>NZ_CP124218.1:4925000-5350973 GCF_045571515.1 Pseudomonas sp. nanlin1 | reverse complement strand
GGGGGGTAGATTGACCGCTTGAGAAGTGGGCCGGCATTTTAGCAGGCTCGCGCGATTCTGCCGCGACCGTCGGACGCCGATGGCTGTAAAACCAGCTAAATTTGCCGGTTTTGATACTTTCGCGCAGGATGCGTATACAAGTTTACGTAATGTTGCAAAATAGAGCCGGGCTGGAGTGTTTGAAAATCGTTTTCATTAATGGTTTTGTACTCGGAATGACCGCCGTGGAATTCGCACGTCGGACGCTGGATATGTCCTAAGGAGCTCGCTTGTCTACGCCTGCAGACCCCGTGCGTTTGCTACTTTTGGCTGAAGAGCCGGAGTGGGCAACGTCGTTGCGTGAGTGCCTGGCGCCGTTGGCTGATGACGTGCTGCTGTTGAGTGCGCCTTCCTGGGACGCCGCCGGGCAATTGTTCAATGACCTGTCCGGTATGTTGCTGCTGACCACCCCAGGCCTGCAGCCTCTGCCCGGCTCCTGCGCCTGCGCGATGGTATTGCTGCTCGAACAGGAGCCCGATAGCGCCCCGGCTGGCGCCAGCGATTGGCTGGTCAAAGGTTGCCTGAGTGCTGACATCCTGCGCCGCTGCTTGCGTCACGTGCGCGAACGCGGCGTATTGGAAAACACCCTGCAACAGCTGGCTGAACAAGATCCACTGACCGGCATCGCCAACCGCCAGGGTTTTCTTACCCTTCTGGCCGGGCGCCTGGCCGAGAACGACGGGCGCGGGGTGGCGCTTGGGCACCTGGACCTGGATAACTTCCGCCATGCCAATGACGCCTTGGGCCATCAAGCGGGCGACCGCCTTATTTTGCAGGTGGTCGCCCGCTTGCTCAGCCAACTGGAAGGTAACGATCAGCTGGCCCGCCTGGGTAGCGATGAATTCGCGTTGCTGATCGACACCCGCCGCGACCCCCTACGCGGTGCCCGCTTGGCCGAGCGCATCGTCGAAGCCATGGCCGAGCCTTACTGGATCGACGGTGAAAGCCTGCTGATCGGCTGCAGCCTGGGCGTGGCGCATGCGCGCGCTCACGCGGGGGCCGACCCTTTGATGTGGCACGCTCATATCGCTATGCAGCAGGCCAAAAGCACCCAGGGCTGTACCTTCCACGTCTTCGACGAGCGCATTAATCGCAATGCGCGCAGCCTGGCCGACCTTGAGGGCGAATTGCGTCGGGCCCTGCGCCGCGACGAACTGGAGCTGCATTACCAACCGCGCCTGGACCTGCGCAGCGGCGCAATTGTCGGTATCGAAGCCTTGGTGCGCTGGCGGCATGCCGAACGGGGCCTGCTGCCTCCCAGCGAGTTCGTCCCCCTGGCTGAACAGAGCGGCCTGATTGTGCCGTTGGGCTACTGGGTGATTTCCCGCGCGCTCAGGGACATGCAGCACTTGCGCGAGCAAGGTTTTGCGCCTTTGCACATGGCTGTGAATTTGTCATTTCGCCAGTTCCAGGACAGCCAGTTGCTGTCCACCCTGAGCCGTCTAATCGATGAGCGGGGGGTGGATGCGCGCTGGCTGGAGTTCGAACTGACCGAAACGGCAGTGATGCGCCGCAATGACTTGGTGCGCCAGACCATGGATGCCTTGGGACGCCTAGGGGTGCGCTTTTCGCTGGACGACTTCGGTACCGGGTTTTCTTCGTTCGTGCACCTCAACAGCTTGCCGATTACCCTGCTCAAAGTGGACAAGAGCTTCGTCGCCGGCATGGAGCAGCGCGAAGAAAACCGCCAGTTGGTGCATGCCATGATCAACCTGGCCCACAACCTGAATCTGGAGGTGGTCGCCGAGGGCGTCGAAACCAACGAACAGCTGGAGCTGTTGCGAAGTTTTGCTTGCGACCAGGTGCAGGGTTACCTGATCAGTAGGCCCCTGCCTTTGGCCGAGCTGCAGGCTTACCTTCAGTTGGGGCTGGCGCCCTTGCTGCGGCAGAAGCTTTAGCCACGCGGCGCAGTTTGGCGACGCGCCATTCGAAGGCCAGGGTCAGGCTCACCGCCGCACAGGCCAGGCCCAGGGCCAGCCCCCACCATACGGCGACCGGGCCGCCGCCCCAGGTAAAGGCCATGAGCCAGGCAGCCGGCGCGCCCACCAGCCAGTAACAGGCCAGGCCGACCAGGAACGTAGTGCGGGCATCCTTAAGGCCACGAATTGCCCCCATGGCCACGCTTTGCACCCCGTCGAACAATTCGAACCAGGCCGCCACGGCCAGCAGGCTCAGGGCCAGTTTGATCACGTCTTGGAAGGCCGGGTCTTGCAGGTCCACGAACAGGCCTATCAGCTGTGCCGGCGCCCACCACAGCACCAATGCGAATACCAGCATCAGCACGGCACAAAATAGAATACCGACCCGCCCGGCACGGCGCACGGCCAGTAGGTCGCCGGCACCGTAATGTTGACCGATACGCATGGTGACTGCGTAGGACAGGCCCGCAGGGACCATGAAAGCGACGGAAACGATCTGCAAAGCGATTTGATGGGCCGCCAATGGCGTGCTGCCCATGGTGCCCATGCACAGCGCGGCAAAGGCAAACAAACCGATTTCCACGGCGTAGGTGCCGCCGATCGGCAGGCCCAGCCGCCACAATTCGCGCAGCGCTGGCCAAGACGGGCGTGACAGCGAGCGCAGCAGTGGGTAAGCGCGGTAGGCGCGGTGCCAAAGGATGTACAGCAACAGGGCGATGGCCATGCCATTGGCGACGATGGCCGTGACCAGGCCGATGCCCGTCAACCCGAGCTGCGGCAGGCCGAACAGGCCCTCGATAAACGCGTGGTTCAGCACATAGTTGAGCACGGTCCCCACCAGGCTGATGACCATCACCGGCATCGCCCGGCCCAGGGCTGCGGTAAAGCCACGCAGCACCATAAAACTCAGGTACCCGGGCAAGGCCAACGGCAGCAGTATCAAAAACTGCTGGGCGGCGGCGACGTTTTCAGGCGTTTGCCCGAGCATCAGCAGCAAGGGCGACAGGTTCCACAGCAATAGCCCGCCCCCCAGCGCCAGGGCCCAGGCCAACCATAAGCCCGCTTGGGTCAGGCGGGTAACCCCAGGGTGGTCGCCGGCCCCGTTGCGAATGGACACCAAGGTGCCTACCGCTGCGATCACGCCAATACAGAAAATCGACACGAACGAGTAGCTGGCGGCACCCAGGCCTCCCCCTGCCAGGGCTTGGGGGCTGAGCCGGGCCATCATCAGGGTGTCGGTAAGGATCATCAGCATATGCGCCAATTGCGAGGCAATCAGCGGCCCTGCCAAGCGCAACATAGCGCGGAGTTCAGTCAGGGCAGGGCGGGTCATGGCAGGTGGTTCCCAAATGGGCAGCAGGCTAAAGCGTGATTGTCAGGGTTTAGCAGCCAAGTTTCCAGCGTCGAGCGGATCCATTTAGCCACCTGAGCCCATCGACGGCGTTAAGTGGTGTGATATCATATGGCCAGCCTTCAGTATTGCCACGAACGGCCGAATCCACTTTAACAAGCGCGCTTTTGGTCCTGTATGCAGGGGCACGGGGCGCGTGCGCGTCTGCCTACGGTAGAGCCCCATAAAGAGGGCTCACCCCTACACAACAAATGAGTCACCGACAGGTCCATGATCATGAGGATCGGCTTGGCGGTCAGGAGCCCATGATGTCCAAGCCTCGTGCACGAATTGCTTCGCAACTCGGTATTGCCCTTGCCGTGATTTTGGCAGTGGTAATCACCGGCAGCACGGTTTTTGCCCTGCGTTCGCTCGATACCGCCAACCTGGCTATCCGCGAGGAACACCTGGGTAGCGAGGCGCGGCTGCTCGCTGACCAGCTTAATACGTTCCACAGTTCACTGCGCGATAGCACCCAGCGCTTGAGTGGCCTGTTCGAGAAGCGCTTCTCCAGCGGACTGCGGGTCGATGCCAGCCAATCGGTAAGCGTGGGCAGCGCCCAGACCCCCGCGCTGCTGTTAGACGGTCAGCCGTTGAACAACGACTTCCGTGAGGTCGACGAGTTTCGCCAGATGACCGCCGGTGTGGCCACGGTGTTCGTGCGCAGCGGCGACGATTTCTATCGTATTAGCACGTCCTTGAGCAAACAGGACGGCACGCGCGCTATCGGCACCATGCTCGACCATCAGCACCCTGCCTATACCCGCCTGCTCGCTGGGCAGAATTACATCGGCCGGGCGGTGCTGTTCGACCGTTCCTACATGACCCAATACACCCCGGTGCGCGATGCGGCGGGTAAGGTCACTGCGGTCCTGTTTGTCGGCTTTGATTACACCGACGCGCAGAACGTGCAGTTCGACAACCTGAAGAACTTCCGTATCGGTAAAACCGGCTCGCTGTCCTTGCTCGATGAGCAAGGCCGTTGGTTGGTCCCGCCGGCTGGCGTCAAGGCGCTGGACGAGGCCAGCAAGACGCTGCGTGCTTTGTCCGGCCAACCGGGCCAGGGCGTGTATTGGAACGATGGCGAGAACGTGATCTACAGCGTCGCGATGCCGTTCGAAGGCGGCCCCTGGAGCGTGCTGGCCAGTATGCCGGAAGAAGAAATCAGCGAAGTCACCTGGCACGTCGGTAAGCAACTGGCGTTCGGCAGCCTGTTGGCCATGTTGATCGCCGTGGGCGCAGCTGTCTGGCTGCTGCGCAGCAAGTTGCGACCCTTGAGCGACCTGGTGCGCCAGGCCGAAGCGCTGGGGGCAGGTGACCTGGATGCGCGCTTGAACGTGTCCAGCAACGACGAGATTGGTCAGTTAGCGCGTAGCTTCAACCAGATGGGCGAGGCCTTGTCGACCATGGTGGTGCATATCCGTAATGCGGCGCAGGAAGTCAGTGGCCGCGCCCAGGCGCTGTCGGGCTTGTCGTCCGGTGCCTACGAAGGCATGGAGCAGCAGTCGGGTGAGATCACCAGCATGGCGGGGGCCGTTGAAGAGTTCAGCGCCACGTCGTTGAACATCGCCGACAACATGGGCAATACCGAGCGCATGGCCCAGGACAATGCTCAGCAAACCCGCATCGGCCGTAGCTCCATGGAAGAAGCGTCTTCGTCGTTGCAGCAGATCGCCGGTTCGCTGAGCAGCACCGCTGACGTGATCAACACGCTGGGTCAGCGTTCACAGGAGATCGGCGGTATTGTCAGTGTGATTACGTCCATTGCCGAACAAACCAACCTGTTGGCGCTCAACGCCGCCATCGAAGCCGCCCGCGCGGGCGAGCAGGGCCGTGGGTTTGCCGTGGTCGCCGACGAAGTGCGCAGCCTGGCTTCGCGTACACGCCAGGCCACCGACGAAATTTCCGGCATGATCAACAATATTCAGCAGGAAACCGGCAAAGCGATCCAGACCATGCAAGCGGGCAATGCCTTGATGCAGGATGGGCTGTCGCGCAATGCCAAGGTCGCCGCAGCGTTGGCACAGATCGACGAGCAAAGCCGCTCGGCGGGGCAGCAGTTCGCCGCGATCAACACCGCCACCCAAGAGCAGAGCAGCACCGCGACGCTGTTGAGCGCCAACCTGCAAAGCATCGCCATGGCCAACAGTGAGCAGCGTGAAGTGGTCTCTAACCTGGCCCAGACCGCCCGTGAATTGGACGGCTTGGCCGGTGAGTTGCGCCAGGAAGTGAATCGGTTCCGGGTGGGGCGTTCGCATTAGGTTTTGGCGTAGGAAGGGCCCGGGCGGCGCTCCGCTTGGCCCCGATCTCTTGCTTCTAAAATAAAGGCTCGCGCAGCTTGAGCAACTGCGCACAACCGAGCAGCGAACGCTGCTCACTTTCCGCATACAGTGCCAGCTCATCCAACACCGGGCGCCCCAACGCCTGCTCGAACGCGACTTGGCTCGATTGCGCCAAGTCGTGGGCCTGGGCCTGGCCGCCCAAGTTCGATTGGAAAATCCCCGCCGCGCTGACCGGTAGAAAGTCTTCATACACCAACGGCTCAAACCGCACATGCCCGGCATCGATCAACTGTTGCAGCGGCCCCTGGGCGTCGGCAGCCAGGCCCTCGGCCGTGACGAAATAGCGGAAAAACGCCAGGCCCTGCTCGCGCATTTGCGCCAAGTCGTCGGGAAACGCGCTGAACTGCTCGGCGAGGGTCGCCATGTAGGTGTCGGCGTTGGCCTCACTGGGGAAACCGGCCAGTGCCGCGCGCGACTCGTTTAGCAGGCGGTCGTACAGCGCCCGGCCCTTGGGCGTCAACGCCGCGCCGCGCTGTTCGATTTCGCCGAAACGGGCGGTATGGCTGCCGATGCCACTCTGGTCGGTGAAGGCGACGCGTTCCTGCAGCGCCTTGAAGCTGGTCTGGCGTAACAGAATGGGGTGCTTGCGCGGCGGCGGGCCTTCGATGACCGCTTTGGGTGGTATGCCTTTGCCCGGCATGCCCGCCTGCACCGCATCGATGTCCAGGGTGCGCGGGGTCAGGTGGTTGATATGCGGACCCTTGAACGCGACCACATCGGCGATCAAACGGTGCTGGTCGTGCAGTTGCTGATATTGCTCAGCGGTGACCGTGGCTTCGCGATGCCAGCGGAAGGTTTCCAGGGCTTGCTGGATGAACGACTGGGCTTGATCTTCGGTCAACCCGCCCTCGGTTTCATGGCACTGAATGAGCGCCAGCGCGGCTTCGGTGAATATCGTGCGGCGGCTTAACAGGCTGGCGGCCATTTCCCGCAGTGTGGCGTCTTCAATCAGCTCCAAGCGCAGCAACGAGGTGAATACGCGGAAGGGGCTGACTTGCAAAGCCTGCTCATGAACCGCACGAAACGCCGTGGAATGCACCGGGACACCGGCTGGGGCAAGGTCGTAGTAGCCGACCGGCTGCATGCCCATCACCGCGAACAGCCGGGCCAGGGTGGCCAGTTCGGCGGCGGTGCCTACCCGGATTGCGCCGTGCCGCTCACCCGCCAAGCGCTCGATTTCACCGGTGCAATACAACGACTCGGCCACCTCCGGGCGCTCGGCAATGACCTGCGCGTTAACCTCGGCGACCAGCTCCAGCAAGCTGCCGTAGAGCGGCACTTCCTCACGGTACATGCTGGACATGGCCTGCGAAAAACGTGCGCGAATCGCATCGGGGCTGACGAATCCGGGGGTGGACATGCTGAAACTCCTGAACGGGTAGGCGCCTTTATGAAAGCGAGGAATACCGGGGCAGCGCAAGCGAAAAAAAGTCGGTGGGTCATTCCTGGATTTCCTGCCAAACCCCCTAGGTTCTGTACGTAAAGTAGCCGAGCGGCGATCAGGCAAGGCAAAAACAGGCGAGGAAGCGGAGTTTACTGGTTGTAAATGAGCATTCCGATCGGACTCGCGCTCGAGCCTGTTTTTAACGCAGCATGGTCGACGCGCAGGCACTTTACGTGCAGAACCTAAGGCGTTTGCTGGGTCACCCAATCGACCAAAGCGCGCACCTTAGGCACTTCGGCCAAGTGTTCAGGGTAGGCCAAAAAGTGCGCTCCGGGGCTGGCCATGGCGTGGTCCCAGGGCACCATCAGCTTGCCTTCCTGCAGAGCGCCGCGCACCAGATAGCGCGGCACCAGGGCAACCCCGCACCCGGCCAGGGCGGCGCTCAAGCACATGTAGAACGTCTCGAAGCGCGGGCCCTGGTAGCTATTGGGTGAGCTGATGTGCTGCTGTAGAAACCACTCATGCCAGGCTTCGGGCCGGGAGGTGCATTGCATGAGCACCCGTTGCGACAACTCGTCGGCACTTCGCAGAGGTTGCCCGGCCAGTAGCTCAGGGGCGCACACGGGGATCATCTCCTCGCCGAACAGCTCGATACAGCTTGCCCCCGGCCAACTGCCCTGGCCGAAGAAAAATCCGACATCGGCCTGGGCCTGGAGCAATGCGAAAGGCTCCAGTTCGTTGCGGATGTCCAGGTGAATGTTCGGGTGGCTTTTGCCGAAGCCTTTGAGCTTGGGGATCAACCAGCCCACGCCGAAACTCGGTTGAGTGGCTACTCTCAATACCTCGGTCTGTTCGCCGTACGACAGGATGTAGCGGCTCGACATATCCACTTGGGTGAGGATCTTGTTCACCTCGGTGAGGTACAACGCGCCAGCAGGGGTGAGTTGCAAACGCCGGCGTATCCGCAAAAAAAGGTGGTGGCGCAACATCTCTTCCAGCTGCGCCACCTGCTTACTGACCGCGCTCTGGGTCAGGTGCAGCTCTTCGGCGGCACGGGTGAAGCTCAAATGCCGGGCGGCGGCTTCGAAGCATTGCAGGGCGGCCATCGACGGCACGAGGCGTTTGGACATGGGCTACTCAATGCAGGTGCACTTCATTCCCCAGTGGAATGATGTGCTGAATAAACGTCGTTTGTGGTGCTGTACCCAGCGGATTAATACTGATCCCCTGCACAAATTCAATCACATCGTGTGAAGGAGAAGAAAATGGTCGATGGCCTGCTTGCAAGCCTGGGTGTCCCAGCGAATGCCCACACAACCGGCAACCATCCCGTTTATACCCCGATCGATGGCAGCCAGATCGCCTCGGTGACGTTACAGGACAAAACCCAGGTACTGGCCAAGATCACTCAGGCCGACAGTGCGTTTCAGGCCTGGCGCAATGTGCCGGCACCGCGCCGTGGCGAGTTGGTGCGGCTGTTCGGCGAAGTTCTGCGCCAGCACAAAGCCGAGTTGGGTGAGCTGGTCTCGGTGGAAGCGGGCAAAATCACCCAGGAAGGCCTGGGCGAAGTTCAGGAAATGATCGATATCTGCGACTTCGCCGTCGGCCTGTCGCGCCAGCTCTACGGCTTGACCATCGCGTCCGAGCGTCCGGGCCACCATATGCGTGAAACCTGGCACCCCCTGGGGGTGGTTGGGGTCATCAGCGCGTTCAATTTCCCCGTGGCGGTGTGGGCGTGGAACACGACGCTAGCCCTGGTTGCCGGCAACGCCGTGCTATGGAAACCTTCGGAAAAAACCCCGTTGACCGCCCTGGCGTGCCAGGCCCTGTTCGACAAGGCCCTCAAGGCCTTTGGGGAGGCCCCTGAAGGTTTGTGCCAGCTGATCATTGGCGACCGCGAAGCCGGCGAGGCCCTGGTCGACGACCCTCGTGTAGCGTTGGTCAGCGCCACCGGCAGCACCCGCATGGGCCGCGAAGTGGGCCCACGGGTGGCTGCCCGGTTCGGCCGCAGCATCCTGGAACTTGGCGGTAATAATGCGATGATCCTCGCCCCCAGTGCCGACCTCGACCTCGCCGTGCGCGGCATTCTATTCAGCGCCGTGGGTACGGCCGGTCAGCGCTGCACCACATTGCGCCGGGTGATCGTACACAATTCGATCAAGCAAGACGTGGTCGCCCGAGTCAAAGCGGCCTACGCCAAAGTACGTATCGGTGACCCGCGCCAAGACAACCTGGTAGGCCCACTGATCGACCGCCAGGCCTTCGATGCCATGCAAGGCGCGCTGGCCAAGGCCCGCGACGAAGGCGGTACAGTGTTTGGCGGCGAACGCCAATTGCAGGCGCAGTACCCCAACGCTTACTACGTGGCCCCGGCCATCGTCGAAATGCCGGGTCAGACCGAGGTGGTCCGCCACGAGACCTTCGCGCCAATCCTCTACGTGATGGGCTACGACACCTTTGAAGAGGCGCTGCGCCTGAACAACGAGGTGCCCCAAGGCCTGTCGTCGTGCATTTTCACCACCGACCTGCGTGAAGCCGAGCGCTTTCAAAGCGCGGCGGGGAGTGACTGCGGTATCGCCAACGTCAACATCGGCACCAGCGGTGCAGAAATCGGCGGTGCGTTCGGCGGCGAGAAAGAAACCGGCGGCGGCCGAGAGTCCGGCTCCGATGCCTGGAAAGGCTACATGCGCCGGCAAACCAATACCGTGAACTATTCCCGCGAGCTACCGTTGGCCCAGGGCATTGTCTTCGATTGACTCGCTTCGCCGCTTTGATTAGCGCGGGGCCCCCGGCCCCGATCTTTTAACGGTGCTGAGACCCGGTCATGACTCAACTGCGCGAAGAGTGTCTGTGGCAACACGTAACGCCCAAACCGGCCGATACGGCGGTATTGGACGCTGCGCTGAAGGCCGATGTGTGTGTGATTGGCGCCGGTATTACGGGGTTGTGCGCGGCATTGCAGCTGCTGGAACAGGGCGTGCGGGTGGTGGTCTTGGAGGCCCACGAGGTGGGTCATGGCGGGTCGGGGCGTAACGTCGGGCTGGTCAACGCCGGCACCTGGATACCGCCAGATGAGGTCGAAGCGACCCTGGGCGAAGCCCGCGGCATTCGCTTGAACAGCGTGCTGGGGCAAGCGCCGGCCGAAGTGTTCGCCCTGATCGCTCGCTACGGGATCGACTGCCAGGCGCATAACCAAGGCACGCTGCACATGGCCCACAACGCCAGTGGTGTGGCCGACCTGCAATCGCGCCATGACCAGTGGCGCCGCCGGGGGGCGGCCGTGGAGCTGCTGCGCGGCAGCGAGTGCGCCGAGTACTGCGGTACCGACAAAATCGCTGCGGCCTTGCTGGATCGTCGCGCGGGCACCATCAATCCGCTGGCCTATACCCGTGGTTTGGCGGCGGCGGTAACGCGCCTGGGCGGGCAGATCTTCTCGCGCTCGGCGGTAGAGGTGCTGCAACGCCAAGGGGCAAGTTGGTTGGTGAAAACCGCACAGGGGGAGGTCAGCGCCAACCAGGTGGTGATCTCCACGGGTGCCTACACCGAGGGTGAGTGGACCGACCTCAAGCAGCACTTCTTTCGTGGTTATTATTTCCAAGTTGCCTCGACGCCCTTGCAGGGCGCGGCGGCCGATAGCGTACTCAAGCATGGCCAGGGCTCCTGGGACACGCGCACGGTGCTCAGCAGCATTCGCCGCGACGACCAGGGGCGCCTGTTGTTGGGCAGCCTCGGGCGCCTGGACAACAAGCCGGCGTGGTTCATTCGGCGCTGGGCCGACCGCATTCAACAGCACTATTTTCCAGCGTTGGGGCGGGTCGAATGGGCCATGCATTGGACCGGCTGTATCGACTTCACCCCAGACCATCTAATGCGCCTGTTCGAGCCTGCCGCAGGGGTGGTCGCGGTGACCGGTTACAACGGCCGTGGCAACACCACCGGCACGGTGGTCGGGCGGGCGCTGGCCGAGTATTTACTCAAAGGCGATACGTCCAGTTTGCCCTTGCCTTTCTCCCCAGCCAAACCATTGCGCGGTGGGGCAGTGCGCAGTGGTTTCTATGAAACCGGCTTTTCCCTCTACCATGCCGGGCAGTGCTTACGCGTAGTGTTGTAATGGGTCGCTGAGGTCTGGCGCAGAACCGGGTATTCTGGGCGCATTCTGTGAGCGGAGTGAGCCCCATGCCTGTTTTTCAACACCTCGAGATCCTTCCTGATGACCCCATCCTGGGGCTGGGTCAGTTGTATGCGCGCGACCCGCGCACGAACAAAATGGACCTTGGGGTGGGCATCTACAAAGACCCGGCCGGGCATACGCCGGTGATGGCCGCGGTCAAATTGGCCGAGCAGTGGCTGGTGGATAACGAAGCGTCGAAGGCCTATACCAGCCCCGCCGGGGTGGCCGGTTTCGAAGCTGCGATCACCCCGCTGCTGCTGGGCGAGGCCGCGAGCGCCGCGCTTGGCGAGCGCTATGCCGCTATTCAAACCCCCGGCGGCACGGGCTCCTTGCGCTTGATGGCAGAGTTTCTGCGGCGCACCGGGCAGGTCCGCCAGGTGCTCATTGGCGTACCCACTTGGCCGATCCATGTGCCCATCTTCGAACGCGCCGGCCTGGCGGTGAAGACTTACGCGCACCTGGACGCCAATGCCGAATTCAACTTGCCGGCCTTGCTCGCCGCCATGGAAAGCCTGGATGAAGGCAGTGCGGTATTGCTGCATGCCTGCTGCCACAACCCCACTGGCATCGACCCTGAGCGAGGGCAATGGCAAGCGATCCTCGAAGTGGTGCAACGCAAGCACCTGCTGCCGCTGTTCGACATGGCCTACCAGGGCTTCGGCGATGGGCTGGAGGAAGACGCCTGGGCCATGCGGCTGTTCTGCGCGACGGTGCCTGAAGTGCTGATCAGTGCCTCGTGTTCGAAGAACTTCGGCCTCTACCGCGAACGTACCGGGGTGTTATTGGCCGCTTGCAGTGATGCCCGCAGCCTGGCTGCGGTGAAATCGCAAGTTCTCGACAGCGCCCGTTGCCTGTGGTCGATGCCGCCTTCCCATGGCGCGGCCGTGGTCACGCGTATCCTCTCGGATGCGAACCTGCGCAGCCTCTGGCTCAGCGAGCTGAACGCCATGCGCCAGCGCATCGTTGACCTGCGCCAGGGCCTGTGCAGCGCCTTGCAGGCCGTGGACGCCTATGGGCCGTTCCAGACCCTCGGCCAACAAAAGGGCATGTTCTCCAATCTTGGCCGTGACGCGCAATTTGTCCTGCAGTTACGCGAACAGTCCGGGGTTTATCTAGTGGGCCAAGGGCGAATCAACGTCTCCGGCCTGGCGCCGGAGCGCCAGGGCGAGCTGGCGAGCGCCCTCAAGGCGGGCCTTTAACCGCTGCTTGGCCGGTACTGCAACGCCTCTGCCACGTGGCTGCGGCTTATGTGTTGCGCTTGCTCAAGGTCGGCCAACGTGCGCGCGACTTTCAACAATCGATGCGCTGCCCGCAATGACAGCGTTAATCGCTCGCACGCCGTCTCCAGCCATTTCTCATCGGCTGTGGATAACCTGCAGTGGGCGCGTAGGTTTGGCAGATCAAGGAAGGCATTGGCGCAGCCTTGGCGTTGCTGCTGCAGGGCGCGCGCCTCGGCCACTTTGGCGGCGGCGGTGGCCGTGTCGTCACCGGCTTGCGCGGTCGGGGTCAGTTCGGTGGCTTCCCGCGCTACGGTCAGGTGCAAGTCGATGCGGTCGAGCAGTGGCCCTGAGAGTTTATTGCGATAGCGCTCGATCTGCTCGGTGCTGCATCGGCATTTGCCGCTCGGCTCGCCGAGATACCCACAGGGGCAGGGGTTCATGGCCGCGACTAACTGAAAACGGGCGGGAAAGCGGATTTTTTCACGGGCGCGGGCAATCACGATTTCGCCGGACTCCAAAGGCTCACGTAATACCTCCAGCACCTTACGATCGAATTCCGGCAGTTCATCGAGGAACAGTACCCCGTGGTGCGCCAGGGTGATTTCCCCCGGCTGAGGGCGGCTACCTCCCCCCACCAACGCGGCGCCAGAGGCTGAGTGATGGGGGTGCCGGAACGGCCGCTGCGGCCAATGCCTGAGCGGTATATGGCTGGCTACCGATTGAATAGCCGCGACTTCCAGCGCTTCGGCTTCATCCAGCGGCGGCAGCAGGCCCGGCAAACGGCTCGCCAGCAGCGTTTTACCGGTACCGGGCGGCCCGCTGAACAGCAGGTTGTGCGCGCCTGCCGCCGCCACCAATAGCGCGCGTTTCGCTGCGTGTTGGCCTTGAACCTCGCTGAGGTCCGGGTACGGTTTGCTCAACAACAGTAAGCCATTGGCGTTGTACGGGCTTAGGGGCTTCTTGCCATTGAAATGCGCGACCAGCTCCAGCAAGTGATCTACGGCAATCACCGTCAGCCCGGAAGCCAGCGAGGCCTCTTCGGCATTCTCCCTCGGCACCATCAGTGCACGCCCGGCCTCCCGCGCGGCGAGGGCGGCGGGTAACACCCCTTGAACCGAGCGCACCGCACCGGACAACGCCAGTTCGCCCAGGCACTCCACCTCGTGCAGTGCCGCCACCGGCAGTTGCCCGCTGCCGGCCAGAATGCCCAGCGCAATGGCCAGGTCGAAGCGCCCGCCGTCCTTGGGTAGATCCGCCGGTGCCAGGTTGAGGGTGATGCGCCGCGCGGGGAAGTCCAGCCCGGAATTGAGGATCGCGCTGCGCACGCGGTCTTTGCTTTCTTTGACCGAGGCTTCCGGCAGCCCGACCAAGGTGAGCGCTGGCAAACCATTGGCTAGGTGAGCTTCGACGGTCACCGGTGGCGCACCGACGCCCACTTGGGCGCGGCTGTGAACGATGGCAAGGGCCATGGCTGCTCCATGCAAATAAAAAGGCCGCTTCCTGCGGTTGGGTAACGGTAGTTCAAGCCGGGTGGGCGGGGCGGTGGGTTTTGTGGCGATTTGTTGCCCAGGTGGTGGGCTTTGGCCGCTTTATAATTTATTTTGGCGACTCGGCTGGTAACATCAGCCCCGTTGAGCGCCCAGCCGGTAAAACCATCCACCTGAACCACCTGCGGGCGAAGGTGAGCGCGGTCAATGTTAAGTGCTTGGCCGTGAATGAAGCGTGGGATGACAGCAGCGAGGTGGGGGCAGGGTGGACAAAGTTGATGAGCTTATAATTGCGACGCTCAAAGATGATTCCAGGGTGAGCCTGGCACAGCTGGCGCGGCAAGTTCACAAGTCGAGAACCGCTGTCGAGTCGCGCGTGCAAAAACTGATCGATAAAGGGATCATCCTCGGGTTCACCATCAATGTGGCCGAGGATGAAGAAGCGCAACAGTCCGCTTTCCTGATGCTCAAACTCAGCGGCAGCAGTTGCCACCTGGTGTTCCCGCAGATCTACCAGTTTCGCGAGGTGGCGCATGCCTACTCATTGTTCGGCGACGTCGACATGATGCTCGACGTTAGATACAAAAACTTTGAAGCCCTGATGGTGTTCAAAGAGAAGCTGCTACAGATCGAGCACGTGCACGAAGTGGTGGTCAATCCCGTGCTTAAAGCTTGGAGATAGCCGCTAGCGCGGCTAACCATGGTTCAAGATTCAGCGAGATCGTGAACCGTCTCCAAATAATGGTGACGCAAAGCCGGCATGGTTTGGCGCAGGGTGTCGACGAACTCCGCAATCACCGCCTGATTGAATGCCAGAGGCGTGTCGTCATGGCCCAGGACCACCACCAGAAGGCTGGATGACGCTTCTGTCAGCCTGAATTCATGGGCGTCGGCGTCCACCTTGCCGATGCTCGCCAAGGGCTGCTCTCCGCATGTATAGACAATATCGCCGACAGGAATAGTGACGTCTTTCTTGGCGAACAATGGGCGGAAGGCCCGCGGTTTATCCGAGCGCATCACATAGACATTGTCCTGCTGGTGATAGGTGTGCACGCCGATACTGACACCATGGCGCACCGCGACCGCGTTATAAGCGTCCACGATGTTGTTGATTGGGTACACGCCCTTGGCGATCAAGCGCCGCAGCAGTTTTTCGTTGGCACTGACGGTGTTGTCGTAGCCAAGCTTTCTCAGTTGTCGGCCAAACCCGCCATAAATGACGTTCGATTCCAACTCATGGAGGTGTGAGGCCACATGGTGCAAGTTGGTTTTCAGCACACCCAGAAAGCTTTGATCATTGGACACGGTAATGTCTTCGATCACTGCGGCGCACGCATTATTGATGCCCAGGTCACTGGCAGACTTCTTGATGATCAGACGGCTTTTCATAGAGTTAACGCCATAGGTAGTTGCGTAGATGGGCAGCACTGATATCCAACTGTTGCTCAGAGGGGTGCTGTAGCCAGAACAGCCCAGGGCAGGTGGCCAGATCGACGGTGATAGGGGTGGTATCGCCTGGGCGAATAAAGTACCGGTGGCCGCCGTAGGCAGGGTCTGCCCTTACCTGTGCCAGCGCCTCGGGCGAGGGTGCTACAAACGGGCGGCTTTGGTCAGAGCAGAAGAAAGCGATCCGCCCGTGGCGGGTCTGGGTCACCGCATCGGCCTGGGGTTTTTGCCGGCCGAGGTAGCCGTCGATGGCCAGCGATAGCAAGTCGGGTTGATACACCTGCTGGAACAGCTGGGGTGCGATGCCGCCATGCAGGCGTCCACCGGCTTCGATCATCACCGGGCCGGCTTCAGCCCAGATGATTTCCATGTGAATAGGGCCCACCTGAATGCTGAGCGCCGCCGCGGCCTGGCGGGCGTAATCGATGAGGGGTTGTAGCTCGGCAGATTGAGGGTCGAGGGTGTCCAGGCTTTCATAGACAAACTTGCTGCCGTTTTTATGCACTTTGGTGTATTTGCACACCGACGCCACGATATACGTGCCAGCGAAGGCAACCATGTCCACGACGTACTCAGGGCCCGCTACAAAAGGCTGCACAATGAAACCGAGGTTGGTCTCCCCCAGATCATTTTTTTGCTGCCAGGCCGCGTTGTTCAGTGCGGTCTCTACCTCGGCTTTACCCTGGGCAAAGACCACACCTTCGGTGGCAGCCGAGTTGAGCGGTTTCACCACATAGGTGCCCGTGTCTTCCAGGGTGGCAACCACTTCGGCAATACGCGACGGCGAACTCAGTAGGGTCGAAGCAATGTTGGCCAGTTGATGATCTTTCAACGCTTGCTGCATGGAGAACTTGTTGCGTCGCAGGTCGCTGGTGATGCGCGTATTGCCGGGGATACCAAGGATTTCAGTCAGGTAGTCGGTGAGGTAAATCGCGGTTTCGCACCCGGCGATCACGGCCGTCAGGGGCAAGTGTTCGAGGGTCATCAATAAGGCTTCTTCCCAGTAATAAACCTCCTGGAAATTATCTTCTATCAGGTCACTGCTGAAGTGATCGGGCAAGTTGCGAGTGGAGATTATCGCGATGCATCGCACTCCCTGGGCGTTGAGCAAGGGCGCGTAGAGTTTGCCCGTGGAGAAGGGGTCGACGATCAGTACGGTTTGCAAGGCAAGCACTCCCTATTTTGCAGTGGCGGTAGCGGGGGCCGCTGGTGTGAGGCTCCACGCCAGCACGGCAGCGGCCAGTAGGGCTGCCGAGACAACCATCAACAGGCGTGCACCTTCCAGGCCGAGAAACCCTGCGGTGGTGAAGAACGTTAAGATCATGGGCGCCGAGCCGCTGACCAGCAGGTAGTAGAGCGAACTCTTGGCGGCGATGACGTCGGCTACTCGGGCGTTGGGGGCTGATTCAATCAGGGTCTTGCGCAATTGGATGCGCAGGCTGTTGATGCTGAAGCCCAGGACAAAGGCGGCCGCCATCATGATGTAAAGGTTCTGCCAATAAACAATGGCCACGTCGGCGACGATCACCAGCAAGATCGCGCCATAGCCATTGAGCCTCACCCGGGGCAACACCGCAGCACTGAAGGCGCCCAGGCCTGCCAGGCCACTGGCTACGCCGAACATCGTGGCGTTCCACTCATTGAGCTTCTGGAAAACGATCGGCACCAGGCTGTTGAATGCGCCGATATGGAAGCCAATCAGGCTCAACACGATGATCAAAATATAGAGGTTGCGCGGCAGGTGCAGCGCTTGGGTATTGCCTTGATCCGCTGCCTGCTCACGGGTGTCGGCATCGGGTGTAGCGCTCACGAAGAGCATGGCGGCCAGCGACAGGATCGCCGCCAAGCTGATGATCTGCAGGGTTTGATTGACTGAAAAGACGTCGACCACGACGCCACCCAGAAGGGCGCCCGCAAAAGCGCCGATCTGAATGGAAGTCTGCATGAAGCGCGCCGAAGTGTCGCTGGTGGTCAAACCGGCCAGCACCAACTTGGTGTTTTTCGACTCCAGGGTGCTGATGGTGAAGTAGTCAGTCACCCCCACCACAAAAGCAATCGCCAAAAAGCCAATAGGCAATAGCGCCGCATCGGTGAACGACAATAACAGCACGGCGGCAAACGCCGTGAGGCGGATGTACAACAGCCGTTTCATGCTGAGTTCGATCGTGACGAACTTGCCAATGTACTGTTCGCACAAGTAAGGCACGATGGTCGCCACACATAGCGTGGCGCCCACTAGAAACGTCGAACCGGTGGTCTCCAGGCCAAACCAGACCATCGCAATAACGATTGCCATGTCCAGGCCGGTGAAGAGGGTCACGATTGAGTAGAACGCGGTGAGTGTCGATTTAGCAGTCATGGCACACCCTCAATCGTAGCGAGAAATTTTAAGTAAAGGCACGCACCGCTCGGTGGCACCAATGACCGTACTGATCTGGTTTCTGACGCGAACTGTGGGCAGCGACTTCTTTTCCAGGTTGCAGACTTTGTAAGCTTTGTCGTGCCATGGGCAGATCACGCTTTGCCCATCGGCCGTGACCTCGCCCATGTGCAGGGGCCCACCACGGTGGGGGCAAGTGGTGGGCAGCAACTGAGTCGAATACTGGTGACGCTTGAGGAAGTACGTCTTTTGCGCCACGGCGATGTAGTTGGCTTGGCTGATGTTCAGGCTGATGGCTTTCATGGCTGGCTGGCTCAAAGGGCAGTAACGGTATAAGTGCAAGACTCGCTGGTGACATAGGTCCCGTGCAGCATGCCTTTAGGAATCACAACGCCTTCCCCGGCCTTCAGGTGTACGGTCAGTTCAGGGCTCGCCACGAAGTCCAACTCGCCCGATTCGACCCAGAACAGTTCGTCGTTGGGGTGAATGTGCAGCACCGACAGGGTGTGCTCAGCCTCGGTAATGGTCAGGTCTGCGGGTTTGTTGCCGTGTAGGGCGGCGGCTTGGGCGCGGTGCTCATCCATTTCGTCATGCCACTTGATGTGCGCATAGAGTTCTTCATCGGCGATGTCTTGAAGCAGCTTGAACTCTTCGAACCCGCGAATCAGATCAGGGATGATCTTGTTCCCGAACTGCTTGATCATCGGCAGGATCAGGCGTTGCAGGGCCATCCTGCCGTGGTGCACATCGATGTGGGAGTGCTCATCGAAATACTCGGTGGAAACACTGCCGTTGAAGATCGTCTTGATGGCGCGGGACTGATGCTGGGTGGTGAGCGCGAGCGTGGCTTCGGTGTAATACATGGCACCGATGTAGCGGAACAATTCGCCATGGTTAGCCGACACGTAATGGAAGTAGTTGGTCAGCGACAGCGAAGCGGGTGTATAGAACTGCCAGTAATGGTGCACGTGGTGCGACATGCCCATGTCTTTGAGCATGTCTTCAAAAATAGTGCTGTGCTTCTTTTTGTCGATGCCGTAACCGTACTCGTCGATCAAAATCTTGAACAACTCGCTGGTGTACACACCGCAGTTACCCAGCACGTTACGCGCCATGGCCGAGGCTTCACTGAGGAAATCCCCCGCGCACTGGGTCATGAAAAACTTGGCAGCCCGCTGCGGCTGACGGCTGCTGGTCAGCACTTCAAAAAGTTTGGACTCTGACTGGGCGACGTCCTCCAATACTTTGTCCGTATGGGCCACGAAAGAATCCAGGCACCAGGCCCCATTGATGTGGACCTCTTCCTTGAGCCAGTCGTAAACATAATGCTCAAGCAAAGGGCGGATTTTCTTGCCGCTGGCAGCCTGCTCAGGCGCGTAGAACGCTTTAAAGGCTTTGAGATCCAGGACCTGGGGCGATTTGGGTAAAAACACCAAATCCTGTTCATAAATATTCAATAACAGCCGCTGGGCTAACAAATGCTGGCTGTTGCAAAGCTGGTCGCTGGACAGGCGAGTAGTAATAATCGCATCGGTAACGTCCTGCGGGCGTGAAGGCCGCTGGTACGGGCTGCTGGTATAAAAACTACGCGGCTGCGCCAACGCATCGGCCGCGCAGTAGTGAGTCAGGGCTTCGGCATCCGCACTTAGTACAAAGCTGGCTGCATCATCCGAAAGCTTATTCGTCCATAACATGAGTAGCGCCTTTCAATAGGATCTTTCGACGGCGGGGATGTTATAGGGCTGGTTTTTTTTAAGACAGATTGAAAATAGTGCGCGCGGGTAGTGAAAATTACTAAATGGCTAGGGGGAATTTACAAGGGCGGCTAGTCTTGCGTAGACGGAAGGTCGTCATGGGAAGGCTTAGCTAAAATAGGAGCGCTTTTTTTGAGGAGCGATGTAGCCTTCAGATGAGTGTTCGATCGAAATCAGGAACGGTTAGCATGGCAGCGAACGGGTTGGTAGGCATAAAATGCGCTACCCAAAAATTTGCATGTGTTAAGCGCTCCGATAACGCTAATGCCGGCCTGCGTATCTAACTATTTTCATCATTAGCAATATGCTATTAACTCGTGCAGTTTTTGTGAAAGGTTTGGCAAGAAATATCTAAATTAATATTTCCTTGGGGCTGGGTATGAGCTATAAGTAAAAATTAATATGTGAGAAAAGTATTGATTTTCTTGTAGTACGCATAGAAAGCCATCCTAGAGGTACGAATGGGTAACAACATATTAAAATTTTTAGGTGCTGGTGGCTTAGGGGCACGGATATTTGAATTTTTGATGTTGTAGTGGTAGAGCTGCTGGATTTACTTGAGAGCCTTTCTCGCGGCGCTTCCTTTCCAGCTTGTAGTTTTCAGCAGATCACTGTATTGATCAAATATGATTGCTGGGTGATTTAAGAAGATGGTTAGTTTTTTTCTGCCATGAGGCTACGAGCCTGCGAGTGAAAAATTATATTGGAAAACTTTGCGCACTTTATATTCCGATGTTCTTCGTGCCCATTTAACCTGATAAACCCCCAAGCTATGAAAGAAAGATTGTAATTTTCGTGCCGCCTCCTTTACGCCACCATAAGGAAAAAAAAAGTCGATGATCCAGAACTGGCCTCCTTCATTCCATTCGGAAGGATGTAGTAAAAAATTTGTATCGTTTAGCAAGCGGTTCTCGGCATCAGATGCTAAATATGCCCAAGTCACATATCCAAAAGGGCTGCCAGTGCTATCAAATAAAAATACGATTTGATTGTGATCAATGGCTGGCGAAATCCAGTAGTTTAGCGTGCGTAGCTGGAGTTTTGATGAGCTACTGCACGCAAATAGAATCATATTTGCATAACCTAAAAGTGTAGCCTTCCGATTGACTTCACTGCTACCGCAGTTGGTGGAGAGAGAATAACTATTTTTCATCCAGTATACTCCAAATATCTCCGTAAAATAGAAGGGCGGAATTTATGGAGATATTTTCTTTTCCGAGTTTTTTCAGAGATTGCGCCGATAAAGTATACTTGTGCTTGTTTTGCAGTTCGTACATGCCAGAAGCAGGACAAAAGCTGATGCGGGTATTACTATCCAGCCAGAATGGGATAGATTGCTCCGATTCATTGGTTAGGTTCAACTCTGCGCTGAATATAACTTCTTCTAGCAGTGATTCAAATATTTCAACTCGTTTAGCGGGATTTTCTGAAGTGGCTTTCACTATACGTGACTCTAGCCCATGTAATACATTAGAACTTCGGTTCAGTCGAATCATATTAATCGCTAGTGACCGGGCAAAGTTTTTTCTTGAAATATTTTTTTTGTTTGCGTAATACGCTGATAGATCAAATAAACGATCGTAACTAGACTGTACTTCATGGGGAGGAACATCTGCCCGGAGCCATGAAAAATCTAAGGGCGCCAGACTTCCAGTTTTGTTTAAAAGCAGGTCACGGTATAAGCGTGTAACTTGGCGCTCATAGCCGTGCCAAATTTTTCCTAGATTGATCTCATTTACAACGAATGAATAATTTTCAAATATTTTTTTTAAGTGATTTGAGAAAGCTTCGAATTCTGGGCTATCAGTCAACTTTCTGAGCATCCAGAGTGGGAAGCCTGCTTGAGCGACATGTTGAATGCTAACTTCCATATCGTAGACCTTTACGAATTGGCTAAGAGTTAGGTTAAGAATTTTGGAGGATTCTTGACTGTCAAGAACATTATATTTAACTAAATAGTAACAAAGGCTTTGAAAGCTGTCTAATACGGGTAAGTACTCCGCATTGAATCGATCGATATCGATACGGTCACCATTTATTAGGTTCGTGAAAATTCTGGTGCCACTGAGATCTAGCCATTGGCCATCTATAGAGACATTAGAAGCACTGACATTATAATGAATGATATGTTTTGCACGAGCTGTGGCAAACTGTTTTGCATACCGGGTCGCTAGCCCAAAGAATCCATTCCTCAAGTTTTCTGTAGTACTGGTTTTGGTAAGAATAGTATCATTTGGTAAAAAATTTGCTAGTTTTTGAATGGTGGCTTTTACGCGCGTAGCGTCTTCTCCTAGTTTATTTAAATTCCGTTCTTTGAAGTAGGTAGCTCTTATAAAATGTGCTAGGCGTACTACCGGTTCCCTGACTAGTAGCCCGCGTGCTACAGAACATCCTCCAAACTCAAATTTTCTCCCGGTATCAAGCACGGCTACAGACCTGACGGCTCCATACGGCAAGACCAAGTGCAAGATTTCAGCCCAAATGCTTTCATACAACGCTGTTGTCAAGCTCAAATTTCCATCGGAATGAGTTTTTTCTGCATTCGAATCAACCAGCTCATTCGGACCTAAACCTTTCAGCTGCCATTCGCCATCGAAACCACAGCGTCCCCCCCCACCGTTCTTTAAAATTCCATCTCCACCATAGCGTTCGGCCATGAAATTCTTAACTCTTCCCTGTCGGTCAGCATCATCATTATCAGAAATCACAATAAAGCTATATTCGTCGAGTATATCTTCCAAACTTTTGGTTTTCATCAAGCTCTGATTTTTATAGACAACGCTACATCCTTGAATTTTTTTAGTTTCGAAACTGACGAAAATTTCTGACAGATGCGATAGCTGATTTTTTGTCATAAGAATAGCTAGTGGTGTTTTCAAGTAATCGATCAATAGGTTTTCGAACAAGCTATATGGTAGCGGCTTAGGTGTTTCAAGCGTTGTAATTAGTCGACATGTCGTCATTGACGAGATGCTAACTTTAATTTTAGCGATTCTCTACCCTACAGCTGTAGGGTGGCAGTAAGGCCCAGCATATGAGATTTTAGTTGTCGCATTAATAGTTTTCCTTGACGAAATTTGATTAATAGGATGCATGTCTTTGGAACTTGTAATAAAAAACACTACATGCGATAAATTATGTTTTATAAGGGGTGGGAATGAGTAGAAGCGTGGGAGTAATAGGAGCTATTGGATCCACTGTATCAATTTTTTTAATGGTGTACCACTTGAGTGAAGGTGAGGTTTTCTTTTCTTCAATAGCCAGCTTCATCGGCAGTGTAGTGGTATATTTTTATATGAGGCAACAGGCTCAAGAGATATCAGAATTGATGAAAAATCCGAGTGTTAGCACGTTTTTTAAAGCCCTTCTTGGTACTGGGTCATTTAAAAAGAGAGGTAAGTGAAGATGCGGGAGCTGACTGACGAAGAGATTTTTATGGTGAGTGGTGCAGTCAATACGGCGGACGCTGTGGTAGTTGGAGGCGCGCTTGGGGCAGGAGTCGGATTGTCGCTAGGTGCTTCCGCCGGAAATACTGGTGCGGCACTGTTGACGCAGGCTGGCCTCGGAAGTATGGCAGGGGGAGCAGTCGTTGCGGCAGGGGCTTTAGGCTGGGCCGCTGGAAACCTGATAAATGAACACACCCCAGTACAGAGTTGGATATCTAATGGTATAGATAGGTTAGGCGGATCAGGTGGAGCGGGAGGGTCGCTAGCAGCCTAATCAGTCCCAAAATTTGTTGTAAATTTAATAGTTCTAAGACTTTAGAACTCCATCCGCAAAGTGGGCTTTATCCATCACGTTGCATGATAAAGCCCTTCATCAAGAAAGTTGGTGTATTCGTCCTCATGCGCTTTTCTCTGTAAACTTGGGCTAAGAAATAGGTACCCAGATTCCATTCGATGGCGAGTATAACTAATCATTCAGCCTCTTGATAGCCGAAATCGTCCTGGGGTAGCGTACAGTTATTTCTGTCATGCGCGGGGGGAATTGTGCGACCAGGCGGCATCCTGCCATCAATTTCTTATAGTCATGCATATTCTCTCCCAGCCCATGATAGCGATTGTTCTTCCGCCATTACCAGTCATTATTATAAGTCCGTAGATATACATTGCGGATAATAATTAACTAAGCGTATATCAAGGCGCAGCCATCACTAGTTTGCTCTCGCGCCCCCGCTGTTTTGCGGGCGAGCATTAAAAATGCATAGCTATACGCTCCAGCATCAAATTGATGACGGTATCGCTGGCTAGGGCGGAAGGAGGCCTTTCCAGATATGAAACAGGAGCATGATTTATGGGTTGTCCGAATTTTACCAGCGGCCTCACATAGCACTAAAAAAATCGACGGTGAGATCCTAGTGCGCATGGTGGAGATGAAGATCGCTCATGATAAGTGGGAGCCGCAGAAGCTTCTTGAACTATTAAGAATCGAAAATCCTTCTATGGCCTCCCCAAGCACAACAGCACAACAGCTCAATGGATTGATCGGCTTAGGTGGACCAGTAAACGGCGTTTCAAGCGCCGGCACGGCGCTTCCACACAACTATGCGAGAGGCCAATAAAGGTTTCTAACCTAGTGCGCCGACTATAGACGGAATTAGAGATGTTCAATACGCAGTTTTGCTTTCCGCAGACCGTTACAGGCTATACCTCCCGATTAAGTTTTGCTTGAACACCCTGTTTTACAACCATGACTCAGCCTATAAGATAATCCCGTGAAAGGCTGTTTCAGGATCATAGCAAGCCCAAAAGTTATCTACTCGGCTAACGGAGGTCCTTTTGTTCCTCCAGGCCGGGCGAGGCTTGGGCTGTCGTTGTCAATATCTTAACGAAAAACATGGCCAGGGCCGGTGCGGTATGGTTACCGACTGATGCTTGATGGGTGCTCTAGGTGCTTTGCTAAAAAGCTTGGGGGGCGAGACATGTCGGAGAGCTTTGGCCCGTGGTCAACGAAAACGCTTCCACCTCAGATTAATTGAGCGAGATTTGATGATTTGCCAACCCGGATGATGGCCTCAATCGCTGTATGCAGTATTAGCCTCTTCCGGCACCAGTAAAAAAAGGGGGGCTTACGATCATGCTTTAGGCCGCAGTCGCAGTGGCCTGAGGAACAAAATAAAAGTGATCTGCGATGGCAACGGGGCACCTTAGCGCTTTCTGCTCTCCGGCAGTCAGGTGATAACATGAGCTACGCCCTGCCCTTGTGGAACGAGGTCAGCATTCCATAGAGCCAGCGTAGCCCCTGTAGATGGTTGCGCGTAGCCAGCGGCTAAAACACTAAAGCGCGACGCCGCGAATGCGACCAGTATCAGATGTAATTTGTGATCCCGCGGCACTCGATGAAGCGACAACTCAATCCTGGCTCACCAGGACCGTATGATCCACCCAAATACCGTTAGCGCAATATCGTTGTGCGCATGTTTGGCTGGGTGAAAGAGAACCCCCGAATCATAACGCGCCTGGACAAGCACGCGAAAAGTTATGCCGCTAAGGTCTCGTTGGCTTGCTCTATGCGGTGTTCGCGATATTCTTTTCCTACAGAGCCTACGCCGCCTCAACACTAACATTCTATTTATCACGTGCAAGATTTTTGATTGTTATATTCCGCCGTCGGATGATACCTACAAAATTAAAGAAAGCGTCTTACACGTTTCAAAATTATTTTTGGCAGAAAAAATTATCTCGAGGTCCTCCTGAGTCAATAAGCATAAGATGGCTATAGCGTACTGATGGGAAATACGCATTGAAAAACCAGCCCCCCCTACACCTGCAGGGCTAACAGAACGTATCGCCATGTGCGAAATTGGTATCAATTATTTACGAAGGCGAGTCCGCCATTTGAGCCTCAATTTTCGCAACTATCGCTGCTAGCTCTACGCGGTTTGCCGCGTTTAGTTTGCCACAGATCGTAGAAATGTGATCTCTTACCGTGTGGTTACTGATCCCAAGCCTTTGGCCAATTTGCTTATTAGTTAGCCCGCTAACTAGTAAATTCATCACATCGAGCTCTCGTTTGGTGACTTTCATTTTCTACCCTGGTTGATGTTCATTTAGAGTCTTACAAAGTAATTGTAGTAGAGCAAGCACTGTAACGATTTATATTATAAAGAAGTTATCATAGTGTTCGAAAAACGTGAGGCCATTTGCAGTGGGAAAAAATTGTAATCCCTGTTTGTAGGAAGCTTCTTGAAATGCGTTAAGACGAGTCTGACAAATAGTGCTTGGTCGATCTCTTGTGTTATCTAGAAACAGAGTAGGTTTGATGTCAAAAAAAAGGTTGTTTCGTTCTGAAGCATTGAGTTCTAGAGGCGCTCTATGGTTGGGCGAGGTTTTAATAGTTCGGCCAATATCATTTCGTCTATACACGATGCTTGCGGGGGGCGCGTTAGTTTCGCTAATCATGATGCTATTTCTTGGCAGTTATACAAAGCGCGTTACGCTTTCCGGGCAGTTGGTACCGTCCCAAGGCCTGGTAAAAATATATGCCAGGGGGAATGGCTCAATACTCGAGCGGTTTGTTGAAGAGGGCCAAGTGGTCAAGCAGGGAGAGCGGCTGGTTCGGTTATCCGGCGAGCGTCGTTCAGGGGATTTAAGCCACGTGCATGCAGGTGTTAGTGATCGCATAGGACAGCGAAGACTATCTCTTCGGAAGGAATTGTTAACACTCAAGCAGATTCAGGCTGAGGAGACGTCTGGTATTCAAAGCAAGCTAAAAAGTCTCAAGCATCAGTTAGAGGCATTAAGCGAGCAGATAGCGGACCAAAGAAGGCTGGTCCAACTGGCCGCGGACGCAAGCAATCGTTATCAAGGTCTCAGGGAAAAAGGTTACATATCGATCGACCAATTACAGCAACGCCAAGCGGAACTATTGGGTCAGCGGCAAAAGCTCCAGATGCTAGCTAGAGAGGCCCAGGTCCTAGATTACGAGTTTACAGAGCGGACACGTTATTGCTCGCAGCTTTCGGCTATACATCAAAATCAAGAAGCCGCTATTCAACGTGCGCTGCTCAATGTAGAGCAGGAGTTTATTGAAAGCGAGGCCCAGCGTACAGAAATAGTGATTGCTCCGCAGGCGGGTTTGGTAACGGCTATCTTAGCCGAGCCAGGTCAAACCATACACTATAATCGGCCGTTGATGACTGTTTTACCGGAAGGGTCTTCTCTCCTAGTTGAGCTATATGCTCCAGGTAGAGCTGTCGGATTTATTGACGTCGGGGATGTTGTGATGATGCGATATCACTCCTTCCCCTATCAAAAATTTGGTCAGCACGCCGGAAAGATCAAAAGCATTACAAAAATTGCTTTGTCTGCACATGAATTAGCTTCTGTGTCTGGAACCGTGCCCGGGCTCGAAGTTGGTGGGGAGCAAGTATATCAAGTTCGCGTTGAAATCGAGGACCAATTCGTGATGGCTAATGGAGAATCTCGTCCGCTTCGTGCTGGCATGTTGGTTGAAGCAGACATCTTGCAGGAAAGTCGCCATCTATATGAATGGGTGATCAATCCTATCTATAGTCTGACAGAAAAATTCTGAAGGAAATTAAATGAGTTACTTAGATTCGTTAGCGTTTCGGATTGGCCGACGGCTACCATTGATTCTCCAAACGGAAGCTACCGAATGTGGTTTGGCGTGCTTAGCAATGATCTCATGTTATCACGGATACCACGTATCACTTATGGATTTACGCCGTCAATTTAGTGTGTCCCTCAAAGGAATGAATCTGAAGCAGCTGATTACAACAGCTAAAATTCTCAAGCTGGGTACAAGATCTGTCAGGCTTGAGCTTGAAGATATAGGGAAGCTCAGCTTGCCGTGCATTTTGCACTGGAACTTCAACCACTTTGTTGTTCTAAAAGCCATACAGGGAGAGTATGTAGTCTTGCATGACCCCGCAAAAGGCAACTGTAAGTTAAGTCTATCTGAAGTCAGCCTATCTTTCACTGGTATAGCTGTTGAATTATGGACGGACAACGGTTTTGAAAAAAAGAAGGCCAAGTCGGAGATAAAAATTGCAGATATCGTAGGCAGAGTCCACGGACTATATCGGAGTTTAACGCAAGTGCTAATATTGGCGCTTGTGCTGGAGACCATGTCACTGATAGGTCCATTTTTTTTACAATGGATCTTCGACAATGTATTGATTACCCAGGATCGCGATCTGCTGCATATGTTAATAATAGGATTTTCTATATTATTAGTGATGCAGCAAGCGGTTAGTTTTACACTTGCTTTGGTCATGATTCACATGACTACCTTATTAAGTGTTCAGTGGCGTGCCAACGTATTTACTCATCTTCTCCGCTTACCCGTTCAGTATTTCGAAAAGCGCCATTTAGGTGACATCGTTTCAAGATTCGGCGCTATTGGCGAAATACAGAAAACACTGACGGCTGCTTTTTTTTCCACTCTGCTTGATGGATTAATGACCATAGCAACGCTCATTCTAATGTTTGCTTATAGTCCACCACTTTCACTGGTAAGTGTGGCCGCCATTGTTGCCTACGCAGCTTTTAGATGGGCATGGTACCTTCCATTACGCCGGGCAAGTGAGGAGCAAATCACTCATACTGCTCGACAAGAAAGTCATTTTTTCGAAACTGTACGAGGCATACGTACAATTAAGCTTTTTCAACGTGACGCTGAGAGGCGGTCAGTTTGGCTCGCGTTACTGGTCCAGCAGATCAACGCCGGTTTAAGAACCCACAAACTACAGCTGACATATACGCAATTGAATAGCTTGATTTTTGGCGCTGAAAGTATTATTGCAGTCGGGTTTGGTGCTTCAATGGTTATGAATAGTGAATTCACTGTCGGTGTGCTGATGGCATTTATAGCGTATAAAACTCAGTTTATGAGTCGTGTATCCAGTTTAATAGACAGCATTTTTGCACTTAATATGCTTAGATTACAGGCTGAGCGTTTGGCAGATATTGTTACCTCTCCCCCTGAAGATATCAAGGAGTTTGAAGATAGAGATCCTGCTCTCTTTGGCGATATTGATATAAAGGGTTTAAAGTATCGTTATTCGGCGCATGAAGATTATGTATTAAAGGGTATAGACCTGCATATTGCTTATGGGGAGTTAGTTGCGATCGCCGGCGCTTCTGGTAGTGGTAAAAGTACTCTCATTGGGCTGTTATTGGGGATCTTAACCCCTACGGAAGGAAAGATAAAAATAGCCGGTGAAGATCTCCGCCATTTAAATGTGAATAAATTTCGCAGCCAAATCGGCACCGTTATGCAAGATGATTGTCTTTTTGCTGGTTCACTTGCAGATAATATCGCTTTTTTTGATACTAGTCCTGACTTGGACTGGATCATAGAGTGTTCCCGGAAGGCCTCAATTCACGATGAAATTCAGGCACTGCCGATGGGTTACAATACACTCGTTGGGGATATGGGCACTGTTTTATCTGGGGGGCAGAAGCAGCGCGTGCTTCTGGCAAGGGCGCTCTATAAAAAACCGGACATTCTTATACTTGATGAGGCAACAAGTCATCTTGACCTAGCATGTGAGCGCCAAGTAAATCTTGCTCTGCAATCTCTTCAAATAACTAGGATTCTTGTTGCGCACCGCCCCGAGACTATAGCTACTGCAAATCGAGTGGTTTCGTTGCATGCTGGTCGAGTTGTGGATGATCGCGTCAATATGTCCGGCTGCGGACGTTAAAAAATGCTAAAGAAATTTATAACTCACATCACATGCTTTCTATACTTGGTCTATTCAAACTCTGTCGGAGCATCGGATGCTGCGGGCTCACTAACTCCGATTAGTATGTACAGTAGTGATATACATCGCTTTGGTAGTCTACCCATCGCTTGTCATAGCAATGTATTGCCGAAGGTCTTGACTTTGGAAGACGTGGTCGAACGAGTTTTTTGTAATGATCCTCAGGTTCGGCGGGGATTGGCTATTTCCAAAGCTCAAGCCGAAGCTGTTGAGGTCAGAAAGTCAGCTTATCTGCCACGCCTCGATGGCATCGTTGCTGTTACCGGTAGTGACAAGGACATCGCATACGATCAGCGGTATAACCTTTCTACACATGGGTATCTGCGGCAAATTCACAACCGACTGAGTTTGAGTTGGGTGCTATTTGACTTCGGTCACAGGGATGCGAATCTTAGAAATGCAAAACATTTACTCATTGCAGCAAACGCTGGCCAAGACAATCATCTGCAGGATGTGTTTTTACATGCTTCACAACTATTCTACGATACAGTTGCGGCACATCATAGATTTGTCGCGGCAAGCCAAGTTTCTGCCTACGCATCTGAATATCTTCAAGTGGCGACCGCTAAGTATGAATCAGGTGCGGCCGCGCTTTCAGATCGTCTCCAGGCCCAGACCGCTTATTCCCAGGCTCAAATTAACAGGGGCCATCACCAAAGAACACTCCTTAAAGCTAAGGGACTAATCGCGTTGCGCATGGGGCTCCCACCTGAAACTCCTTTAGAACTAGCGGTGAATTTACGCCGAAATCCAGGTATCAAATTTTCTGAAAGCGTCAATGAGCTCATCGAACAAGCCAAGCGAGATCATCCTTCCATGATTTTTGCAAATTCTGTAAGAGACGCCCAAAAAGCGGCCATTGAGGTGCAGCGTGCGGAGACAATGCCGAGAATTAATCTGAAAGTTAGTCATAGCAACGTCAGAACTGATCAATCTGTACAACCGAGTGGGAGGAGCTATATCCAAGATAATAGCATTAGCATTCAATTAATTATTCCTTTGTTTGATGGTTTCGAAGGGCGGTCTAACGCACGCGCTGCCCAAGCACGGCTGGAACAGCGCGAAGCCGAAATTTTAGGTCAAGAACTACAAGTTGCATTAGATGTCTGGTCAAATGTCCAAGATCTTAAATCTGCAACGGACTCGTTAGACGCCACAGATAAATGGGTAGAGTTTTCAAGTCAATCATTAAATATTGAACGGGGACGCTATCAGTCCGGAGTCGGCAGCATGATTGAGTTGTTAAATGCCTTGTCTGCCTCCTCTGCTGCCAATCAGGAACACATTGACACGATGAAAAACTGGCAAATCGCGCGTCTCCGACTTGGCTCTAGTTTGGGAAAGTTAGGCTTCTGGTCGATTTAGCGATACCACCAGTTAACCGAGATAATCTTACAAATGCTATGATGCATACTGCGGGTGAAGGATACATGGCGTATCGCAATAAAGTATCAAAAGTTGAAAGTAATTGTTTTTTTAAGTCTTTGATTCCTATCATCTCGCTCTATTGGGGCAGCCAAGAGCGTGCTTTTGCTTGGTTTGCAATTCTTACGTTGCTCGCTCTTTCGATCTTGGGGGTGGTATCAGCTCTGGCTATCAATGAATGGTATAAAAATTTTTACAATGCCATCCAAGATCGCGACGTGCGGGGCTTTTATAGTTTAATTGGGTTTTTTGTCGGGATTTCCATCTTTTGCGTCGCTAGGCTCGTTGCCGTTACTTACCTTGTCGATTTGCTTGCGCTCAAATGGAGGCGCTGGTTAACTCGCTATTATATTTCTAAATGGGGCTCTGCTTCCGCTCGGGCACATGAGATTGAATGGATTATTGACAACCCTGATCAGAGAATCGCAGAGGATATCAAGAAATTCACCTTTGAATCGTTAGATCTTTTGTGCGGGCTGATTTATACGGCTGTAAGCATCATCTCATTTAGCTTCGTATTAGTCGAAATTTCCGGCGAGGCTTCTGTATGGGGCGTTACGGTGCCGGCTCATATGTTTTGGGCTGCCATTCTATACGCTTTTTTCGGTACATATATTTGCCAAAGGATAGGCTCTAGTTTGGTTCTGTTAAGTAATGATCAACAACGATCTGAGGCTGATCTCCGATTTGAACTTGTCTCCTTTCGAAGTAATTCTCTAATGCAGCGTATAGAGAAAATAAACTGTTCTAGAAAGGCATCTGTTATGAAAAAATTAGAAGTGAGTCTCACGAACATGCGCCAGGTAATTATGGTTAAAAGTCGCTTGACCCTATTTAGCATAAGCTATAACAAGTTTTGCCTAATTTTCAGCAGCATGCTGGCAGTACCTCGGTTTTTTGCGGGCAGCCTAAGTTTTGGCGATATTATGCAGATAAATTCGGCTTTCGGCAATTTGTGCGAAAACCTGTGTTGGTTCATAAGTGCATACGAGCGATTAGCAGCGTGGAAAGCAACTACTCAGCGTTTGTTAGATATTGATAAAGTTTTGATTGAATGTTCAGGGGGGGCGGCTGCCTTGAACGATCATTAGAAATTATATTGTGCGCCGGATTTGTATATATTAAGGGTGGCTCGGAGTTAGATATGTGCTTAATAAACAAGGTTTCTGAATTGTTTTACAATGCTGATTTGGTAGGTGTTTCAGGAGTTTTTCAGTTTGTTTTTTCAGACTCTGATCGCTACTGGATAAATGCTCCCAAATCAAAGACTGCTCAGTGTGGTATGCATGCTTTCCCTGACGTTACTATCCACATACTGGAATATTTTTTTTACAAGGTGGTGCAAGGCGAAGCTGACATTGAGCAATTATTTTCTGAAGGTAGGTTGAAAATAGTTGGTGACCTTGGTCGGGCAACTTTAATTCCCGATCTGATACGGGCGATCGACAGAAAAAACTCTGGTGCGATTGAGGTCGTGATGAATAAGCGATATCCCGCATTGCCTCGTTTTAGTGAAGATGTATCAGAACGTTTAAGTTTTGACAATGGAGTCATGCGAATTCCAGCAGATGATTTGTCTCGTAAAGAATTTACTGTTAACCATCGTTTGAAAGGAATTCCAGTTGTAATTTCTCAAGGGCTGAGAGATTGGCCGTTATTCAGTATGTCGAGGGATTCTGTTCAAGAAATATTTTCGAATTTACAGGGTATTACTCGTCATGGTGCATATGTCGATAAGGCTTTCTCAACTGAGCGGGAGTTTAGGGTTTCTTCTATTTCAGAATTTATTGCAAATATTGATGACATGCCCCGTAAGAGTTCTGATGAGCTGCCAGCGTATATGGGTAATAATATTCTGCCTGAGAGGCTGATTGAATTCATCAAATTTCCTAATTTTTTTGATCGTTCTCTATATCACACGCCGCGCTTTTGGCTAGGCCCTGAAGGCACCCTTACTCCATTACACAGAGATGATGTCGACAACATTTTTGCCCAAGTGTGGGGAGAAAAATCGGTTCTCCTAGCAGCGCCTCACAATCGCGAGGCTCTGGGCTGTTGGTCAACGTCACTGAACGGCGGTTTGGAAGGCTGTGATTTCAAGCCCACAGCGCCCGACTATACCGCATTCCCTAAGGCGGAACAGGTCCTTTTTATTGAGGTTAATTTGAAACCAGGAGATATCCTTTTTTTGCCTGAAGGTTGGTTTCATGAGATCAAATCTCTAACCTCATCTTTATCAATCAACTTCTGGGTGAAATCAATGCGGACTTTAAGCGAGCAACTGAAATCTGAACGCGTAAAGGTCGATATTTTATGATATCTAATTGGTTGCAGTTATATTTTCTGTTCATATTGGGAGTTATCGCTCGCCAACCTGCAGTCCTGTCTGTTTTACCAGATTTGATAATTCATCCCGCTTTGTCCATACAGCAATCCTTTACCGCTCTAACGGCAAAAACTCCGTCGCCTCATGCCCATTCGCATTCAACTGAAAAATCCGACTCGGCTGCCCCTTTTCGTTAAAAAACACCTGCCCGACCCCCGAGCCGTTCCACAGGCGTTCGCCCGCCTCACGGGGTTGCGGTACGCGTGGTACGACTTCCATGCGTCGGCGTTTGGTGAGCCAGTTGAGCGGCGACCAAGGGGCGTAGAGCCAGCGGTTGAGGCGGTCGAAGGTCTCCAGCAGGCCACGAGGGAATTCGTTTTTGACGCCGCTGCTGGTGATCTGCCAGATGGTGGGGCCGCGTTCGCGGTAGCGGATCTTTACTTCATAGACGAATGAATAGTGTACGTCTCCGGACAGGATCACGTAGTCCCTTGGCGTACGGGAGTGTCGGAATATGTTCAGGATCACTTGGGCGGCGCCTCGGTGGGCCATCCAGTTTTCGGCGTCGACCATCAACGGCTGGCCGAACCAACTGAATACCTTTTGTACGGTTTCGATCAGTTTTACCCCGAAGATCGGCGCCGCAGACACCACGATGGCGGAAGGGTGGTCGAGCAATTTCTGCTGCAGTTCGCTCAGGGCTTCCCAATCGAGCAGGCCCGAGGGGCGTTTGAGGTTCAGTTCGCTGCGCCAGCGCCGGGTGCGGGTGTCGAGTACCACCAGGGAGGGGCTGGTCGGCAGCACGTACTCCCATTGGTGGAACTGCAGCAGGTCAGTGATCAGGTCGTCCTGCACGGGTTTGTCGAACCAGGTATCACGGCCGCTGGCGCTGAGCGCCTGAAGCTTGGCCAAGGGGGCACCGAATGCGTCGGGGTTATTGCCCCAGCCCTGGCACAACAGGTAGGCGATCAAGGCGTTGCCGATGATGCGCTTGGAGAAGGGGTGGCCGTAGGCGGTTTCTTCCCATTGCGCCGACAGGTTCCAGTCATCGGTGATGTCGTGGTCGTCGAAAATCATCAGGCACGGCAAGTGCGCAAGGGCGCGGGCCACGGCGCCCAGGCCGTCGCGGAAGCCGTCGATGCAAACGCTCTCTTCGGCGTAGCGAGCTTGCTGCTCGGGTGCCAAGGCGGGCGGTTGCGGCGCGATGAGTTGCCAGGGGGTTGGCGACCAGACCAACAGGTACATGGCCAGCACCTCGGCCAGGGTGACCAAGTGGTTGTCGGCACTGCTACTGGTGAAAATCGGTTTACGCGTGCCGCCGAAAAAACGCTCGCGTAGGGTATCGTTGCTTTTCAAAGCGGGCAGCAAGTCAGCGCGCCGGTAATAGCTGGCGGCGTGGGTATACAAGGCGGCGCTGTCGTCCACCACGGCACCTTCCAACTGCTCGTCGTACAGCCCGAGGCGCTCTATCAGGCAGTGGATGGCGCGTAGCATCGGCCCGGCCACATCGTCGGCATACACTTGGTCGCCGCTCATCATTAGCAGGGCCGGGCGCTGTTGCGGTTGCTCGCAGGCGGCGAGCAGGCGGTCGACGCAGAGCAGGCCGTCGGCTGCCGGGTGGTGCGGCTTGCGGCAAGAGCCATGGAGGATCTGGTCGATGCGCTCGCGCAGCACGAAGTTGGGCCGCTGTGCACCGTCATACAGCAAGTGAGGGGCCCACTGGGCGATGCCTTGCTGGCCTGGGCCGGGCTCATCGATTAGCAGGTCGTAACCGATGGACTGGTCGAAGGGCAGGGGAGCGCCCAATTTGACATCGACCAGGTGCACGAACGCGTGCACACCAATGGCAACCACCTGGCAATGTTCCTCATTGAGCGCGAAGGTCGCCACCTGTGCCCCGGGGCTATGCAACTGCAATTGCAGGCTCAAGCGCCTCGATGCCACCAGCCAGAGCACCACCCGTTGGGGTTCAAGGCGCCGTAGCAGTGGGCCCACCAGTACGGCGGGCAAGGGCGAGTGTAGAGCGGTGGCAGGGGCAAACGCAGACATCAGGACTTCGGGCTCTGAGCATATCGAGGGCCGAAAGGATACCCCAGGCGGTAGGCGTTGTGTTTACAAGGGCACGGGCGGTGGCAGGTCACCCATAAAGGCCTCCAGCCGCGCGCGTAACCAGCGTTCGGCGGGGTCGGTGTCCATGATGCTCAGCCAGACCATGGACAGGTCGAGGCTGGGGGTATCGAATGGCAGCGGTTCAGCGAACAGATTGCCGGCGGCGGCCATGGCGTCGGCGGTGTAATCGGGCAGGCCGGCGAGCAGGTCAGTGCCCGCCAGTAGCGCGGGCAGCGAGCTGAATTGCGGGACCGACAGCACCACATGGCGCGAGCGCCCGATTTCGTGCAGCCACTCATCGGCGATGCCACTGGTGTTGGCCGTGTGTGACACCAGCACATGGGGGCGTGCGCAGTATTCGTCGAGGGTCAGCGGGGTTGCGGACTTGTCGGCGCGCAGTACCCGTGGCCGCATGCGTCGCAGCAACTTGCGCTTGGCATTGGCGGGTAGCCCGCGGGTCTGGCTGATGCCTACGGTGATATCACCGGATGCAAGCAGATCGGGAATACGCCAGTAGTCCACATGCTGCACCACGAACACCACCTTGGGCGCTTCCAGGCGCAACGCTCGCAGCAAGGGCGGCAGCAAGCCAAATTCGACGTCATCGGAGAGCCCGATGCGAAAGGTCATATTACTGCTAGCCGGGTCGAAGTCGTGGCTCAGGCTCAGAGCAATGGACATGGCATCCAGCGCCGGCGAAAGGTGCTTGATGAGCTCTTCGGCGCGGGCGGTAGGCTCCATGCGGTGGCCCACGCGGATGAACAGCGGGTCGTTGAATAAAGTACGCAGGCGGTTGAGCGCAGAGCTGACGGTGGGTTGGCCGAGAAAAAGCTTCTCGGCGACGCGGGTAACGTTGCGCTCCTGCATCAGGGTCTCGAAAACCACCATCAGGTTTATATCGGCCTTGCGCAGTTCATTGCGGTTCATCGACACCGATCCATCAGATACGTCGATGGAGTTTAAGGAGGGCTTGCAGCGGCGTCCAGCGGCTTGCGCGGTACGTTATGGTGCAGGTGCAGCGAGCTTGGCTTCGAGTGCTGCGACCTGGGCTTCCAGGCTCTCCAATCGCGCACGGGTGCGCGCCAATACGACCATCTGGCTGTCGAATTCTTCTCGGCTGACCAGTTCGAGCTTGCTGAAGCCGCTTTGCAGCAGGGCTTTGAACTGGCTTTCGAGTTCGGCACGGGGCTGCGTGGTGTCACCGCTGAACAGACGCGAAGCTTGGTCGCTCAGGGCGTCGAGAAAGGCTTTGGGCGCTAGCATGGGCGGGCTCCTGAATTGAAGGTGGGCAGTGTAGCACGCCAGGGCCCGGGCTCGATGGCGCCCAAGCGTTGCACGGTTTTTGTGCGCGCTAGGCCGGGCGTTCGCACCGATTGGGTGCGCGACATTTCTGCGGCTGGTTGTTTCCTGATCAAAGGCCGGGTTTATCCCCTTTAATTTGATGATTGGGGCGACATGGCAAGCTTTCTGCTTATTGGCAATTGACCCACGCACTGAAGCAGTCGCTGTGACGAATGCCGTGCAGAGCTCCGCGGGAAGTGTTTTCGTCAGGAGCGGTTTTCTGGTGTCGGTCAACGGATGCCATGATCGACGATGCGTTACAAAGCCAGACACTGCGCTTAGACTTGAGTCGGGTTTGTTTTCCTGGGGCAAGTCCACCAAATTCGGGAGAAAGTTTCATGAAGCTAGTCACTGCCATCATCAAGCCGTTCAAATTGGATGACGTGCGCGAGTCGCTGTCCGAGATCGGCGTGCAGGGCATCACCGTTACTGAAGTGAAAGGCTTCGGCCGGCAAAAAGGTCACACCGAGCTGTACCGTGGCGCCGAGTACGTGGTCGATTTCTTGCCCAAGGTGAAGATCGATGTCGCCATTGACGACAAAGACCTGGACCGGGTTATCGAAGCGATCACCAAGGCCGCCAACACCGGCAAAATCGGTGATGGGAAGATTTTCGTGGTCAATCTGGAACAGGCGATTCGTATCCGTACCGGCGAAACCGATACCGACGCGATCTAACCTTCCATACTCAAAGCCCCAGGAGAAAACAATATGACTCTGCGTCAATTCGCAGGGCTAGGAGCCCTGTTGTCCCTCGCTTTGCCAGGCCTGGCCATGGCAGAGGAGGCGGCAGCCCCCGTCCTCAACTCCGGCGACACCGCCTGGATGCTCACCGCTACCGCACTCGTGCTGTTCATGACGATCCCCGGCCTCGCTTTGTTTTACGGCGGCATGGTGCGTTCCAAGAACATCCTGTCGGTGATGATGCAGTGTTTCGCGATCACCGGCCTGATCTCCATCCTGTGGATGGTGTACGGCTACAGCCTGGCGTTCGATACCACGGGTATGGAACAAGGCGTGGTTAACTTCAATTCCTTCGTGGGCGGCTTGTCCAAAGCCTTCCTGAGCGGTGTCACCCCCGCCAGCCTGACCTCCGCCACGGCGCTGTTCCCGGAAGCGGTGTTCATCACCTTCCAGATGACCTTCGCCATCATCACGCCTGCCCTGATCGTCGGTGCCTTCGCTGAGCGCATGAAGTTCTCCGCGATGCTGGTGTTCATGGGTGTGTGGTTCACCCTGGTATATGCGCCGATCGCTCACATGGTGTGGTCGGGCAATGGTGGCCTGATGTGGGACTGGGGCGTACTGGACTTCGCGGGCGGCACCGTGGTGCACATCAACGCCGGTATTGCTGGCCTGGTGGCGTGCATCGTGCTCGGCAAGCGTAAAGGCTTCCCGACCACCCCGATGGCGCCGCACAACCTGGGCTACACCCTAATCGGCGCGGCCATGCTGTGGGTAGGCTGGTTCGGCTTCAACGCCGGCTCCGCCGCAGCGGCCAATGGCACTGCCGGTATGGCGATGTTGGTCACCCAGATCGCTACCGCAGCTGCGGCCTTGGGCTGGATGTTCGCTGAGTGGCTGACCCACGGTAAGCCCAGCGCCCTGGGTATCGCTTCGGGTGTGGTTGCAGGCTTGGTGGCAGTCACACCAGCGGCCGGTACCGTCGGCCCGATGGGCTCGCTGATCATTGGCCTGGCGGCCGGTGTGATCTGCTTCTTCTGCGCCACCAGCCTGAAGCGCAAGCTGGGCTACGACGACTCCCTGGACGCTTTCGGCGTGCACGGGATCGGTGGCATTGTCGGTGCGATACTCACCGGTGTTTTCGCAGCCCCAGCATTGGGCGGCTTCGGCACCGTGACCGACATCCCGGCGCAGGTCTGGATTCAGTTCAAAGGCGTTGCCTTTACCGTGGTCTACACCGCTGTGGTCACCTTCATCATCCTGAAGGTGCTGGATGCGATCATGGGCTTGCGTGTCACCGACGAGGAAGAAGCCGTAGGCCTCGACCTGGCGCAGCACAACGAGCGTGGTTACAACCTGTAATCGCGTTCCAAAAAAAATGCCCGGTTCGCCGGGCATTTTTTTGCCTGGCGTTTGTCACTTGATTCAGGGGCAGGGCGTTTGTTCGGGGCCTGCTCGACACTGCACTGAGGGCGGGCAAAACCGGGGGTGGTTTCCGACAGCTTTTGTTCTACATCCACCTCTTTGCTTTTCCCCAGAGCGCGCTAGAATGCGCCCCGAATGTGCGGAGAACAGTATGTGGCAGCAACAACTGATTACCCTGCGGGCAAGGCCCCGAGGGTTTCATCTGGTCACTGACGAGTTGGTGGCCGGGTTACCCTGGTTGAGTGATTGTCGCATCGGGTTGCTGCACGTGTGGCTGCAACACACGTCGGCCTCGTTGACCATCAACGAAAACGCCGACCCGGCTGTTCGTCGAGATTTCGAACGTTTTTTCAACTTTATCGCTCCGCAAGGTGTCGATGGTTTTGAGCATAACGATGAAGGCCCTGACGATCTGCCGGCGCATTTCAAAGCCAGCCTGCTGGGTTGCCAACTTAGCCTGCCGGTCACGGATGGACGGTTGGCGATGGGCACTTGGCAGGGTGTTTACTTAGGCGAACACCGCGATCATGGCGGCGCTCGCAGGGTGCTCGCGACGCTACAAGGTGAGCGCTTTTAAACCGCTGGTTAACAGTGGATGTGAATTTTTTCCGGTTGCCGTCGATAGAGGGTGAGCTGGGCCATAAATAATCTGCTTTCGCAAGTCATGAGGTAGAACATGAGCGACGATGATCTGGAACAAGACGACCTTGAAGTCGGAGAGGATGACGAAACCGAGGAGTCCCTCGAGGCCGGCCCTGAGGAGGTAGCGGAAGATGACGGTGGCGATTCACCAGCCCCTGCCGCCAAAGGCAAGGCCAAGGCCGCTGTCTCCGTAGACGAGCTTCCCAGCATTGAAGCCAAAAATAAGGAACGCGACGCCTTGGCCCGGGCCATGGAAGAGTTTCTTGCGCGTGGCGGCAAAGTGCAGGAGGTCGAAGCGAATGTGGTGGCCGACCCACCCAAGAAGCCGGACAACAAATACGGCAGCCGCCCTATTTAGGGCAGAAGATCGGGGGCGAGCCCCCTCCTACGTCATGTGTAGGAGGGGGCTCGCCCCCGATCTCTTGCACCCCTCAAAGCGCGCGCACAGCTTCGGCGATCTCGCTCAGGCTGGCGACCTCGGCATCTGGCCGGCCATCGCCTTGCCAGGGCAGCCTGCGGGGGTTGTACCAGATCGCGCGCATGCCTGCAGCCTGCGCGCCGGCAATGTCATCGCCGGGGTGGTCACCAACGTGAACGGCTGCGCCGGCCGGCACCCCACCTCGGCGTAACGCCTCCTGAAACAGCCGCGCGTCAGGCTTGCCGATGGCCATGTCCTCAGCGCACAAGGCAAAGGCGAAATGCTCGCCCAGCCCGATACGGTGCACATCTGCGTTGCCGTTAGTGATCACACCCAAGGTATAGCTTTGCGCAAGCAGCGCCAGGGCAGGTTGCGCCTGGGGAAACACCTCGACCTGCTGCCGGGCCTCCAGGAACACCGCGAATGCCTGTTCAGCCAACGTCTCAGCTTCGGGTTGGGCATAGCCGGCCTCGGCGAGGGCGTGGGCCAGCACTCGCTGGCGTAAAAAACTGATGCGGTATTTTAAGCTGGGGTCCGCGTCGACCATGCGCTTGCGGATCTCTGCCACCTGCTCCACAGGCAGCGGGCCCAGTCGCGGGGCATGGGCGTTCAGCCACTCACGCAATGCGCTTTCAGCGCTGATGATGACAGGGGCGGTGTCCCACAAGGTATCGTCAAGGTCGAACGTGATCAATTGGATGCTCATGTGTCGCCGCCTTTGCGTTTGGCCCTGGGGTGGGCGCTGTCGTACACCGTCGCCAGGTGTTGAAAGTCGAGGTGGGTGTAAATCTGGGTGGTAGCGATGTCGGCGTGGCCGAGCATTTCTTGCACGGCACGCAGGTCTTGGGAGGACTCCAGCAGGTGGCTGGCGAATGAATGCCGCAGCATGTGCGGATGCAGATTCTGGCCCAGCTCGCGTGCGCCGGCAGCCTTGACCCGCAGCTGAATGGCCCGCGGGCCCAGGCGGCGGCCCTGCTGGCTGACGAATACGGCATCGTCGGCCGGGTTGCTCAGGGCCCGCAGCGGCAACCATTGCTGCAACGCCTCACGCGCTTTGCGCCCGACGGGCAGGACGCGGGTTTTACTGCCCTTACCATGCACTTGCACCAGGCCATCGGCCAAATCCAATTGCTCCAGGTTAAGGGCGGTCAGCTCCGACAAGCGCAGCCCGCTGGAGTAAAAAAGCTCCAGCATGGCTTGGTCACGTTGGGCCAGGAAGTCGTCCTCCACCGCGCCTTCGAGCAATTGCAGCGCGCGGTCGGTGTCCAGCGTGCGCGGCAGTCGCCGCTCGCCCTTGGGCGGTGCCAGGCCGTTGGCCGGGTCATGGCTACAGAGGCCTTCGCGATTGAGGTAACGATAAAAGCCCCGCACTGCAGATAGCAGCCGGGCCAGGCTTGGCGAAGATTGGCCCTGTTGGTGGCGGCGAGCGATCAACCGGCGCAGATGCTGGATATCCAGCGCCGCCCAGCTCGACAGCTGCTCCTTTTCGCAAAAACCCAGCACCGTGTTCAAGTCGCGGCGGTAGGCTTCCAGCGTATGGCTGGAGACCTGGCGCTCGGTGCGCAAATGCGCGCAATAAGCCTCGAGCTGGGCCAACATAGCTAGCGCACCGGGCGCAAAAGGTTGGTGTAGCGCGGGAGGACGCGGCTGAGCACTTCAGCGATGTAGTTGAGAAATAGCGTCCCCAATGAGCTCTTGTAATGCTGTGGGTCGCGGCTGCCGACCGCAAGTACGCCCTGCAGCACCCCCTGGTAACTCAGGGCAACCACGGCCGTGGAGCCGATCTGCTTGCGCTGGTCTTCACCAAATAGAAAGTCCAGTTCGTGGTCTCGCAGGGTGCCGCACAGGGTTTTGCCCTCCGTCAGCAACCCACCAATCGCCTTTTGGGCCTCGGCCAGGGTCACCGAGCGCCCTACGGGAGTGGGGGTTTCGGCGAAAAGAATGAGGCTAGCGAACGGCACCTGAAACTCCTGACGCAAGCTGTCCTCGACGGCGATCACCGCTTCTTCCAGGCTGCTGGTGTCGAGCAGGTCGAGAATCAGCCGACGCGTTTTCTCGAACAGTCGATCATTGTCCCGGGCAACGTCCATCAACTGTGACAAGCGATTGCGCATTTCGATATTGCGCTCGCGCAGCACTTTGACCTGGCGTTCGACCAGCGACACGGTGTCTCCGCGTTGATGGGGCAAACGCAGGCTGGTCAGCAGCTCTTCGTGGTCGACGAAAAAACCAGTGTTCTTGCGCAAATACTCGGCCACCGCCGCCGCTTCGGCGTCGGTGTGGCTGGCTGGAACCTGAGGCTGATCGGTCATCAAAATCGCTCACTTATAAACGGACTTGACCTTCGTAGACGCGCACGGCGGGGCCAGTCATGATCACGGGTTGGCCAGGGCCTGCCCATTCCAACGACAAGCGCCCGCCAGGAAGATCGATGAGCAGGGGTGAATCCATCCAGCCCTGGCTGATGGCGGCCACCGCCGCGGCGCAAGCCCCGGTGCCACAGGCTTGGGTCTCTCCGGCACCGCGCTCCCACACGCGCAATTGCGCGCGCTGGCGGTCGACGACGTGCAAAAAGCCGACGTTGACCCGAGCCGGGAAGCGCGGGTGGTGCTCAATTTTTGGCCCCAGCTGGTGCACGGGGGCTTGGTTGATGTCCTGCACGCGTAATACGGCGTGCGGGTTGCCCATGGAAACGGCGGCCATGGACAACGACTCGCCATCGACCTGCAGGTCGTAGCTCAAGGCCTGTGCTTGAGCCTGGAACGGGATGTCCGCCGGCGCCAGCACCGGTGGGCCCATGTCGACGCTGATCTGGCCATCGTTGCGCACGTTGAGCACTATTATGCCGCTCTTGGTTTCCACCCGAATGCATTTTTTCGCGGTCAGGCGTTTGTCCAGCACGAAGCGGGCGAAGCAGCGTGCACCGTTGCCGCACTGTTCCACTTCCGAACCGTCGGAGTTGAAAATGCGGTAGCGAAAATCCACCTCAGGGTTGCTGGGGGCCTCGACCAGTAGCAGTTGGTCGAAGCCGATACCCGTGTGGCGATCGCCCCATTGCTTGGCATGCTTGGGCAGGATATGCGCGTGTTGGCTGACGAGGTCGAGCACCATGAAGTCGTTGCCCAGGCCATGCATCTTGGTAAAGCGCAATAGCATGGGATCACTCCGGCAGTAGGCTTTCGCCAGCGAACAATTCAGCCACCGTTTCGCGGCGACGCACTTCGAAGGCTCGATCACCGTCGACCAACACTTCGGCGCAACGCCCGCGGGTGTTGTAGTTCGAACTCATAACAAAACCATAGGCCCCAGCGGAATGCACCGCCAGTAGGTCGCCTTCAGCCAGTACCAGTGGGCGGTCCTTGGCCAGGAAGTCGCCGGTCTCGCAAATGGGCCCAACGATGTCGTAGGGGCGGCTCTCGCCGGCGCGCGGGCGTACCGCACTGACACCCATCCAGGCCTGATAAAGGGCAGGGCGGATCAGGTCGTTCATGGCCGCGTCGACAATGGCGAAGTCTTTGTGCTCGGTGTGCTTGAGGTATTCCACGCGGGTGAGCAAAACACCGGCGTTGGCCACGATAAAACGGCCCGGTTCGAACACTAGCGCCAAGTCTCGGCCCTCCAGGCGGTCACGGACGGCCTGGATATAGTCGCCAGCCAGGGGTGGCTGCTCATCGCGATAGCGCACCCCCAAACCACCGCCCAGGTCCAGATGGCGCAGGTAGATGCCGCATTCGCTCAAACGGTCGACCAGCGCCAGCAGGCGGTCGAGGGCGTCGAGGAAGGGGGGCAGGCTGGTGAGCTGCGAGCCGATATGGCAGTCGACACCAATCACTTCCAGGTTGGGCAGTTGCGCGGCGCGAATGTAGACGTCTTCAGCGGCGGCGATATCGATGCCGAATTTGTTTTCTTTCAGGCCCGTAGAAATATAGGGGTGCGTGCCGGCGTCGACATCCGGGTTGACCCGCAACGACACCGGTGCGCGCAGGCCGAGCTCGGCGGCGACTTCTTGCAGGCGCTCCAACTCGTCCACGGACTCGACATTGAAGCAATGCACACCCACTTGTAGCGCGCGGCGCATGTCGGCGCGGGTCTTGCCGACCCCAGAAAACACCACCTTATCAGGGGTGCCACCGGCGGCCAGAACCCGCTCCAGCTCACCGCCGGAGACGATGTCGAAGCCGGCGCCCAGGCGTGCCAGTACGTTCAACACGCCGAGGTTGGAGTTAGCCTTGACGGCGAAGCAGACCAGGTGCGGTGTACCGGCCAAGGCATCGCCATAGGCGCGGTACTGGGCTTCGATGTGGGCGCGCGAGTAGACGTAGGTCGGGGTGCCAAAGCGTTCGGCGATGGAAGACAAAGCCACACCCTCCGCGAACAGCTCACCGCCGCGGTCGTTGAAAGCGTCCATGGGGGTCCCTTATCAGTGCTTGTGCGATTGCGACTTGGCTTGTTCTTCGGGCGACTTGCTGTCGTCGGGCAGGTACAACGGGCCCTTTTGACCGCATGCCGAGACCAGGCAGGCCACCGCAACAAGCGCGGCAAGGGAGGAAATCAGGCGCTTCATGGCGAAATCCTTTGTATAAGCAGTAGTTGCGCCCGAGTATACCGGCCACCCGCCGAGTTGCCTATTCGCGCCGACCCGATGCGCTACCGCTGGGGCGGCAGAGCATTGGCGCATGGGGTTTTCGCGGTATGCTTTGCATTCGTGGCGTGCTGCTCGTATCGTGCCGCAGACATTTTTCGAGGTTCCTGCAATGAGTTTGACCGAAGCCCGCTTTCACGACCTTGTCGATGAAACTCAGCAAAACGTGGAAGACGTGTTTGAGGACAGTGGCTTGGACGTCGACCTAGAGCTGTCTGCCGGCGTGCTCACAATCGAGTTCGCCAACGGCAGCCAACTGATCATCAGCCGCCAGGAGCCCCTGCGCCAGCTGTGGTTGGCGTGCAAGGCCGGCGGTTTCCATTTCGACTACGACGAAGAAAACAGCCAGTGGATGTGCGACAAGTCCGAGGAACTGCTCGGCGAGATGCTCAAGCGTTCGACCCAGGCCCAGGCCGGGGCGGATTTGGACTTCGACGAGATCTAACTATGACCCAGCCCGTGGATAACCCTACGCCGCCCGCGCGCCCGCCCAAGCCGCTGTACAGCAACGTGAGCCCGGCCGTGGCGTCGCCTTGCATCAGTTTATGCCGGTTGGACGAAGCCAAGGTGTGCCGGGGTTGCTTTCGCCATGTCGAAGACATCCGCGAATGGCGCTCGGCCGACGACGCCCGGCGCCGGCAAATCTGCGCCCAAGCCGCCGAGCGCCGCGCCGCCTTGTAGGAGGGGGCTTGCCCCCGATCTTTTTCTCGACATTGAATTCGTGTCGCGCCTGGAACCGGCCGCGTGGCGGCCTATCGGGGGCAAGACCCCCTCCTACGTGCCCAACGCGGTATTCAGAGCGTTTTCCAGTTCTGTCTTGTAGCGCAGGTAACGTTGCATCGAACCGAATCCAGTGGCCGGTAGCGCCGAAAGGTCCAGGTCGGTGATGTAGCAGCGGTAATGCTGCCCCTGCTGGCGCCGCTCGACAATATGGCGGGCGACCACGCTAAACAGCTCGTCGCCGTACTCCAATTCAGAAAACTCCTGCTGATCGCAATACAGGCTGACCTGCGGCTCGCCAGCGGTGCGGCTGAAGATCGCCTGCACGTCGTAGAAGGGCTTGTCCGCAGTGACCCGAGGGGCTGGGCGCAGCTCCAAGCGCCGAGCCCGGCCTGTACCCAGCAGTTGGTAGTACTGCACCTCGATCTGCGCCAGGGCGGTGCCATCCCCCAGCGGCGCCAACGCCGAGCGTCGGTACAGCAGGCATTGGAAAAAACGCTGCAAAGGCAGCAACAGGCTCTGCTCGTCGTGCAACGGCAGGCGCTGATGCCACAGGGCATTGAATTCATCGAGCACATACACTTCGGCCGACCCCTCGTGCAGGCGGTAAAACACCTGAATGCAGCGGGCCTGGCCTTGCGGCAGAATCAGCGCCAGGTCGTGCTCGGTCAGCGCGTTGGCGTCCAGGTACAGCGGGCTGTAACGGCTCAGCTCGCGGCTCAGGTAGTCGAGCAGCGCGCCAGTGCTGTTCAGCGGAACGTGCTGGACCTGCCCACGGTTCAGCTCTAGCACGTGATAGTGCTCTTGTACTTGTATCAGGTAGCGGTGGTTTAGGCCCTGCTGCAGCAGGTCCTGGGCGGTCGACAGCAGCGCCTCGACCCGCTGCGCGATGGCCGGGGCACGGTTGTGGCAGAAGCAGCGCACGCTCAGGCGCGGCGCGGGCTGCTCGCGTGGCAGGTTTTGCAAGTAGGCGCGCAGGCAGTCCAGCAGCGCGTAGGGGCCGTCGAAGCGGCACACTTGCAGTTCATTCCAGCTATTGAGCATCACTTGATCCAGGGTCAGGATCAGGTTCTCGCGGGCCCCGGCGTAACTCAAGGCATCGGTGCGCTCGGTGGTCATCAGGATATTCATATCCCGATGATGGCGCAGCGGGTCGATACCGATGTTCACCAACAGCAATACCTCACGCGGCACGGCCGGGCGCAACAGGTCTTCTTCTTCGATCCTGGGCAGCGGCAAGGGTACGCTTTGCTGCAGGCTGCCGAGCACGTTGAACAGTTCGAATTCGCTCAGATCGCTGTCGCCCGGGTGCAGCGCCAGCCGCGTGCTGCTGTCGATCACGCCGTTGCGATGGCTCCAGGCGAGCAGTTCAAGCAGGCCCCGGCTGCGCCGCAGGGGGGAAAATTGCTCCCACTCTTGGGTGCTCAGGTTACCGTTATAAAGCGCCCAGCAGGTCTGGCCGGGTTCGCGCCGGTTGGGCGCTTGAATCAGGGTCAGGGTGTCTTCGGCCAAGTCGGGGGCAATCCCCGGGTTAATAAACTCGACCTTGCCCGCGCGGCGCTCGAAGGCGGCGTATAAGCGCCTGCCGAGGATATTCATCTCGCGCCGATCGGCGAGGGTTTCAATATTTTGTTGCCGCGCGAATTGGGTGAGGAAGCGGTAGCTGAAGTTGAGCTCGCTGACCAGCGCGCGCCGCTCGCTGCTGACTTGCCGGACTTTCCACTGGCTGCGGCTGTCGAGCAAGGCCAACTGGCGCTCACTCCAGCCCCACTCGCGGGTAAGGCGTTGCATCACTTGGTATTGCCAACCGGGCTGGCGGTTGCGGCCCAGGTTCGAGATTTTTTTGTTGACCTTGAGGTAGAGGCTACGGCGCACCAGCTCCAAGCGCTCGGGCTCATTACGGGCCAACAGGTAGTGTTCGATACGCCGGTACACCGCGATGTAGGGGTCGAGCTCATCGAGGTCGAATTGGTTGGCGAACACGGCCTGTTTGTAGCGCAGGCTGAGGCAATGCACGGTGGGATGCTCGCTGGCATAGACCTCGGTCAAGAGCAGCTTGAGCACGGTTTTATAGGGCGACTCCAAGCCTTTGAACAGTTGCCAAAGGCCGGCGCCGACGAATTCACCGGCGGGTATTTGCGCCATATGGCCCAGGTCCAGGTGTTCGTCCGGGCGGATAAAGCGCTTGCTCAGTAGGGTCTGGGTGTACTGGGCGTAGTGCGGCTCTTCATACACCGGCACCAGCCACCACAAGGGCGTGCGCCCGCCGAGCCAGATGGCAGTGCGGTAGAACTCGTCGAGCAGCAGGTAGTGCTGGGTCGAACCGCAGTCCTCGGCGCTCAGCTTGGCGTCCCGTTCGCCTGAGGCAAAGCGCTCCAGGTCGATCAGAAAGAAATGCGCCTCGGCGCCCTGGGTCTCGGCCCAGGCCTCCAGTAGCTGACATTTGCGCCGTAGCTCATCAAGAGCGTGCCCAGGCAAATCCGCCGCATGGCAGACCCAGACATCCAAGTCACTCTGCTCGGCCTGGGCCAGGGTGCCCAGGCTGCCCATGAGGAACAGCCCGTGAATGGGCTGCGCCGGTTTGCCGTGGCGTGTCTTGTAGGAAAACGAGCGGGTCAGCCGTTGCGCTTCGGCCAGGGTCTGTCGGTCGGGCTCGTAGTTCGATAACCCGGCGGGTGTGCTGCTCGACACGTAACCGGGCAGTAGCGGGTGGTTTACGTGAAAAAACAAAGGCAGCAGCCGCAGCACCGCCTGCTGGCGGATCGACAAGCCTTCATTGGCTCGATTCAGGCGGGCCTGATTGAGTTTCAGGAAGCGCGCGCGCAATTGCGCCAGGACCTGGCGGTCGATACCTTGGTCCAGATCCGGACGGATTTCATGGGTGCGGGTCATCTACGATTCAAACCAGCCAGGGTGTTATGAGCTAGGCGAGGCGGGCGCTACAGCAGGCTATCGGCGTGGGGCGGGGAAGTTTTAGTGTGCCGCCGGGATTTATCTTGGCGGGGAGCTGGGTGCGAGCGTGGCGGCCCGCACCGCAGGGTGATCAGGCGGCTTGGGTGACGTTGAGAATGGTCAGCAGCGATTGCGCATGCTGGGCCGACTCCAGCCCGAGGCTGGTGAGGTAGCCACCGTCGGCTTGAGTGATCAGGCCCTTGTCGAACAGGCGCCCCGCGGCGGCGATGGCCTCGGGCGTGGCAGTGTGATGGACTTTCAGCCCTTCGCGGGCATTGCTCAGGTTGAACAGCGCAAGGATTTCCAGTTCGGCAACCAACTCGGGTGTGTACGACATAGGGACTCCAGACTTTTCTTGGAAGGTCGCTGGCGCCATAGACAGCGCCGGGCGTGTTCCCCCGGCGTTCAGCGGCAGCGGGGTTTTCCCAGTGTAGTAAGAGTCTGGCGAACGCGCCTGTGCTGGCTCAGGGTTTTTCCGCAGGTAGTGTGGGTAAGGCGCGCAGGGCCGCTTCATACCAATCGCTATTGAAGGGTCGGTCTTCTTCCAGCATGGCGTCGATTTCAATGGCCAACACGTGGGCCATCAGGTTGAGGATCTCTTCGCGCTCGTAGCCCACCAGGGTCAGCTTGTTGAATGTGGCCTTGGCGGCTGGCGGGTTGTCGCTTTCTATCTGGTTTTCGACGGCTTCGGTCAGGGTGTCTTCGACGAAGTCTTCTTCGTTCTGGTCATGCTCGCTCATGGTGCGGCTCCAATTCGTGGGCGGGCGCCAGCGGTGATCCGCTGGCGCGTTCGTCTAGGCAGTTAGCGGCTGGCCAGCAGCGCCTGACCGCGGGCTACTGCTGCCTTGACCTGCGCTGGCGCCGTGCCGCCTACGTGGTCCCTGGCGTTGACCGAGCCTTCGAGGGTGAGTACGTCGAATACGTCCTGCTCGATCTGGTCGCTGAACTGGCGCAGTTCGTCGAGGCTCATTTCGGCCAGGTCTTTACCCTGCTCGACGCCGTACTTAACCGCATGCCCAACGATTTCGTGGCAGTCGCGGAAAGGCAGGCCGCGGCGCACCAGGTAGTCGGCCAAGTCGGTGGCGGTAGAGAAGCCGCGCAGGGCCGCTTCGCGCATCATGGCGTGGCGTGGTTTGATGGCCGGGATCATGTCGGCGAAGGCGCGCAGGGAATCGCGCAGCGTGTCGGCTGCGTCGAACAGCGGTTCTTTGTCTTCCTGGTTGTCCTTGTTGTAGGCCAGCGGCTGGCCCTTCATCAAGGTCAGCAAGCCCATCAGTGCGCCAAACACGCGGCCACTTTTGCCGCGCACCAGCTCAGGTACGTCGGGGTTTTTCTTTTGCGGCATGATCGAGCTGCCGGTGCAGAACCGATCAGGCAACTCGATGAACTGAAATTGCGCGCTGGTCCAGAGCACCAACTCCTCGGAGAACCGCGACAGGTGCATCATCGCAATGCTGGCGGCGGCGCAGAATTCGATGGCGAAATCCCGGTCGGACACGCCGTCCAGCGAGTTGCCGCCCACGGCTTCGAAGCCCAGCAGGGTGCAGGTCAGTTCGCGGTCGATTGGGTAGGTTGTGCCCGCCAACGCGGCGCTGCCCAGGGGCATACGGTTGGTGCGCTTGCGGCAGTCGACCAGGCGCTCGTAGTCGCGGCTGAGCATCTCGAACCAGGCCAGCAGGTGGTGGCCGAAGGTGACCGGCTGGGCGGTTTGCAGGTGGGTGAAACCGGGCATGATGGTCGCCGCTTCACGCTCTGCCTGCGCCAGCAGGCCCTGCTGCAGGCGGGTGATTTCGCCCAGGATCAGGTCGATCTCATCGCGCAGCCACAAGCGGATGTCGGTGGCCACCTGGTCGTTACGGCTGCGCCCGGTGTGCAGTTTTTTACCGGTCACGCCGATACGATCGGTAAGCCGCGCCTCAATGTTCATGTGCACGTCTTCAAGCTCTACGCGCCACTCGAAGGTGCCGGCTTGCACTTCCTTTTCGATGCTCTGCAGACCATCGATGATAGTGTCACGCTCGCTTTCGGTGAGTACGCCGACCTTTGCCAGCATCGTTGCATGGGCAATGGAACCCATGATGTCATGGCGGTACAGGCGCTGGTCGAAGTTGACAGAGGCGGTGAAGCGCGCGACGAAAGCGTCGACGGGTTCACTGAAGCGGCCGCCCCAGGACTGGTTGGTCTTATCAGTGCTCATGAATGGGCTCGTTGAAGGCGTGATCGGGAATTTGCCAGCAATAATAACAGGGCCACGCGATACTGTCTGAGGCAGGCGGCAATCGGTGCCAAGCCAGGGATCCACTCAATGCGGCAATCACCCACAAGCACGCCCAAGCAGCGCACGCCCGATTTTTTCGTACCGGAACTGTGCCAGCCCCATGCGTTGTTCATCCTCATCTTGCTGGCTGAACTGCTGGTGTTGGTGCTGGTGCTGTCGGAGCCGATGCGGCCCGGCTTCAACTGGGTAAAGCTAGCGCTGACCTCGCTGTTCGTGCAGTGGGTAGTGCTGTTGTCGGCCGGCGTGCTTTGCGGGCTGCGGCCCTGGCTGGCGCACTTGAAACGCTGGGTAGCGGCGGCCACTTGCTGCGCGATCGTGGTCGCCTTGACGCTGGCCTGTACCGCCGTGGCGGATGCCTTTGGCCTGGGCGTGCCGGGCGGGGCCGTGGTAGAGGTCAAACGTTACCTGCGCCACGGTCTCATCGCACTGATCATGTCGGCATTACTTTTGCGTTATTTTTACCTGCAAAGCCAATGGCGCAAGCAACAGCAGGCTGAGCTGCAAGCGCGTATCGAAGCGTTGCAAGCGCGTATCCAGCCGCATTTTCTGTTCAACAGCCTCAATAGCATCGCCAGCCTGGTGGTGATCGACCCAGTCAAAGCCGAGCAGGCGGTACTGGACCTTTCCGACCTGTTTCGCGCCAGTCTGGCGCGCCCTGGCCACTTGGTAACGTGGAAAGACGAGCTGGAACTGGCTAAACGTTATTTATCGATTGAGCAATATCGCCTCGGCGAGCGTCTACAGTTGCACTGGAGGGTCGAAACAATTCCCGATGACTTGCCGATCCCCCAGCTAACCTTACAACCGTTATTGGAAAACGCACTGATCCATGGGGTGGCTCCACGAATCGAGCCTTCATGGGTGAACGTCGAAGCCGACTATGCAGGGGGAGAGTTTATTTTGTGTGTCAGCAATCCCTATGATGAAGCCGCCGTACGTTTGGCTTCAGGCGGTACACAGCAGGCATTGGCGAATATTGATGCCCGTCTTACGGCACTTTTTGGACCGCGCGCGAGTCTCAGCGTGGAGCGTCGTGACGGTCGCCATTTCACGTGTCTACGTTATCCTTGTGCGAGACTCACGCAGGAATCCAGCGCTATATGAATGTCCTGATCGTTGATGACGAACCCCTCGCCCGCGAGCGCCTGAGCCGATTGGTCGGCGACCTCGAGGGCTATTCGGTATTAGAGCCCAGCGCCAGCAATGGCGAAGAGGCATTGAGCCTGATCGACAGTCTCAAACCTGATGTGGTGTTGCTGGATATCCGCATGCCAGGGCTCGACGGCCTGCAAGTGGCGGCCCGTCTGTGTGAGCGCGAGGCGCCGCCAGCGGTGGTGTTTTGCACCGCCCATGACGAGTTTGCCCTGGAGGCGTTTCAAGTCAGTGCCGTCGGCTACCTGGTCAAACCGGTACGCCCCGAACACTTGCTCGAAGCCCTGAAAAAAGCCGAACGGCCTAATCGGGTGCAACTGGCAGCCCTGACTCGCCCGGCCGCCGAGACCGGCAGCGGCCCGCGTACCCACATCAGCGCGCGGACCCGCAAAGGTATCGAGCTGATCCCGCTGGACCAAGTCATCTATTTTATTGCCGACCACAAGTACGTGACCCTACGCCACGAAGGCGGCGAGGTTTTGCTCGACGAACCCCTCAAAGCCTTGGAAGACGAGTTTGGTGATCGCTTCGTGCGTATCCACCGCAACGCACTCGTGGCGCGTGAGCGAATCGAACGGCTGCAGCGCACGCCCCTGGGGCACTTTCAGCTGTTCTTGCGCGGCCTCAATGGCGACGCTTTGATTGTCAGCCGGCGGCATGTGGCTGGGGTGCGCAAAATGATGCAGCAGCTCTAACCGCGGTCCCTCGCCACATCCGCTGCTGCCGCGCCGGGGTTGCGCTGGGCCCGATACTGTTATGATGGGCCGCATTCACTCAGCTTGGATGTCTACATGTTTTCTCGCGAGATTCGCATCGCTACGCGCAAGAGCGCTTTGGCCCTGTGGCAGGCCGAGTACGTCAAGGCCAGGCTCGAGCAGGCCCACCCGGGGCTGGTGGTCAGCCTGGTGCCGATGGTCAGCCGCGGCGACAAACTGCTCGATTCACCCCTGGCAAAAATCGGCGGCAAAGGTTTGTTCGTCAAGGAGCTGGAAAACGCCCTACTGGCGGGCGAAGCCGACATCGCTGTGCACTCCATGAAAGACGTGCCCATGGACTTCCCCGAAGGCCTGGGCCTGTATTGCATCTGCGAACGGGAAGACCCCCGCGATGCTTTTGTGTCCAACACCTACCAGACCCTCGACGATTTGCCCCCGGGCGCGGTAGTCGGCACCTCCAGCCTGCGCCGCCAGAGCCAACTGTTGGCCCGCCGCCCCGACCTGGAAATCCGTTTTCTGCGGGGCAATGTCAACACGCGCCTGGCTAAGCTCGATGCCGGTGAATACGCGGCGATCATCCTCGCTGCGGCAGGCCTGATTCGTTTGGGCTTCGAAGGCCGTATCCGCTCCAGCATCAGTGTCGACGACAGCCTCCCGGCGGGCGGGCAGGGCGCGGTGGGCATCGAATGCCGCGCCGCTGACCCGGCCATCCACGCCCTGCTCGAACCCTTGAACCATGCCCCAACCGCTGTGCGGGTCAAGGCCGAGCGTGCGCTGAACAAACACCTCAACGGTGGCTGCCAGGTGCCGATTGCCAGTTATGCCGTGCTCGAAGGCGAACAAATTTGGCTGCGGGGGCTGGTCGGTGAGCCATCGGGTACGGTACTGCTCAATGCCCAGGCGCGTGGCCCCATGGCAGACCCTGAAGCCCTGGGTGTGCGGGTCGCAGAGCAATTGTTGAGCCAAGGCGCGGGCTCGATTCTACGCGCCATCTACGGCGAGCCTGAGCAGCCATGAGCGGCTGGCGGCTACTGTTGACGCGGCCTGCCGAGGAAACGGCATTGCTGGTCAAGGAGCTGGCGGGCAATGGTATTTACGCCTGCGGCATGCCGCTGCTGGAGATCGAAGCGTTACCCGTCACCGCCGCGCAAAGGCGTTGTATCGAAGGGCTGGGCCACTACTGCGCGGTTATCGCCATCAGCAAACCGGCGGCCCGGCTGGTACTGGAGCTGATCGAACGTTTCGCCGGCCCGCTGTGTTCCCGCCAGGCCTGGTTCAGTGTCGGCGCCGCCACGGCAGCCGTGCTGGAAGAGCGTGGCCTGAGCGTCGGCTTTCCGATTGCTGGCGACGACAGTGAGGCACTGCTGGCACTGCCCGACCTTCAAGCTGCATTGCAGGGGCCTCTCCCCCGTGTTCTGATCGTTCGTGGCGAGGGCGGCCGCGAGCTATTGGCCGAGCGCTTGCGCGAGCTGGGGGCTGAGGTCGATTACCTGGAGCTATACCGGCGGCGGCTGCCGAAATATGCTGGGCGTGCATTGTCCGAGCGTGTCCGATTGGAACGCTTGAACGGGCTGGTGGTCAGCAGTGGGCAGGGGTTTGAACATCTGCGCTCGCTCGCGGGCGCCGATTGGCCAGGGCTGGCCCAGTTGCCTTTGTTCGTACCCAGCCCGCGAGTGGCCGAGATGGCCCGCGCTGCCGGGGTTGCTACAGTTGTGGATTGCCGGGGCGCTAACGCCGCGGCTTTGCTGACGGCCTTGCGTGAAACGTCCGCGCCGTCGAACCAGGACGGCCTCCTTTGAATAGGCCGTCTTCTCTGCAAAGGATGGATACGTGAGCGAAACAGCCTTGCCTAAAGATGACCTTCAGCCCGCGCCCGAAGTGGTCAACGAGCCCCCGCTATCTGCGTCAAAACGTGCTGGCAATGGCCTGGCCGTTTGTGCCTTGTTGGTTGCGGCCGTAGGCTTGGCGGCAGGCGGGTGGGGCGTGTGGCAAGTACGCAGCCTGATCGCCGGCCACCAGCAGCAGTCGGCGCGTCTCGAAGCCCTGAGCAGCGAGAATCGCCAGTTGCAGCAGAGTGAGCAGCAACTGTCTGCGCAACTGCAGAAGCTCCCGCCCCCCGGCGAGTTGGAAGACCGCCGCCGCCTGGTGGCGCAACTGCAGGGCGACCAGCAGCGCTTGGGTCAACGCCTGGAGTCGGTGCTTGGCGCCAGCCGCAAAGACTGGCGCCTGGCCGAGGCCGAGCACCTGTTGAGGCTGGCGAGCTTGCGCCTGTCGGCCTTGCAGGACATCACCAGCGCTGCAGCGCTGGTAGAAGGGGCTGACGAGATCCTTCGTGAACAAGACGACCCTGGTGCATTCGCCGCTCGCGAGCAACTGGCCAAAAGCCTGGCCGCCCTGCGCAGTACGCGGCAACCCGATCGCACCGGCTTGTACCTAAAGCTTGGAGCCTTGCGCGAACAGTCGGCGCAACTGACCGCGCTGGCCCCGCAGTTCCAGAGCGAAGGCGAACTCGCCAGGGCCCAGGCAGACTCTGCGCAAAGCCGCTGGCGGCAGTGGGCTGACAAGATCGGCAGCTATTTCCGCGTTGACTTCAACCCCGACGACTCAGTACGCCCACTGCTGGCAGGCCAGGGTCTGAACCAGGTTCGCTTGGCGCTCAACCTCGCCTTGGAGCAAGCGCAGTGGGCTGCGCTCAACGGTCAGGCGCAGGTTTATGGGCAAGCACTGAGCCAGGCGCGCGGCATTCTGGTGGGCAGTTTCAACCAAGACAACGAGCAAAGCGCTGGCGTGTTGGCCCAGCTCAAGGCATTGGAAGGGCAACCGGTATCGGTGGTGACCCCTGACCTGGCTGCTAGCCTGGGGGCCGTGCAGGCTTACCTGGAACGTCGACACACGCCCGACCCGGGTCTGCAGGCCGAGCCGGCGCAGGAGCCTAACCCATGAAGCGCTTGTATATCGGGGTGTTTCTGGCCATCGCCATCGCAGTGGCAATGGGGGTCGGGGTCGCTAAAAGCCCTGGCTACGTGCTGATCGACTACCCCCACGTGTTCCGCTACGAGTCGGGCCTGTGGTCCACGTTACTGGCGCTGCTGCTGGTGGTGATCCTGGTATGGGTGGTTCGCCTGATTGTAGGCTTGCTGGGCGCCTCCGGAGGGGTGGTCAACCCTTGGTCACGGCGCAATCGCGGGCGCCGCGTGCAAGTGGCCATCGAGCGCGGTCAGCTCGATCTCGCCGAGGGTCGCTGGGCCAGTGCGCAGCGGCACTTGCACCGTGCCGCCGAAGCCGAGCGGCAACCCTTGCTCTACTACCTCGGCGCGGCGCGTGCGGCGAACGAGCAGGGCCTGACTGAAGAAAGCGACGCCTTGCTCGAACGTGCCCTTGAGCGGCAGCCGGATGCGGAACTGGCCATTGCGTTGAGCCACGCGCAGTTGCAGATGGACCGTGGCGACGCGGCCGGCGCCCTCGACACCTTGCAGGCCATGTACGCCCAGCACCCACACAACCCGCAGGTGCTGCGCCAATTACAGCGTGTGCATCAGCAGCGCGGAGATTGGGCGGCGGTGGTCAGGTTGCTGCCCGAATTGCGTAAAGACAAAGTGCTCCCTGCCAGCGAGCTGTCCGAGTTGGAGCGGCGCGCCTGGGGGCAAAACCTGGCTCTGGCAGCGCACCGCGAAGACGGCGAGCAGGTGGGCTTGCAGGCCTTGGACAGCGCCTGGCAGCAGCTCTCCTCGGCGCAGCGCCAGGAGTTACCGCTGGTGCTGGCCTACGCCGACCAGCTCCGTCAACTGGGCGCACAGGCCCAGGCCGAGGAAATCCTCAGAGGCGCTTTGAAGCGCAGCTATGACAGCCGCCTCGCGCGCTTGTACGGTTTAGTCAAAGGCGCTGACCAAAACAAGCAGCTGAAAGCTGCAGAAGGTTGGTTGCAACAACACCCCAACGACCCGAGCCTGCTGTTGACCCTGGGCCGGCTGTGCCTTCAGGCCAGCCTGTGGGGCAAGGCCCGCGACTACCTGGATGCCAGCCTGCGCTTTGAGCGCAACCCAGAAGCCTGCGCCGAGTTGGCACGGCTATTGGCGCGACTGGGCGATACCGAGCGTAGCAACGATCTGTTTCAAGAGGGCCTCGGCCTGCTTGACGAGCGCTTGCTGTCAGCGCCGCTGCCGCAACTGGCGCGCAGCTAAGCCCAGCGGCGCATCGCCCGTTCAGGGCGGTGCGCTGCAGGTGTTAATTAGCTTAAGCACCCTGTATTTCGGACGTTTCCTAGCGAAACAGCGCCAGCCGATCTTCTACCGTTGGCGCTGAATTCCTGGAACTGGATACGTCATGTCTTGGACTGGCTCCCGCGTTTATTTCCTGCTGGCGTTTGTCGGGTCGATGTCAGCCATGGGTACGGCCTGGTATCTGGAATATGGGGTGGGGCTCAAGCCCTGCGCACTGTCGCTCACTCAGCGTTGCTTTATGCTCGCCTTCAGCCTGTTGTGCCTGGCTGCCGCTGTTCACGGGCCGGGCCGCATCGGCGTGCGCCGTTATTCGGCCGGTGGCGTTGCCTTGGCGGTGGCTGGCGCGGCAGCGGCCTCCCGCCAGTTGTGGCTGCAGATCCATGGCACCGTCGCGCCCGAAGCCTGCAAGCCCGGGCTGAAGTACCTCTTGCAGACTCAACCACTCCCCGACGCTGCGCGGATGCTGGTATGGGGTAGCCCGGAGTGCGCCCGGGTCAATTTCAAGCTGCTAGGCATGAGTGTCGCTGAATGGAGCTTGTTGGCTTTCTCGGTGATGGCAGTGTTTGCCATCGTGCAATGGTTACTGAGCTATCGGCGCGGGGATTGAAAGAACAAACACTTGTATGAATTTTATCGATTACGTACCTTGAAGCGCTTGGCGTGCGGGCATAATCTGCCAACACGCATAATCGAAGTCAGGTTGCTGCAGGCTGCCTGTTTGGTTCAGGCCCCGGTCTTTGCGATAAGGAGCGGGTAACGGCGGCGCGGCGCACAAGGGAAGAAATCACCATGTTGGAAAGTTGTCAGAATGCCCAAGAGCGATGGGGCGGGGTGCACAAGCTGATCGACCGTTGGCTGCAGGAACGCACTCAATTGATCAAAGCGTTCGACGATCTGGGTGAAACCCCCGAGGCCTTGGCAGCTGATCGTAAAACGCTGCAAACATTTTGTGAGGTCCTGGTCGACTATGTCTCGGCCGGGCACTTTGGCATCTACGACCAGTTGACTAGCGAGGCCAAGGCCTTCGAGGACGAGCGCGGCTTAGAGTTTGCCAAAACGATCTACCCTCGCCTCGATGCAATCACCGAGAAGCTGCTGGCATTCGATGAATACTGCGATAAAGGCGACTGCTCTGATATGAAAGTAATCATGGAAAAACTCAAAGGTGTGGGCGGCCTGATGCATGAGCGCTTCGAACTTGAAGACTGCCTCATCGAAGTGCTGCACACAGCCCACAAGCAAGACGACGCCGTTCAGGCCTGACCGTCGGCAAATGCTGCACTGCCTTGATCAATCGGCAGTGCCCAGCAATTCGATTTCAAAGCCCAGGGGAGTGTAGGGGGCGATCACATCGCCTGCCCCTTCTTCTCCATACGCCTGTGCCGACCCGATCACTACCCGCCACTTCGCGCCCATGGGCATCTGCACCAAGGCGGCTTGCCAGCCTTGAATCACACTGTCGAGCTTGAACCACTGAGCTTGCTGGTTTTCGTCGAATACAGTGCCATCGGGCAGCATGCCTTTGTATCGCACCTGCACCCGGCCGCTCGGGGTCGGCTTCGCACCATTGCCTGGCTTGAGCTCGCTAACCAGGACCCCTTCAGACACTTCGCGCACGCCCGACTTGGCCCGCTCACCGGCCATGAAGCGCCGCTCGCGGACGATTGCCTCTTCTTTGGCATTGACCTGGGCTTGCTGCCCGGCTTGGGCATCGTGGGCTTTGAGCACCTGTTCCATGCGCGCATCGGTCAATGCCAGAGGTTGTTGCCGATAGGCCTGGCTGAGCCCGTCGATCAGGGCTTGGACCTCCAGGTCGGGCATCTCCTGGCGTAGGCGCTCGCCCAGGCTCGCGCCTAGGCTATAGGACAGTTCGTGAGGTGTCGCGGCCGGCCCCGTATCGCCCGCGTGGGCCAGGCTCATGGCGAAACAGCACGAAAACAGCAGGTAGCGCGACATAAAGAACAGCCTCTGGGTGGGTCTCTGGATTATGCCAGCGTGAGCGTGGTTGTGGATGCCCCTGGGCAAGAAGCCCGGTGGGCCATTTTACCCAGGGGCTTTCGCTGTATTTGGGGTCTGGCGGCGCGCGTGGCACAGGTCTAGTATGAGCCGCAACCACGTCAGACAGGAGGTAACCCATGTCGGCTAACAAAAAGCCCGTTAGTACCCCGTTGCACTTGCTCCAACAATTGTCCAGCAGCCTGCTCGAACATCTGGAAAGTGCCTGCACCCAAGCCATGACCGATGCCGAAAAGCTGCTCGCCAAGCTCGAGAAACAGCGCGGCAAGGCGCAAGAGAAACTGCACAAATCGCGTACCAAATTGCAGGACGCTGCCGCCCTCGGCAAGGCCAAGGCGCAAGCCAAGGCCAAGACTGCCGTGGGCGAGCTGGAAGAATTGCTGGATGCTCTGAAAGCTCGGCAGACCGAGACCCGCTCCTACATCGTGCAGCTCAAGCGCGATGCTCATGAAAGCCTGAAACTGGCGCAAGGCGTGGGCAAAGTCAGCGAAGCGGCCAGCAAGGCGTTGGCCGAGCGGGCTAGCAAGCCGGCTGCAGCCGCTAAGCCCGTGGTCGCCAAAACCACTGCCGGTAGCGCACCGGCCAAGCCTCTGAGCAAAGCCCCGGCCAAGCCGGTGGCGCGCAAGCCAGCCCCGCGCAAGGCGGCTGCCGCTAGTAGCACCACCGTTGATGCCGCTGCCAAGCCCGTCACGGCTAAAACGGTAGCCGGCAAAGCGCCCGCCAAGCCCGCGGCGGCGAAGCCTGCCGCCGCAGCCAAGCCTACAACCGCGCGCACCGTGGCCGGTAAGTCGCCCGCTAAACCCACCAGCGCAGCGGTGGCCAAGCCTGCCGTTAAAGCGGTGCCCAAGCCTGTTAGTAAGACGATCGCCAAACCGGCGGCCAAGCCAGCGAATAAACCTGCCGCCAAGCGGCCACCTGTGCCCAAGGCCAAAGCCATTGCAGCCGTGCCGAGCGAGCCTGCCTCAGCGCCTGCAACACCCCCGGCGAATGACGGCAGCGGTACGCCTTCGGCGTCCTAAAGCCCACGTAGGGCGGCACGCAGTGGCGTGAGCGTGTCGCCTTTTTGCCACAGCGTTTTTGGCACCGCCCGGCGTAGCCAGGGTTCTACCGTGGCCGACCCAGCGCTGGGCCATTGCCCGGCAATCAGCTCTAAGCGTTCGAGTAACTGGCGTTCTGCGTTCAGCTCCAGCTGTTTCAGGTTTTCGCGCAATTGATTCAATGCCGCGTCGGCCGCTGCAGGGCCACGCCACTGTTGCCGCAGAGACCGTAGTGGGGCGACCACCTGCGCCTGCCAGGGCTGCGCTACCTGGTTCAGTTGATCGAAACGCGGCTCGCTGAACGCGACTTTACGTGCGCCTAGCCAGGCGGCCGTCAACAGCAGGCAAACGTCAGCCCCCTGCGCTTGTGCTTCAAGGCAACTGGGCGCCACGCCGGGCTGGGCATACAAGGCCGAGGCGAAACTCCATAGATCATTGTGCATGTCGTACTCGCGCCAGTTATCGGGGAAGCTGGTAGACTTCGCCGCCATTATGATCCGAATTCAGAACCTGACTTTACAGCGTGGCCCGCAACGTCTGCTAGAAGACGCCGAGCTAACCCTGCACGCCGGCCAGAAAGCCGGCTTGATCGGTGCCAATGGCGCCGGCAAATCCAGCCTGTTCGCCCTGCTGCGTGGCGAGCTGTCCCCGGACTCCGGGGATTGCCAGCTGCCCGCCGATTGGCGCATTGCCCATATGCGCCAGGAAGTGGACACGCTCGAGCGCATTGCCGTCGACTACGTACTCGACGGTGATGAGCGCCTGCGCGAGGTTCAGCGTGAACTGGCGGCCGCCGAGGCCACCCAGGATGGCAGCGCCCTGGCACGGGCCCACGCCGAACTCGACAGCGCCGACGGCTACACCGCCGACGCGCGGGCGCGCAAGTTGCTCGCCGGCCTGGGTTTCAGCAACGAGCAGATGGACCGCCAGGTCGGTGACTTCTCCGGTGGCTGGCGGATGCGCCTGAGCCTGGCACAGGCCCTGATGTGTCCATCCGACCTGCTGCTGCTCGATGAGCCCACCAACCACTTGGACCTGGACGCCATTCTGTGGCTCGAGGACTGGCTCAAAAGCTACCCCGGCACCCTGTTGCTGATCTCCCACGACCGCGACTTCCTCGATGCAGTGGTCGATCACATCGCCCATGTCGAGCAATGCAAGCTGACCCTTTACCGGGGCGGCTACAGTGCCTTCGAGCGCGCCCGTGCCGAGCGCCTGGCGCAGCAGCAACAGGCTTACGACAAGCAGCAAGCGCAGCGCGCGCACATGGAAAAATACATCGCCCGCTTCAAGGCCCAGGCCACCAAGGCGCGCCAGGCGCAAAGCCGCATCAAAGCCTTGGAGCGTATGGAAGAACTGTCGGCCGCTCACGTCGACTCACCGTTCGATTTTGTGTTTCGCGAGTCGGTAAAAATCTCCAGCCCCCTGCTGGATCTCTCCGAAGGGCGCCTGGGCTACGGCGACAAAGCGATTCTGGACAAGGTCAAACTGCAGTTGGCACCGGGCGCGCGTATAGGCCTGCTGGGCCCCAATGGGGCGGGCAAATCGACCCTCATCAAAAACCTTTCCGGCGAGTTGCAACCCCTGAGCGGGCGCCTGGTGCGCGGCGAGAACCTCACGGTCGGCTACTTCGCGCAGCATCAGTTGGACTCCCTGGACAGCAAGGCCAGCCCGTTACTGCACATGCAACGCCTCGCGCCCAGCGAGCGTGAGCAGGTGCTGCGCGACTTTCTCGGGGGGTTCGACTTCCGCGGTGCGCGTATCGACGAGCCAGTGCTGAACTTCTCCGGGGGCGAAAAAGCGCGCCTGGCCCTGGCCCTGATCGCCTGGGAGCGGCCCAACCTGTTGCTGCTCGATGAGCCGACCAACCACTTGGACCTGGAGATGCGTCTGGCCCTGACCATGGCCCTGCAGGAATTCAGTGGCGCCGTGTTGGTGGTGTCCCACGATCGACACTTGTTGAAAAGCACCACCGACGACTTCCTGCTGGTGGCCGACGGCAAGGTAGAGCCCTTCGATGGTGACCTGGAAGACTATGCCCGCTGGTTAGTCGACTACCGCCTACGGCACGCCCCCGCCAGCCAAGGCAGCGTCAACCCGGACAAAACCGACAAGAAAGCCCAGCGTCAGGCCGCGGCCGTGCTGCGCCAGCAGTTGGCCCCGCATAAGCGTGAGGCCGACCGCCTGGAGCGCGAACTGGGCAACCTGCACCAAGAGCTGGCCAAGGTCGAGGCCGCCCTCGGCGACAGCGCCCTCTACGAGGCGCCGCGCAAGGACGAACTGCGCGACCTGCTGGCGCGTCAGGCCAAGCTCAAAAGCGCGGAAGGTGCGCTGGAAGAAGCCTGGATGGAGGCCTTGGAAACCCTCGAGACCCTGCAAGCGGACCTGGAGGCGCTGTCCTGATGCCAACACTGCCATGGCCGCTACCGGAGCAATGGTTGGCGCCGTTCCTGCTAGGTGCGCAGATTCTACTGATCTTGGGCGTCGCTTTCGTGCTGCAGCGTGTGGTCACGCGTTTTCTTACCCGCCTGGGCGAACGCTACCCGCTGCCGCAGGAGCTGCTGGTACCGCTGCGCGGCGGGCTACGCTGGCTGATCATGGGCAGTGCGTTCATTTTCGTGCTGGAGCGCTTGGGCGTTTCGGCGACGATCCTCTGGACCGCCTTATCCGGTTTCGTCGCCGTCGCAGCGGTAGCGTTCTTTGCCATATGGAGCGTATTGTCGAACCTGTTGTGTGCCGTGCTGATTTTCACCGTGGGGCCGTTTCGTATCGGTGATGTGGTGGAGCTGGTCGACACCACAGACAAGCCCGGGATCAAGGGCCGGGTGATCGCGATCAACCTGCTGTTCACCACCCTGATCGAGCCTGCCGAGGTGGGTGGTGCGTTGGTGCAGGTGCCCAACAGTCAGTTCTTCCAAAAGTCCGTGCGGCGCTGGCGTGGCACCGACGGCACGCCGCCCGAGCGTACAGGGCCACCGGTGTAACGTAGCGATCCCAAGAGGGGGTGTTTGATGGCGTGGGAAATGTGGTTGGGCTTTTTTGCGGCGTGCTGGGTCATCAGCCTGTCGCCCGGGGCGGGCGCGATTGCGTCGATGTCGGCCGGGCTGCAGCATGGTTTCTGGCGTGGTTACTGGAATGCGCTGGGGTTGCAGTTTGGCCTGCTGTTGCAGATTTTTATCGTTGCAGCAGGCGTCGGTGCGGTGCTGGCCGCCTCTGCCATGGCGTTTACTCTGATCAAATGGTTTGGCGTGGGTTACCTGGTCTACCTGGCCATCCGTCAATGGCGCGCGGCCCCTGCCCAGGTGGACAGCGGCGACTTGGCTCGGCCCACGGGCAAGCCCATGAAACTGCTGGTGCGCGGCTTCCTGGTGAACGTCAGCAACCCCAAGGCGTTGATCTTCATGCTGGCGGTGCTACCGCAGTTTATCGACCCCCACGCGCCGCTCCTGGCCCAGTACCTGACGATTGCCGCGACCATGGTTACCGTGGACTTGATCGTAATGGCCGGCTACACCGGCCTGGCCTCTAAAGTGCTACGCCTGCTGCGCAGCCCTCGCCAGCAAACACGCATGAACCGCACCTTCGCCGGGCTTTTCCTGGGCGCGGCGGCGTTCTTGGCGACATTGCGTCGGGTCCCCGTTGCGTAAGGGTATTTAAGCCATGCGCGTGTGGATAGATGCCGACGCCTGCCCTAAGGCGGCCAAAGAGCAAGTCGTCAAGTTCGCCCTCAAGCGCCAGTTCGAAGTGGTGCTGGTGGCCGGGCAGCCGCAGATCAAGCCAGGGTTTGCTCTGGTCAAATTGATCGTGGTGCCCGCAGGGCCCGATGCGGCGGACGACTACCTGGTGGAGCATGCCGTGCCCGGTGAGCTGGTGATTTGCAGCGACGTGCCGTTGGCTGACCGGCTGGTAAAAAACGGTGTGGCGGCGCTCGACCCCAGGGGGCGCGAGTTCGATGAGCGCAATATGGGTGAGCGCTTAGCGGTGCGTAACCTGTTCACCGATTTGCGCGAGCAAGGCCAGGCCGGCGGCGGGCAGGGGGCCTATGGCGACAAAGACAAACAAGCCTTCGCCAATAGCCTGGACCGCATCCTCACGCGCCTGGCGCGCCAACCGTAAATGCCCTATTCCTGGTCCTGGGTCAGCTCGATCACCCGGTCGACCAGCTTGTTGATCCCCGCTGCCGCTTCGCCAATGGTCTTGGCCCGCATGTAGGCAGGGGTGCTGACCAGTTTGCGGGCGCTGTCTTCGACGATGTCGGTCACTTCGCAATCGGTGTGGGTGCCGCCCATTTTTTCGATGGCGGCGACGGTGTCGCTATCGTTGCCCACCGTGCAGGTCACGCCTGGGCCGTAGATTTTCGCCGCGAGGGCGGGGGAAATGCAGATCAGGCCAACCGGCTTGCCGGACTCGGCAAACGCTTCGGTCAATGCCTGTACTTCAGGCAGCAGCGTGCAGTTGGCGCCTTGGGTCGCGAAGTTGGACAGATTCTTCGCCGCGCCAAAACCACCCGGCACGATCAAGGCGTCGAAGTCTTCAACGTTCGCTTGGGCGAGGTCTTTGACAGCGCCACGGGTAATGCGCGCCGATTCAACCAGCACGTTGCGCGCTTCGGGCATTTGCTCGCCGGTGAGGTGGTTGATGACGTGGAGTTGCGCGATGTTTGGCGCGAAACATTGTACCTCGCAGCCACGTTGATCGAGCCGCAGCAGGGTGATCACGCTTTCCTGAATCTCAGTGCCATCGTAGACACCGCAGCCGGACAGAATCACGGCGATTTTCTTAGTCATGTCTTGCTCCCCTTCATTGGCTAGGCCCATCGTTGAACGCTGAACCCTTGTTTAGATGGATCGCAATTAGGCCGGGGTGTTCACTCGTTAGCGGCGTCGCTTTCATTCTTTTCTTTGAGCCGCTGGCGCTCCACACGTGCGGCCTTGATGCGCCGACGGATCCACAGCACGGCACCGATCAGTACCAGCGCGCCCAGTACCCACAGTTCGTATTTTTTGACATTACCCAGCAAGCCTTCAAGGATCGCCCCGAAGTGGTAAGCGGCCGCGCCCAGGGCCGCAGCCCATACTGCCGCGCCGATGCCGTTGAGTATCAGGTAGCGACGTGGCGGGTAGCCCGACAGGCCAATGGCAACGGGCATAACGGTGCGCAAACCATAGACGAAACGAAAGCTCAGGACCCAGATGTCCGGGTGCCGGCGGATATGCTCCAGCGCGCGGTCGCCAAGTAGCTGCCAGCGCGGCTTGCGGGCCAACAATTTACGCCCATGTTTGCGCCCCATGAAGTACCACAACTGGTCGCCGGCGTAGCTGCCAAAGAAAGCTACCACCACCACCAGGTTGATATCCATGTAACCGCGGAACGCCAGAAAGCCGGCCAGGACCAGGATCGTCTCGCCTTCGAAAAATGTCCCGAGGAAGAGGGCCAGGTAGCCGAAGTCATGTAGGAATTGTTGGAGCATTTTAGGGATGCTGGCGAAGTGAACGCGAAGCCTAACCCTTCGCGCTCGTGTATGAAAGTGTCCAAATGTGTCATGACGTGAACATATATTGAAACATCCGCGTCTGAGCGGCGTGCTTTGAGTTGTCATTCAACCGTCATAATGTCTGATTATAACTGTCGCGCTTGCCTGCTTGACGCGGGCCCAGGAGTCTGCCGTGAGCTTTACCCCTGCCAATCGTCTGTTCCCCGCGACCCGCTTGCGCCGTAACCGCCGCGACGAATTCTCGCGGCGTTTGGTGCGTGAGCACGTATTGACGGTCGACGACCTGATCCTGCCGGTCTTCGTCCTCGACGGCGACAACCGCCGCGAAGCCGTGGCGTCCATGCCCGGCGTGGAGCGCCTGAGCATTGACCTGTTGTTGCAGGAAGCCGAGCAGTGGGTGGCCCTGGGCATTCCTGCCCTGGCGTTGTTTCCGGTCACTGCGCCCGAGCGCAAATCCCTGGACGCCAGCGAAGCGTGGAACCCGCAGGGCATTGCGCAACGGGCGACCCGCGCGTTGCGTGAGCGCTTCCCTGAACTCGGGGTGATCACCGACGTGGCCTTGGACCCGTTCACCACCCATGGCCAGGACGGCATTCTTGACGAGCACGGCTATGTGCAGAATGACATTACCGTCGATGCCCTCGTACGCCAGGCACTGTCCCACGCGGCAGCCGGCGCTCAAGTGGTGGCGCCTTCGGACATGATGGATGGCCGTATTCAGGCGATTCGCGAGGCGTTGGAACTGGCCGGCCACGTTAACGTGCGCATCATGGCCTATTCGGCAAAGTACGCCAGCGCCTATTACGGGCCGTTTCGGGATGCCGTCGGTTCGGCGAGTAATCTGGGCAAGGCTGACAAGTCGTCCTACCAGATGGACCCGGCCAATGGCGATGAAGCCCTGCATGAAGTGGCCGCCGACCTGGCCGAAGGTGCCGACATGGTCATGGTCAAGCCCGGCATGCCGTACCTCGACATCCTGGCGCGGGTCAAAGCCGAATTCAAAGTGCCGACGTTTGTCTACCAGGTCAGCGGTGAATACGCCATGCACATGGCTGCTATTGAAAAAGGCTGGTTAAACGAGGCCGTCATTCTAGAGTCGCTCACCGCTTTTAAACGTGCGGGAGCCGACGGCATCCTCACCTATTTTGCTATTCATGCCGCTAAACTGATGAAAGGGCGGTAGCGCCCTCCAGGAACGCCAGATGAACCACAATGAAGGATTGAACGAAATCGCCGTGAAGGAAGCCCTGCCCGTGATGGAACCTATTGTCGATGCCCTGCCCGAATCGCCGGACGCGGTGCTCGTGCCCGAGCCCGCTCATGAAGCGCCTGCCGCCCCGGCGGTGGTCATTCCTGGCCTGGACGACAGCAGCCTGTATATCCACCGTGAGCTTTCCCAACTGCAGTTCAACATTCGGGTGTTGGAGCAGGCGCTGGATGAATCCTACCCGCTGCTGGAACGGCTGAAGTTTTTGCTGATCTTTTCCAGCAACCTCGACGAGTTCTTCGAGATCCGCGTCGCGGGCCTGAAAAAGCAAATCACGTTCGCCCGCGAACAGGCCGGTGCCGATGGCTTGCAGCCGCACCAGGCCCTGGCGCGGATCAGCGAGTTGGTGCACGGCCATGTCGACCGCCAGTACGCGATCCTCAACGACATCCTGTTGCCCGAGCTGGAAAAGCACCAGGTGCGCTTCATTCGCCGCCGCTATTGGACCACCAAGCTGAAAACCTGGGTGCGCCGCTACTTCCGCGACGAAATCGCCCCGATCATTACGCCGATCGGCCTCGACCCGACGCACCCGTTCCCTTTGCTGGTGAACAAAAGCCTCAACTTTATCGTCGAGCTCGAAGGTATCGACGCCTTCGGTCGCGATTCCGGCCTGGCGATCATCCCTGCGCCGCGTCTGTTACCGCGCATCATTCGGGTGCCTGAGGAGGTCGGCGGCCCAGGGGACAACTATGTGTTCCTGTCGTCGATGATCCACGCCCATGCCGATGACCTGTTCCAGGGCATGAAGGTCAAAGGCTGCTACCAGTTCCGGCTGACCCGTAACGCCGACCTGTCGGTGGACACCGAGGACGTGGAAGACCTGGCCCGGGCGCTGCGTGGCGAGCTGTTCTCGCGGCGCTACGGCGATGCGGTGCGCCTGGAAGTGGCCGACACCTGCCCCAAGCAGCTGTCCGATTACTTGCTCAAGCAATTCAGCCTGAGCGAGTCTGAGTTGTACCAGGTCAACGGCCCGGTCAACCTGACCCGGCTGTTCAGCATTACCGGGCTCGACAGCCATCCCGAACTGCAATATTTGCCGTTCACGCCGCATATCCCCAAGTTGCTGCAGAACAGCGAAAACATTTTCAGCGTGGTGAGCAAGCAGGATATCTTGCTGCTGCACCCTTTCGAATCCTTCACGCCGGTGGTCGACCTGCTCCGCCAGGCAGCTAAGGACCCCCACGTGCTCGCCGTGCGGCAAACCCTCTACCGCAGTGGGGCGAACTCAGAAATTGTCGATGCGCTGGTGGATGCCGCGCGTAACGGCAAGGAAGTGACGGCCGTTATCGAACTGCGTGCACGGTTCGATGAAGAGTCCAACTTGCAGATGGCCAGCCGCCTGCAGGCCGCCGGTGCTGTGGTGATCTACGGCGTGGTGGGCTACAAGACCCACGCCAAGATGATGCTGATCTTGCGCCGCGAAGCCGGCGAAATCGTGCGCTATGCGCACTTGGGCACCGGTAACTACCACGCGGCCAATGCCAAGCTCTACACCGACTACAGCTTGCTGACCTCAGACGACGCCCTGTGCGAAGACGTCGGCAAGCTGTTCAGCCAGTTGATCGGCATGGGCAAGACCCTGCGCATGAAGAAGCTCTTGCACGCGCCGTTCACACTGAAAAAGGGCATGCTCGACATGATCGCCCGCGAGACCCAGTTCGCAGTCGAGGGTAAGCCTGCGCACATCATCGCCAAGTTCAACTCGTTGACCGATCCCAAGATCATCCGCGCGTTGTACAAGGCCAGCCAATCCGGTGTGCGCATCGACCTGGTGGTGCGTGGCATGTGCTGCCTGCGCCCTGGTATTGCCGGCGTGTCGCACAATATCCATGTGCGCTCGATCATCGGCCGCTTCCTTGAGCACACGCGGGTGTTCTACTTCCTCAATGGGGGGGACGAGCAGATGTTTCTGTCCAGTGCCGACTGGATGGAGCGCAACCTCGATAAACGGGTCGAGACCTGCTTCCCCGTGGAAGGCCGCAAGCTGATCGTGCGGGTCAAGAAGGAGCTGGAAGGTTACCTGACCGACAATACCCATTCCTGGATCCTGCAGTCAGACGGCCGCTATATACGCAACACCCCGACGGGCAACCAGAACCCACGCAGCGCCCAGGACACGCTGCTTGAGCGCCTGAGCAACCCGATTCTGTCGGTGCGCTAACGATTGAACCGGCGCCGTGGCAGCCTGTGATCTGTAGGAGGGGCCTTGGCCCCGAGAGGCCGCCACGCGGCCGGTTTCAAACGCGACGCCGATTCGATTGCCGAAGCAAAAGATCGGGGCCAAGGCCCCTCCTACAGGTGGGCGATCTTTTAGCGAACGTTAAGCACAAACCCAACGCGCGTCAGCCATTCGGCCTCTTGCGCGAAGTCGGCGCGGGTTAGCTGGTTTTCTTCCAGCCAGCCACTGGGGAACTCCACGTCCAGGCTGTTGGCCTCGGCGTGCAACTGCACCTGCGGCATTTCCTGGGTGCCACGGATGTGGTGGAACAGGATCGCAAAACGCAGCAGCACACACAGCCGGATCAGCTTGATGCCGTCGTCGCCGAAGTCGGCGAACTTGTCCTTGGGGATATTGCGCCGGTGGCCACGCACCAGCAGCGCAAGCATCAGCTGGTCTTCCCGGGAAAAGCCGGCCAGGTCAGAGTGCTCGATCAGGTAGGCGCCATGTTTATGGTAATGATAGTGGGCGATGTCGAGGCCCACTTCGTGGACCTTGGACGCCCAACTTAACAGTTCGCGCCAAACCCCGTCGTCCAGTTGCCAGTCGGCGGCAACCTGGTCGAACCCATGCAGCGCTTTACGCTCGACGCGGGCGGCTTGCTCCATGTCGACATGGTAGCGCTCCATCAGCGAGCCCAGGGTGCGCTCACGCACGTCTTCGTGGTGATGGCGGCCCAGCAGATCGTAGAGCACGCCTTCGCGCAAGGCACCTTCGCAGTGATCCATGCGCTGCAGTTCCAGTGCATCGAAAATCGCTTCAAGAATGGCCAGCCCGGCCGGGAAAATCGAGCGTCGGTCAGGCTTGATACCGTCGAAGTCGATCTTGTCGACATCACCCAGCTTGAACAGGCGCCGCTTGAGCCACGACAGCCCTTCGGCATTCACTTCGCCCGAGCCCTGGCCGGCGGCCTTGAGGGCCAGGCCAATGGCGCGAATGGTACCGGATGAGCCAATCGCTTCATCCCACGACAGGCGGTGCAGGGCGTTTTCGATGGCCATGATTTCCAGGCGCGCGGCGGTGTAGGCCTGGGCGTAGCGGGCCGGGGTGATCTTGCCGTCGCGGAAATAGCGCTGGGTATAGCTCACGCAGCCCATCTGCAGGCTCTCGCGCAGCAGGGGCTCGAAGCGCTGGCCAATGATGAATTCGGTACTGCCGCCGCCGATATCGGCCACCAGGCGCTTGCCCGGTGTGTCGGCCAGGGTGTGCGAGACCCCTAGGTAAATGAGGCGGGCTTCTTCACGGCCGGAGATGACTTCCACCGGGTGGCCGAGGATTTCTTCGGCGCGGCGGATGAATTCGCCGCGGTTACGGGCTTCGCGCAGGGCATTGGTGCCGACGATACGCACGGCGCCCATGGGCAGCCCGTTGATCAGCTGGGCGAAGCGCTTCAGGCATTCGAGCCCGCGCAGGATCGACTCCTCGTTGAGCATGCGGTTTTCGTCGATCCCGGCCGCCAGCTGAACCTTTTCGCCCTGGCGTTCGAGAATACGGATTTCGCTGGCGTGAGCCTTGGCGACCACCATGTGAAAGCTGTTCGAGCCCAGGTCGATGGCGGCGATCAGGGAAAGATTCTTGGCTTTGATTTGCGGCATGGTCACTGGATCTCAGTCGATAACCGCAACATCGTGCCACGATAAGCCCCTGACGCCAACGCGAAGCGCTAAAAGATCGAAGCCTGGCCCCCGGGTCTGCCCTCAGTCTTGCTGCAGGCCGATGAAATTCGCCAGTTCGGGCGTCTTCGGATTCGCGAACAGAACCTTCGGGTCGCCCACTTCATGGACCTTGCCGTGGTGCATGAACACCAGTTTGTCGCCGACTTCGCGGGCAAAGCGCATTTCGTGGGTCACCATGATCAACGTCATGCCGTCTTCAGCGAGCTTGCGGACTACGCTGAGTACCTCGCTGACCAGCTCTGGGTCGAGGGCCGAGGTGATTTCGTCGCACAACAGCACTTTGGGCGACATGGCCAGGGCCCGGGCGATGGCCACGCGTTGCTGCTGGCCGCCAGAGAGGCGGTCGGGGTAGGCATCGAATTTCTCGCCCAGGCCGACCCGTTCGAGCATCTGCCGGGCCAGCTCGGCGGCCTTGGCCTTGGGCACCTTCTGCACCACCTGCGGCGCCAGCATGACGTTTTCGCCGACGCTCAGATGGGGGAACAGGTTGAACTGCTGAAACACCATGCCGACTTTCTGCCGCAAGCTGCGCAGGTCGGCACGGGCGGCATCGAGGTATTCGCCATCGACCTCGATCACCCCGTCGTTGATCGACTCCAGGCCGTTGAGGGTGCGCAACAGGGTGCTCTTGCCCGAACCGCTGCGGCCGATGATCGCTACTACCTGGCCTTCCTCGACGGTCAAGTCGATGCCTTTGAGCACGTGGTGGTCGCCGTAGTACTTATGCAGGGCGGAAATTCTAAGCAGAGGCATGCAGTCTCCTTTCCAGGTAGCGAGCGCTGATTGACAGGGGGTAACACAACGCGAAGTAGCCGAGGGCGACCAGGCCATAGACCATGAAGGGTTCGAACGTCGCGTTGGCCAGCATGCCGCCGGTCTTGGTCAGTTCGGTGAAACCAATGATCGAGGTGACCGCTGTGCCCTTTACCACCTGCACGGAAAACCCCACGGTGGGGGCCACGGCTATGCGTAGGGCTTGCGGCAGAATGACATGGCGCAACTGCTCGTAAGGGGTCAGGGCCAGGCTGGCCGAAGCTTCCCACTGGCCTTTGCTGATCGAGTCGACACAGCCGCGCCAGATCTCGGCCAGGTAGGCGCTGGTAAACAGCGTGAGGGCCAGGGCGGCGGCTACCCACGGGGAAATATCGACCCCCAGCAGGGCAACGCCGAAGAACACCAGAAACAGCTGCATCAGCAAAGGCGTGCCCTGGAACAGTTCGATGTAAAGCTTGCCGATTACCCGGGGCAGGCGCTTATCGGCGATGCGCAGGGTCATGACCAGCAGGCCAATGACGCCGCCGCCGATGAAAGCCACCAGGCTCAGGGCGAGTGTCCATTGCAACCCCACCAACAGGTTGCGAATGATGTCCCATAAGGTGAAATCCATCAGCCATTCCTCGTGATGAAGCGCCGGCCGAGCCAGTTCAGCAACTGCCGGATCAGGATCGCCATGACCAGATAGACCAGCGTGGTGAGCAGGTAGGTCTCGAAGGAGCGGAAGTTACGCGACTGAATGAAGTTGGCGTAGAAGCTTAATTCCTGGGTAGCGATTTGTGAGCAAACCGCCGAGCCGAGCATGACGATGATGATTTGGCTGCTCAACGCTGGCCAGACTTTGCCCAGCGCCGGCACCAGCACCACATAGCGAAACGCCTCGAAACGGTTCATCGCCAGGGCCGCTGCGGCTTCCAGCTGGCCACGGTTGATGGCCTGAATGCCCGCGCGGATGATTTCCGTGGAGTAGGCGCCGAGGTTGATCACCATGGCCAAGACAGCGGCCTGCCATTCGCTGATCTGAATACCCAGCGATGGCAGCCCGAAGAAGATGAAGAACAACTGCACCAAAAAGGGTGTGTTGCGGATCAACTCGACATAAACCCCGAAGATGGCCGAGAACGGTTTGATGTTCCATGCCCGCACGGCGCCCCCGACGATGCCCAGGGCCACGCCGAGTACCGCGCCGATCAGCGTCAGCTCCAGGGTGAACAAGGCACCCTTGAGCAACAGGTCGGCGCTTTGCAGGACGGGGACGAAGTCGAACTTATAAGCCATATCAGGTCTCGTCGTTTAGAGATCGGCGGGCAGAGGTTGCTTGAGCCAGGTCTGCGAGTTCTTTTCCAGGCTGCCGTCGGTTTTGGCGGTGGCCAAAATCTCATTCACTTTCTTCAGCAGTTCGGGTTCGTTCTTGTTCAAGCCCACGTAAACCGGTGAGTCCTTGAGCTTGACCTTCAGAGCTGGCACGCGCTTGGGGTTGCGCTCGGTGATCGCGACCATCACCACGTTGCCGCTGGCGATCAGGTCGACCTGGCCGGCCAGGTAAGCGGCGATGGTCGAGTTGTTGTCTTCGAAGCGCTTGATGGTGGCGCCTTCGGGGGCCACTTTGCTCAGCTCGATGTCTTCGATGGCGCCGCGGGTAACACTGATGGTCTTGCCTTTCAGGTCATCCAGGGTGGCGACCTTGGCGTCCGGTGGGCCGAACACGGCCAGGTAGAAGGGGGCGTAGGCGCTGGAGAAGTCGATGACCTGCTCGCGCTCGGGGTTTTTGCCCAGGCTGGAAATGACCAGGTCGACTTTACCCGTGGTCAAGAAAGGAATGCGGTTGGTGCTGTTGACGGGGGTCAATTGCAGCTTGACCTTCAACTGGTTGGCGATCAGTTGCGCCGTGTCGATATCCAGGCCGCGCGGCTGCATGTCCGGGCCGACCGAGCCGAATGGGGGGAAGTCCTGGGGCACCGCCACTTTGAGGGTTCCGCGCTCGACAATATCGTCCAGGCCGCTGGCATGGGCGGGTGCCTGGCACAGCATCAGGCTGGCCAGCAGGGCAGTAAGCAGGGCGCTGCAACGCTTTGTCATGGCGAAACTCCGAATCATTGATGTTCGTGATGGATGTCCAAGCTGTGCACAGCCCATGCCAGTGTGTGGATAATCGGCTGGGAGCACGCACGACGGGGGCGTACGGTCATACTGGTCTGAACAGTTGGCAAGCTGCCCCGCACCGTTTTTGCGCAGTGATTACGGGCTTGAACCACATCTGTGCATGGCTTGCAGTGTGTGACTATTCGCTATAAAACTGAGGTTTGAACTGGACTGACCCGCCTGAACAGTGATGACTTCAATTATTCGCGCAGTACCCGAAATGGCGTTGCACGGCATTCGGCAATTGATTACCGAGCGTGGCTACGGCGCGGGCGATGTGCTGCCTTCCCAGCGTGACTTGGCCGAGCTGTTGGGGGTCAGCCGTGCCTCATTACGTGAGGCACTATCGACGCTCAGCGCCTTGGGGGTGGTCAGTGTGCAGCCCGGTAAAGGCGTATTCGTCCAGGCGTCGAGCGACAGCCCTGCCAGGCCTAGCGGGTTGGTCTGGCCGTTCGCGGCGCAGGCCACCGCTGCGGATATCTTTCAGTTGCGCTACGCCTTGGAAGGCTTTGCCGCTGGCCTGGCCGCGTTAACCTTGACCGCCGATGCCATGGACGCCTTGCAGGACAACGTAGAAGCCATGCGCCAAGAGCTGCGCGCGGGCGATTTCGAAGCCGCCGCGCGGTTGGATTTCGATTTTCATCGGCATATCCTCCTGGCGAGCGGCAACCAGGCGATGGCGAGTATTTTACATTCCAGTGCCGATATCTTTTTGGAAAGCCAGAAACTGCCGTTCATTCGCGCCGAGCGCGCCATGGAAACCTGGCACGAACACAAGCGGATTCTGCGCGGTATGGCGCGGCGCTCGGCGGCACCGGCGCAGAAAGCCATGCAGGAACATGTGCGCAGTGCAGCGCTGCGCACAGGCATCGCATTTGTTGCGCCATAGTTCGGTAATTATCTGTATCACGTGCGGTCATAGTTATCATCAATAGCCACTGGCTTCCTGTAGGGGGCCGGTGCGACTATGATAGGCAACGTTTTTAAGCATATGACGACGGAGACACTCCATGAGCAGCGACCTTATCAAGCACGCCAGCGACGCCAGTTTCGAGGCCGATGTACTCAAGGCTGACGGCGCTGTGCTTGTCGACTACTGGGCCGAGTGGTGTGGCCCATGCAAAATGATTGCACCGGTTCTGGACGAAATTGCCGAGACCTACAAGGGCAAGTTGACCGTGGTTAAGGTCAATATCGATGAAAACCAGGAAACCCCCGCCAAGCACGGCGTGCGTGGTATCCCTACCTTGATGCTGTTCAAGAACGGCAACGTCGAAGCGACCAAGGTCGGCGCACTCTCCAAGTCTCAGCTGGCCGCGTTTCTCGACGCCAACATCTGATGCGGGTCGACCCCGCGCTTAGCGGGGTTTAAGGGGCTGGCGGTCTACACCGTTGCCCCTGTGCGGGTTCTGACGAACTAAAAAGCCGAATTTTTCCATTGCGGCCTACTAGACTCTCAGAAATCCAGGTGATACATTCGGCCTCGCATTGGTTCCTCCTCTGCCCCCTGCACGCCGTCGCCGACGCACTCCTACTCGAACTGTACGCGATCCTGTCGCCTTCTCTGCGGCGCGGCCTCATTAAGCCCAAAGCTTAATTTCTCCCCTCCATACATGATTACGTCATTCCCTTATGAATCTGACTGAACTCAAGCAAAAGCCGATTACCGATCTGCTCGAAATGGCCGAACAGATGGGCATAGAAAATATGGCCCGTTCGCGCAAGCAAGATGTGATTTTCTCCCTATTGAAAAAGCACGCCAAAAGTGGCGAGGAAATCTCCGGTGATGGCGTGCTGGAGATTCTCCAGGACGGCTTCGGCTTCCTGCGTTCGGCTGATGCGTCCTACCTGGCTGGCCCCGATGACATCTACGTCTCGCCTAGTCAGATCCGCCGCTTCAACCTGCGCACTGGCGACACCATCGTTGGCAAGATCCGCCCTCCCAAGGAAGGCGAGCGTTACTTCGCACTGTTGAAGGTCGACACGATCAACTACGACCGTCCAGAAAACGCGAAGAACAAAATCCTCTTCGAGAACCTGACGCCATTGTTCCCCAATGTGCGCATGAAGATGGAAGCCGGTAACGGCTCTACCGAAGACATCACCGGCCGCGTGATCGACCTGTGCGCGCCGATCGGTAAAGGCCAGCGTGGCCTGATCGTCGCACCGCCGAAAGCCGGTAAGACCATCATGCTGCAGAACATCGCAGCGAACATCACGCGTAACAACCCGGAAGTTCACCTGATCGTTCTGCTGATCGATGAGCGCCCTGAAGAAGTGACCGAGATGCAGCGCACCGTACGCGGTGAAGTGGTTGCCTCGACCTTCGATGAGCCGCCCACCCGTCACGTGCAAGTGGCCGAAATGGTCATCGAGAAGGCCAAGCGCCTGGTCGAGCACAAAAAAGACGTGGTCATCCTGCTCGACTCCATTACCCGCCTGGCGCGTGCCTACAACACCGTGATCCCGAGCTCCGGCAAGGTATTGACCGGTGGTGTCGACGCCCACGCCCTGGAGAAGCCAAAGCGCTTCTTCGGCGCCGCGCGTAACATCGAAGAAGGCGGCTCGCTGACCATCATCGCCACCGCGCTGGTCGAGACCGGCTCGAAGATGGATGAAGTGATCTACGAAGAGTTCAAGGGTACCGGTAACATGGAACTGCCCCTGGACCGCAAGATCGCCGAGAAGCGCGTCTTCCCAGCGATCAACATCAACCGCTCGGGCACCCGCCGCGAAGAGCTGTTGACCGCTGACGATGAGTTGCAACGCATGTGGATCCTGCGCAAGCTGCTGCACCCGATGGACGAAGTGGCGGCCATCGAGTTCTTGATCGACAAGCTCAAGCAAACCAAAACCAACGACGAGTTCTTCTTGTCGATGAAGCGCAAGTAACACACGCGCTATTCAAAAAGCCGGGGAAACCCGGCTTTTTGCTGTCTGGCAAGCGGGGTACACTGCCAACCCCGGCGAACACGAGGCTCATTCATGCAATATCGCGATTTGCGCGACTTCATTCGCGGCCTGGAAGCACGTGGCGAACTCAAACGTATTCAGGTACCCATCTCTCCGATTCTGGAAATGACCGAGGTGTGCGACCGCACGTTGCGGGCCAAGGGCCCGGCGCTGCTGTTCGAAAAGCCGACCGGCTTCGATATTCCGGTGCTCGGCAACCTGTTTGGCACACCGCAGCGTGTCGCGTTGGGCATGGGCGCCGAAGCCGTCAGCGAGTTGCGCGAAATCGGCAAATTGCTCGCGTTTTTAAAAGAGCCCGAGCCGCCCAAGGGCCTCAAGGACGCCTGGTCCAAGCTGCCCATTTTCAAAAAGATCATTTCCATGGCCCCCAAGGTGGTCAAGGATGGGCCGTGCCAGGAAGTCGTGGTCGAAGGCGAAGATGTCGACCTGGGCTCGCTGCCGGTCCAGCACTGCTGGCCGGGCGATGTTGCGCCCCTGATCACGTGGGGCTTGACCGTCACCAAAGGGCCGAACAAAGAGCGCCAGAACCTGGGTATCTACCGCCAGCAGGTGATCGGCCGCAACAAGGTGATCATGCGTTGGCTGAGCCATCGCGGTGGCGCGCTGGATTACCGCGACTGGTGCGAGAAGCACCCTGGCCAGCCATTTCCGGTGGCCGTGGCGCTTGGCGCTGACCCCGCGACCATCCTTGGCGCGGTGACGCCGGTGCCCGACAGCTTGTCCGAATACGCCTTCGCAGGTCTGTTGCGGGGCAATCGTACCGAGTTGGTGAAGTGCCGCGGCAGCGACCTGCAGGTGCCGGCCACAGCGGAGATCATCCTCGAAGGGGTGATCCACCCGGGTGAAATGGCGCCCGAAGGGCCCTACGGCGATCACACCGGCTACTACAACGAAGTCGACAGTTTTCCCGTATTCACCGTGCAGCGCATGACGCACCGGGTCAAACCTATCTACCACAGCACCTACACCGGCCGGCCGCCGGATGAGCCGGCGATTCTGGGGGTTGCATTGAACGAAGTGTTCGTGCCGATCCTCCAAAAGCAGTTCCCGGAAATCACTGACTTCTACCTGCCACCGGAAGGTTGTTCCTACCGCATGGCGATCGTTACCATGAAGAAACAATACCCAGGGCATGCCAAGCGGGTGATGCTCGGGGTCTGGTCATTTTTGCGTCAGTTCATGTACACCAAATTCGTGATCGTGACGGACGACGACATCAATGCCCGAGACTGGAACGACGTGATCTGGGCGATCACCACGCGCATGGACCCCAAACGCGATACGGTGATGATCGACAACACACCCATCGATTACCTGGATTTCGCGTCACCGGTGTCGGGGTTGGGTTCGAAAATGGGCTTGGACGCCACCCATAAATGGCCCGGTGAAACTACTCGCGAGTGGGGCCGGGTGATCGTCAAGGACGAGGCGGTAACGCGCCGTATCGATGAACTGTGGAACCAGCTGGGAATAGACTGATGCGTGTGACCTTGCAGCCAAGCGGCGCGGTGCTGGAAACCTTGCCGGGCGAGCGAATTCTGGCGGCTGCCCAGCGCCTGGGCTATGAGTGCCCGCAGAGCTGCCGCAACGGCAATTGCCACGTGTGCTCGGCGTTGTTGGTGACTGGCCGGGTGCAGCAGGGCGGCGAAGTGCTCGATCACGGCGAGGTGTACACCTGCATCGCCGAGCCTCTGGAGCCCTGCGAGCTGCTCTGGGACGGCGTGCTGGCCTTGGGCGAGCTGCCGGTGCGTAGCCTGGCGTGCCAGGTCAGCGAATGCGTCGAGGTGGGCGGCGATGTCTGGCGGGTGCGCTTGCGGGCGCCGGCTGGCAAGGCGCCGCGCTATCACGCAGGGCAGTATTTGATGATCGAGCGGGACAATGGCGAAAAGTCGGCGTTCTCCTTGGCCTCGGCCCCGCATTCGGGCCGCGAGCTGGAAATGCACGTGCTGGTCCGTGAGGCCAGCGCGCAAAGCCTCTTGGCCCAGTTGCAGCGCGACGGTATGGCACGGGTGCACTTGCCCTATGGCGATACACACCTGGCCGAACTACCAGCGGGGCCGTTGGTGCTGATCGCGGCAGGCACCGGAATGGCGCAGATGCACAGCCTGATCGAAGAGTGCCGGGCCCGCGGTTTTGCGTATCCGGTGCACCTCTATTGGGGTGCGCGGCGCCCTGAAGATTTTTACCAGATCGAGCAGTGGGAACAGTGGGCGCAGATTCCCAACCTGCACCTGCATAAAGTGGTCAGCGACCTGTGTGGTTGGGAAGGGCGCTGCGGGCTGTTACACGAGGCCATTTGTGAGGACATGGCTGATCTGTCCAGTGTGTACGTGTATGCCAGCGGCTCGCCGAATATGGTCTATGCCACCCTCGATGCCCTGGTCGCCGCCGGTATGAGCGCCCACCAAATGCGCGCCGATGTGTTTGCCTATGCGCCGCGCTCATGAGCCCCGCTCTTGAGCCGCGATCTTGAGCCCATTGCCTCACTTTGCCGATAGCTGGGGCGCAAGCGTTTAACTTTGGTGCGTCAGCTAACGCCCTGTGCAACTTCGGGGCGTTATAACCAATCAAAACTTTAGCGATTATAAGCAAAATAAAAAACTTGTTTTCCCGGTGCCATCTGCCGTACGGTATAAATAGATATTGGCTTATCGGTTAGAGTGAGTTCGCACTTGTGAATTCACGGGGAATACAGGCGACTGCTTATGTCGGCTATCGAAATTGCAGACTTGAATGTTATCTACCCGCCCACGCTTGACCTCGGGCCGCAGCTGACCCACGAGCAACTGCTCCACTCGCTGGATAAAACCATGCGTCGCCACAAAGGCGGCCCGGTTTGGTTGTTCGCCTACGGCTCGCTCATCTGGCGCCCCGAATGCACCGCTGTGGAGCGCCGCCGCGCGCGGGTACATGGTTATCACCGCGGGCTTTATCTGTGGTCCCATGAGCATCGCGGCACGCCGGAGTGCCCTGGCCTGGTGTTTGGGCTGGACCGCGGCGGCTCCTGCAGCGGCTTTGCTTATCGCTTGCCGGAAGACCAGCTCGAAGATTCCTTGCTGGCCTTGTGGAAGCGCGAGATGCCGTACCCCTCTTATCGCCCCCACTGGCTGAACTGCCGGCTTGAAGACGGCACCAAGGTTCAGGCCCTAGGCTTTGTCCTGGAGCGGCATTTACCCAGCTACGCCGGCAACTTGCCAGACAACCTGCTGACCCAAGTATTGGCCAGCGCAAGTGGGCGCTTTGGCAGCACTCGGGAATACGTAGAGCAAACCATTAGTGCATTGCGCACCCATGAAATGCCCGACCGTAACTTGGAAGCGCGTATCAAACGCTGTCATTCCACCACAGGGTGCCCGGGTGAATCGGGTATGGAACTCACTTAATAACGTACGCGTGCTTGTTATTAAGTGAGTGGGTTGTTTATTAAGTTAGCGCGCGTTACTGACCTGGTGCTTGTGCCACAGCGTAGGCACTAAGAACGCAATGGCCAACAGACAAGCACCGATCAATAAGACAAACCCGCCGTCCCAACCAAAGTGGTCAACGGTGTAGCCCATTGCCGCACTGGCAGCGACCGAACCGCCCAGGTAACCGAACAAACCGGTAAAACCAGCGGCCGTGCCGGCAGCTTTCTTCGGTGCCAACTCCAAGGCTTGCAGGCCGATCAGCATGACCGGCCCGTAAATCAGGAAGCCGATAGAGAACAGCGCGATCAAGTCCACAGTCGGGTTGCCCGGTGGGTTAAGCCAGTACACCAGGGTGGCCACTGTGACCAACGCCATAAACACCACCCCGGTCAAGCCCCGGTTGCCGCGAAAGACTTTGTCCGACATCCAGCCGCATAACAGCGTACCGGGGATCCCTGCCCACTCATAAAAGAAGTAAGCCCAGGAAGTCGTGTCCACCGTAAAGTGCTTGGCTTCTTTCAAATAGGTGGGCGCCCAATCCAGTACGCCATAGCGCAGCAGGTAAACAAATACGTTAGCCAGGGCGATGTACCAGAGCATCTTATTGCGCAGTACATACTTGATGAAGATTTCCTTGGTGCTGAATTCTTCTTCGTGGCTGGCGTCGTAGCCGGCCGGGTAGTCATTGCGGTATTCCTCTACCGGCGGCAGGCCAACCGACTGCGGGGTGTCGCGCATGGTCATAAAGGCAAACAGTGCCACCAGCAATGCCACAGCGGCAGGTACATAGAACGCAGCGTGCCAGTCGTTGAACAGGCCCATGCCCAGCAGAAACAATGGGCCGATCAGGCCACCGCCGACGTTGTGGGCGACGTTCCACACAGACACCACTCCACCACGCTCTTTCTGCGACCACCAGTGCACCATGGTGCGCCCGCTCGGCGGCCAGCCCATGCCTTGGGCCCAACCGTTGATAAAGAGCAGAATAAACATCATGGTCACACTGGACGTGGCCCAAGGCGCGAAACCGAAGATAAACATCACCCCGGCCGAGACCAGCAAGCCAAAGGGCAGAAAGTAGCGCGGGTTGGAGCGGTCCGACACCAGCCCCATGAGGAATTTCGACAAGCCGTAGGCAATCGCGATTGCTGACATCGCCACACCCAGTTGACCTCGGGTATAGCCCTCGTCGATCAGGTACGGCATGGCCAGGGAGAAGTTTTTGCGCAGCAGGTAGTAACCCGCATAGCCAATGAAGATACCGGCGAAAATCTGCCAGCGCAGGCGGCGGTAGGTTGAATCGATTTGCTCGGCGGGCAGGCGCGCGCGATGGGGCGCGGGGCGGAAGAAGGCAAACATTGGGCAGACTCCGGTCTTATTTTTATAGTTCGAATGCGAATATTACATTTTCATTACAGAAAGGCAAAAGATCGGGGGCAAGCGGAGCGCCGCCCGGCCCCCTCCTACCCACACCAAATCTGATATGCCGCGGCCGGTTCAACGATGCGTGGTGCGGCGGCAGCCAGGTAGTCCAGGTCACTGCACTCTTGTCACGATCTGTTTTATGCGTTTTGGCTCCTAGGGGAAGCGGCTAAGATGCTTGAGCGAAGTCTTGGTCTTCGGCCTGCTTGCGTCCCAAAGAAACCTCAAGGAGATGAGTGCAATGTCGCGTAAAGTTTTTGTACCCGGCGCATCCGGTGTAATCGGCAGAGCGCTGCTCAAGCTCTTGGTGGCTGCGGACTACCGCGTATATGGCGCTACCCGTCGCGCCGAAAAAGTGAAGGACATTGAGGCCGCAGGTGCTACGGCAGTAGTGGTCGATGTCTATGACGCCGAGCGTTTGAACGAAGAGTTGGTCCGCATACAGCCATGGGCTGTTATTCATCAACTGACAGATCTGCCCCGTGGCCTAAGTCCCGAATTGATGGCAAAAGCAGTCGAGAACAACGCACGTATCCGTACAGAAGGAACGCGTAATCTGGTAGCCGCCGCTCGAGCTGCTGGCGTTACCCGTCTGATAGCTCAAAGCATCGCCTGGGCCTACCGTCCAGGCGACACCCCTTATCTCGAAACCTCTCCTCTGGACCTGGAGGCACAAGGCAGCCGTGGCATAAGCGTGGGGGGTGTGGCGGCCTTGGAAAAGCAAGTGCTGAGCGAGCCTACATTGAACGCAACCGTCTTGCGCTATGGCCAGTTATACGGGCCCGACACTGGCACTGACGAGCCGACGGGCCCCAGCCCGGTGCACGTAGAAGCCGCTGCACGCGCCACGCTGCTAGCGTTGCAAACAGAGCAAAGTGGTATTTTCAATATCACTCAGGACAGCCCCACCGTCAGCAACGAAAAAGCCAAGCGCCTATTGGGGTGGTCTCCTAGCGTGGACGCTTGACGATTTAACGCAGCTACTCCGAAGGCAGGCTTTCTATCTCCAGTCGCTTGCCTGCGGTCATTAGGTGGCAAATTTCAGACAGGAAAGTGTTATGAAATCACGGGACGATAATTTTCATGAGTTACACAACCATGGTCTTTTGATCCTGGCCAATGTCAGCGATGCAGGCGGGGCAAAAGTCGTAGAGTCATTGGGGGCCGCCGCGATTGCCACCAGCAGTGCGGGCATGGCGTGGGCGCAGGGTTATGCAGATGGCAACCAACTGCCCCTTACGCGGCTGGCGGCCAGCGTTGAATCTATGACGCGAATACTGCGCGTCCCCCTGACCGTAGACATTGAGGCAGGTTACTCCGACGATCTCCAGCACGTCGCCAGCGTTGTCGAAACGGTTATCACCGCAGGTGCCGTGGGTATCAACATCGAAGACGGTACCGCATCACCAGAAGTACTTGTGCGCAAAATTGAAGTTGCTCGAGAAGTAGCCAACAAGCATGGCATCAATCTATTCATCAATGCGCGCAGTGATGTCTATCTCAAAAACCTTGTGCCCGCCGCCCAGCGTTTGGATGAAATCATCCGGCGTGCAGCGCTTTACGCACAAGCAGGCGCCAACGGCCTGTTCGCCGCCGGCATGGTCACACCTGCCGAGATTTCCACACTGTGCAACACCTGCACGCTACCGGTGAACCTGCTTGCACGCGATGGGCTGCCTGCACCTGACGATTTGCAGCGCTTAGGCGTAAGACGCCTGAGCGCCGGTTCAAGTATCGCGGAGTTCCTTTACGGAGCGATGGAAGGGCTTGCGCGCTCTTTCATCGAGCGCGGGCAGTTGGATACGCAAGCGCTTACGGGTTTTACGTATGCAAAGTTGAATGGGTTAATGGGGGAGTGTGGAGAGCTAAGCTGACGAAGGGTGTTGGGCTATAGCACCCGAGCTCTTAATCCTCACCAACACCACCCGGCATCACGGTCCGTTTCGTGGTGTCTGGGAAATTTGTGTTTGCAGGATAAAAGATCGGGGGCAAGCCCCCTCCTACTGTAGGAGGGGGCTTGCCCCCGATCTTTTGCGTCGGCCTCTTTTTTCTGCGCTACTGGCCGATAAGCCTGAGTGCGTAGCCTTCGGTCTACGGGCAACCCTTTGCCTGAGGTCTGTGCATAATCTTCGACGGCTGGCCCGCAGCGGCTATGCTCTTGTCATTGTTAAAGGAGTGGATTGTGAAAGCGTGGATCTTACTGTGCATGGCCCTGATGCTCCCGGCCGGGGTAATGGCTAATGAAACACCCAAGGAAGGCGAGGGGGCGGCGCCCACCGTGGCGTATGTGTCGCTGACGCCGCCTTTCGTGGGTAACTTCGCCTTGGATGGCAATTCCAAGCTGCGCGTTTACAAGGCTGACGTTGCTTTGCGCGTGACCGGTGCCGATGCCGTCGCCGCCGTTAAGCGCCAGGACCCGCTGATCCGTAATCAGCTGGTGTCGCTGTTCGTGCAGCAGACTCAGGACTCGATGACGGGCGTGGAGTCTCGCGAGAAGTTGCGCCAAGAAGCACTCAAGCAGGTTCAGCAAGTCATGAACGATGAAGAGGGCAAGCCCATCGTCGAAGATTTACTGTTCAACAACTTTATCGTTCAGTGAGCCAGCTGCAGCACCGCTGACCATTGTTCAGGCGTGACCGGCATAACAGAAAGCCGGCTGCCTTTTTGTACTAGGGCGAGTTCTTCAAGTGCGCTTTGCTGTTTCAACAGGGCCAAGGGTATGACCTTGGCAAAGGTGCGCACGTGTTCCACGGTCACTGCGCTCCAGGGGTTGTTGGTTTCGCAGGCTTTGGGGGCATGGTATGGGCTGTGGGGGTCTAGCGCCGTGGGGTCGGGGTACGCCGCAGCGGTAATGCGGGCAACGCCGGCGATGCCGGGTTCGGGGCAGCTGGAGTGATAAAAGAAGAAAGTATCGCCTAGCGCCATGCTGCGTAAAAAGTTGCGCGCCTGGTAGTTGCGCACGCCGTCCCAGCGCGCGGTTTTTAGCTGGGCGAGCCGCTCGATGGACAGCTCGTCAGGCTCGGACTTCATCAACCAGTGGGCCATGGGTATCGCTCCAGTTAGTGGTAAATCGCAGTGATATGGCAATTTCAATACAAACCGACGGCCGGTTGGCGCCAACGTTTGCTTGGCGCGGCAGCTTGTCGCAGAATGCGGCGATTTTGAGCTTGACGCAGCTGTGCGGCCTATCAAAACCGTCGCTGATATCGTTTCGTGGTTGGCCTTAGGGAGGGCAAATCGATGCGCCGCAAACCGGATTTACTTTGGATTCTCGTTTTTCTGTTCGGCTTGGGTGTCGTCACCACGGGTTATGCCCAGAGTCTCTGGGACAAAAATAGCTACAGCCAAAGTGTTACTCCGGCGGTACAGCAGCGCTAACATACCAGCCGCTATCAGTCACGGTAGCGTCCAGCGGTACGTCCCAGGCGGCCTGCGCCAGCCTGGGCACTTTCTGACACTCATGGGCGAGCCCTAACAGTCGCGGCCCCAGCCAGGTGCTTCGGCGGTTGCGATAGGCCAGGCTGCGGTCATAGAAACCACCGCCCATGCCCAGCCGGCCACCCACTTCGTCGAAGCCCACCAGGGGCATCAACAGCACACTCAAGGCCCAGACCAGCCGTTGCCGGGCAGGCCTGATCACGGGCTCGGGTATGCCGAAGCGGTTAGGCCTGAAGACCTCTCGGGGTGTCACCCGCTGAAACACCATTTTCGTCCGCGGCCAGGCGCTCAGCACCGGCAGGTAGACCCGCTTGCCCCGGCGTTGAGCTGCTTCTGCCAACCAGCGAGGGTCGATCTCGCCATCGTTGGGCAAATACAAGGCCACGTGGCGGGCTCGGCGAAATAATGGGTGCTGCGCCAATTGCCGATAGAGGCCTTGGGCGGCCTGGCGTTGTTGGGCAGGGGAGAGCGCTCGACGCGCTTGGCGAAGCTGGCGGCGTAATGCCTGACGAGATAGGGGGGGTGGTGTCATGGTTGCGGCAGCCTTGATACAGACATCGCCAGCGCCCATGCCAGGCGGCACGAGCAAAAAAGAAGGTGTCCCCCGACGAACCGCTGTCGGTGTAGCCCTTGAACCCGAAAGTTCAAGGTGGAGCTTGCAGGAGGCTTTAAGGCTTTCCGTCTAGCGGACATGCACACCAGCCCCAACGTGCAACCCCCGTGGTTGTGCGTATCGGCTCAGGGACATGACCGACTGGCAAGCACTCCAGGGAACGGGGAGGAGTATACCCGACCCTGTAATAGTTTTCAGCTATGGGGGGAATCTTGGTCACTGGACAGGACTAAATCGACCCGCTCAAGCAGGTCGCGGACCTGTTCGCGGGTAGAGCCATTGACCGTCAAATCAGGGGTTTCCTGCTTGTGTAACAAGTCGTGGGTAATGTTCAGCGCGGCCATCACAGCAATGCGGTCGGCCCCGATGACTTTGCCGCCGCTGCGGATTTCGCGCATCTTGCCGTCCAGGTAGCGGGCAGCACTGACCAGATTACTGCGCTCTTCGGGGGGGCAGATGATGGAATAGTCTTTGTCGAGGATCTGAACAGTGACGCTATTGCTTGAACTCATGAGTCTTGCTCCAAGGCCTTGAGGCGCGAAATCATCGATTCGACCTTACGGCGGGCGATTTCATTTTTTTCAATGAGATGTGCGCGCTCCTCGCGCCAGGATTTTTCCTGAGCTAATAGGAGTCCATTTTGGCGTTTTAGTTGCTCGACGCGCTCAATCAATGCTTCGAGTCGGCCCATCAGTGCTTGCAGGTCGTTGTGGTCCATGGGGTCCTGTGGAGTCAGTGCCGAGAGAGGCGTGCGGCGGTAAGGTGGGGCCGCATTGCACGGAGTTGGCGGCGTCGATGGTCTTGGCGCGCCTGCCGGTGCTAGGATACGAGGCCTTCATTCTAGTCATTGCGCCGCTTGGCGCCTAGTTGCCCATGCCTATTCAAAATTCGCCGTACAATGCTTTCGCCACTCTGCTCACTACGAGCGGCCACCCGGTCTCGCCTGCTGAACTGCACGGCCTATTGTTGGGGCGCAGTTGCGCGGGCGCAGGCTTCGACGTCGACCCCTGGTTGAAAGATGCTCAAGACGTGCTCGAAACGGCGCCGGCAGAGAACATCCGCCAGGCCCTCATTGGCTTGCAAGAGATGGTCAAAGGCGAGTTGACCGGCGACGACATGACCGTAGTACTTCTGCTGCCCGGCGACGATGCGCCGTTGCCTGAGCGCGCCGCTGCTTTGGGCCAATGGTGCCAGGGCTTTCTCACCGGCTTCGGTTTGGCCGCCCGCGATACGGCCCTGAGCAGTGAGGCCATGGAAGTGTTGCAGGACCTGGCCGCCATCGCCCAGGTGCAAGACGCTTTGGAAGAGTCCGAAGACGGCGAAAGCGATTACATGGAGGTGATGGAGTATCTGCGCGTCGCGCCGCTGCTACTGTTCACCGAGTGCGCCAAGCCTGAGCCCGCGGCTGCCAAGCCTTCGTTGCACTGATTTGCCTCAAGGAGGCGCGGTCCGCTGATGATTCATATCCCGAAATCCGAATACGCACGCCGGCGCAAGGCCCTGATGGCGCAGATGGAGCCTAACAGCATCGCCATTCTGCCAGCGGCGGCGGTGATGATCCGTAATCGGGACGTCGAGCACGTCTATCGTCAAGACAGCGACTTCCAATACCTCAGTGGCTTTCCCGAGCCCGAAGCGGTGGTGGTGTTGATTCCCGGTCGCGAGCATGGCCAGTACGTGTTGTTTTGCCGCGAGCGCAACCCCGAGCGCGAGCTATGGGATGGCCTGCGGGCAGGCCAGGAAGGCGCGATTGCCGAATACGGTGCCGACGATGCCTTCCCTATCAGCGATATCGACGACATCCTGCCGGGCCTTATCGAAGGCCGCGAGCGGGTGTACAGCGCCATGGGCAGCAACGCCGAGTTCGACCGCCATTTGATGGAGTGGATCAACACCATCCGCTCCAAGGCCCGCCTGGGCGCACAGCCGCCCAACGAATTCGTGGCCCTGGACCACTTGCTGCATGACATGCGCCTGTATAAATCGGCCGCTGAAGTGAAAGTCATGCGCGAGGCCGCGGCGATTTCCGCGCGCGCCCACGTGCGGGCGATGCAAGCCTGCCGCGCGGGGTTGCACGAATTCAGCCTCGAAGCCGAACTGGACTACGAGTTTCGCAAAGGCGGCGCGCGCATGCCGGCCTACGGCTCCATTGTCGCGGCGGGCCGTAATGCCTGTATCCTGCACTACCAAGAGAACACCGCGCTGCTCAAGGACGGGGACTTGGTACTGATCGACGCCGGTTGTGAGATCGACTGCTATGCCAGTGATATCACCCGCACGTTCCCGGTCAACGGGCGCTTTTCCCCCGAGCAAAAAGCCATTTACGAGCTGGTTCTGCAGGCGCAGGAAGCCGCCTTCGCCGCCATCGGCCCCAATAAGCATTGGAATCAAGCCCATGAGGCCACGGTGCGAGTCATCACCGAAGGCTTGCTCGCCCTCGGGTTGCTGCGCGGTACGCTCGACCAACTGATCCGCGACGAAGCCTACAAACCTTTTTACATGCACCGCGCCGGGCACTGGTTGGGTATGGACGTGCACGACGTTGGCGATTATCGCGTAGGCGGCGAGTGGCGTGTGCTGGAGCCAGGCATGACCCTCACCGTGGAGCCCGGCATCTACATTGCCCCGGACAACCAAAACGTGCCGCGCAAATGGCGCGGGATTGGCGTGCGCATCGAGGATGACGTATTGGTCACCCGCAAAGGTTGCGAAGTGCTCACCGAGGGCGTTCCCAAGAGCGTCGAAGCCATCGAGGCGCTGATGGCCGCTGCCCAGGTGCACGCCGCATGAGCCGCGCAACCTTAGCCATCATTGGTGGCGGCCTGGTAGGGGCGAGCCTGGCCTTGGCCCTACAGGCAGGGGCCAAGGCGCGGGGCTGGCGCATCGTATTGATCGAGCCGTTCGCGCCCGGTGACAGCTACCAGCCCAGTTACGATGCGCGTTCTTCGGCGCTGTCTTTTGGTACCCGGCAAATTTATCAACGGCTAGGGTTGTGGACGTCTATCAGCGAACGCGCCGAAGCCATCCGGCAGATCCACGTCTCCGATCAAGGGCACTTTGGTACAGCGCGGCTCAAAGCAGAGCAAGAGGGCGTGCCGGCCTTGGGGTATGTGGTCGAAAATGCCTGGCTGGGCCAGTGCCTTTGGCAGGGGCTGGACCGCAGTGTAGTGAGCTGGCACTGCCCGGCCGAAGTGACCGCCATGCAGCCCTTGGCCGATGGCTACCGGCTAACGCTGAACGATGGCAGCCACCTGGAGTGCGACCTGGCGGTACTGGCCGATGGCGGCCGCTCGGGCTTGCGCGAGCAGCTCGGGATCACCGTTCGCCAACGGCCCTATGATCAGAGCGCGATCATCGCCAACGTCAGCACCAGTGCTGCCCATGGTGGCCAGGCTTTCGAGCGTTTTACCGAGCAGGGGCCAATGGCCTTGCTGCCATTGCCAGAGCACCGCAGCGCACTGGTCTGGACCCGCAAAGGCATGGACGCACAGCGCCTGCTCGAGCTCAGTGATCAGGCTTTTCTGCGCGAGCTGCAAGGGGTGTTCGGCTATCGCTTGGGGGCCCTGCGCCATGTCGGCGCTCGGCAGTTGTACCCTTTGCTGCTGGTCGAAGCCGAAGAGCAAGTGCGCCCGCATCTGGCGGTGGTGGGCAATGCGGCGCACGCGCTGCACCCGATTGCGGGGCAGGGCTTCAACCTGTCGATGCGCGATGTGCAAGCATTGGCCGAAGCTTTACTGGGCAGCGCTGCCACCCCCGGCGACTTCGCAACGTTACAGGCTTATCGAGAGCGCCAACGCGCCGACCAGGCTTTGACCGTGGGCTTCAGTGATCAGGTGACTCACCTGTTTAGCACTTCAGACCCCTGGGTGGCCGCCGGGCGCAACCTTGGGCTGCTGGGCCTCGACCTGCTGCCGCCCGCCAAGCGCTGGTTCGCCCGCCAGGCCATGGGCTTGGGCACGCGCACTGGCTTGCAAGGCTGAACGATGTACATTAACCCATGGCAGCCGCCACTTTTGAGGCAACCCTAAAGCATGGAAACGCGTGCAGACCTGTTGATCGTCGGTGCCGGAATGGTCGGCAGCGCCCTTGCGCTGGCGCTAAAAGACAGTGGGCTCGACATCGTCCTGCTGGACGGCGGCTCGTTGGACGTAGCGGCCTATGATCCCCAGGCGTCTTTCGAACCCCGGGTCAGCGCGCTGTCGAGTGCGAGCCAGCGCATCCTCGAGCGTCTGGGCGCCTGGCAGGGTATCGCTGCTCGGCGTATCAGCCCGTACTCGGACATGCATGTCTGGGACGGCAGCGGCACGGGCCACGTGCATTTTTCGGCGGCCAGCGTGCACGCCGAAGTGCTGGGGCACATTGTCGAAAACCGCGTGGTCCAGGATGCCTTGGCCGAGCGCCTGCACGACAGCTCGATCCAATTGCTGGCCAATGCGCGCCTGGAGCAGATGCGCCATTCGGGTGACGATTGGCTGCTCACTCTGGCCGATGGCCGCCAATTGCGCGCGCCCCTGGTTATCGCCGCAGACGGCGCTCATTCGGCCGTGCGGCGCCTGACCGGCTGTGCGACCCGCGAGTGGGACTATTTGCACCACGCTATCGTAACCAGTGTGAAGTGCAGCGAGCCGCACCGTGGTACGGCCTGGCAGCGTTTCACCGATGACGGCCCGCTGGCTTTTCTGCCGCTGCTACGTGACGGCCGCCAGGACTGGTGCTCGATCGTCTGGTCAACAACTCAGGTGCAAGCCGAGCGTCTGATGGCCATGGACGATCAAGCGTTCTGCCAGGCCCTGCAAGGCGCGTTCGAAGCACGTCTGGGCACGGTCGAGCAGGTCGACCCGCGGCTCTGCGTACCGCTACGGCAACGCCATGCCAAACAGTACGTGGCCCCGGGCTTGGCCTTGATCGGCGACGCAGCGCACACCATCCACCCATTGGCAGGCCAAGGGGTCAACCTGGGGTTTCTTGACGCCGCAGTGCTGGCTGAAGAGTTGCTGCACAGCCTGGCGCGGGGCGAGCGCTTGGCCGACCTGCGCGTATTGAGCCGCTACGAGCGCCGGCGCATGCCACACAATTTGGCCCTGATGGCCGCCATGGAGGGCTTCGAGCGCCTGTTCCAGGCCGATGCATTGCCCTGGCGCTGGCTGCGCAACACGGGCTTGAAGGGTGTCCAAGGGCTGCCTGCCGCCAAGGCTCTGTTCGTGCGTGAGGCCTTGGGCTTGATCGGCGACCTGCCGGGCCTGGCGAAGCCCTGAGGCATCTGCAACATCTGGTAACTGCTGCAGCTTAACTTGGGTTTGAGCTGCTAAATGGGAGGCACTAACATCCGCCACACATTTACCGTGGCGAGGGTTCCCGATGTTGCCGTGCAAGCCATTGATGGCCGGGCTGGCCTTTTCCCTATCAGGCCTGGCAGCCCTTTCAGCCCAAGCGGCCGACGAAGTGGTGGTGTATTCGTCGCGTATCGACGAACTGATCAAACCCGTGTTCGATGCCTACACCAAAGAAACCGGGGTCAAAGTCAAATTCATCACCGACAAAGAAGCCCCTCTGATGCAGCGCATCAAAGCCGAGGGCGAGAACGCTACGGCTGACCTGCTGCTCACCGTCGATGCGGGCAACCTCTGGCAAGCCGAGCAAATGGGCATCCTGCAGCCGATCAAATCAGCCACCGTCGATGCCAATATCCCTGCCCAGTACCGCGCCGCGTCCCATCAGTGGACAGGCTTAAGCCTGCGTGCCCGCACCATCGCCTATTCCACCACCCGGGTCGAGCCGACCGAGCTCTCGACCTATGAAGCCCTGGCCGACCCGCAGTGGGAAGGGCGTTTGTGCCTGCGCACGGCGAAAAAGGTCTACAACCAGTCGCTGACCGCGACCATGATCGAAACCCATGGCGCGGAGCAAACCGAAAAAGTGCTCAAGGGGTGGGTCAACAACCTGTCCACTGATGTGTTTTCCGACGACAACGCCGTGCTCGAAGCAATCAATGCCGGGCAGTGCGACGTCGGCATCGTCAACACCTACTACTACGGGCGCCTGCACAAGCAGAAGCCAGACCTAGCGGTCAAGTTGTTCTGGCCCAACCAGCTGGACCGAGGGGTGCACGTTAACCTCTCCGGCATCGGCCTGACCCGCTATGCGCCGCACCCACAAGCGGCGATCAAGCTGGTGGAGTGGATGACCGGCGCTGAGGCGCAGAAGATATTCGCGGGCATCAATCAAGAGTTTCCTGCTAACCCTGCGGTCAAGCCTTCCGATGAAGTCGCTAGTTGGGGCCCGTTCAAAGCCGACAGCCTGCCGGTCGAGGTGGCGGGCAAGCGCCAGGCCGAGGCGATCAGGTTGATGGACCGCGCTGGCTGGAACTAGGCGGCCTTCCTTGAGCCAGCCTATCCAGCGCCGCTGGTACCCAATCGCCCTGGCCGTGGCAGCGCTGGTCATGCTCCCGCTGAGCGTGCTGGTGGGGGCTTGGCACAGCATCGACACGCAGATATGGGCCCACTTATGGGCCAACCAGTTGCCCAGGTTGGTGCTCAACACGGGCGTATTGCTGATGGGGGTCGGCGTGGGCGTCACCCTGATAGGTGTCAGCCTGGCGTGGCTCACGAGCCTGTGTGAATTTCCCGGCCGGCGCTGGCTCGACTGGGCCTTGATGCTGCCCTTCGCGATCCCGGCCTATGTCTTGGCGTTCGTCTTTGTCGGCTTGTTGGACTTTGCCGGGCCGCTGCAAAGCCTGTCCCGTGACTGGTTCGGCAGCGCCGTTCGGTGGCCGCGGGTGCGCTCCACCGGGGGTGTCATCATCGTCTTGGTGCTGGTGTTCTACCCTTACGTCTACCTACTCGCGCGCAACGCTTTTCTGGCCCAGGGCAAAGGCTTGATGGAAGCCGCGCGGGCGCTGGGCCAGTCGCCATGGCGCGCGTTCTGGCGGGTGGCGCTGCCCACCGCGCGGCCGGCCATCGGGGCGGGCCTGGCATTGGCGCTGATGGAAACACTGGCAGATTTTGGCGCTGTTTCGGTGTTCAATTTCGACACGTTCACCACCGCGATCTACAAGACCTGGTACGGCTTTTTTAGCTTGTCCAGCGCGGCGCAACTGGCCAGCCTATTGTTACTGGTGGTGGTGCTGGTGCTCTATGGCGAGCGGCGCAGCCGTGGCGTCGTGCGCGGGGCTAACGAGCGGCCGCGGGCGCAGGCCCTCTATCACCTGCGCGGTTGCAAAGCATTTGCCGCCAGCGCCTGGTGCGGCTTGGTATTTGCCTGCGCATTCGTTATTCCGTTGGCACAATTGCTGGTCTGGTTTTTTCAGCGCGGCCGCCTCGATCTGGACGAGCGTTATACCGGGCTGATCCTGCACAGCCTGTACCTGGCCGGGATGGCGGCGTTAATCACCGTCAGCGTTGCGCTGTTGCTGGCCTTTGCCCGGCGCCTGGCACCCACGCCGCTGGTCAACACCAGCGTGGGTCTGGCTAACCTGGGGTACGCGTTGCCGGGTTCGGTGCTGGCCGTGGCCTTGATGCTGGCCTTCAGTTACCTTGATCGGGTACTGGTTATCCCTGTGTCCAGTTGGCTGGGCGGGGCCGGTCGGCCCTTGCTATTGGGTAGCCTGAGCGCGTTGTTGCTGGCTTATCTGGTGCGTTTCATGGCCGTTGCGTATAGCCCGCTGGAGGGCAGCCTGGCTAAGGTTCGTCCGTCGTTGCCCGAGGCTGGGCGCAGCCTGGGCGTCAGCGGCCCGCGGCTGTTTCTGCGGGTCTATGTACCGCTGCTGGTGCCGGGTGCGTTGAGCGCGATGTTGCTGGTGTTCGTCGACGTGCTCAAGGAAATGCCCGCCACCTTACTGATGCGCCCATTTGGCTGGGACACGCTCGCCGTACGGATTTTCGAAATGACCAGCGAAGGCGAATGGGCCCGCGCCTCACTGCCCGCGCTGACCCTGGTGCTGGTGGGTTTGCTGCCGGTCATCGCGTTGATTCAGCGTTCGGCCAGGCCCGTGGGTCGAAGTCGATAAGGCGAGGGTGCCAGCCTGCGGGCTTGCGGCTACAATGCGCCGCATGCGGTGCGAGCGAAGATGGACAAGTGTCTCGCGCCTTCGCCAATCCCGGAAGGAGAAACCCATGGGACAGCGCACGCCTCTTCACGACCTGCATTTGGCATTGGGCGCGAAGATGGTCAATTTCGGCGGCTGGGATATGCCGCTGCACTATGGTTCTCAGGTCGAGGAGCACCATCAGGTACGCCGCGACTGCGGTGTTTTTGACGTCTCGCACATGACCATCGTCGACGTTCAGGGGCGACAGGCTGAGGCGTTTCTTCGGCAACTGCTGGCCAACGACGTTCAGCGCCTGACCTCTCCCGGCATGGCGTTGTATAGCGCCATGCTCAACGAGCAGGGCGGGGTGGTCGATGACTTGATCGCCTACCGCCTGGATGACGGCTACCGCCTGGTGGTCAATGCCTCGACACGTGACCAGGATATGGCCTGGCTGCACGCGCAGGTGGCCGGATTCGAGGTGCAACTGCACGAACGCAGCGAGTTGGCCATGCTTGCCATCCAAGGCCCCCAGGCGCGGCGCAAGGTCGCCGACCTGTTGAGCCGGGCCCGCTCCGACCTGGTCGATCAACTTAAGCCCTTTGAAGGGCGCGCCGAGGGTGAATGGTTTTTCGCGCGCACCGGCTATACCGGCGAAGACGGCCTGGAGGTGGTGCTCCCCGCCGGGCAGGCCTCGGGGTTTTTCAACGACCTGGTGGGCGCCGGTATCTCGCCCATTGGGCTCGGCGCGCGGGACACGCTGCGCCTCGAAGCGGGCATGAACCTCTATGGCCAGGACATGGACGAGGGGCATTCTCCATTGGCCTCGAACATGGCCTGGAGTATCGCGTGGGAGCCGGCGACCCGTGCATTTATCGGGCGAAGCGCTTTAGAGCGTGAACGCCGCGAAGGAATCGAGTACAAACTGGTCGGCCTGGTGCTCGAAGAGCGCGGTGTGCTGCGGGCACATCAGGTGGTGCGCATCGCTGAAGTCGGCGAAGGCGAAATCACCAGTGGGAGTTTTTCGCCGACCTTGAGCAAATCGATCGCCCTGGCGCGTGTGCCCACGGCGACCGCCGACCGGGCAGAAGTTGAAATCCGCGGAAAATGGTACCCCGTAAGGGTAGTCCGAGCGACTTTTGTACGGCATGGTAAGACTTTGATCTGAAATTCGAGCGGGCTTGCCGCTGACCCTAATGAGGATGAAACAAATGAGCGATATTCCTGCTGATCTGCGTTTTGCTGAAAGCCACGAATGGGCACGCCTGGAAGCTGACGGCAGCGTGACTGTCGGTGTGTCCGACCACGCCCAAGAAGCATTGGGTGACGTGGTATTCGTCGAACTGCCGGAGCTCGGCAAAGTTTTTGCCGCAGGCGACGCGGCCGGTGTGGTTGAATCGGTCAAGGCCGCTTCGGATATCTACTCGCCAGTAGGCGGCGAAGTGATTGCCATCAACGAAGCACTGGCAGACAGCCCTGAGCTGGTCAACTCCGCACCTTATAGCGAGGCCTGGTTCTTCAAACTCAAGCCCGCCAGTGCGGCAGAGCTGGACAAGTTGCTCGATGGCGGGGCTTACAAGGCGCTGATTGGCGAATAAGCTTAAAAAGATCGGGGCCAAGGCCCCTCCTACGCGGACGTAGGAGGGGCCTTGGCCCCGATCGTTATGCTGCTATAACCTATTCGCTAGCTACGGCATTCTTAGCCAAGATAGCGTTAGCCAGGTCCATGTCGCTGGCCTGCAGGCCAGGATTGTCGGCACGCACTTTTTGCATGGCGGATTCCAAGTACGGGCCACGGATTTCACCGTTGCTGGCAACAAAGCTGCCAGCGTCGTCCTGAGCGGCCACGACCATTTTGTGGTCTTTGAACGTCAGGTAAGTGGAGCCGGTGGTGGCGCCGGAAGAGATGACGTTGCGCCAGAAAGAGTCAGCCATCGCCGAGCCGACTGGAAGGGAAAGCACAGCAATTGTCGCGACCGCTAGTTTAAGACGCATAGGGGTGACTCCTTACTATTCGGGTTGATCTAGACGAGCTGATCTAGTTAATCAGATCATGAAAGAACCCACATAGTTCCACTGCCAGCCCCCGATATCCACCCGGCTTTTTCAAAGGGATGTTGCCGCGTCACAGGCTGCCAGGGGTGACGCGCAGCACTTCTTCCAGAGTTGTCAGGCCGGCAGCGATCTTGTGCGCGCCGGACAAGCGCAGGCTGCGCATGCCTTCTCGGTACGCCTGCTGGCGCAAAGCCTGCAGATCTAGGTCTGGCTGTATCAGGGCTTTGATGCGCTCGTTCAGCGGCATGATTTCGTACACCCCGGCACGGCCCCGATAACCCGTTTCGCGACACTCGAGGCAACCTTTCGCCTGGCAGGCGGCAGCCGGTCGCGCTGCGCTCCAGGGCTTGGTCAGCCCTTGCCAGGCGTCCTGATCGAGGCTGCAGGGCTGCTTGCAGGCTGGGCACAGGGTGCGTACCAAGCGTTGCGCCATGACCCCTAGCACCGTGGCCTTGATCAGATAATGCGCCACCCCCAGCTCCAACAGCCGGCTGATGGCGCTGGGTGCGTCGTTGGTGTGCAACGTCGATAGCACCAGGTGGCCCGTCAAGGCCGCCTGAATGGCCATCTCTGCAGTCTCTAGGTCGCGTATCTCGCCGATCATGATGATGTCCGGGTCTTGGCGCATCAGCGCCCGTACGCCGCTGGCAAAGCTCAGGCCGATGTTGTGCTGCACCTGCATCTGGTTGAAGGCCGATTCGACCATTTCTATCGGGTCTTCGATGGTGCACAGGTTCACCGCCGGGGTGGCCAGCTGTTTGAGCGTGGTGTAGAGCGTGGTGGTCTTGCCCGAACCCGTTGGGCCGGTCACCAGCACGATGCCATTGGGCTGGCGGGTCATGTATTGCCACTTGTCCAGGTCTTGGCTGCAGAAGCCCAACTGATCGAAGTTTTTAAGCAGTACGTCAGGGTCGAAAATACGCATGACCATTTTTTCGCCGAAGACGGTGGGCAGGGTAGCCAGGCGCAACTCTATTTCGCCGCCTTCGGGCGCGCGGGTCTTGATCCGGCCGTCCTGGGGTTTGCGCTTTTCCGCAACGTTCATTCGGCCCAGGCTTTTCAGGCGGCTGACCACGGCCAGGGTGACCGACGTGGGCAGCCGGTAGACATCGTGGAGCACGCCATCGATGCGAAAGCGCACGCAGCCTTGGTCGCGCCTCGGTTCAATATGGATGTCGCTGGCGCGTTGCTTGAACGCATATTGAAACAGCCAGTCGACGATATTGACGGTGGGTGCTGCATCGGGGTCGTTGGCCTGCTCGGTGTCGAGGTCAAGCAGTTGCTCCAGGCTGCGCGTCATGGAGGGCTGGGCACCGGTCGAGCAGGCGCCGCTGACCGATTTGGCCATGCGGTAGAACTGCGTGGTGAACCGGGCAATATCGTTGGGGTTGGCCAGTACGCGCTTGATGGGCCTGCGCACGGTGTGGGCCAGGTCGGCTTCCCAGCTCACTACCCAAGGCTCGGCGCTGGCCACGGTCACTGCCTGGGCATCGGCAGCCACGGCGAGAATGCCATGGCGTTCTGCGAACGCCTGAGACATCAGCGGGGCGGTACGGGCGACATCGATGCTGACCGGGTCGATGTGCAGAAACGCCTGACCCACCCATTGCGCCAACCATTGCAGCAGGTCGTCCATGGACAAACGCCGGCCAGGGCGCTTTTGGTTCTCCAGTTGCTGGCGGGCGATGAACTCAAGGGGGTGCAGGTGCCGATAGTGGGGCGATTCCCTGCTGGCTAACAGCTTGCCAACGGGTGCGGCGGCAATAACGCCCTGATCGCGCAGGGCGGCTAACAGTTCGCTGAGGTCAAGCCAGCGGTCTTCGTTGGGGTATAGCGGTTCGGCAGGCATGGCGGGACTTCCTTGTTCCGGTCCATACCAGCTTAGCCCCTGAGCAGCCCTGTGAAGCGCGGGAGGGGCAGGTAAGCGTTGCCAATCCTTTCGGCCTATTTGCTCAGGGCCTGTTTCCAGGCACGGCTTTGCGACACTGCCAGGGCCTGCTGAACCCGCGCGGTCAGGGCCAGCTCGTCGATGGGCTGGGTGGCCAGCACGTGCAATTTGTTCAATTCGCCATACAGGCGATCCACTTCCGGCAGCTCCAGCACAGAACGTGCATGGTGCAACCAGCTTTGAATGCGCTCGATGCGTGGCAACTGTTCGGCCAGGTCTTCGGGTTGCTGCTGGTAACGCTGCAGTTGCAACGCGGCGCCCTCTTCAGCCAGGAAGTGCCCCAACCAACTGGCCAGCAGGGCCTGGCCTTGGCGGTTGCCTCGGTTGTTGCGCGCCAGGCTCCAGTGCCGCTCCAGCAGCCAGCGGGAGGTATTCAGCGAGAACAGGCCCCAACGGGTGTCGGTCAGTTCTTCGGCAAATTGCTCCGGCGCGGCTTTGCGAATGTCTTCATCGTCTTGCCCGGCTTGCACCAGCGGGCGCCAGTCTTCGAGCAACGCGTCCAGCGCACTGCGCAGCTCATGGGTAGTGGTGCGGGGCGCGGCTTGGCCAAGGCTGCCGGTGAGGGCGCGCAATTCCACGAGCTGCTCGACCCATTCTTGTAGCAAGCGCCAGTGCCCATTGAAACGGTACTGCTCGGCCAGGCGTTGGCTGCTGGCGAGCAGATGCCAGGCCAGCGCCGCGTAGGCGTCGTCGAGGGTGGTTTCGGCGGTCAGTACGGGCGTCGGCAGGCTCAAGGCATAGCTGCCCGGGTCGCTCAAGCGATAACCGCGCTCGGCCTTGCTGATGTCGCAGGGCATCAGTGGCAGGCTCTGGGCCAACTCGGCGGCCAGCTCCAGCAATGCCGCCGGCTCGCCTTCGCGCAACTCGAGCTCCAACTCGCAGATTTCTTCGGACTGCTTGCCCACGATGACCTTGCCCAGGTCCAGAGCCGCCTCTATGACGACTTTGGCCTTGCCGCGGCCCCACGCGATCTCGGCACGTTCGCGCACGAAGTCCGTGGTAAAGACCGGCTTGATGGTCTTTTTATCCAAGTCCGCCAGCTCGGCGGGCCAGCATTCGCCGTCAAGTTTCTTCAGGTCGAGTTTGGCTTTGGGCAAGTGCCAGTCATATTCGTTACGTTCAGACAACCCAGCGACGCTCTGGCCCCGGGTTTTCAGGGTCTGGATGACTTCTTCGCCGTCCTTGCGCAGGCGCAGGGCAACCTTGGCGGCGGCCAAGTCGCGCTCTGGGGTATCGAAGTACTGATTGAACAGCTCTCGGCGCTCCCAGCCGCTTTTGTTACGTTTTTTCAATAGCGGATGATCGCGCAGCGCGGCGAGGGTTTCGCGGCTGACGCGCAATTTGATTTCGGTTTCTTTTTGCATGGCGGGGCAATCCAAGCGCTGACGAATGCGGCGCGCTGCTGACTAGATAAGGCCGTGCAGTGTACAGGAGTCAACCGCGCACGGTTTATTCTCGGACGCTAATGGCTCTATGATGGGCGCTCGCTCTGGGAGAACCGACATGCCGCTACCGTCCATGAAAGACCAGTTTGCCGCCCTGATCGCAGCCCCTTCGGTGAGCTGCACCCAGGCCAACCTGGACCTGTCGAACCGCGCCGTGATCGACTTACTGGCCGCCTGGCTCGGCGATTTAGGCTTTGCCTGTGACATCCAGACCGTAGCGCCTGGCAAGTTCAACCTGTTGGCCACCTATGGCAGTGGCCCCGGTGGCCTGGTCCTGGCCGGGCATAGCGACACAGTGCCGTTCGATGAAGCCCTGTGGCAGACCGACCCGCTCAAACTCAGCGAAGTGGATGGCCGCTGGGTCGGCTTGGGCAGCTGCGACATGAAGGGCTTTTTCGCCCTGGTGATCGAGGCGGTTCGCGAGTTGGTCGGCCAACCCTTCCGTCAGCCACTGCTGATCCTGGCCACCTGCGACGAAGAAAGCTCTATGGCGGGCGCCCGTGCCCTGGCCGATGCCGGGCGGCCGTTAGGGCGCGCGGCGGTGATTGGTGAGCCCACAGGGCTCAAGCCGATCCGCCTGCACAAGGGTGTGATGATGGAGCGCATCGATATCCTCGGGCGCAGCGGGCATTCATCCGACCCGAGCCTGGGTAACAGCGCCATGGAAGCGATGCACGGTGCCATGGGCGAATTGATGAATCTGCGTGCCCAATGGCAGCGCGAGTACAACAATAGCCAGTTCAGCGTGCCGCAGCCGACCCTGAATTTTGGCTGCATTCACGGCGGCGACAACCCCAACCGTATTTGCGGCCAGTGCTCGCTAGAGTTTGACCTGCGCCCGTTGCCAGGCATGGACCCGGAGGTGCTGCGCGCGGCGATTCGGCAAAAGCTTAGCCCGTTGGCTGAGCAGCATGCGGTGCAGATCGACTACGGGCCGATCTTTGGCGAGGTGCCGCCCTTCGAGCAGGCCGCCGATGCCGAGTTGGTCCGGGTTGCAGAGCGCCTGACGGGCCATCGTGCCGCTGCCGTGGCGTTCGGCACTGAAGCCCCGTACTTCCAGCGCTTGGGCTGCGAGACTCTGGTGCTGGGGCCAGGCGACATCGCCTGCGCCCATCAGCCGGGCGAATACCTGGAAATGTCACGTTTGCAGCCTACCGTGCGTCTATTGCGTGACCTGATCGAACATTACTGCCTGAAGCCAGTCGACTTAAACCTGGCAGGCTAAACTGGCCCCTTTGCCATCCGTATTCCAGCACTAAGGAGAGCGCGCGTGTTGCCAAGCCTGTTCCGACGATAACCTTTACGCGCCTGCAGTTTTCACGCTTTTCGTCCTACTTTCATACAGGCCCCTGCGGTTATGCCCGACTACGTCAACTGGCTTCGCCACGCTTCCCCTTACATTAACGCCCACCGCGACTGCACCTTTGTGGTGATGTTGCCCGGTGATGGCGTCGACCATCCCAACTTCGGCAATATCGTCCACGACCTGGTACTGCTGCACAGCATGGGCGTTCGCCTGGTGCTGGTGCACGGTTCACGTCCGCAAATCGAAAGCCGTCTGGCGGCCCGTGGCCTCGAACCGCATTACCACCATGGCCTGCGGATCACTGACGCGCCGACCCTGGAATGCGTGATCGACGCCGTGGGGCACCTGCGTATTGCTATTGAGGCGCGCCTGTCCATGGACATGGCCTCCTCGCCCATGCAGGGCTCACGCCTGCGCGTGGCCAGCGGCAACCTGGTCACGGCCCGGCCGATTGGCGTACTCGAAGGCGTTGACTATCACCATACCGGCGAGGTGCGTCGGGTCGACCGCAAGGGCATCAACCGCCTGCTCGATGAGCGCTCCATTGTGTTGCTGTCGCCCCTGGGCTATTCGCCCACCGGTGAGATTTTCAACATCGCCTGTGAAGACGTTGCTACCCGCGCTGCCATCGACCTGGCGGCCGACAAACTGCTGTTGTTCGGCGCCGACCCTGGCTTGCTGGATGAAAATGGCCGGTTGGTCCGCGAGCTGCGCCCTCAGCAGGTCCCCGCGCATCTGCTGCGTTTGGGCAGCGACTATCAAGGCGAACTGCTGGATGCCGCCGCCCAGGCCTGCAAAGGCGGCGTGACTCGCAGCCATATCGTCAGCTATGCCGAGGATGGTGCGCTGCTGACCGAGCTGTTCACCCGCAACGGCGGCGGTACGCTGGTGGCCCAGGAGCAGTTCGAGCAGGTACGCGAGGCCAACATCGACGACGTCGGCGGGCTGCTGGACTTGATCAGCCCATTGGAAGAGCAGGGCATTCTGGTGCGCCGCTCGCGCGAAGTGCTGGAGCGCGAGATCACGCAGTTCAGTGTGGTAGAGCGCGAAGGCATGATCATCGCCTGCGCCGCACTTTACCCCATCGCCGACTCTCAGACTGGCGAGCTGGCGTGTCTGGCGGTGAACCCGGAATACCGGCATGGCGGGCGCGGGGACGAGTTGCTCGAGCGCATCGAAGAGCGCGCGCGGGCGCTCGGGCTCAACACCTTGTTCGTATTGACGACCCGCACCGCGCACTGGTTTCGCGAGCGCGGTTTTATTCCCAGCGGCGTTGAGCGCCTGCCCGCGGCGCGGGCCTCGCTGTACAACTATCAGCGTAACTCGAAGATTTTTGAAAAGGCGCTGTAGGCCATCGGGGCTTGCGCCCCGAGTTTCATCAGGTCAGTGGCTGATCGCCAAAATACTGGCCTGATACGCGCCTACAAACACATCGAAATCGCCCACCTCGTTCTGTTCCAGCTCGGTTTGCTCAACCAGCGATGCCCGGGCCTTTTCCTCGAATTCGGCCAGTTCCTGGGGCGGTAGCGCTTGCTCACGGAAGTACGCCGCGTGCTCACGGCTCATGCGCATGGAAAAGTCGGCAAAACCTTCCTGGTGCTCGCGCATCTGTGCCAATACCTGGGCCGAGGGGGTCAAGGAGGCGTCTTGGACTTTCGCCCGTTGTGCTGCCAGTGCCTGAGCGTGCTGCTCGCCGCCCAAGCCTTGGTCCAGCAGTTGCGCCAGTGGCGCAATGCGGTCGAGCAACTCTGCGGCCCACTGTTTGAGTTCGACCGACTGGCCGTCGCGCATCAAGTGCAGGTCGGGGCGGCGGCCTTCCTTGACCACGCTGAGGAAGTTCTGCGTGCAACTTGCGCACTCCGAGCCGCCCAACTGCGGGCTCTCGTCCAGGGCGCAGAGCAACAGGAACGCATCAATGAAGCGCGCCTCGGTGAGGTCGATGCCCGTCGGTAGAAACGGGTTGATGTCCAGGCAGCGCACTTCCACGTACTGCACGCCGCGAGCCATGAGGGCCTGAATCGGCCGCTCGCCGGTGTAGGTGACCCGCTTGGGGCGAATGTTGGAGTAGTACTCGTTTTCGATCTGGAGAATGTTGGTGTTCAACTGAACCCACTCGCCGTCTTTGTGCGTACCCACTTCAACATATGGGCCATAGGGCGTAGCTACGGCTTCGCGCAGGCTGTCGGTGTAGCTGGCCAGGTCGTTGTAGCACGGCGTGAGCCCAGCTTGGGCGTTGCTCTGGTAGCCCAGGTCACTCATGCGCAGGCTCGTGGCGTAGGGCAAGTACAGGGTTTGCGGGTCGAATTGTTCCAGCTGGTGGGCGCGACCGCGCAGAAAACCCGCGTCCAGTGCTGGTGAGGCGCCGAACAGGTACATCAGTAACCAGCTGTACCGGCGGAAGTTACGGATCAGGGCGATGTACGCCGATGATTGGTAGTCCCGATCGGTGCCCACAAACCCGTCGGCGGCCTTGAGCAATGGCCAGAGCTTTTCGGGCAGAGAGAAATTATAGTGAATGCCAGCGATGCACTGCATGGTCCGCCCGTAACGCAGCGACAGGCCTTGGCGGTAGACATACTTGAGCTTGCCAATGTTCGAGGTGCCGTAATAGGCCAGCGGGATGTCTTCCTCGGCAGGCAGGGGGCACGGCATCGACGGGCTCCACAGGTATTCATCACCCAGGCGGGTGTAAACGAACCGGTGGATGGACTCCAAACTTTGTAGGGTCTTGGCTGGATCGGTCAGGGCCGGCGTGATGAACTCCAGCAGCGACTCGGAATAGTCGGTGGTGATTTGTTCGTTGGTCAGCGCGGAACCCAGGGCCTCTGGATGCGGCGTTTGTGCCAAGCGGCCATCGGCGTTGACCCGCAGGCATTCGCGCTCGATACCGTGCAGGCATTGCGCTAGCAATGCCTGGTTGGCGGGCTCGCCAAGCAGGTTCAGGCGGCGGTTGAGAAGTTCGCTCAAGTTGGATTCCTTCACGCGTCAGTCGCCCCGATATGGGGGTGGCACTGACGGTCTGCAAGGGTGAAGACAAAAGGAACCGGCGTTGTCGCCTGGTACCGTAATTATTGACCGGCAATTTACTAAATAGCTGGACGCTCCGGCTGTTGATTGCACCGCGCTTGTGCAGTTCCGAAATTAACTCAGATCGGTTTGCCGGGCTATAGGGCAGATAAGTCTGACAAGTAGGTTTTTTGCACCCAGGCGCGGTAAAGCGTCTACGCCTGGGTGGTAAAACCGTGCCGTTAACGTTTCTTCAGTTGCTTGGCGTTTGCGAACAGGGAGGCCATGGCATTGTTGGCCGGTGCTGGCGTCTCTTTCTGGCGCGCCGGGGCCGCTGCTTGGCGCGGGGCACTGCCAGGCCGGCTACCACGAGCGCCGTCGACCTTCTCGCCAGGGGTGTCGCCCATGCGCATCGACAAGCCAACGCGTTTGCGCGGGATGTCGACTTCCATGACCTTGACCTTCACCACATCGCCGGCCTTCACCGCTTCGCGCGGGTCTTTGATGAATTTTTCGGAGAGCGCCGAAATATGCACCAGGCCGTCCTGGTGAACGCCGATGTCCACGAAGGCCCCGAAGTTGGTCACGTTGGTCACCACGCCTTCGAGGATCATGCCTAGCTGTAGGTCTTTGAGGTCTTCGACGCCGTCCTGGAACTCGGCCGTCTTGAACTCAGGCCGGGGGTCGCGCCCAGGCTTTTCGAGTTCCTGCAGAATGTCCGTGACGGTGGGCAAGCCAAACGTTTCGTCGGTGAATTTTTTTGGGTCCAGGCGCTTGAGAAAGCCACTGTCGCCGATCAGCGAGCGAATATCCCGGTCGGTTTCTGCCGCGATGCGTTGCACCAGCGGATAGGCCTCGGGGTGCACCGCCGAGGCATCCAGCGGGTTGGTGCCGTTCATGACCCGTAGGAAACCTGCGGCTTGCTCGAAGGTTTTCTCGCCCAGCCGGGCGACTTTTTTCAGTGCTGCGCGGGTCTTGAACGCGCCGTGTTCGTCACGGTGCGCCACGATATTTTGCGCGAGCGTGCCGTTGAGGCCGGAAATACGCGCCAGCAAGGCCACCGAAGCGGTATTCACGTCGACGCCCACGGCGTTCACACAGTCTTCGACCACGGCATCCAGGCCGCGAGCGAGCTTGAGTTGTGAGACGTCGTGCTGGTATTGGCCCACCCCGATTGATTTGGGGTCGATTTTCACCAGTTCGGCCAGCGGGTCCTGTAGGCGACGGGCAATGGACACGGCACCGCGAATCGACACGTCGAGGTCAGGAAACTCCCGCGCAGCCAATTCGGAAGCCGAATACACCGACGCGCCGGCTTCAGAGACCATGACTTTGGTCATCTTCAAGCCTGGGTATTTTTTGATCAGCTCGGCGGCTAGTTTGTCGGTTTCGCGGCTGGCGGTGCCGTTGCCAATCGCGATGAGGTCGACTGCATGCTTGGCGCATAAGGCGGCCAGCACGGCGATGGTCTGGTCCCACTGGTTTTTCGGGACATGGGGGTAGACGGTCGCGGTATCGAGTACCTTGCCCGTTGAGTCGACCACCGCGACCTTGCAGCCCGTGCGCAAGCCTGGGTCAAGCCCGAGGGTGGCACGGGGGCCGGCGGGTGCTGCCAGGAGCAGGTCGTGCAGGTTGTGGGCGAAGACATTGATGGCTTCGGTTTCAGCGCTATCACGCAGCTCGCCGAGCAGGTCGGTTTCCAGGTGGGTGTACAGCTTGACCTTCCAGGTCCAGCGCACCACTTCGCCTAGCCATTTATCTGCGGCGCGGTTCTGGTTTTTCACGCCGAAGTGTTCGCCGATCATCATTTCGCACGGGTGCATTGTGCCAGGCTGTTCGTCGCCGACTTTCAGCGCGCAACTGAGGATGCCTTCGTTACGCCCGCGGAAAATCGCCAAGGCCCGGTGCGACGGCATGCTTTTTAGCGGCTCGTCGTGTTCGAAATAATCGCGGAACTTGGCGCCTTCTTCTTCTTTGCCTGCGACAACCCGGGCACTGAGGGTGGCTTCCTGCTTGAGGAAGCTGCGCAGCTTGTCGAGTAGCTTGGCGTCTTCGGCAAAGCGCTCCATGAGGATGTACTTGGCACCCTCCAGGGCGGCCTTGGTGTCTGCCACACCTTTGTCGGCGTCGACGAAGCGCGCCGCTTCGCTTTCGGGCGCCAGTTGCGGGTCGTTGAACAGGGCATCGGAGAGCTCGCCCAGGCCGGCTTCGAGGGCGATCTGGCCTTTGGTGCGGCGCTTCTGCTTGTACGGCAGGTAGAGGTCTTCGAGGCGGGTCTTGGTGTCCGCCAGCTTGATATCGCGGGCTAGCTCTGGGGTCAGCTTGCCTTGTTCTTCGATACTGGCCAGGATGCTGACGCGGCGCTCGTCGAGCTCGCGCAGGTAACGCAAGCGTTCTTCCAGGTGGCGCAACTGGGTGTCGTCGAGGCTTCCGGTCACTTCTTTACGGTAACGCGCGATGAACGGCACGGTCGAGCCTTCATCGAGCAGAGCGACGGCCGCTTCGACCTGTTGGGGGCGTACACCGAGTTCCTCGGCGATGCGGCTGTTGATGCTGTCCATACAAACCACCTGACAATTGTGAATTCAAAAGCCGCCAGCCGAGGCGGGCGAACAATCTGCGCCAGGCGCTGCCTGACGTAAAGGCGCGGATTATACCCAGCCATTTCCGCTCACGGCGAACATAGCAATGGGTTCATGCGCAGATGCCCGATGGCAGCCGGGGAAAAATCTGCTAACAATGCACACGTCACAGCCGGCGGCGGCTAAGCCATAATGCGCGCCAGGATCAAAGGAGTAACTCATGAGCAGTACTGCACAAACAGCCGAAGGCGAGAAGATTCTCATTGTGGATGACGACCCCGGGTTGAGCAGCCTGCTGGAGCGCTTCTTCACCAGCAAAGGCTATCGCGCCCGTGGGGTGCCTAATGTCGAACAAATGGATCGGCTTCTGGCGCGTGAGGTCTTCCACCTGGTAGTGCTTGACCTTATGTTGCCTGGGGAAGACGGCTTGTCCGCCTGCCGCCGACTGCGTGCGGCGAACAACCAAGTACCCATCATCATGCTTACCGCCAAGGGTGATGAGCTGAGCCGTATCAAGGGGCTGGAGCTGGGCGCCGACGACTACCTGGCCAAGCCCTTCAACCCCGACGAGCTGATGGCTCGGGTCAAGGCAGTCTTGCGCCGTCAGGCCGCACCCGTGCCAGGTGCGCCCGGTAGCGAAGACGAAAGCGTGACTTTCGGTGACTACGAGCTGTCCCTGGCCACGCGCGAGCTCAAGCGTGGCGATGAAGTGCACATGCTCACTACGGGCGAGTTCGCAGTGCTCAAAGCTTTGGTCATGAATGCACGGCAGCCGCTGACACGGGACAAGCTCATGAACCTGGCCCGTGGCCGGGAGTGGGACGCCCTGGAACGCTCGATCGATGTGCAGATTTCGCGCTTACGCCGCATGATCGAGCCCGACCCGTCCAAACCACGCTATATCCAGACGGTCTGGGGTGTGGGTTACGTATTCGTGCCGGACGGTAACGCCAGCAAGTGAAGTGATCGTTGAGTTGTAGGAGCGCCCGCACCCCCTTGGCAATTTATTGCAAAGGGGGTGCGGGCGGTTCGTTGTCTGCAACATTTGCGAGCCTCGCTCGCTCCTGCAAAGTCAGTGGCTGTGTTACCTATGAAAACTCCATTGTGGTTCCCCCAGAGTTTCTTCGCTCGAACGCTCTGGCTCGTATTGATCGTCGTGCTTTTCTCCAAGGCATTGACCCTGGTCTACCTGTTGATGAACGAAGATGTTCTGGTGGATCGGCAATACAGCCACGGCGTGGCGTTGACGCTGCGTGCCTATTGGGCCGCCGACGAAAACGACCGCGACAAGATCGCCGAGGCCGCTGGGCTTATCCGCGTGGTGGGCGAAGGAGTGCCCGAAGGTGAGCAGCACTGGCCCTACAGCGAAATTTACCAAAGGCAAATGCAGGCTGAGTTGGGTGACAGCACCGAAGTGCGCTTGCGCGTCCATGCGCCACCCGCACTGTGGGTAAGGGCTCCGAGCCTGGGGGCCGGCTGGCTTAAAGTACCGCTCTACCCGCATCCGCTGCGCGGGCAAAAAATCTGGAGCGTACTGGGCTGGTTCCTGGCCATTGGGCTGCTCTCCACGGCTTCGGCCTGGATCTTCGTGCGCCAACTCAACCAACCCCTCAAGCGTTTGGTATTTGCCGCAAGGCAACTGGGGCAAGGCCGCAGCGTCAGGTTGCCGATCAGCGATACGCCCAGTGAGATGACCGAGGTGTATCGCGCCTTCAACCAGATGGCCGAAGACGTCGAGCAAGCTGGCCGCGAGCGTGAGTTGATGCTTGCCGGGGTGTCCCACGACTTGCGCACGCCGCTGACACGGCTGCGTTTGTCACTGGAGCTGATGACCCACGACAGCGAACTGACCACAGATATGGTCAGGGACATCGAAGACATGGACGCTATCCTCGACCAGTTCCTGGCGTTCATCCGCGATGGGCGCGATGAAACCATCGAAGAAGTCGACCTGGGCGATCTGGTGCGCGAAGTCGTGCAACCTTTCAACCAGGCTGAAGAGCAGGTCAGGCTGTGCCTGGAACCCATTCCGCCTTTTCCCCTGCGGCGTATATCGCTTAAGCGGCTGCTGACTAACCTGATTGGTAATGCCCTGCACCACGCAGGCCATGGGGTTGAGGTAGCCGCTTACGTTTCGGGAGACAACAGTGCGCCTTATGTCGTCCTGAGCGTCCTTGACCGCGGGGCAGGCATCGCGCCTGAAGAGCTGGCGGGGATTTTCGACCCGTTCATCCGTGGGGACCGTGCACGCAGTGGCAAAGGCACGGGCTTGGGCCTGGCGATCGTTAAACGAATTGCCGCCATGCACGGCGGCAATGTCGAATTGCGTAACCGCTCCGGCGGCGGCCTGGAAGCGCGGGTTCGCCTGCCACTGGGGCTGATGTTGCCGCGAGACGCCGTTTAATCAGCCGCGCCCTCGAGTACGGGTCATGTTTGGCCCGCCATTTTTTTCCAGATGCTCGATGATCATGCAGGCGACGTTCTTGCCGGTGGTGACTTCAATGCCTTCCAGCCCAGGCGAAGAGTTGACCTCCATCACCAGCGGGCCGTGATTGGAGCGCAGAATATCGACCCCCGCCACACTGAGGCCCATCACCTTGGCTGCGCGGATAGCCGTCATGCGTTCTTCCGGGGTGATCTTGATCAGGCTGGCACTGCCGCCGCGGTGCAGATTGGAACGGAACTCCCCGGGTTTGGCCTGCCGCTTCATGGAAGCGATGACTTTGTCCCCCACCACGAAGCAGCGAATGTCCGCACCTCCCGCCTCTTTGATGTATTCCTGCACCATGATGTTTTGCTTTAGCCCCATGAAGGCTTCGATCACAGACTCGGCCGCCTTGGTGGTTTCGCAGAGCACCACGCCAATACCCTGGGTACCCTCGAGTACTTTGATCACCAGCGGCGCACCGTTGACCATTTGGATCAGGTCAGGGATGTCGTCTGGGGAGTGGGCGAAGCCGGTGATGGGCAAACCGATGCCTTTGCGCGAGAGCAATTGCAGGGAGCGCAGCTTGTCCCTGGAGCGTGCAATGGCCACCGATTCGTTGAGCGGAAACACATCCATCATTTCAAACTGCCGCAGCACGGCGCAGCCGTAGAAAGTGACCGACGCGCCGATCCTGGGGATGACCGCATCGAAGCCTTCGAGCGGCTTGCCACGGTAGTGGATCTGCGGCTTGTGGCTGGCGATGTTCATATAGGCACGAAGGGTGTCGATCACCACCATCTCATGGCCACGCTCAGTGCCGGCCTCGACCAGGCGACGAGTGGAATACAGACGCGGGTTGCGCGACAGCACAGCGATCTTCATGCAGCACCTGTTACAGAAGGGGTGGTAGCCGGGAATGCCGGCTTGTCTTGAACATAAGTAAGCGCCGGGTTGACCACCAGTTGCCCGGTGACCAGTGCTTTTGAGCCCAGTAGCAGGCGGTAACGCATAGCCTTTCGACAGGCTAAAGTGAATTCGACCACCCAGACGCGATCGCCCAGCGCCAGGCTGGTCTTGATCACGTAGCGGGCCTGGGATTGCCCGTTGGAGCTCTTGATGACTTTGCGTGCCACCACCGGTGCTTCGCAGCGCCGATGGCGCAATTGCACGACTGAACCGAGGTGCGCGGTAAAGCGCACCCACTTCTCGCCGTCACGTTCGAAGGGTTCGATGTGTGTCGCATGCAGGCTTGAGGTGCTGGCACCGGTATCGATCTTGGCGCGTAGGCCTGCGACCCCCAAGTCTGGCAGGGCGACCCACTCGCGCAGACCAATCACGGTCAAGTGGTCAAATGTCTTCAAGATGGATAACCAGGATTCAAGTGGGTCGGGCCAATTTAGTTACCCCTTGTGCGGGATCAGACTGGCGTACAGGTCGCAAATTCAACCAGCATAGCCTGCCGTTCAAGGGGCAGAATCGAAAGCGCGCCATTCACGCAGAAACCAGCCTCGCTGGCGATAAATATCGTCGTTAATACTGTAAAAAAATGTCATTTGCGTGTTTTCAATGCGCGGCGCGATGTGAGGCCTACTGTACCGGTAAGCGTTGTCAGCTTGCATCCGACCGGTTCGGTAGTACAGTTCTTGGAACTGGTTGATTGGAGGTTTTGCGTGACGCAAAAACAGGAAGAGGACGACAAAGTTCGCCTGGACAAATGGCTCTGGGCTGCACGCTTTTACAAAACCCGTGCCTTGGCCAAAGCGGCTATTGAAAGTGGCAAGGTGCATTGCCGTGGTGAGCGCTGCAAGCCGAGCAAGGAGCCGCGCTTGGGCGACGCTTTGCAGATACGCAACGGGTTCGACGAGCGCATCGTAGTGGTCAAGGCACTCTCAGCGGTTCGGCGAGGCGCTCCAGAGGCTCAAACCCTCTATGCGGAGACCGAAGAAAGCATTGCCAAGCGTGAACAGGCGGCCGCCTTACGCAAGGCCGGTGGGCTTGGGGTGACCACTGATGGCCGGCCAAGCAAAAAACAGCGGCGGCAGTTTCACCAATTCCAGGACCGTGGTGGCGATTTGCAATGAACCCGACGTGTGGTCACCCAAAAAGCCACGGGGCGAGCGATGCTAGCGCCTTAGCTTGGCTTGGAACCGTATCGCTTTGTCCATAAAATGGCCCGATTGAGCCGGCGTGTGCGTTTTAGCCTCATGCTGCAACGGGCCTCGATAACGCGCGTACTTTTTTTGTCACCTATTCAGATACCCAAAGCCTATGCATGATTTCCCGGAAACCGATCACACCCAGCGCTTTATTTTCGACAACAGTGATGTGCGGGGTGAACTGGTCGCGCTTGAGCGTAGTTACGCCGAAGTGTTGGCCAAGCATCCCTACCCGGAGCCGGTAGCACAGTTGTTAGGCGAGTTCATGGCCGCCGCCGCCTTGTTGGTCGGCACGCTCAAGTTCGACGGCCTGCTGATTCTTCAGGCGCGGTCCGAGGGGCCGGTCTCTTTGTTGATGATCGAATGTTCCAGTGAGCGCGAGATTCGCGGGCTGGCGCGCTTTGACGGCGAGCGAATTGCCGCCAACGCAAGGTTGCAAGACCTCATGCCCAACGGCTCGCTGGCCATGACCATTGACCCGATCAAAGGCCAGCGCTACCAGGGCATTGTCGACCTTGATGGCGAAGACCTGTCGGCCTGTTTCACCAACTATTTCGTCATGTCCGAGCAACTGGCCACGCGGTTCTGGCTGAATGCCGACGGCAAGCGGGCGCGGGGTTTGCTGTTGCAACAGCTGCCGGCCCATGAAGTGAAAGACCCGCAGGAGCGCGAGGAGGGTTGGCAGCACGTCACTGCGCTCGCCAGCACCTTGCAAGCAGAGGAACTGCTGGGCTTGAACAACGAAACCATCCTGCACCGGCTGTACCACGAAGAAGCTGTGCGCCTGTTCGACACCCAGGCCATTGCCTTTCGTTGCAGTTGCTCCAGGGAACGCTCGGCCCGCGCGCTTGTCAGTCTTGGGGCCGAAGATGCCCATCAGCTATTACAGGAACATGGCGGTACGGTCGAGATCGACTGTCAGTTCTGTAATCAGCGTTATCTCTTCGATGCCGCAGATATTACGCAGCTGTTCGCCAGTGGTACTGCGCAGACACCGTCAGATACTCGTCACTGAAAGGGTTTAGCATCGCTAAACCATTGCGTGGGTGCCGGTAAGCCGCCGTTTAGACGGGAGACCCCTACTATTTCTAGGCGTTTCTGGCATAATCCAGCCCACTTTTTAGCTGTAGTGGTTGTTGTAAACTTACTACAAAACGTTTGGAGCACTCGGCCAGTGGCCGATGGGGAACCTCATGACGCAAGCCAATAACGCCGTGTACACCGATATCAGTGTTGATGACCTGGTTAAAGAAGCCCTGAACCGCGGTGAAGGCGAACTTGCCGATACTGGGGCACTGGTTGTTCGTACGGGCCACCGTACGGGGCGTTCGCCAGTCGATCGCTTTATCGTTGAAGAGCCCACCACGCAGGCCGCAATCGCCTGGGGGCCGATCAACCGCAAGTTCCCTGCCGACAAGTTCGACGCTTTGTGGAACCGCGTCGAAGCCTATCTGGGCGAGCGCGAGCGCTTCGTTTCCCACGTGCATGTAGGTTCCGACCCGGCGCACTACCTGCCGGTCAAGATGACCACGCAGACCGCCTGGCACAACCTGTTCGGCCGTTGCCTGTTCATCAACCCCGAGCAATACAATGCCGGTGGCAAGGACGAGTGGCAGATCCTCAACGCCCCTGAGTTCGAGTGCGTGCCTGAGCGTGACGGTACCAACTCCGATGGCACCGTCATCATCAACTTCGCCGCTAAAAAAGTGCTGATCGCGGGCATGCGTTATGCCGGCGAGATGAAAAAAGCCCTGTTCTCGGTACAGAACTTCCTGCTGCCAGCCTCGGATGTGTTGCCGATGCACTGTGCCGCCAACATGGGTGAAGACGGCGACGTTACCCTGTTCTTCGGTTTGTCGGGTACCGGTAAAACCACGCTTTCAGCTGACGAGAGCCGTTACCTGATCGGTGACGACGAACACGGCTGGGGCGTTGGTGTGGTGTTCAACATCGAAGGCGGTTGCTATGCCAAGTGCATCGACCTGTCCGAGAAGAACGAGCCCGTCATCTGGAAAGCCATCCAGCACGGTGCTGTGCTGGAAAACGTTGTGTTGGATGCCAACAAAAAGGCTGACTACGCCGACGACAGCCTGACCCAGAACAGCCGTGCGGCCTACCCACGTGAGCTGATCGAAAAGCGTGCCCCTAAAAACCTGGGTGGCGAGCCTAACGCGGTCATCTTCCTGACCTGCGACCTGACCGGCGTACTGCCGCCTGTGTCGATTCTCAGCGAAGAACAAGCGGCTTACCACTTCCTGTCGGGTTACACCGCACTGGTAGGCTCGACTGAAATGGGTTCGGGTAGCGGCATCAAGTCGACCTTCTCCACCTGCTTCGGCGCACCGTTCTTCCCACGTCCAGCTGGCGAATACGCGGAGCTGTTGATCAAGCGTATCCGTGGTTTCGGCTCCAAGGTCTACCTGGTCAACACAGGCTGGACCGGTGGTGGCTACGGTGTTGGCAAGCGTTTCAATATCCCCACTACCCGTGGCGTGATTGCTGCTATCCAAAGCGGCGCGTTGATCGGCACCGAGACCGAGCACCTCGATATCATCAACCTGGACGTACCGAAAGTCGTTCCAGGGGTCGATACCAGCCTGCTCAACCCACGCAACACCTGGGCAGACCCTGCGGCCTATGACGAAGCAGCCAAAGGCTTGGCCTCGTTGTTCATCGAGAACTTCAAGAAGTTCGACGTGAGCGACTCGATCAAGGCTGCTGGCCCGCAGTTGTAAGGCGCAGCACGGCTCGAAAAAAACCGCCGGTCACCGGCGGTTTTTTTATGGCTGGGTTTTTTCAGGACTGGGTTCTGCACGTAAAGTCGCCGAGCGGCGATCAGGCAAGGCAAAAACAGGCGAGGAAGCGGAGTTGACTGGTTGTCAATGAGCATTCCGAGCCTGTTTTTAACGCAGCATGATCGACGCGCAGGCACTTTACGTACAGAACCTAACGCGAAGCTGCTTCCAGGTCCATCAACCCACGCCCATACGCTTCGCTATTGGCATAGATACCGTCGCGCTTGGCGGTACTGAGCAATAAGTCGCGGATTTGCTGGGGGCTTTTTTCCGGGAAGCGGCTTTGCAGTGCCGCTAAAGCGCCTGCTACCAGTGCGGTGGCGGGCGACGTGCCCGCGGTTTCGACGTACTCGCCATTTTTGCTGGTGGTGAGCAGGCCGTGGCCAGCGCCAGAGTCGCCGCCTGGCACGGCGATGCACCAGGGCGCAGCGGCGCCGCAGTAATTACTCTTGTCGTTGATGGCGGTGCCATCGGCTTTGAGGGCGACGACGGCGATCCAGCCTTTTTCCAGTTCTGGTACGGCCAGCGGTAGGCCTGGCTCGGCCAAGGCCTCGCGTTTGAGTTCGTTGCCGGTGGGGAATACGAATACTGCACCTTGGCCTACCAAGTCACGGGCCATGGCCAAGGACTCTGGCATGACCTGGCTATAGCGGGCTTCGGTCAGTGCGGTGGCTGGGATGGCGTTGGCCCAGGAATTACTGAAAATGCGTGCGCCTTTATCGAAGCCGTAGTGCCAGGCGCGGGCAATGTTGCCATCGAAAAAAAACGGCTCGTTATCGTCGCCGAAACGCAGCGGAATGAGTTGTGCTTCGAAGGCAATGCCATGCATGCCCTGGTTGTCTTTGTTGGCAGCCAGAATGCCAGCCATTTGCGTACCATGACCATGGTGGTCGACACTGCCGGGGCTGTCGCTGGTGAAATCGAAGCCTGGGTCGGCCAGGCGGCCTTTGAAGGCCGGCAGGTCACTGGCCAGGCCCGAGTCTACCAGGGCCACCGCGACCCCCTGGCCGGTGCCACCGCGGGCGTACAGCGAGGCCGCGTTGACCACACCTAGGCCCGGCTGGGCATGGTACTCAGGGGTTTCGAAGGCGTTTTTCAGATCGGGCTGCGCGGTGCAGCCCAATAGCGTGAAGGGCAGTAGGATCAGGCCACTGCGTAGTGAGGTTTGGGCGGAAGCGATTGCATCCTGCATAGTGGGCACCCGTGATAATTGCGAAGCTCAACTATCGGGGATTTTGCCGGGTGCCGCTTGATTCGAGTGTTGCTGAGTGTTGGCTGACTTTCGAGCCACGCCGTGCTCAGCGATGGCGCCAATGCTTGTTGCGGTGGCCCATATGTCGGCCCCGGTCATGGCCGCGCCAGTGGCGGTCGTCCCGGCCACGGTCGCGGTAGCGCCGCTCGTTATCGTCGCTGGTGCTACCCATGTAGTTACCCAGTGCGCCGCCGGCACCGCCGCCTGCCGCCGCGCCGACCAGGCCGCCGGTCACGCCGCCGACGTTGCGGCCTACGACGTTACCGCCCGCAGCGCCCAGGCCACCGCCCAGGGCAGCCTCGGTACGGTTGCGCCGATCAGCGCCCACAGCGCCCCCGGCTGCGCCACCCAGGCCGGCCCCGATCGCCGCGCCAGTGCCGCCGCCCAGCTGTTCGCCCACGACTGCCCCTAATACCCCACCCAATGCTCCGCCTACACCTGCTTCGGTAGTGCCGCCAGCCGACGCAACGCCGCTGATCAAGCCAAGGGACAACAAAAGAATCGAGGAGTACTTCTTCATAGAGTGTTCTCAGTGAGATGACGGCGCGACTTTGCCGCCACGCGGCTCGCCTGACAACGCCAAACCGACGAATAGCACGACCTGCGCACAGTTAGCTAAGTTATTGTTTTGGATAAGAAACTTTAATTCTGAATGGAGGTCTTAAGCTATTCGGAAAGGCCCTTTGCATTGCGCAAAGGGCCTTTTTTGGTTGCCGCTATCAGGCGATGCGGGCGGTCGGGCTAGGGTTTTCCAGGCGGATTGCGACGAATTTCGAGGTCGGTGTGCTGCTGCCATGGCCGACGCTTTCCAACGGCACCAATGGGTTTACCTCGGGGTAGTAGGCAGCGGCCTGGCCGGCGGGAATATCGAAGGCCAACAGGGTAAAGCCTTTGACTCGACGTTCCACACCATCGCTCCAGATTGCCACGATGTCGGCTTTCTGACCCGGTTTGAAGCCCAGGCGGATGATGTCAGCTTCGTTGACGAACAGTACGTCACGCTGGCCCTTGACCCCACGATAGCGGTCATCCAGGCCGTAGATGGTGGTGTTGTACTGATCGTGCGAGCGCATCGACTGCATGATCAAGTCCGGCACCTGCCCGGTGGCGCGCACGCTCTCGTGCACCAGGTCCAGTGGCAACCCGTTAGGTTTGAAGTTGGCGCGGCCGCTGGCCGTGTTCCAACGCCGCGAGCCGGCCGAGTTGCCCAGGTAGAAGCCACCGGGGTGTTCCAGGCGCTCGTTGAAATCCTTGAAGCCAGGAATGGTGTCGGCGATCAGGTCGCGGATGCGGCTGTAGTCGGCGATCAACCAGTTCCAGTCAACCGGCTGGCTGCCCAGGGTGGCGGCGGCAATACCGGCAACGATGGCGGGCTCCGAACGCATCTGCTTCGACAACGGCTGCAACTGGCCATTGGAGGCATGGACCATGCTGAAGGAGTCTTCCACGGTCACCGCTTGCGCGCCGTCGGCTTGCAGGTCGATGTCGGTACGGCCCAGGCACGGCAGGATCAACGCCTGCTGGCCATGCATCAGGTGGCTGCGGTTGAGCTTGGTACTGATTTGCACGGTCAGTTGGCACTGACGCAGGGCTTGCGCGGTGCGTGGGCTGTCCGGAGTGGCTTGGGCAAAGTTGCCGCCCAGGCCGATGAACACCTTGGCCCGGCCTTCGAGCATCGCGTGGATGGCTTCCACGGTGTTGTGGCCATTGGCGCGTGGCACTTTGAAGCTAAAGCGCTTTTCCAGGGCGTCGAGCAAGAACGCCGGAGGGCGCTCGTTGATGCCCATGGTGCGGTCGCCCTGCACGTTACTGTGGCCGCGCACGGGGCACAAACCGGCACCAGGACGGCCGATGTTGCCGCGCAGCAGCATCAGGTTGGCGATTTCTTGAATGGTCGCGACCGAGTGACGATGCTGGGTGATACCCATGGCCCAGCACATGATCACGTTCTTGCCCGCCAGGTACATGCGGGCGGCATGTTCGACGTCGCTGAGCAACAGCCCAGACTGCTCGACGATCTGTTCCCAGGTGGTGGCGTCCACCGATGCCAGGTAATCCAGCACGCCGCCGGTGTGCTCATTAAGGAAGGTATGGTCGAACACCGGCGTGCCGCCGCTCGCCTGGGCTTCGCGTTCCCACTGCAGCAGGAACTTGGCCATGCCGCGCATCAGCGCCATGTCGCCGCCCAAAGCCGGGCGGAAATAGGCGGTGTTGGTAGGGCGGTCGCCGTTGGTCAGCATTTCGATCGGGTGCTGCGGGTGTTGGAAGCGTTCCAGGCCGCGTTCCTTCAATGGGTTCACACACACCACCTGCGCGCCACGCTGTACCGCTTCACGCAACGGTTCGAGCATACGCGGGTGGTTAGTGCCGGGGTTCTGGCCCCACACGAAGATCGCGTCAGCGTGTTCGAAGTCTTCAAACGTCACAGTGCCTTTGCCCACGCCGACGCTTTGGGACAGCGCCACGCCGCTGGCTTCGTGGCACATGTTCGAACAGTCTGGGAAATTGTTAGTACCGAAGGCACGCACGAACAATTGGTAAAGGTATGCCGCTTCGTTGCTGGCGCGGCCGGAGGTGTAGAACTCGGCTTGGTCGGGGCTTTCCAGGCTGTTCAAGTGTTCGGCGATCAAGGCATAGGCCTCGTTCCAGCCGATGGGCTTGTAACGGTCGCTGGCGGCGTCGTAAACCATTGGCTCGGTCAGCCGGCCTTGGTACTCCAGCCAGTAATCCGACTGCTCGAGCAACGAGGTGACACTGTGTTTGGCGAAGAACGAGGCATCGACGCGGCGCTTGGTCGCTTCCCAGTTCACGGCTTTAGCGCCGTTTTCGCAGAATTTCACCATGCCGCTTTCCGGCGAGTCGCCCCAGGCGCAACCTGGGCAGTCGAAGCCGCCATTCTGGTTGGTTTTGAGCATGGTGCGCAGGTTCTTCAGGGCGTTGTCGCTGCTCAGCCACGCCTGGGTCACACTGATCAACGCACCCCAGCCGCCGGCCGCACCTTTATAGGGCTTGTAGCGTGGAGTCGGGGTTTTATCGGCTTGGTGGTGGATACTCACGCTTGATTCTCCAACGCAGGGCTATATACACGGGGCGCGCTATGTTGCGGCAGGTGTATGAGGTTTAGTTTGTGCCGCCGGGCCCACTGCAGCGCGAGCCCGGTCGGTGACGACAGGCTCACCAGTGTCTGGATGCCTGCTCTAAGTACTTTTTGAATCAATTCGAGGCTGCACCGGCTGGTGACAATCGCCACACCGCCGCGATGGTCAATGCCCTCGCGTATCAAGGCGCCGATGAGCTTATCTAAAGCATTGTGTCGGCCGATATCTTCCCGACCTAAGCGCAATTGACCCTGGTTATCCATAAAAATAGCGGCATGCACCGCGCCGCAATGCTGGCCCAGGGGCTGATAAGCGCCGATGCGCTGGCGCAAGCCTGCCAGCCAGGCGGCGGGTGGCAGCGGGGTACCGGGCAATATGGCCAGGTCGGGCAGCGCCTGTTCGACGGCTTCTACCCCGCACAGCCCACAGCCACTGGTGCCGGCCATTTGCCGACGCTGGGTCTTGAGATTCCAGAACGCGCGGCTGGCGATCTGCACTTCGGCCTGCTGCGCCGAGCCGCTGCCACTGAGCTTGATGTCATAGATTTCGTCAGCGGACGCGACAATGCCGCTGCCGATGCTGAAACCCACGACAAAGTCTTCCAGGTCAGTAGGGCTGACCAGCATCACGGCCTGGCTAATGCCGTTGTAGGCAATGGCCAGGGCCACTTCTTCGGCCAGGGCGTTGTGCTCGGGCACCGAGGTGTCGATGTCGTAGTAACTGTAATTCTGACTAGCCTGGGGCAGCGCCGAGGAGACCAGGGGCGCCTTGCAGACCGGGCGCTTGGTATTCATGAATACGTACCGGCAGTAAACCTAGCTTTTAGCTTAGGCGCCGGCTGGGCAATCGTCTAATCAGTAGTGGCGATGTGCCGATAGACGGCGTCGATCATGCCGGCACTGACTGCGCGAGATGCAACGCGAAACAAGCTTCGGCCAGGGCCGAGCGTGGGGCGCTGCGACGCATGATCAGCCCCAGCGGGGCCAGCACTTGGGCGTCGGCGATCGGCTGCAGGCGCAGGTGTTCGGTGAGGGCCTCGAGGCCGCTGTCCAGGGGCATCACCGCGCAACAAAGGCCGCCGTGCACGGCTTGCAACAACTGATGGACGGCATCGGTTTGCAGCAGCACATTGGGCTGCAGGCCGCGGCTGTGGAAGGCTTGGTCGATGGACTGGCGAAAGTGCATACCGCTGGTCAGCATGCCCAAGGGCAGCTCGGTCAAAGCATGCCAATTCAAGGGTTGCTCGCCGAAGTCGTAATGACGCTGGTCGTGGAGCAGGCCCATGCGGGTTTCATTGAGCACCAGAGAATCGAAGCGCTGTGGATCAAGCCGGTCGAGAAACGAGATGCCTAAGTCCAGGCGGTTGCTCGCTAGTTGTTCGAGGATCTGTTCCGCACTCAGGGCGCTCAGCTCAAAGCGCAGGTTGGGGTGCGCGGCATGCAGTTTTTGCAACAGTGGCAGGGGATCGAAGCTCGACAGCGGCACTACCCCCAAACGCAGGGTGCCGACCAGATGGCCACGGCACGCGGCGGCTTCGGCCTGCAGCCCTTCATAAGCTTCGAGTACGGTTCTGGCCCAGGCCAGGATCCGTTCGCCAGGGGCGGTAAAGCCCTCAAAGCGCTGACCACGGTTGACCAGGGGTAAGCCCAGTTCGTCTTCCAGGTTGCGCAGGCGCATCGACAGGGTGGGCTGAGTAATATGGCAGCGCGCCGCGGCTTGGCCGAAATGCCGAGTCTCGTCGAGGGCAATGAGGAATTTGAGTTGCTTGATGTCCATCTTTGCTCCAAGGGCGGGTTAGCGCAGTGTTACAGCCCTTCCAGGAGTGTTTGGTAGCTGTCGACAGCCTCGAACTCTTCGGTTTCTTTATAGCCTTTGCGGCTGTCCGGTTCGCGCACCGCAAGCAAATGCGCCACGCCGAAGGCCCGCGCACTGCGCAGAATGGGCAGGGTGTCGTCGATAAACAGGCTGCGCGCGGGGTCGAAGCCGATGTCGGCGTGCAGTGCGCTCCAGAAATTCGGGCTTTCCTTGGCGAAACCGTAGTCGTGGGAGCTGATCAGCCGTTCGAAGTAGGGCGCCAGCTCGATGCGCTCCAGCTTCAACGACAGGGAGTCGCGGTGCGCGTTGGTGATCATGATCACCCGCTTGCCAGCGTCACGGATCGCCGCTAGAAAGGTATCGGCATGGGGGCGCAAGGCGATCAGGTCGGCGATCTCCACCTTTAATTCACGGATCGGCAGGTTCAGCTCGCGGCTCCAGAAGTCCAGGCAGTACCAGTTCAGATGACCGGCGTTGTTCTGGAACAGCGGCTGCAACTCCAGCTCGGCCATGGCCCGGCTGACCCCGTGCACTTGGGCATACCGCTGGGGCAAGTGCTCCAGCCAGAAATGGTTGTCGTAGTGAAGGTCCAGCAGGGTGCCGTCCATGTCCAGCAAGACGGTGTCGATGTCGCTCCAATTCAGGCGGGGCATAACGAAAATTCTCTAGTGAACGGCTCGCTCAGTCTGAAGAGTGGCCAATGCGATGGCAAGCCACGCTATAGTAACCCGTTAACGTCAAGGAGCCCCCCATGCGCCAAAAACCCACTGTTCTCGCCCGCGAAATCGTCGCCAGCAGCCGTTTGTTCCGCGTTGAGCAAGTTGAGCTGCGTTTTTCCAACGGCGTCGAGCGCACCTACGAACGGCTGGTAGGGCGTGGTAATGGGTACGGTGCGGTGATGATCGTGGCAATGCTGGACGCCGAACACGCGGTGTTGATCGAGGAATATTGCGGCGGCACCGACGAGTACGAGCTGTCGCTGCCCAAGGGCTTGATTGAGCCGGGCGAAGATGTGCTGGCGGCGGCCGACCGCGAGCTCAAGGAAGAAGCCGGGTTCGGCGCCCGCCATCTGGAGCACCTGACCGAGCTGTCGTTATCGCCGGGGTATATGAGCCAGAAGATCCAGGTGGTACTGGCCACGGACCTTTACGAAGAGCGCCTGGAAGGTGATGAGCCAGAGCCGATGCGGGTCGACAAAGTTAACCTGCGCGAGTTGCTCAGCCTGGTGCAGCACCCTCAGTTCTCCGAAGGGCGCGCCTTGGCCGCGTTGTTTCTGGCGCGCGATGTATTGATCCAGCGTGGAGCGTTCAGCCTGTGACCGTAAGCGCCGAGCACCCACTTTTACCGGCCGTGATCGAGTTGGCCGCCCAGGCCGGCGCGGCAATCCTGCCGTTCTGGCGAGCCGGGGTAGAGGTCGTGAGCAAAGCCGACGACTCCCCGGTAACCGCCGCCGACCTGGCCGCTCATCATGTGATCGTCGCTGGCTTGCAGGCCTTGGCGCCGGACATTCCGATCCTGTCCGAGGAAGACTGCGACATTGCCCTGGCCACGCGCCAAGGCTGGCAGCGCTGGTGGCTGGTCGATCCGCTGGACGGCACCAAGGAGTTTATCGCCGGCAGCGAAGAATTTACCGTCAACATCGCCCTGATCGAGGCAGGCCAGGTGGTGTTCGGCGTGGTCGCGATGCCCACCAACGGTCGCTGCTATTTCGGCGGCGCCGGCTTGGGTGCCTGGCGGCAAGACCCTGGTAGCCAGGCGCAGGCCATTGGTGTGCGCAACGCACCCGCGGCGGGCCAGGCGTTTACCGTGGTTGCCAGCCGACGCCATTCCAGCCCCGAGCAGGAGCGCCTGCTCAATGGGTTGGAGGCCGCGCTGGGCCCGCTGGAGATGACCAGCGTGGGCAGCTCACTGAAATTTTGCCTGGTGGCCGAAGGCGCCGCCGATTGCTACCCGCGCCTGGCGCCAACGTCGCAATGGGATACGGCTGCCGCCCAAGGCGTGCTTGAAGGGGCCGGGGGCGAGGTAGTACAGGTCGATGGGCAACAGTTCACCTACCCAGCCCGGGCCTCCCTGCTCAATCCGCACTTTTTCGCCATGCCGGCGGCGGCCGCTTGGCGGCAACGCCTGCTGGAGCTGGCAAATTAACGGTGCAGCACGTACTGGCCGGTAAAACTCACCGCCGGCGCGGGGTCGTCTTCGCCGTGCAGCCAAGTGGGCAAGCTTAGGCGAGCGCGGCCGCGTTTGGCATAGGTGTGCAAGAAACGCTGCCACAGCTCATCGCTGGGTGCATCGCAGCAGGCGATGGCGTCGGCGCGCACGGGTAGCGGGTAAGTGATGTGGGCTTGCTGGATCACGATATGGCCGCCTTCGATCCCCGCTTCACGTAGGCGCAAATGCAGCCAGCCCCAACCGGCCAGCACGGCACCGCAGTAAAGGCTGCCGCCGAACAGGGTGTTCTTGTGATTGACGTTGGGTGCCAGCGGTAGCCGCAAGCGCAGGCTGCCATCGGCCCAGCTGAGGACCTGCAGCCCCAGCTCGCGGGTCAGCGGAATGTCGTGGTGCAGAACATTTTGCAGGTGCAGACAGGCGGCCTCAGTCATGTTCGTCACCGCTGCCAAAGCTCAGCCCGTGTTTACGTAATTTGTCGTGCAAGGTTTTGCGCGGAATGCCCAGGGCCTCGGCCAGGCTGCGCACCGAGCTGTGCGGGCGGGCCATTTCAGCGGCGATCAGCGAGCGCTCGAAGCTTTCCACCTGTTCGCTAAGGCCGCCTTCGGTGGGCAGGTCGGGCGCACCCGTACCGTTACCGCTGCTGTCCAGGGCCAGCTCCAGGCCGAGGGCGAAACGTTCGGCGGCGTTCTGTAGCTCGCGGACATTGCCCGGCCAGGTATGGCGCAGCAGCAACGCGCGGTGCCCGGGCTGCAACTCATGGGGCGGCAGGCCGTGGCGGGCGCTGGCGGCATCGGCGTAATGCTGGAACAGCAGCAGGGCGTCTTCACCACGCTCGCGCAATGGCGGGATGCGCAGCGAAGCGACATTCAAACGGTAGTACAAGTCGGCTCGGAAGCGCCCTTCACCTGCCGCGTGGCGCAGGTCTTCCTTGGTGGCGGCGATCACGCGGATATCCAGCGGGATCTGTTGGTTGCCGCCCAGACGCTCCACCACCCGTTCCTGGAGCAGGCGCAACAGCTTGACCTGAACGTCCAGGCTCATGCTCTCGATTTCGTCGAGAAACAGCGTGCCGCCGTTGGCGAACTCGAACTTGCCGATACGGCGCTTTTGCGCGCCGGTGAAGGCCCCAGGCTCATGGCCAAACAGTTCGCTTTCGACCACGGACTCCGCCAGGGCGCCCGCGTTGATCGCCACGAACGGGCCGTTGCGCCGGCTGGACAGGTCGTGCAGGGCCCGCGCCACGACCTCTTTGCCGGCACCGGTCTCACCGAGGATCAACACATCCGCTTTGGTCGCGGCCAGGGCGCCCACCTGCTCACGCAACCGCAGCATCGGCGCCGACATCCCGACCAAACGCCCGCTTAGCTCTTGGCGGTCGCTGAGGGCCATGCGCAGGCTGCGGTTGTCCAATACCAGGCGGCGCAGTGCCAGGGCGCGGCGCACGCTGTCGAGCAGGGCATCGCTGGCGAACGGTTTTTCCAGAAAGTCGTAGGCCCCCGCGCGCATCGCCTGCACCGCCAGCGGCACGTCGCCATGGCCGGTGATCAGTAGCACCGGCAGCTCGGCGTCCTGGCTGTGCAGGGCCTGAAGCAACTGCAGGCCGTCCAGGCCGGGCATGCGGATATCGCTGACGACCACCCCCGGCCAATCGCGCTCGATGCGTTCGGCCAGGCCGCTGGCGTCCGCCAGGGTCAGAATGTTCAGGCCCGCCAGGTCGAGGGTTTGGCTCAAGGCCTGACGCAGGTGGGGGTCATCGTCGATCAGCACGACCTCAATGCTGCTGTCGAGGCTGGGTTCCGTCATGCGCTGGGATCCTCGGGAGGTTGCAGGTTGACGCCGGGCTCGGCGGTGCGCAGGCGCAGGGTCAAGAGCGCGCCGCCCTTGGGGTGGTTGGCCAGCGACAGCTCGCCGCCCAGGGCACGCATTAGCGTATCGCAGATTGCCAAGCCAAGGCCAAGGCCCTGGGTGCGGGTCTTGGTGGTGAAAAAGGGTTCGCGGGCGCGCGCCAGGGCTTCGGAGGTGAAACCGGGGCCATTGTCGCGGATGGTCAGGGTGACGCTATCGCCGGTTTGCTCGGCGCTGAGCCACAGGCAGCGCGGGGTGGCCTTTTCGGTCAGGGCATCGAGGGCGTTCGCCAGCAGGTTGCTCAACACCTGGCGCAAGCGCGTTTCCCCGGCCTGCACCCACAAGGGCGCGTCGGGCAGGTCGCGGTACAGTTCCACGGCCATCGCCCGGCGACGTTTGGCCAGTAAGGCCAAAGCGTCATCCAGGGCCGGCTGCAGGGCGACACTTTCCAGGGCATGCCGGTCGCGCCGGGCGAAGGCGCGCAGGTGGGCGATGATCGAGGCCATGCGCCCGGTCAATTCACTGATGGACTTGAGGTTGCCGCGGGCGTCTTCCGTGCGCTGGTGGTTCAGCAATACCTCGGCGTTCTCCGCGTAGCTGCGAATCGCCGCCAAGGGTTGGTTGAGTTCATGGCTGATGCTGGCCGACATGGTGCCCAACGCCGACAGTTTACCGGCCTGGACCAGCTCATCCTGGGCCTGCACCAGCTCTTGCTGGGCGTGTTCGCGCTCCAGCACTTCCTGTTTAAGCCGGCTGTTCAAGCCTTCGAGGTCGCTGGTGCGCTCTACTACGCGCTTTTCCAGGTCGCGGCGGGCGCGCTCTTCGAGGGCGATGCGGTCCAGGTAGTTGCGCCGCCGTTGCATCATCAGGCTGAGCAGCAGCATAAGCACCAGCAGGGTCGCGGTGCCTACCGCGAGGACCGTGCGCACGGGGCGATCGATCAAGGTGCGTGGCGCCAGAATACTCGCGCTCCATCCGGTTTCCTGGATCGCCACGGTTTGCCTCAGCCAGGCCGAAGGGTCAAGGACCAGTGGTTGCGGGTCCAGGGTCGGGTAAGGCTGGATCGAACTAATGGCCTCGCGCTCGCTGGCGCCCATCTCGCGGGTGGCGCGAAAACGCCATTCCGGGCGGGAGGTAAGGATGACCACGCCGTTATGGTCGGTCAGCATCAGCTGTTCGGGGGTTTTGCCCCATAGGGTTTCGGTGTGGTCGAGGTCGACCTTGACCACCAGCGCGCCGATGATTTGCTCGCCGTCACGCACCGCGGCGGCAAAGAAGTACCCGCGCTTGGCCGATGTGGTGCCCAGGCCGAAGAAGCGCCCCAGGCGCCCAGCGATGGCATCGCTAAAATAAGGCCGGAAGGCGAAGTTGCGCCCCACGAAGCTGTCTTTTTTATTCCAGTTCGAGGCGGCAAGGGTTTTGCCGTTGGTGTCCATGAGGTACATCACCTCGGCACCGGTCTGGTCGCAGATGTCCTTGAGCAAGCGGCTGGCGTTGTTCAGGGCATCGGCCTGCTCGGGCGCCGACAACGCCCCGCGCAGTGCTGGCAGGTTGCCCAGGATCTGCGGCAAGGTCTCGTAACGGTGCAAGGTGCCGAGCAGGTTGGCCACGTACAGGTCGAGGGTTTGGCGGTTCTGGCTGGCCAGTTCACTGCGGTAATAGCGTTCGGCCAAGTGCTCCAGCGGCCACAACAGCGGCGCCAGGCACAGGGCCAACAGCGCCAGGCTGCGCCAGCGGGGGCGGCGGGGTAGGGTCATAGTCATGGGCGGTCAGGCGAATGCGGCACGGTATGGGCCGCATTATGCGCTCTCACTGCTGGGCCAGGCACAGTTGCAGCGCCGTTTCCCAAGCGGGTAGTTCGACCTGCCAATCGGCCTGCAAGCGTTGGCAATCGAGGCGTGAGTTCAGTGGGCGGGTGGCTGGGGTGGGCCAACTGGCGGCGCTGATGGGCTCCAGGGTAGCGTTCGGCTTGCCCTCGGCCTGCAAGTGGGCCGCGATGGCTTCGGCAAAGCCGAACCATGAGGTATGGCCTTGGCAGGTCAAATGGTAAGTGCCCCAGGGGCCAGCCTGGCCTTGGCGCCAATGCTGGATCAACGCCGCTGTGGTACTGGCCAGGGTACCGGCCCAGGTGGGGGCGCCGATCTGGTCGGCGACTACCTTCATGTGCGGCTTTTCTTGCAGCAGCCGTTGCATCGTTAGCAAGAAATTGCGCCCGTGCCCGGCATACACCCAGCTGGTGCGCAGAATCAGGTGCTGCCCGCCCACGGCGCGGATCGCCTGCTCACCCGCCAGCTTGCTGCGGCCATAGACGTTCAGCGGGGCAGTGGCGTCGGTTTCCAGGTAGGCACCGGCCTTTTGCCCATCGAACACGTAATCGGTGGAGTAATGAATCAGCGGGATGCCCAGGGCGGCGGCTTCTTCGGCCAACACGCCGGGCGCCCGGGCGTTGATCGCCATGGCCTGTTCGACCTCGCTTTCCGCCAGGTCCACAGCGGTATAGGCCGCCGGGTTGAGGATCAAATCGGGGCGTATGGCGCGCACTTGTTGGCGGATCGCCTCAGGGTCGGCCAGGTTAAGCTCGGCGCTGCCCAGCACCACCTGCTCGACATCGGCAGGCAGGGCGATTTGCAGTTCGCGGGTCAATTGGCCGGAGCGCCCGGTGATCAGGACTTTCATGGGAATACATCGGCCTCTTCTAGCCGTTTGCCTTGCTGGTCCTTGCCCGATAACTGGGGGGCTTCGGTGATTGGCCAGTCGATGGCCAGGGTCGGGTCGTCCCAGGCAATGCAGCGTTCGGCCGCCGGGTTGTAGTAGTCAGTGGTCTTGTAGAGGAATTCGGCGTACTCGCTGAGCACCACAAAACCATGGGCAAAGCCGGGCGGCACCCACATTTGCCGGTTGTTCTGGGCCGACAGATGCACGCCCACCCAACGACCGAAATTCGCCGAGCTGCGGCGCAGGTCAACCGCCACGTCGAATACCTCGCCTGCGGCCACCCGCACCAGTTTGCCCTGGGCGTTTTCAACTTGGTAATGCAGCCCACGCAACACGCCGCGCTGGGAGCGCGAGTGGTTGTCTTGGACAAAGTTGAGCTGCAGGCCGGTCATTTCGGCAAAGGCGCGCGCATTGAAGCTTTCATAAAAGAACCCACGTTCGTCACCGAACACTTTGGGCTCGATGATCAGCACGTCGGCCAACTCGGTCTGTATGACGTTCATCGCGGTTCTCCAACTAGGCTATGCAAGTACTGGCCATAGCCGGTCTTGCCGAATTGCCTGGCGCGTACCAGTAACTGTTCGCTATCGATCCAGCCGCTCATGTAGGCGATCTCTTCGAGGCAGGCGACCTTCAAGCCCTGGCGGTGCTCGATGGTTTGGACGTACTGCGAAGCTTCCAGCAGGCTGTCGTGGGTGCCGGTATCTAACCAGGCAAAGCCTCGGCCCAGGCGCTCGACGTGGAGGTCGCCACGCTGCAGATAGGCATTGTTGACGTCAGTGATTTCCAGTTCGCCGCGCGGCGAGGGGCGTACTGCCTTGGCGATGTCGATCACGTCGTTATCGTAGAAATACAGCCCCGTCACCGCGTAGCTGGACTTGGGTTGCGCGGGTTTCTCTTCGATGGACAGAGCGCGGCCGTCGGTGTCGTATTCGATCACCCCAAAGCGTTGCGGGTCTTTGACCCAGTAGCCGAATACCGTGGCCCCCGAAGGCTGCTGGCTCGCGCGCTGCAGCTGTTCGGTGAAGTGCTGGCCATGGAAAATGTTGTCGCCCAAAATCAGGCAGACCGGGTCTTTACCAATAAAGGCTTCACCGATCAGAAACGCCTGGGCCAAGCCGTCGGGGGTTGGTTGCTCGGCGTACTCGAAGCGCACCCCGAACTGGCTGCCATCGCCTAGCATCTGGCGAAAGTGGGGCAGGTCGTGGGGCGTGGAAATGATCAGGATCTCGCGGATACCGGCCAGCATCAGCACCGAGATCGGGTAGTAGATCATCGGTTTGTCATAGATCGGCAGCAACTGCTTGGAGATGGCCAGGGTCAATGGGTGCAGGCGCGTGCCCGAACCGCCGGCCAGAACGATACCTTTGGTCATGCGATCAAATCCTTAAAGTCGGTGGCGCCCAGGCGTTCGCCCTGATAACTGCCGTCTTGCACGCGCTGGCACCATTCCAGGTTGGCCAGATACCACTGCACCGTCTTGCGCAAGCCCGTGGCAAAGGTTTCCCGAGGCACCCAACCGAGTTCGCGTTCGATCTTGCTGGCGTCGATGGCATAGCGCTGGTCGTGCCCAGGGCGGTCGCTGACAAAGGTGATCAGGTCGGCGTACTGGCCTAGCCCCGCGGGTTTTTGCGGCGCCAGTTCTTCGAGCAGGGCGCAGATACCACGCACCACGTCGATATTAGTCTGCTCATTGTGGCCGCCGATGTTGTAGGTCTGGCCGACTTCGCCTTTGCTCACGACTTCAAACAGCGCGCGGGCATGATCTTCGACATACAGCCAGTCGCGCACCTGCAGCCCGTTGCCATACACCGGCAGCGGTTTGCCGGCCAAGGCGTTGAGGATCACCAAGGGGATGAGTTTTTCCGGGAAGTGGTACGGGCCGTAATTGTTCGAGCAATTGGTGATCAGCACGGGCAAGCCGTAGGTGCGTTGCCAGGCGCGTACCAGGTGGTCCGACGCCGCCTTGCTGGCCGAATAGGGCGAGCTGGGCGCGTAGGGGGTGGTCTCGGTGAACAGGTCGTCGACCCCGTGCAGGTCGCCATACACTTCGTCGGTGGAAATATGGTGGAAGCGAAACCCCGCGCGCTCGGCGGCAGGCAGCCCTTGCCAGTAGGCCCGGGTGGCTTCGAGCAGGCTGTAGGTGCCGACGATGTTGGTCTGAATAAAAGCCGAAGGCCCATCGATGGAGCGGTCGACGTGGGATTCGGCAGCCAGGTGCATGATGGCCTGGGGTTGGAAACGGGCAAGTACGGCACTGACGCTGGCCTGGTCGACGATATCGGCCTGGACGAACTCATAGCGGCTATTGCTGGCGATGCTGTGCAGCGACTCGAGATTGCCAGCATAGGTGAGTTTGTCGAGGTTAAGCACGTCGTGCTCGGTCTCGCCGATCAGATGCCGGACCAGCGCCGAGCCGATGAAGCCTGCCCCGCCGGTAATCAGGATGCGCATGTCGGTTGTGCCCTTCTGCAAAAGCCGCTCGGGGCGCGAATGGTCCCGGCAGTTGTTGGTTTGGTGGGCATTCTATCCCATTGACCCAGGGTATCGGCAGGGGCAGGGGAATATGAAAAAATGCATTATTTGTAGGTAGGCGTGTCGCAAACTGTAATGACCGTTGGGGCAAATTACGATAATTATCGGTTTTTTGTTTTCGGTTAGGCCCTCGCCTAGGCTTACAGAGGAGTATTTATCGAAAATGACCACTTCAAAAACCGATTTATATCGTCTATAACGTGCCCCATCCACTGTTCAACCCTGTTCCGGAGGTTTCATGAGCCGTATCGTTTCCGTCGCCGCCACCCAGATGGCCTGTTCCTGGGATCGCCAGGCGAATATCGCCACCGCCGAGAAGCTGGTCCGTGAAGCGGCCGCCAAAGGCGCGCAGATCATTCTGATCCAGGAGTTGTTCGAGACCCCGTATTTCTGCCAAAAGCCCAACCCGGACTACCTGCAACTGGCAACCACCGTCGAGGCCAATGCAGCCATCGCGCATTTTCAGGCGTTGGCCAAAGAGCTCCAGGTGGTGCTGCCGATCAGCTTCTTCGAATTGGCCGGCCGGGCGCGCTTCAATACCATCGCCATCATCGATGCCGATGGCAGCAACCTGGGCCTTTACCGCAAGAGCCACATCCCGGACGGCCCGGGCTACCACGAAAAGTATTACTTCAACCCAGGCGACACCGGTTTCAAGGTGTGGCAAACCCGTTACGCGAAGATCGGCGTGGGTATCTGCTGGGACCAGTGGTTCCCCGAATGTGCCCGCAGCATGGCGCTTCAAGGCGCGGAGCTGCTGTTTTACCCAACGGCTATCGGCAGCGAGCCCCACGACAAAACCATTACCTCGCGTGACCACTGGCAGCGTGTTCAGCAGGGCCACGCCGGGGCCAACCTGATGCCGCTGATTGCCAGCAACCGTATCGGCAATGAAGAGCAGGACGGTTACGACATCACCTTCTACGGCTCATCGTTCATTGCCAACCAGTTCGGCGAAAAAGTGCAAGAGCTCAATGAAACCGAGGAGGGCGTGCTGGTCCACAGCTTCGACCTCGACCAGTTGGAGCACGTGCGCAGCGCATGGGGCACCTTCCGTGACCGTCGGCCGAACTTGTACGGTGCGGTTAAAACCCTGGACGGCTCGTTGGAGTCCTGAGGCTTGTCTATGACTACGCTCACTAGCACCCCCCGCGCCGACGGCTTTTATATGCCTGCCGAATGGGCAGCGCAGACCCAAATGTGGATGATCTGGCCCGAGCGCCCGGACAACTGGCGCTTGGGCGGCAAGCCGGTACAGGCGGCCCATGTGGCCTTGGCTAAAGCCATCGCGCGCTTCGAACCGGTCACCGTGGCGGTGTCGGCGGCCCAGTACGACAACGCCCGGGCGCGCCTGGACGTGCCCAATATTCGCGTGGTGGAAATCAGCAATGATGACGCCTGGATGCGCGACACCGGCCCGACCTTTGTCATCAATGACACAGGCGAAGTGCGCGGCGTCGATTGGGCGTTCAATGCCTGGGGTGGCTTCGACGGTGGCCTGTACTCACCTTGGCAGCGGGACACGCAAGTGGCGGGTAAAGTGCTGGAAATCGAGCGCTGCCCGCGCTACCACACCGAAGGTTTCGTGCTCGAAGGCGGGTCTATCCATGTCGACGGTGAAGGTACGCTGATCACCACCGAAGAATGCCTGCTCAACCGCAATCGCAACCCGCATTTGAGCCGCGAGCAGATCGAAGCGGTGCTCAGCGAACACTTGGCGGTGGACAAAATAATCTGGCTGCCCCACGGCCTGTTCAACGATGAAACCGACGGCCATGTGGATAACTTTTGCTGTTACGTGCGCCCAGGGGAAGTGTTACTGGCCTGGACAGATGATCCGGAAAACCCCAATTACCCGCGCTGCCAGGCAGCCTTGCGCGTGCTTGAAAATACCCGCGACGCCCGTGATCGCACTTTGATAGTGCACAAGATGCCTATTCCAGGGCCGCTCTATGCCACCGAAGAGGAATGCGCAGGGGTCGATTTAGTGGCCGGCAGCCAAGAACGCAACCCATCGGTTCGCCTGGCGGGCTCTTACGTCAACTTCGTGTTCGTTAACGGCGCGGTGATCGCCCCGAGCTTCGCGGACCCCCTGGATGCTGAAGCCGAAACGATTCTGCAGCGGCTGTTTCCGGACCACGAGGTGGTCATGGTCCCAGGCCGTGAGCTGTTACTAGGAGGGGGCAATATCCATTGCCTGACCCAGCAACAACCCGCTCCGGCGCGGTAAAAACCCATCACGCCCGACCACGTTCGTCGGGCTTTTTTTTGTCCGATTGTTTTCGATATGGTGAGTGGCATATCTTTTGTATCGTTCACTGCCTGCCAGGTGTTTTCTATAGAAATGCCCGCGCGTAGAACTTCGTCATTTCGTCACGAAGTTTGCTTAAAGTGGCCGCTCACGGAACAGGGAGGATATGAATATGAATTCAACCAGCGAATCGGTATCGCAATCAGCCCTCAGCCGCGAGTCCATGCAGATGCTTGCTCGCTGGTTGAAGAGCAACGGCGGCGCCAGCGTCAATAAGGTCGACCCGCGCCGTTCGATGCTAGAGCGCTACCCGGCAGGGCTGTTGACGGAGGCCGAGATGGACGCCCTGGCTGGCGTTTTCCGCCGAGCACCACGGCGCAAATGACAGGGCCCCAACACCTGGGGCCCATTCCTCGACGATGCCTGGGGTTCAGCGCTCGGCGGGGCGCTCAAGGTGCATTAGTGAGCGCGCCGAGCCTATCAGAACCGTCCGGTTTCAGCCTTTGGACAACTGAAAGCGGCTTACAACGGTACGCAACTCATTAGCCAGCAATGAGAGTTCATCAGCCGTAACGGCGTTGTCTTCTACCCCCTCCATCACGACGGAACTGCTGTTGCGGATACCGATGACATTGCGGTTGATGTCTTCGGATACCGAGTGCTGCTGCACCGCGGCACTGGCAATTTGCGTGTTCATGCCCACGATGCCGTCCACCGCCTGGTTGATCAGCGTCAGGCTGCCCGAGGCTTGAGCCGCTGACTCAATGCACGCTTGAGCACGGCCTTGGCCCGCTTTCATTTGCTGTACGGCCGCGTCGGTGGCGCTTTGCAATTGCAGAATGATACGGCGGATTTCCTCTGTGGAGTTTTGCGTGCGCGAGGCCAGGGTGCGTACTTCGTCAGCCACCACGGCAAACCCGCGGCCTTGTTCGCCGGCGCGCGCGGCTTCGATGGCAGCGTTGAGGGCGAGTAGGTTGGTCTGGTCGGCAATGGTACGAATCACCTCGATAACGCCACCGATTTCCTGGCTGTGGGTGGCCAGCGCTTCAACTTTGCGGGCGCTGAGCTCCACTTCTTCAGCCAGGGCTTCGATGGTTGCGTGGGTGTCGCGCATCACCTGCAGGCCTTTGTTGGACGCACTGCTGGCCTCTTCGGCAGCGCGTGCGGCGCCTTCGGTGTTCTGTGCCACGTCGGCGACACTGGCGGTCATTTCATTGATCGCCGTGGCCACTTGTTCGGTTTCCCCTTGCTGAGCGTTCATCGATACCTTGGCCTGGCCAATCGAGCGCTCCAAGCGCAGGGCCGCCTCGGAAACCGACTGCGAACTGCGTTCGACCTGGCTCAGCGAGCTGGAAAACGCTTCGACCATGCTATTCAAGCCAGTACCCACATCGCCAATTTCATCTCGGCTGCGCACGCGAACGCGTGCCGTCAGGTCGCCCTCGGCAATACGCGCGGTGACTTTCAGCAGTTCGTCGACAGCGCTACGCAGCGCGCTATAGATGCCGGCAAAGGCATACAGCAGCAATGCGCCGATGACCACAAACAAGCCGATGACAAAGGCGCGCTCACTGCTGCGCGCATGCAGGCGCGAAGCCAACTCGTCGCGCAGGGTGGCCTGCATCTGCTCCTGCGCCTTGTAGAACAGCGCGACCACGGCATTGCCGCGCTCGCCAAGGGTATTGGCGACCACCGTCGAGGGGGTGGTGGGGTCCAAATAGTCGTTGAGGTCGCGGCGCAGGCTTTCCAGTTCGGTCACCGCCGCATTGATGGGCTGCTCCACCGTATCGGCAAGTCCCGGTTCTTCACGGCGCAGCAGTCGTAAGCTCTGTAGCAATTCCTGGCGGATCTGCTGTTCTTGCTTGAGCAGCGTCAAGGTAAAGGAGCGGGTGGCTTCATTGGGCGTACGGCTGGAGTCGAACCCGCTGGCCAAGCCGCGCAGTTGCCCGATCATGTTGATCTGACGGGGTAGGCGCAGTGTGCTCAGGTCGATCAGAAACAGCGAACCGTAGTCTTCATCCAGCACCATGCCGGAGGTGGCCGAAACGTAGTAGATAAAGTTCAGCACGCTGGTGAGCTGGTCGTTCCAGGCTCCGAACATTACTAAGGCTGGTTCGCCGGCCTTGACCCGCTCGGTCAACTGGCGGCTGTCAGCCCGCAGCTTTTGCACGCGGTCGGCGGTTTCCAGCCCTTTACCCAGGGTGTCATCGGATTTGGCCAGGGCCGCATAGGCGTCGTCGAGTTTCTCGGCGTTGCGTACTAAATCGGCGCTGGCGCTGGTGTCGCCACTGAGCAGGCGCTGGGACAAAGCGCGCTGCATCATGCTCAGGCGCAGCACCGGAGTGACGTTCTGCAAGTATTGCTGACCGATTTGTTCATGGGTCAGGCTGGTGATGCTGGCGTTTAGCCCCTGCATGATGCGGGTACCGAGCAGCAGCAAGGGGATGAAGATGATAATCCCCAGGATCACAAATTTTATGGGGAAGCGAACGCGGTTGGTAACGTAAACGGCAGGGGCTAATAAGTTCATCAGGTTCTCGCTCACTGGGGCTCAGTGACAGCCTTTTAGGCCTTTTTGAGAAACTCCATTTCTCGTTTAGGTTTGGCCATAGCGTGTTCCGCTACAGCTCACGGTTAATTGGGGGCAAACGAGGCGTATTGGTTGGCGGTCAGTCAGGCATTCACCACTTCGGGGCGGGCACAACACACACGGTTTCTGCCGGCTTTTTTGGCGGCGTATAACGCTGTATCGGCAGAGGCGATCAAATCATCAGCGCGGATGTGCGGCGCAATGCCGCTGGCGATGCCCAGGCTAATCGTCACCACGGCCTCGGCGCCCATGACCGGGTGGGGGATCGCCGCAGCCATGACCTCGGCGCGCAGTCGTTCGGCCATGCTGCGGGCTTCGGCTGGTTGGGCATTGAGCATCAGTACGAGGATTTCTTCGCCGCCGAAGCGAAACACCCAGGTGTCTTCCTGGCTGGCGGTTTTCTTGATGCAGGCGCTCAACCGTTGCAGGCACTGGTCGCCCTGCATATGCCCGTAGGTGTCGTTGAAGGCTTTGAAGTTGTCGATATCGAGCAGAATCACTGAAACATTGCGGGGCGAGTACAAGGCGTCTTCCCAGGTGGTTTCGGTGACCTCTACCAAGTAACGGCGGTTGTACAGGTTGGTCAGCGAGTCGGTCCGCGCCATGGTCGTGAGTTGCGACTGCAAAATTCGCCCGCGCAGGGCAAACAGGTAGGCCATGCGGCTATCGCGTTCGAGAAAGTAAGAGCCCATCAGCAAGAAGATCGCAGCGGCGATAAAAAACAGGCTATTGGCCCGCCACACGGCAAATTCCATGGCGCCCGAGACAAAGGTCGCCAGCATTTGCAGGCTTACCATGATGACGATGGAACCGCAGGCGTATTGAAAGGGCAGGCGTTGAATCATGGTGCAGAACACCATGTTCAATATGGTGCCCATCTGGAAGTGCATACGGTACGGGCTATCGCTGAACAGCATGGCCACCAGCGGCAGAATGACCGACAGCACGCTGCCAAACGATGCCAGGCCCTCGCGTGCACCCCGCGAATGCAAATGCGGCAGGATGATCAGGGTCAAAATGATTGCCGGGGTGAAAACCCCTAGGCGGCCCAGGGCGATGATGTGGAACGCGTCGTTCAGCGACAGGTAATCGTTGATCAGAAAGCAGTTGTAGACCAATACGCCTACCAAACCCGTGAGCGCTAAGAAGCGGTTGCGCTCTACTCGGGTTTCGCTTTCGTATTGGGCTTCGATAGCCGGGCTGAAACGCAGGCGACAAAGGCCCGATGCGATCTTGCGTTCGATAGCCTCGAGCGCTTGAGCATCGGTTTTGAAGGCGGGTGACACCGCGTCTGAAATTGGCATATTGCACCGGCTGTGCTGAAAAGTGAGGTCGCCTGGGCATCTGTCTGGGCATAGACAGGAAGTTGATGTCTTAGTGCCATCATTAGCGGCTTCGGTTCATTTTCTTGCACAAAAAATAATCTATCGCCCTCATGCAGGCCGTCGATAGACGAACCACGCGCGTAAATGGTTGTCATTAGTTACTCGGTGGTACGCTCGACGGGGCCCGGACAGGGCCCTCTCTGGCGTCTGACCGGTTTTGAAAAACTCTTATCTTCTTTCAACGGATTGAAATGAAATGAGCGAAATTGCCCAGTACACCGCAGGATTTATCCTGTTTTTGCTACTGTTTGCCGGCCTGCACCGTTATGTCGTGCGCAAATGGCTAGGCTTGAGCCTATTCGTCACGGGAATGGTGATGTGCACCTGGTGGTTCAAAGAGGTTCAGGGTTTCGATCCCGGTGCGCTTGCGACCAGCACCGTTATCATCGGATTAGCCCTGTTTAGTACTCGAAGCGCATTTAGCGGCCCTGTGTAGCGGGCCCGAACTGACCCCCGGAGCGGTGCCCCCACAATGTCGATACCGCCAGCAGGCCCGCGACGGCCGAAAACATGAGCATCAGTGCCTTATTGGATTCTGACGTTGGCCGAACCCGCGTTGCGGATGAGCGCTTTGACGCGTTGACCCGCTTGGCCCATCGCCACTTCAAGGTGGCCACTGCGTTGATAGTCGAGCACGAAGGCGAGCGGCTTAAGCTGCGATCCTGCATCGGTGATGCCTCGAGCCGAGTGCCAGCGCGCTCGACTAACGCCAGTTTGCACGTGGTCGAGCCCATCATGAGTGCCGAGGGCAAGCGCCTGGGCGATTTCATATTGCTTGACGGCCGCTTCCGCGAGCTCACTGACGAAGAACACGCCCTGCTCACCGACCTGGCTCACCTGGCGGGCATCGCCGTGGAAGGTGACCACGCCAGGGCCGTGCTGCGCGATGAAGTGGCGGCCATGCGTGAGAGCGAGCTGCGTATGGCCCTGGCGATCAACAACAGTGGCACCGGTATTTGGGACCGCAATGTGGCCACCGATGAAATCCACTATTCAACTGGCTGGAAAGCCATCCTGGGTTACGGCGAAGATGAGATCGGCACGTCGATTGATGAAAGCTATCACCGCCTGCACCCTGACGACCTGCCCTACGTGCAGGCCAGTATCCAGGCGCACTTTCAGCAGATCACCCCTAGCTACGAGGTGGAGCACCGTATCCGGTGCAAGGACGGGCGCTATAAATGGATCGCCAGCCGCGGCAAGGTGATCAGCCGTGATGCGAATGGCCAGCCCATACGCATGGTCGGCACGACCACCGACATCACCGAACGCAAGAAAATGGAAGCTGAGCTGAAGACCTTGGCCACCATCGACTTTCTGACCCAGTTGCCCAACCGGCGACACTTTATGCATCAGCTCGACGCTGAACTGGGGCGCGCCCGTCGTAATGAAACCCACACCACCAGTGTGCTCATGTGCGACCTGGACCACTTCAAAAGCATCAATGACCGTTTCGGCCACGCGTTTGGTGACCTGGCGCTGCGGCACTTCGCCAACCTGTTGAGCCGCCAACTGCGCGTATCCGACAGCGCCGGGCGCTTGGGCGGTGAGGAATTCGCGGTGCTGTTGCCCGACACCAACACCAAAGACGCCACGGCCTTCGCTCAGCGCTTGCAGTCGGAATTGGCCAAAGCGCCGCTGACCTTCGACGGCGATAACCTGCCGCTCACCGTGAGCATCGGCATCAGCGCCCTGGGCCGGGGCGATGACAGCCCCGATGCGGTGCTTTCGCGCAGCGACCAAGCCCTGTACCGGGCAAAAGAGAATGGGCGTAACCGCGTCGAATTCGCCTGAGCGGGGCGGTCATCGCCGGGTTGGGTTAACCTGTGGGGCCTTCGGTCTTTTCGTGCAGGCGCTGATATGACTTCTATTCAATGCGGCTACCAACCGGGCTTGATCGGCCGAGTCACGCAGCTTCATGCCACCTTCTACGCGCAGCACGCGGGCTTCGGGCAGTTCTTCGAAAGCCAGGTTGCCAGTGGTCTAGCGGAATTCGCCGGGCGCCTGGGCGCACCGCGCAATGGGGTCTGGGTGGCGATGCAGGAGGAGCAGATCGTCGGTTCGGTGAGCGTCGATGGCGATGCACCGGGCGATAAGGTTGCGCTGATACGCTGGTTTATCGTCGATCCCCAAGCCCAAGGCGCCGGCCTGGGCCGCCAGTTATTGAGCCAGGCGCTGCAGTTCTGCGACCAGCAAGGCTTCACCTGCGTGCGGCTATGGACGTTCCAAGGCCTGGACGCGGCGCGTGCACTTTATGAGCAGCACGGGTTCGTGCTGATGGAAGAAAGCGTAGGCGAGCAGTGGGGCCCGCCGGTGGTCGTGCAGCGCTTCGAACGCGTCAGCCCGTAACGAAAGGCGCCCCAATGCCCACCCTCAAGGCCCGCGAGGTCTATCAACAATTACGCGACGCTGCCTTGGGGCTCCGCCCCTTGCGCCGGCTCGGCCTGCAGCAAGTCGATATCGACGGTTGGCACCTGAGCCTGGATTTCGACGGCTATCACCTGCACCACTGCACCCACTGCCAAACCCCGGACGGCCGCCAATGGTCGCTCGACACCGACCAACGTTTTGGCACCGACCCGGTTAGCTTGCTTAGTACCTGGGAGTTGGTGCAGGTGGAGCGGTTATTGGCGCGAGGGTAGGGGTGATGGGGGGCGCGGAACAGATCGGGGGCAAGCCCCCTCCTACGAGCCATACGTTCATGCGTTCACACGTTCATGCGTTCATGCGTTCACACGTTCATGCGTTCATGCGTTCATGCGTTCATGCGTTCATGCGCCCATACGTTCATGCGCGCACACGTTCATGCGTCCACACATCCAAACGTAGGAGGGGGCTTGCCCCCGATCTGTTCGGCATCAATCACCAACCTCGATGCGCCCAATAACAGCACCCGCTTCGAAATATTCCCCCGCCGCTTGGCTAATCCGTACCCGCCCAGCGCACGGCGCCAGCACTGAGGTTTCCATTTTCATCGCTTCAACCACGGCAATCACCTGGCCGCTGCTCACGCTGTCGCCTTCTTCCACCACCCAGGCGTACAGGTTGCCCGCCACCGGGGTTAGCACGGCATTTGGGTCGGCGGGTTCTGCGGCGGGGGTGGTTTCGCGGCGGGTATCTGGCAGGCTCAGGCCCTGCAACAGCGCGGTTGGCAGGCCCAGCGCGTGGCGTTTGCCGTCGATCTCGACGAAGGTGCGCAGTACACCCGGGTCGGCCGGCGTGTCGCTGCGGTGGGCGAGGGTGACTTGGTCGGCGAAATCGGTTTCGATCCAGCGGGTGTGCACGGCAAAGCGGTCCGCGCCGGTGAAGTCGGCATGCTCCATCACCGCGCGATGGAAAGGCAGCACCGAGGCGATGCCTTCGATGTTGAATTCAGCCAGGGCGCGGCGGGCGCGGGCGATGGCTTGTTCGCGGGTGGCGCCGCTGACGATCAGTTTGGCCATCATCGAGTCGAAGTTGCTCGGCACTTGCGAGCCGCTGATGACACCGCTGTCCAGGCGTACGCCAGGGCCTGAGGGGGGGTGGAACACAGTGATGTGGCCAGGAGTTGGCAGAAAGCCTTTGCCCGGGTCTTCCGCATTGATGCGAAATTCGAAACTGTGGCCGCGCGGGGTCGGGGTTTCGCTGATGGACAGCGGCAAGCCGTCGGCGATGCGCAGTTGTTCGATCACCAGGTCGACGCCGGTGGTCTCTTCGGTCACCGGGTGCTCCACCTGCAAGCGCGTGTTGACCTCCAGAAACGACAGCGTACCGTCCTGGCTCAGCAAAAACTCCACCGTGCCAGCGCCTACATAGTTGGCCTTGGCGCAGATATCCTGGGCGGCCTGGTGAATGCGTTGGCGCTGCTGCTCGCTGATGAAGGGCGCTGGGGCTTCTTCCACCAGCTTCTGGTTGCGCCGCTGCAGGGAGCAGTCGCGGGTGCCGACCACCACCACTTTGCCGTGTTTGTCGGCCAGTATCTGCGCCTCGATATGCCGCGGGCGGTCGAGGAATTGCTCGACGAAACACTCGCCACGGCCAAACGCGGCCTCGGCCTCACGCACGGCCGATGCGAACAGTTCGGCCACCTCGTCCAAGCGCCAGGCGACTTTCATGCCGCGCCCGCCACCACCGAAAGCGGCCTTAATAGCGATAGGCAGGCCGTGTTGCTCAGCAAAGGCCAGCACCTGGGCGGCATTTTCCACCGGCCCCGGGGTGCCAGCCACCAGCGGCGCACCTACCTGCTGGGCAATTTTGCGCGCTTGGACCTTGTCGCCCAGCACGTCGATGGTGTCTGGGTTCGGCCCGACCCAAATCAGCCCTGCATCGATCACCGCCCGAGCGAACTCGGCCCGTTCGGACAAAAAACCGTAGCCGGGGTGCACGGCGTCGGCACCGCTGCGTTTGGCCACGGCGAGCAACTTGTCGATCGCCAGGTAGGTCTCGGCCGGGCGCTGGCCATCGAGGGCGAAGGCTTCGTCAGCCTGGTGTACGTGCTGGGCGTCGATGTCGGCATCGGCATACACCGCGACCGATTGAATGCCGTAGTCCCGGCAAGCGCGGGCGATGCGTACGGCGATTTCGCCACGGTTGGCGATCAATAATTTTTTCATGGGGTTTTCTTCGCATCGGCAGTGGAAAAAGAGGCTTCTGCGCTGGGCTGGATGTCGTCGAAGCCGCCTAAAGGGTTGAAGCGAATCTGCGCGTTGACCGGTATTTGCCCGGCCAGGTCCAAGTGGTAGCTGGCCACCGCCGCGATCACCGGGTAACCGCCGGTCAACGGGTGGTCGGCCAGAAACAACACCGGCTGGCCGCTGGCGGGCACCTGAATGGCGCCCACCGAGGTGCCTTCGCTGGGCAGCTCCTGGTGATTACTGCGCGCCAGCGGGGTATCCCCCGCCAACCGAATACCCACGCGGTTGGACTGCGGGGTCACGCGCCAAAGTTGGCTGCTGAGCAGTGCGATAGCGTCTTCGGTAAACCAGTCGGTGCGCGGGCCCATCACCACGTCCAGGGTGACGATGCTGCTGGCATCGGGCAGGGCAAAGGCCGGGGTCTCCCCCATGGATACACTGGTGCCCGTGGTCCGCGGGTTGAAGCCCAGGCGGTCACCTGCGGCTAACGCGGGGGGGCCAACCTGGGCCAGGGTGTCGGTGGACAAACTGCCGAGCACCGGCGCAACCGCGAAACCGCCGCGTATCGCCAGGTAGCTGCGCAGCCCGGCTACCGGGGCGCCCAGGCGCACCTGGTCGCCGGCTTCCAGTTCGATGGGTTGGTAATTGTCGGCCTGCCATTGCAGGCCGCTGGCGTTGGTGATGCTCAACGGGGTTTGCGCCCCCGTGACCGCGATCACCGCCCGGCCATGGCAGACAAAACTGAGGCCACCGAGCACCGATTCCACACAGGCCATGTCGGTGGCGTTGCCCACGGCGCGGTTGGCCGCGCGCAGGGCCCCGGTGTCGAGCGCGCCGGAGCGGGACACGCCTTGGCCGGTCTGGCCTGGGCGGCCGAGGTCTTGCAGAACGCTGTGCAAGCCTGGGCTGATGATCTCTAGGTAGGCGCCGCTAGGTTCGGCAGCCCGCGCGGGCGTATTTGGCCCCGGCAGGCCTGCCGCCGGAAGCGGGCCGGCATCGGTAAAGCGCACTTTATAGCCGGGGCGCAGCAAGGCCGGTTCAGCGCGGTTCATGTCCCACATCTGCAACGGCGTGACGCCGATGATTTGCCAGCCACCGGGGCTGGCCTGCGGGTAAACGCCACTGAAATTGCCCGCCAGGGCCACCGCACCGGCGGGGATGCGGGTGCGCGGGGTTTGCCGACGCGGCACCTGAAAACCAGCACCGCCGGTGAGGTAGGCAAAGCCGGGGGCAAAACCGCAAAAAGCCACGCTGTAATCGTGGGCCGTGTGCCGCTGAATGACCTCGGCGCGGCTGATCTGCAGCAGGCTGGCCACCTCGTCGAGGTCCTCGCCGTTGTAGTGCACTGGTATTTCTACCCGGTGCAGCACGGCTTCCCGGCGCTGGCTGAGGTCTTGCCCGGCGATGCGCTGCACCAAGGCCTGGCGCTCGATGGCACTGGGGCGAAATTGAATCAGCAGCGTTCGCGCGGCGGGAATGATTTCTTCCACACCGGCAATCGGCTCGGCGCTCAAAGCGTCGAATAAGGCCAGGGTTTCGTCGAGGTCATTCAATTCGACGAGCAGGGCGTCCAGGTTGACCGGTAGAAAACGCACAGCAGACTCCTAGACGTGGTAAGTGCTGTCGGGCACGTCGGTGATAAACATATGGCCCGGCGAATGGGTGATGGCAAACGGCACGCCCGAAGCCATGACCGCCGCCTGGGGCGTCACGCCACAGGCCCAAAACACCGGAATTTCCCCCGGCTCGATGCGCACCGCCTCACCGAAATCGGGGCGGCTCAGGTCGTCGATGCCCAGCAGCGCCGGTTCGCCGATGTGCACCGGGGCGCCATGCACCGAAGGGTAGCGCCCCGAGATAGCACTGGCCTGGGCCACCTGGGCCGCCGGGATCGGGCGCATCGACACCACCATTTCCCCGTGCAAGCGCCCGGCGGGGCGGCAGGCGCGGTTAGTGCGGTACATCGGCACGTTGCGGCCATCAGCGATGTGGCGTACTTCGATACCGGCCTCTTGCAGGGCCGTTTCAAAGGTAAAGCTGCAACCAATCAAGAACGCCACCATGTCGTCATGCTCGGCCCAGGCTTGGGTGGCGTCGCTGACTTCCTCGACCAACTTCCCATCGCGCCAGATGCGGTACAGCGGCAGGTCAGTGCGCAGGTCGGCGCCCTCCGCCAGCAATGTGCTCGGCTGGCCCGCGTCACTGACATCCAGAATCGGGCACGCTTTTGGATTACGCTGGGCGTACAACAAAAAATCGTAGGCCCATTCCCGGGGCAGGGCGATCAGGTTGGCTTGGGTCAGGCCTGGCGCGATACCGGCCGTAGGGCTGACGCGACCACCCCGGTAGGCCACGCGGGCGTCGCGGGCGGCGGCGATGGCGGCTTGGCGAGCCTGTTCGAGGGCGCTCATGGGCGCACCCCGGCAAAAGGCCGCAACGCTACATTGGCCTGCTCCAGCACCTGGCGCAGCGCCCGGGCCATTTCCACGGCAGCCGGGCTGTCGCCGTGCACGCAAATGGAATCGGCCTGGATGCGGGTCTGGCTGCCATCGATGGCTTCCAGGGTGCCGTCTTGCACCAGGCGCAGCATGCGCTCGGCCACCAACTGTGGGTCATGCAATACAGCACCGGGCTCGCGACGCGACACCAACGTGCCCTGGGGCGTGTAAGCACGGTCGGCGAACGCTTCGGCAATGCACGGCAAGCCCTCGCTGCGGGCCAGTTCGATCAGCTCAGAGCCCGCCAACGCCACCAGTACCAGCGTGGGGTCAACCGCACGAATGGCGGCGATCACCGCCAGTGCCTGGCGCCGGTCATGGGCGATGGTGTTGTACAGGGCGCCGTGGGGTTTCACGTAGCTCACCGACGTGCCCGCGGCCTTGGCCAAACCTTGCAGCGCGCCGATCTGGTAGATCACGTCGGCGGTCAGTTCTTCACTGGTGACGTCCATATTGCGCCGGCCAAAGCCGACCTTGTCGGGGTAGGCCACGTGGGCGCCCACACTGACGTTCTTCGCCACGGCGGCCTTGAGCGTCCGCAAAATGCCGGCCGGGTCGCCCGCGTGGAAACCACAGGCAATATTGGCACTGGTGACCACCTCCAGCATGGCCGCATCATCGCCCATGCTCCAAGCGCCAAAGCTCTCACCCAGGTCGCTGTTCAGGTCAATCGCACGCATCGGGAACACCTCCAATTAATTAGGCCGCGCCAATAAAGGCAAAGATGGCACCGGCCGATTTGTAGGCCATGAACCACGACAGCAGGCAGGTCAGCACGCCCAGTATCAGCAGCCAGCGCGGGTAGTGGTAGCCGTCCATAAGGTCGGCGCGGCGCCAGCCCACATACATAAATATACTCAGGCCCAGGGGCAGAATCAGGCCATTGAAACCGCCCGCGAATACCAACAGCGCCGCCGGAGGCTTGCCGATCAGCAGGTAGACCGCCAGGGCCACCACGATAAACACCACCGTGGCCAGGTTACGGCCGCGCTCGGTAATGTTTTTCGAGAACACCGTGATAAACGACATCGACGTATAGGACGCACCGATCACGCTGCTAATACCAGCGGCCCACAACACCAGGCCAAACATCAACAAGCCCACTTCACCCGCCGCCGCCTCGAACGCCTGCCCGGCAGGGTTGGCACCCTTGCCCGACACATCGATCACCACGCCACTGGCCACCACGCCAAGAATAGCCAGAAACAATACGTAGCGAACCACACCGGTGACCAGGATGCCGGTCAGCGCCGCCCGCGACACCGCCTCAATGTTCTCCACCCCAACGGTGCCGCGATCGAGCAAACGGTGAGCGCCGGCATAGGTGATATAGCCACCCACCGTGCCGCCGACGATGGTGGTGATGGCCGCAAAATCAACAAAGTCAGGCCACACCGCCTGACGCAGGGCCTCGCCCAACGGCGGATGCGTCGCAAAGGCCGCGAACGCAATCAAGCACACCTTAAGAACACCCAACGCCATCATGATGCGGTCCATGGCAATGCCCGCCCGATGGGACGAGAAAATCGCCACCGCCAACAGCGCACTGAATGCCCCGCCCCACTTCGGGTCCAGGCCGGTCAAGACATTCAAACCCAGGCCCGCCCCGGCAATATTGCCCAACATAAACACCAGGCCCCCGCACAGCACCAACACCGTCAGCAGGTAACCACTGCCGGGAATCGCCGCGTTGGCCAAGTCTGCCGCACGCATCTTGGTCAGCGTAACAATCCGCCAAACGTTCAGTTGCACCACAAAGTCGATCAGAATCGAGGCCAGAATCCCGAACGCAAAGGCCGCGCCCAAGGTCGCAGTGAAAGTCGCCGTCTGGGTCAGAAACCCAGGGCCAATCGCCGACGTCGCCATCATAAATATCGCCGCTATCAGCGATGAACGCCGCGCCTTGGTGAATGCTTGAGTCGTCTGTGTCACGGCATCATTCCTACAATGGGGGATACCTCGACAGAGCAATGAGCATGCCAAAGCCCTGATAACTGGGTCTAACTGTAGGTGAGCAAAGGATTTATTGTTGAACAATCTATGAGTCTTGAGTGAGTCAAAAGCACCACATTGTTACTTTCTGCCCTGCCGGCGCTACCTAATGATGCACACCGGGTGCATCATCCTTGTGCGACACCGCTGCCTCTGTTGGAATATCCACGCGGTCTTTCCCACCCATGGATGCCTTATGAACGACGCTTCTCCCGCCCTGCCTCGCACACTGGGGGCCTCCATCACCCACGAAATCCGCAGAATGCTGGTCGAGGGCGAACTCGTTCCAGGCCAACGCCTGTCCGAAGCCGCCCTGGCCGACAGCCTCAACATCTCCCGCAACACCCTGCGCGAAGCCTTCCGCGTCCTCACCCGCGAAGGCCTGCTCAAACACGAACCCAACCGCGGCGTCACCGTGGCCGAACCCGACATGGCCTCGATCATCGACATCTACCGCGTACGCCGCTTCATTGAATGCAAAGCCCTCGCCCAGGGCTACCCCAAACACCCCGGCGCCCTGCACATGCGCGAAGCCGTCGAAGCCGGCATCCACGCCCGCGCCCACAAAGACTGGGTCGCCGTCGGCACCGCCAACATGATGTTCCACACCGCCATCGTCGAACTGGCCGACAGCCCACGGCTGGAAGTTTTCTATGGGCAGATGTCGGCTGAACTTAGGTTGGCTTTTGGGCTGCTGAATGATCCGGAGTTTTTGCATCTGCCTTATGTGGATATGAATGCTTCGATCTTGCGCAGCTTGGAGGAAGGTCGGGCGGAGGAGGCTACGCAGTTGTTGGAGGCTTATTTGGTGCAGTCGGAGAGGACGGTGTTGGCGGCTTATGAGCGGAGGATGAGGCGGTGAGGGTGGGGTTGGGAGCTGAAGGTTGTGCTCGCTGAGTAGTGTGAATAGCGATTGGTTTTAGGCTTGCCTAGACGTGGCTTTTTATCGTGCGGTGACGAGAACGTCATTACAGGGAGGATCGTGCTGTGGCTTCCATCAGTATTCGTATCGATGACGACTTGAAAGCTCGTGCTTGCCGGGAGCTGGAAAAGCTTGGTGTCATACCTTCTGAATTGATGCAAGGGTGTTGCGGTATGTGGTGGAGCGGGGGGAGTTGCCTTTCGAGCCAGGCCTAATGACTGGAGATGATGAAGATTTGGTGGCGACAGTGCGTGAGCGGGTGGGTAGTCCTGTGCGGGTTAAGGTTTCGCTGGGTGATTTGTAGTCTTCGGTTCGATGCGCGTGCGCTGAAGGGGTGGTGGGGATCTGGGGATTCGGTGCACTAGGACCTCAAAGAGACGCTGTCAGCGTTTTCTGCGAAATGCGTGTGTTTGAAAGCCGCGCCAACCTAAGCAGGAAGGTGATGTAGCCCAAAAGGAGAAAAACCGCGAGCACGCGGGTTTTTTCGTGGTTCCAGAGGCTTCAACAGCTTCTGTTGAAGCCTATATAGTGCGGCACCAGGAGTCGAAAAATGAGCTAACTAGCTGAATTGTAGGTTACTTAAAGTAATGAAAAGGAATTCTATCCCTAAAGCTATCCTAATAAAGGCTCGCAGTTTATATTCCGCAAACTGACGAGCTCGAAGTGTGCTGATTGATTCAGCGAGAATAAAAGCTGACGTTGAGATTTCTGTGTGCAAGGAGATTATTGGCGGCAGAAAAGTGGTAGAGCCCTAGTGGTGGTTGGAAAGCTAACCTAGCTCTACTGCCTTTGACTGACTGGGCGTGGACGATTTTGGGGATGCTAAATTATATAATGCTGTACACCTTATAACTTTAATTTTGATAAGGGTTGTTGTTTGCCGAAACACGTCACTAAAAATTCGGATCGGTATTAATCAAAAGCTCTATCGCTAAATTTGGACTGATAGCTGCCATGTAGATGATTTTGCGCGTGCGATTATTTCAGGTACAGATGTTAGCAGAAGCTCCTCCGTAACTTTGTTATAAAGAGCTACTCTATGACGTGCTCCCAATTGATCTGCTGCAGATATTTCACTTTCGGTAAGTGCGAAGAAGAAACCAGAAAACCCAGGCTTGACTCTGGGCTGACTTGCACTTTTTATCTCAATAAATTGCATAAATTGAAGGGATTGAGCTACTGCCACGGAATCTAGGAAGTCGAGTTCACACCCATGTGGAAGGGCTATAGCATCGAAGCTTGACGATTTAATTGAAATGCCGGAGTTTCTCAGGGAGGTCAGAAGCACCTGCAGAGCCAGCCCCTTTGGGCGCGGTATCCAATGGGACATCGCTGATAGTACAGAAATTTCACCTAAAGCACCATTTTGATTGGCTAGCCGTGCTAGATGGGCGTGTTTATTCTTAATAAGTTCTAGTAGTGACATCATATTTTAATAATTTCTCATATGAGGCTAGCGCGATATTTATTTATATGACGCGCTTACTCGTACTATATTGGGCGCCGAACGACGCCCGTATTGCAGCTTAAGCAAGATGTGGCATAAGCGCAGCAGTCTTCGCTTTTTCATCTTTTTGGGGAGTTTCCCACCAGTTTGCTAGACGTTTCAAATAAGGTTGCCATAGCGATTTCTGAGACTCTTTAATGAGCCTTAGGTACGGTGCTTGTTTACGCATGAAGCCCCAACACTCCCCTGAGAAATTTGAAAGTACGAAATCGATTGCAAGAACCGCGTCCATAGGAGGGAATGCCAAGCGTGGCGCAGGCAGCAGTAGACTATTGCCAAGCATACCAGCGTAAGGCAACATGGCGTTACCGCCGTGTTGGAAGTGATATAGCGGGTGAGCTTCAAGCGTAGGGTTGCCCTCTTGGTTATGACGGTCGAAGTGCCACGCGCATAGAAGAGATCCACAAGATGATTTTATTATAATATCTAGTACTAAATCAGTGAGCTGATCTGCTTCATCATTGTTAAGGTCTCCAGCAAGTGAAAGGCTCACTTCAATCGTGAGGGGGCCAGGGCAATTTACAGGTTGTGTGCTCTGGGGTACATTCACGCGAAGTTGAAGTCCAGAAATCTTGTAGTTCCACGTGGACCCTTTAGTGGTTCGCGTGATCGTATTAGCGGAAGATTTTAGTACGTCCGGATTTACAATTGTCCCGTGCATCCCTGATTTTAGTACTTCAGCTAAGGCAATCAGGTCAGACGACATTTTTTTTCGAACGAGTTCTGGTGACTGTTTCTTAGCCATGAAATTAAGCTCCTTCTTCCTTTATCCATGCAAGCCTATCCCTCTCTAAAGGATCTAGGCGCCAGAGGTCCTTATTAATACGCTCAAGTGCAGCATGAGTGGATACATAGAAAGTATCCTGCCATGTGCGCGAGGACCGTCTAACAACTCGCAGGCCGTCTATCGGATCCAGTGGCAAAAAAGTCCCTACGCACAGAGTGGTAAAATATGTGCTGTAAGTATGGACTATCGGTTGGCTGGCGATAAGCGCTGTGGAAAATATCTCGTTTAGCTTATTTACGCGTTCTTGGCTATCTAATAGTCCTAGCTCGGAAATATCGGGCTGTAGATTAGCCCACCAGTCTTCAATTCGGAACCACCAAAAGCGTGGCCATGCCTCGCGGAAAGGACCCGTATACTGAGCATGTTCAAGATTTTTTATTATTACCTCCCACGACTCCTTCGATTCAGATATGTTGACACCTAGACGTGCTGCGACCATCGCCTCTGTCACAAGAAGGCCTTCGACTCGAATAAGTTCGTTAAGGAGAAAATGAGCTATTTCATGAGTTGTAGAATCATTAAATATTTGAGTGTATTCATCTAAGAACTGAGAATAAAGAGGCAGGTTTGCTTCTTCTCCTAAACCAAGAGTGCTTACTAAATTTCGTTCATTAAGACTTCGTAACTGATGATAGCCGTGCGCTAAAGATGCAAGTTTTTCCGCGACTACAATTGGTTCGTCAGTTACTTCACGATCTTTACCGAAAATGTCGTCAAAGAGATCATGAGACGATTCATCTCCAAAATATGACTGACGAAATTTGGTATTTACTGACCAGAGTACAATTGGGAACGGCGCGATAACCCCTTCTGCCATTCTTGTGCGTAACTCTTGCGCCAGTGTGGGGCCACGATAAGATACACGATTCCCATCCGGATCGGCGTCCACATCTAACCGAAGGTCAAGAAGTAGCCCAGACGGGCCTGTTTGTTGGGCGAAGAAGTCCTGAATCGCCGGTAGTTGGCCCTCTAGGTTTTTTGGTGTCCATCGTTCAAAGGATATTAATCCGTCATTCGCTAGCTTGGTTAGCAATGGATCAATAGTTGAATCCTGTTGATCGTCAATGCACAGATAATTAATACTGGTCGGCATCGATTTGGTCCTCGCGCGCTTTAGGAACAGTCAGGCGAATGCATGTGGAGTAACCTACTGCGGGTTCAATGGCTTCGATTGACCCACCAGCGGCCTCAATAATGTCTCTCACGATCTTTAGACCAAGACCTGTCCCGACTAGTTGCTCTTCGTGTGTTTCGGAGGTAGAGGGGGGAGCACTTGTTGTGAAAAAAGCATCAAATATTTTTTCGCGATTTTCTACAGGAATTCCGTCGCCATTGTCAGAAAAATCTATCTGAAGTTCCCCGTCAACGACAGAGCAAGAAATTAATATGGCACCTTTCACTTGTGCTCGGTGAATTGCTTTTAGGGAGTTTGTAAAAAGATTAAGTAAGGTGGACGCCCATTCAGATTTGTGCATCGGTTTCGTGAATAAGTCATAGCCCTGGAACGACGTTTCCACTTTGACATTTTGCCTGGTGAATGTAGGGCGTACTACTTTAATAAACTCACTTATTACATCCCTGAGTTCATGCGCCTCAAGTTTTCGATGCGCGTTCTGCATTACTGCGTCATCAAAGTAGTGCATGTAACTTCTGAGAAGCATTACATGCTCTGTGAGCTCTTCCGCAAGATCGGAATTCTCCCGGCTTTTGTTCAGGTTTGTAACAATTGTACCTAGGGCAGCGAGGGCATGTCTTACTTCATGCGTAAATTCGCCTATTGTCAATCCGAGGCTGGCCAGTACTCTCAGCATTCCCACTTCCTGCAGCGCCGACTCCGATGCTTGTCCGATTAGTTCTATTTCGTCGGCAAGGGTACTCAGTTCTTGCGCGGCATGAGCTAATGAGCCGGTATCCTGTGGTTGATTGGAATCGAGTAAAGTTCTCGGCGCATCTGTTTCGTCTGGGTTATCCGTTATAGCCGGAGGAGTATCATTGGTTGGTACAGCCGCGCCTGCAATTGCCCTGAGCCTCCCGGCTACCTCTGCCGCTTGATCTTTTACGCTTTCGGGATTAGTTTTTGGCTCACGCAAAGTCGGTGATTTATCTCCTGCGTATAATTTTCTGCCCCTTACTCTAGCAATTTCCATGACAGCTGCGATGATTGTTCGATAGGCAAAGTCTTGCAGTTGATGGAACGCCTCATTTTCTATAAGGCCTTCTCTACTAGCTGTTTCTTGAAAATGATTCCCGTCTACGTCAGTTATTTCAACGAAGCCTAGGAAGTTTGTATTGTGATGTGGAGGAAGAACTTCTCGCAATGCACTGGAACGTTGTAGGCTTAGCCAGTCGTCAAAACTTTCGCCATAGGGGAGCACGCGGAAACCATTGCGATATATTCGAATTCCTCCAGTGCGATTCAAGATATCCCTGACCATACCTCTAGTGCCTTGTGGTAATTCGTCAGCGATAAAGTAATGTGCGGACAATTGTATTCCATCAAGAAGATTGTAGCTGGTCACCTTGTCTTTGGATTTTGTGCGTAACTTTGCATCGAACTTTAGTGGTACGTTATCCAGTTTTACGGGGTGCATACTGGAGGACAGGCTTATAAAAGCCTGACCTCCATTTTCAACACGCGCTGTGACGTAGCCTGACGCGGTCGACAAAATATTTTGCTCATGGCTAGCAATTTTTTCTCGATCGCCGTCAACTGTTTTATAAAAATTTACTACAAAACCGGGATCAGGAGCATAAGGGACTTGGAAAAGGTCAAGCTTAGGAAGGATTTCAGGTGGGGATAGTTTAAAGGGTTGTAATAAATCTGATACGAACCTAAAAGCGCGTCTGATTTGGGCTTCCGACCAGGAGTCACGCAGTTCTTCGATCCGCATAGTAGTACCGCTCATTTCATGAGCAGGGAGCACTATTATTTGACTTGCGATCATGTGCAAGTCAATGCCGGTTAAGAATTTATCCCAGTCGATAGTTAATTTTAAACAAAACTGTGCCCCATCTTGCTGCGTCACAATACTTAGTTTTCGTCCAAGTCGCTGTGCGGCAAACCGCCCTATGCCTTTTCGCCCCGCACGTTGCCGGCCGTACTTTGGGGAAAGTGGTTCAGTTACTTTCTCCGCTGTAGATATTCGCATGAAGCCATTTAATAATTGTTCACGTGACATTCCTGTACCGTAGTCAATTATCTCTAGAACTCCACCGGCAGTGTCAGTTTTATAAAAATCTACTTCCACACGAGGCGTATCAGCATCGTACGCATTTTTTATAAGTTCCGAGATTGCGGTTTCTTGTTTTGAAACTAGCTCTAGACCAAGTCTGGAAATATGGCTCGCGTCTACTGAGAATCGAATGGTGTCTTTATCTTCTTCAGATAACTTATGTGCTAGTTTTAGAATATTTCCATAATCCAAATTGGGCGCAGTTAGAGCTGCGGTCAGCGCGGTTTTAGCATCAAAATCCTTGTCTTGTTCAGTCATCACTAACTTCCTTATTTCTAATCCTGCGTTTTCTAGCGATCATCAAGCTTTGTGTTAAATGAGGGATTTCTTTGCGAAATACTGACGAACCTGAAAATATAAACTGATCAGCGGCAGTACGAGCATACTCTTCATTTCCTTCGCGCATATGTCTATCAATGATTGAGAATACGTGCTCTATCTCTACTTCCGTTTTGTGAGGTAAATATAGAGGAAGCAGTTTGGCATCGCAGGGCTCCAATTTGAGAGCTCCTGAGCCACGAGGCCTTCCAAGCTTCTCAGCTTCAAGTTGCGTGAACGTAGTCTGCAATGAGATAGCTATTAACTTAAAGGAAATGTTGATGTCGGGTTTAAAGTTTACTCTATAACATCCATTCGTTGTGTTTGCATGTACGCTATTAAGGATAACTCGTGGGCCGTTATGAGTCATGAATACGAAAAAAGCGTCGGGGATTCTACCGTCTAAAAATCTGAACCAGCAGCTACGTTTTGCAAAAGTAGCATTGGCCTTGATATTGGAGTCTCCATAACCTGAAAGATATTCCAAAACTGGCTCGGATTTCGTGTTTGATGGCGCATCCAGAGCAAAGCATGGGACGTCCATTTCTTTGTGGCACTCTCGGTCTGAAGTTGATACCTCCAGCCCAGTAACAAATCTGCTTTTTGGTAAAATATAGGTCAGGTGAGAATTGCCAATGCCGTCAGCTCTCCAATGGGCGTGTGGCCTAATGAAGAATTTTGCATTGCCCGTAACCACTCCAATGCCGACATCTGAAAGTTCGCCTAATTCTTTTACTAGGGGGTCAAGCTTTAGTCTGGATATTGAAGATTCCACTATGGCGCTAACAATGCCAAAGTTAGACTTGCTGTTGCTTGGATAATCTTCGTTGCTGCTCACTGTCCATTTTTCTATTTCGATATAGAGTTCTGATAAATTGTCGACATAGCTAGATGTTATATGGGCGTCTTGTGAATTGCAGCCAAAACCATCACCTAAAACAATAAGTGCTCTTTCTTCGGTGCCTTCCAGTAGGAATATTCGTTCGGTAAGAGTGAAGAAAGCAAGCTTTTTAAAGCTTTTAAAGAATAGTTCGCGAAGTCCTGCGGCATACTGGGCTGTCATAAAGCTAACTGGTAAAACCCACGCTATCCGCCCTCCATTTTTTATAAAATGCAGGGCGTGATAGCTAAAGTACGTCCAAAGGCTTGCGCGTCGATTGAGTTTTAAATTGTACTTTTGTTCCCATATATGAATGGCAGCGCGCTGCGCTTCGTCAAGCTTGCTATAGCGAACATAAGGAGGGTTTCCAATTACGGCATCTGCTTTTTCGGTTGATAATTCATTTGAATCAATCAACAGAAAGTTTTTAAGTTTAAAGTTCTCTGCGTGCAATTTCAACTTTCTGTCGTTTAGCATTTCAAATGCAGAGGGATCTATGTCGCAGCCGTATATTGTTTCGGTTGTGTCGGATCCGAGTTCTTGTGCTCTTCTCACGGATGCTTCTAAAAAATTACACCCGCCAAAGCTAGGCTCTAGCAAAACGTCGGAAGGAGCTCTTATCGCCCAATCACATAATATCTTCGTCACGGACGGTGGAGTGTAGAAAGCGCCTAGTTCTCGCTTTCGTGCTAGCGAGACCGGTCTTTCTTCAGCGGATGGTATCGAGCGCTGAGCATGCACAGCCAATGTCACGACTACTTGCCCCCGTTCTGAGGCGATAATTTGTGCTTACTCGGGGATATTTTTCGCAGGCGAATCTCACCGGTCTCTACCATCAACGCGACGTCTAGGCTATCGCCTTCCTCCAAGCCGAGCGTCCGCAAGAGGTTCGCATCCAAGGAAATCCTTCGCATTTTTTGTATCATAGTAGGACCAAATGATACTTCAGATAGTACGGTTTTAGATGTCATGAGGTTTCGCGCAATACTGGAAACAGGTTTGGGATAGTAGCAGATTTAGTGACTAGGCCAAATGTTGAGCGACGTAATCCTTGACTCACTGCGGTAATCAACGGTTTTTGGCGTCAGCCTGCCTTTGGAATGTCCATGACTTTCGTAAGCGTGATGAAATCAGGCTGATGGTCAGCAGGTAGTAATAGCACGTTGATCCCGAGCGCGACTGGATGTGGCTATCAAGAAACCACACAAGGTGTTTCCGCTGCCATGACCATGGATTGTCTAGTTGCCATCGTTCATGAATACCTGCTTGGATCGTCTTTGCTTGTTGAATGTGGCGTTTGCGCGTGGCATTTGCGCCCTTCAGCACCCCGGCTAAGAACAGCTCCATATCGAATGGCTTGCTCATGCTCTCCCCCCAATGTAAGCCGATACCACGTCCATACGGCCGTGTCCAAGCTCATAGCTGATTTGCTCTCGGGCTTCCTGATCGAGGCGTCGGTTGAGTTGGTAGCAACGGCCACCGCTGATGGGCGCGGGATGCTGGGTGATTTGTTCATAGCGTTCGCATGCGTAGGCCGCGCGCAAGTCGTGGAAGCCTTTGAGTTCGTGCGTATGGAGGATGTCTCGAACCGAACGGACGGTGGCCTGTATGAAGTCCAGGTAGCTTTCGTGCGGGGCTAACAGATTGCGGCTACCGTCAGGCGAGAAATGTTGGGCGAATGCCAGTGCGTCACGGATGTAATCGTTCACCATGATCCAGCGAGGTGCCGAGGCTCCAGAGCGTCCGCCCTTGGTACCCTCCTGGATATTAACTCTGCCGAATTTCTCTGCTTCACATTTTAGGCGCGAAAGGTCGGCCAAAATGACCTCGCGTAAACGCATACCGATGGCTCGTGCCAGGTACACAATGGCAGCAGCGCGCGCCAGTTGATGTTCGCAGAGTGCATCGATGATCTTCATCACTTGGTCACGATCCTGACCTTGCGGAATCGTAGTTCGAACAGTGGTGCGCTGCATTCCCAGCGCCTTGCTCGGGCTTAGCACTTTCACATACTGGTCACCGCGGAGCGCCGCCATGGTTCGGTTGACGCTGGACAATCGGTTTTGCGCAGTCGCGATGGCAAGCTCATCATGTTCAACTTGCTGGCGCAGATATCCTGCGTAGTCCAGCAAGGTCTGCCGGTCGATCTTCCTCGCATCGTTGAATCCCGGCCCATCTTCGGACCGACACCAGCGCACAAACGCTTGCCAGCGATCGGTGTGTGCTTTGACAGTCCCGTAATGCCCACCGCCGAACATGTCTTTCAGCGCCTGCGGCCCGGCGTAGCTCAGTTGCCGGCCATAACCAAAATTGCGCCCATCCCGATTACCGACCAACGCCATGATCAAACTCCTCTCGAAGCCAAAATCTTTGAAACCTTCCCCACGTCATCCCGCCAAGAATGTTGAGTGTTATCAGGGATCAAGGCCCCTGCGACCTGTGAGGGTTGTCCACTAACGCGGGATTGACGGCTCCTTACGGCCGGGAGCTTGGGCATCTCATGATCTGGCCTCCTGAACACTTCCGAAGAAGTGGGCGGGTGGAGGCTGCACTGGCTGACGAGAACAGCGCCGCGAGATCCTGAGTCAGGTGAAGGCAGTGAAGCGATGACCAAGGCATGCCTGACTGTCAGTCAGGTGCAGTCCATTCCGTGAGCTGGGGCACCATCATCTGCATCGCTGTTGCTGGTGACTTTTCAGTGTTTGTCACGCCTATTGTCACAAGGGGAAATGCCGCAAAGCCTTGTACGATTTGGGCTGCAGCAGCGGTAGGAGCGCCCGTCTCTTTCCGGGAGAAAGAGACGAGCGCAGGTTGGCGCACGGGAATGGCCAAGCGGATAGGTTGCTGCAGGGCAGCTATAAAGGGGTATGAGTTGCCGCAGTGGGCACTCTGGTAGAAGTAGGCATCCATCACATCTCTGTGACCGTGCGAGCCACCGGATGCTAATCGCACTTTGGGAGAACCACCACGGTGTGGCGTAGCCTTAAAGGGTCTGGTTACCTGGTTGCTGTCGACGACAGCGCTTTACCCGATCTTTCTACGCCTGTGGATGATTCGGGTCAAGGCTCGAATTTTTGGGAGCTCTGCGGCTGTGGGTGAAATTATCCACCGGTGGAAATCTGTGGTTTCCCGCGGATAGTTGTGTGAGTTTTGTTTTTTTAAGCTAGGTCCTTCCAAGCAGGGCGGCTTCGCAGTCCTGCTTGGAAGGACCTACATAGTAGAGCGGTCCACCGAGGTTCCTAGGGGGGCGCACGACTATCGCCTACCGATGCCCTATTTAAACTCTAGACCGGGTTTCCTTTCTTGGCTAAACGGGCATTAGCTCGCCTTTTTACTAGGCTGGCCGTATATTTTGCATAATTTTTGGTGGTCAAGTTAGTTCGGACTTGAAATAAGCTTCTAAAGTGACTTTCGAAATCCCTTTCAAACGTCTGCGGGCTTACAACCAAATCATGAATTGCATCTGCCAGATGCCCAACAAGTGAGTATTTAAACTGAAGGGATTGTAGATTTTCTTTTTTTATTAACCTGTATTTTTCTTGTTCTACGGATGTGCCGTCATTATTGAATGGGTAGACCCACTGCCCATGTGCAAGCTTGTTACGTATCTCAATTATGATACGTAACTCATTTGATAAGACATCAAGCAAAGCAGACCGCCTTGCAGCGTGCGCAACGCCAAGTGTACGTTCGTCAAGGGGAGCTTTGGTGACATGGTGGTGTTTACGAAAAGCGAGATCAACCGTCTCTTGCCACTGCTCTAACTGTGAAGACTTTGATTCAATCCGAGCCCTTTCAGTGTCGTCAAACCCGAACTCTTCGTGGAGAAGTTTTTTTAATCTGGTTTCCGCCCAAGCCCCAATGAGAAATGCATAGAGGCGCGTCAGCGAACGCAAGCTTTTTTGCGGGTCTTGCGATGCTATTTCAGCTCTGGCCAGTCGCCCTGCATGAGTAATCGCTAACTCCAATTCACGGAGATTGGCAACATGATGCATATATATTTTTGAAGGGTTTCTAGACATTTTTGAATTACCACCGCCAAAAAACACTCGTAGAATGTTTTTTGGCGGTGAGGATTCGAACCTCACAAAACTCTCCTGAGGAGTGTGTTTCCATTACACCATCGCCCATTGAGGAAGCTATCAGGTTTTTTTGGTCCGTCAAGGCGGTTGTAGATTTTTTATACGCTAGCCAGGTTGTGCGCCTTAAGCGATTTGTATTTCAATGTTCAATATTTTTTACGTCGTAGGCGATCAGCATTCAGTGCTAAGCACTCGGCTGCAGCTGTGCTACCGTCGTCGCTCATTCAAATGCGGTGCTAGTCGTATTGAATTTTGATGAAAAAATAACCAACTGATCAAGGCGGATATTTACTATCTCCCGTCGCGTTTTGCGACTACCCGAGAGACGTTCGTACCCGTCTGGTTCGCGAATTCGTGTGGAGTGACATGCTCCTGCTTATCAGCCTCAAGGTAACGACTCCACCAGTTCATGATCAGTCTGCGCTCTTCGATGAACTCGGCTTTGTGGATGTAGGCCGCTCGGACGTTATTGCGTTCCTTGTGGCTCATCTGCCTTTCAATGGCGGTCTCGGACCACAGTCCTGATTCAATCAGCGCGCTACAGGCCATCGAACGAAACCCATGCCCGCAGATATCGGTTTTGGTGTCGTATCCCATCGTCCGTAGCGCGTAGTTCACGGTATTTTCGGACATGGGTTTCCAGGGTTTGGTATCACCTGCGAAGACCAATGCGAATTTGCCTGTGAGTGCATGGATTTTTTCGAGTAGCGCCACTGCTTGCGGCGATAAGGGTACTAAATGGATATCCCCTGCCATCTTCGTACCCCTTGTGGAAAAGGGTACTCCCTCCAACGCGGGTCGAGTGTCCGGTATCTCCCAGGTGCCGCGCTTGAGGTCGAACTCGCTCCAGCGGGCGAAACGCAGTTCGCTGGATCGTACAAACACATGCAGCGATAGCATCACCGTCAGGCGGGTAAGTGCGCGGCCATTATAGGTGTCGATCCGCTCCTGTAGTTCCGGCAGTCGCGATAAGGGTAGAGTGGGGCGGTGTACCACCCGCGGGGCTTTGATCAAGCCTTCAAGGTCGTAAGAAGGGTTGGCGGTGATAAGCCGGAGGCGCTTTGCCTCGCGCATGATGCTCTGCAGGTAGTTTTATACCCTTAAAGCACCGTCGACCGTTCCGCACTTCTTGATTGCTTCCAAGGGTTGCATAAGGTCATGGGTGTCGAGATCCACAATGGCGCGTGCGCCGATCAGCGGGAATACGTGGGTTTTGAGGCGGCTCATCACCGTCTTGGAGTGGCCCGGTGCCCACTTGGCCGACATTTCCGTGTGCCAGTCCAGCGCAACGCTTCCAAAGGTTCTGCCTTTGATTACAGCTTCCGCTTTGGCTTGGTGCTTGGTTTCTATGGGATCAATGCCATCCGCCAGCATTCGCTTGACTTCCAAGCGCTTGCGGCTCGCATCGGCGATGCCAATGACGGGGAGTTGCCGAACGAGGTCAGTCCTTCCCGTCCGTCAGGTTTGACGTTACGGAGCCGCCAGACTTTGCGGCCATTGGGTTGGACTAGAAGATAGAGGCCATGGCCGTCCAAAAGCATGTAGGCGCAGTCTGTGGGTTTTGCCAAGCGGCAAGCGGCGTCGGAGAGCGGAGCTGTGGTGCGCGACATAAGGGTACTCCCTTTTATCGAGGTGACCTGTATCCCAAACTCTACCCTTAAAACGGTTGGAATCGCCCACTTCCTGACAGAAATGAGCACCCCCAAAACGAAAAAACCCGCCAAAAGGCGGGTTTCCCGTGATTCCAAAGATTTTAAAAACCTTCTCCAGAACCTTATATGGTGCCGGCACCAGGAGTCGAACCCGGGACCTACTGATTACAAGTCAGTTGCTCTACCAACTGAGCTATACCGGCATTGAGGGCGCTGATTATAGCCATTCGTCCGGGCGAGTAAACCCCCCTGAGGCACTTTTTTATCGTCTTTTGCGCGCTAACCCTATAACCCTTATGCACAATTGCGCCGAAGGCACTGGGAAAACCTGTCCAACCTGCCAAAGATGATGCCTAACATCGCAACCTACTGTTTTTCCAGCCCTTTAATTTATGAACAAAAAATGACCAGCAGCGGTTTTGGCCTGCAGGACAAGTTTTATAGGGGTGTCAGTAATTGTTGTCCACTGAGTTATCCACAGGCGGCTGTGGTATTTGCTCACGATCTCGGCGTTCAGCCAGTAGCAGTAGGTTGCGGGGGGTGAGGTGGGTGGGGCAGAAGTGGCCGAGTTGTACTTGGTAGCCGCGTTCTTCCAGGTAGAGGGCGCGGTCGAGGGTTAGCCAGAGTTCCAGGGGGCGGCGGAAGAGGTTGCGTAGTAGTTCGAGGTTGCGCACGTGGGCCAGGCGTTGTTGGCCGGCGGCTTCGAGGGTGGGCCAGTGGGGTTCGGTGGTGAGGGGTAGGCCTTTGAGGTTGGCAAGGTCGCGGCAGTAGTCGGCGAAGGGTTTGTTTAGCCAGGCGCTGGGCAGGGAGGGGGTGGGTAGGTATTGGTCGGTGTTGCGCAGTGTGCGTTGCAGTAGGTCGAAGGCCAGGCGGCGGGCCATGGAGTGGTCGCGTTGGCGGCGCACCCGTTGGCCGGCGGTGACGGTTTCGCTGGCGGGCAGGCTGAGGTCGTCGAGGCTGAGGGTCAGTTGGCTGGCGCGGGCGTGGTTGGACAGGGGCTGGTAACTGGGGTGGGCGGTGCGGTTGTAGCAGCAGGGGGCGATGGCCAGTTGTTGGCAGCCGCGGGCGCTGGCCAGTTGCATCAGGCGCACGTGTAGGTCGCCGCAGGCGTGTAGGGCGACGGGGGTGTGGTGGGCCTGGAGGTGGTGTTCGGTGCTGCTGACCATGACGTCTTGCTGGACGTGGTTGGCTGCTAGCCGATGGTGTTGGCTGAGGGCATGGCCGGCGGCGACCAGGCTGGGGTCATGTTCCAGGCAGGTGAGTTGTTGTTCGCCTTGGAGCAGGCGGCGGCCCAGGTGGCCTTTGCCGGCGCACCAGTCCAGCCAGTGGGTGGTGGGCTGGGTGAAGGGCAGGTGGGCGGCGAAGGCGTTGATTTGTTGCCATTTGCGCCCTGGCACGTCGACGTCGAGGCGGTGCCGGGCGGGTGGCAGGTTGATGCTGGGTAGGTCGTCGAGTGCGCTGAGCTGCGCGGCTGTTTCGGCCAGCTGTGGATAAGGTGCTGGCGCCGCCACCGTGTGTGGGTGGGTGTGAGCGGCTTCGGCGTGGTCGAGGCTTTGCTGGCGCAGCCAGTGGGCGAGGGCGGGGTGGTCGGCTTCCCAGGGCAGGGTCAGGTGCATAAAGGGGCGCGGGCGCCACAGGGCCTGATGGGCCACCAGGAAGGCGTCGAGCGCGAGGAAGCGCTCGCGCAACGCGGCGCCGTGCACGTTAGCGGCCCTGGCAGGCGTCGACGCGCAGGCGCCGTTCCAGCCATTTGAAGCCTTGCACTAACACGAATGACATCAGCAGGTAGAGCACGCCGGCGGCGAAGAAGATGTCCACCGTCAGGTAGTTGCGGGCGATGATGGTGCGGGCCATACCGGTGAGTTCCAGCAGGGTCACGGTGCTGGCCAGGGAGCTGGCCTTGAGCATCAGGATCACTTCGTTGCTGTAGGCCGGCAGGCCGATGCGCGCCGCCCGTGGCAGCAGGATAAAGAGCATCGCTTGGGCGCGGGACATGCCGAGGGCGCGGGTGGCTTCGACTTCGCCTTTGGGGATGGCCTGGATCGCCCCGCGCAGGATTTCTGCGATGTAGGCGGCGGTGTGCAGGGTCATGGTCAGCACCGCGCACCAGAACGGGCTGCGCAGGTAGGGCCACAATACGCTGTGGCGCACGGCTTCGAATTGCGCCAGGCCGTAGTACACCAGAAACAGCTGGACCAGCAGCGGGGTGCCGCGAAAGAAGAAGATATAGGCGTAGGGCAAACCGCTGATGTACCACTTGCGCGAGGTGCGGGCGATACCCAGGGGGATAGCGATGATCAACCCGGCGATGACGGCGATCGCCACCAGTTCCAGGGTCAGTTGTACGCCCTGCAGCAGTTTGGGCAGGGCAGCGAGGATGGCGTCCCAGTTCATGCTTGCGTCCTCGTGAAGCCACGGTTGGCGTATTTTTCCGTGTAGTGCAGGCCGATCATCGCCAGGCTGGTGAGGCCCAGGTAAATAAAGGCGGCGACCATATAGAAGGTGAAAGGCGCGCGCTGCGCGGTGACGGCGCTTTGGGTATGGCGCATCAGTTCTTCCAGGCCGATGACCGATACCAGGGCGGTGTCTTTCATCAATATCAGAAACAGATTACCCAAGCCGGGCAGGGCGACGCGCCACATTTGCGGCAGCACCAGGCGGATGAAGATGCGTGGGCGCGACAGGCCCAGGGCCAGGCCGGCTTCGCGATGGCCCTTGGGGATGGCCAGCAGGGCGCCGCGAAACACTTCAGTGGCGTAGGCGCCATAGCACAGGCCCAGGGCGATCACGCCAGCGGCGAACGGGCTCAGGGCCAGGCGCGGTTGGCCGAACAGGCTGCCCAGGGCGTTCATCAGGCCGATGGTGCCGAGGTAGACCAGCAGCACCCAAAGCAGCTCTGGCACGCCGCGCACCAGGGTGGAGTAGAGGTCGCCCAACCAGCGCAGGGGCTTACGGGGTGAGGTTTTGGCCAGGGCGCCGAGTAGGCCGAGGGCCAGGCCCAGGCACAGGGCGCAGAGGGCCAGTTGTACTGTCATCAGCGCGCCAACCGCGAGGGCCGGGCCGAATCCGTTGAGGTCGAAGTTCATGGGCAGCTTGTTCAGAGGTCGGCGTGGCGCGGTTCACGCGTCGCCACGCCGATCGGGCAGGTCAGAGAATGCTGAAAGGAAAGTACTTATCGTTGATTTTCTTGTAGGTGCCGTCGGTGATGATCGCTTGCAGGGCGGCGTTGAGTTTTTCCCGCAGCGGGTCACCTTTGCGCACGGCGATGCCGACTTTGTCGGTGTCCTGCACGGGCTCGCCTTTGAATTCGAAGTTCTTCCCGGCGTCGCTGCGCAGCCAGTCGTAGTTGGCGTACTTGTCGGCCAGCAGGGCGTCGACGCGGCCGCTGGTGAGGTCCAGGTAGGCGTTTTCCTGGGTGTCGTAGAGGGTGACGGTGACCGCGTCACCGAGGTTGTCTTCGATCCACTGGCCCGACAGGGTGGCGCGCTGCACGCCAATCGCCTTGCCCGCGAGGGACGCTTTGTCGGTGTTGAATTCGACGTCTTTGGGGGCGACGAATTGCAGTTTGTTGGAGTAGTACGGGGTGGTGAAGTCGACGGCCTGGGCGCGCTGCTCGGTGATCGACAAAGACGAGACGATAAAGTCGAATTTGTCGGCGTTCAGCGCGGGGATAATGCCGTCCCAGTCGGACGTAACGATTTCACACTCTATTTGCATCTTGGCGCACAGGGCATTGCCGATGTCGACGTCGAAGCCCACTACGCGGCCGCTGGCGTCTTTGCTATTGAAGGGCGGGTAAGCGCCTTCCACGCCCATGCGCAGTTTTTCGTCCGCCAGGGCCTGGGCGCCAAACGCCAGCGTGGCCAGGGCCGCGATAAGAAGTTTTTTGTAAAAGTGCATACGGAATGCTCCGGTCAACGATGGCTAGACATAAATTGTTTGCAACGGGCGGACAGCGGCTGCTCGAACACTTGCTCTGGCGTGCCCTGTTCTTCGACCAGGCCTTGGTGCAGAAATATCACTTCGCTGGACACTTGGCGCGCAAAATTCATTTCGTGGGTGACTAACAGCATGGTCCGGCCTTCTTCGGCCAGGGCACGAATGACCCCCAAGACCTCTTGGACCATCTCCGGGTCGAGGGCCGAGGTTGGTTCGTCAAATAAAATGACTTTAGGTTGCATGGCCAGCGTGCGCGCGATGGCGGCGCGCTGCTGTTGGCCGCCGGACAACTGATTGGGGTAGGCGTGACGCTTATCGGCAATGCCCACCTTGGCCAGCAACGCTTCGGCCACTTCGATGGCTTCGGCCTTGCTCTGGCCGAGCACCCGGCGCGGCGCCTCGATCAGGTTGTCGAGCACGCTCAGGTGTGGCCACAGGTTGAAATTCTGGAACACAAAGCCGATTTGGCTGCGCAAGCGGTTGATCTGGCGGTTGTCGGCGGCCACTAACTCGCCGTTGCGGGCGGCTTTGAGTTTGAGCTGTTCGCCGGCGACGATGATTTCACCCTGGTGAGGGTTCTCCAGCAAATTGATGCAGCGCAGCAGCGTCGACTTGCCCGAGCCGGACGAGCCCAAAATGGAGATCACGGCGCCGTCGTGGGCGGTCAGCGACACCCCTTTGAGCACTTCGAGGGCGTCGTAGCGTTTGTGCAGGTTGCGGATTTCCAGTGCGGGCGTGGGCGTGGCCATGGAAGGTCCTCTAGCGAATAGACGCAGCGAGCACAGGGCGGCGCACCAAATTGCAGCAAGATGGCAGCGCCCGCAGGGCTCAGCGTAAAAAAAGGCGCGATGTTGCCAGTTTTGCCCAAGCGAGGAAAGCGCCAGATTGACTAAAGTGCTGGGCGGCTCGCCCGTTCGAAGCTTATTGCAGCCAGTTTTGTTAGGGGTACCAAGTTGCACCGATAGTGTGCGCGAGTGTTACCTAGGTCACTTATTGGTGCAATAAACCTGATTTGGCTGGGTAGAACCGTAATCTATTCACTAGGGGTTGGCGATTTGCCATTAGATTCAATGGGTTGCCGTTCGCGATGGAGGCGCGGCCGGCCGTGGCCTGGACTCATTTTGTTGCAGTTTGGCGTAATTATTGCGTAAAAAATAAGGAACGGGATGTTGCTTTCTTTTTACGAGGACCCCGCAACCCTCTCCGGACAGAACGCTATTCTTCAAAGGTAGTTTTATGAGCAACCCGCAAAACTCCACTAACCTCGCCCAAGGGCTGAAGCCGCGCCACGTCACCATGTTGTCGATCGCGGGTGTGATCGGCGCTGGTTTATTCGTGGGTTCCGGCCACGCCATCGCCCAAGCAGGCCCCGCTGTGCTCCTGGCTTATGCCGCTGCCGGCACGCTGGTGGTGCTGGTCATGCGCATGCTGGCGGAAATGGCCGTGGCCACCCCCGACACCGGCTCGTTCTCGACCTACGCGGACCGCGCCATCGGCCACTGGGCCGGTTTTACCATCGGTTGGTTGTACTGGTGGTTCTGGGTACTGGTGATTCCCCTGGAAGCCAACGCCGCCGCCTCGATTCTGACCGCCTGGTTCCCTGCGATTCCCCATTGGGCGTTTACCTTGGTGATCACCCTGGTGCTGACGGTGACCAACCTCTTCAGCGTGAAGAACTACGGTGAATTCGAATTCTGGTTCGCGCTGATCAAGGTGCTGGCGATCATGGCCTTTATCGTGGTCGGCCTGACCGCCGTATTCGGCTGGATGCCCAATAGCAACGTCAGCGGCGTAAGCCATCTGACCGACACCATCGGCTTTATGCCCAACGGCCTGGGCGCGGTGGTCGCGGCGATGCTGACCACCATGTTCTCGTTTATGGGCACGGAAATCGTCACCATCGCGGCCGCGGAATCCAAAGACCCAGGCAAGCAGATCTCCAAGGCGACCAACTCGGTCATCTGGCGGATCTTCCTGTTCTACCTGGTCTCGATCTTCCTGGTGGTGGCCTTGGTGCCGTGGAACGACGCGCGCCTGGCCGAGGTGGGGTCCTACCAGACAGTGCTGGAGCAGATCGGCATCCCTAATGCCAAGCTGATCGTCGACATCGTGGTCTTGGTGGCCGTGACCAGCTGCCTGAACTCGGCGCTGTACACCGCTTCGCGCATGCTGTTCTCCCTGAGCAAACGCGGCGACGCCCCGGCCATCGCCCAACGCACCACCCGCAGCGGCACCCCCAACGTAGCGGTGCTGATGTCCACCAGCGCAGCGTTCCTGGCGGTCTTCGCCAACTACGTGGCCCCGGCCGAAGTGTTCAACTTCCTGCTGGCCAGCTCGGGCGCGATTGCGCTGCTGGTGTACCTGGTCATCGCCGTCTCGCAACTGCGCATGCGCCAAAAGCAAGAAGCCGCCGGCGAAAAGCTGGAATTCAAGATGTGGCTGTTCCCGGGCCTGACCTATGCCGTGATGCTGTTTATCGTCGGCGTGCTGACAGTCATGGCCATCCGCCCAGCCAACCGCCCTGAGATCATCGCCACGGCGCTGTTGACCGTTGGCGTGGTGGTTGCCGGCCTGATCGTCGATCGCCGCCGTAAAGCGGCGCGGCGGGCGGGTGTGGCGCTGGGGTAAGTTGCTATACGGTGGGGAGATCGGGGCTGAGGCCCCTCGCTACTGGCGGGGGTCTCGGCCCCGATCTTTTTTACGGCCAATAAAAAACCCCTGAATCTTTCGATGCAGGGGTTTTTCGGTATTAGTGGTGCCCAGAGACGGAATCGAACCGCCGACACGGGGATTTTCAATCCCCTGCTCTACCGACTGAGCTATCTGGGCAACGGGGCGCATTAAACTGGTTTTTCGACGGGTCGTCAAGCATGAGATCGAAAAATATTTAATTAATACCGGCGCTTACGCTTTTACTGGGTTATTCCGAGGGTGGTACGTAGCCGTCGGCCTTGGCGTATTCCTCGCCGGAGAGGTACTTGTCCATCTCGGCCTGGAGGAATTTGCGGTCTTCGGCGTTCATCATGTTCAGGCGTCGTTCGTTGATCAGCAGGGTCTGGTGTTTCTGCCAGTCGGCCCAGGCTTTCTGCGACACGTGGTTGTAGATGTCTTCGCCTTTGGCGCCGGGGTAGGGCGGGCGTTCCAGGCCGGGTAGCTGTTCTTTGTACTTACGGCACATTACGGTGCGGGTCATGACGGCTCTCCTGCGTTCAAAACGTCGGCCGCGCGCTTGAGCAGCGTTTTCACCGGGGCGGCAAGGCCCAGGCGCGGCGGGGTGGCGAGGTTATACCAGAGCCAGTCGGCCTCGGCCACGTGCAGGGCGGACTCTTCGACCTGCACCAGCCACGGCTCGATGGCCAACTGGAAGTGGCTGAAGGTGTGCACCAGCGCAGGCAGCGCCTGGGGCGTGCCCAGGCCTAGGGCGTGCTGGGCGGCGAGGTGTTCGAGGTCGTCCAGGTCGTCGAGCTCTGGCAGGCTCCACAAGCCGCCCCAGAGCCCGCTGGACGGTCGGCGGTACAGCAGAATGGCGCCGTCGCGATTGGCCAGCATCGGCATCAGGGTGCGCCGCTGCGGCACGGCTTTGCGCGGCTTGGGGATCGGGTAGCGGGTTTCCAGGCCCAGCAGATGCGCTTCGCAGCCGCGCTCCAGCGGGCACAGCAGGCAACTGGGTTTGCTGCGGGTGCAGAGGGTGGCGCCCAGGTCCATCATGGCCTGGGTGTAGTCGTTCACCCGGGCATGGGGGGTGAAGCGCTCGGCGGTGGCCCACAAGGCTTTGGCCACTTTGGGTTCGCCGGGGTAGCCCTCTTGGGCGGTGAAGCGGGCCAGTACGCGCTTGACGTTGCCGTCGAGGATCGGCGCGCGCAGGCCCATGCTGATACTGGCGATAGCGCCGGCCGTGGACAGCCCGATGCCGGGCAACTCGACGAGTTTTTCGACGTCGTGGGGAAACTCGCCAGCGTATTGCGCCATGATGATTTTGGCGGTTTTCTGCAGGTTGCGCGCGCGGGTGTAATAGCCCAGGCCGGTCCACAGGTGCAGCACTTCGTCTTCCGCTGCCTCGGCCAGGGCTTGCACGTCGGGCAGGGCGGCCATGAAGCGGTCGAAGTAGTTCAGCACGGTGCTGACCTGGGTCTGTTGCAGCATGATCTCCGAGACCCAGACCCGGTACGGCGTAATGCCCTGTTGCCAGGGCAGGTTGTGCCGGCCGTGGCGGTCGAACCAGTCCAGCACGGACGAAGAAAACTGCTCGGGGCTCATCGTTTGAACAACCCCTTGAGCGCGTCTTTAAGCTCGGGGCTGACTTTATCGCCGAGTTTTTCTTCGATCTTTTCGCTGAGCTTGTCGCCGGCCAGGCGCGCGGCGATTTTGCCCACGCCTTCGCGGTCGATCCGGCAGGCTTTGGCGCCAAGCTCCAGTGGGCCACGGCAGCGCAGCGGCCACTCGATGCCGACATAGCGCTCGTTGACCTGGCAGGCAGGGTCGGCACCGGCACCGGTTTCACCTTCCAGGGTGACGCCTACGCGGTAGTCCATGCCCAGTACGCGCAGGTCGATGTCGCCGTTGCCGTTCACGTTCAGGCCCGGAATGCTGACGTTGAGGTCCTGGTTGCTGGCCACGCCGTTACGAAACACCAGGCTGCCCTTGAGGTTCTTGAACGGTGTGTCTTTGCCGCGCGGCGCGTCGCTGAGGCTTTTGCGGTTGAGCGTCGAGATGCCTTTGCACAGCTGTTGCTCAAGGTTGGCGTTGACCAGCACGCCGTCGTCGAGGGCGAAGCTGGCGGTGCCGTTGAGGGTTTCGACCAGGGCTTTTTGGCTGTTGCCGGTGCCGGTGAGGTTGCTGTTGGAGGTCAGCAGGCCTTTGACCGGTGGGTTGCCGCCCTGGCTTTTGATGAAGGGCTCGATGGGCACTCGGGCGATGCGGGTTTGCAGCGCCAATTGCGGCACTTCAGGGCGTACGTCCAGGCTGCCCTGGGTGTTGAAGGTACCGTCGTAGAGGTTGCCGCCCAGGGTTTGCAGGGTCAGCAGGCCGCCTTGCCCTTGGGCTTTAAGGGTGGCGTTTTGAATCGGCAGCTTGTTGATCGTCAACTGGCCCAGGGCCAATTCGGCTTGCAGGTCGAGGCTGCGCAGGCGCTCGATGGGCAACAGGCGGTCGTCGCTCCAGGCACCCTGGGTAGGCGCGTCAGGCAGGGGGGAGTCGCCGCTGCCAGTCACGGCGGTGGCTTCACTGTTGCTGACTTCGGCCTTGCGTGCGGCGCTGGCGCTGTTGGCCCCTTCACTTTTCGCCGGCAGGTAACGGTCGGCGTTGAAGCGGTCACCCTTGAGCTGCAGGCGCAGGGCCTGCTTGGCGAAATCGTCGACCGCGATGCGCCCGGCGAAGGAGGCGTCGTCGATTTTCAGCCCCAGGTCTTCCAGGGCCAGGCTGGTGGGCGTGCCCTGTAAGCGCGTGACCATCTCCACGGACGTCAGGCTGGTGGCATCGGCCATGGGCGGCAGGGGCTGGCCGATGCCGTCGAGGAAGGCGCGCAGGTCGAACTGGGCCAGGGACAGGCCGCCGGTGAGTTGCGCGGTTGTGTCCAGGTCGCGCACATGCAGTTCGCCGAGGGCGCGCAGCTGGTTGGCGGAGAGCTTGAGGCCCGTCCATTCGGCGACGTTCGCGGCCAGGTCGACCAGCAGTTGCCCTTGGGCGCTGAAGGTGACCGTCTTACCCTGCAACGGGTCGCCCGAGGCTTCGCCGGACAGGCGCATGTCTTCGAACTGGTAGCGCTTGAGTACCCGGTCGAAACGCAATTCGCCAGCCAGCTCGGTGCGGGCGCGTATGACCGGTTGGTTAGTGCCGAGAAACGCGGTGAGCTTGACTGGGATGTCCGCGCCTTCATGCACGGCCCCGGTGCTTAATTGAATGCTTTCAGCAGAATACTGGCGGCCGCTTTTGACGTCGCTGTACTGCACCCGGGCGTTGTTCACGGTCAGGCTGTCGATGTCCAGCTTGACTGGCCGCGAGGGCGCCGAAGGTTTCGGTGCGTCCGGCATGCCGGTGTTCGGCTGCACGGCGGGTTTACCCTCGCCAGCGGCAACGGTTTGCTCCGGCAGGGGCTTGCCGATGTCTTCCCAGTTGCCATGGCCGTTGGCGTCGCGCTCCAGCGTGAGGTTCAGGCCTTCTACGCGCACGTCGCTCATTTGCACTTCGCGGCGTAGCAAGGGCAGCACGCGCACCGACAAGCCGAGCATCTGCAGGTCGGCGAACGGCGTGGTGGGTTGGGTCAAGGTGGCCACGCTGGCATCGTGCAGTTCGAGCCCCAGCCAGGGGAACAGGCTCCAGCCGATATCGCCTTTGAGGGTCAGCTCGACATTGGCTTTGTCACGGGCCAATTGGCGAATCTCGTCCTTGTAGTCGTTGGGATCGAAGAGGTGGGTGAGGGCAAAGCCCAGCGCCACAATGATCAGCAACAGCCCAAGAACCGTGAGCCCGAGGATTTTGCCGAACGCTTTCATAGGCGAGTCCTTGTAGTGCGAATTCTGAAATTAGCCGCTGAGTATACCGCTCGGGCCCCCCGCAGGGGCGATGGACGTACGTCAGGTTCAGACAGTTCTCAATGGGGGATGTTTGTGCTACGGGGTTAACCCGCTGGATGGTCAGGCATTTGGCGATTTAGCTTCTATGTACGTCAGGTTCAGACAGTTCTGAATGGGGGATGTTTGTGCTAAGGGGTTTACCCGCTGGATGGTCGGGCATTTGGCGATTTAGCTTCTATGTACGTCAGGTTCAGACAGTTCTGAATAGGGGATGTTTGTGCTAAGGGGTTTACCCGCTGGATGGTCGGGCATTTAGCGATTTAGCTTCTATGGTTGAACAGTGTGAAAAATGCGTGAAAAACTGATGTCAGATTGCTTCCAACCGGCGTTGCAAGTGGTTAATCTCTCGCACTTCGTCGGTCCTGGTGCGGTTTTTTGTCGCGTTTTCAGGATGGCTGCCGATAAAACGATTGCTTGCTCTTGCGTGCATCGAAATCGTGGGCAGAACGGATCGTCGCGAGCCGTCTCCATGGAGTGGAACCTACTGGGGTAAAGGTGGGGTCTGGCGGTGAGTTGCGGGTGGGCCACACTTATCAAACTGGGGATACTAAAAATGAGTAGCAGCATCGCGGGGGGCGGCGTGGCCTCCCAACCAGCGTTCCTGTCCAAGGAGCGCATCATTGCCAAGCCCGGTTTCAACCGTTGGCTGGTTCCGCCGGCAGCCCTGGCCATTCACCTGTGCATCGGCATGGCGTATGGTTTTTCGGTGTTCTGGCTGCCGTTGTCCAAGGCAATCGGTATCACCAAGCCGGTAGCTTGCGCGCCGGACATGAGCTTTCTGACCCAAGTGTTCTCGTCCAGCTGCGACTGGCCGATTTCCATGCTCGGTTGGATCTACACCCTGTTCTTCATCTTCCTGGGTTGCTCGGCGGCCATTTGGGGTGGCTGGCTGGAACACGCAGGCCCACGTAAGGCTGGCGTGGTATCGGCATTGTGCTGGTGCGGCGGCCTGGTGATTTCTTCGCTGGGTATCTATACCCATCAAATCTGGCTGATGTGGCTGGGCTCGGGCGTGATCGGTGGTATTGGCCTGGGGTTGGGCTATATCTCGCCGGTGTCGACCCTGATCAAGTGGTTCCCGGACAAACGCGGCATGGCCACAGGCATGGCGATCATGGGCTTCGGTGGCGGCGCGATGGTGGGTGCACCTCTGGCCGCGCTGCTCATGAACCACTTTGCTGGCCCTGATGGCGTGGGCGTTTGGCAGAGCTTCCTGGTGATGGCTGCAATCTACTTCGTGTTCATGATCGGCGGCGCGCTGTCGTACCGTGTGCCGCCAACCGGTTGGAAGCCTGAAGGCTGGACACCGCCGGCGAAAAAAGCCACGGCGATGATCACCAACCGTCACGTGCACGTCAGTGTCGCTTGGAAAACCCCACAGTTCCGCCTGGTTTGGCTGGTGCTGTGCCTGAACGTATCCGCCGGTATCGGCATCCTCGGCATGGCTTCGCCACTGCTGCAGGAAGTGTTCGCGGGCAAGCTGTTGGGTAATGACTTGACCTTCAGCCAGCTGGACGCCGCGCAACTGGCGCAGATCGCTGCTATCGCCGCCGGCTTCACCGGTCTGTTGAGCTTGTTCAACATTGGCGGGCGGTTCTTCTGGGCTTCGTTCTCTGACTACATTGGCCGCAAGACCACCTACTTCGTGTTCTTCGCCCTGGGCTTTGCTCTGTACGCGTTGGTGCCGACCCTGGGCCACCTGGGCAGCGTCGCGCTGTTCGTGGCGGCCTTCTGTGTGGTGCTGTCGATGTACGGCGGCGGTTTCGCTACTGTGCCCGCCTACCTGGCTGACCTGTTCGGTACGCAAATGGTCGGCGCGATCCACGGCCGCCTGCTGACCGCCTGGGCTGCAGCGGGCGTATTGGGCCCGGTGTTGGTGAACTACCTGCGTGAGTACCAGTTGAGCATCGGCGTAGAACGTGCCGCTGCCTACGACATCACCTTGTACATCCTCTCGGGTCTGCTGGTGCTGGGCTTTATCTGCAACGCGCTGGTGCGTCCGGTGGCCGACAAGTACTTCATGACCGACGAGCAGCTCAAAGCAGAGCAGGCTCTGGGCCATGATAAAGGCGCCAACAGCACCACCGTGCTGGAATGGAAAGCCGACCCGTCGACCAAGCCTCTGGCCATTGTGGCCTGGCTGGCCGTAGGTATCCCGCTGGCGTGGGGTATCTGGGTAACGCTGCAAAAGACCGCGGTGCTGTTCCACTAAAACCGTGGGCTGAACCGTTCTGAAATCGGGGGCGGGGCCCCTCGTTACGCCAATTAGGCGCAGCGAGGGGCCCCGCCCCCGATTTTTTGCCGTTTAGCGCCTGCCCGCCTATAATGGCTCCCTTTTTCGCCCAATGATTTTGCGGAGCTGGTGATGGCCGAACGTAAGGCATATGTCGAGCGCAACACTCTGGAAACCCAGATCAAGGCCTCGATCAACCTGGATGGCAGCGGTAAGGCCCGATTTGATATCGGCGTGCCTTTCCTTGAGCACATGCTGGACCAGATTGCCCGGCACGGGTTGATCGACATCGACCTCGAATGCAAGGGTGACCTGCACATCGACGACCACCACACGGTGGAAGACGTCGGCATCACCTTGGGCCAGGCGTTCGCCCAGGCCATTGGCGACAAAAAAGGCATCTTCCGCTACGGCCACGCCTACGTCCCGCTGGACGAAGCGCTGTCGCGGGTGGTCATCGACTTCTCCGGCCGCCCCGGCCTGCAGATGCACGTGCCTTACACCCGGGCCACGGTGGGCGGCTTCGATGTCGACCTGTTCCAGGAGTTTTTCCAGGGCTTCGTCAACCACGCCAACGTCAGCCTGCACATCGATAACCTGCGTGGGCATAACACCCACCACCAGATCGAAACCGTATTCAAAGCATTCGGCCGTGCCCTGCGCATGGCCGTGGCGGTAGACGAGCGCATGGCCGGGCAAATGCCGTCGACCAAGGGCGTGCTCTGATGCAAACAGTCGCTGTAATCGATTACGGCATGGGCAACCTGCACTCGGTGGCCAAAGCCTTGGAGCACGTGGGTGCTGGCAAGGTGCTGATCACCAGTGATGCCAAGGTCATTCGTGAAGCCGACCGGGTGGTTTTCCCCGGCGTCGGCGCGATCCGCGACTGCATGGCTGAAATCAAGCGCTTGGGCTTCGACAGCCTGGTCCGTGAGGTGAGCAAGGACCGGCCGTTCTTGGGCATTTGCGTGGGCATGCAAGCCTTGCTCGACAGCAGCGAAGAAAGCGGCGGCGTCGACTGCATTGGTGTGTTTCCGGGCCAGGTGAAGTTTTTTGGCAAGGGCCTGCAGGAAGACGGCGAGCACTTGAAGGTGCCGCACATGGGCTGGAACGAAGTCAGCCAGTCGGTCGACCACCCGCTGTGGCACGACATTCCTGACCAGGCGCGTTTCTATTTCGTGCACAGCTATTACGTGCAGGCGGGCAAGCCCAGCCAGGTCGTCGGCCGGGGCCACTATGGCGTCGATTTCGCCGCCGCGTTGGCCGAAGGTTCACGCTTCGCCGTGCAGTTCCACCCAGAAAAAAGCCATACCCACGGCCTGCAACTGTTGCAGAACTTCGCGGCCTGGGATGGGCGTTGGTAGTTTTTCAGCAGCCGCTGCGCGTCGCTCCCCAGAACAAAGGAACCCCAATGCTGATTATCCCCGCTATCGATCTCAAAGACGGTGCCTGCGTGCGCTTGCGCCAGGGCCGTATGGAAGACTCCACGGTGTTCTCCGACGACCCCGTGAGCATGGCCGCCAAGTGGGTCGAAGGCGGTTGCCGGCGGTTGCACCTGGTGGACCTCAACGGCGCCTTCGAAGGCCAGCCGGTCAACGGTGAAGTGGTGACCGCCATCGCGCGCCGTTACCCCAACCTGCCGATCCAGATCGGCGGCGGTATTCGCTCGCTGGAAACCATCGAACATTATGTGAAAGCGGGCGTGAGCTACGTGATCATCGGCACCAAGGCGGTCAAGCAGCCGGAGTTCGTTGCCGAAGCCTGCCGCGCCTTCCCCGGCAAAGTGATCGTGGGCCTGGATGCCAAAGACGGTTTCGTCGCCACCGACGGCTGGGCCGAAGTGAGCACGGTGCAGGTCATCGACCTGGCCAAGCGCTTTGAGGCCGATGGCGTTTCTGCAATCGTGTACACCGACATCGCCAAAGACGGCATGATGCAGGGCTGCAACGTACCCTTCACCGCCGCCCTGGCGGCAGCGACCAAGATCCCCGTGATCGCCTCGGGCGGTATTCACAACCTGGGTGATATCCAGACCCTGCTGAACGCCCGTGCCCCTGGCATCATCGGCGCGATCACCGGCCGGGCGATCTACGAAGGCACCCTGGACGTCGCAGAGGCGCAAGCCCTGTGTGACGCCTTCCAAGGCTGAGGAGACGACCATGGCCCTGGCTAAACGCATCATCCCTTGCCTGGACGTCGATAACGGCCGTGTGGTCAAGGGCGTGAAGTTCGAAAACATCCGCGATGCCGGCGACCCGGTGGAAATTGCCCGGCGTTACGATGAGCAGGGTGCCGACGAGATCACTTTTCTCGACATCACCGCCAGCGTCGACGGCCGCGACACCACGCTGCACACCGTCGAGCGCATGGCCAGCCAGGTTTTCATTCCGCTGACCGTAGGCGGCGGGGTGCGTACGGTGCAGGACATCCGCAACCTGCTCAATGCCGGGGCCGATAAGGTCTCGATCAACACGGCCGCGGTGTTCACGCCTGAATTCGTCGGTGAAGCCGCCGCGCGCTTTGGCTCGCAGTGCATCGTGGTCGCCATCGACGCCAAACGCGTGTCGGGCCCCGGCGAAACGCCTCGCTGGGAAATCTTCACCCACGGCGGGCGCAAGCCCACCGGCCTGGACGCCGTGGAGTGGGCGATGAAGATGGAAGGCCTGGGCGCGGGCGAGATTCTTCTCACCAGCATGGACCAGGACGGCATGAAGAACGGCTTCGACCTGGGCGTGACCCGTGCCATCAGCGATGCCCTGGGCATTCCCGTGATCGCTTCCGGTGGCGTCGGTAACCTGCAGCACCTGGCCGACGGCGTTATCGAAGGCCACGCCAGTGCCGTATTGGCAGCGAGTATTTTCCACTTCGGCGAATACACCGTGCCCGAGGCTAAGGCGTTTATGGCCAAGCAGGGGATTGTGGTCCGCTAGGTTCTGTACGGAAAGTCGCCGAGCGGCGATCAGGCAAGGCAAAAACAGGCGAGGAACGGTTGGAGTCGCATTCGACTTGACTGGTTGTCAATGAGCATTCCGATCGGACTCGCGCTCGAGCCTGTTTTTAACGCAGCATGATCGCCGCGCAGGCACTTTACGTACAGAACCTAGAATTATGTAGCGCCGGCGCGGCTGGCCTTGCTGATTTGATCTGGTTTTTCCAGAGCCAACTCAGGAGGCTTGCCGCCATGTCCCCCACGCCACCCCCTAGCACCCTCGCACGCTTGGTCCGCCAACAGTTCGCAGACCTGCCGACGCTGCGCAGTGTGCTCACGCCGCTGCTGCAAAAGATGCTCGCCGAGCTGTATCCCCAAGTCTCGCTCGATGCGACCCGCCTGCAGATCGCGTTGCCCCAAGACAACGCAAGCTGGCACGCCGTGTCGCTGTCCGACATGGCCTTGGCTTACCTGGACAGCGGCCAACTGCCGGACTTCTCCCCCAAGGCGGGGCTAACCAGCTTTCTCACTGTTCAATTGCCCCACCCCATCACCCTCGGTTATGAACGCCTCGACGTGCAGTCGCTCAAGGCCCTTTTGCAGGCGCTGCCCAGTGTCTTGGTGCGCGAATATCAGCAGGCTGTGCTCGACACCTGGCAGACCCCTTTAGCCGCAGACATCACCCGCCTGACGTGGCTGGCGACGGTGTACCGGCAGCTCTGGTGGGCGGCGAGTGACAGCCTGAGTGAAGTGCGCGCCTTGATTCGGCAAGTGCTGGCGACACCGCAAAAAACCGAGCGCACGCGCCGCTATGCCGACGCCGCTGTGGTGGCCTATGTGGTCAATGCCACGCTCAGCTCCGCGCTTCCAGCGCCTGCCGCCCTGGTGCTGGTGCAAGGCACGCATGTGGTGCTGTGCGAGCTGAGTGGGCGGTGTACTCACTACCCATCGCAGGAAGTGTGTACGGCGGCCTGGAGTGCCAAGCTGCGCGGCGACGACACTTCGTTGGTGCAACTGCAATGGGCCGAGGTGCACGGTGACCCATGCCTGATGCAAGCCCAGCTGGTGCTCGATGAGCAGTTGCGGGCTGTCGGCCTGATCAAATTTGCCACCGGCTTGAGCATCGAGGCGTTGGAAAAGGCGTTCGCCGACCAGGCCGACGTTTCAGCCTATTTCAGCCAGACCGAAATACTCCCGGACGCCACCCGGGAGCGGCTGACGGCGGCGCTGCCGAGCTGGCTCGAGCAAGCCGCCAGCGCCGACGTTCTTCGCTACCAGCAGCACTGGGCAGGCCTGGCCGCCGCGCAACAACGCGCCGCGGGTAAAAGCTTCGATGAGGGCCTGCTACCACTGCGCGATTACGCCAGCGCGCAGATCCGCCAGGCGTTACAGGCCGATTACCCACAAGCCACAGGCTTGGATCCGGACGCCCTGGTGATCACGTCCCACGTCGCGGGGGGCGTGCCAGGGGGGTGGGGCTTGATCGAGAAAAGCACCTGGACTGTAGTCGACCTCGCCCTGGAAAACTTAGCCGGTTTCCCCAAGGGGCCGCTGACCGTGGGCCACCGTGATGGCCTGGCACTGCCCGAAGGCCTTGATAACGATTACCTGCGTGGCCTGGTCCAGCGCTTGGACATCGGCCTGCATTACCCGGCATTAGTGGCTTCGACACTGGGCGGCGATAGCGCGCAGTCGGGTTGGCGGCAGGCCCTGTACGCCGATCAGCTACGCCACCAACTGCCCCTGCTGGCCCTTGAGTTGAAGGTGCGTGGCCAGGCTGGGTTGAGCGAGGTGGGCTATGGCTATGTCGCCCAACTGCTGCAGCCCCCCGCAGACCCTACTGTGGCCGCGACCGTGGTGGCGTTGCCGTTGGCGTTTCTGAGTGGCAGCGGGGCGCAGCCTGATCCTGTCGCTAATATGTTCGTATTTGCGGCCCCGGACATGACCGGGCCGGTGGTGATCTACCGCCCATTCGGCGAGCACTGCTTGCAGGAGTTTGCCGATGTGACGCAGTTTATCGCTGCCCTTGGCGACGATACCGAGCTAGCCCACAGCGTGCTGGCCTGGATGTCAGCACAGGCGCAGCGGGTTTATGCCCACGGTGGTTTCGCCGAACCCCACCTGGGCATTGGCGTCGACGACCCGGGCTTCGTCCCTGTTCGCGAGGCTGTCCAGTTGTCCGCGCAGCCGGTGGTAGGTGACTTGCTACTGGCGCTGTATCAGGCCCATGTCGCGGCCTGGGTCGGGCTCGCTGATGACCAGTCCGTGTCCAACACGGAAAGCCGCTGGAAAACTCTGCAGGAGGGCGGCTGGCTGGCCTTCAATGTGGTGCTGCCGCTGTTGCGCGGGCCATTGGCGGCGGCGGGTTGGCTGCTGCAACTGATGAGTAATCTGGACCATGACTTCGCTGCACTGAAAAGTGGCGATGTACACGAAAAAGCGGCTGCCATTGTCGACCTGCTGTTCAATGTGTCCACCGCGAGCCTGTTCATCGGGCAGTCCCTGGCACCCCATGAACCCCTGAGGCTGCCCGCTGATCCGCGTCTACTGGCCAGCGCGTCGGCCCCGCATGAATCAGCAGCCGCCCCGATAGGGTTTGCCAGCAGCCTCGAACAACTGCCCGTGCCAACGCCAGCCAGTACCTCCTTGGCAGAGCGCCTGCAGGTGTTGCGGGTAACGCCGGCCGACAACCTGCCCGCGCCGATCCTTGAGGGCGAGCGCGCCGGCTTGCATGCGCTGGGCGATGACCTCTATGCCCAAGTCGGCGTCATGTGGTTCAAGGTGGTAGAGGAAGAGGGCGGCGTGGTCATCGTTGACCCGTACGTGCCCGCCAGGAAGGGGCCGTGGCTCCAGCGAGACGCCGACCACCGCTGGCACCTGGATTTAAAGCTGCGTCTGCGCGGCGGGGCACCCGTGCGCAAGCCGGTGCAGCAGACCAGGGCCTCGGCAGAGCGAGCGATCGCGGCCCGCCGTGAACGCTTGGCGGCGGCCATCGCCCTGGAGAATACCGCCCAGGCCCGCTTCAACGTATTGCGGCCTTCGCTTCAGGGCCTGTTAGCTAACCTGCGCCTGGAAGCCGAAGTGTTGCGCGGCGCCGCAGAGGCGGGCAACCCCGAGCCGTTCCAGAACCTCTTGCAGGCCGCCCAGCGCCGCGTCAAGGCTTACATGCCGCCCATTCGTGACTACATTGTGCAGTGCGAGGGGGTCGTCTCGGCCCTCGATGGCATGTACACCGAGATCGAGACGGGGCACCGCGTGGGGCTGTTCGACGTGGTGGAACGCCAGCAAATGCTCACCTCCTATTTCCGGCACCGTCGGCGTGCCCATCTCGACGCGCGCAATCGCCACCTGGACGAACTGGCTTTGCTCAATTTGCGCGACTATTGGAAAACCCGCATGCAGGGCATACCACTGAACGCCACGCCCGCTGCCCGGGAGGCGATGCTGGAGCTCTACCGGCAAGAGGAAGCCGTGCTGGAGCGGATTCACTACCATACCCTGGCCAATGAGCGTCTGCTCAGTGACGCCCTTGGCCAAGGCCTGACACTTGATCAGTTGAACGCCATCGAGGCCGTGGTGCCGGCGTTGGAAAGCGCGATACCTGCCGACGCGATCAAGGTGAGTTGGATCGAAACCCTGATCCTCACCGCCTTGGAGACCACCATCAGCGAGGCCGCCGAGCGCGTGGCGTTGGCGCGCCGCTTGTATTCCACTGCTTACAGCAGCGCGCTGGCCTCGGAGCGCGTGATCATGACCCACCCGGAATTTTTTACCCGTACCGAGCGCTTCGATGTCATGCGTGCGGCGGCGCAGACCTATGGTGAGATCAAGGGGATGGCCGAACACTACGCCCGGCGTTATCCGGCCGTCAGCAGTAGCGAGAGTTACTTTTGGCGCTTGGCACGCTTGTTCGAAGGCCTCGAACGCAGCGCATGGCAGTGGGTCGATGCAACCAGCGCCGTTGCTGCGGCGCCTGACCCGGCGCAACCGGTGGCCAACCAGTACCAGTTGATTCGTGCGGTGGCAAAAGTCTTCGTGGGCATCCCCACGGTTCGCGAACAGCAGCAGGTGGCTGATATCGGCCTCGACACTTTCGCCCGGGTCGACGGCAGCTATGAATGGGTGCTCACCCGAAAACTTCCGGCAGAACCCTTGCTGCCCTTGGAGAGCGGGTATCAGATGCGTCTGCGTACTCAGCAAATGCTTGAGGCCAGCGCAGCCGAACTTGCGCGGATCAACGGGTGTCGGCGGTTTTATCGCACGGGCCTGGAAATTACCTTTCAGGTGAACGACCTGTTTTATCGGATCAAGCGCTTGGTCAAGCAATACCAGCGGATCACCCAGTTGGATGAGGCTGATAATCGGGCTATTCAATCGTTGGTCGATAATGCTCGGCACGTGGCCAGCGAGGGTGTCACGCTGCGTATGGACTACATTCGTTCGCGGGGGCCAACCTTAACCGACCTGCGCTTCGCAGTACGCAACAGCAAGGCCGAGGTGGTCCTAGTAGGCCCTCGTAGCGCCCATGCCGATGTCGGCTTCGTCGACGAGTACGAGGTGCGCATCCAGGGCACGCCCGCCTGTACCTGGTATTTGCGCCTGGCTTATTCGAGCGCAGACGCGGCACGCGGGGCATTCACCGAAGGGTGGTTGGCGACGGCCGAGCAGCGTGCGGCTGGATACCCCCAGCCTGAACCCGCTGATACCCAGGCCTGGGCGCAGCACAACCGCTTGCGGGTGACGCCGGTAGTGCTTGATGGTTGGTTCCCTTACTAGCTAGCGATAGACGCCGTCGCGACCATGGGCAGTGGTCGCGCGGTTGCTGCGTTCGCCGATCAGCTGGCGCAGGGGAATCCACTCTACGCCCTGCGCCTTGAGTTTAGGCAACTCGCGCTCCAGCACTTCCAGGGTTTGCGGATAAGGATGGCCGATCAGCACGACGGTGCCTTGTTTATGCGCCAGCTTGATCGCCGCCTGCAACTGCCCACTGATGGCCTCGACGGTACGGGTGTCGTCAAGAAATACATCACGGGATACGCTGGCCAGGCCAATTTCTTGGGCCTTGGCTGCGGCCACGGTTTTTGCGCTGGTGCGGCTGTCGACGAAGAACAGGCTGCGCTGTTGCAATTGCTGCATCAGCAGCGCCATGGCGTCGGGCTGCGCGGTCATACGGCTGCCTTCATGGTTATTCAGGCCCGCAGCGAACGGCACGGCCTGCAAGGCGGCCTCCAGGCGCCGCTGCAGTTCTGGCAGGGGCAAACCGACCTGCCAAGCGAATGGGCCGCCAGCCGGGTCCATGGGCATGTGCACGATCACCGTCTTGCCGCTTTTATGGGCAAGGCGGGCGAATTCAGCGGCGTGTGGGGTGTCGGGCATCACGGCCAGGGTCACCGGGCCGGGTAGCGCCAGGGCGCGCGAGTCCCGGGGCATGCTCTGCCCCAGGTCGTCGATGATCAAGCTCAGGAACACCGGCTTACTGGCGCGGGCGTCGGCACCATGGGCCGGTAGCGCAGCGAACAGGGCACACAGCAGTGCGCCCAAGCATGGCAAACGCACCTTAGTTACCGCGGGTGACGCTCAGCCCCTTGAGCAAGCTCAATGCCTGGCTCAACTGGAAGTCGCTGTCTTGCGGCCGGCTCTTGTTGCTGACGGTCGGCACCTTATTGGACGGCCGATCCGCGCCGCCATTGCCATTGCCCAAGTGGCCTTGCAGGTCGGCTTCTTTGAAGTTCTCGCTGTCTTGGTCGCTGGTCAGCTTGCCCTGGCGCACTTCGACGTCGGGGATAATGCCCTGGGCCTGGATCGAGCGGCCATTGGGGGTGTAGTACAGCGCCGTAGTGATCTTCAGCGCGCGGTCGTTGTTCAGAGGCAAGACGGTCTGCACCGAGCCTTTGCCGAAGCTGTCAGTGCCCATCAGGATGCCGCGCTTCTGGTCTTGCAGGGCGCCGGCGACGATCTCCGAGGCCGAGGCGCTGCCGCCGTTGATCAGCACTACCAAGGGTACGCCTTCGCTGGCATCGGCCGGGTCGGCGGAGAAACGCAGCTCTGAGTTGGCGATACGGCCCTTGGTGTAGACGATCAGGCCTTTGGTCAAGAAGTGGTCAGCCACTTCCACGGCCGCTTGCAAGACGCCGCCGGGGTTGTTGCGCAGGTCCAGCACCAGGCCTTTGAGCTTACCGTTGTTGTCTTTACGCATTTTTGCCAGGGCGCGGCCGACTTCTTCGCCGGTCTTGACTTGGAACTGGGTGATGCGCAGGTAGCCGTAGCCGTTGTCTAGCAGTTGTGCCTTGACGCTTTTGACCTGGATGATGGCGCGAGCCAGGGTCACGTCGAAGGGGTTACCGCCCGCGCGCACCAGGGTCAGGGTGATTTTTTCACCGATCTTGCCACGCATTTTGTCGACCGCCTCGGTCATGCTCTGGCCACGGGTCGGTTGGCCGTTGATCTTCACGATCAGGTCACCGGCTTCGATGCCGGCTTTGGAGGCCGGGGTGTCGTCGATGGGCGAGACGACTTTGATAAAGCCGTCTTCGGTGCCGACCTCGATGCCCAGGCCGCCGAACTCACCGCTGGTGCTCTCTTGCAGTTCCTGGAAATCTTCCGGGCCCAGGTAGGCTGAGTGCGGGTCAAGGTTGCTGAGCATGCCCTTGATGGCGTTTTCCAGCAGGGTCTTGTCATCGACCGGCTCGACGTAGGCGGCCTTGATGCGGTCCATGACTTCGGCGAAGGTGCGCAGTTCGTCCAGCGGCAGCGGGGCCTTGGCCGGGGCGACCGTGGGGGTCGGCACGCGAGCGGGCGCTACCACTTCGGCGGCGTGCGCCATGGGGGCCGCCACGGCGACAGCGACAGTCAGGGCCAGCGAAGTAAGGCGGGACAAATGCAGCATGTCGAACGGACTCCTAATCCTGGTTTTGCGATGACGCGCTTAGCCGCGGCACCATTGCGCCGGGTCGGTGGGCCGACCCTGCTGGCGAATTGCGAAATACAGGGCTGGTGTGTCTTGCCCGCCACTACTGCCGACTGTCGAGATGCTCTCGCCAGCCTTCACTACGTCTCCAGCCCCTTTAAGCAGGGTCTGGTTGTGTCCATACAAGCTTAGAAAGCCGTTGCCATGGTCGAGAATGACCAGAAGCCCGGCTCCGCGCAACCAGTCGGCAAATACCACACGACCGCCATGCACCGCGTGCACCTGGGTGCCTGCCGAAGCACTGATCATCACCCCGTCCCACTTGGTACGGGCATCATCGCCCCGGGTTTCGCCGAAGCGTGCTAGCAATCGACCATCAACGGGCCATGGAAGTTTGCCTTTGGCTGAAGCAAAAGGCCCGCCAAATGATTGGCCGACGCTGGAAACCATGGCGCCGGGGGTCGGTTTAGCGCGTTTCGGCGCGGTTTGCGGGGCCACCTCTGCGGTTTCGGCCTCACGCTGGCGTTGCTTTTCCGCCTCTTGGGCGGCGAGCAGGGCCTTCTGCCGCGCTTCTTCGGCTTCACGGGCCTGACGGGCCAGGGTTTCTTCGATGGTTTTGAGTACCTTGGCCAGATCGGCCTGGTCTTGCTGGCGCGCTTGCAGTTTCTGGTCGCGTTCTTTGAACTGGCTGTTCAGCTTGGCGAGGGCTTCCTGGCGTTCCACGCGGACTTTGTCGAGCTCTTCGCGTTGGCTGGCCAGGTTGCCTTGCTGCGCCAGTAGTTGCGCTTGCTGCAGGTTGATGTCTTTTTCGACACCGGCCAGTTGCCGCAGGGTTTCGTTGAAACGCTTCAACTGCTCCAGCCGTGCTTGGCTGAGGTAGTCGTAATAGGTCAGGGTGCGGGCGAATTTTTCTGGATTCTGCTGGTTCAGCAGGAGCTTGAGGTACTCCTGATTGCCGCTCTGGTAAGCGGCACGGGCTTGAATACCGATCAGGCGCTGCTGCTCAACGCGGGCGCCCTGGAGTTTTTTTTTCTCACCGTCGAGCCGTTCCAGCTCGGTTTCAGTCTTTTTTAGTTCCTTTTGCAGGGCCTCCACCTGCTTTTCCAGCTTGCCCATTTCGGTTTCAGTTCCGCGCAGGTCTTTCTGCACGTCGGATTTTTGCTCCTGGATCTGCCCGAGGCGTTTTTTCAGCTCGGCGATGTCCTGACGCGTGGCGTCCAACTGTTGTTGGGTCTGCGCGCGCTCGTCGGCGAATGCCGGGTTGAGCAAGCAGGTTAGAGCGAGAATGATCAGGGCGCGAAGCATGGGGCGGGTAATTACCAGATAGAGGACCGGCCTAGTATGCCCGGCGCAGGCAGCAAAAAAAACGCCCGGTAAACACTATGTGACAGCCCCGCCGGTCCGGCGCAGCTGCCACAGTGCCCCAGGGCTACGAATCAGCCTTCGACCAGGATCGAATGACCGGTCATTTCGGCCGGTTTTTCCAGGCCCAGCAGGTGCAGCATGGTCGGTGCGACATCCGCCAGTACCCCGCCTTCGCGTACTTTCAATGCACGCTTGCCGACATAGATAAATGGCACCGGCTCGGTGGTGTGCGCGGTGTGCGCTTGACCAGTATGGGAGTCGGACATTTGCTCGGCGTTGCCGTGGTCGGCGGTGATCAGCGCTTCGCCGCCGACTTTATCCAGGGCGTCCACGATACGGCCCATGCACACGTCCAGGCACTCCACCGCCTTGACCGCCGCAGTGAACACGCCACTGTGGCCGACCATGTCGCCGTTGGCATAGTTGACTACGATCACGTCGTAGCGCTGTTGCTCAATGGCTTCGACGATGCGGTCAGTGACTTCCGGCGCGCTCATTTCAGGCTGCAGGTCGTAGGTCGCCACTTTCGGCGAGGGGATCAGGATGCGTTCTTCGCCTTCGAAGGGCTCTTCACGGCCGCCGGAGAAGAAAAACGTCACGTGGGCGTACTTTTCGGTCTCGGCGATGCGCAGTTGGGTCTTGCCGTTTTTCGCCAAGTACTCGCCCAGCACGTTGTTCAGGCTGCCGGCGGCGAACGCGGCGGGGGCAGGGATCTTGGCCGAGTATTGGGTCAGGCCGACAAAGCCTGCCAGTTTCGGCTGGCGCTGGCGGGGGAAGTCGCTGAAGTCGTCTTCGACGAAGACCCGGGTGATCTCCCGGGCACGGTCGGCGCGGAAGTTCATGAAGACCACAGCGTCGCCGTCTTCGACCTTGACCGGTTCGCCAATGGTCGTGGCTTTGACGAACTCGTCGCTCTCTTCACGGGCGTAAGCCGCTTCCAAACCTGCCAGGGCCGTGGGCGCGTTGTAGTCGGCCTGGGCGTCGACGATCAGGTTGTAGGCACTGGCCACGCGGTCCCAGCGGTTGTCGCGATCCATGGCGAAATAACGGCCAATAAGGCTGGCGATACGGCCTTTGCCCAGGCGCGCTAAGGTGGCGTCCAGCAGCGCCAACGAACTTTCGGCGCTTTTGGGCGGGGTGTCGCGGCCATCGAGGAAGGCGTGCAGGTAGATTTTTTCAGCGCCCCGTTGCGCGGCCAGTTCGGCCATGGCAACCAGGTGGTCTTGGTGGCTGTGCACGCCGCCATCGGACAGCAGGCCCATGATGTGCACGGCTTTACCGCTGGCCACGGCTTTGTCGACTGCTGCGCACAGCGTTGGGTTGTGGAAAAACTCACCGTCGCGGATGGCTTTGGTCACCCGCGTGAAGTCTTGATACACCACACGCCCGGCCCCCAGGTTCATGTGGCCCACCTCGGAGTTGCCCATCTGCCCGTCGGGCAGGCCGACGTCCATGCCCGAGCCGGAAATCAGGCCGTGGGCCTGGGTGGCCAGCAGGCGATCATAGACGGGCTTGGTCGCCGAATAGATGGCGTTGGACTCGTGGCTTTCACTGTGGCCGAAACCATCGAGGATGATCAGAACCAGAGGTTTGGGCGTGGCTGTCATAAATCCCACTCGCTTATTGTGTTCAGGGGAAGGGGGTATCACCAATAGCACGCATTTTAGGCCATGCGCGGGCTCAATGACCAATTGCGCTGAACAATTGCCTGGCCACTGGCACAGACAAGGCATCCGGGGCAACGGTTCCGTCCGGCGGGCTTTGGCGCACCTTGGCTGCTGTGTATACTGGCCGCCATTTTAACGCCCTGGAACCGCCCGATGGTCGCCCACCTGATTGAATTTGCCACTACCCACTATCTGCTGGTCACTGCCTTCGTTGTGTTGTTGGTGATGCTGATCGCCCTGGAAATGAGCCGCGGTGGCCGCAGCGTCAGCTCCCGTGAGCTGACCGCGTTGGTCAACAGCGACCAGGGCGTAGTGATCGACATCCGCAACAAAAAGGATTTCGCTACCGGGCACATTGTCGGTTCGCTGAACATCCCGCAAGACAAATTCGAAACGCGCAAGGTCGAGCTGGAGAAGCACAAGGCCAAGACCCTGATCATCGTCGACGCCATTGGCCAGCATTCTGGAACGGTCTGCCGCGACTTGATGAAAGAAGGCTACACCGCCGCCAAATTGTCCGGTGGCGTGTCCAGTTGGAAATCCGACAACTTGCCCCTGGTGAAGTGAAATGGCCGACGTCCTTATCTATTCCAGCGACTGGTGCCCGTACTGCATTCGGGCCAAGCAACTGCTCACTAGCAAGAACGTAGCGTTCGAAGAGATCAAGGTCGACGGCAAACCCCAGGTACGTAAAGAAATGGTCGAGAAGGCCGGGCGTACCTCGGTGCCGCAGATCTGGGTCGGCAGCTTGCACGTTGGCGGCTGCGACGACCTGTTTGCCCTGGAGCGCGCCGGCAAGCTCGACGCGCTGCTACAGAATTGAATTGCCCCTATCTACCCAGAATTGAAAAGGACCCGCTATGACTGAGCAAACCAACACTGAAGCTGCTGCGAGCCAAGACAACGAGCCGCAATTTTCCCTGCAGCGCATCTACGTGCGTGACCTGTCGTTCGAAGCGCCGAAAAGCCCGGCGATCTTCCGTCAGCAGTGGGAACCGAGTGTCGCGCTGGACCTCAACACCCGCCAGAAGCCTTTGGAAGGTGATTTCCACGAAGTGGTGCTTACCCTCTCGGTGACCGTGAAGAACGGCGAAGAAGTGGCCTTCATCGCGGAAGTGCAGCAGGCCGGCATCTTCCTGATCAAAAACCTCGACGACGCTTCGATGAGCCACACCCTGGGTGCTTTCTGCCCGAACATTCTGTTCCCGTATGCCCGTGAGACCTTGGACAGCCTGGTGACCCGTGGCTCGTTCCCAGCGCTGATGCTGGCCCCGGTGAACTTCGATGCCCTGTATGCCCAAGAGCTGCAGCGCATGCAAGAGGCCGGCGAGACCCCTAGCGTTTGAGGTAGACCATAGAAGATCGGGGGCCGGGCGGCGCTCCGCTTGCCCCCGATCTCTTCACGTTACCACAGCGCGGCTCAGTCCATCGCAAAGCCCAGCTGCCGCCACCCCTCGTACACCGCAATCGCCACCGTGTTAGACAAATTCAAACTGCGGCAGCCCTCGCGCATGGGCAGGCGTAGACGTTGCTCCGTGCTTAACGGGTCGAGCACGTCGGCCGGTAGCCCGCGGCTTTCCGGGCCGAACAGGAACGCGTCGCCGCGGGCGAAGGTGGCGTCGTGGAATGGCCGCGAACCTTTGGTAGTGAAAGCAAATACCCGCGGTTGGCCCAGGCTGGCCAGGCAACTGGCCAAGTCGGCGTGCCGCTGTAAGCGCGCATATTCGTGATAGTCCAGGCCAGCTCGGCGCAAGCGCTTGTCATCGAGCTCGAAGCCGATCGGCTCGATCAAGTGCAGATGGCAGCCACTGTTGGCGCAGAGCCTGATAATGTTGCCCGTATTGGGCGGAATTTCCGGTTGAAAAAGGATGACGTGAAACATGCACGGCTCCGAACGTGAGGACGGGCAGCATTCTACCCCCGAACCGAAAGAACGGCAGAAACTCTGGCCGCGGGTTTTGGGGTCCATGGCACTGTTCGGTTTGTTGGTGGGGCTGATGATCGGCCGCATTCTGGCGCCGGAGCCTGCTGAGCTGGCTCAGGTACAGATTCGTGATGGCGGCCTGGCACTGTGGTTCAACGAACAGCCCGAACTGCATAGCGAGGCGGTGGAGGGCACCCTGGCGCTGCTTTTCGAGTCCCGCGGCAAGCCAGCCAACGGGCAACTGTTGCTGAACGGTAAACAGGTCAATTGGACGTTGCGGCGCAGCGAGGGGATATTGGCGCTGAGATTCGTCGCGGCCAGGCCGCTGCGCGGCGATTGGGTGTGGGATGAAGAAGAGGATGGCCGCTGGAGGCTGAGTGTCAGCCTCCGCGAGGAATAAAAGAGGGGAGTCCCGGCCTGCCTGTACCAAGGTCCCCAAAAGCGTGGAGGTGGGCTTTGCGCGCGCTGCCTCCGGTGTAAAAGAGGGGATTCCCCGGCCTGCCTGTACCAAGGTCCCCGAAACTGGGTAATGCTTAAGTACATTGCAGCGTACGTGCCAGTTTTGTTGCAACGTGCCTCAATGTTGTCGAAAAAAGCTATTCTCTGTCGCAACCTAATGATTTTAAATAATTTTTTAAATTAGTCAGGCCGAACACAGCTAGTCGAAGAGGGCCCGCCCAGGGATTTGAACCGGTTCAGCACGCATTCAGGCGGTGCATGATTCGAGGGCAGTGCACAAAAGAGGCGATTTTTGGCAGTTGTGGATTAAAAAAAACGGGGGCCGCGATTAGCAGGCCCCCGTTGCGTTTGGCGCAGGCGCTTTAAGCGTCGTCGCCCTCGTCGTCGTCACCGCCGTCGACCTTCATGCCCAGCTCCTTGATCTTGCGGGTCAAGGTGTTGCGGCCCCAGCCCAGCAGCACCGCAGCGTCACGTCGGCGCCCGGCCGTGTGCTTGAGCGCGGTCTCGATCATGATCCGCTCGAAGCTGGGGACTGCGCTGTCGAGCAGGCTCGATTGGCCACGGGCCAGGGCGTGATCCGCCCACTGGCGCAAGGCTTGCTCCCAGTTGGTCACCGGTGCGGTGTCCTGGGGCAGGCTGAGCAGTTCCGGGGGCAGGTCGCTGACATGCACTTCGCGGCCCGAGGCCATGACGGTGATCCAGCGGCAGGTGTTTTCCAACTGGCGCACGTTGCCCGGCCACGGCAGGTTCTTCAGGTACTCCTCGGTCTCGCTCTTGAGCAACTTGGGCTCGACGGCCAGCTCTTGCGCGGCGCGGCTGAGGAAGTGCCGGGCCAGGGTCGGAATGTCTTCGCGGCGGTCCGACATGCGTGGGATATGGATGCGAATGACGTTCAAGCGGTGGAACAAGTCCTCGCGAAACTTACCGGCGTTGACCAGGGTTTCCAGGTTCTGGTGGGTCGCGGCGATGATGCGCACATCGACCTTGACCGGCGTATGCCCGCCCACCCGGTAGAACTCGCCGTCGGCCAAGACCCGCAGCAAGCGGGTTTGCGTGTCGGCCGGCATATCGCCGATTTCGTCGAGAAACAAGGTGCCGCCGTCAGCTTGCTCGAAGCGCCCGCGCCGCAGGTTGGCGGCCCCGGTGAACGCGCCTTTTTCGTGGCCGAAGAGCTCAGACTCCATCAGGTCTTTAGGGATCGCCGCCATGTTCAGGGCGATAAAGGGCGATGCCGCGCGTGGGCTATGGCGGTGCAAGGCGTGGGCCACCAGTTCTTTACCGGTGCCCGACTCGCCATTGATCAACACGGTAATGTTGGAGTGGCTCAAGCGCCCAATGGCGCGAAACACTTCCTGCATGGCCGGCGCTTCGCCGATGATCTCGGGGGTGCGGGTCAGCGTGGGGGCCACATCGCCGCCCTGTTGCTCCTGGGCATGCTGGTTGGCGCGCTTGACCAGCGACACCGCTTCGTCGACGTCGAAGGGCTTGGGCAGGTATTCGAACGCACCGCCCTGGTAGGACGCTACTGCACTGTCCAGGTCGGAATGGGCAGTCATGATGATCACCGGCAAGCGCGGGAACTGCTCGCGGATACGCGCCAGCAGGTCGAGCCCGCTCGCCCCAGGCATGCGGATATCAGAGATGATGACATCCGGTTGCTGACGGGCCAGGCGGCTCATGACCCCGTCGGCGCTGTCGAAACTTTGCGTGGTCATGCCTTCTTGTTGCAAGGCTTTTTCCAGGACCCAGCGGATGGAACGGTCGTCATCGACGATCCAGACAGTTTCACTACGGCTCATGGCGAAGCGGCTCCTTGTTCCAGCGGCAGGAAGATCGAGAACGTGGTGTGGCCAGGATGGCTTTCACACTCGATCAAGCCTTGGTGCTGACTGATGATGTTCTGGGTAATGGCCAAGCCGAGCCCGGTGCCGTCTGGGCGCCCACTGACCATTGGGTAGAAAATGGTTTCTTGCAGCTCGCTGGGGATGCCTGGGCCGTTATCGGTGATCTCGACCTTGCTCACCAAGCGGTGGCGGGTATGGCCAATGGTGAACTGACGCATCGCCCGGGTGCGCAGGCTGATGCGGCCCAGGCGCAGCTCGTTTTGCGAACTGATGGCCTGCATCGCATTGCGCACGATGTTCAGCACCGCCTGGATCATCTGCTCACGGTCGATCAGGACGTCGGGGATGCTGGGGTCATAGTCGCGCACTAAAGTGATGCAGCCTTGGCTTTCGGCATCGACCAGGCTACAGACGCGCTCTAAAACCTCGTGAATGTTGGTCATCGCCAGCGACGGCAGCTTGTTGGAACCCAGCATGCGGTCGACTAGGTTACGCAGGCGGTCGGCTTCTTCGATGATGACGTTGGTGTAGTCCTTCAAGCTTTCTTCTGGCAGCTCACGGGCCAGCAGCTGCGCTGCGCCACGAATGCCGCCCAGGGGGTTCTTGATTTCATGGGCCAGGCCACGCACCAGCATTTTGGTGGTTTCCTGCTTGGACAACTGCGCTTCTTCTTTAGTGATGCGCAGCAGGCGGTCGCGGGGGTGGACTTCCAGCAGCAGCAAGGTGTTGCCTTGGCTGAGGATGGGGGTCACGGCGTAATCCACGGTCAGGGTTTGCCCTGTCAGTGCCGTAAGCATGGCCTCACGCTTGGTGAAGGGGTGTGCTTGTTCGACCGCCTGGCGCAGCGAATTCAGCGCCTCGGCCGATTCGGTGAACAGTTCGCTGATGAACTGGCCATGGCTGCGTTGGCCGCTAATGGCCAGGAGCATTTCTGCTGCGGGGTTCATGTATTCGAGGCGCAGGTCCGCGTCGAGCAGAATCGTTGCAGTGGTCAGGTTGTCGAGTAGCAGTCGGTGCAGTGCATCGCTGATGGTCATCAGGTGTCGTTGACCTCTTTTGGCACATTGCGCGCCCGCCGGACTGCGCGGGCGCGTGCATAGGTAATCGTCAGTTACACATGAAAATGCAAAATCTAAACCAAGGCTCCGAAAAGAAGCGCGATGGCAGCAAATGAATGCTTTTCTTGAACAACCGCGGTGCGCACTGGGTTAGAAATGCCAATGGGCGAACCAAGTTGGCGCCGTTAATGGCCAGTGGTGCAGAGTTGCGCACTAATATAGTGCAAGGTTGGGTAGGATGTTAGAAGAAAGGCAGGATGCTGCTTTCTTCTTTATCGTCAGGCTTTTCCGACAACGGGCACTCGGGGCGCACACCGTAGTCGGCTTTTTTGCAGGGGTGGATGCGTTTTTTCTGCGCCAGGGAAATGCGTTGCAGGTAGAAGGTCTGGGCGGCGGTGCGCTCAATGACAGCGCCCTGCTGGTTGATGATCTCCACTGCCAGTTTGTGGGCGCCGCGGTCGACATTGCGCAGAGAAAATACCGGGCTGGTGGAGGGCTCCCCAGCTGGTTTGCCGTCTAGCAGCAAACGTAGCTGGTGGCCTGGCTGCAGCGCGGGGTCGCTGGTAGCGGTGACGATCACCTCGCCGTTTTCCTCGCGTAGATTCGCTTCGGGCAGCGGTACCAGGATGCGCAGCATCTGGTAAGGGGCATAACGTTTTTTCTGCGGTTTTACCGGCGTGCTGGCTTGGCTGGGGGCGGGCGCTGCCTTGCTCGGTTGGCTCAGACGATTGCTCGGCTGCAGCTCGATGCGCTTGGCTTTACCCGGGTTGGGCTGGTCGGTGAAAACCCGGTTACCCTGGGCGTCGGTGTAGGTATAGATGTCCGCCGTGCAGGGCAGTGCCACTAGCAACAGGGCCAGGCTCAATGCCCGGATCACAGGTGGACCCGCTGTACAGTGAAGGTCAGCGTCTCGCTCTGCTGGATCACCCGCGTACCGCTGATGATCTGCACCGCCAGGCTGTGTTCGCCGCGATCGATATTGACCAATTGCAAGCGTGGAACATTGCTGGGCTGCCCATAGGGCTTGCCGTCGAGCACCAGTTGGAAGCTATGGCCCTGGAATAGGCGCGGTTGCAGGTCGACACCAACGGTGAAGGTACCGTTGTTGGCGCGCAGGGCTTCTTCGCTGGGAATACCGGTCAGCTCCAACACCGCATAGGGCGGTTGCTGTGGCATGGCGGGGGGCGCCTGCTTGCTGGGTTCAGGCGCGGTACGTGGCTGGCTCTCGATGCTGTTGAGGGGTGGCAGCTCGACGGTTTCGGCCTTGATGCCCTCGGGCTTCTGGTTGCTGTAGGCCGTATTGCCCGCAGCATCGGTGTACTTGTAGATCTGCGCCCCGGCCGGCAGAGCGACTAGCAGCAACAGGCAGATAAGGCATGAGCGCATGAAGGTTTCCGTGGCGAGAATAGGCGCGATCGTTGGATCGCCCTGACCGGCATCAGCATAGTGCACATCGCGCCCCGCCGGTATCCCGCCAATTCCCTCAAGGTTTCGCGCAGAGTTCAGCGGTAGCGCGGATCAACGCCAGGCGTTGCAGCTCGTCATCAGCGGCCTTGTGCGTCGCTGCCGCCAGCCACTGCGGGCATTGCGGATCGGCACGGGAATCGGCAAAGGCCGCCAGCTGCTGGAGCAAGCGCTTTTGCAGAACATCGAGTTGTGGGCGAATGCTCCCCACTAGATCAGGGCGCGGTGAATCCGGCGCGGCGCCTGCCAGGGTCCAGCGCGACAGCAGAGCGTACTGGCGCAGTTTGTTGGCCTCTATCTGGGCGGCGAAAAACTGCCTGACCAGCGCGTCGTCCAGTTGGTATTGCGGCGCCAGGCCCACGGCGCTGGCGATGACCGTCTGCTCGCGGGGGCGATCTTCGACGGCCTTGTGGCTGTCCCATTTGCTCAAGGCTACTTGATCGGCGATGGCCAGGCGCTCCTCGATGCTGTGCAGCAACGGGGCGAGGCTGGCGGGGGCGGCGATGGCTTGGGTGGAGGCGGCGATAGCGCTCAGAAGCAGCGGCACGGCAAAGAATCTGGACATGGGTAGGGGCTCGATCTTGTTGAATTTGGCTGGGCCATTCTCTGCAGGCAGCACGGGAGCGGCAAGCGGGAGATCTATGCAAGGTGTTTGCTGGTGCGCGCCGATAAAAAAGCCACCCGAAGGTGGCCTTTATTAAATCAAGCTGGGTTTGGACTGGGCGTTTCGGCATCAAGGCTGCGGATCGCCCCACGCGATCATTCCTTTTGCGAAAGCGGCAGCCCTTTGCTGCCGGCATAGAACACGATCAACTCGGCAGGCTGACCCCCGGTTTTACCTCGGTGCGGTAGATTGACCATTTCGGCCAAGGTATCGCCTTGGCGCAAAGTCTGTTTGGCATTGCTGTTCTTCGCTTCGACGGTTATTTCGCCCGAGAGCACGTACGCCGCGTTGGGGATGGGGTGCGAATGCCAATCCAGCTCGGTGTCGGGTGCAATGCTGATTTTCAGCACGGTTAGCTCTGGCGCGGTGGTGGGGTAGGCGGTGTAATCCGTGCCGTCCCAGGACTTATCGCTGCGCAATAGCACCTGCGTTTCGACGCCCGGCGGCGCAGCCAGAGCGAATGGGGAGAGTACCGCGGCCAGTAGGGCAATAACGGGGAAATGTAGGCGTTGCATGATGGCTCCTGCCAATTTTCATACCTTTGGAGCCCTTAATGTGCATTGTGGGTATTCCTGCGTCCACCCGGTAGGTGTACCAGTTGTTTACAGCTGGCCAAAATGCCAGGCATAAAAAAAGGCCTCCCGAAGGAAGCCTTTTTCACATCGCCGAAATCAGACGCTGTAGTACAGGTCGTATTCCAGTGGGTGCACGAAGGTGCGAACTTTGATTTCTTCTTCGCTCTTCAGTTCGATGTAAGCATTGATGAAGTCGTCGCTGAAAACGCCGCCTTTGGTCAGGAACGCGCGACCTTTGTCCAGCTCTTCCAGGGCTTCTTTCAAGCTACCGCAAACCTGGGGGATCTCTTTCGCCTCTTCAGGCGGCAGGTCGTAGAGGTTTTTGTCAGCGGCATCGCCAGGGTGAATCTTGTTCTGGATGCCGTCCAGGCCAGCCATCAACAGGGCAGCGAAAGCCAGGTAAGGGTTGGCTGCTGGGTCCGGGAAGCGTGCTTCGATACGGCGGCCTTTAGGGCTGTTGACGTAAGGAATGCGGATGGATGCCGAGCGGTTGCGCGCCGAGTAGGCAAGCATCACTGGAGCTTCGAAACCTGGGACCAGACGCTTGTAGGAGTTGGTCGACGGGTTGGTGAAGCCGTTCAGCGCCTTACCGTGCTTGATGATACCGCCGATGAAGTACAGGGCGGTGTCGGACAGGCCGGCATAGCCTTCGCCAGCGAAGGTGTTCTTGCCATCTTTGGAGATGGACATGTGCACGTGCATACCCGAGCCGTTGTCGCCGTACAGAGGCTTAGGCATGAAGGTAGCGGTGCGGCCGTAGGCGTCTGCCACGTTGTGCACGCAGTATTTGAGGGTCTGAACTTCGTCAGCCTTCTTCACCAGGGTGTTGAACTTGACGCCGATTTCGTTCTGGCCGGCAGTCGCCACTTCGTGGTGATGCACTTCAACGGTCTGGCCCATTTCTTCCAGTGCGTTGCACATGGCAGTACGGATTTCGTGGTCGTGGTCGACCGGTGGCAGTGGGAAGTAACCGCCTTTCACGCCTGGACGGTGGCCCTTGTTGCCGCCGTCGATGTCGCCGTCGGTCATCCAGGACGCCTGCTCAGAGAAGATCTTGAACATGGAACCGGAGATGTCGGACTTGAACTTCACTTCGTCGAAGATGAAGAATTCGGGTTCCGGACCTACGAATACGGTGTCGCCGATACCGGTCGACTTCAGGTATTCCTCGGCGCGGTGGGCGATGGCGCGTGGGTCGCGGTCGTAGCCTTGCATGGTGGACGGCTCGATGACGTCGCAGACCAGGATCAGGGTAGGCTCTTCGGTGAACGGGTCGAGGACTGCAGTTTCGTCGTCCGGCAGCAGGATCATGTCGGACGCTTCGATGCCTTTCCAGCCGGCAATGGAGGAGCCGTCGAACATCTTGCCCACTTCGAAGAAGTCGTCATCCAGGGCATCACGCGCTGGCATGGTGACGTGCTGCTGCTTACCTTTGGTGTCAGTGAAGCGCAGATCAATCCACTTAATGTCATGATCTTTGATGAGTTGAACCGACTTCGACATGTTGTCCTCCGGGTGGATTAGGGCAGGTGTTGGTGAGCCCTTTAATTTTGGTGATGCTGGCGGGAATACTCCGCCAAGGCAACCTGCCTCACAAGGGAGCAAATTGCATGCCAGTGCCCCGAGATGGGATTTCCTGGGTAAACACTGGCGTTTAGGGCGCTTGAGCGGGTTAGGCGAATTATTAACGCTTCTTTTTGGGGCGTAAAAAAATCATATCGCACCAATAAAAGGCGCATAAAACCGTTTGTACGATAACTGGTTAAACCTTGAGCGATTTCCGCTATAATCCGCCCCCCTCTTTTTACGCTGGCATATCGCGCACCGCTTTCATGAAACTTATCGTAAAAGTCTTCCCTGAAATCACCATCAAGAGCGGGCCGGTGCGCAAGCGCTTCATCCGTCAGCTCGCGAAAAACATCCGTACGGTATGCCGCGACCTGGACCCGAAACTGATGGTGAGCGGCGTTTGGGACAACCTAGAAGTGCAGACCCAGGTTGACGACCCCAAACTGCTGCGCGAAATGACCGAGCGCTTGAGCTGTACGCCCGGTATCGCGCATTTTTTGCAGGTGGACGAATACCCACTGGGCGACTTCGACGATATCGTGGCCAAGTGCAAGCTGCATTTCGGTCACCTGCTGCCCGGCAAGATCCTCATGGTGCGCTGCAAGCGCGCCGGCAAGCACCCTTTTACTTCGATGGACGTCGACCGTTATGTCGGCAGTCAGTTGCGCCAGCAGTGCGGGGCCGCCGGCATCGATCTGAAGCACCCGGACGTCAAGGTCCGCCTGGAGATTCGTGACCAGCGCCTGTTCGTCATCCATGGCCAGCACGAAGGCATGGGGGGCTTCCCGCTCGGCGCCCTGGAGCAGGCCCTGGTGCTGATGTCCGGTGGTTTCGATTCCACCGTCGCGGCCTATCAGATGATGCGCCGCGGCCTGATGAGCCACTTTTGCTTCTTCAACCTGGGCGGGCGTGCCCACGAGTTGGGCGTGATGGAAGTCGCGCATTTTCTCTGGAAGAAATACGGCAGCTCACAGCGGGTGCTGTTTATCAGCGTGCCCTTCGAAGAAGTGCTGGGTGAAATCCTCGGCAAGGTCGATGACAGCCACATGGGCGTGGTGCTCAAGCGCATGATGTTGCGCGCCGCCAGCCGCATCGCCGACCGCTTGCAAATCGATGCGCTGGTGACCGGCGAGGCGATCTCGCAAGTGTCCAGCCAGACCCTGCCGAACCTCTCGATCATCGACTCGGCCACCGACAAACTGGTGCTGCGGCCGCTGCTGGTAAGTCATAAACAAGACATCATCGACCAGGCCGTTGCAATCGGTACTGCCGATTTTGCCAAACACATGCCAGAATACTGCGGCGTGATTTCGGTGAGTCCCACCACCAATGCCAAGCGCCCTCGCGTTGTCTATGAAGAACAGCAGTTCGACATGGCCGTGCTGGAGCGGGCTTTGGATAATGCCAAACTGGTTTCCATCGATGAAGTGATCGATCAGTTGGGCCAGGATATCGAGGTCGAGGAAGTCAGCGCAGCGCTGGCCGGCCAGGTGATCATCGATATTCGCCACCCCGATGCCCAGGAAGACGAGCCGCTCGAGCTCGACGGTATCGAGGTCCAGGCTTTGCCTTTTTATGCCCTCAACAGTCGCTTCAAGGCGCTGGATGCTACACGCCAGTACCTGCTGTATTGCGACAAGGGCGTCATGAGTCGCCTGCATGCTCACCATTTATTAAGTGAGGGACATGCCAATGTGCGCGTTTATCGTCCGACATAAAGTACCGGGGCTCAATGGCGGAAGTATCCGCCATCGCCCTCCAGACCGGCGACACCGCCTGGCCGAATTCGCAAATGATTAATATCCGTCGCGTAACATGCGCGGCAAACCGAATCCTCTGATCGAGATACACACGTGATCGAAAATCTACGCAACATCGCCATCATCGCCCACGTTGACCATGGTAAAACCACCCTGGTCGACAAGCTTCTGCGTCAATCCGGCACCCTGGAACGCGGCGAGCTCAACGACGAACGCGTGATGGACTCCAACGACCAGGAAAAAGAGCGCGGCATTACCATTCTGGCCAAGAACACCGCCATCAACTGGAACGGCTACCACATCAACATCGTGGACACCCCGGGCCACGCCGACTTCGGCGGTGAAGTAGAGCGCGTGATGTCGATGGTCGACTCCGTACTGCTGCTGGTCGACGCCCAAGACGGCCCGATGCCACAAACCCGCTTCGTGACCAAAAAGGCTTTCGAAGCCGGCCTGCGTCCCATCGTGGTGATCAACAAGGTCGACCGTCCAGGCGCGCGTCCGGACTGGGTTCTGGACCAGATTTTCGACCTGTTCGACAACCTCGGTGCCACCGAAGAACAGCTGGACTTCAAAGTCGTCTACGCCTCGGCCCTGAACGGCATCGCCGGTCTGGAACACACCGACATGGCCGAAGACATGACCCCGCTCTACCAGTCGATCGTCGACCACGTACCTGCGCCGAACGTCGACCGTGAAGGCCCGTTCCAGATGCAAATCTCGGCACTGGACTACAACAGCTTCCTGGGCGTCATCGGTGTTGGCCGTATTGCCCGTGGTAGCGTCAAGCCGAACACCCCGGTAGTGGCTATCGACGTCAACGGCAAGAAGCGCAACGGCCGTATCCTCAAGCTGATGGGCCACCACGGCCTGCACCGCATCGACGTGGAAAAAGCCGAAGCGGGCGATATCGTCTGCATCAGCGGTTTCGACGAGCTGTTCATCTCCGACACCCTGTGCGACCCGATGAACGTCGAAGCGATGAAGCCGCTGACCGTTGACGAACCTACCGTTTCGATGACCTTCCAGGTTAACGACTCGCCGTTCTGCGGTAAGGAAGGCAAGTTCGTCACCAGCCGTAACATCAAAGAGCGTCTGGACAAAGAACTGCTCTACAACGTTGCCCTGCGCGTTGAAGAAGGCGACTCGGCCGACAAGTTCAAGGTCTCCGGCCGTGGTGAATTGCACCTCTCGGTACTGATCGAAACCATGCGTCGTGAAGGCTTCGAAATGGGTGTTGGCCGCCCTGAAGTGATCATCCGTTTGGTTGACGGCGTTAAGCACGAACCGTTCGAAAACGTGACCATCGACCTGCCGGAAGAATCCCAGGGCGCGATCATGGAGCAAATGGGTCTGCGTAAAGGCGACCTGACCAACATGGTTCCGGATGGCAAAGGCCGTGTGCGCCTTGAGTACAACATCCCGGCCCGTGGCCTGATCGGTTTCCGTAACGAGTTCCTGACCCTGACCTCCGGTGCAGGCATCCTGACTTCGATCTTCGACCGTTATGCGCCGATGAAGTCGGGCGACATGTCTGGCCGTCAGAACGGTGTGCTGGTGTCCGTGGCGACCGGTAAGGCACTGACCTACTCGCTGGAAACCCTGCAGGCTCGCGGCAAGTTGTTCCTGGGCCACGGCGAAGACGTGTACGAAGGCCAAATCGTCGGCATCAACAGCCGCGACAACGACCTGGGCGTCAACCCAACCAAAGGCAAGAAGCTCGACAACATGCGTGCCTCGGGTAAAGACGAAACCATCGCGTTGGTTCCGCCTATCCGTTTCACCTTGGAGCAGGCTCTTGAGTTCGTCCAAGAAGACGAGCTGTGCGAAGTCACGCCTAAGTCCATCCGTCTTCGTAAGAAGATCCTGGGCGAAAGCGAGCGTACCCGTGCTGCCAAAAAAGGCGCATAAGTAACGCGTGGCACCCAAACGCCCCCGGCTGTCATGGCCGGGGGCGTTTTTTTATGCCTGCAATAACAGCCCGTTGCGCGATGAAAGGGCTGGCGCCCGGTGAAGTTTCGGGTGTGGGCGCCGATAGCTAAAGACAAGCCATTACTTAAGGGGGCCGTCTTGAGCCTGATGCCTACCAAGATCATGTCGCGCCTGAGCCTGGGGATTGTGTTTATCCTCGTGGTCACCGGCCTGTCCATTTATGCGGTAATGGTCCTGAGCGGTGAGCCCAAGCTGGTGCAGTCCAACACCCAAAGCGCCGAACAGTCGGCCACGGCCATTGCTCGGCAGTTGTCGATCAAGCTGGGTGAGGTGCAAGGGCGCGTGGCTGCCATGGCCAGCCTTGGTGAAACGCTGCCGACCGACCCCGAGCAGGTCAAAGCCAGCCTGGCGAAAATTATCGACTCCCAGGGCGACGCAGCGATTGCCGGCGGCGGCCTATGGCCTGAACCCAACGCATTTACCCCCGGGGTGGCGCGTCGCAGTTTTTACTGGGCCCGCACGGCCCAAGGGGCGCTGAGTTATTCAGAGGAGTACAACGCGGCGGCGGTGGACGCCTACCAGAGCGCCGATTGGTATACGCAGGGCAAACGCTCGACGCCAGGGCATTGCGGCTGGTCCGACGCCTATGAAGACCCGATCAGCAAGATTCTTATGACCACCTGCACCATTCCTTACAACCGCGACGGGCGTTTCGCGGGCGTAGCGACCATCGACCTGACTCTGACCGGCCTCGCTGACTTTCTCAAGTCCAACGGCAAGGTCACCGGCGGCTATGCCTTTGCCCTCGACCCGTCAGGCAAGGTGCTGTACTTCCCCGAACAAAATGGCAAGGCCCAGGCCGATGAAGCCGGGCTGCTGGCCAGCACGCCGTGGTTCAAGGTGGTGTCGGACTGGCGCAAGTCCAATGCCCAAGGCACGCAGACCTTTGAGGTCGAGCACGATGAACTGCTGGGCGACAACGGTTACGTCAGCCTGACCCGCGTACCGGCGACCGGCTGGGTGATCGGCCTGACCACCCCGCAGCAGCAGATGACCGGCATCGCCAGCAGGCTGACGGTGGAAATTCTCACCACCTTGCTGCCTCTGTTGGCGCTGGTGTTTGGCCTGGCCTGGCTGGTCGGGCGTTCGCTGCTGGCGCAAGTCAACGAAACGGCTGCGCAAATCGCCCTGCTCGGCGAGCAAGGCGCCAGCTCTGCCGCCGAACTTGAAGTGCAACGCCTTGATGAGATCGGCGTGCTGCGACAAGCGGTGAACCGTTATGCGGGCAGCCTGCGCAGTATGCTGCGGGCCATTGCAGAGGAATCCGAGCGGCTGCAGACCCAGTCAGCGGATGTCGCGCGCCTGGCGCTGGTCATGGCTGAACGGGCCGAAGCTCAGCGCGAGGACAACACCCTGCTGGCGACGGCCATTACCGAAATGTCCTCCAGTGCCCAGGAAGTTGCGTCCAACACTACCGAGTGCTCCGACACCGCACAGCTATCGCTGTCCACGGCCCGGCAAAGCCAGGCGCATTTGCAGCAGAACAGCCAGACCATCGACTCACTGAGTGGTGACATCACCAGTGTTGCCCAAGCGATCACCACCCTGGGCCAAGATATCGAAGGGGTCAGCGGCGTGCTCGACGTGATCAAGTCGATCTCCGCCCAAACCAACCTGCTGGCCCTTAACGCGGCGATCGAAGCGGCGCGCGCGGGTGAGCAGGGGCGTGGCTTCGCCGTGGTCGCGGATGAAGTGCGCACCCTGGCGGGGCGTACCCAGGCCTCGGCTGACGAGATTCAAGTAATGATCAGCGAGCTGCGCCAAGCGTCGGTCAAGGCGGTGAGCACCATGGTCGCGGGGGAAAGCCGGACCCGCACGGTGGTCGAGCAGGCGGACACCCTGGCGGGCTCCCTGGGCAGTACGGTAGTGAGCTTCGATGATATCGTGCAGCGCACGCAGCAAATTGCCGTGGCTGCCCAAGAGCAGAGCCATGTGACCCAGGAAATCAACGAGCTGGCGGTGCGCATTCACACGGCCAGCGAAGAAGGTGCACGGGATGCTGCAAGCTTGAGCGAGTTGAGCCTCGGTATGCAGGAGCTTTCGCAACGTCTGGCAGGCCTCAGCCGACAAGGCTGAGACTTGTTTCAGCGAACGACAGGCTTAGGCTTGTAGGCGCAATACCCCGGACGCGGGCCGATCTTCGGATGGTTGCGGCAGGTGTCCGGGCGTACTTCGTAAATGGTGCAGAGGCGGCTTTTTTTGTCCAGGTACAGGCAGTCGTTGTTGCTCATGCGGGCCAGGGTGAAGATGCCGGATTTCTGATTGAAACGCTCGACGATGCCGTCTTTTTGCAAGCGTTTGGCGACGTTCTTTGGTGGGTCGCCTTTCTCGAATTCGTCCACTACGCCGATGCGGATCAGGTCCTTGATTTTCACCTCGACCGGCAGCGTGCAGCAGGTCGACATGCAGCCGCCACACATGTAGCTGGAGTATTTTTGCCAAGTGTCGAGACGGTCGATTTCGGCGGCGGCAATCAGTGTAGGCTTCATCAGTGTTTATTTCTGGGTAGCAGGGCGCGCGATCATACCGGGGCTGGTGAAAAAGTGAACAGCCATCGGCCGGATTTCTTCGGCTATGGTAGGGGTGTGATGAGAGAAAGTGTCGAACCAGAGCTGTCACCCCCTGTCGAACCGTCTAGTCTCTGGTAACTTCGTTTTAAAATTTCTTTTTCGCCGAGGACGCAATGCATGTCTCAGGAACCGCTGGTCCGTGAAGCTGAGGTGGCCGAATTCCGTGCCGCTGTACTCGCCAAACTTACATACGCGGTGGGCAAGGACCCCGATCACGCGTTCGAACATGACTGGTTCGAAGCGGTGGCGCTGGCCGCCCGCGACCATATGGTCGAACATTGGATGGACCACACGCGGCAGATCTACCGCAGTGGCCAGAAACGGGTTTATTACCTCTCTTTGGAATTTCTCATCGGCCGTTTGCTGTACGACAGCCTGAGCAACCTGGGCCTGCTGGAAATCGCCCGGGAGGCGATTGCCGAACTGGGGGTAGACCTCGAACGTATCCGCATCCTCGAGCCAGACGCGGCGTTGGGCAACGGTGGCCTGGGGCGCCTGGCCGCCTGCTTTATGGAGAGCATGTCGACCCTGGGTGTCGCTGCCCATGGTTATGGCATTCGCTACGAGCACGGCCTGTTCCGCCAGGCCATCGTCGATGGTTGGCAGCAAGAGCAGACCGAGACCTGGCTGGACTTCGGCAACCCCTGGGAATTCGAACGGCCTGAGGTGATCTACCCGATCAGCTTTGGTGGTCACGTCGAGACCGTGGTCGAAGCGAACGGCGAGTCCCGGCAGAAGTGGTGGCCGAGCGAGACCGTACGTGCGGTGGCCTACGACACCCCGGTGGTCGGCTGGCGGGGTACCAGTGTGAACACTCTGCGCCTGTGGCGTGCGCGCGCCATGGAAGAACTGCACCTGGAGCGCTTCAACGCGGGCGACCACTTGGGCGCCGTCGCTGAAGTGGCCCGTGCAGAAAGCATTTCGCGGGTACTGTACCCGGCCGACAGCACCGAAGCCGGCCAGGAATTGCGCCTGCGCCAGGAATACTTTTTCGTCGCCGCGTCGCTGCAAGACTTGATACGCCGCCACTTGAACATGAACGAGAGCCTGCTCAACCTGAGCGACAAGGCCGCCATTCAGCTCAACGATACCCACCCCTCGATCGCCGTGGCCGAGCTGATGCGTCAACTGGTCGACGAGCATGGTCTGGCCTGGGATGCAGCCTGGGATATCACCGTCGATACCCTGGCCTACACCAACCACACCTTGCTGCCCGAGGCGTTGGAAACCTGGCCGGTGGGCTTGATGGAGCGCATGTTGCCTCGGCACATGCAGATCATCTACCTGATCAACGCTTACCACATCGACGCCATGCGGGCCAAAGGCATCCACGATTTCGACGTGCTGCGTAAGGTGTCGCTGATCGAAGAAGACAACGGCCGGCGCGTGCGCATGGGTAACCTGGCGTTTCTCGGTTCCCATAGCGTCAACGGCGTTTCTGGCTTGCACACCAAGCTGATGCGCAGCACGGTGTTCTCGGAACTGCACAAGATCTACCCAGAGCGCATCAATAATAAAACCAACGGCATCACGTTCCGCCGCTGGCTGTACCAGGCCAACCCGGCGTTGACCGCCATGCTGGTGGAAGCCTTGGGTGCCGACGTGCTGGATAACCCGGAGACCATGCTCAAGGGCCTGGAGCCGTTCGCCGAGAAAGCCGAGTTCCGCAAAGCCTTCGCGGCCCAGCGGTTGCAAAGCAAAAAGGCTTTGGCGCGGATCATTCACGAGCGCATCGGCGTGACGGTCAACCCCAAGGCGTTGTTCGACGTGCAGGTCAAGCGTATCCACGAGTACAAGCGCCAACTGCTCAACCTACTGCACACTGTGGCCCTGTATCAGGCCATTCGTGCCGAGCCAGGTACCCACTGGGTGCCCAGGGTGAAGATCTTCTCCGGCAAGGCGGCAGCGAGCTACCACCAGGCCAAGTTGATCATCAAACTGACCAACGATATCGCCCGTACCGTTAACAACGACCCTACCGTGCGCGGCCTGCTCAAAGTGGTGTTCCTGCCCAACTACAACGTTAGCCTGGCGGAAAGCATCATCCCGGCAGCGGACTTGTCCGAGCAGATTTCAACGGCGGGCTACGAAGCGTCCGGCACCAGTAACATGAAGTTCGGCCTCAACGGTGCGTTGACTATCGGCACCCTGGACGGCGCCAACGTGGAAATGTGCGACTTCCTCGGCGAAGAGAACATGTTTATCTTTGGCCTGACGTCCCAGGAAGTCGAAGAGCGCAAACGCGCGGGCGACTTCGCTGCCCACGGCGAGATCGCGGCGTCCCATCGGCTTAACGATGTGCTGCAGGCCATCAGTGGCGGGGTGTTCTCACCCGATGACCCTTCGCGTTACAGCGCTTTGGTCGACGGCTTGAGCAACCATGACACGTTCTTGCTGTGTGCCGACTTCGACGCCTACTGGGATGCCCAGAAACGTGTCGAGGAAACTTGGCACGACACGGACAAGTGGTGGCGCATGGCGGTACTCAACACGGCGCGTATGGGCTGGTTCTCTTCCGACCGGACCATTCGTGAATACGCTGAAGAAATTTGGCAGGCTATGAAGAAATAATCGCCAACGACCTTGGATCAAAGGCAAACGATAACGTAGGAGGGGGCTCGCCCCCGAGCTCTTGGCCGCTGCGAGAGCTCTTGGCCGAGACGAAGAGCTCGGGGGCAAGCGGAACGCCGCCCGGGCCCCTCCTACCGGGAACCATGCGCTGCTCTTTCGGTCCTATCGCTGAACCTTATTCCCTATTGCTCGTCAGGTTTGCGCCCACGCGGTAAACTGCGCGGGTCTTCCCGTCCCCCTGTTCTCCGGAGCCGTCCATGTCCCGCGTTACCCTGAGTCGCTATTTGATCGAGCAGACCCGCAGCAACAACACGCCTGCAGATCTGCGCTTCCTTATCGAAGTGGTGGCACGTGCATGCAAGGAAATCAGCCACGCTGTATCCAAAGGCGCCCTGGGTGGCGTGTTGGGCAGCATGGGTACTGAGAACGTGCAGGGCGAAGTGCAGAAAAAACTCGACGTCATCTCCAACGATATCCTGCTGGAAGCCAACGAGTGGGGCGGGCACTTGGCAGGCATGGCGTCGGAGGAAATGGACAACGCTTACCAGATCCCCGGCCAATACCCCAAGGGTGCGTACCTGTTGGTGTTCGATCCCCTGGACGGCTCGTCCAACATCGACGTCAACGTTTCGGTAGGCACCATCTTTTCGGTACTGCGTTGCCCCTCCGAGCACCTGAGCCAGAACGACAGCCTCAAAGAGCAGGCCTTTCTGCAAAAAGGCACCGAGCAAGTGGCCGCGGGCTACGCCATTTATGGCCCACAGACCATGCTCATTCTGACTCTGGGCAACGGCGTTAAAGGCTTCACCCTGGACCGTGAAATGGGCAGTTTCGTGTTGACCCACGAAAACATGCAGATCCCGCAGAATACCGCTGAGTTCGCCATCAACATGTCCAACCAGCGTCACTGGGAAGAACCTGTGACCCGCTACGTGGGCGAGCTGTTGGCGGGCGAAGAGGGCCCGTTGAAGAAAAACTACAACATGCGCTGGATCGCTTCGATGGTCGCTGACGTGCACCGTATCCTGACCCGCGGTGGCTTGTTCATGTACCCGCGCGACAGCCGCGAGCCGTCGAAACCGGGCAAGCTGCGTTTGATGTACGAAGCCAACCCGATGTCGTTTTTGGTCGAGCAGGCCGGTGGTGCTTCCACCGACGGCCACCAGCGCATCCTCGACATCCAGCCTGAAGGCCTGCACCAGCGCGTCGCGGTGTATCTGGGCTCGAAGGAAGAAGTCGAGCGCGTCACCGGTTACCACAAAGGCTAAACCGACCTGAAAAAAATAGCCCCGCCAGTTCGCACTGGCGGGGCTATTTTTTTGTGCGGAGTTAAATGCCGTCTAGCATTGATTTGTCGCGCACGGCACCTTTGTCGGCACTGGTTGCCAGCAAGGCGTAGGCCTTCAGCGCCGTGGTGACCTTACGCGGACGCACTTCGACAGGCTTCCAGCCCTTCTTGTCCTGCTCCGCGCGCCGAGCTGCCATTTCGGCATCGTCGACCAGCAGGTTGATGGAGCGGTTAGGGATGTCGATCAACACCTTGTCGCCGTCCTGCACCAGGCCGATGGCGCCGCCCGCAGCGGCCTCAGGCGAAGCGTGGCCAATGGACAAGCCCGAAGTGCCGCCCGAGAAGCGCCCGTCGGTGAGCAGCGCACACGCTTTGCCCAGACCTTTGGATTTCAGGTAGGACGTGGGGTAGAGCATTTCCTGCATGCCCGGGCCGCCTTTAGGGCCCTCGTAGCGGATGATCACGATGTCGCCGGCCTGTACTTCGTCGGCCAAGATACCGCGCACGGCGCTGTCCTGGCTTTCGAAGATCTTCGCATTGCCTTCGAAGACATGGATCGACTCGTCGACGCCTGCGGTTTTCACCACGCAACCGTCCAAGGCAATGTTGCCGTAGAGCACGGCCAGGCCGCCCTCTTTCGAATAGGCGTGCTCGACGCTACGGATACAACCGTTCTCGCGGTCGTCGTCGAGGGTGTCCCAACGGGTCGACTGGCTGAAAGCGGTTTGCGTCGGGATGCCCGCCGGGCCTGCCTTGAAGAAGTGGTGCACGGCTTCGTCGTCGGTCTGGGTGATGTCCCACTTGGCGATGCCTTCGGCCAGGCTCTTGCTGTGCACGGTCGGCAGGTCAGTATGCAGCAGGCCGCCGCGGGCCAGCGAACCGAGGATGCTGAAAATGCCCCCGGCGCGGTGCACGTCTTCCATGTGGTACTTCTGGATGTTCGGCGCGACCTTGCACAGTTGCGGCACGTTGCGCGACAGCCGGTCGATGTCGCGCAGGTCGAAATCGATCTCGGCTTCCTGGGCGGCGGCGAGCAAATGCAGGATGGTGTTGGTCGAGCCGCCCATGGCGATGTCGAGGGTCATGGCGTTTTCAAACGCCTTGAAGTTGGCGATGTTGCGCGGCAGTACCGAGTCGTCGTTGTCGGTGTAATAGCGCTTGCACAGCTCGACGATGGTGCGCCCGGCTTGCAGGAACAACTGCTCGCGGTCGCTGTGGGTGGCCAGAGTCGAACCGTTGCCCGGCAGGGCCAGGCCCAGGGCTTCGACCAGGCAGTTCATCGAGTTGGCGGTGAACATGCCAGAGCAGGAACCGCAGGTGGGGCAGGCGCTGCGCTCGTATTCGGCGACTTTTTCGTCTGACGCAGTGCTGTCGGCGGCGATCACCATGGCGTCGACCAGGTCCAGGCCGTGGCTGGCCAGTTTGGTCTTGCCCGCTTCCATGGGCCCGCCCGAAACGAAGATCACAGGCACATTCAAGCGCAGGGAGGCCATGAGCATGCCGGGGGTGATCTTGTCGCAGTTGGAAATGCAAACGATGGCGTCTGCACAGTGGGCATTGACCATGTACTCGACGGAGTCGGCAATGATTTCGCGGCTGGGCAGCGAATAGAGCATGCCGTCGTGGCCCATGGCGATGCCGTCGTCCACGGCGATGGTGTTGAATTCCTTGGCGACGCCGCCCGCCCGTTCGATCTCGCGGGCAACCAGTTGGCCCAGGTCCTTGAGGTGGACGTGGCCAGGTACGAACTGGGTGAAGGAGTTGGCGATGGCGATGATCGGCTTTTTGAAGTCGTCGTCTTTCATCCCAGTAGCGCGCCACAAGGCACGGGCGCCGGCCATGTTGCGGCCATGGGTGGATGTTTTCGAGCGATAGTCAGGCATGGAACACTCCGGGCGGCTAATCAGGTTTCAGTAGGGGAGTGAGCTTTTACTGCTCCGCAGCACGTAGGGTTCGGTAAAGGGCCGTGCGTGCGGATGGGGCTGTCAACGCTGTGGGATCGCCACGCGCTCAGCCGGAGCTCATAAACCCGCCGGGGGATGATTGGCGATGAATAGGCCAATTCTACACCGGTCCAGGCAGGAAGGAACGGCACATGCTGATCCGGAGCGACCGGTAACGTTTTTAGGCCTTTTCTCGTGGCCCTGTAGGGCATTTCTGAAATTACCCATGGGGGGTTGTTTACCCTGGCCCCTCGATTAATATCCCGTCGCCGCATGTGCGGCTTAAGAGACGACAGTCATCCATGGACCTTCCCAGTTTTAGTTCCTCGCGGACCAAAACCACTACCGCAGCGGCGGCAGGTGTTCCCCTGAGCTAAGCCCGGCGTTTGCCGCGCTTCCAGGCCGCCTGCGCGGCGCCTGGAGAGCGTTATGAGCAAAATCGATACCTGCGTACACCATCAAGCCCCGGCCGATGAGGCTGTCCACGGCCGGCACGCGCCTGATGCCTCGGTGGCAGCCGTCACTGAAGACTTCCACAAAGGCGCGCTCATCAGCACCCCACTGGGTAGCCTAAGTACCGCCACCATCGGCCTGCTATACCGCAAACGCGTGCTTTGGCTGGTGCTACTGGTGTTCGGCAACCTGTTCTCCGGGGCCGGCATCGCGGCCTTCGAGGACGTCATCGCGGCGAACATCGCACTGGTGTTCTTCTTGCCTTTGCTGGTAGACAGCGGCGGCAACGCCGGCGCGCAATCGGCCACATTAATGGTGCGTGCCCTGGCCACCGGCGACGTCGTGCTCAAGGACTGGGGGCGCCTGCTCTGGCGCGAATGCGGCGTGGCCCTCGGCCTGGGCGCTACCATGGCCGTTGCGGTGTCCACCCTGGGCCTGTTACGCGGTGGCCCTGATATCGCAATGATCGTCGCCAGCAGCATGTTGATCATCGTCCTGTTGGGCGCCCTTATCGGCATGAGCCTACCGTTTCTGCTCAGCCGCCTGAACTTCGACCCTGCCACCGCCAGCGGCCCGCTGATTACGTCCATTGCGGACGCCGCAGGGGTACTGGTGTACTTCTGGATTGCTTCGCAGATTCTGGAGCTTTGACCCCTTAGTTAACCGCCTTGGTGCGCGCCGACAGCGCCGTAACGACTAGCGCGCCCACCAGGCTCAGCCCTATGAAGGCGCTACCCAGGCTAACCCCGATGTGCGCTGGATAACGGCTGACCAGCGCACTGACCAGCCCTCCCGTGATAAACACCAAGGTATTGAGCATCGCCGACGTCGCGCCTGCGCTGGTCGGGTACAGCTCTATCGCTCGACAGGTGGCGACGGGGCGCACTGTTGTAATGCCGAATGTGCAAAGGGTCATGGGGATAAGAATGCCAGCGAAGGAAAGGAACCACTGCTCCGGCATAAGGACTATCGACAGGCCCGCGACGCCAATCATGCCCAGCCCCGCCAATAGCAAAAAATTGTGGGGCAATCTGTGGTGCAGCGCTGCCGCCACTGACCCCCCTGCCAGATAAGCCACCCCATAAAACAATAAGGCCATGGCGAAGGCATGGGGCGTGGCCTGCAGAATGTCCAAAAATAAGATGGGTGACATGACGATAAAGGCAAAGTGCGAGGCAAACGCAATGGCCGCTAGGGATGAATAGCCAATGAAACGTGAGTTGGTTAACAGTTGTTTATAAGCATTGAAGAACGAGAGGGGCCGACCCGATGCAGTAACGTCTCGTGGAATACACCTCAGGCTTACGCCCAGCACCCCCAAAGCCAGTAATGAAAATAGGTAAAAGCTGCCCTGCCAGTCGAACCAAGCCTGAAGGTAACTACCGGCCAATGGTGAAAGCGAAATGAACAGCCCGCTGGCGCTGGTCATCAGAATCCGCACCTTTACGCGCTCGCCTTCGTCGAACATGTCTTGCACCAACGCATGGGTCAGCACGAAGCAACCGCAACCGATGGCTTGGATGATTCGAAGTGTGATGAATGCTTCGAAGGATGTTGTGAGGGTGCAGCCCCACGCCGCAATTATCGAGATCAACAGCCCTACGATCAGTAAACGTTTTCGACCCAATCGGTCTGACAGGGGCCCTATCACCAATTGGGACAATGCTACGCCCACGGCGAATAAGCTTAACGTGAGGGCGATGTCTTGGGCCGAAGATTGAAAATGCACCGAAAGGGCCGGGAAGGACGGAAGAATAACGTCCAGCGGAAATACGCCCAACAAGAGCATTGATAACAGCAAGCTAACGATCACAAGCTTACTGCGAGCCTGATAGGCACGTTTTTTCGGCATGGTAATCCGATTGGTTTAATAGACTGCAGACTTCGCTAGCGCCCAGAGAGCGCTAACCAAAGGACATCGAGCCGTTAATTCGCCAGTTTTAACTATCTCGTTTCAGTACTTGGCGAACGTTGCGAATAGTCGACTTGATTAAACCGCCGATGCCTACCCATAACCTAGCAACGGCACGCAATACAATTCGGCGCTTAAGCAAAGGCCGTGTATCCATCGCCACCAACTTAGTACTCGCCAACGCCACTTTGCCGCCTACGACGAAGGCGATGCCGATGAAGTACAGCCAGCGATAATTCTTTGATTGTTTGTGCTGGTCCACCAGGGCCGACAAGCGTGCCAAAGGCGCTTTGGCGGCGGCCAGCCGTGGGATGAAGCATTCGTTGGAGAGTGCCACGGTGTTGACGTTCACGTTGGGGTCGACCACCCCCGGCGGGCCGTCGGGTTGGGCGGCGCAGTATTCGCTGGGTGTTCGGTCGCAACGGCTGGACAGGGGGGCGGCGCGCCACGCGCCCTTGGAGTAGTAATGCACCGGGCAGATCGTGTCGTTGTAGGCGGCGATCTCTTTTCGGATGGTGATCACGTCTTCTGCGGAGATCGGCCGGTTGGGCATGGCGTAGTAGTCGGCCGCTGAATCAGGCGCGAATTGCAGGAAATAGCCATGACCGCCCCGGGCGATGTCGGTGAAGCGCGATTGCGCGTACTGGCTCCATTGGCAGGATTTCAGCGCGCTCAAGCCATTCGCTTGGCAATAGTCGTCATATCGGCGGATTTGTTTGAGCAGGTAATCACTGCCTTGCTGTATCTCAGTGGTGAGTTCGTGCAGGCCGGCGGTGTCCTCAGAGGCGCCGTTGTCGGCGACGAAAAAGACCGCGGCGACCAGCGCGGTGGGGAACCAGAAGTGATCGTAGATCTGCCGGAAACGTTCGCTGAGGTTCAGGTTGTCATAGAGCAGCACCACCAGGGCCCAACCGATGATCAGGCTGATGAGCAGCAGCGGGATCATGCCGGTTTCGCTGCCCAGCGAACCGGTGCCGCTGATGACATAGCGGGTGGGCAGGTAGTTGATGTTGGGGAAATAGCCCAGCAGGTTGAGCACCCCCGGTAGGCACAGGGCAATGATTAAGCACAGCAGCCCTTTGATTCTTCCCACGGTATAAAAAGCCGTCGCGACGACGGGCAAAATAAGTATCACCAGCAGCGCAAGTGCGCCAAGTGTAGGCATCATGCCTTCATCGGCGGACCAGTAACTGCCGGTGATTTTGCCGACGGCATCGCGTTGTAGGAAGCTCGATGAAGTGACCCCCAAACCCTCCAGTATTTGGTGCAGGCTGTAAGCAGCACCGTGGAGAAACTTGATATAGGGTAGGAGAAAGTCAGCGAGCAAGGGCGTGGGCATAGAGAGTCTTAATAAGCGTTTTTCGAAGAAAAACTGATACGCGGAATATCAGTTTTATCTTTCGATTTATCAAGACGTAACTATGTAGGCCAATTCACAAAGCGATGTAGGAATTTTCCAGCAAGCCAGCTAAACAGGCCGCTCCGCTCTGGTAAAAGCCGAGGTGCAAGTACTCTGCGCCTCGGCTTTTGCAGTTTTAAGAAGAACAGCTGATCTCCAAATGTTTGCCCCATTCCGGCGGGCGTTCGGCGTAAGCCTGCATGCCTGGCTGGGCTTCGAAGGGGCGGGTCAGCACGTTATGCAGGCGCTGCACTTCGCTGTAGTCGCCGTCTTCGGCCGCGTCAATGGCTTTCTGCGCTAGGTAATTGCGCAAGATGTACAAGGGGTTGACCCGATGCATGCGTTCGCGGCGGTCGTGGTTGTCTTCGCCTTGGCTGCGCGCCAGGTAGTCGGCGGCCCAGGCGTCGAAGCCTTGGAGGTCGACGAAATCATCGCGCAGGCGCGCGACAGCTTGCTCGGGTGGTTGCTCGCCCAGGTTACGGAAGAACAGCGTGTAATCCACCGCGCTGTTCTGCATCAAGCTCAGCAGGCGCTCGATCAGCACCTTGTCGCCGCTGTCGGCCTGAGTGAAGCCCAGGCGGCGGCGCATCAAATCAAGGTAGTGGGTTTCGTACAGGGGCAAAAACAACCCCAGGGTTTCGCGCAAGGCGTCGACGCTGATAAAGGGCGTCAGGGCCTGGGCGAGGGCGCTGAGGTTCCAGTGGGCGATCGGCACTTGATGGCTGAAGGCGTAGCGGCCTTCGTGGTCGGAGTGGTTGCAAATGAATCGGGCGTCGAAGTCGTCGAGGAAGGCAAACGGGCCAAAGTCGAACGTGATGCCCAGGATCGACATATTGTCGGTGTTCATCACCCCGTGGCAGAACCCGTAGGCCTGCCAATAAGCGATCAGCTCGGCATTGCGCTCGACGATTTCGCGGAACATGGCCAGGTACGGCTCGGGTTGTTCCAGGCAGTGGGGGAAGTGCAGGGCCAGCACGTGCTCAGCCAAGGTTTTCTGTTGTTCAGGTTGCTTGGTGTAATAAAAGTACTCGAAATGCCCGAAGCGAATATGGCTACGAGCCAAGCGCAGCAGCGTTGCGGCGCGCTCTTGTTTTTCCCGCCACACCGGGGTGTCAGAGGCGATCACGCAGGCCGCGCGGCTGCTCGGGATACCCAGCGCATGCAGGGCTTCGGAGGCGAGAAACTCCCGGATCGACGAACGCAACACCGCGCGACCATCGCCCATGCGCGAGTAAGGGGTTTGCCCGGCGCCTTTGAGGTGCAGGTCCCAGTGTTCGCCGGCGGCGTTGTAGGCTTCACCGAGCAACAGACCACGGCCATCGCCGAGGCGCGGGTTGTAGTGGCCGAATTGATGACCTGAGTAGACCATCGCCCGCGGTTGGGCGTCGGCCCATAGTTTGTGGCCGCTGAACACGTCGATGAAGAGTGGCGAGGCCGCTTCGCTGAGGGGCAGGTCCAGCAGTGCCAAAGCCGCTTCGCTGGCGACCACCAGGCGGGGGGCCTCAATGGGGTCGGGCAGGACCTCAGTGGAAAAGTCATCGCCTAGACGCGCGAAACGGTTGTCGAGGGTCAGTTCGTCGAGGGCTTTCACGGCCGTCTCCCAGCAGAATGTTCAAGCATTGTGCTGGGGGGCGGCAGCAGCGTCTAGTGGGTAGTGCGGGTGTTACCACTCGGCAATTTCGGTCTTAAGCCATACTATGGCGTCGACGTTGCCGGGCTTCAGTTCCCAGAGCACGTCGGTGATCCTCAGCGTAGTGTTACCGGTTTTAAAATGCATGCCGATAAAAGCAAATCGCTCGAACAGCTCTTTTGGCACGTCGCCGGTAACAGAGACATCGGCCTTGTTTTTATCCACAATTCGATAGGTAATTTCCATTGTGATACTCCAATTACAGTGGGGCCCAAGGGAAGGATTTCCGTACTTGGGGCCACAGCAATGTAGAGCGACAGCCCTGGGCTGATAACTGGCAAAACTGCCAGGGCGGGCTCAGTCCAGGTTGGCCGTTGGCGGCTTGGGCGTTTTCTGCGAGTCGTCGAAGTTAGCGATCACGGTTTTATCCAGGCTTTCCACCGGCACCATCTTGTATTCCTGCCCCTGCATGTTCTTCAGGTACACCTCCATCTGGCGGAACGAGATGTTGATGTGCTGCTTTTTGAATTCCTTGTTGATGAACCGGTTGATCTCATCGAGCACCGGGTTACGGTCGCCCAGGTCGCGTACGTGCATGCGCAACTCGTGGTCCAGGGTGCTTTCCCCGAAGTTGAGGAAATACACGATGGGTTCGGGTTCTTTCAGCACCCGTGGGTTTTCCCGCGCCGCCTGTAGCAACAATGAGCGCACCAGGTCCAGATCGGAGCCATAGTCGACGCCGAGCTTGAGGGTGACGCGGGTGATGGTATCGGTCAGCGACCAGTTGATCAGTTGCCCGGTAATGAAGGTTTTGTTCGGAACGATGATGTCTTTACGGTCGAAGTCGGTGATGGTCGTGGCGCGAATACGGATCTTGCTGACCGTGCCGGACAAGTTACCGATGGTAATGGTGTCGCCAATGCGTACCGGGCGCTCGAACAGAATCATGATGCCTGAGATAAAGTTGGCGAAAATCTCCTGCATGCCGAAGCCCAGGCCTACCGACAATGCCGCCACCAGCCATTGCAGTTTGTCCCAGCTCACCCCGAGGGTCGACAAGGTCGAGACAAAACCCACCCCGGCGATCACGTAGGACAACAGAGTAGTGGTGGCATAGGCGCTGCCCTGGGCCAGGTTCAGCCGCGACAGCACCAGTACCTCCAACAGCCCTGGCAAGTTGCCGGCTAGGGCGAAGGTGATGCCGATGATCACCAAGGCGCCCAGCATGTCACCGAGGCTGATGGGCACCATGCTCATGCTGGCGCCCGTGCCGCTGGTGTATTCGTACAGGGTGATGTTGTCGAGGTAGGCGAACACGCTGATCAGGTCGCTCCAGACCCAGTACAACGCGGCGATGTAACCACCCAGCAAGGCCAGGCGAATCAAGCGCAAAGACTGTTGGTTGACCTGCTCGATGTCCAGGGTCGGTTCTTCGACGGGGATCTCGCCATCGCCGCTCTCTTTGGCGGCCAGGCGTTTACTCAGGGCCCGTTGGTAGGCCAGACGCCGCGCGGCGACGCCTAGGCCGCGAACGAAAGCCGCTTCGATGACCAGCCAGATCATCAGCAGGTAAAGGGTGTCGATCAGGCGGTCGCTGAGCTTCAAGGCGGTGTAGTAATAACCAAAGCATACGGCGACAAACAGGGCGATCGGCAGCAGGGTGAAGGCCACCCCGGCGCTCTTGCGAAACAGCGAGGCGTTCTGGTGGGTCGGGCTGCTGATCAGCAGGCGGCCCAGTAGCCACGCCATTAGGGCGTAACAGGCCAGCACCACGCCGATGCCCAGCACGTCATCCGCCAGGGCCGAAGGTTGCAGCTCGGCCACGGCGACGACCGAGACCAACGCCAGTACCACGAAGCCCAACCGGCGCACCCAGCCCTGGAGGAACTGCACCTGGGCTTTCTGCCAGCGGAAGTGCAACTCGGCGACCCCGCCCGGTGCCAGTATTCGGTAGGCGGTGTAGAACACCAGCCAGGCCTGGGCCATCTGCAGAACGGCCGAACCCAGGCTGGCGTTCTGCCCGCGGGCGTCGATCTGCAGGGCGTAGCCACACAGGGCCAGGCCCAAGGCCACCGGCATGGCCAGCAGGATGTTGATCAGAATTGCCAGCGGCGTGTGCCATTGGCGATCGCGCTTGAAGTGGCCGATGTCCTGGTGGATCGCGTTGAGTTTCTGGTAGAGGTATTTACGCCGCCACAGCAGCACGCCAATCAGTAGCACCAGAGGCGTGAATAGCAGCGGGCGGCTGGCCAGGCCATCAACTAGCTCGCGGATGCTCGATTGCCAAGGCAGCGTCATGACCTGCTTGACCAACCGCGAGGGCGCGCCGCTCAACCATTCGAGGTCCAGCGGCTTGTTACTGGGGATCCAGAACATTTGCTCGTCGAGGGTCGCCCGCAGCCCTTGAGCTGTGTCGAGCAGCTGCTTTTGATTGAGCTGCAGGGTGATCGATTCGTTGAGCAGTGCGCTCAGCTCGCGGTTCAGCCGCTCCAGTAAGTCGCTGCGGGTGATCGCCAGGTCGAGCAGGTTTTTGCGCAACTGCGGTGTGACCTGGTCGGTCGGTTGGTTGGCCAGCAGGCTATCGACATAAGCGCTGGGGCTGCTCATCTGTTCGCGCTGTTGGTTGACCTCGAACTGGTACAGGCGGATGTCGGCGATCTCATCCGCCAAGTCGCGGTCCACCTTCAGGTGCGGCAAGGCTTGCTTCTGTTTGTACAGAATGCGCGACAGCAGCAGGCTGCCCTTGAGCACGGTGATCTGCTCATCCAGCGCTTGATCGGCCTGGGTGACGTTATCCAGCTGTTGTTTGGTCTTGAGGTTTTGCTGAGTCAGCTCGTTGAGGCGGTCAGTACTGGTCAGCAAATAGTCGGAAAGCTTGACGTTGGTCGCGCTCTCGGTCGCCAGCAAGGCGCTGCCCCCGGACTTCTGTGCTTCCAGTGACTGTTGCGTCACGGTCTCTTGGGATTGGGCGAGGCGCTTTTGGTTGATCAGGCTTTGCAGGTCCTGAATTTCCTGGTCCATGCGGCCGATTTTTTCAATCAACAGGTCATGCTGGCTGTTGCCCAGGTCTTGCAACTGGCTGTTGCCCGCCAGCTCTTGGCGGCGCAGGTTGATCAGCGAATTGATCGACGCCAGTTCGGCGGCAAATTGCGTGCGCTGCTCGCCGCTTAGGGTTTTACCCGCGTCGCGGCCCGCTTTCAGAATATTGTTGATCTGCTGGATGCGCGTTTGGCTGGCGCTGATTTCACTTTGCGCCCGCTCAGGGCGTGTTTGCGCGGTGATGGTCAGGCTGTTGGCATCGGCCAGGGCTTTTTGCAGCTCGCCTTGCTGGGTGCTGCGTTCGCTAAAAATTTGCTCCAGCTGCGGCACGGTCTGGTTCGCATAGCGCTGGGCCACGGGCACTACGCGCGTACCCTTGAGCTTACTCAGCTCGCGCTGGTTTTCGCTGGTTTGGCGCGGCGCGTCGCTGAGTTGCTGCTTGAGGTCGGCCAGCTTCTTCTGGTTGGCCTGGGTGCTGTCCATGAATGCCAGGGTCTGCTCAAGCGTCTGCTGCAGCGCTTTTTGCTCGGCTTCCGGCAGTTTGCGGTCGGCAATTTTGTCCAGGCTCTGCTGGACCGTGTCGCGGGGTGGCAGGTCGGCAGCCTGGATTGAGGTTGCCGCCATGCACAGCCCTAGGAGGGCTGCGGCTAGAACATTACGCAGGGTTGGCATAGGTAAAAAGTCGTACAACCAGAAGGAAAAGGCAGTTTAGAGGAAGAGCCCTGGGCCTGGGCGGCTTCCTTCGGGGAATTTGACGCCGACTTTGGCGATCTTGTTCCCGTCCATCACTGCGATTGTCCAAATAGTTCCATTCCATTCCACATGGTCGCCCACGATCGGCGCGCCACCCACCTTTTGGTTGATGAAGCGGCTCAGTGGCATCAGCGGGTCGAGGCCATCGAGCTTGAGCCCATAGAGCGCTGAGACGGCCCCCAGTTGGGCATCGCCTTCCAGCACGAAATCGCCGAAAAAGCGTAAATCCAGGCCGCGTTGCGGAGGCTGGCTGAACAGTTTGCCGAGGGCCGGCAGGTCATGTTCATGGCCAATGACGCAGAGCAAATCGCCGACTTCCAGTACCGTGCTGCCTGAAGGGTGAAGCAATTGCTTGCCGCGAAACAGCGCCGCGATACGGGTGCCTTCGGGCATTTTCAGTTCGCGCAGGGCAGCGCCGATGCACCATTTCTCGGGGCCTAGGCGATACACGAACAGCTCCCACTCACTGGTCACGTGCACTTCCAGGGCCGAACGGGAAATGGGCGCGGGGTCCGGCGGGACGGTGACCTTCAGCAACTTGGCCACCCACGGCAGGCTGGTGCCTTGCAATACCAAGGAGATCAACACAATAAAGAAGGCCAGGTTGAAGTACAGCTGAGCGTTGGGTAGCCCGGCCATCAGGGGGAACACGGCGAGAATGATCGGCACCGCACCGCGTAAGCCCACCCACGAGATAAAGGTCTTCTCGCGCAAATGGAACGCTTTGAACGGCAGCAGGCCCACGGCCACCGAGAGCGGTCGCGCCACCAGAATCATCCACAGCGCCAGGCCCAGCGCAGGTACGGCAATGGGCAGCAGGTCGTGGGGGGTGACCAGCAAGCCCAGTACCAGGAACATACCAATCTGGGCTAACCAGGCCATGCCGTCGAGCATGTGCAGAATGCCATGGCGGCTGCGAATAGGCCGGTTACCCATCACCAGGCCGCACAGGTAAACCGCCAGAAAGCCACTACCGTGCAGGGCGTTGGTGAGGGCGAAGATCAGCAGCCCCCCGGCGATGACCAGGATGGGGTACAGCCCCGTGGCCAGGTTGATTCGGTTGACCAATTGCAGCATTAACCAGCCGCCGCCCAGGCCGATGATGCCGCCGATCCCGAACTCGCGCAGCAGGTGGGTGAGCAGGCTCCAGTGCAGGCCGGTCTGGCCGCTGGCAAGCATATCGATCAAGGTGACGGTGAGAAATACGGCCATCGGGTCATTGCTGCCCGACTCGATTTCCAGCGTGGCGGTGACCCGCTCGTTCAAGCCTTTGCCGCCCAGCAGCGAAAACACCGCGGCGGCGTCGGTGGAGCCGACAATGGCACCGATCAGCAGGCCCTGGATAAGGTTCAGGTCAAATAACCATGCGGCGACCATGCCGGTCAGCCCGGTGGTGATCAGCACCCCAACCGTAGCCAGCGACAGCGCCGGCCATAACGCGACGCGAAAGCTCGAGACACGGGTGCGTAAGCCACCGTCCAGCAGGATCACGGCCAGCGCCAGGTTGCCAACCAAATAAGCGGTGGGGTAGTTGTCGAAAATGATGCCACCGCCATCGACCCCGGCGGTCATGCCCACGGCGAGGATGATCACCAGGATCGGAATGCCCAGGCGCGAAGACAGCGAACTGACCAAAATGCTCGCTCCCACCAGCAACGCGCCAATCAAGAACAGGCTGTTGATGGTGGTGGCATTCAAAGGCGGTACTCCTTGGGAAGTGGGTTGCAGCGTGCTTCATGCAGGCTGCGTGCCAAGGGATTCTAACCTGTCCAATTATGATGTTGTCAAAAAGCTTCCAAGAACACTCAGAAGCCGGCGTCGGCCATGCTCAGGCAAGTGTCGTCGCGGGCTTCCAGCAGGGCCAGTTCGTGATGGCAAGTGGGCACTTCCCAGGTCAGAAAGTAACGCGCGGCTTGCAGTTTTCCCTCGTAAAAAGCTTGATCTGCCGGGTTGCGCAAGCCCAGCCCCTGCCGCGCGCAGATGGCCTGCTCCAGCCAGCGCCAGCCGACCACTGTGTGGCCGAAGACCTTCAGGTACAAGGCCGAATTGGCCAGGGTGCGTTCGGTTTCGCCTTCGCCAAGGTCGGCCAGCAGGCTTTGGCTGAGCTTTTGCAAGCGCACCAGGACTTTCTCCAGCGGCTCGCGCAAGTTAGCCAAGGAAGGAATCGCGCGGGTTTCCTCACAGGTCATGCCGATCAGGCGTGTGAGCAGCTTGAAGCCCACGCCACTGTCGCGGCTGAGTTTGCGCCCCAGCAGGTCGAGGGATTGAATACCGTGGGTGCCTTCATGGATCGCATTGAGGCGATTGTCGCGGTAATACTGCTCCACTGGATGATCGCGGGTATAGCCGTGGCCGCCCAACACCTGAATCGCCAGTTCGTTGGCCTTGAGGCAATACTCGGCTGGCCAGGACTTCACCACCGGAGTCAGCAAGTCGAGCAGCAACAGGGCTTGCTCGCGGTCTTTGGGCGATTCGCCGGTCTGGGTTTCGTCGAATAAGCGTGCGGCATACAGGGCCACGTCGAAGGCACCTTCGACATAAGCCTTCTGCGCCAACAGCATGCGCCGCACGTCGGCGTGCTGGATGATCGGCAGCGCTGCACTGGCAGGGTCTCTGTTGTCTGGCCTGCGCCCCTGGGGGCGCTGACGCGCATAGTCCAGCGAGTACAGATAGCCGCTGTAACCCAGCATCACCGCACCCATACCCACGCCGATGCGCGCTTCGTTCATCATCTGGAACATCCCGGCCAGGCCTGCGTGGGGCTGGCCCAGCAGGTAGCCGACACAGGCGTCCTGTTCGCCGAAGTTCAGCGCGCAAGAGCTGGTGCCACGCCAGCCCATCTTGTGCAACAGCCCGGCCAGGGTGACATCGTTGCGCTCACCGCTGCGGCCATCGGCGCTGACGCGAAATTTGGGCACGATAAACAGGGAGATACCCTTCACCCCAGGCGGAGCGTCCGGCAGTTTCGCCAGCACCAGGTGCACGATGTTCTCCGAGAGCGAATGATCGCCTGCGGAAATGAACATTTTGCTGCCGCTGATTTTGTAGGAACCATCGGCTTGCGGGGTCGCCCGGCAGCGAATGTCGCCCAGGGAAGAGCCAGCATGGGGTTCGGTCAGGGCCATGGTGCCGAAGAAGCGACCGGCCAGCATCGGCTCCAGGAACAAGCGTTTTTGCTCAGGGGTGCCGAGGCTGTCGATCAGATTGGCGGCGCCCAGGGTCAGTAATGGGTACGCGCTGGTGCCCACATTGGCGGCCTGGAAATGCGCGAAGCAGGCTTGCACGAGCAGGTTGGGCAGTTGCATGCCACCGGCGTCGTAGTCCCGTGCGGCATTGAGGAAGCCGGCGCCGAGAAACGCATCGACTGCAGGTTGGACCTCGGGGTGTAGGCAGGCCTCGCCGTTTTCGAAGCGCGGTTCGTGCTCGTCGGCGCTGCGGTTGTGGGGGGCGAAGTGGCTGTCTGCTAGTCGGCGCGCGGTGGCGAGGGCCGCGTCGAAGGTTTCCCGATTGTGTTCGGCAAACCGCGAGCGCTCGGTCAGAGACTCCGCGTCGAGTACTTCGTACAGCTCGAAAGCCAGGTTGCGCGAACTGAGCAGCGTTTCAGACATGGTGACCTACCTTGACGGGAATCCAGGCAGTCTAGCGGATTGGCGAAAAAAGATCGGGGCCTAGCGAGGCCCCGATCGGTCATGCGCTTGTGGCCGGATCAGCCAATGCTCATCAAGCTGGCGTTGCCCCCCGCGGCTGCGGTGTTGACGCTCAGCGCTCGCTCGATTACCAGGCGTTCCAGGGCCACCGAGGTTTCCTGCTGGGACAACCCATGTACGCCGACGATCGCCCCGCTGCGCTGGGCGACCTGCTCGCAGACCCTGCGCAACTGGTCCGAATCGCCGTGGTGCAGTACCGCATTGAACGCCACTTCGTCCTTGTGCCAGTCGCCCACCAGCTTGATGCGCGCCTGCACTTCTTTCGGCAAGCGCCCGTGCAGCGCCCGGCTCTGCTCGTGGTCGGGCCAGACCGCGCGGCTGCCAACGGCCAGCACGGCGGCCAATTGGGTCAGCAGGTCCTGCTCCGCATCGGCCAGGCACAGCACGTGTTCGCGGGGCAGGATGGTGTAGCTGTTGCGCTCTCCGGTGGGCCCTGCCAATACGCGGCTGGTGCCGCTCTGGGACTCGCTGGCGAACTGCGCGCAGAGTTCGGCCAGCGCTGGCTGTTCATGGGTAGCCCAGCTCTGCAACGCCTTGAGCGGCTGCCCCATGGCATCGCGCAAGCGTGTGTCCGGCGCCTGCAGGGCGTCGCCGCGGGCCAGGGAATCGGCGATGGCGCCGCTCGGCCGGGTCGCCAGCAGGCGGTACAGATAAAGCGGGCCGCCTGCTTTAGGCCCGGTACCGGAGAGCCCTTCGCCGCCAAAGGGCTGCACCCCGACCACCGCGCCTACGATGTTGCGGTTGACGTAGACGTTGCCGGCATGGGCGTTATCGATGACCTTGGCGATGGTCTCGTCGATGCGCGTGTGCACACCCAGGGTCAGGCCGTAGCCTGAGGCATTGATTTGCCCGATCAACTGATCGAGTTGTTTGCGCTTGTAGCGAACCACGTGCAGTACCGGGCCGAAAATCTCCCGCTGCAGTTCATCGAAGCTCTCCAGCTCGATCAGCGTGGGCATCACGTAGGTGCCGCGCTGGCATTCGCTGGTGTCGGCGATAGCGACCTGATACACCGTGCGGCCTTTGTCGCGCATGGCCTGGATGTGCTGTTCGATGTTGGCTTTGGCCTCGGCGTCGATCACCGGGCCGATGTCGACGCTCAGCCGCTCGGGGTTACCCAGGCGAACTTCGGCCATGGCGCCTTTGAGCATTTCCAGCACCCGCTCGGCGCTGTCTTCCTGCACGCACAGCACGCGCAGGGCCGAGCAACGTTGGCCGGCGCTGTCGAAGGCCGAGGCGACCACATCGATGACCACTTGCTCGGTGAGGGCCGAGGAGTCGACGATCATGGCGTTCTGGCCGCCAGTCTCGGCGATCAGAGGGATCGGCCGGCCCTGGGCGTCCAGGCGCCCGGCGATATTGCGTTGTAACAGGCGGGCGACATCGGTGGAGCCGGTGAACATCACCCCTTTGATGCGTTCATCACCCACCAGGCGGGCGCCTACGGTTTCGCCACGCCCTGGCAGCAACTGCACCACACCGGGGGCGATGCCAGCCTCCAACAGCAGGCGCACTGCCTGGGCGGCGATTAGTGGGGTCTGCTCGGCGGGTTTGGCCAGTACCGGGTTGCCGGCCGCGAGGGCGGCGGCGACTTGCCCGGTGAAAATCGCCAGGGGGAAGTTCCACGGGCTGATGCAGGCTACGGGCCCCAACGGCCGATGGGCGTCATTGGTGAAATCGTTGCGCGCCTGCATCGCGTAGTAGCGCAGGAAATCCACGGCCTCGCGAACTTCGGCGATGGCGTTGGCGAAGGTCTTGCCGGCTTCGCGGGCCAGCAGGCCCATCAGGGGTTGGATCTGGCCTTCCATCAATTCGGCGGCGCGTTCCAAAATCGCAGCACGTTCGGCGGGCGGGGTGGCCTGCCAGATCGGTGCAGCGGTAAGGGCGCTAAGAATCGCCCCGTCGACGTCCTCGACCGTGGCTTCTTGAACGTGGCCGACGACGTCGCGCAGGTCTGCGGGGTTGAGTACCGGTCGGGCTTCCCCGCTGCTGGCTTGGCAGCCGAGCATTGGGCCTGCGGCCCAGGCGTTATGCGCAGTTGCCAGCAGCGCTGAAGACAGTGAGGCCAAGCGGTGCTCGTTGGCCAGGTCGATCCCCGCCGAGTTGGTGCGCTCGGCGCCGTAAAGGTCGCGGGGCAGGGGAATGCGCGGGTGTGGCAGGCCGAATTGGCCTTCCTGGGCTGCCATTCGTTCGATGCTCACCACCGGGTCGGCGACCAGCTCTTGAATCGAGATGGCTTGGTCGGCAATACGGTTGACAAACGAGGTGTTGGCGCCGTTTTCCAAGAGCCGGCGGACCAGATAGGCCAGCAACGTTTCATGGGTGCCAACCGGAGCATAGACCCGGCACGGCCGGTTCAACTTGCCCTCGGAGATCTTTCCCACCACCTGTTCGTACAACGGTTCGCCCATGCCGTGCAGGCACTGAAACTCGTACTGGCCAGGGTAATAGTTCTGCCCCGCCAGATGGTAGATCGCCGCCAAGGTATGGGCGTTATGGGTGGCGAATTGCGGGTAAATCGCTTCCGGCACCGAGAGCAGCTTGCGTGCGCAGGCAATGTAGGAGACGTCCGTGTACACCTTGCGCGTATAGACCGGGTAGCCTTCCAGGCCTTCGACCTGGGCGCGCTTGATCTCGCTGTCCCAATAGGCGCCCTTGACCAGGCGAATCATCAAGCGGTGACGGCTGCGGCGTGCCAGGTCGACCACGTAGTCGATGACATAGGGGCAGCGCTTCTGGTAGGCCTGAATGACAAAGCCGATCCCGTTCCAGCCGGCCAGTTGTGGCTCGAAGCACAGGCGCTCGAGCAGGTCGAGGGACAGCTCCAGGCGGTCGGCTTCCTCGGCGTCGATGTTCAAGCCGATGTCGTATTTTTTCGCCAGTACGGTCAGTGCCAGCAGGCGCGGGTACAGCTCGCTCATCACGCGTTCGTATTGCGCGCGGCTGTAGCGCGGGTGCAGGGCCGACAGCTTGATGGAGATGCCCGGGCCTTCATAGATGCCGCGGCCATGGGAGGCTTTGCCGATCGAGTGGATCGCCTGCTCGTAGGACGCCAGGTATTTTTGCGCGTCGTGTTCGGTCAGCGCCGCTTCGCCGAGCATGTCATAGGAGTAACGAAAGCCTTTGGCTTCAAAACGGGTGGCGTTGGCCAAGGCTTCGGCGATGGTTTCGCCGGTGACGAACTGCTCGCCCATCAAGCGCATGGCCATGTCGACGCCCTTGCGGATCATCGGCTCGCCGCTTTTGCCGATGATGCGGCTCAGGGAGGAGGAAAGGCCGGTTTCGTTGTGGGTCGAGACCAGCTTGCCGGTCAATAACAGCCCCCAAGTGGCGGCGTTGACGAACAGCGATGAGCTATTGCCCAGGTGCGGCTGCCAGTTGCCGGTGCTGATCTTGTCGCGGATCAACGCATCGCGGGTGCCTTTGTCGGGAATCCGCAACAGGGCTTCGGCCAGGCACATCAACGCGACGCCCTCATGGGACGACAGCGAAAACTCTTGCAGCAAGCCCTGCACGATACCCGCGCGGCCGCTGGCGTTTTTTTGGTTGCGCAGTTTTTCCGCAATGCTCGCCGCCAGGGTGTTCGCCGCACTGGCCATGGGGGCGGGCAGGCGCGCCTGCTCTAGCAGCATAGGCAGCACTTCGTGTTCGGGGCGCCGGTAGGCCCCGGTAATGGCCGCGCGCAAGACCGACTGCGGCTGGATGCTTTCCGCGAAATCGAGGAAGCACTGATGGCTAGGGTCTGGGGTGATCTCACCGGCTTCGTCGGCGGGGTTACCTGGCAGGCCATTGAGTTCGCTAAGCGTGGCGCCGGCCTCGAGCTTTTCCAGGTAATTGAAAATCGCCTGCTTGATCAGCCAGTGGGGCGTGCGGTCGATGGAGTGGGCGGCGGCCTTGAGTCGGTCGCGGGTGGGGTCGTCTAATTTGACCCCAAGGGTAGTGGTTGCCATGTCATGTCCTCATCAGGGCCGCCGGGGGGTGGCGATAGGCTGCGGCAAGGTTAGCCCTGTCAACTTCAAGGTGCAACCAGGTGCAACCTGATATTTTCCAAAAGTTTCCTGGCTTCTCGGAACACTCTGAAAGCTGGGTTGAATCTGCACATCTATAGTGCGGCTGCGCTCGGAAATCCAAGGGATGCTCCCGAAAGAAGCACTTTCTAGGCAATGCCAATTGTGTTGCAAAAGGTGCAACTAGCTTGCCAACTGGTTGCGCCCGGTTACAACTCGCGCATAGCATGCCCGCCCTCAATGCCCTGCATTGGCCCGCGCTGTTGTCTCTCGTGGACAGCCGCTTTGAATAATAAAACCTGCCAGGACACATGTTATGAGTGTCAGTACCCCTACCTTGATCACCTTTGTGGTCTACATTGCCGTTATGGTTCTTATTGGCTTGATTGCCTACCGATCAACCCGCAACCTTTCAGATTACATCTTGGGTGGCCGCGGCCTGGGCAGCGTCGTCACCGCGCTGTCCGCCGGTGCGTCCGACATGAGCGGCTGGCTGTTGATGGGCCTGCCGGGCGCGATCTACCTCTCCGGGTTGTCGGAAAGCTGGATTGCCATTGGCTTGATCATTGGCGCCTACCTGAACTGGCTGCTGGTAGCTGGGCGCTTGCGTGTGCAAACCGAACACAACGGCGATGCCCTGACCCTGCCGGACTACTTCACCCACCGTTTCGAAGACCGCAGCGGGCTGCTGCGGGTGATCTCAGCCGTGGTCATTCTGGTGTTCTTCACCATCTACTGCGCATCGGGGATCGTCGCAGGGGCGCGGCTGTTCGAGAGTACCTTTGGTATGAGCTACGAAACGGCGCTGTGGGCAGGCGCGGCCGCGACCATCGCCTACACCTGCATCGGCGGTTTTCTAGCCGTTAGCTGGACCGATACCGTGCAGGCCTCGCTGATGATCTTCGCGCTGATCCTCACGCCCATCGTGGTCATGCTGGCCACCGGTGGCGTCGATACCACCTTCCTCGCCATCGAGGCGCAGAACCCCAGCAACTTCGACATGCTGCGCGGTACCACCTTCGTCGGCATCGTGTCGCTGCTGGGTTGGGGCCTGGGCTATTTCGGCCAGCCGCATATCCTGGCTCGCTTTATGGCGGCCGATTCGGTCAAGTCGATTGCCAAGGCCCGGCGCATCTCCATGGCCTGGATGATCCTGTGCCTGGCGGGCACAGTGGCTGTAGGCTTTTTCGGCATTGCCTACTTCGCCGCGCACCCCGAGGTGGCGGCGCCAGTGACGGAAAACCCGGAGCGGGTGTTTATCGAGCTGGCGCGGATTCTGTTCAATCCATGGGTGGCAGGTGTGTTGTTGTCGGCCATTCTGGCGGCCGTCATGAGTACCCTCAGTTGCCAGCTGCTGGTGTGCTCCAGCGCCTTGACCGAAGATTTCTACAAGGCGGTGCTGCGCAAGGGCGCGTCTCAGGTGGAGTTGGTCTGGGTCGGCCGCCTGATGGTGTTGCTGGTGGCGTTGGTGGCTATTTGGCTGGCGGCTAACCCGGAAAACCGTGTGCTGGGGCTGGTCAGCTATGCCTGGGCAGGCTTTGGTGCCGCTTTTGGGCCGGTGGTGCTGATTTCGGTGCTCTGGAAAGGGATGACCCGCAACGGTGCATTGGCAGGGATCCTGGTCGGCGCCGCCACGGTATTGATCTGGAAACAGCTGAATCTGTTTGGATTGTACGAAATCATCCCCGGCTTTATCTTCGCCAGCCTGGCGATCGTCCTGTTCAGCAGCCTGGGCAAAGGCCCGTCGGCGACCATGCTGGCACGGTTCAAAGCCGCCGAGCAGGCTTTCAATAGCGGTAAATGATCGACGGCAGGCCCGCTGCCTTTGGCGGCCGGGCCTGCTCAGGTTAAACTCCGCGGTCTTGCAGGAGTTGCCATGAATTATCGTCACGCCTTCCATGCCGGCAACCACGCCGACGTGTTCAAACATATCGTCCTGACCCGCTTGCTTGCCCTAATGGCGCGCAAGGAGCAGCCTTTCGCCTACTTGGATACCCATGCTGGGCTTGGGCTCTACGACTTGCGTGGCGACCAGGCCAGCCGGACCGGCGAATGGCTTGAGGGCGTGGCGCGCCTGTGGGGGCGTGATGACCTGCCGCCGCTGACCGCCGATTACCTGCGGATTTTGCACAAGATGAACCCGGACGGTGAGCTGCGCTATTACCCTGGCTCGCCGGAACTGGCGCGCCGCCTAGTCCGCCAGCAAGACCGCGTTCTGCTCAATGAGAAGCACCCAGAAGACGGTCGTCTGCTCAAAGAAAATATGGGCAAAGACCCGCGCGTGGCCGTGCATTTGGGCGAGGGCTGGTTCGTCCCGCGGGCGCTTCTGCCGGTGCAGGAAAAACGCGCCGTAATGCTTATTGACCCGCCCTTCGAGCAGTTGGATGAGATGCAGCGGTGTGCCAAGGCCTTGAAAGAAACCATCGGCCGGATGCGCCAGACGGTCGCCGCCATCTGGTACCCAATTAAAGACCCCCGGGTGCTCAAGCGCTTTTATCAGGATCTGGCCGGTAGCGGTGCGCCGAAGCTACTGCGCGTCGAGCTGCTGATTCACCCGCTGGACACGCCGCAAAGCCTTAACGGTTCCGGGCTAGCGATCGCCAACCCGCCGTGGGGTCTGGAAGAGGAGTTGCGTGAGCTGCTGCCGTGGTTGGCGCAGACCTTGGGCCAGACCCGTGGCGGCTGGACATTGGACTGGTTGATCGCCGAATAGGCCAGGCGGATTGCCCGCTTGGCCCCTGGCTTCTATCAGGCAGGTAAGCAGACCCCGGTTCCGCCTAGGCCGCAGTAGCCTTCCGGGTTCTTCGCCAGGTACTGCTGGTGGTACGCCTCAGCGTAGTAAAAGGTCGGCGCCATGGCGATTTCGGTGGTGATCGAGCCATGGTTGGCTTTGTCCAGCTCGGCCTGGAACAGCTCTTTGCTGGCCAATGCCGCATGCAGCTGCTGCTCATCGGTGCAGTAGATGGCCGAGCGGTATTGCGTGCCGCGGTCGTTACCCTGGCGCATGCCCTGGGTCGGGTTGTGCGCCTCCCAGAACACTTTAAGCAGCGCCTCGTAGGACGTTACCTGGGGGTCGAAGACCACCAACACCACTTCGCTATGGCCGGTCAGGCCCGAGCAGGTTTCTTCATAGGTCGGGTTCGGGGTGCTGCCACCGGCATAGCCGACGGCCGTGCTCCACACGCCCGGTTGCTGCCAGAGACGGCGTTCCGCCCCCCAGAAGCAGCCCATACCGAAAATAGCGGTTTGCATGCCCTGCGGGAAAGGCCCGACCAACGGGTTGCCGTTGACAAAATGTTCGCTGGGCACCGAGATAGGGGTGTCGCGGCCCGGCAGTGCTTGCTGGGCGGTAGGGAGTTCGTTTTTGTTCACTAGAATTTCCGAGCGCAGAACCATCAGCCTATTCCTCCGTCAGGTAGGCGCAACATAAAGCGTTGCCTGTAGCTATAGACTCATAGTGTGCCCGAGTGTTGCGCGGCTGTCAGGCCACTGGTCTGCGCGGGTAGCGCTGCAGCCGCTCGATTAGCTCGTTGCCAGGGATGGGACGGTCGAACAGGTAGCCCTGGCCGACGTCGCAACGCTGGCGGCGTAGGAACGACAACTGGGCGGCCGTCTCGATGCCTTCGGCGACCACTTCCAGCTTGAGGTTGTGGGCCATGGCGATCACCGCCGAGGTGATTTCCATGTCGTCCTGGTTATCGGGGATCTCATGGATAAAGCTGCGGTCGATTTTGATGACATCGATGGGGAATTTTTTCAAGTAGCTGAGTGAAGAATAGCCAGTGCCGAAATCATCCATCGCCAGGGTCAGGCCAAGGCTTTTGAGCTGTTCCAACTGCTGGTGGGTGTCGTCGGTGGCTTCCAGCAACAGGCCTTCGGTGAGTTCGAGCTCCAACAGCGGTGCCGCGAGTTTCTCTTCGTTAAGGATGGTGGCAATCGACGATACCAGGTCGGGGTCGGAAAACTGCTTGGGCGAGAGGTTGATTGCCACTTGCAACGGCCCCAGCCCCGAAGCGGTCAGCTGCTTGCTCATCCGGCAGGCCTGGCGAGCCACCCATTTGCCGATCGGAATGATCAGGCCCGTCTCTTCGGCAACGCTAATGAATTGGTCTGGGCGAATCATGCCTCTTTCAGGATGGTTCCAGCGCAGCAGCGCTTCCATGCCCAACAGGCGACCAGAGCGCAGGCACAGCTTGGGCTGGTAGAAAACCTCCAACTCGTTCTGGGTCAGGGCCCGGCGCAGGTTGTTCTCCACGAACAACTTGTAGCTGGCTTCGGCATTGAGGGCTTCGGTAAACACCTGAACCTGATGCTTGCCGTTGGCTTTGGCCTTGTGCAGGGCCAGGCCGGCGTTCTTCATGAGGGTTTGCGGATCGCGCCCATGCAGTGGCGCGCAGGCCAAGCCGACCGAGCCGGTGACGTTGATCAACTGATTGTCGACAAACATCGGTTTATCGAGGGTCTTGAGCACTTGCACGGCGATGCGTTGGCCGGCTTCCAAGTCGGTGTCATCGAGCAACACGGCGAATTCGTTGCTGGCGAAGCGGGCCAGGCTGCCGCTGGGGTTCAAGCTGTTGCGCAGGCGCCGTGCCAGGCTGACCAGCAGTTTGTCGCCGGTCTGGTGGCCCAAGCTGTCGTTGATGCGCTTGAAGTTGTCGATGTCCACCAGCAGCAGGCTGATGGGGCTGTCGCTGCCGCGGGCAAAGCTTTCATCGAGGTTGCGAATGAACGCGGGGCGATTGCCCAGGCTGGTCAGGTTATCGGTGTAGGCCAGCCGTTCGATGCGTTGTTGCGCTAGCTTGCTTTGGGTGATGTCTTCGTAAATACCGATGTAATGGGTCAGCTCGCGATTGTCGCCATAGACCTTGGAGATCGACAACTGCCCCCAGTAGGGCTCGAGGTTTTTGCGCCGGCTTTTGAATTCGCCCTGCCAACTGTTGCTGTTGGCGAGGCTGCCGGGGGCGTCGAACAGAATTTCGCTGAGGTTTTCCAGCGCTGGCAGTTCCGCGAGCAAATGCCCGTGGACTTCCTCAGTGCTGTACTGAGTGATGGCGGTAAAGCTGGGGTTGACGTACTCGACCACGCCATTGCAGTTGACCAATAAAAACGCGTTGGCGCTTTGCTCTACGGCGCGCTGGAACAGGTGCAGCGCGCTGGTGGCTGCGCGGCGGTTCTGGTTGTTGATCACTTGAGCGAATTGGTCGGCCAGCTCGCCGGCGAAGGCGACTTCATCGGACTGCCAGGGGCGGGCGGCGCCGTGCTGTTCGAGGCACAGCACACCCACCACTTGGCCATCAACGCGAATACTGGCATCGAGAATCGAGCCAATGTCGCGGGCTCGGAAACCTTCGGCCAGCTCGTGGGTACGGGGGTCTTCGCTGACATTGCTGGCATCGATAGCACGGCTGCTATGCAGGGCGGCCAGGTAGTCCGGGTAACGGCTGACATCGACCGCTTGGGGCAGGCGGTGCTCTTGGCTGGCGGCGTAGAACGCGGTCACCGGCTGCAGGTGCTGTTCTTCAAGCCGCCACAGGCTCGCGCAATCGATTGCGTAAATGTCACAAGCATTGCGTGTGATCAGCTCGGCAGCCTCCAGCAGCGGGTTGCTGGTGCTGTAGCGCTGGCGCGCCAGGTTCAGGATCAGGCTTTGTTGAGCGCGGACACGGTCCAGATGCTGCAATTGTTCTTGCTGGGCATTCTGGTTGAGTTCGAGGGCAATCTGTAGGCGGCTGTTGCGGTCTTCCAGCTCGGCGGCTGATAGCTCGACAGTGTCGAGGGCTTCATCGACCAGCAGGTAGCCGCGGAGTAATTGTCGATGATGCTGGCGATAGGGTTCGCCCATTTCTACTACACTGACGGTACCGTCGCCGGTATGTACGTTGTAGCGCACCCGGTAATGGGATTTTTCGGCCAGTTGCGCCTGAATAATATCGTGCAGCCGGTAGCGCGCCTCGGGTTCCATCAGGCTTGCGTAAGGCGAGCCCAGCAGCGCGCAGAGCTCACCGGCGGGCAGGCCGAATTGGCGCTCGCAGGCGGGGTCGAGGAACAATAGCGCCCAGCTGGCGTCGTTCAGCCGCTCGAAACGCAGCATGCCGAGCCGCGAAGGCACGGGTAACTGCGTAACTACCTCGGCCGTCATACGGCTGGCAGCATCGGGCTGGCTTTTCATTGAGAGCTCGCTTAAAGAGTGCTGATCGCGCACGATAAAACACCCGGATCACTGGCGCGTGCGGCAAGGTTGCATCATGCGGCTCGGGCTGACAAGCAATAGAGTGGCCCCGTGCCTGTATGTTGTCGGCCGAAGAGGAATTTTCTTCAGTTCAATGCACGAAAAAGCTGCGCTAGCGGCTGTTTCGTGCATTTTGCGTTCAGTCGAGCTGAATGTCAGTGCCTTGAATAATGGTGCCCTCGCGGTCGTAGAAACACACGCTCAGGTTGTCGCGTTCGATGGTCACCCTGGCGAAGTTGTCTTTGTTGATTACCCTACTGCTCAGTTTCGGCGTGTACTCGTCGTTGCCGATCCGGGTCAGTGGCTGGTCAAGGATGAAATCATCTTCCTTGGCGTGGGGCATCGGGATGCAGTGCAAGGGGGACGACACGATAGTGTGCACTATGAAATCCTTGCTGCTGGAATGGCGCAGTTCGCAGGTCATCGAGGCGTGTACATCGCCCGTCACGAAAATCACATTGCGAATGCGGTTACAGCGAATATGTTCGAGCAGGCGGTTGCGCTGGGCGTAAAACGCTTTCCAGGAATCGTCCTGATCATTTTTGAGGTCGGGGTAGAGCATGACCGAGGTCACCACAAACTTGACCCGCGCCTTACTGGTTTCAAGCCACTGCAGCAATGCTTGCTCCTGGGCAGAGTCGATCATCAAGCGGTTGTCCGGGCGCAGGTCGCGCTGGGTTCGAGCGTCGATGACAAACCATTCCACATCACCGTCGGCAAACTGATACCAATAGCGATCCACCTGGCGCTCGACCTCTTGGCCGTTCACGTTGGGGATCGGGCTGTGGCTGACTTGGTAGATCTCGTACGCCTTCAACGCATTGGCCAGTTTGGCTGCTTTGGCCTCGCTGCGCCGGGCCGGCCAGTTGTCCTCGATTTCGTGGTCATCGAGGATCATATAGTTCGGGTTATTGGCCAGTAATTCGCGGATATAGGGCTGGCCAAAAGCCAATTGATGCTTGGTCAGAAACTGGTGCAGCTCAGTGTCCGGCAGAGCCGCGTTGGTTTGGTCGGCATAGATCTGGTCGCCCACCATGACCACGGCGTCGATGGGCGCTTGCTGGTCGTTGATGGCTTTAAAGATAGCGTCGCTTTTCTTGGCCTCTACGGCCACGCCTTTGACCACCGGCAGGTAGCGACACGAGCCAATGATGTAGCTGCGCTTGGCCCCCGGCTTACCGCTGGGGGTGCGTAGGCGGAAGGTTTCTGCGGACCAGTCGAGACCCCGCAGGTCGAACTCGGCCAGCGCGGCGGGGCTGTCCAGGGTGAACCAGCCGGCCTGGTACTGGTACTCGGCCCCTGCCTGAAGGTTGCCGAGCGCTATGACGGCGGTAAAGTCGTGCTCAACCGACAGCGCGACGCAGTGGGCGGGCGACCAGTCGGCTTGGTCTTTGCGCCGGTAGCGCACGGCAGCGATGCCGGCCTGAGGCGCACAGTCGTTACCGCGCAGCATGATCCGCGCTTGTTGTGTGGTGGTATGGCCGAGGATAGGGCCTACGGTTGGAGGCTGCAGTTTCATCTTCGATTCCTTTCGAATTCATTGGGCGCGCCCGTTAAGGCACGGCGTTGAATTATTCAGAAGCGAAGGGGCTGGCAGGGTCCGGTAGCGGTCCAGGCAGGGGTAGGCAAGCCGAGTTTTTCAGGTGGGCAGCGCCACAGGCAAAAAAAACCCCGCCATGATGGCGGGGTTGAGGTACGAGCGTGGCAGCTCGAAAACCAGTTACAACAGCATGGTGCGGATATCGGTCAGCAGGTCGCCCAGGCGCTTGGTGAAGCGCGCCGCAGCGGCCCCGTTGATCACCCGGTGATCGTAGGACAACGACAGCGGCAGCATCAGCTTGGGCTGGAAGGCTTTACCATCCCAGACTGGCTGAATGGTCGCTTTCGATACCCCAAGGATCGCCACTTCCGGCGCGTTGACGATCGGCGTGAAGCCGGTGCCGCCAATATGACCCAGGCTGGAAATGGTGAAGCAGGCGCCTTGCATATCGTCGGCTGAGAGCTTTTTGGTCCGGGCTTTTTCAGCCAGGGCCGCCGCCTCGCCAGCCAGTTGCAGCAAGCTTTTCTGATCGACGTTCTTGATCACCGGTACCAGCAGGCCATCAGGGGTATCTACGGCAAAGCCGACGTTGACGTACTTCTTGCGGATGATCGCCTTACCGCTCGGCGCCAGAGACGCGTTGAAGTCCGGCAGCTCCTTGAGCAGGTGCGCACAGGCCTTGAGCAGCAGCGGCAGTACGGTCAGTTTGACCCCGGCTTTCTCGGCAGCGGCTTTCTGCGCAACGCGGAAGGCTTCTAGCTCGGTAATGTCGGCCTGGTCGAACTGGGTGACGTGGGGCACGTTCAGCCAGCTGCGGTGCAGGTTGGTGGCGCCGGCCTGCATCAAGCGGGTCATGGGCACTTCTTCGATTTCGCCGAAACGGCTGAAATCGACCACCGGGATAGGCGGTATGCCAGCCCCACCCGTAGCGCCGGCGGCGGCCGCCGGGGCAGCCTTGGCCTTTTGCATCATAGCCTTGACGTAAACCTGCACGTCTTCTTTGAGGATGCGCCCGTGTGGACCGGTCGGGCCCACAGCCGACAGCTCGACGCCGAATTCGCGGGCCAGCTGACGCACGGCAGGGCCGGCATGAACCTTGGCGCCCGATGCGGCGGCAGGAGCGGCCGCTGGTGCTTCGGCTTTAGCGGCCGCAGCTGGGGCTGCGCTTTCGGCTTTGGCTGGCGCGGGCGTAGAGGCCGCTGCTGGGGCTGGCGCAGGGGCTGCACCGGCCACCTTGAGCTTGAGGATCAGGTCACCGGTGCCGACTTCGTCGTCCAGCTTGACGCTAACGCTTTCGACCACGCCTTCAGCAGGAGAAGGAATCTCCATACTGGCTTTGTCGGACTCCAGGGTGATCAGCGACTGATCGGCCGTGACTTTGTCGCCCGCCTTGACCAGCACTTCGATGATCTTGGCCTTGCCCGCCGAACCGATATCAGGCACATGGATGTCCTGCACGCTATCGCCAGCCGGTGCAGCCGCTGGGGCTGGGCTTTCGGCTTTGGCAGGTTCAGCGGCGGCTGGCGCTGCTGGCGCTGCGGCCTGGGCTGGGGCCTGGGCTGGGGCGGCGCCTTGCACGGTCAGCTTGAGGATCAGATCGCCGGTGCCGACTTCGTCGTTCAGGCTAACGCTGATGCTTTCCACCACGCCGGCGGCGGGAGAGGGGATCTCCATGCTGGCTTTGTCGGACTCCAGGGTGATCAGCGACTGATCAGCCTCAACGGTGTCGCCCACCTTCACCGAAATCTCGATGATCTGCGCTTTGCCCGACGAGCCGATGTCCGGCACATGGATGTCCTGGCTCGACGCTGCCGCAGCAGGAGCTGCAGCCGGGGCTGCGGCGGGCGCGGCCTCGGCTTTCTCTTCCAGCTTGGGTTCAGCGGCCGGGGCAGGCGCCGCTGGTGCCTCGGCGGCACCCTCGACTTCCAGTTCCAGCACGTCGTCGCCTTCTTTCAGGCGGTCGCCCAGCTTGACCTTGATGCTTTTGACGACGCCAGCCTTGGGGGCTGGAATCTCCATGCTGGCTTTGTCTGACTCCAACGTCACCAGGCTCTGTTCAGCCTCGATGCGGTCGCCAACCTTGACCAGCACTTCAATGACTTCCCCTTCACCGCTGCCGATGTCAGGTACGCGAATAAGTTCGCTCACAAAAATTCTCCTCAGCAGTCCAGTGGGTTGCGTTTCTCGGGGTCGATGCCGAACTTGGCAATGGCCTCAGCCACCACTTTAGGTTCGATATCGCCACGGTCGGCCAACGCTTCCAGGGCAGCCAAGACCACGAAGTGGCGGTCGACTTCAAAGAATTGACGCAGCTTGCGGCGGCTGTCGCTGCGACCGAAGCCATCGGTGCCCAGGACTTTGAATTCCTTGCTTGGAACCCACTGGCGGATCTGCTCGGCGAACAGCTTCATGTAGTCGGTAGACGCGATCACCGGGCCTTTACGGCCGGCGAGGCACTGCTCGACATAGCTTTGCTCAGGCTTCTGGCCCGGGTGCAGACGGTTGCTGCGCTCTACGGCCAGGCCGTCGCGGCGCAGTTCGTTGAAGCTGGTCACGCTCCATACGTCGGAGCCGATGTTGAACTGCTCGCGCAGGATCTTCGCGGCTTCGCGCACTTCACGCAGAATCGTACCGGAGCCGAGCAACTGGACGTGGTGCGACGCTTCCTTGGTGTCTTCTTCGAGCAGGTACATGCCCTTGATGATGCCTTCCTCGGCGCCGGCCGGCAGGGCAGGCTGGGTGTAGGCTTCGTTCATCACGGTGATGTAGTAGAAAACGTCTTCCTGCAGCTCGGTCATCTTGCGCATGCCGTCCTGGATGATCACCGCCAGCTCATAGCCGTAGGTTGGATCATAGGTGCGGCAGTTCGGGATGGTCGCTGCCAGCAGGTGGCTGTGACCGTCTTCGTGCTGCAGACCTTCGCCGTTGAGGGTCGTACGCCCGGCGGTGCCGCCGATCAGGAAACCACGGGTGCGGCTGTCGCCAGCGGCCCAGGCCAAATCGCCGATACGCTGGAAGCCGAACATCGAGTAGAAGATGTAGAACGGCAGCATCGGCTGGTTGTGGTTGCTGTACGAGGTACCGGCCGCGATGAACGAGGACATGGCGCCAGCTTCGTTGATGCCTTCTTCGAGGATCTGGCCCTTTTTGTCTTCGCGGTAGAACATCACTTGGTCTTTATCGACCGGCTCGTAGAGCTGGCCGACCGACGAGTAGATGCCCAGTTGGCGGAACATGCCTTCCATACCGAAGGTACGCGCTTCGTCCGGGATGATCGGGACGATGCGTTGGCCGATTTCTTTGTCTTTGACCAGTTGCGAGAGGATCCGCACGAACGCCATGGTCGTGGAGATTTCGCGGTCGCCCGAGCCGTCGAGGATCGCTTTGAGGGTCTCCAGTGGCGGGGTCGGGATGCTAAAGCTCTTGGCCCGACGCTGCGGCACGAAACCACCCAGGGCGGCGCGGCGCTCGCTCAGGTAGCGTGCTTCGGCGCTGCCTTCTTCAGGCTTGAAGAACGGCAGGCTTTCGAGGTCTTGGTCTTTGACCGGGATGTCGAAGCGGTCGCGGAATTTGCGCAGGCTGTCGACGTCGACCTTCTTGGTGTTGTGCGCGGTGTTCTTGGCTTCGCCAGCACCGGTGCCGTAACCCTTGATGGTCTTGGCCAGGATGACCGTCGGCTGCTCTTTGTGGTTGACCGCCTGATGGTAGGCCGCATAGACCTTGTATGGGTCGTGGCCACCGCGGTTGAGCTTCCAGATCTCGTCGTCGGACAGGTCGGCGACCATGGCCTTGAGTTCTGGCGAGTTGAAGAAGTGCTCGCGTACGAAAGCGCCGTCTTTGGCTTTGTAGTTCTGGTACTCGCCGTCGATGACTTCGTCCATACGACGTTGCAGGATACCGTCGACGTCTTTGGCCAGCAGTGGGTCCCAGAAGCGGCCCCAGACGACTTTGTTGACGTTCCAGCCGCCGCCACGGAACACGCCTTCGAGTTCCTGGATGATCTTGGCATTACCGCGCACCGGGCCGTCGAGGCGCTGCAGGTTGCAGTTAATGACGAAGATCAGGTTGTCCAGTTTCTCGCGGCCAGCCAGGGAGATCGCGCCCAGGGATTCCGGCTCGTCGCACTCGCCGTCGCCCATGAAACACCAGATTTTTTGCTTGCCGGCAGGGATATAACCGCGGCTCTCCATGTACTTCATGAAGCGCGCCTGGTAGATCGCCTGGATCGGGCCCAGACCCATGGAAACGGTCGGGAACTGCCAGAAGTCAGGCATCAGCCAAGGGTGCGGGTACGACGACAAGCCTTTGCCATCGACTTCCTGGCGGAAGTTATTCATTTGCTCTTCGCTGATCCGGCCTTCCATGAAGGCGCGGGCGTAGACGCCGGGCGAGGCATGGCCCTGGAAGTAGATCAGGTCGCCGCCGTGCTCTTCAGTCGGGGCCTGGAAGAAGTAGTTGAAGCCGATGTCATACAAGGTCGCACTGGAGGCGAAGCTGGAGATATGGCCGCCCAGGTCGGAGTCCTTCAGGTTGGTACGCACGACCATGGCCAGTGCGTTCCAGCGAACCAACGAGCGAATGCGGCGTTCCATGAACAGGTCGCCAGGCATGCGTGCTTCGTGGCCGACCGGGATGGTGTTCCGATACGGCGTATTGATGGCGTAAGGAAGCTTTGAGCCACTACGGGTGGCCAGTTCGCCCATACGGGTCATCAGGTAGTGAGCGCGGTCTTCGCCTTCTTTGTCGAGAACCGACTCCAGGGCGTCCAGCCATTCCTGGGTTTCGACGGGATCGAGGTCTTGCATGGCTTGCTCCAGGGCGGAAAGGCTTCCAGAATCGAAGCCTGAGTTTGCGACTGGCCTTGTGGGCAGACGGTATTGAATTCTTGGATTACCGGTGGGATCTACCGGCGGCGTGTAGTTTTACTACAAATCATTGACCATTTCATGTTTTTGCAAAAAGGGCGCGGTGGTAAACCGACGGGTTGAGGGGGGGCTACCCCCCGATGGCTTGTGGCATAGATCGGTACCATGGGTTGAAAAACATTACTGAAAGGCTTTTTCGCGATGATAACTGCCAATAATTACATTTTTTTAGCTATTTATAACTTTTGTATGACAGTCCAACCGTCTCGCCGCCTTTCATCGTACCTATCAGCCGCCGCCTGTATGCCGCTCAAGGATAGACCATGAACCGCCCTGCGCTGGTCGATTTACCCCCGACGCTCGAACCGTTGGTCCCCCGCCATCGGGATTCATGGCAGAACGCTGTGGCCCAGGCGCAGCAGCAGGCGCGCTTAGCCTGTTGGGACGCGCCGCGTTGGGGGCAGTTCGATCGGGTCTGCGCCGCCAGCGATTTCGTATTGCAACAAAGTTTGCAGGATCCATCGATGCTGCTCGACCTGGTCGCCAGCGGCGAGCTCGACCGGCCTTTCCTGGCGGGGGAGCTGTGTGCGCAAATCGCCCAGGCTGCCGGCGCTGCCCAGACCGAGGACGAACTTGGCCACCAGTTGCGGCGCCAGCGCACCCGCCAGCAGGTGCGCATCATCTGGCGTGACCTGGCGCGCCTGGCCGATTTGATCGAAACCTGCCGCGACCTCTCCGACATGGCCGACGCCAGTATCGACCAGGCCTACCGTTGGCTTTACCCCCGGCATTGCCAGCAGTTGGGTACGCCCATCGGCCAGCACAGCGGTGAGCCGCAGCAGATGGTTGTGTTAGGCATGGGCAAGCTGGGCGCGATGGAACTGAACCTGTCTTCGGACATCGACCTGATCTTCGCGTACCCCGAGGGTGGCGAAACCACCGGGGTCAAACGGCCGCTGGATAACCAGGCGTTTTTCATCCGCCTCGGCCAGCGCCTGATCAAGGCGCTGGACCCGATCACCGTGGACGGTTTTGTGTTTCGCGTCGACATGCGCCTGCGCCCCTATGGGTCAGCGGGGGCGTTGGTTTTGAGCTTCAATGCGCTGGAACAGTATTACCAGGACCAAGGGCGCGACTGGGAGCGCTATGCCATGATCAAGGCGCGGGTGGTTGCCGGCGATCAGGGCGCGGGCGATGCGCTGCTGGGCATGCTCAGGCCGTTCGTCTACCGGCGCTACCTGGACTTTTCCGCCATCGAAGCCCTGCGCAGCATGAAGTTGCTGATCCAGCAGGAAGTCCGCCGCAAGGGCATGGCCGAGAACATCAAGCTCGGCTCCGGGGGCATCCGTGAGGTCGAGTTCATTGCTCAGGCATTTCAGCTGATCCATGGCGGGCGCGACCTGAGCCTGCAACAGCGGTCGCTGTTTGCGGTGCTCGCCACCCTGGAGGGGCAGGGCTACTTGCCCGGCGCGGTGGTCAGCGAGTTACGCGATGGCTATGCGTTCCTGCGCTATACCGAGCATGCGATCCAGGCGTTGGCTGATCGCCAGACGCAGATGCTCCCCGACGACCCGCTGGACCGGGCACGCATCGCCTTTATGCTGGGTTTTCCCGATTGGGTGGCGTTCCACCAGCAGCTTATGCAGTGGCGCGAGCGCATTGCCTGGCATTTCGCCCAAGTGATCGCCGACCCTGACGACGAGTCAGGGGAGGCCAGTGCCGTGTGCGTCGGCGGCGAATGGTTGCCGCTGTGTGATGAAGAGCAAAACGAAGAGGCGGCCTGCCGCCAGTTGCAAGAGGCAGGCTTTGCCGATGCGCCCAGGGCCCTCAAGCTGTTGGCCGACTTACGCGCAAGTTCCGCGTTGCGCGCCATGCAGCGCCTTGGCCGCGAGCGCCTGGACGCCTTTATACCCAGGCTGCTGGCGCAAGCGGTGGAGCACGCCGACCCGGACCTGGTGCTCGAGCGTGTGCTGCCGTTGGTCGAGGCCGTGGCCCGGCGCTCGGCGTATTTGGTACTGCTCACGGAAAACCCCGACGCCTTGCGCCGCCTGTTGACCTTGTGCGCCGCTAGCCCCTGGATTGCCGAGCAAATCACCCGCTTCCCGCTGTTGCTGGATGAACTGCTCAACGAAGGGCGGCTGTTCAACCCGCCGCTGGCGCCGGAGTTGACCGCCGAACTGCAAGAGCGGCTGCTGCGTATTCCCGAAGACGACCTCGAACAGCAGATGGAAGCTTTGCGCCATTTCAAGCTGGCGCACAACTTGCGGGTGGCGGCTTCAGAGATCAACGGCAGCCTGCCTCTGATGAAAGTCAGCGACTACCTGACCTGGCTGGCCGAGGCCATTCTGCAGCAGGTACTGGCGCTCGCCTGGCGCCAGATGGTCGCCCGGCATGGGGTGCCCGAGGGGAGCAATGGCAAGCGCTGTGACCCCGGGTTCATCATTGTGGGGTATGGCAAGGTGGGCGGTATCGAGCTGGGCCATGGTTCCGACCTGGACCTGGTGTTTATCCATGACGGCGCCGCCGACGTGGAAACCGATGGCCCCAAGCCGATCGACAGCGCGCAGTTTTTCACCCGCCTGGGGCAGCGCATCATTCACTTGCTGACCGCCCAGACCAACTCGGGGCAACTCTACGAAGTGGACATGCGCTTGCGCCCGTCCGGCGCGTCGGGGCTGCTGGTCAGCACCCTGGCGGCGTTTTCCCGCTACCAGGCAAACGAAGCCTGGACCTGGGAGCATCAAGCGCTGGTGCGCGCCAGGGTGTTGGTCGGCTGCCCATTGGTGAGTGCCGGTTTCGAGGCGGTCCGCGCCCAAGTGTTGTCCCGCGAGCGCGACCTGCAGCGCCTGCGCGCGGAGGTCAGCGAAATGCGCGGCAAGATGCGCGATAACCTCGGAACCCGCGCCACAGCGGCCGGGACCGCGGCAAATGCGTTCGATCCGCAGGCCTCGTTTGACCTCAAGCAGGATGCCGGAGGTATCGTCGATATTGAATTTATGGTGCAATACGCGGCCCTGGCGTGGTCCGGGGAGTACCCGGCTTTACTGCGTTACACCGACAACATCCGCATCCTGGAAGGCCTGGAGCAGGCTGGTCTGATGTCCGCTGAGGATGCCGGGGTGCTGCGTGAAGCTTACAAAGCCTACCGTTCTGCGGCGCACCGCCAGGCCTTGCAAAAGCAGGCCGGGGTGATCGCCGGCGATCAGTTCATGCTTGAGCGGCAGGCCGTCAGGCGAATCTGGGTGCAGTTAGGGTTGAGTTAACGGCCCTGAATCGGCCCCTTGCGACGGGTCATCGCGGTATTCGATGGATTGTTCTGGAAGACTATGAGAATTCTGATCATTGGGCCCAGTTGGGTCGGTGACATGGTAATGGCGCAGACACTCTTCGAGTGCCTGCAACAGCGCCACCCCGGCTGCGTCATCGATGTGCTGGCGCCCGAGTGGAGCCGGCCACTGCTGGAGCGCATGCCCCAGGTGCGTCAGGCCCTGAGTTTTCCATTGGGCCATGGCGCCTTCGAGCTGGCCACCCGCCGGCGCATCGGCAAAGGCCTGAAGGGCCAGTACGATCAAGCGATCCTGCTGCCCAACTCATTGAAATCGGCACTGGTCCCCTTCTTCGCCGACGTGCCGCAACGCACGGGTTGGCGCGGGGAGTTTCGTTACGGCTTGCTTAATGACGTGCGCGTGCTCGACAAGCAACGTTACCCCCTGATGATCGAGCGCTTCATGGCGCTGGCCTATGCGCCGGGTGCTGAGTTGCCGCAACCCTACCCGCAGCCGCGTCTGCGTATCGAGGAGCAAAGCCGCGCCCAGGCCTTGGCCCAGTTTGGCCTGGCGCTGGACCGCCCGGTCTTGGCGTTGTGCCCTGGCGCCGAGTTCGGCGAGTCCAAGCGTTGGCCCTCCGAGCACTATGCCGAGGTGGCCGAGCTGCGTATTCGCGAAGGCTGGCAAGTGTGGCTGTTCGGCTCGAAAAAAGACCACCCGGTGGGCGAGGCGATTCGCGGGCGCTTGATCCCTGGGTTGCGGGAAGAGTCGTTCAACCTGTGTGGCGAGACCTCGCTGGCCCAAGCTATCGATTTGCTGTCGTGCGCCGATGCGGTGGTGTCTAACGATTCGGGGCTCATGCACGTGGCTGCCGCGTTGAATCGGCCTCTGGTGGCCGTCTATGGCTCGACTTCGCCGGGGTTCACTCCGCCCTTGGCCGACCAGGTCGAGGTGGTCCGCCTGGGCCTTGAGTGCAGCCCCTGCTTCGAGCGCACGTGCCGTTTCGGCCACTACAATTGCTTGCGTCAGCTGGAGCCTAAACGCGTGTTCGATGCGTTGCAGCAACTCGACACGCCGATTGGGGTCGACTGAGTTGCGCGTACTGGTGATCAAGACCTCTTCCCTGGGCGATGTTATCCATACGCTGCCAGCGCTCACCGACGCGGCGCGGGCCATCCCCGGGATTCGTTTTGACTGGGTAGTGGAAGAAGGCTTTAGGGAAATTCCGACCTGGCACCCGGCCGTTGATCAAGTGCTGCCGGTGGCGATCAGGCGCTGGCGCAAGAACCTCTGGCAGACCTTCAAAAGTGGCGAATGGCGGCGCTTCAAGCAGCGCCTGCGCGAGACCCGTTACGACCTGGTGATCGATGCCCAGGGCCTGTTGAAAAGTGCCTGGCTGACCCGCTACGTGAAAGCGCCGGTGGCCGGGCTGGACCGCGACTCCGTTCGCGAGCCGCTGGCGAGCCGTTTTTACGACCGGCGCCTGGCAGTGGCCCGTGGCCAACATGCAGTGGAGCGGCTGCGCCAACTGTTCGCCATGGCCTTGGGTTATGACTTGCCCAATGCCATGGGAGACTATGGTTTGCGCCGTGAGCAGTGGCCGTCGCAGCTCCCGGCGCCGGCCTACGTGGTGTTCTTGCACGGCACCACCTGGGATACCAAGCATTGGCCCGAGCACTATTGGCGCGAGCTGGCCGAGCGTCTGGCCTTGGCGCGCATCGAAGTGCGCTTGCCCTGGGGCAACCCGGCCGAGCAGGCCCGCGCGCAACGCATCGCCACTGGCTTGAAAAATGTCCACATACTGCCCAAATTGAACCTGGCTGGGGTCGCGGCGATACTGGCCGAGGCCAAGGCCTGCGTGGCGGTCGATACCGGCCTTGGCCACCTGGCGGCGGCGCTGGATGTACCTACCGTGTCGCTGTTCGGGGCCACCAACCCAGGCCTTACCGGGGCCTACGGCAAAGGCCAGGAACACCTGGGCAGCGACTTCCCGTGTGCGCCGTGCCTGCAAAAAAAATGCACCTATCAACCGACGCCTGAAGACCAGGCCCGGTTCGATCTGAAACGCGAGTGGCCATTGTGCTTCACCCGGTTGAACCCCGAGCGTGTGGCGAGCCGACTGAGCGCAATGTTACTGGCCGAGGATCTTCGCTGATGCAACTGGCATTTGTGCTGTACAAATACTTCCCATTTGGCGGCCTGCAACGCGACTTTATGCGCATCGCGCTGGAGTGCCAGCAACGTGGGCATACCATTCGCGTCTATACCTTGATCTGGGAGGGCGATGTCCCGCCTGGTTTCGAGGTGTGTGTCGCCCCTGTCAAGGCGCTGTTCAACCACCGGCGCAACGAGAAGTTGCTGGCCTGGCTGCAGGCCGACCTGGCCAAGCGCCCGGTCGACCGGGTGGTCGGTTTCAATAAAATGCCGGGGCTGGATGTCTACTACGCCGCCGACGGCTGTTTCGAGGACAAAGCGCAAACCTTGCGCAACGGGCTGTACCGGCTGTGGGGGCGCTACAAGCACTTCGCCGATTACGAGCGCGCGGTGTTCGCCCCCGAGGCCAAGACCGAAATCCTGATGATTTCCGAGGTGCAGCAGCCACTGTTCATCAAGCACTACGCAACGCCCCTGGAGCGCTTCCACCTGCTGCCGCCGGGCATCGCCCAAGACCGCCGGGCGCCGGCCAACGCGGCGGAAATTCGCGCGCAGTTTCGCGGCGAATTCATGCTTGAGGACAATGAGCTGCTGGTGGTGCAGATCGGCTCCGGGTTCAAGACCAAAGGCGTCGACCGCTCTTTGAAAGCCCTGGCCGCACTGCCTGGCCCGTTGCGTAAGCGGGTCAGGATGATGATCATCGGCCAGGACGACCCTAAGGTCTTCCAGTTACAGGCCGCCACATTGGGCCTGACTGATCGCGTGCAGTTTCTCAAAGGGCGCAGTGACGTTCCGCGCTTCCTGCTGGGGGCCGACATATTGATCCACCCCGCCTACAACGAAAACACCGGTACCGTGTTGCTCGAAGCCTTGGTCGCGGGGCTGCCCGTGCTGGTTTCGGGAGTCTGCGGTTACGCCCATTACATTGTCGACGCCGAGGCAGGTCTGGTGTTGGATGAGCCTTTCGCGCAGGAGCAGCTCAACCGTTACCTGCAGCGCATGCTCGAAGACGATTCGGCCCGCGCTCAGTGGGCGCAAAACGCGCTGGCGTATGCCGACAACGCTGACCTTTACAGCATGCCGCAGCACGCTGCCGATGTAATCGTGGCCCAGGGGCACTCATGAAATTGATGCTAGCCGAACCCTTTAAACGCCTCTGGGCCCAACGGGACCCGTTCGAGGCGGTCGAGGCCCTGCAAGGCGAGGTCTATCGCGAGCTCGAAGGCCGACGTACCCTGCGCACCGAGGTCGAGGGGGCTGGCTATTTCGTCAAAATCCACCGTGGCATTGGTTGGGGCGAGGTGTTCAAGAACCTCTTTTCGGCCAAGTTGCCGGTGCTTGGCGCCGGCCAGGAATGGCGGGCGATCCAACGCTTGCATGAAGTCGGTGTGCCCACCATGACGGCGGTGGCCTACGGCGAGCGGGGCAGCAACCCGGCCGCGCAACATTCGTTCATCGTGACCCAGGAGCTGGCGCCCACCGTCAGCCTGGAAGACTTCAGCATGGATTGGCGCCAACGCCCGCCGCCGCCCCGGCTCAAGCATGCGCTGATCGCCGAAGTGGCGCGCATGACCGGGATGATGCACCGTGCGGGGGTCAACCACCGTGACTGTTATATCTGCCATTTCCTCCTGCACACCGACCAGCCGGTAACGCCTGAGCATTTTCGCTTGTCGGTGATCGACCTGCATCGCGCGCAAACCCGTACGCACATCCCTCGGCGCTGGCGTGACAAGGACCTGGCGGCGTTGTACTTCTCGACGTTCGATATTGGCCTGACCTCGCGCGACAAACTGCGTTTTCTGCGCGTTTATTTTCAGCTGCCCTTACGCCAGGTGCTCGGCCAACATGCCGCGCTGTTGGCACTTCTTCAGAGCAAAGCGGACAAGCTTTACGACCGTAAACTTCGTTACGGAGGCGCGCTCTGATGGCGGGTTGGACGCTAGAAGCTGACTATGCCCATTTGGCTGCGGACTTTGGCAGCCTTGAGGCTGTGTTTGCCCTTGAGGGGGAACCGTTGACCCGGGATCCGCTGTCTGAAGTGGTCCGCGTGCAGCGCGAAGGCGTGAATTACTACGTCAAACGTTACGTCGGCGCGGGCAAAGGGCTGCGGCGTTACATGGGGCGGCCGCGGGTTAAATCCGAGTGGCAAAACCTCAAGCGTTTTGCCAAGTGGGGGATTCCCACGGCAGAGGTGGTCGGTTGGGGCCTGGAGCGCCACGGCGCCAGTTATTACCGAGGTGCGTTGATTACCCGGGAGTTGCCTCGTACCGAAGACCTCGCGGCTTTGGCTGCGGCGGGCGACCCCCGTTTGGCCGATCGCGCCTGGGTCGACTCCATCAGCCGCCAATTGGCACGGTCCACCCGCGCGCTGCACGATAACCACTTCGCCCATAACGACCTTAAATGGCGTAATTTGCTAGTGGACGATGCCGGGGTGCTGTACTTCATCGACTGTCCAAACGGGGCTTTTTGGTGGGGCTTCCTGTTGCGCTACCGGATCACCAAAGACCTCGCTTGCCTGGACAAAGTCGCGAAATATCACCTCTCGGCCACCCAGCGTTTGCGCTTTTATCTGCAGTACCGCCAGCGCGCGCGGCTCAACGAGGCCGACAAGCGTCGCGTCCGTCATATCGTCACGTTTTTCGAGGGACGCGAATGAGCGATTTCATCGCCAGCAATGACCAAGCCCTGTTAGAGCGCCACGGTTTAGGTAGCTTCGAGGACTTGTGGGGGCTGCAGCTTGACGCCGTAGATGAGCCGAACACAGCGCGCGGTGGCTGGAGCAGCGTGTTTCGCTTGGAACTGGAAGGCAAAGGCTTTTACCTGAAACGCCAAAGCAACTACCTGACCCATACCTTGCATCGGCCGTTCGGTGAGCCCACCTTCGGCCGTGAATTCCGTAACATCCGCCGTTATCACGAACTGGGCATTCCGTCGTTGGATGCCGTTTATTACGGCCAGCGCCGTATTCCTGGGCAATGGCAGGCGCTGTTGATGACCCGAGCGCTGGACGGCTGGACGGACCTGGACTCACTGCTGCAGCAGTGGCCCAAGCTTTCAGACAAACAGCACTGGGCCATCGTGGTGGCCTGCGGCCAGTTGGCGCGCACACTCCACCGCGCAGGCCAGGTACATGGCTGTTTTTACCCCAAGCATATTTTCTTGCGCGAGCGCAGTGATACTTGGCAAGCGCAATTGATCGACTTGGAAAAAACCAGGCCTGTTGTGTTTGGTCAGCGCGATAAAATCAAAGACCTCGAGCCATTGCTGCGTCGCGCTGGCGCCTGGAGCGAATCCGACGTGCGGGTAATGCTGGCCACCTACCTACAGAAGTCGCAGGAAAGCCCGGTGGTCGAGCGTTGGCTGAGCCGCCTGTTGCGCCGGCGTACCCACAAGGAGTCGCGCTGATGCGCTTGTCGGAACTCAAGGCCGCCGGGCGAACGCCGGCCCTGCCGCTGGTAGTGACGCTTAGCGACGCTGCGGGCCCGGCAGATTTGCAACTGCTCAGCCTGCTGCGGGTGCTGCCTGGCCAGCGCTATGTGGGCGCGGCGGTTTGGCGCGGGCGTGCGGTATTGGCCAAGTTGCTGGTGGGGCCTAAGGCGGCGGTGCACTTTCAGCGCGAGCGCGACGGTGTGGGCTTGCTGGCCGCTCAGGGCTTGGCGACCCCCACGTTGTTGGCGCAGGGTCTAGAGAACGGCGAGGGCGGCTGGCTGCTGTTTGAATTTCTCGAAGGTGCGCAGAGCCTGGGCGAGGCCTGGCAGGCAGTGCAGGGCCTGCCCGTGTTGGCAGATGAGCAACAAGCCGTACTGGCTGAGGCGCTGACGGCCGTGGCCACCATGCATAGCAAAGGCTTATGGCAGGACGACCTGCATTTGGACAATCTGCTGCGGCATCAGGGCCAACTGTTTTTGATTGACGGGGCAGGGATCCGCGCTGAAACACCGGGTCAACCGTTGTCCCGCGCCCGGGTGTTGCAGAACCTGGGCGTGCTGTTTGCGCAACTTCCCAAAGCCTTGGAGCCCTTCACGGAAGAACTGCTCGTGCATTACCTGCTGGCCAACGGCGAGCACGGCCTGCCCATGGAAGCCTTGCAGACGCAGATCGACAAGGTCAGGGCCTGGCGGATGAAAGACTACATGGCCAAGGTTGGCCGTGAGTGCACCTTGTTTCATGTCGAAGCTGGGCCCTTTGGGCTCAGCGCCAGCCGGCGTGAAGAACACTTGGCAATGCCAGCCCTTTTCGCAATGGCCGATGCCCAGCTAGCCCGCGGGCCATTGTTGAAAGATGGGCACTCGGCGACGGTCGGCGTGGTGCAGGTCGCAGGGCGAGATTTACTCATCAAGCGCTACAACATCAAAAGCCTGCTGCACGCCTTCAAGCGTTTCTGGCGGCCGAGCCGTGCCTGGCACTCTTGGGTCGAGGGTAACCGGCTGCTGTTTCTGGGTATGGCCACGGCCACGCCTCTGGCGGTGCTGGAAAAGCGTTTTTTGTGGATGCGACGTACGTCGTATCTTGTCACCGAGCATTTGCCTGGGCCCGACCTGATCACCTGTTTTGCCCCTCACGTGGCCAGCGGTGATGTTCCTGCTGCGCAGCTCCAGGCCCTGGAGCAACTGTTCGGCGACCTCATTCGCGAGCGCATCAGCCACGGCGACCTCAAAGGCAATAACCTGTTCTGGCACAACGGCCGCTGGGCGCTGATCGATCTAGACGCCATGTGCCAGCACGATAACCAGAGCGGCTTTGCCGCAGCCTTCGGCCGCGACCGCGCGCGCTTGCTGCGCAACTGGCCGCCCGAGAGCGCGTTGCGCGCGCTGTTGGCCGAGCGCCTGCCTCATCTGCCCGGGCTTGAGGATTAGTTACGCGAGAATAGATATGCAACTTATTGCCTGAACAGTGCGCGCTAGGCTGACCCCTCTATCCAACGGAGGGGTTATGCATGACAACAGATGGCGCCATAACAGCAGACGACAACAACCTCGAAACCGAAGTCTCCAGGCTCAGGCAAGCGTACTGGGAAGCTAAGGTCGAGCAACTCTACGAGCAGTACCCCGACCTCAATCGACTGGCCGAGGAGGCCGCCGCCAATCTTTTGCTGCGCCTGACCGGCGCGCAGATAGACCCGCATCGGGTCTATTGGCACCACTTCTCCCATACGATGAGTAGCCCACTGACTTATACCGGGTGGATGCACTATGGAGTGCCCGTCCATTCGCTGACCCTGGTGGAACTGGTGCTGCGCCGGTTCGATTTGCAAGAGCAGGTCGACAGCGACCTGCTGATGCAGATGGGCGGTTTTTACACCGCTGATGCCAACGCAACTATCTTCGATGAGCACAACGAAGTACGACTGGACCCGCGCCAGGTCATGGATGAGTTCTGGCGCCTGGATTTCGCTGGCCTCTACTCCACCCGCTTGAAAGCGTTCTGGATCAACCAACGCGCGACTTACTGCCTGACGGCAAAAATCAGCCTGCTGGCCTGTGCCACCCATCAGTGCCTGGCCGGAAAGATGCGTGCGCAAGACTACACCGTTGTCTACCACGCCGTGGTCAATGACCCCAGCACGCCCTTTCGCCCCTTCAAACTGCAGGGGCCGGTGGTGGGGACCTCCAGCACCGTGGTGCGAACGTTCGACATCGCTGGCTTTACCAGTGACACCGTGTTGCGTTTCTGCACCCCGGCGGGGCGACAGATACTCTATCGGCCCTTGCAGCGGCCAGCCTTCGTCGCCTTCGATAGCGATGAACAGTTGTACGCATGGGTACAGAAACAGGTCAACACGCCGCAGGGGCTGGCCGATTTCATGCCACAGTTCGTTCGCCGCGAGCACGACCAGCAGGAGCGCTGGGACAACCTCAAAGTGCATCTGCAGTCCATTGCCGAAACGCCTTGGAGCCCCCGCCACCCGCGTTTCAATAACGTTAGCGTGACGGTGGATGCCCACGCCTTCACTTACCTGTGCGACACCCTGCAGCGCAACATGGAGCAGGACCTGAAGTACCTGTTGGTGTCCAACAGCACACTCACCAAAGGGCTGTGGATCAACTACCTGACGACCTTCACCAGGCTGTACGGCGGGTTCTCCCTACTCAGTGCCCCAATCGCGGCGGCGACCGTTGCTGCAGGTCTGGTGGATGTCGGTCTGAACATCGACAAAGCCGTGGAAGGGGTCAATGCACGGGAGCGCCGAGAGGGCGCCCGCGACGCTTTATTGAGTTCGCTCAATGTGGTGTTGACCTTACCGTTGTTGAACGAAGTCAGTGTGATCGGCGACATGGGCGAGGCGCCCATCGAACTCGCGCCGCCCAACGCTGAAAGCAATGCCATCGAAGGGGATAGTCTGACAAGCCATGGCTTGTCGCCCATGCGCAATGCCGATGATCCCCAGGCTATGGTCGAGCTGGAGCCTTATCGACCTGCAGTAATGCTCACGGGTGAAGACCCCATGAGCGTGGCTGGGCCATTGGCGGGCATCTATTTGTGCAATGGTGATGAAACCTATGCCGTGATCGACGGTAGCCCTTTTCGGGTGAGGTATGTGAGCACGCTCAAATCGTGGGGGGTGGTCGACCCTGCGAATCCCAATGGCTTTGAATTCTTCGTGCCCATCCGCCGAAACGAGTCGGGGCAATGGCAGGTTGGCGCACGCCTGCGCCTGGCCGGTGGCGGTGGCGGTGAAACGCAGGCCAGCGCTTTTTTACCGCTGTCGGCACCCACTGAGGCGATCGTCACTCAGCCACTGGAGGCTGACGTCACAGTCGAGCTGCCGCTCGATGGCGTCGAGCGGATACTCAATCGCTATATGATCAGGGTGCAGCGGCGCGGCCCGGTGGTGGCGGCGTACGACGCCGATCTAGGCGCCTGGCGCGCCCGGGACAGGATCTTGCAGGACGTGCTCTGGCGCACGCCCGAAGGCCGCTGGCAGCAGGGTGATGAGGCGCAGTGGCGGCTGGCCGCCGCGCAGGCGCCAGCGCCGGTTCGGCTCAAGTCGGTGTTGTTGCCGCCGTTGCCCAAACCGCTGCTCAATGCCCGACCCATTCCCAAAACACTGCATTACATCTGGGTGGGGCATGAGCTTCCTTCTGATGACCTGCTGCGCAATATCGTCGACAACTCGGCCAAAATGAAAGGCTACCAGTCCATTGTGCACAGCGATATGAGCACCCCCGAGCTGTCGGGGCAACTGGTGGAAAAGCTTTACGAGCACGGGTTTTCGGGAACAACCCTGGTATTGCGCAACGAGCCGTTCTTCAAGCAACTTGAACTCACTGACAGCGGTGCCCTTTACCAGCGTTGCCGCCATGGCGTTGCACGCAACCTGTCAGCTGCCAGTGACGTGCTGCGCTACCCACTGCTCGATGCTTACGGCGGCATCTACACCGACGTGGACAACGCCTTTACCTCGGTTTACGACAACGTGGAATTGCCTGCGGGTGTGCATGATGTGCTGCTCGATGATGCGGTCGAACTCGACACCCTGAACTTCAAGGGTTACAACAGCCATATTCTGGGCAGCCACGCCAACAACCCTGTACTGCGCCGTATTACCGAAGCCATGCGTGAGCAATTTCAAGCCAACCGGGCCTTTTATGATCAGGCCAGGCCGGTACTCACGTCGGCGGCGGAACCTGCACAAAAGGCCGCTTTTTGGGCCTACATGCGCAAGATGTTTGAAATGACGGGGCCAACGCTACTCAACCGGCAACTCCTGGCCTGTCGCCCCGATTACTATGAGCTGGCCCTGCGCCAGGAATTGAGTGTTGGGTGGGGCGTTACTAGCCAGGTTTACGAGCAGCGCTTAAACGGGCTTATCGATCACTACTTTCCTTTTATCAAGAAGGTCGAGGTGGAGGTCGGCAACTGCCATTCATGGCTTTCCACGCGTTAAGTAAGGCCAGACGCCGCCACTGGGACAGGCAGCCAGGCACTGATCACGCCCGCCTGTTTGACTTTGATTTCCCAGTGGCGCGCGGCGTGGTCATAGCGCAATAGGATGGTTGCCGGTTGGCCCTCTTGGGGGGCGGGGGCCAATACCTGGTAGCGGTCTTCGCGCAGGCTCTTGCGTACAGCCACTACATAGGTGCCGAGAACCACATACAGAGCGCCGTGGTGAGTCGCCAGGCCGCGGTCGTCGGTGTCCAGTTCGACTGCGGCGATATCGCCTCGCTGGTAATCTTCCAGTAGGCGGGGTAGGTCAGGGGTAGAGCCGTGCCACTGCACGCTGCTGATGATTTCCAGGTCGCCGCCTGGGGTGCGGCGCACCATGGGTTTATAGAGCGTGTCGGGGTTGCGTGCATCCACCACGTGCCAGGCTTCGCCGTCGAACAGCACTTGATAGGTGCGCCCCGCGCGGTCTTCCATAAAGTACTCAGAGGGGCCCCCGGTAGTCGAGACTTTCTCATAGACCCCCTCCTGATAACGCCCGTCCACACGAAAGCGCAGATTGGGCGGCGTCTGCTCCAGCGATAGGCTTGGATTCACCAGCAGCGGTGCTTTCAACGGTATCTTGCGCAGGGTACGCGCCATGAACGGCGAGCCCAGGGCAATGGACGTGGCGTCCAGACTATGGGCCAGGCTGTCTAGCAGGCTATTCAAGGCTTCGCTGTTGCGCTTCTGGGCCACGTGGTCGAGCCCTTCCCATAGGGTCCAAAAAGCTCTGCCCAAAGCCAACGGCAATAGCAGTTTGCCGGGAAGGACGGTCGAGGCGATTTCCACCAGCAATAGGCTCAACTGCCAAGCTTGGTTGACGTTGATTTCAAAGGTAGAAGTCGATTGTGCATCGATATTGGCCAGCACTTGCTGAACCTCGGCACGGTATTGCTGGTGGATGAAATCCCCCGATATTTTCCGCAACTGCACCTCAGACCCAGCACCGCCTCTGCTTAGCCACTGCCTCACATCGGCTTGATGGGCTAAGGCGACGCGCGCGATCACGTACTCGCACAGCTTAGGGCTGGCTTTGAAGTTGCGCAGCCACTGCGCCCCGTTACGGTACTCGCGCCAGGCCCGGCGGTCAGGCGCATCCGGGGTGTACACCACTAGGTTGGGAACGCTGCGCGATGCAGCCGAAGTGATGACCAGTACGCCGCTGACCGTGGCATTTCTGATCAATAACTGATGTATGTCCAGTTGATGCCCGGCAAAACTTCTTGCCCCCTGGGTATTGTCGGGTTGCTTAAGCAGCGCGGCTGCCCACTGATAGCCACGTTCATCACGGTCCGCAAGAAGATGCCCGGCATAGCGGGCCTTGATGGCCTCGGCGTGCATTCTGGCCAGGGTGATCGCGCGGTAATGCTCTTGGCGCCACTGTGCGTCTTTGCCGTGCAGTAAACGAGCTTTGACGAACCGTGCATAGGTATCACCGATGTCGAGGTGGCGTACCAGGTCTTGCAAGTAGCCAGGTGACAGGTTGCTGCAGTCACTGCCGGGCGGGCAGCTTACGCGGGCGGTCAGGGCATAGTCGCTGTCGAACCCTGCTACGTTGGTTAGCGCCAGCTCGGTCAGGCTGTAGCGCCGAGTGGTCAGGGTGACCGGGTAACCGGCCTGTTGCCGCGCCCTGCCGACAATTGAGCTGGTGGGGTTGGTGGGCGGCGGGATTGGCCCGGTCTGTAGGGCAGTGGTGACACTAATGGTGATTGTGTCGGGGTCTACCTCGACGCCGCGGTCGGCGCGTAGGCGCTCTTTGATTCGCTCCCTGGCGTAGCTGAGCATCTGCCCAGGTTCGGCAAACTGCTTGAGGCTGGGCACCCCCCGGTTGGCGGCGAGCGCCAGTGCAGCCGCCAGGGCTTGTAGAGCCTGCATAATGTCGATTTTTTGCTGGGCAGAAGCCTGCTTCATCCAAGGTGGCAGATTTTTCTCAAGGAGTGCGGTGTAGCGCGTGCTCAGCAACGCTTTATTGTTAATCAGCCCAAGCGGATCAATGGCCTGGCTCAGCCCCGAGCTCATGTCGACAAAACTGATCGGGCCACTGTTGCCTGCCCAGTCATCGATCTGTCGGTCCTGCCAGGCCCTGAGGTCGGCGATGGTCTGCGTGAACACGTCGCGGTGCAGCTCTTGCAGTTCCAGGGCCTGCGCGCGCAAGGCTTGAATTCGATCCGCGCGGCCCAGGGGGGCCAGGAGTTGCTGGGTTTGCCGCTCGTCGTCGAAGCGTTCGGCCAATTCGTCATACAGGTCGCTCAGCGAGTCGAAGGGTTCGAGCCCGCAAGCCAAAGTATGCAAGGTGGCCGCACCACAGTCTGTGCGCGGCGAAATGATCGCGGGAGCGCCTTTGCTGGGTACACTGAACGCGCCAAACCGATCGGTAAAACCCATTGCGTCGCGTTGGGTCACGACGTAGGCGCCCGGCAAGCTGACCTCCCAGCCATTGGCGGGGCTGGTGAGCCTGATCCGGTACACCCCAGGCCGATTATTGGCGGGCAGCGCTTGGCGAGCCGCCGCGTCCGGGTAGGTAATGAGTTGATTGAGCATGGTCGCCGTCGCGGGTGGCAGGGTGGCGTCCTGCTCGCGCAGCCGTAATTGCGCTTGCAACTGCTCGACCAATGCCGCGCGCCACCTCGCCGTAAGGTTCTGGCCTTGCCAGCGGTGGATGAGCCAGTGGCGTTTGAGATAGTCCTTGAATAGCGCCCGGGGGCTACCGCCAACCAGCTCGATCAAACGTTCCAGTGGCTCGGGACGAAGGCTCTGGGGGGGCTGTTGGCGTTCGGTGGGATAACTGACCGTGCATGGCCGGGCCAGGCTGAGCGGGCGGCCCGTGGCCAGGCGCTGTTGCACCCAGAAGGTCAGGGGTTGCCCGTCGACAAGCAACTGCTGGGCACGCACGGCCTCAGGTAGTCGCGGGAAGCCGTCGTGCAGGCGGATGTGCAGTATTTCCAGCAGTGAAGGTGCGGCATCGAATGTCTGCTCAATACGCTGCTCCAGGGCTTCGAGCTGCTCGATGGGGTCCAATTCATTCATGATGTTTCCTTGGCGCGTGGACGGTCGGCCAGGTTAAAGCCACGCTGCCGGCCTTCGGCGGTGCATAGTTACGCGCGAGGCCAGGCTGGAGCGAAGATCGGGCCGCAGTGCCCCCGCTACAGTCGCCGGCTTTTGCGTTATAATCGCGCCCCTTTAGCTGCCTGCCGCCTTGCCGCATGCACCAATACCCCGATTAAAGAGGCTAGACCTTTGGCATTGACGATCCTTGGCCTGTCCGGCGCCCTTAGCCATGATCCCTCCGCGGCCCTCTATATCGATGGCAAGCTGATCGCCGCTGCCGAGGAAGAGCGCTTCGTGCGCGACAAACACGCAAAGAACCGCATGCCTTACGAGTCGGCTAAGTTCTGCCTGGAACAAGCGGACATCAAGCCAGCGGATGTCGACGTCGTCGCCATCCCATTCGCGCCCATCAGCCTGTTCGGCAAAGCCCGTTGGCATTACGCCAAGCGCTATTGGTATGCGCCAGACCGCGCCCTCGATGCGTTGTTGATGGGTAACCGGCGGTATAAGCGTTACCGCAACAAAATTGTGTTCTGCCTCGAGCAGCTGGGCTTCGACCCGAAAAAAATCAAGATCGAGCCGGTCGAGCACCACCTGGCCCACGCCTCCAGTGCCTACCACTGCTCGGGCTTCCAGGAAAAAACCGCGATTCTGGGCATCGACGGCAAGGGTGAATACGCCACCACCTTTTTCGGCTATGGCGAGCACGGCCAGATCCATAAGATCAAAGAATTCTTCGACCCCGACTCCCTGGGCGGGCTCTACGGGGCGATCACCGAATTTCTCGGTTTCGAAATGCTCGATGGTGAGTTCAAGGTCATGGGCATGGCGCCGTATGGTGACGCCAGCAAATACGACTTTTCGCGCTTGGCCAGCTTTGAAAAAGGCGAGCTGGTGATCAACACCGATTACGCTAACGTCATCGGGCTACGCCGCTATAAAGAAAAGGGCAAGGGTTTCTATTTTTCGCCCAAGCTGATCGAGTGGTTGGGGCCCAAGCGTGAAGGCGATATCGCCGACGAGCCCTATATTCACTACGCTGCCAGCATGCAAGCGCTGTTCGAGAAGCTGGCGCTGCAGATGATCGACTATTACCTGGGTGATGTTCTGAAAGAGACCGGCAAGCTGGCCTTCGCCGGTGGCTGTGCGCTGAACGTCAAGCTCAACCAGAAAATCATCGCCCGCCCTGACGTCAAAGAGCTGTTCGTGCAGCCGGCGTCGGGTGATGCGGGCACCGCCGTAGGCGCCGCAGCTTACGTGTCCCACGCCCGTGGGGTGCCGGTGGAGAAAATGGAGCACGTGTACCTCGGCCCGTCTTACTCCAACGAGGACGTCATTGCGGCCTGCGCGCGGCACCCGAGCGCGCCTAAGTGGCAGAAAATCGACAACATGCCCCAGCGCATCGCCGAGATCATGGTGGCTGGCAACCCGGTGGCCTGGTTCCAGGGGCGCATGGAATTTGGCCCACGGGCCCTGGGCGGTCGGTCGATCATCGGCTGCCCAAGCGTGCCGGGCGTGGCTAACCGCATCAACGAACAGATCAAGTTCCGCGAGCGCTGGAGACCCTTCTGCCCGTCGATGCTGGACACCGTCGGCCCGCAGATGATCAAGGTCGACCACCCGGCACCCTTCATGACGTTCACCTTCGAAGTGGCCGAAGAATGGAAAACCCGTGTGCCTGAAGTGGTCCACGAAGACGGCACCTCCCGGGCTCAGGTGCTCAAACGCGAGTACAACCCGCGCTACTACGACATGATGAAAGCCCTCGAAGACCTCACCGGAAACGGTGTGTCGCTCAACACCTCGTTGAACCGCCGTGGCGAGCCCATGATTTGCTCACCGACCGACGCCTTGAACATGTTCTTCGGCTCCGATCTGGAGTACCTGATCATGGAAGACATTCTGGTGCTCAAGCAGGGTGTGGAGGATCAGGAAAGTGCCTGAACCGTTGATCAGCATTGTAATCCCGGCTTACAACTACGCCTCATTGTTGCCTAGGGCGTTGGATTCAGTGCTGTGTCAGATGGCCGATGATATCGAACTGATCATCGTCAATGACGGTTCCACCGATGACACTCGCGAGGTGTTGGACACTTACCTGGCGGGGCGCGAAGGCAATATTACGGTTGTGCACCAGGCCAATGCCGGTGCTGGCAGCGCACGTAATCACGGTATCCGCCTTGCCCGGGGCGAATATGCCCTGATGCTCGACGCCGACGACGAGTTGCTGGCGGACGCGCTGGACCACCTACGTGAGGCCGTGCGCGCCCACCCCGAGGCCGGGCTGGTGTTGGGCGGCCAGATATCGGTATACCCCGACGGGCGCGAACGTGTTCGCACACCGACTCCGGCGGTCGGAACGCCCGAGCAGTTGATCCGCCGGTATCTTCTCCAAAAGAAGATTTCCATATCCCACTGCTGCACCTTGTTTCGCCGCGATCTGCTGCTGGCGCGCCCCTACCCGGAGAGCCTACGGTCGGCCGAGGACATCCCGGTGTTCGCCTATCTGCTGGTCAATGCCAGCGTAGCCCTGGTGTCAGCCCCTCTGGCGCGAATCCACAAGCACCCCGACAGTCTGCGCCACAGCCGCGTTGATGAAGAAGGTGTGGAAGAGGGCATCGAAGAGGTTTTTTCGCACCTGCCCAGCGCCTGCCAGCACCTGCGCAGCCGCTACTCTGCTCAGTGTTATCTCTCTGTGTTCAGGGCTGCCCTGTTGGCCAAAGATTACCCGGCGGCGCGGCACTACTACCTGCGCTCGCTGCGCCTGAGCCCTATCCAGGCACTGCGCTGGAGCTACCTACGCAAAGCGTTGAAACTAGGCACGCTATGATGCGCGTCCTGGTTCTGACGAGCACGCCACGCGAACCTGACAATCACCTTCTTTGGAAAGGCCTGGCACGCTTTGCCGAGGTTGAAGTCCGTTACATCGACCGGGCGCAGCAGAAGCGGCTCGGCTCTCTATTGCGCGCTATTGACGCCACGGCATTCGATCGGGTCGTCGTCGATTTACTCTTTCGCTACGTGCACAAACAGGTGCGTATTCTCCGGCGTATGCCGGGCTTGATGTTTTATGAAGAAGACGCCTGGCTGGAGTTCACGCCCAACTCCCGCTGGCGCGGTAAGTTCTCTGCGTTCTACCGGCAGGTCCCCCATGCGCGGGTGGTCATGACAGGTTTTCATGTGGCCCAGCGCTTCAAATCCCTGGGGGTGGACGCGCACTTCCTGGTCAAGGGGTATGACAGCGATAAGCTGTACGATGCGTGCCAGCCGCGGGACATCGAGTTGGGATTCATCGGCCGATTAGGTAGCAATGCCTATCGCGAGCGTCGCGCCTTTTTGCAGCGGGCGGCCGATCGATTCGGTCTGGCGATCATGCGCACGGAGCCAGGCGATGCTTATCGCGAGGCGCTTAATCGAATCAAAGTTTTCGTCAGTGCTGATATCGATATGGGCGAATACATGGCAAAGAACTTCGAGGCCATGGCGTGCGGGTGTGCGCTATTGGCTTACCGTCAGAGCGAAGCTGAGGTGCAAGCCATTGGCCTTGTCGATGGGGGTAACGTCATGCTGTACGGCTGCGAGCAAGAGTTCGATGCCAAGCTAGCCCAGCTAAGGGCGGACCCGCCACTGGCCGAGCGTATCGCGCAGCAGGGCCGGCTCTTCGCCGAACAGCACCTGAACTACTTCGAACAGTCAAAAGCCGTGTTTGACCTTCTTTCCCCTGCGTTGCCGCCTCCAGCCCCCCGCGGGTTCTTCGCGCGCTGGTGGCGCGGTTAACAGCTTCCTGGCGAGCTCTCAGCTCGCTGCCTTTTGCCGATCGGCCACTTTATCGTAGGCGCCCATCAGTGCGTCCCACGGGAAGTCGTTGATGTCGGAGCGTTTCAGATAATTGCGCAAATGTTGGAAGTTGCGGCGGACCATCGACCCATTCAGCGCTTTGGATTTAAAACGCGTGTCCAGAAAATCAATGAGCCCGAACTGCTGCTCAGGGGTGCGCAAAATATTACCCAGGTGCAGTGAGCGGAAGTAAATACCGCGCTGGTGCAGGCTGAAAATATAAGCCGCCAGCTCCGGTAGCAGCGCATTGAAGGCATCCCTGTCGTGCAGATAGATGGCATCCAGTGAGGTGCCGGGCAGCGGCTGGTAAAGGCAAGCGCTGATACCGAGGGCAGGGTCCAGCCAAAAATAATCGCTGACCTGCGGTGTGCTGATGCCCAGTTTTCGCAGGCGCCGAGCCTTGTTGTAGAACTGTTGTGCATCTGGGTTGAGCCGCACCAGCAGGTTGTGGCGGCGGCTGCGAAAGATCTTTAGCAGGTCACCATTGGCCAGCTTGACGACCTTGGGGCCTTTGCTGTCTTTTTCCAGCACCGTTCCCTCGCTGAGCCAATATTGGATTTGGTTCGCTGGTACAATACGCATTGGTCTCTCTTTTGAATGGTACGGGGCGTTTCAAATGGTTAATTCTTCCCAGCAATCCAGCATGAGAATCTACCTGCGATTGTTGAAATACGTGGTTCCTTACTGGGGCATTTTCGCCATCAGTATTGTGGGCTTCGTATTGTTCGCCTCGAGCCAGCCGATGCTCGCTGACATGCTCAAACACTTCCTCAATGCCTTACAAGAACCAGCCGACGCCAAGTTTCTAGGCGTGCCGATGATCTTGGGCGTGCCATTTCTGATTGTACTCATTGCGGTCTATCAAGGCATAGGCTCATTTTTAGGTAACTACTACCTGGCCAAGGTGGCCGCCGGGGTTATTCACGACTTGCGCTGTTCGCTGTTCGACAGCCTGCTGACCCTGCCCAATCGCTACTTCGATAACCACAATTCTGGCCATTTGATTTCACGGATTACTTACAACGTGACGATGGTCACCGGCGCCGCCACGGACGCTATCAAAGTGGTTATTCGCGAAGGGCTGACCGTGGTCTTTCTGCTGGGGTATTTGTTCTACAGTAACTGGAAGATGACCTTGGTCATGTTGGCGATTCTGCCAGTGATCGCCGTGATGGTCAGCAGCGCGAGCAAGAAATTTCGTAAGCAGAGCAAGAAGATTCAGTCGGCGATGGGCGATGTGACGCACGTTGCTTCGGAGACCATTCAGGGCTACCGAGTCGTGCGCAGTTTTGGTGGCGAAACCTACGAGCAGCGCCGCTTCCACGATGCCAGTTCGAGCAATATGAATCGCAGCTTGGGAATGACCCGTACCCAGGCAATCTATACACCAATGCTGCAACTGGTCATCTATGTCGGCATGGCGATACTGATGTACCTGGTGCTCTATATGCGCGGGGATGCGTCGGCCGGTGAGCTGATTGCCTACATTACCGCCGCAGGCCTGCTGCCCAAACCGATCCGCCAGCTGTCCGAAGTCAGTGCGACCATTCAGAAGGGCCTGGCGGCCGCTGAGAGCATTTTTGATCAGCTCGATGAGGCTCCTGAGCTCGATGCCGGGCAATACGAGCGGCCTCGCGTCGATGGGCGGTTGGAAGTGCGCAACCTGAGTTTCAGCTACCCAGGTACGGAAAAAACCGTGCTGGATAACATCTCCTTCGTGGCCGAGCCTGGCCAGATGGTAGCGCTGGTCGGCCGCTCCGGCAGTGGCAAATCGACTCTCGCCAACCTGATTCCGCGCTTTTATCACCACGGCCAGGGGCAGATCCTGCTGGACGGCGTCGATGTCGAAGACTACAAGCTGGTCAATCTGCGTCAGCACATCGCCTTGGTCAATCAGCAGGTCACCCTGTTCAACGACACGGTGATTAACAACATCGCCTATGGCGCCTTGACCGGGGCTCCGTTGGAGGACGTCAAGGGTGCCGCAGAGGCGGCCTACGCTGACGAGTTTATCGTGCAGATGCCACAAGGTTACGAGACGCTGGTTGGTGAGAACGGCGTGCTGCTTTCCGGGGGCCAACGCCAGCGGCTAGCTATTGCACGGGCATTGCTGAAAAATGCGCCTTTGCTGATTCTTGACGAGGCCACATCGGCCCTGGACACCGAATCCGAGCGCCATATCCAGGCCGCGTTGGACGAAGTCGTGAAGGGGCGCACTACCCTGGTGATCGCCCACCGCCTGTCGACGATCGAGAAGGCCGACCTCATTCTTGTCATGGACAAGGGCCAGATTGTCGAGCGGGGCAGCCATCATCAGTTGCTGGCCCTCAATGGCTACTATGCTCGTCTGCACGAAAAGGACTTCAAGGTCGACTCCATAGCGGTGGAAGAAACCGACTGAACGCAGCATCTGCGCCTAGTGTGGCGTGCATTCCACGCCTATTGGCTATGTTATGATCCGCGTCGTTTTTTGCTTTCGGAGCCTCCATGAAGTTGTCCATGCCGCGATTCGATCAAGCCCCTGTATTGGTAGTGGGCGATGTCATGCTCGACCGTTACTGGCATGGTGGTACCTCGAGAATTTCTCCTGAAGCCCCGGTGCCGGTGGTCAAGGTCGAGCAGATCGAGGACCGCCCTGGTGGTGCTGCCAACGTCGCCTTGAATATCGCGGCGCTGGGTGCGCCGGCGCGCTTGGTGGGGGTTACCGGCGAGGACGAAGCTGCCGAAAGCCTAGCCAACAGCCTTAACGCGGCGGGGGTGCACGCGCATTTTCAGCGCATCGCGCACCAGCCGACCATCGTCAAACTGCGGGTCATGAGCCGGCACCAGCAACTGCTGCGTATCGACTTTGAAGAGCCGTTCGCCACCGATCCCCTGGCGCTGGGGGTCGAAGTCGACAAGCTGCTCGATGGCGTAAAGGTGTTGGTCTTGTCGGACTACGGCAAAGGCGCTCTGAAGAATCACCAGGCCTTGATCACCGCTGCCCGCGCCAAAGGCATTCCGGTGTTGGCAGACCCAAAAGGCAAGGATTTTTCGGTCTATCGTGGCGCGAGCCTTATTACTCCCAACCTCAGTGAGTTCGAAGCGATCGTTGGGGGCTGTGCCGATGAGGCCGAGCTGGTCGCCAAAGGCGCCGAGCTGATGAGTGAACTGGAGCTCGGCGCGCTGCTGGTGACCCGCGGCGAGCATGGCATGACCCTGCTACGCCCTGGGCATCCGGCGTTACATTTGCCGGCCCGGGCCCGCGAAGTGTTCGACGTGACGGGCGCTGGCGACACGGTAATCTCCACCCTGGCGGCGGCGATTGCTGCCGGTGAAGAGCTGCCCCATGCGGTGGCGCTGGCTAATCTGGCGGCGGGTATCGTCGTCGGTAAGCTGGGGACAGCAGCGATCAGTGCCCCAGAGCTGCGCCGGGCGATCCAACGCGAAGAAGGTTCGGAGCGTGGTGTGCTGAGCCTCGACCAGTTGCTCCTGGCTATCGAAGATGCGCGGGCCCACAACGAGCGCATCGTGTTCACCAATGGCTGCTTCGACATCCTCCATGCTGGGCATGTGACCTACCTGGAGCAGGCCAGAGCCCAGGGCGATCGGCTGATCGTGGCGGTCAACGATGATGCTTCGGTGAGCCGCTTGAAGGGGCCGGGCCGGCCCATCAACAGCGTCGATCGGCGCATGGCCGTGTTGGCGGGCCTGGGCGCGGTGGACTGGGTGATCAGCTTCGCCGAGGGTACCCCGGAAAACCTCCTGAGCCACGTTCGCCCCGACGTGTTGGTCAAGGGTGGCGACTACTCGATGGAGCAGGTGGTCGGGGCCGATATCGTCCACGCCTATGGCGGCACGGTGAAGGTGCTGGGCCTAGTGGAGAACAGCTCTACCACGGCTATCGTCGAAAAGATCCGCGGCCGATAGCGCGCCTTGGGGCCGCAGGCGCGCGGCCCAGCCCTCGTTATAAGCTCTTGCGCACCATGCGTACCAAGCGCCGGGCCTTGACCTTCAAGCGCTGCAGGCCCGAGCGCGGTTTGCGCGGCTCATGCAGGCCCTGCTGCGCCAGCCAGTCCTTCCAGCGAATCCGCTCCTCGCGCACCACCCAGCCTTCCTGGCGAGCAAAGCTCTCGGCCAATTGCACGCCCCGGGTACTGGCGGCGTGCAGCTTGCCGCTTTTCAAGGTGAACAGCTCGGCGCGGGGTTTGCCGTCTTCGAGGGGGATCAGGTAAAGGTCGGGGCGGCGGCGGTTCAAGCTGACCACCAGTTGCTCTTTTTCCAACCGGTCTTCGGCATGAAACAAACTGAGACTCTTCACTTCCTTCGGCACTTCCAGGCGCAGGTCGTAAACCAGTTGCAGCGAGGCGGTGGGCAAGTGTACGTAGGCGCGGGGCCGTTCGATCAGGTTCATGCTGCCACAGCGTACCGGCCGTGCCGCACCGGACAGCGGGCTGAGGCGAAAATTAGGCGATTCGCGGTAGCGCAGTTTTTCACTGTAGGGCGTGGGCAGCCAGGTTTCGTTAAAGCGCCCTCCGAGCCAGCCCTCCGGTGTTTCCAGCAAGCACTCCTCGGCCACTTCCTGTACGGCGGTGAGCAGTGGCAGCACCATTTCATGGGCCGGTACGTACCCGGAAATCAGTTTGAGCACTACATCGCCACGGTCTTCCCGGCGTTGGCGCACGAGCACCCAGTAGTCACGGTTCTGCCAACTGAGGGTCAAGCGCACCGACACGCCCAGGTTGGCCAGCTCCACGGCAAAGCGGTCGGGCTCTTGCACGTCGACGGGGCGGCGGCGCTCCAGGGTTTGCGCGAAATTAAGGGGCATGCCAATGCTTTGGTAGGTCAGCGCATCCGGCGTGGCTTCGACGAAAAGGGGCAGGGTCTTAAAGTTGCTGGGGTTCTTTCTTATAAGCGTCCGCGGCATTTCCACTCCTCAGCGTTCCAGGTTATCTCCCGTGCAAGACTGCGGCTGCGCTGGCAACGTTGTGGGCCAGGTGCAGCGGGTTGATAGTACCGACAATAGCACTGGCCACACCGGGATGGTCAAACAGCAGTTCGAAGCTAGCACGTACAGGGTCTACGCCGGGGGTCAGACAGGCATGCCCGCTGGCCAGGGCCTTTTTCACCAGAATCGCTTTGCCATGGGCAGCGGCGTAGTCGATGACCGGCCGTTCCTGTTGCTCGTTCAGGTTGTAGGTCACCATGGCGCAGTCCCCGGTTTCCAAGGCTTTAAGGGCGCCTTGCACGGTTTTTCCAGAAAAACCGAAGGCGCGGATCAAGCCTTCGCGCTTGAGCTCGGCGAGGGTGGCATAGACTTCACAGTGCTCGAGAATGTGCAGGTCGTTGCCGTCCGAGTGCACCAGCACCAAGTCGATGAAGTCTGTTTCCAGCCGTTTCAGGCTGCGCAGGACTGATTGCCGGGTGTGCGCGGCGCTGAAGTCGAAACGCGACTGCCCCTGCTCGAACTCTTCACCCACCTTACTGACAATTACCCATTCCTGGCGCTGCCCGCGCAACAGAGGCCCTAGGCGCTCTTCGCTGGTGCCGTAGGCGGGCGCGGTGTCGATCAGGTTGATGCCCAGTTGGCGGGCCTGGTCGAGCAGCATGCGCGCTTGGGTGTCGTCGGGGATCGTGAAGCCGTTGGGGTATTTAACGCCTTGGTCGCGGCCCAGTTTTACCGTGCCCAGGCCCAAGGGCGACACCCGCAGGCCGGTGTCGCCCAAGGGGCGGTGCAAGTCATGCAGGTTAGGCAGGCTCATGGCAGCAGTTGCTCCCATATGGGCTGCGCCAGTGGTGGGCGCGGCAGTGGCGGCAGGGGGGCTACGGGGCCGGGCTTGAGGCTATCGCGCTGTAAGGCGGCGATGACTCGGTCGGCGAAGTCCGGCGCAAGGGCCAGTTTGGTCGGCCAGCCCACCAGCAAGCGCTGCTGGTCGGCGAGAAAGGCGTTATCGGGGCGCACCAGGCCCGACTGCGCAGGCTCCGCGCGATCGACTCGCAGGGTGGCCCAACGCACTTCGCGTAAGTCGACCCACGGCAGCAGTTTAGCGATTTCGTGCTGGGCGACGGCGATCTGCTCGGCAGGCTCGCGGGCGACGCCATCGGCCTCGGCGATATCACCGCCCAGGTACCACACCCACTGGCCATCGGCCGCCGGGTGGGTGGTAACGGTAATGCGCGGCTTCGGCCCGCCGCCCAGGCAGTGGGCGTACAGCGGTTTCAGGCTGGGCCCCTTGGCCAGCACCATGTGCAACGGCCGGGTTTGCATAGCCGGTTGCTCCAGGCCCAAAGCCTGCAACAATGCCTGAGTGCCGCCACCGGCGCTGAGGACAATGCGTTGGGCGCGAATGGCCCGGCCGTCGACCCGCAGGCCGACCAGCTCGGCGTTCTCGCGCAGCGGTTCGATGTGCTCGCCGGCCAGCAAGCCGTCGCCCGCCAGCTCAGCCAGGCGGGCCAACAGGCTGGGAACATCGACCACGAGCTCGGCCAGCCGGTAGACCTTACCTTTGAACCCAGGGTCCTGCAGGGCGGGGGGCAGTTGCTCGCCCTTGACCTGATCGACCCGGCCGCGCACCGCCTTGCTGGCGAAGAAGCTGGTCAAGTTGCCCGCCAGGGTACCCGGCGACCACAGGTAGTGAGCCTCGGAGAGCAAGCGCACACCGCTGAGGTCCAGCTCACCGGTGCCGGCCAAGGCCTCGCGCCAGCGCCGGGGCATGTCGGCGATGGCCTCCGAAGCCCCGGTAAGAGCACCGTGCAACGCGTATTTGGCGCCGCCGTGGATGATGCCTTGGGACTTGAGGGTCTGGCCGCCGCCCAGGGCGCCACGTTCTACCACCAGTGTCGAATAGCCCAGGCGGCGCAGCCTGGCATTGAGCCAGAGGCCGGCGACACCGGCGCCGACGATCAACACGTCAGTGGAGAGTTCGGATGACATGAACGGACCTCGTAGGCGAAAACAGGCGCCCAGTATACAGACTCAGTGCCCGGCGGTTTTCGAGAACAGCTGGATCACCACCACGCCCAATACGATCAGGGCCATACCCAGTATCGCTGGCAGGTCGAGTTTCTGCCCGTAGACGAACAGGGCGGCGATGCTTACCAGGACGATACCCATGCCGGCCCACACGGCGTAGGCGATGCCCACCGGCACGGTGCGTACCACCAGGGTCAGCATCCAGAAGGCCGTGGCGTAGCCCACCACCACCAACACCAGGGGCAGCGGGGTACTCAAGCCCTTGATGGCCTTCATGGAAACGGTGGCGATAACTTCGGCGCAGATGGCAATGGCCAGGTAGTAATAAGCGGTCATGGGGCAAGCCTGTTTTGGATGTAGCCCATTCTTGGCCATGGGCCGCAGGCGGTAAAGGCCTAACGCTGCGCCGAGCATTTGCCTACCCAGGCTTAACGGGTAAACTCCGGCGCCATGAATAGAACCCTGTACACCGTGCTGTTTCATCTAGCGCTACCCCTGGTGGCCCTGCGCTTGTGGCTGCGCGCGCGCAAGGCGCCGGCCTATGCGCGGCGGATCTCTGAGCGCTTTGCCTGGGGGCTGCCGCCGTTGCGCCCGGGCGGGCTCTGGGTGCACGCGGTGTCGGTGGGCGAGAGCATTGCCGCAGCCCCCATGATCCGCCAGTTGCTGCAGCGCTACCCAGAGCTGCCGATCACGGTGACCTGCATGACGCCCACCGGCTCTGAGCGCATTCTGGCGCTGTTCGCCGACGAACCGCGGGTGCAGCACTGCTACCTACCCTACGATTTACCCTGGGCGGCCAAGCGTTTCCTGGCCCGGGTGCAGCCGCGCCTGGCGGTGATCATGGAAACCGAGTTGTGGCCCAACCACATTCACCAATGTTTTCGCCGGGGTATCCCGGTGGCGTTGGCCAATGCTCGGCTGTCGGAGCGCTCGGCGAAGGGTTACGCACGCTTTGCCGGCCTGACCCAGCCGATGCTGGCTGAGATGAGCCTGATCGCGGTGCAGACCGAGACCGAAGCCCAGCGCTTTCGGCAACTTGGCGCCCTTGCGCAGTGCGTGGAAGTCACGGGCTCGATCAAGTTCGACCTGAATATCGACCCACACCTGCCCAGCCGGGCCCTGGAACTGCGGGAGCAGTGGCAGGCTGGGCAGCGGCCGGTGTGGATCGCCGCCAGTACCCATGAAGGCGAAGATGCGATCATCCTCGCTGCCCATCGCCAGCTATTGGCCAGCCATGCTGACGCGCTGTTGATCCTGGTGCCGCGCCACCCCGAGCGCTTCGACACAGTGTTTGCCTTGTGCCAAGAGCAGGGTCTAGCCACGCTGCGGCGTTCCGCCCAGCCAACGGTGAGCGCTTCGACCCAAGTGCTACTGGGCGACACCATGGGCGAGTTACTGTTTCTCTATGCCCTGGCCGACATCGCCTTTGTCGGTGGCAGCCTGGTTGCCAATGGCGGGCACAACCTGCTGGAGCCTGCGGCGCTGTCCAAGCCGGTGCTCAGCGGGCCGCACCTGTTCAACTTTACCGAGATCGCGGCGCTGTTACGGGCAGCCAAAGCTTTGCAGGAAGTCGACGACGCCGCTGCGCTGACGACCGCCGTACAGCGCTTGATCGAACTCCCACGCGACGCGCAGAACATGGGCGCGGCGGGGCTGATGGTCATGCGCGCCAACCAGGGCGCGCTGCAGCGTTTGCTCGATGGCTTGGGACGGTTGCTGAAGTAGCGATCCGCGTTGACCCGCTATCAGCGCTGGGCCTTGGCCGGTTTCAGCTGTTCCTGCGCGGCCTTTTCCAGGTCGGGCGGGAGGAAGTCCCGGTCGGGGTTGTAGTCGGCTTTCAGGTAACGGCTGAGGTCTTGCAGGTCGGTCGGGCTGAGGGTGCCCGCCGCTTGCTTGAGCCGCAGGTTATCGAGAATGTAGTCGTAGCGCGTGTTGTTGTAGTCACGCACGGCGGCATACAGCTGGCGCTGCGCATCCAGCACATCGACGACGTTGCGCGTGCCCACTTGGTAGCCGATTTCCGTGGCCTGCACGGAGCTCTGGTTGGAGATGATCGACTGCTTGCGTGCTTGCACCTGTTCCACGTCAGTGTTGACGGCGCGGTGCAGGTTGCGGGTGTTTTCCACCACCTGGCGGCGCAGGCTTTCGCGCTGTTGTTCGCTCTGGCTCAGGCGTTGGTAAGCTTCACGAACCTGCGAGCTAACCAGCCCACCACTGTACAGCGGGATATTCACCTGAATGCCGATAGACCGCTGCGACGCGTTGCTGCCATACACCACGCCAGGGGTCGACGCCGGGTTGGCAAACCCAAGGTTGTCGTTGTCGCCTCTTTGGTATTGCGCCACGGCGTCCACCGTCGGCGCGTGCCCGGCTTTGCGTTGGCGCAGGGTCTCTTCGGCGGCGTTGACGGCATAATTGCTCGCCTGCAGGTCGAGGTTCTGCTGGGCGGCGGTGTCGACCCAGGCTTTGGCATCGTTAGGCGTCGGCGGCAATATCGGCAGGGTATGGGCGATCCCCTGCAGGGCGTTGTATTCACGGTTGGTCAGCGTCACCAAAGCCTGAAAAGCGTCTTCCACCTGGCGTTGCGAGCTGAGCCGATTGGCCCGGGCGGTGTCGTAGCTGGCCTGGGATTGTAGCGTGTCGGTTTTGTCCGAAAGCCCGACATTGAAACGCTCGTTGGCCTGGTCCAATTGGCGCCGCAGGGCCGCTTCTTCGGCCTTGGCGGTGGCCAGGTTGTCCTGGGCACGCAGTACGCTGAAGTAAGCCTCGGCGCTTTGCAGGATCATATTCTGTTCGGCAGAGGACAGCTGCAGGGCCGCTTGTTCATTGCTGGCCTCGGCGGCCTGGAGTTGAAACCAGCGGTCGGCACGGAAGATCGGCTGGCTTAAGTTAGCTTGATACGCGGTGCCGCTGCGGTTGGCGGTCAGGGCCGGTTGGTCGAGGGTCAGGCGCGTGTCGGTGACATCCGCGCCAAGCGACAGGTTCGGCAGCAGGCCCGCGCGGGCCTGGGGCACGCCTTCGCGCAGTGCACCATAATTGGCTCGGGATGCCGCCAGGTCGGCATTGTTCAACACCGCTTCCTGGTAGACGCTGACCAGGTCGGTCTTGCTCGCCAACGGTGCGGGGGCGGCCACAGCCAGGCCAGTGAATGCAAAGGACACGGCGACCGTCAGTGAGAGTCTGCACAGCATTGGGGCGATCCCTGAGAATGACTTGGCGAGTGTAGTGGCCGCGAGCCTCGGCAACAATCGGCTATTGGACGATTTAGCCTTAAGTTACGCTCGGCAGTGGCGCAGTTTCATCGGCGCGTCTATGCTGTAGCTGTTCTTGTCGGGGTGCCTTGCGTTGAGGCTGAGATCGGATAAATCCGGATCCCGTTGAACCTGATCAGGTTAACGCCTGCGTAGGGAACAAGATTTCTCGTCACCCGGCGAGTCCTCTTGTGCTTCGTCCGGGATGCGGTTCGGCCATCGAACACCCCCCCGCGTACTTAGCACAGCACCCGCTGATTGCAGCGATGGGTGCGTCCATTCGTTCACAGGTTCGCTCCGACAACAATCCACTGCCTGGATGCTGTCTGGAGAGCCCGTGATGACTATAAAAGCAAATAACGCCACCAACTTGAGTGACTCGGCCAAGGTCGATCAACAGTCGGTTCAGCCCTTTACCCGTTCGCAGAAGGTCTATGTGCAGGGCTCGCGCCCGGACATCCGCGTGCCCATGCGGGAAATCAGCCTGGACGTCACCCCCACCGACTTCGGCGGCGAGATCAACGCCCCGGTCGTGGTCTACGACACTTCAGGGCCGTACACCGACCCAGCGGTGAGCATCGATGTTCGTCAGGGCCTGGCCGATGTGCGCTCGCCCTGGATCGAAGCCCGTGGCGATACCGAGCGCCTGAGCGGCCTGAGCTCGCATTTCGGCCGGGAACGTCTGGCCGATGCCGAACTGACCAAGCTGCGCTTTGCCCACGTGAACAACCCACGCCGCGCTAAAGCCGGGGCCAACGTCAGCCAGATGCACTATGCCCGTAAAGGCATTATCACGGCCGAGATGGAATACGTTGCGATTCGCGAGAATATGAAGCTGGAGGTCGCTCGCGCGGCGGGGTTGCTCGACCAGCAGCACGCTGGCCATAGCTTTGGCGCCAGCGTGCCAAAAATCATCACCCCGGAGTTCGTACGCGACGAGATCGCCCGGGGCCGCGCTATTATCCCGGCCAACATCAACCACACCGAACTTGAGCCCATGATCATCGGGCGCAACTTCCTGGTGAAGATCAACGGCAACATTGGTAACAGCGCGTTGGGCTCGTCCATCGAGGAAGAGGTGGCCAAGCTAACCTGGGGTATTCGCTGGGGCTCGGACACGGTGATGGACTTGTCCACCGGCAAGCATATCCATGAAACCCGTGAGTGGATCATCCGTAACTCGCCAGTGCCAATCGGCACTGTGCCCATTTACCAGGCCCTGGAAAAAGTCGGCGGTGCCGCCGAGGAGCTGACCTGGGAATTGTTCCGCGACACGCTCATCGAGCAAGCGGAGCAGGGCGTCGACTATTTCACCATTCACGCCGGCGTCTTGCTGCGCTACGTGCCACTTACGGCCAAGCGGGTGACGGGTATCGTCAGCCGGGGCGGTTCGATCATGGCCAAGTGGTGCCTGGCGCACCATAAAGAAAACTTCCTTTACACCCACTTCGAAGACATCTGCGAAATCATGAAGGCCTACGACGTCAGCTTCTCGCTGGGTGACGGCCTGCGCCCGGGCTCGATTGCCGACGCCAACGACGAAGCGCAATTCGGCGAACTGGAAACCCTGGGCGAGTTGACCAAAATTGCCTGGAAACACGACGTGCAATGCATGATCGAAGGCCCCGGCCACGTGCCGATGCAGCTGATCAAAGAGAACATGGACAAGCAGTTGGAGTGCTGCGACGAGGCGCCGTTCTACACCCTCGGGCCGCTGACCACCGACATCGCGCCGGGCTATGACCATATTACGTCGGGCATTGGCGCGGCGATGATCGGTTGGTTCGGCTGCGCCATGCTGTGTTACGTCACGCCCAAGGAACACCTGGGTTTGCCCAACAAAGATGACGTGAAGACCGGCATCATCACCTACAAGATCGCTGCCCACGCCGCCGATCTTGCCAAAGGCCACCCCGGTGCGCAGATCCGCGACAACGCCTTGAGCAAGGCGCGCTTCGAGTTTCGCTGGGAAGACCAGTTCAACCTGGGCCTGGACCCCGACACCGCGCGGGCGTACCACGATGAAACCCTGCCCAAGGACTCGGCCAAGGTGGCGCACTTCTGCTCGATGTGCGGGCCGAAGTTCTGCTCGATGAAGATCACCCAGGAGGTTCGTGAATACGCGGCGAACCAGAAGATCGCGGCGGTGGATCTGAGCGTGGAGCAGGGCCTGCGCGAGCAGGCCGAACGCTTCAAGCAGGAAGGCAGCCAGCTCTACCAAAAAGTTTGACCTGGTAACCGGCCAGCGGGGGCCGCACTGCGCGCCCCCGTTCTTTTTCACCTATTAGCCCCGAGCGCCCCGTGCAAACACCTAACCTGTATTCCCCAAGTGCCGCGATTCCCGCCAACCAGCGGGTTTTCGGTGCGCGCGACCTGTTCTCTTTGTGGTTCTCCCTGGGCGTCGGCCTGATGGTGCTGCAAACCGGTGCCTTGCTAGCGCCCGGCCTGGGCCTGGCGGGCGGGTTACTGGCGATTGGCTTAGGCACCCTGGTAGGGGTGCTGCTATTGGCCGCCGTGGCGGTGATTGGCAGCGACACAGGCTTGTCAGCCATGGCGGCGCTGCGCTTGACCCTGGGCCAGCGGGGCGCGCCGGTGCCCGCGTTGTTGAACCTGTTGCAGTTGGTGGGGTGGGGGTCGTTCGAGATAATCGTCATGCGCGATGCCGCCAGCCTGTTGGCGGGCCGTACGTTCAGCGAGGGCTCCCTGTGGGCCAGCCCAGTGCTCTGGACCCTGGCCTTTAGCGCGTTGGTCACACTGCTGGCGGTGGGCGGGCCGTTAACCTTTGTGCGCCGAGTGCTGCGCAAGTGGGGGATCTGGCTGCTGTTAGCCGCGTGTATCTGGCTCACCTGGAACCTGATCGCCAAGGCCGACCTGGCGGCCCTGTGGGCTCGCGCGGGGGATGGCAGCCTGCCGTTCGCGGTGGGGTTTGACATCGCCATTGCCATGCCGCTTTCCTGGCTGCCATTGATTGCCGACTACTCGCGCTTTGGTCGGCGCGCCCGCAGTGTATTCGGCGGTACGGCGGTGGGGTTTTTCCTCGGTAATGCCTGGCTGATGAGCCTGGGCGTGGCCTACACGCTGGCGTTCGCGCCCAGCGGTGAGGTCAACGCGTTGTTACTGGCGCTGGCCGGTGCCGGGCTGGGTATTCCACTGCTGCTGATCTTGCTCGACGAGTCGGAAAACGCCTTTGCCGATGTGCACTCGGCGGCGGTATCCAGCAGCTTGCTGGCGGGGCTCAAAGTCGAGCATTTGGCATTGGCCATCGGCCTGCTGTGTACGCTCATTGCGCTGTTCGCGCCCTTGGCCCAGTACCAGAATTTTCTGCTGTTGATCGGCTCGGTGTTCGCGCCGCTGTTTGGCGTGGTACTGGTCGACCACTTCCTGTTGCGTCGTCGCCAGCCTGGCGCCTTGTACTCAGGGTGGCGCTGGGACGCGCTGTTGGCCTGGCTGGGCGGCATTAGCCTGTATCACTTGCTGGCAAATCTGTACCCCGAGCTGGGCGCTACCCTGCCAGCGTTGCTGCTGGCAGGTGCCTTGCACTATCTGTTGGGGCGAGGGATTAGCCGCGGCCCGGGAACAGCTCGGGTTTGATCACCCCGTTCAGGCGTGGGTAGGAAATCTTCAACTCCGGGTGCCCCATGGCGTAGGGCGCCAGGGTGTACACGTCGTACTTGAGCACCACCGCGCCATAGGTCAGGGCAATGTTCGGGGTGCGCTGGAAGGGCCACTCTTTAGCGAAGCCCGGGCCCTGGTCTTTGGCGACAGTGGCCAACCAACCGCGGTGGGCTTCTTCGGCGGCCAGCCAAAATGCTTGCTCCTGGCCTGGTAGCAGCATGTCTTCCAGGGTCAGGACCTTCTGTTGCTGGCGCGAGTAATTGATGAACCCGCGGCCCGGCATGCCGTGGGCGCCGCCGGTGTCCAGGTAGCTGGACAGCTCGACGATCACCAGGCCGTCATGCTGCTCGCGTACCTTGGCTTGCAGGTAGCTGCTGTTGCGGCTTTGGGCCGAGCGCATGAACTGCTCTTCATAGGCCTTGAGCGACATGGGCAGCGGTGCGTCCGGCGAGTTGCGGGTCATTTGCAGCAGGCGCTTTTCGACGATGCTGTCTAGGGCCGGCTCGGCCGGGAAGTGGATCATGTCGATGTTCACCAAAGGGCAGTCGGCCGTAGCGCAGCCTGGCTTCACGTGCTCCCAGGCATCGCGCTTGACTTCCAGCGGTGCGCGGTAGTTGGGTTGGAACAGGCTTTGGCAGGCTCCGAGCGCCAGGGCAACGCAAGCCAGGGTGATGTATTTCAAGAGCGACATGATGGTCCTTGGCAGATAGACAGGAAGTTCGTGCTTCGACTGTGAGCGGCGCCTTCGGTTCGCCACTAAGCTCAATACTATAGATTCGCGCCAGCACCGCCTATCTTGTGGTGCGCCTCGGAGCGTGCAAAGGGGGCTGCAATGCCGCGCCTTCACGGTTAGGATGGCCCGATGCTGAATGAACGGGTAACGAGGTTCCCATGACAGACTCTACAACTTCGAAGCCCACCGCGGTCGAGCTCATCGAGCGTGAAGAGTGCTTCAAGGGTTTTTACAAAGTCGACCGCCTGCATGTGCGCCACGAGCTGTTCGCCGGTGGTATGAGCGACCCAATCAGCCGCGAACTGTTCGTGCGCCACGACGCCGTGTGCGTCTTGCCCTATGACGCGCAGCGTGACGAAGTGGTGCTGATCGAGCAGTTTCGAGTCGGTGCCTTGGGCAAGGCGCAGAACCCTTGGCTGATCGAAATGGTCGCCGGCCTGATCGATAAAGACGAACAACCTGAAGAAGTCGCGCACCGTGAGGGCGAAGAAGAAGCAGGCCTGAAGTTCGAGGCGTTGTGGCCGATTACGCGCTACTTCCCGTCCCCGGGCGGCAGTGACGAATTCGTTCATTTGTACCTGGGCCGTTGCTCCAGCGCAGGGGCGGGTGGCCTGCACGGGCTGGAACAAGAAGGTGAAGACATCCGGGTGAAGGTCTGGGCGTTCGAAGATGCCTTACAGGCCGTCCGTGACGGGCGTATTGCCAACGCTGCAACAATCATCGCCATCCAGTGGTTGGCTTTGAATCGCAACGAAGTGAGGGGGCTATGGTCGTGAATGTGCTGCGTGACCGCTACCGGGTCGACCTGGTCGGGTTGCAGGCCGCGTGCGAAGCCAATTATGCGCGCCTGATGCAGCTACTCCCGGACATGCGTAGCCTGCCTCAGGCGCGGCGCATCGCCATGACCCAGGGCGACCAGATGCTCGGGGTACTGGCCCTCGAAGTGGTGCAGGCTTGCCCCTACACCACCACGCTGCAGGTGCGCCAGGAGCACAGCCTGCCATGGTTGCCGGTACCGCAAATGGAGGTCCAGGTGTACCACGACGCGCGCATGGCCGAGGTCATCGGCGCCGAGCACGCGCGGCGCTTTCGCAGCGTCTACCCGTACCCCAACGAAGCGATGCACCAGCCTGACGAAAAGGCCCAACTCAACCTGTTTCTCGGTGAATGGCTGAGCCATTGCCTGGCGTGCGGCCACGAATACGCCCACGTTCGCTAAGCGTTTGTTCGATCATTGTGACCCGCTGCCACTTTTCTGGTTTGCCGGGCCGGCCGATCCCTTCCATAATCGCGGGGTATCCGACCGAGGAAATGGCCTTGCCGAGCCTACCCGTTATTCCCTGCGAGTCTCCCGTACTGCTCGTGCAGATCACCGACAGCCATTTGTTCGCCGAAGCGGACGGCCGCTTGCTGGGCCTCAACACCCGTGACAGCCTGCGTCTGGTGGTGGAGCAAGTGCTGGCCGAGCAGCCGCGTATCGATCTGATGCTGGCCACGGGGGATCTGTCCCAGGACGGCAGCTTCGAGTCCTATGCGGCGTTCGCCCAGGAAACCGCCGCCATCCTGGCCCCCGCGCGCTGGTTCGCCGGTAATCACGACGAGCCCTTGGTGATGGCTGCCGCGGCGCAGAATACCGACCTCATGGCCCCCGTGCTGGACATCGGCCAGTGGCGCATCACCCTGCTGGACTCTTCGGTGTCGGGCTCTGTGCCCGGCTACCTGGCCGACGATCAACTGCAGCTGTTGGTGCAGGCCTTGAGCGAAGCGCCCGAGCGCCATCACTTGGTGTGCCTGCACCACCACCCCGTGTCGATCGACTGCGCCTGGATGGAACCCATCGGCTTGCGCAACCCCCACGCCCTGTTCGAGGTGCTCGACCGTTTCCCCCAAGTGCGTGCCGTACTGTGGGGGCATATCCACCAGGAATACGTCGGTGAGCGCAACGGCGTTCAGCTATTGGCGTCGCCTTCCACCTGCATCCAGTTCTTACCGCGCAGCGTCGACTTCCAGCTCGACACTCTGGCGCCCGGCTACCGCTGGTTGCGCTTGCACGGCGACGGCACCCTGGAAACCGGCGTTTCGCGGTTGCAGGGGTTCGCGTTCGAACCTGACTTCAGTGCCGCCGGTTATTAAAACCTGTGACAGGCAGCCCAGTGCCAGCCTCGCGCGGGTTAAACTGCGCCGTCTTTGAACTCTGCCTGCAGGTAGCGCGCGTGCCCAGCCCGATCCTCTACATTCATGGTTTGAACAGCTCTCCCGCCTCGCTCAAGGCCAGCCAGTTGGTTCAGGCCATGGCCCGGCTCGGGCTGGCCGAGCAACTGAGGGTGCCCGCACTGCACCACCATCCGCGCCAGGCGCTGGCGCAACTGGAGGCGGCCATTGCCGAGCTAGGCACGCCTTTGCTGGTCGGCAGCTCGCTCGGCGGCTACTATGCCACTCACTTGGCCGAACGCCATGGCTTGAAGGCGCTGCTGATCAACCCGGTGGTCAACCCACACCGTCTGTTCGACGGTTTTCTGGGGCCGCAAACCAACCATTACAGCGGTGAAACCTGGCAGTTGACCCTCGACCACGTCGAGGCGCTGGCGGCGCTCGAAGTGCCGGCACCCAAAGATCCGCAACGCTATCAAGTGTGGCTGCAGACCGCCGATGAAACCCTGGACTACCGTCAGGCCGAACGCTTCTACCGGGCCTGTGCCTTGCGCATCCAGGCCGGTGGGGACCACGGTTTCCAAGGGTTCACCGAGCGCCTGCCGGCGCTGTTTTGTTTTGCCGGGGTCGATACCGCCCTTTACCAAGGCATCGACTTTTCTGCACCTTGAGCCTTTTTTTCACGAACGACTGATGATGAGACCCCATGGCCACTCCCAGCGCTAGCTCTTATAACGCCGACGCCATCGAAGTCCTCTCGGGCCTCGACCCGGTGCGTAAACGGCCGGGCATGTACACCGACACCAGTCGGCCGAACCACCTTGCCCAGGAAGTCATCGACAACAGCGTCGACGAGGCGCTGGCCGGGCATGCGCGCTCCATTCAGGTGATCCTGCACGCCGATCACTCCCTTGAGGTGAGCGACGACGGCCGCGGCATGCCGGTGGACATCCACCCCGAAGAAGGCGTCAGTGGCGTCGAGCTGATCCTCACCAAGCTGCACGCTGGCGGCAAGTTCTCCAACAAGAACTACCAATTCTCCGGTGGCTTGCACGGGGTGGGCATTTCGGTGGTCAACGCCTTGTCCCACCAGGTGCGGGTGCGGGTCAAGCGTGACGGTAACGAGTACCAGATTACCTTCGCCGACGGCTTCAAGGCCACCGAGCTGGAAGTGGTCGGCAGCGTTGGCAAGCGCAATACCGGCACCAATGTCTATTTCGCGCCGGATCCTAAATACTTCGATTCCCCCAAGTTTTCCATCAGCCGTCTCAAGCATGTGCTCAAGGCCAAAGCGGTGTTGTGCCCGGGCCTGTTGGTCAGTTTCGAAGACAAAGGCAGCGGCGAGAAAGTCGAATGGCACTACGAAGACGGCCTGCGCTCTTACCTGGTCGATGCGGTCAGCGAGTTCGTCCGTCTCCCCGAGGAGCCGTTCTGCGGCAGCCTGGCGGGTAACAAAGAGGCGGTAGACTGGGCGTTGTTGTGGTTGCCGGAGGGGGGCGACAGTGTTCAGGAAAGCTACGTCAACCTGATCCCTACCGCCCAAGGCGGTACTCACGTCAATGGCTTGCGCCAAGGTTTGCTCGACGCCATGCGCGAGTTTTGCGAGTACCGCAACCTGCTGCCTCGGGGCCTCAAGCTGGCGCCGGAAGACATCTGGGAGCGCATTGCCTTCGTACTCTCCATGAAGATGCAAGACGCCCAGTTTTCCGGCCAGACCAAAGAGCGCCTGTCTTCCCGCGAGGCGGCTGCGTTCGTGTCCGGGGTCGTCAAAGACGCTTTCAGCCTGTGGCTCAATGGCCACCCTGAACTGGGCATGCAACTCGCCGAGTTGGCCATCAGCAACGCCGGCCGCCGCCTCAAGGCGAGCAAAAAGGTCGAGCGCAAGCGCATTACCCAGGGCCCGGCATTGCCGGGCAAGCTGGCCGACTGCGCCGGGCAAGACCCGATGCGCTCTGAGCTGTTCCTGGTGGAAGGCGACTCCGCCGGCGGTTCGGCCAAGCAAGCCCGAGACAAAGAGTTTCAAGCGATCCTGCCGCTGCGTGGGAAAATCCTCAACACCTGGGAAGTCGATGGCAGTGAAGTGCTGGCCAGCCAGGAAGTCCACAACATTGCCGTGGCGATCGGCGTCGACCCCGGTGCCCAGGACATCTCGCAATTGCGCTATGGCAAAATCTGCATCCTCGCCGATGCCGACTCGGACGGCCTGCACATCGCAACGCTGCTATGCGCGTTGTTCGTTCAGCACTTCCGGCCTTTGGTCGACGCTGGCCATGTGTATGTAGCGATGCCGCCGCTGTACCGCATCGACTTGGGCAAAGAAATCTACTATGCCCTCGACGAAGGCGAGCGCGACGGCATTCTCGACCGCCTGGTGGCCGAGAAGAAGCGCGGCAAGCCGCAGGTCACCCGCTTCAAGGGCCTGGGCGAAATGAACCCGCCGCAACTGCGCGAAACCACCATGGACCCCAATACCCGGCGCCTGGTGCAGCTGACCCTGGAAGACTTCCCCGTAGCCTCGGAAATGATGGACATGCTGCTGGCCAAAAAACGCGCCGGTGACCGTAAAAGCTGGCTCGAAACCAAGGGTAACCTGGTCGAGGTGCTGATCTGATGCGTCAGGCCTGGGCGGCATTGCTGTTGCTCGCCGGGCCGGTTTTGGCCGATGCGCCCGCCAGCCCAACTCCGGTTGAATTGAGCCTGGTTTCCGAGCACGTGATCGCCGGGATGGCCCGCGGCAACCTGTCGGGTTTGGCCCAGTGTGGCGACGCGTTATGGGCGGTGTCCGACCGTGACGATCATTCGCTCTACCGCCTGGCCACGCAGGCCTCGCCGTGGCAGGCCGAAGCGATCGATTTTCAGCCCCCCAGTGTGCCCGACAGCGGTTTGCCCTGGGGGCTGCGGGTGCGCACGTGGGTGATGTCGTTCATCCGTGGCGGCGATCTGGACTTCGAAGGTTTGAGCTGCGACGCCCAAGGCAGTGCGTATCTGGTCAGCGAAGCCCACGCTGCGGTGCTCAAGGTGCCAGTCAGCGGCTCGCCCGAGTGGCTGCGGCTGTCGCCTAGCCTGGTGCGACAGGCGCGCGGCAGCGGCATGCTGTTGCACTTCAACGCCCTGTTCGAAGGCGTGGCGGTCAACGGGGCTGGCGACCACCTTTGGCTGGCCGCCGAGCGCGAGCGCCGTGGTTTGCTGGTGGTCAAGCGCCAGCAGACCGCCTGGGACTGCGAAGGCGGGTGCGTGCTGCTGAGCGAGGCGGGCACCGAACCTTTGCCTGCGCAAATGAACAGCAGTCGCCAGGCCTCCCGGGACTTTTCCGACCTCGCCTACTTCAATGGCAAGCTGTTTACCCTGGAACGTAACGCCTATCAGATCTGCCGACGCAACGCGCAAACCGCCGCGCTCGAGCAGTGTTGGTCGTTCGCCGCCGAAGCGCTGGCCCCCCAGCGCCGCTACGACCAGCCATTCGGCCTGGCCGAAGCCTTGGTGGTGGATGCCAGCGGTGCCTGGGTAGGGCTCGACAATAACGAAGGTGCCCGCGCCGACGGCGAGCGTCGGCCCGTCGTCTGGCGTTTTGCCGCGCCTGCCGGTGGCTGGGGTGCAGTGCCGTGACCCAGGCCGTACCCGGCAAACGCGCAGGCCGCGTGTTGTTGATCATCGCCTGGGGCGCGGGGCTGTTTTTGGCGACGCGCTTTTTCGCCGGTTGGGAGGCACGCCAGGCGAACCCGAACATGGCGGTCGACTCGGTGCACGGCGATGGCTATATAGAGGTGCGCCTGGCCGGTAATGGCCAGGGTCACTTCGTCAGCAGCGGCCAGATCAATGGCCAAGCTGTACAGTTCATGCTCGACACGGGCGCCACCGATGTTGCGGTGCCCCAGCGCTTAGCCGCCGAGCTGCAGCTGGAGCAAGGTGCGCCGGTCACCGTCAGCACCGCCAATGGCCGCACCCAGGGCTACCGCACGCGCCTGGAGCGGGTGCAATTGGGGGATATCCAGCTGCGCGACGTTCGCGCGCTGGTGGTCCCGGGCCTGGACGGCGAGCAGGTCCTATTGGGCATGAGTGCTCTGAAAAAACTCGAATTCACCCAGCGCGGCGGCAGTTTGTTGCTGCGCCAGACCACGAAATAATGAGGCCCGCATGAGCGACTCCCTTGATCTCAGCCTTGATGGCGTAGAGCGCCGATCACTGGCTGACTTCACCGAACAGGCCTACCTCACCTACTCCATGTACGTGATCATGGACCGAGCGCTGCCGCATATCGGCGATGGACTCAAACCGGTGCAGCGGCGTATTGTCTATGCCATGAGCGAACTGGGCCTGGACGCCGATTCCAAACACAAAAAATCGGCCCGTACGGTCGGCGACGTGCTCGGTAAGTTTCACCCCCACGGCGACTCGGCTTGCTATGAAGCCATGGTGCTCATGGCGCAGCCCTTCAGCTACCGTTATACCCTGGTCGACGGCCAGGGCAACTGGGGTGCGCCGGACGATCCGAAGTCGTTCGCGGCGATGCGTTACACCGAAGCCCGCTTGTCCCGCTATTCAGAAGTCTTGCTCTCCGAGCTGGGCCAAGGCACCGCCGACTGGGTGCCGAACTTCGACGGCACCCTCAACGAGCCCGCCGTGCTGCCGGCCAGGCTGCCCAACATTCTGCTCAATGGCACCACCGGCATCGCCGTGGGCATGGCCACCGATGTACCGCCACATAACTTGCGCGAAGTCGCCAGTGCCTGCGTGCGTTTGCTGGACGAGCCCAAAGCGACGGTCGAGCAGCTGTGCGAGCACATTCAGGGCCCGGATTACCCCACCGAAGCGGAAATCATCACGCCGCGCGCCGACCTGCTGAAAATCTACGAAACCGGGCGCGGTTCGGTGCGCATGCGGGCGGTGTACCGCATCGAAGATGGCGACATTGTCGTCACCGCGCTGCCGCACCAAGTCTCCGGCGCCAAGGTGATGGAGCAGATCGCTGCGCAGATGCAGGCCAAGAAGCTGCCCATGGTGGCCGACCTGCGCGATGAGTCCGATCACGAACACCCGTGCCGTATCGTTATCATTGCCCGGTCTAACCGCGTCGATCTCGACGAACTGATGCAGCATCTGTTCGCGACCACCGAGCTTGAATCCAGTTACCGGGTCAACGTCAATATCATTGGCCTCGACGGCCGTCCGCAGCTGAAGAACCTGCGCGCGTTGCTGCTGGAATGGTTGGAGTTCCGGGTCAATACCGTTCGCCGGCGCTTGCAGCACCGGCTGGACAAGGTCGAGCGCCGCCTGCACCTGTTGGAAGGCTTGCTGGTGGCCTTTCTTAACTTGGACGAAGTCATCCACATCATCCGTACCGAGGACCAGCCCCGGCCGCGGTTGATCGAGCGCTTCGAGCTCAGCGAAATACAGGCCGACTACATCCTCGACACCCGGCTGCGGCAGTTGGCGCGCCTGGAAGAAATGAAAATCCGTGGCGAGCAGGACGAGCTTTCCAAAGAGCGCGCCAAGCTGTTGGCCCTGTTGGGCAGTGAAAGCAAACTGCGCAAGCTGGTACGCGCCGAGTTGATCAAAGACGCCGAGACCTACGGCGACGACCGTCGTTCGCCAATCGTCGCCCGGGCCGAAGCCCGCGCGCTCTCGGAAAACGAGCTGATGCCCACTGAGCCGGTGACCGTGGTGATGTCGGAAAAAGGCTGGGTGCGTTGCGCCAAGGGCCATGACATCGACGCCACCGGGCTCTCATACAAGGCCGGCGATGGCTACAAGGTGGCGGCCAATGGCCGTTCCAACCAGTTTGCCGTGTTCATCGACTCCACGGGCCGCAGTTATTCCGTGCCGGCCCATACGCTGCCGTCTGCACGTGGCCAGGGCGAGCCATTGACTGGCAGGCTCACGCCGCCCCCAGGCGCGTCGTTCGAATGCGTGTTGCTGCCTGAGGACAGCGCGCTGTACGTGATCGCTTCGGACGCCGGCTACGGCTTCGTGGTCAAAGGCGAAGACTTGCAGGCCAAGAACAAAGCGGGCAAGGCTTTGATCAGCCTGCCCAATGGGGCGAAAGTGCTTGCCCCACGGCCGGTGCCCGACCGCGACAACAATTGGCTGGCTGCCGTTACGACCGAAGGTCGGCTGCTGATTTTTAAAATCAGTGACCTGCCACAATTGGGTAAAGGAAAGGGTAATAAAATCATCGGGATTCCGGGTGATCGCGTGGTGACCCGTGAAGAGTTCGTCACCGACTTGGCGGTGATTACCGAAGGTTCGACCCTTGTATTGCAGGCTGGCAAGCGTACGCTGTCACTCAAGGCCGACGACCTCGAGCATTACAAAGGCGAGCGTGGTCGCCGTGGCAACAAGCTGCCCCGTGGATTCCAGCGGGTTGATGCGCTGCTGGTGGAAAGCACTGGCTGAAGGCCCGAGGCCGGGCTTGGCTAGCCGGTTTTATCCTAAAAGCTGGAGTCATAGCGCATATTCGCGGATGATAGGGGCCCTTTGTGGCACCGGCGTGGCTGAGTGCCCAAATGAATTCGTTAGATATCACTGCGGCAAGCCTTGTGGCGGCCGCCTGGATGGAATCATGACTTTTCTGCGCCTTCCCGTAGTTTTGTTGCTGACTGGCGTACTCGGATTAGCAGGGTGCAGCCTGCATCAGCCGGCGTCCCTGTACCAGCTCGACAGCGGCAACCCCGGCCAGCCAAAGCAGAGCAACGGCATGGCGGTGCTGTTGGGCCCCGTCTCCGTCGCCGATTACCTGCAACGCGAGACGCTGTTGCAGCGCCAGGCCGATGGCAGCCTCAAGGCCGCTTCCGATGGGCGCTGGGCCGGTAGCCTGGCGGCGGATATCGATCAACTGCTACTGCGCCAACTGGCGTGGCGCCTCGACAGCCAGCGCGTGATGCTGGCGCCAACCCCCAGCAGCGCCAACTTCAGCCCCGATGTGCAAGTGCTGTTGACCATCACCCGCCTCGATTCCGGCCGCTCAGAGCCGGCGATTCTCGACGCCCAGTGGCGCCTGATCGACCGCCGTGGCCGGGTGCGCGATAACCGTATCGTGCACCTTGAAGAAAAACACGACGGCGACACCGCCGCTCAGGTTCAGGCCCAGGGGGTGTTGCTGCAACGCTTGGCAGAGCAACTCACGGCCGCCGTCAGGCCGTTGGCCAATCAGCCCGCGTTGGTGGAAGACGCCCGTAAGGCAGCCCCTAAGGTGAGCAAGCAGGAACCGGATAAAGCCAGGATTCCCCAGGCCGTACCGATTCGCACCGAGATGGAAGTGTTTCGTTTCTAAGCCCACAAAAAAGCCCGCAGAAGCGGGCTTTTTTGTGGGTGCAGGCTTCAGGGTTTAGCCCGATTGCCGTCGTGCATCCGCGCCAGCTGCCGTTCCAGCAGCGAAGGGTAGGGTTCTAGCAGGCGCTCGACGCAGCATGCACCCTCTGGGCTTGCGATTGGGCGGATGCGGGCGCGTTGGCGGATCAAAGCATCGTCGCTGATCCTGCGCTCGACCAGCAGCAGGTTGCGGCTGTGCTGGGACAAGGCCAGCGCATCCTGGGCGGTTTCTGTCAGCAGCAGGTCGATCTGGCTCAAGCCGAACAAATCCTCGCCCAAGACCAAGCCCAACTGCAGTTGCAGGGTAATGCCGCTGTCAGCCACTTCGATTTGTAACGCATGCCCTAGGGCGCGCAGCAATTCGCCGCAGCAGATGGCGTTGGTCAGGTAGTCGTCGCCGCTGTCTTCGCTGTGGAACAGCATCAACGTGGCGCCATCGTTAAGCGTATGCAGCTCGCTCTGGTAAAGCGAAGCAGCCTGCTCGAGGCAGTCGCGGTAGCGCTGCAGCAGCTCCATCAAGCGCGCCCGTGGCAAGCGGCGCAGTTGCTCCTGCGCACCCAGTTGCACAGCCAGCACCGCGCTGGGGGTGGGCTCGCTGTGGGCGTGCAGCGCAACGCTGGTCTGGCTGGAGGTGGGCGGGGCCGCGGGTGTGCGTAGCTCAGAGAAGGGGTCGTCGCCGTCTTCTTCATCTTCTTCGGCTTCGATACGCCGTGGCATAGGCCGTGCGGCCAGGGCCGGTGGGGTATCGGCGCGCGGGCGCAGCGGCGCGACGGGCGCTGGGCGATGTTCGGGCACGGCTTCTTCGGGTTCGTCGTCCAGTTCAGGCTCAGGCTCGGGTTCCGGTATCTCCGGGGCCAAGCGCGTGTGCAACTGGCGCGCTAGATCGCCTATTTCGTCTTGACGATCGATCGCGGGCGTATAGGCGTCCAGGTCTCGTAGCCAGACGCGCAATTGCAGCAGCGGCGTTGAGATATGCCGGCCCAGGCGCAAGCTCAGGGTTAAGGACAACACCAGCAGGATTGCTGCCAGAATGCCCATGCTTTGCAGGCTGATGGTCAGCGGTTGCTGGAACTGGTCCATGTCGAGGCTGATGCGCAGCTGCCCGGCGGTGACGTCCTGGAAGGTGATCTTGGTTTCGTACAGCCCTTGGGACTCGCCCAACAGGCCACCGCGCGGGCGCTGCCCGGCCTCGGCCAGCACGCGGTTGTCCGGGCTGAAAATAGCCGCATGGGCCACCAGCGGGTTCTTCACCAGGTTATTGAGCAGCACGTTGAGGCTGAGGATGTCGTTGGACACCAGCAATTCCGTCGCCGAGGCCGCCGTTTGGGTGATTAGGCTCTGGCCCACGGCATCCGCTTGTTCGTGCATGGCCTGCTTGAATTGCAGGCCCATGACGCAGGCATAGATGACCAATGCCAAGGCCACCAGCAATAAATTATGGCTGGCAATGCGCAGGGCAATCGGTACACGGCGGTGGCGCAGTGCACGGAAGATCAGCAGGAAGAAGTTATCGGTTTTGACTGGCGTGGGCCGGTTCACTGCGCTCGGCTCTTTATGTCCGTGAAGTTGCTGCGCAGTATAGCGACCGACCCTTGGCGGGCAAAGCACTGCCTGTGCCCGATGGTCACTGAAAGCCGGTAGAATGCGGTTTTTTTCCATAGGCGGGGTGGGTCTTGCGCGAAATAGTCCTGATAAACATGAGCGGTGAAGATCGCCCGGGCTTGCTGATGGCCTTTACCGATGTACTGGCCCAAGGCGCGGCGAACATTCTCGACATCGACCAGCAGGCGAGCCGTGGCACCCAGATGCTCAGCGCCCTCGTGGAGTTTCGCCACGCCGGTGCGGGCCAATGCCTGGCGGCGTTATCGACCTATGCCAGCGAGCACGGCCAGTACTTCAACTGCACTCCCTGGGCTGAAGCGGACTACCAGCGCTGGGCGAACATGCAAGGGCAAGCGCAGCACCTATTGACGGTGTTGACGCGGCAATTGACCGCCGAGCAGTTGCAACGGGTCACGGCGACAGCCCGACAGCATGGCCTGAAAGTCGAGCGTATTGACCGTCTGTCGGCCTGTGTCGTTCTCGGCGCTCCTACCGAGCGCAGTAAGGCCTGCTTCGAGCTAACCGTCAGCGGTGAGCCCGCTGACCGCGAAGCACTGCGGGCCGATTTGCTCGCCTTGAGCCAAACCCTGGACATGGACATCGCCTGCCAACAAGACACCCTGTACCGGCGCCATCGGCGTTTGGCCGTATTCGACATGGACTCGACGCTGATCGAAGCAGAAGTGATCGACGAATTGGCCAAGGCTGCCGGGGTTGGTGAGCGCGTAGCGCAAATCACTGAGCGAGCGATGCGCGGTGAGATCGATTTCCGCGCCAGCTTTAAAGAGCGCCTGGCCCTGCTCAAAGGCTTGGATGTGAAAGTGCTGGATGACATCGGCGCCGCCCTGCGCCTGACCGAAGGCACCGAGGTACTGTTCGCCGAGCTGAAGCGGCTGGGCTACAAAACCGCGATTCTGTCGGGCGGCTTCACCTATTTCGCCAAGCAGCTCCAGGCTCGCTTGGGCATCGACTACGTGTTTGCCAATGAACTTGAGGTGGTGGATGGTCAATGCACGGGCGTGGCCATCGAGCCGATCGTCGATGCGCAGCGCAAGGCAGACCTGTTGCAAGAGTTAGCGCGCAAAGAGGGGCTGCAGTTGGAGCAGACCATCGCCGTGGGCGACGGTGCCAATGACTTGCCGATGCTGGCGATCGCTGGCCTGGGTGTTGCGTTCCGCGCCAAGCCACTGGTGAAACAGTCGGCCCAGCACTCTATTTCAACCTTGGGGTTGGACGGGCTGCTGTACTTGCTGGGTGAGCCAGACCGTCGATGATCTAAGGCCGTTACAGATCTTTCCACAGCGACTCGAAGTCTTCTTCGCCGATGACTTCGTCGCCCGCTGCACCGGCATGCCGAGGCGTGCCCTCCAGGTTACGGTATTCGAACTGATTGAAGCTGCCGGTGCTGGTCACGCGTTTGACCAGCCCGGCGGGCTGTTCGTCGCCGTTGGTGTTGATCAGCACTTTGTTGCCTTCCTGAAAAGGCAGGCGGGGCGCCAGAAGCGTGGCAGGGATATCGATCGCGCGGATTTCAGGCAATAGCAGGCCGCGCAGGTACTGGCTGCTTTCATTGTTGCTGCGCACCAGTTGCAGGCCGCAAGGCTGCGCGTGGGGGGCGACCAGCTCGATGCCCATCTGGGTGCCGCCGCTGCGTACCTGGCGGATCCAGCGCACGACCGCCACACTCCAGCCCTGGGCGGGTGTGTCTTGAATACCGACCATTTCACCGGCCTGTAGCTGGGGCGGGACCTCCCTGGGCCAGGCCAGGCAGTAACCCCCCGGGCTGTGGTTGACGATCTGCAAAGGGTAGGTCGGGAAATCCTGCTCGTGGTTGAACGCGCTGGACACGCCTTCGGCGCTAATGCTGTGGTATTGAATTTCTTCGTAGGGCAACAAGGCTTCGCCTGGGCCGTTCTTGTCCGAGTCCACCGCCTTGTTCCACACATCGCGATTGTCCAGGGCCGACTGGCGGCTGGAGAACTGCGCGTTACGCCCAGCATGGGGGTGTTGCAGGATTTCGCTGAAGGAGCGTTCCCCGCCAAGGTAGTAATGCAGTGCGCTCATGCCGATGCACACGGTCAGGGTGCCTTGGCCAGGCGTGCGCTGAAAGGTGCGCTCGGCCACATCGCCCCAGGCTGCGCTCAGGTGCTGAAGCAAGTCGAGGCTGAAGCCAGCCGGTACGAAGGTGGACTGATTGCGTTTTTCCGGGCTGAGCTCCAGGTAGTTCTTGATCGCGTCGACCAAGGCACTGGGGTCCAGCCCCAGCATGCTGGGGATCTGCTCGGCGGTGAAGAGTGTCTTGTAACGGGGCGGGCCATCCAGGCCAGGGGCCATGACAAACAGGCTGGATTCCGCTTCGGCCGGCAGCACTTTTACCAGAGGGCTCCAGCGCTCCATGACCTCGGCCAGGCGCGCGATCGAGGCCTGGCGCATCTGGTTGCAGCGCGAGGTACCCAGCAGCAAGGCGATCACATAGGTCTGCTGGATGCTCAGGCTGGGCACATGGTTGGCCAGGGGGTCGGCAATTACCTGGTTGGAGAGCTGGTGCTCGAGGGCTACCTGATACAGTTGGTGCAGTTCCAGCCACAGCCCTTCGGGCATCGGGCAATACAGCAGGTTGGCCCTGACCAGCGGCCCGTCAAGGCTGTGCAGGGCGCGCTGGATGGCGGTCGCCAACACTTGCGAGCGGTCCTTGCCGTAACGATTGGCCACTCGCACGATAATTTGCTTATAGCCTATGGCCAGGTGGTTTTGCAGGGCCTGGCACAGATTGGCCACCTTGCGCGCGCGCTCGTCCAGCACGATGGCCTGGTTGAGGAAGTGCCGTTCCAGGTGCTTGCACACGAAGTAGACTTCTGGGCGCAGCAGCTCCAGCAGCTGCAGGCGGTTCTCGCTGGGGGTGACCAACTGGTTCAGCTCGCCCAGACCTTGATACAGCAGGCGCGCGGTTTCCCCTAGATTGGCCTTGGGCAGTTGGGCGATCCAGCGCTTGAGATCGCGCGGGTTGGCCTCACAAAACGACAGGCTCAGCTGCGAAGGCGTCGGTGCGCGCAACAACAGATGGGGGCTAGGGCGAGACATCAATCAATGATTCCTGATTCCATCCGGTACCGGGTTAGGGCCGGGCGCTTGAGAGGCTATCCATTTGGCCCGTGCCCGGACTTTATCAGCATTGGAGAGCGGTCGCAGCCTTGTCGTTCCGTTACGGTCGACCACCTTTGGTGTTAGAGCGCTGGAGCTACCGGCAAGCCGATACCCTGGCCCATGCTGACCGGGCTCAAGGCGCCCAGTTCGGAGGCCCATTTCACTTGGCCTGGGCCAAACAACACGATGGCCGTTGAGCCCAGCTTGAAGCGGCCCATTTCTGCGCCTTTCTCTAACACGACGGGCGCGCGGGCGGCCTCATCGTAGCGAAAGGTCTTCAGCTCGCGCTTAGGGGGCGTGACCAGCCCGGCCCAGACGGTCTCGATGGAGGCGACGATCATCGCGCCCACCAGCACCAAGGCCATTGGCCCGCGCTCGGTGTCGAACAGGCACACCACGCGCTCGTTGCGGGCGAACAGTTCCGGGACGTTTTCGGCGGTGGTCTGGTTGACCGAGAAGATGCGCCCGGGCACGTAGATCATTTCCCGCAGGGTGCCGGTCAGTGGCATGTGTACCCGGTGGTAGTCTTTGGGCGACAGGTAAATGGTGGCGAAATCGCCGCCCATGAACGGCGCGGCAATGGCCGCGTCACCGCCCAATAGCTCGAGAGCGCTGAAGCTATGGCCCTTGGCCTGAAAGATCCGCCCGTGCTCGATGGGCCCCAGTTGGCTGACCGCACCATCGGCAGGGCTGAGAATGGCCCCCGGCGTGGGGTCGAGGGGGCGCGCATCGGGCTTCAGGGCGCGGGTGAAGAAGGCGTTGAAATGCTCGTAGGCGGTGAGGTCTTCAACCTGAGCCTGGCCCATGTCGACTTGGTAGCGCTTGGCGAACCAGGCGGTAAAGGCATTTTTGAACCAGCGCACGCGGCATTCGGCTACGCAGCCGGCCAGGCGCGACAATAAGTGATGGGGCAGTAAGTATTGGCTGATGATGAACAAACGGTCTTTCATTGGTTTTCCTTGGCTGACACTTCGACTGGGGTGTCGGCGTGGTTGCCCCACTCGCCCCATGATCCGGCATAGCCTTTGACCCGCGGGTAACCCAATGCCTTGGCCACGAGGTAGGTGAAGCCAGAGCGATGGTGTGTCTGGCAGTGCGTGATGATTTCTTTGTCGGGGGTAATGCCTCGTTCGGCCAGCACCTGCGCGATGTCCGAGCGAATGCGCAGTGAGCGGGTGCTGTCCATCCCGGCGGTCCATTCGAAATGGGTCGCGCCCGGAATGTGCCCGCCCTTGGCGCTGAGGACTTTTTCGCCGGAGAACTCCAGCGGGCCCCGTGCGTCCCAGATGGCCAGGTCGGCTGCACCCAGGCGGCTCTGCAGGTATTCGCGGGTAGCGGTGGGTTCGCTGTGCAGGGTGAGCGCCACGCTGCCACCGTGGGGCGCGGGGACGTGCGTGTCCAGCGCCAGGCCGTCGGCCTCCCAGGCCAATACGCCGCCGTTCAGATAGTGGTAGCGGGAATGACCGATGACATCCAGCAGCCAGATGAAGCGCCCGGCCCAGCCACCGCCTTCGTCGTCGTATACCACGTAGACGGCGTTGGGGTTGTGCCCCAGCTCGCCGAACAGGCTTTCTAGCGTGGAGTGCTTGGGCAGCAGCCCAGGCGCAGGCGGCAAGCCCAGTTGAGTGCGCTTGGGGTCGACGAAGCGGGCGCCACGGATATGGCCCTGGTCGTAGCGCGCCTGGCTGGTGAGGTCGATCAGGATCAGTTCTGGAGCATCGAGGCGCGCGTGCAACTGCGCGGGTTCGATAACCAGGGGCAGGCCGGAGAATTCAGGCATTCAAAGCCTCCAGAGGACAATATGAGGCGCCGATTGTAGCGTAAGCATCAACCACCGCGCTGGCTAAAACCGTTGAAAGCACGCTCGATACATTGCGCGGTCTTACCGAACGCTTGCACGGTGATTTCCGACATCGGCCCGCCGCCCTGATCAGCGACCACCAGCATGATGACCCGGCCGTTGCTGCTCAGCGAACGCATCAGCAGGTGGTCGCCTTTGAACAGTCGGCGCAGGCTGGTGGGGATCAAGGCCGAAAACTGAGCGTTGTTCTCTGGGGTGATGCGTATCTGCGCAGGTTTGGCCAGCAAGCGTTGCAGTAGTGTGCTGTTGCTGACGGGCAGGTTGAGGATAGCCAAGTCGCTCGGCAGCCCCGCGCTTTGATGGGTGCGCAGGGCGCTGCTGTCGTTCTCGGCCATGAGCATGATCACCCGTTGCAAGCCGCAGGCAACCAACGCGTCGCGGGCATAGGTGGTCAAGTGCAGGGGGTTGTGGAAGCGGCTGGGCTCGACCAGCAGGTCGGCGCAGAATTTGCGCCATTCCACCAGTGCTTCGGCTGACGGCGGCGCCGCCGGCAGCAGGCCACGGTGCACGCGCCGTTCGCTCCACGGCCAGATCAGTGCTTCGGCGGGGTGGAACAGGTCGGGGTCGGCATGTTGCTGGGCGCTCTGCACCGCGTGCTGGTGCACCTGTTGTTGCAGCTCGGCCATGGGCACCTGCAGGTAGAGCGCGGCGAGGTATTGCCAGCGGGCCATGTGCGGGCAGTCCCAGGCCTGCTGGGCTGCCAGGGCCAGGCCGTTGGCCAGCAGTACGGTGTTGGCCGGCTGGTTGAGCAAGCGGCGCAGGCTGGGGTCTTCATCCATGCGCTGTTGCTGGCGCAGGGCGTCCTGGTCGTCACGGGCGATATGCAGCACGCGCACCAATAACCGCCGTTCGCTCAGCAGCAGCCGATAGCCATGGCGGACCCAGGCCGGCAAGTGCCAGTGCTCGGCCATGGTCAGGCACAGGCGCAGTAGGCGCACGCCGAACAGCTCCAGCTCGACGCTGCGGGCCGACTCACCCTTATGGATTACCCGCAGCTCCCATTCTTCGAGCAGTTGCGGGTGGGTCATCGCCAGCGGCCAGAGCGGCGCCAGAAACAGCAGGCTGCCCCAGTGGATTTCCTGCCAGAGCCGGGCCAGGCGGTTGCCGAACAAGCCATTGGCCTGCTGCGTGGCGTGCTGGCTGATCATCTGCAACTGGCGCAGCCCGTGGGGGATCTCGGCCTGGTCGAGGGCAGGTAGGCGCGCGAGCAGTTCCTCGGCCCGTTTAAGGCCCAGGCGATTGAGGGCTATCTCCAGGCTCTCGGCCGGTTCGGCGAGGTTGCGCTCGCTGTTATGCAGGTTGGCGGCGCGCATCATGCTCAGCACCAAAGCAGGGCTTTGTTGCATGGCTTCAGCGATGTCGCGCAGTGAACTGCGATTGTCGGCCAACGCCGCCTGCACCTGTTCATAGCTGTGGCGGGGGACCGGTAAGCTGACGCTGTCGAGCAGTTTCAGCCAGGCTTCGAGCGTATGTGGCGTTGGGCGGGTCATGGTTGCTTCATTCGCCTTGCAGAGAGGGCCGAACTGGCTTTTCACCAATCGTGGCTATAGTCTGGCGCAGAAGTGCCGATAAGTAGAAGGAGAGTTTTAAGAACTTCCGCTCTGATCCTGTCCACGACTGCGTAAGTGTTTCCTACCTATGGCTAAAATTATCGGCATCATCGTCGTATTCGCGAGTGTTCTCGGCGGATACGTGCTGTCCCACGGGCAAATCGCTGCGTTGATCCAGCCTTTCGAGGTGTTGATCATCGGTGGCGCGGCACTGGGCGCCTTCTTGCAGGCCAACCCCGGCTACATGACCATGAAGGTCCTGAAGAAGTCGTTGAAGATGTTTGGCTCGCGGTTCACCCACGCGTTCTATATGGAAGTGCTGAGCCTCATCTACGAGATCCTCAACAAAAGCCGGCGTGAAGGCATGATGGCGATCGAGGGTGATATCGAAGATGCTGCCTCCAGCCCGATTTTCGCCAAGTACCCGTCGGTGCTCAAAGACGAAGCCATGACGGCCTTTATCTGCGACTACCTGCGCATCATGTCGTCCGGCAACATGGCCCCCCATGAATTGGAAGGCCTGTTCGACATGGAGCTGTTGAGCATGAAGGAAGAGCTCGAGCACCCTTCCCATGCCGTGACCGGGGTTTCCGATGCACTGCCTGGTTTCGGCATCGTGGCGGCGGTACTCGGTATCGTGATCACCATGGCCTCCCTGGGTAGCGGTGACAAAGCCGCCATCGGTGCCCACGTGGGCGCGGCGCTGGTAGGTACGTTCCTGGGTATTTTGGCCGCTTATGGTTTCTTCGGCCCATTGGCCACGTGCCTGGCCCACGATGCCAAGGAAGAAGTGAACACCTATGAAGCCATCAAGGCCGCCCTGGTAGCTTCGGCTTCCGGTATGGCCCCTTCGCTGGCCGTAGAGTTTGGCCGTAAAGTGTTGTACCCGGCGCACCGGCCTAGCTTCGCCGAGCTGGAACAAGCGGTTCGCGGTCGCTAAGCCATGGAAAATAATCAGCCGATCATCATCAAGCGGGTCAAACGCTTCGGTGGCGGGCACCACGGCGGCGCCTGGAAAATTGCCTTCGCCGACTTCGCCACCGCGATGATGGCGTTCTTCTTGGTGCTGTGGCTGTTGTCCAACGCCACGCCCGAGCAGCAGTTGGCGATTGCCGGCTACTTCAAAGACCCTATCGGCTTCTCCGAAAGCGGCACGCCCTATGTCATTGACTTGGGCGGTTCGCCGCAGTTGTCCCCTGACGCAACGCTCAACCCGGAAATCAAAGACGAACCGGCGCAACCCCAGCCACAAAGCCAGAGCCAGGGCAGTGCCGATGGCGCCGATGCGCAAATCCAGGGCCGTGCCGAAGAAGTCGAGCGCGAGCGCCTTGAATTGCTGCTGCAAGAGTTGCAGAACAAAGTCGATCAGAACCCGGAACTGCAGAAATTCAAGGACCAGATCCTGTTCGAAATCACCCAGGACGGTTTGCGCATCCAGATCATGGACGCTGAAAACCGCCCTATGTTTGACCTGGGCAGTGCTCGGCTCAAGCCGTATTTCGAAGACATCCTGCTGGCCATGGCGGACACCATCAAAGCCGTGCCCAACAAGATCAGCATCAGCGGCCATACCGATGCCAAGCCATATGTCGGCAGTGGCGACTATGGTAACTGGGAGTTGTCGGCCAACCGCGCCAACGCGGCACGCCGTGCACTGACGGCCGGGGGCTACCCGGATGCTCAGGTCGCTCGGGTGGTGGGTAACGCGTCGTCTTCGTTGTTCGACCGCAAGAACCCGTTGAACCCGGTCAACCGCCGGATCGACATCGTGGTACTGACCAAAAAGGCCCAGCGCGACATCGAAGGCGAAGCCGCCCAGCCCGATGCCACGCAGCCCCCTGCCACGCCAGCGCCGGCGCCTGCCAAGCCGCCGGAAGCTTCGGCGACGCCGGTCGACCCTACCGCGCCAATCCAGCCCCGTGAGCTGCGCCAGCGCCTGAACATCTTTGAAGATGGCGTGCTCAAGTTGGACGAGCCAGGTAAGCAAGGGCAGCTCTGACACGGCCTACCACCCACGGGCCAGCCGGGTCTTGAAGCGTTTGTGGAAATGCTCGGCGCTTTCTCTGGCTTCATCGATGCGCTGGCTGGAGGACTCGGCCGAGTAGTCCTCCATGCCCATCATCCGGCTCTTGGTCGTCGACTGCCGGTATTCTTCGATGAACATAGCCAGGTCCCGCTCGTGTTTCATCTTCGGCCAATGTTCCAGGTACTGCGGCAGGTCTTCATAGCTGGTCTGGAACGAGCTGATTCTGCAGCCGCAGATGGTCGCTTCGCCAATTTCGAAAGGCACCCACCAAGACTTTGAAGTGGTTCTGGAGATCACGGCAATTAGATGGGTCGAGGCCTGGACGTTGCGGGTGATCACGCTAGTAATGTCATCGGTGGTCTGGGATTCCGCGTCCAGTACGTCCAGGTAAGTCTTGATCTCGGCGTCTCTCAAGCGCTTATTGATTTCCATGGCACGTATGCGATCGTTATGGCGGTAGCTGATAAATACGGGCATCAGAAATGTCCTTTTTGCGCGAGTTCACGGTAATAGGTGCCCAGTGCGGTCAGGCGGCAGCCCGAGCGGTTCATGGCGGCGAAGTACATGTGTTCGGCTTGCACCGGCTCCACCAGGCTGTGGCGGTTGCACTGCTGCAATTGGGCGAAAACTTCGCCCTTGATGCTGTCGTGGCTGGGGTCAGTAGGTTCGAAGCTGGGGTCCAGGGCAAACACCGAGTCGGGCTCGGGAAACCATTTGGGCAGCTTGCGCAGGGTCTGCTCGGGCACCAAGGGGGCGACGTCGCGTAACGAGACGAAACGCGACACGTTGGTCTTGAACACCGGCCGCTGCTCCCACTCATCCAGGGCGTTGTCGACAAAGGCATACAGGGCGCCGGGGGTGATTTTCCCCAAAACATTCGCGGCGCCACCGTGCAGTGCCTGCAACAGCAGGCGGGTGAACACCCCTTGGCCTGCGCATTCCAGGGCGGGCTCGGCTTTTTTGCAGGCGGTCAGAATGGTGATGCCTTCGCTCAGCGCGCTGGTCCCGGCCTTGAGCCCGCGGCCGTCAGCGGCTGCGCCGGCCTGGCAGCAGTCCAGAATGATGATTTTGTTCTTGATGCCCTGGGCGCGCTCGGCCCAATGCAGAATGTCACTGATGCGGATGCCATCGCTGGGGTTGCAGGCGTCCTGGCCAATAATCCGGCCCTCTTCAGTGCTGTCGTCGAACGCGCCGTGGCCGGCGAAGTAGAACAACGCAGTGTCGCAGTCCCCGGAAAACAGTTCCTGCAGCTGCTGTTCGATCAACGCTTTGGTGGGCTTATCCTGGGCGCTGGTGAGCAGCCGCCCTTTGAAATTCGGGCGGCCGCTGGCATGGCGCGACAGCACCGCGTACATCTCCATGGCATCGTTGTCACAGCCAGAGAGGTGGCTGACGTGCTGGTAGCCGTTGATACCGATAAACAAGGCTTTACGCATATGAACCCTCCGAACCGCTGGGCGGCGAAGGGTGCACATTTGTTCAAAGCAGGAATTGCCAACAAGGGTTTACCCTTGAATCAGAAGTTTCCTACTTCTTTGGGTAACTAATCCTACTGGATATGGCCCAGCGCAGTCAGCGGCTGTCTTCCGGCAGGCTGGCAATGATCGAACGGTAACTGTTCATCCGCTGCTGCTGCACGCGGCCGTCTTCCAAGGCCATGAGCAAGGCACAGCCCGGTTCGCGATCGTGCTTGCAGTCACGGAAACGGCAGCGCCCGAGCAGGTCATCGAACTCGATGAAACCGGCTTCGACATCGGCCCGGCTGACATGCCCCAGGCCGAATTCGCGGATACCGGGTGAGTCGATCAGTTCGCCGCCGCCGGGGAAATGGAACAGCCGCGCCGTGGTGGTGGTGTGGGTGCCTTGGCCCGACCACTCCGAAAGGGGGCCGACACGGGTCTGCACCTCGGGCAGCAAGCTGTTGACCAGCGATGATTTACCGACCCCGGACTGCCCGACGAACACGCTGATGTGCCCGTCCAGGCGAGTCTGCAGCTGCTGCATACCGTCGCCATGGTGCGCCGAGACCTCCAGGATTGGGTAGCCCAGTTGCCGATAGACCGCGAGCAGCGCATTGAGCGCCGCAGCGTTGTGTTCGTCGATCAGGTCAGCCTTGTTCAACAGCAACAAGGGGTGAATGCCCGCGTGTTCGGCGGCCACCAGATAGCGGTCGATCAGGTTGGCATGGGGCTCGGGCGCGGGAGCGAAGACGATGACGATCAGGTCGACGTTGGCTGCGACCGGTTTTAACTGGCCACGGCTGTCAGGCCGACGCAACTCGGTGCTGCGCGGCAACTGCGCGACGATCACCCCGATGCCTTGGTTGCCCGCTCGCCAGACCACTTGGTCGCCGGTGACCAGCGCCGGCAGGTTGGCTCGAAGGTAGCAGCGGCAGACTTGCCCGGCCAATTCGCCCTGAAGCGCTTCGACCTCCACTTGCACACCGAAGTGAGCGATCACCAGGCCCGTTTGCTCCGGGCCGAGGTCGCCGCCTTCCAGGGTTTCCAGCGCCTGGGACTCGCGCTTGGCGGCGCGGGAAGCGCGTTCGCCCTGGATTTTTTCGATGCGCCAGTTTTGGCGGCGGTTGAGCTGGCGTTTGGCCATGAATGTTCCGTATTGTGATGCAGGCTTTAGAAAGGCGCGATACTAGCATGCTCGCTACGCTAAACTGCGCATCTACGCCGAGGAGCAGACCATGCAGAACCCGCAAAATCTCATCTGGATCGACCTGGAAATGACCGGTCTGGACCCGGACCACGATGTCATCATCGAAATGGCGACCATCGTCACCGACAGCGACCTCAACACCCTGGCCGAAGGCCCGGTGATCGCCATCCACCACAGCGATGCCATCCTCGCCGGCATGGATGAATGGAACACGCGCCAGCATGGCGGCTCGGGCCTCACCCAGCGCGTTCGTGAAAGCCGTACTTCGATGCTCGAGGCCCAGGCGCAAACCATCGCGTTCCTGGAGCAGTGGGTGCCCAAGGGCAAGTCGCCGATCTGTGGCAACAGCATCTGCCAGGACCGGCGTTTCCTGTACCGGCACATGCGTGAGCTGGAGAACTACTTCCACTACCGCAACCTTGACGTCTCCACCCTCAAAGAGCTGGCAGCACGCTGGGCGCCTGAGGTCAAAGACAGCTTCAAGAAGGGCAGCACCCACTTGGCCCTCGACGACATCCGTGAGTCGATTGCCGAGCTCAAGCATTATCGTCAGCATTTCATTAAATACTGATCGGTTGCTACACGGTCGGCGACACGCTTTAACCCACGGATCGCCACGATGCTGCTGTTAACCCTTTACCTGATTGCCATCACCGCCGAAGCCATGACCGGCGCCCTGTCCGCAGGGCGCCGTGGCATGGACTGGTTCGGCGTGGTGCTGATCGCCTGCGTCACGGCCTTGGGCGGTGGCTCGGTGCGCGATGTATTGCTGGGGCATTACCCCCTGACCTGGGTCAAACACCCGGAATACCTGGTGCTAACCAGTGTGGCCGCGTTGCTGACGATTTTTATCGCACCGCTGATGCGCCGCCTGCGTTCGGTGTTTCTGGTACTCGATGCCGTGGGGCTGGTGGCCTTTACTCTGATTGGCTGCCTGACCGCCCTGGAATTGGGCCACGACCGGCTCATTGTCGCCATCAGTGGCGTGATCACCGGGGTATTCGGCGGCATCCTGCGCGACATCCTGTGCAATGACATCCCACTGATTTTTCGCCGCGAGTTGTATGCCAGCGTGTCGTTCGCGGCAGCCTGGTGTTTTCTCGGCTGCCTTTATTTTGGCCTGGGCGCCGAGCAGGCAGTGTCGATCACCCTGTTCGGCGGTGTCCTATTGCGCTTGCTGGCCATTCGTTTTCATTGGGAAATGCCCAAGTTCGTTTATAACGACGAACGCTGAGCGTGCTGCGCCAGTGCCCACTCCACGTGCTCGCGCACCAGCGCCGAGGGGTGCTCGCGGCGTGCCCGCAGCGCTTGCAACACCGGTATGGTCGAAGGCGCATTGCCCAGGCCCACGGCCAGGTTGCGTAGCCAGCGTTCGTAGCCAGCGCGGCGCAGCGGTGAGCCTTCGGTGCTGCTGAGAAAGCGTTCTTCCTCCCACAGAAACAGCTCTGCCAGCCCGGCGTTGTCCAGCCCGTGCCGAGGCGTAAAGTCGCGCTCGCCGGTGGGGCGGGCAAAACGGTTCCAGGGGCATACCATTTGGCAGTCGTCGCAGCCGAACACCCGGTTGCCGATTAGCGGGCGTAGGTCTTCCGGAATCGGGCCTTTGAGTTCGATGGTCAGGTAGGAGATGCAGCGCCGCGCGTCCAGCACGTAGGGGCCGACGAACGCGGCGGTCGGGCAGATATCCAGGCACGCCGTGCAGCGGCCGCAATGCTCGCTGGTGTGGGGCGGGTCCACCGGCAGTGGCATGTCGACGAACAGCTCGCCGAGGAAAAAATAGCTCCCGGCCTTGCGGTTCAGCACCAGGGTATTCTTGCCGATCCAGCCCAGGCCGGCCTGTTCGGCGATGGCTTTTTCCAGCACTGGAGCGCTGTCGACGAAGGCGCGGTAGCCGAAAGGGCCGATGGCTTGTTGGATGCGTTCGGCCAATTGTTGCAAGCGTTTGCGAATCAGCTTGTGGTAATCGCGGCCCAGGGCGTAGCGCGATACATAGGCTTTTTCAGGTTCGGCCAAGCGTTTGGCCATTTCGGTGTCGCCGGGCAGGTAGTCCATGCGCAGGGACACCACGCGCAGGGTGCCGGGCACCAGTTGGTCCGGGTGCGAGCGCTTGCTGCCATGGGCGCCCATGTAGTCCATTTCGCCGTGATAGCCGGCCTCCAGCCAGCGCTGTAAATGGTGTTCGTGTTCGCCCAGCTCCAGGCCGGCAATACCAACTTGCTGGAAGCCCAGTTCGCGGCCCCACGTTTTGATCGAAAGGGCCAGGGCGGGAAGGTCGACGGCGGAAACAGACATGCGAAAAAGGCAACCAGGGCTCAGGTGCGTATAATTCTGCCAGACATCGCTTCGCAAGGTTGGATCATGCAGTCAAATCAGCAATTGCCCGACGTACTGTACAGCGCTGCCCAGGTTCGCGACCTCGACGCGCGGTTGATCGCTGCCGGCACCGACGGCGCGCAATTGATGCAACGCGCCGCCCGGGCCACTTGGCGCGCGCTCTGCCGGCGCTGGCCGCAGGCCCGGGTGCTCACCGTGATGGCTGGGCACGGCAATAACGCAGGCGACGGCTATTGGGTCGCGGCGTTGGCGCTGCAGGCGGGTTGGCAGGTCCAGGTGTGGGCCGTGACCGACCCGGCGGCGCTGCAGGGTGATGCCCGAGCGGCCTATGCCCATGCGTCGGCCGCGCAAGTCGCCATCCAGCCTTGGGGCGAGCACAGCGCGCTGGCCGGTGTGGTTGTCGATGCGCTGCTGGGCACTGGCTTGAGCGGCGAGGTGCGCGCGCCTTATGCCGCAGCGATTGCCGCGATCAATGCTTACCCCGGGCCGGTGGTGGCAGTGGATATCCCTTCCGGCCTGAGCGCCGATACCGGTAATGCCCAGGGGGTGGCCGTAAAGGCTGACCTGACAGTGACTTATATCGGCTTGAAATTCGGCTTGTTCACCGGCCAAGCCGCCGACCATGTGGGCCAAGTGGTTTTCGATGACTTGCAAGCAGAACCGGCCGTGCTTGCCCAAGTGCCGCCACAGGCCCGGCTGTTACAACCCGCCTCGCTGCCACCCTTGGCCGCGCGCCCGGCCACCGCGCATAAAGGCCAGTATGGCCGCGTGTTGGTGATCGGCGGCGACCACGGCACCGGCGGGGCTGCATTGTTGACCGCCGAAAGCGCCCTGCGCAGTGGTGCCGGTATGGTCACCCTGGCGACCCGTGAAGCCCATGTCGCCGCGGCTTTGACGCGTCTTCCCGAAGTGATGGCTAGCCCCACCCGCTCGGCCAATCAATTGATGGGCTTGGTCGAGGCCGCTTCTGTGCTGGTGGTCGGCCCGGGCCTGGGGCAGGGGGCCTGGGGGCGTAGCCTGCTGTCCGTGGCGGCCAGTAGCGCCAAGGCGCAAGTCTGGGACGCCGATGCGTTAAACCTATTGGCCGCTGGTGCAGTGGCGTTGCCGGCCGATAGTGTAATAACCCCGCACCCCGGTGAAGCGGCGCGGCTATTGGCTTGCTCGACGGCGCAGGTGCAGGCCGACCGGGCCAGCGCCGCACAGGCCCTGGCTCGCCAGTATTCGGCGGTGTGCGTTCTGAAGGGCGCTGGCAGCCTGATCGCCGCGCCCGATGGCCGCCTGGCGGTGTGCGCCCAAGGTCACCCGGCCATGGCGACGGCAGGCCTGGGTGATGTCCTGGCGGGTCTGATTGGCGCGTTGCGGGCTCAGCACCTGGACGCCTTCGATGCCGCTTGCCTGGGTGTCTGGCTGCACGCGAGTGCCGGTGAAGGGCAGGGCCGTGAGGGCCGAGGGCTGGCTGCCAGTGATCTGATTCCCGCCGTTCGTCGGTTGCTTGAGGAGCATTTTCCGTGTCAGAAATAAAGCTGTTTATAGAAGGCGAACAAACGATGCAGCACCTCGGCGCGCGCTTGGCCGAATTATGCGGCGGGCGCGGTCTGGTGTTTCTCGATGGCGACCTGGGGGCAGGTAAAACCACGCTCTCGCGCGGCTTGATCCGTGGTCTGGGGCACGAGGGGCCGGTCAAAAGCCCGACCTTCACCCTGGTCGAACCCTATGAGATCGGTACGGTTCGGGTATTTCATTTCGACCTCTATCGCCTGGAAGATCCAGAGGAATTGGAGTTCATGGGGGCCCGCGATTATTTTCAAAACGATGCGCTGTGCTTGATCGAGTGGCCCCATCGCGGTGCGGGCTTTTTGCCAAAGCCCGACCTGACCATTACCATAAGCGCCGAAGCGAACGGACGTTCGTTGAGTCTTCTGCCACAGGGACCACGTGGCGAGTCTTGGTGTGCCGTTCTGGTACAGGAATTCAAATAAATTATGGGGTTAGGTATGCGCATGCGCGCGCTGGTCGCGGTCGTAGGATTCATGCTTACGGCACTGGCGGTCGACGCTTTGGCCGCCACGCAAGTCAAAAGCGTGCGGGTGTGGCGAGCACCGGATAACACACGCCTGGTCTTCGACCTGTCGGGGCCTGTTCAACACAGCGTGTTCACGCTCAGCTCGCCCGACCGTCTGGTGATCGACATCAACGGTGCGACCCTGGCCGCCCCCCTTGAGGTGAACTCAGCCAACACACCCATCACCAGTGTACGTTCGGCCCAGCGCACGCCGACTGATTTGCGGGTGGTGGTGGACCTGAATAAAACCGTTACGCCCAAGAGCTTCACCCTGGCGCCGAACCAGCAATATGGCAACCGCCTGGTGGTCGACCTGTATGACTCCCCCGCAGATGCAGACCCACCCGTGCCAACGCCCTCGGTAGCGACTACCCCTGCGGTGCCGGTCACCCCCACGCAGCCGTCGATCAAGTTGGAACCGGTGCCCAATGGCAAACGTGACATCATCATCGCCATCGACGCCGGGCACGGCGGCGAAGACCCCGGCGCCTCCGGCTCCCGTGGCCAACACGAGAAAGACGTGGTGCTGGCGATCGCTAAAGAACTACAGCGGCAGATCAACGCCGAGAAAGGCTTTCGCGCCGAGCTGACGCGTACCGGTGACTATTTCATTCCGCTGCGCAAACGCACCGAAATTGCTCGTAAGAAGGGCGCCGACCTGTTCGTCTCGATCCACGCCGACGCCGCGCCGTCGACGGCTGCGTTTGGCGCTTCGGTGTTCGCATTGTCCGAACGCGGGGCGACTTCGGAAACCGCGCGCTGGCTGGCCGATAGCGAAAACCGTTCCGACCTGATCGGCGGTGCCGGTAACGTCAGCCTCGACGACAAAGACCGCATGCTTGCTGGGGTGCTGCTGGACCTGTCGATGACCGCTTCGCTGACCTCCAGCCTGAACGTCGGGCAGAAGGTGTTGAGCAACATCGGCCAGGTCACCTCGCTGCACAAACGCCGGGTCGAGCAAGCGGGGTTCATGGTGTTGAAATCGCCGGACATTCCCTCGATTCTGGTTGAGACCGGGTTCATCTCCAATGCCAACGAGGCCAATAAACTTAGCTCTGCGGCTCACCAGCAGGCGTTGGCGCGGTCGATCCGCACTGGCGTGAAACAATTCTTCCAGCAAAATCCACCGCCGGGCACCTACATCGCCTGGCTGCGCGATACCGGCAAAATCGCCCAGGGCCCGCGCGACCATACGGTGCGCTCGGGTGAGACCCTGGCCATGCTGGCCGTGCGTTATCAGGTGGGCATTGCTGCGCTGCGCAGTGCCAACGGCCTTAAAACCGACGAGTTGAAAGTAGGCCAGCACCTGGAAATCCCTAGCACCGTATTGGCCGCGCAACCATGAGTGAATCGGCCCGTATCGAACTGCTCAGCCCGCGCCTGGCCAACCAGATCGCCGCGGGTGAAGTGGTGGAGCGCCCCGCCTCGGTGATCAAGGAACTGTTGGAAAACAGCCTGGACTCCGGTGCCAAGCGTATCGATATTGACGTCGAGCAGGGTGGCGTCAAGTTGCTCAAGGTGCGCGACGATGGTGGTGGCATCGCCGCCGATGACCTGCCCTTGGCGTTGGCCCGCCATGCCACCAGCAAGATCCGCGACCTGGAAGACCTGGAGCGGGTCATGAGCCTGGGGTTTCGCGGTGAGGCACTGGCTTCCATCAGTTCCGTCGCACGCCTGACCCTGACCTCGCGCACCGTGCAGGCCGAGCAAGCCTGGCAGGTCGAAACCGAAGGCCGCGATATGGTCTCGCGGGTACAGCCCGCCGCGCACCCAGTGGGCACCTCGGTGGAAGTGCGTGACCTGTTCTTCAACACGCCGGCCCGGCGCAAGTTTCTCAAGACCGAAAAAACCGAATTCGACCACCTGCAGGAAGTCATCAAACGCCTGGCCCTGGCCCGTTTCGATGTGGGCTTTCATCTGCGGCACAACGGTAAGAGCATCCTCAGCCTGCACGAAGCCTTTGATGAGATAGCGCGCGCCCGGCGTGTCGCGACCATCTGCAGCCCGGGCTTTCTGGAGCAGGCGCTGCCCATCGAAGTCGAGCGCAACGGCCTGCGCCTGTGGGGCTGGGTCGGGCTGCCAACGTTCTCGCGCGGCCAGGCGGACTTGCAATACTTCTTCGTCAATGGCCGAGCCGTACGCGACAAACTGGTCGCCCATGCGGTGCGCCAGGCTTACCGCGATGTGCTGTTCAACGGCCGCCACCCCACGTTCGTGCTGTTTTTCGAAGTCGATCCTGCCGTGGTCGACGTAAACGTGCACCCGACCAAGCATGAAGTACGGTTTCGCGACGGCCGCATGGTGCACGATTTCCTCTATGGCACCTTGCACCGCGCGCTAGCTGATGTACGCCCGGAAGACCACTTGGCCACAGCCCCTGGCGCAGCGCCGTTGCCGCGCCCAACGGGGGCGCAGGCCGGTGAGTTCGGGCCGCAAGGTGAGATGCGCCTGGCGGCCAACCTGCTGGAGCAGCCTGCCGCACAGCCGCCAGCGCGTTCTTTCGGCAGTGGCGCTGGTGCGGGCTATCAGTATGTCCCACGTACTTCCCAGCCCTTGCCCGCCGCCGAAGCGCAAAGTGCTTACAGTGCGTTCTTCGCGCCCTTACCCACGGGCCAGGCGCCGGCCAGTCTGCCATCTGGTGAGGGTGATATCCCGCCGTTGGGTTACGCCCTGGCACAGCTCAAAGGCATCTATATTCTGGCCGAGAATGCCCAGGGCTTAGTGCTGGTGGATATGCACGCGGCCCACGAGCGCATCATGTACGAGCGGCTCAAGTTGGCCATGGCCAGTGAGGGGCTTAGCGGCCAGCCGCTGTTGGTGCCGGAGTCGATCGCGGTCAGCCAGCGTGAAGCCGACTGCGCCGAAGAGCATGCGGCCTGGTTTCAGCGCCTAGGGTTCGAGCTGCAGCGGCTTGGCCCGGAGAGTTTGGCGATCCGCCAGATACCCGCCTTGCTCAAACAGGCTGAAGCCAACCGCCTGGTGCACGATGTTTTGGCCGACCTGATGGATTACGGCACCAGCGACCGCATTCAGGCGCACCTCAACGAGTTGCTCGGGACCATGGCGTGCCATGGTGCGATCCGCGCCAATCGGCGGCTGGCGATCCCAGAAATGAACGGCCTGCTGCGCGACATGGAAAACACCGAGCGCAGCGGCCAATGCAATCACGGCCGGCCGACCTGGACCCAAATGGGCCTGGACGATCTGGACAAACTCTTCCTGCGCGGCCGTTAAACCATGAGTGCGTTACCACCTGCCATATTCTTGATGGGGCCCACGGCCGCGGGCAAGACCGACCTGGCGATCGAGCTGAGCAAGGCCTTGCCCTGTGAGCTGATCAGCGTCGACTCTGCCCTGGTCTACCGGGGCATGGACATCGGCACGGCGAAACCCTCGCCGCAGCTGTTGGCCCAGCACCCGCATTACCTGATCGACATTCTCGACCCTGCGCAAAGCTATTCAGCCGCTGACTTTCGCCGCGATGCGTTGCAGGCCATGGCGCAGATCACGGCCCGCGGCAACATTCCGCTACTGGTTGGCGGCACGATGTTGTATTTCAAGGCTTTGCTCGAAGGCCTGGCCGACATGCCGGCCGCCGACGCTCAGGTGCGTAGCGAGCTTGAAGCCCAGGCGCTGCGCGAGGGTTGGGCGGCCTTACATGCCCGGTTGGCAGCGGTCGACCCGGTGTCCGCCGCGCGCATTCACCCCAATGACCCGCAGCGCCTGGTACGTGCGCTGGAGGTCTACCAGGTCAGCGGTATGACCATGACCGAGCATCGTGCCCGCCAATCGGCGCAAAGTACCGTCGCCGGCGCATCGACCGGCTCGCAATTACCCTATACTGTGGCCAACTTAGCGATCGCCCCCGCCCAGCGCAGCGTGCTGCATGAGCGAATTGCGCAGCGTTTTGTGCAAATGTTGGAACAAGGCTTCGTCGATGAGGTCACTGCTCTGCGTGCCAGAAGTGACTTGCACGCGGGCCTGCCGTCTATACGAGCGGTGGGCTACCGGCAAGTCTGGGATCATCTGGATGGCAAGCTGACGTCATTTGCAATGCAAGAGCGCGGGATTATTGCCACTCGCCAATTGGCAAAACGGCAATACACCTGGTTACGCGGTTGGCCTGAGGTGCACTGGCTTGATAGCCTGGCCTGCGACAATCTGCCTCGCGCCTTGAAATACCTGGGGGGCAGCTCCATATTGAGCTGAGTCCCTGCAATTAGCCGTCTATCCTTGGGGTGTTGCGGCCTGATTCATAAAAATTTTTTCACAGCTTTCTCAACTATTGATCCTTAAAGGAGTGCGGCACATGTCAAAAGGGCATACGCTACAAGACCCTTACTTGAATACTTTGCGTAAAGAAAAGGTGGGCGTCTCCATCTATCTCGTAAATGGCATCAAGCTGCAGGGTACGATCGAGTCTTTCGACCAATTTGTGATTCTGCTCAAGAACACTGTCAGCCAAATGGTCTACAAACACGCCATCTCCACAGTAGTGCCGGTGCGCCCAGTTCGTCTGCCTAGCGCGGCCGAAGCTGAGCAGGGCGATGCCGAGCCTGGTAACGCTTGATAGGAGTCTGCTTTGTTCTTTGAGCGCCATGGAGGGGGTGAACGAGCGATCCTCGTTCATCTGGACGGTCAGGCCCCTGAGGCGCGTGAAGATCCGCAGGAGTTTCAGGAGCTGGCCATCTCGGCCGGTGCTGAAACTGTCGCGTTCGTTAGCGTGGCGCGCCACCAGCCGACTGCCAAGTTTCTGATCGGCAGCGGCAAGGTCGAAGAGCTGCGCGACCAGGTCAAGGCCGAACACGCCGACCTGGTCATCTTCAATCACACCCTCACGCCCAGCCAGGAACGCAACCTGGAGCGGGTGTTCGAGTGTCGTGTGCTCGACCGTACCGGTCTTATTCTCGATATTTTCGCCCAACGGGCGCGCACCCATGAAGGCAAGCTGCAGGTCGAACTGGCCCAGCTCGAGCACATGAGTACGCGGCTGGTGCGTGGCTGGACTCACCTGGAGCGGCAAAAAGGCGGTATCGGTTTGCGTGGGCCGGGTGAAACCCAGCTTGAAACCGACCGCCGCCTGTTGCGTGTGCGCCTGCGGCAGATCAAGGCGCGCCTTGAGAAAGTCCGCAGCCAGCGCGAGCAAGCTCGCCGTGGGCGTCGGCGCGCTGACATTCCTTCGGTTTCACTGGTGGGCTATACCAACGCGGGCAAGTCGACGCTGTTCAACGCAGTGACGTCCTCCGAGGTGTATGCCGCCGATCAACTGTTCGCAACCCTTGACCCTACCCTGCGTCGCCTCGAGCTGAACGACCTGGGCCCGGTGATCCTGGCGGACACCGTGGGCTTCATTCGGCACTTGCCGCACAAGCTGGTGGAGGCGTTTCGCGCCACCCTCGAAGAGTCGAGCAACTCCGACCTGCTGCTGCATGTGATCGACGCCCATGAGCCGGAACGCATGGCGCAAATTGAACAAGTGATGGCGGTGCTCACCGAGATCGGTGCGCAGGGCTTGCCGATCCTTGAGGTGTATAACAAACTCGACCTGCTTGAAGGGGTTGAGCCGCAAATCCAGCGTGACGCCGATGGCAAGCCCCTGCGGGTTTGGGTATCGGCCCGCGATGGGCGTGGCCTGGACCTGGTCAAGCAGGCCGTGGCCGAATTGTTGGGTGACGACCTGTTTGTCGGCACCCTGCGCCTGGGGCAAAACCTGGGCCGGCTGCGAGCACAATTTTTTACCCTGGGTGCAGTACAGAGTGAAACCCACGATGAGGACGGTGGCAGTCTCTTGGCGGTGCGTTTGCCAAGGGTTGAGTTGAATCGCCTGGTCAGTCGCGAGGGAATGGAGCCCGAAGAATTCATCGAGCAACACACTTTGCAATAAAAGCCTGCGCAGGTGGTCGTACCGCCACCGCAGGCATTCTGTAGCATTGGTCGGCGCGCCGTGGGTGCGTCTTTGCTTTATCAGATGGAGAGCGCTATGGCTTGGAATGAGCCGGGTGGCAACTCGAACAATCAGGATCCCTGGGGTGGCAAGCGCCGTGGTGGCGACCGCAAGGGGCCACCGGATCTCGACGAAGCCTTCCGCAAGCTGCAAGACAGCCTGAATGGGTTGTTTGGTGGCGGTAAGAAACGCACTGGTGGTAGCGGTGGTGAAGGCGGTTCCTCCAGGGGCGGTGGCTTTGGCCTGCTCGGGATCGGCCTCGTCGTGCTGGCCGCTATTTGGCTGTACAGCGCCGTTTATGTGGTCGACGAGCAGGAGCAGGCCGTCGTGCTGCGCTTCGGTAAGTACTACGAAACCGTCGGGCCGGGTTTGAACATCTACTTCCCGCCGATCGATCGCAAGTACCTGGAAAACGTCACCCGCGAGCGTGCTTATACCAAGCAAGGCCAGATGCTGACCGAAGACGAGAACATCGTCGAAGTGCCGCTGACCGTGCAGTACAAGATCACCAACCTGCAAGACTACGTCTTGCGCGTCGACCAGCCTGAGATCAGCCTGCAACACGCCACCGACAGCGCCGTGCGCCACGTGGTGGGTTCCACGGCGATGGACCAGGTGTTGACCGAAGGTCGTGAACTGATGGCGAGCGAGATCAAGGAGCGCCTGCAACGCTTCCTCGACACTTACCAGACGGGTATCACCGTTACCCAGGTGAACGTGCAGAGCGCGGCAGCCCCGCGCGAAGTACAGGAAGCCTTCGATGACGTGATCCGCGCCCGTGAAGACGAGCAACGTTCGCGCAACCAGGCCGAGAGCTACGCCAACGGCGTGATTCCCGAAGCCCGCGGTCAAGCCCAGCGCATCATCGAAGACGCCAACGGTTATCGCGACGAAGTCATCTCCCGCTCCAAGGGTGAGGCAGACCGCTTCACCAAGCTGGTGGCCGAGTACCGCAAGGCGCCAGAGATCACTCGCCAGCGTCTGTACCTGGAAACCATGCAAAGCGTCTACAGCAACACCAGCAAGGTGTTGGTCAGCAGCAAGGACGGTCAGAACAACCTGATCTACCTGCCGCTGGACAAAATGGTCAACGGCAGCCGCAGCAATACGCCTGCGCCGGCCAGCAGCACGCCAGCCACCGCTAATGAAGCGGGTGCCCGAGCGGCGGCCGACCTGCAGCAGCAACAGCGCGAAATGCGTTCTAGGGAGAGTCGCTGATGGGCAATAAATCGCTGATCGCCCTGATCGTTGGCGTTGTGCTGGCGATCGGAGCCTGGAACAGTTTCTACATCGTGGCGCAGACCGAGCGGGCCGTATTGCTGCAATTCGGTCGGGTCGTCCAGCCTAATGTAGAGCCGGGCCTGCACGTCAAGATCCCTTACATGAACCAGGTGCGTAAGTTCGACGCTCGCTTGATGACCCTTGACGCACCTACCCAGCGGTTTCTGACCCTGGAGAAAAAAGCGGTAATGGTCGATGCCTATGCCAAGTGGCGTGTCAAGGACGCTGAGCGTTTCTACACCGCGACATCCGGTATGAAGCAGATCGCTGACGAGCGTCTGTCGCGTCGCCTGGAGTCCGGGTTACGTGACCAGTTCGGTAAGCGCACCCTGCACGAAGTGGTGTCGGGTGAACGCGATGCACTGATGGCGGACATCACCGGCTCGCTGAACCGCATGGCCGACAAAGAGCTGGGCATCGAAGTCATCGACGTCCGGGTCAAGGCCATCGACTTGCCGAAAGAAGTCAACCGCAGCGTGTTCGAGCGTATGAGCACCGAGCGTGAGCGTGAAGCCCGTGAGCATCGCGCCAAGGGTAACGAGCTGGCCGAGGGTATTCGTGCCGACGCCGATCGTCAGCGCCGCGTACTGCTGGCCGAAGCCTATCGTGAATCTGAAGAAGCACGTGGTGACGGTGACGCTCAGGCCGCATCCATCTACAGTCAAGCTTATGGCCAGGATCAGGAGTTCTACTCCTTCTACCGCAGCCTGCAGGCTTACCGCCAAAGCTTCGATGATAAAAGCGACGTGTTGGTGCTCGACCCAAGCAGCGACTTCTTCAAATACATGGAGAAGTTCAAGCCTTGATCGACCCCCCACCGGGCGGTTAAACCGCCGGGTGGGGTGAACCTCGATCAAAACGAGTGTATGATGCGGCAGCCGGGAAATTCCCGGCTTTTTTGCGTCTGCAAGATCGATAGGCCGAACACTGGCCCGGATTTCTGAGGAACGGCCCCGCGACACGGTTGCGGTGGCTGTTTTCTGCTTCACTTAAGGCTCGCCCGAGGGCTGGCCGCCCGGATCATAGGGGAAAGGCGTAATGGCAACGGTAGACCGCTGGCTGCTGCCAGATGGCATCGAAGAAGTACTGCCGCCGGAAGCGGCGCGTATCGAAGTAGCGCGCCGTCAGGTGTTGGATCTGTTCCAGAGTTGGGGTTACGAGTTCGTCGTCACTCCGCACATCGAGTACTTGGAGTCGCTGCTCACCGGCGCGGGCCAGGACCTGGATCTGCGCACCTTCAAAGTCATCGACCCACAGTCGGGTCGGCAAATGGGCTTCAGGGCCGACATCACCCCGCAGGTGGCGCGTATCGACGCCCATACCCTGCGGCGTGAAGGCCCATCCCGCCTGTGCTACGCCGGCAGCGTGCTGCATGCGCAGCCACGGGCGCTGTCCAACTCGCGCAGCCCGATTCAGCTGGGCGCCGAATTGTATGGCGATGCCAGCCCCAGCAGCGACGTGGAAGTCATCAGCCTGATGCTCGCCACCTTGCAGTTGGCCGACGTGCCAGACGTGCACATGGACCTCGGGCACGTGGGTATTTACCGCGGCCTGGCCCGCGCCGCGGGCTTGTCGGGTAGCGTCGAGCAGCAGTTGTTCGACGCCCTGCAGCGAAAGGCGATCGACGAAGTCATCGAGCTGACCGAGGGGCTGCCGAGCGACCTGGCGAGCATGCTGCGCGCGCTGGTCGATCTGTGCGGTGGCCGCGAGGTATTGGCCCAGGCACGCGTGCGCCTGGCCGGCGCGCCGGCTGCCGTGCTGGCGGCGCTGGACGATCTGCTGGCAATCGCCGAGCGTCTGGCGCTGCGCTTCCCCGAGCTGCCCTTGTATTTCGACTTGGGTGAGTTGCGCGGTTATCACTATCACACCGGCGTAGTGTTTGCGGTGTTCGTACCGGGCGTGGGGCAATCCATTGCCCAGGGCGGCCGTTATGATGACATCGGTGCCGATTTTGGTCGGGCGCGCCCGGCCACGGGGTTTTCCACCGATCTCAAGACCCTGGTCACGCTGGGGCAGGCCGAAATCGCTTTGCCGTCGGGAGGCATCTGGATGCCCGACACCACCGATGCGGCGCTCTGGCAGTTGGTCTGCCAATTGCGCGGCGAAGGCCGGCGCGTGGTTCAGGCCCTGCCTGGGCAATTGGCCGAGGCTGCCGTCGAGGCAGGTTGCGACCAGCAATTGATTCAGCACGATGGGCGTTGGCAGGTGCTGCCATTGGCTCTCTGAGTTTTCCTGCCGGCGGCTGCCGGCACCAAGTTTGCGCGAATGAGGACAAGTGTTATGGGTAAGAATGTCGTAGTCCTGGGCACCCAATGGGGTGATGAGGGCAAAGGCAAGATCGTTGATCTGCTGACCGAACATGCTGCCGCGGTAGTGCGCTATCAAGGCGGCCACAACGCCGGTCACACCCTGGTGATCGACGGCGAGAAAACCGTGCTGCACCTGATCCCTTCGGGCGTGCTGCGCGAAGGCGTGCAATGCCTGATCGGTAACGGCGTGGTGGTAGCGCCCGACGCCCTGATGCGCGAAATCATCAAGCTGGAAGAAAAAGGCGTGCCGGTCCGGGAGCGCCTGCGTATCAGCCCGTCCTGCCCGCTGATCCTGTCCTATCACGTGGCGCTCGACCAAGCCCGCGAAAAGGCCCGTGGCGAGCTCAAGATCGGCACCACTGGCCGTGGCATCGGCCCGGCGTACGAAGACAAAGTCGCTCGCCGCGGCCTGCGTATCGGCGACCTGTTCCACCGCGAGCGCTTTGCCGCCAAGCTGGGCGAGCTGCTCGATTACCATAACTTCGTGTTGGTGAATTACTACAAAGAGCCGGCCATCGACTTCCAGAAAACCCTGGATGAGTGCATGGAGTACGCCGAGCTGCTCAAGCCGATGATGCTCGATGTCACCGCCGAGCTGCACGAGCTTCGTCGCGCAGGCAAGGACATCATGTTCGAAGGCGCCCAGGGCTCGTTGCTGGACATCGATCACGGCACCTACCCGTACGTGACCAGCTCCAACACCACAGCTGGCGGTATTGCCACCGGTTCAGGGTTTGGCCCGATGTACATCGACTACATCCTGGGTATCACCAAGGCCTACACCACGCGCGTCGGTTCGGGGCCTTTCCCTACTGAGCTGTTCGACGACGTGGGCGCTTTCCTGGCCAAGCGTGGCCATGAGTTCGGTGCTACCACCGGGCGTGCTCGCCGTTGCGGTTGGTTCGATGCGGTGATCCTGCGTCGCGCTATCGACGTCAACAGCATCTCGGGTATTTGCCTGACCAAGCTGGACGTGCTGGACGGTCTGGAAACGATCAACATCTGCGTTGGCTATAAAAACGCCGACGGTGCCGTGATCGAAGCGCCGACCGACGCTGACAGCTACATCGGCCTGGAGCCCGTGTACGAGCAGATGCCCGGCTGGAGCGAGTCCACCGTGGGGGCGAAGACCTTGGAAGAGCTGCCGGCTAACGCTCGGGCCTACATCAACCGCCTGGAAGAGTTGGTGGGTGCGCCGATCGACATCATCTCCACCGGCCCGGACCGCGTCGAAACCATCGTTTTGCGCCATCCGTTCGCCTAGGTTGAATGCTCGGGGGCAAGCCCCCTCCTACAGCACCTGATGTAGGAGGGGGCTTGCCCCCGAGCTCTTGCCCCCGATCTCTTCCCACCTAACCTTTATTCAAATACATCCGTGTTGTCAGCAGGTACACCGGCAGCCCGGAGATCAAGATCAGTAGCGCCGCATAGGGCGCCGCTGCGGCGAACTGCATGTTGGCCGTGTTCGCCCACACCTCCGTCGCCAATGTCGTCAGCCCAGTCGGTGCCAGCACCAGCGTGGCTGTCAGTTCTTTCATGGCATCCAAAAAGACCAGCGCGAACGCGGCCGCCATGGCGGGGAAGATAATCGGCAGGGTCACCCGGCAAAAGGCCGTGAACGAGCTCGCGCCGAGGGTCCGGGCGGCTTCTTCCAATTGCGGAGCAGCTTTGTTCAGCGCTGTGCGTACGGGCGCTTGGGCCATTGGCAGAAAGAGTAGCGCATAGGCCAGCAGCAGCAGGGCAGTGGTCTGGTACAGCGCTGGCACGTAGTGCAGCGAGAAAAACACCAAGGTCAGCGCGATCACCAGCCCAGGCAGCGCGTGCAGCAGGTAGGGCAAGCGCTCGGCCCAAACGGCCAGCCGGCCTTTGTAGCGCACCACCAGCAGGCCAACCGGCAGGGCCAGTACCAGGCACAGCGCGGCGCCGCCCAGCGACAGCGAAAGAGAGGCCAGTAACGCCTCGCCGATTTGCGCCAGCGGAAACGCCGCTGAGCGGCCTTCCACCAGCCAGTAACCGAGCATCGCCAAGGGCACGCCACTGCCCAGTACCGTCAACGCGACGCAATAGGCTTGCCCCATCAGCCCCCAGCGGCCCAATGCGGTGGGCGCCGCGCGCCGAGCTACGCCCTGGCCTATGCGAATATGCCGTGCGGTGCCGCGCACGCGCAGTTCGAGCCAGAGAAACAACAGACACATCGCCAGTAACGCGGCAGACAGCACGGCCGCGTTGGCATTGCTGAACTGCAGCTCAAACTGTTGGTAAATCGCCGTGGTAAAGGTTTGTAGGCCGAGGATCGACGGCGCACCGAACTCCACCAACATGTGCAGGGCGATCAGCAAAGCGCCGCCCAGCACCGAAGGCCATAGCAGCGGCAACGTAACCTTGAAGAACACCCCCCAACGGTCCTCGCCCAGGGTGCGTGCCGACTCTTCAAGAGAGGTGTCAAGGTGGCGCAGGGTGGCAGCGACTGGCAGGAACACCAGAGGGTACTTGGACAGTGCCATAACCATGATCGCGCCGCCCAAGCCTTCGAAGCCTGAACTCAGCGACACCCAGGTGAAGCTGCTGACGAATGCCGGTACCGCAAATGGCAGGCACAGCACTACACCCCAGAGGCGACGGCCTGCCAGGTTACTGCGCTCCAGTAGCCAAGCCAGGCTGACGCCGATCACCATGCAGCTCAGGGTGACGCCCACCAGCAGCATCAGGGTGTTGCCCAGCAGACGCATGACATAGGGGCGCCATAGCAGGTGCAACGCCTGTTCGGCACCGGCTTGCCAAGTGCGCAGGCCTACGTATAGCAGGGGCAGGGCGCTGAGGATGACCAACAGCAGCACCGGCACCACCACCCAGAGGGATGGGCGCTTGCGTCGTGGGCTGAAAGGTTTGGTTGGGGCAGTGGCCACGGTGCTCAATTCAGGCCCACGTCTTGCTCCATCTCCAGCGCTTCTTCGGCATTGCCGATGTCGGCCGGGGTGATTTTTGGTGCGTCCAGTTCATCAAATGGCTTCAGGCCCTGGTCGGACACCATGCCTTTGAACAAGGGGTACTCAGCGGTCGCCCGGGTGATGACTCGTTGGCCTTCTTCGCTGGCCATATAGGCCAGCAGTTGCTGCGCCTCGGCAGGATTTTTGCTTGCCTTGACCGCGCCTGCGGCGGAGATACTGATCAGGCCGCCCGCGTCGCCGCCCTTGAAATAGTAAAGGCGTGAATCCAGCTGACCTTTTTCCCGTTTCAAGGCGTGCCAGTAGTAGGTGTTGATCAGTGCGACGGGGATCTCACCGTTTTCCACTGCTTTCAATGCGACGATATTGTTGCTGTATGTCTTGCCGAACGCACGCAGGCCGGTCAGCCATTCTTCGGCAGCGTCGCGGCCATTAAGGCGGATAACGGCCACGGCTTGCTCTTGGAACTCACCGCTGTTGGGTACGAAACCGATCTTGCCTTGCCATTCTGGCCCGGCGAAACCCAGCACCGATTTGGGCAGGTCTTTTTCATCGATCAGTTTGGGGTTGTAGGCCGCTACGCGGACCCGGGCGGTGACGCCCATCCAGGTACCGTCTTTGGCGACGTATTCTTTGGGCAGGCTGTTTAGGATGGGCGCACCGACCTGGGCCAGAAAGCCCTGTTCGCCCAAGGCGTTGAGCGGCGGTGAGCCCTCGGTATAGATAACGTCGGCGGGTGAGCGGGGCCCTTCTTCGACGATCTGGCTGGCCAGTTGGTTGCTGCTGCCTTTGCGAATGTCGACGTGGATACCGGTCTTGGCCTCGAAGCCGGCAGCGATCGCCTCACCGACTTCCTTGTGTTGACCGTTATACAGCGTGAGTACAACGGGGTCGGCGGCGTGGGCTGCTGGCAGGGTCAGCAGCCAGCCGAACAGGGCGCCGGCCAAGGTCTTTCGCATGATCATTTACAATCTTCCTAGCGCATGGGCAATAGAATCTTGAAACAATTATAAACGATATAGTTTCTCATGCGCGCTTGGTGGTGTGGCAAGAGTGCCTGGCCCAGAAACGCAAAAACCCGCTTTCGCGGGTTCTTGAAGAATTGGTGCCCAGAAGAAGACTCGAACTTCCACGACCGTAAGGTCACCAGCACCTGAAGCTGGCGTGTCTACCAATTTCACCATCTGGGCAGCATCAGCAGCATTGCATGCCGTTGATGGAGCGCACTATACGGAGCCGATTTTGATCTGTAAACCCCTGTTCTGGTTTTAATAAATCGAAAACCTAGAACGAAAAAACCCGCTTTCGCGGGTTTTTGTCGCAAGCGCAAGATTGCTGTAATCTGCGCTTTGAATTGGTGCCCAGAAGAAGACTCGAACTTCCACGACCGTAAGGTCACCAGCACCTGAAGCTGGCGTGTCTACCAATTTCACCATCTGGGCAGCATCGTTGACGCTGTGCGTCGTCGATGGCGCGCACTATACGGACGGCTATTTGACCTGTAAAGCCCCGTCGTGAAAAATAATAGAAATACTGTTTAAGCGGCATTCGGTAGAGCTTTCAAGCCCACGTAAACGGCTTTTCAGCGGCTCTATGGCCCGGAAATTTCCCGTTTCAATACGCGTATGCCAAACTAACCCGCATATAGACAAGGTGAATTCTCTCTAATGGCCGATTGGCAGACCCTCGATCCCGAGGCCGCTCGTGAAGCGGAAAAATACGAAAACCCTATTCCCAGCCGTGAGCTGATCCTCAAGCACCTCGACGAGCGCGGTTCGCCCGCTAGCCGCGAGCAGTTGGTCGAGGAGTTCGGGCTGACCACCGAAGAGCAGCTCGAAGCGCTGCGTCGACGCCTGCGCGCCATGGAGCGCGATGCTCAACTCATTTATACCCGCCGCGGCACCTATGCCCCCGTCGATAAACTGGACCTGATTGCCGGGCGCATCAGTGGCCACCGCGATGGCTTTGGCTTTCTGATCCCCGACGACGGCAGCGACGACCTGTTCATGAGCCCAGCGCAAATGCGCCTGGTGTTCGACGGCGACCGCGCCCTGGCCCGGGTGTCCGGCCTGGACCGTCGTGGTCGGCGTGAAGGCGTGATCGTCGAAGTGGTTTCCCGCGCTCACGAAACCATCGTGGGCCGCTACTTCGAAGAGGGCGGTATCGGGTTCGTGCTACCGGACAACCCCAAGGTGCAGCAAGAAGTGCTGGTCACCCCAGGGCGCAACGGCAGTGCCAAGGTCGGCCAGTTCGTTGAAGTGAAAATCACCCATTGGCCCACGCCACGTTTTCAGCCCCAGGGCGATATCGTCGAAGTGGTGGGCAATTACATGGCCCCCGGCATGGAAATCGACGTCGCGTTGCGCACGTATGACATCCCCCATGTCTGGCCGGAGGCCGTGCTCAAAGAAGCCGCCAAACTCAAACCTGAGGTGGAAGAAAAAGACAAAGAGAAGCGCGTCGACTTGCGCCATCTACCCTTTGTCACCATCGACGGCGAAGACGCTCGCGATTTCGACGATGCGGTGTTCTGTGAAGCCAAACCCGGCAAGCTGCGCTTGTTCTCCGGTGGCTGGAAGCTGTACGTGGCGATTGCCGACGTTTCCAGTTATGTGAAAATCGGCTCGGCGCTGGACACCGAGGCCGAAGTGCGTGGCACCTCCGTGTACTTCCCCGAGCGTGTTATCCCGATGCTGCCCGAGCAGCTCTCCAACGGCTTGTGCTCCCTGAACCCGCATGTCGACCGCTTGGCCATGGTTTGTGAGATGACCATCTCGAAGACCGGCGAGATGACCGACTACGTGTTTTACGAGGCGGTGATCCACTCCCATGCGCGCCTGACCTACAACAAAGTCAGCACGATGCTGGAGCATTCGCGCTCGAGCGAGGCGAAAGCCCTGCGCGGCGAGTATGGCGAAGTACTGCCGCACCTCAAACAGCTGTACGCGTTGTACAAAGTGTTGTTGGCCGCCCGCCATGTGCGCGGTGCGATTGACTTCGAGACCCAGGAAACCCGGATCATCTTCGGTTCCGAGCGCAAGATCGCCGAGATCAAGCCAACCGTACGCAACGACGCCCACAAGCTGATCGAAGAATGCATGCTGGCCGCGAACGTGGCCACCGCCGAATTCCTCAAAAAGCACGAGATTCCCGCCTTGTACCGGGTGCACGATGGCCCTCCGCCAGAGCGCCTGGAGAAACTGCGCGCGTTCCTCGGCGAGCTGGGCCTTTCGATCAACAAAGGTAAGGATGGCCCTTCACCCAAAGACTACCGTGCCCTGCTGGAAGCGATCCAGGACCGCCCGGATTTCCATGTGATCCAGACCGTCATGCTGCGCTCGTTGAGCCAGGCGGTGTACAGCGCCGACAACCATGGCCACTTCGGCCTGAACTACGAAGCCTACACCCACTTCACCTCGCCGATCCGGCGTTACCCGGACCTGCTCACCCACCGCGCGATTCGCAGTGTGATTCACTCCAAGCAGGACACGCCACACGTGCGCCGCGCCGGGGCGATGAGTATTCCCAAGGCGCGCATCTACCCCTACGACGAAAGTGCGTTGGAGCGGTTGGGCGAGCAGTGTTCTATGAACGAGCGGCGCGCCGATGAGGCGACCCGTGACGTGGTGAACTGGCTCAAATGCGAGTTCATGAAGGACCGTGTCGGCGAAAGCTTCCCGGGCGTGATCACGGCCGTGACCGGCTTTGGCGTGTTCGTCGAGCTGACCGATATCTTCGTCGAAGGCCTGGTGCACGTCACCGCGCTGCCGGGCGACTATTACCACTTCGACGCCGTGCATCACCGCCTGGCGGGCGAGCGCACCGGGCGTAATTTCCGCTTGGGCGACACGGTCGAAGTACGCGTCATGCGGGTCGACCTGGACGAGCGCAAGATCGATTTCGAAATGGCCGAGTCCACCCTGGCGGCACCGATCGGGCGCAAAAACCGTAAAGCCGAAGCGCCTGCTGAAAAGCCGTCGTCGGCAAAAAAAGCGCCCGCCGGTAAAGGCGGGAAGTACGAGAAAAAAGCGCCGGTCGAAGCCGCCCCTGCACCCGAGGTCAAGGCACCGCGGCGCAGTGGTTCGGCGCCGAAGGCTTCCTCCAGCGACGCTTACCGCTCTTCGGATGCCGCGGCGAAAAACGCCGAAGTGCGCAAGAGCCGGGAAATGAAGAAGGCGTTGCTCGCCGATGCCAAGGGCGGCGCTGGCGCTGCTGGCGGCAAGAGCAAGTCGGCCAATGCTGGCAGTGCCGGGGCGGACGGCAAACCCTCCAAGCACCGAAAAGGTCCGTCTAAAAGCGGCTCGCGTAAACCCAAGGCGAAGTCATGAGCCAGCTGGAAAAGATCTACGGCGTTCACGCCGTCGAAGCATTGCTGCGTCACCACCCCAAGCGGGTCAAGCAGATTTGGTTGTCGGAAGGGCGCAGCGAGCCGCGTGTGCAAACACTGGTGGAACTGGCGACGCAGAACCGCGTGGCCGTAGGCCAGGCTGAGCGGCGCGAGCTGGATGCCTGGGTCGAAGGCGTGCACCAGGGTGTAGTGGCCGAAGTCAGCCCAAGCCAGGTATGGGGCGAAGCCATGCTCGATGAGCTGCTGGACCGTACCGAAGGGCCGCCTCTGTTGCTGGTGCTCGACGGCGTCACCGACCCCCATAACCTCGGCGCCTGCTTGCGCAGTGCCGATGCGGCAGGTGCCCTGGCGGTGATCGTGCCCAAGGACAAATCGGCCACCCTCACCCCGGCGGTGCGCAAAGTGGCCTGTGGCGCGGCGGAAGTGATCCCGTTGGTCGCCGTGACTAATCTGGCGCGCAGCCTGGAAAAACTCCAGCAGCGGGGCCTGTGGGTGGTGGGCACGGCGGGCGAGGCCGAGGTCGAGATCTACGATCAGGACCTGACCGGCCCCACCATTTTGATCATGGGGGCCGAAGGCAAAGGCATGCGGCGCTTGACCCGTGAACACTGCGACTACCTAGTGAAGCTGCCGATGTCGGGCAGCGTCAGCAGCCTGAACGTATCCGTGGCAACGGGCGTGTGCCTGTTCGAAGCGGTGCGTCAGCGCAAGGCCAAAAAGAAGTAGCCAGGCGTCACCGGCGGCGGGTTCCACCTACGGTAGCTCGTCGCCTGCTCCCATCAAATGCCTTGCGTCCTCCCAACCCCTTCTCTACAATTGCGCCCCTTGCTGTGATGGCAGGCGCTTACGTGCCTGCTTTCCGGGCAATACACACAGTGTCATTCACTCCTTGTCTGACCGCTCTGGCGGCAGGCTACAACCCGTAAGGAGCATTCATGCGTCATTACGAAATCATCTTTCTGGTCCACCCGGATCAGAGCGAGCAAGTCGGCGGCATGGTCGAGCGTTACACCAAGCTGATCGAAGAAGACGGCGGCAAGATCCACCGTCTGGAAGATTGGGGCCGTCGTCAACTGGCCTACGCAATCAACAATGTTCACAAAGCTCACTACGTGATGCTGAACGTTGAGTGCACTGGCAAGGCCCTGGCCGAGCTGGAAGACAACTTCCGCTACAACGATGCCGTGATCCGTAACCTGGTCATCCGTCGCGACGAAGCCGTCATTGGTCAGTCCGAGATGCTCAAGGCCGAAGAAAACCGCAGCGAGCGCCGTGAGCGTCGTGACCGTCCTGAGCACTCTGACAGCGCCGATGGCGATGACAGCGACAACAGCGACGCCAGCGATAACGCTGACGAGTAATCCACGGACCTTTTGAGGAGCCAATTACATGGCACGTTTCTTCCGTCGTCGTAAATTCTGCCGTTTCACCGCTGAAGATGTGAAAGAGATCGATTACAAAGATCTCAACACGCTGAAAGCCTATGTATCCGAAACCGGCAAGATCGTTCCAAGCCGTATCACCGGTACCAAGGCTCGTTATCAGCGTCAGCTGGCTGTCGCTATCAAGCGCGCCCGCTTCCTGGCCCTGTTGGCCTACACCGACAGCCACGGCCGCTGAGACCGGGTAGTCGACAAGTAGCAAAAGGATAGAGTGCATGCGTGCCCTGGCTGATTTCATCATGCGCGGTCGCGTGCAGGCCACTCTCGTAGTGGTCGGTTGTGCGGCGTTGCCGTTGTTGTTCTGGTTAAGTGCTGCCGCAGCGTGTCTGGTATTTCTGCGGCGCGGTATGAGTGACGCCATTGGCGTACTCGGATGGGCTTTGCTGCCGGCTGCGGCCTGGTGGTACTTCGGCGAACCGCGCACCTTGATGGTGTTGCTCGGTTCGCTGGGGCTTGCGGCGCTGTTGCGCGCAGGCTGGTCCTGGAACCGCGTGCTTCTAAGCAGCATTGCATTGGGCCTGGTGTATGCAGTGGTGCTGGGGGCGGTGTTCCGCGAACCCATCGAAGCCATGGCGCTGGAGCTGAACAAGCTACTGCCGCAGATGCTCGATGGGCTCTACCAACAATTGTCGGTAGATGAGCGAGCGCGTCTGGCAGGGCTGATTGCACCGGTACTCAGTGGCCTGATAGCGGCTTTGTTGCAAGTGATCAGCGTGTTGGCCCTGATGTTGGGGCGTTACTGGCAAGCGTCACTGTATAACCCGGGAGGTTTCGGTAGCGAGTTTCGCGCCGTTCGACTCCCCCTCGCAGCAGCGTTGTCGTTGCTGGCGTGCATGCTGATCGGGCCGAACTTCGGTACTGGGTTGGCGGTGTTGACGCCGTTGTGCAGCGTACCGCTGGTGTTCGCCGGGCTGGCCTTGATGCATGGCCTGGTTAAAGAGGGGCGGCTGGGCAGGTTCTGGCTGGTAGGGATGTACGTCACGCTCGTGTTGTTCATGCAACTGATCTATCCGTTGCTCGTGGTCTTGGCCATTGTCGACAGCCTGATTGATTTTCGCGGCCGGGGCGGGCCCAAAAAGGGTACCGACCAAGGTTCCGCGAACGGTGAAGGTTAAAAGTTAAGAGGTTATTACCAAATGGAACTGATCCTGCTGGAAAAAATCGCCAACCTGGGCAACCTGGGCGATAAGGTAAATGTTAAGGCCGGTTACGGTCGTAACTTCCTGCTGCCATTCGGCAAAGCTACCGCTGCGACCGCTGCCAACCTGGCTGCGTTCGAAGAGCGTCGCGCTGAGCTGGAAAAACTGGCTGCAGACAAAAAAGCTTCGGCTGAAACCCGCGCTGCCCAACTGGCCGAGCTGGAAGTGACTATCACTGCCACTGCTGGCGACGAAGGCAAGCTGTTCGGTTCGATCGGCACCCACGACATCGCTGACGCACTGACCGCCTCCGGCGTTGAAGTGGCCAAAGCTGAAGTGCGTCTGCCGAACGGCACGATCCGTCACGTTGGCGAATACGATGTAGCCGTGCACCTGCACAGCGACGTCGAAGCCACCGTACGTGTGGTCGTCGTAGCCGCTTAAGCGACACCATCGGTTGGCTGCTACGGCGCCAGCCGGTAACATCGGGCACGATCCTGTTTACAGGTCGTGCCCTTTGTCTTTTCTGCCTTCCTGATTTTTAGTGGCCATGAACGAAACTTCCGCTCCCGAGCAATACGACCTGCAAACTGCCGCCCTCAAGGTACCGCCGCATTCCATCGAGGCCGAACAGGCTGTGCTCGGTGGGTTGATGCTGGACAACAACGCCTGGGAACGCGTGCTGGACCAGGTCTCGGACGGCGATTTTTATCGACATGACCACCGTCTGATCTTCCGCGCCATTGCGCGCCTGGCCGACCAGAACACCCCGTTCGACGTAGTGACCTTGCACGAACAGCTGGACCGCGAAGGCCAGAGCAGCCAAGTGGGCGGGCTCGGTTACCTGGGCGAGCTGGCCAAGAACACGCCGTCGGTGGCCAACATCAAGGCCTACGCGCAAATCGTTCGCGAGCGTGCAACCTTGCGGCAACTGATCAGCATCAGTAACGAAATCGCCGACAGCGCGTTCAATCCGCTGGGCCGCAATGCCGCCGAGATTCTCGACGAAGCCGAGCGGCAGATCTTCCAGATCGCCGAGGCCCGGCCCAAGACCGGCGGCCCGGTGAGTGTCAACGACCTGCTGACCAAAGCCATCGACCGCATCGATACGCTGTTCAACACGGACGCGGCAATTACCGGCCTCTCGACCGGTTACACCGACCTCGACGAGAAAACCAGCGGCCTGCAACCGGCCGACTTGATCATCGTGGCCGGGCGACCTTCCATGGGTAAGACCACCTTCGCCATGAACCTGGTGGAAAACGCCGTGTTGCGCAGTGAGAAAACCGTATTGGTTTATTCGCTGGAGATGCCAGGTGACTCCCTGATCATGCGGATGCTTTCGTCGCTCGGCCGCATCGACCAGACCAAAGTGCGGTCTGGCCGGCTCGACGACGATGATTGGCCGCGGCTCACCTCGGCGGTCAACTTGCTCAATGACCGTAAGCTATTCATCGACGACACCGCCGGCATCAGTCCCTCCGAGATGCGTGCGCGCACCCGGCGCCTGGTGCGTGAGCACGGTGAAATCGGCTTGATCATGATCGACTACCTGCAGTTGATGCAGATCCCCGGCTCCAGTGGCGACAACCGCACCAACGAAATCTCGGAGATTTCGCGCTCCCTGAAAGCCCTGGCCAAGGAATTCAATTGCCCGGTCGTGGCGTTGTCCCAGCTCAACCGCTCGCTGGAACAACGGCCGAACAAGCGCCCAGTCAACTCTGACTTGCGTGAGTCCGGCGCCATCGAGCAGGACGCCGACGTGATCATGTTCGTCTACCGTGACGAGGTCTATCACCCCGAAACCGAACACAAGGGCATTGCTGAGATCATCATCGGCAAGCAGCGTAACGGCCCCATCGGTTTCATTCGCCTGGCCTTTATCGGCAAGTACACGCGCTTCGAGAACCTGGCGCCGGGCAGCTATAACTTCGACGACGACGAATAAACCAACAGCGGGTCTCTAGGTGAGACCCGCTGTTGGTTTCAGGCTTCAGCCAGGCTGCACGTGGTCAAACAGCTGCCGCGCGCTGTTGACGTCGAACGTGACCCGCCAGATCGGCGTGATGGCTTGGCCTTCGCGCTCCTCGGCGGCCTGGTGCCCCGCCCCCTGGTGTTCCTGGGCCAAGGTTTTCAAATGCCCACCCTTGAAGTTGAAATCCAGCGCTGCGCTGGTGGGCGTCGCGTAATGGAAATGCGCGGCCCATAGAGGCGTGCCGTCAACGGCGTCGACAATCCGGTAGGTGTCCAGAAAGTGCTTTGCAGCACCCTTGCCCAAGGGTTTGCGCTTGTGCGTCTGTTCGACCCGTACTTCGTCATGGGCGAGCAGGAACAGCAGGCGGTTCATGTCCAGCTTCAGCGGGTTCTTGTACATCTTTAGCTTGATCTGCTGGCCATGGGCAAGCAGGTCGTCCCGGGTGCTGAGCAATTGCTCCAGCACAGAGCCATCGTCCGCGTGGGCCTGGTCGCCTGCTTCGCTGAGTTGCTGGTGCAGCGTATCCAGCGCAGCCGCGCGGCGCTCTAGCTGCTCGACGATGCTAGTGGCGTCATAGCGCCCCATCATTGCGTCTGCTTCGGCCTTGTGCTGAGCGCTGGCCGCTATCGCGTTGCTGGCCTGGGCCCTGACCCCTTGCAGATCCAGGCTGGCTGCAGCGCCGGCTGACGCGCTGGCTTGCCATTGCCCGGCGGCGTCTTTGCGGTAGCGCGATTGGGCGCTGTCGGGGGCGGCCAGCTCTGGGCCGTCAATGTCCAGCAAGGTTTCGCCACCCTCTTCGCGCACGGTGCCAATCACCGCCACGGTGCGGCCGCGTACCTTATAGCGCAGCAGTTTCTTCGCCCGAGGCGTGGGCGCCTGGCTGGGGCCGGGCAGTTGTGGAATGAAGTCGAAGTCGATGGCGTCGTCGCCGCGAGCCAGTTCCGCCTCGCTGGTAGCGGCTTCGAAACGTTCTCGCAGGCGCTCCCCGGCCTCCTTCTGGAACCAAGCGATGAGTTCGCCTGCCTCTTTGATGTGGGCCAGGTCACGCGGGTCGCTGTACTCCTCGCCGAGGATCTGCAGCTCTTTGCCCATTAGCTCGAATTGCCGCTCCAGGCTGTCCAGTACGCTGATCTGCAAATTCTGGGGTAAGGCCGAGGTGCCGCGCAGAGTGACGGCTGCCGGGCGCAGGGCGCAGGCCAGTTCGGTCATGTCCAGGTTCGGGTCTCTGGGCTCGTTGACGTCTTGCGGATCGCCAACGCTTAGCAGCCACATTTGAAATTGCGCCAGCGCCACTCGGGTGTAGTAGGGGTCTGCAGGGCGGTTGGCGATGACGGCTTCGCGCAACTCGATGAACCCTGGCTCGGTGGCGTTTTGCAGAGCGGCCAGGGCCGCTTCGGTTTTCTCGGCGTAGGGCAGCTTGAGGGACAGCCCCTGGATTTCCGCCAGGCAATGTTGCCGGAACAGCGGAATGTCACTGACTGTGAAGCTGCCCAGCGGGCGCAGTCGGGCTTGGTGTTCCAGGTGAAGGGTGAGCACTGCTAGAACGCAGTCAGACAGCATCTGCGCGTGGCACTGCTGTTCGTCGTAGCTATTGATGCTCTGGTAGTCATCGTCCTTCTTGAACAAGGCGCGGTACTGTTCATAGAGCCTGAGTTTCTCCTCACGGAAGCCGTTGATCCGGTCGACCATACGGCGGTACAACTTCCATTCGAGTTCTTCCTCGGAAGTGATGTCCGGCGAGTCGCCTCGGTCGGTGATCTTTTGCGCTCGCCGCTTCACCTGGTCGCTGGCTTTTTGGATCTGCTCTTCGCACGCTAGCAGTTCTTTAGTGGCGTCCAGCAGTTGCGTCTGCAGAATTATCTCCCTTTGGTTGGCGCGGGCTCGCCGACGCATGCCGCCCTGGCCGCCGGTGAGCACACCTTGCCAGGTGCCATCGGCGTTGCGCAGTACTGCTTCGCTGCGTCCTGGGCGAGTGGCCACGTAGCTATTTTCGGGGTCCTGGGCCACCGGGTCATCGGCGTGGACAATGCGCAACACCGGCTGTGCGGGGGTCGAAGCGTCCAGGTCACGTAGCACCTGATAGGCACTGCCCTCGTGCTCGATGTACAGCCTGTCTTGCCAGGTATGCACACCTTGGGCGTCGGGTTGGCTGCCAGCCAGGTCCAGGGTCTGACGGAAGTGGGCCAGGCGGGCCTCGCTCAGCGGGTAGGTGACGTGCGCGCTCAGCAACGTCGCCAAGAAAGACTGACGAGCCGCTGGGCTGGCCGCTGAGGGTAATTGGCCCAGGCGCGAACTGTCGTCCAGACCGTAGCCGATCGCGTCTCGTTGGCGGTCGTCGAGCGCCTGCAGCAGCGAGCTGACGAGGCTGTTCTGGCCAGGGCGCGCTGGTGAGGCGTCGTCGTACTGGTTGAGCCATTGGTAGTGGCCATGGTGTTCGATCAATTGCACTGTCTGGGTGGGGGCTTCAGGGCCGTAGTGGCGCGTCTGCTGTTGGTCGCCCCGTACGCTGATGCCCAGTTCAGCCGGCCAGTCGGGCAGCAGGGTCAGCAGGTTGCACAGCAACGCCTCAGCTTCGCGGTTAAGGCCGCGGTCCTGGGCGTCCTGCAACGCCCCTAGGGCATCGATCACCTGATTTTGCTGGCGCGCCAAGTCGATACGGGTCGCCAGGGCCTCGGGCAATTGGCTGAAGTCGCCGTAGCCAGTCAGGCTGGGCTCGTCGTGGACCCACTGCGCGGCTGCCGCATGGGACAGCCCGGGGAAGTGTTCGATCAACCGAGTCACCGCAGCGGGTTGCGCGGGCACTGCGCTGCCTGCATGGGCCGCAAATGGTTGGGCGGGGTGTTGTGGCGGCAATTGTGCCGCCGGCAAGTCCAGAAGCAGCGCTTCGAACAGGGCGGGCTGATGGCGTTTGAGCGAAGCGTGGATCTGCGTCTGGAACTGGCTGGCACGGTTGGCGAATTGCTCGTCCACAGAAAAATCACCGATGCGCCCTAACTGGCTGTCCGGGGTAAGCCGCTCATGTGCGGCCAGTGCGGCCTGCAACAGCGGCTGCGCTGTATCGCCATCTTCAGGCTGCAGCGCCTGGTAGTGGCCGTTTTCCACGCGTTGCAGCTGCACCGGCCCGTTAGCGGCCGCAGTGGATGGTGGGGTGTAGCGCGCCAAGAGGTGACCGCTTTCGTTGTACAGCTCTACGCTGGCTTGAAAATGCTCGGGCAGCAGCGGCGGTAAGGCGCGGTCTGCCAAGTCGGGCAGGGGCTGCGTCTGATCCAGGGCGCTGCTCAGCCGATCGATATCGTGGCGCAGTTTCTGCGCTTTGAGCGTATGCATGATCGGCCAGTCGCTCTGGGCTGCGCCGTTCCAGGTTGCGTCCAGCGCCGGGCGACGCGTGCCGGACAGCTGCAGGGCAGTGTTGAGCGCGGCGGGCTCAAGGCCGCGTAGCGAGGCAGGGAGCATTTTCTCAAGCAACTGACTGTTGGTCAGGGCGGCGCCGTCCAGAGGTAAACGTGGCGCCGAGCCGGTGCTGGCAGAGGCTTTGCTGGGCCAGTACAGGGTGTGGATGCCCAAGTCGTTGTGGCGCAGGTGCGGATGGTCCAGGGCTTTGAGCAGGCTGCCTCGGCGCTTGCTCGACAGACGTACGGCAACGCCCTGCAGGCGCGCGCTGATGATCAGGTCAGCGATGTCCAGGGTGGCCTGGACCACCTCGTGCATTTGCCCCTCGGCCCATGCATGGCGCGCCTTGAGGGTCTGGTAGGCCAGGGCGCCCATGGTGACCGTCAGCACCAGCTTGCCCAGGCCGAGCACCGAGCCAGCCAGGGGCAAGGTGAGCATTTCCAGGGTTTCGCTGAACACGCTCATCAGCACCTGTTGGGTGCTGGCCTTGTCCATCACCGCGTTGGGCACAAACTGGCTGCGCATATTGGTGTGCTCAGTCAGCAGGCTGAAGTGCGTCAGCGACTCTGCCAGCGAATAGGTTTCCAGGTTGCCGGCCACCACTTGCAGGCGCTCGATCATTGGCGTTTCGTCGGCAAAGGCTTTGTAAAGCGCCAGGGCTACCCAGGTGAGTTGCTCGGAGGGGACCGGTGGGGTGCCCAGGAAGCTGAGCAACTGGTCCTGGTCAGGGTTGGAGACAGCATAAAACAACCACTGGAAATCGCGGTTTTTCGCGCTTTGGCGAATTTGCTCGGTAATGGATTGCTGCGCCTCGTCGAGGGAAAAATGGCTGCGCAGGGCGCCCCCTGGGCGACTGGGGAAGTAGCTATAGACCCGGTCGGTTGCATCTTCGCTGACACGCAACGTGTAGAACGGTATTTTCAGGCGCTCGCCGCCGGCCTGGATGTCGTGCACTGTCCAGTGGGTCTCTGGGTCGCGCATCAGGCTCCACAGCTTTTCGGCATCGGCGCGGCTCAGGCCGATTGCGGCCTGGCGCTGGGCGTCCAGCAACGCCAGCTCGAGTTGCTCCTGATGCAACGTGCGCAGGGCGGGTTGGTGAGGCGGTAACTGGGCCTGTAGGTGCTGGTTGAGACGCTCGCCCAGATCCAGCTCGCGTACCGTACGGACAAAGTCGTGAACGCGCAGCGCGCTGGCCACGCCCCGGTGGGGCACGTTGATATCATTGATAGAGCTGCGTTGCATATAGCGCAGGCCGCTGCCGGTTTCCGAGACGACCAAGATGTTGAAGTTAGCCTTGGCGGCGTCCCAGAGGGTGCGGGTTTCAGTCGGGTCATCGTCCTCGGCGCCTTCGGTATGCAGGTAGTGGTTGAGGTTGACGTCCAGCCCGGTGGCCTCCTTCAGCGCCGCCACCAAGTCGGCCTTGGCCGTGCGGTCGAAGGTCTCGAACACCGTCAGCAAGGCGCTTGCCAGCTGGTTTTGCTGGGCACAGACACTGCGCGACAGCGCGATGAAGCGCTGTTGCTGCTGCAGTGTCAGGCCCTTTAACGAGTCACTCGTTTGTCGTTCGGCGAAGCTCACCAGTGCTTCGCTGTTGGCCACGTCACTGCTGAGCAGCGAGGGGGGTGCTTGGGTGTCGGCGGTGCTATCGGTGGCGGTGTCCATCGGCGTTTCCTTGTTCGTGGCGAGGGAGGCGCGATTGGAACTGCTGGGCCGGGGGCGATGGTGGTATTTATGGCTAGCGCCGGACGGTGATGGTCGGTCTGGTTAAAAAATGTGCTATATTCCGCGCCCGTGATTTTTACTGACTTACCGAGCGGTCTTCGACATGCACGCAGCCAAGCCGTTATTTGACTATCCAAAGTACTGGGCCGAATGTTTCGGGCCAGCGCCTTTCCTGCCGATGAGCAGGGAGGAGATGGATCAGCTTGGCTGGGATTCCTGCGATGTGATCATCGTCACCGGCGATGCTTACGTCGATCACCCCTCGTTCGGCATGGCGATCATCGGCCGCTTGCTGGAGGCCCAGGGCTTTCGCGTGGGCATCATTGCCCAGCCTGACTGGACCAGCAAAGACGACTTCATGAAACTCGGCGAGCCCAACCTGTTCTTCGGTGTCGCGGCCGGCAACATGGACTCGATGATCAACCGCTACACCGCCGACAAAAAAATCCGCTCCGACGACGCCTACACCCCCGGTGGCCTGGCAGGGCGTCGACCAGACCGCGCCAGCCTGGTCTACAGCCAGCGCTGCAAGGAAGCGTACAAGCACGTGCCGATCGTGCTGGGCGGCATCGAGGCTTCGCTGCGGCGCATCGCCCACTACGACTACTGGCAGGACCGGGTGCGCCATTCGATCCTGATCGACGCGTGCGCCGACATCCTCCTGTACGGCAATGCCGAGCGGGCGATCGTCGAAGTGGCCCAGCGCTTGTCCTATGGCGAGTCGGTCGAGACCATCAACGATATTCGCGGCACAGCATTCATACGCCGTGACACCCCGGCGGGCTGGTTCGAGATCGACTCCACGCGCATCGACCGCCCGGGCAAGGTCGACAAGATCATCAACCCGTACGTCAACACCCAAGACACCCAGGCCTGCGCGATCGAGCAGGAGAAAGGGCCCGTCGAAGACCCGCAAGAAGCCAAGGTGGTGCAATTGTTGCCCAACCCGCGGCTGACCCGCGAGAAAACCGTCATCCGTTTGCCGTCCTTCGAAAAAGTGCGCAGCGACGCTGTGCTGTACGCCCACGCCAACCGCGTGCTGCACCTGGAAACCAACCCCGGCAATGCGCGGGCCTTGGTGCAGAAGCATGGTGATGTCGACGTATGGTTCAACCCGCCGCCCATTCCCATGACCACCGAAGAAATGGACTACGTGTTCGGCATGCCCTATGCGCGCGTCCCGCACCCGGCGTACGGCAAGGAAAAAATCCCGGCCTACGACATGATTCGCTTCTCGGTGAATATCATGCGCGGTTGCTTCGGCGGCTGTACCTTCTGCTCCATCACCGAGCATGAAGGGCGGATCATTCAGAACCGTTCCGAAGAATCGATCATTCGCGAAATCGAAGAAATTCGCGACAAAGTGCCTGGCTTTACCGGGGTTATTTCTGACCTCGGTGGCCCCACCGCAAATATGTATCGCATAGCCTGCAAGAGCCCGGTGATCGAGTCCGCCTGCCGTAAGCCGTCGTGCGTGTTCCCCGGTATCTGCGAGAACCTCAACACGGATCACTCGTCGTTGATCCAGCTGTATCGCAGCGCCCGCGCCTTGCCGGGCGTGAAGAAGATCCTGATCGCCTCCGGCCTGCGTTACGACCTGGCTGTCGAGTCGCCGGAGTACGTCAAGGAGCTGGTGACCCACCACGTGGGTGGCTACCTGAAAATTGCCCCGGAACATACCGAAGAAGGGCCGCTGAACCAGATGATGAAGCCGGGGATCGGCTCCTACGACAAGTTCAAGCGCATGTTCGAGAAGTACTCCAAGGAAGCGGGTAAAGAGCAGTACCTGATCCCTTACTTCATCGCCGCCCACCCGGGTACCACCGATGAAGACATGATGAACCTGGCGCTTTGGCTCAAGGGCAATGGCTTTCGTGCCGACCAGGTGCAGGCGTTCTACCCGTCGCCCATGGCCTCGGCGACGGCCATGTACCACTCGGGCAAGAACCCCTTGCGCAAGGTCACTTACAAGAGCGCACCGGTCAGTATCGTCAAGAGTGAGGCGCAGCGCCGCTTGCACAAGGCGTTCCTGCGTTATCACGACCCCAAAGGCTGGCCGATGCTGCGCGAGGCCCTGGAGCGTATGGGCCGTGCCGACTTGATCGGGCCGGCCAAGCACCAGCTGATTCCACTGCATCAGCCTGCCACCGACAGCTACCAGAGTGCTCGGCGCAAGAACTCTACGCCGAGCGGCAGCCACAAGGTCGCCCGCGAGCAGAAGATCCTGACCCAGCACACCGGGTTGCCGCCACGCGGCAGCGATGGTTCCAAGCCGTGGGACAAGCGCGAGGAGGCCAAAGCCGCCGCGCAGGCGCGCAATAAAGAGGCCAATAAGGCTCGGCTGGACGCGGCCAAGGGCGGCAAAGGCAAGAAAAAGCCCAGCCGCCAACCGGTCATCCCGCGTTAATCCGCCAGCGCTGACTGTGGGCCCTCATGCAGTACGAACTTGCCTGGCGGCAGTTTCTGGCTGAGGGCACTGAGTGACACGGTGCAGGACTGGCAGGTGGGTAAGACGCTGAACACCTCCATGGATTCCACGGTGTTGAAATCGACAGCGTCGCTGCGTATTTTTTCCAGGATGTTGCGTTCGCTTTCGAGCATGCGTGAATTGCCCGCCGGGGTCGCCATGGCGTCACTGAGGTCGGGTAAAAACAGCGTGCTGTCGGTGCTTGCCGGCGCCGAAGCCGATCCAGCGGTTTTTCGCGGCGTCCTGTTTTTGGGCTGGCTATTGATATAGCGCACGCCCGTGGGCGAAGTCACCACGCCTTGGCCACAGGTCCATCCTCGTTCTCTGAGCCCCACCGCCAGCGGTTCTTTGTTCTGCGGGTTCAGTCGGCTCAAGGGGATGGCCTGTTCACTACGTATCCGGGTGCCCGACAGGGAATAGTAAACGGTGTCGGGCAAGCCGAGAGCGGGTTTGAAGGTCAACCGGGCATACGCCAGGTTGCGCGGGGCGAGGGTCAGCGTTTTCAGCTTTTTCTGGTCCAGGATACTGTCGGCGGTAAAATCGCGGGTCTGGAACAAGGTATTCAACTCATCGGCAATCCGGCTGCGGGTTGCCAGCGCCGTGTCTTGGCTTAGCGGGCGCCAATGGCTGACGGCCTTGCGGGCTTCGATCACCACGTGGCGTCGCGCATACTTGCAGAACAGCGCCGCCTCGGCCGGCGTAGTGCCCATGTCGAATGGGCCGCCGATGAATGGGCCAAGCAGGATGTCCTCGCGTTGATCCAAGGCTTTCTGGATTGCTTCATAGTCGGATGCCATAGCCTCTTTAGGCAACGACTTGATATAGGCGTTAGCGTCGTACGAGCCCTGGTAAATCAACGCTAGGTAGTCGTCTTCGCTGAGCACGCGGCCCTCAAGGTGAGCCATGTCGACATCGATTTTGTGCAATGTCACGGTCCTGAGGTCGCTGGAGAACTCACCGCGATAGAAGGCGTTGTTATCGACCCGGGTAATCATCACTTGGCCCGCGCCCTGACGGCGTGAGGCAACGACGGCTGAAATCACCCGGGTGTCTTTGATGGTCCCGTAGATGCCGCCGGCGATGCGGATCTGTTTGAAAATATCATTGCCGCCCAGCACCTCGGCGGTCAACGTTTGGCGGTATTTACGAGGGAGGAAACTCCATCTTTCGCCTACCGCTGGGCGCGGGTAGCCGCGACCCTTAGCGTCCCAGCGGTGCTCGCCGTGGAAGAATCGCTGGGTTGCGCTTTCACGCGTGATCTTGTAGTCGGTGAACCAGTCAACGGTTTCACGCCCCTGGGTGACGTCCGCGGGCTGGCCGGTGTAGCCCGCGTTCACATAGTTGCCCGGTTCGCAGCTCAGCGGCTGCAAGTTGCGTTTGGGCCGGCAAGGGGCGGCGGACAACCTGGGCACCTGCCGGTTGGATTGCAACGAATGAGTGCGGCGCAGCACCGCTTGGTCGGGCGAGTGTTGGATTTTCTGATAGAAGTAGCCGCCGCTTTCCAGGTAAACGTCATCGCCTTGGTAGATCCAGCGTTTGGTCAGGTCAGGCGTTTCATCGATAAAGCTCCAGCCGCGGTCGACCCGTTGCAACTGGATCTCGGCCGGCACCTGGCGGGTGAGCTCGCCGGCGTCATTGCGGCGGCGCAAGGCGGGGCCGTATGCCTGGCGAGTGTGCGGTTCCAGCAAAAAACGCGGCGCCTGCACCCTGTTATGCCCAGGCACCTTCAACACCAAAGCATAGCCTTCGCCCCCCACCCTGCGTACCTGCAGTGAGCCCAAGGTATCGCTGGCCTGGGGGGAGGCCCTCCAGGCTTGCGCCTGGGTTTCATTCATATGGACCAGGTCGTGAATATCGGGCCGTGGAACCTTGAGCCGCAGGCGCAAGCGGTGGATCGCCCCAAACAGTCTGGGGATCTGCGTCAGCTGCAGCAGCGCATAGGGGAGCGCCAGCGGGTTGAACTCGCGCAACAGTGACACAGCGAACCCGCTAGCCGCCCGGCCGAGCCTCGGCAGCGCGGCCCGCACGCCGCTGCGTGCGCCCAGGCCAATGGCACGGGTGACACCGCGAGCGGCCTTGAGGCCAGGAATCAGAATCGATAAAGCGTCGAAGGCGATACTCAGCGCCGCGAGTACTTGTAATGCCGGCCGTTTACGGGACTTCTCGCTGGAGAGGTCCTCAATGGCGGACCAGAAAGGGATCACATACTGCTTGAGGAATTCCAGCAGCGGGTCTGGGGCTTCGAAACGGGTTTGGCCTTTGGCGATTTTGTACAGGTTGGCGTCACTCTGATAGAGAAAGGTGTGGGAGACCCAATACGCCAGATGAGCGATACGCTTTTCTTCCGGCTCGGCCGCCAGCGCTGGGAAATCATTGATCTCATCGAAAATAAACTCAGAGCCACTGGCGACCGGTTTGCCGCCCGAGGCGAACGCGGCGTAGTCAAACGGGTAGAGCGTCGCGCGGCGGTATTTCATCGCGTGGTCCGGGATCTTGCCGGCGTTGACCTGGGGGTAGTGGATGATGTCGCTGCGGTAACGGGGGTCGTATGACTCGAGGATTTCTCCGTCGATGTGCACGGTCGGCACCCCGTCCTTTTTAGCAATGTGCCAAACGTGAGGCAGTACTTCGTAGAAGTGCTCTTGGCCGCCGTGGCTGGCATGGATGACAAAACCATAGCGGGCCACCTTTGCCTCGCTCAAGTCGGTGTAGCTGTAGCGTTCCCAGCGTCCGTGGGGCAACTGGCCCAGGGAGTAGAGGCGCACGTGACCTTGGCGGATGGCGAGCTGGTCGCACATGGGCAACTGCTCGATCAGCGTTTTCACAATAAAGGTGTAGGCGCCTTTGACCTGGCTTATCCAAGCAGCATGGGCTTGCTCGAACAACTGGGGAATATCAGGGCAGCTTTGGTAAGGGCCGGGCCACGCTTTGAACAGCTCTGCGTCAGGGCCCTTGACCATGCCTGGCACCCAGTGGGGGTCACGGCCTAGAGTGCCTTGTGCAGCCAGTTCGAGTGCGCTGACAGGGTCCTGCACACGGGGATGAACGAACGGGGCTTGTTCGCTAATGTTTAGCTTTGCCAATGTCTGGCGGGCAATGCCAAAGCGGGTGGGCATGGGTTGCCGCAAGCTTTCATTGGCGGCGATCAATTTGGCATCCAGCTTCGTCAGCGCGTCCATCGCCGTTTGAATTTGCGCAGCGGTGCATTGGCGTCTGAGCGCGTCAGCGGGTAGGTGCCCGACCGCGCTGGCCCAGGCCACGACAGGCAGCACCAGGGCGGTGGCCACCAGCAACTCCTCCTCGCTGCCCGCGGCGCCGGTCTTGTTTTGCGGGTAATCCAGCAGTTCGTCAAAGGTCAGCCGCTGCGCGGCGCCAGGCTCGATGAGCTGCGCCAGGTCGACGCCGTGCTTGAACGCGACCCACCGGCTGCTGGTGCGATAGGCCAGGTCCGGAGGAATGTCGATGACCTGAAAGTCGGCGGGCATGTGTTCTTGCAACAGGTGTAACGCCAGCGGCAGCGCGCCCGGGTTGGCCAGGCGTGCGTTGTCGAGTAGGTGCCGAGAGAACCGCGCGGTTATCGCCCCATAGGTCTCGCCAATGCAGTGCGGGGCGTAAACATCAAAGCCTAGCAGGTCTTCTCTGGGGTCCAGGTGCAAACTCAGGGCCCGGATCGTCAGTTTCGCCAGCACTAGGGGTGACCCGGTTTCCTCGGGGTGGGCGCCGTACCAGCCCAAGGCGCTGAGCAAGGTTTGCGCGAACGCTTTGGCAGCCGGGCCGGCAACCAGGCGTGCCAGGGCGAGCATGGGGAACTGGGCACTCAGGGGCGCTAAAGTCGTATCCAAGCTCGCGCCGCCCAGGGCTTCGAGCAACGATCCTGTTCTGCCGGCGAGAAAACCTTCGATAACTTGCAGCACTCGGGCTTTGTCCACTGAGTCGAGCAGGCGATTGAGGTCAACGCTGTCGCGGTAGCGCCGGCGCAGCAGTATCTCTTGGGTCAGGCGTACCGTTTGCAGATGCTCGGCGCGCTGTTGGGCGTCGGCGGCGGGGGTGAGGCCAAAATACTCGAGGTGCTCATCGACGTTGAGGTCAAGGCCACCACTCAAGACTTCGGCGAGCACGCTCAGGTGGGCCATGGACGCGATGGCCCAATCACTGAACTCATCGATTTGCGCGAGCCGGTCGGGAGGGATCGAAGGTAAGGCAGGGGGTTGGGTCATGGGTAGGCACTCGTTTGAACGCTGGGGTTAAGCCGTTGCCCAAGCAACGCTTGCCCCCATCAGAGCTCAAGACCCTGTGCCAACGGCGGTACATAAAGCGCTGGCCGAACCCCAAGGGGCCATTGGCGAACGAATTTCGTGCAGGCGTACGCGGGTAACACTCGCCCTTGCATGATTTTGGTGCCATGGTGGCAGCTGTCAGCGAAGCTGCGCCAGATTTGCCCATATGGCATAAGTCTTGCGCAGCTTCAGTACCGTTAGGCTCGCAGGAGGCACGCCGTGTCGATTCATGTCGCATTGCACCATGTCACGCATTACCGTTATGACCGAGCCGTTGAACTGGGCCCGCAAATCGTTCGCCTGCGTCCTGCGCCCCATAGCCGCACGCGGGTGCTGTCCTATGCGCTGAAAGTCGAGCCGCAGGGCCACTTCATCAACTGGCAGCAAGACCCCCAGGGCAATTACCTGGCGCGGTTGGTGTTCCCGGAAAAAACCCGGGAACTGCGCATCGAAGTCGACCTGGTCGCCGAAATGGCGGTGTTCAACCCGTTCGACTTCTTTCTTGAGCCCTATGCCGAGAAGATTCCCTTCACCTACACCGCCGATGAGGCCCATGAACTGGCGCCCTATCTGGAAAAGCTGCCGCTGACACCAAAGTTCAAAGCCTACCTGGACTCCATCGACCGCACGCCGCTGCCGGCGGTGGACTTCATGGTGGCGCTGAACCAGCGCTTGAGCCAGGACATCCGCTACCTGATCCGCATGGAGCCTGGGGTGCAAACCCCCGAGCACACCCTGGACAGCGCCGCAGGCTCGTGCCGTGACTCGGCCTGGCTGTTGGTGCAACTGTTTCGCAACCTGGGCCTGGCCGCGCGCTTCGTGTCGGGCTACTTGATCCAACTGACGGCCGACGTGAAGGCGCTGGACGGCCCGTCCGGGACCGACGTCGACTTCACTGACCTGCACGCCTGGTGCGAGGTGTACCTGCCGGGTGCGGGCTGGATTGGCCTGGATGCCACCTCTGGGCTGTTTGCCGGCGAAGGCCATATCCCACTGGCCTGTAGCCCGGATCCTTCCTCTGCTGCGCCCATTACCGGCCTGGTGGAACCCTGCGAGTGCGAGTTCAGCCACGAAATGTCGGTGCAGCGCATCTGGGAAGCGCCGCGGGTGACCAAGCCCTATACCGACGAACAATGGCAAGCCATCGAGACCCTCGGCGAGCAGATTGACGCAGACCTGTTGGCCGGCGATGTCCGCTTGACCATGGGCGGCGAGCCAACCTTTGTGTCGATTGACGACCCCGATGGCGCCGAATGGAACACCGCAGCGCTGGGCGAGGCCAAGCGTCGCCTGTCCACCGAGTTGTACCAGCGCATGCGCGCCCACTATGCCCCGCAAGGCCTGGTGCATTTTGGCCAGGGCAAGTGGTACCCGGGTGAGCAACTGCCGCGCTGGTCGCTCAATTGCTACTGGCGGGTAGACGGCCAGCCGATCTGGCGCAACCCGGCGTTGATCGCCGATGAAACCCGTGACCACGGCGCCACTGACGAGCTGGCCGGGCGTTTTCTGAGCCACGTTGCGCAGGCCCTCAAGCTACCGACGCGGTTCGTCTTCCCGGCTTACGAAGACAACTTCTACTACCTCTGGCGCGAGGGTGCATTGCCGGTCAACGTCACTGCTGAAGACTCCCGCCTGGGCGACGAAATGGAGCGCAAACGCCTGCGCAAGGTGTTCTCCCAAGGTTTAGACAAGGTCGTCGGGCACGTACTGCCTCTGGCCCGTACCGCGCTGGGTGACCAATGGCAAAGTGGCCGTTGGTACCTGCGCGATGCCCATTGTCGCCTGGTCCCCGGGGATTCTGCGCTGGGTTACCGTTTGCCGTTGGCGTCGCAGCCGTGGGTGACCGCCGCTGAATACCCCTACGTTCACCCCACTGACCAGAACCAAACCCTAGGTGCTTTGCCTGGGCTCGACCAGCAGCAGGCTGCCACCCAGAATCAACGGGCCGACAGCGACGAGGAGCGAGCACCGAAGGTCGATGAGTCGGCCGATTGGCTGACCCGCACCGCACTCTGTGCCGAGGCCCGGGAAGGGCGTCTGTACGTGTTCATGCCGCCGCTGGAAAAGGTCGAAGACTATCTCGAACTAGTCACGCTGATCGAAGCCTGTGCCGAGCAATTGCAGTGCCCGGTATTGCTGGAAGGCTACGAGCCGCCCCACGATGCGCGGTTGTCCAACTTCCGGGTCACGCCGGACCCTGGCGTTATCGAAGTCAACGTGCAGCCTTCGGCCAGTTGGCGGGAATTGGTGGAGCGTACCGAGTTTCTTTACGAGGAGGCCCGGCAAACGCGCCTGACCACCGAAAAATTCATGATCGACGGCCGCCACACCGGCACCGGTGGCGGCAACCACTTTGTGCTGGGCGGGGCTACCCCGGCGGACTCGCCGTTTCTCCGTCGCCCCGACCTGCTGCGCAGCCTGATCAGCTATTGGCACAATCACCCGTCGTTGTCCTACCTGTTCTCCGGGTTGTTCATTGGCCCAACCTCCCAGGCGCCGCGGGTCGACGAGGCGCGCAACGATTCGCTCTATGAATTGGAGATCGCGTTCTCGCAGATGCCGGAACCAGGCGAAGAATGCGCGCCCTGGCTGGTCGACCGCTTGCTGCGCAACTTGTTGATCGATGTCACCGGCAACACCCACCGTGCCGAGTTCTGCATCGACAAGCTCTACTCGCCGGACGGCGCCACGGGCCGCCTGGGTTTGCTGGAGCTGCGTGCGTTTGAGATGCCGCCCCATGCCCGCATGAGCCTGACCCAGCAATTGCTGCTGCGGGCCCTGGTCGCGCGCTTTTGGAAGCAGCCCTATGCGCCAGCCAAGTTGGCCCGTTGGGGCACCGAGCTGCACGACCGTTTTATGCTGCCGCACTTTATCGAGCAAGACTTCGCCGAAGTGATCGCCGAGCTGACGGCCGCCGGTTACCCGATGCAAGCCGACTGGTTTGCCGCGCACTTGGAGTTCCGCTTTCCCAAGGTGGGCGATTACGCGGTCAATGGCATCGAGTTGAACCTGCGCCAGGCCCTCGAGCCTTGGCACGTACTGGGCGAAGAAGGGACGGCCGGCGGTACGGTACGTTACGTCGACTCGTCCCTGGAGCGTCTGCAGGTCAAATTGTCCGGCTTGCCGCCGTCGCGTTACGTGCTGACGTGCAATGGCCAGCCGGTGCCGCTGCAGCCGACCGGGCGGGTGGGTGAGTTCGTCGCCGGGGTGCGTTTTCGCGCCTGGCAGCCGGCTAACTGCTTGCAGCCCAATATTGCGGTGCATGCGCCGCTGGTGTTCGACCTGGTCGACACCTGGATGCAGCGCTCGTTGGGCGGCTGCCAATACCACGTGGCCCACCCGGGCGGGCGTAACTACGAAACCTTGCCGGTCAATGCCAACGAAGCGGAAAGCCGCCGCTTGGCGCGGTTCTTCCGGGTCGGGCATACGCCAGGGTCGATGACGGTGGCCGCGCTTCAGGTCAACGATGAATTGCCGATGACCTTGGATATGCGCCGTTCCTGAACGCGGTCGTACGGCGCGCACGGCGCAGTTGCTTGCGCCGTGTCGCCTGCGATAATCCGCCTATCCACGTTGCTATCGAGCTTTCCATGCCCGACCTGCTTGACCGCTACCCGCTGACTGCGGGTACCTACCACGAAATGCTCGAAGCCAATGGCGCCGTGCGCCCGCATTGGCGGCGGCTGTTCGAGCAATTGCAGCGCAGCAGCCCGCACCAGCTGGCCCAGCGCCAGGCTTTGCTGGCGCGGCAGATTCAGGAAAACGGCATCACCTATAACGTTTACGCCGACCCCAAGGGCGCTGACCGCCCGTGGGAGCTCGACCTGCTGCCGCATCTGATCGCGGCTGACGAATGGCAGCACCTGGCCGCCGGCATTGCCCAACGGGCCAAGTTGCTCAATGCCGTACTGGCTGACATCTACGGCCCCCAGGAATTAATCGCTAAAGGCTTGTTGCCAGCCGAGCTGGTTTACGGGCATAACCATTTTCTGTGGCCTTGCCAGGGCATCCAGCCACCGGACGGCATATTTCTGCACCTGTACGCGGTTGACTTGGCACGTACCCCCGACGGCCGTTGGTGGGTCACGGCGGACCGGGCCCAGGCGCCCTCCGGTGCGGGTTATGCGCTGGAAAACCGGATGATCGTGTCCCGCGCGTTCCCCGAGCTGTACCGCGATTTGCAAGTGCAGCACCTGGCCAGTTTTTTCCGCACACTGCAAGAAACCATGGCCCGCCTGGCCCCGACCAGCGACGAGCCCCCGTTGGTGGTGATGCTAACGCCCGGGCGCTTTAACGAGAGTTATTTCGAACACTTATACCTGGCGCGGCAGTTGGGCTACCCCTTGGTCGAAGGCGGTGACTTGACGGTGCGCGACGCCACTGTCTACCTCAAGACCCTGAGCGGCTTGCGGCGGGTGCACGCGATCATGCGCCGTCTTGACGACGACTTCTGCGACCCTCTGGAGCTGCGTACCGATTCCGCCCTGGGCGTGCCCGGCCTGTTGCAGGCCGTGCGCCAGGGCCGCGTATTGGTGGCCAACGCCTTGGGCAGCGGCGTATTGGAGTCGCCTGGGCTGCTGGGTTTTCTGCCGAAAATCAGCCAATACCTGTTCGGTGAAGAACTGATTTTGCCTTCGGTGGCAACCTGGTGGTGCGGTGAGCCGCCGGTCATGGCCCAAGCGTTGGAAAAACTCGGCGAGCTGTTAATCAAACCGGCTTTCCCTTCACAAAGCTTCGCCCCGGTGTTCGGCCGCGACCTCGACCCGGCGGCGCTAAAGGCGTTGGCTGAGCGCATGCAGGCGCGGCCCTACGCTTATGTCGCACAGGAGATGGCGCAGCTGTCCCATGCGCCGGTGTGGCAGGCCGAGGGCGCTCAGCTGCAACCTCGGGCAATCGGCATGCGCTTGTTCGCGGTGGCCGGTGCCGACGGCTATCGGCTGCTGCCCGGCGGCTTGACGCGGGTGGCTGCCGAGGCCGACGCCGAAGTGGTGTCGATGCAACGCGGCGGCGCCAGCAAAGACACCTGGGTGTTGGGCGAGGGCACCCCAATGGGGGAGCAATGGCGAGCCCAGCGCTCGATCGGCGTGCACGACCTGGTGCGGGTCGACCCCTACCTGCCGTCGCGGGTGGTGGAAAACCTGTTCTGGTTCGGCCGCTACTGCGAACGTTGCGACGCCAGCGCGCGGCTGTTGCGCATCATCCTCAGCCGCTACATCGACGGTGATGACCCGCTGGCCCTGCGCGCGGCGGTTAAGTTGGCAGAAAACCTCCTGCTGTTGCCCGAAGAAGGCGAGTTGCAAGAGCGCCTGTTGGCCGCTCTGTTGGGTGACGATTGGGCGTTCAGCCTGCGCGCCAATCTGCAACGCTTGCAGTGGGCGGCCTCCCAGGTGCGTGGCAAGTTATCGCGGGAAAACTGGCAGGCCCTGGTGGAGCTGCAACGCGAAGCCTTAAGCCTGGAAACCGAAACGCCGGACTTCGGCGAGCTGCACGATTTCCTCAACCGCTTGGTGATGTCGCTGGCCGCGCTGTCGGGCTTTGCCCTGGACGACATGACCCGTGACGAAGGCTGGCGGTTCTTGATGATCGGCCGCCGTATCGAGCGTTTACAGTTTCTCAGTACCAGCCTGGCCGCATTCCTCAACGGTGCGGCGGTGAACGACCAGGCCGGCCTGGAATGGCTGCTGGAGCTGGGCAACAGTAGCATCACCTACCGTTCCCGTTACTTGGCCGTGCCTCAGTTGATCCCAGTGCTGGACCTGCTCCTGCTGGACGAGCAGAACCCCCATGCGGTGCTGTTCCAACTGAAATTGGTGGCGCGCTCCCTGCGCCGTCTCAACGACGAGTTTGGCGCGCCCCGTGAGCGTGGCCTGGCCGCCATGATCGAGCAATTGGGCCATTTCGACCTGGGCACCCTGGAAAATCCCTTGTTCGGCGCGGGCAGCGTGCGAGCGGTACTGGAGGGGCTGGCCGAGCTGCTGGCGGATATTTCCAGCGCCTGCTCCCACGTCTCCGACCGTCTGGCCTTGCGTCATTTTGCCCATGTCGACGATATCAGCCAGCAGACGGTGTCCGTTTAATGAGTGCGCGCTATCAGATTCTTCACGACACCCAGTACTGCTACGACAGCCCGGTGTCCCTCGCCCAGCAGCTGGCGCATTTATGGCCCCGGGCGTGCCCTTGGCAACGCTGCGAGGAGCGCCAGTTAACGATCACCCCTGAGCCCACGTGCCGCCTGGACGAGCTGGATGTGTTCGGCAACCCGTTGACCCGTCTGGCCTTCGAGCGCCCCCACGACGAACTGCACGTATGCGCACGGCTGAAGGTTGAAGTGTTGCCTCGCCCGCCCGTTGAATTCGCGTTGTCGCCTGCGTGGAACAGCACCCGCGACGCGCTGTGTTACACCGGCCAGCCCATGAGCGAAGAGTTGATCGAAGCCTGTCGGTACCGCTTCGAATCCCCTTACGTGCGCCTGAAAAAGAGCTTCGTGGCCTTTTCCGAGAGTTGTTTCCCGCCCGGTTACCCCCTGTTGCAAGGGGTACAGGCGCTGATGGAGAAAATCTTCAGTGAGTTCACCTTCGATGCTGAGGCTACGCAGGTGGCCACGCCGTTGGTGGAAGTGCTGGAGCGCCGCCGTGGGGTCTGCCAGGACTTCGCCCACCTGATGTTGGCCTGTTTGCGCTCGCGCGGCCTGTCGGCGCGTTACGTCAGCGGCTACCTGTTGACCCAGCCGCCGCCTGGGCAACCCCGGCTGATCGGAGCCGACGCCTCGCATGCCTGGGTGGCGGTGTTCTGCCCGGTGTTCGGTTGGGTCGACTTCGACCCCACCAATAACGTGCAGCCTGCCCTGGAGCACATCACCTTGGCCTGGGGCCGCGACTTTTCCGATGTGTCGCCCCTGCGTGGGGTGATCCTGGGTGGTGGTAATCACGACCCGGAAGTGCAGGTGACCGTGATGCCGCTGGATGAAATTTAGTGCCGGCACCCACGGGTTTTGAAAATCCCGGCGGCCCCGACTCGTTTAGACTGTGCCTTCGAAACGTTAAATACTGCCACGGAGATTCACCATGTTTGTCAAAGCTGTAGCGCTATCCATGCTGGCCCTGGCCAGCGGCCAAGCGTTGGCTGCCCAATGCAGCGTCGATGTCGATTCCACCGATCAAATGACGTTCAATACCAAAGCCATTGAAATCAGCAAGTCGTGCAAGACCTTCACCGTCAACCTGACCCATTCCGGCAGCCTGCCGAAGAACGTTATGGGCCATAACTGGGTGCTCAGTAAAAAATCCGACATGGCCGGGGTGAGCAGCGATGGCATGGCCGCGGGCGTCGATAAAAACTACCTCAAGCCTGACGATGCAAGAATTATTGCCCACACCAAGCTCATCGGCGCTGGGGAAAAAGACTCCGTGACCTTTGACGTCGCCAAACTCACGGCCGGTGAGGCGTATGAGTTTTTCTGCTCGTTCCCCGGCCACAGCTCGCTGATGAAAGGCGAAGTGACCTTGGTCGACTGACCTGCCGGCAGCGGCTCACTTCACTTTGAACACATGACGCAAATACGCGACGAAGTTTTCGTCGCGGCATTGCGTCTTGGCCGCCTCATCAGAGATTTTCGCCACCGGCTGGCCGTTGCAGTCGGTCATCTTCAGCACGATGCTCATGGGCTCCACCCCTGGTACGTCGCAGGTGAGGTTGGTGCCAATGCCAAAGCTCACATTGATCCGCCCGCGTAGCGCGCGGAAGATCGACAGCGACTTGGGCAAACTCAGGCCGTCGGAGAACACCAGGGTTTTGGTCATCGGGTCGATGCCCAGCTTCTGGTAGTGGCCGATGGCTTTTTCGGCCCAGACGATGGGGTCGCCCGAGTCATGCCGCAAGCCGTCGAACAGCTTGGCGAAGTACAAATCGAAATCGCTGATAAAGGCATCCATGGTGATGCAGTCGGTCAGGGCGATCCCCAGCAGGCCACGGTACTCGCGCACCCAGCAATCCAAGGCGGCGATTTGGCTGTCGATCAGGCGTGGGCCTAATTGCTGGTGCGCCATGATCCATTCGTGGGCCATGGTGCCCAAGGGCTTGAGGTCAAATTTTTGCGCCAGGTGTACGTTGCTGGTGCCGACAAAGCGCGCCGGAAAATCCGCCTTCATGACCCTGACGACTTCTTCCTGAACCTTGTAAGAAAGGCGCCTGCGGGTGCCGAAGTCGGCGATCTGCAATTCGCTGAGTTCTTCGCCAGTGGCGTTGGCGGCCAGCCAGTCGAACTTGCGGTAGAGCTGTTCGCGCGCCTGGCTTACCTGGACATCGGGGTAGCGGGCGCGATTGCGCACCTCGCTGACCGTCGCCAGCACCGGCACTTCAAACAGAATCACGTGCAGCCAGGGGCCTTTGAGGCGGATAAACAGCTGGTCGTCCTCAATACCCATGTGCAGGTAGCGCAGGTTGAAGCGGAACAGCCCGAGAAAGCGCAGAAAGTCGGGCTTCATGAAACTGATGCGCTCGAGAAACTGCAACTGCTCGTCGCCCAGGCTCAGCTCGCACAGGCGTTCGATTTCCTTGCGCAATTCGCCCAGATAAGGCCGCAGGTCTTCGGCGTTACGGCAGCGAAACTCCCACTCCACCTCTACGTTGGGGTAATTGTGCAAGACGGCCTGCATCATGCTCAGCTTATAGAGGTCGGTGTCGAGCAGGTTTTGTACGGTGCGGTCGGCGAATACGCTCTCGGTCATAGGGTCTCCGGATCGAGCTGCCTGAATAATTGCCGCCAGTGGCGCACACAAAAGGCCCACTCTGCCAGCTTTTTTTCGTATCCGGGGCCGCTCAAGTGAGGGCCAAGCCCTGGGTATACGGCTGTTAATTGCACAAGTGGTTGTTCGTTGTCTGTTAGGGATGGGGCGCAAGCCGCAAATGGTGCGTGATGTAGCAACGGCGCACTGCGAATGTGCACTTCGGTTACGTATGTTGTTACAGGTGGGTTGCACGGTGGTTCTTTGCTGGGTTGCGAGGTACAGGGGTGGAGGTTGCACTTAAATTCACTAAGGGTGGCACCTTCGTTGGTTTAGACGGTTGCACGCGCGTAACGAATGGTCGCGCGGCCGCTCTGGAACGCCACCGAGGGGGCAGCATGCGGCGGTTAAAACGTGATGGCACGGCGCTTGCTCAGAGCAATGGCTGAAGTTGATGTGCCAACCAAAAAAACTCAGGAGCACCACTCATGTCGCAGACGTTTTACAGGAAAGGTTTTCTGGCCATCGCCGTGGCCAGCGCACTGGGCGTTTCATCGTTTGCCCAGGCTGACGTCAAGATTGGCGTAGCGGGCCCCATGACGGGCGCCAACGCTTCGTTCGGCCAACAGTACATGAAGGGTGCCCAAGCGGCGGCCGACGCGATCAACAAGGCCGGTGGTATCAACGGCGAGAAAATCGTTCTGGTGGCAGGGGACGATGCCTGCGAGCCGAAACAGGCCGTAGCGGTAGCGAACCGCTTGGCGGACCAAGACAAAGTCATCGGCGTTGTCGGTCATTTCTGTTCGTCCTCGACCATTCCTGCATCGGAAGTCTATTCCGAGGCTGGCATCATCGCGATCACCCCAGGCTCCACCAACCCCAACGTCACCGAGCGTGGGCTGCCGGATATGTTTCGTATGTGTGGGCGTGACGACCAGCAGGGGATCGTCGCCGCTGATTACATCGTCGATATGCTCAAAAGCAAAAAAGTCGCGGTTATCCACGACAAAGACACCTACGGCCAAGGCTTGGCCGATGCCACCCAGGCGCAGTTGATCAAGCGCGGCGTCAAGCCGGTGATGTACGAAGGTCTGACCCGTGGCGAGAAAGACTTCAGCGCCCTGGTCACCAAGATCCGCTCCGTGGGCGCCGACGTGGTGTATTTCGGTGGCCTGCACCCAGAGGCCGGCCCGCTGGTTCGCCAGCTGCGCGAGCAGGGCCTCAAGGACGTCAAGTTCATGTCCGATGACGGTATCGTCACCGACGAACTGGTCACTACCGCAGGCGGCGCCCAGTATGTCGACGGCGTGTACATGACCTTCGGCGCCGACCCGCGCCTGCTGCCAGACAGCAAAGCGGTGGTCGACCAATTCCGCAAGTCGGGCTATGAGCCTGAGGGCTACACCCTGTACGCCTATGCTTCGGTGCAGACCCTGGCCGCCGGCTTTAACGGCGCCAAGTCCAACAAGGGCGACGCCGCCAGCAAATGGCTGAAAGCGCACCCGGTGGACACCGTCATGGGCAAGAAGGAGTGGGACAGCAAAGGTGACCTCAAGGTGTCTGACTATGTGATGTACCAGTGGGACAAAACAGGCAAATACAGCCAGTTGGAAAAACAAAAGTAACTTGAGGCCAGGCTGGGCTCATGCCCGGCCGTGTTAGGGCTGCACGTGGTGTGCGCCCTGTTTTCCACTACCGTTGCTTACCGGGCGCAGCCAAGCCAGGCTTGGCCGCGCAGGGGGCAGGGCGGTCTCGAAGAACTGGCGAGTGTGCAAGATGGACGGAATTTTCCTGCAGCAAATGATCAACGGACTGACGCTTGGGTCAGTCTACGGTTTGATCGCAATTGGCTACACCATGGTCTACGGCATCATCGGCATGATCAACTTCGCCCACGGCGACGTGTACATGATCTCCGCCTACCTCGCAGCCATCGGCTTGGCCGTGCTGTCGTTTTTCGGGTTAGAGTCCTTCCCTTTTCTTATTCTCGGTACGCTGGTGTTCACCATTGTGGTCACTGGGGTATACGGCTTTGTCATCGAGCGGGTGGCGTACAAGCCCCTGCGCAATTCCACACGCCTGGCGCCCCTGATCAGCGCTATTGGTATCTCGCTGATCCTGCAAAACTACGCGCAGATCAGCCAGGGCGCTCGTCAGCAAGGGGTGCCGACGCTGCTCGAAGGCGCCTGGCGCCTGAACATTGGTGAGGGGTTCGTGCAGATCACCTACACCAAGGTGTTCATCCTGATCGCCGCGTTCGCGGGCATGGCATTGCTCACCTACATCATCAAGTACACCAAGCTGGGGCGTATGTGCCGGGCTACCCAGCAGGACCGTAAGATGGCCTCTATCCTGGGCATCAACACTGACCGGGTGATCTCCTACGTATTCGTCATCGGTGCGGCCATGGCCGCATTGGCGGGGGTGCTGATCACCATGAACTACGGCACGTTCGATTTCTATGCTGGCTTTGTCATCGGTATCAAAGCGTTCACCGCCGCTGTGCTCGGCGGCATTGGCTCGTTACCGGGGGCGATGCTGGGTGGGTTGATCCTGGGTGTCGCGGAGTCGCAGTTCTCCGGGATGGTCAACTCCGATTATAAAGACGTGTTCAGTTTTGGCCTGCTGGTGCTGATTCTGATTTTCCGTCCTCAAGGCCTGCTGGGGCGCCCACTCGTGGCGAAGGTGTAAGTATGTCTGCAGTGCTGAACAACCCAATCGATATCAAGAAAAGCCTGATCGACGCGGTCATTGCCGGCCTGTTGGCGCTGATCGTGTTCGGCCCCATCGTCGGCATCGTGCTCGACGGCTACAGTTTCAACTTGCAGCCCACGCGGGTGGCCTGGCTGGTTGCGGTGGTGATGCTCGGGCGCTTTTTGCTCAGTTTGTTTCTGCAGACCCCGCGCGGCCAGGTGATCGCCCAAGGGTTCGAGAAGACCAGCTCGGGGGTGCATGTGCTGCCGCCCGGTTACCGGTCGCGGCTGCGCTTTATTATCCCGGCGTTGATCGTTATCGCCATCGTGTTTCCGATTTTTGCCAACAAGTACATCCTGACGGTGGTGATCCTCGGGCTGATCTACGTGTTGCTGGGCCTGGGCCTGAACATCGTGGTAGGGCTGGCGGGCCTGCTCGACCTGGGCTACGTGGCTTTCTATGCCATCGGTGCTTACGGTTTAGCCTTGGGTTACCAGTACCTGGGCCTGGGGTTCTGGTCGGCGCTGCCGCTGGCCGCCATTGCCGCCGCGTTAGCCGGCTGCATCTTGGGCTTTCCGGTGCTACGGATGCACGGTGACTATCTGGCCATCGTGACCCTTGGCTTCGGTGAAATCATCCGCCTGGTGCTCAACAACTGGCTGTCGTTCACTGGCGGGCCGAACGGCGTACCGGTGCCTTCGCCGACGTTTTTCGGCCTGGAGTTTGGCCGACGTGCCCGTGAAGGCGGGATACCGATCCACGAGTATTTCGGCTTCGAATACAACCCTGACTTGAAATTTCTGTTTATCTACACCGTGCTGTTTCTTGTGGTCATGGCGGTGCTGTACGTCAAGCATCGGCTCACCCGCATGCCCATCGGGCGTGCCTGGGAAGCCCTGCGTGAAGACGAGATCGCCTGCCGTGCCATGGGGCTTAACCACGTGCTGGTCAAGCTTTCCGCCTTCACCATCGGCGCCTCGACCGCAGGCCTGGCTGGGGTGTTTTTTGCCAGCTACCAGGGCTTCGTCAACCCTACTTCGTTCACCTTTTTCGAGTCGGCGCTGATCCTCGCTATCGTGGTATTGGGCGGTATGGGCTCGACCATGGGCGTGGTGATCGCCGCGTTCGTGCTGACGGTGGCCCCTGAATTGCTGCGCAGTTTCTCCGAATACCGGGTGCTGTTGTTCGGCGTATTGATGGTGCTGATGATGATCTGGCGGCCCCGCGGGCTGATCCGTATTAGCCGTACCGGCGTGGAACCGCGTAAAGGAGTGGCGCCATGAACGCTGAAGTGATTCTTTCAGTCGAGCATTTGATGATGCATTTCGGCGGTATCAAGGCGCTCAGTGACGTGAGCCTGCAGGTTAAGCGCAACTCCATATTCGCCCTGATCGGGCCCAACGGCGCGGGCAAGACCACGGTGTTCAACTGCCTGACCGGTTTTTACAAGGCCACTGGCGGGCGTATCGAACTGAACGCGCGGGGGCAAAGGACTAACGTTATCCAACTGCTCGGTGAGCCGTTCGCACCCACGGATTTCGTCTCGCCGAAAAGCTTCCTGAGCCGCGTGTACTACAAGATGTTTGGTGGCACCCATTTGGTCAACCGTGCCGGGTTGGCGCGAACCTTCCAGAACATTCGCCTGTTCAAGGAAATGTCCGTGGTGGAAAACCTCTTGGTGGCGCAGCACATGTGGGTCAACCGCAGCATGCTGGCGGGCATCCTCAACACTAAGGGTTACCGCAAAGCCGAGGAGGACGCGCTGAACACGGTGTTCTATTGGTTGGAAGTGGTTGACCTGGTGGACTGCGCCAACCGCCTCGCCGGTGAGCTTTCCTACGGCCAACAGCGCCGTTTGGAAATCGCCCGCGCGATGTGCACGCGCCCGCAACTGATCTGCCTGGATGAACCGGCGGCAGGCCTCAACCCCCAGGAGACCGAGGCGTTGAGCGGGATGATCCGCCTGTTGCGCGATGAACACGATATGACCGTAGTGCTGATCGAACACGACATGGGCATGGTGATGAGCATTTCCGATGAAATCGTGGTGCTCGACCACGGCAACGTCATAGCTGCCGGTAAGCCCGAGCAGATTCGCAACGACCCCAAGGTAATTGCCGCCTACCTGGGCGCCGACGAGGAGGAACTGGTATGAGTACGCCGATCCTCGAACTGAAGGGCCTTAACGTGCACTACGGGCCGATCCAGGCCCTGAAACAGGTGTCGTTGCACATTGACGAGGGCGAGACGGTCAGCCTGATCGGCTCGAACGGTGCGGGCAAGTCGACCTTGTTGATGTCGATTTTTGGCCAGCCGCGGGCGACTTCGGGGCAGATCATCTATCAAGGCACTGACATCACCCGCAAGTCCTCTCACTACATTGCCTCCAATGGCATCGCCCAGTCCCCGGAGGGGCGGCGCGTGTTCCCGGACATGTCGGTGGAAGAGAACCTGATGATGGGCACCATCCCCATTGGCGACAAACATTCGGCCGAGGACATGCAACGCATGTTCGAGCTGTTTCCGCGCTTGAAAGAGCGGCGTAACCAGCGGGCCATGACCATGTCGGGGGGCGAGCAGCAAATGCTCGCCATCGCCCGCGCGCTGATGAGCCGGCCCAAGCTGTTGCTGCTCGACGAGCCGTCGCTGGGGTTGGCGCCGATCGTGGTGAAGCAGATTTTCGCGACCTTGCGTGAACTGGCCAAGGGGGGGATGACCATCTTCCTGGTGGAGCAGAACGCCAACCATGCGCTGAAGTTGTCGGACCGTGCCTACGTTATGGTGAACGGCGAGATCCGCCTGACCGGGACCGGGCAGGAGTTGCTCAGTAACGATGAGGTGCGTAATGCCTATCTAGGCGGGCATTGAAGAGCTCGGGGGCAAGGCCCCCTCCTACGGTCATCGTACGCTTGCGTAGGAGGGGGCCGGGCGGCGCTCCGCTTGCCCCCGATCTTTTGATCTTCGGCCGGCACCACGGGGCTGCTGAAGAGCTCGGGGGCAAGGCCCCCTCCTACGGGCACTGATCTTTTGATCTACCCGCAATTCATTGCCCGCAGATAAAACTGCCACTCGTGCTCCAGGGCATGGGCCAGGTTGGCGGCGTTGCGAAAGCCGTGGCGTTCTTCGGGGTAAAAGTGGGCTTCGGCTACCACGCCATTGGCCTCTAAGGCCGCCAGCATGTCGCGGGTTTGCTGGGGCACGACTACTGCGTCCAGTTCACCCTGGAAGAAGATTACCGGCGCTGTGATCTGGTCCGCATGTAACAGCGGGGTGCGGGCTTCGTAGCGGGCGCGGTCGGTCTGGGGGTCGCCGATCAGCCAGTCCAGGTAATCCCCCTCGAACTTGTGCGTGGCGCGGGCCAAGGCCAGTGGATCACTGACGCCATACAGGCTGGCGCCCGCGCGGAACACCTGGCGAAACGCCAGGCTACACAAGGTGGTATAGCCTCCAGCGCTGCCGCCGCGGATAAAAGCCCGTTGCGGGTCGATCAATTGGCGTTCAGCCAGGTGCGCCACCACGGCGCAGGCATCTTCGACATCGACCTCACCCCAGCGCAAATGCAGCGCCTGGCGGTAAGCGCGGCCGTAGCTGCTGCTGCCGCGGTAGTTCAGGTCGGCCACGGCAAAGCCGCGTTGGGTCCAGTATTGGATGCGCGGGTCGAGCACCGGGTAACACGCCGAGGTCGGCCCACCGTGGATAAACACCAGCAAGGGCGGGCGCGCTTCGGCGCTCATCGCCGGGTAGAAAAACCCATAGGCCTGGCCATCGCCACTGGGGTAGCTCAGCGGCTGCGGCTGGCTGATCAGGTGCAGCGGCAGCGGGCATTCACCGCCGGTCAGGATCGTTGCTTGCGCGCTCTGGCGGTCAATCGCGACCACCGCAGCGGGGCAAGTGGGCGATGCAGCGATAGCGTAGATATGGCGCTCGTCCACGGCCACACTGCGGAAGCGGCAAAAGCCTGCGCTGTAATCGGTCGTGTCACCCGTTGGGTCGACGAGGCCCAATCGGGTGAAGCCGTCCACCAGCCAACTGGCCAGGTAATGCCCATTTGCCAAAGGGCGCCAGGTGCTGGCACCCAGTTGCCACGGCGCGCCGGCATGGTCTGCTAGCGCGGCGGGCAGTGCCGCCCAGCCCTGAGCCTGCTCACCCCAGGGTTGCCAATAGCCCGCGCGGTCGGACAGGCAGTAGAGATTGCCCTGCCCATCAAAGCAGGGCTGTTGCAGTGACTCGACGTGCTCGGCCCCCGCGACGCAGCGTGCTGGGCCCCAGCCGTCCCCCGTGCGCGTGGCGCAGAGCAAGCGGGTGGCGGTCCAGGGCTGGTGCGGGCGGTCCCATTCGATCCAGGCCAGGCGTTGGCCGTCCGGGCTCAGCCGTGGGGCGGCGTAGAAGTCGCAGCCTTCGGCCAATACCTGGCGAGCCCCTGTGGCCACGGCGATCGCCACCAGCCGGTGTTCGACGGTGCTCTCGCCTTGGCTTTCTTCGACCGCGAGCACGCTGCCCGCCGCCCATTGCAGGTCACCGTAACGGCGCGTGCCGTGGGTCAGTGGGGTGGGCGCGGCGCTTTGCAGGTCTTGCCAATAGAGCTGCTGGTCGGCTTCGTTGACGAACACCAGGGCGTCGTCCCCAAGGCAAAACGAGCCGCCGCCGTACTCATATACGCGGCTGCGTACGCTGAAGCCGTCTGGCGTGAGGCAGTGCGCTTGCCCGCCTTGCCAATGCCAAACACGGCAAGCAGCATCGGCTGGGCGGAATTCGTTCCAGAATACGCCAGCGGCATTGACCTGCAGCTCGGCGAAGTCGGTGCCCGCCGCGACAGCTTGGGCGGCTGAAAACCGTTCAGCCTCTGGCGATGATTTTTGAGTTTCGTTCATTGCGAAAGGCCAGTTGCTGGATGGTCTGGGTAGCGTGCTCAGCTTCTTCGCGCGCCTTGAGGATGATCCCGTGGTCGGCCGACTTGCTGCACACCGGGTCGGCATTGGCGGCGTCGCCCGTGAGCATAAAGGCTTGGCAGCGGCAGCCGCCGAAGTCTTTCTCTTTTTCGTCGCAAGAGCGGCACGGCTCGGGCATCCAATCGTAACCACGAAAGCGGTTGAAGCCGAACGAGTCGTACCAAATATGTTGCATGCTGTGCTCGCGCACATTGGGGAACTGGATAGGCATCTGCCGCGCGCCGTGGCACGGCAGCGCGGTGCCGTCTGGGGTGACGGTGAGGAAAATACTGCCCCAGCCGTTCATGCAGGCCTTGGGGCGCTCTTCATAGTAGTCCGGGGTGACGAAAATCAGCTTGCAGGGGTTGCCGGCGGCCGCCAGTTTTTCCCGGTACTCGTTGGTGATGCGTTCAGCGCGGGTGAGTTGGGCCTGGGTCGGCAATAAGCCAACTCGGTTCAGCTCGGCCCAGCCATAGAACTGGCAGGTGGCTAGCTCGACGAAGTCGGCTTCCAGGGCCACGCACAACTCGATGATGCGCTCGATCTGGTCGATATTGTGCCGATGGGTGACAAAGTTCAGCACCATCGGGTAGCCATGGGCTTTGACCGCGCGGGCCATCTCCAGCTTCTGCTGGAAGGCCTTTTTCGAGCCAGCCAAGAGGTTGTTGACCTGCTCGTCACTGGCTTGAAAGCTGATCTGAATATGGTCCAGGCCGGCCGTTTTGAAGTCGGCGATTTTCTGCTCGGTCAAGCCGATGCCCGAGGTGATCAGATTGGTATAGAACCCCAGGCGGCGTGCTTCGTGGATCAGCTCGGCGAGGTCTTGGCGCACCAACGGTTCGCCGCCGGAAAAGCCAATCTGCGCTGCACCCATTTCCCGCGCCTCGCGGAACACCTTGAACCACTGTTCGGTGCTCAGCTCCTGGCCCTGGGCGGCGAAATCCAGCGGGTTGGAGCAATATGGGCATTGCAGCGGGCAGCGGTAGGTCAGCTCGGCCAATAGCCAGAGCGGTAGCCCTACCTCCGGGCGCGGCGGCAATGCCACCTCAGCGCAGTTCGATCCAGTGCTGAGCACGGGCGACCTCCATGAATTGCTCGACGTCTTCGCTCAGGTCGGGCGCTTCGGCGTATTCGGCTTGCAGTGCTTTGATGATCGCGGCGACGCTGCGCTGGCCGTCGATCAGCCCGCCAATAGCGCTGGCGCTGTCGTTAAGCTTGATCATGCCCTCAGGGTAGAGCAGCACGTGGCCCTTTTGCGCGGGCTCGTATTGAAAGCGGTAGCCCTGGCGCCAGTGGGGTGTGCTTTGCAGGTCGAGACTCATAGGGCGATCCCCTTGTGCCAGGCACGTTGGTCGGTAACGCTGTGGTAGGGCGGGCGGCCCAGTTCGTAGGCCATGCTCATGGCGTCGAGCATGCTCCAAAGGATATCGAGTTTGAACTGGAGGATCTCCAGCATGCGCTCTTGGCCTTCGCGCGTGGTGTAGTGCTGCAGGGTGATCGCCAAACCGTGTTCCACGTCGCGGCGGGCCTGGCCCAGGCGGGTGCGGAAGTACTCGTAGCCGGCCGGGTCGATCCAGGGGTAGTGCTGGGGCCAGCTGTCCAGGCGCGATTGATGGATCTGCGGGGCGAACAGTTCAGTCAAGGAGCTGCTCGCCGCTTCCTGCCAACTGGCGCGACGGGCGAAATTCACGTAGGCGTCCACCGCAAAGCGCACGCCGGGCAAGACCAGTTCCTGAGAGCGTAGCTGCTCAGGGTCGAGGCCGACCGCCTGGCCCAGACGGAGCCAGGCTTCAATGCCGCCGTCCTCGCCGGGGGCGCCGTCATGGTCGAGCAGCCGTTGTATCCATTCGCGGCGTATCTCCCGGTCTGGACAGTTCGCCAGGATGGCGGCGTCTTTCAGCGGGATGTTGACCTGGTAATAAAACCGATTCGCCACCCAGCCCTGGATCTGCTCGCGACTGGCGCGGCCTTCGTACATGGCCACGTGGTAAGGGTGGTAGATGTGGTAGTAGGCACCCTTGGCGCGCAGGGCCTGCTCGAATTCAGCGACGGACAGTGGGGAGGTGGCGCTCATCAGGGGCTCCTACAGCTCGATGCTCATACCGTCGAAGGCGACTTCCACCTGGCGGCGTTGCAATTCAGCGCGCTCGGGGGAGTCTTCGTCCAGTATCGGGTTGGTGTTGTTGATGTGGATCAGCACTTTGCGCTGCTTGGGCAGGCGCTCCAGCACTTCCAGCATGCCGCCGGGGCCATTCTGCGCCAGATGGCCCATTTCGCGGCCGGTGCGGGTGCCTACGCCACGGCGCTGCATCTCGTCGTCTTCCCACAGGGTGCCGTCCACCAGTAGGCAATCGGCCGCGGCCATTCGTGCCATCAGGGCTTCATCCACCTGGCCCAGGCCCGGGGCATAAAACAATTTGCCGCCGGTGTTCAGGTCTTCGACGAACAGGCCCAGGTTGTCGCCGGGGTGTGGGTCGAAACGGTGCGGTGAGTAGGGCGGCGCGGCGCTGCGCAACGGAAACGGCGTGAAGCGCAGGTTGGGGCAGGCCGGCACGGTAAAGCTGCCCTGCAGCTCGATACGGTTCCAGGTCAGGCCGCCATTCCAATGGCTGAGCATGTTGAACAGCGGGAAGCCCGTGGTGAGGTCTTGATGGACCATCTCAGTGCACCATACCGGGTGTGGGCAACCTTCGCGCAGGCTGAGCAGGCCGGTGGTGTGGTCGATTTGGCTGTCGAGCAGAATGATCGCGCCGATGCCGGTGTCGCGCAGGGCCCGGCCCGGTTGCATCGGGGCGAAGCTTTGCAGTTGGGCGCGGATGTCCGGCGATGCATTGCATAGCACCCAATTGACCCCGTCGTCGGACAGCGCGATGGAGGACTGAGTGCGGGCCTGGGCGCGCAGGCTGCCATCACGCAAACCTCGGCAATTGGCGCAGTTGCAGTTCCACTGCGGAAAACCGCCACCGGCGGCGGAACCTAAAATCTGGACAAACATGGCAACCCCGGGTGTCGCGTTAGAAAAAAGCCAAAGGCTGAAAATAAAAACGCCCCGGCGTTGACCGAGGCGCTGTGTAGCCCGAACAGATCAACGGCTCGCGAAGTACATGGTGACTTCGAAGCCAATGCGCAGGTCGGTATAAGCGGGTTTAGTCCAAGTCTTCATCGTTAAACTCCTTCCGAGGTTCGGGGTTGTGGGTTCGTCTACTTTTAGTCCATCCCCCGCGGGAGATGTTCAGAAGTTAGCAGGCTATCCTACTAAAAAAACCTGTACCAAATAGTTAATTCTCCGATAAAGGCCATTGCAGGGGGTGTAACGATCAGCCCAGCGAATGCCATTGGGGCCCAGCGGGCGGGCCATTGGCGAGGCAGCGCCAGCCACCGTCTGCCCTTTGCAAAGCGCTTACGGCGGCCCTTAATTCAGCCTGTCGCGTATTTGCGACAGCTTGTTTCAAAGCCTCCAAATTGGCCGGGTGATGGCCTGCCAGGCGCGCTTGCCAGAGCCACTCGCCAGCGTCTGCCAGTTCCATGGCATCCAGGCTCAGGCGCGCGGCTAGGGTTTGCGCCTGGGCGTGAACGGCGGCCGCATCGGCTTGCTCCACCCAGCTGCCCAGACGAGCGATGAAGGCTTCGATATGCCCCAGGATTTGCCCCAGGCTGGCATGGGGCGACTGCACCCCGAACAGTAGGCCGCAGCGCCCGGCGATTTGCCGCACGCCACTGAACACCGCATAGCCCAGTTGCCGCTCGACCCGCAGTTGCTGGTAGAACGGGCCCTGCAGCCATTGAGCCAGCAAGCGCCAGGCGGCTTCGTCGGCCATGCTGGGGCTGGGCGCTGGGCAAAACAACAGTAAGGCGTGCTCGTTGCCTGGGCATTCGACCTGCTGCCATACCTTGCCCTGCCACGGGCGCGGCGCCTGCAAGCAATCATAGGGGCGCCCGGGGGCCTGGGCCAGCACAGCGTTCAAAGGGCCCTGCAGCGGCTGCTCGACGCCTAACGCCAGGCCGTGCCATTGGGCCGCAGACCAGCCGCCAGTTGTTGCGCCGACTTGAACGGCCTCCTGGCAATGGCCGGGCAAACGGTCGAGGAGTTGGCGAATCGCCATTTGCGCTGGCGCCGGGGCGACCGGCCCGGCTCGCCATGGCAGTGCCGCCAGGCGTGCCAAGGCCTGTTCCAGCACGGCAGGCAGCGGCGCGGGCAGGCCTTGCAGGCGCAGCAGCCAGTCATGCTGTACGTGGCTGAAACTGACATCGACACCCGCCTGCTGCGCGTGCTCTTGCAGGGTTTGCAGCTCGGCCTGGGCGCTTTCGAACAGGCCGCTGGGGGTATCGGGCGCAAGCCGCCAGCGGATCTGCAACCAGGCTTCGTGGCTGCCCGCCAGGGGCACATAGTGCATGGCACTGGGCGGCGCGTCCCTGGCGGCCCCACGGGCGGGGCGCTGCAGAAATGGGTTGGGCGGCGGCAAATGCCAGTTTGCCTGCGGGGTTCGCGTGGGTAGTTCGGGCAATCGATGCAGGACGTTCGCACGGGTCAGGCGTTGCAGCATCGCCTGAAACGCTGCTGGCCCTGCGCCGCGCTCGCGGTTTGTGGCGCCGTGGCGAGCCAGCGTCAGTGCGCTGGCTCGGGCCAGGCGGCGCTGCTCAAGTTGTAGGTACTCTTGGTGCAGCTTGCTGGGGTCGACTGCCTGGGCAAAAAAAGCCAGCCACTCCAGGCACAGCGCCGCGATGTGCCCACGCTGCTCGCTACCGGCAGGGGTCAAGTTCAGTTGCAGGTCGAGCAGGGCTTGATCGGCGAAGTGGTAGGGCACTTCCAACTTTAGCGATTGGGCCCAACCCTGCTGCCGCAGTGCGGCCAGGAGCCCGCCCACCTGGCTTGACTGTAGGTGCGCGGCAAGCATCCCCAGCGCATCGTCCGCTCCGGCGGGCAAACCCTCGCAGGCGAATGCCAGGCTCAGGCCTGACGGCGATGCAGCGCCAGGGCCTTCAGTTGGCGGGCCCAGCAGCGCGGGGGGCGGATGCTGTGCAGTGAAGGTGCCCTCAGGTAACTGGGCGCCGGCTTGGCAGGCATAGTGCTCAAGGGTTGCCAGGGGCTGAGGCGCGGCTATGCAGAGGGTCATCTGGCCGGCTTGATAAAACGCCCGATAGAACTCGGCCAAGTCTCGTTGAAACCCAGGGTCAGCGACCCGCAGGGTATAGCGGTTACCGGCGTGAAAGCGCCGCAGGGGGTGTCGAGCATTCAGTGGGGCCAATAGCCAGTGCTGCTGATGGGCCTCGGCGGAGTTCTGCCAGGCAATGAACTCGGCATGCAGCACGTCGCGTTCGCGGCGTTGGTCGGGCAGGGCCAGGCGCGCGTGAGCGAGCATGTCACACAGGCGTTCCAGGCTTGCTTGCAGGGCAGATGCAGGCACTTCGAAAAAGAAATCGGTGTTGCGTTCGCGGGTGCTGGCGTTGATCTGGCCGCCTTGTTGTTGCACGAAGGCCATGAGTGCTTGATCGCCACTGAAGCGCTCAGTGCCCAAGAACAACAAGTGCTCGAGAAAGTGCGCCAACCCTGGCCAGGCCGTTGGGGCATCGTGGCTGCCCACCGCCACCCGCAGGAACGCGGCGGCGCGCTTGAGCCCAGGTGCATGGTGCAGCCGCACCTCAAGCCCGTTGGCAAGTGTCAGCGAGTGCATGCAGGCCCCTGGCAAACTGTGGAGCGGCAATTCTAGCGTGGTCCAGTGGGTGGGGTTGGAAAAGATCGGTGCGAACGACGTGCCGCTTGGCTCGCACCGTTTCTCAAAGGGCTATTGGCCCATCATTTTGCGCAAGCGCCTCAAGGCATCCATGGCCCCCCGCCACATCGCCTGAGGTTGCCACAGCGACTGGGCCGCTTCAGGGTTCCAGCTGGTTTGGGACGTATGGTTTTGCAGGCAAATGTATTGCTTGCCGTTATAGGTTACGCCGTTGTTTGCGACATAGTTTGTGCCTGTGACCCACTGCGGAAACTCCGGCTCGGGATCTGGCCCTGGCCCGGTGTCTTCGCCCAGGGTTTTGATGCGCAATTCGGCACTGGCGGCCGACGCTTGCCCTTGCTCGTCCCACGCCTGGACGGTATAGCCGTACTCGCTATCGGCGCTCAGGCCGCTGTCGACAAAGCTCGCAGTGGTGGGGCGCCCCACTTCAGTGCCATTACGCCGCACCAAGTAATAAGCAATGGGGTGCGAGCCGCTCGAGTTACGCCAGCCTAGTGTCAGGCCGGTCTGGCTTACGCCCGTGGCATTCAGGCCGGCAGGCGTTGAGGGGGGGCGCTCACCGCCACCCTGCTCGTCATGGATCAACGGGCCATAGCGGTTAATGAATTCCCAGCCGTAAGGCGTGGTGCTGTTTTTCGGTGTGCCGTTGTCCCAATTGGCCGACCACGTCATCAACCCCTTGATGGGTAAGTCGGCGGCTTTCAGGCGAGCAAAAGCGTTGTACACGGCAGTGGGGTCGATTACATAGCCCGTGGCCGCAGCGTCATTATTGGTCGGTAAACCAATGGCGAATTTATGCGCGGGGATGTAAACCGCAGTGCCGGCCGTTTTCGGATTTTTACGCTTACGTGAGTCCAGCCCCAACGCCAGGTTATCGCTGACCAGGGCTTTGGTCAGGTAAAACAGAAAGTCCTCTTTATACTCATCGTCGTTTTGCGCCACCCATCGGCCTTTGCCGTCATCCGCCTCGGGAACCCAGATGCCATCGCCCCCCTGGTTGTAGTACTGGGGGGCAATCAGGTCGTAGTAGCCGTCCAGGTTACGGATGTAATCGATGTATTTACCGCCATTCATCAGGTACGGAAATTCCGGCGCCATGCTGATGAAAAAGTGCTGACCGCGGCTTTCGTAGTAGTGCCGAACCAGCTTGAGCGCTTCGGGGATCACGGTCTTGTTAGCCCCGGCATCGATGGCCGCTTGCTCCAGGTCGATGTCCAGGCCGTCGAAGCCATACACTTCCACCAAACGCGCAATTTCCTTGGCGAGCGCTGGCCCATCATCGGGACCCAGTTCGATGTGAGCGTCCGCGCCGCCCAGGGAAATGAGCACGGCGCGGCCCTGGCTGTTAAGTACGCCGACCTGGCGGCGAAACTCGGCGTCGCTGTAGCCATCGGGCTGGAAGGTAGGAATACCCGCGCCCTTCATAAAGGCCACGGCCACCACGTTGTATTGCTCGGGGACCTCTTCCAGTGGCATCGAATAGAAGGTCCCACCTTGGTAACCATCACCGTGGCCGCCGCCCGGCCCAGGTCGCCAGTTGTGCCAGAAGCCCATGAGGATCTGTTTTTGCGAAAGGTCCGGCATGGTACTGGCGGCGTCGTCAATATGCTTCTTGATGGAGGTGAAGTCGGGTCTGGACATGCTCTGATTCCTCGAGAAGTCAAGCTTGGGGTAGGCCTCAGGACGCTTTGCGGGCAACGATGTTCACGTCGCTGCAGTTGTAGAAGCCTTCGCCCACCGCGTCTTCACGCTGCCAGCGGATATACACCACGCGTTTACCTGTGTGGTTTTTGAAGTCCACGTCCATCTCGTAGTAGTTGCCTTTGGGTTTAATATCGCCGAGGCTTTCCAGCAGCTCCAGGTCATCCCATTTGAGCGCGCGCTGGCTGGCGTCGTAACCGGGTTTGGACAGGTAAATGCGCCAGAAGCTGGGGTTATGCACGGCCATGATGTGAAACTTGAAATGCACTTTGCCATCGGCGTTAGGCGTTACCTCCTGGGCGGTCCAGTTGGCGGGGATGTCGAAACCGGATTTGTCGTTCCACAGGCCTTTGCGCGGGTCCCAGTTCTGGCCGTGTTGGCCCGCCGAGCACAGGTGGCCATCGGGGATCTGCTCTTTAACTTTTGCCTCCTCGTTGTATTGTGGAACATTGACGGAGAATTCTGGCCACTGCTCCAGTGGGTACACGGCGTGTGCGGCCTTGTTGGCCTGCTCGTCGGTGACGCTACTGTCTCCGGCGTGCGCGCCGAGCTGCTCTCTGTAGGCCTTGATGGCCGCCTCGTGTTGGGCTAGGTCCGGGGCAGCAGGTCGGTCCTTCGCGAAGGCGGCTTGGTAGGCGGCTCTACAGCCTGGGTCGGAGATCCCGCTACCGTCGATTGGCCAGTAGTAACCTCCAGTCTTGTTGCAGTGGTATTGGCGGGCGATGGGAAACTCCAGCGCGCCGTGGCGGGAGTCACCTGCGGCCACCGGGGTCGCCGGATCTGGCTTGGCAGCAGTGGCCGCAGTAGCGGCGCCGGCCACGTGGGCCAGGGCAATCGCGGAGATCAGTTTGAGGGCTATGTGCATGGCTATTTCTCCTGAAAGGGCCAGCCGTGCACTAAGTCTTAGCCGCGGCCAGCGTGCTCGATATGAGCCCTCTCAGGCTAAGCGCCTGGCGATAAGGAACAAGCTGACAAAACTGCCAGGCATAGCCCTGCGCGATAGGCATGGGCTAAACGCTATACAGTGCCGGGCGGCGGTCCGCCAGGTAACTGAACGCGCCACGTGCACGTTGCACGGCTTCGCGGTCGAGGGTGCCGACGATTAGCGCTTCCTCCTGGCCCGCCTCGGCGATCCGCACGCCATCCGGGCCGACGACGTTGCTCAGGCCGCAATAGTGCACATCGACCTCTTGGCCGCAGTAGTTGGCGTACACCACATAGCACTGGTTTTCGAAGGCGCGGCTGCGCACGGTCACATCGGCGACGAACTCGTAGGGGAGCATATTGGCGGTCGGTACGAGGATCAGTTCGGCCCCGGCGAGGGCCAGTTGCCGAGCGTTTTCAGCAAACTCCAGGTCGTAGCAGATCAGCAGGCCGACGCGCCACCCATTGAATTCAAATACCGGGCAGGGCTGGTCCGAGGCACTGAACATCGAGCGGTCCAGTTCGCCGAATAAGTGCGTTTTGCGGTAATTGCACAGGCGCCGGCCTGTGGCGTCGATCAACTGCACGGCGTTATAGAGTTGGCCATCGGCGGCTCGTTCTGGGTAGCCATAGAGAATGGCCACACCCGTGTCCTGGGCGATCCGCGCCACCTGCTCGGCGAAGGCGCCGTCTGCCGCTTCGGCAAGGCGGCTGACCAAGCCAATACCAATGTTGTAGCCACTGAGGAACATCTCTGGGCAGACCAGCAACTCGGCATGCCACCGTGCAGCCTCCGCCGCCCGCACCTGCAAACGTTGCAGGTTGCCGGCCGTATCGGAAGGTTGCGAAGGGCATTGGTACAGGGCGATGCGCATGGGAGGAGTCCTTTTCAGTCCGCCAGGGCGATGGGGCCGATCTCATCGAACACATCGCCTGGTCCGGGGTTTTGCGGGTGGGTATGGCCGCCAAAGTGGTTCATGATGCCCCATACCGCATTGAGGGAGGTCTGTACGGCCCCCTCGACCCAGGCCGGTGTCCATGAGACATCGTCGCCGGCGATAAAAATCCCCCGCTGCTCGGGCGGTAGATTTTGCTGCATAAAGTGCGCGTACATCCGCTGGTTGTAGCGATAGTGCCCGGGCAGCGCGCCTTTGAAGGCGCCTAGGAAATGCGGGTCGGCTTCCCATGAGATGGTAATGGGGTCGCCGATGATGTGCCCGGCGATGTCGACCTTAGGGTAGATTTTCTTCAGGGCGTCCAAGGCTAGCTTGACGCGTTTTTCCACCGGGTGCGGAAGCATTTTCAGGGCGTCGCTCATCCAGGAGTAGGACAGGCAGATCACCCCTGGCTGGTTATCGCCGTTGTCGAACAGGTAGGTGCCGCGGGTGAGACGGTCGGTGAGGGTCATGCTCATGAGGTCGCGGCCGGTTTCTGGGTCTTGGTCTTTCCAAAACGGGCGGTCGACCATAACGAAGGTTTTGGACGCTTGCATGTAGCGGGTACGGTCCAGGGCCATCCACATTTTCTGTGAGAACAGGCTTTCTTCGCATTCGATCTGGGTGGTCAGCAGCCAACTTTGGCAGGTGGTTAGCACCGCCGCGTAGTGGCGGGTATCCCCCCAGTTATCGGTGACCGCCAGGCGCCCGTCGGCCGCCCGGGCGATGGATTTCACCCCCGAGCGCGCGGCACCGCCGTGCAGGGAACTCAGGCTGGTGCCGGCAGGCCAGTGGGCACAGCGCTCCGGTACGTGGCGCCAGATGCCCAGCGGCACTTGCTCGACGCCGCCGACCACCAAATGTTGATGGTCATCGCAGTTGGTCATGACCACGCGGAAGATTTCCAGCATCGAGTTGGGGAAGTCCGAGTCCCAACCACCGGTGCCGAAACCCACTTGGCCGAACACTTCACGGTGTTGGAACGTCAGGCTGGCGAAGGCCTTCGAGGTGGCCACGAAATCGTAGAAAGTGCGGTCGTCCCACAGCGGTACCAGGGTGTTCCACAGCTCCTTGAGGCGTGGCACGTCCCGCTCGCGAATCGCTTGCTGGATGTCGCTGAAACGCGAGCCTTCTTCCAATGCATCGGCCCAGGCATCGGCGACTTCCTGGAACAGTTTGGGCAAGTCGGCGAGGGTCCTGGCGTAGTAGGTTTCACCTTCCAGGTCGACCACGGTGCTGCCTGAGGCGGCCGTCAGCGGGTTTGGGAACGGCCGCGTTTGCAGGCCCAGTTTGTCGACATAGTGGTAGAACGCCGTGGACGAGACCGGAAAGCGCATGCCGCCCAATTCGGCGATCACCCCCTCAGTGCCGTCGAACGTCTGCGAACGCAGCCGGCCGCCCATCTTCGAGGCTTCATACACCACCGGCTTGAGGCCCAGCTTCATCAACTCGTAGGCCGCCACCAGCCCGGCGATACCCGCGCCAACGATCGCCACTTCGGCTCCGTGGTGCTCCTGCGGTATGCAGCCTAGGCCGGCCGGGTGCTCGATCCAGTCATCGAAGGCGAAGGGGAAGTCCGGGCCAAAGATGGTGATGGGCTTTTTGCCGTCGGCGGGGTGGCGAGTTGAATGGGTCATGACGTACCTAGCGGTCGGGAGCACTGAAGCAAGACCTCAGTATAGAAAAGACTGCCCGGTATTCTAGGGAAGCTAACGTGCGCAATTAAGACGCAAAGTGTCGTCTTAACGTAGCGTCTTGCTACAAAGTGACGATGGTTTTGCGCGAAACGTATTACAGAGGATGCCCACGATCGATTTTGCTGCTCAGGATGATCGACGTCGTGGTCTTGGCCACGCCGTCCAGGCTGCCGATCTGGTCCAGCAATTGGTCCAGCTGTTCCGGCGAATCGGTGCGCAGCCACGCCACGTAGTCGAACTCGCCACTCACTGCACAGAGCTGTTGCACCTGAGCCATGGCGCTCATGCGCCGCAACACTTCCTTGCCCGCCCGAGGTTGCACGGTGATGCCTACGTAGGCCTGTAAGCCACCGTCCGCGACCCGCTGCCCCAGCCTTACCCCATAACCGGTGATGGCTCCGGTCTTTTCCAGCCGTGCCAGGCGGGAGGTGACCGTTGTCCGGGCAATGCCCAACTGCCGCGCAAGCACGGCCACGCTTTCGCGGGCGTTGATTTGCAGGGCTGCGATGAGCTGGCGGTCGAGGTTGTCGAGGGGGGTGGGCATAAGTGTGAGTTCCCGCCTATCTGAGAGCGATTGCAGAAGTAGTGGAGTCAAAGTACGAAGCACATTCTACGTTGCGAGGCTCAGCAAGGAGATTACCTTTTCTATCCGCCAATGACGGATATACTAACGGATGATTTTTGTTGAGTCCCCTGTTTTCACGGAAGATCTCGCTGACCACATGACGGACAAGCGCTATCGAGAATTGCAGCTTTTTTTGGCCGTGAATCCAGATGCTGGTGATGTTATCCAAGGTACCAACGGCTTGCGGAAAATTCGTTGGCCCGCCGGCGGCAAGGGCAATAGAGGGGGAGCCAGAGTCATTTACTATTATGTCTGCTCGGCTTCCCAAATTCGTTTAATTCTGATCTATCGAAAAGGGGTCAAGGATGACCTGTCGAGCGATGAGAGGAAGATACTGTGTGACATCAACCGGGGTTGGAACTGATGGACAGAAAGCTATTTGACCGTCTTGTGGAAAGTATGAAGCAGATGGACGAAATCGGCCGAGGAGAGCGGCTACCTTCTCGCGAATTCCGGGTGGATGCTTTAAAGGTAAAAATGATCCGTAAAGCGACTGGGCTTTCGCAGGCCCGTTTCGCTAAGGCGATTAACGTGCCAGTAGGCACCCTGCAGAATTGGGAACAAGGCCGCCGCGAGCCTGAAGGCGCGGCTCGCGCTCTGTTGCAGGCCATTCACAATGATCCGGGACATGTGCTGGCTGCACTTAGCCATTGACTGCGAGCCAATTGTAAAGTGAATGCTTCATGAGCCGATTAGCGCATTTATTCGGCTTACTGGCCAGATTCTGCCCCTCAGCAGCCCTACGCCCGGCCGTCTACGCCTCCCATAATTTTGCTCCCCTGCCCAGCAAACTTTGGCTAGACTCAACCCTTAGCTGAAACGATTAACCGGCTAGGCTGAACCCCATAATTCCAATAAGGACCGCCCCCATGAAATCCCTTCCTCTGCTCATCGGCCTCAGTGCCTTGGCCGCCACGTCTCACGCATTTGCCTGGGACTATGTGTTGCTCGACACCGACAAAGCGGCACAAAACCAGCAAATCACCAGCGCCCAGTTGGGTGTGAAAACCGCCAAACCGTTTTCCGTGACCCTGCGTACCCTGCACGGCGGGCGTCAGGAAGGGGTCAGCATTATTGATATCGACAACGGTACGATGAAGCTCTCGGTCGTGCCCACCCGTGGCATGAACGTATTACACGCCTCGGTGGGCGACGTGCGCATGGGCTGGGATTCGCCGGTCAAAGACGTGGTCAATCCGGCGTTTATCGAGCTCAACGGGCGAGGCGGGCTGGGCTGGCTGGAGGGTTTCAACGAGCTGGTCACCCGCTGCGGGTACGAGTGGGTCGGCCACCCTGGCATGGATAACGGCGAGTTACTGACCCTGCACGGTCGCGCGGCAAATATCCCGGCCAGCAAGGTGACCCTGACCATCGACGAAAAACCGCCCTATGCGATTCGTCTGAAGGGCGAGCTGAAGGAACAGGCTTTCAAGAAGGTCGACTTCTCCGTGCAAACCGAACTGGTCACCGAGCCGGGCAGCGTACGCTTTACCCTCAACGATACCTTGACCAACAACGGCGACTATCCGAAGGAATACCAGGCGCTGTACCACAGCAATTTCAGCACGCCATTCCTGGAGCAGGGGGCCCGTTTTGCCGCTCCGGTGAAACAGGTCTCACCGTTCAATGAGAAGGCCAAGGGCGACTTGGCCGACTGGCAAACCTACCGTGGCCCGACCAAGGACTACGATGAAACGGTCTATAACGTCGTGCCCTATGGCGATGCCAAAGGCGACACTGTCACCGTGCTGCACAACAAAGCCGGTAGCCTCGGTGTTGCCGTCGGTTTCAATACCCAGCAGTTGCCGGTGTTCTCGCTGTGGAAAAACACCGACACCCAAGGCCAGGGCTACGTAACAGGCCTGGAGCCGGGCACCAGTTTTTCCTACAACCGTCGCTACCAACGGCCGCTGAACCTGGTGCCTACCATTGGCCCGAAAGAGCAGCGCCAATTCGAGATCAGCTACAGCTTGCTGGCTGACAAAGGCGCCGTCGACAAGGCACTGGGTGAGGTGAAAACCATCCAGGCAGGCCGCGCTACCGAAGTACGTGGCGAGCCTCTGGTTGACCTGACCAAGGAATAGCCCTAAGCCACCTCTCCATCAAATAGCTGCAACCGGCGCACCACCGTGCCCGGTTGCAAAATCGCCCCCGGTGCCAGCACCGCATTAGCCCCCACCCGCGCGCCATCGCCAATCAAAGCACCGAACTTGTCGCAGCCGGTCGCCAATAACTGGCCGCCTATTCTCACCTTGACCTGTTTGTCTTCACGTTCGTTACGGTAGTTACACACGATACTACCGGCTTCCAGATTGACCCCGCTGCCCAGCACCGAGTCGCCTACGAAGTTGAAGTGGGCGAGCTTGCTGCCGTCCATGACAAAAGACGTTTTCAATTCTGCCCCCGGCCCGATGATGCAGTGTTCGCCCAACCAACAGCCGCCGCGCAGGTAAGCACCGGTGGCGATAAAGCTATGGGGGCCAATCACTAGCGGGCCTTTCAATACGGCGCCCGGCTCTAGGGTGGCCGTGCGGTGCACCGCGATCTCCCCGTCGATTAAGTAATCGCTGCTGGAAAGCCGCGAAAGCAGGGTTCGCACGTATTCGGGAGCGCCGCAGGTCAGTTGCCAAGGCAGAAGGGTGGCCCATTCGGCCAGCGCTGATTGGCGCACCGTGCGTATGTAGTCGGCGAGTTGCAGTTGCATAGGTGATTTCCTTTTCTGATTCTTATTGGGCGTGGGCAGAGCGCGATAGGCCGTCAGCCCTGACCGAAAGCCGGGGAATTATCGCGCTCGTTCACCTCAAAGGTCACTCCACGGCTGCGGATTCGTCCTGGTCTTCCCCTAGGAAACCACCACTCTGGTGCCGCCATAACCGTGCATAGGTGCCGTTGTGCGCCAACAACTGAGCATGGGTGCCTTGTTCGACGATCTGCCCATTATCCATAACGATCAGCCGGTCCATGGCGGCAATGGTAGACAGCCGATGGGCGATGGCGATCACCGTCTTGCCTTGCATCATTTCGTCCAGGCTTTCTTGAATAGCCACTTCCACTTCGGAATCCAGCGCACTGGTGGCTTCATCCAACAGCAGGATCGGCGCGTTCTTAAGCATCACCCGCGCGATCGCGATGCGCTGGCGCTGGCCGCCGGACAGTTTGATGCCGCGCTCACCCACCAGCGTGTCGTAGCCCGTGTGGCCTTGGCGGTCGCTTAACTGGCGGATAAAACCATCCGCCTGAGCATCGATCGCGGCCCGGTAGACGTCCGCATCCGTGGCGTCAGGGCGGCCGTAAGCGATGTTTTCACGGATGGTGCGGTGCAGCAGTGAGGTGTCTTGGGTGACCATACCGATCGCACTGCGCAAACTGTCCTGGGACACGTGGGCAATGTTCTGCCCATCGATACGAATTTCCCCGCTGTCGACGTCGTAAAATCGTAGCAGCAGGTTGATCAACGTCGACTTGCCCGCCCCCGAGCGGCCCACCAAGCCGATTTTCTCGCCGGCGCGTATGCTCAGGTTCAGGCCATCGAGCACCTGGCGTTCACCGTTGTAGTTAAAACTCACATTGGCGAAATCCACGGCTCCGCCTTTGCTTTCAAGCACTCCAGCACCCGGTGCATCCTTCACCTTAGGGCCTTGGGTAAGCGTTGACATGCCGTCCTGCACAGTGCCGATGTTCTCGAACAGCGAGGTCATCTGCCACATAATCCAGTGCGACATCCCATTGATGCGCAAAGCCATTGCCGTGATCGCCGCCACCGCGCCCGTGCCCACTTCGCCCTGATGCCATAGCCACAGCGCGTAGCCACCGGCACCCAGAATCAGCAGCACCACCAGCGCCTGATTGACGATCTCGAACTGGCTGACCAGGCGCATCTGACGGAACCCGGTGTTCTTGAAATCCTCCATCGCCCCGCGTGCGAAATGCGCTTCACGTTTTGTGTAGGAAAACAGCTTCACGGTGGTGATATTGGTGTAGGCGTCCGAAATCCGCCCCGTCATGGAGGAACGCGCGTGGGCCTGTTCCTGCCCGACCTTACCCAGGCGCGGCACAAAGTAGCGCATGGCAAGCCCAAACAGCACCACCCAGACAATAAAGGGCAGCATCAACCGCAGGTCAAAACCGCCTGCCAGCGCAATAATCGCAATGAAATACACGCCAATGCCGGGCGCAATCTCGATCACCGTGAACAACACCTCGCGCACCGCCAGCGCGGTCTGCATCACCTTGGTCGTCACCCGCCCGGAAAATTCGTCAGAAAAGAACGACAGACTTTGCCTCAGCATCAACCGATGAAAATCCCAGCGCAGCCGTAGCGGCAGGTTAATCGCCAGCACCTGGTGCTGCACCATCGTACGCAGTGCCACCAGCCCAATACTGGTCACCAGCACAACGCCAATACCCCACAACACACTCGCCTCCGGCGCCCCTACCTTGCCATCGGCCTGCCAGGTCGACAGCAGATCGACCACTTGGCCTAAAAACGAAAACAGCCAGGCCTCATAAATCGACACACAGGCGCTGAGCACCGCCAGCGCCAGCACATAGCCCCGCGCACCGCGGGTGCAAGCCCAGATAAACCGGGCCAGGCCTTCGGGAGGTGGTGGTGCTTCGTCGGGAGGGAAGGGGTCGAGCAGGCGTTCGAAAGAACGGAGCATAAAGGTCTCCGGGGGGTAGGGTAAGTTTTTGGACAGCAGTGTATCTGACTGAAGGAGGTGGCCAAACCGTTGGACCGTGCATGGAGGCATTTGGTGTCGAGCGGTTTCGTGCGGTGGAGGTGATTGGAGAGCTAACGCACCTCACAACCGGCTTGTTTTAACCGCTCGGCTGAACGATCAGCTTTATTTATTTTAAAGTTCGGTATACGTTACACGGAAGTCATTTTGTTACGTATATAGAACATGGGTCATTCCCTAATTACTGTTCGCCTTGGCGCGCAAATCCGCCAGCGACGTCTAAACCGAGGGCTCACCCAAGCCAGCCTCGCAGCACTGGCAGCCGTCACCCGCCAGAAGATTATCGCTATTGAGAAAGGTGATCAGTCAGTCAGCATGTTGGCTTATGCGCGAGTGCTCGGTGCCTTGGACTGTGAGTTCACAGTGGTGCCCGCCACTATGCCCACACTGGAAGAAATTCAGGGAGTGTTCGATTGATGACGACCGGCTAGCGGATCGGCTGACTCAAAGCTCGGCTTTGGTAGGAGTCGGGGGCTGTTCTGATTAGGTTATGGTGTATTGATGCTCAACTGGACTGTTTGCGTTGGTTTATGAACAGTCGGATATAGGTTACATAGGCGCTTCCATGTTAGTTATGCTGAACATCAGAGGGTTCCTTATTACAACGTCTGCTGGCTGCGCGTCCTACCGCTTCGGACTGATAGCCCCCGGCCGTGGATGACCGCTTTCGACCCAGGCTGTGTGAAAACGGGCTGGATGCAGTTAACTAAACGCTATGCAAACAGGTTCCATTTCTACCAACGCATTTTCACAAGCACCTACGAGATCTCGCACGCAGTAAAGTTTCCATCCCTTACCCGATCCCCACTTGGCAGCGACCGTTTCAAGCGAAAACTCCTCCTCCTGCGTTGCCTGAGCCCAATCATCGTGCCCGATCTCAGCGATTAGTTGCGCGTGGTAGACCCGTAAAAATGGAAGCAAGCTTTTCGCTTGTTCTACATCTATGAGGACAAAGTCTGCTGTATCGAGTTGCTGTTTAACATTCTCGACTAGTTCGTGAGCCTGCAATGGGAGTGCTTCTAACACTGCCTCCAAGGCTGATCCCGATTTGTCGGCACTTTGGAACGTACCGCAAATGATGTTCCCTCCTGCCATATCCTTTTCCCTGTCGTGACTTCGAAGCCTAGATTAGGCACCTCGCGATCAAGTGTCTATCGTCAACTTTTCGCTGATTTATGCCCGTCGTGAGCGATCAATCGGTCCCAGGCTTGGTGAAAAAATTCCCAGATCGTCTAACCTTCTGATCGTCGAGATCGTATCGGGGGCGATCATGAAGCGATTCATTGAGGGTGAGACTCGGACGCAGGTGACGCTGCTGCCAGAGTGCCTGGACGATTACGTAACCGAAGAAAATTCAGTCCGAGTGGTCGACGTTTTCGTCGATGAACTCGACCTGGGCGCACTTGGTTTTGAGGGCGCCAATCCTGCCGCAACGGGTCGTCCAGCCTATCACCCAGCGGTCTTGCTGAAGATCTATATCTACGGCTACCTCAATCGGATTCAGTCCAGCCGCAGGCTTGAGCGTGAGGCCGATCGCAACGTCGAGTTGATGTGGCTATCGGGGCGTTTGGCTCCGGACTTCAAAACCATTGCCGACTTTCGCAAAGACAACGGCAAAGCCATTCGCAGCGTATGCCGCCAATTCGTAGTTCTTTGTCGCAACCTCAATCTCTTCTCCCAATCAATCATCGCCATCGACGGCAGCAAATTCAAAGCCGTCAATAATCGCGACCGCAACTTCACTCAGGGCAAGGTGAAGGCTCGCATGCAGCAGATCGAGCAGAGCATTGATCGATATTTGGCGGCGATGGATTCGGCGGATCGGGCAACACCCGAAGTGGCCGAGGCCAAAGCAGAACGGCTTAAAGAAAAGATAGAAACACTGAAAAAGCAGATGCAGAAACTCAAGGACATCGAGGCGCAGCTCCACGACAGTCCAGACCAGCAGATCTCCCTCACAGACCCAGATGCACGCTCAATGGCCACGAGCGGTCGAGGCACCGGAACGGTTGGCTACAACGTACAAACAGCTGTCGACGACAAGCATCATTTGATCATTGCCCATGAGGTGACCAACGTTGGTAATGATCGTGGGCAACTGAGCAATATGGCGAACTTGGCGCGTGAACAAATTGAGGCTGAAACGCTAACGGTGGTGGCCGACCGAGGCTACTACAAAGGTCTGGAAATCCTTGCCTGCGAGCAGGCGGGCATCACCACCTTTGTACCAAAACCTCTGACATCAGGCAGCAAAGCCGAAGGCCGATTTGGTAAGCAGGACTTCATCTACGTTGCTGCATCGGACGCGTATCGATGCCCTGCGGGACAGTTGCTGACCCGGCGGCATTCGTCGATAAAAGACGGCATGTTGTTGCACTGTTACTACTTCTCGGGCTGCCAGTCCTGCGCAATGCAAAAGCAATGTACGACGGGTAAGGAACGCCGTGTGAAGCGCTGGGAACATGAGGCTGTAGTCGACGCGATGCAGGTTCGACTAGAACATGATCCAGGGATGATGAAGGTTCGTCGACAGACCGTTGAACACCCTTTTGGAACGCTCAAGTACTGGATGGGAAGTACCCACTTCCTGACCAAAACCCTGCCGAGGGTGAGCACTGAGATGAGTCTTCATGTGCTCGCCTATAACCTCAAACGAATGATGAGCATCTTCGGTATCGCAGGACTGCTGGAGGCGATCAGGGCTTGAATCGAGTCGCTTGGCTCGCCCGTTAGTAGCCGTTTGGGGCGCTGACGCTGCCCAAACGGAATTACAAACGCCTATGTAGATGGCTAGGGCAATTCGCGCTTCCGCCCGCTTACTCCACAGCCAATCCTCGCGACTTTCAGCTTTCGACGTGTTCAGTGCGTTTTCACACAGCCTGGATCCAAAGCCGCCGTTCATAAGGGACAGAACCCGGCAAGAAGCTGCCGCTCACGCCAGATCGATTTTGACCTGGCTCGGAAACTTGCTAATCAAAAGAGTATAAATGCTGCATTTGGTAATGGATTTAGCGGTTACCCAGCCGGTCAATAAGATTGAAGTGAGGGAGCATGGAGACGGTACCGACATCCGAAAAGTTGGTCGAGCTATTCACGCGCGGAGAATTGGCTAGCCACATGGCACGCCAGTTCGGATTGGTTGGCAGATCGGGCACTAGCGTTATAGAAGAGCGTTGCATCGCTTTGCACAACGCAAGAACGATCGATTTGTTAGCTCTTGTTGAAGACGATGCCTTGCAAAGGCTCGATGGCACTGATTTTTTCTTGGCTTCGCACTTTTTCTGCCAGCTCCTGCCCGAGTTGCAGGCGGAGCCCGGGCGGATGATGGCTTGTGTCGGCGCACTCGTAACGCGTGGAGGGAATGACGGTGCCGCCAACCAGCCCAATGACGCGTTTAAGAAATGGTGTGCGAACGTCCCTCAGCGTGCTAGCGAGGTCATTGCCGCAGCGCATCAAGGTGATGATCTTTCGAGTCAACATCTTTCTTTCGCTCTAACGGCGATTAGCGATTTGGCTGAGGCGCGCCGTATTGCGGTCGGATATGAAGATATTCGTCGTCAGGCAGCCATTGCTGCCTTAGGGCGTATTGAACACCCAAATTCAGAGTCACGTTCTGAGACATTTTCAGTTTTCAAGGCACTGCTAGAGGTAGGTATTGACGACTCCGTTAGGGCGAGCGTGTTGCACGCGACCATGGAAATCTTGGCGCGCTGTCCCGACATCTCGCCTTTAGATGAAAACGCACTTATAAATCAGTTGGTGATGAATCCCGGTAAATTCACCATACACCAGTGTGCACGTGCGCTTTGGGCGTGCCGGGAGGCGCTCACTCCGGATATTGTCGCTTGCTTACTAGGGGCATTGGATCATCTGGAGTCAGCCAACAAGGGGACCGTAGAAGAGCTAGATATGGGCCTCCAGGTGCTTATGGAGCACGGGCATCCCGAGGCTGCATTATCTTTTGTAACAAGGCTGCTCTCACGGACAGATGATGATCTAGAACTCGAAACCTTGGATAGTTTCACTAGGACATTGCTGGCCGGTTCTTCTGATGTTCTCGGTCGAGTAGTGGTTCGGTGGCTAAAGCTTGGCGCCCCCCGCCTCTGTGGTGGTCTCGCTAAGGCCATACAGGGGCAAGGACTAGACGGTGCTCCCCTAAGTTTTAGGGCTGAAGACCTAGCTATTTCTCCCAACGAACAATTGTTCATCTGTCGAAAGGCTGTTGGCTGGTTCTTTTTCAAACCGACAACGGCTTGCTCCGTCTTGGTCTCGGTGCTACGGGTCTGCAATATGGATACGTCCCGAGAAGTGCGGAAGCTGCTGGTCGATCCGTTGCTCCAAAACTATGGTGGAGTAAGGGATTTTCTTGGTAGCCTTGCACCCGAGGACCCTGCGAGCAAGGCCGTGGCCTGGGCTCTCGCTCAGTACGATTCTTATCTCGAAGCGCTACGATCCATTCCATGTATAGTCGAGCTTCAACCATCGGAGCACCATCGCCGCATTGAGCGACTGCGCGTTTCTGACCAGATGCGAGATGCTCATAAAAAGGCAGAAAGCGAGTCTGTTTTCTTGAGCCTGGTGACTCGCTCTGTGTTGCTTTATGGCAATCGTTCAATAACCTTTGTAGACGATGGCCAAGACAATCTTCGCCCCATGGAAATCGATCTCCACTCTCATGGAATTTCCTTCGAGATGCCACGAATGGAGGTCATTGATCCTGTGGGTATTGAATACATCCTCCGAGTTTTCCGCCATGAGAGGATGGAAGAATGAAGCTACTGATTCGTGATTATTTGAGATCATTAAGGGAGCGAGATGAGCTGGATGCAATCCTCCCCGACCTGTTGAGTGAGCTTGGCTTCCATGTCTATTCGCGCCCTCAAAGAGGCACCAGCCAGCTTGGAGTTGACATTGCGGCCGTCGGGAAAGACGACGACGGAGAGAAGAAGCTTTTTCTGTTTTCCGTCAAGCAGGGCGACCTTACGCGCCAAGACTGGGACGGAACTCCGCAAGCTCTACGATCATCGTTGGATGAAATTCTAGACGCATACATCCCTCACAGAATACCGGCCAGATACAACGTGCTAAAGATTGTCATCTGCCTGGCATTTGGAGGAGATGTGAATGAGCAAGTACGAGAGAAGCTAACGGGCTTCATCGCGAGGAACACCACTGCAAGAGTCACTTTTGATGAATGGAATGGCGACAAGATAGCCGAAATGATTCTGAAAGGACTACTGAGGGAGGAAATTCTTCCAAAGCAGTTGCGCAGTAGCTTCCAGAAAGCCGTTGCTATGATCGATGAGCCCGATGTCTCTTATGAGCATTTTAGTCGACTTGCAGGGGATTTATTTCAAGCTGGCACCGTATCGGGAAAAGCCCGCGTACGTACTGCCCGGCAGTTAAACATCTGTTTGTGGATTCTGTTTGTTTGGGCGCGCGGTGCGAGCAACATCGAATCAACTTATCGTGCGAGTGAGCTGGCGCTGCTCACAGCTTGGGAGTTACTACGACCTAACCTCGGCAGCAACGGCCGGGAAATAAAGGCACTTAGTGTTGTTGTTCGGCAGATGGTCGAACTTCATATCATCATCTCTATGGAGTTCATCGAATCGCGGGTGTTGCCTTACGCGAAAATACGCCATGGGATATCGATGGCTACAGGCTCCCGCAGCTCGCTTGATGTAAACCTTGCTCTGTTTGAGGTGCTAGGCCGCATTGGACTGGCAGGCCTATGGCTCCACTGGCTCGGGGAGCTGAGTGACGAGGCCCACCAAGAGCAAATCAGAAGCGATGTCGTACAGCTCACACAAACGGGCTTGGAGCTAATTCGAAACAACCCAGTCTTGTTCCTGCCGATAGCAGATAGGCAAGGAACCAGCATTGCCCTTTTCCTCCAGCTTTGGCTGATTAGTAAGGTTGATGCGACAGGCATAACTTCTTGGCTCGAAGAAATGGCTTATCGCCTCACCTTCACTATTCACTCAAGAGGTCGTTACACCACTTCCCTTACAGATTACCGCGATCTCGCCGAACATCCGCGCGATAGATCTGACGAGTATTTCAAGGAGGCTACGGCGGGAAGCACAATTGTTCCGATGCTTGCTGCTTGGTTGCATGCACTTGGTGCGACTGAAGCGGTCGAGGCGCTGAGCCGTCTTGCTCAGAAGGAGTTGAAGCACTGCACCTTGCAGCTCTGGCTACCGGACGCATCGTCGGAAGATAATTTTTATCTAGGTAATAGCCCTCATGGGCAGGCCCTTTGTGGGCTGCCGCTAATCAGAGGTGGACGCCAACTCATTGCTACCATAGCAGAGGCATGCACTACGGATTCGAGTTTGCAGAATCTGTCGCCTATCAAGTCTGGTTTTTGGCCAGTGGTCATGGTCGCCTGCCATCTTCATCAGTTACCAATTCCTCCGGGGTTTTGGATCGGTTCTTTAACGGAGCCGAAGCCGGAGCATGCAGCTGATTAGCGTCGCCCCTTGGCGACATCAATCTTAAAGCGAGGCGCTGGAGTTCACACCATTGCATTGATGGCTAACCATATGGCGTAATCATTGGATTTTTTAAGGTTTCAGACAAGGATTGTAATGGCCCGCGAACATCACTCCCAAATTCAGGCCTCTGCCGAGCCCGCATTGATCCCTCCGGATGGGGCCTGCCAGCTGCACATGACGAATGTCATGATCTCGTATTTCGAAATTGCGTAGCCTGACGGGTATATGTAATTTTTCCTCACCACTAGTTACGGCGGAAACCTGCTCATACGGATACCCGTTTGACGTCTATCAAGATGTTATACGAGTATTAAAGTTTTAATAATCACCTGCAATTAGATATATTCGAGGACTATGGGTAATTCATGGCGCAGAAAAAAATATTAACCATTGGGCTTTCGCTGGCTGACGATAGTTCTGAGTTCTGTGAATTTGAATCTGATATCTCTCTCTTAGATTGGGATATAATCCTATTTAAGCCGGATATTCATAAGTATATCTGTCGAGCCGAAAGTGCTTTTGAAGGTAAACCGTGCCTTTCGGACGACCAATCATTCAAGCTAAAAAACCAGTCCGAACATTGGCGACGGGAGATAAAGGCGGCTGTTGAACATGGCAAACTGGTGGTCGTGTTTCTGAGTGAGCTTACCCCGCTTAGCATAGCTACGGGGCAGAAGCAGTTCTCTGGAACGGGCCGAAACCAAAAAGTTACGAGGATCGTAACTGATTACAATAATTATCAGTCGATTCCTTTAGATCTCAAGCCAGTTGCTTCTAGAGGCAGAGAAATCAAGCTGGCAGAGAGAGGTTCTGAAATCATTACTTCTTACTGGCATGAGTTTTCAGGTTATTCCTCGTACAATGTCATTGTCGAAAGCGTACCATCGCCAATCCTGCTAACCAAGCACGGTAACAAAGCGGTAGGAAGCGTCAGTCGGTCAAAAAGCTCGAGCGGAGTACTACTATGCCTCCCGGATATTGATTTTTATTCCGACTCGTTCTTTATTGATGACGATGGTGGAGAAAATGAGGGCGACTGGACTTCAGAAGCCAAGCAGTTTGCATCAAGGATGATCAAAGCGGTTGTGTCGATGGAGAAGTCCCTTAGGGCCTTTTCCGACTTAACGCCAGAACCAGATTGGGCAAAAAAATCCAGATATAAATTAAACGATGAAGTATTGGCAGCTGAAAGACTGGTGCTTATAGAAAAAAACCTTCAGCGAATACAAGCGGAGAAAGACGCCGTGATGGATCAAGCAAGTGACTTAGGACGCCTAAGGAACCTCCTGTTTGAAAAAGGTAAGCCTCTAGAGCTAGCTATCCTGGACGCTTTGAAAACAATTGGGTTCAATGTCACGCAATTTGATAACGGCGAGTCTGAGTTTGATGCCGTTTTTGAGTCGAAGGAAGGTAGGCTTATTGGAGAGGCTGAAGGTAAGGATAATAAGGCTATAAATATAGATAAACTTCGTCAGCTGGCACTGAACATTCATGAGGATTTCGAGCGAGATGAAGTGAATGAGCCGGCCAAGCCGGTACTATTTGGAAATCCTTACAGATTACAGTCTGTTGAGGAAAGGCCAGAGCCTTTCACTAATAAGTGTATCTCAGCCGCTGCAACAAGCTCTACCGCGCTCGTATTTACGCCTGATCTTTTTCTGGTCGCTAAGTACCTAAAAGATAAATGCGATGAAGTTTATGCGGCTGAATGCAGAAAAGCACTTTTGACCACTATCGGTAAGGTACGCTTTCCTGAGTTCCCGCAGGTGCCGACACTGCCCGCTAGTGAGGTCGAGCTACCTAGCAGTGACGAAGCGTAGTCAGGTCCTGTTGCTCTGTTAGTCTTTGGAGTGCAAGAAAAGCAGAGCCAATCGGCATTATGTGGATGGCGGCATTAGTTTGCACGGCTAGGCACGAACGAGGGCGATAGCTATCCTGTCTTCACCGTTCATGTTCTAGCAGTTGATGATTTGGAACGTCGATTGCTGGAAGCCGCTTCTGGCCGATAGCTGTCTGGCGCGAAGAGCGGCTATGAGCGTCACGAAATTTCGATAGTCCATCTAGGGCCCGACGTTGTCCGTGAGATTGAGGTCAACCGGCGCAGCCTTACTAGAGGCATGCTATCTGTACAGGCAGTTTGACTTAAGCCAATCGACTAGACATAAGGCTTCTCGGCAGAGGTCGTCTAACACAATTCCTTCGCAAACTCTACTCAGGCGCATAAAAATTCGTAATGAAAAATTTTATGCGCCTGTCATCAACAAGCTAAATTCGCCCATATGATCGCTGATGGCCGAATCTGCATGGTGAGTTATAGCCGTGAACGTTTACACGTCTAAGGCTCGCGAGTAATGCTCCGCCGTTCCAAGCTCGCCCGGATAGCGTCGCTCAGGACTTTTGTATGCTCCGTTATCAGTCGCCTAAGTGCCTCGATCCGCTCGACGATGATTGGCCTGTAGGTACCTTCATTCAAGCGCCGAGCAATCGGATTGAGATTTCGACCCAGTGCGAGCAAACCTTAATTGGACCCCCAAGGCATCAATTTTCACATGCTGAAATGCGGCTAGTGGTCTAGTCCAAGGCGGATCGCATCTACGATCCCGAGGCGCATTGGGCAACCATTGATGTTGACCCGCTCTCTCATCGCCGCCTTCGTCTTGATGTCAGTGTTTTTGACATCTCTCACTGGCGGTAAGAATAAGGATGCGGGTAATTATCCTGGCGCGACAGCCGACGTTTCATCCAGAATGAATAGCTGAGCATTCCACGGTGAAAGTAAGGAGGACCAATCTAGTGGAAAAAATGCAAAGCCACCAGTACCGGGTGCTGTTGCCGGGGGGTAACTGATAAGGGAACGCAATTATGGGCCCGAGCAAATGGCATCGATGAGGCCAACAAAATTTTATAATATGAGCTCTCCCAAAGTATCAGATAAAGGTAACGGCGCACCCGTTGAAAACCTAGAGGACTGTAGGCGCGTTATGGTTGGTCCGAAAAGTACTGATGGTAGACCAATCATTGAGATACAAAGGCCGGACGGTAAGCGTGCTTCCGATAAGATACGCTACAACTGAGAGATTTTTTCCATGAGCATAGAGATATTACATCCGTGGACCGCCCTGGGTATTCCCGCTTTAGGTCGAGTAGAGTTCGAGCGAATTACTTATGATGCCGGCATGGAAATTCACTTGAAAGAAGAGGCGGGGGAGCGTAGGCGCTTTTACTTGAAGTTTTCCGATCTTCCCACAGCTTTCCGAATCACCAATGAGAGTATGAGGCTTGCTACTATGCCGATACTCACGAACGAAGTAAGGGCGACATCATTTTTTCTAGTAGAGAATTCCAAATTTTTAAAGTGGCTTAATAGTGAGTCGTTTGATATCTATAAAGATGACCCGATTTGGCATTTGGCAATTTTAACTGACGAATGGATTGACATTATTTGCAATGACGACCCTAAAGTGATTTTCAAGGTATAGCACTGAGAATGCGTGGGCACCGGCGAAACTCAGTATTGCAAAAATATGCTGGTTCGGCATTAGGCTTATCGAGACCGGCGGTGACGGCCCTCTACACCTGTCCGATTGTGCGAGCGGACGTTGCTCTTCAGGTTTGCTTTGGAGCTTGAGCCAGGCGTAGAGGCAAAGTCAGCGATAGGCTACTTTTTCTATCACTAGCGTGGCCGCTTCGCTCTTGAATGCTTCGGGCTAACGCTGACGTCCCATGGCATCTCCTTTCGGGCCTGAATACGAGGCTTCCGGACCATGGGCTTGTATCAGAGAAGAACCATCCAGATACACAAAAGCCGCGCAATGCGCGGCTTTGGAGTTGGTGGGCCCACACGGACTCGAACCGTGGACCAAAGGATTATGAGTCCTCTGCTCTAACCAACTGAGCTATGGGCCCTGATACAGGTCGCGGATTATAGCGACGGATTATCAACAGTGCTATCCGAAAGATCTGATTCCTTCATACGAAGGAACGTCGCGGCGAATTGTTCGGCGGGGAGGGGGCGGCCGGTGTAGTAGCCTTGGAACTGTTCGCAGCCTTCGCGGGCGAGGAAGTTTTGTTGGTCTTGGTTTTCCACGCCTTCGGCGATGACGGTCAGTTGCAGGCTGCGGCCCAGGGCGATGATGGCGCGGACGATGGCGGCGTCGTGGGGGTCGTCGGGGAGGCCGCGGACGAAGGATTGGTCGATCTTGAGGATGTCCAGTGGCAAGCGCTTGAGGTAGCTGAGGGAGGAGTAGCCGGTGCCGAAGTCGTCGATGGCCAGTTGTACGCCCAGTTGCTTGAGCTGGTGCAGCACGGCCAGGGCTTCTTCGGTTTGGCTCATGATGAAGTTTTCGGTGATTTCCAATTGCAGGCGGCCGGGTGCCAGTTGGGCTTGGTTCAGCAGTTGTTCAATGCGCTCCACCAGGTTGAGTTGACGCAGTTGCGCGCCGGCCAGGTTTACGGATAACGGGCCGAACGGTGCGTAGAGCTGGTCCCACTGGCGCATTTGCTGGCAGACGTGTTCGAGCACCCAGTCGCCGATGTGCAGGATCATGCCGTTTTCTTCCGCCAGGGGGATGAACTGCTCGCGGGGCATGTCGCCGAATTGGGGGTGGTTCCAACGGATCAGGGCTTCGGCGCCGACCAGGCCTTGGGTGGCCAGGCTGAATTTGGGTTGGTAGTTCAGGCTGAGTTCGTTGCGCTCGATGGCGCGGCGCAATTCCTGTTCCAGGGCGACCCGGGTGCTGGCCTGGGTAGTCAGGTCGCGGGTGTAGGCCTCGAAGCGGTTGCGGCCTTTGGCTTTGGAGCGGTACATGGCGGCGTCGGCGTTTTTGACGAGGGTGGCGACGTCGCTGCCGTCTTGGGGGTACAGGCTGATACCGATGCTGGCGCTGGTGAAGAACTCGTGCTCGCCGGCCTGGAAGGGGGCCGTGAAGCAGCTCACCAGTTTGTTGGCGACGTGTTCGGCGTCGCTGGCGTGCTGCAGGCCGGGCAGCAGGATAATGAACTCGTCACCGCCCAGGCGGGCTACGGTGTCGATGTCGCGCACCTGCTCACGTAGGCGCTGGGCGATGCCCTTGAGCAAGAGGTCCCCGACTGGGTGGCCCAGGCTGTCGTTGATGTTTTTGAAGCGGTCCAGGTCGAGGAACAGCACCGCGCCTTGCCCGCGGGAGTCCTGCTGGCTGCTTAGAGCCGCCAACAGGCGGCTTTCGAACAGGGTGCGGTTGGGCAGGCCGGTGAGCGGGTCATGGTGGGCCTGGTAGTCGAGCTTGGCTTGGGCATGCTTGAGGCTGGAGATGTCGGCGAACACTGCGACGAAGTGGGTGATCACGCTGTCCGGGTTGCGCACCGAACTGATCGTGAGCCAGCTGGGGTACAGCTCGCCGTTTTTGCGCCGGTTGTAGATTTCACCCTGCCAATGCCCTTCGGCGGCCAGGCGGTGCCACATGGCGACATAGAAAGCGCTGTCGTGTTGCCCCGACGCCAGCAGGCGGGGCGTCTGGCCTACGGCTTCTTCTTCGGCGTAACCGGTGATCTGGCTGAAGGCCCGGTTCACTGCGCTGATTTTTTGGCTGGTGTCAGTGATCAGCACGCCTTCGGCGGTACTTTCGAACACGGTGGCGGCCAGTTGTAGCTTTTCCTGCATGATGTGGCTTTTGGTGATATCCCGGGCGATCACCAACATGCACTCTTCGCCAGCGATCGGCAGGGGCCGGGCGTCTAGCTCGCAATGGCGAATGTCGCCGTCGACGCGGCGGATCAGGCAGCGAAAATTATGCACTCGGCCGTCACGCCTGAGCCGTTCGATCAGGGTTTTGCGCTGGTTGAGGTCGACCCAGATGCCCAGCTCCAGGGTCGAGTGCTCCAGGGAGGTGTTAACCGGGTGGCCGGTGATTCGGCTGAATCCCTCGTTGACCTCGATTAGCAAGCCGTCGCTCTGGCGGGTCAGCAAAAGGCCGTCCGGCAATACATGAAACGCCTTGGCAAACTTTTCTTCGGAAATTTGCAGTTTCTGCTGGGTCTCCTTGAGTTGGCTGATATCACGCACCACCGTGACCACGGCAGGGGTGCTGTCGAGGTCGAAGGGTTCGGCCGAGATGAGCCCGGTAAACAGCTGGCCATTGCTGCGCCGCAGCACCCGCTCCAGGTTGCGGATACTGCCGGCCCATAGGCTTTGCAGAGGGTCCGGCCCAAGGCCGTCGCCGCTCCAGATGTTTAGGTCCGTCGCACTGCGGCCAATGACCTCGCCGGCGCTGAGGCCGATTTGTTCCTCGAAGGCCTGGTTGACCTCCAGCAGGCAACCGTCGCTAAGCCGGGAAATCACCAAGATGTCTGGACACTGCTGAAAGACCGACGCGAATTTTTCTTCAGAGAGGCGTAGGGCCTCTTCGGTCCTTTTGGTTTCGCTGATATCGATCATCAGGCCGCGCATCACCGCCGTAGAACCTTGACCAGCCAGGCTGACGATGTCGCGTATCCACAGGCAACGGCCGTCTGCGCTGATCAGGCGGTAGTCCAGGCTGTGATCGCGGCCCGCGGCGGTTTCCTCTGCACAAAAAGCCTTGGCCCAGGCCCGGTCTTCGGGGTGGATGATGCTTTCCCAGAAGCCGGTCGCCAGCCAGGCGGCGCGCGGGTAGCCGAGCAGGTCCTCGGCTTGGGGCGACACATAGCTGTAGGTGAAATCCCGGGTATTGGCCTCCCAGGCCACCGCCGAGAGGCTCTCCACCAGCCCGCGATAGTGGTATTCGCTGCTGCGCAGCTCTTGCTCCAGGCCCACGCGGCGGGCGATCTCCGAGCTGAGTCGGCGGTTGACGCGAATCACCAGGGCCAGGATCACAATGAGCAGAAGCAGCCCCGGCAAGCCATAAAGCAACACTTCGCGCCAGTGGTTTGGTTCCAGCAACGCGCCTGTCCAGCGCTGCTGCAAGCTGGCGGTTTCAGCGGGTGTGAGGTCGTCCAGGACTTTATCGATGATGGTCGCCAGTGGCGCGAGTTTGTGCGGCACGGCCATCGCCAGTTGATAGCGTAGCGGCGTTTCACCGCTGATCGACAAGCCTTCGAGCTTGAGCTCGCGCAGGCTCCACACACTTGATGCCAGGTCGCCCACCACCGCATCCACCTGGCCCAAGGCCAAGGCTTGAAGCAAGCCGCCCATGTTGGGCAAGGCTTGCAGTTTGAGATGCGGATAGCGCCCAAGCAGCAGCTCTTGCGGTGCATGGTGGTCTACGACGCCAATGGTCAGGCCCGCGAGTTCTTCCAGCGTGCGCGGCTGCGGGCCGCTGTTGTGGGCGAGGATGACGATGGGAATATCGAGGTAGGGTTTGGTAAAGGTCAAGCCCGCTTCATGCACGGGCGTGGCCATGATGCCGGGGAGCAGGTCCAGTTGGTTGTCTTCTGCGCGCTCTATGGCGGTGGCCCAGCTCATCGGTTCAGAGGGCGTGAGGTCGATGTTCAAGCGTTGCTCGAGCAGCGCCACGTAATCGGCGGCGAGCCCTTGATAGCGGCCCTGGGCGTCACGGAATTCAAAGGGAGGCCAAGCGGAGTCGACGCCCAGTTTCAGCCGCGAGTGAGCATCGAGCCAGTCCTGTTCTTCGTCGGTCAAATTCAGGGCGTAAGCCCAGTTGTTTAAGGCCAGTAAGCTCAGCAGGCAGAGGGCTGTCAGGCTTCGGCGCAGGTCGGGTAATAAGTAGTGACACGCCTTGGGCATGGCTGCCTCGTAAAACCATCGCAATGGGTCGAGTGTAGTCGCGGCGGTCCCTCTACGGGAAGGGCATAGCGTGAGGCAATACGTATCGGTGTTGTGTCGCACCTACTACGTAAAGCAAAACCCCCAGCAGGGCTGGGGGTTTTGGTGTCACTCGTCGAGGAAGGAACGTAGATGTTCGCTTCGCGTCGGGTGGCGCAGTTTGCGCAAGGCCTTGGCTTCGATCTGACGGATCCGCTCACGGGTCACGTCGAACTGTTTGCCAACTTCTTCCAACGTATGGTCGGTATTCATATCAATACCGAAGCGCATACGCAGCACCTTGGCTTCACGGGCGGTTAGCCCGGAGAGCACTTCACGGGTGGCTTCTTTCAAGCTTTCGACGGTGGCCACATCGATAGGCGACTGCATGGTGGAGTCTTCGATGAAGTCACCCAGGTGGGAGTCTTCATCGTCGCCGATCGGTGTTTCCATGGAGATCGGCTCTTTAGCGATCTTCAATACCTTGCGGATTTTGTCCTCAGGCATCTCCATGCGTTCGCCAAGTTCTTCCGGGGTCGGTTCGCGACCCATTTCCTGCAACATCTGCCGGGAAATACGGTTGAGCTTGTTGATCGTCTCGATCATGTGCACCGGAATACGGATGGTGCGGGCCTGGTCGGCGATCGAGCGAGTGATTGCCTGGCGAATCCACCAGGTGGCGTAAGTCGAGAACTTGTAACCGCGACGGTATTCGAACTTGTCCACCGCCTTCATCAAGCCGATGTTGCCTTCCTGGATCAGGTCAAGGAATTGCAGGCCACGGTTGGTGTACTTCTTGGCGATCGAGATGACCAGACGCAAGTTGGCTTCAACCATTTCCTTTTTCGCGCGGCGGGCCTTGGCCTCGCCGATCGACATGCGACGGTTGATGTCCTTGATTTCGGCAAGGGTCAGGCCTGTTTCTTTTTCCAGCGCGGTCAGCTTCTGCTGGCAGCGTTGGATATCGGCCTGCAGACGGCCGATGGCTTCGGCGTATTTAGCCTTGCCGTTGGCCAGCGAGACGCTCCAGTTTTCGTCGACTTCATGGCCAGGAAACTGGCGCAGGAAGTCGGCGCGGGGCATACGGGCATCACGAACGCACAGTTGCATAATGGCGCGTTCTTGCTGGCGCAGACGGTCGAGGGCGCCACGGACGCGCTCTACCAGGCCTTCGAACTGCTTGGGCACCAGCTTGATCGGCATGAACAGCTCGGCCAGCAATACCAGTTCGGCAATAGCTTGCTTGCTGGAGCGACCGTGCTTTTTCAGCGACTTGTTGGTGGCCTCGAGCTGATCCTTGACGGCGCCGAAGCGCTGCGCGGCGATAACGGGGTCGGGGCCGCTTTCGGCTTCTTCCTCGTCGTCGCTGCTGTCAGCGTTTTCTTCTTCGTCGTCATCGGTGGCAGCCGCTGGCGCTTTTGGATCGACCGGTGGCGGAACCTCGGCCGGCGGCGCGATGCCGTCGTCCGGATCGATATAGCCGCTGAGGACGTCGGACAGACGGCCAGCTTCACCCGTAACGCGGTCGTATTCGGAGAGGATGTGGTCAACCGTGCCGGGGAAGTGCGCGATAGCGCCCATCACCTCACGGATGCCTTCTTCGATACGCTTGGCGATTTCGATTTCGCCTTCGCGGGTCAGCAGTTCCACGGTGCCCATTTCACGCATGTACATGCGCACTGGGTCTGTGGTGCGGCCGATATCGGTTTCTACCGCTGCCAACGCTGCGGCGGCTTCTTCAGCGGCGGCTTCGTCGGTATCGGCTTCCGCCAACAAAAGGGCATCCGCATCCGGAGCACTCTCGAATACGTTGATCCCCATGTCGTTGATCATGCGGATGATGTCTTCCACCTGCTCCGGATCTGAAATATCCTCAGGCAGGTGGTCGTTGACCTCCGCGTAAGTCAGGTAACCCTGCTCACGACCGCGTGTGATCAACTCTTTGATGCGAGACTGCTGTTGCGCTTTTCCGGACATAACACCCTATCCACTGAAGGTCTTGGCGGGCAAAAAACAAGCCGAGGATTATACCCGAGCTAGGACCTCACGCGCCAGTTGAGGTCGGGGTTTGTGCGTGAACATTGCGTGTAAGCAGGTCACGCAGCTGATTTTTTTCATCTGCGCTCAGTTCACTTTGGCGTGCCTTACGGAGCAAATGCTCCAGGCTGCGCTCGCGTTGGCGAGCGGACAAGCTAGTTATAGTGTCGAAAAACTGTTGTTCAAGGTTATCGGCATCAATCAGCCATTCTTTCTCGGCCAGGGCCCTCAATAAGCGCCCCTGATCGGTGCCGTGCCAGCGTGCGATCAATTGCAACGAGCGCAGGCTGGGGTTTTTCTGCAGCGCCTCCAGCAACGCGACCAATAATTGCGCATACATATGCTCTTCATCGGCAAAGTGGCTGGTATCTTCAACTTTTGCTGCCAGCGTTGGGTGGCGCAATAGCGTGCGCAACGCTGTCAGTGTAGGTGGTTCCACGGTGGTCGGCGTACGCGGCGGGACGCGCGGTTCGAATTGGCGACCGCGACCTTTCTTGTCCCACGGCTTGCCTTCCCACTTTTTTTGCCCTCCAGGTTTATTCTGGATCCATGGCTGTTGGGGTTGGAAGTCCTGAGGCGCGTGGAAGTCACCATAATCAGGCGAGTAATCTGGCGCGGCCTCGTAATTGACCAGCGGATCGTAGGCCGGCGGCGCCTCGCTGGGGGTGTGTTGGGCCAATTGGTGCATGGCTTCGCTATTGAGCCCGGTGATTTCGCTCAGGCGATTACGCATCAACGCCCGTAGGTTGGCCCCCGGAACTTTGTCGATCAGCGGCGCGGCCAGCGTGGCCATGTGCGCTTTACCTTCGAGCGAGCGCGGGTCGGCTTCTTCCGTCAATTGTTGAAAAAAATAATCGGCCAACGGTTGCGCGTGCTGGTTGATGCGCGCCCGAAAGGCGTCAGTGCCTTCGGCGCGTACCAGGGTATCGGGGTCTTCACCTTCGGGCAGGAATAAAAACCGCGCCCGGCGCCCATCCTGCAGGCTTGGCAGGGCTGCCTCCAGGGCACGCCAGGCGGCGTTGCGCCCGGCTTGGTCGCCATCGAAGCAGAACAGGACGCTGGGCACTACCCGGAAAAGTCGCTTGAGGTGTTCTTCGCTGGTGGCGGTGCCCAACGTGGCGACGGCGTTGCGCAAGCCCTGCTGGGCCAGTGCGATGACGTCCATGTAACCTTCCACCACGATGATTTCTTCGAGGTTGCGGTTGTGTTTGCGCGCCTCGTACAGGCCGTATAGCTCTTGGCCTTTGTGAAAAACCGGGGTTTCGGGTGAGTTCAGGTACTTGGGCTTGTCGTCGCCCAGCACCCGCCCACCGAAGGCGATGGTACGGCCGCGGCTGTCGCGAATGGGGAACATTACCCTGTCGCGGAAGCGGTCATAGCGTTTGCCCGACTCGGCGTTTTCGATCAGCAGGCCTGCGTCTATCATCGCTTTTTGCTGAAGGGTGTCGCTGCTCAAATGCTTGAACAGGTTGTCCCAGCCGGGTGGCGCAAAGCCCAGGCCGAAATCGCGGGCAATTTCGCCGGTCAGGCCGCGGCCTTTCAAATACTCCACGGCGGCACGTTTGGCCGGGTGGCTTTTAAGCGCCTGGCGATAGTAATCGGCGGCGGCCGAGAGCAACGGGTAGAGCGGCGAATCGGTCGGCTGGCGCGGTTTTTGGTTGCGCCCGCCTTCCTCGCGGGGCACTTCCATGCCAGCTGCTTTGGCGAGTTCTTCGACGGCCTGGGGGAAGTCCAGGTTGTCGTGGTCCATGATGAAGCCAAGGGCGTTGCCGCCGGCGCCACAGCCGAAGCAGTAATAGAACTGTTTGTCTGGGCTGACGCTGAAGGAGGGGGTCTTTTCCTTGTGGAACGGGCAGCAGGCGGTGTAGTTCTTGCCCGCTTTTTTCATTTGCACGCGCGACTGCACCACGTCGACGATGTCGGTGCGGTTCAAGAGGTCGTCAATGAAACCCTGGGGAATCAGCCCTGCCATGGCATTCTCTTCATATCAGGCTGGTGCAGCAGTGTATCGGAAACGGCATATCGTTCGAGGCGCACCTGGCGGTAGTCGAAGTCGTGCTGAATCTTGAGAGAAGAATAGTGTGCTCGTCCATAGCCGCAAGGGCTCGTCAGGAACGACGTGCACGACCTGGCATAACAGCCAGTCCTGACGTTTGAGGCGGGTTTGCCTGAATGGGATAAAGCATTCTGGCAGCCTCTGGCTATTAGGCTAGAGGATAAAGCAACAACTGCCGACAGCCCGGCTGTAGACCGGGCAAGGCAGAAGCGTGCGACAGGCGTCTGTGTATTAGTACAGACGAACGGCGCGGCGCTGCTCGCGCTGAACTTTCTTGGCGTGACGTTTGACAGCGGCTGCTGCCTTGCGCTTACGCTCAGAAGTCGGCTTCTCGTAAAATTCGCGGCTACGAACTTCAGCCAGAACACCGGCTTTTTCGCAGGAGCGCTTGAAACGACGCAGAGCTACGTCGAAGGGTTCGTTCTCTTTAACTTTGACGGCTGGCATCCAGAGCTACCTTCATTCATTACCGGGGTCAACGTGCGCTGCGCGAAAAATACGCGCTTGAACAACGTCGGTTTTTAAGGGTTGCGGATGTTAACCCTTAGCTCGCAGGAATGCAAAGCCTCTGATCGAAAACCGCTGGTCGGGGCTTCCAGCGGCGACTATCATGCGCGCCTTCGAATGCAGCCTCAACAAGGCAGTGCCCATGCTAGTACTGGGATTAGAAACGTCCTGTGATGAAACAGGTGTCGCATTATATGACAGCGAACGCGGTCTGCTGGCTGACGCATTATTCAGCCAGATCGACCTGCACCGCGCCTATGGCGGCGTAGTACCCGAGCTTGCCTCCCGTGATCACGTCAAACGCATGCTGCCCCTGATCCGTCAGGTGCTGGCTGAAGCTGACTGTGTGCCCACCGAAATCGATGCCATTGCCTACACCGCCGGCCCTGGGCTGGTGGGCGCTTTGCTGGTTGGAGCGTCTTGCGCTCAGGCGCTGGCGTTTGCGTGGGATATACCGGCTTTGGGTGTGCACCACATGGAAGGCCACCTGTTGGCGCCGATGCTGGAAGAGCAGCCGCCGCAGTTTCCCTTTGTGGCGTTGCTGGTCTCCGGCGGGCACACCCAGCTGGTGCGGGTCGATGGGATCGGCCGCTATGAGTTGCTCGGGGAAACCCTCGACGACGCCGCAGGCGAGGCTTTTGACAAAACCGCCAAGATGATGGGCCTGAACTACCCAGGCGGCCCGGAAATCGCGCGGTTGGCCGCTGACGGTGTGGCGGGGCGCTTTGTCTTTCCGCGGCCGATGACCGATCGCCCAGGGCTTGAATTCAGCTTCAGCGGCTTGAAGACCTCCGCCCTCAATACCTGGCAACAATGCCAGCGTGCTGGGGACGACGGTGAACAAACCCGCAGCGACATCGCCCTGGCCTTCCAGCAGGCGGTGGTGGACACTCTGACCATCAAGTGCAAGCGTGCGCTCAAGCAGACCGGGCTCAAGCGCCTGGTGATCGCCGGCGGTGTGAGTGCCAATCGCGCGCTGCGGCTGTCGCTGGAGGGCATGCTTGGGCAGCTTAACGGCCAGGTTTACTATGCGCGCCCGCAGTTTTGCACCGACAACGGCGCGATGATCGCTTACGCCGGTTGCCAGCGCTTGCAGGCAGGGCAGCACGAGAGTTTGGCCATCAGCGTGCAAGCACGCTGGCCGATGGAGCAGTTGCCCGCTATCTGAGCATTAGAAATGGCGTTCGCGGCCTGCTAGCAGGTCGCGCAGGTTGCTTCGGTGGCGCCAGACGATCAGCAGCGTCAGCATGCTCATCGGCAGCAACGCCGCAGGCCGCTGCCAGGCTAGCAACGGCAGCACCAAGGGCGTGGCGATCAGCGCGGCCAGGGAGCTGGTGCGGGTCAGGTAGAAGGTCAGCAGCCAAGCACAGGCGGCTAGCGCTGCGGCAGGTGGATAAAGTGCCAGTAACACGCCGGCGGCAGTGGCAACGCCTTTACCGCCACGGAACCGAAAATACACAGGGAACAGGTGGCCGGTAACGGCACACAGCCCGACCCAGGCTTGTTGCTGCAGGCTAAGCCCGGCCAGCGCCGCGAGTATCACGGGGAGCATGCCCTTGCAGAGATCGCCGAGCAGGGTCAGGATGGCGAGTTTTTTCCCTGCCAGGCGCAGCATATTGGTGGCGCCGGCATTGCCGGAGCCGCTCATGCGCGGGTCGGGCATGCCGGTGAGTCGGCTGAGCAGGATCGCGAAGGACAGCGAGCCAAGTAGGTAGGCGAGTACCGCCAGTAGCCAAAACATGCTAACTATTCCGGGCAGGGACGGCCCTGATTCTAGCGGGCGCAAGCGCCGTTGTCGTGCTGATCGTAGAACCCAGTGGAGCGAAGTACTTGGACAAGGTTTTCATTGACGGGCTGGAAGTCGACACCGTGATCGGTGCCTACGACTGGGAGCGCGAGATACGCCAGTGCTTACGCCTGGACCTCTGCTTTGCCTGGGACAATCGCCCGGCTGCCGCTGGCGACGACTTGGCCCTGGCCTTGGATTACGCCAGTGTCAGCGCGCGTATTCAAGGTTTTGCCGAGCAGGCGCGCTTCCAATTGGTGGAAACATTCGCCGAGCGCCTTGCTGAAGTCTTGATGGCCGAGTTCCAGATCCCCTGGCTGCGCCTCAAACTGACCAAACCTGGCGCAGTACCAGCTGCAGCCGGCGTTGGTGTGGAGATCGAGCGCGGATGTCGCTGAACCGAATCTACTTGGGGTTGGGCAGTAATACTGACCGCCACCGGCATCTATGCGCCGGGCTCGACGCCTTGGCCAGCTTCGTCGACGATATGCAGTGCTCGGCGGTGTTCGAGAGCGCACCGGTGGGGATCAAGAGCGGGCCTTTTTACAATTTGGTGGTGACTGGCCTGACGGACCTTTCCTTGAGCGACCTTGATCGCAAGCTCAAGTTTATCGAAGCCGATAATGGCCGCTACGCCCCCGGCCGCAAAGGCTTGCCCCTGGACATCGATGTGCTGCTGTACGGCGAACGAGTGGGCAATTTCGATGGGCTGATATTGCCGCGTGCCGAAATCCTGAAAAATGCTTTCGTATTGTGGCCTCTGGCATTGCTCGCCCCGCAGGTGCGGCACCCAGCCGACGGGCGAACGTTCGAGGCGCTGTGGCAAGCCGCCCAGATCGATCAGGTGCTGGCACCTGTGCCGTTCGAGTGGAATGGACAGCCCCTGGGCCAGGTGAACCTTTTGTTTTAAAGGCCTTGGTTGCTGGCTGCTTTGTAGACCTTCAAGGCTTTTAGCCGCTCGGCTTTTAACCCCTCGCCGAGCGCTTGGCCTTGTAGGCCGCGCTCAATCAGCGGTTTGACCGCTACCCCAATGGCTGCCCGCGCCGCGCCGCGCAAATACTCCGCCTGGGGGTACGCTCGCTTCTCCAGGCCAAGCCGGCCGCGGGCGTCCATTTCGCAGGCGGCGATGAAGGCTTCAAAGCGTTCCGGGCGGCGGTAGACGTCGAAGCTTTGCAGCAACTCGAGCAGGGTCGAGGCTTTGAGCTCCAACGCGCGATGGCTATGGGTGTGGTACTGGCCCACCAGCAAGGCCAACTCTTGGCATTCGCGGGGCGCCTTGAAACGTTCGTTCACCGCTTTAATCAATTTGAGGCCGCGTTGCTCATGGGCAATATGCCGCGGCCATTCGCTAGGCGGGGTGGTGCCTTTGCCCAGATCATGCACCAGGCATGCCCAACGGACACTCAGGGGTTGCCCGTGCAAAGCGGCTTGCTGGAGCACCGCCAGGGTATGCACGCCGCTGTCGATCTCAGGATGATGCGCTTCTGGTTGCGGCACCCCAAACAATGCCTCGACTTCTGGGAGCAGCACGCGCAGCGCGCCGCATTGGCGCAAGACCTCAATAAAGACTTGGGGCTGTTGTTCCATTAACGCACGAGAGATTTCTTTCCAGCTGCGCTCCGGGGTCAGTGCAAGTAATTCGCCAGATTCGCTGAGCTGGCGCATCAACTCGAGGGTTTCGTCCGCCACGCGGAACCCCAACGGGGCATAGCGCGCGGCGAAACGTGCGACACGCAGCACGCGCAAGGGGTCTTCGGCAAACGCGGGGGAGACGTGCCGCAGCATGCGCTGTTGCAGGTCCTGCTGGCCGTTATAAGGGTCGGTGATATTGCCGTCATCGTCTTGCGCCATGGCATTGATGGTCAGGTCACGGCGGATGAGGTCTTGCTCGAGGGTGACGTCCGGGCTGGCGTGAAATACAAAGCCGCCATAACCCTTGCCGCTTTTGCGCTCGGTTCTAGCCAGCGCGTACTCATCGCCGCTAGTGGGCGCGAGAAATACCGGGAAGTCGCTGCCGACGGGGCGATACCCTAGGTCAAGCATTTGTTGTTCGGTGGCACCCACTACCACCCGGTCGATGTCGGTGACAGGCAGGCCTAACAGGCGGTCTCGCACGGCGCCGCCGACGGTGTAGATACGCATAAAAAACCTCCGATAGCCCCACAGGATAACCTGTGTTGGGGCTAACGGAGGTAAAACGGGTTGCTAAAGGTGTACGACGCCCATCTCCATACGGCCGTACTCGCCTTCGCCATGCTCGCTTTTTGGCGGTACGTGGACAGTTTTGACGATCTGTTCGCCCTGCACGGAATCCAGGTGAATGTCGAAGCCCCACAGCCGGTGCAGATGCTTGAGGACCTCTTCGGTGGACTCGCCCAGCGGTTTGCGGTTGTGCTGTTGATGGCGCAGCGTCAGCGAGCGGTCACCGCGCCGGTCGATGCTCCAGATCTGTACGTTGGGTTCGCGATTGCCCAGGTTGTATTGCGCCGCCAGTTGCTCGCGAACGATGCGATAACCGTTTTCATCGTGGATAGCAGGCACCAGCAAATCATCGCGCTGATCGTCATCCATGATGCTGAACAGCTTGAGGTCGCGGATAACCTGGGGTGACAGATACTGCAAGATGAAGCTCTCGTCCTTGAAGCTGCTCATGGCGAATTTGATGGTCGACAGCCAGTCGCTGCCAGCGATTTCGGGGAACCAGCGGCGATCTTCTTCGGTGGGGTGTTCGCACATGCGGCGGATATCGCGGTACATGGCAAAACCCAGGGCGTAAGGGTTTATACCGCTGTAATAGGGGCTGTCGAAGCCAGGCTGGTAGACCACGCTGGTGTGGGATTGGAGAAACTCCATCATAAAGCCGTCGGTCACCAGGCCTTCGTCGTAAAGGTCGTTCATCAGGGTGTAATGCCAGAACGTAGCCCAACCTTCGTTCATTACCTGGGTCTGGCGCTGAGGGTAGAAGTACTGAGCGATCTTGCGCACGATGCGTACGATTTCGCGCTGCCAGGGCTCCAGCAGGGGCGCATGCTTTTCGATGAAGTAGAGGATGTTTTCCTGAGGTTCGGCGGGGAAGCGTGCGTTATCTTTCTCGCTGAATTTGTCTGCGCTTTTCGGGATGGTGCGCCACAGGTCGTTGATCTGGCGCTGCAAGTGCTCCTCACGATCCTTCTGCCGACGCCGCTCTTCCTCGGCAGAAATAGGGTAGGGGCGCTTGTAGCGGTCGACCCCGTAGTTCATCAGCGCATGGCAAGAGTCGAGCAGGTCTTCGACGGCGTCGATCCCGTGGCGCTCCTCGCATTGCATGATGTACTGCTTGGCGAACACCAGGTAATCGATGATTGAGCTGGCGTCGGTCCAGGTGCGGAATAGGTAGTTACCTTTGAAAAAGCTGTTGTGCCCATAGCAGGCATGCGCTACGACCAAGGCCTGCATGCAGATGGTGTTTTCTTCCATCAGGTAGGCAATGCAGGGGTCTGAGTTGATCACGATCTCGTAAGCCAGCCCCATCTGGCCACGGCTGTAGGATTTCTCTGTACTCAGGAAGTGTTTGCCGTATGACCAATGGTGATAACCCAGCGGCATGCCTACGGACGCATAGGCATCCATCATCTGTTCAGCGGTGATGACTTCGATCTGGTTGGGGTAGGTATCGAGCGCATAGCGCTCAGCGATACGACCGATTTCCCGGTCATAGGCCTGAATCAGCTCGAACGTCCATTCAGAACCGGTGGAAAGAGGTTGGCGTTTCTGTTCTCTACCCGTCATGTCACTAACCTGCGCTGGAAGAGTTCTCGGAAAACCGGATAAATATCGCCGGCCGTCACCAGCTGTTGCTGGGCGAACGTATCGGGAAAGGCATCGCCGATGCGTTCGTATTCGAACCACAGGGCTTGGTGTTCACGCGGTGTGATTTCGACATAAGTGTAGTACTGCACGAACGGCATGATCTGCTTGGTGAGGATCTCGCGGCAGATAGGCGAGTCGTCGTTCCAGTTGTCGCCGTCTGAAGCCTGGGCGGCGTAGATGTTCCAATCTCCGGCCGGGTAGCGAGCCGCCATGATTTCCTGCATCAATTTCAAAGCGCTCGAGACGATGGTCCCACCGGTTTCCCGGGAATAGAAAAACTCTTCTTCGTCCACTTCCCGGGCACTGGTGTGGTGCCGGATGAACACCACTTCGATCTTGTCGTAATTACGCTTGAGAAACAGGTAGAGCAAAATGAAGAAGCGCTTGGCGATGTCTTTGGTCGCCTGGGTCATGGAGCCGGAGACGTCCATCAGGCAGAACATCACGGCCTTGGAGCTAGGGTTAGGCTGCTTCACCAGCAGGTTGTACTTCAGATCGAAGGTGTCGAGAAATGGCACGCGGTGAATGCGGGCGCTGAGTTTTTCGATCTCGGCCTCGACCGTCTGGATATCGCCAAAGTTGTCAGGCTCTTCGCGTTTAAGGCGTTCGAGCTCCAGTTTTGCCGCTTTCAGCTTGGCGCGGCTACTGCCCGACAGGGCAATACGGCGCGCATGGGCTGAGCGCAGGGTGCGCACGATATTGATACGCGAAGGGTTACCTTCATTGCTGATGCCAGCGCGAACGGTTTTGTACGTATCGGTGCCAGTCAGGTTGCGTTTGACCAGGTTGGGCAGTTCGAGGTCTTCGAACATGAATTCGAGAAATTCTTCCTGGGTGATCTGGAAGACGAATTCGTCCATGCCCTCACCCGAGTTGCCGGCTTTGCCGGCCCCTTTACCGCCACCGCCGCCCTGGGGGCGCGGTATATGCTCCCCGCTGCTGAACTCTTTGTTGCCGGGGTGCACCACCGTCTGCTTGCCTCCACGGCCGTGGTGCAACACCGGCTCGTCGATGTCGCGGCCAGGGATACTGATTTGCTCGCCATGCTCCATGTCGGTGATGGAGCGGCGGCTGACGGCTTCTTCCACTGCTTTTTTGATGTGGTCACGGTAGCGCCGCAGGAAGCGCTGGCGGTTGACCGTACTCTTGTTCTTGCCGTTCAAGCGGCGGTCGATCACATAACTCATGGGAGGCTCTCCGGGCAGCTGTAAGCCTTAAGCGGCTGGCCTTAAGTCGAAAACTGCAAGCCGCAGGCCTAGGGTGAAGTCATGAAGACCCCGCCGCAGGCCGCTCGCTTGACGCTCAATGCTGCCTCACTGCGACTTCCTGACCCGTAGGTACCACTCGGAGAGCAGCCGTACCTGTTTGTCGGTGTAGCCACGTTCCACCATGCGGGTGACGAAGTCGTTGTGCTTCTGTTGGTCCTCCTTGCTGGCCTTGGCGTTGAAACTGATGACCGGGAGCAGGTCTTCGGTGTTCGAGAACATTTTTTTCTCGATGACCACGCGCAGCTTTTCGTAGCTGAGCCAGGTGGGGTTCTTGCCGTTGTTATTGGCGCGAGCACGCAGGACAAAGTTAACGATTTCGTTACGGAAGTCTTTCGGGTTACTGATACCCGCCGGCTTCTCGATTTTTTCCAGCTCTTCGTTCAGTGCCACGCGGTTGAGGATCTCGCCGGTTTCCGGGTCGCGGTATTCCTGGTCCTGAATCCAGAAGTCCGCGTACAGCACATAGCGGTCGAAGATGTTCTGCCCGTACTCGCTGTAGGACTCCAGGTAGGCGGTCTGGATTTCCTTGCCAATGAATTCGATGTAGCGCGGTGCCAGGTATTCTTTGAGGTACCGCAGGTAGCGTTCACGGACTTCGGCAGGGAATTGCTCCTGTTCGATCTGTTGCTCCAGCACATAGAGCAAATGCACCGGGTTGGCGGCAACCTCATGGGGGTCGAAGTTGAAGACTTTCGACAGAATCTTGAAGGCGAATCGGGTGGAGAGGCCGTTCATGCCTTCATCGACCCCCGCGCTGTCACGGTATTCCTGGATCGACTTGGCCTTGGGGTCTGTATCTTTGAGGTTCTCACCGTCGTACACGCGCATTTTCGAATAAACATTCGAGTTGTCGGGCTCTTTAAGGCGCGACAGCACGGTGAATTGAGCGAGCATTTTCAGGGTGTCAGGGGCGCAATGGGCCTTGGCCAGCGAGCTATTGAACAGAAGTTTGTCGTAGATCTTGATCTCGTCGCTCACCCGCAGGCAATACGGCACTTTGACGATGTAGATCCGGTCGATGAACGCTTCGTTGTTCTTGTTGTTACGGAAACTGTGCCATTCCGATTCGTTGGAGTGAGCCAGCAGAATACCCGAATACGGAATCGCCCCCAGCCCCTCGGTACTGTTGTAATTCCCTTCCTGAGTGGCGGTCAGCAGCGGGTGAAGCACCTTGATCGGTGCTTTGAACATCTCGACGAATTCCATCAGCCCTTGGTTGGCCCGGCACAGGGCACCGGAGTAGCTGTAGGCATCGGCATCGTTCTGCGAATACTCCTCTAGCTTGCGAATATCGACCTTACCCACCAGTGCCGAGATGTCTTGGTTGTTCTCGTCACCGGGTTCGGTCTTGGCTACCGCGATTTGGTTGAGGATCGAAGGGTAGAGCTTGACCACGCGGAACTGGCTGATGTCGCCACCGAACTCGGCGAGCCGTTTAGTGGCCCAGGGCGACATGATGGTATTGAGATAGCGCCGCGGGATACCGAAGTCTTCTTCGAGGATCTGGCCGTCTTCAGTGGCATTGAACAGCCCCAAAGGCGACTCGAACACGGGTGAGCCCTTGATGGCATAGAAAGGAGTCTTTTCGATCAGCTGTTTGAGCTTTTCGGCCAGAGATGACTTACCGCCCCCCACAGGCCCGAGCAGGTAGAGGATTTGTTTCTTTTCTTCCAGACCTTGGGCGGCATGGCGGAAGTACGACACGATCTGGTCGATGCACTCTTCCATGCCGTGGAAGTCTTCGAAGGCTGGGTAGCGCCGGATGACCTTGTTGGAAAAGATGCGTGACAGCCTCGAATTGGTTGAGGTGTCGTGCAGCTCGGGTTCCCCAATGGCCATCAGGATCCGCTCAGCGGCCGAAGCGTAAGTGCCACGGTCATTCTTGCAGAGCTCAAGGTACTCCTGTAACGAGAACTCTTCCTGGCGCGTAGATTCGAAACGTTGTTGGAAGTGGCTAAAAATACTCATGACGTCACCTCGCTCGATACGTGGAGCCGACGCTGGATCATTCAGCTGATGCTGGCAGCGGCTAAACCACGACCGCTGTGTACCCCCCAGAGCACCTTGTAATCAGTACCGATGACCCACGCGCCGGTGTACCGGCTCTCCCCTGTAATGGATGGCCTGAGCTAAAGGATAGTTGGTAATCGTAGATTTCAAGGCCGGATCGGCAATTAGTTGCTGCGACCGTTCATCTGCCTTGGCGCCAGGCCGCGTGGTTCGGGGTGTCGGCTCTCGAAAAAAATTTTAACGAGAGCTTTGCATGGTATTTCCGAGCGCGGTTTTATTCGAGCTGGCTTTGCGCCGTCTCGTCAGGGTAGGTGGTGCGCCACAACTCGAAGCCACCGTCGAGGCTGTAGACGTCCGAGAAGCCCTGCCCGACCAGATAAGCAGCGGCGCTTTGGCTGGAGTTACCGTGGTAGCACACTACCACCACGGGCTTATCGAGGTCGGCTTGGCGAATGAAGTCGGCAATCGAGTGGTTGTCGACGTGCACCGCGCCGCTGATGTGGCTGGCGCCGTAGGTCTGCGGGTCGCGCACATCGACGACCACCGCGCCCTGTTCTCGCAGGGCCTGAGCCTCCTGGGGGGGGATACGTTTGAATTCGGTCATGTCTGGTCTCCTGGGGCAAGGCCTATAGTTTAGCCAATCATCGGCCCGGTAGCGTGCCCGAATGGCCATGTTCATCGCACTGGCAGGTCAGGCGTACGCCGGTGTCGACATTCAACAGGGTCATGGCGCCGCCCCAGACACAGCCGGTATCCAAGGCAAACACCCCCGGTTCGCTGCAGCGGCCTTCGAGCGCCGCCCAGTGGCCGAAAATGATTTTCATGCCACGGGTTTTACGCTCTTTATGACTGAACCAGGGGGCGTAGCCGGGTGGTGCGGTATCTGCGCCTTCTTTGCCTTTGAGGTCAAGTTTGCCGTCGCTGGTGCAAAAGCGCATGCGGGTGAAGTAGTTGGTGATGACCCGCAACCGGGTGATACCGGTGAGGGATTTATCCCATTTTGCGGGTTCATTACCGTACATGCCGTCCAGATAGGGGCCGTAGCGCGTGTCGTCACGCAAGGCCTGCTCGACCTCGGCAGCCAGGCGCAAGGCTTTGCCGAGTGTCCACTGGGGGGGGATGCCGGCGTGCACCAGGGCGGTATTGCGTTGCTCATCGTAGTGCATGAGTTTTTGCTGGCGCAGCCAGTCCAGCAGGTCGCGGCCATCCGGTGCTTCTAGAATCTCGCTCAGGGTGTCGCCTTTTTTTAGGCGTTCTACGTTGCTGCCAGCCGCCAGCAGGTGCAGGTCGTGATTGCCCAGCACGCACACCAGCGCGTGACGCATGTTGTAAAGGTAGCGCAGGGTTTGCAACGACTCCGGGCCGCGATTGACTAGGTCTCCCACCAGCCACAGGGTGTCGTTGGCCGGGTCGAAGGCCACGCGTTCGAGCAGGCACTTCAAGGGTTGCAGGCAACCCTGAAGGTCGCCTACGGCGTACACCGCCATCAGTGCAGGGCCCCGGGCACCGCAAGGCGGAAGGGGGCGATAACCGCATCGAAGCGTTTACCGTCTTCGGCAAGCATTTGGTAGGTGCCTTGCATGGTCCCGACCTTGCTGTTCATGACCGTGCCGCTGCTGTACGTGTGGCTCATGCCAGCCTCGATCAGCGGTTGCTGACCCACCACGCCTGCCCCTCGGACTTCTTCGACGTGCCCGTCGCCGTCGGTGATGACCCAGTGGCGGGACAACAACTGAGCGGGGATCTGGCCGTTGTTGCGCACTGTCACGGTATAAGCGAAGGCATAGCGCTGTTGCTCGGGTTGTGACTGCTCTTTCAGGAATTGGGTAACGACGCTGACGTTTATCTGATAGCGAGGATCGGACATGCAGGAGGCCTTAAAAGCGAAAGCGGATTAAAACCGGCCGGTGCCGGTTTCAGTCAGTCTAGGACACTGGGCGGGGCTTGCTCAAACAGTTGGTCAGCCAAGCGCACGAAGGCGGCCAGGTCGAGCTGCTCTGGGCGCAGGCTGCCATCGACGCCGGCGGCCTCGATGGCCGGCGCATCGAGCAGGGCCTTAAGGGTATTGCGCAAGGTCTTGCGCCGTTGGTTGAAGGCCTCACGCACCACGCGCTCGAGCAACCGATGGTCTTTGGCAGGGTAGGGCAGGGTTTCGTGGGGCACCAGGCGCACGATGGCCGAATCGACCTTGGGCGGCGGGTTGAACGCCCCCGGGCCAACGTTGAACAGGTGTTCGACGCGGCAGTGGTACTGCACCATGATCGACAGACGGCCCCAGTCACCGCCTCCAGGGCCGGCCGCCATGCGTTCGACCACCTCTTTTTGCAGCATGAAATGCATGTCTTGAATCACGCTGGCGTTTTTCAACAGGTGAAAAATCAGCGGTGTGGAGATGTTGTAAGGCAGGTTGCCTACCACGCGTAGGGTACGGGGGGCGGCCTGCAGGCGGCCGAAGTCGAACTTCAGGGCGTCGCCTTGATGCAGGTTGAAGTTTTCCAGGTGGCCGAACTTGTGGCTGAGGATAGGCACCAGGTCCTTGTCCAGTTCAACCACATCCAGCTGTGCGCCGCTGCCCAGAATGCCCTCGGTGAGTGCGCCCTGGCCTGGGCCAATTTCCAGCAGGCGCTCGCCTGCGCGGGCGCGAATGGCGCGCAGAATACGGTCGATTACGCCAGCATCATGGAGAAAGTTCTGGCCAAAACGCTTGCGCGCCCGGTGTTGGTATTGCTCGTTCATGGGTGGGTCTCGGCCATCTGGTAGGCGGTATTCAGTGCGACGCGTAGGCTGCCGGTGTCGATATGGCCGGTGCCCGCCAAGTCGAGGGCGGTGCCGTGATCGACCGAGGTCCGGATGATCGGCAGGCCCAGGGTGATGTTGACGGCGGCGCCGAAGCCTTTGTACTTGAGTACAGGCAGGCCTTGGTCATGGTACATCGCCAGCACTGCGTCACAGTGCTCCAGGTATTTGGGGGTAAACAGCGTGTCGGCAGGCAATGGACCACGCAGGTCCATACCTTCACCGCGCAGGCGCTCTAAGGTGGGTTCGATGATGTCGATTTCTTCTCGGCCCAGGTGCCCGCTTTCCCCGGCATGGGGGTTTAGCCCGCAGACCAGAATGCGCGGGTGGGGCAGCCCGAACTTGCTTTGCAGGTCGGCATGCAGGATGCGCGTGACCCGCTCCAGGCGTTCGGCGGTGATTGCCTCGGCCACTGCGCGCAGCGGCAAGTGGGTGGTCACCAGGGCAACTCGTAAGTTGCCACTGGCCAGCATCATCACCACTTGTTCCGTGTGGGTCAGGTCGGCGAGGAACTCGGTATGGCCGGAAAAGCCGATGCCGGCTTCATTGATCACACCTTTGTGCACAGGGGCTGTGATCATGCCGGCAAATACGCCGTCGACGCACCCTTCGGCGGCACGGGTGAGGGTCTGCAGCACGAACCCGGCGTTGAGCCGGTCAAGTTGGCCTTCCACCACCGTGGCGCCCAGGGGCGTGTCCCAGACATACAAACTACCGGCGGGTGCCGGATGGTCGGGGAATGTTGGTGGGGTGACCAGAATAAGGTCGACATCCAGTGCCAAGCGCACAGCCCGCTCTTTGAGCAGGCTGTGGCTAGAGATCACGATCAGGGGGTGGGGCTGGGCTTGCGCGGCGAGTAGCAGGCAGAGGTCGGGGCCAATGCCTGCCGGCTCGCCGGCGGTCAATGCAAAACGTTTAGCGGTCACTGGGCTGCCGGGGCGAGCTTGGTTTCCACGTAGGCTTCGTCGCGGATCTGACGGAGCCAGGTTTGCAGTTCTTCGTCGTATTTGCGGTTACGCAGCACGGTCATCGCCTGCTGTTCGCGCGCTTGTTCAGTGCTGTCGGTGGCGCGACGGCCCAGCACTTCCAGTACGTGCCAGCCAAACTGGGTCTTGAACGGTTTGGAAATGGTGTTGACCGGCGTGGCCGCCATCACTTCACGGAACTCCGGTACCAGCACGCTCGGGTCGATCCAGTTCAGATCGCCGCCGTTGAGGGCAGAGCCTGGATCTTCGGAGAAGCTCTTGGCCAGGGTGGCGAAATCTTCACCGTCCTGAATACGTGCGTAGAGCTTGTTGATCAAGTCTTCAGTCTTGGCTTCCGAGCGGATCTCGCTAGGTTTGACCAGGATGTGCCGCACATGCACTTCTTCACGGACTACCGCCTCACCACCACGCTTCTCGAGCAACTTGAGAATGATGAAGCCGCCTGGGGTGCGCACGGGTTGGGTAACGTCGCCGACGGCGAGGGTGCCCAGCAGCCGGTCAAACGGCGGTGGCAACTGAGCGGCTTTACGCCAGCCCATGTCGCCGCCTTCCAAGGCGTTCTCGCTAGAGGAACTGGAGATGGCCAGGCGGTTGAAGTCAGCACCGGACTTGAGCTGCGTGTACACCTGCTGCGCCTTGCCTGCGGCCTCTTGGATGGCCGCCGCATTGGCACTTTCCGGGGTAGGAATCAGGATATTGGCCAGGTGGTACTCTTCCGACAGCTGCATCTTGCCCAAGTCTGAAGCGAGAAAGTTTTTCACTTCCTGTTCCGAAACCTGAATGCGCTCGGCCACCCGCCGCTGACGTACGCGGCTGATGATCATCTCGCGACGAACTTGCTCACGGGCATCGTTGTAAGAGAGGCCGTCGCGAGCGAGAGCCGCCTGGAATTGCGCGACGCTCATGTTATTGCGCTGCGCAATGGTAGCAATGGCTTGGTTCAGCTCTTCGTCGGTGATGCGGATACCCGAGCGTTCACCGATCTGCAGTTGCAGGTTTTCGATGATCAAGCGCTCCAGCACCTGCTGGTCCAGTACGCCAACGGGCGGTTGTTCACCGCCGCGCTTGCGGATGGTCTGCTCGACCTCGCGAACGCGCTGGTCCAGTTGGCTGCGCATGATCACGTCGTTGTCGACGGTGGCCACGATGCTGTCCAACGGCTGGACCTGCGCATGGGCGCTACCGGCCAGTAGCAATGCGCCCAGAAAGACGGGGCGCAGACAATCAGTAAGCTTGGTCTTCACGTTCTTTATAACCTTGAATGCCCTTGTCGAGGAAACCCTCAACTTTATTGCCTACCACGCCACCAAGGCCCTTCAGCACGATTTGCAGGAAGATGCCACGGTCGCCTTTTTCGTTGGCTGGGGCGTCTTGACTGAATTCGTCGTAGTCGACCCAGTAACGGTTGATCAGGCGCAGCTTCCAGCAGCAGTTGTCGTATTCGAAGCCACCGAAGGCTTCCAGCGTACGACTGCGGTTGTAGTCGAACTGCCAGCGGCTGATCACGCTCCACTGCGGGGCGAGTGGCCAGATGACCGAGAAATCATGCTGCTGGATCTTGTAGTAGTCCTTCACATAATTCTGATCGCCCGGGTTGCCATAGTCGCCGCCTACGCGCCACTGACCGGTGGTGGTGTCGTAACGCACCAGGTCGTTGCGGTAGCGGTAGCCCAGGTTGACCACTTTGTTCGGGTTGGCCTCAGGCTGGTAGTGGAACATGGCGCTGGCCGAACGTGTCGAGCGAGAGTCCGGGTCCCAGTTGAAGTCGGAATTCAAGCGCCAGTCGCGGTTGAAGCGGTATTCGTACTCCATGGCGTACGGTGAAACGTCGGCCTGGGATTCGTCGCGCTGGCGATAATCCACACCTGGCAATTGCACCTTGCGGTCTTCGAAGTAGATGGCCTGGCCAATGCTGAAGCGTTGGCGCTCGAAACCGTCTTCTTCGATCCAGCGGTTGGTTACACCGAGCGACAGTTTGTTTTCGTCGCCGATCCGGTCGGAACCAGAGAAGCGGTTTTCACGGAACAGCGAGTTATAGCTGAACGGCGTTTCCGAGGTGTCGAACACTGGAATGTCCGATTGCTTCTCGTACGGCACGTTCAGGTAGAACAAACGCGGTTCGAGGGTTTGCCGGTAGTTGGTGCCGAACAACTGGGCGTTGCGGTCGAAGTACAGGCCGCTGTCGATGCTGTAGATCGGCACGCCGCGGGTCTGCGAGCTGCTATAGCTCTGGTCGGGCAGCAGGCTATTACGGCCACGGGAGTCGAGGTCCAGGTCGTATTGGGTGTAGGCGTACTTGACCGATGGCTTGATAAAGCCCCAGCTCCAGTCCATTGGCAGCGCAACACCCGGCTTGAGGTTCAGGCGGGTACCGTTGGCACGGGCCAGGCCTTGAACGTTGGTGTCGAGGCGGTTCTGGATGGCACCGTTTTCGTCAACGTAGAGACCGTTCTGCAGGCTACGTTCGAAACGCACTGCTTCGGTTTCGTAGCTCAGTTCCAGACCCTGCGGGTTGTACGGCAACGTACCGTTGAGGGTCAGTTGCGGCAGGCGGTTGTACGGGGTGATGTCCGATACGGTCGCCAGTTCGTAAGCCTGCAAATTCAACTGCGCCGTGTAGTTTTCGGCGCGGTAGGTCATGCGGCCTTGCTGGTTGACGTATTCGGTCTTCTCAACGCCGATCTGGTCCGACTGCAGGTCCTGGAAGTAGTAGGGGTCGCTGATGTCGGTGTATTCAACCTCGGTCATCAGGCGCTGGTCCAGGCCGCCTTTGTGCTGCCAGTTGATCATCCAGCGCTGTTCTTTGTAGTCAGACTGCAGTTTGCGGTCGTCATCCTGGTCGTTCAGGAACGCACCGCCAAACTGGCCTTCGCTGGACGGCGTGAGGTAGCGGAACTCGCCTTCCATCATCGTGCCGCGCTTGGCCATGTAGCGCGGGTACAAGGTGGCGTCGTAGTTCGGCGCCAGGTTGAAGTAGTACGGCGTGACCATCATGAAACCAGTATCGCTACTGGTCGAGAAGCTCGGTGGCAGGAAGCCGGACTGGCGGCGGTCGTCGATAGGGAAATAGATATACGGCGTGTACAGCACCGGTATGTCCTTGACCCGCAGGGTGACGTTGGTCGCCGTGCCGAAACCGGTAGCCGGGTTCAGCGTGATGTTATTGCCCTTGAGCGTCCAAGCGTTGCTGCCCGGCTCACAGGTGGTGTACGTACCGTCTTTGAGGCGGATGATCGAGGTCTCGGCGCGCTTGGCGTACAAGGCGTTGCCGCGAATATTCGACTTGTGCAGCACGTACTCGGCGTTGTCGACCTGGGCTTCGCCATTGTCCAGCTGGATTTGTGCGTGATCGCCTACGATCAGCGCGCCGTTGTCGCGCAGCTTGACGTTGCCGTTCAGCTCGCCACGGTTTTCGGCTTGGTGCAGGGCCGCTTCGTCGGCTTCGATCTGCATGCTGCCTTGGCGCATGACCACGTCACCGGCCAGGGAAGCGACTTGCTCTTCCTGCTGGTAGCGCGAAGCCTTGGCGCCGATAAAGGTCGGCGCCTCGCTTTTCGGGGTTTGGTCGTTCATGCCCGGGCGCAGTGGCTCGATATAAGCACCGGAGCAGTATGGGCCCGTTTCGGCCAACTGAGCGGCCGTGAGCTTGTCGCGCGGAACCCAATCGAGGTGGCTGTAGTCTGCACTACGCGACTTCATGCCACGGCCTTTGGCTTCGGTGACCAGCGCCGGGCCTTGGGCCTTTTGCTCGTCGCTCGAGGCGCCCTCGGCTTGGCCAGCGCTCGCGGTGCTAGCCGCGGCTCCAGCGTGCACCGGGCGCGGGGGCAGCTGGGCAACGCTCGATTTGGGCTTGCAGTCCCAGGCACCCGCAGCAGAGACTTGACAGTCAAACTGTTCAGCCGCGACCACGAGTGGAGTGGCTAAGGGTTGCATCGCCAGCAAACCGCCGGTGACCAGCAACGGGAATTTTTTACGAAACGCGGGGGATTTCAATGCCATCTTATTAGTCCGGGCTTCCTGCGTGCCATCTGCCCGCGGGGGGGCCGCACGCCTCTCGATGGTCTGAAAAAGATGCTGGATAATAAAGCATGACCCGCTTGACGGCTAGCGCCGTCGGAGACCCTTGTAATGCTTGATCAAGATGTACGCCTGCAACTGCTCCAAGTCTGGCTGGCTGAACAGCTGGAGAACCTCTTTTTGGCCGAGGGCTGGGGGGCGGTACCCCCGGCCACGTTGACCGCGGCCAGTAGTGACGCCAGTTTTCGTCGCTACTTCCGCTGGCAGGGCGGTGGCCGCAGTTTTATTGTGATGGATGCTCCGCCGCCCCAAGAAAACTGCGAACCGTTCGTGAAAGTTGCTCAATTGCTCGCCAGCACAGGCATCAATGTGCCGAAAATTCAGGCGCAAGATCTGCCGCGCGGGTTTCTTTTGCTCAGTGACCTGGGCCACCAGACCTACCTGGACGTGATCGACCTGGGCAACGCTGACGCGTTGTTTGCCTCGGCGATTGACGCGTTGCTGGCGTTCCAGCAACTGCCCATGGACGCCCCACTGCCCAGCTACGATGTGCCTTTGTTGCGCCGCGAGTTGGAACTGTTCCCCGAATGGTACGTGGGGCGCGAGCTGGGCATCGAGCTGTCGGCCGCCCAGCGCAAGGCGTGGGAGCGGGTCTCGGCGCTGCTGATTGACAGCGCATTGGCGCAACCCAAAGTGTTGGTCCATCGCGACTTCATGCCCCGCAATCTGATGCATAGCGTGCCCAACCCCGGTGTGCTGGACTTTCAGGACGCGGTGTATGGGCCTGTCACCTACGACATCACCTGCCTGTTCAAAGACGCTTTTCTCAGTTGGCCCGAGGCGCGCGTGCAAGCCTGGCTGCGCCAGTATTGGGAGCTGGCCGGTGCTCGAGGGGTGCCAGTGCAGGCTACGTTCGAAGCGTTCCAGCGCGCCAGTGACCTTATGGGCGTGCAGCGCCACTTGAAGGTCATCGGTATTTTCGCGCGCATTTGTCATCGCGACGGCAAGCCGCGCTACCTCAGCGATGTGCCGCGTTTCTTTGCTTATATCGATACGGTGCTGGCACGGCGCCCTGAATTGGCCGAGCTGGGCCAATTGCTGGATGAGCTCAATCCTAGGGGTCGCCCATGAAGGCGATGATCCTGGCTGCCGGCAAGGGCGAACGGATGCGCCCACTGACCCTGCATACGCCCAAACCATTGGTGCCGGTGGCCGGGGTGCCGTTGATCGAGTATCACCTGCGGGCCCTGCAAGCCGCCGGTATTGCTGAGGTGGTAATCAACCACGCCTGGCTTGGCCAGCAAATCGAAGATCACCTGGGCGATGGGTCGAAGTGGGGGCTGCGTATTCAGTACTCCCCCGAAGGCGAGCCGCTGGAAACCGGCGGAGGCATCTGCAAGGCCCTGGGGTTGCTTGGAGACGCTGCTTTTCTGGTGGTAAACGGGGACATCTGGACCGACTACGATTTCGCCACGCTGCCCAAGGCCATAAGCGGCGATGCGCATCTGGTGCTGGTCGACAACCCAAGCCACCACCCTGGCGGAGACTTTCAACTGGCAGACGGCCAGGTAGCCGATAGCCCTGACAGCGGCGCCAACCTCACCTACAGCGGCATTGCCTTGCTGCATCCGCGCCTGTTCGCGGGTTTATCGGTTGAGGCGTTCAAGCTGGCCCCACTATTGCGCCAGGCCATGGCACGTGGCTGCGTCAGCGGCGAGCACCATCGCGGTCGCTGGGTTGACGTGGGCACCCTGGAACGCCTGGCCGAAGCTGAGCGAATGATCGGAGAACCCCACTGAAATGCTATGGCCAGGGACGTTAATCGGCGCAGGAGCGGGTTTTGCCATTGCAAGTATTCCAGGGGCGCTGCTGGGCGCGTTATTGGGCCAGGCGTTGGACCGGCGCCTGCAACTGCGCAGCCTGGAAGAGCTTCGCGACCGCCTGGCGGGCCGCAGCCGTCTGCAGGACGATGAGCTGCTGTTCGTATTGTTGGGCCGTTTAGCCAAAAGCGATGGGCGCGTGGTCGAGGGCCATATTCAGCAGGCGCGCCAGGAGATGCGCCAGATGGAGCTGGGCGGGCCTGCCCAGCAACGGGCCATCGCGGCGTTCAACCGCGGTAAAAGTGGTGGCGACCGCGTTCGTGGGCATTTGCTGCGGTTGGCCCAGCAGCCTAATTCGGGCGAAGGGGCTTTGCGTGCCTGTTGGCGCATGGCCTGGGCAGATGGGCGAGTGGGGCGTGCGGAAGCCGCTCTGTTACTGCAATGGGGCCAGTGGCTAGGTTTGTCTGCCCAGACTGTGCAGCGCCTGGGGGCTGAGTACGAACCCTCGCGGCAAGGCCTGGCCCAGGCCGGAGGGGCCTATGCCGCCGCCTTGCGCTTGATTGGCGTGGTGGCTGCCAGCGAGCCTGAACAGATCAAACGCGCCTACCGGCGACTGCTCAGCCGCCACCACCCCGATAAACTGGCTGGCAGCAACGCCAGCCCGGCGCAGATCCGCGAGGCTACCGAGCGCACCCGCGAACTGCACAATGCCTATGCGTTAATCCGCGAGCGCCGAGGCTTTTAAAAGCTGGGTTTATCCAGATCTTGCGGGCTTAGCCAGCCGCGCACCCGGCGGAACAATTGCTCCTGTTCCGTGTTGCGATCAGCCGGTAAGGCATTCAGGCCAACCTGGCTGTAAGGGTTGCCTTTGATGCGTTTGCTGGCTTGCAAGCGCCGTTGGGCAGCATCCCGGGCGACCTGGCGGTCGGTGTAGTAAAAGTCGGCGGTGTTGAGTTTCAACTCGGCATTCATGCTTTCGAAGCTGGTTTGCGCGTCGCTCGGGGTTTTCGCCGCCACCATGACTAGGCGCTGCACATGGGGTGGGCGGCGTTCCTGCAAGTAGCGGGTGGCCCAGTACGCACCGGTGCCATGGCCCAGCAGCACGATGCTGCGTGAGCGCTGCTGCTGGGCGAAGGCGATAGCGGCTTCGATGCGCGCAAAGACTCGTTCGGCGTCTTGTTCCTGTTGAGTATCGGCGGCCTCGCTGCTGGGCGCGTCGACGTTTTCCGAGCCCGGTGCCGTGGCTTTCTCCACGGAGGCGCCGGCGTCGGGCGGGGTCGAGCTGCTGCCGGCCTGGACCGGCGCCGGCTTTTCCTCAGGCCTGGCGGTTGGGGTCTGGCTGGCCAAGTCGGGTAGGGTCAGGCTTAAGGTGTTCCACCCGGCATCCGGCAATTTGCGCCGCAGTGGGCCGATGGCTTCGGGCCAGTCCGCAGTTTCGCCGGCGCCGGGCACGATGACCACCGTGCCGGTCGGGTTGTCGCCATTGGCTGGCAACCACAAACTTAGAAAATCATCGCTGCCGGCCTGCAGGGTTTGCTGCTCGCTGGCGGGCAGTTGGCGGCCCAGGGCGGCGGCGTCTTCCTGGCTGCGCTCGAGCAGGGGCTGGCGCTCAGTGGTGGCCGGGGCCGGCGCGGCCGGGGCGTCTTCGGCCATTGCTGCCCCAGTGTAGGGTAGTATCAGCGCGAGGCAGCAGGCGCTCAGCGTAGTGCGGTATGGGTGTGACATCGCAAGTTTCCAGCCATTTGATTGAGGCAGCGTAATGGTAATCGGGGTGCGCAGGCAAAAAATGTCTGCTGTTTGGCCTGCGCTCTCTGGCGGCGTGTTACTGATCGTCAGCCTGTGGCTGCCGATGTCGCTGCTGGCGGCGCCTGCCAGCGACCCCTTGAGGCTGACGTTGGCGCAACGGGAGTGGCTGGCGGCGCATCCGCACTTGCGCGTCGGCCTGGTGTTGCAGGCGCCCTATGCGCAGTTTGATCGACACTTGCAGCAGTTGTCGGGGGTGAACGTGGAGGTGGTGAATGCTTTGGTGCGTTCATTGCCGGTGGAGTTATCTTGGCGGACCTTTACCGACCCCGCTGACCTGGACCGCGCCGTGCGCAACGGTGAAGTCGATTTTGCCCCAGGGCTGAGCCAAACCCCGGCGGGCCTGCGTCATTGGCTCTATTCCGACCCGTATATGCGCATTGCCCAGCGCGTCGTCGGCTTGCGCAATGAGGCCGTCGCGGTCGACCTGGAGGCCCTCGACAGCCGTGACCGGGTCGCGGTGCGCATGCCCAGCGCGGTTGCCGACTACCTGCGCAGCACCTATGGCAACCTCAACCTGCAGGGCGTGCCCCTGGAGCGCCAGGCCCTGCAATTGCTACTCAGCCAGCAGGCGCGTTACGCCGTGCTGGATGAGGCGCAACTTAGCCGGCTGTCGCGCGAAGCCGAGTTCGCCGAGCTGGCAGTGGTCGGTGACATTGGTCTGCCGCTGTTGCTACGGGTGGCGACACGCAAGGACTGGCCGCAGTTGGCAGAAATCCTCGACGTCGCGCTGCTAGCCGTGCCCGCCAAAGAGTTTGAGCAATTGCATGACCGGTGGTTAGCAGTGCACTACCCGCCGCTGAGCGCGTCCCCTGGGTTCTGGCAAAACTTGAGTGTGCTGTTAGGGCTGTTGTTGTGTGCGGGTATCGCTGTTGCGCTGTGGCAGCGGCGGCGGTTACTGGCCTTGGAGCAACGCCTGCTCGATGAGCGCGCCGAGGCGGTGGCGCGCGAAGCAGGGGAGCAGGCCATGCGGGTGGCGCAGTTTTCCATTGACCAGAGCACAGTGGGTATTCTCTGGGTCAACTGGGACAGCCATGTGGGCTACGCCAACCGGGCGGCCGAGAAAATGCTTGGCTATGCCGCCGGCGCTGTGCTGGGGCGCCCGCTGGTAGATTTCGAACCCAATCTGAGCATGGACCGCTGGCTGGCCCTGTGGAACGCGGCGCGCTCGGGGGAAACCACTCGCCAGCGTTTCGAGACCCACTGCCTGCGAGCCGACGGCCATTTATTGCCTGCCGACGTGTCATTGAGCTTTTTACGCTTTCGTGAGGCTGAATACCTGGTGGTGTTCCTCACGGACGTCACCGAACGGCACCGGGCGTTGGCGGCCCTGCAAGAGAGCGAGGCGCGCTTGCGGGAACTGGCAGCGCACCTGGAAAGCGTGCGCGAGGAAGAAAAAGCCCGGATTGCCCGTGAAGTGCATGACGAACTGGGGCAAATTCTCACGGTACTCAAGCTGGAAACGTCGATGTGCGAGCTGGGTTTCGGCCACCTCGACCCCGGCCTGAATGAGCGCCTCGACAGCATGAAGCGCCTGATCGCGCAACTGTTCCAGCAGGTACGCGATGTCGCCACGGCGCTGCGCCCACCGATCCTGGATGCCGGCATCGGCTCGGCGATAGAATGGCAGGCCCAGCGCTTCGAAGCCCGGACCCAGATGACCTGCCTGGTGCAGGTTCCCGAGCAGCCGTTGGCGTTGAGCGACGCCAAGGCCATTGGCCTGTTTCGCGTGCTGCAAGAGGCACTGACCAATGTGCTGCGGCATGCGCAAGCGCATACTGTCGAAATAGGTTTGACCCTAGACGCTAGCCACCTGTGCCTGACCATCGAAGATGACGGCTGCGGGTTTATCCCAGCCGATGCGCCCTCTAACTCGTTCGGCTTGGTGGGCATGCGCGAGCGCGTGCTGATGCTGGGCGGCAGCCTGGCACTGCGCAGTGCGCCGGGCGAAGGCACTTGCCTGACGGTGCAGGTAACGTTGAATTGATATTGAGGCGGGGAGAGTCGTGTGATTCGGGTACTGGTGGCAGAAGACCACACCATCGTGCGGGAAGGCATCAAGCAGTTGATCGGCCTGGCCAAAGACCTGCTGGTGGTCGGCGAAGCGTGCAACGGTGAGCAACTGCTGGAGACGCTGCGCCACGTCGAGTGTGACGTGGTGCTGCTGGATATCTCCATGCCTGGGGTCAGCGGCCTGGAGGCGATACCCAGGATCCTCGCCCTAAGCCGCCCGCCGGCGATTCTAGTGCTGTCGATGCACGACGAAGCACAAATGGCCGCCCGGGCGCTGAAAGCCGGGGCCGCTGGCTATGCCACCAAAGACAGCGACCCGGCCTTGCTGCTCACCGCCATCCGCCGCGTTGGCAGCGGCGGGCGCTACATCGACCCGCAGTTGGCCGACCGCATGGTGTTCGAAGTGGGCCTTACCGATTCCCGGCCGTTGCACGCTGCGTTGTCCGAGCGGGAGTTCTCGGTGTTCGAGCGCCTGGCCCGGGGCGCTAACGTCAATGACATTGCCGTGCAATTGGCGCTCAGTAGCAAAACCATCAGCACCCACAAGGCGCGCTTGATGCAAAAGCTCAATGTCAGCTCGCTGGCGGAGCTGGTGAAGTATGCGATGGCGCATAAATTGATCTGAAAGCGACACCTGGGCCGAGGTCTCGCGCTGGGAAATCCGCCAGCGGCCCACTGCGGGCCAAACCCAGGCGTGGAGGGCCAAGTCGCTACCTACCTGTAAGCGACATCTTTGTAGGGCAATCCCTACCCCCAAGCGTCCAAACGGCTGATGACAATCTCTCGCCCTGCCCGATTTGCGCGGCTTGCGCCGGCGCCTAGGCTAGGCCCACGCAGTCATTCAACGAAGGTGCAGGTATGGGTGGGGTTAATTCAAGCGCTGAGGCAGGCGAAGTACTGGTCAGCTTTCGTGGCGTGCAAAAGAGCTACGATGGCGAAAACCTGATCGTCAAAGACCTCAACCTGGAGATTCGCAAGGGCGAGTTCCTGACCCTGCTGGGCCCTTCTGGATCGGGCAAGACCACCAGCCTGATGATGCTGGCCGGGTTCGAGACGCCCACGGCGGGCGAGATCCAGTTGTCTGGGCGCTCGATCAACCATGTGCCACCGCACAAGCGCGATATCGGCATGGTGTTCCAGAATTACGCGCTGTTCCCCCATATGACGGTCGCGGAAAACCTCGCCTTTCCGCTGTCGGTGCGCGGTGTGGGCAAGACCGATATCAGCGAGCGGGTGAAGAAAGTGCTGGGCATGGTCCAGCTCGATGCGTTCGCCCAGCGCTACCCCGCGCAACTTTCAGGCGGCCAGCAGCAGCGTGTGGCTTTGGCGCGGGCGTTGGTCTTCGAGCCGCAACTGGTGTTGATGGACGAACCTCTCGGGGCGTTGGACAAACAGCTGCGTGAACACATGCAGATGGAAATCAAGCATCTGCACCAGCGCTTGGGGTTGACCGTGGTGTACGTCACCCACGACCAGGGCGAGGCGCTGACCATGTCGGACCGCGTTGCGGTGTTCCACCAGGGCGAAATTCAGCAAATCGATGCCCCGCGCACCCTGTATGAATCGCCGAAAAACACCTTTGTGGCAAATTTCATCGGCGAAAACAATCGCTTGAACGGGCACCTGCTCAGCCACGACGGCGAGCGCTGCGTGGTTACCCTGAGCCGTGGTGAGAAGGTCGAGGCGTTGGCGGTCAATGTCGGCCAGCCGGGTGACCCGGTCACGCTGTCCATTCGCCCCGAGCGGGTCAGCCTCAACGGCCGCAGTGACGGCTGCGCCAATCGTTTCTCTGGGCGTGTCGCCGAATTCGTTTATCTGGGCGACCACGTACGGGTGCGCCTGGAAGTCTGTGGCAAGAGTGATTTCTTCGTTAAACAACCCATTGCCGAGCTGGACCCAGCCCTGGCGGTGGGCGATGTGGTACCGCTGGGTTGGCAGGTGGAGCACGTGCGCGCGCTGGACCCGCTGGCAATCGATCAATAGAGGCGTAGCAACGCTCGGCACTTAACCAACTGTACGTGGAGAGAAGAATCAATGCTCAAGCACTTGAAGTTCAGCGCCCTGACCTTGGGCCTGTTGGGTTCGGCCCATGCCATGGCCGCGACCGACTTGACCGTGGTGTCTTTTGGGGGCGCCAACAAAGCTGCCCAGGTCAAGGCGTTCTATGAGCCGTGGGAAAAGGCCGGTAGCGGCAAGATCATCGCCGGTGAATACAACGGCGAAATGGCCAAGGTCAAGGCCATGGTCGATACCAAAAGCGTCTCTTGGGACTTGGTCGAAGTGGAGTCGCCTGAACTGGCTCGGGGCTGCGACGAAGGGATGTTCGAAGAGCTCGACCCAGCGCTGTTTGGCAAGCAAGAGCACTTCGTCAAAGGCGCGATTCAGCCCTGCGGCGTCGGCTTTTTCGTTTGGTCCACCGTCCTCGCCTATAACGCCGACAAGTTGAAGACTGCCCCTACCAGCTGGGCAGATTTCTGGGACACCAAGAAATTTCCGGGTAAACGCGGCCTGCGCAAGGGTGCCAAGTACACCCTGGAATTTGCTTTGATGGCCGACGGCGTTGCGCCGAAAGACGTTTATGCCGTATTGGCCAAAAAAGAGGGCCAGGACCGCGCCTTCAAGAAGCTGGACGAACTCAAACCAAGCATCCAGTGGTGGGAAGCCGGTGCCCAGCCGCCGCAGTACCTGGCGTCGGGTGACGTGGTGATGAGTTCGGCCTACAACGGGCGAATTGCCGCCGTGCAGAAAGACAGCAACCTGAAAGTGGTGTGGAACGGCGGCATCTACGACTTCGACGCGTGGGCCATCCCTAAAGGCGCCAAGAATGTCGAGGCGGCGAAGAAATTCATTGCCTATTCGGTCATGCCCGAACAGCAGAAGACCTACTCGCAAAACATTGCCTACGGTCCGGCCAACACCCAGGCCGTGCCGCTGCTGGACAAGGCCATCCTCAAGGATATGCCGACCACCCCGGAAAACATCGCCAACCAAGTGCAAATCGATGTGAGCTTCTGGGCTGACAACAGTGAGCAACTGGAGCAACGCTTCAATGCTTGGGCTGCGAAGTAAGTAATACAGGCAATGCATGCCGCAGGCGCGCGGCCTTCTCGCTGCGCGCCTCTCGTTCTAAAGTTTCACGGAGTTAGCCATGGCCGTTGCAGTGCCTTTAAAAGAGGTCGCCAGCCCCAGTTTGAAACAGCGCCTGGCCCGGGCCGAACGGCTCAACCGGTGGAAGGCGCAAGCCTTGATAGCGCCGCTGGTGGTGTTTTTGCTGTTGGTGTTTCTGGTGCCCATTGTCGCGCTTTTGTACAAAAGCGTTGGCAACCCTGAGGTGGTCGAAGGCATGCCTCGCACCGTCGTCGCCGTCCAGGCTTGGGATGGCAAGGGCCTGCCGGATGAAGCGGCCTACCGCGCGCTCAGTGATGACCTGGCCGAGTCTCGCAAAAATCAAACCTTGGGCGATACGTCCAAGCGCCTGAATATGGAGCTGGCCGGCTATCGCAGCCTGTTGGCGAAAACCGCTCGTGCCCTGCCATTCAAGGCCGAGCCGGCCTCTTATAAAGAAGCCATGCAAGCGCTCGACGAGCGTTGGGGCGACCCCGCCTATTGGCAGGCGATCCGCCGCAATACCAGCAGTGTGACGCCATACTACCTGCTGGCGGCGGTGGACCACCGTATCGACGACCTGGGCGAATTGGCGGCGGCCACGCCAGACCAGTCGATCTACCTGGATATCTTCGCTCGTACGTTCTGGATGGGCCTGGTGATCACCGGCATTTGCCTGGTGTTGGCCTACCCGCTGGCCTATCTGCTGGCGAACCTGCCAGCGCGGCAAAGCAACTTGCTGATGATTCTGGTTTTGCTACCGTTCTGGACGTCGATTCTGGTGCGGGTGGCTGCCTGGATTGTGCTGTTGCAGTCCGGTGGGTTGATCAACAGCGCACTCATGGCCATGGGGATTATCGACAAACCGTTGGAGCTGGTCTTCAACCGTGTAGGCGTCTACATCTCGATGGTGCACATTTTGTTGCCGTTCATGATCTTGCCGATCTATAGCGTGATGAAAGGCATTTCACCCAGCTATATGCGGGCCGCGATCTCCCTGGGTTGCCACCCGTTCGCCAGTTTCTGGCGCGTTTACTTTCCGCAGACCTACGCCGGGGTCGGTGCCGGTTGCCTGCTGGTGTTCATTTTGGCGATCGGGTACTACATCACCCCGGCGTTGCTGGGCAGCCCGAACGACCAGATGGTCAGCTATTTCGTCGCCTTCTATACCAACACCAGTATTAACTGGGGCATGGCCACGGCCTTGGGCGGCTTGTTGCTGCTGGCCACGGTCATTCTCTACCTGATCTATAGCTGGCTGGTGGGCGCTAGCCGCCTACGCCTGAGCTGAGGACACGCCCATGCAAAGCCCCTATATGTCGCCTGTCGAGCGGGTGTGGTACTACAGCTTGCGGGTGCTCTGCGCCTTGATTCTGCTGTTTCTGATCGTACCCGTGCTGGTAATCATCCCGCTGTCGTTCAACAGTGGCAGCTTCCTGGTCTACCCACTGCAAGGCTTTTCGCTGCAGTGGTATCAGGACTTTTTCGCCTCGGTCGAGTGGATGCGGGCCTTGCGCAACAGCATCATCATTGCGCCCGCCGCGACAGTGCTGGCCATGGTCTTTGGCACACTGGCGGCGATCGGCCTGACCCGTGGCGACTTCCCGGGCAAAGCGCTGGTCATGGCCTTGGTGATTTCGCCCATGGTGGTGCCGGTGGTGATCATCGGCGTTGCCAGCTACCTGTTCTTCGCCCCGCTAGGGTTGGGCAATAGCTTTTTGTCGTTGATCGTGGTGCACGCGGTACTGGGCGTGCCGTTCGTGATCATCACAGTGTCGGCGACGCTGCAGGGCTTCAACCATAACCTGGTGAGGGCCGCTGCCAGCCTTGGCGCTTCGCCCCTCACGGCATTCCGCCGTGTCACCTTGCCGCTGATTGCGCCGGGCGTGATCAGCGGCGCGTTGTTTGCCTTCGCAACGTCTTTCGATGAGGTGGTGGTCACGCTGTTTCTCGCCGGCCCCGAACAAGCGACCTTACCGCGACAGATGTTCAGCGGCATCCGCGAGAACCTCAGCCCGACCATCGCTGCTGCGGCGACCTTGTTGATCGTGTTCTCGGTGTTGTTGTTATTGACCCTGGAATGGTTGCGCGGGCGCAGTGAGAAGCTGCGTACTGCTGCGGTTTGAATGAGATAGGCTGGCGTTGAAGGGTCGATAGCCGGGGCAGGAGGGGTGGACAAAAGCGTGTTGGCGGCAGCTCTGTTGGTAGCGCTCGCGCTGCCGCTGGCGAGAAAACCGGTGCCCGCGCGCAAGCCGTTTGGCGTGGGTCAGTGCCACGCCCCGACGCCTGAGCTACAATGCGCGCCACCGTGATTCCAGCTAAAAAAGGTGCGTCATGCAGCCCTTCGCTATTGCTCCGTCCATTCTTTCTGCCGATTTCGCCCGTTTGGGTGAAGAAGTGGACAAAGTCCTGGCCGCAGGTGCCGACATTGTCCATTTCGATGTCATGGACAACCACTACGTACCTAACCTGACCATCGGCCCGATGGTGTGTGCGGCGTTGCGCAAATATGGCATCACCGCGCCCATCGATGCCCATCTGATGGTTAGCCCGGTCGACCGGATCATCGGTGACTTCGTCGACGCCGGCGCTACTTATATTACCTTCCACCCCGAAGCCACTTTACATGTCGACCGCTCATTGCAGTTGATCCGTGATGGCGGCTGCAAGGCGGGCCTAGTGTTCAACCCCGCCACGCCCCTGGACGTTCTCAAATACGTGCTGGACAAGGTCGACATGGTCTTGCTGATGAGCGTCAACCCAGGCTTTGGTGGGCAGAAGTTCATCCCCGGCACGTTGGACAAGTTGCGCGAAGCCCGCGCCCTGATCGACGCCAGTGGCCGCGACATCCGCCTGGAAATCGACGGTGGGGTGAACGTGCAGAATATCCGTGAGATCGCCGCAGCCGGTGCCGATACCTTTGTTGCCGGCTCGGCGATTTTCAACGCGCCGGATTACCGCGCCGTGATCGATAACATGCGAGCGGAACTGGCGTTGGCCCGCTCATGAGCGGCCTTGAGCGTCTATTTCCGGGGAGCCTGCCCAAACTGGTGATGTTCGACCTGGACGGCACCCTGGTCGACTCGGTGCCCGACCTCGCCGCCGCGTTGAATACCACGCTGCAGGCCCTGGGCCAGGCACCGGTCGACATCGACGCGGTGCGCGTGTGGATCGGCAATGGCGCGCGGGTGTTGGTGCGCCGTGGCCTGGCCCGTGACTTCGAGCATGGGCACATTGGCGAGGCCGAGACCGAGCACGCCCTTGAGTTGTTCATGCAGGCCTATGCCGGCAGCCACGCACTCACCGAGGTCTACCCGGGCGTGCGTGAAACCTTGAAGTGGCTGCACAAACGCAAGGTCAAGTTGGCCCTGATCACCAACAAGCCTGAACGCTTCGTCGCGCCTTTGCTCGACCAGCTCGGCCTGGGTCGTTATTTCAAATGGATTATCGGCGGCGATACCCTACCGCAGCAAAAACCCGACCCGGCGGCGCTGTTGTTTGTGATGAAAATGGCCAATGTGCGGCCGCGCCATGCGCTGTTCATCGGCGATTCGCGCAACGACGTGCTGGCTGCCAAAGCCGCCGGCGTTGCCTGCGTGGCACTGAGTTATGGTTACAATCATGGCCGCCCGATCGCCGAAGAGTCGCCCGCGTTGGTGATTGACGATCTAAGAGCGTTGATACCCGGTTGCTTAGATCCGGCCACTGGGATACCGTTGGCGCAATACCCCTCTACTTCTCGTCGAGACTCCATCGTGGTGGTCACCCGCAAACTCTGGATGAAAGTCATCAAGGCCCTGGCCCGCTGGCGTTGGCGCGCCTGACTTCCACCTGGCCGGCACTGCCGGCTCGTTTGCCTACCTGACCGTTTTACCCTCAACCACGAGGCTGCTCATGACCCGCGAAGAATTTCTGCGCTTGGCCGCTGCTGGCTACAACCGCATCCCGCTTGCCCTGGAAACCCTGGCCGACTTCGACACGCCACTGTCGATCTACCTGAAACTGGCCGACGCGCCAAACTCCTATCTGCTGGAGTCGGTGCAGGGGGGCGAAAAGTGGGGCCGCTATTCGATCATCGGGTTGCCCTGCACCACCGTTCTGCGGGTGCACGGCCATCAGGTGCGCATCACCCAGGCCGGGGTCGAGGTCGAAAGCCACGAAGTGGAAGACCCTCTGGCCTTCGTCGAAAGCTTCAAAGCGCGTTACAACGTACCGACCATCGAAGGCCTGCCGCGTTTCAATGGCGGGCTGGTGGGCTACTTTGGCTACGACTGCGTACGCTATGTTGAAAAGCGCCTGGGCCAGTGCCCCAACCCAGACCCGCTCGGCGTACCAGACATCTTGTTGATGGTCTCGGACGCGGTGGTGGTGTTCGACAACCTGGCGGGCAAGATGCACGCCATTGTGCTAGCCGACCCTGCCCAGCCCGATGCGTTCGAACAGGGCCATGCCCAACTCGATGCGCTGATGGACAAACTGCGCCAGCCCATCACCCCGCGCCCGGGGTTGGATTTCTCGCGGCAACAGGCTGCCGAGCCGGTGTTTCGCTCCAGCTTTACCCAGGCAGACTACGAGCGCGCCGTCGATACCATCAAGGAATACATCCTGGCGGGCGACTGCATGCAAGTGGTGCCGTCGCAACGTATGTCCATCGATTTCAAAGCGGCGCCCATCGACCTGTACCGCGCGCTGCGCTGCTTCAACCCCACGCCGTATATGTACTTCTTCAATTTCGGCGATTTCCATGTGGTCGGCAGTTCGCCCGAGGTGCTGGTGCGCGTCGAGGACAACCTGATCACCGTGCGGCCGATCGCCGGCACCCGCCCACGGGGTGCCACTGAAGCGGCCGACTACGCGCTGGAAGTCGACCTGCTGTCGGATGCCAAAGAGATCGCCGAGCATTTGATGCTGATCGACCTGGGCCGCAACGACACAGGCCGTGTGTCTGAAGTCGGGTCGGTGAAGCTGACCGAGAAGATGGTCATCGAGCGTTACTCCAACGTGATGCACATCGTTTCCAACGTCACGGGTCAACTCAAGAGCGGCCTGACCGCCATGGACGCCCTCCGGGCGATTCTGCCGGCGGGTACGTTGTCGGGGGCACCGAAGATTCGCGCCATGGAAATCATCGACGAGCTGGAGCCGGTCAAACGCGGGGTGTACGGCGGGGCGGTGGGCTATATGGCCTGGAATGGCAATATGGACACGGCGATCGCCATTCGCACGGCCGTGATCAAGGATGGCGAGCTGCACGTTCAGGCCGGTGGGGGGATCGTCGCCGACTCGGTGCCTGCCCTGGAGTGGGAAGAAACCCTGAACAAACGCCGGGCGATGTTTCGTGCCGTGGCGTTGGCTGAACAAACTCCCCATTCCGACGCTTGAGGGCACTGAATATGTTGCTGATGATCGACAATTACGACTCCTTTACCTACAACGTTGTGCAATACCTCGGCGAGCTGGGCGCGCAGGTCAAAGTGATCCGCAACGACGAGCTCGATTTGGCTCAGATCGAAGCCCTGAACCCGGAGCGCATCGTGGTTTCGCCTGGCCCGTGCACACCGACCGAAGCCGGCGTGTCGCTGGAGGTGATCCGGCATTTTTCCGGCAAACTGCCGCTTCTCGGCGTGTGCCTGGGCCATCAAAGTATTGGCCAGGCCTTTGGCGGCGATGTGGTGCGGGCCCGGCAAGTCATGCATGGCAAGACCAGCCCAGTGTTTCACCACGACCAAGGCGTGTTCGCAGGCTTGAACAACCCGCTGACGGTCACGCGTTACCACTCCCTGGTGGTCAAGCGCGAAACCCTGCCCGACTGCCTTGAAGTGAGCGCGTGGACGCAGCTGGAAGACGGCTCCGTCGACGAGATCATGGGCCTGCGGCATAAGACACTGAACGTCGAAGGGGTGCAGTTTCACCCCGAATCGATTCTCACCGAACAGGGCCACGAGCTGTTCGCCAACTTTCTCAAGCAAAGCGGCGGCAGCCGTCAGGGCTAAGGAAAGGTTATGGACATCAAAACAGCATTGGGCCGCATCGTTAGTCAGCTGGACCTAAGCACCGAAGAAATGCGCGAGGTCATGCTGGAAATCATGACCGGCCAATGCACGGAGGCGCAGATCGGCGCCTTTATGATGGGCATGCGCATGAAAAGCGAAAGCATCGACGAGATCGTGGGTGCGGTGACGGCCATGCGCGAATTGGCCAACAAGGTCGAGCTGACGTCACTGGACCGAGTCGTCGACATCGTCGGCACCGGGGGCGACGGCGCGAATATTTTTAACGTATCCACGGCCTCGGCGTTCGTCATTGCGGCGGCCGGTTGTACGGTGGCCAAACATGGCAACCGTGCGGTGTCGGGCAAGAGCGGTAGCGCGGATCTGCTTGAGGCCTCCGGGGTCTATTTGAACCTGTCGCCGGTACAGGTTGCGCGCTGTGTCGACCATGTGGGCGTGGGCTTTATGTTCGCGCAATCTCACCATGGCGCCATGAAGCACGCTGCCGGGCCGCGCCGCGACCTGGGATTGCGCACGCTATTCAACATGCTTGGGCCGCTGACCAACCCGGCCGGCGTGCGCCATCAAGTGGTCGGGGTGTTCTCGCGGGCGCTGTGCCGGCCTTTGGCTGAGGTACTGCAACGTTTAGGTAGCAAACATGTGTTAGTGGTGCACTCTCAGGATGGTCTGGACGAATTCAGCCTCGCCGCGCCGACTTTCGTCGCCGAGCTCAAGGATGACCAGATCAGCGAGTATTGGGTGCAGCCCGAGGACTTGGGGATCGACAGCCAGAGCCTGTATGGCCTGGTGGTCGATAGCCCGGCGGCCTCGCTCACCTTGATTCGGGATGCCCTGGGCCGGCGCAAAACCCCAGAAGGGCAAAAAGCGGCCGAAATGATCATACTCAATGCCGGCGCGGCCCTTTATGCTGCCGATCATGCACGTACCCTCAAGGAAGGCGTAGCGTTGGCCCATGATGCGCTGCACACGGGCCTGGCCCGGGAGAAGTTGGAAGAATTGGGTGCCTTTACCGCGGTATTCAAGCAGGAGAATGAACAATGAGCGTGCCCACCGTTTTGCAAACGATCCTTGCACGCAAAGCTGAAGAAGTTGCGCAGCGCAAAGCTGAGTTCAGTCTGGGCGAGCTGGAAAAGCGGGCCGCGGCGGCCGATCCCGTGCGTGGTTTCGCCGAGGCGCTGAGGGCCATGGCAGCGAAAAAACAGCCAGCGGTTATCGCTGAGGTTAAGAAGGCATCGCCCAGCAAGGGGGTGATTCGTGAGACCTTCATTCCTGAGGAGATCGCCCGTAGCTACGAAAAGGGCGGGGCCACCTGCCTTTCGGTGCTGACAGACATCGACTTTTTCCAGGGCTGCGACCTCTATTTGCAACAGGCACGGGCTGCTTGCAGCCTGCCGGTGATTCGCAAAGACTTTATGATCGACCCCTATCAGATCGTCGAGGCCCGGGCCTTGGGGGCTGACTGTGTATTGCTGATCGTTTCGGCACTGGGCGATGCGCAAATGGCTGAGCTGGCGGCGGTCGCGAAAAGCCAAGGGTTGGACGTGCTGGTCGAAGTCCATGACGGCGACGAGTTGGAGCGAGCGCTGAACACCCTCGATACACCACTGGTGGGGGTCAACAACCGCAACCTGCACACTTTTGAGGTCAGCCTCGAGACCACGCTGGATCTTCTCCCGCGTATCCCCCGGGACCGCTTGGTCATCACCGAAAGTGGCATTCTCAACCGTGCCGACGTTGAGTTGATGGAAATCAACGACGTGTACTCCTTTCTGGTGGGCGAAGCGTTCATGCGTGCCGAGAACCCAGGCTACGAGCTGCAGCGGCTGTTTTTCCCTGAGCGGGTGCCCCACGCGATTACGCCTGGCCTGGACTGACCCAACCTTATGGCTACGCCCCTGCGCCTGACCATCGAAGCCGGCCTGCAAGCCGAACAGGCGCTATTGGCCGACGTGTGTGCCGGTCGGCGGCCAGACGGTGTGCTGTTTTGGCAGCCGACCGATCAGGCGTTGGTGATGCCCCGGCGCATGAGCCGCTTGGCAGGCTTCGAGCAGGCGCAGCAAGCGCTGACCGCCCAAGGCTGGCCCATACTGCTTCGCGAAACCGGCGGAGAGCCGGTGCCGCAGTCAGCCGCCACGATCAACCTGGCACTGGTATACGCCGCCCCTCGTAGCGAGGGCGACCATGGGCGTATCGAAACGGCCTATAAGCGCTTATGCCAACCGCTGTACGACCTGGTTCAGGTGTACGGCGGGGCGCCTTCGTTCGGCGAGGTTAGCGGCGCGTTCTGTGATGGCCGTTATAACGTGAACTTCGCTGGGCGCAAATGGGTGGGCACGGCCCAGCGCTGGCGTCAGGGCCTGAGTGGGACACGCCCGGTGGTGTTGGTGCACGGGGCTATGCTGGTTGATGACCAGCGCGAGTCGATGGTGCAGGCGGTCAATCATTTCAACCAGTTGTGTGGGTTGCCTCAGCGTTGCCAGGCGGCGAGCCATATCGCCTTTGCTGAGCACTACCCGGGCCGGCCGGTAGTCGAGCCACTGGCCGAAGCATTCGCGAAGGTGTTGGCCGAGGTCCGCGCGGCGTCCCATTAACGCGTGCCGAACACCACCATGGTTTTGCCTTTGACGTGCACCAGGCTGCGTTCTTCCAAGTCTTTGAGTACTCGGCCGACCATCTCCCGCGAGCAGCCCACGATACGCCCGATTTCCTGGCGGGTGATTTTGATCTGCATCCCGTCGGGGTGAGTCATGGCGTCAGGCTGCTTGCACAGGTCCAGCAGGCAGCGGGCGACCCGGCCGGTGACGTCGAAGAAGGCTAGATCACCCACCTTACGGGTCGTGTTACGTAGGCGCTGGGCCATCTGGCTACCCAAGGCATAGAGAATATCCGGCTCGCGGCTGGCGAGTTCGCGGAATTTGCCGTAGCTGATTTCGGCCACCTCGCACTCGGTTTTGGCACGCACCCAGGCGCTGCGCTCGTGCTCCTCATCAGCAGGTTCGAACAGCCCCAACTCGCCGAAGAAATCTCCTGGGTTCAGGTAGGCGATGATCATTTCGCGGCCTTCTTCATCCTCGATCAGGATGGTCACGGAGCCTTTGACAATGAATGACAGGGTCTCCGAGCGGTCACCCGCACAGATGATGTTGGTCTTGGCCGCGAACCGTCGCCGCTGGCAGTGGCTTAGCAACCGTTCGGTGTTCTGCAACTTTGAACGCGAGACGACCATGGTGGGTTTCCGGGTTGATCAATTGGCGAGACAGGCGGCGAGGGGTAGTGGCTATACGCCATTTGATTGGCGCCAGCTTATCAGACACCGTGAAATGTATCTCAGTATTTAGAAGGCTGAGTTACAACCCTAGACGAGTGGGGGCAATTTGGCCGCCAGATGGCCTGTGATAAGCTAGCGCACTTTTTTAAAGCGGGGTTTCCAGTGATGAAAGCGCGTATTCAGTGGGCTGGCGAAGCGATGTTTCTGGGTGAGTCGGGCAGTGGCCACGTCGTGGTGATGGACGGCCCGCCAGAAAGCGGTGGGCGTAACCTGGGCGTGCGGCCCATGGAGATGTTGCTGCTGGGCCTGGGTGGCTGCAGTAACTTCGACGTGGTGAGCATCCTGAAAAAATCACGCCAGGCGGTTGAAAGCTGTGAAGCCTTTTTGGAGGCAGAGCGCGCCGACGAAGACCCCAAAGTGTTTACCCGCATCCATCTGCGTTTCGTAGTGAAAGGCCGCGGCCTCAAGGAGGCCCAGGTCAAACGCGCGGTCGAGCTGTCGGCCGAGAAGTATTGCTCAGCGTCCATCATGCTGGGGCGGGCCGGTGTTGAGATTACCCACGCGTATGAAATCGTCGAATTAGGCTGACCCAGCGGTTCACAGACATGCAGTTATCATAAAAGACGCGCAGACTCTGGCAGAGCTGCGCTGTGGTCTGCATAATGCGCCACTTTTCAGGGCTGGCCCTGTTGAACCAGACAACCAAAATCGCCAACGCGAAGAGGTGTTAACCGTCCTACGCAGGTGTCACTTTCAAACCTGACGGGCATGCTTGATCACGCGGCAAGGCCGCAACCTTATATAGAGAGTTTTTAACGGTGAAAAGCAAACTCAAGCTCCACGGGTTCAATAACCTGACCAAGACCTTGAGCTTCAACATCTATGACATCTGCTACGCGGAAACCCCGCAAGACCAGCAGGCTTACGTCGAGTACATCAACCAAGAGTACGACGCGGCCCGTCTGACGCAGATTCTCACCGATGTCGTCGATATCATTGGCGCCAACATCCTGAACATCGCCCGCCAGGACTACGACCCACAAGGCGCTAGTGTGACCATCCTGATCTCGGAGCAGCCGGTGACCCCGACCGAGAGCCAGATCGAGGAGTCACCAGGCCCGTTGCCGGACACTATCCTGGCACACCTGGACAAAAGCCATATCACCGTTCACACCTATCCGGAAATTCACCCGGTGGAAGGTATTGCAACCTTCAGGGTGGATATCGACGTTTCCACCTGTGGGGTCATTTCACCGCTCAAGGCGCTGAACTACCTGATCCACCAGTTCGATTCGGATATCGTGACCGTCGACTACCGCGTCCGTGGGTTTACCCGTGACGTCGAAGGCCACAAGCATTTCATCGACCATGAAATCAATTCGATTCAGAACTACCTGTCCGAAGATACCCGTTCCGGTTACCAGATGACCGACGTTAACGTGTATCAGGAAAACCTGTTCCACACCAAAATGCTGCTGAAGAACTTCGAACTGGACAACTATCTGTTTGGTGATGCCACCAGCAACTTGTCTGCCGAACAGCGTGAGCAAGTGACCGAGCACCTGAAGCACGAGATGCTGGAAATCTTCTACGGGCGCAACATGCCTGTGTGAGCATGAGCTTATAAAAAAAGGGGGCCAACTTGAGTTGGCCCCCCTTTTTTTAAGCGTATTTTATCAAACGCGATAGGTCGTTTTGGTCATCACCTTGGCCAGCAAACTCATGCCGAATTTGACCGGGGCTGGAAAGCGGTAACCGCCGGCGCCCAAGGCCGATTCGGCGTGTGCTGCTTCGTCCGCCTGCATCTGCTCAAGGATGGCACGGGACTTGGCGTCTTCAGGTGGCAGTTGCTGCAGATGTTCGTTCAGGTGTTTACCCACCTGGTCTTCGGTGGCGGCTACGAAGCCCAGGCTGACACGGTCACTCACCAGTCCGGCAACCGCGCCGATGCCAAATGACATCCCGTAAAACACTGGGTTAAGCACGCTGGTGTGGCTGCCTAGCTGGCGAATCCGCTGTTCGCACCAAGCCAGGTGGTCGATTTCTTCCTGGGCCGCGTGCTCCATGGCCTTGCGCACTTGAGGCAGTTTGGCCGTAAGCGCCTGGCCCTGGTAAAGGGCCTGGGCGCAGACTTCGCCAGTATGGTTGATGCGCATCAGGCCAGCGACATGGCGGGCGTCTTCATCGCTGAGCTTGGTGTCAGCCTGGACCAGCCCTGGAGAGGGTCGGCTAGGCTGCCCGCTGAATGGCAGCAGGGTGCGCATGGCGGTATCGGCCTGCAGCAAAAGACGGTCGATGGGCGAGTAGTGGCGTTCGTTGGTCATGACACCTCCGGTGGGCATTCACGCATTCTATCGCACTTGGGGCGGGTCAGCCTGGCGGCCAATTCATTTGCCGCTGCCCCAGCACATGCATATGGATATGGTAGACGGTCTGGCCGCCCAGCTCGTTGCAGTTCATTACCACGCGAAAGCCTTCTTCACAGCCCAGTTCTTTGGCCAGACGCTGCGCGGTAAAAAGGATGTGCCCAGCCAGCGCTGTGTCGGCCTCGGTCAGATCGTTGAGGGTGCGGATCGGCTTTTTCGGTATCACCAGAAAATGCACGGGGGCCTGGGGGGCGATGTCGTGAAACGCCAGCACCTGATCGTCTTCGTAGATGATCTTCGCCGGTATTTCCCGGTTGATGATCTTGGTAAACAAAGTGTCCACAGCCTGTTCTCCCTGTTAATAGTGCGCCTGAGTGTAATCAGCCGCAGCGGTTTAGCCCAGCCCGGCTCATGGTGGGCTGGGCCGGTAGGCCTTGTTAACCATGCCAGCCACGCGCCTGGCCAGCCAGCGCGGGGCCAGTCGGCTGCACCCTCGTAACCATCGATTGCGCCGCCCCGGCATGATGATTGCGCAATTGCGCTCCAGAGCTCGAACAGTGTACAGCGACACCTCCTCGGCACTGAGGCTGTGGCCGCTGTGGGCTAAACGTGGAATGGGCCGCGTCAGGGAGCGTACCGCCCCGGGGCACAGTACCGACACTTTTACCCCGCTTTGTTTGAGTTCTTCGCGCAGGCCTTCGGAAAAGTGCAGGACATAAGCTTTGCTCGCGGCATAGCTGGCCATCCAAGGCCCCGGTTGAAACGCCGCCAGTGAGGCCACGTTGAGAATCTGCCCGCCGCCCTGTACGGCCATGGCATTGCCCAGCGCATGGCAGAGGCGGGTAAGGGCGAGTACGTTGAGTTCGAGCAGGTCTTGCTCCTGGCCCCAGTCCTGGGCCAGAAAAGGACCGTAGCCGCGAACGGCCGCGCAGTTAACCAGCAGGTCGATCTGGCGCTCGCCTTCTTCTAGCTCCAGCAGAAAGCCCGAAAGGCGCAACGGCTCACCCAGGTCGCACGCCCGAAACAAGACTTCGACACCAAAGCGTTGGGTGAGCTCAGCGGCGATGGCCTCCAGGCTCTCGCGCTGGCGGGCCACCAGAATCAAGGCCCGGCCTCGCCGTGCCAAGGCTTCGGCAAGTGCCAGGCCTAGCCCGCTCGAGGCGCCGGTGATCATGGCGTAACGGGTCATGCGATTCTCCATAGGCACCTGCGCAGGTAGGGCCAGATAGTTTACAGGACGCGCCTGCTAATGGGCCCGAGGCAGGTATTGGAAGTCTTTCATGAAGCCTGCGACTACGACGGCTGCGATCATCACCAGCCACATTGACGCAATGACCTTGACGGCCCGCGAGTTGACCGCAGGGCAGGGGCCGTACTGATTTGTCAAAGCGTTGCCGGGCAGTACCGCCAGCAACAAGGCAAGCACGCCCCCAATATAGGGCACTAAGGTCAATAGCCACCACCAGCCACTGTAGCCCAGGTCATGCAAGCGCCGAGCGCCGATCAGGAAGGCGACCGCCATGACCGCGATGCCAGTCAGGGCCGTCAGCACGTTGCCTACTAATAGGGGGACGATACTCCTTAGCACAGTGGTTACGAGGGCAGCTGCCATCCCTGCGATAACCAATAGCAAAGTCCAGGCGAGGTAACGCAAACGACCTATTCGGCCATGGTGAGTAAATACTTTCAGAGGGGCGGGGGTTTCGTGAGGCAGATCAGTCATGGGGCAGCGTCCTTGTCGGCATAGATCGAAATAGCGATCAAGCTTTTAGCCGCAAAGACGCTCTTTGTCCAAAGCTATTTAGAACGGTTTGACCACCACGAGAATGACCACCAAGAGCAGAACAACAACCGGCACCTCATTGAACCAGCGATAAAAAGTATGGCTGCGCTTATTTTCGCCCCGAGCAAAACGCTTCACTTGTGCACCACACATGTGGTGGTACCCCACCAGCAGCACCACCAGGGTCAGCTTGGCGTGCATCCAGCCTTGCTGAAGCCAGCTAGGGCTGAGGACCAGCAGCCATATGCCCAGGGCCAGGCTGGCGAGCATGGCTGGCATCATGATGCCGCGGTAGAGCTTACGCTCCATAGTTTGGAAGCGTTGTTTGCTGGCCTCGTCATCGCTCATCGCGTGGTAAACAAACAGCCGAGGCAGGTAGAACAGCCCGGCAAACCAGCAAACGATCGCGACGATGTGCAGCGCTTTTATCCATAGATAGAGCATTAGGGTTATTTTCCAGGTTCACGGTTCGTCGATAGTAGTGGCAAGCGCGCCCTCCGTCATCACAACGGTTGTGACATCGTCCTGTGCGACCTATCATCGAATGCTTTCCAGTCATGGTTCGTGAGGGGCAGGTTCATGGTTAAGGTCGGTATCGTTGGCGGCACGGGTTACACCGGGGTCGAATTGCTGCGTCTGTTGGCGCAGCATCCAAGCGCAGAGGTGGTGGTCATCACCTCCCGATCCGAGGCCGGCCTACCGGTCGCCGACCTTTACCCGAATCTGCGCGGCCACTACGACGGCCTGGCGTTCAGCGTACCCGACGTCAAGACCCTGGGAGCCTGTGACGTGGTGTTCTTCGCCACCCCCCACGGTGTCGCCCATGCCCTGGCGGGCGAGCTGCTTGCCGCCGGAACGCGGGTGATCGACCTGTCAGCGGACTTCCGCCTGCAAGATTCCGACGTCTGGGCCAAATGGTATGGCCAGCCCCACGGCGCTCCCGAGTTGCTCAAGGATGCGGTCTACGGCCTGCCTGAGGTCAACCGCGAGCAAATTCGCCAGGCTCGCCTGGTCGCGGTGCCGGGTTGCTACCCAACAGCAACCCAGCTCGGCTTTTTGCCATTGCTGGAAGCCGGCGTGGCTGATGCCTCGCGCCTGATTGCCGATTGCAAGTCCGGCGTCAGCGGGGCAGGTCGGGGCGCCAGTGTGGGTTCGCTGTTTTGCGAAGCGGGCGAAAGCATGAAGGCCTATGGCGTAAAAGGGCACCGGCATCTGCCTGAAATCACTCAAGGCTTGCGCCTGGCCGCAGGCGGTGATGTGGGCCTGACCTTCGTCCCACACCTAACGCCTATGATCCGCGGCATTCACTCCACGCTTTACGCCACGGTCACGGACCGCTCGGTCGACCTGCAGGCGTTGTTTGAGAAGCGTTACGCCGATGAGCCCTTTGTCGACGTCATGCCAGCTGGCAGCCACCCTGAGACCCGCAGCGTTCGTGGTGCCAACGTGTGCCGTATCGCGGTGCATCGGCCACAGGACGGCGACTTGGTGGTCGTGCTATCGGTGATCGATAACCTGGTAAAAGGTGCTTCGGGGCAGGCGGTGCAGAACATGAACATCATGTTCGGCCTCGACGAGCGGCAGGGGCTGTCTCACGCGGGCCTGATGCCCTAAATTCGGGGGTGCGTAACGGCAGAGGCTCGCTTGGCGAGCCTCTTTCATTTCTGCTGTTGCACAATTGTTGACCATTTTTCTCGGACAAGCGGATAATAGCGCCATTAAGCATCACAAACGGCTTTGCGCCGGGAGATAGTCAGCATGAGCGTCGAATCATTCACCCCTATGGCCTTGCAGTTCACCTACGGGGCAGCGAACAAGGTCAAGACCCTGGTCGATGAAGAGGGCAATGACCGTCTTAAGCTACGCGTGTTCGTCACGGGCGGCGGTTGCTCGGGCTTCCAGTACGGTTTCACTTTCGATGAAGATGTTGCAGACGACGACACCATCGTCGAGCGTGAGGGTGTCAGCCTGGTGGTCGATCCCATGAGTTTCCAGTACCTGGCCGGCGCCGAGGTGGATTACCAAGAAGGCCTGGAAGGCTCGCGCTTCGTGATCAACAACCCGAATGCCTCCACCACCTGCGGATGCGGCCAGTCGTTCTCGATCTGATCGTAATGGTGATAAGCGAACGCCGCGCCATTGAGCGCGGCGTTTTGCTGTCTGCGTTCAAGCCGGGTAGATGGCGCCCAGGACGCGCAAGCCCGCTGCGCCGGTGACGCTTGGGCGGTTCGACGGGATGTTTTCCAGGCAGCAATGTGCGAGCCAGGCGAAGGCCATGGCCTCGACCCAGTCAGGGTCAATGCCATGGGCGGCGGTGCTGCTGACTTTGGCTCTGGGTAACAGGCTGGCCAGCCGTGCCATCAGCGCCTGATTATGGGCTCCACCGCCGCACACAAGCAGTTCCTGGGTATCTGGCTGAGCGCCGGACACGGCTTCGGTGATGCTTCTGGCGGTCATCTCTAATAGCGTCGCCTGGATGTCCGCATCGGGGTAGCGAGGTAGGCTGTTCAAGTGTGCCTGCAGCCAGGGCAGGTTGAACACTTCTCGGCCGGTACTCTTGGGCCCGACGCCGGCGAAGAAGGGATCACTGAGTAATGTGTCCAGTAAAACCGGTTGCACCTGCCCGGATGCAGCCCAGGCGCCACCTTCGTCGAAGGCCTTGCCTTGTTTCAAATCAATCCAGGCATCGAGCAATACGTTACCAGGGCCGCAGTCGAAGCCACTCACCGGCTTGCCCTGCTCTAGCAGGCTCACATTGCTGAAACCACCGATGTTGAGCACGGCCAGGCAGTTTGCCTTGGCTCCGAACAAAGCATCATGAAAAGCTGGAACGAGCGGGGCGCCTTGGCCGCCTGCCGCCACATCGCGGCGGCGGAAGTCTGCTACCACGGTGATGCCGGTCAGCTCTGCCATAAGCGCCGGATCATCGATCTGTACGGTAAACCCGCGTGCAGGCTCGTGGCGAACCGTCTGGCCATGGCTGCCGATGGCGCGCACCTGATCGGCATTAATGCTCTGTGCGCCCAACAACGCCGCAATACCTGATGCCGCAAGCCGCACCCATTGCTGTTGCGCTAGCGCCGCGCGGGCGATCTCATCTGGCCCCGGCGAGCATAGGGTCAACAGCTCTGCTTTGAGCCCTTGAGGCATGGGTACATAGTGCTTGGCTACCAGCTGGCAGCCTTGATCTTGATCGATCAGCGCGATATCCAGGCCGTCCAGGCTGGTGCCGGACATCACGCCAATGTAGTACGTCATCGGTCAGCGCTTGCTGGCCAGTAGCGTAGAACGCTCCTGGTCCATACGTGCCATCAGCGGCTGGCTTTGTTGCATGAAACGCTGGCGCTCAGACTTGGCGATTGGGTCGGCCATCGGTAGTTTCTGGCCCAGGGGGTCGACGTGAACGCCATTGACCTGGAACTCATAATGCAGGTGCGGCCCAGTGGAAAGCCCAGTGGTCCCGATATAGCCGATGACCTGACCTTGCTTGACCGTGCCACCAGTGCTGACACCTTTGGCGAAGCCCTGCATATGGCCGTACAGGGTGCGGTACGTATTGCCGTGCTGGATGATCACGGTGTTGCCGTAACCACCGCGGCGTCCAGCAAGTATCACCTTGCCGTCGCCAGCCGCCTTGATCGGCGTGCCCCTTGGGGCCGCGTAGTCGACACCTTTGTGCGCGCGGATCTTGTTCAGAATTGGGTGCTTGCGACCCATCGAGAAGCGCGAGCTGATGCGCGCGAAGTCTACCGGGGTACGGATAAACGCTTTGCGCATGCTGTTGCCATCGGCCGTGTAATAGCTGCTGGTGCCTTGCTTGCTGGTGTAGCGAATGGCGGTGTAAGCCTTGCCACGGTTGATGAACCGCACAGAAAGGATATTGCCAGTGCCGACGACTTTGCCATCGACGAATTTCTGCTCATAAATCACATCGAACTCGTCGCCTTGGCGAATATCCTGGGCGAAGTCGATGTCGTAACCAAGGATGCTGGCCATTTCCATAGTCTGGCTATGGGATAAGCCAGCCCGTTGCGCAGAGAGCGACAGGGAGCTGTTGATTACGCCATGGGCGTAGGCTTCCCGAGTCACTGGCTTTTTAGTCGTGCGGCTGAACGCGTAACCACTGGCCGTTTTGCTCAGGCGAATGCTCTCCAGATCGTTGACCTTGGTGTGCATGCTGGTCAACTGCCCCTCAGGGGTTACCTCGAATTCGAGGGTCTGGCCACGGCGCAGGTGGGTGAACAGCTTGGCCTGTTTATCGCCGGCCAACACCTCGTGGACCGCTGTGGTGGGCAAGCCTACTTTTTCGAACAGTGTCGAGAGGGTGTCGCCTTTAGCGACGACCACTTCACGGTGCCCAGGTGCTTTAGCTTCTACTACCGCTGGCGGCATAGCCAGGGGAGTGGCCGCCGTTTCGTCGGTAGCTGGCTCCTGTGGAATCTGCGCAAAAGGCGAGGCAACAGCGTTCTCTTCGACGGTGTCTTCGCTGGCGGTGCTCGACGGCTCTGCGCCCATGTCGGCTGGAGCCATTAGGTCGAGGTTGAGGTTGGTCTTCTTTGCCTCTACTTCACTGGATGGAAAAACCAGCAACGCAAGGCTGAGAAGGGCGGCAATGCCGCTGGCGGCCAATAGGTGGGTCTTCGGATAAAGCGGGGGCGCTTTAGGCGGTTCGTTGGTCATAGGTAATTTTGACTTTGTAAAAGATGAATTGGAAAAGATGAATGACATGATAAAGATGAAATAACTGTATAAAATATAACCAAAAGCTCGCCAAAGCAAGCGCGCAGACGCTCAAGTGAGACATTGACGTCACATCATTGGCATAAACTTGTGTTTGGTGCGTGATCTTGTATGGTTGAGCCCCTTTGAATCTGAGCCTTGTGGGTCCTTTATGAAGTCTGTTGAAGAGCAGCTCGCGCTGATCAAGCGCGGCGCCGAAGAGGTGTTGGTCGAGTCCGAACTGGTGGAGAAGCTCAAGCGTGGGCAGCCGCTGCGTATCAAGGCAGGCTTTGACCCGACGGCGCCGGATCTGCACCTGGGCCATACTGTGCTTATTAATAAGCTGCGCCAGTTCCAAGAGCTGGGGCACCAAGTGGTGTTTCTGATCGGAGACTTCACGGGCATGATCGGCGACCCCAGTGGTAAAAGCGCTACGCGCCCCCCGTTGACCCGGGAGCAGGTGCTCGACAATGCCGAGACCTACAAGGCTCAGGTTTTCAAGATTCTAGACCCCGCTAAAACCGAGGTCGCCTTCAACTCCACCTGGATGGATGCGTTGTCGCCGGCAGACTTCATTCGCCTAGCCTCGCAGTACACCGTAGCGCGCATGCTCGAGCGCGATGACTTCGACAAGCGCTACACCTCCAAACAGCCTATCGCAATTCACGAATTTCTCTACCCGTTGGTGCAAGGTTACGACTCGGTCGCCCTGCGGGCCGACGTCGAGCTAGGCGGGACCGACCAGAAATTCAACTTGCTGATGGGGCGTGAGCTGCAGCGCGCTTATGGTCAGGAGGCGCAAAGCGTCGTCACCATGCCGTTGCTTGAAGGCTTGGATGGCGTGAAGAAGATGTCCAAGTCATTGGGCAACTACGTCGGAATCCAGGAAGCGCCCGGTGTGATGTATAGCAAGCTGGTCTCTATCCCCGATCCATTGATGTGGCGCTATTTCGAGCTGCTGAGCTTTCGCTCCATGGCTGAGATCGAACAGTTCAAAGCTGACGTAGCAGCAGGCGCCAACCCTCGGGATATCAAAATCAAGTTGGCCGAAGAAATCGTCGCGCGTTTCCATGGCCAAGAAGCCGCTGCGAACGCTCACCGCGGTGCGGGTAACCGTATGAAAGAAGGTGAGCTGCCGGATGATCTGCCCGAGGTAGAACTGCTGGCTGGCGAAGACATGCCCATCGCGGCTGTGCTTAATAAAGCAGGCCTGGTAAAGAACTCGGCGATGGCTCGGGATCTTTTGAATTCCGGTGGCGTAAAGGTAGATGGTGGGGCGGTCGATCGAGGTTTCGTCTTCGTGCTGGGCGCTACCCATGTTATCCAGGCCGGCAAGAAGGCTTTTGCGCGGGTCACGCTTAAAGTTGAGTGAAAGTTCAAATTAAGGGTTGACGCCCTCGCTCAGCTGTCTATAATTCGCCCCACTTCCGGCGCAGCCGAAACGGAAAACTCCTTGAGAATCAATGTTTTATCTCAAGTAGAGTTCGGATAGGCAGCGCTACGAAGGGTTTCGATGAGTTGATCGAAAGCGGTTTAAAAAGGTGGTTGACAGCGGTTTTAAACGCTGTAGAATTCGCCTCCCGCTAACGAGTGATCGAAGCGGTCAAGTGGTTGAAGTTGCTAGAGATTCTCTGGAAAAACTTCAAAATAAACGCTTGACAAGATGTGAGGCTAGCGTAGAATGCGCGCCTCGGTTGAGACGAAAGAATCAACCCACCGCTCTTTAACAACTGAATCAAGCAATTCGTGTGGGTGCTTGTGAGCTCAGACTGATGTCAACTAGATTATCAGCATCACAAGAACTCCACGAGAAATCAAAGAGTTACCTCGATCCTTCGGGTTCGAGTTTGCGATTGCTGAGCCAAGTTTAGGGTTTTTACAAAACCCATGCAGTATTGAACTGAAGAGTTTGATCATGGCTCAGATTGAACGCTGGCGGCAGGCCTAACACATGCAAGTCGAGCGGTTGAAGGGAGCTTGCTCCCTGATTCAGCGGCGGACGGGTGAGTAATGCCTAGGAATCTGCCTGGTAGTGGGGGACAACGTTTCGAAAGGAACGCTAATACCGCATACGTCCTACGGGAGAAAGCAGGGGACCTTCGGGCCTTGCGCTATCAGATGAGCCTAGGTCGGATTAGCTAGTTGGTGGGGTAATGGCTCACCAAGGCGACGATCCGTAACTGGTCTGAGAGGATGATCAGTCACACTGGAACTGAGACACGGTCCAGACTCCTACGGGAGGCAGCAGTGGGGAATATTGGACAATGGGCGAAAGCCTGATCCAGCCATGCCGCGTGTGTGAAGAAGGTCTTCGGATTGTAAAGCACTTTAAGTTGGGAGGAAGGGCATTAACCTAATACGTTAGTGTTTTGACGTTACCGACAGAATAAGCACCGGCTAACTCTGTGCCAGCAGCCGCGGTAATACAGAGGGTGCAAGCGTTAATCGGAATTACTGGGCGTAAAGCGCGCGTAGGTGGTGTGTTAAGTTGAATGTGAAATCCCCGGGCTCAACCTGGGAACTGCATCCAAAACTGGCACGCTAGAGTATGGTAGAGGGTGGTGGAATTTCCTGTGTAGCGGTGAAATGCGTAGATATAGGAAGGAACACCAGTGGCGAAGGCGA
>NZ_CP124218.1:750000-4922500 GCF_045571515.1 Pseudomonas sp. nanlin1 | reverse complement strand
GCTCAAACCAGGTACCGAAGCTACGGGTATCATCTTAGGATGATGCGGTAGAGGAGCGTTCTGTAAGCCTGTGAAGGTCAGTTGAGAAGCTGGCTGGAGGTATCAGAAGTGCGAATGCTGACATGAGTAACGACAATGGGTGTGAAAAACACCCACGCCGAAAGACCAAGGTTTCCTGCGCAACGTTAATCGACGCAGGGTTAGTCGGTCCCTAAGGCGAGGCTGAAAAGCGTAGTCGATGGAAAACAGGTTAATATTCCTGTACTTCTGGTTACTGCGATGGAGGGACGGAGAAGGCTAGGCCAGCTTGGCGTTGGTTGTCCAAGTTTAAGGTGGTAGGCTGAGATCTTAGGTAAATCCGGGATCTTAAGGCCGAGAGCTGATGACGAGTGTTCTTTTAGAACACGAAGTGGTTGATGCCATGCTTCCAAGAAAAGCTTCTAAGCTTCAGGTAACCAGGAACCGTACCCCAAACCGACACAGGTGGTTGGGTAGAGAATACCAAGGCGCTTGAGAGAACTCGGGTGAAGGAACTAGGCAAAATGGCACCGTAACTTCGGGAGAAGGTGCGCCGGTGAGGGTGAAGGACTTGCTCCGTAAGCTCATGCCGGTCGAAGATACCAGGCCGCTGCGACTGTTTATTAAAAACACAGCACTCTGCAAACACGAAAGTGGACGTATAGGGTGTGACGCCTGCCCGGTGCCGGAAGGTTAATTGATGGGGTTAGCGCAAGCGAAGCTCTTGATCGAAGCCCCGGTAAACGGCGGCCGTAACTATAACGGTCCTAAGGTAGCGAAATTCCTTGTCGGGTAAGTTCCGACCTGCACGAATGGCGTAACGATGGCGGCGCTGTCTCCACCCGAGACTCAGTGAAATTGAAATCGCTGTGAAGATGCAGTGTATCCGCGGCTAGACGGAAAGACCCCGTGAACCTTTACTATAGCTTTGCACTGGACTTTGAATTTGCTTGTGTAGGATAGGTGGGAGGCTTTGAAGCGTGGACGCCAGTCTGCGTGGAGCCAACCTTGAAATACCACCCTGGCAACTTTGAGGTTCTAACTCAGGTCCGTTATCCGGATCGAGGACAGTGTATGGTGGGTAGTTTGACTGGGGCGGTCTCCTCCTAAAGAGTAACGGAGGAGTACGAAGGTGCGCTCAGACCGGTCGGAAATCGGTCGTAGAGTATAAAGGCAAAAGCGCGCTTGACTGCGAGACAGACACGTCGAGCAGGTACGAAAGTAGGTCTTAGTGATCCGGTGGTTCTGTATGGAAGGGCCATCGCTCAACGGATAAAAGGTACTCCGGGGATAACAGGCTGATACCGCCCAAGAGTTCATATCGACGGCGGTGTTTGGCACCTCGATGTCGGCTCATCACATCCTGGGGCTGAAGCCGGTCCCAAGGGTATGGCTGTTCGCCATTTAAAGTGGTACGCGAGCTGGGTTTAGAACGTCGTGAGACAGTTCGGTCCCTATCTGCCGTGGACGTTTGAGATTTGAGAGGGGCTGCTCCTAGTACGAGAGGACCGGAGTGGACGAACCTCTGGTGTTCCGGTTGTCACGCCAGTGGCATTGCCGGGTAGCTATGTTCGGGAAAGATAACCGCTGAAAGCATCTAAGCGGGAAACTTGCCTCAAGATGAGATCTCACTGGAACCTTGAGTTCCCTAAAGGGCCGTCGAAGACTACGACGTTGATAGGTGGGGTGTGTAAGCGCTGTGAGGCGTTGAGCTAACCCATACTAATTGCCCGTGAGGCTTGACCATATAACACCCAAGCAATTTGACTCGAGAGAGCGGATTGCGGTGTTGTGAAGACTGCAGAGTCCGAAAATTTGCACTCACAAACCACCGATATCACACACCTGATTTGCCGAGACGCGTAAGCGCATCGGTACCCGAATTTCTTGACGACCATAGAGCCTTGGAACCACCTGATCCCATCCCGAACTCAGTAGTGAAACGATGCATCGCCGATGGTAGTGTGGGGTTTCCCCATGTGAGAGTAGGTCATCGTCAAGATTAAATTCCGAAACCCCCATCTGCGTAGGCAGGTGGGGGTTTTGTTTTTGTAGCCAGCAAAATCGTTGTTATCCCAAGATAGGCAACTGGCCTGCTCGTGGCTATCATGCGTGCCTCATTGTGAGGCGAAGCTGGCATGTTGACGTTGTTGAACCTTCTCAAAGATGGGCGATTTCACTCCGGGCAGGCACTGGGGGTGGCACTGGGTATTAGTCGCAGTGCCGTCTGGAAGCGTCTCCAGCTTCTGGAGGCGGAGTTGAGCCTACCCATCCATAAAGTACGCGGCCGTGGTTACCAGCTGGCGAGTCCATTGTCGCTACTCGACAACGCTCAGCTAGCGGCGTGCACTCCAGGTCTGGACTGGCCATTTCTGCTGAGTGAAACACTCGACTCTACTAACGCCGAAGCTTTGCGCATTATGCAGGCGGGGCGTCCCGCGCCGTTTATTGTCCTCGCTGAGCGCCAGACTGCAGGCCGGGGAAGGCGGGGTCGCAAGTGGGTCAGCCCTTTCGCAGAGAACCTCTACTACAGCCTTGTCCTACGCGTGGAAGGCGGCATGGGGCAGTTGGAGGGGCTAAGTCTAGTTGTCGGACTGGCCGTACTAAAGGCGTTGCGCGAGCGAGGTGTGGCCAAAGCCGGCCTCAAATGGCCTAACGACATTCTGCTGGGTAAGCAAAAGCTTGCCGGTATTCTTTTGGAATTGGCAGGCGACCCCGCCGATGTTTGCCATGTCGTTATAGGGATTGGTATCAACGTCAACATGCTAGCCACCGGTGAGGTCGACCAGGCCTGGACGTCTATGCGCCTGCAGCTGGGTGAGATGGTCGATAGAAATGCATTAGCTGGAGATTTGACTCGTCATCTGAACCATTACCTAGGGCGCCACCGCGTAGAAGGCTTCTTGGGGCTGCAGGAGGAATGGCAAGATAACCACCTATGGCAGGGCCAGTCAGTGTCCTTAGTGGCTGGTAGTTACCAAGTGGATGGAACAGTGTTGGGGGTAGATAAGCAGGGCGCTTTGCGGTTACAGGTAGGTAACGAGGAAAGACTGTTCAGTGGTGGCGAATTGAGCTTGAGGCTGCGACATGATTCTTGAGCTCGATTGCGGCAATAGCTTTATCAAGTGGAGAGTCATCGACTCGCTGCAATCCAGTGTGCTGGGTGGTGGAGTGGTGGATTCTGATGAAAAGCTTATGGCGTCTTTGGCGCTGCTGGCTGGGTTATCTTTGCGCCATAGTCGTTTGGTTAGCGTGCGTACAGAAGATGAAACGTTGCAGTTGATCGCCCTGATTCAGGATCGTTATGGCGTGGCCACCCAGCGCGCGCAGCCTGCCAGGGTGCTCGCCGGTGTCAGTAACGGTTATGAAGAATTCGATCGGCTAGGGCTGGATCGTTGGCTTGCGTTCGTTGGGGGGTACCGCCTCGCAGGCGGTGCATGCTTGGTGATTGATCTAGGGACTGCCGTTACCTCGGACTTTGTCTCGAGCTCTGGAGAGCATCTAGGCGGGTTTATCTGCCCAGGCCTCACACTGATGCGTAATCAGTTGCGCACCCACACGCGCCGAATTCGTTATGACGATGAAGCCGCCGAGCTGGCAGTGCGGGAAATGCTGCCAGGCCGCTCTACGGTGGAGGCTGTAGAGCGCGGTTGCGCGTTTATGTTGCGTGGTTTTGTGCTGACCCAGGTTGAGCAAGCCCGTTCCCTGCTGGGTGATGCCTTTGTAGTGTTTTTGACCGGGGGTGATGCGAGTTTGGTTCGCGACGTAGTTCCCGAAGCTAGAGTCGCGCCAGACTTGGTATTCGTGGGCCTAGCGTTGGCTTGCCCACTGCAGTGAGGTGATTATGCGTTGGTTTTTTCTGTTGCTGCTGGTGCTCAACGTTTTTTACTACATCTGGCATCAGCAAGAAGCGCCGTTGCGTGCCAAAGAGGTCGCGCCGTTGGCTCAGTATCGAGGGGCGCGGCAAGATATTCAGTTACTGAGCGAATCTCGTCCGGCCAAGGAAGGTGTGCAAGCAGAGCAGTGTTTGTACCTGGGTGGTTATTCTCAGGCGGCGAAACTGACTGAGGTAGGCGCTCGTCTGAACGCTCGCGGTGTGGCGACTCGCGCCGTTGAGTTGCGTGGTGAGGCCGGGGGAGGGCATTGGCTTCAGGTGCAACCTTCGAGCCGTGCTGCAATGGAGGGTGCGGTGCTAGATGGCTTGGTCAAGGAGCTCGTCGACCTGAAGCAGAAAATTATGCCCTGCACAGGCATTGCAACTGTCGATTAGTTTGCATAGAATGGCGCCCGCTTCACAGGGATGCCGCTTCAAGCGCTACCTGGGAAGCAACTGTCAAAAACAGCTAACCTCAAGATTTTAATGAGAAAAAGCTTGACAGAGTGGTGGCAAGAGTTGAAAATGCCGCCCAGTTAAGGAGGGGTTCCCGAGCGGCCAAAGGGATCAGACTGTAAATCTGACGTCTACGACTTCGAAGGTTCGAATCCTTCTCCCTCCACCATTTTTGCGATAGCAGTAAGCTCTGCGGGTATAGTTTAGTGGTAGAACCTCAGCCTTCCAAGCTGATGATGCGGGTTCGATTCCCGCTACCCGCTCCAAGTTTACTGTTGTCTGGGTGTTTCGCTCTTGTAGCTCAGTTGGTAGAGCACACCCTTGGTAAGGGTGAGGTCAGCGGTTCGAATCCGCTCAAGAGCTCCATTTTTCAAAGGCGGATATGTGAATATCCGCCTTTGTTTTAATGGTCTGCATAGCTTGCTAATTCTTTTATTGGAGCTGTTCCGATGGCTAAAGAGAAATTTGATCGTTCATTGCCGCACGTCAACGTTGGCACCATTGGTCACGTTGACCACGGTAAAACCACGCTGACTGCAGCACTGACTCGCGTTTGCTCCGAAGTATTCGGTTCTGCCGTCGTTGCTTTCGACAAGATCGACAGCGCTCCGGAAGAAAAAGCTCGTGGTATCACCATCAACACCGCGCACGTTGAATACAACTCGCTGATCCGTCACTACGCTCACGTTGACTGCCCAGGTCACGCTGACTATGTGAAGAACATGATCACCGGTGCTGCGCAGATGGACGGCGCTATTCTGGTTTGCTCGGCCGCTGATGGTCCGATGCCACAAACCCGTGAGCACATCCTGTTGTCCCGCCAGGTAGGCGTTCCGTACATCGTTGTCTTCCTGAACAAGGCTGACATGGTTGACGACGCTGAGCTGCTGGAACTGGTTGAGATGGAAGTGCGCGACCTGCTGAGCACTTACGACTTCCCAGGCGACGATACCCCGATCATCATCGGTTCGGCGCTGATGGCTCTGAACGGCCAAGATGACAACGAAATGGGCACCACTGCCGTTCGTAAACTGGTTGAGACCCTGGACAGCTACATTCCAGACCCAGTCCGTGTGATCGACAAGCCGTTCCTGATGCCAATCGAAGACGTATTCTCGATCTCCGGTCGCGGTACTGTAGTTACCGGTCGTATCGAGCGCGGTATCGTCAAGGTTCAAGATCCGCTGGAAATCGTAGGTCTGCGTGACACCACCGTCACCACCTGCACCGGCGTTGAAATGTTCCGTAAACTGCTCGACGAAGGTCGTGCTGGCGAGAACTGCGGCGTGCTGCTGCGCGGCACCAAGCGTGACGACGTTGAGCGTGGCCAGGTACTGGTCAAGCCAGGTTCGGTTAAGCCGCACACCAAGTTCGAAGCTGAAGTGTACGTGCTGAGCAAAGAAGAAGGCGGTCGTCACACGCCGTTCTTTAAAGGCTACCGTCCACAGTTCTACTTCCGGACCACTGACGTGACCGGTAACTGCGAACTGCCGGAAGGCGTTGAAATGGTTATGCCAGGCGACAACATCAAAATGGTTGTTACCCTGATCAAAACCATCGCGATGGAAGACGGTCTGCGTTTCGCTATCCGTGAAGGCGGTCGTACCGTCGGCGCTGGCGTCGTAGCCAAAATCATCGAATAATCGGTTGCAATAGCTTTTCCAGGCCGACATAATGGTCGGCCTGATTTGTTTTAGGTCAGTAGCTCAATTGGCAGAGCGACGGTCTCCAAAACCGTAGGTTGGGGGTTCGATTCCCTCCTGACCTGCCAGATTCACACCGTGTGTCTGGCTTTCTTTTCACAGGATTTTCCTAGATGACTCCCAAGGCTGAAGCCCAAGAATCTCGCTTTGATCTGCTCAAGTGGCTTGTTGTAGTCGCTCTGGTGGTGGTAGGCGTGGTAGGTAATCAGTACTACTCCGCGTCGCCTATCTTATATCGGGTTCTCGCGTTGCTCGCCCTGGCTGGTGTGGCTGCATTCGTTGCATTGCAGACCGCCAAAGGTAAGTCATTCTTTGTCCTGGCAAAGGAAGCTCGTGCGGAAATTCGTAAAGTCGTATGGCCAACTCGCCAAGAGACCACGCAAACCACGCTTATTGTTGTAGCGGTTGTGCTGGTCATGGCGTTGCTGTTGTGGGGGCTCGATTCCCTGCTCGGCTGGCTTGTTTCCTTGATTGTTGGCTAAGGGTGTCCCGTGGCTAAGCGTTGGTACGTAGTGCATGCTTACTCGGGTTATGAGAAGCATGTCATGCGCTCGTTGATCGAGCGCGTGAAACTGGCTGGCATGGAAGACGGATTTGGCGAGATTCTGGTCCCCACTGAAGAAGTGGTGGAGATGCGTAATGGCCAGAAGCGCAAAAGTGAGCGTAAGTTCTTTCCGGGTTACGTGCTAGTACAGATGGATATGAACGAGGGTACTTGGCACTTGGTCAAGGACACTCCTCGTGTCATGGGCTTTATCGGTGGTACTGCGGATAAGCCTGCGCCAATCACTGACAAGGAAGCTGATGCTATCCTTCGTCGTGTTGCTGACGGCAGCGACAAGCCTAAGCCCAAAACTCTGTTCGAGCCGGGTGAAGTCGTCCGCGTCACTGACGGTCCGTTTGCCGATTTCAACGGCACGGTTGAAGAAGTCAATTACGAAAAGAGCCGGATCCAGGTCGCGGTGCTCATTTTCGGTCGCTCCACTCCGGTGGAGCTCGAGTTCAGTCAGGTCGAAAAAGTCTGATTGGAAACGGATCCCATACCCCGCAGGCGTAAGCTGCGGGGTTTTGTCGTCTTTGGGATAAAACGCAAGCAACTGGGGAGCCGCAAGGCGCTCGTACCCAATAGTGGAGTAGCTCATGGCTAAGAAAATCACGGCTTACATCAAGCTGCAAGTAAAGGCCGGCCAGGCCAACCCAAGTCCACCCGTCGGTCCAGCCTTGGGCCAGCACGGCGTGAACATCATGGAATTCTGCAAAGCTTTCAACGCCCGCACTTCGGGTCAGGAAGCAGGCTTGCCGACTCCAGTGATCATCACTGTCTACAGCGACCGTAGCTTTACTTTTGAAACCAAAAGTACGCCTGCCTCGGTTCTGTTGAAGAAAGCAGCTGGCTTGACCAGCGGTTCTGCTCGTCCGAACACCGTCAAAGTTGGCACCGTTACCCGTGCTCAGCTGGAAGAGATCGCTACTGCAAAGAATGCTGATCTGACTGCCGCTGACATGGAAGCTGCCGTGCGTACTATCGCCGGTTCTGCTCGTAGCATGGGCCTTAACGTGGAGGGTGTGTAATGGCTAAGCAGACTAAGCGCCAAAAAGCTATTGCTTCCAAAATCGAAGCAGGCAAGTTCTACAATTTTGAAGACGCCGCTGCACTGTTGGCCGAACTGTCCACAGTGAAATTCAGCGAGTCTTTCGACGTCGCCGTTAACCTGGGCGTGGATCCACGTAAATCTGACCAGGTCGTTCGTAGCGCTACTGTGCTGCCTCATGGCACTGGCAAGACGGTCCGTGTTGCTGTGTTCACCCAGGGCCCGGCTGCTGAAGCTGCGTTGGCCGCTGGTGCTGATCGCGTTGGTATGGACGACTTGGCTGCCGAAATGAAAGGCGGCGACCTGAACTACGACGTCGTCATCGCTTCCCCGGATGCTATGCGCGTTGTTGGTCAGTTGGGTCAGATCCTCGGTCCACGTGGCCTGATGCCTAACCCTAAAGTTGGTACCGTAACCCCAGACGTAGCCACTGCCGTAAAAAACGCCAAGGCTGGTCAGGTTCGTTATCGCACCGACAAAAACGGCATCATCCACACTTCCGTCGGCAAGGTTGGCTTTGATGCCACCAAGCTGAAAGAGAACGTGGAAGCGCTGCTGGTTGACCTGAAGCGCATCAAACCCGCTTCGTCGAAAGGTATCTACGTCAAGCGCGTTACCCTGAGCACCACCATGGGTCCAGGTCTGGTCATCGACCAAGGCTCGCTCGACGCGTAAGACAAAATCAGCGGTGCGAGCGATTGCGCCGCTGTTGAAAAAATTGGGGTCCCTGCCTGGCGGGGGCTATCCAAGACCGTAGGCGGCGCAAGTCTTAAAACTCAAGCCTACGCAGATGGTGCTCCCGGTTCCTTACCGAATCAGACACCAACATGACATCTGGCTTTGGCCAGATGAAACGGTAACAAGCAGGAGTTTTACCCGTGGCAATTAAACTCGAAGACAAGAAGGCCATCGTCGCTGAAGTCAACGAGGCTGCCAAAGCCGCTCTGTCCGCTGTCGTGGCTGATGCCCGTGGTGTGACAGTAGGCGCTATGACCGGACTCCGTAAAGAGGCTCGTGAAGCTGGCGTTTACGTACGTGTTGTACGTAACACCCTGCTCAAGCGCGCTGTTGCTGACACTGAATACAGTGTCCTCAACGACGTGTTCACCGGCCCGACTCTGATCGCATTCTCGCACGAACACCCGGGCGCTGCTGCTCGTCTGTTCAAAGAGTTTGCCAAGAGTCAGGACAAGTTCGAGATCAAGGCAGCTGCGTTCGAGGGCAAGTACCTCGCAGCTAACCAAATCGACGTGCTGGCAACCTTGCCGACCCGTGACGAAGCCATTTCGCAGCTGATGAGCGTGATTCAAGGCGCTACCAGCAAGCTGGCTCGTACTCTGGCGGCACTTCGCGATGCCAAGGAAGCTGCTGCAGCCTAAGGCCGCACGCTCCCTCACCTCGCGCTTTTTTGTTTATTTCGATGGCCCAACAGGCTATCCCCCAATACAGGAATTAGAGTCATGGCTCTGTCTAACGACCAAATCATCGAAGCAATCGGCGAGAAATCCGTTCTGGAAATCGTTGAGCTGATCAAGGCTATGGAAGAGAAGTTCGGCGTCAGCGCTGCTGCTGCTTCCGCTGGCCCAGCTGCCGCTGCTGCCGTGGTTGAAGAACAAACCGAATTCACCGTTAAACTGGTTGAGTCGGGCGAGAAGAAAGTTAACGTCATCAAGGCTGTACGTGAAGCCACCGGCCTGGGCCTGAAAGAAGCCAAAGCCGTTGTTGACGATCTGGGAGTTGTGAAAGAAGGCGTGTCGAAAGACGAAGCCGACAAGCTCAAGAAAGCCCTGGAAGAAGCAGGCGCTAAAGTCGAAGTTAAGTAAGTTTCGACCTTGCGTCTCCAGCCCAAGCGTCAAGCGAAAGGCTGATGGCTGGTGGCTTATGCCACCGGCCTTTTTCCGTTACTGGCAGTCGATCAGGTTGACGCCCGTAACGTGCTTCACCCGCCAATAGTGGCGGCGCAACCCACGGGGGTTGCACGATTTTCTGGCTGCTCCCGTCGGGAGGGGCCACAAGCAGGTGACCAAGCTGGGGAACGCTGATGGCTTACTCATACACTGAGAAAAAACGTATCCGCAAGGACTTTAGCAAGTTGCCGGACGTCATGGACGTACCGTACCTCTTGGCTATCCAGCTGGATTCGTATCGCGAATTCTTGCAGGCGGGCGCGACCAAGGACAAGTTCCGTGATGTCGGTCTGCATGCGGCCTTCAAATCCGTTTTCCCGATCATCAGCTACTCCGGCAATGCGGCTTTGGAGTACGTTGGTTATCGCCTGGGCGAACCGGCTTTTGATGTCAAAGAGTGCGTGTTGCGAGGCGTGACGTACGCCGTACCTTTGCGGGTAAAAGTGCGCCTGATCATCTTCGACAAAGAGTCGTCGAACAAAGCGATCAAAGACATCAAAGAGCAAGAAGTCTACATGGGTGAAATCCCCCTGATGACTGAGAACGGTACCTTTGTCATCAACGGTACCGAGCGTGTAATCGTTTCCCAGCTGCACCGCTCGCCAGGCGTGTTCTTCGACCACGACCGTGGCAAGACCCACAGCTCGGGCAAGCTGCTGTACTCCGCTCGCATCATTCCTTACCGCGGTTCGTGGCTGGACTTCGAGTTCGATCCGAAAGACTGTGTATTCGTCCGGATCGACCGTCGTCGTAAGCTGCCAGCCTCGGTACTGTTGCGCGCCTTGGGCTATAGCACCGAGGAAGTCCTCGATGCCTTCTACACCACCAACATCTTCCATGTGCAGGGCGAAATGCTCAGCCTGGAGTTGGTGCCGCAGCGCCTGCGCGGTGAAATCGCAGTACTGGATATCGTCGACGGCACCGGCAAGGTTATTGTTGAGCAGGGCCGCCGTATTACTGCCCGCCACATCAACCAGATCGAGAAGGCCGGCACCAAGCTTTTGGAAGTGCCGCTGGACTACGTCATTGGTCGCACCACCGCCAAGGCCATCGTGCACCCGGCCACTGGCGAGATCCTGTGCGAGTGCAATACCGAACTGACTACCGAGCTGCTGGGCAAAATTGCCAAAGCGCAGGTTGTCCGCATCGAAACGTTGTACACCAACGACATCGACTGCGGTCCGTTCGTGTCCGACACCTTGAAAATCGACTCTACCAGCAACCAGCTGGAAGCTTTGGTCGAGATCTACCGGATGATGCGTCCTGGTGAGCCACCTACCAAGGACGCCGCCGAAACCTTGTTCAACAACCTGTTCTTCAGCCCTGAGCGTTATGACCTGTCTGCGGTCGGCCGGATGAAGTTCAACCGTCGTATCGGTCGTACCGAAATCGAAGGTTCAGGTGTACTGAGCAAAGAAGACATCGTTGCCGTGTTGAAGACTTTGGTCGACATCCGTAACGGTAAAGGCATTGTCGACGATATCGATCACCTGGGTAACCGTCGTGTTCGCTGCGTTGGCGAAATGGCCGAGAACCAATTCCGTGTTGGCCTGGTACGCGTTGAGCGTGCGGTCAAAGAGCGGCTGTCGATGGCGGAAAGCGAAGGCCTGATGCCTCAGGATCTGATCAACGCTAAGCCAGTTGCAGCCGCGGTTAAAGAGTTCTTCGGCTCCAGCCAGCTCTCCCAGTTCATGGACCAGAACAACCCGCTGTCGGAAATTACCCACAAGCGTCGTGTCTCCGCACTCGGCCCGGGCGGTTTGACCCGTGAGCGCGCTGGCTTCGAAGTTCGTGACGTTCACCCGACGCATTACGGTCGTGTCTGCCCGATCGAGACCCCTGAAGGTCCGAACATTGGTCTGATCAACTCCTTGGCTGCCTACGCACGTACCAACCAGTATGGCTTCTTGGAAAGCCCGTACCGTGTGGTGAAAGATGCCCTGGTGACCGATGAGATCGTGTTCCTGTCTGCCATTGAAGAGGCCGATCACGTGATCGCCCAGGCCTCGGCCGCGATGAACGACAAGAACCAACTGGTCGACGAGCTGGTTGCTGTTCGTCACTTGAACGAGTTCACCGTCAAGGCGCCAGAAGATGTCACCTTGATGGACGTGTCGCCGAAGCAGGTTGTTTCTGTCGCCGCGTCGCTGATCCCGTTCCTTGAGCACGACGACGCCAACCGTGCGTTGATGGGTTCTAACATGCAGCGTCAAGCTGTACCCACCCTGCGTGCTGACAAGCCGCTGGTAGGTACCGGTATGGAGCGCAACGTTGCCCGTGACTCCGGCGTTTGCGTCGTGGCTCGCCGCGGTGGTGTGATCGACTCCGTCGATGCCAGCCGTATCGTTGTTCGCGTAGCCGATGACGAAGTTGAAACCGGTGAGGCGGGTGTAGATATCTACAACCTGACCAAATACACCCGTTCCAACCAGAACACCTGCATTAACCAGCGCCCGCTGGTGAGTAAAGGTGATCGGGTCGAGCGCAGCGACATCATGGCTGATGGTCCGTCCACCGACATGGGTGAACTGGCGCTGGGTCAGAACATGCGCATCGCGTTCATGGCGTGGAACGGCTTCAACTTCGAAGACTCCATCTGCCTGTCCGAGCGTGTGGTTCAGGAAGACCGCTTCACCACGATCCACATTCAGGAACTGACCTGTGTGGCTCGTGACACCAAGCTGGGGCCAGAGGAAATCACCGCGGATATCCCTAACGTAGGTGAAGCCGCGCTGAACAAGCTGGACGAAGCCGGTATCGTGTACGTAGGTGCCGAAGTCGGCGCCGGTGACATTCTGGTTGGTAAAGTCACGCCTAAAGGCGAGACCCAACTGACACCAGAAGAAAAACTGCTGCGCGCAATCTTCGGTGAAAAAGCCAGCGACGTTAAAGACACCTCCCTGCGCGTGCCAACTGGCACCAAAGGTACGGTCATCGACGTTCAGGTCTTCACCCGTGATGGCGTTGAGCGTGACGCTCGTGCGCTGTCGATCGAGAAGAGCCAGCTGGACGAGATCCGCAAGGACCTTAACGAAGAGTTCCGTATCGTCGAAGGCGCGACCTTCGAGCGTTTGAGCTCGGCCCTGATGGGGCAGATCGTTGAAGGCGGCGCGGGCCTGAAGAAAGGCACCGAAATTACTGCTGAAGTTTTGGGCAGCCTCGAGCATGGCCAGTGGTTCAAACTGCGCATGGCCGAAGACGCGCTCAACGAGCAACTCGAGAAGGCTCAGGCCTACATCGTTGATCGCCGTCGCCTGCTGGACGACAAGTTCGAAGACAAGAAGCGCAAACTGCAGCAGGGCGATGACCTGGCTCCAGGCGTGCTGAAGATCGTCAAGGTTTACCTGGCTATCCGTCGTCGCATTCAACCGGGCGACAAGATGGCTGGTCGTCACGGTAACAAAGGTGTGGTCTCTGTGATCATGCCGGTCGAAGACATGCCGCACGACGCCAACGGTACGCCGGTGGACGTGGTCCTCAACCCACTGGGCGTACCTTCGCGTATGAACGTTGGGCAGATCCTCGAAACTCACCTGGGCCTCGCGGCCAAAGGCTTGGGCGAGAAGATCAACCGCATGCTGGAAGAACAGCGTAAGGTGGCCGAGCTACGTAGCTTCCTCACCGAGATCTATAACGAGATCGGCGGTCGTCAGGAAAAACTGGAAGACTTCACCGACCAGGAAATCCTCGACCTGGCCAAGAACCTCAAGGGCGGCGTTCCAATGGCCACCCCGGTGTTCGACGGCGCCAAGGAAAGCGAAATCAAGGCCATGCTGAAGTTGGCAGATATGCCAGAAAGCGGCCAGATGCAGCTGTTCGATGGTCGTACCGGTAACAAGTTCGAGCGTCCGGTCACCGTGGGCTACATGTACATGCTGAAACTGAACCACTTGGTGGACGACAAGATGCACGCCCGTTCCACCGGTTCTTACAGCCTGGTTACTCAGCAGCCGCTGGGTGGTAAGGCGCAGTTCGGTGGTCAGCGTTTCGGGGAGATGGAAGTCTGGGCGCTGGAAGCGTACGGCGCGGCCTACACCCTGCAAGAAATGCTCACCGTGAAGTCGGACGATGTAAACGGTCGTACCAAGATGTACAAGAACATCGTGGACGGCGATCACCGTATGGAGCCGGGCATGCCCGAGTCCTTCAACGTGTTGATCAAAGAGATTCGCTCTCTCGGCATCGATATCGATCTGGAAACCGAATAACACGTGACGCGAATCGGGAGCGGGGCTGATACAGCTCGCTCCTTGCTCCGCCAGGAGGAAAGGCCTTGAAAGACCTACTGAATTTGCTGAAAAACCAGGGTCAAGTCGAAGAGTTCGACGCCATCCGCATCGGTTTGGCCTCGCCGGAGATGATCCGTTCGTGGTCGTTCGGTGAAGTTAAAAAGCCGGAAACCATTAACTACCGTACGTTCAAACCCGAACGTGACGGCCTGTTCTGCGCCAAGATCTTTGGCCCGGTTAAAGACTACGAGTGCCTGTGCGGTAAGTACAAGCGCTTGAAGCATCGTGGCGTGATCTGCGAGAAGTGTGGCGTTGAAGTCGCCTTGGCCAAAGTTCGTCGTGAGCGTATGGCCCACATCGAGCTGGCTTCGCCGGTTGCCCACATCTGGTTCCTGAAGTCGCTGCCGTCCCGTATCGGCTTGCTGATGGACATGACCCTGCGTGATATCGAACGCGTTCTCTACTTCGAGAGCTACGTCGTTATCGACCCAGGCATGACTACCCTTGAAAAGGGCCAGCTGCTCAACGACGAACAGTATTTTGAAGCGTTGGAAGAGTTCGGTGACGATTTCGATGCCCGTATGGGTGCCGAAGCAGTCCGTGAGCTGCTGCACGCTATTGACCTGGAGCACGAAATTGGTCGCCTGCGCGAAGAGATTCCGCAGACCAACTCGGAAACCAAGATCAAGAAGCTGTCCAAGCGTCTGAAGTTGATGGAAGCCTTCCAAGGCTCCGGCAACCTGCCTGAGTGGATGGTGTTGACCGTTCTGCCGGTTCTGCCGCCAGATCTGCGTCCACTGGTTCCCCTGGACGGTGGCCGTTTCGCGACTTCCGATCTCAACGATCTGTATCGTCGTGTAATCAACCGTAACAACCGTCTGAAGCGTCTGCTGGACCTGTCGGCCCCTGACATCATCGTGCGCAACGAAAAGCGCATGCTGCAGGAAGCGGTCGATGCGTTGCTCGACAACGGTCGCCGCGGTCGCGCTATTACCGGTTCGAACAAGCGTCCTCTGAAATCCTTGGCTGACATGATCAAGGGTAAGCAAGGTCGTTTCCGTCAGAACTTGCTCGGTAAGCGTGTTGACTACTCGGGTCGTTCGGTTATCACCGTAGGTCCGACCCTGCGCCTGCATCAGTGCGGTCTGCCTAAGAAAATGGCACTCGAACTGTTCAAGCCGTTCATCTTCGGCAAGCTGGAAATGCGCGGTCTTGCGACCACCATCAAAGCGGCCAAGAAGATGGTCGAGCGGGAATTGCCGGAAGTTTGGGACGTTCTCGCCGAAGTCATTCGCGAACACCCCGTACTGCTCAACCGCGCACCGACACTTCACCGTCTGGGTATCCAGGCGTTTGAACCGGTGTTGATCGAAGGTAAAGCTATTCAGCTGCACCCATTGGTCTGCGCCGCGTACAACGCTGACTTCGACGGCGACCAGATGGCGGTCCATGTACCGCTGACCCTGGAAGCCCAGCTCGAAGCCCGTGCGCTGATGATGTCGACCAACAACATCCTGTCGCCAGCCAACGGTGAGCCAATCATCGTGCCGTCGCAGGACGTTGTATTGGGTCTGTACTACATGACCCGTGAGGCGATCAACGCCAAAGGTGAAGGTCGTATCTTCGCCGACCTGCAGGAAGTCGACCGCGTGTTCCGCGCCGGCGAAGCAGCCCTGCACGCTAAGATCAAGGTTCGTATCAACGAAACCGTCAATGATCGTGATGGCGGCAGCGTCAAGAATACCCGTATCGTCGACACCACCGTTGGCCGTGCGTTGTTGTTCCAGGTCGTTCCACCAGGCCTGTCCTACGACGTCGTCAACCAGCCGATGAAGAAAAAGGCGATCTCCAAACTGATCAACCAGTGCTACCGCGTGGTGGGTTTGAAAGAGACCGTTATTTTCGCTGACCAGTTGATGTACACCGGTTTCGCTTACTCGACCATTTCTGGCGTTTCCATCGGTGTTAACGACTTCGTTATCCCTGACGAAAAAGCCCGCATCATCGGTGCCGCTACCGACGAAGTGAAAGAGATCGAGAGCCAGTACGCGTCTGGCTTGGTGACTCAGGGCGAGAAGTACAACAAGGTGATCGACCTTTGGTCGAAAGCTAACGACGAAGTGTCCAAGGCAATGATGTCTAACCTCTCGAAAGAGAAGGTTATCGACCGCCATGGCGTTGAAGTCGATCAGGAGTCTTTCAACTCCATGTACATGATGGCTGACTCTGGTGCTCGGGGTTCGGCTGCTCAGATTCGTCAGCTGGCCGGTATGCGTGGTTTGATGGCCAAGCCGGATGGCTCGATCATTGAAACGCCGATTACGGCGAACTTCCGTGAAGGTCTGAGCGTACTGCAGTACTTCATCTCGACTCACGGTGCTCGTAAGGGTCTTGCGGATACCGCCTTGAAGACGGCTAACTCCGGTTACCTGACTCGCCGTCTGGTGGACGTTGCACAAGACTTGGTCGTGACCGAAGTCGATTGCGGCACCGAGCAAGGCTTGCTCATGACGCCGCATATTGAAGGCGGTGACGTGGTTGAGCCATTGGGTGAACGTGTACTGGGCCGTGTTATTGCCCGTGACGTGTTCAAGCCTGGCTCCGACGAAGTCATCGTTCCGGCCGGTACGCTGGTGGACGAGAAGTGGGTCGAGTTCATCGAACTCAACAGCATCGACGAAGTGATTGTTCGCTCGCCGATCAGCTGTGAAACCCGCTACGGCATTTGTGCCAAGTGCTACGGCCGTGATTTGGCTCGTGGTCACCAGGTGAACATCGGTGAAGCGGTCGGCGTTATCGCTGCCCAGTCCATTGGTGAGCCGGGTACCCAGCTGACCATGCGTACGTTCCACATCGGTGGTGCGGCAAGCCGGACCTCCGCAGCCGACAGCGTCCAGGTGAAGAACGGCGGTATGGTTCGCCTGCACAACCTGAAGCACGTTGAGCGTCTCGACGGTAACCTGGTTGCCGTGTCCCGTTCGGGTGAGTTGGCGATTGCCGACGAGTTCGGTCGTGAGCGCGAACGCTACAAACTGCCTTACGGTGCAGTGATTTCGGTGAAGGAAGGCGACAAGGTCGATGCTGGCTCTATCGTAGCCAAGTGGGACCCGCACACTCACCCAATCGTTACCGAGATGAAAGGTACCGTGACCTACGTGGGCATGGAAGAAGGCATCACGATCAAGCGTCAAACAGACGAACTGACCGGCCTGACCAACATCGAAGTACTGGATGCCAAAGATCGTCCGGCTGCGGGTAAAGAAATTCGCCCAGCGGTGAAGATGGTGGGTGTCGATGGCAAGGATCTGCTGTTGCCAGGTACCGACGTACCGGCCCAGTACTTCCTGCCGGCAAACGCCTTGGTGGGTGTAGCGGATGGCGTGCAGGTGGGTGTAGGTGATGTTATCGCCCGTATCCCGCAAGAAACGTCGAAAACTCGTGACATCACCGGTGGTTTGCCACGAGTGGCTGACTTGTTCGAAGCGCGTCGTCCGAAAGAAGCCTCTATTCTGGCTGAAGTCAGCGGTACCATTGCCTTCGGTAAAGAAACCAAAGGCAAGCGCCGCCTGGTCATTACGCCGAACGATGGTAGCGATCCGTACGAAGAGTTGATTCCGAAGTGGCGTCACCTGAACGTCTTCGAAGGCGAACAAGTGAACCGCGGCGAAGTTATCTCCGACGGTCCGAGCGACCCGCACGACATCCTGCGTTTGCTGGGTGTGAGCGCACTGGCGAAGTACATCGTCAACGAGATCCAGGACGTTTACCGTCTGCAAGGCGTGAAGATCAACGACAAGCACATCGAGACTATTTTGCGTCAGATGCTGCGTAAGGTTGAGATCTCCGAGTCTGGCGATTCCAGCTTCATCAAGGGTGACCAGATGGAGTTGACCCATGTACTGGGTGAAAACGAGCGTCTGAGTGCTGACGAGAAGTTCGTCTCCAAGTTCACTCGTGTGCTGTTGGGTATCACCAAGGCGTCGTTGTCGACTGAATCGTTCATCTCGGCGGCTTCCTTCCAGGAAACCACCCGAGTTCTGACCGAAGCAGCCGTCACCGGCAAGCGTGACTACCTGCGCGGCCTGAAAGAGAACGTGGTCGTGGGTCGTTTGATCCCGGCCGGTACTGGTCTGGCGTACCACAGCGAGCGTAAGCGTCGCCGTGAACTCGACAAACCTACTCGCGTCAGCGCCAGTGAAGTAGAAGCGGCTCTGACCGAAGCGCTGAACTCAAGCGGTAATTGAGACCAGCGGTAGTGCTGACTTGGCCCTGGTAGCCTCTAATAAGGTTATCGCGAGATATTTTTCGCGGTGACCTTTGCCGAGGAAGCCGGGGCTTCGTCTTGACTGGGGGCAAGATCCTCTTTAGACTCTTGTACCCCTAAATTTGGCGGGATTCGTTCCTGCCATTTTTGCTTTCTTGCAAGACAATAGCGTCGCAAGACAACAGTGGAGCTAGTAGATGGCAACTATCAACCAGCTGGTACGTCAGCCGCGTAAGCGTATCGTCGAGAAATCCGACGTACCTGCGCTGCAGAACTGCCCGCAACGTCGTGGCGTGTGCACCCGTGTGTACACCACCACGCCGAAAAAACCTAACTCGGCACTGCGTAAAGTATGCCGTGTGCGCCTGACCAACGGTTTCGAGGTTTCCTCGTACATCGGCGGTGAAGGCCACAACCTGCAAGAGCACAGCGTGGTACTGATCCGCGGCGGTCGTGTAAAAGACTTGCCAGGTGTTCGTTACCACACCGTTCGCGGCTCCCTGGATACCTCCGGCGTTAAAGGTCGTAACCAAGGTCGTTCGAAGTACGGTACCAAGAAGCCTAAATAGTTTTGGCTTTTTGTAAAAAACTGAATTATCTATTTTTCTGAGTCGATAAGAGTAAGGTCGGCGGGGCCCTAGGGCACCCATGCCGAGCGAACCTGAAGACCGTTTGAGGGCTTATCCATGCCAAGAAGACGCGTAGCAGCCAAGCGCGAAGTGCTTGACGATCCAAAATACGGAAGCCAAATTCTGGCCAAGTTCATGAACCACGTGATGGAAAGCGGTAAAAAAGCCGTTGCCGAGCGTATCGTTTATGGCGCGCTGGAAAAGGTTAAAGAACGTAAGAACAGCGATCCCCTGGAAATCTTCGAGAAAGCTCTCGACGCCATCGCTCCGCTGGTCGAAGTGAAGTCGCGCCGTGTAGGCGGTGCTACTTACCAGGTTCCTGTCGAAGTTCGTCCGTCCCGTCGTAACGCCCTGGCAATGCGCTGGTTGGTAGACTTCGCGCGTAAGCGCGGTGAAAAGTCTATGGCCCTGCGTTTGGCCGGCGAGCTGTTGGACGCTGCCGAAGGCAAAGGTGCTGCCGTTAAGAAGCGTGAAGACGTTCACCGTATGGCTGAAGCCAACAAAGCGTTCTCGCACTACCGCTTCTAAATCCAGCGTCACTAATTTTGCGAGGGCTTTATGGCTCGTACTACACCGATTAATCGCTACCGTAACATCGGTATCGTGGCTCACGTGGACGCGGGTAAAACCACCACCACTGAACGCGTCCTTTTTTACACCGGCAAAAGCCACAAGATGGGCGAGGTGCATGACGGCGCCGCGACCACAGACTGGATGGTTCAGGAGCAGGAGCGTGGTATTACCATTACTTCTGCTGCCATTACCGCCTTCTGGCAGGGTTCCGAGAAGCAGCACAAAGACCAATACCGTTTCAACGTCATTGACACCCCGGGCCACGTAGACTTCACCATTGAAGTTGAGCGTTCGTTGCGTGTACTCGACGGCGCGGTCGTTGTGTTCTGCGGCACCTCGGGTGTTGAGCCTCAGTCCGAAACCGTATGGCGTCAAGCCAACAAGTACGGTGTTCCGCGTCTTGTTTACGTCAACAAGATGGACCGTGCTGGTGCCAACTTCCTGCGTGTGATCGGCCAGATCAAACAGCGTCTGGGTCACACTCCAGTGCCTATTCAACTGGCTATCGGTTCCGAAGACAATTTCCAGGGTCAGATCGATCTGATGACCATGGAAGCTGTGTACTGGAACGACGGTGACAAAGGCATGGTCCCTCGTCGTGAGCCTATCCCTGCTGAATTGCAGGAACTGGCTGATGAGTGGCGCAGCAACATGGTCGAAGCGGCGGCAGAAGCCAACGAAGACCTCATGAACAAATACCTCGAAGGTGAAGAACTCACCAACGCGGAAATCAAGGCCGCTCTGCGTCAGCGTACTATCGCTGGCGAGATCGTCTTGGCTGTTTGTGGTTCTTCGTTCAAGAACAAGGGCGTTCCCCTGGTTCTCGACGCCGTGATCGATTACCTGCCGGCTCCAACCGACATTCCTGCCATCAAGGGTTCCGATCCTGATGATGAAGAAGTCCAGATGGAGCGTCATGCTGACGACAGCGAGCCGTTCTCGGCCCTGGCGTTCAAGATCGCAACCGACCCATTCGTGGGTACTTTGACCTTCGTGCGCGTTTACTCGGGCGTGTTGGCCTCTGGCGACGGCGTGATCAACTCGGTTAAAGGCAAGAAAGAGCGCGTCGGTCGTATGGTGCAAATGCACGCTAACGCCCGTGAAGAGATCAAGGAAGTACGCGCTGGTGACATCGCGGCCCTGATCGGCATGAAGGACGTCACCACTGGTGAAACCTTGTGCAGCGCTGACAAGCCAATCATCCTGGTTCGCATGGACTTCCCGGAGCCGGTTATTTCGGTTGCCGTTGAGCCAAAGACCAAGGATGACCAGGAAAAAATGGGTATCGCACTGGGCAAGCTCGCTCAGGAAGACCCGTCTTTCCGTGTCAAAACCGATGAGGAGACGGGTCAAACGATCATCTCCGGCATGGGCGAGCTTCACTTGGACATCCTGGTTGACCGGATGCGTCGTGAGTTCAACGTCGAAGCCAACATTGGTAAGCCTCAGGTTTCGTATCGTGAGCGCATCACGAAGAACTGTGAAATCGAAGGTAAGTTCGTTCGTCAGTCCGGTGGTCGTGGTCAGTTTGGTCACTGCTGGATCCGTTTTGCCCCTGCTGATGAAGGTCAGGAAGGTCTGCAATTCGTGAACGAAGTAGTAGGTGGTGTGGTTCCTAAGGAATACATCCCGGCTATCCAGAAGGGTATCGAAGAGCAGATGAAGAACGGCGTTGTTGCCGGCTATCCGCTGATCGGCCTGAAGGCTACCGTGTTCGATGGTTCCTACCACGACGTCGACTCCAACGAGATGGCGTTTAAGGTGGCTGCTTCCATGGCGACCAAGCAACTGGCCCAGAAGGGCGGTGGTGAGTTGCTTGAGCCGATCATGGCGGTGGAAGTTGTTACGCCTGAAGACTATATGGGTGACGTGATGGGCGACCTTAACCGTCGTCGCGGCATGATCCTGGGTATGGAAGACACGGTGTCCGGCAAAGTTATTCGTGCCGAGGTTCCGCTGGGTGAGATGTTCGGTTATGCGACCGACGTTCGCTCCATGTCCCAAGGGCGTGCCAGCTACTCTATGGAATTCAAAAAATACAACACAGCTCCGGCGCACATCGCTGAAACTGTATCTAAAAAACAAGGCTGATTGAGCCCCTTTAGGCTAGGAGTTAATTGTCGTGGCTAAAGAAAAATTTGATCGTTCCCTACCGCACGTCAACGTTGGCACCATTGGTCACGTTGACCACGGTAAAACCACGCTGACTGCAGCACTGACTCGCGTTTGCTCCGAAGTATTCGGTTCTGCCGTTGTTGCTTTCGACAAGATCGACAGCGCTCCGGAAGAAAAAGCTCGTGGTATCACCATCAACACCGCGCACGTTGAATACAACTCGCTGATCCGTCACTACGCTCACGTTGACTGCCCAGGTCACGCTGACTATGTGAAGAACATGATCACCGGTGCTGCGCAGATGGACGGCGCTATTCTGGTTTGCTCGGCCGCTGATGGTCCGATGCCACAAACCCGTGAGCACATCCTGTTGTCCCGCCAGGTAGGCGTTCCGTACATCGTTGTCTTCCTGAACAAGGCTGACATGGTTGACGACGCTGAGCTGCTGGAACTGGTTGAGATGGAAGTGCGCGACCTGCTGAGCACTTACGACTTCCCAGGCGACGATACCCCGATCATCATCGGTTCGGCGCTGATGGCTCTGAACGGCCAAGATGACAACGAAATGGGCACCACTGCCGTTCGTAAACTGGTTGAGACCCTGGACAGCTACATTCCAGACCCAGTCCGTGTGATCGACAAGCCGTTCCTGATGCCAATCGAAGACGTATTCTCGATCTCCGGTCGCGGTACTGTAGTTACCGGTCGTATCGAGCGCGGTATCGTCAAGGTTCAAGATCCGCTGGAAATCGTAGGTCTGCGTGACACCACCGTCACCACCTGCACCGGCGTTGAAATGTTCCGTAAACTGCTCGACGAAGGTCGTGCTGGCGAGAACTGCGGCGTGCTGCTGCGCGGCACCAAGCGTGACGACGTTGAGCGTGGCCAGGTACTGGTCAAGCCAGGTTCGGTTAAGCCGCACACCAAGTTCGAAGCTGAAGTGTACGTGCTGAGCAAAGAAGAAGGCGGTCGTCACACGCCGTTCTTTAAAGGCTACCGTCCACAGTTCTACTTCCGGACCACTGACGTGACCGGTAACTGCGAACTGCCGGAAGGCGTTGAAATGGTTATGCCAGGCGACAACATCAAAATGGTTGTTACCCTGATCAAAACCATCGCGATGGAAGACGGTCTGCGTTTCGCTATCCGTGAAGGCGGTCGTACCGTCGGCGCTGGCGTCGTAGCCAAAATCATCGAATAAGTCTCTTTTTGAGATAGCGTCGATGCTTTGAAGAGCCCCTGCTAAGCAGGGGCTTTTTTATTGGGTTGACACTCAGTGGGAGCGTCTATAGAATTGCGCCTCCTTTTAACGGGCGTATTGCGCTCGGTGGGAATAGCAGCCGGAGTCTGAAATCCAATGCAAAATCAGCAAATCCGTATCAGGTTGAAGGCTTTTGACCATCGCCTGATCGACCAATCCACCCAGGAAATCGTGGAAACCGCGAAACGTACTGGTGCTCAGGTGCGTGGTCCAATTCCACTGCCTACCCGTAAAGAGCGGTTCACCGTTCTGGTCTCCCCGCACGTCAACAAAGACGCGCGTGACCAGTACGAGATCCGTACTCATAAGCGTGTACTGGACATCGTCCAGCCAACGGATAAAACCGTTGATGCGCTGATGAAGCTCGATCTTGCGGCAGGCGTAGAAGTGCAGATCAGCCTCGGCTAAGACTTGGGTCTTAGTCGTGTAACGCTCTGAAATGGGCGGCCATAGCGGGTGAAAGCCCCGTACACTCATGAGGTTTACAACATGACTATTGGTGTAGTCGGTCGTAAATGCGGTATGACCCGCATTTTTACCGAAGAAGGTGTCTCCATTCCGGTTACGGTCATTGAGATCGAGCCGAATCGCGTCACCCAGTTTAAAACTGTTGAGACCGATGGCTACCTGGCAGTGCAAGTCACTGTTGGCGAGCGTCGTGCTTCGCGTGTGACAGCCGCTCAGGCCGGTCACTTCGCAAAAGCGAACGTTGCCGCTGGTCGCGGTGTCTGGGAATTCCGTCTCGAAGACGGCGAATACCAGGCTGGCGACTTGATCAATGCAGAAATCTTCGCAGCGGGCCAACTGGTAGATGTTACCGGTCAGTCCAAGGGTAAAGGCTTTGCCGGTACCATCAAGCGTTGGAACTTCCGCGGTCAAGATAACACCCACGGTAACTCCGTTTCCCACCGTGTCCCTGGCTCCATCGGCCAGTGCCAGACTCCTGGTCGTGTATTCAAGGGCAAAAAAATGTCCGGTCATATGGGCGCTGAGCGCGTGACCGTGCAGTCCCTGGAAATTGTACGCGTCGACGCTGAACGCAATCTGCTGCTGGTTAAGGGCGCTGTTCCTGGCGCAACTGGCGGCAACCTGGTTGTGCGTGCAGCAGCCAAGGCTCGCGGTTAAGGGGAAGCGAAATGCAATTAAATGTAAATGACGCTCAAGCGATCGAAGTTTCCGAACTGACTTTCGGTGGCGAGTTCAACGAGACGCTGGTACACCAAGCAGTCGTGGCCTACATGGCCGGCGGCCGTCAGGGCAGCAAGCAGCAGAAGACCCGTTCCGACGTTTCCGGTGGCGGTAAGCGCCCATGGCGTCAGAAAGGTACTGGCCGCGCTCGTGCCGGTACTATCCGTAGCCCAATCTGGCGTGGCGGTGGTACCACTTTCGCAGCTCGTCCACAGGATCACTCGCAAAAGCTGAACAAGAAGATGTATCGCGCAGCTCTGCGCTCCATCCTTGCTGAGCTGGTACGTACTGATCGTCTGGTCGTGGTTCAGGATTTCGCCGTTGATGCGCCGAAAACCAAAGACCTGCTGGGCAAGCTGAACGGCATGGGTCTCACCGACGTCCTGATCGTATCGGACTCCGTTGACGAGAACCTGTACCTGGCTGCTCGTAACCTGCCACACGTTGATGTTCGTGACGTGCAAGGTTCCGATCCAGTTAGTCTGATCGCCTACGACAAAGTGTTGATCACTGTGTCGGCCGTGAAGAAATTCGAGGAGCTGCTGGGATGAACCAGGAACGCGTATTTAAAGTTCTGCTTGGCCCGCACGTTTCCGAAAAGGCTACGGTTCTGGCAGACAAGAAAGGTCAGTTCGTTTTCAAGGTTGCCACTGATGCAACCAAGCTGGAAATCAAGAAGGCCGTCGAAAGCCTGTTCAGCGTGAAAGTAGAGCGCGTGACTACCCTGAATGTTCTGGGTAAAACCAAGCGCACTGCTCGCGGTCTGGGCAAGCGTAATGACTGGAAGAAGGCAGTTATCTCCCTTCAGCCAGGCCAAGATCTCGATTTCAGCAGCAGTGCTGAGTAAGGAAGGGGTGCATCATGGCAATCGTTAAATGCAAACCGACTTCCCCTGGCCGCCGTCACGTGGTCAAGGTGGTCAACCAGGAGCTGCATAAAGGCGCTCCTCACGCACCGCTGCTCGAGAAAAAATCGAAGTCTGGTGGTCGTAACAACAATGGCCGTATTACCACTCGTCACATCGGTGGTGGTCATAAGCAGCATTACCGTTTGGTCGATTTCCGTCGCAACGACAAAGATGGCATCGCTGCCACTGTTGAGCGTATCGAATACGATCCTAACCGTACTGCTCACATTGCTCTGGTTCTGTACGCAGACGGCGAGCGTCGCTACATCCTCGCCCCTAAAGGTGTGAGTGCTGGCGACCAACTGATTGCCGGTGCCTTGGCGCCGATCAAGCCAGGCAACTCGCTGCAATTGCGCAACATTCCGGTAGGTAGCACCGTACACGGCATCGAGTTGAAGCCAGGTAAGGGTGCTCAGATCGCACGTTCCGCTGGTGCTTCGGCTCAGCTGATCGCTCGCGAAGGTGTCTACGTGACCCTGCGTCTGCGTTCCGGTGAAATGCGTAAAGTGCTGGCTGAGTGCCGTGCAACGTTGGGCGAGGTCTCGAACTCCGAGCACAGCCTGCGTTCCTTGGGTAAAGCTGGTGCTAAGCGCTGGCGTGGCGTTCGCCCAACCGTTCGTGGTGTTGCCATGAACCCGGTTGACCACCCACATGGTGGTGGTGAAGGTCGTACCTCTGGTGGTCGTCATCCGGTATCGCCATGGGGCTTCCCGACTAAGGGCGCGAAGACTCGTGGTAATAAGCGTACCGACAAAATGATCGTCCGTCGTCGCAAGTAAATAGAGGGATACGACAGTGCCACGTTCTCTGAAAAAAGGTCCTTTTATTGATCTTCACCTACTGAAGAAGATCGAAGTGGCGGCGGAAAAGAATGATCGCAAGCCGGTGAAAACCTGGTCGCGTCGTTCGATGATCCTGCCACAAATGGTCGGTTTGACCATCGCAGTACATAACGGTCGTCAACATGTCCCAGTTCTCGTGAACGAAGACATGGTCGGTCACAAACTAGGCGAGTTTGCCGGTACCCGCACTTATCGTGGGCACGTGGCAGACAAGAAAGCCAAGCGTTAAGGGGTTAGGAAATGGAAGTAGCCGCTAAGTTGTCGGGCGCTCGAATCTCCGCCCAGAAAGCCCGCTTGGTCGCCGACCAGATCCGCGGGAAGAAGGTGGGCGAAGCGCTCAACCTGCTGGCTTTTAGCAGTAAGAAAGCCGCGGAAATCATCAAGAAAGTGCTGGAGTCGGCCGTTGCCAACGCCGAGCATAACGAAGGCGCAGACGTGGACGACCTCAAGGTTTCCACCGTTTTCGTCAACGAAGGGCGTTCGCTGAAGCGAATCATGCCGCGTGCCAAAGGCCGCGCTGATCGCATCGTCAAGCGGTCTTGCCATATCACTGTCAAGGTTGCGGACAAGTAACGGAGTCGATCAGATGGGTCAGAAAGTACATCCCATTGGCATTCGCCTGGGAATCGTCAAGGAGCACACCTCCGTCTGGTACGCAGACGGTCGGACTTATGCGGACTACTTGTTCGCAGATCTGAAGGTGCGTGAGTATCTCCAAGACAAATTAAAAAGCGCGTCCGTAAGCCGTATCGATATCCATCGTCCGGCACAAACTGCACGGATCACCATCCACACCGCTCGTCCAGGTATCGTTATCGGGAAGAAAGGTGAAGATGTTGAGAAGCTGCGTCAGGACCTGACCAAGCAAATGGGTGTGCCTGTGCACATCAATATCGAAGAGATCCGTAAGCCGGAACTCGACGGTATGCTGGTTGCGCAGAGCGTAGCTCAGCAGCTGGAGCGTCGTGTCATGTTCCGTCGCGCGATGAAACGCGCTGTACAGAACGCCATGCGCATTGGTGCCAAAGGCATCAAGATCCAAGTGAGCGGTCGTCTCGGCGGTGCTGAAATCGCACGTACTGAATGGTATCGCGAAGGGCGTGTGCCACTGCACACCCTGCGTGCCGACATCGACTATGCCAACTACGAAGCTCACACCACTTATGGTGTGATCGGTGTGAAGGTTTGGATTTTCAAAGGCGAAGTAATTGGTGGTCGCCAAGAAGAACTGAAACCACAAGCACCTGCGCCTCGTAAAAAAGCTGCTAAGTAAGGGGTACGCCAAATGTTGCAACCAAAGCGTACGAAGTTCCGCAAGCAGATGACTGGCCACAACCGTGGCTTGGCACTGCGCGGGAGCAAAGTCAGCTTCGGCGAATTCGCCTTGAAAGCTGTTGCTCGCGGTCGTCTCACCGCTCGCCAGATTGAGTCGGCACGTCGTGCCTTGACCCGTCACGTTAAGCGTGGCGGCAAGATCTGGATCCGTGTATTCCCGGACAAGCCGGTCACCAAGAAGCCTCTTGAAGTGCGGATGGGTAAAGGTAAGGGTTCCGTTGAGTACTGGGTTGCCCAGATCCAGCCAGGTAAAGTCCTGTATGAGATCGAGGGTGTTTCCGAAGAGTTGGCGCGTGAGGCTTTCGCCTTGGCAGCTGCGAAGCTGCCTCTCGCCACCTCCTTTGTTAAGCGGACGGTGATGTGATGAAAGCGAACGAACTTCGTGAAAAATCAGCACAGCAACTGAACGAGCAATTGCTCGGCTTGCTGCGCGACCAGTTCAATCTGCGTATGCAGAAGGCAACTGGCCAGTTGGGGCAGTCTCACCTGCTCTCGCAAGTGAAGCGTGACATCGCTCGCGTGAAGACTGTGCTCAACCAGCAGGCAGGTAAGTAATCATGGCTGAAGCCGAAAAAACCGTCCGTACGCTGACTGGCCGTGTTGTCAGCGACAAAATGGACAAGACCATCACCGTTCTGATCGAGCGTCGCGTTAAGCACCCGATCTACGGTAAATACGTTAAGCGTTCGACTAAGCTGCACGCGCACGACGAAACCAACCAATGCCACATCGGCGACAAGGTCACTATTCGTGAAACTCGTCCGATGGCCAAGACTAAGTCCTGGGCTCTGGTTGATGTTCTCGAACGCGCTGTGGAAGTCTAAGGGCTAAGGGTCGGAGAAATTATATGATTCAGACTCAATCCATGCTTGATGTGGCCGATAACAGCGGCGCTCGTCGTGTTATGTGCATCAAGGTGCTGGGTGGCTCGCATCGTCGTTACGCAGGTATCGGTGACATCATCAAAGTGACCGTGAAGGAAGCTATTCCTCGCGGCAAGGTGAAGAAAGGCCAAGTGATGACTGCTGTTGTAGTCCGCACTCGCCACGGTGTTCGTCGCGCTGACGGCTCCATTATCCGCTTTGATGGCAACGCTGCTGTTCTGTTGAACAACAAGCAAGAGCCTATCGGCACCCGTATCTTTGGGCCAGTGACCCGTGAACTTCGCAACGAGAAGTTCATGAAGATCGTCTCGCTCGCCCCAGAAGTGCTGTAAGGAGATCCGACATGCAAAAGATTCGTCGTGACGACGAGATCATCGTGATCGCCGGCAAAGACAAAGGTAAGCGCGGTAAGGTGCTGAAGGTGCTCGCTGACGACCGTCTGGTCGTTGGTGGTGTCAACCTGGTGAAGCGTCATACCAAGCCTAACCCGATGTCGGGCGTCCAGGGCGGTATCGTCGAGAAAGAAGCGCCTCTGCACGCTTCTAACGTCGCTATTTTCAATGGCGAAACCAACAAAGCTGATCGCGTTGGTTTCAAAGTAGAAGATGGCAAGAAAATTCGTGTCTTCAAGTCGACCCAAAAAGCGGTTGATGCTTGAACACTGCTAGGTAGAAGACCATGGCACGACTCAAAGAGATTTATCGGAAGGAAATCGCTCCCAAGCTTAAGGAAGAACTTAAGCTTGCCAACGTGATGGAAGTTCCGCGCGTTACCAAGATCACCCTGAACATGGGTTTGGGCGAAGCGATCGGTGACAAAAAAGTCATCGAGCACGCTGTTGCCGACATGGAAAAAATCACCGGTCAGAAAGCCGTTGTGACCTACGCTCGTAAATCCATCGCGGGCTTCAAGGTCCGTGAGGGCTGGCCGATCGGTGTTAAGGTTACGCTGCGTCGTGATCGTATGTACGAATTCCTGGACCGCCTGCTGGCGATCTCCCTGCCTCGGGTTCGCGACTTCCGCGGCCTGAATGCCAAGTCCTTCGATGGTCGTGGTAACTACAGCATGGGCGTGAAAGAGCAGATCATTTTCCCGGAAATCGATTACGATAAAATCGATGCTCTGCGCGGTCTGGACATTACTCTGACCACCACTGCACGTTCGGATGATGAAGGTCGCGCCCTGTTGCGTGCTTTCAAATTCCCGTTCCGCAACTGATTGGAGTAGGAAAATGGCCAAGAAGAGTATGAAAAATCGCGAGCTGAAGCGTCAGCTGACCGTCGCGAAATACGCCAAGAAGCGTGCTGAGCTCAAAGCTATCATCGTGAATCTGAACGCAAGTGACGAAGATCGTTGGAACGCTTCTGTTGCTCTGCAGAAGCAGCCACGTGACGCTAGCGCCTCGCGCATGCGTAACCGCTGCCGCATCACTGGTCGTCCACACGGCGTTTACCGCAAGTTCGGCCTTGGCCGTAACAAACTGCGTGAAGCTGCCATGCGCGGTGACGTACCAGGTCTGGTGAAAGCCAGCTGGTAAGCCCTAAAGCAGGTTCCGAATGATCGGCTGAATCTTCAGCCGACCACCGGTGGCCTCGCAAATGAATCAAGCCCCTCATGGGGCTTGATTCATTTGGGCCGTACGTCTAGAATTGCCGGCTCGCCTGAGCCCGGGTTTTTGGACCGGAGCAATGCTCGGCGACGTTGTAGCCGTAAGGCTAATTATTTTTGTATCAGGAGCGTCTAGCCCATGAGTATGCAGGACCCGTTAGCGGACATGCTAACTCGAATCCGTAATGCCCAGATGGCTGAAAAGTCCGTCGTAAGCATGCCATCTTCCACGTTGAAGGTTGCTGTGGCCAAAGTTCTGAAGGACGAAGGTTATATTGCGGGTTATCAGGTAAGCAGCGAAGCAAAACCGTCGCTTTCCATCGAGCTGAAGTACTTCGAAGGCCGTCCAGTCATCGAAGAAGTGAAGCGCGTAAGCCGTCCAGGTCTGCGTCAGTACAAATCCGTTGAAGATCTGCCCAAAGTTCGTGGCGGTCTCGGCGTGTCCATCGTCTCCACCAACAAAGGTGTGATGACGGATCGTGCTGCGCGCGCTGCCGGTGTCGGCGGCGAAGTTCTTTGCACAGTGTTCTAAGGGGGGATAAGCATGTCACGCGTCGCTAAGAACCCCGTAAAGCTGCCGGCCGGAGTCGAAATCAAATTCGTCGGTCAACAGCTTTCGGTGAAGGGTGCCAAGGGCACTCTCGAACTGAACGTTCACTCGTCTGTTGAAATCGTTGAAGAAGCTGGCGAACTGCGTTTCGCTGCTAAAAACGGCGATCAGCAAACCCGTGCAATGGCCGGTACCACCCGCGCTTTGGTTAACAACATGGTCCAGGGCGTAAGCCAAGGCTTCGAGCGTAAGCTCCAGCTGGTCGGTGTTGGTTACAAAGCACAAGCAAAAGGCACAGTGCTGAATCTGGCGCTCGGCTTCTCGCACCCGGTGGACTACGAACTGCCGGAAGGCATCACCGCTGAGACTCCTAGCCAGACCGATATCCTGATCAAGGGCATCGACAAGCAGCTGGTGGGTCAAGTGGCCGCTGAAATCCGCGATTTCCGTCCGCCAGAGCCTTACAAAGGCAAAGGTGTACGTTACGCAGACGAAGTCGTCCGCCGTAAAGAAGCCAAGAAGAAGTAGGGCATAGCAAATGACCGACAAAAAAGTTACTCGACTGCGTCGCGCTCGCAAAGCACGCCTGAAAATGCACGAACTCGAAGTCGTGCGTCTCTGCGTGTTCCGCTCGTCGCAGCACATCTATGCCCAGGTCATCTCGGCCGACGGCAGCAAAGTCTTGGCAAGCGCCTCGACTTTGGATAAAGAACTGCGTGACGCTGCCACTGGCAACGTTGACGCGGCCACTAAGGTTGGCCAGCTGGTCGCTACGCGTGCTAAGGCCGCTGGCGTCTCGCAGGTGGCTTTCGACCGCTCTGGCTTCAAGTACCATGGCCGCGTTAAAGCGCTGGCTGATGCTGCTCGTGAAGCTGGGCTGGAGTTCTAAGTTATGTCAAATAACGACCAAAAGCGCGACGAAGGCTACATCGAGAAGCTGGTTCAGGTTAACCGCGTTGCCAAGACCGTTAAAGGCGGTCGCATCTTCACTTTCACTGCGTTGACCGTGGTAGGTGATGGTAAAGGCCGCGTCGGTTTCGGCCGTGGCAAATCTCGTGAAGTGCCTGCTGCTATCCAGAAAGCTATGGAAGCTGCACGTCGCAACATGATTCAAGTGGACCTGAACGGGACTACTCTGCAGTACGCCATGAAATCCGCCCACGGCGCTTCCAAGGTTTACATGCAGCCAGCCTCTGAAGGTACCGGTATCATCGCCGGCGGTGCCATGCGTGCGGTCCTGGAAGTTGCAGGTGTCCAGAACGTATTGGCCAAGTGCTATGGTTCGACCAACCCCGTGAACGTGGTCCATGCCACTTTCAAAGGCTTGAAGTCGATGCAGTCCCCGTCGTCCATTGCTGCCAAGCGCGGCAAGAGCGTTGAGGAGATCGTCTGATCATGGCTACCGTCAAAGTTACGCTGATCAAAAGCATGACCGGCCGCATCCCTAACCACAAACTGTGCGTGAAGGGTTTGGGTCTGCGTCGCATCGGTCACACTGTAGAAGTCCAGGATACTCCCGAGAATCGCGGGATGATCAACAAGGCTTACTACATGCTGCGAGTCGAGGGTTAATCGATGAAACTCAATGATCTGAGTCCAGCGCCGGGTTCCCGTCGTGAAAAGCATCGTCCGGGCCGTGGTATCGGTAGCGGTTTGGGTAAGACTGGTGGCCGCGGCCACAAAGGTCAAACCTCCCGCTCCGGTGGCACTATCGCTCCGGGCTTTGAAGGCGGTCAACAGCCGTTGCATCGTCGTCTGCCGAAGTTCGGTTTCGTTTCCTTGAAAGCCATGGATCGCGCCGAAGTGCGTCTGTCCGAGTTGGCCAAAGTGGAAGGCGACATCGTCACTGTGCAGTCCTTGAAAGATGCCAACGTGATTAACCAGAACGTACAGCGTGTGAAAATCATGCTGTCGGGCGAAGTTACTCGCGCGGTCACCATCAAGGGTATCGCCGCCACCAAAGGTGCGCGTGCGGCTATCGAAGCAGCTGGCGGCAAGTTCGAGGAATAAATGGCTAAGCAAGGTGCTCTCTCAGCGCTCAGCAAAGGCGGGTTGTCCGAGCTCTGGGCTCGTCTGCGGTTCCTGTTTCTGGCGATTATCGTCTACAGGATCGGCGCGCATATCCCAGTTCCTGGTATCAACCCCGATCGGCTGGCGGACCTGTTTCGACAGAATGAGGGGACCATTCTTAGCTTGTTCAACATGTTTTCCGGCGGTGCGCTGGAACGGATGAGCATCTTTGCATTGGGGATCATGCCGTACATTTCGGCATCGATCATCATGCAACTGATGACCGCCGTCAGCCCAACGCTGGAGCAGTTGAAGAAGGAAGGGGAAGCTGGTCGTCGCAAGATTAGCCAGTACACCCGCTATGGCACCGTTGTCCTCGCCCTGGTTCAAGCTATTGGCATGTCCATTGGCTTGGCAGGGCAGGGCGTAGCGTTCTCTGCTGACTTCAGCTTCCATTTCGTTGCGGTGACCACGTTTGTGGCCGGTGCAATGTTCATGATGTGGTTGGGTGAGCAGATCACCGAGCGCGGTGTCGGTAACGGTATCTCGATGTTGATTTTTTCGGGTATCGTCGCCGGTCTGCCGAGAGCGATAGGGCAGTCTTTCGAGTCTGCTCGGCAAGGTGATATAAACATTTTCGCTTTGGTTGCAATCGGTTTGCTGGCAGTGGCGATCATCGGTTTCGTGGTGTTCATCGAGCGCGGTCAACGGCGTATTGCCGTTCACTACGCTAAGCGTCAGCAAGGCCGCAAGGTCTTCGCAGCGCAGACGAGCCACCTGCCTTTGAAAGTGAACATGGCAGGCGTTATTCCTGCCATTTTCGCGAGCAGCATTTTGCTGTTCCCGGCTTCGCTAGGTGCCTGGTTCGGTCAGTCTGAAGGTATGGGCTGGTTGCAGGACATCTCGCAGTCGATCGCTCCTGGTCAGCCGTTGAATATTCTGCTGTTTAGTGCAGGGATTATTTTCTTCTGCTTCTTCTATACGGCGTTGATGTTCAATCCGAAAGACGTAGCGGAAAACCTGAAGAAGTCCGGTGCCTTTATTCCGGGTATCCGTCCAGGTGAGCAGTCGGCGCGCTACATTGATGGCGTTCTGACTCGTTTGACCATGTTCGGTGCCTTATACATGACGTGCGTGTGCCTCTTGCCCCAGTTCCTGGTGGTGGCGGCCAACGTTCCGTTCTACCTTGGCGGGACCTCGTTGCTGATCGTGGTGGTGGTTGTGATGGACTTCATGTCCCAAGTACAATCGCACCTCGTTTCGCACCAGTACGAATCCCTGATGAAGAAAGCCAACCTGAAGGGCTACGGTGGCAGCAGTCTGCTGCGCTGAGAGTCCCATAAGGTTCGAGGAGTTGGTCATGAAAGTTCGTGCATCGGTGAAAAAGCTGTGCCGCAACTGCAAGATTATTCGCCGTGAAGGTGTCGTGCGAGTAATTTGCAGCGCGGAGCCACGTCACAAGCAGCGCCAAGGCTGATTGTGGTCCGTGCTTCAAGCCCAGCAGCTAGTGCGCTGCTGGGTTGATTATTTGTTATTACAGCGATATTATCTTGCGCCCCATTTCTTGGCTTCCGGGGCGTAGGTAGCTGTCAATTGGAGTCCCACTGAATGGCCCGTATTGCAGGCGTTAACATTCCAGATAACAAGCACACTGTTATCTCGCTGACCTACATCTATGGTGTTGGTCGCACTACTGCACAGAAAATTTGTGCAGACACTGGGGTCAACCCAGCCGCAAAGATCAAGGATCTGAGCGACGAGCAGATTGAACAGCTGCGTGGCGAAGTGGCAAAGTTCACCACTGAAGGTGACCTGCGTCGCGAAATCAACATGAAAATCAAGCGCTTGATGGATCTGGGCTGCTACCGCGGTCTTCGTCATCGTCGTGGTCTTCCAGTACGCGGTCAGCGTACCAAGACCAACGCGCGTACCCGTAAAGGTCCGCGTAAGCCGATCCGCAAGTAATCGCACCAGCGAATCGACAGGAATTTAGTCATGGCAAAACCTGCTGCTCGTCCTCGTAAAAAAGTGAAAAAGACAGTGGTTGATGGCATCGCCCACATCCACGCGTCTTTCAACAACACCATCGTGACCATTACCGATCGCCAAGGTAACGCCCTGTCCTGGGCTACTTCCGGCGGCTCGGGTTTCCGCGGTTCTCGCAAGTCCACCCCGTTCGCTGCTCAAGTAGCCGCCGAACGTGCTGGTCAAGCTGCGCTGGAATATGGCCTGAAAAACCTCGACGTTAACGTCAAAGGTCCAGGTCCAGGTCGTGAGTCCGCTGTCCGTGCTTTGAACGGCTGTGGCTATAAGATCGCCAGCATCACCGACGTGACGCCTATCCCGCATAACGGGTGCCGTCCGCCGAAGAAGCGCCGCGTGTAATCAGGAGACGATAGATAATGGCTCGTTACATTGGTCCAAAATGCAAACTGGCTCGTCGTGAAGGCACTGACCTGTTCCTGAAAAGCGGCGTTCGCGCCCTGGAATCGAAGTGCAATCTCGAAGCAGCCCCAGGTATCCACGGCCAGCGTCGTGGTCGCCAGTCCGACTACGGTACTCAGCTGCGTGAAAAGCAGAAGGTCCGTCGTATCTACGGCGTTCTTGAGCGTCAGTTCAGCGGTTACTACAAGGAAGCTGCCGGCAAGAAAGGCGCTACCGGTGAGAACCTGTTGCAGCTGCTCGAATGCCGTCTGGACAACGTTGTTTACCGTATGGGCTTTGGCGCTACCCGTGCCGAATCCCGTCAGCTGGTTTCGCACAAAGCGATCAGCATCAACGGCAAAACTGTAAACGTCCCGTCTTACCAGGTTCGTCCGGGTGACGTGGTCGCGGTTCGCGAGAAATCGAAGAATCAGCTGCGTATCGTTCAAGCCCTTGAACTGTGCGCTCAGCGTGGCCGTGTTGAGTGGGTAGATGTAGACACTGAGAAAAAGTCGGGCGTTTTCAAGAACGTTCCTGCTCGCAGTGATCTCTCCGCCGACATCAACGAAAGCCTGATTGTCGAGCTCTACTCCAAGTAAGGGCTAGAAAATAGGTGCATCCATGCAGATTTCGGTAAATGAGTTCCTGACGCCTCGCCATATTGATGTGCAAGTCGTCAGTCCAACCCGCGCTAAAATTACACTCGAGCCACTCGAGCGTGGTTTTGGCCATACCCTGGGCAACGCGCTGCGACGCATCCTGTTGTCCTCAATGCCCGGCTGTGCAGTAGTCGAGGCCGAGATTGACGGTGTACTCCACGAGTACAGCGCCATCGAAGGTGTACAGGAAGATGTCATTGAAATCCTGTTGAACCTTAAAGGTCTGGCTATCAAGCTGCACGGTCGTGACGAAGTTACGCTGACCTTGTCGAAGAAGGGTTCGGGGGTGGTTACCGCTGCCGATATTCAGCTGGATCATGATGTCGAGATCGTTAACCCCGATCACGTAATCGCTAACCTGGCGTCTAACGGCGCCTTGAACATGAAGCTCACCGTAGCTCGTGGTCGTGGTTATGAACCAGCCGATTCGCGTCAGAGCGATGAAGACGAAAGCCGCAGCATCGGTCGCTTGCAGCTTGACTCTTCGTTCAGCCCAGTGCGCCGCATTGCATACGTGGTGGAAAACGCCCGTGTGGAGCAGCGTACTAACCTGGACAAGTTGGTTATTGATCTGGAAACCAACGGTACACTGGACCCTGAAGAGGCTATCCGTCGTGCCGCAACCATCCTGCAACAGCAGTTGGCTGCGTTCGTCGACCTCAAAGGCGATAGCGAACCCGTTGTCATCGAACAGGAAGACGAGATCGATCCGATCCTGCTTCGTCCGGTTGACGATCTGGAACTGACCGTGCGTTCGGCCAACTGCCTGAAGGCGGAGAACATTTACTACATTGGTGACCTGATTCAGCGCACCGAAGTAGAACTGTTGAAGACTCCGAACCTGGGCAAGAAATCCTTGACTGAAATCAAGGATGTTCTGGCCTCGCGTGGTCTGTCCCTTGGCATGCGCCTCGACAACTGGCCGCCTGCAAGTCTTAAGAAGGACGACAAGGCGACTGCCTGATCGTCGTAATCACCGAACGTAGTGTTTGGTAAGGAATGAACCATGCGTCATCGTAAAAGTGGACGTCACCTGAGCCGTACTAGCTCTCACCGCAAGGCCATGTTTCAGAACATGGCGGTGTCGCTGTTCGAGCACGAGCTGATCAAAACTACTCTGCCAAAAGCCAAGGAACTGCGCCGCGTTGCCGAGCCGCTGATCACCCTGGCCAAGATTGACAGCGTTTCCAACCGTCGTTTGGCTTTCGACCGTACGCGTTCGAAAGAAATCGTCGGTAAGCTGTTCAACGATCTGGGCAAGCGCTACGCCACCCGTCAGGGCGGCTACCTGCGTATCCTCAAGTGCGGTTTCCGCGCTGGCGATAACGCACCTATGGCGTATGTCGAGCTGGTTGATCGTCCTGTTGGTGGTGTTGTAGAAACTGCCGAATAAGACGAACAGTCTGATTAAAAAAACCGAGCCTAGTGCTCGGTTTTTTTATGGGTGAAGCAAAATCGTTAGGCAAAAACTATCAGGCTCTAATTATTTGCCCATTGGCAGCCAGCTTTGGGGGTGAACCATAATCCGCTCAAGCCGATCAGCCCGGCACATAGAACAGCCTGATAGAGGACACAGCATGAGCCACACCAAAACCCTGACCACTGCCAGTGGTGCGCCCGTTGCGGATAACCAGAACTCGCGCTCTGCGGGCCCTAGGGGGCCGCTGTTACTCGATGACTTTCACCTGATCGAGAAGCTGGCGCACTTCAACCGGGAAAACATCCCGGAGCGTCGTGTGCATGCAAAAGGCTCGGGTGCGTATGGCACCTTCACGGTAACCCGGGACATCACTCAGTACACCAGCGCCAAGCTGTTTGAAAGCGTCGATAAGCAAACGCCTACGTTTCTGCGCTTCTCCACGGTGGGCGGCGAGCGTGGTTCGGCTGACACTGAGCGCGATCCCCGTGGTTTCGCCCTGAAGTTCTATACCGAGGAAGGCAACTGGGACATCGTCGGCAACAATACCCCAGTGTTCTTTATCCGCGATCCCCTCAAATTCCCAGACTTTATCCACACGCAAAAACGCTTGCCCCAGAGCAACCTGAAAAGCGCGCAGATGATGTGGGACTTCTGGTCGCACTCACCTGAATCCCTGCACCAAGTCACGATCCTGTTCTCAGACCGGGGCATTCCTGATGGCTATCGGTTCATGCACGGTTTCGGTAGCCACACCTACAGCTTGATCAACGCTCAGGGGGAGAGGCACTGGGTTAAGTGGCACTATAAGACCCTACAGGGCATTAAGAATCTTGCACCCGCTGAGGCAGCGCGGCTTGCCGGTACAGATCCGGATTACGCCCAGCGCGACCTGTTCGAGGCCATCGAGCGAGGCGACTACCCCAAGTGGCGCGTGTGCATTCAGATCATGAGCGAGGCGCAAGCCGCTGCCCACTATGAGAACCCCTTTGATGTGACCAAGACTTGGTCGCAAAAAGAATTCCCCTTGATAGAGGTGGGTATCCTTGAGCTGAACCGCAACCCGATGAATTACTTCGCAGAGGTTGAGCAGGCGACATTCGGGCCCAGCAATATGGTGCCAGGTGTAGGTCTGTCGCCGGATCGCATGCTGCAAGGCCGGGTGTTCGCCTACGCCGATGCGCACCGCTACCGCGTAGGTACCAATCACCAGCAGTTGCCAGTCAATGCGCCGCACAGCCCGGTGCACTCATACCAGCGTGATGGCTCCATGGCGTTCGGCAGCAACGGTGGTGCAGCGCCGAACTATGAGCCCAACAGCTATAGCGATGCGCCCAAGCAGGCAGCGCGGTACGCGGAGCCGGCGCTTGCCCTTAATGGGACGGCTGATCGCCACGATCATCGCGAGGACAGCGATTACTACAGCCACGCCGGTGCGCTATTCCGCCTGATGAGTGCAGACCAGCAAGCGCTGCTGATCAGTAATATCGCGGGAGCCATGGCGGGTGTAAGCGCGGACGTGGTCCAGCGGCAGCTGCAGTATTTCTACCAAGCCGACCCCGCTTACGGCGAAGGTATTGCCCGTGCTTTAGGTGTTGAACTTGGGTAAAGCGAAGTGATAAACAGAACCGCCCTCATTTGGGCGGTTTTTCGCTTCCGATCAGCGAATTTTACCCTCTTTTGAGGGTTTTTTTGCGCGTTACCCCGTGACGTACCGGCGTGCTTGGTTCAAACTACCCACTTTCAAGTAGGGAGATACGGGCGATGCAAGGTCACCCAGACGTAATCGAATACCTCAACACGCTGCTGGTGGGCGAGCTCGCCGCGCGTGATCAATACTTCATCCACTCGCGGATGTACGAGGACTGGGGCTTCGCAAAGCTGTTCGAGCGTATCAACCATGAGATGGAAGAAGAGGCGCAACACGCTGATGCGCTGATGCGCCGGATTTTGATGCTGGAAGGCAAGCCGCGTATGCGCCCCGACGACTTGGACGTCGGGACCACTGTTCCCGAGATGCTGGAAAGTGACCTGCGCCTGGAATACAAAGTTCGCGCCGCCTTGTGCAAGGGTATCGAGTTGTGCGAGCAGCACGGCGACTTCGTGAGCCGCGAGATCTTGCGTGTGCAGTTGGCCGACACTGAAGAAGATCACACCTACTGGCTCGAGAAGCAGTTGGGCTTGATCAAACTGATGGGGTTGGAAAATTACCTGCAATCGCAGTTCTGATTCGTCTTTTAGAAGATCGGGGCCAAGGCCCCTCGCTACACGACAGTAGCGAGGGGCCTTGGCCCCGATCTTTTTTAGGCTTTGTCGCGCACTAACAGTGGCTTTAGATAATGCCCGGTATAGGACTGCTCCATTTCGGCGAGCTGTTCCGGTGTACCGAACCCGATGATTTGCCCACCCTTCGAACCGCCCTCCGGCCCCAGGTCGACAATCCAGTCCGCTGTCTTAATGACGTCCAAGTTGTGCTCGATCACCACTACCGTATTGCCGTGGTCACGCAGACGATGCAGCACGTCGAGCAGTTGTTGAATATCGGCAAAATGCAGGCCGGTCGTTGGCTCATCGAGGATGTACAAGGTTTTACCGGTGTCGCGCTTGGAGAGCTCCCGAGACAACTTCACCCGTTGGGCTTCGCCGCCTGACAGCGTAGTCGCCGATTGCCCCAACTTGATGTACGACAAACCAACGTCCATTAGCGTTTGCAGCTTGCGCGCGAGAGCGGGCACCGCGTCGAAGAATTCGCGAGCTTCTTCGATAGTCATTTCCAGCACTTCATGAATGCTCTTGCCCTTGTATTTGATCTCAAGGGTTTCGCGGTTATAGCGTTTGCTCTTACACACGTCGCAAGGTACGTAGATGTCCGGCAGAAAGTGCATTTCAACCTTGATCAAGCCGTCACCCTGGCAGGCTTCGCATCGCCCACCCTTAACGTTGAACGAGAAACGGCCTGGGCCATAACCACGCGAGCGCGACTCAGGGACCCCGGCGAATAGCTCGCGTATTGGGGTAAACAGCCCAGTGTAGGTGGCAGGGTTAGAGCGCGGCGTACGACCGATAGGGCTTTGGTCAATGTCGACGACTTTATCCAGGTGCTGCAGGCCATTGATACTGTCGTGGGTGGCCGCTTCGAGGGTCGTGGCGCCATTGAGCGCCGTCGCGCTCAGGGGGTAAAGGGTATTGTTGATCAGCGTCGACTTGCCCGAGCCGGACACACCGGTTACACAGGTCAATAAGCCCAGCGGAATCTCTAGGTCGACGTTACGCAAGTTGTTGCCGCGCGCGCCCTTGAGGGTCAGTACCTGCTTTTTGTTGCGTGGCGTACGCTGCGCGGGTACGGCGATCTTGACCCGGCCAGACAGGTATTTGCCGGTCAGCGAGTCCGGGTGGTCCATGACCTCCTGGGGCGTCCCTTCGGCGACGATGTGGCCACCGTGCACACCGGCGCCAGGGCCAATGTCGACCACGTAGTCAGCCATCCGGATCGCGTCTTCGTCGTGCTCGACCACGATGACGGTGTTACCGATGTCACGCAAATGGTTCAGCGTGCCCAGCAGGCGGTCGTTATCGCGCTGGTGCAGGCCAATGGAGGGCTCATCGAGGATGTACATCACCCCCACCAAGCCCGCACCGATCTGGCTCGCCAGGCGGATACGTTGCGCCTCGCCACCTGACAGGGTGTCAGCGCTGCGGTCGAGGGTCAGATAATCCAGCCCCACGTTCACCAAGAACTGCAGACGCTCACGGATTTCCTTGAGAATCTTGTCGGCAATTTCGCCTTTGCGGCCGGTCAGGCTCAAGCTGCCGAAGTACTCGGTGGCATCGCCAATGGGCAGGCCGGTAACGGCAGGCAGGGTTTTCTCGCCTACCCATACGTGGCGGGCTTCGCGGCGCAGGCGTGTACCGCGGCAGTCGGGGCAAGGTTGGGTGCTGAGAAACTTCGCCAGTTCCTCGCGCACGGTGGTGGACTCGGTCTCACGGTAGCGCCGCTCCAGGTTGGGCACGATGCCCTCGAAGGGGTGAGAGCGTTTGACGATGTCGCCACGGTCGTTCAGGTAGCGGAAGTCGACGCTGTGGCTGCCGCTGCCGGTCAGAATGACCTTTTGCTGCTCGGCGGGGAGGTCTTTGAAAGGCACCTCCAGGCTAAAGCCGTAATGGCTGGCCAAAGAACCGAGCATCTGGAAGTAGTAAACATTACGCCGGTCCCAGCCGCGAATGGCCCCTTCGGCCAGGGTCATTTCGCCATTGACCAGGCGCTTGATGTCGAAGAACTGCTTCACCCCCAGGCCGTCACAGGTTGGGCAGGCACCGGCAGGGTTGTTGAACGAGAACAGCTTAGGCTCCAGTTCGCTGATTGCGTGGCCGCAGACCGGGCACGCGAAGCGCGCAGAGAAGATCATCTCTTCGGCTTTGGCATCGTCCATCGAGGCAACCAAGGCGATGCCATCAGCCAGCTTCAGGGCGGTTTCGAATGACTCGGCCAAACGCTGCTGCAAGTCGTCGCGCACCTTGAAACGGTCGACCACCACCTCGATGGTGTGCTTCTTTTGTTTATCGAGCTTGGGCAGTTCGTCCATCTCGTGCAGCTTGCCGTTGATACGAGCGCGCACGAAACCTTGAGCACGCAGCTCTTCGAAAATCGACAGGTGCTCGCCCTTGCGCTCGCGGATGACCGGGGCCAGCAACATCAACTTGCTGCCTTCCGGTTGTGCCAGTACCAGGTCGACCATCTGGCTGACTGTCTGGGCCTCTAGCGGAATATCGTGGTCCGGGCAGCGCGGGGTACCCACGCGAGCGTATAGCAGGCGCAGGTAATCATAGATTTCTGTAATGGTGCCGACGGTCGAACGCGGGTTGTGCGAGGTCGATTTCTGTTCGATGGAAATCGCTGGCGACAAGCCCTCGATGGTGTCGACGTCCGGCTTTTCCATCATCGATAGAAACTGCCGGGCATAGGCGGACAATGACTCAACGTAGCGCCGCTGGCCCTCGGCATACAACGTATCGAACGCCAGAGAGGATTTGCCCGACCCCGACAGACCGGTGATCACGATCAACTTGTCTCGGGGTAGGGTCAGGTCGATATTTTTCAGGTTGTGGGTTCGAGCCCCACGAATCAGAATCTTGTCCAATGCGGCCTCGCTTCGAAGGCCAGGGGTACCTGGCGCTTTAGACATGAGAGTATACGGCTCATGGCCGCGACTCTGCACTTATGCAGGTTGGTGACGCGTCATAGCGTCACCCTATGTGCCGTTAATCGATGGGACTGGTAGAATCGCCGCCGGTTCACACGAGGTTTATCCATGCACACTTCCCCCAGCGAACGCATGAGCGGTAGCGAAACCCGCGCTGCCAGCGGGCTTGCACTGGTCTTTGCGTTCCGCATGCTTGGCATGTTCATGGTGCTTCCGGTCCTGGCCACCTATGGCATGGACCTGGCCGGCGCTACCCCGGCGCTGATCGGCTTGGCTATTGGCGCCTACGGCCTGACCCAGGCGGTACTGCAGATCCCTTTCGGGGTGATCTCGGACCGTATCGGCCGCCGGCCGGTCATCTACGCAGGGTTGGTCATTTTTGCCCTGGGTAGCATTCTGGCGGCTCAGGCGGATTCCATTTGGGGCGTGATCGCCGGGCGTATCCTACAAGGGGCAGGGGCCATCTCAGCGGCGGTCATGGCCCTGCTGTCGGACCTCACCCGCGAGCAACACCGCACCAAGGCCATGGCCATGATTGGCATGAGCATCGGCCTGTCATTTGCCGTAGCGATGGTGGTCGGGCCTCTGCTGACCAGCGCGTTCGGCTTGTCCGGGCTGTTTTTGGCCACGGCGGGGTTGGCGCTGCTGGGGATAGTACTTGTGGCATTTTGGGTGCCGACTTCAACAGTCACCCTGCAACACCGTGAGTCGGGCGTCGCTCGCCAGGCTATGGGCGCCACGCTGCGTCACCCCGACCTGTTGCGGCTGGACTTCGGCATTTTCGTCCTGCACGCCATTCTGATGGCCAGCTTCGTCGCATTGCCCTTGGCATTGGTCGAACGTGCGGGCCTGCCTAAAGAGCAGCATTGGTGGGTTTACCTCACCGCTTTGCTGATTTCTTTTGTCGGGATGATTCCCTTCATCATTTATGGTGAAAAGAAGCGCAAGATGAAGCGCGTCTTACTCGGCGCGGTGGCCACGCTGATGCTGACCGAGTTGTTTTTCTGGGAGTTTGGCAACACCTTGCGCGAGCTGGTCACAGGGACGGTAGTGTTCTTTATCGCCTTCAACCTGCTCGAAGCCTCGTTGCCCTCCTTGATCAGCAAGGTCTCACCTGCGGGCGGCAAAGGCACGGCGATGGGGGTGTATTCCACCAGCCAATTCCTGGGCGCGGCGATGGGCGGCATCCTTGGCGGGTGGTTGTTTCAGCATGGTGGCTTGAACGTGGTTTTCCTCGGCTGCGCAGCTCTCTGCGGGCTATGGTTGGCCATTGCTGTTACTATGCGCGAACCCCCGTATGTGACGAGCCTGCGCCTGCCGCTGTCACCCCAGGCCATGGCCGAGGCCGGCTTGAGTGAGCGCCTGAAGGCCGTCCCGGGGGTCACAGACGCAGTGGTGGTGGCAGAGGAAGCGGCCATCTACATCAAATTGGATACTGAAATTTTGGATCGCACGTCCCTCGAGCACCTGATCAATCAGGCGCCAGCGGCCTGCGAAGCCTAGGAGAATGTTATGGCCCGTGGGGTTAACAAAGTCATATTGGTCGGTACCTGTGGTCAGGACCCTGAAGTGCGTTACTTGCCTAACGGTAACGCCGTCACCAACCTGAGCCTGGCCACCAGCGAACAGTGGACCGACAAGCAGAGCGGGCAGAAGGTCGAGCGCACCGAGTGGCACCGCGTGTCGATGTTCGGCAAGGTCGCAGAAATCGCCGGCGAGTACCTGCGCAAGGGTTCGCAAGTTTACATCGAAGGCAAACTGCAGACCCGCGAATGGGAAAAAGACGGCATCAAGCGCTATACCACGGAAATCGTCGTCGACATGCAGGGCACCATGCAACTGCTCGGCGGCCGTCCGCAACAAGGCGACCAACAGTCGGGTGGCAACAACTACCAGCAGTCCGCGCCACGCCAGCAGGCTCCGCGCCCACAACAGTCGTCCCCGGCGCCGCAGCAACGCGAGTCACGCCCAGCGCCACAACAGGCCGCACCGCAGCCAGCGCAGGATTTCGATAGCTTTGATGACGATATTCCGTTCTAGGACTTACCTGAGACTATTTTGTAAGGTTTAGCCCTGAGACCCCCGCATTGCGAGGGTTTCAGCGTTTTAGGGCCGTCAAAAGTGGCTTGACGCTTTTTTACTAGGCTCACACGGGCTCCCTTAGCGCCATGGCCTTTACGCGACAATGCAGCGGCCGGTCACGGACGGTTACCGAGTTTCTCGGCGATGAGCGCAGCATAAATGCGCAAAATGCAATAATATCCGGCTCTTGAGTGGTGGTTGTCGTCCTACGCACCACCCTGCCATGCACTGATGTGCTGTCGACCGTTGATTGGCGGTTTCAACCAGACTGGACCTACTGACTCTATGCGAATGCGCCTTATGCTATTGGGCGGCGGCAATGCCCTTGGGCAAGCGCTGATTCGCCTTGGGGCAGAGGAAGACATTGGCTTCCTTGCCCCACGCCCACCGGAGACCGGCTGGGACGTGGCGAGCCTCACCCAATTGCTCGATGACACCCGGCCCGATGCGCTGGTGAACCTGGCTTACTATTTCGATTGGTTCCAGGCCGAAAGCGTCAGCGAGTCACGCCTGACCCTCCAGGAGCGCTCGGTCGAGCGTCTCGCCGAATTGTGCCAGCATCATTCGATTACCCTGGTACAGCCCTCCAGTTACCGGGTGTTCGACGGCTCGCGCGCCACGGCTTACAGCGAAAAAGATGAACCCGTCCCACTCGGCCTGCGTGGACAGGCGTTGTGGCGCATCGAACAAAGCGTGCGTGCGTTTTGCCCTCAGCATGTGTTGTTGCGTTTCGGCTGGCTGCTCGACGACAGCGTCGACGGTATCTTGGGCCGCTTCCTGACCAGCGCGGGCCTGCCACAGGAACTGTTACTGGCCGATGACCGCCGAGGTAACCCGACGCCGGTAGACGACGCGGCCCGGGTCATCATCTCGGTGCTCAAGCAGCTCGATTGCGATGCTCCTCTGTGGGGTACCTACCACTACGCTGGCAATGAGGCGACTACGCCACTAGCGTTGGGCCAGGCAGTGCTCACCGAAGCCGCCACGCGACATGCGCTTGCTGTCACAGTACCGACGGCCCAAGCCCACGCCGCTCGGCCTGACGCGGCCGACGAGCCACAACATGCGGTGCTGGCTTGCAAAAAAATCCTCCACACTTTCGGTATCAAACCGCGTGCCTGGCGTGCGGGTTTGCCGAGCCTATTGGACCGCTATTACCGTCATGGCTGATGCCCCTATCCTGATCACCGGCGGTGCCGGATTTATCGGTTCGCACCTGGTGGATGCGTTATTGGCACTGGGCCATAGCGTGCGGGTGCTGGATAATTTCTCTACCGGCAAGCGCAGCAACCTGGCGCTGAGCAACCCGAGGCTTGAATGCATCGAAGGCGATGTCGCCGACGCCGCTTTGGTTCGCCAAGCGGTCACCGGCTGCAAGGCAGTGGTGCATTTGGCCGCCGTGGCCTCAGTGCAGGCCTCAGTGGATGACCCGGTCAAAACTCACCAAAGCAATTTCGTCGGCACCTTGAATGTCTGCGAGGCCATGCGCCAGGCAGGCGTGCGCCGCGTGCTATTTGCATCTAGCGCAGCGGTGTACGGCAATAATGGCCAGGGCGAGGCAATCGACGAGGCCACTCCCAAGGCGCCGCTGACCCCCTATGCTTCGGACAAACTGGCCAGTGAGTATTACCTGGAGTTTTACCAACGCGAGCATGGCCTGGAGCCGGCCATTTTTCGCTTTTTCAACATTTATGGCCCCCGCCAAGACCCTTCTTCGCCCTATTCGGGCGTGATCAGTATCTTTACCGAGCGCGCCCGGCAAGGGCTGCCCATCACTGTGTTCGGCGATGGCGAACAGACACGGGACTTTTACTACGTCGGTGATCTGGTCCGCCTGCTGTTGCAGGCCCTGGAAAAATCCCAGGTCGAAGCAGGGGCGGTGAACGTGGGTTTGAATGACGTGGTGACGCTGAACCAGTTGCTGGCGGCGCTGAAGGTGGTACTGGGTGAGCTACCCGCCGTTAGTTACGGGCCTGCCCGAGCGGGTGACATCCGCCACTCCCGAGCCAGCGACCGGCGCTTGCTGGAGCGTTTCGAGCGGGGTGAGCCGACGCCGTTGGAAGTTGGGCTGGCGCGGTTGTTGGGTTAGCCTGTTAACAGCTCGGGGGCGAGCCCCCTCCTACGGTTGGCGGCATATTCGCTGTTCGTAGGAGGGGGCTCGCCCCCGATCTCTTCAATGCCCACCACCGGTTTCAGAATTTGTAACCCACCCCAACCATGTACACCCACGGGTCAACCTCGACATTCACCTTGGTCCGGCTAACCCCCAGCGCGGTAGGCCCGTCGACCGTCGCTTGGGTGTCGATGTCGACATACCAGACCGCTGCGTTGAGCAAGACGTGATCGGTCAGCAGGTAGTCGAAACCCAATTGCCCCGCCAGACCCACCGAGTTTTTCAGGTCCAGGTTGCTGAAGCCCTGGGCTTTACGGGCACTGCTCAAGTCTTCGTCATAAAACAGCGTGTAGTTCACGCCCACCCCGGCGTAGGGCTGGAAGCGCGAGCTGCTATCCAGGGGGTAGTACTGCAGGGACAAGGTCGGTGGCAGTTGCTTGATGTCGGCCAATTTGCCGTCCAGGCCTGCACCTTTCACGCCCACCGTGTGCTGGAACGGGGTCGCTGCCAGCAGTTCGACACCGATGTGTGGGGTCAGCATGTAAGCAAAGGCCAAACCCAATTGCGTGTCACTGTCCAGAGTGGCCTTGGTGCCAGCCACTTTCGCCCCGTCGATCTTCAATTCGCCGCTGCGCTCATTAGGCGCAGTGGTGGCGGCGCCAGCGCGGATGATGAAGTCACCGGCCTGATAGGCCTGGGCCAGAGGGCTGGCGAGGGCCAGGGCAATCAGCGACGCACTGAGCAGAGGCTTGTTCATTGGGGCTCCATTGGGCTAAGTCGAAAAGATTGCGCCAATGGTAAGGAGGCAGCCTGTCATTGCTGTTGACTCAGCTCAATGAAAGCCGTTTGAGTCAATCAGGCAATTCGTAAACATAGATTTTTTCTGCACTCATCTGGTAGCCGGCTTCGGCCAGTTCGCTGCTGATCGGCTTCACCTGCATCGGCCCTTCGATCCAATAGGGCTGGTACAGCTCTTCCACCTTCACCCCCAATTCGCTGGTGACGTGCACGATCTGGTTCGAGGGCGGTGGCGGTACATGGATGCACGCGCCGTAATAGGGCACCAGCAGGAACTCCACTGTGCGGCCCTGCTCGTTCACTTCCAGGGGCACGATGTACCCGGGCAGGCGCACCTGCTGCTGGTCCAGGCTCTTCACCACGGGGGCATGGGGCGCTTGCTGGGCGGCGGCGGGCCCCGCCTCGGCCAGGGCAGTGCCCATTTTTGACAGGTCGTGCATGGGGGCCATTTGCGGCGCGAGTTTGGGCGCGTCCGGCGGGATCAGCGCTTCCCATGTCAGTTCGCGCAGGGGCTCGGCGGCTGCGGATAAGTTGACGAACATCAGCAGCGCCAGCAACGCTCGAAACATGGGGCTTACCTCATACATTGATCGACAAACCGTCGGCCAGCGACTGCCGATAGGCGCGCCAGGCGGGGACGGTACCCATGGCCAGCGCCGCCAGGAGGATCACCGCCAACAGCGACCATTCATAGGCGCTCGGCAGCGCCAGGGGCAGAAACAGCCCGTAGTTTGCCTGTATATAGCCCTGAGTGGCAGCAATACCGATGTACAGAAGGCCCAACCCGGCCAGCACTCCCGCCAACGCCAGGGCGAACGCTTCCAGGATCAATAACCCGGCGATGTGCCAAGGCCGGGCCCCCACCGAGCGCAGGATGGCCATCTCCCGACGTCGCTCATTGAGGCTGGTGAGGATCGCGGTCAGCATGCCGATCAACCCGGTCAGCACCACGAACAACGAGATGATGAACAACGCCTGCTCGGCCGTGCCCATCATGCTCCACAGTTCCTGTAGCGCCACCCCAGGGAGAATGGCCAGCAGCGGTTCACCGCGGAACTCGTTGATATCGCGTTGCAGGCTGAAGGTCGAGATCTTGTTGTTCAGGCCCAGCATGAAGGCGGTGATCGCGGTGGGGGTCAGGTCCATGTTGCGCGCTTGATCGGCACTGACCCGCCCGGCGCCGCGGGCTGGCACGCCGTTCTGCCAGTCGATATGGATCGCTTCCATCCCGCCAAGGCTGATGTGCAGGGTGCGATCCACGGGCGTTCCCGTACGCTGCAAGATACCCACCACGGTGAAGGGCTTGTCGTCATGCTTGACCAGGCTGACCGCCGCTACGCCGTGGGCCAGCACCAGTTTATCGCCAAGTTTATAGTGCAGGCTGTCCGCGACCTCCGCGCCCAGCACCACCTCGAAGGGGTCGCTGGCAAAGGCACGGCCTACGGCCAGTTGCAGGTTCTGCTTGCGCCCGTATTGGTAATGCTCGAAGTAACTCTGGTTAGTACCCATGACCCGATAACCCCGGTGCGAGTCACCCAGGGAAATCGGAATCGCCCATTTCACCTGCGGGGCCTTGGCGTAATGCTCGTAGCTGTCCCAGCGGATGTTATTGGTGGCGTTGCCGATGCGAAATACCGAGTAAAGCAGCAGGTTGATCGAGCCTGAGCGGGCGCCCACGATCAGATCGGTACCGCTGATGGTGCTGGCAAAGCTGGCGCGTGCCTCGGTGCGCACACGCTCCACCGTCAGCAACAAGCAGACCGACAGGGCGATGGAAAAAGCCGTAAGGAAGGCGGTGAAACGGCGATTGGCCAAACTGGCCAAGGCCAGACGCAACAGATACATCAAGACACCTCAAGGGCAGGTGCAGGGGCCGCGCGGTTGAGGTCGCCGAGCGACAGGCTGCGGTCGAACAGCGCTGCCAGGCTCTGATCATGGCTGACAAACAAGAGGCTGGCGCCGGCCGCGCGACACTCTGCGAACAACAGCCGAATAAAAGCTTCCCGTGAGTCCGCGTCCAAGGCAGAGGTTGGCTCGTCGGCGATCACCAACTCGGGTTGGCCAATCAATGCCCTGGCGGCGGCGACCCGCTGTTGCTGGCCGATGGAAAGTCGCTCGGCGCGGCGCGACAACAGTGCCGGGTCAGTCAGCCCCAAGTGGTTCAGTAACTGCCTGGCCGCTTCGCTGACGCTGCCGTGCCGTTGGCAGGCACGTTCCGCCCGCCGTTTCGAAAAACGGCAGGGCAGTTCGACGTTTTCCCGTACCGAGAGGAACGGCAGCAGGTTGAATTGCTGAAAGATGTACCCGGTGTGTTCGACTCGAAAGCGGTCACGGGCTGCGAAACTCAACTCGGTCAGTTCCTGGCCAAGTACGCGTACACTGCCGCGCAGCGGTTTTTGCACGCCGCCGAGCAAGCCCAGCAAGGTGGTCTTGCCGCTGCCGCTGGGGCCTTTGAGGAACAGCGTTTCTCCGGCTTGTAGTTGGAACGCCGGGATGTCCAGCAACTCAGGCTGGCCGGGCCAGGCAAAGCCCAGGCCGGCCAGTTCGATCAACGCAGCGGCCATTGGTCAGAACGCCAGCTGGCTATTGCTTTGGGTAGCGTCCATGCCCTTCTGACCGCTAGGGGAAATCAGCTGCACCTGGATTTTCTGGGTCGCCGGGAAGTGTTTGAACGTAGGGCTCAGGTCCACTTGCTTGAGCGCTGTTGGGTTGCTGCAAGTGAAGCTGTATTGAGCGTGGATTTCGCTATGCTCATGATGGTGAGCTTCGCCTTGGGCGTGATCGTCGCCGTCTTCGTCGTCATGATCGTGGTCATGATCGTGGTCATCGGCGTCAGGTTTGTCGCCAAACAGAGGGCTGTCCAGGTCGACGTCCGTCAATTTGCAGCCGGCAGCCGCTGGCAAGTTGAACAGGGCTTGGGGCTGTTCCAACTGCTTATGGACCGCCGCCGCCTTGGCCTTATCGGCGTCACTGGTCGCCGCGTGCTCAAAACCCACCAGGTTCATGGCCGGGCTTTGCAATTCCAGCTCAAGGGTCTGCTGGTCAAGCGCCGCGTTCACGCGGGCAACCCCATGTTCATGAGCGCCGAGGCTACCGTGTTCGTGGTCATGACCTTGCTCATGGGCTTGGGCAGCGACCAGGGGGAGGAGGGCAAAGGGCAGGGCGAACATAAGGCGGCGCATAGAGAGGTCCTGAGCGGGGGCTGAATAATTGAAATGTTATAACAATTTTTCATTGGGTTCACTACTTCTCCGGTAGATTTCATCCAAGCCGTGTTTTGACGATGCCGCCCCGCAGCTGATACAACAGCGGCCTGTCGATGAGGGTCATACACATGTTGCGAATTCGCGGAACCATTGGCGAGCTGCCGGTGGACCTGACTGTCGAAATGGAAGCCGGCGATTGGGCTCAATTAGGTGCGCAGCTGCAGGTACAGCCCGCGGCCGAAGCTCAGGCTAAGCCGTCTGGGGCAAACGACGCTTTGTGGCAGGCGGCCCTGAGCGTCTTGCAAGCCGCTGGGCAGATTGAGGGGCCGGCGCTGCTGGCCCAGCTTGAGGGCCTGGCAGGCAGCACCGCAGCGGGCAAGCGCTTGTTGGTGCGCCTGCGCCATAACCCGCAGGTGAGGGTGCAAAGCGGTGCCGATGCGCCGCTCTATTGCTGGCTGGGGTAGGGTCAGTACAGCGCGGCGAACAGTTTGCGCCGGTAGGCGGTGACCAATGGATGGTCGTTGCCCAGCAGGTCGAACACCTGCAGTAGCGTCTTGTGGGGCAAACCTTCGCTATAGTTGCGGTTGCGCATGAACAGTTTCAGCAAACCCTCGAGGGCCGCTTCGTATTGCTGGCGGGCCAGTTGCTGGATGCTGAGCTGGTAACTGGCTTCGTCGTCTGTAGGGTCCTGCGCCAGGCGCGCTTTCAACACGGCCGCATCAGGCAGGCTGGCGGCTTGGCCGAGAAAGGTCAGTTGAGCCTTGGCGCCTGCCAGGGCGGTTTTGTGTTCGTCGCCCTGAACCGCATCCAGAATCGTCTGTGCTTCGCCCAACTCGCCGCGCTCTGCCAGGCAGCGGGCGTAAAGAATCAGCGCGCCCGCATTGCTGTTGTCGCTGCTCAGCAACGTTTGCAGGGTGGCTTCGGCTTCGGCGTAATAGCCCTCGTGGTACATCGTTTGGGCCAACTCCAGCGGGTCGACGGCAGCAGGCGCGGGCACTTGCACATGGGGTTCAAGGAACGTGCGGATCTGCGATTCGGGCTGGGCGCCGGCAAAACCGTCCACCGGTTGGCCGTCTTTGAACAGCACCACGGTGGGCAGGCTTCGAATGCCAAAGCGTGTCACCACCTCCTGCTCGATGTCGCAATTGACCTTGGCCAGCAGCAGATTGCCCTGATACTCCTCGGCAAGCTTCTGTAGTACAGGCATCATCGCCTTGCAGGGGGCGCACCACTCGGCCCAGAAATCCACCAGGACCGGTTGCACAAACGAGCCCTGGATGACCCGCAGGTCGAAGTCGGCAACAGTGGCGTCGAATACATAAGGCGAGGCTTGGCTCATGACGATTTCCGATCAAACGTAAATTAGGTCGACTATAAAGCGTGGCGCAGTCCCCTGAAAGGGCACCGCGCCGGCTGATCAGGGGGCCTTGTTCATTTCCAGGGCACCCAGGGCCTGGGTGGTGGGCTGCTGGATCAGCACGGCGGGCAAGTGCTGAATCAATTGCCCGGACTGGCTCGCCCGTGCGCGCATCTCTACCCGTGCGCCCACGGGAAATGCCTCAGGGTTGAAGCGCAGCTGGAACGCCAATGGCTGGCCAGTACCGGTCAGTTTGTTGCTCGCCAGCAGTTTTTGCGGGCGGCCGTTGGCATCGATCACCAATAATGCCATTTCCACTTCGGCGCCGGCGGGCACCCCCTGGAGGGTGCCGCTCAGCTCACGCTGGTGGGCCGGCAGCGGGCCGGGGCCCTGAGGCGCCTTGGCCACCGGCTTCACCGCAACGGCTGGGGTAGCGGCGGGCGGCTTGGTGGCTTCGCTGCTGCACGCGGCGAGCAGGCTGACGAGGCTGAGCAAAACGAGGCGACGCAACAGCATGGGGCATACTCGAAAGATAAAGATCGTCTATATACCGTAATCCCTTTGTCTTGTCTTGCCAGCCGGATGCGCTACCATGGCCCTCCCATTTTTTGTTGCCTGCCACCATGCACTGTCCCTTCTGCGGTGCCAACGACACCAAGGTCATCGACTCGCGACTGGTCGCCGAGGGCGAGCAAGTCCGTCGCCGTCGCGAATGTCTGGCCTGTGGTGAGCGTTTCACCACCTTCGAAACCGCCGAACTGGTATTGCCGCGCCTGATCAAACAGGACGGCAGCCGCCAACCCTTCGACGAAGAAAAACTGCGCGCCGGCATGCAGCGGGCGCTGGAAAAACGCCCGGTCAGCATCGAGCGCCTGGAAGCGGCGCTGGTGCGTATCAAGCACAAGCTACGGGCCACGGGCGAGCGTGAAGTCAAGTCGCTGGTGGTCGGAGAGCTGGTCATGGGCGAATTGCAGAACCTCGACGAAGTCGCCTATATCCGTTTCGCCTCGGTGTATCGCCGCTTCCAGGACCTGGACGAATTTCGCGTCGAAATCGACCGCCTGGCGCGCGAACCGGCCAAGGAGTGAACATGGCTGGCGAGCAAGCGGTACTCGATGCCCACTACATGAGCCGCGCCCTGGAATTAGCCCGCAAGGGCTTGTACTCCACCCACCCTAACCCGCGAGTGGGGTGTGTCATCGTCAAGTCAGGCGAGGTCGTCGGCGAGGGCTGGCATATCCAGGCTGGCGGCCCCCATGCTGAAGTGCACGCCTTGCGCCAGGCCGGTGAGCGCGCACGCGGTGCTACCGCCTACGTCACGCTCGAACCCTGCAGCCACTACGGGCGCACGCCGCCCTGCGCCGAAGCGTTGCTAAACGCTGGGGTCGCCCGGGTCGTCGCCGCCATGCAAGACCCCAACCCCCAGGTGGCAGGCCGTGGTTTGCAAGGTTTGCAAGCCGCCGGTATTGAGGTGCAGTGCGGTGTGCTGGAAAGCGCGGCGCGGGCGTTGAATGTCGGTTTTATCAAGCGTATGGAGCAGGGCCTGCCGTACGTGCGGGTCAAGCTGGCCATGAGCCTGGACGGCCGCACCGCCATGGCCGGTGGCGAAAGCCAGTGGATCACCGGGCCGGCGGCGCGCTCGGCCGTTCAGCGTTTGCGGGCCCGTTCCAGCGCTGTGCTGACCGGAGCCGACAGCGTGCTCGCCGACGGCGCGCGCATGACGGTCCGCCCCAGCGAACTAGGCCTTGCGCCCGATGCCGCCGAGTTGGCCAGCCGTATCCAGCCGCTGCGTGTGCTGGTCGACGGGCGCTTGCGAGTGCCCTTGGATGCCCCGTTTTTTCAAGCGGGCCCGGCCTTGGCGGTGTGCTGCACGGCTGGCGCACAGCGGTCCGCTTATGAGGGGCAGGGCCATCAGTTGCTCGAACTGCCCAGCGGCAGCGGCCAGGTCGACCTGCCGCGCCTACTGCGCGAGCTGGGCGAGCGCGGCGTCAACGAATTGCTTGTCGAAGCCGGTCCGCGGCTGGCTGGCGCCTTTGCCCAGCAAGGCCTGGTGGATGAGTACCAGCTGTTTATCGCGGCCAAGTTCATGGGCTCGACCGCTCGGCCCCTGCTGGACTGGCCGCTGGCGCACATGGCCGACGCGGCCGCGCTGAAAATCATCGAAATGCGCGCGGTGGGCGATGATTGGCGCGTCATCGCAATACCTGCGCCCGCTCAGCGCGTATAATTCATTGTTTGCGCCTGGCGCAAGTTGCACCTCTAGGAGGCCCCATGTTCACCGGCATCATCGAATCCATCGGCAGCATCCGTGCGCTGACCCCCAAGGGTGGCGACGTTCGGGTGCAGGTCGACACGGGCAAACTGGACCTCAGCGACGTCAAGCTGGGCGACAGCATCGCCGTCAATGGCGTTTGCTTGACCGCCGTTGAGCTGCCAGGCAACGGCTTTTACGCCGACGTCAGCCGCGAGACCCTTGACTGCACGGCCTTCCACCAGCTCAAAACGGGCAGCCGGGTCAACCTGGAAAAAGCCCTGACCCCCACCACTCGCCTGGGCGGCCACCTGGTCAGCGGCCACGTTGATGGGGTGGGCGAAGTCGTCGGCCGTGAAGAAAACGCTCGCGCCGTGCAGTTCCGCATTCGCGCCCCCAAAGAACTCGCCAAATACATCGCCCACAAGGGCTCGATTACCGTCGATGGCACCAGCCTGACAGTCAACCTGGTCGATGGCGCCGAGTTTGAACTGACCATTATCCCGCACACCTTGAGCGAGACCATCATGGCCGACTATCAGGTCGGCCGTGCCGTCAACCTTGAGGTCGACCTGCTGGCGCGCTACCTGGAGCGCCTGTTATTGGGCGACAAGGCCGCTGAGTCGATGGCCAAGGGCGGCATCAGCGAAAGTTTCCTGGCCGAGAACGGCTACCTTAAATCCTGATTTCAAGGAGGGTGCCGCGTGGCGCTCAACAATATCGAAGAACTGGTGGAAGACATTCGCCAGGGCAAGATGGTCATCCTGATGGATGACGAGGACCGCGAAAACGAGGGCGACCTGATCATGGCCGCCGAGTGCTGCCAGTCCGAGCACATCAATTTCATGGCGCGCTACGCCCGCGGCCTGATCTGCATGCCAATGACCCGCGAGCGCTGCGAAACCCTCAAGCTGCCGCTGATGGCGCCACGCAACGGTTCCGGTTTCGGCACCAAGTTCACCGTGTCGATCGAAGCGGCGACGGGCGTGACCACGGGCATTTCTGCCGCCGACCGCGCGCGTACCGTACAGGCGGCTGCCGCCCGCGATGCTCGGGCCGAAGACATCGTCAGCCCGGGCCATATTTTTCCGCTGATGGGCCAGCCCGGCGGCACCCTGGCGCGCGCCGGGCACACCGAGGCCGCCTGCGACCTGGCGCGCATGGCCGGCTTCGAACCCTGCGGGGTGATTTGCGAAGTGATGAACGACGACGGCACCATGTCGCGGCGCGCCGAGTTGGAAGCTTTCGCGGCTGAGCATGACATCAAAATCGGCACCATCGCCGACTTGATCCACTACCGGATGATCCACGAACGTACCGTTCAGCGGATCGCCGAACAGCCGTTGGACAGCGAACTGGGCCAGTTCAACCTGGTGACTTACCGCGACTCGGTCGAGGGCGACGTACACATGGCCCTTACCCTGGGGACTGTGCGCGGTGACCTGCCGACCCTGGTGCGGGTACACAACATGGACCCGCTGCGCGACTTACTGATGATCAAGCAGCCTGGCCGCTGGAGCCTGCGCGCGGCGATGCGCGCGGTGTCCGAGGCCGGTAGCGGGGTGGTGCTGCTACTGGGGCACCCCCTCGATGGTGACGTGCTGTTGGCGCATATTCGGGAAACGGCTGAGCATACAGCGCCGAAAACGCCGAGCACCTACAGCATTGTTGGCGCTGGCTCGCAGATCCTGCGCGACCTGGGCGTACGCAAAATGCGCCTGATGAGTTCGCCGATGAAGTTCAATGCGATATCCGGATTCGATCTGGAAGTTGTAGAATACGTGCCCTCCGAATAAATACCGGTGTTTTTGGGTCGCCGTACGCGGCGATCCGCTGGCATTATTCGCGATTCATTATTCCCAAAGGCTGCTCTCGGGCGGCCTGGCTCTTTAAGATGAGACTCACACGAATGACCCTGAAGACCATCGAAGGTAACTTCGTCGCCCCCAAAGGTCGCTATGCCCTAGTGGTAGGCCGCTTCAACAGCTTTGTCGTCGAAAGCCTGGTAAGCGGTGCCATCGATGCCTTGGTCCGCCATGGCGTGAGCGAAGACGACATCACCATCATCCGTGCCCCTGGCGCATTCGAAATCCCGCTGGTGACGCAAAAAGTCGCGCAGATGAGCGAGTTCGCCGCAATTATCGCCCTGGGGGCGGTCATCCGTGGCGGCACGCCGCATTTCGAATACGTAGCCGGTGAATGCACCAAGGGCTTGTCCCAAGTCTCTATGGAGTTCGGTGTGCCGGTCGCCTTCGGCGTGCTGACGGTCGATTCCATCGAGCAGGCTATCGAACGCTCCGGCACCAAGGCCGGCAACAAAGGCGCTGAAGCGGCGCTGTCGGCCCTGGAAATGGTCAGCCTGCTGTCGCAGTTGGAGGCCAAGTGATCAACGACGAGAGCGATCGCTTCAACCCCCGCGACCCCCAGGACCCGCAGGCCGCAAAGGGTAAAAGCGCCAAGCGCCGCGAAGCGCGCAAATTGGCGACTCAGGCGCTTTACCAATGGCATATGGCCGGCCATTCACTGAATGAAGTCGAAGCGCAGTTTCGCGTCGACAACGACTTCAGCGACGTCGATGGCGCCTATTTCAAAGAGTTGTTGCACGGCGTACCGGCCAACAAGGCCGAGATCGACGCCGCGCTCAAGCCCTGCATGGACCTAACACTGGAAGAACTCGACCCAGTGGAATTGGCTGTCCTGCGCCTGTCGACCTTCGAACTGCTCAAGCGCGTCGATGTGCCCTATCGTGTGGTGATCAACGAAGGCATCGAGTTGGCCAAGGTGTATGGTTCCACCGATGGTCATAAATTCGTCAATGGTGTGCTCGACAAGCTGGCGCCTAGCTTGCGGTCGGCGGAAGTGAAGGCCTACAAGCGCTGATCGAGCGCCAAGCCGCCATGGGCGAGTTCGAGCTGATCCGTCATTACTTTGCTGCGGCGCCTTGTGCGCAGCCCGGTGGTGCCGTGGCGCTGGGCATCGGCGACGATTGCGCGCTGCTGGCGCTGGGGGCCGGGGAGCACCTGGCAGTGTCCACCGACACCCTGGTCGAAGGCGTCCACTTCCCTGTTGGCTGCGACCCTTTTCTACTGGGGCAGCGCAGCCTGGCAGTGGCGGCCAGCGACTTGGCCGCCATGGGGGCTACACCCATCGGCTTTACCCTGGCGCTCACGTTGCCGCAGTTTGCGGCGTCGTGGTTGCAAGCCTTCAGTGCCGGCCTCGGGCAAATGGCGGCCGGCGGGCCATTGCGCTTGGTAGGGGGCGACACCACCCGTGGCCCCCTCAGCATCACCCTAACGGTATTCGGCAGCACGCCCGCAGGCGCGGCGCTAACCCGCGGCGGCGCACGTGCAGGGGATTTGCTGTGCGTGGGTGGTCCCTTGGGGGACGCGGCCGGTGCCTTGCCTCTGGTCCTTGGCCAGCGCAGCGCTGGCGCTGAAGTGGCCGAGCCGCTATTGGCCCGCTACTGGTCACCCGCACCCCAATTTGCGCTGGGCTGCGCCTTGCGCGGCTTAGCCAGCGCCGCGTTGGATATTTCCGACGGCCTGTTGGCCGACTGTGGGCATATCGCCCTGGCCTCAGGGCTGGCCTTGCAAGTTGAACGCGCCCGCCTGCCACTGTCGAATGCATTAGTCGCCTTTCTAGGGCTGGATGCGGCACGCGACGCTGCGTTGACCGGTGGCGACGACTACGTGCTGGCGTTTACCCTGCCGCCACACCATTTATCCGCGCTGCAAGCGGCTGGTTGGCCCATTACCGTGGTCGGCTGTGCTGTAGTGGGTCACGGCGTCAGCCTGATCGACGAGCGAGGCCAAGACATCACCCCGCCGGTACGGGGCTATCAACATTTTCGGGAGACACCGTGACAGATCATCCCAACCAGGTCCCAGCGGAATTTGTCCCGCCGTCGGTCTGGCGTAATCCCTGGCACTTCATAGCGTTCGGTTTTGGTTCCGGCACCCTGCCCAAGGCACCGGGCACCTGGGGCTCCATGGTGGCAGTGCCATTTATCCCGCTGTGGCAGATGTTGCCCGACTGGGGTTACTGGCTGATGCTTGGCATCACCATGTTGTTTGGCTTCTGGCTATGCGGAAAAGTCGCCGATGACCTGCGCGTGCATGACCATGAAGGCATCGTCTGGGACGAAATGGTCGGCATGTGGATCACCCTGTGGCTGGTGCCTGAGGGTTGGTACTGGCTGCTCGTGGGGTTCCTGGTGTTCAGGTTCTTCGACATCCTCAAGCCGTGGCCGATTCGTTGGATCGACAAGCACGTGCATGGTGGCGTCGGGATTATGCTCGATGACGTGCTGGCGGGTGTGTTCGCCTGGCTGGCCATGCAAGGGCTGGTCTGGATGTTCGCCTGATCGAACGATCGAACCGAACGATCTTTATCCCTGGAAATTCAGCCTAAGCGTCTGCAGGAACCTGCTGTTACAATGCAACCCTTGCCTCGTTCACAGAATCAGGAGCACCCGGTGCCCGTCGTTTTCGTCGCCGCTTCTCAGCTGCCTACACCCTTCGCTGTATTTACCATGCACGGTTTTCTCGACCAGGCCACCGGCCGCGAACATGTCGTGCTAAGCCTGGGTGATGTGGGCGACGGCGCGCCGGTGTTAGGCCGTATGCATTCAGAGTGCCTGACCGGTGACGCCCTGTTCAGCCAGCGTTGCGACTGCGGCTCGCAACTGGAAGCGGCCTTGCAGGCCATTGCCCGTGAGGGCCGCGGCGTGCTGTTGTACCTGCGCCAGGAAGGGCGCGGCATTGGTTTGCTGAACAAGATTCGCGCCTATGAATTGCAGGACGGCGGGGCTGATACCGTCGAAGCCAACGAACGCCTAGGATTCGCCGCGGACCAACGCGACTATGGCATCTGCCTACCCATGCTCGAGCACCTGGGGGTCAAGGCACTGCGTTTGATGACCAACAACCCACGCAAGGTGGCAGCCTTGGCTGCCATGGGCATCACGGTCGCCGAGCGGGTGCCTTTGCATACCGGGCATAATCCGCACAATAAGTATTACCTGGCGACCAAAGCCGGCAAGCTGGGGCATATGATGGGTAGCGAACACCAGAGTGAGGTCGGGCCGGCGTGACCCGCTCTCAGGTACACCGTCGGCTGGCGGTTGCCTGGTGGCAGCAATTGGCGTTGACCCTGCTGCCGCTCTTTGTGATCAGTTGGGCATTTGGCGGCACCGAGCCTAGCATTCCGGTGCTGGCGCTACCTTTATTCGTCGCCGGGGTGGCCTCGATATTCCTTAGCCTGGCGCGGCTCGCAGCCTTCAAAGAGGCACTGGCGACTACTGGAAAGGCTCTCGATACTGCTGACGAACCGGCCGCCTGGATCAACCTGGCAAGGGTGCGGCGCCTGGGCTTTTTATGCGCCGGCTTGCCCGCGTGGGTGGCCGCACTGGCGGTGTTCTGCGGCCTGCACCCATTGGGGCAATGCATGCTGGCGCTGTGCAGCGCGTTCCTGCTTTACCTTTACCGCATCCCAGCGCAGTTTGATGCCGCCGCCTGACTCAGAGCCGAGCCAACCGCTGGCGGATCGCCGCGCCAATGCCCTGGGCGTCCAAACCACACTCTGCCAGCATCTGCGCAGGCTTGGCATGTTCGACGTAGCTGTCGGGCAAGCCCAGATGCAGCATGGGCTTGAGCACGCCTTCACGGGCCAGGAACTCGCTCACTGCGGAGCCAGCGCCCCCCATGATCGCGTTCTCTTCAATGGTCACCAGCAGCTCATGGTCATTGGCCAATTGCCTGACCAACGCCTCATCCAGAGGCTTGACGAAGCGCATGTCGACCACCGTCGCATCCAGCTCGGCTGCGACGACTAAAGCGTCGGCCAATTGCACGCCAAACGCCAGGATCGCGACCCGGGTTCCCTGCCGACGTACCACACCCTTACCGATGTCGAGTGGCTCCAGGCCACCTTCGATAGGGGCGTTCGGGCCCGTGCCGCGGGGGTAGCGAACGGCGGCAGGGCCGTTGTACAAATGCCCGGTGCTGAGCAGGCGGCGCAATTCGTTCTCGTCGCTAGGGGTCATCACCAGCATGCCCGGAATGCAGCGCAGGTACGAAAGGTCATAGCTGCCGGCATGGGTTGGGCCGTCTTCGCCGACCAAGCCGGCGCGGTCGATGGCGAACAGAACATCGAGGTTCTGCACGGCGACATCGTGGATCAATTGGTCATACGCCCGCTGCAGGAACGTGGAGTAGATCGCCACCACCGGTTTGGCGCCTTCGCACGCCATACCCGCGGCGAACGTCACGGCATGCTGCTCGGCGATTGCCACATCGAAGTAGCGTTCTGGATAAAGCTCGCTGAACGCGACCAGGTCCGAGCCTTCCTTCATGGCCGGCGTGATGCCGACCAAGCGCGAGTCGGCCGCGGCCATGTCACACAGCCACTGGCCAAACACCGACGAATACTTGGGGCCGCTGGCCGGCTTGGGCGGCGGGGCGTCCAAGGGTTCCAGCTTGGTAATGGCGTGGTAGCCAATGGGGTCGACTTCAGCGGGTGCGAAACCTTTGCCTTTTTTGGTGACCACGTGCAGAAACTGTGGCCCCGGCAGGTCGCGCATATTGCGCAGCGTCGCGACCAGGGTGGGCAAGTCGTGGCCGTCGATGGGGCCGATGTAGTTCCAGCCCAGCTCCTCGAACAGGGTGCCTGGCACCAGCATGCCTTTGGCGTACTCTTCGGTGCGGCGGGCAATTTCCCAAGCCCCGGGCAGGCGCGACAACACCTTCTTGCTGCCCTCGCGCATACTTGCGTAGGTGCGGCTGGAAAGAATTTTCGCCAGATAATTCGACAGCCCGCCGACGTTGCGTGAGATCGACATGTCGTTGTCGTTGAGGATCACCAACATATTGGCGTTGACCTCGGGCGCGTGGTTCAGCGCCTCGAAGGCCATGCCGGCGGTCAGGGCGCCGTCGCCGATCACGGCGATGGACTTGCGCTCGCTGCCCTGTAAACGGGCCGCAATCGCCATGCCCAACGCAGCGCTGATGGACGTGCTGGAATGGCCTACGCCAAAGGTGTCGTATTCGCTCTCGGCGCGCCGTGGGAAAGCGGCCACACCGTCTTTCTGACGCAGCGTCGACATGCGCGCGCGGCGACCGGTGAGGATTTTATGCGGGTATGCCTGATGACCGACATCCCATACCAGCCGGTCGTCGGGGGTATCGAAGACGTAGTGCAGGGCAATGGTCAGCTCGATGACACCCAGCCCAGCACCGAAGTGCCCGCCTGTCTGGCCGACTGAGTAGAGCAGTTCCAGGCGCAGTTCGTCTGCCAGGGTTTCCAGCTCCGCTTCACCCAGGCGGCGTAAGCCCGCTGGCGTGTCGGCGCTGTCCAGCAGGGGCGTCAGGGGGCGTTCGCGGGGAATCTCTTGAAACGTCGTGGGCATCAGGCGAAGTCGATCATCTTAGGCTTGAAGAAAAAGCAGTTTACCTCATTGCTGCGCAAGCTGCTGTAGCGAGTAGGGCGGGCCATCGGTCTAGCGGGTGAAGGGGCAAAGCCGCCGCCCCTCGGTATTTCAGCTGCGTCGTTCAACCACAAAGCGCGCCAGGTCACGCAGCGGCTCAGCCGCCGAGTTGAAGGGGCGCAGGGCATGCAAGGCCTGGTCGCGTAGCTCCAACGCATACAGCTTGGCAGCTTCCAGGCCCAATAACGCTGGGTAGGTAGGCTTGTCTCGGGCAATGTCGGCGCCCTGGCGTTTACCCAAGGTTGCGGTGTCGCTTTCTACGTCAAGTATGTCGTCTTGCACCTGAAATGCCAGGCCCACGGCACGGGCGTAGGTCTGCAGGGCTTTGAGTTCGTCGTTCTCGGCCTGCTCACTGGCGAGGGCGCCCAGGCGCACACTGGCCTCGATCAGCGCCCCAGTTTTATGCCTGTGCATAAACTCGAGAGCCTGCTGGTCGAGTTTTTTGCCCACCGAACCCAGGTCGATCGCCTGGCCGCCCACCATGCCCGCCGGACCTGCGGCCTTGGCCAGTACCTGGACCATCTGCAGGCGAATCGCTTCGCTTTGCGGGCTCAGCGTAGGGTCTAGCAAAGCGCTGAAAGCCAGGCTCTGCAAGCCGTCGCCCGCGAGGATCGCGCACGCTTCGTCGAAAGCCTTGTGGGTGGTCGGCTGGCCGCGGCGCAGGTCATCGTCGTCCATGGCCGGCAGGTCATCGTGCACCAGGGAATAGGCGTGGATCAGCTCGACAGCGCAGGCCGCGCCGTTGGCCCGCTCTGGCTCGACTCCCAGCGCCTGACAGGCGGCGTACACCAGCAGCGGGCGCACACGTTTGCCGCCATTCATGACGCTGTAACGCATTGCCTCGTAAAGGCGCTGCAATTCTTCGGAAGGGGCGACGAACAGGTTTTCCAGGGCCAGATCAACCCTGGCCTGGCAGCGGGCCTGGTAGGCAGCGATCATTCAGGCAAGTCCACATCCAAGGGTTCCTCGGCCAGCTCGCCATCGCGCTCGAGCAGTATCTGCACCTTTTGCTCGGCCTGAGCCAGCGCGCTTTGACAGTCGCGAGTCAGGCCGATGCCTTGCTCGAAGGCAGTCAAGGAGTCTTCCAACGACAGCTCGCCGTTTTCCAGGCGCTCGACCAATGTCTGCAGCTGGGCGAGGGACTGCTCGAAATCCGGGGTCACTTTCTTGCGGGCCATGGCAGCGGTCTCTACAGATGTTCAAACCGCGCGACACTAGCAGAGCCTGTAAGCGCGGGCAAATACAAGGCAACTTCGCGGCGCGATTTCGCACCGCTATAAGAACCGCCGACCAATGGTGATTCTATTCGCACGGCGGGTCTTGAGCGCTGGAGCTTAACTCTATACTGTACAAAAAAACAGTATAGGGTTGCCCTGATGCAGTTGATCGAAAAGCTCGGCATTCTCGCCGATGCCGCCAAGTATGATGCCTCCTGCGCCAGTAGTGGGGCGCCCAAGCGCAGCTCCCAAGGCAAGGCTGGCCTTGGCTCGACCAACGGTATGGGCATTTGCCATAGCTATACCCCCGACGGCCGCTGCGTTTCGTTGTTGAAGATCCTCCTCACCAACTTCTGCTTGTACGACTGCCAGTATTGCGTCAATCGGCGCTCCAGCGACGTGCCACGAGCGCGTTTCAGCCCGGAAGAAGTAGTCGAACTGACTTTGGATTTCTATCGGCGTAACTGTGTCAGCGGGCTGTTTCTGAGCTCCGGCATCATCCGCTCGGCCGACTACACCATGGAGCAGTTGAATCGAGTCGCCAAGCTGCTGCGGGAAAAACACGAGTTTCGCGGTTACATTCACCTCAAGACCATACCGGACGCCGATCCACTGTTGATCGCCGAAGCCGGCCGCTATGCCGACCGCCTCAGCGTGAACATTGAGTTGCCCACCGACGCCGGGCTGCAAGCCCTGGCGCCGGAAAAGAATGTCGCATCGATCAAGCAGGCAATGCAAACCATCTATACCGGCCAGCAAACGGTATTGAACGAGCCGCGGGCGCCGCGCTTCACCCCTGCGGGGCAAAGCACGCAACTCATCGTGGGCGCCGACGACACCGACGACAGCACCATCCTGCTCAGTGCGGAGTCGCTGTATGGCAATTTTCGTCTCAAGCGCGTCTATTACTCGGCTTTTAGCCCCATACCCAACAGTCCCAAAAGTGTACCCCTGGCAGCGCCCCCGTTGATGCGCGAGCACCGCCTGTACCAGGCCGATTTCCTCCTGCGCAGTTACGGCTACCGGGCCGGCGAACTGCTCAAGGGGCCCGGCGATCTGGCCTTGGACATCGACCCCAAGCTGGCTTGGGCGTTGGACAACCGGTCAGTGTTCCCGCTCGACCTCAACCTTGCCGAGCCCGCATTGATCGCGCGCATTCCCGGAATAGGCATCCGTACTACCCAGCGGCTCGTGGAACTGAGGCGCCAGCGTCGGATCCGCTACGAAGACCTCACGCGTATGCGCTGCGTACTGGCCAAAGCCAAGCCATTTTTCATTACCAGCGACTATCACCCGCCGCAAAGTGAAAGCAGCAGCCCGATTCTGCGCGAACAACTGCGCGACCGCCCGCAACCCCAGCAGATGGGGTTATGGGGGTGATTTGCCTTGACTGCGACGGCTTGTTCGAACGCTGGCGCCAGCAGGCGCGTTGGCTGTTGAGCCATCAGGTAGACCCTAGCCAGGTCAGTTGGGCCGCCCCCGAGGCGGCCGATCTCTTCGCCACCGACCAGCAATACCCCGAGGCGCTGGGGCCTTTAGTGGTACGCATTCCACGACAGCTACTGGAACTGCTGGAAAGCTCTGCCCAGTATCGTGGGGAGCAGCGCTGGAGCCTGCTGTATGAGGTGCTTTGGCGCGTCAGTCATGGCGACCGTACCGCGATGCTGGCCGGTGATCGCCTGGGCAGCGAGTTGCATCGGCGGCTCAAACAGGTGCGCCGTGAAGCGCACCACCTGCATGCGTTTTTACGTTTTGTGGAATTACCGCAAACAGAGGCCGCCGAAGCCATCGCGCAGCCGCAGTACGTGGCCTGGCATGAGCCGGACCATGACATTCTGCGCAGCGCCAGCGAACACTTTATCGGGCGCATGGGTCGGCATCGCTGGTTGATCGCAACCCCTGGGGATGGGGTTTATTTTGACGGTGAGCAACTGCATCACCAACGCCAGTGCCCCCCGGCCTGGCAACAGTTGGCGCAACAGGTGGAAGACCCCCACGGCGCATTATGGCTCACCTACTACAGCCACATTTTCAACCCGGCCCGGCTCAACCCCAAGGTTATGCAAGGGCATTTGCCCGCGCGGTTCTGGAAGAACCTGCCTGAGGGGCCATTGATCCCTGCCCTGATCAGCGAGGCCCGGCACGGCAAGCAGCGTGACGGCCAGGCTAGCTTGATCGGCGCGCGCGAAGGCAAGCAGATCCGCCTCGGTAAAACCTAGTCAGCCCAGTTTGGCCATGGCGGCCAGGGCTTTATCAATATCGGCGGGGCTGTTGACGATGCCTGCGGAGAACCGCACGGTCGAGTGCCGGTAGGGCGTCGCACTGGCAATGATGTTTTGCTGTTTCAACTCGGCGACGACCTCGCGCGGCGTTCGCCCCTGAACTTCGCAGCACACGATACCCGCTGAGTGCTGGGCCTCCAACGGCGTGTGCAAGGTCACGTGGGGCATCGCCAACAAGCCCTGCTTGAGCTGGCCGTTGAGTTCGGCCACACGCTCGGCGATGCGTTGGCGGCCGATGCGCTGGATAAATTCAAACGCTTCCAGCGTGCCCCACTGGTTTTCGAAGGCCATGAAACCGCCCGGGCTGACCCAAGCGGCTTCTGTTGGCCCTTGTGGGGCGCGTTCCTGGCGCCAGGCGTTGTTCAGTTCCGGAGCCATCAGGCTGGGGATCGTCGGGCTGATGAGTTTCCAACGTTCCGGTTTAGCCCACAGCACGCCCGTACCGTGGGGGCCTAGAATCCATTTGTGGGTGCCGGCGCTGAAAAAATCGCAGCCAAGTTGGGCAACGTCCTCATCCACGCAACCAAAGCCATGAACGCCGTCGACCACGAACAGAATCTGTTGGTCTTCACTACGCTGCTTGTTAGCTTCGGCGAGCATGTGGGCCATGGCTTGAATGGGCAGGCGCACGCCACTGCCCGAGTGCACCCAGGTCATTGCCACTACCCGCGTATTAGCGCGCACCGCCGCCTGAACCTTGGCCACCATGGCCTCGGCGCTCACGTCGCTGCGCTGCCCATAAAGGCTGATGCGCCGAATGCTCGCACCGCTCTTCAGGTTCGCCAGGCGCATGGCTTCGTCATGGGTGTACCACTCGTGTTCGGTGGTGAGGATTTCCTGACCTGGGCGCAAGCGTAGGCCGTTGTAAATCAGCGCCAAGCCCTGGGTGGTGCTGGTGGTCAGCGCCACGTCTTCAGGGCGCCCGCCGATGTAGCGGGCTGCAGCGCTGGTCACCTGGCGCCAAAGCATGTCTTCTGGCTTGGCGAACATGTGGTCTTCGAGGTAGGTGTAGGGGTTGCGATCGAAGGCCTCACGGTGTCGCGCCATGGCTTCACGCACCGGCAAAGGGTTGGAAGCCAGGAAAAAATTGGACAGGTGCACCTGTTCAGGGGACAGGCTGAATTGGCTTCTGACCGAAGCCCAATCGGCGGGGTTCATAGGGGGCATGGTGCTCCTCTCGGCGGCCGGGCTGGCAGTGCCCAGCAGTGGGCTGGTCACCATACCAGCGGTGACGGCAGCTTTGATGAAACCACGGCGGGGGAAAGACATTTATAACGCTCCTTGTCAGAAAAATCAGGCGGCAGGTTGAATCCGTCGGCTTGCCAGCAGGCGCGCCAAGCGCTGGCCGTACAGGCCCACTATCAGCCCCAGCACGATCAACAACATGGCCCACGCCTTAGTGGCTGGGAGGCTTTCATCGAAGATCAGCACCGAACCCAGCATGCCGAACAGGGGCACCAGTAATGACAGTGGCGCGACGGTGGAAACCGGATAAGTCTTGAGCAGCGAATTCCATACCCAGTAGGCAAACAGGGTATTGGGGTAAACCTGAAACAGGATCGACACCACAGCGGTCATGTCCAACTGCTGAGCAAGGGCGACATAGCCGGCCGTGCCGTTGACGGCGTAGTCCAGGGCGAAGAGGGGGATGGGCGACACCAGGCTCGACCACACCAGAAACGCAAACACTTCCCGGGTGCTGGCTTTCTTATTAATGATGTTGGCTACGCTCCAGGCGGCGGCGCCAAAAAGCACCAGGGCCAGGCCTGTAAGGGTGACCGAGCCATCAATGATGAAGATGACGCAGATCAATCCGCTGAGCGCAATGGCCATGCCGGCCAATTGATAGCGGGTCAGTGCCTCCTTGAACACCCATGAGCCCAGCAACAAGGTGAAAAACGCACTGAACTGTAGCACCAGTGAGGCAATGCCGGCTGACAGACCGGTCTTGATCCCCAAGTTGACCATGCCCCATAGCCCGATCCCGAAGATCAGGCCGTAGCCCACCCAGTATTGCCAAGGCACATTAGGCTTGCGGATAAAAAACACCGCCGGCAAGGCGCACAATGTGAAACGGATACCCGCCAGGATAAAAGGGTCGACCGTCGCCAGGCCCAGCTTGATGATCGAGAAATTCAGGCCCCATATGGCAGTGATCAGAACCGCTAGCAGCAAATGTCGAAGTTTCATGGATTGCATAACCTTGCAGGTGTGATCCGTGTTGGGCGCGCAGGCTTCACGCGCCCATCCTTGTGCCGTCAGGCGACCGCGGCGTTACCTTTGGCCAAACCGACCGTGGCCAATAGCTGCTGCAACCAAGCCCGGGTTTTCGCGGCGTCGCTATGCCGCACAATGCCGGTGAGCGGCGCTTCGTGGGCGGAGTAGGTGACATGGGCGGGCAGGGCGCTGCCATAGGGCAACTCATGCCATTGCACGATCGCCTCGCTGCTGCGAAAAGGCTCGGCTCCTACGAGCCCGTTGAACGTTGCTGGGTGCAGGGTATGCCCGGCAAACGCGAACCAACCGAAGCCCGGCGTAACGGCTTGCTTGGGCAGCCAGGGCTGGACCGGCTGGCCATCGGTCAAGATGCGCAGCTCAAAGGAGGGCAAGTGAATACCCGTCGCCATTTCGAACGTCGTCACTACATCCGCGCCACCCACGCGGTTGCCGACTTCAAGAAACACCGGCTCATGGCCATCCATGATTGCTTCCAGGTGGAAGGCGCCCTGGGTGATTTCCACCGCGCTAAGCACGCGCTCGACCCACTGCCGCTGGCGGGCGTCCGTGTCCAGTTGCACCGAGCCCAAGGGGGCGCCCTGCGCCATATAGGCCAGGCAAGTGCCGACGTATTCGCTGGCGATCAAGGCAAGCAGTTGCCCGTCCTGCACCAACCCGTCGAAGTGGCGGACTGGGCCGTCAATGTATTCCTCCACTTGGAAGTCGTTCACTGCCCAACCCCCGCTAGCCATTTGCAATGCCGCACGTTCCCAGGCAGCCAACGGGGTGGGGTGAATCTCAACGTCTACGCTGGAGGCGCCGCTATGGGGTTTGATCACGGTCCTACCCGCCCAGGGGATGCTTTGTGGGCGGTCGATAAAAGTGACCATCGGCATAAAGCGCGGCACCCGCAAGCCTTGGCGCGCGACGGCTTCTTTCATGTGCACTTTGTGCCGCACCAGGGTGACTTCCCGCACGCAGGGGCCCGCCACGGCGAAGGCTTCGCGCAATTGTGCGGCGTCCAGCAATTCGTATTCGGAAAGCGAAATGATCCGGTCGAAGCGCTGGGGGCATTGGCGCAGCCACGCGCTGGCTTCTTCGAACGCGCTCGCCGCGCCGGCGCGCACCACCGCGCGGCAACGCAATGTGGGGGGCAAGCTGTCGATGGCCGCTTGTTTGCCGAAGTAGGTCACCTGGTGCAGGTTATGGTCGATGCCACGGTGGTACTCGATACGCGCATACGGCACGCGGTGCAGGATCAAAATGTTCATCGGCGCTTCCTTAGCGAGGGCGGCCTCACGAGGCCTTAAGTGATTTAGGGGCGGCCTGCAGCGCGGTTAGCCATTGCCCACGCAAGGTGTTGACTACCGCGTGGATGTCGGCGGCCGGGTTACGCAGTACGATGCACACCTGGGCGGCAAAATCATTGTTGTCGCGTGCGATCCGGTGGATGAGCCGTGGCTTGGGGTCGAGCCAAGTGAAGTGGTGGGCCTCCAGTTCATCGGGTGCCAGGTGGTGACAGGACGCAGTCGCCAGCAGCGCCGCCAGCAATACCTGCGGTTCTTGCGCAAACGCGGTAAACACCTGGTCCTCGGGCACCCCGAGCATCACTGTCGCGGCGGCACATCGGGGCGTTCCCAGCGTAGTGGGCAGTGCCTGGCCCATGAGGGAATCGACCCATGCCCGATAGAGGTCGACGCCATACACCCAGCGGGCCAGTGTCCAGATTTTCATGCCGGCGGGGCGTCGATTCGGCTCTACCGCCGCGGCGCGGGTACCGTCGTCGCTGAGTTTGATTTCGTTATGAAAAGGGCCATGCCGTTGCCCGATCAAGCGGTTGATCTGCCCGCCGGCGCGGCTCAGGGTTTCTCGCTCCAGAGCGTTCAGGCGCGCAGGCAGGATCTGCGCGACCTCGACGGGGTAACGGCCACTGGCGCTGACCTTTTCGGTGATAAAAGCCAGTTCGCCCAAGCCATCCCAAGAGTATTCGCGGGCATAGGGGATCACCTGTTCCGCGATCACCCCCTGCGGCACAAAGTGGGCAACTTCCGCGAACGCCGACCGTACGTCGGTGCCGGGCTCGACGCGCACCACGCCGCGGTTATTCCCCTCACACATGGGTTTGACCACGAAACCTTGCGGTTGCCCCTGAGCGAAGCCCAGCAGGTCGTCGATGCTGCGCACGGCGACGTACGCTGGCAGCATCAGGCCAGTGCCTGCCAGTTCAGCCTGCCGAGCGGTTTCGCTGCAGCGATATTGGTACTTGTCGAACGCTCCGGCCGCCAGAGCGGCGTCGTCTACCAGTAGGCCCAGGCGTTCGAGCAAGCGTGCGCCGCTGGCCACGGCATTATCGGAAAATACCAGGCCTGCACGGATGCATGAGGCCTGTTGGCCGAGGGCCTGGCAGGCTTGCTCGACGAAGTCGAGCGCCAGTGGGTCGAGGTCGAACACCTGGTCGCACATGGCCAGGTCATGGGCGCTTGGATGATGACGGATCAACCAGGTCTGTAATCCATAGGCGCGGCGAGCATACTCGCGCAGATGAGCCACATCGCCGACCCGGCTCAAGTTGTAGTCGATGATCAGTAACGCAGGTGCCATAGCGCGCATCGTGGCCTCCCTCAAGCCAAGGTTGTCTGGTGAACGGGTTCTCTGTAGCGGATATCGATGGCCTGCGCCGAGAGGCCGACGAGCTTTTTGAACGTGCGGGTCTGGTGCTCCAGGTCGTACTTCCAGAGCATCTGCCCGAGGAAGACTTCCCGGGCTTGGGGCACTATCTCGTCGCCGGCTTTGAGCAGCACGTGACTTACTACCGGCTGCAGCTCTAACGGTTGCACATCGACCCGTTCAAGCACGCCCGGCTGCGCGAAATACACCCGGAAAAACGTACCAACTTTGCCCGCCCGATGACCCTCGGAGTTATACGAGGCCCCGGCAAGGCGCTCTTTGTAAGTTTTTCGCCGGGCGTCACTGGGGCCGCTGCCCCAACGCAGCAAATCGAGCCACATCGCCAAAATGCCGCAACCGTGGTTCATCTGCGCCACGCTATGGGAAATCAGAGCGCCGCCCACGCGCGGGTTGATCTCAATGAGGTCCCAGCCGGCATTGGTGTAACGCGCCTCGATATGAAAGCAACCCCATAGCAGCTTCAGGTGCTCGAGCATTCGGGCGACCCAGCTGATGCCCTGGGCAACTTCCCCTTGGCTCAGGCTGACAGGAGGGCTGATACAGCAGTTTTCCAATACCGTGTCGGCAGTCTCGGTGAGCTCACATTTTTCGTGAATGGCTACGACGTAAATGTCGCCGCCCACCGCCATGACCTCAAAACTGAATTCTTTGCCGTCGATATAGCTTTCGACCATGAACTCCAGCTCGCCATTGAAAGCAGAGGCGTACACGGTGTCTTGGGCAGCGTCCCGGGCGATCTGCTGGAGCGTCGACCACTGGGTATCGGGCCGCATGGGGAAGGCGGCATAGGAGGCGATACCGTGCACCGGCTTGATAAAGTAGCGCCGGCCGTCTTGCTTGAGGTGGTCGAGCTTGGCTTGGGTCAGTTTTTCGCCACGGCAGCGAGACAAGTCTTTATTGAACAGTTCGCGACGGGTACGCAATTTGTCGCGCAGATCCAGCACTTTGTCAGGGTGCAGGTCGTGAATCCTCAAAGCCTGATTGGCGCCGGCCATCAAATGGCGATAACCCTCCCACACCGTGATACAGCAGCGCACCTTTTCACCTTCGGCGTGCAGCGCCTCCAAGGTGCGCTGGACATCGGCCCACTCCAGTTGGTGGCTTGCCGTGGCGTAGAGGCGGTCGCTCCAGCCCTCGATCTGCTTCAGCCGGGTGGGGTCGGCTGGCAGGGGCTGCGACGACAGCACGAAACACTTGACGTTACGCGCCAGTAATAGGTCCCGCAGGTCTTCCAGAAATGAATAGCCGCAGTGGCTCAGTAGCAAAACGCCGTGCGCTTCATCTTCCATCACCATTTCCCTCAGGCTGCTTGGCCGTGTTTTTCGGCCAGGGTGTCTTGGTACAACTCAGTGAAGTACATGGCCAGGATCCGTTGGTGCTCGGCCAGATAACGTTCGAGCGAAACGATGTCGTCGTCGTTTTTGATCAAAAAGCGCAAGGCCGCCCAGACTTCGCCGGGGTGGTCATCGTTTACGTCGGTGTGTGAATGGGAGACTTGCCCGGCAATGTTGCCGGCCCCCACCGAGCCCTTCAGCGCGTCGAGTTTGCGTGGCTCCAGTTTGACGTTGACGTATTCCACCAAATACGAATAAGCGACAACGCCCAGTGGGCCTTCGTGGTCGAGCAGGTAGGAGAAAAAACCGCTCAGCAGTTTGGTCGACAGGTAGGGTTCGGTCGCCAAGAAGCGCTCACGGCTCACGCCGGCGCGTTGCAGGTCCTGGATGAACAATTCGTCGTGGAGCATTTCTTCTTGTTCGTAGTGCGCCCAAATTTGCGCAGCCTCGGGGCTCACTTTGGCGATTTCGGCCAGCGCCTTAGCCTCGCTGACCCGCAGCAAGCGAATGCGCCAGGCGGTCTCGATCAAGTGGCGCTGGTAGTAATGGCTGTCGACCTTCTTGCCCTCCAGGTGCGCCGCTTCGGGCACGGTGGCGTACCACTGCTTGATCTGTCGATCGATCTGTCCGTCAATCCGCTCACGCAGGGTTTGCGCGCCGGCGGCGCCGAGGTAGGGGGTGCGGTCGCCGTAGCCGACATGCTTGACGCGGTTGTTCATGGTTTGACTCCTTTCGGTTCTAGGGAACAAGGGGTTTGGGAAGAAGGTGTGTAGAGACTTGCCTGCTCCGCGGCTGCGATCGTCACTGCCCCGTGCAAGCGGGTCTGGCAGGCCAGGCGATGGCTTGCACTGCAATAACCGAGCATTTCGATAAAGTCCTTCTCGTCATTGCCCATGGCGTCGAGTTGCTCTGCGCCCGCGAGCACCTTGATCACGCAGGTACCACAGGCACCGCTGCGGCAGCCAAATGGGATGACCCCTTGGCCGTCGGGCTCGTATTCGATGTCGGTCATTCGCGCTTTTTCTGGCAGCAGAAATTCCAGCTCGCGGCAGGCGATGCTCAGTTTGTGGCAAGCCATGTAAGCCTCAATGTCACGTTAAAAGTCTGGGCAGTGGACTCAGCGCCCGGTCAAACTCAGGGTCAGCCAGTAGAGCCCTGCGGCCAGGCTGATCAACCCACCTAGCCAGCACACCCCGGCCCAGCCCCAGAGCCCATAGGTCTGGGTGGCAGAAACCGCCCCCAGGGCGCTGCCTATCGAGTAAAAGCACATATAGGCGCCCACCAACCGGCTTTGCGCGTCTGGGCGCGCGGCGAAGATCAAGCTCTGATTGGTCACGTGCACCGCCTGCACGGCGAAATCCAGCATCACTACGCCGACGGCCAGGGCCAGCAGCGATTGTTCGCCCCAACCGATCGGCAGCCAGGCCAGGCAGAGCAGGGCCAGGGCGATGCCACTGGTGCGCTGGCCAAGGCCACGATCAGCCCAGACGCCGGCTCGACTCGCGGCTAAAGCACCGACGATGCCAGCCAGGCCGAATAGGCCAATCTGGGAAGTAGACAGTGACAGCGGGGGCGCGCTGAGCGGCAGCGCCATACCGGTCCACAGCACACTGAACGCCGCAAAGATCAACAGCGCCAGCACCCCCCGATCGCGCAGTACGCGCTCGCTCACGAATAGCAGGAGCACCGATTTCAGCAGTTGCCCGTATGACAGTTTCAGCGTGACCTGCGGGGGTGCGGGCATCACCTTGCATAGGACGCCGGCCATCCCCAGCATCAGCGCGGCCGAGGTGAAATAAACGGCCCGCCAGCCTGCCAGGTCAGCGATCACGCCGGAGGCCAGGCGTGCCAGCAGGATGCCCAATACGATCCCGCTCGTGACCCGGCCAATGGCCCGTCCGCGTTGCTCCGGGCGGGCGAGGGCGGCGGTATAGCCCACCAATACCTGCACCACCACCGCCATCAGCCCCACAACCACCAAGCTGCCAAGCAATGCCGCCCATTGCGCGGCCATTGCTACCAACGCCAGGGCCAGGGCTGAAACGACCAACTGCCCGAGGATGAGGGCTTTACGATTGAGCATGTCCCCCAAGGGCACGATCAGCAGCAAGCCTGCGGCATAACCGAGCTGCGTAGCGGTGACTACAATACCGATAGCGCTAGGCGAAACCGCTAGGCTGCGAGCCATAGCGTCTAACAAGGGCTGAGCGAAATAGACGTTGGCCACAGCCAGACCGCACGTTGCGGCGAACAATAACGTCATTGTGTTTGTCAAAGAATTTTCAGACGTGGGTAATGTGAGATATTCGTCTGCGGATCCGGGGGTCGAGCGAGGGGGCAGCGGTCCAAATTGCGCACTTCGGTGAAGTGTCATAAGCCGTCCTTGGAAGCGAACTGGTTTCGTTTGAATACCAATGGTTGGTTTTCTAACAAACCTGGTTTTTATCTGCAACCGCTTTTTTGTGAAATTTCCTACACAGATGCACACCGCTTCGCTCGAATATCATCATGAGGTGGAATGGGTAAATGGCTAAACAAGCGTCTTTGGAATGCAGCGAGTGTCCGGTGGCCCGAACATTGGAGGCCATAGGTGATCGCTGGTCATTAATGATTATTCGTGACGCTTTCGACGATATTCGACGTTTCAGCGAATTTCAGAAAAGCCTGGGCCTGGCCAAGAATATTCTGGCGGCCCGCTTAAAAGCATTGGTCGAAATCGGCATATTCGTCATACAACCAGCCTCGGACGGCAGCGCTTACAAGGAGTATGCGTTGACCGAAAAGGGCCGCGCCGTCTTCCCCATTGTGGTCAGCCTGCGGCAATGGGGGGAGCGCTACTTGTTCGAAAGTGGTGAGGTGCATTCTATTCTGCTCGACAACGATCGTTCCCAGCCGGTAGAGCCAATTGCGGTGCGCTCGATCCGCGGCACTTTGCTGGGGCCGCGCGATGTTCACCGGCGCCGGATCGTCAGAGAACCAAGGGCCTGATCGCCCTTTAAAAAGCGCGATTACAGAGACCTTGCCGGTCCCTCGTTACAGTCATATGATGACGTACCACCATAAAAATAATCAAAGGCACGTTCATGAAAAAAGCACCGCTGCTGGCCGCCGTTCTGGTCGCTGTTTCCTTTCAGGCATCTGCCGCCCATTTCGTCTATGTCTCTAGCCCGGGCGACGGCCTGATCACCCAGTATCGCTTTGACGATCAGACGGGGGCGTTGAGCGTGGTAAACAAGACCAGTGTTGGCGCGCAGGTTGGCCCCAGCGCCATCACCCCCGACGGCAAGGCCCTGTTCGCCGCGGTTCGCGCCAAGCCCTTTAAGGTGGTGGGCTACCAGATCGACCCACAAAGTGGGGAATTGAAAGCCCAATCCGAAGCCCCCTTGGCCGACAGCATGGCGTACCTGGCGACCGACCGCAGCGGCCGATGGCTGATGGCCGCGTCCTACGGCGGCGACCTTATCAGCCTGCAGGCCATTGCTGCCGATCACCTGCTGGGCGACAAAGCTCCGCAAATCTACAAAACCGGCCTGCACGCCCATTCCGTGCGCAGCGACCCCAGTAACCGTTTCGTTTACGCCGGTAACCTGGGCGTGGACCAAGTGCTGCAATACCGCCTGGACGCCCAAGCGGGCACGCTGACCCCCATCGGCCAGGGCTCTATCGCTACGCCTAGCAATTTCGGCCCGCGCCACCTGGCATTCTCACCCAACGGCAAATACCTTTACGTGGTCGGCGAAATGGCCGGCGCGGTGTTGAGCTATGCCATCGACGCGAAGACCGGCGCATTGACCCAAGTCTCTAGCGCCCAAGGCATACCTGAGCGGCTGGGCCTGAGCGCTGGGATCATCCGCGATTCGCGCAACAACGATGGCAAGGACGACCCCACGCCTCGCATCTGGGCCGCAGACATTCGCATTGCCCCCAGCGGCACGCTGCTGTTCATTTCCGAGCGCACCAGCAGCTCGGTCTCGGCGTTCAAACTCGATCCCGAGGATGGCAAGGTGACCTACCTGGAAAACTACTCAGTGCAGGAAAAACAGCCGCGTAACATCGCCTTTTCACCAGATGGCCATTGGCTGCTGGTGTCGGGGGAGAAGAGCGATGTGATCGGCAGCTACGCCGTGTCGCCCGAAGGCGGGCTCAAACGCGTCGGCGAAGCTCCGGCAGGGGTAGGGGCGTTGTGGATCGAGGTGAAGTGACTGAGGGTGGGGTTATTTGGCTTCTTTAGTGCCCAATACGTCACGAATGCTGTCGACCACATTGCTGTCCTTGATGACATCGCTCAGCCAACCCTCCAGCGGCATATTGCCCCATTTGATGGCGCGCTCTACCAGGTAAGGCACCGGGCTTTGAGGTTCGACTTGTTTGAAAAATTGGGCGACGCTGGCCAGCATGGTGAATGCTTCTTCACGGCTGAGTGGGTCAGTGCGTAGGGCGGTCAAGACACTGCCTGGCGCTGGCGCGGTATCGTCCGGGGCAGGGTTTTCGGTCGCAGTGGCTTGCGCTGGGGCTGAATCGACGCCACGTTCTTTCAGCATGCGCTCGGTCAATTGCCAGGCCCGCACGAGAATCTCGTTCAGCGCCGTGAAGCTCGGGGCGTCATTTCCTAACAGCCGGTCGACGGTGCGTTGCAGGGCGTGGCAGGCATTCAGGCTGTCTTCGATTTCACCGGCCTTGGTGCGCAAGTAATCGGTGTCGGTCAGTACCACCGAGCGCTGGAAAATCTCAGCGTTGATCTTGCCCTCGTTCAAGGCCTGGCGCATCGCATTGATATTCTGCAAAGCTAGGTTTTCAATGTGGCGCGACTCGTCGTAGCGTAGCAGCCCGTATTGTTCACCTTGGGTAACCGGTAAGCCGCCGACGACGTCGGCCAGCGTTGCACTGAGCCAGGCCAACCGGGCGGCTCGTTGCTCTACGCCTTCTTCGAGGGCGGGGTAGAGGTCTGCCCAGTATTGGTCTAGCAGCTGTTCAGCCAGGGTCAGGGCGAAGGTGATGCCGACGAAGTGGTACTTGTGCGCCAGGCCTTCGCCGAGCCAGGCGGCCAGCATCAGGTCCTTACTCTGCTGCATCAGGCCTTGGTTGGCCAAGTCAATGGTGAGGTCCCAGTCCGATGACTTCAGGTCGGTTTGCCAGTCACCTTGGGTCAGGTACTCGGGATCTGCGCGGCGGGCCTCTTTGATCTGGTCAAACAAGGTCGAAAAGCTCAGGTCTTCCCCGCTCGATCCGTTAATGGGTGCCGTTAAGCGGGTCAGCGATAAACCATTGGGAAATTCAGGCATAACGAACTCGCGGTCGTTGGGTCAAGGATATTGCGCCCAGAAGGGGCACAATGTCCGTCACGCGCCGCAGACATGGGCGGCGCTTAGGTTCAAGCCATCAACCGACGGTTGTGTTCAAGGCGCGATTCCAGCCGCCGACCATTTGACCGCCGCCCAGACCGCTGGCACGGTTCTGCTGGATGTAGGTGATCTTGATGCTAGCGAAGTTGAACTTGATTTCTTCGACCGGCAGGTCACTGACGGCCTTGTCTTCGCTGCCCTGGTTGCCACCACCGATTAGATTCACCGAAGACACTATTACCTCTTCCAAATCAATGATCAGGTAGGCCAGTTTATCGCCACCGGCGCGGCATACTTCCAGCTTGACCTCGCTGATGTGGGCGCCTTGGCAGCATTTTTCGAAGAGCTTAGCAGAGGCCTTATCTACCGACTTTCGGATGCTGAAGTCGCTCAACGACACCCGCTCCGAAGACGCGCCGCCCGAAGAACTGGCGGTCGCCGAGGTCGGCTGGGTTGCACCGTACTCGTAGCCCAGTACCTCGATCCAATCTTTGTGGGCCGCGTCCAATACTTCCCCTTCGACACCGTCGATCTTGATATATGCGTCAAAAGCCATGGTCTTAATCTCCTTTATGCATGTAGAGCTTCCATCGATCTATCGCTAGATCGTCGCCCTTCGTTTAACCCCTTTGAACAGTCAAGGAGGTTCGTAACCAGGCTTCGGGCGACCGTCGAGCCGCCCAGCCTTGGTGTATCCCGGCGGCCGCTTAATTACGCGCCCGCACCTCGATCTCGACCCGTCTATTAGGCTCCAGGCACTGAATCAGTTGTGCCCTGGATTGCTGCATGTCGCACCTGACCAACGGTTTATCGCTACCTTCACCCACCGCGTCGATTAGCTCGGCAGGCACGCCCTTGCCAATGAGGTAGGTCTTGACCGTCTGCGCGCGCTCCCTGGACACCTGCAGGTTGCCCTGAAGATCCCCTAGCGGGTCGGCGTGACCGGCGATGACGATCTTGCCCACATTGGGCGTACTCAAGAGCTTGCCGGCGATTGCGTTCAACTGCCGCTGGCCCTCGCTTTTCAGGCTTTGGAAGTCCGAGCGGGCGAAAGCGAACAGCGTGTCGGACTCCAGTGAGATGGTTTCTATGGAGCGCAATGACTGCGTGAGCAAACTGTTGATGTAGTTGCGCGAACTCGATACCAAAAAGGCGTTGTTCATGATGCGAGGTACGTCGGGCTCGTGGATTTGCTCGCTATAAAAATCGATCTGCCGGCTGGCGAAGCCATAATCGGTGTTCACGGAATCGGCGGGGGTACCGAAGTGACGCGCGATGGTGGGGTACCAGTAGTCTGGAATCTTCGCTTTGAGAAAGGCCGGCTCGGCTTTCTCGCGCTGTGATCGCGACAGCATCAGGTAGGTGTCCAGGGTGGCTTTGCCGAACTCGGCTACTGAATGCGCACGGTTATCCGCCGGCAGGGCCCGTGGCTCGATGCTGTCGATAGCCTTGACCGCGGCGAGCACCTTGGCGTCGCGCTGGTACACCTTGATAGTGGGCAGTAGGTAAAGCGATCGAGTCAGGTTGTCGGCAGTGGGCTTGAGCATGACCGATTCAAGCTCTGAAAAGTACGTACGGCGCAGTACTGATTCCACTTTATAGCCCTGATAGAGGCCCATGCGCATACGCAGTGGCACGCCTGCGTCGTGGTGCCAGGTGTAATACTGAGCGGTCCAAAACCGCATGCAGTCGAGGGTTTGCCATGATGTGTAGCGGCTCGATTCAAGGCGATCCTGCTCGGCGGCCTGGGCCAGCTCGCTGTAGATCGCGTTCACAGCTGCGTGGTTATGCCAGTAGCTCCAGCCCCACAAGCTGCACAGTAGGAGGGCGACCAGCGAGGTGGCCGCCACCCACCGCGCCGTGCGGCGACGTTTACGGTAATTGGTGCTGTACAGATTAACCAAGTGCTGGTCTGGAATGATCACCTGGCGAAATAGGCTATGGATGAATAGCGACTGCTGGCGGCCTCCGCCAGGGGGACGTTCACCAGCGTGGGTCAGGCAGAAACGCTCGGCCACGCGCTTGGAGTGCCCGCTCAACTGCGGCTGGTCGGCATCCAGAGCGCAGGTGAAGTAGAATCCGCGCAGCAGTTCGGCACTTTGATAGGGGTTGGCCTTGAGCAAAGTATCGACGAATGCGACGAGATGTGGTTGCAGGCCTTCCAGCTCGAGAGGGAAGCGATACAGCGCTGGGTCTTGGCGGGTCACGTGGATATCTTGCGCGACCAAATGCTGGCTAGCCACCGCATGCCAGTGGCGAACCAGCTTGGTCATTGCCACTTCAAAGCGCAGGCCCCAATCCGCTGTGGCATAGCCTTCATGGGCAAAGGTGTTGCCCATTACCTCACCAAAAGTAGCCTCCTCCAATTGACCATAGAAGGGCATGAACCCTGGTATCAGATCGCACTTGGTGAAGACCAGGTAGATGGGCAAGCGTACTTCGAGCAGTGCGTGGGTTTCTTGGATGCGTTCGCGCAGGCGCTTGGCCATGCGCTCTTGTTCCTCTAAAGAGCCTCGCACGACGTCATCAATACTTACTGTTACGATCAAACCGTTAAGGGGGGGCTTTTGCCGATGTTGCCGTAGCAGCCCCAGAAACGCCCGCCACTGACCGGCATCCTCCTGGTTGGCCATGTAGCGACCTGCTGTGTCCAGCAGCACGGCCTCTGAGCTGAAAAACCAGTCGCAATCACGCGTTCCGCCCAAGCCAGCCAGCCGCACGCTTTCGCGTTCGGTGTAGAGGAAGTTAAGCCCGGATTGGTAAAGCATAGTGCTCTTGCCCGCGGCCGGTTGCCCGATCACCAAATACCAAGGCAAGGCACAAAGGGAATCCGTATGGCTGAACTTCGATCCTTTATCACCCTTTTGGCGTTCGAGGCTTTGCAGTAAGCGCTCGCGTAACAGGCTGACGTCTGATGTGTCTTGAGGGATGGCCTTGAGCGTGGCCTGACTGGCGTCTTCGCGCGGTGAAGCTTCGAGGTCATGCTGCGACGCCCCGCGATAAAGCAGCAGTACATAGATCGCCGAAAGCAGCACGAACAGCCCGATGCCAGCTATCAACGCGTTCAGCGAGCTGAACCCTAAGGAGTGGCCAACCGACCAGACGACGATAATCGACAGCAAAGAACATATGCCCAGTACGTACGGCTTATAGCGCGTAAAGTAATTCTTGATCTTATTCATACGGCCAACCATCGAGCCCGCGTACCTTATCGGCGGCCTCACGCAGGCTCATGAAGCCCGCGCTGGCGGTCATTTTGCCTAAGCAGTTAATCATCGGTTGTAGCGCCCCCCGCTGTCGTTGAGCGCATTCAGGGCCTTCACGTTGGCCAGGTCCGTCAGCTTGACGCCACCATAGTTACGCACCAACAGACTGACCCGCCCGGTCTTTGCGTTCCAACTCAGGCGCTGTTGGATGCCGTCCAGGTCGGCCACGCGGGCGCTATCGCTCATCTTCAGCAAGCCCCAGCGGCCTGGAAAGTCGAACACGGTGACGCGCTCACCGCTGAGCGTGATGACATCCATGCGCGCACCGGGCGCGGTCGTAGTGCCGGGCCAGGAAAACCGCTCCCAACTGGTCCGGCCGTTACGGTAGTGCTGTACCTGGCCGTCCAAGGTAAAGATGATATCGGTGAGGTTCGGTGCGGGTTCGAGCATGATCTCGAAGCCGTTCTCGCGGTCCGATAGGCTAGCGATCACTTGTCCAAGTGCGCTGGCGTGGTCGATGCTATTGAGCATCCGTGTGTCGACGAGCGCAGCCTGCCTCCCACTGCCGCCCATCCCCAGGCCTTCGCCGCCGGAGAGATTGCCAATTTCATTGCGCTTGAAGTTCGGTAGCAGGCCCAACTCCGGGTCGACAAAGCGTTGCAGATCTTTCACCGATGCCTCATTGCGGCTATTCGCCGTGAAGGGGAAGCGGTGCGCCATGACCCGCTCCCAAGGGCGCGCGACCTGTTGGGCCCAGGCCTGAGAGATCTGTTTGCCCGCAGGAGCACGCAAGGTATTCCAGGCGAACTGGATCGGTAGGCTGAAAAGCTTCTGTAGCGAGGCCGAGATTCCGCCCTGGCTGATGTCGACGCTGGTCTCGACGTAATTGCGTACGTCGGCCACCTCGCTGGGCTGTCCCTCCAGAGTTTCGCTGATCAATTGCTTGCTGCTCTTGCCGATGTCCTGGGAGCGCTGGATGTTATGGATGCGTACTTTGAGTTTGCGCAATGCGGCCAGGTAGCGGTCCATTACGGTGCCGTTGCCACCATCGGCGTTTTGCTGGGCGAAAATACGGGCCACCGGCTCGAAGCGTTTGGCCAAAGTACCGTCGTCGACTGGCGGCAGTGGCGAGACCACTTGGGCGGCATTGCGGCTTTTATGATCGAGCACGCCGGTGACCTTGCTCCAGAAATTGTCCGCCAGCTTGTCGCCAAGGGCCTGGGTGTCACGGGGCGCCGGGAGGTCCCACGAGGTTTGCTCATTGACCTGCATCAGCAGCAATTTGACTGGCGAATTCTGCACGTCGCTGAGCAGCGATAGCTTCTGCGCGGCATTGCCCATGTCCGTGAAATCACGTACTCCAACCCTGTCTACCAGGGTGTACCAGGCCTGGGCGTAATCGCGTTTGTAGCGGCTCATGAATTCGCGCATGAATATGGATTTCTGCACGATGGAGTCGCCTCCATCTCCGTCCAGCACCCAGTCGCTCTCATTTTGCAGGTCGCTCGAAACCAGCTTGATCAGCTCCGGCTTGACGAACTGCTCCCAGCCTTGACGGGTATAGATTGCCGGAACCGCTTCGGTGCCATACAGCAACTGGCGGCCCGGGAGCGGAACTAGGTCGCTCAGGCTCAACGGTGGGAACTGCCGGCTTGACTCCAGCTGAAGCCGCAAGTACTCGCGGTCAACCAAAGAGCTTGAGACCATGAAGGATTTCAGGCTTTCGCGGGTTTGGCTGATCAATTGCTCGTTACGGGACAGGCTGGGCGCATGGCCGGCCTTGAGTAACTGCACGTACATTGGAGTGTGGTTGTCGATGATTTGCGCGTCGGTGGCGGACGCTGCGCTGGCCGTTCTTGCCCAGGCGGCGGGCAGGGCCATGCTGACGAACTCACTGTCGGGGTGGATCTTCGGCTCGGTAAGAACTAGGTACAGTTTGAGGGCGTTGTAGGCCTCGATGATAGATGCCACCTGATGTTCGTCCAGGCGTCCAAGCATTTCTTCGGACAGCGACAAGCTACCGGTGGCCGCGGAAAGCTCGGCTGCGTCGCTGGCCTGGGCTGGCGTGCGCGGGGCAGGGTTGCTCCGCTGCTGTTCCATTGACTGGGCGAAGTCGTTGAACGCACGCAGTTGTAACTGCAGGTCTTTATTTACAGGCTCCAACACCTGGACACGTAATCGCTGCAGATACGCCGTTCGGGTGATCTGATAGATATCAGCTCCGCGATACAGCCCGGCGCTGAGGCCTAACGGCACACCTTGGACGCGGTGTTCATCAATGCGCGCCAATTGCTCGCCCAGCAGGTCCAGGCCTTCGCCGGAAGCCAAAGGCTGCGAGTGCTCAGGGGAGTGCTGGAAATCTTTCAATTGCTGTTGCAGCAGGGCCACCCAGTGGCGGTTGCCCTGAAAAGATAACGCTTGCCAGCCCAGAAGGCTCAGGCCCAGCAGCAGCGTCAGAGCGATAAGCGCCGGGGTCACTGGCTGACCACTCGACTGGGCTTGGTACAGGCTCAGGTCTCGGTCGGGGAAGATGATCCGGCGGAAGGTGTCGGTAATGAAGTAGCTGCGTTCGGCGCGTTTTTGTCCGCAGGGTTGGCCTTCAGTGCTTTCAAGGCCGGGTTTCAGGGCGAATGACTCCGCCATGATTTCGTCGTATACGCTTTTGAGTTGCTCGCCGGTCTGTACCGCACTGGTAAAATACACGCCGCGCAAGAGCAGCGGAGCGCCACGACTGGCTTGGCTGAAGTGGCTGAGAAATTGGCCGAGTACCTGCGACAAACCCTCGAAGTAGCGTGGAAAGTTGAGCAGGGCACTGGCGGCACCCTCACTCCGGCTCGTGATCTCGGCATCCACGTGGTTGCATAGGCGACCGTAGAGGGTTTTGAGCTTGCTTTCTAGTATTGCCCCCAGGTCTTGCTGGGCCAGCTCCGGCAGCCCGAACGTCATGCCCCACGGCTGCTTGCGAGCATCTGGGTCGAGGTTTTCGAATGCTTGCTCGAAGCCAGGCAATTGGTCAGTTTTGCTCAGCATTAGGTAGATTGGAGGGTTGCTGCCCAGGCTGTCGGCATATTCGTGCAGCCGTGTGGCTAAGTTCGTTGCCAACTCGGCACGTTTTTCGACACCGGCCTCCAATAGCTCCGGCAGGCTAACCACCAGCACCAAGCCGTTGATGGGCGATTTCTTGCGCTGCTTTTTCAGCAGTTGCAAGAATTGCGCAAATTCACGGGCCGACTGATCGTCGTGCAGGTAGCGCGCGGCCGTATCGATCAGCACGGCGTCAGGGCTGAAATACCAATCACAGTGTTGCGTACCGCTGTTACTTACCGTGCTGTCGCTTGCGATGTTCGCGAACAGACCCGAGCGGGTCAGCAGTGACGTCTTGCCGGACGCGGACATGCCCATCACCAGATACCAGGGGAGGGTGGACGGCGCCGGTATGCTGCCACCGCCCGCCGCGCGATCGGCACTCAACGTGGCGATGGCGAGCTTGAGGCGTTCGCGCAGTACCTGGTGGTCGCAAAACTCACCGGTCCGTTTCAGCGAGCGGTTGTTTTCCCGCTGTAGCAGATTTTCGATGTTGTGTTCCGCCCGGACGCACTGGTATTGGCGCATGACGATGAGCAACAGGTACATGGCGCTGATCAGCGCCATGGCTTGCAGTACGTATTCACGCGACCACGCCAAGCGCTGAGCGATAAACCAACAGAGCAACAGGCTCAAGGCGCAGAGCACGGACACGATGAACCAGAAGCTTCTTGATGTACGGAGTAATGTCTTCATGTCTTCCTGACCCAATAACCTGGCCGCCTAACCCGCACCGAACAAATGGTTGATTTGCTCGGCCAAAGCCGCTACGTCTTTGCTCAACATCCAGTCCAGCGTCAGGTAGACCCCCAGGCAGATCAGGGCGATCACCACCCAGTAAAGCCAGACCGGTACTTCATAACGCAGCATCTGCGCCACTGGGTCAGGCAGTTCCCAATCTGGCGAGAGGGTTTTCGGCGCCTGGCGATACCGGCCGATGTCCTGCCCCAGTGTATTGGCGAGGTAGCGCAGCTGGTCCTGGCTACCCATGCTGAACTTGCCCTCGAAACCTAATGCCAGGCACAGGTGGTACACCTCAAGCACTTCGAGGTTGGCGCGTACATCGCTACGCAGTGCGTCGATTTTTTCGAAAAAGCCTTCGCCCGCCAGATGCACACCGAAGTAACGGAATTGCATGGGGCGCATTTCGAATGGCAAGCGCAGACTATGCTCGCCCGAACGCAACACGCTCTCGTCAAGAAACGCACACAGCGCGTATTGGGTGTCTTTGACCTGCGCCGCGCTGTAGTAAGCGGTACGGGCTTCGTGTTCTAGGCGTTGGAAGAACGCGTCCACCCTGTCTTCAAACTCGGCACTGGACGTCACTTCACGGCCATGACGGATGATCAGCGCCATGCTCATGAAGTCTTTAACCAGGTCCTTGAGCACCGGCTTTTCAATGGCCGCTCTTGGGGAGTTTTGCAGCACGGCTTCGGTCATCTGAGCACCGCCATCAGTTCGAGCTTGAGGTTGATAAACGCGCTGGGTGCATAGAGAGAGACGGCTTGCGCGTCCATCATCCGTTCATACACGCGTCCATGGGGTTCTATCGCGAAGTACTGGTTGTCCAGGCGCACAGGGATATCGCTGGGCACACGGGCCGCATGCACCAGCGTCACGCCAGGCATGGCACTGTTGACCACCACCCCAATGTCTTCCGGCGAGCCGACTTTGATGGCTCGCGGCACCAGTTCCAGTAGGCTCGAGTTCGGCATATCGGCGTGTACCGAAAGATAGAAGTCGGCAACCGTCAGGCGCGGGTCGAGTAACTGGCCCTGCCAGTAGCCTGGTTTGGGTTGGGTCAGGTTGATCACGACACACTTGTCGGGAATGACGTTATCCAGCAACACCCTTATCAATTCCTCGAGTTTGACCAAGGACGCTGCGGGGTCGTGATGGTCGTACTCGGGAATATCAGCGAGCTGGGTATTGAGCGAAAACGTCAGTAGGCTGCCCGCCAACTCGGCCAAAAACAGGTACAGCCGCTCTGGATGCAAGCGGGGGTGCGCCAGCAGGTGTGCTAGGTGGGGGCAGGTGCGATTGACGGTATAAAGCAGCCAAAATAGGCTGACGTCGCTGGTGCCAAACTCGGCGATCTGGTCGGCGCGTTCACGGCGGCGACCGGACAAAGCATTGCTCTTGGCTTGCAAAATACTGAGCAGTCGCCGGGCTATGGCCGTCAGTGTTGGGTGGTTTCCCAAGTGCAGTGTGGGGTGAACAAAATGCGAGTCCAGGTTGAAACCACCAATGTTGTTGCGAGACAGCCTGGCCACCGGACACCACGAGTAACCGTCAAGGTTGTCGCCATCTATGAGCATCGTCACGTTCAGGCGCAGACTGGTGATTTCATTTTCCAGGTCGCCTTCATTAAGGTCCGGCAGGGTGTCGTAAAACTTACGAAAGCGCCGCGCGCTTTTGCCTTCATGGCCGTCTTCCACATAATTGCGGCCAAATGGCTCGGCCAGTTTCAACGCTGCGTAGACCTTCAAGTCGTTGCCCTGCAGTAGCTCGCGCAAGTCCCGGACGGCAGGTAAGGGATCTTGCTGCGGCGCGTCATACAGGCTGCCATCTGGGAATACCAGTTTTAGTCGCTTGAGCTGAAGGGAGCCAGCTGTCAGGGCGTCCTCATCTACTTCCAGGGTTTGCACGCCCCAGTGAAACGGGCTGCTGCGCAGGATCGATTGGGCCAACTGATGCTGATGGAATTCGTCTTGGTATTGAAAATGTTGCGGCAGCAGAAACATACCTTCTGACCACATGACCCTGCTTTGCTTGCTCATCGACTGTCTTCCATCCGTGAATCGAATTTTGCGCCAAACGTTTTCTGGCCAGCGTCCCTGGCCGAGCGGATCGCCTGGTCCTCGACGGGCAGTTGCACTTTTTGATGGGTAGATGACGCCGGTATCGGGTTGCCCCGGGCCAGCGCTCGCTCTGTGATTGGCGTGGCCAGTACATCCTTGCCTCGCGTCGCCAAGATGTAGTTATTGTCGACGAGCAGGCGCAGCCCTTTCTCTGATGACCACACCCCTTCCTTGCGCAACGACTTGGCGTCGAAAGCCACCTTCCAGCGGCTGTCTTTTTCATTACGGAAGAAAGCGGCTACCCCGACGTAGCCAATACTGGCCGGTAGTACAATGGTGTCGACCTGGCCGATGCCAGGCCGCAAGGTCAGCTCCCGGCTATCGACCAGCGTGCTGCCCAAGGCTTTCTGCGGCTCCAGCCAGAGGCTGTCGGCATTGACCGTGGCAAAGCGTTCCAGGGACGTGAGCTGATACACCCGCAGTACCACTGAAAGCGGTTTGCCAGCCTCATCTGGGTTCAGGTGGTTGCCGGCGTCGCTGGTCAAGACCAGTTTGTCGGCGCTACTGAACAGCACGTCGCCGGCCCAGGTGTTGTCGACTCGTTTGCCCATCCGCTCAGTGACGCCGCATGCGCTCAAGCCAAGCGCAAGCGCCAACAACAACAGGTAGCGGGTGAACGCTGTGGGTACGTGACTCATCATGAGATACCTGTGGTAGCCGCTATCAGCGCAGGCGGTAGGCGAAATCGCCATCGCTGCCCAGCTTGATACTCAGGCTATGGATCGGCTTGTCCCTAGCCATACACTCCAACACCTGCTGCGCCAGTTCGGGCATGAGGGTCTTGGATAAAATGTTGTCGATGTTGCGTGCGCCGCTGTCGACTTCGGTACAGCGCGCAGCGATTGCGCTGATCAGTTCGGTGTCGTAGCTCAGCACGGCTTGGTGATTGCGCTCGAAGCGCTGGCGAATGCGTTCCAACTTAAGGGCGACGATTCGTTCGAGAATGGTGTCCTTGACCGGGTAGTAGGGCACGATGCTCAAACGCCCGAGGAACGCTGGCTTGAATACCCGGTTCAATTCCTCGCGCAGGCCCTTGACGATTTCTTCGGGGCTCGGCGGCGTCTCGCTATCCAGGCACCACTGCATAATCCGCTCGGTGCCGGTGTTGCAGGTAAGAATGATCACGGTGTTGCGAAAGTTAATCTCACGGCCTTCACCGTCATCCAGCACGCCCTTGTCGAAGACTTGAAAAAACAGTTCGAGCACGTCCGGGTGGGCCTTTTCCACTTCGTCGAGCAACACCACGCTATAGGGTCTGCGTCGCACTGCTTCAGTCAACACACCGCCTTCGCCGTAGCCTACATAGCCAGGTGGCGAACCCTTGAGGCTGGAAACGGTATGGGCTTCTTGATACTCGGACATATTGATGGTGATCAGATTGCGCTCGCCCCCGTACAGGGTGTCTGCCAACGCCAGCGCGGTTTCGGTCTTGCCGACACCGCTGGGGCCAAGCAGCAGAAATACGCCAATCGGTTTGTTGGGGTCTTCCATGCGCGTGCGAGATACCTTGATGCGCTTGCCAATTTCCTCCAGCGCGTGGTCTTGCCCGAGGACACGCTCGCCCAGCAGCTTGGGCAGGTTTTGCACGGTGTCGATTTCGTCGCGAAGCATTTTGCCCAAGGGGATCCCGGTCCATCCTGAAATGACCTCACCGATGGTGCCGCCATCGACCCGCGCGTGCACCAGAGGCTGTTCACCCTGGATCCGGCCCAAGTCTGTGCGCAAGCTAGCGAGCTTTTCAGCCGTAGCGGGGTCGGCTTTTTCACCCAGTTGGCTGATGTTTTTAACCAATTCCAATTCTTGCTGCCATTGCTGACGCAAGGCTTCACGGGCGGCCTGCTCGGCCTCCAGTGCACTGGCCAGGGTGGCGAGGCGGCGGGCGTGGTCGCTACCGCGCAGGGTCTCGTGTTCGAGCACCTTGATTTCAGCTTGCAGGGTGTTGATGCGCCGTTCGCTGTCTTCCAGCCGACCAGGCTGCGCGGACTGCGCCAAGGCTACGCGGGCGCAGGCAGTGTCGAGCACGCTGACGGCCTTGTCCGGAAGTTGCCGACCGGTGATGTAGCGGTTGGACAGGCGCACAGCCATCACCAGTGCCTCGTCCATGACCGCCACCTTGTGGTGTTCTTGCATCTTCCCGAGCAAGCCACGCAGCATGTGGATTGCCTGTTCCTCGCTGGGCTCCTCGACCTTGACCACTTGAAAGCGCCGGGCGAAGGCGGCATCTTTCTCAAAGTATTTCTTGTACTCGGCCCAGGTCGTGGCAGCGATGGTGCGCAGTTCGCCACGGGCCAAGGCCGGTTTGAGCAAGTTGGCAGCGTCGTTTTGTCCCGCCTGGCCACCGGAACCAATCAACGTATGGGCTTCGTCGATAAACAGAATGATCGGGTGCAGGCTGCGCTTGGTTTCTTCGATAACGGACTTGAGGCGATTTTCAAACTCACCCCGGACCCCAGCACCGGCTTGCAGCAGGCCTAAGTCCAGGGTGTGGATGGCTACGTCCCTGAGCACGTCAGGCACATTCCCATTGGCTATGCCCAGGGCCAAGCCTTCAACTACGGCGGTTTTGCCCACGCCGGCTTCACCGGTCAGAATAGGATTGTTCTGGCGACGACGGGTGAGAATATCGACCATCTGCCGCACTTCGAACTCACGGCCCAGCACCGGGTCGATGCGACCTTCACGGGCACTGTCGGTGAGGTTGACCGTGTACTGGTCCAGAGCCGGGGTCTTGCCATTGCCTTTAACTACGCCCTGCTTGGCGCTGGGCTGGTTATCGAGTGTTTGAGCCTGGTGAGACTCAGCGCTGCCTACGGTCAAGGCCGTAAAATTCACCCGCAGGTCGCCAACGTTGATCTTTTCCAACTCGGCGGCGTTCGCCACGACCGCCCCGCGTAGCTCGTCGTCATCCAGCAGGGCTTGCAACAGGTAGCCACTGCGAATCTGCCCTTGGCCGAACTCGATGGACGCCAGCACCCAGGCGCGCTCGATGAGCCGAGTAATATGGGGCGAAAGGGCAGGAGTGCGGGTATTACCTCTTTTAAATCTCCCGAGTGCGGTCACCAACTGTGTCTCCAACCGCTCTGGCACCACCTCGTAATGGCGCAAGATGGCGGGCAGGTCGTTGTCAATTTTTTCGAGCAGTTGCAGCAGTACGTGCTCCACATCCACTTCGTAATGACGCTCGGCCAAGCACAAAGCTGCGGCGCTTTCTGTGGCAGTGCGACAGGTATCGTTCAGCTTGGCAAAGAGGGAATTCAGGTTCACAGGGAGACCCCATCAAAAGGAATGTTGAAGAGCGCGTAGCGATTCGGTTGCACCCCATTGCCCGGGCGTTTGAGCCAGCCGAGCCAACCCAGCGCCACGTTGCCCTGGCGACCCAGTTGGGCCAATGGCACTGCCTGCGACTTAAGGCGCGGCGCGATCTGGAAGTCGAGTTCCACCCCTACAAAGAAGCGCACCAGTTCCAGCAGCTTGCGGTAGTCTTTGTGGCCGGGCTGAAAACGCGCGAAGTCGTGCAGCTCCAATGGGCCAATCTCTATGCAGACACACGACTGGTAGTCCCAGACGCGGTGACCGGCGACGGCGCTCTGGCCCAAGGCGCAGTTCTTGTGGCCCAACTGGGTGCACTGCTCAGGCGCAAGTTTTAGCCAGCGCCCGGCGAATGGTTTGACGTGGAATGGCAGCGAGAAATAAAAGCCCAACATGGCCTGCAGGTTCAGCGCATTACACGGCTTCTGCGCAAACAACCCCGAAAAGTAGCTGAACAGCTCACGCTGCAGACGGGCGTCATGCTCGTCGAACTTGAGCTTTTGCGCCTGCGGCCCAAACCCCACCAAGCTAAGCAAGTGACGGTCGAATTTCGATGAGCCGTTGCGCTCGTACTCGATGTGAAACTTATACTTCTGCCAAGCTTCATAAAACAGCGCCACCATGCGATGGGAAAACACATCCAGAAAAGCATGGGCGGCGTCGTCACGGTGTTGAATATGACGGTCCATCAATAGCTCGGTGTACGGGCGCGGCAGTACCCCGGATGGCCCCACTAACCCCATGAAAGTTACATGCAATTCCGACAACGGTTGCCCATTGGTCGACAAGCCTTCGGCGCGTTCGAAGCGCAAATCGCTCACTTCACTGGCAGGGAAGTTCAGCGACAATTGCGAGCGAAAGCGCAGCGGGTCGTCGTGTGGCCGCGTCTCCGGGTTTACCCGGCCAGCGCGGCTGTAGTGCAAACGCAGCAACCGTACCAATTGGAAAAACTCGAATCGGTATGGCTCTGCCCTCGCTTGGTCGATCAGACCAAGGGTTGATCGCCGGTTCTTGGGGGCCATTGGGCTACTCTCTTTTCGCGCTGCAACGTGCAAAGGGTCAATTGGGTGAAGCTATTAAGGCTGCAGTACTGGCCGAAGAAGCGGTCCAGCACCATGGCGAACAGAAACACACCACTGCCGGTGTATTGGGTTTCGTCGAGCGTTAACGTCACGCCAACGCCGCGGACAAAACTTGGCCGTGGGTGGCCAATGCGAGCCACGATCGGCTCGCTGCTGACCGAGACGACGCCATTGATCTGTTTGCGCATGGCCGTGGTGTTGCGGTGGTTGTAGAGCGACAACAATTCCAGCAATACCTCACGGCCCTGGCCAACCAGCGACATGTGGTTGAGTGAGAGGTGAGAAATCAGGCGCCAGATCAAACCTTTGCCCAGAGGTACGCGCACCGTCGCGGTAGGTTTGCGCAAGCAGCGGATATCCTGGATCACCGAGTTCGACGGAATATTGAACTCACCCCGCTCGCCGCCGAAAGGCAGCAGTTGCGGCAGGTCGCGGTTACTGCAAGTCAGGCGAATGCTCAGGGTATCTTCGCTTGAGTCGAGTAGTTCCAGGTCGCGGTCGACCACTCGGATAAACATATCCGAGCCGCCCTGGATCGGTTGCCGCCGCGCGAGCCAATAACTGGCCCCCGCAGCCTGGGTGCCACGGGGCTCGAAGAACGCATGACAGGGCCCTGCCTGCTCCTGGCTCCCCACCTTCTTGACCCGCTGCACCCGGTCGATAGAGACCACTTCGGCCTGGCGCTGCAGGCGTAAGTCGGGCACGACCGCATACTCGTGTTGGGCGTGGCTGAGTTTGATCGGCTCGGCTTGCTGGCGAAACAAGTTGATCACGGGAGCGCAGTTCAGCTTGAAGTTTTGCCGCCCGATGTTTTGCGTCAGGCGCGTCAAGCGGTCACCCAACTCATAGTGCGTGAAATAGAAGTTGATCTCGATGCTGTCCAAGGCCTTGCCTGCGAGCGTACGGGCAAAACCGGACAAATCGAAAAACATGAATTTATCGGGGAAGGTGAAATACTCGTGCAGCAGGCGATAGCCCATGAACGAGCGCTCCGAATAGTCCACTAGGCCTTCATCTAGACCAAAGCCCACGGGCTTCAATGCGTTGGACGGCAACGTGACTTCCTGCCGCCGCCCTTCGTTGTCGAAGCTCAGCGTTACCTTGGCCAAGTTGTTGAACAACAACTCATACAGTTGCAGCATCAATGTGCTTTCGCCGTCGATGAAAAAGCGCAACTCATCGAACGGCAATTGCCCCAGAGATGCCTCCGACAGGCTGCGTAAACCGATCTGCAACCGAGCGACCATGTCGGCGCTGTGGCCGTTGAAGGCGGAGCGCTCCATCTCGATGAACGCTGCTTCATGCACTTGCAGCGGGACCAACTGCACTGGGTAGCACGTGCGGAATTTGCACACGATGCCTTCCACCGGGTTGGCATGCAGTTCGGTGTGCCGGGCGATGTGGTAAGGCTCGGTCACCTTCTCCACTTTGCCCATGTTGAACTCGACGATGGACATCGACGGCGTGGGCCGCAGGTAATGCGGGTAGAGCACTTCCAGGAACGCCTCGACGATTTCTGGAAACTCGTCATCGAGTTTCTTGTGCACTCGTGCGGCCAGAAACGAAAAAGCCTCGATTAAGCGCTCGGCGTGCGGGTCCTCGCAATTATCGCCCTCGATCAGTAACCGCGACGCAATCTTTGGGTACTCCTGGGCGAACTCCTGGCCGAGGAAGCGCAGGTGCGAAAGTTCTTTTTCGTAATAGGGCAGCAGATCGTCGAGCATCAGATTAGGTTCTGCACTTTATATTCCTGGGTATTGACCTGCAGTACCGCATCGAACGATACCTGGCGGGTGATATCCCGTAGGCTGAGGACAGCATTGATGCGAAACGTCAGCAGCCGCTGGCCTTTTTGCTCGGCCATGAGCTGTACTTTCACTCGGCTGAACCGGCGGTCTCCTTGGGCAATGGCGGTTTCCAGTTGCCGCTGGATCAACAGGCGATCCTGTGGGTTCAGCACACCCTTGCTGGTGAAGTCGGGCATGCCGTACTCCAGAATGGTGCCGCTCAGTTGCGCGAAGCCCTTGAGTTCGCCCGCCACCAGGTTCTGCCGCGTGTTCACGAGGGTTTCCAGGTCGCGAACAATGCTCGCCTTGTACTCGCTGACTGTGCACAACAGCTGGTCGGCCGCTTCGACCGACTCTTGCGGACGGTCGTCAAGCAGCCGGTCGAGTAACGATGGCAACAGTCGATTTGGACTACTCATGCGGGCCTCCCTAGCCAGTGGGGTGAAGCAAGATTTCTATCAGTTACGGGTCGATTGCGGCAGTTCAGCGACCAAGCGCAACGACGCGGTCAGCTCATCCAATTGATAGTGTGGCCGCAGGTAAGTCACGGCCTTGTACACACCAGGTTTGCCCGGTACCTCGAACACTTCGGCCCGGGCTTCGCGCAGAGGAAACTTGGCTTTGGCTTCTTGACTGGCGGTGTCGTCCAACAGCACATAACTGGACAGCCACTTGTTCAGGAACAACTCGACATCTTTGCGCGAAGCGAAGCTACCGATCTTGTCGCGCATAATCGCCTTCATGTAATGGGCGATGCGCGACGTGGCGAAGATGTACTGCAATTGCGCCGAAAGTCGGGCGTTAGCGTTGGCGATGTCAGTGTTGTAGAGCTTTTGCTTCTGCGCCGATTGGGTGCCGAAGAAGGCGGCATAGTCGGTGCCTTTACAGTGCACCAGGGGTATAAAGCCCAGGTCCGATAGCTCTTTTTCGCGGCGGTCGGTGATAGCGATTTCAGTTGGGCATTTAAGCGCCACTTCGCCGTCATCGGTCTTGAACGTGTGGGTCGGCAGCCCTTCAACCAAACCACCGCCTTCAACTCCACGGATCGCCACGCACCAGCCATAGCGCGAGAATGCATCAGTGACCCGGGTGCCCAGCGCATAAGCAGCGTTCATCCACAGATACTTGTCATGGTCGCGGCCATCGACACTTTCGACAAAGTTGAATTCTTCGACCGGTGTGGTATTTGGCCCGTAGGGCAGGCGACCCAGTACGTGGGGTAAGGTCAGGCCTACGTAGCGGGAATCTTCGGAGTTGCGAAACGACTTCCACTTAGCGTATTCCACGGTGTCGAAGATCTTGGCCAGATCGCGCGGGCCGGACATGTCGGTGAACGAGTCCCAGCCAAACAGTTCAGGCGACGCCGAGGAAATGAAGGGCGCATGCGCGGCGGCTGCCACGTGGGAGATTTCTTCCAGTAGGTACATGTCTTCCGGGCTGCGGTTGAACTCGTAGTCGCCAAGCAACATGCCGAACGGTGCGCCGCCGAACGTGCCGTACTCTTCCTCATAGATCTTTTTGAAAAGCGCGCTCTGGTCGAATTCGGAAGCCGACTTCAAGTCGCGGACCAGATCTTTCTTCGACGTATTGAGTAATTGGACTTTCAGGAGAGTGCTGGTTTCGGTCTGATCAACCTGATATTTCAGACCGCGCCATGAGGCTTCCAATTGCTGAAATTCGCTGGCGTGCACTATCTCGTTCATCTGTTCGGAAAGCATCGCGTCGATTTCGGCAATACGCGCGTCGAGCACGGCGATCAGGTCCTTGCTTGGCGTTACTTCGCCTTCGAGGACCTGCTTCACCAGCTCGCCGATCAAGTCAAGGGTGCGGGTGCGTTCGCTTTGCGATCGGGCCACACGGCTTTCGGAAATGATGCTGTCGAGCAAAGACCCCTGTGACACGAAGTTTTCCACTTCGACCAGGTCATTGTCTTGCTGAAGTGCTGCTTGCTTATAGGTCATGGCCTGGCTCCTGCTCATGCTTTGCCGTCGGTGGCGGGTATGGCGGCTTCACGGCCGAATTCCTTGCCGAGCGTCTTCAGCTTCTCAGTGTTCTGCAGCACATTCATCAACAGCTCCTCAAGCTTGTCGTTGCCGCCAATTTTGTTGCGCAGGTCGGCCAACTTATTGCGCGCCTCCAGCAGTTTGCGCAGCGGCTCGACTTGCTTGACGACGTTCTGTGGCTCGAAATCCTCCATGGCATTGAAGTTGAGTTCGACGCCCAACTGGGTACCGTTCTTGACCAGTGTGTTATCTACCCAGTAGGCCAGGCGAGGTTTGATGCCCTTAAGTACTGCGTTGAAGTTGTCGCGGTCGATAAATACAAACTTGCGGTCCTTCAAGCGCGGCAAGGGTTCTAGCGGGTTGCCTGAGAAGTCGCCCAGTACGCCAACGACAAAGGGCAGCTCTTTCTTTTCCAGCGCATCGCCGATGTCCACTTCATAGGTGATGTGAACACGGGGCGCGCGGATGCGATTGAGTTTGTGCTGTGTACTTTTTGGCTTCGCCATGGTGCCTCCTGTGTCAGTGACTCGTTGCAAATTGTTTATGTAAAGGCCCATTGCGTGGCGCGTGTGATGCGTATCACCGGGCTGCAATGCGCGCATTGCAAATACTCGCTGAACAGTATCTGTGACCTCAGATTAGCCAGTACTTCAATATCAAATGCTTGAATCATCTCTTCCTCATCCTGAGAGTGGCCCATGCCGAAACTGAACATACTTTGTTCGAGCTTTTAATCCATGGGAAATTTGTTTCTATTATTAATGCACTCGCTTGAGCTATGGTTTTTATGCTGCGAGCCAACCGTTTGCAGCCTGCGTTCGGTCTGCAGATGACGGCAGCGCAATGGCGCCTAGCGGGCAATCCGTTACTAAATAAACTTTTGTAGGAAAGCCTCAGCGGGTTAAAAAATGTAACAGCTCCTTAAGTTTTTGAGGGACATGGCTAAATGGCATTTTTCTGAATTATTTCAGCTGGCATTTAGCTTTGCGATTCACGTGGCGTCAGAAAGCCATGTTTTTCTCTGAAATATTCTTGCCCTTGACATCAAACTAAGGGCGGGTGTTTCCTTTAGATACTTTGAAGCTGGACGGGCTTGGTGTGGATACAGTGTCGGTTAAACATAGATGGAAATGGGGAGTTCAATCATTTTGATGGAGAATCGAGAACATACCCGCGCAGCCCGTGCCGGCTCTAGAACAACGACTACGGTGCTATTTCCATGAGCCGCGGACTCTACCCATGCACAGCAGCTAACCCCATGGGCGCGGACCCTGACGATGGTTTACTTGGGGAAGGTAGTTTGCCTTGGCCCAGTGTGGTGGCTTCCCGTCGATTCCCGTCGACCATCGGAATTGGTGGGCTATATGCCACTGACGACTTGAGCGCTGCCGAATTTCTCATCGGCGAGCTAACTGACGCCGAAAGCGATTTGACCCGGGCCGAGTCCAGTATTTATTTGGCGCTATTGGTCGAGCTCATGGTCAAGCTGAGGACAGCGGCCGACGTCTCGGCCGAGCAATTTCTTGCCCTCAAGGCTAAAGCTGAAAGCATCCCTGTAGTAGGTGGCGCACTCTTTTCAAGTTCAAACCTTCCAGGCACTTTAGCTAATATTGCCGCGATTGGGTATTCAGCCAGCAAAGTTAAAAGTGTTGAGGATATTCTAGACCTCAGCGAGCCCCTAAAGAAGAAGTTGAAGGAGTGGGCGGCCACGCGAGGCGTCAAGAGCAGCCAGTCCGCGCGTCGTGCTTTTGAAGGCCGTATAAAGCTGGTGCGAGTCGGGAGCGCGCTGATGTTTGAAATTCCGGCCAACGCTCAGGCCAATATATATCGTGTAGCAGGAAAACGCGTAGGAAACGTCGTTCATGTTCCTGCTTTTAATACGGCTCAGGCTCTGCGCAATAGCGCGCATGTGGATTCCGCAGCTTATGGTCTCAAAGGTGTCGGCAAAGTGTTGTCAAGTCCTGGCGTAGGCGGGCTGCTCGCTTTCGGCCCTCAGTTATATATAGACGTTAGTACGTCTTCAACTCCGGGCGAAATTCTAAGGAAGTCAGCCTACAGCCAGCCTACTAACGCTTTGGCTTTTGGCAGCGGCATTGTCGTCGGCGCCCTGGTCAGCGGGCCGGCGGTTATCGTGGTTGCGGTAACAATGGTCACGGGTGTGATCATTCACGTCGCGATGAGCGATAGCGTCACAGGCTGGAGTACCGAGTTTGGTGACTGGTTAACGGGGGCGAACTGACAATGTTCACTATCGAGCCGCAACGGTATATCAGCAAGGTATTTGCTGCGTGGGCGTTCTTTTTGATCATCCTTTCACTATACGCTGGTATGTACCCTACATTATTAGCCGCCCCTGTCGGAATATTCTTGGTCGGGCTGTTTTTCTGTGCTGTCCAGTGCGCCTATCGCACCGAAAGACTCAGCACTTATGGCAGCTTCCTGATGTTCTGTAACTTGGCGATAGGGCCCGCATTGGCGGCTTTGGGCTTGATGATCGTGTTCCACAAGCAAATGCACCTCGGTGCTGGAATGTCTGCTGGGTTGAGTGTACTGCCGGCTCTAGCGACAGCGGGTGGGTATGCCGCTCTATATGCGTGGAGTAGCCCGGTTTCACCGTTGCATTTCAATGATACGCGCGTGGAGGTTGGTGAAATGCCATGTGACAGTAGACTCCTGGCCGGCACTGGTGCAGGGCTTGGCGTGTTGCTCGGGCCTTTTTTGATTGCCTACCGCTCAACAGCGACCTTACTAGTGCTGCTGTTCCTCGCCCTTTCAGTGTTTATGCTGGTCTACCATCGCCACAATATTACTGCACTGCGTACGCTAAAGGCGCGAGAGGAGCGCGAAGGTGTCTACTACAGGTTTATGGAGCTGGAGGCTATTCGGCAAAAGCGAATGGCTTCTGTCATAGGCCGTCTGTTCAAACCACAGCGCCACAATTGATGTCGGATGGCGGTACGCTTTTCAGGAGATTTTCATGCTGATGGAACAACTCAGTTCATTGCTGAACTTGCAAAATCGTCGCTTGTTCAAGTTCACGACTTCTGCGGCTGCGGCCGGGGAAGATCTGTTGTTAGAGCATTTTTTTGGCAATGAAGCGCTGTCCAAGCCTTACAATTTTGAGCTTTCTCTACTAAGTCAGACGCCGGATGTAGAGCTCAAATCGCTTATGGGCCGCTCGGCGACAATCGAAATTGAACTGGCCGATGGCGCCACCCGCTACCTGAACGGATACATCAACAGCTTTGCTACCCAAGGCAGTGACGGTGGAATTTCCCGTTACTCGGCTATTTTGGGCCCTTGGTTGTGGATGCTCGGCCGTCGCTTCGATTCGCGAATCTTCCAGGATAAAACCGTGGAAGAAGTGGTGGTGGAGGTTTTCAGCGATTTTGGTGCGCTACCCAAGTACGAGTTTCGGCTGCAGAAGCCACTCAAGCGCTACAGTTACATCACCCAATACCGCGAGAGTGACCAAAACTTTATCCACCGGCTGTTGGAAGGCGACGGCCTTTTTTACTACTTTGAACACACCGCCGATTCCCATTTGATGGTGATAACCGACAACTCCAATACCCTGACACCGCTCACCCAGCAACCACAGATCCGCTTCCACACGGCTTCAGTGACCGAGACTTCGGATTCCATCACCCATTGGTCGGCACAGCGGAGCTTGCTGGCGGGTAAAATTTCGGTTCAGACATTCGACTACCGGCAGCCCCGTAATCGCTTGCCGGTTTCCATGGACAGCTTGACCCAGCAAGGCGAAGTTGACCGTTACGAAGTCTATGACTTCCCTGGCCAATATACCCATGGAACCTACACCGATGGCGAATCTCTGGTGCGTAACCGCATCGAGGCGCTGGAGTTGTTAGGCAAGACGTTCTTCGGGGATAGTAACTGCCGTGCCATGAAACCGGGTTCCACCTTCGAACTAACCCAGCACTACGTTCACGACGCCGGTTCTGTCGATGATAGACAGTTTCTGCTCATCAGTGTGGAGCATCGTGGAAGCAACAATTACCTCACCGGGGGGCAGGCCGGTTACCACAACAAATTTGTATGCGTGCGCAAGAAAATCGCCTACCGCGCACAAATGAACACTCGCAAACCCGCCATCAGTGGCCCTCAGACTGCAATCGTTGTAGGCCCGGCCGGGGAAGAAATATTTACCGACAACCTTGGCCGCGTGAAGGTGCAGTTTCACTGGGACCGCCAGGGCCAGTTCGACGATAAAAGCTCCTGCTGGGTTCGCGTCGCCCAATCCGGTGCCAGCGGCGGTTTCGGCAGCATCCAGATACCCCGCGTTGGCGATGAAGTAGTGGTGGTATTCCTCGACGGCGATCCTGACCGGCCTTTGGTCATGGGTAGCTTATATAACAGTCAGAATATGCCTCCATGGACGCTTCCGCAGAACAAAACCCAGACTGGCTTTGTCACGCGCTCAATTAATGGAAAAGCCTCTAATGCTAATTTTTTTCGCTTCGAAGACAAGGCCGGTGCTGAGCAGGTTAGCCTGCACGCGGAGCGTAATCTAGATATCAGTACTGAAGGTGATGAAAGCCATGCAGTCGGGGCTGATCTTAATATTAAAGTCAAAGGTAAGCATTCTGAGACGATCACGCTGGATGCCAGCATTGCTGTCGAAAAGGGTTCGTACTACGTGACGTCTGATAACGGGGAGATCAAGATCAAGGCGGCGACATCCATAGTCATGGAGGTGGGCTCCAGTAAGCTCATCATGAGCGCCGATGGGACCATAGACTTGTCGGGTATTACAGTAAACGTCGAAGGGAAAAACATCATCAATCTTAACAAGTCCGCGAATTAAAAGGCGAGCCGTATGCGCCGATATAAATCTCAGACGGGAAGTATGTATGATCGTATTTCTGAACAGCGCACTCAGGAACAGCTCCACGCCAAAACTGCAAATACTGAGCAGAAGCGGCTTGCGGCGGCTACGCCCCCACGCTGCGAGCGGTTTATTACCAATGAATTGAGTTTTGTTCGTCCCATCAGCTTCACAGATAAGACCTTCCACGTGTTTACATTGACGGATATTGCGCCGAGCCCTTTCTCGCTTGTCATAGGTCGTACTCCCATCGGCGGCGACAGTGACTTGGAAACTATGACGCAGCTATTGCTGGCAGACCTTGCAAAGTCATTACTTCATCTCCAATGGGTAGAGCCTCTTTGCCCTGCCATAGTGGCTGGAATCGATGCTCGACGTGTTGAGTTCACCTGGCGTCAGCAGGGGCAGCTAGTGCACCAGTTGCAGTTAATTTTTTTACTTTATGATGAGCATTCTCAGCCGCTGTTGATGCAGGTCACCGGGACCAGTAATCACCCAAAAGGGATGACACCTGAGGAGCGATCCGCCTTTTATTCAATTGTTGAGTCGATCCAGCTTAGGCAGCGGTTCTCTGTGGATGATGAAGTGGCAACGAATATATGAGCCAAGCCGCGAGGGTCACCGACCCGGTAGAGCACACCGGCTCATTAACCGGACTGCTGGCGGGGCTAGCCATCGGGGCTATCGGCGGCGCGTCGATAGGCAGTACCAATGGGTTAGCTGCGGCGGTGATGGTAGGGGCATCGGTAGCAGCAGGGAGCGCAATAGAAGCATTGTCTGCAAGTCTGTCTGCCAGTGATCATATGGCTGGGCAGATTTCCAGCGGCTCCCGTAACGTTCATATCAATGGTAGAGCAGCGGCCAGGGCGCATCTGGACACTGCTAAGTGCGATAAACATAGCTCTAAGTTGAGGGTCATTGCTCAGGGCAGCAGCAGCGTTTACATAAACAGTATGCCCGCGGCTCGGGCAGGGGATCGGATCGCTTGCGATGCGAAGATTAGTGCAGGCTCGGCTAATGTTTTTATTGGCGGCTAAACAGAAGTGGCCCCAGGTCCCAAAAAGAATTCAGCATTGAGCCCCTATTACAATCCAAAGTGGCTGCCTGAGAGCCTGAGCAATAAAGCCATCGCCCAGGCTCTTGGCCCTGTCCAGCACCCCCTAAACCCTCACATCCCCCCGCCCCCAAACCGGCATCGCCACATCCCCCACCAGCGCATCCTTGAAATAAGGCAGGGCCCCCCACAGCTGTGCGTCGCCCACCAGGAATACCTTGTGCTGGGCGCGGGTGACTGCGACGTTGAGCAAGTTGGGTTTGGACGCTGCCCACTGGGCGCCGCCGAGGTTGTTGGGGTCGGTGCCCAGTACCATAAAGACGGTCTTCTGTTCGCGGCCTTGGAAGGTGTGGACGGTGCCGACACTGCGTTTCAGCCATTGCCGAAGGGTGGTTTTGCTCGGCGACTGGCCTTGCCATTGGGCGTGGATGAGGGTTTGCCGAACGGCATCGCGGATGGCGCGAAAGGGCGAGATGACGTAGAGCTCCGGGAGCTTTTGGTCGCGCTGGAACAGGGCGACGATGGTGTCGGCGATAAACGTGACCTGGGCCGTGACCACTTGTTTGCGGGCGACCGTGCCGGGGATGTTGATCCAGCCACTGGGCAGGTCTAACAGGGTGGGTGCGCTGGGTTGCCTTTGCGCCAGGCCGTAGACCATTTTGTCGTCGTAGGCGATGCGGTTGGCCAGGCTGAACATGGGGTCGTTGCAGCGCCGGTGCACGCGCAGCGGGCTGCCGATCCACAGGCGTTGATTCTGCACAGTCGCGTAGGTGCCAAAGCGGTTGGCCTGGTCGGCGAGGGTTTGTACCGACACCCGGTGCGGTGCGTAGTGGTCATTGGCGGTGACCGCCGACAGTTGCCCCAGGGCGGTAATCAGGCGTGTGGGTAGAGTGAACACGGGTTCGATTTGCAATGGGTCGCCCACCACGATGCAACGCTTGGCGCGCCAGAGTGCGCCCACCGCTGCCTGGGGTACCGCTTGGCCGGCTTCGTCGATAAATACCCAGCCCAGTGCGCCCGGGCCCAAGTCGCGGAACTGATTGGCGAAGGAGGCGAAGGTGCTGGACACCACTGGGATGACCATAAACAGGTTTTGCCAGATGGCCAGGGCGTGGCGTGGGTCTTCCATGGGTTCGCCCGCCACGGCTTTGGACACGGCCACCAGGTTGCTGCGCAGTGCGCCGCCTGTTTGCCCGGCCTGGTGGAGCCACGCTTCTTGCAGCGCCAGGGCTGCGGCAAAGAGCTGCGAGCGTAAGGTTGCCAGTGGTTCGTCGTGCCACACGCCTTGCACTTGGAAAGCATCGGTTTCCAGTTCGCCCAGCGCTCTAGGTAGTACCGGTTTGCCCAACTGTTGCTCAAGATCTAAGCGTTCCTGCTGCAGCGCTTGCCAGGCTGCCGTACGCTCGGCGAGACGCTGCTCGCTGGCGTGCAACAGGTCTGCGGCCTCGCGCTGTGCCTTGCCCAGCCGGGTTGCCTCGACGCCAGCCGCTTTGGCCTGACCGTGGGCGGCCAGTTGTTCCTGGGCGTTGGCTTTGCGCCGTTCGGTGTAGGCCTTCGCCTCGGCCATGCGTAGCCAGCGGGCCCACCATGGCGGAGCCGTGCGGTCGATGAGCGCCTGTTCTTCAGTAAGCCCGAGCAGGGTGTGTTGCAGCGCCTTTTGCTGGGCGATGACCTCGTTCAACGATGCGCTGATTTGGTCGACTGTGCCCTGGGCAGTGGCGGTTTCGGCCACGCACTGCGCGACGTAGCCCTCGTAGGTTTGTTGACCCAGTTGGTCATATAAGTCAGCCAGGCGCTCGCGCATCGCCAGCGCCTGTTCAACGGCCAGGTCGGCTTGTTGGAAGGCCGTTTGGGCGGCATTGAAGGATGTCTTGTGCGGGGTGGCCAGCCATCGCCATAGGGTCAGCGGCGTCTCAGCACTTTCACTGGCAAACACATTGATGAACACCCGCTCTTTGAAGTGTTTTCGGTTACGCGAGTTACCCAGGGCGCAGGTCAGCAGGCCCCAGGGCATCTCCTTGCCCACGGGTGAACTGACCCCCTGTTTACTGATCTGCAACGCCAAATTGTGCGCTACCGGTTGCAGGTAGCTGATGTTTGGCCAGGCCTCATCCAGGGCTTTACGCTTGACCAAGTCCAACGAGATGTTTTCTACCGCGGCGTTGTTAGTCGAGGCCACGACCATTTCGAAGCCGGTCAATGCGTCGATCAAGGGGCGCACTTTCACGGGTTCATCCGCGCCTTTAAAGCGTACGGTGATGCGGTCTTTGACGAACCCCGCGTCGGGCGTGGCCAGGCCCGCCAGTACCCTGGCACGGCGTACGATGTTGTCGGCGAAGATGTCGCGCAACAGCGTGGTTTTGCCTGTGCCCGGCGGGCCGTTTACCGAGAACACACCGTTGTTTTGGAGTTCGAGACGGCTTTGGTTCAAGGCGAACTGCTGCATCAAACTCATGGGGTGCCGGGGGGACGCGAACCAGTGCCCGAGGTTCATCAAACCCGGGCGCAGCCCCTGCATCAAGGCGGCGTGGCCCTGTTCGCTGTACAGGTCGATGCGCGCGTGTGGCGCCAGCGGGATGAGGTAGCGGTGCAGGGCGGCCGGTATATCGCCGCTTCGTACGCTCTGAATGGCCCGCTCGATATCCTTGATGTAGAAGCTGTTGAGGATATCGAGGTCGGCCGGTTCTTCTTCTGTTTCGTCCTCTTCGGCGGCGGGTTGCGCCTGTGCAGCTGGCTGTGATTTTTCACCTTCGCTCGCCTCTGTGCGGGGCTTGACCCAGGCTTCCAGGATGGCTAGGGGCTGCTCGGCGTCTGGCCAGAAACCCGCCCAATTGCACAATAACCCATGCAACTGAGCCACTTCTTCAGCGGCCAGCGGTTGCCCGGCCAGCCCGCCGCGCGCGCTCATAAAATTGCCCAACAGCGCGATTAGCCTTTGTTGCGCCGCGGCAAAGGCGTCATAGCCCAGCGCGCTCAAGCCGTGGGCGCGGGTTTGGCCCATGGCCCACGGCGCGGTAGAAATGGATACGGAGTCCAGACGAATATGCCCGGCGGCGTCCAAGCCGACCTTGGCAAAACAGCTGATGCCTTCCAGGTCGCCGCGCGCCTCTTCTTCAAAGGCCTGCAAAGGGTCAGCGCGCTCGTCATTGGTCAACGCCAGGCTGTCGCACACTTGGCTGATGGCCGATTTGTCGAACACGCCCAAGTACAGCGTGTAGCCGCGCACTTCTCGGTCGGTGGGTACATCCAGGGTCAGCGAGTCAGTGCTTAGCGTCTCGCGCAGCAGCTGTTTGAATTGCCATGGCTCGAGATCGTCGAGGCGTTGATCCAGGCCGTAGGGGATAAAGAATTCGACTTTATGCCAGTAGTCCAGAATGGCGAGCAATGTTTCTTGATCGTGCGAGGCCAACGTATACATCCGACTGTCCGTTTTCGAAGTAGGCAGTGTACACCGTGAAGGCGGCCCTTGAGGGCCGCCAGGCCTTTCGCTCAATGGCTCAGCAACGTATCGATGCCATCGGGTTTGTCGTGCACACCAAACCGGTCCACCAAGGTGGCGGTGGCCTGGTTCATGCCGATCACCTCGACCTGGGTGCCACCACGGCGCAGCTTCAATACCACTTTGTCGAGCGCGGCGACGGAGGTAATGTCCCAGAAGTGCGCTTCGCGCAAGTCGATGGTCACGGCTTCAACGGCTTCTTCGAGGTCGAACGACGCCGTGAAACGATCGGCCGAGCCGAAGAATACCTGGCCAACCACCGTGTAAGTCCGTTGGCTGCGAGCAGGGTCATGTGTCGAGCGAACATCCAGGTAGTGGGCAATCTTGTTGGCGAAGAACATGGCCGCTAACAGGGTTCCCGCCACCACGCCGAACGCCAGGTTGTGGGTGGCGACGACTACGACCACGGTCACCACCATCACGATGTTGGTCGAGAGCGGGTATTGCTTCAAATTGCCAATCGAGGCCCAGCTAAAGGTGCTAATCGACACCATGATCATCACGGCCACCAAGGCGGCCATGGGAATACGCGCCAGCCAGTCACCGAGGAAGATCATCATGATCAGCAGGGACACCCCCGCACTTAAGGTCGACAGGCGCGTGCGGCCGCCGGATTTTACGTTGATCATCGATTGGCCAATCATGGCGCAACCGGCCATGCCGCCAAGCAACCCACTGGCGATGTTGGCGATGCCCTGGCCTTTGCATTCGCGGCTCTTATCGCTGGTGGTATCCGTCAGATCGTCGACGATGGTTGCCGTCATCATGGATTCCAGCAAACCCACCACGGCCAGCGCCGCCGAGTAGGGCAGTACGATCCACAGGGTGTCCAGGTTCAGGGGTACATCGGGCCACATGAATACCGGCAGGCTGTCGGGCAGCGTGCCCATGTCACCCACCGTGCGGATGTCCAGGCCCATGTACACCGAAAAGGCGGTCAGCAGCACGATGCACACTAGCGGGGAGGGCAGCCATTTGCCGATCACGGGCAAGCGGGGGAACAGGTAAATGATCGCCAAGCCAGCGGCGGTCAGTGCGTACACCGGCCAGGTGACGTTTGTCAGTTCCGGCAATTGCGCCATGAAGATCAGAATCGCCAGGGCGTTGACGAAGCCGGTCACCACTGAACGGGAGACGAAACGCATCAACTCCCCGAGGCGCAGATAACCCGCGATGATTTGCAACACGCCACAGAGCAGCGTGGCGACCAACAGGTATTGCAGGCCATGATCCTTGACCAAGTTGACCATCAACAACGCCATGGCGCCGGTGGCGGCGGAGATCATCGCGGGGCGGCCGCCGACGAAGGCAATGACGGCACAGATACAAAATGAAGCGTAGAGCCCGACTTTAGGGTCCAGGCCAGCGATGATGGAGAACGCAATGGCTTCTGGAATAAGGGCCAGTGCAACCACAACGCCAGCGAGCACATCAGCCCGGATATTCGACAGCCAGGCCGCTTTGATTTTTTCGAGCATTTATTTACCCATAGCAGGCACGGCATAACGCGCAGCGTCGGGCGCTGAGCCATGCACGTGCGTCTGTATTCAATTAGGTTTTGGGGGCGCGGCGACCAAAAAGATGGGCACAGCAAAGGGCGACCGCAGCTAGGTGGCGGTCAAGGTATTGCGAGGGGGCGTAGCGCTAAGGCGGCGTAGGCAGCCAGTTGGAACGAGGCAAGGCGGATTCCTTCGATTAGTTGAAAAATCGAGAAACAATGTTAACCGGCTAGAAGTTGCAGATTCAACCGCTAGCCGACGAGTGCACCGCTCGCCCGCGCGGCTGAACGACGATTGCCAGGCAAGCCGCGAGCGCAAATGTGGCCAACGCGCTAACCACCCCAGTGGCCTCCAGCAAGGCGCCAAACAGCGGTGTACCGACCGTTTGGCCAAGGGCGAGCACAAGAAACGGCAGGCCGATACCCAGGTCTGGGCGGTCCGGCAGCAGGGCGATACCTTTTATCAAATAGCCGCTAGTGGCCACGATATAAGTGGCCCCAAATACGCCCATGGCCGCAAAACCGCCAAGGGGCGCATTGGCCACTATTGCCAAGCCGAGGGTGGCCATGGCGATGCCTACCAGCGCCGCCGTGAGCAGGTTGCCCGTACCGACGCGCTGGGTCAGGGTGCCAGTGCAGGCACCACCGAGGCCTGCGCTACCGAGGACGATCCAGGCTGCGGCAATGTAGGCCGGGGAGAAGCCAGCCTCACTGCGCAAAATGTCCGCACCAAAGGTCCACACCGCTGTGCTCGCCAGCCCCATGAGAAAAGCACTGCAGCACAAGGCCAGCAGGCCAGGCCGGCGTAGGCGGCTAAAGGAAAAAACACCCGCCGCTTCGCTGTGCCTGCGCGGCGATATGGCGAACCACAGCCATACGCTAATACCTGCGCCGACCAGCGCGAACAGGGCATACAACTCCCGCCACGCGCCCGCCGCGACCAAGGCCGCTAAGCCGGATAAGACAATTCCGGCGCCGGTCCCGGCATTGATAACGGCGTTCGCTTTGGGGCGCGCGTCAGCGCTGAACTGGGCCGACACCGCACTGGCGAGCGGCGGCGAGGTCAGCCCCGTGCTCAACCCGGCCAGGGCGATACCCAGGCCCAGGGGTAAGGCCGATGATGCGCACACCACCAGGCCCATCCCAAGCGTTGCCGACAGCCCCGCCATGAGGGCCAATGCCCGGGGGCTGAGCGCGCCACTGCTGACGAATGCGAAGAGGATGCCCACACAATAGGCGGCAAAGGCACTGCCCCCAATCCAGCCTGCCGTGCTCACATCCAGGGCGAGATCCTCACGGATCTGCGGCAATAGCAGGCCATAGGCAAACCGCGCCAGCCCGTATGACAAAGCGGTCAAGGCAAAGGCGGCCCCGACCAGATTGACACCCCGCTTCATAGGCGGCGTGCCCTGACGCCGCCCAGTAAAACCAGCGCAGCCCCTTTGGCGTCATTAATAACCGAAGCCCTCGACACACTCGCCGCCGCCGTCGCCCCTTCGAGCAATAGCCAGACTTGAGAAGCCAGTTCGGCCTCGTCGCGGCCCAGCGCAGCCTGCACGCGCCGAGTGACCTCAGCCTGGAACGCGACCTTCTGCCGCTGAACCAGCAGAACGATGGCCTCGTTAGCCTCGGCATACTCATGATAGGCCCGCAACAATAGGCAGCCGCGCGCGCCGTGCACCTCAACCCAGCGCCGCAGCGTATCGAACAGCGACCCAATGGGGTCGGCCGGTAATGCCTCGCCGGCAAGTTGCGCCATAAACGCCAGGTGCCGGGCCTCCAGCACCGCAATCACCAGCCCGTCCCGGGAGCCAAAGTGCTTGTAGAGGGTTCGGGTGGACACGCCAGAAGGCGCGATGATGCGGTCGATGCCGATACCACGAAAGCCTTCGGCTTCGAAGATGCGTTCGGCGCTGGCGATGATTGCGGTTCGTTTGTCCATGGGCTTGAGTGTAAAACGATCGCTTTACAGGTCAAGGGGCAGGAATGGGCCTTGCCTCCTCCGGTAAAGGCATACGGCCACCAATTAAGATTTGTCTAATGTTTGCCGCCGCGGCGGCAATGCACCATGGCCTGGCTTACCGATGTGCTCGGTAACCCACCCTCCAACCGTAAAAGGGCAATGCCATGCTGAACACTTTGAGCAAATTCACCCTCGCCTGCGGCGCCACCTGCCTGTTGGCTAGCACCGCTTCCTTCGCCGATCAAGGCCAGATCGCCTTTACCGGTACGGTCACCGATAACGCCTGCACCATTAGCACCGCCGATGTCAGCAAGTCAGTCGCTCTGGACCCAGTGCGCATCGCCGACTTCGCCTCCTCGGTAGGCTCCAAGGCTAAGCCGAAGAAGTTTTCCCTGAACCTGGAGAACTGCAGCACCGAGGCCAAGAAGAACGTGGCGATTACCTTCAGCGGCCAGCCAGACGCCACCGATGCCACCCTGCTGGGTCTGCGGGGCGACAGCCAGGTCAAGGGTATCGCTATCCAGATCGACGATAGCCGTGACGGCAGCAAGGTGGCCCTGAATGCGCCGGTCAACTATGCCCTGCGTAACCAAAGCAACACCTTCGACTTCACCGCCTCCTACGTGCGCACCGTCGCCGATACCGTCACCGGGAGCGGCGATGAAGCGGTGACCGTTTCTGGCATCGGCACCGGTCAGGTCAACGCCCTGGCCACCTTCGATGTGACCTACCGCTAATTCTTCTCCCTGCTTGCCGTGGGCCGCTTGAACTGGCGCGGCCCACGGTTCTTAAAGGTTATCGATCATGCGCTTGAAGCTCTTTGTGTCTCTGGCCCTGCTGCCGCTGTGGTTCTTGGCTAACGCCGATGCCGCCGTGATGGTGGGCGCCACCCGGCTGGTCTACGACGGCGCCTCGAAAGAGGCCAACCTGGCGGTCAGCAACCGCGGTGATGATTCGCCATTTCTGGTGCAATCCTGGGTGAGCCGCTACAACGGCAACGAAGCCAGTGTCGACAGCTTTATCGTCACGCCCCCGCTGTTCAGGCTCGATGCCAATAAGGAGAACATTCTGCGCGTTGTGTTCACCGGCGGGGCCGATGTGCCCCAGGACCGCGAGAGCCTGTTTCTGATGAACGTCAAGGCGATCCCGGCCATGAGTGAAGCGCAGCGTGACAAGAACGTCCTGCAGATCGCGCTCAAGACCACCATCAAACTGTTCTACCGCCCCGCAGGCCTCAAGGGGTCGCTCAAGGACAGTGTGGCCCAGTTGGGCTGGGCGGCGAAGGCCGGCACGCTGGCGGTCGACAACCCCTCCGGTTTCCACGTGGTCATCAGCGACCTGAAGGTCAACGGCCAGGCCATCACTCAAGCCATGGACGCCCTGCGCCCCGGCGAGCACCGTGACTTCGCCGTCAAGGCCAAGGCTGGCGACGAGGTCTTGCTCAGCTACATCGACGACTACGGCACCCACATCACCGCCCCGGTGATTCACCTGCACTGATCCGCCGCACTCGCCGCCCAGGAAACCCCATGTTCGTTTCGCTCCCACTCATGCGCCGTGGCGCCGTGAAGGCCTTTGGCTGCCCGCTGGCAACCTTCCTGGCTCTGCACTCGGTGTCGGCGCAAGCGGCTTTCCAGTTCGATCCGTCGTTTCTGGAAATCGGCGGTGGCCAGGGTTCGGCCGAGCTCCAGCAACAGATCGGCGCCATGAGCGAAGGTCAACTGCCAGGCGTCTACCGGGTAGGCATTTCGCTCAATCAACGTTTTGTCGAGCAGCGCGATATCCGCTTCGTGCGCGTCACAAGCGGCGCTCAACACTCGGACACCGGCCTGTTTCCCTGCCTGGACGCCGATTTCTTCCGTAGCCAAGGCGTCGCCGCAGAGGTGCTGGCCAAGCGCACGGATGCCGATCCGACGTGTCTGCTTTTCGATCAGGGCCTGGCGGGTGTCAGCTACGACTACGACTTTAACCAGCAGACGCTGGCGATCGAAGTGCCACAGGCTTACTTGGGCGAGATCCCCTTCGAGGTGCGTCGCCGCCAATGGAGTAATGGCGAGCGCGTGGCGTTCACTCACTATTCGCTGTCTGGCAGCTCGGTGCAGGCCGAGACCGGGCGGCGCCAAGACCAGTTCGCCAGCTTTCGCAGCGGCCTGAATGCCGGGGCCTGGCGCCTGCGCAACTTCTCCACTTGGCGCAAGGGCACTGACACGCCTGGGCGTTGGGAGTCACTGGAAACCTACGCACAGCGCGACCTGGGCAACATGATGGCGATGGCCACGGTGGGCGATGCAGCGACCGAAGGCGATCTGTTCGATGCCATTCCCTATCGCGGCGTGGGCATCGCCTCGGACCTGGACATGCTGCCCGACCAAGCGCGCGGTTTCGCGCCAGTGATCCGTGGCATCGCCAATGGGCGTTCGCGGGTGATCATTCGCCAGCGCGGCTACGTTATCCACGAGCAGTGGGTGCCATCTGGACCGTTCGCCCTGACCGATCTGTACCCGACCGCCAGCAACGGTGACATTGAAGTGACCGTTGAAAGTGCCGATGGCCAAGTGCAGGTCTATACCCAGTCGTTTTCCTCGGTACCCTACATGCTGCGCGAAGGCCAGCAGACCTATTCGCTTTACGCCGGTCGCTATCGCCCGTCGTCGGACGTTGGGCAAGACACTCCTACCTTTTTGCAAGGCACCCTACGCCGTGGGCTGGCCCAGGGCACCACGGTATTTGCTGGCACCTTGCTGAGTGATGGCTACAGCGCCGGGCTGGTGGGCGTCGCCCATGACTTCGCCGGCTTCGGTGCGGTTTCCGTCGATGTCACCCATGCCCGCGCGGCCGATGTGCTGCCGGACAAGCCCACGCAAAGTGGCCAGTCGCTGCGCTTTCGCTATTCCAAATCGCTGGAGGTCACCAACACCACTTTCAGCCTGGTCGGCTATCGCTACTCCACCTCGGGTTACTACGCTTTTGCCGAGGCGCTGGACAGCCGCGCCAATGCACAAGTCGCCCAGCCTTATCGTCAGCCCGGTGACCTGCCGCCCGCCGCCAGCTATCGCAGCGGCCACATGAAAAGTAACCTCAACGCCAACGTTTCCCAGCAGTTGGGCAGCTACGGCTCCATGTACGCCACCCTGTCCAAGACCGCCTACTGGGGCAGCAACACCGCCGATACCAGCCTGCAAATGGGTTACAACTTCAGCGCCGGTGATATCTCGTACTCGCTGGGGGCGGGGGTGATCCAGGGGCAGACCCCTGATCGCAACCTGACACTGAGTATCAGCATGCCATTGGGCGGCTCGGGCAACCGGCGGCTGTCGGCGACCACCAGCCGCAGTTCCCGTGGCAATGCCTCGCACATGGCCACCTTGAGCGGTAACGCGTTGCAAGACGACGTGCTGGCCTACAGCGCCGGTGTGACCCAGCGGGTCAGTGCCGATCAGCGCACCACAGGCGGTGCGTTCGCCGCCCAGTACGACGCGGCCAATGCGACTTTCCACGGTGGCTACAACCAAGCCGGCGGCAACCGTCAACTGGACCTGGGGATGGAGGGGGCCGTAGTGGCCTACGACAGCCAGCTGATCTTCGCGCAGCCCCTGGGTGAGACCAATGTGATCGTCGCAGCCCCAGGGGCGGCGAACGTAAGTCTGACCAATAACCGTGGCGTGCGCACCAATGGCAACGGCTACACGGTCGTGCCGTCGGCCATGCCGTATCGCAAGAACCGGGTATCACTGGATACCCAGACAATTCCCCAGAATGTCGACATCCAGCAGTTGGTACAGGAAGTGACCCCCAATCGCGGTGCCTTCGTGGTGGCCGATTTCGAGACCCGCAGTGGCCGCCGGATCTTGTTCCGCATCAGTGACCGTGAGGGACGGGTGGCGCCTTTCGCCGCCAGTGCCGAGTTGTTCGCGCCCGACGGCCGCTCGCTGGGCAGCACCCTAGTGGCCGATAACGGCCGGGCGTTTTTGACCGGCGTACCGACGCAGGCGCGCCTCCAGGTCAGCTCGGGTGGCCAGCCCTGGTGCAGCAGTGAACTGCACCTCGACGACGAGGGTGCTGCCGCCGGCATCACCCAGATGAACCTTCAATGTGAGCGCTGGCCGGGTACGGCCAGCGCCAAGGACGCCTAAACCATGAAAGCCAACGCTACTCCACTCACCCCGTGGCGCCAGCTGCCGGCCGTCCTGTTGCTGATTATGGGCTGGCTGTTCGCCGGGCAAGCTCAGGCACTGATCGGCGGCAGCATCAGTTGCAGTGTGTCGGGCACTCCGGTGAACGGCTACACCTTTGAACCAGGTGCCCAGATGAGGATCGCGTTCAGCGGCAATTGCCAGGCCATCCGTATCTTTCCCAGCGGGGCTGCCCTCAACCATGAGCTGTACCTGACCTCGGGCAGCGGCGTGCAACTGCAACTGCTGGACCCTGCGACCAACATGCATCCCACCGCGTTGCCGCTGGGCAGCTACGGCGGCAGTTGCTTCAACCCCTATTGCGGCTTCATGGCGCCTGGCGCGGGTTTCTCCTACACCTTCTATGTGGTGGGCCAGGCGCCTACGTCACCGGGTGTGCGCCAGGCCACCCTGCGCCTGGGCTATACCGCGATCGGCTACCCGGCCTACGCGGAGTGGATACATCAAGTCAATTTCAAGTTCACGGTCGCCGATACCAGCTGCACGGTCCGGTCGCCGAGCACGGTGGACCTGTCGTTCGGCAGTATCAGCAGCGCCAATCTGAGCAGCCAGAGCCAGTCCACCAGCGTTCTGGTCAATTGCCCTACGGCGAAGTCAGCCAGCGTCTTTCTGGTGCCCAACCAAGGGGTGGTCAACGCCAGTGCCGGGCTGGCACGCACCTCACTCACGGGCCTGAATATGCAAACGCTGTGGGCCGGTACAGCCAACCCGGTAGCGCTCAATAGCCCGCTGCCCATGCAATTGCGGGCTGGCTCCAACGCCCTGAACCTGGCCTTCAAACCCCAGCTGGCTGGCGCGCAGGCGCCGTCCGGTGCATTCCAGAGCCAATACACGCTGGTTATCAACTACCTCTGAGGTTTCCATGAAAAGAATCTGGCTCGTGCTGTGCTTTATCAGCGCCAACGTCAACGCCGCTGACATGGTGACCATCAACGTGCGCGGCACGCTGGTGCGTCCGCCATGCCAGCTCAGTTCAGCAACGACGCTCACCGCGGACTTCGGCAATGTGCGCACGGACCAAGTCGAGCAGACCGCGACGAAAAATCTGCCGGTAACCCTGAACTGCCCGGCCGGCTCGGGGCTGAATGTCAGCTTCAGTTCCAGCAACGGTACCTATACCTCCACAGTGGCCAAAACGACGGCGAACAACCTGGGCGTCTCCTTGCTGTGGGCGGACAATTCCCCTGCCAACCTGCAAGGCAGCAGCAAAACCTACAACAACCAAAGCGGCACCGTGGATATCAGCCTAAAGGCGCAATTGGTAAAACGCGGTGACTTAGCCCCAGGGCAATTCAGCTCGGCCATTGTCATGACGATCAATTACCAATGAACAAGCTCCTTTGGATGTTGCTTGCGGTGGCTGGCAGCGCGCTGGCGCAACCGGCAGACACCGCCCAGGTGCACGTCAATGGCACCCTGGTTACGCCGCCGTGCAGGCCTGGGTTCGCAACCTCGCTGGAAGTGAAACTAGGTGAGGTCAACGTGCGCCAGTTGCTCGATGATAGTGCGAGCGTGACCGAGGTCCCGCTGACCTTCGCCTGCCGAGCCAACAGCCGCGTGAGCCTGTCGCTGTCGGCGGGGTTGGGGGGTGTCGACCGCCAGACCCTGCGCACCAGTCGTGAAGGCCTCGGGTTGCGCTTGGTTGGAGTGGGTACCCAGCCCGGTTTCACCCTGGGCGAAACCAGTAACTGGATCGCCGGCAGTGAACCGTTGGTGCTCACCTTGCGGGTCAAGCCGGTTTCGCTGGGTGCACTGCCGGACGCCGGCAGCTTCAGCGCGACCTTGTTAATGCAGATCCTTTACCTGTGATCAATGGAACTGCCTGGCCTCGATGCAGTAAGTGAGCAGCGCTTGGTCGCTGTCCACATCCAGCTTGCGCATGGCCGAGATCTTCTGGGCACTGACGGTCTTATTGCTGCGCGACACCTGGCGGGCGATGTCGCTGACGCTCATACCCGTCACGAACAGGCGCAGTACTTCCAGCTCTCGAGGCGAGAGGCTTTTGAAGCGCTCTTCAACCTGATAAGGGTTGCTCACCACTGAGCGGGCTTCGGCCGCTGGGCTCTTGTAGCTGCGCTGCGCAATGAGTGCACTGATCGCCTTCTCTATTTCACCGTGCAGATGGTTTTTCTGGATGACGCCGGCCACGCCCAGTTCTTCCAGTCGGGTCAGGATCAGGTTGTTGGAGATCATGGTGAGCACCAGCACCTGGGTCTCGGGAAAATGGCGCAGCACGTATTCGATCAGCTTTAGGCCGTCGCCGTAGGTGGCATCGCCGGGCATGTTGAAATCAGTGATCAACAACTGCGGCCGATGCTTACGCAACTGTTCCACCAATTCGCTTGAGCTCACGGCCTCGCCAACGAGGGTGCAGCGGGCGTCGCGCTGGACCATCTCGCGCACACCCAGCAGGACGATGGGGTGGTCGTCGGCGATGACAACGTTCATTTCAGACATGTTGGTTACTCTTGTAAAAGACATTGATCATCACGACGGCTCGGCCAGCAGACACTGCGCCACGGCAGACAGCCGGGCGCACACTAAGCGGATCTGCTGGGCCGCGTGGGCATTCAACGGTCCTTCGTGCAAGGCGTTCTCCCAGCGCTGGCAAGCGGTATACAAGGCTTCGGCGTGCACGCTGGCCAGGGCGCCGCTGAGGCTGTGCAGGCGTTGCTGAACCTGGGGCGCGTCATTGCGTTCCAGGGCTTGTTCGATCTGCTGCACGTCGGCCAGCAGGGTCTCGCCCATCAACTGGCGCATGGCCGCTGAGAGTTCGATCCAGCCGTCACGGTCCTTGTCCCGTTCGGGTGTCGCTACCGCCAAGCCGCTGGCCCGCTTGCAGTGCGACAGCAAGGTCTGACGCAACAGGCTCATGCTCAAGGGCTTGACCACCCAGGCGTTCATGCCTGCGGCCAGGCAATTGCGACCCTCCTCGCGCAGGGCATTGGCGGTGACCCCGATGATCGGCGCCTGCACGCCCTGCTCGCGCAGGGCGCGGGCCAGGTCGTAACCATTCATGCGTGGCATGTTGATGTCGGTGATCACCAGATCGAACGGCTGTGCATTCCAGATTTGCAGCGCCTGCTGGCCGTCACGCGCGACAGTAGGGTGGGCACCCAGGGCCTCGAGCTGCTCGCGCAACACGGCCTGGCTGACTAAGTTGTCTTCGACCACCAACACCCGCACGTTCAGGCAGGGCGCCCCCATACCTGGCGCCAGCATCGTCTGCGCCGGCGGCGGCACCGGGCTGTGCACCACCGGCAGGGTGATGAGCAGCGAGAAGCTGCTGCCCAGGCCAGGTTCGCTAACCACGCGCATGCTGCCGCCCATGAGTTCGCTCAGGCGCGAGCAGATCGACAGCCCGAGCCCCGCACCATTGCCGTCCTGGCCGGCTGCGACCTGATAAAAAGGCTTGAACAAGGGTTCCAGGGCCTTTTCCGGAATGCCCACGCCGGTATCGGTCACCTGCCACTGCAGCGAAACGTCCCTATCGGTCAGTGCCTGTACGGTCAAACGCAGGCGCACGCGGCCGGAGTCAGTGAATTTGATCGCGTTGCCTAGCAAGTTATGGAGGATTTGCCGTATCCGCCCTGCATCGCCCTCGATCTGCTGCGGCACCTGGGGATCGATTTCCGCCTCGATCTCCAGCCCTTTGTTGCGCGCCGTGGCGGTGAAGCCCAGCACCGCTTCTTCGACCAGTTGGGCGGGGGCAAATGGCGCCATTTCCAGTGCCATCTGCCCGGACTCGATCTTCGACACGTCCAGCACATTGCTGATCAACTGAAATAGGACGGTAGACGAGCCCTGAATGATTTCCAGGTACTGGCGCTGGCGCTCGCTCATCTCGGTGAGGCCAAGCAGCTCCAGGTTACCGAGCACGCCGTACAGCGGTGTGCGGATCTCGTGGCTCATGGTCGCCAGGAACACGGTCTTGGCTTCGTTGGCGGCGGTCGCCTGGCGATGCGCCTGGTTGAGCAGCAGGGTTTCGTCCACCTGGCGGGTGATGTCGTTGCAGCCACAGAGAAACACATCCTGGCCCTCGTAGCGCGCGGCGACCACCACCACCTGCAGGTAATGGTCGCCGACCGCCACGCACATTTCGCCCGGCACCTGCTCGCCATCAATGGTGTCCAGCACTTGCAGCAGGGGAGCTGTGGCGCCTAGTTGTGTCGCTCGCTGGTTTTCCAGCAATAAGTGCCGGTCGCTGCGCCGAATCACGCAGAGCCCCACCGGCGCGTTATGCAGCATGATGCGGTTGAAGGCTTCGCTGTCGAACAGACGATTCTGGGCGCGCTGGGCAGGGATGACGATGCGCGATTTGTACCAGTGGTTGATCCAGATCGCCGCCAGCACGGCGGCGATAAAGGTCAGCGCCAGGCCCAGCAACGGCCACTTGGCGTAGCGCAGAAAGTCCTGGTAGGTGATGGCGTACAGGCCTGTCCAGCGCTCACCGCTTTGCGAGACCATTTTGAAGCGCAAGCCCTGACTGTTGAAACTCAGGCCCATGGGGGCCAGGGCTTCTTCGCCCAAGTCGCCTAATATGACGTCGCCGTCGGGAGAGATCAGGGTGAACTGGTTGTACACCGAGAGGCTCAACACCCGCTCGAACTCATCGACTTGGGTCGTGTCGACTACCGCGGTCAGGGTTAGCAGCCCCTTGGCGCGCGCGGGGGGCAGCAGGGCGTCGGCGGCATTGATGCCGATCATGGCCACGATGCTGCGGTTGCCATGGTAAAGCTGGAGCGGCGCGCGCATCCAGCGAACGCGTCGGTCGTTCATCAAAATGCTTTGCGTCTGGCGCAGTTGCTGCAAGCGGCTGACCACGGTGGGGTATTGATCGGGCAGCAATGGCAGGTGCTGGCGCAGATCGCCGATGCCGGGCACGGCCAGGCTGGCATCACCCTCTGGCGCCAATACGAACAACTGCGGTGAGGCATAGAAAGAGTTTGCCCAAAACCCGCCGTAGTAGTCAGTCAACTGAACGCCCAAGGCCAGCGCCCGGCGAATATCATTCGGGGTAAGGGCCGCGGTGTGCGCCAAGGTAAAGGGCAGCGACAGCTCGAAACCCTTGGCCTGGAGCACGGTCTGGTCGCCATCTGTCTGCGAGCTCATGATTGAGATCGTCTGCACATTGGCCAGGGGAGGGGTGTCGGTCCGTCGATAACCCACCGCCACGTTGCGCATGAAGGTTTCATGCTCGCGGACGATTTCCAGCACCCGGGCGAAGTGGAACTCGACCCGTTGCTGTTCTGACTCTAGCAAGCGCGACACCGCCCAATAGCAAGTACTCGACAGCAGCAAAAGCAAAACCGTGAGCAGCAGCAGGGCTTTGTTCAGGCGCTGGGAGCTTTGCGCCAGTTTGTCCAGGCGCAGGCTTGCATGTTTCATGATGACTATCGCTCAACCTGATTCGGGTAGTGGAGCCGATGCGCAACGTGCTCGGCAACGAACGCCCCGTTACTCAGGGCTGCCCCTCCTTGGGCCTGCACGACATAAGACAGCAGTCGTTCAAATTGGTGCTGGCTATGAGCCATCTTCCAGTAGCAGTGTCGTAAATTTGTCAGGTGGCACGGCCTGGGAAATAAGAAAACCTTGTACCTGGTCGCAGCGTACGCGCCGCAATACGGCCAGTTCTTCCTGGGTTTGCGCGCCTTCGGCCACGGTGACCAAGCCAAGTTTGCGTCCTAGCTCTGCGATGCTAAGCAAAGCCGATGCCAGCCCATCGTTATTGGCACATCCGTGGACCAGCGAGCGGTCGATTTTCAGCTCGGTGAAGGGGGTGGAGACCAGGTTGAAATACGAGCTGTAGCCCTTGCCGAAGTCATCTTGCGCGAGGCCGAAGCCCATCAGGCGTAGGCGGCAGGCTCCGGCGAAATAGTTGCTGGACAACTGAGTCGTGGAGTTTTCCATCAGCTCGAAGGTGATCTGACGCGGTTCGGCCTGGTAGGCGCGCACTTGCTGGAGCAGGCGGTCCACCAGGTCGTCCTGGTCTAGCAGGTGGGTCGGCAGATTGATCGAAACAGGCAGCCGATAACCCAGCTGCGCCCAGCGGGCCTGGGCTGCGAGCGTCTGGCCGAGCATGCTGGTCAGCAGTTGGTTTTCCAGCTCGGCGCCTTCGAGCTCGTCAAGAAAGGCACTGGGCAGCAGCAGGCCCTCATCTGGATGGACCCAGCGCACCAACGCCTCGGCCGCCACAATTCGGCCGTTGTGCAGCGACTTCTTGGGCTGGAACCAGGCCTGGATCTCGCCATTGTCCAGGCCGCGCAACAGCGTGTCCCGGGAGCGACAACCGCGCGGTGGCTCGCGTGGGGTGCGGGCCTGCGCGGCTATCTGGTCGAGGCTTTCGCGCAGCGCGCGAACATCCAACGTGCTCACTGGTTTGGAGATCAACCCGGCGACCCGTAGGCCCAGGTTCTTGGCGACCTGCCCAGAGCCAACCAGCATGCGTCGCGAGGCCACAGTCATCAGTGCCAGGGCAGGGGCAGACGGCAATTGCGCCAGTTGCTGGATCAGTTGGACACCGTCCATTTGCGGCATCATCAGGTCGCTTAGCAGCAGGTCATAGCGCTTTTGCGTCAGGCGTTGGATGGCACTTGCACCATCCCAGGCAAGGTCGACTTCAAAGCCGCCTGCGGCCTGGAAGACATTGCTCAGGTATTGGTGCTGAAAAGGGTGATCCTCCACGATGAGCACACGGTAAACAGTCAAGGCTCGCTTCTCTGGTAGGGCTGCAGGCACTGGCAAAGCGCTCGCAGGGTGAAAGGTTTTATCAGGAAATTGTCCATGCCGGCCCCCAGGCAGCGCTGCGCTTCGTCTAGCATCGCGTTGGCTGTGGCACCCACAATGGGGAGCGAGCAGCCCAGGCGGCGCAACTGCTCGGTGAGCTGGTAGCCATTCATGCGCGGCATGTTGATGTCAGTGAGGACGATGTCGAAATCGGCTTCTTGCCAGAGTGATAAGGCCTCGACGCCGTCACGCGCTAGCACCACCGTACAACCCAGTTCTTCGAGCTGGTCACGTAGGATCAACTGGTTGATCAAGTTGTCTTCAGCGACCAGCAGGTGTAGGCCCAGCTTGGGGTGTACGGCCGCTTCCCGAGGTTCCTGGCACTGTGCTTCGGTGACCCCCTGAGCGTGGCTGACCGCCTGGTGGAGCGCCTGCAAGTTGTTCAGGCCGGTGCGCCAACAGGTTAGCGACTCGCGCGTGAGGGTATGAGCGTCGGCGCAGACCATGACGCGGGGGCCCGGCCATGGCTGCCATTGCGCCGCACTGGCAGGCCCAGGGTGTAACTCCACTAGCACGGCGCCGGGTTCAGCCTGAGGCGGTAGCCCCGCTCTGGCTTGCGCACCCCAGCGGCGCAGCCAGCCGGTTACGCACTCAGCCAGTTCCTGCACCGGCGAGCACACGTAGACGCGCTCGCTCAGCAAGGCCGGCGCCCAGTCCCGAGGGTGCGCTGCCTGGACCTGCTCAAGCGGCAGGGCGAAGGTGAAGCTGCTACCCAAACCGGGTTCACTGAACACCCGTAGGGTGCCGTTCATCAGGTGAACCAAGCGCTTGCAGATCGACAGGCCTAATCCGGTGCCCGCCACGACGTTAGCGTTGCCGCTGGCCTGGAAAAACGGCTCGAATAGAAACGGCTGGTCCTGCGCTGCGATGCCTTTGCCGGTATCGGTCACCTGCCACAGCAACAGGGTGCGCTCGCCCTCGCGGCTTTCTTCATGCAGGCGCAACACGATGCGGCCGCTCTCCGTGAACTTCAGCGCATTGTTCAGTAGGTTGTTGAGGATCTGGCGGATCCGCATAACATCGCCGCGGGCGTACTCCGGCAACTGCGGATCGATGCAGGCAAATAGCTGCAAGCCCTTGCTCTGGGCTGCTCCCATGTAGCCCTGGATGACCTCTTGGGCCAACGCCACGGGTGAGAACACACTCAGCTCCAGGGCCAGTTGCCCTGCCTCGATCTTCGAAACATCCAGCACATCGCAAATCAGTTGCAACAGCGTGGCGGAGGATCCTTCGATCGCATTCAGGTAGCCGCGTTGCTGGCTGTCGAGGTCAGTGCGGCCAAGCAGCTCGAGGGTCCCCAGTACGCCGTACAAAGGGGTGCGGATTTCATGGCTCATGGTCGCCAGGAACAGCGTTTTGGCCTCGTTGGCCGCATCGGCCATGGCCCGCGCCTGTTGCAGGGCCAGTTCCACCAGCTTGCGTTCGCTGATGTCACTGAACGCGCAGATCAGCACGTCTTCGCGTTGATAGCGGGTAGGGGCGAAGCTCAAAAACAGGTGGCGTCCGTCGGCCATTTGCAGCTCGTCGGTGCTGCCTTGCTCGGCGTCATTGAAGGCACGGCGGATCCAGCCATGACACAGTTGCTCCCGTTCGCTCCCGTCACCCAGCCACTGCCGCGACAGGGGGTTTTCCAGCACCACGGCGCCATCACTGCGGCGCAGTACGCACAGGGCTACCGGTGCGATACGGATAACCGTGCTGCTGAAGGCTTCGCTCTCCACCAAGGCTTCGATACGATTGGCGGCCGGAATGATCAGCCGCTGGTCGATGCGCCGCACCAGCCTTAGCATCAGCAGGCTGACCAGCACGCACAGTGCCAGACTTACGGCGAACGGCAGGGCCAGGCTAGGTAGCAGGGAGCGAAACTCCAGGCTGTAGACGATCTGCCAGTGTGAATAGCTGAGGTGCTTGCGGATGGCCAAACGGTCCGGCAGCCAGCCGCCGCCCTCCCAGCCGAAGCGGGCCGTCGAGCGTTCGAGGCGCAGGGCATGGACGACGCTGGGCTGGTATGGCGCGCTGCTGAAGATCAGCTTGCCGTCGCCGTCGAGCAGCATGAAGTCGCCGGCTTGTTCGTGGCGCAGGGCACTGACCAGCTCGGGGCCGTCCACCTCCAAGCCCAACCAGCCGGAGCTAGGCGTGCGTTCATCCAGGCGGGTAAAGATGTACAGCGCAGAGTCGAGTCTGCTCTGCTCGGTCAACCAAAGCTCGTCACTGACCGAGACCTGACCGGTATCAACGGTGAGCAAGCGTTGCAGCACCTCCAGAGGAACCGTCTGAGGGGTGTCGCCGGAGGTGAACAGGCGCTGGACCTCGGGCGTTTTGCGTTGCGGTACGTAGATCAGATTGACCTGGTTGGTTTCCAGGTGCCTGAGCATGCGCCGGGTCAGCCACAGGCTCCATAGATTGCCCGATTCGCCGAGGCTGATGTGCACTTCCTCGGCCGGCGCGCTATTGAGGTTGCCCTGGGGGGCAGTCAGGTGGCGAACCGTCGACAGCCCCAAGCCTTTGAGCAGGGTTTGGCGGCTGACGAAGAAACTCTGGGCGTCGGAGACGGCCTCGTTCATGTAGCTGCGGCGCAGCGAAATCTCTTGGTTGAATGCTGCGTGCAGATAGGTGTAGGCGCCCATGTAGAGCCCCACCACCAGCGCGAGGGCGAACAGGCGCAAGAGTTTGCGAGCGGCTTGGGGCGTCGAAAAGGACGAATCGGCGATAGGGGGACAGTGTGTGAGATTCATCCTTGCAGCGTAGAGATGGCCAGATGACATCTGAATAAGACGTATCTCAAACCGCCATTGGCTGGCGAGGCTGCATTGGCCAAGCGGCCCAGGGCCGACGGGTAGCGCAGGCGCTGGGCGGGGCGCTCAACGCTGAGTTAACAGGGGGGCTCAGGGGGCCGTGAGGGTCACCAGGTAATGACCGCTGGTTACTGTTTGGCCTGTGCTGTTGACCAGTCGGTATTGCTGGTTGTAATAGCGGCCCTGGGCGTTGCTGGCGATTAGCCTAGCCTGCACCGACGAGTCAGCCGAGGCGGCAGCCGGTGTGTCCATGCGGCGCACATTGATATCGGGTGCCCGCACAGGAGCGGAGCAGCCGTCCAGGCGCCAACCATCTGTCGAAGAGAGCGCCGAACAAGCGGCTTCCACAACGCTGCCGGCGAACCTGATCTCGCCTTGACCGTTGGGCTGCGCGGCCTGGCCCGCCGAACTGAAGCTGGAAAAAAGGGCAAAACTCATTCCGAACGATTTCCAGCTCACAGTGATATCCCAGGAAAAAATGGCTTTCCTGGATATCGGCGTGCCGGGCGATTATCTGAAGCGCACGCAGGGGCAAGGCGACGAGCTGTCGTCTTGAGTGGTCAGTCGGCGCTGCTCAGTCGAGGCTGGCCAGGAGCAGGTCCGAGCACATGCCCATGAAACTGGCCAGGGCATGCAGCAATATCGGTGCGGCGAGCCCGCCGCTGGTGATCCGTGCCACCCCGAGAATCACGCCCAGGGCGCCCATCAGGGCGTAAGAGGGCCAGTGCAAGGACTGCCCCTGCAGCATGAACAGCACGGTGGTGACGAACACCGCCAAAGCCTGCCAGGTGCGCTGGGTCAGGGGAAACAAACCAATCAGGAAATGTCGATACAACAGCTCCTCGGCGATCGCTGGGAACACCAGCAGCATGCTGAACAACAGCATGATTTGCGCTGCTGAAAGGCCGTGCAGGGCATGTCCCATGAGCGGCCCCTGGGTCTGCCCCAAGGCGGCCTCAATGAGGGTGGCCAACAGATAAAGGGCAATGATGAGTGACGCGCCCAAGGGCAATACGCGTAGCGCAGAATGCCCGAGTAGCACCTTAAGGCCACCCCGCCGACGGTATTGCAGGGCGGCCAACACCACCAGTAAGGCGCCGACAATGCCTTGGGTTGCGGCCATCCACAGCAGATCCCAGCGCGCCTCCCCTACCAAGGCGGGGGTCGCCAGGTGGCAACCGATAAACCCAGCCACCGCCACGGCCGCGATGCCCACGCGCCAAGGCATGCTTTCAACCGGGGCGGTCTTGAAGCGGTCTTTGAACGTCATTAGCCTTTCCTCAACCCATGAAGTTTGCCGGTCAACATCCCGTCAGCGGCCGGTAGCCGCCTGATGGAATGCGTTTGGTACCTGCAAAGGTAGGGGGCTGGATGGGGCGGATGAATTAGACGTATCTGAAAGGGTTGCTGGGCGTAGACAGGGCACGCGCTGTGATCCATGGCACGGCAGCTGGTGCCGCGGCCTTTTGCCCGGCTTGGGCAATAATGCTCAACTTTCAGAAAAGGATCATCTTACTTCCCCAGACATCTTGCCTTCAGGCGCCATAACATCATCGCGATGGATGCCCAAATCGTGACGCCCGGCTGCCAGATGCGGCTTTAGGGTCAACGCCGGAATGTCGTAGTCTCCGCCGTTCTGGCGGCGGAACGGCAAGGGCTGATCACTGAATAGGGTATCCAGCCGAGCCGCATAGGCCGTGCAGAGCTGCTGGAACCGAGTGGCGTCCATTTTGCCGGTTTTATAGATGGGGAAGGGCGGCATAACCGTGAACCCAGGGTAGAAAAGCACCCCATGCTGGATAGGAAATAGCAGGTCGTCCAGCGCACCGTTCACCCCCCGACCACTGTAATGGGACTCCCAGCCGCCCATGCTGACCACTAACATCGCCCGCTTTCCAGCCATGCTGCCTTCGCCGTAGCGGTCGCCCCAGTGGCTTTCACTGTGTTCGCCGACGCCGTAAGCGAATCCGTAGGCATAGACGCGTTCGACCCAGCCCTTGAGGATCGCAGGCATCGAGAACCACCACAGGGGGAACTGGAAGATGATGGCATCCGCCCACAGCAGTTTCGCCTGCTCCTGCGCAATGTCCGGCGGTTGGCGGCCGACGGCAAATACCCGCTGGGATTCTACGGCAGGGTTGAACGGTTTTTCATCGTCATAGCCTGGGGCGTCGTCGGCATCAATGGCCGCTTTCCAACGCATCTCGTATAGATCGGAAACCTTGACCTCGTGACCTGCAGCGTTCAGATGGGTGACCGCGAAATCCCTGAGCGAGCCATTAAGCGAGCGAGGTTCAGGGTGGGCGTAGATTAGCAGTAGTTTCATGGGGCGCTCCTAGTGGATGTATGCCTCACCCTAGGGGAGAACCCGGTATGCTAGAAATGAATTTTCGAAACATATGGTATTTACATGCACAATACCTTGCGGCGTCTGGATCTTAATTTGTTGGTCACGCTAGATGCGTTGTTGTCTGAGCAAAACGTGACCCGGGCCGCACGCTCGCTCAATCTCGCGCAGCCGACCGTCAGCCTGCAACTGGGCCGGCTGCGAGACATTCTGGACGATCCATTATTACTGCCAGGGCCGCGCGGCATGTCGCCTACCCAGCGTGCCTGTGAATTGCGTGGGCCATTGCGTGAAGCGCTGACCGCGTTGGAAGGCGCGCTAAGCCCTAATACCGCTTTTGCCCCCGCACAGGCTAATCAGACGTGGAAGGTCGCCGCCAGCGACTACGCCGCGAGCGCTTTAATCTGGCCGTCACTGGCACGGCTCAGGCGCCTGGCCCCCAATACTCGCTTGGCACTCTTGAACAAACATCCCATCAGCCTTGCCAATGATCTGGAAAACGGCGCGATCGATTTAGCACTGCACACTCGCGACGAAGCGCCAGCGAAACTGCGACAACGCTCCTTGGTGCACGAACGCTATGTGTTGGCAGGGCGGCGCGGCCATCCCGCGTTAGCAACCAAGTTATCGCTTAAAGCGTTCTGCGGCCTTGAACATGCGGTTGTGTCACCCAATGGCGCCGGCTTCGTGGGTAGTACTGACCAGGCACTGGCGGCTAAGGGCCTGCAACGACAAGTCGTGTTGTCAGTCTCTAATTTCAACTCACTCATCTCAGCCTTGACGCACAGCGATTTGGTCGCGGTGGTCCCAGAAAGGCTGGTGCGACATGAGCCAACCCTTTACGTCCAAGCGCCGCCACTGGCTATTCCTGGGTTTGAAATGCTCATGTTATGGCCCGAGCGACTGCACCGAGACCCCGCTCATATGTGGTTACGCGAGCTCATTGCTTCGACGTTGCAAAGTGGCGCTGACGCTGAGGGTTGATCGATTCAAAAAAAACGCGCATGCGCTAGCAGGGAGCCATCTCAGGCCTAAAACTACTGGAGGTAAGGCGTTTCAGTGCGATAGTGAGTGCCTGATCGTCAAAAATCTTGCTTTTGCGAGAGGCAATAGCGGTTCCACCATCCCATTGCGCCAATGCTTCGCGCACGGCAGGAAGCGTCGGCGAGACCCCCTTCTGGCTCAATAACCAATCAACCGTTGCCAACAACTCCATACCAAAGGGCGACTCAAAGCCATCGATGAGCTCGACAGTATGTTCCAAGGCCAGGGAATATTCCCTAGCTTCTGTTTTAAGATAAGTTTGCAAAAAGGATTTACGCTCCTCGTCAAACCAGATCACATCACTGATCCCCGCATCGCTAATGCGTTTATCGCAATGCAGATAGCTACCATCGAGACTATTGAGTAGATGCTCCAATCGATTGGCATACGGACCGTATTTATGAGCTACGAACTTAAGGTCCAGAGGGTTCTCGGTGCCAGGCAGTTTTACTATCGCTCGCTCGAGAAACCAGGCCAGCTTCTGAATTTCGAGGAGGCTGCATTCCATACCTAAAACCCAATAGCGTCGAACCAATTCGGCAATGAGCGCGCGAGCAGGTGTGAGCTTTTCCACTCCGCTACGTTTGGCGACATTCAGATACTGGCTGGAAGGCTCGAACACTAAGACATCCACATCTAGATTACTTAACACCGCAATAATCTGTTCGCGGACTTCAGGCCATTTCAAGCCACCGTTACCGGCGCCCAGCGGTGGGACGGCCACAGACTTGACCTGATTTTCAATCAAAAAACGGCGCAGATCATGCAGGCCTTCCGTCACCCAAGCCATCTGCGAAGGTGATCGCCAGTGACGTTTGGTAGGGAAGTTTACGATCCAGCGGGGGCCTTCCAGTTCGTTGACTGCAGTTACGTGAATTTTGCCTGTTTCCACTTCGCCAGCCTTGCAGGCAGCTAAGTACAGACGGTAATTCTCCGCGAAGCGCTCTTTGAACATCAGCGCGATACCTTTACCCATCACGCCAACGGTATTCACCGTGTTGACGAGGGCTTCGGTCTTGGCTTCCAAAAGGTTACCGTGGGTAAATCTGATCATTGGAAATACCATCCCGGACGCACATGAGCAGACAACGTCAGACCTCTAGCGGCCACGTCATCCTCTATGCACTCTTTCATTGCATCGGTGTAGCACATGATGCCAAGGAGTCCTGTAATCGGTAGGTGATGGTGGATCAGCGCTTCGGCCTGATAACGCTCCATCTTTCGAGGGTCATCAGGATCACGTTTGAAGTCGCGCTGTTGAAGGATAGGCCAATCGATCTCGCCGAGACTCGCGAGATCACTGTAATAGTTTGTCCAATCCGGGTAGGCATGTGCGTCTGTGAAGACGAACGGTAGGCCAAGCTGTTCGACGCGGTACAGACTGGACACCAGAATTACGATCTCGTCGTTGCTGCGCTGCTGAACACTCCACCCAGAATGAATGTTTTTCATCATCACGGAGAAGGGAGTGAAATAGAAGGGTACGTAGTCGGCCAGCATCCCCCCCGGTGCTATCGGGACGTGCCGGGATCGGCGCTTGTCGATCAAGTCAGCGTTGCCAATATTCACGTACTGCGGTGCCTGCACGTCCGAATTTGCGCAGTGCAGACCGTTGTCCAGAATCCAAGGCAGGTTATCGCGATGGACGATACGCCAAATCAGAGCCTTCTCTGGATTCAGTCTGCTGTAGATCATTTACGAAACATTCCCGGATTCACGGTGATATGTACCTTAACACCTGCCTTGAGCATTTTTTCCGTGCAGAGGCTCTCGACCTCAGAATTTGGGACAAAAAGCATGCAAAAGTCTTTCGCCGCGACGATACCAGGCGCGAGGCATTCTGCCATGCAGATGCTTTTGCAATCGGAGTCTTGATAGTCTCGAGTACTCATGACCTCCCACCTCATGATTCGCCAGCGCTTGGCCTGAACGTAGGCCTTCCCAAGCCCCAGCTTGTCGAGCCCTATAGCAGGAAAAGCCTAGAACTCGAGTTTCCTCAGCCAGCCCTTGCGCCTTTTTTTCCGACCAGCCTGATCCATGGGCGTCTCGGTAGTCAGCGGCGAGCTTGTCGAAGGTAATCAGCTGCGCCAGATCCCGGCGTGCGGCCTCCCGCTGAGCGGCTTGTTCAGGCTGTCGTTTCGCGAGTGGGTCAGTGCCATTGAGAACCTGGACTTTATTGTCATAGGCGGCTGCGCGGGCTTGTCTCAGGTCGAGCTGGGGGTAGCTCCCCACACCCATCTCCCTGCGTTTGCCGTTCAATTGAAAGCGGAGCACCCAGGTTTTTCGTCCTGAGGGTTTCACCAAAACACGAAGCCCTTCACCGTCTTCGTACGTCCCAGTCTCAACCAGATTTTTGATTTGATTGGCGGTCAGTTTGCCCCATTTTTGCCCTCTGTTCCCCCACTTACGCGTGGAGTGCCTCGGATCAAAACGGAAGTCACACGAACAAAAAAAGGCTGAAACCCTTGATCTAGCAAGGCTCTGGCGGGTTTAGTAGATGAGAGTAGCTTTCAAAAAGACAATAAAAAGCCGGCTTGTGGCCGGCTTCTCGCTAGCAGTTCAGGCCCATTTTTGATGCGCCGCAACCACCTACAAAACGTTGGAACCAGCATCGCTGGCTTTTGGCGCGGTCAGCCGGTGGGCTGCTTTGCCTGGGTGCCGCTGCGTTGCGCAGTGGATGCCCGAAGGGTGCGTAGCTTACGCAAGTCTCTTTGAAATGCCTACCCTGAATCTTTCCTAGCGTTGTGGCTTGCGCGGGCTAGTGGTGGACCACCAGAAGGCCCAGCCGATGACTTGCAGGTTTTGTTGTTCGATATCTTCGGCGCTGAGGATTTCGTCGGGGTATTCGCGGTGGTTGTAGCTGCGCAGGCGCAGGCTGCCGCCGGGCAGGCGGTAGAGGGTTCGCAGGCGCAGCATGCCGTTGTGCAGCAGGGCGTGGGGTTCGCCTTCGGCGGGGTGGGTGAAGGCGCTTTCGACGGCCACGGCGGAGCCTTGCAGTAGGCGCTCGGCCATGCTGTTGTCGGGCATCGCCAGGGCGATAGCGCGGGTGCTTTCTACGCCCAGGCTGCGCAAGATGGCCAGGGGCACGCGCAGGTTATGCCCAGGGCGTAACTGCAGTTGGCCGTCTTGCTCACGAAAGAACGGCAGCAGGGCGTCGCTGTGGTCGCTGGCTGCCAGGCTGGCCCAGTCCAGCTCCTGATTGCTTTGGGCGAGGGAGGCTATGGCGGCCAGGGTTGGGGTGAGGGGGTCGCGGTATTTGTGGCCCTCACCGGTACGCAGCCAGCGCGGCTCGACGCTCAGCAGCTCGGCTATTTCGTCGAGGCGCGCCAGCGGGACGCCACGGCGGAACCAGTTGTTGACGTGCTGCGGCGAGACGTTGCGGTGGGCGGCAAAGTCGGCAGCGGTTAGTTGGCACTCGCGCAGGAGTACTCTGAGGCGGTCACCGGATGTGTTCATGGATACAGAGTTTAAAGGGCGGCCGAGCGCTTTCAAATAAACAAGGTGTTCAAAAATAATCGGGATGAAGGGCGATTTTACTGGGCTGTGGGGCGCTTCCTACAAGGTATGGCCCGCGATGGTGATGCTGGCGTAGGAGGGGCAAACGCGGTGTTGGCTGCGGGCATAAAAAAACCCCGCCAGGCGGGGTTTTTCTGTCGGTCGGCTCAGCCTTTGTAGGCGGCGACCGATTTGGTGATTTCGGCGCGGGCGGCGTCTGCATTGCCCCAGCCTTCGATCTTCACCCATTTGCCTTTTTCGAGGTCTTTGTAGTTCTCGAAGAAGTGCTTGATCTGCTCCAGCAGCAGGGGAGGCAGGTCGGTGTATTCTTTGACGTCGACGTACAGTTGCGACAGTTTGTCGTGGGGTACGGCGATGACTTTGGCGTCGCCGCCGCCGTCGTCGGTCATGTGCAGAATGCCAACTGGGCGAGCGCGGATGACCGAGCCTGGGGTGACCGGGTACGGGGTCACGACCAGCACGTCGAGGGGGTCGCCGTCGTCAGCCAGGGTGTTGGGAATAAAGCCGTAGTTGGCCGGGTAGAACATCGGGGTGGCCATGAAACGGTCAACGAACAGGCAGTCGCTGTCTTTGTCGATCTCGTATTTGATCGGCGCGTGGTTGGCCGGAATCTCGATGGCGACGTAGATGTCGTTCGGCAGGTCTTTGCCAGCCGGAATCTTGCTGTAGCTCATTGGGCGTTGCCCCCGTTGTAGGCCAGGTGAAGCGGCCGTTTTGGACGAAAAGTGGTCGCGATTATAGGCATATTCCGAGGGGCTTGCCACGTATGCCCCACAGACGTTAGTCGGACCCGCGATAGTCTGGATGGTTCTGCTTCAGGTGGTTCAGGCGCCGCAGTGGGTCTTGCCGGTAAAACGCCTGGAGTTGCGCGTAGACCTGCGGGTAAGCCGCGTGTAACAGGTCTGGGGCGCTGAAAAAGTATTCGCTGGTGACCGCGAAGAATTCGGCGGGGTTTTCTGCGGCATAGGGGTCGATGGCGGTGTCGGCTTCGGGGTCGGCATCGAGCTGCCGGTTCAGGTCGTCATAGGCTTGCTGCATGGCGCTGGCCCAGGCACTGACGCGCATATCGCTGTGCAGGGGTGGCAGGCCGTTGGCGTCGCCGTTGAGCATGTCGAGCTTATGTGCCAGCTCGTGGATCACCAGGTTGTAGCCCTCCCAGCCGCCGCTGGCGAGCACCCCCGACCACGCCAGAATGACCGGCCCTTGCTGCCAGGCTTCGCCACTGTGCTCGCCGTCCCATTGGTGTTCCACGCCGCTGGCGTCGCGGTAGCGCTGGGGGCTGAGGAAGTCATCGGCGTACAGCACGATTTCGTGGAAGCCCTGATACCAGTTCAAGTCTTCCAGGTGCAGTAACGGCAGTTGCGCCTGGGCGGCCAGCAGCAGGCGGCCGTGGTCATCGAGTTCTACGCCAGGCAGGCAACTGAGGTGCTTGCTGTGCAGAAACAGGATGCAGCCGTCTTGCAGGCGCTGTTCTTCATCGGCGCTGAGCGCGTCGAGGATGGCCAAGTCGTGTTTGACCTGGCGCCACAGTTCAGGGCTGATGGGGTGCTTGGCCAGAGTGCGTTGGCGCCGCCAGGCGCTAAAGGACCACATAGCCTGTTACAGAGGCGGGGTGATGCGGCGGCCACGGGTTTTGATCACGCCGATGATCATGGGCACCAACGACAGGCCGATGATTGCCAGGATCAGCAAGGTAAGGTTCTGCTTAATGATCGGCACGTTGCCGAAGAAATAGCCCAGGGTGACCAACCCGCCCACCCAAAGCACAGTGCCCAACACGCTGAAACCCAAAAAGCGCGGATAGTGCATGCGCCCGATACCGGCCACGAATGGGGCGAAGGTGCGCAGGATCGGCAGAAAACGCGCCAGGGTGACGGTTTTACCGCCGTGGCGGGCGTAGAACTGTTGGGTTTGCAGCAGGTAGTCGCGGCGGAAAATTTTCGACTCGGGGTTGCTGAACAAGCGCTCGCCTGAGGTACGGCCTACCAGGTAGTTGACGCTGTCACCGAGAATGGCCGCCAACATCAGTAGCCCGGCCAGCAAGACAGGATCCATGCCACCGCCCGCGGCGATGGCGCCGGCGATAAACAGCAAAGAGTCACCCGGCAGAAACGGCATGACGATCAGGCCGGTCTCACAGAAGATCACTAGAAAAAGGATGGCGTAAATCCAGGGGCCGTATTGGTTGACCATTAGGTCAAGGTAGACGTCGAGGTGGAGAATTAGGTCGAGCGGGTTGAAGTCCATGAATGGCACCTGAATTGAGCGGTGGCCATTATAGGGCTAGATCGCCTGCGGGGAGTGGTGTGTATGTCGGGATTTATCAGCCGTTGGGCATCGGCCTGGCGGCGTCCCAACTCTGGGGCGCCGCCATTGCTTTAGTTAGAGAACCTAGAAAAAGCCCAGTGGGTTGACGTCGTAGCTCACCAGCAGGTTTTTGGTTTGCTGGTAGTGGTCGAGCATCATCTTGTGGGTTTCACGGCCGACGCCGGATTTTTTGTAGCCACCGAACGCGGCATGGGCTGGGTACAGGTGGTAGCAGTTGGTCCATACGCGACCGGCTTTGATGCCCCGGCCCATACGGTAGGCGCGGTTGATGTCGCGGGTCCAGACGCCAGCGCCGAGGCCAAACTCGGTGTCGTTGGCAATGGCCAGTGCTTCGGCTTCATCCTTGAAGGTGGTGACGCTCACCACTGGGCCAAAGATCTCTTCCTGGAACACGCGCATCTTGTTGTTGCCTTTGAGCAGCGTCGGTTGAATGTAATAGCCGCTGGCCAGGTTGCCCTCAAGCTTATGCACCTCACCGCCAGTCAGCAGCTCGGCACCCTCCTGCTTGGCGATTTCCAGGTAGGACAGAATCTTGTCGAATTGTTGCTCGGACGCCTGGGCACCTACCATGGTGTCCGTGTCCAACGGGTCGCCGCGCTTGATTTGCTCGACTTTCTTCATGACCTCTTTCATGAACGCTGGGTAGATGGACTCCTGCACCAGCGCTCGGGAAGGGCAGGTGCACACTTCGCCCTGGTTGAAGAATGCCAGCACCAGGCCCTCAGCGGCTTTTTCGATAAAGCTTTGCTCGGCCTGCATGATGTCTTCGAAGAAGATATTTGGCGATTTGCCGCCCAGTTCCACGGTGGAGGGAATGATGTTCTCGGCGGCGCATTTCATGATATGCGAGCCTACTGGGGTGGAGCCGGTGAAGGCGATTTTGGCAATGCGCTTGCTGGTGGCCAAGGCTTCGCCGGCTTCTTTACCGAACCCTTGCACTACGTTTAGTACGCCTGGTGGCAGCAGGTCGCCGATCAGTTCCATCAGCACGGTGATGCCCAGGGGCGTCTGCTCGGCGGGCTTGAGCACCACGCAGTTGCCTGCTGCCAGGGCCGGCGCGAGCTTCCAGGCGGCCATTAGAATCGGGAAGTTCCAGGGGATGATCTGCCCGACCACGCCGAGGGGCTCATGGATGTGATACGCCACAGTGTTGCCGTCGATTTCGGCGGCACTGCCTTCTTGGGCGCGCAGGCAACCAGCGAAGTAGCGGAAGTGGTCAGCGGCCAGGGGGATGTCGGCGTTGAGGGTTTCACGGATAGCTTTGCCGTTGTCCCAGGTTTCAGTGATGGCCAGGGTTTCCAGGTTCAATTCGATACGGTCGGCGATTTTCAGCAGCACCAGCGAACGCGCCTGCACCGAGGTGGCGCCCCAGGCGTCAGCGGCGGCGTGGGCGGCATCGAGGGCTTTATCGATGTCTTCGGCGGTGGAGCGCGGGAACTCGGCGATGGGCTGGCCGTTAACGGGTGATGTCGTGGTGAAATATTGGCCCTTGACCGGCGGGACGAATTCGCCGCCGATGTAGTTACCGTATTTGGACTTGAAAGAAATCTTGGCGCCTTCGGTGCCGGGGTGTGCATAACGCATGGTGACTTCTCCTGGGTTTTATGTTTTTTCGGAGGCCGCACGGCGGCGGTGCTATATAGCGTAGAGCAAAGGCCGGGCCATTGCCCCGCAACCGCGCCGGATCAAGCTAGGGCACCTACGTAGGGCTGGCTGCCCGTTCATGGATGACACACCGGTGTGACAGTTTGTACCGTTTTTGCAACGGCTTTTCGCCCTGGCCTGGGCCGTTGCATTCGCGGGCGCTGAGGAGGATGCTGTTTCGCAACTCCAGTGGAGGACAATAACAGTGCACAGCAACCACCTCAGCCGTCACGCCCAGCAGGTGTTGACCGTCGCCCAGGGCAACCTGCCCACCTACGGCCCCGGCAGCGACCCCTCGATTGCTCGCTCGTGGCTACGCTGCCTCGACGACTATCATCTGGACCCCGCCTTGGCGGTGGCGCCCACGGTGCTCGAGCACGAACGCCTACTGGAAAGCCGCGAACGCTTGCGGCACGTCTTGCGCGTGGCCGGGGCGGAGATGAACAGCCTGCACCAGCAGCTCTCAGGCGCCGGCCATGCCGTGCTGCTCACGGATACGCGCGGGGTGATCCTTAATTGCATCACGGCGCCGGCCGAACGGCGGGTGTTCGAACAAGCCGGCCTGTGGCTTGGGGCCGACTGGAGCGAGGCCCGTGAAGGCACCAATGGCATTGGTACGTGCCTGGTGGAGCGCCAGCCGTTGACGATCCATCAGGGCGAACATTTCCGCGGCCGCCACACTCATCTGACCTGCTCCGCCAGCCCGGTCTTCGACCCCCACGGCCAGTTGTTAGCGGTGCTGGATGTCTCGTCGGCCCGGGAGGTCAGCCGGCAGAGCCAGTTTCATACCATGACGTTGGTCAACCTCTCGGCGAAAATGATCGAGAGCCGTTTTTTCCGTGACGCCTTCCCCAGCCAGTGGTTGTTGCGCTTCCACTTGCAGGCTGAGTCCGTGGGGTTGTTCAGCGAAGGCTTGCTGGCGTTCGATGGCGAAGGGCGCATTCTGGCGGCCAATCAAAGCGCGTTGAACCTGCTGGGCCACGCCCGCGAGCATCTGTGTGGGCAGCGGCTCGAGACATTTCTGGACTGCCCATTGAGTGAGTTGCTCAGCCGCGCCTGCCCTGAGGCGACGGCCTCATGGCCGCTGCGCACCCTGGATGGGCGAGCGCTGTTTGCCTCGCTGCAGGGGCCACCGGTGATCACCCCGCGCCGCCCGCTCGCGCTCACTCCAGCGGCGCCAGTGGCTACAGAATTGGCCTGCTTTGGCGACCCGCGCCTGGTGGAAAGCTTGCGCCGCGCCGGGCGGGTCTTCGAGCGCGACGTGCCACTACTGATCAGTGGCGAGACCGGCTCGGGCAAAGAGGCCTTCGCCAAGGCGGTACACTTGTCCAGCCAGCGCGCAGCGCGCCCGTTCGTGGCCCTCAATTGCGCATCGATTCCCGAAAGCCTGATCGAGAGCGAGCTGTTCGGCTACCGAGGTGGCAGCTTTACCGGGGCGCGCAAGGAGGGCATGCGTGGCAAGTTGCAGCAGGCCGACGGCGGCACCCTGCTGCTCGATGAAGTCGGCGACATGCCCCTGGCCTTGCAAACGCGCTTGCTGCGCGTATTGGAAGACCGCCTGGTGGTGCCCCTGGGCGGTGAGCCTCAGCCGTTGGATGTACGCATCATCAGCGCGACCCACCGCAACCTGTTGGCGCGGGTTGAAGCGGGAAGTTTTCGCGAGGACCTGTACTACCGTTTGAATGGCCTCGAAGTCACTCTGCCAGCGCTGCGCGAGCGCACTGACAAAGCGCAGTTGCTGGATTTTATGCTGGCTGAAGAAGCCAAGGGCGAAGCGGTTTCGCTCGCGCCGGCGGCTCGCCAGGCCTTGCTGGCGTTCACCTGGCCGGGCAACGTGCGTCAGTTGCGCAATGTCATCCGCACGGCGGCGGCCCTTTGCGAAGGTGGGGTGATCGAGCTCGATGAGCTTCCCGCGTGCGTCCGCACGGCGCAGGCTACCCAGCCGACCACCGCGGCCCCGCTGGACAGCGCTGAGCGCACTGCGCTGTTGGCCGTGTTAGAGCAACAGCGCTGGCACATGACTCAAGTAGCGCAGGTGCTGGGGGTAAGCCGCAACACCCTGTACCGAAAACTGCGCAAGCACGGTATCGAAAAGCAACGCCAGGTAGAAGGGGGCTCGCCCCCGATCTTTTGATCTCGCGGTTTTCGGCAATCTGCTGGGATTCGGCGTAGGGCCGAAAAGATCGGGGCCGAGGCCCTTCCTACGGTTTTAAAACGTGAGATTTTTCCTACCCTGGGCTAACCTGCCTCGATGTTTTTCGAGGTCAATCATGCATATTCATATTCTCGGTATCTGCGGTACGTTCATGGGGTCATTGGCGGTCCTTGCCAAAGCATTGGGTCACCGCGTGACCGGCTCCGATGCCAACGTTTATCCACCCATGAGCACCCAGTTACAGGCCCAGGGCATCGAACTGACCCAAGGCTACGACGCCGAACAGTTGCAACCTGCGCCTGATCTGGTGGTGATTGGCAACGCGCTGTCACGGGGCAACCCTGCGGTCGAATACGTTTTGAATCAGGGCTTGCCTTACGTCTCCGGCCCGCAATGGCTGGCCGACCATGTGTTGCAAGGCCGCTGGGTGCTGGCGGTCGCGGGCACCCATGGCAAGACCACCACCAGTAGCATGCTGGCCTGGGTGCTGGAACATGCCGGCATGAGCCCGGGCTTTTTGATCGGCGGTGTGCCGCAGAACTTTGCCGTGTCGGCGCGCTTGGGCGATACACCGTTTTTCGTGGTCGAGGCCGATGAATACGACAGCGCGTTTTTCGACAAGCGCTCCAAGTTCGTCCACTACCGTCCGCGTACGGCGATCTTGAACAATCTTGAGTTCGATCATGCAGATATCTTCCCAGACCTGGCGGCGATCGAACGGCAGTTCCACCATTTGGTGCGCACCATTCCCAGCGCTGGGCTGATTATCCATCCAGCCGCCGAAGTGGCTCTGCAGCGGGTTGTGGACATGGGCTGTTGGACGCCGGTACAAACCACCGGCGCCGGGGGGCAATGGCAGGCGCGCTTGCTAAGTGATGACGGCTCTCGGTTTGAGGTGGTGTTTGCCGGTGAGGTGCAAGGTGTCGTGGAGTGGGGCATGACCGGCCAGCACAATGTGGCGAACGCCTTGGCCACCCTGGCAGCCGCCCGCCATGTGGGGGTGGTGGCGTCCTTGGGCATTGAGGCGCTCTGTGCTTTCAAAAGCGTCAAGCGGCGCATGGAATGGGTCGCCGAGGTCAATGGGGTGACCATCTATGACGACTTCGCCCACCACCCCACCGCCATCGCCACCACCCTGGATGGGCTGCGCAAACAGGTCGGGTCGGCGCAGGTGATCGCGGTGATCGAGCCTCGCTCCAACTCCATGAAACTGGGCGCGCACCGTGATGGGCTGCCGGCCAGTGTCGGCGACGCCGACCAGGTTATTTGGTACGCGCCGCCTAACCTGGGCTGGGACCTGGCCGCTAGCGTGGCGCCCAGCACGGTGCCGACCCTGGTCGCCGACTCCCTGGAGGCGATCATCGCCCGGGTCAAAAGCCTTGCCGCGCCGGGCACCCACGTGGTGGTCATGAGCAACGGCGGTTTTGGTGGCCTGCATGGCTTGCTGGCCGAGGCCCTGCGATGAGCGGGGCGCAGCGCATCACCCTGGCCATGACCGGCGCGTCTGGTGCCCAGTATGGCTTGCGCCTGCTGGACTGCCTGGTGCGTGAAGATTGCGAAGTGCACTTTCTGATCTCCAAGGCTGCGCAGTTGGTGTTGGCCACCGAGACCGACGTGCTCTTACCGGCCAAGCCCCAGGCCATGCAAGCCTTTCTCAATGAGTACACGGGGGCCACGGCCGGGCAAATCAGGGTGTATGGCAAAGAGGACTGGATGTCGCCCGTGGCGTCGGGTTCGGGCGCGCCCAGTGCCATGGTTGTGGTGCCGTGCTCCACAGGCACGCTGTCGGCGATTGCTACGGGGGCTTGTAACAATCTGATCGAGCGCGCGGCGGACGTTACCCTGAAAGAGCGGCGGCAGTTGATTTTGGTGCCGCGCGAGGCGCCGTTTTCGACCATTCACCTGGAGAACATGCTCAAGCTGTCGCAGATGGGCGCTGTGATTCTGCCGGCCGCGCCGGGCTTCTACCATCAGCCCCAGACCATCGATGACCTGATTGACTTCGTCGTCGCGCGGATCCTCAACCTGCTCAATATTCCCCAGGACATGCTGCCGCGCTGGGGCGAGCACCACTACGGCGCCGATGAATAAACCATTGGTCTGCGTGCTACTGGTGCTGCAATTGGCCGGCTGCGCGAGTGTGCGTACCCTCAATGCGGCCAAGCCGGGGGCCCCGGTGGTCTATGCCGGGGCGCGCCTGGATTGGTATGCGATCGAAGGTGGCTGCTGCCCGCTGGATAAGTTCGGCGCTCAGGCACCGGACTGGCCGTGGGTGGACCTACCGGCCAGCATGCTCTTGGATACATTGCTATTGCCGCTGTCGTTGTTGACAGCGGCAGGGGTGGGTTTTCAGGCCCGCGGCGGCTTTTAAGGCTTATTTGCCCAGTTTGCGCAATTCATCCGATTCAACCACGCGAATGCCGTCTTGCTCTTCCAATGCCAAGCGCCACAGCGCCCGGGCCAACTGGCACGCTTCGATGCCATGGTATTTGCCAGGGATCAGCCGCGACAAAGGCCCGGCAATTTGTTCGCTAAGGCGCGGTTGGGGGCGATTACCCAGCAGAATCGACGGGCGAACGATGGTCAACTGCGGCCAGTTCTGCGCCCTCAACGCCTGTTCGGTCTCGCCCTTGACGCGGTTGTAGAAAATCGACGATTCGGCATCAGCAGCGATGGCGCTGATCACGATCAAGTGCCGGGTGCCCAGCTCACGCGCGCGCTGAGCGTAGGCCACGACGAGGTCGTGGTCGACCTGGCGAAAAGCTTCTTGGGAGCCTGCCTCCCTAATGGTGCTGCCCAGGCAGCAATAGGCGACGTCGATCTGGCCATCGAGGCTGGGCAGCAGGTCGCGCAGGTCACCCACGGGGTTTTCCAGATGGGGGTGTTCGGCGAGGGGGCGGCGGGTCGGGGCCAATACGCGGGTGACGGTGCGTTCGCTGAGCAGGCGATCGAGCAAGTGTTCGCCGGTCAAGCCAGTGGCGCCTGCTATCAGAATGTGCTGCGGCGTGAGGTACATGATGGCTCTCCCTTGATTGCTATCAGCTTAGTGGCTGGTAGCACTTTTTGCCTCTGCCGATGCACTTTGTAACGCCTGTTTGGCCTGGGTCTGACGCAGACGTTTCCAGTGTGCTAACACGGCCTTAGGTGCCCAAAGTTGCGGCTCAGAGGCTCCATAGTTGTCGCTGCTTTCCCGTTCGGCAACATGACGCCGGGCAAGTTCGAATGCCTGCTGCAAATCGTCGGTTTCGTTCAGTGCCTGGGCGAAGAGGGCGTCACCGAAGTAGGTGAAATCGGCCTCTTCGGAGCAGCCAAAGGACACCCGGTCGGCGCGCGAAGCCGTCATGATCAAAGTTCGCTCGTCTTTGAGCGCGGGAATGAAACCGCCCGAGTAGCAGGCTGAAATCACAATGATCTTGTCGCGCTGTTTAAGGGGCGCCAGCACACTGGCGAGTTCGTCGGCGGCGAGGTCGGAGAGTTGCAGCCGAGGTTGGTCCAGCACCAGTTGGTGATCCGAGGTGCCGTGGCTGGTCAGGTAAATGAACACCAAGTCTTCCGGCCCGCTGCGCTCGGCCAGGGTTTTGACAGCGCGGGACAGGGTTTCCCGACTGGCCATCGGGCGGTCGGCCAGGCGATCGCGATGGTTGGTCAGGGTGATATTACCGATGGCACCGAAACGGCTGCCGAGCATGCGCGTGACATAGTCGGCTTCGCGCATGAACACGCTTTGTTTGCCGTCCCCAGCCAGGCTCAGGCTGTACAGCTCGACCTCGGGGGACGAGCGGGGCACGGCGGCCAGCGCGTCGTCGAGCAGTTGGCCTTGGCGCAGCAGGCCTAGTTCGAGGGTATCGGGCAAGAGCTTGCCCTGTGGGTCGCGCACCCGTTGGCCGGCGCTCCATTGGCCGGCCTGGACGCTGCCATCCGCGTTGGTCAGGGTGCCGCGGCCTTGGTAGGTGTCGTTGCTGAAGCCGCCGACATACTGGCTGCCGTCGGCCAGCGCCAGGCGGCCCTGGCCAGAAAAGTGCCATTCGACGAAATCGCCCAGGTAATGGCCCCCTTGGCTGCTGAACAGCTCGCCTTTACCGGTTAACTGGCCGTTGCGAAACTGGCCGATCCAGACATCCCCTTCGGCGTTTTCATAGCGGCCGCGGCCGTGCAGTTGATTGTTACGGAAATCACCGATGTATTGGTCGCCGTCACCGCTGCTGTAGGTGCCATGGCCCTCCAGCAGGCCATTGACGAAAGTCCCGCTGTACTGGCTGCCGTTCGCCTCGGTGCGCACGCCCTCGCCGTTGGCTTTACCACGGCTGAACACGCCCTGGTATTGGCTACCATCTTCGAGTTCGAGTTGGCCTGCGCCAGTGTATTGGTCGTTCTTGAAGCCGCCCCGGTAACGGCTAGTGGCGTCTTTGAAGGTGCCTTCTCCCTCACGGCGGCCCATGTTGAACCCGCCGCTGTAGTGGCTGCCGTGGGCGCTCAGGCTGCCCAGGCCGTGAAACAGCCCTTGCTTGAACTGGCCGCGATAGACCTCCCCGGCGGGCCCGTGCCACTCCCCGGTCCCCTGCCATTGACCCTCTTGGAACTGCCCGGCATACCAGCTGCCGTTGGGGTAGTCCACGCGGCCATTGCCTTGCAGCAGGCCATTGACCACCTCGCCACGGTAGCGCCCGCCGTCCGGCAGGCGCGCATCGGGCGGTGCCAATGGCTCGCCATCGCCGCAGGCGGCGAGTAGCAGGGTCAGGGCAAGGAGCAGCAGTGGGCGCATGACGAAGTCCGGATAATTGATCGCGGGAGTATGCCGCGCAACGCGCCTGGGTGAAACAGTCGTTCGACCCCTTTACCTAACCAATGAAGCAGAGTGAGAGCTGTTCGGCAGTGAAGGCCGGTTTTTCTTCGCCCTCGATGCGTAAGGTGGTCTGGACCCTCAGCAGCCACTGGCCGGGCGATTTTTCCCGGGCGCTGAGCAGCCGGGCGCTCAGGCGTACCCGCGAGCCCACCTTGACCGGGTTGAGAAAGCGCAGGTTGTCGAGCCCGTAGTTGACTACCCGATCGAGCCCTTCAGGCACGACCAGCAGGTTTTCCAGGAGTTTGGGTACTAGGGCGAGGCTGAGCAGACCATGGGCAATGGTACCGCCGAAGGGTGTTTTGGCGGCTTTGATCGGGTCGACATGAATAAACTGAAAGTCGCCCGTGGCCTCTGCAAACAGATTGATGCGCGCTTGGTCGATGGTAAGCCACTCTGAGTGGCCCAGGTCTTTGCCCACGTAGTCCTGAAGTTGCTCGAGGGGCACTTGATGCATGGGGTCACGCTCCGTGTTGAGCGCCAGCGGCTGGGTGAGCTTGGCGCACGCCTGGCTTCGAGCGTAGACCAGACACGGAGCAAGTGCCGGTTAAATCAGGTGCGGGTGTTTATAATGGCGCTGCGCGTTCGTTGGAGGTTCTCATGTTGTTACGTGGTTTGACTTGGTTGGTGTTGTTCCAGCTCTTGGGCACAGCCCTCAATCATTTGTTTTTATCGGTATTGCCCGGGCCGATCATTGGCTTTGTGCTGTTGCTCGCCTACCTGATGTGGCGCGGCGAGGTGGCCAAGCCCATCAGCGAGGCGGCCAATAGCCTACTGCGCTACTTGCCCCTGCTGTTAGTGCCACCAGCGGTAGGCGTGATGGTCTTCGCTGCGGAGATTGCCCAGGACTTCTGGGCAATCGTCGGTTCGTTGGTGGTGTCTGTGCTGCTGTCTGTGATGTTTTGCGGCTATTTGATGCAGCGCCTGATCCAGCGTCAGCGCCGCCGCGGTACGCCGCAATGAGCCTGCATTGGTACGGCGCAGCGCTGGCGGTCATTCATCACCCCCTGTTCGGCATTGGCATCACCCTGGCCGCGTACCAATTGGTGCTAGCCGGTTACGAGCGCACGCGCTGGGTGTTCTTGCAGCCTGTATTGATGTCGATGTTGCTGGTCATCGGCGTGTTGATCGCCTGCGGGGTGAGCTATGCCGAGTACCGCAAGAGCACGGAAATACTCGGTGTGCTGTTGGGGCCGGCAACGGTGGCCTTGGCAGTGCCGCTGTTTCTGAACTTGCGGCGCATCCGCCAATTACTCTGGCCAGTCCTGCTGACACTGTTGATAGGCGGCACATTTGCTACGGGCGTGTGTCTACTCTTGGGCTGGGCCTTGGGCGCTGACAAGATGATCCTCATGACCATGGCACCGAAGTCAGTCACATCGCCGATTGCGATGCTGGTGGCCGAGCAGATCGGCGGAGTGGCGGCCCTGGCAGCGGTGTTCGTGTTGATGACCGGCGTCATCGGTGGAATTTTCGGCCCGGCGTTGCTCGACCTGCTCAAGGTAAAGGAGCCCGAGGCACGAGGTATGGCCCTAGGCCTCACGGCCCACGCAGTAGGCACCTCGGTTGCCTTGCAGGAAAGCGAAGAAACCGGCGCCTTCGCCGCCCTGGCCATGAGCCTGATGGGAGTTGCCACGGCTATTTTGTTGCCGCTGGCTATTAGTCTGTTCGTCTAAGGAGTGCCCATGACACTGCCCCTGTTCCCCCTTAATACCGTACTGTTTCCGGGTTGTACCTTGGACTTACAGCTGTTCGAAGCGCGTTACCTGGACATGATCGGCCGCTGCATGAAGCAGGGCAGCGGCTTCGGCGTGGTCTGCCTGCACAGCGGCGAGGAAGCTGGGGTGGCAGCGGATGCGTTCGCCCAGATCGGCTGCGAGGCGTTGGTGTATGACTTTCAGCAGCAGGACAACGGCTTGCTGGGCATCCGCGTTAAAGGTGGCCGGCGCTTTAAGGTGATTACCACTGAGGTGCAAGCGGACCAATTGATCATTGGCCAAGTCGAGTGGCTCGAAGACCTGGCCGAGCAACCTCTGGAAGACCACCACCAAGACCTGCAGGCGCTGATGCAGGCGCTGGCCGAGCACCCCATGGTGGCATCGTTGGACATGGCGGCCGATGTGCACGGGCAGGCGGCCCTGGCTAACCAGTTGGCCTACCTGCTGCCGTTTTCCAATGAAGCCAAGGTCCAATTGCTGGGCATCGACGACCCAGACGAGCGCCTGGATCTGATCCAGACACTGCTAGACGAATTACAGGGCGACATGTTTGCTTAAGCCGGTTCAGGGGGCGGCTGCGCGCCGCCCCTGCGCTCAATATTGGTAGCGCAGCAAGGCGTCTGGCAACGCGTTCAAGGCGTGGAATATCAGCAGCGCCGCACAGGCGGGTGCCACCAGGCCCCATACCCGCAAGCGCATGCCCGGCAGCGGTTGCTGCAACTGGGCCACCGACAGCACCGCCGCGCAGACTGTGCAGGCAAGCATGGCGCCGGCGAGAATGTCGGTGGGCCAGTGCACCCCCAGGTAGACCCGCGACAGGGCGATCGACAACGCCGGCAAGCAGCCCAACAACAGCCAGGTCAGGCGCATCCGTGGCGGCTGGCCCCGGCCGGCCAGCACCGCCAGGGCTAAAAAGAACGCGAACGCTGCCGAGCTATGGCCGCTGGGCATACTGTAAGTGGTGAGCGGTTCGGCGAGGATTTCTGGGCGGGCCCGGGCGAACAGCCACTTCAGGCTGCCATTGGCGATTGCCGTCAGCCCGGTGACTGCGCAGGCGAATAGGGCCTGGCGCCATTGCCGGGTGATCAGCAGCAGAACCGTCAGCAAAACAGCGGCTTGCAGTTGGGTGTGGAAGTCTCCCATGCGGGTCACCATCACCACGAAACCGTCGGCGGCCTGTTGCCGGTTTTCCTGGATCAGGGTCATCAAGCCTTGGTCGAACTGTTGCAGGTAGGGCCAGCCAAAAAACAGCCCGGCCAGCATCACCAGACTGGCGGCGGCGATCAGCCGGGTGCCACGGGTAGGGCTGCGCAGGGTGGTATGGATGCTCAACCCGATCAGCACCGCAATGCCACCTGCCACCACGGCGGCCTGTGGCCAGAAGCCGTCAGGCAGTGGCAAGCGAATCGCGGCCCCGGTGGCCCACCCCGGCAGCAGGTAGGCCACGGCCCAGCCCGCCCCAGAAACCAGGCTCACACCAATGAAGCGCGGCACAGGCATTTTCAGCATGCCCGCGACCATTGGCAGCATTGGCCGCAACGGGCCGATAAAGCGGCCAATCAACAGGCTGACGATGCCGTAGCGTTCGAAATAATTCTCGGCGGTGCTAATCCATTCGGGATGGGTGCGCACCAAGGGCAGCTTGCGAATATTCTGATGGAAGCGTCGGCCAATGGTGTAAGACAGGACATCTCCCAACAGCCCGCCCGTATACCCCAACAGTAACGTTTCCCATAGCGACAAGGCGCCACTGCCCGCCAGTACGGCAACACCGAACAGCACCACGGTTCCCGGCACGATAATGCCGGCAATGGCCAGGCACTCGATGCAGGCCACGATGAAGATCGCCGCGCCTAGCCATTGCGGGTTGAGGGACAGCCAGCCGGTCAGGCTGTCGAGCCATTCGCCCATGTTGGGGTTCCTTGAGTGAGCAGAAAGTAGTCGCGACCTTCGACTTGCCCGCGTCGCTGGGGGTTCCGTGTGCAATAGCGAGCGAAGTCGGCGTCGACGAAGCGGTAGGGCAAATGTTCGTCGCGCCCGGCGGGAATGCCGAGGCGCGTGGTCTGGATAATGTGTTTCGGGATAATGCCAACGTCGTCGACGAACAGCGCCTGGGGGTCGAAGCGGCGGGCATCCCAGTGCGGCACCTTCAGGCCTAACGCCCGGCATAGCAGGGTCTGCCCGGCGCATAAGCGCGTTTCAGCGCGGGGCCGGCCGCTGGCGTCGGGGTTGTTCAGAAGCATTTGCGCCAGGCTGTTGGCGTCGCTGTGGCGATCGCTCCAAGGGTAGGCCGACTTGATCAGCACGGCATTGCCCGGCCCCTGGGCACTGAAGTTCAGGGAGTCGCCGCCACGGGCGTAATACATGTAGATGTGGCCTCCCCCCAGAAACAACGCCTTACGTTTTTCCGTATAACCCAGGGAGGCGTGGCTGCCCTTCTCGGCGCAGTAGTAGGCTTCGGTCTCGATGATGCGCGCGGCCAGCCAGTAGGGCCCTTGGCGATGGCGAATAACCTTGCCCAGCAGTTCGCGGGCGAGCACTTGGGCGTCCCGGTCGAAGAAGCTGTCGGGCAAAGGGCGGGCATCGGGCCAGGGCGGGCTAAGCATGGGCGTTCCGGTCAAGAAAGTGCAGGGCGGCGAATCATAGCAATTTCTGTCTGAAACGCAGCTGAACGTAGTTATTAGATGAGTGATTGCGACCATCCGCCCGTCACCGCTGTTAGTGAACGACCACGACGGCTATAATCAGCCGCTTTCCTCTTCGCCAAGTCTATAGAGACCATGACTGAGTCCGTTCTTGACTACATGAACCGTTTGGGTCGCGCAGCCCGTGAGGCTTCTCGCGTGATCGGTCGTGCCAGTACCGCGCAGAAAAACCGCGCGTTGTGCGCGGCGGCCGATGCGTTGGACAACGCCCGCTCCGAATTGGCCGCTGCCAACGAGCAGGACCTCGCGGCCGCTCGGGCCAACGGCCTGGAGCCGGCAATGCTGGAGCGCCTGGCCCTGACCCCGGCGCGCATCGACGGCATGATCGTCGGCCTGCGCCAGGTGGCCAGCCTGGCCGACCCGGTCGGGGCGATCCGCGACATGAGCTATCGGCCGTCGGGTATCCAGGTGGGCAAGATGCGTGTGCCCCTGGGCGTGGTCGGCATCATTTACGAGTCACGCCCCAATGTGACCATCGATGCTGCCAGTCTGTGCCTGAAGTCGGGCAACGCGACCATCTTGCGCGGCGGTTCCGAAGCGATTCATTCCAACCGGGCCATTGCCATCTGCATTCAGCGTGGCCTGGCCGAGGCGGGCTTGCCCGCTGCCGTCGTGCAGGTGGTGGAAACCACTGACCGAGCAGCGGTCGGGGCCCTGATCACCATGCCCGAATACGTCGACATCATCGTGCCCCGTGGCGGGCGCAACCTGATCGAGCGCGTTAGCCGCGAGGCGCGGGTGCCGGTCATCAAACACCTCGACGGTATCTGCCACGTCTATGTCGACGCGGCGGCCGACCTGGCTAAGGCGCAACGTATCGCCTTCAACGCCAAGACCTACCGTTACGGTATCTGTGGGGCCATGGAAACGCTGTTGGTCGACCAAGCGGTCGCCCGCGAGTTTTTGCCGCCCATGGCCGCGCAGCTGCGCGAAAAAGGCGTCGAGCTGCGTGGTTGTGCGCGCACCCGTGATGTCATCAGTGCCATACCTGCCACCGAGCAAGACTGGCAGACCGAATACTTGGCGGCGATCCTGTCGATCCGCGTGGTCGACGGGCTGGACCAGGCCATTGAACACATCAATCACTACGGTTCCCACCATACCGACGCGATCGTCACCGAGCACCAGGGCCAGGCCCGGCGGTTCATGGCTGAAGTGGACTCCGCTTCGGTCATGCTCAACGCCCCTACCTGTTTCGCCGACGGTTTCGAGTATGGGCTGGGCGCCGAGATCGGTATTTCCACCGATAAACTGCATGCCCGTGGCCCCGTAGGTCTCGAAGGCCTGACCTGCGAGAAATACGTGGTGATCGGCGACGGCCAGTTGCGTGGCCAGGAGCCCGCCTGATTGGGCGAGCTGAACCCGTTGGGTACACACGCCGCCGAACCTGTCACCTTGCGCCGCATCGGTGTGTTGGGTGGCACGTTCGACCCGGTGCACATCGGCCACCTACGGGGTGCGCTGGAGGTGGCCGAAACCCTGGCTCTGGATGAGCTAAGGCTGGTGCCGAACGGCCGTCCACCGCACCGCGATGCGCCTAGTGTGGCGGCGCAGGATCGCTTGGCGATGGTCGAGCAAGCGGTGTTGGGTTTGCCCATACTGAAGGTGGATGCCCGCGAGCTGTCCCGCGGGCAACCCTCTTACACCATTGATACGCTGGAATCGATGCGGGCCGAGTTGGCCGCACAGGACCAGTTGATACTGTTGTTAGGCTGGGATGCGTTTTGTGGCCTGCCTTCCTGGCACCGTTGGGAAGAGCTGCTGCTGCACTGCCATATCCTCGTGCTGCAACGACCTGACGCGAACAGCGAACCAGGGGAAGCCTTGCGCGACCTACTGGCTGCGCGTTCGGTCAGCGACCCGCAGAGCCTCAAGGGGCCTGGCGGGCAGATTACCTTTGTCTGGCAGACACCCCTGGCGGTGTCGGCTACCCAGATCCGCCACCTGCTGGCCAGCGGGAAGTCGGTACGTTTCCTGGTGCCTGACGCGGTACTGGCCTATATCGAGGCGCACGGGCTGTACCGTGGGTCCAATTGAACTGAATGAGTTTTATATGACAAACCAAGCTATCACCACCGAAGAACTGCTCGAACTGGCCAAGGCCGGTCTTGAGGACGTCAAGGCCCAAGACATCCAGGTCATGGATGTACGTGACAAAAACACCATTACCGATTACATGGTCATTGGCACCGGTACTTCCAATCGCCAGATCAATGCGATGCTGGAAAAAGTCCGCGAGCTGGTCAAGGCCAAGGGCGTCAAGCCATTGGGCGAAGAAGGCCGTGGCGACAGCGACTGGGTGTTGTTGGACATGGACACCGTAGTCGTCCACATGATGACGGCCGCTGCCCGCCAGTTCTATGACCTGGAGCGCCTGTGGCAGGGCGCCGAGCAAAGCCGCGCTGCCAGCGCTGCGCACCACACCCCCGGCCACGAATAAGCGCCGGCCATGCGTCTGCGTTTGATCGCGGTAGGCTCGCGCATGCCCAAATGGGTAGAAGAGGGTTGGCACGAATACGCCAAGCGCTTGCCCGCCGAGCTGTCCCTGGACCTGGTGGAAATACCGTTGAACACCCGTGGCAAAAATGCCGACGTGGCGCGGTTGATCCGTCAGGAGGGCGAGGCCATGTTGGCCAAGGTGCAACCCGGCGAGCGCATCGTCACGCTGGAGGTGCAGGGCAAACCCTGGAGCACCGAGCAGTTGGCGGCCGAGCTGGACCGCTGGCGGCTCGACGCGCGTACGGTCAATCTGATGGTCGGGGGCCCCGAGGGCCTGGCGCCGGAAGTCTGTGCGCGTAGCGAGCAACGTTGGTCGCTGTCGCCTTTGACATTGCCGCACCCGCTGGTTCGGATCTTGATCGGTGAGCAGATGTATCGCGCCTGGACGGTTCTGTCCGGGCACCCTTATCACAAATAATCCGTAAGCCTGCCGATGTCTCAGCCGATCCGCCTCAAGGACCACGAAAAGGACGCCAGCCTGGTGCGCAGCCGCGTCGTGTTCGGTGCTGTCGCGGTGTTGTTGCTGGTCTGTGTGTTGGTGGCGCGGCTGTATTTTCTGCAAGTCATCCAATACGACTATCACTCTACGCTGTCGGAAAACAATCGGGTGCACGTGCAGCCGGTGCCGCCTACCCGCGGCCTGATTTTCGACCGCAACGGCGTGTTGGTGGCCGACAACCGGCCCAGCTTCAGTCTGAGCATGACCCGCGAGCGTTCCGGTGATTGGCAACAGGTGCTGGATGTCATCGTCGAAGTGCTGCAGCTCACCGCCGATGATCGCGCGCTCTTCGAGAAGCGCATGCGCCAAGGGCGCCGGCCATTCGAGCCGGTGCCTATTCTGTTCGAGCTGAGCGAAGAACAGATCGCCCGGGTAGCGGTGAATCAATTCCGCCTGCCGGGGGTAGAGGTGGTCGCCCAATTGGTACGGCATTACCCCCAGGGCGCGCATTTCGCCCATTCGGTGGGCTATGTCGGGCGTATCAACGAGCGCGAACTGAAGACCCTGGACCCGGTGGACTACAGCGGTACGCACCATATCGGCAAGACCGGTATCGAGCGTTTCTACGAAGCAGAGCTGCATGGCAAGGTGGGCTACGAAGAAGTCGAGACCAATGCTCGCGGCCGCGTGTTGCGCGTACTCAAGCGTACCGACCCGCTGCCGGGCAAAGACATCGTGTTGAGCCTGGACATCAAACTGCAAGAGGCCGCCGAGGCGGCGCTCGGTGGGCGGCGTGGGGCAATCGTGGCGCTCGACCCGGCCACGGGCGAAGTGCTGGCGATGGTCAGCCAGCCCAGCTTCGACCCTAACCTGTTCGTGACCGGCATCAGCTTCAAGGCCTACGCCGAATTGCGCGATTCCATCGACCGCCCGCTGTTCAACCGAGTGCTGCGTGGGCTTTACCCACCGGGTTCGACCATTAAGCCGGCGGTGGCCGTGGCCGGTCTCGACAGTGGCGTGGTCACCTCCTCCAGCCGCGTTTTCGACCCGGGTTTCTACCAGTTGCCCAACTATGACCACAAATACCGCAACTGGAACCGCACGGGTGACGGTTGGGTCGACCTGGACACCGCAATTATGCGCTCCAATGACACCTATTTTTACGACCTGGCGCACAAGCTGGGGATCGACAAATTGGCCTCCTACATGAACCGTTTCGGCATCGGCCAGAAAGTCTCGCTGGATATGTTCGAAGAGTCGCCTGGGTTAATGCCTTCCCGTGAATGGAAGCGGGCGACTCGCCGCCAGGCCTGGTTCCCCGGCGAAACCTTGATCCTGGGGATCGGCCAAGGCTACATGCAGGCAACCCCCCTGCAATTGGCCCAGGCCACTGCTCTGGTGGCCAACAAAGGCAAATGGAACCGCCCGCGCCTGGCCCGAACCATCGAAGGCCTGCCGCCGGTGGATGACAACCCGATGCCTGACATTCTGCTGCGCAACCCCGCGGACTGGGGCCGTGTGACCCACGGCATGGAGCAAGTGATGCAAGGCGCCCGCGGCACCGCGCGCAAGGCGGCGATTGGCGCCCAGTACCGAATTGCCGGCAAAAGCGGTACGGCTCAGGTGGTAGCGATCAAGCAGGGCGAGAAGTACGACCGCTCCAAAGTGCAGGAACGCCACCGCGACCACGCCTTGTTCGTGGGCTTCGCCCCGGCCGACAACCCGAAAATAGTCGTGTCGGTGATGGTGGAGAACGGCGAGTCCGGCTCCGGAGTCGCCGCGCCGGTGGTGCGCCAGATCATGGACGCCTGGTTGCTGGACGCCAATGGTCGGATCAAACCCGAATACGCCACCGGCGCACCCGCTTTGGAGACCGCACGTGAAGAGTAATTTCGACCGCATCCTCTCCAGCGAGGATGTGATGCGCCGGCGCGCCACGTTTCTGCAGCGCATTCATATCGATGGCCCCTTGCTGGTTCTGCTCCTGACCCTGGCGGCCGGCAGCCTGTTCGTTCTCTATTCGGCCAGCGGCAAGAACTGGGACCTGCTAATCAAGCAAGCGAGTTCGTTTGGCCTGGGCCTGATTTCGATGTTCGTCATCGCCCAACTGGAGCCGCGCTTCATGGCACGCTGGGTGCCGGCCGGGTATGTGGCCGGAGTGCTGCTGCTGGTGGTGGTGGACGTGATGGGCCATAACGCCATGGGCGCCACGCGCTGGATCAACATACCGGGGGTCATTCGTTTCCAACCGTCGGAATTCATGAAGATCCTGATGCCCGCCACCATTGCCTGGTACCTGGCCAAACGCACCCTGCCACCGCAGCTCAAGCACGTGGGGGCCAGCCTGATGTTGATCGGTATACCCTTCGTGTTGATCGTGCGCCAACCCGATCTGGGGACTTCCTTGCTGATCCTGGCCTCGGGGGCATTCGTGTTGTTCATGGCTGGCCTGCGCTGGCGCTGGATCGTCAGCGTGCTCGCGGCCACCGTGCCGGTGGCGGTAGCCATGTGGTTCTTCGTGATGCACGACTATCAAAAGCAGCGGGTCTTGACCTTTCTCGACCCCGAGAGCGACCCGCTTGGCACCGGCTGGAACATCATTCAGTCCAAAGCCGCGATCGGCTCTGGGGGCGTGTTTGGCAAGGGCTGGTTGCTGGGCACCCAGTCGCACCTGGACTTCTTGCCCGAAAGCCACACCGACTTCATCATCGCGGTGTTGGGTGAGGAGTTCGGCCTGGTGGGTATTTGCGTGCTGCTGCTGATCTACATGCTACTGATCGGCCGCGGGCTGGTGATCACCGCACAGGCGCAAACCCTGTTCGGCAAGTTGCTGGCAGGCAGCTTGACCATGACTTTTTTTGTTTACGTTTTCGTCAATATCGGTATGGTCAGTGGCCTGTTGCCCGTCGTCGGCGTGCCGCTGCCCTTCATTAGTTATGGCGGGACGTCTCTCGTGACGCTGTTGTCAGCGTTTGGGGTATTAATGTCGATCCATACCCATCGCAAGTGGATCGCACAGGTTTGATCAAGGTGACCAATTTCATGCAAGTGACGCGTAACTGGGCTGCTCGATACATTCCGTGGTTCGGCCTGGTGGGCATCCTGGGGGCGTCGCAGCAGGCAGCGGCGGGCGACTATGACGGTTCGCCGCAGGTCGCCGAGTTCGTCGGCGAAATGACCCGTGATTATGGGTTTGCCGGCGAGCAATTGATGGGCCTGTTTCGTGAAGTCGAGCGCAAGCAAGCCATCCTCGATGCGATTTCACGCCCAGCCGAGCGGGTAAAGCCATGGAGCGAATATCGCCCCATGTTTATCACCGATGCGCGCATCGCCAGGGGTGTCGATTTCTGGCGTCAGCATGAAGCGGCCCTGGCCCGTGCCGAGCAGGAATACGGCGTACCGGCCCAGGTGATCGTCGCGATCATTGGTGTCGAAACCTTCTTTGGCCGCAACACCGGTAATTATCGAGTGATCGACGCGTTGTCGACCCTGGGCTTCGATTACCCGCCGAGGGCCGAGTTCTTCCGCAAAGAGCTGCGCGAGTTTCTCTTGCTGGCCCGCGAGGAGCAGATTGACCCCATGACCCTAAAAGGCTCTTACGCTGGGGCCATGGGGTTGCCTCAGTTCATGCCCAGCAGCTTCCGCGCCTATGCCGTGGATTTCGACGGCGATGGGCACATCAATATCTGGACCGATGCGGACGACGCCATCGGGAGTGTTGCCAGCTATTTCAAGCGTCACGGCTGGGTGGCCGGCGAGCCCGTGGTCAGCCGGGCTTCGGTGCGCGGCGAGCAAGTCGACCAAGGCCTCAGCCCCGGTATCGATCCCGTGAAAACGGTGGGGGAGTTGCGGGGGCTGGGCTGGTCGAGTCATGATGCGCTGCGCGACGACCTGCCGGTCACGGCTTTTCGCCTGGAAGGCGCCAACGGCGCGGAATACTGGATGGGTCTGAAGAATTTTTACGCAATCACTCGCTACAACCGCAGTGTGATGTACGCCATGGCCGTACATCAGCTGTCGGACGAGCTGGCAAAAGCACGGGGCGACAAGTAATGCGGGCAATCACCATTGGCACTCCTCTACGGCTCATGGGCTACCTCGCCCTGGGCTTGATGGTAGCGAGTTGCTCTTCCACCAGCAGCCGTACCTCGGCACCGGCCCAGCAGGGCAATACGGTGCGGGCGATGCCGGGGCTGGATATCAACCGTGCACACAAGGACGGTGCGCCGTGGTGGGACGTCGACGTGTCGAAGATTCCCGACGCAGTGCCCACCTTGCACACCGGCCCCTATAAGGCCAACCCTTATACGGTGCTGGGCAAGACCTACTTCCCCCTGGGTGATTCCAAGCGTTACGTGGCCACCGGCACGGCGTCCTGGTACGGCACCAAATTTCATGGCCAGAACACCGCCAATGGCGAGGTCTATGACCTGTACGGCATGAGCGCTGCCCATAAAACATTACCGCTGCCGGCGTATGTGCGGGTCACCAACCTGGACAACAATCGCAGCGTGATCCTGCGGGTCAACGACCGCGGGCCGTTCTATTCCGACCGCATCATCGACCTTTCCTATGCGGCTGCGAAAAAGCTTGGTTACGCCGAAAGCGGCACCGCGCGAGTGCGCGTAGAAGGCATCGACCCTCAGGAGTGGTGGGCCCAACGCGGCCAGCCGGCGCCGATGGTGCTCAACCAGCCCCAGGTCGCTCAAGCGCGCCCGGCGTTCACGCCAAACACCGGCGCCATCGAACAATACACCCCTCCGGTTCAGCAGCACGCGCCGCCTGTGGTGCCCGTACAGGCGCGGGTGGACGCAAAAAAAAACGCTTCTGCGGGAGTGTCTGGCCTGTATCTCCAGGTGGGAGCGTTCGCCAACCCGGACGCTGCGGAGCTGTTGAGGTCGAAACTGAGCACCATGGTACGGGCACCGGCGTTTACCAGCCCGGTAGTGCTTAATCAGCAAACGCTGTATCGCGTACGCCTTGGCCCGATGAACACCCCGGTCGAGGCGCAACAGGTCCAGGACAGCGTTCGCTTGGCTAATCTGGGCCAACCGAAAATGGTCACCCTGGACTGATTATTCGCCTCTGGTCGCGGCCGGAGGCGTTGTGGGTTGGTGCCTGGCGCATCAGCCTGTAACATTCACCGCCCGATACAAGGGCGGGTTTGCCTGCCGGGCCTTAGCTGTCCGGAACCCGCTTTGCCGAAAAGGCATGTGCCCATTAGCAATTTCGAGAGACGGATGAACATCACCACCTTCGCCAAACGCCTATGCTTGCTTGTACCGCTGATGATCGCTCCGACCGCGTGGGCGGCAGAGCAGATGATGCCTTCGCCACCGCAACTGGCGGCCAAGTCCTATGTGCTGATGGAGGCCTCCAGCGGCAACGTGCTGGTCGAAAGCAATGGCGACCAACGCCTGCCTCCTGCCAGCCTGACCAAACTGATGACCGCTTATATCGCCACCCTGGAAATCCGCCGGGGCCAAATTGGTGAAAACGATCCGGTCACGGTGAGCGAGAACGCCTGGCGCACCGGTGGTTCGCGGATGTTCATCAAGGTTGGCACCCAAGTGTCGGTCAGCGACTTGCTGCATGGCATCATCATTCAGTCGGGTAACGACGCCAGTGTCGCCCTGGCCGAGCATATCGCCGGCAGCGAAGACGGCTTCGCTGACATGATGAACAAAACTTCAGAAAAACTGGGTATGACCAATACCCACTTTATGAACCCCACTGGCCTGCCGAACCCTGAGCACTATTCGACTGCCCACGATATGGCGACCCTGGCCCGGGCGATCATCCACGAAGACCCCGCTCACTACGCGATCTACTCGCAGAAAGAGTTCTTCTGGAACGGCATCAAGCAACCTAACCGTAACCTGCTGCTGTGGCGCGACAAGACGGTCGATGGCTTGAAAACCGGCCACACCGAAGAAGCCGGCTATTGCATGGTGTCGTCGGCCGTACGTGACGGCATGCGCCTGATCGCTGTGGTATTCGGTACGTCGAGCGAACAGGCTCGCGCTGCCGAAACTCAGAAGCTGCTGACTTACGGTTTCCGTTTCTTCGAAACCCAGACCTTCTATCAGAAGGGCACCGAGCTGGCTCAGGCGGCGGTATGGAAAGGGCAGGCGCGCCAAGTCAAGGCCGGTTTGGCTGAAGACCTGACCATGACCTTGCCAAAAGGCCAACTGAAGAACCTGGCCGCGACCATGACCATGGCCCCCCAGTTGACCGCGCCGATTGCCCAGGGCGACGTCATTGGTAAAGTCGACGTCATGAACGGTGACAAGGTCGTTCACAGCGCTAACCTCATCGCGCTCGAAGCCGTTGAGGAAGGTGGTATCTTCCGCCGCGTGTGGGATAGCATTCGTCTATTCTTCTACGGCTTGTTCAACTGATATCGTGACCTGCATGCTCCCGCCCGGGTACAGGGCGGGAGCATTGTTGTTTTCACGGCTTGCGAGGCCGTTACCCCATGATCGAAACAGACGCCAAAACTCACGAAATCAAGTTTCCCTGCGCCGACTACCCGATCAAGGTGATCGGCGACACCAGCGTGGGGTTCAAGGATAAAGTGATCGAAATCGTGCAAAAACACGCCGAGGTCGACCTCAAAACGTTGGCTGAGCGCCAGAGCAGCAATGGTAAGTACACCACCATTCAGTTGCACATCGTCGCCACCGGCCAAGAACAGCTGTACGACATCAACAGTGAGCTGCGCGCCACCGGCACTGTGCACATGGTGCTCTGATGCCGGGCACCCTGGGCTTTCGCGAGCTCGGCGAGCAGGGCTATGTGCCCGTCTGGCAGGCGATGCAACGGTTCACCGACCAGCGCGATGCCAGCACGCCCGACGAAGTCTGGCTGGTGCAGCACCCGCCGGTGTTCACCCAGGGCCAGGCGGGTAAGGCCGAACACTTGCTGCTGCCGGGGGATATCCCAGTGGTCAAGGTGGACCGCGGCGGGCAGGTGACATACCACGGCCCCGGCCAACTGGTGGTTTACCTGCTGTTGGATGTGAAGCGCCTGGGCTTTGGTGTGCGCGAATTGGTCAGTCGCATGGAACAATGCCTGATCGACCTGCTGGCTGGCTACGGCATCGTTGCGGCGGCCAAAGCTGATGCGCCGGGTGTGTATGTACAGGGCGCGAAAATCGCCTCCCTCGGCCTGCGAATTCGCCGAGGCTGTTCGTTCCACGGCCTGGCGCTGAACGTTCAGATGGACCTCGGGCCGTTTGCCCGGATAAATCCGTGTGGTTATGCTGGCCTGGCCATGACCCAGATGTGCGATCATGTCGCACCGATTGAATTTGCCGAGGTCAGCGCCCGGCTGCGTACGCAGCTTGTCAGGCACCTCGACTATGCAGAGCAGACGACCCTCAAGGGCGGAATCGACTGATATGACTACCGCAACAGAAGCTGTGCAAACCCTCATCCCGACCCGCACTGTCGGCGAAGACACGCCTAAAGTGGCGACGCCTCGCCCCAAGGTCGAGGCCGGCGTCAAGCTGCGCGGTGCCGAGAAGGTTGCGCGCATCCCGGTGAAGATCATTCCGACCGAAGAGTTGCCGAAAAAACCCGACTGGATCCGGGTACGCATTCCGGTTTCGCCGGAAGTCGACCGTATCAAGCAATTACTGCGTAAACACAAACTGCACAGCGTTTGTGAAGAGGCCTCCTGCCCCAACCTGGGCGAATGCTTCTCGGGCGGCACGGCAACGTTCATGATCATGGGCGATATCTGCACGCGCCGTTGCCCGTTTTGCGACGTTGGCCATGGTCGTCCGAAAGCGCTGGATGCCGATGAGCCCATGAACCTGGCCGTGGCTATCGCTGATCTGCGTCTGAAGTATGTGGTGATTACCTCGGTCGACCGTGATGACCTGCGCGACGGTGGCGCTCAGCACTTCGCCGACTGCCTGCGCGAGATTCGCAAGCTCTCCCCAGGCGTGCAGTTGGAAACCCTGGTGCCCGACTACCGTGGGCGCATGGACGTGGCGCTGGCGATTACCGCCCAAGAGCCGCCGGATGTCTTCAACCATAACCTGGAAACCGTGCCGCGCCTTTACAAGGCGGCGCGGCCGGGTTCGGACTACCAGTGGTCGCTGACCCTGCTGCAAAAGTTCAAGGAGCTGGTTCCCCACGTCCCGACCAAATCGGGCCTGATGCTGGGCCTGGGTGAAACCGATGAAGAAGTCATCGAAGTGATGCAGCGCATGCGTGAGCACAACATCGATATGCTCACCCTGGGCCAGTACCTGCAGCCATCACGCAGCCACTTGCCAGTGCAGCGCTTCGTGCACCCGGACGTATTCGACTGGTTCGCCGAAGAGGGCAAGCGCATGGGCTTCAAGAACGTCGCCTCCGGGCCTTTAGTGCGCTCTTCTTACCATGCCGACCAGCAAGCCCACGAAGCCAAGATCAAGCTGTAACGGCTGTGCAGCGGTGCTGGCGGCTTAGGCCGTCGGCATTGGTGGGGTAGACGGCTGGTAACAAAACAATCGTGTCCGTTATAGGGCGAGGGCGCTAATGTGCTCGGCGTATCCATTCCAGGAGGACCGTGGATGAGTCACCCCGACGCTACTCAAGACCGTTACGCCGCTGTGGTACCCGGCCTCAAGCCCGAGGCAACGCTCGCCGTTATCGCCCCAGCCGGTGCTGGCACGCTCGATGTGAAACACGCCCTCCGTTGGGCCAGTGAGCGCGGCTATCACCTGCATATTTACCCCGGTGTACACGAGAAACAAGGCTACCTGGCGGGCAGCGATGCCGTACGCCTGCGCGACCTGCACGCCGCTTTCGCGGACCCCGCTATCAGCGCCATCCTCTGCCTGCGCGGTGGTTATGGCACCCCACGGTTGCTTGACCAGGTGGATTTTGGCCTGCTGCGCGAGAACCCCAAGCCGTTCATAGGTTATAGCGACATCACCGCCTTGCACGTGGCCATTGCGCGCTACGCAGGTTTTGTCACCTTCCACGGTCCCCTGCTCAACGCCGACTTACTGGCAAACAAAGAGCCCCCGACCGAAGCCTCGCTTCTGCGTTTGCTCAGGGGCCAAGTCGGTGCCGGGGACGATCTGCCGCACCCGGTCGCCCACCCCCTGACCACCCTCGAGCATGGGGTATGCCGTGGTCGGTTGACAGGTGGCAACCTGACGATGATCTGCGCCACTCTGGGTACGCCCTGGGAAATCGATACCGATGGCTGTGTCCTGGTGCTTGAGGACGTCAACGAGCCGCTGTACCGGGTAGACCGGCTGCTGACTCAATTGCGCTTGGCAGGCAAGCTGGAGGGCTTGCGCGGGGTGTTGGTGGGTGATTTCGCCGGCCTTACGGTCGAGCAGATGGCGCCGCTGCTGCGGGATATCTTCGCGCCGTTGCGCATTCCGGTATTGGCGGGATGGCGCAGTGGGCACTGTGACCCCAACCTTAGTTTGCCTTTGGGCGCTATGGTCAAGCTCGATGCCGGTGAGCAGCGGCTCACTTTGGAACAGGACGTGGTTTGCTCATCTAATTAAATTTGCAAAGATCGGGGGCAAGCCCCCTCTTACCGTGCCGTGCCGCGGGCTGCGTGTAGGAGGGGGCCGGGCGGCGTTCCGCTTGCCCCCGATCTTGTTAACGACTACGCAAACTTTCCAAAAGCTTCTGCGTCGGGTAGCCGTCCGCAGGCCAGCCCAGGCTCTGCTGGGCGCTACGGATGGCCTTGCGGGTGTTAGCTCCAATGATGCCATCTGGCGTGCCCGCATCGTGATTCTGAGCGCTGAGCAGCGCCTGCAGCTCGATACGCTCCGAGCGGCTCAAGGGCCGCTCATCTTTTGGCCAGCTGCCATTGATGTAGCCACCGCCGACGAAACGGTCAGCCAGTAGGCCAACGCCCAATCCATACGACGACGAATTGTTGTACTTCAGAATGGCGCGGAAGTTATCCAGCACCAGAAACGCCGGGCCGCGATGCCCGGCTGGCAGCAACAGCGCCGCAGACAGCTCCTGCACGTCGCTGGCCACCGGCGCGCTGGCGGGCAAGGTCATGCCCATACGCAGCCATTCGCGCACGGGCTTACGCAGCGTGCCATCAGCCAGGGCATAATCGAACCCCTCGGCCAGCTTTACCTCGAACCCCCAAGGTTGGCCATGCTTCCATCCGGAGCTTTGCAGATAGTGCGCGGTCGAGGCGAGGGCGTCGGCGGAACTGTTCCAGATGTCCCGCCGCCCATCGCCGTCGAAGTCTACGGCGTGGGTGTTATAGGTGGTTGGGATGAATTGGGTCTGGCCCATGGCGCCGGCCCAAGAGCCCAACATAGCCTCCGGCTGGATATCGCCGTTTTGCAAAATCTGCAGGGCGGCTAACAGCTGACTCTGGGCGAAATCCGGGCGGCGGCCTTCGTAGGCCAGGGTGGCCAGTGAGCGGATCACCGATTTATCCCCTTGGAATTGGCCAAAGCTGCTCTCCATGCCCCAGACCGCCACCAACACCCTGGGCTCTACGCCATAGCGCGCCTCGATGTCCCGCAGTGTGTCAGCGTTCTGGCCGAGCAGGCCCTGGCCACGGTGCACGCGGGTGGGCGAAATTGCGCCGTCCAGGTATTCCCACACAGGTCGGGAAAATTCCGGCTGGCTGCGGTCGGCCTTGATCACCGCCATGTCCGGGCTGACCCCCATGAATGCGCGGTCGAAAAGGGCCGCGGGGACCCCAGACTGGAGGGCTTGCTGGCGGAAACCGGCTTGCCACTCGGCGAACGATTGGGTCGGCTGGACCGGGGTATCGACGCCGATGGGGCCGACGGCGATAGGCACCGGCAGTGCCGGGCGCGTAGGCGGCATTGGCAGGGCATCGGCGGCAGTCGGCTTTTGGGCGCAGGCGACAAGAAAAATCAGGCTGGAGGCAACGACGAACTGGCGTAACCGCCAGCGGGAACAACGGCACGAAAACATTCAGGAGGTCCAAGCATTTCAGGTCAGGAGTGGACCATATCATGCCTGTGATTGTTCGCGGTTGTGGCCGGTGAAAAAGTCCTGCGCGCCGTTACTCCACCGGCAACGCCAGGCGCTGCCCGGCCATCAGTAACGCAAGCCGCGAAAGGCTGGTCCAGGGCGAGCCCGCAGCCTGCCCTTTGATCTGCGCATCGATGCGCTGGGCGTCTTGCAGTAACTGCCCCCAGCGCTGCGCTGAATAACGTTGTAACGCTTTGCTCATCAGCGGCTTACGTTTGTCCCACACCGGTGGGCGGGCCAGGCTGAAGGCTTTGTCCAAGGGCACACCTTGGCTGTACTGTTGCGCCAGGCCACCCAATACGCGCAGCTCGCGCGCCAGCGCCCAAAGGACGATGGGCGGCTCTACGCCTTCGCCGCGCAGCCCCTCGAGCATGCGCAAAGCGTGGGCGGCGTGGCCATTGAGCACAGCATCGACCAAGCCGAATACGTCGAAACGCGCGCTGTCAGCCACGGCCGCCTGTACGGTCTCTACGGTGACTTGGTGATCCTCGGCGAGCAATTTGAGCTTTTCGATTTCCTGCGCGGCGGCCAGTAGGTTGCCCTCGACCCTTGCAGCAATCAACTCGACCGCATCCTGTTGAGCCGCCAGGCCCGCCTGCGACAAGCGCTGGCGGATCCATTGCGGTAGCTGCCCGGCGTCCACGGGCCATATCTGGATGAACTGCACGGCTTGGCCGTCGATCAAGGCTTTGGCCCACTTGGTTTTCTGTGCGCTGCCGTCCAGCTTGGGCAGGCTCACCAGTAACAGCGTGTCCTCGGCCGGGCGTGCGCAATATTCCATGAGCGCGGCCGCACCCTTGTCGCCGGGCTTACCGGACGGCAGGCGCAACTCCAGCAGACGCTTTTGCGCAAACAGCGAAAGGCTGGCGCCGGCCTGCAGCAGGGTGCCCCAGTCAAAGCTGGCGTCGGCGCTGAATACCTGGCGCTCGTCAAAGCCTTGCTGGCGAGCGGCACCGCGTATGGCGTCTGCCGCTTCCTGACACAGCAGTGGATCGTCGCCGCTGACCACATAAACTGGGGCCAAGACGCCTTGCAGGTGCTTATTGAGTTGGGCGGGGGCTAACTTCATCGTCAAAGAGAGGGCGCCTGACCGGCGCCCCCTGCCGTTTACCGGCTAGGCAACTGGATGGGCGACTGCTGCGGCTGTGCTTCCATGGCACGCTGGGCGGCCTCTGCGGCATCGGCTTCAGCTTTGGCACGGGCATCCGCTTTGGCCTGCAGCTCCTCTAATTGGGCCGGGGTGATCTGCTCCAGGCGCAGCATCATGCGCTGGACCAGTTCGCGGCGCATTTCCGCACTGACCTGCTTGGACTCGGTATCCGAACCCGTCAAGTTGCTGCCGTCGTGGGCATAAGTGCGTTGAATGTCGAACGCATCGCTGAGCAGCACGCGGTCTTGGTCACCACGGATCTCATAGGTCAGTTCGGTGCTCAGCTCGTACTCGGCAATGCGGCTCGAGCCGGTGGAACTGGCCGTGCGTTGGCTGCTGACCTCACGGGTGAGCACCAGTTTGTAAGGCGCGCCCTGGTAAACCCGGACATCACTGTTGGTCAGCGCCTTGCGCAGTTGCTTGACGGTGTCGCCGTAGGCATCCCGCGCACTGACGTCCAACTCGGTGATGCTCATTTGATTGGTGCCGGTACCGCGCAGCTGAAAACCGCAGGCGCTCAGCAGAACGGCCAGCCCCATAACCAGCAGATTGCGTTTGATCATCTTGTTGCTCCCTAGAAACCTTCTGGGCCAATGTTCTGGAACGGAGCCCGGCAACCGGCCGGGCAGGCTACCGCTCGATCAGCTGGCGACGATATTGACCAATTTGCCCGGCACGACGATAACCTTACGGATCGTCAGGCCCTCGGTGAAACGCAGCACGTTTTCATTGAGCCGTGCGACGGCTTCGATTTCTTCGCGGCTGGCGCTGGCAGGCATGTCGATTTGCCCACGCAGCTTGCCATTGACCTGAATCACCAGTTGAAGGCTGTCCTGTACCAGCGCGCTGTCGTCCACTGCCGGCCACGACGCATCAATGACCGGCGTGTCGTGGCCCAGCTGCTGCCACAGCTCATGGCTGATATGCGGGGTGATCGGGGCCAGCAACAAGGTGACGGTTTCCAAGCCTTCATGCAGTAATGCGCGGTCTTGTGGCGTCGCTTGGGGGGCTTTTTCCAGTACGTTCATCAACGTCATCACTTGGGCGATGGCGGTGTTGAATTTGTGGTGCTGGCCCACATCCTGGCTGGCCTGGCGGATAGCCAAGTGGATAGCGCGACGGATGGTTTTCTGTGCGTCGTCTAGCGCGGCGACCTCCAGCGGGCCGGCGTCGCCCGAGGCCACGTGGGCTTGGGCCAGGCGCCAAACGCGCTTGAGGAACCGATGCGAGCCTTCAACGCCGGAGTCTGACCATTCCAGGCTCATGTCCGGCGGAGAAGCGAACATCATGAACAAGCGGCAGGTGTCAGCGCCGTATTGGTCGATCATGGACTGCGGGTCGACCCCGTTGTTCTTTGACTTGGCCATTTTTTCGGTGCCACCGATTTCCACCGGCAGGCCGTCGCTGGTCAGTGTGGCGCCAATGATCTTGGCCTTGCTGTCGCGTACCAGTTCTACATCCGCAGGGTTGAACCAGGTCTTGCTGCCATTGGCTTCAAGGCGGTAGTAGGTTTCGGCGATGACCATGCCCTGGGTGAGCAGGTTCTTGAACGGCTCATTGGAGCTGACCAAACCTTCGTCACGCATCAATTTATGGAAGAAGCGGGCATACAGCAGGTGCAGGATGGCGTGCTCGATACCGCCGATGTATTGGTCCACCGGCAGCCAATGGTTGGCCGCCGCTGGGTCGACCATGCCGCCTTCATAGTGAGGCGAGGCATAGCGGGCGAAATACCAGGACGACTCGACGAAGGTGTCCATGGTGTCGGTTTCCCGCTTCGCAGGCTGCCCGCAGGTGGGGCACTGGCACTCGTAGAACGCTGGCATGCGCGCCAACGGCGAGCCGGCGCCGTCGGGCACGACATCTTCCGGCAGCACGACCGGGAGCTGGTCTTCGGGCACGGGCACATCGCCACAGGCGTCACAGTGCACGATCGGGATCGGGCAGCCCCAATAACGCTGGCGGCTGATACCCCAGTCGCGCAGGCGGAACTGGGTGCGGGACTGACCGAGGTTTTTCTTCAGCAGGGCAGCTTCGATGGCGTCGAAGCCAGCCTGGAAGTCCAGGCCGTCGAACTCGCCCGAGTTGATCAGAGTACCGTGTTCGTTATAAGCGGCCTGCCACGGGGCTGGGGTCGTATCCCCCGCGCTGGTGCGCACCACCGCTTTGATCGGCAGGTCGTATTTGCTGGCGAACTCGAAATCCCGCTCGTCATGGGCGGGCACTGCCATGACAGCGCCGTCGCCATAGTGCATCAATACATAATTGGCGACCCACACTGGCAGTGTTTCGCCGGTCAGCGGGTGCTCGACGAACAGGCCGGTCGGCAGGCCTTTCTTTTCCTGGGTCGCGACATCGGCTTCAGCGACGCTGCCGCTTTTGCATTCGTGGATGAACGCTTGCAATTCAGGGTTGTTCTGCGCCGCCAGGGTGGCCAGCGGATGCTCGGCGGCGACTGCGACATAGGTCGCGCCCATCAGGGTGTCTGGGCGGGTGGTGAAGACCTTCAACGCCCCAGCTTCGCCAATCGAAGCCTGGTGGTAGGGGAACTGCACCTCCATGCCACGGGACTTACCGATCCAGTTGCGCTGCATGGTCTTGACCTGTTCAGGCCAGCCTGGCAACTCGTCGAGGCTCTCCAGCAGCTCATCGGCGTAGGCCGTGATCTTGAAGTAGTACATCGGGATTTCGCGTTTTTCGATCAGCGCGCCGGAGCGCCAGCCGCGGCCGTCGATGACCTGCTCGTTAGCCAGGACTGTCTGGTCGATCGGGTCCCAGTTGACTGTGCCGTTTTTACGGTAGATCACCCCTTTTTCGAACAGGCGGGTGAACAGCCATTGTTCCCAACGGTAGTAATCCGGCTTGCAGGTGGTGACTTCCCGTGACCAATCGATGGCCAGGCCCAGGCTCTTGAGCTGGGTCTTCATGTAGGCGATGTTTTCGTACGTCCACTTGGCCGGTGCGACGTTGTTTTTCATCGCGGCGTTTTCCGCCGGCATGCCGAAGGCGTCCCAACCCATCGGTTGCAAGACGTTTTTGCCTTGCATGCGCTGGTAGCGGGCGATCACGTCGCCGATGGTGTAGTTGCGCACGTGCCCCATGTGCAGCTTGCCGCTGGGGTAGGGGAACATCGACAGGCAGTAGTACGTATCTTTGCCGGGTTGTTCACTGACTTCAAAGGACTTTTGCTCGTCCCAGAAGGATTGGGCGGCGGCTTCTATTTCACGGGGCGTATAGAGTTCGTGCATGGCTACTTTGCGCTAGGAAGTGGGGTGACCTTGTTCAGGCTACAGCTTTGGGCCTGGCGACAACGTGTCAATATCATAAACGCCGTAGCATACATGACCCCCCTTGGCAGAGGGAAACCTTGATTGCACCGGCTTGGCCGTTGGTCGCAGTTTCGGGTTGATTTTGCGGTTGCCGCTAAGCTGATGACTGGGGAGTCTGTTTTATCTTCCAACGAGGTGAGCGGATGCTAGAGTCGCAGCTTGAAGCAATGAATCCGGAGTTGTATGAGCGCTTGATCGACCGGCTGGGGTTGGCCCTGGATGTCGCCAGGACCGCTTCGCGCTTGCGCGATGAAGCCCCTGTGGAGTTGGAATTGCGGGGGCTCAGTAGCGCCGAGTATGCGCTGATCAACGCCTATTTGGCGTCTTTCCCACTGCCCGCGGTAGTGGCCGACGTGCCAGGCCCACGCCACGCCGACAACGTCATCTGGATCAAGGACCAGGGCGAACGCAAGGGCGCGCGCAAATCGGGCCCGGTGTTCTACCAGCAGCCACTGCGCTGAATGGGGTTAGCGCAGTGCCAGGGGCGCTTGCCGTATTGCCGGCAGGCGCCTTTTCTCTATAGGCTGCGGGCTCCCTGCGGAGATGCCCGATGAGCTTTCGTTACATAATCAAGCAATGCCTGCTGCCCCCTGGCCTGTTTTTTCTCTTATTGCTTGCCGCCTGGTGGTTACGCCGCTCGCGACCACGGCTGGCCACCCTGTGCTTTACCCTAGGCTTAGGCGGTTTATGGATGATGAGCTTGCCGGCGGTGGTGGAGTTTGCCGCGCGGCAACTGGAAACGGAGCCGGCTCTGAACATGGCCCGCTGGCCGACGCTCGCCGAACAGGCTCAAGTGATTGTCATCATCGGCGCAGGCCGCGAGCGTGCGGACCCCGCCTGGGGCGGCAGCGATCAGTCCACTGGCCTGGCGCTGGAGCGGGTGCGCTATGGGGCGCGCTTGGCCAAAGCATCTGGCCTGCCAGTGATGACCTCCGGTGGCTTGCATTACGGCGCACCGCCCAGTGAGGCGGCGATCATGGCGGCGTCCTTGCAAGATGATTTTGGCGTCACTGCCCGTTGGCAAGAAGGCCTTAGCCGCACCACCTGGGAAAACGCGCAGTTCAGTGCGCAATTATTAAAGGCGCAGGGCGTAGAGCGGGTGGTCTTGGTGACCCAGGCGTGGCACATGCAGCGCGCACGCTGGAGTTTCGAGCAGGCGGGGCTGACCGTGGTCAGCGCGCCAGTAGGTTTTCGTAGCACCGACGGTGGTCAACCGCTGGGTGGGTGGCTCCCCGAGAGTCGGGCGTTCGAGCGCAATGGGCAGTTGCTCAACGAAGCCGTGGGTTTGATCGGTTACAAGCTTTTCTATCGCTAGGTTCGAGGGGCCGTGCCCCTCGAACGGCGTTACACCGTCTTAGCGATCCGGCTGGCCAGCAGTGCCCAGCCGAACACCAGCGCGCACAGAATGATCAGCGGCCACGAGCGCCATTGCAGGTAGGGTGTCAGCCCCTGCATGGGCACCACTTCACCGTACAGAATGCCGCGCTCGAACTGGGGAATCCGCGCCGTGATCTGGCCCTGGGGGTCGATCAGCCCCGTGACGCCGTTGTTGGTGGCGCGAATCATCCAGCGCCCGGCCTCTAACGCGCGCATCTGGGCCATTTGCAAGTGTTGCAGGGGGCCGATGGAGGTGCCGAACCAGGTGTCGTTACTGATGGTCAGCAGCAGGTCGCTTTGCGCAGCCAACCCCGCTGCAAACTCCGGATACACCACCTCATAGCAGATATAGGGGGCAATCTGATAGCCCTTGGCTTGCAGCAGTGCCTGGTCGGCGGGGCCGCGAGCGAAGTCGGACATTGGCAGGTCGAAGAACGCGATCAGCCCGCGCAGTACATCTTGCAAAGGCACGTACTCGCCAAATGGCACCAGCTTTTGTTTCAAGTAAATACCGTCGCCTTCGCCGGTGACGGTAATGCCGTTGTAATAGCGTTTCTCACCGCGTACCAACTGGCGAATCGGCACGCCGGTGATCAGCGCTGATTGCCGATCTGCCGCAAAGCGACCCATGACGTCTAGGTAGCCTTTGGCCGAATCCAGCAGCACCGGCACGGCCGTTTCAGGCCAGACGATCAGGTCGGTGCGTTTGGCGGTAAAGCTCATGTCGCGGTACAAGGCTAACTGATCGTTCAGTTTGGCCGGGTCCCATTTCATGCTTTGTTCGATATTGCCTTGCAGGGCGGCGACGCTAAGGGGTTCCCCAGCTGGTTGAGTCCAGGCATGGCCCTTGAGGGCCAGGCTGACCACCCAGGGCGCGGCCAACAGCAGCGCGCCCAAGCCGAGAAACAGGGGCCGCTGCCGCAAGCGATGGAGGTTGCAGGCCAGAGCGGCCGTCAATGCCAAGGCGAACGACACCAGCCACACCCCGCCCAGGGGTGCCAGGCCCGCCAGTGGCCCGTTGAGCTGGCTATAGCCGGAATACAGCCACGGGAAACCGGTCAGGAACCAACCGCGGAAAGCCTCTTGAGCGACCCACAATGCGGCAAAGCCAAGGGCATCGGCCAGCGGCGCTTCATTGCGGCGCAGCCAGCGTGCCCATAGCCAAGCGGGCAAAGCGAAAAACCAGGCGATGGCCGCAATAAACGCCAGCATCAACAGCCCTGCAAGCAAGACTGAAGCGCCACCGTAAGTATGAATGCTGACGTAGATCCAGCTGGTGCCTGCCCCGAACAAGCCAAAGCCGAAGCACCAGCCCCGCAGCAGGGCTTGGCGTGGGCTGAGCTCGCGCAACCCCAGATAGGCGATCGCCAACGCTAATAAGGCGATGGGCCAGATATCGAAAGGCGCCAGCGCAAGCGTGGTGAGGCCACCGGCCACCACGGCTAGCAGGTTGCCGGGCCAGCCGGGGCGGGTGATCCAGTGCATCATGATCCTTAGCGTGGAGCCTTAGCGGGAGATGGGGGTCAGGCGCAGCAAGTGTATCCGGCGGCTGTCGGCGTTGAGAATGCGGAAGCGGTAAGCGCCTATTTCCGTAGTCTCGTTGCGCTTGGGCAGGTGCCCGAATGCACTCATGACCAGGCCGCCCACGGTGTCGAATTCGTCATCGGAAAATTCGCTGTCGAAGAACTCGTTGAAGTTCTCGATCGGGGTCAGTGCCTTGATCAGGAAGTCGCCGCTGGGCAACGGCTTGATGTAGCTGTCCTCTTCGACGTCGTGTTCGTCTTCGATGTCGCCGACGATTTGCTCCAGAACATCTTCGATGGTGACCAGGCCAGCCACGCCGCCGTATTCGTCGATGACGATGGCCATATGGTTGTGATTGGCGCGAAACTCGCGCAGCAGCACGTTCAGGCGCTTGGATTCAGGCACGAACGTGGCCGGACGCAGCAAGTCGCGCAGGTTGAAGCTGTCGTCGCAGTCTTTGAGGATCCACGGGAGCAGGTCTTTGGCCAGTAGCACGCCGATGATGTCGTCGTGGCTCTCGCCCACCACCGGGAAGCGCGAGTGCGCGGCGTCGATCACGGCGGGGAGGAATTCGCGAGGGGTTTGGCTCGACTTGATGCTGATGACCTGGGAGCGGGGCACCATGATGTCACGCACTTGCAGGTCGGCGACCTGAATCGCGCCTTCAACGATGGTCAGGGCTTCGCTGTCCAGCAGTTTGTTCTGGTGGGCTTCGCGTAGCAGCTCCAGGAGTTCCTGGCGGTTCTTCGGCTCATGGGCAAAAGCTTGGGTGAGCTTACCCAGCCAGGACTTTTGCCCGTTGCTCGATCGGTCTTCGCTCATGGCGCTTACTCGTGGTCCTTGCAAATATCTTTGATGGGAGTGTCGACGTCATCGTCGGCATAAGGGTCCGGATAGCCCAATTCAGCAAGCAACTCTCGTTCCAGTGCTTCCATTTCATCGGCTTCTTCATCGTCGATGTGGTCGTAACCAAGCAGATGCAGACAGCCGTGAATCACCAAGTGCGCCCAGTGCGCTTCCAGTGCCTTGCCTTGCTCGAGCGCTTCGCGCGCGACCACCTGGCTGCAGATCACCAGGTCGCCCAGTAGCGGAATGTCGAGCATGTCGTCTGGCACGTCGGCCGGAAAAGACAACACGTTGGTGGCGTAGTCCTTGTGACGATAGGTGTGATTCAGTTCGCGCGCTTCAGTTTCATCCACTAAGCGGATAGTCATTTCCGAATCAGCTGCGCGCTGGCGCAGGGCCAGCTCGCACCAGCGGCGAAAGGCCTCATCGCTAGGCCCCTGCGCTTGGCTGGCCCGTTGCAGGTCGAGTTCAAGCATTGCCGGGCTTGTCCTCGGGGCGATTCTCGAAACGCTCGTAGGCTTCTACGATGCGCTGCACCAAGGGGTGGCGGACCACGTCTTTGGGCTTGAAGTGGGTGAAGCTGATACCCGGTACGTCTTTGAGCACTTCGGTGACGTGGGCCAGGCCGGACTTGGTGCCCTTGGGCAGGTCGACCTGGGTGATGTCCCCGGTGATCACGGCCGTGGAGCCAAAACCGATACGGGTCAGGAACATTTTCATCTGCTCGACTGTGGTGTTCTGGCTCTCGTCGAGAATGATGAAGCTGTTGTTCAGCGTGCGCCCACGCATATAGGCCAGTGGAGCGATTTCGATCACTTGGCGTTCGATCAGCTTGGCGACATGCTCGAAACCGAGCATTTCGTACAGCGCGTCATACAGCGGGCGCAAGTACGGGTCGATTTTCTGGGCCAGATCGCCTGGTAGGAAACCCAGTTTTTCGCCCGCTTCGACGGCCGGACGCACCAGCAAAATGCGCCGTACCTGTTCACGCTCCAGCGCATCGACTGCACAAGCCACGGCCAGGTACGTTTTGCCTGTACCGGCTGGGCCGATGCCGAAGTTGATGTCGTTGCCGAGGATTTCCTTGACGTACCGCTGCTGGTTCAGCCCGCGCGGCTTGATCATGCCTTTGCGCGTGCGCAGGGCCACGGGGACCTCGCCAGCGGCGGGGTTGTCCAGTTCTTCGATGGCTGACTCTTGGAGAAACAGATGCACGGTGTCTGGCGACAACTCGCTGCCCTTGGTTTCCCGGTAGAGCCGGCGCAGTAGGTTTTCAGCGGACTGGGTGTGTTGAGGGTCGCCAAGCAGTTCGAACTGATTACCGCGGTTGCGGATCTCGATTTCCAGGCGTTGCTCGATCAAGCGCAGATGCTCGTCGAACTGCCCGCACAGGTTGGCGAAGCGGCGAGCTTCGAAGGGCTCGAGGGTGAAGCGATGGGGTTCTATGGTTGCGTTCAAGGTCGTTTATGGCCGCCCGACGGCAATTGAGTTGGACCCAAGGATAACCCCGGCGAGGCGGGGGCGAAAGGGCCCAGCAAGTGAATGATGGGCAAACGGTCTTACAAGAGTTGACCACGCAGAGAGTGGGGCCGCGCTTCGGCGATATGGATGTCGACGAACTGGCCGATCAGGCGCGGGTCGTCACAGCTGAAGTTGACGATGCGGTTGTTTTCGGTGCGCCCCTGCAACTGGCCCGGATCTTTACGGGAGTAGTCGGTGACCAAAATGCGCTGGGTCGTGCCGACCATTTGCCGACTGATTTCAAAGCCCTGTTGGTTCAATTGGTGCTGAAGGCGCTCCAGGCGTTGTTTTTTCAGGGCCTCTGGGGTTTCGTCGAGCAAGTCGGCCGCCGGCGTGCCGGGGCGCTGGCTATAGACGAACGAATAGGAAAAATCGAAACCGACGTCGGTGACCAGTTTCATCGTTTGTTCGAAGTCTTTCTCGGTTTCCCCTGGGAAGCCCACGATGAAGTCGGAGCTGATGCAGATGCCTGGCACGGCCGCCCGCAGTTTGCGCAGCTTGGACTTATACTCGAGCACGGTATGGTTGCGCTTCATTGCCGCCAGCACGCGGTCAGAGCCCGACTGCACGGGTAAATGCAGGTGCTTGACCAGCTTGGGCACCTCGGCATGGGCGCGAATCAGGCTTTCGGAAAACTCCAGGGGGTGAGAAGTGGTGTAGCGAATTCGTTCGATGCCATCGACCTCGGCGACCACGTGGATCAGCTCGGCCAGGTCGGCCAGGCGGTCATCGTGGGTGCGGCCCCGATAGCCATTGACGTTCTGCCCCAGCAGGGTGACTTCGCGCACACCGTTTTCGGCCAGGTGGATGATTTCTGCCAGCACGTCATCGAACGGACGGCTGACTTCTTCGCCGCGGGTATAGGGCACCACACAAAAAGTGCAGTATTTGCTGCAGCCTTCCATGATCGATACATAAGCGGTGGGCCCGTCGATGCGAGGCTCTGGCAGGTGGTCGAATTTTTCGATCTCGGGAAATGAGATATCGACCTGGGGCAGGCGCGTGGTGCGTGCGGCGTCGATCATTTCTGGCAGGCGGTGCAGGGTTTGCGGGCCGAATACCACGTCGACGTAGGGCGCGCGCAGGCGAATCGCTTCACCTTCCTGGCTCGCCACGCAACCGCCCACGGCGATGACCAGTTCGGGCTTATCGAGCTTCAGTTCGCGCCAGCGGCCAAGCTGAGAGTACACGCGGTCCTGCGCTCGCTCACGGATCGAGCAGGTATTGAGCAGGATGACGTCGGCGTCTTCGGCGCGCGCCGTGACTTCCAGGGCTTGATGTTCACCCAGCAGGTCGACCATGCGCGAGCTGTCGTACTCGTTCATCTGGCAACCGTGGGTTTCGATGTAAAGCTTCTTGGCCATGGGTTTCATCAAGTGATTCGCAGAACCGAGCATTATAAGGGCGCAGACGTCATGTTCCTAGCATTGCCTGTCGGGTGGCTATGCTATAGTTTGCGCCCTTTCTCACACACCCCTCAGTGTTGCCCGCCTAAGATGACCAAACGCGAAGCCCCAATCTACAAAGTGATTTTCCTCAATCAAGGCCAGGTATTCGAAATGTATGCCAAGCAGATCTACCAAAGCGATCTGTGGGGCTTTCTAGAGGTCGAAGAGTTCGTGTTCGGCGAGCGCACCCAAGTGGTGGTCGACCCTAGCGAAGAAAAACTCAAGGCTCAGTTCGAGGGGGTAGTGCGCAGTTTCGTGCCGATGCATTCGATCGTGCGCATCGATGAAGTCGAACGCCTGGGCACGCCGAAGATTAGTGAGGCCAAGGGCATGAGCAACGTCATGCCGTTCCCCATGCCGATGCCTGACAAGTAACCCTTACGGCAGGGGCGAGAAAGGTGAGCGGCCGTCGGCCGTTTGCAACTCCAGCAGGTACTTGCGAAAGATCTGGCCCAACACTTGGGTGGCCACTTCCAGTTCATCCCGGCGCATCTGCGCGGAGACCTGGTCGGCGGTGTCCAGAGCATCTTCGGCGCCATTGACCGCGGCCATCTTCAAGACCACATAGGCCTGCACATTATTGGCCGGTACCCCTTCGCCTTTAAAGAACATCATGCCTAAGTGGTATTGCGCGTCGGCGTGCCCTTGCAGTGAGGCCTGCTCGAAGTAGTCCAGGGCTTTGTCGAGTTCGCGCGGCGTATTTTTGCCTTCGTAATAAAACTGGCCGAGTTCGTACTGCGCCTGGGCGTCACCCGATTGGGCCGCCTGTTGGCAGTTCGAGAGGGCTTGGGGCAGGTTCTCTGGCTGAGTATTCAGGGTGCAGCGACCCGCAGCTGGAATCAGCAACGAGTTACCGCCTGCCGTTGCCAGCAGCGGCTGAAGGAGCAACAGGCAGCCCAGGGCAAGGGCGCAGCCGGTGCGGTTCATGGAAATCGACTTACCTCAGCAGAAGGCGGGCGAACCCGGCCTGAAAAACGGACTAGAACGGCATTATGAAATAAGCAGGGCCTACCTTACAAAGTCTTTACTCGTTTTTCTGCTTAGAGGGGGCTTATTGTGTTTATAGCGAAGGCCAGCAGCAGACTACTGGCCTTGTCTATTTTCCAGTTAAAGCGCTGCGAAGGCTTTTTCGGCGGCATCCAGGGTGATCTTCAATTCAGCCTCGCCATGGGCGATTGAAGTGAAGCCCGCTTCGAATGCACTGGGCGCCAGGTACACGCCGCCGTCGAGCATCAGGTGGAAGAAGCGCTTGAAGCGTTGCGCATCGCTACTCATGACATCTTCGAACGTGACGATCTCGTCAGCGCCGCTGAAGTACAGGCCGAACATGCCCCCGGCCTGGGTGGTCACGAATGGGATCTTGGCCGCATCAGCCCGTTGTTGCAGGCCATCGAGCAGGCGGGCGGTGTAGTCGCTGAGTTCGGCATGGAAGCCCGGGCGGCTGATCAGCTTCAGGGTGGTCAGCCCGGCGGCCATGGCCAATGGGTTGCCTGACAGGGTACCGGCCTGGTAAACCGGGCCAAGCGGAGCAATGTGCGACATGATTTCGCGCTTGCCGCCAAAGCAGCCTACCGGCATGCCGCCACCAATGATTTTGCCGAACGTACTCAGGTCCGGGGTCACCCCGTAGTGGGCCTGGGCGCCACCCAAGGCGACGCGAAAGCCGGTCATCACTTCGTCGAAAATCAGTACCACGCCGTGCTTATCGCAAACACTGCGCAGGCCTTCGAGAAAGCCGGGCGCCGGTGGTACGCAGTTCATATTGCCCGCTACCGGCTCGACGATGATGCAGGCCACTTCGCTGCCGACCTCGGCGAGTGTCTGCTCGACGGCCGCCAGGTCGTTGAACGGCAGGGTCAGGGTATGTTTGGCGAAGGCGGCAGGCACACCGGGGGAGCTGGGCACCCCAAGGGTCAGCGCGCCGGAACCTGCCTTGACCAGCAGGCTGTCCGAGTGGCCGTGGTAGCAGCCTTCGAACTTGATAATGCTATCGCGGCCGGTAAAACCGCGTGCCAGGCGGATCGCGCTCATGGTGGCTTCGGTGCCGGAGCTGACCATGCGCACCATTTCCATGGAGGGCACGATCGCGCATACCAGGTCGGCCATGTCTGTTTCCATGGCGGTGGGGGCACCGTAGGAGAGGCCATGTTCCAACTGCTGGCGCACCGCATCGATCACCTCGGGGTGGCTGTGCCCAAGAATCATTGGGCCCCACGAACCGACGTAATCGACATAGCGCTTGTCGTCTTCGTCGGTCACATAGGCGCCGGCCGCATGCTTGAAGAACAACGGCGTACCGCCAACGCTTTTAAAGGCGCGCACGGGTGAATTGACACCGCCAGGGATGTGTTTTTGAGCGAGGGCGAACAGGTCTTCGGAGCGGGACATAATGGACTCTCTGAAAATCAGGCGGATTCGAACAGCGCATTAAAAGCGCGGGCGCGGCGGGTCACTTCCTGCGGGGTGGGGGCACCGAACAGGCCATGGACCACTGCCAGCAAATTGGCCCCGTGGCTCACCAGTGGCTCGGCGTTCTCCAGGGTGATGCCGCCAATCACCGCAATAGGCAGCTTGAGCTGAGCGCGAGCTTCGCTGAGCAGCTCCAGGCCCGCGGCGGGGGCGCCGGGTTTGGTCGTGGAATTGAAGAAGCGGCCGAAAGCGACATAACTGGCGCCTTCTTTGGCCGCCTGTTGGGCCAGGTCGAGCCGAGCATGGCAGGTGGCGCCAATAATGGCTTGGCGCCCCAGCAACGTGCGGGCCGGTGTCAGCGGGCCATCGCCCTGACCCAAGTGCACGCCGACGCCAAGGCGCGCGGCCAGTTCTGCATCGTCATTGATGATCAGGCGGGTCTGATAGCGCTGGCAAAGCTTGAGCAGGGTGTCGGCCTCGCGCAAGCGGCGCGCTTGGTCGTCGCTCTTGTCGCGGTATTGCAGCAAGGTGACGCCGCCGTCGAGGGCGGCTTGGACATAAGCGAGGAATTTACCGGCAAGCAACTGGCTGTCGGTAATGGCATATAAGCCACGTAGTTTCATAGGGAAGCCCTCCGGCGTGGCGTTACGAGCAGAAATCCAGCGGCAGGCGGCGGGGTACGTATTGCCCGCGGCCTAGCTGTTCGGCGTCACGCAGGGTTCGCCAGGTGTAGTCGAGGGCCGTACGTACGGCGCTGGTCAGGTGTTCGCCGTGGGCCAGGCGGCCAGCCAGGGCGCTGGCCAGGGTGCAACCCGAGCCATGGTAGCTGCCGGGCAGGCGTTGGCAGGTGTAGGTTTGCTGGCTGCCATCGCGCCGGTACAGGCGGTTATGCACTTGCTGCTCTTCGCCATGGCCGCCTGTGATCAACAGGTTCGCGCAATAGGGCAAGAGTTTGGCGGCGCATTCGTCGGCTGTGCCATCGGGCAGCTCGGCCAAAATGCGCGCTTCCGGCAAATTCGGCGTAGCGATGGTCGCGAGCGGCAGCAGCCGTTCGCGCATGGCATAGCCGACGTCGTCGCGGCCCAGGCTGCCCCCGCCCCCAGCGCGTAATACCGGGTCGCAGACCAGCGGCAAATGAGGGTGGGCCTGAAGCAGCTCGACCACCGTGTCGACCATTTCGGTGGAGCCCAACATGCCCAGCTTCACCGCTGCCACAGTTGAGTCGGCCAGTACTGCGTTGGCTTGGGCGAGAATCCACTCGCGGTCAAGCACTCGGAAGGCACTGACGTTCACCGTGTCTTGTACGGTCAAGGCGGTGATGGTCGGCGCGGCATGGCAGCCCTGCGCGAGGAGGGCTTCGATGTCTGCCTGTAAGCCCGCGCCGCCACTGGGGTCGTGGCCGGAAAGGCAAAGGACAACGGGTCGCGAGCTATAGATATTCATGGAGCGCGAGTTTATCACGGGTCTTGGGGATTGTTCCCGTGGAAACCGCAAGGGGGCACCAGAACCTTGCCCTAGTTCGCCACAGGCCATAGCCCGGAACGCTTTCAGGGGCGATGGAGCATTTGTGCCATTACGGGGAACGGCTTCCTGTTAGCTATGCTAAAGTGGAAAAACACTGATATCCAGATGCTGCGGACCATCGTCTCAAAGGGAAAGGGGGCTTCCCGATGTGTCTGTTCAGGCTTTGTTGGGGCTGTATGCGCTATTTGCTGATTCTTCTATTAGGCTGGCTACCACTGCTGGCTGGCGCGATCGATTTCGACGACTCCACCCGAAACCTCCCCCTTGGCCGAGTCATGCAGGTCTTTGAGGACACCCAGGGCAACGCCACCATTGACCAAGTGACTGGCGGCGCGCTGGCGGATTATTTTCAGCCGAACCGCAAAGACGTGCTCAACGCGGGCTATTCCACCTCGGCGTTTTGGTTGAAGGTCGACCTGCGCTATGTCCCGCGCGGCTTCAGTGCACCACGTAACTGGTTGCTGGAGCTGGCCTATCCGCCCATGGATGACGTCGAACTGTACCTGCCCGACGCACAAGGCCGTTGGGCCCTGGCGCAGAAAACTGGCGACGCCTTGCCCTATTCCAGCCGGCAGATCGCGCAGAACAACTACGTATTCGAGATTCCGCTGCCGCCGGGCGAGCCACGTACGGTCTACTTGCGCCTGCAAAGTGAAGGTTCGATCCAGGCACCTCTGACTCTGTGGTCTAGCACGGCGTACCTGGAGGCCCAACCTGCGCGTCTTTATGTATTGGGCCTGATCTACGGCGTACTCTTGGGGATGCTGGTGTACAACACCTTCATCTACCTGAGCGTGCGTGACACCAGCTACCTGTACTACATCTTGTATATCGCCTCGTTCGGCCTTTATCAGGTCTCGGTGAACGGCGCTGGCGTGGAGTTTTTCTGGCCCGACAACCCTTGGTGGGCCAACGCGGCCACGCCGTTCCTGATTGGCGCGGCGGCGTTCTTTGGCTGTCAATTTTCCCGCAGCTTCCTCCAGACCGCCCAGCACAGCCGCTCGATGGACCGCCTGTTGATGGCGCTGATGGCCTGTGGCGTGGCGGTCATGGTGCTCGCGCTGACCAGCAGCTATGGCCTGGCGCTGCGCCTGGCCACGGCCCTGGCCCTGGCGTTCACCGTGGTGATCTTCAGCGCTGGCATCATGGCTTGGTGGCGCGGGTTGCGCCTGGCACGCTACTTCATCATCGCCTGGTCGGCGTTTCTCATCGGCGGCATCGTCAATACCCTGATGGTGCTCGGTTACCTGCCCAATGTGTTTATCACCATGTACGCCAGCCAGTTGGGCTCGGCGCTGGAAGTGGGGCTGCTGTCGCTGGCCCTGGCCGACCGCATCAATACCATGCGCGAGCAACAGGCGCGGACCCTGCTGGAGGCTGGGCAAAAGCTGGAAGTGCTCAACCAGCAGCTAGCCAGTAGCAACCGCTTGAAAGACGAGTTCCTGGCCACCGTGACCCACGAATTGCGTACGCCTATGAACGGTGTGATCGGCTCGCTGGAGCTCATGCAGACCGTGCCGATGGAAGCCGAACTGGCGCAATACCAGCAGACCGCATCAGGCTCCGCGCGGGACATGATGCGCATGGTCGATGACATTTTGGTCCTCACCGAGCTGCAGGCCGGCAAGCTTTACCCGCGTTACGAACCCTTCAGCCTGCAGGGCTTGCTCGACAGCATGCAGCTGCAATTCGCCGCCCAAGCGCGGGCCAAGGGCTTGGCCTTCAGCGTGCAGCGCGGTGCCGGGCTGCCGGAGAAGCTCCAGGGTGACGCCAAGAAGCTTGCCCTGTGCTTGGGCTGCTTGATCGATAACGGCATCAAATTCACCCGCCAGGGCGCGGTGACGGTCCAGGTCGACGGCCAGCCCGGCAGCGATGACAGCTTTGAGCTGCGCTTCACCGTGCGCGACAGCGGCATCGGCTTTGGCGGTTTGGACGAAGAAACCCTGTACCAGCGCTTTTATCAGGTCGACGGTTCGATGACCCGGGAGTACGGTGGCCTGGGCATCGGCCTGGCGATTTGCCGGCAGTTGGCTGAGTTGCTGGGGGGCGATCTGCGCCACCAGTCGGAGCCTGGACGGGGCAGCACCTTTGAGCTCAATGTGCGCCTCGGGGCCCTGGATACTCACCCCCTCAAAGGCTTCGCCGCAGGTGGCAAGACCTTCGGAACCCGTCGGGGTGCCCAGGACTGCACGGTGTTGCTGGTCGACGACAACTCCATCCATCAACTGGTGGTACGCGGCATGTTGCTCAAGCTGGGTTACCGCGTACGCACCACCGACGATGGCCTGGCCGCCCTTGACCTGATGCGCCGCGAGCGCTTCGACGCAGTGCTGCTCGACGGCCAGCTACCCTTGTCCGATGCCTTTGCCACCTGCCGCAACCTGCGCGAACTGCCCGGCTGCGTGCAGTTGCCGGTGTTGGTGGTGGTGAGCGCTCAATCAGTGTGTGAGCGCGAGCGCTGCCATAAAGCCGGGGCCACCAAATGCCTGGTGGGGCCGGTGCGTTTCGACGAGTTGCAAAACGTTCTGCATGGGATGCTGTTGGCCGAGGGTGAGAGCGTCTGAAGCGCGCTGCCAGGCAATTGCAAACGTGCCTTTGCTGGGCATTACAGGCAAGATAGACGCCTGCAAGATCAGCCAGGATATCCACTTTGACCAGCACAGCCGATGCCTTCGTAGTTGTAGAAACCGCCGAGCAAGCCGTCGACCGGCTCGCCGAACTGCATGAGCGCGCCACCCAGTCACTGAGCCAGGCGCTCAAGCGTTACCTCAAGGACCGCAGTGAACCCGACGCCCAACAGCGTGCCGGTTTTCGCTACCCAGAGCTGCGCTTGACCTACCGCTACAGCGGTGAAGTGCCCGCCACCACGCGCGCTTACGCCAAGGTCCAACTGCCTGGCACTTACTCGGTCACCGTCACCCAGCCCGCCGCTTTTCGCAGCTATCTGCTCGACCAACTGCGCCCGTTGATGCGGGACTTCTCGGTGGTCATTGAAGTGGGCGTCAGCCAGCAGAACATCCCTTACCCCTATGTCGTCGACCAAGGCGATGAGCTGGCCGGCACCGGCGTTACCGCCGCGGCCCTGGCTCGGGTGTTCCCCAGCACCGACCTATCTGCCGCCACCGACGGCATCGCCGACGGCCTCTACGACTGGGCCACCGCCGACCCGCTGCCGCTGGCCTTGTTCGACGCCGCGCGGGTGGACTTCTCGCTGCGCCGCCTGATCCACTACACCGGCAGCGACTGGCGCCACGTACAGCCGTGGATTCTGCTCACTAACTACCACCGCTATGTCGACCAGTTTGTCGCCCATGGCCTGGAACAGCTGCAGAATGACCCGCGCTTCGTACGTCTGGTGATGCCGGGCAACGTGATCATCGAAAAGCACATGGACAACGGTGAGGCGCAAGCCCTGGTGGCCAGTGTGGTATGGCACCGCTATCAGATGCCCGCCTACCACCTGATCGCCGCCGACGGCGACGGTGTGACCCTGGTCAACATCGGGGTCGGGCCTTCGAACGCGAAGAACATCACCGACCACCTGGCCGTACTGCGCCCCCATTGCTGGTTGATGATTGGCCACTGTGGCGGCCTGCGCCAGTCCCAGACCATCGGTGACTACGTGCTGGCCCACGCCTATATGCGCCAGGACGGTATTCTCGACCGCGTGCTGCCGCCGAACATCCCGATTCCAGCCCTGGCGGAAGTGCAGATGGCCTTGCAAGAAGCTGCCGCCCAAGTCACGGGCGAGCGTGGCGACGACTTGAAAAAGCGCCTGCGCACCGGCACCGTGCTGACCTATGACGACCGTAACTGGGAGCTGCGCTGGGCTCAGGAACGGCCATTGATCAACCTGTCGCGAGCCGTCGCGGTTGACATGGAAAGTGGCACCATCGCTGCGCAAGGCTACCGTTTGCGCGTGCCGTACGGCACCTTGCTCTGCGTGTCGGACAAACCTCTGCACTCGGAAATCAAATTGCCTGGCTCGGCCAATGCGTTCTACAACCGCGCGGTCAGCCAGCACTTGAACATCGGCATCGCTGCGCTCGACCTGTTGCGCACGCAGTTGCATGCGCTGCACTCACGCAAGCTGCGCAGCTTCGATGAACCGCCGTTCCGCTAGGTGCCGATGAAAACCGCCAAACCCGCCGGCCGCCCGCGCGCACCGGAAAAACGCCGTATCAGTAAGGCGCCCCCGGCTGAACCGCGCCTGTTGCTGTTCAACAAGCCGTTCGACGTGCTCACGCAGTTCAGCGACGGCGACGGCCGCGCGACCTTAAAGGACTTTATCGATGTGCCTGGCGTTTACCCCGCCGGGCGCCTGGACCGCGACAGCGAGGGTTTGCTGTTGCTGACCAACGACGGCCAACTGCAGGCGCGCATCGCCGACCCCAAGCACAAGCTGGCCAAGACCTATTGGGTGCAAGTGGAAGGCGAGGCCAGCGAGGCGCACTTGCAACGCTTGCGCGCCGGGGTGGAGCTCAACGATGGCATGACCTTGCCCGCCCAAGCGCGTCTGCTCGATGAGCCTGCACTGTGGCCACGAGACCCACCGGTGCGGTTTCGCAAAAGTGTGCCCACCCAATGGCTGGAATTGGTCATTCGCGAGGGGCGCAACCGCCAGGTCAGGCGCATGACCGCAGCGGTCGGCCTGCCAACATTGCGTCTGGTGCGGGTGCGCATCGGCGACTGGAGCCTTGGTGACCTGGCTCAAGGCTGTTGGACGGAGGTTCCGCCCCGGCTAACGTAGATGAGTCAGCGGCAGCTCGGTACTGGCCAGCACCTGGCTCAGGACAAAGCTGGAACGTACGCTGGTCACCCCTTCAATGCGGGTGAGGTGGCCGAGCAGCAGTTGTTGGTAGTGGTCCATGTCCGGCACCACCACCTTTAACTGGTAATCGGCGTCCGTCCCGGTGACCAGGCAGCACTCCATCACTTGCGGCAAGTTACGGATAGTCGCTTCAAAATGCTCGAAACGCTCCGGGGTGTGGCGGTCCATGCCGATCAACACGTAGGCGGTCAGGCTCAAGCCAAGTTTCTTGCGGTCCAGCAGGGCGACCTGGCGGGTGATATAGCCGTCGTCTTCCAGTTGCTTGACCCGGCGTGAGCAGGGGGAGGGGGACAGGCCGATGCGTTCGGCCAGTTCCTGATTGGAAATGCGCGCATCGCGTTGCAGCTCAGTCAAAATACTCAAGTCATACCGGTCAAGTTTGCTCATGTATCCGCCTGTGTTTTATAGAATTGCTGAAAATTATCATTCCTAAGGGATTAATTGCGCAAGTGATGTTTTTCTAGCCAGCCTTCGCAATCTTTGCCCGCCGCTTGCGCGCTATTCTTTTTAACAGAATCACTGCCCGGACATGAGTCCACTGCGAACCGCCGAATCACGCGGGTCGCGGCCGCCGCACCCCACCGGGGCGGGCTGGCCCCCGGGCTGCACACCCTTCACAAGAGGGCGTGAAGTGAGCCGACGCCACAAGCGCCGAGCCAGGACGATGTTCACCAAGGGAGGCCAGCAGGCCTCCTTTTTTTATCCTTCGGATTTGGGTCATGTAACCGGTCGGTCCCGCCGATACAGCTTTCAGACAGACTGGCAGCAGGGTGGAGAACCGCCCGCCGATTTTCCAGTCTTATGGATATTCACACCCGTTGAGGTAAGTCATGAAATCGCGCATCTGGCGGATCGCCGGTGTTGGTTTGTTCTGTGCAGGCCTGAGTGTCCACAGCCTGGCCGCCGACATGGGCGAGCTAATGGGCAGCAAACCCCAGGGTGGTGCCCAAGAGGCGCCCAGGGCCGCGCCACAGCCGCAAAACCGGCCCCAGCCTTCAGAGCCGCGCGGGCGTGGTGAAAGCCGCCCTCAGCCTACACCCAATAGGCAGGACGAGCCGCGCCGGGGCCCCTCGCGCCCAGCGGATGCGTATTACAGCTCGCCGCCGCGCACCAATGAGCTCATTCAAAGCCGCCCCAACGAGGTGCGCCAGACCCAGCAGCCGCGTTACGGCGATTACCGCGACAACAACCCACGGCGCGACAATAACTACCCAAATGGCGGCACCCGCAATTGGAATGCCGGCAACGGCCGCCCGGGCGATGACCGCTGGCACGGCAACCCTGGCAATGGCTGGGGTAATGGCCCGCAGTACCGCCCAGGGCAGGTGATCGACCGCTTCCCTGGGCAGAACTACCGGGTGCCGTATCGCGGCCAGGATTACTTCTTTTCCGATGGCTACTGGTACCGCCCGCAAGGCCCGCGTTATGTCGTGGTCAACCCGCCCTACGGCGTGCGAGTGCGCTACCTGCCGGACTACGCGCAGCGGATGTGGGTGGGTAATTCGGTGTTTTTCCAGGCTTCAGGCACCTATTACCAGTGGCTGAACGACAGCCAGGAGTACGTGGTAGTGAACCAGCCGGTGGCCTCGGCACCGCAACCGGCCTCGGCGCCACAGCCTGCCAACGGCCCCTACGACGTGGCGTTCTACCCCATTAATGGGCAAACGCCCCAGCAGATTCAGCAAGATCGTTACGATTGCCAGCGCTGGTCAACCGACCAAAGCGGTTTTGACCCTCGCACCGCCAGCTATGCCCCGGCTCAAACGGTCGTCGACCAATACCGCCAGTCCTTGGCCAACTGCCTGGCTTCGCGCGGGTATCAGATCAACTGACCGCCGTGCCCACCACTTCCTGAGGGTCGGCGTGCACCAGCACTTCGGCTTTCGGATAGCGGGCCTTGATCGCCGCCTCTGCCTTGTCGCATAGGGCATGGGCGGCCGAGAGGCTAAGCTGCCCCGGCAGCTCCAGGTGCAACTGCACGAACCAATGGTTGCCCGACATGCGCGTACGCACATCGTGCACCCCTAGTACGCCTGGGATGCCCCGTGCCAGCGCGCTCATCTCATCACTAACGTCGGTGGACAGCTCTTTGTCCATCAAGATGGCCGTGCTTTCGAATGCGATCTGCCCCGCACTCCACAGGATAAACACGGCGATACCCAGGCCGAAGATCGCGTCCAACTGCGGCCAGCCGTAGCGGGCCAGCAGCAGGGCGACCAGGATACTGGCATTGAGTAACAGGTCGGAGCGGTAATGCAGGGAATCAGCGCGCACGGCCGTGGAACCGGTCTCGCGAATGACCTTGTATTGCAATGCCAGTAACCCGGCCGTCAGCGCCAACGACAACACCATCACGGCGATGCCCACACCGGCCTCGCCCAATGGCTGCGGGTCGAGCAGGCGCTGCACCGCCTGGTAGCCGATCAGCACAGCACTGGCGCCGATAAACATGGCTTGCGCCATGCCGGCCAGGGCTTCGGCCTTGCCGTGGCCGTAACGGTGATCGTCGTCGGCCGGGCGCAGCGCATAGTGCACGGCCAGCAGATTGATAAACGACGCTGCGCCATCCAGCACCGAATCGGTCAACCCTGCCAACAGGCTGACCGAGCCACTGAGCCACCAGGCGATGGCCTTGCACAGGATCAATACACTGGCCACTGCCAGTGAGGCACGGGTGGCCAACTTGAGCAGATGGGCGTGGCGCGTGCTGCTGGTCATCAGCCTTCCTTAGGCCGCGGGGCGCAAACCGTAAGCGGCCAGTTGCTCGACGCTGCCTTTATGTTGGATCAGGCGTGGATCGTCCAATGGCAGGCTCTGGCCAAGCTCGGTTTGCAGAATCGCTTGCAACCGGTGGTTATCGACCCGGCCATCGCTGCCCACCGCTTCGCGCAGTTTTTCCGGCGCGACTTGTGCGGTGGTGCCGCCTGGCAGATAGATAGCCCCGGTGGCGAAATCGACACCAAAGGCGATCAGCCCCGGCAGCACATAAAACAAGATACCAATGGCGTCCAATGCCGCGACCACAGGGTCGATTTTGCCTTCGATCTGGCCCCGGCGGTCCGGGAAAAACAGCGTGCCGCAGGCGGTCAACTGAGTCAGCAGGGTGGCGACCAAAACACCGCCAATCAAACGAGAAGGAATGCGCATGGAAATCTCCGAAGTTAAGGACGCAACGATACAAGCAAATGGTCTCGGGCCATAGCTCAGACCGTGGCTAGGCGCTTGGGTTTCCGGCCCACCTGGCACCCGGTTGCCTATGTTTGCGCTGGCATGCCGTTATACTGCCCAGCCTGCCAGGGAGCCCCCATGATCGCACTGCCCATCGACGCCGCCCTACCGGCCCTATTAAAAGCCCTGCAAGACCGCCACGAAGTCGTCCTCCAGGCGCCCCCCGGTGCCGGCAAAACCACCCGGGTGCCCCTGGCGTTGCTGGATGAGCCGTGGCTCAACGGGCAAACCATCATCACGTTGGAGCCTCGACGCCTGGCCGCGCGAGCAGCGGCTGAGCGCATGGCCGCCGAGTTGGGCGAGCAGGTGGGCGCCACCGTGGGCTATCGGATTCGCCTTGAAAGCAAGGTGAGCGCCGCCACCCGCATCGAGGTGGTCACCGAAGGTATCCTGGCGCGCCGGCTGCAGGGCGACCCGTCCCTGGAAGGCGTAGGCTTAGTGATTTTCGATGAGTTTCACCTGCGCAACCTGGACGCCGACCTCGCCTTGGCGCTCACCCTCAATGGCCGCGAATTGTTTCGCGACGATGCGCCACTCAAGGTGCTGTTGATGTCGGCCACCCTGGAAGGCGAGCGCTTGTCGCGCCTGCTCGATGACGCCCCGATTGTCACCAGCGAAGGGCGCATGTACCCGGTGAACACCGTGTGGAGCCGACCCGCGCAACCGGGTGAGTACATCGAGCCACGGGTGGTGGCGGCGTGCATGGATGCCCTGGAGCAGCAGAGCGGCAGCATGCTGGTGTTTTTGCCTGGGCAGGCCGAGATTCGCCGGGTTCACCAAGGCTTGCAGGAGAGCCTCGGCGACTCGCCCCGCTGGCGACATGTTTTGCTGTGTCCGCTGCACGGCGAGCTCGACCTGCAACAGCAGCGCGCAGCGATCGATCCACCGGCAGCCGGTGTGCGCAAGGTGGTGTTGGCGACCAATATCGCCGAAACCAGTATTACCATCGACGGCGTGCGGGTGGTGATCGATGCCGGCCTGGAGCGCGTGCCGCGCTTCGACCCACGCAGCGGCATGACTCGGCTCGACACCCAGCGCATTTCCAAGGCCAGTGCCACCCAGCGCGCGGGCCGGGCAGGGCGGATTGAGCCGGGCGTCTGCTACCGTTTGTGGTCTGAAGCGCAGCACGAGCAATTGGCCGCTTTCAGCGCCCCCGAAATACAGCAGGCCGACCTCACCGGGTTGGCCTTGCAGCTCGGTCGGTGGGGCGTACAGCCCCACGAACTGGCCTGGCTCGACGCCCCGCCTGCAGCTGCCTATGCCCAGGCCTGCGATTTATTACGGCGCCTGGGTGCGGTGCAAGCCCAAGGCCCGCTTACCCCGCACGGCCAAGCCATGGCCGAGTTGCCTGCGCACCCACGCATTGCTCACCTGCTTCTACGGGGCCATGATTTGGGTCTGGCGCAACTGGCGTGTGACCTGGCGGCGCTGCTCGGTGAGCGGGACATTCAGCGCGGCGCCGGTGCCGACCTGCATAGCCGCTTGGCCATTTTAGCGGGCCAGCAACGGGCGCAACGCGGGGAGCAGGGCGGCGCTCAGCGGGCCAAACAGTTGGCCAAGCAATACCGATCTTTGCTGCGCGGCGGTGCGTCCCAGGCTGTGCCAGACCCTGACCACTCGAAGTGGGTCGGTGGCCTGCTGGCCCTGGCCTACCCCGACCGCATCGCCCAACAACGCCGCAGTGGTGGCGGTGAGTACCGCCTGAGCAATGGCCGCGCCGCCCAGTTCGGCGAACCGGATGCTCTAATGAAACACCCCTGGCTGGTGGTCGCCGACCTGGGCAGTCGCCAGGGCCAGCGCGAAGAACGCATCTACCTGGCCGCTGAGCTCGACCCCGGCCTGTTCGACACCGTCCTGGCCGAGCAGGTGAGCGAGGTGGACGAGCTGGAGTGGGACGAGCGCGAAGGCGTGTTGCGTGCCGAACGCCAGACCCGGGTGGGCGAACTGGTGATCGCCAGTGCGCCTCTGGCCCAGCTGGACGAGCAACTGCGCAGCCAGGCCTTGGTCAACTACGTGCGCCGCAAAGGCCTGGAACTGCTGGCATGGAACCCGGAGCTGCGCCAGTGGCAGGCTCGGGTTGCCCTGTTGCGCCACCTCGATACCGCCAGCCAGGGCCAAACGCAGTGGCCCGACCTCAGCGACTCGGCACTCCTGGCAACTCTGGAGGATTGGCTGATGCCCTACCTGGGCAAAGTCACCCGGCTTAGCCACTTCGCCCAACTCGACCTGCCCTCCATCCTGCGCAACCGCTTGCCCTGGCCGTTGCCCCAGCAGCTTGACGCCCTGGCCCCGGCAACCCTGCAAGTGCCCTCGGGCTCGAACATCCGTATCGACTACAGCGAGCAGCCCCCCATTTTAGCGGTGCGCCTGCAAGAGCTGTTTGGCCTGTCAGATACCCCGCGAATCGCCAACGGCCGCCAAGTGCTCAAGTTGCATCTACTGTCACCGGCGCGCCGCCCGGTCCAGGTCACCCAGGACCTGGCCAACTTCTGGCGCACGACGTATAGCGAGGTGAAAAAAGATCTTAAGGGGCGGTATCCGAAGCACTATTGGCCGGAGGATCCTCTTGTTGCTGAAGCGACGGCGCGGGCTAAGCCGCGGGGTACCTAAAGGCTGCACTGTGTTGGGGGTGGTTTTGCTGTTTATGGGGCGCCTGAAGTGCAGGCTTCACGGGGTACCGTTTCGCCCATGCAGTCGATAGCCGGCACGTTGGCCCAATCGATCGTAGTAGGCACTGACTGCCGGGAAATCCGGATGAGCCAGTGGGGTTTCAAACCAGCGGTTGACTGAGAGGCCGATTGGGATGTCTGCCAGCGAAAATTCGCTGCCGCTAACGTATGCGCCCGTTGCGTCGAGTTGTCGATCGAGAATCTGCATGTGCCTGGACCATTGACGGCATCCTGTGGCGAGGGCCTCGGGGTCTTGATGGGCCACGCAGCGCCTTACCAGCGACATAAAGGCATAACTCCATGACTTGTTGAGGTCGGTGGCTTGCCAGTCGATCCACTGGTCTACCCGAGCTCTGGCTTTTGCGTCTTGTGGATAAAGGTGCAGGGCGTTGTTGCGGTTGGCCAGGTACCTGATGATGGTGTTGCTCTCCCCCTCAGGGGGCGCCCAGCGGTTTTTCGCATGATCCACGATGATTAGTGCTATCTATCCACTCGATCCCCGCATTATATGGAACTTCCCGCTCCCTACCACCCGTCCATCAGCCCCAAATGAAATACATCAAACGACGTCCGACAACCCTCTCATTTTAAGACTGCGTTGTAGTAGGCCCTGCCAAGGGGGTTAACGCTTCCTAAGAAAAGCCCGAGGGATCGACATGTTTATTCATAACAAACGTCTGCAATACACCGTCCGTGTAGCCGCCCCTAACCCTGGCCTGGCCAACCTGCTGTTGGAGCAGTTTGGCGGCGCTCAGGGTGAGCTGGCTGCGGCTGGCCGTTACTTCACCCAAGGTTTGGCTGAAGAAGATCCAGGCCGCAAAGACTTGCTGATGGACATCGCCACGGAAGAGCTCAGCCACCTTGAGATCGTGGGCTCCATTATTGTGATGCTCAATAAGGGCGCCAAAGGCCAACTGGCCGAAGGCGTTGAAAAGGAGGGTGATCTGTACCGCGCCATTAACGGCGCCGGTAACGACTCCCATATCACTAGCCTGTTGTACGGCGCCGGTGCACCGCTGGTGAACTCGGCCGGTGTGCCCTGGACTGCTGCCTATATCGACACCATCGGCGAGCCAACGGCGGACTTTCGCTCGAACATTGCGGCTGAGGCACGGGCCAAGATTGTGTACGAGCGTTTGATGAACGTGACGGACGATCCGGGCGTCAAGGAAGCCCTGGGCTTTTTGATGACCCGGGAAATCGCCCACCAGTTGTCGTTCGAGAAGGCGCTGCACGCGATTCAGCCTAACTTCCCGCAGGGCAAATTGCCGGGCATGCCAGAGTTCACCAACAAGTACTTCAATATGTCGGAACCCGGCATGCGTGGCCCGTGGAACGAGGGTGGCGAGTGGGAGTATGTCGAGTCGCCTGAGCCTGCGGTAGATGGTGGCGACGGCTCTGCCTCGGTGAAATTGAGCAGCAAGGACAGTGCCGTGCTGGAAGCCATGAAAGTGCGCACCGCCTCTGACCCCACCAGTAATCCGGTAACGGGCGCCGACCTGGGCTCTGGTCTGGTGCAAGGCAAAGACGCCTAAACCTGCTATGGCCGCCCGGTGTAAGCCGGGCGGCTTAAGGGCCGGGAATCAATGGAGATCGACCTGATGAATAGTTCGAACAAACAACCGAAAGCTGAGCTTGGCCAGTTATTCGCCTCCCGCTTGCAGAGCTTCGAGGTTGAGGCGATGCGCGCGCGCAGAGGGTTAAGGGTCGCGGTGGCCGTTAATGTATTTGGTGTGGGCACCTTGTTGCCCAATAACCTTGAGCACAGCGCAAGCAAAGCCTGACCTTATTCGTTTACTGCTGGTGGCGCTGGCAACAGGAAGCGCCCGACCACGGGCAGGTGGTCGGAAATACTCAAGGTGTCCTCCTGCCGGACCCTCCCTTCGACGCGTTGTAGGCGCGGGCTATGGACTAGATAGTCGAGGGTACGGTCGGGCGCGTGAGTGCTGGGATCATTGGGAAAGTGGGTCAACCAGGCAGCCCGGTCAGCGCCTGCGGCTTCGCTGTTGCTGGGAATCATCGGATAGGTGTCCCACAACAGGTGCAAGTCGCTGGCGGGTGAATAGCGATCGCGTTGTTCATTGGGGAGCCGCCGTTGCTGGCCCAGGGGTAGAAGGTTCAGGTCGCCTCCGACCAGCCAAGCAGTGCCCTGGGCTTCCAGTTTATCCACCGTTTTGGACAGCGTTTGTACCTGGCGCAGCTGGGTGTCGTCGGCGGCGCTGTAGGCATCGAGGTGGGTATTGATCACCGCGACCTGACCGCCGCCTTGCTGCGGCAGGTAGGCTGTGAGCAAGGCGCGGCGCGGCTGGAAAGGCGTTTGCCAGAACGGCGCTGGGCGTTCTGCCAATTGCACTCGCTCGGCCTGGCCAATGCGAAAGCGGCTTAGGGTCGCCAGTTGGCGTCCGACGCTACCCAGCACGGAAGGGTACGGCACGAAGCGCCCCTGCCAGTCGTACGCCTGCGTGGCGCACGGGTAAAGGTCGGTGAGGCGCTCGCGCAGCAGCGCCAGTTGATCTTGGTGATCGGTCGCTGTGGCGCCTTTATCGAGTTCCTGCAGCAGTACCACATCAGGCGCTTCAGCGCGAATGACGCGGGCTACTTCGTCCAGGTTGTAGGCCAAGTCCTCCGCCGAGGGGCGTTGCTCGGGGCCGCTGCCGTTGACCAGGTCGTACCAGAATGCATAGCGCTTGCCGGCCAGGTACTGCACGTTCCAGGTCATCACCTTCAGCACCTGGCCGGGCAGCAAAGGCGGCGCCTCGCGCGTACAGGCTACCGGCAACGCCTCCCGTGGGGCTGGGCGCCATGCTAGTTGCTGGAGCAGCGCATAAAGCAACGCCGCGCAGATGAGCAGGATCAACACAAGGGTGCGCAGAAGTCGGATCATCGGCTCAATAGGTGGCTACGGGTCAAACCCGAGCATAACCGTTCATACGCAATGCGCCCAGCGCTCACGGGCGTGGGCGGGCGCTTTCGTTGACCAGCATGAACAGGCGGAACAGCACGACGCTGACGAACAACTGCAGGAACCCGCTAAGGCTGCCCAGCAACAGGCTCGCCCATAGCGGCTGCGGCGCGGGCAACAGTTGGGCGACCAGGCCGTCCAATAGCCATAGGGGGACCAGCACGGCGAGTACGCAGCCCATGATCAGCCAGAAATGCCCGCGGGTCATTTCAAAGCTCTGACGCATCGCCGCCATGGGCGTCAACTGATGCAATACCAGCAGGTACTCGGCGAACGCCAGTTTGACCATCACCCACAACCCAGGCAGCAGAAACAGGGACATCCCCAGCATGATCAGCAGGGTGCTCATACCTGCCAGCAGTGCGAACGAGGGCCACAAGCGCAGGGCGGTGGCCAATAGGTCGCGCCCCGATGGGCTGTAACCGTCGCTGCGGGCATCGAGGAAGAGAATCAGCGCGCCGGTATAGAGCGGGTAGAACAGCAGGCCGACGAGCACGTCGTAATACACCGCACGCTCGTCGCCGCCGACCTGGCCAACCCACTGGGTCACCACGGTCTCTACGACCACCAGCGGTAAGCACAAGCGGACGATCGCCAGCAGGTTGATGCGGAAGAAATACAATGAGTCGCGGAGCACGCTAAGCAGGTTCATTGAGGCGCCAGAGATGGAAAAGCGAGGCGCCACTTTAGCCGATCAACCCAGGGCCTCCAACCATCGGCAGGGGCCGGGATGAACAAAGTTTCATCGCTGGCATCCATTGAAAGGCCTGCCCACACGCCCCATTGTGGTTGCAGGCGCACGTTGAATCTCAGCGGGCCCAAATTATTACCGGCTATCTACGAGGTCGCCATGAACAGCGAAGAGCAAACCCTGATCGATGGACTTTTTACCCGGCTCAAGGCCGCCGAAGCCCAAGGCGCGCCGCGAGACCCCCTCGCTGACGCGCGGATCAAGGAGCACTTGAGCACCCAGCCGGCCGCCGCCTATTACATGGCCCAGGCGATCCTGGTGCAGGAAGTCGCACTCAAGCGCCTGGATGAACAGAACAAACAGTTGCAGGCTGAGTTGGCCCAGGCCAAGTCGGCCCAACCGCAGGCTGCGGGCTCAGGCGGGTTTCTCTCCAGTATTTTTGGCAACCGCGATACCCAGCCGGCTGCGCCCACTGGCGGCGGGTGGCGCGAACCTGCCCGTTCGTCCGTCGCGCCGCCCCAGGCGCCAGCCATGCAACAGCCGTATGCGCAGCCCTACGCCCAGCCTGGGGCGCAGGCCCCGGCGGGTGGCGGATTTATGCGCGGTGCCTTGCAAACGGCGGCGGGCGTGGCCGGTGGGGTGATGCTGGCTGAAGGCATCAGTAGCCTGTTTCACCAGAACCAGCCTACGGAAGTGGTCAATGTCATCGAAGAACAGGCCAGCCCGGCCAGTGACGCGGGCAGTGACAGCGGTTGGAATGACAACGCCGAGCAGGTGACCAGCAACGACAACTGGGACGCCGACCAAGACCTGGGCTTTGGTGGTGACGACGGCGGCGGTTTTGCCGACGACGATAGTTTCGTTTAAGCCCCTTTGAGGTGAGACTCGGGGCCCGCACTGGCCCCGATCTTTCCCTTTCGATTGCTGGCATACTGTGCGGCCACTCGCTTAGCCCCAGAGGATGCCCGGTGAAAAAGATCGCAGTGTTCGCCGATGTGCAGAACCTCTATTACACCGTGCGCCAGGCCCACGGTTGTCATTTCAACTATGCAGCGTTATGGGCGGACATCAGCCAGCATGGGCAGATCGTCGAGGCCTACGCCTACGCCATCGACCGCGGTGACAGCAAACAGCAGCAATTTCAGCAGATCCTGCGCAACCTAGGCTTTACCGTGAAGCTCAAGCCCTACATCCAGCGCAGTGACGGTTCAGCCAAGGGTGACTGGGACGTGGGCATTACCATCGATATCATGGACGTCGCCGACCGCGTCGACGAAGTGGTACTGGCTTCCGGCGATGGTGACTTCGACCTGTTGCTCGACCGTATCATCAACAAACATGGCGTGCAGGCGGTGGCTTACGGCGTACCGGGCCTGACCGCCAACTCGCTGATTCGCGCGGCCAGCCGTTATGTGCCCATCGAAGGCGCGCTGTTGTTGAAAAACTAGATTCAAACGAGGGTTGCCTGTTTTGGAACGTATTGCCGTCATCGATTTCGAGACCACCGGTATCTCCCCCAATAGCCAGTGCCGGGCGACCGAGATTGCCGTGGTCATGCTTGAAGGCGGGCAGATCGTCGGGCGTTATCAGAGCCTGATGAACGCGGGCCTACCGATCCCCGGTTTTATTGCCAGCCTGACCGGCATCACCACGGCGATGGTGCGCAAAGCGCCGCCGGCGGCCCAGGTGATGGCTGAGGTGGCTGAGTTTGTCGGCACTACGCCGCTGCTGGCGCACAACGCGTCTTTCGACCAAAAGTTCTGGGACTACGAACTCAGCTTGTTGCGCCGCGAACGCAGCCAGAGCTTCGCCTGTTCGATGCTGCTGGCGCGGCGCCTGCTACCCGGCGCGCCGAACCATAAACTTGGCACCCTGACCCGCTGGGCCAACTTACCCCACACCGGGCAGGCGCACCGGGCCATGGCCGACGCCGAGATGGCCGCCAACCTGGCGCAGCATTTGGCTGAGCAGTTGCGTGAGCGGCACGGGGTGGGCGAAGTGTCGCACCGCTTGTTGTGCAACTTGCAGAAAGTCCCCGCGGCCAAATTGGCTGAAGCGCTGCTCAAGCATCGCGGGGGGGCGGCAGCCCCAATTGCGCCAGCGGCACCCGGTCGGTCACAACGCTGGAGAGAATGATCGCGGTCTTGCTGAAGCCCAGTTGCGCCACGCGGTCGATTAGGGTTTCCAGCTCCGGCATCGAGCCGACGGCGGCCTGCATGATCACGCAGGGGTCTCCGGTGACGCGATGGCACTGCGTAAGTTGGGGGATTTTCGCCAGTTCTTCGTAGGCCTGTTGGCTGCCATGTTGGGCCAGGCGCAGTTCGATGACGCACTGGATCGGCAGGCCGATTTTGCTTAAGTCGATCTGCGCGCGGTAACCGGTGATCACCCCGCTGGCTTCCAGTTTTGCCACGCGCTCTGCCACGGCCGGGGCAGACAAATTGACCTTGCGCGCCAATTGCGCAAAGGAGGCGCGGCCATTTTCCAAGAGTTCAGCCAGCAGCAAGCGGTCGTAGCGGTCCATGGATCAAAAGTGCCCCTTTGGAAAAGTTGTTTTATAGGCGCTAAAACCATCGAATAAAAGCCTGGCGCGCAATATAACGCCCGCTTCGATCTTAAAAAGACGCGGTGGCCTTTCTAAAATAGCGCTTCTCTTTCGCTAATGAGCCTGCCATGGATGCCCCTCGTCGTTTCCCGCTGTTATTGATCGGCGCGTTTCTGGCGCTCTACCTGGTGTGGGGCTCGACCTATTTGGTGATTCGCATTGGCATCGAGTCGTGGCCACCCATGTTGATGGCGGGGGTGCGTTTTGTGGTCGCAGGTTTGCTGCTCTATGGTTTTCTGCGCTGGCGCGGCGCACCTGCGCCGACCTGGGCGCAATGGCGCGGGGCAGGGCTGATCGGCGTGCTGCTGCTCAGTTGTGGCAATGGTGGGGTGACCCTTGCCGAGCATGCCGGGGTTGCGTCGGGCGTGGCGGCGTTGGCGGTGGCCACCGTGCCCTTGTTCACCCTGGTGTTTATGTTTCTGAGCGGCGCGGGGTCGACCCGGCTGGAATGGGCGGGCATTGCGTTGGGGCTGATCGGCATTGTCCTGCTCAACCTGGGCCCGAACCTGCAAGCCAGTCCATTAGGGGCTGCCCTGGTGGTGTCCGCCGCAGCAGCCTGGGCCTTCGGCTCAGTCTGGAGCCGGCGCGTCGAGTTGCCCGCTGGCGCCATGGCCAGCGCTGCTGAAATGCTCGTGGGCGGCGCGGCCTTGCTGCTGGCCAGCGTCCTGAGTGGCGAGCGTATGGAGCAAATGCCCAGTGCAGCGGGGTGGGGGGCCTTGCTGTACTTGATCGGTTTTGGCTCGATCCTGGCCTTCAGTGCCTATATGTACTTGCTCAAACATGTGCGCCCCGTGGCGGCCACCAGCTACGCCTACGTCAACCCGGTGGTCGCGGTGCTGTTGGGGGTGGGGTTTGCCGGGGAGCGCATTGGCTGGCAGGAATGCCTGGCGATGGCAGTGATCGTCAGCGCGGTGGTGCTGATCGGCCTGCCACACTGGCGCAAGAAAGCATTAGCGTAGCGGACAGGGTAAACTGCGCGCATTGCTGAACCTTTCCTGACGGTAACCCCATGACATTCGCCTCCCTTGGCCTGATCGAACCCCTACTGCGCGTCCTCGAAACCCTCGGCTATCAAACGCCCACCCCGGTGCAGGCACAAGCTGTGCCCGCGGTGTTGGCGGGCCGCGACCTGATGGCGGCGGCCCAGACCGGCACGGGTAAAACGGCAGGCTTTGCGTTACCGTTGCTGCAACGCCTGACCCTGGAAGGGCCCAAGGTGGCGAGCAACTGCGTGCGTGCCCTGGTGCTGGTGCCCACTCGCGAGTTGGCCGAGCAGGTGCATGCCAATATCCAGGCCTACGCCGAGCATCTGCCGCTGAGCACCTATGCGGCTTATGGCGGGGTCAGCATCAACCCGCAAATGATGAAACTGCGCAGAGGGGTCGATGTGCTGGTGGCGACACCTGGCCGGCTGCTCGATCTGTACCGGCAGAACGCGGTCAAATTCAACCAGCTGCAAACGCTGGTACTGGACGAAGCCGACCGCATGCTCGACCTGGGCTTTTCCGAAGAGTTACGCGACATTTATGCCGCGTTGCCTAAGCAGCGCCAGACCTTGCTGTTCTCCGCGACCTTCTCTGATGCCATTCGCCTATTGGCGGGCCAGGCCCTTAAAGATCCCCTGAGTATCGAAGTCAGCCCGCGTAACGTGGCCGCCAGTTCGGTCAAGCAGTGGGTGGTGACCGTCGATAAAAAACGCAAGCCCGAGCTGTTCTGCCACCTGCTCAAGCAGCAGCGTTGGAAGCAAGTGCTGGTGTTCGCCAAGACCCGCAATGGCGTCGACCAACTGGTCGAGCGCCTACAGGGGCTGAGCATCAATGCGGACGGCATCCACGGCGATAAGCCTCAGGCTACGCGCCAGCGCGCTCTGGATCGTTTCAAGGCCAGTGAATTGCAGATCCTCGTGGCCACCGATGTGGCGGCCCGCGGTCTGGACATCGAAGATTTACCGCTGGTGGTCAATTTCGATTTGCCCATCGTCGCCGAAGACTACATTCACCGCATCGGTCGCACGGGGCGCGCGGGGGCCAGCGGGGAGGCGATTTCCTTGGTGTGTGCCGACGAGGTGCAGTTGCTCTCAGCCATTGAAACGCTGACTCGGCAAACCCTCAAGCGAGTCGAAGAGCCCGACTTCGAACCCGAGCACCGCGTGCCGGAAACCAACGCCAATGGCGAAGTGGTGAAGAAGCCGAAGAAACCAAAAAAGCCCAAGGTCAGCGGTAACAAACGCAGCCTGGGCAAATGGATGGACAGCGGCGACAGCCCGACAGAAGCGGCGCCGGCGGTTAAACCGGTGCGCAAGGTGCCCGCCTTCAACACCGGGCCGCGCAAGCGCAAGCCGTGATCTTGTTGATTGATTAACGGCTCGGGGCCAAGGCCTCTCCTAAGGGCGTTGAACCGGGGACATGGTTTACAAGCTTGTCGGTGAAACCTGCCGGTATTCAATTCAGGGCCGGTGAAGCTCGGGGCCAAGGCCCCTCCTACGGGCGTTGAAACCGGGGACATGGTTTACGACATCGTAGGAGGGGCTTCAGCCCCGAGCCCTTGATCCTGCACCCGGTCGATAAACGCCGCCGCCGCTAACCCCGCGCGGCGGCCGCTGGCGAAGCAGGCCGTCAGCAGGTAGCCCCCCGTAGGCGCCTCCCAGTCGAGCATCTCGCCCGCGCAAAACACCCCCGGTAATTGCCGCAGCATCAAACCCTCATCCAACGCGCTAAAGTCCACGCCGCCGGCGCTGCTGATCGCCTCATCGAGGGGTCGCGTGGCGGTCAGGGGGATGGGCAGGGCTTTGATCGCTTTGGCCAGGCGGCGGGGGTCGGCGAACGTGTCTTTATCGGTCAACTCGCGTAGCAAGGCCGCCTTTACCCCATCGAGGCCCAACTGCCCGTGCAGGTGTTTGGCCATGGAGCGCGAACCCCGTGGCGCGCGCAGGGCCACGAGGACGTTTTCCAGGGTTTTACTCGGTAACAAGTCGAGGTACGCCGTGGCTGTGCCATGGCTATTAAGGCGCTCGCGTAGCGGCGCCGACAGCGCATAGACCAGGCTGCCTTCGATGCCGCTGGCCGTCAGGACGAACTCGCCCAGGCGCGGCGCTTGCCCGGATACGCCAAGGGCGACGTTCTTCACCGGGGCACCAGCGAATTTGTCCCGCAGCAGGTCGCTCCAACCTGGCCCGTCGAAGCCACAGTTGCTGGGCTGCAACGGCTTGACCGCCACATCACGCGCCTGCAGCCAGGGTAGCCATGCCCCGTCCGAGCCCAACCGGGCCCAACTGCCGCCGCCCAAGGCGAGCACCACCGCATCGGCGCGCACCGCCTGTTCCACCCCACCCGCGCAGATCCGCAGGCTGCCGTCGGCGTGCCAGCCGAGCCAGCGGTGCCGGGTATGCACCACCACACCCTGTTCGCGCAAGCGCTTTAGCCAGGCCCGCAGCAACGGCGCCGCTTTCATATCAGCTGGAAACACCCGCCCTGAACTGCCCACGAAGGTCTCGACCCCCAGCCCGTGGATCCAGGCACGCAAGCCCTCGGCGTCGAAATCGGCCAGCCAGCCGCTCACCGGCCCGCTGCGCTCGGCGTAGCGCGAAACAAACGCCGGGGCTGGTTCGGCATGGGTGATGTTCATGCCGCCCACCCCGGCCAGGAGAAACTTGCGCCCCACCGAGGGCATACCGTCGTAGAGGTCCACCGCGACACCGGCCTGGCTCAAGGCTTCTGCGGCCATCAGGCCGGCTGGGCCGCCGCCGATGACGACAGCGTGGCGGGTTTTGCAAAGATCGTTCATGGACAGGCGCCGGGTGCGAGAGGGGGTGAGCATTCTACCCGAGGTCGGCGCTCCAGATCCGTTTGGCACTGTGGTGCAGCAACCCGTGGCGCCGCGCCAGGGCCTGGCGGTCCTTGCTGTAGCCTCCGCCGATCAGGCCCACCACGGGTATGTCGCGGCCCAGGCAATGGCGCATTACGCACTCATCACGGGCAGTCACGCCGGCGTCGGTCAGTTTCAGATAACCCAGGGCGTCGTCCTGGTGAACGTCCACGCCGGCGTCGTAAATGACCAGATCGGGGCGGTACAGGGGCAACAGGTAGTTCAGCGCATCGTCGACCACCGCGAGGTAGGCCGCGTCGCCCATGCCCATGGGCAGCGGAATGTCCCAATCGCTTTGCGCCTTGCGCGCGGGAAAATTTTTCTCGCAGTGCAGCGACACCGTGATGGCGTCTGGCGTGTCGGCCAGAATCCGCGCGGTGCCATCGCCTTGGTGTACGTCGCAGTCGAATATCAACACCTTGCCGACTTTGCCCGCAGCCAGCAGGTAATGGCTGATCACGGCCATGTCGTTGAAGATGCAAAACCCCGCCGGGTAATCATAGTGGGCGTGGTGCGTGCCACCGGCCAAGTGGCACGCCAGGCCATGTTGCAACGCTTGCTCGGCCGCCAGCAGTGAGCCGCCCACGGCACGAATCGTGCGCCGGGCCAGTGCCTCGCTCCAAGGCAAGCCGAGGCGCCGTTGGTCTTCGCGAGACAACTCTGCGCTCAGATAGCGCTCTATGTAGTCTGGACAATGGGCCAGCGCCAGCACCTCGCGAGGGCAAAGCTGCGGGCGCAGCAAGTCGGCCGGCTGGGTCACGCCGCTGTCGACCAGGTGGTCGCGTAGCAGACGAAACTTATCCATGGGGAAACGATGCTCTGGCGGAAAGTCAGGGCTGTAGTCTTCGTGGTAGATCAACGGTAATGGCATAGAGCTGATCTTGCCAGTGAGTGGCTGGCCTACGCCAGCTTTGAACAGCAGCGCTTTTTGAAAAGGAGTGGAGGGATGGCAGCGATGCTGGAATTGGAAAGCGCCCGGTTGATATTGCGTCAATGGCATGACGATGACCTGTCGGCCTTTGCCAGCCTATGCGAAGACCCGCAGGTCATGCGCTTCTTCCCCGACACCCTGAGCCGGTTGCAAAGTGCAGCGCTGATAGGCCGCGTGCGTGGCCATTTTGCCGAGCACGGTTTTGGCCTGTGGGCGTTGCAGCGCAAAGACAGCGGAAGCTTTATTGGCTTCACCGGGCTGAACGAGGTGTGTTTCGACGCGCCTTTCACCCCGGCCGTGGAAATCAGCTGGCGCCTGGCGCGCGAACATTGGGGCCTGGGTTTTGCCAGCGAGGCGGCCTGGGCGGCGCTCGGGGCGGGCTTCGAGCGTTTCCAACTGGCCGAGGTAGTGGCCATGGCGGCGGTGGAGAATATTGCCTCAGAGCAGGTGATGAAAGCCATTGGCATGCGCCGTAACACCGCCGACGACTTCGATCACCCTTGCCTGCAAGGGCACTCTTTGCAGCGGCACATGCTGTATCGAATTAACCGCGAGCAGTGGCTGGAAACCTTGCATGGCTGATTTGCCGCGTGGATTGCCGCTAGTGATGGCACGTTCCTTGGCGGCTTTTGAGCACAAGCTTGTATCATTGCGCCCCTAAGCATGGACCTGGAGTGTTGTAATGAGCCGAGTGTTAGACGATCTGGTCGCATTGCTGACCTTGGAGCCCATCGAGGAAAACCTGTTTCGCGGGCGTAGCCAGGACCTCGGCTTTCGGCAGCTGTTCGGTGGTCAGGTACTCGGCCAGGCTCTGTCGGCCGCCAGCCAGACAGTAGAGCCCGAGCGCCCGGTGCACTCCCTGCACGGCTACTTTCTGCGCCCCGGTGATGCTCAACTGCCGGTGGTGTATATGGTCGATCGAGTGCGCGATGGCGGTAGCTTCAGCACTCGCCGAGTGACAGCGGTGCAGAAAGGCAAACCTATCTTCACATGCAGTGCTTCTTTCCAGTATGACGAGCGCGGGTTCGAGCATCAGGCCAGCATGCCTGACGTAGTCGGCCCGGAAAACCTGCCCACCGAACTTGAGTTGATGCAGCGTGTGGCCCATCTGATGCCTGAGACGGTGCGCGATAAACTGCTGTGCGCCAAACCCCTCGAAGTACGCCCGGTGGCCGCGCGCGACCCGTATAACCCGCGCCCTGGGGATGCGGTGAACCATATCTGGTTCCGCGCCGACGGTAGCTTGCCCGACTCGCCTGCGCTGCATAAGTACCTGCTGGCCTACGCGTCGGACTTCAATTTGCTCACCACCTCGCTGGTGCCCCATGGCAAGTCAGTGCTGCACCGGGATATGCAAATCGCCAGCCTGGACCATTCGTTATGGTTTCACTCCAATCTGAGTGCCGATCAGTGGTTGCTCTATGTGATCGACAGCCCCTGGGCCGGGAATGCCCGGGGTTTTTGCCGCGGCAGCATCTACAACCGCGCAGGGCAGTTGGTCGCCTCGAGCGCCCAGGAAGGTTTGATCCGCCACCGTGAGGACTGGTCATGAGCCTGCGCGATGTGCAGCATTGGGTGTTCGATATGGACGGCACCCTGACCGTGGCGGTGCATGACTTCGCGGCCATTCGCCGGGAGCTGGACATTCCCGCCGAAGACGACATTCTGGGCCATCTGGCGGCCTTGCCGGCTGCCGAGTCGGCGGCCAAACATGCCTGGTTATTGGAACACGAGCGCGCCCTGGCCGTGGCATCGACCGCTGCGGCCGGTGCCGTTGAGCTGGTGCGCGAGCTGGCGGGGCGCGGCTATCGCTTGGGTATTTTGACGCGCAACGCCCGTGAACTGGCGCACATCACATTGCAAGCGATTGGCCTGGCCGACTGCTTTGAGCCGGCGGCAGTACTGGGCCGCGACGAGGCCAAGCCAAAACCCGAGCCCGACGGCCTGTTACACCTGGCGCAGGCCTGGGGCGTTGCCCCCGAGCGGTTGGTGATGGTGGGTGACTACCACAACGACCTGGCCTGCGGCCGCGCCGCAGGTGCGCGTACCGTGTTAGTCAATGTGCCGCACAACCCGTGGCCGGAGCTGACCGACTGGCACGCCCAAGACTGCCTGGCTCTGCGGCGTTTGCTCTAACCAGCGCAACGCTACCAAGCCAGGCCGCGCGGGCATTGGCTTTATAGCGCTTGGGCCGCGAACGTGTCGCAGCGTTGCAACTTACCTTCGCTGAAGCCGGCTTTGAACCAATGGACCCGCTGCGCCGAGGTGCCATGGGTGAACGCGTCGGGTACCACACGGCCCTGGCTCTGCTGCTGCAAGCGGTCATCACCAATGGCGTTGGCGGCGTTCAGCGCTTCTTCGATGTCCCCGGGCTCCAGCCAGTTCAAGCGCTGTTGCGCGTGGAACGCCCATACCCCGGCCAGGCAGTCGGCCTGCAATTCTTGGCGCACCAGCAGGCCATTGGCACCTTCCAGGCGTTGGCCCTTTTTCTGCGCGGCGGCCACTTTCTGGGGGATGCCCAGCAAGGTTTGCACGTGATGGCCGACTTCATGGGCGATCACATAGGCTTGGGCAAAATCCCCAGCGGCAGAGAAGCGCTCGGACAACTCTTCGAAAAAGCTCATGTCCAGGTACACCTGCTGGTCCGCAGGGCAATAGAACGGCCCGCTCGCTGAGCTGGCCGAACCACAGGCCGTGTTCACGTAACCACTGAACAGCAGCAGTTTAGGATCCTTATATTGCTGGCCGTTTTCCTGGAAAACCTGACGCCAGGTGTCTTCGGTGTCACCGAGAATCGAGCGGACAAACTCAGCCTGCTCGTCGCCGGCCGGCGGCGCATGTTGCGTGCTGGGGCTGGCCGGTGCCGAGCTTTGCGTGGCTTGCCCGGTCAGCTCGCCCAGGATCTGCCCCGGGTCTTGCCCGGTCAGCAGGCCAAAGCCCACAATCAGGACCACAGCGACCAGGCTGAGGCCCTTGCCGCCGCCTATGCGCATTCCACCGCCACCACCGCCGCTGCTTTCACCCCGCGCATCCACGACATTGTCGCTACGCCGCCCCTTCTTCCATAACATTGCCAGTTCCTCTCGATGGGCTCTAATTGATTCATAACCAAACGGTTATGAATAAGACTGCTATTTTCAGTATTCGTTGTGTGGGTTTTGTTCAAGACTAGGCGCTAGCCTGTTACAGGTGTCCCTACATAAATCAAAATAAGAGGAGAACGGCATGTCGTCCCAAGACACCCGTCGTTTCGTCATCCGTGATCGCAACTGGCATCCCAAAGCGCTGACCCCCGACTACAAGACTTCCGTGCCGCGCTCCCCGCGCCAAGCGCTGGTGAGCATCCCGCAGTCGGCCAGCGAATCCACCGGCCCGGATTTCTCCCACCTCAAGTTCTCCGAGTACGACAACGATCTGCTGCTGAATTTCAATAATGGTGGCTTGCCCATCGGCGAACGGATCATTTTGGCCGGGCGAGTGTGCGATCAATACGGCAAACCAATCCCCAATACCTTGGTTGAGATCTGGCAGGCTAACGCGGGCGGCCGTTATCGGCACAAGAACGATCGCTACCTGGCGCCGCTGGACCCCAACTTCGGTGGCGTGGGCCGAATGCTCACCGACCGTGACGGCTTTTATAACTTCCGTACCATCAAGCCCGGCCCTTACCCATGGCGCAATGGCCCCAACGACTGGCGCCCGGCCCATATCCACGTGTCGGTCAGCGGGCCGTCCATTTCCACGCGCTTGATCACCCAGCTGTACTTCGAAGGCGATCCATTGATCCCGATGTGCCCGATCGTCAAATCGATCGCCAACCCCGATGCGGTACAAAGCCTGATCGCCCGTCTGGACATGGCCCATGCCAACCCCATGGACTGCCTGGCGTATCGCTTTGACATCGTGCTGCGCGGCGAGCGCAAAACCCACTTCGAAAACCGCTGAGGACCGACCATGCCTATCGAATTGCTCAAGGAAACCCCGTCCCAGACCGCTGGCCCTTACGTGCATATCGGCCTGGCGCTATCGGCGGCCGGTAACCCGCCACGGGAACAGGAAATCTGGAATCAGATGGCCAAGCCGGGTGCGCCGGGTGAACACATTCTGTTATTGGGGAATGTCTACGACGGCAATGGCCACCTGGTACGCGACTCGTTCCTGGAATTCTGGCAAGCGGATGCGGCCGGCCATTACCACACCGAGTACGACCTGGAAAAACCCTTCAATAGCTTTGGCCGCACAGCAACCACGTTCGATGCGGGGGAATGGACGCTCAACACCATTAAGCCGGGCGTGGTGGCAAACGCCGCGGGGGTGCCCATGGCGCCGCACATCAACGTGAGCTTGTTTGCCCGGGGGATCAACATCCACCTGCAGACGCGTCTGTACTTCGATGACGAGGCTCAAGCCAATGCCAAGTGCCCGGTGCTCAATTTGATCGAGCAGCCGGCGCGTCGGCAGACCTTAGTGGCGAGCCGTTGCGAAGTGGAAGGTAAAGCAGCGTATCGTTTCGACATACGCATTCAGGGGGAAGGGGAGACGGTGTTTTTCGATTTTTGATGGGGTAGGCGGGGGGCGAGCAGAGATCGGGGGCGAGCCCCCTCCTACCAGTCGACGCCCCCCGCACGCCGGTCAATCCCACTGCGGGGCGAACTCCGGGTTAACCAGGCGTTGGTCCTTGGGCAAGCCGGCGATCAGCGCTAGATCGTCGGCATCCAGCCGCACGCTCAAGGCGTCCAGGTTGCTCTGCTGATTAGCCTTGCTCGCCGCCTTCGGAATGGCGGCGACATTGGGTTGGTCCAGCAGCCATTTCAACGCCACTTGCGTTGGCAGCACATCATGTTTTTTAGCGATGGCTTGTAGCTCGGGGATTTCCGAAACTTTATTGCGCAACAGCGGGCTGTAGGCGGTCAGCGCCAGGTCGTGCAGGCGGGCGTATTCCAGCAGCGGGTCTTGGCTCAGGCAGACGTGGTATTCCACCTGGATAGCCGACAAGGGCGCGTGCAACTCTTCGACTACGGTACGCAGCAACGGCAACGGAAAATTGGCCACGCCAATGTTTTTCGCCAGCCCTTGTTGCTTGAAGGACACCAGAGTTTCGATGGTCTTGGCCAAATCCCAGTCCTTGGCAGGCCAGTGAATCATAAACAGGTCGACATACTCACTGCGCAAGGCGGTAAGGCTGGCTTGGAGCGACTCGCGCATGTCGGCAGGGCTGAGCTTGTCCCACCAGACCTTGGTGGTCACGTGGATCTGCTCGCGGGGCACGCCGGACTCTTGCAGGGCTTTGCCAACCGCCTCCTCGTTGTTGTACATGGTCGCCGTGTCGATGTGCCGGTAACCCAGCTCCAGGGCCTGGATAACCGCTTGGGTGCACTCCGCGCCCAGCATGGGCCAAGTGCCCAAGCCGAGCTTGGGCATGTTCAGGTGGTGGCGGTTGACGATGTTCTGCATGGGAGTTCTCCGATAGCGTGGGCGCGCCGGGGCAGTGTACGGCCCTTTCTAACCTGACCCCGGCGAGACGCTGCTGTTCTATCGAATGTGCTGCGCTTAATCGGCCAGGTCCGGCACCTTGCGTGGCGCCATCAGGTACAGCCAGATCAACGCGATGAAGTACATCGCGGGAATCATCAGGAATAACACAGTGTAGTTGTTGTGGGTCAGCGTCAGAATATGGCCGACCAACTGGGTCATGAACATCCCACCTACCGCTGCACACATACCGCCGAAACCGAATACCGTGCTCATCATATGCTTGGGCGTGTAGTCCATCACCACGCTCCAGATGTTCGCCGTCCAGGCCTGGTGCGCGGCGATCGCCAGGGAAATGGCCAGCACTGCGATCCACAGGCTGGCGGCGCCTGCGGCGAACACCACACTGATAATAGTTACGGCGAACACCAGCATCGACAGCAGGCGCGCCTTGACGGCTTGCATGCCACGGCCGATCAAAAACGAGGACAAGACCCCACCACTGACGCTGCCGAAGTCAGCGCTCAGGTAGATGATGATCAGCGGAATGCCCATCTGCGTAACGTTGATGCCCAGTTCGTACTGCTGGTTGAGAAAGGGCGGCAGCCAGTACAGGTAGAACCAGAACACCGGCGCGGTGATTGAGTAGGCCAGGGCGAAGGCCCAGGTGCCGCGCATGCGTAGGATCCGGTGGAACGGTACGCGAGTTTGCGCAGGTTCGACTTCTTGCTGGATGTAGTCCAACTCGCTTTTCTTCAGGCGCGGGTGGTCTTCAGGGTTGTAGTACTTGAGCCCCCAGAGTACGACCCAGGTCAGGCCCAAAAAGCCCATGGCCAGAAATGCCATCTGCCAGCCCCACACCGTCAAGATCAACGGCAGCAGCATGGGGGTCAGCATCGCCCCGACATTGGTGCCCGCGTTGAAGATACCCGTAGCCACGGCGCGTTCGCCCGCTGGGAACCACAGGCGCGTGGTCTTCACGCAGGCCGGGTAGTTGGCCGCTTCGGTCAGCCCCAGAACAAAGCGGCAGACCATAAAGCCCACGGCCGAGGTGGCCAGGCCGTGGGCGCCAGTAGCCACGCTCCAGAGCAACACGGCGGCGAAAAACACCCGTTTAACGCCGATTTTGTCAATCAACCGGCCTTGCAGCAGGAAGCCGATGGCATAGCCCACCTGAAACCAGAAGTTGATATTGGCGTAGTCCATCGCCGTCCAACTCATCTCTTTGGCCAGGATCGGCTGCATCACGCCCAGGGCAGCACGGTCGATGTAGTTCAGGGTGGTGGCGAAAAACACCAGGGCAAGCATGCCCCAACGGGTCTTGCCCACGGCCATGGCGCCACGGATCTTGTCGCCCATGCTGGCATGTTGACCGGGGTGTTGTGGCGTTGTGTCTTGCTGGGGCAGGGCAGTGCTAGGAGGGTGTGACATAGGTGGCCATCCATTTTCGCTACCCGTTGTAGGCGGGTAGTAGACTTGTGCGTATGCGGTGCCTTGCGCCTTTTTAAAGGCGAGGTTTAACTGGCCTGGCCGTTGGGGCTAAGCGTAGAGTTAAGCCAGGGGCTGCCGCAGGCGGGCAGTGTAATCCAGGTCAGGCGGTTATAAGCGACTGGATCGGAAGGGGACGGAGTGCAGGGCATTAGTGTGGAGTTTTAGCATGAGCATTTACCTGATTCTTGAAATTCTTATGGGGCCAACGCTGGCTCGATGAGCCAAGGGCAGCGTCTAGCACCTGGCTTTTAGCCAAATGAAGCGCTTCAATGTAGGTTGATGTTGAGCAATGGGCGCCGGGCCGTCAATCGAGCGGGAGGTAATATGGGCGATTATCGAACGCAAAACTAACTGGTTGGTACGCTTCGTTTTGCGGTATAAATCCTTATATCCAAGAATTATTCATGTAGGCGAGCGCCTTTTCGGTTGGCGCCCTGCGTGGTCTGATGGAGCTGAACATGCAGCGTTCGATTGCCACCGTTTCCCTTAGCGGTACTTTGCCGGAAAAACTCGAAGCCATTGCCGCGGCCGGCTTTGACGGCGTCGAGATTTTCGAGAATGACCTTCTGTACTACGACGGTAGCCCTCGGGAAATCAGGCAAATGTGCGCCGACCTGGGCATAGCGATCACGTTGTTCCAGCCTTTTCGCGACTTCGAAGGCGGCCCGCGCGCGCGGATGCCACGCAATTTCGACCGGGCCGAGCGCAAGTTCGACCTGATGCAAGAGCTGGGCACCGACCTGGTGCTGGTGTGCAGCACCACTGCGGTCGACTCCACCGGCGATGAGCCAGTGATTATCGATGACCTGCGCCAGCTCGCCGAGCGCGCCGGCAAGCGCGGCCTGCGCATTGGCTATGAGGCGCTGGCCTGGGGCCGCCATGTGAACACCTATCAACAGGTGTGGAACATCGTCCGCCAAGCGGACCACCCGGCGCTGGGGGTGTTGCTGGACAGCTTCCATACCCTTTCCCTGAAAGGCGACCCTGCCGCCATCGCGCAGATCCCCGGTGACAAAATCTTCTTCGTGCAAATGGCCGACGCCCCCGTGCTGGCCATGGACGTGCTGGAGTGGAGCCGGCATTTTCGCTGCTTCCCGGGGCAGGGTGAGTTCGACCTGCCGGGGTTCCTGGCGCCGATCATCCAGTCGGGCTACACCGGGCCGTTGTCTCTGGAAATTTTCAACGACGGCTTCCGCGCCGCGCCGCCGCGGGCCAACGCCGCCGATGGCCTGCGCTCGCTGCTGTACCTTGAGGAAAAAACCCGCCAGTTGCTCGAACAGCAGGCCACTCCTCCCGCCAACCTGGACATCTTGTTCAGCGCTGCCCCGGTGGAAAAATACCAAGGTATCGAGTTCCTTGAGTTCGCCGTCGACGAGGCGCTGGGCGCCAAGTTGGCCCATCAGCTCGAGCAGTTAGGTTTCCGCAAAGCTGGGCAGCACCGTTCCAAAAGCGTGACCCTATTGCGCCAGGGTGACATCAACCTGATCCTCAATTCCGAGCCCTATTCCTTCGCCCATAACTTCTTCGAGTCCCATGGCCCGTCCCTCTGCGCCACGGCGATTCGCGTCGAAGACAGCAGCAAGGCCCTGGAGCGCGCGGTCGCCTTCAAAGCCCAGCCGTTCCGCGGGCTGGTGGGCCCCAACGAACGCGAGCTGGCGGCGGTGCGTGCGCTGGATGGCAGCTTGATCTACCTGGTCGATCAGGTCGGTGACGGCCCGACCCTGTATGAAACGGACTTCAGCCTGAATGCCCAGGTGGGCGATGCAGGCATTCTCAAGTCCATCGACCACATGGCCATGGCTATCCCGCCGGACACGCTGGACAGCTGGGTGCTGTTCTATAAGACCGTGCTGGACTTCAAGGCTGACGATGAAGTGGTCCTGCCCGACCCCTATGGCTTGGTGAAAAGCCGCGCGGTGCGCAGCCGGTGCAGCACCATCCGCTTGCCGCTGAACGTTTCGGAAAATCGCAACACGGCTATTTCCCATGCGTTGTCCACGTACCGGGGCTCAGGCGTGCACCATATCGCCTTCGACTGCGACGATATCTTTGCCGCCGTCAGTAAGGCCAAGGATGCCGGTGTGGCGTTGCTGGATATCCCACTCAACTATTATGACGACCTGGCGGCGCGCTTCGATTTCGACGAAGAATTCCTCAGTGAGTTGGCCTACTTCAACGTGCTGTACGACCGCGATGCCAATGGCGGCGAGCTCTTTCATGTCTATACCGAGCCGTTCGAAGACCGCTTCTTTTTCGAGATATTGCAGCGCCGTGGCGGTTACGCCGGCTATGGCGCGGCCAACGTCGCCGTGCGCCTGTCCGCGATGGCCAAGGCCCGGGCGGGCGGTGTTCGCCACGCCAAACTGTAAAAGTGGGCAGGCCTGCGGGCGGGCGCTTCCCATGGGGGCCGCGCCCGCCGCATAATTGCCACTGTTCCCCGGCCGTGAGCCCACCATGACAACAACAAAGCTACAGGCCCCCGTGGAGCCCGTCCCAGAACCACGCAAGAGCCGCAAGAACAACCCCGAGAAAACCCGCGAAGACATTTTGCAGGCGGCGGTCAACGAGTTCGTCGAGCAAGGTCTGGCGGGGGCGCGCGTCGACGCGATCGCCGAGCGCACCCATACCTCCAAACGCATGATCTACTACTACTTCAATAGCAAGGAGCAGCTCTACGTCGAAGTGTTGGAAAAGCTCTACGGCGACATTCGCGGCACCGAAAGCAACCTGCATTTGGAAGAGCTGGAGCCTTTGGAAGGCATTCGCCGGTTGGTGGAGTTTTGCTTTGATCACCACGACCGCAATGTTGGCTTCGTGCGCATCGTGTGCAACGAGAACATGCATAAAGGCGAGTTCATCAAGCAGTCCAGCGCCATTCGCTCCATGAACACCACCGTGCTCAACGCGTTGGACGAATTGTTGCGCCGTGGCGCCGATCAGGGCGTGTTCCGCCCAGGCCTGACCGCGCTCGACGTGCACTTGTTGATCAACTCATTCTGTTTTTATCGGGTGTCGAACCAGCACACGTTCGGTGAGATCTTCCAGGTGGACTTTGCCGACCCGCAACTCAAAGCCCATCACCGGGACATGCTGTGCGAGTCGCTGACGCGCTTTCTCAAGCCGTGACCGCTAGGCCGCTTCAGCGTAGAAGCTGAGCATGCTGATTCCGGTGTTGGAGTCCAGGTCCGGCCAGTCGTTGTGTTGGTGGCCGCCGAGTGCGCAGTAGACCACCCAATGGCGATCCTGAACATTGAAGGCGAGGGCGTCGATCAGCGCTTCTTGCTCGTCGCTGGGCGCGATCAAATAGAGGCGATCCTGGTTTTGCGCATGCAGCATGACTGGCTCCGTCACTAGGGGTAGCAGTTGCGAGATGCAAAAGACTGGCCTGTTTATGTGACGAGCGTGTGACGTAGGAAATTAACCTTGGACGCAGGCCCGGCCAGCGGGACTGGCCGGACTGTTTCAGGCTGTTACATGGGTAAGCCGGCCTTGACCCGGTACTGGTTACGCACCGGCGTCGCGTACTGCAGCACCAGGAAGGGGCGTTGTGGCGCTGGGCATGCGTGCAATCGGCGCTGCCACTCGGCTTCGGCTTTTTGCAGCTCGTCAGCCGGGAAGACTTCGGCAGCGGTGGGCACCTGCAGGCGCGGGTCGGCTTCAGCCCACTGCGCGTACGCCAGGTAGTGCACCGGGAATAGGCGGTAGCCGGCGAGGATCTGCTTGTCGATTTCTACCGCCAAGAGCTTGGTGTCTTCGAACGCGGTGGCGATGGGGGCGGCGAAATTCACGTGCACCCGGCCCTTATAACCGGTGATGCCTTGAGCAATGCTCACGTCATCTTCGCCTGGGGCCTTGGCGTAGGTGCCGGTGGTCGCACGGATATACATTTCCCGCGCCTTGGCCTGGTCGCACGGGTCGTACTCGTAGCTGATCGACACGGGCGTGAGGTTCAGCGACTGAATGACCGCGCCAAATGGCTCGTCTTTGCGGCTCATGTGGAACATCTTGAGGATCGCCGAATCGGTGCGGTCATCACCGTCTTTGGCGCGGCCCTCGGCCTGGGCGATCCAGATCGAGGCGCAATCGTTGCGGATCGAGTGGTTGATGTACGCAGACAGCAACTGATACGCCGCCAGCTTTTCCCGACGGCCAGCGATGGAGCGGTGCACGATAAAGCTCTTGTTCAAACGCATTAGGTCGCTGACGAAGGGCTTCTGCAGCAGGTTGTCACCGATGGCAATACGTGGCGTAGGCAGCCCGGCGTGATATACCGCATAGTTGACGAAGGCCGGGTCCATCACGATGTCGCGGTGGTTGGCGAAAAACAGGTACGCACTGCCCGACTTGAACTGCTCGACGCCGGTGTAGGTCACACCGTCAGTGGCGCGCTCGATGGTGTGGTCGACATAGAACTCCACCTTGTCTTGCAGCGTCGCTACGCTGTTGACGTGCTTGAACTCGCGGCGCAGCCGCCGCGCGATAAGAGGCTTGAGCAGCCAGCCCAATGTGGCGGCCTGGCGGGGGAAACGGAAGTGGGTGAGGATATCGAGAAACGCCTTGTCGCTGAGCAGGCGTGCCAGTACGGCAGGCACCTCGGCGTCGTCGTAGGGTCGGATGGCATCGAATTCGCCCATCATGCTCTCTTATTGGAAACGGCTAGGGGTTAAGGCAGGTGTATAAAAGCCACCTGAACTAGGCCCGCCATTATACGCACAAGTCACTGGAGACACCGTGATGATGCTGGAAAGCGAACGCTACCACTGCCCCTACTGTGGTGAGCCCAACGAGGCACAGGTCGACTTGTCAGGCGGGGACCAAGTGTATATCGAAGACTGCACAGTCTGTTGCCGGCCCATCGAGTTCACTTTGAATACCGACGGCGAACACTGGTCGCTGCAGGTGCGCAGTGAGAACGAATAATGCGCCGTGTGTATGAGCCGGGCAGCCTGATGGAGGCTGAATTGCTGCTGGCCATGCTCGACAGCGAGGGCATCGCCGCGCATTTGAGTGGCCGTGACCTGGTGGGCGGCATGGGCGAGCTACCGGCCATGGGCCTACTGGGCGTATGCGTGGACAACGAGCACGCTGAGGCGGCACGGCAGTTGATCGCCGAGTACAATGCCGCGTTGCCGATGTTCAGCGAAGAGCCTGACAGCTATCCCGGCGTACTGTTGTGCTGAAACCCGCCCCTTTATAGAGTTGTTTGTCTGATGTGTGGACGCTATGCGCTGTTTCGTTGGTCGCCCGCATTTGCGGCCTTGCCGGGGTTCCCGGCCGAGCAGAAAGCGCAATGGAATATCTCCCCCGGCGATACGGTGCTGATCCAGCGGCAAGAAGCCGGCCAGGCCACCTTGGCGGCGGCGCGCTGGGGCTTGACCCCAGCCTGGCTCACCGACCTGTCGCGTACCCCAGCCCATGCCCGCGCCGAAACCATCGCCGAACAACCGATGTTTCGCGAAGCCCTGCGCCTGCGCCGCTGCCTGTTACCGGCCAACGGCTTTTACGAATGGCGTGGCAGCGTGCGTAAGCAGCCGTACTGGTTGACTCCGGGCGAGGGCTCGGCGCTGTTTTTTGCCGCCGTTTGGGAGGCTTATCCAGTGCAAGGCCACACCTGGCTCAGCACCGCGGTGGTGACCCAAGCGGCGGCCAACCAACGTCGGCCGTTGATCCTCGATGCGGCGGGCCAGCGGGCTTGGCTTGACCCAGACACCCCGTTGCCGGTGCTGCAATCGTTGCTCGCCGGCCCGCAAGCGGCCTTGCGCGAGCGCCCGCTGGCCAACCTGGTCAACGATCCCAAACTCAATGCCCCCGAATGCCTGACGCCTGCCTGAGTGTGTCGACCCTGACATAAAGTCGGTAGCGTATTGGCGCCGCGCCGCCTAGGATAGCGACGAAGATTTTCACGGAGTTGGGTAATGGGCAAGTTGACTTTGATGGTGTCCGCGCTGAGTGCCAGCCTGCTGCTGGCGGGCTGCCAGGCGGTGAACACCACCAGCGCGGGCGCGGTGGGTGTTGAGCGTAAGCAATATATGTTCAGCATGTTGTCGACCGATGAGGTGAACAACATGTACGCGCAGTCGTATCAAAAAACGTTGGGTGAGGCCCAGAGCAAAAACGTGCTCGACAAAACCAGCGCCGAGGCCAAGCGGGTGCAAAAAATCGCCGACCGTTTGATCGCCCAAGCCCCGACCCTGCGCCCGGATTCCGCGCAGTGGAAGTGGGAAGTGAACCTGATCAAGAGCGACGAACTCAACGCCAATTGCGGGCCTGGGGGCAAGATTATTGTCTACACCGGGTTGATCGACCAACTGAAACTCAGCGACGATGAAATCGCGGCCGTGATGGGCCATGAGATTGCCCATGCACTGCGCGAGCATGGCCGCGAAGCGATGTCCAAGGCATATGGCGTACAGCTGGCGCGCCAGGGCGCCGGGGCGCTGCTGGGGGTGGGCCAGGATAGCCTGGCGTTGGCCGACACTGTGGTGCAGTACAGCCTGACCCTGCCCAATAGCCGCAGCAACGAAAACGAGGCAGACCTGCTGGGCCTCGAGCTGGCGGCCCGCGGTGGTTACAACCCGAATGCCGCGATCACCTTGTGGAACAAGATGAGCGCAGCGTCCGGTGGCGGCGGCCAGCCAGAGTTCATGAGCACCCACCCGGCTTCCACCAGCCGAATCGCCGCGCTGCAGGCGGCTATTCCCAAGGTGATGCCGTTGTATCAGCAGTCTAAGAAATCCTGATAAACCTTCGGTGATGTATGAGGGGGCCGGGCGGCGTTCCGCTTGCCCCCGATCTGTTGATCTTACCGCGTCAACCCTAACCCACCCACCCGCTGACCTGCATCGCCCTGTACACCGCCACAAACGCCAACACAAAAAACGCCGCCGCGGCCAAACGGCGAATCATGGTGAGGGGCAGTTTTTCAGCGGCAAAGTTACCGGCCAATACCACCGGCACGTTCGCCAGCAACATCCCCACGGTGGTGCCAATGATCACCAGCCACAAGTGCGGGTATTGCGCGGCCAGCATCACCGTGGCGATCTGGGTTTTGTCGCCGATTTCCGCCAGGAAGAACGCTATCAGCGTGGTGAGAAAAGGCCCGAAGCGTCTGGCGGTACTGGCATCCTCGTCGTCCAGCTTATCCGGAACCAGGGTCCACAGGGCCGTGGCGGCGAAGCTCGCGGCGAGAATCCAGTGCAGCACTGCGTCAGAGAAAAAGGTACTGAACCAGGCGCCTACTGCACCCGCCGCGGCGTGGTTGGCCAAGGTGGCGGCGACGATGCCGGCGATGATCGGCCAGGGCTTGCGAAAGCGCGCAGCCAACACCAGCGCGAGCAATTGGGTTTTGTCGCCAATCTCTGCGAGCGCCACGACAGCTGTGGGGATAAGAAGGGATTCCAACATCAGGGTACCTGTAGGGGGCGGGTCGACACGGCTATGACACGTACAGCCTTCCCGCCCCGGGTAAGGTGTGCGTGTCATAGGTCTTGTCAAACCCGGGGCCCGTCTGTGCGGGCCTACAGGTCGCGCGCGCCATGGCCTGGGGGCCAAGTATGTTGACGTGCGCCGTGCGAGCTAGATGGCTCGCGGGAGACTACTCCCCTAGGACGGAGCGGATTCTGCCTAGGCGGAGCGTTTTCGGCAAGCAAAGTTTCATTTCCTTTTTGCTTGGTAGATCTTGAAGCCCTGGCCTTCGGCACGTACTCGGCAGGGGCCGAAGTGCTCTTCGATCAGCGGTTGATAGCGCAGAAAGCTATTTGCCACAATGCGCAGTTCACCGCCTTTTTTCAGGTGTTGGCGTGCTTTTCGCAGCATGTTTTCCGAGGCGGTGTAGTCCGTGTGCACCCCGGTGTGGAATGGCGGGTTGCTCAAGATCACGTCCAGCTCCAAGGGCGCGGCGTCGATACCGTCGCCTACGATGACATCCGCCTGCAGGCCGTTTGCGGCCAGGGTCAGGCGGCTGCTGGCCGCTGCAAACGCGTCGACATCCAGTAGCGTCAGTTGGCTATCGGGGTAACGACGTTTGAGCGCCGCGCCGAGTACACCGGCACCGCAACCGAAATCCAATAGATGGCCGCCAGCCAGGCCGTCGAGTTGTTCAAGCAGCAAGGCGCTGCCACGGTCGAGGCGGCCGTGGCTGAACACCCCTGGCAAGCTGATTACACTCAGATCACCCTCTGGCAGAGGCACCACAAAGCGTTGTGCCAGGCTTTCCAGAACGGGCGCCACGGGTGGGGTATCCACCGTCACCTGCCAGAGTTGGCAGTGGCGTGCGCTGTCCAGCTTGCGCGCGGGGCCCAGGGCATTGAGCTGCCGCGCGGCACCTTCGATGCCCCCGCGTTTCTCCCCCACTAGAAAAATTCGCCGACCCCCCAGGCGAGCGGCCAAGGCGTGCAGCAGGTAATTGGCCAAGTCCCGCGACTTGGGCAAAAACACCACGGCCGCGTCGAACTCCACGGCAGGCGGCTCTACACCGAAATGGCAACGGCCGGCAAAGCGCCCCTCCAGCGCGGCATGCTCGCCTGCGTGCCAGCTCCAGCCACAGGCCTGGGGCAACTGGCTGAGGAGGTCGTCCGCCGGCAAGCCCGCCAGCAACACGGGCCCTTGGAATAACTCGGCCTGCCGAAGCAATACTTCACTGCGCGGGTCCATGACGGGCTCCTGAAAAAAGCCCGGAGTTTATCATCACCCCACGACCCGGCACGGGCTGCCGGCGAAAAACTGCTGAGCGTTCTCGGCTAGCTGGCCGATGATCCGTTGCCGCGCCTCGCGGCTGCCCCAAGCGTTGTGCGGCGTGATGATCAGCCGGGGCACATCGGCGGCCAGCAGCGGGTTACCGTCAACCGGTGGCTCCTGGCTCAGCACGTCAGTGGCGGCGCCGCCCAGATGCCCGCTGCGCAATGCATCGGCCAGGGCCTGTTCGTCGATCAGCCCGCCGCGTGCAGTGTTGATTACCAACGCAGTGGGCTTGAGCAAGGCCAATTGCGCCGCGCCGATCATCTGGCGAGTGTGCTCGTTCAGCGGGCAGTGCAGGGTCAGGGCGTCGACCTGGGGCAGTAATTGCGCCAGCGGTAAACGGTCGGTACGCGCCGGGCGCCCGGGTAATTGGCCCAGCAGCACGCGCATGCCGAAGGCTTCGGCCAAGCGGGCTACGGCGCTGCCCAGTTCGCCATGGCCGAGCACCCCAAGGGTTTTGCCGGCCAGCTCGACGATGGGAAAGTCCAGCAGGCAGAACTGCGCTGCCCGTTGCCACTGCCCCTGGGCCACGGCTTGTTGGTAGTCCGGTAAACGCGTGGCCAGGGCCAACAGCAGCATCAGCGTATGTTGGGCTACCGAAGGGGTGCCATAGCCTTGGCAATTGCTGACCACCACGCCGTACTCGCGGGCGGCGGCCAAGTCGATGTTATTGGTGCCCGTGGCGGATACCAATACCAGCTTCAGATCGGGACAGGCCTTAAAGGTGTCGGCCCCCAGCTGGACCTTATTGCTGATGGCCACGCTGACCCCCTGCAGGCGCTCGACCACTTGCTCCGGCAGCGTGCTGGGGTACAGTTGCAAGTCATCGAAACTTCCTTGCAATGTGCTGGGGTTAAGGTCGCCGAGGTCCAGCGAGCTGTAATCGAGGAACGCGGCGCGGCGGGTCTGAGGCATGGTGGCTCCTGGGGAAAGGGGGCGAAGCGCGTGGAAGATTCACGCCTGATTGTAGCTGTCGTCCATCAGGGCTGAAGGGTAAGGTAGCGTCTTGAACTTGGGAGGTCACAATGTACTGGACGGAATTTTTCACGGTCGCGCTCATTCACCTGCTGGCCGTGGCCAGCCCGGGCCCTGATTTTGCCGTGGTGGTGCGCGAGAGCGTCGCCCATGGCCGCCGCGCAGGCACCTGGACGGCGCTGGGGGTGGGTTCGGCGATCTTTCTCCATGTAGGCTATTCGTTGCTGGGCATCGGCTTGATCGTGTCGCAGTCCATCCTGTTGTTCAACGTCTTGAAATGGTTGGCCGCGGCCTACCTGCTGTATATCGGTTTCAAAGCGTTGCGCGCGCGTGCGGCAGACCCCGCGGACAGCGCTGCGGTGGAGACCGCCATGGCCCAGCGCAGCGCCCGCAGCGCTTATGTGGCGGGCTTTATGACCAACGGGCTGAACCCCAAAGCCACGCTGTTTTTCCTGTCACTGTTCACCGTGGTGATCAACCCCCACACGCCGTTGCTGGTGCAGGCAGCCTACGGCGCCTATCTGGCCTTTGCGACCGCTTTCTGGTTCTGTCTGGTGGCATTGCTGTTCAGCCAAGCCAGGGTACGTGCCGGCTTCACCCGCATGGGCCATTGGTTCGACCGGGCCATGGGCGCGGTGTTGATAGCTCTGGGCGTGAAGATAGCCTTTACTCAAATGAAATGACCTCCACGGCCCGCACCGCCGGGCATTCACTCACTCAAAAAGGGCTTCACCATGCACACCCGTGTGATTGCGCCGGCCGCCGGGGCGTACCATTACCCCCTGCTGATCAAACGCCTGTTGCTGTCTGGCAAGCGCTACGAGAAAACCCGCGAAATCGTCTATCGCGACCAAATGCGCTACAGCTACCTGGTGTTGTCTGAACGTATCGCCCGCCTGGCCAACGCCCTCAGCAGCGCCGGGGTCAGGCCGGGGGATACGGTGGCGGTGATGGACTGGGACAGCCACCGCTACCTGGAATGCATGTTCGCCATCCCCATGCTGGGCGCGATCATTCACACGGTCAACGTGCGGCTCTCGCCCGAGCAGATCCTCTACACCATGAACCACGCCCAAGACCGCTTCGTGCTGGTGAACAGCGACTTCATCGGCCTTTATCAAAGCATCGCCGGGCAACTGGAAACGGTGGAGAAAACCCTGCTGCTGACCGACGAGCCAGGCCACAGCGGTGACCTGCCTGGGCGGGTTGGTGAGTACGAAGATCTGTTGGCCCGCGCCAGCCCCCATTACGAGTTCGCCGATTTCGACGAAAACTCCGTGGCGACCTTGTTCTACACCACAGGCACCACCGGCAACCCCAAGGGCGTTTATTTCACCCATCGGCAGCTGGTTTTGCACACCCTTGCCGAAGCCTCGGCCCTGGGCGGTATCGACAGCGTGCGGCTATTGGGCAGCGACGATGTGTACATGCCCATCACGCCGATGTTCCACGTGCATGCCTGGGGCATCCCCTATGTGGCCACTATGCTGGGGATCAAACAGGTCTACCCAGGGCGCTACGAGCCGGACATGCTGATCAAGCTTTGGCAGAGCGAAAACGTCACGTTCTCCCACTGCGTGCCGACGATCCTGCAGATGCTGCTGAACTGCCCGGCGGGGGCGTCATTGGATTTCGCCGGCTGGAAGATCGTTATCGGCGGCAGTGCCCTTAACCGCGCCCTGTATGACGCGGCCTTGGCCCGTGGCATTCAACTGACCGCAGCCTACGGCCTGTCAGAAACCTGCCCAATGATTGCCTGCGCTCACCTGAACGACGAACTATTGGCGGCTGACCCGCAACAACAGGTGGCCTATCGCATCAAGGCCGGCGTGCCCGTGCCCTTGGTGGAAACCGCTATCGTCGACGCCGAAGGGCGCTTTCTTCCGGCCGATGGCAGCACCCAGGGCGAATTGGTATTGCGCGCCCCTTGGCTCACGCAGGGCTATTACCGCGAGCCCGAGAAAGGCGCCGAGTTGTGGCAGGGTGGCTGGATGCACACCGGTGATGTCGCGACCCTCGACAGCATGGGCGTGGTGGATATTCGTGACCGTATCAAAGACGTGATCAAGACCGGCGGCGAGTGGGTGTCGTCCCTGGCCCTGGAAAGCCTGATCAGCCAGCACCCCGCCATTCGCGAGGTGGCGGTGGTCGGCATGCCCGACCCGCAATGGGGCGAACGGCCGGTCGCACTGCTGGTTTTGCGCGAGGGCCAGAGCCTGGATGGCCAAGGGCTCAAAGACCACCTGCAACCCTACGTAGCGCAGGGGCAGATCAACAAATGGGCAATCCCTACCCAAGTCGCCTGGGTCACGGAGATTCCCAAAACCAGTGTCGGCAAACTGGATAAAAAGCGTATCCGGTTGGAGATTTTGCAATGGCAGGCCGATAACAGCCCTAGCCTGTCGCCGGTCTGAGTCGCGCGCGGGGGGCGGGCCAGGCGCGGGGAGCGTCTTGGTGTCGAATCAGGTACATTCAGCGCACTTTACGCCGCCCCCCGGCGCGGGCGATGGCGCCTGACAACAAATATTCACGGAGTAGTGTTGATGACTTCACCCACCCGGCCTTGGCGCAAGGCGCGCTTGCCGCTTGCCGTCGGGCTTGCCTCGTCACTGGCCGGCCCTGCTTGGGCGGTCAGTTTCAATGTCGGTGAGATCGAAGCGCAGTTCGACTCCTCACTGTCGGTGGGCGCCAGTTGGTCGACGGCCAACCCAGACAAGAACCTGATCGGCGCCAACAGCGGCGGCAGGGGCTTGGCGCAGACGTCTGACGACGGTCGGCAAAACTTCAAGAAGGGCGAAACCTTTTCGAAAATCTTCAAGGGCCTGCACGACCTCGAATTGAAGTACGGCGACACCGGGGTGTTCATCCGCGGCCGTTATTGGTACGACTTCGAGCTCAAAGACGAGGGCCGGCCGTTCAAGGACATCAGCGATTCGGGACGCAAAGAGGGGGCCCAGGCCTCGGGCGGGCAGATTCTCGACGCCTTCATTTACCACAACTACAGCATCGCCGACCTACCGGGCTCGGTGCGCCTGGGTAAGCAAGTGGTGAGCTGGGGCGAGAGCACGTTCATCCAGGGCGGTATCAACTCGATCAACCCCATCGACGTGTCGGCCTTTCGCCGGCCGGGCGCCGAGGTGAAGGAGGGCTTGATTCCAGTCAACATGTTTTACCTGTCGCAAAGCCTGACCGATAACCTCTCGGCCGAAGCTTTTTATCAGTTGGAGTGGGACCAGACTGTCGCTGACAACTGCGGGACATTTTTCTCCCCCACCGACACCGTCGCCGATGGCTGCAACGGCAACTTGCGCGTGCTCAGCTCGGCCTCCCGGTTGCCCGCCGCGACCCTGGCCGGGTTGCGCAACGCCGGGGTCGATATCAATCAGGAAGGCGTGTTGGTGCGCCGTAGCGGCGACCGCGATGCCCGTGACAGTGGCCAGTTCGGGGCGGCGTTGCGCTACCTGTACGACCCGCTAGACACCGAATTCGGTGCCTACTTCATGAATTACCACAGCCGGCTGCCCATGTTCAGCGGCACCGCTGCGCCGCAGGCGATCTTTTCCGCGCCCGGCAGCAATGCCCTGCTGGTGGCGGGCAACTCCAGTTATTACGTGGAGTACCCCGAGGACATCCAGCTCTACGGCCTGAGCTTTGCCACCACCTTGCCCAGTGGCACGGCCTGGAACGGCGAGATCAGTTACCGGCCCAATGCCCCGGTGCAGATCAACACCACGGATATCCTCTTTTCCGGGCTATCGCCACTGGTGAACAACGTCTCGCAGTTGGTTGGTACCCCAGGCCAGGACCAGACCGGTTACCGGCGCAAAGAAATCACTCAGTTGCAAACCAGCCTGACCCACTTCTTCGACCAAGTCATGGGCGCCGAGCGCCTGACCCTGGTCGGCGAGGTCGGCTGGACCCATGTCGGCGGGCTCGAAAGCCCGTCGAAACTGCGCTATGGCCGCGACGCCAACTATGGCCCCGGGCCTTTGCCCAATGGCCAGTGTGCCGCGCTCAACCAAGGCGCCTTGGCCGGTGCGGCGCAGAACAATGCCAGCCGTTATTGCGAAAACGACGGCTTCACCACTGCCAATTCCTGGGGCTACCGCGCCCGCGCGATCTGGGACTACAACAGCGTGTTCGCCGGGGTCAATCTCCGGCCCAACGTGGCTTGGTCCCACGACGTCAAAGGCTATTCACCCAGCCCGGGCGGCAACTTCGAAGAGGGCCGTAAAGCCGTCAGCCTGGGCCTGGATGCGGAGTACCAGAACACCTATACCGCGAGCCTGTCGTACACCAACTTTTTCGACGGTAAGTACAGCACCGTGAGCGACCGGGACTTTATGTCCTTGAGCTTCGGGGTGAATTTCTAGGGCGCTGACCATGATGATCCACAAGACGTTACTGCACTTGGCAGCCCTCGGCCTGTTAGCGCTTGCCAATGGCGCGGTGGCGGCTGTCTGCGCTAGCGATGCTGCCAGGCTGGGCAGCAGCCTGACGCCCATGGGCGCGGAAAAAGCCGCGAACGCCGACGGCTCGATACCCGCGTGGAGTCCGCAGCCAAGCAGCGCAGGGCGGGTGGATGAGCGAGGGTTTCTCAGTGACCCTTACGCCGGCGAAAAGCCCTTGTTTACCATCACCGCGCAAAACCTGGCGCAGTATCAAAGCAAGCTGGCTCCAGGCCAGGTGGCGATGCTGCAGCGCTACCCTGACACCTTCAAAATGCCGGTGTACCCGTCCCACCGCGGTGCTACGGTGCCCGACGAGGTATTTGCCGCTATCAAGGACAACGCCACCCAGGCCCGGCTGGTCAGTGACGGCAACGGTTTGAGCGGCTTTCGCAGCGCCGTGCCGTTTCCGATCCCGCAGAACGGGCTCGAAGCGGTGTGGAACCACATCACTCGCTATCGCGGCGGCAGCGTCAAACGCTGGGTCACCCAGGCGACGCCCCAGGCCAATGGCGCCTACAGCCTGGTTTCGCTCTACGAAGAATTTGTCTTTCGCGACAAAATGAAAGACTTCGACCCCGCGCACCCCGGCAACGTCCTGGTGTATTTCAAGCAGAGCGTGACCGCACCGGCGCGTTTGGCCGGTAACGTGCTACTGGTGCATGAAACCCTCGACCAAGTCGCCGAACCGCGCTCGGCCTGGCTCTATAACGCTGGCCAGCGCCGCGTCCGGCGGGCCCCACAAGCGGCCTACGACAGCCCCGGTACGGCGGCCGACGGTTTGCGCACCTCGGACAACCTCGACCTGTTCAACGGCGCGCCCGACCGTTACGACTGGGCCTTAGTGGGCAAGCAGGAGATGTACATCGCCGCCAACAGCCACCGGCTCGATTCACCCAGCCTCAAATACGCTGACATCATCAAGCCGGGTCATATCAACCAAGACTTGACGCGCTACGAACTGCGCCGAGTCTGGCACGTGGTAGCCACCCTGAAGCCTGGCCAGCGGCACATTTATGCCAAGCGTGATTTTTACTTCGACGAAGACACCTGGCAGGCGGCCGTCATCGACCACTACGATGGCCGTGGCCAATTGTGGCGGGTGGCCGAAGCCCACGCCCTTAACTATTACAATGTGCAAGTGCCCTGGTATGCCCTGGAGACGCTGTACGATCTGCAATCGGGGCGCTACGTGGCCCTGGGCATGAAAAACGAAGAGAAGCAGGCCTACGTGTTCGGTTTCAGCGCCAGCACCAGCGAGTTCACCCCGGCGGCGCTACGCCAGGAAGGCGTGCGCTAGGGCGTTACTTACGCGCTTTGAGTACCACGAATTTCGGCGTGGCGGCCACCTGTTCCACCCCGCGAAACAAGCGCGCCAACTTGCTGTGGTAACCCAAATGGCGGTTGCCGACGATGTACAGCGCGCCACCGACCACCAGCGCTTCGCGGGCCTGCTGGAACATGCGCCAGGCGAGGAAGTCGCCCACCACCTGCTGCTGGTGAAAGGGCGGGTTGCACAGCACGACGTCGAGGGATTGCGCCGGCTGCGCCGCCAGGCCATCGCCGGCCTGAAAGGTCGCCGAACGCCCCACGCAGGCCGCCTGCCAGTTGTCCCGGGCTGATTGCACCGCCATGTAGGACTCGTCCACCAAGGTGTAATGGGCATCCGGGTTGGCCAACGCGCTGACAATACCCAACACACCATTGCCACAGCCTAAATCGGCCACCCGCGCGCTGCCCAGGTTCTGCGGCAGGTGTGGGAGAAACGCGCGGGTGCCGATGTCCAGGCCCTCGCGGCAAAACACATTGGCGTGGTTGAGCAATTCCAGTGGCGGTTGCTCCAGGCGGTAGCGGCTGGGGTAGGGCGATGCCGCAGCCGGGCCGGGCTGGTAACGCGCTACCAGCAGGCGCGCCTTTTTCACCGCCAGCGACGCTTGCATCGGGCCGATGTAGCGTTGCAGAAGATCGCCTGCGGCGTGGGGCAGGTGCTTGACCATGCCTGCGGCCACCACGGGCGTGCCTTCGGCGAGCAGGCACTGCAGGCGAATCAGTTGTTCCTCCAGCAACGCCAGGGTCTTGGGGACGCGAACGAGCACATAATCGAATGGGCCGTGCCAGCTTTCGTTAGCGGGCACGAACGGCAGCGCATCGAAGGGTAGGCCGTTGCGCGCCAGGTTTTTCTCCAGGCCCTGGCGGGCGAGGTACGAATCACCGCTGCTGACCACCTGGGCGGCCCCGAGCAAGCTAATAGCCAAGGCGCCGAAGCTGTCATTGAGCACCAACACCCGCGTGCTGGTCGGCAGCTGTTGTTCGGCGAAGTGCTTGAGCAGGTACTCATCTGCCGCATCGAAGGCTTGCAGCGGTTCGTTAGGCTGGTCGGGTTGGCGGATCAGGTCGAGTTCGGCGAAGGGCGAGGTGAGCACAGGCATGGGCGGCAAACACTGAAAAACGGCTAAGGCCGGTGATTCTACGGGGTTTTTCCGGGCTTCGCTGGCGATGCCATTACAAACCGACAGTGTTTATCGGCGGGGCTTTGCGGGACACTAGGCGCTAAATCGATACGACGGAGCGCGCCATGACCGCCAGCGCAGACAAATTTACTCGGCAAACCTTGCTAGATGTACAAACCCTCACCCCTAGTTTGTTTACCTTGCGCACCACCCGGGATGCGGGCTTTCGCTTCGTCGCAGGGCAGTTCGCCCGCCTTGGGGTGACCAAGGCCGACGGCAGCGTGGTGTGGCGCGCTTACTCCTTGGTGTCGTCGCCCCATGATGAATTTCTCGAGTTTTTTTCCATTGTCGTACCGGGGGGGGAATTCACCAGCGAGCTCAGCCGTTTGCGCGTGGGCGACACCTTGCTGATCGAAAAACAGGCCACCGGCTTTCTGACCCTGGACCGTTTCACCGACGGTCGCGACCTGTGGCTGCTGTCCACCGGTACCGGGGTGGCACCGTTTCTCTCCATCTTGCAAGACTTCGAGGTGTGGGAGCGGTTCAGGACCATCAAGCTGGTCTACAGCGTGCGCGAGGGCGCCGAGCTGGCCTACACGGACCTGGTGGCGGGCCTGGAACAGCGCGAATATCTGCAGGAATATGCCGGTAAATTGCAGTTTATCCCCGTGGTCACCCGTGAGGACTACCCCGGCGCGTTACGCGGGCGAATTACCCAACTGATCGAGGATGGCCGACTGGAACAAGTCGCTGGCTTGGAACTGTCGCCCGAGCATTCCCGGGTGATGATCTGTGGCAACCCACAGATGATCGACGACACCCGCCAATTGCTGAAAACCCGTGACATGCGCCTGAGCTTGAGCCGCAAGCCGGGCCAAGTGGCAGTGGAAAATTACTGGTAGGGAGCAGGGCGCGCGCTGGGCCGCCTGGCCCCCAGTGGCCGCGCAAGGCGACCGTGGCGGGGGGCCGGCCGATCGGCTAGACCTTGTTGTTTTGCTCTTTGAGTAAGTCGCGGATCTCGCCCAGCAAGACCTGCTCTTTGCTCGGGGCAGCTGGTGCGGGTTTCTTTTCTTCCTGTTTACGCAAGCGGTTGATCACTTTCACACCCATGAAAATGGCGAAGGCCACAATCACGAAGTCGATCACCGTTTGAATGAACTTGCCGTAGGCCAACAGCACCGCCGGAGCATCGCCCTGGGCGGCCTTGAGGGTAATGGCCAGGTCACTGAAGTCGACCCCGCCGATCAGCAGCCCCAAGGGCGGCATGACCACGTCACCGACGAAAGACGAAACGATTTTGCCGAACGCTGCGCCGATGATAATACCAACGGCCATGTCGACTACATTGCCTTTGACCGCAAAGGCCTTGAATTCACTTAGCACGCTCATTGGGGGTTCCTTGTATCAGATGAGGTTGGTCAACGCAGTTTAAGTCAGCTGCGGGCTTTATGCCCTTGGCCCTAGCAAAAGACCCAGGTCATCGCGAATAGTTTTGTCGGATCTACAAGCCCGGTGTGGGCCGCGCTCCGCTATCATGGCGGTTTTGCACAGCAGGAATTCATATGGCCAAGGCAAAGCGCTTGTACGGCTGCACCGAGTGCGGCGCCACGTTTCCCAAGTGGGCTGGGCAATGCGGCGAATGCGGCGCCTGGAATACCCTGGTCGAAACCGTCATCGAAAGCGGCGCGGCGGCGCCTCCCAGTGGGCGTACCGGCTGGGCTGGGCAGCAGGCGCAAATCAAGACCCTGGCCGAGGTCAGCGTTGAGGAAGTTCCGCGCTTTTCCACGGCGTCCGGTGAACTGGACCGCGTGCTGGGCGGGGGCCTGGTCGACGGCTCGGTGGTGCTGATTGGCGGCGACCCTGGCATCGGCAAGTCGACCATCCTGTTACAGACCTTGTGCAACCTGGCCACACGCATGCCGGCGCTGTACGTCACTGGTGAGGAGTCCCAGCAGCAAGTGGCCATGCGCGCCCGGCGCTTGGGGCTGCCCCAGGACAAGCTCAAAGTCATGACCGAAACCTGTATTGAAGCGATCATTGCCACCGCGCGTGTTGAGCAGCCCAAGGTCATGGTGATCGACTCCATTCAGACCATCTTCACCGAAAATCTGCAATCGGCGCCCGGTGGCGTGTCCCAAGTGCGCGAGAGTGCGGCCTTGCTGGTGCGCTACGCCAAACAGAGCGGCACGGCGATCTTCCTGGTCGGCCACGTCACCAAGGAAGGCGCCCTGGCCGGGCCGCGGGTATTGGAGCACATGGTCGACACCGTGCTGTATTTCGAAGGTGAGTCCGACGGCCGCTTGCGCTTGCTGCGGGCGGTGAAAAACCGTTTCGGTGCGATCAACGAGCTTGGCGTGTTCGGCATGACCGATCGCGGCTTGAAGGAGGTGTCCAATCCATCTGCGATCTTTCTGACCCGTGCGCAGGAAGAAGTCCCTGGCAGCGTGGTCATGGCCACGTGGGAAGGCACCCGGCCCATGCTGGTCGAAGTGCAAGCGTTGGTCGACGACAGCCACCTGGCCAACCCGCGTCGAGTCACCCTGGGCCTGGATCAGAACCGTTTGGCCATGCTGCTGGCGGTCCTGCACCGCCACGGCGGCATCCCGACCCACGACCAGGACGTATTCCTCAACGTGGTGGGCGGGGTCAAAGTGCTGGAAACTGCATCGGACCTGGCCTTGATGGCCGCGGTGATGTCCAGCTTGCGTAACCGCCCGCTGCCCCATGACTTGCTGGTGTTCGGCGAAGTGGGCTTGTCTGGCGAAGTACGCCCGGTGCCCAGCGGCCAAGAGCGCCTGAAGGAGGCCGCCAAACACGGCTTCAAGCGCGCCATCGTGCCCAAAGGCAACGCCCCCAAGGAGTCCCCACCAGGCCTGCAGGTAATCGCGGTAACCCGCCTGGAACAGGCGCTGGATGCGCTGTTCGAATAAAACCCGCGTAGGAGGGGCCTTGGCCCCGATCTTTTCAAATGCCCACCCGATTTGCGTAAAAACGCGAAGAGATCGGGGGCAAGCCCCCTCCTACGATTGGTTTGGGCAGGGGGCATAAAAGGGTTGAATCAGACGTTTCTTGTAGGACGTTTCTGTTTCTTCACGCTATCCTCCGCTGCCGCTTGTGCCTGCCTATTGCCACGGCTAACCTTCGGTCGTCGCTGCCACAGCCAGCGACCGGGTTTAGTCGCCCGTCGGCAAAGGCGCATAGCGCTCCATCTCATTACACGTATCTCGTACGTTGTGGTGCTCATGGTGGCTGTGCGCGGGAGGGCTTCGGCCCTGCCGGGTTTGCCTTTTGCCCCGGTCGACTAACCTGCGTACAGCCGCCACCTATCGTTTAGTCGCGATACTGCCGGCTTTAACCGCAAAAGGAGCCCCACCATGGTCAAGTCGACCCCGCACCCGCCCTATCTCACCCAGCACCAACCTTTCGGCTACAACCTCGGCGACAACCCCCTGTTCAACGTACGCGAGGGTTTTCGCGTGGACGAGGCCCTGGAGCAAGCCTGCGAACACCTAAGCTGCGCCGCCGCTACGGCCTATGAAACGGCGGATAACATCGCCCTGGAGTTCCGCCCCTTGGCGCGCGCGGTGGTGCACCAGATCGAGGTGGCCAGGGCGTTGGTTGAGGCTTCTATTGCTGGGCTGAGCCTATCATCGGTCTAGCATGGGCATAAACTGACCGCTGAGCGAGGCAGGCATTGCGCATACGCCTCATTTGGTAGCGAATGTCGGAGCTTGCACGCTCAATATCGAGCTTGGATGTGTGTGCCATGGCCGCCGGATAGGCGCATGGCACAACTGCTAAAGCATGTATGTGGTCATAGACGCGAACTGCATTCATCGCTGATGACGCTCGGACGCCCTTGAAGAAAGTCCACGTCAGCCTTTGGCAACTCAGCCAGCGACAGCCAACCCGGGCGCACCGGGCGTAGGGTGATCGTGTCGCCGATACGTGTAATCTCCAGCTCCCCGACATCCTCATAAGCCATGTCGATAGGAAAGCGGATAGCTTGATTCTTGCCGCTCTTAAAAATTGATACCTTGCGCATAACGTCACTCCTGCCTGTGCTTGACCCTTGCAATATATCAACGTGGGTCGACCTCTGTACGTGCAGGCAGCTGTATCTGAAGTCCCCTTAGCTTTTTCATCTACCCCAGATAGATTTTGAGCGGTCCGGGCTCACACGCCCTTGCAGCCCAGCCCCAATAGCTTCACTCTGCGAACTGTTCGCATTGCGGCGGCTGCACCGCCGTGCCTTATCGACCAAGGAGCATGCCCCATGGGTGAAGTGAAACAGGGCTTAGGCCTGGTCAAGGCCGTTATTTTCGATATGGACGGCCTGTTGCTGGACACCGAAGGCATCTACACCGAGGTGACGCAGATCATTGCTGAGCGTTATGGCCGTACGTTCGACTGGAGTGTCAAGCAGAACACCATTGGCTTGGGCGCTGCGGATTTGTCGCGCTATATCGTCGAGACGCTGGATTTGCCCATCACCCCCGATGAGTTTATCGAGGCCCGTGCGCCGCTTATGGCCGAGCGCTTTCCCAAGGCCGCTGCCATGGCGGGGGCTGAAGCCCTGGTGCGGCACTTGAAAGCGGCGGGGGTGCCGATTGCGGTGGGCACCAGCTCTGGCAGTGGCCATTTCGCCCTCAAGACCACTCTGCACCGGGACTGGTTTGCCCTGTTCGACACCATCGTCACGGCGGACGACCCCGAGGTTAAGGCGGCCAAACCTGCCCCGGACATCTTCTTGACCGCAGCCCGACGGCTGGGGGTGGAGCCCAAGGACTGTCTGGTGTTCGAGGACTCGCCCTTCGGCGTCACGGCTGCTAAGGCCGCTGGCATGGTGGCCATTGCTGTACCGGACTCGGCCATGAGCCGCGACCGTTACACCCATGCCGATTTGATCATCGAAAGCCTGCCACAATTTCAAGCGAGCCCCTGGGGCCTGCCGGAAATGGCCTGACTCAGTCCTGTACCAGAGCGGATAGCTCCCGGCTCATCTCGTCGGGGTCGCCGCTGTTCAGCTCGACGAAGCGCTTGAGGTGCGCGATGGAGTCCAGGCCAATGTGCTTGCACTCGAAGCCCAGTTGTTCGTGATCGTCATGGGCCAGTTTGACTTCCATGACCACGTCATCGCTGGTGCTCAGATGAATGTGAATGGTGAAGGGCTTGCTCTCGTCGCCGTCCCAGGGCTTGGGCCGCTCGATCAGCACGCCCTTGAGCGACAGGTCGACCAGCTTGACCGTCCAGTCCTGGTCGCCCTGGCTCAGTTCGGTGCCGGCATCGAAAGGGAAGCGTTGAAAGCGGCGCCGTTCTTGTGCTTGTTCAGTCATGTCGGAAAACCCTCTAGGTATACCTGACTATAGCGTACTGGCTTAAAGCCAACGGCGAACCCGTCGACAATACTGACGATAAGTTTCCCCAAATAACTCATTGAGTTGCCTCTCGTCCGGGCGAATCACCAACCAGTTCATCAAGTACAGCAATATTGGCAGCAGTAGCCATGGCCATATATCTGCCAGTAGCCCTGCGATGCCGACATAGGCGAGGGTGTCGCCCAGGTTGATAGGGTTTCGAGAAACCGCGAAGGGGCCATCCTGAAGCAGTTCGTCCGGCGCGTTGAAATTACTGGCCGTGGTGTGCTGGCGCCGGAAACGTAGCATGGCCCAGAAGGACAGCCCCTGGCCGATGATGATGGCGGCAAAGCCGCAGGCTTGTGTCCAGCTGTTGCTTGGAAGGGGCAGGGGGACGACCTGGCTGAGGATCATGGCTATGGCCATGCAGGTCACGTAGAGCACGGGAGGCGGGAGGGCCGCTTTGGCCGGAGGAGACGGCATAGGGACTTTCCATCAGAGGGCTTACCTGTTGCGACCGCGCTGAAAAAGCGACGTTCCAGCCTTAAGCGAAGGCTCTAGACCAACGTGGGGGTGGCTGTTGGTGTAAATGGCGCTAGACTCGATAGGGCCAACATCGATATCCACCCTGCTGGAATAAAAAAATGAAAAATAATAATAGCTTGGCCCGCCACGTTCCGTGGCTGGTGCTAGCGGTTGTAGGAGCGTTTGCCTTGGGCGTAGTGGCTCTGCGCCGGGGCGAAGCGATCAACGCGTTATGGATCGTAGTCGCGGCGGTTGCCATCTATTTGGTTGCCTATCGTTACTACAGCCTATTCATCGCCACCCATGTGATGCAGTTGGACCCTCGGCGGGCGACCCCGGCCGTGGTCAACAACGACGGCCTGGACTACGTCCCGACCAACAAGCACATCCTTTTCGGCCACCATTTCGCAGCGATCGCTGGGGCAGGTCCACTTGTTGGGCCCGTGCTCGCCGCGCAAATGGGTTATCTGCCCGGCACCCTGTGGCTGATCGCGGGCGTCGTGCTGGCCGGTGCGGTACAGGACTTCATGGTGCTGTTCCTGTCGACCCGGCGCAACGGTCGCTCTTTGGGCGACATGGTGCGTGAGGAGATGGGGCGTATCCCCGGCACCATCGCACTGTTCGGTTGTTTCCTGATCATGATCATCATCCTCGCGGTGCTGGCGTTGATCGTGGTCAAGGCGTTGGCGGAGAGCCCCTGGGGGATTTTCACCGTGATGGCGACCATTCCCATCGCGATGTTCATGGGCGTGTACATGCGCTATATCCGCCCGGGTCGCATTGGCGAGATCTCCCTGATTGGCGTGGTTTTGCTGTTGCTGTCCATCTACGTCGGCGGGCAGATCGCCGCAGACCCGGTGTGGGCCAAGGCCTTTACCTTTACCGGCCTGCAGATCACCTGGATGCTCATTGGCTACGGTTTCGTTGCCGCAGTGCTGCCGGTCTGGCTGGTGCTGGCGCCGCGCGACTACCTGTCGACCTTCCTTAAGATCGGTACGATCATCGCGCTGGCCATCGGTATTCTGGTGACCATGCCCGACCTGAAAATGCCCGCATTGACCCAATTCACCGACGGCACGGGCCCGGTGTGGAAGGGCGGTCTGTTCCCCTTTCTGTTCATCACCATCGCCTGCGGCGCCGTATCGGGGTTCCATGCGCTGATCTCTTCGGGCACCACCCCCAAGCTGCTCGACAACGAAACCAACGCGCGGTACATCGGCTACGGTGGCATGCTGATGGAGTCGTTCGTCGCGATCATGGCCATGGTGGCTGCCTCGGTAATCGAGCCGGGCGTCTACTTCGCTATGAACAGCCCGGCGGCCGTGGTCGGCAGCGACGTGGTGTCGGTGGCGACCACCGTCAGCAGTTGGGGCTTTGCCATTACTCCCGAAGCGCTCCAGGCGGTGGCCCATGATATCGGTGAGACCACCATCCTGGCCCGCGCCGGGGGTGCCCCCACCCTGGCCGTGGGGATCGCGCAGATCCTCCACCAAGTATTGCCGGGTGAGAACACCATGGCGTTCTGGTACCACTTCGCGATCCTGTTCGAGGCGCTGTTCATTCTGACGGCGGTGGACGCCGGCACCCGTGCCGGGCGTTTTATGCTGCAGGACCTGCTAGGTACTTTTGTACCGGCCCTCAAGCGCACCGAGTCCTGGACCGCGAACATGATCGGCACTGCCGGATGCGTGGCTCTGTGGGGTTACCTGCTGTACCAAGGGGTGATCGACCCTCTGGGCGGCATCAACACCTTGTGGCCGCTGTTCGGTATCTCTAACCAGATGCTGGCCGGTATCGCGCTGATGCTCGGCACAGTGGTGCTGATCAAGATGAAGCGCCAGCGCTACATTTGGGTCACTCTGTTGCCTGCGGTGTGGCTGCTGATCTGCACCACCACGGCCGGCTTTATCAAGCTGTTCGATGCCAACCCGGCCATTGGTTTTCTGGCCCTGGCCCGCAAGTACAGCGATGCCCTGGCCCAGGGGCAGGTATTGGCCCCGGCCAAAAGCGTGGAGCAAATGCAGCACGTGATCTTCAATGCCTACACCAACGCCACCTTGACCGTGTTGTTCCTGTGCGTCGTGTTCAGCATCCTGTTCTTTGCCCTGAAGGTCGGCGTAGCGGCCTGGGGCAAGAAAGAGCGGTCCGACAAAGAAGCCCCCTACGAGGCGCTGCCCGATGTTCAATGACCTGAGCCAACTCGGTAAATACCTGGGCCAGGCGGCACGGCTCATGGTCGGCATGCCGGACTACGATAACTACGTGAGCCACATGCAGACTAAACACCCCGATAAGCCGATGATGGATTACGAGGCGTTCTTCCGCGAACGCCAAGAAGCCCGTTACGGCGGCAAGGGCGGGCCGAAATGTTGTTGACGGCCGGTTAGCCCATCGGGGGCAAGCAGCGTGCTGCTTGCCCCCGATCTATTCCAGCCCCCAAAACAGGAGCTATTGTTTGTTATCCCCTATCCCCGTCACCATTCTCAGCGGCTTCCTTGGCGCTGGCAAAACCACCCTTTTGCGCCACCTGCTCAAAGCTGAACATGGCTTGAAAATAGCGGTGATCGAAAACGAATTCAGCGGTGCCGACATCGACACCCAGCTGCTCGGCAGTGAACCGGTACAGGTCATGACCCTGGCTAATGGCTGCGTGTGCTGCACCATCCATACCGACCTCACCAAAGCGCTTTACCTGCTGCTGGAGCGTCTCGACAGCGGCGAGCTGGCTTTTGATCGGTTAGTCATCGAGTGCACCGGGCTGGCGGACCCTGCACCTGTCGCGCAGACATTTTTTATCGACGAAGAATTGCGCGAGCGTTACGTGCTCGACGCGATCGTGACCCTGGTCGATGCGGCCCATGCCGACACCCACCTGGCCCAGACCATTGCCCAGGCCCAAGTGGGCTTCGCCGACCGCCTGCTGGTGAGCAAGACTGACCTGATCGAGCCAGCCGCGTTCGACGCCTTGAGCGAGCGCCTCACGCGTATCAACCGCCGTGCGCCGATCCGCGTGGTCGAGCACGGCCGCATCGATCTGGCCGAATTACTGGATGTGCGCGGTTTTAATTTGCACGCCGGTATGCAGCTGCGGCCCGTGCGCAATACGCCTAGCATCGATCGGATTTCCAGCATGGTGCTGCGCAGCGAGCAGCCGCTGGACATCGATACCCTGAGCGCGTTTATGAACGAATTGCTCGAAGAGCATGGCACGCAGCTACTGCGTTACAAAGGCGTGTTAAGCATCGCCGGGGAAGACCGTCGCCTGGTGTTCCAAGGGGTGCTTAAACTTTATGGGTTCGACTGGGATACGCCGTGGGCGGAAGGTGAGCCGCGCGAAAGCGTGATGGTGTTTATCGCCGACGAGCTGCCTGAGGCGAAGATCCGCGAGCGGTTCGACAGGCTGTTTGCTGGGGTTGTGTGAGCGGGAAAAGATCGGGGGCAAGCCCCCTCCTACCCATCGCGGCACACCCAATATCGAATATGCCGCTGCCCGCGTAGGAGGGGCCTTTGCCCCGCTCTTTTGATCTTGCCGGTGTTAAGCGCCGTAAACCGGCAAGCGTGCGCAGACAGCCTTGACCTTTTCACGTACGGCATCGATTACCGCTTCGTTGCTCAGGTCGTCGAGGATGTCGCAGATCCAGCCGGCCAGGTCCTTGCACTCGGCTTCTTTGAAGCCGCGGGTGGTGACCGCCGGGGTGCCGAAGCGCAGGCCCGAAGTGACGAACGGCGAGCGTGGGTCGTTAGGGACAGAGTTTTTGTTCACGGTAATGAACGCGCGGCCCAAGGCAGCGTCGGCGTCTTTGCCGGAAATGTCCTGCTTGATCAGCGAGAGCAGGAACAGGTGGTTCTCAGTGCCGCCTGAGACCACGTCGAAACCACGCTCGATGAACACGCCCGCCATGGCCTGAGCGTTCTTCACGACCTGTTGCTGGTAGACCTTGAACTCAGGTTGCAGGGCCTCTTTGAAGCACACGGCTTTGGCCGCGATGACGTGCTCCAGCGGGCCGCCCTGGGCGCCTGGGAACACGGCGGAATTGAGCTTTTTCTCGATATCGGCGTTGGCGCGCGCCAGGATCAGGCCGCCCCGTGGGCCGCGCAGGGTCTTGTGGGTGGTGGTGGTGACCACGTCAGCGAAAGGCACCGGGTTAGGGTACACACCGGCGGCGACCAGGCCGGCGACGTGGGCCATGTCGACGAACAGGTAGGCGCCGACCTTGTCAGCGATCGCCCGGAAACGCGGGAAGTCGAGGATCTGCGAGTAGGCAGAGAAACCGGCGACGATCATCTTCGGCTTGTGTTCTACGGCCAGGCGCTCGACTTCATCGTAGTCGATCAGGCCCTGGGCATCGATGCCGTACTGCACGGCATTGTAGAGCTTGCCCGAGGACGAAACGCTGGCACCGTGGGTCAGGTGGCCGCCGTGGGCCAGGCTCATGCCCAGAATGGTATCACCGGCTTGCAGCAAGGCCAGGTAGACCGCGCTGTTGGCCTGGGAACCGGCGTGGGGCTGGACGTTGGCGTAATCGGCGCCGAACAGCTGCTTGGCACGGTCGATTGCCAGTTGCTCGATGATGTCGACGAACTCACAGCCGCCATAGTAGCGCTTGCCTGGGTAGCCTTCGGCGTACTTGTTGGTCAACGCCGAACCCTGGGCTTCCATCACCGCAGGGCTGGTGTAGTTTTCCGAGGCGATCAGTTCGATGTGATCTTCCTGGCGCTGAGCTTCTTGCTCCATGGCGGCAAAGAGATCGGCGTCGTACTTGGCGAGTGTCAGGTCACGGCTGAACATGGCGGTCCTCAAGGATCTGGGCAGATGAAAAGACGAGCATTCTAACCTATCGGCTTTTATCTGGCATATGAAAGCCAGTCATCCTATGGACAAGCGGTGTTCACGATGGCAGTTGGCAGCCCGTCAATCGAGCGTCAGCAATGAATCATTGCTGAACTGCGCCTCGAAATGGCTGGCCGGCATGGGCCGACCGAACAGGTAGCCTTGGACCTCATCGCAGCCGTGTTCGCGCAGAAACTCCAATTGCTCGTGGGTCTCGACCCCTTCGGCAATCACCGCCAGGTTAAGGCTGTGGGCCATGGCGATGATTGCCCGGGCAATTTGCGCATCCTGTTCGCCAGACGGCAGGCCGTCGACGAAGGTGCGGTCGATTTTCAACACATCGATGGGGAATTGCTTAAGGTAGTTGAGCGACGAATAGCCCGTACCGAAGTCATCCACCGCAATGCTCAGGCCGAGGTTTTTCAAGGTGTCGAGGATCGCCATGGCTTCGTTGACCTCGCGCATCAGAATGCTTTCAGTCAGCTCCAGCTCCAGGCAGGCCGGCGGCAAGCCAGTCTCCTTAAGGATGGTGGCAATCCGAGTGCCCAACTGCCCATCAGAAAACTGCCGCACGGAAATGTTCACCGACACTTTCGGCACGCGGATGCGTGCCTGGTGCCAGTGCTTCAATTGGCGGCAGGCCTCGCTGATAACCCAGTCGCCCACGTCCACCACCAGGCCCAGCTCTTCGAGCACGGGAATGAAATCACCCGGCGGCACCAGCCCGCGCCGCGGGTGGCGCCAGCGCAGCAAGGCCTCTGCGCCGGTCAGGCGCTTGCCGTCGCCGCTGAACTGCGGTTGGTAATACAGAACGAATTCGTTTTGCTCCAGGGCATGGCGCAGGTCGCTTTCCAGCTCCAGGCGCTCCAGGGCGCTGGCGTTCATGTCGGCCTGATAGAACTGGAAGTTATTCTTGCCGCGCTCTTTGGCGTGGTACATCGCCGTATCGGCGTTTTTCATCAATTGGCTCAGCTCGTTGCCGTCCTGGGGGCTCAGGGCGATGCCGACACTGGCGGTGACGAAGAACTCGCGATTCTCCAGCACAAAGGGTTGGTGCAGGCTGGCGAGGATCTGCTCGGCCACGTGGATGGCCTGGTTCAGCGCCTGTTCACGGCTGCCACGCGGTTGCAGCAGCAAGGTGAACTCGTCGCCGCCCATGCGCGCTACGGTGTCATCGTCGTCCACGCAGGCCAGCAGGCGCGTGGCCATTTCCATCAGCATGCGGTCGCCTGCGGCGTGGCCCAGGGAGTCATTGATGGGCTTGAAGCGGTCGAGGTCGAGGAACATCAAGACCACCCACGACTTCTGCCGTTCGGCCTGCTGCAAGGCGCTGTAGAGGCGGTCCTGGAACAGGGTGCGGTTGGGCAAGTGAGTCAAGGCGTCGTAGTAGGCCAGCCGGTGGATACGCTGCTCGCTGGCTTTGCGTTCGCTGATGTCGCTGAAAAAGCACACGTAGCTGGCCAGGTCGCCTTCATCGTCGAACACCGCGGTGATACCGACCCACGCCGGGTAGCGCTCGCCGTTGCGGCGCTTGAGCCACACTTCGCCTTCCCAGGTGCCGCGCAGGTTCAGTTGCTTGACGATATAGCGCAGGTGCGCGTCCTGTTCCTCGTCCACCGTGAGCATGTTCGGCAGTTGGTCCAGTACATGGGCCACCGCATAGCCGCTGACGCGGCTGAACGCTTCGTTGGCCTGCACGATATAACCGGCCGGGTCGGTGATCAGAATGGCCGAAGTGGAGTGCTCGAATACGGTGGCGGCCATGCGCATGTCTTTTTCGGCGCGGCGCTGCTGGCTGACATCGCGGCCCACGCCCAGCACGCCTTCGAAGCCGCCTTGCTCATCCCAAACCAGCACGACCCGGAGTTCGATGGGGATCTTGCGTCCATCGGCCCGCAGGCAGTCGAACAGATACAGTTGGGTGTGCACTTGTTCACGCAGGGTCGCCAGTGAGTCGGGCTCCTCGTTAGCGCGCCGCAACTGCTCGACCATGGCGTACAGGCCGGTCAATTGCTGAGGGTTGGCGATGATCGACTGCCAGCCGTTGTCCATGATCCATTGGGTGTCGTAGCCCAACACGGCCTGGGCTGAGGGGCTGACGTAATTAAGAGCTAAATGGCTGTCGGCAGAAAAGATCACGTCGCTGATGCTTTCGGCCAGGATTCGGTAGCGTTGCTCGCTGTCGCGCAGGGATTCGCTGGCTTTGATCTGGGTGGTGACGTCAGTGATGCTGAGGATCACCTGATGCAGGTCATGGCGATGCTCAGGGAAGTGCACCGTCAGCCACAAGCGTTGATCATCGGCACTGCTGCCGCTCAAGGTCAACTCCAATTCGAGCAGGGGCGTACGCGCCAGCAGGGCTTTAATGACCGCGTAGCCGACACCTTCGGTAGCGCTGGCACGGCCATCGATCAGGCGCTGCCAGGCACCCTCGCAGGAGTCGACCTGAAGCAGGCGCAGGGCAACCTGATTCGCTTCAGTGATACGCAGATGGCGTAGTAGGGCGTGTTGAGCGTCCGGGTTCTGTGCGAGCCACTGGTCCAGGCGCTGCGGGTCGTTCAGCTCGTTTTGCTGGAGGGCGTGTTGCAGCCCAGCCAGGTCGAGCACGCACAGGGCCACGCCGGTGTCTTCGAAAATATCGTGGTAGCGGCGGCGGCCGTCGCGCAGTTCGCGGTGGCGGCGGCGCATATTGAATAGGGCAATCAACGGCAGCAGCGAGCAGGCCAGCCCCAGCAGGTATTTAACCAGCAGCGCGGGCAGCAGGTTCAGGCGGGCGCCTTGTAGATCAAACAGCGCCTGCAGTTGCCAGTCGCTGTGTTCGACCCATGCGGTCAACACGGTTTCGTTCGAATCCACCGCTTCAGGGCGCAGGCCGCTGTTGCTGTAGATGGGCGCGCCGCTCAAGCGGTTTTTCACGAGCCAGGCAAAATGCGGCCCGCGTTCGTTCTGCTGCGCCAGGTCGGCAAACAGGGCGCTGCTCATGCGCAGCAGCCAGAAACCCGGGGCAAGCTCGTTGGGCGCGTGCAGCAACAAATAAACCTGTTGCCCATCGCTGCTGTTGCCGAAGTAAAAAGGGTGACGCTGGCCACGTTCCCAGAGGGCCTGGATTGCCTGGTGGTCGTCGGCCGTGGCGGTATCACTCAATACCTGCCCGTTTGCATCTAGCCAGGCCAGCGCTTGCGTGGCCGGCACTACCCCACGCACTTTATCGAGCAGTGGCTCAAGGTTCTGGGGGGTGGCCGGCGGCAGGCTCGGCAACTGGTTCAGCGCAAGCTGGCCGCTGAGGGCGATGGTCAGGTCTAGATGAGTGGCCAGGTCTTGAGCCGAGTCTTCAGTGTATTGGCGCTGTTCGGCCAGGGTAGTGCGGTATTGGTCGAACAGCTGCCAGAACAGCAGCATCAACAATACCAGCACCAGTATGGCCAGTGCGCTTTTCAGTGAACCACGCGGGGCAGCTTCCGGCGATGGGCCTGAGAGGTTGCGCGGCGGGGTTGGGGAGAGGTTGGTCAAGCGTCGATCCCACTGCGTTGCGGGCTGGGCCGGCGTGTCATTTCCGGTTGGGTTAGGCGCACTATAAGCGCACGCCCAAAGGGCGGCTAGCATGCCCTGGTTTATGGCACTTGGCCAGCGCGGTTCGTCGTCGGTTTGCCCTGTACGGCGCATTCCGGTAGTTTTGACGCACTCGCAAGGGCTCCAGCGCGCAGAGCCCCTTCTTGCCTATTTTTCTATCTGTCTCTGACATCAGGTTTTCCATGGCTCAATACGTCTACACCATGCATCGGCTGAGCAAAGTCGTTCCGCCGAAGCGGGAAATTCTAAAGAACATCTCCCTGTCGTTTTTCCCCGGCGCCAAAATTGGCGTGCTGGGGCTCAACGGTTCGGGTAAATCGACTTTGCTCAAGATCATGGCCGGCGTGGACACCGAGTTCGACGGTGAAGCACGGCCAATGCCCGAGCTGAATGTGGGTTACTTGCCCCAGGAACCCCAGCTGGACCCTACCAAGACGGTGCGTGAAGTCGTCGAAGAAGCGGTCAGCGTAATCAAGGATGCCCAGGCCCGCCTTGATCAAGTGTATGCGGCTTATGCCGAGCCGGACGCCGATTTCGACAAATTGGCTGCTGAGCAAGCCAAGCTTGAAGCGATCCTGCAAGCCAGCGACGGGCACAACCTGGACCGCCAGCTTGAAGTCGCCGCTGACGCCTTGCGCCTGCCGGCGTGGGACGCCAAGGTCGAACACTTGTCCGGTGGTGAAAAGCGCCGGGTCGCGCTGTGCCGCTTGTTGCTGTCGGCCCCCGATATGCTGCTGCTCGACGAGCCGACCAACCACTTGGACGCCGATTCAGTCGCCTGGCTGGAGCACTTCCTGCACGACTTCCCGGGTACCGTGGTCGCGATTACCCACGACCGTTACTTCCTCGACAACGTCGCCGGCTGGATCCTCGAGCTCGACCGTGGCGCTGGCATCCCCTACGAAGGCAACTATTCGGGTTGGCTCGAAGCCAAGTCCAACCGCTTGGCCCAAGAGTCCAAGCAGCAGTCGGCCCATGAAAAGGCCATGAAGGACGAGCTGGAATGGGTGCGTAAAGGCGCCAAGGCGCGGCAGTCCAAATCCAAGGCGCGTTTGCAGCGCTTTGAAGAAATGCAGTCGCAGGAATTCCAGAAGCGTTCAGAAACCAACGAAATCTACATCCCTGCCGGGCCACGGTTGGGCGATAAGGTCATCGAATTCAAGAACGTTAGCAAAGGCTACGGCGACCGCGTGCTGATCGACAACCTGTCATTCGCCATGCCCAAGGGCGCGATCGTGGGGGTGATTGGCGGTAACGGCGCGGGCAAGTCGACTTTGTTCCGCATGCTGATGGGCAAGGAGCAGCCGGACTCGGGCAGCATCGAGATCGGCGAAACCGTACAGTTGGCCTGTGTCGACCAGAGCCGTGACGACCTCGATGGCAGCAAGTCGGTGTTCCAGATCATCTCCGATGGCTCAGACCAGATCCGCATTGGCAACTACGAGATCCCGTCGCGCACGTACGTGGGCCGCTTTAACTTCAAAGGCGGCGACCAGCAGAAGTTCGTCAAGGACTTGTCCGGTGGTGAACGCGGCCGTCTGCATTTGGCCCTGACCCTCAAAGAAGGCGCCAATGTCCTGCTGCTCGACGAACCGTCCAACGACCTTGACGTCGAGACCTTGCGTTCGTTGGAAGAAGCGCTGTTGGACTTCCCTGGCGCCGCCATTGTGATCTCTCACGATCGCTGGTTCCTGGACCGCGTGGCGACCCACATCCTGGCTTACGAAGATGATTCGCAAGCGGTGTTCTTCGAAGGCAACTACACCGAGTACGAAGCCGATCGTAAGAAACGCCTGGGTGAAGCTGCCGCCCAGCCGCACCGCGTGCGCCACAAAAAGCTGGCGTAATTGCAAAAAAGGCCCCCCGCCCGTAGCGAGGGGCCTCGGCCCCGATCTCCTACGCCCGTAGCGAGGCCCCTCGGCCCCGATCCTCTAAACGATCAAGCGTGCGCAGATATCTCGATAATCTCGATCGTCAACTCGCCGGCCGGCCTTCGCCACACCACTTCGTCCCCCACCTCAGACCCCATCAGGGCCTTGCCCAGGGGTGAAGCCCAGTTCACCAAGCCCACTGCTGCATCGGCCTGATCTTCGCCCACCAGGCAGATACGCTGTTCCTCGCCCTCGGTGTCGACAAAGGTCACCCAGCTACCAATCTGGACTTTATCCACCGACGTCACTTCAGCCACTGGCTGCGCGCTGTACAGGCGCTGCTGGAAATAACGCAGGTCGCGCTCAAGGTCGGCGATGCGTTGCTTGTCGGCGCGTTCGCCCAACGCGGTTTGCTCAGCGAGCAACACCTGAACTTCGGTGAGCTTGGCCTGCAATTGCGCCAAGCCACTTTCGGTCACGTAGTTAGGCTGGTCGCTAATGCTGCGCTCAACCGGCTGGGTCGCCTGGGCGGCGGCTTGATCTTCATTGACAAAGGCGCGGCTCATGGGCGGTTCCTCTCAGGACGGAGGGGCCTTCACGGCCCTGTCACAATTGGATTGTAGACCGCCGTGTTAGTTGCACCCGCTCAATGCGAGCGGTAGGCGCGGCCTTCGCCTTGAGTTTTCTGCTGGCGCCATTTCTGGTCTCGCTCATCCAGCATGCGCTGAAACAGCCAGCGGTCACGGTCGGTTTCCATCGAGCTATACCGCGTGCCATTGCCCCAACCGGGGCCATGGGCTGGCGCGCTTGCGCACCCCGCTATCCACATCATCACAACAATCAAGCCACAACGCCGCCACATGGACGCTCACTCCCGAACGGCCCGGCTGGATAGGGGGCCTGTAAACAGTCTAGGCGCTGATTCGTGGGGGCGACGTCAAGGGTTTGTGATAAATCCGTTGATCAGTAGTGGTACCACTTCAATTGCAGCATGACTTCATTCTGCGGCCCGGCGAAGTGGCTGAAGTCCCGTTGCGCGCTCAGGCGCAGCCCGAGATTTTGTGACAGCTCCCACTGCTGATTCAGGCTGATCCCACGCCGTACTTCGCCGTTGAGGAAGTAATCGCCCTTGGCTTCCAGGCTGAGGTTGCCCAGCGGGTTACGCCACAGCACACCGGCGTTGAAGCCGCCAGCCGGCGAAACGAACTCGGAGAAATCGTTGTTGTGTTCCAACCGCGCCGTGCCGAGGGCGAAGCCCAGCACGTCTTCGCCCAGCTGCCAGGTGCCACCGGCGCCACCGTTGACATGGCTGACCAGGTTTTCATCACCGTGCTTACCGGGTACGCGCTCCAGGCCACCGGTCACTTGCCATGACAGCGGTTGCAGCAGCTCGTTGCGCGGCGTTAGCGAGCGAATGGTGGCCAAGTCCAGGCGCTGCAGTTGCCACTCGTTGTTTTCGTACTGGCGCACCTTGAGGTTAAGAATCTCGATCTGTGCCCCCAGGGGGAAGCCGTACGCATTGTCGTTCAGGTCGTGGTAGGCCATGCGCAGGCCATACTCGGCAAAGGCTCGGTCCTCACGAGTACCGGCAGCCAACTGCCAGGTGCGCGAGTCATGGCCTTCTTCGGGTAAGCCAGGGCGCTGGATGTCCAGAGGCGCCGGCGGGTTGCCGTTGATGGCGCGCAGCAGCTCGAAACTGCGCCGGCTGCGTTCAGGGTCACGCTCTTGGTTGTTGGCCCGATAGCGCTCCAGACGGTAGGCCGCATCCTGGATCAGGGCTTGGCGCTCACGGGGCAAGGCCGTGAACGCTGGGCTTTTCAGTACGCCGGTATCGTTGCTGAGCTGCAATACCCAGGCCTGTTCTTCATCGCTGAGGGGCTTGGCGCGGTCCAGCAGTTCGCGCTCGCGCGAGGGGCGATAGTCGATCTTTTCCACCAGCCCGGCCTGTTTCACCGCTTTGACCGTGTCGGTGGGAATGGCCGTCAGGGGGAACTGTTCGGTCAGGCGCAACCCGGGGCGCGCGACCTGGAGTAACTCCAGCAAACGATACGAACAGTTTTCGTCGAAGAAGAAATAATCGAAGCGAATTTGCTTCAGTTCCCAGACATGTTCGACCATGCGGCCGGTTTCTTCTTCAGTAAGGTTCAGCCGGTACTCCCACAGGTCGCGGTTTTCCAGGCTGCGGTATTCAGACAGTTTTTCCTGGTAGGGCACCAGGGCGAACAGCCCCGGGTAGCCGCCGGCCAGGCCTTTCCAGGCATACAGGATGCTGTTGTCGCTGCCTTCGATATAGGCGCCGAAATTGATCGCGTAGCTGAGCAGGGCGGTCTTGTCACGTTGCACATCGGCTTGGTCGATACGCAGCAGCGTATGGCCAAACATCGACGATGGGCTGTTCAAGTAGGCCGCTGGAAAAATCATCACCGCGCTGTGGGGGGCGACGTCTTTGAACCACTGCTTGAACTCGGCACAGTCCACGGCCGGCAGATCGTGCAATTGCAGCTGGTTTTTCAGCCAGCGGGTACGTGCCGGAAACACGCACTGAGCGTGTTGGTTGCCCGCGCTGGCAGGGGCGTAGAGGGCCTTGACGGTGGCTTCCAGCTCGGCAGCAGGCTGGTGCGCGCCATCGCCGGCGAGAAAAAATTTGGGGTCGTTCACATAGCTTCGCCAGCCGCCCAATTTGGCTGTTTCATAATGGCCCAGGGAAATCCAGAACGGGTCATTGGCCAATGTTTGCAAACGCGTGTTGTCGACGAGGGGCGCAGCATGCAGCGGGGCGCAGGCACAGAGCGCCAGGTAGGCAAGGCGTTTGAGCATGGTGGGCAACTAAGGTCGAAAAGGGTAAGGGCAAGGTGTGGGAATACCCGCCCCGGAGGGCGGGTGGTGAAGCTTATGCCGGGGTGGCGTATTTGGCCAGGCGGGCATCGCCTTTGAGTACTGCGAGGGTGTTGTTGTGCACGTCGTCAGCGGTCGCGTCGGCGCTGCTGAAGATTTGCTGGAAGTGCTGATGGGTAACGGAGGAGAAGTAGGCGCGATCTTCCGGCGCAACACCCATGACGACCGCATAGGTAGTCAGTGCTTCGCCTTGGCCTTTGGCCATGTCTTCCGACAGCTCGTCCATCATGCCATTCATGGCAATCCAGGACTTACCACCGTAGGTCAGTGCCGAGTTGGTGGAGCAACCATTGGTGCCGGAGGTCATGCCGAAGGTGGCGTTACCGGAGGTACCGTTGGTGGTGGAAGCCAGGAAGTGAGCAGGAGTCCCACGTTGGCCTTCGAACAGCATGTTGCCCCAACCGCAATCTGGACCACCTGGCGCTTGAGCCATGGCATTGATCGAGACGGCGGTGAACAGAGTACCCAGAAGAATCCGTTTCATAGCTTTGTTCTCTTTTGTGTGCAAACCAAGGGTCAGGGTTGCTCGGCTGTAATAGGCCGAGTCGGGCCGGTTGTTTCCCGACCGCGCAGTTTGGAGTTTAGGCACGTTCCTAGGGTTCCGTCATTAATTCCTAAATATTGCTATCAAGTAAGTTGCGATCGGTCGATTCGCATTGGGGTTTGCTGCCCGTATTAATTGGGCTTGGCTATGCGCCTTGCCAGCCACCTGTTTCCAGCGCCAGAATGCGGCCATCTGCCCCGCCTGAAGTAAGGATGCCCGATGCCTGATCCTGTAGCTGCCAGCCTGCGTCTAGCGCCCGAAGCGCTGACTCGCCCGTTCTCTGCTGAACAGTTCAGCTTCTCATCCACCAATGATCTGGAGCCTTTCCGTGGGGTGCTGGGCCAGGAACGTGCCGTCGAAGCCCTGCAGTTCGGCGTGGCCATGCCGCGCCCGGGCTACAACGTATTCGTCATGGGCGAGCCCGGCACCGGCCGCTTTTCATTCGTCAAACGCTACCTCAAGGCCGAAGGCAAACGCTTGCAAGCGCCCAGCGACTGGGTCTATGTCAATCATTTCGACGAGCCCCGCGAGCCGCGTGCCCTGGAGTTGCCGCCGGGCACTGCCGGGGCATTCATCAATGACATCAACGGGCTGATCGATAACCTGCTGGCGACCTTTCCCGCAGTATTTGAGCACCCGTCCTACCAGCAAAAGAAAAGCGCCATCGACCGGGCGTTTAACCAGCGCTATGACCGTGCCCTGGACGTCATCGAGCGCCTGGCGCTGGAAAAAGACATTGCCCTGTATCGCGACAACAGCAACATCGCGTTCACACCGATGCTCGACGGTAAGGCCTTGGATGAGGCCGAGTTTTCCCAGCTACCGGAGGTCGACCGCGAGCGCTTTCACACCGACATTTCTGACCTCGAAGAGCGCCTTAACGAAGAACTCGCCAGCCTGCCGCAATGGAAGCGTGAGTCGAACAACCAGTTGCGCCAGTTGAACGAAGAAACCATCACCCTCGCGCTGCAGCCCTTGCTGGCACCGCTGTCGGAGCAATACGCGGAAAATGCCGGTGTGTGCGGCTACCTGCAAGCCATGCAGGTGTACCTGCTGCGCACGGTGGTCGAGCAATTGGTCGACGACAGCAAGACCGACCCCCAGGCGCGCAAACTGCTGGAAGAGCAATACGCGCCCAGCCTGGTGGTGGGTAACCCGGCCAACGCGGGCGCGCCGGTGGTGTTCGAGCCGCACCCCACCTACGACAACCTGTTCGGCCGTATCGAATACAGCACCGACCAGGGCGCGCTGTACACCACCTACCGCCAGTTGCGCCCGGGCGCACTGCACAAAGCCAATGGCGGCTTCCTGATCCTGGAAGCGGAAAAAATGCTCAGCGAGCCGTTTGTCTGGGATGCGCTCAAACGCGCATTGCAGTCGCGCAAGCTGAAAATGGAGTCGCCCCTGGGGGAGTTCGGCCGCCTGGCCACGGTTACCCTGACGCCGCAGATGATTCCGCTGCAGGTCAAATTGGTCATCATCGGTGCGCGCCAGCTGTACTACGCCCTGCAGGATGCCGACCCCGACTTCCAGGAGATGTTTCGGGTCTTGGTGGACTTCGACGAAGACATCCCCATGGTCGACGAGAGCCTGGAGCAGTTCGCCCAGTTGCTCAAAACCCGCACGTCCGAGGAGGGCATGGCGGCGCTGACTGCCGACGCGGTGGCGCGTCTGGCGACCTACAGTGCGCGCTTGGCGGAAAACCAAGGGCGCCTCTCGGCGCGTATCGGTGACCTGTTCCAGCTGGTCAGCGAGGCCGATTTCATTCGCCAGTTGGCCAACGATGAACGCACCGATGCCGGGCATATCGACCGCGCGCTGCGGGCCAAGGCTACGCGCACCGGGCGCGTGTCGGCGCGGATCCTCGACGACATGCTGGCCGGGATTATCCTCATCGACACCGACGGCGCCGCCGTCGGCAAGTGCAACGGCTTGACGGTCCTGGAGGTGGGCGATTCGGCGTTTGGCGTACCGGCGCGTATCTCCGCCACGGTGTACCCGGGCGGCAGCGGTATCGTCGACATCGAGCGCGAGGTTAACCTCGGCCAGCCAATCCACTCCAAGGGCGTGATGATTCTCACCGGCTACCTGGGCAGCCGCTACGCGCAGGAATTTCCCCTGGCTATCTCGGCGAGCATTGCCCTGGAGCAGTCCTACGGCTACGTCGACGGCGACAGTGCGTCGCTGGGCGAGGCCTGCACGTTGATCTCCGCACTTTCTCGCACCCCGCTCAAGCAGTGCTTCGCGATCACCGGCTCGATCAACCAATTTGGTGAAGTGCAAGCGGTGGGCGGGGTGAACGAGAAGATCGAAGGCTTCTTCCGCCTGTGCGAAGCCCGAGGCCTCACGGGGGAGCAGGGCGCAATCATTCCCCACGCCAACGTGGCCACTCTGATGCTCGACGAGCGCGTACTGCAAGCCGTGCGCGCGGGGCAGTTCCATGTGTATGCGGTGCGCCAGGCCGACGAAGCGTTAAGCCTGCTGGTGGGCGAACCGGCCGGTACCCCAGACGAAAACGGCGAGTTTCCGGAAGGCAGCGTCAACGCCCGGGTGGTTGAGCGGTTGCGGGTCATTTCCGAAATGCTCAGCGAGGATGATTTCAAAGAGGTCGAGAAAGAGCTGGCGCAGCAGGATTTGGCTGAGATCAAACCCTCTATCTAGGGCCTGCTGCGCGACCGTTGATCACTGTGCCGGCGAAAAAACCGATAGATGGCGTAAAGCCTTCTATTCTGTGGGGAGGGATCCCCATAGGTGCTGGACTGCAACGGCTCGCCCGCAGTGGGCCGAACGCTGGCTTCAATCGAGGAGCGTAGCCATGCCGCGCAACCTTTGCCTGACACGAGAATGCCTGGGTCTGCAAACCCGGATCGAATGCATGATTCGCCCTTTGGCCGGTGACAAGGGCCTCTGGACCCTGCTGTTCGCTGCGGGCATGGGTGGCGCTCAGCCCTCGGCCGTCAAGGCGCAGGGCCCGTTTCACGGCCCGCAAGTGGCCCAGGGGGTGCTGGAGGCGATCGTTGAGAGCCTATCGATGCACGGCTATGGCGTCTCGGCCGAGCCGCCCATTTGGAGCCTGCACCTGCAGCGCCAATTGCGTGAAATCAATGGCGAGCGCTGTCAGCATTTGGGCGACTACCAATTTCATCCAAAAACTTGAAGGTGTGTGGCGGTTTGCCGCACCTCGTTTAGTTCGTGGCGACAAGGCTATAATCGGGCCCGGTTTTAGTCACCTTGTGAGTTGCAATGGAACGGTTTATCGAACGAACGATGTACGCCTCGCGTTGGTTGCTGGCGCCGATCTACATCGGCTTGTCCCTGGGGTTGCTGGCGCTGTCGTTGAAGTTCTTCCAGGAAGTCTTCCACGTCTTGCCCAATGTGTTTGCCATGACGGAGTCCGAAGTCATTCTGGTGCTGCTGTCGCTGATCGACATGTCGCTGGTGGGCGGCTTATTGGTGATGGTGATGATCTCCGGCTACGAGAACTTCGTCTCGCAACTGGACATCGATGAAGACGTCGAGAAGCTCAGTTGGCTGGGCAAGATGGACTCTTCTTCGCTAAAAATGAAAGTCGCCGCGTCGATCGTGGCGATTTCCTCGATTCACTTGCTGCGGGTCTTTATGGACGCCAAGAACATCGAGCCGCAGTACTTGATGTGGTATGTGATCATCCATATGACTTTTGTGATTTCGGCCTTTGCCATGGGCTATCTGGATAAAGTCACCAAACACTGAAGGGGGCTGCCTGCATGAACGTCGAGCAACTGACCGAGTACGCCCACCAAGGCCAGGTCAATACCCTGGACCTCATCTCGATCGAGGGCGGTATCTATCTGCTTGAGGCGCACCTGCGTGACGGCTCGCAGTTGCTCAGGTCGGACAATGGCAAAGCCCTGCACCTGCGCTCGGCCGAGCATGCGCGCAACGTGCTGGAAAAACTGCCGCCGGTGCCGTTTTTTCTGGTGCACGCGTCGGCCTACGACGAAATGTGTGGCCTGGGTACCGCAGCGGGTGAGCCCCTGCGCGTACCCATCGCGCTGCGCCCGTCGTTCTAACCCGCCACTGGGGTGTGCTAGGCTGCTCGCCCTTTTAAAAGCGGAGCAGCGAAATGTCCGAAGTGAACCTGTCGACCGATGAAACCCGTGTCAGCTATGGCATCGGCCGCCAATTGGGCGACCAATTGCGTGACAACCCGCCACCGGGCGCCAGCTTGGACGCGATTCTGCTGGGCTTGACCGATGCATTCAACGGCCAGGCGAGCCGCGTCAGCCATGACGACCTGAACGCCAGTTTCAAAGTCATCCGCGAAGTGATGCAAGCCGAGGCGCAAGCCAAAGCACAAGCCGCTGCCGGCGAAGGCCTGGCTTTCCTGGCAGACAACGCCAAGCGCGACGGTATCACCACCCTGGCTTCGGGCCTGCAGTACGAAGTGCTGACCAGCGGTGACGGCGCTACGCCCAAAGCTGACAGCAACGTGCGGACCCACTACCACGGCACCCTGATCAACGGGACCGTGTTCGACAGTTCCTACGACCGTGGGCAACCGGCTGAATTTCCGGTCAATGGCGTTATTCCGGGCTGGACCGAGGCGCTGCAATTGATGAAGGCCGGCAGCAAATGGCGTTTGTACGTGCCAAGCGAGTTGGCCTACGGCGCCCAGGGCGTCGGCAGCATCCCGCCGCACAGTGTGCTGGTGTTTGACGTTGAGCTTTTAGAGGTGCTGTAAAGGATCGGGGGCAAGCCCCCTCCTACGACAGGCGCGCCGGTAGGAGGGGGCTCGCCTCCGATCTTGTCACGCTTAACGCAATTCCCCCGCCGGCCGCCGACAGGCACGCCGGTAGGAGGGGGCTTGCCCCCGATCTTGTCACGCTCAATGCAATTCCCCAGCCGGCCGCAAAGCCCGCGCATAGCAGAACAGAAACAAATTACGCACCATCTCCTTGAGCACCCCAGGCTCGCTGGAGCTCAGCCCGCTGAGATCCAGGTCACCCTGCTCGCGCAGTTCATCCAGTGCTTCTTCGTGCAGTACCGCGCAGATCTCCCCGGTGTCCCGGTGCAGAATGCGCAGGTAAGGGTGCGGGCGGTCCAGCCATGCATCGATCAAATAGGTCATGTGATTCTCCTTGAGCTTTCAATGAGAATAATTCCTATTCAATAAATAGCAAGAACCAATTTGCTGAATCGTTCTTCAGACCTTGCGCACGAACTCTGATTTCAGCTTCATCGCACCGATGCCATCGATTTTGCAGTCGATGTCGTGGTCGCCGTCGCACAGGCGGATATTTTTTACTTTAGTGCCCACCTTGACCACCAGTGACGAGCCTTTGACCTTGAGGTCTTTGATCACGCTGACTGTGTCGCCATCAGCCAGCACATTGCCCACCGAGTCTTTGATCACTGCCTCGTCGCTGGCGGCCTCGGTGTCGGCGCTGGCCGACCATTCATGGCTGCATTCCGGGCAGATCAGCTGCGTGCCGTCTTCGTAGGTGTATTCAGAGTTGCATTTCGGGCAGGCGGGAAGGGCGCTCACGAGAATCCTTAAGGTCACGAGGAATAAAGGCGCGCATTGTATAGGGTTTTTACCGCTGCCGAACAGGTGCGGGGGCAAGCGAAGCATTGCCCCCCACTTGGAGCTTTAGTGCGTGCGGGCTACCGCGAACTCGCTCAGCTCTACCAGGGCGTCGCGGTACTCGCTGGCTGGCAGCGTTTCCAGGCAGGCGATGGCCCGCGCGACGTAGTCCCGCGCCAGTTGGGCGGTGTAGTCCAGGGCACCGGAGCTTTCCACGGCTACGCGGATGCTCTCGAGGTCCTCGATACCGCCTTTCTGGATCGCCTGGCGGACCAACGCGGCCTGCTCAGCGGTGCCCTCGCGCATGGTGTAGATCAGCGGCAGGGTGGGTTTGCCTTCGGCCAGGTCGTCGCCGACATTCTTGCCCAGGGTCTCGGCATCGCCACGGTAGTCGAGCAAATCGTCCACCAACTGGAAGGCCACGCCCAAGTGATCGCCAAAGGTGCGCAGGGCTTCGCGCTGCTCGTCGCTGGCTTCGGCGAGGGCCGCTGCGCTGTGGGTCGAGGCCTCGAAGAGCATGGCGGTCTTGCCGCGAATCACTTCCATGTAGGTTTCTTCGGTGGTGCTGGCGTCGCGCACTTTCGACAGTTGCAGGACCTCGCCTTCGGCGATGATGCGTGTGGCCTGGGAGAGGATGCGCATGACCGACATCGAGCCCAGTTCGACCATCATCTCGAACGAGCGCGAATACAGGAAGTCGCCCACCAGCACGCTGGGTGCGTTGCCCCACATGGCATTGGCGGTGGAGCGGCCGCGGCGCATGCCAGACATGTCGACCACGTCGTCGTGCAGCAGGGTCGCGGTGTGCAGGAATTCGATGGTGGCGGCCAGCAGGCGCAGGTCGTCACCTTCGCGGCCGAGCGCTTTGCCGCACAGCAGAACCAGCAGCGGACGCAGGCGTTTGCCCCCGGCGGACGTGATGTAATCGCCGATTTTCGACACCAGCGGTACACGCGAAGTCAGCTGTTTCTTGATGATTTCATCAACGGCGCTAAAATCGTCCGCTACCGCACGGTAGAAAGCTTGGGGTTGCATCAGCGACTGTTGCTCCAGAAGGGTTGCGCGGCATGCTAGGTTGCGGGTACACCCCTGTCAAGGCAAAGGCCTGACCTCTTGCCATCAACCCAAGCCTTGCGTACAATCGCGCACCCTAACTTCCTGGGCAGCACCTGCCTTACGCAATTGCATTCGGGGCGTTCCAACCCGTCGCAGCCATGCCAGCCAACACCTCTACTTATAAAGAGCTGGGTGAGCAGGATTATCGGAGAAATACCATGTCGTACGCAGTAATCGTTACCGGTGGCAAGCAATACAAGGTCGCCCCAGGTGAATACCTGAAGATCGAAAAGCTGGAAATCGCCACCGGCGAATCCGTTACTTTTGATCGCGTTCTGTTGGTCGCCAATGGCGACGACGTGAACATCGGCGCCCCAGTCGTAGCTGGCGCCACCGTTGTGGCTGAAGTGATCTCCCAAGGTCGTCACGATAAAATCCGCATCATCAAGTTCCGTCGTCGTAAGCACCACATGAAGCGTATGGGCCACCGCCAGTGGTACACCGAGATCAAAATCACCGGTATTCAGGCTTAATTTCAGCCTAATCCTCACTAGGAGAATTGACTCATGGCACACAAAAAAGCTGGTGGTAGTACCCGTAACGGTCGCGACTCAGAATCGAAACGCCTTGGCGTGAAGATGTATGGCGGCCAGGCTATCATCCCGGGCAACATCATCGTGCGTCAGCGCGGCACCCAATTCCACGCCGGTTACGGTGTGGGCATGGGTAAAGATCACACCCTCTTCGCTAAAATCGAAGGCGTGATCAAGTTCGAAGTCAAAGGCGCCTTCGGTCGTCGTTACGTGAGCGTTGTCGCGGCTTAATCGCGAGATCGCTGGAGAAGCCCTGTCTCGCGACGGGGCTTTTTCGTTTATGGGATGAGTCTCTTGCAAAGCTGTTTGCTGGGGCTGTCGGCGCGGGAACGTCACACGGTCTGCCGCGGTCATTTTTGCAAGGGTCTTATGCTTTCCTGTTTTTGGTTTTTTGGCTCGCCCATGTGGCGAGAGGCGTTATTTTTATGAAGTTTGTGGATGAAGTATCGATCCGAGTGAAGGCGGGCGATGGCGGCAATGGCTGCATGAGCTTTCGTCGGGAAAAGTTTATTGAAAACGGTGGCCCCAACGGCGGCGACGGTGGCGATGGCGGTTCCATTTATCTGGTGGCCGACGAAAACCTCAATACCCTGGTGGACTACCGCTATACCCGGCATTTCGACGCCGAGCGTGGCTCTAACGGTGGCAGCACTGACTGCACCGGTAAGAAGGGCGAAGACATGGAGCTGCGGGTGCCGGTCGGCACCACGGTGATCGATGCGTCCACCCAGGAAGTCATCGGCGACCTGGTCAAAGCTGGCCAGCGCTTGATGGTGGTGCAGGGTGGTTGGCACGGTCTGGGGAACACGCGCTTCAAGTCCAGCACCAACCGTGCGCCGCGCCAGACCTCGCCCGGCAAACCCGGCGAGCAGCGTGACCTCAAGTTGGAAATGAAAGTGCTGGCCGATGTGGGCCTGCTGGGCTTGCCGAACGCGGGTAAAAGTACCTTTATTCGTTCGGTGTCGGCCGCCAAGCCGAAGGTAGCCGATTACCCCTTCACCACCTTGATCCCGAACCTGGGTGTGGTCAGCGTCGACCGTTGGAAGAGCTTTGTCATCGCTGACATTCCAGGGCTGATCGAAGGCGCTTCCGATGGTGCTGGCCTGGGTATTCGTTTTCTCAAGCACTTGGCGCGTACGCGTCTGTTGCTGCACCTGGTCGACATGGCGCCGTTGGACGAAACCAGCGCGCCGGATGCCGCTGAAGTCATCGTCAGTGAGCTGACCAAGTTCAGCCCGTCGCTGGCTGAGCGTGACCGCTGGCTGGTGCTCAACAAGTGTGACCAGATCCTCGAAGAGGAGCACGAAGCGCGGGTCAAGGAAATCGTCGATCGTCTGCAGTGGGAAGGCCCGGTCTACGTGATTTCGGCCATTGCCAAGGAAGGGACCGAGCGCCTGACCCGTGACATCATGCGCTACCTCGAAGACCGTGCCGACCGCTTGGCCCATGACCCGGCCTATGCCCAGGCGCTGGCTGAGCTCGATCAAAACATCGAAGACGAAGCCCGTGCCCAGTTGCAGGCCCTGGATGACCAGCGCGCCCTGCGCCGTACCGGTGTGAAGAGTGTTCATGACATCGGCGACGACGATGACTGGGACGAAGAAGACGCCGAGGACGGCCCAGAGATCATTTACGTGCGCGATTGATACCCCGCGCACGCAATCACGGGGCTTGCCCCTGATCTTGCCGCCCGTAGTAAACTAAGCGCCGCTCATTCGAGCGGCGTTTTGGTTTCTTATAGGTTCGAACATGATGCGGAGCAAGGTGACAGGTGCCCAGCGCTGGGTCGTCAAGATCGGCAGTGCGCTATTGACGGCCGATGGCAAGGGCCTGGACCGTACAGCGATGGCGGTGTGGGTCGAGCAGATGGTTGCGCTGCACAACGCCGGTATCGAGTTGGTGCTGGTGTCCTCGGGTGCAGTGGCAGCGGGCATGAGCCGGCTCGGCTGGACCAAGCGTCCCAGCGGCATGCACGAGTTGCAGGCGGCGGCAGCCATCGGCCAGATGGGCCTGGTGCAGGCCTGGGAGTCGAGCTTTGCCGAGCATGGCCGGCACACGGCGCAAATTCTGCTCACCCACGACGACCTTTCCGACCGCAAGCGCTACCTCAATGCGCGCAGCACCCTGCGCACGCTGGTAGAGCTGGGCGTGGTGCCGGTCATCAACGAGAACGACACGGTGGTCACCGACGAAATTCGTTTCGGTGACAACGACACCCTGGCGGCGCTGGTGGCGAACCTGGTCGAGGCCGACCTGTTGGTGATCCTCACTGATCGCGACGGCATGTTCGATGCCGACCCGCGCAATAACCCTGACGCCCAATTGATCTTCGAGGCGCGCGCCGATGACCCGGCCCTGGATTCAGTCGCTGGCGGCACGGGCGGTGCGCTGGGGCGCGGGGGTATGCAAACCAAGCTGCGCGCGGCGCGGCTGGCGGCGCGTTCTGGTGCGCACACGATCATCGTCGGTGGGCGTATCGAGCGCGTGCTGGACCGGCTGCGCGGAGGCGAGCGCCTGGGTACGCTGTTGTCGCCGGAGCGCAGCCTGCTGGCGGCGCGCAAGCAATGGCTCGCCGGCCACCTGCAGACCCGTGGCACCCTGGTGCTCGATGCGGGCGCCGTGGGTGCCTTGGAACACTCAAGCAAAAGCCTGTTGCCCGTAGGGGTCAAGCAGGTCCAGGGCAGCTTCCGCCGCGGCGAGATGGTCGTCTGCGTGGCTCCCGATGGCCGCGAAGTCGCCCGGGGCCTGGCCAATTACAGTGCTTTGGAGGCGCAAAAGATCATTGGGCAGTCCTCCGAGGCCATTGAGGGGCTGCTCGGATACATTGCTGAGCCCGAGCTGGTTCATCGCGATAATCTGATTCTGGTTTGATCCTCTAAGGGTTCTATGATGCGAAGGTTAAATGGCTTGCTGGGTGTGCTGTTGTGTGTGCCGCTGCTGGCCTCGGCCGAGGTGGTGGGCGAGGTGTCCACGGTGTTCAAGTGGGTAGGGCCTAACGATCGCATCGTGGTCGAGGCGTTTGACGACCCCAAGGTCGAAGGCGTGACTTGCTACCTGTCGCGGGCCAAGACCGGTGGCGTCAAAGGCGGCCTTGGCTTGGCCGAGGACCGTGCCGAAGCGTCGATCGCCTGTCGCCAGGTGGGGCCGATCAAGTTGCCGGAGCAAATGAAAGACGGCGACGTGGTGTTCAAAGAGCGCACCTCGCTGGTCTTCAAGACCATGCAGGTGGTGCGCTTCCTCGACAAGAAGCGCAACACCCTGGTCTATCTGGTTTACAGCGACCGGGTCATCGAAGGCAGCCCGCAGAATGCGGTCACGGCCATTCCGATTCGGCCCTGGGTGGCGGAGTAACCTTGGGTGAGGCCGGGGTGAGCCCTCGGTCTCCTGCGCAGCAAACGCTCATAGCGAAAATGCAGGCACAAAAAAGCCGACCCTGGGGTCGGCTTTTTGCATCGCGGCGTATCGCTTAGGCTGCAGCAGCCAGGTTCAGCGCCTTGATGTGGCCATTCAGACGGCCTTTATGACGAGCAGCTTTGTTCTTGTGGATCACGCCTTTGTCGGCCATACGGTCGATAACTGGCACGGCCAGAACATAAGCAGCTTGTGCTTTTTCGGCGTCTTTTGCGTCGATGGCTTTAACTACATTCTTGATGTAGGTGCGAACCATGGAACGCAGGCTGGCGTTGTGGCTGCGACGCTTCTCAGCCTGTTTTGCACGTTTTTTGGCGGAAGGTGTGTTGGCCACCGTCGAGCTCCTCGAAAGACTTTTTTGAAATAGCAAACAAATAAGGCCGCGAATCATGCCGATCTGTTGACGTGTTGTCAAGGGTGCATGATACGTTCCGCTGAGTGGTCGCGCTGGCGAGAAGTGCATTCACTTCTGCTGCCCGACCTGTAAACTCGCGGAGTTTTGGCTCTGCCTGCTGATGCGGCGCGGAGTATCGCACACCTGAGCCTGCCATTGGCGGCTCTTTGTCTACGGGCGTGAAAATCTTTCGATGAATCTTCTCAAATCGTTGGCTGCAGTCAGCTCTATTACGATGGTTTCCCGCGTGTTGGGCTTTGTCCGCGATACCATTTTGGCGCGCATTTTCGGCGCGGGCACCGCCACCGATGCCTTTTTCATCGCCTTTAAGTTGCCCAACCTGCTGCGGCGCATCTTTGCCGAGGGCGCGTTCTCCCAGGCGTTCGTGCCGATTCTCGCCGAATACAAAAGCCAGCAGGGCGAGGAGGCCACCCGTACCTTTATTGCTTACGTGGCCGGCCTGCTGACGCTGTCGTTGGCGGTGGTGACCGTGCTGGGCGTGCTGGCGGCCCCCTGGGTGATCTGGGCCACCGCGCCGGGTTTCGCCGACACACCGGAAAAATTCCAGCTCACCACTGACCTATTAAGGGTGACGTTTCCTTATATATTACTGATCTCGTTGTCGTCGTTCGTCGGCGCTATTCTTAACACCTACAACCGTTTCTCGGTGCCGGCCTTTACCCCAACGCTGCTGAACCTGGCGATGATTGGCTTTGCCCTGTTCCTGACGCCCTATTTCAACCCGCCCGTGATGGCGCTGGGTTGGGCGGTGTTGGTCGGTGGGTTGTTGCAGTTGCTTTACCAACTGCCGCACCTGAAAAAAATCGGCCTGCTGGTGCTGCCGCGCTTGAGCCTGCGCGACACCGGCGCGTTGCGGGTGATGAAGCAGATGCTGCCGGCGATCCTAGGGGTGTCGGTCAGCCAGATCTCACTCATCATCAATACCATTTTTGCCTCGTTCCTGGTGGCGGGGTCGGTGTCGTGGATGTATTACGCCGACCGCTTAATGGAGCTGCCTTCCGGAGTACTGGGCGTGGCGTTGGGCACGATTTTGCTGCCAACCTTGTCCAGAACCTATGCCAGCAAAGACCGTGAAGAGTATTCGCGCATCCTCGACTGGGGCCTGCGCTTGTGTTTCGTGCTGGTGTTGCCGTGCGCCCTGGCCTTGGCGATCCTGGCCGAGCCGCTTACCGTGGCGTTGTTCCAATACGGCAAGTTCAGCGCGTTCGACGCCGCCATGACCCAGCGGGCCTTGATCGCCTACTCCTTCGGTCTGCTCGGGATCATCCTGGTCAAGGTGCTGGCGCCTGGTTTTTATGCCCAGCAGAACATTCGTACGCCGGTCAAGATTGCGATTTTCACCCTGGTCGCCACGCAGTTGTTCAACCTGGCCTTGATCGGCCATTTGCAACACGCCGGCCTGGCGCTGGCGATCAGCCTGGGCGCGTGCCTGAATGCGGGTTTGCTGTATTGGAAGCTTCGCCAGCAAAAATTGTTTCAGCCGCAAGCGGGGTGGGGCGGTTTTCTCGGGCGCCTGGTCCTGGCGGTAGCGGCCATGTCGGCGGTGCTTTTAGGGCTGTTGCAGGTCATGCCCGCGTGGGCCGACGGGCAAATGCTCGAGCGTTTCCTGCGCCTGGGGCTGCTGGTGGGGGCGGGCGTGCTGGTGTATTTCGGTGTGCTGTTCGCGTTGGGCTTTCGCCTGAAGCATTTCGCTCGGCGCGGCTTGGCATGATCCAGAGGGGCGTTGGCGGTCGGTTTTGTAAAAGGCCCGGCTGATTGCCGACGCAGTTGCCTGTCGTTGCGGCGCGGGTGTGGTTATAATCGACCACTTTATGAGCAAGAAGCGCGTTATGCAGCTGGTTCGAGGCCTCCACAATTTGCGCCCCCAAGATCGGGGCTGTGTCGCCACCATTGGCAATTTCGACGGCGTCCACCGTGGCCACCAGGCGATCCTGGCGCGTCTGCGCGAGCGTGCGCTGGAACTCGACCTGCCCAGCTGTGTGGTGATCTTCGAGCCGCAGCCGCGGGAGTACTTTGCCCCGCAAACTGCGCCGGCACGCCTGGCGCGTTTACGCGACAAGCTGCGCCTGCTGGCCGCTGAGGGCGTCGACCGGGTACTCTGCCTGGCCTTCAACCAGCGGCTGAGCAAGCTCAGTGCCAGCGAGTTCGTCGACACCATTTTGGTCGACGGCCTGGGCATCAAGCACCTGGAAGTCGGCGACGACTTCCATTTTGGTTGCGACCGCGTAGGCGACTTCGCATTCTTGCAGCAGGCCGGCAAAACCCGTGGCTTCACCGTTGAAGCGGCGCAAACTGTCGAGTTGCAAGGGGTGCGTGTCAGCAGCACGCAGGTCCGCAAGGCCCTGGCGGCGGCTGATTTCAATCTGGCCGAGGGTTTGCTCGGCCGCCCGTTCCGCATTGTCGGGCGGGTGCTGCATGGGCAGAAACTGGCGCGCCAACTGGGCTGGCCGACTGCCAATGTGCAGCTCAAGCGGCGTCGGGTGCCGTTGACCGGGGTTTACCTGGTCAGTGTGCCGATCGATGGCGTGCAATGGCCGGGAGTCGCCAACATAGGCGTGCGGCCAACCGTTGCAGGTGATGGCAAAGCCCACCTGGAAGTGCATCTGCTGGACTTTGCCGGTGATCTGTATGGCCGGCGTTTGACGGTGGCGTTCCACCAGAAGCTGCGTGATGAGCAGCGTTTCGCCTCCCTTGAGGCGCTGAAGTCGGCGATAGATGCGGATGTCGCCGCCGCCCGTGCCCACTGGCACGGCCAACCGCTAAATTGAAAGAGCCTGAGATGACCGACTACAAAGCCACGCTAAACCTTCCGGACACCGCCTTCCCAATGAAGGCCGGCCTGCCCCAGCGCGAGCCGCAAACTCTGCAGCGCTGGGACAGCATTGGCCTGTACCAGAAGCTTCGCGAAATTGGCAAAGACCGGCCCAAGTTCGTCCTGCACGACGGCCCGCCGTACGCCAATGGCAGCATCCACATCGGTCACGCGGTCAATAAGATCCTCAAGGACATGATCGTGCGCTCCAAGACCCTCTCGGGTTTCGATGCGCCCTATGTTCCGGGTTGGGACTGCCACGGGCTGCCCATCGAGCACAAGGTCGAAGTCACCCACGGCAAGAACCTTGGCGGTGATAAAACCCGCGAGCTGTGCCGCGCTTATGCCAGCGAGCAGATCGAGGGCCAAAAGGCCGAATTCATTCGCTTGGGCGTACTGGGCGACTGGTCCAACCCCTACAAAACCATGAATTTCAGCAACGAGGCCGGTGAAATCCGTGCCTTGGCCGAGATGGTCCGTAACGGTTTTGTGTTCAAGGGCCTGAAGCCTGTGAACTGGTGTTTCGATTGCGGTTCGGCCCTGGCCGAGGCGGAAGTCGAGTACGCCGACAAAAAATCCCCCACCATCGACGTGGCGTTCCCGGTCGCTGACGCGCAAGCTTTGGCCGCCGCCTTCGGCTTGCCGGCGCTGAGCAAGCCCGCCGCCATCGTGATCTGGACCACCACGCCGTGGACCATCCCCGCCAACCAGGCGCTCAACGTGCACCCGGAGTTCAACTACGCCCTGGTCGACGTCGGCGACCGCCTGCTGGTGCTGGCCGAAGAGCTGGTCGAAACCTCTCTTGCGCGCTACAACCTGCAAGGTTCGGTGCTGGCCACCACCGTTGGCGCCAAGCTGGAGCTGGTCAACTTCCGCCATCCATTCTACGAACGTCTGTCGCCGGTGTACCTGGCGGACTACGTGGAGTTGGGCGCGGGCACCGGCGTGGTGCATTGCTCCCCGGCCTATGGCGTGGACGACTTCAACATCTGCAAGCAGTACGGCCTGGTCAACGATGACATCATCAGCCCAGTGCAGAGCAACGGCGTGTACGTCGACTCCCTGGAATTTTTCGGTGGCCAGTTCATCTTCAAGGCCAACCAAAACATCGTCGACAAGCTGAGCGAAGTCGGCGCCTTGATGCACACCGAAGTGGTCAGCCACAGCTACATGCATTGCTGGCGCCACAAGACCCCACTGATCTACCGCGCCACCGCGCAGTGGTTCGTGGGCATGGACAAAGCCCCAGTGCACGGTGACACCCTGCGCGAGCGCGCCATCAGCGCCATCGAACAAACCAAATTCGTCCCGGCCTGGGGGCAAGCGCGCTTGCATTCGATGATCGCCAACCGCCCGGACTGGTGCATCTCGCGGCAACGAAACTGGGGCGTGCCGATCCCGTTCTTCCTGCACAAAGCCACCGGCGAGTTGCACCCGCGCACCGTCGAGCTGATGGAAACCGTTGCCCAGCGCGTCGAAGCCGAAGGTATCGAAGCCTGGTTCAAACTGGACGCCGCCGAGCTGCTGGGCGACGAGGCCGCGCAGTACGACAAGATCAGCGACACCCTGGATGTCTGGTTCGACTCCGGTACCACCCACTGGCATGTCCTGCGCGGCTCGCACCCGATGGGCCACGAGCAGGGCCCACGGGCCGACCTCTACCTGGAAGGCTCCGACCAGCACCGCGGCTGGTTCCACTCCTCGTTGCTGACCGGTTGCGCCATCGATGAGCATGCGCCGTATCGCGAGTTGCTCACCCACGGCTTCACGGTCGACGAGAACGGCCGCAAGATGTCCAAGTCGCTGGGTAACGTGATCGCCCCGCAAAAGGTCAACGACACCCTCGGCGCCGACATCATGCGTTTATGGGTCTCGGCCACGGACTACTCCGGCGAAATGGCCGTGTCCGAAACCATCTTGCAGCGCAGCGCCGACGCTTACCGGCGGATCCGCAACACCTCGCGTTTCTTGCTTTCCAACCTGAGCGGCTTCAACCCGGCCACCGACCTGCTGCCGGCCGAAGAAATGCTCGCGCTGGACCGCTGGGCCGTCGACCGTGCCTTGCTGCTGCAACGCGAGCTGGAAGAACACTACGGCGAATACCGCTTCTGGAACGTCTACTCCAAGGTGCATAACTTCTGCGTGCAGGAGCTCGGCGGTTTCTACCTCGACATCATCAAGGACCGCCAGTACACCACCGGCGCCAACAGCACGGCTCGGCGTTCCTGCCAGACCGCGCTGTTCCATATCAGCGAGGCCCTGGTGCGCTGGATCGCGCCGATCCTGGCGTTTACCGCAGACGAGCTGTGGCAGTACCTGCCAGGCGAGCGTAACGAGTCGGTCATGCTCAACACCTGGTACGAAGGCCTGAGCGAACTGCCAGAAGGCTTCGAGCTGGGCCGTTCGTATTGGGAAGGGGTCATGGCGGTCAAGGTCGCGGTCAACAAAGAGCTGGAAAACCAGCGTGCCGCCAAGGCCATCGGTGGTAACTTGCAGGCCGAAGTGACCCTTTACGTCGAAGACGCGCTGAACGACAGCCTGAGCAAACTCGGCGACGAACTGCGCTTCGTGCTCATCACCTCGGCCGCTACCCTGGCGCCTCTGGCCCAGGCCCCGGCCGATGCGGTGGCGACTGAGGTGTCGGGCATGAAGCTCAAAGTGCTCAAATCTGGCTACACCAAGTGCGCGCGCTGCTGGCATTGCCGCGAAGACGTGGGCGTCAACCCGGAGCATCCAGAGATCTGCGGGCGTTGCGTCGACAACATCAGCGGTGCAGGCGAGGTACGCCACTATGCTTAATCAGCCCGTCGGCCGCTTCGGGCGTTTGCCCTGGTTGGGGTTGAGCTTGCTGGTGCTGGTCTTGGACCAGTTCACCAAGTTCTACTTCGAAGGCACCCTCAGCCTGTATCAGCAGATCGTGGTCATTCCCGACTACTTCAGCTGGACCCTGGCTTACAACACCGGTGCGGCCTTCAGCTTTCTGGCCGACAGTGGCGGTTGGCAGCGGTGGTTGTTTGCCCTCATCGCCATTGTGGTCAGCACCGTTCTGGTGGTTTGGCTCAAGCGCCTGGGGCGCGATGAAACCTGGTTGGCCGTAGCCCTGGCATTGGTGCTGGGCGGCGCGCTGGGTAACTTGATCGACCGTGTACTGCTGGGCCATGTGGTGGACTTCATCCTGGTGCATTGGCGCAACCAGTGGTATTTCCCCGCGTTCAACCTGGCTGACAGCGCCATTACCCTAGGCGCGGTGATGTTGGCCCTGGATATGTTCAAATCCAAAAAGGCAGGAGAACCTGCGCATGACTGAGCAACGTATCGGCCAGAACACCGAGGTGACCCTGCATTTCGCCTTGAACCTGGAAAACGGCGACACCGTCGACAGCACCTTCGACAAAGCGCCCGCCACGTTCAAAGTCGGTGACGGCAACCTGCTGCCAGGCTTCGAGGCCGCCATATTCGGTTTCAAAGCCGGTGATCGGCGCACCGTCACGGTGTTGCCGGAGAACGCCTTCGGCCAGCCCAACCCGCAAAACGTACAGGTTATGCCGCGTTCGCAGTTCGAAGGCATGGAGCTGTCGGAAGGGTTGCTGGTGATTTTCAACGACGCGGCCAACACGGAGCTGCCGGGCGTGGTCAAAGGCTTCGATGAAGCTGAAGTGACCGTGGACTTCAACCACCCGCTGGCGGGCAAGACGCTAAGCTTCGAAGTGGAAATTCTTTCAGTCACGGCGCTCTAGGGCGCGCGTGGACGAGGCAACTATGCAAATCAAACTGGCCAACCCCCGTGGTTTTTGTGCTGGCGTGGACCGCGCCATCGAGATCGTCAACCGTGCCCTGGAAGTCTTCGGGCCGCCGATCTACGTGCGCCATGAAGTGGTCCACAACAAGTTTGTGGTCGAAGACCTGCGTTCGCGCGGGGCGATCTTCGTTGAGGAGCTGGAGCAGGTCCCTGACGATGTGATCGTGATCTTCAGTGCCCACGGCGTGTCTCAGGCCGTGCGCCACGAAGCGGCAGGGCGGGGCTTGAAGGTGTTCGACGCCACCTGCCCACTGGTCACCAAAGTGCACATCGAAGTGGCCCGCTACAGCCGTGATGGCCGCGAGTGCATCCTCATTGGCCACGCCGGCCACCCTGAGGTGGAAGGCACCATGGGCCAGTACGACAGCAGCAAGGGTGGTGCGATCTATCTGGTCGAAGACGAGGCCGATGTGGCCAGCCTGTTGGTGCGTAACCCGCAAAACCTGGCCTTTGTCACCCAGACCACCTTGTCCATGGACGACACCAGCCGGGTCATCGACGCCCTGCGGGCGCGCTTCCCGGCCATCGGCGGGCCGCGCAAAGACGACATCTGCTACGCCACGCAGAACCGCCAGGACGCCGTCAAGCAATTGGCCGACGAGTGCGACGTGGTGCTGGTGGTCGGCAGCCCCAACAGCTCCAACTCCAACCGTCTGCGCGAGCTGGCCGAACGTATGGCCACCCCGGCCTATCTGATCGACGGAGCCGAAGACCTGCAACGTGCCTGGTTCGACGGCGTTCAGCGCATTGGTATCACCGCCGGCGCTTCGGCCCCTGAGGTACTGGTGCGCGGTGTTATCCAGCAGTTGCATGCCTGGGGCGCCACCGGGGCCGACGAGTTGGCGGGCCGTGAAGAGAACATCACGTTCTCTATGCCTAAAGAGCTGCGCGTTCGTTCGCTGATCTAGGCACAGAAACTAGGGCGCCTTTTCGCAGAGCGGCTGCTGGCTGGGCTCGGCCTGCAAACGAATTCGCCCACTGGGGGCGATCACCACTTGCAGGTGGCTGAGCGCCTCGCCGGGGTCGCAGAAGTGAAACCGGCCATTAGCCATGGCCGGCACCCCCATCGAGTTAAAACGCACCGCCTCGCCCACCCAATGATTACCCACGATCCGCACGCCGCTGCTACGCCGGTGCGCCAGCACTGGATAACGGTCGGGGTCGGTGCCTTCGGCTTCCACCAGCATCTGCCAGCCCCGGCTCCAGTCACCCTCGATAGGCCTTAATGAAACTCGCTGCCCCTCGGTAATCGCCGCCACCCGCGCACTGCGTAGCCCGCTAAGCAATTCATTGGCCGCCACCTGGCGCCGATGGCCCTGCACCAGCGGATAAAACGCCGGTGTCGCCAGGTGTAACAGCAGCGCTGCCACAACCAATGCCACCAGCAATTGCACCAGCGTAAAACCGCCTTGCAGCATAATCTGCTCCTTCCATGGAGGCCGATGCCCGTGGGCTTTGAGCGCGATCCGTGCGCTGATCCTGCACAAACAACCGTATATCCCGTGGCCGCATCGGGCAGTGTCTGGGCTGGTTTATAGTCGGTGCATCTGAGGGGAGCTTTCAATGCGGCATCGTATCAAGGCATTTACGTTGATCGAGTTGATCGTCACGGTGACCATCGTCGGCGTGCTTGCCGTCGTCGCCGTTCCGGCGTTCACCACGGCGATCAACAACTCCCGCGCCGATACGGAAATAGGCGACATCTACCGGGCGTTGAGCTATACGCGGCTGGAAGCGATCAACCGTGGGGTGAATGTGCAGCTCAGGCCCACGGCCACCGGGACGATTTGGACCGGCGAATTGAGGGTGGTTTTGAGCACTGGTGGCGATGCGCTGCGCCTGGTTCCGGCCCTGTCGGCCAATGCCACACTGGCCGCCGGCTCCCTCACCTACATCGAATTCAACAACCTGGGCGGCTTGAGCAACCCAGGGGTCAACACCGTACTGACCTACACCCGCGGCGCCGCCACCCGCACCATCAGCCTGTGCCTCAGTGGCCGCATCGTACAGGGGGGCAGTTGCTGATGAAACGCACGCAAGGCGGTGTCACCTTGATCGAGGTGCTGATCTCGTTGCTGGTGCTGGGCATTGGCTTGCTTGGGGCGGCAGCGATGCAGCTCAATGCGTTGAAGTTTACCGACAGTTCGACGTTGCAAAGCCAGGCCAGTTTTATCGCCTATGACATGCTAGACCGGATCCGCGCCAACCCAGACGCCAGCTATAAGCTGGACAATCTAGCGGCGGCGCCGACAGCTAATCTCACGGATGTCCGCGCTCAGGATCTCGCCGACTTCGCAGCCAACGTAACTGCGATGGGGGGAGCGACTGCAAAGGGCAGCATTGCGATCAACGGACGGTTGGTCACTATCAGCATTACTTGGGACGACAGCCGTGCCGCTAATGCCGCTAACTCGAACAATGCTAGCGACACTGCCAATGCGGCGCAGACGTACACATTAGTCAGTCGCGTTGCAATCAACACGGGCATCCCATGAAAAGAGCTTCACGCGGTATTGGCCTAATCGAACTGATGGTCGCGCTGACCCTGGGGTTGATCGTTGTATTGGGCGTGACGCAGATCTTCTCTTCAGCGCGCCTTACTTATCAATCTCAGAATGCGTCCGCTGGCATCCAGGAAGACGCACGCTTTCTGTTGAGTAAGATGCTTCAGGAAATACGCATGGTCGGCATGTTCGGTTGTTTAGCAACCGTCACGGACTCAAGTGCCAGCGGTACATTCAGTGCTGTCTTTGACTCGCCGATCACCTATGCCGCCACCGCAGGCGGGTTTACCCTAACATTGGTTACCGCAGATGTGGGTACATCAGGCGGTACTCCTACGTGGAACATCGTGTCTGACTGCCTCACCAGCGCCACCGCATTCGATGCCGGCAATACCCCCGCGCTGACAGCGGGCCAGATAGCTTTCCCGGTGCGGCGGGTGGTGTATACGTACCAGAACAATCAACTGAGTGTGGGCAGCACAACGGCCAACCAAGCTGGGTTGGTCAATAACGTAGACTCCCTGCAGATCATGTTCGGCGTTGCGACCAGGGCGTCCGATACCCTTGCATCCAGCTATGTATCAGTGCTGCCCAACCCAGCATTGGTTCGCAGCGTGCGTATAGTGCTGGCACTCAGAGACCCTAATGGCCGTACTCGTACCCAGACCTTCAACGTGGCCGCCTCATTGCGAAACAGGCTTCTATGAACATGCCCATGCCCATTGGTCCGTCCGCTCTACCCGTTGCTCGTCAACGGGGTATGACATTAGTGGTATGCCTGATTTTTCTCTTGCTGATGACGCTGATCGGAGTGTCATCTATGCAGAATGCCACCCTTCAAGAAAAAATGGCGGGAAGCGTCAAGTTTCGCAATGAATCGTTTCAACTCGCTGAAGTCGCTTTGCGACTTGGTGAAAATGCGGTGGCAGCCTCGAGTTACGCAATACCCGTTTGTGCAGGCACCACGCAGTGTGCTCCGCCTGCTGAAGCAACTAGCCCCGATTTGAAGGCTGGGGTCAATGGCACCTCGGGCGTTAACTGGTTCGCTACGCCAGGGACCGAGGGGGTCGGAACGGGGTTTTATGGTATTCAGAAAATAGGCACCACCACTGACCCTGTCATTTTGGCGGGTTCAGCGCCGATTACCGAAAACGGTGTGTCTTATACACTTTATAGAATTACCGGGGTCGCCACTCGCGGCACCACACGCACGGTGCTGGAGACAATTTATGCGAAACAATAGCTGGGCTTCAGCACGGGCATGGCTGGTCAAGATGTGGCTTGGCGTCCTAGGGGCACTTTATATCAGTGCCCCTGTATATGCTTTCGCGCCTGCTGAAACACCCTTGGTCAGTGCTGGAGCAGTGACGCCCAATGTGATGCTGATGGTGGATAACTCCGGCAGTATGAACAACTTGATCCGCGCTGCAGATTTTGACCAATCGGTAGCTCGTCGGGATGTTTATATCTGTGATGGATCTTCCTCATGCAGCCAATCAACTGCCGACATCATAAAAAGTGACAACGAAAATGTGTTTTATAGTTCGTTCAGGCGGGGGACCTGTAGCTTCGGCTATAGCGGGTTCACACGAGGAGGAAGTACCGTTTGGTGCCTCAAGCTTCCTGACCCGGTAGGAGGCGGTGATACGCGCTATTCGGCGCGGTACATCGCCTATCTGATCGACAGATTGCCCATCGGGACGCTAACCAAGAATTACACTGATGGCAGCATACCTAACGATTACCGTATCAATGTGGCGCGCGACGCTGCTACAGCATTGGTGACCGCTAACCGTAATCTGCGCATGGGGCTCGCGACATTCAACCCGCCCGTCAGTGGGAATCCGGGCCCAGGCGGCAATATTGCTAGAAGTGTTACTGCCCTCAGCGCGAATGCCACCACAACAGCGGCCCAGGCGAACACTAACTACAATGCACTGATCAACGCTATTAACGGGCTGAGCGCTATTGCGAATACTCCATTGGCCGAAACCTACTATGAAGTGACCCGTTACTTTAGGGGGATGGCGCCTTACTACAACTCGACACCCAGTACCTACACCAGCCCGATCCAATACCGTTGCCAGAAAAATTACGGCGTAGTGATCACCGACGGTTTACCAACCTACGACCGTACCTTCCCGACTGACGACCCATTAGGTAAGGGGAATTTGCCTAACTGGGACGGTCGAAATAACGACAGTCTCAGCAACAATCTCCAGGGCGATGGTGAGGGTGACACACTTTACCTCGATGACATCGCCAAATTTGCCAATGACATTGACATGCGTACTGGCGGAACGGATGCGTCGGGAAAAAGTTGGGATGAAACGGGTTTTATCAAGCAGAACATGTCGACCTATACCGTCGGTTTCACGGCGGCCAACCAAATGTTGTCCGATGCAGCCTCTTACGGTCAAGGGGTCTATTACCAAGCCTCCGACGCGGACGGTTTGAACACCGCCTTGACGGCCGCGTTGAATGATATTTCTTCGAAGGCCGGTTCCGGCGGTGCAGGGGTAGCGAGTTCGTTCACCTATACGAGCGATGCTCAGTATTACGAAACCTTCTATGATCCAACTGATTGGCGGGGAACGATCAAAGCCTTTGGATTCAACGAGGATGGGACTGTGAATACGGCTCGGACCGTCTGGTCGACGGACGATACGATTAGGCCAGGGTCCTCGGCGACCTATGAGTCATGGAACACCAGTGGCAGTGGCTCAGTGATTCCGTTGGCTTACGCGAGCTTCTCAGACGCGCAAAAGACGCAGTTAAACAGCAATTTGCCAAGTGGTATTACAGGCGCTAATTTGGTTGATTGGAGCAAGGGGACCAACCGTTCGGGCCTCAAAGTGCGAACGGTGCTACTGGGCGATATCATCAATTCGCCACTCGTTTATGCTTCACCGAATGATCAAACCGCATCAGACTCCGCTGGTGATAATACTTACACCACCTACCTAACAACCAAAAGCAATATGAATCCCAATTTATTGGTTAACTCCAATGATGGTTTCGTCAACGTCATCAGCACGTCGGGAGCTCGACGTTATGGGTTTATGCCGTCTAGCGTGCTTCCCAATCTGTATCAAATTGCAGACCCCGATTACATCAACGGGACCTCGCATAAATTCCTGAATGACGGCGCGATCACCGTCGCCGATGCGAAGTTCGGAACTACCTGGAAAACCGTTGCGGTGGGTGGGGTGGGGGCAGGGGGTAAGTCGTTCTACGCACTGCAATTATTCGATGCCACTGCTGGCAACAGCATAAAAGCTTTGTGGGAGCTTCGCGCTCCTACCTCGGCCAACGCTGCGGACAGCTTCAATGAGCTGGGGTATGCCTACGCGAAGCCAGAGATTGCGCGGTTGGCGAATGGGACCTGGGCCGCATTCATCAGTAATGGCTATGGGGGAAATACTGGGAGAGCTGTACTGTATGTGGTCAACCTGGCGACAGGCCAATTGATTAATAAAATCACCACGCCGGTGGTCGTCGCTGGGGAAACTGATAATGGTTTGTCGTCGGTAAAACTGTCGGTCAATGCCCAGAGTGTTGTACAAGCGGCTTACGGCGGTGACCTGAAGGGACGCTTATGGAAGTTCGATTTTACCTCCAACAGCAACGGAGCTGTACCCACTACGCCATTGTTCACTGCCTCTGGCGGTGCTAGCCAGGCGATCACGGCCCAGCCGGTTGTGGGTAACATGACCGGTGGACGGAAGCTGATCTATTTTGGTACCGGGAAGTTAAACGAGGTCGCCGATAAAACCACGACCACTCGGCAGGCGTTCTATGCCATCTTGGACAGCAACGCGAGCAGCACCAACTACACGGAGTCGCAATTGCAGCGGCAGACGATCCTGAATATCACTGACGGTAAGGTCTATACTAGTGCGAATACGGTGGATTACACCACGCAAAAAGGGTGGTATATACCCCTGACTTACGGTTCAGCGAGCACCGGCGAACGGGTAATTTATCAGGCTGATTTGGTCACTGGACGTATCTATTTCACCACCGCTATTCTTGATACCACTGACCCGTGCGCTAGCTCGGGATCAGGCAAGATTCTGCAATTGGATGCTCTGAATGGCTCGATTCTCACCGACTTTCCTGCATTTGGAAACCGTGGCATCAGCGGAATTCTAGTCAATACAGGGTTGCCAAACATCTCAGGCTTCATACAGACAGCGGGCGGAAGCACAGCGACTTATCAGGACACTAGCGGTACGTTGGGGAGCTTCACGGAGCCTGTAATCATCAACAACCGACGGATCATGTGGCGACAACGACAATGAGTGTCTCTATGCGCAAAAATACCGGTTTTACCCTAATCGAACTGATGATCACCGTGGCCATTGTGGGCATCCTCGGTGCAATCGCTTATCCCAGTTACATGGAGTATGTGAAACGCACCCACCGGGCCGAGATCGCCGGCGCGATGACGGAGGCGGCTCAGCAGTTGGAGCGGTTTTATTCGCAGAATGGCCAGTACAGTGATACCGCTACCAATAAGCTCAACCTGTCGGCGGGTAATACCTGGTACAAGCTGGATGCTGTTCGCAATGAGAAGACATTCACCCTGACCGCCCAGCCTAAGGCTGGCCAGATGATGGTCGGTGACAAATGCGGTAATTTCACACTGACTCACACCGGCGAGCGCGGCAACACCGGTGCCGACGTCGCCACCTGCTGGGGCCGCTAGCCCCTGGACCCTTCATGCCCATGCAACAAGATGTATTGATCGTCGGGGGCGGTGCCATTGGCCTGCTCACGGCGCTCAACCTCGCCCCCCATGTTCGCCATATCACCCTGCTGGACCGCGGCGCTGTCGGTCAGGAGTCTTCGTGGGCCGGTGGTGGCATCGTGTCGCCTTTGTACCCTTGGCGGTATAGCGCGGCTGTGACGGCGTTGGCGCATTGGTCGCAAGACTTCTATCCGCACCTGGCCAGCGAACTGTTCGCCCGTACGGGCATTGATCCAGAGGTGCACACCACAGGGCTGTACTGGCTAGACCTCGACGATGAGGCCGAGGCATTGGCTTGGGCCGAGCGCGAGCGCCGGCCGCTGAGCGCGGTGGACCTGTCGGCGGTGTACGACGCGGTGCCGGTACTGGGGCCGGGGTATTCCCGGGCGGTGCATATGGCAGGGGTGGCCAATGTGCGTAACCCACGTTTGGTCAAGTCGCTGCGCGCGGCCTTGCTGGCGCTGCCGAATGTGAGCGTGCGCGAGCATTGCGAAGTGACCGGGTTTGTTCGCAGTGGCGCCCAGGTGCAGGGCGTGCGCACCGGAGCAGGCGATGTGCTGGCCGATCATGTGGTACTGACGGCGGGGGCCTGGAGTGGTGATTTGTTGCGTACCCTGGGTTTGCAGTTGCCAGTGGAACCGGTCAAAGGGCAGATGATTCTGTTCAAGTGCGAGGCAGACTTTTTGCCCAGTATGGTCTTGGCCAAGGGCCGCTATGCGATCCCGCGCCGAGATGGGCATATTTTGATCGGCAGCACATTGGAGCACGCCGGTTTTGATAAGACGCCCACCGATGTCGCGTTGGCCAGCCTGCGTGCCTCGGCCATTGAGTTGCTGCCGGCCCTGGCCGATGCGGCGGTGGTCAGGCAATGGGCAGGCCTGCGCCCGGGGTCGCCTGAGGGTATTCCCTATATCGGCGCGGTGCCGCAGCTGCCGGGGCTTTGGCTGAACTGCGGGCATTACCGCAATGGGTTGGTGTTGGCACCGGCGTCGTGCCAGTTATTTGCCGATTTATTGCTGGGGCGAACGCCGATTATCGACCCCCAGCCGTATTCCCCAACCAACACTCTATACCCCCCCCAACTGTAGGAGGGGTCCGGGCGGCGCTCCGCTAGGCCCCGATCTTTTGATCCCAGGCCCAGAATTCGGTGAATGCGAAAAGCTCGGGGGCGAGCCCCCTCCTACGGCTAGTCTAGGCCCAGCTTCTTCAGCCGGTAACGCATGGAGCGAAACGACAAATTCAAGCGCTGCGCCGCCGCCGTACGGTTCCAGCGGGTTTCTTCCAGGGCTTGGAGGATAAGCTTGCGTTCGACGCTCTCCAGGTAGTCTTCCAGGTTATCGATTTGCGCCAGGTTCGGTTCGCCTTCCTGGGTGTTGCCTGACGCTTCGGTGAGGCGCAGGTCGGCGGCCTCGATACGCTCGTTTTCGCACAAGGTGTAGGCGCGTTCGAGCATGTTCTCCAGTTCCCGCACGTTGCCCGGAAAGCGATACGCCTTGAGGGTTTCCAGGGCCTGGGCGCTCAGCCGTGCAGGCGGCAGGCCGCTGCCCCCGGCCAGGCGCTTGAGCACGTTGGCGGCTAATTGCACGATGTCTTCGCGGCGCTCGCGCAAAGCCGGAACGCGCAGCTCGATCACGTTGAGGCGGTAATACAGGTCTTGGCGAAAGCGCCCGGCAGTCACTTCGGCGGCCAGGTCTTTATGGGTGGCGCAGAGAATGCGCACGTCCACCACCACTTCGCTTTGCCCGCCCACGGCGCGTATGGCTTTTTCCTGAATGGCGCGCAGCAGCTTCACTTGCATGGGCAAGGGCAGGTCCGCCACCTCATCGAGAAACAGTGTGCCGCCATTGGCCGTGCCGAACAGGCCGATTTTGTCTTCCACCGCCCCGGTAAAACTGCCTTTGCGGTGGCCAAAGAATTCGCTCTCCATCAGCTCTGACGGAATAGCCCCACAGTTGACCGGCACGAAGGGCCGCTCGGCACGGGGCCCTTGTTCGTGGATCAAGCGGGCCACCAGTTCCTTACCGCTGCCCGATTCGCCGCTGATATAAACCGGCGCCTGGCTACGGGCCAGACGCGTGATTTGTTTGCGCAGGGCCAGCATCGGCGGCGATTCGCCGAGCAACTGTTGATCAATGGTGCGCGCGCCGTTGCCAGCGGTTTGTAAGCGCAACGCAGTGCTGACCAGCTCGCGCAAACGCGCCAGATCCACTGGCTTGCTGAGGAAATCGAAGGCACCGGCCTTGAGCGCGCCAATGGCGGTGTCGACGCTACCGAAAGCGGTGATCATGGCGACCGGCACTTGCGGGTGACGCAACTGGATATGCTGCACCAGGTCCATGCCCGTACCGTCGGGCAGGCGCATGTCGGTCAGGCACAGGTCGAACGGCTCGCGGGCCAGCCATTCCTGGGCTTCCTTGACGTTGCGCGCGGTGCGCGTGTCGAGTTTCATCCGCCCCAGGGTGATCTCCAGGAGTTCGCGGATATCCGGCTCGTCGTCGACGATCAGGATGGTTTGCCGTGGGCTCATGTTGCGCTCTGTTTGCGTGCGTGGGCGAAGGTGATTCGCATGCAGCTGCCGCCGTTCTCGCGTGGTTTGTAGTCTAGGTGGGCTTGGTTGCTTTCGCACAGTTCGCGAGAAATATACAGCCCAAGGCCTGTGCCATTGGCCTCGGTGGTAAAGAAGGGTTCGAAGATATGTTGCAATTGATCGGTAGCAAAACCGGGGCCGTCATCCAGCACTTCCAGTGCAGGTAAGCCGTTGGTCGGTTCAACGAATAAGTTGAGCCACACCTGGGCGTGGTCATTGTGCTGAGCGCTGTAGCGCAGGCCGTTTTGCACCAGGTTGTTCAGCACTTGGCCCAGCTGTAGGGGGTCCATGCGGGTTTCCAGTTCGCCATCCGTGACGTACAGGTGCAATTGCTGGCGCGCGGGGGCGGTGGCGCGAAACTCTGTAACGTATTGCTCCAGCCAGTGTTTCAGGTCCAGCGGTTCGGGTTCTGCCTGGCGGCGGCGGGACAACTGCAAGACGTTCTCGATGATCAGGTTCATCCGCTTGCTGTGGTCCTGGATGATCTGGGTCAGGCGGCGGTCGGCCGGCGGTAAGTCTTCGGATTCTTGCAGCAGTTGCCCCGCATGGCTGATAGCGCCCAAGGGGTTGCGGATTTCATGGGCAATGCTGGCGGTCAGGCGGCCCAGGGCGGCCAGTTTCAATTGCTGGGCCTGTTGGGCGATCTGCGACAGGTCCTCGAGGAAAATCAGCGTCTGTTCGTTTTCACCGTTGCGCAAGGTAATGAAACTGACCTGCACGGCGGGGCCGGCTGGGCTCAGTTTGACGCTTTTCAGGCGCAGGGCCGGGTTGTTCTGCCACTGCTGCAGGCGCGCCAGCAGCTCGCCGCAGTAGTCGGCGATCGGCTGCCCGGTGATGTCCTCTTGGCCCAGCAGCGTGAGGGCGCCTTGGTTGGCCAGTTGCACCTGGAGCTGGGCGTCGAGCACCAGAATACCCGTGCGCATGCGCTGCAGAATCTGCGCGTTCAACGCCTCCAGGTTGGTCACGGTGCTGGCGCGTTGCTCGGCCAGGGATTCGCTGGTGCGCAGCAGGCGGGTCAGGCCCTGCACCATGAAAGACACGGCGAAGCACAACACGCCCAGGGTGCTGGCCTGCACGTAGTCGTTCAGCGCCTGGGGGCGGCTGTAGCTCAGGTAGAACGTCAGGTAGATGATGCCGATGGTTGCCAGGGCGGCGATCAACAAGCCCAGGCGCGCCCGTAGCAACAGGTTGCTGATGGCCACCGAAGCGACCATCAGGTTGCCCAGGCCGCTGGGGGTGCCGCCGCCGGCGTAGAAAAGGCCGGCCAACAGCACGATATCGACCACGGTCAGGCCGAACACCTGGAACGGGTTGCGCGGGCGGTCGAGCAACACCACCACGAGAATATTCAGAATCAGGTACAGCCAGCTGCCCAGGCGGAACAGATCGCCGTCGGCCAGCTCCAGCAGGCGGTTGTCCATGTCCGCGGAAATCAACAGCACCAGGGTAATGCCGATGGTCAGGCGATACAGGTGGTAAAGGCGCAGCATGCGCCGCGCCTGTTGGTTGCCTTGCAGGGGAAACTCAGCGTGCACGGCTACTCGGGCCCTGCTCGAGGTGCGGCCGGCTGCAGTACCACTGGTTGTCGTGGGGCAGGGCGCTGGTCTGGGACAGGTGCACGCCGCATTGCGCGCAGCGGACCATCACGTGGGTGTGCCCTGGCTCGCTACGGGGCGGCGTTTCACGGGCCGGTGACTTGAATTTGCGCCACAGCCAGATGGCAACAAAGATGACGGCGATCCAGAAAATCAGGCGAATCATGATGGCAAGCTTCGGTGGCGGGGGAGGCGGCAGTGTATGTGGAACGGCAGGAATGAAAAAGAGGCCCGCAGGCCTCTTTTTTATCAGCAGGTACCGCTCGGCGCTTAGTCGAACAGGCCAAAGGTCATGTAGCTGAACCAGGAGCGGCCCGAGCTGCTCGCCGCTTCGTCGTCGGCTTCGGGTGGCAGCAACTCGCGCGGGATGGCTTCCTTGGCGTCTTCGTACTGGCGAATCACGTCTTGGTTGGCACGGGTTTCACCCGGTGGCAGCGGCGGCGACGATTCGATCAGGCCCAAAGTCGCCTTGGACAGCCAGGAGCGGTTGTCGGCTTCGTTCTGCTGTGGCACGAACTCGCCGTTGTCCAGGCTGGGGTGGTTCGGGTAGTTGAGCTTCAGGGTCTCCAGGCTAGTGGCGGCCAGGTCGTCCAAATGCAGACGCATGTAGGCTTCGGTCATCACGGCCAGGCCGTCACCGACGGACGGGGTTTCCTGGAAGTTTTCCACCACATAGCGCCCGCGGTTGGCGGCGGCGACATAGGCCTGGCGCGTGAGGTAGTAGTTGGCCACATGGATCTCATACGCCGCCAACAGGTTGCGCAGGTAGATCATGTGCTGCTTGGCGTCGGGCGCGTAGCGGCTGGTAGGGAAGCGGCTGGTGAGCTGAGCGAACTCGTTGTAGGAGTCACGCGCGGCGCCAGGGTCGCGTTTGGTCATGTCCAGCGGCAAGAAGCGCGCTACCAGGCCACGGTCCTGGTCGAACGAGGTCAAGCCCTTGAGGTAGTAGGCGTAGTCGACGTTCGGATGCTGTGGGTGCAGGCGGATAAAACGTTCGGCAGCCGATTTGGCGGCTTCCGGTTCCGCGTTTTTGTAGTTGGCGTAGATCAGCTCGAGCTGCGCCTGGTCGGCATAGCGCCCGAAGGGATAACGCGACTCCAGGGCCTTGAGCTTGGCGGTGGCACTCGTATAGCTGTTGTTATCCAGGTCGGCCTGCGCCTGCTGGTACAGCTCGACCTCGCTCAGGTTTTCGTCGACGACTTCCTTCGATGAACAGGCAGCGGTGAGTCCGAGGATGGCGATCAGCAGCAGGTGTTTCACTTGCATGGCGGCTAGCGTCCCTATGACGGCCGCTGTCTTGGGCGTGGCCGTCCTGTTATGATGGGCGCCCCGTGGAATCCTCGGGGCAAAAGACGCCGTATTTAACCACAAGCGCGCAGCCGAAACCAAAGGCTACGCCGCCGCCTAGTCCGAGCATGTCCGAGATCATACAACTTAGCGCAGAGGTTCCGTCCGATTTGGGCGGTCAACGCCTCGACCAAGTCGCCGCCCAATTATTCGCTGAGCACTCGCGCTCGCGCCTTTCCGCCTGGATAAAAGAGGGCCGTCTCACTGTGGACGGGGACGTACTGCGCCCCCGTGACATTGTGCATGGCGGCGCTGTGCTGCTGCTCGAGGCCGAGCAGGAAGCCCAGGGCGAGTGGGTGGCCCAGGACATCGCACTGGACATCGTCTACGAAGACGACCAGTTGATGGTCATCAACAAGCCAGCAGGCCTGGTGGTCCATCCGGCGGTGGGGCATGCCGATGGCACCCTGCTCAACGCCTTGCTGCACCACGTGCCGGACATCGTCAACGTGCCCCGCGCCGGCATCGTGCACCGGCTCGACAAGGACACCACCGGCCTGATGGTGGTCGCCAAAACCATTCAGGCGCAGACGCAGCTGGTCGATCAGCTGCAAAAGCGTACCGTTAGTCGCATTTATGAATGTATCGTCATCGGTGTCGTCACCGCGGGCGGCAAAATCAATGCGCCGATCGGCCGCCACGGTCAGCAACGCCAGCGCATGGCGGTGATGGAAGGCGGTAAGCCGGCGGTCAGCCATTACCGCGTGCTGGAGCGTTTCCGCTCCCACACCCATGTGCGGGTCAAGCTGGAAACCGGGCGCACCCACCAGATACGCGTGCACATGTCGCACATCAATTTCCCCCTGGTCGGCGACCCGGCCTACGGCGGGCGCTTCCGCATTCCGCCGGCGGCCAGCGCGACCATGGTCGATGCCCTGAAGACCTTTCCACGGCAAGCCCTGCACGCACGCTTCCTGGAATTGACCCACCCGGTCACCGGCGAACGTATGAGCTGGGAATCGCCACTACCGGACGACTTCGTCTGGTTGCTGTCGCTGCTCAAGCAGGACCGCGAGGCCTTCGTCGGGTGAACCCGCTGGCGCACACCCTGCTGATTCCGCACTGGCCTGCGCCAGATCGGGTGCGGGCGTGCGTGACCACCCGCGCAGGCGGGGTCAGTGCGGCGCCGTTCGACAGCCTCAACCTAGGCGACCATGTGGGCGATGCCGCGCCTGCGGTGGCGGAAAATCGTCGACGCCTGGCAGACCACTTTGCCATCCGGCCGGCCTGGCTGAAGCAGGTGCACGGCGTGAATGTCGTGCATGCCACGCCTGGGCAGGTCGATGAGGCCGATGCCAGTTGGACGAGCACCCCGGGTGTGGCCTGTACCGTGATGACCGCCGACTGCCTGCCTGCCTTGTTCTGTGACCGCGCCGGCACCCGCGTGGCCGCCGCCCACGCCGGTTGGCGAGGCTTGGCGGCGGGGGTGCTAGAGGCCACGGCGGCCAGCCTGGCGGTGCCCGGTGAGGATGTACTGGTCTGGCTCGGGCCGGCCATTGGCCCGCGCAACTTCGAAGTGGGCAGCGAAGTGCGTGATGCCTTCACGGCCACCCACCCGCAAACCGCTCAGGCGTTCGTACCAGGGGCGAGCCCAGGCAAATTCATTGCCGATATTTACGCGTTGGCGCGCCTGCGCCTGGCAGCGGTAGGCGTCACGGCCGTTTACGGCGGTGGCTTGTGCACCGTGGCCGATCCGCAGTTTTTCTCCTACCGGCGCGCCCCGGTCACGGGCCGCTTTGCCTCTTTGGTGTGGTTGCAGGGGTGAGCACAAGGCCAGGGCGGTAGCCTTGGCTTCGATCTTTTCACCCGCCTGGCGCACATCTGCTTGAATACTCAATAAACGCCCGCATCTATTTGAACATCTCTGGCAGGTTTTCTTTTTAAGGTGTGTCCATCGCTCCGGCCTGCCCTTCAGGAAGGTGATTTATGCGTATAGACCGTTTAACCAGTAAATTACAGTTAGCGTTATCCGATTCTCAGTCCCTGGCGGTAGGCCTTGACCACCCCGCCATCGAGCCTGCGCATTTATTGCAGGCGTTGCTCGACCAACAGGGCGGTTCGATCAAGCCGTTGTTGATGCAAGTGGGGTTCGACGTGGCCAGCTTGCGCAAAGAGCTGACCAAAGAGCTCGACCGCTTGCCAAAAATCCAGAACCCCACGGGCGACGTCAATATGTCCCAGGAACTGGCGCGCCTGCTCAACCAGGCTGACCGCCTGGCGCAACAGAAGGGTGACCAGTTCATTTCCAGCGAACTGGTCCTGCTGGCCGCCATGGACGAAAACTCTAAGTTGAGCAAATTGCTGCTGGGCCAGGGTGTCAGCAAAAAAGCCCTGGAAAACGCCATCAGCAACCTGCGCGGCGGTGCGGCGGTCAACGACCCGAACGCCGAAGAATCGCGCAAGGCTTTGGAAAAATACACCGTCGACCTGACCAAGCGTGCCGAAGAGGGCAAGCTGGACCCGGTGATCGGCCGCGACGATGAAATCCGCCGGACCATTCAAGTGCTGCAACGGCGGACCAAGAACAATCCGGTATTGATCGGTGAGCCCGGTGTCGGCAAGACCGCTATTGCCGAAGGCTTGGCCCAGCGCATCATCAACGGCGAAGTGCCGGATGGCTTGAAGGGCAAGCGTTTGCTGTCCCTGGACATGGGCTCGCTGATTGCCGGGGCGAAGTTCCGCGGCGAGTTCGAAGAGCGTTTGAAGTCGCTGCTCAACGAGCTGTCCAAGCAGGACGGGCAGATCATTCTGTTTATCGACGAATTGCACACCATGGTCGGTGCGGGCAAAGGCGAGGGCTCGATGGACGCCGGCAATATGCTCAAGCCGGCGCTGGCCCGTGGCGAACTGCATTGCGTGGGCGCCACTACTTTGAACGAATACCGCCAGTACATCGAGAAAGACGCCGCCCTGGAGCGGCGCTTCCAGAAAGTATTGGTGGAAGAGCCCAGCGAGGAAGACACCATCGCGATTCTGCGGGGCCTCAAGGAACGCTACGAGGTTCACCACAAAGTCGCCATCACCGACGGTGCGATCATTGCGGCGGCTAAGTTAAGCCATCGCTACATCACCGATCGGCAATTGCCTGACAAGGCCATCGACCTGATTGATGAGGCCGCGAGCCGCATCCGTATGGAAATCGACTCCAAGCCGGAAGTGCTCGACCGCCTGGAGCGGCGCCTGATTCAGTTGAAGGTCGAATCCCAGGCCTTGAAAAAAGAAGACGACGAAGCAGCGATCAAGCGCCTGGAACGGCTGACCGAGGAAATCACCCGGTTGGAGCGCGAGTACGCCGACTTGGAAGAAATCTGGACCTCGGAAAAAGCCGAGGTGCAGGGGTCTGCGCAAATTCAGCAGAAAATCGAGCAGTCTCGCCAAGAGCTGGAAGCGGCCCGGCGTAAAGGCGACTTGAGCCGCATGGCCGAGTTGCAGTACGGGGTGATACCCGACCTCGAACGCAGCCTGCAGATGGTCGACCAGCACGGCAAAAGCGACAATCAGTTGCTGCGCAGCAAGGTGACCGAGGAAGAAATCGCCGAGGTGGTGTCCAAGTGGACCGGCATTCCGGTCGCGAAAATGCTCGAAGGCGAACGCGAAAAGCTGTTGAAGATGGAAAGCCTGCTGCACCAGCGCGTGATCGGCCAAGAGGAAGCCGTGGTGGCGGTCTCCAATGCCGTAAGGCGCTCGCGGGCGGGGCTGTCTGACCCCAACCGGCCCAGCGGCTCCTTTATGTTCCTGGGCCCCACCGGGGTGGGTAAGACCGAGCTGTGCAAGGCTCTGGCCGAGTTCTTGTTCGACACCGAAGAGGCCATGGTGCGTATCGACATGTCCGAGTTTATGGAGAAGCACTCCGTGGCCCGGCTGATCGGTGCACCGCCAGGCTATGTCGGTTACGAGGAGGGCGGTTACCTGACCGAAGCTGTGCGGCGTAAGCCTTATTCGGTGGTGCTGCTGGATGAGGTCGAGAAGGCCCACCCGGACGTCTTCAACGTGTTGCTGCAAGTGCTGGAAGACGGCCGACTGACGGACAGCCACGGGCGCACCGTGGACTTCCGCAACGTGGTGATCGTCATGACTTCCAACCTGGGGTCGGCGCGTATCCAGGAGTTGGTGGGCGATCGCGAGGCACAGCGTGCGGCGGTGATGGACGCAGTGGGCTCGCATTTCCGCCCCGAGTTCGTTAACCGCATCGACGAGGTGGTGATCTTCGAGCCGCTGGCACGCGACCAGATTGCCGGCATCACCGAAATTCAACTGGGCCGCCTGCGCAGCCGCTTGACCGAGCGTGAACTCAGCCTGGAGCTAAGCCAGGAGGCGCTCGACAAGCTGATCGCGGTGGGCTACGACCCGGTTTACGGGGCGCGGCCGCTGAAGCGGGCGATCCAGCGCTGGATCGAAAACCCCTTGGCCCAGTTGATCCTTTCTGGGCAGCTGTTGCCCGGCACGGCGGTGACGGCGCGGGTCGAGAACGACGAAATCGTCTTCGACTGAGGTTGAAGTGGGCAGGTAGGTGGCGACCCGCCCACCTGCCCATTGCATTTTTCCGACAACGCTTGTAAAGTGCGCCCCGCTGTCCGTTACCCCGCAGGGCCCTGGCTTCATCGGGTTTCTGAAAAAAAGTTGCAAATCAGTGTCTTGAAAGCGATTTAAGGGTTGACAGAGAGTTTGAAGATTGTAGAATAGCGCGCCTCAGAGACACGAACGCAGCGATGCGCAAACGTCGAAGAGTTCAAGGCGGTAGCGATACAACCTTCGAAGCGGTAAATGTTGTAGTTGAAATTGATGTACTTGAAATTGATAGTTCCGCGATAGCTCAGTCGGTAGAGCAAATGACTGTTAATCATTGGGTCCCAGGTTCGAGTCCTGGTCGCGGAGCCAAATTTCATATCGGGGTATAGCGCAGTCCGGTAGCGCGCCTGCTTTGGGAGCAGGATGTCAGGAGTTCGAATCCCCTTACCCCGACCATTTTTGGGTCGTTAGCTCAGTTGGTAGAGCAGTTGGCTTTTAACCAATTGGTCGTAGGTTCGAATCCCACACGACCCACCATTTTTGGCTCCAGTTCGCTGGGTCAGATCTTAAAAGACCACCCCGTAACACGGTTGGCACCAAAAAAGGCGCCTTTCTAAGGTGCCTTTTTTGTACCGGGGTATAGCGCAGTCCGGTAGCGCGCCTGCTTTGGGAGCAGGATGTCAGGAGTTCGAATCCCCTTACCCCGACCATATTCAGTTACGCAGCGCTAAACCGGTCTACCGGTCTAGCGATGCAGTAACCCTGAAACGCCCGCCTCACGCGCTGAAAAGCCGATGAGCCGGGCGTTTTTTATTGGGTCGAAGAAAGTGATTTGGCATCTGCCAGGGTCAGTCGACGGCCACCTCGAACACCTGCCAGCGTACCGAGCTGACGCCTTTCTCCAGGCTCACCCGGCTCACCAGGCGCTCCAACTCGGTAGGCGCCTGTGGGCAGCCGAGCAGCTGTGCGCGGACCTCCAAGCGCACCGGGTCAGGTTGGTCTTGGCTGTGCAACGACTGCAGGCGCAGGCCGCTGTTGCCCATGTTATGCAGCATTAAGCTGCGTACGTGTATTTCATCCTCGGCGCGGCAAACGATATGCACCTCGTAGCGCTGTTCGGCCTCATTGGCGGGCAGTACTTGCTGATGGTTGAGGCGCTGGGCGATATCGCGCAGCAGGATATTCGCGCATAGCACCACCAGGGTACCGACACTGGCCTCCAGCAACAGCCCCATGCTGCACAGCACACCAATGGCCGCGGTGCACCAGAGGGTCGCGGCGGTATTGAGGCCGCGTACGTTCAAGCCATCGCGCATGATGACCCCGCCGCCAAGAAAACCGATGCCCGAAACCACATAGGCGGCGATGCGTGAGGCATCACCCGCCAGGCCGGGCACCGCTTGGGTCATTAAAACAAACAGGCAGGCGCCGGTGCTGACCAGCGCGTTGGTGCGCAGGCCCGTGAGGCGTTGGCGCAGTTGGCGTTCGGCACCGATGAGGGCGCCGAGTACGAGGGCGACGGAAACGCGCAGCAAAAATACTTTCCAATCCATGTGTCTACCTTTTGCCAGCCGATAGCTGGTATAGGCGCCAAGGGCGCGGGTAAAAAATGGATTGCGCAGGCACGCCACGCCTCGATAGAGGGGGCAAGGTAGAAGAGGGGGCACCTCAGATGAGGTTGGGGGCGCCACGCTCTGCCGGGTTCGGCAAGGCAGTGGCAGACAGTGCTGCTGGACTAGCTCGCCGGGTGTGCCTGTCGCAATCGACTGGGGCTACTGTCCAATGCAGGACTCCTGTGTGGTGTGCAGTAATGCGTGCGCAAAAATACCCCCGCTGCAAGAGGGGGTCAAGTTGAAGATGCTTCATGAAACGTTACGGGTAAAGCCCGGCGCCGCGGCGCCGGGCTTACGCCTGCAGATCAGTGCAGTTTAAGGCGCGGCTCGGTGCCTCGCCCGATGCGGCTACCGAGCATCAGCATCGCGGTGCGAAACAAACCGTACAGCGCCGCCTGGTGCATGCGATAAAGCGACACGTAGAACAGCCGCGCCAACCATCCCTCCAGCATCACGCTGCCGGTCAGGTTACCCATCAGGTTGCCCACCGCAGAAAACTTCGACAATGAAATCAGCGAGCCGTAGTCCTTATAGCGGTACTCCGGCAGGGCCTTGCCTTCGATGCGCAGCTTCAGCGACTTGGCCAGCAGTGAGGCCTGTTGGTGAGCCGCCTGGGCGCGGGGCGGGACGTTGCGCTCGGTGCCTGGTTGCGGGCAAGCGGCGCAGTCGCCAAAGGCAAAGATGTTTTCATCGCGGGTGGTCTGCAGGGTGGTGTGCACCAGCAGCTGGTTGATGCGGTTGGTTTCCAGCCCGTCGATGTCCTGCAGAAACGCCGGTGCGCGAATGCCCGCCGCCCAGACTTTCAGCCCGGCCGGGATCACCTGGCCGCTGGCAGTGATCAGGCTGTCGGCTGTCACTTCGCTTACGGCCGCCCCGGTGAGCACCGTGACGCCGAGTTTTTCCAGGGTGGTGTGCACGGGCCCGCCGATACGCTCGGGCAACGCCGGCAGCACCCGTGGGCCCGCTTCGATCAAGGTGATGCGCATGTTTTCCGGTTTGATCCGGCCCAGCCCGTAGGCCGCCAGCTCATGGGCAGCATGGTGCAGTTCAGCGGCCAACTCGACCCCGGTAGCCCCAGCACCGACGATTGCCACGTTGACCTGCGCCCGGCTCTCATCGTGGCCAGCGTGGGCGCGCAAATAGTGGTTGAGCAACTGCTGGTGAAAGCGCTCGGCCTGCTTGCGGGTGTCGAGGAACAGGCAGTGTTCGGCAGCGCCCTGGGTGCCGAAGTCGTTGGTGGTGCTGCCCACCGCAATCACCAGGCTGTCGTAGTTCAACGAGCGGGCCGGCACCAGTTCCACACCGCTTTCATCCAGGGTCGCCGCCAGGTGAATCTGCTGGTTGGCGCGGTCGAGGCCGGCCATGCGGCCCAACTGGAACTCAAAATGATTCCACTTGGCTTGGGCCAGGTAGTTGAGTTCATCGTCGGACGAGTTCAACGAGCCGGCCGCGACTTCGTGCAGCAGCGGCTTCCAGATGTGGGTGAGGTTGGCGTCCACCAGGGTGACATTGGCGGTGCCACGCTTGCCCAGGGTTTTACCCAGGCGGGTAGCCAACTCCAGGCCGCCAGCGCCACCGCCGACAATAACGATACGATGTTTCATAGGGATATCTCATAAGGCTTAAGGAATTCGGCAGGTGGCGGGCGAGCGCAAGGCAGCTCAAAGCGTCCGACAACTGGGTGGTTCTGGCCCTGCGCTGCACGCGCGCGCCAGGAGCTGCAAGCGTTAAACGCGTGCTCGACTGGCGATGGGTGAGCGGCTTGGGCATGGGGCCTCGGAGGGCGCGACGTTCAGACTGTGGAATTTTCGCACGGTTCCGTGGCGCGGTGGGGCTCAAAGCCTTGCAGAGTCGAATGATGGAGCTTTTTAGCACTCGTTGGCCCATTACGCCAGGGTGGCCAATTACAAGCTGATGCCTACGTCGAACACAATACTGCGCCCCAGGTTACTGCGTAGGAAATCCGGCGCGCTCGGCTGAGCGAATAACACCCTGGCAAAAGTCGGCCCCACCAATGACAGCGAGCGCCAGCCCTGGCGCAGGTATTCCATGGGGGGCGGGAAATGGCTGTTGAGGTCCAGCACTTCGCGTTTAAGGCTGGCGAAGGCGACGATATCGAGCTGCCCAAGGTCGATGCCTCGTTCCTGATAATTCTGCGCCTTTTTACCCAGGGTCGGCCCCAGGCGCTGTAACAGCAGCGGCGCGCTGATGCGCCGAGGCCGTGCTTCGCGGCGCACTAGCTGGCGCAGGGAAAACGCACTGCGCCGCCGTTGTAGCTCTTCGCGCCACTCATCGTTGAGGCGCCGGCCTTCATCCAGCACGAAAAACACTTCGAAGCGCGCATCGCGAAACAGCACGTCGGGTGGCTCTTGCCCGGCGGCGGTGAAGTCTTCGCCGTGGTGGGGGATATTCAGGCCTTGCAGCAGGCGTTGGCAAACCCAACGCTCACGTTCCCATTTGTGGGCATTGGACAAAAAGGCATTGGCCTGCTCAGCCTGGCTGGTGAGGAGGCGTAGGTAGTCGGAGTCATCCATGGGCCAATCTTAACGCCCAAAGGTGACGAAATAGAACCGGCAACAGCCTGCTGCTTATTGATAGGGCGCGACCTGGGCCGCGCCCCGTTCAGGTTCAGTGCCCGCGGGGGGGTAGATCTTCAGAAAACAGCTCATCTTCCGCGTCAGGGCTGACCGGAATTTTATGTTCTTCGGAAGCCCAGGCGCCCAGGTCGATCAATTTGCAGCGGTCCGAGCAAAAAGGTCGCTGCAGGTTACTGGCGACCCATTCGACAGGGGCGCCGCAGGTGGGGCATTCAACGGTCAAAGGTTGGCTCATGGTTGGCCTCCACGCAAAGTCAGGTAAAAAAGGTGCAGGCGCTCGACCCCGGCGCGTAGGCTGGCCAGGTCGCCGTCGTTGACCAGCACATCGTCGGCAACCCGCAAGCGTTCTTCGCGGCTGGCCTGGGCCTTGAGGATGGCCTGCACCTGTTCGGCGCTGGTGTTGTCCCTGGCCAGAGTGCGCGCTACGCGTAACGCCTCGGGAGCGTCGATCACCAGCAAGCGCTGGGTAATGCGCGACTGCCCGGACTCGATCATCAGCGGCGAAACAAACACCGCATAGGCCGACTGCGCCGTGGCCAGCGAGGCGCTGATGGCCTCGGCGATCAAAGGGTGCAGCAAGCGTTCGACCCAACGGCGTTGTTCGGCGTCGGCAAAGATGATTGTGCGCAGCGCGGCACGGTCCAGGCTGCCATCGGCCTGCAGCAGGCTGGCACCGAAGCGTTCGGCCAGCAGAGCCAAGGCCGGGCGCCCCGGTTCGACCACCCAGCGGGCGGCCTGGTCGGCGTCGACCACGTGAATGCCCAGCTCGGCAAAGCGCTCGGCCGCGGCGCTTTTGCCACTGCCGATGCCGCCGGTGAGGCCGAGAATCCAGGGTTTGTTTACAGCGTCGGTCATTAGAAGCCAGCGAAGTGCAGATAAGAGCGGGTTATTTGATCACCCCAGAGCAAAGCGATCCACCCCGCAATGGCCAAATAAGGCCCAAAAGGGATCGGCGTGCTGGTTTGCGCGTTGCGCAGGCGCAGCATGATCACCCCCAGTACCGCGCCCACCAGCGATGACAACAGGATGGTCAGCGGCAATATCTGCCAGCCGCCCCAGGCCCCGAGCATGGCTAGCAGCTTGAAGTCGCCGTAACCCATGCCGTCCTTGCCGGTGACTAGCTTGAACAGCCAAAACACCGCCCACAGGCTTAGGTAACCGCACACCGCGCCCCATAGGGCCGAGGGCAGGTCGGTGAACAGGCCGAAGGCATTGGCGATCAAGCCCAGCCACAGTAACGGCAGTACCAAGGCGTCGGGCAGCAGTTGATGGTCGGCGTCGATCAGGCTCATGGCCAGCAGCCCCCAGCTCAACAGCAAGAATGCCCCGGCCTGCCAGCCGTAGCCGAAGTGCCAGGCCACAAAGGCGCTGATCACGCCACAGGCCAGCTCCACCAGCGGGTAACGCGGGCTGATCGGCGCGCGGCAGTTAGAGCATTTACCGCGCAATACCAAATAGCTGACGATGGGCAGGTTCTCCCAGGCGCGAATGCGGTGGGCGCAATGGGGGCACTCGGAGTGCGGCAACATCAGGTTGTAGGTGGGCGCGGCAGTTTCGGCGGGCAGGTTGAGGATTTCCCGCGCCTGGACCTGCCAGTCCCGTTCGAGCATCTTCGGCAGGCGGTGGATCACTACATTGAGGAAGCTGCCGACGATCAGGCCAAGCAGCAAAGCGCAGAGGATGAAGGCCAGCGGGGTGGTGGCTAGGTAGTCGAGTAGGGGCATTTAAACCACGGAACCCAGTTGGAAAATGGGCAGGTACATGGCAATCACCAAGCCGCCAACCACAATGCCGAGCACAGCCATGATCATGGGCTCCATCAGGCTGGTGAGGCTGTCGACCAGGTTGTCCACTTCCTCTTCGTAGATCGTCGCTACCCGCCCGAGCATATCGTCGAGGGCGCCGGATTCTTCGCCGATGGCGGTCATCTGCACCGCCAGGGTAGGAAATACGCCGGTGGAACGCATGGAAAAGTTCAGCTGCATGCCGCTGGAAACGTCCTGTTTAATACGGTTCACCGCGTTGCGGAAAATCACATTACCGGTCGCGCCTGCCACGGAATCCAGCGCCTCCACCAAGGGCACACCCGCGGCAAAGGTGGTTGCCAAGGTACGTGCATAACGGGCCACTGAAGACTTGTACAAGAGCTTGCCAATTATCGGCACCTTCAACAACGAACGGTCAACGAAGTCCCGCAGCCGCTCACTTTTGGCATGGAAGTGCTTGAAGGTAAAGAACGCAGCAACGAACCCGAGCAAGATAATCCACCACCATTCCTGCACTACGTTCGACAGGCCGATAACCATTAAAGTAAAGGCCGGCAACTCCGCACCAAAACCGGCAAACACCGACTGAAACTGCGGCACTACTTTAATCAACAAAATACCGGTCACGATAAACGCCACCACCACCACAGCAATGGGGTAGGTCATGGCTTTTTTAATCTTGGCTTTGAGCTGTTCGGTCTTTTCTTTATAGGTCGCTACCCGGTCGAGCAGGGTCTCCAGCGCACCGGCCTGTTCACCCGCATCCACCAGGTTGCAGTACAGGTCATCGAAATACTTGGGGTGCTTGCGCAGCGCCGAGGCGAAGCTATTACCTGCCGCGACCTCCTGCTTAATTTCGTCCACTAGTTTGCGCAAGTTGGGGTTGTCGGCGCCTTCGGCAATGATGTCGAACGACTGCAACAGCGGCACCCCCGCGCGCATCATGGTGGACATCTGCCGGGTGAACATCGCGATGTCCATGGGCTTGATACGTTTGCCCTTGCCGAACAACTGCACGCCTTTTTTGCGCACCTTGGTGGGGTTCACCCCCTGTTTGCGCAACTGAGCCTTGACCAGTGCCGGGTTGTGCCCGGACATCTCGCCATTCATTTTCGTGCCTTTACGGTCCACGCCTTCCCAGGCGAACAGGTGAACCTTGGGGGCTGCTTTGGGCGCCATGATCAGTCCTTGGTCACGCGGTTAACTTCAGCCAGGCTGGTGACGCCTTGCATTACTTTGACCAGCCCGGAGGTGCGCAGGTCATTGAAGCCCTCTTTGCGCATTTGCGCAGCGATCTCAATCGAGTTGCCCGACTCCATGATCAGGCGCTGCAACTCTTTGGTCACTTTCACGACTTCATAGATACCCTGACGGCCTTTATAGCCGCCGTTGCATTGGTCACAACCCACGGGCTGGTAAATCTTGAACGTGCCAATCTGCGCCTCGGGGAAGCCTTCCTCGATCTGCACTTCACGGGGCAGTTCCAGTTCTTTCTTGCACAGGCCGCACAACTTACGCGCCAGCCGCTGGGCAATGATCAAGTTCACCGAGGTGGCAATGTTGAAACTGGCCACGCCCATGTTCTGCAAACGGGTAAGGGTTTCCGCGGCGCTGTTGGTGTGCAGCGTCGACAATACCAAGTGCCCCGTTTGCGCGGCCTTGATCGCGATCTCCGCAGTTTCCAGGTCGCGGATCTCACCCACCATGATCACGTCCGGGTCCTGACGCAGGAACGAGCGCAACGCCTGGGCAAAGTCCAGGCCCTGGCGGTTATTCACGTTGACCTGGTTGATACCTTCCATATTGATCTCCACCGGGTCTTCGGCGGTGGAGATATTGATATCGGTGGTATTGAGGATATTCAGCCCGGTATACAGAGATACCGTCTTACCCGACCCGGTCGGCCCGGTCACCAGAATCATCCCCTGAGGCTGACTAAGGGCATGCAAGTACAACTCTTTCTGGTGGGGCTCATACCCCAACGCGTCGATGCCCATTTGTGCACTGGACGGGTCGAGGATCCGCATCACGATCTTCTCGCCCCACAAGGTGGGCAAGGTATTGACCCGGAAGTCGATGGCCTTGGTCTTGGAAATGCGCATCTTGATCCGGCCATCCTGCGGCTTGCGCCGTTCGGAAATATCCAGGCTGGCCATCACCTTCAAGCGCGCGGCAATCCGCCCGGCCAGGTTGATCGGCGGTTTGGCCATCTCGCGCAAGATACCGTCGGTACGAAACCGCACCCGGTAGGTTTTTTCATAAGGCTCGAAGTGCAAGTCCGAAGAACCGCCACGAATCGCGTCGAGCAGCATCTTATTGACGAAACGCACCACCGGCGCATCGTCGGCATCTTGCCGCGACACGTTTTCGCTGGCGTTCTCGTCCACCGTCTCGACGTCCAGCCCGTCCAGGTCAACGTCAGTCAACTCTTCCAGGCCCGTGCCCGCATTGTCGAAGAAGCGGTCGATGGCGTGCATCAACTTGTCGTCTTCCACCAAAATCGCTTCGGTGGTCAGCCCGGTACTGAACTGAATATCAGTCGTCGCCTGGTGATTGGTTGGGTCCGACACCCCCACAAACAATTTATTGCCCCGCCGCCACAACGGCAGCGCATGGTGCTGACGCACCAGCTTCTCACTCACCAGGCCACGGGGCTGAATCTCTTTATCCAGAGTGTCTAGGTCTAGCAACGACACGCCAAACTGATCCGCCGCGACCTCTGCAATGTCCCGGCTACTGATCAGCTTGTTCTGCACCAGGTAATGCACCAGCGGCATACGCGCCCGCTGCGCCTGTTGATAGGCCTGCTGGGCGCTTTGATCGGTGATCAACTCGGCCAGCACCAATTGCTTGGCCAGACCGGTGAGGGCGATGTCGTTCATGGGGGTACCAGAGCTTGCGATGCGTGATTTATAGCCTAGTAAAGCCCCAGTGCCAAACGCCTGGCGTCGGAGTGACGTAAATTGTCAGTATGTGTCGCGGAGTATCTTCACAAGTGACAGTAACAGGGCGGGGAAAGGCGTTATTTGGCTGGTTTTGGGTTTTGGCATGGGCTGTGCAATTACCCATTCAGGTCAAGGGGCATGGTGCTCCGATTAAAGGATGGGTAGATATGAAAGGGCAAAAGGGTTTTACGCTGATTGAATTGATGATCGTTGTGGCGATTATTGGGATTTTGGCTGCGGTGGCGTTGCCGGCTTATCAGGATTATACGGTGCGGGCGCAGGTGAGTGAACTGTTCACCGTAAGTGAGGGGGCTAAGGTAGCGGTCGTCGAGGCTTACCATAATACCGGCATCCTACCTGCCAATAACGCGGCAGCTAATAACTTTGCAGGTGCTGCAGGCAAATACACCGCAAGTGTGAACATCGGTGCTGGAGGTCAAATTACGGCAACTGCGGGTAACGCGGCGAACAACGTCATCGCTGCGAAGACTGTAACGTTATCACCACTCTTAGACGCAACTGGCGTGATAACTTGGACTTGTGCGGGCTCTATCGATGCTAAATATCGCCCTGCTAGCTGCCGTCCATAAAAAAGCGTGACCGAGCCCCTATCTATTTTTAGATAGGGGCTTTCGCACAAAATTGCGCCCGTGGCAAAAGCATTTGCTGTAACCTGGTCAGGCGGTTATGCGTTTGGTCCTCAAGGGTGCTTTATATTTAGAAGTACTGATTTTTTATATCCAACTTTCCGATGTTTAGGCTAAGCGTTCAGTAGGGTAGGCCACTAATTATAACTATTCTATAGTTTTATCATTTCTAGTGTTCAGCCTATGAGAGAAAATTTCTTGAATGCTAGTGGTATGCAAAATATATAAGCCAATTGCTTGTTGAGCTAGGCCGTGTAGATATTTATTGGTGGAAGCTCTGTTCTTCTGTTGGCGTAGCTCTATAGGTGTAAGTTGTATAGCCAACCCTATCAACTGCCACCAGCCTCCTGCATTAGATATCCCCTATAGTCACCATACATCAAAACTCCTCAGGCTTCGATTTGACGAGCCTTACCCGCCGTGAAGCAATACTCTCCCGTGTATTCTCACCCTTGGCATAGCGCGTCACCAGCGAGGGGTCCTCAATACCGTCCATCGAGGCGAACAGGGTGTCGTTAATTCCAAGGCGCCACAGCACCAGCATAAATGAGCGAAGGTCCACTTCTCAGATCCGCTCTCGATCTTGCGCAACGTATGCGCCGATACGCCCAAGGCGCTCTTCAGGTCGGCCTGTCGCAAGCCCATAGCCAGGCGCCTTGCTTTGACCAAAAGCCCGATTTTACTGAGCGTATCCGCACAATCGACCGGAAAATAGCCTTTCATAATACCTACCAAGGTGAGCCTTAAGCGCCATAAGGTTGACCCGTATGAGCATTAAAGATAACCCCGCCCCACGAGATTGACTCAAGATAGGATGCAGGTGCGGCTGCTATCACCCTATTACGAACATCAACCCCAGTTGCCCACCCCACCCCCGCAATGCTAATTTACGCGCCACCGCCGGTGTAGCTCAGTCGGTAGAGCAGCGCACTCGTAACGCGAAGGTCGTAGGTTCGATTCCTATCCCCGGCACCATCTCTGCTTTTCTCCTGCCACCCGCAGCACTCGAATAGCTTCGCCATCAGAGCCCATACAATGACCGCCGATCCCGTCGATAGCACAGCCCAACCCTTGGTGACTGTCATCATCGCCTCCTATAACCATGCCCCTTATATAGAGGCGTCGATCAATAGTGTGTTGGCGCAGACCTACAGCCCTATCGAGTTGCTGGTGATCGATGATGGCTCCACCGATGGTAGCCCCGAGCTGTTGCAGCGTCTGAGTGCCCAGCATGGTTTCGATCTGCGGTTGCAGGCCAATCAGGGGTTGTCGCGTACGCTTAATGATGCGATTGCCCGCAGCCGCGGCACGCTGATTGCCCCGTTTGGCTCCGACGACATTATGTACCCCCATCGCCTCGCCACGCAGGTGGCGTATCTGCAGGGTAAGCCTGAGGTGGGTATTTGTGCGGCCAATGTCGAGTTTATCGATAGCGAGGGGCAGTTGCTGGGGGAGCGTCATCAGAGTAAGCGCAGCGACCCGTTCCGGCGCTTGGACTTCGATGATGTTTTTCTCAATCGCAAGCCGGGTGCAAATGCGGCGACTTTGACGTTTCGGCGTGAGGCGCTGGAGAAGGTAGGGGGGTTCAACCCTGATATTCGCCTGGAAGATGTCTATATCGAATTGGCGATTACCCGCGCTGGCTATGTGATCGATGTACTGAGCGAGCCTTTGGCGCAGTACCGCACGCACCCCACCAACACCTATAAGAACCATCGGTTTATGGTGGATAGCATGCTCAAGACCTTGGCGGTTTTTCGCGACCATCCCGCCTATGGCCAGGTGTGCAACGAGTTTCGCAATTCGATGTTTTTGAAATGCGCGAAGACTGATAAAGCCCTGGCCAAGGAGTTATTGGCGAATATTCCGCTCAGCCACTGGAATATGAAAACGTTACGTGGCTTAGGGCGGTTGATATTCGCCTGAGATCGCGGGTGATTAGGCAGGGCGTTTTAACGCCCAGCCTTGCCATTTACCCAGCCACTGAGCGTAGATCAGGCTCAGGGGAATCCAGATCAAAAACCAATGCTCTTTCGGGCGCGGCATAAAGGCATTGCCCTCTGTCAGCCCGGAAAAGAAGCCGAAGATTAGCCAGCTGGCGCAGATGACGACACTGGGCTCGTGGCGGTTTTTCCAGCAGAAGTAAGCTGCTAACCCATACAGCAGCATCCAGAGTGTCAGCCCGACAATGCCGCCTGCGTAGAGTACGCCCAGTTCGATGTTGTGCGGGTCTGCTAGGGCGGGGCCAGCGCGTTCGGGGAGGGCGATGACCATGGGGTAATCGTAGCCGTAACCTAGCCAGGGCCTGGCGCTGATTTGCTCGAGGGCGTTCATCCAGATACTTGGGCGGTAGGACACGCCCCGCTGGGTAAAGACTTCGGGCGCGATCAGGGCGATGGCCAGTGCTGCTAATGTCAGCGCGGCGATGATGGCCACGGCGCGCTTTTTGTCTCCCACTAACATCAGCCAGAGCATAACCGCCGACAGGCCCACGAGAGGCGTGCGTGAGCCCGTTGCCAGGAGCGCGACGCCCAATATCGCCAAGCACACCAGCGGCACGGGTGCCCACCACTTGTGTGACAGAAACCAGGTCGCGAGCCAGAAGCTGGCGAATGCACCCAGTACATGGGCCGTCAGGAGTGGGTTATATAGGGCCCCGTAGCCGGTCAGCCGCGGGATGAGTGGGCTGAAATCTACAGCGTAGAAGTACAGCACTGAGACTCCAGCGGCTAGCGCGGCCACTAGCCCTGCAATCCAGGTGCAGCGCATCAATGTCTCTGGCCGGTTCAAAGCAATCAGGCCGGCAGCGCCTAACAACATGGCGACATATAGCGGACGTTTGATGAGCGACCCGAAATCATCACCGCCCTCTGTCCAGTTGAGGGTTAGCATCATATAGGCGCTAAATAAGGCGAAGGCTGCGAATAATGGGTTGCAGACCAGTGTTTTGCAGTGCTTGGGTTGTAGCACCAAGGCAATCAGGGTCGGGGCGGCGACGAACAGGTAAAACAGTTTATGGTAAAGCGTGCGGTCCCAAGCCCAGAACATCCCGGTCAAGAACAAGGCCCAGCCGGCGGGCAGTATATAAGCGTTGAATGCTTGTACAGCCCGCTGGCGGTGTGTGGGGGGCATAGCTGTGGGCGTCTGCATATCAATCGCAAATAAGAGGCCTAGTGGGTCGCGGATTGTATGCCAAAGGCTACTGGCCTTGCCAGCCGCTGTAGGCTGCGCAGTTTAGGCGTTGTCTGAAATGGCTTGTCCGCATTGCCCGACGAAGCGCACGCTTCTGATTTCTCTTTGGTCTACCGTTTAGCGTGACCGGCCCACGATTGGCCGGGGGTTTTACCAACAAGGAGAAAAGATCGTGAAAAAACTGCCATTTATTGCCCTTTCGGCCGCTGTTTTGATGGGCGCGATTGGCCTGTCATCCGTTGCCGTTGCTGAGAGTGAGTTGGAAAAGGGTATTCGCCATGATGGGCGTGAAGTGGAAAAGGGCGTTGATCATGATGCTAAGGAGGTCGACAAGGGCGCGACCCATGACGGCAAGGAGCTGGATAAGGGCCTTAAGCATGATGACAAAGAGCGTCACCGCGAAGACAAGCATATTGATAAGGAATTAAAGAAGGACTTGTAGCGGGCGATACCTGAGCCTGAGTTATGCAGGTAAAGCACCTCGCGGCGACTTTACCTGCACGACTTTGCGAAACTGGGCTCATGTGACATATTTTTCATGGATGGGTCCGTTGAATGGATCGAACTGTCAGGCTCCCGGTCTAACGTGGCACAATGCCATCATTCGTATCATTTCAAGTTTGTCTGCAGGAGCTCGTTTTATGGGTCAGACCCTCTTCGCGCAACCTTTCAAGGCAGTTGGCTGCGCTGAATGCCGCAATCTGGAGGGGTTGGATTTTGAGTTCACAATGGCGTTTCAGCCAATCATCGACGTGCGTTCGCGCCTGCCCTACGCCTACGAGGCGCTGGTGCGTGGGCTCAATGGTGAGTCGGCCGGTGTCATTTTGGCTAAGGTCAATGACACCAACCGCTACCGTTTCGACCAGTCGTGCCGGGTCAAGGCGATCGAGTTGGCGGTGGCGGCGGGTTTGTTGGAGATCCCTGACTGCTTGCTGAGCATCAATTTCTTGCCCAAGGCGGTGTATCGCGCTGAAACCTGCATCCGCGCCACCCTGCAGGCCGCCGAACGCTTTGGTTTTCCATTGGAGCGCCTGATGTTCGAGGTGACCGAGGGCGAAAAGGTCGAAGATCCCGCGCATTTGCAGTCGATTTTTACCGAATATCAGCGCCAAGGCTTTACTACGGCCATCGACGATTTCGGCTCGGGCTATTCAGGGCTGAATCTGTTGGCCACTTTTCAGCCGGATGTGTTGAAAATCGACATGGCCCTGACTCGGCACATCGATGCCGACCCGGTGCGCAAGGCTATTGTGGCGGGGATTGTGTTGGTCACCGCGCAGTTGGGCATCAAGGTGATTGCCGAAGGCGTGGAAACCCAGCAGGAGAGCGTGGCGCTGCTGGATTTGGGCATTCACTACCAGCAGGGTTATTTGTTCGCTAGGCCCGAAGTGGGCGTATTGCCGGCCATCGCCCCATTTGGGGCTTAGGCGCCCAAGCCGGATCAGCCCCGTGCGCGCAGGCGCAAGGTGTAGTGGGCTTTGACGTCGCGCATCTGCGGTTGAAAGTGGGTGGTAATGATGTCGAATTTTTCCACACCACCTTCGGCCTTGTGCCATTCCAGCGTGTCTCCGCCGCCCGCGTTGAGGGTGACCTCATAGATCAGCGCTTTGCTCGGCTCCTCGGTGCAGTCCAGTTGGGTGGCGAAGGGCCCGAAGCGGGTGCCGTCGATGCGGATCACGTAGACGGTGTCGGTGCCCGGGTGTTGTGTATTGGTCACTGCAAAAACTCCATACCTGGTTGAGTCGTTCGGTGAAACGCTTTTTAAAGGCTCAATCGCATCGACAGATCGATGGCTTTGACGTCTTTGGTCATGGCGCCGATGGAAATGTAATCCACCCCTGTCTCGGCAATGCTCACTAATGTTGTGTCATTAATGCCGCCGCTGGCTTCAAGTTTCGACCGCCCGGCATTTATTCGTACGGCTTCGCGCATGTCGTCCATACTCAGCTCATCGAGCATGATGATGTCAGCGCCAGCGTCCAGCGCTTCTCTAAGCTCATCCAGGCTTTCGACTTCGACTTCTACCGGTTTGCCGGGAGCGATACGATGAGCGGCCGCTACCGCCTGGGCAATACCGCCGCAGCCCACGATATGGTTTTCCTTAATAAGGAAGGCATCGTACAGGCCAATGCGATGGTTGTGGCAGCCGCCGCAGGTCACGGCGTATTTCTGTGCCTGGCGCAAGCCGGGGAGGGTCTTGCGGGTGTCCAGCAACTTGACCGAGGTGTGCGCGACCTGCGCAGCGAAGTGCTGCGCGCGAGTGGCGACGCCGGACAACAGCTGGAGAAAGTTCAGTGCGCTGCGCTCGCCGGTGAGTAGCGAGCGCGCTGGGCCTTCGAGGTGAAACAACGGCTGGTTGGCGTCGGCCACCTGGCCATCGGTAACCTGCCAATGCACGGCCACGCGTGGGTCGAGTTGGCGGAACACGGCGTCGACCCAAGCGCTGCCGGCCATTACGCAGGTTTCCCGGGTAATGATCGTGGCTTTGGCAAGGCGCTCGGCGGGGATCAGTTGTGCGGTAATGTCACCGCTGCCGATGTCTTCGAGCAGCGCACGGCGCACGTTGGCCTCTATTTCGGCATGCAAGTCGGCGAGGCGAAGGTTCGGCATGTGTAGCTCCCTAATTGATAGCGGCGATTATAGGGCAGGCGGCTAGCGCGCGCGAAGCCCCGGCGGTGACACTTCGCCAAGCGGTAATGTTCAGGTATTTGCCTGCAGTACTGAGCTTTTTTGCTTTTTTGTGGTCTATGCCTCAACAGTAGAATGTGGCCACAATGGGCGCTGGTGTAAGAGAAAGCTTCTGCAACATAATGGCTGCCATGTATTTGGCGTCATCGGGTTGGCGCCGGCTTCTTTCCATTCACGGCTTTCATGTATCAGGGGATAGCAATGACGTACGACGGGAAAGTGGTGCCTTTAAAGCAAGTGGCTGCCGAAAATGGCAGCCAGGCGCCGCTTGCTCGCCTGCCCGTGGTTCTCCTGCAGGTACGTGACAAAGCCGCCCAGCGCTTGCGCCAAGGTTTGCAGGCGCTGTTCGACAACGCCGATGACACACTCTTCGAGATGGCCGACCGGGCGCAAAACAACGTCGACCAGAACACCTTTTTCGAAGCCATGCGCGACCTGCGGTTAAAGCGTAAAAGCATTGAGCGTGGCTTTCTCGAAAAATTCAACGAAGCGTTCGTGCGCATTGGTCAGTACGAAGTGAGCGAGCCCAGCGTGGCCCATGCGGTCAATTACGACAAGCTGGCGCTGGTGCCCAACGATGAGTTGGAGCGCACCGTAGCGCTGGACGCCATGGTCTCCAAGGTGTTGAGCCGCGATGGCTTTGCCTTGGGGCAATTGACCACGCGCTTTAATGTGCTGGTCACCAAGCGCCTGGAAGACTCCACTAACCCGTTGGGGCCAGCGTTGCTGTGCGACTACTTTTTGTTGGCGGGGCGCAGCCTTGGGGTGGAGATCAAGGTCAAGCTGATCGTCCTCAAATTGTTCGAGAAGTACGTCCTCAGTGAAACCGACGAGCTGTACAGCGATGCCAACCGCTTGCTCATTGCGGCGAACATCCTTCCTGAATTGAAAATGGCGCCGACGCGCCGCGCCGCCGACCGCGCCACTGATCGGCCGCGTTCCACGCAGCCGATGACCCCCAGCGAAATCGCCCATAAAGCGGCGCAGATCGATGAGAGCGTCAAAGAAGTCTTTGCCTCCCTGCAAGACCTGTTGCACGACATGCGCGGCAGCGTGGCGCCCAAGCTAGACGTGGGCCGCGAAGCGCAGCCGATTTCTACCAGCGACTTGATGCGTTTGTTGTCGCACCTGCAGCAGTACGTGCCGAGCGCCAAGCAAGAGCGTGAGGCATTCGACCTGCGCCAGCAGCTGGAGCAACTGCTCACGCGCGTCAGTGTGAAAAGCGGGAAGTTCCGGGTGGTTGGTGTGGTCGATGAAGACGTCATCAATCTGGTGGCGATGCTCTTTGAATTCATTCTCGATGACCGCAACTTGCCGGATTCGCTCAAAGCCCTGATTGGCCGCCTGCAAATCCCCATGATCAAAGTGGCGGTGTTGGACAAAAGCTTTTTCAGCCGTGGCAGCCACCCCGCCCGGCGCCTGCTGAACGAAATTGCCTCGGCGGCGATGGGCTGGGGCAACCGCGACGATTATCAGCGCGATGCCTTGTACCTGCGCATCGAGCAGATCGTGCAGCGCTTGCTTAACGACTATGTCGACGATTCGGCGCTGTTCTCCGAACTATTGGTGGACTTCCTCGCCTACACCAGTGATGAGCGCCGCCGTAGCGAACTGCTCGAGCAGCGCACCCGCGATGCCGAAGAGGGTCGGGCCCGCTCGCAGTTGGCGCGCCTGAAAGTGCAGGAAGAGCTCAACCTGCGCCTGATGGGCCGCAGCTTGCCCCACGTGGTGGTGCGCCTGCTGCGTGAGGCCTGGAGCAAGGTCTTGCTGTTGGTCTGCCTCAAGCACGGTGCGCAATCCCAGGAGTGGCAGGCCAGCCTGGAAACCATGGACGAGTTGATCTGGAGCGTCGAGCCCCATGATGACCCCCAGGAGCGTATGCGCTTGCTGGAGTTGGTACCGGGGTTGCTCAAGTCCCTGCGCGACGGCTTGACCAGTTCGGCGTTCGACCCGTTCGCCACCAGCGAATTCTTCAGCCAGCTGGAAATCCTGCATTTGCAGGCATTCCAGCGCGGCGCCGAAGAGACCGGTGCGGAAAATCCCCAGCAGGATGATTTGTCCTACGAACTGGTGGAAGAAATCGTACTGGCCATGCCAGGCGAGACCGCCAGTGCCGAGGCCCAGGTACGCCTGCCAGACGACGATATTGGCTTGCAACAGGTGGATCGTCTGCGCGTCGGCAGTTGGGTCGAGGTGCAGGAAGATGCCGAGAACAAGCTGCGCTGCAAACTGACGGCGATCATCGAGCCGTCGGGCAAGTATATTTTCGTCAATCGCACCGGCATGAAGGTGCTGGAAAAAACCCGCATGGGCCTGGCCGTGGAGTTTCGTCGGGGGGCTGTACGGGTTCTGGATGACACCTTGCTGTTCGACCGGGCGCTGGATTCGGTGGTCAATAACCTGCGCAAGCACAACGCCAAGTAAACAAGCATTAACCAGACAGGGCTGCCCAGCGGGCCGCCCGCGCGGCATACTGGGCCATCGTTTTCAGGCCACAGGATCCTCCCATGCAGCTGGACCCCGCCACTGGCTGGTGCCACGACGTCCCGCACTGCCCATCGCCCAACTTCAATGAGCGCCCCTGTGGCGAAATCTCGTTGCTGGTGATCCATTACATCAGCCTGCCGCCGGCGCAATTTGCCACCGGCCAGGTTCATGCTTTTTTTCAGAACCAGTTGGACCCTACCCAGCACCCTTATTTCGAAGGGATTGCGGCAATGCGCGTGTCTGCGCATTTTTTGATCGAGCGCGATGGTACGCTTACCCAGTTCGTGTCCTGCCAAGACCGCGCCTGGCACGCCGGTGTCTCCAGTTTTCAAGGGCGCGAGGCTTGTAACGACTTTGCCATCGGCATCGAGTTGGAAGGCACCGGCGAGCAACCGTTCGAAGATGCGCAGTACCTGGCATTGGCGGACCTGACCCGGCAGTTGCAGGCCGCGTATCCGGCGATCACGGCTGAGCGTATTTGTGGCCACAGTGATATCGCCCCAGGTCGCAAGTTCGACCCGGGGCCTTGTTTTGATTGGCCGCGTTACCGGGCCCTGCTGGCGGGTGAACCCGCTGACCATGTTAAGCAGAGAGGCGCACCATGAGTTTTCTGGTACTGATGTTGGTGTTGTGGGTGGAGAAGTTTTCCGCGCTGCGCCAACGTGTCCAGCGTGACGGTTTTTTCCTCGGCCAACTGCAGCGCCTGCAACGCCAGCGCAAATGGGCGGACTCACCGTGGGCGATCTTGCTGCTCATCGTGGTGCTACCCGCTGTGCTGCTGGCCCTGCTGCTGATGATCTTGCAGCCCGTCGCCTATGGCCTGCTCGCTCTGCCGGTGCACCTCTGGGTGGTGATCTACAGCCTGGGCCGCGGCGATTTACAGGGCAGCCTGGGGCCGTTTCGTGATGCCTGGCGCCGCGAAGACAGCGAGGGCGCCCTGCTAGTGGCCCGGCGTGACCTGGCCCTCGACGCGCAAACCCCGGCTGAATTGCTAGGGCAGGTGCAACGGCATCTGCTGTGGCAAGCGTTTCAGAGTTTTTTCGTGGTGATCTTCTGGTACTTCCTGCTGGGGCCGGTGGCGGCGCTGGTGTACCGCCTGCTGGCACTGGTGGCCGAGCATTCGGCCAACCCCGCCCTGGCCGAGCAGGCCAGCCAGATGCGTCACGCATTCGATTGGCTGCCCGTGCGCATACTGGCGGCCAGCTTCGCCCTGGTGGGCAATTTCGTCGCTGTAAGCCGCATCATGCTCAACGAGTTGTTGAGTTGGGAGATTAGCGCGGCCACCCTGATCGACCGCGTCGGGCGCGTGGCGGCTGACACCGGGCCGGCCATGGCAGGGCCAGAGGGCGTCGCTAGCCTGGATCACCTGTGGGAGTTGCTGCTGCGTGCAGCGGTGCTCTGGTATGCCGCGTTCGCCTTGTGGACGTTACTCTTCTAACGGGGCCCAGCCAAACAGCTCCAGGCTATTGCGGTAGCTGGCGGCGGCGAGGGTGGGGGTGTCGACCCCCATCACCAGGGCCAGCTCGTCGGCGATGGCGGGCAGGTGTTCGGGGCTATTGCGAATGCCCGGGAACATCGCCGGGGCCATGTCAGGCGCATCCGTTTCCAATACCACCCCCTCCAGCGGTAGCTGCGCCAGCACTCGGCGCAGTTTCAACGCCTGCGGCCAGGTCGCGGCGCCGCCCAACCCCAGTTTGAAGCCCAGTTTCAAATATTCCTTAGCCTCCTCATAGCTGCCCGCGAACGCGTGGATGACCCCGGCGCGGGGCAAGCGATAGCGCTTGAGGCTGGCGATCACCTGGGCGTGGCTGCGGCGTACATGCAGCAAGGCGGGCAAGTTGAAGTCGGCGGCGATTTGTAATTGGGCCTCGAACCAGTGTTGCTGACGTTCGCGGTCCAGGCTGGGGATGTAGTAGTCCAGGCCGAACTCGCCCACGGCGCACAGCTGCGCATGCCCGTGCAGGCGCTGCAGCCACTCCCTTAGCTGCGCCAAGTGTTCAGGCTGGTGTTGCTCAAGGTACACCGGGTGCAGGCCTAGAGCGGCATACAGGCCTGGCGTTTGGCACACCAGGTCCCAAGTGCGCTGCCAATTGGCCTGGTGGACGCCCAGCACCACCACGCGCTCGACCCCCTGGGCGCGGGCATTGGCCAATACGGCTGAACGGTCCGCCGCGAACTCTGGGAAGTCCAGGTGCGTGTGGGTGTCGACCAGGCGAAGGTTCATTGGTCGAACAGGCGCTGCTTGAAGGTCCGGGCAAAGGCTTGGACGCCGGGTGCGTATTGCTTGCGTTCGATGGCGTCCAATGCCAGTTGCAGGGCCTGGCTGGCGATCAGGTCGTGCTGCTGCGCCATGGCATTGACGGGCAGCGGCAGGAAGTCGAGCAGTTGCGTATCGCCAAAGGTACCCAGGCGCAACGAGCGCGACGCTTGGGGGCGCTCTTGCAGCAGGTCGAATACACCTTGCAGCAGTACGTAGGAAGTGGTCAGCAAAGCCTCGGGCAGTTCGCCCAGGGTGTCGAGCAAGCGGGCCATGGACTGGCGCCCACACTCACGGCTGAAGGCCTCACTTTGCTCGATCAGCACCTGGCCGTTGAAGCCGGCCAGTGCCTTTTGGAAACCGCCAGCGCGGGCCTGGCTGATGCTCAGCTCCGCGCGAGCGCCGATCAGGGCGATATTGCGCAGGCCGGGGCTGACCAAGCTGTGGGTCAGTTGCTCGGCTGCATGGTGGTCATCGCTGACCACCGAGCAGAAGTGGCGCGGGTCCATTAGCCGGTCGATAGCGATGACCGGAGTGCCTTTTTCCTGCAAATCAAGGTAGCTGGTGTCATCGGCCGGCAAACAACTGGCAACGAACAAGGCATCGCAACGGCGGGCGCGGAACAGCTGCTGCAGTTGCCGTTCACTGTCGGGCTCGTCGTCCGAGCTGGCGATCAGCAATTGGTAGCCGCTGGCTCGTGCGCGCTGCTCCAACAGCTTGGCCAGGCGCGCGTAACTGGGGTTGTCCAGGTCGGGCAGGATAAAACCCAGCGTGCGCGTATGCCGGCTGCGCAGGCCGGCGGCTTGTGGGTTAGGGGTAAAGCCATGCTGCTCGACCACCGCCTGTACCCGTTCCACGGTAGTCTGGCTAATACGTTGTTGTTGCGCTTTGCCATTGATGACGTAGCTGGCCGTGGTCACGGACACTCCCGCCAGGCGGGCGATATCGCTTAGTTTCAACCGAGTATTCCTTAATGTCGGGTGGTGCTGCAGGCTGTTTTCCCCGCCTGGCCACGCAGTATCCGTGGAAAATTGCCGCCGCAAAGGCGACAGGTTGGGCTTCAATGATCAGGGATAATCGAGTAACGTGCCTGTCATTCTAGATTAAACGATTCAGCTTGAGGTTTTTCTGCCGTAAAACCCGGTTTTTCGTGGTCAGAGGCTGACCCGAAACACCAGCTGAGGGCGCAATACAGCATAGAGCCTGCTTTTCATGCGATACAGGCTCTATGCTGAACCTTCACAACAATACCTCAGCGGCTACCTGGCCGCTGTCAAAAGGAGTCAGGCATGCTTGAGCTCACTATAGAGCAGATATCCATGGGCCAGACGGCCGAGAGTAAATCTGCCGCCCTGCAGTTGCTCGCAGACAACCTGCAAGCCGATGGCCTGGTGGCCGACGGATACCTCGCAGGTTTGCAAGCGCGTGAAGCTCAAGGCTCGACTTTTCTCGGCCAAGGCATCGCGATCCCCCACGGAACCCCGCAAACCCGCGACCTGGTGCACGCCACGGGCGTGCGTCTGTTGCAGTTTCCCGAGGGCGTGGATTGGGGCGATGGCCAGATCATCTACCTGGCCATTGGTATCGCCGCTAAATCCGACGAGCACTTGCGCCTGCTGCAACTGCTCACCCGCGCCCTCGGCGAGACCGACCTGGGCGAAGCGCTGCGCCGTGCCAGCAGCCCGGAAGCCTTGCTGAAGCTGCTGCAGGGCGCGCCACAAGAGCTCGCCCTGGATGCCCAGATGATCGGGCTCGCGGTCGCCGCTGAAGACTTCGAAGAGCTGGTATGGCGCGGCGCTCGCTTGTTGCGCCAGGCTGATTGCGTGAGCAACGGTTTCGCCGCCATCTTGCAACAGGTTGAAGCGCTGCCACTGGGCGATGGCCTGTGGTGGCTGCACAGTGAGCAGACGGTCAAGCGTCCTGGCCTGGCCTTCGTCACCCCAGACAAACCCTTGCGCTACCTTGGCCAGCCGCTCACTGGGCTGTTCTGCCTGGCCAGCCTCGGTGAGGCTCACCAGGCCCTGCTGGAGCGCCTGTGTGCGCTGTTGATTGAAGGTCGCGGCCAGGAATTGGGCCGCGCCACCAGCACTCGAGCCGTGCTTGAAGCCCTGGGGGGCGAAGTGCCGGCCGACTGGCCCAGCGCGCGCATCACCCTGGCCAACGCCCATGGCTTGCACGCGCGGCCGGCGAAAATCCTTGCCCAGTTAGCCAAAGGCTACGAGGGCGAGGTGCGCCTGCGCGTGGTCGACAGCGACGAGCTGCCGGTCTCGGCCAAAAGCCTCAGCAAGCTGCTGAGCCTGGGCGTGCGCCGCGGCCAAGTGCTGGAACTGATCGCCGAGCCGAGCATTGCCGAACAAGCCCTGCCAGCGCTGTTGGCGGCCATCGAGCAGGGCCTCGGGGAAGAGGTCGAAGCGCTGCCCAAAGAAGCCCCTGCAGCCCCACCCGTGGCCACCGCCACGGCCAAGCCTGCCGCCAGCCAGCCGGCACCGGCGGTGGCACCCTTGCCGGGTAGCGAAGTGCAGGGCGTACCGGCCGCGCCTGGGATCGCCATTGGCCCTGCCCATATTCAGGTGCTGCACGATTTCGACTACCCGCTGCGCGGTGAATCCCAGGCCCAAGAACGCCAACGCTTAGACGCCGCCTTGGCTGCGGTACGCGAAGACATCGAAGGCTTGATCCAGCGCAGCCCGGCCAAGGCCATTCGCGAGATCTTCGTAACCCACCAGGAAATGCTCGAAGACCCAGCCTTGACCGATGACGTCCAGGCCCGGCTCAAGCAGGGTGAAAGCGCCGAGGCCGCCTGGATGTCGGTGATCGAAGCCGCCGCGGCGCAGCAGGCCTCGCTCAAGGATGCGCTGCTGGCCGAACGCGCCGCCGATTTGCGTGACATCGGCCGTCGCGTACTCGCCCACCTGTGTGGGGTTGAGACGGCGCAAGAGCCGAGCGAACCCTACATTCTGGTGATGGACGAAGTCGGCCCGTCCGACGTCGCCCGGCTCGACCCGGCGCGCGTCGCCGGCATTCTCACTGCCCGTGGCGGCGCGACCGCCCATAGCGCCATTGTCGCCCGCGCCCTGGGCATTCCCGCGATCGTCGGGGCCGGCGCCGCCGTGCTGTTGCTCGAAGCCGGCACACCGTTGCTGCTCGATGGCCAACGTGGACGCCTGATTGTCGCCCCAGCGGCCGACGCCCTGGAACGCGCGATTGCTGAGCGCGATCAGCGTGAGCAGCGCCTGCAAGCCGCTGCCGCGCGTCGTATGGAGACCGCCGTGACCCGTGATGGCCATGCCGTGGAGGTGTTCGCCAACATTGGCGAAAGCGCCGGTGTAGCTGCGGCGGTGGAGCAGGGTGCGGAGGGCGTTGGCCTGTTGCGCACCGAGCTGATCTTTATGGCCCATTCCCAGGCGCCGGACGAAGCCGTCCAGGAAGCCGAGTACCGGCGTGTCCTCGACGGCCTGGCGGGGCGGCCCCTGGTGGTGCGCACCCTGGACGTAGGCGGGGACAAACCGCTGCCTTACTGGCCGATCGCCAAGGAAGAAAACCCCTTCCTCGGCGTGCGCGGCATTCGCCTGACCCTGCAACGGCCAGACGTCATGGAAGGCCAGTTGCGCGCCCTGTTGCGCGCCGCTGACCAGCGCCCGCTGCGCATTATGTTCCCCATGGTCGGCAGCGTCGAAGAATGGCGCCAGGCCCGCGATATGACAGAGCGCCTGCGCCTGGAAATTCCAGTGGCCGACCTGCAACTGGGCATCATGATCGAGGTGCCCTCGGCCGCGTTGTTGGCGCCAGTGCTGGCCAAGGAAGTGGACTTCTTCAGCGTCGGCACCAACGACCTGACCCAGTACACCCTGGCCATCGACCGCGGCCACCCGACCTTGTCGGCCCAGGCCGATGGCTTGCACCCGGCGGTGCTGCAACTGATCGACATCACCGTGCGGGCGGCCCATGCCCACGGCAAGTGGGTGGGTATCTGCGGTGAATTGGCCGCCGACCCAGCCGCCGTACCGCTGCTGGTCGGGCTGGGCGTAGATGAACTGAGTGTCTCGGCGCGCAGCATTGCCGAGGTCAAGGCTGGGGTGCGTGAACTGACCCTCAGCGATGCACAACGCCTGGCGCAACGTGCGCTGGAGCTGGGTTCCGCGACACAAGTGCGGGCCTTGGTGGAGAACCTCTGATGGCTAGAATTCTAACCCTCACCCTGAACCCGGCGCTCGACCTCACGGTTGAAACGCACGCGTTGCACCTGGGTGAAGTCAACCGCAGTGAAGCCATGCACAGCCATGCGGCGGGCAAAGGCCTGAACGTAGCGCAGGTGCTGGCCGATCTGGGGCACAGCCTGACGGTCAGCGGCTTCCTCGGCGAAGACAACCTGCAGCCGTTCGAAGCCTTGTTCGCCGCCCGCCAGTTCGATGACCAGTTCATTCGCGTCGCCGGGGAAACCCGCAGCAATATCAAGCTGGCCGAGCGCGGCGGGCGGGTCACGGACATCAACGGCCCGGGCACCTACGTCGACGCAGCGGCCCAGGAAGCCTTGCTGGCGCGCCTGGAGCGCATCGCCCCTGGCCACGATGCGGTGGTGGTGGCCGGCAGCCTGCCGCGCGGCGTCAACGCCCAATGGTTGCAAGCACTGCTCGAGCGCCTGTTCGAGCTGGGCCTGAAAGTCGCCCTGGACACCAGCGGCGCCGCCCTGCGCTCCGGCTTGGCGACCCGTCCATGGTTGGTCAAGCCCAACACCGAGGAACTCGGTGAAGTGCTGGAAATCCCCCTCGACACCCCTGAGCAGCAAGTGGCGGTGGCCAAGCGGCTGCACGCCCAGGGTATCGAGAACGTGGTGATCTCCCAGGGCGCCCAGGGGGTCAGCTGGTTCTTTGGTGGCAACGGTTTGCACGCCATGCCGCCCACGGTCGACGTGGCCAGCACCGTAGGGGCCGGGGATTCCCTGCTGGCCGGGATGGTGCATGGCCTGCTCAGTGGGCATGCGCCCGAGCAGAGCTTGCGCACGGCTACGGCGATTGCCGCCATGGCGGTTACCCAGATCGGTTTCGGCATCAATGACGCAGACGCGCTGCAGCGCTTGGAAAGTGGCGTGAGTGTTCGCGCGCTGACAGAACAATAAGAGGGTAGGACATGAAATTAGCCATTGTCACAGCCTGCCCCAACGGGCGGGTTTCCAGCGTGTTGAGCGCACGCTTGCTGGACGCCGCGGCGCAGCGCCAGGGCTGGAGCACCAGCGTTGAAGTGCACGACCCGCAGCATCCGGAAAAACGCCTTAGCGGCGCTGAAATCGCCGACGCCGATTGGGTGTTGGTGGTCAACACCGGGGCCTTGGACCTTAGCCGTTTTGTCGGCAAGCGGGTCTTCCAAAGCACCCCGGCCCACGCCCTGCAGGACGTCGATGGGTTTCTCGCCCAGGCCGCCCAGGACGCCCGCGAATACACTGCCACCCCTACGGCTACCGCAGCCAAGCTAGACACCGGCGCCAGCGACCGTGCGCCGCGCCTGGTCGCGATCACCGCTTGCCCGACCGGGGTGGCGCACACCTTTATGGCGGCCGAGGCTTTGCAGCAGGCAGCCAAGCAATTGGGCTACGAGCTGCAGGTCGAGACCCAGGGCTCGGTCGGCGCGCGTGACCCGCTGTCGGCCGAAGCTATCGATGCCGCCGACGTGGTGCTGTTGGCCGCCGATATCGAAGTGGCCACTGAGCGCTTCGCCGGTAAACGCATCTACCGCTGTGGCACCGGGATCGCCCTCAAGCAAGCCCAGGCCACCCTGAAAAAGGCCCTGGCCGAAGGCAAACCGGAGTCTTCCGGCTCCACCGCCGGGGCGCCAGCCAAGCAGGAAAAGACCGGGGTCTACAAGCATTTGCTGACCGGTGTGTCGTTCATGTTGCCGATGGTGGTAGCGGGCGGTTTGTTGATCGCTTTGTCATTCGTGTTCGGTATCGAGGCCTTTAAAGAGCCGGGCACCTTGCCGGCTGCGCTGATGCAGATCGGCGGTGAGACCGCTTTTAAACTGATGGTGCCGTTGCTGGCCGGTTACATCGCTTACTCCATCGCCGACCGCCCGGGGCTGGCCCCCGGCATGATCGGCGGGCTGCTGGCGAGCACCATGGGCGCCGGCTTTATCGGCGGCATCATTGCCGGTTTCCTGGCTGGCTACAGCGCCAAGCTGATCAACCGTTATGCGCGTTTACCGGCGAGCCTGGAAGCCCTCAAACCGATCCTGATCATCCCGCTACTGGCCAGCCTGTTCACCGGCCTGGTGATGATCTACGTGGTCGGTACGCCGGTGCGGGGCATGCTCGAAGGGCTGACCCATTTCCTCGACAGCATGGGCACCACCAACGCGATTCTGCTTGGTGTGTTGCTCGGCGGAATGATGTGCGTTGACCTCGGTGGCCCCATCAACAAAGCGGCCTACGCCTTTTCGGTTGGCCTGCTGGCCTCGCAAAGCTACGCGCCCATGGCGGCGACGATGGCTGCGGGCATGGTTCCGCCGATTGGCCTGGGCATCGCGACGTTGCTGGCGCGGCGCAAGTTCGCCCAAAGCGAGCGCGAAGCGGGCAAGGCCGCGATGGTCCTGGGGTTGTGCTTCATCTCCGAAGGGGCCATTCCGTTTGCTGCCAAGGACCCGCTGCGGGTGATCCCGGCCAGCATCGCCGGCGGTGCGCTGACCGGCGCGTTGTCGATGTACTTCGGCTGCAAGCTGATGGCCCCCCACGGTGGCTTGTTCGTGCTGCTGATCCCCAATGCAATCAACCACGCGTTGCTCTACCTGTTGGCCATTGTCGCGGGCAGTGCGGTGACGGCTGTGTTGTACGCCGTGCTCAAGCGTCCGGAAGCGGTCGACCTGGCGGTTGAACCCGCCAAGGCCTGATCGCACTGCCCAGGGCCTGGGGCGCACCGTGTAACCGCGGTGTGCCCCAGGCTTTTTTTGTCATATCGGCGTCATGCCCTTGGGGTTACATGTCTTCTCCGTTGACTGAAGGAAGAGCCCCGATGCCCCCATTCGACCTCCACCGCCGCCGTATTCTGCAAGTGGCCGGCGCCGGCATGCTGTTACCGGGCCTGGCCCCGGCTGTGATCGCCGCCAGCAAAGATCGCCCGGTCATCACCGGCGGGGTGCAGTCCGGGGATGTGCTCGACGGCCGCGCCATACTGTGGAGCCGTTGCGACCGCCCGGCCAAGATGGTGGTGGAGTGGGACACCCGCAGCGTGTTCAGCCAGCCGCGCAAGCTGGTCTCGCCCGTAGCCGACACCCGCAGTGACTTCACCGCGCGGGTTGACCTGCAGGGGTTGCCCGCTGGCCAGACGATTTTCTACCGCGTGCGCTTTGAGGACGCCAGCACCGGGGTCGCCAGCGAGCCGTGGTTCGGGCACCTGCGCACGGTGCCCGAGGGCCGCCGCAACATCCGCTTCGTATGGAGTGGCGATACGGTAGGGCAGGGCTTCGGCATCAACCCGGATATCGGCGGCATGCGTATCTACGAAGCCATGCGCCTGCGCTTGCCGGACTTTTTTATCCACAGTGGCGACACCATCTATGCCGACGGGCCGATCGTCGACAAAGTGACCGTGGAAAACGGCCAGGTGTGGCGCAACATCACCACCCCGGCCAAGAGCAAAGTGGCCGAGACCCTGGACGAGTACCGGGGTAACTACCGCTACAACCTGCTGGACGAAAACGTACGCCGCTTTAACGCCGAGGTGCCGCAGATCTGGCAATGGGATGACCATGAAGTGACCAACAACTGGTCCCCCACCAAGCAGCTCGACGATCGCTACACGGTCAAATCCATCGACCGACTGGCGGCTAACGCGCGGCAAGCCTGGCTGGAGTATGCGCCGATGCGCTTGCAACGCGCCGACAACGGCGGCCGGGTGTATCGCCGCATTGCCTATGGCCCGCTCCTGGATGTGTTCGTGCTGGACATGCGCAGCTATCGTGCGGGCAACGACGCCAACCTTGCCAGCGAACCCGGTGCCACCACCGCGTTTCTCGGCCGCGCCCAGTTGGACTGGCTCAAGGGCGAGCTGCAAGGCTCGAAGGCGCAATGGAAGGTTATTGCGGCGGACATGCCCATTGGCCTCTGCGTGCCGGATGGCGAAGTCGGCCCGGGGGTGCCTCGCTGGGAGGCGATTGCCAACGGCGACGATGGCGCGGCCAAAGGGCGCGAACTGGAGATCGCCGAGCTGCTGCATTTTGTCGATCAACAGCAGGTACGCAATACCGTATGGCTGACCGCGGATGTGCATTACTGCGCCGCTCACCACTACCACCCCGAACGCGCGGCCTTTCAGGACTTCCAGCCGTTCTGGGAATTCGTCGCCGGGCCGCTCAACGCCGGCAGTTTCGGGCCCAATGCCCTGGACAAGACCTTCGGCCCCGAAGTGGTCTTCCAAAAAGCCCCACCCGCGCAGAACACTTCGCCACTGGCCGGTTTTCAGTTTTTTGGCGAGGTGGAGATAGAAGGGCAGAGCGGCGAAATGACCGTCAGCCTGCGTGACCTAGACGGGGTGTCGGTGTTTCAGCAAAAATTGCAGCCGGTGTGAGAACCCAGCCGTAGGCGGGGCCCTGGCTTGTAGGAGGGGCCTTGGCCCCGAGAGGCCGCGCCAGCGGCCGGTGTGGCGGCCGGCGCCGCTTTAAGATCAAAAGATCGGGGGCGAGCCCCCTCCTACGGTATTTGCGCGGAACCCACCTCAATACACATCCCGCCGATACCGGCCCTGTTCCACCAGTTGCTCCACCGCATCAGGGCCCAGTACCTCGGCCAGCACCGCATCCACACCGCTGGCCATGCCCTGCAGGCTGCCGCACACGTAGATCACCGCGCCCTCGGCCACCCAAGTGCGCAGGGGCTCGGCCGCTTCGCGCAGGCGCTCTTGCACATAGACCCTGTTGGGCTGGTCGCGGGAAAACGCCAGGTCCAGCCGGGCCAGGTTGCCTTCGGCCAACCATTGCTCAAGCTCCTGCCCGCACAGGCTGTCGTGGGCCGCGTTGCGTTCGCCGAACAGCAACCAATTACGCTGATGACCCGCGGCAATACGTTGTTTGAGTAAGCTGCGCAGCCCCGCGATGCCTGTACCGTTACCCAGCAGAATCATCGGCACAGGGCCCGCAGGCCCATGAAAACTGCGGTTTTCCCGCAGCCGTGCTTTGATAGCGCCGCCCACTGGCGCCTGCGCCGTCAGCCAGCCGGACGCCCCACCCAGGCTGCCATCGGGGCGGCGGTGTTGGCGTACGATCAGTTGCAGCATGCCGTCGGCAGGGATCGAGGCGATCGAGTATTCCCGTGCCTCGCTATGGGCGGGCAACACGTCGAGCAGGTCACCGGCTTGCCACTGGCAGCCCACGGGCGGGCACAGGTCGATTCGGTAGACCGGGGCGCCGGCACTGCCGGGGTTGAGCAAGTGCCGGGCGTGTAAGGTCCAGTCAGCGAAGCCGGGCGCCTGCCAGACGTCCACCGGCGCCACTCCACCGAACCGGCTAAGGGTTTCTTGCCACGCGCTCAAGGCCTCTGGGTCGGCGCGGTCCACTTCAATGGGCGCGCCTGCGGCATGCGCACCCTGCTGTTCTAGCCATGCATGCAGGCGCTGGGCGAAGCCGCAGAAGTGCGGGTATTGGCGGTCGCCCAGGGCCAGTAGGGCGTAATCAAGGTGCTCCAGCGGGCAGCCGCTACCCATCACCTTACGCTCGAAGGCCCGGGCGCTATCGGGCGCCTGGCCGTCGCCAAACGTGCTCACCAGGAAAATCGCCCGGCGTGCCTGGCTAAGATCCCCCAGGCTTAGTTCACCCAACGGCCGCACATCGGCGCTCAGCCCGGCTTTTTGCAATTGCGCCGCCGTTTGCCAGGCCAGTTGCTCGGCGAAGCCGCTCTGGCTGGCGAAACCAATCAGCCAGTCACCACCGGCTGTGCCTTTTAGCGCAGCGCGGGCCAGGCGAACTTGCTGTTTTTTGCGCCGCCGGTCCAGGTACAGCAGCCAGCCGGTGACAAAAAACAGCGGCATGGTCAGGCTGGCAACGGTCATCAGTATTCGCCCCGGCAGGCCGAAATAGCTGCCCACGTGCAAGGCATAGACGCTTGCCAGCAACTGCGCGCCCAGGGGCTTGTCGGCGTAGCGTTGGTGGCGGCGAATGACACCCGTGGCCGGGTCCAGGTTGATCTGGTTGAGGGCGCGGTCGTGGGGTGAGTCTTGCAGCAGGTAGAGCACCCGTGCCGGCTCCCCAGGGTTCGGCGCCAGGCGCACGTTGAACGCGCTCAGGCCCGGCCCGGCGGCGCTCTGCACGCTGCGCCAGATGGCGTCGAAATCGGCTTGGGGCAGCACGGCACCCGCCTTGCCAACGGGGCGTGGCTGGCGTTTTTCCACAGTTGGGCTATCGGTTAGCCATCGGCTAAGCCCGTCGCGGTACCAGTCGTAGGACCAATACAGGCCGGTCAGGGCCGCCAACAGGTAGAACAGCAGGCACCAGGTGCCGAACACCGCGTGCAGGTCCCAGTTAAAGCTGCGGCCCTTGCGTGCCCAGTCGAGGGTCAGCCAGGCGCGCCACTTCAGCGGCTGGCGCGGCCAGCGCAGGTACAGCCCGGACAGGCAGAAAAAGATCAGCGCCAGGGTGCAGGCTCCCGTCACCTGGCGCCCGACTTCGCCTGCCGCGAGGAAGCGATGCAGGTCGAGCACGAAGTCGAACGCAGCTTCGGCGGCCACCGGCGCGTGGCGCTCGCCGGTGAACGGGTTGAAGTAGGCTTGCGTGCCGCGCCGCTCACCCGGCGGGGGCGCGAAGATGACCCGTGAGGCATAGCCGGTTTTAAGCTCCAGCCATAGCCCACTGACCTGCTCCCCCTGGCTGGCCTCCAGGCGCCGCACCAGTTCAGCGGGCGGCAGAATCGCCGTCGGCGGGGCTTCGACTGTCAGGGTTTGCGGAGCGATGGCGCGTAGGATTTCGTCTTCGAAAGACACCAGCGCGCCGGTGAGCCCCATCAGGGCGAGCACCAAGCCGGCGCTGATACCGAAGAACCAGTGCAATTGAAAGAGGGATTTCTTGAACACTGGCGTACCGTGCTGTTCATTCGGCGGAGGCGATGCGGCGTATTATGCCGTAACTTTTGCGAATGAGTCGCAGATACGTGAAGAACCGGGGCTGCGTTATGCAGCCCCCGGTATTGCAGCCATTACAGGTAGAACGACTTCAGCGGCGGGAAGCCATTGAACTCGATGGCGCTGTAGCTGGTGGTGTAAGCCCCGGTCGACAACCAGTACAGGCGGTCACCAATGGCCAGGTTCAGCGGCAAGCCGTACTTGTAGTTTTCGTACATGATGTCGGCGCTGTCGCAGGTAGGCCCGGCGATGACCACTTCTTCCACTTCGCCTTTTTTCTCGGTCCAGATAGGAAACTTGATCGCCTCGTCCATGGTTTCGATCAGGCCGGAGAATTTGCCCACATCGGTGTATACCCAACGCTCTACGGCGGTGCGCGACTTACGCGCGACCAAGACCACTTCGCTGACCAGAATACCGGCGTTGGCGATCAGCGAACGGCCCGGTTCGAGGATGATTTCTGGCAAGTCATCACCGAAATCTTCCTTGAGGAAACGGATGATTTCTTCGGCGTAGGTTTCCAGGCTGTTGGTGCGGGTGATGTAGTTGGCTGGGAAGCCACCGCCCATGTTGATCAGCTTGAGCACGATGCCGTCTTCTTCTTTAAGGCGTTCGAAGATGACCTTGACCTTGGCGATAGCGGCGTCCCACACGCTGATGTCGCGCTGCTGCGAACCCACGTGGAAGGAAATACCGTAGGGCACCAGGCCCAGGTCACGGGCAAGGATCAGCAGGTCCATGGCCATGTCGGTCTGGCAGCCGAATTTACGCGACAGCGGCCAGTCGGCGGTGGTCGAGCCTTCGGTCAGGATACGCACGTAAACTTTCGAGCCCGGAGCTGCCTTGGCGATATTGCGCAGGTCGGCTTCGGAGTCGGTGGCGTACAGGCGCACGCCTTTGTCGTAGAAGTAGCGGATGTCCTTCGATTTCTTGATGGTGTTGCCGTAGCTGATGCGCTCAGGGCCCACGCCTTGGTTCATCACCTTATCCAGCTCATAGATGGAGGCGATGTCGAAGTTCGAGCCTTTGTCGCGCAGCAGGTCAATGATTTCGACGGCCGGGTTGGCCTTGACGGCGTAGTACACCTGGGCGAATTCAAAACCGGCGCGCAGGTCGTCATAGGCCTTGCTGATCATCTGGGTGTCGATGACCACGAAGGGGGTTTCTTGCTTGTCGGCGAACGCCTTCATCTTTTGGAAGGTATCGCGTGCGAAATAGTCTTCGACCTGAATCGACATGCTAGGGACTCCTACTGGCAAACGTTGTAATCAATGGGTTCAAATGAACGCCCTCCGTATCCCCACTTTGGTTCGCCTACTTCCCAAGGCATGTCCGCCGAAAGCAAAAAGGCCAGTGGAAGGTGACTTCCCCATGGCCTTGCTGTCTCGTCGTCAGTACTTGAGCCGGATGGATCGTTTCCAGCATGGACGTTCGGCGCGAACTGTAGGGCGTGGGACGCTTCAGATCAACTAAAAAAGTCGTGTTTTTGCACGAGTTCGTCGTGGCCTGCAGCAGGCCCTCTTATTTAACCGACCTGTATGACAGGGTGATGTTCCCCTGATCGGTTTTTAGACGATCAAGGGCAGGCGCCGACCTGCCCCTTGGTCCCTCGCCGCGCTTAGGCCGTTTCGGCCGGCGAAACGATGCTGGTTTTGCCACCACGGGAGCGGCCCGAGCTTAGGTAGGCGGCAATCGATTCCTGGGTCACTTCGCCGAGGAAGACATTCTCGGCGTCCAGCACTGGCAGCCATGAGCGGTTGAACTCGTACATGCGCGACAGCAGGATGCGCAAGTGCTCGTCGTAGGCCGCCGTGGCGTTGAAGGCGCGCAGGAAGTCGGCGCAGCTGCCTTGCTGGCGGTGCAAGTCGCGGCGGCGCACATAGCCCATGGCTTTGTTCTCGCTGTCGGTCACCACGATATAGCGGCGGTCGTGCTCGTCCATCAAGTCCAGGGCCTCGGCCACCGGGGTTTCCGGGCTGACCGCCGGGGCGTTGTCGGCGGCGTCCTCGGCGCGTACCAGCAGCAGGCGCTTGAGGGTGCTGTCCTGGCCGACGAAGTTGCTGACGAAGTCATCGGCGGGGTGGGCCAGCAGGGTGTCGGGGTGGTCGACCTGAATCAGCTTACCGGCGCGGAAGATCGCAATCTTGTCGCCCAGTTTGATCGCTTCGTCGATGTCGTGGCTGACCATGATCACGGTCTTGTTCAGCGCGCGCTGCATCTCGAAGAACTCGTTCTGGATCATTTCCCGGTTGATCGGGTCGACCGCACCGAACGGTTCGTCCATCAACAACAGCGGCGCATCGGCCGCCAAGGCGCGAATTACGCCGATCCGTTGCTGTTGGCCACCGGACAACTCGCGGGGGTAGCGATTGAGGTACTGCTTGGGTTCCAGCTTGATCATGCTCATCAACTCGCGGGCGCGGTCGTGGCATTTCTGTTTGTCCCAGCCGAGCAGGCGCGGGACCACCGTGATGTTTTCTTCGATGGTCATGTTCGGAAACAAACCGATCTGCTGGATCACGTAGCCGATGTTGCGGCGCAGAGTCACTTCGTCCAGGCCGGTGGTGTCTTCGCCGTTGATCAACACCTTGCCAGAGGTTGGCATGATCAAGCGGTTGATCATTTTCAAGGTGGTGCTCTTACCGCAACCCGACGGGCCGAGGAATACGCAAATTTCGCCTTCATTGACGGTCAGGTTCACGGCGTCCACGGCGGTGGTGGTCTTACCGTTGGTGTGAAAAGTCTTGGTCAGGTTCTGAAGTTCGATCATTTGAGTAGTCCTTTTGGAGTCAGCGAGCGTTGCAGCCATTGCAGGAGCAGGTCGGCGATGATTGCCAACAGGCTGACCAGCACGGCGCCGACGACGAGCATCGACATGTCGCTACGGCTGATGGAAGTGAGGATAAGAACGCCCAGGCCACCGGCACCGATGGTGGCGGCGATGGTCATCACGCCGATGTTCATCACGACGGCGGTGCGCACCCCGGCCAGAATCACCGGCACGGCAATGGGCAGCTCGACCATGCGCAGGCGCTGGCCGAAGGTCATGCCGATACCCTTGGCGGCTTCGCGAATACCTGCTTCGACGCCAGTCAGCGCCAAGTAGGTGTTACGCATGATGGGTAACAAGGAATAGAGGAATACCGCGGTGATGGCCGGCAGTGGGCCAAGGCCCTGGCCAAACTTGGAATAGAAGGGCAGGAGCAGGCCGAACAGGGCAATCGACGGGATCGTCAGCAGCACAGTGGCGCTGGCTTGCAACGGCCCGGCCAGGGCTGGGAAGCGGGTCATGAAAATGCCCAGCGGCACGCCAGCGAGAATGGCCAGGGTCACGGCCACGCCCACGAGCATGATGTGCTCCCAGGTCAGTTGCAGCACCAATGGCCAGTCGAGATGGGAGAAGGTATCTAGGAAGTTCATGGCTTCTCCGGGGTGTTTTCAGCGTTGATCGGGTGGGCCTTGAGGAACTCGGCAGCCACGGCATTGGGGCTCTGGTGTTCGACATCGACCTTGGCATTCAGCTCACGCATGGTGGCGTCGTCCAGTAGCTCGGCCAGGGGCTTGAGTTGCGCCTCGAGGTCCGGATGCTTGGCCAGAAAGTCCTGACGTACCACGGGCGCCGCGGTGTAGTCGGGGAAGTAGCCCAGGTCGTCGGCCAGCAGCTTCAAGTGAAACGCGTTAAGACGCCCGTCCGTGGTGTACACCAATCCGGTAAAGACCTGGCCATTGCGCAGGGCGGTGTAGACCAACCCGCTGTCCATCTGGCGAATATCCTTGCGGGTAAACTTCAGGTCGTATTTTTTAGTCAGGCCCACCAGACCGTCAGAGCGGTTGGCGAACTCGGTGTCCAGCGCCAGGATGTGGTCTTTGTCCGGTTCGTCCATTAGCACTTTATTCAACTGGCTGATGGTGTTCACCTGTGGGTATTTGTCGGCGATTTCCTGCGGCAGCGCCAGGGCGTAGGTGTTGCTGAACCTGGACGGGGCCAACCAGACCAGGCCTTTCTTGGCGTCCAGCTCTTTGACACGGGCATAGGTGGCCGCGCTGTCGAGCTTTTCGTCGATATGGTTGTAAGACACCAGCGACACGCCGGTGTATTCCCACAGCATGTCCAGTTGCCCGGTTTCGTGGGCGCTACGCGCCAGGTTACTGCCCAGGCCGCCGGTGACTTTCACCTCGTAACCTTTGCTGTCCAGGTACTGCGCGGTCAGGGCGGCGAGTACGGTTTGTTCCGTGAAGACCCGTGCGCCAAGGCGGATCACGGGTTTTTCAGCGGCCTGAGCCACGCCCGAGCACAACAGGGCCAAGCCCAGTGCCAATAGTGATTTCTTCATCATAGGAATTCCTTCGCTCAGTGGGTCAGGCCACGTTCCAGCCAGACACGGCTGATCAGGCTGACGGCGGCATCGAGCAGTAGCGCGAGCAGGGCGGTGCAGGCTGCGCCCAGCAGCAATTGCGGCTGATTGTTCAAGGCGATGCCGGGGAAGATCAGGCTGCCAAGGCTGTTGGCGCCGATCAGAAAGGCCAGCGGTGCGGTGCCGACGTTTATCGCCAGGGCAACGCGCACGCCACCGACGATGATCGGCACGGCGTTGGGCAACTCCACTTTGAACAGCACCTGGCGTGGCGTCATGCCGATGCCCACGGCGGCCTCTTTCAGCGAGCCCTGGACGTTACGCAGGCCCTCATAGGTGTTGCGCACGATCGGCAACAGCGAGGCCAGAAACAACGCGAAAATCGCCGGCCCGCTACCGATCCCCAGAATACTCAAGGCAATTGCCAGTACGGCAAGCGGCGGGATGGTGTTGCCGATGTTGAAGAACTGCATAAAGCGCTCGGCACGCCCTTCCATACTCGGGCGGCTCAGAAAGATCCCCGCCGGCAGGCCGACGACCAAGGCGGCGATCATTGAAACAAACACCAGCATGATGTGGGCTTGCAGGTAGAACAGCAGATCGTCTTGGTAGTGCTCAATGGTACTGATGCCGATCCAATGGACCAGCAGGGCGACGAGCGCGATAACGACCACGCACCCCATTAACCCTTTGCCATAGCGATTAGCCACAGGCGGACTCCTTTATTTCAGTCGGCGACCCCTACCGTGGCTGGCGGCCTACGGTGGGTTCGCGAGAAGCAGCTCGCTGATAAAAGCCAGCCATAAACGCAGTTGCGCCAGGCTAAGGTGTTGATTTTGCAGTACCTGGCGCTCTATCGAATCAGGGAGTGGACGCCCCTTGGACGGAAAAGGTTCCCTCCTGCGACATTATTTGGCCATTCACGCAGGGGAGCGCCGGTGTCTACTTCCCGGTGCCCGTCGCGCGCAGACTTCGCCACCGTAGGCGCTCTCTAACAGCACAGGGCAGCGACCATGAAAATAACCCCACGCACCAGTTTTACGGCCAACATCAAATGTCAGGTGGACGGCTTCGAAGGCTTTTTGGATGCTTGCGAGTTCAGCTACTCCAGTCTTTCCGGCGTATTGGCCTCACGCTCTTCGAGCTACCTCACCCTGAACAATGTCTGCAACGGGTCGGAGCGCCGAGCAGAGCGCTGCGATTTTTATTTTCTCGGCATCCAGTTGGTCGGGGGGCCGGCCGTCTACCGGATTCTGACCCGCCACGATGGCCAGGATTGTGAAGTGTGCTTGGAGTCGACGGGCTGCTTTTTGACCCTCAGACCCTGCGCAGGGCACGCGCCGACCTACTGGCATATCCGCTTCAACGGCGTCATGAACGACCCCACCGAGCCTGGCAAGTACCCCGGCATGACCCTGCAGCGTTACAGCGGCGATGAAGACCCGCTCTTTTATGAAGAGCCCGGCAATGTCGACCCCGGCGCCGTCAGCAGCGAAGACTTCATCACACCCAGGGCGCGCTACGAGGCCGGAGCCTATTGGAATGCCTTTCTCAAAGCCGACGGTAGAGCTTGCGACCCCGTGTTCGTGGCGGACCTGTACGTGAAAAGGGTCGACAAAGAGCCATAGCGGCGGTGTGCATTTCCAAGTGCCCGGCGCAGGCAGTGCCCTGCAAGGTAGCTCGCTCATCGTTAGCCGAATGGAGTCGTTATGAGTATCTATACACCGTTTTCCTTTACCGCCACCGTGAAGTGCCAGACCCCAGGTTTTGAAGGGTTCCTCGACGTTCATGAGGTGCAAAGCTTCGACACTGCCGAGGGGGCCGTCGGCGCGCGGCAGACCTCCAATTACCTCACTGTGAACAATTTCTACAATTACAAAGATGTAGATCGTGCCGAGCGTTGCCAATTTCGCTTTGTCTGTGTGCGCGCTTTTAATGGGCGCCTGCTCTATAGCATTAACGTGCGAGCCACGGCTGGCGGGCTGGAGTGCGAAGTGGGGCTAAGCCCGCTGACGGGGTGGCTGAGCCTGAACCCATTGGATGGGCCGCCGACACGTTTGTGGTGCTTGTCTTGCCCCAACGGCAAACTTGCCCCTACCCAAACCGGTAAATTTCCTGGTATCACCCTGCTGCGCTACGATGGCCAAAGCGAGGGCGATTACGGCAACTGTGCAGCCTTGCCCAGCAAGGCCGCCGAGCGTTGCCTGTCGCCCCAAGGCCGTTACGATTCGGGAAAATATTGGAATGCCTTTTTAAAAGCCTCGGGCGGCGAGGGCGATCCGCGCTTCACGGCTGACCTGTATGTCACCAGCGTAGGGGGCTGATTGCCGTTCCGCTCCCCGGGGTAAGCGGCCCCATGGGCGACGATCCCCGGTTTCAGCCATGGGCGGATTTGAGCTATACTCGCCGCCCTTTTTTTGAATCTCCCTCCAGGCGATCTCCCATGACCCAACAGGCCGCCGAAGTCGCGAAGCGCCGCACTTTCGCCATTATTTCCCACCCCGATGCGGGCAAAACCACCATCACCGAGAAACTCTTGTTGATGGGTAAGGCTATTGCAATCGCCGGTACCGTGAAGTCGCGCAAGTCCGACCGCCACGCCACTTCCGACTGGATGGAAATGGAAAAGCAACGGGGCATTTCCATCACCACCTCGGTGATGCAATTCCCCTACCGCGACCATATGGTCAACCTGCTCGACACCCCAGGCCACGAAGACTTCTCCGAAGACACCTACCGTACCCTCACAGCGGTGGACTCGGCGTTGATGGTGCTCGACGGCGGTAAGGGCGTCGAGCCGCGCACCATCGCGTTGATGGATGTTTGCCGGTTGCGCGATACGCCGATCGTCAGCTTCATCAACAAGCTCGACCGGGACATCCGCGACCCCATCGAGTTGCTGGATGAAATCGAAGCGGTCCTGAAAATCAAAGCCGCCCCGATCACCTGGCCGATTGGTTGCTACCGCGATTTCAAAGGCGTTTACCACTTGGCCGATGACTACATCATCGTCTACACCGCCGGCCACGGCCACGAACGCACCGATGTCAGGATCATCGAAAAGCTCGACTCTGACGAAGCCCGTGCGCACTTGGGCGACGAGTACGATCGCTTCGTCGAGCAACTGGAGCTGGTGCAAGGGGCTTGCCACGAGTTCAACCAGGAAGAGTTCATCAATGGGCAACTCACCCCGGTGTTCTTCGGCACCGCGCTGGGTAACTTCGGCGTCGACCATGTGCTCGATGCGGTCGTCAATTGGGCGCCACGGCCGCTGGCCCGGGTGGCCAATGAGCGCACCGTGGAACCTGTGGAAGAAAAGTTCAGCGGTTTTGTGTTCAAGATTCAAGCGAACATGGACCCTAAACACCGTGACCGTATTGCCTTTATGCGCATCTGCTCCGGGCGTTACGAGAAGGGCATGAAGATGCACCACGTGCGCACGGGCAAAGAGCTGCGTATCGGCGATGCGCTGACCTTCTTCTCCTCCGAGCGTGAGCAGCTCGAAGAGGCCTATGCCGGCGACATCATCGGTTTGCACAACCATGGCACGATCCAGATCGGCGACACCTTCAGCGAAGGTGAAAGCCTCAGTTTCACCGGTATTCCGCACTTCGCCCCAGAACTGTTCCGCCGGGTACGCTTGAAAGACCCACTCAAATCCAAGCAATTGCGCCAGGGGCTGCAGCAGCTGGCCGAGGAGGGCGCCACCCAGGTGTTCTTCCCGGAGCGCAGCAACGACATCATTCTGGGGGCCGTGGGGGTCTTGCAGTTCGACGTGGTGGCTAGCCGCTTGAAGGGCGAGTACAAGGTCGAGTGTGCGTATGAGCCAATCACGGTGTGGTCGGCCCGCTGGATTGAATGCGCCGATAAGAAGAAGCTCGAAGAGTTTCGCATCAAGGCCGTGGAAAACCTGGCGTTGGACGGCGGCGGCCACTTGACCTACTTGGCCCCCACCCGGGTCAATCTGGCGTTGATGGAAGAGCGCTGGCCCGACGTGAAATTCCGCGCCACCCGCGAGCACCATTGATGGGCAACGGATCGGGGGCAATCCCCGATCCGTTATCAGCGATTGTTGTAGGTTTTTTTACCTTTTGATGTAGGCAGTTTCCTCTTTTGTAGGTCCTTCCCGCCTAGCCGCGACAGCCCCGAACAGGCTGTCTACCGTCTGCAAAAAGGCCAAGGAGGAACTTACCATGCATGACGCCCCACCCATTAGTTTGCTTGAGCGCTACTACGACCTGATCAGCGCCAGCGCTGGCCAGTTCACCCAGGCGAGCGCCGAGTTCGAGCCGGTCATGGCGCTGCCGGACCTCGACGTGCCCATGCGTCAGTTTCTCGCCCCGGCCTCTGCGCAGTTCTTCTCTCTGGGCCATTATCACGATGTGCCGCTGCGCTTGCTCGACCTGCGGCAAAACCCCGCGACCCAAACCAGCAAGACCTTCGCCGCGACCCTGATCGTGGCCCGCGCGGTGCGGCATATTCAAGACACCGGTGAGCCGGTGCTGCTGTTCTCGCCGTCCTCTGGCAACCAGGCAGTGGCCCTGCGCGATGCCGTACTGCGGGCGCTCCAGGCTGGTTTGGCAGAGCGCCATCACCTCCGGATAATCACCCTCACTCCGCAACAAACCGTCAACAAGCTGCGCCGCAGCGAGCTGTATGAATGCCCCGAGCTGCGTTTTCTCAACCCGGTGTTTGTACTGGAACACCCCACTGCCGAGTGGGTTAAACGGGTGGCAGAGGAGTTTAAGGTGCTCTATCACCTACGTGCCTCCACCGCACTGCGCCTGTGGCACGCCAAGTGCGTAGACAATTACCGCTTCGCCGACCAGGCCCGGGCTTTTTTCGATTTCGAATACGGTGATGCCTGGGACCTGGATCGTCGCACGCTGCACGTTCAAGCGGTATCCAGCGCCTGCGGCCTGCTGGGCTACTGCTCCGGTATCGATGCCCTACAGCGCGATGGTCGGCGCGTTGCCACCCCGGAATTTCTGCTGGTCCAGCACCTGGCCGGCAGTGACTTGGTCAAACACCTGCTCGGTGGGCAATTCGGCGAGCAGCAAACGCCGTTGTACGCGCCTACCGATCAGGGCTTGTGGGTGCAGGGGCGTTGCGCACACTTTCCGGCGAGCACCTGGAACCCCCATGAAACTCTGGAGCCCAGCCTCTACAGCCACGTGCCGCCGACTGCGGCGGAAATGACTGCGCGGGTGCGCAGCAATGGCGGGTCGGGCATTGTCGTGTCGTTGCATGAATGCCTGCAGCGCTACGGCGAGTGCGCCCGGCTGCTGGCCGACACACCCGTCAGGCTGCCCAATGACCCTCGGGAGTTGGGGGAGTGGTCGCTGGTCATGGCCCTGACCGGCTGCCTGAATGCCCTGGATCGCAATTTGGTGGTGGGCGTGGACAGTTGCACCGTGCACGCCAGCGGCAGCTACGCCCACAGCGACTACGCGTGCCTGCCCGAAGACGGCTACAGCCGCGTGCGGGATGCCGGTGAGATGCTCTCGTTGTTAAGCCAAACGTTGTTCTAGGTAGGAGGGGGCCGGGCGGCGCTCCGCTAGCCCCCGATCTTTTGATCTGGACCTGTGAAAAGATCGGGGGCAAGCCCCCTCCTACCAGCGTTTATAGAGCCTGCGTGCGGGAATGCCCGGGAAAATCGGGCCGTAGGAGGGGGCCAGCGTTGTGGTTAGAGGAACTGTTCCGCGTAATGGCAGGCGACTTTGCGTGTATCCACTGGCCGAAACTCTGGCACTTCGGTGCTGCAGCGCTCGGTGGCATATGGGCAGCGTTTGTGGAATGCGCAGCCTGACGGTGGGTTGAGGGGGTTGGGCAGTTCGCCGATGATCTTGATCTTCGGTTTCAGTGGGTCGGGCTTGATGGTCGGGGTGGCGGACAGCAAGGCTTGGGTGTAAGGATGCAGCGGGCGGGTGTAAAGGTCTTCCTTGGGGCCCATTTCGGCAGGGCGGCCGAGGTACATCACCAGCACATCGTCGGCCACGTGGCGCACCACCGCCAGGTTATGGGAAATGAACACGTAGGCGGTGTTGAATTCCTGCTGCAGATCCATGAACAGGTTGAGCACCTGGGCCTGAATCGACACGTCCAGGGCCGAGGTCGGTTCATCCGCCACTAACACCTTGGGTTGCAGCATCATAGCGCGGGCCAGGGCGATGCGCTGGCGTTGGCCACCGGAGAACATGTGCGGGTAGCGCTGGTAGTGCTCAGGGCGCAGGCCCACCTGTTGCATCATTGCCTGGACCTTTTCCCGGCGTTCGCTACGCGACAGCTCGGTGTTGATCAGCAACGGCTCGCCCAACTGGTCGCCTACCTTCTGCCGCGGGTTGAGCGAGGCATAGGGGCTCTGGAAGACCATCTGCACGTCTTTGCGCAATTGTTTGCGCTCGGCTTTGCTGGCGCCGTGCACTTCCTGGCCGGCGATTTTCAGCGAGCCTGAGGAAGGCTCCTCGATCAGGGTCAGCGCGCGGGCCAGCGTCGACTTGCCGCAGCCGGACTCGCCGACCACGGCGAGGGTTTTGCCGGCCTCCAGTTCAAATGAAACGCCGTTCAACGCACGTACGGTCGCGTGGCCTTTGAACAGGCCGCGAGAGACTTCGTAATGGCGGGTAAGGTCGCGGGCGGTCAGTACGACGCTCATCACGCCACCTCCTGGTTCAATGGGTAGAAGCAGCGGGCCAGGCTCTGGGCTTTAGGGTCCAGGGCCGGACGCTGGGTACGGCAGTTGTCTTGCACGTAAGGGCAACGCGGCGACAGCAGGCAGCCCTGGGGCCGGTCATAGCGGCCTGGGACGATGCCCGGCAGAGTGGCCAGGCGTTCGGCGCCTTCGCTGTGTTCGGGGATCGCTGCCAGCAGCGCCTCGCTGTAGGGGTGTGCCGGGATGTCGAACAATTGCGGCACGTGGCCCACCTCTACGGCTTGGCCCGCGTACATCACGCACACGCGCTGAGCGGTTTCGGCGACTACGGCGAGGTCGTGGGTGATCAGGATCAGGGCCATGTTGCGCTCTTGTTGCAGGCTGAGCAGCAACTCCATGATTTGCGCCTGAATGGTCACATCAAGGGCGGTGGTGGGTTCGTCGGCGATCAGCAGTTTCGGCTCGCCGGCGATGGCCATGGCGATGGCCACCCGTTGGCTCATGCCGCCAGACAATTGATGGGGGTAAGCGTCCAGGCGGCTTTCGGCGGCTGGGATCTCGACTTTTTTGAGTAATTCCAAAGCCCGTTGGCGCGCCGCTTTACCGGATAGGCCTAGATGCTGGCGCAGCACCTCTTCGATCTGGAAACCCACGGTGTAGCTGGGGTTTAGGGCGGTCATGGGGTCTTGGAAAATCATCGCCAGGTCTTTGCCCACCACTTTGCGCCGTTGGCGGCTGCTCAGCTTGAGCATGTCGTTGCCGTCGAAACGCAGGGTGTCGGCAGTCACCACACCCGGGGCATCGACCAAGCCCATCAAGGCCATCATGGTTACGGATTTGCCCGAGCCGGACTCACCGACGATGGCCAGAACTTCGCCTTCGTTGACATTGACATCCAGGCCGTCGACGACCGGGACTGCCTTGGCATCGCCAAAGCGTACGTTGAGATTCTTGATCTGTAGCAGTGACATGGGAATCTCCTCAGGCGGCATTCTTGAGTTTCGGGTCCAGCGCATCGCGCAGCCCGTCGCCCATCAGGTTGATTGCCAGCACGCTGAGCAAAATGGTCAGACCTGGCAGGCTCACGACCCACCAGGCACGTTCAATGTAGTCACGGGCCGAAGCCAGCATGGTGCCCCACTCAGGGGTGGGCGGCTGTACGCCCAGGCCCAGGAAGCCCAGCGCCGCAGCATCGAGAATGGCCGAGCTGAAGCTTAAGGTGGCTTGTACGATCAGCGGCGCCATGCAGTTGGGCAGCACGGTGACGAACATCAACCGTGGCAAGCTGGCACCGGCCAGGCGCGCGGCGGTCACGTAATCGCGGTTCAGTTCACCCATCACAGCCGCGCGGGTCAGGCGCACGTAGGAGGGCAGCGATACGATGGCGATGGCGATCACGGTGTTGATCAAACCAGGGCCGAGGATGGCGACGATCGCCACAGCCAGCAGCAGCGAGGGCAGGGCCAGCATCACGTCCATCAGGCGCATCACCACCGGGCCCAGGATACGCGGGAAGAAGCCGGCCAACAGGCCGAGGAAGATCCCGGGGATCAACGACATCACCACCGAGGCCAGGCCGATCAGCAGCGACAGGCGCGAGCCCTGAATCAAACGCGACAGCAAGTCGCGGCCGAGTTCATCGGTGCCCAGGATAAATTGCCATTGGCCACCTTCGAGCCACACCGGTGGAGTCAGCAAGAAGTCGCGGTATTGCTCGCTCGGGTTATGCGGGGCGACCCAGGGCGCGAACAAGGCGCAGAACACGATCAGCAACATAAAGCCCAGGCCAGCCACCGCGCCTTTGTTGCGGGAAAAAGCCTGCCAGAATTCTTTGTAGGGTGACGGGTACAGCAGGCTCTGGTCGATTTCCGTCGCCGGGGTAGGAGAAATGCTCATGGGGGCCTCTTAGCGCTGGTGGCGGATGCGTGGGTTGGCCAGGCCGTAGAGGATATCCACCACGAAGTTGACCAGGATCACCAGGCAGGCGATCAACAGGATGCCGTTTTGCACGACAGGGTAGTCACGGGCGCCGATGGCTTCGATCAGCCATTTGCCGATGCCCGGCCAAGAGAAGATGGTCTCGGTCAGCACAGCACCGGCGAGCAACGCGCCGACTTGCAGGCCAAACACGGTCAGGACCGGGATCAACGCGTTGCGCAGGCCGTGCACGAACACCACGCGGGCGGGCGACAGGCCCTTGGCGCGGGCGGTACGCACGTAGTCCTCGCGCAGCACTTCGAGCATCGACGAGCGGGTCATCCGCGCGATCACCGCCAGGGGAATGGTGCCCAGCACGATGGCTGGCAGGATCAAGTGATGCAAGGCGTCGAGCCAGGCGCCTTCGTCTTCGCTGAACAGGGTGTCGATCAGCATGAAGCCGGTCTTCGGTTCGATGTCGTACAGCAGGTCAATACGCCCGGAAACCGGGGTCCAGCCCAGGCTGACCGAGAAAAACATGATGAGGATCAGGCCCCACCAGAAGATCGGCATCGAGTAGCCCGCCAGGGAGATGCCCATCACCCCGTGGTCGAACAGTGAGCCGCGCTTGAGTGCGGCGATCACCCCCGCCAACAAGCCCAGAATGCCGGCGAAAATCAGCGCGGCGAGGGACAGTTCCAAGGTGGCGGGGAACAGGGCGGTGAATTCGGTCCACACGCTTTCACGGGTGCGCAACGACTGCCCAAGGTCGCCCTGGGCCAGGTTGCCGATGTAGTCGAGGTACTGCGCGTACAGCGGTTTGTTCAGGCCCAGGCGTTCCATGGCCTGGGCGTGCATTTCCGGATCGACCCGGCGCTCGCCCATCATGACTTCAACGGGGTCTCCGGGTATCAGGCGGATGAGCGCAAAGGTCAACAGCGTGATACCGAAGAAAGTGGGGATCAGCAGTCCCACACGTCGGGCAATAAAACTAAACATCTTTGTGCTACCTCAATCAGCCGGTTAGGCGCCAACCCCGGCCAGGCGGGGTACGCCTGGCCGGTGTTGGCCGGTGAACCGCTTATAAGCGATTCTTTATTTACTTCACCTGGGTGGTGGCGAAGTTATTGTTGGTCAGCGGGCTGACGTGAAAGCCCTCGACGTTCTTACGTACCACGGTGAACAGTTTCGGGTAGGCCAGGCTCAACCAGGGTTGCTCCTGTTGGAAAATCACCTGGGCTTTCTCATAGAGCGCGGCACGCTTGGCCGGTTCAGTCTCGCCACGGGCCTGAGTGATCAGGGCGTCGAAGTCCTTGTCACACCAGCGCGCGGCATTTTCGCCACTTTTTGCCGCCGCGCAACTCAAATTGTTGCCAACAAAGTTGTCTGGGTCACCGTTATCGCCCGCCCAGCCATAGAACGCCAGGTCGTGTTCACCTTGCTTGATGCGCTTGACCATTTCGCCCCATTCGAGAATGCGGATGTCGAGCTTGATGCCCACCTTGGCCAGGTCGGCCTGCAACAGTTGCGCGGCCAGCGCCGGGTTGGGGTTGGTCGGGCCGCCACTGTTGCGGGCATAGACAGTGAGGGTGGTGCCTTCCGGCACGCCGGCGTCTTTGAGCAGTTCGCGGGCCTTGGGAATGTTCTGCACCACGTCGGGTACATCATGATTGTAGCCGAGCAACGTCGGTGGATAGGGGCCGACGCCAATCACGGCATTGCCATCGCCAAACAGCGTCTTGACCAGGCCAGGCTTGTCGAAGGCCAGGGCGATGGCTTGGCGAACGCGTACGTCGCTCAAGTATTTGTGGGAGGTGTTCATGGCCACATAGGCGGTCATCAACGCTTCCATTTCTTCGACCCGAATATTTGGGTCCTTGCGAATCTGTGGGATGTCGTCAGGTTTTGGGTAGACCGCGATCTGGCACTCGTTGGCCTTGAGCTTCTGTACCCGTACATTGTTGTCGGTGGTGATGGCGAACACCAACGGGTCGGCCGGTGGTTTGCCTTTGTAGTAGTCCGGGTTGGCCTTGTAGCGGATCTGCGCGTCTTTGTTATAGCGCACCAGAATGAACGGGCCGGTGCCGATCGGCTTGGTGTTCATGTCGCCGGTCTTGTTGGCTTTGAGCAACTGATCGGCGTATTCAGCCGAGTAGATCGAGGCAAAGCCCATGGCCATGTCCCGCAGGAACGGCGATTCAGGGCGTTTGAGGACGAAGCGCACGGTGGCGTCGTCGACTTTTTCGATACTTTTGATCAGGTCTTGCATGCCCATGGCTTCGAAATACGGGAAACCCATGGGCGCTTTGTCGTGCCAAGGGTGTTTGGCATCGAACTGGCGCTGGAAACTCCACACCACGTCATCGGCGTTCATCGGCCGGGACGGTTTGAAATAGTCGGTGGTCTGGAATTTTACGCCTTGGCGTAGGTGAAAGGTGTAGGTGGTGCCGTCTGGGCTGACATCCCAGCTTTCGGCCAGGCCCGGCTGGGTGTCGGTGGTGCCCGGTTTGAAGTCAACTAAGCGGTTGAACACCGTTTCGGAGGCGGCGTCAGCGGTGGTCGCTGCCGTGTATTGGACAATGTCGAAGCCTTCAGGGCTGGCTTCGGTGCAGACCACCAATGGCTTGGCCGATACGCCCAGGGCGGTGCTCAGCAGCGCCGCGGTAATGGCAGCTCGTAGGGAAAGCTTGTTCATCGGAGTCCTCAGCTATCAATGGCGGAGGAACCCGGGCGACGTTGCCACCGCCCGGGTTCAGGTTTATAGAATGGTGAATGGAATGGTGGTGACGATGCGCAGCTCGTTGAGGTTGCCGTCGGCCTGGTTCTCGCTGGCCCGGTGGGTGCTGTAGGTAGCGCGCACGCTGGTGCTCTTCAATGGGCCGCTCTGCAGCGTGTAGGTGGTGCCGATGCCGTATTCGTAATGGTGCTCGCCATCTTGGTTATTCACCGCGTAAGCGGTGTCACGGTAGTGCGTACCGTCGATGCCCCAGCCACGTGCCGTGTAAACGTTGAATTTCAAGCCAGGTACGCCGTATTCGGCCATATTCAGACCGTAGGCGATCTGCGCGGACTTCTCGTTCGGGCCGTTGAAGTCCGAGAACAGCGAGTTGGCCAGGAAGATGCCGTTGGTTTCATGCAGGTAGTCGAAGTACTCGTTGCCGTTGACCTGCTGGTAAGCCAGGGTCAGGCTGTGGGCCTTGTGAGTACCGGTGAGCGACAGGCTGTAGGTGTCGTTGTCGATGTTGCCCATTTTCTTCTGGCCGGTATCGACAGTCTTGTAGTAGTTCAAACCTGTGGTCAGGCCGAACACATTGCTGTCGCCCCACTCGTGCACGGCGCCGAAGTAGTACTGGTTCCAGAAGTCCTTGACGCGCGAAGCATACAGGCTGGTGGTGAGGCTTTTAAACGGTTTGTAGCCGACCCCGGCCAGCACCACGTTATCGGTCTCGGTGCCCAGGTCACCGTATTCTGAGCGGAATTTGCTCAAGCCCTGTTCGGTCCGAGGTGACACGCGGTCGAACCCGGCGGCCTGGAAGGTCAGGTTGTCGAACTCTTCGCTGGTGACGTTGAAGCCCTCGAAGCTCGAAGGCAGTGCGCGGTTACCGATGGTCGCGACCATCGGCGTGTCCATGTTCATGCGCCCGGCGGTGAACACCGTGTTGGAGACCCGCGCCTTGATGTTGGCCAGGCCTAGCTTGCTCCACTGGCCGACCACGTTGCCGTTGCTGTCGCCCAGGGTGCGGTTGTTCGGTGCGGCCGTGCGGGCACGACCCTGTTGCAAAGCAACCACGTTGTACGCGGCCACTTCGGTGGCGATGCCCACCGTGCCTTGGGTAAAACCGGAGCTGTAGTTCAGGATGGTGCCCTGCACCCAGGTGTCGCGGCTGCTTTTGGTGGCAATGCTGCCATCGCTTTTACGATAGCGAAATGCCCCATCACGCTTTTGGTCTTCGTTGGAAAACCAGTTGCGGGTGGTCCCGGCCAGGCTCTGGCCTTCCAGAAAGCCTGTGGCTTCGCTTTGGGCGCTGACGGTTTTGAGGCTGATCGGGAAGAAGTCCTGGCTGGCTTCTTCGGCTTGGGCCACGGCCGATACGCTACTGATGGCCAGCGCGAGGGCGGCAAATTTACTTGGGGTCACGGGAAGCTCCTTGGTTTTAGTGTTGGCCGGTTTTTTTTCAGGGCCGGCTTATGTCTGCTCTGCAGATCCTTGGTAGGCCGCGGTGACCCGCGGCACTGGGTGGCGCGGTCAGTCTTTTACGCTGACGTTGGTAAACTGGTTGCGGCCAAATGGGCTGACCTGGAAGCCTTGCACCTTGACGCTCAGGGGCTGATTGACCGTGGAGTGGGCGATCGGCGTAATCGGCACCTGCGCCTTGAGCAGCTGTTGCGCCTGCTTGTACAGCACGCTGCGCTGCTCGCGGTCGTTGAGGGTCTTGGCTTTTTTGATCAGCGCGTCGTAGGCCGGGTCGCACCACATGGAGTAGTTGTTGCTACCGATGGCATCGCAACCGTAGAGGGTGCCCAGCCAGTTGTCGGGGTCACCGTTGTCGCCGGTCCAGCCGATCAGGGAAATGTCGTGTTCGCCGTTTTTGGTGCGCTTGAGGTACTCGCCCCACTCGTAGCTGACGATTTTCACGTTGAAGCCAATCTTGGCCCAGTCTGCCTGAAGCATTTCGGCCATCAATTTGGCGTTGGGGTTATAGGGGCGCTGCACCGGCATGGCCCACAGGGTGATTTCAGTGCCTGGTTTGACTCCAGCTTTGGCCAACAGGGCCTTGGCTTTTTCCGGGTCGTAGGGTGCGTCTTTGATGGTGTCGTCGTAGGACCACTGGCTGGGCGGCATGGCGTTCACGGCCAATTGCCCGGACTCTTGGTACACCGCCTTGATGATGGCCTGCTTGTTGACTGCCATGTCCATGGCCTGACGCACTTCAAGCTGGTCGAACGGCTTGTGGCGGATGTTGTAGGAGATGTAACCCAGGTTGTAGCCCGGTTTCTCGATCACCTGCAGGGTAGGGTCTTTCTTCAGGCCTTCGAGGTCGGCGGGGCGCGGGTTGATGGTGACCTGGCACTCGCCTTTTTTGAGTTTTTGCAGGCGTACCGAAGCGTCGGTATTGATGGAGAAGATCAACTGGTCGATCTTCACCTGCTCAGGTGCCCAATACTGTGGGTTGGCCTTGTAGCGGATCTGCGAATCTTTCTGGTAACGCTGGAACACGAATGGCCCAGTGCCGATCGGCTGCTGGTTGATATCGCTCGCTTTGCCGGCTTTGAGCAGTTGCTCGGCGTACTCGGCCGAGAGAATCGCGGCGAAGTTCATGGCGATGTTCTGCACGAACGCCGCATCCACCGAACGCAGCTTGAAGACCACCGTCAGCGGCCCGGTTTTCTCGACGCTGGCGATGTTTTTGTCCAGGCTCATGCCGACGAAATAGGGGAACTCGGTGGGGTAGGCCTTACGGAACGGCATGTCCTTGTCGAGCATGCGGTTGTAGGTGAACAACACGTCATCGGCGTTGAAATCACGGCTGGGGGTGAAGGTCTTGTTGCTGTGGAACTTCACCCCTTCACGTAGGTGGAAGGTGTAGGTCAGGCCGTCTTCGGAAATGTCCCAGCGGGTAGCCAGGGCGGGGATGACCGCCGTGCCGCCTTGTTCGAATTCGGTCAGGCGGTTGTAGATCGCCTGGCCGGCGTCATTGTCGGTCGAGGCGGTGTATTGCGCGTTATCGAAGCCGGCCGGGCTGCCTTCTGAGCAGAAAACCAGGCTATTGGCGGCGTGACTTGGCGATGCGGCGGCTAGCAGCCCTGCGCTGAGCAGGGCGGCGGAGAGGTGATTGAGACGCATGTCATTCCCTATGCTGTGGTGTCCGGAAGCAATGGCCCGGCAAGGTGCCGGTGTTGGTTTCGCAGGCCTGGAGGCTTACCGTTAGGCAGCGTTTCCATAGCGGATGAGCGGCGTTGAAACTAGTGCGCAGAGGCCGCGAATCAAAGCCGCAATTTCCCAAGTTCAAGTAGGAATATTCCGAAAAAACACGGACGCGCTGCCGCTGGGGCTGGCCCGCGTTCATCAGGAAGATTCGTACGAGACCGCCGCGCGACCTTCAGGCCGCGCGGCGCTGTGCTACTTGCCTACGCTCACGCCGTAGAAGGAGTTCAAGCCAAAGGGGCTGATCTTGAAATCTTTTACATTGGCACGCATGGGTTGGTAGACCGTGGAGTGGGCGATGGGGGTCATCGGCACTTGTTGCTTGAGCAACTGTTGGGCCTGCTTATACAGCTCGGTACGCTTGGCCTGGTCGGGGGTTGCTTTGGCGCTTTTGATCAACTTGTCGTAGTCGGCGTTGCACCATTTGGCGAAGTTGTTGCCTTGCACCGCGTCGCAGCCAAACAAGGTGCCGAGCCAGTTGTCCGGGTCACCGTTGTCACCACTCCAACCGATCAGCATTGCATCGGTTTCGCCGGCTTTGGCGCGCTTGATGTACTCGCCCCACTCGTAGCTGACGATCTTGGCCTTGATACCCACTTTGGCCCAGTCCGACTGCAGCATCTCAGCCATGAGCTTGGCGTTCGGGTTGTAGGGGCGCTGGACCGGCATGGCCCACAACTGGATTTCCGTACCTTCCTTGACCCCGGCTTCCTTGAGCAGGGCTTTGGCTTTTTCAGGGTCGTAGGCGGCGTCTTTGATGGTGGTGTCGTAGGACCACTGGGTCGGGGGCATGGCATTCACAGCCAGCTGGCCGGCACCCTGGTACACGGCGTCGATGATCTGCTGTTTGTTCACCGCCATGTCCAGCGCCTGGCGAACCTTGAGGTTGTCCAACGGCTTGTGGGTGACGTTGTAGGCGATGTAGCCCAGGTTGAAGCCTGCCTGGTTAGGCATCGCCAGGCTCTTGTCTTCGCTCAACGGCTTGATGTCGGCCGGGCGCGGGAAGGTGGAGACCTGGCATTCGTTTTTCTTGAGCTTCTGCATACGCACAGAGGCATCGGTGGTGATGGCGAAGATCAGGTTGTCGATCTTCACATCTTCAGGGTTCCAGTAGTCCGGGTTGCCTTTGAAGCGGATCTGCGCGTCTTTCTGGTAGCGCTGGAACACGAAGGGGCCGGTGCCGATGGGCTTCTGGTTGAGGTCGGCAGGCTTGCCTTCCTTCAGCAGTTTGGCCGCATATTCGGCAGACTGGATAGACGCGAAGCTCATGGCCAGGTTCTGGATGAACGCCGCGTCGACTGTTTTCAGGGTGAACTTGACGGTGTGCTCGTCGAGCTTCTCGACCTGGGTAATATTGGTATCCATGCCCATGTCGGTGAAGTACGGAAACTCGGTGGGGTAGGCCTTGCGAAACGGCATGTCTTTATCGAGCATACGGTTGAAGGTGAACAGCACGTCGTCTGCGTTGAATTCGCGGCTAGGCTTGAAGTAGTCGGTGGTGTGGAACTTTACCCCTTCGCGTAGGTGGAAGGTGTAGGTCAAGCCGTCTGGCGAAATGTCCCAGCGGGTAGCCAGGCCCGGAATGACCGAAGTGCCGCCACGCTCGAATTGGCTGAGACGGTTAAACATGGTTTCCGCCGAAGCGTCGAAATCCGTACCGGTGGTGTATTGGCCTGGATCGAAACCCGCCGGGCTGCCCTCGGAGCAAAAAACCAAGTTAGTCGCAGCATGGGCGAAAGGAGCGCTGGCCAGCAAGCCGGCGCCGAGCAGAAACGGAATGACCGCGTGTTTGAGCATGGTGGCCTCAGTTGTTGTCATTTTTAAGTTGAGGGCGACCTTGTGGGTCGACCTGCGGATACTTATGCAGGCCGCATACCCAAATCAAGACTTTAGGTGGGGTCAATCGATAAAGTGCGGTACGAACGTACAAGAATGTCGCATGAATGTAATAAGTTACGCAGTTGAACGTTTGCGCACGCTCATTTTGGTGCGTTCCCCGGCATAAATTGCGCCAATTGAGCGCAGTAGTGCGCTCAATTGGGGCATTTAGTATCACTTTGCCAGGCTGACCCCGTAGAACGGCGTGAGGCCAAACGGGCTGATTTTGAAGTCTTGTACTTCCTTACGCATCGGCTGGAAGACCGTGGAGTTGGCAATCGGCGTGATCGGTACCTGTTGCTTGAGGATCACCTGCGCCTGCTGGTACAAGCGCACCCGCTCGTCGCGGTCGCTGCTCAATTTGGCTTGCTGGACCAACTTGTCGTAGGCCGGGTCACACCATTTGGCAAAGTTGCTGCCTTTGACCGCCGCGCAGCTGTACAACACCCCGAGCCAGTTGTCGGGGTCACCGTTGTCCCCGGTCCAGCCATAGATCATCACATCGTGTTCGCCGGCCCGAGCGCGCTTCATGTACTCGCCCCACTCATAGCTGACGATATTGGCTTTGATGCCGATCTTGCCCCAGTCGCTTTGGATCATTTGCGCGGAAAGGCGCGCATTGGGGTTGGAGGCGCGCTGGACCGTCATGGCCCACAGGTTGATCGTGGTGCCTTCCTTGATGCCCGCTTCCTTGAGTAACGCTCGAGCTTTGGCGGGGTCGTAGGGGGCATCCTTGATCTTTGCATCGTAGGACCACTGCCCCGGCGGCAGAGCGTTTTGCGCCAGTTGCCCGGCGCCCTGATACACCGCTTTGATGATGGCCGGTTTGTCGATGGCCATATCCAACGCCTGGCGCACCTTCAACTGGTCAAGCGGCGCGTGGGTGGTGTTGTAGGCCAGGTAGCCCAGGTTGAAACCCGGCTGGCTCATGACCTTGAGGTTCGGGTCTTGTTTCATCAGATCGATGTCGGCGGGGCGCGGGTAGCCACTGACCTGACATTCGCCGGCTTTTAGCTTCTGCAAGCGCACTGCGGCGTCGGTGTTGATCGAGAAGATCAGGTGGTCCAGCTTGACGTCTTCGGGCTTCCAGTAGGCCCGGTTGGCGTCATAGCGGATCTGCGAATCTTTCTGATAACGCTTGAATACGAATGGGCCGGTGCCGATCGGTTTTTGGTTGATATCCCCGGCCTTGCCCTCTTTGAGCAACTGCGCGGCATATTCGGCGGACTGCACCGAGGCAAAGCTCATGGCGAGGTTTTGCACGAAGGCGGCATCGACCTTATTCAGCGCGAACACCACTGTGTGCTCATCGGTCTTGCTGATGGACTTGATGCTCTCGTTCAGGCCCATGTCGGTGAAATAGGGCGACTCCGATGGGTAGGCCTTGCGAAACGGATGCTCGGGGTCGAGCAGGCGCTCAAAGGTGAAGAGCACGTCGTCGGCATTGAAGTCGCGGGTCGGCTTGAAGTAATCGGTGGTGTGAAATTTCACCCCCGGGCGCAGGTGGAAGGTGTAGGTGAGGCCGTCGTCGGACACTTCCCACGATTTCGCCAGGCCCGCTTCGACTTCGGTTCCGCCACGCTTGAACTGGGTCAGGCGGTTGAACACGGTTTCGGCGGAGGCATCGAAGTCGGTGCCACTGGTGAACTGGCTGGGGTCGAACCCCGCTGGGCTGGCTTCAGAGCAGTACACCAGGGTACTGGCAGCCTGGGCAAACGGCGCACTGGCCAGTAGGCCGACAGCGAGCAACACGGGCTTTAGCGGGAATCGTTCCATTGAATTCTCTTGGGCTGAACAGGAAGGAAGACGCCAGCCCGGCATGGGCTGGCGCTATATCAACGAATCAAGGCATCTGCACTTCAATGCTGCCATCGGCACTCACACTGACTTCGCTGGTGCCTGCTTCGACTTCTGGAGTGACCGGGGCGGCGTCGCGGCTGGCTTTCATCATCATTGCCGCAGGCCGCGCATAGGGCTGCGGGTAGCCCGCGCTGTTGAGGTTCAGGCTGACGATTTTATAGGTGCTGCCGCCCAGGGCTTGGGTGGCGATTTGCGCGCGGGCCTTGAAAGCGTCCACGGCTTGCTTGATCAGGGCGTCTTCGCTGTCTTTGCGGGTTTTGCCGGAGATGCTGAAGTCCATGCCCGCCATTTTCAGGTCTTGCAGCAGTTCCCCGGTCAGTTTCGACAGCGCGGCGAAATCGGCGCTTTCCAGGCGCACCTCGGCACGCTCACGCCAGCCGGTGATTTTTTGGCCTTTCTCGTCATAGATGGGGTAGCTGTTGCGGCTGCCTTGGCGCACGGTCACGCCCTTGACTTCGCGGGCCTGGCCCAGGGCTTTATTCAAGGTAGTGCTGACCTGCGCGGCCAGTTTGGCCGGGTCAGCGTTTTGTTCTTCGCTGTAGAGGGTAACGCTCATCAAGTCGCGAGCGACTTCCTGGCTGGCCTCGGCGCGTAAGGACACTTGGTTATAGCGCGGCGCATCGTCGGCCAGGGCAGGCAGGCTGGCGAGTAAGCCCAGCCCAAGCAAGGTGGCGCTACGAAGAGGTAAGAACATGCAAAACTCCTTGTTGTGGCGCGCGTTCTGATTAGGCCTTTGCGCGCATGGTTGTAGGACTGTAAACCCCATGGTGCGGTTCATAAACCCGCAGAGTGCCAGGGGCTGCGTGGGTGTGGTGGTTTGCCGCAGTTTTCGCTGTAAAACCCTGTATTGGTATACTCTCGCCGGTCCGCCTGCAGCGCTCATCTGGAGAGCCCATGCTCGCTACTGCCATGCCCCTTTCCGCGACCCGCCAAAACCTTTGGCGGCTCACCTGTATCCGCATTTTGGTGCTGGCCGCCCAGGCCGGCTCGGTGGGGTTCGCCTACCTGACGCATCTGCTGCCATTGCCTTGGCTGCAGTTGGCCGTGACCTTGGTATTTTCCAGTGTGCTGTGCGCCATTACCGCTGTGCGGTTGCGCACGTCGCTGCCGGTCACCGAACTGGAATACGCGGTGCAGTTGGCCTGCGATCTGTTGATCCACAGCGTGTTGCTGTATTACTCCGGCGGTTCGACCAACCCGTTCGTGTCGTATTACCTGGTGCCTTTGACCATCGCAGCCGTGACCTTGCCCTGGTTGTATTCGCTGATCCTCACCGGGATTGCCTTGGCGTGCTACACGTTATTGCTGGTGCACTCATTTGCGTTAGCCACCTTTCCCATTGCCCGCGAAAGCATGCAGATCTACGGCATGTGGCTGAGCTTCGCCCTGGCTGCGGGGGTGATCACCTTTTTCGCGGCAAAAATGGCCGAAGAATTACGCCGCCAGGACCAAATGCGCGCTCAGCGCCGCGAAGAAGGGCTGCGTGATCAGCAACTGTTGGCCGTGGCCACCGAGGCCGCCGGCGCCGCCCATGAGCTGGGCACCCCGCTGTCGACCATGAGCGTGCTGCTTAAAGAGATGCGCCGCGACCACCCCGACCCGGCCCTGCAGGATGACCTCTCGGTGCTCCAGGACCAGGTCAAGCTGTGCAAGGAAACCCTGCAGCAACTGGTGCGTGCGGCCGAAGCCAATCGCCGCATGGCCGTCGTCGAGCAGGACGTGACGGCCTGGCTGCGCGAGGCCCTGGACCGTTGGCACCTGATGCGCCCCGAAGCCAGCTACCGTTTTCACCTGGGCAGCGACGGGCCTGCACCGCGCCTGGCACCTGCGCCAGACCTTACCCAGGCCCTGTTGAACCTGATCAACAACGCCGCCGACGCCTGCCCTGATGACCTCCAAGTGCGTGTGAGCTGGGACGATGAAGATATCTTCATCGTGATTCGCGACCACGGCCCGGGTGTACCCCTGGCAATTGCCGAACAAATCGGCAAACCTTTCTTCACTACAAAAGGCAAAGGCTTCGGCCTGGGCCTGTTTTTGAGCAAGGCCAGCGTGACTCGCGCTGGTGGCTCGGTAAAACTCTATAGTCATGAAGAAGGCGGCACGCTCACCGAGCTGCGCCTGCCCCGTGACGCCCGAGGAGACTTGAATGACTGACGAACCCCTGGTGGAAGGCGAAGAACTGCCGCACCTGTTGCTGGTGGACGACGACGCCACCTTTACCCGTGTCATGGCCCGCGCCATGGCCCGCCGTGGCTTTCGGGTCAGCACCGCTGGCTCGGCCGAAGAAGGGCTGAGCCTGGCCCAACAGGACATTCCCGAGTTCGCCGCGGTGGACCTGAAAATGGACGGCGATTCCGGCCTGGTACTGCTGCCCAAGCTGCTGGAGCTCGACCCGGACATGCGCGTGGTTATTCTCACTGGCTATTCCAGCATCGCCACGGCGGTCGAAGCGATCAAGCGCGGTGCCTGCAATTACCTGTGCAAGCCAGCCGACGCCGACGACGTACTGGCGGCCTTGCTGTCCCAGCACTCGGACCTCGACACCCTGGTACCGGAAAACCCCATGTCGGTGGATCGCTTGCAGTGGGAGCATATCCAGCGGGTGCTCAATGAGCACGAGGGCAATATCTCCGCCACCGCGCGGGCCCTGGGCATGCACCGGCGCACCTTGCAGCGCAAATTGCAGAAGCGCCCAGTGCGGCGCTGAGTGCCGAACCACGTTTGCCCCGCAGCGGCGCATGCAGCGCCGCCGGCTCCGGGCCCCCTGATATAGAGCCTGAACCATGACCAAGAACGCTGAATATTCTGCAGTGAACGATGCCGTGCCTGGGCAGTTCTGGAGCCGTGTCTGGCACCTGGTAGTGCCTTACTGGCGCAGCGAAGAGAAGGGCAAGGCGTGGCTATTGTTGCTGTCGGTGATTGCCCTGTCGCTGTTCAACGTCGCCGTCTCGGTGATCATCAATCGCTGGTATCGCGACTTCTACAACGCGCTGGAAAAAAAGGACCTGGCTGCCTTTACCCAGTTGATGCTGTTCTTTTGCGGGATCGCCGCGGTTGCCATCCTGGCGGCCGTTTACCGGCTGTATCTGACCCAGATGCTGACCATCCGCTGGCGGCGCTGGCTGACCGAAAAACACTTCGCCCGCTGGCTTTCGCAGAAAAACTACTATTTTCTCGAACAGGGCGGCTACACCGATAACCCGGACCAACGCCTGAGCGAAGACCTCAACAGCTTTACCAGCGATACCCTGAGCCTGGCCTTGGGCTTGATCAGTACCGTGGTCAGCTTGGTGTCGTTTTCGATCATCCTGTGGGGGGTGTCCGGCAGTATCGAAGTGTTCGGCATCGAGATCCCCGGCTACATGTTCTGGTGCGCGTTGCTCTACGCCGGGGTCGGCAGCTGGCTGGCGCATTTGATCGGGCGGCGCTTGATCGGCCTGAGCAACCGCCAGCAGCGCTATGAAGCGGACCTGCGGTTTGCCATGGTGCGCATCCGCGAAAACGCCGAAAGCATTGCCTTGTACAACGGCGAGCCCAATGAAAACGAGCGCCTGAACAACCGCTTCGGCAGCGTCTGGAGTAACTTCTGGACCATCATGAATGTGCAGAAACGCCTTAAATTCTTCACCACCGGCTATGGCCAGATTGCGATTATCTTCCCGTTCGTGGTGGCCGCGCCGCGCTATTTTTCCGGCAAGATCCAGCTCGGTGAGCTGATGCAGATCAACTCGGCGTTTGGCAATGTGCAGGAAAATTTCAGCTGGTTTATCGATGCCTACGTCACCCTGGCCAGTTGGAAAGCCACCAGCGACCGTTTGCTGAGTTTCCGCCAGGCGCTGGACGACAACGAAGCACGGCCAGTCGCGATCGACGTACAGCGCCAGGGCGAACAGTTGGCTATCGACGATCTGTCCCTCGACGTACCCGGCGGCCGCAGCTTGCTGGCGGGCGCCGCGTTGAGTGTGGCAGCGGGCGAGCAAGTGATGCTTAGTGGCCGCTCCGGCAGCGGCAAGAGTACGCTGCTGCGGGCCATGGGTGGTTTGTGGCCGAGCGGGGCAGGGCAGATCCGTTTGCCGGCCGAGCGCTCGCTGTTCTTGCCGCAGAAGCCGTATTTGCCTATCGGTACCCTGCGTGAAGCGCTGAGTTACCCCCAAGCCGTGCAGGCTTACCCCGCAGCACGCTACGCCGAGGTCTTGCACAGTTGCCGCCTGCCGCACTTGGTGGAGCGTCTCGACGAAAGCAATCACTGGCAGCGCCAGCTGTCGCCGGGCGAGCAGCAACGTTTGGCGTTCGCTCGGGCGTTGTTGTATGCGCCCAAATGGTTGTACCTCGATGAAGCCACGGCGGCCATGGACGAAGAAGACGAAGCGTTGATGTACCAGACGGTACTCGACAGCCTGCCGGGCGTTAGCGTGGTCAGCGTGGGCCACCGCAGTAGCCTTAAGCGCTTCCACCGGCGCCATGTGCGTATCGAGGGCGGGCAATTGAAAGTGCAACCCAGTGAAAGCGGGGCATGATGAGCCGTGATCGTACAACTGCGTTGCGCTATGATGGGCGCATAACTGGCCGTATTGAGATAGACCTTCACCATGGATAATCAGAGTGCTGCGCCCCGCGTTCGCCGAAAGCCTCGCAGCCTTGCCCAGGAATTGGTGGCTGTGCTTACCCAGCGAATCCTCGATGGCGAGCTCAAGCGTGGCGATAAACTGCCCACCGAATCGGCCATCATGGAAGAGCAGGGCGTTAGCCGCACGGTGGTGCGCGAGGCGATTTCTCGCCTGCAGGCGGCAGGCCAGGTAGAAACTCGCCATGGGATCGGTACCTTCGTACTGGACACCCCCAGCCCCAGCGGTTTTCGCATCGACCCGGCGACCATTGTCACCTTGCGTGATGTGCTCGCGTTGCTGGAGCTGCGCATCAGCCTTGAAGTCGAATCGGCAGGGCTGGCCGCACAACGTCGGTCCGATGAGCAGTTGGCAGCCATGCGGGCTGCCCTCGACGCCATCAACGACAGCGCGGCACACGCCCACGATGCGGTGGCCTCGGACTTTCAGTTCCACCTGCAGATCGCCTTGTCCACCGGTAACCGCTATTTCACCGATATCATGACCCACCTGGGTACCAGCCTGATTCCCCGTACCCGGCTGAACTCGGCGCGGTTGGCCCATGACGACCAGCAGCATTACATGAGCCGGTTGAGCCGCGAGCATGAGGAAATCTTCGACGCCATTGCCCGCCAGGATGCCGACGCGGCACGCGCGGCCATGCGCCTGCACCTGACCCACAGCCGGGAACGCCTACGCCACGCCCACGAAGAAGCCGAAGCCGCCCGCGGCTGAGGGTAGGAGGGGCCCGGGCGGCGTTCCGCTTGGCCCCGATCTTTTGATCTTTAAAGGTTGTGCCAGAAGATCAAAAGATCGGGGGCAAGCCCCCTCCTACGGGGTAGGGTTTTTTAAATTTACGTTCACCCCCTTGAGCGTCGCTAAATGTAGTTGTACGATGACGTACGACAACGGCAATCACCGCCGTTCTTGTTTCTTATCATGCGACCCAGGGTGTTCGAATAATGAATCCACAAGAACTTAAGTCCATCCTTAGCGCCGGCCTGCTGTCTTTCCCGGTGACCGACTTCAATGCCCAGGGCGATTTCAACCGCCAGGGTTACATCAAGCGTCTGGAATGGCTGGCCCCCTACGGCGCGAGCGCGCTGTTCGCCGCCGGCGGTACTGGGGAGTTTTTCTCCTTGGCGGCCAGCGAATATTCCGAAGTGATCAAAACCGCAGTCGATACCTGTGCCAGCAGCGTGCCGATCCTGGCCGGTGTCGGCGGTTCCACTCGCCAAGCCATTGAGTACGCTCAAGAAGCCGAGCGCTTGGGGGCCAAGGGCCTGCTGTTGCTGCCGCACTACCTCACCGAAGCCAGCCAAGACGGCGTAGCCGCTCACGTTGAAGCCGTGTGCAAATCGGTCAAGATTGGCGTGATCGTTTACAACCGTAATGTATGCCGACTGAATGCTCCCCTATTGGAGCAACTGGCCGAGCGTTGCCCGAATCTGATTGGCTACAAGGATGGCCTGGGCGATATCGAGCTGATGGTGTCGATCCGCCGCCGTTTGGGCGATCGCTTCAGCTACCTGGGCGGGCTGCCGACTGCTGAAGTCTACGCCGCCGCCTACAAAGCCTTGGGCGTACCGGTTTATTCGTCGGCCGTGTTCAACTTCATTCCTAAGACCGCGATGGACTTTTACCACGCCATTGCTCGGGAAGATCACGCCACCGTGGGCAAGTTGATCGACGACTTCTTCCTGCCTTACCTGGATATTCGCAACCGCAAGTCGGGCTATGCCGTGAGCATCGTCAAAGCGGGTGCCAAAATCGCAGGCTTCGACGCTGGGCCGGTTCGCACCCCGTTGACCGACCTGACCGGTGAAGAATACGAAATGCTGGCGGCCTTGATGGACAAAATGGGCCCGCAATAAAGCTTGGAAAGGGCGGGGGCGCTCTGTTCGCCCCCGATCTTTTAACCCTCCGCCCCCCGCCTGGCCTATCATTGCGCAATTGACTCAAGGCCATAGGTCCATCCGGCATGCTCGCCATCTTTCTGCAAACCCTGAACATAACAGCGCCGGTATTCGCGATGCTGTTTCTTGGGGCGCTGTTAAAACGTGTGGGTTGGATCGACGACAACTTCATCCGCACCGCCTCGGCGCTGGTCTTCAACGTGTGCATGCCATCGTTGCTGTTTCTTGGCATCTATCACGCTGATCTACACGCCGCGCTCAAACCCGGGCTGCTGATCTATTTCATAGTGGCTACTTTGCTGGGGTTCGCGATGGCTTGGGGTATGGCCATCTGGCGTTGCCCGGAGGCCGACCGCGGTGTTTACACCCAAGGGGCGTTTCGCGGCAATAATGGCATCATCGGTCTCGCCTTGGCCGGCAGCATGTACGGCGATTATGGTATCTCCCTGGGGTCGATTCTCGCCGGCCTGGTGATCGTCATGTACAACTCGCTGTCGGTGGTGGTGCTGGCCATCTATAGCCCTAACATCAAGTCCGATCCGTGGAGCATCTGCAAAAGCGTAATTGCCAACCCACTGATCCTCAGCGTGTTGCTGGCCACCCCCATCACCTGGCTGCAAGTGCCCTTGCCCAACTGGGCGCTGACCTCGGCTGACTATCTGGCGCAAATGACCTTGCCGCTGGCGCTGATTGGCATAGGTGGCAGCCTGTCGCTGGTCGCGCTGCGTAGCAGTGGGCGGATGGCGCTAAGTGCTAGCCTCGTGAAAGTGGTGTGGCTGCCGGTCATCGGTACGCTGGGGGCGATACTGGTGGGGTTCCGTGGGGCGGAATTGGGCATCCTATTCCTGTATATTGGCGCGCCATCAGCGTCGGTCAGCTACGTGATGGTCCGCGCCAGCGGCGGCAACTACCAGTTGGCTGCGGCGATTATCGTGATGACTACCCTGGCGGCCGCCGTCACCACCAATATCGGGATATTCCTGTTGCAGTGGGGCGGCCTCATCTAGAAGATGGCGCGCTTAACCACGGCGCGCCAGCCCGCTCTAAGGAAATACCATGGATTCAGAAGCTAGCCCTGAGCGTCTACAAAGGGGCCTGAAAAACCGCCATATCCAGTTGATCGCCCTGGGCGGCGCCATCGGTACGGGCTTGTTCCTGGGCATTGCCCAAACCATCAGTATGGCCGGCCCTTCGGTGATCCTCGGCTACGCCATCGCCGGCCTGATCGCTTTTTTCATCATGCGCCAGCTCGGTGAAATGGTCGTGGAAGAGCCCGTGAGCGGCAGTTTCAGCCATTTCGCCCATCGGTATTGGGGCAGCTTTGCCGGCTTTATGTCGGGCTGGAACTACTGGGTGCTGTACGTGCTGGTGGGCATGGCCGAGTTGACCGCGGTGGGTATCTACGTTCAGTACTGGTGGCCGGAGATTCCGACTTGGGCTTCTGCGGGCGTGTTTTTCATATTGATCAACCTGATCAATTTATCTCAGGTCAAAGTCTACGGCGAAATGGAGTTCTGGTTCTCGCTGATCAAAGTGACGGCCATCATCGCCATGATCGTGTTCGGCAGTTGGTTACTGGCTACCGGCCACGGTGGCGCGCAAGCCAGTATCGCCAACCTTTGGCAGCACGGCGGGTTCTTCCCCAACGGCGCGACTGGGCTGGTCATGGCCATGGCGGTGATCATGTTCTCTTTCGGCGGCCTCGAATTGGTGGGCATCACGGCAGCCGAAGCCGACGACCCCAAGCGCAGCATCCCCAAAGCCACCAACCAGGTGATCTACCGTATTCTGCTGTTTTACGTTGGCTCTTTGACTGTGCTGTTGGCGCTGCACCCTTGGCAAAATGTGGTGGAAGGCGGCAGCCCGTTCGTGATGATTTTCCACGACATGGACAGCACCCTGGTCGCCACCGTGCTCAACATTGTCGTACTGACGGCGGCCTTGTCGGTCTACAACAGCTGCGTTTATTGCAACAGCCGCATGCTGTTCGGCCTGGCCACCCAGGGCGATGCGCCTAAGTCGCTGCTGAGGGTGAATCGCCGGGGCGTGCCCCTTAAAGCGCTGGGCGTGTCTGCCACGGCCACTGGCTTGTGCGTCGTGCTCAATTACCTGATGCCGGGCGAAGCCTTCGGTTTATTGATGGCGTTGGTGGTGTCGGCATTGGTGCTGAACTGGTGCATCATCAGCATCACCCACCTGAAATTTCGCAATGCCAAGCGCTTGGCCGGCACTGAAACCTTTTTCAAAAGCTGGGGCTACCCGCTGACCAATTGGGTCTGCCTGGTTTTTCTCGCAGGCATTCTGGTCATCATGTACATGACCCCGGGCATTCGTATTTCGGTACTGTTGATGCCGGTTTGGATGGGTGTGCTGGGTTTGGCCTGGTGGCTACGCGAACGCAAGCGCGCAGCCGGCTAATGCTGGCGGCGCCAAGTGCGCCAGCTATTGAACAGCACGAACAACAACAAGGGGGGCAGCACGTAGAACAACACCCCCTGTTCTACGGTATCGGCCAATGGCTGGCCGGTGGCGAAAGTCACCACGTGCAGCCCGTAGGCCAGGTACAGCCCCAGCAGTATCAGGCCTTCCACGCGGGTCAGGCGATTGCCTGAATAGAACAGCGGCAGGCACAGCGCGGCCGCCCCCAGCATCACCGGCAGGTCGAACGCCAAGGCGTTGGGTGAGACCGACAGCGGGGCGGGCGCGAGCAGGGCGGTCAAACCGAGCACGCCCAGCAGGTTGAACAAGGTGCTACCAATCACATTACCCGCCGCGATGTCGCGCTCACCGCGCACCGCCGCCATGAGTGAGGTGGCCAGGGCCGGCAGCGAGGCGCTGGCGGCAATGATGCTCAGGCCGATCACCCGGTCTGAGAGGCCCAGATCCAGGGCGACCTCGACGGCGGCTTCCAGCAGTAAATTCCCGCCGCAGGCCAACAGCGCCACGCCCACCCCCATCAAGGCCACGCAGGCAGGCCAGGCCATGGGCTGGCTATGGGTAGGCCAAGTCCGCCCATGGTCCCGGGATTGCCGCCACAGCAGGGTGACGTAGACGCCCAGGGCGGCCAGCAATATCAGGCCGTCCAGCCGCTCCAGGTGGCCATTGAGCGCCAGGACAAACACCAGCAGGCTGGCGCCGACCATCAGCGGGATGTCCAGGCGCACCAGCAAACGCGATACCCGTAGGGGGATCACCAAGGCGCATAGCCCGAGGGTGACCAGCAAGCTGAAGGTGTTGCCGCCCATCACGCTGCCCAGGGCCATGTCAGGGGTGCCGGCGTAGGTGGCTTGCAGGCTGACCGCCAGTTGTGGGGCACTGCTGCCCAGCGCGACCACGCTCAACCCGACGATCAGTGGCCTGACCCGCAGCCCTACGGCCAGGCGTACGGCGCCTCGCACTAGGCATTCTGCGCCGACGATTAGCAATAGCAGGCCGACCAGCCAATACAGCAGGCTTTGGGTAGGCAGGTTAGCGAGTTCGAAAATAGGGGCGGGCTCCGTCAGTCTTCCAGGTCTTGCACGCGCACCCGGGCGGTGCCGCTGCCGAGCATGCCAAGCTGTTCGGCCGCCGCGTGGGACACATCGATCAACCGCCCACGGGTGTGTGGGCCACGGTCGTTGATGCGCACGGTCACACTGCGGCCATTGGCTTGGTTGGTGACCAGCACTCGGCTACCGAAAGGTAACCGGCGGTGTGCCGCGGTCAGCTCATTTTGGTCGAAGCGTTCGCCGCTGGCAGTGCGTTTGCCGTGATGGCGAGCCCCGTAGTAGGAGGCGACGCCTTGTTCATCATAGCCATGGGGGTCGATCAGGCTCTCCCCGCGTTGGCTGGCACAACCGGCCAGCAACAGCAGGGCAGCGGCCGCGATTAGGTAGCGCATGGGGGCTCCAGAGACCGGTGGCGGGCCTGCCCAATTTCGCTGGTGGAAAAATGGGCAGGCACTGGCCGGGTCAGCCTTCGAGTTTGCTTTTCAGCAGTTCGTTGACCTGCTGCGGGTTGGCCTTGCCTTTGGAGGCCTTCATGGCCTGGCCGACAAAGAAACCAAACATCTTGCCGCGCTTGGCTTCGTCGGCGCTACGGTACTGCTCGACCTGCTCGGCGTTGGCCGCCAGCACTTCGTCCAATACTTTTTCGATGGCGCCGCTGTCGGTCACTTGCTTCAGGCCGCGGGCTTCGATGATCTGGTCTGCATCGCCTTCACCCGCCGCCATGCCTTCGAAGACCATCTTGGCGATCTTGCCGGAGATAGTGTTGTCCTTGATGCGCAGCAGCATGTTGCCCAACTGCTCGGCACTGACCGGCGCCTGGTCGATTTCCAGCCCCTGCTTGTTCAGCAGGCTGCCCAATTCGACCATCACCCAGTTGGCAGCCAGCTTGGCGTCGCCACTGAGGCTGGCGACCTTTTCGAAATAATCTGCCTGCTCCCGGCTGGAAGCCAAGACACTGGCGTCGTAGCTCGAAAGGCCAAACTGCGCCTGAAAGCGTTCGCGCTTTTGTGGCGGCAGCTCAGGCAGAGTCGCGCGGGTGCTTTCCAGGAAAGCATCCTCGATGACCACCGGCAGCAGGTCAGGGTCGGGGAAGTAACGGTAGTCGTTCGCTTCTTCCTTGCTGCGCATGGCGCGGGTTTCGTCTTTGTTCGGGTCGTACAGGCGCGTTTGCTGGATCACCTTGCCGCCGTCTTCGATCAGTTCGATCTGCCGGGCGATTTCGCTGTTGATCGCCTTTTCGATAAAGCGGAACGAGTTGACGTTCTTGATCTCGCAACGGGTGCCGAATTCCACCTGGCCCTTGGGCCTGATCGACACGTTGCAGTCGCAGCGCAGCGAGCCCTCGGCCATGTTGCCGTCGCAGATGCCCAGGTAGCGCACCAGCGAGTGCATGGCTTTGACGTAGGCGACTGCCTCTTTGGCGCTGCGCATGTCGGGCTCGGAGACGATCTCCAGCAGCGGCGTGCCGGCACGGTTGAGGTCGATGCCGGTACTACCGCTGAAGTCTTCGTGCAGGCTCTTGCCGGCGTCTTCTTCCAGGTGCGCGCGGGTGACCCCGATGCGTTTGACGGTGCCGTCTTCCAGGGTGATGTCCAGGTGGCCCTTGCCAACGATCGGCAGCTCCATCTGGCTGATCTGGTAGCCCTTGGGCAGGTCCGGGTAGAAGTAGTTCTTACGCGCGAACACGTTGTGCTGGCCGATTTGCGCGTCGATGGCCAGGCCAAACATCACAGCCATGCGCACGGCTTCCTCGTTCAGCACTGGCAAAACGCCAGGCATGCCGAGGTCGACCAGGCTGGCCTGGGTGTTGGGCTGTGAGCCAAAGGTGGTAGCGCTGCCGGAGAAAATCTTCGACTGGGTGGCGAGCTGGGTATGAATCTCCAGCCCGATCACGACTTCCCATTGCATGTAGTGTTCTCCTTAGAAGCCGGCGGGGGCGCGGGTGTGCCAGTCGGTGACTTGCTGATAACGATGCGCCACATTGAGCAGGCGGCCTTCTTGGAAATACGGAGCGAGCAGTTGTACACCCACTGGCAGCCCATCGACGAAGCCAGCAGGCATCGACAGCCCTGGCAGGCCGGCCAGGTTGGCGGTGATGGTGTAGACGTCTTCAAGGTAGGCGGCCACCGGGTCGGCGTTTTTCTCGCCAATTTTCCACGCCGGATTCGGCGTGGTAGGCCCCAGGATTACGTCGACGTCGTGAAACGCGGCCATAAAGTCGTTTTTGATCAGGCGGCGGATTTTCTGCGCTTTCAGGTAATAAGCGTCGTAGTAGCCGGCCGACAGCGCGTAGGCGCCGACCAGAATACGCCGTTGCACTTCAGCGCCGAAGCCCTCGCCCCGTGAGCGTTTGTACAGGTCGGTGAGGTCGGCCGGGTTTTCGCAGCGGTGGCCGAAACGCACGCCGTCGAAGCGCGACAGGTTCGAGGACGCCTCAGCCGGGGCGATCACGTAGTAGGCCGGGATAGCGTGCTGGACATTCGGCAAACTGATGCGCTTGATCACAGCGCCGAGTTTTTCCAACGCTTTGACGCTGTCTTCCACCAAGGTGGCGATGCGTGGGTCGAGGCCGGCGCCGAAATATTCATTGGGCAGGCCAATGCGCAGGCCGTCGAGCGGTGCATTGAGGTTGGCGCTGTAGTCCGGGACCGGTTCGTTGATGCTGGTGGAGTCTTGCGGGTCGAAGCCGGCCATGCCCTGCAACAGCAAGGCGCAGTCTTCGGCGGTACGGGCCAGAGGGCCGGCTTGGTCGAGGCTCGAGGCGTAGGCGATCATGCCCCAGCGCGATACCCGCCCGTAGGTGGGCTTGAGGCCTGTGAGGTTGGTCAGCGCCGCCGGCTGGCGAATCGAGCCGCCGGTGTCGGTGCCGGTGGCCACCGGCAGCAGGCGGGCGGCAACTGCCGCCGCTGAACCGCCAGAAGAACCACCCGGCACGTGTTCCAGCTGCCAGGGGTTTTTCACCGCGCCGTAGTAGCTGGACTCGTTGCCCGAGCCCATGGCGAATTCGTCCATGTTGGTCTTGCCCAGCGTCACCGCGCCGGCTTCGGCCAATTTGGCCACGACGGTAGCGTCGTAGGGGGCTTTGAAGTTGTCGAGCATCTTCGAGCCGCAACTGGTGCGTACGCCCTGGGTGCAGAATAGATCTTTGTGGGCCAGCGGGACGCCCAGCAGCGGGTTTGTGTCCCCTTTGGCCCGGCGCGCATCGGCGGCCAGGGCTTGTTGCTCGGCGTTATCGGCAGTGACGCTGATGAAACTGTTGATTTGCGGGTCGAGCTGAGCGATGCGCGCCAGCAGCGTGCGGGTCAGCTCTTGCGAAGAAAATTGTTTTTCGGCGAGTCCGCGGGCGATCTCGGCCAGTGTCAGATGGTGCATGGCAGGCTCTTTCCCTTACTCGATGACTTTGGGGACCAGGTACAGGCCGTTTTCTACCGCAGGGGCGACCGCCTGATAAGCGTCGCGGTTATTGTGCTCAGTCACCCGGTCGGCGCGCAGGCGCTGGCTGGCTTCCAGGGGGTGGGCCAAAGGCTCGATGCCGTCGGTGTCGACCGCTTGCATCAGGTCGACCAGGCCGAGAATACTGTTCAGAGCGTCGGTGGTGCGTGGAAGATCGGCTTCAACCAGGCCGAGTCGGGCCAGGTGAGCGATTTTTTCCACCTCGGAGCGTTCAAGCGCCATGGGGGTCTCCAGTGGAAAACAAAACGGACGGAATCCGCAGATTATGGAACACTGACCCTATTGTACGGTCACATTGCCGCAATCAGGGGTGGGCCTGCTTGGAAAAACAGCCAATTTAACATATTGGCGCCTTGCCCAAAATCCCCGCCGTTGTTAGAGTTTGCCGCACTTTTTTACCCACGCGTTGCCTAGGGTCCTTTTCCCATGTTCAAGAAACTGCGTGGCATGTTTTCCAGCGATCTTTCCATCGACCTGGGCACTGCCAACACCCTTATTTACGTGCGTGAGCGCGGTATCGTCCTGAATGAGCCTTCAGTTGTCGCCATTCGGACCCACGGAAATCAGAAAAGTGTCGTGGCTGTCGGCACCGAGGCCAAGCGCATGCTCGGCCGTACGCCAGGCAACATCGCGGCCATCCGCCCGATGAAAGACGGCGTTATCGCCGATTTCAGCGTCTGCGAAAAGATGCTCCAGTATTTTATCAACAAGGTTCACGAAAACAGCTTCCTGCAGCCTAGCCCTCGGGTGCTGATCTGTGTGCCTTGCAAGTCGACTCAGGTCGAGCGCCGTGCCATTCGTGAATCGGCACTGGGTGCCGGCGCACGCGAAGTGTTTCTGATCGAAGAACCCATGGCCGCTGCCATCGGCGCCGGCTTGCCGGTCGAAGAAGCACGCGGTTCGATGGTGGTCGACATCGGTGGTGGTACCACTGAGATCGCCCTGATCTCCCTTAACGGTGTGGTGTATGCCGAATCCGTACGGGTCGGTGGCGACCGTTTCGACGAAGCCATCGTCACCTATGTGCGGCGCAACTACGGCAGCCTCATCGGTGAATCCACCGCTGAGCGCATCAAGCAGGAAATCGGCACCGCCTACCCAGGTGGCGAAGTGCGTGAAGTCGACGTACGCGGCCGTAACCTGGCCGAAGGTGTGCCACGGGCGTTCACCCTGAACTCCAATGAAGTACTGGAAGCGCTGCAGGAATCTCTGGCGACCATCGTGCAAGCGGTCAAGAGCGCCCTGGAGCAGTCTCCGCCGGAGCTGGCCTCGGACATCGCCGAGCGTGGCCTGGTGTTGACCGGTGGTGGCGCCTTGCTGCGCGACCTCGACAAACTGCTCGCCCAGGAAACCGGCCTGCCAGTGATCGTCGCGGAAGACCCGCTGACCTGCGTCGCCCGTGGTGGCGGTCGCGCTCTGGAAATGATGGACAAGCACACCATGGACCTGCTCTCCAGCGAGTGATTCGCGGATACGCAGCAGCCGTTGTCCAGTTTACAGGTAGCACCATCGGTGCTACCTGTATGCGTCTTGTCTTGTCCGGGCTGGTTTGACGCCGTATGAATGACCTCATGAACATTTGCCTGGGAGGGGCGGCCTATTAAACCGCTTTTCGCCAAGGGCCCTTCGTTGGGCGTGCGCCTGTTGGTGCTGGCCGTGCTGTCGGTGGCATTGATGGTTGTCGATGCCCGCTTCACGCTGCTCAAGCCTGTGCGCAGTCAAATGTCGCTGGTGCTGATGGAGGCCTACTGGATCACCGACCTGCCACAGCGCTTGTGGCAAGGCGTTGCCAGCCAGTTTGGCAGCCGCACCGAGCTGATCGCCGAGAACGAAAAACTCAAGACCGAAGGCCTGCTGTTGCAGGGCCGCCTGCAAAAGCTCGCTGCCTTGACCGAGCAGAACGTGCGCCTGCGCGAGTTGCTCAATTCCTCGGCGCTGGTCAATGAAAAGGTCGAGGTCGCCGAACTGATCGGCATGGATCCTAACCCCTTCACCCATCGAATCCTCATCAACAAAGGCGAGCGTGACGGCGTCGTGCTGGGCCAGCCGGTGCTCGATGCCCGCGGCTTGATGGGCCAAGTGGTCGAATTGATGCCGTACACCTCACGGGTGCTGTTGTTGACCGACACCACCCATAGCATTCCAGTGCAGGTCAACCGCAATGGCCTGCGCGCTATCGCCAGCGGCACCGGTAACCCGGAGCGCCTGGAGCTGCGCCATGTCGCCGATACGGCTGATATCAAAGAAGGCGACCTGCTGGTCAGCTCCGGCCTGGGCCAACGCTTCCCGGCGGGGTACCCGGTGGCGACGGTCAAGGAAGTGATTCACGATTCCGGCCAGCCGTTCGCGATTGTCCGTGCGGTGCCTACTGCTGCGCTGAACCGCAGCCGTTACTTGCTGCTGGTGTTCAGCGACAGCCGCACGCCGGAAGAGCGTGCCAGCGAAGCGGCGCAAGCCCAGGAAGCGGCGGACCGCCAAGCGGCGCCTGCGGCCCCGGCTGCTGCGGCGCCCGCGCCAGCCAATGCAGCGCCGACCCCGGCGCAACCGGCGGCGGCCGCACCCACCCATAACGGCGGCTCGCACCCCCCGACGCGCTCCAGCACTGCCCCCGCACCGGCTGCGGCACCTACGCGCGCAGCCCCGGCCAGCACACCTCGGGCAGCGCCAGCGACTAATCGGGAGAGGCAATAATGGTAAGCGCACGCCCCAGAAATGGCTGGGTGGTCTGGCTGACCTTTGCAGTCGGTTTGTTGCTAAGTATTTCACCCATGCCCCAGTTCATGGAGATCCTACGCCCCCTTTGGTTGGGTTTGCTCATGACTTTCTGGACTCTGGCACTGCCGCATAAAGTCGGCATGACCACCGCGTGGGTGCTGGGCCTGGCTGAAGACGTGCTATACGGCACCTTGCTGGGCCAGAATGCTTTGGTCCTGAGCCTGATTACATTTTTGGTGCTGTCCCTGCAGCAACGCTTGCGCATGTTTCCCATGTGGCAGCAGTGCCTGGTCATGCTGGTGATTTTTGGCCTGGCGCAGTTGGTCCAACTGTGGCTCAGTGCGCTGACCGGCAATCGCCAGCCGACCCTGGCGTTGTTGTTCCCTGCGCTAATGAGCGCGCTGCTTTGGCCATGGGTCAGCTATGGCCTGAGAGGGCTGCGCCGCCGCCTGGGCATCAATTGATCCCGCCAGGGGCCCGGCCCCTGACCCTGCACCCGGAGAAGCCTGATGACTGCGCTTTACCTGGCTTCCGCCTCGCCTCGGCGCCGTGAGCTGCTGGCCCAGATTGGTGTGCCGTTCACGCAGATCAATGCCGGTATCGATGAAACCCCGTTGCCGAACGAACAACCCGACGACTACGTGCGCCGCCTGGCGCGAGCCAAGGCCGAAGCGGGCTGGGTCAATCTGACGGTCGAGGCGAGGGCCACCGATGCGGTGGTGCTAGGTGCCGATACGGTCGTGGTGATCGATGGCCAGATCCTCGGCAAACCTGCCGATAAGGCCGAGGCCTTAGCCACACTGGCGCGGCTGTCAGGGCGCGAACACCAGGTGCTGACGGCGGTGGCCCTGTACGCAAACGCCAGGGTCGAAGCATGCCTGGTGCGCAGCCAGGTCAGGTTTCGTCCCATCAGCGAGGCCGAGGCCCATGCCTACTGGGCTAGCGGCGAGCCCCAGGACAAAGCTGGCAGCTATGCTATTCAAGGCCTGGGTGCAGTGTTCGTGATGGCGCTGAACGGCAGCTACTCGGCAGTCGTTGGCCTACCCCTGTGCGAAACCGCAGAGCTGTTGGCACGTATGCACATACCTTGTTGGCAAAAGAGGGCCCCCTAACGGCCAGTGCTTACGCTAACTTAGTGAACCCTTTGACGAGACCTGGCCATGAGTGAAGAGATCCTGATCAACATCACCCCGATGGAGTCACGTGTGGCGGTGGTGGAGAACGGTGTGCTACAGGAAGTACACGTCGAGCGGACCCAACGCCGCGGGATCGTCGGTAATATCTACAAGGGCAAAGTGGTCAGGGTGCTGCCTGGCATGCAGGCGGCGTTCATCGACATCGGTCTGGACCGTGCTGCGTTTATTCATGCATCCGAGATATCCCTGCGTGAGGGCTCGGCCATCGAGACCATCAGTGCCCTGGTGCACGAAGGCCAGAGCCTGGTGGTGCAGGTCACCAAAGACCCGATTGGCTCCAAAGGGGCCCGGTTGACCACTCAGCTGTCGATCCCCTCGCGCTACCTGGTCTACATGCCGCGTACCCGGCATGTCGGGATTTCCCTGAAGATCGAAGACGAAGCCGAGCGCGAGCGCCTCAAAGGGGTGGTCAGCGACTGCGTAGCCCAAGAGGGCATACAGGAGGCGGGTGGGTTTATCTTGCGAACGGCCGCCGAAGGCGCCGGTGCCGACGAGATTCTCATGGACATCCGCTACCTACGGCGCCTGTGGGACCAGATCGCCGCGCAGATTCAAACCGTAGGCGCGCCCACGGTCATTTACGAAGACTTGGGCCTGGCGCTGCGCACCCTGCGCGACCTGGTCAGCCCGAAAATCGAAAAGATCCGCATCGATTCCCGGGAGACCTTCCAAAAAACCACGCAGTTCGTGGCCGAGCTGATGCCCGAGATTGCCGACCGCCTGGAGCATTACCCCGGCGAGCGGCCCATCTTCGACCTGTACGGTGTCGAAGACGAAATTCAGCGAGCCCTGGACCGCAAGGTCATGCTCAAGTCAGGTGGTTACTTGGTGGTCGACCCGGCCGAAGCGATGACCACCATCGACGTCAACACCGGTGCGTTCGTAGGCCATCGCAACCTCGAAGAGACCATCTTCAAGACTAATCTGGAGGCCGCCACTGCCATCGCCCGGCAGCTGCGCCTGCGTAACATCGGCGGCATCATCATCATCGATTTCATCGACATGGAAGATGCCGAGCACCAGCGCCAGGTGATCCGAACCCTGGAAAAACAGCTCGAGCGTGACCACGCCAAAACCAACATCATTGGCATTACCGAGCTGGGCCTGGTGCAGATGACCCGCAAGCGCACCCGCGAAAGCCTGGAACAGGTGCTGTGCGAGCCCTGCCTGTGCTGTCAGGGGCGCGGCAAACTAAAGACGCCTGAAACCATCTGCTATGAGATTTTCCGAGAAATCCTGCGCGAGGCCCGTGCCTACCAGGCCGAAGGGTATCGAGTGCTGGCCAATCAGAAAGTGGTGGACCGTTTGCTGGACGAAGAGTCTGGCAATGTCGCCGAACTGGAAGCCTTTATTGGGCGAACCATTCGCTTCCAGGTTGAGTCCATGTATTCCCAGGAACAATATGATGTGGTGCTGCTCTGAATTGCCTTGATCGTCGCCTGCCACCCCGTCGCGCGGCTGCACTGTCAGCCGGTGCCTTGCTGCTGCGAGGCACGTCGACATGTCTGGGCTAGCGCCGTTGTTGTCGCGCCTGACCCGGGCTGGGTTGGTGTTCTGCGCGTTTTTCCTGGTGTTGCTGGCGTTGTACGTCAGCCTGGGCCGGCAACTGCTGCCGTTGGTGGCTGAATACCGCAGCGAAGCCCAAGCCGAGGCTAGCCAGGCGTTGGGTATGCCGGTCAGCATTGGCGGCCTGGAGGGGCATTGGAGTGGCTTGGCGCCGGTGGTGCTGGCGCGCGACGTGATGATTGGCGAGGGGGCTACCGCCTTGCGCCTGGACCAGGTGCAAGTGGTCGCCGATTTCTGGGCCAGCCTGCGCCACGCACAACTGCGCTTGCGCAGCGTGCAGCTCAGCGGTCTGCAGATCAATCTGCTCGAAGGCAGTGATGGCCAGTGGCATCTGAAAGGCTTTGCCGACACCACGTCTTCCCCGCCTGACCTACAGAAGGTCATCGAGCAGCTACAGCGGGTGGCTAGCCTTTCCCTATTGGACTCTCAGCTGACCCTGGAGCCCCAGGGGCGCAGCCCTATGACCTTGACCTATGTGGCGGCGACCCTGCGCACCGGGCCTTCGCAGCAAGGCCTGGACGCGCGCCTGACCTTGCCCGACGGCCAGCCGGTGGCCCTGAGTGTCCAGGGGCGAGTGCCTGGCAACGACTGGCGCGCACTAGAGGCGCAGTCGTACCTCAGCCTGCCGCAAACCGACTGGCAGCGTTGGTTGCCGCCCCAGTGGGCCGCGGGCTGGAAGCTCCAGCAAGTGCAAGGCGGTGGTGAGCTGTGGCTCGACTGGGCCGAGGGCAAAGTGCAACGGGCGGTGGCGCGGCTCAACGCGCCGCTGGTGCGGGCCGGCTATGCCGATCGCAAACCAATGAAAATTGAAGACCTGGCGCTGAATCTATGGGTCAACCGCAGCGGTGATGGCTTGGAGGCCACAGTCGACAGCCTCGCGATGACCCTGGGCAAAACCCGTTGGGAATCCCAGGCGCAGGTCCGGCAAATCCCCGCCAGCGACAAATTGGGCACAACCTGGCAGTTGCAGGCCAATCGGGTTGACCTCAACCCACTGACAGCGGTGATCGACGCGCTGGTGCCGTTGCCCAAAACGGCGGCAGCGGTGGTCGATGGCCTTAAGCTTAGTGGTGGGCTGCGCAACCTGACACTTGCCTACCGCCCCGACGCCGAGGGCGATCAGCGGCTGACTTTTGCGGCCAATCTGGACAAGGTCGGTTTCAATGCTTACCACGGTGCGCCTGCCGCAGGGAACGTCAGCGGCAGTATCAGCGGCGACCTGGGCCAAGGCGAGCTGCGCCTGGACAGCGAGGATTTCATGCTGCACTTGTGGCCTATCTTCGACAAACCCTGGCGTTACCGCCACGCCAATGCGCGCTTGAACTGGCGGCTCGATGGCGACCAATTCACCTTGAATGCGCCCTACATCAAGGTATTGGGCGATGAGGGTAAAATCGCTGCCGATTTCCTCATCCGCCTGCCTCTGGACCCTGCCAAAGAGGGCTATATGGACCTGCGGGTTGGCATGGTCGATGGGGATGGGCGCTATACCGCCAAATACCTCCCTACAGAGCTGAGCCCCGCCCTCGACGAGTGGTTACGCGAATCGATCAAGCAAGGCGAAGTCGAGCAGGGGTACTTTCAGTACCAAGGCTCGCTGGCGAAAAGTGCCGGTGAGCATTCGCGCAGTATTAGCCTGTACTTCAAAGTGCATGACGCGCAGTTGGCCTTTCAGCCCGGCTGGCCTGAGCTGTCCAAGGTCGACGGCAGTGTTTGGGTGCAAGACGGCAATGTGCGAGTGGAGGCCAGCAAGGGGCAGATGCTCGATACTCAGCTGAAAAACGTCAAGGTCTCGGTGCCCCACGCCCCGGACGGCGAACCCAGCCATCTATACATTAATGGCGACTTTGCGGGCAGCCTGGGCGATGGCTTGAAGTTTCTCCAGCAGGCGCCCATTGGCACCGAATCGATCTTCGCCGGTTGGCAAGGCGAGGGGCCACTGAGCGGTGGCTTAAAGCTGGATATTCCGCTGGTCAAGGGCCAGGCGGCGAAGGTGCTGGTGGATTTCAAGACCAACGATGCGCGTTTGAAAATTAAGGATCCGGCCTTGGAGCTGACCCAGCTCAAGGGCGATTTCCGTTTCGATCTGGATAAAGGCTTGAGCGGTACGGGTATCGTTGCCCAAGCCTTCGACCGGCCCGTCACCGCGCAGATCGCTGCTGAAGGCAAGCCTGGCAGCCCGCTGACGCGGGTCAATGCCCAGGGCCAAATCGGGGTGAAACGCTTGGCCGATTGGCTCAGCGTCAGTCAGAAACTGCCGGTGTCCGGCGACCTGCCGTACCGGCTGCAGTTGCTGTTGGGCGCCGATAACCAGCTGATGATCGACTCCAATCTGCAGGGGGCGGCGGTCGACCTGCCGGCGCCCTACGGCAAGGCGGCGGACGATATACGGCCGAGCCAGTTCCGCATGACGCTGCAAGGCGCCGAGCGGCAATTCGATTTCAGTTACGCAGGGTTGGCCAACTTTACCTATCTGGCACCGGCTAATAAGCTCGCCGAGGGCCGCGGTGAGCTATTTCTCGGCCAGGGCAGTGCGCAATTACCCACCGTGCCAGGTTTGCGCGTGCGGGCGGTGCTTGACCGGCTGGAACTGGACCCGTGGAAAACCTGGCTCGATCAATATTCCGGCACTGGCACTGGCACTGGCACTGGCACTGGCGCTGGCGGCAACACCAGTGCGGGCCCTGTCACGCAGCCACCGGCCATGCTCAAAGAAGTCGATTTGCAGGCTGACCAGCTCAAGGGGTTTGGCGTGACCCTTGACCAGGCCGACCTGCAGCTCAAACGAGCAGCCACTGCCTGGAATTTGCAGGTCGAAAGCCAGCAAGTAGTGGGCAACGTCTCGCTACCCGACCAAGCCGGGGCTGCCATCGTGGTCGACTTGCAAACCGTGCGCTTGCCGGCCCCTGAACCCGCACCGCCAACCGCCGAGGCCGGCGATGGTGAAGACCCGCTGGCTTCGGTCGACCCACGCAAAGTGCCTGCCGTAGACCTGAAGATACAGCGCTTGCTGCTGGGTGATCAGTTGGTCGGTGCCTGGTCGGTCAAGGCTCGGCCTTCTGCCAATGGCCTGGCGCTGAATGACCTCGACCTGGGCCTCAAAGGTCTCAAGCTCAAGGGGCGTGCCGGTTGGGAAGGCGCGCCGGGGGCCAGCAACAGTTGGTACAGCGGGCGTATGGAAGGCGGCAACCTGGCCGATGTCCTGCAAGCCTGGGGGTTTGCGCCCACGGTGACCAGCGAGTCCTTTACCCTCGATGCTGATGGCCGCTGGCCAGGCTCGCCAGCTTGGGTGGGGGTCAAGCGCTATTCAGGCCTACTCGACGCCTCCCTGCACAATGGCCGCTTCGTTGAGGTCGAAGGGGGCGCCCAGGCGCTGCGGGTCTTCGGGCTGCTCAACTTCAACTCGATCGGGCGCCGCTTGCGTCTGGACTTCACCGACCTGTTCGGCAAAGGCTTGAGTTACGACCGGGTCAAAGGTTTGTTGGCCGCCAAGAATGGCGTGTATGTCACCCAGAGGCCGATTAGCCTGACCGGGCCTTCGAGCAATTTCGAACTCAACGGTACCTTGGACATGGTTAAAGACCAGGTCGACGCCCGTTTGCAGGTAAGCCTGCCGATCGCCTCCAACCTGCCCATCGCCGCCTTGATCGTTGGCTTTCCGGCCGTGGGTGGCGCCTTGTTTCTCGTCGATAAACTGCTCGGTGACCGCGTGGCGAAGTTCGCTAGCGTGCAATATCGTGTCGAAGGGCCGTGGAAAGAGCCTAAAATCAGTCTGGACAAGCCTTTTGACAAGTAGCAGTGGTGGCGTAGTACCCACGGTTGCGGGAGGGTGGCAATGACTTCAGCGGTGATTCAAATGGTCAGCCAGAGCGACGTGCAGGCTAATCTCGAACGGGCGCGCCACCTGTTGGAGCGCGCTGCCGAGGCCGGTGCCAAGCTTGCCGTCTTGCCGGAAAACTTCGCTGCCATGGGCCGCCGCGATGCTGCCGCCATTGGTCTGGCCGAGGCGCTGGGGCAGGGGCCTATACTGCCGAGCTTGAAACAGGCCGCCCGCGACCTCAAGTTATGGATAGTAGCGGGCACCCTAGCCTTGCCGCCCGAGGGGCAACCCCATGGCAAAGTCAGAGCCTGTTCGTTGCTGCTGGACGAGCACGGCGATACGGTTGCACGTTATGACAAATTGCATTTGTTCGACGTCGATGTCGCGGACAGCCGCGGTCGTTACCGTGAATCCGACGACTATGCCCATGGGCAGGCCGTGGTGGTCGCAGATACGCCTGTGGGTCGGCTAGGCTTGAGTGTGTGCTACGACTTGCGTTTTCCAGAACTGTACAGCGCGTTGCGGGCCGCCGGGGCCGAGTTGATCACGGCACCTTCGGCCTTCACGGCGGTGACCGGCGCCGCGCACTGGGAGGTGTTGATCCGCGCACGGGCCATCGAGACCCAGTGTTACCTGCTGGCGGCCGCACAGGGCGGGCTGCATCCAGGGCCCAGGGAAACCTACGGCCATGCGGCGATCGTCGACCCCTGGGGGCAGATCGTCGCGCAACAAGCGCAGGGCGAGGGTGTATTGCTGGCCCAGCGTGATACCGCAGAACAAGCGTCGATTCGGGCGCGCATGCCGGTGCAGAGTCACCGGCGCTTTTTTTCGCAGGACGCTTTGCGGCCTGCGCCTATCGCGGAGTGACTATGAGCGAGATGTTATCCACCGTCAGCGAACACCTCCTGGCCCCCGGCGGGCTGACACTCGACAGCCTGCAATCGGTGCTTGGGGAGTTGGCCGGCCCCGGCATCGATGCCGCCGACCTGTACTTTCAAGGCATCATCTCTGAGTCCTGGGCGCTGGAAGACGGCATCGTCAAGGAAGGCAGTTTCAACCTTGACCAAGGGGTAGGGGTGCGGGCGCAGTCGGGCGAAAAAACCGGCTTCGCTTATAGTAACGCGATCACCCAGGACGCCCTGGTTCAGGCCGCTCGTGCCGCCCGCTCGATCTCCCGCGCAGGCCAGAATGGTCAGGTGCAGGCATTCTCGACACAGGATGTGGCGCGGCTGTATGGCCCGGACAACCCATTGGACGTCATGACTCGCGCGGAAAAAGTCGACCTGCTCAAGCGCATCGATGTCGCGACCCGGGCATTGGATTCACGCATTCAGCAAGTCTCGGTGAGCATGGCCGGGGTATGGGAGCGCATTCTGGTGGCTGCCGTAGATGGCAGCCTGGCGGCCGATGTCAGGCCGTTGGTGCGCTTCAATGTCAGTGTCATCGTCGAGCACAATGGCCGGCGTGAGCGCGGTGGTCATGGCGGCGGAGCACGTACCGACTACCGCTATTTCCTCGCTGAAGATCGCGCCATGGGCTATGCCCGTGAGGCCTTGCGCCAAGCCCTGGTCAACCTTGAAGCCGTTCCAGCGCCTGCCGGCACCTTGCCCGTGGTGCTGGGTTCAGGGTGGTCCGGCGTGTTGCTGCATGAGGCGGTCGGGCACGGCCTGGAAGGGGATTTCAACCGCAAAGGCAGCTCCGCCTACAGCGGCCGCATGGGTGAAATGGTCGCTTCCAGCCTGTGTACCATCGTCGATGATGGCACCTTGAGTGGGCGCCGTGGTTCGCTGAGTGTCGACGATGAAGGCACCCCCACCGAATGCACAACGCTGATCGAAAATGGCGTGCTCAAGGGCTATATGCAGGACAAGCTCAATGCGCGCCTGATGGGCGTGGCCCGCACCGGCAATGGTCGCCGTGAATCCTATTCCAGCTTACCCATGCCGCGCATGACCAATACCTACATGCTAGGCGGGCAAAGCGAGCCTGAAGAAATCATCGCCTCGGTCAAGCGCGGTATCTACTGCGCCAACCTTGGGGGCGGCCAGGTGGATATCACCAGCGGCAAATTCGTCTTCTCTACGAGCGAGGCGTACTTGATCGAAGACGGCAAGATCACGGCCCCGGTCAAGGGGGCGACATTGATCGGCAATGGCCCGGAGGCCATGAGCCGGGTGTCGATGGTGGGCAACGACCTGTCCCTGGACAGCGGCGTAGGCACGTGTGGCAAGGACGGCCAGTCCGTGCCGGTCGGCGTAGGCCAGCCAACCTTGAAGATCGACGCGATCACGGTAGGTGGTACCGGCGCGTGAGCCGCGCCGGGGGATTCGCACCTGGGCTTAACGCAAGCCGCGTTGGCTTTCGTCCAGGTCGCGAATGTATTTGAACACCTTGCGGCTAGTGGCCGGAGGCTTGTTGTGGGCCAGTTCGTGCTGAGCCTGGCGGATCAGCTGGCGCAAGTGCTGGCGGTCCGTTTCAGGGTATTCGTTGACAAAGCTCTCGAGCACGCCGTCGTCCCCTGCGAGCAGCCGATCACGCCAGCGTTCGAGGTTGTGGAAGCGCTCGTTGTATTGCCGGGTCGAGGCATCGAGTTGGTCAAGCAAGACCAGAATGGCGTCCAGGTCCTGGTCGCGCATCAGCTTGCCGATGAACTGGATGTGCCGTTTGCGCGCGATGTTCGAGGTATGTTTTGGCGCATCGGCCAGCGCTCGTCGCAGCGGGTCGCTGAGTGGCAGGCGCGCCAGCACGTCGGGTTTTAAGGTAGTGAGGCGCTCACCGAGGTCTACCAGCGCATGCAGCTCGCGTTTGACCTGGGTTTTGCTTTTTCCCTCGTCGAGGGAGTCGTCGTAAGAATCAACCATGGGGACAGTCCGCAAATAAACGTCGCCATGATAACCAGTCGGGGGCCAATTGTCCGGCCCGGTCGTAGATAGACCCTCGCCGAGCCGCAGAATTTGAGTGGAGAGCACTATGAATGCAGTCCGGAGCGTAGGCCCAGAGGCTTTGCCAGCCTTGCAGGAGCAAGTCGAGCAGATCATTGCCGAAGCACGTCGCCAGGGTGCCAGTGCCTGTGAAGTGGCCGTTTCGCTCGAACAGGGGTTGTCGACCTCGGTACGTCAGCGCGAAGTGGAAACCGTGGAATTCAACCGCGACCAGGGCTTTGGTATCACCCTCTACGTGGGCCAACGTAAAGGCTCGGCCAGCACCTCGGCCAGTGGCGCTGACGCCATTCGCGAGACCGTGGCCGCTGCCCTGGCTATTGCTAAGCACACCTCTGAGGATGAAGCCTCGGGCCTCGCCGATGTCGCGCTAATGGCCCGGGAGCAGCAGGATTTCGACCTGTACCATGCCTGGGACATCACTCCAGAGCAGGCCATCGAAAAAGCGCTGATTTGCGAAGCGGCGGCCTTCGATGCCGACCCGCGCATCAAGAATGCCGATGGCACCACCCTCAATACCCATCAGGGCTGCCGCGTATACGGCAACAGCCATGGCTTCGTCGGCGGTTACGCATCCACCCGGCACAGCTTGAGCTGCGTGATGATCGCCGAAAGCGCCGGGCAAATGCAGCGTGATTACTGGTACGACGTGAGCCGCCAGGGTGAGCTGCTGGCCGACGCCGCCAGTATTGGTGTGCGCGCCGCGCAACGCGCCGCCAGCCGCTTGGGCGCGCGGCCGGTGCCGACCTGTGAAGTGCCGGTGCTGTTCTCGGCTGAGTTGGCCGGTGGCCTGTTTGGCAGCTTCATGGGGGCGGTGTCGGGTGGCAATCTTTACCGCAAGTCGTCATTTCTCGAAGGTGCCCTGGGCCAGCGCTTGTTCCCTGAGTGGCTGACCATCGATGAGCGTCCCCATCTGCAGCGCGCCATGGGCAGTGCCTCTTTCGACGGCGATGGCCTGGCGACCTATGCCAAGCCGTTCGTCGAAAACGGTGAATTGGTGTCTTACATCCTCAGCACTTATTCGGGCCGCAAACTCGGCCTGCCCAGCACTGCCAACGCCGGCGGCGTGCATAACCTGTTCGTCACCCATGGCGAGGAGGACCAGGCCGCCTTACTGCGGCGCATGGGCCGCGGGTTGTTGGTCACCGAGCTGATGGGGCATGGCCTGAATATGGTCACCGGCGACTACTCCCGCGGCGCTGCTGGCTTTTGGGTAGAAAATGGCGAGATTCAGTTCGCCGTCCAAGAGGTGACCATTGCCGGCAACATGCGCGACATGTTCAAACAGATTGTCGCGGTAGGGAATGACCTGGAGCTGCGCAGTAATATTCGTACGGGGTCAGTATTGATCGAACGTATGACCGTCGCCGGTAGCTAAGCAGTCGCCGACACACTTCGCTCAGACCTAATCGAGGCCCGGCGGCCCCGATTAGGTCTGGCAATAACGCCCAGCTCAATCCCGCCCTTGTTTTGATTCTTAATATCATTTAATAATAAATATCATTCCGGCATTGAGAGTGGCCGATGAAACCTGCCCTGCAAGAATTACCGCATCTTGAAAACTGGCGCTGGCTCAGCCACCAGATTCGCTGTGCGATGGCGCCGGACGAACCGCGCCTGATCGAACACTACCTCGCCGAAGGCCGCTACCTGGCGCGCTGCACGGCCACCCCAGCCTGGAACATCGCCCAGACATCTCTGCGGCTGATGCTCGACACGGCCACAGATACCCAACTGCCCTGGCACTGGCGCTGCTTGTGTCTGGATCAGGCCTGGCGCCCGTTAAGGGACCTGCGCAATGCCGCGCACACCGCTGAACAACGGGTGACCTGGCAAGCCTACGCCGCCCAACTGGCGCGCAGCGAATTGTTGCCGTCCACCCCTCTTTACGACCTGCCCCAAGGATATTCCGATGAGTGATACCCGTATCGAACGTGACAGCATGGGCGAGCTCCAGGTGCCCCTCGCGGCGCTGTATGGCGCCCAGACCCAGCGTGCGGTCGACAACTTTCCGGTCAGCGGGCTGCGGATGCCGGCGCAATTTATCCGCGCATTGATATTGGCCAAAGCGGCCGCCGCCCGCGCCAACGTCGAGCTGGAGCAACTCAGCGCGGCCCAGGGCGAGGCGATCGTCAAGGCGTGCGATGAGCTGCTGGCGGGCGATTACATGCAGCACTTCCCGGTGGACATCTACCAGACGGGTTCTGGCACCAGTTCAAATATGAACGCCAATGAAGTGATCGCCACGCTCGCCAGTCGTGCGTCGGGCACCGCTGTTAACCCGAACGACCACGTCAATTGTGGCCAGAGCAGCAATGACATCATCCCGACCACTATTCACGTCAGTGCGGCGTTAGCCCTGCACGAGCAGCTTCTTCCGGCCCTGGAACACCTGGGCCAGGTGATCGAGCGCAAGGCCGAGCAGGTACACGGCTATATCAAGACCGGGCGCACTCACCTGATGGACGCCATGCCGGTGCGCATGAGCCAGGTGCTCAACGGCTGGGCCGCTCAGGTCAGGGCCAACATTGGCCATCTGCAGGCCGTGCAGCCCAGTCTGCAGGCGCTGGCCCAAGGCGGCACAGCAGTGGGCACCGGCATCAATGCTCACCCGCAGTTCGCCAAGCAGTTCAGCGCCCAGCTGAGCCAGATGACCCAGGTGGCGTTCACTCCAGGCAGTGACCTGTTCGCCCTCATTGGCTCCCAAGACACGGCGGTGGCGCTGTCCGGGCAGCTTAAAGGCGTGGCCGTGACCCTGATGAAGATCGCCAACGACCTGCGCTGGATGAACTCCGGGCCCTTGGCAGGCCTGGGGGAGATCGAGCTGCAAGCGCTGCAGCCGGGCTCTTCGATCATGCCCGGCAAAGTTAACCCGGTCATTCCAGAAGCAGCGGCGATGGTGGCGGCGCAGGTGATCGGCAATGACGCGGCCATCACCGTGGCCGGGCAATCGGGCAATTTCGAATTGAATGTGATGCTACCGGTGATCGCCCACAACCTGCTGGGCAGCTTGGAATTGCTTGGCAATGTCAGCCGCCTGCTGGCGGACAAGGCCATTGCCAGCTTCAAGGTCAATGATCACAAACTCAAGGAAGCCTTGGCGCGCAATCCGATTCTGGTGACAGCGCTGAACCCGATCATTGGTTATCAGAAAGCCGCCGAGATTGCCAAAAAGGCCTACCAGGACGGGCGGCCGATTATCGATGTGGCGGTCGAACACACCGACCTGTCCCGCGAGCAATTGGAAATCTTGCTAAACCCAGAAAAACTCACGGCTGGCGGTGTGTAACCGCCCAGGTTGCTTTGGAGGTCGGCATGCAGCATTGGAAACGTATCACCGAAACGGCCAACCGCTGTTTCGATGACGGTCAGTGGGTCGAGGCCCGCGAGCACTATCTGCATGCCCTGGCCCTGGCTCAGGTGCTGTTCGAGCGTTGGGCGGACGTCGATGAGGCGGTCGCTGCTTGTGTCATCTCCCACCATAACCTGGCGGACTTGCATGTCCGGTTAGGCCAGCCGGAGGAGGGCGCCCAGTACCTATGCGCGATCCACGAGCGTTTGCTGCAGGCGGCCCAAACCCAGCGCTTACCCGACGCCCTGCGCGCTGCGGCCCTGCGCCATAGCGGTAAAACTTATCGGCAACTGCTCGAGTTCATTGGCCAGCACGGCCATTACCCAAGGACTCAGCAGTTGCTCAGCGGCGGCGTTGCGCCGACCGATATCCCGGCAGGCCCTGCGGCCGTGCCAACCCATCACCATGGAGTTCATTGATATGTCGCATACCTTGCCTGCCCTTTCTTATGCCTACGATGCGCTGGAGCCGCACATCGATACCCAGACCATGGAAATTCACCACACCAAGCACCACCAGACCTACATCAATAACCTCAACGCCGCCATTGAAGGTACTGAGTGGGCGCAGTGGCCCGTTGAGAAGCTGGTGGCCAGCGTGGCGCAACTGCCTGAAAAACTGCAGGCGGCGGTGATCAATCAGGGCGGCGGCCATGCTAACCATTCGCTGTTCTGGGAAGTGATGTCGCCTCAAGGTGGTGGCTTGCCCAAAGGTGCCGTGGCCAAGGCCATCGATGAGCAACTGGGTGGTTTCGAGGCGTTCAAAGAGGCGTTCACCAAAGCCGCTTTAACCCGTTTCGGTAGCGGTTGGGCCTGGCTGTGCGTTACTTCGGATAAGAAACTGGCGGTGCAGAACACGGGCAACCAGGACAGCCCGTTGATGAACGGCAGTACGCCGATTCTCGGCCTGGACGTTTGGGAACACGCCTATTACCTGCGCTACCAGAATCGCCGGCCGGAATACATCGGCGCCTTCTATAACGTCGTCAATTGGGATGAAGTAGAGCGGCGCTACCAGGCTGCGATCGGTTGAATGAGGCCCCTATGGGCGCTGGAGCTTACATGCCACGACGGCGACTGATGCGTCTGGCTGCAGGGTGGGTGCTGACACTGGCAGGGATGGCCCTGCTAGTGTCGCAAGCGTTGTCCTGGCTGGGCTGAAGGCCCTGGGAGGCTGTGTGGTTGGTGAGTGGTGAGCCCTCTGGCGCGCGACTCACTCGCCCTCGTCGAAACGGTTGTCGATCAGCTCGACCAAGGCGGCCAGAGCTTCCTCAGCCTGTTCACCTTCTGTTTCCAGATGAACTGTGGTGCCCTGACCGGCAGCCAGCATCATGACCCCCATGATGCTCTTACCGTCCACCAGGCTTTGCGGTGTACGGCCAACCCTCACTGAGCAGCCATAGCGACCGGCCACGCCGACGAATTTAGCGGCGGCACGGGCATGCAGGCCAAGCTTGTTGATAATGGTGATTTCACGAGCGGGCATCGCGCAGGGGGTCCTGTAGGCTAGAGGTCGCGGTGGCGTACCTGGACATTTTTTAACGATTGCAGCAGCAGTTGGCCCAGCCGCTCGGTCAGGTAGACCGAACGGTGGTGACCGCCAGTGCAGCCAATGGCGATAGTGACATAGGCGCGGTTACTGGCCGCGAACCGTGGCAGCCACTTGAGCAGGTAGCTAGAGATGTCCTGGTACATTTCTTCGACATCCGGCTGTGCCGCCAGGTACTCGGCTACTGGCGCATCCAGACCGGACTGCTCGCGCAGTTCGGGTTTCCAGTAGGGGTTGGGCAGGCAGCGCACATCGAAAACTACGTCGGCGTCCACCGGCATACCGCGCTTGAAACCGAATGATTCCACCAGAAACGCAGTGCCAGGCTCGGGCTTGTTCAACAGGCGCAATTTGATCGAATCGCGCAGTTGGTAAAGATTCAAGTTGGTGGTGTCGATCTTCAGATCGGCCAGGTCAATGATGGGCCCTAGTAACGTGGTCTCATCACGGATCGCCTCAGCCAGCGAGCGGTTGGCACTGCTCAAGGGGTGGCGTCGGCGCGTCTCGGAGAAGCGCTTGAGCAGGGTTTCTTCGTCGGCATCGAGGTAAAGCACATCGCACTGAATGTGCTTTGCCCGCACCTCTTCAAGCAGCTGCGGAAAGCGCGAAAGATGGCTTGGCAAGTTACGTGCATCGATGGACACCGCCACCAAAGGCTGCGACAGCTCGGTATGGATAAGCGAGCGTTCAGCCAGCTCTGGCAATAGGCCGGCAGGCAGGTTATCGATGCAATAGAAGCCGTTGTCCTCCAACACCGCGAGGGCAGTACTCTTTCCTGAGCCTGAGCGGCCGCTGACGACAATTAAACGCATGGTTAGGAACCGTTCTGGAAGTCCAATACAACTTTATACAGGGCTTCGTTGCTTTCGGCTGAACGTAGTTTTTCTCGGATGTCTTTCTTATCCAGCATTTCAGCGATCTGCCGGAGCAGTTCGAGGTGAGCATCGGTGGCCGCTTCAGGCACCAATAGCACGAATAACAGGTCGACCGGCTCGCCGTCGATGGCGTCGAAGTCAACCGGGGATTTCAGGTGAAGCAGGGCGCTGATAGGGGTGTGACAACCCTTCAGGCGGCAGTGTGGAATGGCTATGCCATTGCCAAAGCCCGTGGAGCCGAGTTTTTCGCGAGCGACCAGGCTTTCGAACACTTCTTGCGCTTCCATGTCGGGCACTTGTTCGCCGATCAGGTTGCCAATTTGTTCGAGTACACGTTTTTTACTGCCGCCCGGCACGTTCACCAGGGAACGGCCGGGGGTCAGGATAGTTTCAAGTCGGATCATGGGGGAGTATCAGCGGGCCGCCGCACCTTGCAGCAGGCTTTGCTGTTTTTCCTTATGTTTCTTGAGTTGGCGGTCTAGCTTGTCGGTGAGGAGGTCGATGGCGGCATACATGTCGTCATGCTCTGCGTTGGCGACCACTTCACCACCAGGAATATGCAGGGTGGCTTCGATTTTTTGCTTGAGCTTCTCGACCTCCATAATGACTTGCACATTGGTGATCTTGTCGAAATGGCGTTCGAGCCGGGCGAGTTTTTCGCTCACGTAGTCGCGCATCGGGCCGGTCACATCCAGTTGGTGCCCACTGATGTTGACTTGCATACCGCTTCTCCTTATTGCCAGTGCATAAAGAGGCAAACGTTGATGTTTGCCGCTGGAACGCTGTGGCACATCGTCAGGTGGCCGGCCTAGGTGCACTTACTACATTAGACGCTTGCGCTCACTGGACGGTGCGATGCCCAATGACTCGCGGTACTTGGCAACAGTGCGACGGGCCACCTGAATGCCTTGTGCTTCCAGTAAACCAGCGATCTTGCTGTCACTCAACGGCTTTTTCTGATTTTCCGCAGCGACCAGTTTCTTGATGATTGCGCGAATGGCGGTGGACGAGCATTCACCGCCTTCAGAGGTGCTCACGTGGCTGGAGAAAAAGTATTTCAGTTCGTAGATACCCCGTGGGGTATGCATGTATTTCTGGGTAGTGACCCGGGAAATAGTCGATTCGTGCATGCCAACCGCTTCGGCGATGTCGTGCAGTACCAGTGGCTTCATGGCCTCATCGCCGTAGTCGAGGAAACCACGCTGGTGCTCGACGATCTGGCTCGCCACCTTCATGAGGGTTTCGTTGCGGCTCTGTAGGCTCTTGATGAACCAACGGGCCTCCTGCAACTGATTACGCATGAAGGTGTTGTCGGCACTGGTGTCCGCACGCCGTACGAAACCGGCATATTGCGGGTTCACCCGTAGGCGCGGTACTGACTCCTGATTGAGCTCCACCAGCCAGCGTTCGTTGTCTTTGCGCACGATGACGTCAGGGACTACGTATTCCGGCTCGCTAGACTCAATTTGCGAGCCTGGGCGTGGGTTGAGGCTCTGCACCAGCTCGATCACCTGGCGCAGCTCGTCTTCTTTGAGCTTCATGCGCCGCATCAACTGGCTGTAATCGCGGCTGCCCAACATGTCGATAAAGTCGCGGACCAGACGTTGGGCTTCGGCCAGCCAGCGGGTATTGGCGGGCAGTTGGCGCAATTGCAGCAGCAGGCACTCGCTTAGGCTGCGCGCGCCAATGCCCGCAGGCTCGAATTGTTGAATACGGTGAAGTACGGCCTCGACTTCATCCAGTTCGATGTCCAGTTCGGGGTCGAACGACCCGCACACCTCTTCCAGCGTCTCGTCGAGATAGCCTTGGTTGTTAATGCAGTCGATCAGCGTCACCGCGATCAACCGGTCGGTATCGGACATCGGGGCCAGGTTCAGCTGCCACAGCAGATGGCTCTGCAAGCTCTCGCCAACCGAGGTGCGGGTGGTGAAGTCCCATTCATCGTCGTCGTTGCTCGGCAGGCTACTGGCGCTGGTCTGGTAAACGTCTTCCCAGGCGGTATCGACCGGCAGGTCATTGGGGATGCGTTCGCTCCAGTCGCCTTCTTCCAGGTTGTCTACGGTCGGCGCACTTTCCTGGAAGCTCGGCTCCTGCACCTCTGGGGTGACTTTCTGTTCGACGTGATCGGCAAGCGGGTCACTGTTGTCGAAATCATCGCCTTCTTCCTGGCGTTCGAGCATTGGATTGGACTCCAGCGCTTCCTGAATCTCCTGTTGGAGGTCAAGGGTCGAAAGCTGGAGAAGCCGGATAGCCTGTTGCAACTGCGGTGTCATCGTCAGTTGCTGGCCCATTCGTAGGACGAGCGATGGTTTCATGGCAGGGGCTTAACACCTTATTCGCCGGCGCAACGCGCCATCCACTACAGGGCACCGGGGTGCCCAGTTTTATGTCGTAAGCAAATTATATGCCTGAACACCCCGTGTTTGCCTAGGGCGTAAGCTCAATTAATGCCAAAACGCGATCATTGGTGACCAGTGACAGCCAAGTCTAGAGCCGGAACTCGTGGCCCAGATAGACTTCCTTCACCAGTTCGTTGGCCAGAATCGCCTGGGAATCACCTTCAGCGATCAGCTGGCCGTCGTTGACGATGTAGGCGGTTTCACAGATATCAAGGGTTTCGCGAACGTTGTGGTCGGTGATCAGAACCCCAATGCCCTTGCTTTTAAGGTGCTGGATAATCTGCTTGATATCGCCCACCGAGATAGGGTCGACACCGGCAAACGGCTCATCGAGCAGGATGAACTTGGGCGCGGTGGCCAAAGCCCGGGCGATTTCCACACGGCGGCGCTCACCCCCGGACAGGCTCATGCCGAGGTTGTCACGAATATGGGTGATATGGAATTCCTGTAGCAGGCTTTCGAGCTCTTGGCGACGCGCAGCGCTGTCGAGTTCTTTGCGCGTTTCAAGAATCGCCATGATGTTGTCGGCCACCGACAGCTTGCGAAAGATCGAGGCTTCCTGGGGCAGGTAGCCGATACCCGAGCGTGCGCGGCCATGCATGGGCTGATGGCTGACGTCGAGGTCGTCGATCAGTACGCGACCTTGGTCGGCCTGTACCAGGCCAACGATCATATAGAAACAGGTGGTTTTGCCAGCGCCGTTAGGGCCGAGCAGGCCGACGATCTGGCCGCTCTCGATGGACAGGCTGACATCGCGGACAACCTGGCGGCTCTTGTAGCTCTTGGCCAGGTGTTGGGCTTTCAGAATTGCCATTACTGGGCCTTCTGCGCGTCGGGTTTCTTTTTCGGCTGGATCACCATGTCGATGCGTGGCCGCGGAGCGGTCACTTTCGAGCCATTCGCACGGCCGGCATTCACCACCTGCTTGACGGTGTCGTAGACGATTTTCTCGCCTTCGGAGGTGTTGTTATCGTTGATGACCTTGGCGCGGTCGATCAGCACAATGCGGTCTTGGGCCGCAAAGTATTGGATAGTCACACCGTAGGCCTGCACGATGGGCTTGTCTGCCGCGGGCTTTTGCTCGTAGTAGGCCAGGTTACCGACTGCCGTGAACACATCGACATCGCCCGTAGCATTACGGGTGATGGTGACGGTATTGCCGGTGATCTTCATCGAGCCCTGGGTGATGATCACGTTACCCTTGTAAGTCGCCACGCCTTGCTTGTCGTCAAGCTGAGCGTCGTCGGACTGAATATGGATAGGCTGGTCACGGTCGGTAGGCAGTGCCCAGGCGCTCGCGCTTCCCAGTACTGCGCCCAGGCCGAGCAAAAATGGGAGGGTTTTAACGAGCCTCATACTGTCCTCTTACGTTGGACAACAGGTTGATCCTGCTGTCGTTCAGGTACGCTTTCATTCCCTTGGCCGTGGAGACACCGCCAGCGCCGTCGATTCTAACGTTTTGCTCGGTCTGCGCATATTGCTTCTGCGGGAATACGGTCATGCGCGAGGTGGTGATAACCGTCGCGCGTTGTTTCTGGTCGGTGCGGGCAACACGCACCGAGTCGATCAATTCTACTTCTGTACCGTCCGGGTTGACTTCGCCGCGTTCGCTTTGCACATGCCAGGGGTAAACGCTGCCGCGATACAGTTGCATATCGGGTTTGGTCAACTGGGTCACTTCGCTGGCCTTCAGGTGTTCCACCTTGTCGGCGGTCATCTCGTATTGCAAACCGCCGTCGGGCAGGAACTGCTTGCTGCGCGCGTTGATTGCGTAATAGTCGATGGCCGCGTCGTCGACGCTCACGGTGGGGCGGTCGAGAAAGCTCTCCGGGCTGATATTCCAGTAACCGACAGCCGCGAATAGCGCGGCGACGATAGCAAATATCAGGGTGTTACGAATTTTTTTGTTCAGCATGTAATCGCTCTACAGATAGGCCGCCAAGGCGGTATCCAGATTGCCTTGGGCGCGCAGAATCAGCTCGCAGAATTCACGGGCGGCACCTTCGCCACCACGGGCTTGGGTCACACCATGGGCATGCTCGCGCACGAACGGGGCCGCGTTAGCCACCGCCATGCCCAGGCCAACCCGACGGATCACTGGCAAATCGGGCAAGTCGTCGCCTAAATAAGCGACCTGTTCATAGCTTAGGCCCAGTTCGGCAAGAAGACCGTCGAGTACCACCAATTTGTCTTCACGCCCCTGGAAAAGATGGGCAATACCAAGGTTGTTCGCGCGCCGCTCGACAACGGGGGATTTGCGCCCGCTAATGATAGCGGTGGCGACCCCGGAAGCGATCAACATTTTGATGCCCTGGCCGTCCAGCGTGCTGAAGGACTTGAATTCGCTGCCGTCCTCGAGGAAATAAAGGCGGCCGTCGGTCAGTACGCCATCGACGTCAAACACCGCCAGCTTGATGGTTTCGCCCCGCTGCAACAATTGCGTGTCCATTTACATCACTCCTGCGCGCAAAAGATCGTGCATGTTCAGCGCACCCAGCGGGTGCCCTGCGGTGTCCACCACGACCAGTGCACCGATCTTGTGATCTTCCATGATCTTCAACGCCTCGGCGGCCAGCATCTCGGCCCTCGCGGTCTTGGCATTGGGTGTCATGACGTCGTCGATGCGAGCGCTGTGTATATCGATGCTGCGGTCTAGCGTGCGGCGCAAGTCGCCGTCGGTGAAAACCCCCGCCAGGCGCCCATCTTCTTCTAGAACCACGGTCATGCCCAAGCCTTTTCGCGTCATTTCCATCAAGGCATCGCGCAGCAGTGTGCCTCGGGGTACGCAGGGTAGTTCGGTGCCGGTGTGCATCACATGCTCGACCTTGAGCAGCAGGCGCCGGCCCAGGGCGCCGCCTGGGTGGGAGAACGCGAAGTCTTCGGCGGTGAATCCGCGTGCCTCCAACAGGGCGATGGCCAACGCGTCGCCGAGCACCAGGGCGGCGGTGGTGGACGAGGTCGGAGCCAGGTTCAGCGGGCAGGCTTCGTGGGCGACACGGGCGTCCAGGTTGACCTCGCCGGCCTTGGCCAGCAGCGAGTCAGGGTTGCCGGTGATGGTGATCAGCTGAATGCCCAGGCGTTTGATCAGGGGCAACAGGGTGACGATTTCGGCAGTGGAGCCAGAATTGGAGAGCGCCAGGATGATGTCATCCCGGGTGATCATGCCCATGTCGCCATGGCTGGCTTCGGCAGGATGAACAAAAAAAGCGGTGGTGCCAGTGCTCGCCAGGGTGGCCGCAATTTTCTTGCCGATGTGCCCGGATTTACCCATTCCCACCACTACAACACGGCCTTTACTGCCCAGGATCATTTCACAGGCGCGCACGAAGTCGGCGCCGATATGGGCAAGCAGGCCTTCAACCGCTTCGATTTCAAGGCGGATGGTGCGGTGTGCGGATTGGATCAGCTCGCTGGTCAGGGTCATAGCAAAATCGAAGTGCCTGGTGAAAAGGCGGCGATTATAGCCCTATTGCGTGATTCCCTCACGTGCCGCGTTCTCTTACATAATAAAGATGTCCAAGTGGGGGAGGATCGCTTGTAGGACTTGTCTGAAATTTGACTAGAAAGCGTACCGCAGGCGGTTCGGGGATTTGGGCGAGTGTCTCGTCGGTGATATAGTTCGCCGCTTGCTCGGCCCGCACGGAACGCGTGCCTCCATCTAGGTGGCGAGCGTCCGAGGTGTGGCTGCATCGAAAGGAGTAAAGATGAGTGCCGATAACGCTTACGCGATTGATTTGAAAGGTGTGTCTTTCAAGCGGGGTTCGCGCAGCATCTTCAATAATGTCGACATCCGCATCCCCCGTGGCAAGGTCACCGGCATCATGGGGCCTTCCGGTTGCGGCAAGACCACCCTGTTGCGGTTGATGGGCGCGCAGCTGCGCCCTAGTGCTGGCGAAGTATGGGTCAACGGGCAGAACCTTCCTGGGCTATCGCGCAGCGATTTGTTCGATGCGCGTAAGCACATGGGCGTGCTGTTTCAGAGTGGCGCGTTGTTTACCGACCTCGACGTTTTCGAGAACGTTGCCTTCCCATTGCGCGTGCATACCGACCTGCCTGAAGAAATGATCCGCGACATCGTGCTCATGAAGCTGCAGGCCGTGGGCCTGCGCGGGGCAATCGAATTGATGCCCGATGAGCTGTCCGGTGGCATGAAGCGTCGGGTCGCGTTGGCCAGGGCGATTGCCATGGACCCACAGATCCTCATGTACGACGAGCCTTTCGTGGGGCAGGACCCCATCGCCATGGGCGTTCTGGTACGCCTGATTCGCCTGCTCAACGACGCGCTGGGGATCACCAGTGTAGTGGTGTCCCACGACCTCGCCGAAACGGCCAGCATCGCTGACTACCTTTATGTCGTCGGCGACGGTCAGGTGCTGGGGCAGGGCACTCCTGCGGAGTTGATGGGGTCTGACAACCCACGTATTCGCCAATTCATGAAGGGCGACCCGGACGGTCCGGTGCCTTTCCATTTTTCTGCGCCAGACTACCGCGCCGATTTGCTGGGGACGCGTTGATGCGCAAGAAAACGCTATTTGACCGTGTGGCGCTGTTTGGCCGCTCGGCCATCGACATGGTCGCGGTGCTGGGCCGCTCGGGTATTTTCCTGATGCATGCGCTGGTCGGGCGTGGAGGCATCGGCGGCGGCTTTCAGCTACTGATCAAACAGTTGTATTCCGTGGGGGTGATGTCCCTGCTGATCATCGTTGTGTCGGGCATCTTCATCGGTATGGTGCTCTCGCTGCAGGGTTTCAGCATTCTCGCCAAGTACGGCTCGGAGCAGGCGGTAGGGCAGATGATTGCCTTGACCCTGCTGCGCGAGTTGGGCCCCGTGGTCACCGCCTTGTTGTTCGCCGGCCGTGCCGGCTCAGCCCTGACCGCGGAAATCGGCAACATGAAATCCACCGAGCAGCTGTCTAGCCTGGAGATGATCGGCGTCGACCCGCTCAAATATATCGTGGCGCCGCGCCTGTGGGCCGGCTTCATATCCCTGCCGCTGCTGGCGATGATTTTCAGCGTGGTGGGCATTTGGGGTGGGTCATGGGTGGCGGTCAACTGGCTCGGTGTGTACGAGGGCTCGTTCTGGGCCAATATGCAGAACAGTGTGAGTTTTACCGAAGATGTCCTCAATGGGGTCATCAAAAGCCTGGTGTTCGCGTTCGTGGTGACTTGGATCGCGGTGTTTCAGGGGTATGACTGTGAGCCGACCTCCGAAGGTATCAGCCGTGCTACCACCAAGACCGTGGTTTACGCCTCGCTGGCCGTACTTGGCCTGGACTTTATTCTGACTGCCCTGATGTTTGGAGATTTCTGATGCAAAACCGCACCCTTGAAGTCGGTGTCGGCCTGTTTCTTCTGGCCGGAATCCTGGCTTTGCTCCTGCTGGCATTGCGCGTCAGCGGCTTGTCGCCGAGCGCTAACACCGACAGTTACAAACTTTATGCGTATTTCGACAATATTGCCGGTCTGACTGTAAGGGCCAAGGTGACCATGGCCGGTGTAACCATCGGCAAGGTCACGGCCATCGATCTGGACCGTGATACGTTCACTGGCCGTGTGACCGTGCAACTGGACAAAAGCGTTGACAACCTGCCAACCGATTCCACTGCGTCGATCCTCACCGCCGGCCTGCTGGGGGAAAAGTACATTGGTATCAGCGTTGGTGGCGACTCGGCCTTGCTCAAGGATGGCGGGACCATCCATGACACCCAGTCATCGCTGGTGCTTGAGGACCTGATCGGGAAATTCCTGCTCAATACAGTCAGCAAAGACGCCAAATAAGGAGTAACACATGCTTTCGATCCTGCGACGTAGCCTGCTGATCCTGGTGGCCTTGTTTCCTTTGGTCAGCCACGCGGCGGCGCCTGCAGTCTCCGCTCATGATCTAATTGAAGACACCACCAAGCGACTGCTCAGTGATCTAGAGGCCAACCGCGATAAATATCGCCAAGACCCTAGTGCCTTTTACGAGGCCCTCAACAACATCGTGGGGCCGGTGGTCGATGCCGACGGTATTTCGCGCAGCATCATGACCGTCAAGTATTCGGGCCGGGCGACCCCGGCGCAAATGCAGCGCTTCCAGGAAAACTTCAAGCGCAGCCTGATGCAGTTCTACGGTAATGCCTTGCTGGAATACAACAATCAGGGCATCACGGTGAACCCGGCCAAGGATGAAAGCGGCGACCGCACCAGCGTCGACATGCAGGTCAAAGGCAGCAATGGCGCGGTCTACCCCGTGTCCTATACCCTGGAAAAGCTTAATAATCAGTGGAAAGTGCGCAACGTTGTGATCAACGGCATCAACATTGGCAAGCTGTTCCGCGATCAGTTCGCCGACGCCATGCAGCGTAACGGCAACAACTTGGACAAAACCATCGACGGTTGGGCTGGCGCGGTGGCCAAGGCCAAAGCCGAGACCGACAAAGCCACTGCGCAGCCAGCGCAATGAGCCAGGCCTCGGTGCGGCTGGCCGAGCCGGGTGTCCTGAGCCTCGCCGGGACATTGGACTACAGCACTGGAGCGGTACTTAGGCAGGAGGGCAAGGCCCTGATCGCCAGCGCCGGGCACGAGCCGCTGATCCTCGATTGCTCGGCGGTGGAGCATTCCAGCAGCGTGGGGGTGTCCCTGTTGCTGTGTTTCCTGCGTGACGCCCAAGCCGCTGGCAAGCCTATGGCCATTCGTGGCATGCCAGCCGATATGCAGCAAATCGCCCAGGTCAATGGGGTGAGCGAACTGCTGGCCCAGCCCTGATGCCCATGCCCCTCCGTCAGACACCCTGCGCACAGTATTCGCAGGCGAGGGGCTTTTTTTGTATCATAGCCGACCCGCGCGCACTGGGCGCCGATCGAGGTTGAGCATGCAGGCCGAAGAAGTTAAGAGCTTTCTGGAAGGGAAGCTGCCACAAGTCCAGGTAGAAGTTGAAGGCGCAGGCTGCAACTTCCAGTTGAATGTCATCAGCGACGAGCTGGCGGCCCTCAGCCCGGTCAAGCGTCAGCAGCAGATATACGCCCATCTGAACCCATGGATCGCCGATGGCAGTATCCATGCGGTCACCATGAAATTCTTCAGCAACGCAGCCTGGGCTGAGCGTTCCTGAGCCAATCCGCGTCGAGATCCCAATGGACAAACTGATAATTACCGGCGGCGTTCGCCTTGATGGCGAAATCCGCATCTCCGGGGCCAAAAACTCCGCTCTGCCGATTCTGGCGGCCACCTTGCTGGCTGATGGTCCTGTGACCGTCGCCAACCTGCCGCACTTGCACGACATCACCACCATGATCGAGCTGTTCGGGCGCATGGGCATCGAGCCTGTGATCGACGAAAAGCTGGCGGTGGAGATCGACGCCCGCACCATCAAGACACTTGTTGCGCCGTACGAGCTGGTCAAGACCATGCGCGCTTCCATTCTCGTGCTCGGCCCCATGGTCGCGCGTTTCGGCGAAGCCGAAGTGGCCCTGCCGGGCGGCTGCGCTATTGGCTCGCGTCCTGTTGACTTGCACATCCGTGGCCTTGAAGCCATGGGCGCGCAGATCGAAGTCGTGGGTGGCTACATCAAGGCCAAGGCCCCAGAAGGCGGCTTGCGCGGCGCCAACTTTTTCTTCGACACGGTCAGCGTGACCGGTACCGAGAACATCATGATGGCCGCGGCCCTGGCCAACGGCCGCAGCGTGTTGCAAAACGCCGCCCGTGAGCCGGAAGTGGTCGACCTGGCCAATTTCCTTATTGCCATGGGTGCCAACATCCAGGGCGCTGGTACCGACACCATCACCATCGACGGCGTCAAACGCCTGGGTTCCACCACCTATAAGGTGATGCCCGACCGTATCGAAACCGGCACTTATCTGGTGGCGGCGGCAGCGACCGGTGGCCGGGTCAAGCTCAAAGACACCGACCCCACCATCCTGGAAGCGGTCCTTGAGAAGCTCAAGGAAGCCGGTGCCGAGATCACAACCGGCGAAGACTGGATCGAGCTGAACATGCATGGCAAGCGGCCCAAAGCCGTTAACCTGCGCACCGCGCCTTATCCAGCGTTCCCCACCGACATGCAAGCGCAGTTCATCTCCCTGAACGCGATTGCCGAAGGCACGGGCGCGGTCATCGAAACCGTGTTTGAAAACCGTTTCATGCACGTTTATGAGATGCACCGCATGGGCGCTCACATTCAGGTCGAAGGCAATACGGCGATCGTGACTGGCGTGCCTTCGCTTAAAGGCGCTCCAGTGATGGCCACTGACCTGCGGGCTTCGGCCAGCCTGGTCATTTCCGCACTGACGGCCGAGGGCGACACCCTTATCGACCGCATCTACCACATTGACCGTGGTTACGAGTGCATCGAAGAAAAACTGCAGATGTTGGGCGCGAAGATCCGTCGCGTACCGGGCTAGCTGTTGGACGGCGCAGGGACCGCGCCGTAGTTACGAATTTTCCTTCTATAAGGGCTAATGCTTTCCATGCTGACCATCGCGCTGTCCAAGGGCCGCATTCTCGATGACACCCTGCCGTTGCTGGCAGAGGCGGGCATCGTGCCGACCGAGAACCCGGATAAAAGCCGCAAGCTGATCATCCCCACGACCCAGGAAGACGTCCGGCTGCTGATCGTGCGCGCCACCGACGTGCCGACCTATGTCGAGCACGGTGCGGCCGACCTCGGTGTAGCAGGTAAAGACGTGCTGATGGAGTATGCCGGCCAGGGCTTGTACGAGCCGCTCGACCTGCAGATCGCCAAATGTCGCTTGATGACCGCCGGGGCCATTGGCGCGCCGGAGCCCAAGGGCCGTTTGCGAGTCGCCACCAAGTTCGTCAACGTTGCCAAGCGTTACTACGCCGAGCAGGGTCGGCAGGTCGATATCATCAAGCTGTATGGCTCGATGGAGCTGGCGCCGTTGATCAACCTGGCGGACAAGATCATCGACGTGGTAGACACCGGCAACACCTTGCGCGCCAATGGCCTGGAGCCCCAAGAGCTGATCGCTACGATCAGTTCCCGGCTGGTGGTCAACAAAGCGTCCATGAAAATGCAGCACGCGCGTATTCAGGCGCTGATCGACACGCTGCGCACTGCCGTGCAATCGCGACACCGCGGTTGATTCACTGGCGCGGCTATCTGCCGCGCCGTCTATCCGCGCCATAGCCAAATTTCTCAAGTGCCGACGCGGATCGATTGCTAATCTATCGGTGCTTGAGCCATTGCCCATCATTCGAGGCCAGCTATGACCGCTTCTACTGCTATTCGCCGACTCAATGCCGCTGATCCGGGCTTCGCTGGCCATCTGGACCATTTGCTGAGCTGGGAAAGCGTGTCTGACGACTCGGTCAACCAGCGCGTGCTCGACATCATCAAAGCCGTGCGTGAGCGCGGCGACGCGGCCCTGGTCGAATTCACTCAGCGCTTCGATGGCCTGCAGGTCGCCTCCATGGCCGACCTGATCCTGCCCCGCGAGCGTCTGGAGTTGGCCCTGACCCGCATCACCGAAGCCCAGCGTGCTGCACTGGAAACTGCCGCCACGCGGGTGCGCAGTTACCACGAAAAACAGAAGCAGGATTCCTGGAGCTATACCGAAGCCGATGGCACCGTGCTTGGCCAGAAAGTCACCCCGCTGGACCGCGCCGGCCTCTATGTGCCGGGCGGCAAGGCGTCCTACCCCTCGTCCGTGCTGATGAACGCTATTCCTGCCAAGGTGGCCGGGGTGGCTGAGGTGGTCATGGTGGTCCCCACCCCTCGCGGTGAAATCAACGAGCTGGTGCTGGCGGCGGCGTGCATTGCTGGGGTCGACCGGGTCTTCACCATTGGTGGGGCGCAGGCGGTCGCGGCCCTGGCCTATGGCACCGAGAGCGTACCGAGGGTGGATAAAGTGGTCGGGCCGGGCAACATCTATGTGGCCACCGCCAAGCGCCACGTCTTCGGCCAGGTGGGCATCGACATGATCGCCGGGCCTTCGGAGATCCTCGTGGTCTGCGACGGCGCCACCGACCCCGACTGGATCGCTATGGACCTGTTCTCCCAAGCCGAACACGACGAGGACGCCCAGGCTATTCTGGTCAGCCCCGACGCCGAGTTCCTGGACAAGGTCGCGGCCAGTATCGACAAATTGCTGCCGACCCTGGAGCGCGCCGAGATCATCAAGACCTCCATCAACGGCCGTGGCGCGCTCATTCAGGTGCGCGACATGCAACAGGCCATTGAGGTGGCCAACCGCATTGCACCGGAACACTTGGAGTTGTCGGTGGCCGACCCCGAAGCCTGGTTGCCGCAGATACGCCACGCCGGCGCAATTTTCATGGGGCGGCATACCTCCGAGGCGTTGGGAGACTACTGCGCTGGCCCCAACCACGTCTTGCCAACTTCCGGTACGGCGCGGTTTTCATCGCCATTGGGGGTCTATGACTTCCAGAAGCGCTCATCGATCATCTTCTGTTCCGAGGCCGGTGCGTCGGAGCTGGGCAAGACCGCTTCCGTGCTGGCGCGCGGAGAGTCCCTGAGCGCCCACGCGCGCAGTGCCGAATATCGCATCAAGCAGGGGGAATAAAATGAGCCGATTCTGGAGCCCTTTCGTTAAAGACCTAGTGCCATACGTGCCTGGCGAGCAGCCGAAGCTGGCCAACCTGGTCAAACTCAACACCAATGAAAACCCCTACGGGCCGTCGCCTAAGGCGCTGGCAGCCATGCGCGCGGCCATCAGCGACGATCTGCGCTTGTACCCCGACCCCAACAGCGACCTGCTCAAGCAGGCGGTAGCCGACTACTACGGTGTCGATACCCGCCAAGTCTTTCTGGGCAATGGTTCGGACGAAGTGCTGGCGCACATTTTTCATGGGTTGTTCCAGCACGACAAACCGCTGTTGTTTCCAGACATCAGCTACAGCTTTTACCCGGTCTATTGCGGTTTGTACGGCATTGATTTCGACGCCGTGCCCCTGGATGACGCGTTTCAGATCAACGTCGATGATTACGCGCGGGCCAACGCCGGAATCATTTTCCCCAACCCCAATGCACCGACCGGCTGCCTGTTGGGCCTGGACGCGGTAGAGCGCTTGCTGCAAGGCAGCCCGGATTCAGTGGTGGTGGTAGACGAGGCCTACATCGATTTCGGCGGCCAGAGCGCAATTGCCTTGGTTGACCGTTACCCCAATCTCTTGGTCACCCAGACCCTTTCCAAGTCGCGCTCCTTGGCGGGGCTGCGTGTCGGCCTGGCCGTGGGCCACCCGGACCTGATCGAGGCCCTGGAACGCATCAAGAACAGTTTCAACTCTTACCCCATCGACCGTGTGGCCGTCGCTGGCGCGGCGGCGGCGTTTGCCGACCGCGACTACTTCCAGCAGACCTGCGGGGCAGTGATTGAGAGTCGCGAGAAGCTAGTCGCGCAATTGCAGCAGCGTGGCTTCGAAGTGCTGCCGTCGGCGGCCAACTTCATCTTTGCTCGCCATCCGCAACAGGACGGCGCGCAACTGGCGGCGCGACTGCGTGAGCAGGGGGTGATCGTGCGTCACTTCAAACAGCCGCGAATCGCCCAGTTCTTGCGTATTTCGGTGGGCACCGAGGCGCAGAACCAGGCGTTGATCGAGGCGCTTTAAGCCCTGGCAGAGGGGGCACACGCTCGGCGCGTCACTCCTCTTCTTTGGTCGCCGCCGGCGCCGGTGGCGGCCTGACGCCCACTTCAGCATTAAGCTTGAGGCGTTTGCCGTTACGCATCACCTCGATCATGACCCGGTCGTGGGGCTTGGTGCGCGCCACCTGGTTCATCGAGCGGCGGCCGTCACTGGCCGGTTCGCCATTAATGCTGAGGATCACGTCACCCAGTTGCAGGCCGGCCTTCTGCGCGGGGCCATCGCGGAACACCCCCGCCACAACGATCGCCGGGCTGTCTTTAAGCCCGAAAGACTCCGCCAGCTCTTGGGTCAAGGGTTGCACCTCGATGCCGAGCCAGCCGCGAATCACCTGGCCGTGCTCGATGATCGATTTCATGACCTCCAGCGCGAGCTTGGTGGGAATAGCGAAACCGATCCCCTGGGAGCCGCCGGATTTGGAAAAGATGGCCGTGTTGATGCCCGTCAGGTTGCCATTGGCGTCCACCAGCGCACCGCCCGAGTTGCCGGGGTTGATCGCCGCGTCGGTCTGGATGAAGTCTTCGTAGGTATTGAGCCCCAACTGGTTGCGCCCGGTGGCGCTGATGATGCCCATGGTCACGGTTTGCCCCACGCCAAAGGGGTTGCCGATGGCCAGGGCGACATCGCCGATCCGCAGGGTGTCGGAGCGCCCGATGGTAATCGAGGGCAGGTTTTTCAGGTCGATCTTGAGCACGGCCAGATCGGTTTCCGGGTCGCTGCCGATCACCCTTGCGAGAGTTTCGCGGCCGTCCTTGAGGGCGACGACGATCTGGTCCGCCCCAGAGGTGACGTGGTTGTTGGTCAGCAGATAGCCTTCAGGGCTCATGATTACCGCCGACCCCAGGCTGGACTCCCAGCGCCGTTGTGAGGGCAGGTTATCCCCGAAAAAGCGGCGAAATTGCGGGTCTTCGAACAGCGGGTGGCCGGCTTTATTAACCGCTTTGGTGGTGTACAGGTTCGCCACCGCCGGGGCGGCGATGGTGACCGCATCGGCGTAGGACACCGGCCCCTGAATGACACTGGCCGATTGCGGCGCCTGCTGCAGGTTGACGTCCTGGCTAGGCAGGCCGACCCACTCCGGAAAACGCAGGATGACCAGCAAGGCAATCAGCACGCCTGTGAGCAATGGCCAGCCAAAATAACGCAATGCGTTGAACATGAATGAGTCCCGGGCAAGTGACGGCGGCTTGGGCATTTCCACATAAGGTTGGGGCAGCCCATAATGGGCGTCATTATACGAGCGCTTGCGCCGCTCTGAACTGCCTTTGTGGAGACTTTTATGGCTGTGGCTCTTAGTACGCTCGTTGAAGAAGCTGATCGCTACCTGGGCGCCGGAAAAATACCCGACTACTGCCCCAATGGCCTGCAGGTGGAAGGGCGCCCGCAAGTGTTGCGTATCGTCAGCGGGGTCACGGCCAGTCAGGCGCTGATCGACGCGGCGATCGAGGCAGGTGCCGACCTGATCCTGGTCCACCATGGCTATTTCTGGAAAGGCGAAAACCCCTGCGTGGTGGGCATGAAACAGCGCCGCCTCAAGGCCTTGCTCAAGCACGATATCAGCGTACTGGCCTACCACCTGCCGTTGGACCTGCACCCCGAAGTCGGCAACAACGTGCAACTGGCCCGGCAATTGGAGATCACCGTCGAGGGGCCGCTGGATCCCGCAGACAGCAAAGTCGTCGGGTTGGTGGGCTCACTCGCCGAGCCTGTGACCCCCAGGGATTTCGCCCGCCGCGTGTGGGAAGTCATGGGGCGTGAGCCGTTGTTGGTCGAAGGCAACGAGATGATCCGCCGCGTGGGTTGGTGCACGGGCGGTGGCCAAGGCTATATCGACCAGGCGGTCGCTGCCGGGGTCGATCTGTTCATCAGCGGCGAGGCGTCCGAGCAAACCTTTCACAGTGCCCGCGAAAACGGCATTAGCTTTATTGCCGCCGGCCACCACGCCACCGAGCGCTATGGGGTGCAGGCGTTGGGCGACTACCTGGCGCGCCGCTTTGCCCTGGAACATCTGTTCATCGATTGCCCCAATCCCATTTGACCGCCAAGCGGCCAGCCAAACTCGGGGGTATATTGTTATACCTCTTCGATCTAACCCAGTTAATCAATAGAAGAGGCCGCCGTGCTAGCATGCCCGGCTCGAATACGGCCCGAAGGCCGACCCACACAGTCACCCCCCGTGAGTAGCCATGGTCGACAAACTGACACACTTGAAAGAGTTGGAGGCGGAAAGCATCCACATCATCCGTGAAGTGGCCGCCGAATTCGACAACCCGGTGATGCTGTACTCCATCGGCAAAGACTCTGCCGTTATGCTGCATCTGGCCCGCAAAGCGTTTTTCCCGGGCAAGTTGCCCTTCCCGGTGATGCACGTCGACACCCGGTGGAAGTTCCAGGAGATGTACAAGTTCCGCGACCGCATGGTCGAAGAAATGGGCCTGGACCTGCTGGTGCACGTTAACCCCGACGGCGTGGCGCAGGGTATCAACCCGTTCACCCACGGCAGCTCCAAACATACCGATATCATGAAGACCCAGGGCTTGAAACAGGCCCTGGACAAGTACGGTTTCGATGCCGCTTTCGGTGGTGCCCGCCGCGACGAAGAAAAGTCCCGGGCCAAGGAGCGGGTGTATTCGTTCCGCGACAGCAAGCACCGTTGGGACCCGAAAAACCAGCGCCCCGAGTTGTGGAACGTGTACAACGGCAAGGTCAACAAGGGCGAATCGATTCGCGTTTTCCCGTTGTCGAACTGGACCGAGCTGGACATCTGGCAGTACATCTACCTAGAAGGCATCCCGATCGTGCCGCTGTACTTCGCCGCCGAGCGGGAAGTCATCGAGAAGAACGGCACCTTGATCATGATCGACGACGACCGCATCCTCGAGCACCTCAGCGAGGAAGAAAAAGCCCGGATCGTCAAAAAGAAAGTGCGCTTCCGCACCCTTGGCTGCTACCCGTTGACGGGCGCGGTGGAGTCCGAGGCCGACAGCCTCACGGACATCATTCAGGAAATGCTCCTGACCCGTACTTCCGAACGCCAAGGCCGGGTCATCGACCACGATGGGGCCGGCTCGATGGAAGATAAGAAACGTCAGGGTTATTTCTAACTAGGGTCAGATTATGTCGCACCAATCCGAATTGATCAGCGAGGACATCCTCGCCTACCTGGCCCAGCATGAACGCAAAGAACTCTTGCGTTTCCTTACCTGCGGCAACGTCGACGATGGCAAAAGCACCCTGATCGGGCGCCTGCTGCACGACTCCAAAATGATCTACGAAGATCACTTGGAAGCCATCACCCGCGACTCGAAAAAGAGCGGCACCACGGGTGAAGACATCGACCTGGCCTTGCTCGTCGATGGCCTGCAGGCCGAGCGGGAGCAGGGCATCACCATCGATGTCGCCTACCGCTACTTCTCCACGGCCAAGCGCAAGTTCATCATTGCCGATACCCCAGGCCACGAGCAGTACACCCGCAACATGGCCACGGGTGCGTCCACCTGTGACTTGGCGATCATTCTGGTGGACGCGCGCTATGGCGTGCAGACCCAAACCCGTCGGCACAGCTATATCGCTTCGCTGCTGGGCATCAAGCACATCGTAGTGGCCATCAATAAGATGGACCTCAAGGGCTTCGATGAAGGCGTGTTCGAAGCCATCAAAGCCGACTACCTGAAGTTTGCCGAAGGCATCGCGCTCAAGCCGACCAGCCTGCATTTCGTGCCGATGTCGGCCCTCAAAGGCGACAACGTGGTCAACCATAGCGAGCAGTCGCCGTGGTACAGCGGCCAAACCCTGATGGAAATTCTCGAAACCGTGGAAGTCGCGGGCGACCGTAACTTCGACGACCTGCGTTTCCCTGTGCAGTACGTCAACCGGCCGAACCTGAACTTCCGTGGCTTCGCCGGCACCTTGGCCAGCGGCATCGTGCACAAGGGCGATGAAGTCGTGGTGCTGCCGTCGGGCAAAAGCAGCCGGGTGAAATCCATCGTCACCTTCGATGGCGAATTGGAACAAGCTGGCCCCGGCCAAGCTGTGACCCTGACCATGGAAGATGAAATCGACATCTCCCGTGGCGATCTGCTGGTGCATGCCAACAACGTCCCCACCGTCGCTGACCACTTCGACGCCATGTTGGTGTGGATGGCTGAAGAGCCGATGCTGCCGGGTAAAAAGTACGACATCAAGCGCGCCACCAGCTACGTACCGGGTACGGTTGCCAGCCTGATCCACAAGGTCGATGTGAACACCTTGGCCGAAGGCCCGGGCAGCGCCTTGCAGTTGAACGAAATCGGCAAGGTGCGGGTGGCGTTGGACGCCCCCATCGCCCTGGACGGCTATGACAGCAATCGCACCACCGGTGCCTTTATCATCATCGACCGCCTGACCAATGGCACCGTCGGCGCTGGCATGATCATCGCCCCGGCGGTGACCTCGGTCGGCGGTAGCGGCCACCACGGCGAACTCGCCCACGTTGCCACCGCCGAGCGCGCCCAACGCTTTGGCCAGCAGCCTGCCACGGTGCTATTTACCGGCCTGTCGGGCGCTGGCAAGAGCACCCTGGCCTATGCGGTCGAGCGCAAACTGTTCGACCAAGGCCGCGCGGTATTCGTGCTGGACGGCCAGAACCTGCGCCACGACCTCAACAAAGGCCTGCCCCAGGACCGCGCCGGGCGCACCGAGAACTGGCGCCGCGCCGCCCACGTGGCCCGGCAGTTCAACGAGGCCGGCCTGTTGACCCTGGCTGCCTTCGTCGCCCCCAACGCCGAAGGGCGTGAACAGGCCAAGGACCTGATCGGCCGCGACCGGCTGCTCACCGTCTATGTGCAGGCGTCGCCCCAAGTTTGCCGCGAACGCGACCCACAAGGGCTGTACGCGGCCGACCAAGACAACATCCCCGGCGAGTCCTTCCCCTACGACGTGCCCCAAGGCGCTGACTTGGTGATCGACACCCAGGCGTTGTCCCTGGAGCAAAGCGTCAAGCAGGTGCTCGACCTGCTGCGCAGCCGCGGCGCAATCTAAGCGCCCAATCGACGGCCAGCCACCTCGCTCCGGTAGCGAGGCGGCTTGCCGCCGACCCCCCGATCTACCCTCTCTCCCATACCCCCCTACGACCACATCCCCCGTCTTCAGCCATTCATTTGGCTAGATTCCTACAGCAATAGTCGGCCTTTAGGACTTGCCCTACATCTGTGTCGGAAGGTACGGCTATGCCTGTCTTTTTTCTGTCATTAGTTTGAGCTGCGTACTGAAACAGGAGCGCAGCCATGTCGGCCAGCTACAGATTGAACAGCGCCCAGGCCTGCATGGCGGTACTGGCGCAATTCCACCAGGTGGGCATTGGCCCAGCGCATTGGCAGGGCCGCAGTGGCGGCGCCGAGCCAAGTACCGCGCAGGTGCTCGCTGAACTGGCGCAATTGGGGCTCGTTGGCCAGTGTCGGCGCCTGCCATCCGGCGAGCTACCGCCACGGCTATTGCCCGCCATGGTGCGCAGCAGCGACGGTTATCTGATCGTCGCCCGTGTAGAACAAGGCCAGGCATTGGTCCATGACGCGGTGCAGGGCTGTTCCCAGGTGCTGACGCTGGCGGATCTGCAGCGGCTCTGCACGGGTGAGTTGATTTCGGTGCATTCGCGCGCATCGTTATTGGGCCAGTGGGCTGGGTTTGATTTCACCTGGTTTATTCCCGCCGTTATCAAGTACCGACGCCTATTGGGGCAAACACTGCTCGCCGCGTTTTTTCTACAGGTTTTCGCGCTGGTCACACCTTTGTTCTTCCAAGTGGTCATGGACAAAGTGCTGGTCCATCAAAGCCTCACCACCCTCAAGGTACTGATGGTGTGCCTGGTGGTCATCATGCTGTTCGAGAGTGTGCTAAGCGCTATCCGCCACTACCTACTGGCTCACACCACCGCTCGCATCGATGTGGAGTTGGGGGCGCAGTTGTTCCAGCACCTGGTGAACTTGCCGCTGGCGTATTTCCAGGCGCGGCGGGTGGGTGACTCTGTCGCGCGGGTGCGCGAGCTGGAAAACATTCGTGGCTTTCTAACCGGCTCAGGTTTGCTGCTGGTGCTCGACCTGCTCTTCTGCGGCGTATTCCTGAGCGTGATGGCCAGTTTCAGCGGGCTGCTAACGCTGATTGTGCTGCTATCGCTGCCAGCCTACCTGCTCCTGGCCTGGCGCGTAACGCCGGCACTGCGCGAGCGCCTGGCCCACAGCGTGACCTGTGGTGCTGAGCAACAAGCGTTTTTGCTGGAGTCGATCAACGCCATCGACACCCTCAAAAGCATGGCGCTGGAACCCAAGACAACCCAGCGTTGGGATCGGCTGTTGGCTGCGAACGTCGCGGCCAGCTTCCGCACCCAGGTGTTGTCGATGCTGGCCAGTGAGGGCATTGGCCTGATCGGCAAACTGGTCACCGTGGCCACCCTGTGGTTCGGTGCGCGCATGGTGATCGACGGCGCCATGACCGTGGGCCAACTTATCGCCTTCAACATGCTCGCCGGGCGTGCCGCCGAGCCTATTCAGCGATTGGCGCAGATGTGGAGCGAGTTCCAGCAGACCGCCGTGTCCATGGAACGCCTGGCCGATGTGCTCGACACCCGTGCGGAAAATACCCAGCACGGCCTGCCTAGCCTGCCGACGCTGGCCGGGCATATCCAGTTCCAAGGCGTGCGCTTCGCCTACCGCCCCGGCGAGCCCTGGGTACTCGACGGCCTCGACCTGGCCATTCAGCCTGGGCAAACCGTCGGCATCGTAGGCCCCTCCGGTTCCGGTAAAAGCACCTTGGCCCTGCTGCTGCAACGCCTGTATGCCCCGCTGGGCGGTCAGGTATTTATCGATGGTCACGACCTCAACACCATTGAGGTCAGCTCCCTGCGCCGGCAAATCGGCGTGGTCAGCCAAGACAGCCTGCTGTTCCAGCGCAGCGTGCGCGACAACATCGCTCTGACCGACCTTGGCGCGTCGCTCGAAGAAGTGGTCGCCGTGGCCAAAGTCGCCGGTGCCCACGAGTTTATCCTGGCGCTGCCCCAAGGCTACGACACCCCAGTGGGCGAACACGGCACCACACTGTCCGGCGGCCAGCGCCAGCGCCTGGCAATCGCCCGCGCATTGATGAGTAACCCACGCCTGCTGATCCTCGACGAAGCCACCAGCGCCCTCGACTTCGAGTCCGAACGCGTCATTCAACAAAACATGAAAGCCATCGGCGCCGGCCGCACGGTCATTGTCATCGCCCACCGCTTGAACACCGTGCGTGACGCTGACCGCATCGTTGTACTGGAACACGGGCGCGTGGTGGAACAGGGCACCCATGACACGTTAGTGGGGTTGGAGGCGGGAGTTTATGCACGGTTGTTGAAGGCCCAGCAACAGTAACCAATGTCACGTGTAGCTTAAATAACTTAAAAAGCTGGCCATCGCCGGTATGTAAAAAAGCTATTAATTTAAGTATGAAGATTGGTAATTAGGCGTGAGGCTTGGAATGAAGATCTATCTAGCGAGGCGGGTGGTGAGGCTGTCAGGTCCGGTTTTTTACTTAGGGTTAATATTGTTTTTTTTATTGTGCTTGGCTCTTTGGATCTATGTCCTTTATCGGCAGAGTCTAGCTGAGGTGGCAGTGAGTGAATTTGCCAGGTGTAAGTTTTATCGGGTGGCTGACGGTAGTAAGGCGTTCGATTTGAAGTTGTCGAAAGAAGAGTGTCATCGAGTGGATTATAGCGGTGATAGCGTGATTTTTATGAAGGTTAGTTATCCGGGTATGCAGGTGTTGAGTATAAACGAAACTTATAGTGATCCATCCGTAAGCTTTTGGTTTGTCAATAGAAAAGAACCGTCGGCTTATATTGGTTTCAACTCGCAAGGCCTTCCTTTGAAGTCTGTGCGCGGTGGGGTGTACGAATATGGAAATACTCATAGGGTGCTTTGGAGAATTGTGGGGCTACGGGAGAAAACGTCTCTGTGCAGCCCTCGACTACAAGAACTCAAGCGACTTGGTGGGTAGGTATCATCAGCGCAAGGTATCAATATGATGCCCATGCGGCAGGCATGATTGAAATGGACGATTTTGCAGCACAGTTTTTTCAAAAACTAGAAATAAAGGAAGTTGGAGATGTCAATGATAAAAAGAACAATGAGTAGCTTCCTGAGCTAAAGAATTTAGGGTCAGAGGCTCGAAATTTTGAAGTATGTCATTCATTAAAATATTTTTCGTCACTCAACAGAGTGTCGTTGTGCTGGGACGAAGGCGTATGGTGAAACCGGACAACCATGACGTATTAGTGGGGTTCGAGGCGGGAGTTTACAAAAGTTTATTGAAAGCCCGGCAACAGTTATGAATGTGACGTGTAACTTCAATAACCTAAACAGCTGCACATCCGCGGCTTGGATAAAGCTATCTATTTAAGTATGCAAATCCTTTCCTAAGCGTGAGGCTTGAAATGAAGATCTATCTAGCGGGGCGGGTGGTGAGGCTATCAGGCTCGGTTTTTTACTTGGGCTTGATGTTGTTTTTTTTATTGTGCTTGGCTCTTTGGATCTGTGTCCTTTATCGGCAGAGTCAAGCTGAGGTGGCAGTAAGTGAATTTGGCAGGTGCAAGTTTCATCGGGTGGCTGACGGCAGTAAGGCGTTCGATTTGAAATTGCCGAAAAAACAGTGCCATCTAGTGAGTTATAGGGGCGGTAGTGTGATTTTTATGACGGTGAGCTATCCAGATATGGAGGTTTTGGATTATAGAAAAGATATTGAGGGTAAGTCCGTTAGTTTTTGGTTTGTTAATGAAAGCGAACCGCCGGTTTTTATTGGTTTCAATTCACAGGGCCTCCCTTTGAGGTCTGTGCGCGATGGGGTGTACGAATATGGAAACACTCACAGGGTGCTTTGGAGAATTGTAAGGGCCACAGGAGAGAACGTCTCTGTGTATCCCTCCACTGGAAAAAATCAAGGGAGTTGGTGGGTGGGTCAGATTAGTGCGACGTATCAATATGATGCTGACATCGCCGGCATGATCGATATGGATGATTTTGCAGCAAGGTTTTTTCAAAAACTAGAAATAAAGGAAGTCAGAGATGTCGACGATAAAAATGAGCAATGAGCAGCTTGCTGAGCTAAGAAAGTTAGGTTCAGAGGGTCGCTACCCTGAAGCATACCAATTGTTGAAAGACGTCGTCGATCAACATGGTGTCGTTAGCGATGACTCTATGAAAGAACGATTGGAGCAGACAGCGGTGTGGTTATCTGCGGCAAAATCTATTAATAGCAATGACAAAAGCTTTAGCAGTGAGATGGTGAGGGGGTCCATGAGGTTCGCTTCAAGTGCGAACGGGGTCGTTTTGAGTGAGGAGAAGTTTCAGTATGCATCTAATCTTCTAGCCATTGATGTCATAAAATTGGTAAGTGACCGCGGAGGAATTCCTGCTATTGAATCGATAATAGACAAAGACGTTGCATCAGCTGTTGAAAAGTTAAATTTAAAACCCTGGAATTGGGCCGGTACGATTGGAGATGTCTTCCCACCGCCTCTAGGCCTTGGGAAAGACTATATGCAGATCCAGGGTGAAGATAGTGTGAGCTATCTAAAAAATCTAAGCATAGCTTTATTGCAAAATGGCGCAGGGCTAGCTCGCTATATTGGCTGGAGTGCATCTGATACCCCCGAGCGCAAAGTTGAGATTGCTGGTGTGATTTATCATAGTCTTCTCGAAGCTCCATTTATACCATTTCAAGATGAGGGCAATTCATTCGTCGAGTTATCTAACAGCGGTTCCGTTGACATCGCTACCGACCCTAGCCCGACTCCCAAACCTGTCATCTCCGACGAAGACCAAGCCCGCGACGACGTCTCCAACGGCTTCGTCATTAACAAAGCCACCCATAAAATTGCCTTTTCCGACGATACCCTCAACAAGACCGATTTCTTCTCCGTGCAAACCGGCAGCCTGGCCACCGGTGGCTTGCGCCCTGGCGAAACCCAACTGGATCGGAACGTGCGGCCTACCGAGCATTTGTCGCAGTTCTACCTGGATAAACCCGATGGCCAAGCCGATTTCAGTTTGCGCAATGCGGTGTTGCTGAACGGCTTGTCGGTGCAGGCCACGAATAATGTCTTTATCGATCCCCTGTTGCTCAATGTGACTGGCCCAGGCGTGCAAATGACCGCCATCGGTAACGGTGTGCTGTTCGATACCGATAACAGCGGCACTCTTAAACGCACGGGCTGGGCCGATGCGACGACGGGCATTTTAGTAGTGGACGACGGCAGCGGGCAGATCACCGGGGTGCGTCAGTTGTTTTCCGAGTACTACGCCGGTGCGATGGGTAAGGACGGCGCGGCCGGGGAGCGGCGGTTCGCCAATGGGTTCGCTGCGCTGGCCAGTGAGGATACCAGCAAGGATGGTTTGATCACCGCGGCAGACCCGATTTGGAGCCAGTTGCGGGTGTGGATCGATGTGTCCCAGGACGGCCAGTCCCAGGCCGGTGAATTGAGAACCCTGGAATCCCTGGGTATCACCCAGTTCAACCTGGCCTTCGAACCGGTGAGTGGGGATATCCGTCAGGGCAATACTGTGCTGGGCCGTGGCAGTTTCGTGATGAACGGGGAAAGTCGCGAAGCCCTGGCCGTGGACTTTCTCGCGGATCCGGTCGGCAGCACCGTTGAGCGGCTTGAGGCAGGGATCCAGTTGAGCTCCACTGGCGAGGGGGTTACCGCCACCGCTTATGCGGCGAGTGGACCCGCTGACGCGGTGCTCGATGCCCAGGCGTTGAAGGTACAGAACCTATATGGCGGCGAGGGTAATGACACTTTGACCGCAGCGCCCAGCGGCAGCTGGTTGGTCGGCGGTGGGGGGCGCAATAAGTACATCGGTGGTGCGGGTAACGACGTGTTTGTGATCAGCGCCAGCGACAGCCCGGCTGACATCCAGGGCAACGGTGGGCGCGACAGCGCGTTGATCGTGGGTCACGAGGGCGTTTCTCTTAACCTGGCCAAAGCAGGGCTGGCCATGGCCCAAGGCGGGCGAGGGCGCGATTATCTGGTCAGTGGCGGTAAAGACGGAGTGTTTATGAAGGGCGGCAGCGGCGGCGCAGTGCTGGTCGGTGGCGCTGGCAACGATGTACTGGTGGGCGGCAGTGGCAGCAATATGATCGTCGGCGGTACCGGTAAAGCGGTGATCTACGCCGGGCCCAGTGGGGATAGGATTCTCGCTTCGGCCCGGGGCAGTATCATCTTTGCCGGTGGTGGTGCCGATGTGATCCAGGGGCGCGATGGCGACGATGTGATTGAAGTGGGTAAAGGTGCGGCAAGCATCGACGGCGGCGGTGGTACCAACGTGGTCACCCTGCACGGCAGCCACGGTGAATACACCATCAGCGCTACCGCCGAGGGCTATACCGTCGCCGACCAGGTCAGTGGACGTGACGGGGCCGTCACCCTGCGAAAGATTCAAAAACTCAATTTTTCCGATATTTCGGCGGTTACCTTGGGTGGCCCGAACGCCATGCCGGTCGCCGACGTCCTACGCGCCAATGCCGGCGGTACGCCCATCGAGCGAGGGCATGCCCAAGTGATTGCAGCGGCGGCCCTGTTGGCGAACGATCAGGCCATGGGCAGCACGGGGCCTTTGAAGCTGGCATCGGTCAGCGATGCATTAGGTGGCACCGCGGTGTTGGACGCGCAAGGGGATGTGCTGTTCACGCCGGACCCGGCCGGGACCGGCATCATGAGCTTCAAGTACACAGTGGTGGACCAGGCCGGCAACCCGGCCATGTCGATCGTCAACCTGGATAACGCCGAGCTGGCGCCGATGCGTGCCACGGCCAGCTTGCTGACGGCTGAAGTGCCTACCGACCCGCTCGCGGCGCGGCAGTGGTACCTCAATGACATCGACGTGCTACCGGTCTGGCAGGACTACAGCGGCAGCGGTGTACGCATCGGTCAGTTCGAGCCGGGCGGTGAGTTTTCGGTCGGGCCGGAGGTGTTCGACTATCAGCACCCGGACCTGCTGGCCAATGTCGATCCTGCCTGGTTAAAGACCCAGCAACAGGCCGGCACTCTGCCGGACACCTTTTCCAACCACGCCACCCAAGTGGCGGGGGTCATGGTGGCGGCGCGCAATGAGGTCGGTGGGGTGGGCGTTGCACCCAAGGCGACCCTGGGCGGGCATTACCTGGCCAATAAGGGCGCCGACCTTTCCGGTTTTGGCCATGTCGTCAACTATGATGTCGCCAACCACAGCTGGAGCTTTAGCAACGATTTCGCCCTGAGCAACCATACTGGAAGCTCGGTCACCACCGCCAGTGCGCTGATGACGGCAGCCCAGTACGCCGCCGCCAATGGCCGCGGCGGGTTAGGCACGGTGTCGGTGACCTCAGGCGGTAACCAAAGGGCCAAAGGCGGCAGCACCCAGGGGTCGCTGACCAACAACCATCGTTATGCTATTCAAGTAGGGGCCATCAACGCCAAGGGTGATTTGTCGACCCTGCAGATAGGTTCGGCGCCGTTCTCCAACCCAGGTAGCAGCTTGTTGCTGTCGGCACCCGGCAGCAATGTGCTGTCTTCCAGCCGCCAGTTGCAGACTGAGCGCGGCTCCATCTTCGGCAGCGATTACAGCACCCAACAAGGCACCAGTTTTGCGGCGCCGATCGTCTCGGGGGTGGTGGCGTTGATGCTTGAAGCCAACCCGGCGCTGGGTTACCGCGATGTGCAGGAGATTCTCGCGCTGTCGGCGCGCAAGGTCAGCGACAGTGCCAGCGTTTGGCGCGATAACCACGCCCAGCATTGGAATGGCGGGGCCATGCACGTCAGCGATGATTACGGCTTTGGCGCAGTCGATGCCCGCGCGGCAGTGCGTTTGGCAGAAAGTTGGAGCGTGGGGAAAACGGCGGCCAATGAGGCGTCGGTCGGCGCGGCCAGTGCCCCTCTGGCCCAGGCAGTGGCTGCGGCGACTACGGTCGATGCCAAGCTCACCCTGGCCGAGGGTGTGGCCATCGAACATGTGGAAGTGGACCTGGTGGCCGATGTGGGCCGTTTAGGCGATCTGACGGTGGCGCTGATTGCACCGGATGGCACGCGCAGTGAGTTATTGGCGCGCCCTGGCAAGGCCCCTGGGTCGGCCGATACGGATATGGGTAGCCCTTACAGCGGCGCTTTCAACTATACGTTCATGTCGACTCAGCATTGGGGTGAACGCTCCCAGGGCGATTGGACACTGCAAGTGAGCAATGTCGCAACGGGCCTGCCGGTGAATCTGCAGCGCTGGGCGCTGCGTGCATTCGGTGCGCCTGCGTCGGCAGACGACCGCTATGTGTTCACCGATGAATTCGCCGCCTTGGCTGCAGCGCAACCGCAACGTGCGCTGATCAATGATGCGCTAAAGGGTACGCCCGGTGGCAAGGACACGCTCAATGCGGCGGCCATGCGCAGCGATGTCGGCGTCGATCTGCGCGAGGGCAAGGCAACGCTCGGTGCGACAGCGCTAAGCTTGGTTTCCGCTAAGTCCATCGCCAACGTGCTGACCGGGGACGGTAATGACACCTTGATCGCCGCCGATCAGCCCACCTCGTTGTACGCAGGCCGTGGGCAGAACCGTTTAGTCGGTGGCACCGCCAAGGATTTTTTTGCCGTTCGTCAGCGAGCCGGTGGCAGCGATACGGTGGAGCAATTCGACGCCAGCGCGGGGGAAGTCATCGGCCTGGTGGGCTTTCACGGCAAGAGCTTCGCCGATCTCAAGCTCACCCAGCAGGCGGCCAATGTGCACGTCGAGTTGCCAGCAGGGCAAAGCTTGATCGTGGCGGGCCAAACCGTCGCCAAAATGGGGGCGGCACAGTTTGCATTTTCTCGCCATATCGATGCGCCAGCCGGTTACTTCGAAGGCGCAGCACCGCCTGCACCCATAGCGCCGGGGACGGTCACGTTGAACGGTGGGGCACAGGGGATCTCGCTGGTTTCAAGCCCTCAAGGGGGAATGATCGGCGCGTTGACGGGAACGGTCTACCAGCGCGATGGCATTGAGGCCAACCGCTTCGTGGTGACCAAACAGGAAGGCGTACTGGACTATAAAAATGCCCTGCGTGGCTTCCGCCCTGGCCTGGACAAGATCGACCTGAGCCAGACCACGGTGACCGGGTTTTCAGACTTGAGCCTGACCAAGGCCCAACGTGCCGTGATCAATGGTGTGGCGACCATTCACGGGGCATCCATCCACACCGTGGGCACGGCGGATTCGCCAGGCGTTAACTTGCTGTACATCGATACGCTCGACGTCGCGCAATTGAGCGCGGCTGATTTTATCTTTGCCACAGCGGCAGTGGCTCAGCCAGCACCCGTTGCGAGTGAACCAGGGGGCACGATCGTGCCGCCACCGGTGGCGACTGGCGTACCTACACCGTTGCCTAGCGCTGAACCATTGCTTCAGGCCATGGCGGGGTTCAACCCACAGGGGCCCGCCCCATTGAATTTCCGCACGGCGGACCCTTCGCTGCATTCTCCGATGCTGGCCGTTAGCGCGGCCTGAGCCACTGCGCCGGGCTGGCGAGCCAGTCCGGCTTTTATTTTTTTCTCATCAAGGACGATTCATGTCGTTTTCTGTTGAACCGCAACCCCTTTCTGCGCCGATGCTGGATTGCGGCCTAACTTGCCTGGTGCTGCTTGCCCGGCACCATCGGATATCAGCTTGTAGCGAACAACTGCGCCATGCATTCGCTGAAGAGGGTCGGGTATTCGACGACTCCACCCTACTGACTGCAGCGGCTTACCTGGGCCTGGAGGCGCAGGCCTTGAGCAGTGACTGCAGGCGTTTGGCGCTGGCACCGCTGCCGGCTATCGCGTTGAGCCGTGAAGGTTTTTACCTGCTCCTGCTGCACGTCGATGACACTCATGTCGAGTTCCACGACCCGCGCTCGGGGGCCAACCAGCGTTTATCGCTCAGCGCGTTCGCCTGTCGCTGGGGCGGCCCATTGATTCTCGCTCGGCCGTTGCCTGAGCGGGTCGAGGGCGCCCCGCGAACGACGCTGCGGCGGTTTATGCCAACGTTATTGAAGTACCGCAAGCTGCTGGGGCAAGTGTTGTTCATCTCAATGCTGCTGCAGGGTTTCGCGCTGCTCACTCCGCTGTTGTTCCAGGTGGTCATGGATAAGGTGCTGGTGCATCGGGGGCTTTCTACCCTGGATGTTATCGCCATTGGCTTGCTTGCAGTCATGCTATTGGAGAGTGCATTCAGCCTGCTGCGCAATTACTTGCTGGGCCACACTACTAGCCGCTTGGATGCTGAACTGAGCGCGGGATTATTTCGCCACCTGCTGCAATTGCCGTTGACCTGGTTCCAGGCTCATCGGGTCGGGGACACCCAGGCGCGGATACGGGAGCTGGACAATATCCGCGCGTTCATCACCGGCGGTGGCATCACGGCAGTGTTGGATGTTTGCTGTACGGTTTTGTTTATAGCCGTAATGTACGCTTACAGCCCTTTATTAACGGCCGTGGTGCTGCTGTCGCTGCCTTTTTATCTGCTTATTTCGCTGCTCATCACGCCGATCTTACGCGTGCGCCTAGAGCAGAACGTCAAGTATTCGGCCAGTGGCCAGGCATTTTTGGTGGAGAGCGTTAATGGCATCGCCACCCTTAAAAGCCTGGGCTTGGAGCCCTGGCTGGTGCAGCGCTGGAACGAGCACCTGGCAGCGTACGTGAAGGGCCATTTGCGCGCCCAGCAGTTAGCCGCCGTGGGGCAGGAATGCATCGGTCTGATCGGCAAATGGGCGACGGCCGCGACCCTCTGGCTAGGCGCGACACTCGTGATGGAGGGTCAACTAAGCGTTGGCCAACTGATAGCGTTCAATATGTTCGCCGGGCGCATTGCTCAGCCGGTCCTACGGTTGGCGCAATTGTGGGGCCAGTTCCAGCAATTGGCGGTATCGCTGGGGCGAGTCGGCACTGTGCTCGAAGCACCGGCCGAACACGCCAGTGCCGGGCAGGGCGTGTTGAGCCGGTTAGGTGGGCGCATCGAGTTCGACCAGGTTCGTTTCCGCTACCAGCGCAACGGCAGTGAAGTGTTGAGAGGGGTCGACCTGCTGATCGAGCCTGGCGAAGTGATCGGCATCGTCGGGCGTTCCGGTTGCGGTAAAAGCACCCTGACGCGTTTGTTACTCAAACTGCATCGCCCGGAGCACGGTCGGGTATTACTCGACGGGCAAGACATCGCCCTAGCCAACGTTGCTTCGCTGCGTCGCCAGATTGGTGTGGTACTGCAAGATAGCGTGCTGCTGCAACGCAGTATCCGCGACAACATCGCCATTGCCTGCCCCCACGCATCGATGGCTCAGGTTATGCAGGCGGCGCGATTGGCTGGTGCCCATGAGTTTGTCGAGCGCTTGCCCCATGGCTACGACACCCTCGTCAGTGAGCAGGGCCGGTCGTTGTCCGGCGGGCAGCGCCAGCGTCTGGCAATTGCCAGGGCCCTGTTGAGCGACCCCCGCCTATTGATTTTCGACGAAGCCACCAGCGCCCTCGACTATGAGTCCGAAGCGCTTATTCAGGGGCATATGGCGCAGATCTGCCACGGACGTACGGTGTTGATCATTGCCCATCGGTTGTCCAGCGTGCGCCATGCCGACCGTATTGTCGTCATGGATCGCGGGCAAGTCGTTGAAATGGGTAGCCATGCCCAGTTGCTCAGCGACCCCGCTTCCTTCTACGCCCAAGCTTATCGGGCGCAGGGGGAGTTGGCATGAGCCGTATCAACTGGCTGGCGGGGCGTTACTTGCAGGTCGCGCGCAAGGCCTGGCAAGGCCGCCAACGCCAAGCCGAATGCTATGACCGGCAACAGGCTTTTCTGCCCGCTGCGTTGGCGTTGCAACAGGCGCCGCCGCATCCGCTGCCAGGGTTGCTGCAAGGCGCCTTATTGATTGGCGCGGTAACCACCTTGTTGTGGGCCTGTTTCGGCAAGATCGATGTGGTGGCGAGCGCTTCCGGCAAAGTGGTACCCAGCGGCCGCAGTAAGGTCATTCAAGCCAGTGAGCTAGGGCGCGTCAAAGCAATTAATGTCGAGGACGGCCAAGCCGTTCGGATGGGTGATGTTTTGATCCAACTGGATGATCAGGGCACCCAGGCTGACATCAATCGTTTGAACGTCGACCTGTTAGCAGCGCGTACCGATAGCGCACGGGCCAGGGCGATGCTGGGGGCTATCGCCAGCGGTAAGGCGCCTGAATCGGTTGCCCGATGGATCGACCATGCCAGTACCCAACAGCTCAAAGCTGCTCAGCGGTGGGTGGTGGGGCAATACTTGGAAATGCGCGCTCATTTGGAGCAGGCACGGGCAGAAATAACCCAATTGGAGAGCGAAATCCGTGCCGCTCGCGTGGCGGTGGCGTCGTTGCTCGAACTGCTGCCGCTGACCACGCGGGTTGCCCAGGACTATCAGGAGCTTGAGCAGATACGGGCGGTGCCGCGCCATGCCTATCTCGAAAAAGAGCAACTGCGCCTCGGCCAAGTGCGCGACTTGGCCGTGCAGCGTTTGCGTATCAATGAACTTAGCGCTGCGCTCGCGGCGGCGCAATCGCGCCATGCCAGTGTGCTGGCCCAAGCTCGCCGGGAGATGCTCGATTTGCTCAATGAGTCGGTGCAGCGTGCTGATGCCTTGGCCCAAGAACTGGGCAAGGCTGAACGCCGCCATCGCTTGCGCCAACTGCGAGCGCCCGTTGACGGCGTGGTACAGCAGTTGGCGGTGCACACTTTGGGTGGGGTCGTCACCGAAGCTCAGGCGCTGATGATTATCGTGCCTGAGCAACAGCCGGTGGAAGTCGAGGCTTTGCTGGAAAACAAAGACGTCGGCTTCGTGCGCAAAGGCCAGCCGGTGGAACTCAAAATCGAGACGTTCAATTTCACCCGTTACGGCGTGGTTCACGGCCAGGTGATGAGCGTGTCGGGCGACGCTATCGATGATGAGCGGCGCGGGTTGGTCTACAGTGCGCGAATTCGCCTGGACCAGAGCAGCGTGCGCGTGGGTGATGAAGAGCTCGTCCTGTCGCCAGGCATGGCCGTGCAGGCCGAAGTGAAGACGGATCGGCGTTCGGTGATCAGCTATTTCCTCTCGCCGTTGCAACAGTACACGGGCGAAAGCCTGCGCGAACGCTAAAAAAATCGGGGCCAAGCCCCGATCTTCAACCCGGTTTAACGCTTGAGCCCATAATGCTCGTCGAGCATGCCGGGGGAGTCTGGCGCCTTGGGTGCGTAGTCGCGGGGAGGCTCATTGCCCTGGGGCGGGGTCAGGTGTTTGCGCGGGGCATGGTGGGCATCGGAGTGCAAGGCGGCGAGCAGGCGCTGGCGGGTCAGCTCGTCGAGGGCCAGGCGGTTGGCGCCATCGGCCAGGTGGTCTTGGACTTCCTGGTAGCTCTGGGTCATTTTCTTGACCAGCGTAGCGGTGCTGTTGAAGTGGGTGACCACCTCGTTCTGGTAAGTGTCGAAACGTTCTTGAACGTTGTCCAGCTGGCGCTGGGTGCTGTCAGGCACGGCGCTAGGGACCAGGCGAGCGATCGCGAAACCGATACCCACGCCAACGATCAGGGCCAGGGTTGGTAATAACCAAACTAAGAGCGAGAGTTCCACGAGTCCTTCCTCTATAAACGGCTTTGCTTTACGTTAACGGCTCGGGCGTGCGCTGTATACCGCGAGCACGCGCCTATCTTGCACAGCCTAGACGATTCGAGCTTTTTTTTGGTCACGGAGTTCATCCCTTGCTCAACCGCGAAACCGCGCTTTTCATCGACGGGCCAGTCGGCCGCTTGGAAGCCCTTTACCTTGATGTGGCCGATGCTCAAGGCATTGCGCTGCTGTGCCACCCCAATCCGGTGCAGGGGGGCACGATGCTGAACAAAGTGGTCTCGACCCTGCAACGCACCGTGCGCGATGCGGGCTTTGTGACCTTACGTTTCAACTATCGCGGCGCCGGCCAGAGCGAAGGTAGCCATGACATGGGCAGCGGCGAGGTCGACGATGCCCAGGCGGCCTTCGCCTGGCTGCGGGCCAAGCACCCTGGGCTGCCGCTGACGCTGCTGGGGTTCTCCTTTGGTGGGTTTGTCGCCGGCAGCCTGGGGGGGCGCCTGGAAGCCCAGGGCGAGGCCCTGGCGCGCTTATTCATGGTGGCGCCTGCCGTCATGCGCATCAAAGAACCCGAGCGCCTGCCCGAGCGGGGCGAACTCACGGTAATTCAGCCCGAAGCCGACGAGGTGATCGACCCCACACTGGTTTATGAATGGTCCGACGCGTTGGCGCGCCCCCATGAGCTGCTGAAAGTGGCAGAATGTGGGCACTTTTTCCATGGCAAGCTGACCGATCTCAAGGATCTGCTGTTGCCGCGCCTCTCGAACTGATTGCAGCCTGATAAGAATTCCGCCATGACCACTCGTATCCTTACCGGCATCACCACTACTGGCACGCCGCACCTGGGCAACTATGCCGGCGCGATTCGCCCGGCCATCGTTGCCAGCCGCCAGAGCGATGCCGACTCGTTTTATTTTCTGGCCGACTACCATGCGCTGATCAAATGCGACGACCCCCTGCGCATTCAACGCTCGCGCCTGGAAATCGCGGCCACTTGGTTGGCCTCCGGCCTCGACGTCGAGCGGGTGACCTTCTATCGCCAGTCCGATATCCCGGAAATTCCTGAGCTGACCTGGCTACTGACCTGCGTCGCCGCCAAGGGCCTGCTGAACCGCGCCCATGCCTACAAAGCGTCGGTCGATAAAAACGTCGAAACCGGTGAAGACCCAGACGCCGGCATCAGCATGGGCCTGTACAGCTACCCGGTGCTGATGGCCGCCGACATTTTGATGTTCAACGCGCACAAAGTGCCGGTGGGGCGTGACCAGATCCAGCACGTGGAAATGGCCCGTGACATTGGCCAGCGGTTCAACCATTTGTTTGGTCAGGGCAAGGAATTCTTTGTCATGCCCGAAGCGCTGATCGAAGAAAGCGTCGCCACCTTACCGGGCCTCGATGGGCGCAAAATGTCCAAGAGCTACGACAACACCATCCCGTTGTTCACCAGTGCCAAGGACATGAAAAGCGCCATCTCGCGCATCGTTACCGACTCGCGCGCCCCCGGTGAAGCCAAAGACCCTGACGACTCCCACCTGTTCACGCTGTTCCAGGCCTTCGCCACGCCCGGCCAGGCCGCCGAGTTCCGCGAGCAACTGCTCCAGGGCCTGGGCTGGGGCGAAGCCAAGCAACGCCTGTTCACCCTCCTCGACGCCGAGCTAGGCGAGGCCCGCGAGCGTTACCACGGCCTGGTCGAGCGCCCGGCCGACCTCGAAGACATCCTCTTGGCCGGGGCCGTCAAAGCGCGCAAGGTCGCCTCGCCGTTCCTTGAGCAACTGCGTGAAGCGGTAGGGCTGCGCTCGTTCCGCACTCAGGTGCAGGTGGCGTCCGGCAGCCAGAAAAAGGCCAGCAAAGGGCCGCGCTTCGTCAGCTTCCGTGAAACCGACGGCAGCTTCCGTTTTCGCCTGCTGGCCGCCGACGGTGAGCAGTTGTTGCTGTCTCGCGGCTTCGCCGACGGCAAGGCAGCGGGTGCCGTGAGCAAGCAACTGCAACAGGGCGGCGAATTGGACGTGAGGGTCGAAGGGCAGGGGTTCAGCGTCTGGCTAGCCGGGGACTGTGTCGCCGATGGCCCGGCGTTCGCCGATGCCGCCGCCAGGGATGCCGCCGTAGAGGCGTTGCGCCTGGCATTACAGCCTGAGGCGCAATAATGCGACGAGCTGTCGCAAGCCTCATTGCCATTATCCAGGGCCGTCGCTACAGTGACCGCCCGTTTTTGTTGCCTTGCTAACGAATATGACGCCCCTAGAACGATATCAAGCTGATCTGCAGCGCCCCGACTTCTTCCATGATGCGGCTCAGGAAAATGCTGTGCGGCACCTGCAGCGCCTGTACGACGACCTGATCGCCATGCCGAGCAAGCCGGGCGTGTTCGGCAAGCTCTTCGGCAAAAAAGAACAGGCGCCGGTCAAGGGCTTGTATTTCTGGGGCGGGGTTGGCCGCGGCAAGACCTACCTGGTCGATACCTTCTTCGACGCCCTGCCGTTCGAGCAGAAGGTTCGCACGCACTTTCACCGCTTCATGAAGCGCGTGCACGAAGAGCTGAAAACCCTCAAGGACCAGAAAAACCCGCTCACGGTGATCGCCAAGCGTTTCTCCGATGAAGCTCGGGTGATTTGTTTCGATGAGTTCTTCGTGTCGGACATTACCGACGCGATGATCCTCGGCACGCTGATGGAGGAGCTGTTCAAGAACGGCGTGACCCTGGTGGCCACCTCCAACATCGTCCCGGACGGTTTGTATAAAGATGGTCTGCAGCGCGCGCGGTTCTTGCCTGCTATCGCGTTGATCAAAGAGAACACCGAAATCGTCAACGTCGACAGCGGTGTCGACTATCGCCTGCGCCACCTCGAACAAGCGGAGCTGTTCCACTTTCCGCTGAACCAGGCGGCCGAGGCGAGCATGCGCGAGAGCTTCAAAGCGCTGACCCACAACAGCACCAAGGTGGTGGAAAACGACCCACTGAAAATCGAGAACCGCGAGATCCGCGCGTTGCGCACCTGTGACGACGTGGCGTGGTTCGATTTTCGTGAGCTGTGCGACGGCCCCCGCAGCCAGAACGACTACATCGAACTGGGGAAAATTTTCAACACGGTCCTGCTCAGCGGTGTCGAGCAGATGAGCGTCACCACCGACGACATCGCCCGGCGCTTTATCAACATGGTCGACGAGTTCTACGATCGCAACGTCAAGCTGATTATCTCAGCTGAGGTTGACCTCAAGGACCTCTACACCGGTGGGCGTTTGAACTTCGAGTTCCAGCGCACCCTTAGCCGTTTGCTGGAAATGCAGTCCCAGGAGTTCCTGTCGCGCGCCCATAAGCCTTAAGTGCTGCGCGTGAGCTTGGCATCAGGCTTCCTGGGCAAACTGTTGGCGATAGGCGTTCGGCGACAATCCAGTGTGCTGGCGAAATAGCCGGGCAAAAAAACTGGCGTCGTCGTAGCCCACTTCATAGCTGATGGCCTTGATGCTTTTGCGCGAGCCGGACAGCAGGCCTTTGGCCGTTTCGATCCGCAAACGCTGCAGGTAATGCAGCGGTTTGTCGCCGGTGGCGGCCTGGAAGCGGCGCATAAAGTTACGGATGCTCATGCCGTGTTCGCGGGCCACATCCTCGAAGCGAAACTTATCGCTGAAGTGCTCTTCCAGCCAGCGTTGGATCTGCAGGATCAATAAGTCCTGGTGCAATTTCTGTCCGCCAAACCCCATGCGCCCTGGGGTGTAGCTGCGCTGTACTTCGTAGAGAATGTCGCGGGACACAGCTTGGGCCACGTGGGCGCCGCAAAAGCGTTCGATCAAGTAAATGTACAGGTCACAGGCCGATACTGGGCCGCCGGCGCAATAGAGGTTGTCAGCGTCGGTCAGGTGCTTGTCTTGGGTCAGGGTGACGGCGGGAAAGCGTTGCTTGAATTCTTCGAACAAGCGCCAGTAGGTGGTGGCTTCTTTGCCATCCAGCAGGCCCGCTGCCGCCAGCCAGAACACCCCGCTGGCTTCACCGCACAGCACGGCGCCGCGGGCGTGCTGCTCGCGCAGCCAGGGCATCACCTGCGGGTAGCGTTGGCTTTGCGCGTCGAAATCATCCCAGAAGGCCGGCAATACAATGATGTCCGCCTGCTCCAGAGGGCCGTCCACCGCCAGGGTGGTCTCGCTGAAACTGCTCACGGGCAGCCCATCGGGGCTCACCAGACGGGTTTCGAACAGCGGCTGTAGGCCGAGCCCCATCTGTTTTCCGTAGCGTAGGCTGGCCATGTGGAAGAAGTCCTTGGCCTGCATAAGCGTTGAGGCCATGACCTGGTCGATCGCCAGAATGCTGACCCGGCGAAGGGAAGGGCTATTGGGGGTAAGAATCATTGCTTTATTCTTGTAGGCTGAAGCCGACAGGGTATGGCTGATTCACCGTGGCTTCAAGCGCCACGGTGAGCACAGCTCAGGTGCTGCCCCTACAAAGCTTAAGGTGCGGGGTTGGGTTGGTCCTTGTGGATAGCCTCGATACCGCTGAGCACCTCTTCAGAGAGCTTGACGTCGATGCTGGCGAGGTTGCTGTCTAGCTGCTCCAACGAAGTCGCCCCGATGATATTGCTGCTCACGAACGGTTGCGCGGTCACATAGGCCAGGGCCATCTGGGCCGGGTCCAGGCGGTGTTCACGCGCCAGGGCCACATAGCGGCTGCAGGCGGCGACGGTCTGCGGCGCGTTGTAGCGGGCAAATCGGCTGAACAGCGTCAGGCGCGCGTTGGCCGGGCGTGCTCCGTTCTCGAATTTGCCCGACAGCATGCCGAACGCCAGCGGTGAATAGGCCAATAAACCACATTGCTCGCGGATCGCGATTTCGGCCAGGCCGACCTCGAAGCTGCGGTTGAGCAGGTTGTACGGGTTTTGAATCGACACAGCGCGGGGCCAGCCGCGGCTTTCGGCCAACTGCAGGAATTTCATGGTGCCCCACGGCGTTTCGTTGGACAGGCCGATATGGCGGATCTTGCCGGCCTTGACCTGTTCGTCCAGCACCTGCAGGGTTTCTTCCAAGGGGGTGTCGAGCTGGTCCTGGGTGTGCTGATAGCCAAGCTTGCCGAAGAAATTGGTGCTGCGCTCCGGCCAGTGCAACTGGTACAAGTCGATCCAGTCGGTTTGCAGGCGCGCCAGGCTGGCGTCCAATGCAGCGACAATATGCGAGCGGTTGAACTTCAGGTTGGCATCACGGATATGGCTGATCCCGTTGCCGGGGCCTGCGATTTTGCTGGCCAGTATCCAATCGGCACGGTCGCCGCGCTCACGAAAGTACTGCCCGATGATCTGCTCAGTGCTGGCGTAGGTCTCCGGGCGGGGCGGCACAGGGTACATTTCTGCTGTGTCGATGAAGTTGACCCCGGCGGCTTTGGCCCGGTCGATCTGCTCGAAGGCCTGGGCAGCGGTGTTCTGCTCACCCCAGGTCATGGTGCCCAGGCACAGTGCGCTGACCTTCAGATCGGTACGGCCCAATTGACGATAATCCATGCGTCACTCCTCGATGGTTAAAAGGAATCATAAAAGCAGGTTGATATTTTTTTCGCAATCTGGATAATTCTGCACCTCTCTGTGGAGTGGAAGTGATGCCCCGCCTCGCGGAAGAATCTTGCCGTACATGTGACGTGATGACCCGAGCCCCCAAAAGCGTCTGGTGTGCGGCTGCCTTTGACTTGTCAAAGTAAGCACTATTCAGTAAGATCCGCCGTCTATTTTTGCTGGGCGGCCCCTGAGGCTATAAAGAATGAAAACTTTTACCGCTAAACCGGAAACAGTAAAGCGCGACTGGTTCATCGTTGATGCTGCTGGTCAGACCCTGGGTCGTCTGGCTACAGAAATCGCGAGCCGTCTGCGTGGCAAGCACAAGCCTGAGTACACCCCTCACGTTGACACCGGCGACTACATCGTCGTGATCAACGCCGAGCAGGTACGTGTTACTGGTGCCAAGACCACTGACAAAATGTACTACTCCCACTCCGGTTTCCCGGGCGGCATCAAGTCGATCAACTTTGAAAAGCTGATCGCCAAGGCCCCTGAGCGCGTGATCGAGACCGCGGTTAAAGGCATGTTGCCTAAGAACCCGCTGGGTCGCGACATGTACCGTAAGCTGAAAGTCTATGCGGGCGCTGCTCACCCTCATACTGCTCAGCAGCCCCAAGAACTGAAGTTTTAACGGAATAGTTCATTATGTCGGCGACTCAAAATTACGGCACTGGCCGTCGCAAGACTGCAACCGCACGCGTTTTCCTGCGTCCGGGCACTGGTAACATCTCGATCAACAATCGTACCCTCGACAACTTCTTCGGTCGCGAAACTGCTCGCATGGTCGTACGTCAGCCGCTGGAGCTGACCGAAACCACCGAGAAGTTCGACATCTACGTCACCGTTCTCGGTGGTGGTGTCAGCGGTCAAGCAGGTGCCATCCGTCACGGTATCACCCGTGCACTGATGCAGTACGACGAAACCCTGCGTGGCGCTCTGCGCAAAGCTGGCTTCGTGACTCGCGATGCTCGTGAAGTTGAACGTAAGAAAGTGGGTCTGCGTAAAGCGCGTAAGCGTCCTCAGTACTCCAAGCGTTAATTCGCTACTGCGTTCGAAAAAAAACCCGATTCCCTGGAATCGGGTTTTTTTTGCCTGATCGCCCGTGTATTCGGGCTCGATGGCGTGGCTGCCCTACGAATACTGAAGGGTCGAGCGCCGAAATGTTGTAAGATTCGCAGCTTACTGTGCGCGTCCTCCGGGGCGCGCTTGCTTTATGTGTGTTCATAATTTCTATACGCGAGGAGGACCGCCATGGGCGTGACCAATCGGTTGGCCTGTTACTCCGACCCCGCCGACCACTATTCTCATCGGGTTCGCATCGTTCTCGCCGAGAAAGGTGTCAGCGCCGATATCATCACTGTCGAAGCGGGGCGTCACCCGCCCAGGCTGATCGAAGTGAACCCCTACGGCAGCCTGCCGACCCTGGTCGATCGTGATCTGGCTCTGTACGAGTCCACCGTCATCATGGAGTACCTGGACGAGCGCTACCCGCACCCCCCGCTGTTGCCCGTCTACCCTGTGGCCAGGGCTAACAGCCGGTTGCTGATCCATCGCATTCAGCGCGACTGGTGCGGCTTGGTGGACCTGATCCTCGACCCTCGCAGCAAAGAGCCGGCCCGCGTCCAGGCCCGCAAAGAGCTGCGCGAAAGTCTGACCGGGGTATCGCCGTTGTTCGCCGATAAGCCTTATTTCCTCAGTGAGGATCAAAGTCTGGTCGACTGCTGTCTACTGCCGATACTCTGGCGCTTGCCAATCATGGGTATCGAACTGCCGCGGCCGGCTAAGCCGCTGCTTGATTATATGGAGCGCCAGTTCGCACGGGAGGCTTTCCAGGCCAGCCTGTCGGACGCTGAGCGTGAAATGCGTTAGGTTTTGAGGAGCTGTTGATGAACTCCAGTCGTCCCTATCTCGTACGAGCACTCTACGAGTGGATTGTGGATAACGATTGCACGCCGCACATGTTGGTCAATGCAGAGTACCGCGCGGTGCAGATCCCCCAGGGGTTCGCCAGTGACGGTCAGATCGTTTTGAATATCTCACCCAGTGCGGTGCGTCACCTGCATATGGATAACGAGGCTGTGAGCTTCGAGGGGCGCTTTGGTGGGGTTTCCCACACGCTGTTCGTGCCTATCGGCGCTATCCTGGGGATTTACGCCCGGGAAAATGGCCAGGGCATGGTCTTCGACCTGGAAGCACCCTCGGTTGAAGATGAAGAGCTCGAAGAAACGCCGGATGATGACGGCCCGCCCGACGGTGGGCAGCCGCCGCGACCAACCGGGCGGCCGAGTTTGAAAGTGGTGAAGTGATCGTTACAAACAAAATCGGGGCCTTGGCCCCGATTTTTTTTTGCATTCAATCGATGTATTCGAACAGCTTGACGATCTTCTGTACGCCCGAAACGCCCTGCACCAGATTGGTGGCGCGGGTGGCTTCAGCCTGGGTGACCAGGCCAAGCAGGTAGACGATGCCGTTCTCAGTCACCACCTTGATGCGTGAGCCGGGGATTGTGCCATCGGTCAGCATCTGCGCTTTGATCTTGGTGGTTAGCCAGGCGTCGTTGTTGCGCGCGAGCAATGACGAGGGTTGCAGCACCTGCAGCTCGTTGTTGACCTTCTTGACCCGCTGTACAGCGGCGGCGGCTTGCTCGGCTTTGGCCTTGAGGTCGGCCCGTGGTGTCTGCCCTGCGAGCAGGACGATGCCGTTGAAGCTGGTCACCACGATGTGCGAAGCCTGGTCGAGGTCTGGATCGGCCTTGGCAACGTTGACGGCCACTTTGGTTTCGATCAGCGAGTCGTCGATTTTACTGCCCAAAGTGCGAGTGCCGCGGTCGTCCTCGATCGGCTTTTCTCGGGTGGCGGTGAGTACCGAGCTGCAACCGCTGATGCTCAGGCATAGGGTCAAGGCCATCAGGCCAAGGCGATTAGGGGTCATTCTTCACTCCCGAACAATTGGCTGTCGATCAGATCACAAAGGCAGTGGATCGCCAGCAGGTGGACTTCCTGGATACGTGCGGTGACGTTGGCTGGGACGCGAATTTCCACGTCCTCGGGCAGCAGCAGTGAAGCCATGCCGCCGCCATCGCGGCCGGTCAGGGCTACGACAATCATTTCGCGGTCATGTGCGGCCTGGATCGCTTGAATGATGTTGGCGGAGTTGCCGCTGGTCGAAATAGCCAGCAATACATCGCCTGGTTGGCCCAGCGCGCGGATCTGTTTGGAGAATATTTCGTTGTAGCTGTAATCGTTGGCGATCGAGGTGATCGTCGAGCTGTCGGTGGTCAAGGCGATGGCCGGCAGGCTGGGCCGCTCGCGCTCGAAGCGGTTGAGCAGTTCTGAGGAAAAATGCTGGGCATCGCCGGCCGAGCCACCGTTGCCGCAAGAGAGCATTTTGCCGTCGCTGAGGAGGGCGCCGACCATCACTTGGCTGGCTTGCTCGATGTACGGTGCAAGGACTTCCATCGCCTGTTGCTTGGTGTCGATACTGGCCTGGAATAGCTGGCGAATTCGGGATTGCATGTCCATCAATGTGACCTTAAGTGGGGCGGCTGGTCAGGGATCTCCCCGGCACATGAGTGTGCAGCCCGCAAAGCGAAAAGCAAAATGAGTTGTATGAAGGTGTAAGGCCGATTTTAACTGTCGAAGGCGTTCTTCAGCCAGTTGATTCGAGCAGACGGCGAGGCGCTGCCTTCCAGGGCGATGATATCGAAGCGGCACGGGTGCGCTGCCCAGCGTTCGTGCGCCTGGAGAAACGACTGGGCGGCGATCACCAACTTAGCCCGCTTGCGCTCATCGACGCTCGCCAACGCGCCGCCCCATCCTGCATGCATGCGGTAGCGAACCTCGGCGAATACTACTGTATCGCTGTCCAGCATGACCAGATCCAGTTCACCGCCTTTGCACGACCAATTGCGAGTTATGCAGCTCAGGCCTTGGCCCTGGAGATAATCCAGGGCCTGTTGCTCGGCCTGCTGGCCGGCCTGGCGGGTCGCGCCTTTGGTCATCAGTTAGGTGTATTAGGCAGGCGTTTGACTTCGCCGCCGGCGAACTCAGCCCATGGCAGTTGCCGCTCGATGCGTTGCCCGGCATTCACGCTGAGGCTGCCAGACAGCCCTTCGACGCGGTTGTCCGGGAGTGCTTTGAGTTGCCCCAAACGCGGTGCCAGGGTGTAAGCGTCGACACCCATGGCATAGAGGCGGCCGAGGCTGCCGGCCGCTTGCGGCCACTGACGGGTGACTTGCTGGCGCAGGGGGTTGCTGGTGTCGAGCAGCCATGGGGTTTCGCAGAAGCGAATACCGTTCATGTCGTTGTACTGGTTGCGGTCGCCGGTGGCGCTGTAGAGGTGAGACGTGGCATAGACCGGCACGTCGCCTGCGTATTGGAAGTTCAGCGTGGGCTTGATCTGCTGCGCCTGCTGTGGGGTGGCGGCGAGGAAGATGAAGTCAACGTCCTGGCGGCGCGATGGTTGCGCGGCTACTTGGCCGCCCACAGTGCTCTGCAGGCTTTTGGCCCGGCTTTCGCTGTCGCGCAGCTGGAACAAGTCGGCGATCTGCTGCGCCAGCTGTACCGGCTGATCGACATGCTCGGCGGCGATCAAGGTGTTGCCTTTAGCCTCCCAGTCCTGGCGGAAGGCCGCGAGCACGCGGTCACCCCATTCGCCGCGGGGCACCAGGGCGACAGCGCGGTGCAGGCCGTCGGCGCTGGCGCGACGGGATACTTCGCGAGCTTCGTCTTCGGCGGCAAGGCCGAACTGGAACAGCTGAGCCGGGCCAGTTTGGGTGCTGTCGCTGTAGTTCAGGGCCAGGGTGGTGATTGGCAGCTGTGGGCGAGTGCTTAGCTGTTTGACCAGGGGCTTCTCCAATGGGCCGATGACCAGTTGCACGCCATCGGCCTGGGCCTGGCGATAAAAGTCGTCCATAGAGGTGAGGCGGGCGCTGTCGTAGACCTGCACCACGGGTGGCTTCTGCCCGGCCTGTTGCGCTTGGTAGTGCGCGGCCATAAAGCCTTCGCGCAAGGCGCGGGCAACGCTGGCCAGCGGGCCGTCTTGGGGCAGGAGTAGGGCGATCTTGGTGAGTGGCTGGCTGGCCAGCTGTTTGAGCTTGGTCAGGGCGTCTGGCAGTTGTTTGGCAGCGGGGTGCTCTGGGTGCTGCGCAACCCAATTATCGATGGCCTGCTGTTGCTGTTCCAAGGTGCCAGCGGTCTTGGTGATCTGCGCCAGGCTGAGCCAGCCGGCCAGGTCGTCGGTGCCGCTGGCGCCGCTTTGCAGCTGGTCGGCGGGCAGCGAGCTGACCAGTGTCCATATGGCTTCGTTGTTGGCGGTAGCAGGCTCGCCGCTGAGCAATGGCCCGACAAAGATGCGCTCGCGGGCGGCTGCCAGGGTTTGGCCGTCGGCTTCCAGTGCGCGTGCTTTAACATTATGGGTACGTATTTGCTGCTCGACCGGCAGCTCGGCCAGGCGTTGTAAGCTGGGGTGCTCAAGGGCAGTGAGGGCGGCCTTGGGCTGATTGCGCGCCATGGCCAGTTCAGCTGCCAGGGTGCTGGCGATCACCTGCTGACCGGGCTTCAGAGCGTCTAGTGAGACCTGGTCAAGGATTTGCGCGGCACGCGCGTTGTCTTGTTGACGGTAGGCTTGGTCTGCTGCGCTTAGGCGCAAAAGCGCGGCTTCATCAGGTTTTTTCGAGGCGTTGGCCTGCTCGAGCAACTGCTCGATGCTGGCGTTCGGCATGCGTGGCAGTTCACCCAGGTTGGACGACGGGGAACTGGCGCAGGCAGCCAAAAGGGCGGCCAGGCAGAGGGCAGAGAACAGCCGCAGGCAAGCTATCATTTATATCTTCCTGATTACTCGGTCGAATTGACGGTCAATTGTACCCAAGCGCCGGCCATGGCGCGATCTTGCTGGCATCAATGTACTTGCCGCATGGCATGCAAATGTGTCGCCGCGCAGCGCGGCTTACACTCGAGCGGGCGCTTGCGCTTACAATACGTGTTTGGCCGAACGATTAAGGTGTGTGCTGTGACTGCTACAGGCGTTTCGAATTCCACCGGGGGCACACTTTATGTGGTGGCGACGCCCATCGGTAACCTCGATGACATGAGCATGCGTGCGCTGAAGGTGCTGAGCGAGGTCAAGTTGATAGCGGCTGAGGACACTCGCCACTCCATACGTCTACTGCAACACTTTGGTATCAGCACCCCGTTGGCGGCCTGCCATGAGCATAACGAGCGTGACGAAGGCGGGCGTTTTCTCGCGCGCTTGCAAGCCGGCGACGATGTCGCGTTGATCTCCGACGCCGGCACGCCGTTGATATCCGACCCGGGCTACCATCTGGTTCGCCAAGTGCGCGCAGCGGGTATCGCGGTGGTGCCGGTGCCGGGGCCTTGCGCTTTGATCGCTGCGCTGTCGGCAGCGGGGTTACCGTCTGACCGGTTCATTTTCGAAGGTTTCTTGCCGGCCAAGGCGGTCGGCCGACGCACTCGCCTGGAATTGCTCAAGGAGGAGCCGCGCACGCTGATCTTCTACGAGGCGCCCCACCGTATCCTCGAGTGCCTGCAAGACCTCGAAAGCGTCTTCGGCGGTGAGAGGCCCGCGTTGCTGGCTCGCGAGCTGACAAAAACATTTGAAACGCTCAAAGGGCTGCCGTTGTCACAATTACGCGAGTTCGTGGAGGCTGACAGTAACCAGCAGCGCGGTGAGTGCGTGGTGCTCGTGGCCGGATGGAGTGAGCCAGAGGAGGCCGATGCGGTGCCCGCGCAAGTGCTGCGAGTGCTTGACCTGCTGCTCGCCGAAATGCCCCTTAAGCGCGCTGCTGCGCTTGCTGCAGAGATTACTGGGGCGCGCAAGAATGTGCTGTATCAGGTTGCGCTGGAACGCCAGAAAGGTTGATAAAGCTTGTCCTTGCGCGTTGCGGGCGTTAACCTTCGCGGCGGAGAGTCGATTGGACAGTCGCTGCCTTCTTTTGTTCCGCAAGAGAGGGGGGAGGAAAGTCCGGGCTCCATAGGGCAGAGTGCCAGGTAATGCCTGGGGGGCGCGAGCCTACGGAAAGTGCCACAGAAAATAACCGCCTAAGCACGCAAGTGCCGGTAAGGGTGAAAAGGTGCGGTAAGAGCGCACCGCGCGGCTGGTAACAGTTCGTGGCTAGGTAAACCCCACTCGGAGCAAGACCAAATAGGGTTCCATATGGCGCGGCCCGCGTTGGAACCGGGTAGGTTGCTAAAGGTGTCCAGTGATGGCCATCGTAGAGGAATGACTGTCCTCGACAGAACCCGGCTTACAGATCGGCTCTCCACCTTTTTATTCCCTGCTGGAAATCGCCGGCAGAACCCCCTCGTAATACCAAAAAATTCTTAAACTTAATAAACTACTTTAAGTTTAGCGCCCAACCGCTTGACCCCCTGGCGCAATTTTCGCCAAAACCTCAGGTAAATTCTTCCCTAGCCTCCTTTTCGTATTCTAAATCTCGGTTCTGTAAGGCTTTTCCTCGTCAGCGCGCCTTGACGGTGTGGTAGGCGCGTTCCTATAGTGTGCGCGAGTGGCGAGAAGTGGCATAAAGTGGGTTTTTTGGAACAAAATACCGAATTTGGGGAAGCGCGCCTGTGTTTCGTGGAGCAAATGCCATCAGTCTTGATGCGAAAGGCCGCCTCGCCATGCCGAGTCGGTATCGCGACGAGCTCGATTCGCGTTGCTCCGGGCAGTTGATCATCACCATCGACACCGTTGACCCTTGTTTATGTGTTTACCCGCTCGATGAATGGGAAATCATCGAAGCCAAGCTGCGCACCCTGCCGTCTTTGGTCGATGAGAACCGCCGCCTTCAGCGTTTGCTGATCGGCAATGCGGTGGATCTCGAGCTTGACGGCAGTGGCCGTTTCCTGGTGCCGCCACGCCTACGCGAGTACGCCAAGCTCGACAAAAAGGCGATGTTGGTAGGCCAGCTCAACAAGTTTCAGCTGTGGGATGAGGATGCTTGGAACGCTGTTGCTGAAGCGGACCTGGCAGCCATACAACAACCGGGTGCGATGCCCGCCGAACTGCGTGACCTGATTCTGTGACTATACATAGCAGCTACAAACACATCACCGTGCTGCTCGACGAAGCCGTCGAGGCTCTCGCCGTGCGCGCCGATGGCTGCTACCTGGATGGCACCTTCGGCCGTGGTGGGCACAGCCGGCATATTCTTCAGCAGCTCGGGCCGGACGGCCGGCTGCTAGGGTTCGATAAGGACCCTCAAGCGATTGCCACGGGGCAAACGCTGGCGGCCGAAGACGGCCGCTTTGTCATTGTGCAGCGCAGCTTTGCCGAGCTGGGCGCAGAACTTGCTGGCCGCGGGCTGGCGGGTCAGGTCAATGGCATCCTGCTGGACCTGGGCGTGTCCTCGCCGCAATTGGACGACGCCGAGCGCGGCTTCAGTTTCCTCAACGACGGGCCGCTGGATATGCGTATGGACCCGACCCGTGGGGTCAGTGCCGCGCAGTTCATCGCCACGGCTTCGGTCGATGAGATTGCCAGGGTATTCAAGGAATACGGTGAGGAACGTTTCGCCAAGCGCATGGCACGTGCAGTGGTAGAGCGCCGTGAGGTACAGCCGTTCGAGCGCACTGCAGATCTGGCTGAAGTGCTGAAAGTGGCCAACCCCGCCTGGGAAAAAGGCAAGAACCCAGCCACTCGCGCCTTTCAGGGCCTGCGTATTCACGTCAATAACGAGCTGGCCGACCTCGAGGCTGGCCTGCAGGCTGCCCTGGACGCGCTGCAAATCGGTGGGCGCCTGGTGGTGATCAGCTTCCACTCCCTGGAAGACCGCATCGTCAAATTATTCATGCGTAAATTGGTCAAGGGCGAGGCGGACAACCTGCCGCGCAACCTGCCCGTGCGGCACCAGGCGTTCGAGCCGGTGATCAAAGTTCACGGCAAGGCTCAGTTCGCCAGCGAAGCCGAACTCAAAGCCAACCCGCGTTCGCGCAGCGCTGTCATGCGCGTAGCGGAGAAGTTGCGATGAGCCGCACGCTATTCAAGCCACTGCCCGGCGGCAGCTTTCTGATGCTGATGCTATTCGTTGCCGTGTTGATCTCGGCGATTGGCGTTTCTTACAGTGCTCACTTGAATCGGCAGTTGCTCAATACCCTGTACGGGGAACTGAGCGAGCGCGATAAGGTGCAGGCTGAATGGGGCCGCCTGATCCTGGAACAGAGCACCTGGACCGCCCACAGCCGCATCGAAACACTGGCCACCGAGCAATTGAAGATGCGCATCCCGGATGCCGCTGAAATTCGGATGGTGGCGCCATGATCAAGCTGGAAGGCGCACTCTACCCTTGGCGTTTCCGCCTGATGCTGGCATTGCTGGCACTGATGGTGGGGGCTATCGCTTGGCGGATCTTCGCCTTGCAAGTGGTCGACCGCGACTTTCTGATCGGCCAGGGTGATGCCCGCAGCATGCGGCACATCGCTATCCCCGCGCACCGTGGCCTGATTACCGATCGCAACGGCGAACCGTTGGCGGTCAGTACGCCCGTGACCACCTTGTGGGCCAACCCTAAAGAAATGCAACTGGCCAAGGATCAGTGGCCGCAACTGGCGCGGGCGCTGGGCCAGGACCCGAAAGCCTTGGCCGAACGCCTGGAAGCCCAAGCCAGCAAAGAATTCATCTATCTGGTGCGGGGCCTGACTCCGGAAACCGGCCAGTCGATCCTCGATCTGAAAGTGCCAGGCGTTTATGGCATCGAAGAATTTCGCCGGTTCTATCCGGCAGGTGATGTCGCCGCGCATATGGTGGGCTTTACCGACCTCGATGACCACGGCCGCGAAGGGGTCGAACTGGCCTACGACGAATGGCTCGCCGGGGTGCCGGGCAAGCGTCAGGTCATCAAGGACCGGCGCGGCAGGCTGATCAAGGATGTTCAGGTGACCAAGAACGCCAAGGCCGGTAAGGCCTTGGCTTTGTCTATTGACCTGCGTCTGCAGTATCTGGCCAGCCGCGAGCTGCGCAACGCCATCACCGAAAACGAAGCCAAGGCCGGCAGCCTGGTGATCATGGACGTAAAAACCGGCGAAGTGCTGGCGATGGTCAACCAGCCGACTTACAACCCGAACAACCGCCGCAGCATGTTCCCGGCCGCCATGCGTAACCGGGCCATCATCGACGTGTTCGAGCCTGGCTCCACCATGAAGCCAATCTCTATGAGCGCCGCGCTGGAGTCTGGCCGCTGGAAACCCACCGACAAGGTCGAGGTTTATCCTGGCACCCTGCAGATCGGTCGTTACACCATTAAAGACGTGACCAAGACCGAAGGGCCAATCCTCGACCTCACCGGCATCCTCATCAATTCCAGTAACGTGGGTATGAGCAAGGTCGCCTTCGACATCGGCGGCGAAAGCATCTACCGCGTCATGGCAGCCGTAGGCCTGGGCCAATACACCGGCCTGGGCTTCCCGGGCGAGCGGGTCGGAAACCTGCCCAATCACCGCGAATGGAAAAAGGCCGAGACGGCTACGCTGTCTTACGGCTACGGCCTGTCGGTGACCGCGCTGCAATTGGTCCACGCCTACGCGGCGCTGGCCAACAACGGGCGGATCCTGCCGTTGACCATCCTCAAGACCGACGAGCCGCCAGAGGCTAACCAGGTCATACCGGAAAAAGTCGCCAAAACCCTCCAGGGCATGCTGCAGCAGGTCATCGAAGACCCACGCGGCGTGTACCGGGCCAAAGTGCCTTCGTACCATGTGGCCGGCAAGTCAGGCACTGCCCGTAAGGCCACAGTAGGTTCGCGTGGCTATACCGAAAATGCTTACCGCTCACTGTTTGCAGGTTTCGGCCCCATGAGCGACCCGCGCTACGCCATCGTCGTGGTTATCGATGAGCCCAGCAAGGGCGGTTACTACGGCGGCCTGGTTTCGGCCCCGGTGTTCAGCAAGGTGATGTCCGGTACGTTGCGCCTGCTCAACGTCCAGCCTGACAACCTGCCGCCGGCGGCACCGCCTCAACAGGCGGATGCCAACCCAGTGCCGGTAAAAGGAGGGCGCGGTTAATGATGCCTCTTAGCAAGATTTTCCCTCAGGCGGGGCGTGATCCGTTGATCCGTGAATTGGCGTTGGACAGCCGTGCGGTACGCCCTGGCGACTTGTTTCTGGCGGTGCCCGGAGCGAAGGTCGATGGCCGTGCGCACATCGCCGATGCGCTCAAGCGTGGCGCCGCAGCGGTGGCCTACGAGGTAGAAGGCGCTACCGTGCTGCCGCTCACCGACGTGCCGCTAATTCCCGTCAAGGGCCTGGCTGCACAGTTGTCCGGGTTGGCAGGGCGCTTCTACGGTGAGCCGAGCCGTTTGCTCAATCTGGTCGGGGTCACCGGAACCAACGGCAAAACCAGCGTCACCCAGTTAGTGGCCCAGGCCCTCGATCAACTGGGTGAACACTGTGGTTTGATCGGCACCTTGGGTACCGGTTTCCATGGGGCGCTGGTCAGTGGCCGGCTGACCACGCCAGACCCTATCGCCGTACAGGCCACCCTGTATGACTTGAAAAAGACCGGCGCCAAGGCGGTGGCCATGGAAGTCTCGTCCCACGCTCTCGACCAAGGCCGGGTGGCGGCGCTGGCGTTCGACGTGGCCGTGCTGACCAACCTGTCCCGCGATCACCTCGACTACCACGGCAGCATGCAAGCCTATGCGGCCGCCAAGGCGCGGCTGTTCGCCTGGCCTAACTTGCGGTGCCGGGTGTTGAACCTGGATGACGCGTTCGGCCGGCAATTGGCTGGCAATGCTGAAGAGTCACGCCTGATCACCTACAGCCTGGTCGACAAACAAGCCACGCTGTACTGCCGCGACGCCCGTTTCGACGATACCGGTGTGCGTGCCACCTTGGTGACTGCCCAGGGCGAGCATGGTTTACGCAGCCGTCTGCTGGGGCGTTTCAATTTAAGTAATGTGTTGGCGGCGGTGGGCGTGCTGTTGGGCATGGACTACCCCCTGGACGACATTCTCAAAGTGCTGCCTAGCCTGGAAGGGCCGCAGGGCCGCATGCAACGCCTCGGTGGCGGTACCCAGCCGCTGGTGGTGGTCGACTACGCCCACACGCCCGATGCCCTGGAAAAAGTACTGGAAGCCTTACGCCCCCACGTCAAGGGGCAGTTGTTGTGCCTGTTCGGTTGTGGCGGCGACCGCGATCGGGGCAAGCGACCGTTGATGGCCCAAGTGGCCGAGCGGTTGGCCGACCATGTGCTGGTGACCGACGACAACCCCCGCACCGAAGAGCCTGCGGCGATCTTCGCCGATATCCGGCCAGGTTTCGAGGCGCCGTCGATCGTTGAGTTCGTCTCCGGTCGGGCCCAAGCCATTGCCCGCATGATCGCCACCGCCAATGCCGACGACGTTATCGTCCTGGCCGGCAAAGGGCATGAGGATTACCAGGAAATCAATGGTCAGCGCCAGCCCTTCTCTGACCTCGAAGAAGCACAGAAAGCCCTCGCGGCCTGGGGGGATCAACATGCTTGAAGCCTTGAACCTGCTGCGCGTGAACGGCCCATTGCAGGGGCGTCTGGTGGGTGAAGACGTACGCTTCACCGGCGTCTCCATCGACAGCCGAGCGATTACCCCAGGGCAGCTGTTCGTAGCCTTGGCCGGCCCGCGTTTCGACGGCCACGACTACCTGGCCGAAGTGGCTGGCAAAGGGGCAGTGGCCGCGTTGGTCGAGCGTGAAGTCGCCGGCGTTGACCTGCCACAACTGGTCGTGGCCGATACCCGCCTGGCCTTGGGGCAGTTGGGTGCGCTGAATCGCCAGGCATTCGCCGGTCAGGTGGCAGCCATCACCGGCTCCAGCGGCAAAACCACGGTCAAGGAAATGCTCGCGAGCATCTTGCGCACCCGTGGGCCGGTACTGGCCACGCGGGGCAACCTGAACAATGACCTCGGCGCACCGCTGACCCTGCTCGAACTGGCGCCGCAGCACTGGGCGGCGGTGATAGAGCTGGGCGCTTCGCGCGTTGGCGAAATTGCTTATACGGTCGGCCTCACTCAGCCCCACGTCGCACTTATCAATAATGCGGGCACCGCCCATGTCGGCGAATTTGGTGGCCCGGAAAAAATCGTCGAGGCTAAGGGGGAAATCCTCGAAGGCCTGGGCGAGGGCGGTACTGCGGTGCTCAACCTGGACGATAAAGCCTTTGCCATCTGGCAAGTGCGTGCTGGGCAGCATCGGGTGCTGAGCTTCGCGCTGGACAACGTTCAGGCGGATTTTCACTCCTCGGGCCGTAGCCTCGATGCCCGCGGTTGCCCTGCTTTCTTACTGCACGGCGCCGGTGCCAGTGTGCCGGTGCAACTGAATTTGTTGGGCACCCATAACGTGCTCAATGCCCTGGCGGCAGCTGCGGCCGCCCATGCCTTGGGGGTATCGCTGGGCGATATCCAAGCTGGCTTGAATGCGGTGCAGCCGGTCAAGGGGCGTACCGTCGCACAGATCGCCAGCAATGGCGCTCGGGTCATCGACGACACCTACAACGCCAACCCCAGCTCCATCTGCGCGGCTGTCGACATTCTGGCCGGGTTTAGCGGGCGCACCGTATTGGTGTTGGGCGACATCGGTGAGCTGGGCGAATGGGCCGAGCAGGGCCACCGCGACGTCGGTGCCTATGCCGCTGGCAAGGTCTCGGCACTGTATGCCGTAGGCCCGCTGATGACTCACGCGGTGGACGCCTTCGGCCCTGGCGCGCTGCATTTCATCAGCCAGGCCGAATTGATTGCAGCCCTGGGCAATGAACAGGGCAACACCACCACTATTTTGATTAAGGGCTCGCGCAGCGCAGCGATGGAAAACGTCGTCGCGGCTTTGTGCGGTTCCAGCGGGGAGAAACATTAATGTTGCTGCTGTTGGCTGAATTTCTGCAACAGTTCTACAAAGGCTTCGCGGTCTTTCAATACCTGACCCTGCGCGGGATTCTGGGTGTTTTGACCGCGTTGTCGCTGTCGCTGTGGCTGGGCCCCTGGATGATCCGCACCCTGCAAATCCGTCAAATCGGCCAATCGGTACGTAATGATGGGCCACAGTCCCATTTGTCCAAATCTGGCACGCCGACCATGGGTGGCGCGTTGATTCTTTCCGCCATCGCTATCAGCACGCTGCTCTGGGCCGACCTGGGCAACCGTTATGTGTGGGTGGTGTTGATCGTCACGCTGCTGTTCGGCGGCATTGGTTGGGTGGACGACTACCGCAAGGTCATCGAAAAAAACTCTCGCGGCTTGCCTAGCCGCTGGAAGTATTTCTGGCAGTCGGTGTTTGGTCTGGGTGCAGCGCTGTTTCTGTATGCCACGGCGCCCAGCGCGGTAGAAACCACCTTGATCGTGCCCATGCTCAAAGACGTCAGCGTCCCGTTAGGTATTGGGTTCGTGGTGCTGACCTATTTCGTGATCGTCGGCTCCAGTAACGCGGTGAACCTGACCGATGGCCTGGACGGCCTGGCCATCTTGCCGACGGTGATGGTTGGCGGCGCGCTGGGGATTTTCTGTTACCTATCGGGTAACTTCAAATTCGCCGAGTACCTGCTGATCCCCTACGTGCCAGGTGCTGGCGAGCTGATTGTGTTCTGCGGCGCATTGATCGGCGCTGGCCTAGGGTTTCTCTGGTTCAACACGTACCCCGCGCAAGTCTTCATGGGCGATGTCGGCGCGTTGGCGCTGGGCGCAGCGCTCGGCACCATTGCCGTTATCGTGCGCCAGGAGATCGTGCTGTTCATCATGGGCGGTATTTTCGTCATGGAGACCTTGTCGGTAGTCATCCAGGTCGCCTCCTTCAAATTGACCGGGCGGCGTGTGTTTCGCATGGCGCCTATCCATCACCACTTTGAACTCAAGGGCTGGCCCGAGCCACGCGTGATCGTCCGATTCTGGATCATCACCGTGATTCTCGTGTTGATCGGCCTTGCCACGCTGAAGTTGAGGTAGAACGAGTGAGCCTGATCGCTTCTGACCACTTCCGCATCGTTGTCGGCCTCGGCAAGAGCGGCATGTCCCTGGTGCGCTTCCTTGCGCGCCGGGGCATTGCCTTTGCCGTGGCCGATACGCGGGAGAACCCGCCGGAGCTTGCGACCTTGCGCCGCGACTACCCGCAGGTTGAAGTGCGTTGCGGTGAACTCGAAGTGGACTTCTTGTGCCGCGCCGACGAGCTGTACGTCAGCCCCGGTCTGGCCTTGGCCACGCCCGCCCTGCAGCAGGCGGCCGCGCGCGGTGTGAAGCTGGCAGGGGATATCGAGTTGTTCGCGCGTTACGCCCAGGCGCCCATCGTTGCCATCAGTGGCTCCAATGCAAAAAGCACCGTGACCACTCTGGTTGGCGAAATGGCTGCAGCGGCGGGTAAACGCGTCGCCGTCGGCGGCAACCTGGGCACACCGGCACTCGACCTGTTGGCTGACGACGTCGAGCTGTACGTGCTGGAGCTGTCCAGCTTCCAATTGGAGACCACCGACCAGCTCAACGCTGAAGTGGCCACCGTGTTGAACGTCAGCGAAGATCATATGGACCGTTACAGCGGCCTGCCGGCTTATCACTTGGCCAAGCATCGGATTTTCCGCGGTGCCCGCCAGGTGGTGGTCAACCGCCAGGATGCCTTGAGCCGTCCGCTGATCGGCGAAGGCTTGCCCGCCTGGACCTTCGGTTTGAACAAACCCGACTTCAAAGGCTTCGGCCTGCGCGAAGAGCAGGGCGAGAAATACCTGGCATTCGAGTTCGACAACCTGATGCCGGTCAGCGAGCTGAAAGTACGCGGTGCGCACAACCAGGCCAATGCCCTGGCGGCGCTGGCCCTGGGGCATGCAGTCGGCTTGCCGATGGACGCCATGCTCACCAGCCTGCGGGCCTTCAAGGGTCTCAAGCACCGTTGCCAATGGTTGCGCGAACGTAATGGCGTGGCCTGGTATGACGATTCCAAGGCAACCAACGTAGGTGCCGCGATTGCCGCCATCGAAGGCTTGGGCAGCGACATCGCTGGCAAGCTCGTGCTGATCGCCGGCGGCGACGGCAAAGGTGCCGATTTCAGCGCCCTGCGTGGGCCGGTGGCTAAGCACTGCCGGGCCGTTGTGTTGCTGGGGCGCGACGCCCCGCGGATCGCCGAAGTCTTGCAGGGCAGTGTGCCCTTGTTCAATGCCGCCAACCTTGACGAGGTGGTGCAACACAGCGCCGAACTCGCCCAGGCTGGCGATGCGGTGCTGTTGTCACCGGCCTGCGCGAGCCTGGACATGTTCAAGAACTACGAAGAACGCGGGCAATTGTTTGCCCAGGCTGTGGGGGGCTTGTCATGATTTTTGGCATGATCAAGCCGTTCCCGTCGCCGCTGATCAGCGGCCGTGGCATTGATGTCGACTTCGCCATGCTTGCCGGTTGTCTGACCTTGCTCGGCCTGGGCTTGGTGATGATCACCTCGGCTTCCTCGGAAGTGGCAGCGGTGCAGTCGGGCAACCCGCTTTACATGATGATCCGCCACCTCGTCTATGTGGTGCTCGGCTTGGCTACCTGCATCGTCACCATGATGATCCCTATCGCGACCTGGCAGCGCCTGGGTTGGCTGATGCTGGTGGGGGCCTTTGGTCTGCTGATCCTGGTACTGCTGCCGGGTATCGGGCGTGAGGTCAACGGTTCGATGCGCTGGATCGGGTTTGGCGCCTTCAACGTGCAGCCTTCGGAAATTGCCAAAGTCTTCGTCGTGATCTTCCTCGCGGGTTACTTGGTGCGGCGCCAGCAGGAAGTGCGCGAGAGCTGGATGGGCTTCTTCAAACCGTTCGTGGTGTTGCTGCCCATGGCCGGGCTGCTGCTGATGGAGCCTGACTTCGGCGCCACCGTGGTCATGATGGGTGCGGCGGCCGCCATGCTGTTTCTCGGCGGCGTTGGGCTGTTCCGCTTCGCCCTGATGGTGGCCCTGGCCGTGGGCGCGGTGTTCGTGCTGGTCCAGGCGCAACCTTACCGGATGGCTCGTTTGATCACCTTCACCGACCCTTGGTCCGATCAGTTCGGCTCGGGCTACCAGCTGACTCAAGCCCTGATTGCCTTTGGCCGTGGTCAATGGCTGGGCGTCGGCCTGGGCAACAGTGTGCAAAAGCAGTTCTACCTGCCCGAAGCGCACACTGACTTCGTATTCTCGGTGCTGGCCGAAGAGCTGGGCGTGATCGGCTCGCTGTGCACCTTGGCCCTGTTCGCGTTCGTTTGCGTGCGCGGCATGTACATCGGCTTGTGGGCCGAGCGTGCCAAGCAATACTTCGCGGCGTACATGGCTTATGGCTTGTCCTTCCTGTGGATCGGCCAGTTCCTGATCAACATCGGGGTAAACGTCGGCTTGCTGCCGACCAAAGGCCTGACCTTGCCGTTCCTCAGCTACGGCGGCAGTTCGTTGGTGATCTGCTGTGCTTGCCTGGGCCTGCTGCTGCGTATCGAGTGGGAAAGCCGCATGCACTTGGGCAGCGAAGAAACCGAGTTCAGCGAAAGCGATTTCGCCGAGGAGCCCAACCATGGCCGGTAACGTGCTGATCATGGCCGGTGGCACCGGTGGCCATGTGTTCCCGGCGCTGGCCTGCGCCCGCGAGTTCCAGAACCGTGGCTTCAGCGTGCACTGGCTGGGCACGCCCCGCGGCATTGAAAACGAGCTGGTGCCCCAGGCCGGTTTGCCTCTGCACCTGATTCAAGTAACTGGCGTGCGCGGCAAGGGCCTGGCTTCATTGCTCAAGGCGCCGTTCGCGATCGTGCAGGCGATGCTTCAGGCGCGCCGCATCATCAAGCAGCTCAAGCCGGTCTGCGTGGTGGGTTTTGGCGGTTACCTGACCGGCCCCGGTGGCGTGGCCGCCAGGTTGGCCGGCGTGCCTGTGATCGTTCACGAGCAAAACGCTGTGGCCGGCACCGCCAATCGCCTGCTGGTGCCATTTGCCAGCCGCGTGTGCGAGGCGTTCCCAGACACCTTTGCCGCGTCGGGCAAGCGCCGTACCACGGGCAACCCCGTGCGCACTGAGCTGTTTCTGGAAACCCCACGGCAATCTCTGTTGGGGCGCCAGCCGCGCCTGTTGGTGCTCGGCGGCAGCCTGGGGGCCGAACCCCTGAACAAATTATTACCCGAGGCGCTGGCGCGAATTGCTGCCCAGCTGCGCCCTGAAGTTTTTCATCAGGCCGGTAAGCAACACGATCAAGTGACCGCCGAGCGCTATCGCGCTGCGGGCATCGAGGCGCAAGTCGCGCCTTTCATCAAAGACATGGCCCAGGCCTATGCCTGGGCCGACCTGGTGATCTGTCGCGCGGGTGCGCTGACCATCAGTGAGCTGGCCGCTGCCGGCCTGCCCTCGATGCTGGTGCCATTGCCCCACGCCATCGATGACCACCAGACCCGCAATGCCGATTATCTGGCCCGTGAAGGCGCTGCCTTCCTGATGCCACAAGCGACAACCGGCGCGGCCGAACTGGCCGAACGCCTGAATGAGGTTTTGATGCAACCGGAAAAACTCAACACCATGGCGAGCACCGCACGCCGCCTGGCCAAGCCTGATGCGACGCGTACCGTGGTCGACGTGTGCCTGGAGGTGGCCCATGGTTGAACACCAGCGCGCGATGCCCCAGCCTGAAATGCGCCGGATCCGTCGTATCCACTTCGTCGGCATTGGCGGCGTGGGCATGTGCGGTATCGCCGAGGTGTTGCTCAACCTCGGCTACGAGGTGTCGGGCTCCGACCTCAAGGCTTCGCCAGTGACCGAACGCCTGCAATCGTTCGGTGCGCAGATCTTCATCGGCCACCGTGCGGAAAACTCGGCGAGCGCCGACGTGCTGGTGGTGTCCAGCGCGGTGAACACGTCCAACCCCGAGGTCGCCACGGCCCTGGAGCGGCGTATTCCAGTCGTACCGCGCGCCGAAATGCTCGCCGAGTTGATGCGCTACCGGCACGGCATTGCCGTGGCGGGCACCCATGGCAAAACCACTACTACCAGCCTGATCGCCTCGGTGTTCGCGGCGGGCGGCCTGGACCCCACCTTCGTGATCGGGGGCCGACTGAACGCGGCGGGTACCAACGCGCAGTTGGGCACCAGCCGCTATCTGATCGCCGAAGCCGATGAAAGCGACGCCAGCTTCCTGCACTTGCAGCCGCTGGTGGCCGTGGTCACCAACATCGACGCCGACCACATGGACACCTACGAAGGTGACTTCAATAAACTGAAGAAAACCTTTGTCGAATTCCTCCACAACCTGCCGTTTTACGGCCTGGCCGTGGTATGTCTCGACGATCCGGTGGTACGCGAGATTCTTCCGCAGATCGCCCGTCCGACTTTGACCTACGGTGTCAGCGAAGAGGCCGACATCCGCGCGATCAACATTCGCCAGCAGGGCATGCTGACCCATTTCACCGTGCTGCGCCGCGACCGCGAACCTTTGGATGTCTCGGTGAACATGCCGGGCAACCACAACGTACTGAACGCGCTGGCCACCATTGCCATCGCCACCGACGAGGGCATCAGCGATGCAGCCATCGTCCAGGGCCTGTCGGGCTTCCAGGGCGTCGGCCGGCGCTTTCAGGTGTACGGCGAGCTACCCGTCGAAGGCGGCAGCGTGATGCTGGTGGACGACTACGGCCACCATCCGCGTGAAGTCGCGGCGGTCATCAGTGCCGTGCGCGGCGGCTGGCCTGGCAAGCGCCTGGTCATGGTGTATCAGCCACACCGGTTCAGCCGTACCCGCGACCTCTACGACGACTTCGTCCAGGTCCTGGCCGATGCCAACGTGTTGCTGCTGATGGAAGTCTACCCAGCGGGCGAAGAGCCGATCCCTGGGGCCGACAGCCGCCAGCTGTGCCACAGCATCCGCCAACGCGGCCAACTCGACCCTATCTATATCGACCGCGGTGTCGAGCTGGCGCCACTGGTCAAGCCACTGCTGCGTCCCGGCGACATCCTGTTGTGCCAGGGCGCGGGTGACATTGGTGGCCTTGCGCCGCAATTACTGAAAAGTCCGTTGTTCGCCGGTGCCATCGTCGCCGGTCAGGGGAAATCGAAATGAGCGCAGTGAGTTCATCCACCTTGCAGTCAACCATCGCACCCGCCGACTTCGGCCGGGTCGCCGTGTTGTACGGCGGCAAGAGTGCAGAGCGCGAAGTCTCGCTGAAATCCGGTGCAGCGTGCCTCGACGCGTTGCTCAGTGCTGGCGTTGACGCCTTCGGGATCGATGTAGGCGACGACCTGCTGCAGGTATTGCTCAAGGAAAAGATCGACCGAGCCTTTATTATTCTGCATGGCCGCGGCGGTGAAGACGGCAGCATGCAAGGCTTGCTCGAATGCCTGGGCATCCCCTACACCGGCAGCGGCATACTCGCCTCGGCGCTGGCCATGGACAAGCTGCGCACCAAGCAAGTCTGGCAGAGCCTGGGTATCCCGACACCTCGGCACGCTGTGCTGGCCAGCGAAGCTGATTGTATTTTGGCAGGCACGGAACTGGGCTTCCCTTTAATCGTCAAACCGGCCCATGAAGGTTCGAGTATCGGTATGGCCAAGGTGAGCAGCGTCGCGGAACTGACCGCCGCCTGGAAAACCGCCAGCACCTACGATTCGCAAGTGATGGTCGAACAGTGGATTCAAGGCCCCGAGTTCACCATTGCCATTCTGCGCGATCAAGTGCTGCCCCCCATTGCCCTGGGCACCCCGCACACGTTCTACGACTACGACGCCAAGTACGTGGCCAATGACACCCAATACCGCATCCCCTGTGGCCTGGACGCCGGTAAGGAACAGGAGCTCATCGACCTGACCGCCCGCGCTTGTGCCGCCATCGGTATTTCCGGTTGGGGCCGCCTGGATGTGATGCAAGACGACCAAGGGCGTTTCTGGCTGCTCGAGGTCAACACGGCGCCTGGCATGACCGATCATAGCCTGGTGCCCATGGCCGCGAAGGCCGCCGGTTTGGATTTCCAGCAGTTGGTGCTGGCGATTCTGGCCGCAAGCGTTGAGGCGCGAGGTTAAGTGATGCGAGGCCCGTCGATTCGTCAGCAGCAGCCCCCCGCCATCGGCCGTAACAAGCCGGTGCCTCGGGGTGCCAGCCGCATGGTGGCCAAAGAGCCGCTGTCGGTGCGATTGCCCAAAGCCAACTTCAGTGTTTTCAAGAAACTGATGTGGCCCGTCATGCTGGTGGCGTTGGGCTTCGGCACGTACGAAGGGGCCCAGCGCCTGCTGCCTTATGCGGATCGGCCTATTTCCAAGATTGCTGTGCAAGGTGACCTGAGCTACATCAGCCAGCAAGCCGTGCAGCAGCGCATCGCACCGTATGTCAGCGGCAGCTTCTTCACCATTGACCTGGCGAGCATGCGCCTGGAGCTGGAGAAAATGCCGTGGATTGCCCACGCCGAAGTGCGCCGGGTATGGCCTGACCAGGTGGTCATCCGCCTGGAAGAACAGCTGCCAGTCGCACGTTGGGGCAACGAGGCGCTCTTGAACAACCAGGGCGAGGCGTTCGCGCCTCGCGAGCTGGCCAACTATGAACACCTGCCGCAGTTGTACGGCCCGCAACGGGCTCAGCAGCAGGTCATGCAGCAGTATCAGGTATTGAGCCAGATGCTTCGCCCGCTGGGTTTTTCCGTGGCTCGCCTGGAGCTACGTGAGCGTGGCAGCTGGTTTTTGACGACAGGCGCGGGAAGCGCCGGCCCAGGTATCGAGTTGTTGCTGGGACGTGACCACTTGCTGGAAAAAATGCGCCGCTTTATCGCCATTTATGACAAGACGCTGAAAGACCAGATCACGAATATCGCGCGAGTCGACCTGCGCTACGCCAACGGCCTGGCCGTTGGCTGGCGTGAACAGATCGCCCCGACGACGGACAAACCCGCCGTCGCGAAGAATTAAGAAGAGGCAGGACCATGGCAAACGTGCAAAGCGGGAAAATGATCGTCGGTCTGGATATCGGCACCTCCAAGGTGGTGGCGCTGGTCGGTGAAGTCGCAGCCGACGGTACGCTCGACATCGTTGGCATCGGCACGCACCCCTCACGCGGTCTGAAGAAAGGCGTGGTGGTGAACATCGAGTCCACCGTGCAATCGATTCAGCGTGCGGTCGAGGAGGCCCAGTTGATGGCCGGCTGCCGGATCCACTCGGCGTTCGTGGGCGTCGCGGGCAACCATATTCGCAGCCTGAATTCCCACGGCATCGTCGCCATTCGCGACCGTGAAGTGAGCATGGCCGACCTCGAGCGCGTCCTCGACGCAGCCCAGGCGGTGGCGATCCCGGCGGACCAGCGGGTGCTGCACACCCTGCCGCAGGACTACGTGATCGACAACCAGGAAGGTGTACGTGAGCCTTTGGGCATGTCTGGTGTGCGCCTGGAAGCCAAGGTGCATGTGGTGACCTGCGCGGTCAACGCGGCGCAGAACATCGAGAAGTGCGTGCGCCGCTGTGGCCTGGAAATCGACGACATCATCCTCGAGCAGTTGGCCTCGGCGTACTCGGTGCTGACTGACGACGAGAAAGAGTTGGGTGTGTGCCTGGTGGACATCGGTGGCGGCACCACCGACATCGCCATCTTCACCGAAGGCGCCATTCGCCACACTGCGGTCATCCCCATTGCCGGTGATCAAGTCACCAACGACATCGCCATGGCATTGCGTACGCCCACTCAGTACGCCGAAGAAATCAAAATCCGCTATGCCTGTGCTTTGGCCAAACTGGCGGGCGCTGGCGAAACCATCAAGGTGCCAAGTGTCGGCGACCGGCCACCGCGCGAGCTGTCGCGCCAGGCCCTGGCCGAAGTGGTCGAGCCGCGTTATGACGAGCTGTTTACCCTGATCCAGGGCGAACTGCGCCGCAGCGGCTATGAAGATCTGATCCCGGCCGGCATCGTGTTGACCGGTGGTACTTCGAAGATGGAAGGCGCGGTCGAATTGGCCGAGGAAATTTTCCACATGCCAGTGCGCCTCGGCGTGCCCCACAGCGTGCGCGGCCTGGCTGATGTAGTGCGCAACCCGATTTACTCCACCGGCGTCGGCTTGCTGATGTACGGGCTGCAAAAGCAGTCCGATGGCGTATCGCTTTCCGGTATGAGCAATAGCGGCAATTACGGCGATGAACCCAAGGCGCCGGTGCTGGAACGTTTCAAGCGCTGGGTTCAGGGTAACTTCTGAGTTCGGTGGGCAATAGATTCAAAAAGCAGTAGGCAGTAGGCGCAAAAAAACTAGAGAACTGTAAGGAGAGGGAAAATGTTCGAACTCGTAGACAACGTCCCGCAAAGCCCGGTCATCAAGGTTATCGGTGTAGGCGGTGGTGGCGGCAACGCCGTCAACCATATGGTCAAAAGCAACATTGAAGGCGTGGAATTCATCTGCGCCAACACTGACGCCCAGGCCCTGAAAAACATCGGTGCTCGCACCATCCTGCAACTGGGCACTGGGGTGACCAAGGGCCTGGGCGCTGGCGCCAATCCCGAGGTTGGCCGCCAAGCCGCCATGGAAGACCGTGAGCGCATCGCCGAAGTGCTGCAGGGCACCAACATGGTGTTCATCACCACCGGCATGGGCGGCGGTACCGGTACCGGTGCTGCGCCGATCATCGCCGAAGTGGCCAAGGAAATGGGGATTTTGACCGTTGCAGTCGTGACGCGTCCGTTCCCGTTCGAAGGTCGCAAACGCATGCAGATCGCCGATGAAGGCATCCGCGCGCTGTCCGAAAGCGTTGACTCGTTGATCACCATTCCCAACGAAAAACTGCTGACCATCCTGGGTAAAGACGCCAGCCTGCTGTCGGCTTTCGCCAAGGCCGATGACGTGTTGGCCGGTGCCGTTCGCGGTATTTCCGACATCATCAAGCGCCCGGGCATGATCAACGTCGACTTTGCCGACGTACGTACCGTGATGAGCGAAATGGGCATGGCCATGATGGGTACTGGCTGCGCCAGCGGCCCGAACCGTGCGCGCGAAGCCACTGAAGCGGCCATTCGCAACCCACTGCTCGAAGACGTCAACCTGCAAGGTGCGCGCGGCATCCTGGTGAACATCACCGCCGGTCCTGACCTGTCCCTGGGTGAGTACTCCGACGTGGGTAGCATCATCGAAGCGTTCGCGTCCGATCACGCCATGGTCAAGGTCGGCACCGTTATCGACCCAGATATGCGTGACGAGCTGCACGTGACCGTGGTTGCCACCGGCCTGGGTGCGAAAATCGAGAAGCCTACCAAGGTGATCGACAACACCATGCAAACCGCTGCCCAGACACCCCCACCGTCGCAGCAGCCGGCCCGTCAAGACCAGCCATCGGTGAACTACCGTGACCTGGACCGCCCGACCGTTATGCGCAACCAGGCTCACGCCGGTGCAGCAGCAGCGGCCAAGGCCAACCCGCAAGATGACTTGGATTACCTGGACATTCCAGCCTTCCTGCGTCGTCAGGCTGATTGATGGAATTTATCAGGCATATAAAGGTGATTGGTGTTCAGCAAAGGCTCGGTCTGCTATTATCGCCAGCCTTTGTTGATACCAGTTCGCAATTTGCGCTGAAGCGGCCATGCCATGATTAAACAACGCACCCTGAAGAATATTATCCGTGCCACAGGCGTTGGCCTGCATTCTGGGGAGAAGGTTTACCTGACCCTCAAGCCTGCACCTGTGGATACCGGCATCGTGTTCTGTCGCGTCGACCTTGATCCGATCGTGCAGATCCCTGCCCGTGCGGAAAATGTCGGCGCCACCACGATGTCCACCACGCTCGTCAATGGCGACACCAAGGTGGACACGGTGGAGCACCTGCTCTCGGCCATGGCCGGTTTGGGTATCGATAACGCCTACGTCGAGCTCTCCGCGTCCGAAGTGCCAATCATGGATGGTAGTGCCGGGCCCTTTGTATTCCTGATTCAATCTGCCGGCCTGGAAGAACAGGACGCGCCGAAGAAATTCATTCGTATCCTGCGTGAAGTGACAGTGGAAGACGGCGACAAGCGCGCTACTTTCCTGCCTTTCGAAGGTTTCAAAGTGAGTTTCGAGATCGATTTCGATCACCCGGTATTCAAGGATCGCACCCAGATCGCGAGCGTCGACTTTTCCAGCACGTCCTTCGTGAAAGAAGTCAGCCGCGCCCGTACATTTGGCTTTATGAGCGACCTGGAATACCTGCGCAAGCATAACCGGGCACTGGGCGGTAGCGTAGATAACGCCATCGTGGTGGACAAAGACGGCGTGCTTAACGAAGACGGCCTGCGGTACGAGGACGAATTCGTCAAACACAAGATCCTCGATGCCATTGGCGATCTCTACCAATTGGGTAACAGTCTGATCGGCGAATTTCGTGGCTTCAAGTCGGGCCACGGGCTGAACAATCAGTTGTTGCGCAAGTTGCTGTCCGAGAAAGACGCCTGGGAAGTGGTTACGTTCGAAGATGCCAGTTTGGCACCTATCTCGTACATGCGTCCTGTTGCGGCAGGCTGAGTTCGAACTGCTTCTCTCTAGTTTAAAAGCCACCTTAATCGGTGGCTTTTTTATGGGCGACCTAATCGTTCTGCTAGATGGCCCCGGGCGCGGGGCAGCGCTAGGATTCCGACGTCAGCGCACCCCCAATGGGTGTGATGCAACGTTGAGGTTTTCTTATGAGCCATATCCCGTCAGTTGGCCCCGGACATTCAGGCTCCGCGGATGAACTCGAAGACGCTCGCCAGGTCTTGCGGCGCACTGGGCACCGCATCGACCGCTTACACAAAGTCGGTTCAGGCTATTTGTTCGCCCACGGTGATTGCCAATGTGCCTTGCGGATCAGCACAGAACAGCTCGCCGAGTTGCGCGAAGGTCTTAGGGACGTTCAGGGGCGCGCTTATGTGTTTCCCGATAAGTACTACGTGGCTTCAACGGCGGCCGTCAGTGATATCAAAGTGTGGATCGACACCGCCATTCCGGATGCCTGGCAGTTGCTCATCTATCGCGCCCTTAGCCACTGGAATGCGGACAGCTTGCAGTCCAGTATCTCCCTGCGTTTTGTGTCGCAGCAAAGCGATGCCGACACCCTGGTGCGCAGTTACGACATCGAAGATGGCTTGCTGGGCTGGGCCGATATGCCGGCCTTCAGTGCAGTAGGGCGATCAGTGAATATCAATCGACACTATGGGTCGCTTTACTCAGACAGTGTTTACACCAATACGATTGTGCATGAGATGGGCCATGCGCTCGGCTTTGCTCACGCGGGCGGGGAGGACCCTTCGTTCGGTTTGCCTGACCGGCATTTGGCCCATACCAGCCCGTTCAAGGACCCGCGTGCGGTCATGGCCAGTGCCGGGCACGAATGGTATGGGTTCAGCGCGGATGAAAAAGACGCAATGCGGCTTCTGCACCCTCGATCCGCGGCCCCCCGCCAAACGTCTGATTAAACCGCCGGCCGCCCGTGGCTGGCCAAACGCTCCAATGCAGCGCGCAGTTTAGGGTCGCTGATGCCGTCGGCGGTGGCCTGAATGTGCTCGGCCGAGCGGCTGGACAGGTCGATGTTGCGCTCAGCGGCCTTGCTCTGGGTGACGCTGGGCTGGACCTTGAATAGCACACGGGTGAGGCTGTTGAATTCATCGAGGGCCTGCAGGTCACGCTGCAGGCGCTTTTGTTGATAGCGCAAGCGCGTTGCCCAGTGTCCGTCAGTAACCACCAGCAGCAGGGTGCCTTCACGCCAGGACGCCACATAGCAGTGCTCGCGCGCAGCCGGTTGCAGTTGGCTTTCGAGCAGCCGCTGCAGGTGCGAAAGGCGTTGCGCCTGGCTGAACAAAGCTTTCAACGGCTTGGCTTCGCGCAGCAGCGCGGCGGGGGCGCGGGCATTGAGGGGCCGAAATGCCATTCCAGAGACACCTGAGGTTACAGAGCGCTTATGGTAACAGAATCGTGCAGGCGCGCCTGAATCCGCTATTTATCCGGGAAAACAAAGCAAATCAAAGATTAAACATTGCCCATAGCGGGTTGAAGTCGTGGAAAAAGCCCTTATTGTAGAGCTGCCCCGTTACAGCGCTGTGCCAGCATTGTGGAATAACGCCACTTTCCTCTCCATCGTTTCCGGGTAGAATACTCGTTCGCATGCGGCCATCAGGGCTGCACGGGCGACTCACGGGGCCGCCCTCCATCCCTACGTGTGGAAGATCCTGCCGATATGTTTGCGCCTTTGTTAAAGAAACTTTTTGGAAGCAAGAACGAGCGTGAAGTCAGACGCATGCTCAAGACGGTACAGATCGTCAATGCCTTCGAAGAGCAAATGGTGGCCCTCTCTGACGAGCAATTGCGCGCCAAGACCGCAGAGTTCAAGGCCCGCCTGGCAAAGGGTGAGACCCTCGACAAGCTTCTGCCTGAAGCCTTCGCGGTTGCCCGCGAAGCCGGTAAGCGCGTCATGGGCATGCGCCACTTCGACGTTCAGTTGATCGGTGGCATGACCCTGCACGAAGGCATGATCGCCGAGATGCGCACCGGTGAGGGTAAAACCCTGGTCGCTACCCTGGCCGTTTACCTCAATGCGCTGTCCGGCAAGGGCGTGCACGTGGTGACGGTCAACGATTACCTGGCTCGTCGTGACGCCAACTGGATGCGCCCGCTTTACGAGTTCCTCGGCCTGAGCGTGGGCGTTGTCACGCCATTCGCGCCGCCTGATGAGAAGCGTATTGCCTATGCGTCGGACATCACCTACGGCACCAACAACGAATTCGGCTTCGACTACCTGCGCGACAACATGGCGTTCAGCGTTGAAGAAAAATTCCAGCGCGAGCTGAATTTCGCCGTGATCGACGAAGTCGACTCCATCCTCATCGACGAAGCCCGTACGCCGCTGATCATCTCCGGCCAGGCCGAAGACAGCTCCAAGCTGTACACCGAGATCAACCGGCTGATTCCTCAGCTCAAGCAACATATCGAGGAAGTCGAAGGCCAAGTCACCCAGGAAGGCCATTTCAGCATTGACGAGAAGACCCGCCAGGTCGAACTCAATGAAAACGGCCACCAGTACATCGAAGAAATGCTCACCCGCGCCGGCTTGCTGGCTGAGGGCGAGAGCCTATATTCGGCGCACAACCTCGGCCTGCTGACCCACGTTTATGCCGGCCTGCGCGCGCACAAGCTGTTCCATCGCAACGTCGAGTACATCGTTCAGGACGGTCAGATTCTGCTGGTCGACGAGCACACCGGCCGCACCATGCCGGGCCGTCGCTTGTCCGAGGGCCTGCACCAGGCCATCGAAGCCAAGGAAAACCTCAACATCCAGGCTGAGAGCCAGACCCTGGCCTCGACCACGTTCCAGAACTACTTCCGCTTGTACAACAAACTGTCCGGCATGACCGGTACGGCTGATACCGAAGCGTTCGAATTTCATCAGATCTACAGCCTATCGGTGATGGTCATCCCGCCGAACAAGCCTTTAGCGCGTAAAGACTTCAACGACCTGGTCTACCTGACGGCCGAAGAAAAGTACGCCGCCATTGTCGCCGACATCAAAGAAAGCATGGCCCTGGGCCGCCCAGTGTTGGTGGGTACGGCGACCATCGAGACCTCCGAGCACATGTCGGCCCTGTTGAATCAGGAAGGCATCGAGCACAAGGTGCTCAACGCCAAGTTCCACGAAAAGGAAGCCGAGATCATTGCCCAGGCCGGTCGCCCAGGTGCTCTGACCATCGCCACCAACATGGCGGGCCGTGGTACCGACATTCTGCTGGGTGGTAACTGGGAGGTCGAAGTGGCCAACCTGGACAACCCCAGCGCCGAGCAGATCGCCCAGATCAAAGCCGACTGGCAGAAGCGTCACCAGCAGGTCATCGAGTCCGGCGGGCTGCATGTGATCGCGTCCGAACGCCATGAATCGCGCCGCATTGACAACCAATTGCGCGGCCGTGCCGGGCGCCAGGGCGATACCGGTTCGAGCCGGTTCTACCTGTCGCTGGAAGACAGCCTCATGCGTATCTTCGCCTCGGACCGGGTGAAGAACTTCATGAAGGCACTGGGCATGCAGTCCGGTGAAGCGATCGAACACCGCATGGTGACCAATGCCATCGAGAAGGCCCAGCGCAAGGTAGAAGGGCGCAACTTCGATATCCGCAAGCAATTGCTGGAGTTCGATGACGTGGCCAACGAGCAGCGTAAAGTTATCTACCACATGCGTAACAGCCTGCTGGCCGCCGACAACATTGGCGACACCATCGCTGACTTCCGTCAGGAAGTCCTGGCTACGCTGTTCGCCCAACACATTCCACCACAGTCGTTGCCCGAGCAATGGGATGTGGCCGGGCTCGAGGCTGCGCTGCAAAGCGACTTCGGGGTGACGTTACCGATCCAGCAATGGCTCGACGAAGACGACAAGCTCTACGAAGAAACCTTGCGTGAAAAGGTCATGGTCGAACTCTTGGCGGCTTACACCGAGAAAGAAGACCAGGCCAGCGCCGAAGCGCTGCGCACCTTCGAGAAGCAAATCGTCCTGCGCGTGCTCGACGACCTGTGGAAAGACCATCTGTCGACCATGGACCACTTGCGCCACGGTATTCACCTGCGTGGCTATGCGCAGAAGAACCCGAAGCAGGAATACAAGCGCGAGTCGTTTACCCTGTTCCAGGAGCTTTTGGATTCGATCAAGCGCGATGCCATTCGCGTGCTGTCCCACGTGCAAGTGCGCCGCGAGGACCCCGCCGAAGAAGAAGCACGCCTGCGCCGCGATGCCGAGGAATTGGCCCAGCGCATGAAGTTCGAACACGCCGAAGCCCCTGGCCTGGAGCAACCGATTGCCTTGGAAGAGGCGGGCGATGTGGCCGTGGCAACCGCTCCGGTGCGTAACGACCAGAAACTGGGCCGTAACGAATTGTGCTGGTGTGGTTCCGGTAAGAAATACAAGCACTGCCACGGCCAGATCAACTGATCGAGCCCCGGCTGGCTAATTGAAGCACCCTTTGCGCCGCGACTGGCCCTGCCGTCGCGGCGTTTTACGATAATTGGCAGCGCTCAAGGCGCTGCGCCTCACTTTTTCAGGAGCGCCCCCATGGCTGTTGGTCTTGGTCCTTTGCCTACACTGCACCCGGTTGCCGGTTTCGAGCTGGGTATCGCTTCTGCCGGTATCAAGCGCCCGGGGCGCAAGGATGTGGTGGTCATGCGCTGCGCCGAAGGGTCCAACGTGGCAGGGGTTTTTACCCTTAACGCTTTCTGCGCCGCGCCGGTCATTCTCTCCAAGCAACGCTTGGGTGGGCCTGTGCGCTACCTGCTGACCAACACCGGCAATGCCAACGCTGGCACCGGTGAGCCAGGCCTGGCCGCCGCTGAGCGCACCTGCAGTGCCCTGGCTGCCCTGACCGGGGTAGACGCCAGCGCCGTCATGCCTTTTTCCACCGGGGTCATTGGCGAGCCCTTGCCCGTAGAAAAAATCGAAGGCGCGCTGCAAGCCGCCCTGGATGATTTGTCCGTGGACAACTGGGCGGCAGCAGCCACCGGCATCATGACCACCGATACCCTGCCCAAAGGCGCTAGCCGCCAGTTCCAGCATGATGGCGTCACGGTCACCGTGACCGGTATCAGCAAGGGCGCCGGGATGATCCGGCCGAACATGGCGACCATGTTGGGCTACATCGCCACCGACGCCAAAGTGGCACCCCAGGTGTTGCAGGACCTGCTGCGCGATGGCGCCAACAAGTCCTTCAACCGCATCACCATCGATGGCGACACGTCGACCAACGACTGCTGCATGTTGATCGCAACCGGCCAGGCCGCGCTGCCGGAAATCACCGAGGCCAGCGGCAGCCTGTTCGCGGCGCTGAAGCAGGCGGTGTTCGAGGTGTGCATGGAGGTGGCCCAGGCCATCGTGCGAGACGGCGAAGGGGCGACCAAGTTTGTCACCGTTGAAGTCAATGGCGGCGGCACGCACCAAGAATGCCTGGATGTAGGCTACGCTGTGGCTCATTCGCCGCTGATCAAGACCGCGTTGTTCGCTTCAGACCCCAACTGGGGGCGCATTCTCGCCGCAGTGGGCCGCGCCGGCGTGGAGCAATTGGACGTCAGCAAAATCGACGTTTACTTGGGTGAAGTGTGTATCGCCAGCCGCGGTGGGCGTTCGGCCAGTTACACGGAGGAGCAGGGTGCAGCGGTGATGGCGCGGGCGGAAATCACCATTCGTATCGAGCTGGGCCGAGGCGCGTGCAGTGAAACCATCTGGACCACTGACCTGTCCCACGAGTACGTCAAGATCAACGCCGAATACCGCACCTGATGGGGTCTGGAGGAGCAGTGAAACGAGTGCACGTGGCGGCCGCGGTAATACGCGGTGCCGATAAGCGCATCCTCATCGCCCGCCGCGCTGACAACCAGCACCAAGGCGGGCTCTGGGAGTTTCCAGGTGGCAAGGTCGAGCCCGGTGAAGCCGTGCAGACCGCCCTGGCGCGTGAACTCCACGAAGAGCTAGGGATTACCCTGACGGCGGCCCGGCCGCTGATCAAGGTGCGCCATGATTACCCCGACAAACATGTGCTGCTGGATGTCTGGGAAGTCACCGGGTTCACCGGGGAACCCCAAGGCGTGGAGGGCCAACCTTTGAAATGGGTCAGCGCGCGGGAATTGGCCTTGCATGAGTTCCCTGCCGCCAATCGACCGATCGTGGCCGCCGCCGGGTTGCCCGCCGAATACTTGATTACCCCCGAAGGCCTGGAAAACCCGGCGTTGCTGCGGGGTATGCAGAAGGCCATCGCTGCGGGTGCTCAATTGCTCCAACTGCGTGCACCCAATGGCTATGACCCGCAGTACCGCGACCTGGCGGTGGACGCCATCGGGCTCTGTGCGGGCAAGGCTCAGTTGATGCTCAAAGGCCCCCTGGAGTGGCTGGGCGACTTCCCCGCAGCAGGTTGGCACCTGACCGCCGCCCAGTTGCGCAAATACGCCAGTAACGGCCGGCCCTTCCCCAAGGAGCGCTGGCTGGCGGCGTCGTGCCACAACCCCGAGGAGCTGGCGTTGGCTGAGCAAATGGGCGTGGATTTCGTCACGCTGTCGCCGGTTCAGCCCACCCAGACCCATCCTGATGCGGTGCCGCTGGGGTGGGAGCAGGCGCAGCAGTGGGTCGAGGGCTTCAACCGGCCGGTGTTTCTGCTTGGCGGGCTAGGCCCGGAGCAGCGGCAACGGGCGTGGGCGGCGGGGGCTCAAGGGGTGGCCGGCATTCGTGGGTTTTGGCCGGCGGATTAACTTCAAAAAGATCGGGGGCCGTAGGAGGGGGCTTGCCCCCGATCTTTTGATGTGCAGGCAAAAGATCAAGAGCTCGGGGCCAAGGCCCCTCCTACGGGTGTGGGGGGGGAGCTGGCGCCCACAAAATCTCTGCCACACCCTGACGACGGGCGATGATCCGCGCGGCCACGAACAGCAGATCCGATAACCGATTGATATACGCCAGGCTCACTGGCCGTAGAGGTTCTATCGCATTGAGCTGCTGGCATCGCCGTTCTGCCGTACGGGCCAGGCTGCGGCACACGTGGGCCTGGGCAATCAGGGCAGAGCCGCCGGGCATGATGAAATTTTCCAGCGGCCCCACCTCGTCATTCCACTCGTCAATCAATGCCTCCAGGCGCGCCACTTCAGCGTCGTTCAGCGCCTCGTACGCCGGCATCGCCAACTCCCCACCCAGGTCGAACAGGCGATGTTGGCAGGGCCCCAATACCTCAACCAGCGCTGCCAAGGCAGGCTGCTCGGCCAAGCCTGCCAGTAGCACGCCCAATTGGCTGTTGAGCGAGTCGACCTCGCCGATGGCTTCTACCCGGGGGTGGTCTTTAGGAACGCGGCGGCCGTCGCCCAGGCCGGTTTCGCCCTGATCGCCGGTGCGGGTGTAAATTTTGGAAAGGCGAAAACCCATGTTCAGAGCTCCATCGATGTGCTTTCGGATAAGGGCAGGCCGCTGTTTTCCAAGGGCAGGCGCAACGTGAAACAAGTGCCTTGGCCCAGCGTGGAATGAACTTCCATTTGGCCCTTATGGTTATTGGTGATGATGAAGTAAGACACCGAAAGGCCGAGCCCGGTGCCCTGGCCGATTTCCTTGGTGGTGAAAAACGGCTCAAACGTACGTTTGCGCACTTTCTCCGGCATCCCCACACCGTTGTCCTCCACCTGAATTTCCGCCCAAGGTGGGTTCAAGCGGGTTCTGAGGGTGATGCGCCCGGGTTCGCTATCATCCTCGCGTTGATGGATAGCTTGAGCCGCGTTTTTCAGCAGGTTCAGCAGTACTTGCTCCAGTTCGTTGGCGGTGCCGGGGACCGGGCCAAGGGCCGGGTCGAATTGGCGGATGATGTTCTGCCCTTTGAAGTCAAAGCCGATGGCCAGGTCGAAGTCGTTGCCTGCGATCTCTACTGCCTGGTCGATCAGTGCCGGCAGGTCACACGGCGCCATTTGCCGGGTGCTGCGGCGGCTGAAACTGAGCATATGGGTGACGATTTTGGCTGCACGCGCGCCCGCCTGGGCAATGCCGTCTAGCAACTGGGGTATCTCCCGGCCCTGCAGGTAGCGGTTGACCGTATCCAGGTCAACACCAGTTGCATTGGCTTGTTCGAGATTCTTTGCCAAATCCGGCGACAGACGCCGGCGGATGTTCTGCACATTATGCAAAATGGCCCCCAGTGGATTGTTGATCTCATGGGCCATGCCCGCCGCCAGGCCCCCCACCGAGAGCATTTTCTCCGACTGCACCATCATTTCTTCCAGGGACAGGCGCTGGGTGATGTCGTCGATACGAATCACCACACCACGCCCGGCGCCGCCCATCAGCGGGTAAAAGGTCAGGGCGTAATGGTAGGACGTGTCGCCGCGGTTCCAAGTGACTCGCTCGATCTTGGCCACGGTGTGCTGCTCGACGGTGGCTTTGAGCTGCGGCAAAAAAGGTTTGAGTGGCGTAAAGGCGAGGAAGATCGGCTGGTTCAGCGCTTCATCCAGGGGGGTGCCGGAGAGGGCGCTGGCCTCTTGGTTCCACTGAGTGACGTAAAGCTGCTCGTCCAGGGCGATCAGTGCGGACGGCATGGAATCGATAATGCTGTTGAGGTAGTTCTGGAAACCCGTGAGCTTTTTCTCGATCTTGCTGCGGACCTGGACTTCGAGTTCCAGTTTGCGGTTGCTGTGGCGGGTTTCCTCGGCCAGCCCCTGGGCTTGGTCATAGGCGGCCTGGGAGTCATCACGGGCGCGCTTGAGCTGCTGTTCCCGAGCTTCGATGCGCGACAACATGGTGTTGAACGCCTCGGCCAGGCTGCCGATCTCGTCATGGTTGCCCGGCTTGGCGCGCAGCGCGTAGTTTTCTTCACGGGTGACTTGCCGCGACAGTTGCTCCAGTTCGTCGATGGGGCGAGTGATCAGGCGCTTGATCTGCCGTGCCACCACCAGCCAAAGCAGCACGCTGAACACCAGAATGGCCAAACTGGCGGTTAGGGTGCCGGTATAGAACGCCACCGGTAGTTCGCTGCTGGCCACCAACAGCAGATGGCCGTCCCCGGGCAGATCAACCAGTTGAGTGCTGCGGAACTCGCTACTGCGCCAGCTTTCCAGGTGCTGAAAGCGGCTGGGCAGGCGCAGTTGGTCGCCGTGCTGCAATTGCGCCAGCAGGCTGCCGTTGCGGTCATAGACGGCCGCCGCGCGCAGCGGTGAGTAACTGTTGAGTTCGCTCAGCAGCGCTTGGGCATGTTCGGCGGAGGTGAGCGCGCGCTGGGCCAAGCCGGGGTTGCCAGCCAGTCGGCCAATGGTCTGCAACGCCTGGGGGGCCATGCTTTCTTGGGAGATCCAATAAGCGGCGCTGATGAACGTCAGGTTGGCCACCACCAGTACCGTAGTGAGCAGCACCAGTAGCGCGGCTAGCAGCTTTTGCCCGACCGGGAGGTTTTCGAGGCGTTGGCGCAATCGCATAGTGGGTCCGTCTGTCACAGGGGGCGGACAGCAGTGTATCAAACCCGCCCGGCGGGTAGGCCGTGGGCCTGCAAGCACTGGCGTAAGCCGGCATGCAGGGCATGTAGATGAGGGGTGGGGCAGGCGTGGCGAGTGGCGGCGGCGCAGGCATAGCCCAACAGGTAGTCGATTTCGGTGCGGCGTCGCTGGGTGACGTCTTGGTGCATGGAGGAATAGTTTGCAGCGGTGGCGGCGATGACCTTAAGGACGTCCTCGTGCAACTGATACGCGGCTTCAGGCTGGCCGCAGCAGTGCAAGAGGTCGCTTAGCTCGGCGCACAGTGTGGCCACTTCGCATGGGTGGGCAGTCAAGCCACCGTTGCGGCAATCGTAGAGCACGGTCAGTGGGTTGATCGCGCAGTTGAGGGCCAGCTTGCGCCATAACCTCGACAGGATATCCACGCTCCACTCGTGGGAGATACCCGCAGCCTGTAACTCGTTCAGCCACGGCGCCGGCGTCAGGTCTAGGCTGTCACCCAGCCAGGTGTGGCCATGCCCGGCAAAGGTGGCCTGCCAGGGGCCGTGGCGAAACGCGCCCTCGGTGCTGGAGGCGAAAATACAGCGGGCATGGGGGGCGAGCGCTGCCACCGCCTGCTGACTGCCCAGGCCGTTCTGCAGCAGTACCAGCTCGGCGTTGGCGGCCAGTCGCGGCAGCACGCTGCGGATCGCTGCCTCGGCGTCGTAGGCTTTGCAGGCCAGTAATAGGCGCTGGATTGGGCCATCATCAATCAGGGTCTGCGCATCGATTGAGTAAGTCTGAGTATGCCCTGGCTCGCTTAAACTCAAGCCGCCCGCTGCCCGATAGCTGGCCAGGTGCTCGCGGTCGCGCAGCAACAATTGCACCGGCTGCCCTGCGCGGGCCAGCCGGCAGGCCCAGAGGGTGCCCAGGCTGCCGGCGCCGAGTACATGCCACGCAGTGTTCATGCGCGTTTGGCCGGCATCCGTTTGGCGGTCACCAGCCCAGAGGCGTAGGCATCTTTGAGTAAGCGGGATGCTTCGTCGAGCAACACTTTCGGCTCAATGGGCAGGCTGCGGCTGTCGAGGCCGATCAGGCTGATACCGACGCTCACTTCCAGCACACCTTCGTCGGTCATAAAGCCCTTGAGGTTGAGCCCGTCGTGCAAGCGCTTGAAACTGCTGGGGGCGCATTCCTGCAGGTCGGCGGGCAAGGTGAGCAACACGAAGTGTTCGTCATCCAGGCGCGCCAGTACATCGAGGGGGCGGACCATCTGCTGTAGACGGCGGGCAACCCCTTGCAGCACCTGGTCGTAAATTTCAGGCTCGTAGTTGTCCTGCAAGGTGTCGATGGCCTCGATGCCGATCAGCAAGTAGCAAATGGCACCGCCGCGGGCCTGCACCTGACGCAGGCTTTCGCCGAGCTTCTGCCGCAAGTAGCGGGCATTGCCCAGCCCGGTCAGGGCGTCGACCTGATTGCGCCGCTGCAACTGCGCGATGTTCTGGCGCAACAAGCGGTTTTCCTGGCGCGCGCGCTGCAGGGTGCTGCACAGCCGGTCAGCCGCGTAGGCACGCGGCAACAGCGCTGTGCCGAGGTGGTTGGGGTCGACGATATCGTCGATACCGTTGTCGGCCGTTTCATCCAGCACCTCGGCCGCAGCGCACGTGCTGAGCAACAGCACATAGGTGTAGTGATCGGTGAGTTCGTCGTGTTGGCGAACCTGTGAGGCTACCGCCAGGCTGGAGGGGCCGCCGACCAGCAATAGGCTGGCAGGCTGTTGCTGGAGTAGCCCCAGTGCCTGGTCCAGGCCACTGTGGCGGATATTGCGGTAGCCTGCCTGAACCAGCAGTGCGCTGATCGCTTGATTGGCCTGTGGATCATCGTTGGCCAGCAAAATGCTCAAGTTCGGGTTAGGCATGTTTCGCTCACTGAAGTGAAGAGGCTGAAGCCCTCGGCATGAATTCGAGCATGAGGGGCGTGTCGCAGCGCTGGCAACCGTTATAATCACCCAGCATTTTAATCGTCAAGCCAGGCGCGCCCGTGATGCAGAGTGGGCAGCGCCTTTATTTCTGGAGAAACCCCATGCCCTCGTTCGACGTAGTGTCCGAGTTGGACAAGCACGAAGTCACCAACGCCGTCGATAACGCTATCAAAGAACTGGATCGCCGTTATGACCTTAAAGGCAAAGGCTCGTTCGCGTTCAAGGATCTGACCGTCAACCTAACCGCTGAAGCCGAGTTCCAGCTGGAAGCTATGGTGGAGATCCTCAAGGGCGCGTTGGTTAAGCGCAAGATCGACGTTCAGTGCCTCGAGGTCAAGGAGGCCTACGCTTCTGGCAAAGAAATGAAGCAGGAGGCCGTTCTGCGCGAAGGTATTGACAAGGAATTGGCGAAAAAGATCGTCGCCCATATCAAGGACGCCAAGCTTAAGGTGCAGGCCGCAATTCAAGGCGAACAGGTACGGGTGACCGGCAAAAAACGCGACGACCTGCAAGAGGCTATCGCCGCGCTGCGGGCCAAAGAATTCGAGATGCCTTTGCAGTTCAACAACTTCCGCGACTAAGCCAGTGCCTACGCCGATGTGAACCTTTTAGCGCCCATCGGCGTCGGACGCGGTAGGTTCAGTAAACAAAGGCATAGGAGCTATACATGGATTTGAACGCCGAAGTGGATCACCTGTTAACGGCCTCCCAGGCCTGGATCCCCATGATCATGCAATACGGCAGCCGCGTATTGCTGGCCATTGTCACCTTGTCTATCGGCTGGTGGCTGATCAACAAGGTCTCGGCCAACCTGCGCAAATTGCTCGCGCTGCGGCACGTCGATTTGGCGTTGCAGGGCTTTATCAGCAGTATCGCCAACATCGTCCTGAAGATTCTGTTGGCCATTAGCGTTGCCTCGATGATTGGCGTGGAAACCACCTCGTTCGTGGCCGCCATCGGTGCAGCGAGTTTGGCCATTGGCCTGGCCTTGCAAGGCAGCCTGGCGAATTTCGCCGGTGGCGTGCTGATTCTGCTGTTTCGGCCATTCCGCATTGGCGACTGGATCGAAGCCCAGGGTGTCAGCGGTACGGTCGACGCGATCCAGATCTTTCACACGGTATTGCGCACGGGTGACAACCGCACCGTGATTATCCCCAATGGCAACTTGTCCAACGGGATCATCACCAACACCAACCGTCAGCCCACCCGCAAGATCATCTACGACATCGGCGTGGACTATGACGCCGACCTGCAGAAGGCCCTGGCCATTCTGCTGGACTTGGCCAACGACCCGCGGGTGTTGAAAGAGCCTGCGCCAGAGGCGGTGGTGGCGGCTTTGGGTGAAAACGCAATCACCCTATCGCTGCGTCTGTGGGTCAATACCTCCGATTTCGGCGGTGTGACCAACATGCTTAACGGCGCCATTCGCGACCGCTTGCGCGCCGAAGGTATCGACATCCCCTTCCCGCAACGGGTGGTGCGTGTGGTACAGGAACAGGCCCCAGCAAAAGCCTGAGGTCAGGGCTGCTCGCCAGGTTCCTTGGCGAGCAGCCGGTTCTGTTGTTTCCACTGCAAGGCGATCAGCACCAGGGTCGGTAAGCCCAGCAGGGCGGTGATCAGGAAAAACTCGTGGTAACCGAACTTCTCTACCATTACCCCGGAGTAGCCGCCGATCAAGCGCGGCAGCAGCAACATGATCGAACTGAGCAATGCATACTGGGTGGCCGAGAATTTCAGGTTGGTCAGGCTCGACAGGTAAGCGACAAACGCCGAAGTGGCCAGGCCTGAACTGAAGTTATCCAGCGAGATGGTCAGCACCAGCATTTGCAAGTTCGGGCCCATGTCGGCCAGCATCAGGAACAGCAGGTTGGTCCCCGCCGAAAACACGCCGCCGATGAACAGGATCGGCAAGATGCTGAAACGTACGATCAGCAGCCCGCCAATACCCGCGCCCACCAATGTCATAATCAGGCCGAAGATCTTGCTCACGCTGGCAATCTGATCTTTGGTAAAACCCTGGTCGATATAAAAAACGTTAGCCATCACCCCCATGACGGTGTCGGACATGCGATACGTGGCGATCAACCCCAGCAGCAGCAATGCCTGCCAGCGGTAACGCAAGATAAAGTCATTGACCGGCGTCAGCACCGGCGCCAGCCCGCGGCGGCCCACGGCGGACAGGCACAGGCCGGTGAGGATGATGTAAAGAATGGCGCGCAAAAAGGCGCGGTCTTCCACCAACAGGTCCAGCAGGCTGGTGTCGCCAAACAGCACGCTGGCGAAGTCAGTGTTATAGAGCTGGGTGAACATGGCCGGTACCGACACCAGCAGCACGATCAGCACGAAGACCGAGACCAACTGGTGGGTGAACCCGTAGCGCGCCGCCGACAACTGCGTGCGCAGTGGCACGGGGGGCTCGCGCATGATGAGGGTGGTCACCAGCGCGGGCACCATCAAGACCCCGAACAGCAAGTAGGTGCCGGCCCAGGCTTGGTGCAGGTAGGCATAGCCGGTCGAACCGAAGCCTTCGGCGAAGAACAGCGCACCGGCGGTGGCCAGCAGCGCGGCGACCCGATAGCCCGCCATGTAACTGGCCGCCAAAGCCGCCTGGCGGTTGTCGTCGGCGATTTCCAGGCGGTAGGCGTCCACCGCGATGTCCTGGGTGGCGGAGGCAAAAGCAACCACCACGGCAATGGCGATCAGCCAAGACAAGTGCTTCTGAGGGTCACAAAAACTCATGCCGACCAGCCCCAGGATCACCAAGGACTGGGCCAATACCAGCCATGAGCGGCGGCGGCCGAGCCCGCCGAGCAATGGCAGGCGCCACTGATCGAGCAGGGGCGACCACACCCACTTGAATGCGTAGGCCAGGCCAATCAGGCTGGCATAGCCAATGGTTTCACGGGCGACACCGGCCTCGCGAAGCCAAACGGAAAGCGTTGAAAACACCAACATGTACGGCAGGCCCGCGGCGAAACCTAGTAGCAGGAGCACGAGGGTCGAAGGGCTGGCATATGCGGCGAGCGCGGCGCGCCAGGTTTTACGGGGCATGGGCTGGAATCTGCCTCAGTTTACGAAAACAAAGCGCGCACTCTAACCGCATGCCTACTCCGGGCGCCAGCCATGGCGCCGGATATCCACACGATTATTCATCAAGACGATGCCTTCGCTGCGCAGTCGCGCCCGCTGCTCGTCGCCACTCGGGCTGCCGACGGCCAGGCTGATACGCCCGCCTGCCGCTACGACGCGGTGCCAGGGCAGGCGACTGCCGTCGGGTAATTGGCTGAGGGTGCGGCCAACCCAGCGTGCCGCGCGTCCGAGGCCGGCCAGCTGAGCCAGCTCGCCGTAGGTGATCACTTTGCCCTCTGGGACCGTGGCTAACGCGGCGTACAGGGCGCTATGCCTAGCGTTTACGGGGTCGTGTAACGGTTCAGCTACAAAATAAGAATGGAACTCATCTCTGATTTTTTTGTCATTCATTTCGGTCTGTCCTATAGGATGATTCCGATTACCATCGATACGAGCCCATAGCCGCCTATGTTTTCCAGAACTCTTTTTTGCGTTGCGATCGCTACATCTTCCTCTTCAGTCTTCGCAGATACGGTCTGGATGAAGAACGGAGACCGTTTGACTGGCACCATCAAAGTGTTTGATGGTGGCAAGCTGATGATTGACACGCCCTACGGTGGCTCTATTCCGATCGATTGGAAACAGGTCAAGACCCTGGAAAGCGATAACGAACTGTTGGTCAAGCAAGACGCCTACACCGGTGAGAAGGCCAAGTCGATCAAGCCGGCCGAAGACGGCAAGGTGATCCTGGCCAACGGCGAAGCGCCACAGACCGTCGAGCTGGCCAGCATTCAACAGATCATCAAGCCCAAGCCTGTGATCGAAGACTTGGTGTGGAAAGGCAATATCGATACAGCCCTGGATTACCAGCGTGCCGAAACGGATACCGATGACTACAACGTCGCTTTCAAGACCACTGCACGCCATGGCAAATGGCGCCACATTGGTAGCGGCGAGTACAACCGCGAGTCTCAGGAAGACGTGGTCACCACCGATAACTGGGCGGCCGAATACTCCCTGGACCGTTTCTTGACGGACAAATGGTACTGGCAAGGCCGCATCGATTACAAACGTGACAAAATCGAAGACTTGTCCCGCCAGCGCGTGGTTGGTACCGGCCCTGGCTATCAGTTCTGGGACGATGAGTTGGGCGCGTTCTCGCTGGGTGGCTTGCTCAACCGCAGTGACTATGAGTACTCCAACGGCGGCAAAGACAGCTTCTACTCGCTGGCTATGAAGTGGGACTACAACCGCTACCTGATCGGCAGAACGGTGGAGCTTTTCAGCAGCGGCGAACTGGGGCGGCCGCTCAACAACGTAGCTGACTACAGCCTGGATGCCGAATTGGGTTTGCGCTACAAAGTCACCGAATGGGCTTCGCTTAACGTGAAAGCCGAGAAGGACTTGATCAGCGGCACCGACGACAGCGACCTGGACAAAACCCGCTACACCATCGGCTTTGGTGTGGCCTGGTAAACGTCCGAATGATCGGGGGCAGCGCAGTGCCAGGCAATGGCCCGCTGCCCTGGTTTTTGCATTTGGAAATACATAGCCCTGACCCGCAAAGCCCGCTTTTGCCTGGCCTGCAGAGGGTTTTTAAGCCCTTCTCACACCCTCGCGCTTGATTTCACGACTTATCGACGTCATTTAAGGTCTACTGCAGGGCACTCTTGCGTCGAGGAAACCATTGATGCGCGTCTTTCTATTGTTGTTTCTCCTGTTCCCGGTATTGGAACTCTACCTATTCTTTAAGGTGAGCACGGCCATCGGGTTCTTCCCCGCGCTGTTGCTGATCATTGTCGGGGCCGGTATCGGCGTGTTGGTCATGCGCCTGGCCGGGTTGGCCACGGTGCTGCGAACCCGCGCCAGCCTGCAACGTGGCGAATTGCCTGCGGAGCAGATGTTCGACGGTCTGATCATCGCCATTGCGGGCGGTTTGCTGATTCTGCCGGGCTTTATCAGTGACGTGGTGGGGGTGTTCTTACTGCTGCCATTCACCCGCAAATGGGTAGCGCGCAAGATTCGCGAGCGCGCCGAGGCCCAGGCCATGCGCCAGCGTGCCTTTGCCGATGACCTACAGGCCCGTGGCGGGCCGGCGGCGCCTAATGGCCCTGCCTCGGGGCGCCAGCCCAATGTCATCGAGGGTGAATACGAGCACCGCGACTCCTGATCGCCCGCGTATTCTTATCCTCACCCAACGGCTCCTGTGGAGCCGTTTTCGTTCCAGTGCAGATTAAATTTTTTTGCTGCCTACTCTTGTAATCACGTTGAACGACCTTATGTATGGGTCACCGCAAGGTTTCTGGCACGGTTGCCAGACAAGTTCCCGCGATTCGCATGGCGAACCGCGACCGGCACCGCCGGATGTACTGATTGCCGGAGCCATTCCGGCCGCTGAAAACCATAATTAGGAGAGATCGACAATGAAGCTTCGTCCTCTGCATGACCGCGTCGTAATCCGTCGCAGTGAAGAAGAATCCAAGACCGCTGGCGGCATCGTCCTGCCAGGTTCGGCCGCTGAAAAACCAAACCGTGGCGAAATCGTCGCTGTTGGCACCGGCAAGATTCTGGAAAACGGCGAAGTACGTGCGCTGGCCGTGAAAGTGGGTGACAAGGTTGTATTTGGCCCTTACTCCGGTAGCAACACTGTGAAAGTGGACGGCGAAGACCTGCTGGTGATGAGCGAGAACGAAATTCTCGCGGTCGTCGAAGGCTGATTCGCACGCGCTCCCCTTACTACCCAGTATTCAAGGAAAATCGATCATGGCTGCTAAAGAAGTTAAATTCGGCGACTCCGCCCGCAAAAAAATGCTCACTGGCGTCAACGTACTGGCTGACGCGGTAAAAGCGACCCTCGGCCCGAAAGGCCGTAACGTGATCATCGAGAAGAGCTTCGGCGCTCCGACCATCACTAAAGACGGCGTGTCCGTCGCTAAAGAAATCGAACTCAAAGATCGTTTCGAAAACATGGGCGCGCAGCTGGTCAAAGACGTTGCCTCCCGTGCTAACGATGACGCAGGCGATGGCACCACCACCGCAACCGTTCTGGCTCAGTCTATTGTCAACGAAGGCCTCAAAGCCGTCGCTGCTGGCATGAACCCGATGGACCTCAAGCGTGGTATCGACAAAGCCACCATCGCTATCGTTAAAGAGCTGAAGTCGCTGTCCAAGCCTTGCGCTGACTCGCGCGCCATCGCTCAGGTCGGCACCATCTCGGCCAACTCCGACAACTCCATCGGCGACATCATTGCCGAAGCCATGGAAAAAGTCGGTAAAGAAGGCGTGATCACCGTTGAAGAAGGCTCGGGCCTGGAAAACGAACTGTCGGTTGTAGAAGGCATGCAGTTCGACCGTGGCTACCTGTCCCCGTACTTCGTCAACAAACCAGACACCATGGTTGCCGAGCTCGATAGCCCGCTGATCCTGCTGGTGGACAAAAAGATCTCCAACATCCGCGAAATGCTGCCGGTGCTGGAAGCGGTCGCTAAAGCTGGCCGCCCACTGTTGATCGTTGCCGAAGACGTCGAAGGCGAAGCCTTGGCCACTCTGGTCGTGAACAACATGCGCGGCATCGTCAAGGTCGCTGCCGTCAAGGCACCTGGCTTCGGTGACCGTCGTAAAGCCATGCTGCAGGACATCGCCGTATTGACCGGCGGTACCGTTATCTCCGAAGAGATTGGCCTGAGCCTGGAAAGCACCACCCTGGAGCACCTGGGTAACGCCAAGCGCGTGATCCTCTCCAAAGAAAACAGCACCATCATTGACGGTGCTGGCAAAGATGACGAAATCCAGTCCCGCGTGACTCAGATCCGTCAGCAGGTCAGCGACACTTCGTCCGACTACGACCGTGAAAAACTGCAAGAGCGCCTGGCCAAGCTGTCCGGCGGTGTTGCGGTCATCAAAGTCGGTGCCGGTTCCGAAGTTGAAATGAAAGAGAAGAAAGCCCGCGTTGAAGATGCCCTGCACGCTACTCGCGCAGCCGTCGAAGAAGGCGTGGTACCTGGCGGTGGTGTTGCGCTGGTGCGTGCACTGCAAGCTATCGCCGACCTGAAAGGCGACAACGCCGACCAAGACGTAGGTATCGCTCTGCTGCGTCGTGCTGTTGAAGCCCCGCTGCGTCAGATCGTCGCCAACTCCGGTGACGAGCCAAGCGTGGTGGTGGACAAGGTGAAGCAAGGCTCCGGTAACTACGGTTACAACGCGGCGTCTGGCGAATACGGCGACATGATCGAAATGGGTATTTTGGACCCAGCCAAAGTGACCCGTTCGGCTCTGCAAGCGGCTTCGTCGATTGCCAGCCTGATGATCACCACTGAGGCGATGATCGCTGAAATCGCTGAAGACAAGCCTGCTGGTGGCGGCATGCCAGACATGGGCGGTATGGGTGGCATGGGCGGCATGATGTAACCCAGCTTCACCCGCATAAAAAAACCCGCTTCGGCGGGTTTTTTTTATGCAGAGGCAAAAAGATCGGGGGCGAGCCCCCTCCTACGGCCGGGGTTATATTCGATGTTAAATATGTCGCCCGACTGTAGGAGGAGGCTTGCCCCCGATCTTTCGGCTACCCCGCGCAATCCAACGATTCGCGCGGCCGGTGATAAAGCACGCCATAGTAAGTACCCAGGCAAATCAGCCAGCAAAATACCGCGGTCCACACATTGTGGGAAAAGAAGTGGGCCCCTTGCAGCATTCGCCCGATGGAAAAGACGCTGCCCAAGGCGAACGCCATCACCCACGCTGCACGTGCCAGGCGCGGCTTGCGATCACGCAGGGCGAAGAACAGCGCGAACAGGCTAAAGCCGGTGGCCGCATGCCCACCGGGCCAGCAGCGTCCAGGGTTTTCCGAGGCCGGGCGCGGGCTGAGCAGTTCGCTGTAGGTTTCCTTGCCGCCAAACTGGCTGAGGCTCCAGGGGCACTGCACCGCGGTAACCGCTTTGAGCGGCGTGACGAAAGCCGTGGACAACGCCATGGACAGCACCAGGCAGCCGAGTTCGCGCTTGTAGCCGCGCAGGCGCTCGACGAAAAAAGCGCCGAGCCAGGCCGCCATGGCCAACAGCGCCAGGGCGATCACCAGGTTCTTGGCTTGATCGTGCAAGACGTTTTCCAGGAAGTAGCTATGCCGGCCAATGAACCCCCCGGCTGTGGGGTCGTATACCCACTGGGCCAGGCGCATGTCGAGGGAGGTCAGCTCCAGCAGGACCAGAGTAACGGCGGTCAGCGCCGGAATGGCCAGGCACAGGCGCAGGTTCAGGGGGCGGGAAAAGGCACGGGCAGGGTGGGCGGGCATGGGCTAAACCTAAGAGGCCTATAAGGTGCGGCGCGATTGTGGACAGCAGTGCATGGGAGGTGCGTGAATCTCCCGTGAAAAAAACATTAAGTTAAATAACCCGGGTCATCCCCTGGCCCCAGGCGGCACTTGGCCTTAAGCTGCGGCCAGCGCACCACCCACGGGAGAGCGGTTCCATGCGAATTCTGCTAGTAGAAGACAATCGCGATATTCTCGCCAACCTTGCCGATTACCTCGGTATGAAGGGCTACACGGTCGATTGTGCGCAAGACGGCTTGTCCGGGCTGCACCTGGCCGCGACTGAGCATTACGATTTGATCGTCCTCGACATCATGCTGCCTGGCATCGACGGTTATACCCTGTGCAAGCGGCTACGCGAAGATGCCCGGCGCGATACGCCGGTGATCATGCTCACCGCCCGCGACCAGTTGGACGACCGCCTGCAGGGCTTCCGCTCCGGCGCCGATGACTACCTGCTCAAGCCCTTCGCGCTATCTGAACTCGCCGCCCGTATCGAGGCGGTATTACGCCGGGCTCAGGGGGGCGGGCGGCGCACCTTGCAAGTCAGCGACTTGATCTACGACCTCGACACCTTGGAGGTCACCCGCGAGGATCGCCTGCTTAAACTCAACCCGGTCGGGCTCAAGCTGCTAGCCGTACTGATGCAGAAAAGTCCCCACGTGCTGCGCCGTGAGGTGCTGGAGGAAGCTCTGTGGGGCGACGACTGCCCCGATAGCGACAGCCTGCGCAGCCATGTGCACCAGTTGCGTCAGGTGATCGACAAACCCTTCGGCAAACCGCTGTTGCAAACTGTGCATGGGGTGGGCTACCGCTTGGCTGAGGGGCGTGATGGAGTTTAAGCAAAGCCTTGCTCATCGCATCATCATCGCGTTCGCGTTAATGAGCGCGCTGGTCGCGGGAGCGTTCGCGGTGGGGATCGTTGCCACCGTTCACTTGGTCGAGGAAAAACTGATTTCAGCGGGCCTCGGTGGCGACTTGCAGCGCCTACTGTTGATGGACAGCGTCAGTGACTGGACCCATCGGCCCGAGCCCGATCAGCTGTTTTACGTCAGCGGTGGCCATGGCGATTTTGCCTTGCCCAAGGACCTGCGCCACTTGGACCCCGGCTTTCATGAGGTCTTTCGCGGTGATTTGTCCTACCACGCAATGGTCGAAGTGGTGGATGGGCGGCGCTATGTACTGTTGCAAGACCAGAGTGAATTCGAAGAGCGTGAGCGCGTGCTGTTCGCCGTGGTCGTAGTCGGCTTTGTATTGAGCTTAACCCTGGCCGTGTTACTGGGCTGGCTATTGGCAAGGCGGGTGATGGCGCCGGTGGTCAGGCTGGCCCGGCAGGTGCGCCACCGTGACCAACTGCTGGGGTTGGCGCCGCCGTTGGCGCCTGACTACCCCAAAGACGAAGTGGGCGAGCTGGCGGTGGCATTCGACGCGACCTTGGGTCGATTGCGTGATGCGTTGAACCGCGAGCGTTTGTTTACCAGCGACGTCAGCCACGAATTGCGCACCCCGCTGATGGTGCTCGCCAGCTCCTGTGAATTGCTTCTGGAAAACCCCGGGATCGACGAGCGGGGGCGCCGCCAGGTGGAACGTATCGCCCGCGCGTGTGAAGAAATGCGCGAACTGGTGCAGACCTTCTTGATGTTGGCCCGCACCCAGCGCGATGAAAACGACGTGGCGGCCCAGGCCACGTTGCCCCAAGTGGCTGAAGACTTGGTAAACCTCTGGCGCGACCCGATCCAATTGAAAGGGCTGACGTTGGAGTACCTACCAAGCGCCGACGCCGGTGAGCGTTACAACGCAACCTTCTTGCACGCGGTCATGGGCAATTTACTACGCAACGCCCTGCACTACACCGACCGGGGGTTTATCCGCCTGACCCTGGAGCCCGATGGTTTCACGGTGGAGGACAGTGGTGTCGGGATCCCGGAAGAACAGCGCGAGAGCATCTTCCAGCCGTTCGTGCGCGGCAGTGAAAATCGAGGTGAAGGCCTGGGGCTGGGGCTATCCCTGGTGCAGCGGATCTGCGAGAACCAGGGTTGGAGGGTCACCCTGAGCGCCATGGAGCCCAATGGTTGCCGGTTTCGCGTACAGCTGGCGCTGTGACCGTGTCGACTTCGTCATACGGAATGCTCATGTAGGACATTTCTGACATTTTTTTCACAAACGCATGACCTGTCGATGACAGTCACCCCCTTACTGTGGCGATCATCATCGAACAGGAATCTTCGCTATGTCTGAGCCCACCAAGCTGGAGTTTTCCAGCAAATACACGCGCGAGCATGCGCGCCAGTATTTGCTCAAACACCATGACGGCCTGGCCCGTCGGCTTTCCCATAAGCGTGACGAACAGCTCGCGCGCAAGGCGCTGGCATTGGCCGGTGAGCCGGGGCTGGTGTTGGACCTGCCCTGTGGTGCCGGGCGCTTCTGGCCATTACTGGCGGAAAAACAGAACCGTGTGGTGATCGGAGCTGACAACTCGGCTGAGATGTTGGCGACCGCCTGTGCAGGGCAACCGGCAGAAATCGTCAAACGGGTACGGCCCTTGCAAACATCTGCTTTCAAAATAGACCTTCCTGATAATTCTGTGGACAACATTTTCTGTATGCGGCTGTTACACCACATCGGTGAGGCGGCCCATAGAATGGAAATTCTCAAAGAGTTTCAAAGGGTCAGCCGTGACAGTGTGATCGTTTCGCTGTGGGTCGACGGCAACGTCAAAGCTTGGCGCCGCGCACGTATGGAGCGCCGCCGCACCGAAAAGATGCGCGATCGCTATCAAAACCGGTTCGTCTTACCGGCTGTTACCGCAGAAGCCGAATTCGTACAGGCTGGTTTTCGTATCCAAGAGCGCCTCGATTTCATCCCGCTGTATTCCATGTGGCGCGTTTATATTTTAAGAAAAGGGTAATAGCCGTGACGGTCGAGTATTCAGTAACGGCATCTTCCCGTTTTGACGAGTTCTGGCGACAGGACGGCGAGTGGGTTGAAGCTCCCAACCAGCGCCGGGGTGGCGAAAGTGGGGTACAGCGTTTGCGGTCGGCGGCCGGGCAGTTGATGTACGTCAAACGGCAGGTGGGGCACCTTTACCGTAGCTGGTTGCACCCATTGGGCAGGCCGACCGTGCTACGTGAACGCGATGCTATCGTGGCTCTTCAGGAGCTTGAGGTGAATGTGCCGCGTCTGGTTTTTTGCGGTACCACCCGGGATGCGCAATCCCAGTGGCGCGCTTTGCTGGTGACCGAGGCGCTGGACGGCTACCTGGAGATTGACCAATGGTACCTGGACGGGCAACGCGAGCGGGTGGGCGAAGTGGCCCATGATCAGGTGCTGGCCAAACTGGCGGGTAACCTGGCGCGCATGCACAGGGCGCGCTGGCAGCATGGCTGCTTATACATGAAGCATATCTTCGTGCGGGTGAGGGGCGAGGGCGCTACAGCGGACGTCGATGTGGCCTTACTGGACCTGGAGAAATGCCGCCAACGCTTGTCAGCTTCAAAGGCTTCAGCCCACGATCTCAAGCAATTGAGGCGCCATTCGTCGTGGAGTGATGCAGAGTGGAGCAAGTTGCTCTACTTTTACCAGACGGCGTTTGGCAGCGCTATCAAGGGTTTATAGCGATGAACTTACAAGTTGCACGAGGTTTATTCTTCTTGGCAGCGCTGGGCGTGGCGACTGTCGCGGCCGCAGCCTGGGAGCAACCGCGCTCGGGGGTGATCGGTACCGAGCACGGCGAGGGCAATTGCGCATTGCCTAAGCCCGCTCGGCCGCCCATTAGCGCGCACCCAGACCGCGAATTCATGCTGCTGATGCTGGGTTTGAGCCAGGGCGTGCGTTCTCAGGGTTAGATCGACGCGAAGCTGTTGCGCTTGCAGGCCCCTCATGGGGCCTGTCGCGTTTAAGCCTGCAGCAAATGCAAGTGGTTGTCCCACAGCCCGGAGGGCAGGTCCATGGGCTTGGCCAGCAGTTCGGCTTGGCGGCAGTCGTAGTAGCGGCAGCGCCCCTGGCCAGAAGTCACCACGAAGCCATCCTTGACCGCACCGACGCCGGCACAGTCTGGCATGGGTGCGTCCAGCCGAACGGCCGCGCTGTCGAGGTCCCAGATAAAAAAGCGATTGGCCCGGGGCGCCGTCAGGGCAACCAGGCGGAGTTCGTCGTGCACCGCGACGCTGGCGGTGTAATGGTTCATCGAGCGCAACTGCGTGGCTGCCACCGGGAATGGGGTAAAGGCTTGGCCTGGGCGTTTAATCGCCAACAGCTCGGCGGTGTCCTCGGCAGGGCCCATGTACTGCTGGCAGGCCAGGACAGTGCCGTCGCGGGCGATGGCCAGGTGCCGGACGCTGTTCATGGTCTGGCTCAGGCACTCTTTACTCAACAGGCTGCCATCACGAGCCATAAGCACCAGACTCGGTTCCATGGCGTCCAGGTTCATCTCCACGCGGCTCTCGGCTTCGGTACGGATGCCGCCATTGGCTACCACCAGGGTTTCGCCGTCTGGCAGCCAAGACACCTGGTGCGGGCCGACCCCGTGGGTGGGAATTTCGCCCTGGCGGGTCAGGCGTTGTTGTTCGAAGCGGTATACCCCCAATAACCCACGGCCAGGGTCACGGGTATCGTTCTCCGTGGTGTAAAGCCAGTCGCCGCTGCGGTGGATCACCGCATGCCCATAAAAATGCCGGTCAGCCGGGGAGGCTAGGGTTTGCAGCAGCCGCCCATCGCGCAGGTCGACCAGGTAGCATTCGGTGCCGGGGCGCCGAGCCACGAATAGGGCAATGGGGTACTGTGGATGGTTGATGATGTCGTGGCAGCGCTGCTTGACCTCGGTGGCGAATACCTGGCTGCCGTCCAGTCGATAACCCACTGCGTAATGGCGGCCATCGGCGTCGTCACGGGCGGACAATAGCAGCGGGCCGGCGTTTTTCCCTTTGAACAGGGTCCAGCCGCCCAGGCTCAGCGTGCTGCGCAGGAGGCTACCGAGGGTCAAAGCTTGCCTTCTGAGCATGGTCAGTCACCGTCGTTGGCATTGAAGCCCAGCTGGATATTCAGCGCGCGCGCCAGCTCGCCTTCGTGCAGGCGGTGGATCACGTTCAAGCTGTCATACAGGGCATTGAGCTGCTGGCGGCCGCTGTCGTCCGTGAGTAGGGCACTGAGGGGCTGAGTGAGGGCGTCCAGGCGCCGGACCGAATCGGCATAAGCCGCGTCGATTTTCTCGATCAAGGGCTTCTGCTCGCTGGGCAGCAAGCCGCGCAAGCCTTTGTTGTCGACCCCGGTCCAGACCGTCTGCGCCGCCTTCAGGCTGCCTTCCAGGCTTTTCAGTGAAGCATTACTACGCCAGGCCTCAGCCTGAAACGGTTGGGCGATGCCTTTGCTTTGCCGGCCCATGGGGGTGCCGAGCTTTTTCTTCAGGGTGTCCAGCGCCGTCACCTGGGCCCGCAGCAAGTCGGCAATGGCCTCATGGGAGTCGGCATAGCGTTGGTTAGGGAACTCGCTCATCTGGGCCAGCATGCCCTCTTTGCTATTCCAGCCTTTGAGGATGTCCTCAGCCAGGGCTTTCTGGTGGGCACTGATGGCCACCAGCAATGGGCAATAACGGGCTTTCTGTTCGGCGTTGGCGATTTCCGGCTTGCTGTCGAACAGGATGTACTCATAGGCCGACAACCCTTGCACCACCACGCTGGCCTTGGCCAGGGAGGCGGCATCCACCGGTTTGTCGGCGTTGACCAGTTGTTCCACCTGGCGCCCGACCAGGTTTTTCTTGTCTGGCCAGAACTGCACCGACCAGGCGCGATTGCCCTCGGCCAGTGGGCCGATCAGCAACGGCTGGAGTTCGGCCCAGGCCCGTTGCGCGTGGAGGAAGTCGGCACGGGCGGTGTCGAGGTCTTGCTTGCCTTCACAGAACGCCATGGCACTGACGGCCAGTTGGCGGTCTGCCTCGACCCAACGGCTGTAGGTCGGCAAGATCACTTGTTTGGCAATCGCGGCGCTGGTCACCGCCTGCGGGTCCTGTGGCGAACAGGCACCCAGGGCCAGGGCGGCGAGGCTGGTGAACAACAGCTTGGGACGAAACATTCAAGGCTCCTGGAGCATGGCTAATTTAGAGTGAGTTCAGAAACGCCAACAGCGCTTGGCGTTGTTGCGCATTGAACGTCAAAACCTGACGCTGGGCGGCCTCAGCTTCGCCGCCGTGCCAGAGTACCGCTTCGAGCAGGTTACGGGCACGGCCATCGTGGAGAAACTGGCTGTGGCCGTTGACCGTTTCGGTCAGGCCAATACCCCACAGGGGCGGGGTGCGCCAGTCTTGCCCACCGGCTTTGAACTCGGTGCGATTGTCGGCCAGGCCGGGGCCCATGTCATGCAGCAATAGATCGGTATAGGGGCGGATCGTCTGGTTGGCCTGTTCCGGCTCGGCGCTGTCGGCTCGGGTGGTGTAGCTGGGCACATGGCATGCTTGGCAACCGGCCTGGAAAAACAGGTTCTTGCCGGCCAGCACCTGGCTGGAATCGACGTCGCGACGCACCGGTACGGCCAGGTTGCGGCTGTAGAACAGCACCAGGCGCAGGATGTTATCACTGACTTCCGGCTCGCCCTGCGGGCCTTCGCCGTTGGGTGCCTGCTTGCAGTCGGTTTGCGCAGCGGTGCAATCGTCGAATGGGCGCAGGCGGGTCGTCAGGCCCATGTCGCCAGAAAAGGCATGCACATTTTGCTGGTTGAGGTTGGGTTGCCCGGCTTTCCAGCCGAAGCGCCCAAGCACTGTTCGCCCAGCGGCATCGTCCCAGACCAGGTTAGGCCGGCCCTTGACCGCGCCTGTGCTCAGCGCCTGGTTTCGGGCGTTGTCGAGTATGGCTTGCTCGGGAATGGCCTCCAGCAGCCCCAGGCCGATCATGGGCGGCGCCACGCGCGCCGAGAAGCGCGTGTCAGGGTGCATCGGGCCGTAGCCCAAACGGGTGATCTGCAAGGTGGGCTGGCGCAGTTCTACCCGGGTGCCATCGGCGAAGCTTACGGTCACCGGCGTATAGTCGACCCGCACCTTGCCTTCCGGAGCCACCCCAGGGACGGCCATGTCTTGCAACTGGCCGCCATAGACCGGCTCGGGCACGACACCCAGGCGTTCGATCTCTCTTACGTAGGCCGGCGCGTCGGGTATCGACAAGCGCACCAGCATGGACACCGCGTTGTCGTCGGAGGGCTCCGGCGGATGGCCCCGGCCGTCTTTGATATGGCAGTTTTGGCAGCCATTGGTGTTGAACAAGGGGCCCAGGCCGTCGCGGGCAGTGGTGCTCGACGGGGCGATCACCCACGGGTTGCGAAAGAAACTGTTACCCACGCTGAAGTCCAGCCGGCGCACGGCCGACAAGTTGGCGGAGGGCATGGAGAAGGCGTTGCTGTCACGCTTGTTGACGGTCGCGGTGCCGCCACCCAAGGCTTCCCCGGGCTCTGCCTGGGTGAATCGCGGTGCATCGTCACAGGCAACAAGGCCCAGGGCTAATAGCCAGGGCAGCAGACGAAAAAGTGGCACGCGCATCGGGGGGCCTGCAAAACGCGAAAAAACCGGGCGGCCAGTTTACCAGGCCGCCAGGCTTCGAATAGGGTAGCAATGGCCCACGCCAAGCCTTGGCGTGGGCCGGTGGAGCGGCTGTGATCAGAATTCGTGATCAGCGTTGTCTGGGTTCAGGTCCGTGATGCCCAGTTTGCCCGCAGCCTGTTCGATTGCGCCGGTCTGCTTGACCAGTGCGCCGATGGCGTCGCTGACGATCTTGTGCCCAGCGGTGTTTTCAGCACCGATCAGCTGGTCGAAGTGCTCACCCTTGTTGGCGTGATCGACGATGACCTGCATTTTTGCTTCGGTGTCGGCCAGGTCGGCCTTCAGCGCAGCGTCAGCGGCGGGGTCGGCCTTGGCCACCAGCGATGACAGGCTTGCACCGGTCATCTTGGTACCGTCGGTACGGGTGTACTCGCCCAGGTAGACGTTACGAATACCCTTGGCGTTGTAGAACGCCGAGTTATGGGTGTTATCGCTGAAGCAGTCATGCTCGTCTTCTGGCGAGTTGGCTTCCAGGGCGACTTTCAAACGCTCGCCAGCCAGTTCGCCGAGCGACAGGCTGCCCATGCCGAAGAGCATTTTGCGCAGGCCGCTGTCGACAGGCTCTTTTTCCAGGGTGGCGCGGTAGTTGTCGGCGACATTGGGCTTCCAGTTGCCCACCATTTCTTCGAGGTCACTGACCAGCAGGTCGGTGGCCGCTTTCAGGTACGCGCGGCGACGGTCGTTATGCCCACCGGTGGCGCCTGCGCCTTGCAGGTAGTCCGATGCCGGGCGGTTGCCCGCGCCAGGGCCGGTGCCGTTGAGGTCTTGGCCCCATAGCAAGAATTCGATGGCGTGGTAGCCGGTGGCGACGTTGGCCTCGGAACCGCCCAGCTCATTCAGGCTGGCGAGTTTTTCCGGGGTGATGTCTTTGACGTCGACTTTATCTTCGCCCACCTGGATTTCGCTGTTGGCGATGATGTTAGCCGTGGCGCCAGGGTTGCCCAGGGCGTGCTCGTAGCTCTTGTCGGTGTAGTCGATCAGGCCTTCGTCCAGGGGCCACGCATTCACTTGGCCCTCCCAGTCGTCGATGATGGTGTTACCGAATCGGAAGGTTTCACTTTGCAGGTAAGAAGGACGCGAGGCGATCCAGGCTTCACGGGCCGCCTTGAGGGTGGCGTCGCTGGGTTTGGCGAGGAAAGCGTCAACCGCTTTCTGCAGGTTCTGCGCGGTGCTCAGCGCGTCGCTGAATACGGCATGGACCATGTCGGCGTAGTGCGCGACTACCGCTTTGGCGGCGGTTTCGTCCAGCGTGCTGCTGGCCGGGGTCGCCGAGGCGCTGCTGGCGGCCGGAGTTGGCGTCGCGGCAGCGGTTTTTTCCTTATCCTTGCTATCGCCGCAACCGGCGAGCGTGATAGCAATGGCTAGCAGACTGGCGGTGGCCAGAGGCATACGAATCATGGCGGAATCCTGCGTCAAGGGTGTGGAACAGGCGCGCTTGCGCACGCAAAACTGCGCCATAATGCGAAAGATTTGCATTTTCTGTAAAGGGTTAAGACAAAATTCTTTTCAACGGCGCGGCAGATCCACCGCGACCGTACCGGAAGGGGGCCATTGGCTTTGCTTGAGAAAGGTGGTCAGCTCCCTGGTCGGCAGCGGTTTGCTGTACAGGTAGCCTTGGCCTTCGTGGCAGCCCTCGGCAATGATATAGGCCTCTTGCTCCAGGGTTTCCACGCCTTCGGCGATCACTTGCATGTTCAGGCTTTTGCCCAGTTGGATGATCGCCCGCACGATGGTGGCGTCGTCGTCGTCATCCATGATGTCCTGAACGAAACTCTTGTCGATCTTGATCTTGTCCAAAGGTAGCGATTTCAGATAGCTGAGCGACGAGTAGCCGGTGCCGAAGTCGTCGATGGCAATCAGCGCCCCGGAGCGGCGCAGGCTCAGCAAGTGCTGGGCGGCGGTGCTGATGTCTTCCATCAAGCCCGTTTCGGTCACCTCCAACTCCAGACTGCGCGGCGGCAGCCGGTAGACCTGCATCAGGTTGTTGACCACCCGCGGCAGTTCGTTGTGATGCAGTTGCACGGTCGACAGGTTGACCGCCATGCGCAGTTCACTGAAGCCCATGTCGTGCCATTCGCGCAGTTGTCGGCAGGCCTGGTCGAGCACCCATTCGCCGATGGCGATGATGCTGCCATTCTGCTCGGCCAGCGGAATGAACTGGTCGGGCGGTACGAAACCGTGCTCCGGGTGCTGCCAGCGCAACAAAGCTTCGACGCCGACTACGCGTTGGTCGCGGTAGCTGATTTGCGGTTGGTACACCAAGTGCAGTTGTTGCCGAGCAAGGGCTTCGCGCAGGTCTTTTTCCAACTCGCGGCGGCGGCGCATTTCGCTGTCGACGCTGGCGATATAAAACTGGTAGCGGTTGCGTGAGCGGCTCTTGGCCAGGGTCATGGTTTGCTCGGCCTTTTGCAGGAGTTTCTCCGTGCTGTCGCCGTCTTCAGGGAACAAGGTGATACCAATGGTGGCCCGCAGGCGGATTTCCTGATCGTCGATAGCGAAAGGCGCTTCCAGGTCGTCGAGAATGTTCTGCGCCAGTTCTGCCGCTTCGTAGGGCTGTTCGATGTCAGCCTGCACCAGAGCGAACTGGTCACCCCCCAGGCGCGCTAGTGAACCGAGGTGGCCGCCGTGGGCGCGCAGGCGGTCGGCCAGGGCCAGGAGCAACTGGTCGCCGGTCTGGTAGCTGAATTGCTCGTTGACGCCTTTGAAGTCATCCAACCCTACGCAAATCACCGCCACACGGCGCTGCAGGCGGCCCGCGTCGACGAGGATCTTGCCCAGTTGCCGTTGCAACTGCTGGCGGTTGGGCAGGCCGGTGAGGAAGTCATACTCAGCCATGCGCAGCAGGCTGTTTTCCGCCTCACGGCGCAGGTGGGTATTGCGCTCGATGGACACCAGCAGTTGGTTGGCGGTGTTGACCCAGATCCCCAGTTCGTTGCGCTCATGGCCTTTGAGTTGGGGGATCTGATACTGGCTGGGGCGGTCGGGGTTGATCAGGGTCAGGTGTTCGATCAGGCGTGACAGGGGCTTGGTCAGCAGCCAATGGTAGATCAGGTATAGCACCAGGCCCATGGCCAGTGCACGGAGTACGCCAGAGATGAAAATGATGACCGAACTGGTGATGAAATCTTCGCCATAGGGGGCGGTGTCGAGGGTGATGCTCAGGTCGCCATAGTATTCGCTGTAGGCACCGCGCCCCACCAGTCTGATGGAGTAGTGCTGTTCCTGGCCCAGGATAGGGTCGGTCAGCCAGCGGGTCGGCAAAGGTTGCAGCGGCCTTGAGCGTTCGGCCAGCATGGGTTCATTGGGGTGGCCAATGGAGGCCATGCGCACGGCCTGGTCTTGGAACAGGCCTTCGATGACCTGCATGCCCATTTCTCGGTCGAGGCTATAGACCGCCTGGGTTGAGGGGTCGCGGAACATGTCGAGGATCCGTTCGGCGTCATTGGTGATCGCCTGGCGGGTCTTATAGGCGTCAAAAACAATTTGCGCGCAGCTCAGCACCACGCCGACCGCGAAGGCAGCGAGCAGCACCATGCGGAGTAATTTCACCGACAAGCTGTTCTTGAGTTCCAGCTTCAAAGGGATTTTCCTTTTCCATGCGCATAACATCAAGTTGCCATCAGTATTGGGCAATCCGGTCTTAACAGTAAAGTGTCAATTAAACACAAGAGCTACAGGGATAACCAGACTGTTACATCTGTGCCAGGGTATCGGGCTAAGCGCTTTAAACTTGAGCTTGGCGTGCCCGGCCGATATTACCCCGTTCATAAAAAAACCCGCCGAAGCGGGTTTTTCTGGATCCATCATGTTAAGCAGTGAAGGTCTTGCCTTCGAACTGCTGTGCCACGAAATCCCAGTTCACCAAGTTCCAGAATGCTTCAACATACTTAGGACGAACATTGCGGTAGTCGATGTAGTAAGCATGTTCCCACACGTCGCAGGTCAGCAGTGGGGTGTCACCGCTGGTCAGCGGGTTGCCGGCACCGATGGTGCTGGCCAGGGCCAGGGAGCCGTCGGCTTTTTTGACCAACCAACCCCAGCCGGAACCAAAGGTGCCGACCGACGTTTTAGTGAACTCTTCTTTGAACTTGTCGAACGAGCCGAATGCCGCGGTGATGGCCTCGGCCAGTGCGCCAGTAGGTTCGCCGCCACCGTTAGGCGTCAGGCAGTTCCAGTAGAAAGTGTGGTTCCACACTTGAGCGGCGTTGTTGAAGATACCGCCAGACGACGACTTGACGATTTCTTCCAGGGTCTTGCCTTCGAACTCGGTGCCAGGCACCAGGTTGTTCAGGTTCACGACGTAGGTGTTGTGGTGCTTGTCGTGGTGAAACTCCAGAGTTTCCTTGGAGATATGCGGCTGCAGGGCATCGTGTGCGTAGGGCAGCGGCGGCAATTCAAAAGCCATGGTTGTTCTCCTAATCAGGTCTGTTGCGGGGAGCGCTGGGCCGATCACGGGCGGCCCGTTGTGCGCCTCAGAGTTTGTACTCTTTTCGGCGCAAGCATTGGATCATAGCACCGGCACCGGGGCTTAACCACGCAACAACTGTGTGGGATAGAGGTTCCAGAGCCTTCACGGCGTTTGATAAACGGCGCTAACCCAGCAGCAGTTGCGCGGCCACGGCAAACATCATCAGCGCTACCAGTAAGTCCAGTATTCGCCAGGTGTTCGGCCGTGCCAACCAGGGCGCTAACCAGGCAGCCGCCAGCGCCAGGCTGAAAAACCACAGGGCCGAGGCGCTCGCGGCCCCCGCCACATAGGCACCGGGCATGCTCTGCTGGGCCCCCAGCGAGCCGATGAGCAGGACGGTATCCAAGTACACATGGGGGTTGAGCAGGGTCACGGCCAGGGCACTGAGGAGCACGGCGCGGCGTGAGCGCAAGCCGTTGGCCGGATGATCCAAACGCTGCGGTGCCCAAGCCCGGCGCAAGGCCTGGCACCCATACCAAAGCAGAAATAGCGCGCCGCCCCAGCGCGCAACCGCTAGCAAAGCGGGGTGTTGGGCCAACAGGCTGGCTAGGCCGAAAACCCCTGCCGCCACCAGTATGACGTCACACATAATGCACAGAGCCGCCACGGGCACGTGGTGTTCGCGGCGCAGGCTTTGTGCCAGAACAAAGGCATTCTGCGTGCCGATGGCCATGATCAAGCCCAAGGCTACCAGCAGCCCGTTAAGGTAACTTTGCCACATAATATTGCTCTCGCCCTTTGAATGCTGGCCATTTTGGAGGCTAAGCATGTATAAGAAAAATCAATAATGCTCACTCCCCATTAGGTAAATAGATGTTCGATTACAAACTACTCGCGGCGCTGGCTGCGGTGGTCGAGCAGGCTGGGTTCGAGCGGGCAGCGCAACGCTTAGGCCTGTCGCAGTCAGCGATTTCCCAGCGCATCAAGCTGCTCGAAGCACGGGTCGGCCAACCCGTCTTGGTGCGAGCCACGCCACCGCAACCCACCGAGCTCGGCCGGCGCCTGCTCAACCATGTGCAGCAGGTGCGTTTGCTTGAGCGTGACTTGCAGGCCCAGGTGCCGCAGCTCGATGAAGACGGCCTGCCGGAACGCCTGCGTATCGCGATCAACGCCGACAGTTTGGCGACTTGGTGGGGCTCAGCAGTGGGCGAGTTCTGTGTCAAGCACGGGCTGCTGCTGGACTTGGTGGTGGAAGACCAAGACGTAGGCCTTAAGCGCATGCGCGCTGGCGAAGTGGCTGCGAGCCTGTGTGCCAGTGAGCGGCCGGTGGCCGGTGCCCGCAGCGTACCGTTGGGGGCGATGCGCTATCGCGCTGTGGCCAGCCCGGGCTTTATCGCGCAGCACTTTCCCGGCGGCCTGACCCCAGCGCTGTTGGCCAAAGCGCCGGCGCTGGTGTTCGGCCCCGATGACCAGTTACAGCATCGTTATCTGGCCGGCCATGGCCTGGCGGGTAGCTTCCAGCATCACTTGTGCCCCTCGTCGGATGGGTTTTTGCGCCTCGCGGAGGTGGGGCTCGGTTGGGGTATGGTGCCGGAGCTGCAAGCGCGTGAACAATTGGCCAATGGACGCCTGCAGGAGTTGGTGGCGGACAGGCCCATCGACGTGCCGTTGTACTGGCATCACTGGCGCAATGGTGGGCTATTGCTTGGCGCCTTGACCGAGCACTTGCGTCAGGGGCGCTGGCTGGTTGCATTGCCGGGTCTGTCATCCGATGGGGTGAATCAGTGACAATGGGCGACTGGCACGCGACACGGAGCGCTACATGAGAATTTTGGTCACCGGGGCAAGCGGGTTCATCGGCGCACGGTTCGCCCGGCACGCCCTTGAGCAGGGGCTGCAGGTGCGTGTCAGCGGTCGCCGACCCGAGGCTGTTGGCCATTTGCTCAAGCGCGGCGCGCAATATTTGCCGGGTGATCTCAGCGATCCGGAGTTCGCCCGGCGCCTATGCCAGAGCGTCGACGCTGTCGTGCACTGTGCCGGGCCGGCAAGCCACTGGGGGCGGGCCGCGGATTTCCAGCGTGACCATGTGCAAGCCACAGAAAACATCGTTGAGGCTTGCCTGAAAGAACAGGTAGCGCGCCTGGTGCACCTGTCGTCTGCGGCGATCTACTTCGATGGGCGTGGGTGCTTGGACATTCGCGAGCCGGCGCTACCACGGCGTTTTCACGACACCTTCGCGGCCACACGGCACCTGGCCGAGCAAAAAGTTTTCGGCGCTGCAGAGTTTGGCCTGCAAACCATCGCCTTGCGGCCCGCCCGGGTGATCGGCGCAGGCGATACCTATTTTCTGCCGCGCCTGCTCGAACGCCAGCGCAACGGGCGGCTGAGCATTGTCGGCAACGGCTTGAACAAGGTCGATTTCACCAGCGTGCAAAACCTCAACCAGGCCCTGTTCAGTGCGCTGACCGTGGGCGAGGGTGCCCTTGGGCGCGCCTATAACCTGAGCAATGGCACGCCCTTGCCGTTTTGGGACGTTATCAACTATGCACTGCGCCAATTACAGCAACCCCAAGTGCGTCGCTATCGCTCGCGGCGCCTCGCTTACCTGGCCGGTGCAGCCAATGAAGCGCTCTGCCTGCTCTGGCCTGGGCGGCCAGAACCCACGGCCTCGCGCCTCGATGCGCAGGTGAGCAGTCACGACTTTACCTTGGACATCAGCCGCGCTCGCCAACTGTTGAACTATCAGCCCGGGGTGAGTCTATGGACTGCCTTGGACGAGTTCTGCGGGTGGTGGCAAGCCCAGCGCTGATCAGGGTTAAAATCCAGCCATTACCTTAATACTGATTCATGAAGGTGCACCCTATGCGCAAGCAGCCCCACGACGACATCGATGACGATCTACCCAGCCTGCGGGCCGATGCCAATGATGACGACGACTTCGACGACGCGCCTGGGCGCCGCGAGCACACGGCGGTGTATTCGCGGACCACGCCAGTGGTCAAGGTGAAGGCGCCTAGTACCGGCGCACTCTGGGCCATGATCGGCGCCCTGTTGATTGCCTTCGGCGGGCTCGGCTGGTGGAGTTTTCAGCAATTGAACCTGATGGAGCAGCAGTTGGTCGCGACCCAGGAAAGCTTTGCGCGCATCAGCGAGGAAGCGGCGGGGCGTTTGCAGGCGATCAGCGGCAAAGTGGTCGCTAGCCAGTCCAATAGCAGCAGCGACGCCGAGGCCCTGAAGCTGCAGGTCAAGCAGCTTCAGGACAAACTCGACGAACAGAGCCGCCAACAGCAGGGTGTCGCCGGCCAGCAAAGTGGGCTGGATAAACGCTTGGAGCAAGCCCTGGCGCAAGTGACCCAGCAGCAGGCGCTCAATGAGCAAACCCAGGGGCAGCTTAAATCGCTGGTCGGCGAAGTGGCGGCGTTGAAAGCGGCGCAGGGGGATAGCGGCAAGCTGGACGCTGAACTTAAAAGCTTGGCTGGCGATGTGGCGGCACTGAAGAAGCAGGGCAACCCTAGCGCGCAAATCGAACGCTTGGAGCAGGACTTGATCGTGCTCAAGAGCGAACAGGACAACCGCCCGGCGCCGACCCAAAACAACAGCCCCAGCACAGCGGAGTTCGACGCATTCCGCGGCCAGACCACCCGTAACCTCACCACCCTACAAAGTCAGATGCAGAACTTGCAGCAACAGATCAACGGCCGGCAAACGCCGTAAGACGTGCGGCCGGGTGGGTGGGAAAATTGTGTTTGCAGGGGTAAAAGATCGGGGGCAAGCCCCCCTCCTGCACCGACCGTAGGAGGGGGCTTGCCCCCGATCTTTTCAGCTCAAACAGCCGCCGCTAACCCCTCCTGCGGCCGCTGGCGAAAGGTCACCAGGGTCAGGATCAACGCCACCACCGCCAGGGCCGCGGCGGCCAGTGGCACGCTGGTCAAACCCAGCCCTTGGGCGATCACCGCGCCGCCGACCCAGGCCCCCAAGGCATTGCCCAAGTTGAACGCGCTGATATTCAGCGTCGAGACCAGGTTGGGCGCCGATTTACCGAACGTCACCACATTGATCTGTAGCGCGGGGACCGCCGCGAACGCGGCGCTTGCCCACAGAAACAGAGTAATTTCAGTCGGGATGACGGCAACGCTGGTCCAGCTCAGGGCCGTCGACACCACCGCCATCGCGGCGAACACTCCAATTAGCGTGGCAGCCAGGCGCCGGTCCGCCAGTTTGCCGCCGATGATATTGCCCACCGTGAGGCCCAAACCGATCAACAGCAAGGTCCACGTCACCCCTTGTGGCGAGACCCCTGTGACGTCGCCCAGCAGCGGTGCGATGTAGGTGAACAGAGTGAACATCGAGGCGGCGAAGAACACCGTCATGCCCAGCGACAGCCAAATCCCCAGGCCTTTAAGGGCTGAGAGTTCGGCGACCATGTCGAGTTTCGCCTCATCGCGCTTGGTCGGCAGGTAGCGGATCAAGCCGATCAACGCCACCACGCCAATCGCCGTGACCGCCCAAAAGGTCGACCGCCAGCCCGCGTATTGGCCGAGGGCCGTGCCCAATGGCACGCCCAGGACGTTGGCCAGGGTCAGGCCGGTGAACATCAGGGCAACCGCCGAGGCGCGTTTGTCGGAGGCGACCAGACCGGCTGCCACCACCGAGCCAATGCCGAAGAATGCCCCGTGACACAGGGCGGTCACCACCCGGGCGAACATCAGCACGTTGTAATCGCTGGCCAGGGCGCAGAGCAGGTTACCTACGATAAATACCCCCATCAGCACCACCAGCGCGGCTTTGCGTGGCAGGCGGGCGGTGGCCATGGCCATGAAGGGGGCACCAATGGCCACGCCCAGAGCGTAACCGGTGACCAGCCAGCCGGCGCCCGGAATGGACACGCCCAGGTCGCGGGCAACGTCGGGCAGTAGGCCCATGATGACGAACTCGGTCGTGCCAATGGCAAACGAGCTCAAGGCCAGGATGATAAGAGAGAGTGGCATGGGTGGATCCTTGTCAGAGCTCTTGGCTCAGTTGCGTGAGGAACGCTGCGATGCTGTCCTCGTTGCGTTTGAAGAAGTGCCATTGGCCGATCTTGCGACTGCTGATCAGGCCGGCGCGTTGCAGAGTGGCCAGGTGAGCCGAGACGGTCGATTGCGACAGGCCACAGCGCTGGTCTATTTGACCGGCGCAAACACCATGGGCAAGGCTGTGCTGCTGGGTAGGGAACTGCCCTTCAGGGTCTTTCAGCCAGGCGAGAATCTCCCGCCGGACGGGGTGAGCCAGGGCTTTTATCTGTTCGTCGAGGTCAACGGGCATGGTTTCGCTCTGCGATATATATCGTCAAGTGGCGAAATATATATCTGTATTTCGCGATACGCAAATATGATTGGCGCGTCAGCCTGACGTTATCGTTCTCAAGAGGGCATGGCAGGATCCACCGGTTGATGTAAGCTCGCCCGATGAATTATCTCGCGCACCTTCATTTAGGCGGCCAGCGCCCCGAACAGTTGCTCGGCAGCCTGTATGGGGACTTCGTCAAGGGCGGCCTTCAGGGCCGCTTCAGCGATGAGCTGGAAGCCGCGATCCGCCTACACCGGCAGATCGATGCCTTCACGGATGGCCACCCGTTGGTCAAGCAGGCGCTCGCGCGTTTTCCGCGGGAGCGGCGGCGCTATGCCGGGATCATCCTCGATGTGTTTTTCGACCATTGCCTGGCGCGCTACTGGCGCGATTACTCCGAGCAGCCGCTGGAGCAGTTCTGCGCGCGCTTTTATCGGATCCTCGCCGCAGAGCCCAACCTGCCGGGGCGCCTGGCGAGCATTGCGCCTTATATGATCGCTGACGATTGGCTGGGCTCGTACAAGGACTTCCGGGTGCTCGGCCAAGTGCTCAATGGCATCTCCCAGCGCCTGTCGCGGCCCGAAGCGCTGAGGGGCGCCTTGCCTGAAGTGCAAGCGCTGTACGAGCCGCTGTTGAACGACTTCCGCGAGTTTTACCCCCTGTTGCAAGGCTTCGTCGAGACGCAGCGCGCTTAAGCGGCTTGCCGAGCCTGCGCACGCCGGGCCTCCGGGGCCTTGCCAAACAGCGCTTGCTGTACCGCCGCCTGCGCTTCGAAGGCTAACGCTGCGCGTTCCTTGCCCTGGCTGGCGATGGGCTTGAGCAGGTGCACTTGCACCTCGCCACAGTCTTGGGCGAACAGCCGCAGCAGGTGCGACAGCAGGTCGTCATCGCCAATGAACGGTGCCAATTCGTCGGTGCTGCCGTTGCGCAGGTAACGAATGGCCACCGGTTGCAGCGCCACCCCGGTGTCGATCGCGCTGGCCAGCAGGCGCCCATGGAAGGTGCGCAAGGCGCGCCCGTCGGTGGTGGTGCCTTCGGGGAACATCACCAGCGAGTGGCCCTGGCGCAAATGTTCGCTCATTTGCCGCCGGGTCAGCTGGCTGTCACCCGTGCCACGGCGGATGAACAGGGTGCCGGCCTTGAGCGCCAGCCAGCCGGCCACCGGCCAGGTCCTGACTTCGGCCTTGGATAAAAACGCCAGCGGCTGCAACCTGCCCAGCAGCGCGATATCCGTCCAGGACACGTGGTTGCTGACCCACAGCATGGGCTGGCGCGGCAACTCCCCGCGTAGCGTCACGTGAAAGGGCAGGGCGTTGCTCAGGCGAGCCATGAAAAAACGCGACCAGCGTTGCCGACGGGCTGCGCACTGGCTCACCCGCAGGCGCTCCAGCAGGCTGAAGACCATGGCCATGGCCAGGCCCAAAGCGACCACCAGCAGCACCCTGGCGACCCGTGCGTAAATCCGTGCACGGCGCATTACACAGCCGCCTTGAAGTGGCGGGCGTAGCGCGGGCAGAGGTTGTCGCGTTTAAGCAGGATGAATACATCGGCCACTTGGAATTCTTCGTCCCAGCAGGGCTCACCGCACACCTTGGCGCCCAGGCGCATGTAGGCTTTGAGCAGCGGCGGCACTTCGGCGATGACGTTGCTGGGGATGTCCAGGCTGGGCAATGGCTTCTTCGGTTCGGCGCGCAGGTGTTCGTTGCACAGGTAGCGATCGCGCAGCCGTTGCATCACCGCCTGGGCCTGAATGCCGCCGTCTTGCATAGAGATGCTGGCGCACCCCATCAGGTAGCTGTAACGGCCTTCGTTGAGCACTTCGGCCAGCTCAGCCCAAAGTACGGCGATGGTGCCGCCGTTGCGGTAAGCGGCGTCGACGCAGGTGCGGCCAATCTCCAGCACCGGCCCCTGCAGGCCAGACAAGCCATGCAGGCTGAACTCTTCTTCGCTGTAAAAGCGGCCAAGCCCGCGGGCGGCTTGATGATCGAGCAGGCGGGTAGTGGCCACCAGGCGCCCGGTGTTGAGGTCACGCACGCCGATATGCCGGCAGTGTGCGTCGAAGTCATCCATGTCCAGGCCCTGTTCGGCACCCTTGAGCTTGGCTTTGAGCTCACCGCTAAATACGGCGAAGCGCAGGGCCTGGGCTTCACGCAGGGCGTGGGGCCCGACCAGGCGTTCGGCTTGCAGGCGGCGTTCAATGCGGGTGTCGTCAGCGCGGGCGGTCCGATTCATTGCAGATCTCCAAAAGTCAGCCTTGGGTCAGGGCCGATTGACTTTGTTGTGCAATGTCAGCCTAGGTAGGCCGGGTGTCATGCCTGTGAAGCTTCGGTGATGCTTGTGTGACAGCCGCAACGGCCCGTTTTTGAGCGGTTGACAAGGGGGCCAAGGCTGGAAATTGTGTAGCCGTTGACGCATTCATGGCCGATTTTGTGTCATCTTTGCGGGTTAGAATTAGCCCTTCGAGAAATTAGTCAGTACCCCATGCCTTTAGTGTTTTTGATTGTGCTCGCGACCTTCAGCCTGTTTTGCAACGCTGAGCAATGGCCCGCCGAGCAATGGCCCGAGCGCCTTGCGCCGCGCTCGCCGGCGCTGGATGAACTGCAGCGCTATAGCTTCCCGCCACGTGACGACGCTAGCCGCAATGGCGTGCGTACCGATGGGCTGCTGGTGATCCGCGACGGCCAGGTCATTTACGAACGCTACAGTGCGCCCACCAGCGCCAGTACAGCCCATGCCACGTGGTCCATCAGCAAGAGCCTGCTGGCCACGGTATTGGGGGTGGCGTTCAGTGAGGGCCGCTTCGCTCTGCAAGATGCCGTGGTGGACTACTACCAGCCTTTTCGCAAACACCCGGATGTGCGTTTGCAAGACCTGCTGCACTGGGCCTCAGGGCTGGACTGGCAGGAAGATTACGAGTACGCGCCGTTGAATTCCTCAGTGGTCGCCATGTTGTATACCCGCGGCCGTACTGACATGGCCGCGTACGCCGCGCAGTGCGGCCGCTTCAGTGCTCCGGGGAGGCAGTTTCGTTATTCCAGTGGTGACAGCAACGTGCTGGCGGCCGTGCTGAAAAACCTGGTGGGCGCCCACGACTACCCCAACTACCCGTGGCGGGCGCTTTTCGAACCCCTGGGTATCCATCATGCGGTGTGGGAGACCGACGCCACGGGTACCTTCGTGGCGTCGTCTTATGCCTACCTCACTGCCCGCGACCTGGCCCGGGTTGGTTTGCTGATGCTGCGCGACGGCCGCTGGCGCCAGCGCCAGCTGCTACCGCCCGAGTGGGTGGCGTTCAACCGCACGCCGTTTGCCCACGCCACTGCCGAACCGGGCGAGGCGACCCCCGGTGGCCATTGGTGGCTGAACCGGGCCATCGGCGCTGCGCCACGGCCCTGGCCCAGTGCCCCTGAAGACACCTTCGCGGCCCTCGGCCATTGGGGCCAAGGCCTGTATATATTGCCTAAGCAAAAGCTGGTGATCGTGCGCTATGGCGACGACCGCGATGGCAGCTTTTCCCATGATGCCTTGCTCGAGCGGGTACTGGCGGCGTTCCCCGAAGAGGCCGGGCAATGAACCCTAGTCGCCATCCCTGGCTGAGCCTGGCCCTGGTGTTCAGCGTGGCGGCGGCGCTGTTCGTCTGGCAGGAACGTACGCAACTGGTGGCCTTTCCCGACATCCTCAGCGCTTATTCGGCGAAGGAATACTGCTCGTGCCGCTACGTCATGGAGCAACCTGAGGCCTACTGCCGCAGCTATGTGAAGCAATACTTGCCCCTCGGCTCGCTGCTGGACGACCCTGCCCAACGACGTGTCACCGCCAGCGGCCTGGGGCGGCGCAACAGCGCGCAGTGGCTAGGCCTGCGCCAGGGGTGTCGACTGCTCTCCGAGCCCTAAGCAAGCGCCTGGGCTGCAACTTGGCGACGCTTTGCCGGTCAGACTAACCTGCCGCCTGACGTCACCCTGGAGCGCTATGTTTTCCCAACACTGCCGATTGGCCGCGTGTGCTCCGTCTCCAAGGGGGCGCTGAGATGGCCGGCCCGATTTTCCCCTGGCGCCCTGACAACCGCTTCGAACTGCTGATCGACGGCCCGCAGTTTTTTCCGCGCTTGCTCCAGGCCATCGATCAAGCCCAACTGCACATCGACCTGGAACTCTACCTGGTCGAAGCCGGCGCGTGCGCCGAAGCACTGGTCAGCGCGCTGGAACGTTCAGCCCAGCGCGGGGTGGCGGTGCGCTGCCTGTTCGACCATTACGGCTCGCTGGCTTTTGGTGCTGCCTTGCGCCAGCGCCTGACCTCGGCGGGTGTGCAGTTGCGCTTTTATAACCCGATCCGCTGGCGCCGTGGCCTGCGCAACCTCTACCGCGACCACCGCAAATTACTCCTGGTCGATCAGCAATGGGCGATGGTCGGGGGGGCGGGCGTCACCGATCAGTTCTGGTCGCCGGGCGACGCCACCAGCGAATGGCATGAAATAATGGTGGCGATTAGCGGCCCCCTGGTAGCCGACTGGCAGATGCTGTTCGACCGCCAATGGCGAGCCAACCAGCGGCGTACCGCGTGGCGGCCACCGACCCATTTTGGCCTGCCGCGCTTGCCGCCGGTGCCTGCCAGCGGGGCAGGGCTGGGGCGGGTCGCCTATGCCGATGCCCGCCAGCATAAAGACATCGTGCAGTCGCTGGTGCGCGCACTCAATAGCAGCAAGCAGCGTATCTGGCTGGCGACGCCGTATTTTCTGCCCACCTGGAAAGTCCGCCGGGCGTTGCGCCGCGCTGCCGGGCGTGGGGTCGATGTGCGCTTGTTATTGACGGGGCCGCGCACCGACCACCCTTCGGTGCGCTACGCCGGGCATCGCTACTACCCGCGGTTGCTCCGCGCAGGGGTGCAGATATTTGAGTACCAGCCGTGCTTCTCGCACCTGAAGATGGTGCTGGTCGACGACTGGGTCAGCCTCGGCTCGTGCAATTTCGACCACTGGAACCTGCGCTTCAACCTCGAGGCGAATCTCGAAGCACTGGACGCCTCGCTGAGCACTCAAGTGGCGCAGAGCTTCACCCGCGACTTCGCCGAAAGCCGCGCCATCAGCCTGCAGGACTGGCACGCACGGCCGCTGTGGAGCCGGGTCAAGCAGCGGGTTTGGGGGTGGCTGGATCGCCTGGTGGTAAACGCCCTGGACCGGCGCAATTAGCCAGCTCAGTTACGCAAACGCCCGGCATTGAGCCGGGCGTTTGCGTAAGAGGTTGAGGCTTATTGCACTTCAACCGCTAAGCTGTCGCTGATCTTTTTCTGCCAAATGGCCGGGCCGGTGATATGCACCGACTCGCCGTTGCTGTCCACTGCCACGGTCACCGGCATGTCCTTGACCTCGAACTCGTAGATCGCCTCCATGCCCAACTCGGCGAAGGCCACCACGCGTGATTTTTTGATGGCCTGGGCCACCAGGTACGCCGCGCCGCCGACGGCCATCAGATAGACCGCCTTGAACTCCTTGATGGCGTCGATCGCCACCGGGCCGCGCTCGGACTTGCCGATCATGCCCAGCAGGCCGGTTTGGTCGAGGATCTGCCGGGTGAACTTGTCCATTCGCGTGGCGGTTGTCGGGCCGGCCGGGCCAACCACTTCTTCGCGCACTGGGTCGACCGGGCCAACGTAGTAAATAAAGCGGCCTTTAAGGTCGACTGGCAGGCTTTCACCGCGGTTGAGCATTTCCACCATGCGCTTGTGCGCGGCGTCACGGCCGGTCAGCATCTTGCCGTTGAGCAGCACGGTTTCGCCTGGCTGCCAGCTTTGCACCTCTTCGGGGGTGAGGGTGTCGAGGTCGACGCGGCGTGCCGAGGGGCCAGCTTCCCAAACGATCTCTGGGTACGCGTCCAGCGGCGGCGCCTGCAAATCGGCAGGGCCGGAGCCGTCCAGCACAAAATGCGCATGGCGGGTGGCGGCGCAGTTAGGGATCATGCACACCGGCAGCGAGGCCGCGTGGGTGGGGTAGTCCATGATCTTGACGTCCAGCACTGTGGTCAGGCCGCCCAGGCCCTGAGCGCCAATGCCCAGCTGGTTGACCTTTTCGAACAGCTCCAGGCGCATTTCTTCGAGGCGGTTGGCGGGCCCACGAGCCTTGAGCTCGTGAATGTCGATGGACTCCATCAACACTTCTTTGGCCATGACCGCAGCCTTTTCGGCGGTGCCACCGATGCCGATGCCGAGCATGCCGGGCGGGCACCAGCCGGCGCCCATGGTCGGAACGGTCTTGAGTACCCAATCGACGATGGAGTCGGACGGGTTGAGCATGGCCATTTTCGACTTGTTCTCGGAGCCGCCACCTTTGGCGGCGACGTCGACTTCTACGGTGTTGCCCGGCACGATCGAGTAATGGATCACGGCCGGGGTGTTGTCTTTGGTGTTTTTACGGCTGCCGGCCGGGTCGGCCAAGATCGACGCGCGCAGCACGTTTTCCGGCAGATTGTAGGCGCGGCGCACGCCTTCGTTGATCATGTCGTCCACGCCCATGGTGGCGCCATCCCAACGGATGTCCATGCCAACACGGACAAACACAGTGACAATGCCGGTGTCTTGGCAAATGGGGCGGTGGCCGGTGGCACACATCCGCGAGTTGATCAGGATCTGCGCAATGGAATCGCGGGCGGCAGGCGATTCTTCACGCTGATAGGCTTCGTGCATCGCCTGAATGAAATCAACGGGGTGGTAGTAGGAAATGAACTGTAAGGCATCGGCGACGCTCTGAATCAGGTCGTCTTGCTTGATCACGGTCATGCGGCGCGCTCCTCTTGAGACGGGAACCTACGTTTGGGGCTGCAGGGGCGGCGATTGCCTGCCGCTGAAGGGCCCTTCAAGGCGCGCCGACGGCTCTGCTGCCGACGCAAAAAAAGCGCCGCAGTATAACGCGCATCGTGCAGGCATACACCTTGGTTAGACGAAGATTGAATGGTTACTCTAATATGAATAACCTGCGATTCGGTACCTGAGCTCGGCAGAAGCGTAAATTTGAATAGTCATTTCTAGCGCACAACACTAAAGTGGCCTGTGGCCATACTGCCATCTGGTGCCAACCCGGGAACACCCCATTGAGCACGGTGAGTCAACGAGTGACCGATCTAGCTTTACAAAAACTATTAATAAAGCGATTCACCTTTGCAGCCGGCACTTATGCTCTCGCGCTGCTCTTGGCGTGGGTGTCGATTGCCAGCGGCTTTGTCGAGGGCAGCGTGCGCGTCGCCAGCCTGGTCACGGGCCTGGTGGTGGCCAGCCAGGCGGTGTTGCTTTGGGTGTTTGTCAGCGGTTTCAACCAGCGTTTCGCCGACCCTAGCCTGACCGAATTGCAGATATTACTGGGGCTGGTCTGGGTAACCTGGTTCATGGCCCACCTGGACAGCGCCCGCGGCACCTTTATGCTGTTGTACCCGCTGATCTTACTGTTTGGCCTGTTCCACCTGCCCTGGCGGGTATTTGTACGCTGTGCGTCGTTGGTGTTTTTCAGCTTCGCCGGCTTGACCCTGTGGGACAGCTGGCAGCAGCGCCTGGCAGAGCCTGGTTTGGCGATCATTCAAGTCTGCACACTGTTTGTGGTGCTGGCGTGGGTATGTTTTTACGCCAGCTATGTTCAAGCTTCGCGTCAGCGCATGCGCCAACGGCGCTACGCGTTGCAGGCGCACCAAGACACCTTACGCGGCATGATGCGGCAACTGGAAGACTTGGTCGCCACCGACGAACTGACCGGTTTATTCAACCGCCGCCACTTTCTGCGCCTCGCCAGCCGCGAGCTGGAAGCCATGCCCGCGCGCATGACCCACGGCCTGGCGTTGATTGACCTCGATCACTTCAAACGTATCAACGACGTGCACGGGCACGCGGCCGGTGACCAGGTGTTGCAGTCGTTTGCCCGGGTGGGCAGCGCCTGCTTGCGCGAAGGTGATGTGCTGGCGCGCTATGGCGGTGAGGAGTTCGTGGTGTTACTCCCGGACAGCGACGAGGAGCGCCTGAGCGCCTGTTGCGAACGCTTGCGGGCCGCCTTCGGCGCGGTTAAGCCGGTGGGTTTGAACCTGTCCAACCTTAGCTTGTGTGCGGGAATGACCCTGCTGCGGGCCGGCGAAGACCTCGACGAAGCGTTAAACCGTGCTGACCAGGCGCTCTACACGGCTAAACGCGAGGGGCGCAACCGCTGTGCGGCGGCGTGGGAACCGGTGGATGCCTGAGCTGCGGGTAGGCGAACGACGTTGGCACGTCGCACCGGGCTGCAACCTGTTGGACGCGCTGAACTCGGCCGGCCAGCAGGTGCCCTTCAGTTGCCGCGCCGGCAGCTGCCATGCCTGCCTGGTGCGCTGCGTAGATGGCCAGCCGGACAATGCCCAGCCTGAAGCCTTGACCCCCGCGCAGCGCCAGGCTGGCTGGTGCCTGGCCTGTCAGTGCCAGGTGGTCGATGATGTGTCCATTGAGCTATTCAACCCCCAGACCGACGGCCAGGCCGCCACGGTGCAGGCCAGCGACTGGCTGAGCCCGAACGTGCTGCGCCTGCGTGTGCAGCCCGAACAGCGCTTGCGTTACCAGCCCGGGCAGCACCTGATGTTGTGGCTTGCCCAGGGCGTAGCACGCCCGTATTCGCTGGCCAGCCTGCCGACGCAAGACCCTTGGTTGGAGTTTCATATCGACTGCCGCCACCCCGGCGCCTTTGTCGACCAGGCTCGTCAACTTGTGCCGGGCAGCGGCCTGCGTTTGGGTGAGCTGCACGGCGGCGCGTTGCACTACAACGCCGAATGGCAGGGCCGGCCTCTTTGGCTGCTGGCCAGCGGCACCGGCCTGGCACCGCTCTGGGGGATCCTGCGCGAAGCGCTGCGCCTCGAGCACCAGGGGCCGATCCACGTATTGCACGCCGCTGCCGAGCATTACCTGGCCGCGCCCCTGCACACGCTAGCGGCCGAGCATCCAGAGCTGCAGGTGCTGCTAAGCGCCCCCGAGCAATGGCTGATACCCCGCCTGGCCTCGCGGCAGACGGTGGCGTTGGCCTGCGGTTCGCCCGCCAGTGTCAACGAGTTCGCCCGCAAGCTGTTTTTAGCGGGCGTGCCCCGAGCCCAGGTGTTGACCGACCGCTTTGTCAGTGGGCGGGCACGGGGCTAGTCTCTTGCTCCTGGGTATCTTTTTTAGGCGCTGCGCCCTCGCCATTGGGGCCGAAACGGCGTAGCCAGGGGAATTCGACGTTATCGATGGAGAGGCTGCCGACCACTGTGAGCTTGCTGTACGCCTCAACCATCAAGTCGAAGTAATACGACTTGTGCTCAGCAATATGGTACCCGGTGCCGTTGAAGCTGGTATCCAGGCCCCCGTCCAGGGTAAAGCGGGCGATGAATCCATAGGGTTGCTGAACGTTGTTTTCGTTGGGTTTCTGGCACACCCCGGTCACCAGTAGCCGGGTCTGGCCATCAACCACTTGGCTGTGCAATGCGCAGATTCGCTCGACCACCAGCGGCAGCGCCAGATTAATCCCGGAGCAATCAGGTTCAGGCGCGTCCTGGCTGGGCTTCCCTGGCTGAACTCGCGCTGTGCCCTGCCATAGGCCGATCTGGCCCTTCGAGCTCAGGGCCACAGCGAATAGGCCACCGCTATCGGTAGCCACCAGCCCGCCAAAATACTTGAAGGGCGCAATGGCCACGTAGCCGCTGCCGCTGAAGCGCATGTCCTGGGTGCCGTCCGCGTTATAGCGAGCGATGATGGCCAGTTCCTTGCCGTCAACAAGGTCGCGGGTGCCGCCGTAAACCAGCAACTTCTGGTCAGCTTGCACCACTACGCCTCTGGGCTTGAGGGCAAGGCCACGGTAGGTCACCTCGGCAAAGCCTTGCTGATTGAATTGCGGGTCCAGGCGGCCTTCGTCCGTTAGGCGAATCAGCGTAGCGGGCCCATGGCCGGTACTCTGATCGATGTTCTCGAAAAAATACGCCAGTGTGGTGGAGGCCGGAGCCTGCTGCGTTGCTCCATCGAGGGCGGGCGGCGGCAAGGGGATAACGGCTTTGCCCTTATCGGCAAATCGCTCATTCAGATATCCACCGTCGTTGTATCGTGCAGCGGCTGGCAGGTCGATGCCATCAAAAAAACTGAAATACGCGCCCAGTAATGTGGTTTGGCCATGGGTCAGCATTAGGCTGGTCGCGGAGTTGACGCCCCATTGATCACCATAACTGTCGAGCAGATAGCCGTTGCCGTTCGGGCCGTAGAGGCGGTCGAGGGTCAGGTTGGCGTTAATTCGCACCAGGCAATAGTCCAAACCGCTGGTGATGGCGACGATATTGCTACTGGGTGCGCCCATGCTGGGCAGTTGCGCAAGCGTTCGACAGTCACCGTCGATGTCCAGGAGCAGGTCTTTTTCGCTGTCGGCTTGAGTGGCCAGGATCTGCCGGGCTTTTGCCAAGGCTTTTAGCCTGGCTTGCTTCAAGGCGTCTAGCCTGGCTTGCTCCGAGGCGTCGAGCTTGGCTGGCGGCAAGGTCTCGAGCTGGGTTTTGGGCAGGGGCTTTTTGCGCTTGACCATGGGCTTCTCCGATCGATGCAAGGGGTGGCCCATTCAAGCGCGTCCCGCATCGGCCCACTACTGACAAAACTACCGGCTTGCGCGCACTGGCGGTTTGGCCCTGTTCGGTTAAATGCCCGCTAAACCTGAACCCGACTGCCGCCAAGCTGGTAGTTAAGCCAGTGGTAAGGCTGATGCAAGTAGCTGGTTAATAAAGCGTACCGCTTCGTTAACTGGAGAAATGCAATGACAAAGACTCTTGAACAACCCAAGAAACCCGGCGAGCAAGATATGAGCTTTGGGGGGAATGGTGAAGTGCTTTTCGACAAAGGTCTGCAGATTGATGCCTTTTCCGTAGACCCGGTCACCAAGAAAATCACCGCTGCATTCAGCTTAGGCAGCGAGGGTTTTCAACTGTTTCGCTTGAACACCGATGGTAAGTTTGACACCGAATTTGGCACCGCCGGTTTGACCATCGGGAAGTTTGGCACCGGCAGTGGCAGCAATAGGCCAACCGGCCTGAGCGTCTTGGACGATGGCCGCATACTCGTGACAGGAATGTTCACGGACAGCAGCGTGAGCATTGAGCAACCGGCGGTGGCCGCGTTCCACGCTAACGGCGACGCAGACACTGAATTTGGTGATGCCGGCAGTTTGGTGGTGGTGCTGCCCAACGCGTCTGCGCCGTCCTCAGGCGAATCCGCCGATGCGAGCGCGAGTGCTGCGCAATGGTCCGATAATGGTTATTTGTTCAGTTTCAATGGGAATGGGTTTTATAACGATAAGAGCGTATTGCTGCGAGTAACCCCCCAAGGCGCGTTGGATACCAGCTTCAACGAGGTAGGTTACCGCGTCTTTCAAGAGGGCGTTAAGCAAACGCGGATCAACGCCTTGTTGGTACAACCGAGTGGGCATATCGTCGCTGCGGGTCTCATCAGACCTGACGCCATACTGGCCAGGTTTACCTCCAGCGGCGTACTGGACAACACCTTTGCCGAGAATGGTGTGAGGCGTATCGCACTGCGTGATTATGCATCGCTCTCAGGCTTGACCTCCCGTGCGGATGGAGGGCTGGTCGCAGTTGGTTTTTCGGGCATTTCTTACGAGTACGGACTGGTCGTCGCAACATCAGAAAACGGTGCGGTCGATGCCAGCTTTAACGCCGGGGAGCCCCTTGAATTGCGGGTAGGTAGCTATAAGACGAGCTTCCGGGCCGTGGCCGTCAACCTAGATAACTTAGTGGTGATCGCCGGTAATGCACAGCAGCAATTCGCTGCGGTATTTCGGCTATTGCCCGACGGCAAGCCAGACACGTCATTCGCCCCCCAAGGCTACATCAGTGCGCTTGGCTTCAGGATGACCACGATGATTTTGCAACCTGACAACAATATCTTACTGGGCGGAGCTCTGGTCTCCAGGCCTGTGCTCAGACGCTATCTGGGCAGTGACCCCGTCACCAAAACCGCATCACGCGAATAACGCCACCCAATCCGCAAAAAAAGCCCCGGCGAAGACTCGCGCCGGGGTTCTTACCTGAACGTCCAACTGCCCTCCAAACCTCGTAAACCTAAATACTACTGCCGCCAAGCTAGCACTTAAACCAGTAGTGGGCGTCCTGCAAACCGCTCGTTAATAAAGCCTACCACTTCGTTGACCGGGCAAATGCTATGACAAAGGTTCTTAAATAATCCAAGAAAGCTGGCGAGCAAGATATGAGCTTCGGGGGAAATGGCGAAGTGCTTTTCCCCAATGGTTTTGCTATGGATGCCGTCTTCACAGACCCGATCACCAAGCAAATCACCGGTGCATTCGGCTTAGGCAGCAGCTTTGGTTTTCAGCTGTTTCGCCTGCTCGCCAATGGTAGTTTTGACCCCGCTTTTGGCACCGCCGGTTTGACCATCGGGAAATTTGGCAGCGGCGGTGACGCCCATACGCCAACCGGCCTGAACGTCTTGAAAGATGGCCGCATACTGGTGACGGGAACGGTCACAACCGACAGCCCGAGCATTTTGCAACCGGCGATGGCCGCGTTCCATGCCGACGGCAAATCAGACGAGGAATTTGGTAATGACGGCAGCCTGGTGGTGCCATTGCCCGATATGTTTGCCCAGCCCGAAGGCGAATCGACCGAGGCGAGCGCGGGGGTCGCCCAGCCGTCCAGTGCCAGTTATGTGTTCAGTTTCAATGGCAATGGGGCCTATCGCGATAAGGGCGTATTGATACGGGTGACCGAAAAAGGGGCCTTGGACACCAGTTTCGCCGGGGCGGGTTACAAAGTCTTTCAAATAGATAATCTGCCCACGCGGGTCAATGCCTTGTTGGTACAACCCGGTGACAAAATCGTCGTGGTGGGGTCGGTCGATGCAATCATCGGCGTGCTGGCCAGGTTCACCTCCAGCGGTGAGCTCGACAAAGGCTTCGCCGAAAATGGCCGCAGGCTCTACGCACCGCGCGGGTATGCGGTGCTTACGGGGTTAACCTCGCGGGCCGATGAAAGGCTGGTCGCGGTTGGCTACTTGGGCGCTCACCAGCACGGCCTGGTCGTCGCTACGTCAAAAGACGGCGCCGTTGATTTCGCTTTCAACGATGGGTTCCCCCTCCTATTGCAGGCAGGTAGCTCGCTCACGAGCTTCCATGCGGTGGCTGTCCAACTTGATGGCTTAGTGGTGATCGCTGGCAATACGCAGCAAGAGGCAGCTACGGTGTTTCGACTGAAACTCAACGGCGATCTAGACACAGCATTCGCCTCCAAAGGCTACATCAGCGGGCTCGGCCTCAGAATGACCACGATGGCCTTGCAAACTGACAGCAATATCTTATTGGGTGGCGCTTTGACCTCCAAGCCTGTGCTCAAACGCTACCTGGGCGGTGGCCCTGTCGCTAAAAAGGCAACAGCCGAATAATTTCCCCCCAGCTCGTAAACCTGAACCCGGCTGCTGCCAAGCTGGTAGTTAAGCCAGTGGTGAGCCGGGTGCAAACCGCCGGTTAATAAAGCTTACCGCTTCGTTGACTGGAGAAATGCGATGAACGACATATTTGACCTATTCGAGAGAGCCGGCGAGCAAGACATGGATTTTGGTGGAAATGGCCAAGTGCTTTTCCCCGATGGCTCGGCCATGGAGGCCTGCGCCACATACCCAGTCACCAAGAAAATAATCGGTGCATTCGGCTTCGGCGGTGGTTTTAAGCTGTTTCGCTTGCACGCCGATGGCAGCCTCGATCGCGAATTTGGCAACCAAGGTGTGGCTCCGGGGGCCTTTGGCAATGGTGCTGGCCGCCATACGCCGACCGGCCTGAGCATCACGAGCGAAGGGCGCATCGTCGTAACGGGAACGGTCGTGGCCAGCGACCTGAGCACTATGCTACCGGCGATTGCAGCGTTCAAAGACAACGGCCAGGCAGACACTCAATTTGCACAGGGCGGCAGCCTAGTAGTGCCGCTGCCCGCCGGCCAAGCAGACACTCAAGTGGCAGAGACCGGCAGCCTAGTGGTGCCACTGCCCGACACGTCCGCGCAGCCCATAAGCGAATCGGCCGCGCCAAGCGCAAGTGCTGCCCAAACATCCGCTGGCGGTTACGTGTTTAGCTTCAGGGGCAACGGGTTTTATGCGGATAGGGGCGTATTGGTGCGGGTGACTGCAGAGGGGCGCCTGGATGTCACTTTCGCCGGGGTGGGTTACAGCGTCTTTCAGTTGAACGATGAGGCCACGCGGATCAATGCCTTGCTGGTACAAACCAGTGAACAAATCGTTGTGGCGGGGGCTGTCGGCGGGAGCACCGGCGTGCTGGCCAGGTTCAGCTCCAACGGTTACCTCGACACAAGCTTTGCTGAGAATGGGCTGAGGCTTTACACAACGCGCGGGTTTGCAGAGCTCATGGGTGTGGCCGCTCGGGCAGACGGAAGGCTGGTCGCGGTTGGCTACGCGAGCATTTACCAGTACGGGCTGGTCGTCGGTACGTCAAAAGACGGCGACATTGATCGGGATTTCAACGCAGGGGTACCCCTTCAGTTGCAGGCAGATATCTTGCCCACGAGCTTCCATGCCGTGGCCATCAAACTCGATGGCTTATTGGTCATCGCTGGCAACACACGGCGAGAGTCAGCTACGGTATTTCGACTAAAGCCCAACGGCGATCCAGACACGGATTTCACCTCCCTGAGCTACATCAGTGGGCTCGACTTCAAAATGACTACGATGGTCGTGCAGTCTGATAGCGATATCTTAGTGGGTGGCGCCCTGGGCGCTAAGCCTGTGCTCAAACGCTATTTCGGCCGTAACCTCGTCGCTCAAACGACAGCCGAGCAAGACATGAACTTCGGTCAAAATGGCCAGGTGCTTTTCCCCGAGGGCTTCACGATAGAGGCCTGTACGACAGACCCGGCGAGCAAAAAAATCACCGGTGCATTCGCCATCCAGGATGGTTTTCGCCTGTTTCGCCTGCATGCCGATGGCACCTTTGATTGCAGTTTTGGCACCGACGGTATGTCCACCGGGAAATTTGGCGACGCTATTGGCGGCCATATTCCGACCGCCGTGAGCATCGTGGAGGATGGGCGCGTACTGGTCACCGGAATGGTCATGGCCAGCGACCTGAGCAGTTTGCAACCGGCAGTGGCCGCTTTCAAAGTCAACGGCGATCCAGACACTGATTTTGGTCATGCCGGCAGCCTTGTGGTGCCGCTGCCCGAGACCTCTGCGCAGCCCCTTGGTGAATCGGCGCAGGCGAGCGTAGGGCCCGCCCACGTGTCCGCTAGCGGTTACTTGTTCAGTTTCAACGGGATTGGGGCCTATGCCAATAAGGGCGTACTGGTACGGGTGACCCGAGATGGCGCATTGGATAGCAGTTTCGCCGGGGAGGGTTACCGCGCCTATCAACTGGGCGATGGGGCTACGCGGATCAACGCCTTGTTGATACAAACCGGTGGGCATATCGTCACGGCGGGGTCTATCGACCAGCAGGCCGCGCTGGCCAGGTTCACCGGCGAAGGTGAGCTCGACGAGCAGTTTGCCGAGAATGGCCTGAAGCGTTACCCGCAGCTCGAGTCCTCGGCGCTCACAAGCTTAACCGCTCGGGCGCATGGACGGCTGGTCGCGGTGGGCCATTCGGGCGATTACGCTTACGGACTGGTGGTTGCCACCTCAGACCGCGGCGCAGATGATCCCGGCTTTAACGACGGCAAACCCCTTGAACTGCAGGCAGGTCTGTTGCCAACGAGCTTTCGGACTGTGGCCGTCAAACTCGATGATCTAGTGGTGATCGCAGGCAACACAGAGCAGCGCGCGGCCACGGTTTTTCGGCTCAAGCCCGACGGCAGTCCAGACCCCGCGTTCGCTCGCGAAGGTTACATCTACGGGCTCGACTTCAGAATGACCACGATGGCCTTGCAAGATGACAGCAATATCTTGTTAGGTGGCGATTTACTGGGTAGCGATCAGGTATCCAGGCCTGTGCTCAAACGCTACTTGGGGAATGAACCCGAGGCAGACTGGGACGACATTCCGTATGCCGGCGAGCAAGACATCAGCTTTGGCGAAAATGGCCAGGTGGTTTTCGGCAAAGGCTCGACTGTAGAGGTCTTGGCCATAGACCCGGCCACCCAGAAAATCATCGGTGCATTTAGCGTTCCTGAAGGTTTTCAGCTGTTTCGCTTGCACGCCGATGGCTGCCTTGACCTCGGTTTTGGCAGCGGCGGTGTGTACATCGGGACATTTGACAAGGTTATTGGCCGGCATACGCCGACCGGTCTGAGCATCTTGCCCGGTGGGCGCATTCTGGTGACGGGAACGGTCGAGTTCAAAGTCTCGGGCGCTGTGCAACCTGCCGTGGCCGCGTTTCAAGACAACGGCGAACCAGACACTCAATTTGGTAATGCTGGCAGCGTAGTGGTGTCGCTGCCTTACAAGCCTGAGCGACCCCACAAGCCTGGGCTGCCCTTGAGCAAATCAGCCGAGCCGAGCGCGGGTGCCGCGCAATCGTCCGGGGGCGGTTACCTGTTCAGTTTCAATGGGACTGGGGGCTATGCCGAGGACGGCGTATTGGTGCGGGTAACGTCAGACGGGGAGCTGGATAAGAGCTTCGCCGGTGTGGGTTACAGCGTCTTTCGATTCGACGAACTCCCGACGCGGATTAATGCTCTGTTGGTACAACCTGGTGGGCAAATCGTCGTGGCGGGGGTGATGTTCCCAATGGGCGTGCTGGCCAGGTTTACCTCCAGTGGGGCGCTCGACCTAAGTTTTGCCGACAATGGCCTAAGAAGTTACGCACCGCTTGGGTTTGCGGGGCTCACGGGCTTAGCCTCACGAGCGGATGGACGGCTGGTCGCGGTGGGTTATTCGGGCCTTCACGAATCCGGACTGGTAGTCGCAACCTTAAAAGACGGCGCCATTGATTACAACTTCAACGAAGGGATAGCCCTTCGGTTGCAGGCAGATGACTTGCCGACCAGCTTCCAGGCCGTGGCTGTCAAGCTCGATGACTTAATAGTGATTGCTGGCAACACAGAGCAGCGCGCGGGAACGGTATTTCGGCTGTCGCGCAACGGCACTCCAGACACAGCATTCACCCCCCAAGGCTATATCAGCGGGCTCGACATCAGAATGACCACGATGGCCTTGCAAGATGATAGCAATATCCTCTTGGGTGGCGCTCTGGCCTCTGGGCCAGTGCTCAAACGCTACGTGGGGAGCGACCCGGTCGCCAAAACGGCACCAAGCCAATAGCTTCGCCTTAGTGCGCAAAAAAAAGCCCCGGCGCAGTTTCGCGCCGGGGCTTTTGCCGTGCGGGTCGACGTTAGATCAGCGGGTCGCCGACATGCAGGATCTTCATGCCGTTGGTGCCGCCGGTGATGTTGTAGCTGTCACCTTTGGTCAGGATGACCCAGTCGCCTTGCTCGACAACGCCGAGCTTGAGCAGCTCGTCGACGGCCGCCTGGCTGACTTCGCTCGGTTGCATCAACGCCGGGTCGAACGCTACCGGGTAGACGCCACGGAACATGGCGGCACGGGCCTGGGTGTCACGTCGCGGCGAAAACGCGAAGATCGGCACCGAAGAACGCAAACGCGACATGATCAGCGGCGTGTAGCCGGTTTCTGTCAGGGCGATGATCGCTTTGACGCCCGGGAAGTGGTTCGCCGTGTACATGGCGGCCAGGGCGATGCTTTCGTCGCAGCGGCTGAACTCAGTGTACAGGCGATGGCTCGACTTCTTGCTCATGGGGTGCTTTTCAGCCCCCAGGCAGATGCGTGCCATGGCTTGAACGGCTTCGATGGGGTAGGCGCCGGCGGCGCTTTCCGCCGAGAGCATCACCGCATCGGTGTAGTCGAGCACGGCGTTGGCCACGTCGGAAACTTCAGCGCGGGTGGGCATCGGGTTCTGGATCATCGACTCCATCATCTGGGTCGCCACGATCACCGCTTTGTTGTTGCGGCGGGCGTGCTGGATGATCTTTTTCTGGATGGCGATCAGTTCTGCATCGCCGATCTCGACGCCCAAATCACCACGGGCCACCATGACGGCGTCACTGGCGCGGATCAGGCCGTCCAGGGTCTCGTCATCGGCGACGGCTTCGGCGCGTTCGATCTTCGCCACCAGCCAGGCGGTACCACCGGACTCGTCGCGCAGTTTGCGCGCGTATTCCATATCGGAGGCGTCGCGGGGGAAGGAGACGGCCAGGTAGTCCAGGTCCATTTCCGCAGCCAGCTTGATGTCAGCCTTGTCTTTCTCGGTCAGGGCTGGCGCGGTCAAGCCACCGCCGCGACGGTTGATGCCTTTATGGTCCGACAGCGGCCCGCCGATCAGCACCGAGCAATGCAGGGCATCGGCGGTAGCGGTTTCGACCCGCATGACCACGCGACCGTCATCGAGCAACAGTTCGTCACCGACTCCGCAATCCTTGACCAGGTCCGGGTAATCGATGCCGACGATTTCCTGGGTGCCGTCGGTCAACGGGTGGCTGGTGGAGAACGTGAAGCGGTCGCCGACCTTAAGCTCGATACGCTTGTTGGTGAACTTGGCGATACGGATCTTGGGCCCTTGCAAGTCGCCCAACAGACCGACATGCCGGCCTTGCGCGGCGGCGATTTCACGGATCAAGCGGGCGCGAGCCTTGTGCTCCTCCGGCGTGCCGTGGGAGAAGTTCAGCCGCGCAACATCCAGGCCGGCTTTGATCAATTGCTCGATCACTTCCGGCGAGTTGCTGGCAGGGCCAAGGGTGGCGACGATTTTGGTACGGCGAACGGTCATTCACAGACTCCTTTATGGAAGCGCAGCAAGAGGCTACTCCTCAATTGCGCTGTAGTCATTGTTCGTCTGCACTACCTGAAGGGGGAAGGGTCTGTAGAAAGACCACTCGCGCACTTTCTCAAGGGCCCTGACGGTCGGCCGTGGCAAAAACTGCCCGACGGATAACGCCTGGGGCTCTGAAGATTTCCGCCCGTGGGTCGATATACTGCTTAGCACAGGAGAGACCCATGCGAATTCTGATCGTTATAGCCCTGGCCGTCATTGTCGGCGGCTGCACCCGGTGGTCCATGGACCATCATTTGAATAATGCTTATCGTTCTTACGACCGGGGCAATTGCGAGAGCGTGATGCTCGAACTGTCCCAGGTCGACCGTTTCAGCCGCTCGCGGCCGTACGTCAAGCCGGAAGTGTCGATGTTGCGCGGCTTGTGCCTGGAGCGCCAAAAGCTCTACGTGGATGCAGCGCAGACTTACCAGTTCATCATCAACCAATACCCGTATAGCGAATACGCTTACCGTGCCCAGGCGCGTTTGCAAACGTTGGGACAATTAGGCCATTTGCGCCAAGGTATGCCCGCGCAGGTTGGGCAGCGGTAGGCTAGTCTGCGCACAGTGCCCTTAAACTAAGAAAGCGGTTATGCCTATGTACAGCGGACGTCGTATCGAACGGCAACAGTTGCCTTACCACCTGAAACTGTTCAACAGCCACACCGAGCGCCTCATGGGCTACCTGGGCAATGTGTCGGAGGAAGGTTTTATGTTGATCAGCGAACTGCCTTTGATTGTGGGGGCCGACTTTTCCGTGGAGCTGCGCATTCCTGGGCGCGATGCGGGAGGGGATAACTGCATGGTCCCGATCCGCCTCGACGCCACCTGTCAATGGTGTCGTGAAGACGCGAACCCGCGGCATTACGATTCCGGCTTCAAGGTGCTGGACGGCTCGCCCGAGTATGGGCAGTTGGTTAAGTCGCTGCGCGATTACTTTAGTTTTTCCCCTCTCAATACCCCTGCGTAGCTACAGGCTGCCGGCTTTCTTCAGGCTCAGGTAGCGATTGACCAGCGCCACGCCGAGGTTGCCCGGGGCGGCGTCCAGCATCGCCACACCGTGATGGGCCAGGCGCTCGCGCAGCGCGGCGCGTTGGCCCAAGTACTCGACGGTGGCGCAATAGCTCAGCGCGCTGGCGGGGCTGTCGACCGGCTCGGCGAGGGTTTGCTCCAGCGGCGTTTCGCCCAGGCTGGCGACCAATACCCGGTGATGCCTGCCCAAGCGCTGGGTGATCGCCACTAAGCGGTCGGCTTGTGCCTCGTCCAGGCGAGTGACCACCACCACCCAGGCGCGGCGCCTTTGTCGCTTCAGCAGGGTAATGGCGGCAGCGTTTAAATCGGCTGCCAAGGTGCTGCTGTTCAGGTCGTGTAGCGCATGTAGCAAGGCTTTCATCTGGGCGTGCCCTTTGGCGGGCGCCAAGTGCCGCGGTGTCGCTGTGGCAAAGGTGCTCAGGCCCACCGCATCGCCCATGCGCAACGCCGCATAGCTGAGCAGCAAACAGGCATTCAAGGCGTAATCGAAATCAGCCAAAGGGCCATCCTGGCTGCTCTGGTTGCGGCCGCAGTCCAACAGCAAAACAAGCTGCTGATCGCTGTCGTCCTGGTAGGCCCGGGCGATCGGCTTGTGCTGCCGGGCGGTAGCTTTCCAGTCGATATGACGCAGGCTGTCGCCCTCGCGAAACTCGCGCAGCTGCTGGAACTCCAGGCCTTGGCCACGGCGTGGCGGCTGGCGGATGCCTAGGCCCTGCAACCAGTCATCGACGCCCATTCGCTCGGCCCCTGGGAGGCGGGCGAAGTCAGGGTAGACGTGGGTGTCGTCAACCCATGCCAGGTCAACGCAGCGTTGCCAGAGTCGCAGCGGGCTGGGGCAGTGGACTTGGCAACGCTGCACTTGAAAATGCCCACGGCGCAAGGCCCGCAGGCGGTACACCAGTTGGCTGGTTTGACCGGGGTCGAGCCGTAGATGCTGCCCCGTCTCATGGGCTTGCAGGCTGTCAGGAAGCAGGTCGAACACTTGCACCGGCAACGCCTGTGGCCCGTCTTGGCGCAGGCTCAGGGTCACCTCGACCCAGCGGCCGAGGGCCAGTTGGCCGGGTAGCTGGCGTTGGCCGTAGGGTAGCGCTATGCGCTTGAGGGACAGCCAGTCCAGCAAGGCCAGGGCCAGCAGGGCCAGCAGCGAGCTCCAGGCGCCGGCCACCAGGCTCGGCGCCACCGCGACCCCCAGGGCGCGTGTGCTGCCGAGCGCCAACAGGGCCAGTGCCAGCACCGCGAGCCAGGCCAGCAGGCGTCGGGTCGGCCGCATGCTCACGGCCGGATCACAGGCGCGGCGCCGCTGTTTGATCGAGCAGTTGGCGCAGCACGTATTCCACGCTGACGCCGTCCATGTCGAGCTCGGCAGACAACCGCACGCGGTGGCGCAGCACCGCCAGGGCGCAGCCTTTAACGTCGTCGGCGGTCACCGCTTGCCCGCCACGCAACAGGGCGCGAGCACGTGCGCAACGCACCAAAGCGATCGAGGCCCTTGGCCCGGCCCCGATGGCCAGCCCAGGCCAACTGCGGGTCGCGCGGCTCAGGCGCAGGGCATAGTCGAGCAGTTGTTCGTCCAGCGGCAACTCGCTGGCGATGCGCTGCATCACCTGCACATCGCGGGGCTGCAAAAGGGCCCGTAACGGCTGTACCTCAAGCATGTCGGCGCGGGGGGAGCGGGTCACCTGGCGCACCATGTTCAGTTCCTGATCGGCGTCCGGGTAATCCATGTGCACTTTGAGCATAAAACGGTCGAGCTCGGCTTCCGGCAGTGGGTAGGTGCCTTCCTGTTCGATTGGATTCTGCGTGGCCAGCACCATGAAGGGTTGCGCGATGGGCAGCGCACGGCCCTCCAGGGTGACCTGGCGTTCCTGCATGGCTTCCAGCAAGGCTGCCTGGGTTCTCGCCGGGGCGCGGTTGATCTCGTCGGCCAGTAGCAAGTGGGTGAATACCGGGCCTTTGCGCCACTTGAACTGCTCGCTGGGCAGGTCGTACACCGCGTGCCCGGTGACATCGCTGGGCATGAGATCCGGGGTGAACTGAATGCGCGCGAAGTCTCCGCCAAAGCAGCGCGCCAGCGCTCGCACCAGTAGGGTCTTGCCCAGCCCCGGCACGCCTTCGAGCAAGACGTGGCCGCCAGCGATCAGCGCTGTCAGTACGTCGTCGATTGCGTTGGGCTGGCCAATCAGCGCTTTCTGCAGTTCGAGGCGCAGCGCCTGGGCCAACTGCCCGGCGCGCTGGCGCTGCTGCGCGAGGTGTTCGTGCGCCTCGGCCTCGGACAGTGGCGGCGTGACCGGTGTTTTGTCGTCCATAAATGAGCGCTGACCTGAATAAGTAGGCTTGGAGTGTGTTGCACCGCTGGCCAATGATCAACCGGCGTCAAACCAGCCCTTCAGCCGGTCGCGAAAACTCTGGATCAACGGCTCCCGCGAACGCCCTCGGCGCAACGCCAGGGAAAACGGCGCCTGATACCCAAAGGTGGCCGGCAGCAACACTTTCAAGCGTTGCTGATCGACCCAGAACTGCGCGTAATGCTCAGGCAGATAGCCGATGTAGGCCCCCGATAGCACCAGAATCAGCTGCGCCTCCATCGACTCTACCGTCGCGGCGCTGTGCTTGAAGCCGTGCCGCGCCAGTTCGGCCTGGCTCCAGTAGCCTCGCCCGACCATGCGCTGCTGGGTAATCACCTCGGCCGGAATACGCCGCTGGTCGAACAGCTCATGGCGATCGCTGCAGTACAGCCAGTGTTGTTCGCGGTACAGGGCCTGGTACATCAGGCCGCTCATACGCACCGAGAACGCGCCGATGGCCAGGTCCAGGCTGTTTTCCTGGACGCCCAGTTGCAGCTGCGCGGGGCTGAGCACGCTGAGGTGCAAGTGCACCGCAGGGTGTTCTTTGCTGTAGGCGCCGATGACGTCGGCCAGCGGCAGGGCTGGGTCGCTGACGGTGGAGTCGAGCACGCCCAGGTTGAGGGTGCCGCGCAATTCACCCTTGAGGGCGGCGCTGTAGCGTTCGAAACCTTCGAGTTCGGCGAGCAGGCGCAAGGTCTCCTGGTGAAACAGCTCGCCTTTGCTGGTCAGGCTGAAGCCGCCACGGCCTCGATGGCAGAGCACCAGGCCCAGTTGGGTTTCCAGCTGGCTCATATAGGTGCTGATGGCGGAGGTGGAGAGGTTGAGCTGCTGCTGAGCGGCGGCAAAGCCCTGATGGCGGACTACGCAGGCGAAGATGCGCAGCAGCTTGAGGTCCGGCAGGGCAGAGGACATGGAGGGCGCTCCGGGCGTGACAGGGCTGTGAACGGTACACCGGATTGTCGATCTTCGGCCGGCATAGCGGATTGTAGGAGGGGCCTCGGCCCCGATCTATTGATTTTCACCCAGATAGTTTAGAAATTCCTGAACTAAATATTTGCCGGCAGCGATTCTTCAGGCGCCTGGGCCTCACCAGAATGGGGTCACTCCCCTGACAACCCAATGAGGCCACCCTGTGGACACGACCTTCCACCAGCCTTTGGGCGGTAATGAAATGCCGCGTTTTGGCGGCATCGCCACCATGCTGCGCTTGCCCCATGTGCAAAGCGCCCAAGAGCTCGACCGCCTGGATGCGGCGTTTGTCGGTATTCCGTTGGACATCGGTACCTCGCTGCGCTCCGGCACCCGCTTCGGGCCCCGGCAGATTCGCGCTGAGTCGGTGATGATCCGCCCTTACAACATGGCCACCGGGGCCGCGCCGTTCGATTCGCTGAACGTGGCGGACATTGGCGACGTGCCGATCAATACCTTCAACCTGTTGGATGCGGTGCGCATCATCGAACAGGAGTACGACCGCATTCTCGGCCACGGCATCGTGCCGTTGACCCTGGGGGGCGATCACACCCTCACCCTGCCTATTTTGCGCGCCATCCATAAAAAACATGGCAAGGTCGGCCTGGTGCATATCGATGCCCACGCTGATGTCAACGATCACATGTTCGGCGAGAAGATCGCCCACGGCACCACCTTCCGCCGCGCCCAGGAAGAAGGCTTGCTGGACAGCGAACGGGTGGTGCAGATCGGTTTGCGTGCCCAGGGTTATACCGCCGAGGACTTCAACTGGAGCCGTAAGCAGGGCTTTAGAGTGGTGCAGGCCGAGGAGTGTTGGCACCAGTCGCTGACCCCACTCATGGCCGAGGTGCGGGAGAAGGTTGGGGGTGGGCCGGTGTATCTGTCTTTTGACATTGACGGCATCGACCCCGCCTGGGCGCCCGGCACCGGCACCCCGGAAGTCGGTGGGCTGACCACCATTCAAGCGCTGGAGATCATTCGCGGTTGCCAAGGGTTGGACTTGATCGGTTGCGATCTGGTGGAAGTATCGCCGCCCTACGACACCACCGGTAATACCTCGCTGTTGGGCGCCAACCTGTTGTACGAAATGCTGTGTGTGCTGCCGGGTGTCGTACGCCGGTGAGCTGATCGAGCGGCCATCTAGCCCGCTGGTTAAAGGGGCACGTGGCCGTCGATGGCTGGAACTACCCTGCGCCCGGGGTCAACGGGCGACCATAAAGGGTCTGCGTGCCTGCGCGGGCCTTATAACAACTGTGACAGGCATTGGAGCAACCCCATGAGCCATTCGACGCGTATCGAAACCTTTGGCGTAGAACAGATACCCGATCAACACCGCGATGCTCGCCCTATCGACCTGTTTCGCCTGATCTTCGGTGGCGCCAATACCTTTGCCACGGCCGTGCTGGGCAGCTTTCCGGTACTGTTCGGGCTGTCGTTCGAGGCCGGGGCCTGGGCCATCGCCCTGGGGGTGACATTGGGCGCCTTGATCCTGGCGCCAATGGGGCTGTTCGGGGCGATCAATGGCACCAATAACGCGGTGTCATCCGGCGCGCATTTCGGGGTGCATGGGCGCATCATTGGCTCGTTTCTGTCATTGCTGACGGCGGTGGCGTTTTTTTCCCTCTCGGTGTGGAGCTCCGGTGATGCCTTGGTTGGCGGCGCGCGGCGGCTGGTGGGGTTGGCGGAAAACGATGTGAGCCTGGGGCTGGCTTACGGGCTGTTCGCCGTGCTGGTGCTGGTGGTCTGCCTATACGGTTTTCGCTTTATGCTGTGGGTCAACAAGGTAGCCGTGTGGGCGTCGAGCCTGTTGTTTCTGCTGGGCATTTTCGCCTTCGCCGGGCCATTCGACGCGGGCTATGCGGGCAGCGTCAATCTGCACCAACCGGGGTTCTGGGCGGCATTCGTGGGTGCTGCGTTGTTGGCGATGAGCAACCCGGTGTCGTTCGGCGCCTTTCTCGGCGATTGGTCCCGCTATATCCCTCGCGAAACCCCCAAAGCTCGCATCATGCTGGCGGTGCTTGCGGCCCAAGCCGGCACCTTGATTCCTTTCCTGTTCGGCCTGTGCACCGCCACCCTGGTAGCCGCCCACGTGCCGCAGTACATCGAAGCCAATAACTATGTGGGCGGTTTGCTGGCGATCGCGCCGAGCTGGTTCTTTCTGCCGGTGTGCCTGATCGCCGTGATCGGCGGCTTGTCCACCGGCACCACCGCGCTGTACGGCACCGGGCTGGACCTGTCGAGCCTGTTCCCGCGCCTGCTGAGCCGGGCCCAGGCGACCTTGTTGATCGGGATGGCGGCGATTGCCTTTATCTTTATCGGCCGCTTTGCCTTCAACCTAGTGCAGAGCGTGTCGACTTTCGCCGTGCTGATCATCACCTGCACCAGCCCCTGGATGGTGGTGATGATCCTGGGCTTGATCAGCCGTCGCGGCTTCTACCACGCCGACGACCTGCAAGTGTTCAGCCGGGGCGAGCGCGGCGGGCGTTACTGGTTCCACCATGGTTGGAACTGGCGCGGCCTGGGGGCCTGGCTGCCGAGCGCGGCGGTGGGGCTGTGCTTTGTCAATCTACCAGGCCAGTTCGTTGGGCCGCTGGGCGAACTGGCTGGCGGCATCGACATCAGTCTGCCGATCACCCTCGGCCTGGCGACGCTGCTGTACCTGACCTTGCTGCGCACCTTCCCCGAGCCCGCCTCGGTGTACGGCCCGCGAGGCCCGCACCCCATGCTGGGGCGCAAGGCCATGAAGCACATCGTGCCATCGAGCACCGTCCGTTCGTGATCCGTGCTGTGCCCGCTGTGGGCACAGGCGGCGAGGTTTGCCCATGAAACTGGAAATTTTTCGCACCCTATGGGGCTACCGTGGCACCTGGCAGCAAGCCCTACTGGAGGCGCGCGCCGCAGGCTTCGATGGTTTCGAGGCGCGCGTGCCTGAGGCTGCGGCCGAACGCGCGGCTTTTGCGGCGTTCCTGCGTGACAACCACGTGCCTTACATTGCTATCGTGTTCACCTCGACCCCAGTGTTGCCGTTGCAGTCAGCCACGCCGGCCGAGCACCTGGCCGACTTTGCCCGCAAGTTGCAATGGGCGGCCGAACTGGAACCGCGCTTGGTCAATGTACTGGCCGGCAACGACCGCTGGCCGCTGGATCAACAAGTGGACTTCTTCGGTGCCGCGTTGGACATTGCCCGCCGCAGCGGCCTGCACTGCAGCTTCGAAACCCACCGTGCGCGTTCGCTGTTCAACCCCTGGCTGACCCTGCAACTGATCGAGCAGGTGCCTGACTTGCGCTTCACCAGTGACATCAGCCATTGGGTGGTGACGTGCGAGCGCCTGCTCGACGACCCCGCCGATGACCTCAGTGCATTCGTTGAGCGGGTCCAGCACATTCAGGCCCGGGTGGGTTATGACCAGGGCCCACAGGTGCCGCACCCCGGCGCGCCGGAATACGCCGCGGCGCTGGCCTTCCACCAGCAGCACTGGGAAGCCATCTGGCGCTCGCAGCAGGCCCGTGGTTTCCCAGGCACCACCCTGACTCCGGAGTTCGGCCCGGATGGCTACTTGCACCACTTACCCTTCACCGACGTGCCGGTGGCGGATCTGTGGGGCCTGAATGCCTGGATGGGCCGCACCGAGCGCGAACACTTCAATGCCTTTTTGCACCCCCAGAGAGCTTGCCGCCATGAGTGAATCCAATGCTTTCACGCGTATCCCCGTGGTCGATATCCAGGGCCTGTTCAGCACGCGCCTGGACCAGCGCCAGGCTGTGGCCCAAGCCCTCGGCGAGGCCGCGCGGCAGGTGGGTTTCCTTTACATCACAGGCCACGGCATCGCGCCCAAGTTGATCGACGACTTACACGGCGCCGCCGAGCGCTATTTTGCCCAGCCGCTGGACGCCAAAATGCAGCACTACATCGGTGCTTCCCAGACCCACAAGGGCTTTGTGCCCGAGTGCGAGGAGGTGTACGGCACCGGTAAGCCCGACCATAAAGAGGCATTCGATATCGGCTTTGAAGTGCCCGCCGACCACCCGTTAGTGCGCGCCGGCACGCCGTTATTGGGCCCCAACGACTGGCCTGGGTTGCCGGGCTTTCAGGCGGCGGTGCAGGCCTATTACCAGGCGGTGTTCGCGTTGGGGCATCAACTGTTCCGCGGCTTTGCCCTAGCGCTGGGCCTGGACGAGCACGCCTTCGACAACATGGCCTGCTTCCCGCCCTCCAAGCTGCGCCTGATCCATTACCCCTACGACGGCGATGCCCAGGACGCCCCCGGTATCGGCGCGCATACCGACTACGAGTGCTTCACCATTTTGCTAGCCGACCAACCAGGCCTGGAAGTGCTGAACGAGCAGGGCGAGTGGATCGACGCGCCGCCGCTGGACGGGGCCTTTGTCGTCAACATTGGCGACATGTTGGAAGTCATGACCGCCGGCGCGTTTGTCGCCACCGCGCACCGGGTGCGCAAGGTCAAGCAGGAGCGTTACTCGTTTCCCCTGTTCTATGCCTGCGACTACCACACGCTGATCGAACCGCTGCCGCCATTCGCCAGCGCCGAGCAGGACTACGCACCCATCGCCATCGGCGAACACATGTGGGCCCAAGCTTTGCAAACCTATCGATACCTTCGCCAGCGTGTCGCTGACGGGCAGATCGCCCTGCCTGCGCACGCCAGAAAGCCTTCAAGCTTCGGGCATTTGAAACACCAGAGCGTGACTCCGTGACCTGCCTTTTCCCTCAACCTGGAATGACCACTATGCCCAACACCACGTTTTCGCGCTTTGCCATCTCCTTGCTGGGCTTGGCCCTGTTCGCCGCCGGCGTGCAGGCCGCGCCCACCGCCACGCCTGGTACGCTGAAGGTCGGCATGGAGATTTCCTACCCGCCGTTCGAATCGTACGACGGCGATAAAGTGGTGGGTTTTGACCCTGAGGTCTCCAGCGCTTTGGCCAAACAGCTGGGCAATATGCAGGTGCAGTTCGTCGATACGCGCTTCCCCAATTTGATCCTGGGCCTTAACGCTAACCGCTTCGACACCATCATTTCCGGTATGTACATCACCGATGAGCGTACCAAGCAGGCCGAAGCCATCGCCTACGCGCGGGTGGGCGCGGCGATCATGGTACGCAGCGACAGCACCGGCAAACCGCAAACACCTGAAGACCTGTGCGGGCTGAAAGTCGGTTTGCAGCAGGGCACCAACTGGATCAACCAGCTCAAAGCCGTGTCGGCCGATTACTGCGCCAAGCAGAACAAGGGCGAGATCGCCATAAGCGAATACCCGACCACCGCCGAGGCCTCGCAAGCGCTGGTCTCGGGCAATATCCAGGCGCATTTGGAAATCTCGGCGGCGGCAAAAATGATCGTCGATAAAGCCCGCGGCCGCATTGTCATCAGTTCGGAAAAATCCCTGTACCCGCAGACGCTGGGGGTCTACGTGAAAAAGGGCAACGCTGAGCTGATCGAGCAATTGCGCGGTGCCGTCGAGCGCTTCAAGCAAAGCGCCGAGTACACCGAACTGTTGCAAAAATACAACCTAGACCCGGCCTAACCCTTCCTTAGCGCCCCGCTGAGCGGGGGCGACTGAGGCTGCCACGCGGTACGCCTCAGTGCCTTCGCTCTCCATCTGCTGCACTGAGGTCATCATGGCATTCGAATGGGCCTACTTTTTCTCGCTGTTCTCCGTGCAGGCTTTCTGGAAAGCCTGCCTGACGGTGGTCCAGCTCAGTACCCTGGCCTGGACGTTGGGCTTAGTCCTGGGGTTCTTGCTGGCCAGCGCCAAGCTGTCACCGCATGCCTGGCTGCGCCTGCCGGCCGGCCTGTACATCTGGCTGTTTCGCAGTATTCCCTTATTGGTGTTGCTGGTGTTCGTCTACAACCTGCCGCAACTGTTTCCGGCGGCGGGTGGCATACTTTCGCAACCGTTTTATTCTGGCCTGATCGCGCTGGTCCTGACCGAAACCGCCTATATGGCCGAGATCCATCGGGGCGGCTTGCTGTCGGTGCTCAAGGGCCAACGCGAAGCGGCCAAGGCCCTGGGCATTCGTGGGGTGGGCGAGCAGCGGCTGGTGATCATTCCGCAAGCGATTCGGATCTCGCTACCCACGCTGACCAACGAATACGTCACCATCGTCAAACTCACTTCGCTGGTGTCGGTGATTTCTCTCAACGAGTTGCTGCTGGTGGGGCAACGCCTGTACGCGCAAAACTTTCTAGTGCTGGAAACCTTGGCGGCGGTTGCGGTGTATTACGTGCTGATCGTGACCCTGTTCGGCTGGCTGTTGCAGTGGGCTGAGCGCCATTTGGATCTGTCGCGCAAAACCGCGCGCACCCTTGAGCCCGCCCAGGCCGACGCCCTGCGCCCACCGGCGACGCCCGGCAAGCCTCGTTGCGCGCCTGTGGCGGGGCAGCCCGATGCCTTGCGGCTGCGCGATATTCACAAGCGCTATGGCAGCCACGAAGTGCTCAAGGGCATCGACCTGGCGGTGAAGCCCGGCGAGGTGATTTCCATCATCGGCCCGTCAGGTTCCGGCAAGACCTCGTTGATCCGTACCATCAACAGCCTGGAAAGCATCGACCGAGGCGAAATTGTGCTATTTGGCGTCGATTACATCCAGGCCGGTAAGCGGGCGGACGCTAACGTTATCCGTCAGGGCATCAGGCGCATAGGCATGGTGTTCCAGAACTTCAACCTGTTCCCGCACCGGACCATCCTCGACAACGTGATGCTCGCGCCGCGTTATCACGGCGTGGCCAGCACCGCGCAACTGCGGCGCCAGGGCCTGGGGTTGCTCGATCGGGTCGGGTTGCTGGCCCATGCCCACAAGTACCCCCATCAGTTGTCGGGCGGTCAGCAGCAGCGGGTGGCCATCGCCCGTGCGCTGGCGATGGAGCCGGACATCATGCTCTTCGATGAGCCCACTTCGGCGCTGGACCCAGAGCTGGTCGGGGAGGTGCTTAATGTTATTCGTGACCTGGCGGCCGAGGGCATGACGCTGCTGATCGTGACCCATGAGATGGACTTCGCCTTGTCGATTTCCGACCGCATCGTGTTTATGGAAAACGGTCATGTGGTCACCGACGCCTCGCCGGCAGCGATCCGCCAGGCAGGCGATCCGCGGGTCCAACGGTTTATCGGGCTGGATGTTGTTGGGCAGGCAGCGGAGACCGCACTATGACTACCTGTGGTGAGTTTCTCGTCAAGCAATTGCACGCCTGGGGCGTGGACACGGTGTTCGGCATTCCCGGCGTGCACACGGTGGAGCTGTATCGCGGCCTACCCGCTAGCGGCATTCGGCATATCTCACCGCGCCACGAGCAGGGCGCGGGCTTTATGGCCGACGGTTACGCACGGGTCAGCGGCAAACCGGGTGTGTGTTTCATCATCACCGGGCCGGGCATGACCAATATTCTGACCGCCATGGGCCAGGCCTATGCCGACTCGGTGCCGATGCTGGTGATTTCCAGCGTCAACGAGCGCCATCGCTTAGGCCTGGGCAACGGTTACTTGCACGAATTACCCAACCAGCGTGCCATGGTCGTTGGGGTCAGTGCCTTCAGCCATACCCTGATGGGCGTCGATGAACTGCCCAGTGTGCTGGCGCGGGCCTTTGCGGTGTTTGACAGCCAGCGGCCACGGCCTGTGCATATCGAGCTGCCATTGGACGTTATCACCGCCAGCGCCGAGCACCTGCCATTGCGGCCACGGCAGCGAACCGCGCCCGCGGCGCCTAACCTCGAGGCCATTGCCCAGGCGGCGACCCGCTTGCGTTCGGCCCAGCGCCCTCTGCTGTTAGTGGGTGGCGGCTGCGTGGCGGCGGCGGATGAGGTGCGCGAGCTGGCGGCCCGACTGGATGCGCCAACCGCCCTGACCATCAACGCTAAAGGCCTGCTGCCGCCGGGGCATCCGTTGTTGCTGGGCAGCAATCAATCGTTGGTGCCCGTGCGGCAGTTGGCGCTGGAGGCCGACGTGGTGCTGGCCATCGGCACCGAGCTGGGCGAGACCGATTACGACGTGGTGTTCGACGGCAATTTCCGCCTGGGCGGCGAGTTGATTCGCATTGATATCGATGCCGAACAGTTGAGCCGTAACCATCCACCGAGCCTGGCGATCCTCAGCGATGCGACGGCGGCGATGTGCGCCTTGCTGGCCGAGCTGCCCCCGCGAGCCCTGGATGCCCAGAGCCCGGGCGCCCAGCGCACGGCTGGGGTGCAGCGACAACTGGCGCAGACGTTCAGGGGCTGGGCGCACTACCGCCAGCTGTTCGACTGTGTACTTGAAGTGCTGCCGGATGCGCGTTTTGTCGGCGACTCGACGCAGACTGTCTACAGCGGCAACCACCTGGTGGAACTGGACAGCCCGCGCCGCTGGTTCAACGCCTCGACCGGTTACGGCACCCTGGGCTATGGCCTGCCGGCGGCCATCGGGGCCAAGCTGGCCGAGCCTGCGCGGGCGGTGATCAGCCTGATGGGCGATGGTGGTCTGCAATTTACCCTGGCCGAACTGGCCAGCGCCGTTGAAGCGCGGGTCGGCATCGTTGTGTTGTTGTGGAATAACCAGGGCTACGGCGAGATCAAGCGCTACATGGAGCGCCGCGACATCACGCCCTTGGGCGTGGACATCTACACCCCGGACTTCCTGACGATCGCCCGCGGGTTTGGCTGTGTAGCTGAACGGGCGCTGGATTATCCGCACTTGCAGGCGCTGTTACGGGAGGCGCCAGGTGATCGGCCGCTGGTCATTGAAATCAACGAAGCGCCGCCGTTTGCACCTTAAGCCCGTAACGCGCGCCTGAGGATTTGCAGATGGCCTACCCGATCGCTGAACTGGCGGCCGGACAGGCGCTTGCTGGCAGTAGGGGCAAGCAGTTGGCCAACCTGGCGAGTGGGCAGCCCGCTGGCTCGCCCCAGCACTTGCCATTGTTCGGCGACGGCCAGGCGCTCGAAGCCAGGGTGATGGCGGCGCGCCTGGCGCAGGATGTCCTGCTGTAGGGTGCGCAACAGGGTCGCCTGGCCGCCGTGCCGGTATTGAGCTTGCGCAGTGGCGTACAAGGCTTGCAAGCGGGCCGGGTGCCCTTGGGGGCGTGGCGATTGCTTCGGCCCGGGGCGCCACGCGTAGTGCCACAACCCGAAGCCCAGGAGCAGGGCGAGGGCGCATAGGGCCTCGCTGAAGTTGCGCAGCAGTGACGCGAACCCTGAGCCCTGGCTGATATCGGTCAGCAGCACCACCGCGCTGCCCTGGTTCAAGTACCAGAGCAGCCAGGCGTTGTCGGCGTCGCCGATGGCCGTATCGCGCCACAGTTGCGCATCACTGACCACCGTCACTAGGCCCAGCCCATGCCGCAGTTGCATCAGGTGGGTGGCGCTGCTGCTGTTGGCCCAGAATTGCGCCAGGTTGTACGGGTCTTCCAGGTGAAAAGCAGGGTTGAAGCTGGCGTACGCCGGGAGCGGCTCGTGCTCAAGGTAGATTTGGGTGAGTGGCGCGAAAGGCTGGTCGGTCAGTTCTGCGGGAGCCGGGGGCAGGTCGCGGGTCAGGTAGCGGCGCAGTCGCAGGCGGTCGAGCAATAAATCGGCACTTTTGCCTTGCTGGTCGTTCCATTGCGCTTGGGCGGCGACGACTAATCGGCCGCCCGCGCTGACCCAACTCAACAGCCGTTCGATCTGGGCCGGCGATATACCCTCACGTTCATCGAGCAACAATAGGCTGCGGCCTTGGGGGGCGAGGCTGTTGAGCCCGTTCAGGCCTTGCGTCTGGCTGACTACCAGGCCCCGTTGTTGCAGGAAAGCCAGTGCGGCGAGGTAGGGCGTGGCGCTAAAGCCGGTGCTCCCTGAGCCTCGGTCGCGCAGCGTTGCGAGGCGGTCCGCGGGGGGCTGCTGGAGCAGCGCCTGGATGTCGCGTTGGGCGGTCGCGCTGTCGAGGCTTTGCTGGGTCAGGCGTGGGGTCGGCAAGCTCGGCGGTGCTTGCCCGGCCCAGCTCGGTGTGGGGGCGGCCACCAGGCCCAGGCTCAACAGCACGATGGCTAACGCCTGCGCCCTGAGCAGAAGGCCGGCGCGGTGCAGAATGCGCACGATGCTTCGGGTCGTTTCGACCCGACATAAGGTGTCGAGAGGGGGCGGCTGGCTGAATGTGGTTGGCATGATGGCCCCGAAGACGGTGCAGCGAAAACTGATGCTAGCCATCGCCAGCGCCTGAGGCAACCTGACAGCCAATACAGGCAACTGCCGGGCGGCTGCGGTAAGCTGGCTCGCCCGATTTTCCAAAGGATACGCCCGTGAGTTCGAGTATCTTCTGGCACGACTACGAAACGACCGGTATCAACCCGCGCAGTGACCGCGCTTTGCAGTTCGCCGGCATTCGTACCGACGCCCAGCTCAATGAGATCGACGAGCCAATCAACCTGTACTGCCGCCTCAGCGACGATATTCTGCCGCATCCAGCGGCGTGCCTGATTACCGGCATCACCCCGCAGACCCTCGACCAGCAAGGGCTGCCCGAAGCCGATTTCATGGCCCGGGTGCACGCCCAGTTGGCCGCGCCGGGGACCTGTGGCGCCGGTTACAACAGCCTGCGTTTTGACGATGAAGTGACCCGCTACAGCCTGTACCGCAATCTGTTCGACCCCTATGCCCGGGAGTGGCAGGGCGGCAATAGCCGCTGGGATTTGATCGATGGGGTGCGCACGGCCTACGCTCTGCGGCCCGAGGGGATTGTCTGGCCCGAGCACGAGGGGCACGTCAGCCTGAAGCTTGAAGGGCTGACGGCGGCCAATGGCATCGAGCATGGGCAAGCCCACGATGCGTTGGCGGATGTGCGCGCAACCATCGCTTTGGCCCGCTTGTTGAGCGAGCGCCAGCCCAAGTTATACCAATGGCTGTATCACATGCGTATTAAGCAGAACGTCATGGAGCAAGTACGCCTGATGCAACCCAGGGTGCATATCTCTGGGCGTTTTTCAGCGGCGCGGCATTACCTCGGGGTGGTATTGCCCTTGGCCTGGCACCCGCGCAATCGTAATGCTTTGATCGTGTGCGACCTGCACGAAGACCCATCGCCTTTATTCGAGTGTTCGGCCGAGGCACTGCGCGCCCGGTTATATCAGCGCCGCGAAGACCGTGCGCCGGGTGAACTACCGGTGCCGCTTAAGTTAGTGCACGTAAACCGTTGCCCGGTGCTGGCACCGATGTCGGTATTACGCGCCGAGGATTATCGGCGTTTGCAATTGGACAGCCAGTTGTATGAGCGGCGTATAGCCGAATTAACCGCCCATTGCGCTATCTGGCAGGAAAAGTTGCCAGCGTTGTATGCCGACGACGGGCGACTCGCGAGCCAAGACCCGGAGCAGCAGTTATATGATGGATTTATTGGTGATCGCGACCGGCGCCTATGTGAACGGGCAAGAACACTTGATCCGGCCGACGTGGCGCAAGAAACCTGGATGTTCGATGATGGGCGGCTAGGGGAACTGTTGTTTCGTTATCGTGCGCGAAACTTTCCTGACACATTGTCAGAATCCGAGAGCGCCCGTTGGCTGACGTTCTGTAAGCAACGCCTGACAGATGAAACCCAAGGTGCGCCATTAACCCTGCTGCAATTCGATCAGGCGTTGGCGCCTTTGCTAGCCCAGGCCAAGCCGCAAGAGCTAGAAGTGCTGAAGGCCTGGAAAAATTATGTCAGCTCGTTAAAAGGGCGCCTGGACGTGGCTGTTTAGACCGCGAATAAAAAACGCCAGCAAGCTGGCGTTTTTTAATGGATCCGAGAAACAATCAGCCCAGCAGTGTTGCCCAGCTTTCAACAACGTCACCGCCCCACTTGGCTTTCCACTCTTTCAGAGTTTTGTGGTTGCCGCCTTTGGTTTCGATGATTTCGCCGTTGTGCGGGTTTTTGTACTGCTTAACTTTACGAGCACGTTTGGTGCCGGTGGTTTTTGCGGCGCTGGTGCTGCGTGGGGCCTTGCTGGCTTTAGCCTCAGGGTCGAGCAGCGCGATGATGTCGCGCAGGGATTTTTGATACTCGCCCATCAGGGTGCGCAATTTGCTTTCGAATTCCAGTTCGGTTTGCAGTTTGCCGTCTTGCTCCAAACTTTTCAGGTGAGCTTGTAGCTCTTTGATGGCTTCTTCGGTGGAGCGGTATTCGTTGATCAGGGACATGAGTCTACCTTAACAGTGCAGGAGGTCAGGGAACAGTGCTGGTAATAATAGACACCCGCTTTGATCAAGTAAACATTAAAACCCTTGGCTACAACAAAAAGTCGGTATGCACGCCAAGATGAAAACGATTTCATATTCGCCCTGGGCCATTATTTACCGACTATTTAAGTTACCAGGTTTGTCGAGGCTTGACTGAGCGCGGGCGGGGAATGCCGCCGCGCGACAAAATGCACCTGCATCGAGCATGCAGTTTTGCTGCACACTCGCTAGAATGGCCGCCTTTGCGAAGTATTGGAGTTTTACCTCATGCGCACTTTTCGGCTGGTGATTGCCTGCCCAGATCGCGTTGGCATCGTTGCCAAAGTCAGTCATTTTCTAGCATCCCATAATGGTTGGATTACCGAAGCCAGCCACCATTCGGATCACCAAAGCCAGTGGTTCTTCATGCGCCACGAAATCCGTGCCGACACTTTGCCGTTTGGTATCGAGGCATTTCGCGAAGCCTTCGCGCCCATCGCCGAAGAGTTTTCGATGGTCTGGCGGGTGACCGACACCGACCAGAAGAAACGCGTGGTGTTAATGGCCAGCCGTGAGTCCCATTGTTTGGCCGACCTGCTGCATCGCTGGCACAGTGATGAACTGGACTGCGATATTCCGTGCGTCATTTCCAACCATAACGATTTGCGCAGCATGGTGGAGTGGCACGGTATCCCTTACTACCATGTACCGGTCGACCCGCAAGACAAACAACCAGCATTTGCCGAAGTGTCTAGGTTGGTCGAGCAGCACCAGGCCGATGTGGTGGTACTGGCGCGTTATATGCAAATTTTGCCGCCGCAGTTATGTCAGGCCTACGCGCAAAAGGTCATCAATATTCACCACAGTTTCTTGCCCTCTTTCGTCGGCGCCAAGCCTTACCACCAGGCCTCTTTGCGCGGCGTCAAATTGATTGGTGCGACGTGTCACTACGTGACGGAAGAACTCGATGCCGGGCCGATCATCGAGCAGGATGTCGTGCGCGTCAGCCATAGCGACAGCATCGATGACATGGTTCGCTTTGGCCGTGACGTAGAAAAAATGGTATTGGCCCGGGGCCTGCGTTATCACTTGGAAGACCGTGTATTGGTACACGGCAACAAGACCGTGGTCTTTTGATAGGCCGGCGGTTTGGGAGCTATTGATGGGCGACCCGTTCGATAAAGCCACTGCTAAAGCCCCGCCCGTCCTGGGCGAGGGCTGCCTGAGCCGTTACGACCCAGAGGCATTAAGCGAGGAGGACGGCGCGGACTTCTCCGAGGCGCCTACGCTGCTGCAGGAGCCGGCTCCGGCCCCTGCTGCGACAGTTAGGCCCGAGTGACCAGCGCTCAGGTCTGGCGCCAGCCCATGAGCTTCTTCAGCAGCGGTTTGCCCACCATCATGAAGAAGATCGGCCCGCCCGCGACCAGGTAGAAATAGTAGGTCACTACCCGCCAGATCAGAATGGCCGCGCCGGCGGTGGACTTACCCACCATCGGCGCCAGCAAGGCGGCGCTGGTGAGTTCTGCCGCACCGGCGCCACCGGGCAATAGGCTGAACTGGCCGGTACTCAGCGCGATCATCTGGATCAGGAAGGTCCAGGCCCACTGCAAATCCGCCCCCAAGCCCTGCAGCGCCAAGTAAAGCACGCTGTAGCGTAACCCCCAGTGAATGCAAGTCAGGGCGAACACCTTGGCCAGGGTGGCCCGTGGCAGGCGTAGGGTGTCGGCGAAGGCATCGAGAAAGTGCAGTAACTTGCGCGCCCAGCGCAGGCGCGTGGCATTGCTGACCCCGCAGCGGCTCAACAGGCGGCCATTGAGTTTGATCATTTGCCGATGGTAGTGAACCATCGCGATGCACAGCAGCACCCCCGCCGCCATCAACGAAGCACTGACCACCAGCAGCCATTCCATGTTGCTGCTCAGGTTATGGAACAGGGCGTAGAGCAGGATGCCGCCCAGGGCCAGCAGGAAGAACAGCAGGTCGTTGAACTGGTCCATGGCAAAGGCGGCGCTGCTGCGGGCCGGGCGTACGCCAAATCGGCTGAGCAGGGCGATCAGCGTCACTGGGCCGCCACTGCCGCCCGGCGTGGCGCTGTAGGCGAACTCGGTGGCCATGACCACCGCCAGGCTCTTCAAGCGCCCGACCTTTTGCGCTTCGTCGTCCAACAACAGGCGCAAGCGCAGGGTGTTGACCACCCAGCCCACCAGGATCATGCCGAATAACACAGCCAGCAACCACAGAGGAAAGCCGCGCAGGTGGCCAAGCATCTCACCGCCACCGAGCCACAGCGGCACCAGTACGGCCACGGCAAGGCCGACCGCCAGCCACAACCAGCGCTTCATAGGTGGTGTCTGCGAGCGCGCTTGGGGCGCCGGATACAAACGATAGTGTGCAAGTTGGGTGGCCCTCTTCGGTCAAACGTAGCTACGTTGACCTTGCGCAAGAAGAGATGTTCGCTCAGCCGCCACGCCAAGGCCGAGAATGCAGGGTGCACCTCGGCCTTGGTGAGGGGGTCAGACAAACATTTTGCTCGCCAGCCAGAACAGCCCGGCAGCCAGGGACATGGAGGCGGGGAGGGTGAGCACCCAGGCCAGCAGGATGGTGCGTACGGTGCCGCCTTGCAGGCCGCTTTTGTTGGCGACCATGGTGCCCGCCACGCCGGATGAGAGGATATGGGTGGTCGACACGGGCAGGCTGAGGATGTTGGCCATACCAATGGCACCGGCTGTGACGATCTGGGCCGACATACCTTGGGCGTAGGTCATGCCTTGCTTGCCGATCTTTTCCCCGATGGTCAGGACCACGCGTTTCCAGCCGACCATGGTGCCGATACCCAGCGCCAGTGCCACGGCCAGGATGACCCAGAAAGGCGCGTACTCAGTGGTGGCGGTGAGGTCTTTACGCAGTTTGTCCAGGTCGGCCTTTTCCCGTACATCCAGGCCTGGCAGCTTGGCGACTTTACGTGCGGTGTCGTCGAGGCACAGCAGGTAACGGCGGACTTCAATGCGTTTCTCTGCGGGCAACGAGTGGTAGTCCGCAACCCCTTGCAGGGTGGACTGCAACGCATCGATGGTCGGTTCGGTCTGCTTCGGATTGCAGCTGAACTGAGCCGGCAGGTCGCCCTGCTGCGCTTTGCCCAGCGCCAGGAACTCACCCAGGGTCGCTTCGTTACGCTGGTAGAACTGGCTCAGGTGCAGGGTCGCGTCGCGGGTACGTTCGATCTGGTAGGTGGTGCTGTTGACGTCGAGCACGAACTGCGCAGGGACAATACCGATCAGCACCAACATGATCAGGCCAATACCTTTTTGACCATCGTTGGAGCCGTGGACGAAGCTCACCGCCATGGCCGAGATAACCAGCACCAGGCGATTCCAGAACGGCGGGTGCTTTTTGTCGTCGATCTTGCGCCGCTGTTCGGGGGTTTTATGCATCTTCGACAGCGGCCGCCACCACTTAAGCGCCAGCAGCACCAGGGCGGCGATGAGGAAACCGGCCATTGGCGAGACCACCAGCGAGGCGCCGATGTCCATGACCTTCTGCCAATTCACCCCGTCTGCCAGGGGAATATCGTTGATCAAGGCGTTGGCCAGGCCGACACCGAGGATCGAACCGATCAGTGTATGGGAACTCGACGCCGGGATACCGAAGTACCAGGTGCCCAGGTTCCAGGCGATAGCGGCGGCCAGCAACGAGAAGACCATGGCCAGGCCGTGGCCGGTGTTGACGTTGATGAGCAGTTCCACCGGTAACAGGTGGACGATCGCATAGGCGACCCCTACACCCCCCAGCAAAACGCCGAGGAAGTTGAAAATACCGGAGAAAAATACCGCCAGGTGCGGCGGCATGGCTTTCGTATAAATGACCGTTGCCACCGCGTTCGCGGTGTCGTGAAAGCCATTGATGAACTCGAACGTCAGGACGAACGCCAGGGCGAGGAGCAGGCTAACCAGTACCCAAGCATCAAGCCCGCTGAATAAATCGATCATGGAGGTTTTCTGACCCGGTCATAAGGGGGCGCGATTATGCCAGAAAATCACGACAATCGTTGTGCAGGCATCCGCGCAAATACATTTTTTGACGGTTTCGGACAGCCGGAAACCTCGCCCTGTGCTCAGCGCATGGTAAGACTTTATAGCGTGCAAAAGCCTGTTTGCGGACTTATGGCGCAACAACGCCTAGGCTACAAGCGATCAAACGACTGTATGAAATCGGCGCTGAGGTGTCGCATATTTGACCGATTCAGCCGCTGTGCGGAACCTTCAAGCTTTTTCTTCGTGAAGGTCTTTTTCGATCTTTTGCAGTTCTTGCTGGAACGCCTGATCCAGCAAACTGGCGCGTTTGCGCCATGGCTTGCGTTCTGGTTCGGGTTGAGCGGCATAGGTGGTGATTTCACCACCGTAAACGTCCTTGTAACGTTGTTCCTGGCGCTCGAGTTCTGCGCGCAGTTCATCTTTGGTCACGTGAGTACCTAAAAGTTAGATGTTTCAAGTTTTGCCATAGACCCGCATTTGGGTGTGGGTAAGATAGGCAAAACCGATGGGGGCAATGTTTGGCGGGATGCTTGACCTGGAAGCAGGGCGCATACCGCTGGCCAATCCTGGCCGGGCACGAGGGCCATGAAGCGCGGCAACAATAACACGGCTAATGTTTGCTTGGCTTCGAGTAACTTTGCCGATGCACAGCGTATGTTGTACTAAATACTTTGAGCACACTGAGCGTCATTAGTTTCCCAGGGTTCTAATAAAGGCCACGTCGCCATTCGGTAGCGCTAGCAAGATGATTGCGATAATCAGTGCTAGGTTCGATAATCGCCCATGCCTGAGTGTTGCAGGTTTGCCTCTGAGAGGATCAAGCATGAACGATGAACTACGCACTGCATTCACTTCCCTTGCCCCACCGATCGTGGCCTCTGCCGCCAAGCGCATTCAGGCGTTTACCGGTGACCCCGACTTCATGACCTCCCTGGCCCGCGGCCTGGCAGTGGTGCAAGCTTTTCAGGAGCGCAAGCGCCACCTGACCATCGCGCAAATCAGCCACCGTACGGAGATCCCCCGTGCCGCCGTACGTCGCTGCCTACATACCTTGATCAAGTTGGGTTATGCCACCACCGACGGGCGCACCTATTCGTTATTACCCAAGGTCTTGACCCTTGGGCATGCCTATTTGTCGTCGACGCCTTTGGCGGTCTCAGCCCAGCCTTACCTGGACCGTATGAGCGAGCAGTTGCATGAAGCGTGCAACATGGCGACCCTGGAAGGTGACGATATTCTTTATATCGCGCGGTCCGCTACCACGCAGCGGCTGATCTCAGTCGACCTTTCGGTTGGCGGCCGACTTCCCGCGTATTGCACGTCGATGGGGCGCATCTTGCTCGCGGCCCTGGACGATGTGACCCTCAGCGATTACTTGGCGCATGTCGAATTGCAGCCCAAAACCAGCAAAACCCTGGCGACCCGGCAGGCCCTGGCCGACTGCCTGCAGCTCGTGCGCAGCCAGGGCTGGTGCATCGTCGATCAGGAACTGGAGCAGGGCCTGCGTTCGATCGCCGTACCGGTCTACGATGCCTCGGGCCAAGTGGTGGCCGCCATCAACGTGAGTACCCACGCCGGGCGAGTGGCGCGCACAGAACTGGAGCAGCGTTTTCTGCCCATCATGCTAGCGGCCAGCCGCGACCTTAGTACGCAATTATTCGCCTGATAGAAGATCGCGGGCAAGCCCGCTCCTACACAGGCGTTGCGCTACCTGTAGGAGCGAGCTTGCTCGCGAAAAATGCCAGCGCTAACCATGCGTCCTGGGTGGATGCGATATATGCGCCAGATCGCGGGCAAGCCCGCTCCTACAGGGGGTGTTTTTACGGCTGTTCGATTACCGCACAGATATGTGTTTGGCGAATTGACGAGGTCAAAGGCTGGCCCTTAAATACCGGAGCCCGTGGCTAATGCCGATTCGTATTTGACTGGATGGACTCGGTGTTGGTGATCGCGGGCGAGCCCGCTGCTACGCAGGGCTTTAACTGATTTCTACGGATAATAATAAAATGAATCGTCCCGAAGTCTCTGCTGGTCCCTGCCTGGATGTGCAGGCGTTTATTAACGCCCAACCGTTGTCACGCTACCAATGGCGTGTGGTTATTCTGTGTTTTCTTATTGTCTTACTCGACGGCCTGGACACCGCCGCCATGGGCTTTATTGCCCCGGCGCTGTCCCAGGAGTGGGGGATCGACCGTGCCAGCCTGGGCCCAGTGATGAGCGCGGCGCTGGTGGGTATGGTGTTTGGCGCCCTCGGCTCTGGCCCGCTGGCCGACCGCTTTGGGCGCAAGAGGGTGCTGGTCGGCGCCGTGCTGCTGTTCGGTGGCTTTAGCCTGGCCTCGGCCTTTAGCAACAACGTCGAGCAATTGATGATCTTGCGCTTTCTCACCGGGTTGGGCCTGGGGGCCGGCATGCCGAATGCCGCCACGCTGCTGTCGGAGTACACCCCGGAGCGGCATAAGTCGTTGCTGGTGACCAGTATGTTCTGCGGGTTCAACCTGGGCATGGCCGGCGGTGGGTTTATCTCTGCCTGGCTGATCCCCGCTTATGGTTGGCACAGCCTGTTACTGCTCGGCGGGGTGCTGCCACTGCTGCTCTTGCTGGTGCTGCTGGTCTGGCTGCCGGAGTCGGCCCGCTACTTGGTGGTACGCAACGCCCCGGTGGAGCGAATCCGGCGCGCCCTGGCGCCGATTGCGCCGGCCGAAGTGGCCCGTGCGGGCAGCTTCAGCGTGCCAGAGCAAAAAACCATAAAGGCGCAAAACGTGTTCGCGCTGATTTTCAGCGGCGCCTATAGCGTCGGTACCTTGTTGCTATGGCTCACTTACTTTATGGGCCTGGCGATCGTTTACCTGTTGACCAGTTGGTTGCCCACGCTGATGCGCGACAGTGGCGCCAGCCTGCAACAAGCGGCGTTTATCGGTGGTTTATTCCAGTTGGGCGGGGTCCTCAGTGCGGTAGGTGTCGGTTGGGCCATGGACCGATTCAACCCGCATAAAGTCATCGGTGCCTTTTACCTATTGGCCGGGGTATTTGCCTACGCGGTGGGGCAGAGCCTGGGCAACATCGCCTTGCTCGCGACCCTGGTGCTGGCAGCCGGCATGTGCGTAAACGGTGCGCAGTCGGCGATGCCTTCTTTGGCCGCGCGCTTCTACCCCACCCAAGGGCGTGCCACCGGTGTGTCATGGATGCTCGGTATTGGCCGCTTCGGGGCCATTCTGGGGGCCTGGATGGGCGCCACCCTGCTCGGGTTGGGGTGGAGTTTCGAGCAAGTCTTGACGGCGTTGGTGGTGCCAGCGGCCGTTGCTACCGCCGCCGTGTTGGTTAAAGGCTGGGTCAGCCACGCTGACGCCACCTGAACATATCGTTCGATAATCGAACATAGAGTCGATTATCGAATTGTTTGGCTCGCGGTAGCCGCTTAACCTTGGGCTATTCCAATATCGGCTCACTGAATCAAGGAGTCTTGCGCCCATGGCCAAGCACCAGGAGAAGCATGATGCGTGACGTATTTATTTGCGATGCCGTACGCACCCCCATCGGCCGCTTTGGTGGCGGCCTGGCCAACGTACGCGCTGACGACCTGGCCGCCGTGCCGATCAAGGCGCTCATGGAGCGCAACCCATCGGTGCAGTGGCACGAGGTGGATGAGGTGTTTCTGGGTTGCGCCAATCAGGCGGGCGAGGACAACCGCAACGTCGCCCGTATGGCGCTACTGCTCGCCGGTTTACCGGAGAGCGTCCCTGGGGTCACGCTGAACCGGCTCTGCGCATCAGGCATGGACGCCATCGGCACGGCCTTTCGGGCCATTGCCAGTGGCGAGATGGAGCTGGCCATTGCCGGTGGTGTCGAGTCGATGTCGCGGGCACCGTTCGTGATGGGCAAGGCCGACGCCGCCTTTTCGCGCAATATGAAACTGGAAGACACCACCATCGGTTGGCGCTTTATCAACCCGTTGATGAAAGCGCAGTACGGCGTTGACGCCATGCCCCAGACCGCTGACAACGTGGCCGACGACTACCAGGTCTCCCGTGCCGATCAGGACGCCTTTGCTTTGCGCAGCCAGCAACGCACGGCGGCGGCGCAAGCAGCGGGTTATTTCGCCGAAGAAATCGTACCGGTGCGGGTCGCCCATAAAAAAGGCGAGACCGTGGTGGACAGCGATGAACATCCACGTGCCGACACTACGCTGGAGACCCTGGCCAAGCTCAAACCTGTGAACGGTGCCGATAAGACCGTCACCGCAGGCAACGCCTCGGGCGTTAATGACGGGGCAGCGGCGCTGATTCTGGCGTCTGCCGAAGCGGTGAAAAAACACGGTTTGACCGCTCGGGCCCGGGTGTTGGGCATGGCCAGCGCCGCCGTCCCCCCCCGCGTCATGGGCATCGGCCCGGTGCCAGCGGTGCGCAAGCTGGTGCAACGCCTGGGCCTGGCCGTGGGTGATTTCGACGTGATCGAACTCAATGAAGCCTTTGCCAGCCAAGGCCTGGCGGTATTACGTGAGCTCGGTCTGGCCGACGATGCCGCGCAAGTGAACCCAAACGGCGGCGCCATCGCTTTGGGGCACCCGTTGGGTATGAGCGGCGCGCGGTTGGTGCTCACAGCCCTGCATCAGTTGGAAAAGACCGGCGGTAAAAAAGGCCTCGCCACCATGTGTGTCGGGGTAGGGCAGGGCCTGGCCCTGGCGATCGAGCGGGTGTGATCGCGGCATAAAAGAGCAATCCGGTTACCCACGTTCAACGGCTACAGCCCGCTGGCCTCCACGCAAGGTCATCCGGCAGGGCGTTGATCGTGGGTAATTGTCTTGTCTAAAGAGGTTGTTACAGGTTATGTCTAGGCTTTACCGACCTCAATGGAATTTAAAATGACAACAGTTCATTACACCGGTGAAGAGCGCAAGAAGCGCATTTTCGCCATCGTCGGCGCTTCCTCGGGCAATCTGGTCGAATGGTTCGACTTCTATGTCTATGCCTTCTGCGCCATCTATTTTGCCCCTGCCTTCTTTCCTTCGGACAATCCCACGGTGCAACTGGTCAACACGGCCGGGGTATTCGCTGCTGGGTTTTTGATGCGCCCCATCGGTGGCTGGTTGTTTGGCCGGGTGGCCGATAAGCACGGCCGCAAAAACTCCATGATGATCTCGGTGCTGATGATGTGTTTCGGCTCGTTGGTCATCGCTTGCGTCCCGACCTACGCCAGTATTGGCGTGTGGGCGCCGATCATCCTGCTGTTGGCGCGGCTGTTCCAGGGCCTGTCGGTGGGCGGCGAGTACGGCACCACGGCCACGTACATGAGTGAAGTCGCCCTGCGTGGGCAGCGTGGGTTTTTCGCTTCGTTTCAATACGTGACCCTGATTGGCGGGCAACTGCTGGCGGTCCTGACCGTGGTGATTTTGCAGCAGTTTCTCGACGAGCAGGAGCTGCGGGCCTGGGGCTGGCGTATCCCGTTCGTGGTAGGGGCGGTAGCGGCGGTCATCTCGCTGCTGTTGCGCCGTACCCTGGAAGAAACCAGCACCGCGGAAACCCGCGCCGACAAAGATGCCGGCAGCATCGTTGGGCTGTTTCGCAATCACTCCAAAGCTTTTATTACCGTGCTGGGCTACACCGCCGGTGGTTCGCTGATTTTCTACACCTTTACCACGTACATGCAGAAATACCTGGTGAACACCGCCGGTATGCACGCCAAGACCGCCAGCCTGATCATGACCGGCGCCTTGTTTCTGTTTATGTGCATGCAGCCGCTGTTTGGCATGCTGGCCGATAAATACGGGCGGCGTAATTCCATGCTGTGGTTCGCTGGGCTGGGCACTTTGTGCACCTTCCCGATCCTGATGCTGCTCAAGACCGTGACCAGCCCGTTCATAGCGTTTTTGTTGATCACCGTTGCCCTGGCGATCATCAGCCTTTACACCTCGATCAGTGGCTTGGTGAAGGCCGAGATGTTTCCGCCGCAGGTGCGTGCCCTCGGTGTTGGCCTGGCCTATGCGGTGGCCAATGCCGTGTTTGGTGGTTCAGCGGAATTCGTTGCCCTGAACCTGAAGGCGGGGGGCATCGAGAATGCCTTCTATTGGTATGTCACGCTGATGATGGCAATCGCGTTTCTATTTAGCTTGCGGCTGCCTAAACAGCCAGCCTACTTGCACACCGACCATTGACCGACAGGCGCGCCGCCCGCCGGCGCGCCGCCCCTGAGGAGTGTTATGCGCGAACGAGCGAACAATCAATTGTTCGATGCTTATTTCACCGGCCGCGACATGCGCGAGATTTTCTCCGACCGTGGCCGTGTGCAAGGCATGTTGGACTTCGAAGCAGCCTTGGCCCGTGCCGAAGCCCGCGTAGGGTTGATTCCACAAGCTGCGGTGGCGCCTATCGAGGCTGCCTGCAAAGCTGAGCTGTACGACTTCCAAACGCTCGGCGAGGCCATCGTCAGTGCTGGCAATTCGGCGATCCCATTGGTCAAGCTGCTTGGCAAGCAGATCGCCAGCGTCGACCGCGAGGCCGAGCGTTATGTGCACCTGGGCGCCACCAGCCAGGATGTCATGGACACCGGGTTGGTCCTGCAATTACGGGCCGCGCTGGGGCTGATCGAGCAGGACTTGGCCACCCTCGGCGATGCCCTGGCCTTACAGGCGCAACGCCATGCGCTGACGCCAATGGCAGGCCGCACCTGGCTGCAACATGCCACCCCGGTCACCTTGGGGATGAAAATCGCCGGTTGGCTGGGCGCCCTGACGCGCAGCCGCGAACGCCTGCAGCAACTTAAGCCGCGCCTGTTCAGCGTGCAATTCGGCGGCGCCTCGGGGAGCTTGGCGGCACTCGGCGAGCAGGCGTTGCCCATCGCCCAGGCGCTGGCCGAAGAGCTCGATTTGAGCCTGCCGGAGCAACCCTGGCACACCCAACGCGACCGCCTGGTGGAAACCGCTGCGGTGCTGGGCTTGATCGCCGGCAGCCTGGGCAAGCTGGGCCGCGATATCAGCCTGCTGATGCAGACCGAGGCGGCGGAAGTGTTCGAACCGTCTGCCCCGGGCAAAGGTGGCTCTTCGACCATGCCGCACAAGCGCAACCCGGTTGGCGCCGCAGTTTTGATCAGCGCCGCCACGCGCGTGCCGGGGTTGGTTGCCACCATGTTCAGCGCCATGCCCCAGGAGCATGAACGCAGCCTGGGCCTGTGGCATGCCGAGTGGGAAACCTTGCCTGAAATCTGCTGCCTGGTGGCCGGTGCACTGCAGCAGGCGGTGGCCATCGCCCAAGGCATGCAGGTCGACCCCGAACGCATGCTCGCCAACCTCGACCTGACCCGAGGCCTGGTGCTGGCCGAGGCCGTGAGTATTGTGCTGGCCCAGCGGGTGGGGCGAGACACCGCACACCACCTGATCGAGCAGTGCTGCAAGCGCGCCGTCGCCGAGCAACGCCATCTGCGCGCCGTGCTGGCGGACGAGCCGCAGGTGACCGAGCAGCTGTCTGCCGAACAGCTCGACCAGTTACTCGACCCCGCCCATTACCTCGGCCAGGCACGCCAGTGGGTCGAGCGTGCCGTGGCTGAACATCACCATTTCAAGGTTTAAAAGGAGACAGCCGTGCCCCACCTCAAACTCGCCGACGGCGAACTGCATTATCAACTGCAAGGCCCCCAGGGCGCGCCGGTGCTGGTGTTGTCCAACTCGTTGGGCACCGACCTGGGCATGTGGGACGCCCAGATACCGGCATTCACCGAGCATTTTCAAGTATTGCGCTACGACACCCGTGGCCACGGTAAATCGCTGGTTACCGAGGGGTTCTACACCATCGAACAGTTGGGGCAGGACGTGCTCGCGCTGCTCGATGGGCTGGGGCTCGAACGTGTGCATTTTTGCGGGCTGTCCATGGGCGGTTTGATCGGCCAATGGTTGGGCATCCATGCCGGGGCGCGCCTGAACAAGTTAGTGGTGTGCAATACCGCGGCCAAGATCGGCACCCAGGACGTCTGGAACCCGCGTATCGAAATGGTGCTGCGCGACGGCCCGGCAGCCATGGCGGCCCTGCGCGATGCCTCCATTGCCCGCTGGTTTACCCCAGGCTTTGCCGAGGCGCACCCGGCCCAGGCCGCGCGCATCACCGATATGCTCGCCGCCACCTCGCCGCAAGGCTACGCCGCCAACTGTGCGGCCGTGCGCGACGCCGATTTCCGCGAGCAGTTGGCGTCGGTCCAGGTGCCTGTGCTGGTGATCGCCGGCCTTGAAGATGCAGTGACCACGCCCGCGGATGCGCGATTTATCCAAGACCAAGTGGCCGGCGCGCAATACGCTGAGTTTCCCGCAGCCCACCTGTCCAACGTCGAAGTGGGCGAGCCGTTCAGCCGTCGCGTTATCGACTTTCTAACCAGCCAATAAGGACCGAGCCCGTGGACGAGAAAGAACGCTACAACCAAGGCATGCAGGTACGCCGTGCGGTCCTGGGCGAAGCCCATGTCGAGCGCAGCCTGCAAAACCTGACTGAGTTCAACTCGGAATTTCAGGAGATGATCACCCGCCATGCGTGGGGCGATATTTGGACCCGGCCGGGCCTGCCTCGGCATACCCGTAGCCTGATCACCATTGCCATGCTGATCGGTATGAACCGTAGCGAAGAACTCAAACTGCACCTGCGGGCAGCGGCAAGCAATGGCGTGACGCGCGAGGAAATCAAAGAAGTGCTGATGCAGAGCGCGATTTATTGCGGCATCCCAGCGGCCAATGCCACCTTCCATCTGGCGGAATCGGTTTGGGATGAACTCGGTGTGGAGTCGCGGCAAGCCTGATGCAGTGCACGGCCAGGGGCGCGCAGCCCCCGGCCCACGGCTTCACAGCGCGCCGAAGACCTTCTTGGCCAGGCTCGTGGCCGCTGCCGCCGGGTTGGCGCGGATAGTGGCTTCCTGTTTGGCGATCATTTCGAACAGGCCGTTGAGGGCCTGCTCGGTCACGTAACTCTCGACATTGGCGCTTTTTGCATCCACCACCCCCAGGGCCGCGGCTTTACCAGCGAAGCCATTGTATTGCTGGGCCAAGCCGACCTGGTCGGTGGCTTTTTTAACGATGGGCAAAAACTTCAAACGAATTTGTTCACGGCTGCTTTTGCTGAGGTATTGGGTGGCCGAGTCTTTGCCGCCGCTAAGAATGCCTTTGGCGTCCGTCACGGTCATCTTCTTCACCGCATCTACCAGCAAGGCTTGAGCCTGGGGCACGGCGGCTTCGGCGGCTTTGTTCATGCTTGCCTCAAGCTGATCCACCTGCGCGCCCATGCCGAACTGTTTCATTTTTTTTGCCGCTTGGCCGAGCCGGCCCGGCAGCTCGATGCGCACCTCGGGGTTGTTCTCGAACCCGCCAGGCACACCCAATTGCTTGACCGCGACTTTGGCGCCCTGGGTCAGGGCGTCTTTGAGACCAGCGCTGGCGTCACTTTGCGACAGGTCACCGAGTGACAAGGCAAATGCCTGGGTAGAGAGCAGCACGCTGGCGCACAGGCCAGCAATGAGGGTAGTGCGACGGAGCATGGTGGCATCCCTTTCTCAGATTGAATTCATGGCGCTGGATCGACCCGGACCCGAACCGGCTGGGCATCCTGGCCGTCCAACTGTACGCCATGATGCTCGGTGGTGACGAACAGCAAATGGCCTTCAGCTTCGATCCGCGCAGTGATCGCGTAACGGTGCCCGGGGGCCAGTTGCTGGCGGTTGTACTTCAAGCTGAACGGGATCGGCACTTGGCCGGTAATCGGCCCTTTGTAGTAGGCCAGGGCTACCGCCGGGGCGTCGGCCCTGGAAACGTCCTGCAACTCAACGCTCAGGCTGGCGCTGGGTGGCAGAGCAATACGCTGCAGGTAGAACACCTCGCCAGCCAGGCTGTCCGTAGGCGTCGGGACCGGCGCGGTGGTGCAGGCGGCGAGTAAGGCAAAAAACAGCGCAATCGATAGTCGTTTCATCAAGCTTCCCCTTGCTGGGCGCTGCCACTGCGATAGCGCCCCTTACCGTAAAGCTAGCGGATTTTCCCCCTCTGCGCGCTCGGAAAGGCCTTATTCGTGGCTCACTCGGCTTTTTCGCTGGGCGGTGGCGCCCCGAGGTCGAGGTCTTCGGCGGCGTCTTCGCCCCGGTGCAGCGCGACCTGGCGGATCGATAAGCGAATTTCCGCAGGCAGGACCCGCTTCGCCGCACCCTCGGCCAACTCGCCCAGTTGCGGGTGATAACTGAGTTTCCCGGCGGCGTCGCGTCGCAGTACGCCTTCGTCCAGCAGGGTCTGGATAAAATGGCGGAACAGGCTTTTGTCGAAGAATTCCGGCGCGTTCAGGCCATGCAGAATGGACAGGCGCTGGGCCATGATGGTGCACAGGTTCTCCAGCTCTTCGGCGCTTAGCGCATGCTGCCCGGCATTGAGCAGCAGGGCAATGGCCATATAGAAGCGTTGCAGGGTCTGGGCGATGGCTCGAGACAGCAGAGTGAGCAAGACAAAGTGGCGCGAGCTGGGCGCCGGGCGCAGATATTGGTCGTTCTCCACCCGCAGCAGGCCCTGGCTGACGAAAGCCTGCAGCCACTGGTCGACCACCGCGTCGAGTTCCTCCAGAGACCAGCGGATAAACAGCTCCGCCTGTAGATACGGATACAGGGCGTGGGTGAAGCGCAGGATCTGCTCGCGGCTCATGCGCGACGTGCTCTGGAAGAAGCTTGCCAGCAGCCCGGGGAGGGCGAAGATGTGCAGCACGTTGTTGCGGTAGTAGGTCATCAACACGGCATTCTGTTCATCCAGATACAAAATGCGCCCCAAGGCGTCATTTTGCTCGGAGAGCAGGTTCATACCCTTAACATGCTCGATCAGGGCTTTGCCGTCGCCATCGGGCAGGGTGGTGTGCGGGGAGTAAGGCGTGCTGCGCAGCAGGGTCAGGTATAGGTCTAGCACCCGCTCCAGCGCGCGCTGGTCGAGGGCCAGTTTACTGCTGCTGAGCAAGGCCAAGGCCACCAGGTTGACGGGGTTGACCGCCGCCGCTTCGTTCAAGTGGCGCGCCACTTTGGCACCCAGGCGATGGGTCGTTTCGTGCAACCAATCGGGTTTGTAGTGCGGTGCAAGCGCTTGCTCGCGCCAGCCGCTTTGCTGTTGGTCGAGGAATTGCGCCAGCTTGATCGGTTCGCCGAAGTTGACCGCGACTTGGCCAAAACGCTGCTTGAGCGCACCGATGACTTTGAATACATCGAAAATCGATTCTTTTTTCTTCACTGCTCCGCGCAGTTCGCCCAGGTAAGTGCGGCCTTCGAGCACCAGTTCGTAGCCGATATACACCGGTACAAAGACAATCGGCATGCGCGATGAACGTAGGTAGCTGCGCAGGGTGATGGCCAGCATGCCGGTCTTGGGCTGCAGCATGCGCCCGGTCCGTGAGCGGCCCCCTTCGACGAAGTACTCCACCGGAAAGCCCTTGGTGAACAGGGTATGCAGGTATTCGTTGAATACCGCGGTGTACAGGGGGTTGCCCTTAAATGTGCGGCGCATGAAAAACGCCCCGCCGCGCCTTAACAAGCTCCCGATGACGGGCATGTTCAGGTTGATCCCGGCGGCGATGTGCGGCGGAGTCAGGCCGTTGCGAAACAGCAGGTAGGACAGCAACAGATAATCGATATGGCTGCGGTGGCAGGGTACATAAATAATTTCGTTGCCTTGGGCGATGTCTTTGACGCCGTCGATATGGTTGACCTTGATGCCATCGTAGATCTTGTTCCAGAACCAACTCAGAATGACTTCGAGAAAACGAATGGCGGTGTAGGTGTAGTCCGAGGCGATTTCATTGCCATAGCGCAACGCTTGGGCTTCGGCTTTTTCCAGGCTGATGTTCTGCCGGTCGGCTTCTTCGGCGATGGCCTGGCGCACCTGCGGGTCGCGGACCAGGCCTTTGACCAAGTGCCGGCGATGGGAAATGTCCGGGCCGATCACGGCGGTCTTCAGGTGACGGAAGTGCACGCGCAGGATGCGTTGGGTCATGCGCACGGTGCGCTCATGGCCCTTGTGTTGGTCGACCAGCTCGCGCAGGTGAATCGGCGCCGAGAACTGCACGCGGGTCTTGCGCCCCAGAATCAAGATACTCACCAACCGCCGCAGGCGCCCGGTCACCGCCCAGCTGTCGGCGAACAGAAGTTTCCAGGGGCTCGATTCACTGGCCGGCGACTGCCCCCAGAACACACTGACCGGGATGATCTGCGCGTCTTCTTCCGGGCTGTCACTGAGGCTGCTGACCAGCCGTTTAAGTGTTGGAGGGGCGCCGCGTTTGTCTTGGCGGCCCAGCCAGTCGGGCTCGGGGGTCAGGTAAAAGAACGCCGCTGGCTCCAGCAAGTTGCCTACCGCTACGGACAATACAGGCCTGGGCAAGCCGGCCTTGACGCACTCGTGGTCGATCACCGCCAGGTCGCTAATGGAGGGCGATTGCAGCACGTAGAAAATCGGCCGGCCGCGGTCCAGGTTGAGCCCGTACGAGGACTGGTTGATCGTCTCGGAGCGCACCCACAAATAAAGCAGGCGGCGCACGGCGCTGAACACAAGGCGGCGAAAAGGCGAGCGGGTCATGGGCAGGTGCTTATGGCTACAGAATTTAGAAAAGGGCCAAGTGCTGGCCCAGGCAAGTGGCGCGGTTCAAGCCGTGCGCCAGGTAATTTCTTCCTCGCCATCGGCGCTGATGCGCACCCAGCGGTCGGCGTTTTCTTCACCTTCTTCTTCGACCCAGGTGCCCGGTGCGCAACGCACTTCCACCTGCAAGGCCTGGAAGGCGGCGCGGGCGCAGGCGATGTCATCGTCCCAGGGGGTGTCGGCGCTTTCCAGGTACAGGCTGTTCCATTTGCCGACGGCTTTGGGCAGCCAGGTGACCGGTACGTTGCCGGCCCGGCATTTCCAGGTCTGGCCTTTTTGCGTCCAGTCGCTGCACGGCCCTAGCGCGTTGCCGAGCCAGCCAGCGATGGCCTTGTGGTCGACTTCGGCGTCTTTGAGGTAGATCTCGATATCGGGTTGGCGCATTGAATAGGCTCGCTCAGTCTTGTCGCTGAAAATAATCGTACCGCATGGACACCGTCACTACGAACGGCCGTGGCTGTTCGATGACCTCGGCGCGACGGTCGGCACTGGCGCGCCAGCCATGGGGGGTCATGGCCAGTAGGTCGGCGCGGGACTGGCCGTCGATTAGCTTGAGCTTGAAGGTCAGGGTTTCGCTGTGGGTGTGGGTAAGCGCCGTAGGGACCTGCGCCAGGTGTTTGTCATCGACGTACTCGCGAACTTCATCGTAAAGTCGCTCGCGCAATTCCAGCAGGTGGTCGCGCGTGGGCCCGACCCGCATTAGGCCACCCCCCGGGGCGAGCAGGCGGGTCGCTTCGTGCCAGTCCAGCGGGCTGAACACGCTGGCGAGGAAATCGCAGCTGGCATCGGCCAGCGGTACGCGGGCCATGCTTGCCACCAGCCATTGCAGCGAAGGCGCGCGACGGCACGCACGTTTCACCGCTTCACGGGAGATGTCCAGGGCATAACCGTCGGCATTGGGTAAGGCAGCGGCCAGTTGCGCGGTGTAGTAACCCTCGCCACAACCGATGTCCAGCCAGCGCGCCGGGCGCCGCTCAGCGGCCAGTTCGGCCAGGCGTTGCGCCACAGGGGCATAGTGGCCCTGGTTGAGAAAGTCGCGCCGCGCCTCGACCATGGCTTGGTTATCGCCAGGGTCGCGGCTGTTCTTATGCTGCACGGGGAGCAGGTTCAGGTAACCCTGGCGGGCGCGGTCAAAACGATGGCCGGCCGGGCAGGCAACGCCGTTGTCGAGGGCGGCCAGGGGCGCGGAGCAGATCGGGCACGTGAGCATCAAGCGAGCAACTTGACCAGGGTCTGGTAGTAGATCTCGGTCAGCACATCCAGATCGCTGGCCAGGATACGCTCATTGACCTGGTGGATCGTTGCGTTGACCGGGCCCAGTTCGACCACCTGGGTGCCCAACGTGGCGATAAAACGCCCGTCCGAGGTGCCGCCACTGGTGGAAGCCTGGGTGTGCCGGCCGGTCACCTGCACAATGCTGGCCGCGACTGCATCGAGCAGGGCGCCGGGTTCGGTGAGAAACGGCAGCCCGGACAGCGCCCAATCGATATGCCAGTCCAGCCCATGTTGGTCGAGGATCGCAGCGACCCGCTGCTGCAAGCCTTCAACCGTGGATTCGGTGGAGAAGCGGAAGTTGAACACGGCCACCAGCTCGCCGGGGATGACATTGGTCGCGCCGGTTCCGGCATTCAGGTTGGAGACTTGGAAGCTGGTCGGCGGAAAAAACGCGTTGCCGTCATCCCAATGCTCTGCGGCCAACTGCGCCAGTGCGGCGGCGAACAGGTGGATCGGGTTTTTCGCCAAGTGCGGGTAGGCGACATGGCCTTGTACGCCGCGTACCGTCAGGGTGGCGCCCAAGGAGCCACGGCGGCCATTTTTGACCACGTCACCCACCAGGCTGGTGCTCGAGGGCTCACCGACGATGCACCAATCCAGGCGCTCGTTGCGCGCGGCCAAGCGCTCGACCACCGCTTTAGTGCCGTGGTGCGCGGGGCCTTCTTCGTCGCTGGTGATCAGAAACGCGACCGAGCCGCGATGGTTCGGGTAGTCGCCGACAAAGCGCTCGGCTGCCACCAGCATGGCCGCCAGGCTCCCTTTCATATCGGCCGCGCCACGCCCATGGAGCATGCCCTGGGCGTCGATCAGCGCTTCGAAGGGCGCAATCTGCCACGCTTGCAGAGGGCCGGTGGGGACCACATCGGTATGCCCGGCGAAGCACAGCACCGGGCCGTCGCCATGGCCGTGGGTCGCCCAGAAGTTATCGACGTCCTCGATCCGCATGGGCTCCAGCGCAAAACCTGCCTGGCCCAGGCGCTGCATCATCAGCTTCTGGCAGTCGGCGTCCAGGGGCGTGACGGAAGGGCGGCGGATCAACTCGCAGGCGAGTTCTAGGGTAGGCGAGAGCATGAAAAGGCGACTCCGAGGCTGCGCGGGCAAGGGGGTCGCTATATTAAAGCAAAACGTCGGGTGAGGCGCGTTTGCTGGCATAAGGGGCAAAGCTCAGGGCCGACGGCGTTGCGCCCGGCCCCTCGTCGCTTAATAACTTCTGATTTGCCCACTACTGGCGGATGTGCCAGGTTGACGTTATCAACCGGGGTTACTGTCGAGTGAGCGGTAACGCCACATAGAATCTTACGTCATCCAACTCGCCGGGCTCAGGGCCAGCCAATAGGTATTGGTAACCGATAAAACGCCCCAGCTTTTCTTCGGACAGCTCCATGCGGCCGTCTGCGGGAACAGGTCTTGCCAACTTACTCACCAGCTCAGCTGACATGCGATAACTTCCATCCTGATAGCTTTCCAAGTCATCGGACTCATAGGGTATTGAGCCTTCTACTTCATACAGAGGGATGGTAGTGGGTCTGTACAGCTCCCTGTAGTACTCGTCTATGGGGTAAGGAAAGTTCGTATACGGGCCATACCTAGAGTAGTCCTGTATATCGGTTTTAACCTTTTCAATGATGTCGCGTAGAACCTCGTCTGCGTGGTAGGGGGCGTCAACGAAGTACAGACACACGACAGGGTGATGGAAGAAGTCGACGTAATCGGAGATCTCGTCTTCCGCTAGCTTGAAATAATTCCCATCAGCCCGCGATGTGCCTGGATAGGGATACAAAGATCCGATGGAAGCCGGTATCCGAACCATTTTTTGTTCGCCTGGCTCTAGGCGAAGGCGCTCTCTGGGGGTCGAGTCTTGCCAATTGAACGCCTGCGCACCCGTGTTTTTGATAATCACATCGAGATCAGTGCGCAGGTTCCGGAAGCGAATGGCGCTGCCGCCCTCAACGGTGAATTCATAGGCTAGGTGGGATTTAGTCAGTGCTGTCTGGCCGACGCGATATATGTCTAGTTCCAGCTGGTCTGGCGGCTGATCAATGAGCATAAGCGAGAAAGGGTGGTGCATGATCATCAACTCCAGTGGTAAGGGCAGAGGCCTGCCGTTACAGACTAAGAGCTGCCAATTTCACGACCACTGGCTAATGTGCCAGGTTGCCGCTAAGGATCATCCCGTGCTCAGGCCATTTGCACAGCGACCGGTACAGCGGGCCCGGGTAATGAAGAAAGAAATGCCATGAGCAAAGCGGGTAGGTGGGGCGGCGACTGCGCCGGCAATATCCCGACCCCACGGCGCATGTCCGTGCTTGGGAACCCCTACACCAAGCTAACTCTTGCGGCCGCGCGCTACAGTCATCACTGCTCGGGCGGTGCTGCTACGTAAAAGTCCACATCCTTCATTCGCTCATCCCCAGGCTTGACCACTAGGTATTGAAAGCCGACGAAGTACCCCGGTGGCTCAATCCCCTTTTCAGTAAAGTGTTGCGCAGGAACGGGTGCCGCCAGGCTGCTGACCTGCTTGCCTGTCATCCTACTATGCCCCGCTAAGCTTGGGCCTGAGAAGACAAGATTGCCGCGCTCGACATTGGTAGCGATGTTTTCGTAAAAGCGCATTAGATATTCAGCGGGGGAATAATGTAGCGCGAAAAATTCTGCTTTATCGACAGGCAGCGTCTTGAGGATGCAACTCGGTTCTTTGTGGGGCTCATAGTCCACATTCACCGCCTTTAAGATCTGCCGCAAATGTGTCTCTATCGTGGCGTTGTAAGGTACGGCCTCACTGCGAGTTCCCACATAGAACAAACAAATCACCGAGCGATCGAATATCTCGACTTCCTTGGTCTCGAAATAGCTAGCGCGCGCCCCGCGTGTTTCAGGGTAGGGGTAGAGGGCATAGTCTCCCGCTGCGATATTCACCTGCTTGCGTTGACCGGGCTTCAGGTGAAGGCGTATGCGGGGCTGGCTGTCTTCCCAAACAAAAGGCTGGGTGCCGGTATTTTCAATAATAACCTGTGCGCCGCTGGGCAGATCGCCGAAACGAATGGCATGCCCCTCATCAACATTGAAGTTATAGGCTATGAATTGTTCAGTGAGCTCGGTAGGGCTTTGGTCGTAGACATCTACCGTAAGGCTTTCAGGCGAGTGGTTGGTCAGTTTTATCGAGAACGAATAGTTCATGGTCAGAGGCTCCAGGTGGAAGGGCAGTGGCCTGCACTTCCAGCTTATAAGCGCCAAATCTTTCAACAACTGGCGGATGTGCCAGGTCTGCCTTGGGGCGCTCAAGACGGTTGCGCTTTTACCTGCATAACAGGGCTGGGGTGATCCTTCAGCGGTGCCTAAGTTATTACTGCGGGGGCGGTGCTGCTACGTAAAACTGCACATCCTCCATCGCCTCATTTCCAGGCTTGACCACTAGGTATTGAAAGCCGACAAACTCCCCCAGTGGCTCATCTTGTAATTGTTCAATAGGAATGGGCGCCGCCAGTTCGCTGACCTGCTTAGCTGTCATCTCGACATGTCCCGCATGGGTTGAAAATGCCCTGAGAAGCTTACCCTGCTCTGCATTGAAAGCCATATCTCGGTATGTGCGCATTGGATACATAGCGGGGACATAATAGAAATCAAAAAATTCGGCTTTATTGATAGGCAGATCTTTGACGATGAAATACAGCTTTTTGTGCTCATCAGTGTCGTAACGCACCTCGTCCAAGATGTCCCACACAATTCGTTCTATATTACCGTTATAAGGTAGGGGCTCGGTGCGCGTCCCCGTAAAAAACAAACAAATTACCGAGCGGTTGAACATCTCCCCTTCCTTCGTCTCAAAATAGTTAATGCGCCCGTTGCTTTTTTCAGAGTAGGGGTAGAGGGGGCCTGTTCTTGCCGGGATGCTTACTTGCTTACGTTGACCGGACTGAAGATGAAGGCGTATCTCGGACACGTCGTCTTTCCAGATAAAGGGCGCGGTGCCGGTATTTTCTATAATGATGTTAGCGTCGCTGCGCAGGGGGGTGACACGAATGCTACGCCCCTCTTCAGCGTTGAAGTCATAGGCTTTGAATCGTTCCGTGAGCTCGGTACGGGGTTGGCCGGTGATCTCTATGGAGAGGTTTTCAGGCGAATCTTTGGTCAGTTTGATCGAGAACGAATAGTTCATGGTTAAGGGCTCCAGGTGGAAGGGCTGTGGTCTGCACTTCCAGCTTAAAAGCGCCAGATCTTTCGACAACTGGCTGATCTATCAGGTTTGCCTTGGAGCCCTCAGACCGTTCGTAATTTTACTTGCTGCACAAGCTGTTTGCTGATCTTCCAAGTGATGCCTGGGTTATCACTGCGGGGGCGGTGCTGCTACGTAAAATTCGACATCCTCCAGCGGGCGACCCCCCGGCTTTAGCACTAGGTATTGAAAGCCGACAAAGTGCCCCGGTGGCTCAATTCCGTTGTCAATAAAGTGTTGCGCAGGTAGGGGCGCCGCCAGGCCACTGACCTGCTCATTTGTCATCTTGAAATTTTCCCCATCGCTCTGGCGTGAGTAGGTCAGCTTGTCCCACTCGACATTTCTCCCCATGGATGGGTATCTGCGGATGGGATAGTGAGCGGGGGCATAATGTAAAGCAAAAAATTCTGCTTTATTGATGGGCAATTCTTTGACGATGGAATCCGGCTGTTTGTAATCCTTATGGTCGCGGCGCGCCACGTCCAAAATGTGCTTCTTGAGTTTTTCTATCGTGTTGTCCTCCGCTACGCTGCCCCTGCGAGTCCCCGCAAAGAACAAACAAATGACCGTGTGCTCGAACATCTCGACTTCCTTCGCCTCGAAATAGTCAGCGCGCTCCTTACGGGCTTCAGAGTAGGGGTAGAGGGCTCCTGTTGTCGCCGCGATACTCACCTGCTTACGTTGACCAGGCTTCAGGTGCAGGCGTATGCGGGGCTGGTTGTCTTCCCAGACAAAGGCCTCGGCACCGGTATTTTCAATAATGATGTGAGCGGCGCTGCGCAGGTCGTCGAAACGAATGGCATGCCCCTGGCTAACGTCGAAGTTATAGGGTTTGAATCGTTCAGTGAGCTCTTGAGGGCTTAGGTCGGCGATCCTTATTGCGAGATTATCAGGCGAATCGCTGGTCAGTTTGATCGAGAACGAATAACTCATGGTCAAGGGCTCCAAGGGGAAGGGCAGCGGCCTGCCCTTCCAGCTTAAGAGCGCTAAATCTTTCGCCAACTGGCTGATGTGTTAGGTCGGTGCCTGGGTTATCACTGCTCGGGCGGTGCTGCCACGTAAAATTGCGCAACCTTCGGCGAGATAGAGTCAGACCCTACCACCAGGTATTGATAGCCGACGAAGTACCCCGGCGGTTCAATTCGATTGTCTATATAGTATTGTGCAGGAATGGGTATCGTCAGGCCCTTGACCTGCTCATCTGTCATCTTCCGATTATCCTCATAGGTTGAATCTTTGGGGATGAGCTCGCTCCGTTCGACATTTTCAGGCATTCCATAGTATGTCCACATTGGATATTTAGCCGGGGCATAATGTCGATCAAAGAATTCGGCTTTGCTCAATGGCAAACCTTTGGCGATGAAAGGCAGCCTTTCGTCGTGTTCAAAGTAGGGACGCCCGCGATATTCGATGTCCAACTTAATTTTCAACAGCCGGCTCTCATAATCTACGGGCTCGCTGCGTCTCCCCGCAAAGAACAAACAAATCACCGGGCGCTCGAACATCCCGGCTTGCTTTGTCTTGAAATAGTCGCAGTCCCCCTTGTGTTTTTGAGGGTACGGGTAGAGGGCGTTGGTTCCTGCCGGGATACGCACCTGCAGACGTTGACCGCGCTGCAGGTTAAGGCGTATGCGGGGCTGGCTGTCCTCCAAAATAAAGGACTGGGTGCTGGTATTTTCAATAATGATGTTAGCGTCGCCACCCGGGTATCTGAAATGAATGGCATGCCCCTCTTCAACGTTGAAGGGATAGGCTTTGAATCGCTCAGTCAGCTCAGTGCCGCCTTGGCCGCGGATCTCTACGGCGAAGTTATCAGGCGAATCGCTGTCCAGTTCGATCGAGAACGAATAGCTCATGGTTAAAGGCTCCAAGTGGAAGGGCAGTGGCCTGCACTTCCAGCTTAAGAGCGGCAGATCTTTCAACAACTGGCTAATGTGTCAGGTCGGGGCCTGGGGTGCTTAGGCCTGTTGCACTTCGACTACCTGCACCACGGGCCTGGGCAGCGAAGAAAGGAACGCCATGATCAACGCAGCCAGGTAAGGCAACGACTGCACCAGCAGCATCCCGACCCAGAAGCGCATGTCCGAGCTGGGTAGACCCTGCACCAGGCAAATCCCCGCCGCCGCGCCCCACAGTAGCAACATGATGAATAGTTCTTCCCGCGCTTCTGACAGGGCCACTAACAGCCCATGGCTGTTGGCGTTTTTCGGTGTGCGAAAAAACGGCATGCTGCGGGTGAAGAAGCCATACAACACTGCTTTGGCAATGGTGTGTGACAGCGCCAAGCCCGCTAGGGCAGCGGCAAAGGCGTCTTTGAGGTTGACCCCCACGGCGCGGCGATACAGGAAGATGATCTTGCCGACCTTGAAGAAAAACAACGCCAGGGGCGGAATCGCGAAAATCAACAGCGGCGGGTCGACCCGTTGCGGCACGATGATCATCGCCGCAGACCACAGCAAGGCACCCACGGTAAAGAAGATGTTCATGCCATCGGCCACCCATGGCAGCCAACCGGCGAGGAAGTGATAGCGCTGGCCACGGGTCAGCTCGGTGTCTTTACCGCGCAACAGGCTGGCAGTGTGGCGCTTGATGATCTGAATGGCGCCGTAGGCCCAGCGAAAACGCTGCTTTTTGAAGTCGATAAAGGTGTCGGGCATCAGGCCCTTGCCATAGCTGTTGTGGTGGTACGCCGCGCTCAGGCCTTTTTCGAATACGCGCAGGCCCAGTTCGGCGTCCTCGCAAATGCACCAGTCTGCCCAACCCAGTTCGTCGAGTACCGAACGCCGGGTCATGGTCATGGTGCCGTGTTGGATGATCGCGTCGCGGTCGTTGCGGGTCACCATGCCAATGTGGAAAAAGCCTTTGTACTCTGAATAGCAGAGTTTTTTGAACGCGCTTTCATTCTGGTCGCGGTAGTCCTGGGGCGACTGCACCACCGCAATTTTCGGGTCGGCGAAGTGCGGCACCATGTGCTTGAGCCAGTTGCGGTCGACGCAGTAGTCCGAGTCGATCACCGCGATCACTTCGGCATCGGCCGCAGTGTGGGGCAGCAGGTAATTCAGGGCGCCGCCCTTGAAGCCGGCCAGGGGCGCGACGTGGAAGAACTTGAAGCGCGGGCCCAAGGTCTCGCAATGGGCTTTGACCGGTTCCCACACCGCCGGGTCTTTGGTGTTGTTGTCGATCAGCAGCACTTCGAAGTCGGGGTAGTCGAGGTTGGCCAGGGCGTTGAGGGTCTGTTTGACCATCTCCGGTGGCTCGTTGTAACAGGGCACGTGGATCGATACCTTGGGGCGGTAGCCGTGGTCCGTGTCCACGGGCAGGAATTCGCGCCGACGCTTTTGCGTCCACACGGCCTCTGCCAGCTCGTGGGCTTCGGTCAGCAGCACGATAAACACCCCCAGCGCGCCCAGCCCCAGCAAGAAGCCAACGGTCAGGCTGAACCAGGTGCTGTATTGCTGGCTGTAGTCGTAGCCGATCCACACCAGCACTGACCCACAAAGAAAGGCAATAAAGGTCAAAAAGGTCCGCCCGCGCTGGTGCAGGGCCGAGCCATCGATCAGCAACATGGCCAGCGAAAGCATGGCCAACACCACCGAACCCACGGCCAATGCGCGCCATTGCGGAATGGCGACCACCGGGCCGTCAAAGTTGAATTTCTGCTGCCGGGCGGCGTTGAACACGCCCCAGTAGGCGCCTACCGAGCCTTCGTCGCTGGCTTTCCAGGGCTGGTCGTAGGCTTCGATCACGAAGTAGTTGTAGCCCTGGCGGTTAAGCCGGTTGACCAAGGTGCGCAGGTAAATGGCCTGGTCGGCCTGGGTCGCATCGGCACCGCCGCGCATCCGCCCATTGCTCGGCCAGCCAACCTCGGACAGCAGCAGCTGCTTTTTCGGGAACAAGCGCTTGAGTTCACGGGCACGGTCGAGCACGAACTGCTCGGCATCATCGCGTTTAATGAACTCCCAATAAGGCAGGATGTGGGCGGCAATCAGGTCGACGTGCTTGGCCAGCTCTGGGTTGTGCTCCCAGATGTGCCACTGCTCGGAAGTGGTCACCGGCACTTTCACCGCTGCGCGCACGCGGTCCAGGTAGGCGCCTAGGTCTTTGACGGTGACCTCTTTACGGAACAGCGCTTCGTTGCCCACCACGACCCGCACCACACTGCGGCTGGAGTTAGCCAGTTCAATGCCCTTGGCGATCTCGCGTTCATTGCGCTCAAGGTCGGGGCTGATCCAGATGCCCAACGTCACCCGCAGGCCAAACTCTTCCGCCAGTTTGGGAATGTTGGCCTGGCTGCCGTCCACCGAGTAGATGCGGATGTTATCCGTGAGCTTGCTCATCTGCTCCAGGTCTTGGCGCATCTCTTCATCGGACGGGTATTGGTCACGTTGAGGGTTTTGCCCCAGCCGGAACGGCGAGTAGGAAAAGCCGGAAATCTGTTCAGGCCAGTTCGGTGCACTCACCGGGCGGTTGATCAGCGCCCAAAAGCCAGTGAACAGCGCCGTGATGGCGAGGACGATTACAAGGTTGATACCAAATTTGCGCGATGACATAGAGAGTTCAATTCCTAAGTAGGGCGCATCGTACATCGTTGTACGAAATTATAGGTATAGCTTGTAAGGCGTTTCGCTGAATGACTTAATCCCATTCACTTATCGGCGGTAGGTGCCCTGCGGCTCGCAGCGCCCTATAATGCGCGCCGGTTTTTGAGGTCCAGAGCATGAGCACAGAAGATCCCCGTTTTGCCGGTATCGCCCGTTTGTATGGTGTAGAGGGGCTACAGCGGCTGCGCGCTGCGCATGTGGCTATCGTCGGCGTAGGCGGGGTGGGGTCGTGGGCGGCGGAGGCGATCGCACGCTGTGGTGTGGGTGAAATTTCCCTGTTCGACCTCGACGATGTTTGCGTCAGTAATGCCAACCGGCAGTTGCACGCACTGGACTCCACCGTAGGGCGGCCCAAGGTCGAGGTGATGGCCGAGCGCCTGCGCGGGATCAACCCCGATGGCGTGGTGCACGCGGTGGCCGATTTCGTCACCCGCGAGACCATGGCTGACTACATCACACCCAATATCGATTGCGTGATTGACTGTATCGACAGCGTCAACGCCAAAGCGGCGCTGATCGCCTGGTGCAAGCGGCGCAAGATCCAAATCATCACCACGGGCGGTGCTGGCGGGCAGATCGACCCGACGTTGATTCAGGTCTGTGACCTGAACCGCACCTTCAACGACCCACTGGCTTCAAAGGTGCGCTCGACCCTGCGCCGCGACTATGGGTTTTCCCGCACGGTAACCCGGCACTACAGCGTGCCCTGTGTGTTTTCCACCGAGCAGCTGCGCTACCCCAAGCCCGATGGCAGCATTTGTTTGCAAAAAAGCTTCGTGGGCGATGGCGTCAAGCTTGACTGCGCCGGCGGGTTTGGCGCGGTGATGATGGTGACGGCGACCTTTGGCATGGTGGCCGCCACCAAGGCGGTGGACAAAGTGGTCGCCGGCGTTCGCCGCCCGGCTGATCGAGTTTAGCTCTGGGGCACGGTCAGGCTGGCCATGCGCTGCAATACCGCATTCAGGCCGTTGCTGCGAGACGGCGACAATTGCCGCGCCAACCCCAACTGCGCGAACCAGCCTGGCAGGTCCAGGCTGCTCATTTCGCTGGGTGACAGCCCTTGTACGCGCACCAGCAACAGGGCTAGCAAACCACGGATCAGGCGAGCATCGCTGGCCGCTTTGAAATGCCAATGCGGGGCCCGCCAATCAGCCACCAGCCAAACGTTGCTTTCACAGCCCGTCACGCGATTGGCTTCGGTTTTTTCAGCGGCGCTCAGTGGCTGCAAGCGCTCACCCCATTGCATCAACAGGCGTGCGCGCTGCTCCCAGCTCGCAGCCTGTTGAAATTCGTCCAATGCGGCCTCGGCTTGGTCATTCATCGCAACAGTTCCAAGGCTTTGTCCAGGGCCGTAAAGAAACGCTGCAGGTCATCGGAGTCGTTGTAAAACCCCAGCGAAACACGGATGGCCCCGCCCAGCCCAAGGGTTTTCAGCAGGGGCATTGCGCAATGATGGCCGGCGCGCACGGCGATCCCTTGTTCGGTCAGCAGGTGGGCCAGGTCGGCGTTGTGCACGTTGTCCACGACAAAGCTGGCCAGGGCCAGCTGTGGCGTGCCCAGCAGGCGGATGCCGTCCCGATCATGCAGGCCGCGCAGCAAGCGCGCATGCAAAGCAGCTTCGTGGGCCTCGATGGCCAGGTGATCGAGGCCGCCCAGGTATTCCAGGGTCGCACCGAGGCCGATCACCCCGGCGATGGCCGGTGTGCCCGCCTCGAAACCCAGCGGCGCGGGTTGGAACGAGGCGCTGTGGTAGTCCGCGTCATGCACCATTTCGCCACCGAATTGCCAGTGGCGCAGCCGGCCCAAGGCCTCGCTGCGGCCATAGAGCACGCCAACGCCGTCGGGGCCGTAGAGTTTATGGCTGGAGAACACGTAAAAATCGCAACCCAGCGCCTGCACATCGTGACGCCCGTGGACCACGCCCTGGGCACCGTCGACCACGCTCAGAGCGCCCTGGGCGCGGGCCATGGCCAGCAGTGCGGGCAAGGGCTGCCAGCGGCCAATCACATTGGACAACTGGCTCACGGCCAATAGCCGAGTGCGTGGCCCGATCAGGTTCGCGGCGGCGGCAAGGTCGATGCTGCCATCTGCGTCCAAGGGCAGGACCACCAGCTTGAGGCCCTGGCGCTGGGCCAGTTGCTGCCATGGCAAAAGGTTGGCGTGGTGCTCCAGGGCGCTGATGACGATTTCATCCCCCGCGGCAAAGGTATGGGCCAAACCGTACGCGAGCAGGTTGAAAGCGCTGGTCGCACCGTGGGTGAAGATAATTTGGCTGGGGCTGGCGGCGTTCAGCCAGTGGGCGACTTTCTCGCGGCTGCTTTCGAACGCCTGGGTGGCCAGCGCGCCGGGTAGGTGCTGCGCACGGTGCACATTGGCGGCGCCGTGCTGGTAATAATGGCACCAGGCATCGAGCATCGCCTGGGGTTTCTGCGCCGTGGCGGCGCTGTCGAGGTAGGTTTGCTGTTGCCCTTGCAGGGCGGCGATAGCCGGAAAATCACTACGCCAAGGGGAAGGTTGAAACATGGCGGTCGGCTCTGGCGTCCAGGCCCACGGCAAGTGGGCCTGGGGGTGCCACTCAGTTGTGGGCGTGCAGGGCTTCGTTCAGCTCGATGGCCGACTTGTGGGTTTTGCATTCCACAGCGCCGGTTTCCGAGTTGCGCCGGAATAACAGGTCGGGCTGGCCGGCCAGGTCGCGCGCCTTGACCACTTTCACCAACTGGTTCTGCTCGTCGAGCAAGGCCACCTTGGTGCCTGCCGTCACGTACAGCCCCGATTCCACCGTGTTACGGTCGCCCAGGGGGATACCGATGCCGGCGTTGGCGCCAATCAGGCAACCTTCGCCCACTTTGATCACGATATTGCCACCACCGGAGAGGGTGCCCATGGTCGAGCAACCGCCACCTAAGTCCGAGCCTTTGCCCACGAACACCCCAGCCGAGACGCGGCCTTCGATCATGCCGGGGCCTTCGGTGCCCGCGTTAAAGTTGACGAACCCTTCGTGCATGATGGTCGTGCCTTCGCCAATGTAAGCGCCCAGGCGGACCCGGGCGCTGTCGGCGATGCGTACGCCGGTAGGCACGACGTAGTCGGTCATCTTGGGGAATTTATCCACCGAGAAGACTTCCAGCAGCTCACCTTTGAGGCGAGCTTCCAGTTGCAGGCCGGCCAGTTCGTTCAAATCAACGGCGCCCTGGCTGGTCCAGGCCACGTTGGGCAGCAGCGGGAAAATCCCGGCCAGGCTCAGGCCGTGGGGCTTGGCCAAACGATGGGAGAGCAGGTGCAGTTTCAGGTAGGCCTCTGGGGTCGAGGTCAGGGCGGTGTCTTCAGCCAGCAGAGTGGCAACCAACGGCTTGTGGCTTTCTGCCAGGCGGGTCAGCAGCGCACCTTGAGCGGCGTCCAGCGGTTTTACCGCGTCGGCCAATTGTGAAGCTTGTGCGGTATTGAACGCAATTGCCTGGTTGCCACCGCTGTAGCCCAGGATCGGTGCCACGGCGGCCAGTAACTCGGCCGACGGGTTAATCAGGGGCAGGGCGTAGAAAACTTCCAGCCAGACGCCTTCGCGGTTTTGCGTGCCGACACCGAAGGCCAGGCTGAACAGGGTAGTGGACATGGGCTTACCTCTTGAAAATGTTGCGGGCCGTAATGCCAGTGCTTACTGGAGGGCCGCGGCGTAGATGTCAGGCACGAAGCCTACGAGCGTTTTGCTGCCGAGATCGAGCACAGGGCGTTTGATCATCGACGGTTGCGCGACCATCAACTCGATGGCGCGCGCCTGGTCGAGGTCGGCTTTCTGTTCGTCCGAGAGCTTACGGAAGGTCGTGCCGGCGCGGTTGAGCACGGTTTGCCAGCCGTGTTCATCGCACCAGCGGGCCAGTAGCTGGGGGTCGATGCCCGAAGCCTTGTAGTCGTGAAAGCGGTACTCGACACCGTTCTGGTCCAGCCAGGTACGGGCTTTCTTCATGGTGTCGCACGCTTTGATGCCGTAGAGGGTGTAAGTCATCGATTGCCCTGGGGCGCCAAACCGGCCCCGTTCTCTCCCAAATATCAATCGACGAATTATGCGACATCGAATGTTTCAACGCCATGTCTGTGTGGTGACAGCCATGGCGCGAGCTTAAATTTAGTCTTGCAAACAAGGGCTCCTTACTGAGTGGCCGGGTAGGCCAGGCGGGCCCTGGCGATGTCTCCGGGGCCGATGCATTTATTCGGCGGCTGTTCCCAGCCGTTGTGGGTTACGAAGCCAGGGATCGCCAAGTGCATGATGGAGGTCGGGTCATACGGCATGGGCAGAATCTCGCCATAGGGCAGTTTGTCGAACAGATAGGCGTTCGAACTCGCCGGGCCCCATCCGCTTTTAGCGAAGGCCTCCAGGGCCTTGTCGACGTCCCATGGCACATCTGCATCGGGGTGCAAGTGCTCCAAGCGCAACCCGAGCAGATGGCCGAAGGTGTGCAGAACATGGGCTTCGAAGTCGGGGTGCTCTGGCGGGACCAGGTCCAGGCTCATGCAGTAGCCGCCTAGCCGTGAGTCCGTGCCGATCGCTATTGAGGAACATCTCGTGGAGGCAAAACTCACTTTAAATAGCAGGCACCAACTGGGGCTGTGGTAGTCCAGCTGCGCCAGCTCGGCGGGCGCTAGCCCGGATTCCTCGGCCATCTCCTGGGCGTCCAGGCGTGCTTGCTGCTGCGCTTCGTCTAATGCGTTGAACAGCTCGAACTTTAGGTTGGCGTAGCTCAGCCAGCCGCTGCCTGCGCTGAAGATGGCCTGGGCCTGTTCAAGGGGGAGCGGCGTACCGTTTGCGCGTACGAATCGGAAACTGAGGGTGCGCCCTGGCTTCCAGAATTTAGTGTGCAGCCCATCGCCTGGGCTGATCGAGCGGTCATTGGCGGGGTTTTCGGCTATCGCGATGGCGCAAGCGCGTTGCCCATAGTCAGGCTCATCATCCTGGCTCTGCGGGACGCAATGAAAAAAGAAGTCGTTCATGGCTAACTCCGTTGACTCATGAATAGGAGCCTGGAGTGTCGAGCAGGGCGCCGCAGCGGGCGCATTACTTATATAGGCCGCTTAGCGCCAGGTGGGTTGAAACACACCTGGCGCTAGGCGGATTGCGGATCGACTGGTAGGTCGTTAGCGGCTGGCCAGGAAGCCGCGAATTCGCTCTGCCGCTTCGACGCACTCGGCCAGCGGCGCAACCAGGGCCATGCGCACTCGTCCGGCGCCCGGGTTGACCCCGTCGACTTCTCGCGACAGGTAGGAGCCGGGCACCACCGTCACGTGAGCCTGCTCGAACAACTGCCTGCTGAACTGTGCGTCGTCCATCGGCACCTTGGCCCACAGATAAAAGCTGCCATCGGGTTTCTTGACGTCCAGCACCGGAGAAAGAATCGCCAGCACCGCGTCGAACTTTTCCCGATACAGATCACGGTTTTCGCGCACGTGAGCCTCATCGCGCCAGGCGGCGATGCTGGCCAATTGAGTTTGTACGGGCATGGCGCAGCCGTGGTAGGTGCGGTACAGCAGAAAGGCTTTGATAATATCCGCATCCCCTGCCACAAAGCCTGAACGCAGGCCTGGCAGGTTGGAGCGTTTGGACAGGCTATGGAACACTACGCAGCGCTTGAAATCGCTGCGGCCCAGTTCCGCGCAGGCGCTCAACAAGCCGGGCGGTGGTGCCTGTTCGTCGAAGTACAGCTCGCTGTAGCACTCGTCGGCGGCAATCACGAAGTCGTGTTCATCGGCCAGGGCAATGAGCTTTTTCAGGGTTTCCAGCGGCACCAGTGCCCCCGTGGGGTTGCCTGGGGAGCACAGAAAGAGGATCTGGCAGCGCTGCCAGACTTGCGCCGATACCGCCTCGAAGTCCGGGTTGAAACCATTGCTGTCCAGGCAAGGCAAGTAGTGCGGGGTCGCCCCGGCCAAAATCGCCGCGCCTTCGTAGATTTGATAGAAGGGGTTAGGGCTGACGATCAGGCCGTCGACGTTGCGTTGGGCCACGGTTTGCGTGAAGGCGAACAGCGCCTCACGGGTGCCATTGACCGGTAGCACATGACGGGCCGGGTCAAGCCAGCCCGCCGGTACGTTGAAGCGCCGTTCGCCCCACTGGGCGATGGCCTCGCGCAACGCGGCGATCCCCTGGGTGGTGGGGTAGACCGCCATCTGGTCGAGGTTTTCCGCCAGCGCTTGCTTGACGAAGGCCGGCGACGGGTGCTTTGGCTCGCCGATGGAGAGGGCGATGGGGCGCAGCTCCGGGTTGGGTGTCACTGCTCCCAGCAGGGCGCGTAGTTTCTCGAAAGGGTAAGGCTGCAGATGCGTCAGGGCGTCGTTCATATCAAATACTCAGGCGGTTCAGTTCCACGCCGGCCGTCTGGCTGACGCTCAACTGGTCGACGATGGTGTTTTGTAGGCGGCTGCACAGCTGCGGGTCGGACAGCGGCTGGTTGTTGGCGTCGGTAATAAAGAAGATGTCTTCTACTCGCTCGCCCAGGGTCGCGATCTTGGCATTTTGCAGGGACAGGTCGAACTCCAGGAAAATCTTGCCGATGCGTGCCAACAGTCCGGGCCGGTCCGGCGCGCTCAGCTCCAGCACGGTGACGGGGCGCTGGGCATCGTTATGGATGGTGACCTGGGGCGCGAAGGCGAAATGCTTGAGCTGACGCGGTACCCGCCGTTGGATGATGGTCGGGTAGTCGTCCGGGTTGTGCAGCGCTTCGGCCAGGCCTTGGCGGATCTGCGCGATACGTTGCGGGTTGTCGCCAATCGAGCCGCCGTCGGTGTCGAGCACGATGTAGGTGTCGAGGGTGAACTGGCTGCTCGAGGTGATGATGCGCGCATCGTGGATGTTCAGGTTGAGCTGGTCCATGGCCGCCACGGTTACCGCGAAGAAGTCGTGTTGGTCAGGGGCGTAGATGAAAATCTGCGTACCGCCTTCGAACTCGCGCTGGGTGGTCTCTTTGATCAATACCAAGGGGTCGCCGTGGTCGGGCTGCTGCAAGATCGCATCGGTGTGCCACGCCACGTCGCCTGCGGTATGGCGCAGGAAATAGTCGTCGCCCAACTGCGACCAGAGCTGCTCGACGTCGTCGGGGTCGGTGCCGCCACGCACGAGGATATCGATGGCAGCGTGCTGCGTGCGGCGGATCTGCTCCTCGCGGTCCAACGGATTCTCCAGGCCCCGGCGTAGGGCCCGCTTGGTCTCGGTGTAGAGCTGGCGTAGCAGGCTGGCGCGCCACGAGTTCCACAAGCTGGGGTTGGTCGCGTTGATGTCGGCAACCGTCAGCACGTAAAGGTAGTCCAGATGGATTTCATCGCCCACCTGCTGGGCAAAGTCGTGGATGACCTGGGGGTCGGAGAGGTCTTTGCGTTGGGCGGTGGTCGACATCACCAGGTGGTTCTGCACCAGCCAGACAATCAGCCGGCTGTCCCAGATCGGCAACTGATGGCGCCGGCAGAACACCTCTGCGTCAACCGCGCCCAGCTCCGAATGGTCGCCGTTACGGCCTTTGCCGATGTCGTGGTACAGCCCGGCCAGGTAAATCAATTCGGCCTTGGGTAGGCGCGCCATGAGCTTACTCGCCAATGGGAATTTCTCTGACACTTGCTGGGTGTACTGCAGTTTACGCAGGTGCTTGATCAAGTTCAGGGTGTGCGCATCGACTGTATAAATATGAAACAGGTCATGCTGCATCTGCCCAACGATATGGCCAAACTCGGGCAGGTAACGGCCGAGAATGCCATAGCGGTTCATGCGCCGCAGGTTGCGGTGGATGCCGAACTCGCACTTGAACAGCTCGATAAACAGGCTGGTGTTGCGGATGTCATTGCGAAAGTCATCGTCGATCAGGTGCCGATGTTCGCGCAACAGGCGAATGGTGTCGGCGCGCACCCCTTTAATCTCAGGGTTTTGCGCCATCAGCACGAAGATCTCCAGCATCGCGAACGGCGTGCGTTTGAAGACATTCACATGGGTGGCTTCGATATAGCCGTCGTGCAACTGGAAGCGCGAATTGATCGGCTGGGTGACGCTGCCGTCATCGTCGGCCAGAATCACTTCTTCGAAATGCTGGATGATCAGGTCGCTGAGCTCAGCGATGCTCATGACCACCCGATAATACTTTTGCATGAAGCGTTCGATGGCGAGCTTCGCGTCGCTGTCCTTGTAACCCAGCAAGCCGGCAATACTGCGCTGATGGTCGAACAGCAGGCGGTCCTCGGAGCGGCCCGCCAGCATGTGCAGGGCGTAGCGCACCTTCCACAGGAACTCCTGGGAGGAGGCGAGCAGGTTGTTTTCGCTTTCTACCAGAAAGCCTTCGCCGGCCAGGGCATGCAGGTTCAGGGTGCCGAACTGGCGCCGGGCCACCCAGAGAATGGTTTGAATGTCCCGCAGGCCACCCGGTGAGCCTTTGACGTTGGGCTCCAGGTTGTATTCGGTGTCATTGTATTTGTGGTGGCGTGCTCGCTGCTCGGCGCGCTTGGCCAGGAAAAACTCTTTGCTAGGCCACATGTTGGCCGTGCTGGTGACCTCCAGCATGCGCCGACGCAGGCGTTCCGGGCCGGCAATGGTGCGGCATTCCATCAGGTTGGTGATCACCGTGAGGTCGGCCTGGGCCTCCTCGGCGCACTCATCGACCGAGCGCACGCTTTGCCCAACCTCAAGGCCGATGTCCCACAATAGAGTGAGAAAACCCTCGATGGATTCGCGAAAAACTTCGTGATCTGCGCTTTCCAGCAGGATCATCAGGTCGATGTCGGAATAGGGGTGTAACTCGCCACGCCCATAGCCGCCCACCGCCAGCAGGGCGATATCGGCGTCATCGCTCCAATCGAACTGCTCCCAGGCGCGCTCCAGAAGGTTGTCGACGAACCAAGCACGGTCTTCTACCAGGCGGCGAATGTCGCGGCCTTTATGAAAACGCTCGTCCAGCACTTCGCTCGCGTGGCGAATGGCCTTCTTGAAGGCCGCGATCGGGCTGGCCTTCAGGGCGAGTTCAGCCTGGAACTGGCCGCGGTCGAATAATTCCGGGTCTACTTGGGGCATCTTGAGGCTCGCGAGGTTGGAGGGGCGATGGCCAGCGGCGGCTCAGTTGCTGCGAGGGATCGTGTCGTCACTGCGCAGGGTGAAGATCTCATAGCCCGTGGCGGTCACCACCAGGGTGTGTTCCCACTGTGCCGAAAGCTTGCGATCTTTGGTGATGGCGGTCCAGCCATCACCCAGCAGGCGCGTTTCTGCCTTGCCCTGGTTGATCATGGGCTCGATGGTAAAGGTCATGCCTTCTTGCAGTTCCATGCCCTCGCCAGCGCGGCCATAGTGCAGGATCTGCGGCTCTTCATGGAACACCTTACCGATGCCGTGGCCGCAGTATTCGCGCACCACCGAAAAGCCGTTTTTCTCGGCGTGCTTCTGGATAACCTCGCCAATGTCGCCCAGGCGCGCGCCGGGGCGCACTACCTCGATGCCTTTATAGAGGCATTCCTGGGTGATTTTCGATAGGCGAATGGCCCACTCGGGCACGGTGCCTACATGGAACATGCGGCTGGTGTCGCCATGGTAGCCATCTTTGATCACGGTGATGTCGATGTTCAGGACATCGCCATCCTTGAGCGGCTTTTCATTGGGGATGCCATGGCACACCACGTGGTTCAGCGAGGTGCAGATCGACTTGGGGTAACCTTTGTAATTGAGCGGCGCCGGTATGGCCTTCTGTTCATTGACGATAAAGTCATGGCACAGGCGGTCGAGCTCTTCTGTGGTGGTGCCCGCCTTGACGTGGGGGGCGATCATTTCCAGTACGTCGGCTGCCAGTTGGCCAGCGATGCGCATTTTGGCGATGTCTTCGGGGGTCTTGAGGGTAACGGTCATACAGGCTCTCTCGGCACGCGCGGGCGTGGTGGAATACGGAAGTGAAGCAGATTCTAACAGAGGCCCATGAACCGGTAGGGGCGGGGCCGACGCTTCTTTATATAGAGGAACGATGGGGGCCATTGTCGCGCGAAACAAGGCCCCGCGCAAAAGACGTTGTTGCGCAACGATATTTCAGGTTTCTCTGGCCCAGGTTCTGTGGTATAAAATGCGCCGCTTTCCGGGTACGCCTGGGGAGCGAACAAACCAAAGAACCCACACACGTGTCGACACGATGACCTGGGTGCCTACAGCGTGAACCGCTGCGGGTTGGTCATTGGGATGCGTGGAGGCCTAACCCGACTTATCAAGGAACTATCATGTCCCAAGTCAATATGCGCGATATGCTGAAGGCCGGTGTGCACTTCGGCCACCAGACCCGTTACTGGAACCCGAAAATGGGTAAATACATTTTCGGCGCGCGTAACAAGATCCACATCATCAACCTTGAAAAAACCCTGCCAATGTTCAACGAGGCACTGACCTTCGTAGAGCGTCTGGCCCAGGGCAAAAACAAGATCCTGTTCGTCGGCACCAAGCGTTCGGCTGGCAAGATCGTTGCTGAAGAAGCAGCACGTTGCGGTTCGCCGTACGTCGACCATCGCTGGTTGGGCGGCATGCTGACCAACTTCAAAACCATCCGTGCCTCGATCAAGCGCCTGCGCGACCTGGAAACTCAGGCCGAAGACGGTACTTTCGCCAAGCTGACCAAGAAAGAGGCGCTGATGCGTACTCGCGACCTGGAAAAGCTGGATCGTAGCCTGGGCGGTATCAAGGACATGGGCGGCCTGCCTGACGCATTGTTCGTTATCGACGTTGATCACGAGCGTATCGCGATCACCGAAGCCAACAAGTTGGGCATTCCGGTCATCGGCGTTGTCGATACCAACAGCAGCCCAGAAGGCGTTGACTACATCATCCCAGGCAACGATGACGCTATCCGCGCTATCCAGCTGTACATGGGTTCGATGGCTGACGCTGTCATCCGTGGCCGCAACCACGTCGCTGGCGGTACTGAAGAGTACGTCCAGGACGCACCTGCCGCTGCGGTAGAGGGCTGAGTCGCTGACGCCTGGCGTTGACTCAGTACGCAAGCAAAAAGGGGGCTAGGCCCCCTTTTTGCCACCTCGGATCCCTATCGCCAGTGTATTGATTGCATTGTTTTCGGCAGTAGCTGGCGGGGTCCAAAGATTTGATCGCCCGTGCGAATCGGGTGGAATGGTTGATAACCTATCCAAGAGGATTTTGAAATGGCAGAGATTACTGCAGCGCTGGTCAAAGAACTGCGCGAGCGTACCGGCGAAGGCATGATGGACTGCAAGAAGGCCCTCACCAAGGCCGGCGGCGACATCGAAAAAGCAATCGACGACATGCGCGCCTCCGGCGCCATCAAAGCGGCTAAAAAGGCTGGCAACGTCGCAGCTGAAGGCGCTATCAGCATCAAGGACGACGGCAAGGTCGCCGTTCTGATCGAAGTCAACTCGCAGACCGACTTCCTGGCCCTGCAAGACGACTTCAAGGCCTTCGTAAACGAAAGCCTGGAAAAAGCCTTCGCCGACAAGCTGACCGACGCGGCTCCGCTGATCGAAGCTCAGGAAACCTCGCGGGTTAACCTGGTGGCCAAAGTGGGCGAAAACGTCAACATTCGCCGTTTGGCGCGGGTTGAAGGTGACGTTGTAGGTTCTTACCTGCACGGCAACAAAATCGGTGTGGCAGTCGTTCTCAAGGGCGGCAGCGTCGAGCTGGCCCGTGATATCGCCATGCACGTAGCCGCTAGCAACCCTGAGTTCCTGTTGCCTTCGGAAGTCTCGGCTGATGCCATCGAACGCGAAAAAGCCGTGTTCATGAGCCTCAACGAAGACAAAATCAAAGGCAAGCCAGCCAATATCGTGGAAAACATGGTAGGCGGCCGCATTAAGAAGTTCCTGGCTGAAGCCAGCCTGGTCGAGCAAGCGTTCGTCAAGAACCCTGAGCTGACCGTCGGTGCCCTGGCCAAGCAGGCCGGCGCTGAAATCGTTTCTTTCACCCGTTTTGCGGTAGGTGAAGGCATCGAGAAGCCGGTCGACAACTTCGCTGACGAAGTTGCTGCCCAGGTAGCGGCTGCCAGCAAGCAGTAAGACGGTTTTCCAACTGTCGACAAAAGAGGCTGCCCGCTTACGCGCGCAGCCTCTTTGTCAAAGTGAGAGACGAATTTTGGCTCACGAGGCCGTGATTCCATCTAGAGTTAGCGCAGGCTGCAACGGGTAGCCCGCACAGAATTTTCTACAACGCCGCAGGAGAAACTCGCAATGGCTCAGCAGGTGAGTGGTCGTCAACCTCGCTATAAACGCATTTTGCTCAAATTGAGCGGCGAGGCCCTGATGGGCTCCGAAGAGTTTGGGATTGACCCCAAAGTGCTGGATCGCATGGCGCTGGAAGTCGGCCAATTGGTTGGCATCGGTGTTCAGGTCGGTCTGGTTATCGGCGGCGGCAACCTGTTCCGCGGCGCTGCGCTGAGCGCGGCGGGCATGGACCGGGTCACTGGCGACCACATGGGGATGCTGGCTACCGTGATGAACGCATTGGCCATGCGCGACGCGCTGGAGCGTTCGAACATCGCCGCCATCGTCATGTCGGCGATCTCCATGGTGGGCGTGACCGACCATTACGACCGCCGCAAGGGCATCCGCCACCTGAATTCCGGTGACGTGGTGATCTTCGCCGCCGGTACCGGTAATCCCTTCTTCACCACCGATTCGGCGGCCTGCCTGCGTGCCATCGAAATCGATGCTGACGTAGTGCTCAAAGCCACCAAGGTCGACGGCGTGTACACTGCCGATCCTTTCAAGGATCCACATGCTGAGAAATTCGACCGCCTGACGTACGATGAAGTATTGGATCGCAAGCTCGGCGTGATGGACCTGACCGCCATCTGCCTGTGCCGCGACCACAAGATGCCGTTGCGGGTATTTAACATGAACAAGCCTGGCGCCCTGCTGAACATCGTAGTGGGCGGCGCCGAAGGAACCCTGATCGAGGAAGGCGAGCAATGATCAACGAAATCAAAAAAGACGCCCAAGTGCGCATGCAGAAATCCCTGGAGTCGCTGCTCCACGCGTTCAGCCGCATCCGTACCGGGCAGGCTCACCCGAGCGTGCTGGGTGGTGTGATGGTGCCGTACTACGGCTCCGACACCCCGCTGAACCAAGTCGCCAACGTCACTGTGAAAGATTCGCGCACGCTGCAAGTGGTTGCGTTCGAACGCAACATGTTGGGCGCTGTGGACAAAGCCATCCAGAGTTCCGGTCTGGGCTTCAACCCGACCAACCTGGGTGAGTTGCTGCTGATTTCCATGCCGGCTCTGACTGAAGAAACCCGTAAGGGCTTCACCAAGCAGGCCCGTGATGCCGCTGAAGACGGCCGGGTTGCCGTGCGCAACATTCGTCGCGATGCCTTGAGCCAGCTCAAAGACCTGGTCAAGGAAAAAGAGATCAGCGAAGACGAAGAGCGCCGTGCCGCAGACGACATCCAGAAACTGACTGACAAGTTCGTGGCGGATATCGAAGTAGCCGTGAAGCAGAAAGAAGCGGACCTGATGGCCGTTTAAGGGACTGCCCGTTCACATGGAAAAGACCAAGCTGGCTTTGCCGTCCACTGTGCCGCGACATGTTGCGATCATCATGGATGGAAACAATCGCTGGGCAAAAAAACGCCTGCTGCCCGGTGTGGCTGGCCATAAGGCGGGCGTGGACGCGGTTCGTGCGGTCATCGAGGTCTGCGCCGAAGCCAAGGTCGAAGTGCTCACCCTATTTGCCTTCTCCAGCGAAAACTGGCAGCGCCCGGCCGAAGAGGTCGGTGCACTGATGGAGTTGTTCTTCACCGCCTTGCGCCGCGAAGCGCGGCGGTTGAACGACAATGCCATCAGCTTGCGCATTATCGGCGATCGCTCGCGCTTTCATCCCGAGCTGCAGGCAGCCATGCGCGAAGCCGAGGCGCAAACCGCTGGCAATAACCGCTTTATTCTGCAGATTGCGGCTAATTACGGCGGCCAGTGGGATATCGCCCAGGCTTCCCAGCGTCTGGCTCGGGAAGTCCAGGCGGGCCATTTGCGCCCTGAAGACATCACCCCCGAGCTGCTGCAGACCTGTCTGGCCACCGGGGATCTACCGCTGCCAGACCTCTGCATTCGGACCGGCGGCGAACACCGCATCAGCAACTTCCTGTTATGGCAGCTGGCCTATGCCGAGCTGTACTTCTCCGACCTGTTCTGGCCGGACTTCAAACACGAGGCCATGCGTCGAGCATTGGCCGATTTCGCCTCACGGCAGCGTCGCTTTGGCAAGACTAGCGAGCAGGTCGAGGCTGGAGCCCGTGCCTAATGCTTAAGCAACGCATCCTTACAGCACTGATCCTGCTACCGATTGCCTTGTGCGGGTTTTTTCTGCTCAAGGGGGCAGGTTTTGCCCTGTTCATCGGTGTCGTGGTCACTTTAGGCGCTTGGGAGTGGGCACGGCTGGCCGGGCTCGAAGCTCAGGCCATGCGTATCACCTTCTCGGCGGCGGTCGCTGCCCTGTTGTTCTTCCTGTATCTGGCGCCTGACCTGGCGCCTTGGGTGCTGGGTGCATCGGTGCTGTGGTGGATGCTGGCCACTTACCTGGTAATAACGTATCCCGCGTCCAGCGCACACTGGTCCAGTGTCGCCTGCAAGCTGCTGATCGGCTTGTTGATCCTGTTACCGGCCTGGCAGGGGCTGATCCTCATCAAACAGTGGCCTCTGGGTAATAGCTTGATCCTGACCGTCATGCTGCTGGTGTGGGGCGCCGACATCGGCGCTTATTTCTCCGGCAAGGCCCTGGGCAAGCGCAAGTTGGCCCCAAAGGTCAGCCCAGGTAAAAGCTGGGAAGGCTTTTACGGTGGCATGCTGCTGTGCCTGGCCGTCACCCTAGGTGTCGGCCTGTACGAAGGCTGGGCGGTGGGGCAGATCATCCAGACACTGCTGGGGGCCGCCGTGGTGGTGGCTATCTCGGTGGTCGGTGACCTGACCGAAAGCATGTTCAAGCGCAGCGCCGGTATCAAGGACAGCAGCAACCTGTTGCCTGGGCATGGCGGTGTGCTGGACCGAATCGACAGCCTCACAGCGGCGATTCCGGTGTTTGCGGTATTGCTCTGGGCCGCTGGCTGGGGCGTACTGTGAGCCAGCCTCAATGGATTACCGTGCTGGGCGCAACCGGCTCGATCGGGCTCAGCACCCTGGATGTGATTGCACGCCACCCTGAGCGTTATCAAGTGTTCGCAATGTCGGGTTATAGCCGCCTGACCGAGCTGCGTGCACTGTGCCTAAAGCATACCCCGCGTTACTGTGTGGTACCGAACCCGATAGCCGCCGATGAGCTGCAGCGTTCGCTGCAAGCAGCGGGCTGCGCCACTGAAGTATTGGTGGGCGAGGAGGGGCTTTGCCAGGTGGCGGCGGCGCCCGAAGTGGACGCCGTGATGGCTGCCATCGTCGGTGCGGCAGGGCTGCGACCCACGCTGGCCGCAGTGCATGCTGGCAAGAAAATCCTGCTGGCCAACAAAGAAGCCTTGGTCATGAGCGGCGCGCTGTTTATGCAGGCGGTCCAGCGCAGCGGTTCCGTATTGCTGCCCATCGACAGCGAGCACAATGCTATTTTCCAATGCCTGCCCCAGGATTTCGCCCGTGGGTTAACGGCGGTAGGGGTGCGGCGGATCCTCCTGACCGCCTCCGGTGGGCCGTTCCGGCAGACGCCTTTGGCCGAGCTGGAGCAGGTTACCCCGGCGCAGGCTTGCGCCCATCCGAACTGGTCCATGGGGCGCAAGATCTCGGTCGACTCCGCGACCATGATGAACAAAGGCCTGGAACTGATCGAGGCGTGTTGGCTGTTCGACGCGCGGCCCGAACAGGTCGAAGTGGTGGTGCATCCGCAAAGCGTGATCCATTCGCTGGTTGACTACGTCGACGGGTCGGTCTTGGCGCAGTTGGGCAACCCCGATATGCGCACCCCCATCGCCCATGCCCTGGCGTGGCCGCAGCGGCTGGATTCCGGCGTAGCGCCGCTGGATCTATTCAGTATTGCCCGGCTGGACTTCCAGGCGCCGGACGAACAGCGTTTTCCGTGCCTACGCCTCGCGCGCGAGGCTGCCCAGGCGGGCGGCAGTGCCCCGGCGATGTTGAACGCGGCTAATGAGGTGGCGGTGGAGGCGTTTCTGCAAGGGCGCCTGCGGTACCCTGAGATCGCGCGTATGATCGCAGCAGTATTGGAGCGCGAGGCGGTGGTGCCGGTCGATGACCTAGACGCGGTGTTTGCCGCCGACGGGCGGGCACGAATGCTTGCCGAGCAGTGGTTGAGTCGCCGCGGCCAATAGGTGAAAGTGTGCCCTGGCTACGTTGTTAAGCCCCTGGCCAAGCTGTACGGAGAGAATTATGAGTGCGCTTTACATGATCGTCGGTACCCTGATCGCCTTGGGTGTGCTGGTCACGTTCCACGAATTCGGCCATTTCTGGGTCGCCCGCCGCTGTGGCGTGAAAGTGCTGCGTTTCTCTGTGGGCTTTGGCATGCCGCTGGTGCGTTGGCACGACCGGCATGGTACGGAGTTCGTCGTTGCAGCCATCCCGCTGGGCGGCTACGTGAAGATGCTCGACGAACGCGAGGGCGAAGTGCCCCTCGACCAGGTCGATCAATCGTTCAATCGTAAAACGGTGCGTCAACGCATCGCCATCGTCTCGGCAGGCCCCATCGCCAACTTCCTTCTGGCCCTGGTATTTTTCTGGGTGCTGGCGATGATGGGCAGCCAGCAGATGCGGCCAGTGGTGGGCGCTGTCGAAGCGGGCAGTATCGCTGCCGTCTCGGGGCTGCAGGCTGGCCAGGAAATCGTATCGGTAGACGGCAAGCCCGTGGCCGGGTGGGGGGCCGTCAACCTGCAGTTGGTGCGCCGACTCGGCGAAAGCGGCTCGCTGCAAGTGGTCTCCCGTGACGTCGACGGTGGCACTGAGGCCGCTCATACCCTGGTACTGGATCAATGGCTCAAAGGCTCGGACGACCCAGACCCCATCCGCTCGCTGGGCATCCGACCCTGGCGGCCGTCGGTAGAGCCAGTATTGGCCGAGATCGATCCGCAGGGCCCGGCCCATGCGGCGGGTCTGCAGACAGGTGACCGCTTACTGGCGCTCGATGGTGTACCCTTGGCCGATTGGCAGCAGGTCGTCGATGGCGTGCGGGTCAAGCCGAGCGCGCGGGTCGTCTTGACCGTCCAGCGTGGCGGCGAGCAGCTCGATCTGCCGGTGCAACTGGCTACTAAGGGCGAAGGAAAAGCCGCCGCGGGCTACATGGGCGCAGGGGTGAAACCTGTCGAATGGCCAGCAACGATGCTGCGCGAGGTCAGCTATGGCCCGGTAGAGGCGATTGCCGAGGCGGCGAATCGTACCTGGACCATGAGTGTGCTGACCCTCGAATCACTGAAGAAAATGTTGTTCGGCGAGCTCTCGGTAAAAAACTTGAGTGGACCGATAACCATTGCTAAAGTGGCGGGCGCTTCGGCCCAGTCCGGCGTGGGGGATTTCTTGAACTTCCTCGCTTACCTGAGCATTAGCCTAGGAGTTCTTAATCTGCTGCCCATTCCAGTATTGGATGGGGGGCATTTGCTGTTTTACCTGATCGAGTGGGTGCGTGGTCGCCCGGTCTCCGATCGGGTTCAAGGTTGGGGAATCCAAATCGGTATCAGTTTGGTAGTCGGGGTGATGTTACTGGCCCTGATCAACGATTTGGGTCGACTGTAACGCTTCGCTCAATTGCGAACCTGCCGCACCTGCGGCAGTTTGTTTATTGCCAGTTGGAATAAGAAAGGACTTCATGAAACGTCTGCTGCTAACTGCGGTTCTCGCCGTACTGATGATCGCTGAAGTTCACGCCGAGTCCTTCACCATCTCCGATATTCGTGTCAATGGCCTCCAGCGGGTATCCGCTGGCAGCGTCTTTGGCGCGTTGCCGTTGAACGTAGGTGACCAGGCTGACGACAGTCGCCTGGTGGAATCCACTCGAGCCCTGTTCAAAACCGGCTTTTTCCAAGATATCCAATTGGGTCGAGACGCTAACGTCCTGGTCATCACGGTGGTCGAGCGGCCTTCGGTGTCCGCCATCGAGATCGAAGGCAACAAAGCGATTTCCACCGAGGACCTGCTCAAGGGCTTGAAACAGTCCGGGCTCGCTGAAGGTGAAATCTTCCAGCGCGCGACCCTCGAAGGGGTGCGTAACGAACTGCAACGCCAATATGTGGCGCAGGGTCGTTATTCGGCTACCGTCGACGCCGAGGTGGTGCCCCAGCCGCGCAACCGTGTTTCGTTGAAGATCAACATCAACGAGGGCACCGTCGCTGCTATCCAGCACATCAACGTGGTGGGCAACTCGGTCTTCCCCGAAGAAGACCTCACCGACTTGTTCGAACTCAAGACCACCAACTGGCTGTCGTTCTTCCGCAACGATGACAAGTACGCTCGCGAAAAACTCTCCGGTGACCTCGAACGCCTGCGTTCCTACTACTTGGACCGTGGCTACATCAATATGGACATCGCCTCGACCCAGGTGTCCATGACCCCTGACAAGAAGCACGTGTACATCACCGTTAACGTCAACGAAGGTGAGAAATACACGGTCGGCGAGGTTAAGCTCAACGGTGACCTGAAAGTCCCGGAAGACCAGGTCAAGCAGTTGCTGCTGGTGCAGAAAGGCCAGGTGTTCTCGCGGAAGCTGATGACCACCACGTCCGAACTGATCACCCGCCGTCTGGGTAACGATGGTTACACCTTTGCCAACGTCAACGGTGTGCCCCAGCCCCACGAAGCCGACCGTACCGTAGACGTGACCTTCGTCGTCGACCCTGGCAAGCGCGCTTACGTGAACCGCATCAACTACCGCGGCAACACCAAGTCCGAAGACGAAGTGCTGCGCCGCGAGATGCGCCAGATGGAAGGTGGCTGGGCATCGACGTACCTGATCGACCAGTCCAAGACTCGCCTCGAGCGTCTGGGCTTCTTCAAGGAAGTGAGCGTCGAAACCCCAGCGGTGCCAGGCACCGATGACCAGGTCGACGTCAACTACAGCGTGGAAGAACAAGCGTCCGGTTCCATTACCGCCAGCGTTGGCTTCGCCCAGAGCGCAGGTCTGATCCTCGGTGGTTCGATTACCCAGAACAACTTCCTGGGTACCGGTAACCGTGTGTCCGTCGGCCTGACCCGCAGCGAATACCAGAGCCGCTACAACTTCAGCTATGTCGATCCGTATTACACGCCAGACGGCGTGAGCCTGGGCTACAACGCTTTCTACCGCACCACCAACTACGACGACCTCGACGTCGACGTGGCGAGCTACGCAGTAGACAGCCTGGGCGCCGGTATCAACTTCGGTTACCCGATCAGCGAAACCTCGCGCCTGACCTTCGGCCTCACCGCCCAGCAGGACGAGATCAAGACCGGCACCTACACCGTTGACGAGATCTTCGACTTCATCGACAAAGAAGGTACCAAGTTCCTTAACTTCAAGGCGTCGGCCGGCTGGTCTTCGTCGACCTTGAACAAGGGCGTGTTGCCAACCCGTGGTGCTTCGCAAAGCTTGACCGGTGAAATCACCGTACCGGGCAGCGACCTGTCGTTCTACAAGATCGACTACCGTGGCCAACTGTTTACCCCTATCAACGAAAACTACACCCTGCGCTTCCACAGCGAGTTGGGTTATGGCGACGGCTACGGTTCCACCGATGGCTTGCCGTTTTATGAGAACTACTACGCCGGTGGTTTCAACTCGGTCCGTGGTTTCAAAGACAGCACCCTTGGGCCGCGCAGTACCCCGAGTACCGGTAACCGCCCAGGCACTGCTCGCGACCCAGACCAAGACCCGCTGGCCTTCGGTGGTAACGTGCAGATCACCGGTGGTGCTGAAGTGCTGTTCCCGCTGCCTTTCGTGAAGGACCAGCGCTCGCTGCGTACGTCGCTGTTCATGGACGTCGGTAACGTGTTCGACACCAGCTGCCCAAGCGGCTCGGCCGATTGCACCAAGATCGAGTTGGGTAACATGGCGGTATCGGCTGGTTTGGGTGTGACCTGGATCACTGCATTGGGCCCGCTGAGCTTCAGCCTGGCCATGCCGATCAAGGAACCGACCAACGCCGAAACGCAGGTGTTCCAATTCTCTCTGGGCCAGACTTTCTAAGCGTCTGACTTTAGCTAATAGCAACGAATTTTGTAGGAGTGTACCGTGCGCAAGTTGACTCAAATGGTAGTTCTGGCCGCCACCCTCGCCGCTTCCCTGGGCGCGACGCCGGCATTCGCCGATATGAAAATCGCCGTGTTGAACTATCAAATGGCCCTGTTGGAATCCGACGCGGCGAAAAAATATGCAGTGGATGCCGAGAAGAAATTCGGCCCGCAGCTGACCAAACTGAAAACCCTTGAAAGCAGCGCCAAAGGCATCCAAGACCGTTTGGTCAGCGGTGGCGACAAAATGGCCCAGCCTGAGCGCGAGCGCCTGGAGCTGGAGTTCAAGCAAAAGGCCCGGGATTTCCAGTTCCAGTCCAAGGAGCTGAACGAAGCCAAAGCCGTAGCCGACCGTGAGATGCTCAAGCAGCTCAAGCCTAAGCTCGACGGCGCGGTGGAAGAAGTCATCAAGAAGGGCGGGTTCGACCTGGTCTTCGAGCGTGGCGCGGTAATCGATGTCAAGCCTCAGTACGACATCACCCGCCAGGTCATTGAGCGCATGAACCAGCTGCGTTGATCATGACGGCCACTATGAAGCTCGGCCAACTGGCCGACTTCCTCGGCGCTACTCTGTGTGGCTCCGCGGAAACTGACATCACCGGGCTGGCCACCTTGCAGGAGGCCGGCCCGGGTCAGTTGAGCTTTCTCGCCAACCCCCAGTACCGCAAGTTCCTCGGCGAATGCCGGGCTGCGGCGGTGCTGCTCAAGGCCGCCGACGCGCAAGGCTATGTTGGGAACGCCTTGATCGTTGCCGACCCTTACCTGGCCTACGCACGCATTTCGCACCTGTTCGACCCCAAACCCAAGGCAAGCGCCGGCATCCACGCCAGTGCGGTAGTTGCCCCCGATGCCGTGGTAGACCCTACGGCCTGCGTCGGCCCATTTGCCGTGATCGAAAGCGGCGCACGCATTGCGGCAGGCGTCACTATTGGCGCGCATTGCTTCATTGGGGCGCGCTGTGAAATCGGTGAGGGCGGTTGGTTGGCGCCGCGCGTGACGCTTTATCACGATGTCCGGATCGGGCAGCGCGTAGTCATTCAGTCTGGCGCCGTGTTAGGGGGGGAAGGCTTTGGTTTTGCCAACGAAAAAGGTGTCTGGCAAAAGATCGCCCAGGTCGGTGGTGTCAGTATCGGCGACGACGTAGAAATCGGTGTCAACACGGCCATCGACCGTGGTGCCTTGGCCGACACGCGTATCGGCAATGGCGTTAAGCTCGACAACCAGATCCAGATCGCCCACAACGTTCAGGTGGGAGATCACACCGCTATGGCCGCGTGCGTCGGGATTTCCGGCAGTACCCGCATCGGTAAGCATTGCATGCTGGCCGGTGGCGTTGGCCTGGTCGGCCACATCGATGTGTGCGACGGTGTCTTCATCACCGGGATGACCATGGTGACGCGTTCCATCACCGAACCGGGCAGCTACTCGTCTGGCACGGCTATGCAACCAGCGGCCGAGTGGCGCAAGAGCGCGGCACGCATCCGCCAGCTCGATGACATGTACAAACGCTTGCAGCAGGTCGAAAAGCGCGTCGAGGGCGTGACCCCAGGCGGTAAAGCTTCATCTGATGGCTGATACCAATTCCATATCAAGCGTGAACAGCCGCTAGACTGCCCCTTGATTTGCAATAGGAGCGCGCTGCGTCGGTCGTGCGCTCCCTATCTTTAATACAGGCTTGCCCCACGAAATGATGGACATCAACGAGATTCGCGAATACCTGCCGCACCGCTATCCCTTCTTGCTGGTTGATCGCGTGGTCGAGCTGGATACCGAAGCCCAGACTATTCGTGCTTACAAGAACGTGAGCATCAATGAACCATTTTTCAATGGTCATTTCCCGGCGCATCCCATTATGCCCGGTGTTTTGATCATTGAGGCCATGGCCCAGGCTGCGGGTATTCTCGGCTTCAAGATACTCAACACCAAGCCTGCGGACGGTACGCTCTACTACTTCGTCGGTACCGACAAATTGCGCTTTCGCCAGCCAGTGTTGCCCGGCGACCAATTGATCCTCGAGGCTCAGTTCTTGCGTAAGAAAGGCCAGATCTGGCGTTTCGCCTGCCGTGCGCTGGTCGATGGTAAAGCGGTATGCTCAGCGGAAATCGTCTGTGCGGAACGCGCGCTATGAGTTTGATTGACCCTCGTGCAATCATCGATCCTTCTGCCGTATTGGCGGATGGAGTCGAGGTCGGCCCTTGGTCGATCGTCGGCGCCGGTGTTGAATTAGGCGAGGGGACTGTCGTCGGGCCACATGTGATCCTCAAGGGTCCTACCCGTATCGGCAAATTTAACCGTATCTACCAATTCGCCTCGGTGGGTGAAGACACCCCCGATTTGAAATACAAGGGCGAAGACACTCGCCTGGTGATCGGCGACCACAATGTGATTCGCGAAGGTGTGACAATCCATCGGGGCACCGTGCAAGACCGCTCCGAAACCACCCTGGGCGACCACAACCTGGTCATGGCCTACGCGCACATCGGCCATGACAGCGTCATCGGCAACCACTGTATCTTGGTCAACAATACCGCCCTGGCGGGGCACGTGCATGTAGACGACTGGGCGATCCTGTCCGGCTTTACCCTGGTGCACCAGTTCTGCCGTATCGGTGCCCACAGTTTTTCCGGTATGGGCACTGCCATTGGTAAGGACGTCCCTGCGTTCGTAACGGTGTTCGGCAACCCAGCCGAAGCCCGCAGCATGAACTTCGAGGGTATGCGCCGCCGTGGTTTCAGCGACGAAGCCATTCAAGCCCTGCGCCGCGCTTATAAAACCGTTTATCGCCAAGGTCTGACTATCGACCAGGCGGTGGCCGATTTGGCCGGCCCTGCCGCCCAGCACCCCGAGGTTGCGGTGTTCCTGCACTCGATCCAGAGCTCCACCCGCGGTATCACCCGCTGATGTCACGCGCAGCTCCGCTGAAAGTGGCGTTGGTGGCGGGCGAGGCCAGTGGCGATATCCTGGGCTCGGGTTTAATGCGGGCACTGAAGCACCGTCACCCCGACATCCAGTTCATTGGCGTGGGTGGCCCGCTGATGGAAGCCGAGGGCATGGTGTCTTACTTCCCCATGGAGCGCTTGGCGGTCATGGGGCTGGTGGAGGTGCTGGGTCGCCTGCGCGAATTATTGGGCAAGCGCAAAGCCCTCATCGCTACCCTGATCGCCGAGCGGCCCGATGTGTTCATCGGGATCGATGCGCCGGACTTCACCCTGAACATTGAGCTCAAACTGCGCCAGGCAGGCATTCGTACGGTGCACTACGTCAGCCCATCGGTGTGGGCCTGGCGCCAGAAGCGCGTGCTGAAGATTCGCCAGGGTTGCGACCTGATGCTCACTCTGTTCCCCTTTGAAGCGCGCTTTTACCAAGAACAGGGCGTGCCAGTGCGTTTCGTTGGCCATCCTTTGGCCGACACCATCGCGTTGCAGTCCGACCGCCAGGGCGCCCGTGCCGAGTTGGGGTTGGCCGCCAGTGATGCGGTGGTCGCCTTGATGCCTGGCAGCCGCGGTGGTGAAGTAGGGCGCTTGGGCGCTTTATTCTTCGAAACCGCCCAGCGCCTGTTGGCGCAGCGCCCTGAACTGCGCTTCGTGCTGCCTTGCGCCAATGCCGAGCGCCGGGTGCAGCTCGAAGCCATGCTAGCGGCGCTGCCTCAACCACTGCCGGTCACCCTGCTCGATGGCCGCTCACACTTGGCCCTGGCCGCGTGCGATGCGGTCCTGATCGCCTCGGGCACCGCTACCCTTGAGGCCTTGTTGTACAAGCGGCCAATGGTCGTTGCTTACCGGTTGTCCGGGCTGACGTTCTGGATCCTCAAGCGTATGGTTTCCAGCCCTTATGTTTCCCTGCCCAACCTGTTGGCCCAGCGCATGCTGGTGCCTGAGTTGCTGCAGGACGCGGCCACGCCAGAGGCGCTGGCCCAGGCACTGTTACCCTTGTTGCAAGAGGGCGAAGCGCAAACCAGTGGGTTTGCCCAGATCCACCACACCTTGCGCCGAGATGCATCCAATCAGGCGGCCGAAGCGGTGCTGGCCTTGGTCGACGGAACATTACAATGACGGTGCGCCAATTACCCCTGGGGCTGGACTTCGATTTGGTCGAAGCACTCGTTGCCGGTGTCGATGAGGTTGGCCGTGGGCCACTTTGTGGTGCGGTGGTCACGGCCGCTGTGATCCTTGATCCTTCGCGGCCGATCCGTGGCCTCAATGACTCGAAGAAACTGACCGAAGCTCGCCGTGAAGCCCTTTACGCTGAGATCTGCGAAAAAGCCTTGAGCTGGTGCATCGCTCGGGCCGAGGTCGAAGAGATCGACCGGCTAAACATTCTGCACGCCACCATGCTCGCCATGCAGCGCGCCGTGGAAGGCTTGCACATTACCCCGTCCATGGCGCTGATCGACGGCAATCGCTGCCCGGCACTGTCGGTACCCTGCGCGCCGGTGATCCAGGGTGACGCCAAGGTGCCGGCCATCGCCGCAGCCTCGATTCTGGCCAAGGTCAGCCGCGATCGGGAAATGGCTGCCCTCGAACGGGTCTACCCCGGTTATGGCCTTGGCGCCCACAAGGGTTACCCCACCCCAGTGCATCTGCAAGCCTTGGCGCGCCTGGGCCCGACGCCGATTCACCGGCGCTCGTTCGGCCCAGTGCGCGCGGCTTATGCCGCCGTCGAGCGCCTCGCCCAGCAGTAACCCACACAGGTGGGCTGATGTTTGCGCCAAGGCCCGGTACAATCCGGGCTTTGTCGTTATATGCATTAATAGGATCACTATGCCGGTTTCATTCGTTCATCTTCGCCTGCATACCGAATACTCGCTGGTCGATGGCCTGGTGCGGATCAAACCCTTGGCCAAGGCCCTGGCTAGCATGAACATGCCGGCGGTGGCGGTGACCGACCAAAACAACATGTGCTCGTTGGTCAAATTCTACAAAGCCGCCATGGGCGCGGGCATCAAGCCTATTTGCGGTGCCGACCTGTGGCTGGCCGGGCGCGACGCCGAGGCGCCGTTGAGCCGCATCAGCCTGCTGGCGATGAACGCCAAGGGCTATCGCAATATTACCGAGCTGATCTCTCGCGGCTTTATCGATGGCCAGCGTAATGGCCAGGTCGTCATCGAGCGCCATTGGGTGGCGGAGGCCAGCGAAGGGGTGATCGCCCTGTCGGCTGCCCGTGAAGGCGAAATCGGCATGGCCTTGCTGGGCGGTAACCCTGGTGAAGCGGATGCACTGCTACGCGAATGGATGACGGTATTTCCAGACCGTTTCTACGTTGAGGTGCAACGTACCAACCGCACCAACGACGAGGAATATCTGCACGCCGCCGTAGCCCTGGCCGACCGTCTGGGCGCGCCGCTGGTGGCCACCAACGACGTGCGCTTCATCAAGCAGGAAGACTTCGAAGCCCATGAAACCCGCGTTTGCATCGGCGAAGGCCGGGCCCTCGACGACCCACGGCGCTCCAAGAATTACAGTGACCAGCAATACCTCAAGAGCCCGGAAGAAATGGCCGAGCTGTTCAGCGACTTGCCCGAGGCCCTGGAAAACACGGTAGAAATCGCTAAGCGCTGCAACATCGAAGTCAAACTGGGCAAGCACTTTCTGCCGGACTACCCGATTCCCGATGGCATGACCATCGACGAGTATTTCCGCAAGGTCTCATTCGATGGCTTGGAAGACCGCCTCAGTGTGCTGCTGCCCAAAGACACCACCGAGGACTACGAGAGCAAGCGCCAGGTGTATGTCGACCGGCTCAATTTCGAGCTGGACATCATTATCCAGATGGGCTTCCCCGGTTACTTCCTGATCGTGATGGACTTTATCCAGTGGGCCAAAAACAACGGCGTGCCGGTCGGCCCCGGCCGTGGGTCAGGTGCGGGCTCGCTGGTGGCCTATGTGCAGAAGATCACTGACCTCGACCCGCTGGAATACGACCTGCTGTTCGAACGTTTCCTCAACCCCGAACGGGTGTCCATGCCCGACTTCGACGTCGACTTCTGCATGGACGGCCGTGATCGGGTGATCGATTACGTGGCCGACAAATACGGCCGCAACGCGGTCAGCCAGATCATCACCTTCGGTTCCATGGCAGCGAAGGCGGTGGTGCGCGACGTGGCGCGGGTGCAGGGCAAGTCTTACGGGCTGGCGGACCGCCTGTCGAAGATGATCCCGTTCGAAGTCGGCATGACCCTGGAAAAGGCCTACGAGCAGGAAGAAATCCTGCGCGACTTCATCAAGGTCGATGAAGAGGCTGCCGAAATCTGGGAGATGGCGCGTAAGCTCGAAGGTGTCGTGCGCAACGTCGGCAAGCACGCGGGCGGGGTGGTGATCGCGCCAACCAAGCTCACTGACTTCGCGCCGATTTACTGCGATGAAGAGGGCGACGGCCTGGTCACCCAGTTCGATAAGGACGACGTGGAAGCCGCCGGCCTGGTCAAGTTCGACTTCCTCGGCCTGCGCACCCTGACCATCATCGATTGGGCCCTGAAGACCATCAACCGCGAGCGCGCCAAGGTCAACGAGGCGCCGCTGGACATCGCTTTCATCCCCCTGGACGACAAACCGACCTACCAGTTGCTGCAAAAGGCCGAGACCACCGCAGTGTTCCAGCTGGAGTCGCGGGGCATGAAAGAGCTGATCAAAAAGCTCAAGCCCGACTGCCTGGAAGACTTGATCGCCCTGGTCGCCCTGTTTCGTCCGGGGCCGCTGCAGTCCGGCATGGTGGACGACTTCATCAACCGCAAGCACGGGCGCGCCGAGTTGGCCTACCCGCATTCGGACTACCAGTACGAAGGCTTGAAACCGGTGTTGGCGCCGACGTACGGGATCATCCTGTATCAGGAACAGGTGATGCAGATCGCCCAGGTCATGGCCGGCTACACCCTGGGCGGCGCCGACATGCTGCGCCGGGCCATGGGTAAAAAGAAACCCGAAGAAATGGCCAAGCAGCGCGGCGGTTTCATTGAAGGCTGCGCCACCAACAACATCGACCCGGACCTGGCGGGCAACATCTTTGACCTGGTAGAAAAATTCGCCGGCTACGGTTTCAACAAGTCTCACTCGGCGGCCTATGGCCTGGTCTCGTACCAGACCGCCTGGCTGAAGACCCACTACCCAGCGCCCTTCATGGCTGCGGTGCTGTCGGCCGATATGCACAACACCGACAAGGTCGTGACCTTGATCGAAGAAGTGCGCACCATGAAGCTGCGCCTGGACGCGCCGGATGTGAACAACTCCGAGTTCAAGTTCACGGTCAATGACGAAGGCCGTATCGTCTATGGCCTGGGCGCGATCAAGGGGGTCGGGGAGGGGCCGGTGGAGGCGATCATCGAAGCGCGCCGCGAGGGCCCCTTCAAGGACTTGTTCGATTTCTGCGAGCGCGTTGACCTCAAGCGCATCAACAAGCGCACCCTGGACGGGCTGATCCGCAGTGGCGCCCTGGACCGCCTGGGCCCGCACTTTCATGAAGAAACCAAGGCGTACCACGCCCATATCGACCGCAACCGTGCGGTGCTGTTGGCGGCCATGGAAGAAGCGATTCGCGCGGCCGAACAAACCGCCCGTACCCTGGACAGCGGCCACGCCGACTTGTTTGGCGGCCTGTTCGTGGAAGCCGACGCCGATGTCTACGCCAGCCATCGCAAGGCCAAGGAATTAACCCTCAAAGAGCGTTTGCGCGGGGAAAAAGACACCCTGGGGCTGTACCTCACCGGGCACCCGATAGACGAGTACGAAGGCGAGATTCGCCGCTTTGCGCGCCAGCGCATCATTGACCTGAAACCCTCGCGCGAAACCCAGACAGTGGCGGGCATGGTGATTGCCCTGCGGGTGATGAAAAACAAAAAAGGCGACAAGATGGGCTTCATTACCCTCGATGACCGTTCCGCGCGGATCGAAGCGTCCCTGTTCGCCGATGCGTTCATGGCCGCCCAGGCCCTGCTGCAAACCGACGCCATGGTGGTGGTGGAAGGTGAAGTCAGCAACGATGACTTCTCCGGTGGCCTGCGCCTGCGGGTCAAGCGCGTGATGACCATGGAAGATGCGCGCACCAACCTGGCCGAAAGCCTGCGTTTGAAGGTCAACGTCGAAGCCCTCAAGGGCGACCGCCTGAGTTGGTTGGGCGACCTGTGCAAGCGTCACCGCGGCGCTTGCCCGATCACCATGGAATATACCGGCAGCGACGCCAAGGCCATGCTGCAGTTTGGCGAGCGCTGGCGTATCGACCCGGGTGACGGGTTGATTCAAGCGCTGCGTGACCAGTTCGGGCGTGAGAACGTCTTTTTGCAATATCGCTAACATCGATGATTAATCTCGACCTGAATGCGCCCGTCCTTTAAGGTGGGCGCCAAACGGATCAACCGGCCGGCCCCTTGGCCGTCGACCGAAGACGGATGCCTATGAACCCGAATTTTCTTGATTTCGAACAGCCGATCGCTGACCTGCAAGCCAAGATCGAAGAGTTGCGCCTGGTGGGCAACGATAACTCGCTGAACATCGGCGACGAGATTTCACGCCTGCAGGAAAAAAGCAGCACGCTGACCGAAAGTATTTTCGGTAATCTGACCAGCTGGCAGATTGCGCGGCTGGCGCGCCATCCGCGCCGCCCCTACACCCTGGACTACATCCAGCACATTTTTACCGAGTTCGATGAGCTGCACGGTGACCGCCACTTCTCCGATGACGCCGCCATCGTCGGTGGCGTCGCGCGTCTGAACGATCAGCCAGTCATGATCATCGGCCATCAGAAAGGCCGCGAAGTGCGCGAGAAAGTTCGGCGTAACTTCGGCATGCCGCGCCCTGAGGGCTATCGCAAGGCGTGCCGTCTGATGGAAATGGCCGAGCGTTTCAAGATGCCGATCCTGACCTTCATCGACACCCCTGGCGCCTACCCTGGGATTGACGCTGAAGAGCGCAACCAAAGTGAAGCCATTGCCTGGAACCTGCGGGTCATGGCCCGCCTGAAGACCCCGATCATCGCCACGGTGATTGGCGAGGGTGGTTCCGGCGGCGCGCTGGCCATCGGCGTTTGCGACCAGTTGAACATGCTGCAGTACTCTACCTACGCGGTGATCTCGCCAGAAGGTTGTGCGTCGATCCTGTGGAAAACCGCCGAAAAGGCCTCCGATGCCGCAGAAGCCATGGGCATCACTGCAGAGCGTCTGAAAGGCCTGGGCATCGTTGACCAGGTGATCGACGAGCCCCTGGGTGGCGCCCATCGCGACCCAGCGCGCGCCGCTGCTTCGATTCGCCAAGCGCTGACCGACCAGTTGGAGATGCTCAAGGGCTTCGACCACGATGCCTTACTGCAACGCCGTTACGACCGTTTGATGAGCTACGGCCTCTAAAAACGCTGAAAGGCCGGGGCTCAGGTCCCGGCCTTTTAAACTTGCCAAGGCGCTCGCCATGCATCCCCTAGCCGCGCGATTGCTAGCCAACCTTGCCCCCCTGCGCAACGCACCAACCTGGTATATCGCCTACTCTGGCGGCCTCGATTCCACTGTGCTGTTACATTTGCTGGCCTCACTGGCCCGCGAACAGGCGTTGCCGCGCCTCGTCGCCTTGCATGTGCACCATGGTCTGCAAATGCCTGCTGACGCCTGGCCGGCCCATTGCAGTCGAATCTGCCATGGCCTTGGCGTGCCGTTACAGGTTCTCAGGGTCACGGTCGAGCCCGGCGCCAGCCTTGAGCAAGGGGCGCGTAACGCCCGCTATGGGGCCTTTAGCCGTTGCCTGCAACCCGACGAGCTACTGCTCACCGCCCAGCACCGCGACGACCAGGCCGAGACGCTGTTGTTTCGCTTGCTGCGCGGCGCTGGGGTGCGCGGTTTGGCGGGCATGCCTGCGCAACGGCGTTTAGGTGCCGGCTGGCTGGTGCGGCCGCTGCTCGATTGCCCGCGCAGCGCCTTGCTTGAGTATGCCCAGGCCCAGCAATTGGACTGGGTCGAAGACCCCAGCAATGCCGACACCGGGCTGTCACGCAACTACTTGCGCCACACAGTGCTGCCCAGCGTGCACGCGCGTTGGCCGCAGGCTTCGGCGGCGCTGGCGCGCAGCGCCGGGCACCTCGGTGAAGCCCTGGAGCTGCTTGACAGCCTGGCCGAGGAAGACCTTCAGGCCGCTCGCTCGCCTGCGCCTTTTGCCTGGCTGCCGCTGCCTTCCCTGGCGCTGGCGCCGCTGCGCGCGTTATCCCCGGCGCGCCAGCGCAATGCGCTGCAACATTGGCTGGCGGCTTTCACCCGATTGCCCGACAGCCGTCATTGGGCGGGTTGGGACGCCCTGCGGGACGCGCCCGACCCGGCGAACGCTGTGTGGCGCCTCACCGACGGCGAGCTGCGGGCCGGGGCAGGGCGCATCTGGTGGCTGGCCGGGCCCTGGTTGCAGGTGCCCGGCGCGCCCAGCGGGGGGCTATTGCCCGGTAATGGCCAAGTCGAGTGGCAGGGGCCGCCAGGCAGTCAAGCCGCTGAAGTGCGTTACCGCCAGGGCGGCGAATCGATCGATGTACCGGGGCGCGGGCAACGCGACCTCAAGCGCTTGCTCAATGAAAGCGGTTTACCCAGTTTTGTCCGCTCGCGTCTGCCGTTACTGTTCTGCGACGGGCGCTTGCAAGCGGTGGCGAACCTGCCTTCGTTATGCCAAAGCGGCTGGCAAATGAAATGGATGCCGCCGACCAACGCGCAGTGTTTGAGCTGAAAGGGCAATTCCGGTAGACTACGCTCCCTTCTTGATAGAGCTTCTGTGAACCCCTCGGATTCACGGCAGTTGCCGATTGCCAGGCAGTTCTGGCCATCGGAGGCTTCGGCCTTCCTTCGCTTTCCCCGGCGGCTCTGACCGCTTTAACGCAGACTTCTAGGGTTTTTCATGACGCGCTACATCTTCGTCACGGGCGGTGTTGTTTCTTCATTGGGGAAAGGCATTGCCTCGGCTTCATTGGCGGCCATCCTGGAGGCGCGGGGACTTAAGGTCACCATGCTCAAGTTGGACCCTTACATCAACGTCGACCCGGGCACCATGAGCCCGTTCCAGCACGGCGAAGTGTTCGTCACCCATGACGGCGCCGAAACCGACCTGGACCTGGGCCACTACGAGCGGTTCATCCGCACGACCATGACCCAGAACAACAACTTCACCACCGGGCGTGTCTACGAGCACGTGCTGCGTAAAGAGCGCCGGGGTGATTATCTGGGTGCGACCATCCAGGTCATTCCGCACATTACCGACGAAATCAAACGCCGCATCGTCAAGGGCGCTGGCGATGCCGACGTGGCCATGGTCGAAATTGGCGGTACCGTGGGTGATATCGAATCCCAGCCGTTCCTCGAAGCCATCCGCCAGTTGCGGGTCGAAGTGGGCGCCAAGCGGGCCATGCTGATGCACCTCACCCTGGTGCCGTACATTGCCACCGCGGGCGAGACCAAGACCAAGCCGACGCAGCATTCGGTGAAAGAATTGCGCTCCATCGGCTTGCAGCCAGACGTGCTGATCTGCCGCTCCGATCACCCCGTGGATGTTTCGTCGCGCCGCAAGATCGCCTCGTTCACCAACGTTGAAGAGCGTGCGGTGATCTCCCTGGAAGACGTCGACACCATTTACAAGATCCCCGCCGTGCTGCATGAACAAGGCCTGGATGATTTCGTCGTCGAGCGTTTCGGCCTGGAATGCGGCGTTGCCGACTTGTCCGAATGGGCCAAAGTGGTAGACGCCAAGCTCAACCCGCAGCACGAAGTCACGATTGCCATGGTCGGTAAGTACATGGAGCTGCTGGACGCCTATAAGTCGTTGATCGAAGCGATGAGCCATGCCGGTATCCAGAACCGCACCAAGGTCAACCTGCGTTACATCGACTCCGAAGACATCGAAAACCAAGGCACCGGCCTGCTCGACGGTGTTGACGCCATCTTGGTGCCCGGTGGCTTTGGCCTGCGTGGCGTCGAAGGCAAGATCACCGCTGTGCAATATGCCCGCGAAAACAAAGTGCCGTACCTGGGTATCTGCCTGGGCATGCAAGTGGCCGTCATCGAATTCGCCCGTAACGTGATGGGCTGGAAAGACGCCAACTCCACCGAGTTCGACCGCAGCAGCGGCCACCCGGTGGTGGGTCTGATCACCGAATGGGCCGATGCCACCGGTGCCGTGGAAGTCCGTACCGAAGCCTCCGACCTTGGCGGCACCATGCGCCTGGGCGCCCAGGAGTGCCAGATCGACAGCGGCTCCAAGGTTCACGACTGCTACGCCAAAGACGTCATCGTCGAGCGCCATCGCCACCGTTACGAGGTCAACAACAACTTGCTGCCGCAGCTGCTGGCCGCAGGCATGCTGGTGTCCGGCCGCTCCGGCGACGGTGCGTTGGTCGAAGTGGTGGAGGCCAAGGATCACCCATGGTTCGTGGCGTGCCAGTTCCACCCTGAGTTCACCTCGACGCCGCGTGATGGCCACCCGTTGTTCAGCGGGTTCGTCAAAGCCGCTTTGACTCAACATCAGAAAAAGGCCTGACCCCATGGCACAGAAGATTATTCGCGTCGGTTCCATCGATATCGCTAACGACAAACCGTTCGTGCTGTTTGGTGGCATGAACGTGCTGGAATCGCGCGACATGGCCCTGAAGGTGTGCGAAGAGTATGTTCGCGTGACCGAGAAGCTGGGCATCCCTTATGTCTTCAAGGCCAGCTTCGACAAGGCCAACCGTTCTTCGGTGACGTCTTTCCGTGGCCCTGGTCTGGAAGAAGGCCTGCGCATCTTCGAAGACGTCAAAGCTGCGTTCAATGTGCCGCTGATCACCGATGTCCACGAGCCCGCGCAAGCGGCGGCGGTGGCCGAGGTGTGTGACATCATTCAGTTGCCCGCGTTTCTCTCGCGCCAGACCGACCTGGTGGTGGCCATGGCCAAGACCGGCGCGGTGATCAATATCAAGAAAGCCCAGTTTCTCGCGCCTCAGGAAATGAAGCACATCCTGAACAAGTGCGAAGAAGCGGGTAACGACCGGTTGATCCTGTGCGAGCGCGGCTCCAGCTTTGGTTATAACAACCTGGTGGTCGACATGCTGGGCTTCGGCATCATGAAGTCGTTCGAATACCCGGTGTTCTTCGACGTCACCCACAGCCTGCAAATGCCAGGTGGCCGTTCGGACTCTGCCGGTGGTCGCCGCGCCCAGGTCACCGACCTGGCCAAGGCGGGCCTCAGCCAGGGCTTGGCCGGGCTGTTTCTGGAAGCCCACCCAGACCCGGACAATGCCAAGTGCGATGGCCCTTGTGCACTGCGTTTGGATAAGCTCGAACCTTTCCTGACGCAGCTCAAAGCGTTGGACGATCTGGTCAAAAGTTTTCCGACGATAGAAACCGCCTAACGGGATCTTTGCGGTAAAGTATCGCTCAAATAGCGCTCTGGCCTGCGGGCTGCCCAGCACTTGCTCTTGCCTCCGCGCCAGCCTGCTCGACAGCCTGGCGCGGTGTACCAGTCAACCTTGGAGTGTTTATAACAATGGCAAAAATCGTCGACATCAAAGGTCGTGAAGTTCTCGACTCCCGCGGCAACCCTACTGTGGAAGCGGACGTACTGCTCGATAACGGTATCATCGGCAGCGCTTGCGCGCCGTCCGGTGCTTCCACGGGCTCGCGCGAGGCGCTGGAGCTGCGTGATGGCGACAAGAGCCGTTACTTGGGCAAGGGCGTACTCAAGGCCGTGGCCAACATTAACGGGCCGATCCGTGATGCGCTGTTGGGCAAAGACCCGGTCGACCAGAAAGCTCTCGACCACGCCATGATTGCCCTCGATGGCACCGAGAACAAAGCCTCGCTGGGCGCTAACGCAATCCTCGCTGTGTCCCTGGCGGCTGCCAAGGCGGCTGCGCAGGACCAGGACCTGCCGCTGTACGCGCACATCGCCAACCTCAATGGCACCCCCGGCGTTTACTCCATGCCGGTGCCTATGATGAACATCATCAATGGCGGCGAGCATGCCGATAACAACGTCGACATCCAGGAGTTCATGGTTCAGCCGGTAGGCGCCAAGAGCTTCAGCGAAGCACTGCGCATGGGCACCGAGATTTTTCACCACCTCAAAGCGGTCCTCAAAGCCCGTGGCTTGAGCACTGCCGTGGGCGACGAAGGCGGCTTCGCACCTGACCTGGCCTCCAACGAAGACGCCCTGGGCGCCATTGCCGAGGCGGTCGAGAAAGCCGGCTACAAGTTGGGCACCGATGTAACCCTGGCCCTGGACTGCGCCGCGAGCGAATTCTACAAGGACGGTACCTACGATCTGGCCGGCGAAGGGCATAAATTCGACGCCGCCGGTTTCGCTGACTACCTGGCCGGGCTGGCGAGCCGCTACCCGATCATTTCCATCGAAGACGGCCTGGACGAATCCGACTGGGCTGGCTGGAAGATCCTCACCGACAAGATCGGCGATAAAGTGCAGTTGGTCGGCGACGATCTGTTCGTGACCAATACCAAGATCCTCAAGGAAGGCATCGATAAAAAGATCGCCAACTCGATCCTGATCAAGTTCAACCAGATCGGCACTCTGACCGAAACCCTGGAAGCCATCCAGATGGCCAAGGCGGCGGGCTACACCGCAGTTATCTCGCACCGCTCCGGTGAAACCGAAGACTCGACCATCGCCGACCTGGCCGTGGGCACGGCTGCGGGCCAGATCAAAACCGGCTCTCTGTGCCGTTCCGATCGCGTTTCCAAGTACAACCAACTGCTGCGTATCGAAGAGCAGTTGGGCGGCAAGGCCCTTTACAATGGCCGTGCGGAGTTTCGCGGCTGAGCCAGAGATGGTAAAAAGACGCCTGGCGCCGCTGCGGCTATTCAGCGGGCGGCCGATGTAATGGATACACTGCCTCCCGCCTGGCCATTGCCAGGCGGGTTGCCATCAGCCACAGGCCTGGCTGTCTTTTTTTCTGGATATTTTGATGCGCAGTCCTTATTGGTTGTTCCTTGTTCTGCTGCTCATGTTGGGTGGCCTGCAGTACCGCCTCTGGGTCGGTAATGGCAGCCTGGCCCAAGTCGCCGATCTCAAGCAACAGATCGCCGACCAGCATGCCGAGAACGACCGTCTGCTTGAGCGCAACCGTGTGCTCGACGCAGAAGTCCTCGAATTGAAAAAAGGCACTGAAACCGTCGAAGAGCGGGCCCGGCATGAATTGGGCATGCTTAAAGAGGGTGAGACCCTTTTTCTGTTGCCACAAAAATGACCATTTCCTTACCAAATTTTTGGGCGGTCATCCCCGCTGCGGGGGTGGGTGCGCGTATGGCCGCAGACCGGCCCAAGCAGTACTTGTCCTTGGCCAAACGCACGATTCTGGAGCATAGCCTCGACTGTTTTCTCGGGCACCCACAGTTGCTCGGGCTGGTGGTTAGCCTGGCAGCGGATGACCCATTCTGGCCAACCCTGGCCAGTGCCCACGACCCGCGTATCCAGCGCGCCGTGGGCGGCCGTGAGCGGGCCGACTCGGTGCTGAACGCGCTGTTGCACCTACATGCCCAAGGTGCCAGCGACGACGACTGGGTGCTGGTGCACGACGCGGCCCGGCCGAATCTGGCTCGCCAAGACCTGGACCGCTTGTTGTTTAGCCTCGCCGATGACCCTGTGGGCGGGCTGCTGGCCGTGCCTGCCCGTGACACCTTGAAGCGCGCCGACGCCAGCGGCCGGGTCAGCGAGACGGTGGACCGTCACCAGATATGGCAGGCCTACACGCCGCAGATGTTCCGCCTGGGAACATTGCACCGCGCCCTGGCCGACAGTCTGGTAGCGGGTGTCGGTATCACCGACGAGGCCTCGGCCATCGAATGGACCGGCCTGGCCCCGCGCCTGGTTGAAGGGCGCGCAGACAACATCAAGGTCACCCGCCCCGAAGACCTGGAATGGCTACGCCAACGCTGGCCCACGTAGGAGGGGCCTTGGCCCCGAGAGGCCGCGTCAGCGGCCGGTGTGACGGACGCCGCCGCTCTGAGATCAAGGCGCCGCGGATGTAAGATCAAAAGATCGGGGGCAAGCGAAGCCCCCGCCCGGCCCCCTCCAGGGTGTTTATCGCGACACATATTCCGCTCGTATGGCCAAACCCTCGCGTAGATGATCCACCAGCTTGCGTACCTTCGGCGATAAATGCCGTTGCTGCGGGTACAAGGCCCACACCGCCGTATTCGGCGGTTGATGGGCTTCTAGCAGTGAGATCAGCGCACCGCTGTTCAGATGTTCCAGCACGTAATAGTCCGGCAGTTGGCACAGGCCCACACCCTTGAGCGCCGCTTCGAGTACCGCCTGCCCGCTGTTACAGCGCCAATTGCCTTGCACCCGCTGGGCGTATTCGCCGGCGCCGTGGCTCAATTGCCAGATGTCCGAATTGCCTATTAAGCAGTTATGCCGGCCCAATTCAGAGAGGCTGTGCGGGCGGCCATAGCGCGCCAGGTAGGCTGGCGATGCGCAGACAAACATGCGCCGAGGCGCCAGCCTGGCGGCCACGAGCCTGGACTCCTGCAGGCGACCCAGGCGGATGGCCAGGTCGAGCCCTTCGTGCAGCAGGTCCAATGGCCGGTTGCTCAATTCGATGTCGACCCGCAATTGCGGATACTGCGCCATGAAGTCGGTCACCAGCGGCACAATAAAGCGTTCGCCGTAGGCCACGGCACAGGTCATGCGTAACAGGCCTTTAGGTTCACTGGCCAGGTCGCCGACCGCACGCAGGGCTTCTTCGCGGGCATCTTGCAAGCGCTGGCAGTGCTGGAGAAACGTCTGCCCCGCCTCAGTCAATGACACTCGTCGGGTACTGCGGTAAAGCAAGCGGGTTTGCAGGCGCTCTTCCAATCGTGCGATCTGTCGGCTTATGTGGGAGGACGATACCCCTAAGCGTTCGGCTGCGGCGGTGAACTGGCTGCACTCGGCTACCGCGACGAATTCGTCGATACCGTCCCAACGTCCATCACCCATGGATTATCCCTGTACGGCATTAATGTTTTGTCTGTCGCGGGATTATTCATCAATCGGCTATGAATTACACTGCTTGGCAACCATTTCCCACATCCTTTATGGAGAACCCACGATGATGAAATCCCGTGCCGCGGTCGCTTTCGAAGCCAACAAACCCCTGCAAATCGTCGAAGTCGATGTGGCCATGCCCAAAGCAGGCGAGGTTTTACTGCGGGTGGTCGCTTCAGGTGTTTGCCATACCGATGCCTACACCTTGTCGGGCGCCGACCCAGAGGGCATCTTTCCATCGATTCTTGGCCATGAAGGCGGTGCCATTGTGGAAGCCGTTGGCGAGGGTGTGACCTCAGTCGGCGTGGGTGACCATGTGATCCCGCTCTATACCCCAGAGTGTGGTAAGTGCAAATTCTGCCTGTCGGGCAAGACCAACCTGTGCCAGGCGATCCGTCTGACCCAAGGCAAGGGCCTGATGCCAGACGGCACCACGCGTTTTTCCTACGAAGGTAAGCCCCTGTACCACTACATGGGCACCTCGACGTTTTCCGAATACACCGTGTTGCCAGAGATTTCCGTAGCGAAAATCCAGAAAGAAGCCCCTCTGGAAAAGGTTTGCCTGCTCGGTTGTGGCGTCACCACCGGGATTGGTGCGGTGATCAACACTGCTAAGGTCAAGCCAGGTGACACAGTGGCGATCTTCGGCCTCGGCGGCATCGGCTTGTCGGCGCTGATCGGCGCGGTCAAGGCCAAGGCTAGCCGCATCATTGCCATTGATATCAACCCGTCCAAGTTCGAGATCGCCCGCCAGCTGGGTGCCACCGACTGCATCAACCCGAAAGACTATGACCGCCCCATCCAGGAGGTCATTGTCGATTTGACCGACGGCGGCGTGGACTTTTCCTTCGAGTGCATCGGTAATGTTCAACTGATGCGTGCCGCTCTGGAAAGCTGCCATAAAGGTTGGGGTGAGTCGGTGATCATCGGGGTTGCCGGTGCCGGCCAAGAGATCGCTACCCGCCCATTCCAGCTGGTCACTGGGCGCGTCTGGCGCGGTTCGGCATTCGGTGGCGTACGCGGCCGCAGCGAGCTGCCGAGCTACGTCGACATGGCCCAGAAGGGCGAGATCCCGCTGGATACGTTCATAACCCACACCATGGGCTTGGACGACATCAACAAGGCGTTCGACCTGATGCATGAAGGCAAGAGCATCCGCACTGTCATCCATTTCTGAGGTGCGCCATGACACTTGAAAACATTTCTTGCCAGAAGAGCTTCGGCGGCTGGCACAAGCGCTACCGGCACCGTTCCCGCGTGCTGGGTTGTGACATGGTGTTTGGGGTTTTTTTGCCGCCCCAGGCTGAGCAGGGCGGCAAGCTGCCGGTGCTGTATTGGTTGTCCGGGCTGACCTGCACCGATGAAAACTTTATGCAGAAGGCCGGCGCGCAACGCCTGGCTGCCGAGCTGGGGTTGATCATCGTCGCACCTGACACCAGCCCCCGTGGCCCCGACGTGCCCGGCGATCCGGACGGCGCTTGGGACTTTGGCCTGGGGGCCGGCTTTTACGTCAATGCCACCCAGCAACCCTGGGCCCAGCACTACCGCATGCACGACTATGTGGTCGACGAGCTGCCGGCGTTGGTCGAGGCGCATTTCCCGGCCTCTGAACAGCGCGGTATCAGTGGTCACTCCATGGGCGGCCACGGCGCGTTGGTTTGTGCGCTGCGCAACCCAGGCCGTTATCGTTCGGTATCGGCACTGGCGCCCATCAGCAATCCCATGGCCTGCCCGTGGGGGCAAAAGGCGTTCACGCGCTTTTTTGGCGAAGAGCGAGCACGCTGGAAGGCCTGGGATACCTGCGCCCTGATCGCCGAAGCCACTGAAAAGCTGCCGCTGCTGGTGGATCAAGGTGACCGCGACGACTTTCTCGCCGAGCAACTCAAGCCCGAAGCTCTGGAGAAGGCGGCCAGGGCTGCCGATCACCCGCTGACCCTGCGCCTGCAGCCCGGTTACGACCACAGCTACTATTTTATCGCCAGCTTCATTGAGGACCATTTGCGCCACCATGCCAAGGCGCTGGGGCTGGCTTAGGCGAACCCATCGCTTTGAACAGCCCAAGACCGGCTAAAGTAGGTAGAATCACGCCCTGAATCAATCAGGGCGTTTTTTTATGCGTATTGGCCACGGCTACGATGTGCACCGTTTCGCGCAAGGCGACTTCATTACCCTGGGCGGTGTGCGTATCGCTCATTCCTCCGGTTTGCTGGCGCATTCCGACGGCGACGTGCTCCTGCATGCGTTGAGTGACGCCCTGCTCGGGGCGGCGGCGCTGGGCGATATTGGCAAGCATTTTCCAGACACTGACCCTCAATTCAAAGGGGCGGACAGCCGTGTGTTGCTGCGCCATGTGGTCGCCATTGTCCTGGCCAAAGGCTGGAAGGTGGCTAATGTCGACGCCACCATCGTCGCTCAGGCGCCCAAGATGGCGCCCCATATCGAGGCTATGCGCAGCGTTATTGCAGCCGACCTTGGCGTGGACATCGGCCAGGTCAACGTCAAAGCCACCACCACTGAAAAGCTTGGTTTCACCGGGCGTGAAGAGGGCATCGCCGTGCACGCCGTTGCCTTGTTGCTCGCCGCATGACCGAGCTTGAATTGCTCGGCCCGCGCGCCTACGGCCCGGCCCTGGGGCAAGCGGTACTCAAGGCCACGGCTGAAGATTTCCAGGTCGATGAAGTGCTCGACATCCCGCTCAGCGGCGATGGCGAACACCTGTGGCTGTGGGTCGAGAAGCGCAACCTCAATACCGAGGAAGCCGCCCGCCGGCTGGCTCGCGCCGCTGGCGTCCCATTGCGAACGGTCAGCTATGCCGGCCTTAAGGATCGCCAGGCGCTGACCCGGCAATGGTTCAGCATACAGCTGCCTGGCAAGGCTGACCCGGACCTGTCGAGCGCACAAGACGACACCCTGCGTATCTTGAAAAGCACACGGCATAAACGCAAATTGCAGCGCGGCGCCCATTCGGCCAACGGTTTTACGTTACGCTTGACCGCCCTGCAAGCCGACCCCCAAGCGCTGCAGGCGCGCCTTGAGCAATTGCGCCAGGCCGGCGTGCCGAACTATTTCGGCACCCAGCGTTTCGGCCATGGTGGCGGTAACCTTTTCGATGCCCGCCAGTATGCTGAACGCCAGGCCTTGCCTGAACAGCGCAACACACGCTCCAGGCTGCTCTCCACCGCACGCAGTTACCTGTTCAACCAGGTCTTGGCCGCCCGCGTGGCAGCCGGCACCTGGAACACCGCGCAGGTGGGCGACCTGCTCGCGTTTACCGACAGCCGTAGTTTTTTTCCGGCCGGGGAGGCCGAATGCAGCGACCCACGCCTGGCAATTCTCGACCTGCACCCCACCGGCCCGCTGTGGGGCGAAGGCGACGCCCCGAGCCTGGCGGCCATCCATACATTCGAGCAGGCCATCGGTTTGCGTGAAGCGTCACTGCGCGATTGGCTCGTAAAAGCGGGCATGGCTCACGAACGACGCATCCTGCGGCTGCCCATTGGGCGGCTGACGTGGCATTATCCCCAGCCTGACACTCTGCAATTAGAATTCGTCCTGCCGGCCGGATGCTTCGCCACCGTCGTGGTGCGCGAACTCGTAGATCTGGTTTCGGCAGGGCAGACGGACAGCTCATGCGCATTCTGATTTCAAACGACGATGGGGTCACCGCACCCGGCCTCGCCGCGCTCCATGGCGCGCTGGCTGACTATGCCGAGTGCACGGTGATTGCCCCGGACCAGGACCGCAGCGGCTCCAGCAGCTCGCTCACGATCGATCGGCCGTTGCACCCACACACGTTACCGAACGGGTTTATCAGCCTCAACGGTACCCCCACCGACTGCGTCCATTTGGGCCTCAATGCGCTGCTGGCGCACGAGCCGGACATGGTCGTCTCAGGTATCAACCTGGGGGCGAACCTGGGCGACGATGTGCTCTACTCGGGTACGGTGGCCGCGGCGTTGGAAGGGCGCTTTATCAAGCGCACGTGCATGGCCTTTTCATTGGCTTCGCGCCAGCCGGAGCACTTGGCGACCGCCGCTTTCTATGCCCGCAAGCTGGTCGAAGCGCGTGATCAGCTCGATCTGCCGCCGCGCACGGTACTCAACGTCAATGTGCCCAATCTACCGCTGGACCGCGTGCGTGGCATCGCCTTGACCCGTCTGGGCCATCGTGCGCGGGCGGCTGCACCGAGCTACGTGCTCGACCCGCGCGGCAAGCCTGGCTATTGGATCGCCGTGGCCGGTGAAGCCGAAGATGGCGGGCCAGGCACCGACTTCCATGCGCTGATGCAGGGTTATGTTTCGGTCACCCCTTTGCAGCTAGACCGCACTTTCAACGAGGCTTTCCACAACCTGGAGCGCTGGTTGGAGGGCCTCACGTGATGCGCGAGCAGGACGACCTGATGCGCCGTGGGGTGGGCATGACTTCCCAGCGGACCCGCGAGCGCTTGATCCAGCGCTTGTATGAAGAGGGCATCACCAGCACCCAGGTGCTGGACGTGATACGCCGCACGCCGCGGCACCTGTTCGTCGATGAAGCCCTGGCCCACCGTGCCTATGAAGACACGGCCCTGCCGATTGGCAATAACCAGACCATTTCGCAACCCTACATGGTCGCGCGCATGAGTGAGTTGCTGCTCGAAGCGGGCCCATTGGACAAGGTGCTGGAGATCGGCACCGGCTCGGGGTACCAGACCGCCGTGTTGGCGCAGCTGGTGGAGCGGGTGTTTTCGGTGGAGCGCATCAAGGTGCTGCAAGACCGGGCCAAGGAACGTCTGCAAGAGCTCAACCTGCGCAACATGGTGTTTCGCTGGGGTGACGGTTGGGAGGGCTGGCCCGCGCTCGCCCCCTACAACGGCATCATCGTAACGGCCGTGGCCAGCGATGTTCCCCAGGCGCTGCTCGACCAATTGGCACCGGGCGGGCGCTTGGTCATCCCGGTGGGTTCTGGCGAAGTCCAGCAATTAGTGCTGATCGTGCGCGAAGAGCATGGTTTTGCGCGGCATGTGCTAGGGTCGGTGCGTTTCGTGCCCCTGCTTAACGGGCCGCTGGCATAAAGGGAAGCCAGTACCGAGACTGAATTCTGCCCGCTGGGCTCTGTCATAGAGGCGGGTGGGGTGTTAGGTTCTGTACGTAAAGTGCCTGCGCGTCGATCATGCTGCGTTAAAAACAGGCTCGGGCGCGAGTCCGATCGGAATGCTCATTGACAACCAGTCAACTCCGCTTCCTCGCCTGTTTTTGCCTTGCCTGATCGCCGCTCGGCGACTTTACGTACAGAACCTAGGAATGCTCCGGTTGTTGCCGGTCCCGCGCGTCAGGCAGTGGCCTAAGGTTATAATGTTCATATTTAGTCACCACAAAGGGAGCGGCGGGTGAGTCCCACGATCATTCAGCAGCGTAAAAGTAGGTCGAGCTTCAAGCTTCTGGTGATTGGCGTTGCCCTCCTTACCTTGCTAGCAGGCTGTTCCAGTGCACCCAAGGGCGGGGTGCGGGTGGTAGACCGCAATGGCAATGTCAGCTCAGCCCCCCAGCGGCCTACGGTTACCACTGGCCAGTATCGGGTGAAACGCGGTGACACGCTGTTTTCCATCGCCTTCCGCTATGGCTGGGACTACAAAGCACTCGCCGCCCGCAATGGTATTCCACCGCCGTATACCATTCGCGTAGGGCAAGATATCCGCTTTGATGGGCGCTCGAGCTCAGGCCCGGTGGTGGTCACCACGCAGTCCACTGCATCGCCTTCGTCTTCCAGCAAGACCACCGTTACCCGCACGCCTATCACTACGGCACCGTCCGTCGGCAGCGCTGCGAGTGTTCCCAATACCGTTCCGACGCCTACGCCAGTCCCAGCCGGGGAGCGTTCGGCGGGTGGCTGGGCTTGGCCCGCCAACGGGGTTCTGATCGCGAAATTCGCTTCAAACGGTAGTTTGAATAAAGGCATTGATATCGCCGGAGAATTGGGACAGCCTGTTTTTGCCGCGTCTGATGGCTCGGTGGTCTACGCTGGCAGCGGTTTGCGGGGCTACGGCGAGCTAGTGATCATCAAACACAGCGATACCTACGTGAGTGCCTACGGTCATAACCGCAGGCTGTTGGTTCGGGAGGGGCAGCAGGTCAAAGTCGGACAGACAATTGCCGAAATGGGTTCGACGGGTACCGACCGGGTGAAGCTTCATTTTGAAATTCGCCGCCAGGGCAAACCTGTAGATCCGCTGCAATTCTTGCCACGTCGTTGATTTTACTGCCAGCCTGTTCCTTCACGTAGTGGGGATGGGCTCCAGCGTTGCCACGGATAAAGGCGATGCTTGAGCTTGAGGTCGAACTCAGCAAAGGACTATAACAATGGCTCTCAGTAAAGAAGCGCCGGAGTTTGACATCGACGATGAGGTGCTCCTCATGGAAGCCGACATCGTCATGGACTCGGCGTCGGATGAAGAATCTCCAGCTTCTTCAGCTCGCGCCAAGGGAAGGAACTCCACCACCCTCAAGCAACACAAGTACATTGACTACACGCGTGCCCTCGACGCCACGCAGTTGTACCTCAATGAAATCGGCTTTTCCCCTTTGCTCTCCCCGGAAGAAGAAGTCCACTACGCGCGGCTTTCGCAAAAAGGCGACCCCGCCGGCCGCAAGCGTATGATCGAGAGTAATCTGCGCCTAGTGGTCAAGATCGCACGGCGTTACGTTAACCGAGGCCTGTCCCTGCTCGACCTGATCGAGGAGGGCAATCTGGGCCTGATCCGCGCGGTCGAGAAGTTCGACCCGGAGCGCGGCTTCCGCTTTTCCACCTATGCCACCTGGTGGATCCGCCAGACCATTGAGCGCGCCATCATGAACCAGACCCGGACTATCCGGCTGCCTATTCATGTGGTCAAAGAGCTCAACGTGTACCTGCGGGCCGCCCGCGAGCTCACCCAGAAGCTCGACCATGAGCCGTCTGCCGAGGAGATCGCCAAGCTGCTGGAAAAACCGGTAGGTGAGGTCAAGCGCATGCTCGGCCTCAACGAACGAGTTTCTTCAGTGGACGTCTCCCTGGGCCCGGACTCTGACAAGACCCTGCTCGACACCCTGACCGACGACCGCCCCACCGACCCCTGCGAACTGCTGCAGGACGACGACTTGTCGCAAAGCATCGATCAATGGCTGTCTGAGCTGACTGACAAACAACGCGAAGTGGTGGTGCGGCGTTTTGGCCTGCGTGGGCATGAGAGCAGCACCCTTGAAGACGTTGGCCTGGAAATCGGCCTGACCCGTGAGCGGGTACGGCAGATCCAGGTGGAGGGTCTGAAGCGCCTGCGTGAGATTCTCGAGAAAAATGGCCTGTCCAGTGAGTCCCTGTTCCAGTAACCGATAGAACCGCCAAGCACGCCTCGACTGGATCGAGGCGTTTTTATTGGTGCGGTAAATTTCAGATGTTTTGCATGAGTTACAGCGCTGACAAACTACGTAAGAGATCTCTTATACGTCGCGTAGGAGATGGTAACTACCACCTGTGAAAACCTAGCCATTCGCGGTGTAGATAAAATATAAGTCATTGATTTTTATGGTTTTTATTTTAGGAATAATTATGTAAGAGACATTTTTTGTGCGCTCAAGCGGGTTGTCTGCGCTGGGGAAACCCTTAATATCTGAACTGTGCTCACGGACTAGAGCACAGGCCGCCAGGATGGCAGCCAAGGACATCGCAGGATGCGATTCATCAGGATGATGTCAGGGATAAAAGGGATATACGGAAAAAATGTGGGCGGGTCATACCGCCCCTTTTTTCGTCTGCAGAAAAGTGATGGTGCCATTCGGGCATAAAAAAAGGCCCGATAAGGGGCCTTCAGCAAGTCACCGGGCGTTTAACGCTCCAGGTCCTTGATCTTGCCTTTCACGCCATCGAACTCTTCAGCGTCCGGCAGGGCGTCTTTTTTCTCAGTGATGTTCGGCCACACTTCCGCCAGCTCCACATTCAACTGAATGAACTCTTGCATGTCCTCGGGCACTTCATCTTCGGAGAAGATCGCTTGCGCTGGGCACTCCGGCTCGCACAAGGCGCAGTCGATGCATTCGTCCGGGTGGATCACCAGAAAGTTCGGGCCTTCGTAGAAGCAGTCCACCGGACAGACTTCCACGCAATCGGTGTACTTGCACTTGATGCAGTTGTCGGTGACGACGAAGGTCATTTCAAATTTTCTCCTCAGGCGGCGGCAAGCCCTCATCACAGGGCCGCTCGGTTTGGGGCAGGTCGCCACGAACCAGGCTAAGAGTTCATGGCATTCCCAAACCGCGCGGGATTCTAACAGCTTGAACGCGCCGGCGTTAGACCCGTGTCTTCAATGTATAGAGCAATTCCAATGCTTGGCGTGGCGTCAGGCCGTCAATGTCGGTCTTGGCCAATTCGTCGAGCACAGGGTGGGGCAAGCTGGCAAACAGGTCGCTCTGGTGAGGTACGGCAGGCTTGCCCGGCTTGGCCGTGGGCACGGCATGGGGCAGGCTGGTGGTTTCGAGGCGGCCCAGGTGCTCGCGCGCACGCTTGATGACCGGGCCTGGTACGCCAGCCAGCTGAGCCACTGCCAGGCCATAGCTTTGGCTCGCAGGGCCGGGCAGCACGTGGTGTAAAAATACGATGCGCTCATTATGCTCGGTGGCATTGAGGTGCACATTGGCGACCAACGGTTCGCTTTCCGGCAGCACGGTCAATTCGAAATAGTGGGTGGCGAAGAGCGTGTAGGCGCGCAGTTGTGCCAAGCGCTCCGCGGCTGCCCAGGCCAATGACAGGCCATCGAACGTGCTGGTGCCGCGGCCTACTTCGTCCATCAACACCAGGCTGCGCTCGGTGGCATTGTGCAGAATGTTGGCGGTTTCACTCATCTCTACCATAAAGGTCGAGCGGCCACCCGCCAGGTCGTCACTGGAGCCGATACGGGTGAAGATACGGTCCACCGGCGACAGCTCACACTGCGCCGCCGGGACAAAACTGCCCATATGGGCCAGCAGCACGATCAGCGCGGTCTGGCGCATGTAGGTGGACTTACCGCCCATGTTCGGGCCGGTAATCACCAGCATGCGGGTGTTGTCGTCCAGGCTAAGGTCGTTGGCCACGAAGGGGCTGGTCAATACCTGCTCAACCACCGGGTGGCGCCCCTGCACGATGCGCATGCACGGTTCTTCGACGAACGTTGGGCAGTTCAGGTCCAGGTTCAGCGCGCGCTCAGCCAGGTTGCTCAGGACGTCTAGCTCGGCCAAAGCGGCGGCGGTGTCCTGCAGCGGCGGCAGGTGGCCTATGAGGTTTTCCAGCAGCGCCTCATAGAGCATTTTTTCCCTTGCCAGGGCACGGCTTTTGGCCGACAGCGCCTTGTCTTCGAAGGTCTTGAGCTCGGGGGTGATAAAGCGCTCGGCGCCTTTTAAGGTCTGGCGTCGGATATAGTCGGCAGGCGCCTGTTCGGCCTGTTTGCTCGGCAATTCGATGAAGTAACCGTGGACCCGGTTGTAGCCCACTTTCAAGTGGCTCAAGCCGGTGCGGGCTTTTTCCCGCGCTTCCAGGTCGATCAGGAACTGCCCGGCGTTTTCACTCAGGCCCAGCAGTTCGTCCAGCTCTTGGTCGTAGCCGGTTTTAAGCACGCCGCCATCGCGAATTACTGCGGGCGGGTTGTCGATAATGGCTTTGTGCAGCAGCTCGGACAGCTCCGGGTAGGTACCCGCGATGGTTGCCAACTGCGCCAGATGGGGCGCTTCCAGATCGGCCATTGCCGATTGCAGCTCGGGCAGCGCCGCCAGCGCATCGCGCAAGCGCGCCAGATCGCGCGGCCGGGCATTGCGCAGGCCGATGCGGGCAAGGATTCGTTCGATATCGCCAATAGCCTTGAGCAGCGGCTGCACGCCCTCGAAACGATAGCCTTGCAACAGGCAGCGGATCGAGCTCTGCCGCGCCTGCAATACTTTCAGGTCCCGTAGAGGGCGGTTCAGCCAACGGGTGAGCAAACGGCTACCCATGGCGGTCTGGCAGCGGTCGATCACTGATTGCAGGGTGTTATCACGGCCGCCGGCCAAGTTGACATCCAATTCGAGGTTGCGCCGGCTGGCACCGTCCAACACCACGGTGTCGTCCAGCCGTTCATGGCGCAAGGAGCGCAAGTGCGGCAGGGCGGTACGCTGGGTTTCCTTGGCGTACGCCAGCAGGCAGCCCGCCGCGCCGATCGCCAGGGTCAGCTTCTCGCAACCGAAGCCTTTGAGGTCTTGCGTGGCGAACTGTTGGCACAGGCTTTTGTGCGCGCTATCACGCTCGAAGTCCCAGGGCGCACGGCGCCTGGCGCCACGGCGTTTCTCGGCAGGCAGGCCTTGGGGCCAGTCGTCCGGGATCAACAGCTCGACCGGGTTGATACGCTCGAGCTCTGCCAGCAGGCTTTCCCAACCCTTGAGCTCCATCACGCTAAAGTTACCGCTGGTGATGTCCAGCACCGCCAGCCCGAACAGCCGCTCATCACCCAGCACCGCCGCCAGCAGGTTGTCACGGCGCTCATCGAGCAGCGCTTCATCGCTGACCGTCCCGGGGGTGATGATACGCACCACTTGGCGGTCTACGGGGCCCTTGCTGGTGGCAGGGTCGCCGATCTGCTCACAGATCACCACCGACTCGCCCAACTTGACCAATTTGGCCAGGTAGCCCTCGGCGGCATGGTAAGGAATACCGCACATGGGGATCGACTGCCCCGCCGACTGCCCGCGGGCGGTCAGGGTGATATCGAGCAATTTGGCCGCCTTCTTCGCATCTTCGTAGAAGATTTCGTAGAAGTCGCCCATGCGGTAGAACATCAACTGGTCTGGGTGCTGATTTTTCAGCTTCCAGTACTGTTGCATCATCGGGGTGTGGTTAGAAAGATCAGACATTCAAGGACTTAGCTCGGCGCGTCTATTTGATGAAGGTTAATCGGCTAATACTACAGGGATTTTCCGGCCCTTGCGGCCACTGCGCCCCTTGGCGCCATTGTCGGGCCCTTTAAAACGCGGCACTATGGGCACTATGCATAAACGCAATGTTGCTCTGGTCCTTAAAGAATTGCTGGTACGCGATGGCATCTCTGCGACGGAGTTGCACCGGCGTACGGGCGTCCCGCAGTCTACTGTTTCGCGTATTCTGGCGGGTAAAATCGTCGACCCCTCCGACCGGCACGTGTCTAAGATCGCCGACTATTTTCGTGTCAGCACCGACCAGTTGCGCGGGCGTGTGGCCTTGGCGCGGCGCGTACCGGTGGATGCCGAATTAAGTGACATCAGCCTATGGGACGACGACACCCCGCTCGATGAGGACGAGGTGTCTATTGCATTTCTTAGAGAAGTCGAGCTCTCCGCAGGCTCCGGCAGATTCGTCATTGAAGAAAGCGAAAAAGCCAGCCTCCGTTTTGGCAAACGCAGCCTGCGCCACAATGGTGTGCAGTTCGATCAGGCCAAATGCGTGACAGTGCGGGGTAATAGCATGCTCCCAGTGCTGCGTGATGGTGCGACAGTGGGGGTAAACGCGGGCAAAAGTGCCGTTGCTGATATCGTCGACGGTGACCTCTATGCGATCAACCATAATGGGCAACTGCGGGTCAAACAGCTGTATCGCCTACCGACGGGCATACGCCTACGTAGTTTCAACCGCGAAGAACACCCTGATGAGGACTACGCTTTTGAGCAGATGCAGGATGAGCAGATCAGTATTTTAGGCCACGTATTCTGGTGGGGTATGTACGCGCGTTAGCTATCGCTCTCTTTCCTAAAACCCGCCGCCTGCGGGTTTTTTTGTGCCCGGCCTTTTCCTAATAACACATACGAATCAAAGAGATACATATAGACAACGCAAGGCAGTGAAAATATATGCACTGATGCATTGACTGTATATATGTCCAGTAATAGTCTTTGTAGCAGGTCGCTACGACGGCCCACAGAGGTGAGCTAGCCGACTTTCGTTGAGGTAGCGGAATGTCAAAAAGGGGAGGCGCTTAGACGGACTCTGGCTTGGACAGGGTAAAGATACTCTGCTGCCAGGTGTCACCGTAAAAACAGATCGACGTGCTCTGGGTTTCGATCCTGTCGGTCTTGTTCCAACGCACTTTCTCGATGGCGTAAGTCATCGCCACCTGCCTCGCGTGATCAAGGTCGGTGATGGTGCTGATATTAATGTTGCCGCCCGAGGCGTAAAGGATGACACACAGCCAGGAATCCAGCTCGTTCATGCTTTTCCTCTCAATCAACAACACCTTTTTCGAGTGGCCCACCACGTAGTGAGCTTCGTAAAGGTTGGTGTCACTCATCATGAAACTGGTCGGCATGTGCCAAGGCTCCATCAAGGGACGTTATTCAAGAACGTTGGATGGAGAATCGCCTGCATTGTTCCTGCCATTCTTACTTTTGTTAACGGCGGTTTTCAGTGTCCGCCCTGGAGCTAAGTATGGAGTTCCTCAACTGCCTGCTCGACGAGCTCGATTGGGCTTTCGCCGGCCTGATGGGCGCGATCGCTGCCAGTTGGTTTCACCAGGACGACCTCAAGAACCGCAAAGCCTGGTTGATCTACCTGTGCACCGGAGCCGCCTGCGCGCACTACCTGACCAGCATGGTCAGCAGCTACCTGGGGGTCGTCGAGCCGCGTAGCGTCGCAGGTGTCGGGTTTCTGCTGGGGACGTTCGGTGATTCGCTGATCGCTGCGGTGATCCGTGCAATCAAAGCCGCCGATCTGCTGTCTATGATTCGTTCGCGGTTTGGTGGGGGCGGTCGCTGAGGCCCAAGCGGCCGTTTGCAAGCCAGGCTGCCTGGCGTAGGGTAGGGCTTACCAGACATTGTGGGGGAACTGATGGACTCGATTACTGAACTCGCCCGCCAACTGGGTGAGCGTTTACTACCCTTGCACGCACAAGTGAGCACGGCAGAGTCTTGTACGGGCGGCGGTATTGCCGAGGCGATCACCCGGGTGCCGGGCAGTTCGGCCTGGTTCGAAGCAGGGTACATCACTTATTCGAATAAGCAGAAGGCTGCCCAGCTAGGTGTGCCGATGGCACTGTTCGAGCAGGTTGGCGCCGTCAGTCGTGAGGTGGTCGAGGCGATGGCTGCCGGGGCGCAGGCTAGCAGCGGTGCGAGGTTTGCCGTGGCAGTCAGTGGGGTCGCGGGGCCAGATGGCGGTTCGGCGGAAAAACCGGTCGGCACCGTTTGGCTGGCCTGGGCCGCTGGCAGCCACGTATTCGCCACGCGTCGGCAGTTTGCGGGAAGCCGTGATGAGGTTCGCCGACAGACGGTAAAGGCCGCCCTAGAGGGGCTGTTACACGTTGCAGCAGGAGAAAGTCCCCTAGAGGGGTAGGCGCGCCTCGATCCCTGTGGAATAATACTGGCTACTTATACAGGTGTTCAGGCCGACAGGCCTTATTGATTACGTGAGGACTTCAATGGACGACAACAAGAAGCGTGCCTTGGCTGCGGCCCTGGGTCAGATCGAACGTCAATTCGGCAAGGGTGCCGTGATGCGCATGGGTGACCATGAGCGTCAGGCGATCCCGGCCATCTCCACCGGTTCGCTGGGCCTGGACATCGCGCTGGGCATTGGTGGCCTGCCTAAAGGCCGTATCGTCGAAATCTACGGCCCTGAGTCTTCGGGTAAGACCACGCTGACCCTGTCGGTGATCGCCCAGGCTCAGAAAGCCGGCGCTACCTGTGCGTTCGTCGATGCCGAACACGCCTTGGACCCGGAATATGCCGGTAAGCTGGGCGTCAACGTCGATGACCTGCTGGTGTCGCAGCCTGATACCGGTGAGCAGGCCCTGGAAATTACCGACATGCTGGTACGCTCCAACGCCGTCGACGTCATTATCGTCGACTCCGTGGCGGCACTGGTGCCCAAAGCTGAGATCGAAGGCGAAATGGGTGACATGCACGTGGGCCTGCAAGCTCGCTTGATGTCTCAGGCACTGCGCAAAATCACCGGTAACATCAAAAACGCCAACTGCCTGGTGATCTTCATTAACCAGATCCGTATGAAGATCGGCGTTATGTTCGGTAGCCCGGAGACCACCACTGGTGGTAACGCCCTCAAGTTCTACGCGTCGGTTCGCCTCGACATTCGCCGCACCGGTGCAGTGAAAGAAGGTGATGAGGTGGTGGGCAGCGAGACCCGTGTCAAAGTAGTCAAGAACAAAGTTGCACCGCCATTCCGCCAGGCAGAGTTCCAGATTCTTTATGGCAAAGGTATTTACCTTAATGGCGAGATCGTCGACCTGGGTGTGACCCACGGTCTGCTTGAGAAGTCCGGGGCCTGGTACAGCTACCAAGGCAGCAAAATCGGCCAAGGTAAAGCCAACTCGGCCAAGTTCCTGCAGGACAACCCAGAAATCAAAGCGGTCCTTGAGAAGCAAATCCGCGACAAGTTGCTCACTGGCGGTGTTGAAGCCAAGGATGCACTGGATGCCAAGGGTAAGGCTGCTTTGACGGCCGAAGATGATCTGGTCGATGCTGACGCCTAAGTAGTTCGCATGCCTCCTGTTGTCCTTGATACACCCGTCGCTGTGCGACGGTCTGCCATGGACCTGCTTGCGCGCCGCGAGCATGGTCGAGTCGAGCTGACGCGCAAGTTGCGTCAGCGCGGTGCCCCCCCAGAAATGATCGACGAAGCCCTCGACCGTTTAACGCAAGAGGGTTTGTTGTCTGAAGCCCGCTACCTGGAAAGCTTTATCAACTACCGTGCCCGCTCGGGCTATGGGCCGGCACGTATCCGTGAAGAGTTGAACCAGCGCGGCTTGGCACGCGCCGACGTAGAGCAAGCCTTGCGTGAATGTGGCTTCCACTGGCCCAGCCAATTGGCCGAAGTGTGGCAGCGCAAGTACGCCGGTAAGTTGCCCAGCGACCCGCGTGAGCGGGCCCAGCAGACCCGCTTTCTTTGCTATCGCGGCTATTCGTTGGAGATGATCGGCCGCTTGTTGAGCGGCCGGGGTTTGGACGACTGAAGTCGTACGTTCTGAACCTAGCGGGCCCAGTTTTCGGGGCGGTTGATAAAGTCCACCAACTCACGCAACCGCCCTTGGTTGCGGCCATTGAACGCAAAAGCCAAGCGCGTCAGCTCGCTGAACTCCGGGCCATCGTGTTCGGTGCCAGCATAGGCATGCTGGTGAAAGTCGCCATTCAAGCGTAGGTCGGCAAAGCTATCGGCTGCATGGGCCAGTGCTTCCTCGCTCAAGGGGTGGCGCATGCGGATGACGAACTGGTGTTGCAGCCAGCGACTGGAATGAAAGTTGGCGTAAAACTGGTTGATCTCTTGCACGGCGTCTTCGGGGTTGTAGACCAGCCGCAGCAGTTTGAGGTCGTTGGGTAAGATGTAGTGGTTGGCTTCCAGTTGCTTGCGGATAAAGTCCAGCGCGTCTTGCCAGAAACTGCCGCCTGGGGTGTCGAGCAGTACCACGGGTACCAATGGGCTTTTGCCGGTTTGAATCAGCGTCAATACTTCGAGGGCCTCATCCAAGGTGCCGAAGCCTCCAGGGCAGAGCACCAGCGCGTCGGCTTCCTTGACGAAGAACAGCTTGCGGATAAAGAAGAAGTGGAACGGCAGCAGCTTATCCGTGCCGTCCATGGTGGCGTTCGCGTGCTGTTCAAAAGGCAGGGTAATGTTGAAGCCCAGGCTGTGCTCCAGGCCTGCACCTTCATGGGCCGCCGCCATGATGCCGCCACCCGCTCCCGTGATAACCATCAGGTCCGCACGCGCCAGCGCTGCGCCCAATTCGCGGGCCTGTGCATACAGCGGGTGCTCGATGGGCGTGCGTGCCGAGCCGAACACGGTCACTTTGCGCCGACCCTTGAAGCGTTCCAGCACCCTGAAGCTTTGTTCCAGCTCGCGCAGGGCCTGGAGGGTGATTTTGGCATTCCAGCGGTTGCGGTCCTCTTCGGCCATGCGCAACACCGTCAACATCATGTCGCGATAGAGGGCGATGTTCGGGCTATCGGGCGCGACCAAGCGAAGTTGTTGCTCGACTTTCTCAGTAAGGTTCAGCCCGTTACCGTTGAAATGGGCGGCCAGTGAGTCATTGGGAAGATAGGGCATTGCGCGTTCTCCTTCTGCGTTCTAAGCCTGCCGTAAAGGTACTGCATCGAGCCTGGGGGCACCATTGTCGCAGGCACTTGGGCAGTGGTGCGCCTTCGTCTGCGGCCCTGTATTGGAGAAATCTGCAAGTTCAGCTTCATTTCCCCGCCCTGTGGCCGACAACCAGCTAACAATAATCATCAGGTTCGGCCACATGAAACTGCGTAATCTTGGCATCGCCCTTCGCGCTACGCTGTGTTTCTCTCTAATGGCGCTATTCGTGCTGTTTCTGGGGATCATGAGCCTCGACAAAATGTCGGGCCTCAATGCGAGCACCACCGATCTGGGTAAAGGCTGGCTGACGTCCACTCGGCTGCTGGGAGAGTTGGCCGATACCACGACGCGCTTTCGCACCATGTCTTATTTCGTCATGATCAACCGCAGTCAGGCCGACATTGACAAGGCCGAGGCGCGCCTGGAAGTCCTGACCAAGAAAGCCAATAGCATTGTCTCGTCCTACGCGTCGTTGGTGCGGGGCCCGGAAGAAGCAGGCAAATTTCAGCAGTTCAAAGAGGCGTTGAGCAACTATCTGGTGGCGCAGGACAAATTGCGCCAAGCTTCTCTGGCTAAGCGTGAAGCTGAGATTCCAGGTTTGATCACAGGTGACCTGAAAAAATATTCAGACCAAATGGCGCCTCTTGTCGACAGCCTGCTGGAGCTTAATCGCCAAGGTGCCGAGGCCGCCGTTGCGGATGCTGAAAGCGAATACGTAAGCGCGCGGCAGATCATCATTGCAGTGCTGGTCCTGACCGCCGTATTGACGGTGCTGTTAGCCGTGGTCTTGACCCGTAGCATCGTTCGCCCGCTCAGCCAAGCCCTGCAGGCCGCTGAAGACGTCGCGCGCGGCGACCTGACCACCACCGCTCAGGTCAATGGCCATGATGAGGTGACGCGGCTGCAGCAGGCGCTGCAAACCATGCAGATCAACCTGCGCGACACCCTGCAGCGGATTTCCGGCTCGGCGACCCAAGTCGCTTCGGCGGCCGAAGAACTCAATGCGGTCACCGACGAGGGGTCGCGCTCACTGCAGCAGCAAAATAACGAAATCGAACAGGCCGCCACCGCCGTCAACGAGATGACCGCGGCTGTCGAGGAAGTGGCCAGCAACGCCGTCAACACCTCCACGGCCTCTCAGCAGTCCAGCGCTGCGGCCTTGCAAGGCCGTGAGCGGGTGCAGGAAACGGTCGACGCCATCCAGCAAATGACCAGTGATGTCGAAGTCACTTCGCAGCAGATCCGCAGCTTGGCCGATCAGACCCAAGACATCGGTAAGGTCCTGGACGTGATCCGCGCTATCGCCGAGCAGACCAACCTGTTGGCGCTCAACGCGGCCATTGAGGCGGCTCGCGCCGGGGAAGCCGGCCGTGGTTTTGCCGTGGTGGCGGATGAGGTGCGGGCGCTGGCCCATCGGACTCAGCAGTCCACGCAAGAAATTGAGGTGATGGTTAGCGGCATCCAGCAAGGTAGCAGCAAGGCTGTGGCGTCCATGCAGACCAGCAGTAGCCGTGCTCAAAGTGCATTGGACGTGGCCCGTAGCGCAGGCGGCGCCCTCGAGGAAATCACCCGCAGCGTGGCGGAGATTTCCGACCGCAACTTGGTGATCGCCAGCGCCGCGGAGGAGCAGGCTCAGGTGTCCCGCGAAGTGGACCGTAACCTGGTTAACATTCGAGATTTATCTCTGCAATCGGCCGACGGCGCTCAACAAACCAACGCCGCCAGCCACGAGCTTTCGCGCCTGGCCGTCGAGCTGAATCAGATGGTGGGCAAGTTCAAGGTCTAATGCGACCCTGTGTCGCGCTTAATGGCGCAAGCGGCCGCCGGCACTGCGGTGTAGGGCGGCTTCCGTTGGTCTGGTTCAATACAGTTCGCTCAGGTATCTGATTTACTCAGTAGTTAGAGCGATCATTCGGGAAGGGTGAGCTACGCGCCTAGTGCGGAGTATGGGCTCAGGGAGGCAACATGCATCGAGTCAGCCTGGAAATCGATCCACAGCTCTACCGCCTGTTGGAGACAGCGGCGCAGGCCGGGAATTTAAGCGTGGAGCAAGAGTGTTTACGCCGCTTGGACCCGCGAGAGGCCCGCTCTCAATATGTACAGGCCTTGCTCGCGGAACTGCGCGCCGACGCCGAACAAGTACGGGCGGCAGCGCCGCATTGATCACTTGGCGGCATTACTCGGGCAGTCGGAGGCGGTAAAACGCTCCCGGGCTACCGGCTTTTTGGTCTTAAGCTCAGTGAAGTCATAGCGCAAGACGGCGCCTTGGGCCATGAGTTGGCGGTAGCCCGGATTGCCGCAGACGCTGTTGCTCAGGGTCGCCCTGACCACGTCAGGGTTGGCGCGCATCTTCGCAGCGTGGCTGGGGCGCACGCTAAGATGGTCGACCAGCTCTTTGCCCTGCACGGTATAGCCGTTGTCGAGGATGTCTTCATTGATCGCCCGCGGAGTGCCGACACTGCTTTGCTTGGCAACCTTCTGCAGTGTCTTGCCCAGGTCGAAGTCTTTCAGTGACTCGGCCTGCACTGCAAAAGGCAATGTCAGCAGCAGGGCGAGCGATGGGGCAATAAGGCGCAGCATGGAAAACTCCTATTTCGGTGACTGGCCTGTTGGACCGGCCACCGCACTGTGCGTTCACGAGGGCCCGATTATAGGGCCAGGCGCGCCGCTCTGATAGACTGCCGCGCATTGTCTGTATTGGCGTAGCCGCCCCTCATCGAGCCCCTGACCCGCAATGAACCATGCCGTTTCCCGTCTGCGCGCCGAGCGCCTGGCGCGCAGTCTCAAGCCATTTCTCGCGCGCGGTTCACGCGCGCCGCGCTGCCAGGGGTGCCGGGTCATCCCCAGCCACTGCCTCTGCCAATGGCGCCCGCGGGTGCCTTCACAGGCGGCCGTGTGCCTGCTGATGCATGACGTGGAGCCAATGAAACCAAGCAATACCGGCTGGTTGATCGCTGACGTGGTGGCTTGCACCAGTGCGTTCGCGTGGTCGCGGGTCGAGGTAGACCCTGCGCTGCTGAGTTTGCTGGACGACCCGCAGTGGCAACCTTATGTAGTCTTCCCAGGAGAGTTCGTCGAACCCAGTAGAGTCACCGAGCGCGTAGAGTTGCCGCCGGGCAAGCGCCCGCTGTTTATTCTGCTGGATGCAACCTGGACCGAAGCGCGCAAGATGTTTCGCAAAAGCCCCTACCTGGAGCGTTTTCCGGTGCTCAGCCTGGCCCCTGAGCAGCTGTCGCGCTATACCCTGCGGCGCTCCAAGCGCGACGATCATTTTTGCACGGCCGAGGTAGCGGCGATGTGCCTGGAGCTGGCGGGCGATGCGCTGGCCGCCCAGGCTCTGGATGCTTACCTCGACGTGTTCAGCACCCATTACCTGGCCGCCAAGTATCAAATGCCAATCGACGAAAACGATCCGGCCCATCTTCAACTCAAGCCCTACCTTTGAGGCAGGGCGCGGCCTGCGGGGTTGCCCTTGACCACCCCTGCAAGGCTGGTCATGCTTGGCGCCGATTCGGGCGCGCAAGACGCCTTCGCTGTTTATTCCTGGGATCACTTGATCAATGGCCACCTACGACATCCTGATAGCCGACGACCACCCGCTGTTTCGCAGTGCCCTGCACCAAGCGTTAAGCATGGGGCTGGGGCCAGCTGCGCGCCTGGTCGAAGTGGCCAGTATCGCCGAGCTGGAAGGTCGTTTGGACGAAAAGTCCGATTGGGACCTGGTGCTCTTAGACCTCAACATGCCCGGTGCCTATGGTTTCTCGGGCCTGGTGTTGTTGCGCGGGCAGTATCCGCAGATCCCCGTGGTCATGGTGTCTGCCCAGGAAGAGGCATCGGTCATGGTGCGCTCGCGGGAGTTCGGTGCCAGTGGCTTCATTCCCAAATCCAGCCCCTTGGAAGCGATCCAGCAAGCGGTGCGCAGCGTATTGGAAGGGGACGTCTGCTGGCCACCCCAGGCCTTCGAGGCGGTCAGCGTCTCAGCCGAGGCCAAGGCCGCCAGCGAGGGCCTGGCCAGCCTGACGCCCCAGCAGTTCCGGGTACTGACCATGGTCTGCGAAGGCTTGCTCAATAAACAGATCGCTTATGAGCTGAGTGTCTCCGAAGCGACGGTCAAGGCCCATGTGACGGCGATCTTCCGCAAGCTCAATGTGCGTACGCGGACTCAAGCGGCGTTATTGCTGCAACAACTTGAGTCGATTGCGCCTAACTGATTCACCCTTTTTTGACCGAAGGCGGGCTATTGTTCCGCCTCTACTTTGCGGTGTTTGAACTTTATGTCGCCTTTCAAGGGCCAGACTGGCCTAAAACGTATTCTTAACGCTACCGGTTACTCCCTGGCCGGGATGCGCGCAGCCTTCCTGGGTGAAGCGGCTTTTCGCCAATTGGTGCTGCTCAATGCCGTTCTGGTGCCCCTGAGTTTCATGTTGCACGTCAGCCGCGTTGAGCGCGCGCTGCTTATCGCTGTGTGCCTGTTGGCGCTGATCGTCGAATTGCTCAACTCGGCGGTGGAGGCGGCCATCGACCGCATTTCGCTAGAGCTGCACCCCTTGTCGAAAAATGCCAAAGACATGGGTAGCGCTGCTCAGTTCGTTGCGTTGGCCATGATCGCTTTGGTGTGGGCGGTGATCCTTCTTTAAGCGATCGTCGGCAACACGATCTCATCACTGCGCGTGACCCCAGCGGTGAGCGCGCGGCACAGGTCGAGAAACTCTCGTATCGCCGAGGTCTGGTACTTCTGCTTGTGCCAAATGAAGTAGAACTGCCGGGCCAGGTCCAGCTCCGGTGTTGCCACTGCCACCAGGCTGCCACGGCGAAACGCATCGCGCAGCGCCAGCCGCGATATACAGCCTATGCCCAGGCCTGACTCCACCGCGCGTTTGATGGCCTCGGTGTGTTCCAGCTCCAGGCGCACGTTGAGGTGGGCGCGGTGATGACGCATGGCTTGGTCGAAGGTCAGCCGGGTGCCAGAGCCTTCCTCGCGCAGGATCCAGGCCTCGCGGGTGAGTGCTTCGAGACTGGCCTTGGCCTGCGTGGCCAGCGGGTGGCTCGGCGCACAGAACACCACCAGCTCGTCTTCCACCCAGGGCTGCACCTCGATGTCTGGGTGGCTGCAGTCGCCCTCGATCAAGCCTAGGTCGATCTCGTAATGCGCCACTTGTTGCACAATGTTAGCCGTGTTCTGCACATGCAATTTGACCTGGCTCTCTGGGTGCAGGTGCATGAAGCGGCCGATCAGCAAGGTCGCCAGGTAATTGCCGATGGTCAGCGTGGCACCGACGGCCAGGGAACCGAAGCCGGACTTACCATTGAGCAGGTCTTCGATTTCCTTGGCCTGGTCCAGCAAGGCCACCGCCTGCGGGAGTAGCTGCCGCCCCAGGGCATTAAGGGCCAGGCGTTTCCCGGCCCGGTCGAATAGCTGGCAGCTGGATTGGCGCTCCAGCTCGGTGATGGACGTGCTGGCAGCCGACTGCGACAGGGCGAGCAAATGGGCCGCCCGCGAGACGCTTTCTTGTTGAGCCACGGCGACGAAGACTTGAAGCTGGCGTAGAGTGAATCGCATATCGATATAACCGATAACCCATATCTTAATAATTCAGTTAACAGATATTGTTGCTGGCTTTAGACTATTGCGCAATCGCGCTCGTACCGCCTCTGCGGCCAGCGCTCGCCATCTTCAGGAGCCCCACTCGATGAGCAACATGAACCACGAACGCGTTCTCAGTGTGCATCACTGGAACGACACCCTGTTCAGCTTCAAGTGCACCCGTGACCCGGGCCTGCGCTTCGAGAATGGGCAGTTCGTGATGATCGGCCTGCAGCAGCCCAATGGTCGCCCGCTCATGCGTGCCTATTCCATCGCCAGCCCAAACTGGGAAGAGCACCTGGAGTTCTTCAGCATCAAAGTGCCCGACGGCCCGCTGACCTCGCAGTTGCAGCATTTGAAGGAAGGCGATGAGATCATCATCAGCAAGAAACCTACCGGCACCTTAGTACTCGACGACCTCAAGCCGGGCAAACACCTTTACCTGCTGAGCACGGGTACTGGCCTGGCGCCGTTTATGAGCGTCATTCAAGACCCAGAGACCTATGAGCGCTTCGAAAAGGTCATCCTTTGCCACGGCGTGCGCTACGTCAACGAAGTCGCCTACCGTGAATTCATCACCGAGCACCTGCCGCAGAACGAGTTCTTCGGTGAAGCCCTGCGCGACAAGTTGATCTACTACCCCACGGTAACTCGCGAGCCTTTCGAAAACGAAGGCCGCTTGACCGACCTGATGCGCAGCGGCAAGTTGTTTAGCGACATCGGTCTGCCGCCCATCAACCCCGAGGACGACCGTGCGATGCTGTGCGGCAGCCCGAGCATGCTCGACGAAACCAGCGAAGTGCTGAACAGCTTCGGCCTGACCGTGTCGCCGCGTATGCGTGAGCCGGGTGATTACTTGATCGAGCGTGCGTTCGTCGAGAAGTAAGCGCGGGCAGATAAAATCGGGGTTACCCCCTCGCGGCGCTAAGTCAGTCGCGAGGGGGTAACCGCCGATTTTTTTTGCCCGTCAATCCGCCAACAGCACCCCCAGCACCTGGATCGTCCCCGGCTCTGGATAGTGCCATTGCACATCCACATCCCAGAATCGCACACCGTATTGGCGCTCCGGGGTTGGCGTTTGGTAGGCCGGCCGCGGGTCTTGCGCCAGGCACTGTTCGATCAGGGCCACCAGGGGCTCCTGTAGGCGGCTGGCGTGCCCGTGGGCTTGCTGCAGTGCCTCGGCGTGCCATTGCACCTGAATCAAGGCTGGGGCCGCGCTGGCCATGGTATTGCTGGCGCTTGCCACCTGGTCGGCGTATGGCACGTAGGGCTTGATGTCGAGGATCGGCGTACCGTCCAGCAGGTCGATGCCCGATAGCCACAGCCGCCCGGGTTCGACTTTGTCCAGGCGTACCACCGATTGGCCGATGCCATTGGGGCGGTGGGTAGCGCGAGTGGCAAACACCCCCATGCTGCGATTGCCGCCAAGCCGCGGCGGGCGTACCTTCAAGCGCGGCTTGGCCTCCAGGGCTTGATGAAACACAAACAGCAGCCACACATGGCTGACCTGTTCCAACCCCTGTACCGCGTCGCCTTGGTCGAACGGCGCGACCAGTTCAAGCACCCCTCGCGCGGCGGGGGCCAGTTGCGGTTGGCGCGGAATGGCGAACTTTTCTTTGAAGCAGGAGCGCAGGTAGCCTACGGGCTCGACGGTATAGCTCATCGCGCGCGGCAGCCGGCGTTGTCGTAAGGCCCAGCCAGGCGCGCCCAGCCCTCACCAGGGGAGGTCTGGGCACACAGGTAAACGCCCGCCTTGGTCAAGCTTTGCCATTTATACCAGGGCGCGGGCGCGGCCTGGGTAGCAGAGGCTAACGTGCCCAGCAAAAACAGCAAGGCGACAAGACGGCTTGGCACGGCGGTTCCCCCTGGCTATGGCGGTTAAACGGATAATTCAGGCACGCAGGCGCAAGGTCAAGCCCTTGAGGAAGTTGCGCAGCAACTGGTCGCCACAGGTGCGGTAGTTGGTGTGGCCAAACTTGCGGAACAGGGCGCTGAGTTCGGGCTTGGACACTGGGAATTCCGCGGCTTTGAGAATGGCATGCATGTCATCTTCTTTAAGCTCGAAAGCGACCCGCAGCTTTTTCAGAATGATGTTATTGGTGACCGGCAGCTCCGCGGGTTGGGGGGGGCGGCTGTCGTCCTTGCCCCGTTTGAAAATCACCAAGCCATCGAGAAAATGCGCGATGGCCTCGTCCGGCAGGTGCACGAAGCCTTCTTCCTCTTCTTTTTTCAGCCAGCTATCGACGTCGGCTTTGCTGGGGTGGTGGCCACCCAATTTCATGATGTCAACGACCTTGGCGTCGCTGATGTCGAGCATGTAGCGCACGCTGCGCAGTACATCGTTATGAATCATGGTGAAATCCTGAGAAAAGGGCGCGCGTCGAAACGCACGCCGAAAGAGGGGGAGTCGCTTAGAATTTTTCTTTGGCCGTCATGTAGCGCCACTGGCCCATGGGCAGCTTACCCATTGATACACCGCCAATGCGGATACGCCGTACCGACACCACACTCAGCCCAACACTGGCGCACAATTGGCCGAGCAAGCCGGGCGTGGGGTTTTTCAAGGCAAAGCGCAGGCGTGTTTCGTTTTGCCAGCTGGCCTTGACTGCCGGGAGCGGGCGGCCTTTATAAGTCGCGCCGTGGGTCAGGCGATTGAGCCCGTGCTCAGTCATGTCGCCGCTCACTTCCACCACGTATTCCTGCTCGATCTTGGCCATGTCGTCGGTCAATTTGCGCAGAATTTTCCAGTCTTGGGTAAAGACCTGCAAACCACTGGCACCCGCTTCCAACGGCGCGCCACAGCTCAGGCGCAGAAAATGGCCCTTGAGGGCGCGTTTGCCGTAGCTGTGTTCCTGCGCCAGGGTTTGTGCGCCCAGGCTCTGCAGTGCCTGTTCAATGCTCAACTGCGGGTCATGGTGCAGCAACAGGGTGATCGGCTCGGGTGCGCTGGCTTTGGCGTCCGGGTCGAGTGTGACCTGTTGCGTGGTGACCTTGAACTGCGGTTCGTCGATGACCACGCCGTCGACGCTCACCCAGCCCCCCTCGATAAACAGTTCGGCCTCACGGCGGGAGCACCCGACCTGTTCGATGAGGCGTTTGGAGAGGCGAATGGGTTCAGACATGACAAGGGCGCCGCTAAGAGGAAAGGGCGCTAGTGTAACCGGGCGGGCCGGGTTAAGCCCGCTCAGTTTGCGCGGCGTAGCGGCTTAGAGGGTTTCGGCCCAAAGGTCGTACTCGTCGGCGTCGGTCACCCGGCACCAGACTTTTTCGCCCGGCTTTAGGTGAGTGCCGCCTTCGATAAAGACATTGCCGTCGATTTCCGGCGCGTCGAAGAAGCAACGGCCCACGGCGCCCTGGTCGTCCACTTCATCGATCAGTACTTCGATGTCACGGCCAATCTTCATTTGCAGGCGCGCGGCACTGATCGCTTGCTGGTGCTCCATAAAGCGGTCCCAGCGCGACTGCTTGACGTCGTCAGGCACAATGGCAGCGTCCAACAGGTTGGCGGGTGCACCCTCGACTGGCGAGTATTGGAAGCAGCCGACGCGGTCCAGCTGGGCTTCGGTGAGCCAGTCGAGCAGGTACTGGAAGTCTTCTTCGGTCTCGCCCGGAAAGCCGACGATAAAGGTCGAACGAATCACCAGGTCAGGGCACTGCTCGCGCCAGTTCTTGATGCGCGCCAGGGTTTTGTCTTCGAACGCGGGGCGCTTCATGGCCTTGAGCACTTTCGGGCTGGCGTGCTGGAACGGGATGTCCAGGTACGGCAGGATCTTCCCGGCGGCCATCAGCGGAATCAGCTCGTCCACGTGCGGGTACGGGTAGACGTAGTGCAAACGCACCCACACGCCCAGGCTGGAGAGCGCCTGGCACAGTTCGGTCATGCGCGTCTTGACCGGCTGGCCGTTCCAGAAACCGGTGCGGTATTTGGTGTCGACGCCGTAGGCGCTGGTGTCTTGGGAGATCACCAGCAGCTCTTTAACGCCGGCCTTTACCAGGCGCTGGGCTTCATCCAGCACATCACCCACCGGGCGGCTGACCAGCTTGCCGCGCATCGACGGAATAATGCAGAAGCTGCAGCTGTGGTTGCAGCCTTCAGAAATCTTCAGGTACGCGTAATGCCGAGGGGTCAGCTTGACGCCCTGTGGCGGCACCAGGTCGATCAGTGGGTTGTGGTCCAGGCGCGGCGGGGCAGCATCGTGCACTGCGTTGACCACCTGCTCATATTGCTGCGGGCCGGTCACCGAGAGCACGCTGGGGTGCACGTTACGAATGGCGCTTTCCTCGACGCCCATGCAGCCGGTGACAATCACCTTACCGTTTTCGGCCAACGCTTCGCCGATGACTTCCAGGGATTCAGCCTTGGCGGTATCGATAAAGCCGCAGGTGTTGACCACCACCACGTCAGCGTCCTGGTAGGTCGCGACAACTTCATAACCTTCCATGCGCAGTTGGGTCAGGATGCGCTCGGAGTCAACCAAGGCTTTAGGGCAGCCCAGGGAAACGAAGCCGACCTTGGGGGCCGATAGGGTAGGGGTGGTGGACATGACGAACCTCGGTATCGATGGGGCCTCAATGGGCCGACCGGTCGGGCGCTGCATGCGCCTCTGATCAAAAAGTGCGCAATTCTAGCGATCACGCACGGGCTTTGCCAGCTTTATGGCGGGAAATACGACGAGTGCTGCGTTATGCAGGTTTCTTCACATCTCGCTATATAGCGCTGATGGGTGGTGAGCTAGTAATAACGAGCTGGGAGCCTGCGTTTCTGGGCTGTTGCTCTGATCTTGTGCCGAGGGCAATCAGACGCCTAAAAGGTTGCCCCAAAAGTCCGTTGAAAATATACCTAAATAGGTATATTTTGTGTTGGTGGATTTAGGGAAAGCGAGCGCCTAGTGAAGGAACTGATTTGGGTAGGTAGCAGCAAAAAAGACCTCATGGATATGCCGCTCGAGGTTCAGCAGGTATTTGGATATGCCCTTCACCAAGCCCAGGAGGGCGGGAAACATTCTCAAGCGAAGCTAATGAAGGGCTTGACGTCGGCAGGCGTGCTCGAAGTCGTTGAGGATTTTGACGGTGACACCTACCGCGCTATGTATACGGTGAAAATTGGAGATGTGATATATGCCCTGCATACCTTCAAAAAGAAATCGAACAAGGGCATCGAGACACCCAAGCATGAGATCGACTTGATCAAAACACGACTCAAAGCTGCAGAAGACCACGCCAAGAGGCAGAAAAAATGAATGATATAGAAGTAAGCAGTGGGAACGTCTACTCAGATCTTGGTCATGCTGATTCCAAGGAGATGTTGGTCAAAGCAAAGCTCGCTTCCAAAATCGGCAGCCTAATCAAGGCGCGACATCTAACTCAGCTCCAAGCGGCTGAAATCTTGGAGCTACCTCAGCCGAAAGTCTCAGAAATGCTACGTGGCAAATTCCGGGGTATAAGCGAAGCCAAGATGATGGACTGTCTTTCGCGTTTAGGTCGCGACATACAAATCGTCGTAAAGCCAGCTCCTCGCTCCCGCAAACTAGGGCGAGTTGAAGTCGTCTTCGCCTGAAGCGTACACGCTTGGATAAACCCGCGCATATCGGCGGGTTTTTTTATGCCAAAAAATGCAAGTGGGGGGATTTTGTATGATCATCGTTCGGACCGCCCAGCGAAACCAAGCCGACCTTGGAAGTCGACCGGTCGGGGACCGCTTGCCCCCGCTCAGAAATCGCAACCCACCCACCGGCTTTACAAGCGTTATGGCGGGAAATACGACGAGTGCTGCGTTATGCTTCGCGGCGTCACGCCATATCGCGTTACAAAGTCTTAGTTGCAGGGGTGGTGGATGGGTCAGGCAAACAGTCAAGCAGGTGCCGAGCATACGGCAGCCAAACCGGTCGGTATGCTGATCGCGGCGATCGGTGTGGTGTATGGCGATATTGGCACCAGCCCGTTATACACCCTCAAAGAGGTGTTTTCGGGGGCGTACGGCTTGCAGGTTGGCCATGACAGCGTGTTGGGTATTTTGTCGCTGATCTTTTGGTCGCTGATCTGGGTCGTGTCCATCAAATATGTGCTGTTCGTGCTGCGCGCCGACAACCAGGGCGAGGGCGGCATCATGGCGCTGACGGCGCTGGCCCGGCGCGCGGCGGCGCCTTATCCGCGGTTGCGCACCCTGCTGGTGGTCTGCGGCTTGATCGGTGCGGCGCTGTTTTACGGCGATAGCATGATCACCCCGGCCATTTCAGTGTTGTCGGCGGTCGAGGGCCTGGAGTTGGCGTTCGACGGTATCGAGCACTGGGTGATACCCGTGGCGCTGGTGGTGCTGGTAGTGCTGTTTGTCTTGCAAAAGCATGGCACGGCGCGCATTGGTAAGCTGTTCGGGCCGGTGATGGTGGCCTGGTTTCTAGTTTTGGGTGCTCTTGGGGTGTATGGCATCGTTCAGCACCCGGAGGTGATCAAGGCGCTAAACCCCTACTGGGCGGCGCATTTCTTTATCGTTCACCCTGGGCTGGGCGTTGCCATTCTGGGGGCCGTGGTGCTGGCTCTTACCGGGGCCGAGGCGTTGTACGCCGACATGGGCCACTTCGGCCGCAAGCCCATTGCCCGCGCCTGGTTTGGTTTGGTGCTGCCGGCGCTGGTGCTGAACTACTTCGGCCAGGGCGGCTTGCTGTTGGAGAACCCGGAAGCGGCGCGTAACCCCTTTTACCTGCTAGCGCCGAGTTGGGCGCTGATCCCCTTGGTGGCGTTGGCGACACTGGCCACGGTTATTGCCTCCCAGGCGGTGATTTCCGGGGCCTTTTCCTTGACCCAGCAGGCAATCCAGTTGGGCTACATCCCGCGCATGCATATTCAGCACACCTCCAGTAATGAGCGTGGGCAAATTTACATCGGCTCGGTCAACTGGGCCTTGATGGCTGGTGTGATCCTGCTGGTGCTGGGTTTCGAATCCTCGGGCGCCCTGGCCTCAGCCTATGGGGTGGCCGTGACCGGCACCATGTTGATGACCACCATTCTGGTCTCGGCGGTCATGCTGCTGCTGTGGAAATGGCCACCGGTGTTTGCTGTACCGCTGTTGGTGGTCTGCCTGCTGGTCGACGGGCTGTTCTTCGCGGCCAACGTGCCCAAGATCGTTCAGGGTGGCGCGTTCCCGATCCTGGCCGGCATCGTCCTGTTCGTGTTGATGACCACGTGGAAGCGCGGCAAGCAACTGTTGGTCGAGCGTATCGATGAAGGCGGCCTGCCATTGCCGATTTTCATCAGCAGCATTCGCGTGCAACCCCCGCACCGTGTGCAGGGCACTGCGGTGTTCCTTACTGCGCGTCCAGACGCCGTGCCCCATGCGCTGTTGCACAATCTGTTGCACAACCAAGTGCTGCATGAGCAAGTGGTGCTGCTGACGGTACTCAACGAAGACACGCCACGGGTGCCCGCTCACCAACGGTTCGAGGTGGAGTCATTTGGGGATGGGTTCTACCGGGTGATTCTGCACTACGGCTTTATGGATGAGCCGGATGTACCCCAGGCCTTGACGTTGTGCCATCTGGATGAGCTGGACTTCAGCCCTATGCGCACCACCTACTTCCTCAGCCGTGAGACGGTGATCCCGTCCAAACTGGACGGTATGGCGCTGTGGCGGGAAAGCCTATTCGCCTTCATGTTGAAGAACGCCAACGGCAACTTGCGCTTTTTCAAGCTGCCGGTGAACCGAGTGATCGAGTTGGGTACCCAGGTAGAGATGTAATTCATACCCGTCCGGGGGCGCCGTTGCGGTGGCCCCCGATCGGCTTAAAGGGCTGTCAATTCTCGGCCAGGCGCCCCTGGCGTTTGTCGATCCAGTCGGACAAGCGCTTGGCCAGTGCCGGGTAGTTCTCGTCGAAATGGTGTCCGCCGGGCAGTTGCAGGCGTTCACCCACCGAGCTGTCGGCCGTGCAGCCACTTTCGGCGAGCTCTTCTTCGCCATAGATGCACAGCACTTTGTCCGCTGGCAGCTTGGCCATCTCCGGGCCCGTTGGCGCTTCGGTGCCAGCATTGCCTAGCCAGCCGTCCACTTTGATCTCGAAACTGCCACTGCGGGCGAAGGCCAGCAGCACAATCCCGTCGATGCGTTTTTGCTCATCGGCGGGCAGGCGGTTATAGATGGCGGGCAGCACATCAGCGCCGAACGAATAGCCCGTGAGGATAAAGCGCTTGGTGCCCCATTTCTGCCGGTAATGGTGCATCAGCTCGACCAGATCGACTGCGCTTTGCTCCGGGGTTTTGTGCTGCCAGTAATAACGCAGCGTGTCGATGCCAACGACCGGATCGCCCAGTTTGGCCATTTCCCCCGCGACGTCGCGGTCAAGGTCGCGCCAGCCGCCGTCGCCGGAGAGGAACAGGGTCACGGTGTCGCTGGCTTGCCCGGCGGGGACTTCGACCACCGGAATGTTCAAACCGGCGCCATCGCCGCCCACCAAGTAATGGGCCAGCTGATTTTTCAGCACTTGCGGCAGGTTTACGTCGTAGTCGCTGATGCTGGTCTCGGCGTTGGGCTGGTCACGCACGAATGCGGCACTGGGGTCGTCTGGGTTGTCGTTCCAGGCCACCATCCATTTGCCGTGGGGGGCTTTTGCCGCCAGCGGCGTGCTGCAGCCGGGTAGTGGCTCCACGCTGAAGTCCACGGAAACCGCCTGGGCTTTGTCGTCTGTCTGTTTGGCCAGCCAGTTCCAGGCCTGGGCAGCACCCGGGCCAATACCGGCCACTAGGGTCGCTGGGCCGCCGAGCTGCTTGAGGCCAGCCTCCAGGGCTTGGCTTTGCAATACGCAGTCATCTTTGGGCAGGATGACTTGCACGATTTGCGCCGAGGCGTCCTGGCTCAAGTCGCGCAATTGCGCATCGCTCAAGCGTTGCTCCGCGGGTACAGCCAGGGCCACCCGAGCCTTGATGGCGCGGCTGGGCATCGCCTGGCTGGCGCTGCTGCCGTCCGTCAAGGTAAGCGGCTGTACAGTGGCGGGCGGGACAGGGCGGTTGACCCACCAATAGCTGCCCGCAGCCGCTGCGATCAATACGAGTGAGGTGGCCATTGTCTGGCGCCAGTAGCGACGAATCATCAGCGTTTCACCAATCCGGTCAGGCCGCCTGCGATCAGAGCGGCGGTATCGGCCAGTGCCACCAGTGGGTCGAGCCCGGCTGGCACTGCCATGTAGCGGGGTTCCCAGTCAGGCTGGAATTTGTCTTTGAAGCGTCGCAACCCCTGGAAGTTATAAAGCTGCTCGCCGCGGCGAAACACCATCGAGCCCAGGCGTTGGGTCAATGGCGCACCGCGCCGAGGTTGTAAGCCCGATAGCGGCACCATGCCCAAGCTGAAGCGCGCGTAGCCGTGCTGCTTGTACAGTTGGATCAGCCCGACCATCAGGAATTCCATGGTTAACTTGGGCGCCTCGGGGTGGGCGCGCATCAAGTCGAGGCTGGCCAGTTCATGGCTGTGGGTCTCAAGCAGGTTGGCGAAGGCCACGGGGCGCCCTTCGAAGCGCACGATGGCAATGCGGAAATGCTTGAGGTACTCCTCGCTGAAACGGCCGAGGGAAAAGCCTTTCTCGCGCACGTTCTTGCCTGTTAGCCAGGCGTCTGAAATGACCTTGAGCTCCTCCAGAGGGGCGCTACCCGGCTCGTGGATCTCCAGCGCCAGGCCATCGCGCGTGCCGCGGTTCCAGGTATAGCGCAGGTCCTTCATCTCTTTGCCCTTGGCGTCCAGGTCGAAGCTGTGCAGGTTGACCCGGGCTTCTTCCCCTAGCTTGATGGCGGTCAGGCCAATATCCATATAGAAGGGCAGGTTCTCGGCACGGACCTGGTAGAACACCGGCCGGGCATGGTGGAAGTCGCACAGGTCGCGGAATTGCCAGATCATTTCCGCGCGCTGTTGCGCCGGGCCGATGGGGTCATACAGGGCGACCAGGCTGCGGCCACGGCGGGCGTACATCAGAAATGCTTCGCCGTTGGGGTGGAACAGCAGTGCCTTATCGCCAGTTAGCGCGAGCCCGCCGTCAGGTTGGCTGGAAGCCATGAGAATTTTTGCGGCTTTGTCCAACTCTTCCGCGTTGGGCAAATGGATCACCGGGCGTGCGGTGCGCAGCAGCCAGGTCAGCGCCACCACCACCAGCAACACTGCAGCACCCAGGGCCGAGCGCAGGCCACGGGGGGCGTCGGCATCCAGGGTGAATTGCCACCACAGCTTGTTGCTGTAGGGCACGTCTTGGTAGGCAAACAGCAGTAGCCATATGGTTGCGCAGACCACGCAGGTACTGGCGATTAAATAGAAGGGTGAGAAGGGCAGCTCCATCAAGCGGCTAGGCCGGTAGAACGAGCGCCGGAAGATCGCCAGCAGGCAGGCGGTCAGGGTCAGCAGGCTGGCTTCTTCCCAATCGAAGCCTTTGAGCAGCGACAGCAGGGCCCCCACCAGCAACAGAATGGTAGTGAGCATCCAGGCGGCCGATAGACGTCGGCGCAAGCCCTGAGCCAGGAGCAGGCACAGCACGCCCACCAGGCTGGCAATAAAGTGCGAAGCGTCGATTAGCCTATGGGGTAGCAGAAAGCCCATGTGCTCCAGGCGGGTGTCGATTTCCGGTGTTACCCCAGAGAACAACAGCACCACTCCGGAGAGAAACACCAACACTGCCAGAATCGGCGCGGCCAGCCCGGAAGCCACGCGAATGGCTTGGCGCGCAAACAGAAAGCGGCGTGCCTCGTTCACCAGCAACACCACGCAGGCCACCAGCATCGGCAGCATGACGTAGATCAGCCGATACAACAGCAAGGCCGCGGCCAGGGGCGCAGCGCCCAGCTGGTTGGCGAACGCGGCGAGCAAAATGGCCTCGAACACCCCCACACCACCTGGTACATGGCTGAGCACGCCGGCGGCCAGGGCCAGCAGGTAGACCAACACGAATGCGCCGAACGGTGGTGCCTCTGGCAGCAGTAGATAAAGCACGGTGGCGGCGGCCATGACGTCCAGTGCGGTGATCACCAACTGCAGGAAAGTCAGGCGCGCGCCGGGCAGGCGCAGGGTGCGACGGCCGACCTTAACCAGCAGGTTGTCGGGGATCGGCTGTTCCGGCAGGCGCCGACGGTAGATACCCAGCACCAGCAGCACTGACAACAGCAACACGGCCCCGGCGATGACGCCCAGCAGGCCAACTGGCAGGCGCAGCGCCTGGGCGGCGGCGGGCAGGTTGCTCAGGGTTGCCAGTGCGGCCAGTGGAGGTAGCGCGCAACCCAGGGAAAGGCTGGCAAACAAGGTCATGCGCGCCACTTCCATGGGGCCAACACCGTGGCGGGCGTACAGGCGGTAACGCACTGAGCCGCCGGACAGCAGGGACAGGCCGATGGCGTTGCCAATGGCGAACGAGGTAAAGCCCCCGAGTGCCAGCGTGCGCGGGGCCAATTTGACCGAGGCATAGCGGCTGGCGGAGAACTCGTAGCCGAGCAAAATGATAAAACCGGCCACGGTCGCGACCACGGCCCCGCCCAGCGCAGGCAGGGGGGTGCTCATGACGGAGTCATGCAAGGCGTAAATGTCCAGCTCACTAAGCAGCTTACGGCAAGCGACCAAGGCAATCGTGAACAGCAGCAACATAACGGCCAGGCCGATGGGTTGCCGGTATTTACTCAGTTGGTCGAGCCAGCGCAGGCGCGCGGCTGGAATGGGCAGTGGGGCAGTCACGGTGTCTGGCAGTTCGGGCGAGTCGGGGCGCATCAATCACCTCGTGGATTGTGCGCGACAGGATGAGGGTATCCAGCCAAGTTACCAATCCCTATTGAATAATGTTTCACGTAATTTTAGTCGCCATGCCCATTTCAGGAAGGGGCGGCGGCCCGCGTTCGGGAAATTTTCATGTCCTGAACGTTAAAGGCATCGGCCAGCGTGGGGAATAATGAAGCGCACAGGGGCAGACTTTTGCAGCGCGCACAAAAAAGGCCACTCTTTCGAGTAGCCTTTTTTGATGTTTGGTTGCGGGAGCCGGATTTGAACCGACGACCTTCGGGTTATGAGCCCGACGAGCTACCAGACTGCTCCATCCCGCGTCTGTGGGGGCGCATTCTACAGTCAGCGTTCTGGTTGTCAAGGTAATTGCACGAATATGTGCAAAATAACGGATGCAGGCACAAACCTGACGCGCACAACAAAGGCCACTCTTTCGAGTAGCCTTTCTTGATGTTTGGTTGCGGGAGCCGGATTTGAACCGACGACCTTCGGGTTATGAGCCCGACGAGCTACCAGACTGCTCCATCCCGCGTCTGTGGAGTGAATTCTACAGTAGGGGGCTGGGCTGTCAATCGCTAAATTCGGGAAAACTCTTCTCGTTCAACCGCTTAGCGCTTGTGCATCAGGCTGCAAGCCAAGTGTGACGGGGCTTGTAGCTCTATTAGGGCTGTTGTTTCGATTGAGTGAATGAATCTATACGACCACTGGGTAGGGGGGCTATGTGCTAGAAAGCGCCATGAATGTGATAATCGATGCTTGAAACCGCCACGGCTCGGCGGCTTTCAGTTTGAAGAATGGCGGACCATGACCCAACGCAAGATCATTCATGTCGACTGCGACTGCTTTTATGCCGCCATCGAGATGCGCGACGACCCGCAACTGGCGAGCAAACCCTTGGCCGTGGGCGGCTCGGCCGAGCGCCGGGGTGTGATCGCGACCTGCAACTATGAGGCGCGCGCCTATGGCGTGCGCTCGGCCATGTCCTCACGCCACGCTCTGACCCTGTGCCCGGACCTGACCATCGTCAAGCCCAGGATGGATGCCTATAAAGAAGCTTCACGGGAAATCCAGAGCATCTTCCGCGAATACACCGACTTGATCGAGCCCTTGTCACTGGACGAGGCCTACCTGGATGTCTCCGATTGCCCGCATTTTTCCGGCAGCGCAACCCGCATCGCCGAGGATATCCGGCGCAAAGTTGCCCGACGTTTGCACATCACCGTGTCGGCCGGGGTGGCGCCTAACAAGTTTCTCGCCAAGATCGCCAGCGACTGGCGCAAGCCCAACGGCTTGTTTGTGGTCACGCCCGATCAGGTCGAAGGGTTCGTGGCCGCGTTGCCTGTGAGCAAGCTGCATGGCGTGGGCAAGGTCACTACAGAGAAACTCACGCGGATGGGCATCAACAATTGTCTGCAATTGCGTGACTGGAGCAAGTTGGCGTTATTGCGCGAGTTCGGCAGCTTTGGCGAGCGCTTATGGAATCTGGCGCGGGGTATCGATGACCGCGCGGTGCAGAATGACAGCCGCCGGCAGTCAATCAGCGTGGAAAATACCTTTGAAACCGACCTGCCCGACTTGCCCAGCTGCCTGGCCAAGCTGCCCGAGCTCATGGACACCCTGGCCGAGCGCATGACGCGCATCGACAGCAGCTACCGGCCGGGCAAGCCGTTCGTTAAGGTCAAGTTTCACGACTTCACGCAAACCACTCTGGAACAAGCGGGCGCCGCCCGTGATTTGGCCAGTTACCAGCACCTGCTCAGCCAGGCCTTCGCCCGCGGCGGCAAGCCGGTGCGGCTGCTGGGCATCGGCGTGCGCCTGCTGGACTTGCGCGGTGCCCATGAGCAGTTGGAGTTGTTTAGCGATCTTTCGTCCTAGGCGGTTTTTTCGATGGTTTTTCGGCCAGTGGGATGCTTTTGCGAGCGAAAAGTGATTGGATGCGTTCATGAATACCCAGCCCTTTGTTGAACATTTACGCATGACCTTCCCGAATCTAATGGCGGTGTATCTGTTCGGCAGCCACGCTCAAGGGCATGCAGGCCCGCAGAGCGATCTCGACCTTGCCGTATTGCTCGACGGCCAAGCCACGGCTCTACAACTGTGGCCGGTGGCGGGCGAGTTGGCCGACCTCGCCGGCCGCGAGGTCGACCTGCTGGACCTACGAGCGGCGTCTACCGTCATGCAATATCAGGTGCTTACGCACGGCCAGCGGCTGTGGGCAAAGGACGCGCGCGTCGGCATATTTGAGGCTTTTATATTGGGCGAAAAAACCCGTTTGGATGAAGCGCGAGCTGGCCTTTTGTCAGATATCGCAAAGGATGGGCATGTGTATGGTCGATGATGTACTTGTGAATAAAGCCGCGACGATCGAACGTTGCGTGGCACGCGCGCGCGAGGAGTACGGCAAAGACCCGTCGACCTTTACGGCAGACTTCACCCGCCAGGATGCAGCCATTCTGAACATTCAGCGCGCCTGTGAGGCCGCTTTGGACATGGGGCAACACCTCATACGTCGGGAACGTCTAGGTGTTCCACAGAGCTCGCGGGACGTTTTCGAGCTGCTGGCTCGGGGCAAATGGGTCGACGATGAGTTGGCCGCCAGTTTGAAGAATATGGTGGGGTTTCGGAACATCGCGGTGCATGACTATCAGCAGCTACAGGTGGCGATCACTGTGGCGATCATCACTCGACATCTTGATGAATTCACCCGATTCAGCAGCCAACTGCTGACCAAGGGCGCTTAACGCGCCTCGATCACCACCTTCACCCCCAAATGGTGGAGCAAATTCAGCACCGTGTCATAGCGCGGCTTGGCGCCGTCGGCGAGGGTCTTGTACAGGCTTTCGCGGCCAACGCCTGCTTCCATTGCCAGTTTGGCGATGCCCTTGTCCCTTGCCGCTTCGCTCAGTGCCTGGAGGAAAAGGTTAGGGTCGCGGCCAGCCAGGGCCATGTTGAGTTGCCGGGCGACTGCGCAGGCTTTGAGTGAGGGTTCGTAGACATAGTCGCTAATGGGGGCTGGTGAGGGCATGGGCATTGATCTCAATGGGAAGTCGCTCAGTTTGCGCATACTGGCCGAGGTCCCGCAGTCAGAAACTGCCCATATATACGTAGGAAATCGGAAAAACTGGGGCTTTCAGCCTGTGGCGGAGCTGAACCCCGGCTGAACCGAATCCATTCATCCGGCATAAAGCCACTATCTAGCTTTTCGTTGCGAAATTTTTCACGAAAAATTGAGGGGCGCAGCATTAGTTTCACGCCTGCCGCACCGACTGTCACGGTGTGGGTACCCTCAACCGCGCTAAGAAGTACAAAGCCATGTGGAAAATCAAAGCGCTGCTTCCAGAGCAGATCACCCTGATTGCGAGCGGTTTTATGTTGCTGGCTTTCAACTGGACGATGTGGGGGCACCTGGCGGGGATCACAGGCGATGACTGGAAAAGCCGATGGGTCAGCTTGACCTTCGGTGCCATGGTCTTCGTGCTATTTAACCTGATGCTGACCTGGCTGGCTTTTCGGGCGCTATTGAAGCCTGCGCTTATCGCGCTGTTATTGGTCAGTGCTGGGGTCAGCTATTTCATGCTGGAATACGGCGTGCTCATCGATGCCGGCATGTTGCGCAACATGGCCGAAACCAATGTGACGGAAGTACGCGACCTATTGTCGTGGAAGCTGTTCGGCATGCTGTTGCTGCTGGGTGTCGTACCTTCGGTCGTGCTGTGGAAAACCCCGATCAGTTATCGCCCCTGGCCGCATGCGCTGTTGCGCATGCTGCTGGTAAGCCTGGCTTCAGTCTGCTTGTTAGGGGCGTTGGCGCTGGCCAATTATCAGGGCTTGTCGTCGTTGCTGCGTAACCACCATGAGTTGCGTTTGCTGGTGGTACCTAGCAACTACATGGGCGCTGCGTACGGCTATGTAAACGAACAGGTAGCCTCGGCCAAGCAGCCGTTCGTCAAGTTGGGCGAGGACGCACGGCGTACAGCGGCGGGCCAAACTCACGCGCATAAATCCTTGACCGTGTTGGTGGTGGGGGAGAGCGCCCGTGCGGAAAACTTCAGCCTGCTGGGTTATGCCCGTAACACCAATCCTGAACTCAGCCAGCAGCAAGGCGTGATCGGTTTTCCCGACGTGCACTCCTGTGGCACCGAAACGGCGGTGTCGGTGCCCTGCATGTTTTCCAATATGACCCGCCAGGGTTATGTCGCTAGCAAAGCGCATAATCAAGAGGGGCTGCTCGACGTGCTCAAGCGCGCTGGGTTGGAAGTGGTCTGGCGGGACAATCAGTCCGGCTGTAAAGGCACCTGCGACCGCGTCATCTTTCAGGACGTTAGTAACCTGCAAGACCCAACACTGTGTGCCAACCACGAGTGCCACGATGAGATCCTCTTGCAGGGCCTGCAAGCCTTTATCGACAACTTGCAGCAAGACACCGTGCTGGTCCTGCACCAGATGGGCAGCCATGGCCCGGAATACTATAAGCGCTACCCCAAAGCCTACGAGCGCTTTACCCCGGTGTGCCAAAGCAATGCGTTGAACGAATGCAGCCGCGAGAGCATCGTCAATGGGTATGACAACACCCTGGTGTACACCGATCATGTCTTGTCATCGTTGATCGACACCCTGCGCGCCAATCAGCAAAAGGTCGACACGGCGATGATCTATCTTTCTGACCATGGCGAATCCCTGGGCGAGTACAACTTGTTCCTGCATGGAACTCCGTATGCCATCGCCCCTGACCAGCAAAAGCATATCGGGATGCTCGCGTGGTTTTCCGAGCCTTATCAGCAGGCATTCAAACTGGATACCCAGTGCCTGCGCCAAGTGCGCAGCCAACCCTGGAGCCAGGACAACTTATTCCATTCCATGCTGGGCCTGCTGCAGGTTCAGACCAGCGTCTATAACCCTGGCTTGGATCTGTTTGCCACGTGCCAAAGCCATTAATGGCGGTTAATCGCCTGCAACCAGTCAGATTGCTGCCACTCAATGCCCAGTAACAGGCAGGGTCGATATATACTGCGCGCCATTATTCGAGGGAGCGCCTTGTGGCTATCGATATTCACTGGATTCGCGACGACGACAGTTTGGCCCGGCATTGCGCGCATTGGCAGACCCTGCCTTACGTTGCGCTGGATACCGAGTTCATGCGGGTCGATACGTTCTACCCGATCGCCGGCTTGGTTCAGGTAGGTGACGGTGCCAGTGCCTTTTTGATTGACCCTCTGGCCATCGAGCAGTGGCAACCGTTTGCCGAGCTTTTGCAAAATCCTAGTGTGATCAAAGTGCTACACGCCTGTAGCGAAGACCTGGAAGTGCTGCAGCGCCTGACCGGCAGCTTGCCGGCGCCGTTGTTCGACACGCAACTGGCGGCCGCTTACCTCAACCTGGGGTTTTCCATGGGCTATTCGCGGCTGGTCCAGGAAGTGCTGGGCCTGGAGCTGCCTAAAGGTGAAACCCGCTCTGACTGGCTACAGCGGCCACTGTCCGAGACCCAAGTCAGTTACGCGGCCGAAGATGCCCTGCATTTGGCCGAAGTTTATGAAGCGTTGGCGCCGAAACTGCTCGGCGACAAGTACGCCTGGGTGCTGGAAGACGGCGCTGAGCTCGTCGCCCAGTTGCGCCGCGAAGTGAACCCGGACGAGCTGTACCGCGATGCCAAACTGGCCTGGAAGCTGTCCGGTGCGCAGTTGGCGGTCTTACGCGAGCTGTGTGCCTGGCGCGAGCGCGAAGCCCGCGCCCGCGACATGCCGCGCAACCGTATTTTGCGTGAACATGCTTTATGGCCGCTGGCGCGCTACCAGCCTGACAACCTCGCGGCCCTGGCTAAGGTCGAGGACATGCACCCGCGCACGGTGCGCCAGGACGGTGAGCATCTGTTGGCCCTGATCAAGCAGGCCGCCAGCTTGCCGTCGGAGCAATGGCCGGCGACCTTGCCCGAGCCGCTGCCCATCGACGCCGCCACCCTGCTCAAACGCCTGCGTGCCATCGGCCAGGCTGAAGGCGAGCGCCTGGGGATCGCGCCGGAGATCATGCTGCGCAAGAAAACCCTCGAAGCCCTGCTCAAGACCGGCTACCCCCACGGCCCCTATCAATTGCCTGATTCGTTACGCGGTTGGCGTCGCGAGTCGATGGGCCAGGCACTGCTCGACTGCCTGGCCAATCCTGGAGAGCCGCAATGAAACGTATCTGCTCAATTTATAAAAGCCCGCGCAAGAACGAGATGTACTTGTACGTGCTGAAAAGCGACGGCCTGGAAAAGATTCCGGAAAACCTGCTGGGCATCTTTGGCAAGCCGATGCATGCCTTCGACCTGGTGTTGTCGCCCGAACGTGCATTGGCCCGCGAAGACATCCACCAGGTGCTGGAACACCTGGAAACCCAGGGCTACCACCTGCAAATGCCGCCCGCTGAAGACGAATACATCGAGCATTTGCCCGAGGAGCTGTTGCGCCGCAACGACCCGCTCTAGTTTTTATCAAGACTCGTTATTATCAAGACTGCCAATGCCGCGCCCGCGTAATGCTCGGCGTGGCCGCAAGTGCACTTCCTAAGGTTTTTCAAGCATGCGCGTTCTGATCGCCGAACAGGCTTATGCCCTCTATGCCCAATTGTTGCGCGAGGCGGCCCCGGATCTCGAAGTACTGACCAGCGGTGACTCGGCCCAGCTCTCGGCGCTGGCCGCCCAATGCCCGGTGTGGCTGGGGCAACCCGACCTGCTGGCGACGCTATTGCGCCAGGGCCATTCACCGCAGTGGCTGCAGTCGACCTGGGCAGGGATCAAACCGTTGTTGGCCCCAGGCCTGCAACGGGACTACCGGCTGACCCGTGCCGTGGGCATTTTCGGCCAAGTCATGGCCGAGTACATGCTCACTTACATGCTTGGCCACGAGCGCCAGGTGCTGGCACGCCTGGTCAGCCAGGTCGAACGCAAGTGGGACGAGCGCGCCAGCCAGGGTTTGGCAGGGCGTCGTGTGTTGATCGTGGGGACCGGGGTGATAGGCCAGCAGGTGGCGGAGTTCCTGTTGCCATTTGGGGTCAAGTTATATGGCATCGCCAGCAGCGCAAGGGTGCAGCCACCGTTTCTGGAAGTGGCGCCGATGGAGCGTCTGGGCGAATGGGTGGGGCAGGTGGACTATGTGCTAAACCTGCTCCCCGACACGCCCGCGACCCAAGATATCTACGACGCGGCGTTGCTCGCCCGTTTTAACCCTGATGCCCTGCTGATCAACGCCGGGCGCGGCGTGGCCGTGGTCGATGCCGACCTGGTCGAAGCGCTCAAGCTAGGGCATTTGGCTGGCGCAGTCATCGATGTCTGCCGGCAGGAGCCATTGCCCCAGCGCCATCCATTCTGGACGGCTTGGGGGCTGTTGCTCACAGGCCACAGCTCGGCACCTACCTCGCCCAGTGCGATGGTGGGCCTGTTCGTGAAAAACTTGCGCGCCTGGCAGGCGGGTCAAGCCCTGCAAGGCGAAGTCGATTTCGCCCGCGGGTATTGACACACCGGCACGTAGGAGGGGCCTTGGCCCCGATCTTTGCTCGACGCCCTACAGGCTAAAATCACCCTCGGCCGCCAACTCGCTGACCGGCTGCCGTGGGCTCGGCACTTCGCGGGCCTGCAGGTAATCCGGGAGGCTCGACTTGTCGCCCGCGCGGCCAATCGCCACGGCCGCGTGGATGTCGTAACCTTCGGGAATCTTCAGCTCCTTGCGCGTCAGCTCCTGATCGAAACCGGCCATACCGTGGGTGTGCCAACCGCTGATGCTGGCCTGCAGCGCCAGGTACGCCCAAGCGGCGCCGGTGTCAAAGGTGTGCCACAAGGCCGGTTTTTCTTCGCTGGCGCCAGGCGGAGTAAAGGTGGTCTTCGATACCACGATCACGATGGCCGAGGCATGCTGCGCCCAACCACGGTTGAATTCCACCAGCAGGCCCAGGTAACGCTCCCAATTCGGCGTGCCACGGCGCGCATAGAGAAAACGCCAGGGTTGCGAGTTATACGCCGAAGGCGCCCAGCGCGCAGCTTCGAAAAACGTCAGCAAGGTCGCTTCATCGATGGTCTCGTCGGTGAACGCCCGGGGCGACCAGCGGTTAATGAAGTGCTCTTCGATAGCATGGTCGGCGACGCGGGTGTTTTCGCTCATGGTGCACTCCTAAAGGCAAGCTAGCTAATAGTCAGCACGCAACCTACTGCGAATGGTGCCACCCTGACAAGTGAACAGTGCCGACAGTCGCCCAGGCTTGGCCGCAACCGCGCCTGGCACTAGACTGGCGGCCTTTTCACGCGGGTTGCCGCGCTGAATGGTGTTTACGTACAGGAACCATGCCCCATGGCTGCAAAAGTCGAACCCTTCTGGATCCGCAAGACCCTCGAACAACTCGACCCGGTCGAATGGGAGTCGCTGTGTGACGGCTGTGGCCTGTGCTGCCTGCAAAAGCTTGAAGACGAAGAGGACAACAGCGTCTATTACACACGCATCGCCTGCAAGCTGCTGGACATGCAAACCTGCCAATGCAGCGACTACCCCAACCGCCGCGCCCATGTGCCGGACTGCATCCAGCTCACCCCCGGCCAGGCCGACCAATTCAAATGGTTGCCACCGACCTGCGGCTACCGCCTGGTCAGCGAACGCCAGGACCTGCCCTTGTGGCACCACCTGGTGTGTGGCGACCGTGAACAAGTGCATAAACAGCGCATCTCCCAGGCCGGGCGCATGCTCAGCGAAAAGAGCGTGGCGGAAGACGACTGGGAGGATTACCTGATTTTTCGCGCGGGTTAGTTGACGTGTAGAACTGGCAGTTCTACCAGGGTTTGGCTCAACGGAACTGATTTAGAATGGAGTCAGCCTATAGGAGTCAAACCTTATGCCTCGGAACGTTTCGCTATTGAGTACGGATGCTGCCAACTCCGTGCTACACGGTTCTCCGCCGCCAGGCTTACCAGTGGCCTACACGGTTTATGGGGCGTCGCCTCCCCTGCCTTGGCGCGCCGCGTTCAACGGGCAGTACCGCGAGTCGGCAAGCGAGCTTTATATGCTCGGCAACGGGTATCGCGGCTATAGTCCGCTGTTGCGGCGCTTTTACAGCCCCGACAGTTTAAGCCCTTTCGGCGAGGGCGGATTGAATGCTTATGCGTATTGCCTGGGGGATCCGATTAATTGGGTGGATCCTAGTGGGAATGTGCCGAGGCTACTAGAACTCCTACTTAAGATTCCGGGCACGAAGACAATTCTTAAAAAATTGGGACGAGGCCGCCTTGTCGCGCAGGCAAGTGGTTACACGGGTTTAAAAAGTAGCACATCGGCCAACTCGGTGGTCAGCGTCAGTGGATCTGCGAATTCGTTATCGAGCGGGAGTGTTGTTAGTCCTGTTTCTGTGAAAGGATCTGAGCGAGTAACTACGGCAGCGGCCCAGGCAGCGCAAACACTGCCGGTCGATAATGCTAACGTTCCGATTTTGAGGCCGCCTAAAGGCGCTATTGAATTAGCGCCCCCGCCTGTTGATCGAGGACTGAAGCCCCCCATTATTGATCGCACGCTAAAGCCGAAACTCCCAATCGAGGGCGCGACAGAGTCCACGCATCTAAATTTGGATGATTTTCACAGGCGTGTAGCCGCTGGTAAGGTAATAACAAAGCCGCGGGCTATCTCACCCATAGCAGACCAGATCAGAAAACATTAAATCCTGCGCGCCGCCTCCAACACCTCAGCCACATGACCCGGCACTTTCACCCCACGCCATTCGCGCTTAAGCACGCCCTGGCTGTCGATCAGGAAAGTGCTGCGGTCCACGCCCAGGTACTCTTTGCCATATAGCTTCTTGAGCTTGATCACGTCGAACAGTTGGCAGACGGCTTCGTCTTTGTCGCTGATCAACTCGAACGGGAAGCCTTGCTTGGCCTTGAAGTTCTCATGGGACTTCAGGCCGTCCCGCGACACGCCGAACACCAGCGTGTTGGCCGCCAGAAACGCCTCGTGGTTATCACGGAAGTCGCCGCCCTGGGTGGTGCAGCCCGGCGTGCTGTCCTTGGGGTAGAAGTACAGCACCACGTTCTTACCGGCCAGGGCCGATAAGGTCACGGTTTGCCCGCTGGTGGCCGCTGCCGTGAAGTCGGCAACCGGCTTATTGAGTTCTACGGCCATTGGCAAGGTTCCTTAGGCAGGGTTTTGTGGGCGCCACGGTTCGATCAGTGCATCCAGGTTCAGCGCATCGGCGAAGTCCAGGAACTGGTCGCGTAGCCAACTGATCTGCACGCCCGGCGGCAGCGTAACCGTGAACGTGGCGTTGAGCATGGTGCCGCCAGTTTGCGGCGCCAGGTAGGTGTCGCAGGTGAGGTTCTCCAGCTCCACGTTGTGGTCGATGAAGAACTGACACAGCTCATTGACGATGTCGCCGCGGTAGGCCGCGCTCACGTAAGCCACGTAGGGCAGGGCCATGGGGCGGTTTTCCAGTGAAGCGCTGCGTACCACGTTCACGGTAAAGGCGTGTTTTTTGGCCAGGCCTGCCAGGCTGGTTTCCAGCCGAGCCAGGGCGTCCCAACTGCCGGAAATCTGCAGCACCAAGGCGCTGCACTCACCGTGGCGGGTGAGGCGTGAAGTGACGACCGAGCAGCGACTTTCGTGGCTGGCACGGCACAGCACGTTGGTCAGCTCCATCGGATTGGGGCCCAAGGCACTGATGACGAGGAATTGTTCGCGAACTGTGGGGGTGGACATGCAGCATTCCTAAAGCGATGAGCGGTCGGTACGCGCCAGAAGCCATTGCCAGGTTGCCGGGGGCCTTTTATCTGCCTGCCTGTCCCATGCCTACAACGTGCGGCGCCGTCGTGCACGGGGCGCGGCGCGGGCTGCAGGGCTTAGGAGCGGGGGTGTCAGGCAACGAAATGGCCTGGGGAAACCGAGCGATCCAGCCGACTCGTACCGATCAAAGTCTGAAGGGTAGCGAAAAGCGTCGCCGAGGGGAATGCTCGGCGCGTGGTACTTCGCTTGTACAAGCCTGATGGCGCCAGTACCATTACCGCTCTCTTTTTCCGGCAGGAGCGGTTGCATGATTGCGGGCAGTATGGTGGCACTGGTCACACCCATGGATGCACAAGGTCGTCTCGACTGGGACAGCCTGGGCAAACTGGTGGACTTCCACCTGCAAGAAGGCACCCACGCCATCGTGGCGGTCGGCACCACCGGCGAGTCGGCGACTCTGGACTACGATGAACACATCGAGGTCATCCGACGTGTGGTCGATCAAGTTGACGGGCGTATCCCGGTCATCGCCGGCACGGGCGCCAACTCCACCCGTGAAGCGGTGCTCTTGACCACCAACGCCAAGAACGCGGGCGCCGATGCCTGTCTGCTGGTCACACCGTATTACAACAAGCCGACCCAGGAAGGCCTGTACCAGCACTTCAAGCACATCGCTGAAGCCGTGGCCATCCCGCAGATCCTCTACAATGTGCCAGGCCGTACAGCGTGCGACATGCTGCCTGAGACCGTGGCGCGGCTGGCCAAGGTGCCGAATATCATCGGCATCAAGGAAGCCACAGGCGACCTACAACGGGCTAAAGACATCCTGGCGCTGGTGGGCAACGACTTCCTCCTGTATTCCGGCGATGACCCCACCGCCGTCGAGCTGATCCTGCTCGGTGGCAAGGGTAATATCTCGGTCACCGCCAACGTCGCCCCGCGGGCGATGAGCGACCTGTGCAACGCCGCCATGCGTGGCGACGCGGCACTGGCACGTGCGATCAACGAAAAACTGATGCCTTTGCACAAAAACCTGTTCCTTGAGGCCAACCCGATCCCGGTCAAATGGGCCCTGCAGCAGATGGGCATGATGCCCGAGGGTATTCGCCTGCCCCTTACGCGGCTGAGCGAGCAATTTCATGAACCGTTGCGGCAGGCCCTGCGCCAGTCCGGCGTCCTGGTCTAATTTGAGGAAGTAACACGCATGAAGCGATTGGCTGGCCTGTCCGCCCTTGCATTAGTCATTTCGAGCACCAGCGGTTGTGGTTGGCTGTGGGGCGATGAAGGCTACTTCCGCGACCGCGGCAACGACTACCTCGAAGCGCAGCAGACTGCTCCCATGCAGCTGCCGCCCGACGTCAAGACCGACAAGCGCCTCGACCCGCTGTTGCCGATCCCGCGTAACGTCGCTGAAGACAACGCCCGGGCCGACTTCGAAGTGCCGCGCCCCTTGCCTTTGCAAGTGGCCGCCGAGGCCAGCGACTTCACCCTGCAAAAAAGCGGCGTGAGCCGTTGGGTATTGGCCCAACGCCCACCTGCAGAAGTGTGGCCGGTGGCCCACCAGTTCTTCGAGGACAACAACTTCCGCATTGCTGAAGATCGCCCGCAAACCGGCGAATTCACCACCACCTGGCAGCGTTTCGATGAACTCTCCGGCGGCATCGGCGAACGCCTCAAAGGCGCTTCCAGCAGCGGCGACAGCGAAGTGCGGGTGCGCGTGCGCATCGAGCCTGGCGTACAGCGCAATACCAGTGAAATCTACGTGGTCAGCGCCGAACGCAGTGCCGGTAGCACCGCCAACACGGAATTTACCGAGCGCTCGGTCAATGCCGGCCTGGATTCCGTGCTGGTCGACCAAATGCTTGCCGGCATGAGCCGCGATGCCGAGAAGGGCGGGTCGGTCTCGCTGCTGGCCGCTCGCGACTTTGACGCACCAACCCGCGTCGCCCTGAACGAAGACGGCAGCGGCAACCCGGTGCTGAGCGTGGGCGCCGACCTCGACCGCGCCTGGTCGAGCGTAGGCCGTGCCTTGGAGCGCGGCGACTGGCGCGTCGAAGACATCAACCGCAGCCTGGGCCTTTACTACATCAACCTCGCCGAAAAAGCCGAGCCGACTGCCAAACCGGGCTTCTTCAGCCGCGTATTCGGCAGCGCGCCGAGCAAGGAAGAAGTCGAGGCCCGTGCCGAGCGCTACCAGGTACGCCTCAGCCAGGTGGGTGACAGCGTCCAGGTGACCATCGAGAAGAACATCAACACCGTCGCCCCGGCCGATGTGGCCCGGCGCGTGTTGAGCGTCATTCAGGACAACCTGGGTTAAGTGCGCTTCGCCATTCTTGGAAGCGGTAGCCAAGGGAATGGCACGCTGATCGCCAGCGCTGATACCTACGTGCTGGTCGACTGTGGTTTCTCCCTACGGGAAACCGAACGTCGGCTCGCACGGCTGGGCATCAGCGCTGCGCAATTGAGTGCCATACTCGTCACCCACGAACACGCCGACCACGTGCATGGCGTCGGCCTGCTGTCACGCCGCTACAATGTCCCGGTGTACCTCAGCCAGGGCACGCAGCGTGGCTTGCGCAAGCCGGTGGAAGCGGCAGGGCATGTGGCCTGCGGTGATGTCCTGGAACTCGGCGCCTTGAGCGTCCATGTCACCTCGGTGGCCCACGATGCCCTGGAACCGACCCAGTACGTGTTTGGCGACGGCCGCCGCCGGTTGGGCGTGCTCACCGACCTGGGGTCTTACTGCAATCGCATACGCGAGCGCTACGAAGGCCTGGATGCACTGGTGATCGAGTCGAACCACTGCCGCGACATGCTCGCCCGCGGCCATTACCCGTACTTTCTCAAGCAGCGGGTCGGTGGCGACCATGGCCATTTGAATAACCATCAGGCGGCTGAGTTGGTGGCCGACCTGGGTTGGCAGCACTTGCAACACCTGGTGCTGGCCCACCTGAGCAGTAAGAACAACCTGCCGCAGCTGGCCCGGCAATGTTTCGTCGACACCTTGGGGTGCGACCCGGACTGGCTGCAACTGGCCGATCAAGATTCAGGGCTCGACTGGCGCCAAATCGCCTAGCCCACACCTTTAGCAAGCGGAGCCCATCATGGAAAAACGTGAAGAACTCTACCGCGGCAAAGCCAAGTCGGTGTACAAGACCGACGACGCTGACCGCTTGATCCTGTTGTTTCGCAACGACACCTCGGCATTCGACGGCAAACGCATCGAACAGCTCGACCGCAAGGGCATGGTGAACAACAAGTTCAACGCCTTCATCATGCAAAAGCTCGAAGCGGCCGGCATTCCGACCCAATTCGATGCGTTGCTGGGCGACAACGAATGCCTGGTGAAAAAACTCGACATGATCCCGGTCGAATGCGTCGTGCGTAACTACGCCGCCGGCAGCCTGGTCAAGCGCCTGGGCGTCGAAGAGGGGATGAAACTCAACCCTTACACCTTCGAACTGTTCCTCAAGGACGACGCCAAGGGCGACCCCTTCATCAACGAATCCCACGTCGTGGCATTCGGTTGGGGCACCGCTGAGCAATTGGCGAAAATGAAAGAACTGTCGCTCAAGGTCAACGAAGTGCTGACCCAACTGTTCGACGACGCTGGCCTGCTGCTGGTCGACTTCAAACTCGAATTCGGCGTCTTCCACGGCGAAATCGTCTTGGGCGACGAATTCAGCCCCGACGGCTGCCGCTTGTGGGACAAAGAAACCCGCAAAAAAATGGACAAAGACCGCTTCCGCCAAGGCCTCGGTGACGTCATCGAAGCCTACGAAGAAGTAGCCAAACGCCTGGGCGTACCGCTCTAAACCCCCACCGCGAGACGCAAGCGTCTGAAAGCATGTCATTTTTTGCTTAAAAAGCTTCGCGTTTCGCCTCGGCGCTGTTATCATGCGCGCCGTTGGAGAGATGCCAGAGTGGCCGAATGGGACGGATTCGAAATCCGTTGTACCTTCACCGGTACCTAGGGTTCGAATCCCTATCTCTCCGCCATACAAATCGAGGGTTTATAGTGAATAAGCCCTTGGGTGCGGGAAATGGGATTTCAGTTTGATCCCCCAACGGCACCTGTAAAAAGCCCAGTCTTAGGACTGGGTTTTTTTTTGCGTTGCGATTCATACGCAAGATCCTCACTAAAAGCGCGTTCGTGGGAGATGGCTAAGTTCATGCCCCACCTACAACTAGCTTGCCCCAATCTCTGATGAAGGCAAAACTCAAAAAAGTCTTGTTCGCTCCGAGAACCGAGCTCCGAGAGGGTTGGCACCAGAGTCCAAAGCGCTTGATTCAAACCGGCTTGGTTGGCTTGTTTTGACGCCAGTAGTGGAAGCGCTTTTAATTGGTACACGCATTAGATGGAGGTTTAGCGGCATGGAGAGCATGAGCTACTTTCCTAGACATCTTCGTGACATGAGCGAAGAGCAGCAGGCACACAAAATTGATGAGCAGACGTTAATTGACATGCGAGGCCCAAGGCTCATCTTGGGCGAGCCCGGAATGGGCAAGACCGAGTTAATCCGAGAGATTGGACGTCGCCTAAAAATCAAGCCAATCACTGCGACTCGCTTCATGCATCATGCCAGTCCAGAAGCATTGGTCAGAGCTGGAGAGCCTTTGCTCATCGACGGGCTGGACGAGGCCATGGCTCGCCGAGAGGGAGACGCGGTAGATTTGATCCTCTCAAAGCTTGAGGAGGCAGGGTCACCCGACTTCATACTGTCTTGTCGAGCCAGGGAATGGCAATCGCGCCACGAAAGCAACATCCTTCACGTCTATAGCATAGCTCCCAAGGTGCTGGTCCTTGAAGCACTCTCCCGCATGGAAGCAGAAGACTTCCTGAAATATCGCCATTCCAGCATTGATGCCTCTAATGTGCTTAGTCATCTGGACGCGCACGGTGTCAGTGATCTCTACAGGAACCCACTGACGCTTGGGCTGATTGGTCGAGTGGCAGAGTCGGGTCAAAACGAGTTGCCGCAGACTCGCGCAGCGCTGTTCGATAGGGTCTGTAGATTGCTATGGCCTGAGCACGACGCAGATAGACAAGAGCGCGGGCTAGGGGCCATGACTGAGGAACAGGCGCTTTCGGCCGCAGGCGCCATTTCTGCGGGGATGCTGCTTGCTGGGGCCGACGCTGTAAGCCTTGCGGGCCCTTTGCAACTTATCGCAGGCGACGTTCGCTTAGTCGACCTGATTGCTTTACCGGGAGGAGCGGCAGGAAAGGCAATCTTGTCTTCAAAATTGTTCCAGACGATCGATATTGACCGAGCTGCACCGATTCATCGGGTGATAGCCGAATTTCTGGGTGCTCGCTGGTTAGCTCAGGAAGCGAAGACCAGCCGGGCACACCGACGTTTATTGAGACAACTGAACGGCAGTGGCAACGTTCCCTCCAGCTTGCGCGGCCTGCATGCATGGATCGCATACCACAGTGCATCGATGGCGAATGCGGTCATCACGGCAGACCCCTTTGCTGTGCTTCGCTACGGCGATGCTAGCAAAATGACGACCGGACAAGTGGAGTGCATGTGGGACGCGCTAAACAAACTGGCGAGCGATAACCCTTACTTTCGTACGCAGGATTGGGGAAAACGTGTAGCCGATGGGCTTATGCACCCAACGCTGACAAGTAAAATTCAAACATTGATTGTGTCCGCAAACAGCAACACGCACCTGCGCCTTCTGTTGCTTGAAGGGTTGAAAGGCACGCAATTAGCAGGCGAACTCGCATCCACACTTGAGTCTATAACCTATTCGACCGATCACAGTTACAAGGAGCGAGTCGCAGCCGCAGCTGCCCTGATTCCTTACCGGGAAAGACTCTGGTGGCGGGACACCCTCGCCACTCTGATCGACCAATGCACTGACGATAGTGCTCGTCTAGCGCGCGATGTCATGCAAAAAATTGAGTGTGATGTCACAGATGAAATGCTTATCACTATTTTGCTCACGAGTATGGGACTGACTCGATGCGCTTTGCCCAGAACTATGCCTAGTACAACGCTGGAACTGTTTCATTACGCACGTTTTGGAAAGGCTTTGCCTATAGCTCGTGTTCACAACTTGCTCGATCTACTGTCCGATTTTGCTATCACGATAGAAGGATTGGATAACAGAGGCCCCAGCTATCTAGCTGAGCTCATCATCGAATTAGTGATACGTACAGTTGACGAAAAAAAAATCAACATCGACAGTCTGCCGGCTCTTTGGAACTGGTTGGGAGCGGTGCACCACCTTCGTGGCTTCGAGAGCAATAAAGCCAAAGCACTCAGACAACGTTTTGCCGCAAATGAGCCGCTGCGACGTGCGATTCAGCTGTATGCACTTTTAGTGGCCTGCCCAGAAAACTCCCTTTGGTCTACCTCCTTGGCGCTGGATAACCGCATGGTAGGGTTAACTTGCGAAGACATTTTGTGGCGGCTGGAGGAAATGAGGCAGTGGGACAACCAGGATTTCTCTAACCGTGAGAATTGGTGCGATCTCATAAGGCTCGGATTTCATCGGATGGGAATGAGCGAAGCGTTATGCGAAGCATGCTCAGGATTTTTACGTGACGATGAAGAACTTCAGTCATTTATTGATAGGATTAAAAACCCTCAAAAGCCCAGTTGGCAACTAGAACAAGAGCGAGATGTAGCGCTGCGAGAAGAGCACAGGCTCCGAGCGTACCAGGAGGATCGCCTGCGCCTTACCAGCGAGAGGTTTTCTCTGCGGGCCGGAGAACTCAGTCAAATTGTTGATCCGGCAATTAGATATCTCGGTCTCGAAGGTATTTCACTCAAGCCGCTTAACGGGCTTGGTGCATTGAAGGACTGGCTGGGAGATCAGTTGTCTAGCGATGCCCTCGCAGGCTTTGAAGCAGTGCTCCATCGGGATGACCTGCCCAGCCCGTCCGACGTCGCGAAAAGCTTTATCGATAGAAAATTTTATAACTTTTCCTACGCAATTATGGCCGGGCTGCTAGAGCGGGACCGCTCAAATCGTCCAGTCGATGACTTGGCGATAGATACACGTACTATAGGGCTGCTTCTGTGTCTGGATGAAGGCCTCCTAATAACCGGGATTGAGGTCATATCGCTACGCGAAAAACTGCTGCGTTCTATTATTTCTGATGAGCAGGGCTACGAGGTATTCGCAAAGCTTTGGCTTCAGCCGGCGCTCTTAGCAGGCAGCGAGCACATTCATGGAATGCATCATTTTTTCAATGAGGAATGCTGGCGTGCCTCCAGGATAAGCTTGTCTCAGCAATGGTTAATGTATTTCACAAGCATACATAGCTCCATTGAGGGCGATTTGATTGATTGTTTAGCGTGCTCTGGCAACCTGACCGCTCTGGCGGCAATTGCGCAGCATCGAGAGAAAAAGCCGTTCCGTGACCAAGATCAACTCCTTACCTGGTTGGCAGTCGATGTACTGACTCGATTTGACTCCGTGACACCACAACTTTCGGACGTTGGCATAAACCACCCTGAGTTTATTTGGCAGCTGAGAGCGCATTTCAGTTTTAGGCGTCGTGGGTCGATAATACCGGTGAGCGTTGAGCAAGCGAAATGGATTATAGAGCAGTTTCGGTTGAGCTGGCCGTTCGCGGAGTTTCGGGGGGCGGACACGGGCACTGAAAGCCCGTACGAAGCGACCAGCCTTATACGTCTGCTCATCGACCGAATTGCCAATGACACAAGCCCTCAGGCCATTGAAGCACTTAATGCTCTGATCGCAGGCCCTAATGACGGTTACAGCAATTTGATTCGGTACATGGCGGCCCAGCAGAGTCAGGCAAAGAGCGAAAAAGAGTTTGCCCCGTTAGCCCCCCAAAGCCTTGGCGAACTACTAACCGAAGGGCCTCCCTCCAATGCCGAAGACCTCAAATCGCTAGTGATGGAAGAGCTGGCAGTTGCTCAGAAAATATTGCTTGGTGACGAACTCGATCAGGTTCGTGATTTTTGGCAGTCCGGTGCGGTACCTTTTGACGAGAATCGCTGTCGTGACCGTTTGGCTGCCCTAATCAAACCTGAGTTGGAGCGATATGAGGTCCGTCAGTTAACTGAAGCCGACATGCCAAACACTAAACGCGTGGATCTAGCATTCGCATGTGGCGCAATGCAATTGCCGATGGAAGTTAAGGGGCAGTGGCATCCGGACGTTTGGGATGCTGCAACCCGACAACTGGATAAAAAATACCTAATCGACTGGCGATCGGGCGATCGTGGAATCTACTGTGTGTTTTGGTTCGGTGACGTGCCATTGAGCTCGGGAAGAAGGTTAAGAGCCCCACCTGCCGGGGTCAAGGTGCCTGTTTCCGCTAATGAGATGAAAGTGCTGTTAACTGAACGAATACCCGAGATCCGACGCTCGCAAATTGATGTGGTAGTGCTCGATCTGACAGCCGGAAAACGAACACAAAAAAGCAGTAAATAAATCTGCCGTATGCTGTTTTCCCTGAGCAGTCGCGTCTGGTCAAAGCCCACATAATCCACAATCTGCCACCGATTTAAATGGCCCGCCTCGGATCCGTACGGCAGTGCTTGTTTTATTCTTGACCTACCCCAAAGGACTCACGTCTATGCGATTTGGCTTGCCACCGAGGCCATGGCATGCGTATCGACACTGGGGTCTTTGGGCAGAATCCTCATGGTGTTGTGTGCGGCGAAGCTCGCTGCGCCTACCTCTTTGCAGGCCGTCGAAGCAACCGCATAAAAGTGCTTGTGCACGACGGTGTCATTATCTAGCTGGCAGCGGCGATCATGAGGCTGATCCAGTCAGCGCGCACCACTCCCGAGCCGGGAATCACCCAGCCCCAGCACGCGCGCCCATATTTAAAAGGAACGCTTGCACCCAGCCCTCACTCCAAATCTTCACCCCGGCGCTCACATTCAGCGCATCGCGTCGATGGGTTTTCGAATCATCTGCCCACCAAGGAATTCCCATGACAGACCCACGCAACGTTGCCCACGACAAGAAAGTTCAGCAAGAGAAGAAGAACCACGGCGAGGAGATCGCGCCCAATGCTGAGCACGCGCCTCAGCCGGGTTTGAAGCCGGCCCTTAAGCAGGACGATGACAAGCAGGACGAACAGGCCTAAGCGGCCTTTCACTTGGCTACCGCGTTAGGCGGTAGCCACTGCTGGCGGCTTGCGAGACGTTACAGAGATCAGGGCCAGCGTTACGGCCGCGTCGGACAATTCGCCTGTTTCAGGCAGCGTCAGTTGCATGGGCATTGCCCCAGACGCTTCGGTTTCGGTGTAGGGGACTGCGGTAAGGCTCTCTACTACTAACGAGGTGACGCTAGCCTGATCGCGATGACCGTCCAGAACCGCGCTACGCAAGAAGTCGCTGTCGGGGTTTTGGCCGCGGTCGATAACATTCAGGATGCCGCCCCCGCGTAATACATCGTCCGCCAGTTCGTAGACGTTGTTTTGCACGAAAATCCGATGTTCATAGGCGGTCGGCATTAGCCGGGTGTCGACCGCTACGTTGTGCCCGCGGGCGTTGTGGGTGCCCAGCAGCCAGCACGTGACGGCATCGAATTGGCAATTGTCTTTCAGCCAGGTTTCCAGGGCGGGGTCGTCCAGTGCATCGCCTTCAATGATTACGCAATCCGCTTCAGCGATAGCCTGCAAATCGTCGTAGTCCAGCCGGTAGGCATTGATGTCGACGGCGTGCGGGGTGGCTCGCTTGACCACTTCTACCGAGTAACCATGGGCGGCGACCAGTTGTTGGGTAGCGGCTATGCAGTGGGGGTTTTCCTCAATACACACTAACGTATGTTTGCGATTGAGCAACGCCAGCGTGGAGTGGCCCACGCCGCAGCCTATTTCAAGGATATGGGTGTAGCCTTCCACTTGGTCTGCCATCCAGTGGTAATGGCCCTGTTCAGCATGGCTGTCGGCGTTGATTTGCCAGTTCTGTATGTACTCTTCGCGGAAGCTGTCGAGTTGGCGGAGTGCGCGGTGAGTGCTGTGGCTAAGTTGATTGTGTTGAGGGTGGCTTCTGTCCATGTGTGTCCCCAATGGAAGGCAAGTGGGCGAATGGCTCGCCCATAGCTTAGACAGATTTACCGCTGGATCGGCGGGTGCAGTAGGGACTTTCAGCAAGTGGCGTTAGTTGTGCGTTTATCGATAAACCGCACTTGTAGGAAGCGCTAACTTCGGTGGCTTTAATATAGGGATATTGTTGTAGGGCTAAGGCCAGAGGCTGTTTGGTTTAGAAACATATGCTTTCAGTTCTATACCTTGGGCTTGCAGGCGAGCTAAATCGGCTCGCTTACAAGCTGTACCCATGTATCCACCTCTGCAGACCCAGGCGCCGTCGCCGGGCCCCAGCGCGTGACCGCAATCGCGGCGGCGGCGTTGGCGCGGCGGGCCGCGTTTGCCACGCTGTGGCCGTTGGCCAGGTTAGCCAGGAGTACCCCGGCATGGGCGTCGCCCGCGCCATTGGTGTCCACGGCGCTGACGGCGAAGCCGGGTATGTGTTGGGTCTGCCCAGCATGGTGAACCCAGCAGCCTGCCGGGCCGTCGCGGACCACAATCAAGGCGTCTTCGCGCAGGCTGGCGATCAGGCTGTGCAAGGCGTCTTCGAGGGTCTGGCAGCCGGTAAAGCGCAGGGCTTCTTCGCGGTTGCTGGTCCAGAGGGTAATCAACGGCAACATGGCTTGCATCGGCGCGCTGTCGGGGGAGTCGATCAGCGGGCCCGGGTCGAAGGCCACGGTGGTGGCGCTGGGCAGGGCGCCGAGCCAGGCGAGTAGGGCGGTCACTTTATTGGGGTGCGCCAGGCTGTAACCGCTGACGAATACATAATCCTCGGGGCTCACCTGCACGCAGCGCAGGTCGTCGGTGGACAGCCCACCTTCGGCCCCCACATACGAGATGAACGAGCGCTCGGCCGAGGCTTCCACCAGTGCCACCGACAGGCCGGTGTCTTGCCCGGCGCAGGTGGCGGTGGCGATTTCCACTCCTTCTTCTTGCATGGCCTGGCGCGCCAGGTCGCCGAAGCGGCCCTGGCCATGGCGCCCCAGGTAGACGGTGTGCAAGCCATTGCGGGCCGCAGCGGCCATCACGTTAAAGCCGCCGCCGACCGCGAAGTCGGCGGAGCGGGCCAGCACTTCGGCGCCGGACTGCGGCAAGCGTTCGATGGGCATCACCAGGTCGATCACGACCTGGCCGGTGTACAGCAATCTAGCGGGCATGGGCGGTTTCCTGAAGGCTGGGGCGGCGGTCGCGCGCCCCGCCGAGTAGCGCATACAGGCCACCGGCAACGATAAATGTGACGATCCAGCCCAGGCCGTTATGGCCCAGCCAGGAATCGGCGAGCAGGCCTTTGAACAGCACATGCTCCGGGGTGGTGGCCACGGTGGTGAAGCTGAAGCCGAGCACGATGGCCAGGGCCCACGAGCCCAGCGCGCGCCACTCGACGCCGCCGCGATACCAGTAGGCGCTGCGTGGGGTCTGGTCCAGCAGGTCTTGCGCGGAGTAAACGTGGCGGTGCAGCAGGTCAACCACAAAGATGCCGACCCATGCGGTGATGGGCACTGCCAGCATCGAAATAAAGGTGATGAAGGGGCCGTAGAAGCTATCGGCGATCAGCATAAAGTAGATGGAGCCGATAAAGATCGCCACGATGTCGACGATCACCGCATGCACCCGCTTGACCTTCAGCCCCAAGGTTAGGGTGGTAAGGCCGGCCGAGTACACCGATAGGTTGTTGGACAGCAGCAGGCCGCCGAATGCCGTGATTAAGTAGGGCACCGCCATCCAAGTGGGCAGCATTTCGCGAATAGCGACGATCGGGTCGGTGGCCGACGCCAGGTGATCGTTGCCCACCGACAGCAGGCCGCCGAGGGTGATCAGCAGCACCAAGGGGATCCCTGCGCCAAACGCCGCAGAGGCCACTAGCCGGGTGGCTTTCACGCTGGCGTGCTGGTAGCGCGACATGTCGGCGCCCGCGTTGGCCCAGCCGATACCGGTGCCCGCGGCCATGGTGCCGACGCCAATGATCATGGCGCTCAGGGGCGCTGCCGGGGCGTTGAAGACCAGGTTCCAGTCGATGTGGGTGAGGAGAAAACCACCCACCACCAGGTTCAGCGCGCCAAACAGGTACGTCGCCCACTTCTGGATGACCAGCAAGGTGGCATGGCCCAGGCCCGAGACGGTCAAGGTCAGCAGCACGAACAGGGCAATGAACAGCAGGGTCAAGCCGGGCGAGTTTTTCGCCTCCACGGGGGTGCCGAAGAGGATCGCGAACAGGGACAGCAAGACGAACGCGGCGGTGGTGGTGTTGACCGTTTCCCAGCCCAGCCGCGACATCAGCGAAACCAGGGTGGGCCCAATGTTGCCGCGCACCCCGAAGATGGCGCGTGACAGCGTCAGGCTGGGCGCCCGGCCGCGGCGCCCAGCAATGGAGATCACCCCCACCACGGCGAATGAGCCTGCGGCACCGAGGATGGCGACGATCACTGCTTGCCAGATGGCCAGCCCCTGGAACGCGACCAGGGTGGCTCCAAGCGGCAAGCCGAGGATGCTGATGTTGGCGGCGAACCAGACCCAGAACAACTGCAGCGGATGGCCGTTGCATTCGTTTTCCGGGACCGGTTCGATGCCCCGGGTTTCCAACTGGCCCGCACCTTGAGAAGGGGACGATGTACTCATTTGCGTTGCTCCTATTGCCTTTATTTTGGTTGTGGGCAGTACGTCAGCAGGTGCAATCCAGTGCAGATAGGCTTTTCCGAAGTCGGCGTAGCCTGCTCGCCACCCGGTAGGCCGAGGGCAAGGGTGATCTTGTTTTAGTGGGCCAGGGGAGCTGGGCCCATTAACCAGTGCGCAGTACCAGCAGCTGTTCGACCAAGGGGCCGAGGTCGAGCGGGTTGACCGCATCGATTTGCTCGATCAACGCCGCCGGCCAGGCTTGCATGCCGTGACAGGCGCCCAGCATGGCGCCGAGAATGGCGGCAATGGTGTCGGTGTCGCCGCCCAGGCTGGCCGCCATGCACACCGCGTCGAAAGCGCTAAGTGAGCTGCTCGCCACGCGGTGGGCGAGGGTGAAGGCGGCGACTACCGATTCTTGCGAGGCGACGGAAGTACCAATGACATCGTGCACGCGGTCGGCCAACTGTTCGTCGGTGCAGTCGGCGCACAGTGCCTTGGCCCAGTGAATGCGCGCGGCGATCCGCCCCCCGGCAACCCAGTGGCCATGGCGTTCGGCACTCAGGGCGACTTCGGCGCCGATCTCCAGGGCCTCGGCCAGGGGCGCACCATTGATCCCGGCGGATACCACGGCTGCGACCGCCGCCGCGCTGGAAATGCCCAGGGTGGTGTTGTGGGTCACCTGGCAGGCCTGCACCACGCGCTCGATAAAGGCTTCGCGGTTGCTCACGTCGGCGGCGATGCCCACCGGGGTGATGCGCATCGCTGCGCCATTGGTGGTGCCGTAACGGCCGGCCTCTTCCGGGCTGTGGCCGTTGAGGATCATTTCAATCGCGCGCTTGGTCGAAGGCCCTAGCAGGTCATGGGAGCCCTTGGCTTTCATCGCGGCCTCCCACTCAATCAGGCTGTGGGCGAGGGCCGTGGGGTCGATACGGCCGTTGCCGGCCACCAACAACTGAGCCACCAAAATGGCCTGCTCGGTGTCGTCGGTGATAGCGCCGGCCGGCATATTGGGTGCGATCGGTTGGTCGGCATCGGCTGCGATCAGCGTACTGATACGGCCATAGCGCTGTAGGATCAACTCGCGCGGCAGCGATTGCGTCGGCATGCCCAAGGCGTCGCCCAAGGCCAGGCCATAAAAGGCGCCCAGGCCCCGATCTTGTAGAAATGCTGCGCTCATGTAGACGATCCGAAGGCAAGATGAAGGCGAAAGTGCACGGGGTCCAAAAGGCTCTCTACGTGCTCCATAAAACGTTCACGGCGGTCAAAGGTTGTGCGCACGGCCTTGAGAAACACCGTGCCGGGGTCGCGCGCCAACAGGCCGGCGTCTTCGCGGTTGAGCGGCTCGGCGCCGATCCATTGGTCGCCCTTGTCGCCAATGAAGCCGTGGGCGGCCATGGTGACGGTCAGTGACTGTTCAATCAGGCCGTTGTGCGGCAGGTTTTCCAGGCCGTCGACGGCCGGGATCAGCGCACGCTCCAGGGACACGATGCTGCCATCGGCGGCGATACGCCGGCGGTCCAAGGCCACCAGGCTGGAGGTGCCCAAACGCACTTCCAGATCGGGCCGCTGCACCGCCACCAGGCGCAGGATTTCCGTGCGCACGCTGGCGCCGCTGTCGGCCAGGGCTTGGGCCCAGCCGGTGCGTTGGTCCAAGCTAAAGCCGTCGTAGGTGACGATCGAGCCCACGCCGGTCTGGGTGGCGATGAAATTGCGCCGCTTGAGTTCGGACAGCGCTTCGCGCAACGTGCCGCGGCTGACGTTGAATTCCTGGGCCAGGAGATTTTCCCCGGGCAACAGGGCGCCGGAGCTCATCTGGCCGCTTTTGATACGGCGCACCAGTTCATTGATCACCTGAGTTTTCTTGTCAAAACGAACCTGTCTAGTCATGTACAATTTATAGTCCCGATTTTGCCGTTAAGGCAAGTGGTTTTTGCAGATTATTGCAGTGTGCGCCGTGGCAGTGCCCGCTTCGAGGTGGCTGCACCATCATTGGGATAAGCTATGTATACGCTTTTTATCAGGTTCGGCGTTTTTCGCCGTATCGGATGCCTGTAGACACCCCAATCTTCAAATTTATCTAAGCTAAATCAATAATATATTTTTGTTTTAGATCTCCTGTTGGACTGATTTATTAGCCTGGCCCGGCGTTTGCTTTTAAATAGATATTGAGCGTGTAGCGGGTTAATGGCGTTCACCGCCATTCTTCACCGGGGTCGGCTCGCTCGCTAGGCACTGCTTACCCTGTATCCTCGATAAACAGGGGCGCCGCCTCCCTTACTGGATGCTCAACTGACTGCCGCTTATCAACCATTTCCGGTCGTCTCACCAGGGCGGCTGGGCAGGAGATGCATCATGTCCATTAGCAGTGTGGCTACGGCTGACCTTGGCGAGCTCGACACCACCGCCATCTACCGCAAAGTGATTTGGCGGCTGATTCCGTTTTTGTGTCTGTGCTATTTGGCGTCCTATCTGGACCGCATCAATGTGGGCTTTGCCAAGCTGCAAATGCTCGACAGCTTGAACATGAGCGAAACCGCTTTCGGCCTTGGGGCAGGGTTGTTTTTCGTCGGGTACATCCTGTTCGAAGTGCCGAGCAATCTGGCCCTGGAGAAGTTTGGGGCGCGGCTGTGGATCGCTCGCATCATGATCAGTTGGGGAGTGCTGTCGGGCCTGACCATGTTTGTCACCACCGAGTGGCAATTCTATGTGCTGCGTTTTGCCCTGGGCGTGGCCGAGGCGGGCTTTTTGCCAGGCGTGTTGTACTACCTCAGCCAATGGTTTCCGTCCTGGCGCCGCAGCCGCATCATCGCCCTGTTTATGATTGGCCTGCCGCTGTCGAGCCTGGTGGGCAGCCCGCTGTCGGGGTGGATCATGGGCAATTTTCACGGCGTATCAGGATTAGCCAACTGGCAGTGGCTATTTCTGTTGGAGGCGATCCCCACCGTGGTGCTTGGGGTGCTCTGCTTCGCAGTGTTGCCCAATGGCATCAGCGAGGCTAAGTGGCTGAGCGACAGTGAGAAGGCCAAATTGCAGGGTGTGCTGGCCGAGGATCAGGCCGAGAACAAGGGCGGCCATTCGTTTCGCGATGGGTTCTTCAACATCAAGGTGTGGATGCTCGGTGGTATCGATTTCTCTATTCTGCTCAGCGCTTACGCGATGGGCTTTTGGTTGCCCACCTTTATCCGTAATGCCGGGGTGGCGTCGCCTCAGCAGATCGGCTTGCTGGTGGCCATTCCCAGCCTGGCCGGGCTGCTTGGCATGTTGGCCATTGGCGCCAGCTCGGACAGACATCGCGAGCGCCGCTGGCACATCGTCGTGCCCTTTATTGTCGGCGCAGCGGCGATGTTTCTCAGTACCTACTTCACCCAGAACGTGTTCGCCACGGTGCTGCTGTTTTCCCTGGCGTCATTGACCATCATCGGTGCGGTGCCGGTGTTTTTCAGCCTGCCGGCGACCTTTCTCAAGGGCACGGCCGCAGCCACGGGCTTTGCCTTGGCCTGTTCAGTGGCGAACATTGCCGGGCTGGTGAGTAACTCGCTAATGGGGGTGGTGATGGACCATTTTCATAGCCCGCAGATTGCGATGTGGATTTTTGCGGGGTGTTTGTTGCTTAGTTCGCTGTTGGTGTTGGCATTGCCGGCGAAGACGGTCAATCGGTGAGGGTGTTGTGGTGGTGGAAAGCTCGGGGGCAAGCGGAGCGCCGCCCGGACCCCCTCCTACGGCCGCTGACCGTAGGAGGGGGTCCGGGCGGCGCTCCGCTTGCCCCCGAGCTCTTAATAACGGCTCCCGATCTTTTGCTCTATGTTCAACCCCGCAGGTACGTCAGCACAGCCTCACGCAACACCACGTCGCCATATTTGCTGTCGATATCGAACAGGTTGGCCTCATGGGGCGCTTCGTGGCGGTCGCCCACGCATTCGCGTACCACGATGCCGCGATAGCCGTATTGCACGGCATCCACGGCGGTGGCGCGGACGCAGCCGCTGGTGGAGCAGCCTGCCATGATCAGGGTGTCGACCCCCAGCGCAACCAGCATGGGCGCCAGGCTGGTGCCGAAGAACGAGCTGGCGTACTGCTTGGTTAGCACCACTTCACTGGCCAATGGCTCGACCTCTGGGCAGAACGCCGCTAGCGGGTTGCCTTCGACCATGTCTTTCATCACCGGGGCTTTTTTAACCCACAGGCCGCCGTCGGCAAAGTGGCCAGGGTGGTAGCGGATATTGCTGTGGATCACTGGGATGCCGGCTTTGCGCGCCGCCTGCAGCAGCGCCACGCTGTGCTCGACCGCACTCACTACACCGGGGGCATACAGTGGCGCGCCAGGGGTGGTGTAGGCTTGCATGAAATCGATCATCAACAGGGCAGGGCGCTGGCCAAAGCCGATGCGGTTACCCCATACGCCTGCGTAGTTATCTTGTGCGGTGGTCATGGCTGTGCACTCCTCAATAGGCGCCCGAGAGCAAGGCACCGGCGCCCGGAACGATGGGTTCCAGGCCCAGGGCCTTGAGCATGGCGTAGGTGGTGGCGATGGCGGCGGTTAGCACGGGCTTGCCGGTCTGTGCTTCGACCTTGGCCACCGCGCCCAGCGAGGGCATCTGCACGCACGCCGACAGCACGATGACGTCGACGCCGTCGAGGTCGAGCCCGGCAACGATGCCCGGTAGGTTGCTTGGATCGTGCCGGGCCACCGCCAGGTTGTCCGGGATCTCCAGAGCGTGCCAGACCTTGACCTCGATGCCCTCGTGTTCGATGTAGTCGACCACCAGCTCCGTCAGCGGCTTCATATAAGGCGCGACCAAGGCGATACGGCGCGCGCCCAAGACCTTGAGCCCGTCGACCAGGGCGCCGGCACTGGTGATCACCGCCGCCGTGCTGTCATTGTCGCGCACCACCTGGCCCAAGCGTTGCTGCGACTCGCGGTGGTAGCCGCGCCCCATGGCCATGATCGCCACCAGGCAGGCATAGCCCAGCACGTCCACGCGCGCATCGGACAGCTCCAGGGCGCAGCGATCGGACTGCGCGTCCATGGCGGCCAGCTCTTCTTTTTTCACGTGCTTCATGCGCATGCGCGCGCTGTGGTAAGTGAAGCGTTCGGGGCGGATCAACTGGCGCGCGGTGAGCATCGCCGGGATCTCGGTCTCCATGGTGGTGTTGGAGCTCGGCACAATCTGGCCGATGCGGTAGGGCGGGTTCATGGTGGTCTCCCATTCAAGTCAGAGGGCAGCGCAGGTCAGTCAATCGACGGGCCGAGGAAGGTGCCGAAAGCACCGAAGAAGCCTTCAAGGTCGTCCCAGGGGATCATGTGCCCGCCGTCTGGCACCCAGACGGTCTGAATCGACGGCTGCAGTTGGCGAATTTCCGCTTCGTCTTGCGGCGTGATCACGCCGCCTTTGCCAGCGATCATCAACAGGGTCGGCACGCGGTTTTTTGGGAAGTCCTGGTGGATGTCCACTTCGTGAAAGTCGCGGTGGGCCCTGAGGATGGCTGGCTCGTAACAGGTGTGCAGCCATTCGGCGCGCAGGGCGCGTTGCGCCTCGGTCCAGGTGGGGCAGAACGCGAGCATGGCCTCGGCGTCCATGCCGCGCTCGGCCTGGCGAATCGAGTCGACGTACCACGGCAGCTTGCCGGGGTATTCGCGCCGGCCGGGCCCGGAGACGGGTGGGTCGATCAGCACCAAGTGGCTGATGCTCGACGTGGGGTGGCGGGTGGCGGCGCGCAGAACGAAGCGCGCGCCCATGGAGTGGCCGACCAGTGCATAGTTCTGCAGTTTAAGGGCTTCGGCAAAGGCGATGATGTCATCGGCGCAGGTATCGGTGCCGTAGTCCAGGTCGGCGCCTGCAGAAGACAGCCCGCGGCCGCGGGCATCGAGCACGTACACATCGAAGTGCTGGCCGAGCCGTTCGGCGACGAAACCCCAGGTGATCGCCGGGCTGGTGATCCCCGGGATCAGTAGCAATGGCCGGCCCTTGCCGCCGTAGCGCAGGTAATGCTGCCGGATCTGATTGGCGTGGACGTTGCCGCCCTGAACGAAGCAGCTCATGCCGGCACCCCCGACTTAAGCGGGTGTTCGAACAGTTCGTAACCGTAAACCCAGGCCGGGTCTTCCTGGGTGCGCAGCCAGGTGTTGGCGTTGGACACCGCCTGTACCCGCGAGGCGCGGTCCTTGCGGTTGGCTTCGTATAGGGCAAAGGCGGTGGCGTAATCGCTCAGGCCGGTTTCCTGCAGGCAACGGGCGAGCATGGCGCCGTCCTCGATGGCCATGGCCGCGCCCTGGGCCATATGCGGCTTCATCGGGTGGCAGGCATCGCCCAGCAGCACCATGCGCCCAGTGCTCCAGACCGGTAGCGGTTGGCGATTGAGCAGCGGCCACTTGGTGATGGTGTCGGCGTTGGCGATCAGTGCCTGCACGGTGGGGTGGTAGCCATCGAACGCCTCGTACATGGCCTCGCGGCTGCAGCCGATAAAGCTGGCGTCGCCGCCTTCCCACTGCGCTTGGGGCACGCCGCTGACGAAGTAGTATTCGTCGCGCTTGCCCGTGGTGTAGTAGACCATCAGGTGGCGGTCGGCGGACCACCATTTCACGCAGTCTTCGAAATTGAAATCGTAGCGGGCGAGTTTCTCTGCCGGTATCAGTGCGCGGTGGCCGACCCAGCCGCTGTAGGTCGGTGCTTCGACGCCCAGCAGGTGCTCGCGCACTCGCGAATTGATGCCGTCGGCACCGATGACGATGTCGGCGCGGGCTGAAGTGCCGTCGGCAAACGTCAGCAATACATCATCGCCGCTGTCATCGAGGCTTACCAGGTGCTTGCCCATCTGCACGGTGCCCGGCTCAAGCGCGGACATCTGCAAGGCATGCAGGTCGCCGCGGTGTACCGTCAGGTAGGCTGCGCCATATTCCTTGCGGGCGAACTCGCCCAGTGGAATACGCGACAGGTACTCGCCATCGGCATTGCGGCTGAACCAGAAGTCGGGGTGCGAGCCCATGGCCTCTAGCTGTTTCTCGATGCCCTGGCGGCGAAAGATCTTCAGCACGTTGGGGCCCATGTGGATGCCGGCGCCCTGGCGGGAAAACTGTGTGGTCTGCTCATAGACCGTTACGTCAAAGCCGGCCTGTTGCAGTGACGTGGCCGCCGCTGCGCCCCCAAGGCCGCTGCCGACGACCGCAATTCGTTGTGTTGCACCCATGGGTCTCTCCTGGTTGGCCGATCTCGCAAGCCGAGAATCGTGGCAATAATAAAGCGTATACGCTATTTATTACTGATGCGAAGAGCGTGCCTGAATCGGCGCATGACTCGCCCGGACATCGCGTCTGCACCTATATAAGCCGATTGAATTGGCCGCCGAAGCGGTAATTATGGTTGGCTTAGGCATTGCAAGGGTGGTCACAGGCGCAACCTTAGCGTTTCGGTAATTAGCGTTTTTGTAGTGTATACGTATTATTTGTTGCACCGTTTAGGCGCCTGTTGCGCCCTGATGGTGCAGTTCCCCGATGACTTCAGAGAGGAAAACACCATGGCCGTCAGCGATGTCGAATTGACCCAGATGTTCGAGCACGTGCTCAAGTTGTCCAAGGTCGACGCCAGCCAAAGCGTGGCAGTGCTCAAGTCCCATTATTCCAACCCGCGCACCGTGCGGGCTGCCACCGAAGCGGCGCAGCGCCTGGGCGCCCAGGTGTATGCCGTGGAGCTACCCTCGTTCAATGCGCAGGTGGCCATGGGTAACGACATGACCGCCTACTGTGGCGACACCGCACTGACCGGCAACCTGGCCGCGCAGCGGGCGTTGGAGGCCGCCGACCTGGTCATCGACACCATGATGCTGCTGCATTCCCCGGAGCAGGAGCAGATCCTCAAGACCGGCACGCGCATCCTGTTGGCCGTCGAGCCGCCCGAAGTGCTGGCCCGCATGCTGCCCACCGAGGCCGATAAAGTGCGCGTGATGGCAGCTGAAGCGCTGCTCAAGAGCGCCCGCACCTTTAGCGTCCGCTCAGCCGCCGGCAGCGATTTTCGCGCTGCTCTGGGCCAGTATCCGGCGGTGACTGAGTACGGCTTTGTCGATCAGCCGGGGCGTTGGGATCACTGGCCCAGCGGCTTTCTGTTCACCTGGCCGAATGAGGAAACCGCCGAAGGCGTGCTGGTGCTGGACGTCGGCGATATTCTGTTGCCGTTCAAGACCTACTGCCGCGAGCGCATCACCCTGGAAATCGACAAAGGCTTTATCACCGGTATTCACGGGGGCTTCGAGGCCGAGTACCTGCGCGACTACATGAAATACTTCAAAGACCCCGAGGTGTATGGCATCTCCCACATTGGTTGGGGCTTGCAGCCACGGGCGCAATGGACCGCCATGGGCCTGCACGACAAGAACGACGGCATGTGCATGGACGCCCGCGCCTTCTATGGCAACTTTTTGTTTTCCACCGGCCCCAATACCGAGGTCGGCGGTAAGCGCAAAACCCCTTGCCACATGGACATCCCCTTGCGTCACTGCGATATCTACCTGGACGATCAGGCCGTGGTGCTGGCCGGGGATGTGGTCGCCCCCGAGGCGTCGATCGTGCGCTAGGTGCGGTACGTAAAGTGCCGGCGCGTCGCTCTTGAGCCTCGATCTTGCACATAGGATCGAGGGCTCGCCTGGGGTATCTTTAAAGCTTTCGTCACCCTTATTCGAGCCGCTAACCCGCCATGAGCCTGCCCCCCGAGCCCTACGTTTTCTCTGATCAAATCGGCCATCTGCTGCGCAAGGCCTATCAACGGCACCTGGCAATTTTCCAGCAGAATGTCGGCCAGGCGCAGCTGACGGCGGTGCAATTCATCACCCTCTGCGCCTTGCGCGACAATGGCCCTTCGTCCCTGACCCAGTTGGTCGCGGTGACGGCGGTGGATCAGGCGACCATCCGCGGCATCGTCGAGCGCCTCAAAGCGCGTGAGCTGGTGAGCTTAGGGCATGACCCGCAAGACAAACGCAAAGTCATCGTGCACCTGTCCCCCAGCGGCCGTGCAGCCGCCGAGCAGACCTTGCCCAAAGCCCAGCAGATCAGCGAGTTGACCCTCAGCAACCTCAACCCTGGCGAGCGCGTGGCCATGACCTTCCTGTTGCGAAAAATGCTCGACGACCCTGAGCCATAGGCCCCTCGCACAAAGCTGGCATCGCTCTTGCTGTTCAGGTAACGATGACCCTGAGTTCAAGAGCCAAGACATGATCAAACCCCTGGCGAGCCCAGACGCGGCAAGCATTTCCTGCACGGTCAACGGTCAGGCCGTGACCTGCACCGCCATGCCAGACACCCCGCTGCTGCTGGTGTTGCGCAACGACCTGCAACTCAACAGCCCGAAGTACGGCTGCGGCCTGGGCGAATGCGGGGCCTGTACGGTCATCGTCGATGGCAAGGCCGCGCGCTCCTGTGTTTTACCCCTCAGTGGCATGGCCGGGCGGCGGATCACCACCCTTGAAGGGCTGGGCAGTCGCGCCAATCTACACCCGGTCCAACGCGCTTTTATCGAGGCCCAGGCGGCCCAATGCGGTTATTGCCTGAACGGCATGATCATGACCACCAAGGCTTTGCTCGACCGCAACCCGACCCCGACCGAAGAGCAGATCCGCCGCGCCTTGTCCGCCAATTTGTGCCGCTGCGGGACCCATCTGGAAATCCTCGCGGCGGTGCGCCGCGCCGTTGAGCTTTGCCGAGAGAGCCCCTGCGATGCATGATTCATCGACCCCACCGGCGCGGCCGACCCAAGCCGAGCTGCTGGCGCGCAACGGCGTGCTGCTGGTGCTGGACAGCGTACAACCGCCGCCAGGGCTGGTGCCCAAGGGCAAAGCGCCGGTGCTTAAACCCAAAGAGCTCGGCCTGTTCATCGCCCTGTGCGACAGCGGCGAATACTACGCCTTCAACGGCCACGTCGACCTAGGCACCGGTATCCAGACCGCCCTGGGGCAAATCGTTGCCGAAGAGCTGGACCTGCACCTGGAGCAGCTTCAGGTGGTGTTGGGCGACACCGCGCGGGCGCCGAACCAGGGGGCGACCATCGCCAGTGCCACGCTGCAGATTTCCGCCGTACCCCTGCGCCACGCCGCCGCCGAGGCGCGCCGTTGGCTGCTGGCCGCAGCGGCGCAGCGCTTGGGCAGCGAGGCGTTGAGTATTCAGGCCGGGGTCATCCGCTGCAGCGACGGCCGTTCATTGAGCTATGCCGAGCTGATCGCCGGCCAGCACATCGAGCTGACCATCAGCGGCGCCGCGCCCTTGAAGGACGTCGCCGACTACAAGTTGGTCGGGCAAAGCTCGGCGCGGGTCGACATCCCCGGCAAGGCCACGGGCGAGCAGACCTTTGTCCACGACATGCGCGTACCCGACATGCTCCACGGCCGGGTGGTACGCCCGCCCTACGATGGCTACGACACCGGCGCGTTCGTCGGCAGCAGCCTGATCAGCGTAGAACGCGACTCCATCGCGCATATCCCCGGCGTGGTCGAAGTGGTGGTGCTCGGCGATTTTATCGGCGTGGTGGCCGAGCGCGAAGAGCAGGCGATCAAGGCCGCCCGCGAACTGGTGGTGCACTGGAAGCCCTGGCAACAGCACCTGCCGGACCTGAGTGACATTGAGCAAGCCCTGCGCGACAACCCATCCATCGAACGAGTGGTGCACGACACCGGCGGCGTCGACGCTGCCCTGGTATCTGTGCCGGTGCGCCTAACCCGGCGCTACCTGTGGCCCTATCAACTGCACGCGTCCATCGGCCCGGCCTGCGCAGTGGCCGATTACCACCCGGCAGGCAGCCGCGTCTGGTCCGGCACGCAAAACCCCCACGCGCTGCAGGCAGACTTAGGCTGGCTACTGGAGTGCGATGAGAAGCTTATCGAGATCATTCGCATGGAGGCGGCCGGTTGCTACGGGCGCAACTGCGCCGATGACGTGTGCGCCGATGCGCTGCTGTTGTCACGAGCCGTGGGCAAGCCGGTGCGGGTGCAGTTGACCCGCGAACAGGAGCACGCTTGGGAGCCCAAGGGCACCGCGCAGTTGATGGAGGTCGACGGCGGCATCGACGCGGCCGGTGATTTGGCCGTGTACGACTTTCGCACCCGTTACCCGTCCAACGGCGCGCCAACTCTGGCCTTGCTGCTCACGGGTCGAGTCGAGCCGGTGCCGGTGGCCTTCGAGATGGGCGACCGCACGGCGGTGCCGCACTACAGTTACCCGCAGCTGCGGGTCAGCATCGAGGACATGGCACCGATCGTGCGCGCCTCCTGGCTGCGCGGCGTGTCGGCGCTGCCCAACGTGTTCGCCCATGAGTCGTATATCGACGAGTTGGCCCATGCCGCGGGCGTCGATCCGGTGGAGTACCGCTTGCGTTACCTGCCCGACGAGCGTGCCGCCGAATTAGTCCGCGCCACCGCCGAACGCGCCCAGTGGACGCCCCACACGCAGCCCGGCCAGACCCCCGCCGAGGAGGGCGTGCTACGCGGCCGCGGCTTCGCCTACGCGCGTTACATCCACAGTAAGTTTCCCGGCTTCGGCGCCGCGTGGGCCGCCTGGGTGGCCGACGTGGCCATCGACAAGCAAACCGGCGAGGTGGCCGTGACCCGCGTGGTGGTCGGCCACGACGCAGGCATGATGATCAACCCGGCCGGGGTGCAGCACCAGATCCACGGCAACGTATTGCAGTCCACCAGTCGCGTGCTCAAAGAGCAGGTCACCTTCGAGGAATCCCGGGTGGCCAGCAAGGAGTGGGGCGGTTACCCCATCCTCACGTTCCCCGAAGTGCCCCAGGTGGACGTCATGCTGATGCCGCGCCAAAGCGAGCCGCCGCTGGGCGCGGGCGAGTCGGCCGCGGTGCCCAGTGCGGCGGCCATCGCCAACGCGGTGTTCGACGCCACCGGCATCCGCTTTCGCGAACTGCCCATCACCGCTGAACGGATTCTCGCTGCCCTCGAAGGCCTTAAACCCCAGGCCGCCCTCGACCCCACCGGCCCGCCCTACGCCGCACCGCCCAAGCGTAAGCGCCGCAAGTGGTGGCTCGGCGGCCTGGCCAGCCTGTTTGGCGCAGCCCTGGGCATCGGCTTGACCGCCATGCCCTGGCGCCTGGAGATCGCCCGCGTGGCAGCGCCGCCCGCCGGCACCTGGAGCGAAGCGACCCTCGAACGTGGCCGCCAATTGGCAGCCGCTGGCGATTGTGCGGTCTGCCATACCGCCGCCGACGGCGTCACCAATGCCGGTGGGCTGGCCATGCAAACGCCGTTCGGCACGCTGTACAGCACCAACATCACCCCCGACGCCGAGACCGGCATCGGCAACTGGTCATTCACCGCGTTCGACCGCGCCATGCGCCAGGGCATCAGCCGCGACGGCAAACACCTGTACCCGGCCTTTCCCTACACCGCGTTTCGCAACATCAAAGACGCCGACATGCAGGCACTGTACGCCTACCTGATGGCGCAACCGGCGGTTCGCAGCACCCCCCCGGCCAACCAGATGAACTTCCCCTACAACGTGCGCCCACTGATGGCCGGCTGGAATAGCCTGTTTCTCAAACAGGGCGAGTACCAGGACGACCCCGCCCAGACAGCCCAATGGAACCGCGGCAGCTACCTGGTCAACGGCCTCGGCCACTGCGCCGCCTGCCATTCGCCACGCAACCTGTTGGGGGCCGAACAGGGCGGTGCCCGCTTCCTCTCCGGCGCCATGGTCGACGGCTGGGAGGCCCCAGCCCTCACCGGGCTGGCCAGCGGGCCGAACCCCTGGAGCGAAGATCAGCTCTATACCTACCTGACCCGCGGCTTCTCCGCCGAACACGGCGTCGCCACCGGCCCCATGGGCCCGGTGGTCAGCGAACTGGCGACACTGCCGGACGCGGATCGCCGTGCCATCGCCCACTACCTCAGCAGCCTGCAAGCCCCCCGCGACACCCCACCCCGCACGACCGTAGCGCCAGCCCCCAGCACAGCCAACCTGGCCAACGGCCGCCGCGTCTTCGAAGGCGCCTGCCAGGGCTGCCACAGCGCCCTGGACGGCGGCCCAGAGCTATTCGGCGTGAGCCCTTCGATGGCAACCAACACCAACGTCCACAGCGACCGCCCCGACAACCTGATCAAGGTCATCCTGCAAGGCATCGGCAGCCCGGCCACGGCCGACCTCGGCTATATGCCGGCGTTCAAAGACAGCTTGTCTGACACCCAAATCAGCGACCTGGCCGCCTACCTACGCGCCCGCTTTGCGGCGGATAAGCCGGCGTGGCCGGGGTTGGAGCGGCAGGTGGGGTGGTTGCGGGGGAATCCTGGGGGGCATTGAGGCGAGGACGGCTGTGAAGACCGGGGCCTGAAGCGGAGCGCCGCCCGGCGGCCCCTCCGGGCAGCGACAAAATTAAATATCAGATATGTCGCTGCCCGTAGGAGGGGGTCTTGCCCCCGAGCTGTTCAAGGCTAAACATACTCCCCCAGGTTATCGTCGTTTAGCGAAACGACCGCTTAGACATCCGCACCGAAAACCATACCCAACTTGACGGCGCCGTAATTGCGTCGGACAGCGGCAACCTCAAACTCGATACCGGCACCCTCGGCTACAGCGATATTGCCGGTAAAGATAAAGAGCATGGTTATTACCTGAACGTGGGCGGCAGCGTGGGCCTGGCCGGTGGCGGGGCCAATCAGGACCCAAGCCAGGTTGGGAAGGGTAAAGAGACGACAAAGCCAGGGAAGCTTTGGTACATAAACTATTAGGGAAAATGATCAACCGCCAGGAGACGGTCGAAAGCCAGGCACCGGAAGCTCAAATCGTTCAGCTCGCAAAGGAAACCCAGAATTGGCTACCCAAAGGTTCGTGCCGGCCCTGCAATTTCGGCGCTCGGCGCTGCGCTACTCGCAGGTACAACCAGTAACAACCCAGAGGCTGTCTCCCAAGCTGCAAACTCGTTGATGGAAGCCGCCGGTAAATCGACAAACTCCGTGCAGCCTCTCCGCCGAGTTGTGGACTTTATTGGTTGGTACCACGTTCCCGATTCACGTGCTCGACCCCAAATATGGGACGCTGGTGACGCCCGTTGTCTCTAATGACCAGGTCAATGGGGCAAGTGGTGGGTTTGGCGCGGGTTCGCAGCCATTGACTCCGGTGAGTACGGGTGGAAGTGGGATCACGGAATCCGGTGGATGGAGCACCACGTTAACGCCATCGGATACAGCGGATACGTCTCTTGGAGCTGTTTTCGCCGAATCTGCTGAAAATATGGAGAAGTTTTTTGGCAAGCCAGGATTTGGTCAACAGGTGTACGATGCTTCCCAGAAAACGTCGCAAATTATTCAAGGGCAGAGAGTCTATAAAGTTTTGAATAAAGTGGCAGGCTTAAGAAAAGGGGATCAATTTTATCTGGATGGTCAGCATATGGATCACTTGGAGGTTTTTAATAGGCGAGGGGAGTTTGTAAAGGTTTTAAGTTTGGACGGTTCGTTTAATGAAAAGAAAACTGCGGCAGGAGAAGGGAGGATTTTGAAATGAATGGTTTAGAAGATGCGAAAAAATTACTAGTCGAGATTTTCTCAGAGTCGGGTAGGGAGTTTAAGGGGGGCGAGTGGCATGCTGACTACAAACTAAACTGGGATGAGGAATATACTGCCCGACTTTTACCTTTGATGGAAAGCTTATCCCGAGCTGCGGAAGCTAAGGAAAGGGGTGATCGATTAATGTTGCTAGTCGCTTTGTCTAGAAGTTGTGTTGGCTTTATGGATATGCACGATTTTTTTTATGATCTGAATGATGACTTTAAGCGATTAGTCCTAGATGAGGCGATGAAGTGGCCTGAAATTCCTGAGGATTACAAATATGACTAGACTGCTGGTCTTGATTCTTTGAAATGTATTTTTCAAAGGCGTTTTATTTGTTTGGTTCGCGGTAGGAAATTTCTGAAAGTGTCTTCTGCGCTCAGGATCTTCTTGCGCAACCGCCACTCCATGAATACCTTTGCCGACGTCGCCATCTCAAGGCGGCCGGTTTTGACAGACCGAACACATCGAGGCGCGCTAGCTCTGCCTATTTCATAACGATCACCTGAGGTGACCGTTTTGAAACGTTTTATGGCAGCCCTGCGCGGGGCACCTTCGGGTGCGCCAGGTTCCTTGATTCCTGGTCTGTCAACCCGCGCATGGCTGCCACCTTACTGTTTGACAGCAGGAGGTGCTGGCTCCATTAATCAAGGAGATGGACCCCATGGACAAACTCATCCCAGACCCTCCCACCCCCCCCTTTCCTCAACACCACCGCCGCCACCCCTTTCGGCGTGCGCGATAGCAATCAACAACCCCTTTTCACCGTCCCGGCCGATATCAATGCCGAAGACGCTTTGGTGCATGCTTCGTTATTGCTGAAATGTTCGTATGACGTCGCCTATGAGCTCACCGAAAATGGCCATGGGTAGTCAGGTTTGGTTGGTGTGGTCGGTGTTGCAAATGGTCGAGGGGGCGAGGGGGTTGGTGGATGCGGTGTTGCGGGGCGCGCCGCGAGTTGGAAGGCTTTGAAGGGGCCACCGGCAATGGGATCGGCAGGCTTATCTGCACGCTGGCAATAGGCTGGATGTCGACCGTGGGAAGGGCACCTACATTGGTGGTGAGACCTTGCGGGGAGACGTATTGAATGCGGTTTTGGCGATAGAGCTCGGGGGCAAGCCCCCGAGCTGTTCAAGGCTAAACATGCTCCCCCAGGTTATTGTCGTTTGGCGAAAGACCGTTTAGACATCCGCACCTAAAAACCATACCCAACTTGACGCCGTCGTGATTGCGTCGGACAGCGGCAACCTCAAACTCGATACCGGCACCCTCAGCTACAGCGATATTGTCGGTAAAGATAAAGAGCATGGTTATTACCTGAACGTGGGCGGCAGCGTGGGCTTGGCCGGCGGCGGGGTCACTCAGGACCCAAGCCAGGTTGGAAGGGTAAAGAGACGACAAAGCCAGGGAAGCTTTGGTACATAAACTATTAGGGAAAATGATCAACCACCAGGAGACGGTCGAAAGCCAGGCACCGGAAGCTCAAATCGTTCAGCTCGCAAAGAAAACCCAGAATTGGCTACCAGAGGGTTCGTGCCGGCGCTGCAATTTCGGCGCTCGGCGCTGCGCTGCTCGCAGGTACAACCAGTAACAACCCAGAGGCTGTCTCCCAAGCTGCAAACTCATTGATGGAAGCCGCCGGTAATTCGACAAACTCGGTGCAGCCTCTCTGCCGAGTTGTGGACCTTATTGGTTGGTACCACGTTCCCGATTCACGTGCTCGACCCCAAATATGGGACGCTGGTGACGCCCGTTGTCTCTAATGACCAGGTCAATGGGGCAAGTGGTGGGTTTGGCGCGGGTTCGCAGCCATTGACTCCGGTGAGTACGGGTGGCAGTGGGATCACGGAATCCGGTGGATGGAGCACCACGTTACCGCCATCGGATACAGCGGATACGTCTCTTGGGGCTGTTTTTTCCGAATCTGTGAAAAATATGGAAATTTTTTTTTAGCGGATCGGAATTTGGTCAGCAGATGTACGATGCATCGAGGAAAACCTCTCAAAACTATCATGGTCAGAGCGTTTACCAAGCTACGGAAAAAATAGGTAAGATATTAAGGAAAGGAGATCAGTTTTATTTGGATGGTGCGCATAAGGACCATTTGGAGGTGTTCGATAGTCAAGGAAAATTTATAAAGGTATTGAACTTGGATGGCACTTTAAACCAAGAGAAAACTAAATCGGGTCAGGGGCGTACGCTTAAATGAATAAACTTGAAGAAGTAAAAAAATTATTAATCGAAATGGTTTCGGAGTCAGGTGAAAAATTTGATGGTGGTAGTTGGTATGCCGATTACAGCTATGATTGGGATGAGGAGTATGCTTGTATGATAACTGATCTTTTTGCTCATTTGTCAAGTGCAATCCAAGCTAAAAAGAACGGTGACAGGTTGGCTGTTCTTGTGAGTCTTATGATGATTCGTATTGAGTTTATGAATTTGTATAACTTCTTTTACCATTTTTATGAGGATTTTGAAAAGTTGATCGGAGATGACTCGATGAAATGGCCGGATATTCCTGAGGGGTATAAGTATCAGGGTGTTTCAAAATCAGACTAGAGTTCCAGGTTTTAGAGACCGCTGTTTAAAAGATCTTTTTTATCGGTAAGGGAGTTGATTTCTGTTTTGAGCGTAGAGTTATAACTTTATCTGTCTATCTATATTATCAACGTTAATTTATTTACCCAGCGGTAGGAAAATTCTGAAAATGTCTTCTGCGCTCAGGATCTTCTTGCGCAACCGCCACTCCATGAATACCTTTGCCGACGTCGCCATCTCAAGGCGGCCGGTTTTGACAGACCGAACACATCGAGGCGCGCTAGCTCTGCCTATTTCATAACGATCACCTGAGGTGACCGTTTTGAAACGTTTTATGGCAGCTCTGCGCGGGGCATCTTCGGGTGCGCCAGGTTCCTTGATTCCTGGTCTGTCAACCCGCGCATGGCTGCCACCTTACCGTTTGACAGCAGGAGGTGCTGGCTCCATTAATCAAGGAGATGGACCCCATGGACAAACTTATCCCAGACCCTCCCACCACCCCCTTCCTCAACACCACCGCCGCCATCCCTTTCGGCGTGCGCGATAGCAATCAACAACCCCTTTTCACCGTCCCGGCCGGTATCAATGCCGAAGACGCTTTGGTACATGCTTCGTTATTGCTGAAATGTTCGTATGACGTCGCCTATGAGCTCACCGAAAATGGCCATGGGTAGTCAGGTTTGGTGTGGTCGGTGTTGCAAATGGTCGAGGGGGCAAGGGCGTTGGTGGATGCGGTGTTGCGGGGCGCGCCGCGAGTTGGAAGGCTTTGAAGGGGCCACTGGCAATGGGATCGGCAGGCTTATCTGCACGCTGGCAATAGGCTGGATGTCGACCGTGGGAAGGGCACCAACATTGGTGGTGAGACCTTGCGGGGAGACGTATTGAATGCGGTTTTGGTGATAGAGCTCGGGGGCGAGCCCCCTCCTACGTGATCACAATGAACGTAGGAGGGGGCTTGCCCCCGATCTCTTTCAAGCTACGTTATTTCTGAACGTTTGAGATTCTGCTAAAGCAGCCGCCGGTTTGGCGCGGGCGAAGGCGGGGTGCAGGGCGGCGATTTGTGAGAGGCGTTGCAGGTACTGTTCGCCCTCAGGCTGCAGTGTCACCTGGGGTTGGCCGGCGGCGTCGGTGCCGATGATGATGTAACGGCACACCACCAACACTTTGAGTTCGGGCAGGTCGCTTTCAGGGATGCCTTGCCATTGGCCCGATTCGATCGCGTGCAGCAATTCCAAGTGTTTCTGGTCGTACGAATTCATGGGGTAGCCGGTCGGTAAGGTGATGTTAACGCATGGTAGCGGTTAGCCAGCTCTGCGGGTGAATTGCTGCAGGTGTTCCGATGGGTGGCACGCGCCAGCCCCTTTTACAAGGGGTCGGCGGCGATGCGGCCGGCGTCTTTGGCCAGGGCTTTGAGAAATTCCTTTTGCAGCTCGGGGTCGTTGCGGGTGAGTTCGATCAAGCTTTGTTCCAGTTCGCTGGCCTCTTCTTCCAGGCCCAGTTCGGACAGGCGTTTGACGCGATGCACCCACTGGCCAACTTCGTCGCCTTCCAGGTCGTCGAAGATCAAACTGTGGGCTTCCACTAGTTTGCCGCGCAGGCTGCGGCTGACCGCTAGGCTGGCGTCGGCATGGACATTGGCGTCTTCGTCGCTGACTTTGATCTTCAACGTGCCGACATTGAGCAGGTTCTGCTCGGCGAACGGGCTGTCGAGCAGGTTAAGCCGCAGCACGCCATTGCGGTCGGTGGACAATTCATGGGTCTGGCGCCCGGCCATGACCTGCACCGGGCGATCGCTCCAGGGCAAGCTGGTGTACTCCAGGCGCTTGTCCTTTTGTTGCTCGTCGATACCGGCGAGGTTTTGCTGAGCGCGGCCGTTGGATTGCACGTTCATAAACGGGTTGACCCCGGCAAAGCCGTACGCGACCCAGTCACGGGTGACGCTGTCGGGCAGGGTACCGAAGGCGAACACGTTGACGATATTGGCCCCGACACCGCCGACGATGGCCACCAGCCCCAGAGGGATCTCGTAGACTTCGCGCCAGGGCTGATAGGGCGTGTAACGGTCGTAGTGGCGAGTCACTTCGAACTCGGTCACTTCGAAGTTTTTCTGTTCATTGATGCGCACACGCCGCTGCGGCAGCTCCAATACTTTGGGCTCACCGATATCGATCTGCAGGCTGTGGTCGAGCAGTTTGCGTTCTACCCGCTCTTCATGCTCGCTGCGCTGTGACATGTGGTTGGCACAACCACTGATCAGCAGGCTGCCGCACAAGGCGGCGCTGCCTAAAGCAAGCCCGCGCGGTTTGCCGCGCGAGCCTTTGACACGTTGGTTCGACATGATCGTCCCTGGCTAACCTTTATTTCAGCGGCGAATACGGGCCTGGAGGAAAGACAGCACGTCAGCCACCGGCAGCGCCTGAGCGTCGCTTTCGGTACGGCCTTTGTATTCCAGGTTGCCCTCGGCCAGGCCGCGGTCGCTGACCACGATGCGGTGGGGGATGCCGATCAATTCCATGTCGGCAAACTTGATGCCCGGGCTGGTTTTCTTGTCGCGGTCATCCAGCAGCACTTCAAAACCGGCGGCGGTGAGCTGGGCGTAGAGGTTATCGGTGGCTTCGCGCACCTGCTCGGTTTCATAGCGCAACGGCACCAGGGCGACCTGGAAGGGTGCCAGGGCATCGCTCCAGATGATGCCGCCGGCATCGTTGTTCTGCTCGATGGCCGCAGCCACCACGCGGGACACGCCAATGCCATAGCAGCCCATGGTCAGGGTGACCGGCTTGCCGTTTTCGCCCAGCACCTGGCACTTCATGGCTTCGCTGTACTGGGTGCCCAACTGGAAGATGTGCCCCACTTCAATGCCGCGCTTGATGCTCAGGGTGCCCTGGCCGTCGGGGCTTGGGTCGCCGTCGACAACGTTACGCAGGTCGGCCACTTGCGGCAGCGGCAGGTCGCGCTCCCAGTTCACGCCGAAGTAGTGCTTGTCGTCGATGTTGGCGCCTACGCCGAAGTCGCTCATCATCGCCACGGAGCGGTCGATGATGCACGGCAGTGGCAGGTTCAGCGGGCCCAGGGAGCCGGCGCCGGCGCCGATGGCGTCACGCAGTTCAGCTTCGCTGGCCATAACCAACGGGTTGGCCACGGCCGGTTGGTTGGCCGCCTTGATTTCGTTCAGTTCGTGGTCGCCGCGGATAACCAGGGCAATCAGCTTGCCGGCTTCGGCAGCATGGACGATGAGGGTCTTGACCGTTTTCTCGATCGGCAGGCCGAACTGTTCCACCAGTTGCGCGATGGTCTTAGCGTTCGGGGTGTCGACCAGGCGCAGTTCTTCAGTGGCTGGGGCGCGCGAGGTTTCCCGGGCGATGGCCTCGGCCTTCTCGATATTGGCGGCGTAGTTGGACACATCGCTGAAGGCGATGTCGTCTTCGCCCGACTCGGCCAAGACGTGGAACTCGTGGGACCCGGCGCCACCGATGGAGCCGTTGTCGGCTTCTACCGGGCGAAAGTTCAGGCCCAGGCGAGTGAAGATATTGCAGTAGGCCAGGTGCATGCGGTCGTAGGTTTCCTGCAGGGAAGCCTGGGTCGCATGGAAGGAGTAGGCGTCCTTCATGATGAACTCGCGGCCACGCATCAAGCCGAAGCGCGGGCGAATTTCATCGCGAAATTTGGTTTGAATCTGGTACAGGTTGATCGGCAACTGTTTATAGCTGTTGAGCTCGTTGCGGGCCAGGTCGGTGATGACCTCTTCGTGGGTCGGACCGGCGCAGAATTCGCGGTCGTGGCGGTCCTTGAGGCGCAACAACTCGGGGCCGTATTTTTCCCAGCGGCCAGACTCCTGCCACAACTCGGCCGGTTGAATGCCCGGCATCAGCACTTCCAGGGCGCCAGCGGCGTCCATTTCCTCGCGCACGATGGCTTCGACCTTGCGCATCACCCGCAGGCCCATCGGCAGCCAGGTGTACAGGCCGGAGGCGAGCTTGCGGATCATGCCGGCGCGCAGCATCAGTTGATGGCTGATGACGACGGCGTCGTTAGGGATTTCTTTCTGGGTGGCGAGCAAATATTGACTGGTGCGCATGGTTGACCGTTGTCTGTTGCTGAATTTTATCGAGGCTGGGCATTGTACGGCGGTGTTCCGGTGACGTACAGGTTTGCCGGGAGGGTTGCGGCGCGGGTAAAGAAAAGCCCGGCGGGGCCGGGCTTTTCGAGGCTTGCTACCGTACAGCGATTCCGGGTTAGAGGATGCTGACTGGGTATTCTACGATCAGGCGGAAGTCGTTGTTGTCTGAGCCGTAGTCAGTGTTATAACCACCGCTCGCGCGCCACACCGCGCTGCGCAGACGGAACGACATGTCTTTGATTGGGCCTTCCTGGACCACATATTTGGTCTCGAAGTCCCACTCGTGCTCTTTGCCTTCCTCGCCCGATGTGGTGGTGATGTCATAACCGTAAACGTAACGGGTCATGAAGCTAAGACCTGGAATGCCATAGGTTTTCATGTTCAGGTCGTAGCGAGCCTGCCACGACTGTTCGTCTTCGCCGACGAAGTCGGAGAACTGAACGGAGTTGTTCAGGAACATGGTGGCGTTACCATCTACGCCATAGCCATAGCCGGTTTTACCTGAGCCGCGCTGATAGCCAGCGGTGAACTTGTGAGCGCCGATGCTATAGGCAACAGCGGTGCTCCAGAATACGTTGTCGTTCTCGCCGCCCAGGTTCTTGCCCTGGTCTTTGGTTTTGTAAGCATTGAAGTCGAAGTTCAGCGCCTGCTCATCGCTCAGCGGGAGCGTGTAGTTCAGGTTAGCGTACTGGCGCTTCCAGTAGTCTTCGATATCGGATGCCGCCAAGGTACCAGAGAGGTTAGGCGTGAAGGCGTAGGTTGCGCCGACGATGTCAGCAGTGGTTAGCCCTTGGTTGCCGTTATAACCGATGCTGTCGTTACCCATACCGGTCTGAGAACTCAGCGCGGTGAAGTGGCCAGCGTTCAGGGTCAGGTCGGTAATTTCGTTACTGACTACCGAGAAGCCCGTTGCAACTTCTGGAAGGAGACGACCGTCGTCCGTCGAGAAAACCGGGCTGGCAACGATCTGGTTGCCGTATTTCAGCACGGTGTTGGAAACGCGCATCTTAACTGCAGCGCCGCCCTTGGCCTGGGAGGTTTCAAGGTTGCCATTGGAGTCGGCGGCAAACAGGCCGTTGCCGCGGCGGCCGGTGCCGCCGTCAAAGCGGTAGCTGCCCAGTGCCAGCGCGTCGACACCAAAGCCTACGGTGCCTTGGGTGAAGCCCGACTCGTAGAACATCTGCGCGCCGAGGCCGGATTCTTCGCGGTAGCCGCTACGGGCGTCGGATGGGTTGTCAGCGCCATGCTTGAAATCACGATTCATGTACAGCGCACGCAGCTTCAGGCTCAGGCTGCTGTCGTCGATAAAGCCCTTGGATTCGTCTTGGGCGGAAGCCATAGCCAGTTGCGAGGTGCCTGCTGTAACAGCCAGTGCGATCATGCTCCACTTCATCACGCGCATCGTGATTTGCTCCTTTGGTTTAGGAAGATTGCTGCCGGCCCACCGGTTTTTTTATCTGGGCGGCTCTTTCTTTTTGGTTTCGGCGCAACTTATAGCACGTCAACCTTGAACGGTGATACTTACGCTATTTTTCTTTCAAACTCTTTACGGCAAAGCCCTAAAGAGCAAGGTATGCGGGCTATCCCTAGAGCATCCTGCCACTGCGCTTACTTACCCCATGCAACATAAGCGGTGAACTCGATAGCGTCGTATTAGTTAGTTGCCTACAGGTTTCGCCTCCCGCTTGACCTGTCTGGCGTGGCGAGTATCAATGCCACAAGTGTGCCAAGTCATCACAAAATTTTCACTTTTTACCCAGTGCTCGCCGCGAGCGCCGCAATTTAGGCCTAAAGCGCCTGAAAACACGCAGCGGCCGGTGACCGAGGAGTCGACAAAAAATTCCCGAGACCGCTGAATCGTTACCGTAGAAGCTTGAAGTTGGGTAGTTTTTGCATACGTGGCGCACTGATATCAATCACTTGCGGCAGTTTTGGTGCGAAAAGTAGCGCTTGAATTTGCGCGATTTTCGCCGCGACGGGTCTGATTACGCCCGCCATACACATCGTTTCAGGGGCATTTGGGGTGTGGCCGGGTGCACAGCTGCCCGAATTCGGGCAGAAAAAATGCAATGTGTGCCTAAATCGTGCATTCGCTTAGGTCAGGGCAACGCCATGGCAGGTGCCTCGAGGCTGGCATGGGCGTATCCTTTGGCAAGGGGCCCAATGTGTGGCCAAACCATCATTAAGTCATGGCTGGAGGGCTCTGGTGTTTTCTCTCGATTCGCGTCTTCAAAACGACACCTTGGTCATGGGTGATTTTCCATTAAGCCGGTTATTGCTTAGCAATGACGCGAATTACCCTTGGTTTATTCTGGTGCCGCGACGCGCCGATATCAGCGAGTTATTTCAGCTGGCCGAAGCCGACCAGGCGCAACTCTGGCAAGAAACCCACGGCCTGGCCCAGGCGTTGGCCGAGGTGTTTAGCGCGGATAAAATGAACGTCGCCACCCTGGGCAATGTGGTCAGCCAACTGCATATGCATGTCATCGTGCGCCACCGTACCGATGTAGCCTGGCCCGCCCCGGTGTGGGGGCGAGTGGCGGCAGTGCCCTATGCTGCCGAGCAAGTAGCGGCTATTCGGGCCCGCTTGCAAGGCAGGCTGGGCGCGGACTTTACCTTTGTGGAGGGGCTGTGATGGAGCTTGAAGGCCGCGTAAACGAACTTGAAAGCCGTTTGGCGTTTCAGGATGACACCTTACAAGCCTTGAACGATGTGCTGGTGCAACAGCAGCGGGTAGTAGACCGCCTGCAATTGCAGATGGCGGCCATGCTCAAACGCCACGAGGAATTATTAGGGCAATTTGAAAGCAGCGAAGAAGAAGCCCCACCGCCCCATTATTAAGGGCCAAAAAAAACCGCGAGCCAGGCAGCTCGCGGTTTTTTATGACGTGTGGCTTAGCGGCGGGGGGATGCCGCGATCACGTCTTCGGCTTGCAGGCCTTTGTCGCGGTTCATCACCGAAAACTCAACCCGTTGGCCTTCGACCAATACCCGATGGCCTTCACCCCGAATGGCACGAAAGTGTACGAAGATATCGTCGCCCGAGTCTCGGGAAATAAAGCCGAAACCTTTCGAGGTGTTAAACCACTTTACTGTGCCGGTATCGCGGTTGGTCATGTCGTAGGATTGGCTGGCCGGGGCCGGGGACAGTTTGATGAAGGCAATCGCCAAATGCACTACGACCGCCAGCAGGGCGCAGCTCAAGCCCAGCAACACGGCCGGCTGGTCGGCGACCACCGGCATAGGCGCCAACAGGGTGAGGGTTTGCAACACAACGGCCAATACCAGTAACGCACTGACCAGGTTTTGCAACTGGTGACGGGGGCCCTTGTTCCAATACGGGATCACCGGCGCCAGCAGCAGGTTGAGCAAGCCGAAAAATGCCAGGTAAATGGCATCGGGTTGTTGCAGGTAAGGGGCGGCTTCGGCCCGCAGGCTAGGTATGAACGACAGCAGCAGGGCGGCGGCGCCCGTTAGCAGATGGACTATTTTCAACATTTTATTGACTCACGTTTAGACGGAACACCAAGGAAGAGCGGGTGCCCCACGGTTCGCTTGCAAATTATGAAGTGAAGCGGTGATCACGTAGGGCGGCCTGCCTATGCGCCAGTACCTGACAGATGGGCCTGGCGGCACCTCTGCTATTTAACAGCAAAGCGCTAGGCTTCTCAAATCAAGTGCTTAGGGCACGATCAGTGGTTGTGTAAGAGGCCTGCGCGGTGCGGTTCTTTTACCGATCGACTCTTGGTAGAGTTCACTTACACCTTTAGGTGACGACACTATCCACACAAGGGAATTTCCATGGCAATTGATATCGGCATCAGCGAAGAGGATCGTAAATCGATCGTGGACGGCCTCTCCCGTTTGCTCTCGGACACCTACGTGCTTTACCTCAAGACCCACAATTTCCATTGGAACGTCACGGGCCCGGCTTTCCGCACCCTGCACTTGATGTTCGAAGAGCAATACAACGAGCTGGCGCTTGCGGTCGACCTGATCGCCGAGCGTATCCGTGCGCTGGGTTTCCCGGCGCCGGGCACTTACTCCACTTATGCGCGCCTGTCTTCCATCAAGGAAGAAGAGGGCGTGCCGGCCGCCGAAGAAATGATCAAGCAACTGGTCGAAGGCCAGGAAGCCGTGACGCGTACCGCGCGCAGCATCTTCCCGCTGCTCGACAAAGTCAGCGATGAGCCGACCGCCGACCTGTTGACCCAGCGCATGCAGGTTCACGAAAAGACCGCATGGATGCTTCGCGCACTACTCGAAGGCAAATAATCGGCACGCGCTGGCGTTATTGATCAAGGCCCGCTGCACAGTCTGTGCAGCGGGCCTTCGGTTTTTCAGGGCGGGCGATCTGGCGCCAGTGTCGCCAGGGTTTCATCGAATTATCTTACATCTATCAGTTTGCTTTCCGCTGGCTGGCTAGCGTGCCGATGGGGTTTTATAGCGTTCATCGGGCACGCCCGTGGACGGCTGTCAGGCCGCACATCAGACAGGGAAAGGTGAACGTTATGGCTAAAGGAATAGCCAGGCACGCAAATGGTGTAGAGCGCGGCGGTAAAATTGCCGTCGATCCCTTTGTCGCCAGCTTTAATATGGGCCTGGCTCAGCCGCGCTCTCGTTCCGTCAGGCTCAATGGCTTCGCCACCTGCCTGCGCCTGGAAGAGGTCTATTGGAAAATACTCGAGCGCATTGCCGCGGCCAATGACTGCTCGGTCAATGCTGTGCTGTCTTACATAGACCGCGAAGTGCACCTGCGGCACGGCGGCGTTAAGAACTTCAGTGGCTTGGTGCGGGTGATCTGCGTGGTCCACCTGCTGGACCCTTGCCCGCCAGCCGGATAAAGTGCGAGGCTGCACAGGCCTCATTAACCGGCTATAATCTCGCGCTTTGCCGCCTGGCGCTTCGCTGTCAGGGGCGTCTGAATGCCGAGACATTTCCATGCCGATGTATGACTATCAATGCGCGTCCTGTGGCCACCAAATGGAAGCCATTCAGAAAATCAGCGCCGCGCCTCTGACCGACTGCCCCGCCTGCCAGGCGCCGGAGCTGAAGAAAATGCTCTCCATGCCCGGCTTTCGCCTCAGCGGCACGGGTTGGTACGAGACCGATTTCAAGACCGGCTCGAAGAAAAACCTGGCGGGCGGCGACAAAGCCGACTGAGTTGAACCGCCCTGCAAGGTCCTGCACTATCAGCCCCCCGGGCTAGGCAAGGCCTCCATCGAACACCGAATTGCGAGAAGAAACCACCATCATGATGCGCAGCCATTATTGCGGCCAACTGAACGAGACCCTGGAAGGTCAGGAAATCACCCTGTGCGGCTGGGTTCACCGTCGCCGTGACCACGGCGGGGTGATCTTCCTCGATATCCGTGATCGTGAAGGCTTGGCCCAAGTGGTCTTCGACCCTGATCGTGCGAGCACCTTCGCCGCCGCTGACCGCGTGCGCAGCGAGTATGTGGTCAAGCTGACCGGCAAGGTGCGCGCGCGTCCGGCCGGTGCAGTCAACCCGAACATGGCCTCCGGGGCCATTGAAGTGCTGGGTTATGAACTGGAAGTGCTGAACGAAGCGGAAACGCCGCCGTTCCCACTCAATGAATATTCCGATGTCGGCGAAGAAACTCGCTTGCGTTATCGTTTCATCGACCTGCGTCGCCCTGAAATGGCCGAGAAGCTGCGCCTGCGTTCGCGCATGACCACCAGCATCCGCCGTTACCTCGATGACAACGGTTTCCTCGACGTCGAGACGCCAATCCTCACCCGCGCCACCCCCGAAGGCGCCCGCGACTACCTGGTGCCGAGCCGTACCCACGCGGGTAGTTTCTTCGCCTTGCCGCAATCGCCGCAGTTGTTCAAGCAACTGTTGATGGTCGCCGGCTTCGATCGCTACTACCAGATCGCCAAGTGCTTCCGCGACGAAGACCTGCGCGCCGATCGCCAGCCTGAATTCACCCAGATCGACATTGAAACCAGCTTCCTCGACGAAGCGGACATCATGGGCCTGACCGAGGGCATGATCCGCAACCTGTTTAAGGAAGTGCTAGGCCTGGAATTCGGCGAATTCCCGCACATGACCTGGGACGAGGCCATGCGCCGCTACGGCTCCGACAAGCCCGACCTGCGTATCCCGCTGGAGCTGGTGGACGTCGCCGACCAGTTGCAAGCGGTCGAATTCAAGGTCTTCAGCGGCCCGGCCAACGACCCGAAAAGCCGTGTGGCCGCTTTGCGCGTCCCAGGTGGGGCGAGCATGCCGCGCAGCAAGATCGACGACTACACCAAGTTCGTCGGCATCTACGGTGCCAAGGGTCTGGCGTATATCAAGGTCAACGAGCGGGCCAAAGGTGTCGAGGGCTTGCAGTCGCCTATCGTCAAGAATATTCCTGAAGCCAACCTCAATGTGATCCTCGACCGCGTCGGTGCGGTCGATGGTGACATCGTGTTCTTCGGCGCCGACAAGGCCAAGATCGTCAGCGAAGCCCTGGGCGCGCTGCGCATCAAGGTCGGCAACGATTTCAACCTGCTCACCAGCGAGTGGGCACCTTTGTGGGTCGTCGACTTCCCGATGTTCGAGCAGAACGAAGACGGCAGCTTCACCGCGCTGCACCACCCGTTCACCGCGCCCAAGTGCTCCCCTGAAGAGCTCGCGGCCAACCCGGCCGGCGCGCTGTCGCGGGCTTACGACATGGTGTTGAACGGTACGGAGCTCGGTGGCGGTTCGATCCGTATCCACCGCAAGGAAATGCAGCAAGCGGTATTCCGCCTGCTGGGCATCGAAGAAGCGGAGCAGGAAGAGAAATTCGGCTTCTTGCTCGACGCCTTGAAGTACGGCGCACCGCCCCATGGTGGCCTGGCTTTTGGTCTGGACCGCCTGGTGATGCTGATGACCGGTGCTCAGTCGATTCGTGAAGTGATCGCCTTCCCGAAAACCCAGAGTGCCGCTTGCGTCATGACCCAGGCCCCAGGCCTGGTCGACGCCAAGGCGTTGCGCGAATTGCACATTCGCCTGCGCGAACAGCCCAAGGCTGAGTAATACGGCTTGATACGTTCCGCCTTGGCGCATCTTCGGATGCGCCTTTGCGTTGTACGGGTTCAAATGTAAGGGTTTCAAACAGTTCTGGAGTTGCGTTATGGCAGGTCATTCCAAGTGGGCGAACATCAAGCACCGCAAAGAGCGTCAGGATGCCAAAAGAGGCAAGATCTTTACCAAGTGGATTCGTGAGCTGACGGTCGCGGCACGGGCCGGCGGTGGCGACCCGGGCTCCAACCCGCGTTTGCGTCTGGCGCTGGACAAAGCCTTGGGCGCCAACATGAGCCGTGACATCATCGACCGCGCAGTGGCGCGCGGGACAGGCGCGGCGGGCAGTGACGACGTCGAAGAGCTCAGCTACGAGGGTTACGGCCCCGGTGGCGTCGCGGTGATGGTCGAGTGCATGACCGACAACCGTAACCGCACCGCCGCCGCCGTGCGCCACGCGTTCAGCAAGTGCGGGGGCAACTTGGGTACCGATGGTTCGGTGGCCTATTTGTTCGAGCGTAAAGGGCAGCTGAGTTTTGCCGCAGGCGTTGACGAAGATGCCTTGATGGAAGCAGCCATGGAGGCTGACGCCGACGACGTGGTCAGCAATGAAGACGGTTCGTTCGACGTGTTTACCTCATTTGCCGGTTTCTACGCGGTGCGCACAGCGTTGGAAGAAGCCGGCTTCAAGGCCGGTGACGCAGAAATCGTGATGCTGCCCACCACCAGCGCCGAGCTGGATCTGGAAGGCGCCGAAAAGGTACTCAAGCTGATCGACATGCTTGAAGACCTGGACGACGTGCAGAACGTCTACTCCAATGCGCAGATCCCCGACGCGGTGATGGAACAGCTGGGCTGAGCCGTACAAGCTGTCTATAAGAGCCGGGTTCGCTGAGCCTCGCTACGGCGGGGTAGGGTGAGCCCGGCTCTTGTTTATTCCTTTCAATGCAGGCGCTATGACTTTAATCCTTGGTATCGACCCCGGCTCGCGCATTACCGGCTATGGCGTGGTCCGCGACAGCGGCCGCGGCTGCGAGTATGTGGCGTCTGGTTGCATTCGCACCGGCAGCGGCTTGTTGCACGAGCGCTTGCAGATCGTCTTTCGTGGAGTGCGTGAGGTCATTCAGACTCACGGGCCGGTCACCATGGGCATCGAGCGGGTGTTCATGGCCCGCAATGCGGACTCGGCCCTAAAGCTGGGGCAAGCGCGCGGCGCGGCCATTGTGGCGGCCGCCGAGGAAGGGCTGGAGATCGCCGAATACTCCGCCACCCAGGTCAAGCAGGCCATTGTCGGCACGGGTGGGGCCAATAAGGAGCAGGTGCAGATGATGGTGATGCACTTGCTGAAACTGACCCAAAAGCCGCAGATTGACGCATCCGACGCCCTGGCCATCGCTTTGTGCCACGCCCACACGCGCTCCAGCCTAATGCCCCACGGCTTAGGCACAGCACGCAGCCGCAGCGGGCGCCTACGTCTATAGCCTGTAGTATGGTTTTAAACTTTTTTGCTTGCGGGCCTGCCCAGGCCTGCAAAGATGGCGAGCAAGCTTGCTGCGCAGCGCGGCTCTGCCCCATGCTGTAGCCCCCGAATTAAAGGAAGCGAATGTGATTGGACGCCTGCGCGGTACCTTGGCTGAGAAGCAGCCGCCGCACTTGATCATCGATGTCAACGGCCTCGGCTATGAGCTGGAAGTGCCTATGACAACGCTCTATCGGCTACCGCCGGTCGGCGAAACGGTCACCCTGCATACCCACCTGGTGGTGCGCGAAGACGCCCACCTGCTGTATGGCTTTTATGAAAAGCGCGAGCGCGAGTTGTTTCGCGAACTCATCCGCCTAAATGGCGTTGGGCCCAAGTTGGCGCTGGCCTTGATGTCCGGCTTGGATGTCGATGAACTGGTGCGCTGCGTGCAGGCCCAGGACACCTCGGCGTTGGTTCGGGTACCGGGGGTTGGCAAAAAGACCGCAGAGCGCTTGTTGGTCGAACTCAAAGACCGCTTCAAAGCCTGGGAAACTACCCCGAGCATGTTCGAGCTGGTGCCCACCGGGCCTAATGGCACCCGGCCTAACGCCCCGGCCAATACGGCCGAAAGCGATGCAGTCAGTGCGCTCATCTCCCTGGGCTATAAACCCCAGGAAGCCAGCAAGGCCGTCGCCGCCATTGACGCGAAGGGCTTGAGCAGCGAAGAGCTGATCCGCCGCTCCCTGAAAGGAATGATCCATTGATCGAAGCCGACCGCCTGATCACCGCCACGGGCCGTGATCGTGAAGAGGTACAGGACCGTGCCATCCGGCCGCTGAGCCTGGCCGAGTACATTGGCCAGCCAACGGTCTGCGAGCAAATGGAGCTGTTCATCCAGGCTGCCCGTGGGCGTAACGAGTCCCTTGACCACACCCTGATCTTCGGGCCGCCGGGCTTGGGCAAGACCACCCTGGCCAATATCATCGCGCAGGAAATGGGCGTGTCGATCAAGAGCACCTCGGGGCCGGTGCTGGAGCGGCCGGGCGACCTCGCCGCGCTGCTGACCAACCTCGAGCCCCACGACGTGCTGTTCATCGATGAAATCCATCGGCTGTCACCGATCGTCGAGGAAGTGCTGTACCCGGCCATGGAAGACTTCCAGCTCGACATCATGATCGGCGAAGGCCCGGCAGCCCGCTCGATCAAACTCGACCTACCACCGTTCACTCTGGTGGGCGCCACCACTCGAGCGGGCATGCTCACCAACCCTTTGCGTGACCGCTTCGGCATCGTCCAGCGCCTGGAGTTCTACAGCACCCCAGACCTGGCCACCATCGTCACCCGTTCAGCCAGCATTCTCGGCCTGCACATCGAAGAGGGCGGTGCTTTCGAGATCGCCCGGCGCGCCCGCGGCACGCCGCGTATCGCCAACCGTCTGCTGCGCCGGGTGCGTGACTTCGCCCAGGTGCGGGGCAAGGGTGAGATCACCAAGCCGATCGCCGACCTTGCCTTGAACATGCTCGACGTCGATGAGCGTGGCTTCGACCACCAGGACCGACGTCTACTGCTGACCATGATCGAGAAGTTCGACGGCGGGCCGGTGGGGGTCGACAGCCTGGCCGCCGCCATCAGCGAGGAGCGCCACACCATCGAAGACGTGCTCGAACCTTATCTGATCCAGCAGGGCTATATCATGCGTACCCCGCGGGGCAGGGTGGTGACCCGCCACGCTTATCTGCATTTTGGTTTGAACATTCCCGGGCGCCTTGGTGAGTTACCCGCGGCCGACCCCTACGACGACCCGTTGGGCGATTAAAAGGCGTAGTGGCCAAGATTTATTCCGCGCTGGCGTGGTCCTAGAGGCACGGATTGATGAAAGTTGAGTTTTTCATGCAAAAACAGTTGCCTGGGCGGATTGGCAACCCGAGGAGTAAGCACTAGAGTATGCGCGCGCAAAGCCAGGTTCCGCCGTTCGCCCATCACTGTCGCGTTTATTACGAAGACACCGACGCGGGCGGCGTCGTGTATTACGTCAACTACCTCAAGTTTATGGAGCGGGCCAGAACTGAGCGCCTGCGGGTGCTGGGGTTTGCCCAGTCCGAACTGATGGCAGGTAACCTTGTATTCGTGGTGCACTCGGCCCAGGCGCGCTATCACGCGCCGGCGCGGCTGGACGACGAACTGAAGGTCAGCGCTGAAGTGATTGAATTGAACCGTGTCAGCCTGCGCTTCAACCAGCAGGTCAGGCGGGCTACGGATGACATGCTGCTCTGCGAAGGGCAATTTTTGGTGGCCTGTGTGGCCGCCGACACTTTCAAACCCCGGGCCATTCCCCCGGCCTTGCGTACGGCCTTTGCCGACGCGGGCGGCCCGAGTACCTACTTAGAGCAGGAGATTAAGCGTGGAAGCTAACGTCGTCGACCATACCTCCATGTGGAGCTTGGTCAGCAATGCCAGCATCGTTGTACAGTTGGTAATGCTGATTCTGGTGGCCGCTTCGGTCACCTCATGGATCATGATCTTTCAGCGCAGCGCCATGCTGCGTGCCGGTCGTCGTGCCCTGGACAGCTTCGAGGAACGTTTTTGGTCAGGCATCGACCTGTCCAAGCTCTATCGCCAGGCGGGTAGCAACCCAGACCCCGACTCCGGCGTCGAGCAAGTGTTTCGCGCCGGTTTCAAAGAGTTCTCGCGCCTGCGCCAGCAGGCTGGGGTCGACCCAGATGCGGTGATGGAAGGCGTTGGCCGGGCCATGCGGGTAGCGATCTCGCGCGAGGAAGAAAAACTTGAGCAGAGCCTGCCGTTCCTGGCCACCGTTGGTTCCACCAGCCCGTATGTCGGCCTGTTCGGTACCGTGTGGGGGATCATGAACTCCTTCCGCGGCTTGGCTTCTGCCCAGCAAGCGACCCTGGCCACCGTAGCCCCCGGTATTGCCGAAGCGCTGATCGCCACGGCTATTGGTTTGTTCGCGGCCATCCCGGCTGTTATCGCCTACAACCGCTTCGCTGCCCGCAGCGAAACCCTGATCAACCGCTACTACACGTTCGCAGACGAGTTCCAGGCCATCCTGCACCGTAAAGTGCACACCAGCGAAGAGTGAGCAGGAAAACCCAATGATTCGGAGTCGCCGCCCCAAACGCAAGCCGGTCGCCGAAATGAACGTAGTGCCTTACATCGACGTGATGTTGGTACTGCTGGTCATCTTCATGGTCACCGCACCGATGCTCAACCAGGGCGTTAAAGTCGACTTGCCCAAGGTTTCCAGCGAAGCCTTGCCGCAAGACAACAACACTCAGGTCCTGACCATATCGATCAAGGCTGACAAGACCTACTACTGGAACCTTGGCAGCGAAGTCGACACCGAGAAGCAACAAGACCGCGCCATGACCCTGCCGCAGATGACCGACGCCGTGACCAAGATCATCAACAACGGCAACCAGAACGGCAAGCGTACCCAAGTGTTCATTCGCGGTGACAAGACCGTCGATTACGGCTCCGTCATGGGCGCCATGGGCGGCTTGCAGAAGGCGGGTGTCGGTAACGTTGGCTTGATCACCGAGGCGCCCTGATGCGACAGCGAGAGCCCTCCGCCTCGGAAAACTTCTTCTGGCCCACCGTGTGGGCCATAGCTTTGCACGTGCTGATTTTCGCCATGCTGTTCGTCAGTTTCGCCATGACCCCGGAACTGCCGCCGGCCAAGCCGATCGTTCAGGCCACGCTGTATCAGCTCAAGTCCAAGAGCCAAGCCACTACTCAGACTAATCAGAAGCTTGCCGGTGAGGCGAAGAAATCCGCCGCCCGTCAGACTGAAGTCGAGCAGATGGAGCAGAAAAAGGTCGAACAAGAAGCCGTGAAGGCGGCGGAACAAAAGAAAGCCGACGCTGCTCAAAAAGCAGAAGCCGCCAAGGCTGCCGACGAAGCTAAAAAAGCAGACGCTGCGGCCAAGGCCGAAGAGGCCAAAAAAGCCGACGAAGCGAAAAAAGCTGACGCCGCGCAAAAGGCCGCCGAAGCCAAAAAAGCCGAGCAGGCCGATATCGCCAAGAAAAAAGCCGAAGAGGACGCCAAGAAAGAGGCGGCCGAGGAAGCGAAGAAACAAGCGGCAGACGAAGCCAAGAAAAAGGCTGCTGAAGACGCGAAGAAAAAAGCTGCCGAGGACGCCAAGAAGGCGGCCGCTGCCGATGATGCGAAGAAGAAAGCAGCAGAGGATGCGAAGAAAAAGGCCGCTGCTGACGCTGCCGAGAAGAAAAAAGCGCAAGATGCCGCGCGTAAGTCGGCGGAGGACAAAAAGGCTCAGGCATTGGCTGACCTGCTGTCCGATAAGCCTGAGCGGCAACAGGCCTTGGCCGACGAGCAGGGTGACGAAGTCGCAGGTAACTTCGATGACCTGATTCGGGCAAGGGCTGCGGAAGGTTGGGCTCGCCCACCGTCGGCACGTAAGAACATGACCGTGATACTGCAGATCAACATGCTGCCCGATGGCACCGTTACCTCGGTGAGCGTTTCCCGCTCCAGTGGCGACGGCCCATTTGACGCCTCTGCAGTGGCAGCCGTTAAAAATATTGGGCGTTTGACGGAAATGCAGGGTCTCAAGCCCAGTGATTTCGCCCCGTACCGCTCATTCAAGATGACATTTACACCTGAGGATCTAGCCTTGTGATTAACCTTCTCCGAGGAATGCTTGTCGTTCTTTGTTGCGCTGCGGGAATGGCCGTTGCGGAAGAAAAGAACATTATGGTCACCAGCGGCAGCGACCGGGCGACCCCTATCGCTGTGGTGCCGTTCGGCTGGCAGGGCGGTAGCGTGCTGCCCGAAGACATGGCGGAGATCGTTGGCAATGACCTGCGTAACTCTGGCTACTACGCGCCGATCCCGAAACAAAACATGATCAGCCAACCTACCCAGGGTAGCGAAGTGATCTTCCGCGACTGGAAAGCCCTTGGCGCTCAATACGTCATGGTCGGTAACATCCAGCCGGCAGGTGGCCGTCTGCAAGTGCAATATGCGTTGTTCAATGTCGCCACTGAACAGCAAGTATTGACCGGCAGCGTCTCGGGTAGCACCGATCAATTGCGCGATATGTCCCACTATATCGCCGACCAATCGTTCGAAAAGCTCACCGGCATCAAGGGTGCGTTCTCCACTCGTATGCTTTATGTGACCGCTGAGCGCTTTTCTACCAACAGCACGCGCTACACTTTGCAGCGCTCAGACTACGACGGCGCCCGTGCGGTGACCCTCTTGCAGTCGCGCGAACCGATCCTCTCGCCACGCTATGCACCGGACGGTAAACGCATCGCATACGTGTCGTTCGAGCAAAAGCGCCCGCGTATTTTTGTGCAGAATATCGACACCGGTCGCCGTGAGCAGATCACCAATTTCGAAGGCCTCAATGGCGCGCCGGCGTTCTCGCCGGATGGCAGCCGCCTGGCGTTTGTGTTGTCCAAAGATGGCAACCCGGAGATCTACATCATCAACCTGGGCAGCCGTCAGCTGACCCGCGTGACCAATAGCCCGGCTATCGACACCGAACCCTTCTGGGGCAAAGATGGCTCGACGCTGTACTTCACGTCGGACCGTGGCGGTAAGCCGCAGATCTACAAAACCAGCACGAGTGGCGGCAACGCTGAACGTGTGACATTTGTCGGTAACTACAACGCCAACCCTAAACTGTCGGCGGATGAAAAAACGCTGGTGATGATTCATCGTCAAGATGGCTTCACCAACTTCAAGGTGGCGGCTCAAGACCTGGAACGTGGGAGTGTAAAAATTCTCACCGACTCGACTCTTGATGAGTCACCTACTGTTGCGCCCAACGGCACCATGGTAATCTACGCCACCCGCCAGCAGGGCCGGGGAGTCTTGATGCTCGTGTCCTTAAACGGACGCGTGAGGCTCCCGCTTCCTACCGCTCAAGGCGAAGTCAGAGAACCGTCCTGGTCCCCTTACCTGAACTGACGCGGCGCTATACGTTGTACTTAACACACTGGGGTTCATTAGGAGTTTTACGATGGAAATGCTGAAGTTTGGTAAGTTTGCTGCGCTGGCTCTGGCCATGGCTGTAGCTGTAGGTTGCTCGTCCAAAGGCGGCGAAGACGCTGGTCAAGGCGCAGCTGTTGATCCTAACGCTGGTTACGGTGCAAACACCGGTGCCGTCGACGGTAGCCTGAGTGAAGAAGCCGCCCTGCGCGCTATCACCACTTTCTACTTCGAATACGACAGCTCGGACCTGAAGCCAGAAGCCATGCGCGCTCTGGACGTTCACGCCAAAGACCTGAAAGGCAATGGCGCTCGCGTCGTTCTGGAAGGCAACACCGACGAGCGTGGTACTCGTGAGTACAACATGGCTCTCGGCGAGCGTCGTGCCAAGGCCGTTCAACGCTACCTGGTTCTGCAAGGCGTTTCCCCTGCACAGCTGGAGCTGGTTTCCTACGGTGAAGAGCGTCCTGTTGCTACCGGCAACGACGAGCAATCGTGGGCTCAAAACCGTCGCGTCGAACTGCGTAAGTAATTCGTCATGCGAACGTGCCGTCGTGCTGTAACTGTTCTGGCTTTCGCCCTGCCCCTAGTGGCGTGGGGCGCGGTTCCTGTCGTGGATGACAACAATGCTAATGCTGGCTATAACAATAGCGGCAGTAGTACCAGTTATCCGCCGGCGGGTTACGGTACGAGCGGCGCCTATGCCGGGGGAGGCGTTTCGGCGCCTGTCTCGGCACAGGGCGAGCTGTTCATGCAACTGCAGCAAATGCAGGAAGAAATCGCGCGGTTGCGCGGTATGGTCGAAGTTCAGCAGAACGACATCCAGCGTCTGAAACAAGAAGGTCTGGAGCGTTATCAAGAGCTCGATCGTAGGATTGGCACCGGGGTTGCACCTGCACCTTCAAGCCAACCTGATAATTCTCAAGCCAGTGGCGGCAGCATCAATGCCGCTGGTACCCCCGCAGCGCCCGCTAGTCAGGCCGCCGGTGGCACTGAGCCGGGTGATCCGGCCAAAGAAAAGCTGTACTACGAAGCCGCTTTCGACCTGATCAAGGCCAAAGACTTCGACAAAGCCAGCCAGGCGTTCGCAGCTTTTTTGCGCAAGTACCCCAATAGTCAATACGCGGGAAACGCCCAATATTGGCTGGGTGAAGTCAACCTGGCCAAGGGCGATCTGCAAGGCGCTGGCCAGGCATTCGCCAAGGTTAGCCAGCAGTACCCCAAGCACGCTAAAGTACCTGACTCGTTGTACAAACTGGCCGACGTCGAACGCCGTCTCGGCCACGCCGACCGCGTCAAGGGGATCCTCCAGCAGGTGGTGACCCAATACCCAGGCACCTCGGCTGCGCAGTTGGCGCAACGGGATCTGCAACGTATGTAGCAGCGCCCACCGGGGCATTTGAATAACCCGCGCCTTGCGCGGGTTTTTTCGTTAGAATTTGCGCCCTTTTATTGAAATACGCTTCTTTGGGCCGTGCGATGTCACGGCTGATCGAAGTGCCCAACGGAGGCGGTCAGCCTGTTTAGCTGTCTCGCCCGTGGATGCCATGCAAGACACATTACGTATTACCGAGGTCTTTTACTCGTTACAGGGTGAGACCCGCACCGCCGGCTTGCCGACGGTTTTCGTTCGCCTGACCGGTTGCCCCTTGCGTTGCCAGTACTGCGACAGCGCCTATGCGTTTACGGGCGGGACTGTACGGACCCTGGACGACATTCTCGAGCAGGTGGCTGGCTATCGGCCGCGCTACATCTGCGTGACCGGCGGCGAGCCATTGGCCCAGCCCAATGCGTTGAAGCTGCTGGAGCGGCTGTGCGACGCCGGGTATGAGGTGTCCCTGGAAACCAGCGGTGCATTGGATATTTCCAAGGTCGACGAGCGGGTCAGCCGCGTGGTCGATTTGAAAACGCCAGGCTCGGGTGAAGTAGCGCGCAACCGCTACGAGAACATTCAGTGGCTGACGCCCAACGATCAGGTCAAATTCGTGCTGTGTTCCCGCGAGGACTACGACTGGGCAGTCTCCAAGACCATTCAGTACGGCCTGGGCCAGCGCGCTAGCGAAGTGCTGTTTTCCCCCAGTCATCACCAGCTCAATGCCACCGACCTGGCCAATTGGATCATCGACGACAACCTGCCGGTGCGCCTGCAAATGCAGTTGCATAAATTTCTCTGGAACGATGCCCCAGGGCACTGACAAGGGTGAGCCTATGAATACTGAAAAACGCGCAGTGATCTTGCTGTCCGGTGGCCTGGATTCGGCAACCGTGGTGGCCATGGCCCAGGCCGAGGGTTACCGCTGTTACACCATGAGCTTCGACTATGGCCAGCGCCACCGCTCGGAACTCAACGCCGCCGCACGTATCGCCCAGGAGATGGGCGTGGTCGAGCATAAAGTCATTGGCCTGAACCTCAACGGCATGGGCGGTTCGGCGTTGACCGACAGCAGCATCGATGTGCCCGAAAGCCCTACCGAAGGTATTCCGGTCACCTACGTGCCAGCACGCAATACGGTATTTCTGTCGCTGGCCCTGGGTTGGGCTGAAGTGTTGGGCGCGCGGGACATTTTTATCGGCGTCAATGCCGTCGACTATTCCGGCTACCCCGACTGCCGGCCCGAGTTCGTCGAGGCATTCGAGCGCATGGCTAACCTGGCGACCAAGGCGGGCGTGGAGGGCGTGGAGGGCGATGGCTTTCGTATTCAGGCGCCGCTGCAGAGCCTGAGCAAGGCCGATATCGTCCGTGCGGGTGTCGCGCGAGGCGTTGATTACAGCCTTACGGTGTCCTGCTACCAGGCGGACGATCAGGGCCGGGCGTGTGCCAAGTGCGACAGCTGCCGACTGCGTGCAGAGGGCTTCGCGGCGGCGGGCGTCAGCGATCCAACCCGCTATTTTTGACTTTTTTCCAATTGGGTGTTGAATTCCTGTTAGAAATCAGTATTATACGCGCCACATCGGGTCGTTAGCTCAGTTGGTAGAGCAGTTGGCTTTTAACCAATTGGTCGTAGGTTCGAATCCCACACGACCCACCATATCGATGTATTTAAAAGCTGGAAGGCCCATGAAAATGCGGATTTCCAGCTTTTTTTTTGGTTTTTTTTCGCGGCTGTCACCCAGACCATTGAGAAAAAGCCAGTGGTATACTCGGCGCTCGCGCAGCAGCGCCTGTAGGTCTTGCCCTTATGACTCAAATTTCCGAACGCCTTCTGGTTCAGGCTCATCTCGACGCCAAGCAACCGGTGCCCCTCAGCCCGCAGCAAGAGGCCGACTATCGTCAGGCCATCGTCGCTGAGCTCAAGGCCCGCGATGCCGTGCTGGTCGCCCACTATTATTGTGACCCGGTCATTCAGGCCCTGGCCGAGGAGAGCGGCGGCTGCGTTGCTGATTCCCTGGAAATGGCTCGCTTTGGCAACCAGCACGCGGCCAGTACCGTGCTGGTGGCTGGGGTGCGCTTCATGGGCGAGACGGCGAAAATCCTCAACCCGGAAAAACGCATCCTTATGCCAACGCTAGAGGCCACTTGCTCCCTCGACCTGGGCTGCCCGGTGGAAGAGTTCTCGGCGTTTTGCGACCAGCACCCCGAGCGTACCGTGGTGGTCTACGCCAACACCTCGGCGGCGGTGAAGGCGCGGGCTGACTGGGTGGTGACGTCCAGTTGCGCGCTGGAGATCGTCGAAAGCCTGATGGACAACGGCGAGCAGATCATCTGGGCGCCCGACAAGCACTTGGGCGGGTACGTGCAGAAGCATACCGGCGCCGACATGCTGCTATGGGACGGTGCCTGTATCGTTCATGAAGAGTTCAAGTCGCGGCAATTGGAAGACATGCGCGCGCTGTACCCCGACGCGGCGATTCTGGTCCACCCGGAATCGCCGGAGGCGGTGATCGCATTGGCCGACGCCGTAGGCTCGACCAGCCAATTGATTGCCGCTGCGCAACGCCTGCCGAACAAGACTTTTATCGTCGCCACCGACCGGGGCATTTTTTACAAAATGCAGCAGCTGTGCCCGGACAAGGTCTTTATCGAAGCGCCGACCGCCGGCAATGGTGCGGCTTGCCGCAGTTGTGCTCATTGCCCGTGGATGGCGATGAACACACTGGAGCGCACGTTGGCCTGCCTGCGCGAGGGCAGCAACGAAATATTCGTCGACCCCGCTGTGATACCTCGCGCCATCCGCCCGCTCAAGCGCATGCTCGATTTCACCCAGGCTGCCCGGTTGAAGGTGGCGGGCAACGCCTGATCAACCCTGCCGGTCCCCCGCTCGCACGGCTGCGTTGGGCCGGTTCAGCTGGCGGTTCCACTCCAGCCATTGCCCCAGCAGCAACATCACGCCCACGCCCGCCAGGGCGGTGGTCAGTTGCATGGCCAGGGTATCATCGGCCAGCGCGTTGGCCATGTCTGCCAGAGGCGCAAGCAGCACCCCCAGGCAGAAGATCTCCAGTGAGTAGCGGCCCATCATCGCGACCTTGCGCGCCGCCCAATGCTCGACCCACGGCCCTTGTGGCACCCAATGCGCCACACAGTAGGCCAACGCCAGAAAATGCAGCAGGCGTACCGGTGCCAGGTTGGTTTTGTCGATGGGGTACAGGCGTTCAGCCAGCCAACCCGGCACCAGGGCCTCATGCAGCGCTGGCCATTGCCAGCCCAGGGCGACCAAGGCGCAACAGGCCACGTAGGCACTGGCGAGCAGCAGCACCGGTTGCCGCTGCCAGGGCCTGGCTGGGCGGGCGTGCTGGGGACCGCTGTAGAGCGCCGCCGCACCGCCCAATACAAATAGCACCTGCCAACCCAGCGGGTTGAAGTACCACAGGCCGTTGTCGTGGGCGGGGATGTTCCAGCCATAGCTTTGGGTCATCAGGTACAGCGCCACTGAAAGCCCGATCGCCAGGTGGGTACGTTTGATCAGCAGTGGCAGTACCAACGGTAAACTGCCCAGCAGCACGATATACAGGGGTAACGGGTCCATCAGGTTGGGTTTGAAGCGCAGCAGCAGTTCATCGACCATGGCCTGCTGGGGATTGGCGAGGAAGTAGGTGAGGTTCATCTCCTGGATCATGTCGCGGGTTTCGACGTGGTTGTTCGCGACGAAAATGATCCCCATCAGCAGCGCCAGCAGGAAGATATGCACTACATACAGCACCCACGTGCGCCGCAGAATACGCACGCCAGCGACCAGGTAGCCGTCACGGGCGGCGATTTTGCCGTAGGCCAGCACGGCGGCATAACCGGCCAGAAAAACGAAGATCTCCGCGGCATCGCTGAAGCCGAAATTTCGCACCGTCAGTTTGGCCAGAGGGTTTTGCGGAATGTGGTCCCAAAAAATAAAGACCAGCGCCAGCCCTCGATAGAAGTCGATCCGGTGATCGCGTCCGTTGAGCATAGCGGTGGCCCTTGCGAAAGAATTAGGTTGTAGGAGCGAGCTTGCTCGCGAAAAACGTCAACGTAAACGCTTGCTTCCTGAACGAACGCGACGCCTGTGGGTTTTTTTTTCGCGAGCAAGCTCGCGCCTACACACAGGGGGGTGATCCAGGGCGGGGGAGGTTGTCTTTTTTTCGAGAAAAATGCAAAGCCTGGCTATTACTGAATGTCTCAGCCGCGGTTAACCGCGAATCAAGCGTTCTCGCAACGCCGCGTCCTCGGCTTGCCAATATTGGGGTTTGCCCGCCACCATCGCGGCCACGGGAAGGCCATCACGGTAAACCACTCGGTTGCCTTGCAGGGCCGCGACCTTATTACCGGGTAGTAGTGTGCCGACCAGGTTCAAGGGGTCGCAGCCACTGACCGCAATCAAGCTGCCATCCAGTGCGCGCCGGCGCACCTCGCGCAATACCGGGATCGCCTCGGGCAAGGCAAATTGCTCGCCGGCCAGGCCCTCGATAAAGCGCCCGCCACGGATCTCGCCGCGTGCCTCGAGGCGTTGCAGGCAGCGTTGCAGTTCGCGCCAACTGGGCAACCATTGCGCCTCGCGTTCGAGCAGGCGCCAGCACAGCACGCCGTAACGCCGCAGCAAGGCCAGGGCGATGTGCTCGACGGCGCGCTCGTCAGCGCCGGTCGAACCTTGCAACAACGCCCAGCGCCCGGCGTCGTCCATGCCGCCAATAAAGGCACCCCGGCCGCGCCGACTGCTGTTCTGCTGGCGCCGGCTGGCCGGGGTGATCAACGCCCGCAGGCCCGCAAAGCTGTCGGCGTTGACCCGGCCAGCAGCCACCAGCTCTTGTAGCGCGGTCTCCAGTTCGCTGCGCAGCAAGTGCCCATGGTGGCTGAGCTCGTCAAAAAACAACGCGCCCTGTTCGCTGAGTGCTGTATGGGCGCGTTGCGCTCGAAGGGGTAGCGACTCCAGCGGCGAGGGTTCGCTCAGGCTGCGCCAGACGGGCAGATGCGCCCGCGCCAGGAGTACGATCGGCGTGGCCCGCAGTGTCGCGGTAAGGGCCTTGCTGGAGCCGCCCAGGCGCGCCCAGACCGTTTTGCCGGTCCGGCTCAGGTGGTCCAGCCAGAGCGGCTGGTAGTCTTTCAGGCGCGCCGGTAGCAGGTCGCTTTCCCATGCTCCCGCCGCCGCTGGGTAGCCCTCCAACTGCTCCAGCAATTTGTCCAGGGCCTGTTGGCCTTGCAGTTGCGTGCCTGGGCTCAGGTGCTGCCAGTCGAACAGAAAGCGCATAAAGTCCTGTAGCGACACGGGCTCGATTTCCCGGCGCAGGCGCTTGACCGTATAGCGATGAATGCGCGCCAAGAGGTGGCGCTCGCACCATTGCTCGGTGGCTGACCCTGGCCTGAACTCACCGCGTACCACCTGACCTTCGCTTTCAAGGTGAGCCAGCGCCTGGGCGACTGCCGCGCTGGGCAGACCCAGCGGCTCGGCCAGCGCGGCTGGGGTCAGGGCCACCGTGGCACTCAGGCGCGCACGCAGCCACTCCACCCGCGCAGCATCGGCTGCCCAGGTGTGTTCCGCGCCTTGCAGCGCCTGCAGCGGTGGCGACAGGCACGCGTTTGGGTAGATCGCCAGGGCCAGGCTTAAACGCTCCAGGGCCACCCACAAGCGCTGCCCGCAGGCCAAACTCAGGCAGGTGGCTCGCCCGGTTTCTGCCAACTGGTGCAACCATTGCGGCCACTGTGCCAAGCGCTCGGCCTCGTCCACATTGATGCAACCGAGCTGCACCAACGCTTCATGCATTTCGTCACTATTGCGCGGCTGCGGCCAGGCTTCGCCCGCTACTGCCGCAATAGCGTCTGGGTCCAGCGTGCCCAGTTCGTCGGCGTGGCCTGGCTCGCTCCAGCGCCGGTTGAGGACCGCCTGGGTCCGGCGTTCTTCCAAGGGCGCGTCATCCAGAAACGCATAGGGGCGGGCGTTGAGAATGGCGGCCGCCAGCGGCGACGGGGCGGGCAGGTCGCGGCAGATCAAGCGCACCTCGCCGCGCTCCATTCGCCCCAGCAGGGCCAACCAGGCGTTGCTGTCCATGGCTTCATGGAGGCAGTCGTCGAGGGTTTGCTCGATCAGCGGGTGGTCGGGTATTTCCCGTTCGCCCGCGAGGTTTTCCAGGCAGGCGATCTGGTCTGGGAACACCGTGGCGATCAGGTCTTCACTTTTCATGCGTTGTAACTGCGGCGCCACTTTGCGCCCGCCGCTGAACCGCGGCAGGGCCAGGGCGGTGCTGGCATTCCAGCGCCAGCGCACGCCGAACAGCGGCGAGTCGAGCAGCGCCTGAATCAGGATGTGCTCGGCGCTGCTGGAATGCAGGTAGCGCCACACCTCTTCCAGGGCGAAACTGTGGCTGCTGGAAAGCGACAGCACGATGGCATCTTCGCTGGCCGCCGCCTGTAGCTCAAAGTTGAACGTGCGGCAGAACCGCTTGCGCAGTGCCAGGCCCCAGGCGCGGTTGACCCGGCTGCCGAAGGGGCTGTGGATGATTAACTGAGTGCCGCCTGAAGCGTCGAAAAAACGCTCCATGATCAAGGTGTCCTGGGAGGGCAGGGCGCCCAGGGCCCGTTGGGTGCGGGCCAGGTAATCGACCAGTTGTTCGGCGCTGTCGTGGCCCAAGCCCACCGTTGTCTCAAGCCAGCTGACCACGCCGGCCGGCTCGCTGCTGTGCAGGCGTTGATCGATCTGCGCCTGCAAGCGGGCCACGGCCCAGGACAGTTCTGCGCTGCGCCCGGGTGCTTCGCCCATCCAGAAGGGGATATTGGGCGGCACCCCCTTGGCATCTTCGACCCGCACCCGTCCACTTTCGATACGCAGGATACGGTAGGCACTGTTGCCCAGTTGAAAGACGTCGCCGGCCAGGCTCTCTACGGCAAAGTCTTCATTGACGCTGCCAATGTTCAGCCCCTGAGGATCGAGCATCACGCTGTAGTCGGCGTTATCGGGGATGGTCCCGCCGCAGGTCAATGCGGTCAGTTGGCTACCGCGGCGGCCGCGTACGCGCCCGGTGCTGGCATCCCGGTGCAGGTAGGCGCCGCGCACGCCCTGGCGGCCGCTATGGCCTTGCGCGAGCATGCGCAGCAAGGCCAGGTAATGGCGCTCATCCAGCCCCTGATAAGGCATGGCCCCGCGAATCATGGCCAATAGCGCCTGCTCGTCCCATTCCTGGCAGCTGACCTCGGCGACGATTTGCTGGGCCAAGACGTCCAGGGCGGTCGAGGGAATGTGCAGGGTCTCCAGCTCACCCTGGCGCACACAATCGAGCAGGGCCGCGCATTCGATCAAGTCATCGCGAGAGATGGCGAACAGGCGCCCCTTGGGAGTGCCGACCACTTGGTGTCCAGAGCGGCCCACTCGTTGTAAAAACGCCGCAATCGAGCCCGGGGAAGCGATCTGGCAGACCAGGTCGACCTCGCCAATATCGATCCCCAGCTCCAGCGAGGCGGTGGCCACCAGCACTTGCAATTGGCCGGCCTTGAGCCGCTGCTCGGCCGTCAGGCGTTGCTCCTTGGACAAGCTGCCGTGGTGCGCGGCCACCGCCGTTTCGCCCAAGCGCCCGCTCAGGTGGCGCGTCATGCGCTCGGCCATGCGCCGGGTGTTGACGAACACCAGGGTGGTGCGGTGTTCGCGGGCCAGCGCGGCCAGGCGGTCGTAGACCAGTTCCCAGACATCGTTGGGCATCACCGCCGCCAGGGGCACCGGCGGCACTTCAATAGCCAGGTCGCGCGGCCGGGCGTGGCCAATATCGACAATCGCGCAGGGGCGCCCTTGCCCGGCCAGAAACCGCGAGACGTCCTCGATGGGCTTTTGCGTGGCCGACAGGCCGATGCGTTGCAGCGGCTCCGGGCACAGTGCCTGCAAGCGTTCCAGGGTGAGCGCCAAGTGGCTGCCGCGCTTGCTGGCGGCGACGGCGTGTATTTCATCGACGATAACCGTGCGCACCGTCCCCAGCATGGCGCGCCCCGACGTCGAGCCCAGCAGCACGTAGAGCGATTCGGGGGTGGTGACCAGAATGTGTGGCGCCTGCCGGCGCATGGCGGCCCGCTCTTTCTGCGCGGTATCGCCGGTGCGCACCGCTGTGCGAATGGCCACGCTGGGCAGGCCCATGCTTAGCAATTGTTCATTGATGCCGGCCAAGGGCGCCTGCAAGTTGAGTTGAATATCGTTGGACAACGCCTTGAGCGGCGAGACATACAGCACGCGGGTGCACGCTGGCAGCCCACCCTCGGCCAGGCCGCTGCGCACCAGGTCGTCGAGTACAGCGAGAAACGCCGTCAGCGTTTTGCCCGAGCCAGTGGGCGCGGCGATCAGGGTCGACTGCCGGGCCTTAATCAACGGCCATGCTTGCGCTTGCGCGGCCGTTACGCTGGCAAAGCGCGCGGCGAACCAGGCACGCACGGCGGGGTGAAAGGCGTTCAGGGCAGCTTGGGCCGGGGCAGGGGCGTTCATTCAGGCTTTATGCGGGCGCGGTGCGCCGGTTGCAAGGCAGTTCGTCGGCGCTTGAACGACGAGGGGAGAAATGGGATCCTGCGCGCCATGAAAAATACCCTCTATATTGCCGCGGCGCTGCTCCTCGACCCCCGTGGCCAGACCTTGCTGGTGCGCAAGCGCGGCACTGAGGCGTTTATGCAGCCTGGCACCGCTGACACGTGATCCCGTGCTACCGATTTACCTGCAAGGCCGGGTGTAAGCCCCGCACCGATTACTAAGGTCCACGATGCAGTTCTACAACGGTTTTCTCCTCAGCCTCTCGCTGTGTCTGGACATCGGCGTCGCCAATATCGCCATGCTGACCCTGGCCATGCAGCGCGGTTTTGCTCGCGGTTTCTGGCTGGGCCTAGGCACCTGTGTTGGCGACATCTGCTATGCCTTGCTGGCGCTGGCGGGGATGACCGTGCTGTTGCAGTACAGCTGGGTACGTTGGCTGCTGTGGGTCGGCGGCTCGTTATTGCTGGTGTATTTCGCCGTGAAGATGCTGTTTGCCGCGTTTCGCCGGGACCTGGCGTTGGAACTTCCTGGTCAAGTCGACAGCGGTTCGAACGCCAAAGAATTTCGCCGCGGTATTTTTCTGGCGATGTCTTCGCCCAGCGCGATTCTTTGGTTTGCTGCTGTGGGCGGGGTGCTCATCTCCCGGGCCGGGCAAGACGGGCCGCTGGCCACCGGGTTGTTTTTGGCCGGCTTTCTTTGCGCCGGGGTGGTGTGGTCAGCAGGTCTGTGCCTGGCAGCGAGCCAGGGCGGGAAATGGCTGGGCGAACGGTTGCTGAAATACTCCTATATGGTCTCGGCCGCCATATTTTGCTATTTCGCGGTTTATGTCATTACTTCCGGCTACCGGGAATTCATCCTCGCTGCGGCGTAATAGGTGTTATACCTGTAGTTATCCAAACGCACGGTGGAGTACTGACATGAAAGGCATGGACTCAAAGAAAGCCGCGAAGAAAAAACCGGCGAAAAGCGCCGTCGAAAAGCGCGCCGATAAAAAAGCCAAGAAAACCCAAGTTGGGGTATTCGGGCATTGAAGCGCGTCCTGCCCATGCCCCATTCATTGCGAGTGCTGCCCTATGCCTGATGCTTCCGATGCGCCGCTGCAACCTGTCCGTATGGAAGAGGGCAGGGCCATGATCATCGCCGGTTTCGCCCAACGCCACAGCGCCGACACTGCCAGCAACCCCGCTGCCTTATGGCAGGAGTTCGCGCCCTTCGCCGGTAAAGTCCCTGGCCAGGTTGGCGGTGACCGCTACGGCTTGATGGGCGAGCCCGATAGCCAAGGCGCATTCGACTATATTGCGGGTGTCGAAGTGGAAACCCAGGCAGGCCTGAACGAGCAATTGCATTGGTTCGAGCTGGCGCCGGTCACCTATGCGGTGTTCGAATACCAGGGGCATCTTTCCGGGGTGGCGCAAACGGTCGAGGCGCTGCGTGAGCAATGGCTGGCCGAGTCTGGCTATACCGCCGCCCGTGCCCCCGTGCTAGAGCGCTACAGCGGCGACTACGATGCGTTGGCTGCAACCGGAACGGTGGAAATCTGGTTTCCGGTCATGCCAAAGGCAATCTGAAAGTAAACAGCGTGCCAGCTTCGGCGGTGGACACCACGTCCATGTGCCCCCCGTGCGCCTTGGCGATCTGGCTGGCGATGTACAACCCCAGGCCTAAGCCACTGCGCGGCGAGCTGGAGTTGGGCCGGGAGAACGGCTGGAACAGTTGCGAGTGCACTGCCGCATCGATGGGCTGCCCCAGGTTGTGCACGCTCATCTCGAAAACGTTATCGACGATTTCCGCATTGACCGTCACGGGTGAGTGGGGGTCGCCATGGCTGATCGCGTTGGACACCAGGTTGGACAACAATTGCGCGAGCCTTTCGCGGTCACAGCGCATGCTCTGCAAATTGCCAACGTGCAAGCCGATCACGCGCTCGGGATGCACCCGTTGTATCTCATTGACCACTTGCATCAAGTTCTCCGCCAGGTCAGGGCATGGCTTGATGTTGATCGTGATACCGGCCCCCAGACGCCCCCGCGCGAAGTCCAACACATCCTCTACCAACTGCGCAGCGCGGGCCCCGCTGGCCAGTATGTGCTTAATGATACCCAGGCACTTTTCATCGGTGACTTTGCGTTTGAGCAGCTCAGCCCCTGCGGTGATGGCGAATAAGGGGTTGCGCAAATCGTGGCCCAGCACCGCGATGAATTGTTCGCGCAGCTCGGCAACCTCGCGCTCCTGCAGCAGCGCCTCTTCGGTGCGTTGGTAGTCTTCTTCACTTTCCATCTGGATCGAGAGCAACCGGGCAAATGACTCGATCATCGGTTCAATGGCGCTGCCGCGCAGCTTGGCCGGCAGTGGGTCAAGCGCGCAAATGGTGCCGAAGAAGCTGCCATCGGTGCGGAAAATCGGCACCGAGATGTAGCTTTCGAATTTGTACAGGGCTGGGGTGTGGTGATTGCAGTATTCGTCGTCCTGGCTGGCATGGTCGATCAGCACCGTAGACTGGTGCTGGCGAATCTCGTGGCACAGGGTGGTGCTGATGTCCAACTGCCCACCGACATCCAGGCCAAACCCCAGGCGGTCTAGCACGGCGCAGGCGGTCCAGGTTTCTTCAGTAACACGGGCAACGGCGGCAAAGCGCATTCCGGTCATTTCGCAGATAACCTGCAAAATGGCAGGTACCGCTTTGATACGTGCGATGGTGGCGAGATCGGCTGCAACGCTTTTGACCATGTTTACCCCATGGAGACTTCGACGAAATCGAGCGCCTGCTCGAGCATCGGCCGAAGTCTAACCACCAGGGGTAGCGCTTTACAAATTACTTTTTAGTGCCTCGAGCGCCGAATTGGGTGACGTTATTGGGCGTTGGCCGGGGCTTGATGCCTTGAGCCTTCAACAGGCGGGCAAAAGCGTGCTTGTCGATGGGCCGGCTAAGGAAGTAACCCTGTGCCTCATGGCACTGGTCGATGCCCAGGTTGGCCAACTGCTGTTCGGTCTCCACGCCCTCGGCGGTGACGGTCAGGTTCATCGCCTTGCCCAGATTGATGATCGCCTGCACCACGGCGCGGTCATTGTTGCCGTTGTCCATAGAGGCGATAAAGCGTTTATCGATTTTCAAGCCGTCGAAGGGGTAAGTGCGCAGGTAGCCAAGCGACGAATAGCCGGTGCCGAAGTCGTCCATGTTCAGGCGCACGCCGAGTTCTTTCAGGGCATTCATATGGCCCAGGGCGCCGTCGATGTCGTTGAGCATGACATTTTCGGTGATTTCCAGCTCCAGGCGTCGCGCCGGGAAGCGCGACTGTACCAGCGCATCGCGCACATCCTTGACCACGTCGCTGCGCAGAAACTGCGCGGGGGACAGGTTGACCGACACGTGAATATGTTCCGGCCAGTGGCGTGCGGTCTGGCAGGCTTCCAGCAAGACCCAGCGCCCGAGCAGCACGATCAGATCGCTTTGCTCGGCCAGAGGAATGAAAGCATCAGGGCCCAGTAGGCCTTCGACGGGGTGCTGCCAACGTACCAACGCTTCGACCGAAACGATTTCGCGACCATCGACGCGGTAACGTGGCTGGAAGTGCAGCACCAATTGCTGATGTTTTATCGCGCTACGCAGTTCGTTTTCGACTTGGCGCCGCTGCTGAATTTGCTCACCCATCTGCGCCGCGAAGTAGCACCAGGTGTTTTTGCCGTCAGCCTTGGCTTGATACAGCGCGATGTCGGCGTAGCGGATCAACTCTTCAGGCAGGTGCCCCTGATGTTGACTAAGCACGATGCCGACACTGGCGCCTACGTGCAATTGCTGGTTCTCATAGTGAACCGGGCGGTGCAGGCTTTCGATCAAACGAGTGCAGAAGCGCTCGATCTCGTGGCGGTGCTCCATGCCGCATAACACGACGGCGAACTCATCGCCGCCCAGGCGCGCCACCAGGTCGCCGTCACGGGTGTACTCACGCAGGCGTGCGGCCACCTCCTGCAGCAAGGCATCGCCTGCGGGGTGGCCGGAGTCGTCATTGATACGCTTGAAGTCATCCAGGTTCAGCACCAGCAGCGCCAAAGGCGCGCTATGGGCCTGGCTGGCTAGACTCTCCTCCAAAAAACGCAGCAACAACTTGCGATTGGGCAAGCCGGTCAGGGCATCGTGCAGAGAAAGGTGCTGGATTTGGGCGTGGGCAGCCACTTCGTCAGTGATATCGCTGGCAGTGCCCCGGTACCCGGTGATCTGCCCGCCGCGCAGAATAGGCCGTGCCGATACCCGGCAATAGCGGGCCTCGCCGGACAGATCGCGGTAGGCACAGCGCAAGCTGGGCAGGGGCGTAGCCTCATTGAGGCTGCTGAGCCAGGGCAGCAGTGGGGTGGTTTCGCATTCGAGCAATTGCTCCAGGGTACGGCCCAGCCAATGATTGTCGTCGAACCCGGTCACGGCGCTGAAGCGCGCCGAGAGGTAAGTCAGCTTGGCCTGGTCGTCGGTTTCCCAGATCCAGTCCGACGCGGCTTCGGCGACCGCGCGAAAGCGTTCTTCGCTGGCTTCGAGGGCTTGATGGGTGGCTTCAAGGTTCTGGTAGCTGGCCTCGATGGCCCGAGAATTGCGCAAGGCGTGGCGGAAGAACCACACCATCAGCAGGGCCAGCACGCCAACCGCCAAGGCCAAAGGTGGCAGCACCGACCACAGTAGGCGGGTACCCGGTGCAGCTGCCTGCCAGGTCAGGCTGAAGCCTGTTTGCCCCAGGATAATGCTGGGCTGGCCGTCGGCCACGCTGGTATTACTCACCATGCTCAGGCCTTCGAAGCCATAGCTGCGGGCCATGGTGACGAGCTTTTGTGGGTTGAACTGGTCGACGAACAGCAACAAGGAGGTGTCTTTGGCGATGACGTGTGAGCGGTTGCCATCGGGCACTATCGCGGCGGCGTGCAGCTGCGCCGGCCAGCCCCGAAATAAAGCATAGGTGGTGATGGGGTTGGCTAGGTCAGGCTGAGCCTGGATTTTATCGAACAATGGTAGCAAAGGTGCGGCCAGAGAATCGCTGGCCGGCGCTTGACTCAACTCGCCTTTGAGCATCGCGTAACGGGTGGCTTGGCGGTCAACGACAAATACACCCTCGTAACCATCGCGCGCGTATAGGGAGGCCCCCAGGTTTTGTTGATCGAAGGCCCACTGCTCATCCACCGGCCCGCTGAGGTGCTGGTAACCTGTGGTCCAGGACGAGAACGAGCGTAGGTAGCGAGCGGAGGTCTCGGTGCGGTTGGCCAATGCCCGTTTGACCAAGAACTCACTGCGGGCCACTTCTTCACTGTTCATTTGCCGTGCGACGGTGGTCAGGGTGGCGATGCCAATGATTGCACCGAGGGCAAACAGCAGTCCGATGACGACGACGAAATGACGAGTATGCAACGTGCGGTGGGAAGCATAGGCATCGGCTGAAATATCCATTTAGGCTGATCCTTTTAAAGCGAAGTACGGCGTCGTGACGGTCCTGGAAGGGCCATTGTCCTGCATGGCTCCTTCTGTCGCGACGTGCCTGGGGAGTATGGATCTCCCATGGGCTAAAGCGTGCCTCATTATTGTGCTATCGGACGAAATGCAACATTAAGTGCGCAAATGAATAGTTTTTTATACGTAGGTGTTCCTTTTGAGCAGGTGTGGTCAATCTGAGTTCATTCTCTGGGGCTTGCGCGTTGGGCGACGGCGAGGCTATCTATAACGGGGCATCTGCCTGCATCGCTATACGGCCGCACGGTGATGAGGCTGAGCGTTACGGTGCAGGTCGACGATGCAGGGATTGATTAGGACCGGAAAAAGCTGTCAAGGCAGGAGCCTGTTCACTATTTGTTAGCGAACTGCCTAAATCCAGCCACGCCATTCAGTTTTAAGGCCTTACCGAGAGGATCTGAGTGACTGTTTGCGTCTCATCCATCCACCTGGATGTTTGTTTACAGCGAAACTCAATCAACCTTAGGATGCTTGAGTAGTCGTGGGCCAGAGGTCGAGCAAAAATGGGTTCGTGGTGTGCAATCCGGTTACGTAGCTTGCGAATTGACTCCAGTGACTGATGAATTTTCGCTCTGATCTTGTGGTTTGCGACATTCCTGGGCGAATTTGGAAATACTGTTTTCAGATGGTTGGTCCATAGACCATGATCGTATCTTGCCGTAAACATGGACTGCCAGAATGCGAAGCTCATCTCTGCAATGGCTTTGTCAGTGGACGGTGTACCTACACCTGCGAAGTCCTCAGCCTTTTTGCGCGCGGCAAGTACTGCATTGCGAGGCTTGAACGCACTGGGGCTACTCGGATTTGGCAGGCTGAGGAAGAAGCCGTTGTCCCAAGGCCACTGAGGCCCATAGGTTGTCGTCAATACCTCAGCCACGGCGTTGCGAACAAGAACCTCACAAAAGTGTAGGGGATACATAAATGCAGCGGCGACTTGGGCATTCCACGCGTAAAGGGCGATCCCTGCACAGAGAGGTGAGGGTTCGGTGGTACTCATTGATAGATATGTGCCCATCCTGGGAAATGAAAGCGCTGCCTGTTTGGCAATATCTGGCGACATACGGTGAGTGCTCTGTTGACGACCTCGTCATTTAGCCATATAGTCAAATCACTAGCCACTCGGTTAGGAGCTGCGGTCCCTAGACTGCATTTTCGCCGAGGGATGTACGACGGTACACGGAGAAGCCTGCCAGCAATGGCAGGCTTTTTTGCGTTTGGGGTTGATGCCGCATGAAGTTCCAACTCATCCTCGGAGTGTTCTTGCTGATGACAGCCCAGACAAACACGGCCCGCGCCAGCCAATCCGGCGTTGAACCGGCAGCTTCAATACAGCAGGACGGGCGTTTTCAGAACGTCGTGGAACGGCCCAAGGACGGCTTCCTGAAAAAACTGCGCATCGGTTTCAAGTACCTGTTGCTCAGCAAGCCCGCAGGCACTCGGCCGGATGCGCCGATTCCCCTGCAAAGCCTGACCCGTCAGCAGTTGCTCGACGCCCCCAGCCCAAGCCTGTGGCGTTTAGGGCATTCAACGGTGTTGTTGAAAGTCCGCGGGGCATTCTTTATCACCGACCCGGTGTTTTCCGAGCGCGCTTCGCCCGTGCAATGGGCTGGCCCGCAGCGCTTTCATCCCGCGCCCATCAGCTTGGCCGAGTTGCCGCCGATCAAAGCGGTGATTCTGTCCCACGACCACTACGATCACCTCGACCAGGCAGCGATCCTGCAACTGGCCGGCAAGACCCAGTGGTTCATTACCCCACTGGGGGTAGGCGACCTATTGATCGGTTGGGGCGTGCCTGCCCGGCAGGTGCGGCAGTTGGACTGGTGGCAGGAGACCGAGGTCGATGGCACCCGCTGGGTGGCGACGCCGGCCCAGCATTTCTCCGGCCGCGGCTTGTTCGACAGCAACAGCACTCTATGGGCGTCATGGGTGATGCTGGAGCCCGATTGGCGGCTGTTTTTCAGCGGCGATGGCGGCTATTGGGCCGGGTTCAAGCAAATCGGCGAGCGCTTCGGGCCGTTCGATCTGACCCTGATCGAAACTGGCGCCTACAATGTCGCCTGGCCCGCGGTGCACATGCAGCCAGAGGAAAGCTTACAGGCCCACCTCGACCTCGGTGGGCGCTGGATGCTGCCTATTCACAATGGCACCTTCGACCTGTCGATCCATGCCTGGCATGAGCCGTTCGAACGTATCGTCGCTTTGGCCGGCACGGCCGGGGTGCCCTTGAGTACGCCCATGATGGGCGAGCGGGTAGACCCATTGAAACCGCAACCGGGGCGACCCTGGTGGTCGCCCCAGGCCGTTCGTTAACGCTTTTCGCGTTTCTTGGATTTCCCTGGCAGCGGCGGCAAGTCCTTTGGCGGCCCGCCGGTTTCGCTACGGATTTGCGCATGGCTGAGCAAGGCGAAGATAAAACTGCCACCGACGATATTGCCCGCCAGGGTAGGCCCAGCGAAGTGTAGCCAGAACTGATGCCAGGTGGCTTCACCGGCCCATACCAAGTAAGACACCTCCACCGAACCCACCACGATGTGGGTGAAGTCGCCCAAGGCCATTAAGTAGGTGATCACGATGATGATCCACATCTTGGCGCTTTCCATGGAGGGGATCATCCAGACCATGGTGGCGATCATCCAACCTGAGATGATGCCCTTGGAAAACATCTTGCCGATGTCGTTTTCCATGATCTTGCGCCCGATTTCGAGGAAAGCGCCATCGGTCTTGGTGTCGAAGATCGGCAAGTGCAGCATGACGTAGGAGACCAACACCGTCCCTACCAGATTACCCACCAACACCACCCCCCATAACCGCATCAACCGGCCAAAGTTATTCAGGGTAGGTGCGGTCATCACCGGTAAAACAGCGGTCAGGGTGTTTTCAGTGAACAACTGCTGGCGGGCCAGGATCACGGCCAAAAAGCCTGCCGAGTAGCCAAGGCTGGCAATGACCTTACTGGCTTCGACGTCGGGTAGTCGCGAATTGAACAGCCCCATGGCCATCAACGAAAGGCCCATGGTTAAACCGGCGGCCAGGGCCGACCACCAGAGCGCGGCCACGCTGCGCTCCAATTCATGGTCGCCTTGGGTGCGAATGATTTCATGCAACACCGCCGCGCGGGGCGGCTGGTTTTCCTCGACTTCCTGTTCCTCATCGGCCGATAGGCCGGGGGTCTTGGCTTCGTCTTCGGGGTCTCGGGGTTTTTCGGCGTTGTCCATGGCGGTCCTTAATGGGGAGTCAGATCGGTGCCCCAGAGCAATGACCATGGCCCATGCCGATAAGTTGCGTTACCGCCTGCTCAAGGTGGCGGGTAAGCCAAAGGTTTCGCGCAAGGCTTTTACGTATTCACGGTTACCCACCGTCATGCTGTTGTTGTGGGTACCGCCGGGCACCAGCAATAAACGCTTGGGCGCGGCCGCCGCGTCGTACAAGCGCTGGCTGAAAACCGACGGCACATAGCGGTCATCCAGCCCATGGACGATTAGCAAAGGCACTTGCACGTCGGCGATCTTATCGATGGAGTCGAACTTCTCGGACATAATCCAGCGAATCGGCAGCGACGTATTGGCAGCCGCTGCGGCGGCGTCACCGAGGTCGGTAAAGGTGGACTCGATGATCAGGCCGGCGGCCTTGGGCGCATCGTCGTCCTTGGCCAGGCGCCTGGCCAGGTCGACGGCGATCGCGCCACCCAGAGAGTGGCCGTAGATGTAGCGCTTGCTCGCATCGGGTTGCCATTGCACCAGGCGTTGCCAAGCGGCGTCGGCGTCTTCATACACGCTGCGTTCTGAGGGCAGGTCGCCTGGGCTTTTGCCGAAGCCGCGGTAGTCGATGGCCAACACCGCGAACCCCATGCTGCGCAGCTCGCTGATGCGTCTCACCTGGGCCGTGAGGTTCCAGCGGGTCCCGTGCAAATATAAAACCGTCGGCGCCCCCGCCTGTTCGGCGGGCCACCACCAGGCGTGCAGGTATTGATCGGCGCTCAGGGCTTTGCTCAGCGGGATATTCAATTCTTCCACCCCGTTGGGCAACCCGGAAAACCAACTGGCCGTGCCCGGCTCGATGTTGAACAGCAGCTCGCGCTCCTTTTGGGCCAGTTTCGAACAGCCATAGGGCAGCCCCACGCCGATCACTAGCGCGAGCAGTAACATGGGCAACCAGCGTCGACGGGCCGCTGGGGAGGCATCAGAGGGCATAGGGCGCAACCTGTCGCAGAGCTATTTGTACTGGACAGTTAATGCTGGGCCAGCGTTCCCCAGGTATGTCTGGATACGCGCGCCCGTGCTGTTGCGGGGTATTACGAAGGCCTGCTCGAAGGGTCGAAAATGGGCTGCTTAGCGTCTATCGGCAATCGACCGCACCATCGCTTCATGACCGCTGGGGTCATCCGCCCTGGAGATCACCTGCACCAGCGAAAGGGTGTCGCCCGACCCGGCGATGAACGTGGTGCACAGGGTTTTGCCGCCGCCCAGGGTGGCGGTGCTTTCTATCTGGCGGATGCCCAGGTTTTTCTGCTTCAGGCGTTTTTCGGCGATCTGCTTGAAGTCGGGTACGGACTCGGCCTGCTGCTTAAGAAAACCCGCCACAGCGCCGTCGAGGAACTCGCGGTCGTCGTCGCTGGGCGCCGCAGCGCCATTGGCGGGTACTTCAGTGGCGATGACGACTCGGCGCTGGGCCTCATTGAGGTACATCACGCCGCTGGCACCGGCTGTGCCGTTCTGCGCATTGCCGGCGGGCAACGGGTTGGCGGTATAGCCAGCGGGCAGGGTAAAGGCGAATTTACCCTTGAGGGTCGACACCTTTAGCGTGGCCGCTTGCGCGGCGCTCTTCTTCGCGGCCGGTGCTGGCGTTTGTGCATGTGCCTGAACGCCCGCGAGGCTACCGGCGAGAATGGCAAGCAAAGCGATATGGCGACGGGACAAGAACATGGCGACCTCCTGGTGGCGGGAGGCTTTTGTAACAGGTGTCGACGCCGCCGTCACCTGCCGGGCGGGGGTTTGGCGCTATTTTGGCGGTGTTTGACTGGCGTTGTTAGCCGCCCCAGATGCGCCACAGAAAAATTTCGGGCTTTGCAGCTACGGCGATTGACAGCCGCGCGCAACTCCGTAAAATGCCGCCCCACAGCAGGCACGTAGCTCAGTTGGTTAGAGCACCACCTTGACATGGTGGGGGTCGTTGGTTCGAGTCCAATCGTGCCTACCAAACATTTCCGCCTCTGCTGGGCGGGCCAAAAAGGGCGATCCGAAAGGGTCGCCTTTTTTTATGTGTGTGTCCCGTCCTGAATAAGGTTTACACCTTCTGACCTTTCCTCAGGAGGACTTAATGGATTCGGGTAAAAGGCGCAGCCAACGCGATTACACGCTAGCCTTTAAATTATCGGTCGTAGACCAGGTTGAAAAAGGCGAGTTGAGTTATAAAGAAGCCCAGCGACGCTATGGCATCCAAGGCCGGTCGACGGTGCTGGTCTGGTTACGAAAGCACGGTCGACAGGATTGGAGCCAAGGCGCATCAATTCGAGAGCCGAGGATCAGGTCCATGACCGAGCCAACCCTCCCGCCGTCACCCGAGCAGCGGATTAAAGAGCTTGAAGAGCAACTGGCACTGAGCAATCAGAAGGCCCAGTTCTTTGAAGCTGTCGTGAACGTCTTGAAAAATGACTACGGTGTTTCCGTCGTAAAAAAGCGACCCGGCAAGTCCTCTCACAAGGGCAAATCCAAGACCTGAGTATTAGCAGGGCTTGCCTCTTCATGGGTATTTCGCGCCAAGCGTATTACAAGCGCAATCGCGCTTTTGACGCGAGAGTCCGCCAAGACCAAGAGGTGATGGACTTCGTCCTGGAAAAGCGGCGTCGCCAGCCTAGGCTGGGAACGCGCAAGCTGCACTACTTGATGAGCGTCGAAGCTCCTGCGTCGTTGTGCGTGGGTAGAGACCGTCTGTTTACCATCCTTCGTGATGCGCGCGAGCTGGTTCCGCGCAAACGGGCTTATCACAAGACCACTCATAGCCATCATCGCTTTCGCCGGCATTCCAACCTGCTCAAAGCAGGTCCGGAACAAGTTGTGGCTAGTGGGCCCGAACAGGTCTGGGTTGCAGACATAACCTACCTGCCTACGCAGGAAAGCGTGGCCTACGTGAGCCTTGTGACAGATGCGTACTCACGCAAGATTGTTGGCCATCACGTGCATGAAAGCCTGCATACCCAGTCGGTGATAAAGGCACTGGAAAAAGCGGTAAGAGAGCGAAAAACCGATCAGATACTGATTCATCATTCAGATCGCGGCGCCCAGTACTGTTCCGACCTCTATCAGCGGCTGCATACCAGGTATGGAATCCGGTGCTCGATGACTGATGGCTATGACTGCTACCAGAACGCTATGGCCGAGCGGGTAAACGGGATATTGAAGACTGAGTTTCTACTCAATCGGCCTAAAGACTTGGCAGATGCAGTGAAAATGGTGGATGAATCGGTGCAGATCTACAATAGGGAGCGGCCACACTTATCCCTGAAATACAAAACGCCCGATGCGGTGCATCGGGCGTTTTGAGCGTGAAACAGGTGTAAACCTATTTCAGGACTAGACAGTGCTCAAACGGCCGCCCCCTACGTACACCACCCTATGTAGGCGCGAGCTTGCTCGCGAAAAGCGTCAACGATAACGGGTGTGGCCTGAAGGAACGCGGTGGCTGTGGGGTTTTTCGCGAGCAAGCTCGCTCCTACAGAAAGCCTTGGTGGGCGCCGGTGCATCCGCTGGTCGTATTGCCACCGGCCAGCCTACATTTGAGGCTCAATGTTTCGGCATCTACGGCGATAGCTTTATGGCTCGGGGCGCGATTTGCGATCTTGGGCTTTCTCTATCGATCTGGAGCTGCCCTATGAGTTGGTTCGTAAATCTGAAGTTGGGCGCCAAGCTGACTTCGGCGTTTTTCCTGTGTGCGTTAATCAGCCTCGCGGTTGGGGTGATCGGCATGCAGGGCAACAGTCGGCTGGGTACGACCCTGGCCGGGGTGTTGTCGAACAACTTGGTCTCAGTGGGCGCGACCAACCAAGTGCTATACAACGCGCTTTATCACAACCGTAACCTTTATCGGCTGTACCTGCAGACCATCAGTGGCGACGAGGCTATGGTGCAGAAAACCCTGGGTTCCCTGACGGAGCTGCGAGGCAAGGTCGATCGGGAATTCAAGCTCTACCGCAGCACACCGTTGCGCGCAGACGAACTCGCCTTGGGCGATCAATTCGAAAAGGACTGGCCCAGCTACCTGGCGGCGAGTCAGAAATTTACCGATACCCTGAGCAGCGGCGATATCCCCAAGGCGCGCAGTGTCTTGCAGGAAGAAGTCCTGCCGGCTTATCACAAGGTCGAAGTCGAACTGCAAGGCATCATCACCTCCAACGTGGAGCAGGGCGATGTGGCAGGCGGTGACGCCAAAGCCTTGATCGACAGCCTGTTTGTCGCCATGTGCGTGGCGATTCTAGTTGCCTTTATCCTGGCCATCGGCCTTGGCTTGGTGATCACTCGGTTGATCACTCGGCCCATCGCCAACGCCGTGCAAGCCGCACAGTGTGTAGCCGATGGCGATCTGACCCGCACCATCGAGCCTGCTGGCCAGGACGAAACCGGGCAGCTACTGCGTGCGTTGGCGACCATGCAGGGCAACTTGCGCAGTACCTTGCAGAACATCTCCAGTGCCTCCGACCAATTGGCGTCGGCGGCCGAAGAACTCAATGCGGTGACCGATGAAAGCAGCCGTGGGCTGGTGCAGCAGGACCAGGAAATCCAGTCGGCTGCCACCGCCGTGAACCAAATGACCGCTGCTGTCGACGAAGTGGCGCGCAATGCGGTGTCTACCTCCGAAGTGTCGCAGCGGACCAACAGCGAAGCCTCGGCCGGGCGCGATCAGGTGCGCCAGGCGGTGGTCGCTATCGAAACCATGGCGACGGAAATCGACGGCTCGACCCAGTTGGTCAAAGGGCTGGCGGCCCAGACCCAAGACATCAGTAAAGTGCTCGATGTGATCCGCGCAATCGCCGACCAAACCAACCTACTGGCCCTCAACGCCGCCATCGAAGCGGCCCGTGCGGGTGAACAAGGGCGTGGTTTTGCCGTGGTCGCAGATGAAGTGCGGGCCCTGGCCCACCGGACTCAAGCGTCTACCGGCGAAATCGAAGGGATGATCAATGCCGCGCAGAGCAGCGCCGAGCAGGTGGTGGGGGCCATGGCCAAAAGCCAAACGTTGGCGGCCAGTACCCGGGACCTGGCGCAGGCGGCGGGTACGGCCCTGGAGAGCATTACCGATGGTGTGGCGCAGATCAGCGAGCGCAACCTGGTGATCGCCAGTGCCTCGGAGCAGCAGGCGCAGGTGGCCCGGGAAGTCGACCGTAATTTGGTTAACATTCAAGGCCTATCAGCGCAAACGGCCACCGGCGCCCAACAGACGGCGGCGTCCAGCAATGAGCTGTCACGCCTGGCGATTTCCTTCAACACAATGGTCGCCAAGTTCCGTCTGTAGGAAGGCTCTTAGTACGCCGCCACTAAGCCGTCCTTGCGCGGATCAGTGCCGCCCACGTAGCCGTGGGCGGTACGCTGAATGATCTGCGCGCCGCCGAAGGCGAACACCCCATTGGGCGCCTCGACCACGATGTCATGGCCCTTGGCACGCAGGGCCTCGATGACGCTTGGGTCGAAGGCCTCTTCCACGGCCACTTTCAAACCTTTCTCGATCCGCCAGCGCGGAGCGTCGGCGGCAGCTTGGGGGTTTTGTCGATAGCGCAGAATGCGCAGCATCATCTGTAAATGCCCCTGGGCTTGCATCGGCCCGCCCATCAAACCAAAGGACATCAACGGCGTGCCGTCGGCGTTCATGACGAAGCCCGGGATGATGGTGTGGAAAGGGCGTTTACCCGGCGCGACATGGTTGACGTGTTCAGGGTCCAGGGAAAAGCCCGCACCACGGTTTTGCAAGCTGATGCCGGTGCCAGGGACGACCACGCCCGAGCCGAAGCCCATGTAGTTGGACTGGATAAAGGACACCATCATGCCGCTGCTGTCGGCGGCGGACAGGTACACGGTGCCCCCGGCCTTGGGCGTACCATGCCCAGGGTTGGCAGCTTGCTCATTGACCAGCGCAGCACGTTCTTGCAGATAGGCGGGGTCAAGCAACTGCGCAGCGGGCACGCGCATGTGGCTGCTGTCCGCCACGTGCTCATCCAGGTCGGCCAGGGCCAGCTTCATGGCCTCAAGGACCGGATGCACGGTTTCGACGCTGTCGACCGGGTGCTCCCCAACGTGCAGGGCTTCCAGCAGGGTCAGCCCGGCGAGGGTGGCGATGCCCTGGCCGTTGGGTGGTAGTTCATGCACCACGGCGCCTGCATAGGGCACCGCCAGGGTGTCCACCCACTGCACACTGTGGTTGGCCAGGTCCTCGCGGGTCATGACGCTGCCGTTGGCCTGGCCGTGGGCGATCATGGCCTCGGCCAGCTCGCCGTGATAGAACGCTTCGCCCTTGCTCTGTGCGATCAGCTCCAGGGTGCGCGCGTGGTCTTTGAGGTACACCTTCTCTCCGGCGGCGGGCGCCTTGCCGGCGGGCAGAAAGCATTCGGCGAAGCCGGGCTGGTCCTTGAGCAATTCGCCGCCGCGCTGCCACAGTTGCGCGATGATCGGCGTCACCTGGTAACCGTCGCGGGCATAGCCGATGGCGGGCTCGGCAAGGGTGGCGAACGGCAGCTTGCCGTAGCGCTCGGACAACGCCACCCAGGCCGATACCGCGCCGGGCACCGTCACTGCGCCCCAGCCGCGCTGCGGCATGCTGGTTTGCCCGGCAAAGTGTTCCGGGGCCCAGGCCTCGGGGGCCCGGCCTGAGGCATTCAGGCCCTGCAACTGCTGCCCGTCCCAAATAATCGCAAAGGCGTCACTGCCAATGCCGCAGCCGGTCGGCTCGACCACCGTCAGCACCATGGCGGCAGCGATGGCGGCGTCCACCGCATTGCCGCCGCGGCGCAGCATGTCCAGCCCAGCCTGGGCGGCCAGGGGCTGAGAGCAGGCCACCATATTATTGCCCATCACCGGCGAACGGGCCGATGCGTAGGGTTGGCGGTAGTCCAGATCGTCGAACATAGGCAAGGTCTCTTACGGAAATAAATAGGGTTAGCCTTTAGGGTCAAGCGCGTCGCGCAGGCCATCGCCCAGCAGGTTGAAGCACAGCACCGTGAGGTAGATCGCCACGCCTGGCGCGATCGACATCCACGGCGCCTGCTCCATGAAATTCTTCGCCGTGTTGAGCATGGAGCCCCAGGACGGTGACGGCGGTTGTTGGCCCAGGCCCAGGAACGACAGGCTGGCTTCGGCCAGAATCGCTGCGGCCACGGTCAGCGTGGCCTGCACCACCAGCGGTGACATCACATTGGGCAAGACATAGCGCAGGATGATCCAGCGGTCGGGCAGGCCAATGGCGCGTGCGCCTTCCAGGTAGTCCTCGTGGCGGATGGCCAAGACCTGACCGCGGGTCAGGCGGGCGAAGATCGGCATGGCCGATAAGCCAATGGCGATCATGGCGTTGGTCAGGCTGGGGCCCAGGAACGCGCCCAGGGCAATCGCCAGAACCAGAAATGGGCATGACAGCAGGGCCTCCATGACTTGCGAAATCAGCCGGTCCAGCTTGCCGCCGAAGTAACCGCCGAGCAAGCCCAATGGCACGCCGATCAACATGGCGATAGCCACCGACACCGCACCGGCTAGCAATGAGCTGCGCGCGCCCCACAACAGCCGCGAGAACAGGTCGCGGCCCAGTTCGTCAGTGCCCAGCCAATAGATCAGCGAAGGCGCTTTGCGCACCGCGAGGAAATTGGCTTTAAGCGGGTCATGGGGGGCGATCCATGGGGCCAGGGCAGCGGCCAGGACAAATATCAATAACACCACGGCACCCACCACCGCGCCCTTGTTGGCCAGAAACTTACGCCAAAAAGGTGAGCGGCTGCGGGCGAGCGCAGGCGTGTGCGTGGGCAAGGCCAGGCTGGTCATGGGGCATTCCTCAGGCGCGGGTTGATCAAGCGGTAAAGCACGTCGGCCAGCAGGTTAAGCAGCACGAAACCGATGGCCACGCACAGCACCACGCCTTGCACCACGGCATAGTCACGGTTGAACACGGCGTCGACGATCATCTTGCCGAAGCCGGGGATGCTGAACACCTGCTCGGTAAGCACAGCCCCACCCAGTAGCTCGCCGAACAGCAGCGTGGTCAGGGTGACGATGGGCATCAGCGCGTTACGCAGAGCATGTTTGAGGATCACCGTACGCGGCAGCAAACCTTTGGCCCGTGCCGTGCGCACATAATCGGCGCGCAGCACTTCGAGCATCGCGCTGCGGGTATGACGCATAAGGATTCCGGACAACCCGGCGCCCAATACAAAGGCGGGCAAGAGCAGGGTCTTGAGGTTTTGCCCGAGGTCTTCGCCCAACGGCACGAAGCCGGACGCCGGCAGCCACTGCAGTTTCACCGCGAACACCATGATCAGCAGGATGCCCAACCAAAAATGCGGGATCGAGATGCCTGACAGGGCCACCACGTTAGCGCTGTAGTCCACCAGGGTGCCTTTGCGCACCGCCGAGATGATGCCCGTCGGGATGCCGATCAGCACCGCGATCAACAGCGCCAGCACCGCCAGTTCCAGGGTAACTGGCAGCTTGGAGGCGAGCAGGGTGGTTACCGGCTGTTCGGTGCGCAGCGAGGTGCCGAAATCCCCTTGGAACACATTGCCGACCCAGTGCAGGTACTGCAGCGGCAGCGGGTCGTTGAGGCGGTATTTTTCCCGCAGATAGTCCATCACTGCGGGGTCGCGCTCTTCCCCGGCCATGGCCAGAACTGGATCGCCAGGCAGGAGCTTTTGCAGGGTGAAGACAAACAACGACACCAGGATCAACGTGGGGATCGCGCTGAGCAGGCGGCGCACAATGAACATCAGCATGCTGAGCCCTCGCAGGTGGACGGGAAATGGGCCGTCATCAAGGCACGCTGACGCCGTTCAAGCGAATCAGGCCGTCTGGGTTCGGCACGAAGCCTTTGAGGTCGGCGCGGGCGGCGATGATGCGTGGGTCGAAATACAGATAGCTGGTGGGCACCTCGTCGGCCAGCAAGCGCAGGGCCTGGTTGTAGAGGGCTTGGCGTTGCTCGACAGGGTTCACGGTACGCGCTTTGTTCAGCAGTTCGTCCAGCTTAGCGTCGCAGAAGCGACCATCGTTTTGCCCACCCTTGCAGGTGACGAACTGATGGATATCGCCGTCCGGATCAGGCCGCCCCGACCAGGCGCTCATGCCAATCTGGAAGTTGCCGGTCTGCTGTTCGCTGAGCATCGTGGCGTATTCAGTGGCGACCAGTTTGACGTCGAAACCCGCTTCGCCGGCCATGGCCTGAATGATCTGCCCGACCTGCTGGGCAATCGGGTTGTTGGCCACTTTCAGCTCCACCGTGAGCGGTGTTTTCACCCCCGCCGCGCTCAGCAAGGCTTTGCTTTTCTCGACATCGCGGGCTGGGATCGGCAGGCTTTTGTCGTAGTACGGGCTGCTCGCCGGGAAGGGCTGGGCGCTAGGGGCATAGAGCCCTTCGAACACCACTTGATTGATCGCATCGCGGTCGATGGCCAGTTCGAACGCTTTGCGTACGCGTTTGTCCTGACCCACTGGGTTGTTGGCGCGCTCACCGTTGCCCACGTTGTAGATCAACTGCATGTAGCCCAGCCCTGGGGTGTTATAGAGCTTGAGTTTGCGGTCGCCGGTGACGGTTTTGACGTCGCTGGGGGCGACCCGCTCGATCACGTCCAGGTCGCCCGAGCGTAGGTTGGCCAGGCGCACCGAGGTATCCGGGATGGGCAGGAACACCAGCTTGTCGAAATGGTAAGCCTGGGCATTCCAATGTTGTTTGAAGCGCTCCAGCACGATGCGGTCCTGCTGCACCCGCTGGACGAACTGGTAGGGGCCGGAGCAGACGGGCTTGGCCGCTACGTCGCCTTGCGAAGCCTTGGGCGCGAGCATCATCCCGGCGCGGTCGGAGAGTTGCGAGACCAGGGTGGCGTCGGGGTGCTTGAGGGTAATTGCGACGGTCTTGGAGTCGACTACGGCGACGTTCTCCACCGAGGCCAATTCGCTCTTGCGCAAAGAGTCGGGCAGGGTGCGGGCGCGGTCCAGGTTGAACTTCACCGCGGCAGCGTCGAAGGCTTCGCCGTTATGAAAGGTCACGCCTTCACGCAGGGTCATGGTCAGCGTCTTGCCGTCTTCGCTCCAGTTCCAGGCGGTGGCCAATTGCGGGATGAAGGTCAGTTCCGGGGTGACGTCCACCAACTTGTCGCACAGCGCGGTGTACACCAGCCGACCTGAGTAGGTGCGCGAGCGGTGGGGGTCAAGCATGTCCGGGTCGTCCTGGATACCGATGCGCAGGGTCGACTCCGCCAGGGCCGCTTCGGTGGCGAGCAGGAGCAGGGTTGCGGTTAGCAGGTGGGCGAACTTCATGGCTGGCTCTCCAGGGGTAGGGCCTGATGGCGTTTGAACAGGTCTAAGCGCTGGCGGTAGGCCGCGCTGGGTGTCGGAATAATCAGGGCACCGCTGCCGGCATTGGCGATTTCGCGCCAAAAATGGCACGCCACCTGACGCTCCGGGGCGACGCTTTCGAACAGCGGTTTATGCTCGCGGCACAGCGCCTTGGCGTGCGGGCAGCGGGTATGGAAGCGGCAACCCGCCGGCGGTCTGCTGGGGCTCGGCATATCACCGGCCAATAACGGACGGGGCTGGCGCTGGTCGGGGTGGCTCACCGGTACGGCAGCCATCAGGGCTTGGGTATAGGGGTGAAAAGGGGTTTCGAACAACGCGTTGACCGGGGCCAATTCGACGATCTCCCCCAGGTACATCACGGCCACCCGGTCGCTCATGTGGCGGATCACCGCCAGGCCATGGGCGACGATCAGCAGGGTCAGGCCGTACTGTTGCTTGAGGTCTTCGAGCAGGTTCACCACCTGGGCCTGCACCGATACGTCCAGTGCCGACACCGGCTCGTCGCCCAGGATCAGCCGCGGGTCGGACGCCAGTGCCCTGGCGATGCCGATGCGTTGGCGCTGGCCCCCGGAGAATTCGTGCGGGTGGCGCCGGCCGTGTTCCGGCGCCAGGCCTACGGTACGCAATAGCTGGGCCACACGGTCCTGGCGCTCGCTACGGCTGGCGCTGCTATGTAGCCAAATCGGTTCGCCGACGATGGCCTCCACACTCATGCGCGGGTTCAACGAGGCGAACGGGTCTTGAAAAATGATCTGCAACTCTCGCCGCACCTGGCGCAACTTGTCCGGGGCCAGGTTGCCCAGGTTGCGCCCCTCGTAGATCACGTCGCCGGACGTTGCCGGCAACAGATTCAGCAGCAGGCGCCCGAGGGTCGATTTGCCGGAGCCGGATTCGCCCACCAAGGCCAGGGTTTCGCCATGGCGTACGGCCAGGGAAACGTCGTTCACTGCCTGTACCGGGGGCTTCTTGGGTTGGAATAGGCCGGTCTCCACGGCAAAGTGTTTGCGCAGCGCAATGCCTTCCAGGATCGGTTTGGCGGCGTTGGCCGGTTTCGCTTGCGGGGCGTTCATGGGCGAGCCTCCACGTGCAACTCCAGGGGCGCGCGCAGGCAGGCGGCGAAGTGCCCGGGCGACAGTTCTTGTAAGCCCGGGCGCTGATCGCGGCAGGCCGGTAGGACGAACGGGCAGCGCCCTGCGAAGCGGCAGCCTTCCGGCATTTCCGCGGGGGTTGGCACGCGCCCTTCGATGGTTGCCAGGCGGCCCTGGCGCGGGCCCATGGAGGGCATCGAGCCCATCAGGCCAATGGTATAGGGGTGCTGCGGGTCGTCGAACAGGGCCTTGACCGGGCCGCTTTCGACCACCCGTCCGGCGTACATGACCAACACTTCATCGGCGACTTCGGCGACCACGCCCAGGTCGTGGGTAATCAAGATCATCGAGGTGCCGGTGTCGGCCTGCAGATTGCCGATCAGAGCCAAAATTTGCGCCTGAATGGTCACGTCCAGCGCCGTGGTCGGTTCATCGGCGATGATCAAGGCCGGGTCATTGGCCAGGGCCATGGCGATCATGGCGCGCTGGCGCATGCCGCCAGACAGCTCGAAGGGGTAGCTGTCGAGCCGCTGCGCGGCATCTGGCACACGAACCTTTTCCAGCATCTGCAGGGCCCGCTGACGCGCGTCGGCTGCTGACAGGCCTTGGTGGCGCATGACGCTTTCGGCAATTTGTTCGCCGATGGTGAACACTGGGTTCAGCGAAGTCATGGGTTCTTGAAAGATCATCGCCATGCGGTTACCCCGTACCTGCAGCCAGCGCTCGTCGGGGCTGCCCAGTAAGGCCGCGTCTTGCAGGCTGGAAGCACTGGCGCTGACCCGGGCGGTGTCGGGCAGCAAGCCCATCAAGGCCATGGATGTGACGCTCTTACCGCAACCCGATTCGCCGACGATGGCCAGCGTGCGCCCCGGTTGCACGGTAAATGACACGCCGTCGACGACATTAGCCGGCGCACCGGCAAAGCGAACGGTCAGGTCACTGACGCTTAATACGGCGCTCATAGGCAGGCCTCTAGGTCTTGGTCGATGACGTGTTCCAGCGCCTGCTGCAAACCACGCAAGTGGCCGCGCATGGCGCTGGCAGCGCGTGCCGGGTCGCGCTGCTCTATGGCCGCGACAATGTCGTCATGTTCGTGGTGGTAGGTGTGTAGGCGCTCGCTAGTGCGCGCGCGTTGGCGCAGGCCGCGCCACATCGGGTCCAGGCGAATGGCGTCGAGCATTTCGAACAGGTCGAGCAACAGGCGGTTGCCGGCGGCTTCGGCGATGCCCCGGTGCAGCGCGCCGTCCCATAGTTCGATGCCTTGCGGGTCGCTTTCATCGGCGTGCTGCAAACGTTCGGCCAGGCGCCGCAGGATGGCAGTCTGCTCGCCGCTGGCGCGCACGGCCGCCAGTGATGCTAGCGACGGCTCTAGATAAAGCCGGGCTTCCATGACCTCGCTGAAATTGGTTCGGCTGGATAACCGGCTGAAACTTAAGGTAGCGCTGGGGGGCGTGGGCCCGACAAAAGTGCCTTTGCCTTGCCGCCGCCAAACCTGCCCCTCAGCTTCCAGCACCGCCAGGGCGCGGCGTACCGCGCGCCGACTGACGCCGAAATCCACCGCCAGAATGCGCTCGGTAGGCAGCGCCCGCTGGGGAAATGCAGCGTGCTGGCTGACGATTTGGCGCAGCCCGTCGAGGGCCAGTTTTGCCGATTGATCTACGGCGCTGTCGGGGTCGAGCCTGTGCATGAAGGTCACTCGCCAAGGGCAGGACGCTGGGTAATGCGTCGTGCTGGATGGAAGTGAATTTGCAAGGGTGATGCCAATTACAATTGGTTCGCGCGCAGCTCGGCGTTAGAAGGGCAATGCCGCTGGTGGCGGGCCAATGGTCAATGGTTCGCTGGCAGGGAGGCTGATTGGTTCGGGGGTGGGTGGACCAATTGAGGTTGTATAGCCTCGATATGCATGGATTCGGGCAAGGATGCTTCGTTGAGGGGCGTCAGTTTGCGGTTGCCTAAGGCTGAGGCGCTCAGATTGGTCCTACGCACTCCCGAGAAAAGACTGAGTAGATCCTGTGTTTAACTGCCGAGATTAAAGCACCATCTCTGGGTTAGAAATGCCTGCAGCTTGGGCTTGGTCTGGCTTAGCTAGGTGGGGGGGTATATGAGGAAGGTCTTGCAGGTCAGTATACAAGTAGCAGGATCACATCTGCCCCAGTTGGCGGAGCATGTTCGCAAGGGTGAGAAGGTGGTCATTACGAGGGAGGGTAGGCCATACGTCGAACTTATTTCCTACGCCCCAGTACTGGAACAGCGAAAACCTGGCCGACTAAAAGGCCGTATCCAATTTCATCAGGATTTCGATGCGCTTTCGGATGAGATATCCGAAGCGTTCGTGGTTGGCTCTTATTGACCGTATAGCCAATCACTTACACCCACTACCCGCAATCGCCTCTATGGCGTTTCCCTCTGGCCCGGTAATCTAGCCCTACGAACTGAAGCAAAGGAATTGCTTCAGGGTCACGGAAGACCGGCCATTGCAAGGACGCTGCTGACAGGATGTTGGAATGGCCAGATGGAAAACCCGCTTCGGCGGGTTTTTTGTTGTCTGGCGAAAGCTGGAGCCGGCTGGCACAAGGGCCGTGCTCACCCTCGATAGCAATTGATGGCTTTTTGATAGCGTGCTAGAAGTGTCTCAGGATTTGTCCAATGAGCCAGGGAATAGCCATGACTTCTACCGCCTTAAAGTGCGTCGCCGCGTTTGCCTTGCTTTGGTGCTTCGGCGCCACGGCGAAAGAGGCGGCCCTGACGGACGCAACCATCACCCAGCGCCTGATAGACGCCTCCATTGCCAGCTATTCCGGCAATTGCCCGTGCCCTTATAACACCACGCGTAACGGTAGCCGCTGCGGTAAGCGCAGCGCTTACAGCCGGCCGGGAGGGGAGGCGCCTTTGTGCTACGCCGCAGACGTCGATCAGGACATGATCTCAGCCTACCGCCGCCGGCAGGGCCAGTGATGCCTGGCCCTGTGGGGTGGTTTAACTGACGCAGCTGACTCAGGTCACCACGCGGTAGCAGGGCACGTAATCGGCCCCGCCCGGCAGTTTCATCCGGTGCTGCTCCACGAACGCTTTGAGCAGGCGGTCCAGGGGCTGCATGACCTCGGCGTCACCATGAATCTGGTAAGGGCCGTGCTCTTCGATCAAGCGGATGCCTTTATCTTTGACGTTGCCTGCCACGATTCCCGAGAACGCCCGGCGCAGGTTGGCGGCCAGTTCGTGGGGGGGCAGGGCGCGGCTCAGGTGCAGGCTGGCCATGTTGGCATGGGTGGGGTCGAAGGGGCGCTGGAAGCCCTCTTCTATTTTCAACAGCCAGTTGAAGTGGAAAGCGTCGTTACGCTCGCGGCGGAACTGCTTGACCTCTTTGAGGCCCTGGGTCATCTGTTGCGCGACTTGTTCAGGGTCGTCGATGATGATTTGGTAATGGTCTTGCGCGGCCTCGCCCAGGGTCGCCCCGACGAACGCGTGCAATTGCTGCAGGTAGGCTTCGGCACTTTTTGGCCCGGTGAGGATGACCGGGAACGGCAGCCCGCGGTTGTCGGGGTGCATCAGAATGCCCAGCAGGTAGAGGAATTCTTCGGCGGTGCCGGCGCCCCCTGGGAAGATAATGATGCCATGGCCCACGCGCACAAACGCTTCCAGGCGCTTTTCGATGTCTGGCAGGATCACCAGCTCGTTGACGATCGGGTTAGGCGCTTCGGCGGCAATGATGCCCGGCTCGGTCAGGCCCAGGTAGCGCCCACCGGTGGTGCGTTGCTTGGCGTGGGCGATGGTGGCGCCTTTCATAGGGCCTTTCATGACGCCAGGGCCGCAACCGGTGCAAATATCGAGCTTGCGCAAGCCTAGTGCGTGGCCCACTTTTTTGGTGTATTTGTATTCGTCAGAATTGATCGAGTGGCCACCCCAGCACACCACCATCTTCGGTTCTACGCCCGAACGCAGGGTGCGCGCGTTGCGCAGCAGGTGAAACACGTAGTCGGTAATGCCCTGAGAGTTGCTCAGGTCGATGCGCGTGCTGGCCAGCTCGCTTTCGGTGTAGACGATATCGCGCAGCGCACTGAAGAGCATCTCCCGGGTGCTGGCGATCATTTCACCGTCGACAAAGGCATCCGCCGGGGCATTCAGCAGTTCCAGGCGCACGCCACGGTCTTGCTGATGAATGCGTACGTCGAAGTCTTTGTAGGCTTCTAGAATGGTCTTGGCGTTGTCGACATGGGCGCCGGTGTTGAGGATGGCCAAGGCGCATTGGCGGAACAATTGATACAGGGTGCCGGAGCCGGCCTCGCTCAGTTGCTGTACTTCGCGCTGGGAGAGGGTTTCCAGGCTGCCTTTGGGGCTAACCGAAGCATTGATTACGTGTCTTGAAGCCATTCTAGATTCCCTGAAAGCGATGCCTATGCATCAAGTCAAACGGCGCCGACTGCTGGCGCCCGTGAGGGCTATTCTCTCGGTGAGGGGGGCGGAAAGCAAACGTTGTGCTGGCCCATTTGTAATCCTTTGGTGACAGGCACGTTGGCGGGCCGGCGCCGCGGCGATCGATCCGCCACCTTAAATATGAAGGGCTGGTGTATGACTGACTACATATTATTCGGTACGTCGCAATCGGGTTCGGCTGCCATCGAGGTGGCATTGGCGCGCTGCCAGGTGCCTTTTCAGGTGGTCGACGCCTGCTCTTGGGCGCCCGGGCCGGGCAGCGAGGAATTGGCCCGCTGCAATCCGCTGCGTCAGGTCCCTACCTTACGCCTGCCCGATGGCAGCCTGCTGACGGAAAGCGCGGCTATTCTTATCCACCTAGGGCTGGCGTTTCCGGACACTGGCCTGATCCCCGCGGCTGGGCCGCAGCAGGCCCAAGCGATTCGCGGGTTGGTGTTTATCGCTGCCAACTGTTACAGCGCCATCAGCTTATTGGATTACCCCGAACGTTGGCTCACGCTGCCTGACCCTTTGATTGAAAAGGCCCTGCGCGAGGGGGCCTGTGCGCGCCTGTACCGGCACTGGGAGCTGTTCGCCGACCTGTTCAGCGGCACGCCTTTCTTAGCCGGCGACAACCCCGGCGCGCTGGATATTCTGGCTGCTGTGGTGACCAAGTGGTCGGCCACCCGTGATCATCTGCGCGTGGCGCGCCCGGCGTTCTTGCAGTTGTTGGAGCGAATCGACCGCCACCCGCACGTGGCTCCGCAGCTTTCCAGGCACTGGCCGCTGAGTGATTCACAGGGCTGAACCCTGCCCATGAGTTGGTGAGGTTCTAACGATAGACCGTAACGATATAAGCAGCGATTGGAAAAATCGCTATGCTGCCGCGCTTGTTTTTCAGCGGTCAGGTTCAGGGCGTCTAGATGGATTTCGGTATTTTCGGTTTTATCGTAGCGGGTCTGACAGTGGGTTTTATCGTGGGGATGACCGGGGTAGGGGGCGGTTCGCTGATGACGCCCATCTTGCTCTGGTTCGGCATCAACCCCGCCACTGCGGTGGGCACTGACCTGCTCTACGCGGCCATTACCAAGTCTGGCGGCGTGTTGGTGCACAGCAAGAACAAAAACATCGACTGGACCATCACTGGTTGGCTCACCCTGGGCAGTGTCCCGGCGGTCATGCTGACGCTATGGTTCCTCAGCACCCTGCACACCGCGCCCGATGCAATGAATGCGGTGATCAAACAGGCGTTGGGGGTGGTCCTGATTCTTACCGCCCTGGCGGTATTCTTCAAACAGCGCTTGCTGGCGTTCGCCCACGCCCGCGCCGGCGGCAATTATCGGCCAAGCGGCGCCAGCCTGCGGGTGATGACGGTGGTGACCGGGCTGATTCTCGGCACCATGGTCGCCCTGACGTCCATCGGTGCGGGCGCGCTAGGCACCGTAGCGCTGTTCATTCTGTACCCGGTATTGGCCACCCGCCGTCTGGTCGGAACGGAAATCGCCCACGCCGTGCCCCTCACTTTGGTCGCCGGTTTCGGCCATGCCAGTATGGGCAACATGGACTGGGCGGTGCTGGGCTACTTGCTGATCGGCTCGTTGCCGGGCATTTACATCGGCAGCCAGCTCACCGGGCGCGTGTCCGACAACGTGCTGCGCCCGTGCCTGGCGGCGATGTTGATGCTGATCGGCGCCAAGCTGGTCTTCTAAGCGGGCCTTGCCGCCCCCGGCGGCATTCTTCATCAAATCCGGCGGAACACCCTCGAGCACCCACGACTCTCACTCCTTGATTGCAATTTTCCACTTCAAGGAGCTTTTCCCATGGCCAGTACTGCCGCCGATTATATGGTTAATACCCTCAAGCAAGCCGGCGTCAAACGCGTCTACGGCGTGGTCGGCGATTCGCTCAATGGTTTTACCGATTCACTGCGGCGCCTGGGTGGGCTGGACTGGCTGCACGTGCGCAACGAAGAGTCCGGGGCTTTTGCCGCCGGTGCCGAGGCGCACCTGACCGGGGAGCTGGCGGTGTGTGCCGGCAGCTGCGGGCCCGGCAATCTGCATTTGATCAATGGCCTGTTCGACTGCCACCGCAGCGGCGTACCAGTGCTGGCAATTGCCGCGCATATCCCCAGCAGCGAAATCGGTATCGACTATTTCCAGGCGACCCACCCGGAGTCGCTGTTCAAAGACTGCAGCCACTACGTTGAGCTGGTGTCCCGTGCCGACCAGTTACCGCAGATCCTCGAACGCGCCATGCGCGTGGCGGTGGCGCGCAAGGGCGTGGCGGTGGTGGTGATCCCCGGCGACGTTGCCCTGCAGCCGCTGGACGCCAAAGTCAGCACCTGGCTGGCGCCCAAACCACCGGTGGTGGTGCCGGCTGAAAGTGAAATTCAGCAGTTGGCTGATTTTCTCGACACCGGCAAGCGCGTCACCCTGCTTTGCGGAGCCGGTTGTGCCGGAGCCCACGCAGAGGTCGTGGCGTTGGCCAACCTGCTCAAGGCGCCCATCGTGCACGCCCTGCGTGGCAAAGAGCATTTGGAGTATGATAACCCTTTCGATGTCGGCATGACCGGCTTGATTGGCTTTGCCTCAGGCTTCAATGCCATGAAAAACTGCGACACGCTGCTGATGCTCGGGACCAATTTCCCTTATCGGCAGTTCTTCCCCGAGCATTCGCGCATCGCCCAGGTCGACCTCAGCCCGGAAGCCCTGGGCAACCGCTGCCCATTGGAAATCGGTCTACTGGGGGATGTGAAGCACACCTTGCAGGCACTGTTGCCGCGCCTGCATGAGCGCAGCGACACCGGGCACCTCAACGAGGCCCTGGCCGATTACGACAAAACCCGCAAAAACCTCGACAGCCTGGCCGAAAGTGGGCCGAACAGTGCGCTGATTCACCCGCAATACGTTAGCCGCCTAGTCAGCGAGATGGCCGCCGAGGATGCCGTATTCACGTGCGACGTCGGCACGCCCACGGCCTGGGCCGCGCGGTATTTGAAGATGAACGGCAAGCGCCGCCTGGTCGGCTCGTTCAACCATGGCTCGATGGCCAACGCCATGCTGCAGGCCATCGGTGCCCAGGCGGCTTACCCGGGTCGGCAGGTGGTGTCGATGTCGGGCGATGGTGGTTTCAGCATGATGATGGGTGACTTTCTGACCCTCAGCCAGGCCAACCTGCCGGTCAAAGTGATCGTGTTGAACAATGGCACCTTGGGTTTTGTGGAAATGGAAATGAAGGCCACCGGCTTGGTGGACGTGGGTTGCGACCTGAAAAACCCCAACTTCGCCGCCATGGCCCAAGCCATGGGCGTCAAGGGCATTCGGGTGGAGAAGCCGCAAGACCTTGAAGCCGCCCTGGCCGAAGCGTTTGCCCACGACGGGCCAGTGCTGGTGGATGTGGTCAGTGAGCGCCAGGAGCTGATCATGCCGCCGGAAATCACCGCCGAAAACGTCAAGGGCTTTGGCTTGTTCATGATGCGCGCGGTACTCGATGGCCGGGCGAAGGAATTGGTTAATTTGGCCAAGGTGAACTTCTTGCGTTAAACCCAAACGCCGCTCGGCGCGGGCGGGCCATGCCTGCGCCAGCTTTTGCGTCCAAGGGCGTGCCGGGGCGGTGCGCTTTGGGCGTCCAGGCACCATTGCAATGCATCCTCTAGCCTTGTTGTTTCGTCAGCCCCGGCAAATTTCGTTGGTAAAACAAACAATTAATCAATTGATTAATTAATTAGGCGCGCCGGGCGTATCTGGCACGCTTGCTGCTCCATGCTTGCTAACAGCAACCTGTGGAGGGCACGGCCATGGCGAAAATCAAGATCGCGACGGTGGCGATGGAAGCGACCTATGACAAGGCGTACAACCTAGAAAAGATGCTGGCCCACCTGCAGCTCGCGGCTGCAGAGGGTGCAGACCTGGTGGTCTTTCCCGAGCAGGTTCTGCAGGGTTACCTGAGCAATACCACGGAGCTGGATTTCGCCAACGTCGCTCACCAATTCGCAGCGGCTGAGCCAGTGCCGTCGGGGCCTTCAGTGCGCCGTATGCTGAGCGAGGCGCAGGCCCTCGGTGTGCATGTCATCTTTGGCATGACCGAGTGCACCCGTGCCGACGTCTTGTTCAACACCTGTGTGTTGGGTGGCCCGGCCGGTTACATCGGTCACTACCGTAAAGTGCACCAGCCCGGCGATGAGAAACATGTTTATTACCCGGGTGATGGGTTTCCGGTGTTCGATACGGCGTTAGGCCGCATCGGCATGTTGATCTGCTACGACAAAGTGTTTCCCGAGAGCACCCGCGAATTGGCCCTCAAGGGCGCGCAAATTCTGGTCATGCCTACGGCTTGGGCGTTTGCCGGCGAGACGGCGGACATTAGTGCCGACGCCATGCTCGACACCTACACCCTGTTCGGCCGGGTAAGGGCTCTGGAAAACCAGTGTTGGATGGTCGAAGCCAACCTCTATGGGCATCACGGCAAGCTTCACTACCACGGTCATAGCCGCATCATTGACCCCAACGGCATGATCGTCGCCGACACCGGCTATGCCTGCGCGATTGCCTATGCCGACGTCGACGTGCTGGGCGCCATCGTCCAGGCGCGTAGTGTCGATTACATAGGTTACAACTTCCTTAAGGACTACCAGCCCATGCAAGTGCCGGCGCTGCCCGGCATCGCATCGGCTTTTCATGCCCAGCTTTCGGCCGAATAGAGGTGCCGCCCATGCATACCCTCGAAGCGCGCAATATCTGCAAATTCTACGACACCCGCGATGGCGTGCTGACCGTGCTCAACGGCCTGTGCTTCCACGCTGACCGTGACGAGTTCGTCTCCTTCGTCGGCCCCAGTGGCTGTGGTAAATCCACCCTGTTCAACATCATCACTGGGCTATTGGAACCCGACATGGGCTCGATCCTGGTCGACGGTGACGACCGCACCGGGCGCTCCAATGAGAAGGTCGGTTACGTGCTGCAAAAAGACCTTTTGTTCCCTTGGCGCACGGTATTAGAAAACATCGTACTGGGCCTCGAAGTACGCGGCGGCAACAAAGCCGAGGCGCTGGATAAGGCCCATGCCCTGTTGAAGAAATACCGCATGCAGGGCTACGGCAACAAATACCCCGGCAGCATTTCCGGTGGCATGCGCCAGCGTGTGGCGCTGATGCGCACGATGATCACTGACCCCGAAGTCATTCTGATGGACGAAGCCTATAAGGCCCTCGACTACCCATTGAAGATCACGTTGGAGAGCGAGCTGCTGGAGATGCTCCGTGAGGAGCGCAAGACCATCGTGTTCGTGACCCATGACATCGAGGAGGCGGTGACCTTATCCGACCGTGTCTATGTGATGAAGGCTCGTCCGGGCGAGATCGTTGGGGAAATTAGCGTCGACCTGGGCACCGATAGCAGTGACATCCCGACCCGGCGCATGTCACGGCACTTCAACGACTACTACGAGTTGATCTGGAAGAGCATCGCCAGCCCGGTGAGTGCTGCCGAGGAGGTTGCATGAGCGCGCTATTATCCCCGACCACCCCGGCCCACGCCGAGCACTCGGCTAGCCTTCGCGAGCAGCGTGAGCAGGCCCGTGGCCGGCGGCTAAGGCGTGAGCGCCAGCGCCGTTACCTGCTGGTCAGCCTGCAAGTGGGCATCGTCGTCCTGCTCTTGATGCTATGGGAGTGGGCCGCCCATACCGGGCTGATCAGTCGTTTCCTGTTCGCCAGCCCCAGCATGGTCTGGGACGTGCTGATGCAGCGTTGGAGTTCAGGGGAATTACTCAACGATGTTCGCGTGACTACCCTGGAGACATTGATCGGCTTTGCCATCGGCGCCTTTGGTGGGGCAGTGCTTGGCCTGTTGCTGTGGTACTCACGCTTCATCGCCGAACTGACCGCGCCGTTCATTGCCGCCATCGGCTCCATTCCGGTGTTGGCCATCGCGCCGATCACGATCATTTGGTTCGGCACCGAGATGCTATCCAAAGTGGTCATCGTCGCCTTCTCGTGCGTCGTGGTCTCGCTTACCACGGCCTACCAGGGGGCCCAGCGTACCGACCCGGACCTGCTCAACCTGATGCGCTCATTCAATGCGCCACGGCGGGCGATTTTTTTCAAATTGGTGGTGCCCTCGGCCATGGCGTGGGTGATCGCAGGGCTGCGCCTGAATGCCGGTTTCGCCTTGGTGGGGGCCATCGTGGGTGAGTACATCTCCTCCGAAGCCGGGGTCGGCCACATGATCTTGCTGGGCAGCTCTAACTTCGGCATCAACATTGTCTTGGCGGGCATCGCCGTGGTGATGGTAATGACCCTGGTCTTCGTCAAGCTGGTGGGCTTGCTGGAACGTTATGCACTGTCATGGGAAAGGGGAGAGCGTTAATGGCGATTGCAAAAAGGCTGTGCGTGGCTTCAACACTGCTGCTGGCGATACTGAACACAGGGGCGGTGCAGGCCGAAACGGTGCGTATCAATCAAGCGTTCCAGTCGCTGCTGTACCTGCCGCTCTATGTGGCGCAAGAGCGCGGTTTCTTCAAGGAACAGGGGCTGGAGGTGAAGATCGCCACGGCGGGCGGGGGTGCCCAGTCGTGGGCGGCGGTGATCGGCGGCTCGGCCGACTTCTCTATTCAGGATCCAGTGTTCGTGCCCAAGACCATCGAGAACGGTGGCGACGGAGTGGTCGTGGCGGGTATCCAGAATGCCCCGACGGTGTTCATCATCGGCAAGGATGCCACTTCACTGCAAGGCAACCTCAAAGGTTTGTCCGGTAAGAAAGTCATCACCAGCCCGCAGCCCGATACCACCTGGGCGTTCATGAGCTACCTGATTCAGCAGCAGCAACTGGAGAAGGTCAAGCTGGTGAGCGTGGGGATCGGTAATGAGCTGCCGGCGGTAATGGCCGGCGCCGCTGACTATGCGCTGGCGGTTGAACCCCAGGTGACCCAGAGCATCGCCCAGAATGGCCTGCATTCGGTGTATTCGTTTTCGGCGGATAAAAGCTGGTACCCCTATGCATTTTCCAGCCTGACCACCACGCCCCAATACCTGGCCGACCACCCTGAGACGGCGCAAAAAGTGCTGGTCGCCTTTGAAAAAGCCTCGCGCTATATCTACGCCCACTTCGACGAGACCGTGGAAGTGGGCAAGCGCTATTTTCCGAACTTGCCGGCCCAGGTGGTCAAGGATGCGATCCAGCGCGAGATCGATGCCAAGGGGTACCCGGAAAACGTCTTGGTCAGTCAGGAAGCTTGGGACAACAATATGAAAATCGCCTTGTATGCCAAGAACATCAAGGCCTATCCCTCTGATGCCACCCGCTATCAACGTAACGTCAACACCGCGCTGGCCAGCAAAGCCAAGGCGCTGGTCGATGCCCAAGGGGAATGAACATGCCTGAGCACACTTTGATTTGGCCGGGGCAGCGACCATTGACCGCCCAGCAGCAGGCCGAGCTGCAACCCACCTGGGAGGCCTGGCGCGAAAGGGCGCGGCGCTTGAGCGCTAGCAGCCTACTGCAACTGACACCCGAGGTACCCCCAATTACCGTGTACATCACACCAGCAGGCGCGCGCAGCGAGGCGTTGCCATGAGCCTATCGTTGCTGGGCCAGCGCTACCGAGCGGGAACACTGGGCATGGCCGAGGCGGTCCAGGGCTGCCTGGACCAAGAGGCGCGCACCCGCCACTTGAATGCCTACCTGGAGGTATTCGCCGACCAGGCCATCCGCCAGGCGCATGCGTACCAAGCGCTGCTCGACAGCGGCTGCGACCTGGGCCCGCTGCAGGGCGTCCCCATTGCGATCAAAGGCAACATCGACATACTCGGCCAGCCTATGACCGCCGGCAGCCAGATCCTCGCCGATCACCGTGCCACTCGCGATGCCGAGGTGGTGCGGCGGTTGCGCCGGGCTGGGGCGATCGTTCTGGGCAGCACCAACCTGCACGAGTTTGCCTGGGGTGGCACCAGCGACAACCCCCATTACGGCACCTGCCGCAACCCCTGGGACCCCAACCGGGTGCCATCTGGCTCCAGCGGTGGTTCTGGGGTGGCCGTGGCGGTGCGCAGTGCCCTGGCCGCCCTGGGTACGGACACCGGCGGTTCGGTGCGCTTGCCGGCCGCGATGAATGGCATCACCGGCTTACGCCCAACCGTAGGTGCGATCAGCACTGAAGGGGTGTTTCCCCTGGCCTGGAGCATGGACACCGTTGGCCCCATGGCCGCCAGCAGTGAAGACTGTGCGTTGCTCTTCGCTGCGCTGAGTCAAACCCCGGGCGATCCGTTGGCGCAGCTGGCCCGCCCAGTGGATCGGCTACGCCTGGGCTACCTGGAGGACTACAGCTTCAGGGGTCTGCAACCGGCTATTGAGCAGGCGTTACGTGGCACTGTGCAAGCCTTCGAAGCCATGGGCATCAGCGTGGAGGCAGTGCGTTTGGATGATCTGGAGAGTGCCGTAGACGCCCAGGTCATCGTTGATGCAGCCGAGCCCAGTGCCATTCACCTACCTTGGCTGGAGCAGCAACCCGAGCGCTATGGCGCAGACGTACGAGTATTGCTGCAAGCAGGCCTGGCGTTCAGTGCTGTGGATTATCTACAAGCCCAGCGCTGGCGTACGCGCCTGCGCCAACAATTGGACCGGGCGTTTCAGCGGGTCGATGCGATCATCAGCCCGACGGTACCCTTCACTGCACCGCTGGTTGGCCAAGACGAGGTCGAGATCGCGGGCCATTTGCAAAGCACCCTTACCGGCAACATGCGTTATACCTGTATCCCCAGCCTGGCCGCCTTGCCTGCGATCAGCTTTCCCATGGGCCTGGACCCACTGGGCTTGCCCATGGGCTGTCAGTTGCTGGCGCCGGCGGGTAAGGAATACCGTCTATTGCGCCTGGCCCATCATTTTCAGCAAGGCAGCGCGTACCATGGTCTGCTGCCGCCGTTGGCTGGCTAGGCCGTTCATTTGTATCAGGAGTGCCCGCTGTCGTGGCCCGTACACACACTGTTGCCCAAGAACGCAAAAAACCCGGACGCCCGGAAGGGGCAGCGGGCTTTAACCGCGACCAGTTGCTCGACGCCGCCGAGTTGATGTTTTCCAACCAGGGCTATGCGGGTACCAGCCTGCGCGAGATCGCCGCGGTTGCATCGGTGAACCAGGCGCTGATCAATTACTATTTCGGCTCCAAGTATGGCTTGTTCGAAGAGGTCTATTTGCGCAAGGGCGGCCCGTTGTCGGCCGAGCGCATGCTGCGGTTAAACGCTCTGGACGCGCGGGGTGACTTCGGCCTGGAAGAGGTGGTGCGGGCATTTATGGAGCCTTCCGTAGCCCTGCTGGGGGACGCTCGCGGGCGTGCCTTTATGCGCTTGCAGGCGCGCATCCACACCGAACCGCCAGAGCTGTCCTATGGCCTGCGTCAGAAGATAAACGATGAATCTACCCGCGCCTGCGTTCAGGCGTTTCGCCGGGCCAAGCCAGACATGTCCGAAGCGGCTGCGTTTTGGAGCATGACCCTAATGTTCGGCGCTTATATGTTCGCGTTCTCTGATACCCACCGTCTAGACCAGTTGGCCCCGGGTATTTGTCGCCCTGACGACGCCGAGGAAGTGCTGGAGTATGTTTGCGCGTTTGTGGTCGGCGGGATTTCGCGGTTGTGATGGCGGGTAACTGAGGTAAGACGGGGCATATTTTTTGCTTTGCTAACAATAATAAAATTGATAGCTAGCAAAAATACCCGAGGCCTTGACCATGTACGCCACCTCTCGCCACGCTGTGATTACCACCCCGCATGCCGCCGCCAGTGCCGCCGGGCTGCGCATCCTGGACGCTGGCGGGACTGCGATCGACGCGATGCTTGCCGCCAGTGCCACCCTAGCGGCGGTGTTCCCGCATATGACCGGCCTGGGCGGCGACGCCCTGTGGTTGCTCCATGACCGCGAGGTGCGCACCATTGTGGGCATTGGCCAGGCCGGCCAGCGCTTGCCCGACGGCGGCCAAATCGGCCTGCGCGGGCCCACTGCGGTGGCAACCACCGCCGGTGCGCTGGCCAGTTGGCAAACCGCAGCGAATATCAGCCGCCAGCAGTGGGGGTCGCGGCTGGGCTGGGCGGACGTGTTGGAGGACGCCGCATTCATGGCCGAAACCGGGGTGGCGGTGTCTGAATCCCAAGTGTTCTGGCAGACCTTGCGCCAGCCGTTGATCGAACAATTGCCTGACCTGCAGCGCTTGTGTAAAGCCCAGGGCCGTTGGCTGACCACAGGCGATACCCTGCGCCAACCTCAGTTGGGCAATACGTTGCGGCATTTAATGCGGCACGGCGTCGAGGACTTTTACCACGGTGAACTGGCTGAAGCCTTCGGCGCCGCCTTCAATGCCTTGGGCTGTGGCCTGAGCGGCGCCGACCTGCGCGCCACCCGGGCCGCCGAAGTGGCTCCGTTATCCATTCGCTATCGTCAGGGGCGGCTGTTCAATGTGGCACCCCCTAGCCAGGGGCTCTACACCTTGCAGGCGCTGGCAACCCTGCAGCACCGCGAATTATCCGAGGTCGCCAATGGCAGCGCCCTGTATTACCACTGCCTGGTGGAAGCCATCAAACAGGGCTTACTGCGGCGCAACGATGAACTGCGCGACCCGGCCGCCCGTCCCTGGGACTTCGCCGCCAGCCTGCACCCCGACGTTACCTGCGCCTATGCCGCTGCCATCGACGAACAACGCGCCGCCCCCTGGGCTGAAGCCGGGCGCCCCGCCGACACCGTATGGCTAGCGGCGACCGACCGCCAAGGGCGTAGCGCTTGCCTGATTCAGAGCCTGTTCCATGACTTTGGCTCCGGTTGCATTTTGGGTGATACGGGCGTGCTCTGGCAGAACCGCGCGGCGGGCTTCAGCAGCGACCCCCAGCATGTCAACGCATGGGCGCCCGGCAAGCGCCCGGCGCACACCCTCAACCCTTCGTGCTACCTGGCCGACGACGGTCAACGGTGGTTTTTCGGGACCCAGGGCGGCGATGGTCAGCCGCAGACGCAAATGGTCCTGGCCACCCAACTGATCGACTACCGCCAACCCATCGACCGTGCGCTGGAGACCCCGCGTTTTCTCCTGGGTCGCAGCTTCTTCGACAGTACGGATAACCTCAAGCTGGAGGCCGATATCGACCCCGCGAGCGCCGCCGGGCTGGCCAATCTGGGCCATGTCGTGGAGCTGATCCCCGCGCGCAGTCCAATGACCGGGCACGCCGGGGTCATTCATATCGATGCCCATGGCTTGCGCAGTGCCCAGCACGACCCCCGGGGTGAAGGGCTCGGCCTGGGCTTGGTTGAGTGAATCCAGCCAGTGTTTGCGGTGCCCCGCGCGGCTGGCGGATAATGCCCGCCAGCCGTGCCCAGAGGCCCGGCCCAAGGGGTTTGCCATGAACAACGAGGAAAGGATGGGTTCGACCACCGTCACCGCCAAACAGCTTGAAGTACAGCGCATCGTCGACGCCCTGTACAAGGCCATTGCCCAGCACCGCTTGCCGCCCGGCACTCGCTTGATCGAGGCGCAGATCGTCGAAACCCTCCACGCCAACCGCAACCACGTGCAAGTCGCGCTGCAGCGCCTGGCGATGCAAAAAGTCGTGACCATCGAAGCCAATCGCGGCGCCATGGTTGCCCAACCTACGGCCAAGGAAGCCCGGGATATCTTCAGCGCGCGGCGGGTGATCGAGCGCGGTATTGTCGAGGCGATCACACCGGCGCTCATGCGCAAGCACCGCCAACGTATCGCCACGCATATGGACAGCGAGCGCAAGGCGACCAGCGACACTGACCGCCGGGCCATCGTGCGCCAGTTGAGCGAGTTCCACTTGATGCTCGGCGACATCTGCGGCAACAGCGTGCTCAGTGACATGCTGGGCAACCTGATGGTGCGCAGCTCGCTGATCGTCGCTCTGTACCAACGTAACGACGTGCCGTCCTGTGCCTCTGATGAGCACCAGCAAATCATCCAGGCGCTGGAGCAGGGCGATGGTGCCAAGGCGGTCGCCGTGATGCTGGAACACTTGGACGAGCTGGAAAGCCAGTTGGCCCTGGATGCAGCGGCGCCGCCTGAATTCAACTTGCGTCAGGCGCTGAGCGACTGAGTCAGTGCGGCTTCAACAACTGCCCCAGGGGCCGGGTGAATGTCGGCTGGCCGCGTTTGAAACCCATCAGCGGCGGGCTGATCTCGGCGATCACGGCGGCTGGGGAAGGCGCATCGAAGACAATGAAGTCAGCCTGGCAGCCTGGGGTCAGCCCATAGTTGGGCAGACGCAGCAGGCGCGCCGATTCACTGGAGATCCATCCCAGGCACTGCAGCAGCTCGGCTTGCGTGCCCATCTGGCTGATGTTGGCGTACAGGTTGGCTTGGCGCACCAGTGAGGCATCGCCGTAGGGGGTGAACGGGTTGCCCAGGTTGTTGGTCGACACCGAGCACGTCACCCCACAACTGTGCAGTTGGGCCAGCGGCGCCAGGCCGCGAGGCTTGTTGTGGAACTGTTCACGGCCCATCAGAAATAGATCGGTGCTGGGCAGGCAGGTCACCTGTACGCCAACCTCGGCCAAGCGCTTGCCGATGGCCATCAGGGCGTCCCTGGGTAATGTCGAGAGTTTGGTGACATGGCCAATGGTCACGCGCCCACCCCAGCCATAGCGCTCGGTGCAGCGCGCCACCGCTTCGACAGTCATGCCCTCGGGGTTCAAGTCGAAGTCCAGGTGCAGATCCAGGTCGCAATCGTAATGGGCGGCCAGTTGGAATAACCGCTCGATCTGCCCCAGGGGGTCGCTGTCCATATAGGGGCAGCCGCCGAGTACGCTGGCGCCGTCTTCCAACGCTGCGCACAGCAGGGCTTCGGTGCCTGGGTTGTTAAGCAGGCCCTCCTGGGGAAACACGCAGATTTGCACACCTATAGCCCAGGCGTAATCGGCTTGCAGGCGGCGGATGGCGTTGAAGCCAACCAGGCCGATTTGTGGGTCGAGTTCGACGTGGGTGCGCATGTGCGTCGTGCCTTGCAGGATGGCTTTGTCCAGCACCTGGCTGCCGCGTTGGTAGACGTCCGCTTCGGTGAACCCGGCTTTGGCGGCGCGGGTTTGCTGCACGGCCTCGGCCAGGGTGCCGGCGTGCAGCTGACAACGCTCCATGATGCAGGCTTTATCCAGGTGAATATGGGTCTCGATCAGGCCTGGCAAAACTAATTTGCCCTGCAGGTCGAGGGTTTGCGCAGGTGTACTGGCGGCGAACGGCTCGACGAAAAAACCGTTTTCGACGTGCAGCGTTGCCGGCGGCTGGTGGGCGTCCAGCCGCGCGTTAATGATTTTCAACGGGCTCATGTTGGGGTTCCTTCACCTAGATAGGCCGCAGCCAATTCCACGTCTTCACGTAGTTGCGCCGCGCTACCGGCCTTGATGACGCGGCCGTTTTCCAGCACATAAGCGCGGTCGGCGACTTGCAGGGCGAGGTTAGCCATTTGGTCCACCAGCAATAGGGTCACGCCTTCGTCGCGCAGGGCGGCGAGTGCGTCATAGAGTTCCCCGATCATCGCCGGCGAAAGACCCAGGGAGGGTTCATCCAGTACGAGGATTTTCGGCTTGGCCATCAGCCCGCGTCCCACCGCAACCATCTGCTGTTCGCCGCCGGAGAGCAGCCCGGCGGGGCTGTCGATGCGCTCGCGCAGACGCGGAAAACGGCACAAGATGGCCTCCACCTCGGCGGCGGCATCGAAGCCTGGTGCCCGGGCGTAGGCCCCCAGGAGCAGGTTGTCGCGTACGCTCAGGTAGCCGAACAGTTGCCGGCCCTCTGGCACCAGCGCTAGCCCGAGTGCCGCGATGCGGCTGGCGCTGGTGTGGCTGATGTCTTCGTTGTCCAGCAAAATACTGCCTTCAGTCGCCCGATGCAGCCCGGCCAGGCATTGCAAAATACTCGACTTGCCAGCCCCGTTGGCGCCCAGGATCGCCACCAGTTCCCCAGGGTTGACCACCAGGTTGACCGCGCTGACCACGGGGGCGGCGCCGTAGTCGATGACCAGGTCCTTGATGAACAGGCGAGCATCGCGGCTGCCGTGCCAAGGTGCAGGCCGTGCGCTGGCTTGATAAGCGGTGCCGCCCAAATAGGCGGCGATGACCCGTTCATCGCGGCGCACTGCGGCGGGTGGCCCGACGGTGATGGGTTTGCCAGCGTCGAGCACCAGCAGGCGTTCGGACACGGCCATTACCAGGGCCATGTCGTGCTCCACCAGAATCACGCTCAAACCGAAAGCGGCCAGCTGGCGCAGTACCTGCACCAGCGCGTCAGTGTCGCTGCGGCTCAGGCCCGCCGCTGGCTCATCAAGCAACAACACCGAGGGCGCGGTGGCCAGCGCGCGGGCGATTTCCACCAGACGCCGGTCCACATGGGGCAGGGCTTGGGCGGCAATATTGACCTCACCGCGATAACCCACCAGCGCCAACAGGTTCAGCGCGAGGGTGTGCTGGGCCACGCCGGAGTGCGTGAACGGAAGGCCCAGGCGGCCTTTTTGCAGGGCCACCAGCAGGTTCTCCAGCACGGACATTTCGCCGAACAGTTGCGTGGTCTGGTAAGTACGTGCGATGCCAGCCCGTGCGCTTCGCCATGCCGCGAGCCCGGCCAGGGGCTGGCCAAGTTCGATCTGCCCGGTGTCGGGGGTGTAGAAACCACTGATCATATTGAGGACGGTGGTCTTGCCTGCCCCATTGGGGCCGATGATGCTGGTAATGCTGCCGGCGGGGGCGTGCAGGTTAACCTGCTGCGCCGCTTGCACGCCGCCGAAACGGATGCCCAGGTCGCGGATATGCAGGCCGTCCGGTGCCCGCGTGCTGCCCAGGTAAGCGGCCAGCAGCGCGGTGTCGGCCTGTGCCGGCGGGTAGAGCACGGTGGGCTTCAGCCAACGCTTGGCCAGCGCCCCGAGCAGCCCATTGGGCGCCACCCAGAGCACCACCAGCAGCAGCACGGCGAAGATCAGTAGGCGGTACTCGGCGAAGTCCGAGAGCAGTTCCGGCACCAGCACGATCAGTAAGGCCCCCAGAACCGGGCCGAACAAAGTCCCACTGCCGCCAACGATCACCGCCAGCACGAATAGAATCGACTGGGAAAACGGAAATGACTCAGGGTTGATAAACATCAGCAGCGGCGCCAGCAGTGCCCCGGCCAGGCCGGTCAGTAGCGCCGACAGCATAAAGGCCAGGGTTTTGCTCAGCACCGGGTTGAACCCCAGCGAGCAGGCGGCGATTTCCGAGGCTTTGACCGCGCGCATCGCCTTGCCCCAACCGCTGTCGCGTAGGCGCTGATAGAACGACAGCGCCGCGACCATCAACAGCACCGCCGTCAGGGCCAGCCCTTGACTGGGGTCGAGAGGGCCGAAGTCAGGCGTGGGAATGCCCATCAGACCATTGGAGCCCCCGGTGACCTCACGCCACTCGATCAAGCTGTGGTGCACCACAAAGGCAAAAGCAATGGTGATCATCGCCAGATACGGGCCACTGACGCGCAAAGCGGGGATCGCCAACAGGGCGCCGATGACAGCTGACACCAGGCCGGCCGCTGGCATTGCCAACCAGAGGGGCACCCCGGCGAGTGTCAGGAGCGCTGACACATAGGCACCGATGGCATAAAACGCAATGTGGCCAAAGGAAATCTGCCCGCTGAGGCCGATCAGCAGGTTCAGGCCCACCCCGACCACCGCTGCCAGGGCACATAGGGTCAGCACCAACAGTGAATAGCTGTCTAGCAACCCTACGGCCGCGCAGCTGCCCAGCCCCAGGGCGGTGATCGCCAGGGGGCCCAGGCGGTTTTTCCAATTGCTCATACTTTCACCAATGCGCGGCTGCCAAACAGACCGTCGGGGCGAATCGCCAAAGCCAGAATCACTAGAGCGAAGGTAAAAATCTGGGTGAATGCCGAGCCGAAATATAAGGTGACCAAAGCTTCGGTCAGGCCGAACAATAGGCCTGCGGCGAACACTCCGCCGGCACTGGCGATCCCGCCCAGAATGGCCACGGCAAAGGCTTTTAAACCGAACAGCATGCCCATCTCGGCACTCACGCTGAACAGCGGCGCAATGAGCAGACCGGCCACGGCGGCCAGTACGCTGGAAATCGCAAAGGCAGAGGCGACCACCCGGTTGACGTTGATGCCCATCAGTGTCGCGGCCCTGGGGTTCTGCACGCAGGCTTCGAGGACTTTGCCCAAGCGGGTATAGCGCCGCACCAGCCACAAGCCCAGGGCAATGCCGACGCCCGCCAGCGGAATCAGCAATTGCAAAGCGCCGACGGCGTTACCCAGCACCTCGACCTGCATGGTCAGCAGGTCGCTGGTGAATTGCCGAGGCTCCTTGCCAAAGGTAAACATCGCCAGGTTGTCCACCAACATGCCGCCCGCCACCGTTGCCATCAACCACGCCTGAGAACCGCGGCTGTGAAACGGCCGCACCAGCCAGCGTTCGATGGCCAGGCCATAGAGTGCGCAGAGCAGCAAGGTCAACGGCACCCCTAGCCACAGCGGTAGGCCCCAGGTGATGCACAGGCTATAACCCAGCACCGCGCCCACCATCATGGCGCTGCCCTGGGCAAAATTGACCGTACGGGAGACCACGTAGGTCAGGTGAAAACCCAAGGCCAGCAGGGCATACATACTGCCCAAACCGAGGCCGGTGACGATGGCGGCGGTAAACATCAGGGCGTCCTCCTCAGGGCTTGAGCGGTACGATGCGGTCACCGACGAAATGGCTCATGACATAGTCGTCCGGACCCAAAGCGTCGTGTTTCTGCGCGGTAAAGGGCTGCTGGTACTGCTTGATCAAGCCGTCGTACTGGGTGATGCCATAGAAACCGTCGCGGATCGCCTTGCCCTCGGTGCTGCCGGCATTGGCCATCGCCAATGCGCTCAGGTGCAGGGCGTCGTAGGCGTTGGCAATGCCCACGGCAGGGGTGACGTCCGCCAGGCTCTGGATCTGCGGGTAGGCCTTTTTCAGGGCCGTTAGCAGGGCATCGCCTTTGGCGTTGTTATGCTCGGTGAACACGTAAGTCTGGATAAAGTGCACCCGCCCCGCGTTGGGCCCGGCAAGCTCGCCGAAGCGACCGCCAGCCGGCCCCCAGTGCGATACCACGGGCACGTCCCAGCCCATGCGGTCGAGGGATTTGACCACCTGCGCCGAGGGCCCGACGTTGCCCACCAGGAGCAGCGTGTCAGCGCCTGCGTTTTTCAAGCGAGTGAGTTGTGGCACCACGTCCAAGTCGCTGTCCTGAATACGTTCAACCCCCGCGTTGGCCAGGCCTCGGTGTTCCAGCGCACGTTTGAAACCAGCCTCGTTGGATTCGCCCCAGGGGTTGTTGATCAGGATCATCCCGGGTTTCTGCATGCCCTGTTCCACGCCATATTTCACCAGCGCTTCATCGACCAACTCATCCACCGCCGAGACGCGAAACACGTAGTTGTCCGCCGCGCCGTTCTCGGTGATTTTGGTGCCCGCCGCCCATATCCCCATAAACGGCACTTTCAACTGATTGGCCAGCGGTACGATGGCCAGCGAAACGGGGGTGTCGAGGCCGCCAAACAGCATCGCGACCTTCTCGCGCTGGATCAGCTCGCGGGCCGCCAACATGCCTTTGGAGGGGTTGCTCTCATCGTCACGGCGTACCAGCGCCAAGGGGCGCCCCAGCACGCCACCTTTGGCATTGACCTCATCGATGGCCATGGTCAAGCCCCGGGTGAGGGCCTCTCCAGACTTAGCCGACTGGCCGGACAATGCGGCGACCAAGCCGACCTTGATCGGTGGCTCGGCTGCCTGCGCCATGCTCAGCAGGGCGATGTTGAGCGTCATCGCGGCCATGAACGGGCGCAGCGAAGGGTAGAGCCTTGAAAGCTGAAGAGCCATGGTCAAATCTCCTGATTGCTAGCTTTTGCACAAATATTGCTAGCAAGTACAATGCCAGCGCTGTGCGCACCCATGGCTCTAGGTTCTCAAAGGTTAACCCCCGCCTTCATGCGCTAATTTAAGGCATGACGCACCGCGCGGAAGCATCCGCCGCCTTCCATAGGAAGTTTTTTCAGGAGCTATACCGATGTCATACGATAATTCCGCTGTAGAGATTGTTAGCAATTTTCTCGCCGCTTCCATGGCGCCTGACCCGGTTCTTGCGGCGACCTTTATGAGCGACGACGTGGCGATCACCTTTACCGGCGGCCGGGCCATGCCCGACCCTCAAACCATCACCGCCTTTAATGGCGGGCGCTATGCCTGGGTGAAAAAGGCCTTGGGCGATTTCGATTGGATGGACCGTGGCGACCACACGGTGGTGTATTCGATGGGCACCTTGTACGGGGAGTGGCCCGACGGCCGCAGCTTTTCCGGCAACCGCTACCTGGACCGTTTCGAGGTACGCCACGGCAAAATTACCCGTATGGATGTTTGGAACGACAGCGCCGAGTGGCTTTTGCAGCCTGGCTTGGCCAAGGCTTGAGCAGCAAACGGGGGCTGCGTCTACCGTTGACGATGTGCGCTGGGCTGTGACCAAGAGCTCGGGGGCAAGGCCCCCTCCTACGGGGCAGCGACCGACTGTAGGAGGGGGTCTTGCCCCCGAGCTCTTCGCCTCTATGGGATACAGGCTGCTAGGACAGGGTTTTTGCTGGAGCTCGGTTGGGCTTCGCGCTTGAATACCTCATCGCCAGCCCTTTCAGTGACCTACAGTCATGCATAGCCCATCAGCAGCAAACCGCTCAGCGAAGACGAAATCAACTACCTTGAGGAGGTACTGGATAAATACAGCAGTGAAGCCTCGGTATTGAGTGTTTCCGAACTCGACGGTTTTTTCACTGCCCTGGTCTCCGGGCCACAGGCTGTGCAATTTGATGACTGGTACGGCTTGCTTTGGGGCGCGCCGGAGTGCTTGCCAGTGTGGAAGGACGAACAAGAGTTCGAGCGTTTTTTTACGTTGATCATTCAGCACATGAACAACATCGCTACTCACTTGCTGCAAACCCCGGAAAAGTTCGCGCCGCTGTTCAACCAAATGCAATTCAAAGGTGAAACTGTGTTGACTCTCGACGACTGCTGCTTTGGCTATAGGCGCGGCATGGGCGCACGGCAGGGCTGTCGCCGATCTTTCACGGACAACCGTGTATGATAGGCCGCTTCATTCCACAGACTTCAGGAGATATCGAATGAGCGTACTCGTCGGCAAGAAGGCCCCGGACTTCACCGTCGCCGCTGTATTGGGCAATGGCGAAATCGTTGACAGCTTCACCCTGTCTTCGGCCATCAAGGGTAAATACGGTCTGGTTTTTTTCTACCCACTGGACTTCACTTTCGTTTGCCCGTCCGAGCTGATCGCCCTGGACAACCGCATCCCTGACTTCGCAGCACGCAATGTCGAAGTGATTGGCGTGTCGATCGACTCGCATTTCACCCACAACGCCTGGCGTAACACCCCAATCAACTCAGGCGGTATCGGTCAGGTGAAATACACCCTGGCGGCTGATACCAAGCACGAAATCTGCAAAGCCTATGACGTCGAATCCGAAGGCGGTGTGGCTTTCCGTGGCGCCTTCCTGATCGACACTAACGGGGTGGTACGTTCGCAGATCATCAACGACCTGCCCCTGGGCCGGAACATGGACGAGTTGCTGCGTCTGGTCGATGCCCTGCAATTCCACGAAGAGCACGGCGAAGTATGCCCGGCCAACTGGAAGAAAGGCGACAAAGGCATGACCGCCTCGCCAGAGGGCGTCGCGGCTTACCTGAGCGAGAATGCCGGCAAGCTGTAACGGCCTGCGGCGCATAAAAAAACCGGCGCTCTTACGAGTGCCGGTTTTTTTATGGGATTTGTAGCGTCAGTCGTTGAAGTCCTGCCAACCGCCCATGTCCTTCCAACGGTTGACGATCCCGCAGAACAGCTCGGCGGTCTTCTCGGTGTCATAACGCGCCGAATGGGCTTCACGGCCGTCGAAATCGATATCGGCGGCCTGGCACGCTTTGGCCAGTACGGTCTGCCCATAGGCCAGCCCGGCCAGCGTGGCTGTGTCAAAGCTGGAGAACGGGTGAAACGGGTTGCGCTTCATGTCGGTGCGGGTCACCGCGGCATTGAGAAAACCCAGGTCGAAGCTGCTGTTGTGGCCGACCAGAATGGCGCGTTTGCAGCCGTTGGCTTTCAGGGCCTTGCGAACTCCGCGAAAGATATCGGTCAGGGCGCTTTCTTCACTGACCGCCATGCGCAGCGGGTGGTCCAGCTTGATCCCGGTGAACTCCAACGCCGCCGCCTCGATGTTGGCCCCAACGAAGGGCTCGACACGGAAGAAATAGGTGTGGTCGGGGAATACGAAGCCTTTCTCATCCATGGCGATGGTGGTGGCAGCGATTTCCAGTAGGGCATCGGTGGCGCAGTTGAAGCCACCGGTTTCGACGTCGACCACCACCGGCAGATAGCCGCGAAAGCGCGCGGCCATGGGGTGCTTGGGGCCACCGCCGTTACCGGCTTCGGGCTCGTCGTCGTAGTTGTCTTCACTCACGCGTGTTTCTCCAGCAGGCGCCAGCGCAGTTTTTCACCCGCGCGCAACGGAATGACTGACCGCTCGCCGAAGGGCAAGCTGGCCGGTGCGGTCCACTCTTCGCGGACCAACGTAATGGTGTCGGTGTTATGGGGCAGGCCATAGAACGCCGGGCCATGCAGGCTGGCAAAACCTTCGAGCTTGTCCAGGGCATTGCGCTGCTCGAACGCTTCAGCGTAGAGCTCGATGCCGGCGTAGGCGGTGTAGCAGCCAGCGCACCCGCAGGCAGCCTCTTTGGCGTGTTGTGCATGGGGAGCCGAGTCGGTGCCGAGGAAAAACTTTGGGCTGCCGCTGGTGGCGGCGTCCAGCAAGGCAACCTGATGGGTGCTGCGCTTGAGGATCGGCAGGCAGTAGAAGTGCGGGCGGATCCCGCCCACCAACATGTGGTTGCGGTTGTACAGCAGGTGTTGGGGGGTAATGGTGGCCGCGACGTTGGCCCCCGCCTCGGCGACGAATTGCGCGGCCTCACGGGTGGTGATGTGTTCGAACACCACTTTCAGGGCCGGGAAGCGTTCGATCACGCGGCGCAGGTGTTCGTCGATAAAAAGTTTCTCGCGGTCGAACACGTCGACTTCGGCACGGGTGACTTCACCGTGGATCAGCAGGGGCAGGCCGACCTCGGCCATGGTTTCCAGGGCCGCCGAGATGTTATCGAGGTGGGTCACGCCAGAGTCTGAATTGGTCGTCGCACCGGCCGGGTACATTTTGCAGGCGTGGACAAAACCACACGCTTTGGCCGCGCGGATGTCTTCGGGCTGGGTGCGGTCGGTCAGGTAGAGCGTCATCAGTGGTTCGAAAGCACTGCCCGCAGGGCGTGCGGCCAGGATCCGCTGGCGGTAGGCGCCGGCGTCTTCGGCGCTGCGCACCGGTGGAACCAGGTTGGGCATGACGATGGCGCGGGCGAAGGTGCGCGCGACATCGGCCACGGTGTGGGGCAGCACGGCCCCGTCACGCAGGTGGATATGCCAGTCATCGGGACGCAGAAGGGTCAGGCGGTCGGACATTGGGGATTCCAGGCGGTTCGAACTGGGGGGAATGCTACCGGAAAAGACCGATTCAGGCACCCGCTATCAAGTTTCGCCGGTGCCGACCGATAGCCCGGAGGTATGCCGTAACAACCTGTGGAGCCGACCGTGCGCCAGCGTTATCTAGCCTTGCTCAGTATGTTTGCCAGCCTGCCTGCCATGGCCATGACTTTCCAGACGCGTCTGGAGAATGTGGAGTGGAAGGTCGAAGGCGACGCCTTCGAATGTCGGCTGAGCCAACCGATCGCCGATTTCGGCGCGGGCGAATTCGTCCGCCGTGCCGGCGAGCAGGCGATTTTCCGCCTGACCTCCAATAGCAACGTGCTGGGCAATGGTTCAGCGACCCTGCTCTCGGCTGGCCCGGCTTGGCAGCCCGGGCGTGGCGACGTCAACCTGGGGTCGGTGCGGGTCGGCGGCAATGAAGTGCTGCTCAACAGCTCCCAGGGCCAGGCTTCGCGCCTGCTCAGCGGGCTGCTGGAAGGCCGTAGCACCGTGGTACGCAATTATTCTTCGGAAGTCGGCCGACCTATGGAGGTTAGAGTTCTACCGGTGAAATTCGGTAAGGCTTATAGCGACTACCAGGCGTGCACCGCCAAGTTGTTGCCAATGAATTTTGATCAGGTGCGCGAAACCCAGGTCGGTTTTCCCGGCGGCGGGGTGGATCTGGACGCGGCCGGGCGCAAGCGCCTGGATACGATCATCGCTTTTATTCAGGCAGACCCCACGGTTAACCATATCGAGCTCAATGGCCATTCGGACAACAGCGGCAACCGCCTGACCAATCGCGATTTGTCCCGCCGACGCGCCCTGGCGGTACAAGACTACCTGATGGCCAAGGGCATACCGGAGTCGCAGATCACCGTGCGTTTCCATGGTGAGCGCTACCCGCTGGCCAGCAATACCACCCCAGCCAACCGCGCGCGTAACCGCCGCGTAAACATCGAACTCGACCGCGTGGCGCCCACGGCGGCCCCCGCTCCGGCCGCCACGCCTGCAGCGCCCGCTGCCGTACCCGCGCCCACCGGTAAGGTCGACCCAAGCAAACCTGCCGCAGTTTCTTGAGTGACGCAAGGCGTTGTCTGTAGGGGAAAAACTGTCGCTTGCACGTCCTAAGCTGTCGCGCCGCTGTAAATCTGTAGCCATGACCGGTAGAATCGACGGCTTTCAGTAGAACCCCGTGGAGTGATGGCATGGCGGACGTAAACAAGGTCGTTCTGGCGTATTCTGGCGGCCTGGACACTTCGGTGATCCTCAAGTGGCTGCAAGATACTTACAACTGCGAAGTGGTGACCTTCACTGCTGACCTGGGGCAGGGCGAAGAAGTCGAGCCCGCACGCGCCAAGGCGCAAGCCATGGGCGTGAAAGAAATCTACATCGATGACCTGCGCGAAGAGTTCGTGCGCGACTTCGTGTTCCCCATGTTCCGTGCCAACACGGTCTACGAAGGCGAATACCTGCTGGGCACCTCCATCGCGCGGCCGCTGATTGCCAAGCGCTTGATCGAGATCGCCAACGAAACCGGTGCTGACGCCATTTCCCACGGCGCGACCGGCAAAGGCAACGATCAAGTCCGCTTCGAACTGGGTGCCTACGCCTTGAAACCGGGCGTTAAAGTGATTGCGCCTTGGCGCGAGTGGGACCTGCTGTCGCGGGAAAAACTCATGGACTACGCCGAAAAACACGACATCCCAATCGAGCGTCACGGCAAGAAGAAGTCGCCTTACTCGATGGACGCCAACCTGCTGCACATTTCCTACGAGGGAGGTGTGCTGGAAGACACCTGGACCGAGCACGAAGAAGACATGTGGCGCTGGACCGTCTCTCCGGAGCGTGCACCTGACACCCCGCAATACCTGGAGCTGACTTACCGCAATGGCGACATCGTTGCCCTGGACGGCGTCGACATGTCCCCGGCGACGGTTCTGGCCACCTTGAACCGTATCGGCGGCGAGCATGGTATCGGCCGGCTGGATATCGTCGAGAACCGTTACGTGGGCATGAAGTCTCGTGGCTGCTACGAGACCCCTGGCGGCACCATCATGCTGCGTGCCCACCGCGCCATCGAGTCGATCACCCTGGACCGTGAAGTCGCTCACCTCAAAGATGAGCTGATGCCTAAGTACGCCAGCCTGATCTACACCGGTTACTGGTGGAGCCCTGAGCGGGTGATGTTGCAGCAGATGATCGATGCCTCCCAGGCCCATGTGAACGGTGTCGTGCGCTTGAAGCTGTATAAAGGCAATGTGATCGTGACCGGTCGTAAGTCTGACCAGTCATTGTTCGATGCCAATATTGCCACCTTCGAGGAGGACGGCGGCGCTTATAACCAGGCCGATGCGGCAGGTTTTATCAAACTCAATGCACTGCGTATGCGCATTGCGGCTAACAAAGGCCGAAAATTGTTTTGATTGGCCGTTGAAGCATTATAAAAACCCGGCTTTTGCCGGGTTTTTTTTATAGGTCTTACGCGGGTTAGTCTAGTTGGAGAATGAACTAACGGTTCCCTTGTTGACATCGAGTATGGCCATCGTGTTATTGGATGAATTGGTGTTTGGCATTGCCGTGCTGTCCATAAAAAGTTTAACCAAGTGCGACTTGATAGCCGGGTGGCGATCATCGACCAATAACAAGATGACATGCTTGCTAATATCTTTGAAGCTGCGCCGATGCAGACAATCGTCGATCAGCGCTTCGACTGCTTGGGTCGCCTGGGGTGCTGAGCCCAACGCCGCGCCATCGAGCACGAACAGGTCGCAAAGGTCGTCCAGATGCACCCTGCTGATGCCGCTCTCGGTTTCCCAGAGCGGCTGTACCGGGCCCTGGATCGGGGCAGATACCGCGGATGGCGCAGGGTTTTGGCGACTGCCGATGGCCTGAAGAAAGCCGTCTTCATCGCGAAAGTCTGCCGGCGAGTAAAGCGCCTTGTAGTTGAAATTCAACGTGATAAAAAACAGTAACGTCAGGAACGGTGGGAACCCCACTAGAAACCAGGTGTATATGCCCTGGCTATTGGCGTCCAGAAACGGTAGCGATGCCAGCGCCGACGCTTCGGTGATGGCGGCAAAAATAGCGATGAGGGCTAGGGGGCTGCCCACATTCCGGTTGGGTTCGCTCATGGCGATGTCCTCGCTGTGAAGGTGGCCGGTGGCTGGCCGATGGACATTAGATTAGGCGAGTGTCGTAATCAGTAGCATTTGTATATGTATTTTTTCCATTTAGTCGCCAGTCGATGGGAGAGCTAGCATCGAGCTATGGTTCCGGATGTTTCAGTTGTAACAGGTTGACTGAGTTGTAAGAAAATACTCAATTGAAGCCTGCCGGTGGGTATGCAATGCTGAAGTTGCCTGGTTATAGCAGCTCGGTGTCAGCGCTCAAAAGAGCTAGATGGTTAGTTGTTTGGCGAGGATTTCTGTAGGAAATATCCTTCTCTAATGTAGGGCAGGTCTCTGCTCTTAGTGTCCGGTGAGTCAGCAATGCAAAGCGTCCAAGGACTAGGCTATTGTGCTGGCTCTAAAAAAACGAACAGCGAAAATTGGACTTGCTCATGAATAAAGTGTTGATCGTGGATGATCATCCTGTCATTCGTTTAGCGGTGCGTATCCTGATGGAACGCCACGGCTACGAGGTCATCGGAGAAACGGACAACGGAGTGGATGCATTGCAGCTGGCTCGTGAGCAAGAGCCCGACATTGTCATTCTGGACATCTGCATTCCCAAGCTCGACGGCCTGGAGGTCATTGCACGCCTTACCGCATCGGCCAAGCCTATCCGCGTCCTGGTTCTGACCTCCCAGGCCCCTGGGCATTTTTCCATGCGCTGCATGCAGACGGGCGCGGCGGGGTATGTGTGCAAACAGCAGGACCTCACCGAGCTGCTGAGTGCGATCAAGGCGGTATTGTCTGGCTACAGTTACTTTCCCAATCAGGCATTGCACTCCGTGCGAGCCAGCCTGGGCAAAGTGACTGAAACAGACATGGTAGAGCGCCTTTCAGGGCGCGAAATGATGGTCCTGCAGCAGTTGGCACGGGGGAAAAGTAACAAGGAAATAGCCGACGGCATGTTCCTCAGCAACAAGACCGTGAGCACCTACAAAACCCGCCTGTTACTCAAACTCAATGCCCGGTCGCTGGTCGACCTGATTGAGCTGGCGCAACGTCACGGCCTGGTTTAAAAATCGAAATCGTAGTCGGCCAGTTGTTTTTGCAGGCGGCGCTCTTCCAGTAGGTTGTCGATGGTTCGCCGCTTGTTCAGGTTGGTCTTGGCCACCTCAACCGGTGCCTCGGGTTCTTCTGCCTCAGGCTCGATTGCGATGAAGTCATCGTCCGCTTCCAGCTCTTCTTCTGTCGCCGCGCTCATGTTCAACTCCCCATAGTGGAATGCTGTTGGCGCACCTTATATCGGTAATATTCGGCGGGGTAAAAAAGTTTTTTTCAATCGGTTGATCGGTTTGGTTAATAGCGCCTCAATCGTCTGAGGTCTTGAGCTTGTAATCGCACAGGTCTTCTATTCGGCAACTGCCACAGCGTGGTTTACGTGCCTGGCATACGTAGCGCCCATGAAGGATCAGCCAATGGTGAGAGTCCAGAAGATAATCCTTGGGGACGAACTTCATCAGGTTACGCTCCACCTCCAGCACGTTCTTGCCCGGGGCCAGGCCCGTGCGGTTGCTGACGCGGAAAATATGGGTGTCGACCGCCATGGTCAGTTGCCTGAAGGCGGTGTTGAGCACTACGTTGGCGGTTTTGCGGCCCACCCCGGGCAGCGCTTCAAGTGCCGCACGCTCTGCGGGTACTTCGCCGCCATGCAGCTCCATCAAGCGCCGGCACGTTTCAATGACGTTCTTGGCTTTGCTGTTGTACAAGCCAATGGTCTTGATGTACTGCGACAAGCCTTCCACCCCCAGCGCGTAGATAGCAGCCGGTGTATTGGCCACCGGAAACAGCTTGGAAGTGGCCTTGTTGACCCCTACGTCGGTCGATTGGGCCGAGAGAATGACTGCGATCAGTAGTTCAAAAGGGGACGAATAGGCCAGCTCGGTTTTCGGCTCTGGGTTGTCCTCTTTCAACCTGCGAAATATCTCCAGGCGTTTTACGGCATTCACAATTCAACGGCCTCTTTCATCGGTTGGCGGGTTGGCCCCCGCTATCAGGCGTGTCAGAGCGGCTTCGGCCGCGTCGAGTTCCAATTGCAGCGCGCTCAAGCGGCTATGTTGGGTGGCGGTCGGTGGCGAACCGAAAGCCTTTAGCGATTTGTACAGTTGGGCACGGCTCATGCTAACAGCGCTTCTGGCCTTTTTAAGTTCGCTTTCAGCTGCTGCGGCCTTCTGTGCTCTGACCCTTTGCACAGCGGTCTGCCGCGCCTCGGGCGTGGGTAACGCTGCGACGGACGTGGGTTCCGGGCCTGGTGCTTGGGGCAGGCGCCGCGCTTGCTTGGCCTGGGCAAGCCGCGCGTTACGCTGTTCAAAACGTCGACGGGCCCGGGCACGGCGGGCCGAGCGGGCCTCCAGGGCCGCATCATTGTCGGCGAAGCCCGCTACCACGGGCGGCATGACGTCACTGGGCAGTGGCAGCATGTCGATACAGTCGACCGGACACGGCGCGACGCAGAGGTCACAACCTGTGCACTCGGCGGTGATCACGGTGTGCATGAGTTTGGCCGCGCCCATAATTGCATCCACTGGGCAGGCCTGGATGCACTTGGTGCAACCGATGCACTCAGCCTCCCGAATAAACGCCGTCTGCGGCGGTGCCAGCCCGCGCGTCGTGTCCACAGCCATGGTGGGCCTACCCAGGAGCGCCGACAGCGCTTGTACGGTCTCCTGGCCGCCTGGCGGGCATTTGTTGATTGCTTCGCCGGCGGCGATACCCTGAGCATAGGGCTCGCAGCCAGGGTGGCCGCATTTGCCGCACTGGGTCTGTGGTAGCAGGGCATCGATTCGATGTACGAGCAGCAGGTCGGGCATATCGCAGGCCTGAGAGCAGGAAACCCGCCGCCGCGATCGATCGCGGGGCAGGTTTCGTGGGCGGGCGCGGTGTCGGGTTATTTGATGCGCTGGCCTGGCTTGGCGCCGCTGTCCGGGCTCAGCAGGTAGATTTCTGTCCCGCCAGGGCCGGCGGCCATGACCATGCCTTCTGATACACCGAAGCGCATTTTGCGCGGTTTGAGGTTGGCGATCATCATGGTCAGGCGACCTTCGAGCGCGGCCGGGTCTGGATAGGCGCTCTTGATCCCCGAAAACACATTACGTTGTTCGTCGCCGATGTCGAGGGTCAGGCGCAGCAGCTTGTCAGCCCCTTCCACTGCTTCAGCCTTGACGATCAGCGCCACGCGCAAATCGATGGCGGCGAAGGCGTCGAAATCGATTTCAGGCGACAGTGGGTCCTTGGCCAATTCCCCATTGCCCGCCGCTGCGGTTGGCTGGGTGGCGGTCAAATCCTCTTTGGACGCGTCGCTCATGGCCTGAATTTTCACCGGGTCAATGCGGGTCATCAGTGCTTTGAAGGCATTCAGCGGGTGGCCCACCAGCCGCGTGCGATGGTCGTTCCAGGTCAGCGGCGCGACGTTGAGAAACGCCTCGGCGTCGGCGGCCAGCAGCGGCAGTACCGGTTTGAGGAAAATCACCAGTTGCCGGAATAGATTGATCCCGACACTGCAGATTGCCTGAACCTCGGCTTGCTTGCCTTCCTGCTTGGCCAGCGCCCATGGGGCCTTGTCGGCGATCCAGGCGTTGGCGCGGTCGGCCAAGGCCATGATTTCACGCATGGCGCGGGCGAAGTCGCGAGCTTCATAGGCCTCGGCGATGCTGGGGGCCGCCGCGAGGAATGCTTCGGTCAGCTCCGGGGCCGCGTCTTCGCTGGCCATTACGCCGGCATTGCCTTTATGGATAAAGCCCGCGCAACGGCTAGCGATGTTGACGACTTTGCCCACCAGGTCGGAATTGACCTTCTGCACGAAATCTTCGAGGTTCAGGTCCAGGTCGTCGACGCCACGGCCGAGCTTCGATGCGTAGTAGTAGCGCAGGTATTCCGGTGACAAATGGTCAAGGTAGGTGCGCGCTTTGATGAAGGTGCCACGCGACTTGGACATCTTCTGCCCATTGACCGTGAGGTAGCCGTGCACATTCAGAGCTGTGGGTTTGCGGTAGCCTGCGCCTTCGAGCATGGCAGGCCAGAACAGCGCATGGAAGTTGACGATGTCTTTGCCGATGAAATGGTACAGCTCGGCCGTCGAGTCCTTGCCCCAGAACGCGTCGAAATCGAGCTCCGGGCGGCGCGCGCAGAGGTTCTGAAAGCTCGCCATGTAACCGATGGGTGCATCCAGCCAGACATAGAAATATTTGCCGGGCTCGCCAGGGATCTCGAAGCCGAAGTACGGCGCGTCGCGGGAGATGTCCCACTCCTGCAGGCCGGCATCCAGCCACTCGGCGATCTTGTTGGCCACCGCCTCCTGCAGGCTGCCGCTGCGGGTCCAGCCTTCGAGCATTTTCTGGAAGTCGGGGAGCTTGAAGAAAAAGTGCTGTGAGTCTTTCAGCACGGGCGTGGCGCCAGAGATGGCTGACTTAGGGTCTTTCAGCTCGGTAGGGGCGTAGGTAGCGCCGCATTTTTCGCAGTTGTCGCCGTACTGGTCTTCAGCCGCGCATTTGGGGCAGGTGCCCTTGATGAAGCGGTCGGCCAGGAACATTTGTTTGTCCGGGTCGAAATATTGCGTGATCGAGCGCGTAGCGATGTGCCCGGCGTCACGTAACTTGAGGTAAATATGCGAGGACAGCGTGCGGTTTTCTTCGGCATGGGTCGAGTGAAAATTGTCGAAGTCGACCAGGAAATCGGCGAAGTCGGCGCTGTGTTCAGCCTGCACATTGGCGATTAACTGCTCTGGGGTGATGCCTTCTTTTTCTGCCCGCAACATGATGGCCGAGCCATGGGCGTCGTCTGCACAGACATAGATACACTGGTTGCCGCGGTGCTTTTGAAAGCGCACCCACATGTCGGTCTGGATGTACTCGAGCATATGGCCAAGGTGAATGGAGCCATTGGCATAGGGCAGGGCGCTGGTGACGAGGATCTGGCGTGGCTCGGACATGGGGCTCGGCTACTTGAAGTCAAACGAAGACCGAACACTATAAAGGCCTGGCGGTTTTTTTTCATCCCGGGTTTGCTTGGCGAGGCGGTCAAGCCTGAGATTTTGTGTCAGTGAAGTCTCGACGGGGTAGGATAGCGGCCTGTTTCATTCAGTCTTAATCGGGAGTCTTCATGAGCGCCGTCAATCGCGCAGCGGTAGAAGCCGTGCTTCGCCAATACACCGACCCATACCTGAATCAGGACCCTGTCAGCGCAGGCTGCCTGCGTGCCATCGACATCGATGGCAGCCGCGTACGTGTGCTGCTCGAGCTGGGCTATGCCGCCGGTTTGTTCAAGAAGGGCTGGGCGCAGGTTTTGCAGTTGGCCATCGAAGGGCTGGAAGGCGTCACGTCAGCTCAGGTGGACATCCAGTGCGTGATCGCGGCGCATAAATCCCAGGCGCAGATTCCGGCCATGGGCAATGTGAAGAACATCGTCGCCGTGGCGTCCGGCAAAGGCGGGGTGGGCAAATCCACCACCGCCGCCAACTTGGCCCTGGCCCTGGCCCGAGAGGGCGCCAAGGTGGGTATTCTCGATGCCGATATCTATGGCCCCAGCCAGGGCGTCATGTTCGGGATTGCCGAGGGCACCCGGCCCAAGGTCAAGGACCAGAAATGGTTCTTGCCCATTGAGGCCCATGGCGTTGAAGTGATGTCCATGGCTTTTCTGACCGACGACAACACCCCAATGGTTTGGCGCGGCCCTATGGTGTCCGGCGCACTTTTGCAACTGATCACCCAGACCGCCTGGAATGACCTGGATTACCTGGTCATTGATATGCCGCCGGGCACCGGTGACATCCAACTGACCCTGGCCCAGAAAGTCCCGGTGGCTGGCGCCGTGATCGTGACCACCCCCCAAGACTTGGCCTTGCTCGACGCGAAAAAAGGCGTGGAAATGTTCCGTAAGGTGCATATCCCGGTGCTCGGCGTCGTGGAAAACATGGCCGTGCACATCTGCTCGCAGTGCGGCCATGCCGAGCATCTGTTCGGCGAAGGCGGTGGGGAGAAACTGGCGGCGCAATACGGCGTGGAGTTGCTCGCTTCGCTGCCCCTGTCGATGCTGGTTCGCGAACAGGCAGACGGCGGCAAGCCCACCGCCGCGGCAGAGCCGGAAAGCCAGATCGCTATGGTGTATCAAGAGCTGGCTCGGCATGTTGGGGCACGGATCGTATTGCAGGAGGCGACGACGACCGCCATGCCGAGTATTACGGTTAGCGATGATTGATCCAGGGTAAAGATCGGGGGCGAGCCCCCTCCTACGTGATCTCCAATATGCCGCCAACCGTAGGAGGGGGCTCGCCCCCGAGCTCTACCCGCAACACGCCCAATAAAAAAGGCCGCCTCACGGCGACCTCTTTTAATATTTCACTCGAATCAAACCCTCAATCCCAGCTCAAAGCCCCGCCAGTTTGATACTCGATCACGCGGGTCTCGAAGAAGTTTTTCTCTTTCTTCAAGTCCATGATCTCGCTCATCCATGGGAATGGGTTGGTGGTGCCTGGGTATTCTTCTTTCAGGCCAATCTGCGACAAGCGACGGTTGGCGATGAACCGCAGGTAGTCTTCCATCATGGCCGCGTTCATGCCCAGCACGCCGCGGGGCATGGTGTCGCGGGCGTATTCGATTTCCAGCTGAGTGCCTTGCAGGATCATCTGCGTGGCTTCTTCTTTCATCTCGGCATCCCACAAGTGCGGGTTTTCGATCTTGATCTGGTTGATCACGTCGATACCGAAGTTCAGGTGCATGGATTCGTCGCGCAGGATGTATTGGAACTGCTCGGCGACGCCGGTCATTTTATTGCGGCGGCCCATGGAAAGGATCTGAGTGAAGCCACAATAGAAGAACACACCTTCCAGTACGCAGTAGTAGGCGATCAGGTTACGCAGTAGCTCTTTGTCGGTTTCGACGGTGCCGGTTTCGAACTTCGGGTCCGAGATAGAGCGGGTGTACTTGAGGCCCCAGGCGGCTTTTTTCGCCACTGAAGGGATCTCGTGGTACATGTTGAAGATCTCGCCTTCATCCATGCCCAACGATTCGATGCAGTATTGGTAGGCGTGGGTGTGGATCGCTTCTTCGAAGGCCTGGCGCAGGATGTACTGGCGGCACTCCGGGTTGGTGATCAGGCGGTAAACGGCCAATACCAGGTTGTTGGCAACCAGGGAGTCGGCGGTGGAGAAGAAGCCCAGGTTACGCATGACGATACGACGCTCGTCGTCGGTCAGGCCTTCCGGGTCGCGCCATACGGCGATGTCGGCGGTCATGTTGACCTCTTGCGGCATCCAGTGGTTGGCGCAGCCGTCCAGGTACTTCTGCCAGGCCCAGTCGTACTTGAATGGCACCAGTTGGTTAAGGTCGGCGCGGCAGTTGATCATGCGCTTTTCGTCGACCGCAACACGAGCTGCGGAGCCTTCGAGTTCAGCCAGGCCCTCAGCGACGTCAAGTTTGTCGAGGGCGGCTTTGGCTTTGGCAATGGCGGCGGAGTCGCTCGCAGTCACGGCGCGCGCTTCTTGGGCGGCGGCACCGCCGGCGCTGTCGAGCTTGTCCATCGCGGCTTCGTTGGCGTGGCCGGCGTTGGTGCCGCGTACGGCAACTTCGCCGTCTTCTTTGTCGAATTCGTCCCAGCTCAGCATGGTGAGGATGCTCCTGCTTGAGGGCCACGTTTGGTGTGGCCGCTTGGATTTAGTAGTGGTCGACCTGCGGTGTCGTGCACGCTTCAGGCAATTGCTTTTGCGGGAAGGCTAGGCCCGCCGATTTTTTGAATTTGGGTTCAACTCGGGATACGGCTACGTGCCGTAGAGACTGCATATCTCAAGCAGGACGATGTATCGACCAGGCTAGCAACCAGGTTGACGGCACCGGACTTGGGAGTGCTGATAGTCATGCGTCAAGCCCCTCCCGAAATGCGGCAATTATACTGAGTTTCCCGCCTGAGTGTTTGCTACGAGAGAAATCTCTACCTCTGCCTCACTCGTTTGGAACGGCAAATGCGGAGATGGGCGTAAAGCTCATAGCACTGGCTCTGAATCGCGCATATGGTGTTTTTTTCTAGCGAGGACACAAGATATAGGTTTTTTCCGTTGGTGTGAAGGCCTTCGAGTGCTGCGATCGCCCCGATCACAACCAGGCTGATAGACACTCATTCAGACAGAAGTTAGAAAGCCTGCTATTCATGCATATTGGCCCGTTATCTTCATAGTCAGCCGGCGATAGGTGGACCAATGCAACGATCAAAAATCTGCATCAACCCTCGATAATCACAGACCACAGCGTCGATGTTCGCCTGCGTCCACTCGCCCGGATCTATCGCCCACCAGCTGATTTCATAGCCTAGGTTGACGATAATGTGTTCGAACATAATGCGTTGAGCTCTGCCGTTGCCTTCCCGAAAAGGATGGACCACATTCAAATCGCCGAACAATTGCGCGACTTTGTTCAACAGCTGGATGCGCTCCAAGCCGATGAACCAATTGGCTTGCGCGAAGCTTGCAAATAGTTTTTTTGCTTCTGGTTCGATGCGCACGGCCGTGCAGAAATGGGTGGTGTCCTTGGAAATATCGACGTGACGGATTTCTCCTGCCCATTCATACAGATGGGCAAAAAGCGCCGAGTGAATCTTTTTTAAGTACTCAAGATCGTAGGGCGGTGGTGAGAATTCGATCTCTGCTGCAGCAATATGGGTCAGTTCCGTTTCTGCTTCGGCCAGCACCTTTTCATTCTTGATTCCCAGGCGGTTACGAAGCGTTCCGCTGCCTGGGTAGCAATAGGGGTCTTGCCCAGCACCGTATTTGTCCAGCATCAGTCATGCTTTTGGCGGTAAGTGCGTAGCACTGATTCGAGCGTAGGCAGTGGACGTTCAGCATCGCGCGGGGTCGTGTCGAAACCTTCCAGGCGCAGGCTCGCCGCGTAGTTGGATCGGCGGGTTTTCTCGCAATAGGCTTTTTTAACTTGAAGTTCGGTAGGGGCCATGAGGGTGACTGTCCTGAATGCCAAGTCGAAAATTATAGCCGAAAAGGTGCCAGAGCGCTGAGTCGCATCCCTGGCGTGGGAGTTGGACCATTACTTCTTGTGATTCTTCACCCACGTTTCCATCTGGTCGATTTCGGCCTGCTGGGCTTTGATGATGTCTTCGGCCAGCTTGCGCATTTCGGCGTCTTTTCCATATTTCAGCTCGATCTTGGCCATGTCCAGGGCCGCTCGGTGATGGGCGAGCATGCCTTTGGCGAACGCGACGTCGGGGTCCTTCTCCATTTGGCCGTCGTGCATGGATTTCTGCATGGTGTCCATGGAGGTCATGTACTCATGCTGCATGGGCGACATTTCGGCAGCGAAGGCGGGGGCGCTAAGGCAGGTCACGAGCAGGGCGGCGGTTAGGGTTTTCATAAGGCTGGCCTGGTTGGGTGGGGGTATTGGGTTGACGCTGAGGGGCGGTGGAAGGTTCCGGTGATGTGGAAGGGCTCGGGGGCAAGACCCCCTCCTACGGTTCGCGACATATTCATATATAAATAGGTCGCTAATTGTAGGAGGGGGTCTTGCCCCCGAGCCCTTCCCAGGTTCAGCTTACTGGCAGGCTTCGCAATCCGGCTCGTCGATGGCGCAGGCCTTCGGCACGGGGGCTGGGCCGGCGGCCTGGACTGGGGCACTGTCGCCGCCGCTGGACACCGCGTTAAGTTTGCCGGTGCTGATGGTCGACTTCTCGGTGCTGGTCGCGGCCAGGGCACGGAGGTAGTAAGTGGTTTTCAGGCCACGGTACCAAGCCATGCGGTAGGTCACGTCGAGCTTCTTGCCCGAAGCACCGGCAATGTAGAGGTTCAACGACTGGGCCTGATCGATCCACTTCTGGCGGCGGCTGGCGGCGTCAACGATCCACTTGGTGTCCACTTCGAACGCGGTCGCGTAGAGCGCTTTGAGTTCTTGCGGAATACGCTCGATCTGCTGCACCGAACCGTCGTAGTACTTCAGGTCGTTGATCATGACCGAGTCCCACAGCCCGCGAGCTTTGAGGTCGCGCACCAGGTACGGGTTGATCACGGTGAATTCGCCCGACAGGTTCGATTTCACATAGAGGTTCTGGTAGGTCGGTTCGATCGACTGCGATACGCCGGTGATGTTGGCGATGGTGGCAGTCGGTGCGATGGCCATGATGTTGGAGTTACGAATGCCTTTTTGTACGCGGGCACGGACCGGCGCCCAGTCAAGGCTTTCGTTCAGGTCGACATCAATGTATTTCTGGCCACGGGATTCGATCAGAATCTGTTGCGAGTCCAGCGGCAGGATGCCTTTTGACCACAGCGAACCCTGGAACGTCTCGTAAGCGCCACGCTCGTCGGCCAGGTCGCAGGAAGCCTGAATCGCGTAATAGCTGACAGCCTCCATGGACTTGTCAGCAAACTCTACTGCAGCGTCCGAGCCGTAGGGGATGTGCTGCAAATACAGCGCGTCCTGGAAGCCCATGATGCCCAAGCCCACTGGGCGGTGCTTGAAGTTAGAGTTCTTGGCCTGGGGCACCGAGTAGTAGTTGATGTCGATCACGTTGTCGAGCATGCGCACGGCGGTGTTGATCGTGCGCTGCAGCTTGGCGGTGTCGAGCTTGCCGGCCACGATGTGGTTAGGCAGATTGATCGAGCCCAAGTTGCAAACGGCGATTTCGTCCTTGTTGGTGTTCAAGGTGATCTCGGTGCACAGGTTCGAGCTGTGCACGACACCCACGTGCTGCTGCGGGCTGCGCAGGTTGCACGGGTCTTTGAAAGTCAACCAAGGGTGGCCGGTTTCGAACAGCATGGAGAGCATTTTACGCCACAGGTCTTTAGCCTGGATGGTCTTGAACAGCTTGACCTTGCCTGGGTACTCGGTCAGTGCTTCGTAGTACTCGTAGCGCTCTTCGAAGGCTTTGCCGGTCAGGTCGTGCAGGTCAGGCACTTCGGAAGGCGAGAACAGCGTCCATTTGCCATCGTCGAACACGCGCTTCATGAACAGGTCGGGAATCCAGTTCGCGGTGTTCATGTCGTGGGTACGGCGGCGATCGTCACCGGTGTTTTTGCGCAGCTCGATGAACTCTTCAATGTCCATGTGCCAGGTTTCCAGGTAGGCACACACCGCGCCTTTGCGCTTGCCACCCTGGTTGACGGCCACGGCCGTGTCGTTGACCACTTTGAGGAACGGCACGACACCCTGGGATTTGCCGTTGGTGCCCTTGATATAAGAGCCCAGCGCGCGCACAGGGGTCCAGTCGTTGCCCAGGCCCCCGGCGAATTTGGACAACATGGCGTTGTCGTGGATCGCGTGGTAGATGCCTGAAAGGTCGTCCGGCACGGTGGTCAAATAGCAGCTGGACAACTGCGGGCGCAGGGTGCCGGCGTTGAACAGAGTGGGCGTGGACGCCATGTAGTCGAACGACGACAGCAGGTTGTAGAACTCGATCGCACGGTCTTCTTTGTGCTTTTCTTCGATGGCCAGGCCCATGGCCACGCGCATGAAGAAGATCTGCGGCAGTTCGAAACGTACGCCGTCCTTGTGGATAAAGTAACGGTCATACAGGGTCTGTAGGCCCAGGTAGGTAAACTGCTGGTCGCGCTCGTGGTTGATCGCCTTGCCCAGTTTTTCCAGGTCGAAAGTGGCCAGTACCGGGTTCAGCAGCTCGTACTGGATGCCTTTGGCGATGTACGCAGGCAAGGCCTTGGCGTACAGGTCGACCATCTCGTGGTGAGTGGCGCTATCGGCCACTTCGAGGAAGCTCAGGCCTTCGGCGCGCAGGGTGTCCATCAGCAGGCGGGCGGTGACGAACGAATAGTTTGGCTCGCGCTCGACCAGGGTACGAGCGGTCATGACCAGCGCCGTATTGACGTCGGTCAACGCTACGCCGTCGTAGAGGTTCTTCAGGGTTTCTTTCTGGATCAGCTCGCCATCGACTTCTTCCAGGCCTTCGCAGGCCTCGGTGATGATGGTGTTCAGACGGCCCATGTCGAGGGGCTCGAGGTTGCCATCTGCGCGGGTGATGCGAATGCTCGGGTGCGGTTGCGCCGGACCGTCGTTGTTGCTGCGGGTGGCGCGCTCTTTGGAGCGGGCGTCGCGGTAGATGACGTAGTCGCGGGCAACTTTCTGCTCGCCTGCACGCATCAGGGCCAGTTCGACCTGGTCCTGGATTTCTTCGATGTGGATGGTGCCGCCAGAGGGCATGCGCCGCTTGAAGGTCGCCGAGACCTGTTCGGTCAGGCGCGCGACGGTATCGTGGATGCGCGACGAGGCGGCGGCGGTACCGCCTTCAACTGCGAGAAACGCTTTGGTGATGGCGACGGTGATCTTGTCATCGGTGTAGGGCACGACGGTGCCGTTACGCTTGATCACACGCAGCTGGCCTGGGGCGGTGGCGGCTAGATCCTGGTTCGAATCCGATGCCTGCGGCGCCTTGGCCTGCGGGTTCTCGCGAGTTGTATCGGTCTGCATGGGTGTCTCCACGTTCTTTATGTTGGATGAGGCCCCGTTCGGGTGCCTGCCGTTCTGCCCTGAAACAATGAAACTCCGTCAGCCCACACCGGTTCGAGGTGGGGCCGTCGGCATTGAATGCCTCGGGACAGTGGGGAAAGCGCGGTACGCCGCCGATCCCTGGCCGAAGCGATGGCGGCCAGGTTGAGCCCGGCCGCCGAGGTTCTGTACATACATGTGCCGCTCTCCAAGAAGAGGGCACCCGTTGCCTGCCGTTCATTGGGCATGGCGTGAAATTCTTTGGGCAAACTCATAAAAACATGGCCATGAGGGCTTGAGTTTGGCGTTTGAGTTGTGCTTGGTTTTTAGCGTAAAACCCAACATGTAGTGTTTTCCCAAGCGCGGGATACAAGATAAAGCGGTCTGAGGCCTATTGCAAGATTGTCGGCTGTGGATAACGTGTGAGTATTTTGTGCGCGAAAGGTCTTGCATCCGTGTAGGCCGCATCTGGCTTGGCTGAGGGTCGAATACACCGTTGGTCAGGGTTCACTTTCGCGCTTTACCGCTTGAGTTCGGCTAGCACAACACGTGCCTATCGCGCCGGTTGCCACCTGAAGCCTCTATGGCCCCCGCGAATTGGCACGTTGGGCGCCTCAGGGTAAATGCGCAGCCAGGCTCACGCGGCCACGCTGACCAAACTCAGCAAGTGCCCTTCGTGCAGGCAGAACTGGCCGTCCAGTTCCACCCCGCTGCGCCATTCGGCCGACAGGTCGGTCAATAAACGCAGCCTGGCGTGGCCTTGCTCGTCCCATTCCAGCAGCTCGGCATGCTCGAAATAAAACCGCTTCTGGACAATGGGGTAGAGCGCTTTGAACAGGCTTTCCTTGAGTGAAAACGTCAAGGTCACGCTCATTGCCAGCTGGCTGGGCGCCAGGCGCTGCAACTCGGAGGGGGTCAAAATCTCGCCCATCAAGCGTTCGGCACGCTCCACCGGCAGTAGGGGCTCGGCGTCCAGCCCGAGGCCGCGATAGTCAATTTGCTTGGCGACCACTGCAGCGGCCCAACCCTGGCCATGGGTGATCGAACCACAGTGCTGGGCAGACCAGACGGGCGCGCGGTCTTCGCCAATTTGTGGGGTATAACCCAGACCATCGAGTTGGCGCAGAGCATGCCGGGCACACACCCTGCCGCTGAGAAATTCCGCTTGGCGCTTGGGTACCGAGCGTTGCACGGACGGCGGCGGTGCAATCCCGGCGCTGATGAAATCGTCGGGTGCCATTTGCGTAGGGTCGAAATGCAAACTGGCCAGCACCGCGCCGGGCAGGGCGGTGGGCAATGGCCAATGCAATTGCAGCGGGCTGCAACAGCGGGGAAGGGCAATATTCATGGGGGCGCATTTTGCCGGATTATCCGGCCGCTAGCGAGAGGCCCTGGCGGACCGAGTGCGCGCGGCAGGTGGGAGGCATTGCCTGAAATTGGTTCAGGCGTGGTTCAGAGAGGGTTCAGCCGATGTTCAGCGAAGCTTCCCTATTCTGGCGCCACACCAAACCAAAGCGCCTTGTCGCGAAGGAGACACCATGAACCACTTCAAAAAATTGATGGCTGCCGCTGCACTGGCTAGCAGCAGTGTTCTGGCCCAGGCTGCCGACGATACATTCATCGGCCTGACCTACGGCAAGACCGATAACAAAATCACCAAGTCCAGCCAGCTCGACAAAAATCTGGATAACCCCAACGTCAATGGCGTGATCGGCAGTGAGGGCACCTGGGGTCTGCGCCTCGGCCAGCAGAATGACGTCGGCCGCTACTATGTCACCTACGACAACGTATCCGGTAGCCACAATGGCGTCCGTTTGCGCCAAGAGAATCTGCTGGGCAGCTACGATCTGTTTTTCCCCGCCGCCACTGGGACTAAACTTTTCCTAGGGGGCAGCGCAGGCACTACCAAGCTTAGCCAGGAGTCCAAGGGCTATAGCCGTGACACCAATTACGGTTATGCCTTCGGCGTACAGGCGGGTCTTTTGCAACAAGTCAGCGACAATATGTCGATGGAACTGGGGTATCGTTACCTGCGTACCAACGCTAGCGTAGAAATGGTCCCCCATGGCGCTCGCAAAGCTGGCTCTATGGACCTGAGCAGTACTGGCCAAATGTACGTATCCGCTAACTACGCGTTTTAGGTTAAACGCAAACCGCCGGGCCATCGCGATCATCGTGGGCCCGGCGTTTTCGTGTGTGCAGGCTAGGTGCGAGCAGCGCTGTCACAGAGGGAGGACAAGCATTTATGAAACTGCTGGTGGTCGAAGACGAAGCCTTGTTACGTCATCATTTGCGTACCCGCCTCGGCGAAAGTGGCCACGTGGTGGAGGCGGTGGCGAACGCCGAAGAGGCGCTATACCAGGCTGAACAGTTCAACCACGATTTGGCAGTGATCGACCTGGGTCTGCCGGGCATGGGGGGGCTGGATCTCATCCGGCAGTTGCGCAGCCAGGGCCAGGTGTTTCCCATCCTTATCCTCACCGCACGGGGTAATTGGCAAGATAAAGTAGAAGGCCTGGCGGCGGGGGCCGACGATTATGTGGTCAAGCCTTTCCAGTTCGAAGAGTTGGAAGCGCGGATGAACGCTTTGTTGCGGCGCAGCAGTGGCTTCATCCAGTCAACCATCAGCGCAGGGCCCTTGGCCCTCGACCTCAACCGCAAGCAGGCGACCCTCGGCGAGCAGCCAGTGGCGCTCACCGCTTTTGAATACCGCATCCTCGAATACCTCATGCGCCACCACCAGCAGGTGGTGCCCAAGGAGCGCCTGATGGAACAGTTATATCCAGACGACGACGAGCGCGATCCCAATGTGATCGAAGTACTGGTAGGCCGCTTGCGGCGCAAGATCGAGGGCCCGCACGGGTTTCGACCTATCGATACGGTGCGGGGGATGGGCTACCTGTTCACCGAGCGCTGCCGGTGATCCGTTCGCTGCGGCTGCGTCTGATGTTGGCCGGCGCGTTGCTGGCAGTGTTGTTCATGTTGGGCCTTCTACCTGCGTTGCAGAAGGCCTTCAGCCTGGCCTTGCAGGAGTCCATCGAGCAGCGCCTGGCCTCCGATGTGACCACGCTGATTTCCGCTGCGCGCATCGAAAATGGTCGTCTGCAAATGCCCAGTGTGTTGCCGGATGAGCAGTTCAACCTGCCCGATGGCGGCCTGCTCGGCTATATCTATGACCGCAACGGTGCTCTGGTCTGGCGCTCGCGGGCGACGGCCGAGGAAAACATCAACTATCAACCACGCTACGACGGCCGAGGCACCGAATTCGCGCATATTCGCCAGGCCGATGGCGAGGAGTTCTTCGTTTACGATGTGGAGGTGAAGTTGCTCGGTGGGCGTAGCGCGGCCTACAGCATCGTCGCCCTGCAGCCGGTGCGCGAATATCAGAAAATCATCAGTGTGTTGCGCAAAGACCTGTTCTTGGGATTCGGAGCGGCGCTGATTGCGTTGCTGTTTTTGCTCTGGATCGGCATGACCTGGGGGCTGCGCGCCTTACGCCAGCTCAGCCGCGAGCTGGACGAAGTCGAGGCGGGCAACCGCGACGGCTTGAGTGAGGAGCACCCGCGGGAGCTGTTGCGCTTGACCAACTCGTTGAACCGCCTGTTGCGGCACGAGCGTCATCAGCGCGAACGTTATCGTCATTCCTTGGACGACTTGGCCCACAGCCTGAAAACCCCGCTGGCCGTGTTGCAGAGTGTCAGCGAGACCATCGCCTTACGCCCGCAAGACATCGAACAAGCCCGGATCCTGCAAACCCAAATCGAGCGCATGAGCCAGCAGATTGGCTACCAATTGCAACGTGCCAGCCTGCGCAAGAGTGGCCTGGTACGTCACCGGGTCGAGTTGCAGCCCTTGCTCGACAGCTTGTGCAGCACATTGGACAAGGTTTACCGCGACAAGCAGGTGGCGGTGAGCTTCACCATACCTGCGCAAAGCTATGTGCCGATCGAGCAGGGTGCTCTGTTGGAGATGTTAGGCAATCTGTTGGAAAACGCCTACCGCTTATGCCTGAGCCAAGTGCACGTCAGCCTGGCCTGGTCGGAAGATGGCCTGGAGTTATGCGTGGAAGACGACGGCCCAGGCGTACCTGCCGACCAGCGGGCGCGTATTCTGCAACGGGGAGAACGCCTTGACCGGCAAAACCCTGGCCAAGGCATCGGGCTGGCCGTGGTCAAAGACATTATCGAAAGTTACGACGCGCAACTTACCCTCGAACAATCCTCTCTGGGCGGCGCAGCCTTCCGCATCCGTTTTAAAAATACCTGAAACCGATACCAGGACAAATGTGGGCGGCGGATTACCGCCATCTCCATGGGATCCAGCTGAAATAAGGGCGGAAACCCGCCAGAATTTCTGCTGCGATGATGGCCATATTGATGGCACCTACCGCTACACCCCCCGGATACAGACACTTCCTCGATTTTGGCGCGGGCCTTGCAATGCATCCTGCAGAGCTGCCATCGCGCAGTTCGCCCAAAACAAATCCCTCCATCACTAGGAGGGTCGTGCTTAAAGTGTTGCAAGTACCCAGGAACGGGTGCGAGCGATACATTGAGGAACTTGCAATGACGACTCGTCAGCCACTGTACAAATCGCTGTATTTCCAGGTGATCGTCGCGATCATCATCGGTATTCTGATCGGCCACTTCTATCCGCAAGCGGCGGTTAAACTCAAGCCATTAGGCGATGGGTTTATCAAACTGATCAAAATGGTCATCGCCCCTATCATTTTCTGTACGGTCGTCAGCGGCATCGCTGGCATGCAGAGCATGAAATCGGTAGGCAAGACCGGTGGCTACGCGCTGCTGTATTTCGAAATCGTTTCTACCCTGGCGTTGGTGATCGGCCTGGTCGTCGTCAACGTAGTCAAGCCCGGCGCTGGCATGCACATCGATGTCTCCACCCTGGATGCGTCGAAGATCGCCGGCTATGTGAGCCAAGGTGCGGATCAAAGCATCATCGGTTTTCTGCTTAACGTAATTCCTAACACTATCGTTGGTGCGTTCGCCACGGGCGATATCCTGCAAGTGCTGATGTTCTCGGTGATCTTCGGTTTTGCCCTGCATCGCCTGGGTTCCTACGGCAAGCCGTTGTTGGACATCATCGATCGCTTCGCCCACGCGATGTTCAACATCATCAACATGATCATGAAACTGGCGCCCATCGGTGCGTTCGGGGCCATGGCGTTCACCATCGGTGCCTATGGTGTAGGGTCGCTGGTGCAGCTGGGTCAGTTGATGATCTGCTTCTACGTGACATGCGTTGCCTTCGTGCTGATCGTGCTGGGCGCCATCGGCCGCGCCCACGGGTTCAGCATCCTCAAGCTGATCCGCTACATCCGTGAGGAACTGTTGATCGTGCTGGGTACTTCCTCCTCGGAATCGGCCCTGCCGCGTATGCTGATCAAGATGGAGCGTCTGGGCGCGAAGAAATCAGTAGTGGGTCTGGTGATCCCTACTGGCTACTCGTTCAACCTGGATGGCACGTCGATCTACCTGACCATGGCTGCAGTGTTCATCGCCCAAGCGACCGATACCACCATGGACATCACTCACCAGATCACTTTGCTGGCAGTGTTGCTGCTGTCCTCCAAGGGCGCTGCTGGTGTGACCGGTAGTGGTTTTATCGTGTTGGCTGCCACGCTGTCGGCTGTAGGCCAACTGCCTGTCGCCGGCTTGGCGCTGATCCTGGGCATCGACCGCTTCATGTCGGAAGCGCGCGCACTGACCAACCTGGTGGGTAACGCCGTGGCTACCTTGGTTGTTGCCAAGTGGGTCGGTGAGCTGGATACCAATCAGATGGATGCCGAGCTGGCTTCCGGTGGCCGTGCCATCGTCGACGGTCGTCCTGATGATGACTTGGGTGTCGCTGAAGGTCCTGCGCCAACCACGCCACAGGTGTAAGAAAACAGAAAATCGGGGCCAGGGCGGGTTACCGCCGGGCCCCGATTTTTTTTGCCTGGGATTTACTCGACTCGGGTTTCACCACTGAAAACCAAGCCTTGCCGACAGCCCTTGCACAGGTACCGGCGGCCTTGGCGGACTAGGCGATGGCGTTGGGCCGTGAATGGAAAGTGAGTGCCGCACGGGCACTTGTAGATATAACGCAGCACTTGCCGCCTTGGCACGTCGTAGCTATGGCAGCGGTGGGGCGGTAGTTCATAGACCCCACGCATGATCAGTTGCCATTCCTCGCCATGGGGCTGAATAAGCGGGCCGAACAGCTGGTGCGCGACCAAGTGGGCCACTTCATGGGCCACGGTCTGCTTGAGAAAATCTTCGCTGTTGTCGCGGTAAAGCTGCAGATTGAAGCGCAAGAGGTTCTCTTGCAAATGCGCCACTCCAGCTTTCTGGCCGCGCAGCTTGAAGCTGACCAGCGGGCGCTTGAACGGCCGCTTGAAAAAGCTTTCAGCCTGCTGGAAACAGCTTTCGACGCGGGTATTGAGTTGCTCGGGCATTCTTACACACACTCCAGAGGCGGCAATTATGCCGCAAGCCTGGCGCTATGCTGAACCACTCGTCATAAAGAAACGCCCCGTGGGGGCAGGACAGTAATGGCGGTAGTGCGTAAAATAGCCGCCTTTTGACAACCTCTCGCGGATCTCGAGCGCTATGGGCACCCTCACAGTCAATCAGAACAAGCTGCAGAAACGCCTGCGTCGCCAGGCCGGTGAAGCGATCGCCGACTACAACATGATCGAGCACGGCGACAAGGTGATGGTCTGTTTGTCCGGCGGCAAAGACAGCTACACGCTGCTCGATGTGCTGCTGCACCTGCAAAAGGTCGCGCCGATCGAGTTCGAAATCGTCGCGGTCAACATGGACCAGAAACAACCCGGCTTTCCAGAGCATGTCTTGCCAGCCTACCTGGAGGCATTGGGTGTGGCGTACCACATCGTTGAGAAAGACACCTACTCGGTGGTCAAAGAGCTGATACCCGAAGGCAAGACCACCTGCTCGCTGTGCTCGCGCCTGCGCCGGGGCACCTTGTATAACTTCGCCGATGAAATCGGGGCCACAAAAATGGCCCTGGGGCACCATCGCGACGATATCGTCGAGACGTTTTTCCTCAATATGTTTTTCAACGGCTCGCTCAAGGCCATGCCGCCCAAGCTACGCGCCGACGACGGTCGCAACGTGGTGATCCGCCCGCTGGCCTACTGCGCCGAACAAGACATTCAGGCTTATGCGGACATGAAGCAGTTTCCGATCATCCCCTGCAACCTGTGTGGCTCCCAGGAGAACCTACAGCGCCAAGTGGTCAAGGAGATGCTGGTGGAGTGGGAACGCAAAAGCCCAGGGCGTACCGATAGCATTTTCCGTAGTTTGCAGAATGTGGTGCCGTCGCAACTGGCCGACCGCGGTCTGTTCGATTTTGCCAGCCTGAAGATCGATGAAAGCGCCCCAATGCGGGTGCCCAATGTGATCAACCTTTAGGCTGGCATCCGTTCAGTGGTTGACGGTGAAGGCCAGCATCGCCGAGAGCTGGCACATCGGCCTGCCACTCTCGCTGTGCCACTGGTTGAAGGCAGCCTGAACGGCGGCCTGGTCGCGTTTGCTGCTAGGCACCTTATCGACGATCTGCTGCGCATTGAGCGCGGCAACCACGTCCCAGGTGGGGATGAAGGTGTCCTTGCCCACCATGCGCAGGAAGCGCGGCGCCGATAGCCCGCCCATCTGGTTACCTTGCTTGCTCAGGTACTGCCACAACCCGGTGATATCAGTCACTGGCCAGTCGGCGATGAATTCGCCGAAACTGCCGTGTTCATGGGCCACATCGAGGATCATCTGGGCATTGCGCGGGACGCTTTTGAGCTTACCCAGATGACGGATGATACGGGTGTCCTGCATCAGCCGTTCCAGGTGTTCGGCACCCATGAGCACGACTTTCTCCGGGTCGAATCCGAAAAAAACCTGTTCGAAGGCCGGCCATTTAGCGTCCACCAGGCTGTGTTTCAGGCCTGCACGGAAGACCCGCAGGGCTAGGGTCGATAAATAACGGTCGGCACTGATCTTGCGCAGTTGGGCCGGTGTCTTGGCGTGGGGCAGGTGGGCTTCGAGCGCCTTGGCTGAGCCAAAACGGTTCAAGCAGTACTCATGGAGCCATTTGTAATCCTGCATCAGGCGATGTCCAGTTTCGCGGCCGTAGTTGCCAAGCGCTGGCCGAGGGCGCGGCACAGGGCGATTTCGTGCTCGTCCAACGCGCGCTTGCCATCGGCACCGGCGTGGTGGCTGGCGCCGTAAGGGGTGCCGCCACCGCGGGTTTCCAATAGCGCCGACTCGCTGTAGGGCAGGCCGGTCACCAGCATGCCGTGGTGCAGCAGGGGCAGCAGCATCGACAGCAGGGTGGTTTCCTGGCCGCCGTGCAGGCTGGCGGTCGAGGTGAACACCCCAGCCGGTTTGCCCACCAGCTCGCCGCCCAGCCAGAGGCTGCTGGTACCGTCGATAAAATACTTGAGGGGCGCGGCCATGTTGCCGAAGCGGGTCGGGCTGCCCAAGGCCAGCCCGGCACAGCCCTTGAGGTCGTCGAGGCTGGCATATAGGGCACCGGCTTCGGGAATCGCGGGCGCCACCGCTTCGCATTCACTGGACACCGCCGGTACGGTACGCACACGTGCTTCCAGGCCGCCCAACTCGACGCCACGGGCGACTTGCCGGGCCATTTCGCGAGTGGCGCCATGGCGGCTGTAGTACAGCACCAGAATATAAGAGGTGGTCACGGCAGGATCTCCAGGATTTTGTCCGTAGGCCGGCCAATGGCGGCCTTGTCGCCGACGACCAGGATGGGCCGTTCGATCAACTTCGGGTGTTCGACCATGGCGGCGATCAACTGGTTCTCGTCCAGTGTCGTGTCGGCCAGGTTCAACGCCTGGTACTCGTCTTCACCCCGGCGTAACAGTTGCCGTGCGTCAATGCCCAGTTTGGCGAGTAGGCCCTTGAGGGTGGCGTGATCCAGTGGGCTTTCCAGGTAGCGCACCACCGTGGGTGTGAGCCCGCGCGCTTGGAGCAGTTCCAGCGCCGCACGGGATTTCGAGCAGCGTGGGTTGTGATAGAGGGTCAGATCAGTCATCAGCATTCGCGTCCAGCCGGGTGGGGCGGCTATTCTAACCCCGAGCGCGATCTTTTGCCGTCGCCCGTGACCCAGGACCCAACCATGCCAGTACGTTACGCCATTGCCTCGTTGATGTTCGTCGCTGCCCTATTGGGCGGTTGCCGAGCGGCCGATTACGGCCCAGACCAAAACGGTCGAACAGTCGCCGCGCGGGAATTGGACTCCCACTGGTTAGTGGTTAATTACTGGGCTGAATGGTGCGGGCCGTGCCGCACGGAAATCCCGGAACTGAATGCGCTCGCCAACGACTCGAAAGGCATCAAGGGGCAGGGGGTACGGGTGCTCGGGGTGAATTACGATGGCTTGCGCGGTGACGACCTGAAGAAAGCCAGCAGCGACCTGGGCATCACCTTCACCGTGCTGGCCGACGATCCGGCGGCTCGTTTCGCGCTCGAGCGCAGCGAGGCGTTGCCTGCCACTTTTATCATCGACGGCAAGGGCAAGGTCCGCGAGCGGCTTTTGGGTGAGCAAACTGCCGCTGGGATCAAAGCCAAACTAGTGGCATTGCAAGCGCTACCCTGAAAGGCCCGTTACAGGTCCTCTAGCCACAACCGGATCGGCTTGCCTTCGGCGGGCCAGAAACGCACTTGCTCGGTGCCGGAGATGTCCCAGCGCTGCACCGTCTCCAGTGCCTTGAGAAAGCGCTGTTCCTGCTCCATCACGGCCGGGGCGCACAGCTTGCGGGTGTTACCCGGCTTGCCGAAGGCAAGGCTTTGCCCTTGCAGAGTGTAGGGGGCGAACCAGTGGTTGCAGCCCGCGTTACCATAGGCCCGGCCGTCGTTGGCCAGGGTTAGGGTCAGGTGGCTGTTGTCGATTAGCGGCCGTTCGCCGATCCATTCCACCACGTAGCTGCGGTCGTGCTGTAACACCGGGGCTTCGCTGGCGCAGCCCGCCAACGTAGCGCCGATCAGGCTTGCGGCAAAGAGCTTGTTCACGCAGCCTCCTTGCACGTCCTGCACAAGTGTTTACCGCCTTCGCTGGCCCAACCCAGTTCGGCCAGGCGCGCCGTGGCGGCAGGCTTCTGGGCCTTGCTGCCGAGTTTGCTGTCGACGGCGAACTCGAGGTCTAGCACCTTGGCACAGGCATCGCACTTGACCTGCCATTGATGAATGACCAGTTCACCAAACACCGGCCCACTGGCCACCGCGACCCATTGCCCGGGCGGGTTGATCAAGTGCCTGACCTTTTCCACCTGCAGGCGCATGGATAAGTCCTTGCTGCCTTTGAGGGTAACCAGCAGGGCGTCATCGTTGTGGATCGAGCCACCGTTGCCCGTGACCTGATAGCGGCCAGGCGCCAAGGCGCGGCACTCGATCAGGGTATGTTGAGGGTTGAGCAGGCTAAAGCGAAAATCGTGTTCGACCATGGGTCCTCCAAATCTGCGCGTCATGCTAGCACGGCTGGCGGGCCAAGGATTTTACAAGATCAGCCTGAGCCGCGCTCATGGGGGCTATGTCGGCCGTGTTCAGGCGCTTACCCGTGCCTGCGCCGCCAGCCGCGTGATGGCCTCATCCAGTTCGTCCAGCGCCTGCATCGCTGAGGGGTCGCCCTGTTTGAGCAGGGTCTCGCTGCGTTGGCAGGCCGCCCGCAGTTGCGGCACGCCGCAGTAACGGGTGGCGCCGTGCAGGCGGTGCACGCGTTCGATCATGGCCGTGGAGTCGCGTTGTTGGCGGGCATTACGGATCGCTTCGCGGTCGGCCTCAAGCGAAGCCAGGAGCATGGCCAGCATGTCTGCCGCCAGGTCGGCCTTGCCAGCCGCCAAGCGCAGCCCTTCGTCGAGATCGAGCACTTTGGCACTGCCGGCCTCGACCGGCCATTCGTCTGGCCGCTGGCCGGACTGGGCGTGGAGCATCAGGCCGGTCCATTTCAGCACCACTTGGGCTAATTGGCGGTCACTGATCGGCTTGGTCAAGTAATCGTCCATGCCGCTGTGCAACAGCGCGCGTTTTTCGTTAGCCATGGCGTGGGCAGTCAATGCCACGATCGGCAGGGCCGCGCCCGGCTGGCCACTCTCCCAGAGGCGGATTTTTTCGGTGGTTTCGCGGCCGTCCATGCCGGGCATCTGCACGTCCATCAAGCACAGGTCGAAATGCTCGCTCTGCACCGCGTTGATCGCCGCCACGCCGCTGTCTGCCGCCCATACCTCGGCGCCGAGGTCTTCGAGCAGGGTTTGCACCAGAAGCAGGTTGGCTGGGTTGTCGTCGACGCAGAGCACCTTGGGCGCGCGGTCACGCACTTGATCATTGAACGGCTGGTATTGATGGCGCGGGCTGATCAAGTCCGCCAGGCCCCGGCGCAGTTTACGCGTGCAGGAGGGTTTGGCCTGCAACTGGCTGTGGGCGTTCGGCACCACGGGGTGGAACAGCGCCAGTTCGGTGGTCGGGCACAGTACCAGCACCCGGCAGCCCAGCGCTTCGATCTCACGAATCTGCTGGCCGAGGCGGTCGGCGGCAACTTCATGCAGGGTCACCCCCAGCACCGCAAGGTCGATGAAGGCACCAGCCTGGCGGGCTGCCGCGATCCCGGCCGTGAGTTTGTCCAGGTCTTTGAACGCAGTGACTTCCAAACCACAGTCTTCCAACTGATGGCGCAGGGCCTGGCAGGCCATTTCATGGCGGTCGACGATCGCGATACGGCGCCCCAACAACGGCGCCGAGGGCAGGTCTTCGGCGTCATCGCGAGTCTTGGGCAAACTCAGGCTGATCCAGAAGTCCGAACCTTCGCCCGGGGTACTGTCGACCCCAATCTCGCCGCCCATCTGTTCCACCAGCCGCTTGGAAATCACCAGGCCCAGGCCGGTGCCGCCGGGTTGTCGAGACAACGAATTGTCGGCCTGGCTGAAGGCTTGGAACAGCGCTCGCACGTCTTGGGTCGACAGGCCGATCCCGGTGTCTTGCACGCTGATGCGCAGTTGTACGCTGTCCTCGGTTTCCTCTTCCAACATGGCCCGAGCCACGATGGTGCCTTCGCGGGTGAACTTGATCGCGTTGCTCACCAAATTGGTGAGGATCTGCTTGAGCCGCAAGGGGTCGCCGATCAACGACAGCGGCGTGTCGCGGTAGACCAAGCTGACCAGCTCGAGTTGTTTGGCATGGGCTGCTGGAGCGAGGATGGTCAGGGTGTCCTGGAGCAAATCGCGCAGGTTGAAGGGGATGCTGTCGAGCACCAGTTTGCCGGCCTCGATCTTGGAGAAGTCAAGAATCTCGTTAATGATGCCCAGCAGGCTGTCGGCGGACTTTTCGATGGTGTTGAGGTAGTCGAGTTGGCGCGGGGTTAGCTCGCTCTTCTGCAGTAAGTGAGTGAAGCCGAGGATGCCGTTGAGCGGGGTACGAATTTCGTGGCTCATGTTGGCCAGAAATTCGGATTTGATTCGGCTCGCCTCCAGGGCTTCTTTGCGCGCCAGGTCCAGCTCGATGTTTTGGATTTCGATGGTTTCCAGGTTTTGCCGCACGTCCTCGGTGGCCTGGTCGATGCTGTGTTGCAGTTCTTCTTGAGACTCTTGCAGCGTTTCGGCCATGCGGTTGATGCCGGCGGCCAAAGCGTCCAGCTCATGGCTGCCGAGTGCGGGCAGGCGGCTTTCCAGATTGCCGTCCTTGAGTTCGATGACCGTCTGCTTGATTTTACGAATCGGCACACTGATGGTCTGGCTCATGCGTACGGCCAACAATGCGGTGATAATCAAGCCTGCCAGAATGAGCATCAGGCTCGCGAACAAGCTGCGGTAGCCGCGCAGCAGAGTTTCGTTGTGCGACAGCTCCAGCTCGACCCAGCCCAGCAGGCGCTGGGACTCGGCCGGAATATTGATACCGGCTAGGTCGCGGTGATGGCCCAGTACCGGCAGCAGATAGCGGGTGGCGTCGCTGCCGGTGCGTTGTAACAGGTGCGAACTGTTACCGATCGGCACGGAATTGAGCATGCTCGGCCCGGCATGGGCCAGCATTGCGCGTTCCGGGCTGAGAAACGTGACCGCGCGGACATCGCTCTGCTCCAGTGCTTGAGCAGCGATGCGTTCCAGCAGTGGTTCGTCACCACGTACCAGGGCAGGGGCCACCAGCGGCGCCAATTGTTCGGAAAGCAGTTCGCCGCGCTCCAGCAGTTGGCTTTGCAGCTCGTTCTGCTGTACCCAGATAAAGTAGCCGCCCAGCAATACCGCCATCAGCCCCGCCGGTGCCAGTGCCAACAGCAGCACGCGGCTTTTGATTCCGAGTTTCTTCAGCACACCGCGGATCTCCTGATCGATGGGGGTGGCAGGGCTAGCGGCCCGGTGCAGGTCCCTGTCGGGCGAATTGTAGCAAGCTTGCTAGCGGCCATTGCCGTACATTCCTGGCCCAATGGGGCGGGTGTTATTCCTTTATGCCATAACGCGCATACTTTGCGTGATATGGGGCGGCAGTGTTTGTCGGTATGATAGGCCACCCTCCGCAGTCCGGATTGCGAAATCATCATGACCGTGCAGTACCCCACTATCGCCGATTGCGTCGGCAACACCCCGCTGGTGCGCTTGCAGCGCCTAGGCGGGGTCACCAGTAATACCCTTTTGCTCAAGCTCGAAGGCAATAACCCCGCCGGCTCTGTAAAAGACCGCCCCGCGCTGTCGATGATCACCCGCGCCGAGAGCCGTGGGCAGATCCAGCCCGGTGACACGCTGATCGAGGCGACTTCTGGCAATACCGGTATCGCCTTGGCCATGGCCGCGGCGATCAAGGGTTATCGGATGATCCTGATCATGCCCGACAACTCCACCGCTGAGCGCAAGGCGGCGATGACCGCCTATGGCGCGCAACTGATCCTGGTCAGCCGCGAGCAGGGCATGGAAGGTGCTCGCGACCTTGCCGAGCGGATGCAATCCGAAGGCCACGGCAAAGTGCTCGATCAATTCGCCAACGGCGACAACCCCGAGGCGCACTACCGCAGCACCGGCCCCGAACTGTGGCAACAAACGGGCGGCAGCATCACCCACTTCGTCAGCTCCATGGGCACCACCGGTACCATCATGGGCACCTCGCGCTACCTCAAGGAGCAAAACCCGGCGATCCAGATCGTCGGCCTGCAGCCTATGGAAGGCGCAGCCATTCCGGGCATCCGCCGTTGGCCCGAGGCGTACCTGCCAAAAATCTACCAGGCTGAGCGCGTCGACCGTATCGTCGACATGGACCAGCGCGAAGCCGAAGACGTCACCCGCCGGCTAGCCCGTGAAGAAGGCATTTTCGCCGGCGTTTCCTCCGGCGGCGCTGTGGCAGCGATGTTGCGCTTGTCCCAAGAGCTGGAGAACGCGGTCATCGTGGCGATTATCTGCGACCGCGGCGACCGTTACCTGTCCAGCGGCATTTACAATGTCTAAAACCCGCCCGGGTCTGCGCTTTCAGCCCACAGGCGGGCAGCGGGCGGTGCAGGTGCCAACGGGCAAGAAGCAGCGCCTGACCATCGAGCGCCTGAGTAGTGACGGCCGGGGTATCGCTTTTTTCGAAGGGCGCACCTGGTTCGTTTCCGCCGCTTTGGCCGGGGAAGAGGTTGAAGCGCGGGTGCTCAACGCCCATGGCAAGGTGGTCGAGGCCCGCGTGGAGCGGGTACTGCAGGCCAACCCGGTCCGTCGTGCGGCCCCATGCCAGCATTTCGCCCGGTGTGGCGGATGCAGCGTGCAGCACCTGCCCCATAGTGAACAATTGGCGCTTAAACAGCGCCATTTGGCCGAGCAGTTGGCGCGGGTGGCGGGGGTTGAACCTGTGCAATGGGCGCTGCCCTTGGTCGGCCCTGAGTTCGCTTACCGGCGCCGCGCGCGGGTGGCGCTGCGCTGGGATGCCAAGGCTCGGCGCCTGGATGTTGGGTTTCGCGCCGAGGCCAGTCAAGACATCGTCGCCATCCATGAATGCCCCGTCTTGGTACAAGCCTTGCAGCCAATCATGACGGGCCTGCCGCAATTGTTGCAGGCCTTTGCCAAACCGCAGGTGCTGGGCCACGTCGAACTCTTCAGCGGCACCGCCACCGCGGTGTTGCTGCGCCATACCGCGCCGCTGGCAGAGCCCGACCTGGCGGCGTTACGGGCCTTTTGCCAACAGCACGAGGCCCAGCTTTGGTTGCAGGGCGAGGGGTTGCCCACGGCGGATCTGCCCGGGCAGGTGTTGAGCTTCGGGCTGGAACCGTGGAACGTCGAGTTGGTCTACCGGCCGGGCGATTTTGCCCAAGTCAATGAAACAGTGAACACGGCAATGATCGCGCAAGCGCTCGAATGGTTGGCGCCTACCGCCAACGAGCGTGTCCTGGACCTCTTTTGTGGCCTGGGCAACTTTGCCTTGCCATTGGCACGTCAGGCCCGGGAAGTCGTAGCGGTAGAGGGCGTGGCAAGCATGGTCGAGCGTGCGGCGGCCAATGCCGCTAGCAATGGTTTGAACAACGTTGCCGTGTTCCAGAGCGACCTGTCCCAACCCCTGAGCGTCTCGGGTTGGGCGGCGCAGGGGTTTTCTGCGGTACTCTTGGACCCGCCGCGTGACGGCGCTTTCGAGGTAGTGCGCAAAGTGAGTGAATTAGGCGCCGAGCGCTTGTTGTACGTGTCATGTAACCCGGCAACTTTGGCCCGCGATACGGTCGAGTTGCTTCGGCAGGGTTACCGATTAAAACGTGCCGGGATCCTCGATATGTTTCCACAGACGGCACATGTCGAGGCCATGGCGTTATTCGAACGAGCCAGGACGCTCGTTTAATTCCGACTGGCGTGCGATAGCACGGCACCTGCCGGCCCAGCAGGGGTTAAGCCAGCGACTTTTGATGCATCCTGGATGCGTCGGTAGGGAAGGTAAACAAGATGGTACAGGTGAGAGCACACCAGCCGGTCAACACCGACGGCAGTATCAATCTCGATGCATGGCTGGATCATGTCGTCAGCGTCGATCTGGCGGTTGACCGCGTCGCCCTCAAGGCGGCGTGCGAGTATGCACAACAGGCCGAGTTGCAGGGTAACCCGGCCAAGCATTCGTGGGCCGACGGCACGTCGAGTTTTCAGGCAGGCCTGGAGATGGCGGAAATACTCGCCGACCTCAAGCTAGACCAGGACTCACTGGCCGCCGCGATCCTTTACCGAGCCGTGCGCGAAGGCAAAGTGAGCCTAGTGGACGTCGACCAGCGCTTCGGTTCGGTGGTCTCCAAACTCATCGACGGCGTGTTGCGCATGGCCGCCATCAGTGCCAGCCTTAGCCCCCGTCAGTCCCTGGTGCTGGGCTCCCAGGCGCAGGTCGAGAACCTGCGTAAGATGCTCGTCGCCATGGTTGACGACGTACGGGTGGCCTTGATCAAACTGGCCGAACGGACCTGCGCGATTCGCGCGGTTAAAGGCGCCGACGACGAAAAACGCAATCGCGTGGCGCGCGAAGTATTCGATATTTATGCCCCTCTGGCCCACCGCCTAGGCATCGGCCACATCAAGTGGGAGCTCGAAGACCTCTCGTTTCGCTATCTGGAGCCTGAACAGTACAAACAAATCGCCAAGTTGCTGCACGAGCGGCGCCTGGACCGCGAGCGGTTCATCAGCGATGTGATGAGCCAACTCAACAACGAACTATTGGATACCGGCGTTAAGGCCGATATCAGTGGCCGGGCTAAACATATCTATTCGATCTGGCGCAAAATGCAGCGTAAAGGTCTGGAATTCAGCCAGATCTACGACGTTCGCGCTGTGCGCGTGTTGGTCCCGGAAATGCGCGACTGCTATACCGCGCTGGGCATCGTTCACACCTTGTGGCGGCATATTCCCAAGGAGTTCGACGATTACATCGCCAACCCCAAGGAAAACGGCTATCGCTCATTGCATACGGCGGTGATCGGGCCCGAGGGCAAGGTGCTGGAGGTACAGATCCGCACCCACGCCATGCACGAAGAGGCCGAATTGGGGGTCTGCGCCCACTGGCGCTACAAAGGGACCGACGTTAAGTCCGGCTCCAACCACTACGAAGAAAAAATCTCCTGGCTGCGCCAAGTGCTCGAATGGCATGAGGAGCTAGGCGATATCGGCGGCTTGGCCGAACAGCTGCGGGTGGACATCGAACCCGATCGGGTCTACGTGTTCACCCCCGATGGCCATGCCATCGACCTGCCCAAGGGCGCGACACCGCTGGACTTCGCCTATCGCGTGCACACCGAAATTGGCCATAACTGCCGGGGCGCGAAGATCAACGGGCGCATCGTGCCGTTGAACTACAGCCTCAATACCGGCGAGCAAGTCGAGATCATCACCAGCAAGCACGGCACTCCAAGCCGTGACTGGTTGAACTCCAACCTGGGCTACGTGACCACCTCACGGGCGCGGGCGAAGATCGTGCACTGGTTCAAGTTGCAGGCGCGCGACCAGAACGTCGCCGCGGGCAAAACCCTGTTGGAGCGCGAATTGAGCCGCTTGGGCTTGCCCCAGGTCGACTTCGAGCATTTGGCTGAAAAAGCCAACCACAAGACCGCCGAAGACATGTTCGCCGCCCTCGGCGCGGGCGATCTGCGCCTGGCGCAGCTGGTCAACGGCGCGCAACAGTTGGTCGAGCCCGAGCGTGGCAACGAACAGCTGGAGCTGATCCCGCGTAAGGCCACCGGCTATAAACCCGGCAAACGCGGCGACATCCAGATTCAAGGCGTCGGCAACCTGATGACGCAAATGGCTGGCTGCTGCCAGCCGCTGCCGGGCGATGCCATCGTCGGTTACATCACCCAGGGCCGGGGCGTGAGCATTCACCGGCAAGACTGCGCTTCCGTGTTGCAGTTGGGCGGGCGCGAGCCGGAGCGCATCATTCAGGTCAGTTGGGGGCCGATCCCGGTGCTCACCTACCCGGTGGACATTATCATCCGGGCGTACGACCGTTCCGGTTTGCTGCGAGACGTTTCCCAAGTGCTATTGAACGAGCGGATCAACGTGCTGGCCGTCAATACGCGTTCCAACAAGGAGGACAACACCGCCTTGATGTCCCTGACCATCGAGATCCCGGGTCTGGACGCTCTGGGGCGTTTGCTCGGGCGGCTCTCGCAGTTGCCCAACATCATTGAAACTCGACGTAACCGGGCGCCTTAGCCCGGTTTGTCCCGCCAATGCCCCCCGGAACCCAGGCATGTATAACCTTCAAGACTTACTTCACCTCATGGCCCGTTTGCGCGATCCGCAATACGGCTGCCCGTGGGACTTGCAGCAAGACTACCGAAGCATTGTCCCGCACACCCTGGAAGAAGCCTACGAGGTCGCCGATGCGATCGAGCAGGGGGACTTCGCCCAGCTGCCCGGCGAGTTGGGCGATCTGTTGTTCCAGGTGGTGTATTACAGCCAATTGGGTCGCGAAGAAGGCCGTTTTGAATTCGACGACGTGGTCGACGGTATTACCCGCAAGTTGATTCGCCGCCATCCCCATGTATTTCCCACCGGCGACCTGCACGCCCCGCTCGATACGCCCAAACTCAGTGAAGCCGCCGTGAAGCTTCGCTGGGAAGCCATCAAGGCCGAGGAGCGGGCTGAGCGGGCTACGGCGCCCGAACAGTTGTCGTTGCTCGATGACGTTCCAGGCGCATTGCCAGCGCTGTCTCGGGCGGGCAAGCTGCAAAAGCGCGCAGCCCAGGTGGGCTTCGACTGGCCTGCGGCGCTGCCGGTGGTGGATAAAGTACGTGAAGAACTCGACGAAGTCCTCCAAGCCATGGCCAGCGCCGATCTACAGGCGATCAAGGCCGAGCTGGGCGACCTGCTGTTTAGCGTGGTCAATCTGGCCCGTCACTTAGAGGTCGACGCCGAAAACGCACTGCGCGGGGCCAACCAGAAGTTTGAAAGACGCTTCCGATTTATCGAACAGGCATTGCGTCAGACCCACCGTCCGATTGAAGATTGCACCCTAGAAGAATTGGACGCCCTGTGGGGCGAAGCCAAACGCCAGGAAAAGAATCTGCCCAGCTGTGGCTGAGCCGTTGCATAAGTGAGCAAAGCACCATGAGCCTTTCCCTTCGTGACCAGCTGCTGAAAGCCGGGCTGGTCAACCAGAAGCAAGTCAAGCAAGTCAGCAAAGAGCAGCAAAAGCAGAAGCGCCTGGAGAACAAAGGCCAGGTCGAGGTGGATGACAGCCAGAAACGCTTGGCGCAAGAGGCCGCTGCCCAGAAGCTCAAGCGCGACCAGGAGCTCAACCGACAGCAGCAGGAAAAGGTCGAGCAGAAGGCCAAGGCCGCTCAGGTCAAGCAATTGATCGAGGCCACTCGCTTGCCCAAGCTGACCACCGAAGACTATTACAATTTTGTCGACGACAAGAAGGTCAAGCGCTTGTCGGTCAATAACCTGATGCGCAGCAAGTTGAGCAACGGCTCACTGGCGATCGTCCAACATGGCGGGGGCTATGAAGTGATTCCTCGCGAAGCGGCGCTCAAAGTGCAAGAGCGCGCGCCTCAACGCATTGTTGTTCTGAATGTGGTCACCGAGGAAGTGGAATCCGCCGAAGACCCATACGCGGCGTACAAGATTCCCGACGACCTGATGTGGTAAACCGAAACCCCGCCGAAGCGGGGTTTTTTGCATCAGGAGTGGCTCATCTGCGTCTGACGCTGCTGATCGCGCTGCCGTTCAGAAACCTCCAGCTCAGCGCGGTAGTTCTGCGCATCTTGCTCGGTGTGGAACATGCCCACCAGTAGACCTTGTTGGTACACATCCCAGATACGCACCCCGGCAGCCAGGCCTTCGTGGGACATATGGGCGTCGTCGCGTTCGGTTACTTTTACAGTCATTCTGAAAGCTCCCATCTCTGAAGATTCTGCGATAAGCCACAAGAGGCGTGTGCAGGCTTCTGTTATAGGGTTTGTTAGCTCCCTAAGTAAACCGACGCTTTTTGCAAGAGTGTTTTACCAGAGCTGGCTGAATGCTGAGAGGCTGGAACGACGCGGGGTGCGGCGTAATGTCGCAGGCTAGAGCGGTTGATGAAAGAAAATTCATCGAGGGGCGTTGCACTGGAAATCAAGGGCAAGCGGGGTGGCGCTTGCCCTTTTAATGGTTAGCTACCTTTAACGGCTTTGCCGTTCACCGTGCCTTCTTGCAGCATGATGTTGTATTCCTTGCCGTCGGTTTCTACCTGTTGCAGCTTGACCAGCAGGTAGTCCCAGTCTTTAGCGAACCACAGCACAGTGGTGCGCTTGCTTTGGGTCGGGTCGCGGACGCGTTCGACTTTGGTGGCTTCGACCTGACCGGCTTTGGTGTCGACTTTTTCAGTGGTCAATACGCGGAAATCGTAAGTTTCGATCTCATCACCATCGACTACCTGATAACTCATGCTTTTTTTGCCAGCGGCCACGTCGTGCTGCAGCGCCAGTTGGTAGGTCGACTTGTCCAGCACGCCTCGGTTGAGCGGCAGGTTGATCGCGTCGCCCCGGTCCTTGCCGGTGACTTTCTTTTTGTCCCAGTCAAAGTCCAGATCGACCGTGCGCGCCTTGCCCAGCCCACCCCGTTCGAAATGGTAGCTCTGCGGGATAAGCGCTTCTTTGTCTACGGTCAGGGTGCTGGTTTCGGTCAAGCTGGCGATCATCATCGATGCCTTGAAGCTCAAGGTCCACTGGCCGTTGGCGTTTTTCTCCAGGCTGCGCTCGGCGGAGCCGCTCATGGGCAGCTGTTTCCAGTCTGCGGTGTAGCTGGCCGAAAACGGCGAAAGGTCTGCCGCATGAGCGGCGGGTAGGGCGAGCAAAGCGAAAGCGAAGAGCAGGGCGCGACGCATAGAGTCTCCTAGGATCGAATCGAATGGCCGCCGACAGCCAGAGGCTGACCGTCGAAAACAACACCTTGTTGCCCAAGGCGCAAGCGGCCCTCGGCGAACCAGCGTACGGCCAGCGGGTAAATCTGGTGTTCTTGAGCATGAACCCGGTGGGCCAGGGTTTGCGGGGTGTCCCCAGACTGTACCGGAATCACAGCCTGTACGACTAGAGGGCCACCGTCGAGTTCCTCGGTGACGAAGTGCACGCTGCAGCCGTGTTCGCTATCGCCAGCCTCCAACGCCCGCTGATGGGTGTGCAGGCCTTTGTATTTGGGCAACAGGGATGGGTGAATATTCAGCAGACGGCCATGGTAATGGCGCACGAACGTGGCGCTGAGGATTCGCATGAACCCGGCCAGCACCAGCAACTGCGGCTCGAAGTCGTCGATCAGCGCCATGAGTGCGCGATCGAACGCTTCGCGGCCGTCGAACTGACGATGGTCGAGTACCGCCGTGTCGATCCCCGCATCCTGGGCCTTTTGCAGGCCCAGGGCATCTGCGCGGTTGGAAATCACCGCGCGGATACGCACCGGGCTGTCACCGGCGCGGGTACTGTCGATCAAGGCCTGCAGGTTGCTACCGGTGCCGGATAGCAGCACCACCACGTTGCAAGTCGCAGGCATCAGTGTGCCTTGAGGTTTTGCAGCTCAACCTGGGCGGCGCCTTCGGCGGCGACCCCGATTTGCCCGATTACCCAAGGCTGTTCGCCGCTGGCACGCAAGTTTTCCAGGGTTTTTTCCACGTCGGCCTGGGCCACGCAAATTACCATGCCGACCCCGCAGTTCAGCACGCGGTGCATTTCGTGTTCGTCGACATTGCCCTGCTGCTGCAACCAATCGAACACGGCCGGGCGCTGCCAGCTGGCGACGTCGACTTTAGCCTGGGCGCCTTTAGGCAATACCCGAGGGATATTGTCGAGCAGGCCGCCACCGGTGATGTGGGCCATGGCTTTGACGGCGCCGGTGTCTTTGATCAGCTTGAGCAACGGTTTGACGTAAATGCGCGTAGGCGCCATCAGCAGGTCGGTCAAGGGTTTGCCGTCGAGTTGCACGGTTTCGATGTCGGCGCCGGCCACGTCGATGATTTTGCGGATCAGCGAGTAACCGTTGGAATGCGGGCCGGACGATGGCAGGGCGATCAGTGCATCACCCGTGGCAACTTTGGAACCGTCGATGATCTCGGCCTTTTCCACGACGCCTACGCAGAAACCAGCCAAGTCGTAGTCCTCGCCTTCGTACATGCCGGGCATTTCAGCGGTTTCCCCGCCGACCAGCGAACAGCCAGCTAGCTCACAGCCAGCACCGATGCCCGTGACCACATCCGCCGCGGTGTCGACGTTGAGTTTGCCGGTCGCGTAGTAGTCGAGGAAAAACAGCGGTTCTGCGCCGCATACCACCAAGTCGTTCACGCACATGGCCACCAGGTCGATGCCGATGCTGTCGTGGCGGTTCAAGTTCAAGGCCAGGCGCAGTTTGGTGCCGACGCCGTCGGTGCCCGAGACCAGTACAGGCTGCTTGTAACCGGCCGGGATCTCGCAGAGGGCGCCGAAACCGCCCAGGCCGCCCATGACTTCGGGGCGCGCGGTACGCTTGGCGACGCCTTTGATGCGTTCGACCAATGCTTCGCCGGCGTCGATGTCTACACCGGCGTCCTTGTAGCTCAGGGAGGGTTGCTTGCTCATGATCCAGGCCTTTGGGGGAGGGATTCAGGGAATCGACCGACAGGGTCGGTCTGCGAAGGCGCGCGATTTTATCAGGCTTGCCGGTCAGCGGCCATCCTTGCGCCGACGGGTAGGGGCATATTGACGAAATAAACGGTGCATTGGCCAGCCGTTACATTGCCGCCGCCAAGCTCAAGCGAACGCTCTAGGTCGGTGTGTGTCAGTAGCTGTGTCTGTTTATTTCAAAGGAATGCCTGTTATGTCGCCCAACCATGGCTTAGTCCTGCTCGCACGGGGTGGCTACGCCGCTCGCGGCGTTGTCTATCTGATCATTGGTATCTTCGCCTTATTAGCTGCTTTGGGCAGTGGCCAACCCGCCGATAGCCATAGCAGCCTGGAGAGCTTGCTAAGCCAACCCTTCGGGCATTTTCTCGTGGCTATTGTGATTGTCGGGCTGGCGGCGTTTGCCGCTTGGCGTGTGCTGCAGGCTCTGCGCGACGTGGATGACCATGGCAATAGCTTCAAGGGCCTGGTGATTCGCGCTGGTCTATTCGTGGGCGGCGTGACCTATGGGGCTTTGGCGTTCTTCGCATTGGGGTTGTTGGTGTCCGGCTTGCAGCAGTCCGGTGGCGGTGGGGGCGGGCAGGCCCAGGATCTGCTGGCCAGCGTTCTGGCCTGGGACCACTCCAACTTGCTGGTGTACCTGGCGGCCCTGGTGCCGTTGGGCGTGGGGGTTACCCACATCATCAAAGGCTGGAAAGCCAGCTTTGAACAGTACTTCGAGGCCGACGCCGAAGTGATGCATTATGTGCGGCCTGTATCGCAGTTTGGTTTGATTGCCCGGGGCGTGGCGTTCATTGAAATCGCCGTGCTGTTGGTGGTCAGCGGCTCCAGTTATCAAGCCATGCACCCCCCCGGTATAAAGGATGCGCTCAATGGCCTGGAGCGATTACCCATGGGCGGGCTATTGATGGGCGTGGTTGCCTTGGGCCTTATCGCTTTCTCGGTCTATAGCTTCGCCGAGGCGGCATGGCGCAATATCAATATGGATGTGCCTGGCACCGCCACTTCGGCGTCACGGTAACGGCCAGTTTTGAAGTAGATTGGCTGTTTGAGCTTTTGTCGATGTACGCTGTCGTAAGCTCGGTCCGCCTACTGCCTTCGGGAATTCTCCATGCGTCTGTATAAATACCTGTTCTTCGCCTGCCTCGCTTCGTTCAGCCTGGCCAGCCATGCCGAAACCGTTGCCAACCTGTATCAGGTGCGCGAGCCGGTCGCCGGGCAGAGCGCCGAGGAGCGTACCCAGGCCACCCAGCAGGCCCTGCGCACCCTGGTGACGCGCCTTACTGGCGATCCCAAAGCAGTCGACAGCGGGGGCCTGGCGGCGATTCGTAAAGACCCGCAGCAGATCATCAGCCAGTATGGCTACGAGGCCGGCCCGCCGGAGTCGCTGCAGGTGGAGTTCGACCCCCGCAGTACCGACAACGCGCTGCGCCAGGCGGGTCTGGCGACTTGGGGCAGTAATCGGCCGTCGATTCTGGCCTGGTGGCTGAATGAGGCCGTCGAAGGGGCCAGCCTGGTGGGGGATGGCCAAAGCAGCGCTGAACCCCTGCGTCGCGCCGCCCAGCACCGTGGCTTGCCACTGCGCTTGCCATTGGCCGACCTGCAGGAGCAGATCGTCGGCACCGCGAAAAACCTTGAAGGCACCGATGCTGGCCCGTTACGCGAGGCCTCCGAGCGCTATGGCGCCGATGCGCTCCTGGCGGTGCATGCCCGTGAAGACGGCGGTAAGTGGCAGGGTAAATGGCGCTTGTGGCTTGGCGACAAACGCGAGCAAGGCACCGCCGAAGGTATCGACCAGGCGGCCTTGGCCGATGCCGTGATGTTGGCGGTCAGCCAGCGGCTAGCCTCCCGCTTTCTGGTCAAGCCAGGGGCCAGTGCTGAATTATCACTGCAGGTCGAGGGCATGGACCTCGACCGTTATGCGCAACTGGGCCGCCTGCTTGAACCCTATGGCCCGCGCCTGAGCCAGGTCGATGGGGACAAAATTATCTATCGCGTGACCGGCAATGCCGAGCAGCTACGGGCCCAATTGGCCCTGGGCAAGTTACGCGAGTTACCGCCTGCCCCTGTGGCCCCGGCCACTGCCCCCGTAGCGACGCCTGGTACGCCCACCGCGCCCGAGGCGCCCGCGCAAGCCGCAGTCGATCTGCGTTTCGCCTGGTGAGAGGGTCGGCCGGTTGCGCCATCGAGCGCATCCGGCCGACCGCCCGCACATAAGTAACCTTACGAATGATTGAAGTGGATGCGCTTGATGACTGATATGCGTCGTTGGTTTTGGCTAAGCGCGGTGTTGTTACTGGCCGCCTTCGTTTATTGGCTGCATCCGATCCTTTCGCCGTTTCTGATCGGCGTCATGCTGGCGTATCTGGCGGATCCGCTGGTGGATCGCCTGGAAAAGCTAAAACTGTCACGCACGCTCGCCGTGGTTCTGGTGTTTGCAATCTTCACCCTGATCCTCATGCTGATGCTGCTAGTGTTGATCCCCATGCTGGCTAAACAGCTTGTGCGCCTGTACGAGTTGGCACCGCAGATGCTCGATTGGTTACAACACTCGGCGCTGCCATGGGTGCAGTCGCACTTGGGCCTGGCCGAAGGTTTTTGGAAGTTCGACAAGATCAAAGCAGCGGTGTCCGAACACATGGGGCAAACCACCGATATCGTCGGTATGGTGCTGACCCAGGCAACAGCTTCGGGCTTGGCGCTGATTGGCTGGTTGGCGAATCTGGTGCTGATCCCTGTCGTGGGTTTCTATCTGCTGCGGGATTGGGACCTGATGATGGCGAAGATACGCAGCCTGCTACCACGCCAACGTGAGGAGCAGATCGTCAAGTTGGCCGGTGAGTGCCATGAGGTGTTAGGTGCATTCGTTCGCGGCCAACTGTTGGTGATGCTGGCGCTTGGCGTGATCTATGCGGCGGGCTTGATGCTGGTGGGGCTGGAGCTTGGCCTACTGATCGGGGTAATGGCGGGCCTGGCAGCGATCGTGCCTTATATGGGGTTCATCATCGGCATCGGTGCCGCGCTGGTTGCAGGTTTATTCCAGTTCGGCCTCGACCCCATGCACCTTATTCTGATCGCTGGGGTGTTCATGATTGGGCAGGCGTTGGAAGGCATGGTCCTTACCCCGCTGCTGGTCGGTGACCGCATCGGCCTGCATCCGGTGGCGGTGATTTTTGCCATTCTGGCTGGTGGCGAGCTGTTCGGCTTCACCGGGGTACTGCTGGCACTGCCATTGGCAGCGGTAATCATGGTGTTGGTGCGGCACATGCAAGACTTGTATAAAGACTCAGAGATTTACAGCGGTAAAGGCGACCCCGAGCTATAGCCGGTTTTAACTGCGCAAAAGGTTGGCCGCTGCAAGCTGTTGATTTGCCCTCCAGTCCCGCGCATTGTGCGCCTGGCGTGGCAGGTATAGACTTTGCGCACTTCACCCAGAGGCCCCTGCGGTTCCATGGACCGCCCAGCCAGCATGAAACCGATTCAGCTGCCCTTAGGTGTGCGTTTGCGTGATGACGCCACCTTTGTCAATTATTATCCCGGCGCCAACGCCGCCGCCCTCGGCTACGTCGAGCGGCTTTGCGAAGCCGACGCCGGCTGGACTGAAAGCCTTATTTACCTATGGGGCAAGCAAGGGGTAGGGCGCACCCACTTGCTGCAGGCGGCTTGCCTGCGCTTCGAGCAGTTGGGCGAGCGTGCGGTGTACTTGCCCATGGCTGAGCTCATGGAGCGTGGTGTCGGCTTGCTGGATGACCTTGAGCAATACGAGCTGGTCTGCCTGGACGATCTGCAAGTGGTCGCAGGCCGGGCGGACTGGGAAGAAGCCCTGTTCCACTTGTTCAATCGCCTGCGCGATAGCGGCAGGCGCTTATTGATCGCCGCCTCTCACTCACCGCGAGAGTTGCCTGTGAAACTGGCGGACCTCAAGTCGCGGCTCACCCTGGCCCTGATTTTTCAAATGCGTGCGTTGTCTGACGAAGACAAGTTGCGCGCTTTGCAGCTACGCGCTTCGCGCCGCGGCCTGCACCTAACTGACGAAGTAGGGCACTTTATCCTCACCCGCGGTACCCGCAGCATGAGCGCGCTCTTCGAGTTGCTCGAGCGCCTCGACCAAGCTTCGTTGCAGGCGCAACGCAAGTTGACCATCCCCTTCCTGAAAGAAACCCTCGGCTGGTAGTTGGGCCGAATGGGTGCACCTGTGCACCCAGAACGTTCGCAATCCAGCTTTTAAGCACCCCTGACCCAGGCTTACTCAGGCCCTGTTGAGGCAGAACTCGACGAACGGCCTAGGGCTGTAACCCAGCAAATAGAGCCTCTGCAGAACTTTTTCAGAGAATTGACGCCGTTTTATTGTCAATGATGAGCTTTTCCTATGGAAAAGCTGGCCGAAGTATTGCATTCTCCTTTCCCGCTAGCCCGGTATTGCTGGGTCAGCGCGCTGTATCTGGGGTGTTTGGCGCCACAGACAGCGGGTTGCGATTCAGCAGTTCTATCGGCGTCCGAGGCCAGCACCCAGCGGCTCCTGGACGTCAGTCACTGCAGTGGCGCCAGGTTCCAACGACTCATCGCGAATACCGCTATAGCTGATTTTTTTACTAGATAAATCAATCAGATAGATGATTTTTTAGTTTGTTGTAATGCGCCCTGATTTATCCGGGCGCGTTAGATGTGCGATCAGAACCAATAAGTCACAATTCGTTCGATTGAATTTGCAAATGATGGCAATTTAAGGCAAGGTTGCCACCACTCAAACCTTTTCTCCACGGTCGTGCCCATGCTCAATCGCCTAGCACCCCTCGTGCCACTCGCTTTCCTGACCCTGTTGGTCGGTTGCGCCGCGCAATCGCCGGTGTCCCAGCAGCAGGTCTCGAATCCAGTTGTGATTCAGCCCCATCAGTCCCCTTCGAAAGCATCCTTGGTATTCGAAGACGAACAGATGACCGCTGAACAGGAACTCAATGAGTTCAATGGCCAGCCCTACGTCCTGCCGGTTTTGGCTGACAGTATTTTGGAACGTGGTAAAGCCCTGATCGGCACCCGTTACCGCTTTGGTGGTTCCAGCGAGCGTTCGGGTTTCGACTGTAGCGGCTTTATCGGTTATCTGTTCCGTGAGGAAGCCGGCATGACCTTGCCGCGTTCGACCCGCGAAATGATCAACGTTAAAGCTCCTCTGGTGTCGCGCAATAACCTTAAGCCGGGTGACCTGCTATTCTTCAGCACCGCAGGCCGCGGCCGGGTCAGCCATGCCGCGATTTATCTGGGTGACGCGCAGTTCATCCATTCCAGCAGCCGTCGTAGCGGTGGCGTTCGCGTCGACAGTTTGAATGACAGTTACTGGAGCAAGACCTTTATCGAGGCCAAGCGCGCCTTGGCCATGGCGCCGACCACGGTCATTTCCAGCAAGTAGGTGCCTGGCCTTAACCAGGTGGGTGCAGTCTATGTCGACACCGTTACGTATTGCTGCACTGTTTAGCGCCGCCCTATTGGGCGGTTGCGCCAGCGCGCCGGCTCCGGCGCCTGCTCCCAAGCTCATCCGCCCCGTTGTGATCAATACGACCCCCGGGTTCTCGCCGCAAACCGATGACGTGCTGTTTCGTGCGTTAGGTTTAGTGGGCACGCCCTACCGCTGGGGTGGTAATACGCCCGACTCAGGGTTCGACTGCAGCGGCCTGATTGGCTTCGTCTACCGTGACGCAGCGGGTGTGCAATTGCCGCGCTCGACCCGAGAGTTGATCAGCATGCGCAGCCCCAATGTGGACAAAAACGCTCTGCAATCAGGGGACTTAGTGTTCTTCGCCACCGGCGGCGGCTCTCAGGTGAGCCACGCGGGTATTTATGTGGGGGAGGGGCGTTTCGTCCATGCGCCGGCCACGGGCGGGACGGTACGCTTGGATTACCTGGCCAAGCCTTATTGGCAGAAAGCCTACCTCAATGCCAAGCGCGTGTTGGATGCAGGGAATTTAGCGCGTAATCCCTGACGTCTTTTTTTCATGTGATACGGGTCAGCGTTCGGGGGCTGCTCAGCGCGGGCCCCCGATCGATTCGCTTTACTTGGCGGCCGTTACGCGCCAAATCTTGTTACCTACATCGTCCGCAACCAGGACCGCGCCTTTGTGGTCACTGACCACACCCACCGGACGTCCCATCGCCTCCTCATCCTTGTTCAAGAAACCGGTCAATAGATCGACCGGCTGGCCGCTAGGCATGCCATTGCTGAACGGGACGAAAATCACCTTATAGCCGCTGTGGGGCTTACGATTCCACGAGCCGTGCTGGCCGATGATTGCGCCATTGGTGAACGGCGCGGGCAGCGCGTTGGGCTCGGCGAACATCAAGCCTAGCGAGGCGGTGTGTGGCCCTACCGCGTAGTCTGGCGCAATAGCCTTGGCCACTAGGTCTGGGTTTTGCGGCTCTACGCGCTTGTCGACATTCTGCCCGTAGTAACTGTAGGGCCAGCCGTAGAAGCCACCGTCTTTCACTGAAGTGATGTAGTCGGGTACCAGGTCGCTGCCGATTTCGTCGCGTTCATTCACCGCGGTCCACAGTTTGCCGCTCTGGGGCTCCCAGGCTAGGCCATTGGGGTTGCGGATACCGGACGCGAAAATACGGTGCTGGCCAGTGGCGGCGTCGACTTCCCAGATCGCGGCGCGACCTTCTTCGGCGGCCATGCCGTTTTCGCCGACATTGCTGTTGGAGCCGGTGGTGACATACAGCTTCTTGCCGTCTGGGCTGGCAATGACGTTCTTAGTCCAGTGGTGGTTCAAGGTGCCACCGGGGAGGTCGGTGACCTTGGCGCCTGGCGTGGTGATTGACGTTGCGCCGTCTTCGTAGCGAAAGCGCAGCAGGCGATCGGTGTCGGCGACATAGAAGTCATTGCCCACCAACGCCATGCCGAACGGTGAATTCAGCTTTTCCAGGAACACGGTGCGGGTTTCCGCCACGCCGTCGCCGTCTTTGTCGCGCAGCAAGGTGATGCGGTTGGGGCTAGGCACGCCTGCACCGGCTTTGGCCATGACCTTTTCCATCACCCAGCCGCGCACGCCGCTGCTGTCATCGGGCTTGGGCGGCGCATTGGTTTCGGCCACCAGTACGTCACCGTTGGGCAGTACGTACATCCAGCGCGGGTGGTCCAAGCCCTCGGCGAAGGCGGCCACTTGCGTGCCTGGCGCAGCGGTGGGCTTAGTGCCTGCGGGCCAACCCACCGCGTCGGCGATGTTCACCGTGGGGATCAGGGTTTTATTGGGCTCAGGCAATTTGGGCGAAGGCCCAGTGCCGTCACTGACTTGCAACGTCGAGCTCTCGCCGCAGGCGGCGAGCCCTGCGGTGGCGAGGATAAGCAGTGTAAGGCGAGTCTTGTTCATTATTAGCTTCCCTGAGCGTTAATCGTCATGCGTTAAGGCATAGAGGGCGCTGTGGCGACGGAGGTTCAACACGCTTTGCCACACCGGCTTGCATTGACGCTCCTACCCCAACCCTCTAACCTGCGCGACGTATTCAGGTGCTCGCCAGCCAAGGGCCGCGCGAGTGAAACAGGGAAGCCGGTGAGCGAGCCCCAGCTCGCGATTCCGGCGCTGCCCCCGCAACGGTAAATGAGTCAACGCCACGCACGGCGCCACTGTACTGAATCGGTACGGGAAGGCGCGTGGCCAAGCCGCACGGTTGCGGCTGCTCATGAGCCCGGAGACCGGCCTGAAGACTTTTATCGCGGTGCGCCAGCGCGTCGTGTTCAATTGATTCTGTCGCGCGGGGAGAGCGGCATTGGCGGTTGCCAGTCGGCGCCTTCGGGCCCCCGCCTGGCGCGTCGATGCAGCCTGCGCGCAGCCCTAGCGGAGACTTGCGATGACCGACACCCCCGAGCGCGACGAACGCCATCTGGCGCGCATGCTGCGCAAAAAAGCCGTGATCGACGAGCGCATTGCCAACTCCCCCAATGAATGCGGCTTGTTGCTAGTGTTGTCCGGCAACGGCAAGGGCAAAAGCAGCTCCGCATTTGGCATGCTCGCCCGGGCCATGGGGCATGACATGCGCTGCGGTGTGGTGCAGTTCATCAAGGGCCGCCATAGTACGGGCGAAGAGCTATTTTTTCGGCGCTTCCCCGAGCAGGTGCGCTACCACGTCATGGGCGAGGGCTTTACCTGGGAGACCCAGGACCGGCAGCGCGATATCGCAGCGGCGCAAGCGGCCTGGGCGGTGTCCCGTGAACTGCTGAGCGACCCGGCCATTGGCCTGGTGGTGCTCGACGAACTGAACATCGCCCTCAAACATGGCTACCTCGACCTGGACCAGGTGCTCACCGATCTGCAAGCCCGCCCGCCCATGCAGCACGTCGTGGTGACGGGCCGTGGGGCCAAGCCCGAGCTGATCGAGCTGGCCGACACGGTGACCGAAATGGGCGTGATCAAGCACGCTTTCCAGGCCGGTATCCGCGCCCAAAAAGGCATCGAACTGTGACGGATGCGCGCCAGTGCCCGGCGGTATTGATCGCCGCGCCAGCCTCGGGCCAGGGCAAGACCACCGTCACCGCCGCCCTGGCTCGCCTGCACCGCAACCAAGGCCGGCGAGTGCGGGTGTTTAAATGCGGCCCGGACTTTCTCGACCCCATGATCCTCGAGCGCGCCAGCGGTGCGCCGGTGTATCAGCTGGACATGTGGATGGTCGGCGCTGAAGACAGCCGCCGGCTGCTATGGGAGGCGGCGGGCGAAGCCGACTTGATCTTGATCGAGGGAGTCATGGGGCTGTTCGACGGCATTCCGTCCAGCGCCGACTTGGCCCGTCATTTCGGCGTGCCCGTGCTGGCCGTGATCGATGGCACCGCCATGGCGCAGACCTTTGGTGCCCTGGCCCTCGGCTTGGCGCGTTACCAGCCAGACCTGCCCTTCGCCGGGGTAATGGCCAACCGCGTCGGCACCCTGCGGCATGCGCAACTGCTTGAAGGTAGCCTGACCGAGGGCCTGCGCTGGTACGGCGGTCTGTCCCGTGACACCGGTATCGAATTGCCCAGCCGCCACTTGGGTTTGGTACAGGCCAGCGAGCTGAATGATTTGGACGAGCGCCTTGATGTCGCCGCAGCTGCGTTGGCCAGCAGTTGCGAAGTGTTGTTGCCGCCCCCCGTCACCTTCTCGGCGCCCGCACCGGTTCATATCGAACCGTTACTCAGTGGGGTGCGTATTGCCGTGGCCCGCGACGAAGCGTTTGCCTTTATCTACAACGCCAGCCTCGACGTGCTACGGGCCATGGGGGCGCAGTTGAGTTTTTTCTCGCCCCTTCACGACCAAAGCCTCCCGGCGTGCGACAGCCTCTACCTGCCCGGCGGCTACCCCGAATTGCACCACCACGCCTTGGCCGCGAACGCGCCGATGATGGCCGCTATTGTGGCCCATCAACAAGCGGACAAGCCGCTGTTGGCAGAATGTGGCGGCATGCTGTATTTGCTCGATGCCCTAACCGATGTCGCCGGCGAGCGCGCCGAATTGCTCGGCCTGCTGCCGGGTGAAGCGGTCATGCAAAAACGCCTGGCGGCGCTGGCGTTGCAAGTCGTGACATTGCCCGAGGGCGAGCTGCGCGGCCACACTTACCACCATTCGTTGACCAGTACCGAGTTGGCCCCCTTGGCGCGTGGGGTCAGCCCTAACGGTGGGCGTGGCGCCGAGGCGGTCTATCGCATCGGGCGCATGACAGCCTCCTATGTGCATTTCTATTTCCCTTCCAACCCAGCGGCGATTGCACGCCTGTTCGCCCCCGAGGCGCTCGATGTCTGAGCACGCCTACAGCCCACTAGAGCGGGCGGCGATTTACCGTGCCATTGGTGAGCGCCGCGACATGCGCCATTTTGCCGGTGGCACGGTGGCCCCTGAGCTGTTGACCCGCCTGCTCCAGGCTGCGCATCAGGCCCCCAGTGTCGGGCTGATGCAGCCGTGGCGCTTTATTCGCATCAGTGACCGCGAGTTGCGCGGGCGCATTCAGGCGCTGGTGGAGGAGGAGCGGGTACGCACCGCCGAAGCCCTTGGCCAGCGTTCCGACGAATTCATGCAGCTCAAGGTCGAAGGCATCGGCCAATGTGCCGAAGTGCTGGTGGCGGCCCTGAGCGATGATCGCGAGCGGCATATCTTCGGCCGCCGGACCCTACCTGAGATGGACCTCGCCTCGTTGGCCTGCGCCCTGCAAAACCTCTGGTTAGCTGCACGCGCCGAAGGCTTGGGCATGGGCTGGGTATCGCTGTTCGAACCTGCGGCCCTGGCCGAGCTACTGGGTATGCCGGCCGGGGCCAAGCCTTTGGCGGTGCTCTGCCTGGGCCCGGTGCAGGCCTTTTACCCGGCGCCGATGCTCAGCCTGGAAGGTTGGGCCGAACCACAACCCCTGGCCGAAATGCTCTATGAAAACCACTGGGGGCAACGTCCATGAGCATCGCCTTGCTAAGTGTGGCCGGGGTTGCGCTGGATGCCTTGCTGGGCGAGCCGCGCCGGGCCCACCCATTGGTCGCCTTCGGCCGCCTGGCCAACCGCCTGGAACAGCGCTTGAACATCGCCGGGCGCGGTTGGCGTAGCCATGGGGTCAGCGCTTGGGTGCTGGCGGTGGTACCGCTGACCTGTGCGGCGGCGCTGCTGGCCCAGTTGCCCTACGTGGGCGTGCTGGTGCAAGTGCTGGCGCTGTACTGCGCCCTTGGCCTGCGCAGCCTGGGCGAGCACGTGCTGCCGGTGGCGCAGGCGCTGCGCGCCGATGATTTGCCCAAGGCACGGCAGCGCGTGGGCTATCTGGTCAGCCGCGAAACGGCCGAGCTGGATGCCCCGGCCGTGGCCCGCGCCGCCACTGAATCAGTGCTGGAAAACGGCAGCGACGCGGTGTTCGCTGCGTTGTTCTGGTTTGCCGTGGCCGGCGCGCCAGGGGTGGTGTTGTACCGCCTGAGCAATACCCTTGACGCGATGTGGGGTTACCGCAACGAGCGTTTCGAGCGCTTCGGTTGGGCCGCGGCGCGTATCGATGATCTGCTCAACTATATTCCCGCGCGCCTGGTGGCGCTGACTTACGCGCTATTGGGCAAAACCCGTTTGGCCTTGACCTGCTGGCGGCGCCAGGCACCGCAGTGGGACAGCCCCAATGCCGGGCCGGTAATGGCGGCTGGAGCGGGTGCTTTGGGGGTTGAGCTCGGCGGCGCAGCGGTCTATCACGGTGAGTTGCACCAACGCCCAGTGCTCGGTGCCGGCCCTGCCGCCGACGCCACTGCCATCGAGCGCGGTTGGCGCCTGGTGCAGCGTGGGGTCTGGCTATGGTTATTGGTGCTGTGCCTGGGAGCCGAACTCTATGCTTGAACACGGTGGCCGCCTGGCCAAAGCGGCGCGGGATTACGGCATCGAGGTGGCCGATTGGCTCGACCTGTCTAGCGGCCTATCACCCTGGGCCTGGCCCATTCCACCGATTCCCGAGCGTGCCTGGGCGCGTTTGCCGGAAACCGATGACGGCCTCGAGGCGGCCGCGTGTGCTTATTACGGTGTGCCGCAGGTGCTCCCGGTGCCCGGCTCGCAAGCGGCTATCCAGGCACTGCCGCGCCTGCGACGCAGCGGCAGGGTCGGGGTACTGTCACCTTGCTACGCCGAACATGCTGAGGCCTGGCGTCGCGCCGGGCACCGGGTGCGCGAGGTCAGTGAGGAGGAAGTGGATTACTTTATCCCCAGCCTCGATGTGCTGGTAGTGGTCAACCCGAACAACCCCACAGGACGCTTGCTCAGTCAAGAGACCCTGCTGGCCTGGCATGCACGGCTGCGCGAGCGCGGCGGTTGGCTGGTGGTGGACGAGGCGTTCATGGACACCGCACCGCACGCCAGCGTGGCCCAGCAGGCCGATCGCTCGGGGCTCATCGTGCTGCGCTCGTTTGGTAAGTTCTTCGGCCTAGCGGGTGTTCGCCTGGGCTTTTCCGTCGCCGAGCCCCGCCTGTTGCAACTGCTGGCCGAACACGTCGGGCCCTGGGCTGTCAGTGGGCCCACGCGGGTTCTCGGCCAGGCCTGCCTGATCGACTTCGCCGGGCACGGGCGGCAAATCCAACGCTGCCAGCAGGCAGCCGAACGCTTGGTGCATACCCTGACTCAACATGGCCTGGCACCCAGCGGTGGTTGTGCGCTGTTTCAGTGGCGGCTAGACGAGCGGGCCGTGCAGATCCACGCCTTCATGGCCCGGCGCGGAATTCTCCTGCGTTTGTTCGATAACCCCCTGAGCCTGCGCTTTGGCTTACCCGGCGACGCGGCCGACTGGGTGCGCCTGGAAGCGGCCTTGGCCGAGTTTCACAAGGAGTTCCCATGACCACGCTGATGGTGCAAGGCACCACCTCCGATGCCGGCAAAAGTACCCTGGTGACTGCGCTGTGCCGCTGGCTGATACGCCAGGGTGTAGCCGTGGTGCCCTTCAAGCCACAGAACATGGCACTCAACAGTGCGGTCACCGCCGACGGCGGCGAAATCGGCCGGGCCCAGGCCGTGCAGGCGCAGGCGTGCGGGCTGGCCCCCCACACCGACATGAACCCGGTGTTGCTCAAGCCCAACAGTGACACCGGGGCCCAGGTGATCATCCACGGCCGGGCGGTGACTAGCATGAACGCCGTGGCGTACCACGACTACAAGGCCATTGCCATGCAAGCCGTACTGGCCTCCCACCAGCGGCTGACCGCCGCTTACCCTGTGGTCATGGTCGAGGGGGCGGGGTCGCCGGCTGAGATCAACTTGCGTGCTGGGGATATCGCCAACATGGGCTTTGCCGAAGCAGTTGACTGCCCAGTGCTGTTGATCGCCGATATCAACCGTGGCGGGGTGTTCGCTCACTTGGTCGGCACCCTGGAATTGCTTTCGCCCAGTGAACAGGCGCGGGTCCAAGGTTTTGTGATCAACCGCTTTCGCGGCGACATCGCCTTGTTGCAACCGGGCCTCGATTGGCTGGAGGCGCGCACCGGCAAGCCGGTGATTGGGGTGTTGCCCTACGTTACCGACCTGCATTTGGAGGCCGAAGACGGTCTGGATCGGCGGCAGGCGGCCAAGGCCGAGCGGGTGCTCAAAGTGATCGTGCCGGTGTTGCCGCGTATCAGTAACCATACCGATTTTGACCCGCTGCGTTTGCATCCGCAGGTGGACCTACAGTTCATTGGGCCGGGCGAGCCGGTCCCGGACGCCGACCTGATTATCCTGCCGGGCTCCAAGAGCGTGCGCAGCGACCTGGCCTATTTGCGCAAAGCCGGCTGGGAGCAGGCCATCAGCCGCCATCTGCGCTACGGCGGCAAGCTGGTGGGCATTTGCGGCGGCCTGCAAATGCTCGGCGAGCGGGTTGACGACCCTCTGGGCTTGGAAGGGCCGGCCGGCTCCAGCCCGGGCCTGGGCTTGTTGAGCTTTGTCACTGAACTGGAAGCGGACAAACAGCTGCGCAACGTGACCGGTCAGTTGAGCCTGGAAGACGCCCCGGTGAGCGGTTACGAGATCCATGCCGGGGTCACCCGGGGTGCGGCGCTGGCACACCCTGCGGTGCGCTTGGCTGACGGTCGTTGGGATGGCGCAATCAGTGCCGATGGGCAAATTTTTTGCACCTATCTGCATGGTTTGTTCGAGTCGCCCCAGTCCAGCTCAGCGCTGCTGCGCTGGGCCGGACTGACCGACGTGCAGGCCGTCGACTACCACGCGTTGCGCGAGTTTGACATCGAGCGCCTGGCTGACTTGGTGGAACGGCACTTGGACACGACACGCCTGCTGCAGCTATGTGGCCAGCCGGCGCAGGGGCATAGAACATGCTGCAACTGATTCTGGGTGGCGCCCGATCGGGCAAGAGCCGCCTGGCTGAGCGCTTGGCTAGCGACAGCGGCCTGGCCGTGACCTACATCGCCACCAGCGAGCCCATCGACGCTGAGTTGAACCAGCGCGTGCAACTGCACCGCGCGCGTCGGCCGGCACACTGGGGCTTACGCGAAGAGCCCCTGGCACTTGCCCAAGTGTTGCGTGAACACGCCGCCCCGACTACCTGCCTGCTGGTGGACTGCCTAACCCTATGGTTGACCAACCTGCTCCTGCTCGACGACCCCCTGCGTTTGGCGCAGGAGCGCGATGAGCTGCTCGACAACATTGGGCAGTTGCCGGGCGAAATCATTCTGGTAAGTAACGAAACCGGCCTGGGGGTCGTGCCCCTCGGTGAGTTGACCCGCCGTTATGTCGATGAAGCCGGGCTATTGCACCAGGCCCTCGCCGAGCGTTGCCAGCGGGTCGTGCTGACGGTCGCAGGCTTACCCCTTACCCTCAAAGGACCTGCGCTATGAGCCCAGCCTGGTGGTTACAAGCGTGTCGGCCGGTGGACCGGCAGACCCATGAACAAGCGTTGCTGCGCCAGCAGCAACTGACCAAGCCCGCCGGCGCGCTGGGCCAGCTAGAGCAGCTCGCCGTGCACTTGGCCGGCTTGCAGGGCCAACTAAAACCCAGCGTCGAGCACGTGTGGATCGCGATTTTCGCTGGCGACCATGGCATCGTTGCCGAAGGGGTCTCGCCTTTTCCCCAGGCGGTGACCGGGCAGATGCTGCATAACTTCGTCAACGGCGGCGCGGCCATCAGCGTCCTGGCGCGGCGCTTGAGCGCCCAACTTGAAGTGATCGACCTCGGCACGGCTACATTGCTGGAAGACTTACCAGGGGTGCGCCACCTGCATATCGGGCCCGGTACGCGCAATTTCGCCGAGGTTCCCGCCATGACGACGGCCCAGGGCGCGCTCGCGTTGCAAGCTGGCCGCGACAGCGTGCAGCGGGCACTGGCGGCGGGTTCGCAGCTGTACATCGGCGGCGAGATGGGCATAGGCAACACCACCTCGGCCGCGGCGCTGGCCTGCGCCTTGCTGGCCTGTCCAGCCAAGACCATGGCCGGGCCAGGCACGGGCCTGGACGCGACCGGGGTCAGCCACAAGGTGCAGGTGATCGAGCGCGCGTTGCAACGGCATGGGGCATTAGCCAATGACCCTCTGCAACAGCTGTACTGTTTTGGCGGTTTCGAGTTGGCGGCGTTGGCGGGCGCCTATGTGGCCTGCGCCCAAGCCGGCCTGGCGGCGCTGGTCGACGGCTTTATCTGCACGGTTGCGGCATTGCTGGCGGTGCGACTCAACCCAGCGGTGCGCGACTGGCTATTGTTCGCCCATGGCGGCGCCGAGCCGGGCCATCGCCCCGTGCTGGCCGCCTTGCAGGCGCAGCCATTGTTGGACCTGGGCCTGCGCCTGGGTGAAGGCAGCGGCGCGGCGCTCGCGGTGCCACTGCTGCGGCTGGCCTGTGACCTGCACGGGCAGATGGCGACCTTCGCCGAAGCCGCCGTGGCGGATCGCCCCGCATGACCTTGCACCTGGATTTGCTGCGCCATGGCGAAACAGAGCGCGGCAGCGTGCTGCGCGGTAGCCTCGACGACCCCCTGACCCAATCGGGCTGGGCGCAGATGAGTGCGGCCGTGGTGGGCCGTGGCCCGTGGACAGGCGTAGTCAGCTCACCGCTGCAACGTTGCGCCCGCTTCGCCGAAGCATTGGCTGCCGAGCGGGGCCTGCCGTTGGTCCTGGAGCCCGACCTGCAAGAGCTTCACTTCGGCGCCTGGGAGGGCCGTTCCCCTGCAGACCTCATGCTTACCGACGCAAAAGGCTTGGGCCAGTTTTGGGCCGACCCTTATGGTTTCACGCCGCCGCAAGGGGAGCCGGTACTGGCCTTCAGCGAGCGCATCCTGGCAGCCTTGGAACGCCTGCGCGCCCGCCATGAGGGGGAACGCGTGCTGCTGGTCAGCCACGCCGGGGTAATGCGCCTACTACTGGCCAGGGCACGGGGTTTGCCGCGTAATGACCTATTACAGGTCACGGTCGCTTACGGCGAAGTCCTGCACTTAGACGTCGACGCTCATGGCGTGCTGCGCGAGCGTCTGTGAACATGCTGCCGTTCTGGATCGCCTTGCAGTTCCTCAGCAGCCTGCCGGTCAGCCTGCCAGGCATGCCAGCGGCCTCGGCCATGGGCCGCTCATTGCTGTATTACCCGCTGGTGGGCTTGCTGTTCGGCGCGCTGTTGTGCGGGCTGGATGCGTTGTTGGTCGGGGCTCCGTTGTTGTTGCATGCGGCTTTGCTGCTCAGCGCCTGGGTGCTGCTCAGCGGTGGCTTGCACCTGGACGGCCTGGCCGATAGCGCAGACGCCTGGCTCGGCGGTTTTGGCGACCGCCAGCGTACCCTGGAAATCATGCAAGACCCGCGCAGTGGGCCCATCGCTGTCGTCACCCTGGGCTTATTGCTATTGCTCAAGTTCAGTGCCCTGGTGGCGCTGCTGCAAGTCGAACACAGCTGGGTGCTGCTGCTGGCGCCAATGTTGGCGCGCTCGGCGATGCTCGCGTTGTTTTTGACCACACCTTACGTCCGCGCTGGCGGTTTGGGTCAGGCGTTGGCCGAGCACCTGCCGCGCCGCGCCGCTGGCCTAGTGCTAGTGGTGGCTCTAGTGGTCGGTGGGGTGTTCGGTGGCTGGGTCATTGTCGCCATGGGGTTCGCCTTTTGGGCCCTGCGCCGCTTGATGCTACGCCGCTTGGGCGGGACCACTGGCGATACCGCCGGGGCTTTGTTGGAGGTGCTCGAAATGGTAGCCCTGGTGACGGCAGCGTTGTAACCGCCAGGCGCTGCCCTGGGATTTATCTGGCAACACTCTTCGACACATCAGCCTACAATCCTATCTTCGAGATCTTGCGGAGAATAACAATGACTTCAGTCTGGCGTAGCAGCGGTTGGCTGCTGCTCGGTGCCGCTTTGATCCTGGCGTTATCATTGGGTGTACGGCATGGCTTCGGCCTTTTTTTAGCGCCCATGAGTGCTGATTTTGGCTGGGGCCGTGAGGTGTTTGCCTTCGCCATTGCCCTGCAAAACCTCATATGGGGCCTCGCCCAGCCCTTTGCCGGTGCCTTGGCCGACCGTTACGGCGCGGCCCGTGTGGTCAGCGTGGGTGGGGTTCTGTATGCCGTCGGCCTATTGCTGATGAGCTTCGCCGACTCAGCCCTGAGCCTTTCTCTGAGCGCTGGGCTGTTGATCGGTATCGGCCTGTCTGGCACATCGTTCTCGGTGATTCTGGGGGTGGTGGGCCGGGCGTTGCCGCCAGAGAAACGCAGCATGGGCATGGGGGTCGCTGCTGCCGCCGGTTCGTTCGGCCAGTTCGCCATGTTGCCGGGCACCCTCGGCCTGATTGGCTGGTTAGGTTGGTCTGCGGCGTTGCTAGCTTTGGGCCTGTTGGTCGCGCTGATCCTGCCTCTGGTGCTGATGCTCAAGGACCGCCCTCTGCCCACGGTCAAAGGCCATGACCAGAGCTTGGTCGAAGCCCTGCGCGAGGCGGCGGGCCATTCAGGCTTCTGGCTGCTGGCGTTGGGGTTTTTCGTCTGCGGTTTTCAGGTGGTCTTCATTGGCGTGCACTTGCCTTCCTACCTGGTCGACCAACACTTGGAGCCAATGGTCGGCACCACGGTATTGGCGCTGGTCGGGCTGTTCAATATCTTCGGCACTTACATCGCCGGCTGGCTCGGCGGGCGTATGTCCAAGCCACGTTTACTGACGGCGCTCTACCTGCTACGGGCGGTGGTCATTACGCTGTTTGTCTGGCTGCCGCTGAGTGTCACCAGCGCTTATCTGTTCGGGATTGCCATGGGCTTGCTGTGGTTATCCACGGTACCCCTTACCAACGGTACGGTGGCGACGCTATTCGGTGTGCGTAACCTGTCGATGCTGGGCGGCATTGTGTTTTTATTCCACCAATTGGGGGCCTTCCTGGGGGGCTGGCTGGGCGGGGTGGTCTACGATCATACGGGGAGTTACCAACTGGTGTGGCAGCTGTCGATTCTGCTCAGCCTATTGGCGGCGGCGTTGAACTGGCCGGTGCGTGAGCGCCCAGTGGCGCGCTTACAGGCGCAAGGCGGGTTGGCATGAGCCGGCTGCAACGCAGTGGGCTGTTCGTGCTCTTTGCCGCGCTGTTGGCGGTGGCTTGGTGGGGCTGGCAGCGCAGCGGCCTGGCGTTACTGCAATTGAACATGAGCCTATGCTGAAGGCTATTGAGAAGGAGTCGGTTATGCGTGGATGGGCATTGGCGTTAGGGCTGTTGGCGACTTCCCCGAGCTGGGCTGATAGCTGCCCGGATGTCTTGCAGGGGCAGTTGCCAAAGCTGCGGGCCAAAGAATCGATCGACCTGTGTCAGCGCTTTAAAGGCAAGCCGTTGGTGGTGGTCAATACCGCCAGCTTCTGCGGCTTTGCGCCCCAGTTCAAAGGGCTTGAAGCGCTGTACCAGCGGTATAAGGGGCAGGGCCTTGAGATGGTCGGGGTGCCTTCCGACGACTTTAAGCAGGAAGCCAAAGATAGCGAGGAGACCGCCAAGGTCTGTTACGCCAATTACGGCGTGACGTTCACCATGACCGAGCCGCAAGTGGTGAAGGGGCCCGATGCCGTTCACCTGTTTAAAATACTGGCCCGCCAGAGCAGCGCGCCCACCTGGAACTTCTACAAGTACGTGATCGACCGCCAAGGCCAGGTGGTTGATTACTTCTCCAGCCTGACGAAGCCGGATGACCCGCGGCTCGTTCAAGCGGTGGAGAAGGCGATCGCTTCAACGCCCTGAGACCCATCCAGAACGAAAAAGCCCGCATCGTGAGATGCGGGCTTTTCTTGTAGCCAAGGCCTGGTTTAGAAGCGGTAGGTCAGTGACGAACCAATACCGTGGGCGCTGTTTTTGTAGTTGGCCTGGTAAGTGCGGTTGCCGGTGTTGGTGCGGTTGACACTGACTTCTTCTTCCTTCAAGTAGGAGTAAGCGACGTCGATAGTGATATCGTCGGTCGGGCTCCAGCCTGCACCGAAGCTGATGGCAACGCGGTCACCCGTCGGGATGCGGGTCGAGCGATCGGTGTTGTTGGTCGGCGACTGATCGACCGACAAGCCGGTACGCAGGGTCCACTGCTTGTTCAGCTTGTAAGCCGCGCCAATGGCGTGAGCCCAGGTGTCGTGCCAGTTTTGCTCTTCGGCGATGTTTGCGAATGCGCCACCGCCTTCGTTCTCGACGATGATCGACTTCAAGCGGCTCCAGCGGGTGAATGTGCTGCCCGCGTAAAGGGTCCAGTCATCGTTGAGTTCATGGGTGACGGAAAGGTCGACGATTTCAGGGGTGTCGATGCTCAACGAGGCATCGAACTTACCGCCTGTGCCTGTGCCCAGTGCAGCGCCCAGCGGGAAATTGACACGGGTGTCGCCTTCGAGCTTGTACTTGACCTTGGAGTGGTAGGTCAGGCCCACACGGGTGGAATCGGTGGCTTGTACCAGAAGACCTGCGTTGAAACCGACAGCGGTGTCGTCGCCCTTGATCTTGACCCGGCCTTCAGGGAACGGGCCCGCACCGGTCAGCGATGAGGTCAGCTCACCTTTGATGTGGTTGATAGTCGGCCCGAAACCGATGGAGACGCGATCGTTGAAGGCGTAGCTGACGGTCGGCTGCAAGGTGACCACCTGTACGTGGCTCTTGTCGGACGAGAAGCGACCGGCGAAGCCACTTTCGTAGTCGGTGACCAGACCAAACGGGGCATACATGCCAAAACCGAATGCCCAGTGATCATCGATGGGCTTGACGTAGTAACCCATGGGCACACCGACGAAAGGCACCATGTCGCCATCGTTGGTGCCGGTGGAGTTGCCGCCGGTTTGTTTGAGATCGGTCTTGGCGATGATCGCCGCGGCGCCGAAGCTGACTTGTTCGCGCTTGATGCGCGACATGCCGGCAGGGTTGCCATACACAGTACTGGCGTCTTCGGCAGATGAGGAGCGGCCCGCAAAACCGGTGCCCATGCCGCTGATACTCTGCTCATTCAGGGCAAAGCCTGCGGCGAATAATTGGCTGGAGGCAAAGGTAACGGCGAGGCTAAGTGTGGTCTTGAGCATTACTTTTTTCATTATTAGAACTCCTAGTGATCACCGAGCGGAAATTAACACATTTTTCACACAACGCTATAGGTCTGAAACAATTGATCTAGAGCGGTCTTGTAGGACAATCTGACGAGATTTGCCAGTGTCTTTGTCTCGGATTCGCCATAATGTCATTAGGCCATATTTTTCGCCACGCGCACACTAGAGCCTCGGCTATGGCAAAGCAGCCCATAGCGCGGTGAATACCGGGCAAAAAGGGTGGCCGCGTTGTACAACTCAGCCGGGGTAGAGTGGCCGGGGACGCGGGCAGTGATGGCCGAATTGCTGTAATGCTTGGCAACATAGTCGATGCAAACTATCGGCAATAACTGCGGTCTGGCGACGGGAGGTATAAGAGGCATGGGCAACATCCTGTTGGCAATATCCATGAAGGTAATAGCTAGCGGGCCCGGCTTGGCAGCGACGGATCTGAAAGGCCCGCTAGAGGCGTACTGGCCGCCCGAGTTCAAGTGTAGTGTGAAACTAACCCGCTAACAGGCTGTTTTTAAAATATTTACGTCGCCTACTAGGCTGGCCTATCGCATTCAGTTTTAAGTGGGCACGCTTTCTAACATAAATAGCAGGCATGAAAAACCCCGCCAAGGCATGACCCAGGCAGGGTGGGGCAGCAGGCGCTAAGGTTACGCGACCAGCGCCTGGCGAGTACGCTCGATGACAGCCTGAAGGGGCTCGGCGCTGGAGTATTGCTCCGGGTACAGCCGTTCACTGTGGCGAGCGACGCCAAATTCGTTGACGATGGTAAAGCTGAAGCAGCCTTTGCGGGCGGCCAGGATCAGGCAGTTCATTGGGGCGAAAGCGTGGGTGAGGGTGCGGATGGCATCCTGGGTGTGGATTGGGTGAGTCATTTTGTAGTGTTCCTGCAATAAACACAGCATACCGCTGTGCACAATAAAAACGTTCCAGTTGCGCGGGCCACCATTGGCCGGACGAAAGAACCACTCTGGAACAAAAGCAGCCAGGTGTAAGCGATATCAAATAAAAGCGCTTGGCTGACTGGTAGGTACTTCAGGAAGGCAGGCAACGTCCCTGGGCTGAGGTTCGGCGCCCTGGGTGAAGATCCTGATCAATAGGCAGGTTGGCTTGGTTAGGTAAATCCGCTTCTTGCCGGTCTTTTGTAAGCCGGGAAGGTTTACCTGGGGCCATCGAGTCAGCGTTTCCGGTCGTTCAGCGCCTTGTCGTAAGGGGCTGCGGATTGCATCGACTGTTATTGACTTTCAGCTTGGTACTAACGGAGGCGAGCCTACTCCATTTGGGCTAGTTCATGCAAGCCTATTTCTGAGCGATTTGCGAAGAATGCCAACCGGCGCACTGACTACACATTTATTGCGGTCACCTGGACAGCGCATCAGCGCGCAACCTGCCATCAGATGGCACCTGGCATATGCGATATCTCGTTTAACGACGATTTAACCTGCGCGTCTGCAGCGGTTGTGCACATTTTTGCTTAATGCCGGCGAGGGCTGTGGATATAGCCAGTGGCCGTACCCCTAGCCCCCTTTAGTTTTTTAAGTCAATGAAAAAAAACGCTTTTTTGCATTGGTGAAAAAATCGACAGTTTGACTGCAGGCCCCGTTTTATGTGGCTTTGCGAGCAGGGGAACAGGGTTGTCCACTGAGTTATCCACAGCTTCTGTGGATTGTCCCTCGCGGCTGCTCTAGATCGGACCTGCAGGGATTGGGCATTGGTCCTACACATGCATCAGTGGGGCTGCTGCAACAAAACCTTCATCGCCGCGGCAGGCTTCTGGCGTCGAAAACAGTTGCGCTCGAAAAAACCGGACATGCCTCTGCCCAGTCAAGACGGCACGGCCTCCGCGCGTCCGGCATTTCTTAAAAAGGTTGAATTGTCACAAAAAATGTTATTTAAATAACAAAAATAACAACGATGCCGGCCAATGGGTTCCGGTGCACAGGGTGGCTGAAGCAATGAAGAAGATCGCCGTCATCGGCAGTAACATGGTCGACCTGATTACTTATGTCGAACGTATGCCCGGCCAAGGTGAAACGTTAGAAGCTCCGCGGTTTGCCATGGGCTGTGGCGGCAAGGGCGCGAACCAGGCCGCTGCCGCCGCCCTGTTAGGTGCGCCAGTGCTGATGCTGAGCAAGGTCGGCGACGACCTGTTCGCCGACAACACCCTGGCTAATTTCAAGCGCCTGGGCATCGATACCGAATACGTCACCCGGGTGCCAGGCACCTGCAGTGGCGTAGCGCCCATCTTCGTGCAGCCCGATTCCCATAACAGCATCCTGATCGTCAAAGGCGCCAACGCCTGCCTGGCACCCGCCGACATCGATGCGGCCCGAACGCCTTTGCGTGAGTGCGCACTGATCGTGCTGCAACTGGAAATCGAACTGGCCACGGTCTATTACGCCATCGACTTCGCCCACAGCCACGGTATTCCGGTGTTGCTCAACCCGGCCCCAGCGGTGGCTGGCCTTAGCCGGGCACACCTAGCGAAGCTGGATTTTCTGGTCCCTAACGAAACAGAGCTCGCGCTAATCAGCGGCCAGCCAGTGACAGGCGTGGAAAGCGCCCGTATCGCCGCCCGAGGTTTGGTTGCCGAAGGGGTTGGCCACGTCATTGTCACCCTGGGTGCACAGGGCGCGCTTTATGTCGGCAGGGAGGGGGAGTTCCAAGTGCCCGGGTTGGGTGTGGCTGCGGTCGATACCACCGGCGCCGGCGACGCTTTTATTGGCTGCTTTGCTCGGCACTGGAGCGACAGCGGCGACCTACGGGCCGCCATCACCGAGGCGGTGGCCTATTCCGCCTGCTCGGTCACCGGCCTGGGGACTCAAAGTTCTTACCCGGATGCCTCCCGTTTTGCGCGTTTCAAGCACACCTTTGCGACCCCCGTAGCCCTCGGAGAACAACAATGAACAAACCGACGCTCCAGCCCACCGCAGACGGGTTCTACCTGAACCGCACCCCGTGGTTCGCCTTTTTACTGCTCTGCAGTATTTTTGCCCTTTGGGCGGCGGCTGCGAGCATGAATGATGTGCTGATCGCGCACTTCAAAAAAGCATTCCTATTGAGCGATTTTCAAACCGCTTTCGTGCAGTCGGCCTTCTACCTGGGCTATTTCTTCGTGGCGATACCTGCTGCGCTGGTGGTTCGCCGCTTTAGCTACAAGACCACCATTCTGGTCGGTTTGGTGCTGTACATGTGCGGCTGCTTACTATTTTTCCCGGCAGCGTCCATGGCCAAGTACGGCATGTTCCTGTTGGCCTTGTTCGTTATCGCGGCCGGGCTGTCGTTTCTGGAAACCGCTTGCAACACCTATTCGACCTTGATGGGCCCCCGTGAGACTGGCACCCGGCGGCTGAATATTTCGCAAACCTTTCACCCCTTCGGCGCCATGACCGGCGTGTATGTGGGCAGTTTCGTGATGTTCAAGGACACCGACGCCACCCACGAACAGTTAGTGCAGATGAGCGCCAGCGAAGCGGCGGTGCAGCAACTGCAGATGATTCAGTCCACTTTGCTCCCCTACAAATGGATGATCGCTGTTCTCCTGTTAATGTTCGTATTGATTGCCATCACCCGTTTCCCCGCCTGCAAAGGCAACCGCGCCGCCATCACCCAGGCGCCGCGAATCGGCGAAAGCCTGGCGCGGCTGTGGCGCAATCCGCGCTTTACCTTTGGTGTACTGGCGCAGTTTCTCTACGTAGGTGCTCAGGTCGGCGTATGGAGCTTCACCATTCGCCTGGCCATGCAAATGGGCGGTATGAGCGAACGCAGCGCTTCGTGGTTTCTGCTCACGACCTTTGCGGCCTATTTCGTCGGCAAGATGATCGCCAACTTATTGATGCGCAAAATGCACCCCGCTCGTGTGCTGGCGCTATATGGCGTGTTGTGCATCGTGTTGCTGGCCTACACCATCCTGGTGCCGAATATCAGCGCCGTTTACGCCGCTGTGGGCGTAAGCATTTTCCTCGGGCCCTGCTGGCCGACCATTTACGGCTTGACCATCGATGGCTTGGGCGAAGACACCGGGGTTGGGGGCTCTTTGCTGGTCATGAGTATCGTGGGCGGCGGGGTGATTCCGATTTTCCAGGGGCTTTTGTCTGACTACAGCGGCGGTAACATGCAGTTGGCCTACAGCGTGCCGTTGCTCTGTTTCGTGGTCATCGTCGCCTATGCCGTACGCTGTATGCGCAATGCCGGCGGCGCCCCCGTGAATAGCCTGGGGGTGGCTGCATCATGAGCAGCGCAACCGTGGCGCTGTACCCGGCCCTGTTCGGGGAAACCGAAAAAACCCTGCTGCATACCGCCGATTTCCGCGTCAGCGCCTGGGCTTGGCCCTCCGGGGTGTTAGGCCTGGCGCTGGAGAATCGTCGAGGGCGCCTGGAGTTATTGCCGTGGCAGGGGCAAATGGTCTGGTCGGCGCGCTTCGACGGCTGCGACCTGACCATGCATAACATGTTCAGCCAGCCGCGACCCAGCCCCACGGTGATCGGCACCTATGGATGCTTTATGTTCCACAGCGGCCTGTTGCGCAATGGCTGCCCCGGGCCGGACGACGATCACCCGCTGCACGGGGAAATGCCCTGTGCGGCAATGGACAAGGCCTGGCTCGAGCTTGGCGAAGATGCTAACGGGCCTTGGCTGCGCCTCTGTGGCGACTACGAATACGTGCAGGGCTTTGGCGATCATTACCGCGCCAGCCCCAGCGTGACCCTGCGCGCCGACAGCGGGCTATTCGACATCGCCATGCACGTGACGAACCTCGCCGCCAAGCCGATGCCGTTGATGTACATGGCCCATATGAACTACGCCTACGTCGCAGGCGGGCGTATGCTCCAACCCTTGGGTGCAGGGGCGATTCGCGTGCGCAGCAGCGTACCGGCCCACCTTTCACCCACCCCAGCCTGGTGGGAATACATCGGGCAATTGCGCGAGCGCCCCGGCGCCCTCACGGTGCTGGACCAGCCGGCGCTGTATGACCCGGAGATCGTGTTCTTTTTCGATGACGTGCGCGCCGATGCCCAGGGGCTGGCGCATTTCGTCCTTGAGCACCCCGCAGGTGCCGGGTTCTACACCGCTTACCGGCCACAAGACTTCAGCCACGCGGCCCGGTGGATTTTGCACAACCCCGACCAGCAAGTAGCGGCCTTCGTGCTGCCGGCGACCTGTGAACCGGAGGGCTATTTGGCCGAGTCGGCCAAAGGCAATGTGCGCACACTGGAGGCCGGCGCGACGGCCTCTTTCGGTGTCACCACCGGCTACTTGGCGGCGACTGAACTCGCCGCCTTGAGCGCGCGCTGGCCGCAGGCGCCAGCCACGTGATAAGCGCTTCAGTGCAACAGCTGGGCGCCTTGGCGGGCGATCGCCTCGCGGTAGGCGCGGGGGATTTTTTTGTCGCTGACCACGTACTGAAAGTCCGCCAGGGTCGCGAAGTGGGCGGCCCGCACTGCGTCGAACTTGGAGTGATCGGCCAGCAAGACCGCATGCCGGGCCTGGCGCAAGACCTTTTGTTTGACCGCCACCTCGGTCAGGTTGAAACAGGTCACCCCCAAGGTTTGACTGACCCCCGCAGCGGAGACGAATGCCCAGGTCAGGCGCAGGCTGTCGAGGACGCTGGCCTCGCCCTGATGTTCGAACACCTGGTTCTTGCGGTGAAAGGTGCCGCCGCACAGGATGATCTCGCAGTGCGGCTTGTGCTGCAGCTTGAGCAATACGTTCAGGGAGTTGCACACCGCCGTGAAGGCCAGATCGTCGGGGATGAAGTCGACCACGAAGGGCAGGGTACTGCCGCAGTCGAAAAACACCGTGTCGCCGGGCTCGATCAGCCGTGCGGCGAGTTTGCCGATGCGGCGTTTTTCCTCAACGTGGCGGGTGTCCTGCTCGGTGACCTGGTACACGCCGGGGAGTTGTTCGTCGAACGCGCGGGTGATGTAGCCGCCCAGCAGGCGCAACTGCTGCGGGTGGCGGCCGAGTTCGCGGCGCAGGGTCATCTCGGAGATATCCAGAAGCGCGGCCATCTCCCGCAAGTGGATAGCATTCTGGTCTTGCAGGGCTTGCAGGATCAGTTTCAATCGAGAAGGTTTTTTGAGGTCCAAGGGCGTACCGGCACTGGGCTGTAGTGTTGTATTAGTAACATGTAGTGCAAATTTAATAACGTTTTGCAGACGATTTGGACAGGATAACCAACATGACGCGTTTAGACCCCGCAATGCTCGCCCAGTACATCGACCACACGTTGCTGGCCGCAGATGCCAGCCAGGCACAGATTGCCACACTTTGCCGGGAAGCTGAGCAACACCGCTTTTACTCGGTGTGCGTGAATTCGGCGCAAGTGCCTTACGTGCGCCAGCGTCTGAGCGGGCAGGCCGTGAAAATCTGCGCGGTAGTGGGCTTCCCGCTGGGCGCCGGCCTGAGTGCGAGCAAGGCTTTTGAAGCGCGCGAGGCGATTGCTGCCGGCGCCGAAGAGATCGATATGGTGCTCAACATCGGCTGGTTGAAAGACGGCCTGTTCGACGAGGTGCAGGCTGATATTGCCTTGGTGCTGGCCGCGTGCGCAGACGTCCCGCTGAAAGTGATCCTGGAAACCTGCTTGCTCGACGAAGCGCAAAAGACCCGCGCCTGTGAGATTTGCCGCGATCTGGGTGTTGCCTTCGTCAAGACCTCCACCGGTTTTAGCCGCAGTGGCGCGACCCTCGAGGATGTCGCCCTGATGCGCCGCGTGGTGGGGCCAGACTTAGGCGTCAAGGCCTCCGGTGGCGTGCGCGACTACGCGACGGCGGTGGCCATGATCGAGGCCGGCGCGACCCGTTTGGGCAGCAGTTCGGGGATAGCCATCGTCACGCAAAGCGCCGGTTCTGCTCAAGGCTACTGAGGTACCGTCGGGCCAGAGGGCTGAATCCTGAACGTTTTTGTCGCGTGGTGGGCTCCCACGACCGGCAAAAGCGCGTAAAGTCCGCCCCCCACGTTTTTGCCCAAAGTGTTGTATGAAGTTTATGCCTTCTTCGTCACCAACTTCCGCAGCGACACCGACCCGGCGCTTCTCCCTCAAGGTGGCACTGTGGTTGCTCGACAGCCCGCGCCTGGGCCACAGCACCAACGTCAAGCATTTTGCCGGGCGGCTACTCAAGCAGCCCGCGCGCCAAGGCGTGGTGCAGGCCCAAAGCCGCCTTGGGCGCTTGCTCTGCTGCGACTGTGGCAACGCACGCGACCGCCGTATCGGCCAGCAACTGCTGCGCCAGGCCGCCAAGGCGGGCGATGAGCCAGCCCAGCATGAGTTGGGCCGGCTGGCCGAGGCGCCGTCAGCCTAAACTTAAGCCCGGTTTGCTCCGCCGCGGCAGAGCCCTCAGACTGTGCTTTTTACTCGGCCTGCGGGCCTGGCGGAGTTGTCACCATGGTGTTGGACATGACCAGTCTGTTGTTGGGCTTGCTGGCGGCGGCAGTGCCGAGCCTGGCTTGGGCCTGGCACCTGCAGCGCCGGCTGGCCGCTGAGCAGGCCGACAGTGCGCTGCTCGACGAGCGTCTGAGTACCGCGCAGATGGCCCAAGACGGCCTCAATGCCCAGTTGGAAGCCAGCCGGGACGAAATCAGCGACCTCAGCCAGGCTAACTGGGACAAACAGGCCGAGCTGGCCGCCGCGCGCCGAGAGCTAGAACTGTTGCAGATCGAGCGCGACAACGCACGTGATGCCGCCCACGGCTGGAGCCACGAACGCACCGCCAAAGAAGCCGAACTGCGCCGCCTCGACGCCCGTTGCGCGGCTCTGGAGGCCGAACTGCGTGAACAGCAAGACAGCCATCAACAACGCCTCACCGACCTGCAGGGTTCGCGCGACGAGCTGCGCGCGCAATTCGCTGAATTGGCCGGGAAGATTTTCGACGAGCGCGAACAGCGCTTTGCCGAGTCCAGCCAGCAGCGTTTGGGGCAATTGCTGGACCCTCTGAAAGAGCGCATTCAGTCTTTTGAAAAACGCGTGGAAGAGAGTTACCAACAGGAAGCGCGGGAGCGCTTTTCCCTGGGCAAAGAGCTGGAGCGCTTACAACAGCTGAATCAGCGCCTGAGCGATGAGGCGACCAACCTCACCCAGGCCCTCAAGGGGCAGAAAACCCAGGGTAACTGGGGTGAGCTGATTCTAGAGCGGGTGCTGGAACACGCCGGCCTGGAAAAAGGCCGCGAGTATCAAACCCAAGTCAGCCTCAAAGGCCCCGATGGCGAGCGTTTCCAGCCCGATGTGCTGATCATGTTGCCCGGCGACAAGCAAGTGGTGGTGGATTCCAAGGTCAGCCTGACCGCTTACCAGCAGTACATCGCGGCAGACGACAGCGTGATTGCCCAGGCGGCCTTGAAGCAGCACGTGCTGTCCTTGCGTAATCACGTCAAAGGTCTCTCAGGCAAGGACTACAACCGCCTGGAAGGTTTGCACAGCCTGGATTTCGTCCTACTGTTCGTGCCCATCGAGGCGGCATTCGCTGCCGCCCTGCAAGCTGAGCCTAATTTGTTCCAAGAGGCGTTCGACCGGCAGATCGTGATTGTCAGCCCTACCACGCTGCTGGCGACGCTGCGCGTGATCGACAGCCTTTGGAAGCAGGAGCGGCAAAGCCAGAACGCACGGGAAATCGCCGAGCGAGCAGGTTGGCTGTATGACAAGTTCGTCCTCTTCATCCAGGACCTCGACGAAGTCGGCAACCGCCTGCAGCAGCTCGACAAAGCCTATAGCAATGCCCGCAACAAACTGACCGAGGGCCGTGGCAACCTGGTTAGCCGCACCGAACAACTGAAGCTGTTGGGCGCGCGGGCGAGCAAGAGCTTGCCCGCCGACCTGATCGAGCGCGCCCTCAGCGACGCCCAGGGCGACGAAGCCTCAGGCCCGGCTGAGGTGCCGGTTCAATAGCGCGCGCAAAGCCGCCGGCTTGACCGGCTTGGCCAGGTAGTCCAAGCCGGCGGCCTGAGCCTGGCTGAGGGTTTCCGGGCGGCTGTCGGCGCTGATCACGACCCCGGGTATTGCTTGGCCAAGGGTTTCGCGCACCCAGGCGACCAGCGCCGGGCCAGTGTCGCCGTCGTCGAGGTGGTAGTCGGCCAACACCAGTTGCGGGCGCACGCCCTCGTTCAGCCACTGCGCGCATTGCGCCCGGTCGCGGGCGGTCCAGACCTCACAACCCCAGCGGCTGAGCAGGCTGTGCATGCCAAGCAAAATACTCGCTTCGTTGTCCACGCAAAGTACCCGTTTACCGGTCAACGCCTGGGCGGGCGGCAGCGCTGGCGGCTGCGCCGGGGCCGCGCTCTTGACCCAAGGCACGCTGACACTGAACACGCTGCCGCGACCTGGCCAGGAGCGCACTTGCAGGCGGTGGTGCAACACGCGGCAGAGGCCGTCGGCGATTGCCAAGCCCAAGCCCAGACCTTTTTCCGCGCGGGTCTGATGGCTATCCAGGCGTTTGAACTCTTCGAAGATCACCTGCAACTTGTCGGCCGGGATACCAGGCCCGCGGTCCCAGACTTCCAGGCTTAGTTCATCGCCTTTGCGGCGCACGCCGAGCAAAATCGGGCCTTTGCCGTAGCGTAAGGCATTGGTCAGGAAATTCTGCAGGATCCGCCGCAGCAGTTTGGCGTCGCTGTCCACCCACTGCGTACTGCTGCACAGGCGGAACGTCAGGCCTTGTTGGGCGGCCAATAGCGTGAATTCGGCGCCCAGGGGTTCGAACAGGGTGTTGAGGGCGAACGGCTGGCGTTGCGGGGTGACCTTGCCGTTTTCCAGGCGGGAGATATCCAGCAAATCGCTGATCAGGTCTTCAGCCGAGCGCAACGAGCTGTCCATGTGCTGGACCAATTGTTCGGCCTCGGCGGACAGCCCCTGGCCTTGGTGGGACAGCGCCGCACTGAATAGCCGCGCGGCATTGAGCGGTTGCATCAGGTCGTGGCTGACGGCCGCCAGGAAGCGTGTCTTCGACTGGTTGGCCGCTTCGGCCGTACTTTTGGCGTCGCTGAGGGCCTGGTTCAGTTGTGACAATTCATGGGTGCGCGCCGCGACCCGCTGTTCGAGGCTCTCGTTGGCATCTTTAAGGGCTTTGGCGGCGTCGCGGTAGGCGGAGATGTCGGTAAAGCTCATGACAAAACCGCCACCGGGCATCGGGTTGCCGATCAGCTCGATGGCTCGCCCATTGGGAAACATCCGTTCGGAGGTGTGCGCGCGGCCCTGGCGCATCCAGTGCAGGCGCCGCGCCACATGCACTTCGGCCTCGCCGGGCCCGCACAGGCCGCGCTCGGCGTTGTAGCGAATGATGTCGGCAATCGGCCGGCCGACGCTGATCAGGCCGTCGGGGTAGTTGAACAGTTCCAGGTAGCGGCGGTTCCAGGCCACCAGGCGCAACGATTGGTCGACCACGCTGATGCCCTGGGTGATGTTCTCGATGGCACCTTGCAGCAGCGCGCGATTGAATTGCAGCACCTCGGACGCTTCGTCGGCAATGCGCACGACGTCTTCGAGCTGCATGTCGCGGCCTTCGATGGCGGCTTTGACCACCGCCCGGGTAGACGAACTGCCCAGCACCCCGGCCAGCAGGCGTTCGGTGTGGGCGATCCATTCGCTGTCGGCATTCTGGTTGGGGTTGAACGGTTTGCCTTGGCGGTAGGCGAAGCGGGTGAAGCTTTGCAGGGCACGTTCCTCTCCGACAAAGCGCGCGCACAGTTGCAGCAGGTCGTCGATCTGCACCGCTAGCAAGGGCCGCGTACGCGGCCGGGCAGTGATCTCCTGGCCGATGAAACGCCCAGCCTGCCAGTGTTCGCTGACTCGGGTGCGCGACAGCAGAGACACCCAGGCAAACAAACAGAAGTTACCGGCCAGCGACAACACCACCCCCTGGGTCATAGGGGTGATCGGCAGGCCCAGCGGGTTGCTGTGCAGCCAGGCCAGGCCTGGAAAGCTGTGCAGTGACCAGCCCAGGCTGTGGGCGGCGATCGGCAGTACCAGGGTGTAGAACCAGATAAACACCCCAGCGGCCAGGCCGGCGAACACACCACGGCGGTTGGCCGGCTTCCAGTACAACGCACCCAGCATGGCGGGCGCCAGTTGGGTCACCGCAGCGAAGGCTACTTGGCCGATGGTGGCCAGGCTGGCCGTGGAGCCCAGCAGGCGGTAACTGACATAGGCCAGCAGCAGAATGACCACGATGCTCACCCGGCGCACCGTCAGCAACCAATGGCGGAACAACTCAAAAGGCCGCTCGGCGCTTTGCTTGCGCAGTAACCAGGGCAACAGCATGTCGTTGGAGACCATGGTCGACAGCGCCACGCTGGCCACGATGACCATGCCGGTAGCGGCTGACGCCCCCCCGATGAATGCCAGCAGCGCCAGCGCCGGGTGCGCTTCGGCCAGCGGTAGGCTAATGACAAAGGAGTCCGGCAATACCGAACTGGGCAGCAGCATCTGCCCGGCCAGCGCAATCGGCACCACGAACAACCCGGCCAGGGCCAGGTAGGCCGGGAACACCCAGCGCGCCAGGCGCAGGTCTTGGGGGTCGGTGTTTTCCACCACCGTCACGTGAAATTGCCGGGGCAGGCAAATGATCGCCATCATGGCCACACCCGTCTGCACAATCATCGATGGCCAGTTCACGGTTTCCTGCCAGTAGGTCTCCAACCGAGGCGCCAGGCGCGCCTGGCTGAGCAGGTCGTCGAAACCGTCATACAGGCCATAGGTCACGAACACACCGACGGCGAGAAACGCAAACAGTTTGACCAGGGATTCGAAGGCGATCGCCAAGACCATGCCGCGGTGATGCTCGGTCACATCCAGGCTGCGGGTGCCGAACAATATGGTGAACAGCGCCAGCACCAAAGACACCACCAGCGCGGTGTCTTGCACCCGTGAGCCGGTGGCGTCGGCGTTGGCGCCGATCAGCAGGTTGACGCCCAGTACGATGCCCTTGAGTTGCAAGGCAATGTAGGGCAATACGCCAATCAGGCAAATGAGGGCTACTACCACCGCCAGCGGCTGGGATTTACCGTAGCGAGCGGCGATGAAGTCAGCAATCGAAGTGATGTTTTCCTGCTTGCTGATGAGCACCATTTTTTGCAGCACCCAGGGTGCCAGCAACATCAGCAGGATCGGCCCCAGGTAGATCGGCAAAAATGCCCACAACTGTTCGGCCGCCTGGCCGACCGCGCCGAAGAATGTCCAACTGGTGCAGTACACCGCCAACGACAGGCTGTACACCCAGGCCCGGACCCTGGGCGGCAGGGGGGTGCGGCGGCGGTCGCCGTAAAAGGCGATAGCGAACATGACGGCCATGTAGGCCAGGGCGACGGCGGCGATCAGCCCGCTGGACAGCGACATCGAACACTCCACACCGAGGGCCACGCTGGGCTAAGCCAGCGCGGCGGAAGGGCGCAGTTTGGCACGGGCCTCAGGCGGCGGACAGATGCTCGTACAGAATGGTCGCGCCGATCAGCATCAAGACAACGCCGCCTACGATTTCCGCGCGCTGGCCTACGACAGTGCCCAGCACGCGGCCGAGCAGGGTGCCAATGGTCACCATGGTCATGGTGGCGATGCCGATAGCGCCGGCGGCGAGCAGGATATTCACGTCGATGAAGGCCAGGCCGATGCCCACGGCCAACGCGTCGATGCTGGTGGCAAAGGCGGTCACCGCCAACAGTAGGAAGCCGTGTTGTTGGGTTTTTTCCTCTTCCTCTGCTTGCGGGCTTACCCCGTTATAAATCATGTGCAGGCCCAGCACCATTAACAGGGTAAAGGCTATCCAATGGTCCCAACGTTCGACGAACTGGGAGGCAGCCTGGCCAATCAGCCAGCCCACCAGGGGGGTAATGGTTTCGATCACGCCGAATATAACGCCCATGCGCAGGGCTTCGGTAAAGCGTGGTTTGTGCAGGCTGGAACCTTTGCCGATGGCGGCGGCGAAGGCGTCCGTGGACATGGCCAGGGCGAGCATTACGAGGGATAGGGGGTTCACGGTGTTTTGCATCCAGCCGGGCATTGAGTCCACGACCCACACGCGCGCCCGACTTCATGGCACGTATAGGTCGATGGTCTCGCCAGCCGAATTAACGGTGCCCGTACCACGGCTTACGTATGAGCCGAGAATGTTGATACGAACGCTTTCGAAGGCCGAAAGCAGGCTACTCCCCAAAGAGTGAGCGCTTTATACCGGTTTTTTTGTGAAAAAACCGTGACAGTCGTTGCATTGGTTTTTTTTTAGGCGAGTCTGGCGTCTACCAACGCAAAAACTAGCTTTTGGAGTCTTGGGTTTATGTCCGTACCGTGCTCCACGCGCAGCCGCCTGGCGCTTTTGTCCGTCGTACTGGTGACGTTTTTAGCGGCTTCCAGCGCTCCGACGCCGCTTTACCACCTTTACCAAGAGGCCTGGCATTTCAGCCCGGGCATGTTAACGCTGGTGTTCGGGGTTTATGCGTTCAGTCTCCTGGCCGCCTTGCTGACACTGGGGTCGCTGTCGGACTACCTGGGCCGCAAGCCGGTGGTGCGGGGTGCAATTGCGTTGAACATGTTGGCAATGGCGTTGTTTATCTACGCTGATTCAGTCGGCTGGCTGCTGGCGGCGCGGCTGGTGCAAGGGTTCGCCACGGGCATCGCCACCAGCGCGGTGGGCGCCGCGTTGATCGATACCGACCGCCAGCAGGGCTCGCTGCTCAATAGCCTGTCGCCACTTTTGGGGCTGGCCTTGGGGGCGCTGGGGGCCAGTGCGCTGGCGCAGTTCACACCTTACCCGCTGCAATTGTCCTACGGATTGCTCGCCGGGCTGATGGCGTGTCAGGTTCTATTATTGGCCGCCTTGCCTGAAAGCATAAGCCGCCAACCCGGTGCCTTGGCTTCCTTGCGGCCTACCTTGAGTTTGCCGGCGCAAGCGCGCGCAACCTTGTGGCGGGTCATGCCGGTCAATGTGGCGGTGTGGATGTCCGGTGGTTTCTTTTTATCACTGGCGCCTTCGCTGGTGCGGGCGGCCACTGGGTCCAGTTCCAACCTGATTGGCGGCGCCTTGGTCGCCACCCTTAACTTAAGCGGCGCCGCCGCTATCTATGCCCTGCGTAACAGCGCCGCGCAGCGTACTCTGCGGCTCGGCACCCTGATGCTCGGCGCGGGTGTGGGCCTGTTGCTGATCGCTACGTGGGGCGCGATTCTGCCGCTGTTTTTTATCGCCACCCTGGTCACCGGGTTGGGCTTTGGCAGCGCTTTTCTGGGGGGCGTGCGCAGTGTCATGCCGCTGGCCCATGCGCACGAGCGAGCAGGGTTAATGGCCACTTTTTATGTATTCAGTTACCTGGCTTTTTGCCTTCCGGCGATGGGCGCGGGTTTCCTGGTGCATGATTTCGGCCTGGTGCCGACCACCTATGCTTATGGCGGCGTGCAGATCGCTTTGTGCCTGGCAGCCCTTGCCGGTATGTGGCGACGAACCCTTGACCCTGCCACCGTTCGGTGAAGAATAGGCGGGCGCGCGCTTGACCCTTTCAGGCTTGGCGCAGGCCGCAAGCTTCGAACGGCCGCTTAATCCACATCAGGTAGGGACGATGAGTCAAAAGTCGCAGTTTGCTTTGTTCGGTAAAAGGCGCTTCCTGCCTTTTTTCATTACCCAAGCTTTGGGCGCGTTCAACGACAATGTCTTCAAGCAATCGCTGATCCTGGCCATCCTCTACAAGCTGGCCATCGACGGCGACCGCTCGATTTGGGTCAACCTGTGCGCCTTGCTGTTTATCCTGCCGTTTTTCCTGTTTTCCGCCCTGGCCGGCCAGTTCGGTGAAAAATACCCTAAAGACCAGTTGATCCGCCTGATCAAGCTCGGCGAAATCGCCATTATGCTGGTGGGGGCCTGCGGTTTTCTGTTCGATCACCTGTGGCTAATGTTGCTGGCGCTGTTCGCCATGGGCACCCACTCGGCGTTGTTTGGCCCTGTGAAGTATTCAATCTTGCCCCAGGCGCTGCGGCCGGACGAGCTGGTGGGCGGTAATGGCTTGGTGGAAATGGGCACCTTTTTGGCGATCCTGGCCGGGACCATCGTCGCTGGGGTGATGATGGCCTCGCAGCAATACGCACCGATGGTGGCCACCGCCATTGTTTTGATCGCCTGCCTCGGCTACCTGGCCAGCCGTGGCATCCCGGCGGCGCCCGCTGTAGCGCCGGAGCTACCGATCCAGTGGAACATTTTCAAACAAACCTGGGCCACCCTGCGCCTGGGGTTGGGGCAAACACCGGCGGTGTCTCGCTCCATCGTCGGAAATTCATGGTTCTGGTTTGTCGGGGCGATTTACCTGACGCAAATTCCAGCGTACGCCAAGGAATGGTTGTACGGCGATGAAACCGTGGTCACCCTGATTCTCACGGTATTTTCCGTAGGCATTGCCTTGGGCTCGATGCTTTGCGAGAAGCTTTCAGGGCGTAAGGTGGAAATTGGCCTGGTGCCCTTCGGCTCCTTTGGCCTGACCCTGTTCGGGCTATTGTTATGGTGGCATTCCGGGGGCTTCCCGCAAGCCGCACAGCCCCATGACTGGCTAGGGGTATTGGCCATCGGCCAAGCCTGGTGGGTATTGCTGGACATCCTTGGCCTAGGGGTATTTGGCGGCTTTTACATCGTGCCCCTGTATGCGCTGATTCAGTCGCGCACCGCCGAACACCAGCGGGGCCGGGTGATCGCCTCCAACAATATCCTCAACGCGTTGTTCATGGTGGTGTCGGCCATCGTCTCCATTGTGCTGCTCAGCGTCGCCAAGCTATCGATCCCGCAGTTGTTCCTGGTCATCTCCCTGATGAACATCGCGGTCAACGCTTATATCTTCAAGATCGTGCCCGAGTTCAGCATGCGCTTTCTGGTCTGGTTGCTCAGCCATTCCCTGTACCGGGTTCAGCATCAACATCTGCAGCGTATCCCGGACCAGGGGGCGGCGTTGTTGGTGTGCAACCATGTGTCGTTCGTCGATGCGCTGTTGATCACTGGCGCGGTGCGGCGGCCCATTCGCTTTGTCATGTACTACAAAATCTACCAACTGCCCGTGCTGAACTTTATTTTTCGCACCGCCGGGGCCATCCCGATTGCTGGGCGTGGCGAAGATCTATTGATTTACGACCAGGCTTTCAAACGCGTCGCCCAGTGTCTGGCCGCCGGTGAGTTGGTGTGTATTTTCCCCGAGGGTAAGTTGAGCCAGAACGGTGAAATCGATGCCTTTAAAAAAGGCACCGTCACGCTGCTTGAACAGAGCCCCGTGCCGGTGATTCCGCTGGCGTTGCAGGGCCTATGGGGGAGCCTTTTCAGTCGCGACCCTAACAGGGGGCCGCTACGCCGTTTATGGTCGCGGGTGACCTTAGTGGCGGGCGAGCCCGTCAGCGCTGAACAGGCTACGCCCGAGCTGCTGCGTGAGCGGGTGCAGGCTTTGCGCGGCGTCAGGCGCTGAGCTTGAGGCCGACCAGACCCAGTACGATCAAGCCCACGCTGGCCAGTTTGACCAGCGCCATGGACTCGCCGAACAGCAGAATACCGGCGGTGACGGTACCCACCGCGCCCACCCCGGTCCACACCGCATAGGCAGTGCCCAGGGGCAGCTCGCGCATGGCCAAGCCGAGCAAGCTCAGGCTGGCGGCGATTGCGCCAACGGTGAGCACGGTGGGGAGGGGGCGGGTGAAGCCTTCAGTGTATTTCAGGCCGACGGCCCAGCCGACCTCTAATAGGCCAGCGAGTAACAAGATAAGCCAGGACATAGCAACCTCTATCCAACGGAGGGGCCGTCCCCTTGTCGATCACCCATTGCGGGGGCGCGAGGTCGTCCTCGCCGCGGGCACTATGGTGCCCAACGGCGCGGCCAGGGTCAATTGCTGGTGGGCTTGTCGCCGGCGCCAGGCGCTGGGGTATCGGAGCCCGGCATGTTGCGGAAATAAGTCGACAGAAGCGCCCCAGAGATGTTGTGCCAGACGCTAAACAGCGCGCTCGGTACGGCAGCCAACGGCGAAAAATGGGCGCTGGCCAACGCGGCCCCGAGGCCAGAGTTTTGCATGCCGACTTCCAGTGCCAGTGACTTGCGTTGCGCCAGGGGCAGCTTGAACGCTTTGCCGGTGAAGTAGCCCAGGACAAAGCCAAAGCTGTTGTGCAGGATGACCACCAGCATGATCAATAAGCCTGACTCGGCGATTTTCGCCTGGCTGGCGGCCACCACCGCGCACACGATCATCACGATGCTCACCACCGAGACCAGCGGCAACACATCCACGGCGATCTGCACGCGGGCGCCCAGCAGCTTTTGCGCCAGCACCCCGAGAACGATGGGCAGCATGACCATCTGCAGGATCGAGATAAACATGTCGGCGAACGACACCGGCAGCCAGGCCGAAGCCAGCAACCAGATTAGCGCTGGCGTCAGCAACGGCGCCATCAAGGTCGTCACCGCGGCGATCGCTACGGCCAGGGCCAGATCGCCTTTGGCCAGCCACGCCATGACGTTCGATGAAGTGCCGCTGGGGCAGCAACCCACCAAGATGACGCCGACGGCGATTTCCGGGGGCAGGTGAAACACCTGGCAGAGCAACCACGCCACGCCGGGCATGATCACGAAGTGCGCGACCACGCCCAAGGCCACGCGCCAGGGGTGGCGGGTGACTTCGGCGAAGTCTTCGAGTTTCAGAGTCAGCCCCATGCCGAACATGACCAGGCCCAGCAGGGGGACAATAAGCGGTTTGAGGCCGATGAACCATTCCGGCTTGAAGAACGCCAACACGGCGAACAGCAAGACCCAATAGGCAAAGGTGTTGCCAACGAAGCGGCTTAAGGCAGCCAGTGCGCGCATGGCGGGGTGTCCTTGTTATAGGGGGGGCGTCTGGCAAGATCGGGGCGAGCCCCGATCGTGTCGGTGTTGCACTCAGATCCCTTGGGGCAACTCTTCGCCACCCAGTGCTTCGAACAGCGCCGGGAGGAATTCGCCAAAGGTCAGCATCATCAGGGTAAAGCTGGCATCGAGCTGCCCGAGGGCCTCTTCGCCGCCGTCTTCCTCAGCCTGGTCCTGCAGCAGCTCTTCGAACTTCAGGCGTTTGACCACCATCTTGTCATCGAGAACGAACGACAGCTTGTCTTGCCAGGCCAGGGACAACTGGGTCACCTGCTTACCGGTGCTCAGGTGCAGCTGAATTTCATCGCTGGTCAGGTCCTGGCGTTTGCAGCGCACGATACCGCCATCTTCTTCGGTGTCGCGCAGCTCGCACTCATCCAGTACATAGAAGTCATCGGCGGCTTTCTGCGTTTTCACCCAGTCGGTCATGGTCGCCGTAGGCGCGACCTTCACGGTGAGTGGGCGCACGGGCAGGGTGCCGATGACTTCACGCAGGGTGGAGAGCAGGTCTTCGGCGCGCTTCGGGCTGGCCGAGTTGACCAGGATCAGGCCTTGCTTCGGCGCGATGGCGGCAAAGGTCGACGAACGACGAATGAAGGCGCGAGGCAGGAATGCCTGGATGATTTCATCCTTGATCTGGTCGCGTTCTTTTTTGTACACCTTGCGCATTTGCTCGGCTTCGATTTCCTCGACCTTCTCTTTGACCGCGTCGCGCACCACGCTGCCGGGCAGGATACGTTCTTCTTTGCGTGCCGCGATCAGCAGAAAATCCTGGCTCACGTGCACCAGCGGTGCGTCTTCGCCTTTACCGAAGGGGGCGACGAAACCATAGGTGGTCAATTCCTGGCTTGCACAGGCGCGGGCCGGCTTGGTCACGAGTGCAGCTTCCAGCGCCTCGGGATCGAACTCGGTATCTTGGGTCAGGCGGTAGACCAGCAGGTTTTTGAACCACATGGGGTGCATCTCTCCTCAACACATAAGGGGGGCATTATTCTCCGTGTAATCGCCCACGCCAACCCTGCGCTAAGTCTTTGGAAGGGCTGAGAAAATATTTTGAGAAAGTGCTTGCCAGAGTTTGGGTCGCTCCGTAGAATGCGCGCCACACCGAGAGTGAAGGGTGATTAGCTCAGCTGGGAGAGCATCTGCCTTACAAGCAGAGGGTCGGCGGTTCGATCCCGTCATCACCCACCAATCTCTTATAAAGGTGTTACGCGCAGCGGTAGTTCAGTCGGTTAGAATACCGGCCTGTCACGCCGGGGGTCGCGGGTTCGAGTCCCGTCCGCTGCGCCATATATTAGCTTTGAGGCCCTTGAACTCCTTGAAGCGACAAAAAAAGCGACCTTAGGGTCGCTTTTTTTTGCTTCAAATTTGCCTTCAGGCTACTTTCCTCTGCGGTTCGCCAGTAGTTTTTGCGCCATATCGGCTGGCCAGCCTTTTTCTGTTCCCGCCGAGTAGATTGCCCAATGCCATTTTTCCAGCGCTTTGCCTCGTTACTCGACCAGGCACGCCGCGCCCTGTCACTGGTGTGGGACACCTCTCGCGGGTTGTTTATCGGCTTGGTGTTGGCCACGCTCCTGGCCGGGGTACTCCCGGCCCTGGCGGCATGGCTGGGGCAGCGCATCGTCGACGCCGTGGTCGCCGCCATGCAACTGCATGCCCAGCAGGGCGACGCGCCGTTGTGGCCGGTGATGCGTTATGTCCTGTACGAAGCCGGGGTGCTGGCGCTGATGTCCGCTGCCCAGCGAGCGCTGTCGGTGCAGCAATCGTTGCTGCGGGTGCAGTTGGGCCAGAAGGTCAACACCATGATCCTGGAGAAGGCCCAGACCCTGTCCCTGTTGCAGTTCGAGAACTCGGAGTTCTACGACAAGTTGGTAAGGGCTCGCCGCGAAGCCTCCACGAGGCCCTTGGCGTTGGTGGTGAAAACCCTGGGCCTGATGCAAAACCTGATTCAGTTGATCAGCTTCGGCCTGTTGCTGGTGCATTTTTCCCCTTGGGCGCTGGCCTTGCTGGTAGTCGGCGCATTGCCGGTGTTCTTCGCCGAGGCGCGCTTTTCCGGTGACGCGTTTCGCTTGTTCAGCCGGCGGGCGCCAGAGAGCCGCCAGCAGGGTTATATCGAGACGCTGCTGTCTCATGAGTCCTATATAAAAGAGGTGAAGCTATTCGGCTTCGCCCCGTTGCTGCTGCAGCGCTACCGCGACACCTTCGCCCGGCTGTATGCCGAGGACCGTCGCTTGACCCTGCGCCGCGACGGCTGGGGTTTCGCCCTTGGCCTGCTGGGGACGGCCGCGTTCTACCTGGCCTACGGCTGGGTGGTGATCGACACCGTCGGCGGTCGCATCAGCCTCGGCCAGATGGCCATGTACCTGGTGTTATTCAAGCAAGGGCAGGCGGCGGTCAGCAGTAGCCTCAGTGCCATCAGCGGCCTTTATGAAGACGGCCTGTACTTGTCCAACTTGTATGAGTATCTGGCCGAGCCTGTGGTCGCTGAGGCCGGCCACCTCACAGCGGGGGTCACTCCGGGTGATGGTCTGCGCTTTGAGGGCGTAGGGTTTCGCTATCCGGAATCCAGCCGCTGGGCCTTGAGCGATGTCGACCTGCACCTGGCACCGGGTTGCAGCCTGGCCATCGTCGGGGAGAACGGCTCTGGCAAAACCACGCTGATCAAACTCCTGACCCGCCTTTATCGACCTGACCAAGGCCGCATTTTGCTCGACGGCAGCGATTTGCAGGACTGGGACCAGCACGCGCTGCGCCAGCGCATCGGCGTGATCTTTCAAGACTACATCCGCTACCAGTTTTCGGTCGGGGAAAACCTCGGGGTGGGCGACACCCGTGCCTTCGACGACGAAACACGCTGGCGCGAAGCGGCCACCGCAGGCATGGCCGCCGATTTCATCGAACGCCTCGACAAGGGCTACGCAACCCGTTTGGGCCGGTGGTTCGCCGGGGGGCAGGAATTGTCCGGCGGGCAATGGCAGAAGATCGCCCTGTCACGGGCCTACATGCGCCGCGACGCCGACATCCTGATCCTCGACGAGCCCACTGCGGCGCTGGACCCGGCTGCCGAAGCGGCCGTATTCGAACACTTCAGCCAACACACCCAGGGGCGTATGACCCTGCTGATTTCCCACCGTTTTTCCAGCGTACGCAGCGCCGACCAGATCCTTGTCCTGGACCAAGGCACGGTGCTTGAGTGCGGCGATCACGCCAGCCTGATCGCGGCCGGTGGGCGGTATGCGCAGTTGTTCGATCTGCAGGCGCGGGGGTATCGGTAGGTTTCGGGCGATGTTGCGCTAGCAACAGTTGGGCAACACTTCGCGCTGAGTGGCAACACTTGGCTAGGCGCACTCTCGGCTCAACTCGCTGATATATAACGTTTAAAAGACATGGCACAGTTGCTGCTCTGTCCTCCCATACCTCACGCGAAAGCGCCGTACTGGAGAACAAACATGAGCCAGCAACCGATCAAATTCGCCTATTGGGTACCCAATGTCAGCGGTGGCCTGGTGGTCAGCAAAGTCGAGCAGCGCACCCACTGGGGTATCGACTACAACCGTAAGTTGGCGCAGATTGCCGAGCGTTCCGGGTTTGAGTACGCGCTGACGCAAATCCGCTTCACCGCGGGTTACGGCGCCGATAATCAGCACGAGTCCGTGGCGTTTAGCCACGCGCTGCTGGCCTCCACCGAAAAGCTCAAAGTGATCGCCGCGATTCTGCCTGGGCCGTGGACACCGGCAGTGGTGGCCAAGCAGTTGGCAACCATTGACCAGCTCACCGCCGGGCGGGTCGCAATTAATATCGTCAGCGGTTGGTTCAAGGGTGAATTCACCGCCATTGGTGAGCACTGGTTGGAGCATGACGAGCGCTATCGGCGCTCGGAAGAGTTTATCCGGGCACTCAAGGGCATCTGGACCACCGACAACTTCACCTTCAAGGGCGATTTCTATCGGTTCCACGACTACACCTTGCGGCCCAAGCCGATCCAGCAGCCCCACCCGGAAATCTTTCAGGGCGGCAGTTCGCGGGCGGCGCGGGACATGGCGGCGCGGGTATCGGATTGGTACTTCACCAACGGTAATAGCGTCGAGGGCATTAAGGCGCAAGTCGATGATATTCGCGCCAAGGCCGCCGCTAACGGGCACTCGGTGAAGATTGGGGTGAACGCTTTTATCATCGCCCGTGACACTGAGGAGGAAGCTCGGGCAGTGCTCGCCGAGATCATCGATAAGGCAGACCCAGAGGCCGTCAACGCATTTGGCGCAGCGGCCAAGCAGGCCGGCAGCGCCAGCCCGGAAGGCGAGGGTAACTGGGCCAAGTCCACCTTCGAAGACCTGGTGCAATACAACGATGGCTTCAAAACCAACCTGATCGGCACGCCCCGGCAGATCGCCGAGCGCATCGTTGCGCTCAAGGCGGTGGGGGTAGATTTAGTCTTGTCGGCTTTCCTGCATTTCCAGGAGGAAGTGGAATACTTCGGCCAGCACGTACTGCCCTTGGTGCGCGAGCTGGAACAGGGCGGGTTGCCAGCGGCCCCGGCAAAAAGGGCCGTTAGCGCCTGATGGGGCTTACACCGACAGGTTCAGCAGCCGTGTGCCCTGGACCGTCGGGCTAACACCGCGGCGATTGACCGCCAGTTCGCCGCATTTGATCAACCGCGTACGGGTAATGTTGCGGCTCAGGCCCAGCAATTGGGCGGTGTGCACCTGATTGCAATGGCTAAAGCGATAGGCGGCGCGCAGCAATGCATCTTCGACCTTGCTGTGGAGGTCGCCGGCTTGTTCCTCAAAAAGCCTATCGAACGCCCGCTGCAGAAGGCCTTCGCCGCTGTCATCGGCCTGCGGCGCTTCGCCCGGCCGCTCGATTAGGCGGTTGGACATGCGTAAATCGTCCTTCTCAATCACGCCACTGCGGCAGATTAACAAGGTGTGATGGATGACGTTTTCCAGCTCGCGAATATTGCCCGGCCAATCGTAGCTGAGCAGCTTGCGCTCGGCTTGTGGGCTCAGTTGAACCGGCCCATGGCCGAGGCGGTCGCGGTACACCCCGATAAAATGCCGGGCCAGGGGCAGGATATCACCCAGGCGTTCGCGCAGCGGGGTCAGGCCCACGCGCACGACATCGATGCGGTAGAACAGGTCTTCGCGAAAGCGCCCGGCGTGGATGGCCTGTTCCAACAGCACGTTGGTGGCCGCCACGATGCGCACGTCGATGGGGATGCTCTTGCGTGAGCCTAGCCGCACCACTTCACGCTCCTGCAGCACCCGCAGCAGCTTGACCTGAATCGCCAAGGGCAGGTCGCCGATTTCATCCAGAAACAGCGTGCCGCCGTTGGCTTCCTCGAACCAGCCAGCTTTGGCCCCCAGGGCGCCGGTGAACGCGCCTTTTTCATGGCCGAACAGTTCGGCCTCCACCAGCGATTCGGAAAACGCTCCGCAGTTGACCGCGACGAAGGGCTTGCTGCGACGTTCACTCAGGGCATGGATGTGGCGGGCGATCAGCTCTTTGCCGGTACCGGTCTCACCGATGATCAGCACGCCAGCATCGCTAGGGGCGATTTGCTCCAAGTGCGCAAGCAGGGCGCGCGACTGAGGGTCTTCGAACACTTGCGCGGTGGCCCGAATTGACGTGGCGAGGTTGGGCGAGGGCGCGAGGGTCAGCAATTGCATGGCGATCACTCTTGTTCAGGCCGTTGGGAGGAAATACGTGCCTGAGGCTAAATGATATAAGGAAGCAAAAATAAATAACCTTTTTGTCTGAGCTTATGCGTAGGAGGGGGTCTTGCCCCCGATCTTTTTCGCTCTTTGGCGGCAATGGCGGGGGCAGTGGCGAAGGTCAAGAGCTCGGGGGCGAGCCCCCTCCTACGATCGGTGGTGTAGTTGATATTCGGGGGCGTGGTGGTGTTGGCCGTTTGTGATCGAGCTCCCCGTTCGCTTTGGCAGCGCTCATCAGAAAACTATTTCGGCAATACCGATTCATTGTTCTGCACCTTCAGCAAGGGCTTAAACAAGCGGCTCCACAAAGCCACGATCGCCAGAGTACTGGCTGCACCGGTCAGCGCGGCAGGTACGGTGCCTAACAGCGTCGCGGCCACCCCGGCACGGAATTCGCCCAGCTCATTGGATGAGCCGATAAACAGCATATTCACTGCGCTCACGCGCCCGCGCATGTCGTCTGGGGTGGCGAACTGGATCAACGAGGAACGGATGTACACGCTGATCATATCGGCCGCCCCCGCCACCATCAGCGCCAAGAACGACACCCAGAACCAACTCGACAGGGCAAACACCAAGTTGGCCACGCCGAACACCGCCACGGCAATAAACATGCGTTGCCCCATATGGGCATTCATGGGGCGCAGGGTCAGGTAGAAACCCATGAGCAACTCGCCCACGGCAATCGAGCTGCGCAGCAGGCCGAGCCCCACCGGGCCGACATGAAGAATATCCTGAGCATAGATCGGCAGGAGCGCCACCACGCCGCCCAGCAGCACCGCGAACAGGTCCAGGGAGATAGCCCCAAGAATGATCGGCCGTGAGGTGATGAAGCGAATGCCCGCGGTAAAACGTCCCACTGCGTTCAGGTCCTCGTCACCGCGCATCGGCGGCACATGCACCTTGGGCACGAATTCCAGCAGCACCACCCCGGTCAAAAAGCCCATGAGGCAGACGCCATAGGTCCAGCCGCCGATGCTCGCATAGAGCACGCCGCCCAAAAGGGGGCCGGCGATCACGGCGATTTTCATGATCATGCTGTTGGTGGCAATCGCCTGAGCCAGGTGCTCGCGCGCGACGATCTGCGGTAGCAGGCTTTGCAGCGCCGGGCCGGTGAAAGCGCGGGTGCAACCGAACACCAGCAGGGCCAGGTAGTAGGGCAGGGTATCGCTGACGCCGCTGAGGGTCAGCCAGAGCAGCGCGGCGCTGGATAGGGTGGCGAAACTCCAACTGATTTGCAGAATTCGTCGCCGGTCGTGGCGGTCCAGCAAGTCGCCGGCCGGTAGCAGCAGGATCACCATCGGAATGAATTGCGCCATGCCCACGTACGCTAGAGTCAGGGGCTGGCGGGTCAGGTCATAGAGGTGCCAGGCCACCACGATGGCCTGGATCTGCATGGCGAACACAGCAGCTAGGCGAACCCCAATGAAAGCGATGAATCCTGGCTGGGAAAAGACGGCGGAGGTCGAGCGAGAGGCGGTCAAGGTAAGGCGTGTCCGAGTTGGAAATATCGAGGAAACGGGGGCGGGCCCGGCTCCACTCTAGATGAGTGGATCCAGTAACGTCTAGTTACGTTTGTTGGGATGTGTGGGCGCAGGGGCGAGCAGCGGCCATTTTTTCAGCCATCGCCTACTCATAAATGCCACAATCGCATCTTTGATTTTTCGGGCGAGCGGCGTGGTGGACGACGAAAACAACGAGGTGCTGCGCGAGCGCGTCGAACGGGTACTGGCTGAGGTGCACGATGCCTGGGGCATGATCCGGGTGTTGGAAGTGGACGATTACCGGTTTCTCGAGTTCGGTGACGCCATCGAGCAAAGCTGTGTGTTCACCGCCGACCCCAGCTGGTTGGAGTACGACTACACCCGCGCCATGCTGATCGGCGCGCTGTGCCACCCGCAGCCGGACAGCGCTTTATTTCTGGGCCTGGGCGCCGGCACCCTGACCCAGGCCTGCCTGCGCTTTTTACCCGTCGAGGACGTCGAGTGCATCGAGCTGCGCCCGGCGGTACCGCACCTGGCGCACGAATACCTGGGGCTCGATGACGACCCGCGGCTCTACATCCGTGTCGGTGATGCCTTGGAGCTGTTGGACACGGCAGAAAGTGCCGACCTGATCTTCGTCGACCTTTACACCGACTTTGGCCCAGCACCGGCCCACTTGGCCTGGGGTTTTCTGGAAAACTGCCAGAAACGCCTGAGCCCAGGCGGCTGGTTGATCATCAACCAATGGGCCGACGACCACGGCAAGCCGCTGGGGGCGGCCCTATTACGCGGGCTGTACCATCGGCACTATTGGGAGCTGCCGGTCAAAGAAGGCAACGTCATTCTGATGGTGCCCGCCGACCTCGATCAGCACCTGGACCTAGCCGGCCTCAGCGCCCGCGCCGAAGCCCTGGCGCCGCGCCTGGGCTATTCGCTGCAGAGCTTGATCGGCGCTATTCGCCCGGCAACCTGAATATCAGCGGCCCAGGAACGCGCCGGGGCGGCCTTGTTCGACGGCCAGTGTGCCTTCCCGGGCATCTTCGCTGTTGAGCAATTGCCGAGTCAGTGCTGGAAGCGCCGTGGTACTGGCCGCCACCCCCGCGTACACCGCCATGCGCGCGGAGGTCAGGGTTGCCTGAATGCCCAGGGGCGCCTGTTGCGCGATGCGCTCAGCGAGCTTGAGGGCATTGGGGAGCAGGTCTTCGCTGGCCATCACTTCTTGTACCAGGCCAAGGCGTAGCGCTTCGTGTGCGTCGAATTCATCCCCCGTCAGCAACCAGCGCATGGCGTTGCCCCACCCGGCGAGCTGTTGTAGGCGAATGGTTGCGCCACTGAAGGGGAACAGCCCGCGCTGGACTTCCAACTGCGCAAAGCGGGTGTTGCTGGCGCAAAAATTGATATCGGCCGCCAGCATCAATTCAATCCCCAGGGTCAGGCAGTAGCCCTGCGCCGCGACGATCACCGGTTTAGTAACCTGCGGCCCGTCGGAAATCCGCCACGGGTCGCAGCCGCCTGTCGGAACTTGCCAGCCCTCGATGAAGGTGTCGCTCACCGCGTCCAGGTCCAAGCCCGTGGTGAAATGATCGCCGTGGGCGAACACCAACGCGACCCGCGCTTCACTGTCGCGCTCGAATTCGCCATACGCAAGGCTGAGCTGGTCGAGCAGGGAGCGGTCGAACGCATTGCGGCTGGCGGCGCGGTCCAGGCCGATCAACAGCACGGCGCCGCGACGTTCACGGGTGACTTGGCCGGGGCTGGGTTGAGTCATGACGGACGATCCTCGAGTGGCGTAGGTGGGTGAAACGTTTTAGCCAGCAAGCCTGGCATAACCGGCCTGGATAAAATAGCGGGCCTTGAAAGATGGCGCAAAGCTACAGTGGCAAAGGGTCGCAGCTTGTAGGAACTGATAAAAAACTCTCACTTTTCCGCCAATTTCAGGTATAGTGCGCGCCGGTCTTTAAACAGGCCACGTTTAGGTAGCGCAATCCCCCGAAGACAGCTTCGGCTGCACGTCCGTTACGATGGACACTCCCCGAACGATTCTTTTCATTCAATCGTTTTCGCAAATCCCCGCCGACAAAGCTGCCAGGGTGACTCTCGAGTCTTACAAGGCATGCGCAGCTTTGGAGCATGGGTCTTTGCGGATGCACTTAGAGGCAGACCCATGACCCAGGAACTCGGCGGCTTCGCCGCTCTCGAACTTCACCCGAACATTGTTGCTGCAGTCGTAGCTACCGGCTACGAAGAGCCTTCGGCTATTCAGCACCAATCGATCCCGATCATCCTTGCCGGTCACGATATGATCGGCCAGGCGCAGACAGGTACCGGTAAAACCGCTGCTTTCGCTCTGCCGATCTTGCATCTCATCGACCCGAGCAAGCGCGAGCCGCAAGCCCTGATCCTAGCGCCAACCCGTGAGTTGGCGTTGCAAGTAGCCACCGCCTTCGAAACCTACGCCAAGCAGATGCCTGGCGTTACCGTGGTGGCAGTATACGGCGGTGCCCCGATGGGCCCGCAACTGAAAGCTATCCGCAACGGCGCGCAAATCGTCGTCGCGACCCCTGGCCGTCTGTGCGACCACTTGCGTCGCGACGAGAAAGTCCTCGCCACGGTTAACCACCTGGTGCTCGACGAAGCTGACGAAATGCTCAAGCTGGGCTTTATGGATGACCTTGAAGTCATCTTCAAGGCCATGCCGGAAACCCGCCAGACCGTGTTGTTCTCGGCCACCTTGCCGCAGTCCATCCGGGCGATCGCCGAGCGTCACCTCAAAGACCCGAAACACGTCAAGATCCAGACCAAAACTCAAACCGTCACCGCGATCGAGCAGGCTCACCTGCTGGTTCACGCCGACCAGAAAACCTCCGCTGTCCTGCGTTTGCTGGAAGTGGAAGAGTTCGATGCCTTGATCGCCTTCGTGCGCACCAAGCAAGCGACCCTCGACCTGGCCAGCGCCCTTGAAGCCAAAGGCTACAAGGCTGCAGCCCTGAACGGCGACATCGCGCAGAACCAGCGTGAACGCGTGATCGAGTCGCTCAAGGATGGTCGCCTGGACATCGTGGTCGCCACCGACGTCGCTGCCCGTGGTTTGGACGTTCCGCGTATCACCCACGTGTTCAACGTCGACATGCCGTACGACCCCGAGTCTTACGTGCACCGTATCGGCCGTACTGGCCGTGCCGGCCGCGAAGGTCGTGCGCTGCTGCTGGTGACTCCGCGCGAGCGCCGCATGCTGCAAGTGATCGAACGTGTGACTGGGCAGAAGGTTGCCGAAGTACGTCTGCCTAATGGCCAGGCCGTGCTGGATGCGCGCATCAAGAAGCTGACCAACAGCCTCGCGCCGCTGGTTGCCGATGCTGAAGGCACCCATGGTGATCTGCTCGATCGCCTGACCGCCGATATCGGCTGCACCCCGCGTGCCCTGGCTGCAGCCCTGCTGCGCAAGGCAACCAATGGTCAAGCCTTGACCCTGGAAGCGGTCGAGCGCGAGCAGCCGTTGGTGCCTACCAGCACCCCGCGTGAGCGCACCAGTACTGACCGCCCTGAGCGCGGTGATCGTGAGCGTCGTGCGCCGATCCCATTGGGCGAAGGCCGCGCACGCTGCCGTACTGCCCTGGGTGCTCGTGACGGCATCGCAGCGAAGAACCTGTTGGGCGCTATCCTCAATGAAGGCGGCCTGGCCCGCGAAGCTATCGGTCGCATCCAGGTGCGCGACAGCTTCAGCTTGGTCGAGCTGCCGGAAGATGGCCTGGAGAAGCTGCTGAGCAAGCTCAAGGACACTCGTGTAGCGGGCAAGCAGTTGAAGCTGCGTCGCTATCGCGAAGATTGATCCTGCGCTGAAATAAAAAAATCCCCGACTGGTTCGGGGATTTTTTTTGCGTCGGCAAAACCTCAGGCGAAACTGTAGATGTCCATGCCCAGGGCACCTAACGTGAAACCTTGGTGCTCGATGGCAAATTGCCCGCCGGCGCCTCGGGCAAAGTACAGTGGCAGCAAGTGCTCGTCACTGGGGTGATTGCGCGCGGCGTGGGGGGCTTGGCGGCGGTAGTCCAGCAGGGCTGCGCTATCGTCCTTGGCCAGGGTTGCCACGAACCAGTCACGAAATGCCAGGGCCCAGGGCGTGATGCTTTCGGGCCCAGCGTGCCAATCCAGCTCGCGCAGGTTGTGGGTGATACTGCCCGAGCCGATCAGTAACACATTCTGCTCGCGCAGCCCGGCCAGCGCCGCCCCCACCTGCTGCTGCAATGCAGGCCCCTGCTGGCTAGGCAAGGACACCTGAACCACCGGGATGTCGGCTGCGGGGTACATCAGTGATAAGGGCACCCAGACACCATGGTCGAACGGGCGGTTTGCATCGAGGCGGGCGCTCAAGCCCGCGGCGTTGAGCCGGTCGGCAATCTCTTGAGCCAAGGTAGGCTGGCCGGGGGCAGGGTACTGGACCGCGAACAACTCGGCAGGAAAGCCACCGAAGTCATGCCAGGTGGCTGGCCGCTCAGCGCTGCCAACCCGCAGCTCCGGGCTTTCCCAGTGGGCCGATACCACCACGATCGCCGTGGGCGTGGGTAGCCGTGCGGCCAAGGCCGCCAGAGCAGGGCCGCTGGCGCCAGGTTCCAGGGCAAGCATGGGCGAGCCGTGGGAGATAAACAGGCTGGGTAGCATGGTAAGGCTCCAAGGGAAGTTAAACGTTGCGCCTATCTTCCAACGGTCATAGATCTAAATCTAATATAAGTTTTGCCGGTCCAACATCGAGAAAGTGGTTTATTTCGCGCCCACAAAAAAGGGCGACTTTCGTCGCCCTTCTTATGTTGCAGCCTATTAACCGCGGCGGCGCAGGGCCTCGATACGGTCTTCCAGTGGCGGGTGGGTCATGAACAAGCCGGCCAGGCCATGCTTCAAGCCACCGTTGATACCAAAGGCGTTCAAGGTGTCGGGCATGCGCACCGGCACGCCCTGTTCGGAACGCAGGCGCTGCAAGGCACCGATCATTGCATTGGTGCCGGCCAGGCGGGCCCCGGCTTCGTCAGCACGGAATTCGCGCTTGCGCGAGAACCACATGACGATGGTGCTGGCGAGAATGCCCAGAACCAGTTCGGCAACGATGGTGGCGATGTAGTAAGCAATGCCCTGGCCTTCTTCGTTTTTGAAGATCACCTTATCGACGAAGTTACCGATGATGCGGGCGAAGAACATTACGAAGGTGTTCACCACGCCCTGCACCAGCGCCAGCGTCACCATGTCGCCGTTGGCAACGTGACCGATTTCGTGCGCCAGCACGGCGCGCACTTCGTCTGGCGAGAACCGCTCGAGCAAGCCCTGACTGACAGCGACCAGTGCGTCGTTCTTGTTCCAGCCCGTGGCGAAGGCATTGGCCTCGTAGGCTGGGAAGATACCCACCTCTGGCATTTTGATGCCCGCTTCACGGGACAGCTCTTCAACGGTTTGCAACAGCCACTGTTCGTGCCGAGTGCGCGGTTGAGTGATGATCTGGGTGCCGGTACTCATTTTCGCCATCCACTTGGAGATGAACAGCGAAAAAATCGAGCCGGCAAAGCCGAATACGGCACAGAAAATCAGCAGCTGATTCAGGTTGAGGTCAACCCCATTGGCCGCCATGAACCCGTTGAAGCCGAACAGGCTCAGGGTGATGCTGGCAATCAGCACCACCGCCAGGTTGGTGGCCAGGAACAGCAGGATGCGCATCATGGTTGTTACATACTCCTCACGGATGAAAGTCTTGCGTAAGCGCTATATAAGGCGCCGCCGGGGGCGATTCAACCAAGGGACTATTTCAAACTGTTTCTCTGGGGCTGATTCGGCGAAATTGAACAGTCTGCGGGCATAAATGGCCTGATATGCCCGCCGGAGAAGTGTAACCAGATACCTCTGTTTACTGCCGGTAGCTTTTTAGGAAGCTGCCGATACGGCCGATCGCTTGCTCCAAGTCGTCGACCCGGGGCAGGGTGACCACGCGGAAGTGGTCGGGCCATGGCCAGTTGAACGCCGTGCCCTGGACCACCAGGAGTTTCTCGGAGAGCAGCAGGTCGAGGACGAATTTCTCGTCGTTGAGGATCGGGCACACCTTGGGGTCGATGCGTGGAAACGCGTACAACGCGCCCATGGGCTTCACGCAGCTTACGCCCGGGATGTCGTTGAGCAACTCCCACGTGCGGTTACGCTGCTCGAGCAGGCGGCCAGCAGGCAGTACCAGGTCATTGATGCTCTGATAGCCGCCCAGGGCGGTCTGAATCGCATGTTGGCTGGGCACATTGGCACACAGGCGCATATTGGCCAGGATGTCGATGCCTTCGATGTAGCTTTGGGCATTGTGCTTGGGCCCGGAAATAGCCACCCAGCCGGAACGAAAACCCGCCACTCGGTAAGATTTAGACAGCCCGTTGAAGGTGAGGCACAGCAGGTCGGGGGCCAGGGAAGCGGTGCTGATGTGCACGGCTTCGTCGTAGAGGATCTTGTCGTAGATCTCGTCGGAAAACACCACCAGGTTATGCTGGCGGGCCAGTTCCAGCATGCCTAGCAGCACTTCCTTGGAGTACACCGCGCCGGTGGGGTTGTTCGGGTTGATGATCACCATCGCCTTGGTGTTGGGGGTGATCTTGGCCTTGATGTCGGCCAGGTCCGGCCACCAGTTGGCTTGTTCGTCGCACAGATAATGCACGGCGTTACCGCCAGCGAGGCTGACGGCGGCGGTCCACAGCGGGTAGTCGGGGGCTGGGATCAAGACTTCATCGCCGTTGTTGAGCAGCGCCTGCATGGACATCACGATCAATTCGGACACGCCATTGCCCAGGTAGATGTCTTCTATCCCGACGCCTTCTACCTGCTTTTGCTGGTAGTACTGCATGACGGCCTTACGCGCGCTGAACAAACCTTTGGAATCACTGTAGCCCTGCGCTGTCGGAAGGTTGCGGATGACGTCCTGGAGGATTTCTTCGGGCGCCTCGAAACCAAAGGGTGCCGGGTTGCCAATGTTCAACTTGAGGATACGATGGCCCTCTTCTTCGAGGCGCTTGGCGTGCTTGAGTACCGGGCCGCGGATGTCGTAGCAGACGTTGGCGAGCTTATTCGATTTGCTGAACTGCATGAGGGGATCCCGAGAAGTGAAGACTGTCGCCTGGGGCACCGTGGAAAATCGCATTTGAATGCCGGTAGGCCGGATGCCAGACTGCTGTACTAAAACCGAATCATACGTGCGGCCCGGCTCTTAAAAAAGACACAGTTCGGGCTTTTTCAGCCGCTGAGGTGTATCGATGCAAAAGATTGAAAAAAACCTAGAAGAATGGCGTGAAATGCTCGATCCAGAGCAATTCAACGTATGCCGTCTAAGCGCCACGGAACGGCCGTTTACTGGCCGTTATAACGACGAAAAGCGCGCTGGCGTTTATCACTGCGTTTGCTGCGAAGCGGCGTTGTTCGACTCTGCCAGCAAATTCGACTCCGGCTGCGGCTGGCCCAGCTTCTATGAGCCTATCGCCGAGCAGGCCATGGTCGAGATTCGCGATGTCAGCCATGGCATGATCCGCACCGAGGTCAAGTGCTCCACCTGCGACGCGCACCTTGGCCATGTGTTTCCCGACGGCCCGCCGCCGACGGGGCTGCGTTACTGCATCAACTCGGTGTGCCTGAACCTGGTCCCGCGCGAAACGGCGGCATCGCCCACATGAGCCCTGATCTGCGGAATATCCCGTGCCTTACCCTGGACGGCCAGCACAAGACCCTGGGCGAATTCGCCGGCAAGGTGCTGTTGGTGGTCAATACTGCCAGCCAGTGCGGCTTCACTCCGCAGTACAAAGGCCTGGAAGAGCTGTGGCAGCGTTATCGCGGCAGAGGGCTGATGGTGCTGGGGTTCCCCTGCAACCAGTTTGGCAATCAGGAGCCGGGCGATACGTTGGACATCGCGCAGTTCTGCGAGGCGAAATTCGGCGTCAGCTTTCCGGTGTTTCGCAAGGTCGATGTCAATGGCGAGTTGGCTCACCCCTTGTTCGTCAAGCTCAAGCACAAGGCGCCGGGGCTGCTGGGCAGCGAGCGGATCAAATGGAATTTCACCAAGTTTCTGGTGAGCCGTGACGGTAGCCAGGTCAAGCGCTTCGCGCCGATCACCAAACCGGCTGCGCTTGAGGCAGCGATCGAAGAGATGCTCGGTTAAGCACTTTACCTACAGCACCTAATCGACCCAGTGCTCGATCAGCGCCATCAGCTCTTCCCGGCGAAAAGGTTTGGCCAGGTAGTCGTTCATACCGGCCGCTCTGCATTTTTCGCGCTCTTCAGGCATGGCGTTGGCCGTGAGGGCGACGATGGGCAAGTGCGGCCAACGGCCACTTTGGCGAATCCGCCGGCTGGCTTCATAGCCATCCATGACCGGCATGTTGCAGTCCATCAGCACCAGATCGAAAGCACTGCCCTCTAGCTCCGCCAGGGCTTCGCCGCCGTGGGCGGCGATGGTCACCTCACACCCCAGCTTACCGAGCATGCCCTTGGCCACCAGTTGGTTGACCGGGTTGTCTTCCACCAGCAGGATCCTTGCGCGTTTATCCGTTGGCAGCACCTGGCGAGCATTGAAGTGGGTCTCCGGCTCGTCGCCCTGGAGCGTGCGCCGTAGGGTCTGGTAGAGCGCGGCCCGCGCCAATGGCCGGGCCTGTTGCTGCAGTGGCATCAATGCCAAGGCTTGTTCGCTGGGCAGGAAGTTGCCGTAGGCCGTCAGCAGCAGGATCGGCGCGCTCACCCGTGGGCGCAGGGTGAACAGGCAGTCCAGTGAGTCGGTGATCAATAGGTCGGGGGCCAGGCCCGCCAGTTCCACGTCCAAATCGCAACGTTGGTAGTCGATGCCCCACAGCGGTAGAAAGGTCGCCAGCAATTCGGCCAGGCCACTGTGCTCGTCACTGATAGCCACCACCTTGCCTGAAAGCGCTGCAGCCGTGCCACAGGGGGTATGCGCGGGTAACGGCAGGTCGGCGCAGAAGACGCTGCCCTGGCCGCTTTGTGATTCGATGCTAAGGCGGCCCTGCATGGCTTCGCATAAATTGTTGGTGAGGGCCAAGCCCAGGCCGGTGCCACCAAACTGGCGGGTGATACCGGCGCCGGCCTGGGTGAATGGCTGAAAGATCTTGACCTGGGCTTCCTCAGGGATGCCAATGCCGGTGTCGCACACTTCGATGCGCACACCGCCGGGGCGGCTGTTCAGGCGCACATCCACGCGGCCCAGGCGGGTGAACTTCAAGGCATTGGACAAGAGGTTGCTGACGATCTGCCGCACCCGCGTGGGGTCGCCCAGCACCAGGGCGGGAAACTCTGGGTGGATCAAGCACGTCAGTTCAACTCCGGGCGCGGCGTTTTGCGAAAGCAGGTTGGCGGTGTCTTCGATGAGGGCGCCGAGATCGAACGGGATGCGTTCGAGTTCCAGCTGGCCGGCATCGAATTTCGACAGGTCGAGGATATCGTTGAGCAGCTCCACCAGTACCTTGCCCGAGTCATGGGCAATCGACAGTTGCTGGCGTTGCTCTGAAGTCAGCGGGCTGTCCAGCGACAGCGCAATCATGCCCAGCAGGCCATTGAGGGGCGTACGAATTTCGTGGCTCATGTTGGCCAGAAAGGCAGCCCGTGCCTGGGCCATGTCGAGCGCCGTGCGGCGGGCTTTTTCCAGTTCTTCGTTGGACAGGCTAAGGCGCGTGTTGCTGGCCTTGAGTTCGGTGGTGCGCGCCGACACGATATTTTCCAATTCGCCCAAGTAGTCGGTCAGGCGGTTTTCGGCAGCGCGACGCTGCTGGATCTCGGTGGACATGCTGATGAACTGCTGGTTCGCTACCTTCACCAGTACGCCGATTTCATCGTGCTCGTGCCCAGGGGGGAATTCCAGGCGCTTGGGCCGGGGCAGCTGGGGGTCGTTGCCGCTGAGGGCGCGAATCACCTCCACCAGGGGTTTGGTCAGCATCATGTAGAACAGGGCCAGCAGGATCCCGGCTAACACGAGGCTGCGGATAAAGCCGCTGATCAGGGTGATTTCCGAGCGCTGGATAAACCGTGTGCCGATGGCCAGGGTGTCGACGTCGATCTGCAGCAGGCCGAGGCGTTCATCGGGGTAGGTGCTAAGAAACAGGGGGTCTTCGTATTGTCGATTGGCGCCGAACAGAAAGTCGGTGAGCACCCGATAGCTGCTCTGGGGGCGCGGCCGTTGCACATTGGCGAGCATGGTATTGTTGTTGTCGATCAGCCGCGCGGCGATGATCGATTCCGCTTGCAGCAGGCCCAAGGTCAGTTCTTTGGCCAATTGCGCGTCGATGTTGTAGGCGATACGCGACGCCGGGTTGTGGCTGACATCCAGCAGCGAGCGCATCTGCCGATCGATGGCATCGCCGACGTTGGCGTAGTCCAAGCCGATCTGGATAAAGCTCAATAGCGTACCCAAGATAAAACCGACGACAACCGTCAGCCTCGCCTGTTTGTAGGACAAACGTTGGGTGAACTTAATATCCATGGTGTTCGAGTCGACTCTTATTCCGTGCGCTGCGCTAGCATAGCTGATGACGACCCTGCTAAGGCAGTTTTGCCGGCAAGGGTTTTACCCTCTTTCTACTCTATTGGGAGATCGCGTGGATTCTCGATTGGATGCCTTTCTGCAGCGTGCCGATGCCGTATTGGCGCGTATTGAGCCGCTTTTGCCCGCCCCGCGCCCGCCCATCGATTGGGCGACCTGCCTGGCCGCGCGCTGGCACCGCGAAGGCCGAAGCGGCTACCTAATGCCACTGAACGTCAGCCTCGATATGCGCTTGAGCGACTTGATCGGGGTCGACCAGCAACGGGACCGGCTAGCCGGCAACACGCGCCAGTTTCTCGATGGCCTGCCGGCCAACCACGCCTTGCTGTGGGGTTCCCGTGGCACGGGTAAGTCATCTCTGGTGCGGGCACTGCTGGCGGAATACGCCGGCAGTGGCCTGCGCTTGATCGAGATTGAGCGTGATAACCTGGCAGACCTGCCCAGGGTGGTGGAGCTGTTACAGGCTCAGCCGCAGCGTTTCGTGTTGTTTTGTGACGACCTGTCATTCGAGGCCGGGGAGGGCGACTACCGGGTGCTCAAGAGCGTACTGGACGGCTCCCTCGAGCAGGCGCCGGATAACGTGCTGCTGTATGCCACGTCCAATCGGCGCCACTTGGTCCCTGAGCAGGAGAGCGACAACGAGAACTGGAAGCGCGTGGGCGCTGAGCTGCACCCCAGCGAAGCGGTGGAAGACAAGATCGCCTTGTCCGACCGCTTCGGGCTGTGGTTATCCTTTTACCCCTTCACCCAGGAACACTACCTGGCTGTGGTGGAGCATTGGATCAACGAGCTGGCGCAGCGCGGCGGCCTCAGTTGGCAACGCGATGAAGCGCTGGATGTGCTCGCTGTGCGCTGGGCGACCGGGCGGGGCAACCGTAACGGGCGATGCGCCTATCAGTTCGCGCGGTATTGGGTGGGTTTGAAATTATTGGAGCGTCATTCATGATCGATTTGCAGCAGGCCGGTGAAGGCCTGGACGGCTATGCATTGCTCAGTGCACAGCTTGAGGCACTGTTGGCGGGCGAGCGCGACTTCATCGCCAACGCCGCGCAATTTTCTGCGTTTCTGTACCACCACGTCGAGGACCTCAACTGGGCCGGGTTTTACCTGAACCGCAATGAAGAACTGCTGCTGGGGCCGTTCCAGGGGCAGGTGGCCTGTGTGCGTATCCCGTTCGACCGCGGGGTATGTGGGGCCGCCGCGGCGACTCGGCAGACTCAACGGGTTGAAGATGTGCACGCGTTTCCCGGGCATATCGCCTGCGACAGTGCCTCCAACAGCGAGCTGGTGATCCCGCTGGTGAAGGATGGGCAATTGATTGCGGTATTGGATTTGGACAGCCCAACAGTCGGGCGTTTTAGCGAGGACGACCAGCGCGGGCTGGAGCGTTTGGCGGCGATATTTCTGGCGGCAACGGATTGCTGAAGAAAGGAGCGGCGAGCCCACTTTAACAGTGGGCTTCAAAAACAGCCGATAAGCGCGATCAGTCGTAGATCGCTTTTTTCTTCCACTGGCTTTCGCTGTCGTCTTCTTTCAAGCCCTGGGTCAGCTCGTTAACTTCGTCTTCCGACGGTTCGATATTGGTCAATACCATGGAATTGGCGCGCCCCAGCAGTTTTTCCATGTACTTGAGCTGTTCGGTATACAGAGCCGGTTCAGGTTGCTTGCGCAGGTATTGAACCCCCCGTTCGAACGCCAAGCGGGCCTGGCCGGGCTGCTCGTCTTGCAGGGCTTTCTGCCCCAGGTTATTGAAAAACTCGATGTGCAGCAGCACCAGCATGTGGCGTACTTCGCGGATCCAGTGCTTAGCTTCGGTGGGCTGCAAAAAGCCGTCCTGGGCAGCACGGCTAACCTGATTGTGCAGGGCTTCGAGGAGGAAGCGCACATCCTTGGCCTTGGCTTCGGTCTGGATCGGGTTGGGCGGGTTGCTGATCTTGATCGCATCGCCTTTGCCGATTTCCGCTTCCAGTTCACCCATGCGTGCCTTGATAGCCGCGTTGCCCTTGTCCGTCTGCAGCATGCGCTGGTTGATGTTCAGCTCCAGGCGTGTCATCAGCAGCTTGAGGGCAGGCGTGGTGAGCTGACCGGGAAAGGTGGCCGATATCTCCTCGCAGCGACGCAGCCGGTCGGCAAGTTCCACCTTGGTTCGGGCTTTCTCGATCTTGCCGTTTTCCACCACGTTGTTCAGGTAACCGATGGCTATGAGAATCGCGATACCGGCTACGATGAGCAGGGTGATCATAAGTGGAGTCACCGTTAAGGCCTCATCAAGTTGATAATTGTTCGAGTTTAGTTGCGTAATGTGCCGCGTGATAGAGCTGCCTACACCGGCGCTTGAGGGGTTTATCGGCAGGTTTGCCGAGGACCTTAGCGGTTGTGTGATTGTGGCATATTGATATCATCTCTGGCTACGGGGCCCTCCTATATTGAAGCGGCCGACGCGGTACTTTATCGGCCAGGAAGTCATTGATTTAGATAAATTTATATCAGGGGGTTGACGCCCCCTCGATCCATCCATAGAATGCGCGCCACTTACAGCGTAAAGCGCTTTGCGCAACGCGGTAAGCAGTGAATGTTGTAGCGTGTCCCCTTCGTCTAGTGGCCTAGGACACCGCCCTTTCACGGCGGTAACAGGGGTTCGAGTCCCCTAGGGGACGCCATTGCGGGAATAGCTCAGTTGGTAGAGCACGACCTTGCCAAGGTCGGGGTCGCGAGTTCGAGTCTCGTTTCCCGCTCCATTTTTAAACAACGTTGCTTTAGGGTGGCGTTGAGTGAAACCAGAACCCCATCTCCGGGTGTGGTACTGGACGCTGAAATACACACCATGTGTTTCAGTTAGCGTGTCCCCTTCGTCTAGTGGCCTAGGACACCGCCCTTTCACGGCGGTAACAGGGGTTCGAGTCCCCTAGGGGACGCCATTTGCGGGAATAGCTCAGTTGGTAGAGCACGACCTTGCCAAGGTCGGGGTCGCGAGTTCGAGTCTCGTTTCCCGCTCCAAATTAAAGTCTGGGAGGTGCATTAGCAGCTCCCGGATAAAAAAAGGACCTTAGGGTCCTTTTTTTGCGTCTGCGTTTTGGCCTCTGCGCCTTGTCATTTGCCCTGCAAAAAAACCTCCAGCGCGCGCCAATAGTCAGCGCTTTGCGAAATCGAGTTGTGCCCTACGTGGTCAATGACCTGCAGCTTTGCCACCCCGGGAGGGAAGTGGCTGAACAGCGACTGGGTGCTAGGCAAAGGGATCAGCGTGTCGTCAGCTGCGGCGAGCAGTAGGGTCGGGGTGCGCACCCGTTGCGCGAACTGCCAGGACTCGAACCTGTCATGCAGCATCCAGCGCACTGGAAACCACGGCATCCGGTGCTCGGCGATTTCTCTCAGGCTGTCGTAGGGGGTGATCAGTACCAACTGCGTTGCCGGCCGCTCGCTGGCCAGCTGCACCGCTACGCCGCTGCCCAGGCTGCGCCCGATCACGACAATACGCCCATGCTCGCTGCTGACACGGTCGAATAGCGCTTGAGCATCGCGCTGCAAGGCGGCTTCAGACGGCGAACCGCCGCTGCCGCCAAAGCCGCGATAGTTCATCAGGTACAGCGCGTGGTCAGGGAAGGCTTTGCTGAACTCTGGCAGATTGCGCGTGACGTCCTCGGCATTGCCGCCGAAATAGATCAGCGCATCGGGGCCCGGCAGGGGGCGGGTGGAAATAACCACGTTGGCGCCATCGACCGGCAAGTTCAGCAGGGTGACCGGGATGTCAGGGCTGCGCGCTTGTGGCACGTAAATGAACAGGCGTTGGGCAAAGAACAAGCCGATGCACAGGGCGAGGTAAAGCCCAATCGCCGCACCGAGCATCAGGGTTAAGCGGTGCGGCCAGCGGCGCTTGCGGTCCATTGGATGCCCTAGGGCTTAGCCCTTTGATTCGGATTGACCGCGTAGCGAGGGGCTAGCGGTCGCTCAATGGCGGCTGTCTTGTGACGACAGGCTGAGTAACTGTTTTTCCTGATTCCAGTCGAACGGCTCATCGTTTACTTCGGCTTCATGGCGCCGCTCTTCCAGGGCCTGATAGAGCTCGATTTCTTCATCGGGCATAAAGTGCAGGCAATCGCCAGCGAAAAACCAGAGTAGATCCCGAGGCACCAGGTGGGCGATCTGTGGGTAGCGTTGGATGACCTGGCAGAGGATGTCCTGGCCCAGGTATTGGCTTTCCACAGGCTCTACCGGCAGTTGCGCCCGAAGCTCATCGAAACGCTCCAAGAACAGCGCATGGCTCTCGTCCGGGACTTGTTCCGCTTCGCCCAGGGCCACCAGAATCGTGCGCAAATGATCGAGCAGGTTGAGCTGTTGGTCGAGATAGGCGTTGGCCATGTTGGGGTCCTTTAAAGCAAAAAACGGGCGCGCGAGTATAAGGCGTCGCGCGCCCGCTGTCGTCAGCGAATCCGGCCGGCGGCCGGTAACAGCTCGTCTTTGCTGAAGTCGTCGACGTCAATGACTTTGCGTCGAGCCGCTTCGGCAGCCTGCAGGGTGAGCGCGTCTTCGGGCGTCAGCACGCCCGCCGCCACGGCTGCATCGATGCCGCTTTGGCCCGGAGCGGGGCGCACCTGGCCGGCCTTCAGCGCGGTTTGCAATTGCTTGCGCAAGGGCTGTGCGGCCCCCAATAGGTCGCTGGCCACTTGCAACGCACCCACTGCGTCGCTGGCCGATTGCGGGCGATAGCAGCCGGCTAGCAGTTCTTCGAGGGTCGGGTCGCCTTTGTTGCGCCCGATCACCGCCGCGACCTTGGCGTCCAGTGCGTCCGATGGCCCGGTGTGGCGACGGCCCAGGGGGAAGACGATCACCCGCAGCAGCGCCCCGAACACTCGATTGGGGAAGTTGCGCAGGATCTGGTCCAGGGCGTGCTCGGCTTTGCCCAGGCTTTCTTCCATGGCCCAGTCGAGCAGTGGCCGCATGTGATCGGGCGAACCCAAGTCGTGGTAGCGTTTGAGCGCCGCCGAGCCCAGGTAGAGGTTGCTGAGCACGTCACCCAGGCGCGCCGAAAGGCGCTCGCGACGTTTCAGCTCGCCGCCCAGTAACATCATGCTCAGGTCCGCGAGCAGGGCGAAGGCCGCCGCTTGCCGGTCCAATGCCGAGAACCATTGGCGGCTAACCCCGTTGCCGGGGCGTTTGTCCCAGCGGCCCAGGCCCAGGTTCAGCACCAGGGTGCTGGCCGCGTTGCTGACGGCGAAGCCGATGTGTTTGAGCAGCAATTGATCGAACTCGATCAGGGCGTTGTCTTGGTCGGAGCGGCCGGCCAGGGCCATCTCCTTGAGGACGAAAGGGTGGCAGCGGATGGCGCCCTGGCCGAAGATCATCAGGTTGCGCGAAAGAATATTCGCACCTTCGACCGTGATGAAAATCGGTGCGCCTTGCCAGTTGCGGCCCAGGTAGTTGTTTGGGCCCATGATGATGCCTTTGCCGCCATGCACATCCATGGCGTCGCTGATACAGGCGCGGCCACGCTCGGTCAGGTGGTACTTAAGGATCGCCGACAGCACCGAGGGTTTTTCCCCCAGGTCGACGGCATTGGCCGTGAGCATGCGGGCACTGTCCATCAACCAGGCATTGCCGGCGATGCGAGCCAGGGCTTCCTGGATGCCTTCGAAGGCCGCCAGCGGCACGTTGAATTGTTCGCGCACTCGGGCATATTGGCCGGTCACCAGGCTGGTGTACTTGGCGGCGCCAGTGCCCACCGCTGGCAGGGAGATGGAGCGGCCTACCGACAGGCAGTTCATTAGCATCATCCAGCCCTTACCGAGCATGGCTTGCCCGCCGATCAAATAATCCAGGGGGATAAACACATCTTTGCCCGAGTTCGGCCCGTTCATGAACGCAGCGCCCAGGGGTAAGTGGCGACGGCCGATTTCCACGCCGGGGGTGTCGGTCGGGATCAAGGCCAGCGAGATGCCCAGGTCTTCTTCTTCGCCCAGCAGGTGCTCGGGGTCATAGGCTTTGAATGCCAGACCGAGCAAAGTGGCAACCGGGCCGAGGGTGATGTAACGCTTTTCCCAGGTGACTCGCAGGCCGATCACTTCGGCGCCGTTCCATTGACCTTTGCAGATAATCCCCGTATCGGGCATGGCGCCGGCATCGGACCCAGCCATGGGGCCGGTCAAGGCGAAGCAGGGGATGTCGTCACCGCGGGCCAGTCGTGGCAGGTAGTGATCGCGCTGAGCATCGGTGCCGTAGTGCAACAACAACTCGGCTGGGCCTAAGGAGTTGGGCACCATGACGGTGGAAGCCAGGTCGCCGCTGCGGGTCGCCAACTTCATGGCCACTTGGGAGTGGGCGTAGGCCGAGAAGCCTTTACCGCCGTAGGCCTTGGGGATGATCAGGGCGAAGAAGCCATGTTCCTTGATATGGGCCCAGGCCTCGGGCGGCAGGTCCATGTCTTGGCCGATCTGCCAGTCGCTGACCATCGCGCAGAGGGCCTCGGTAGGGCCGTCGATGAAGGCCTGCTCTTCCTCGGTCAGGCTGACTTTGGGGTAGGCGAGGAGGGTATTCCAGTCGGGCTTACCGCTGAATAGCTGGCCGTCCCACCAAACGGTCCCGGCGTCGATAGCGTCGCGCTCGGTTTCGGACATGGGCGGTAGGGTTTTCTTGAACCAGGCGAACAGCGGCCGGCTTAAGCGCTGGCGGCGCAGGTCGGGGAGCAGCACCAGGGCGGCAGCGGCGATCAGCAACAGCCAAAGCACGATCATCAGCAGCACTGGTGGATGCCCAAACAGGCCCATTAACACCAGGTAGCCAGCGACTACGCCCATGGCGGGCAGCGGCTCAAAGCGTCGATGAGCCAACCAGGCAACGCCGACCAGCAGAACCAGAATCCACAACAACAGCATATTCATTCCTCCGTGAAGACAGCGTACGGCCAACCCATATGGCTATTCCCTCAGTCTAGACGGGGATGGGCGTGGAGGAGGGTCGCAACGGCAGGCTTCGGTCTGTGGGAAAACCCATGGCTACAGGGTAAATGACCCTGGCGATAGGTGGGAGTTCGCGGCGAAACCCAATGGAACGTACGCCCCGGATACACCTCGAAACAAACTAACAGCGGTGGGCTTCCTGAACTTGCCGACCTGTTCGCCCTGATAGTGACTATCACCAAGCATCACTGTACTCAAGTGCTCGGTTCTTGCACCATGGCGGGCTTAGCTGAGCCTTGTGCGCTTTCACCCATCCACGATTTTTATATACGGTGTATAGACCTTCTATGAGTTCTGCTCTGTCCATCCGGCAGCTAACCAAAACATACGGTAACGGTTTCAAGGCCTTGAACGGTATTGACCTGGATGTTGCCGAAGGTGACTTTTTCGCCCTCCTGGGCCCCAACGGGGCGGGTAAGTCCACCACCATTGGCATCCTTTCTACCCTGGTCAATAAGTCCAGCGGCTCGGTCAATATCTTTGGCCACGACCTTGACCAGCAACCGGCTGCGCTTAAGCGTTGCATCGGCGTGGTGCCCCAGGAATTCAATTTCAATCAGTTCGAAAAAACCTTCGATATCGTCGTGACTCAGGCTGGTTACTACGGTATTCCGGCTAAAGTGGCCAAGGAGCGTGCCGAGCAGTATCTGACCCAGCTCGGCCTATGGGATAAGCGCGATACTCCTTCGCGCTCGTTGTCAGGGGGGATGAAGCGGCGTCTGATGATCGCCCGTGCGTTGATCCACGAACCGCGGTTGTTGATCCTCGACGAGCCTACCGCCGGCGTCGACATCGAGCTGCGTCGCTCGATGTGGACCTTTCTGACCGAGCTAAACCAAAAAGGCATCACCATCATTCTGACGACCCACTACCTGGAAGAAGCTGAGCAGCTGTGCCGCAATATCGGCATCATTGACCACGGTACGATCGTCCAGAACACCAGCATGCGCCAGTTGCTGGGCACCCTGCACGTTGAGACCTTCCTGCTCGACCTGAGCCATGAGCTGGCGGCCGCACCGCAGTTGGCCGGTTATCCATGCCGGCTGGTCGACGCCCGAACTCTAGAGGTTCAGGTCGATAAGCAAGTAGGTATCACCGGTTTGTTCAGCCAGTTGGCCTTGCAAAACATTCAGGTGATCAGCTTGCGCAACAAGACCAATCGCCTGGAGGAACTGTTCGTTTCTTTGGTAGAGAAAAATCTGAAGAAGGTCGCCATATGAGCTCCGAGTTTCGGCCGAATCTGGTCGCCCTGAAAACCATCGTTTACCGTGAGATCCATCGTTTCACCCGGATCTGGCCGCAAACCCTGCTGCCCCCGGCGATCACCATGGTGCTGTACTTCGTGATCTTCGGTAACCTGATTGGCCAGCGCATCGGTGAAATGGGTGGCTTCACCTACATGGAGTACATCGTGCCGGGGCTGATCATGATGTCGGTGATCACCAATGCTTATGGCAACGTGGTCTCAAGCTTCTTCGGCGCGAAGTTCCAGCGCTCCATCGAAGAGTTGATGGTGTCGCCCGTGTCGCCCCACACCATTCTGGTGGGCTATGTGATGGGCGGCGTGCTACGGGGCTTGGCGGTGGGGATCATCGTGACGCTGCTGTCGCTGTTCTTCACCCACCTGCAGGTGCATCACCTGGGTATTACCTTATTGGTGGTGATACTGACGGCAACGATTTTTTCGCTGCTGGGGTTCATCAACGCGGTCTTCGCGCGCAATTTCGATGATATCTCCATCGTCCCCACGTTCCTGCTGACGCCTCTGACCTACCTGGGCGGGGTGTTCTATTCCATCACTCTGTTGCCACCGTTCTGGCAGACCGTGTCCCTGGCCAACCCAGTGCTGCACATGGTCAACGCGTTCCGCTACGGGATTCTCGGCGTGTCGGATATCAGCATTGGCGTGGCCGTGGCCTTTATGCTGGTGGCGACAGTGGTGCTGTATATCGCTTGCGCGCGGTTGTTGGTCAGTGGCCGCGGGATGCGCTCGTAGCCCTTACGAACGCTGTTTGAACTTCATTGCTGGCGGCGTTGCGCTTTGCGCCGCCGCCATTGCCTGGCCACCCACCAGCGCCAGTACAGCATGGTCAGGCAATACGCCAACGCCCCCAGTACCAGCCCGCACACCACCGAACCCAGCAGGAATGGCTGCCACAGCGTGTAAAGCTGGTCGGTGATCCATTGGAAGGTCAGGTCGTCGGGCAAGTTGCGTGGTGGCTGTTGCATCAGCCATGAGCCCACCTTGTAGGTGCAGTAGAACACCGGCGGCATGGTGATGGGGTTTGTCAGCCACACCAGGCTGACGGCTATGGGCATATTGGCGCGCACCGGTATCGCCAGGCTGGCGGCCAAGAGCATTTGCATAGGAATGGGAATGAAGGCCGCGAACAGGCCGACCGCCATGGCCCGCGCTACGGAATGGCGGTTGAGGTGCCAAAGGTTGGGGTCATGCAGCAGGCGGCCAAGAAAGCGCAGCGATTTGTGCTCACGAATACTGGTGGGATCGGGCATGTAGCGTTTGAATAATCGACGCGGCATGGCGGTCCTCGGTCGGCTGCAAAACGGTCGAGCCAGTATGCACAGATTCGCCTCCAGGCAAATTCAGACTTTGTGACATTTAATAAGAGCGCGTTCTAGGGCCTTGGTCTAAGCCTATCCCAGTGGGTTTAAAATCAAGGACCGATACCATGCGAACAGGGATGCTCGCGTTGGGCTTGGGGCTGCTCGCGCCGGCGTTTTTGCCGAGCTTGCCGCCTGCCTGGGCGCTATTGGGGGTGGCGGCGGGCGCGCTGTTGGGTTTGTGCCTGCGTACGTACCGCGTGAGTGCGTTGCTGCTGGGCGTAGCCTGGGCCTGCGCCTCGGCGCAGTGGGCGTTGGATGACCGCTTGTCGGCGCAGCTCGACGGCCGCACGTTTTGGTTGGAAGGGCAAGTCAGCGGCCTACCCGATAGATCCGGCAGTTCTGTGCGCTTCGAGTTGCGTGACATCCAAGCCCGTCAGCACCAGCTGCCGACTCGCCTGCGGCTGTCATGGTTCAACGGCCCGGCGGTGCGCGAAGGCGAGCGCTGGCGTTTGGCGGTGCGCCTGAAACGCCCGCGGGGGCTGGTCAACCCGGGCGGCTTCGATCATGAGCAGTGGCTGCTCAGCCACCGCATAGGCGCCACGGGCAGTGTCAAAGACGGCCATTTGCTTGTTCCTGCCCGGCACGCTTGGCGCGACGATCTGCGCGAGCGGCTTTCGCGGGTTGATGCCTGGGGCCGTGAAGGCGCCTTGCGTGCGTTGGTACTCGGCGATGGGCAAGGTGTCAGCAGCGCCGATTGGGCCATTTTGCAAGCCACCGGCACGGTGCATTTGCTAGTGATCTCAGGGCAACATATCGGTCTGGTCGGCGCGCTGGTCTACGGCCTGGTAGCTGGCCTGGCGCGCCTGGGGTTATGGCCGCGCCGCTGGCCCTGGCTGCCGTGGGCCTGCGCCTTGGCAATGCTGGCCGCCCTGGGCTACGGCGCCCTGGCCGGTTTCCAGGTGCCCGTGCAGCGTGCCTGCCTGATGCTCGCGCTGGTGCTGGTCTGGCGCCTGCGCTACCGCCACTTGGGGCTATTGCTGCCGCTGCTGCTGGTGTTTGATGCGGTGCTGTTGATCGAGCCGCTGGTCAGCCTGCAACCCGGCTTCTGGTTGTCATTCGGTGCGGTCGCAGTGCTTATGCTGATCTTTCGCGGCCGCCTGGGCGCCTGGCGGCCTTGGCGGGCTTGGGGGCGTGCGCAGTTTCTGATCGCCCTAGGGCTGTTGCCGATGTTGTTGGCGTTAGGTCTGCCGATCAGCCTGAGCGGGCCGCTGGTCAACCTGGTGGCGGTGCCATGGGTCAGTGTCGGTATTTTGCCCCTGGCGTTGGCTGGCACCCTACTGCTGCCCTGGCCTGGGGTGGGTAGCGCGTTGTTATGGCTGGCCGGGGGATCGCTGGAAGCGTTGTTTATGTTTCTGCAGTGGGCCGCGCAACTCGCGCCTGCCTGGACACCGCCATTGGTCCCCGGCTGGCTGGCCGCGTTGGTGGGGCTCGGCGCTTTCCTGGTGCTGTTGCCCGCCGGCAGCCCATTGCGGCCGCTGGGCTGGCCGTTGTTGCTATTGGTGGTATGGCCCGGCGGCGAGCGCATAGCGTGGGGGCAGGCGCAGATCTGGCAATTGGATGTTGGGCAAGGCCTTGCCGTTATCGTGCGCACGCGCGGACATACCCTGGTCTACGACACCGGCCCGCGCACCCCAGGTTTCGACAGCGGCGAGCGGGTTCTGGTGCCGACCCTGCGCAAGCTTGGCGTGGGCCAGGTGGACAGCCTGCTGATCAGCCACGCCCACCTCGACCACGCCGGCGGAGCGCCGGCCTTGATGCGTAGCTTCCCCGCCGCGCAGGTGCTGGCCGGTGAGCCCGCCGGCTTGCCCAAAGCCTGGCGCGCCCAAGCCTGTCGCCCAGGCGCCAGTTGGGTTTGGGACGGCGTGACCTTTACCGTATGGCGCTGGCTGCAGGCCCGCGAGAGCAATCCGGCCTCCTGTGTCCTGCTGGTCGAGGCGAGCGGTGAGCGTTTGTTGTTGACCGGCGATATCGACAGTGCGGCAGAGCGAGCGCTGCTCGACAGCGGCTTGGACGTGGCGGCCGATTGGCTGCAAGCACCCCACCATGGCAGCCGCACCTCATCTTCCCAGCGGTTCGTTGACGCCGTGGCGCCCCGTGGCGTGATGATTCCCCGCGGGCAGGGCAATTCTTTCGGCCACCCGCACATCAGTGTGGTCGAGCGCTACCGGCAAGCCGGAGCCAGCCTGCACGACAACGCCATTGATGGCGCCCTGCAACTCACGCTGGGGCGTTTTAGTGGACCAACGGCCTGGCGCAGCCAGCGGCGCTTTTGGCGTGATGACCATGTGCCAGCCCCGTAAAACTGGCCGCCAACCGTCATCACGGTCTCGGCCAGCCTACGCGGCCTATGGTAGAGTGGCGCACTTTTGCGAGGGAGTCGTTACTGTGTGGGAATTGGTCAAGTCGGGCGGCTGGATGATGCTGCCGATTATTTTGAGCTCCATCGCCGCTCTAGGTATCACGGCTGAACGTCTCTGGACCCTGCGGGCAAGCCGCGTCGCACCGCCGCACTTGGTTGGCCAAGTGTGGCGCTGGCGCAAAGACAAACAGCTGAACAAAGAAAAACTCAAGGAGCTACGCGCCGACTCACCCTTGGGTGAAATCCTGGCGGCCGGGCTGGCCAACTCCAAGCATGGCCGCGAAGTCATGAAAGAGTCCATTGAGGAGGCCGCCAGCCGTGTCGTCCATGAACTGGAGCGCTATATCAATGCCTTGGGCACCATCGCGGCCATGGCGCCCTTGCTGGGCCTGCTGGGGACGGTGATCGGCATGATCGAAATCTTCAGCTCGTTCATGGGCAGCGACATGAGCGCCAACCCGGCACTCATGGCCAGTGGTATCTCCAAGGCCCTGGTGACCACCGCCGCGGGCCTTATCGTGGCGATCCCGGCGCTGTTCTTTCACCGGTTTCTGCAACGCCGGCTCGACGAGCTGATCGTCGGCATGGAGCAGGAAGCCATCAAGTTGGTCGAGGTGGTGCAAGGTGAGCGCGAGGTCGATTTCGACGAGGGCAAAGTGTGAAGTTCCGCCGCCGCCGCCGGGAAAATATCGAGCTGAACCTCATCTCATTGATTGACGTGGTGTTCGTCCTGCTGCTGTTTTTTGTCGTCACCACCACTTTCACCCGCCAGAGCCAGCTGCGTGTCGAGCTGCCCGAAGCGGTCAGCGGCATGCCGGCTGAAGACGCGGCGGGCAAGCGCATCGAGGTGGCCATCAGCGCCGATGGGGTTTACTCGGTCAATGATCAACTGCTGCCCAAAAGCGATCTGCCCACGTTGCTCGACGCGATACAACAAGCATCCGGTGGCGACAACACGCTGCGTTTGTCGATCAGCGCTGACGGCAAGACCCCCCATCAGTCGGTGATCACCGCCATGGATGCCGCCGGCAAGTTAGGCTTCAGCAAGCTCGACATGACCACTGTCGAGGCGCAGGGCGGGCGCTGATGGCGTTCGGTGAGCGCCTGGTGCGCGCCTGGTACGAGGGCCACCCGGCCTTGTCGCTGCTGCGCCCGTTGGAATGCCTCTACCGCCGGGTGGTGATGCGTAAGCGCCAGCGCTTCGAAGCCGGGCAGGGCGCCAGTTACCGCGCGCCAGTGCCGGTGGTGGTGGTGGGTAACATCACGGTCGGTGGCACCGGCAAAACCCCGATGATTCTCTACCTGATCGAGCACTGTCAGCGTCAGGGGCTGCGCGTGGGCGTGGTCAGCCGTGGCTATGGCGCGCGGCCGCCCCATTGGCCGTGGCGAGTGTTGCCTGAGCAGGCCGCGGCCCAAGCCGGGGACGAGCCTCTGCTGATTGTGCGCCGTACCGGCGTGCCGCTGGTGATCGACCCAGACCGCAGCCAGGCCGTGCGCGCGCTGTTGGCGGCCGAGCCAGTCGACCTCATCCTGTCGGATGATGGCTTACAACACTACCGCCTGGCCCGTGACCTTGAGCTGGTGCTGATCGACGCGGCCCGGGGGCTGGGCAACGGCCGTTGCCTGCCTGCCGGGCCGCTGCGCGAGCCCCGCGAGCGTTTGGCCTCGGTGGACGCCGTGTTGTTCAACGGCGCGCCGGCTGATTCGGCGCAAGGCTTTGCCTTCACCCTGCAGCCCACCGCACTGATCAACCTGCGCAGTGGCAAGCGTCACTCTCTCGAGCATTTTCCGCCTGGCCAAGCGCTGCACGCGGTGGCCGGTATCGGTAACCCGCAGCGTTTCTTCAAGACCCTGCAGGCGCTACACTGGCAGCCACTGCCGCACCCGTTCGCCGACCACGCCCAGTACAGCGCCGAGGCCCTGAGTTTTCAGCCGCCGTTACCGGTGGTGATGACTGAAAAAGACGCCGTCAAATGCCAGCCGTTCGCCGCTGACGATTGGTGGTATCTGGCTGTTGAGGCCGTGCCGTCACCGGCTTTCGTGGTGTGGTTCGATCAGCAACTGCAGCGCTTGCTGGGCACGCCACCCCAGCCCTGATTCCTGTTCCGTTGCCATTTTTCTAAAGGATGCTCCATGGACACCAAATTGCTCGATATCCTCGCCTGCCCCGTTTGCAAAGGGCCGCTCAAGCTCAGCGCGGACAAGACCGAACTGATCAGCAAGGGCGCCGGGCTGGCCTTTCCGATCCGTGATGGGATTCCGGTGATGCTGGAAAGCGAAGCGCGTACGCTCACCGACGACGAGCGTCTGGAAAAATGAGTGCTGAGTTCACCGTGGTGATCCCGGCACGCTATGCCTCCACGCGGTTGCCCGGTAAGCCCCTGCAACTGATCGCGGGCAAGCCGATGGTCCAGTACGTATGGGAGCAGGCTTGTAAGAGCAGCGCTACGCGAGTGGTGGTGGCCACCGACGATGCGCGCATCGTTGCTGCCTGTGAGGCCTTTGGCGCCCAGGTGCTGATGACCCGCGACGATCATGCGTCCGGCACCGACCGCCTGGCGGAAGTGGCGGCGGCGCTGGGGCTGGCGGCTGACGCCATTGTGGTGAATGTTCAGGGCGACGAGCCGTTGATTCCGCCGCAGGTCATCGACCAAGTCGCGGCCAACCTGGCGGCCCACGCCGAAGCCGGTATCTCGACCCTGGCCGAGCCTATCCAAGACGCGCAAACACTGTTCAACCCCAACGTGGTGAAAGTGGCCAGCGACTGCAATGGCCTGGCCCTGACGTTCAGCCGCGCGCCGTTGCCCTGGGCCCGCGACGACTTCGCCCGGGCCCGCGACAGCCTGCCGCCAGAAGTGCCTTACCGGCGGCATATCGGCATCTACGCTTACCGTGCCGGTTTCCTTCAGGACTTCGTGGCGTGGGGCCCGTGCTGGCTGGAAAACACCGAATGCCTCGAACAGTTGCGTGCCCTATGGCACGGGGTGCGTATTCATGTGGCCGATGCGCTGATCGCGCCGCCGCCCGGCGTCGATACCGCTGAAGACCTAGAGCGCGTGCGGCGCCTGTTGGAGGCCTGATGCGGGTATTGTTCGTCTGTTTGGGTAACATCTGCCGCTCGCCCACCGCGCAAGGGGTGTTGCAGCAGCAGTTGTTTCAGGCCGGGTTGGCCGAGCGGGTCGAGGTGGCGTCCGCCGGTACCGGCGCCTGGCATGTCGGTAAGCCACCAGACGCCCGCTCCCAGCGCGCCGCGCTGGCGCGTAACTATGACTTGTCTGCACAGCGCGCGCAGCAGGTCAGCGTGGCCGACTTCCAGCACTACGACTTTATTTTTGCCATGGACCGGAGCAATTTGGCCGACCTCAAGCGCTTGCAGCCCGCGGGTAGCCGCGCCGAGCTGGATCTGTTCCTGCGCCGCTTCGACGCGCCCGTGGACGAAGTGCCCGACCCTTACTACGACGGTGATGCCGGGTTCGAACAGGTGCTCGACTTGATCGAGCATGCCTGCCAGGGCCTGGTCAGCGAACTGCGAGGCCGCCTGTGAGCCTGGCTGTCGAGCATGATGTCTCGCTCAAACCCTTCAATACGTTCGGCATCGACGTGCGCGCCCGGGCCTTCGTCGAGGTTCATGATGATGCTCAGGCCTGCGCGGCCCTGCGCCATGCCGACGCCATTGGGCAGGCGGTGTTGCTGGTGGGCGGTGGCAGCAACCTGCTATTGACCCGCGACGTTGAGGCGCTGGTGGTGCGCATGGGCAGCCGTGGTATTCGCCAACTGAGCGAGGTACAGGGTCAGGTGGTGATCGAAGCGGAGGCGGGCGAACCCTGGCACCCGTTTGTTTTGGCGACCTTGGCCATGGGCCTGGCCGGGCTGGAAAACCTGAGCCTGATTCCCGGTACGGTGGGCGCGGCACCGATGCAGAACATCGGGGCTTATGGGGTTGAGATCAAGGACGTGTTTCACAGCCTGATCGCACTGGACAGGCATACCCTGCAAACCCGTGAATTCAGCCTGGCTGACTGTCAGTTCGGCTACCGTGACAGCCGCTTCAAGCGCGAGCCGGGCCGCTGGTTGATCCTGCGTGTGCGCTTTCGCCTGGCTCGTCATGCGCCTTTGCACCTCGACTACGGCCCTGTGCGCCAGCGCTTGCAGCAAATGGACATTCAGGCGCCCACCCCGGCGGATGTCAGCGCAGCCATCTGCAGCATTCGTCGGGAAAAACTGCCCGACCCCGCTGAGTTGGGCAATGCCGGTAGTTTCTTTAAAAATCCGCTGGTTCCCGCCGCACTGGCCGAATCGATCAAAGCTGATCACCCGGATCTGGTGGCTTACCCTCAGCCAGACGGGCAAACCAAATTGGCCGCCGGTTGGCTGATCGAACGGGCTGGTTGGAAAGGCTTCAGAGAGGGCGATGCCGGTGTTCATCGATTGCAATCGCTGGTGCTGGTCAACTATGGCCAAGCCACTGGCGCGCAGCTCTATGAACTGGCCCAGCGTATTCGGGCGGACATCCTGAGTAAGTTCGGGGTAGAGCTGGAAATGGAACCCAACCTCTATTGATCCCTGGTGAGGGGCGTTAGCCCCAATCCCTTCATCGTGCAGGGCGCGAGCCTGATAGAACCCTCGCAGCAGCCCCGTGTCCTAACTTGCTGAATCCATATTTCCGATAGAGGCCCGTTGCACGTGGACAGTGTCGATCTAAATGTCTTGCGCAGCGTTCTCGCCTGGCGCCAAGAGGGCCGGGGCGTGGTGCTCTATACCGTGGTGCAGACCTGGGGCAGTGCGCCACGTCCGCCGGGAGCGATGCTGGCGCTGCGCGATGATGGCATGGTCATCGGCTCGGTGTCCGGTGGGTGTATCGAAGATGACTTGATCACTCGGTTGCACGACGGGCGCTCGCGCCAAGGGCCCGTGCAGTTGATCACCTATGGGGTCACTCGTGATGAGGCGGCGCGCTTTGGTCTGCCGTGCGGTGGAACCTTGCGCTTGACCGAAGAATGGGTTGGCGACGTCCAATGGGTCACGCAATTGTTGGCCTGCTGCGAGGGGCATGAACTGGTTGCCCGGGTACTCGACCTCGCTAGCGGCCAGGTCAGCCTGCAGCCCGCCACCCGCGAAGACGCTTTCAGTTTCGATGAGCGCATCTTGCGCGCTGTTTATGGGCCGCGCTGGCGGCTGTTGCTGATCGGTGCCGGTCAGTTGTCTCGCTACGTGGCGGAAATGGCGCGTCTACTCGATTTTCAGGTATTGGTCTGCGACCCGCGCGAAGAGTTTTCCCACGCCTGGGACGCCGGCGAGGTGCAGTTCGTCGCGGGGATGCCGGACGATGCGGTGCTGTCGATCAAGACCGACGAACGCACGGCGGTGGTCGCACTCACCCACGATCCTCGCCTGGACGATATGGCCCTGTTGACCGCCCTGGAATCCCCCGCATTTTATGTCGGCGCTCTGGGTTCACGGGTCAATAGCGAGAAACGCCGGGCCAACCTGGCGCAGCTGGGCGTTCCGGCGGCGGCGATCGCCCGCTTGCATGGCCCCATCGGGCTGCCGATCGGTAGCCATACACCGCCCGAGATCGCCCTGTCGTTAATGGCGCAGATCGTCGCGCTGAAGAACGCTTCGTCATGAGCCGCGAGGTGGCAGCTGTGATCCTGGCTGCCGGGCACGGGCGCCGATACCGCGAAGCCTGCGAGCAAGACCTAGACAAACTCATGGCTGTTTGCACCGGCCTGGATGGGGTGCGCCGGAGCGTTTTCGAGCAGGTGCTGGTGAATCTGGGCCAGCCGGTGGCGCGGCGTTTGGTGGTCACTCGGCCTGAGCGCCATGGGGTCATTGAGCTGGCGCAGCGCTATGGTTGTGAAATCATTCTTTTGGCCTCTGCCGGCATGGGCGACAGCCTCGCCGCTGCTATTGCCGCCAGCCCAGGCCAGGCGGGGTGGCTTGTGCTGCTGGGGGATATGCCGTGGGTGCGCCCAGCCAGCTTGCAGGCCGTGCTCGATGCCATGCAGCCTGCATACATTAGTGTGGCCTGCGGTGCGCAGGGCTATGGCCACCCCGTCGGTTTTGGTAGCGCTTACGGAGCGGGGCTGCTGGGCTTGAGCGGCGATCAGGGGGCCAAACGCCTGTTCTGCGCGGGTCAGGTGGTGCCGGTCCCAACGGACGATCCCGGCATTTACCGAGATGTCGACCTACCGGCTGACGTACCCGATTAAGTCCCCCCCATAAAAAAACCCTCGCCGGCACAAGCCGACGAGGGTTTTTTTATGACTGCCCGGGGTGTCAGGCGAGCGGTTTAGGCTCGTTGCTGTGATCCGGGTGTTGCTCAGCGGCAGGCTCTGCCGACTGCAGGTTTTCATCCACAGGAGTAGCGGCTACTTCAGCAGGGGCGTGTACCGCCTCGGCTTCGGCTTTAGCGCTGCTCAGGGCTGCCGACTGCTCGGTTTCCCGGGCGGCGGCAGCGGCCAGTTCTGCTTCACGCTTACGCCGACGTACTTCACGTGGGTCGTTAGGCGCGCGGCCGTTGCTGGCTACCGCAGGGGCGGCAACCGGCACCACGGGTTCAGCCACAGGGGCTGGCTCGACCACTACAGGCTCGGCGGCGGCTGGCTGGGGCTGAGCCGCTGCGGCTTCTTCCGGTGCTGGCTCGGTCACTTGCTCCGGTGCAGCCTGGATCGCCTCGACCTGGGCCGGTTGCGGTTGATACTCCACAACGGGCTCGGCCTGTTCGGTCACGCTAGCCTCTGGCTGCGGTTCGCTGATCTGCATCAACGCCGGTTCGTTGTTCAGGCTTTGTGGCTGAACTTCGATAGGCTCTACAGAGACAGGCGCTGGTGCTGGTTCCACGGGAACGAACGGCTGTTCGATCACTGGGGCAGGGCTGGCTTGGGCTTCAGGCTCAACAGCGGCAGGCTCGACGGCTGCGGCCGGCTCAGGCTGAACGGGTTCCGCTGCTGTGGCAACGATTTCCGGAGCGGCCAGTTCGGCGTTTTCCAGGGTCGCGGCAGTGGCCCGCTCGGCTTGGCTGTGGGCCTGGGCCTCGGCGGCTGAGCTGATGACACCTTCGCCGGCCGCAGCGCTGGCGGCGGCGGTAATGGCTGGGGTGGCCACGGCAGGAGTCGACTCGCTAGCGTCGCTGTCTTCGCCGTCGTTGCCTTCTTCGGAGCCTTCGATCACATCGCCATTGGCGTCGCGCTGACGCTCGCGGCGGTTGCTGCGACGACGCTGCCCACGGGAGCGGCGACGTGGGCGATCACCCTCGGCGTTGTCCTGGTTGTCATCTTGCAGGGCTTCCTCGTTGAGAGGCGCTTGCTCGGTGTCTTCCTCGGTCGAAGCGGTTTCCACCGCTGCCGGGCGTGGGGCACGCTCTTCACGGGGTGCGCGCGGTTGACGCTCTTCGCGCGGCGCTCGTTCTTCACGGGGAGCACGCTCTTCACGAGGCGTTCGTTCGGCACGCGGGGCGCGCTCGGCGGGCTCTTCCATGGCAGCAGTGACTGCGGCAGCGGCAACGGCCGGGGTCGCGTCCAGCGGCTCGCGCAGCTCGCGTACCGGGCGGTCTTCACTGTTACGGCTATTACGGCCTTCACGTGGGGTGCGCGGCTGGCGCTCCTGGCGCGGCGCGCGTTCTTCGCGGGCTACGGCTGGGGCAGGGGTAGCGGCAGCTTCGCGCGGCTCACGCTCTTCACGCGGGGCACGGGCCTGGCGATCTTCGCGTGGGGCGCGGTCTTCCCGCGGTTTGCGTTCGTTACGGTTACGGCTTTGCTGGCGACCGTTACGGCGCTCGTCGTTACGGGCCGGACGCTCGCTGGCGGGTTTTTCAACCACGGCCGGGGCGGCGGCGACAGGCTCTTCCTTGGTGGCGAACAGGCTGACCAGGGACTTCACCAGGCCCTTGAACAGGCTTGGCTCCGGCAGTTGCGCCGGGGCGGCCGTAGGGGCCGTGGAAGTGGCCTCGGCGCTGGCCGATACCGGTGCGGCAGTGCGCACTGGGGCCGTCTTGACGGCTGCTTCCTGGCGCACCAGGGTGCGGGTCGCCGCGACCGGCAGCACTTCTTCGACTTCGGCGGCAGCGATTTCGTAGCTCGACTGATTGGTCAAAGCTTCCGGGCTGTCGTCACGCAGGCGCTGCACTTCGAAGTGCGGTGTTTCCAAGTGATCGTTGGGCAAGATCACGATGCGCGCACGGGTGCGCAGTTCGATCTTGGTGATGGAGTTACGTTTTTCGTTCAGCAGGAACGCGGCGACCGGGATCGGCACCTGAGCGCGTACCTCGGCCGTACGGTCTTTCAGGGCTTCTTCTTCGATCAGGCGCAAAATCGCCAGCGACAGCGATTCTACGTCGCGGATGATGCCGGTGCCGTTGCAGCGAGGGCAAACGATGCCGCTGCTTTCACCCAGAGAAGGGCGCAGGCGCTGGCGCGACATTTCGAGCAGGCCGAAGCGAGAAATACGCCCCACTTGAACGCGGGCGCGGTCGGCTTCCAGGGACTCGCGGACTTTGTCCTCGACGGCGCGCTGGTTCTTGGCCGGGGTCATGTCGATGAAGTCGATCACGATCAGGCCGCCGATGTCCCGCAGGCGCAGTTGGCGGGCGATTTCTTCAGCCGCTTCCAGGTTGGTCTGCAGGGCGGTTTCTTCGATGTCGCTGCCTTTGGTGGCGCGCGCCGAGTTGATGTCGATGGACACCAGGGCTTCGGTCGGATCGATGACGATGGAGCCGCCCGATGGCAGTTCGACCACACGCTGGAAGGCGGTCTCGATCTGGCTTTCGATCTGGAAGCGGTTGAACAGGGGCACGCTGTCTTCGTACAGCTTGATCTTGCTAGCGTACTGCGGCATCACCTGGCGGATGAAGGTCAGGGCTTCTTCCTGGGCTTCGATGCTGTCGATCAGTACTTCGCCGATGTCCTGGCGCAGGTAGTCGCGGATCGCACGGATGATGACGTTGCTTTCCTGGTAGATCAGGAAAGGTGCGGAGCGGTCCAGCGACGCTTCTTTGATGGCGGTCCAGAGTTGCAGCAGGTAGTCGAGGTCCCACTGCATTTCTTCGCTGCTACGGCCAAGGCCGGCGGTACGCACGATCAGACCCATGTCGGCGGGAGCCACCAGGCCATTGAGCGCTTCCCGCAGTTCGTTGCGTTCTTCGCCTTCGATACGCCGGGAAATGCCGCCGGCACGCGGGTTGTTGGGCATCAGCACCAAGTAGCGGCCAGCCAGGCTGATGAAGGTGGTGAGGGCGGCGCCCTTGTTACCACGTTCTTCTTTTTCGACCTGAACGATGACTTCCTGGCCTTCGCTCAGGACGTCCTTGATGTTGACGCGGCCTTCAGGGGCCTTCTTGAAGTATTCGCGGGAGATTTCCTTGAGCGGCAGGAAGCCGTGGCGCTCAGAGCCGAAGTCGACGAAGGCGGCTTCGAGGCTCGGTTCGATGCGAGTGATACGGCCTTTGTAGATATTGGCCTTTTTCTGCTCGCGGGCGCCGGATTCGATGTCCAGGTCGTAGAGGCGCTGGCCGTCTACGAGGGCAACACGCAACTCTTCGGGTTGAGTTGCGTTAATCAGCATTCTTTTCATGTAGTACCGTCGGTTTCCGGGCTGCCGGAAACGGCGTTCGGCACACACGACTTCTCACGGTCGGTGTCAGGTGCGTCAACAGGGGCGATGCCCTTGTAGTCTCGTTCTGTGCGTACAGTGCCGCTCGGCGACTTTACGTACAGAATCTTGCGACCCTGCCTGATAGCGGCGGTGTCGCGACGACGCGTCCTGCTTGCTGTGGTGTCAAAAGCACTCAGTCAGGAGGAGGAATCAAACGTCGGCCGTGGACGCCCTGAAGCGTCTTGTGAAAGCCCTTGGCGGGTCGCCCATTGGCGACCATGCTGCGGTGCTACACGGTCTGACGGTTGTGCATCTCCACCCTACACGTATCCCTGATAATTCGGGTGCTGCCGCGCGCTGAATCCGCAACGGGTTGGCATTTATCGTGAGTTCCAGTTCTGGGAACCCACGCATCAGTATCATTACTAAGGCTTCATGTTTCCGAAGCTTTCGCCCCGAACTGCTTGTTTACGTCCGCACCAGGAGGAGTGGCATCTGAAAAAAGACTTTAATAAAGCAGCGCACCTGCGCGCTTTAGGCTCTTTCAACGGTCTTCTCGCTTCTGCGCCGATAACGCTTTCAAACACTTCGCAAACTGGCAAAAGCCCCGTCGGACGGCCTCGCGTCCTCTAGAATTGCGTGGGTCAGGGCCGGTTAATCACCGCTTGTCCGCTGCCCAGCCGCTTTTGGCGGCGTTCGCGACTATAGCAGTAATCATTAAGTGCTTCAAATCCATAAAAATTGTTATCATCGCCGACATGACGACTATTGCCCCTCCAACCTCCGGCGTCCAGCTGATCGAGGTTGCCCCGGAACTTGCCGGCCAACGCATCGACAACTTTCTCTTCACTGCGCTCAAGGGTGTGCCCAAGACCTTAATCTACCGCATCCTGCGTAAGGGCGAAGTGCGGGTGAATAAGGGCAGAATCAAGCCTGAGTACAAGTTACAGGCCGGCGACATCATTCGTGTGCCGCCGGTGCGTCTGCCTGAGCGCGACGAGCCGGTGCCGGTGGCCCAGGGCCTGTTGCAGCGCCTGGAAGCGGCAATTGTCTTCGAAGATAAAGCCCTGATTGTGTTGAACAAGCCGGCCGGGATCGCAGTGCACGGCGGCAGTGGCCTGAACTTCGGGGTGATCGAAGCCTTCCGGCAGATGCGCCCGGACGCCAAAGAGCTGGAGCTGGTGCACCGCCTCGACCGCGATACCTCGGGCCTGTTGATGATCGCCAAAAAGCGCAGCATGTTGCGGCACTTGCATGCCGCTCTGCGCGGTGATGGGGTCGACAAACGCTATATGGCCCTGGTGCGTGGGCGCTGGGAAACCGCCCAGAAGCAGGTCAATGCGCCACTGCTCAAGAGTAATCTGCGTTCTGGCGAGCGCATGGTCGAGGTCAATGAGGAAGGTAAAGAAGCGCTCACCCTGTTCAAGGTGCTGCGGCGCTTCAATGATTTCGCCACCCTGGTCGAAGCACGTCCCATCACCGGCCGCACCCACCAGATCCGCGTACATGCGTTGCACGCCGGGCACTGTATCGCTGGCGACAGCAAGTACGGGGATGAGGAGTTCTCCCGCGAGATTCGTGAACTGGGTGGCAAACGCTTGTTTCTGCACGCCTACGCCCTGACCGTGCCGCTGCCCGATGGCAGCCAGCTCAAGGTCGAGGCGCCGGTGGACGAGGCTTGGGCCCGGACCGTGGAGCGCCTGAGTGCATCCTGACTACGATCTACTGATCTTCGACTGGGACGGGACGCTGGCCGACTCCATCGGCCGTATCGTCGATTCAATGCAAGCCGCGGCGCGCGCCAGCGGCTTTTTGCCGCGTGACGATGAGGCCGTGAAAGGGATTATCGGTCTTGGCTTGCCGGAAGCCATTCGCACTTTGCACCCCAGTATCGACGACACCCAGTTGCTGCAGTTTCGTCAGCACTATGCCGACCATTATATGGCGCTGGAGGCTGAGCCTTCGCCGTTGTTTCCTGGCGTGCGCGAAGCCCTCGAAAGTTTTCGCGCCGAGGGTTATCGCCTGGCAGTGGCCACCGGTAAGTCGCGGCGCGGGCTGGACCGGGTGCTTGCGGCCCATGGCTGGAGTGACTTTTTCGACATCGCCCGCGCTGCCGACGAAACCCTGAGCAAACCTCACCCATTAATGCTTGAGCAGATTATGGCGCATTGCCAAGTGGGCGCGGCGCGCGCTTTGATGGTGGGGGACTCCTCGTTCGACTTGGAAATGGCCAGCAATGCCGGTATGGCATCGGTGGCGGTGGGCTACGGTGCGGTGCCCTTGCAAGCGCTGCGGGCCTTCGGGCCGCGCCTGGCAATCGAGCATTTTTCACAATTGCAGGCCTGGCTAAGTGGCCGGGCCCTTTAATAGTTGCCGGGAAGGTGAATGATGTCGGATCAATGGAAAGCGCCACGGGCCAGCGATGACGAAGCCGTCACGGTGGTCGACGAAAAAAGCTGGAAGCTGCTGGAAAAAACCCTCCTGGCCAGTGTGCAGGAGCAGCGTCGGGCTCGACGCTGGGGGATCTTCTTTAAATGCCTGACGTTTATCCTGATCTTCGCGGCATTGTTCACGCCGTTGATGAAGCTGGAGAAGGGCACCGCCACCAGTGGAGGCTACACGGCGGTGATCGACATTCGCGGCGTGATCGCCGACAAAGAAGCGGCCAGCGCAGAAAATATCATCGACAGTTTGAATACGGCTTTCGAAGATACCAGCGTCAAAGGCGTGATCCTGCGCATTAATAGCCCAGGCGGCAGCCCGGTGCAGTCAGGCTACGTGTACGATGAAATTCGTCGCCTGCGCGCGCTACACCCAGACACCAAGCTGTATGCGGTGATTTCCGACCTCGGCGCCTCGGGGGCTTATTACATCGCCAGTGCAGCGGACCAGATCTACGCTGATAAAGCCAGCCTGGTGGGCTCCATCGGCGTGACCGCGTCGGGCTACGGTTTTGTCGGCGCCATGGACAAATTAGGTGTAGAGCGCCGTACCTATACCGCTGGCGAACACAAGTCGTTCCTAGACCCCTTCCAGCCGCAAAAAGAAGACGAAACCCGCTTCTGGCAAAGTGTCCTCGGCACCACCCACCAGCAATTCATCGCCAGCGTTCGTCAGGGCCGAGGCGAGCGCTTGAAAGATAAAGAGCATCCAGAGCTGTTCTCCGGCTTGATTTGGTCGGGCGAGCAGGCGCTGCAGTTGGGCTTGATCGACGGCTTGGGGAGCGCGGCTTCGGTGGCCCGTGATGTCATCGGCCAGAAAGAGTTGATGGACTTCACCACCGAAGAATCGGCATTCGACCGCTTTTCGAAAAAAATCGGCGCCAGCGTGGCCGACCGGATCGCCATGTGGATGGGCTTCAGCGGGCCGGTGCTGCGATAGCTTGAACTCAGGTTGAAGTGCCAGCGGCTGGTCTCGGCTTATGGCACCTCACAACCTTCTGCCAGCAACATGTCCACCAGGCGGATAAGCGGCAACCCCACCAGGCTGGTAGCATCCGGCCCAGCGGTGGATTGAAACAAACTCACCCCCAGCCCCTCGGCCTTGAAACTACCGGCACAGTCGTAAGGCTGTTCCGCCCGCAGATAGCGCTCGATTGTCGTTTGGCTTAGGGTGCGCATTTGCACGCTGAACGGCACCACGTCGACCTGACAGCGCCCGTTGGCACTGTTGAGCAGGGCCAGGCCGGTAAGGAAGGTCACGCGCTGGCCGCTGGCGGCCAACAACTGTTCGCGGGCCCGCTCGAAGTCGTGGGGCTTGCCCAGAATGCGCTCGCCGAGCACGGCCACTTGGTCCGAGCCGATGATCAACTGGGCCCCATGGGAGCCGGCCAATGCCCGCGCCTTGGCCTCGGCCAGGCGCATTACCAGGGCGGCAGGCGCTTCGCCGGGCAGGGCGGTTTCGTCGATATCCGGGCTGGCGCAGTCGAAGGGCAAAAGCAGGCGCTCGAGCAATTGGCGGCGGTAGGGCGAGCTGGAGGCGAGTAGCAGAGTGGGCATGCGGGGCTCCCTTAAGATGAACGGTGAGTCTAACACCCTGTAAAGGCGCAATTTCCTTTGACAGCCACGGGGGGCATCCCTAGAATGCTGCGCCTATGTTGAATGACCCGATTCCACCTCACGTTGACCCGCGCAAATTGGCCGATCGTGGCGTAACCCTTGAGGGTGAGCTGCCGTTAGCCGACTTGGCGAGACTCTGCGACCCGCTTTCCGACGACGTCGGTACGGTGCAGGTCAAATTCATTTTCGAGCGAGACGAACGCAAGTCTGTGGTCATCCACAGTTTTCTGGACGTCGAAGTCAAAATGGTTTGCCAGCGTTGTCTTGAGCTGGTCACCCTGCCTATCCACAGCGAGTGCAGTTATGCCGTGGTGAAGGAGGGTGCGAATACCCAGTCGTTACCGAAAGGTTATGACGTGCTGGAAGTGGGCGAAGATCCTTTGGATCTGCAGGCTTTGATCGAGGAGGAGCTTTTGCTCGCCTTGCCCATCGTGCCTGCTCATCATCCGGAAGAATGCCAGCAGCCGGCGGGCGCTAATGAGCCCGAACCGAGCGAGGACGAGGTAACGCGGTCCAACCCGTTCAGTGTATTGGCGCAGTTAAAGCGTGACCCAAACGTTTAGGAGTTAATCAATTATGGCTGTTCAGCAGAACAAAAAATCCCGCTCTGCCCGCGACATGCGCCGTTCGCACGACGCCCTCGAGGCTAGCACCCTGTCCGTGGAAAAGACCACTGGTGAAGTTCACCTGCGTCACCACGTATCGCCAGAAGGCGTATACCGTGGCCGTAAAGTGATCGACAAGGGCGCTGACGAGTAAATCTTGTCCGCTCAGTCCATCGCGATTGATGCAATGGGTGGGGACTTCGGTCCCCGCCACATTGTTCAGGCCAGCCTCGCTTGCCTGTTGGAAGACCCCTCGCTGCACCTGACCCTCGTCGGTCAACCCTCACTTCTTGAAGCACTGATTGCCAGCCACCCCGGGGCCGATCGCGCGCGCCTGCACATTGCAGCGGCCAGCGAAGTCATCGGCATGGGCGACAAACCTTCCCAAGTGTTACGTGGCAAGCCGGATGCCTCCATGCGCGTGGCGTTGCAGTTGTTGCGTGATGGTGCGGTGCAGGCAGTGGTCAGCGCGGGTAATACCGGGGCGCTGATGGCCCTGTCGCGTTTGGTGCTCAAAACCGTGCCCGGTATCGATCGGCCCGCGATGGTCGCGGCGTTGCCCACCCAGCGTGGCTTTTGCCAACTGCTGGACCTCGGCGCCAATGTCGACTGCAGCGCCGAGCAACTGCTCCAGTTTGCCTTGATGGGCACGGTGGCGGCAGAGACCTTGGGCCTGCAAGAGCCGCGGGTGGCACTGTTGAACGTGGGCAGTGAAGAGATCAAGGGCAACCAGCAGGTCAAAGCCGCCGCTGCCTTGCTGCAGGGTTGTGCCGGGTTGAACTACATAGGTTTTATCGAAGGTGATGGGGTCTACCGGGGGGAAGCCGACGTGGTGGTGTGCGATGGGTTTGTCGGCAATATTTTGCTCAAATCCAGCGAGGGCCTGGCGACCATGATCGCCGAGCGGATCGACGGGCTCTTTCGCCAAGGCCTGGCGTCCCGCCTGGTGGGGGCTTTGGCCCTGCCATTAATGCGCCGTCTGCAGAACGACCTGGCGCCCGCCAAGCACAATGGTGCCAGCCTGCTAGGGTTGCAGGGTGTGGTGATCAAGAGCCATGGCGCGGCGGGCGTGGAGGGCTTTCAGAGCGCCATACGCCGGGCGCGTATCGACAGCCGGGAAAACCTGGCAGAGCGGCTACAGGTGCGCCTCAACGGGCTTTTGCCTTAGGCATATCGGCCCATGAATGCTTACAATGTGACCGCCCAGTTTCATTCGTCATCCAATTGTCAGTTTTTTCTGCTCGACTTCTTCGGGCGCCAAATCATCGACGGCACGCACAATTAAGGGTTTGTTCTATGTCTGCATCCCTCGCATTCGTCTTTCCAGGGCAAGGTTCCCAAGCCCTGGGCATGCTGGCTCAGCAGGGCCAGCAGCACTCGCTGGTGATCGACACCTTTGCCGAAGCCTCCGCGGCGCTCGGCTACGACCTCTGGGCCCTGACCCAGCAAGGCCCGGCGGAGTTGCTCAACCAGACCGACAAGACCCAGCCAGCCATTCTGACCGCCTCCATCGCCCTCTGGCGTTTGTGGCTGGCCGAAGGCGGCACCACTCCAGCCTTTGTCGCCGGGCACAGCCTTGGCGAGTACAGCGCATTGGTCGCTGCACAGAGCCTGACACTGGCCGACGCCGTACGCCTGGTAGAGCGCCGTGGCCAGTTGATGCAGCAGGCAGTGCCTGCGGGCCAAGGCGCCATGGCCGCGATTCTGGGCCTGGAAGACGCCCAGGTGGTGGCGGCCTGTGCCGAAGCCGCTGAGGGTGAGGTGGTCAGTGCGGTGAACTTCAACTCGCCTGGGCAGGTGGTCATCGCGGGTAGCAAAGCTGCCGTAGACCGCGCCATCGTGGCTTGCAAGGCGTTGGGCGCCAAGCGTGCACTACCCTTGCCGGTCAGCGTGCCGTCCCATTGTGAGCTGATGCGCCCGGCCGCTGAGCAGTTTGCCCAGAACATCGAAGCGATCGACTGGCAACCGCCACAAATCATGCTGGTGCAGAACGTCAGCGCCATGGTCGTGGCCGAATTGGATACCCTCAAGCGCGACCTGCTGGCCCAGCTTTATATGCCGGTGCGGTGGGTCGAGAGCGTGGCGTGCCTGGCCGCCAACGGCGCCACCGAGCTGGTCGAGTGTGGCCCGGGCAAAGTGCTCTCGGGTTTGAATAAGCGTTGCGCCGCAGGCGTCAACACCCACAATCTGGATACCCCGGATGCCTTCGCCGCCGCCCGCGCGGCGCTGGCCTGATCTAAGGAGAAACTTGCATGAGTCTGCAAGGTAAAGTAGCGCTGGTTACTGGCGCCAGTCGTGGCATCGGCCAGGCAATCGCCCTGGAATTGGGGCGCCAAGGCGCCACGGTAATCGGCACGGCCACTTCGGCCGCAGGTGCCGAGCGCATCGCCGCTACCCTCAAAGAGCATGGCATCGAAGGCAGCGGCCTGGAGCTGAATGTCTGCAGCGACGAGTCGGTCAAGGCCGTCCTGGAAGCCATCAAGGCGCAGTTCGGTGTGCCCACGATTCTGGTCAATAATGCCGGGATCACCCGCGACAATTTGATGCTGCGGATGAAAGATGACGAATGGCATGACGTCATCGACACTAACCTGACCAGCCTTTATCGCCTGTCGCGCGGGCTTTTGCGCGACATGAGCAAGGCCCGGTGGGGGCGGATTATCAATATTGGTTCGGTTGTGGGTGCCATGGGCAACGCCGGTCAAGTAAACTATGCCGCCGCCAAGGCAGGGCTGGAAGGTTTCAGCCGGGCACTGGCGCGCGAAGTCGGCTCGCGGGCGATTACGGTCAATGCCGTAGCGCCTGGTTTTATCGACACGGATATGACGCGCGAACTGCCTGAAGCGCAGCGCGATGCGTTGCTGACCCAGATACCTTTGGGGCGGCTGGGCCAGGCCGAAGAGATCGCGAAAGTGGTCGCTTTTCTGGCTTCTGAAGGTGCAGCATACGTAACCGGGGCTACAATTCCGGTTAATGGCGGCATGTACATGTAAGCGGAATGTGACGGCTCGCTGCAAAAAAATGTCCTACGAGCAGTCTAAAATCCGTTATAAAGCTGCAACCAGATTCCGGGTAGCGGGCAAGCGGTAGCATCGGGAAGACGCTTTGAGCTTGAAAAGCCGAGTGCTTCCTATAAACTTACGCACTGGCCAGCTGCCTGACATATGTCCATTAGGAGTGAAAACAAGGTATGAGCACCATCGAAGAACGCGTCAAGAAAATCGTTGCCGAGCAACTGGGCGTTAAGGAAGATGAAGTGACCAACTCCGCTTCCTTCGTAGAAGATCTGGGTGCCGATTCCCTTGACACCGTTGAGCTGGTGATGGCTCTGGAAGAGGAATTCGAAACCGAGATTCCTGACGAAGAAGCCGAGAAGATCACTACCGTTCAAGCAGCTATCGACTACGTCACTAGCCACCAGGCTTAAGATTGTAATCGCCGCTTCTTGCGTGGAAAAACCGCACTGCCGTTACTGGCGTGCGGTTTTTTCTTTGCGCAGCAAGCAGGCGCAAGCGTCGTTCTTAGAAGAAGGAGAGTGCTGTGTCGCGTAGACGCGTCGTAGTCACTGGTATGGGGATGCTGTCGCCGCTGGGCACTGACGTGCCGAGCAGTTGGGAAGGGGTCTTGCAAGGTCGTAGTGGTATTGCCCCCATTGAGCATACCGACCTGTCGGCCTATTCCACCCGCTTTGGTGGCTCGGTCAAAGGCTTTGATGTAGAGCAGTACCTGTCTCTGAAAGAGGCGCGCAAGCTCGACCTGTTTATTCAGTACGGCCTGGCCGCGGGCTTCCAGGCGGTGCGCAATGCCGGGCTAGAAGTCACCGATGCCAATCGCGAGCGCATTGGCGTGGCGATGGGTTCAGGCATCGGCGGTTTGACCAATATCGAAGAAACCTGCCGGACCCTCCATGAAACGGGGCCTCGGCGTATATCGCCGTTCTTCGTGCCGGGCTCCATCATCAATATGATTTCCGGGTTTCTCTCCATACACCTCGGTGTACAAGGGCCCAACTACGCTATCGCCACGGCCTGTACCACCGGCACCCACTGCATTGGCATGGCGGCGCGTAACATTGCCTATGGCGACGCCGACGTGATGATCGCCGGCGGTGCCGAGATGGCCGCCTGCGGCCTGGGCATGGGTGGTTTCGGTGCTGCGCGAGCACTGTCGACGCGTAACGACGAACCTGCCCGCGCGAGTCGGCCCTGGGACAAAGGCCGGGATGGCTTCGTCTTGTCCGACGGTGCCGGTGCCTTGGTGCTCGAAGAGTTGGAACACGCCCAGGCCCGCGGCGCGACCATCTATGCCGAGTTGATCGGGTTTGGTACCAGCGGCGACGCCTACCACATGACCTCGCCGCCCGAAGACGGTGCCGGCGCGGCGCGCTGCATGGTCAATGCGCTGCGCGATGCCGGTGTAAGCCCCGACCAGGTCCAGTACATCAACGCCCACGGCACCTCCACCTCGGCAGGTGACCTGGCCGAAGTGTCGGCCATCAAAACCGTGTTCGGCGAACATGCTTACAAGCTGGCCGTCAGTTCGACCAAGTCGATGACGGGGCACCTGCTGGGCGCTGCCGGTGCGGTCGAGGCCATCTTCAGTGTGCTGGCGATCAACAGCCAGATAGCCCCTCCCACCATCAACCTGGACGAGCCCGATGAAGGCTGCGACCTCGACTTCGTGCCCCATAAGGCACGTAGCATGCCCATCGATGTGGTGCTGTCCAACTCGTTTGGTTTCGGTGGTACCAACGGCTCCCTGGTGTTTCGCCGGTTCGCCGGCTGATGCAGCCCTGGGTTGACGGGCGCCCGGCCAGCGCCCTGGCGCCGAACAACCGCGGCCTGGCCTACGGCGATGGTGTGTTTGAAACCATCGCGGTCAGGGCAGGGCGGCCACGCTTGCTGGAGCGCCACCTGCAGCGCTTGATGCACGGCTGCCAGCGGCTATCTATCGAGTTGGATGGCGCTACCGCACAGGCTGAAATTCTCGCCTATGCGGCAGCGCTGCGGGAAGGAGTGGTCAAATTGATCGTGACCCGCGGCGACAGCCCGCGCGGTTACGCGCCGGATCCGGCCAGCCCGGCTCGGCGAATTCTTCAAGGCAGCGCTCCCGCACCTTACCCGCCCGGCCACGCCCTTGAAGGTATCGAGCTCTATCCCTGCGTCACTCGGCTCGCTGAGCAGCCTTTGCTGGCAGGCCTGAAACACTTGAACCGGCTGGAGCAGGTGTTGGCGCGTAGTGAGTGGGCCGACCCCAGGTTCGCTGAAGGTTTGCTGCTGGATGTTTCCGGGCGCCTCATAGAAGGGGTGTACAGCAACCTGTTCATGGTTCGCGAAGGTCGCTTGCTCACCGCTGATCTGAGCCGCAGCGGGGTAGCCGGAGTCATGCGCGCCGAGCTCTTGGCGCAGGCGGCACAGCTTGGGCTGCAGACACGCGTGTGCGACCTCTGGCCTGCCGATCTGGAAGCCGCCGAAGAAGTGTTTGTGTGCAACAGTGTCTACGGGGTTTGGCCGGTGCGAAGATTCGCGCGACTGAACTGGTCGGCCGGGCCCGTGACCCGTAAACTGCAGGGCATTGCCAGCGGCCTATTGGATGCTTGATACGTGATACGTAAATTATTGTGGCTAGTGCGCACCGGCTTGCTCCTGGCCGCGTTGATCGCAGGCTTCGCGGCCTGGAAAATGTACAGCGCGGTCAATCAACCCCTGAATATCAACGCCGAGCAATTGCTCGATGTCCCGCTGGGCTCAACGCCTACAGGCGTGTTCAACCGCCTGCAAGCCGACGGTACCGCCAACGATGCCTTTTGGCTGCGCTTGTATTGGCGCTTCAATAAGGCCGGGCAACCCCTGCACACCGGCGAATACCGCCTTACGCCGGGCATGCGCATGACCGACCTGCTGGACTTGTGGCAGCGCGGGGAAGTGGTGCAGTACAGCCTGACCCTGGTCGAGGGCTGGAACTTCCGCCAAGTCCGTGCTGCCTTGGCCAAGCAGGAAAAACTCAAACAGACCCTGGCCGGCCTCAGCGATGCAGAGGTCATGGCCAAGCTGGGCCACGCCGATGTATTCCCCGAGGGTCGCTTCTTCCCTGATACCTACAAGTACGTGCGCGGCATGACCGACGCCGATCTGCTCGGGCAGGCCTACGACCGGCTCGAGGACGTACTCGCCAAAGAGTGGCAGGCGCGCTCCAAAGAGGCCCCCTACAAGGATCCCTACGAAGCCTTGACCATGGCGTCGCTGGTAGAAAAGGAAACCGGTGTGCCAGAGGAGCGTGGGCAGATCGCTGGGGTGTTCGTGCGCCGTTTGCAGAGCGGCATGTTGTTGCAGACCGACCCCACCGTGATCTACGGCATGGGCGAGCGCTACACCGGCAAGCTGACCCGCGCCGCCTTGCGCGAAGCGACTCCTTACAACACCTATGTCATCGCCGGGCTGCCGCCCACGCCTATCGCCATGGTTGGCCGTGAAGCCATCCACGCCGCACTCAACCCTGAGCCGGGCACCAGCCTCTACTTCGTCGCCCGCGGCGATGGTAGCCATGTGTTTTCCGATGACCTGGACGCCCATAACGACGCCGTGCGCGAATATCAACTCAAACGCCGCGCCGATTACCGTTCCAGCCCTGCGCCCATGCCAGCGCCGGCACAGGGTACCGGTACAGCGATCGAGCAAAGCACCGAGCCCAAGGCTCAATGACAACTATCAAGGACAACGTGTGAGCGGTCTATTCATCACCCTGGAAGGCCCGGAGGGTGCAGGTAAAAGCACCAACCGCGAATACCTGGCCGAGCAGCTGCGAGCCGCCGGGCTAGACGTCGTACTGACCCGTGAACCGGGCGGTACGCCCCTGGCCGAGGGTATCCGCGAGCTGCTGCTGGCTCCCTGCGATGAAGTCATGCATGCCGATACCGAACTACTGCTGGTCTTCGCTGCCCGAGCGCAGCACTTGGCCCGGGTCATCCGCCCGGCGCTAGAGCGCGGCGCGGTGGTGCTGTGCGATCGCTTTACCGATGCCACCTATGCCTACCAGGGCGGCGGCCGCGGCCTGTCCGTGGCGCGCATTGGCGCCCTGGAAGAATTTGTCCAGGGCGACTTGCGGCCAGACCTGACCCTGATCTTCGACCTGCCCGTGGAAGTCGGCCTGGCCAGGGCGTCGGCCCGTGGCCGGTTGGATCGCTTCGAGCAGGAAGGCCGGGCTTTCTTCGATGGGGTCCGCAGCGCTTACCTGGCCCGTGCAGGCGCCGAGCCGCAACGCTACCGCATCGTCGACGCCGCGCAGCCGCTGGTGCAGGTGCAACGGGCGCTGGATGGCCTGCTCCCCGAGCTGCTGGGCCTGGCCCGTGGCTGAGGCCTACCCCTGGCAAGAGGGGTTGTGGCAACAGATGGCGGGGCGCCAACAGCATGCCCATGCCTATTTGCTGCACGGCCCCAAAGGCATCGGCAAGCGAGCGCTGGCCGAGCGGCTAATGGCCTTGTTGTTGTGCCAGCGGCCCGCTGAGTGGGCGGCCTGCGGCGAATGTAAAGGCTGTCGGTTGTTGGCTGCGGGCAGTCACCCTGATAACTATGTGCTGGAGCCGGAAGAGGCCGATAAGGCGATCAAGGTCGATCAGGTTCGCGACTTGGTCAGTTTCGTGGTGCAGACCGCGCAGTTGGCCGGGCGCAAGGTGGTGTTGATCGAGCCCGTAGAGGCCATGAACATCAATGCCGCCAACGCTTTGCTCAAGAGCCTTGAAGAGCCGTCGGGCGATACCGTGCTGCTGCTAGTCAGCCATCAACCCAGCCGCTTGTTACCCACCCTGAAAAGCCGCTGCGTTCAGCAGGCTTGCCCGTTGCCGGGTTGGGCGATCAGCCTGCAGTGGCTAGCGGCGGCCATGCCCGACAGCACCGAACCTGAGCGCGAGGAATTACTCGCGTTGGCGGCGGGCTCGCCACTGGCGGCGGTCACCTTGCACGCCCAGGGCGTGCGCGAGCAGCGAGCGCAGGTGGTCGAAGGGGTGAAAAAATTGCTCAAGGGCCAGCAGACGCCGACGCAATTGGCCGAGAGCTGGAAAACCATTCCTCTGTTATTGTTGTTCGACTGGTTCTGTGACTGGTCGAGTTTGATCTTGCGTTATCAGTTGACTCAGGACGAGGACGGATTAGGCTTGAGCGATATGCGCAAAGTCATCCAGTACCTGGCGCAGAAAAGCGCGCAGGGCAAGGTGCTGCAAATTCAGGACTGGGTGCTAGCGCAACGCCAGAAGGTATTGGCCAAGGGCAACCTGAATCGTGAATTGTTACTCGAGGCGTTTCTCGTGTCCTGGGCAGCCTTGCCTGGCCAGGCCTGATCCCTGAAGGAGTACGAATGAATCAACCAGTCAGTCCCGGCCCGCGCAACGGTATTTTGTCCCTGACCATCAAGGACAAATCGGTGCTGTATGCCGCTTATATGCCATTCATCAAGAACGGCGGGCTGTTTATCCCCACCGCGCGCAGCTACAAGCTGGGCGACGAGTTGTTCATGTTGCTCAACCTCATGGACGAGCCCGAAAAAATTCCTGTGGCCGGCCGGGTCGCCTGGATCACCCCCAAAGGCGCTCAGGGCAACCGAGCTGCGGGGGTGGGCGTGCAGTTCAACGACGGCGACAATACCGCGCGTAACAAGATCGAAACCTATTTGGCCGGAGCCCTCAAGTCCGACCGCCCCACCCATACCATGTAGTTGTTTGCCCCATGCTTGTAGATTCCCATTGCCACCTCGATCGCCTTGACCTGGCCGCCCATGGTGGCTCCCTGGATGCCGCCCTGGAAGCGGCGCGCAGCAAAGGCGTCGGGCACTTTCTGTGCATCGGTGTGAGCGCCGATAACGCGGCAGCGGTCAAGCAGTTGGCCGAACGTTATGCCGATGTCGATTGCTCGGTCGGTATCCACCCGCTGGACGTTGCCCCCGGCAAGCCGCCGGCGCTCGAGTGGTTGCTGCGCGAGTTGGACCATCCGCGTGTGGTGGCCATCGGCGAAACCGGCTTGGATTACCACTACGAGCCGGAAGCGGCCGAGGTCCAGCAGGCCTCCTTTCGCCTGCACCTGGAAGCCGCGCAAATCACCGGCAAGCCAGTGGTGGTGCATACCCGCGGCGCGCGTGCCGACACCTTGGCGCTACTGCGCGAGGCGCAGCTGGCCAGTGCTGGCGTACTGCATTGCTTTACCGAGGACTGGGACATGGCCAAGGCAGCGCTAGACCTGGGCTTTTATATCTCGCTCTCGGGGATCGTCACCTTTCGCAATGCCGAGGCGCTGCGAGAGGTGGCGCGGCAGGTGCCCGCCGACCGTTTATTGGTCGAGACCGATTCCCCCTACCTGGCGCCCATCCCTCACCGTGGTAAGCCCAACCTGCCTGAGTACGTGCGCGAGGTGGCCGAGTTTCTCGCCCAGTTGCGCGGCGAGCCCATGGAGCGCTTCGCCGAACAGACCACAGCCAACTTCAAGCGCTTGTTCCCGCAAGCCCATGTGGCCGGCTGACAGGCAAAAAAAACCCGGCTTCTGGGGGCGGAATCCGGGCCAAGACCATTAGGAGTAAAAGGTGCTATCCCTGCACCTTTACCGGCCTGGCACTTGGGGGGATGCCGGGTCGATACTCTAAGTATTGGCTATGCCCAGGCGTCTTCCAGTGACAATTGCTGGTTTTTTAAACAGATTTGGAATACGTGGGCGACTGCTGATCGCTCATTGCATGGCAATCAACCTGACCTGGCGCAATGCCTCATCGATCACCGCTCGCTCGGTGTAGAAGTGCGGCGAGAAACGTAAGCCAGGGCCACGGGGAATGCAGATGACCCGGTGGCTCATCAGCTGTTCCCAAACCGCCTTGTGGTCTTTACCGGCAATACTGAAGCACAGAATGCCGGAGCGGCGTGCCGGGTCCTGCGGGCTGTGCAGTTTGACCCCGGGAATGGCGGCCAGCCCTTCGCGCAGCCAGTCAATGCGTTGCAGAATAAGCTCGCTGACTTGCGCCATGCCGATGTCCTCGAACAGCGACAGGCTGGCCTCCAGGGCCATGACGGCGAGCATATTCGGGCTGCCGCATTCAAAACGCCGTGCGCTCTGGGCCGGTTGCCAATCCGAACGGTTGTAGTCGCCCATATGCTCGACCATGTGCCAGCCGTACTCGGTCAGTTTCAACTGAGGCCGCAGCTCGGCTCGGCAGTAGAACAGCGCCAGGCCTTCTGGGGCGAGCAGCCATTTATGGCCGTCGGCCATGGCAAAGTCACAGTCATAGGCTTGGACATCGAAGGGCAGGGCGCCCAATTGCTGAATCGCATCGATACAAAAAAGCACGTCACGGGCTTTGCAGCCTTGCCCGAGCCGTGCAAGGTCCAGACGCAGGCCGCTGGCGTATTGCACGGCACTGATTGCCATAAGTCGGGTGCGTGGGCCGCAGGCCTCCAATAGTGCGGCTTCAGGGTCGCTGCCAGCGATGCTGACCTGCACCAGCTCGACCCCCTGTGCGCTGAGGGCCTCCCACACGATACGGTTGGACGGAAACTCTTCGTCGCTGATGACGATCTGGTCGCCGGGCGCCCAAGTCAAGCCGCTGGCCACGAACGACAGGGCCTCGGAAGTGTTTTTCAACAGCGCGATATCGTCCACCGATGGCGCGTTGATCAGGCGCATGAGGCGCTCGCGCAAGCGTGTTTCGACCTTCATCCATTCCAGATAGCGGCTGGCACCCAGGCTGAGGTTTTCGTCGGCAAATCGTTGCACCGCCACCGTCGCCCGGCGAGGCCATGGGGCAACAGCTGCGTGGTTGAGGTAGCAAAGACCAGGAGATTGAGGAAATTCGTCACGAAATATAGACATGTAGGATGATCCGTGCATTTTGGCGCAAGTTAGGCATAATAACGGGCTTCGGTATTGACCTAGACCTTTTTATGCAAAAAGAACCTCGCAAGGTCCGTGAATTTCGTCGTCGCGAGCAAGAAATCCTCGATACCGCCCTCAAGTTGTTTCTAGAGCAGGGTGAAGACAGCGTCACTGTCGAGATGATCGCTGACACCGTAGGTATCGGCAAAGGTACGATCTACAAGCATTTCAAGTCCAAAGCGGAGATCTATCTGCGCCTGATGCTCGACTACGAGCGTGACCTGAATGAGCTTCTGCATTCTGCCGATATCGACCGCGACCAAGAGGCCTTGTCGCGCGCCTATTTTGAATTCCGCATGCGCGACCCGCAGCGCTATCGGCTATTCGACCGCCTTGAAGAAAAGGTCGTCAAAGGCAACCAAGTGCCGGAGCTGGTCGAGCAGTTGCATAGTATCCGTGCATCCAACTTCGAGCGGTTGACCGACCTCATCAAGGGGCGCATCGACGAAGGCAAGCTCGAAGATGTCCCGCCTTACTTCCATTACTGTGCGGCATGGGCCTTAGTACATGGTGCCGTGGCGCTGTATCACTCGCCGTTCTGGAGCAATGTCCTGGAAGACCAGGAAGGTTTTTTCCAGTTCCTCATGGACATCGGCGTGCGAATGGGCAACAAGCGCAAGCGCGACCCTGAGGCTTCCAGCCACTGATCCTTCCCCTCCTTTGACCAGACTGGCGCAAAAGCTGCATTAGGCGACTATTCGCCGGTTTTCCGTCACCGGTATCTGGAGGGAAGATGCGTAATCTGGTTTTGTGGCTCGCCCTGCTGTCGCTTAGCGGCTGCATGAGCATCAGTGATATGGGCGATACCGCCCGCTCCCAACTTAGCGATGCTGGCGTGCTGAACCACAGCGAAACCCGTCGCGTTAACAACTTCCGCCTACAGCCTGACTCCTTCATCTACATTGGCCAGGGCGCCTTTATGCCGCCGGGTGGCGCCTACCCGCGGCCTAATGTCGTGGCGGAGGAAGCCTTCCGCGGGTTCATTCAGTACTTCCCTCTGGTACGCCGTGCCCAAGCGCCACTTGGCCTGGAGCAGGCGTTGAGCGAAGCGCGTTCGGCGGGTGCGCACTACCTGCTGTACACCCGCTTCGCGCGGGCCGATGACCGCATTGGCACCACCGACGAATGGGCGGACCAGGAAGCAGTCGACCGTTTAGGGGTGGACTCCGGCGTGGTGCAATTAATGTTGATCGAAACCGGCACCCGCTATTTGATCGATACCGCGACCATCCGCAGCCGCGGCGGATTGCTGACGCTGTACGATAACAAGCCCGAAGACTTGCTCGGGCCACCGCTGCAGGACTACGCTCGTAGCTTGTTGGGCTTTTCTCGCTAAGGAGTGACCATGACTGTCGACAACCTGCTCGCGCAAATTCCCTCTGGCGCGCGCGGCTTGCCGCCGGTGCACAGTTGGAATCCAGCGTTCTGTGGCGATATCGACATGCGCATCGCCCGCGACGGCACCTGGTATTACCTGGGCACGCCGATTGGCCGCAAACCGATGGTCAGGCTGTTCTCGACCATCATGCGGCGCGAGGGGGATGACTATTTCTTGGTCACCCCGGTGGAAAAGGTCGGTATCCGCGTTGACGATGCTCCCTTTGTCGCCGTGACGCTGCAAGTGCGCGGCGAGGGCGCAGGGCAGTCGCTGGTGTTTATGACCAATGTTGAAGACACCGTAGAGGCTGGCCCCGAGCACCCCCTTCGCGTCGAACTCGACCCCAATACCGACGAGCCTTCGCCCTATGTCCACGTTCGCAGCGAACTGGATGCGCTGATCCACCGCAATGTGTTCTACCAACTGGTCGAACTGGCGGTCACCCGCGAAGTTGAAGGGCAGCCATGGCTAGGGGTATGGAGCGGCGGTGTGTTTTTTCCCATCGCGCCAGATCCCGAGGGTTAGGTTAAGCGCGTATCCAAACCAAAGCGCTCCTGGGACACCAGCGAATATTGATCGGTGGCCAGATCACAGCTGATCAGCAGGTTCCACGAGTGGTGGCTGACGGCCGAAGGAATCAGCACGAACGGATGTTGGGCCAATAACTCATCAGCGAACCGCTGTTGATTACTCGAGGGTAGCGCCGGGATAAGCCAGTTCGGGTTGGGCACGTCTTCTGGCTGGATCACCTTGATCGTTTCCGGTGCCAGTACCTCGAAGCAGGTCAGCACATAGGGCACGCAATCGAGGGTAGCGAACCCGCTGTGCACGGCGACTTCTAGAATCGCGGTAGAAGGGTCAGCCGACGCATACACCACCCGCCGCCCAGGCGGGTTCCAACGACCGCCGCACGTTTGGGCGCCGATGCCACTGTCCCACGTGCCCCGATGAGCCTCCCGGTCGAGGCGCCAGGCGTGCCATTTACCGCTCCAGGGCAGAGGGTTCACTGGTAAACCCCATGCTCCATGCGGGTGAGATAGTCCTCGACCACCTGGTAACCCAGCGCGTTGTCGATCAGGTCCAGGGGCACATGACCGTCCAGGTATTTGCAGGGTTTTTTCAACCAGTCTTCGGCCAGCGCCTGGCTGCCAAGGACCTGGGTGGCGTGCTCCAGCGTTTGCGCATATTGAAATGCCACCGTGCTTTGCTGCTGATTGAGCCGGATCGGTTTGACCGCTTTGGCCAGGCGCTGCACAGTCCGCACGGACTTACCAGTGATGCGCTGAACCAGCCCATGCTCCATGTACAGCGCCGAGGTGGAGAGCATGTCGCGAACGTCACTGAGGTCAAAACCTTCCAGGGTGTACTCGATAATCGACAAAGGGGTATCGCCCTTGCGACCTCGCAGCAGTACCTCGGTGGGTTTGCGATCCGGTTGGGCAGGGGGCGTGACTGCCTGAAGAGTTGCACTCATGGGTGGGGCTCCTGCGACATTTGGCGTTAGCATAGCGTCAAATGTCGGGGGTTGCCAATTGGGTTGCAGGTTTGGAGCTTGAAGTTTTGTAGGAAAATGATTTTTCTGGGTACGGGCCTTCTTAGGGCTAGTCCGGTGAGTAGAGAACCTCTTGCTGTATCGCCAATTTGGCTATACATTATTAAATGTCTACCGAATATAGATTTAGAGAAAAGTACCGTATTGAATTACGCGAAAGAGACCATCTTCCCCCGCATGTTCACCTCACAGGGGGGTGGTATAGATGTCGCAATTAGCTTGGAGACTATAGAGGTTACTGGTGGTAGGGCACCTGCAGCTGTATTGAAAGAGGCCATGGCGTGGATCACCGCCAATCAGGCCGAGTTACTAAGGGAGTGGAAAAAATGGCATCGATGAAACGACCTCGCCTAAAAGCCGTACGGGCCAAGCCCGGTGCTCGGCTTGAAATGACATTTACCAATGGCCAGCAGCTCGTTTTGGACATGGCCCAGGATCTCAAGACTTATCCCGGTCTTAGACCTTTGAGCAATGCTGCCGCATTTAAAGCCGCAAGCCTAGGCGACGGCGGTTGGACGGTTGAATGGCCGGCGCTTGATATTCAGATCGGTGCCGATACGCTTTTTCTTGAAGCGTTGGCGCAAGCGGCATCTGACGAAAATACACGATTGTTTATACGCTGGCGTTTGCGGCACCGAATGACATTGGACCAGGCCGCGCACGCTCTAGGGGTCAGTGCGCGAAGCATCAGCCGCTATAGTAGCGGCCGCGAAGTTGTACCCCGCACATTGGCTTTGGCTTGCCTTGGTTGGGAGGCCCTAGAGGGGCAGGCTGCAGCCTAGAGCAGTCGCAAAACGAAAAAAACCGCCAAAAGGCGGGTTTTTTCGAGTGTTCTAGAGAATCAAAAAACCTTCTCTACAACCTAATGTGGCTCCACGACCTGGACTCGAACCAGGGACCCAATGATTAACAGTCATTTGCTCTACCAACTGAGCTATCGCGGAATCTGCTGCGTATGTTACTGATTGCTAAGGGGAAGTCAACCCTTATGGGTGACTCCCTTGGAACCCTTACAGCACCTTGACGATGGCCTGGGTCACGGCGTCGAGGTTGTTGTGGTTGAGCGCGGCCACGCAGATGCGCCCGGTGTCCAGGGCGTAGATGCCGAATTCGCTACGCAGGCGCTGAGCTTGTTGGGCGTTGAGGCCGGAGTAAGAGAACATGCCGCGCTGGCGGGCCACGAAACTGAAGTCTTGCTCAGCGCCGTGTTGCGCCAGGCGCTCGACCATCTGCAGGCGCATCTCGCGAATGCGCAGGCGCATTTCAGCCAGCTCGGCTTCCCACTGAGCTCGCAGGGTAGGGCTATTGAGTACGGCGGCGACAATGCTCGCGCCATGGGTCGGTGGGTTCGAGTAGTTGGTGCGGATCACCCGTTTGACCTGGGACAGTACGCGGGCGCCTTGCTCCTTGGACTCGGTGATGATCGACAGCGCACCTACACGTTCGCCGTACAGCGAGAACGACTTGGAGAACGAGCTGGAAACGAAGCAGGTCAACCCGGACTCGGCGAACAGGCGCACTGCGGCGGCGTCCTCTTCGATGCCGTCACCGAAGCCCTGGTAGGCCATGTCGAGGAAGGGGATCAGGCCCTTGGCTTTGACCACTTCGAGCACGTTTTGCCAGTCATCGGCGGTCAGATCCACGCCGGTCGGGTTGTGGCAGCAGGCGTGCAGCACCACGATGGAACCGGCGGGCAGGGCGTTGAGGTCTGCAAGCATGCCGGAACGGTTAACGTCGTGGCTGGTCGCATCATAGTAGCGGTAGTTCTGCACCGGGAAACCGGCGTTCTCGAACAGCGCGCGGTGGTTCTCCCAACTCGGGTCGCTGATGGCGACGAGGGCATTGGGGGAAATCTGTTTGATGAAGTCAGCACCGATTTTTAGTGCGCCAGTGCCGCCGACCGCCTGGACAGTGATAACCCGGCCGCTGTCGATCAGTGGCGAGTCATTACCCAGCAGCAGTTTTTGTACGGCTTGGTCGTAGGCGGCGATGCCGTCGATCGGCAGGTAACCACGGGCGGCGTGTTGGGCCACGCGGGCCGCCTCGGCTTCGATCACGGCACGCAGAAGCGGAATCTTCCCTTCTTCGTTGCAATAGACGCCGACGCCCAGGTTCACCTTATTGGTCCGGGTGTCGGCGTTGAACGCCTCGTTGAGGCCAAGAATGGGATCGCGGGGTGCCAATTCGACAGCAGAAAACAGGCTCATGTTTACCAGGGCTCTGATGGAGGAGTGAAAGGGCGCGCAACGTGGCGGCGGACCACAGCAAAACGTTGCGCAGGCGGGGAGTCAGTATAGAGAGGCTTGGGGGGCATCGCGACCGTCGTTGAGTCATTTTGGTCAGGTTTTTCGGATTTTCAGGTCAGTGCCCGTCGGTCGGGCTGCAAGGAAATACCCTAGCCATGTGTGGGGCTTGTCTTGAAAGTCAGTATGACAAGCCTTACTTGTATATAAATACAGTATCCTGCCACGCTGCGCCCCGTTCGGGGCCAGCGCTGCATTGCGAGGTTTTCCATGTCCGAGTTTCAACTCGTTACCCGTTTCGAGCCTGCGGGCGATCAACCCGAAGCGATCCGCCTGATGGTCGAAGGCATCGAAGCCGGTCTGGCGCATCAGACCCTGCTAGGGGTGACGGGCTCAGGCAAGACCTTCAGTATTGCCAACGTGATTGCCCAGGTGCAGCGCCCGACCCTGGTACTGGCGCCGAACAAAACCCTGGCCGCTCAGTTGTACGGGGAATTCAAAGCGTTTTTCCCGAACAACGCGGTGGAGTATTTCGTTTCCTATTACGATTACTACCAGCCAGAAGCCTACGTGCCCTCGTCTGACACCTTTATCGAGAAAGACGCCTCGATCAACGACCATATCGAGCAGATGCGGCTGTCGGCCACCAAGGCCTTGCTTGAGCGCAAAGACGCGATCATTGTCACCACCGTGTCGTGCATCTATGGTCTGGGCAGCCCCGAGACCTACCTGAAAATGGTCTTGCACATCGACCGTGGCGACAAGCTTGACCAGCGCGCCTTGTTGCGGCGCCTTGCCGACCTGCAGTACACCCGCAATGAAATGGATTTCGCCCGCGCCACGTTCCGTGTGCGCGGCGATGTCATCGACGTGTACCCGGCCGAATCCGACCTCGAGGCCATTCGGATCGAATTGTTCGACGACGAAGTCGAGAACATTGCCGCCTTCGATCCCTTGACCGGAGAAGTCACCCGCAAGCTGCAGCGCTTTACCTTTTACCCTAAGAGCCACTATGTGACCCCGCGGGAAACCCTGCTTGGGGCGGTCGAGGGCATCAAGGCCGAATTGCAGGAGCGCCTGGAGTATTTGCGCGGCCAGAACAAACTGGTCGAGGCCCAGCGGCTCGAACAACGCACGCGCTTCGACCTGGAGATGATCCTGGAGCTGGGCTACTGCAACGGTATCGAAAACTACTCGCGCTACCTGTCTGGTCGGCCTTCCGGGGCAGCACCGCCCACGCTGTACGATTACCTGCCCGCCGATGCCCTGCTGGTCATCGACGAGTCCCACGTCAGCGTTCCGCAGGTGGGCGCCATGTACAAGGGCGACCGTTCGCGCAAGGAAACCCTTGTGGAATATGGCTTTCGCCTGCCATCGGCCTTGGATAACCGGCCGATGCGCTTCGACGAATGGGAAGGGGTCAGCCCCCAGACTATTTTCGTTTCGGCCACTCCAGGCAACTATGAGGCCGAGCACGCCGGGCGGATCATTGAGCAGGTGGTGCGCCCCACGGGCCTGGTCGACCCACAAGTCGAGGTACGCCCAGCCACGACCCAGGTCGACGATTTGCTGTCCGAGATCCGCAAGCGCGTGGCCACCGATGACCGCATCCTGGTCACGGTGCTGACCAAGCGCATGGCCGAAGACCTGACCGACTACCTGGCCGACCATGACGTTCGCGTGCGCTATCTGCACTCCGATATCGATACCGTCGAGCGCGTCGAGATCATCCGCGATCTGCGCCTCGGTGCCTTCGATGTGATTGTCGGGATCAACTTGTTGCGCGAAGGCCTGGACATGCCCGAAGTGTCACTGGTGGCCATTCTCGACGCCGACAAAGAGGGCTTCCTGCGTTCCGAGCGCTCGTTGATTCAGACCATCGGCCGGGCTGCGCGTAACCTCAATGGCCGGGCGATTCTGTACGCCGACCGCATGACTGGCTCCATGGAACGGGCAATTGGCGAAACCGAACGCCGTCGCGACAAGCAGATCGCCTTCAACACGGCCAATGGCATTACCCCCAAAGGCGTGTTCAAAGACGTCGCCGACATCATGGAAGGGGCCACGGTGCCAGGCTCGCGCAGCAAGAAGCGCAAAGGCATGGCCAAAGCCGCCGAGGAAAATGCCCGTTACGAAAACGAGCTGCGGACCCCCGGGGAGATCACCAAACGCATCAAGCAACTGGAGGAGAAAATGTACCAGTTGGCCCGCGACTTGGAGTTCGAGGCCGCTGCGCAGATGCGTGACGAAATCGGCAAGCTGCGTGACCGGCTACTCAAGGTGTAAGCAAAAATCGGTCGGTGCCGCGCTGTAGCGCACTTCTGGAGCCCGACCGCTTACCCCTGCTACCATTGCGCTTTTGATTCGACTGCTCGAGACCCTCCATGACCGTTCGTACGCGTATCGCCCCATCGCCCACTGGCGACCCCCATGTCGGCACGGCCTATATCGCCCTGTTCAACTATTGCTTCGCCAAGCAGCATGGCGGCGAGTTCATTCTGCGTATCGAAGACACCGATCAGCTGCGTTCGACCCGCGAGTCCGAGCAGCAGATCTACGACGCCCTGCGCTGGCTCGGCATCGAGTGGAGCGAAGGCCCGGACGTCGGCGGCCCGCATGGCCCGTATCGGCAGAGCGAGCGGGGGGCCATCTACCAGCAATATGCCCAGCAATTGGTCGACCTGGGTCACGCGTTTCCGTGTTTCTGCACCGCTGAAGAACTGGATCAGATGCGCGCCGAGCAAACCGCCCGCGGCGAAACCCCACGCTACGATGGCCGCGCTCTATTGCTCTCGGCAGAAGAAGTGCAGCGCCGGCTAGCGGCCGGTGAGCCCCACGTGATTCGCATGAAAGTGCCCACTGAGGGCGTGTGCGTGGTGCCGGATATGTTGCGCGGTGACGTGGAGATTCCATGGGATCGCATGGACATGCAGGTGCTGATGAAGACCGATGGCCTGCCCACCTATTTCCTCGCCAACGTGGTCGATGACCACTTGATGGGCATCACCCACGTGTTACGCGGTGAAGAGTGGCTGCCGTCGGCGCCTAAATTGATGAAGCTCTACGAATATTTCGGTTGGGAGCAGCCTCAGCTGTGCTACATGCCGTTGCTGCGTAACCCCGACAAGAGCAAATTGTCCAAACGTAAGAACCCGACCTCGGTGACCTTCTACGAGCGCATGGGCTTTATGCCTGAAGCGATGCTCAACTACCTGGGGCGCATGGGCTGGTCGATGCCTGACGAGCGCGAGAAGTTTTCCCTGAGCGAGATGGTCGAGCATTTCGACCTGTCGCGAGTCTCGTTGGGCGGGCCAATTTTCGATATCGAAAAGCTCTCCTGGCTCAATGGCCAGTGGCTGCGTGACCTGCCGGTGGAGGAGTTTGCCGCGCGGGTGCAGCAGTGGGCGTTCAACCCGCAATACATGATGAAAATCGCCCCGCACGTACAGGGCCGGGTTGAGACATTCAGCCAGATCGCGCCATTGGGGGCGTTCTTTTTCGCCGGCAGCCTGCAACTCGACGCGCGCCTGTTCGAAAGCAAGCGGTTGTCGTCGGACCAAGTTCGCCAGGTCATGCAATTGATCCTGTGGCGCCTGGAAAGCCTGCGGCATTGGGAAAAAGACCGTATCACCGGCTGCATCCAGGCCGTGGTCGACGGTTTGCAGCTGAAGCTGCGCGACGCGATGCCATTAATGTTCGCGGCGATCACCGGCCAGGCCAGTTCCGTGTCGGTGCTCGATGCTATGGAGATCCTTGGCCCGGACCTGACCCGCTTCCGCTTGCGCCAGGCACTGGATCTGTTGGGCGGGGTGTCGAAGAAAGAAAACAAGGAATGGGAGAAATTGCTGGGTGAACGGTAAGTCCCTGTAAACGCGGTAAAAAAAATCGCTTTTCGATAAAAATAAGTTTGACAGCGGGGCGGGCGGCACTTAACATGCGCCCCGTCCACACAGCAACACGTTGTTTGGGGCTATAGCTCAGCTGGGAGAGCGCTTGCATGGCATGCAAGAGGTCAACGGTTCGATCCCGTTTAGCTCCACCAAATTCCAAGGTTTGAAGTTGTCATTTGACTTCAGCCCGATCAGATCCAGACTGATCATGGTAGAAGGTTTGTCCCCTTCGTCTAGTGGCCTAGGACACCGCCCTTTCACGGCGGTAACAGGGGTTCGAGTCCCCTAGGGGACGCCAGATTCACAGAGATGCCGGGTGAAGCCAGCATCCCGCCGCAAGGCGATAAATTCGGGGCTATAGCTCAGCTGGGAGAGCGCTTGCATGGCATGCAAGAGGTCAACGGTTCGATCCCGTTTAGCTCCACCAATTTGCCAGGGTTCGCTATAAGCGAGTCTGCTCGAAGGTTATGCGTCCCCTTCGTCTAGTGGCCTAGGACACCGCCCTTTCACGGCGGTAACAGGGGTTCGAGTCCCCTAGGGGACGCCACTTTTACCCGCTCTGCGGGACTTATAAGGCTCATTCGAATATTGAATGAGCCTTTTGTTTTTTCTACGTCACCCAATCTTCGTAAACTGCCTTTGCAGCCTATCAGCGGAGCGCACATGAATTGGGACAAGCCCACGCCATTCGTCATCGAGCTGGAAGTCGGGCCCGACGATATCGACGGCCTCGGCCATGCCAACAATGCTGTGTACGTCAGCTGGCTAGAGCGCAGTGCCTGGCGCCATTCGCAACGGCTCGGCCTGGACCTGTGCGAATACCGTCGCCTCGACCGAGCGATGGCAGTCATGCGCCATGAAATCGACTACCTGGCCAGCGCCTACGAAGGTGACGCGTTGTCATTGGCGACCTGGATCGTGCAGTGGGATCGACGCTTGACCATGCACCGGGAGTTTCAACTGGTGCGCCCGGCCGACGGTGCGACCCTGTTGCGCGCCCGCACAACCTTTGTCTGCATCCAATTGTCCACCGGCAAGCCCAAGCGCATGCCGGCCGAATTCATTGACGGTTACGGCCAAGGCCTGACCCGTGCAAGTGAGACCCCCGCATGCAAATAGCCCTGGCGCCCATGGAAGGCCTGGTCGACAACATTCTGCGTGACGTGCTGACCCAGGTGGGTGGCATTGACTGGTGTGTCACCGAGTTTATCCGGGTCAATGACCGCCTGTTGCCGCCCAGCTATTTCCATGGGTTCGCGCCTGAACTGCGGCAGGGGGCGGTCACCCCGGCCGGTGTGCCATTGCGTGTGCAATTGCTGGGTTCCGACCCCCAGGCCCTGGCCGACAACGCCGCAGTGGCTTGCAGCCTGGGCGCACCGGTGATCGACCTGAACTTCGGTTGCCCGGCCAAGACCGTCAACAAGTCGCGGGGCGGGGCGGTGTTGCTTAAAGAGCCCGAGCTGCTCCATCGCATTCTCTGCGAGGTGCGCCGTGCCGTGCCGGCGCACATACCGGTCACGGCAAAAATGCGCCTGGGTTTCGACAGCCCGGACGGTGCCATGGACTGCGCCACTGCCTTGGCTGAAGGCGGCGCCGAGATGATCGTGGTCCACGCCCGCACCAAGGTGGATGGCTACAAGCCGCCTGCGCACTGGGAGTGGGTGGCGCGGGTACAGGACGCGGTCAAGGTGCCTGTGTATGCCAATGGTGAGGTCTGGACCGTCGATGACTGGCGCCGCTGCCGCGAAGTCAGTGGTGCGCGCGACATCATGCTGGGTCGCGGGCTGGTTTCGCGCCCTGACCTGGCTCGGCAGATCGCTGCTGCTCAGGCGGGTGTGGAGCTGCCAGAAATGACATGGGCCGAATTGTTGCCATTGATTCGCCAATTTTGGCTGCAGGCCCGCGCGCAACTGACCCCGCGCCAGGCACCGGGGCGGCTCAAGCAATGGTTGGCGATGCTCACCCGCACTTATCCGCAGGCGGTGGAGTTGTTCACCCTGGTGCGTCGCGAGCAAGACTGTGACCGGGTCGCGCAACTGCTGGGGTTGCCGCTGCCGCAGGCCGCTTGAAAAAAATTTTAGTAGGTTCTCTTGAAATGTTTTGCCCGGTCCCTATCTCTTTTGTACGCGATGCCGAAGTCGGGTCGCGGAGATAAAACCTTGCTGATCATTTCAGGAGATTCACATGACTACTGCATTTTCTCTCGCACCACTGTTCCGCCATTCCGTAGGTTTCGACCGCTTTAACGACCTGTTCGAATCGGCGGCGCGCAATGATTCCGCCAGCAGCTACCCACCCTACAACGTGGAAAAGCATGGCGATGACCAATACCGCATCGTGATTGCCGCAGCGGGCTTTCAAGAGCAAGACCTGGAATTGCAGGTCGAGAAGGGCGTGTTGACCGTCAGCGGCGGCAAGCGCGAAAACCAGGCCGAGAGCGTCACCTACCTGCACCAGGGCATCGCCCAACGGGCGTTCAAGCTGTCGTTCCGCCTGGCCGACCATATTGAGGTCAAGGGCGCCGACCTGGCCAACGGCTTGCTCGCCATCGACTTGCTGCGGGTTGTGCCTGAAGAGGCCAAAGCCAAGCGCATTGCCATTGGTTCTGCCAGCAAGCCTTCGCTGCAGTAAGCGATAACTAAAGGCCGGGGGCGGCGTACGCGTGCCCCCGGCCTTTTTGTTTGGCCCTTATTTATCACGCAGCAAATCACGAAAAGCCGGCAGGCTCAACGGCCGGCTGTGCAGGTAGCCTTGGTACAAGTGGCAGCCCAGCCCTTGCAGAAACGCCAACTGCTCGTCCCGTTCCACGCCCTCGGCGATCACTGTCAGGCCCAGGCTGGTGGACATGGCGACGATGGCGCGCACGATCTCCCCATCGTTAGGGTCGGTGGTAGCGTCGCGGATGAACGATTGATCGATCTTGAGCGCGTCCACCGGCAGCCGCTTGAGGTAGGTGAGCGAGGAATAGCCCGTGCCGAAGTCGTCCATGGCAAAGCTCACACCTAGGGCTTTGAGCTGATGCATTTTGCTGATGGTGTCTTCCAGGTTTTGAATCACGATGCCTTCGGTGATTTCCAGTTTGAGCAGGGTATAGGGCAGGTGATGCTGGTTCAGGCTGTGCTGAATGCGTTCGACGAAATCGCTCTGGCGGAACTGGCGCGGGCTGATGTTCACGCACAGGCTGAAATGGCCGACATCGATCAAGCCTTCACCAAATAGCTCGGCGCAGGCTCGGCAGGCCTCTTCCAGCACCCAACTGCCCACCTCCAGGATCATCCCGCTGTCTTCCAGCACGCGGATGAAGTCGGCCGGCGATTGCGCCCCATTGAGTGGGTGTTGCCAGCGCAGCAAGGCCTCGGCTCCGACGATACGGTTCTCGCGCGCATCGACCTGGGGTTGATAGCTGAGGCTGAATTCGCCGCGATTGAGCGCCAGGCGCAAGTCGCTTTCCATCTGCAGGCGGTCACTGGCGGCCTTTTGCATGCTGGGGTGAAATAGCTGGCTGGTGTTGCGCCCGGAGTCTTTGGCCTTGTACAGCGCGATGTCGGCGCGCTTGAGCAGGTCAGCCGGTGTGCTGCCGTGGTCAGGTATCAGCGCCATGCCGATGCTGGGCGTGACCTGCAGGCGTTGCCCGTCCAGCGACATGGGTTCGGCCAGCAACGAGCGTAGGGTATCGGCCACCTCCTGAACGTTGGCCGCGACTTCGTCGTAGCTGCCTTCAAGCCCGCCGATCAACACCACGAACTCGTCGCCGCCCAGGCGCGCCACGGTGTCGTCCAGGCGCACACTGGCCTCCAGGCGGGCGGTGATGATCTTCAGCACTGTGTCGCCCACCGGATGGCCGAGCGAGTCGTTGATGTGCTTGAAGTGGTCGAGGTCAAGAAACAGCAGGGCGCCGCGCCGAGTGCTTTGGCCCAACAGGTTGATCTGCTGGCTCAAGCGGTCCATCAGCAGCAGGCGGTTGGGCAGGTTGGTCAACGGGTCGTGGTAGGCCAGGTGGCGAATCCGCGCTTCGGCGTTTTTCAGTTGGCTGATGTCCCGCGCGGTCAGCAGTAGGCAAGGGATGTCGTTAAGGATGATGGGTTCGACTGAGACTTGCAGCACCAGCAAATCACCCCGTTGGCTGCGCCCTAGCATCTCCAGGTGATAGACGCGGCCTTGGGCCTTCAAGACGCTGATCAGACGTTCGCGTTGCTTATCGTCGGCCCAAATGCCCACCTCTTCGGCGGTGCGGCCGAGCACGTCCTCGGGCTGATGCCCGGTCAGGCGTGTGAAGCCGTCGTTAACCTCCAGGTAGCGGCCGGTGCCGCGCTCAGTGATGGTGATAGCATCGGGGCTTGAGTGAAACGCCTTGGCGAATTTTTCTTCGCTGGCCTTGAGGGCGGCTTCGGCGCGCTGTTGCTGGGTAATGTCACGCAACGTGGTGACCACGCAGGCTTGCCCGTCGACCTGGATCAGGCGGCTGAAAATCATGCAGGTCAGGGCATGGCCGTCATGGTGGCGGACTTCTATCGCAACGTTACTGAGGGCGCGCTCGCGGATCACTTGGGTAACGCGTTGCACGCTTTGATTGGTGTCGGCCCAGAAGCCGATGTCTTGTGCCGTGTGCCCCTTGAGCTGGCTCGCCTCCCAGCCGAACACCTGCGTGAAGCGTTCGTTGACCTCGATAAACTGGCCGTCACTTTGCCGGGTCACGCAAATGGGGTCGTTGCTGGCTTGAAACAGGCTGGCGAATTTTTCTTCCGAGCTGCTCAGGCGGCGTTCGCGCTCGACTTGCTCGGTAATGTCGAGCATGGTCCCGGCCATGCGCAATGGTTGACCGTCAGCATTGCGATAGAGGCGTGCGCGGCTCTCGATGTAGTGCGATGTGCCGCTGGGCAGGTGCACTTGGTAGGTAATCTGCTGGCAATCGGTGGTGCCTTCGTCGCACAGCCCGCGGTAAACCTGCCGCATGCGGACTTGGTCCTGAGCCGACACGCCTTTGAAAAACGCTTCGAATTCATTGTGAAATGGCGCATCTGGCAGGCCGTGCAGTTGGGCTGCGCGGGCCGAGCCATAGAGCATGCCGCTGGGGATATGCCAGTCCCAGGTGCCCATCTGTGCCGAGGCCAGGGCCAGGTCCAGGCGCTCTTGGCTGTCCTTGAGTGCCTGTTCGGCGCGCTGGCGCTCGCTGGTGTCCATATAGGTGCTGAGTAAATAGTGGTCACCCTGTAGTTCGATATTTTGCATAGTCAGGATGCCATCGCTGATCTGCCCAGAGCTCACGCGCATTTGCAATTGTGTGGTGTAAGGTTCACTGGTGCCCTCTGTGGCCAGCAGAATGCGCGCACGCTCCTGTGGGTCGACCCAGATGTCGAGTTCCAGGGTGGTCTTGCCAACGATCTGGTGGCCCGCCCAGCCGAATACTTTCTCGAATGCTTTGTTCACCTCGACGATTTTGCCGTCATGCCGGCGGGTGAGCAGAACGACGATGGGGCTCAGGTGAAACAACGAGGCGAAGCGTTTTTCGGAGTTGATTAAAGCGCTTTCGCGTTCACGTAATTGGGTGATTTCCCGCACCACGCCGATCATCTGGCGTTGGCCTGACTTGCCAATGGACAGGCTGCCGCTGACCTCTACCCAGTGCACGCTGCCATCGGGCCAGCGGATCCTATGGCGCATGGCCTGGGCGACGGATTCACCGCGCATCAGCGCCTCGAAGGTTTTGCGCGTGCGGTAGCGGTCTTCGGGGGGCAGCAGGTCGAGGTAGTCGATGGTCTCGGGCATGCTCTGTTCCTGGTCCAGCCCGAACAGGATGCGCGTACCCCGTGACCAACTGATCATCCCGCTGTCGAAATCCCATAGCCAAGCGCCCAGGCGCGCGCCGTTGAGCGCGGCGAGCAATTGTGGCGCGCTTTCCCAGGACTGTTCTGAATCGTCGGGCGCCGCCGAATCGATGCGCGGTAAACGCGGCGAGCGTTGGATGGACTTGTGCATGGGCGGCAGACCTTTAGCCGATGAAGCTTCCTAGTGGTGGATTGCTGATGCGCACATGCGCTTCAGGATAGCTCGCCCTGGGCATCCAGCAGCGACATGAAAGCCCTGGCGGCATTCGACAATGTTCTTTCTGTATGCACGATGTAACCGAGTTGCCGCGTCAACTGCAGGCCGGGCAGGTTAAGGGTGACCACTTGCTCATCGAGCATGGTGCGCGGTAGCACGCTCCAGGCCAGGCCGATGGAGACCATCATCTTGATGGTTTCCAGATAATTGGTACTCATGGCGATGTTGGGCGCCAAACCTTGTTGCTGGAACAGCCGTTGCACAATGTGGTGAGTAAAGGTATTTCCGCCAGGAAAAACCGCAGCATGATGAGCAATATCGGCCAGACTGACGTCTTTCTTGAGGGCCAGGCTGTGTTCTGGCGCCACCACGAAGTCGAGTGGGTCGTCCCAGACGGCTACGGCCTTGACCAACGGGTGGGGCATGGGGGCCAAGGTGATCACTGCCAATTCGGCACGGCCATGGAGGATTTCGTCGTAGGCCACTTCCGAGTCGAGGAACTGAATATCCAGGGCCACGGCGGGGTAGAGGCGAGTGAAGGTGCGCAGCAACGGCGGCAGGCGGTGCAGCCCAATGTGGTGGCTGGTGGCCAAAGTCAGGCGCCCACTGACCGCGCCGCTCAGGTTGACCAGGGCGCGGCGGGTATCGTCGAGCACGTTGATAATCTGATAGGCGCGTGGCAGCAGCGCGCGGCCGAATTCGGTCAAGTTGACCTCACGGCCGAGTCGGTCGAACAGGCGTACGTCCAGTTGCTGTTCCAGGCCAGCGATGCGCTTGCTGATCGCCGGCTGGGTCAGGTGCAGACGCTCGCCGGCCCCGGAAAAACTGCCCAGTTCAGCGACCGCGATAAACGCATTGAGATTGGCCAAGTCCACGGGTGCGAATTCCTAATGGTTATGCAAAGCATGAAAATTATGAATTTGAGTTATCCAAGTTAACCCCATAATATTCATCCCTACAAGCCAAGCGGTTATTGGCACAGAAAATAGCAACACCCTGATGAGGAACCGTCCGATGGCCGGCAAAACGCTCTACGACAAGCTCTGGGATTCACACGTGGTCAAGCAGCGCGACGATGGCTCGTCGCTGATCTACATCGACCGTCACATCATCCATGAAGTGACTTCGCCCCAGGCTTTCGAAGGCTTGCGGCTGGCCAAGCGCAAACCCTGGCGTATCGATGCCAATATCGCCACGCCCGATCACAACGTGCCCACCACTGCGGAGCGCAAGGGCGGCATCGAGGCCATTGCTGACCAGGTCTCGCGCCTGCAAGTCCAGACCCTGGACGACAACTGCGACGAGTACGGCATTACCGAATTCAAGATGAACGACGTGCGCCAGGGCATCGTCCACGTCATTGGCCCGGAGCAGGGCGCGACTTTGCCGGGCATGACCGTTGTATGCGGCGACTCCCACACCTCTACCCACGGTGCCTTTGGCGCCTTGGCCCACGGTATCGGCACCTCCGAGGTGGAGCATGTGCTGGCCACCCAGTGCCTGGTGGCGAAGAAAATGAAAAACATGCTGGTGTCGGTCGAAGGCCAGTTGCCATTTGGCGTCACCGCGAAAGACATCGTACTGGCGGTGATCGGCAAGATCGGCACCGCTGGAGGCAATGGTCACGCCATGGAGTTTGCCGGTAGCGCCATTCGCGACCTGTCCGTAGAAGGCCGCATGACCATCTGCAATATGTCCATCGAGGCCGGTGCGCGGGTGGGGATGGTGGCGGCCGATGAGAAGACCATCGCTTACGTCAAGGGCCGCCCGTTCGCCCCCCGTGGCGCCGAATGGGACCTGGCCGTAGAAGCCTGGAAAGACTTGGTCTCGGACCCCGATGCCGTGTTCGACACTGTAGTACGCCTGGATGCCACGCAGATCAAGCCGCAAGTCAGCTGGGGCACCTCGCCGGAAATGGTCCTGGCGGTCGACCAGAACGTCCCGGACCCCGCCCGTGAGGCTGACCTGGTCAAGCGTGGCTCTATCGAGCGTGCCCTCAAGTACATGGGCCTGACCGCGAACCAGGCCATCACCGATATCCAGCTCGACCGCGTGTTCATCGGTTCTTGCACCAACTCGCGCATCGAAGACCTGCGTGCCGCGGCAACGATTGCCAAGGGCCGCAAAGTCGCCTCGACCATTAAGCAGGCCATCGTTGTGCCCGGTTCCGGCCTGGTCAAAGCCCAGGCCGAACAGGAAGGTTTGGACAAAATCTTCCTCGAAGCCGGGTTTGAGTGGCGCGAGCCCGGATGCTCCATGTGCCTGGCCATGAACCCGGATCGGTTGGAGTCAGGCGAGCATTGCGCCTCTACCTCGAACCGCAATTTCGAGGGGCGCCAGGGGGCGGGCGGGCGTACCCATTTGGTCAGCCCGGCGATGGCCGCTGCTGCTGCAGTGACCGGCCGTTTTATCGACGTTCGCAAGATGATCGAAGGGAGTGCAGCATGAAAGCTTTTACTCAGCACACGGGCCTGGTAGCGCCGTTGGATCGGGCCAACGTCGACACCGACCAGATCATTCCGAAACAATTTCTCAAGTCGATCAAGCGTACCGGCTTCGGCCCCAATCTGTTCGACGAGTGGCGTTACCTGGACGTCGGCCAGCCTTACCAGGACAACTCCAAACGCCCGCTGAACCAGGAGTTCGTCCTGAATCAACCGCGTTATCAAGGAGCTAGCATCTTGTTGGCGCGGGAAAACTTCGGTTGCGGCTCCAGCCGCGAGCATGCGCCCTGGGCGCTGGACGAGTACGGCTTCCGCTGCGTGATCGCCCCCAGCTTCGCGGACATCTTCTTCAACAATAGCTTCAAGAACGGGCTGTTGCCGATCATCCTCGGCGATGCCGAAGTGGAGCAGCTGTTCCAAGAGGTGGACAGCCACCCAGGTTATCAATTGACCGTAGACCTGGCCGAGCAAACGGTCATCAGCCCCAGTGGCACGGTGTATCGGTTCGAAATGGATGAATTTCGCAAGCATTGCCTGCTCAACGGCTTGGACGACATCGGCCTGACCTTGCAAGACCACGAAGCGATCGCCAGCTTCGAAGTGCGTCATCGCGCGAGCCAGCCGTGGTTGTTTCGCGACGCTTGAAAGCATCGGGGGGCTTGCCCCCGATGAATCCACCGCCAGCCATTGAAGGTTTTCCTTGTGAGCAGCCACAGCCAAGTTGTCCAGCGTCAGTTCGGCGAGCAGGCCAAGGCCTATCTCAGCAGCGCCGTGCATGCCCAAGGCACAGAGTTCGCCCTGTTACAGGCTGAGCTGACGGGGCAGGGCCAGGCGCGCGTGCTGGATTTGGGCTGCGGCGCCGGGCATGTGAGCTTTCAGGTAGCGACGTTGGTCAAGGAGGTGATCGCCTATGATCTCTCCCAGGCCATGCTCGATGTGGTCGCCCAGGCGGCCATTGATCGCGGGTTTAGCAACATCCGCACCCAGTGCGGGGCGGCTGAGCGGTTGCCCTTCGCTGACGGCGAATTCGACTACGTGTTCAGTCGCTATTCGGCGCACCACTGGAGTGATCTGGGCTTGGCCCTGCGCGAGGTGCGGCGTGTGCTCAAGCCCGGTGGCGTAGCCTGCCTGATCGATGTCATGTCGCCGGGCAGCGCTTTGCTCGACACCTATTTGCAAACTGTCGAAGTGCTGCGCGACACCAGTCATGTACGTGATTATTCGGCAGGCGAATGGCTGCGCCAGGTCAACGAAGCCGGCTTGCAGGTGCGCAGCCACAGCCGCCAACGGTTGCATCTGGAGTACACATCCTGGGTTGAGCGCATGCGCACCCCTGAAGTGATGCGCGCGGCCATTCGGCAGTTACAGCGCGCCATGGGCGCTGAAGTACGCGACTATTACCAAATCGATGAACACGGCTCTTTCAGCACCGATGTGCTGGTGCTGTGGGCCCAACGATAAATGACCAACGGGGCGGGGCCGCAAACCCGTACCCCGCAGCGAATGAGGAAAGCATGAGCAAGATTCTGATTCTCCCCGGTGATGGCATTGGCCCGGAAATCATGGCCGAAGCGGTCAAGGTACTGGAACTGGCCAACGACAAGTTCCAGCTGAAGTTCGAGTTGGAACATGACGTCATCGGTGGTGCTGCCATCGACCAACATGGCGTGCCCCTGGCCGATACCACCCTGGAGCGGGCGCGTCAGGCCGATGCCGTGCTGTTGGGCGCTGTGGGCGGGCCTAAATGGGACAAGATCGAGCGCGACATTCGCCCCGAGCGTGGCTTGTTGAAAATTCGCGCGCAGTTGGGCCTGTTCGCCAACCTGCGCCCAGCGATTCTCTACCCACAACTGGCAGATGCCTCGAGCCTCAAGCCAGAAATCGTCGCGGGTTTGGATATCCTTATCGTCCGTGAGTTGACCGGCGGTATTTATTTCGGCGCCCCGCGTGGCGTGCGTGAACTGGCCAACGGCGAGCGTCAGGCCTACGACACCTTGCCTTACAGCGAGAGCGAGATCCGCCGGATCGCCCAGGTCGGCTTCGACATGGCCCGGGTGCGCGGCAAAAAGCTGTGCTCGGTGGACAAAGCCAACGTCCTGGCCTCTAGCCAATTGTGGCGTGAAGTGGTCGAGGACGTTGCCAAGGGCTACCCCGACGTTGAACTCAGCCACATGTATGTCGACAACGCCGCGATGCAACTGGTCAGGGCGCCCAAGCAGTTCGACGTGATAGTGACCGACAACCTGTTCGGCGACATTTTGTCCGACGAAGCTTCCATGCTCACGGGCTCCATCGGCATGCTGCCCTCTGCTTCGCTGGATGCGCAGAACAAGGGCATGTACGAACCGTGCCACGGTTCGGCACCGGACATCGCCGGGCAGGGCGTTGCCAACCCGCTGGCGACTATCCTGTCGGTGTCGATGATGCTGCGCTATAGCTTCAACCAGCTGGCCGCCGCTGATGCCATCGAGAAAGCGGTTAGCCTGGTCCTCGACCAAGGTCTGCGCACCGGTGACATCTGGTCACAAGGTTGTGCCAAGGTGGGTACTCAGGAAATGGGCGACGCGGTAGTCGCCGCGCTGCGGAATCTGTAATCTCTTGGGCCCGCTGCCGTGAGCAGCGGCCCACTTTTTGTTGAAGGTGTAGTTGCGATGAAACGTGTAGGTCTGATCGGTTGGCGCGGTATGGTCGGTTCCGTGCTCATGCAGCGGATGCTCGAAGAGCAGGATTTCGATCTGATCGAGCCGGTGTTTTTCACCACGTCCAATGTAGGCGGGCAGGGCCCGGCGGTAGGCAAGGACATTGCCCCGCTCAAAGACGCCTATAGCATTGACGAGCTGAAAACCCTCGACGTGATCCTGACCTGCCAGGGCGGCGACTACACCAGCGAGGTATTCCCCAAGCTGCGTGAAGCCGGCTGGCAGGGCTACTGGATCGACGCCGCCTCTAGCTTGCGCATGCAGGACGACGCGGTGATCGTGCTCGACCCGGTCAACCGCCGGGTAATCGACCAGCAACTGGACGCTGGCACCAAGAACTACATCGGCGGCAACTGCACGGTCAGCCTGATGCTCATGGGCCTGGGCGGGTTGTTCGAAGCCGGGCTGGTGGAGTGGATGAGCGCCATGACCTACCAGGCGGCGTCCGGTGCTGGCGCGCAGAACATGCGCGAGCTGATCAAGCAAATGGGCGCTACCCAAGCAGCCGTGGCCGACGAGCTGGCGAACCCGGCCAGTGCGATCCTCGACATCGACCGCAAAGTGGCCGAAGCCATGCGCGGCGAGGGGTTCCCTACAGAGAACTTCGGCGTACCGCTGGCCGGTAGCCTGATTCCCTGGATCGACAAGGAATTGCCCAACGGCCAAAGCCGTGAAGAGTGGAAGGCCCAGGCCGAAACCAACAAAATTTTGGGCCGTTTCAAAAGCCCGATCCCGGTGGACGGTATCTGCGTGCGTATCGGCGCCATGCGCTGCCACAGCCAGGCGCTGACCATCAAGTTGAACAAAGACGTGCCCCTGGCTGACATCGAAGGCCTGATCAGCCAGCACAACCCATGGGTCAAGCTGGTGCCGAACCAACGCGAGATCAGCATGCAGGAACTGACCCCCACCAAGGTCACCGGCACGCTGAATGTGCCCGTCGGGCGCCTGCGCAAGCTGAACATGGGTTCACAATACCTCGGTGCCTTCACGGTAGGCGACCAGTTGCTGTGGGGCGCCGCCGAACCGTTGCGCCGCATGCTGCGGATTCTGCTGGAGCGTTGAGGCGTCGTTAGTTAAAAGATCGGGGCCAAGCGGAGCGCCGCCCGGGCCCCTCCTACGGGGTATGTAGGAGGGGCCTTGGCCCCGATCTTTTGATCTTGCCTTTGCTTTTGGATGGCGTTCGCTTTAATGCTCCACAACCTGTGACAATCCCGCTAAAGTGCCGCCCCTTCTGTGTCCCTCGAAGGAATCCGCCATGACCTCCACTTTCGATATTGCCGTCGTCGGCGCCACCGGCACCGTGGGCGAAACCCTGGTTCAGGTGTTGGAGGAGCGAAAATTCCCGGTGGGCACCCTGCATTTGCTGGCCAGCATGGAGTCGGCGGGCAGTTCGGTGGCGTTTCGCGGCAAGAATGTGCGGGTCCGTGAAGTGGAGTCGTTTGACTTTCACCAAGCAAAATTAGTGTTTTTCGCTGCGGGTCCGGCCGTGACTTCGCGCTTTGCCAGCAAAGCCACGGCGGCTGGCTGCTCGGTGGTCGACCTGTCCGGGGCCTTGCCGGCCGACCAAGCCCCACCCCTGGTGCCGGAAGCCAATGCCGGGCGCCTCGCCGGGTTGCCGACCCCAGCCCAGGTCACCAGCCCCAGTTCCTGTGCCACCGCGTTGGCGGTGCTGCTGGCGCCTTTACGTGACACCCTGCAAATCAGCCACCTCAATGTCACCGCTTGCCTGGCCGTTTCCGCCCAAGGGCGCGAAGCCGTCAGCGAGTTGGCCCGTCAGACAGCAGAATTGCTCAACGTACGCCCGCTAGAGCCGCAGGTGTTCGACCGACAGATCGCGTTCAACCTGTTGGCCCAAGTGGGTAAGCCAGACCCAGCAGGGCACGGCGCGCTGGAGCGGCGCCTGGTCAGTGAGTTGCGCGAAGTCCTTGGCATGCCTTTACTGAAGATTTCCGTCACCTGCCTTCAAGCTCCGGTGTTTTTCGGCGATAGCCTGAGTGTCTCGTTGCACACACAGAACGATGTCGACTTAGCGCAGGTCCAAGCGCTATTGAACGGCGCCCCCGGAATCGAATGCGTCGATGGCGACGATTACCCCACTGCGGTGGGCGACGCGGTGGGCCAGGACGTTGTCTATGTCGGACGTATTCGCGGTGGTATCGATGACCCTCGCCAGCTCAATCTATGGGCGACCTTGGACAATGTACGCAAGGGCGCCGCGTTGAATGCTGTGCAGTTGGCGGAATTGTTGATAAAAGACCTTGTGTAAAAGATACTTGGCGGCAATTTGTATCTAGATTTCTAGCTTGGCACCGCAGTAGGTCATACACGGGTGCATGCTTTTTCTCGCTAGCCGGGAATGTTCAGACAAAGGATTAGGCCATGGTTCATGTTCGCAAACTGGTGTTAGCAATAGCGGCCGCTTCGGCGCTGTCCTCCGGTATGGCGCACGCCCTCGGGCTCGGCGAGTTGACCCTGAGGTCCGCCGCGAACCAGCCGCTGGTGGCCGAGATCGAGCTGCTGGATGTGCGCGACTTGAGCCCGGCCGACGTCAAGCCTGGCTTGGCGGCGGCCGACGAGTTCGCCAAGGCCGGCGTCACGCGGCCGGCGTTTCTCAATGACCTGACCTTCACCCCAGTCATCAATCCCGGGGGCCGCAGTGTCATTCGGGTCACCAGTAGCCAGCCGCTGACCGAGCCCATGGTCAAATTTCTGGTGCAGGTGCTTTGGCCCAATGGCCGGTTGTTGCGCGACTACAGCATGTTGCTCGACCCGGCGCGTTTCTCTCCACAAGCCGCGCAGGCGGCCCAGGCGACGCCTGCGGTCAGTGCCCCCACGCGCAATGCCAGCCCGGCCAGCTATACCACCACGCCGCGTGACACCCTGTGGGAAATCGCTGCACGCGGGCGTGCCGGTGGTTCGGTCCAGCAACGCATGTTGGCGATTCAAGCGCTGAATCCGGACGCTTTCCTTGATGGCAATATCAACCGCCTGAAAACCGGCCAGGTGTTACGCATGCCGGACGCGCAGCAGAGCAGCGCCATGCCCCAGGGCGAGGCGATTGCTGAAGTGGCCCGGCAAAATGCGGCCTGGCGCGAAGGGCGCCGCCTGGGGCCGCGCGCGCAACAGGTCGATGCCACCCGTCGGGGCGGTGCCGGTACCGCTGCGCCCGTGGCGCCCAAGGACAACCTCAGCCTGGTGTCTGGCACAGGCACGGCAGCCAAGGGCGCGGCAGGCGATGCTCAGGCGTTGAGCGAAAAGCTCGCCGTGACCCAGGAAAGCCTGGACACCGCGCGCCGTGACAACGAAGAACTGAAAAGTCGTATGAGCGACCTGCAGAGCCAATTGGACAAGCTGCAGAAAATCATCCAACTGAAGAACGATCAGCTGGCCCGCCTGGAAGCCGCTGCCACCGGCACCCCGGCTAGCGATCCGGCGCCTGCGCCTGCCGCTGAGGCGCCGCTCGCCGGGCCTGCGGCCGAGAGCCCTGAGGGTGGTGAAGCTAGCGTGCCCAACGAGCTTGCCGTGCTGCCGCCCGCCACCCAGGTGCAGGTCGTTCCTGCCGAGTCAGCCGCCGACGGGCAAAACCCGCCCGCAGGCGAAACCAACTCGGTCGACAAGCTACTCTCGAGCCCGGCAATGCTAGCCTTCGTCGGCGGCGCGGCACTGCTGCTGGTCATGCTCTTGTTGCTGCTGTTGGCGCGCCGCCGCAAGGCCCAGCAAGAAGCCGAAAAACACATGCGCATGGCGCGGGCCCTGGCCGAGGAGTCGGAGTACCGCAACGAAGACCACGATCTACCGGAAAGCAGCTTCGAAGGTCTGGAGCGGCCCTCGGCCAATGTACAACTCACCCCGGCCATGATGGCGGCCTCTGCAGCCGCCGCGACCGCAGCGGCGGGCCCGTCGCGGTTTGCCCCGGCACCGCCGCAGACCGTGATCCCCACCCCAGGTTTGACCCCAAGCCCTGACTACGACCCCATCGCCGAGGCCGATCGGTGCATCGACCACGGCCGCTTGAACGACGCGGTGGACGTGCTTGAAGCCGCCATCGACAAGGAGCCCAGCCGCAGTGATCTGCGTTTGAAGCTGATGGAAGTCTATGCTCAGCAGGGCGATCGCGATGGCTTTGTGTTTCAGGAGCGCCAACTGGTTGCCAACGGGCAGAACCACGCCGAAGTCGAAACCCTGAAAAGTCGCTACCCGGCGATGCTGGGTATCGCCGCGGCGACCGCCGGTGCTGCCGCAGTGGCCGCGCAAATGGACGCCGACTACGTCAAGTCCCTGCTGGAAGACAAGCCCGGCGCCGCCGACCCCATCGACGATGCCTTCGACAGCGGTTTTGACAATGACTTCGACTTGAGCCTCGATGACCCGCTAGACCCCATCAAGCACGACAACAGTTCGGCGTTCGACAACGACCTGGACTTCGAGTCGCTGCTGGCCCAGGCCGAGACCGAGGTCAAGCCGGCCGATGAACTCAGCGATTTCGATTTAGACATCGCCGCCGATGAACCGGTCAAGAGTACGGGCGACTTGGAAATCGACGCGCAACTCGCCGAATTTGACCAAGCCCTGGACGTCGCCGAAAAAGATCCGGCGCCGGTTCCCGTCGACGATTTGGAGCTGCCGGACGACTTCGACCTGTCCCTGGCCGAGGAAATGGACAACACTCCGCCCGCCAGTTCAGGGCCAAAGGGCAGCGATGAAGTCAGTGGCCAGCTCGACAGCCTCTCCCAGAGCCTGGGCCAGGCGCCGATTGCCGAACCTTTCGCGGCACCGGGCGCTGAAGAGGACGAATTCGATTACCTCTCCGGCACTGACGAAGTCACCACTAAGCTGGATTTAGCGCGGGCATATATCGAGATGGGCGACAACGACGGCGCGCGCGACATTCTCGACGAAGTGAGCAAAGAGGGGACTGCCGAGCAGCGTGGCGAAGCCGAGGACATGCTGTCGCGCCTGGTCTGAGCGTCGATTTACCCCGTGCAACGGCAGCCTGACGAGCTGCCGTTGTCGTTTCTGCCGCGAAGCTCTCTATAATGCCCGCCACTGGGCACACTCACAGGTTGTAATTCTTTTGCAAAACGATGAAACAGCGGCGGCCGAAATGGCCGCCGCAGGCTTTTTCCGCGTCGCCCTGGGCGTCGAATACAAAGGCTCGCGTTACCGCGGCTGGCAGCGCCAAGCCTCGGGCGTGCGTACCGTGCAGGAAACCCTTGAGGACGCCTTGTCCAAGGTCGCGGCCTCGCCCGTGTCGCTGATGTGCGCCGGGCGCACCGATGCTGGTGTGCATGCCTGCGGCCAAGTGGTGCATTTCGACACCCAGGCTGAGCGCAGCATGAAAGCCTGGGTGATGGGCGCCAATATCAACCTGCCCCATGACGTTAGCGTCACTTGGGCGCGGGTCATGCCGGCGCATTTTCATGCGCGCTTCAAGGCCATTGCCCGGCGCTATCGCTACGTGATCTACAACGATCAGATACGCCCCGCGCACTTGGGCGAAGAAATCACCTGGAACCACCGCCCGCTGGATGTCGCGCGCATGGCCGAGGCCGCGGCGCACCTGGTCGGCACCCATGACTTCAGTGCGTTCCGTGCCGGCCAATGCCAGGCCAAGTCGCCGATCAAGCAGGTGCACCATCTGCGCGTTACCCAGCATGGCAAGATCATCGTGCTGGACATCCGCGCCAACGCCTTTTTGCATCACATGGTGCGCAACATTGCCGGCGTGCTGATGACCATCGGTGCTGGCGAACGCCCGCCGCAGTGGGCCCGGGAGGTATTGGAGAGTCGGGTCAGGCGCACGGGCGGGGTCACCGCCCACCCGTTCGGCCTGTATTTGGTGCAGGTTGAATACCGCGATGAATTCGAGCTGCCCGAACGCTACGTCGGCCCGCATTTTTTGACCGGTTTCGACACACTGGCTGACGTTCCCGGCAGCATTTGCTAAGATCCGAGGCTTTAGCGGCCTGGGAGTACTCTGCGACATGTCAGCCGTTCGCAGCAAAATCTGCGGCATTACCCGGGTTGAAGACGCACTTGCTGCGGCCGAGGCCGGGGCTGATGCCATTGGCTTGGTGTTTTACCCCAAGAGCCCCAGGGCCGTCAGCATTCAGCAGGCGCGGGCGATTATCGCGGCGCTGCCGCCCTTCGTGACCACGGTCGGCTTGTTCGTCAATGCCAGCCGTTGCGAGCTGGGCGAGATTCTCGACGCCGTGCCCCTGGACCTCTTGCAGTTTCACGGTGATGAGTCGCCGCACGACTGCGCCGGTTTCCATCGGCCCTGGATCAAAGCACTGCGGGTGCGCCCAGGCGACGACTTGCAGGCGGCCTGTCGCTTCTATCAGGGGGCCTGCGGTATTTTGCTGGACGCCTACGTGGCGGGCGTGCCGGGTGGCACCGGGGAAGTGTTCGATTGGTCGCTGATACCCCAGGGCCTGAGCAAGCCGGTGATCCTCGCCGGCGGCCTGACGCCGGGCAATGTCGCTGAGGCCATTGCCCAGGTGCGGCCCTATGCGGTGGACGTGAGCGGTGGGGTCGAGGCTGCCAAGGGTATCAAGGACGCAGCCCGTATTCAGGCGTTCATCCAGGCGGTGCAGGGCGCCTGAGGGCGGTGTTAACGATGTGACGGTTGCCCAGTGGGCACCGTCCATCACTTTTGCAATGCGATGGCGGCCCGGGTCGCCCATCCACACACTTTAAAGACGCAGAGAGCCGCTGCTCCTCGTCGTTTACCGGTACTGGAGAAACACAGCATGAGCAACTGGTTGGTAGACAAGCTGATCCCTTCGATCATGCGTTCCGAGGTCAAGAAAAGCTCGGTGCCAGAAGGCTTATGGCACAAATGCCCGTCCTGCGAGGCGGTGCTTTATCGGCCAGAGCTGGAAAAGACCCTGGACGTCTGCCCCAAGTGCAACCATCACATGCGCATTGGTGCTCGCGCCCGCCTGGATATCTTCCTCGACGCCGAAGGCCGTGAGGAACTGGGCGTTGAGCTGGAGCCGGTCGACCGCCTGAAATTCCGCGATGGCAAAAAGTACAAGGACCGCCTGGTCGCCGCGCAGAAACAAACCGGCGAGAAAGACGCGCTGGTATCCATGGGCGGGACCCTGCTGGGCATGCCGGTGGTGGCCTGTGCCTTTGAGTTCTCCTTCATGGGCGGTTCCATGGGCGCCATCGTCGGCGAGCGTTTTGTTCGGGCCGCCAATTACGCCCTTGAGCACCGCTGCCCAATGGTCTGTTTCTCGGCCTCCGGCGGCGCGCGCATGCAAGAAGCGCTGATCTCCCTGATGCAGATGGCCAAAACCTCCGCCGTGCTGGCCCGTTTGCGTGAAGAAGGTCTGCCGTTCATTTCGGTATTGACCGACCCTGTTTACGGTGGTGTGTCGGCCAGCCTGGCGATGCTCGGCGACGTCATTGTGGCGGAGCCCAAGGCACTGATCGGCTTTGCCGGCCCTCGGGTGATCGAGCAGACCGTGCGGGAAAAACTGCCCGAAGGCTTCCAGCGTAGCGAGTTCCTGCTAGACCACGGCGCTATCGACCTGATCATTTCGCGCCAGGAACTGCGCCCGCGCCTCGGTAGCCTGCTGGCGCAATTGATGGGCCTGCCGACGCCGACGTTCGTCGCCGCGCCGATCGAACCCATCGTCGTCCCGCCAGCTCCCGCCAACCTATGACCCAGCGGAGCCTCGCCGACTGGCTCGCTTACCTGGAGCAGTTGCACCCCTCGGCCATCGACATGGGCCTGGAGCGTTCGCGCCAGGTTGCCCAGCGCCTGGGGCTAGGGCGCCTGGCGCCACGGGTGGTAACAGTGACGGGGACCAACGGTAAAGGTTCTACCTGTGCTTTTCTGGCTGCGCTGCTGCGCGGCCAGGGCTTACGTGTCGGGGTTTACAGCTCGCCGCATCTGCTCGACTACAACGAGCGGGTGCAAGTGGACGGCAGCCAGGCCAGCGATGCGCAACTGTGCGAAGCCTTCAGTGCGGTTGAAGCGGCACGTGGGGAGATCTCCCTAACTTATTTCGAAATGGGTACCTTGGCGGCCTTCTGGCTGTTCCAGCGCGCTAGCCTGGACGCCGTAGTGCTCGAAGTGGGGCTGGGTGGCCGGCTGGATGCGGTCAACCTGGTTGACTCCGACCTGGCCCTAGTGACCAGCATTGGTGTCGACCATGTCGAGTACCTGGGCAATACCCGCGAATCGGTGGCGTTCGAGAAAGCCGGGATCTTCCGCGCAGGCTGCCCGGCCCTGTGTGGTGACCTGGACCCGCCGCAGCCATTGCTCGACCAGGCGGCGCAACTGGGTTGCCCGCTGTACCTGCGTGGCCGCGATTTCGACCTGGCGGTGGGCGAGGGCGACTGGGCCTGGTCAGGGCAGGTCGCCAGCCAAGCGCTGCACCTAACGGCACTGCCCTTGCTCGACCTGCCAATGCAAAACGCGGCGCTGGCCATTCAGGCCTTTGCCTTGCTAGGCCTGCCTCTGCACCCCAACGCTGTCGCCACGGCGCTGCAAGCCACGCACATCCCGGGGCGGCTCGACCGGCGCCAGGTGGCGTTCCAGGGCAAAACCCTGAACTTATTGCTGGACGTCGGCCACAACCCCCATGCGGCCGAATACCTGGCCAGCCGTTTGGGCCCACTGCGCGGTCAGCGCCTGGCAGTGTTCGGTTTGCTCAATGACAAAGACCTGAACGCGGTGATCGCGCCATTGCTGGGTGCGGTTCAGGCTTGGGCAGTGGCGGCATTGCCGACCCCGCGGACACGTTCGGCTACAGAACTGGCCGCTGCGCTGGAGAACCTTGGCGCTGCCGTGGCGTCATACTCCAGCATCGCCGACGCACTGGATGCCCAGTGCCGTGCGGCAACCGATGAGGACGAGATCCTCGTGTTCGGGTCTTTTTACTGTGTAGCCCAAGCTCTGCAATGCGCCGGCGCACACACCATGGAGGAGGCTTCAGATGGCTTTGCTGGATAACAAGTTCAAGCAACGCATGGTGGGTGCGCTGGTGCTGATCGCGCTGGCCGTGGTGTTCCTGCCTATGCTGTTTTCCCGTTCCGACGAACAACGTGAGGTCCACGTTGCGGTGCCCGCCGCGCCCCAGGCGCCGGTGGTACCGGAGGTCAAGGTCGAGCCGGCGCAGGTGCCGGAGCCGCAGATTCTCGAGCCGCTGCCCACCGATCCGGCGGCCGCTGAGCAGGCGCCGAGCATGCCCATTGCGCCCGCACCTGCGGCACCTGCTGCCAGCAAACCCGCAGCCCCCGCCACCCCGGCTGCGGCTGCCAAACCCACCGCACCGCCCGTCGCAGCAGCGCCCGCGAGCAAGCCTAGCGTGGCACCGACGAGCAAGATCGACCCCAACGGCCTGCCTGTCAGTTGGTCGGTGCAGGTAGCCAGCCTGGCCAACCGCGCGGGTGCCGACAACCTGCAGAAAACCCTGCGCAGCCAGGGCTATAACGCCTATGTGCGCAGCGCCGATGGCAAAAACCGGGTGTATGTGGGCCCCTTGGTCGAGCGTGCCGAAGCCGATCGCTTGCGCGACGTGATCAACCGCCAGCAAAACCTGAAAGGCTTTGTGGTGCGTTTCGAGCCCGAAAAAGGCTGAGCACAAGTCTTAAGGCAGGCAGGCAAGTGCTGGTGCTTGCCTGCTATCTTTTCCCTCGATCCTCTCGATAGCATTCTCTGATGGGACACCAGCGCGGCGCTCTGCTAAAATGCGCCGCCTTATCAGTCTGCAGGCTGCACCGTGGCATTTACCTGGGTCGATTGGGCGATCGTTGCGATCATCGCCATCTCTGCATTGATCAGCTTGACACGCGGCTTCGTCAAAGAAGCCCTGTCGCTGCTCACGTGGATCATCGCCGGAGCCGTGGCCTGGATGTTCGGCGGCGCGTTGGCGGTTTATCTCGAAAGCTACATTCAAACCCCGTCGGCGCGGGTCATTGCCGGTTGCGCCATTTTGTTCGTCGCGACCCTGCTGGTCGGCGCCATGGTCAACTACCTGATCGGCGAACTGATTCGGGTCACTGGGCTGTCGGGCACCGACCGCTTTCTCGGTATGGTGTTTGGCGCGGCCCGCGGGGCGTTATTGGTGATTGTCGCGGTGGGGCTGATGAGCCTCGGCCCGGTACAGCAAGACGCCTGGTGGCAAGAATCGCGCCTGGTCCCACAATTTCTCATGGTCGCCGACTGGTCGAAAAACCTCATTCTGGGGATGTCCAGTCAGTGGCTAGCCAGCGGAATCAGCGCACCGGCTGACCTTCCGTTCAAGGAGCAGCTGTTCCCGGCCGCTAAAGGCCAGTAGCAGCGGTTCAGTTCAGATTCATTAAGTAGGGGTTGCGTCGCATGTGTGGCATCGTCGGTATCGTCGGTAAGTCGAACGTCAATCAGGCGCTGTATGACGCGCTAACGGTCCTCCAGCACCGCGGCCAGGACGCCGCCGGTATTGTTACCAGCCACGATGGCCGCCTGTTCCTGCGCAAGGACAACGGGCTGGTGCGCGATGTGTTCCAACAGCGCCACATGCAGCGCCTGGTGGGGCACATGGGCATCGGCCACGTGCGTTACCCCACGGCGGGCAGCTCGACCTCGGCCGAAGCCCAGCCGTTCTACGTCAACTCGCCTTACGGCATCACCTTGGCGCATAACGGTAACTTGACCAACGTCGAGCAGTTGGCCAAGGAGATCTACGAGTCGGACCTGCGTCACGTCAACACCAACTCGGACTCCGAAGTGTTGCTGAACGTATTCGCCCACGAGCTGGCGGTGCGCGGCAAGTTGCAGCCCACCGAGGAAGACGTCTTCGCCGCCGTCGCCGACGTGCACAAGCGCTGCAGCGGCGGTTACGCCGTGGTGGCGATGATCACCGGCTATGGCATCGTCGGCTTCCGCGACCCGAATGCTATCCGCCCGATCGTTTTCGGCCAGCGTCACACCGACGAAGGCGTGGAGTACATGATCGCCTCCGAGAGCGTCTCTTTGGACGTGCTCGGCTTCACCCTGATCCGTGACCTGGCACCCGGTGAAGCGGTGTACATCACTGAAGATGGCCAATTGCATACTCGCCAGTGCGCGCCCAACCCCAAGTACGCCCCGTGCATTTTCGAGCACGTCTACCTGGCTCGGCCTGACTCCATCATTGACGGTATTTCGGTCTACAAGGCGCGCCTGCGCATGGGTGAAAAGCTCGCCGAGAAGATCCTGCGCGAGCGCCCTGACCATGACATCGACGTGGTCATCCCGATTCCGGACACCAGCCGCACGTCGGCGCTGGAGCTGGCCAACCACTTGGGCGTGAAGTTTCGCGAAGGCTTCGTGAAGAACCGCTACATCGGGCGCACCTTCATCATGCCCGGCCAGGCGGCGCGGAAAAAGTCGGTACGGCAGAAGCTCAACGCTATCGAACTGGAGTTCCGCGGCAAGAACGTCATGCTCGTAGACGACTCGATCGTGCGCGGCACCACCTGCAAGCAGATCATCCAGATGGCCCGTGAAGCCGGCGCCAAGAATGTCTACTTCTGTTCGGCAGCCCCGGCGGTACGCTTCCCCAACGTTTACGGCATCGACATGCCCAGCGCCCATGAATTGATCGCTCACAACCGCAGCACCCAGGAAGTCGCCGACCTGATCGGCGCCGATTGGCTGATCTACCAGGACCTGCCTGATCTGATCGATGCTGTCGGCGGCGGCAAAGTGAAGATCGACAACTTTGACTGCGCAGTATTTGATGGCCAATACGTGACCGGCGACGTCGACGAGTTCTATTTGAACAAGATCGAACAAGCCCGTAACGATGTGTCCAAGGTCAAGAGCCAATTGGGCAGTGCGATCATCGACCTTTACAACAACTGATTAGGGAGCAACGGCATGACACAGGATTGGGATGCCGGGCGACTGGACAGCGACCTGGAGGGCGTCAGCTTCGACACCCTCGCGGTACGCGCCGGCCAGCACCGCACACCGGAAGGTGAACACAGCGATCCGCTGTTCTTCACCTCCAGCTACGTTTTCCGTACGGCCGCCGACGCGGCTGCGCGCTTTGCCGGCGATGTGCCGGGCAACGTTTATTCGCGCTACACCAACCCCACCGTGCGCTCGTTCGAAGAGCGGCTGGCGGCGCTGGAAGGCGCTGAGCAGGCCGTGGCGTTCGCCACTGGCATGGCCGCGATCACCGCGGTGGTGATGAGCCTGTGCAGCGCGGGCGACCATGTATTGGTCTCGCAGAGCGTATTCGGTTCGACCATCAGCCTGTTCGAAAAGTACTTCAAACGCTTTGGCGTTGAAGTCACCTACGTGCCGCTGGCCGATATCGCCGGTTGGGAACAGGCGATCCAGGGCAACACACGGCTGCTGTTCGTCGAGTCGCCTTCCAACCCGCTGGCCGAGCTGGTCGACATCGCCGCCTTGGCTGAAGTCGCCCATGCGCGCAACGCCCTTCTGGTAGTGGACAACTGCTTCAGCACGCCAGCCCTGCAGCAGCCCTTGAAAATGGGGGCTGACATCGTCACCCATTCGGCGACCAAGTTCATCGACGGCCAGGGCCGTTGCATGGGCGGCGCGGTGGCCGGGCGCAGCGAGCACATGAAGGAGGTAGTGGGCTTCCTGCGCACCGCAGGCGCGTCCCTCAGCCCGTTCAATGCCTGGGTCTTTCTCAAAGGCCTGGAAACGCTCAACCTGCGCATGCGCGCCCACTGTGCCAGCGCTCAGGCACTCGCTGAATGGCTGGAGCAGCAGGACGGCATCGAGCGGGTTCACTATTCGGGTTTGCCGAGTCATCCGCAGCACGAATTGGCCAAGCGTCAGACCCGTGGCGGTTTCGGCGCGGTGGTGAGCTTTGAGGTGCGTGGCGGCAAAGAGGGCGCCTGGCGCTTTATCGACGCCACCCGGCTGATCTCCATCACCGCCAACCTGGGCGACAGTAAGACCACCATCACCCACCCCGGTACCACCTCCCATGGTCGCTTGACGCCCCAAGAGCGTGAGGCCGCAGGGATTCGCGACAGTTTGATTCGCGTCGCGGTGGGCCTGGAAGACGTGGCGGACCTGCAGGCGGACCTGATGCGAGGCTTGGCTGCCTTGTGATCGACTGGTCCAGCGGCAGCAAGCAGCACAACGGGCGGGTGGCGGTGGTGACAGGTGCCGCCCGTGGTATCGGCTTAGGCATCGCGGCATGGCTGGTCAGTGAACGTTGGCAGGTGGTACTGACCGACGTCGACCAAGCCCGGGGGCGGAAAGTCGCCCAGGCCCTGGGTGAAAACGCGCTGTTCATCCGCATGGACGTGGCCGATGAGGCCCAGGTGCTCGCGGCGGTGGCCCAGGTATTGGGCCAGTTCGGCCGCCTCGACGCGCTGGTGTGCAATGCCGCCATCGCCGACCCCCATAACCCCACCCTCGAAAGCCTCGAGCTGCAGCACTGGAACCGCGTGCTGGCGGTCAACCTCACTGGGCCGATGCTGCTAGCCAAGCACTGTGCGCCGTACCTGCGCGCGCATAACGGGGCGATCGTCAATATCGCTTCCACCCGTGCGCACCAGTCTGAGCAGGACTGCGAGGCCTACGCGGCGAGCAAGGGCGGCCTGCTGGCTCTCACCCATGCGCTGGCAGTCAGCCTGGGCCCGGAGATTCGGGTCAACGCAGTCAGCCCGGGTTGGGTCGATGCCCGCGACCTGGCCGCACGGCGTGCCGAACCCCTCAGCGAGGCCGACCATGCCCAGCATCCAGCGGGCAGGGTAGGGACAGTCGAAGACGTCGCCTCCATGGTCGCCTGGCTGCTGTCTCGGCAAGCGGGCTTCGTCACTGGCCAGGAGTTCGTGGTGGACGGTGGGATGACGCGCAAGATGGTCTACGCCGAGTGACAGACCGCTGAGTGGAGTGCTGTCAGGCGCCGCTCTTTGGATCTCGGCTGTTTCCTGCTTTTAGAAAAAAACTTCAACCAGGCTATTGACTTAGCTTCGATAGGTGCGTAAATTTCGCGGCCTCAACGAAGCAAATGGGTGATTAGCTCAGCTGGGAGAGCATCTGCCTTACAAGCAGAGGGTCGGCGGTTCGATCCCGTCATCACCCACCACTTTGTTCGGAGAAGTTGAAAGTCGGTTGATAAAGTTGTTCCAATCGATGCATCAACAGTGACGTTTCAAGCAACATCTGTCTCGTAAGAGGCACCGACGCGCAGCGGTAGTTCAGTCGGTTAGAATACCGGCCTGTCACGCCGGGGGTCGCGGGTTCGAGTCCCGTCCGCTGCGCCATTTTTCAAACGTATCGGTATAAGCCGGTTCGCGCTACCCAGGCACCGAAGCCTGGTTGGCAACAGATTCAAACGGGCGCAAGCCCGAGCGATACGCAGCGGTAGTTCAGTCGGTTAGAATACCGGCCTGTCACGCCGGGGGTCGCGGGTTCGAGTCCCGTCCGCTGCGCCATATTTGCTTCCAGGCCCTCTGAACGCTTGGAAGCCACGGAGAAAGCGGCCATTGGCCGCTTTTTTCGTTTCAGCAGGCTTCTCCAGCTTGTCCCTGACGCCCTAGCGCGCCTTTTCAGTCTCCTGCATAAACTGCCCCAGCTCTTTGCTATAGAACTTCGCCATGCCCGTGGTGCCGTGGCCACGGGTCTCGGCGCTGGCGGGGATCAGCAATAGCCGTGCGTGCTTGAGTTCTTTAATCGACGCTTCCAGCAGCCCTGTTTCCGGCGGGTTGCGCTCATCATCCGCCGCATTGATGACCAGCACCGGCGCTTGAATGTTTTTCAGGCCGGGGGCCGCGTTGTAGTCGGCGGAGGATTGCCATTGGTAGATGAAGTCATTGGCGTCGGCGGTTTGGGCAGCGTTGAGGCGTTCATCCACCAGCTTATCGGCCTGGGCGCGGGTCGGGGCAGCGGCCTGATACGCCAGGGTTCCGCCGCTGGTGCCGACGCTGAACAGCGCATTGGCCAAGCGCAAGGAAGGCGGTTGCACGGTGTAGTTACCGTTGTTCCAGGCCGGGTCTTGCTTGATCGACTCCACCAGCAAGCGGCGCATCATCCAGTTGCGCGATGACATCTCGGTGGGTTGGGAGCCCATGGGCACCAGTGCGTCCATCATCGTCGGCCAGGTTTGCCCCCACAGCCAGGTTTGCATACCCCCCATGGAGTTACCGATGATCAGCCGCAGGTGCTTGACCCCCAGGCCTTCGGTGACCAGCCGATATTGGGCTTGCACCAGGTCGGTGTAGTTGTACGCCGGAAACTTTGTGCGCAAGCCGTCCGAAGGTTTACTGGACTGGCCCACGCCGATGCCGTCGGTGGAAATGATGTAGTACTTGCTGGCGTCCAGCGGTTGCCCAGGGCCGAATAGCTCCCCAGCAAAATCCTTGTTCAGCACATCGCTGCCCGGCCGGTAGGTGCCGTGCAGGTAAAGGATGGCGGGGTGCTTGGGATTGCCCAGGGTGAGGTAGTGCAGCTTGAGGTTGGCGAGTTTTTCACCCGTATGGAAGGTGAACTGCGGGGCGACCCAGTCTCCCTCGGTCGCGGCCGGTAACGGCGCGGCACTAACGGCGGAACCAAAGAACGCTAGAGGCACCAACAGCCCGATCACGGGGCTTGAGCTGAATCTGTGCATAGGTATGTCCTATTGTTTTTGTTTTTGTTTTTGTTTTTGTTTTTTTGTTGGAGGTGGAGAGCTCGGGGGCGAGACCCCCTCCTACAGTCGGAGACACATTCAATATTCGGACATGTCGCTGACCGTAGGAGGGGGCCTTGCCCCCGAGCTCTTCACCGGCACGCTAACCCCGCCCATGCCAGCCCAACTGGCTGGAGACCTGCTGCGAGGCTTTCATCAACTGCTCGACATACTCCTGCTTGAGCTCTTCACGAAAACGAAAGCAGGGGAATGACACGCTCATGCCGCCGATAACGTGGCCAAAACGGTCGCGGATCGGTGCGGCCAGGCAGCGCATGTTGTCTTCGAATTCTTCGTGGTCTTCAGCGTAGCCTTGCTGGCGGACCGTTGCCAATTCCTTGAGGTACGCGTCGACGTCGGTGAGGGTATTGGCGGTACGTGGCGCGAAGCTTTCGTCTTTGAGGTGCGCGAGTAATTCATCCCCTTCTAGCCAGGCCATCAGGACTTTGCCGATGCCGGTGCAGTACAGGGGCGCGCGCCGGCCGATGCGTGAATACATGCGCAAGTTGTACTTGGAGTCGATCTTGTGCACGTAGACGATGCTGCCTTCGTCGAGGATGCCCAAGTGCACCGTCTCGCCGGTCAGCTCGTTGATACGGCGCATTCCGGGTTCGGCTTCGCGCACGATGTCCAGGTGCGGCAGGGCCTGGGCGCCCAGTTCGAACAGGCGCACGCTGAGCCGATAACGCTCTTCGGCGTCTTGCACCACGTAGCCCCGTGCCATGAGTGACTGCAGAAAGCGGTACACCGTGGCCTTGGACATGTCCAGTTTGTGCGCGATTTCCGAGACGCCGCTTTCTTCCGGGTGATCAGCCAGGGCCTCGAGCACCGCCATGGTTCGGCCTACCGCCGAGACCAACTCGTTGTTGGGGGTGACACTGTTGTCCATGAAGGCTCCAACGCGAAAGTGAAAGTCAGCCAAGAATATACGCTGCAGGATCAAAACACCTTTTCATTTTTCTTGACGGCAGGATAAATCGGATTAGACTCAGGCTTAGAAAATAAGTGAAACGCTGTTTTAATAAAAAAAAAGAAGGCGTTCAACCATGAATTCGATGCTTGCCAATGGCTCATCTGCCCGACAACGCAGCCCTGCGAAGGTCCTGCTGGTGGGCGAGTGCATGATCGAAATGCGCGGCCTGCCAGGCGCGGCCGTTAGCCAGACCTTTGGCGGAGACACCCTCAACACCGCGGTTTACCTAGCGCGCTTGAGTGCCCCTGGGGCCGTCGTGGTCGACTACATGACGGCATTGGGCAACGACCCCTTCAGCCAGGCCATGCGCTGCGCCTGGCGTGCCGAAGGGGTGGGCGACACCCAGGTGCGGGTAATCGAGGGCGCGCTGCCTGGGTTGTATTTCATCCAGACCGACTCCCACGGCGAGCGGCAATTTCTCTACTGGCGCGGTCAAGCGGCGGCGCGGCGCATGTTCGAGGGGCCCGCTGCCAACGCCATGCTCGAAGCGTTGGCCGGTTACGACTACGTTTACCTGAGCGGCATCAGCCTGGCGATCCTTCCCCCTGACAGCCGCGAGCGCCTGATGCAGGCGTTGCAGCGGGCTCGCCGAGCAGGCACCCGCGTGGTGTTCGACAATAACTATCGCCCCCACCTCTGGCCCGACATTGCCTCAGCCCAGCAGGCCTACCGCGCCCAGTTGCAATTGACCGACCTGGCGCTGATCACCTGGGACGACGATGCCAGCCTGTTCGGCTACCGCGACCCTGACGCGCTGTTCGCCGCTTATGCCCAGATGGGCGTCGGCGAAGTCGTGCTCAAGCGTGGGCCTGACTCGTGTTTGATTGACTGCCCGTCGGGGCGTTTTGCAGTGCCTGCGCAGCGGGTCGACAACGTGCTCGACACCACCGCCGCCGGTGACTCTTTCAGTGCTGCGTACCTGGCCTGCCGCCTGCAAGGCGGCGACCCGCAGCAGGCCGCGCGCTGGGGCCATCGCCTGGCGGCCCAGGTGGTCCAGCACCCCGGTGCATTGATTGCGCAGGCGGCCATGCCGGCCATGGACACGCCATCTCCCCTTTCCGTTGCTCAGGTCTGACCTTATGAAAATTCTTGACGCGCGCGTCATCGTTACCTGCCCGGGCCGTAACTTGGTCACCCTAAAAATCGTCACCGATGCTGGTATCCACGGCATTGGCGATGCCACCCTCAATGGCCGTGAACTGGCAGTGGTGGCTTACCTGGAAGAACACGTCCTGCCGGCGTTGATCGGCCGCGATGCACAGCGCATCGAGGACATCTGGCAGTACCTCTATCGGGGTGCCTATTGGCGCCGTGGGCCGGTCACCATGACCGCCATTGCGGCCGTCGATGTGGCGCTCTGGGACATCAAGGCGAAGGCCGCCAACATGCCGTTGTATCAACTGCTTGGGGGTAGGAGCCGCGAGCGGGTGATGGTCTACGGGCATGCCACCGGCAAGGACATCGAAGGCTGCCTGGCCGAAGTGGCGCGCCACGTCGAACAGGGTTACCGCGCAGTGCGGGTGCAATGCGGGATCCCCGGCATTGCCACCACCTATGGCGTGGCCAAGCGCAGCGGCGAGCGTTACGAGCCCGCCGACAGTGACCTGCCCGCCGAGCACGTGTGGGACACCGCCAAATACCTTAACTACGTGCCCAAACTGTTTGCCGCCGTGCGCGACCACTTTGGCGACGACCTGCATATCCTCCATGACGTTCACCACCGCCTCACGCCCATTGAAGCAGGGCGCTTGGGCAAAGCCGTCGAGCCCTACAACCTGTTCTGGCTCGAAGACTGTACGCCGGCAGAAAACCAGCAGGCCTTTCGCCTGATCCGCCAGCACACCACCACCCCCCTGGCGGTGGGCGAGGTGTTCAACTCTATCCATGACTGCCGCGAGTTGATTCAGGAACAACTGATCGACTACATCCGCACGACCATCGTGCACGCCGGAGGCATTACCCATGTGCGGCGCATTGCCGATTTTGCCGCGCTGTTTCAGGTGCGCACCGGCTTTCACGGGGCCACCGATCTATCGCCGGTGTGCATGGGTGCCGCGTTGCATTTCGACACCTGGGTGCCGAATTTCGGCATTCAGGAACACATGCCCCACGACGCCCGCATCGATGAGGTGTTTCCCCATGCCTATCGCTTCGAGGACGGCCACTTCACGCCAGGCGAAGCCCCCGGGCATGGCGTCGACATCGATGAAGAGCTGGCCCGTCAATACCCTTACAAACGTGCCAGCTTGCCCGTCAATCGCCTCGAAGACGGCACCCTCTGGCATTGGTAACGCGACCCGAACCCATTAATAAAAAGGGCCTAGCGCCCGTCAGGAGTAACCCGATGAAAGCGTTTCAGGTCAGAGCACCCTTCGAGTTCGGGTTGGCGCAGGTCGCCCACCCGCAGGTGCAGCGCGGTGAGGTGCGGGTCGATGTGGCGTACGCCGGCATCTGTGGCTCGGACATGCACATCATTCACGGGCAGAACGCATTCGTGCGCTTTCCCCGGGTCACCGGCCATGAGTTCTCCGGGCGGGTCCAGCAGGTGGGCGAGGGCGTCGAGGGCCTGCGCGTAGGGGATCGGGTGTGCATCGACCCGGTGATCAGCTGCGGCACTTGCTACCCATGCCGCATCGGCCGACCGAATGTCTGCACGCACCTGCAAGTGATCGGCGTACACCGTGATGGTGGCTTCAGTGAGCAGGTCTGCGTGCCAGCTGAAAACGCCCACCGCCTGCCCGACCACGTACCCCTGAGCCACGCCGCCCTGGTCGAGCCTTATTCGATTGCCCTCAATGTTCTCGAACGCATGGAAGTGCACCCAGGTGACAGCGTGCTGATCTACGGCGCTGGGGTGATCGGCTTGACCTTGGTGCAGATGGCGCGGGCGTTGGGGCTGACCGATATCACCGTGACCGACGTTATCGACAGCCGGCTGCAGACTGCCAAGGCGCTAGGCGCTAGCCGCACGCTTAATGGTCAGGCGGTCGACGTCGAAGCGACGATGCGTGAGCTGACCCAGGGTGAAGGGGTGCCGCTGATTGTCGACGCCGCCTGCATCCCGGCCCTGATGCCGCAGATGGTGCGCCTGGCTTCGCCCGCCGGCCGCATCGGGCTACTGGGGTTCAATGCCACGCCCAGCGACCTGGTGCAGTTGGAAATGATCAAGAAGGAACTGACGCTGGTGGGTTCGCGGCTCAATAACCGCAAGTTCCCGCGGGTGATCGAGCTGATCGCCAGTGGCAAGTTGCAAGTCCAGGAGTTGATCAGCCATCGGGTCAGCTTCGACGACATGCCCGGCGCCATCGAACTGATCGAGCAGCACCCGGAGCAAACTCGAAAGGTCCTGATAGAGCTGAGCAGCGCCCAGCACTGACGCACCCGTACCGCCGTTTCAACATGCCCGTCACGGGCATCCTCACCGAATAAACACAACAAGCGGGAGGTTCCACCATGTTTGGTCAAGGACGTAGCTTAGTCATCATCATGTTGTTCCTGGCGGGGGTGATCAATTACCTCGACCGCTCGGCATTGTCGGTGGCGGCCCCTTTCATCCAGAAAGACTACGGTCTGAGCACGGGTGAGATGGGCATGATATTCAGCAGTTTTTTTGTCGGTTATGCGGCTTTCAATTTTATCGGCGGCTGGGCAGCCGACCGCTACGGGGCCAAGACCACCCTGCTGCTTGCCATGGTGCTGTGGTCGTTGTTCAGCGGTTTGACGGTGTTGACCGTCGGCTTCGCCTCCTTGGTGCTGATTCGGATTCTGTTCGGCATGGGTGAAGGGCCGCTGAGTGTGACCACCAGCAAGATGGTCAACAACTGGTACACCCCGCGCAACCGGGCCCGGGCGCTCGGCACCTCAATGTCTGGCACGCCGCTGGGTGGGGCGATTTCCGGGCCGGTGGTGGGTTTTATCGCCATCAGCTATGGCTGGAAGGTGTCGTTTATCATCATTATGGTGATCGGCCTGATCTGGGCGTTGGTGTGGTTCAAGTTCGTCAAAGACAAGCCTGAAGGCAAGGTCGCCGAGGAGATCGTTCAGGCTGAAGGCCTTAGCGATATGGCCGCGCTGCCGGTTCATCCGCTGCGTTACTACCTCAAGCAGCCGACCGTACTGTTTACCGCGTTGGCGTTCTTTTCGTACAACTACACGCTGTTCTTTTTTCTCACCTGGTTCCCCAGCTACCTGACCATGGCCCACGGCCTGAACGTCAAGGACATGAGTATCGCCACGGTGATCCCTTGGTTACTGGGCTTTCTCGGCCTGGCCCTGGGCGGCTTCATCTCCGACTTTGTGTTCAAGAAAACCGGGCGAATGATGTTCTCGCGCAAAGTAGTGTTGGTCACGTGCCTGTTGGCCTGCGCCGCCTGCATTGGCATCGCCGGCTTGGTAAGAACCCTGTATCCAGCGGTCGCCTTGGTGGCCTTGGCGGTGTTCTTTCTGTACCTCACCGGGGCCATTTACTGGGCGATCATTCAAGACACCGTGCCCGCCGCGCGAGTGGGTGGGGTCAGCGGGTTCATGCATTTTCTGGCCAATACCTCGGGGATCATCGGCCCAACCTTGACCGGCTTTCTGGTGCAGTTCACCGGTTCGTTCACCAGCGCCTTCCTGTTGGCGGGGTTGTTGACCGTGATCGGCGCCGTGTGCGTGGCCCGCTATGTCAAACCCCTGGCCGTGGTGGATAACGCTGGCGAGTCAGCCACTCGTTCGCAGCCAGCCGGGCCGTTAGCCAGCCCCGGCCGGCCTTGAGCAGAAGGAGCGTGTCGATGCCTGTAGTAAAACGTGTGCCTTCTACTGGCGCTGTCGGTGAGATCGGCATAGTGCACCTGGGCCTGGGCGCCTTTCACCGGGCCCACCAGGCGGTGTACCTGCAACGCCACCTGGAACGCCACGGGGGCAGCGAGTGGGGGGTGTGCAGCGCGAACCTGCGCTCCAATCGCACCCTGGTCGAGCAATTGCGCGAGCAGGATGGCCGTTACCATGTGGCCGAATACCGCGACCGCGAACAGGTTACATTGCGCGAGATCGGCGTGCTGCGCCAAGCGTTGTATGTGGGCGAGGGCGGTGCAGAGTTGGAGCAATTGCTGCAGCGCATGGCGGCGCCGCAGACGCGTATCGTCACGCTGACCGTCACCGAAAAAGGCTACTGTTTAAGCCCGGCCACGGGGAGGCTGCGCCTAGACGACCCTGGGGTGGTCCACGATATCGCCCACCCGCAGGCCCCGCGCACGGCGCCGGGGATTGTCCTGGAAGCATTGCGCCGCCGGCGTGCGGCAGGCGTCGCGGCGTTTACCGTGCTCTGTTGCGACAACATGCCCGACAACGGCCAGCGCACCCGCGAGGCCGTCAGTGCGTTGGCTGCGCAGCAAGACCCGGAGTTGGCGCAATGGGTGCTCGAATGCGTGGCGTTTCCCGGCTCCATGGTCGACCGAATTGTTCCCGCGATGGACGCGGCAGCCTTCACCCAGCTCGCTCAGCAACTTGACTGCCATGACCCTGCCGCCGTGGTCTGCGAGGGGTTCAGCCAGTGGGTCATCGAGGATCATTTCCCCCTCGGGCGCCCAGACTGGGAAGCCGAAGGCGTGCAGATGGTGGCGGACGTGCGCCCCTTTGAAACCATGAAACTGCGCATGCTCAATGGCAGTCATTCGCTATTGGCTTACGTGGGGGTGTTGGCGGGCCACACCTATGTGGCCGACGCCATCAACGATGCCGATCTGGCCCGCTTGATCAGCCGCTACATGGCCGAGGAAGCGGCACCCACACTGGACATGCCGGCGGGTAGCGACCTGGCCGGCTATGCCAGCGAGTTGAAGGCGCGCTTTGCCAACGACAGCCTGCAACACCGGCTGCGTCAGATCGCCATGGACGGCTCGCAAAAGCTGCCACAGCGTTGGCTGCTGGGCGCGCAACAACTGCTCGACCAAGGCCGCCCCATGCCTTGCACCGCCCTGGGCATTGCGGCCTGGATTCACTATTGCAGCCAGCCCCAGGCCGACGGTACGGCGCAGCAGGTCGACGACCCGTTGCGCGCGACCTTTGCCGACCTGGCCGCCAGGTTCTCCGGGGAGGCCTTGGTGGATGCCTTTCTGGCGCTGGACCAAGTATTTCCCGCAGCCTTGGCAGACCGCCCAGCGTTTCGCCAGGCCGTGCATCGCGCCAGCGCCGCCCTGGCCCGTGACGGCCTCGGCAACCTGCTGCCCACCTTTGCAACCTTTGACCAATAAGACCGGAGCTCAACAATGGAACAGACATGGCGTTGGTTTGGCCCCAAGGACCCTATCTCCCTGGCGGACATCCGGCAAACCGGTGCAACCGGCATCGTCACCGCCTTGCACGACATTCCCAACGGTGAGGTATGGCCGCTGGAGGCCATTGCCGCACGTAAACAGATGATCGAAGCCGCCGGCCTGACCTGGTCGGTGGTGGAAAGCATTCCCGTGCACGAGGACATCAAACGTGCAGGCGAGCGGCGCGACGAATACATCGCCCGCTACCAGCAAAGCGTGCGCAACCTGGCGCAGTGCGGCATCGATATCGTGTGCTACAACTTTATGCCGGTGCTGGACTGGACCCGCACGGACCTGGCCTATGAACTGGCCGATGGCGGCTGGGCGCTGCGTTTCGATCAGACCGCCTTCGCCGCCTTCGACCTGTTCATCCTGCAGCGCCCGGGGGCCGAAGCCGATTACAGCACCGAGGATATTCGCCAGGCCAAGGCCCACTACGAAGGGCTTACGCCGCAGCAGCGTGAGACCCTGGTGAACACGCTGATCGCCGGTTTGCCCGGTGCCGAAGAACACTACAGCCTGGACAGCTTCCGCGCCTTGCTGCGTACCTATGAAGGCATCGACGAAGCGCGGCTGCGCGAGCACCTGGGGTATTTTCTGCGGGCGGTGATCCCGGTGGCCGAACAGGCGGGGGTGCGCATGGCGATCCACCCCGACGACCCGCCACGGTCATTGCTCGGCTTGCCGCGAATTCTCTCCACGGCTGAAGATGCGCAGTGGTTGCTGGACGCGGCCCCCAGCCCGGCCAACGGCCTGACCTTTTGCACCGGCTCTTATGGCGTGCGGGCCGACAACGACTTGGTGGCCATGGCCACGCGGTTCGCGCCGTACATTTACTTCACCCATCTGCGTTCGACCCGCCGCGAAGCCGACCCGCGCAGCTTTCACGAGGCCCATCATCTGGGCGGTGACGTTGACATGGTGGGGGTGATCACCGCGCTGGTAACTGAAGAACGTCGGCGTCAGCGTGAAGGCGGCCCACGCCTACCGTTGCGGCCGGACCACGGCCATCAACTGCTGGATGATCAGCACCGGCACAGCAACCCAGGCTATTCGCTGATCGGTCGCCTCAAGGGCCTGGCGGAACTGCGGGGCGTGGAGCTGGCGGTTCGGCGGCAACTGGGCGCGCCATAGCGGGGCGCTTAGTAACGTCAGTCTTCCGGCTCCAGCACGCGTAGCCAGCGGTTTTCCGAGCGGCTCAGGTGCAGGCGCATGGCGGTTTGCGCGCCGAGCACATCCTGGCGAACGACGGCGGCCAGGATCGCCTCGTGCTCGCTGACGGCCGCTTCCCAGGTCAGGCGGTTTTCTGCGTGCTTGCTCAGGTGCGCCGAGAGGGGGGTGTGCCGCTCATCGAACAGGGCGGTGATAATCCGCACCAGCGCACCATTGCCGCTCATTTTGGCCAGGCGCTGATGAAACTTGCGGTCGTCTTCCAGCGGCGCCTGCCCTTGCGCGATGCTGGCGCGCATGGCCTCGATGCACGCCTGTAAATAGCGGTGGTCGCTTTTCTTGCCATGCACACAGGCCAGGACCACGGACTCGCCTTCGATCAGCGCGCGTGCCTGCATCAGTTCCGATGGGCTCTCGCCCAGGGCTTGGCGGGCGGGTTGCGCGGCTGTGGGCGGCTTGCGCACATAGACGCCCGAGCCCATCTTGATTTCCACCGCGCCTTCTATCTCCAGGGCCACCAGCGCCTCGCGCAGCGAGGGGCGCGACACCCCCAGCAGTTGGGTCAGGTCGCGTTCCGGGGGCAGCCGCGAGCCCGCGCTAAAATCGCCCTGGGCGATGTAAGCGCGAAGCTGCTCGGCGATTTTCTGGTACGGCTTTTGTTCGGCGGTGTTTAGCGCAGAGGCCATGGGCAGGGCGTCCCTCGGAGAGTCTGCGCAGGCTACCATAGCGCCCCGCTTACATCACCGCGCCCATTTGCCAGGGCAAGAACTCGTTGTCGCCCAGGCCGTTGTCTTCGCTGCAGGTGCGCCGCCCGGAGGCGGTGTCGAGCATCAACTGAAATAACCGCGCGCCGGCTTCGCTCACCGACTCCAGGCCATCGACGATGCCGCCGGCATTGAAGTCCATGTCCAGGGCCATGTGCTCGAACAAGCGGGTATTGGTGGCGATTTTCAGCGACGGCGTTGGCTTGCAGCCGTAGGTCGAACCGCGTCCCGTGGTGAAGCACAGCAGGTTGGCGCCGCCAGCCACCTGGCCGGTGGCCGAGACCGGGTCATAGCCAGGGGTGTCCATAAATACCAGCCCCTGGGTGTCCACCGGCTGCGCGTAGCGGTACACCCCCATCAACCCGCTGGCGCCGCCCTTGGCCACGGCCCCCAGGGACTTTTCCAAAATGGTGGTGATACCGCCAGCCTTATTGCCAGGCGAGGGATTGTTGTTCATGTCGCCGGCATTGTCGCGCACATAGGCTTCCCACCAGTGGATCCTGGCCATTAGCTGCGCCGCGATGTCTGCCGACGCCGCACGGGCGGTCAGTAGGTGTTCGGCGCCATAGATTTCCGGGGTCTCCGACAGTACCGCCGTGCCGCCTTGGCGCACCAATAAGTCTACGGCGGCGCCCAGGGCAGGGTTGGCGGTGATTCCCGAATAACCGTCCGAGCCTCCGCATTGCAGGCCGACGCACAGATGCCGCGCGGCAACGGTAGTGCGCTGGCAGGCATCCACCAGAGGTAACATGGCGTCGATCTGGGCAATGCCGCGCTGCACGGTTGCGCGCGTACCGCCGGCGTCCTGGATCACCAGGCTGGCCTTGAGCGCGGCGGGGCGCTCGCGCAGTTCCTCCATCAGCGGGGTCAACTGGTTCACCTCGCAACCCAGGCCGATCAGCAGCACAGCAGCGAAGTTGGCATGGTCGGCGTAACCGCGCAGGGTGCGTTTGAGGATGTCGATGCCTTCACCCTTGGCGCCCATTCCGCACCCGCTGCCATGGGTGATTGCGACGACGCCATCGACGTTGGGGAAAGCCTTCAGCCGCTCGGCGGTAAAGGCCTGGGCGATCTGTTTGCACACCGTGGCCGAGCAGTTGACGCTGGCAATCACGCCGATGAAATTGCGGGTAGCGACCCGGCCATCCGCGCGCACGAAGCCCTCAAACGTGGCGGCCACCTGGCTTGGCACGGTGGCTTGGTAAACATTGGTCAGGCTGTGTTCAGTGCTGGTCGCCGGCATCGCCAGGTTATGCACGTGGACGTGCTCACCCGGTGCGATGTCTTGGGTGGCCTGGCCGATGGTCTGGCCATACTTAAGTACCCGCTGGCCCGCCGCCACTTTGCGCAGGGCGATCTTGTGCCCAGAGGGGACCGCCTGTTCGGCGATAAGCGCAATGCCGTCGGCTTGCAGGCGTTGGCCGGGGGCGATGTCACCGCGCGCCACGGCGACATCGTCACCGGGGCTCAGTACCAGTAAAGCGGCTGAAGGATGCATGGGACGCCTCACGGTTAGCATTCGACGATGGCTTTGACGACACCCTGGGTGGGGTCGAGCAGGGTGCTGAACGCCTCGGCGACGTTGCCCAAGGTCAGGCGATGGGTGTTCAGGGCGGCATCGGGGATCAGGCCATCGCGCAGGCATTGCTCTACGTAGTGGAAGTCCTCCAGGGTGGCGTTGCGGCTGCCCATCAGGGTGGCTTCACGTTTGTGAAACTCGGGGTCGGAAAAGGTGATGGAGTCGCGCACCACGGAAATCATCACGTAGGTGCCGCCGTGGGCGATGAACTCGAAGCCGCGCTCCATGGCCCTGGCGTTGCCGGTGGCATCGAACACCACATCGAAAAAATCGTGGTCGGTCAGGTCAGCCAGTTGCTGCTGGTCGTGCTCACCTATCTTCACGGCGGCGTGGATATTCAGGTGCGCCTGGCAAAACGCCAAGCGGTCGTCGCGGGTGTCCAGCACCGTCACCTTGGCCCCGCGCAGGCTGGCGAAGATGGCCGCAGCCATGCCGATCGGGCCGGTGCCTACCACCAGCGCGTGGGTGTCGGCCTGAAGGTTGGAACGGCGTACCGCATGGGCGCCGATGGACAGGAACTCGACCATGGCAGCTTGATCCAGGGTAATCTCCGCCGCCTTGTGGACGAACTGCTGGGGCACACTGAGGTACTCCGTAAACGCGCCATCGCAGTGAACCCCGAGCACCTGAATGCGCGTGCAGCAGTTGGTCTTGCCCTGGCGGCACGCCACGCAGGTGCCACAGGACAAATACGGCATCACGTAGACGACGTCATCTAGGGCTAGGCCGCAGTCAGGGTCGGCGCTTTCGACGGTTCCGGAGAATTCGTGGCCCATCACCCGCGGGTAATCGAGGTAGGGCTGGTTGCCGGTAAAAATGTGCAGGTCAGTGCCGCAGACGCCGACGCGCTTGACGCGGATCAGCACCTCGCCAGGTTGGCGCCGCGGTTTTTCACGGTCGATAGCGGTTAACGTACCAGGGGCGTTGCAGATAACAGTCAGCATGGTAAGGATCTCTTTTTGTTATAAGCGGGCAGGTGGTTGCCCAGATGATCTCTACCTGAACGCTAAACCTTGGCTCATACATTGGCAAGACCAATATCAAAAATAATGAATTGGACTGACCAGTTGCTTTGGGGGAGGGTTTGCGTGCTGTCGCGATTACGTCATATTAAGCAAATACGCTCAGCGGACACATCTTGAAACATCCATATCCGACCCGGTAGCCCACATGACAGACACCCCAGACGATCTGCGCGACCCCTCCGAGCCCGCTCCCGCCGACAGCAGCCGCCGACGCTTCCTCGGTGGCGTGGCAGTACTGGGCGCGGGGGCGACCTTGGGCGGCTACGCCAACGCCGCCGCGGAGCCTGGGCAAGCCAAGGCGCGCCCGCTGAGCGGCCAGGCGCTTGATCAAGCCCTGCGCGAGCACGTGAAAACAGTGGTGGTGATCTACGCCGAAAACCGTAGTTTCAATAACCTGTTCGGCAATTTTCCCGGCGTCGAGCAGCCCCTGTCGGCGGTGAGTGCCCAGGCCAGCGAGCAGCGCGACCGCAACGGTAGCCCGCTGACCACCTTGCCAGCCACCTGGGGCGGCGTGCTTCAGGTGGGGCCACAAACCCTGGATGGGGTGACCTACCCGGTGGGCACCCAGTTTCAGCAAAACCTGGCCAATGCACCCTATGCGCTTAAAGGGCCGGATGGCGAAGATTTGCCATTGGGCTTGGTCACGCGGGACCTGTGGCACGTGTTCTACCAGAACCAGATGCAGATCAACGGCGGCAAGAACGATGGTTTTGTCGCCTGGGGCGATGCCGGTGGCCTGACCATGGGGCACTACGCACAAACCCGTTATTCGTTACGCTTGTGGGACGTGGCGCGGGAGTTCGTGCTCTGTGACAACTTCTTTCAGGGGGCCTTTGGTGGGTCGTTTCTCAACCACCAATACTTGATTTCAGCCACCGCGCCCTTCTACCCGGATGCGCGCAACTCGCCTGCCAGCGCGGTGATCGCCACCCTGCAAAGCGATGACCCGCTCGATACCCGCCTCAAACCCCTGGAGGCGTCACCCGCCAGCGCCATGACTGGGCCGCCGCAGTTCGGCCCCAGTGCATTGACCCCCGACGGCTATGCGGTGAACACCCTGGCGCCACCCTATTGGCCCACCTGGCTGCGCGACCCGGACAACCCCGATTACTCCAAGCCGGGCCTGGCCAGTGTGCTGGTGCCGCAGGAGCATGAGCACATCGGCGACAAACTGTCGAAAAAAGGCGTGGATTGGGCTTGGTACGCCGGCGCCTGGCAGGTCACCCTGGAGCAATTCAAGGATTCGGCAGGGATCCCCAAAATTCCTAACTTCCAGTACCACCACCAGCCGTTCAATTATTTCAAACGCCAGGGCCCCGAGTTTCCCCAAGAGCGTCAGCGGCGTCTGCGCGACGGCGGCCTGGGGGACGAGTCCAGCACTAACCGTTTTTTCGCCGATGCCGAGGCGGGCAAGTTACCGGCCGTGACCTTCTACAAGCCCCAGGGCAACCTCAACCTGCATGCCGGGTACGCTGACGTGGCCTCCGGCGACCGCCACATCGACCGGGCGATTAAAGTACTGCGCGCCAGCCCACAGTGGTCGCAGATGGTGGTGGTGGTCACCTTCGATGAAAACGGCGGCTGGTGGGACCATGTCGCGCCGCCCAAAGGCGACCGCTGGGGCCCCGGCACACGCATCCCCGCGTTGGTGGTTTCGCCGTTCGCGCGCAAAGGGCTGGTGGATCACACGGTCTATGACACCGCATCGGTGTTGCGCTTGATTACCCGTGTCCATGGCCTGGAAAAACTCGACGGCCTGCAACAGCGCGACCAAGCCATGCTCGCCCGTGGCCAGGTGCCGATGGGGGACCTTACCGCAGCATTGGAATTTCCCGTGTAGCCATCCCTTCATCGCTTTACTCAGGGTTCGATTCATGCCTTCAGGTATCGCGCCGATAACCTCTAGGTAATCATCCGATAGATGATTCAGCCCTGAGGTGGCCCACCATGTTCGACCATAAACTCAAGAAACAGCTAGCGGCCAAGGAGGCCGAAGTTGCAATTTTCAAAGGATTGACCACTGCATTAGAGCGCTCGATGGCGGTCATCGAGTTCGAACTGGATGGCCGAATCATTCGCGCCAACGACAATTTTCTGGCCGCCATGGGCTACCGCGCCGAGCAAATCATTGGCAAGAGCCACCGCGACTTTTGCCCGCCGGCTTTGGTGGCGAGCCGTGAGTACAGCGACTTTTGGGCTTCGTTGAAGGCTGGGCAATTTGTCTCGGGGACGTTTCGTCGGATCGACGCCAAGGGTCAGAGCATCTGGTTGGAGGCTAGCTACAACCCGGTACTGGACGAACAGGGCAGGGTGCTCAAAGTGGTGAAGTACGCCCTGGACGTCACCGCCAAGGTGCGCTTGGAAAGCGAAACCGCCGCCAAGCTGACGGCGCTGGACCGCGCCATGGCCGTCATTGAATTCGATTTAAATGGCAATGTGCTCTCGGCCAATACCAATTTTCTCCAGGTCATGGGGTACGGCCTGAATGAAATCAAAGGCAAACACCATCGGCAGTTCTGCGAGCCGAGCCTGGTCAACAGCGCGGAATATGCCGACTTCTGGCGGCGTCTGAACCACGGCGAGTTCTTCGCCGGGCAATTCAAACGCTTGGGCAAGCATGGCCGGGTGGTGTGGCTGGAAGCAACCTATAACCCGGTGTACGACGCCGAGGGCAAGCTGTGCAAGGTGGTCAAGTTCGCCAGTAATATCACCGAGCGGGTGGAAAAATTCGAGGAAGACTCGCGCAGCGCCTCTCGCGCCTATCATATTTCCGCCGAGACCGAAAAAGTCGCCGAGCACGGTACCCAGGTGATTCAGGAAACCGCCAAAGAGATGCGCTCGATCGCCGAGAATATTGGCTCTTCGGCGCGTCTGATCGCGCAATTGGGCGCGCGCTCGGAGCAGATTACCGCGATCGTCAATACCATCCGTGGCATTGCCGATCAGACCAACCTGCTGGCCCTCAACGCGGCCATCGAGGCGGCACGGGCCGGTGATCAGGGCCGCGGCTTTGCCGTGGTGGCCGATGAAGTGCGGCAACTGGCGGGGCGCACCAGCGGTTCGACGGCTGAGATCGCCGAAATGATCGGCAGGATCGTCGCTGAAACCCAGGAGGCGGTCACCAGCATGAAATCCACCGAGGCCGGCGCCCATCGGGGCGTGACCCTGGCCGACCAGGCTGGCCAGGTCATCGTACAGATCCGTGATGGCGCCAGTGATGCGGTGGAGGCGGTTAGCATGTTCGCTTCCAAACTCGATGAGTCGGAGGTCATCCCTAAAACCGCCATCGGTTGGGTGGGCTGAGGCCTGTCCAACGCACGTGACGCCTCCATCGGCTCGACAGACATGGCATCATAGGCCCCCATTAGCGCCCCGGATTGCCTCGGGGCGGGTGCCGAATGAGGGAGTCGAACGTTGAGCACGCAAAAAACCGTCACGGTCACGCCACCTGGGTCTGCCTTGAACGGAAAGGTCACCCCGCCAGGTTCCAAGTCCATCACCAACCGTGCCCTGCTGGTCGCGGCCCTGGCCAGCGGTACCAGCCGTCTGACCGGCGCATTGAAGAGTGATGACACCCGGCACATGTCCAACGCCTTGCGACAGATGGGCGTGAGCATAGACGAACCGGATGCCACCACTTTTGTGGTGACCGGCCAGGGGCGCCTGAGCATGCCCGAGCAAGCCCTGTTCCTGGGCAATGCCGGCACCGCAATGCGCTTTCTGACCGCAGCGGTGGCCACGGTCGATGGCGCCGTGACCCTCGATGGCGACGACTATATGCGCAAGCGCCCCATTGGCCCGCTGTTGGAAGCGCTCAGCCGAGGTGGAGTCGACGCCAGCAGCGCCACCGGCTGCCCGCCGGTGCAGGTGCAAGGCCGAGGCCAAGTTACTGCGCAACGCTTCGAGATCGATGGCGGTTTATCCAGCCAATACGTCTCGGCGCTGTTGATGCTGGCGGCGTGCGGCCAGGCGCCGATCGATGTCGCCTTGACCGGCAAGGACATCGGCGCTCGCGGTTACGTGGACCTCACCCTGGCCTGCATGCAGGCGTTCGGCGCGCAGGTGCAGAGCCTGGACGACACCACCTGGCGGGTGTCGCCTGGCGGCTACAAGGCCACCGACTACCATATCGAGCCGGACGCTTCAGCAGCCACCTATCTGTGGGCGGCGCAAGCATTGACTGGCGGTCGCATCGATCTGGGCGTCGCGGACGCGGCGTTCACCCAACCCGATGCCGAGGCGCAGAAGGTCATCGCCCAGTTCCCGCACATGCCCGCCGTGGTGGTGGGTTCGCAGATGCAGGATGCGATCCCGACCCTGGCGGTGCTGGCCGCGTTCAACCGTACGCCCGTGCGCTTTACCGAACTGGCCAACCTGCGGGTCAAGGAATGCGACCGCGTGCAGGCGTTGCACGACGGCCTCAATGCCATTCGCGCGGGTTTGGCCACGGTCGAGGGCGACGACCTGCTGGTGGCGGCGGACCCAGGCTTGGCCGATCACGTCAGCGACGCCTTGGTGGATACCCATGCCGACCATCGCATCGCCATGTGCTTTGCTTTGGCAGGCTTGAAAGTCCCCGGCATTCGCATCCAGGACCCAGATTGCGTGGCCAAGACCTATCCGGGGTACTGGCAGGCGCTGCAGTCACTCGGTGTGCAGTTGCGCTTCGACCAGTAGCGCTTATGCTGGGAGAAGAGGTGACATCTGCCTGCACGCAAGACGCTTTGGCTTTTTCCTTTGGCCAATGCGTAGTAGGGTTGTAGGTTGATCGAAACTTAATTTCACCAAGGACGGGGCCCGTTGTGTTGCACAATGGGCCCCAGTTCGTTTTTCCAGGGTTGATAATGTTGAATCACACAGGCTCAGGCGCCCTGCGGGTAGGCGTCGTACTCGTGCTATTGGTGGCCGGCGTGGTCGGCTGTTCGTCGAAAAAACCAGCCATCTACGAACATGAGAACTTTGACGACTCCGGCACGTTCTCGCGCACCTACCCGGCCAGTGAAGCGGTGTCTTGCGAGGCGGCGCGCCGCGCGTTACTGAGCCAGGGCTATATCATCACCAGCAACGATGCCAAGTTGGTCAGTGGGCATAAAAGCTTTCAGCAAACCGGCGAAACCCACCTGGAGATCACCTTCAATGTGGTCTGCGCGGCCGACGCCAGCGGCGCTAACTCTTCCACGATGTTTGCCAATGCCTTGGTCGACCGCTATGCGTTGAAGAAGGTCAACAATTCCGCCAGTTTGGGGGTGGGGATTCTCGGGTCGGTGTCGATGCCGATCGGTTCCACCGATGACTCCATGGTAAAAGTCGCCAGCGAGACGGTGGCGTCCGACAAATTCTATGACCGCTACTTTGGCCTGGTTGAAAATTTCATGCCCGCCGAAGCCAAGCAGGCAGCCCACATCGTTGAGAAGCCCAAGAGTGAGTTGGGCATGCCGGAGGTGACTACACCGGCCCCTGCACCAGCACCGGCTGCTGTTGAGCCGGCTGCAACCGAACAGGCCGCCCCCGAGCAAGCTGCCCCAGCCCCCGAGATGCCGGCAACGGAAACCCCCGGCGCCTCACAGCCGCTGGCTCCTGCACCAGAGCCTGCACCCCTGGTGCCTGCACAGGAGACCCCAGGCGAGCCCGCGCCTTGAGCCAAGGCGGTTGTCACGATAGCGTCATTCAGGCACTTTATGCTGACCGAGTGGTCAGTAAAAGACGAACTGAAGCGCTACTTAGGACAGCGATATGGATGACTATCAAGAAGAGTGGCTCGAAGCACGTGCTCGCGAGCAAGATGTACCCGACGCAGTAGAAGACGCCACCGAACTCTAGCGTCGGGCGTTCCCCAACTTAAACCGCCGTGCGCGCCGTGGCTCAATGCCGTGAAGCGCGGCGAAACTCCCCGGGCGTCTGGCTCGTCCAGCGTTTGAATGCCCGTTGAAACGCTTCCGCGGATGCGAACCCCAACAGGTAAGCGATTTCGCCGAAACTCGACTCCGTATCGCGGATGTAAGTCATGGCCAGGTCGCGACGGGTGTCGTTAAGGATCGCGCGAAAGTGCGTGCCTTCATCCGCCAACTTGCGCCGCAGTGTCCAGGTGGGCAACTTCAGGCGCACCGCGACCTCTTCCAGGTCAGGCTCACGGCCGCCACTGAGCAGCGGCCCCAATAGCTGAATCACCCGCTCGCGCAGATGGCGGGTACGGGTCAGTTGCTCCAATTCCCGCTCGCACACCCTTAGCATTTGCTTCCAGGTACTGGGGCAATGGTCTGCATTGCGCAGGCCCAGCGCCTGCAAGCCTAGCCGGAGCTGATTGAGCGGTGCGCCAAACTGCACGTGGGCATTGCTCAACGGCACATACTGCGCCGCGTAGGCGGGTGCATCGAATTCTATCTCCAGTTGCTCGGCCAATAGCGGGCTGCCGGCCACGCTGGACAGCTGGTTCAGCCAACCGGACAGCACCGAGTCGACCACAAACCGGTTGTAGTCGTTATACGGGCTAATGGAGTAAAAGCGCAGCCAAGCGCCCTTGGGGTCTTCATGGAAGCTGGAGTTGCCGCGATAGTTGGCGGCATACAATGGCTCGAAGCGGATCAGCGTGCGGGCCGCCTCGCGCACCGTGGGGGCCTGAGCCGCCGCGATCCCGGCCAGGCCCAACTGGCTCAGGCGGCTGGCCTGGCCCATGCGTAAGCCCAATGCGGGGTCACCGCTGAGTTGAATGGCCGCATGGCCCAGGCGCATGTAGCGTGCGATCGACAACCGTGCGTCGGGCTCGCCCAGGCGCGCAGAGTCTAGGCCAAAACGCTGCAACAGCGCATCCGGCGGCTGCCCCGCTGCTCGCAGGGCCTGGGCCAGGCACTGGATAAAGCCTACCGACAGATCACCCAGGCGCACCCGAGGGCCGGGCACGTTCACCGCCATTGGTTGCGCAGGCGAGGTTTACCGCCATGGCCAGCCCAAGGCTGAATGCCGGCCTGGGCGGCGGGTACCACGACCAACTGAGCCGACAGCGCCGTGAGCCGCTGATGATTGGCTGCGTCGCGGACGTCTGGGCCGACCAACAACCCCAAACGCCCGGCAGGGGTCTCGAACACTTGCAGGGGCTCATCGCCGGCGTCGGTGAGGTAGCCCTGTTCGTTAGCGGCGGGGCGCAATTGCCGCTGAGGCTGGCTCAGCGCCTGGCCCTCAGGGCTAAACACCACACTGACGTTGTACAGCGCACCTGAGCCCGGGTGCAGCACGCCTTCGTCGATATACGGGGCAGGCAGCACGATGGTGCCGGCAACCAGCGTGACAGCGAACTCCTGTGCCAGGCCGCCGAACAGTTGCTGGTAGTCGCGCGCCATGTCGGCGGCCTTCATGCGCAAGCGGGCGTCGGCCAAGCGGTCTTGGCCACTGGCGGTCAGGTAGGCCCAGGCAAAGCGCAGCGGGTTGCTGAGCGCCAGCCAATGCTGGGCCTCTTTGCGCTCTTCGGCCAGGTACAGCTGCGGTTTTTCACCCACCGCCCACAGCCAGGTGCCGACCTGTTCCGGCAGCACCACCACGGTTTTTGCGTTGATCAAACCGTGCTCGCGCGCTTCTTGCAGGTAGGCGGCAAGCTTTAGGTGCAAGCGTTCAAGGCTTTGATAGTCCCCTGCAGACAACGCCGTCTCTACCCCCAGCACATTACCTCGATCGCCCGGCGACCCCTGGTCGGGATCGACCTGGATGCGCAAGTCAGACAGGTAATGGCTGACAGGACGTTGTTGCGCCCAAAAGGCGTAGCTGCCTGCTGCACCCAGCATCGTCAACAGCGCCAGGGCTATCAAAAATTTACCCATGAAATACAAATTCAACCGAACGTAGGAGGGGGCTCGCCCCCGATCTTCTAATCTCAACCGCCTACCCAAAGGCCCCACGACTGTACGCTTGGATCAATAACTTGTCACTTTCAGTCATTGAGGCGCGGCGGAGTCCACCGTACTGTCTGCTCCATACGACGGGCCCCACCTGCCAGTGAGGTGCTCGCATCCCGTGATTCGCTCCGAGGCCGTCCGCCATGCCCTTGACCCCTTACCCACACCTATTGGCCCCCCTTGACCTGGGCTTCACCACGCTGCGCAACCGCACATTGATGGGCTCTATGCACACGGGCCTTGAAGAAAAGCCCGGCGGGTTCGAGCGCATGGCGGTGTATTTCGCCGAGCGTGCCCGGGGCGGCGTGGGCTTGATGGTCACGGGTGGGATTGCGCCCAACGAGGAGGGCGGGGTGTATGCCGGTGCGGCCAAGCTGAGCACCGAGGCAGAAGCCGAACAGCATCGCCAGGTGACGGCGGCCGTGCACGCCGCTGGCGGCAAGATCTGCCTGCAGATCCTGCATGCTGGGCGTTATGCCTACAGCCCCAAGCTGGTCGCGCCCAGTGCGATTCAGGCCCCGATCAACCCGTTCAAACCCCATGAACTGGATGAGGCGGGTATCCAGAAGCAGATCGCCGATTTTGTCCAGTGCGCTCGGTTGGCCCAGAGTGCCGGCTACGATGGCGTCGAAATCATGGGTTCCGAAGGCTACTTCATCAATCAGTTTCTCGCCGCCCACAGTAACCACCGCACTGATCACTGGGGCGGTAGCTATGCCAACCGCATGCGCCTGGCGGTGGCCATCGTGACCCAGGTCCGCGAAGCGGTGGGGCCGAACTTCATTATTATTTTCCGTTTGTCGATGCTCGACTTGATCGAGGGTGGCAGCGACTGGGCCGAGATCGTGCAATTGGCCCAGGCCGTCGAGCGTGCCGGTGCGACTTTGATCAACACCGGCATCGGCTGGCATGAGGCGCGCATTCCGACCATCGCCACCAAGGTACCGCGTGCCGCATTCAGTAAGGTGACGGCGAAGTTGCGGGGTGCGGTCAGCGTGCCGCTGATCACCACCAACCGCATCAATACCCCGGAAGTGGCCGAGCGCATTCTGGCCGAGGGCGATGCCGACATGGTTTCCATGGCCCGGCCTTTTCTCGCCGACCCCGAGTTCGTCAACAAAGCCGCCGCCTGGCGAGGCGATGAGATCAACACCTGTATTGGCTGCAACCAGGCCTGCCTGGACCATACCTTCGGCGGCAAACTGACCAGTTGCCTGGTCAACCCCCGGGCGTGTCACGAAACCGAGCTCAACTACCTGCCCACCGCGCAGCCCAAGCGTATCGCCGTGGTGGGGGCCGGCCCCGCCGGCTTGGCCGCGGCAACGGTGGCTGCCGAGCGCGGGCACCAGGTCACGCTGTTCGACAGCGGCAGCGAAATCGGTGGCCAATTCAATGTGGCCAAGCGTGTGCCAGGCAAGGAGGAATTCTTCGAGACCCTGCGTTACTTCCGCCACAAGCTGAGTCGGACCGGGGTGGACCTGCGCTTGGGCAGTCGGGTCGATTCGGCGACGCTGGTCGCTGGCGGCTACGACGAGATCATCCTGGCGACCGGGGTGGTGCCGAGGTTGCCAGCCATACCGGGCGTCGACCACCCGAAAGTGCTCGGTTACCTGGACGTGCTGCTGCAACGTCGCGCCGTGGGGCCGCGCGTGGCCGTGGTAGGTGCCGGGGGGATCGGTTTCGATGTGAGCGAGTTTCTCGTGCACCAGGGCGTATCCACCAGTCAGGACCGCGAAGCGTTCTGGCAGGAGTGGGGCATCGACACCAGCTTGACCGCCCGCGGCGGGGTGGCTGGGGTCAAACCGCAGCCCCATGCGCCGGCTCGGCAGGTATATCTGCTGCAGCGCAAGGCGAGCAAGGTCGGCGACGGCCTGGGCAAGACCACTGGCTGGATCCACCGTACGGGCCTGAAAAACAAAGGGGTGCAGATGCTCAACGGCGTCGAGTATTTGCGAATCGACGACGACGGCCTGCACATCCGCATCGGTGAGGGTGAACCGCAACTGTTGGCGGTGGACAACGTGGTGATCTGCGCCGGCCAGGACCCCCTGCGCGAGCTGCACGATGGTCTGCTCGCCGCAGGCCAGCACGTCCACCTGATCGGCGGCGCCGATGTGGCGGCGGAGCTCGATGCCAAACGCGCGATCAATCAAGGTTCACGGCTGGCGGCGGCGTTGTAAACTGTCGGGCTTTGCCTTGCCACCGGCCGAGCCTGTCATGTCCAGCCCCATCGAGCTGCCCACCGCCCCATTGCACCTGCTGTGCCTGCCCTGGCTGGCCCAAGCCGGGGTGGAAGTGGCGGTGCTGCGCCTGGACCTTATCGACCCGCTGATCAGCGGCAACAAATGGTTCAAGCTCGAACATCACGTTCGCGCTGCCCTGGCGGGTGGTTACGCCGGGCTGATCAGCCTTGGCGGTGCCCACTCCAACCACCTTCACGCGTTGGCCGCCGCAGGCCAGCGTCTGGGCCTGCAAACGGTCGGGTTGGTCCGCGGCCACGCGCAACGCACGCCAACCACCGATGACCTTCAGGCATGGGGCATGCAATTGCATTGGCTGGGTTATGGCGGTTATCGCGAGCGCCACCAACCGCACTTTTGGGCCAGCTGGCAGCAGCGTTACCCACAACTGCTGGCGGTGCCCGAAGGCGGTGGCGGGGCCCTCGGCGCGGCCGGTTGCGCGCCGTTGCTGGCGCAGGTGCAGACGCAACTGGGCAAGCTGGGGTGGGCCGATTTCGATGGCTGGTGGTTGGCCGCAGGCACTGGCACCACGGCGGCGGGCCTGGCCTTGGCCGAGGGCGGCGCCCGCCCGGTGTTCGCTGCCATGGCGGTGCCACCGGGGCATGGCGTGGCCGAACAGATCGCGGCCTTGAATGCCCGCAACGTGCAGTTGCTTGACGCCAGCCGGGGCGGCTTCGCCCGCATTGACCCGCAGTTACTGGCGTTTATGGCTGCCTGCGAGCGGCACAGCGGGGTGCCCCTGGAGCCGGTGTATACCGGCAAGGCCCTCATGGCCCTGCAACAGCACGTCAGCGCCTCAGGCCTGCCTCCACGCTCGCGCTGGGTATTCGTGCACACAGGTGGGCTCCAAGGTGATCGATCCCGGCCTCGTTGACGGGCGGGAATGTCGACGTGAAAGGCTTCAGGCTGATAAGCCCAGCGGTCAGGGCTTTAGAGTTTGACGCATCACCTGACATGACCAGGAGGTCAATCATGTTGGATATCAGAGGCAAATCATTCATCGCATCTTTAGAGTGCGAGATATTCGAAGACTACCGCCCAGTTGTTTACGATAACAACGATCGTACTGCCGGAGGCGGCTGGCTGGTTTGGGACTTCCCGGCGGGCCATACCTTGGAGCTGCGTTTCGATTATCTGGAACACACCTGCGACCGAATACATTACAGGGTCAGCGGTGCGCCCTCTGCCGGGTACTACGCGGGCGCGAAGATCGGCGCCAGTCTCAATGGTTTTTTAGGGCTATACAATATCGCCAGCGTGACTGATTTCTGGAAAGTGGAAGTGCTCAGCAGCGACGAGCAAGCCAATAGTTTCGATTTTTACTGGCGCGACTCGCAAGGTAAACGCGTGTGTGTGTATCACTACCTCAGAACGTCTAGCTTTAGTTCACCGTCCCCGGCCTCTCTGAATTTTTTAACCACCCTGCAAGGCACCGTCGGTATTTTTCGCGCGACGATAAAAGCGTTTGTTTGAGCGCGATTAACTTACATCCCGTTTGCGCTGTCGATGACAAAGGTTTCAGGCTGATAAGCCCACCGGACAGGGCTTTAGAGTTTGACGCGTCACCTGACATGACCAGGAGGTCAATCATGCTGGATATCAGAGGCAAATCATTCATCGCATCGCTAGAGTGCAAGATAGCCGACAAGTACCGCTCTGTAGATTACGATCGCAATTTTCGTGCAGGCGGCGAGGGCTGGCTGGTTTACGACTTCCCATCGGGCCAGACGTTGGAACTGCGCTTCGATTATTTGGAACATACCTCCGACCGAATACATTACATGGTCAGCGGTGCGCCCTCTGCCGGGGATTACGCGGGAGCGAAAGTCGGCGTTAGTATCAGTGGTTTTTTAGGGCTCTACAATATCGCCAAGGTTTCTGACTTCTGGAAAGTTGAGGTGCTCAGCAGCAACGAGCAGGCCAAGAGTTTTGATTTTTATTGGCGCGACCCTGAAGGTAAACGGGTCTGTGCGTATTACCACCGCAGAACGTCTAGCCTTAGTACGCCATACCCACAATTCCTGCATTTTTTGAGCACCTTCCAAGGCCCCATCGGTCGTTTTCGAGCGACGATAAAAGAGTTTGTCTGAGCGCCGTTCGCCTCAATAAGCGAGGCATAAAAAAACCCGTCACGAGGACGGGTTTTTTTATACAGCTAAGTTACATCAAGCTTGCACGACCGGAATGTTCGCGTTGGCCGCAGCCTCACGGAATTCGGCGATCTGGTCGAAGCTCAGGTAGCGGTAAACGTCTGCCGCCATGCTGTCGATGCTTGCCGCGTACTCCATGTATTCCTCGACGGTAGGCAGCTTGCCGAGGATCGACGCGACCGCCGCCAGTTCCGCTGAAGCCAGGTACACATTGGCACCATCGCCCAGGCGGTTAGGGAAGTTACGCGTGGAAGTCGACACCACAGTGGCGTTCGGCTCTACCCGTGCCTGGTTACCCATGCACAGCGAGCAGCCCGGCATTTCCATGCGCGCGCCGGCTTTGCCGTAGATGCCGTAGTAGCCTTCCTCGGTCAGCTGATGCGCGTCCATTTTGGTCGGCGGCGACAGCCACAGGCGGGTTGGCAATTGCCCTTTGACCTTGTCCAGCAACTTACCGGCAGCGCGGAAGTGGCCGATGTTGGTCATGCACGAACCGATGAACACTTCGTCGATTTTCTCACCCTGCACGCTGGACAGCAGGCGGGCGTCGTCCGGGTCGTTAGGCGCGCAGAGGACTGGCTCCTTCAGGTCGGCCAAGTCGATTTCGATGATTTCTTCGTACTCGGCGTCGGCATCGGCGGCCAGCAGGTCAGGCTTGGCGATCCAGGCTTCCATCGCCTGGGCACGACGTTCCATGGTCCGGGCATCGCCGTAGCCTTCGCTGATCATCCAGCGCAGCAGGGTGATGTTGGACTTCAGGTACTCGGCAATGGCTTTTTCCGGCAGCTTGATGGTGCAACCTGCCGCGGAGCGCTCGGCCGAGGCGTCGGACAGTTCGAAGGCTTGTTCGACGGTCAGGTCGTCGAGGCCTTCGATTTCCAGGATACGGCCAGAGAAGGCGTTTTTCTTGCCCTTCTTCTCGACCGTCAGCAGGCCCTTCTGGATGGCGTAGTACGGAATGGCGTGCACCAGGTCGCGCAGGGTGATGCCAGGTTGCATCTTGCCCTTGAAGCGCACCAGCACCGACTCCGGCATGTCCAGCGGCATAACGCCGGTGGCTGCGGCGAAAGCTACCAGGCCGGAACCGGCTGGGAACGAGATGCCGATCGGGAAGCGGGTGTGGGAGTCACCACCGGTGCCGACGGTGTCGGGCAGCAGCATGCGGTTCAGCCAGCTGTGGATGATACCGTCGCCAGGGCGCAGCGACACGCCGCCACGGGTGCGGATGAAGTCTGGCAGGGTGTGGTGGGTGGTGACGTCGATAGGCTTGGGGTAGGCCGCGGTGTGGCAGAACGACTGCATTACCAGGTCAGCCGAGAAGCCCAGGCACGCGAGGTCTTTGAGTTCGTCGCGGGTCATCGGCCCAGTGGTGTCCTGGGAGCCGACGGTGGTCATGCGCGGTTCGCAGTAGGTGCCCGGGCGAACGCCTTTGCCTTCTGGCAGGCCGCAGGCCTTGCCGACCATTTTCTGCGCCAGGGTGTAGCCCTTGCCGGTGTCGACCGGCGCTTCTGGCAGCTTGAACAGGTCGGTAGGGCCCAAGCCCAGCTCGGCGCGGGCCTTGTCGGTCAAGCCACGGCCGACGATCAGCGGAATACGGCCACCGGCGCGAACTTCGTCGAGCAACACCGGGGTCTTCATTTCGAAGGTGGTGATGACTTCGTCGGAGTCGTGCTTGCACACTTTGCCCTGGTGCGGGTACAGGTCGATCACGTCGCCCATGTTGATGTTCGACACGTCGAACTCGATCGGCAGGGCGCCGGCATCTTCCATGGTGTTGTAGAAAATTGGCGCGATCTTGGTGCCGAAGCAGAAGCCACCGGCGCGCTTGTTCGGCACGTAGGGGATGTCGGTACCGAAGAACCACAGAACCGAGTTGGTAGCCGATTTACGCGAAGAACCGGTACCGACCACGTCACCGACGTAGGCGACCGGGTAGCCGTCGGCGTACATCTGCGCGATCTGTTTCATCGGGCCGATAGCGCCTTGTTGGTCAGGCACGATGCCTTCGCGGGCCATTTTCAGCATGGCCAGGGCGTGCAGCGGGATGTCCGGGCGCGACCAGGCATCGGGGGCCGGGGAGAGGTCGTCGGTGTTGGTTTCGCCAGTGACCTTGAATACCCGCAGGCTGATCTTGTCGGCCAGGGTCGGGCGCTTCTTGAACCACTCGCCGTCCGCCCAGGACTGCAGCACCGCTTGGGCGTGGGCGTTGCCGTTCTTGGCTTTTTCAGCGACGTCGTGGAAAGCGTCGAACATCAGCAGAGTGAACTTCAACTGCTCGGCGGCGATGGGTGCCAGGGTGGCGTCGTCCAGCAGCTCCACCAGGGTGGCGATGTTGTAGCCGCCCTGCATGGTGCCCAGCAGTTCGACGGCGCGCTGCTTGTCGATCAGAGGAGAGGTGGCTTCGCCCTTGGCCAGGGCAGAGAGAAAACCGGCCTTGACGTAGGCGGCTTCGTCAACGCCTGGAGGAATTCGATTGGTGATCAGGTCCAGGAGGACGGATTCTTCGCCGGCGGGGGGATTTTTCAGCAGCTCGACCAGGCCTGCGGTTTGTTCGGCGTTAAGCGGCTGGGGCACGATACCCAGGGCGGCACGCTCTTCGATGTGTTTGCGATAGGCTTCAAGCACAGTTATTACCCTCATCAGTGGTCCCGGTGGGACGCTCATCCAGCAAACCTAAGCCCCCATGCACTAAATGGCCGTTGGGCCCATTAGCCTGGGTGTCGAAGGTTCCTTACAGAAGCTGCTTTCAAAGTTTTACGCCGGTAGAAGGGCTGAGCTGATGAGGGCTGGCACCCGGAGATACGGGGGCCTGGGCCCTTCTACTGGATCGACTGTGCTCGTGACGCTTTGAAAACAGCTTCCTGGACATTGGCGCCTAAAAAGGCTGCATGATTCTACGTCATAAATAACAGAAAGGTAAGTTAAGCCCTACGACTTCTGGGGTGACCCCTTTTAGACAAAGGGCTAACATGCCTCCCCGTTCCGCCCTTCGACGCTGCCAATTGCCATGTCCAACCAGTCTATCAAAACGCCCTGCGTGGGCCTCTGCTCCACGGTCTATGGCGACCTTGTGTGCCGTGGTTGCAAGCGTTTCCACCACGAAGTGATCCACTGGAACGGCTATGACGAAGCCGCCAAACGCGCCGTCTGGCTGCGCCTGGAGCAGTTGCTGGTGCAGGTCATGGCGGCCAAGCTGGAGGTGTTCGACCCTGAGCGCCTGCGCCACCAGCTCGAACAGCGCAAAATCCGTTTCGTGCCGCAACAGTCCGAATACTGCTGGGCCTACCAGCTCATCGCGCGGGGGGCACGGGTGATCAACCAGTTGGAAGCCTACGGCATGGTGCTGCTGCCAGAGTTCCGCGACTGGGACCTGCCGCAGTTACGCGATGCCATCGATCGGGAATTTTTCCTGTTGTCCGAGGCCCACTACCAACGCTACATCGCCCCAGGCTTTCTGCGCGACGCCCTTGGCAATGATTGACCGGGGGCCTTGCCCCCGGTCTTTTGATCTTCGGCCAACGTGTAATCGTTGAAGAGCTCGGGGGCAAGCCCCCATCCTACAGTCGGGGATATAGGTGAATATCAGATATACCGCGGCACGTAGGAGGGGGCCTTGCCCCCGATCTTTTGATCTTGTTGTGCCAATACCCACATCGAAACCCCACGGGTATAATCCCCCGCTTTTGCCCGGTGCTCCTCTCATGCTGCCAGAGATCCATGAATTCCTCGGTTGCCGTACCCCCGACGCGTGGGTGCAGGCGGCGCTGGCCGATCAGGAGACGCTGCTGATCGACCACAAGAATTGTGAATTCAAAGCCGCCAGTACGGCGCTCAGCATGATCGCCCGCTACGCGTTGCTGCCCGACCTGATCAATATGATGTCGCGCCTGGCCCGGGAAGAACTGGTTCACCATGAGCAAGTGTTGCGTTTGATGAAAAAACGCAAGGTCCAATTGCGCCTGCTCACCGCAGGGCGCTACGCCTCGGCGTTGCGTAAGCAGGTGCGTTCCCACGAGCCGGTCAAGCTGGTGGACACGTTGGTGGTCGGGGCGTTTATCGAGGCTCGCAGTTGCGAGCGCTTCGAGGCGCTGGTGCCGCACCTGGACGAAGAGCTGGGGCGCTTCTATCACGGGCTGCTCAAAAGCGAAGCGCGGCATTATCAGGGCTATCTGAAACTGGCCTATCAATATGGCGACAGCGCCGATATCGCTCGCGTCATCGAGCGCGTGCGAGTGGCCGAAGCTGAGCTGATCGAGAGCGTGGACAGCGAGTTCCGCTTTCACAGTGGCGTGCCTGCCTGACCCTATCCCATAGCTTGCAAACGCAGCCGAGCTGCGTTTTTTTTACCGTTATAGAAAGCTTCCTAACTATTGCATTGACATTGTCTGCCTAGGCAGTAACATTATGTTACTTCTCTGCCTAAGCAGGCTTTTCTGCAATGAGTCACTTCACGCCTGAAAACTTCTCCGAGTGCAACCTGGGTTTGCTGATCGGCCGTACCGCTGTCCTCAAGGACATGGTGCTGGAAACCCATTTGACCGAATACGCCATCACTGCGGCCCAATTCAAAGTGCTGATCATCATGGAGCGTTTCGGTGTCGACACCCCCGCGGAGCTGTCACGGCATATGGGGCTCGATAGCGGTTCGATCACGCGCATGCTCGACCGTCTTGAACACAAAGACCTGATCTGCCGGCGCCGTAGCGAAACCGATCGACGCCAAGTGCAACTGCTGCTCAAAGAGGAGGGCTTGAAGCTGGCGGGCCTGCTGCCGCACATCGGCGCCAATGCCATGAACGAGCTGCTTGGCGGGCTCGAACCCCAGGAGCTGCAAGACCTGGAGCGCATCCTCACGAAAATTTTGCTGGCCGCCAATGATTCGTTGACGGCGCGCTGGCTGGGTATCGGCGATGAACGTTAAACCCTGGCGCGGGCGCATCAGCCTGCTGCTATTGGCCATGAGTGTGGCCGGTTGCGTCAACCACCACGGCCTGGACACCGCGGGCGTCAGCTTGCAGCCCGACAAGCTGGCCGCAAAACAATCACTGGCAGGCGTGCCCTTATCGCCCGCCGCCTGGCCGCGCAGCGATTGGTGGACCAGCCTCGGCGACCCGCAGTTAGATGGGCTGATCCGCGAAGCCCTGCGCGATAGCCCGGACCTGCAGATCGCCGACGCCCGTGCCCACCAAGCCACGGCCGCCGCCGCTGCCGCCAATGCCGCGCGCATGCCGACCCTGGATGCCCAGGGTGGGGTCAGCCGGTCGCGCTTGGCCCGTGAGCAAGACCCATTGGGGCAGGGCGAACGCTACAGCACCCTGCGTAGCCTGGACGTGGCGTTCAACTACAGTTTCGACCTGTGGGGCGGCCAGCGTGCGGCCTGGGAAGCGGCCCTGGGCCAGGCCCGTGCTGCCGAAGTAGACCGCCAGGCTGCGCAGTTGACCTTGGCCGCCGACGTCGCCCGCGCTTACAGCCACCTGGGCCAGGCCTACCTGGTCGATGACCTGGCCGAAGAAGACTTGGCGCGTACCCGCCAACTGCTCGAACTGGGCCAGCGCCGCCTCAACGCCGGCATCGACAGCGACTACCAGTACCAACAGACCCAAAGCGTCGCCGCCAGCGCGCAGGAGCAGGCACTGGATGCCCGCAAGCGCGTGCAAAGCGCACGCACCGCCTTGGCCGTGCTGCTGGGTAAAGGGCCCGACCGGGGCGTCGAATTGGCCCGGCCCAAGGTGTTGCAGCCAAGCGCCGTGGCCTTGCCCTCGGCGTTGCCTGCCGAACTACTGGGTCGCCGCCCGGACCTGGTCGCCGCCCGCTGGCGGGTAGAGGCGGCGAGCAAAGATATCGTCGCCAGCAAGACCCGCTTCTATCCCAACCTGAACCTGAGCGCTTCGGCGGGTGTGCGCTCATTGTTGGGCGACGCGCTGTTCGGCGCCCCTAGCCGCTTTTTCAATGTTGCCCCGGCGGTCTCGTTACCCCTGTTCGACGGCGGCCGCTTGCGCGCCGACCTCGATGCCCGCGATGCCGACTACGATCTGGCGGTGGCCCAGTACAACAAAACCCTGGTGCAGGCGTTGGGCGATGTCAGTGACACCCTCGAGCAATTGCGCGCCATTGGCCAGCAGATTGCTGCGCAACAGCAGGCCAGTGACATTTCCCGGCGCTCGTTCGACATCGCCACCCAGCGCTACGGCTCGGGCATTGGCAACTACCTGGATGTACTCAGCGTCGAGCAGCAATTGCTCCAGGCCCAGCGCCAGTTGGCCAGCCTGAATGCCGAACAGCTCGACCTTTCGATCCAATTAATGCAGGCCCTGGGCGGCGGCTATCAAGGGGCCGCGATGGCTTCGACGGCCAGCCTCACCACGCCGCCCACTGAATAAACCGAGGGATTTGCCACATGGCCACTGCCGCTCCATCGCAGGCTTCAGAGAACAACCCGGGCACCCCCGTGGCTAACCCGCGCAAACGCAAGCTGTGGCTGATCGCCCTGGCCGTGCTGGTGCTGCTGGTGGGCTTGGGGGTTTGGGTCTGGTACGCCTTTTACGGGCAGTACAGCGAAAGCACCGACGACGCCTACGTCAATGGCAACGTAGTGGAAATCACCCCGTTGACCGTGGGCACCGTCATCAGCATCGGCGCTGACGATGGCGACCTGGTGCAGGAAGGCCAGGTCCTGTTGCAGTTCGACCCCAACGATGCGCAGATCGACCTGCAGCGCGCCCAGGCCAACCTGGCCAAAGTCGTGCGCCAGGTCCGTGGCCTATACAGCAATGTCGACGGCATGAAAGCCCAGGTGGCGGCTAGCCAGGCGGAAGTCAAACGCGCTCAGGAGAACTTCAACCGGCGTAAAACCTTGGCCGCCGGCGGAGCCATCTCCCAAGAAGAACTGGCCCACGCCCGTGATGACCTGACCTCGGCGCAAAGTGCCTTGAGCAACACCCAGCAGCAGTTGAGCAGCAGCGCCGCGCTGGTCGATGACACCCAGGTCGCCGATCACCCGGACGTGCTCGCCGCTGCCGCCCAGCTGCGCCAGGCCTACCTGGCCAATGCCCGCACCACCCTGATCGCCCCAGTGACCGGCTATGTGGCCAAGCGCACCGTGCAATTGGGCCAACGGGTGCAGCCGGGCACAGCGACCATGGCGGTGATCCCCTTGAACCATTTGTGGATCGACGCCAATTTCAAGGAAACCCAGCTCGGCAAGATGCGCATCGGCCAGGCGGTAGACATCACCGCCGACCTGTATGGCAGCGAGGTCAAATACAGCGGCACCATCGACAGCCTCGGGGCAGGCACCGGCAGCGCATTTGCCCTGTTGCCCGCGCAGAACGCCACAGGTAACTGGATCAAGATCGTCCAGCGGGTGCCGGTGCGGGTGCATATCAACCCTGAACAGTTGAAGGATCATCCGCTGCGCATCGGTCTGTCGACCCAGGTTGATGTGGACCTGCACGACCAGAATGGCCCGGTTCTGGCGCAACAGCCTGCCCAGCAAGCGTCGTTCAGCACCAACGTCTACGCCCGCCAGTTGGACGAAGCCGACGCCTTGATCAACCAGTTGATCCACGCCAACAGCGCCGCGTCAGGCAAGACTGCCCGGCGTTGATGCGCCGCCCCTCGGGCCTGACCGCGCAAGGTTGGGCACGGGGTACTGTACCCCAAAGGATTCGCGATGAGCTCACCCGCGCCCGCTTCATTCACGCCGCCCAGCCTGGTGCTCTGCACCATCGGCTTGTCCCTGGCGACCTTCATGCAGGTGCTCGACACCACCATCGCCAACGTGGCCTTGCCGACCATTTCCGGCAGCCTGGGGGTGAGTTCGGAGCAGGGCACCTGGGTGATTACCTCGTTCGCCGTGAGCAACGCCATCGCGCTGCCACTCACCGGCTGGTTGAGCCGGCGCATCGGCGAGGTGAAACTGTTTATCTGGGCGACCATCCTCTTCGTGCTGGCCTCGTTTCTGTGCGGTATTTCCACCTCGATGCCTGAGTTGGTCGGGTTCCGCGTGGTCCAGGGGCTGGTAGCCGGGCCTTTGTACCCCATGACGCAAACCTTGCTGATCGCCATCTACCCCCCGGCTAAACGAGGCATGGCCTTGGCCCTACTGGCGATGGTGACGGTGGTGGCGCCGATTGCCGGGCCGATCCTGGGGGGCTTTATCACCGACAGTTACAGTTGGCCGTGGATTTTCTTTATCAACGTGCCGATCGGCCTGTTCGCGGTGCTGGTGGTGCGTCAGCAAATGCGCACGCGGCCAGTGCAGACCAGTCGCCAGCCCATGGATTACGTGGGCCTGATCACCTTGATCATCGGCGTAGGGGCCTTGCAGGTGGTGCTCGACAAGGGCAACGACATGGACTGGTTCGAGTCCAACTTCATCATCATGGGCAGCCTCCTGTCAGCGGTGGCCCTGAGCGCGTTTGTCATCTGGGAGCTGACCGATGACCACCCGGTGGTCAACCTGCGGCTATTTGCCTTTCGCAATTTCCGCATCGGCACCCTGGTGTTGGTCGGCGGCTATTCGGGGTTCTTCGGGATCAACCTGATACTGCCGCAATGGCTGCAGACGCAAATGGGCTATACGGCCACATGGGCGGGCCTGGCCGTGGCCCCCATCGGCATATTGCCGGTGCTGATGTCGCCCTTCGTCGGTAAATACGCGAACAAGTTCGACCTGCGGGTGCTGGCCGGGCTGGCGTTCCTGGCCATCGGCGCCAGTTGTTTCATGCGCGCCGGCTTCACCAATGAGGTGGACTTCGCCCATGTGGCCTTGGTGCAACTGTTCATGGGGATCGGTGTGGCGCTGTTCTTTATGCCGACCCTGAGCATTTTGCTCTCGGACCTGCCGCCCCAGCAAATTGCCGACGGCTCTGGCCTGGCGACCTTTCTGCGGACCTTGGGCGGCAGTTTCGCCGCTTCGCTGACCAGCTGGATCTGGATTCGCCGCGCCGACCAGCACCATGCTTACCTCAGCGAAAACATCAGCACCTACGACCCCGTGACTCGGCATGCCCTGGAACAGATGGGCGGCGCCAACGAGCAGTCCTATGCCCAGCTCGAACGGATCGTCAACAGCCAGGCGTACATGATGAGCACGGTGGACTATTTCACCTTACTGGGTTGGATCTTTGCAGGTTTGATCGTGCTGGTGTGGTTCGCCAAGCCGCCGTTCGCGGCCAAGGCCGGGCCGGCCTCTGCCGGGCACTGAGTGGCCGGGCCCCTGGCGCCAGGGGCCCGTGCTTAGAGGTCGAATGCGTTCAGCGTCATGCCTTGCTCGTCCACCTGCAACGCCCAACCCTGGCGGGCCCAGTCCCCCAGCACGATGCGCCGCGCGGCCAGGTCGCCAAGTTGCAGCTTATGAATGGCGGGGCGGTGGGTGTGGCCGTGGATGAGCGTGGTGACGCCGTGTTGCAGCATCACCCGAGGCACTTCCGTGGGCGTGACATCGACAATGTCGTTGGCTTTCATCCGTGTCTGCGCTCGGCTTTCGCTGCGCAGCTTGCGCGCCAGCCGATGGCGGGTCGCCAAGGGCAGATGGCGCAATACGAACAGTGTTAGCGGGTTGCGCAGGTAGCGGCGCAGGCGCATATAGGCTTCGTCGCGGGTACACAGGCTGTCGCCGTGCATCAGCAAGACTGCCTCGCCATTGAATTCGACCCGGGTCGGGTCCTTGAGCAGGGTGCAGCCGGCCGCTTTGCAGAAGGCTTTGCCGAGCAGGAAGTCGCGGTTGCCGTGCATCAGAAAGATCTTCGTGCCGCTGTCGCTGAGGGCGCGCAGGGCCTCGCAGATCGAAAGTTGGTAGGGGCTCATGGCGTCGTCGCCAATCCAGGCTTCGAAGAAGTCACCCAGGATGTATAACGATTCGGCGCTGCGAGCGCGCCCGGTGGTCAACGCCAGGAACGCCCGGGTGATGTCCGGGCGCTCCTCTTGCAGGTGCAGATCAGAGATCAGCAGTATCACTCAATGATCTCGGCTTTCTCGATGATCACATCTTCTGCAGGGACATCTTGGTGCCCGGCTTTGGAGGTGGTGGCGACACCTTTGATCTTGTCGACGACGTCCTGGCCTTCGATCACTTCACCGAACACCGCATAACCCCAGCCCTGCACGGTCTTGGCGCTGTGGTTGAGGAAAGCGTTGTCGGCGACGTTGATGAAGAACTGCGCCGAAGCCGAATGCGGCTCCATGGTGCGCGCCATGGCCACGCTGTATTTCTTGTTCGGCAGGCCGTTGTCGGCTTCGTTCTGGATGCTTGGGCGCTTGTCTTTCTTTTCTTTCATGCCAGGTTCGAAGCCGCCGCCCTGGACCATGAAGTTGCTGATCACGCGGTGGAAAACCGTGTTCGCGTAGTGCCCGGCGTTGACGTATTCGATGAAGTTGGCCACGGTGAGCGGGGCCTTTTCAGCGTTCAGTTGCAACACGATGTCGCCGTGGTTGGTGCTCAGCTTGACTTTGGACATGGGATAAATCGCTCTTCTTTTGGAGAATAGGTAAAGACTGACGCGCAGTTTAACGGCGGGGATACGTGGGTAAAGGCTGTTTTTTCAAGCATCGCCCTATTTAGCCGACAGTTTGTCGACCCTGGCCTGTCAGCGGCTTGACCGCTTCGGCTATGATAAGCGCTTTGATTTCGTCGGCCTACCCCGGCCGCAACCCGTTAGTTCGTTCAAGGATCCTATGAGCAAGCCCACTGCCGACTCCGCGCTCAACTCCAAAGGCAACGGCCCCGCCGTACCTACCAATTTCCTGCGCCCGATCGTTCAGGCAGACCTGGACGCTGGCAAGCACAGCCAGATCGTCACCCGCTTTCCGCCAGAGCCCAACGGCTACCTGCACATCGGCCATGCCAAGTCGATCTGCGTCAACTTCGGCCTGGCCGAAGAATTTGGCGGCGTGTGCAATCTGCGCTTCGACGATACCAACCCGGCCAAGGAAGACCAGGAGTACATCGACGCAATCAAAAGCGATGTGAAATGGCTGGGGTTCGACTGGAACGGTGAAGAGCGCTATGCCTCGCAGTATTTCGACCAGTTGCACGACTGGGCGGTAGAGCTGATCAAGCAAGGCGTTGCCTACGTCTGCGACCTGACCCCAGAGCAAGCCCGCGAGTACCGCGGCAACCTCACCGAAGCAGGCAAGAACAGCCCGTTCCGTGAGCGCTCGGTGGCGGAAAACCTCGACCTGTTCGCCCGCATGAAAGCCGGTGAGTTCAAAGACGGCGAGCGTGTGTTGCGCGCCAAGATCGACATGGCTTCGCCGAACATGAACCTGCGCGACCCGATCCTCTACCGCATTCGCCACGCCCATCACCACCAGACCGGCGACGCCTGGTGCATCTACCCCAACTATGACTTCACCCACGGCCAGTCGGATGCCATCGAGGGCGTCACGCACTCTATCTGCACCCTGGAATTCGAAGGGCATCGGCCGTTGTACGACTGGTTCCTCGACCATCTGTCGGTGCCGAGCAAGCCGCGCCAGTATGAGTTCAGCCGCCTCAACCTGAACTACACCATCACCAGCAAGCGCAAGCTCAAGCAACTGGTCGATGAGCAGCACGTGCACGGCTGGGACGACCCGCGTATGTCCACGCTGTCGGGCTTCCGCCGCCGTGGCTACACACCGGCGTCGATCCGCAACTTCTGCGATATGATCGGCACCAATCGGTCCGATGGCGTGGTCGACATGTCGATGCTCGAATTCAGCATCCGCGACGACCTCGACCGCACCGCGCCGCGCGCCATGTGCGTGCTGCGGCCATTGAAAGTGATCATCACCAACTACCCCGAAGGGCAGGTGGAAGACCTCGAACTGCCGCGTCACCCGAAAGAAGACATGGGCGTGCGCGCCTTGCCCTTCGCCCGGGAAATCTACATCGACCGCGACGATTTCATGGAAGAGCCGCCCAAAGGTTACAAGCGCCTGGAGCCCGGTGTCGAAGCGCGCCTGCGTGGCAGTTACGTGATCCGCGCCGACCAGGCGATCAAAGACGCCGACGGCAATATCGTCGAGCTGCACTGCTCTTACGACCCTGAAACCCTGGGCAAAAACCCCGAAGGGCGCAAGGTCAAGGGCGTGATCCACTGGGTGCCGGCTGCGGCCAGCGTGGAGTGCGAAGTGCGCCTGTACGACCGCCTGTTCCGCTCGCCCAACCCGGAGAAAACCGCAGAAGGCGCGACGTTCCTGGACAACATCAACCCCGATTCCCTGCAGGTACTGAGCGGTTGTCGCGCGGAACCATCGCTGGCCAACGCCCAGCCGGAAGACCGCTTCCAGTTCGAGCGCGAAGGTTACTTCTGCGCCGACCTGAAAGACTCGCAACCTGGTCGTCCGGTGTTCAACCGTACCGTGACCCTGCGCGATTCGTGGGGCAGCTAAGGAATCATCGTGCTTAACATCTACAACACGCTCAGCAAGCGCAAAGAAGTTTTCCAGCCGTTGGACGGCAACAAGGTACGCATGTACGTGTGCGGCATGACCGTGTACGACTTCTGCCACCTCGGCCATGGCCGCAGCATGGTGGCCTTCGACCTGGTCACCCGCTGGCTGCGCTTTAGCGGCTACGAGCTGACCTATGTGCGCAACATCACCGACATCGACGACAAGATCATCAATCGGGCGCGGGACAACGGCGAGCCGTTCGACGCCCTGACCGCGCGCATGATCGCGGCGATGCACGAAGACGAAGCCCGGCTCAATATCCTCAAGCCGGACCTCGAGCCGCGCGCCACTGACCACATCCCCGGCATGCACGCCATGATCCAGACCCTGATCGACAAAGGCTATGCCTATGCGCCAGGCAACGGTGACGTGTACTACCGCGTCGGCAAGTTCGTCGGCTACGGCAAGCTGTCACGCAACCGCATCGAAGACCTGCGCATCGGCGCCCGTATCGAAGTGGGCGAAGCCAAGCAGGACCCGCTGGATTTCGTTCTATGGAAAGGCGTCAAGCCAGGCGAGCCCAGCTGGGAGTCGCCGTGGGGCCCTGGCCGGCCGGGTTGGCATATCGAGTGCTCGGTGATGTCCACCTGCTGCCTGGGCGATACCTTCGACATCCATGGCGGCGGCAACGACTTGGAGTTCCCGCACCACGAGAACGAAATCGCCCAAAGCGAGGCGGCCACCGGCAAGCCTTACGCCAATGCGTGGATGCACTGCGGCATGATCCGCATCAACGGCGAGAAGATGTCGAAGTCGCTGAACAACTTCTTCACCCTGCGCGACGTGTTGGCCAAGTATCACCCCGAGGTGGTGCGTTACCTGTTGGTGGCCAGCCACTATCGCAGTGCGATCAACTACTCCGAGGACAGCCTGCGTGAGTCCAAGGGCGCTCTGGAGCGGTTCTATCACGCCCTCAAAGGTCTGCCCAAGGTACCGGCTGGCGGTGGTGAAGCATTCGTCGAGCGCTTCAGCGCGGCCATGAACGACGACTTCGGCACCCCGGAAGCCTGCGCGGTGCTGTTCGACATGGTGCGCGAGATCAACCGCCTGCGCGAAACCGACATCCACGCCGCCGCTGCCCTGGCGGCACGTTTGCGCGAGTTGGCCGGTGTGCTCGGGGTACTGCAGCTCGAAGCCGATGACTTCCTCAAAGCCGACGCGGCCGGCCGTGTGGATGCCGCCCAGGTAGACGCTTTGATCCAGGCCCGGCTAACAGCTCGCGCCAACAAGGATTGGGCAGAGTCCGACCGCCTGCGCGACCAGCTCACGGCCATGGGTGTGGTTCTTGAAGATGGCAAGGGCGGCACGACTTGGCGGTTGGCTGATTGATCAAAAGCAAAAGCAAAAGATCGGGGGCAAGCGGAGCGCCGCCCGGCCCCCTCCTACGCTGTAGGAGGGGGCTCGCCCCCGATCTTTTGCTCTGCCCCCTGAGCACGCAAGCGCTTGTACAGCGTATTGCGACTGACCCCCAACCGCCGCGCCAATTGCGAAATATTGCCGTGGGTCGCCACCAATAATTCATTCAAATCCGAACCCGCAACCGGAGTGATCGGCACCACGGGCGCCGGCGCTTGAGGCATGTCCTGGTAAAAGTCTGTCGGCAGGTGCTCCACGCCCACCGGTTCCCGTTCAGCCAAGGCCAGGGCCACCTGCATCACGCTGGCCAACTGGCGAATGTTGCCCGGCCACGGGTGTTGCAACATCATGGCGAGCACCTCAGAGGTCAAGCCCGCCGCCTGTTCGGGCTCGCGGTATTGCTGCCAAAGCTGCTGGATCAGTTCGTGCCGGTCACTGCGTTCACGCAATGGGGGTAGCTGCAACGTCACCCCGGCCACCCGATAGTACAGGTCTTGGCGGAACAGCCCGGCGCTGACCCGCGCGCGCAGGTCCTGGTGGGTGGCGCAGACCACGCGGATGTCCACGGGCCAAGGGTCGCCACTGCCTAGCGGTTGAATACAGCGCTCCTGCAATACCCTCAACAGCCGAGCCTGGGCGCCCAGAGGCAGGTCGCCGATCTCGTCGAGAAACAAGATGCCTTTGTCCGCTTTGCGGATTAGCCCCAGGTTGCCTTTTTGATTGGCACCGGTAAAAGCGCCTCGCTCGTAGCCAAACAGTTCCGACTCAACCAACTCCGCCGGAATCGCCGCGCAATTGACCGCCACCAATGGCTGATGCGCTCGGCTGCTGGCGCGGTGCAACGCCTTGACTAACACCTCCTTGCCGGTGCCGGTTTCACCGGTGATCAACAGCGCAATGTTTTTCTCCAGCAACCGGCCACCCTGGCGCAGGGCGCGCTCAACCCGCTGGTCGCAGGCTGGGGCCAGCTTGGCTTGGCGGCCGGCTGTAGGCGTTACAGGCCGCAGCGGCGTACGCAGCGGGTGGCGCAACAGGCATTGAAAACGGCTGCGGCCCGCCGCCAGGAGGGCAAAGGGCGTACTGCCGGGCTGGTCGAGCAGGTCACTGAGTGGCGTGTTGAATACAGTTTCCAAGGTTCGCCCGAGCAAGCGACCGCCCAGCAGGCTGTCGGCGCGGCGGTTGGCGGCCAACACCTGGCCGCCTTCGTTAAAGATCAGTAGCCCGGCCCACTGGCTGTCGAGGTTGTTCAGGCCGGTATTGAAGGTCAGTTGGTACTGGCTGCTGCCAAAGGCGTTGAGAATCAGGCGGTTTTCCACGGTCTGGCTCATTACCTTGACCAGCCCCAGGGTGTGCGAGGGGGGCAGGTAGCTGTCGCTGGACACATCCAGCACCGCCACGACCTGGCGTTGTGCGTCGAAGATCGGCGCCGCCGAGCCGGTCATAAAACGGTTGGCGCGCAGGTAATGTTCGTCGTGCTCAATGTGTACCGCCTGTTGGCACGCCAGGGCGGTACCGATGGCGTTGGTGCCGACCCGCTGTTCCAGCCAGCAGGCACCGGCATCGAAGCCCGCCAGGCGGCCAGCTTCGATGAAGCGTTGGTCGCCCCAGGACTTGAGCATACGGCCCTGGGGGTCGGCCAGGCGGATCAGACAGTTGGAATGGCCGAGGATATTTTCGTAATAAGGCAGGACTTCGCGATGGGTGGTGTGCACCAAGTCGTGTTGGCACTCGAGCAGTTGCGCCAGCGCCTGGGTACCTAGCCCGTCGAAGTCGGGGAGGCTGGCTTGCTCCAGGCCGAAGCCACGGCAGCGTGACCACGAGGCTTGGACGAGCTGGTCGTGCTCGGGGGTTGCGAGGTGTACGGACATAGGACTGCCCCGGCCGTGGCCTTATTGTTTTTGTCCCTCCATTGTTGTTCAGGATTGTTCATTGTCAATGCCTGAACTGTTCAATTGTTCAGCCCGAACCGTTCATTTTTGTTCGTCAGTGAACGCTCTTCAGCACGCCTCGGCTCGACAACCGCAGACCAGAGCGGTCGCGGCCTGAAAGCAGAATTTTGGCACGGATCTGGCTGTGTACTCCTTACCGCATGACCCCATAATAATTTCAATGACAAAGGGCCTGCCCATGTCGCTCGTGCTTGAAAACGTCACCCGAGTGGTCGACAACCAGGTGTTTATCGACGATGCCAGCCTGCGCTTTGAGCCGGGCTCATTCAATGTTCTGTTAGGCCGGACGTTGTCCGGCAAAACCAGCCTGATGCGCCTGATGGCCGGCCTGGATCGCCCGGACCGAGGGCGCATTCTGATGAATGGGGTGGATGTCACGGGCCGGGCTGTGCGCTTGCGCAATGTCTCGATGGTCTACCAGCAATTCATCAACTACCCCACCATGACCGTGTTCGAGAACATCGCCTCGCCGCTGCGCCAGGCGGGCATGGGCGCTGAACATATCCAGGAGCGGGTACTGCAAACCGCGCGCATGCTGCGCATCGAGCCGTTTCTCAAGCGCCACCCGCTGGAGCTTTCCGGTGGTCAGCAACAGCGCACTGCCATGGCGCGGGCCTTGGTCAAGGACGCCGAACTGATCCTGTTCGATGAGCCGCTGGTCAACCTCGACTACAAGCTACGCGAAGAGCTGCGCCAGGAGATGCGCGAGCTGTTCGCCGCCCGCCATACCATTGCGGTATACGCCACCACCGAGCCCAACGAGGCTTTGGCGCTGGGCGGCACCACCACGATTTTGCACGAAGGCCGGGTGATCCAGAGCGAAAAAACCGCCGAGGTGTATCACCGGCCCAACAGTGTTCTGGCCGCCGAGCTGTTTTCTGAACCGCCGATCAACCTGATCCCTGGGCGCATCGCTGGCAACGAAGTGAGTTTCGCCGCTGCAGTGCATTTTCCGCGCAATGTCGACCTGGGGCGCATCGGTGACGGTGAACTACGGTTTGGCGTGCGCCCCAGCCATATCAGCCTGGTGCCCTCCAACGACGACGACCTGGAACTGGCCGTCAGCGTCGAGTTGGCTGAAATCAGCGGCTCGGAGACCTTTCTGCACGTGCGTAACGAACACTTTCAACTGGTGCTGCACCTGCCTGGGGTGCACGACTACGCCGTGGATGCGCCGATCCGCATCTATATCCCCACCCATAAGCTGTTTGTCTTCGAGCCTGAAGGGCGCCTGATCCAGGCCCCTGGGCTGCGTGTAGCGAGGGTTGCCTGATGGCCGAAATTCGTTTGCAGCACCTGGCGCACAGCTATAGCAAGAACCCTCAGAGCGAACAAGACTATGCCATCCGCGAGCTGGACCACGTCTGGCACCAGGGCGGCGCCTACGCATTACTGGGCCCCTCAGGGTGCGGTAAGTCCACCTTGCTCAATATCATTTCCGGGCTGTTGAGCCCCTCCCACGGCCAGGTGCTGTTCGACGGCAAAGAAGTGAACACCCTTAGCCCCGAGCAGCGCAACATTGCCCAGGTGTTTCAGTTCCCGGTGGTGTACGACACCATGACGGTGTTCGACAACCTGGCGTTTCCCTTGCGCAACCAAGGCATGGCGGAGCCGGCGATACGCACCAAGGTCGAAGAAGTGGCCGAAGTGCTCGACTTGCAGAAATTACTCAGCAAGAAGGCCAGCAACCTCACCGCTGATGAAAAGCAAAAAGTCTCCATGGGCCGTGGCCTGGTGCGCGACGACGTGTCGGCGATCCTGTTCGATGAACCCCTGACCGTGATCGACCCGCACCTGAAGTGGAAACTGCGGCGCAAGCTCAAGCAGATCCACGAGCAGTTCAACATCACCATGGTCTATGTCACCCACGACCAGCTGGAAGCTTCGACCTTTGCCGACAAGATCGCCGTGATGTACGGCGGCCAGATCGTCCAGTTCGGCACCCCGCGCGAGCTGTTCGAGCGGCCCGGGCATACCTTCGTCGGCTATTTCATTGGCAGCCCGGGGATGAACCTCATCGAGGTCAGCCCTGTGCCGGGCGGGGTCACCTTTGGCGATGTGCAGTTGCCGCTGGCCGAGCCCCTGCTGGCGCGTATCGAGCGCGGTGGCTGGAAGCACTTGAAGGTGGGCATCCGGCCGGAATTCGTCAAAGTCTGGGACGCGCCGTTCGAAGGCTCCATGGCCGCCGAACTGCTCTACCTCGAAGACCTCGGCACCTACAAGGTACTGACCCTGGGCCTGGGTGGCAAAACCCTCAAGGTTCGCCTTCAGGAAGACCGGACCGTGCCGGCCGGGCCGGTGCATATCAGTTTTCCGGCACAGTGGCTGATGCTTTACGTCGATGACTACCTGGCCGAGGAACAACCATGAGCAAGGTGCACAACAACAAAGCCTGGTGGCTGGTATTGCCGGTGTTTCTGCTGGTGGCGTTCAGCGCCGTGATCCCGATGATGACGGTGGTCAACTACTCGGTGCAGGACATCTTCGACCAGTCCAGCCGTTACTTCGTCGGCGCCGACTGGTATCGCCAGGTGTTGCTCGACCCGCGCCTGCACGACTCGCTGCTGCGCCAGTTCATCTATTCCGCCAGCGTGCTGCTGATCGAAATTCCCCTGGGCATCGCCATTGCCTTGACCATGCCGAGCAAAGGCCGCTGGTCGTCCCTGGTGTTGATCGTGCTGGCGATCCCGCTGCTGATTCCATGGAACGTGGTGGGCACCATCTGGCAGATCTTCGGCCGCGCCGACATCGGCTTGCTGGGGTACAGCCTGAATGCCCTGGGGATCAACTACAACTATGCGGGCAACACCTATGATGCCTGGGCCACCGTGTTGGTCATGGACGTCTGGCACTGGACATCGCTAGTGGCGCTGCTCTGCTACTCAGGTTTGCGCGCCATCCCTGACGTGTACTACCAAGCGGCGCGTATCGACCGCGCCTCGGCCTGGGCGGTGTTCCGCCACATTCAATTGCCCAAGATGAAAAGCGTGCTGCTGATCGCGGTGATGCTGCGCTTTATGGACAGTTTTATGATCTACACCGAGCCGTTCGTGCTGACCGGGGGCGGGCCCGGCAACGCCACCACCTTCCTCAGCCAGACCTTGACGCAGATGGCCATCGGGCAGTTCGACCTGGGCCCGGCCGCCGCCTTTTCGCTGGTGTACTTCCTGATCATCCTGCTGGTGTCATGGCTGTTTTATACCGCCATGACCCACACCGATAAGAACCGCTGAGGTGTGACATGGGCAAGCGCGCACTGCTGCTGATCTACATTCTGTTTCTGTTGGTGCCGATCTATTGGTTGCTGAACATGTCGTTCAAGAGCAATACCGAGATACTTGGCAGCCTGACCCTGTTCCCGCAGAACTTCACCCTGGCCAACTACCGGGTGATCTTCACCGACCCCAGTTGGTACAACGGCTACCTCAATTCGCTGTATTACGTCAGCCTGAACACGGTGATTTCCCTCAGCGTGGCTTTGCCGGCGGCCTATGCGTTTTCGCGCTACCGCTTTCTCGGTGACAAACACCTGTTTTTCTGGCTGCTGACCAACCGTATGGCCCCGCCCGCCGTGTTTCTGCTGCCGTTCTTTCAGCTGTATTCATCGATCGGTCTGTTCGACACCCATATTGCCGTGGCCCTGGCCCATTGCCTGTTCAACGTGCCGTTGGCAGTGTGGATTCTGGAAGGTTTCATGTCCGGGGTGCCCAAGGAAATCGACGAGACCGCGTACATCGATGGTTATAGTTTTCCGCGCTTCTTCGGCAAGATTTTCATCCCCCTGATCGGCTCGGGCATCGGCGTGACGGCGTTTTTCTGCTTTATGTTCTCCTGGGTCGAGCTGCTGCTGGCGCGCACCCTGACATCGGTCAATGCCAAGCCGATTGCGGCCGTGATGACCCGTACCGTGTCGGCCTCGGGTATCGATTGGGGAGTGCTGGCCGCCGCCGGAGTACTGACCATTCTGCCCGGCATGCTGGTGATCTGGTTCGTTCGCAATCACGTGGCCAAGGGCTTTGCCCTCGGCCGAGTCTGAGGGGTACGACGATGGAATGGATGAACTGGACCTTGCCCACGGCGGCGTTCTTCGCCTCGATCGGCTTGATATTGCTGGGTATGACGGTTTTCGAATTGCGCTCGCCGTGTGTCGAGCGCCGCGGTTTCCTGCCGATTGCCACCACCCGTGGCGACCGGCTATTTATCGGTCTTCTCGCGAGCGCCTACCTGCATCTGCTGGTCATTGGCGTGAGCGACTGGAGCATCTGGGTGGCGTCCGTGCTGTCCCTGGTGTGGCTGTTGCTGGTGATGCGCTGGGGCTAGGCCCGTCTGCGGGGCGGTTCTGTGCAAAAAACATAACTAGGAGGTCACTATGTTGAACAATAACAACAAGCTCAGACATAGCATTGCCCTGGCGTCGGCATTGGCGCTGTGTGGTCTTAGCGCATCGGCTTGGGCGGATGCCTATGAAGATGCAGCAAAGAAATGGGTCGACAGCGAGTTCAAGCCATCGACGCTCAGCCAAGAGCAGCAAATGGCGGAAATGAAGTGGTTTACCGAGGCTGCCAAACCCTTCCGTGGCATGAAGATCAACGTGGTTTCGGAAACCTTGACCACGCACCAGTATGAATCCAAGACCCTGGCCAAGGCGTTCACCGAGATCACCGGCATTCAGTTGACCCACGACCTGCTGCAAGAAGGCGATGTGGTGGAAAAACTGCAAACGCAAATGCAGTCGGACAAAAATATCTACGACGGCTGGGTTAACGACTCTGACCTGATCGGCACCCATTTTCGCTACGGCAAAACTCAGTCCATCACCGACTTGATGGCCAACGAAGGTAAAGACGTCACCTCGCCGACCCTGGACCTCAAGGACTTCATCGGCCTGTCGTTCACCACCGCGCCAGACGGCAAGGTGTACCAACTGCCCGACCAGCAATTCGCCAACCTGTATTGGTTCCGCGCCGACTGGTTCGAGCGGCCCGACCTCAAAGCCAAGTTCAAAGCCAAATATGGTTATGAGTTGGGTGTACCGGTGAACTGGTCGGCCTACGAGGACATCGCCAAGTTCTTCAGCGAAGACGTCAAGGAAATCGACGGCAAGCGTATTTATGGCCACATGGACTACGGCAAAAAAGACCCGTCCCTGGGCTGGCGCTTCACCGATGCCTGGTTTTCCATGGCCGGTGGCGGCGACAAAGGCTTGCCCAACGGTCTGCCGGTGGACGAGTGGGGTATCCGCGTCGAAGACTGCCACCCGGTGGGCTCCAGCGTGACCCGCGGCGGCGATACCAACGGCCCGGCGGCGGTGTTCGCCACGCAGAAATACGTTGACTGGATGCGCGCCTATGCGCCGCCTGAAGCCCAGGGCATGACCTTCTCGGAGTCCGGGCCGGTGCCGTCCCAGGGCGCGATTGCCCAGCAGATTTTCTGGTACACGGCATTCACTGCCGACATGACCAAGCCTGGCTTACCGGTGATGAACGCCGACGGCACGCCCAAGTGGCGCATGGCACCATCGCCTAAAGGCCCGTACTGGGAGGAGGGGATGAAGCTGGGTTACCAGGACACCGGATCGTGGACGTTCCTGTATTCCACCCCCGAGAAACAGCGCCTGGCGGCATGGCTGTACGCGCAGTTCGTGACCTCGAAAACCGTTTCGCTGAAGAAAACCATCGTCGGCCTGACACCGATTCGTGAGTCCGACATCAACTCCCAAGCCATGACCGACCTGGCGCCCAAACTGGGTGGCCTGGTGGAGTTCTACCGCAGCCCAGCCCGTGTGCAATGGACCCCCACCGGTACCAACGTGCCGGACTACCCGCGCCTGGCGCAGTTGTGGTGGACCCATATCGCCGAAGCCGCCAGCGGCGAGAAAACCCCGCAGCAGGCGTTGGATGGCCTGGCCAAAGATCAGGATGCACTGATGGCGCGTTTGGAGCGCTCCAAAGTACAACCCAAATGCGGGCCTAAAATGAACCCCGAGCGCGACGCCCAGTACTGGTTCGACCAGCCCGGTGCGCCGAAACCCAAACTGGCCAACGAGAAACCCCAGGGCGAGACCGTCGGCTACAGCGAGCTATTGAAGTCGTGGGAGGCGGCGCGTAAATAATCAAAAGATCGGGGGCAAGCGGAGCGCCGCCCGGCCCCCTCCTACATGTGTTAAACGTAGGAGGGGGCTTGCCCCCGATCCGTTAACCGTCCCCTCGATCCGTCAACCATCCCCCCCGACCAACGTCCCGACCCCATCCAACACAATACGCAACGTTTCGATCACTTCCGGCATGTCCCCGTCGGCCGTCGAATGGCTGATATCCAGCACTAGGTCCCCGCCAAACACCTCAGCGTCCGCAACTTCAATACGCAGTAGCTGCGGCGCCAGCGTCACCTTGACGTCACGTAGCCGGTACTGCTCTTCGTCCAAGGTAATCTCCAACTCGTCTTCATCGGGGAAGCGGGTCAGCATAAACATCTCCCCATCCGCGTACTCGAAACACAGCAGCGCGAGGTTGTCTTCCTCTTCGTCGCGGGGGGTTGCCATCAGCTGCTCAGTACGTATTTGCATGGGAAAAGTATCCGTGATGGGAAATCGACCGATTATACCCGGGTAATCGTTAGCCAGGCTGGAACGCCCGTGCCAGTGGGCTTATACGATAACTCCTGCATGTCCGAATATGTCGCTGCACCGCAAGAGTGCAGCCCAGGCAATGGGTAAGCTGGGGCAATTAGTAGACCTTTTTTCCACCCCGCCGCGCGGATTGGCTATGGTTGATCCGTAACGCGGCTCACTCGCGACGCTTCATTCAATAACAAGCCCAAGCGGAGTATCACAGATGGCGTTCTTCACCGCGGCCAGCAAAGCCGATTTTCAGCATCAACTGCAATCGGCCCTGGCGCAGCACATCGGGGAACAGGGCCTGCCACAAGTGGCCCTGTTCGCGGAGCAGTTCTTCGGCATCATTTCCCTGGACGAGCTGACCCAGCGTCGGCTGTCCGACCTGGTCGGCTGCACGCTGTCGGCCTGGCGGCTGATGCAGCGCTTCGAACACGCGCATCCCCAAGTGCGGGTCTACAACCCCGATTACGAACGCCATGGTTGGCAGTCCACCCATACGGCGGTGGAGGTGCTGCACCACGATTTGCCCTTCCTGGTCGACTCGGTACGCACCGAACTCAACCGCCGCGGTTACAGCATCCACACCCTGCAAACCACCGTACTGAGCGTGCAGCGTGGCCCCGCCGGCGAATTGCTCGAAGTGCTGCCCAAGGGCAGCCTGGGCGAGAACGTGCTGCAAGAATCGCTGATGTATCTGGAGATCGACCGCTGCGCCAATGCCGCCGAGTTGAACATGCTGGCGCGGGAAATCGAGCAGGTGTTGGGTGAAGTGCGCGTGGCCGTGGCCGATTTCGAACCGATGAAAGCCAAGGTGCGCGAGCTGGTCGAACTGGTCGAGCGCAACCCGTTCCCCATCGACAGCGAAGAAAAAGCCGAGATCCAGGCGTTCCTGCAGTGGTTGCTGGGTAATCGCTTCACGTTCCTGGGGTACGAAGAGTTCACCGTCAATGCCGACGGCAGCGGCGGCCAGTTGGTCTACGACGAGCAGTCCTTCCTCGGTTTGCCCCGTGTACTACGCCCCGGCCTGGCGGCCGAAGAGCTGCGAATCGAAGATTACGCCGTGCAATACCTGCAGCTGCCGTTGCTACTGTCCTTCGCCAAGGCTGCGCACCCCAGCCGCGTGCACCGCCCGGCTTACCCCGACTACGTCTCCATCCGCCAACTGGATGCCGACGGCAAGGTCATCAAGGAATGCCGCTTCATGGGCCTGTACACCTCTGCGGTGTACGGCGAAAGCGTGCGTCAGATCCCCTACATCCGTCGCAAGGTGGCCGAGGTCGAGCACCGCTCCGGCTTCGACGCCAAGGCGCACCTGGGTAAAGAACTGGCGCAAGTGGTCGAGGTGTTGCCCCGCGACGACCTGTTCCAGACCCCCGTGGATGAGCTGTTCAGCACCGTGATGTCGATCGTGCAGATCCAGGAGCGCAACAAGATCCGCGTATTCCTGCGCAAAGATCCTTACGGGCGTTTCTGTTACTGCCTGGCCTACGTACCGCGCGATGTCTATTCCACCGAAGTGCGGCAGAAAATCCAGCAGGTGCTGATGGAGCGCCTGAAAGCCAGCGACTGCGAATTCTGGACCTTCTTCTCCGAGTCGGTGCTGGCCCGTGTGCAGTTGATCTTGCGGGTCGACCCGAAGAACCGCATCGACATCGACCCCCAGCAGTTGGAAAAAGAAGTGATCCAGGCCTGCCGTTCGTGGCAGGACGACTACGCCAGCCTCACCGTCGAGAGCTTCGGCGAAGCCCAGGGCACCAACGTACTAGCCGATTTCCCCAAAGGCTTCCCGGCAGGTTACCGCGAGCGCTTCGCCCCGCATTCGGCGGTGGTCGATATGCAGCACTTGCAGGCGCTGTCGGACACCCGCCCGATTGTCATGAGCTTCTACCAGCCATTGGCCCAGAGCGGCGAGCGGCAGTTGCACTGCAAGCTCTACCACGCGGACACGCCACTGGCGCTGTCGGATGTTCTGCCGATCCTGGAGAACCTGGGCCTGCGGGTGCTGGGTGAGTTCCCGTACCGCTTGCGGCACAGCAAGGGCCGTGAGTTCTGGATTCACGACTTCGCCTTTACCTACAGCGAAGGCTTGAGCCTGGATATTCAGCAGCTCAACGACACCCTGCAGGACGCCTTCGTTCACATCGTGCGCGGCGACGCCGAAAACGACGCCTTCAACCGCCTGGTCTTGACCGCGGGCTTGCCATGGCGCGACGTCGCGCTGCTGCGGGCCTACGCACGTTACCTGAAGCAGATCCGCCTGGGCTTCGACCTGGGTTACATCGCCAGCACCCTGAACAACCACACCGACATTGCCCGCGAGCTGACCCGCCTGTTCAAGACGCGATTCTACCTGGCGCGCAAACTGGCCGGCGACGACTTGGAAGACAAGCAGCAACGCCTTGAGCAAGCCATCCTCAACGCCCTCGACGATGTCCAGGTACTCAACGAAGACCGCATCCTGCGGCGCTACCTCGACCTGATCAAAGCGACCCTGCGCACCAACTTCTATCAGCCGGACGCTAACGGCCAGAGCAAGTCTTACTTCAGTTTCAAGTTCAACCCGCGGCTGATCCCCGAACTGCCCAAGCCGGTGCCCAAGTTCGAGATATTCGTCTACTCACCCCGAGTCGAAGGCGTTCACCTACGCTTCGGCAACGTCGCCCGCGGCGGCTTACGCTGGTCGGACCGCGAAGAAGACTTCCGCACCGAGGTGCTTGGCCTGGTGAAGGCCCAGCAGGTGAAAAACTCGGTGATCGTGCCGGTCGGGGCCAAGGGCGGCTTCGTGCCCCGGCGCCTGCCACTAGGCGGCAGCCGTGACGAGGTGCAGAACGAGGCCATCGCCTGCTACCGGATCTTCATCTCGGGCTTGCTCGACATCACCGACAACCTCAAGGACGGCGGCGTATTGCCTCCTGTCAACGTGGTGCGTCACGACGATGACGACCCCTACCTGGTGGTGGCGGCGGACAAAGGCACGGCGACCTTCTCCGATATCGCCAACGGCATCGCCATTGACTACGGTTTCTGGCTGGGCGACGCGTTCGCATCGGGTGGTTCGGCGGGCTACGATCATAAGAAAATGGGCATCACCGCGCGCGGCGCGTGGGTCGGCGTGCAGCGCCACTTCCGCGAACGCGGGATCAACGTGCAGCAAGATCTCACCACCGTCGTCGGCATTGGCGACATGGCCGGCGACGTCTTCGGCAACGGCCTGTTGATGTCCGACAAGCTGCAACTGGTGGCCGCTTTCAACCACCTGCATATCTTCATCGATCCTAACCCGGACGCCGCCGCCAGCTTCGCCGAGCGCCAGCGTTTGTTCGACCTGCCGCGTTCGGCCTGGACCGATTACAACGCCAGCCTGATTTCCGCAGGCGGCGGGATTTTCCCGCGCAGTGCCAAGAGCATCGCCATTAGCCCGCAAATGAAAGAGCGCTTCGACATCGTCGCTGACCGCCTGGCCCCCACCGAGTTGCTCAATGCGCTGCTCAAAGCGCCGGTGGACCTGTTGTGGAACGGCGGTATCGGCACCTATGTGAAGTCCAGCCTGGAAAGCCATGCCGACGTGGGTGACAAAGCCAACGATTCTTTGCGGGTCAACGGCAGCGAGCTGCGCTGCAAAGTGGTGGGCGAGGGTGGCAACCTTGGGCTGACCCAACTGGGCCGGGTTGAATATGGCCTGCACGGCGGCAAGACCAACACCGACTTCATCGACAACGCCGGCGGCGTAGACTGCTCCGACCATGAAGTGAACATCAAGATCCTGCTCAACGAAGTGGTGCAGGCCGGCGACATGACCGAGAAACAGCGCAACCTGTTGCTCGGCAGCATGACTGACGAGGTGTCCAACCTGGTATTGGGCAACAACTACAAGCAGACCCAGGCCCTGTCCCTGGCGGCGCGCCGTGCCTACGAGCGGATTGCCGAGTACAAGCGTCTGATGGCCGACCTGGAAGCCCGTGGCAAGTTGGACCGGGCGATCGAGTTCCTGCCCTCCGAAGAACAGTTGGTGGAGCGGGCCGGGGCCAATCAGGGTCTGACCCGCGCCGAGCTTTCGGTGCTGATCTCCTACAGCAAGATCGACCTCAAGGAGTCTCTGCTCAAATCTCAGGTGCCCGACGACGAGTACCTGACCCGCGACATGGAAACCGCATTCCCGCCATCGTTGGTGCACCAGTACGCCGACGCCATGCGCCGCCACCGCCTGAAGCGCGAAATCGTCAGCACCCAGATCGCCAACGACCTGGTCAATAACATGGGCATTACCTTTGTCCAGCGCCTCAAGGAGTCCACGGGCATGAGCCCGGCGAACGTCGCCGGCGCTTATGTGGTGGTGCGCGATATCTTCCATCTGCCCCACTGGTTCCGCCAGATCGAAGCGCTGGACTACCAGGTCACTGCCGACGTGCAACTGGCCCTGATGGATGAGCTGATGCGCCTGGGCCGCCGCGCCACGCGCTGGTTCCTGCGCAGCCGCCGTAACGACCTGGATGCCGGGCGTGACGTCGCCCACTTCGGCCCGCAAATCGCGGCGCTGGGGCTCAAGCTGGACGAACTGCTCGAAGGGCCGACCCGTGAGGGCTGGCAAGAGCGCTACCAAGCCTATGTCGAAGCCGGGGTGCCGGAGCTGCTGGCGCGCATGGTCGCGGGCACCAGCCACCTGTACACCTTGTTGCCCATCATCGAAGCCGCCGACGTCACTGGCCACAGCGCTGCCCAAGTGGCCAAGGCGTTCTTCGCCCTGGGTAGCCAGTTGGACCTCACCTGGTATCTGCAACAGATCAGCAACCTGCCGGTGGAAAACAACTGGCAGGCGCTGGCCCGCGAGGCGTTCCGCGATGACATCGACCTGCAGCAGCGGGCAATCACCATCTCGGTATTGCAGATGCAGGACGCACCCGATGATATCGAGGAGCGGGTCGACCTCTGGCTGGCACAGCATGAAACGATGGTGGTGCGCTGGCGGGCCATGTTGGACGAACTCAGGGCCGCCACCGGGACTGACTATGCCATGTATGCAGTGGCCAACCGGGAGCTGATGGACCTGGCCCTCAGCGGTACCTCGACAGCCCTCTAGCCTGGGGCCTGCAGCGCTGAAATGCTTTGATGCATTTCTTTCAAAGGACGCCCGATGCGCTGCATCGGGCGTTTTTTTTGGCCTGTAGGTATTTCCTAGGCTGCCATTAGCGAAACGTCGTACATGATGGGCTGCATTTCTTGCGCAGATGGGCCTACACTGCAAATGACAACAAGATCCCATGCATAGGGGCTACACCATGATCGACTACAAAGAAAAACATTGCAGCCTGCTGGCTACCATCGCTTCAGGGGAAGCCTATCTCACGGTGGGCACCCACCAAACCCTGACGGCCCTGGCTTTGGCCGGTTTCGTCACGATCGACAGGGTTCGCCGCGCTGACGGTCTGCGCGTGCAGCGCGTTACCTTGACCGCAGCCGGGCATGAATACTTGGCGGGCCTGTGGTATTGAACCCAGCTTAGTGTAACCAGGCGTGTGCGTCGCACTCGCCCATGAAGCGCCAACGCCGCTCGGCACGGCGCTTCAGTCGTCTGCGGCCTTTCCCGGGCCATTACTCTGTACCGCTCGTCCGTTGCCCCAGGCAGTGCTACCCTTGCGCAACTTTCGCTCGCTACCCATCGCGGCAGGGATAACGAGCGCCAATACCCCAACGGACATGATCGGGTTTCCCATGAATAAGATAGTCAGCACACTGGTGGGTGTCGCCGTGGTCGTCGGCGCCGTGGCGACAGGCGGCGCCTGGTACACCGGGCAGCAGGTAGAAGGGGTATTGCTCGGCACGGTGGCTAATATCAATAGCCAGATCAAAGCCTCCCGCCAGGGCGCCAGCAGTACGGCCCACTTGGAGTTGCTGTCTGTGGAGCGGCACTGGTTCACCAGCACCGCCCACTATCGTTTTACGATCATTCCAAAACCAGGTGCGCAAGCCCAGGCGCCCGTCGAGTTGCTCTTTGTCGACCACATCGAGCATGGCCCACTGCCGTGGTCGCGGGTGAAGCAGGCCAAGCTGTGGCCGGTCATGGTGACCAGCCATTATGAGTTGGAACGCAACGACGCGACGGCCAAATGGTTTGATGCGACCCATGGCGTCCCGCCGGTGGGGGCGCTGGTGAACCTGGGATATGACAACGGGTTCGACGGCACCCTCGAACTGATCCCCGCCGACATCCAACTCGATGCAGTATCTACCCTGCAGTACTCGGGCCTGAAGTTGGACCTCTCGGCCGACGCCGATGCCAACAACCTCAAGTTGCAGGGCTATATGGACCTGTTCAAGCTCGACCTGCGGGCGCCCGACCGGCCGCCGCTGCAGGTCAACTGGAACGGTCTGACCCTGGCCAGCCACCTGCATCAGAGCCCCTATGGCTTCTACCTGGGTAACAACCTGATCGAGTTGAGCAGCGCGAGCATGACCTTCGGCGCGCCGCAGAAAGTACTGGCGCTGAAAAAATTCGAGCAAAAGACCGACAGCAGCGCCGAGGGCGAAAAGCTCAATGCCAGCTTGGCCTACAGCGTTGCCGACGTCACCCTCGATGGCCAGCCCTTGGGCAACGTACAGCTCGCGCTGAGCGCCAAGCGCTTGGACATCCCGGCGTTGCAGGCGGGCCTGAAAATCATCGAACAGGCCGCCGATCGTGGCCAGGCCGCGGCCCCTGCGGGCTCCCCGCGGTTTCAGGTGGAGTTGAGCGCAGACGAGCGTGCGGCCTATGAAACTCAGCTGTTGAAGGTCCTCAGTGGCAAGCCACAAGTGGCCTTGGACAATTTGTCGTTGAAGACCGCCAACGGTGAGAGCCGTATCAACCTGCTGGTCGACCTCGACGCCCCGACCTCGACCACCCTGCCTTCGCTGGAGCTGGGCCAGCAGGTGGTCAAGCGCCTGGACGCCAATGTTTCGTTGTCCAAGCCAATGCTCAGCGACGTGGGTGCGCTGCAAGCTCGCCTACAAGGGCAGAGCGACCCGCAACGTATCCTTCAGCAGGCCAACCTGGTCAGCGAAATGACCAGTATTCTGGCGCTCTCGTCGCAGATGGCGGTGCTCGAAGGCGCTGATGTCGTCAGCCGCCTGCGCTACGCCAATGGTCAGGTCAACCTGAACGGTAAAGACATTCCACTGGAGCAATTCCTGGGCTTGTTGATGAACAACTTCGCGGGCCTGGTGCGGCCCGCCCCGTAAATACCGGGCGAGTCACAAGGTGGCGCTGGGCACCAGGGGCAAAATGAGGGTGGCGATAAAGCCCCCCTCAGGGTGGTTGGCCAGGCGCAAACTACCGCCGTGGCGCTCGGCAGCACGGCGGGCGATGGCCAGGCCCAGGCCATGGCCGGGTGCGGTCTGGCCTGGGGCGCGGTAGAACGGCTCGCCCAGTTGCGCCAGGTGTGCTTCAGCAACGCCCGGGCCATGGTCGCGCACGCTTAGCTCGATACGGTTGTCGGCATGTCGCGCAGCCAGCACGATGGGTTGCTCGGCCGGGTTGAAACGCACTGCGTTGCGCAACAGGTTATCCACCGCGCGTTCGATCATGGTCGGCCAGCCGTGCAGGTTCAGGTTGGGCTCAGCCACCACGCTGATGCGTTGTTCGGCGGCGCTCAACTGGGTGTCTCGGGCCACGCTATCCAAAAGCGCGTTGATCGACACCGGCTCGGCGGTGGCTTGCTCGGCATCGACCCGGGCCAGGGCCAGAATCTCACTGATCAGCGCTTCCAGGCGATCACATTCCAGGCTCAGGCGCGGCCAGAGTTTTTCCCGTTGTTCAGGCTCCGCGCGCTCGGCCAACGCTAACGCGATGCGCAGGCGCGCCAAGGGCGAACGCAATTCGTGTGAGACGTCCCGCAGCAATTGGCGCTGGCTGCCGATCATGCTTTGCAGGCGCGAGCCCATGCGGTTGAAGTCATTGGCCAGCACGCCGAACTCATCCCGGCGCCCGGCCAATTGCGCCAGGCTGTTCTGTTGGTAGGTGGTTTGCCCCAGGTCGTGCACGGCGGTGCGCAGGCGGCTCAAGGGGCGGGTGATCGACAGGGTCACGAACAGACTGAACAGGGTGAGCACCACCAGGGCAATAGCCAATGCGCCGATGGGCCACATCAGGCTATGGCGCTGCCAGGCTTCCAGCTCCGGATGGGGGATGCGGTAAATCAACAGAAAGGTATCGCCCGTGGTCGGGCTGGTGTACTCGGCGGTGAGGCGCCGCCAGGGCAGGGGCGGGCCACCGTCCTTGCGGTCCTGACGAGCCTCGAAGGCGGCCGCGCGCGGCGCAAAAGTGCCCGGCACCACAGCGTCGCCATTCTCGTTAAGCACCTGGGTGTCGATACGGTACTTGCGTTTACGCCGCTCGAGCATCTGCTGAGCCGCGTCGGCGCCGTCCTTTTCATAGCGCTCGGTCCAGGCCTGGGCGAAACCGCGAATGGCGGGGTGACGGCTGAGCACCCAGCCGTCCTGGTTAAGTACATGCCCCATCAATACCGACAGCCCGGCAACCAAGGCGATGGCAAGCCAGAAGCTGGCCAGAATGCGCCAGAACAGTGAACGCAAGGTCAATACCCCCTTAATTAAAAAACCCGACCTACTGGTGTAGGTCGGGTGCAGTACTGGGGCCTCAGGTTACTGGGTTTTGCCAGCCTTTTGGGCTTTCCAGGCCTGGAATTCAGCCCACTCAGCGCGACGCTGGTCTTTTTCTTTGTTCATCTCGTCAAAACGTTTCTGCTGGTCCGGCTTGAGCAATGCGCGGATCTCGGCGCGGGTTTTATCGTGGCGCGCCTGGATTTCGTCTTTCATGGCCTTCTGATCAGCCGCTGGCAGTTTTTCCAGGTATTTGCGAGTGATTTCGCGGTCGCCGTGGCGGTCTTCACCGACCAGCTTGCCAATCTGCAGGCGCTGCTCGCGGTCCAGGTCCAGTTGTTCGAAAGGCGCTGGGCCGTGGCGTGGGCCCATGCCGGGGCCTTTGTCGAAGCCTTCACCGGGACCGGCGGGCGGCATGGCCATGGCAACGGTGGGCAGGGCAGCGGCGAACAGCAGGGCGGTCAGGGTCTTGCGCATGGTGAATCTCCTTGTCTCGTTCCCGGCGGGTGTTTACCGGATGAGCTCAGTTTAGGGAGATCAAAGTCAGCGGCGGTCAGGTGAGCGTAAAGCTTGAGTAAAGGCAATTCGTACAACGATTTACACAGTTTCACTGCGCATAGAAGTAACCACGGCTGCGCAAGGCGACGATGCGCGGGCGCCCATCGGCGTGCGGGCCGATCTTTTTCCGCAAGTTGCTCACGTGCATATCCAGGCTGCGGTCGTACAGGGTCAGCTTGCGCCCCAGGGCCAGCTGCGCCAATTCCTGTTTGTCCAGGGGCTCGCCGGGTTGGCGGATCAGGGCTTCGAGGATGCGGCTTTCGGAGATGGTCAGGTTGATGTCGAGTTGATCGATGCTGACCACCCCACGGGCCGGGCTGAAGCACAGATCGCCCAATTCCAGCTGGCCACTGCTGGCGACCGGGTGGCTACGGCGCAGCACGGCGCGCAGGCGCGCAGTCAACTCGCGCGGATCACAAGGCTTGGCCAGGTAGTCGTCGGCGCCCAACTCCAGGCCAAGGATGCGATCCAGCGGTTCGCCCCGCGCCGACAGCATGAGCACCGGCAGCTCAGGGTGCTCGTTGCGCAGTTGCTTGAGCACCTCCAGGCCGCTGCCATCGGGAAGCATGACATCTAGCACTACCGCCGACGGGGCCTGGTTGGCCAGCGCCTGGCGAGCGCTAGCGCCGTCATGGCACGCGCGGACCACAAAGCCCTCCTGGCTCAACCAACTGGCTAACAGTTCGCAGAGTTCAACATCGTCGTCAATTAACAGCAGGTCGCTCATGGGGGGCTCTTGCGCAGCTCAGGGCAGGGTCTTGCGGAACGGCTTGACGCTGACGTCGGCATACACCCCGCCGAGCATAAAGGGATCGTCCTTGGCCCAGGCCTGGGCAGCGTCGAGGGAATCGAACTCGGCCACGATCAGGCTGCCGCTGAAACCCGCCTCGCCGGGTTCGTCGTTGTCGATGGCCGGGTTAGGGCCGGCCAGTACCAGGCGGCCTTCGCGTTGCAGTTGCTGCAAGCGGTCCAGGTGAGGTGGGCGCAGTTCCAGGCGTTTTTCCAGCGAGTTGGCGACGTCGGTAGCAACGATGGCGTAGAGCATGTCAATCCTCGGCTTTCGGAGTGGAAGGGGTGCTGTCTTGCATGTGGCGGGAAAGGTAGACGCCCTGGCCGACCAGGAACAGCACGGTCATGCCGAGGCTGCCGAACACTTTGAAGTCGACCCAGAATTCCTGAAAGGTAAAGGCGACGAACAGGTTGGCCGCGCCGCAAAACAGGAAAAAGATGATCCAGGCCACGTTGAGCCGGGTCCAGATAGGGTCGGCCAGGGTCAGCGCGTGGCCCATGATGCGCTTGATCAACACTGGGCCGCGAATGAAGTGGCTGCCAGCGAACACGGCGGCGAACACCCAGTTGACCACCGGCGCTTTCCATTTGAGGAAGGTTTCGCTGTGAAAGGCCAGGGTCAGGCTGCCGAACACCAGGCAGGCGAGCAGGGTGAACCACTGGCTCTTTTCCAGCTTGCGCTGCAGGGCGAACAGAATGCCGTAGACCACTACCGAGCTGATGATCAACACCGCCGTGGCGCTGAAAATGCCGCCCACATTGACGCTGTGGCCAGCGATGTCGAGCGTGCGTGGGTCGGTCTTGTAAACGATGAAAAACAGGATGAGCGGGATGAAATCGATGAGTTGTTTCACAATGGCAGCCAGGAGCGGGATGTGCGGGCATAATAACAAACATCAAAGACAGCGAAAGCGCCACCTATGAATGTTGATCTGCATTGCCACAGCACGGCCTCCGACGGGGCGCTGGCGCCCACTGTACTGGTCAACCGTGCCTTCGAACACGGCGTGCGGACCCTGGCGCTGACCGACCACGATACCCTCGAAGGCCAGCTCGAGGCCCGCGCGGCCGCGGCTGCGCTGGGCATGCAGTGGGTCAGTGGGGTCGAAATGTCCTGCACTTGGGGCGGTGCTACCATCCATGTACTGGGCTATGGTTTCGCCCTGGATGCGCCGCCCTTGCAGGCGGCCATCGAGCAATTGCACCATGGGCGCTGGCTGCGGGCGGAAGAAATCGACCGCAAACTGGCGATCAAAGGCATGCCTGGCGCGCTCGACGGCGCCCGAGCCCTGCAAATGGAGCTCGGTGACAGCGGCAACGCCCCGGCGCGGCCGCACTTTGCTGATTTCCTGGTGCGCGCGGGCTACGTCAAAGACCGCGCCGAAGCCTTCCGCAAATGGCTGGGGGCAGGCAAGCTGGGTGACGTCAAACAACATTGGCCGACCCTGGAGGAAACCGTAGCGACTCTGCGGCGGTCTAATGCATGGGTCAGTTTGGCGCACCCCCTGCATTATGATTTCACCCGCAGCAAGCGGCGCAAATTGGTCGGCGACTTTCTTCAGGCCGGCGGCCATGCCATCGAGGTGGTCAACGGCATGCAGCCGGCGGAGCAGGTGGGGACTCTGTCCATCCTTGCCCGCGAGTTCGGTCTGCTGGCCAGTGCTGGCAGTGATTTTCACGGCCCCGGCGCCTGGGGCGAAATCGGCGCCTGGCGGCCTCTGCCCGAGGATCTGCCACCCTTGTGGTGCCGATTCAAACATGAACAGCCTTCCACGGTTTGAACAGGAACAGCACGTGAGTCAATTTTTCCAGATCCATCCGGAAAATCCCCAGGCGCGCCTGATCAAACAGGCCGTGGAGATCATCCGCAAGGGTGGGGTCGTGGTTTACCCCACCGACTCATCCTACGCTGTGGGTTGCCAGATCGGTGACAAGAGCGCCATCGAGCGCGTGCGCCGTCTGCGCCAGCTGGACGACAAGCATAACTTCACCTTGATCTGCTCAGACCTATCGCAATTGGGCCTGTTCGCCAAGGTCGATACGGGCGCGTTCCGCCTGCTCAAGGCCCACACCCCAGGGCCTTACACCTTTATCCTCAATGCGACGCGCGAGGTGCCGCGCCTGTTGCTGCACCCCAAGCGCCGCACCATCGGTGTGCGCGTGCCCAGCCACCCCATCGCTCTGGCCCTGCTGGAAGAACTGGGCGAGCCGTTGATGAGCGTCACCCTGATCATGCCGGGTGAGCAGGAGCCCATGAACGATCCCTACGAAATGCGCCAGGTTCTGGAGCATCAGGTCGATCTGGTGATCGATGGCGGGTACGGTGGCCTTGAGGCCTCGACGGTGATCAACCTGACCGACGACGAACCCCAAGTGGTCCGGGTGGGCTGCGGCGACCCATCGCCGTTCATGGCCCAGGCGTGAGTGCAGAGGCGGCCGCCGAGCCCCTGGCCGACGGGCCGTTCAGCGCCCCCCAGCAATTGCAGTTGGCGCTGGTGTACGGGCAGGCCGTCACCCAGTTGCCGGTGGACCTGTACATTCCTCCGGACGCCCTAGAGGTATTCCTCGAAGCGTTCGAGGGCCCGCTGGATTTGCTGCTCTACCTGATCCGCAAGCAGAACGTCGACATCCTCGATATTCCCGTGGCGGAAATCACCCGCCAGTACATGGGCTACGTCGAGTTGATGAAAACCGTGCGCCTGGAATTAGCGGCCGAGTACCTGGTGATGGCGGCCATGCTGGCCGAGATCAAGTCGCGCATGTTGTTGCCGCGCTCGGTACACGTGGAGGAGGAAGAGGACGATCCGCGCGCCGAGTTGATCCGTCGCCTGCAGCAATACGAGCGCTTCAAGGCGGCCGCCGAAGGCATCGACGGCCTCAAGCGGGTAGGCCGCGACATTTATGTACCGCAGCTCGACGCGCCCCAGGCCAAGGTGCGCAAGTTACTGCCTGACGTCAGCCTGGAAGAACTGCTGATGTCCATGGCCGAAGTCTTGCGCCGTGGCGACATGTTCGAAAGCCACCAGGTCAGCCGCGAAGCCTTGTCCACCCGTGAACGCATGAGCGAGGTGCTGGAGCGCCTCAAAGGCGGTGGGTTTGTCCCCTTCGTTGAGCTGTTCCGTGCCGAAGAAGGCAAGCTGGGGGTGGTGGTGACCTTTATGGCGATTCTTGAATTGGTCAAGGAATCCCTGGTGGAACTGGTGCAAAATGAGCCGTTTGCCGCTATCCACGTCCGCGCCCGAGCCGAATCATGAACCTCAACGAACCCCGCGAGCTGGCCCCCCTGCTCGAAGCTTTTCTGCTGGCTTCAGGAAAGCCGCAAGCCCTAAACCACCTTTACGAACTATTCGAAGAAGGTGAGCGGCCAGAGCCCGAAGTGTTCAAAAAGGCCCTGGAGTTATTGCGCAAGTCCTGCGACAAACGTGCTTTCGAACTGGTTGAGGTGGCCTCGGGTTACCGCTTGCAGATCCGTGAAAAATTCGCCCCGTGGGTCGGGCGCCTGTGGGAAGAGCGTCCACAGCGCTACTCCCGTGCACTCCTGGAAACCCTCGCCTTGATCGCCTACCGCCAGCCCATCACTCGGGGCGAGATCGAAGACGTGCGCGGTGTGGCGGTCAACAGCAACATCGTCAAGACCTTGCTCGAACGGGAGTGGGTGCGGGTGGTGGGCTACCGCGACGTGCCTGGGCGGCCGGCCATGTTTGCCACCACCAAGGCGTTTCTTGACCATTTCAACCTGAAGAACCTCGACAACTTGCCGCCTTTGGCCGAGCTGCGCGAACTGGAACCGGCACCGTCAGTCGACGAGCCCGATGACGACCTGCCCGTGCCCGCGCACCTGCAGGCACTGGCCGACGCCAGCGATCCCCAGGCTGAGGCCAGTGAACCGCGCAATGAAACCAGCTTCCGCAGCCTTCTGGTCGAACTCGACTCCATGGAGGAGGGTCTGAAAACTGACTTCGATGATTTGCCGGAGCCTACGGGCGCCGATGACGAATCCCCCATCGAGGACATTCAGCCACCGCGCCAGGAGTGAAAGGCCCATGAGCAAGAGCCCGTGTATCGGCCTTTGTAAGTTTGACGACGAAATTTGCCTCGGTTGCGGCCGTAGTAAACGTGAGATCAAAAGCTGGAAAAAGCTCGACAAGAGCGAGCGCAAGGCCGCGGCCGCCGTGGCTCAGGCACGCCTGGCCAAGCTCAAGGGCGCCGGTCGGCGGAAAAAGAAATAGCCGCGCCGGGCTCGACTATGCTGCGTAAAGCCCGCGATCAGCGTATGATTCGCGACCCTCGAGCGACCTGCTCGTTAGCGATTGAGTAATTCGACCCACCGGGAGGTGCTTAACATGAGTGAACACGACACGCCAGACAGCCAGGAAATTGGCCCAGCAGGCGAAAAACTGCAGAAAGTGCTGGCGCGCATTGGCGTAGGCTCGCGTCGCGACGTAGAAGCCTGGATCGGCGAAGGCCGCATCAAAGTCAACGGCGTTGCCGCCACCCTCGGCCTGCGCGTCGACCTGCACGACGCCATTACCGTTGACGGTAAAGTGATCAAGCGCGAAGAAGCGGCCGAAACCGTGCGCCGCGTGATTATCTACAACAAGCCCGACGGTGAGATTTGCACCCGTGACGACCCAGAAGGCCGCCCTACGGTGTTCGACCGCCTGCCTCGCCCACGGGAAGGCCGCTGGATCAACATTGGCCGCCTCGACATCAACACCACGGGCCTGCTGATGTTCACCACCGACGGTGAGCTGGCCAACCGTCTGATGCACCCCTCCTATGAAATGGACCGTGAATACGCGGTGCGGGTACGCGGCGAAGTCGACGAAGACATGCTGTTGCGCCTGAAAAACGGCGTGCTGCTCGAAGACGGCCCGGCGCGTTTCACCGACATCCAGCAAGCCCCTGGCGGCGAAGGCTTCAACCACTGGTACCACTGCGTGGTGATGGAAGGTCGTAACCGTGAAGTGCGGCGCCTGTGGGAGTCCCAAGGGCTGGTGGTCAGCCGCCTGAAGCGCGTGCGCTTTGGCCCGGTGTTCCTCAATTCCGATCTGCCCATGGGCCGCTGGCGCGAACTGACCCAGGGCGAAGTGGATATCCTGGCGGCCGAAGTGGGCCTGACTGCCGTGGCCCAGGTGGCGATGAGCACCAAGTCCAAAGAAAAGCTCGACCGCCTGCAGCGTAAGTCGTCGCGCCCATTGGGCCGTGGCGAGCGGGTCCGTAACCTGCGCCCGGCCCACGATGGCGCGGCCCCTGCTCGCGAAGAGCGCCCTGCACGCCAGCCGCGTGGCGACAATGCCCCGCGTCAAGACGCCGCACGTACGGAAAACCCGCGCCGCGAGGCTCCACGTGGCGCCCCGAAAGCCGGTGGTACGCCAGTGGCCGAGCGCCCAAGCGAGATGAACAAGCGCCCGGCCAAGCCGGTGCAAAAGCGCCCTGGCATCAAGCTGGTCGACGACGGCCCATCCGGCAAGCGCCGCGGCCCGCCTGCCGGTAGCGGCCAGCGCCCTGGCTTTGGTCGGCGCAAGCCCAAGCCGGAGTAAGGCTGCCGGATATGCTGGAAATCTCCAACGACGTTCACTTGCCCGACCATGAAATCGAGCTAACAGCCATTCGCGCGCAAGGCGCGGGTGGCCAGAACGTCAATAAGGTTTCCAGCGCGATGCATCTGCGCTTCGATATCAATGCTTCCTCTCTGCCGCCGTTCTACAAAGAGCGGCTGCTGGCCTTGCGTGACAGCCGGATCACCCGCGAAGGGGTGCTGGTGATCAAGGCCCAGCAATACCGTACCCAAGAGCAAAACCGCGCCGATGCCCTGGAGCGTTTGCGCGAGTTGATCCTGGCTGCGGGCAAGGTAGAAAAGAAACGCCGCCCCACCAAACCGACCCTCGGTTCGCGCACACGCCGCCTGGAAAGTAAGACCCAGCGTGGCGCGATCAAGGCCGGGCGCGGCAAGATCGACTTTTAAACGATCTCTTCATGCCGAAGCGGGTTGCGGGTGGCCTGTTTGTACAGGTAGACGCTCAGCGCTAAGCCGCCGATGGCCGCCAGCGCCGCGAACAGAAAGATCGAAGCAAAGCCGAACCCGGCGGCGATGGCGCCCGCCAGTGGCCCGGTAATCCCCAGGGATAAGTCGATAAACAGCGAGTACGCGCCCACGGCGGCCCCGCGGCTGGACGCCGGCACCAGGTTGACCGCCTCCACGCTCAAGGCCGGGAACACCAGGGAAAAGCCAAAGCCGGTCAACGCAGCGCCGGCCAGGGCCAATTCCTGGCTAGGGGCGAGCCACAGCAATAGCAGCCCGAGGGTTTCCACCGAAAGGCAGGCAATGGCCACCCGAAAGCCACCTATGCGATTGATCAGGCCGCCGAACAGCAGCCGGGCGCAGATAAAACTGGCGCCGAACAAGCTTAGGCAAATGGCGGCGTTGCCCCATTGATGGCTGGCGTAATACAAAGTGATGAACGTGGCGATGGTGCCAAAGCCAATCGAGCCCAGCGCCAAACCCATGCCGTGGGGCAATACCCGGCCCAATACGTGAAGAAACGGCAGGCGCTCGCCGCTGACCACCGGCGCTGCCGGTTTGTGCCAGGCCAGGCGCAGGCCCAGCGCCGCCAGCAGGATAATGCTCACGCCCATGCTCCATAGCCCCAGATACTGCACCAGCAGCACCCCCAACGGTGCGCCGATGGCCAGTGCGCCGTAGCTGGCAATACCGTTCCAGGAAATCACCTTGGCGGTGTTCTGCGCACCCACCCGGCCGATCCCCCAACCGATGGAGCCTGAACCCACCAGGCTTTCTGCACTGCCCAGCACCACGCGGCCGATGAGGAGGCTGGCCAGGCTCCAGTGGGGCAGGCTGGTCAGGGCGGCCGACAGCAGCATGAATACCCCGCTCAGGCCGCAACCGGACAGGCCGTAGATCACGGCTTTTTTGCTGCCCAGGTTGTCGATGATGCGGCTGGCATAGGGGCGGCTGAGCAGGGTCGCCAGATACTGCACGCTCATCACCAGCCCGGCGATGACGGCGCCAAACCCCAGGTCGCTGTGGACATAGCCCGGCAATACGGCCAGGGGGATGCCGATGTTGAGGTAGCCGATGAAGGTGAACAGAACGATTGCCACGACTTGCAGGGTAACCGCCATGGGGCGCGGGTGATCAGGCATTGAAGAATCCGAGTAGCGGGTAGAGAAGGCGAGATAAGAATGATAGCGGGTGGTGACGCGAGGTGAAGCCATTTATTGGCGACATGGGCGGCGCGTGATCGCGGGGGTGCCCATGCCGTTTAGGTACCTCTACTTGTCGCGTTCTTTGCCAGGCTGCGAGCTGTGCTCAGCCGGCTTGGAGTCTGCCGATTGAGCCGGCTGTTCAGGCTTGGGCGTGTGCAGGCTTGGGAAAGGGAGGTTTGGGATTTCGTGCATCTTGGGCGCTCCTCGCAAGTGCTGGTTGACGGGTGATCGTATTGACCGCCTCGGTGCAAAGCCGGGGCAGGATACCCTAGAGTGGATGACGGTTTTAATATTTTGTCACAGGTCCTTCGCGCAGGCTCAATGCCGTTCAGGCGCAGGGCCGGGCAATATCCGTCGCAGGGTGTTATCCCGTATGACGTAGTGATGGAACAGCCCAGCCACTGCATGCAAGCCAATCAGCCAATAGCCCCAGGTGCCGACGCTGATATGCCAGTCTTGAATCTGCGCGGCCAGCTCGCGGTTGGGCGCGATCAGGTGGGGCAGTTGCAAGCCCCAGAACGGTACGGGCTTGCCTTCGCCGCTGAGGATCAACCAGCCGAGCACCGGCATGGCAATCATCAGGGCATAAAGCGCCCAATGCATGGCACTGGCGCCCAAGCGTTGCCACAAAGCCGGTGTCGGCTCGATTTTCGGGGTGACGCCCAGGCTGCGTGCCAGCAACCGCAACCAGACCAACGCAAACACGCTCAGGCCCAACATAAAATGCAGCTGCACGATCAGCAGGCGGCTATCGGAGCCGCGGGCGAACTGCCCGCGCAGTTCGATGCAGGCATAAACGGCCGCGAGCATCACCAACATCAGCCAATGCAGGGTAATCGACAGGCTGCCATAGCGTGCTTCGGTATTTTTCCAGGTCATGGATCCGGGCTCAGGGTATCTATCCGTTTCTAGTGTGGTCTTTCACAAGCAAAAGATAAAACTAATTACCTAATGTTGCTGCAGAAACCACCGAACCCAGAAAATTACCCGTTTTTTTTGTGCCAGCCTGGTTCCAACGCAGCAGGGTCGACGCGCAGGCATTTTACCTACAGAACCTAGTTGTCCATCATCTCGGCCGCTTGCTGGGTCGCCTGGCTGGTTCGCGTGGCGAGCTTGCGCACTTCATCGGCGACCACTGCAAATCCGCGACCGGCTTCGCCGGCTCGCGCCGCCTCAATGGCGGCATTCAACGCCAGCAGGTTGGTCTGGCTGGCAATGCCCTGGATGGTGGTCACAATCTGCGTCAGCCTGTTGAGGGTTTCTTGCATCTCCCGATGTTGTCGCGCTTGCGCCTCGCGCAGGGTGCTTTCTTCATGGTGGGCATGGATGTCGGTGATCGCACCTACCACCCGTTGCGGGGCGCCGTCCTGCGCGCGGCGCGTTTGCCCGCGGCCGCGAAACCAGCGGTAAGTGCCGTTTGTGTGTTTGAGTCGATAATCCACATCGAAGGGCGTCTTGCCGCTGCGGTCGTCCACATGGGCGACGAAGGCGCCGATGGCCCGTGCGCTATCGTCGGGATGCAAGCGCGAGGTCCAGCTTTCCAGGGTGTTGGGGAATTCCTCGACCGTGTTGCAGCCCAGCAGCCGGCGCATTTGTGAAGACCACCAAATGGTATTTTTCGGGTTTGCCGGGTCGCCTGCCACCACCTCGATATCCCAGAGCCCGTCATGCAGCATCTCCCGGGAAATGTCGAAGCGTGTAGCCGCCAGTTCGAGCGCCTGGTTGTGCCGGTATTGTTCATGGATGTCGCGAACGGTCCCCGCCATGCACAGCGCGGCGCCTTGCCCATCGCGCTGCGATGTACCGCTGATGCTGCACCAGCGATAGTCGTCGCCGGGCGCGGCCTTCATTCGCGCCTGGAGGGCAAATGCCGTCCGCCCGCTACGGTCGGCAAGGTGCCTGGCGAGCGCTGCCAGATGGGCTTGCCGGTCGTCCGGATGCAACTGTTCGCTCCACGCGCCGAGCCGACCCATAGCCTGGGCCGAGTCCGCCGCAGGCCTGGTCCACGTCATCGCACACTGCGGCCCAGGTGCAGCGGTTCCATCCAGTTGCAGCTCCCAGAATTGCTCACCTGCGCCTTGAACCATCAGTGCCCAGCGCGCCTCCCATTGCCGCAACAACTTGTCACGGCAGGCCAGGTCCGCTTCCACTTGGCTGACGCGGCAGGTTAATGCGCTGGCTTGCTCCTTAGCGGCTTGCCGCTCCTGCAGCAGCTGTTCGACGCTAGCCAGAATGGCCCGCACTAACCGGTTGTTCGATGACAATGGCCGGCTCGCCTGGTCAGGCTGCTCCAGCCGGTCGGCCAGATGCGCCAATACCCGGCGTGTGGATCGGCTAAAAAAAAGCATGGAGCACCTCTACCTCGGTCAAATGGGAACAGCCTGCGAGGGCTGCGTCGGGGCCGACAACGCCTGGGCGTCAAAGACTTTCGCCCCCGGCAGCGTTTGCCAGGTTGATGGGCCGGCGGCTATTTCCTCGGCACTGAGCAGGCAGTCGTCGAGGGCGCGCTGTAACGCGTGGGTATCCAGATCCTGGCCGATAAAGACCAACTCCTGCCGGCAATCGCCGACAATGCTGTCCCACTTGGTCATGATGCTTTGCAACCGATATTCATCCCTCGGCCATTGCGACTGCTCGATGAAGTTCCACCAGTGCCCCACATAGTCCCACTGGAACTGCCCGCCGCTGTGCACCAACAGGCCGGTTTCCAGGTGCCGGTTGGCCAGCCAGCAGTAACCCTTGCTGCGCAACAAGCGCCCGTTGCGCCAGGGCCGCTGCAGAAAATCGAGAAAACGCTGTGGGTGAAAGGGAGCCCGCTCGCGGTACACCCATGAAGTCACGCCATAGGTGTCCGACTCGGAGGCCGGTGTGTCGTCGGCCTGCATTTTTTTCATCCAGCCGGGCGATGCCGCCAGGCTGGGTAAATCGAACAGATGGGTGCCGAGAATGCTTGCTAGCTCAACCTTGCCGTGGGTCATCGGCATGATTCGCGCGGTCGGGTTAAGGCCGCGGAGGATTCCGTGCACGGCCTGATAACCGGGCTCGTCGATCAGGTCCAGTTTGTTGACGAGAATGACGTTGGCGTACTCCACCTGCTCAATCAGCAGATCTGCCAGAAGGCGTTTGGGTGTGTCCGTTTGTGCGTCGTCGCGGGGCGCGATGTCTGGCGATTCGAGCAGTGCCTGAAAACCACTGCCATCGACCACCGTCACCAAGGTATCGAGCCGCGCCAGTTCGCTGAGGCTGAAGCCTTCTGCGTCCAGGAATGCGAAGGTCTCGGCAACCGGCATCGGTTCGGAGATCCCCGTAGATTCAATGAGCAGGTAGTCAAAACGTTGCTGGCGTGCCAGGGCACTGATCTGCTCGAGCAAATCGGCGCGCAGCGTGCAGCAGATACAGCCATTGCTCATCTCGATCAACTCATCCCGACCCCGGTGCAGCGCCACGTCGCGCTGCACCTCTTGGGCATCGATGTTGACGTCGCTCATGTCATTGACGATGACTGCCACTCTCAGGCCGTCGCGATTGCGCAGTAGGTGATTGAGCAGGGTGGTTTTACCGGCGCCGAGGAAGCCAGAAAGCACGGTTACCGGCAGTCGGCCCGCAGGGTCGCCATCAATCATAGGTTCACCGCTGGCGAGCTGGCGGCCTTGTCCAGGTAGCTTTCGAACAGGTCGACCACCACGAAGCCGTCATCGGCTGCATCCCCCCACAGGTCCTTCACACGAAACTCGACGTGGTAGGTGGGCTGATGCGCAGCGGTCAGGTCGCCATGGCCAATGGCGTCCGGGAATGGCCATTTTTCTGAAGTACGGTGCAAGACCACACCTTCCTTGCCTCGCACATAAGCCGGCATGCGGATATGCCCCGCTACATACTCGTCGCGCACGACAACCCGGTCGCCGACTTCAAAAGGTGCTCGGCCAGTGATCGCCGGGCGACCTTGGGCATGGGCGGGGTTCGCCAGCTTGAAGTGCGAACCCAGGGCCTGATCGAGCTCCGCCTGGGTGATGACACCGGTTTCCACCAGCAGGGTGGCGGTAGCGATGACATAGCGTTCGTAGTACTGGGTGCCGACATGCTGGCGCACGTCCAGGCGCTCGACCGCGTGGCGCACTTCGTCCACGCTGAACTTTTTCAAGTGATCGGCGCCGATGAACATCAAGCTGTACGCCAGGTGTTCCCAGTCCTGCTTGAACACGGGTTGGTAGCTCAGGCTGTTGATGGTGTGCGGGACTTTGCCAAAGCCTTGGAAACCGCCGAGATCGTGAAAGCCATCCATTGTGAATACCTCTGTAGTGGTGAATGAAAATTGAAATAAACAGAGATCCCCGGCTACGCGACGTACGGTAGCGCTACGCCAATAAGGACATCCTTGGTAATCAATTTTCGAAGCGCCTCTTCATCCATGGCTTCGCTGCCCTTTGGCCGCATAGGCAGCACCAGATAGCGGCTTTCGGCGCTGGTGTCCCACACCTTGATGGCCACCTCGTCTGGCAGCTCCGTGCCCAACTCCCGCAGCACGGTGCGCCCTTCGCGAACCAGGCGGGCGCGGAACTCGAAGCCCTTGTACCACTCCGGCGGCAGGCCCAGGACGGGCCAATTGGTGCAGGAGCAGAGGCTGCACACAATCACGTTTTTCACACTGGGCGTGTCCTCCAGCGCAACAATGTATTCACCCTGCGGGCCGGTGTAACCGAATTGGGCGCACGCGGCGGTGCCATCTCTGAGCAGGAGTTCACGAAACTGCGGGTCTACCCAGGCCTTGGCCACAACCCGGGCGCCGTTATCCGGGCTCCATTGGTGTGCCATCAGCTGTGTCATATGCTCGATATAGCCATCGGGGATCAGGTCCTTCTGCTTGAGCACTTGCAGTAGCGCCTGCGCGCGTTCGCCTGGGGTTGATGGTTTTTTTTCTGCGGTGGTCATCGGTGGGTTCCTCATCGTTGAGCTTCAAGGCAGCGCCTGGCGGCTTGGTCTTTTTTGCGCTGCAGGGCCGGCTAACAGTTTTTCCAGTCGACAGACGCCTCGAACGCTGCGGCAGCCTGGTAAATCGTGCCTTCGGCATAGTGTTTGCCCACCAGCATCAGCCCGACAGGTAAACCGTCTACCAGGCCGCAGGGAATCGACATGGCCGGATGGCCCGTGATGTCCTGTGCAGAGGCATTGCCGATCATTTCCAGCGCCCGGGCCACGTACTCGGTGATCGAGCAACCGGGCTGCGGGTGCGGCTGGGCAATGATCGGCACGGTCGGCATGACCAGCAGGTCGTAGCGCGCCAATGCCGCGTCATAACCGGCACGGGCCAGGCGTCTGAGGTTTTGTGCCTTGGCGTAGAAACGGCCGTTGTAGCGCTGCAGACCGTATTGCCCGACGAACATGCACAGCTTGAGCGAGGCGGACAGGTCATTGGCCTGATCGCGCCAGCCGGCCTGTTTGTCCAACAACCCCAGGTCATATAACCCTTGCCAGTTAAAGCCGGCTCCATTGCCGTGCATCATCTGCATCGTCAGGCCCTCACAGCCGATGGGGTGCCACAACGAACCTGCCAGCTTGTGCTCAGGCACCGACACCTCTTCGACGTGCGCGCCCAGCCGAGCCAATGCATCGATGGCATTGCGTACAGAGGAGGCGACACGCGGGTCCTGGTTGGCCAATTCAAAGCCTTCGCGCAGGACGCCGATCCTTAGCCCGCTTACACCGCGTTCCAGGTAATCACTGTAAGCGTCGACCTGAGGCGCGGCCTGGCGCGGGTCGAGGCCATCGGCTCCCGCCATGACCTCCAGCATCAGAGCGTTGTCCCGTACGTTTGCCGTAATGGGCCCGGCATGATCGATAGTCGCTTCGATGGCCATGATCCCGCTGTAAGGCACCAGGCCGTGGGTCGGCTTCATCCCGTACGTGCCGCAGAAGGCCGAAGGAATTCGGATTGACCCGCCTTGGTCGCCGCCGACTGCCAGGTCGACCTCGCCCGCGGCAACCAGTGCTGCGCTGCCGGAAGACGACCCTCCCGAGGCAAATCCGTGGCGATAGGGGTTGTGCACCGGCGCCGGATCACTCGTGTGACTACCACCGGATAGGCAGTAATGCTCGCAGGTGGCCTTGCCGAGAATGGTTGCGCCGGCATCGAGCAATCGGGAGACAACCGTGGCATCGAATGATGGGACGAAGCCCTCAAGGGGCTTTGCACCGTTCATCATGGGTACGCCCGCGAGTGAAATATTGTCCTTGAGTGCGACTGTTCTATTGGCCAGCTTGCCTTCACCGGCACCGCAGACTTCCGTTCGGTAGTACCAGGCGTTCAACGGGTTGTTGGCAGCCGAGGGTCGATAGCCCGAGCTGCGTTGGTAACGCACCGGTGGAATGAAGTCAGGCTGCTCGTCAATCAGGTCATAAGCATCGAAGCTAGGCTGCATGAGCGCCAGGTATTCGTGGGCTTGCTCGGCAGTGATCTGCATGTGCAGGCTGCTCGATACGTCCAATAGCTGTTCAAGGCTGGGGCGAACAATGGGCATGGTTGGGCTGTCCTTATCGTAAATGGCCGAAGAGCACTGCTGCTCATCAATACAAGTGGGCCTGGCGCTCAAGATAGTCCGCGCTGCCAGTCGCGGGCTTGGTTGAGCAAGACATCGATTTGGCTGAGGCGGACACCGCTGGGTAAAGCCGCAAAGGGCAGGTAGCCGCAGCACCTTGGGTTAAAAAATGCGCGCGTAACGCAGGTTAATGCGCAAGTCTTCCTTGGTGCCGTTGTCCACCGAGAGGTCCCTACCCAGTTGCAGTTGGAGCTGATCTTGGGGGGTGACGAATTTAGTCGCGGTGAGGCGGAAGTTGGTGGTGCCCAGCTCGTTGTTCTGATCGACCTGCTCAACGTTCGTCTCGCCGCCCCAGGTGCGCCCGAAGCCGATACCCAACGCGGTGCTGGCGTCTGGCATGTAACGCCCCATGATCTGTGCTGCGTAAGAAACGTCCTGCTCCATACGGTCGGCATTTGCACCGAAATCCGTGTTGTCGCCATACCAGGTCGCGCCGCCAACCAGGTCCACCGCCCATTTTTCGCCGAAGTGTTTGACGTAGGCACTCTGCAGTTCGAATTTCCAGCGGTTCTCGCCGAGATTGAGCGCGTCCTCCTTGTCGTACGTACCCGTAGGCACATACAGATAGGGGGCGATACTGAGGGTGTCGCGGGCTTCGTTGAGCCGCCATTTGACCGGCGCGGTGAGGATCAAGTCGCCAACGCCGCGGGTACTACCCAGCGCTGAGGCGTCGCTTGCGCCGGAGACGTACCCGAAAGGCAACAGAAACTGCGGGTCGATGGTGACGGTGTCAGAGAGTGCGTACACATGCAGCAGACGCAGGATGCCGACGTCAGAGCGCACCTTGAAGTCAGAGCTGATCTTGCGTCCATCGTTATAGGCCGAGTCCGTGGTGGCGTGCTGGTAATAAATCGCCCCGATAGTCGCGCCGATTGGGTATTGCTCATAATCGCCGGGCGCCACTTCGCCGGCGTTGGCGTGAAGCGCGGGCAATAGGGTAGAGAGGGTCAGCAGGCGGATCTTATGCATCATTTATTCCTCGCACAGGGAAGCCGGCCACCCGACGAGGGTGGCAAGGCGGCAGAGATGGGGGAGGTAAGCGCCGATGGCGATCAGGTGGTTGGCGGCAGCGCGTCGCGTAACATGCCGGTCTGCGCATGGCAGTTGATGTACTCGAACACCTGACTCTTGGCGTCTGACACGGACACTTCGTGGTACAGCCTTAACTTCTTCAAACCGGCGGCCACCCGGAAAAACGTTACGAAAATACGCAGGTGGGTCGGGTGCGATTCAGCCCAGCGCTCGAGTTTCTCCACCGAGCGCCAGTGACCGATGTTGTAGCTCAGGTCGAGAAAGTTGCCGTCCAGGTCGATATTGCGCACGAACCTGTTGCTGTAGCAGCCCAACGCCTGGCCGTTGTCCCGCAGGAAGTCCATGCCGTCCTGTAACGTCGGCAAGATTTCGTCGAGGTAGAGCGAGCGCTCCTCTGCTTCAGCATCTGCCCAGTCCTGGCCGGAACGAATCAGGGTAAGGTTGTCATGCCCCAGAACCACAACCCGTCCGCCCTGGGCCGGGTCACCCGCGATCACTTGCAGCTCGCTGGTGGGCTTCATCCAGTCAGTCTGGGAGATCGGGAAACGGTCGCGCATCGAACCCCAGTAGCCGTGTTCTTCGATCTCTCCACTGGTTGTGTCCATTACCGCGCCGACACCCGGTAGGTTCTCCTGAAACGCGTACAGCGTCTCGAACTGCTCGCTGCGCGGCGCGGTGATTTCGCGGAAATAACCCAGGCTTTCAGCGAGCCGATCCGGCGAACTCCACCAGTCATTCACTTGGGGTGAGCGCAACCAGCGACAGTGGGCGGCCGGGTCTTTCCAGTAGCCGACCACAATCAAATTATCAAAGCCGCTGCTGTCGGTGTGGTGGGTCAAATCATAACTCTGCGGGCCATCTGGCAGGCTGAAACTGCCAACGATGTGACGCATCGCCTGCAATGCGGGCTCGCGCTGGGCGTCGCCGCGATATTGCACGCCCAGATAAGCCATCACCACTTGTTCCAGCTGCTGGTCAGCGCGCGCGACCCACATAGGGAACGGCGGTTGATACTCGTCCGGTACACGGCGGGACAGGGTGCGTGGGCATTTGAGATGTGTGTCGATTGCAGATTCCATATTGAGCTCCTGGTTATTATCGTTCAGGCCTACGGGTGGGCGTCAGCGCGGCGCTGGGAGGTTGCGTTTGGCGATCTGCCGGCGCTGCAGCAGATGCATGGCACAACATTCAATCAGCCAATAAGCCGACTCTTCAGGTGCAAGGTCGCGCCGTTGCAGAAACCAGTAGGAATCAGCGAATCGTTGGGAATAGTGTCGATGCATGGCGTACCTCATCAGCGGGGATTGAGCTGCTGTGGGGTGGAAATTAGGCTGGGCGAGGAGGGTGCGCTTTGTTCGGCGAGACAACCATTTGGTTGGAAAAGACATGGCCCAGGCGCAAGTTCCACCGTGAACCGCGCTGGTGCGCGTGAGCCGCCTGAGTAATGTGCTGTGCCCTTAAATGGTGACGGATGCGGCGGGGCACAGCCGCCGAAGGCAGCTGGAAGTTGCGCTGCAAATGCCATGGCAGCGTATTCGAGCAGGCCTGCCACTGCGCTTGGCCTGTTAATTGCTTTTCATGGGTGAAAACTGGTCGCACGCTACAACTTCTCGAGCGTCTCTTGGATCATTGTCGAGGTCAGTGTCATGAACCCAAGCTCTCAGTATTCGACCCTAGCTGTTTCGCCACCCCGTCGGTTTGATTATTGGAAAGAAGTGGTCTGTCGCCACTGCCTGGCGGCCGATAGCAAACACTTGTCCCAGGGCAGTTTCGATGGCTCGCTCACGGTTAATACCGTCGGCGAGCTGGACATCTGCTCGCTGTCTTCGCCGTTGCATTACTGGGAGCGTTCCGCGCAGCACCTGCGCAGCGGCCCGGCCGAAGATTTATGGTTGGGTTTCGCTCGAAATGGCCACGGGCAGATAGAACAAGGCTCAAGAAAAGCAAGCCTGGCAACGGGCGATTTGTTTCTTTATGACGCAACTCAGACGTTTCGTTTCAGCCTGGGCGGTACCGAAAACCACTTGATCCGTATTCCCAGAGCGTTGCTCACCGAGCGCCTGCCGCGTATTGCCGAGTACACCGCGCTGGTCCTCGACGACCGGCGCCCGGGTGTCGTTCCCTTACGCGAATTGCTGCATCAGGCCGCGAGCACGCCTGCATCGCTGCAGAACGAGCGGATCTCGAATCGGTACTCAAGTGCTTTGTTGGATCTGCTGGTGATCAGCCTGGAACTCCAGGACCTGAAAACCAGCCACCAAGAGATGGACCTCTACGGCCGCATCATGAAGTACATCCAACGACACTTGAGCGAGCCCGACCTGTCGATCGATGCCATCGCCAAGGCGCACAATGTGTCCACCCGGACCGTTACGCGGGCCTTCGCCCGCTACCAGAAAACCCCCGTTGCAGAGATTTGGAAAGAGCGCCTGAATGCCAGCCGAGAAGCGATCGAACGCGGCCAGGTGCGCAGCGTGTCCGAGGCGGCCCTGGATTTCGGGTTTTCTGACTTTTCCCATTTCAGCCATGCGTTTCGCAAAGCATTTGGTGTGGCGCCGAATACGCTTTTACGCCGCAATTGACTTTGCCCAGGCCTCAGCGCCACTAATGGCGAGGCTTACCCGGTAGATTCGGCCACACATCGGCGACTAAAAACAATCGCTGGGCCTCGTGCCAGTCACTGTCTTTGCCCTCGACCAGCCGCACCAACAGTTGCGCAGGGGCCAGCGGGTCGAGTTCGGTTAGCCAGGCCTCGAATTGCTCAGCTGTCCAAACCTCTGCCGCGCTGCACCGCGCAGGCGCCAGCCAGGCCTGGCGCGGCAAGGGTTGCCAACGCCCGGGCGGGCATTGCCCGGCGAACTGCCGCCATTGCCGCTGGAACAACCAGGCGCCTTGCAGGTGCTGAGGGTGAGCGCCCGCGGGGGCAGCGGCACCAGCGCCAGGCCAGGGGTAAAACAGATAGCCCGCCAGCCACAGGTGCGCCTGGGGCTGTTCGAGGCCTAGCCCTGCCAGGGCTGCGCGGCTTTGCGGGCGCGCCGAGATGGGCAACTGATGCTCGGCCAGGTGGCTCAGCTTGCGCCCCAGGCGGTCCTGGCAGCCCGGCCCCAGCCACTGGGCGGGGTCCTCGCCGCCCACCAGCGGGCCCAAATAGAGCTTGATGGCCAGCTCGATATGGTGCTCGCCTTCACGGTCGCGCAGCAGGATGTCCAATTCGCCGAGCGTCAGGTTGCCTTGGCGGATCGGCAGATTGGCCGCCAGCAGCTCCACCCCCGGGGCCTGGTCCAAGGCGAACTGCCACAGCCGCTCGTAATACAGCCCCAGGCGCCGGGTCGGGCCACGGGCCAGCCAGTCGCGGAGCGGTTGCGGCTCGGCGTCCAGCGCCCAGAGCCAGGCCTCCAGCGCTTCAGGCGCGCTGGCCCAGTCGCTGGCGGCCAGCGGGTGGCGTTGCCGCCACGGCGCCTGGGCCAGCATCGGTGGGGCCAGGATCGCCCACGCCAAATCGCGCACTTCAGGCTGGTGCAGCAGGCGGGGCAGGGCGTGCAGGGTAGGGAACAGGTTCATGCTGCGAGCATAACGGTTTGCTCGCCGGTGCAAAGCTTTTTGTCCTGCCTGGCGCTTTACCCCATAATCGCTGTCACATCAGAATGCAAAAAGAGTACGGGTTAATACCTTTCAACCGTATTCCAGAATTAGGCGGGAGCCCCATGGAGCAGTTTCGCAATATTGGCATCATTGGCCGCCTCGGCAGCTCCCAGGTCCTCGACACCATCCGGCGCTTGAAAAAGTTTCTGCTGGAGCGTCAGTTGCACGTGATTCTCGAGGACACCATTGCCGAAGTGTTGCCAGGCCATAGCCTGCAGACCTCGTCACGCAAAATGCTCGGCGAGGTGTGCGACCTGGTCATCGTCGTCGGCGGTGATGGCAGCTTGCTCGGGGCCGCTCGCGCGTTGGCTCGGCACAATATTCCGGTGCTGGGTATCAACCGCGGCAGCCTGGGTTTTCTCACCGACATTCGCCCCGACGAACTGGAAGTCAAGGTGGCTGAGGTGCTCGACGGCCACTACCTGGTGGAAAACCGCTTTTTACTTCAGGCCGAAGTGCGCCGTCACGGGGAGGCCATCGGCCAGGGCGATGCCTTGAACGATGTGGTGCTGCACCCCGGCAAGTCGACCCGCATGATCGAATTCGAGATCTACATCGATGGCCAGTTCGTCTGCAGCCAGAAGGCCGACGGCCTGATCGTCGCCACCCCGACCGGCTCCACCGCCTATGCGCTGTCGGCGGGCGGCCCCATCATGCACCCCAAGCTGGACGCCATCGTCATCGTGCCGATGTACCCGCACACCTTATCGGGCCGGCCCATCGTGGTCGACGGCAACAGTGAACTGAAGATCGTTGTTGCCCGCGACATGACCATCTACCCGCAGGTCTCGTGCGACGGCCAGAACCATTTCACCTGTGCCCCCGGCGACACCATCACCGTCAGCAAAAAACCGCAGAAACTGCGCCTGATTCACCCTCTGGACCACAACTACTATGAGGTGTGCCGCACCAAACTCGGCTGGGGCAGCCGCCTCGGGGGCGGGGGCGACTGATGCTCGACCCGGCACGCAGTTATGACTTGATCGGTGATGTGCACGGCTGTGCGCACACCCTCGAGCACCTGCTGGACACCCTCGGCTATCGGCGCCAGGCCGGGGTGTGGCGGCACCCCTGGCGCCAGGCGCTGTTCCTCGGCGATATCATCGACCGCGGCCCGCGCATTCGCGAAGCGTTGCACATCGTCCACGACATGGCCGAGGCCGGCCAGGCCCATTGCATCATGGGCAACCATGAATTCAATGCCCTGGGCTGGGCGACCCCCGCGCCGCCGGGCAGTGGCAAGCAGTACGTGCGCGAACACACGCCACGCCATGAGCGCTTGATCGAAGCCACGCTGACCCAGTTCGCCCATCACCCGCTGGAATGGGACGAGTTCGTGCAATGGTTTTACCAGATGCCGCTGTTCATCGACGCCGGGCGCTTTCGTGTGGTTCATGCCTGCTGGGACAACACCCTGATCGCCAGCCTGCGCGGGCCGTTCCCCAGTGGCTGCGTCGATGAGCATTTCGTCCAGGCCGCTGCAGTGCCGGGCAGTTACGCCTGCAATGTGTTTGACCGCCTGCTGCGCGGCACCGATATGCGCCTGCCCGATGGCCTGACCCTAACCGGCGGCGATGGCCTGACCCGCTCGTTTTTCCGCACTAAGTTCTGGGAAGACAACCCGCAGACCTATGGCGACATTGTCTTCCAGCCCGACGCGCTGCCGGAAGCGGTGGCCAGTACGCCGCTGAGTACCGGGCAGAAGAACGCGCTGCTGCGCTATGGCGTCGATGAGCCGCTGTTATTCGTCGGCCACTACTGGCGCAGCGGCCGGCCTGCACCGATTCGCCCCAACCTGGCCTGCCTCGACTACAGCGCCGTACTCTACGGCAAGCTGGTGGCCTACCGGCTGGACCAGGAAACCCGTATCGACCCTGGTAAATTCGTCTGGGTCGACGTTGAACGCCCGGAAGCCCTGCGATGAGCAAGTTAGAAGTATTTCGTCAGCCGTTAAGTATCGACCTCAGCGGCTTCGTTGGCCTGTTACGCCGCCTGCAGGTGCCGCACCGGGTCACCGAAGAGGGCGACGCCCAAGTGCTGTGGATCGACCCGCGCTGGAGCGCCGACAGCGTGCGCGAGCTGTACCAGCGCTACCCCGACGGCAACGCCGAGGTCGACACCAGCGCCTTGCCGGCCTTGGCCCCGGCGGCGCGGCCGAGCTTGCTCGCCCAGGCCCGGAGCAACCCGGTCACGGCGGTGGTGCTGTTGCTCAGTGTGGTGGTGGCGGCCCTCACCTGGCTCGGTGAAGACCTGGCGCATTTGCGCTGGCTGACGTTTCTGGACTTCCACGTCGAAGGTGAATACATCTATTTCGACAGCCTGGCCAGTAGCCTGGCCGGCGGCCAATGGTGGCGCCTGATCACGCCGATGCTGGTGCATTTCGGCATCCTCCACCTGGCCATGAATGGGCTGTGGTACTGGGAGCTGGGCAGGCGCATCGAGCAACGCCAGGGCCACTTGAGCTTGGTGGGGCTGACCCTCATATTCAGCCTGGTGTCCAACTATGCCCAGTATGCGGTGGGCGGGCCAAGCCTGTTCGGCGGTTTGTCGGGTGTGCTGTATGGCCTGCTCGGGCACTGCTGGTTGTACCAATGGTTGGCGCCCAATGCCCATTACCATCTGCCCCGTGGCGTGTTGGTTATGATGTTGGTGTGGTTGCTGGTGTGCATGAGTGGGGTGGTGGGGGCGCTGGGCTTCGGCGAAATCGCCAATGCCGCCCACGTCGGCGGATTATTGGCCGGTTGCTTGACTGGCCTCTTGGGTGGCGCCCTCGCACGCCGTAGACTAAGCCGTTAATTTCTGGAGTCGCCATGACCTCGTTTGCTCACATGATCGAAAACATCACCCCCGAGATCTACGAAAGCCTGAAACTGGCGGTGGAAATCGGTAAATGGTCCGACGGCCGCAAGCTCTCCGCCGAGCAGAAAGCCCTGTCGTTGCAGGCGTTGATCGCCTGGGAAGCGAAGAACCTGCCGGAAGACCAGCGCACCGGGTATATGGGCCCGCAGGAGTGCAGCTCAAAATCTGCGCCGGTGGCCAATATTCTGTTCAAGTCGGATGCGATCCATTGAACGAGATCGCTCGCGGCGCGGTTAGCAAAATGTCGACCCGCCTGGAAGGCCCCACCGTGCAGTACACCCTGCGCGTGGGCGACAGCGAAGTGGCGGTCAACCCGCTGATCGGCCAAACCTTACGCCTGGAATTTCTCGGTGCGATCCATTGCAGCCATTGCGGGCGCCGCACCAAAACCAGTTTCAGCCAGGGCTATTGCTACCCCTGCATGACCAAGCTGGCCCAGTGCGACCTGTGCATCATGAGCCCCGAACGCTGCCACTACGAGCACGGCACCTGCCGTGAGCCGAGTTGGGGCGAGCAGTTCTGCATGACGGACCACGTGGTGTACCTGGCCAATTCATCGGGTATCAAAGTGGGCATTACCCGCGCCACCCAACTGCCGACCCGTTGGCTCGACCAGGGCGCTATCCAGGCGCTACCGATCATGCGCGTCGCCACTCGGCAGCAGTCCGGGCTGGTCGAAGACCTGTTTCGCTCGCAAGTGGCGGACCGCACCAACTGGCGGGCCTTGCTCAAGGGCGACGCGGCGGCGGTGGACCTGCTAGCGGTGCGCGAGCAACTCTTCGACAGCTGTGCCCAGGGCGTCAGCGCATTGCAAGCGCGTTTCGGCCTGCAGGCCATTCAGCCCATTGTCGAGGTGGCGCCGCTCGATATCCGCTACCCGGTGGCGGCGTACCCGAGCAAGATCGTCAGCTTCAATCTCGATAAAAATCCAGTGGCCGAAGGCACGCTGCTGGGCATCAAGGGCCAGTACCTGATCTTCGATACCGGCGTGATCAATATTCGCAAATACACGGCGTACCAGCTCGCCGTGCATCACTAAACAGGATGCCCCCATGCGTACCGACCAGCCGAAAATGATTTACCTCAAAGACTATCAGGCGCCCGACTACCTGATCGACGAAACCCACCTGACCTTCGAGTTGTTCGACGACCACAGCTTGGTCCACACCCAGTTGGTGATGCGCCGCAACCCGGAGCGCGGCGCTGGCCTGCCACCTTTGGTGCTCGACGGCCAAGCCCTGGAGCTGTTGTCGGTGAGCCTGGGCGACGTGCAACTGCAACCGGCCGACTACCAGCTGGATGACAGCCACCTGACCCTGCAACCTACGGCCGAGAATTTCACGGTCGACACCAGCGTGCGTATCCACCCGGAAACCAACACGGCGCTCGAAGGCCTGTACAAGTCTGGCGGTATGTTCTGTACCCAATGCGAAGCCGAAGGCTTTCGCAAGATCACCTACTACCTTGACCGCCCCGACGTGATGAGCCGCTTCACCACCACCCTGAGTGCGGCGAAGCAGGCTTACCCGATCCTGCTCTCCAACGGCAACCCGGTGGCCAGTGGGCCAGAAGGTGAAGACCGGCACTGGGCGACCTGGGAAGACCCGTTCAAGAAGCCTGCCTACCTGTTCGCCCTGGTAGCCGGTGACCTCTGGTGCGTGGAAGACACCTTCACCACCCAGTCCGCGCGGGAAGTGGCGCTGCGCATTTACGTCGAGCCAGAAAACATCGACAAATGCCAGCACGCCATGGACAGCCTGAAAAAATCCATGCGTTGGGATGAACAAGCCTACGGCCGCGAGTACGACCTGGACATCTTTATGATCGTCGCGGTCAACGACTTCAACATGGGCGCCATGGAAAACAAAGGGTTGAATATCTTCAACTCCAGTGCCGTGCTGGCCCGCGCCGAAACCGCCACCGACGCGGCGCACCAGCGGGTCGAGGCCATCGTGGCCCACGAATACTTCCACAACTGGTCGGGTAACCGCGTCACCTGCCGCGACTGGTTCCAGCTGTCGCTTAAAGAAGGTTTCACCGTGTTCCGCGATGCCGGCTTCTCGGCCGACATGAACTCGGCCACGGTCAAACGGATCCAGGACGTTGCCTACCTGCGCACCCACCAATTCGCCGAAGACGCCGGGCCCATGGCCCACGCTGTGCGCCCGGACAGCTTTATCGAGATTTCCAACTTCTACACCCTCACTGTGTATGAGAAGGGCTCGGAAGTGGTCGGCATGCTCCACACCCTGCTGGGCGCCGACGGGTTCCGCCGCGGCAGCGACCTGTACTTCGAGCGCCATGACGGCCAGGCCGTGACCTGCGACGACTTTATCAAGGCCATGGAAGACGCCAACGGCGCTGACCTGACCCAGTTCAAGCGCTGGTACAGCCAGGCCGGCACACCGCGCCTGGCGGTCAGTGAGGCGTACGATGCGGCCCAGGGCGAATACCGCCTGACCTTCCGCCAAAGCTGCCCACCGACCCCGGACAACGGCGAAAAACTGCCCTTGGTGATCCCGGTGGAACTGGGCCTGCTCAACGCCCAGGGCGGGGAGATCCCGTTGCGCCTGCAAGGCGAAGCCAGCGCCAGCGGCACCAGCCGGGTGCTCTCGGTGACCGAGGCCGAGCAAACCTTCACCTTTGTCGACGTTCGCGAGCAGCCGTTGCCGTCCCTGCTGCGTGGCTTTAGCGCACCGGTACGCTTGAGCTTCCCCTACGACCGCGACCAGTTGATGTTCCTCATGCAGCACGACAGCGATGGCTTCAACCGCTGGGACGCTGGCCAGCAGTTGTCGGTGCAGGTGCTGCAAGAACTGATCGGCCAGCACCAGCGCGGCGAAGCCTTGGTGTTCGACCCACGCCTGGCGACCGCGCTGCGCACCCTGCTCGAAGATGCCAGCCTGGACCAGGCGATGGTGGCTGAAATGCTGTCGTTGCCGAGCGAAGCCTACTTGGCGGAAATCAGCGAAGTGGCCGATGTCGAGGCCATCCACGCGGCCCGCGAATTCGCCCGCCAGCAACTCGCCGAACAGTTGTTCGAACCGCTGTGGGCGCGCTACACGGCTAACCGCGAGGTGTCCAAGGTGACCCCGTACGTGGCCGAGGCCGAGCACTTTGCCCGCCGCGCGCTGCAGAACATCGCGCTGTCGTACCTGATGCTCACCGGCAAGGCTGAGGTCGTGGCGGCTACCCTCGACCAATACGAACACTGCGACAACATGACCGAGCGCCTGACCGCCCTGGCGGTGTTGGTCAACTCGCCGTTCGAAGCCGAGCGCGCCCAGGTGCTGGCCGAGTTCGCCGAGCGCTTCAAGGCCAACCCGTTGGTCATGGACCAGTGGTTCAGCGTGCAAGCCGCCAGCGGCTTGCCAGGTGGCTTGGAGCGGGTCAAGGCGTTGATGCAACACCCAGCCTTCACCCTGAAGAACCCCAACAAAGTACGTGCCCTGATCGGCGCCTTTGCCGGGCAAAACCTGATCAACTTCCACGCCGCCGACGGTTCGGGTTATCGCTTCCTCGCCGACCTGGTGATCGAGCTCAACGCGCTCAACCCGCAAATCGCCTCACGGCAACTGTCGCCGCTGACCCGCTGGCGCAAGTACGACAGCGCTCGACAGGCGTTGATGAAGGGCGAGCTGGAACGCATTCTGGCGTCCGGCAAGCTGTCGGCAGATGTCTTTGAGGTGGTGAGCAAGAGCTTGGCGTGACGTCTGAACCCTCGCGGGCGCCCGCTCGCGAGGGTTTGTCTCGATAAACCCGATGCCCGAGGACAGCTATGGCCAGGGCCCTGATTGCCGTACTGGGGTTGGCCCTGGCCCTGGTCAGCCTACCCAACCTCGCCGCACCACCCCCCGCCCATACCCTGCTATTGGACCTCGCCGTGGTCGGCGAGCGCCTGGTGGCGGTGGGCGAGCGTGGGCGCATTCTTTACTCTGACGACCAAGGCGCCAGTTGGCAGGCGGCCCAGGTGCCGACCCGGCAGATGCTCACGGCGGTGTATTTTGTCGATGGGCAACACGGCTGGGCCGTGGGCCACGACGCGCAAATCTTGTACAGCGCCGATGCCGGCGCCACCTGGGCGCGCCAATACGAAGACCGCCAGCGTGAGGCGCCGCTGCTCGACGTGTGGTTTCAGGATGCTCACCACGGCCTGGCCGTGGGGGCCTATGGGGCGTTGCTGGAAACCCACGACGGCGGTGCCCATTGGCAGGACGTCAGTGAGCGCCTCGACAACCCCGAGCAACTGCACCTCAACGGCCTGGCTGAGGTCAAGGACGCCGGCCTGGTGTTGGTGGGTGAGCAGGGTAGCCTGTTCCGCTCCCGCGACGCCGGGCGCAGCTGGGTCGCCGTGGCCAGCCCCTATGCGGGCTCGCTGTTTGGCGTGATCGCCACAGGGCGGCCGCGCACGTTGCTCGTTTACGGCTTGCAGGGCAACTTGTGGCGCTCCGATGATTTCGGCGACCGCTGGCAGCCGGTGAGGGTAGAGGGAAGCGCGACAGCCAGCCTGGCAGGCGCTACCCGTCTGGCTGCAGGTAGCCTGGTGGTGGTGGGCAATGCAGGCACGCTGTTGCGCAGTGACGACGACGGCGTGCATTTTACCGCCGTGCAGCGCTCGGACCGCCGCGCCCTGGCCGCCGTGGTGGGCTTGCCTGCGGGTGGGCTGGCGCTGGCCGGGGAGGGCGGGGTGCAGGTGACCGCCGGCCAGGCCAGCCCACCATGAGCGCGGCCCACGACCCGCGCGGTTCAGCCCTGGAGCGGCTGATCTTCGGCCATCGGCTTTGGGTGATCGCCCTGTGCGGTGTGCTCAGCTTGTTGTTGTTTTACCAGGCCAGTTTGCTTCGGCCGTCTGCCAGTTTCGAAAAAATGATCCCCCTGCAGCATCCGTTCATCCAGCGCATGCTGGAGCACCGCGACGACTTGGCCAACCTAGGCAATACCGTGCGTATCGGCGTAGCGGCCCGCCAGGGGGATATGTTCGACCCTGCGTACCTGGAGACCCTGCGCCAGGTGCACGACGAGGCCTTTTACCTGCCTGGGGCCGAACGCGCAGGGCTGCGTTCGCTGTGGAGCCCCGGCGTGCGCTGGAACGAGGTGACCGAGGCCGGTTTCGCCGGTGGCACGGTGATTCCCCACACCTACGACGGCTCCCCGGACAGCCTGCAACAGCTGCGCGATAACCTGCTCAGGTCGGGTGAGGTCGGCCGCCTGGTGGCCAATGATTTGCGCTCGAGCATCGTCGAAGTGCCGTTGCTGGAGGCTTACCCAGACCCGCAATCCCCAGGGCAACTGCTAACCCTCGACTACCAGAGGTTATCGCAGCAGATGGAGAGCCGCATCCGCCAACGGGCCCAGGCGCAGAACCCCAACGTTGAAGTGCACATTACCGGCTTTGCGAAAAAGGTCGGCGACCTGATCGATGGCCTGGCTGTGGTCACGCTGTTCTTTGCTGGCGTGGTCTTGATTACCCTGGCGTTGCTCTATGGGTTTACCCGCTGCCTGCGCAGTACCGTCGCGGTGCTCGCGACCACGCTGATGGCCGTGGTTTGGCAATTGGGCCTGATGCACCTGGCGGGTTTGGGCCTGGACCCGTACTCGATGCTGGTGCCGTTTCTGATCTTTGCCATCGGCATCTCCCACGGTGTGCAAAAAATTAACGTCATCACCCTGCAGGCGGGCACTGCCGACAGCCCGCTGACGGCCGCTCGGCAGGCGTTTGCGCAGTTATTCTGGCCGGGAATGGTGGCGATCCTGGTGGACGCCATAGGGTTTGCCAGCTTGCTGGTGATCGACATCGGGGTGATCCGTGAGTTGGCCTTGGGGGCCTCGATGGGCGTCGCCGTGATTATCCTCAGCAACCTGATCGTGCTGCCGGTGGCGATCTCCTATGTGGGCATCAGCCACCGCGCCATCGCCCGTCGCCAGCGCGACGCCGGGCGTGAGCAGCCGTTCTGGCGGGGCTTGGCTCACGCTGCCAGCCCACGGGTAGCGCCGTGGTCGCTGGGCATTGCATTGCTCGCGTTGGGCGCGGGGCTGTGGTACGGCCAGCGGTTGCAGGTGGGTGACCTCGACCCAGGGGCCCCGGAGCTGCGTCCAAGCTCGCGCTATAACCAAGACAACGCCTTTATGCTCGAGCACTATTCGACCCGCTCGGATGTGCTGGTGGTGATGGTCAAGACGGCGGCCGACGGTTGTTCGCAGTACGCCACCCTGGCGGCCATGGATGAGCTAATGGCGGAGCTGGAAGGCACCCCCGGCGTGCAGTCGACCCAGTCCCTGGTGACGGTCGCCAAGCAGGCGATCAAAGGCCTGAACGAGGGCAACCTGAAATGGCAAAGCCTGTCGCGCAACCAAGCCTTGCTCGATAGCGCCGTCGCCCGCGCCGATGGCCTGTACAACAGCGACTGTTCGCTGGCGCCGCTGTTGGTATTGCTCGATGACCACAAGGCCGACACCCTGGAACGGGTGGTGCAGGTCGTGCAAACCTTCGCCGCCAGCCATGACCGCGAGGGCCTGGCGTTCATGCTGGCGGCAGGCAATGCCGGCATCGAAGCCGCCATCAACGAGGTGATCAAAAACGCCGAGTGGGCGGTGCTGTTGTGGGTGTACGGGTGTGTGGGCTTGATGTGCCTGGTAACCTTTCGTTCACTGGCGGCCATGCTATGCATCGTGTTGCCGTTGCTGCTGACGTCGGTGCTGGGCAACGCCCTGATGGCGTGGCTGGGTATCGGCGTGAAGGTGGCGACCCTGCCGGTGGTGGCCTTGGGCGTGGGCATTGGGGTCGACTACGGCATCTACCTGTACAGCCGTCTGCAAGGCTTGCTGCGCAGCCGGTTGCCCCTGCAGCAAGCCTATTATCAGGCGCTGCGCTCCACCGGCCGCGCGGTGCTGTTCACCGGCTTGTGCCTGGCCGCAGGCGTGGCGACCTGGGTGTTTTCACCGATCAAGTTTCAGGCTGACATGGGCCTGATGCTGACCTTTTTGTTGCTGTGGAACATGCTGGGGGCCTTGTGGTTACTGCCGGCTTTGGCGTGGCTGCTGCACAAGCGCTAGCGGCCGTGGGCGCTTCAGTCACGGCCCAAGACCACGCTCAAGGCATTGCGGGCGTCGTCCAACTGCACCAGGGTGGCATGGCGGGCGCCCAATGCATCGCGGTTTTCGATCGCCGTAAGGATCGCCTTGTGCCGCGGCAGCGCCAATTCATGCAGGTTCGGCCGCCGGTTGGAGTGTTTCAGCGCTTCGCGCAGGGCCAGCGAGAGCATGTTGCACAGGTGCGCCAGCAGGTCGTTATGGGTGGCATCGGCAATACGGCTGTGGAAGTCCAGGTCGGGCTGCAAGATGGCTTCGGGCGAGTCGGCCGCTTCCATGCGCGCGAAGGCTTCACCGATCGAGGCCACTTCGGCGTCGCTGGCGTGCTGCGCGGCCAGCGCTGCGGCTGCCGGCTCGATAATGCTGCGGACACTGGTGAGCAGGGCGAAAAATTCGTTCTGCGGCGAGCTCTGCATCAGCCAGTGCAGCACGTCGGGGTCGAGCATGTGCCACTCGCGCCGGGCCTTGACCACTGAGCCGACCCTCGGCTTGGAATAGACCAAGCCCTTGGCCACCAAAACCCGCGTGGCCTCGCGCAGCACGGGCCGGCTGACCGCGTACTCTTCGCATAACAGGGTTTCGGCGGGTAGCTTATCGTCCGGTTTGAAGCGCCCAGAGACGATCTGCATGCCGAGGTCCTGAACGATGCGCGCGTGCATGCTTTTGCGTTCGGAGGGTTGGCGGTAGTCCATGGGTGATCCTGTCGCGGGGAGCAGCGATGATAGCAAAAAGATCGGGGGCAAGCCCCCCCTACGGCAACGCGTAGGAGGGGGCCGGGCGGCGTTCCGCTTGCCCCCGATCTTTTGCTCTTTCTTCACTTCACCATTGAACGTTAAGAGCTCGGGGCTGAGGCCCCTCCTACAGGGCCCCTCCTACAGGGCTGAGGCCCCTCGGGAGGTCAATGGGAATGCCGCGGCACCTCCGAACCCCGGCAGCCCACCAGGAAGTCGAAATCACAGCCTTGGTCGGCCTGCATCACATGGTCAATGTACAGCTGGCGGTAGCCGCCCGCCAATAACGCGGGGGCCGGGGGTTGCCAATCCGCCAGCCGCGCCTGGAGCTCGGCATCGGTTACGTCCAGGTGCAGACGCCCGGTGCTGCAATCGAGTTCGATCATGTCCCCTTCGCGCACAGCCGCCAACGGCCCGCCCGCAGCGGCCTCCGGGGCCACGTGCAGGACCACGGTGCCGTAGGCCGTGCCACTCATGCGCGCGTCGGAGATGCGCACCATGTCGGTGACGCCCTGGGCCAACAGCTTGGCGGGCAGGCCCATGTTGCCGACCTCGGCCATGCCGGGGTAGCCCTTGGGCCCGCAGTTTTTCATCACCAGGATCGAGTCGGCCGTGACGTCCAGCTCAGGGTCGTTGATGCGCGCCTTGTACTCGTCGAAGTTTTCGAACACCACCGCCGGGCCACGATGGCGCATCAATGCAGGCGTGGCGGCGGAAGGTTTGAGCACTGCGCCCAGTGGCGCCAGGTTGCCGCGCAGGACGCAGATACCGCCGTCCGCCACCAGCGGGTTGTCGAGGGCGCGGATCACTTCGTCGTCGCCATAAATAGGCGAGCTCTTGACGTTGTCCCACAGGCTCTTACCGTTCACCGTCAACGCATGGGGGTGGGGGATCAACTGATGTTCACCCAGGCGGCGCAGCACGGCGGGTAGCCCACCGGCGTAGTAAAACTCTTCCATCAGGAAACGCCCTGACGGTTGTAGGTCGACCAAGGTCGGTGTGCCGCGGCCAATGCGGGTCCAGTCGTCCAGTTCCAGATCAACCCCAATGCGCCCGGCGATAGCCTTGAGATGGATCACGGCGTTGGTCGAGCCGCCAATCGCGGCATTGACCCGAATGGCGTTTTCAAACGCTTCGCGGGTGAGGATTTTCGACAGCCGCAGGTCTTCGCGGACCATTTCCACCGCACGCATGCCGGACATATGGGCCAGTACATAGCGACGTGAATCCACCGCCGGAATCGCCGCGTTATGCGGCAGCGAGGTGCCCAGGGCTTCGGCCATGCAAGCCATGGTCGAGGCGGTGCCCATGGTGTTGCAAGTGCCGGCCGAGCGCGACATGCCGGCTTCGGCCGAGAGGAATTCGTCGAGGCTGATCTGCCCGGCTTTATAGGATTCATGCATCTGCCAGACGATCGTCCCGGCGCCGATGTCTTTGCCATGGTGCTTGCCGTTGAGCATCGGCCCACCGGTGACCACGATGGCCGGCACGTCGCAACTGGCGGCGCCCATCAACAGGGCGGGGGTGGTTTTATCGCAGCCGGTGAGCAACACCACGCCGTCGATGGGGTTGCCGCGGATCGCCTCTTCGACGTCCATGCTGGCCAGGTTGCGGGTGAGCATGGCGGTGGGGCGCAGGTTCGATTCGCCGCTGGAGAACACTGGAAATTCGACAGGAAAGCCACCCGCTTCGAGAACACCCCGTTTGACGTGCTCGGCAATGGTACGAAAGTGGGCGTTGCACGGCGTCAGCTCAGACCAAGTGTTGCAAATGCCAATGATCGGCTTGCCTTGGAACTGGTGGTCGGCAATGCCTTGGTTTTTCATCCAGCTGCGGTACATAAAGCCGTTCTTGTCGGCCGTGCCGAACCATTCGGCTGAGCGCAGGACGGGTTTCTTATCTGGCATGGGAGGCTCTCTTATTGTAAGACTTAATTATGGCGCCGATGGATAAAATAGGCCTAAAAAGCCGCCGTGTGAAGTCGTTGTCGGTTAAATAGTATTACTATATAGTCGATTCACAGGCGGCAAAGACCTCCTGGTACTTCCATAACAACAACAATATGGAGACCGCACCATGAGCCAGGAACTGGCGTTAATACGCCGCATCACCCTGAAATTGATCCCTTTTTTGATCCTGCTGTACCTCATCGCCTACGTCGACCGCTCCGCCGTGGGCTTCGCCAAGCTGCACATGGGCGCCGACATCGGCATTGGCGACGCCGCCTACGGGTTGGGCGCCGGGCTGTTTTTCATCGGTTACTTCCTCTTCGAAATCCCCAGCAACCTGATGCTCGACCGCTTCGGTGCGCGCCGCTGGTTCGCCCGCATCATGCTGACCTGGGGCGCGATCACCATCGGCATGGCCTTCGTGCAGGGCCCGCACAGCTTCTATGTGATGCGCTTTCTGTTGGGCGCGGCCGAGGCGGGGTTCTTTCCCGGCGTGCTCTACTACATTACCCAATGGTTCCCAGTGCGCCATCGCGGCAAGATCCTGGGCTTGTTCATCCTTTCGCAACCCATCGCCATGATGATCACCGGCCCCGTGTCGGGCGGCTTGCTCGGCATGGAAGGTATTTTCGGCCTGCACGGGTGGCAGTGGCTGTTCATCGTCATCGGCACCCCAGCTATTTTGCTGACTTGGCCGGTGCTGCGCTGGCTGCCCGACAGCCCGCAGCAGGTCACCTGGCTCAGCGCCGAGGAAAAAACCTGGCTGGCCGCGGAGCTGAACAAGGACCTGGAGCAATACGGCCAGACCCGCCATGGCAACCCTCTACATGCGCTGAAAGACAAACGCGTGCTGCTGCTGGCGCTGTTCTACCTGCCCGTCACTTTGAGCATCTATGGGCTAGGCTTGTGGTTGCCGACGCTGATCAAACAATTCGGCGGTAGCGACCTGACCACCGGCTTTGTCTCGGCCGTGCCTTACGTGTTCGGCATCATCGGCCTGCTGCTGATCCCGCGCAGCTCCGACCGCCTCAACGACCGCTACGGGCACCTGGCTGTGCTGTACGTGCTGGGCGCCGTGGGCCTGTTTCTCAGCGCCTGGTTGAGCACGCCGGTGCTGCAATTGGCGGCCCTAAGCCTGGTGGCGTTCGCGCTGTTTTCCTGCACGGCGGTGTTCTGGACCCTGCCTGGGCGCTTTTTCGCCGGCGCCAGCGCGGCGGCCGGGATTGCCTTGATCAATTCGGTGGGCAACTTGGGTGGCTACATCGGCCCGTTCGTCATTGGTGCGCTGAAGGAATACACCGGCAGCCTGGCCAGTGGTTTGTACTTCCTGTCAGGGGTGCTGGTGTTCGGTTTCATCCTGACCGGGGTGGTCTATCAATTGCTGGAACGGCGCCACGTGCTGCCTGCCGACAAGTTCGCCGCCAGCGCCCGTTCCTGAATTAGCCAGAGAGAGCTTTGCTATGCGTTTAGTACAGTTTCAGTTGGAAAACGGCGAGCGCCGGGTCGGCCTGGTCGACGGCGACCGTGTGCATGAAGTATTGGGCACCCAGAGTGTCCGCGAACTGGCCCTGGCCGCGATTGCCGCCGGTGGTGGTTTGGCTCGCCAGGTCGATGCCCTGGGCTTGGGCACCCATTACGACTACCCGCAGTTGCTGGAGCAACAGCGCATTTTGCCGCCCCTGGACCACAGCGACCCGGCGCACATGCTGATCACCGGCACCGGCCTGACTCACCTGGGCAGCGCCGCCACGCGCGACAAGATGCACCAGCAGCTGGGCGACGAAGCGGCCATTACCGACAGCATGAAAATATTCAAATGGGGCGTGGAGGGCGGTAAACCCGCCGCTGGCCAGGCCGGTGTGCAGCCCGAATGGTTCTACAAAGGCGACGGCAGCATTGTCGTGGCACCCGGTGCCGCGTTCCCGGTGCCGCCCTTCGCCGAAGACGCCGGCGAAGAACCGGAGCTGGCGGGCTTGTATGTGATTGGCCCGGATTCACGCCCCTATCGACTGGGGTACGCCTTGGGCAACGAGTTTTCCGACCACGTGATGGAGCGCCAGAACTATCTCTACCTGGCCCATTCGAAATTGCGCGCTTGTGCCTATGGGCCGGAGCTGCGGGTGGGTGAATTGCCTTCGCACCTGGCCGGGACTAGCCGTATTCATCGGGGCGGCGAATTGCTCTGGGAAAAAGAGTTTCTCAGTGGCGAAGCGAACATGTGCCACAGCTTCGACAACTTGGAGTACCACCATTTCAAGTACGCGCAGTTCTTGCGCCCTGGCGATGTGCACATTCATTTCTTCGGCACTGCGACGCTGTCTTTTGCCGACGGCATCGCCACGCAGCCGGGCGACCGCTTTGAAATCAGCCTGAACGAGTTCGGCGCGCCATTGATCAACAGCGTAGGTTCGGCTGCGGCGGCATTTGCGCCGGGTACGGTTGGCACACTCTAAGAGGAGGCAGTTCATGTCCCAAATCCAAGGCCATAACTACATCGGCGGGCAACGCAGCGCCAACGGTTCGACCCTGGTCTACAGCGTTGACGCCAGCACCGGCGAGAATTTGCCCTATACGTTTTACCAAGCCACCGAGCAGGAGGTCGACCAGGCGGCCACTGCCGCAGCGGCGGCCTACCCGGAGTATCGCAGCCTGAGCGCTGCGCGCCGGGCTGAGTTTCTTGAAGCGATCGCCGATGAGCTGGACGCCCTGGGCGACGATTTCGTCGCCACGGTGTGCCGCGAAACGGCGTTGCCCGCCGCGCGTATCCAGGGCGAGCGCGCTCGCACCAGTGGGCAAATGCGCCTATTCGCCAAGGTCCTGCGCCGTGGCGACTTCTATGGCGCACGGATCGACCGGGCCTTGCCCGAGCGCCAGCCATTGCCGCGCCCGGACCTACGCCAGTACCGCATTGGCCTGGGGCCGGTGGCGGTGTTTGGCGCGAGCAACTTCCCCTTGGCGTTTTCCACCGCCGGCGGTGATACCGCCGCAGCGCTGGCAGCCGGTTGCCCGGTGGTGTTCAAGGCCCACAGCGGTCATATGGCGACCGCCGAAGGGGTGGCCGATGCCTTGCTGCGCGCCGCTGAGCGCACCGACATGCCGGCCGGTGTGTTCAATATGATTTATGGCGGTGGCGTGGGTGAGTGGTTGGTCAAACACCCGGCGATTCAGGCGGTCGGCTTCACCGGTTCGCTCAAGGGTGGCCGCGCATTGTGTGACATGGCCGCCGCACGCCCGCAGCCGATACCGGTGTTCGCCGAGATGTCCAGTATTAACCCGGTGATCGTCTTGCCGCAGGCCCTGGCCGCCCGCAGCGAGGCCATCGCCCGCGACTTGTGTGCGTCGGTGGTACAGGGTTGCGGGCAGTTCTGCACCAACCCCGGTCTGGTCCTAGGTATTCGCTCGCCGGCTTTTGACGCTTTCGTCCAACAGCTGGCTGACAATCTGGCCGCACAGCCCGCCCAGACCATGCTCAATGCCGGCACCCTGCGCAGTTATGGGCGCGGCTTGCAGGCCCTGGCCGAGCAACAAGGCATCGCGCATTTGGCCGGTAGCCAGCAGCAGGGCAACCAGGCTCAGCCTCAGCTGTTCAAGGCTGACGTGCGGCTGTTGCTCGAAGGCCACGAGGTCTTGCAGGAAGAGGTCTTTGGGCCAACCACGGTGGTGATCGAAGTCGCCGATCAGGCCGAGCTTTGCGCAGCCCTGCACGGCTTGCATGGCCAACTGACCGCCACCTTGATCGCCGAGCCCCAGGACCTGCGCCAGTTCGCGGAGCTGAGTGCGCTGTTAGAGCAAAAGGTTGGGCGGATTCTGCTCAACGGCTACCCCACCGGGGTCGAGGTGTGTGACGCGATGGTCCACGGTGGGCCTTACCCGGCGACCTCCGACCCCCGCGGCACCTCGGTGGGAACCCTGGCCATCGATCGCTTCCTGCGCCCAGTGTGTTTCCAGAACTACCCCGACGAAGCCCTGCCGGAAGCCTTGCGCAACGCCAACCCATTGGCGATCCAGCGCTTGGTCGATGGCGTCAGCACACGCGAGGCGCTGTAAGCCTTGCCAGGTCAGGGCTGCTATCATCTGCGGCCCCTGACTTGGTAACCGGTGCCCCATGACCTTTCTCGAAACCTTGCAAACCCACCCGATGCTGCTGATCGACGGCCTCCATGTGTTCGACTTCAGCCTGGACGAAGCGGGCGCCCTGCGCGCTGAGGCCATGGACGGCCGCGAGCCCAAGCGCTGGTCGTTTAGCGCGCAGGCGGTCGCTGCGGCGACGCTCGACGGTGATACCTGGAGCGTAGAAGGCGAAGCCGGGCAGCAGAAGATTGTTTGCCTGAATGCCTTTTCTGCCAGCGACGACGAAACCGACCCTGCCTGAACGCTGTCTGTTGAGTTCACTCAACGTCCTTGCGGACCCCAACGAGCCGGTGGCGCAGGAACCGACCATGAAGCGTATTATTTTGCCCCTTTTGTTTGCTGGCGCCTTCGGCGCCCTGAATGCCCACGCCGCCGCCCCGCAGTACGAGCTGCTGGTTGGCACCTACACCCAGGCCAACAGCCAAGGCCTGTACCGCTACCGCTTCGACGCCCAGAGCGGGTTGATCGAGCATAAAACCCTGCAAGTGGTGAAAAGCGACAACCCATCGTGGCTGACCCTGTCCCCGGATCAAACCCGGCTGTTCGTGGTAAACGAGAACGGCCCTGGGCAGAAAGACGTGGTGGGCAAAGTCAGTAGCTTTGCCCTCGACCCCAAAACCCACGCCATCAGCCCGATCAACCAAGTGCAGACCCAGGGCGATGAGCCCACCCATTCAAGCTTGAGCCACGATGGGCGCTTTCTGTTTATCGCCAACTACGGCGTGAGCCCCAACCCAGGCGGCAGCCTGGCGGTGATCGCGGTGGACCCCCAAGGCCGTCTGGCCAGCCAGGTGACCCAGCAAATGCGCTACACGCCGAGCAAGGTCAACCCAGAGCGCCAGGCTGGTGGCCACGTGCACTCGGTGGTGGTAGCGCCCGCAGGCGATCGCGTGTTCGCCACCGACCTGGGTGCCGACAAGGTATTCGCCTACCGCTACGACGCTGCGGCCAGCGCAGCGCCTTTGACCGCCGCCGACCCGGCACAAGTCGACCTGCCGGCCGGCAGTGGCCCACGCCATCTGCTGTTCAGCGCAGACGCCAAACGCGCTTACCTGAGCATGGAAATGAGTGCCCAAGTGGCGGTGTTCGATTACCAGGACGGCACTTTGGTGCGCCGCCAGTTGGTTGACCTCACCGACCGGCAGGCGGCCGAGCAGAAGGCGGCGGGCGCGTTACACCTGTCGCCGGACGGGCGCTTTCTGTATGTCAGCAACCGCGGCAAGGCCAATGAGCTGGTGGTGTTCGCCGTGAACGCGGGCAACGGCCAGTTGACCTTCGTGCAGCGGCGCTCCGTGGAAGGCGACCACCCGCGGGAGTTCACCTTCGACCCCAGTGGCCAGTTCGTGCTGGTGGCAAACCAGAAAAGCAACCAAATCGTGGTGATCAAACGCGACCCACGCACAGGCGTGCTGGGCGAGACGGTGCAGAAGTTTCCGATGGACTCGCCTTCGGACGTGAAATTTTTGCAGCCCAACGGTTAAAAGATCGGGGCCAAGGCCCCTCCTACACGTTGCGACTGAAATATGTCGCCAATCGTGTAGGAGGGGCCTTGGCCCCGAGAGGCCGCAACGCGGCCGGTTTGCGATTCAAACATGTCGCCAATCGTAGGAGGGGCCTTGGCCCCGAGAGGCCGCAACGCGGCCGGTTTCAAACGCGCCGCCGAGCCAACTGCCAAAATCAACCGCACACCTCAACCGTACTTAACCCATTGCCCTGGCGCCGCACCTGGATCTGCACCGGGATACGCTCGTGCATTTCCTGCACATGGGAGATCACCGCCACTTTGCGCCCTTGTGCCTGCAGGCCATCCAAAGCGTCCATGGCCAATTGCAGCGACTCGGGGTCGAGGCTGCCGAAGCCTTCGTCGATAAACAACGACTCGATGCGCAAGGTGCTCGATGCCATCGATGCCAGCCCCAACGCCAGGGCCAGCGACACCAGAAACGTCTCGCCCCCCGACAACGAATGCACCGAACGCAGTTCATCGCCCATTTCCGTGTCCAGCACCAACAGGCCCAAGGTACTGCCGCCGCGTTTGAGCCGGTAGCGTTTGACCAACTGGCGCAGTTGCACATTGGCGTGGTGCACCAGCAGGTCCAAGTTGTAGGCCTGGGCCAGGCGGCGGAACTGGGCGCCATCGGCCGAGCCGATCAGGTCTGACAGGCGTGCCCAGCGCCGGTAGTCGGCCTCTGCCAGGCTAATCGAGGCCAGCAACGCCTGGCTCGCCAACACCCGGCGCTGGTCTTCGGCCTGCTGCGCGCGCAGTTCGGCGCAGCGCTGTTCGGCGGCGGCGCATGTGCTTTGCAGGGTGGCATGCGCGGTTTGCAAGGCGTCGGCGTCGAGCACGCCATTGGCGTCGGCCTGGTGGCTGGCTTGGCGCTGCTCGCGTTCTTGCAAGCGCACCTGGGCCTGTTCGATGGCTTTTTGCGCGGCCTGCAAGCGCTGGCGCAAGGCGGCCACCTGTTCTTCGGTGTAGGCCAGCAAGCTGTTCAAGGCTTCGTCGCTGACCTGCGGCTGGCGCTCGCGCCAGGCTTGAATGCGTGTATCTACCTGGGCCAGCGCCTGCTGCAGGCTGCTCGATTGTGCGCTGCTGCTGTGCAATTCGGCCGCCAGTTGCAGCGCTTGGGTGTGCACGTTTTGCAGGGCCTGTTGGGCATCGGCCTGTTCGCTGCGGGCGGTGTCGATGCGCTGTTGCTGGGCGCGCTGCCAGCTGGTTGGGTCGGGATACTCGCCCAGGCGTTGGCCCAAGCTGAGGGCGACCGCCTGGTGCTGGCTGGCGAGCTCGGCATGCCGCTGGCGCGCGGCTTCCAGGGCCTGGGCGCGGGCCACGCTGACGTGCCGCTGTTGTTCGATCTGGCGTTGCCGCTGCTCCAGTGCCTGGCCTTGCTCGTGCAGGTCATCGAGCAGGCTTGCGCGCTCGCCCATGGCTTGGTCCAAGGCCATGAAGGTGGCACCCGGTTGCTCGCGCAAGCCGTCCAGCAGCGCCGACGGCAGCAGGCTGGCGAAAGCTTGCAGGTCTTCATCCAGGCGCTCGCGGTCATGCTGCAGCTGGCTGCGTTGCTTATCCAGCACTTGGCTGGCGGCCTGATACTCAGGCTCGGCCAGTTGCAGTTGTTGTTGCAACTGGCCGGCCTGGCGTTGCAGGTCGAGTAGCCGTTGCTGTTGGCCCTCGTCCTCGGCCAGGGCTTGGGCGAGGCGCGCCAGCTCGTCGTGCAGCCACTGGTCGGGCTCGGCTTGGGCCTGAAGCTGGGCGTACAGCGGGTGGTCGTGCAGGTGGGTGTCCTGCTGCTCAGCCTGCAACTGCGCCTGCTGCTGCGTCACAGCCTTGAGCTGCTCACGCAGGGCGCTGAAGACTTCGCGCAATTGGCCCAGTTGTTCGGCCAGTTGTTCGACGTGCTGGCGCGCCTCGGCGGCGGCTTGCTCGTCATCGCCCGCGAGCGCCTGCAGCAGCACCTCGGCGTGCTGATAGGGGTGCTCCTGGCTGCCGCACACGGGGCAGGGCTGCTCGGGCTGTAAGCTAGCGCGCAATTGCTCAACCGTGGCGCCACGGGCCAGGCGCTGGCGCTCCAGCACTTTTAGGGTAACGTCCAGGGCTTGCCGGGCCTGGTCATGTTCGGCTTTCAAGCGCAGGCCGGCGTCGGTGCGCTGTTGCAGTTGGCTGCTGAGGTCCTGGTGACGTTGCGCCAGGGCGAGCTTTTGCTGTTCGCCCTGTTGGCGTTGCTGCCAGTGGCGTTGCAGGCTCTCCAGCGCACGCTGCTGCTGGCGATGGCTGTGCAAGCGTTGGGTCAATTCATGCAGGCGTTCGGGTAGCGCCGCAGGCGGGCAGTCGGCGTGCCGATGGGCCTCGTTCAATTGGTTGCGCAACGCGTCCACCTGGGCGTTGGCCTGGGCCAGGCGTTGCTCCAGCGCCGGCCATTCGGCCTGGCCCTGGCTTAAGCGGTTGCTCACCAGCACGCTCTGTTGCAGACGTGGCCGGTGGGCCGTCCAGGCCTCGTCGAGGGCCTGTAAATGCTCGCTGCGGGTCAGGGCCTGAACCAGCGCCTGGCGGGCTTGCTCGCCCTGGGTGTGTTGCTCGCTGAGTTGCTGCAAAGCTTGCTGAGCCTGTTGGTCAGCCTGTTCGGCGGCTTCAAGGCTGTTTTGCAGCGGCAGCAGTTGCTCGGCCAGGCGGCCCAGATGGCTGTGTTCGTCGAACGCTTGGCGCAACAGGTCGGCGCTGTCAGCCTGTTCGCTCAACGCCCCTTGCAGGGCCTGGCTGGCGTGTTCCACTTGGGTGTGCAGGCGGCGCTGTTCGGCTTCCAGTTGCTGGTGTTGTGCTTGCTGGCCAGTGATTTGCGCCGCCAAGGGTTGCAACTGGCTGCGCAGCTCGGCCTGCTGGCTGAACAGGTGGCGTTGCGGGGCCAGTTGTTCGAGTTGCTGCAGGGTCTGCTGCTCGGTACTGAGCGCTTGCCAGGCCTGTCCGGCCTGTTGGCCTTCGCTGCGCGCCGCGTGCACCGCTTCGGCCAGGCTGGCGGCCTGCACATGCCACTGCTGTTGCCGTTCCAATTCACGCAGTTGCAACTGGCTGTTTTTCAGCTGCAGTTGCGCCTCGGCGAATTGCTCTTCCAGCGCCTGGCGCTCTTCTGTAGCCAGCGGCGCGACGTTACCCGACTGCTCCTGCAACTGGCGCAAGCGCTCGCGCGCCTGCCGGGCCTTGTCGAACGCCTGCTTGCCCAGGCGCGTGTACAGCGCCGTGTCGGTGAGCTTTTCCAGCAGTTCGCTGCGCTCGTTGTCGTCGGCTTTGAGAAAGGCGCTGAACTCGCTCTGGGCCAACAGCACGGCACGGGTGAACTGTTCGAAGTTCAAGCCCAGGCGCGCCTCCAGCGCGGCCTTGTATTCGTTCTTCTGGCTGGCCAGCAGTTGGTCGTTGTCCAGGTCGCGCAGCGACTGGCGGCTGCTTTGCAGTTTGCCGGCGGCCTTGTCGCGGGCGCGGTTGGCTTCCCAGCGCGCGCGATAGCGGCGCCCGTCGACGCCGACGAAATCCACTTCGGCATAGCCCGAGCCGGTGCCTCGGCGCAACAGGGTGCGCGCGTCATAACTGCCGATTTCGCCGTCGGCGTCCGGCACCTTGGCGCTTTGCGAAGCTTTACTCAAGCGCGGCACCGCACCGAACAGGGCCAGGCACAAGGCATCGAGCAAGGTGCTTTTGCCTGCGCCAGTGGGCCCGGTAATGGCGAACAGGCCGGCACTGGCCAGGGGCTCAGCGGTAAAGTCCAGCTCGAACGGGCCGGCCAGGGAGGCGAGGTTTTTCAAGCGAATGGCGAGGATCTTCATGGCTGCGCCTCTTCGTTGTGGACTTCCTGCAGCAATTGCTCGAAATCCTCGAGGGTGGGCGCATCCACGGCCGTGCCGTAATTGTCCAGCCACACCCGGCTGAACAGCTCCTGTGGGGTCAGTTGATCGAGGTCGAGCAAGGCTAGGCCGTCTTCTTCATCCTGGCCTTGGCGCCCGGCATACTCGGCACCGATGCGCACCAGGCGTACGGCCTTGCCCTGTAAGGCGGTTTCCAGTTGCTGGCGCAGGTCGGGCTGAGGTTCGTCGAGCACTACGCGCACTTCCAGCCAGGGTTGGGTCAGGGCATCGGCCAGCAGATCCACTTCCGGCAACTCAGCGATGCGCGCCAGCAGTGTAGCCAGCGGGGCAGGGCCCAGGCGCAGCAGGCCGACCGCGCGCGGCACCAGCAGTGGCTCGACGCTGAGCAGCTCAGCGCCTTGCAGTTCGACTTCCAGAATCTGGTGTGGGTAGTCGATTTCCGAGAACGACAACGGAATCGGCGAACCGCAATAACGAATGCGGGTTTCACCGTTGACCTTTTGCGGCTTGTGCAAATGCCCCAGGGCCACGTAGCTGATGCTCTGGCCAAACAGGCTGGCCGGCAGGGCCTCGGCGCTGCCGATAATCAGGCTGCGCTCAGAGTCCATCGACACCGAGCCGCCCGCCATGTGGGCGTGGCTGATGGCAATCAAGGCTTGGTCGGGCGTGCGTTTGGCTTCAGCGGCGGCAATCAGCGCCCCATGCACTTGGCCGATGCCCTGCAAATAGTCGTCGCCCAGATGGGCACCGGTCACCTCGGCGGGGCGCAGAAAGGGCAGGGCCAGGCACCAAGCCTGCACCTCGCCATTGGCGCCCGGCAGGCCGATCAGCAGGCGTTCGCTGTCGAGTACACCGTCGTCCAGCCACATCACCCGGCCCAGCGCATGGGTACGCAAACGCCGCATCAACGGCCCAGGCAACTCGATGCGCGAACCCGAATCGTGATTGCCGGCGATCATCACAATGGTCAGCGCCGGCAGGCGTTCGTGGGCCTGCACGATAAAGTCATACAGGCGCTCTTGGGCCTTGACCGTAGGGTTGACCGTGTCGAACACGTCACCGGCGATCAGCAGCGCATCGGGCCGACGTTTGTCCAGTTGGCCCAATAGCCAGCGCAAGAAACAGGCGTGTTCGTAGTCGCGGTCTTGGCCATGCAGGCTTTGGCCGAGGTGCCAGTCTGAGGTGTGCAGCAATCGCATGGAGGGTCTCTGGGCGCGGGGGTGGCAATCAATAGGGCGCATGGTAACTGGTTGGGCGGTTTGACGCGCTGCAGGGTTGCTAGCTGGCGGCTTAAACAGCGTTTTACAGAATGTAGGAAAAGTTCCGCAGCTTGAAAAATAAAATTTGACGCCAACAAAATGACTGTTTACGGTGCGAGGACAACACGTCTGTTATTTCAGGTTATTCCCATGGACAGCTCTACCTTAGGGACAAGGTGTGCACTCGCTCTGCTGCTTGGTCTGTTAGCGTTTAACGTGCACAGCGCCCCCATCCCCACCCCCGGCGACCAAGACCTCATCCGCGAACGTCAGAACCGCTTGCTCGACGACCAGCAACGGCGCTTGCAGGAACTCCAGCAACTGCCGGGTAATCCCGCCCAATCCAGCGCCCCGGCGAACCCGGCCGACACCCGCTGCTTCCCTATCCGCGAAGTGCAGTTGCGTGGCGCCGAGCAATTGTCCGCCGCCGAGCAGGCCAGCCTGCTAGCCCCCTACAACGGCCAATGCCTGGGGGTCACGCAGCTCAATGGCTTGCTCAAGGCGGTCACCGACCGTTACCTGCAATTGGGCCTGGTGACCAGCCGCGCCTACCTGCCGCAGCAGGACCTGGCCAGCGGCACGCTGATTATCCAAGTAGTGGAAGGGCGCCTGGAAAGCCTGAAGGCCGCCCCCGGCAGCGGCCTATCGCCAAGGGAGTTGGCCATGGGCTTTCCTGGCCGCGAAGGCGAGCTGCTCAACCTACGCGAGATCGAACAGTTGCTCGAGCAGCTCAACCGCCTGCCTTCCAACCGTACGCGAATGGAGTTGGCCCCCGGCCAGGCGATAGGCGGCAGCCAGGTGCTGGTCAAGAACGACTGGCAAAAACCCTGGCGCGCCTCCCTCAGCCGGCATAACGATGGCCAACGCAGCACCGGCGAGCAGCAGTGGGGCGCTGGCCTGGCGTGGGACAGCCCCTTGGGCCTGGCTGACCAACTGAGCCTGCGCGGCGGTCGCGATGCCTTGAGCGACCATCAGCACAGCTCGCGCAGCCAGATGCTCAGCTACAACGTGCCCTGGGGCTGGTGGAACTTCAGCTACAGCTACAGCGACAGCGAATACCGCACCCGTGGCCAGGGCACCGGTGTGAATTTCAGGTACAGCGGCGAGAGCCAGAGCCACCGGGGGCTTGCCGAACGCGTGATCCAGCGCGACAGCCAGGGCAAAACCTCGCTGAGCGCCGGCCTGAGTCACATGCGCGCACGTAACTTTGTCAACAACAGCCGACTGCGCGAAGGCACCCAGCGCATCACCGAAGCGCAGTTCGGCGTTAACCACGGCCGCCTGGTGGGCCGCGCGTTTGCCAACCTGGAACTGGGGATGCAACAGGGCCTCGGCGCCCTCGACGCCATGGATGAAGACCGCCCCAGAGGCAACTCCCCCACTGCCCGTTACCGCAAGTACACCGCCACCCTGAGCTATTTGCAGCCGTTGCAGTGGTGGGGCGAGAACTTCACGTTCAGCAGCCTGGCCACCGGCCAGCGCAGCGAAGACATGCTCTATCCCAGCCAGCGCCTGAGCCTCAGCGGCCAGTCGGCGGTACGTGGCTACAAGGAGCAGTACCTCTCCGGCGACAGCGGCGGTTATTGGCGCAACGACCTGCGTTGGACCCGCCAGGTGGGCTGGGCCTGGTTGCGCCCGGTGGTGCAGCAATATGGCCTGGGGGTCGGCTACGACCAAGGGGTGATCCGCCACGACCGCCACAATAAAGGCCAGAGCGGACGCGTCTCCAGCCATTCGCTGGAGCTGTTCGCCCGCGGCCAGCATGTGGCCGCCAGCGTGACCATGGCCCATTCGCTGGAGCGCCCCCGGGCCCTCAGTGAACGCGAAGCACCGATCTACTTCCGGCTCGACTTTTTGCTCTGAAATTCGTCACCAGGACTGCCTAAAATGGACGTTAAACACTTCGCTTTTCTCGCCCGCCAACCGTCTGCCCAGGTGCAGGCTCGGGCGCGTTTCTGCGGGCTGCCCAAGCGCGGTGTGGCGCTGATTCTGGCCAATGCGATGTTCTGGCAACCGCTGTGGGCCCAGGCTGAAGGCATTGTGGTTAGCGGCGGTTCCACCCGTGTGGATCAAGCCGCCAACGGCGTGCCGATCGTGAACATTGCGGCCCCCAACGGCAGCGGCTTGTCGCACAACCATTTCAAAGACTACAACGTCGGCAGCCAGGGGCTGATTCTCAACAACGCCACCCAGGCCACCCAATCGACCCAATTGGCTGGGCAGATCCTCGGCAACGCCAACCTCAATGGCACCGCCGCGCGCATCATCCTCAACGAAGTCAGCGGCGGCAGCCCGAGCCAGCTGCGCGGCTACACCGAAGTGGCGGGGCAATCGGCCCATGTCATCGTGGCCAACCCCTACGGGGTCAGTTGCAACGGCTGTGGCTTTATCAACACCCCGCAGGCGACCCTGACCACCGGCAAACCGGTGCTCGACCACGGCCGCCTCGACCATTACCAGGTCGACGGCGGCAGCATCGACATCGACGGCGCTGGGCTTAACGCAGGCAACGTCGACCGCTTCGAAATCATCACCCGCGCCACGCGCATCAATGCCCGGATCCAGGCGCGTGACCTCACCGTGGTCGCCGGGGCCAACGATGTCGACGCCAGCACGCTGAACGCCACTCCACGCCTGGCCACAGCGGCCGACGCGCCGCAGGTAGCGATCGACTCCACGGCGCTTGGCGGTATGTATGCCGGTGCGATCCGTTTGGTCGGCACCGAAGCCGGGGTGGGCGTGAAGGTGGCCGGCGACATGGTGGCCAGCGGCGGCGATATCCAGATCGACAGCAATGGCGTGCTGAGCCTGGCGCGCACCACGGCCACGGGCAACATCGACATTCAGGCCCAAGCCGTGGACCTCAGCCGAAGCGTGTATGCCACCGGCGACGCCCGGGTGACCGCTAAAGACGGCAGCGTAACCGTACAGGAACGCCTCGCCGCAGGTGGCGACCTGCAGATAACCGCGCGCCATATCGACAACCGCGGCCACCTGGAAGCCGGCGCCCGTGCCGATGGCAGCGCCAACCCAGCCAGCACCTTGACCCTCAAGGGCGGGCGCTTGGAAAACAGCGGCAAAGTACTCGCCCAAGGCACCTTGCGCACCGACCTGGCCCAGCTCGACAACCGTGGCGCGGCGATAGTGGCGGTTGCGGCTAGCGAGATCAACGCGGCGGTGCTGAACAACCAGGGCGGCACTATCGCCAGCCGCAAGGCGCTCACCGTCAAGGCGTCCGATACCCTGACCAACACGGCCGACGGTTTGCTCCTGGCCGAGTCCGGCGGGTTGACCATCACTGCCCCGGTGGTCAACAACCAGGGCCGGCTGCAGGGCGACAGCGTCACCCTCACCAGCGTCACGGGCCTGGACAACAGCCTGGGGCAGATCGTCGCGACCGAATCCGATTTACAGCTCAACGGTGGCCGCCTGGTCAACGACGGCGGCCTGCTGATTGCCGAGAAAACCCTGCGCATCGACGCCGCCAGTTTGCAAAACCACTCGGGAACCGTCAGTGCCGAGCAGGCCGACATCACCTTGAGCGGTGCTTTCGACAATGACGGCGGCTTGCTTGAGGTGGGCCAGTCCATGGCCCTCGACCTGGGCTCCGCCAGCAACGCCAAGGGTAAATTGCGTGCGTTGGGGCGCGACGGCGAAAGCACCCTGCGCGTGAGCGGGCTGCTGAACAATGACCAGGGCCTGGTGGAAATCGGCAATGCCCGTTTCGGCCTGGTCAGCGGCGGCTTGAGCAACCAGCAGGGCACCCTGCGCCATGCCGGCGCGCAACGCTTCGCCGTAAGCCTGGCCGACGCGGGCCAGGCCGGTGGCACCTTTACCACCCTGGGCGAACTGACCCTCGACGTCGACACCTGGTCCAACAGCAGCCTGCTGCAAGCACAAAAACTCAACCTCAACGTCGGTACCTTCACCCAGACGGCCAGCGGCCAGTTGATTTCAGTCGAAGACATCGAAGCCACTGGGCACAACTGGCTCAACGACGGCCGCATCGAAACCGACGGTAAACTGAAACTCACCCTGGCGGGCAACTACACAGGCAACGGTGCGCTGCAGAGCCAGGGCGATTTAGACCTGCGCGCCCAGAACGTCGAACTTGGCCAGCAGGCAAGCATTCAAAGCGCCGGGCAGGGCACCGTGCGCGTGCTCGAACGGCTGGCCAACGGCGGCAAGCTCAGCGCCGCAGGCGACCTGCTGGTGATCGCCGGTGACCTGGATAACCGAGGCACCCTGGGCAGTCGCCAGAAACTGCGCATCGAAGCGCCGACGTTGCTCAACCAGGGCCTGATCTTCAGCGGCGCCGACATGACGCTGCGCAGCGACCGGCTGACCAACCTCAAGGGCGATGTCTACAGCCTCGGCAAACTCGACATTGCAAAAGACGATACCGGCGCGCAACTGACCAGCCTGGAAAACATCTCCGCCACCCTGGAAAGCGCCGGGGACATGAGCCTGGCCGCCGTCTCGCTGATCAACCGCAAAGAAGTCTTCACAGCCACCACCCGCCAGACCAGCGGCCAGATGCAGCTCACCGGCACCGACAACTGCAAAGGGGAACACTGCGAAGCTTCCTACGTGGTCAACGAAGAGTTCGGCCTCGACATCACCCAAGATTCGGCCCGCGGCAACATTATCGCTGGCGGTAACCTGAGCTTTGTCGGCGGCACCTTCGACAACCGCCTCAGTACGGTCTCAGCGAACGGCCCCATCAGCCTCAAGACCCAACAGTTCTTCAACACTGGTGCAGCCGGCGGCGAGAAGCGCTTCTACGACTATTACGTCTACACCAAGGACGAGGGCCAGTACTACGGCCTCGTCGCCAACATCGACCGCTACAACGCCTACCACAACCCGTCCTCTCCCAGTTACGACCCCAAAGCCATGCCGCTGAGCAGCATCGCCATCGGCAGCTTGCGCGGCTCGCGCGTCACCCAGACCTCGGGGGATGGCCAGGTGATCAACGCGGTGGTCCAAGCCGGCGGCAGCATTACCATCGAAGGTTCGCAGACCGTGCAAAACGCCGTGCTGCGCCCCGACCAGGCGATTGAAACCGGCACCAGCCGAGTCCAAGCCACCGCCGTCAGCAGCACCGCCAAACCCATCGCCACCTTGAACGCGCAATTGCCCCCCGACCTGGCACAACAAGGCGTCAACCCCCTGGACCTGCCCGGCTTCAGCCTGCCTGAAGGGCAAAACGGCCTGTTCCACGTCAACACTGACGCCAGCCACCCTTATTTGGTCGAGACCAACCCGGCGCTGACCAACCTCAATTCATTCATGAACTCCAGCTACCTGCTCGAGCGCATCGGCTACAACCCCGCGCAAACCCAGCGCCGCCTGGGCGATGGGCTCTACGAGCAGCGCCTGGTGCGCGAGGCGATCGTGGCCCAGACCGGCAAGCGCCTGCTCGACGGCCTGGCCAGCGATGAAGCGCAGTTCAAGTACCTGATGGACAACGCCGTCGCCAGCAAGACCGCCTTGAACCTGAGCCCCGGCGTGGCCCTGAGCGACGAACAGGTCGCGGCCCTGACCCACGACATCGTCTGGATGCAAGAACAGCAAGTCGACGGCCAGGCCGTGCTGGTCCCGGTGCTTTACCTGGCCCACGCCAACGACCGCCTGGCGCCCACCGGCGCGCTGATCCAAGGCAGCGACGTCGCCCTGATCAGCGGCGAACGCCTGGAAAACAGCGGCACCCTGCGCGCCAGCGCCAGCCTCAGCGCCACCGCGAAAAACATCGACAACAGCGGCCTGATGCAAGCCAACCAACGCATCGCCCTACTGGCCAGCGAGAGCATCCGCAACGCCAAAGGCGGCGTGATCAGCGGCCAAGACGTCAGCCTGGTGGCCATGAACGGCGATATCGTCAACGAGCGCTCCATCGGCTACAGCGAACACACCGGGCAATACAGCTGGAGCCAGGCCGGGGCTGATAACGCGGCGCGCATCGAGGCCAGTCGCGATCTAACCCTCAACGCCGGCCGCGACCTGCTCAACATCGGCGGCGCCTTGCAGGCCGGCAACAACGCCACCCTGACCGCCGGCCGCGACCTGGCCATCGCCGCCGCCGCAGAAGTCGACAGCAGCAGCGGCCAACAAAAACGCGCCCGTTGGAGCGCCAGCCAAACCACCCAACACGCCAGCGACATCGCCGTCGGCGGCAACCTGCAAGCCGACGCCGGCCGCGACCTGGCCATCATCGCCAGCACCGTCAAAGCCACCGGCAACCTCAGCCTCAGCGCCGCCGGCGAAGTGGCCATCAGCGCCGCCGCCAACGAAAGCTACTCGGAATTCCACCGCAAAGGCGGCAGCAAAAAGATCGACAAAGAACAAAGCAGCGTGCGCCAGCAAGCGGCCGTACTCGAAGCGGGTGGCGACCTGAGCGTCGAGGGAGGCGGCAATGTGCTGGTCACCGCCAGCCAGCTAAAAGCTGGTGATGAAGCGTATGTGTATGCCGGTGAACAACTGGCGCTGATGTCGGCGCAGAACAGTGATTACTACCTGTATGACTACAAGAAGAAGGGGAGTTTTGGGGCGAAGAAAGCGCAGCGCGATGAGATCACGCAAATCACCCATGTGGGCAGTGAAATCAAAACCGGCGGCAATCTCACCTTAGTCAGCGAGGGGGATCAGCGTTACCAAGTCGCTAAGTTGAACAGTGGTAAAGACTTGGTAATCGACAGTGGCGCAGGCATCACTTTCGAAGCGGTTAAAGACCTTCACGACGAGAGTCATACCAAGAGCAAAAGCGATTTGTCCTGGTTCTCGATGAAGGGCAAAGGCACCACCGACGAAACTCTACGCCAGAGTGAACTGGTGGCGCAGGGGCAGACCGTCATCAAGGCCGTCGACGGCCTGAAAATAGACATCAAGCAAGTCGACCAACTCAGTGTCAGCCAGACCATCGACAGCATGGTTAAAGCCGACCCTCAACTGGCCTGGATCAAAGCCGCCGAGCAGCGCGGGGACGTGGATTGGCGGCAGGTCAAAGAGATTCACGACTCTTTCAAATATGACAACTCGGGGTTGGGGGCAGGCGCCAAGATCGCCATCGCGATCATGATGGCGGCGGTTATGGGGCCTGGGGGCCTGGGGATATCAGGCGTTGGTGGCGCTATTGAGATCAGCCTGGCGACGACCGCTGTCACCAGCACGATCAGCAACAAGGGCAATCTTGGGCTGGCACTGAAAGAGACTTTTAGTAGTGACAGTTTGAAGAACGCGGCAATAGCAGGGTTCACCGCCTACGGACTGAGTTATGCCGATGCCAACTGGTTTCCAGCTAGCGATAGCACTACCGCCGGCATCAGCCCTACCGACGGTTCGACCCTGTATAGCGGCAACACTTCTAACGATATTTTCCGCTGGGGCACCGCCGCCGACACCCTCACGCGAGTGGGCGGCCGTGCGGTCATCAGTAGCGGCATATCAACGGCCATCAACGGTGGTAGTTTAGGCGATAACTTCAATGCGGCACTGCTAGGCGAGGCAGGCAACGTGGCTATGGCCACGGGCTTCAACTGGGTAGGGGACAGCATTCGCTTCCCTGATGGTAGCGCTCAGAAAATTCTGGCTCACGCCTTGATGGGCGGCATGCTGGCGGAAGTCACGGGCGGTGATTTTAAAACAGGAGCAATGGCCGCGGGGTTGAACGAGGCACTCATCAATCAGATGGCCTCATTGGCCGGTGGCAACGCCGACGTTCAACTGATGCTCTCGCAGCTGGTCGGCCTGGTGGGCGCGGCCTCCGTGGGTGGTGATCTAAACCAAGGCGCGCAAATTGCTCAAAAAGCGACGACCTTTAACTACCTCTACCATCAAGAGTTGGTCGAGCGAGATCAAAAGCTCAAAACTTGCACCTCAACCGCTCAATGCAACGAAATCGCCGAGAGCTACGCGGAGCTTGATAGTAAGCGTAACGCCGAGTTGAGCGACCTCTGTCAGCGTGACCCCGTCTCGTGCCGTGGTATCCATGATCGTTTGCTAGCTGAGCAGCCAGCGAACGAGAAATTGACCAATGATGTGAGGATTTCTGGCGAGGATAAGAGCCTAAGGCGAGCGCTATCATTGGCGTCTAGTGGTCAGGAAAACTACGCAGCCCAAATGACAACTGTCAGGGAGCTTAAGCGCCCGGAGTCAGGCGGGATGTGGACTTTTGTGAGTGAGCTATTGCAAGGGGCGATGGATCCGTGGAATAAGGTAGGACCAGGGCGGGGTTCGAGTGTTTCGGTAAAGGGTGAAATTACTGATACAAACGCCCGGTCAATCCGTGGAGCTGTGTACAAAACCAATAAAGATGCCAAGAATGCGGCGGAGGCGCTCGGGTACACTAAGATAAATGAAACAGTGCATGGTGGTCAGGCTGTGTTCAGGCTTGGAAATAACTATATTACAAGAGATCTAGATGGGCATAATGGAGGGGCTTGGAAGATGGCTGGATCAGTAAAGGATCTTGGCAGTAAAAATACACGGATCGGAACTTTTGATGAAAAATTGCAGCGTATTGGAGACTAAAATGAACGATGTTGGAAGACCAAGTTGGATAACTAGTGGAAAAACTATTGCGCAGCTAATAAAAGAGCTGAGGTCCTTCGAAGATCAAGAGTTGCTAGTTGAAATTTCCATAGATGATAGGTCGACGAAGCATCCTATAAGTCTAGTTACGAAGTCTGATGGTAAATGTGTTTTAGTCTATGTTGGTGATGAACAGGGTAAATGATACTGATGATCTCTAAGGCTGGTGCGAGAGGTCAGATTCGTTAGCGCCCTTGCACTGCCCTCTACCGTAAACCAAAATTCAAAAAGCATTACAAGGTGATCCTGCTATTAGCGGTCAAAATTTTGTTTCCTTACCTGCGGTTCAGAGATATGTTGATCGTCTTCTTAAGGGGGATGTCGCTCCTCCAATTAAGATGCATGGCAATATAATTGTTGATGGGAATCATCGTTATATCGCAGCGAAAATATTAGGGCGAAGTCCAGAGGTGGCTCCAGGAACCTTGTCGCCCAGCAAAGCTGGACAGACCAAACCTGTATCAGATGTAAAATTGATCCGGTAGATTGGGGGAATAGATGATAACTATCTGCTTTGAGACAGGTGAGACCCTGGGTTTGCCTTTGGATGGTCTAGCTAATTCAATATTTAGTGGGCCGGATCTTCATCGTGCAATTTTTGAAAATTTTGATGTTTCGGGAGCAGATTTTACAAATTCTAATTTGAAGTGCGTCTTTTAATTACTCTATATTGAATGGGGCGTTAATGCATGGTGCCGCTCTTATGAACGCGACGCTGGTTGGCGTGCAGATGAAGGGGCTGATCTTTCAAATGTTATAGCAATTTGGCCTGAAGGTTTCGATCCTGTAATGTTTGGTGCGATAAAAGTTTAATTTTAGTTTCTTTGATCGGTAAAAAAAGCGACTGTGAACTTGAATTCGGCTAAGTTTTCTGATGAAACAAAGCTGACTGGTTATTTTGAAAAAACACGGTGCTGAATTTGGGGAAAAGTCGTCTATCGAGTATTTGCAGGTGAGCAGGGACATTATGCAATGCGGGGATAAGGTTCAGTATCTGTACAAAAGCGAAATGCGAACTGGTTACGTGCAGTTCATGGGTGATTCGTCCCGTGGAGATGCGAAGTCTGGATTTGTAGAAACTAATTCTGATGGTGCGATCACTACAATCCATGTGGAAAGTGGTAAGGGTTTTTGGGAGATGCTGAATGGTGATCCTAAAGATAAATTATAAGGCCTGTACCATGATTTATTCAGTGCTTGTTGATGGCATCAACCCTGAAATAGAAGAGGAAGTTTCGATTGTTGTATGTGGTCAGAGGCTTACCTGCTTTGCCAGCTATCTTCCTTATCAGCTTGAGATAGGGCGAGTGTATCGGGCAGAGTTGTTGCCCATGGTTTTTGGTGAGTATGTTGTTCAAGAGAGTTCTCATGTCACACCCTCAGTCCTTAGAGAAGGTCCAGGTTATTCATGTAGAATTATCGGCGAGTTGAGAGATGGTTGTTTGTGCTGTAGTGGGTTGACCTTCTGTGAAGAGATTTTTCTGGCGGATTTTGGTTTCCTTGAGGGGAAACTGATTTCATGGCGGGTCGATAGATTAGACATTTCGTTTGTCTGAGATTCTTTTTTAGCGGCATATCAACGGCGGCAGTTTAGGCGATAACTTCAATGCGGCACTGCTAGGCGAGGCAGGCAACGTGGCTATGGCCACGGGCTTCAACTGGGTAGGGGACAGCATTCGCTTCCCTGATGGTAGCGCTCAGAAAATTCTGGCTCACGCCTTGATGGGCGGCATGCTGGCGGAAGTCACGGTCGGTGATTTTAAAACAGGAGCAATGGCTGCGGGGTTGAACGAGGCACTCATCAATCAGATGGCGTCATTGGCCAGTGGCAACGCCGACGTTCAACTGATGCTCTCGCAGCTGGTCGGCCTGGTGGGCGCGGCCTCCGTGGGTGGTGATCTAAACCAAGGCGCGCAAATTGCTCAAAAAGCGACGACCTTTAACTACCTCTACCATCAAGAGTTGGTCGAGCGAGATCAAAAGCTCAAAACTTGCACCTCAACCGCTCAATGCAACGAAATCGCCGAGAGCTACGCGGAGCTTGATAGTAAGCGTAACGCCGAGTTGAGCGACCTCTGTCAGCGTGACCCCGTCTCGTGCCGTGGTATCCATGATCGTTTGCTAGCTGAGCAGCCAGCGAACGAGAAATTGATGAACGATGTGAGGATTTCCGACGAGGATGGAAGCCTGTCGCGCGCGATTTCCTTGTTTTCGAGTGGTGGGAACAACGAGCTCGCCATAAAGACAACCGTCACGGAGCTAAACCGCCCGGAGATGGGCGGGGTGTTGAGTTTTCTGAGTGAACTATTCCAAAATGCAATGGATCCGTCGGATAGGGGAGGGCCAGGGCGGGGTTCGAGTGTTTCGGTAAAGGGTGAGGGTGTCAAAGCAATTGATAACTCAGTCTTAGGGAAACCAAGAGTAGGGAGCGCAAATAAAATTCCTGATGGTCAGCATGGATTCAATGACATAATTGACAACTATGCTGGTCATGCAGCTAAATTTGAGATACCAACCAAGGGACCTGGTGGGAAGGTGGTAAGGGTCTCCGAGTTAAGACAAATTGAAGGCAGCAATAATGGTGTTGGTGGGGTTTTTGAATGGATTGTTGATGAAGGCAATGTAACTCACCGACGATTTATTCCTGGTGGTCAAGTGACGGGGCAGCCCAACCAGATTCCTAAAAAATAAGGAGGCGCTAATGTCGCAACTTGACGTATTGACTGATTTAAATTTGGCGAGTTGGTCCACCATTTTTGTTGGGTATACGAAACATTGGATAAATCGGGAAGATATTTTTGAATATGCTATGAGTCAGCTTCTAAATGGTTGCGATAGCGAAAACGTTGCCATCATTGCTGGGGGCAAATACTTAAATGATGAAGAGATTCTTGACATCATCTCAAAACAAATAAATATCAAAGATTTTGTTGTCGAGATGGATAAGTGGCGTTTGGCTTTTCTAGTTTGCATTGATCAGTCAAATGATAGTGATGAAAAAAAATTAAAAAGGCTCCAGGAAATTTATGCGGACTTTGATTATCCGGAAGATATGGCTTCGTGCAGCGTATATTCCCAAGATGGTATTGCCCCACTTGTTGCTATGAGCCAAGTTGTGAAAAGACTAAAAGAAAAGCTTTCAGGTCGATAATTTTTATAGCGCAATAGCTGAAGCAGTTAGCTCCCGCGCTCAATATGTGGCTTTGTATTCAAAGCCTAAGTATCAGCTGGTACTAGGTTCTGTACGAAAAGAGACGTCGCAAACACCGCACGGAGGAAGTCAGCGAGGCCATTGCGGCAAAACTTTTCGCGAGCTTGTCGAAGCGCGTCACTATCCGGCGATTCTCTTTCAGCCGCCCAAACATGCGCTCGATGACGTCGCCCTGATCAGCGGCGAACGCCTGGAAAACAGCGGCACCCTGCGCGCCAGCGCCAGCCTCAGCGCCACCGCGAAAAACATCGACAACAGCGGCCTGATGCAAGCCAATCAACGCATCGCCCTACTGGCCAGCGAGAGTATCCGCAACGCCAAAGGCGGCGTGATCAGCGGCCAAGACGTCACCGTCGTGGCCATGAACGGCGATATCGTCAACGAGCGCTCCATCGGCTACAGCGAACACACCGGGCAATACAGCTGGAGCCAGGCCGGGGCTGATAACGCGGCGCGCATCGAGGCCAGTCGCGATCTAACCCTCAACGCCGGCCGCGACCTGCTCAACATCGGCGGCGCCTTGCAGGCCGGCAACAACGCCACCCTGACCGCCGGCCGCGACCTGGCCATCGCCGCCGCCGCAGAAGTCGACAGCAGCAGCGGCCAACAAAAACGCGCCCGTTGGAGCGCCAGCCAAACCACCCAACACGCCAGCGACATCGCCGTCGGCGGTAACCTGCAAGCCGACGCCGGCCGCGACCTGGCCATCATCGCCAGCACCGTCAAAGCCACCGGCAACCTCGCCCTCAGCGCCGCCGGCGAAGTAGCCATCAGCGCCGCCGCCAACGAAAGCCACTCGGAATTCCACCGCAAAGGCGGCAGCAAAAAGATCGACAAAGAACAAAACACCGTGCGCCAGCAAGCGGCCGTACTCGAAGCGGGTGGCGACCTGAGCGTCGAGGGAGGCGGCAATGTGCTGGTCACCGCCAGCCAGCTTAAAGCTGGTGATGAAGCGTATGTGTATGCCGGTGAACAACTGGCGCTGATGTCGGCGCAGAACAGTGATTACTACCTGTATGACTACAAGAAGAAGGGGAGTTTTGGGGCGAAGAAAACCCAACGCGACGAAGTCACCACCGTGCGCAACGTCGGTAGCGAAATCACCACAGGTGGCGACCTCACGCTGATCAGCGAAGGCAATCAGCGTTACCAAGTGGCCAAACTCAACAGTGGCAACGACCTGACCCTCGACAGTGGCGGGGCGATCACCTTCGAAGCCGTTAAAGACCTGCAGCAGGAGAGCCACGAGAAGAGCAGCACCAGCCTTGCCTGGAACAGCATGAAGGGCAAGGGCAAGACCGATGAAAGCGTCCGCCAGAGCCAACTGACCGCCCAGGGTGAAGTGGTCATCAACGCAATCGATGGCCTGCAAATCGACATCCGCCACCTCGATCAACACAGCGTCAGCCAGACCATCGACGCAATGGTCACGGCCGACCCGCAATTGGCATGGCTAAAAGACGCTGAAAAACGGGGTGACGTGGATTGGCAACGCGTCAAGGAAGTACATGACTCGTTCAAGTACGACCATTCGAGCCTGGGGCAGGGCGCGATGTTGGCCATTGCCATCGTGGTTACGGTGCTGACCTACGGTGGGGCCAGCTCCATGATTGGCGGGGCTGCATCGGCGTACGCAGGTTCCGGCACGGCCATGGCGGCATCGGGCATCGCGACGACGTCGGCGGTGGCCAGTGGCGCGACGGCGGGTTCGATTGTGGCAGCAGGTTGGGGGAATGTGGCGTTAACCGCCGTAGCGACTAGCGCAGCCAGTACCGCCACTGTCAGCGTGATCAACAATAAGGGCAACCTCGGCGCCGCGCTCAAGGACATCACCTCCAGCGAGAACCTCAAAAGCTACGCGTTATCAGGCATCACGGCAGGTATCGGTGCCAAGCTGGGCTACAACCCGCTGAACTTGAAATTCGACGTCAACAGCGCTCAAGTGCTGGCAATCAAAATGAGCGTCGATGCGCTGGTCAGCACGGCGGCCAAGGGCGGGAGTCTGTCCGACAACGTTGTCGACGCGGTCGTCGGCACCGCGATCAGTGTTGGCGGAGCTCTTGGCGCGAATCAGATCGGCGATGCCACCATCGGCAGCCCCACCTGGACCAAAGTGGCACTGCACGCGACCTTCGGCGGCCTCTTGGCGGAAGCCATGGGCGGCGACTTCCGCACCGGCGCCTTAGCGGCCGGAGCCAACGAAGTCATGGTCAGCGTGCTGGCCGACAGCGTGCTGCCTGAGGGCAGCAAAATCGACCCAATGGGTTATGAGGGTGCGACGAAACGGCTACTCGCTTATTCACAGCTCGTGGGGGTTTTGGCGGCGTCACTCACAGGCGGCGATGTCAACGTGGGCGCAGGCGTGGCAGCCAACGCTACCCAGTACAACTACCTCACCCATGTGGAAATGGCGCAGCTCAATGAAGAGCTCAGCAAGTGCAAAGCGCTGGGTAACTGCGAGGGGGTGGGGGCTAAGTTTTTAGAAAAGCATGAGGCCAACAAAGCCAACCTCGAAAAGATCTGCCAGGTGGACGTGCGAACTTGCATGAGCATAGCTGCGGAGATACACAAGGCGGTGATTGGTTTTCAGGAAGGCCACGAACATGAGTTGGGGCCTGAGGAACGTAAAATCTGGGGGCAATTTCATGCTCTCAATATAGACGCGGAAAACGACGCCAAGGGTGGCATTGTTGTGCCGACCTTGGAGCAAATTGCCGTAGCGATGGGGCTTGACCCGCTCAGCGCGCAAGGGCAGGCTGCTGTGCTGGGGACGGCGTCGTTGATTGCTGGGAAGCTGACGGGTAAGGGTGGGGCTGGGGGGGCGAAAGGGGTAGACGAAGTTCCTACTCGAATCCCAAGCCGAGTACAGTCAAGGGTAAACATTGCCAATGGTCGCACGGAAACGACTCCTCTTCGGGATAACGGCAATCCTGTATCTGCGGGTTTTGATCACGTTATAGATGGGCATTTCAATAGAGAAATTTCCAACTCGCGCTCCGTTTTTACCATTGCTCCGGATGAGCTGAAAGGGATCCTACAGAGCAGTTCTGTTGTGAAATCTCCGGTTGCTGCGCTGCCAGATGGCCAATTCGTAAGAACGGTTGATGTGGGGCGGGCTATTGGCACTACTACGTTGAAGGATGGTGGAGCTCCTACGTCTGTGATTAAGGTATTCACCGATAAGGCAGGAAATTTAATTACAACCTTCCCGGTTAAGGTGGGCAACTGATGCGTACTGTACCCATAAAAATATGGCATGAATTACAATCGGTAGTGGAGTCTCTGAGTGAAGAACCCCCTTTCAGGCAGGTTCTTGAAGTAATCCTATTTTGGGTGAGAAGTAACTATAAGTATCTTGCCGGTGAGCCGTTTTCAGTTTATGGATTCGATAACTTTGTAAAATTAGATGGAAGGCAGCTTCCAGTTGAATACTCTTCCTTTGAAATGAGTGATTTAATTAATTTCAAGAGTGCTGTTTTGAAGCGTCAGTCTAGAGATTTAGACTCGATTGCGATGTTTTTACGCGATACTATTGAGGAGTTGGCGACTATTGAAGTTTACGAGCAATGTCCTAGATGTGAGTCTCAGGGAATGCGCGCCTTTATAGGTAAGCATAATGGATTGTTGGCTTATCAGTGCAATGTCTGTGGGTGCGCTCATTATTCAGATGGGTCTAGGGTTGAGAACGGTGGGTTGGAGTTTGCGAGTGAGAGGCAGTTGCGTGAGTTTGGACTGATTTAATGGTGTCCTTGCTAATGCAGAAAAAGTTAATCTAACAGAAATAAATGTTAGGGTGTAACAGGTAGTAATGCTGGGCGGATGGCCTCTGGTAGCGCCCATTGGTGTAGATGGCAGGTCGGTGAACCTGCACCATGTGACGCAAATACAGCAGGGCCTATTGCAGAAACGACGCAAAATTTTTCACCATGCGGGTGGGGAGATTGGTACTGAAGAAACCTATAGTATCTATGGCGTGGACTTCGAGGGTCTCAATGGGGGGGGATATCGTCTGTCAGCATATCATCGACCTAAAAAATAATCTGGTAGACGGCAAAAAAATTGTGGTTAGTGAAACTGATATAGGGGAAGCTTTTTTCTTTGATTATTCAAGTTTTAAAGATGGTGAGTGCCCTGTTGGGCTTCGGCTTCCGTCTGGCGAAAACGTTAATTACGCTTCAGATTTTTATGAGTTTTTATATAAAAGAATCTCTGCTCATGTTACAAGAAAACAATTTCTCAGGATGGCTTGGTGACGGTGTTAACTAATGGAGAGAAGACCTATAGATTTTATCCATCTTCGACATCCACAGGACAACCTTCCGCGTCGTTGACTATAGACGGGCTAAAGAAACCAGCTGCGAAAATTAGGTTTTCTGGAGAATAGAAATGGCTATTTTTAAAGTTGATAGTCAGGATTTGATTTTTTTGCTTGATAGGCTCTCGGTTGTCATGGATCACGATAAAGACTTGCCAATGAATGTTTTCGTTGGTGATGGATTTTTGTTTTGGTTTTTTGAAAGGCCGTTGTTCTGTTTTTTTGAGGTTTTCGCGGGATTGGTATCGAGCAGCGTTGCTAGTTTTGAGTCAAATGTTTTTATAAAGTTTTCAGGAAGTGAGCTATTGGAGAACTCTTGTTTCTCAGTCGATGCGACTGATTTAGAGAGAGATATTGATTGGCTAAGTCGAAAGTTTGAAAGCTTTTTTGATGGCACGGTTCGTTATCCAATTATTCTATGCGATAGCGCATGCAAATGGGTTGCCTTTGAAAGTGCATATGAGGAGTTTGGAGTTGTTGCTGTTAAAAAGTCAGAGATTCAAGAAGATTTTTTTGGGTACTTAAACTCAAATTTGATCTCGATGGATAGGTTGGCTGAGCTGGCATGCGATTACTCTGCGGAAGGTAAAATTGCCAAAGCTCTAATTTCATCCTATTGTAGCTAATTGATAAATAAAAATTAAAAAAGCACTTTCAACCAGATGTGAAGTTTGCTGCTCGTGGGTCCGAGGGGGTCACTCTAGATGTATCAATTCCGAATGTAAGTGGAGTTAAGTAAAACGATGGCTAAGCTGATCAGTCATCTTCCCCCCACCAGGTATTACGATTGACAGACTAGAGGGTTTGCAGAACCTTTTACGTGCTGACGCACGGGCAGTCGAGTAAACGCTGATCGATTACAATGGCTTTGGTAGATGGCGGTACATTAATCAATAGGATCAATTCTATATCGTCTGTCAAAAACCTGATTCAGTATGAGCAGGATTTGATTCACGGTTCTATTTGGTTGTGATAGCGCTGCACGGATCTAGGCGAGTCATGATCTAACCCTCAACACCGGCCGCGGCTTGCTCAACATCGCCGCCGCCGTAGAAGTCGACAGCAGCAGCGGCCAACAAAAACGCGCCCGTTGGAGCGCCAGCCAAACCACCCAACACGCCAGCGACATCGCCGTCGGCGGCAACCTGCAAGCCGACGCCGGGCGCGACCTGGCCATCATCGCCAGCACCGTCAAAGCCATCGGCAATCTCGCCCTCAGCGCCGCCGCCAACGAAAGCTACTCGTCAGCGGCTGAGATTCCGGGAGTAGTGATGAGAGCGGTTTCTGAGGGTAAGCTCGTTGGTTATCAAGGCTCCGGAGTTGGGCGCCCGATCTATGAGATAAAGATTAACGATCAGACGCAACGAATAGCTGTGACTGTTGGTGATAACGGCTTGGTTGTCGGAGCAAATCCAAGGGGCAGCGTTAAGTGAAATGTATAAAATTGATGGCGGATTATCACTGTTATCCGATTTGGAATATGTCACCCGGCGAATATGCGGACATGGCTCCTTGCGAGCTTTCGATCTCTAAGGAGCTTCAGGAGCGTCTGTTAAAGTGGGCCGGCACTTATGATGAGACCCTGGATGTTGATTATCCGCCGAACTCCGGGTTTAAGAGTGAGGAGTTGGAGCGTGAGTTTAAATTGGAAGGTGAGCGATTAGTTATAAGTTTGAGGCGTGAACTCGGGCCAGAATTTTCGGTGTCACTTAAAGTTTAGTTGGTGCGAAAGCTACAACTCGTACTTTAGATCATGCCGCGAGCTATGCTGGGTTGAGCTTGATCCTAATCCGTATAGGCTACTTTTATTGCTTGAGGTGTACTCCATTTATCCAAATGTAGGAAGCTTCTGAAATTTTAAAAAACAGACATCTTCCCCTTGAATCACTTGCTTGCCCCCGTTAATTTCCTCCACGTCGCTTCCCTGAGCGGCCGGGTTTAGCAGCTCGATTTAAATCAAGGCGCGCCTGCGCATACACCGACCATCCGGTATACTCGCCAGCTGTTCGTTTTATGACGGCCATGCGCGGGGCATCTTTGGATGCGCCGGGTTCCTTGATCCCTGGTCTGCTAACCCGCGTATGGCTGTCACCTCTCGTTTAGCAGCGTGGTGTGGCAGCTCCATCGATCAAGGAGATTCGCGCCATGGACAAACTTATCCCGGACCCACCGAAGTCGAATAGGCCGCTGTTCGACCTCACCGCCGCCCATCCATTTGGTGTTCTCGACGCCAACCAGCGGCCCATTTTCAACGTGCCTGCGGGCATCAATGCCGAAGATGCGTTAGTTCACGCTTCACTACTGCTGAAGTGCTCATACGATGTGGCCTATGAGTTGACCGAAAATGGTCATGGTCAATCCGGGCTTGTCTGGTCGGTGTTGCAGATGGTCGAAGGCGCCAGGGCGCTAGTGGATGCAGTTTTGCAGGGGGGCACCTCAAGCATGGGCCGGCCTGCAAAGGTCTAGATCTACTGTGTAACAGCCTAGGGCGGGCGTTGATTTGGTGTGATCTACTGGGAATTTGCATCCAGGGCCATTGCCCAGGCCCTGCACGCCTTTATAGGCGGCGAGGGCACCTCGGCCACAGGCGGAAATTTCGCGGCCGGCGCTATCGCCGTAGGGGGCAGCTAAGCGCTGGCCGGTGAACTCAACGAGTTGTTCAAAACTCCCCGGCCCGGAGTACAGCATGTTTGAGCGCAAGGATAACGTGGCCGAGAGAATCGCCAGGCTTCGGCGCAACTGCCTGCGGCACTGCAAGCGCGCCTTTGATCCGCTCAAGGCGGTTCACGGGTGGAACGAGTGCAGGCTTCTTTAGCGATAGCCTTCAGACCACCGCATTGATCAAATGGGCGTAACCCACCAGATTTCCCAATTTTTCCCCTGTCTTTGCCTAGATTTTCTTAACCGACCAAAGATTTTTTTAAAATACGTGCCGAGCGCCCAGAAAATATTAACCGAAAGTGGTCGCGCAGCCACCATTTTCGGGCTTTTCGCTTTTCGGTGCGCTGGAGTCTGCCCCAGCTCTGCCGCCTTCAAGAACGAGCAATCGGGTTGGCCTTTGTCAGCAAGCAACCATTTACAACGTTCACGCGGGCGGCCACGTTGGCTAGATGAAATGCTGGCATTCGGGTGATTAATATCAGCATGTGTTTTTCGGAGGCGGCCAGTGGGCGAAATTGCTCGCTTATGTGGCCGCCCCACGCAGTCAGTTGATAAGGTCCGGCCGAGTGGATTTAAGCATCGCTGGGCTAACCGCCCCTTGAACCGAGCAGGTGATCATACCTTTGCTGGTTTTGGCCACGTCTGGTGAGGCCGGCTCTACCATCAGTATCCGCTCGGCGGTGTCGGTTACCAACTTTCCTGCCGTCTCATCGCCGCTTTCCGGTACCCAGGCGGACTGCTTGGGTGACCAGATTTGCGCGCGTACGTAAATCCCGTTGGCGCTCTCCAAGGCGCTACCTGGCACTTTAGACAACTGGACATAAAGCTCATCGGGCGCGTGCTGTGTATAGAAGCCCCAGCCAATGATGCGTGAGCCCATGAGGTTCTGGTCTTCCATGAAAAAGCCGGTCAAGGCGATTCCGTTGAGGGTTACGGGCGTGTCGAACAGCCAACGCTGCCCCACCTCTGTCTTGGCTCCGCCACTCAATATCATCTTTCCATCGGCCAGAGTGCTGGGAATGCGTTCCTTGAGCCCGGGCTGATTTATCACGGCGAGGGAGTTGTCATCGCAGGTCAGAAAGCTTTGCAGGGCAGGCGTGGCTGCGAAGCTACTGGAGCAAGTAAAAAACGCTGCACAAGAGAGGAACAGTTGACGATATTTCATCGAGTTAATCCTTAATTCGAAGGATGATTGGCTGTTAGTGCGGTTTTTCATGATAAACAAAAGGTATATCCATTGCTCTAGCTGTCATGGGATATACCTATGGCATATCCTTGGAGGTGCAGCATGGAACAAGGGTCAGTATTCCTCATTAATCGTAGTCAGGCCGTGCGCTTACCCAAGGCAGCTGCGTTCCCCGATGATGTGAAGCGTGTCGATGTGATCGCTATAGGCAGGACTCGAATTCTGACCCCCGCTGGTGAATCCTGGGATAGCTGGTTTGATGGTGAAGGCGTCACTGCGGATTTCATGACGGAGCGTGAACAGCCCGCCGATCAAGAGCGGGAATCGTTTTGACGCTCAAGTACATGCTGGACGCCAACATCTGCATCTTCACAATCAAGAACAAGCCGCAGCATGTGCGCGAAGTGTTCAATACGCACCATGGCCAACTGTGCATCAGGACCGTGACTTTGATGGAACTCATTTACAGCGCAGAAAAGCCCTCCAACCAAGCCCGAAATTTGCTTGATGTGTAAGGCTTTGCAGCACGACTTGAAGTCTTGAAATACGATCAGGATGCGGCAGCGCATACAGGCCAACTAAGGGCAGAGCTTGATAAGGCAGGCATGACTATTGGGCCATACGACCACATGATCGCAGGGCACGCTCGCTCGCAAGGGCTGATTTTGGTAACCAACAAGCTTTGCGAGTTTAACCGCGTGCCGGGTCTGCGCGTTGAAGACTGGATTTAGGGAAAAATGTGCATGAATGAGATCGATTGGTGGTCACGGGTTACAGCCTATGCGGGACTAGCTTTACACCTGGCTTAGTCCACAACGCATTACAGTTGTGGCCGCCCAGATGACGGCGCGACTCGTAACCAACGCCGTCAAATGTGGCGCTGCGCTCAAACGCTGCTTTAATAACCCGCAATGCCCATAGAGGAACGCGCCGAATGGAACGTCTGACTGCAAAAGATTTCGCCCCAGAGTTGCTCGAGCTGTATGACTACTACGCCCACGGCAAGATCAACCGCCGCGAGTTTCTCGACCGTGCGGCGGCGTTCACTGTGGTGGGGTTGACCGCTTCGGCGTTGTTGGCCTCGTTGAGCCCTGACTACGCGTTGGCGCAGCAGGTGGAGTTCACCGACCCGGATATCATTGCCGAGTACGTCAATTATCCATCCCCCAAGGGGCACGGTACGGTGCGGGCTTACCTGGTGCGTCCAGCCAAGGCTGCCGGGAAGGTGCCGGGGGTGGTGGTGGTGCATGAGAACCGCGGGCTCAACCCCTATATCGAAGACGTGGCGCGGCGGGTGGCCAAGGCGGGGTATGTGGCGTTGGCGCCGGACGGCTTGAGTTCGGTAGGCGGCTACCCCGGTAATGACGATAAAGGCCGTGAACTGCAGCAGACCGTCGACCCGGAAAAGTTGATGAACGATTTTTTCGCGGCCATCGAATGGTTGATGAAGCACGAAACCACCACGGGCAAGGTAGGCATGACCGGTTTTTGCTATGGCGGTGGGGTGTCGAACGCGGCGGCGGTGGCGTACCCCGAATTGGCGGCGGCGGTGCCGTTTTATGGGCGGCAGGCCAACGTGGAGGATGTGCCACGCATCAAGGCGCCGTTGCTGTTGCACTATGGTGAATTGGATACGCGCATCAACGAAGGATGGCCGGCGTACGAAAAGGCGCTTAAGGCTGCCGGCAAGACTTATGAGGCCTACATTTACCCGGGTGCCAATCACGGTTTTCATAACGACTCGACGCCTCGTTATGACAAAGCGGCGGCGGACCTGGCGTGGGAGCGTACGCTGGGCTGGTTCAAGCGCTATTTGAGTTGAATCAACGCGGTTTGGGGGGTTATTTGGGGTAGAGGGGCGGCAGGCTGCCATTTTCTGCAGGGGCGCCTTCGCCGCGTACCGAGCGCGGGATCGAGCCGATGGCGCGCCACAGCGCGTCGCCCAGCCAAAACCGCCCAGCCTCGCTGTACAGGGCGCCGTTCAGGCCGTCCAGGGCGTTGGACAGCGGCACGAAGCGCGCGGCCATTTCCGCCAGGGTTTCTGGTTGTTGGCGGGCCCACGCGTCCAGAGCCTGGCGCGTGGCGTGGGGGTCGTTGGCTTGGCACGCGCGCTTGAGGTCGTCCAACAGGGTGCGGGGGCTGGGGCCGGTTTGTGCGGTCCGGGTCAGCGCGGGTTGCCAGCGCCCTCGCCACCATAGGCCGAAGCCCAGCAGGGTGGTGCACGTCAGTAGCAGGCAGGCCATCTGCCACAGCCAAAGGCTTGAGTGCCGGTCATTGCCGGTGTCGCCGCCGGCGGGGGTGTCCACCACCAGCCCGGGGTTATCGCCGATCTGCAGCGTGCGCGCCGGCAGGCTGCTGTGCTCCAGGTGGTCTTCGCGGGTGTTCCACCACATCACTTCCACGCCGGGCAACTGCACCTCGCCGCTGCGCGCGGGCACCAGGGCCTCGCGCTCGGCGCGGCTGCCGACCACGCCGCGGTCGGTGTTTTGGTTGCTCAGCTGAGGTTGGTCGGGGTAGCGGCGCAGGCCGTCGACTTCGGTGTCTGGCAGCGGCGGCAACTGGCCGCTAGAGAGGCCTTCGGCGTTGACGGTGAGGGTGCGGGTGAGGGAGTCGCCCACCAGGTTGTCGCCGGGCTCGGGGTTCCAGGTTTCGCTCAGGCTCAGGCTGCGCGCGGGTAGCCAGGGCACGTCGCTGGGGTAGGCAGACGGAATAGGTTTGACGGTCAGCGGAATGCTCGCTGAGGTGACGCGTACCTGTTTGCCTGGCCGTGAGGTGGCATCGGCGCCCACGCCCATGTCCACTGTGGTGGCGCTGAACACCAGCTTGGGCAGGGCGAGGCTGCCGCTGTGCTGGGGGTAGATGGCGTAGCGCATTTCAATGACGCCGTGGCGTACGCCATTGATGATTTTTTCGTAGGTGCGGGTATCGCCCAGGGGTTCTACGCGGGCTTCGGCGATTTGCAGCGGGCTGAGGCTGCTGTCGTCGTAGAGCGATACCGAATGGTAGATGCGCAGGGTCAGTACCACTTGGGCCTGGACATAGACGGTGTCGGTGTCGACGCTGGCGTCGATGAATACTGGGTCCATGTTGCTGCCAGCGGCTTGGCTGCTCTCCAGCACTTGCAAGGTGATGCTCTGACTGCGCAGGTCGTTCAACTGAAGGGGCGGGATCAGCACGCTGCCGCTGTGGCGCGGTAACAATGTGATGATCCAGCGGGTGGTGGCCAGGCTGTCGCCGTCCAGGGTGGTCAGGCGGTTGACTTGGCGGGTGTCGCGTACTTCGAATTGCTCATCGAGGGGGCTCAGGTCAGGCTTGCCGAACTGGGTCACGTCGTTGATTTGCAGGGTCAGTTCCACCGTCTCGCCGGAGTTGAGCCGCGTGCGGTCGACACTGGCCACCAGCGCCTTGGCTTGGGCAGCGCCGGCCAGGAGGCTCAAGCATAAGGTGAGTAAAAAGACGCTAACGCGGCTCATCGGGTTTGTCCTGACGCTGTTGCTGTTCGTACCAGAATTTGCGCTTGAGCAGCTCCGAGGGGTCATCGGGGATCTGCCTTAGCCATTGTTCCAAAGCCAGCCGCTGCTCCGCGTTCAGCGGCGCTTCGTCTGGGGGCGGCGGCGGCCGTGTGGTCTGCTCGTCGGGCGGCGCCTGGGTGTTGCCTGGGGTGCCATCGCTGCCTGCCTGCGCGCCGGTTTCGCTGGAATTGGCGCCCGCTTGAGGGGTGCTTTGTTCACTGTCCTGAGGGGGCACTGGCTGGCTGTTCTCGCTTGGCGGCGTATTTTGCCCGATTGTGGGCTGGCCTGCGCTGGCATTTTGCCCTATTTGTGCTTCGCCGGTGCCAGACGGCTGTTTTTCGCGGAGTAATTTTTCTATCAGAGCCTGGTTCTTCTGCGCGGGCAGCAGGTCCGGTTGCAGCTCCAGGGCCCGTTCGTAGGCGTCAAGTGCGGCTTCGAGCTCACCCTGGCGGGCCAGTGCGTTGCCACGGTTGTAATGGTCGGCGGCGCGGTTACCTTCGGCGAAGCGTTGCGCCGCAGCGGCATAGTTACCGGCTTCATACAGCGCCATGCCCTGCCATTGCGGGTCTTCGAAACGACGCGCCGCCTGCGCTGGGCGTTGTTCCTCAAGCAGGCGTTGGCCCTGTTGGTCGGGCCGCAACCATAAGCTATCGAAGTTCATGGCGTAGCTGGGCTGCGGCAGGCACCAGAGCAACGGCAGGCAGAATAGCCAGCCACGGCGGCCGGCACAGGCGGCGATCAGCAGCAGCGGCAGCAATAGCCAGTGGCCCTGGTCGGCCCAGCTGTCCAGGCGCTGCGCTTGGCCATCGCTGCGCACGCGATGGGGGTTGTCGAGCAGGCCAAGCTCGCGCAAGTCGTGGTCATCCAGGCGGGCGCTGCGGTACTGGCCGCCCATGTCATTGAGGAAGTCTTTAAGGCTGGGTGCATCCAGGCGTGAGAGCAAAATGGCGCCTTGGCGGTCTTTGAGGAAATCGCCGTTTTCCTGTTTGACCGGCGCGCCGTCGGCGCTGCCGATTCCCAGCATCAGCAAGGGTGGGGCTTGTCGACCGAGTTGGCGGGCGATGCCCTGGCGCTCTTCGCCGCTCAGGGAGGCGCCGATCAGCAAGATGCGGCCCTGGCCCAGCCCACCCTGGTCGAGCAGGTTGAGGGCCCGCGCCACGGCGAGGTCGGCGCGATGGCCGGTGGCGGGCATGATCGAGGGCTTGAGCGCTTCGAGCAGGTTGCGGCTAGTGTCGAGGTCGTCTGACAGCGGGACCAACACGTGAGCGCTGCCCGAATAGACAATGATCGCGGTTTGCGAGTCGTGGCGAAAACGCAGCAAATCGACAAGCTTGCGCCGAGCTTGTTCGAGGCGATTGGGGGCGACATCTGTGGCGAGCATCTCAGGGCTTAGTTCGAGCAGAATCACCAGGGGGTCGGCCGGCTTCTGCACCATTTGTTCGACCCGTTGCCCGCTTGGGCCCAGCAGCGCCAGCACCGCCAATAGCCAGGCCAGGCCCAGGGCGAGCACCGGCAAGCGGCTGGCGCGCCCGTGGCCACCGCTGAGCAATAGCGCCTGAAACGCCGGCGGCAGAATCTGCTGCCAGCGCCCCGCGCGTTTTTGCCGGTGCCACAGCACCCACAGCAAGGCGCCCAACAAAGGCAGCGGTAGCAGCCAAAGCGGCCGTAGCCAGTGCAGCCCCAGGTCGCTCATCGGCGCCTGCGCAGGCGTAGGCGTTGCAGCCGTTCGCGCCATTGGGGCGCAACGGGCAACCGTGGGCGCTGACGGAAAAAGCGCTGCAAGGCACTATTGGCCCAATGCTCACGCATCATCAATAACACGCTAAGCAGCAGCGCGCCTGCCAAGGGCCACGGGTACAAGGCCTCGCTAGGGCGTGCTTGGGTGGGCTGCTGGCTGACCGGTTCGAGTTGGTCCAGCAGGCTACCAATGGCTTGCAGCTCCTGGCCATCGTGGGCGCGAAAGTACTGGCCACCGGTGATTTGCGCGATCTCGCGCAAGCTGGGCTCGTCGAGGTCCAGGCTCGGATTGACTCCCAACATGCCCAGGGCGCCGTCTTGCTCCGGATTAGCGCCGATGCCAATGGTGTAGATCTTGACGTTTTCCAGGGCTGCCAGGCGGGCCGCGGTCAGGGGGTGGATTTGCCCGCCATTGTTGGCGCCGTCGGTGACCAGGATCAGTACACGGCTCTGGGCGGGGCGCAGGCGTAGGCGTTTAAGGGCCAGGCCGATGGCGTCACCGATGGCGGTATTTTTGCCGGCAATGCCTACCAGCGCTTCGTCCAGCCAGACCCGCACGGTGTGGCGGTCGAAGGTCAGCGGCGCTTGCACGTAAGCCTTGCTGCCGAAAAGAATCAGGCCGATCCGGTCGCCTTTACGCTGCTCGAGGACGTCCCCCAGCAGGCTTTTCACCAGGCTCAGGCGGCTGACGTCTTCGTCGCCCCAGCGCATGTCGGGGTAGTCCATGGAGCCCGAGACATCCACCGCGACCAGTAAATCGCGGCCGCTGGCGGGCAAGGGCAAAGGCGGCCCCATCCATTGCGGGCGAGCGGCTGCCGACAGGAGCAACAGCCACAGCAGAATAAAGGGTAACTGTTGGCGCCAGGTGGGCAGGTTGATGCGCGCGCGGTGTCCGGCCAGGTGTTCCAGTTCGGCGAGGAAGCTGACTTTGAGCGCGGCCTCGCCGCTGTCAGCGGCTGGCAGCAGGGTTCGCAGCAGCCAGGGCAGCGGCAGCAGGGCGAATACCCACGGCCAGGCGAACTCAAACATGCTTGCGAATCCAGGTGTCGATAGCCTGGCTGAGCCCGGCGATGGCTTTGTCGTCGAGCTTGCACTCTGGTTTGTAGGCGCCCTCGACGAGAATCATCCAGCGCGTCAGCCCGGCCGCCGGGCAGCGGTTGTCGAGAAACGCCAGCCACTGACGGCCGTTTAGGGTGTGGCTGTTGGCATTGGGGTAGTGGTTGCGGCACAGGCGTTTGAGCAGGGCGTTGATCTGTTGCAACCAGGCCCCAGCGGGCGCGCCGTTATAAGGCCGGCTGAGCATGGCAAGTTCCGCCAGGGCGGCCACACGCTGTGGGTCGAGGGGTTGTTCGGTAGCCGCGCCCGCCACAGGCTTGGCCGGCCGTCGACGCCAGCGCATCAGCCCCCAGGCCAGCGCAGCCAGTACCGCCAATAGCACCCACCAGCCTGGAGCGGGCGGCCAGGCGCTCACCGCCGGTGGCGCGATCAACGGCTGCAACTGCTCCAGGGAGCTCATGGGGCTTTCCTTGGCCGTTGCGGGTTGAGGTATTCGCGCAACTGTTCGATCAGTTCGCCCTGGGTGCTGAGGGGCATCAACAGCACCCGCAGTTTCTGCGCCAGCCGCTCCCAGGCGGCGATACGCGCTTCGCCCTGGGCGCGGTAGGCCAGCCGTAGTTCAGGGTTAAGGGTGTCGACCTCCAACTGCCGACTGCCCTGGGCAAAGCGCAGCAAGCCGGCAGCGGGCAGGGCGTGGTCGAGGGGGTCTGACACCGGCAGTAATAATAGGTCGCAGTGGCGTGCCAACAGGCTCAGCTGTTGTTCGGCGGCTTCCCCCAGCGCTCGTTCGTCACAAATGACGATCGCCAGGCTGCCCGGGCGCAGCACTTCACGGGCCCGGCGCAGGGCTAGACCAAGGGCATCGGCCTCCGGTTGCGCGTCGGTGTGCAACGAGTGGTTGACTCGCACCAAACGATTGAGCAACTGCAGCAAGCTCTGTTTGCTGCGTCGTGGTTTGATTTCATAGTGTACGCCGTCACCGAACACCAGCCCGCCGATGCGGTCATTATGGCCCAGGGCGGCCCAGCCGATCAGCGCGGCGGCCTGGGCGGCCAGTACCGATTTGAAGGTCTGCCCAGAGCCGAAGAACAAACGCCGGCTTTGTTCGACGAGGATAAAGATCGGCCGCTCACGCTCTTCGTGGAATAGCTTGGTATGGGGCTCCTGGGTGCGCGCCGTGACGCGCCAGTCGATACTGCGCACATCGTCGCCGGCTTGATAAACCCGTACCTGGTCGAAGTCGACCCCGCGCCCACGCAGTTTCGAATGGTGCAGGCCGACCAGTGGGCTGCGTTGGCCGGGTGAGCTGAACAGTTGCACTTCGCGCACGCGGTGGCGCATCTCGATCATCTCGGCTAGAGAGATGCGGATGCCCGGCGTGGCGAGCAGCTCGTTGACCATGGGCTCAGGCGACCGCCACGACGTCGAGGATCCGCTGAATCACTCGGTCCTGGTCGATACCGGCCGCTTCCGCTTCGAAGGACAAGATAATGCGGTGACGCAGCACATCGAACAGCACCGCCTGGATGTCTTCGGGGCTGACGAAGTCGCGCCCGGCCAGCCAGGCGTGGGCGCGCGCGCAGCGATCGAGGGCGATCGACCCGCGCGGGCTCGCCCCGTAGGACAGCCACTCGCCCAGCTCTGGGTCGAATTTGGCCGGGGTGCGCGTGGCCATTACCAACTGCACCAGATACTCTTCCACCGCATCGGCCATGTATAGGCCGAGGATCTCTTTGCGGGCGGCGAAGATCGCTTGCTGGCTAACCCTGCGTTCCGGTTTGGTCTCGCCATTTAGCGCTTCGCCGCGGGCCTGTTGCAGGATCCGGCGTTCGACGGCAGCGTCGGGGAAGCCGATCTTAACGTGCATCAGAAAGCGGTCCAGTTGCGCCTCGGGCAGGGGATACGTGCCTTCCTGCTCAATGGGGTTTTGCGTGGCCATCACCAAAAACAGGGGCGACAGCTCATAGGTGCTGCGGCCGACGCTGACCTGGCGCTCGGCCATGGCTTCCAACAGTGCCGACTGCACCTTGGCCGGGGCCCGGTTAATTTCGTCCGCCAGCACCAGATTGTGGAAAATCGGCCCCTGCTGAAATACGAAACTGCCGGTTTCCGGGCGATAAATTTCCGTACCCGTGATGTCGGCAGGCAGTAGGTCGGGGGTGAACTGGATACGGTGAAACTGTGCTTCGACACCTTCGGCCAGTTCTTTGATGGCCTTGGTTTTAGCCAGGCCTGGCGCGCCTTCCACAAGCATGTGGCCATCGGCAAGAAGGACGATCAGCAGCCGGTCGACGAGTTTTTCCTGGCCCAGGATCTGGGTGGAGAGAAAGGTACGCAGCGCGATCAGCGCTTCACGGTGTTCCATCGTCGATGGTTCCTGAAGAAGTTCACCGAGTCCGCGGAAGGTAGGCTGACCGGTCGGGGCCACTACTTTAATGCATCTGGGGCCCGGAGCGAAAATTTGCTTTTTTCAACGTTAGGAGGGTAGAGCGTGCGGGGCTCTGGTGGAAATGCCGGGGGCTGGCCTGGTGGTGCCAGCCCCCGGCCGCGCAACCGTTAAACGTGCAACGTTTGCGCAGCGTACAGCGTGTTTTCCAGCAGGCAGGCGCGGGTCATTGGCCCTACGCCACCGGGGACCGGGGTGATCCAGCCAGCACGGGGCAGGGCGGTATCGTAGACCACGTCACCGATGAGCTTGCCGTCTTCCTGACGGTTGATGCCCACGTCGATGACGATGGCACCTTCTTTGATCCACTCGCCCTTGACTAGGCCCGGCTTACCGGCGGCCACTACCACCAGATCGGCGCGGCCTACGTGACCGGCCAGGTCCTTGGTGAAGCGATGGGTCACGGTCACAGTACAACCGGCCAGCAACAGCTCCATGGCCATGGGACGCCCGACGATGTTCGAGGCGCCAACCACCACCGCATCCATGCCGTATAGATCTTGGCCAGTGCTTTCTAGCAGCGCCATGATGCCTTTTGGCGTGCAAGGGCGCAGCAGAGGGATACGCTGGGCCAGGCGGCCAACGTTATAAGGGTGGAAGCCATCGACGTCTTTGTCGGGGCGAATACGCTCCAGCAGCTTGGAAGCATCGAGATGCTCGGGCAGGGGCAACTGCAGGAGTACGCCGTCGATGTTAGGGTCATCGTTGAGGCGGTCGATCAGGCTGGCCAGGGCTTGCTGAGTGGTATCGCTGGGCAGGTCGTAGGCCTGCGAGAGAAAGCCGACTTCCTCGCAGTCCTTGCGTTTGTGCGAGACGTAGACCTGGGAGGCGGGGTCTGTGCCGACCAGGATCACAGCGAGGCCCGGCGTGCGCAGGCCCTGCTCGCGACGCTCGGCGACACGTTGGGCGATCTGCTGGCGCAGGTTAGCGGCGATCGCCTTGCCGTCGATTAGTTGTGCAGTCATGACGCGTGATTAACCATCGAGAGGGAAAGAAAAAGAGCGCGTATTCTCGCATGTCGCGGCCCGAGGGCAAAGGCGCTTGCTTGGTGAATTGGCCTAACCCCTTTAATTAAATGAATTTTTTTCAGAAAAGAGTTGACGACCCTACCGGCCGTCTATAACATTCGTCGCACTTGTCGGGCAGGGCCTAGCACTGCTTAAGAAAGTCAAACAGAGTAAGCGGTTTTAAAGCTTGCTCAAGGCGACAGACTGAAGCACTTGAGTCGTAATCTGCAAAGAATACTCACCTCAGTATGTGCCCGTAGCTCAGCTGGATAGAGCATCCGCCTTCTAAGCGGATGGTCGCAGGTTCGAGTCCTGCCGGGTGCGCCATATCAGGCAGCTTTGGCACAAGTGACGCAACAACGCAATATGGTGGGCGTAGCTCAGTTGGTAGAGCACAGGATTGTGACTCCTGTTGTCGTGGGTTCGATCCCCATCGTCCACCCCATATTTCGAAAGGCGCCCTATCTTACGATCTGGCGCCTTTGCTTTAAAAGCTTCAAGCGGACGTGGTGGAATTGGTAGACACACTGGATTTAGGTTCCAGCGCCGCAAGGTGTAAGAGTTCGAGTCTCTTCGTCCGCACCATCTTCTAAATCAAGGGGTTACGAGCGTCAACAGTGCTCCCCCTTGATGCGCTGAATTATCAGCGTCTCCCCCCTGTAGGAGCGAGCTTGCTCGCGAAAATCGCCAACGATAACGCATGTGCTCTGAAATAACGCGGCGCCTGCAGGGTTTTTCGCGAGCAAGCTCGCTCCTACATCGTTCGCTCTCGCTCGCGAAAATCGCCAACGATAACGCATGTGCTCTGGAATAACGCGGCGTCTGCAGGTTTTTCGCGAGCAAGCTCGCTCCTACATCTGTATATAGCGACCTCATCAGGCTTCAAGCCTGCGTCGGCAGCACCATACTAAACGTGATCACTTCACCCTGTTGCTGCACCTCAATATGCCCGCTGTGAGCAGCGGCGATGGCTTGGGAGATGTACAAGCCGATGCCTAGCCCGCTTTTATTGCGCTGGTGGTCGCCGGTCTGTTGCTTGAAGGGTGTGAACAGGCTGGCCAGGCGTTCTTCCGGCAAAGGCAGGGTGTGGTTGAGTACGGTGAGTCTGGTGCAGTGTTCGTCGCTGCTCAGTGAGACCAGTACGGGGTGGCCGGGCGTGCCGTGGTGTCGGGCGTTGCTCAGCAGGTTGGCGATCACCTGGGCATAGCGGTCAGGGTCGACCATGGCCTGGACGTCGGTGGTGATATGCGTCTCGATGACCAGGCCGGGGAAAGCGACTGAGGTCTCGGCAATGATGCTGCGCACCAGCCCAGACAAGTCAGTGTCTTCGCGTTTGACCATGATCCCGAGCCCAGACTGCAGGCGGCTCATCTCCAGGATCTGGCTGATGAGCCGTTCCATGCGGCCGCTGGAGTGGCTGATGTGCTTGCGCAGCTCGGTGTCGCGCACTTCGCTGGAAGAGAGCATGGCCGCAGCCATGGAGATGGACTGCAGCGGGTTGCGCAGGTCGTGGCCGAGCATGGCGATCAGGCGCTGGCGCATGCTGTCGATTTCGCCAGCGCGGCTGAGGCAGAGCTCCACTAACTCACCGCGCATTTTCTCGGCGATGCTGATATCGGTAGCGCTCCAATGTGGCGAGCGGCCGCGAACCACTTCTTCCCACGCCTCGAATGAGCCGCGGGGGGTCAGGCGAGAGCCTGAAGGGCCCACCTTGACGATTTTTTCGGGCTTGCCGCCCCAGCGCACGTTGTGGATTTCTTCCAAACGGAACCAGAAAATCCAGCCCGATTCCTGACGATGAAAACGGATTGCGAGTACCCCGCAGTAGCGCGCGTCCTCGCTCTGCGGGTCATCGTGCACCCAGTGGTCGGTGTGGAATACCTCAAGCTCGGGGTCTTGCGCCAGGCGCGCCATGACTTCCCGGCTCAAGGTGTCGAAATGCCCGCCAATGCTTTGGGTGCGGCCAGCCATCAATACCGCTGCACCGTCGCAGCTGATGAGGTTGGCGACGTTGTCGGCCTCAGCGCTGAGGGCTGCGAGTAGGTCTTCGGAGTCCCGGGCCCGGTGCGTGAGAATCAGTTGGCGTTGGCTGGCCAGGTTGAGCCGCTCGCTGGCCTGGTTTTGTTCCAGGCGTTCGACCAGGGCGCTGCATACTTGCGAAATCACTTGGAACGACATGCGCAAAGGGTGCGGCATGGTTTTGGGTGACATATGATGGCATGAAAACAACCCCCACAGCTTGCCCCCGACCACGATGGAGACGCTCATCGAGGCGCGCACGCCCATGTTGGTGAGGTACTCGCAGTGAATGGGCGAGACGCTGCGCAGCGTGCTGAAGCTCAAGTCGAAAGGGTGCTGTGTGTGCGGATTCAGCGCGGGCACCAGCGGGGCGGGGCTGTAGGACACGTCTGCGATCAGGCGAATCGGATTCTGAATATACAGAAGCCTGGCCTGGGCAGGGATATCAGAGGCAGGGTAGCGCTGGCCCAGGTAGCTCTCCAGGTCCTCGCGATGGGCTTCGGCGATGACTTCCCCCGACAGGTCGGGCCTGAACCGATAGGCCATGACTCGGTCGTAGCCAGTCATCTGGCGGATCTCGTCGGTCACCCGGCTGAGCAGTGCGTCGATGTCGTTACGCACTTGCATCTGGTTGATGATGCGTTGCGCGTACAGGGCAAACTGGCTGAAAGAGGTGGTCGCGTTTTGCCGCGGTTCGAATTCGAGATAAAGCACATTCAGGTGAAGGTGCGCGACAACATCGAAATCGACATCGCCCAAGCGCATTTCGGCGCTGTCGAACCACGGCGCGCTGGCCTTGAGACCTTCCTGCAACACCTCGATCACCGGTTTGCCTACCTGGCTTTCCAGTAAAAACTCGCCCGGTAGGGCATCGAAGCCAGTCAGCGCCTGGAAATTACTGCTACGGCTGAGCACTCGCCCCTGGCTATCCAGCGCCAGCAAGGCGCCATGGGGCTGGATGGCACCGGGGAGATGAATAGGTTCGTCTTCGCAGTTGGCCAGGGTGACGAGCGCTTCGTTGATAACTGCCATGGCATACCGGTGCAGGAGGATTTGTTCGCCAGCACAAGGGGTGCTGACGAGGCATTTGGCATGACAAGCATCATGCTCGAATGCGTCGAAGGATAGCAAACCGCTTTCTGATATCGTGCAAAACTTCTTTCTATATCTTGCAAAACTTTTCTTGTGATCTATTCGCCGTTGCGTTCGTTCAATCTGATTGCTCCAACGCGCCCAGTAGCGGGTCAGGCCCCCCTAATAATGAGCGATTTGCCCTGACTTTAACGCTACTGACTTGCGCAGGGTGACTTCTTGTGTTCGACCCACTAGAATGCTTGCCCTTGATCTGGGGTCGGAAATGGCCGGCTAACGTCTGTGCAACGAGGAAAATCCATGCAAGTTTCTGTTGAAAATACTTCCGCTCTCGAGCGCCGCATGACCATTGGCGTGCCTGCCGAACGCATCGAGGCCGAAGTCAACAAGCGTCTGCAACAGACCGCCCGCAATGCGAAAATCCCGGGCTTCCGCCCTGGCAAGGTGCCAATGAGCGTGATCCGTCAGCGCTACGAGGCCGACGCTCGTCAGGAAGCGCTGGGCAATGTCATCCAGGCTTCTTTCTACGAAGCCGTGGTCGAGCAAAAGCTGAACCCGGCCGGCGCGCCGGCGGTAGAGCCAAAAGTTTTTGAAAAGGGCAAAGACCTCGAATACATCGCGACTTTCGAAGTTTTCCCAGAGTTCGAAGTGACTGGCCTCGACGCCATCGCTGTTGAGCGCCTGAGTGCCGAGGTGGCCGATGCCGACCTCGACAACATGCTGGAAATCCTGCGTAAGCAGAATATTCGTTACGAGCTGGCCGAGCGTGCCGCGCAGAACGAAGACCAACTGAACATCGATTTCGAAGGCAAAGTCGATGGTGAAGTATTCGCCGGTGGTTCGGCGACCGGTACCCAGTTGGTTCTGGGCTCGGGCCGCATGATTCCAGGCTTCGAAGATGGCCTGGTAGGCGCTAAAGCAGGTGAGCAGCGCGTGCTCAACCTGACTTTCCCCGAGGACTATCAGAACCTCGACCTGGCTGGTAAAGCCGCTGAGTTCAGCGTGACCGTCAACACCGTCTCCGAGCCTAAGCTGCCTGAGCTGAACGAAGAATTCTTCGCCCAGTTCGGTATCAAAGAGTCGGGCCTCGACGGTTTCCGCACCGAGGTTCGCAAGAACATGGAGCGCGAACTGCGTCAGGCGATCAAGACCAAGGTGAAAAACCAGGTCATGGACGGTCTGCTGGCCGCCAATCCAGTAGACGTGCCTAAAGCACTGCTGGAGAACGAAGTGAACCGTTTGCGTGTGCAGGCCGTTCAGCAGTTCGGCGGTAACATCAAGCCTGACCAATTGCCTGCCGAGCTGTTCGAAGAGCAAGCCAAGCGTCGCGTCGCCCTGGGCCTGGTGGTTGCCGAAGTGGTCAAGCAGCACGACCTCAAGCCTGACGAAGCCCGTGTACGCGAGCTGATCGAAGAAATGGCGTCGGCGTATCAGGAACCTCAGCAGGTCGTGTCCTGGTACTACAAGAACGATGAGCAGCTGAACGAAGTACGTTCGGTTGTACTGGAAGAACAAGTTGTGGATACTGTTCTGCAGAAAGCGAAGGTGACCGACAAATCGGTCTCTTACGAAGAAGCGGTCAAGCCGGCGGAAGCAGCACAAGCCGAGTGATCGTTTTCTGATCGTTCGAAAACACCATAAGCCAGCCTTCGTGCTGGCTTATGCGTATTCAAGACATGACTATTTGGGAGTGACTGCAGGACATGTCCCGCAATTCTTATATTCAGCAGAGCTCTGACATCCAAGCCGCAGGCGGCCTGGTCCCGATGGTTATCGAGCAATCCGCTCGTGGCGAACGTGCGTACGACATCTACTCGCGCCTGCTCAAGGAGCGAGTGATCTTCCTGATTGGCCCGGTAGAAGACTACATGGCCAACCTGGTCGCCGCGCAATTGCTGTTCCTTGAAGCCGAAAATCCGGACAAGGACATCCATCTCTACATCAACTCGCCGGGCGGTTCGGTGACAGCGGGGATGTCGATCTACGACACCATGCAGTTCATCAAGCCTGACGTCTCCACCATCTGCATCGGCCAAGCCTGCAGCATGGGGGCGTTCCTGCTAGCAGGCGGTGCCAAGGGCAAGCGTTATTGCTTGCCTAACTCGCGGATGATGATCCACCAGCCTCTGGGCGGTTTCCAGGGCCAGGCTTCGGACATCGATATCCATGCCAAGGAAATCCTCTCGATTCGTGCGCGTCTGAACGAATTGCTGGCGTTCCACACTGGCCAGGATATCGAGACCATCGAACGTGATACCAACCGTGACAATTTCATGAGCGCGCCTCGTGCCGCCGAGTATGGCTTGGTCGATTCGGTTCTCGACAAGCGGCAAATGCCTGCCTGAACAGGTAGATAGCCCGGGTGGCAGCGAATACCTGCTGCCCGTGGACTTGAAAAAGCCCGCAATAGCCTTCATCTTGTGTTTCAAGCCTATCGGATTTGGATCGATCGAATGACTGACACCCGCAACGGCGAGGACAACGGCAAATTGCTCTATTGCTCCTTCTGTGGCAAAAGCCAGCATGAAGTACGCAAATTGATTGCCGGCCCCTCGGTCTTTATCTGCGACGAATGCGTCGACTTGTGCAACGACATCATCCGTGAGGAGGTGCAGGAAGCCCAAGCCGAGAGCAGCGCGCATAAATTGCCCTCGCCCAAAGAAATAAGCGGCATCCTGGATCAGTATGTGATTGGCCAGGAACGCGCGAAGAAGGTTCTCGCAGTAGCGGTGTACAACCACTACAAGCGTCTCAATCAACGTGACAAAAAGAACGACGATGTCGAGCTCGGCAAAAGTAACATCCTGCTGATCGGCCCTACCGGGTCGGGTAAGACGCTGCTGGCTGAAACCCTCGCTCGTTTGCTCAACGTGCCTTTCACCATCGCCGATGCGACCACGCTGACCGAAGCCGGTTACGTGGGTGAAGACGTTGAGAACATTATTCAGAAGTTGTTGCAAAAGTGTGATTACGACGTCGAGAAAGCCCAAATGGGCATCGTTTACATCGATGAAATCGACAAGATCTCACGCAAGTCCGACAACCCGTCCATTACCCGTGACGTTTCGGGCGAGGGCGTGCAGCAGGCATTGCTGAAGCTGATCGAGGGCACCGTTGCCTCGGTACCCCCGCAAGGCGGCCGCAAGCATCCCCAGCAGGAGTTTCTGCAGGTCGACACGCGCAATATCCTGTTCATCTGTGGCGGTGCGTTCTCGGGGCTCGAAAAAGTCATCCAGAGCCGTTCTACCCAGGGCGGTATTGGCTTTAACGCCGAAGTTCGCAGCAAACAGGAAGGCAAGAAGGTCGGCGAGTCGCTGCGTGAAGTCGAGCCCGACGACTTGGTCAAGTTCGGCCTGATTCCGGAATTCGTTGGCCGCTTGCCGGTGCTGGCGACCCTCGATGAGCTCGACGAAGCGGCATTGGTTCAGATCCTCACCGAGCCTAAGAACGCGCTGACCAAGCAGTACGGTAAGCTGTTCGAAATGGAAGGGGTGGACCTGGAGTTCCGTGCCGATGCATTGAAGTCGGTCGCTCGCCGTGCCCTGGAGCGTAAAACGGGTGCCCGTGGCTTGCGTTCGATTCTGGAAGGCGTGCTGCTGGACACCATGTACGAGATCCCTTCGCAGACTGAAGTCAGTAAAGTGGTCATCGACGAAAGCGTTATTGAAGGTACGTCCAAGCCGCTGTTGATCTACGAAAACAGCGAGCCGCCGGCGAAGGCTGCACCTGACGCATAAGCACCGGAGCCCCGCGCTCCAATGCTGTGTGACAACCAAAGGGGCCCTCGGGCCCCTTTTGCTTTTCATGGAGTTAGCGCTTGTTTTTTTCCGGGGCTGCCCCCACATTGAACGCAAGCTAACTCAATCTGTTTATGGCCCAAGGGCCGCTGTAGAGGCGAAATCATGAAGACAACCATCGAATTGCCTCTCCTGCCATTGCGCGATGTCGTGGTTTATCCGCACATGGTAATCCCACTGTTCGTGGGGCGCGAGAAGTCCATCGAGGCGCTAGAGGCCGCGATGAAGGGTGAAAAGCAGATCCTCCTGCTGGCGCAGAAGAATCCCGCCGATGATGATCCAGGTGAAGACGCCCTGTACCGCGTGGGCACAATCGCAACCGTGCTGCAGTTGCTCAAACTGCCCGACGGCACCGTCAAGGTGTTGGTCGAAGGCGAGCAGCGTGGCGCTGTCGAACATTTCAGCGAAGTCGACGGCCACATCCGTGCCCACGTCGAGCTGATCGATGAAGCCCAGGCTCCAGACCGCGAATCCGAAGTGTTCGTGCGTAGCCTGCTGTCGCAGTTCGAGCAATACGTTCAATTGGGCAAGAAGGTTCCGGCAGAAGTGCTGTCTTCGCTCAACAGCATCGATGAGCCGGGGCGTCTGGTCGACACCATGGCCGCCCACATGGCGCTGAAAATCGAGCAGAAGCAGGAAATTCTCGAGATCATCGAGCTTCCAGCTCGAGTTGAGCATGTACTGGCTTTGCTCGACGCAGAGATCGATCTGTTGCAGGTGGAGAAGCGCATCCGCGGCCGGGTCAAGAAGCAGATGGAGCGTAGCCAGCGCGAGTACTACCTGAATGAGCAGATGAAGGCCATTCAGAAAGAACTCGGCGATGGCGACGAAGGCCATAACGAAATCGAAGAGCTGAAAAAACGCATCGAGGCCGCAGGCCTGCCCAAGGATGCCTACACCAAGGCCCAGGCTGAGCTGAACAAGCTCAAGCAAATGTCGCCCATGTCGGCCGAGGCCACCGTGGTGCGTTCCTATATCGACTGGCTGGTGCAGGTGCCGTGGAAAGCGCAAAGCAAGGTGCGCCTGGACCTGGCCCGTGCCGAAGCGATTCTGGATGCCGATCACTACGGTCTGGAAGAGGTCAAGGAGCGTATCCTTGAGTACCTCGCCGTGCAGAAACGCGTGAAGAAGATCCGCGGCCCTGTGCTGTGCCTGGTGGGGCCACCGGGTGTGGGTAAAACCTCCCTGGCCGAGTCCATTGCTCACGCCACCAACCGTAAATTCGTGCGCATGGCATTGGGCGGGGTTCGTGATGAAGCCGAAATCCGCGGTCACCGCCGTACCTACATCGGCTCTATGCCCGGTAGATTGATTCAAAAGATGACAAAGGTCGGCGTACGCAATCCTTTGTTCCTTTTGGATGAGATCGACAAGATGGGCAGCGACATGCGCGGCGACCCTGCCTCCGCATTGCTCGAGGTTCTCGACCCTGAACAGAATCACAATTTCAACGATCACTACCTGGAAGTCGACTACGACCTTTCGGATGTGATGTTCCTGTGCACCTCCAACTCCATGAACATCCCCCCAGCCTTGCTGGACCGGATGGAGGTGATCCGTCTACCGGGCTACACCGAAGACGAGAAGATCAACATTGCGACCAAGTACCTCACGCCCAAGCAGGTAGAAGCCAACGGCCTGAAAAAGGCCGAGCTGGCCTTCGAGGTGTCGGCGATCCGCGACATCATTCGTTACTACACCCGCGAAGCGGGTGTTCGTGGCCTCGAGCGGCAGATCGCCAAGGTGTGCCGCAAGGTGGTCAAGGAGCACGCCAAGGACAAGAACTTCACCGTGAAGGTGGATGCAGACGCCTTGGAACATCTGCTCGGCGTGCGCAAGTTCCGTTATGGCCTGGCTGAGCAGCAGGACCAGATCGGCCAAGTGACCGGGCTGGCCTGGACGCAAGTGGGCGGCGAGTTGCTGACCATCGAAGCGGCAGTGATCCCGGGTAAGGGCCAACTGATTAAAACCGGTTCGCTGGGCGACGTGATGGTCGAATCCATCACGGCCGCGCAAACTGTTGTGCGTAGCCGTGCTCGGAGCCTGGGGATCCCCCTGGACTTCCACGAGAAGCACGACACCCATATCCATATGCCAGAGGGGGCGACCCCTAAAGACGGCCCTAGCGCGGGCGTAGGCATGTGCACGGCATTGGTTTCCGCGTTGACCCAGATCCCTGTGCGCGCAGATGTGGCAATGACGGGTGAAATTACCCTGCGCGGTCAGGTACTGGCCATCGGCGGCCTCAAGGAAAAACTACTGGCGGCGCATCGCGGCGGGATAAAAATCGTGATCATTCCGGAAGAAAATGTCCGCGATTTGAAAGAAATTCCGGACAATATCAAGCAGGATCTGCAAATCAAACCTGTTAAATGGATTGACGAAGTCCTGCAAATTGCGCTGCAATACGCGCCGGAGCCCTTACCCGATGTGGCTCCCGAGATTGTTACCAAGGATGAAAAGCGCGAGTCCGATTCCAAGGAACGAATCAGCACGCATTAGTGAGCATTAGGCCGGGTGGCTTTCTTGACAGCTTTTTCAGGGCCTTGTTATAAAACGGCCCTTATGCTGTTACCAGCCACCCGGCGCACGTCAAAGCTTCCATCACATACTTAGAAACAACTCAAATAGATATAAGGGGACTTAGAGTGAACAAGTCGGAACTAATTGATGCTATCGCTGCATCTGCTGATATCCCGAAAGCCGCAGCTGGCCGTGCGCTGGATGCTGTCATCGAGTCGGTTACCACTGCTTTGAAAGCCGGTGACTCCGTGGTACTGGTAGGTTTCGGCACGTTCTCCGTGACCGATCGCCCTGCTCGTGTGGGCCGTAACCCACAGACTGGTAAAACGCTGGAAATCGCTGCTGCCAAGAAGCCTGGCTTCAAAGCCGGTAAAGCACTGAAAGAAGCCGTTAACTAAGTTCCAAGCGCTTTAGACTTTCCGGGGCAGGGCAATATCCTGTCTTGGCAGCGGAGTGGTCGTAGGGCGGTTCAGATACAGCCCGGTCACACCGAGGGTCGAGGGCTCGTACCTCGTCCGCTCCGCCAGTTACGAGAAGGCGCATCCTCGGATGCGCCTTTCTTCTATCCGGATTCCAACCACTCTCCGCGGTCGCGTATTCAGTACGGCCGTTTTCGGGGGACGCATGCTGCAGAATATCAGGGACAATTCACAGGGCTGGATTGCCAAAACCATCATCGGCTTGATCATCGCATTGATGGCGTTGACCGGCTTCGAAGCCATCTTCCAGGCGGCTAGCACGCGCCAGGACGCGGCCAAGGTCAACGGGGAAGAGGTCACCCTCAACGAGCTCAACCAAGCAGTGGAGATGCAACGCCGGCAGTTGGTGCAACAACTGGGCAAGGATTTCGACCCAGCCATGCTGGATGAGAAAATGCTGCGCGAATCTGCCCTCAAGGGCTTGATCGACCGCAAGTTGCTGCTGCAAGGCGCCCACGACAACCATTTTTCGTTCTCCGACAGCGCATTGGACCAAGTGATCCTGATGACCCCGGAGTTCCAGGTTGACGGCAAATTCAATGCCGATCGCTTCGACCAGGTCTTGCGTCAGATGGGTTACACGCGCCTGCAATTCCGTCAGATGCTGACCGAGGAAATGCTCATTGGGCAATTGCGTGCCGGCGTAGCAGGCAGCAGCTTTGTCACCGATGCCCAAGTACTTGCATTCGCTCGCCTGGAAAAGCAGACCCGTGACTTCGCTTCACTGACATTCAAGGCCGACCCGTCGACCGAGAAAGTCACCGACGATGAAATCAAAGCGCACTACGACGAGCATGCCAAAGAGTTCATGACACCTGAGCAAGTGGTCATCGACTATGTGGAGCTGAAGAAGTCGACCTTCTTCGATCAGGTTCAAGTGAGCGATGAAGACTTGAAAGCGGCCTACGACAAAGAAGTCGCCAACCTGGTCGAGCAGCGCCGCGCCGCGCACATTCTTATCGAGATCAACGACAAGACCACCGAAGCCCAGGCGCAGGCCAAGCTTGAGGAGGTCCAGGCGCGCCTGGCCAAAGGTGAAGATTTTGCCAAGTTGGCCAAGGAGTACTCGCAGGATCCGGGTTCAGCCAGCAATGGCGGCGACCTGGGCTATGCCGGCCAGGGTGTCTATGATCCAGCCTTCGAGACGGCCCTTTACGCGCTGAACAAAGACCAAGTCTCTGCTCCGGTTCGTACCGACTTCGGTCTGCACCTGATCAAGTTGCTCGGCGTCGAAGCGCCGCAGAAACCCAGCTTTGCCAGCCTCAAGGAAAAACTCACCCGCGACCTGAAAACGGCCCAGGTGGAGCAGCGTTTCGTCGAGGCGACCAAGCAACTGGAAGACTCGGCATTTGAAGCGTCGGACCTGGCCCAGCCCGCTCAGGAGTTGAAACTCAAGGTGCAGACCTCGCCAGCCTTCGGCAAAGAAGGTGGCAGTGAGGGCATCATTGCCAACCGCGGCGTGATCCAGGCGGCATTCAGCCCTGAAGTGCTGGAAGAGGGCGCCAACAGCGCGGCCATCGAACTGGACCCCGAGACGGTCGTGGTGCTGCGCGCCAAGCAGCATCTGCAGCCTGAACAGCTGCCGCTGGAAGCGGTTAGCGCCGCTATTCGTGGGCAGTTGGCCAAGGAGCAAGCCATTGCTGCTGTACAAGCCAAGGCGGACAAGCTGGTTGCTGGCTTGCGCGATGGCAGCGTTGCCCTGGCGGACAAGCAAGAAGGCCAGGCTTGGAAGGTGCAGGAGGCGACTACCCGTTACCAGGAAGGGCTGAATCCTGAAACCCTCCAGGCCGTGTTCCGTATGCCTAAGCCAGAAGCCGCTGACAAGCCAGAGCTAAGCAGCTTGAAACTGTCCGATGGCAGCATTGTGGTGTTGCGCCTCAAAGGCATCAACGATGGCGCCGCGCCTACCGACGCTGAGAAGGCGACCTATCGCCGTGCGCTAGCGTCCCGTGCTGGCCAACAAGACTTTGCGGCTTATCGCAAATTGTTGGAAAGCCAGGCGGAAATTACCCGTTATTGATTAACGGGGCTTAAAAAGATCGGGGGCAAGCCCCCTCGCTACGGGGTTGTAGCGAGGGGGCTTGCCCCCGATTTTTTTGCCTGAAGAAATTACTCTTCGATGTTGCCCATGGCCGTGGTGTTGAAACCACCGTCCACGTACATGATCTCACCGCTGATGCCCGAAGCCAGGTCCGAGCACAGGAAGGCGCCGGCGTTACCGACTTCATCGATGGTCACGTTACGACGCAGAGGCGTTTGCGCCTCGTTGGCTGCGAGCATCTTGCGGAAGTTCTTGATCCCGGAGGCTGCCAGGGTACGGATAGGGCCTGCCGATACAGCGTTGACGCGGGTGCCTTCCGGGCCCAGGGAACCGGCCAGGTAGCGCACACCGGCTTCCAGGCTGGCCTTGGCCATGCCCATCACATTGTAGTTGGGCATGGTACGTTCGGCGCCCAGGTACGACAGGGTCAGCAGGCTGCCATTGCGGCCCTTCATCATTTCACGGCCGGCTTTAGCCAGGGCCACGAAGCTGTAGGCGCTGATGTCGTGGGCGATACGGAAACCTTCACGGGTGGTGGCATCGGTGAAGTCGCCGTCGAGCTGGTCGCCCGGGGCGAAGCCGACGGAGTGAACGATCACGTCCAGGCCGTCCCACTTCTTGCTGAGCGCTTCGAAGACCTTGGCGATCTCTTCGTCGCTGGCCACGTCGCAGGGAAAGCACAGCTCGGGGTTCGAGCCCCAACCAGCGGCGAACTCTTCGACGCGGCCCTTGAGCTTGTCGTTCTGGTAAGTGAAGGCAAGTTCAGCACCTTCACGGTGCATGGCGGCGGCAATGCCGGATGCGATGGACAGTTTACTGGCGACACCGACGATCAGGACGCGCTTACCGGCGAGAAAACCCATGTGTTGTTCCTCTTCAGGTTAATCGACAGCCGAGGGGACCAAAAAGGCCGCTTCCAACAGCTGCTGTGTATAGGGGTGTTGCGGCGCGGCGAAAATATCCGCGGCCGCACCCTGTTCAACCACTTGCCCCTGCTTGACCACCATCAGTTGGTGGCTGAGCGCTTTGACTACCGCCAAGTCATGGCTGATAAACAAATAGGTCAGGTTGTACTTCGCTTGCAGTGAACGCAATAGCTCCACTACTTGACGCTGAACGGTCCGGTCGAGCGCCGAAGTGGGCTCGTCGAGCAGTATCAACGCCGGTTTCAGCACCAGCGCCCGGGCAATCGCGATGCGTTGCCGTTGGCCGCCGGAAAACTCGTGAGGGTAGCGGTGCCGGGTCTCGGGATCCAGTCCTACTTCCTTCAATGCTGCAATAATTGCCGTTTCTTGCTCCGCTTCGGTGCCCATCCCATGGATACGTAAACCTTCACCGACGATCTGGCTGACACTCATGCGCGGGCTCAGGCTGCCAAATGGGTCTTGGAACACCACCTGCATCTGCCGTCTTAACGGACGCACCTGCTGCTGTGTCAGGCAGTCTAGCGGTTTTCCCTGGAAGCGCAGGCTACCCTGGCTGCGGATCAAGCGCAGGATCGCCAGGCCCAACGTCGACTTGCCCGAGCCACTTTCGCCGACAATGCCAAGGGTTTGCCCGCGGGGCAGGCTGAAGCTAATGCCATCGACCGCCTTCACATGGTCAACGGTGCGGCGCAACAGGCCTTTTTTGATCGCAAACCAGACCCGCAGGTCCTGCACCTCCAGCATGGGCTCGCCTACCTCGGTTTGCGCTGGCGTGCCACTAGGGTCGGCGCCGAGCAATACTTGGGTGTACGGATGCTGCGGCGCGCTGAACAATTGAGCGCAGGTTGCCTGTTCGACGATACAACCGCGCTGCATGACACATACGCGGTGGGCAATTCTTTTGACCAGGTTGAGGTCATGGCTAATCAGCAGTAACGCCATGCCCAGGCGGGCCTGCAGCGACTTCAGCAACTCGAGGATTTTCAGCTGCACGGTCACGTCGAGCGCGGTAGTGGGCTCGTCAGCGATCAGCAGTTCAGGTTCGTTGGCCAGGGCCATGGCGATCATGACCCGCTGGCGCTGGCCACCGGAAAGCTCGTGGGGCAGTGCCTTCAAGCGTTTGTGCGGCTCGGGTATGCCGACCAGCTCGAGCAGCTCCAGGGTGCGCCTTGTTGCCGCCTGGCCGGTAAGCCCTTTGTGCAAGGCCAACACTTCGTTGATCTGCTTGCCAATGGACTGCAACGGGTTGAGCGACGTCATCGGCTCCTGGAAGATCATTGCGATGCGATTGCCACGGATGTGGCGGATTTTCTTTTCCTCCATGGCCAGCAGGTCCTGCCCGCCATAGTTGACGCTCCCCGTTGGATGGCTGGCCAGCGGGTAGGGCAGCAGGCGCAGGATCGAGTGCGCTGTGACCGATTTGCCCGAGCCGCTTTCGCCCACCAGCGCCAGGGTCTCGCCACGCCGAATGTCGAAGCTGATGCCCTGCACCACGCGCTGTGCGCCGTCGCCGGAAGCGAACTCGACACTGAGGTCACGGATTTCGATCAGGTTCTCGGGGCTCATCTCATTTCCTTGGGTCGAAGGCATCGCGCGCAGACTCGCCGATGAACACCAGCAGGCTCAGCATCAAGGCCAATACACTAAAGGCACTGATACCCAGCCAGGGCGCCTGCAGATTGGATTTACCCTGGCCCACCAGCTCACCCAGCGAAGGCGACCCGGCGGGTAGGCCGAAGCCGAGGAAGTCCAAGGCGGTCAAGGTGCCGATGGCGCCGGTCAGAATGAAGGGCATAAAGGTCATGGTCGAGACCATGGCGTTGGGCAGGATATGCCTGAACATGATCGCCCCATTCTGCATGCCCAGGGCCCGAGCGGCCCGCACATATTCCAGGTTGCGCCCGCGCAGAAATTCAGCACGTACCACATCCACTAGGCTCATCCAGGAGAACAACAGCATGATGCCCAGCAGCCACCAGAAGTTTGGCTGTACGAAGCTGGCGAGGATGATCAGCAGGTAGAGTACCGGCAATCCCGACCACACCTCCAGGAAGCGCTGGCCGACCAGGTCGACCCAGCCGCCGTAGAAACCCTGCAGAGCGCCGGCGACCACGCCAATGATCGAACTGAGCACAGTGAGGGTCAGGGCGAACAGCACCGATACCCGAAAGCCATAGATCACCCGTGCCAGTACGTCGCGGCCCTGGTCGTCGGTCCCCAGCCAGTTCTGCGCAGAGGGTGGGGCGGGCGCCGGGACTTTCAGGTCGTAGTTGATGCTTTGGTAGCTGAACGGAATTGGCGCCCATAAGGTCCAGGCGTCTTTCTTGGCCAGCAGGTCGCGGATATAGGGGCTTTTGTAATTGGCCTCCAGGGGGAATTCACCGCCAAACGTGGTTTCCGGGTAACGCTTGAACGCCGGGAAGTACCATTGATCGTCGTAGTGCACCACCAATGGCTTGTCGTTGGCGATCAGCTCGGCGCCCAGGCTGAGGCCGAACAGCAGCAGAAATAGCCACAGTGACCACCAGCCGCGTTTGTTGGCTTTGAAACGAAGAAAGCGCCGTCGATTCAGGGGCGATAAAGTCATTTCAATGCTCCCGGCTTTCGAAGTCGATACGCGGGTCCACCAGGCTGTAGGTCAGGTCGCCGATCAACTTCACCACCAAACCGAGCAGGGTGAAAATGAACAGCGTGCCGAACACCACGGGGTAGTCCCGGTTGATGGCTGCCTCGAAACTCATGAGGCCCAAACCGTCGAGTGAGAAAATCACTTCCACCAGCAGCGAACCGGTAAAAAAGATGCCGATGAACGCTGACGGGAACCCGGCGATTACCAGCAACATGGCATTGCGAAAGACGTGGCCATAGAGCACTTTGTGGTTGCTCAAGCCCTTGGCCTTGGCGGTAACCACATACTGTTTGCCGATCTCGTCGAGAAAGCTGTTTTTGGTCAGCAGGGTCATGGTGGCGAAGTTACCGATCACCAGCGCGGTGACGGGCAATGCCAAGTGCCAGAAGTAGTCGAGCACTTGGCCGGTCCAACTCAGTTGGTCGAAGTCATTGGAGGTCAGGCCGCGTAACGGGAACCAATCGAAATAGCTGCCCCCGGCGAATACTACGATCAACAAAATGGCAAATAGAAACGCCGGGATCGCGTAACCGACGATAATGGCTGAACTGGTCCAGACATCGAAGTGGCTACCGTGGCGGGTGGCCTTGGCGATCCCCAGTGGGATCGACACCAGGTACATGATCAGGGTGCTCCACAGCCCCAGGGAAATAGAGACCGGCATTTTCTCGATGATCAGGTCGATGACCTTGGCATCGCGAAAGAAGCTGTCACCGAAGTCCAGGTGCGCATAGTTTTTGATCATGATCCACAAGCGTTCCGGCGCCGACTTGTCGAAGCCATACATCTGCTCGATTTCCTTGACCAGGGCCGGGTCCAGGCCCTGGGCTCCGCGGTAGTTGGACCCTGCGACGGACACCTCGGCACCGCCACCGGCAATGCGGCTGGTAGCGCCCTCGAACCCTTCGAGCTTGGCGATCATCTGTTCCACTGGCCCGCCCGGGGCAGCCTGGATGATCACGAAGTTGATAATCAAAATACCGAACAGGGTTGGAATGATCAGCAGCAAGCGGCGAGCGATATAGGCCAGCATGTCAGAGCGCCCCCTGAGCTGCGGCTGCCGGTTCAGCGGCCGGGTTTACTTGGGGCTTGCGCCACCAGGTGGTGGTGCCGACGTCGTATTTGGGCGAGACGGCGGGATGGCCAAGGTGGTCCCAATAGGCCACACGCCAGGTCTTGATATGCCAGTTAGGGATCACGTAGTAACCCCACAGCAGGACGCGGTCGAGGGCGCGGGTGTGGTCGATCAGGCTTTGCCGCGAATCGGTGTTGATCAGGCCTTCCACCAGCGTGTCGATAGCGGGGTCACGCAGGCCGATGAAGTTACGGCTGCCGGGTTTGTCGGCACTGGACGAGGACCAGTACTCGCGTTGTTCGTTACCAGGGGAGGTTGACTGCGGGAAGCTGCCGACGATCATGTCGAACTCCCGTGAGCGCAAGCGGTTGATGTACTGCGATACATCCACCCGGCGAGTCACCATCTCAATGCCAAGGTCGGCGAGGTTGCGCTTGAATGGCATCAAGACGCGCTCCAGTTCGGTCTGCGCCAACAGGAACTCAATGACCACCGGTTTGCCCTGGGCATCGACCATGTGGTCGTTGACGATCTTCCAGCCGGCTTCTTGCAACAGTTGGTAGGCGCGCCTTTGCTGTTCGCGGATCATACCGCTGGCATCGCTGACGGGGTTCTTGAACGGGGTGGTGAACACTTGGTCAGGAATTTTCCCCCGCAGCGGCTCCAGAATCTTCAGCTCGGCGGCGGTTGGCAGGCCAGTGGCGCCCATGTCCGAGTTTTCGAAATAGCTGTCGTTGCGGGTGTAGGCACCATTGAACAATTGCTTGTTGGTCCACTCGTAATCCAACAGCAGGCTCAAGGCTTCGCGTACGCGAATGTCCTGGAACAATGGCCGCCGCAGATTGAAGATAAACCCTTGCATGCCGGTCGGGTTGCCGTTGAGCAACTCTTCGCGCAGCAGGCGTTTTTCCCGCACCGCTGGCGTGTTGTAGGCGGTGGCCCAGTTTTTCGCGCTTACCTCCAGCCAATAGTCGAACTGGCCGGCCTTCAGGGCTTCCAGGGCGACTGTGTTGTCGCGGTAGTAATCGATGCTCATCACGTCGAAATTGTAGAAGCCGCGGTTCACCGGTAGGTCTTTACCCCAGTAATCCTTGACCCGCTCATAGCGGATCGAGCGCCCGGCTTTGACGTCGGCGACTTTGTAGGGGCCACTGCCTAGCGGTATTTCCAGGTTGCTTTTGGCAAAGTCGCGGCCTTGCCACCAGTGCTTGGGCAGTACCGGCAATTGGCCTAGGATCAGTGGCAGCTCGCGGTTGTTGCTGTGCTTGAACTTGAACAGCACCCGCAATGGGTCTTCAATCACTACCTCGGCCACGTCTGCATAGTAACTGCGGTACAGCGGCGAGCCGAGTTTGGTCAGCGTCTCAAAGGTAAACACCACATCTTCGGCGCGCATGGGGTGGCCGTCATGAAAACGTGCCTCGGGCCGCAGGTAGAAACGCACCCAGCTGCTGTCCGGGGCTTTTTCGATCTTTTGCGCGACCAGGCCGTACTCGGTGAAGGGCTCGTCCAGGCTATGGAATGCCAGGGTGTCGTAGATCAGGTTGATATCGGCGGCCGGCACGCCTTTGTTAATGAACGGGTTGAGGCTGTCAAAGCCGCCCGCGCCAGCCTGGCGGAAAGTGCCGCCTTTGGGGGCATCCGGGTTGACGTAGTCGAAGTGGGCGAAGTTGGCGGGGTATTTCGGGGCTTCGCCGTACAGGGTAATGGCATGTTCCGGCGCGGCCAGCGCGAGGCTCGCCAACCCGCTCAAGAGCAGCCCGCAGGCCTGTGGCAGCCAGGCGCGCAAAAACGTCATCGGGTGTTCTCCATGGGCTTGAGCCACCAGGCACTGAGCCCCAAGGTGTAGGGCGGTGTGGTGACAAAGGCGAACCGGTTACGGTAGGCCAGACGGTGATAGTTGATGTACCAATTGGGGATCATGTAGTGCTGCGACAGCAGCACTCGGTCCAGTGCCCGGGCGGCCGCCACTTGATCGTCGCGGCTTTGGGCGCTCAGCAGTTGCTCCAACAGGCGGTCGACCACGGGGTGGTTGATACCGGCGTAATTCTTACTGCCTTTGACCAGGGCTTGGCTGGAGTGGAAATACTGCCATTGCTCCAGGCCCGGGCTCAGGGTTTGGCCCAGGGTGATCAGAATCATGTCGTAGTCGAATTGGTCCAAGCGCTGCTTGTATTGCGCCCGGTCGACGGTGCGCAAGCGCGCCTGGATGCCCAGGTTGGTGAGGTTCTCAATGTAAGGCTGGAGAATCCGCTCAAGATTGGGGTTCACCAATAATATCTCCAGGCGCAGGGGCTGGCCCCGGGCATCGCGCAACTGCGCGCCATCGAACGACCAGCCTGCCTCAGCCAGCAGCGCCAAGGCCGCGCGCAAGGTCGCTCGGGGTAAGCCATTGCCGCTGGTTTGCGGGGCGCTGAAGGGCTCGGTGAACAGGCTCGGCGGCAACTGCGCCTTGAACGGGGAGAGCAGCAGCCACTCCTTCCCGGTGGGCAGGCCAGTGGCACTGAATTCGCTATTGGGGTAGTAGCTGTTGGCGCGTTGGTAGGCACTGCTGAACAGCGCGCGGTTGGTCCACTCGAAATCGAACAACAGCCCCAACGCTTGGCGCACCCGATCGTCAGCGAAGGTGGGCCGCCGGGTGTTCATGAACAGGCCTTGGGTCTGGGTCGGTATCTGGTGCGGGATCTGTGCCTTGATCACGTCGCCACGGGCCACGGCGGGAAACTGGTAGCCGTTGGACCAGTTCTTGGCCTGGTGTTCGATATAGATGTCGAATTCACCGGCTTTGAAGGCTTCGAACGCCACGTCGCTGTCGCGATAGAACTCTACTTCCACGCGGTTGAAATTATATTTGCCGCGATTGACGGGCAAGTCCTTGCCCCACCAGTCGCGCACCCGCTCGAACACCAGCCGACGGCCGGGTACTACCTGTTTTATCCGATAGGGGCCACTGCCTAAAGGCGGCTCAAAGGTGGTCGCCTTGAAGTCCCGGTCTTTCCAGTAATGCCGTGGCAGCACGGGCAGTTCGCCCAGGCGCAGGATCAGTAGAGGGTTACCGGCGCGCTTGAAGACGAAGCGAATTCGCCGTGGGCCAAGCACATCGACCCGCTGCACTTCCTGCAGGCTGGTGCGGTACTGCGGATGGCCTTCCTTTAACAATAGACGGTAGGAAAACGCCACGTCGGCAGCGGTAATCGGCTGACCATCATGAAAGCGTGCCTGGGGGCGCAGGTTGAACACTACCCAGCTGCGGCTTTCGTTGTACTCCACCGATTTGGCGATCAAACCGTAGCTGGAGGTGGGCTCGTCGCCCGCCTGGGCATACTGCCCCGTGCCCGCCATCAGGGTTTCATTCAGCTCGTTGACCCCGTACTGCAGGAAATTAGGCGTCGACACCGGGCTCGAACCCTTGAACGTGTAGGGGTTGAGGGTATCGAAGGTACCAAAGCCCATGATTCGCAATGTGCCGCGTTTGGGCGCGTCAGGGTTGACCCAATCGAAATGGGTAAAGGTGGCTGGGTACTTGAGCGTGCCGAATTGCGCGTAACCATGGCTTTCGCTGATCGTGGCGCTGGCCGGAAAGCTCAAGGCCAGGCTCAGGGAGAGCATGAGGAGGGGACGTATCAATTCACGGATCCGATCCAGGCGACGATGGGCTTTATGACCGCCACAGTAACAGCTTGTATCCCCTGGAAAAAGAGTAGCGCTGCGGATCAGCGATCCAGGTACACCGTGAGGGTCTGGCCAGGCTTCAAGGCATGGCCGGTACGCGGGTTCCAACGCTTGAGGTGCTGCATCTCGACGTTGAAACGTTTGGCGACCAGATACAGCGAGTCGCCCTTACGGACCTTATACGTAGTGGTCTTCTGCTTGCTCGATTGCGGCGCCGAGGTATCCTGCATCACCAGGGTTTGGCCGACCTTGAGGTTCTTGCCCGAGGTTCGGTTCCAGCGCTGCAAATCTTTGATATCGACCTTATTGGCTTTGGCAATCAGGCCCAGGTTATCGCCGGCGCGCACCTTGTATAAGCGCTTACGGGCGGGCTCGACCACGGCGACGTCTTCGAAGACTTTTTTCTGCGGCTGCAGGCTGAGTAATTCGTCAGGCCGCATGTTCGACAGGCTGGCAGTCAGCAATTGGGCCTTGGCGGTCGGGATCAGCAGATGCTGCTTGGGCTGCACCGTGACTCGCTGCTTGAACGCCGGGTTAAGCTGGAACATTTCGTCTTCGTCGATATCGGCTAGGGCCGCGACGCGGGAAAGGTCCATGCGCTGATTGACTTCGACCACCTCGAAGTAGGGTTCGTTGGCGATCGGGTTGAGGTTCACGCCGTAGGCTTGCGGCGACATCACCAATTCCGACAACGCCAGCAGCTTGGGTACGTAGTCGCGGGTTTCCTGGGGCAGCGGCAGGTTCCAATAGTCGGTCGGCAGACCGAGTTTTTCGTTGCGCTCCATGGCGCGGCTGACGGTTCCTTCACCGGCATTGTAGGCCGCCAGAGCCAACAGCCAGTCGCCGTTGAACATGTCATGCAGGCGGGTCAGGTAGTCCAGTGCGGCGGCGGTGGAGGCGGTGACGTCACGGCGGCCGTCGTAGAAGCGAGTCTGGCTAAGGTTGAAGTAGCGCCCGGTGGAGGGGATAAACTGCCAAAGGCCGGCGGCGTTGGCCCGCGAATAGGCCATTGGGTTGTAGGCGCTTTCGATCACCGGCAGTAATGCCAGTTCCAGAGGCATATCGCGTTCTTCGAGGCGCTCGACCACGTAGTGCATGTACAAACTGCCACGGTCGCTGGCGGTCTCGAGAAAAGTCGGATTGCTGACGAACCATAGCCGTTGTTGCTCGACCCGCGGATTGACGGCTACGCTGTCCTGCAACTGGAAACCCTGGCGCATGCGCTCCCAGACGTCTTGCGGAGCCTGCTGGGCAGGCTGCTGATTGACGAAAAGCGGCTTTTGTTTGATGCGGTTATTCAGGTTGTGGGCGCGAACTGGTTCCATGTCTGGCGTATGGCTCATGCCCTGGCACCCCGCCAATGTGGCGGACAGTGCGACGGCCATTGCCTGCGCCAGGCGCGTCAATGTGTCGAATTGGCAGGTTTTACGTATAGATGACGACATTGGCTGGAAGATAGTTCCGGGCGAAAATGTCGGGCGATTCTAGAAAGTGCACTCATTTAGGTCAACTGTTCAGAACTTTTTGGCACAATTGAGCGGGGGTTAGAACTTATCTTTCCAAGCGCGCAGCGTAGCAAAGACCTCCTCAAGCGAGCCCAGGTGGGCCTCTGCCCGTTCGTCTGCTTTTTCCCGAACCGCCGGCTCCGCCACCCGTAGAAAGGGGTTGGTACGTTTTTCCAGGCCTAGGGTGGACGGTACGCTGATGCCGTCTTCTGCACGCAGGCGGGTCACCTCATCCAAGCGTTGGGCGATGTCAGGGTTACCCGGCTCCACCGCGCTGGCAAACTTCAGGTTGCTCAAGGTGTACTCGTGGGCACAGTACACCAGGGTGTCGTCCGCCAGTGCCGCCAGGCGCTTGAGCGAGTGGTGCATTTGCGCTGGCGTGCCCTCGAAGAGCCGCCCGCAACCAGCAGCGAATAGGGTATCGCCGCAAAACAGCAAGGGCTGCTGAGCCGCTTCATGGGCAAAGGCGATGTGCCCGCGGGTGTGCCCAGGCACATCGATCACGCGCAACATCAGGCCCAGCACTTGCAAGGTGTCACCGTCGTTCAGAGCGTGGTCGCGCGCCGGAATCGTCTCACCAGCAGGCCCGTGCACCGTTGCTCCAGTGCTGCGCTTGAGGGCTTCGACGCCCCCCACGTGATCCTGATGATGGTGGGTGATCAGGATATCGCTGAGGGTCCACTCAGGATTAGCCGCCAACCAGGCGTGCACCGGGGCGGCATCGCCGGGGTCGACCACCGCGCAACGTTGGCTGGAGCGGTCTTGTAACAACCAGATGTAGTTGTCGCTGAAGGCGCACAGGGCATCAATGTGTATCATCGTCTGGTTCGCCAAGCTTCGAATAATGGTGCATCTTAGAACGCATGAGGTTCCCCGTGAACCTTCCTGTGGGAGATAGCAATGAGCGATGAGGCATTGGCCCAGGCCGATCCGCAATGGCTGGAACTGATCAGCGAGGCGCGCGACTGGTTCGGCGGCCCCCTCGGGCAACTGTTGCTACAAGAGGAACAGCGCTTGCTCGGGGAAGAGCTGCAGCGCTTTTTTGGCGGTTACCTGGTGCACTATGGCCCAGGTGCAGAGACGCCACCCAAGGCCCAGCAGATCCAGCGTAACGTACGCCTGGGCCCACCGCTGCCAGGGGTTGAAATCTTCTGCGAAGAACAGGCCTGGCCGCTCGGTCAGCACGCGGCCGATGTGGTAGTGCTGCAGCATGGTCTGGACTTCAGCCTGTCGCCCCACGGCTTGCTGCGTGAAGCTGCCAGCGCTGTGCGCCCGGGCGGGCACCTGTTGATCGTCGGGATCAACCCGTGGAGCACATGGGGGGTGCGTCATCACTTTGCCCATGATGCCCTGCGCAAGGCGCGCTGCATTTCGGCCTCGCGTGTGGGCGACTGGCTCAACCTGCTAGGTTTCGCTTTGGAAAAGCGCCGCTTCGGGTGTTATCGTCCGCCGCTGGCTTCTGCCAAGTGGCAAGCGCGGCTGGCCGGCTTGGAGCGCGTCGCGGGTGGCTGGCAAAGCGCAGGAGGCGGCTTTTATATCCTGGTCGCGCGCAAGTTGGTGGTCGGTCTGCGCCCGCTGCGCCAGCCGCGCCGCGAGCCCATGGGCAAGTTGCTACCGCTGCCCATGGCCAAGGTCAACCGCAGCAGCAAACAGAAGCACTGAGCCGCCAGGCCCCTTCAGGTAATGTATAGAGCGTATTTAGAGTCTGACCCATGAGCGAAAGTGTCGAAATCTTCACCGATGGTGCCTGCAAGGGCAACCCTGGCCCAGGCGGCTGGGGCGCATTGCTGGTATGCAAGGGCGTAGAAAAAGAGTTGTGGGGCGGTGAGACGGCTACCACCAATAACCGTATGGAGCTGACAGCGGCTATTCGAGCGTTGCAAGAGCTCAAACGGCCCTGCGAGGTGCTGCTGGTCACGGACTCCGAGTACGTGATGAAGGGTATCAACGAATGGATGGTCAACTGGAAAAAGCGCGGTTGGAAAACCGCCGCCAAACAGCCCGTCAAAAACGCCGACCTGTGGCAGCAGCTCGACGAGCAGGTGAGTCGGCATACGGTGAGCTGGAAGTGGGTACGCGGCCACAATGGCCACCCCGGCAACGAGCGCGCCGACGATTTGGCCAACCGTGGAGTGGACGAGGTGCGTGCCATTCGTCACGGCTAAGGCGGGCCTCACGCCCAGCCTGGCGCTAAGGGGCTGACCAGGGTGCAAGGCCTGCGTAACGAAATGTCTGTGTTAAAGTCGCCCCTGTTTCCTGTCCAACCCGTTCGAGAGTTCTTCGCCCATGGCCACCCGTTTTGTAGTATTCGACACCGAGACCACTGGTATGCCGGTCACCGATGGCCATCGGGTGATCGAGATCGGCTGCGTTGAGATCATTGGGCGGCGGCTGACCGGGCGTAACTTTCACGTCTACCTGCAGCCCGACCGCGAAAGCGATGAAGGCGCCATTGGCGTGCACGGCATCACCTCGCAGTTTTTGATCGGCAAGCCGCGGTTCGCCGAGGTGGCTGACGAGTTCTACGAGTACATCAAGGGCGCGCACCTGATCGCCCACAACGCGAACTTCGACGTTGGCTTCCTGAACAACGAGTTCGCTTTGGCTGGCCAGCCCGAGCGGGCCGACATCACTCAGTTCACCACGGTGATCGACACCTTGGCGATGGCCCGTGAACGTCACCCGGGCCAGCGCAACAGCCTTGACGCCTTGTGCAAACGCTACGGGGTGGACAACTCCAACCGTGAATTGCACGGCGCCTTGCTCGACTCGGAGATCCTCGCCGACGTCTACCTGGCCATGACCGGCGGGCAGACCAGCCTATCTCTGGCCGGCAACTCCAGCGATGGCGAAGGCTCCAGCAATCAGGGCAGCGAAATTCGCCGGTTGGGCAGTGGTCGCCCAGCTGCGCGGATCATTCGCGCCAGCGAGGCCGAATTGGCTGAGCATGCCGCGCGCATGGACGCGATCGCCAAGTCGGCCGGTGGCCCCGCGCTCTGGTCACAGTTGCTCGACAGCGCCTCCTGATGGGCCAAGAGGGCAGGGCGATTCACGCAAGTGAGTTGGCCGTGCGCGTCGCCGATGAGCGCTTTGAATCCTACATTCTTTCCAGCGACTTCAGTTTTACCGTCAGAGCCTATGCCACGCCTGTGCCAGGCGAACCGGTGACGGCTTGGCCCACGCGCGCTGTGGCGCCTTATCGCAAATGCTACGGCATCGACCCTGAAGAGTTTGCGCGCTATCGCGATAAAGCCGACAGCGCGGTATTCGTTGCCTGGCACGGTACCCGTGCGGTGGGTCATGTGGTGGTCAGCACCAATTGGAATGGTTACGCCTACGTCGACGAGCTCGCTGTCGACACCTCGGCCCGGCGCCTGGGGACGGCGCAGCAGCTACTCAAGGTGGTGGGTTTCTGGGCCCGACAAAAAGCCTTGCCAGGGGTGATGCTGGAAACCCAGAACAATAACCTCGCGGCGTGCCAGCTTTACGAGCGATGCGGCTACGCGGTCGGTGGTGTCGATGAACTGCGCTACCGTGGTATCGACCCGGCCACTGAGGAAGTGGCTATTTTCTGGTATCAGCTTTTTGCCGCGCAGTGATGCTATTCCAACAAGCTGTGCACTTTCTCTTCGATGATTGCCAGTAGCGCTTTGAGTGCCGAGGTCGGGCTGCTGCCGGCCAGCGTCAAGGCATACACGGTGACGGTCATGGCCGGCGCTATCGGGCAAACGTCCAAGCCAAGCTGGCGCGCGCCAATGGCGGTGAAAGGGTCGACGACCGCCAGCCCTTCGCCCGCTTCAACCATGCTGCGCATCATCGGATAGCTCTGCACCCGCGTCTGGATCACCGGGGCCGGTTGCAAGGCTTGCAGGCGGCTGTCCAGTTGCGCGCTTAGCGGGTCTTCACCTTCCAGCCCCACCATGCTCTGGCCCGCCAACGCTGGCAGGCTTATATACTTCTGTTTGGCCGACAGCCACCCGCGGGGCGCTACCAGGTGCAGCTTGCCTTGGCCGAGGGCGACACAGTGCAGTCTAGGGTGTTGCGGGTCGTGTAGGCTGATGCCGACATGGCAATACCCCACCAGCAGGCGCTCGACCATGCAGGCGCTGCGTTGGCTAGAGAGTTGGCAGGGCGTGTCGCGGAAGCGCCGGCGTAGGGCTGCCAGGCTTTGCGGCAGGAGCTGATCGGCCAGGGTGGCACTGCAGTCTACGTGCAGGGCAGGTTCATGGTGCTGGCGTAGGCTATGGGCTTGGCGTTGCAGCGCTTCGAGCTGGTCGTAGAGGTTGCCGATGGCCGGTTGCAGGGCACGCGTCTCGGCGGTGGCCATTAGCCGGTCCCGGCTGCGTGCGAACAATAAGAAGCCCAATTGGCGCTCGGCTTCCTCAAGAGTCTGTTGCACCGCATCGGGCTGTAAGTCCAGCCGTTGCGCCGCCGCCACGAAACTACCCGCTTGCAGTACGGCCTGAATGGCTTCGATGTGACGCAGTCGCATGGGAGGAATCCGTGCCGTGAGGTGTGGACCATCCTACCGCAGCGGATATAGGTTCCAGCGTGGGGCCGCGAAAAATATCAAAGGGTGTGTTCTTGCTCTCGGGTGATTTCCACCCCGGTCTGGACCAGGACGAAGATGTCGCCTTCCTTGTGCTTCACCCGGTCGCCAATCGCCAACTTGTAGGTCACGGTCGGCTGACCGTCTGCCCCAAGGTCGGCGTCACGGAATTCATGCACCGAATAGACTCGACGCTCGGCGTCCCGTGCATGAAATTGTCCGACGAGTACTGCAGCCATGTTATTTACAACCTCTGAAAAAGAATCACGCTTTAACGCCTCTGGATAGACCGCTGATCACTCATAGAGTTTTACCGCTCCAGAAAAAAAGCCCCCGGCCCTACCCGATCGGAAAAAGGCCTGGGCATAGTCTATAACTAATCTCCTCTACACAACGCAAAACCTTGGGGGCTGTCATGAGCAAGATCTATCAGGTTGCAGTGCTGGTCGGCAGTTTGCGTAAAGATTCCATCAACCGCAAAGTCGCCATGACTTTGGCTACCCTAGCACCACCGAGCCTTGCCCTACAGGTGTTGGAGATCGGTGATTTACCGCTGTACAACGAAGATATCGATCACACGCCCCCCCAGGCCTATACCGACTTTCGGCAGCAATTAGGGGCTGCTGACGCTGTGCTATTCGTGACCCCGGAATACAACCGCTCCGTGCCCGCCGTGTTGAAAAACGCCATCGACGTAGGCTCGCGGCCCTACGGCGCCAGTTCCTGGGCGAAGAAACCGGGTGCGGTCATCAGTGTGTCGCCTGGCGCTATCGGCGGGTTCGGCGCCAACCATCATCTGCGCCAGTCCCTGGTGTTTCTCAACGTGCCGTGCATGCAATCGCCCGAGGCCTACGTGGGCAACGCCGGGCATTTGTTCGACGACACGGGCAAGCTGGCGGAGGGCAGCCGCCCCTTTCTCCAGGGCTTTATCGATGGCTACGCTCACTGGGTGGAGCAGGTGCTCAAGCCTTGACCTTAAATAGCGCGACGGTTTTTTTGGTCGATTGCCGCAGCACGGGCGTATAAACTGCGCGGCAACACGCCGGCGAGCAAATCAACGCGGCGTCATGGGCCATCGACTTAGAGAGCAGGTAATGGGCGCACAGTGGAAAGCTAAACACAGAGAGGCAGCCGCCAACGCCAAAGGGCGGATTTTTGGCAAGCTGGCCAAGGAAATTCAGATTGCCGCGCGCGCTGGCGCCGACATCGACATGAACCCCCGCCTGCGCCTGGTGGTGGAGCAGGCCAAAAAGGCTTCGATGCCGCGCGAAACCTTGGAACGAGCCATCAAAAAAGGCTCAGGGACTGGCGGCGAAGTGGTGCAGTACACCTTGGTCAAATACGAAGGTTTCGCCCCGCACCGGGTACCGCTGATCGTTGAGTGCCTGACCGACAACGTCAACCGCACCGTGGCCGAGATTCGCGTGCTGTTTCGCAAGGGTCAATTGGGCGCCGAGGGTTCGGTGTCTTGGGACTTCAACCATTTGGGCTTGATCGAAGCGACGCCGACCAACCCGGACGCCGATCCCGAGCTGGCTGCCATTGAAGCCGGCGCTCAGGATTTCGAACCTGCGGAGGAGGGCGCAACCCTGTTCCTGACCGAGACCACCGACCTCGATGCCGTGTGTAAAGCCCTGCCCGAGCAGGGCTTTACCGTGGTTTCCGCGAAAATCGGCTATGTTTCGAAAAACCCGGTCAGCATCACCGACGATGCCGAAATGGCCGAAGTCGAGGCGTTCCTCGACGCCATTGACGGGCATGACGATGTGCAAAACGTCTATGTCGGGTTGGCGGGCTAACTAGCTTTTAAAAAGCGGGGCCGCGGCGTTTTACCCATGGCCCCGATCTTTTCCAGACTCAGCGCAATTCGTTGAGCATCTGCGCCGCCACTGTCAGCACATCTTTGCCCAGGGCCGCCGAGCGCGCGCCGGACCAACCCGTCTTGGGGTTGGGCGCGTCGTCGTGGTCTTTGAAGGGCATTTCCAGGGTCAGCGCCAAGCAGTCGAATTGCTCCCCCACCCAGTTGCAGGCTAAGCGCATATTGGCCTGGCCGGGCGCGCTGCGCGGGTAGCCATAGACCTGCTGGAAGTCGGCGGTCTGGGCGCATAGCCTGTCCCTGAAAGATTTTTCCAGCGCGGCCTGGCGCGGCGTATACCCGGGGTTGCCTTCGCATGCGGCGGTGAAGACATGGGGGATTTCCTCGTCGCCGTGGGCGTCGACAAACAGATCGACGCCATAAGCCGCCATTTGCTCCTTAACGAACAGGACCTCGGGAGCCCGTTCGGCACTCGCATCCTGCCAGGCACGATTGAGGTCTTGCCCGGCCGCATTGGTGCGCAAATGGCCGTGAAAGGCACCGTCTGGGTTCATGTTCGGTACCAGGTAGAGATCGGCGCGGGCCAGCAGGTTGCCGATATCGGCGTCGTTGTCCATGAGGCGCTCGATCAAGCCCTCCATAAACCATTCGGCCATATGTTCGCCAGGGTGCTGCTGGGCGATGAACCACAGCTTGAGTTTGCCGGGCGCGCCGTCGCCTTTGCGCAGCAGTTGCAGGTCGCGGCCCTCCAGGCTCTTGGCAGTGGCCAGGGTCACTAACCCGGCCTGGTCAATGGCGCGCTCGATCAACTGTGTATGGCGGGCACGGCTATAGGGCTCGAAGTAGGCAAACCACACCTGCGGGTGTTCGGCCTGCAAAGTAAACCCGAGGCTTCGCCCGTCGAAGTGGCTGGGTACCCGGAACCAGTTCTGCTGGTCATACGAGGCGACGGCGTTATAGCCCGACCACGCTCGGTTATAGGAAGACTGGCCAGCGTTTTCCAGCGCGAAGGTATGCGCCTGGCCGACGGTCAGGCCGTCGGCTTTAAAGTGGAACCATTGAAAGTGCGGGCTGCGGGTGTCGGGGCGAATGGCCAGGCGGATGCGCCGAGCGTCGCTGGCGTCGATGACCTGAATATTGCCGCTGTCGAAATCAGCACTGATGTGCAGGGCCATGGAGGATGTCCTGTAGGGGGGCTTCAAGTGGCCCACTGTACTACGGCGGGCCACCGGTGCCCCATTACAGGAACGTATAGAGCTCCATTGCGAGGACCAAGGCGACGACGGCGGCGATGATACCGCGCAACATCAGGTTGCGATGGCAGTGCCGGTACCACTGGCCCGCACCGAGCAACTGGGCGGGAGCCAGGGTTTGCCGCCAGCGCAGCTCGGTGTCGTGGAAGGCCACCAAGTGCAATGGCTCGGCGTCGAGCCAGCGGCGAAAGTCGATGCGTTCGCTCGGGGTGGTCAGCGGGCTTTGCAATTTGATGTACCAGCCGCTGGCCTGGGTGCTGATGGTGTCTTCGATGCCGCGTGAATGGGTGCGGCAGGCTTCCAGGGCCAGCAGCATGTCGTGCTCCACCGTGGCAAGGGGAATGCCCAACTGTTCGGCGATGACTGGGAAAGGCAGGTTGTCGAGGCGGCTGCACAGAAATACTTGCTGCATGCGCCTGGGCAGTTGTTTGAGGTTGAAATAAAGGGCGTCCTGGCGCGCATCCAATGCGTGGCGTGGCAACGGGTTGTCAGAGAGCAGACTGGACATCGGGGGGACCTCCTGGGCGCAAATCCTGACCAATCGGTAGGTTGCCGACGATTTGGACTTCCGTTAGCCAATACTCCTTTGGTAGTATCGGTGCCATCGCTTAGCGAACCTTCTTCATTAGCCTGAAGAACCAAAAAAAAGACCCGGCAAAAAGCCGGGTCAAAAACCGTGATTAGCCTGATGAGGAGATAATCTGAAAGTCCGACCTAAGGTCTTTCGGATCACCAACCGATCTCGCGATCAGTTGGCTCAATAATAATCATTATCATTTCGGGGTCAAGACTATTTTCGCTTTTGGCGAATATATTTTTGGCCCCGTTTTGCTTTCACCGCCTTTGCTTCAGTCCAAAGGCAGCTCAGTGGTGCGTTTGACCTCGCTCATGGCGATGTTTGAATAGGCTTCTTGAACGTGGGGTTTTTGCAGTAGATGGTCGCGCAAAAACCGCTCGTAGCTGGCGATGTCTTTGGCCACCACTTTGAGCATGAAGTCCATGCCGCCGGCCATCGTGTAGCACTCCAGAACTTCCGGATAGCCGATGATCGCCTCTTCGAATTCGCTCAGATAACGGCGCCCATGGCCGGATAATTTAACGCTGACAAAGATGGTCATGCTGAGCCCGAGTTTTTTCGGGCTCAGCAGAGCCACCTTGCGCTCGATCAAGCCTTCTTCCTGCATTCGGTGAATACGCCTCCAGCAGGGCGACTGTGACAGCTCCACGCGTTCGGCGATCTCGGCCGCAGAAAGGTCGGCATCGTGCTGCAGCAAGCGCAGGATGCGCCGGTCGATCGGGCTTAGGGGCACAGGCATGGCAGGACCATTGTCAGGGTGATAAGGCGCATCAAGGGGTCGCCAGCAACTCTACCAGCAAGCGGCCTTCCTCGACCATTTCGCCTTCCTTGCAATGGATGTCTGCCACTTCTCCTGCCCTGGGGGCCCTCAGGGCGTGTTCCATTTTCATGGCTTCCAATACCACCAGTGGCGCACCGGCCTCGACCTTCTGCCCTTTGGCCACCAGTACCTGCACCACGTTGCCGTTCATGGGCGCAGCCAACCCACCTTCGGCCTGCTCAGCCCTGGTGGCTTGGGCGGCCGGGTCGTAGTGGGTAATGGCATGCAGTTGATGGGCCCAGTGCAGGTAAAGGGTCGACCCTTGGTGGATACCCTCAGCGACGGCTGCGTCCGCGCGCAGCCGCACCGTCTGGTTTTGCCCAGCGCAGCTCAAACTGACAACTTGCACCGTGGGCAAACCGGCCCTCCAGCCGAGGGTCTGCGCCCAGGGCGATGGGTTCGGCTCGCCCGCTTGCGCAGGGTTGAGCCAGGCACGTGCGGCAGCTTGCCAGAACGCTTCGCTGAGCGGCTCTGCCGGGGGCAGCAGTTGGGCCTGATGGCGAGGGATAAAACCGGTGTCCAGTTCGGCTGAGGCGAAAGCGGGGTGGGCGATGATCCCACGCAGGAAGGCCAGATTTGTGCGTAACCCGCCGATGCGAAATTCGTCGAGCATGCTCAGCAGCCGGCGGCGCGCCTGCTCGCGGTCTTCACCCCAGGCAACCAGCTTGCCGAGCATGGGGTCATAATAAGGCGAGACTTCGTCACCCTCGGCCACGCCGCTGTCGACCCGACGCCCCGGGCCGGGCGCGCATTCGCGGTAGACCCGCAACGGTCCGCTGGCGGGGAGAAAGCCGTGTTGGGGATCTTCGGCGTAGAGACGTACTTCGATGGCATGGCCGTGGGCAGCCACCTGACCCTGGGTAATAGGCAAGGGCTTGCCGTTGGCGACATCGATCTGCCACGCGACCAGGTCGAGCCCGGTAATCGCTTCGGTGACCGGGTGCTCAACTTGTAAGCGGGTGTTCATCTCCATGAAAAAAAACTCGCCGCGGGCGTCCAGGAGAAATTCCACGGTGCCGGCCCCTACGTAGCCGATGGCCTGGGCTGCACGCACGGCAGCCTCGCCCATGGCCTTTCTGAGGGCGGGTGCAAGCCCCGGCGCGGGGGCCTCTTCAACCACTTTTTGGTGGCGACGCTGGATCGAACAGTCGCGCTCGTTTAGGTAGAGGCAGTGGCCGTGGCGGTCGGCAAACACCTGGATTTCCACGTGGCGCGGTTGCAATAGGTATTTTTCCAGCAGCACGCGCCCGTCGCCAAAGGCGGCCAGCGCCTCGCGCTGGGCCGACGCCAGGGCATCGGCCAGTTGCTCGGCTTGCTCCACGACCTTCATGCCCTTGCCACCGCCGCCGGCGGTCGCTTTGAGCAGCACCGGATAACCGATGCGGGCTGCGGCCTGGCGGAACGTCTGCAAGTCTTGCCGTTCATCGTGGTAGCCGGGTACCAACGGCACGCCAGCCTGCGCCATCAGCGCCTTGGCGGCAGCCTTACTGCCCATGGCGTCGATGGCCGCAGCGGGCGGGCCGATGAAGATCAACCCGGCGGCCTCGACGGCGCGCGCGAAATCGGCATTCTCTGAAAGAAAACCATAACCTGGGTGCACTGCCTGGGCACCACTGTGCAGAGCGGCGGCGACCAGTTTGTCGATGCACAGGTAATTCTCGGCAGCTACGCTACCGCCCAGGTCGACCCGCTCGTCGGCTTCGCGGCTATGCCGAGCTTGAGCATCCACCGCGCTGTGTACCGCCACGGTGCGCAGGCCCAGGGCCTTGGCCGTGCGCATGATCCGGCAGGCAATCTCGCCGCGGTTGGCCACCAGTAGCGATCCGATCATGGTGTTTGCTCCTGGGTGGTCTGCCAATGGGGCGGGCGTTTTTCCAGAAAAGCGCGCAAGCCTTCCTGGCCCTCGGCGCCGGTACGCAGGCGGGCGATGGTGTCTTCGCACGCGCGGCGTACCTGGGGCGTTGTAATGCCGCTGCCGACTTCAGTCAGCAAGGCCTTGGTGGCGCGCATGGCCTCGGGGCCGTTGAGTAACAACTGGGTGACCCAATGCTCTAATCGGGCCTCCAACTGCTCGGCCGTGCAGGCTTCGTTGAGCAAGCCCAGGCTTGCAGCACGCTGGCCATCGAAGCGCTCGGCGCTGAGGGCATAGCGGCGCGCCGCCCGAGGGCCAATGGCTTGCACTACGTAGGGGCTGATCAAGGCGGGCGCCAGGCCAAGGCGCACCTCGGACAAACTGAACAGGGCATCAGTGCTGCCGATGGCCATATCGCAGCAGCTGACCAAGCCCACGGCGCCGCCAATCGCAGCCCCTTGCACCACCGCCAGGGTGGGCAGCGCCAGCTGTGCCAAGCGCGCCATCAGCTCGCCCAGGGCCTGGGCTTCGCGGCGGTTACGCTGCTCGCCGAGGCTAGCCGATGCCTGCATCCACGCCAGATCTGCGCCCGCGCAAAAGTGCTGGCCGCGGCCACGCAACAGCAAAAAGCGTACGTGCGATGCGCCCTCTACGTCAGCCAGGGCCTGGGTCAATTCGTTAATCATCAACGCGTCGAAGGCGTTGCGCTTTTCGGGGCGGTTCAGCCACAGCGTGGCGAAGCCTCGGGCGTCGTGCTGCAATTGCACAGTGTCGAAAGCGTGCATAGGGTCACATCCGAAATATGCCGAAACGGCTGTCTTCGATGGGGGCATTCAGCGCAGCGCTGATGGCTAGGGCGAGGATTTCACGGGTTTGCGCGGGGTCTATCACGCCGTCGTCCCATAACCTTGCACTGGCATAGAAAGGGTGTGCCTGCTGTTCATATTGTTCGATGAGGGGCTGCTGCAAAGCCTGATGCTGTTCTTCGCTGAACGGCTCGCCACGCCGCTCGCTTTGTTCACGTTTGACCTGCAGCAAGACCCCAGCGGCTTGTTCCGCACCCATCACGGCGATTCTTGCGTTGGGCCACATCCACAGCAGGCGAGGGTCGTAGGCGCGGCCACACATCCCGTAGTTGCCAGCGCCAAAGCTGCCGCCAATGATTACAGTGAACTTGGGCACCCGGGCGCAGGCGACGGCTGTGACCAGCTTGGCGCCATGCTTGGCGATGCCGCCGGCCTCGTATTTCTGCCCCACCATAAACCCGGTGATGTTTTGCAGGAACACCAGCGGTATGTGCCGTTGGCAGGCCAGTTCGATAAAGTGCGCGCCTTTTTGCGCGGCCTCGGCGAAGAGGATGCCGTTGTTGCCCAGAATCGCCACGGGCTGCCCGTGCAGGTGGGCAAAACCACACACCAGGGTTGTACCGAACAGGGCCTTGAATTCATCGAAAACGGAGCCGTCCACTAGGCGCGCGATCACTTCGCGGACATCGAAGGGGTGTTTCGGGGAGGCGGGAACCACCCCATATAGCTCTTTAGCATCGTACAGCGGCGGTACCACCGGGCGCAGCTGCACATGGCCCAGCTTGCGCCAGTTGAGGTTGGCGATACAGCGCCGGGCCAACGCCAGGGCGTGTTCGTCATTGTTCGCGTAGTGGTCGGCCACCCCGGACGTGCGGCAATGCAAGTCGGCGCCCCCCAGATCCTCTGCGCTCACCACCTCACCCGTGGCGGCTTTGACCAAGGGCGGGCCGGCCAAAAAGATGGTCGCTTGTTGGCTGACCATGATGGTCTCGTCGGACATGGCCGGCACATAGGCGCCCCCGGCGGTGCAGGAGCCCATTACCACGGCGATCTGCGCGATGCCCTGGGCGCTCATGTTGGCTTGGTTGTAGAAGATTCGGCCAAAATGTTCGCGGTCGGGAAACACCTCGTCCTGGCGGGGCAGGTTGGCGCCGCCGGAGTCCACCAGGTAGATGCAGGGTAAGCGGTTCTCTTGGGCAATCGCTTGGGCACGCAAGTGCTTTTTGACCGTAAGGGGGTAATACGAACCGCCTTTGACCGTGGCGTCGTTAGCGATAATCATGCACTCGACCCCCTCCACCCGGCCGATCCCGGCGATCAGCCCGGCGGCCGGAACCGCTTCGTCATAGACTCGATACGCGGCCAACTGGCCGATTTCGAGAAAGGCCGAACCTGGGTCAAGCAGCCGGTCGACCCGGTCCCGAGGCAGCAACTTGCCCTTTGCCACGTGCCGCGCCTGGGCCTGGGCGCCGCCGCCTTCGGCCACGTGCGCCAGCAGGTCATGCAAAGCTTGCACCTGCGTGGTCATGGCCAGAGCGTTGGCCTGGAACTCAGGGGAGCGCGGGTGCAGGCGGGTTTGCAGAATAGCCATATCGCTGAAGTCTCTTGGTGAGTGATAGGTTCGCTACTCGCTTTCTTTGAACAACTCGCGCCCGATCAGCACGCGCCGGATTTCGCTGGTCCCGGCACCAATCTCATACAGCTTGGCGTCGCGCAGCAGGCGCCCGGTGGGGTATTCGTTGACGTAGCCATTGCCGCCCAGGATCTGGATGGCCTGCAGCGCCATCTCAGTGGCGCGCTCGGCGCAGTACAGGATCACCCCGGCGGCGTCTTTGCGCGTGGCTTCACCCCGGTCGCAGGCCTGGGCCACGGCGTATAGGTAGGCGCGGCTGGCGTTGAGCTGGGTGTACATGTCGGCGACCTTGCCCTGAATCAGCTGGAATTCCCCGATGCTTTGGCCAAATTGCTTACGCTCATGGATGTAGGGCAGCACGGTGTCCAGGCAGGCTTGCATGATCCCGGTGGGGCCGCCGGCGAGCACCACCCGTTCGTAGTCCAGCCCACTCATCAATACCCCAACGCCACCGTTGAGGGGCCCGAGGAGGTTTTCCTCGGGGACTTCCAGGTCGCTGAAGAACAGCTCGCAGGTGTTCGAACCGCGCATGCCCAGCTTGTCGAACTTGGGCCCGCGGCTGAATCCGTGCCAGTCCCGCTCGACGATAAACGCGCTGATGCCGTGGGCGCCGCGCTCGAGGTCGGTCTTGGCATAGATGACGTAAGTGCTGGCATCCGGGCCGTTGGTGATCCAGGTTTTACTGCCATTGAGCACGAAGCGGTCGCCGCGGCGCTCGGCCCGCAGCTTCATCGAGACCACGTCCGACCCCGCTCCAGGCTCGCTCATCGCCAGCGCGCCGACCTGTTCGCCGCTGATTAAACTGGGTAGGTACTTGAGCTTCTGAGCGTGGCTGCCGTGGCGGTTGATCTGGTTAACACAGAGATTGGAGTGTGCGCCGTAGGAGAGCGCGACCGAGGCCGAGCCTCGGCTGAGCTCTTCCATGGCAATCACGTGGGCAAGGTAACCGAGGCCTGCACCGCCGTAGGCTTCTGGTACCGTAATGCCCAACAAGCCCATGTCGCCCAGGGGGCGCCACAGGTCGTCGGGGAAGCTGTTGTCGCGGTCGATCTGAGCGGCGCGGGGGGCAATCTGTCGAGCTACGAAATGCTGTAGCTGGTCACGCAGCAGGTGCAAGGTATCGCCGAGGGCGAAGTTCAGAGAGGTGTAGCCCATGGGGTGACCGTCCGTTGTTTATTATTATCGGTTTCTGCATTACCTTTACGTTAACGTAAGCCTGCAACTGTATTCTGTCAACGCGTAGGAGGGGGTCTTGCCCCCGATCTTTTGCTTTTGGTTTTGGTTTTGCTGTTGTGCGGGGTTTGGAAAAGCTCGGGGCCAAGGCCCCTCCTACGGCCAAGGCCCCTCCTACGGATATGGGCCCTGCGCGGTTTGGGCGGGGGCGCAAACGCAAAGAGGGGAGCCGGTTAGGGCTCCCCTCGAGTAGGTTGCGTGCTCTTTCTTATTATTGAGGGGCGGCCTATTGTTGTTTTTATCAGCCGTGGCCCGTACCGCTATTTTAAGTGGCCCCCATGCGGGGCCAAGAGCAACGTATTTTTTTGACCGCTGACCTACCAGGGCAGGCCTTCTTCAAAAAAATCAGTTGGCTTCGTCTCTGTCGCGTTTGTTCTTGTTATGTCAGAGCCGTTATCTATTGTTTTTATTGGGTATCGGTTTTTATTGTTGTTATGCCATAGAGATAGCATACGCCGTGCCAACTAAGTGAAATGCTTGTGGATCAATGGGTTGCGATTTTCCTCGAGCCTGCACAGCGCCGCAAGTGAGGAAATTTGTTCCCGTGTTACACAATGTGTGGGAAGTGCCGTGGGGGGCGGTAGCACTGCGCTGGGATTGTATGAATGTCAGAAAGCACAGAGGGGAGCCTAGGCTCCCCTCAAGGGTGATGAACGTGCTCGTTTTTATTATGCCGGGGTGGCCTATTGTTATTGTTGTCAGCCATGACCGGTCGCGCTGTTTTGTTGACCCCAATCGGGGTCGAGAGCAAACGTATTTTTTTGACCGCTGAACTGCCGGAGCAGGCCCTCTTCAAAAAAATCTGTTGGCTTCGCCTCTGCCGCGTTTGTAGTTATTTTGCCAGAGTCGAGAATCTTATTTTTAGGGGTGACCATTTTTTATTCTTGTTGTACGAAGTGAATAGCACGAGCTGTGCCAAAATCTGAAATGCTATATAAATCAGTAGGTTGATTTTTCAAGGCGGGCTCATAGCCCATTTGCCTTGGTCAATCTGTTTCCGTGTTACCCGTTCGGGTGGGTCGGCTGTGGGGCCGGTAGCACTTGCAATGCACGGGCTACCCGCGACGCGTTGGCGCGGCCTAGCACTTGGCAGATACGTTGGCCTGCCTGCAGCAGGCGCTGCCTATCGACTCCAGTGGCGATGCCCAGCCCATCGAGCATGTACAGCACATCTTCGCTGGCGACATTGCCGCTGGCGCCTTTGGCGTAAGGGCAGCCGCCAAGGCCTGCGACAGAGGTGTCGAATACGCTGAGCCCCTCCAACAGGCTGGCGTAGATATTCGCCAGGGCCTGGCCATAGGTGTCATGAAAATGCCCCGCCAGGTGCTCACGTGGCACCTGCTTAGCGACCTGTCCGATCAGGCGGCGGGTGGCGCCTGGGGTGCCGGTGCCGATGGTGTCTCCCAGGGACACTTCATAACAGCCCATGGCGTAGAGGGCATGGGCGACGCTGGCCACCTGGCTAGCGCTGACGTTGCCTTCGTAGGGGCACCCGAGTGCGCACGACACGTAGCCGCGAACACGCATCCCCAGGCCCTTAGCAGCGAGCATCAGTGGTTCAAAACGGTCCAGGCTTGCGCGGATGCTGCAGTTGATGTTGCGCAGGGAAAACGCCTCAGAAGCCGCGGCAAATATCGCCACCTCGCTGGCCCCAGCCGCCACCGCCGCCTCGAAACCGCGCAGGTTGGGGGTGAGCACCGCATAGGTGACGCCGGGCTGGCGGGAGATGCCGCTCAAGACCTCGGCGCAACCCGCCATTTGTGGCACCCAGCGCGCTGACACGAAACTGCCCACTTCGATGTGGCGAAAGCCGGCCGCGCTGAGGCCGTCGACCAGCGCAATGCGCTCGGCCAGGGGGATGCTACCTGGCTCGTTTTGTAATCCGTCGCGCGGGCCGACTTCCACTAACCTTACCGCCGCAGGCAGTGTCATAGGGTCAGGCCTCGCTCATGCGCAAGTCTGCGAGGGCCTGTTCACAGCGCTCTTGGGCGGTATCGAGTTCCAGTTGCATCTGATGGATGTCGAGCAGTTGCTCGCGCAATTGCGCCCGGCGCTCGGCAATTTTGTCCATCAGGCAGGTCAACTGTTTCTGGTTGCCGCTGGGGTCATAAAGGTCAATCAGCTCGCGGCATTCGGCCAGGGAGAAGCCGATCCGTTTGCCGCGCAGAATCAATTTCAGGCTGACCTTGTCGCGGGCTGAGTAGACCCGTTCCTGCCCACGCCGTTGGGGGCTGAGCATGCCCTGTTCTTCGTAAAAGCGAATGGTGCGGGTGGTGATGTCCAGTTCCCGCGACAAGTCGGAGATGCTGTAAGTCTGGCTGCTCATGGGCGCGCTCGCGAGGAGGAGGTGCCCATCACGCTAAGCCAACGCTTACGTAAACGTCAAGAAGGGGCGTGGATCCGTGTACTAGTAGACCCAGACCTCCACCCGCTGATTTTTCAATCGACCACCGTCAACGTCATTGCTGGCCACCGGCAATTGGCTGCCCATGGCCTGAATATCGCGCAGCACCACGCCGGCCCGAAACAGTTCCCGGCGTACGGCCATGGCGCGCAGTTTTGACAGCAGGATGGCGCGCTCAGGGTCGCGTTTAGCGTCGCCGAAGCCCACCAGGGTCAAGCGTTTGTGGCCTTTGTCGTAGCGCTGCACGTAAGCCAGCACCCGTTGCAGATCTGCCAAGGCTTTATTGTCCAGGCTGGCGCTGCCTTCGGCGAAGCGAAAGTTTACCGACAGGCGCTTGGCTTGCCCGGCCAATTGCTGGTAGCGGGGCGGCATGGACGGGTCTACGGGAACGGTCATGGCCTGAACGGTCTGTGCCACGAAGCCCTGTTGGGCTACCACCGCCTGGCCCGGCTCGCTCTGGCTGAAGTCGACCAGCGCCTGCGCCCATGGCGCAATGCGGGTGGGCGGCAGGTAGAAGTAAAGGCGTCGCGACAATGGATAGTCTTCGGTGGCAACCAAGGCGGCGCTGGGCAGCATAGGTTGACCCTCGCCATCGGCAATGGCCAACGCACGAGCCTGGCGCACATAGGGCAAACCGATGAAGCCGATGGCCTGGGGGTCTTGGCTGACCTGTTGCGATAACGCCTCACTGGACTCAAAACGTTGCGCGCGCGGGCTCAGCGAGGCATTCCTAGGTTTGAGAACCAACTCCCTGAAGGTCTCCCAGGTGCCTGACTGGTCATCACGGGCATACAGATGCACCGCGCCTTTACCGCCCAGGGTGGCCCAGTCGCTGATCTCCCCACTGAACAGGCGGGCGAGTTGTTCGGTGCTCAGCTGACGCAGCGGGTTGCTGGGGTGCACGATAACCGCGACACCGTCGATGGCAATCACGTGCTCCGCGTCAGCGCAGGTCATGTCACCCAGGTTCTCCAGGCTTTTCCGCTCGCGGGGGTTGATGGGCCGCGACGAGCTGGCCAAGTCGGCGTTGGCAGTGCCCAGGGCGGTAAAGCCGGTGCTCGAACCGTGGGCGGCGATGTCGATATAAACCCGTCGCCCCTGGGCGTCCAGCGCGCTGGCCCGCTGTTCGTTGGGGGCAAGGTCCTGGGTTTCGATGGCGCTCAGGCCCTTTTCTCGTAACAACCCCTGCACCAATGCGGGCACCAGGCTGCTGCCCATGGTGTTCGAGCCCTGAATACGCAGCACCGGGGTATCGGCCAACGCGACCCACGGCAGGCATAGGCCACAGAGAACGGCAAGGATGCGAATAGGCGGCATGGGGCGGGCACTTGGGGGAAGGTGCCCGCAGATTAAGTCAGAGGTGTTGCCGATTCATGACAGTTCGAGCCAGATCGGCGCGTGGTCAGAAGGCTTTTCCATGCCACGCAAGTCGTAGTCCACGCCCGCCGCCTTGACCCGTGGCAGAAGGCCCGTGGAGGTCATGATCAGATCAATGCGCAGGCCGCGCTTGGGCTGGTCTTCGAAGCCACGGCTGCGGTAGTCGAACCAGCTGAACCGGTCAGCGACCTCGGGGTGCAGGTGGCGGAACGTATCGGTCAGCCCCCAGCCTTTCAAACGCGCCATCCACTCACGCTCCTCAGGCAGAAAGCTGCATTTACCGGTCTTCAACCAGCGCTTGGCGTTTTCCGCGCCGATGCCGATGTCGCAATCTTCCGGCGAGATGTTCACATCGCCCATCAGCACTAATGGCTGGCTGTGGCTGAACTGGCCCTCCAGGAGGTTTTGCAGGTCGGCGTAGAAGCGCTCTTTGGCTGGGAACTTCGTCGGGTGGTCACGGCTTTCACCCTGGGGGAAGTAGCCGTTCATGATGGTCACGGGCTGCCCATGCTCATCGGCGAAGGTCCCCCAGATAAAGCGCCGCTGAGCGTCTTCGGCGTCGCCGCTGAAGCCTTTGTGCAGCTCCAGCGGTGCCTGACGAGACAGTAGAGCAACGCCATAGTGGCTCTTCTGCCCGTGGTAGTGCACGTGATAGCCCAAGGCTTGAACGTCGGCCAGCGGAAATTGTTCGTCCGACACTTTGGTTTCCTGCAGACCGATGACGTCTGGCTGGTGCTTTTCGATCAACGCGGCCAGCTGATGTGGGCGTGCTCGCAGGCCATTGATGTTGAACGACACGATCTTCATGGAGGCAGTCCTGGCAAAATTGGCATACTAACATCCGCATCATTGTTACTGCGTGGTTCTTAGGCGCAGAAAAAAGGAACCGGCGCGGTACCATGGGCTCAATACAGCATCTGCCCAAGGACTTCCCGCCATGCCTGACTCCGCGCCTGCCAAGGCCGAAATACGTACGCTGGACCGTGGTTATGCGCGTGAAGCGCGTGCGCTGCTTTATGAGGCCTATCGCCAGGATCCAACCGTCGCCTATCTGTTCGAGGCCGACCGGCCTGGCTATGAAAAGCGTATGCGCGTGATGGTGCGCGAGCGAGTCCGGCAGCACTTCTACCAGCAGCTACCCGCATTGGGCCTGTTACGGGACGATCGCTTGATCGGCATTGCCCTGATCGCGCCGCCGCAACGCCGCTTGGGCGTGACCGAAAGCTGGGCATGGCGCTTGCGTATGTTGATTGGCACCGGCTTGCGCTGCACACGGCGCTTCCTCGAGTACCACGACTCGGTCATGGCCTGTCGGCCGAACGACTCTGTACATGTGTTGCCACTGCTGGCACTGCACCCGCAGGCGCAAGAGCAGGTCTATGCCGAACAGCTGATCACCGCAGTGCACAATTGGTGCGCAGTGGATGAACACTCCGAAGGCGTTGTGCTGGACACCGGTAACCCTCGTTACCTGGCGTTCTACCAGAGCCAGGGCTACACCAAGATTGGCGAAATAGCCGTGGGGCCTTTGACCGAACACGTGTTTTTTCACCCCAACCCGGAAGTGCTAACGGCTGCTGCGTGAGTGGCGGCCCATTGCACGTGATAGCATTTGCTTCATGAAGCGTTCAGTAAAATTCGCCAGCACGTTAATGCTGCTGACCACCGCCCTTGGGGTTCACGCGCAGAGCGCGCTGGACGTTCGAGTCAACCCTGCTAATGCTCCGCTCAAAGCCAACATTGAAGGTTATATCGGTAGCCTCGGCGACCGTGACGAGCAGGCGCTCCTGCGCTTCAGCCGCGCGGCGGAGGAACAGGCGCGCAAGGCTGCTCAGGCTCTAGGCTATTACCAAGCGAGAGTGGAGAGCCAGGTGACTGCGGGTCAGCCGCCAACCCTGGCCATCCGCGTCGAACCGGGTGAGCCTGTGCACTTGCGTAACGTGGTGATCCGCGTCGACGGCCCCGCTAGCCAGCTCAAGGGTTTCCGCGTTCCGGATGGGCGTAACCTGAAGCAAGGAGCGGTGCTCAACCATGGTTACTATGAAGACGCCAAACGCCTGATTCAGAATCAAGCATCGCGCTATGGCTTTTTCGCTGGACGTTTCACGGCACAGAGCCTGGCCATCGACCCCCAAGCCGGGGTCGCCGACCTGCAGTTGATTTTCGACAGCGGCCCACGTTACAGCCTGGGCAAGGTGCATTTCGAAGGCGACACGCCGTTCGATGATGAACTCCTCCAGCGCATGGTGCCCTTCAAAGAAAACACCCCCTACGATTCCGAACGAGTCGCCGAGTTGAACCAAGCGTTGCAATCGAGCGGCTATTTCGACGGTGTGCGGGTGGATGCCGCACCCACGGCGGCACAGGGGCAGGTCATTCCGGTAGACGTGCAACTGGTCACCCGCAAACCGCGAACCATGGGCTTGGGCCTGGGCTATTCGACTGACGTCGGGCCCCGAGGCAAAGCCAACTGGACCCGCCATTGGGTCAACCCCCAGGGCCATAGCTATGGCGCGGAAATGGAACTGTCGGCGCCGCGGCAGAACGTTGGGTTATGGTATGACGTGCCGTTGGACCCGCCGCTCACCGACAAATTGCGTTGGGCAGGTGGTTACCAATACGAAGAAATTTCCAACACCGATACCCTCAGTAAATTGCTCACCGTTGGCCCTGAGTGGCACAGCAAGCTGCCCAGTGGCTGGCAGCGGGTGATATCGCTCAAATGGCAACGCGAAGAGTATCGGCTGGGCGACGATTCCGGCCTGAGCACGCTGCTGATGCCGGGCGTGAGCTATATCTATCTGCGCAGCGACAACAAAGTCGACCCCCACCATGGCTACCGCCTGCAGTTCGACACCCAAGTCGCCAAAGAGGGCCTGCTCTCCGACACCAACCTGGTGCACAGTACCCTGCAGCTCAAGGGGTTGACCACGCTGTGGCAGAACCACCGTTTCCTCGGGCGAGTGCAGGTGGGGGGCAGCGCCACCAACGGTTATCGCTCGATTCCCCCGTCTTTGCGCTTTTTTGCTGGCGGCGATCAAAGCGTGCGCGGCTACGACTATCAGAGCCTGTCCCCGGAAAACTCCGATGGCGACCGCATTGGTGGTCGCTACATGGTGGCCGGCAGTCTCGAGTATCAGTATTCCATCGCGAAAAAATGGCGCGTGGCGACCTTCGTCGACCAAGGTAACTCCTTCAACAGCCTGGACCTGCCCAATCTGAAGACCGGGGTTGGGGTCGGGGTGCGTTGGGTTTCGCCGGTCGGGCCGTTGCGCCTTGACCTCGCCCACGCGCTAGACGATGACGGTGGCTTTCGTCTGCACTTTTCCATGGGGCCTGAGCTTTGATTCGCGTTTTGAAAATAGCAGGGCTGAGTGTTCTGGCACTGCTGATGACCTTGATATTGGCGCTATGGATGGTGCTGGGCAGCACCGCTGGCAGCCGCTGGGCACTGGGCTGGGTGCCCGGGTTGCAGGTGGAGGGCTTTGAAGGCCGCCTGGGCGGGCAATGGAATGCTACCCGAGTGGTGTGGCAACAAGGGCAACAACGGGTCGAAGTATTTGAACCAGTGCTGCAATGGGCCCCAAGCTGCCTCCTGCGCCTAACACTGTGTGTGCCTCGGCTGGAGGCCAGGCAGATCGATTTGCAGTTACCGCCTAGTACTGAGGCCAGCGCAGACGGCCCCTTGCAATTGGCGGATCTGCGGCTGCCGCTGGGGGTAGAGTTAGGTGTCGTGCAGATCGGCAGCCTACGCTTGAACGCAGTCGAACAGTTCCAAGGGTTGCAGCTCAGTGCCCGCTGGACGGCAGCCGGCCTGCAGATCGACAATGCGCGGGTACAGCGCGACGACCTGGCCCTGGAGCTCAGCGCAACTCTGGACCCCCAGGGCCAATGGCCGCTGCAAGGGCAGGTACAACTGCAATTGCCCTCGGTCGACGGCAAAGCCTGGCACCTCAACCTCGCGCTCACGGGCGAGCTGCTGCAGAGTGTAAAGGTGCAAGGTCAGAGCAGCGGTTACTTGAGCGCCAATGTCGAGGGCCAGGTGCAACCCCTGGCTGAGCACTATCCCGCGCGCCTGCGGCTAACCAGTGAGGCGTTCAAACCCAGTGCGGGGTTGCCCGAGACCTTACAGTTGCAGCAGCTGCAACTGCTGGCCGAAGGCGATTTACAAACGGGCTATAAGATCGACGGCCAGGCGCGGCTGCCGGCCGAGCAGCAAGCCATGGCCTTGCAGCTACAGGGGCGCGTTGACGCTAAAGGCGCCGACATCACGGCCCTTGATCTGCGTGCCGACGACACCCACCGGGTGGCCTTGAGCGGGCGTGTCGATTGGGCGCAAGGACTCGCGGCCGATGCCAAGCTCGACTGGCGTGACTTCCCCTGGCAGCGCTTGTACCCGGTGGCTGCCGAACCTGCGGTGCGGGCGCGGCAGTTGACTGCTGAAGTGTCCTGGAGAGACGGCCACTACCTGGGCAACTTCCAGGGTAACCTCGATGGCCCGGCAGGCCCTTTCAGTGTCGCCAGCCCTTTTAGCGGGGATCTGCAGCGCCTGTACCTGCTGGAACTGCAAGTGCTGGCCGGGCAAGGGAAGGCCGCAGGCCACCTGAACCTGGATTTCGCTGACGGCGTGGCCTGGGACACCGCCCTGGATTTGAGCAACCTTGACCCCGCCTATTGGGTCGCACCGCTGCCGGGTCGCCTGGCCGGGCCTTTACGCAGCAAGGGGCAATGGCGCGATGAGCGTTTGCAGGCAGATGCCGACCTTGACCTTAAAGGCCAACTGCGTGGCCAGCCGGCGGTCTTGTTGCTCAAAGCCTCCGGCGCAGGCCAGGCCTGGACGCTCGGCGCCCTGGACGTGCGTCTGGGGGCAAACCGAATACACGGCAGTGGCAGCCTGGAGCAGCGCCTGGCCGGGCGCGTCGACCTGGACCTGCCGCGGCTCGGCCAACTCTGGCCCGACCTGCAAGGCCGGCTCATGGGCCGTTTGGATGTCGCCGGTACCCTGCAAGCGCCCCAAGGGCAGCTCACATTGCAAGGCCAGCAACTGGCCCAAGCGAACAACCGGGTGCACAAGCTCGACCTGCGAGCAGTACTCGACAGCGCACAGAAGGGGCGATTAGACCTCAGTGGCGACGGTATACGTGCCGGCGAGACAGAGCTAGGCAGCCTGCACGTCAACGGCCAAGGCGATCAGCAGCGCCAGCAACTGCAGCTGTCATTGCAAGGGCCAACATTACGGACGGCCCTGGGGCTCGACGGTACCCTGCAGCAGGGTAATTGGCGTGGCCGCGTAGCCACCGGCCAAGTGCAGTTCGGTGGTCAGGACTGGCGTTTACAAAGCCCCGCGAGCCTGGTCCGCTTGGCCAACGGCCAGATCGACCTCGGCGCCCATTGCTGGCGGTCGGGCGCTGCCAGCTTGTGCGGTGAGGATCAGCGCCTGGTGCCAGAGCCCCGGTTACGTTACCACCTCAAGCAATTCCCGCTGCAAAGCCTCGCCCAATGGCTGCCAAAGGACTTTGCCTGGGACGGCAATCTGGATGCCGATGTTGCTTTGGACCTACCCGCCAACGGGCCCAAAGGGCAATTGCTGATTAACGCCGACGGCGGCACCCTGCGTGTGCGCGACAAAGGTCAGTGGCTTAGCTTCCCCTACCAGACCCTGCGTATGCAAAGCCAGTTGGCGCCTACTGCGATCGACACACAGTTACGTTTCGTGGGCGGAGCCCTGGGTGAATTGCAGGTCGATACGCGCATTAACCCCTTGCCTGCCAATAAGCCGCTGACTGGGCAGTTTCGTCTGACGGGTGTCGACTTGTCCCTGGCTCGGCCGTTTTTGCCGGGTGTCGAGCGGCTTGCCGGGCGCCTTGACGGCAGCGGGCAGATCTCCGGCGGCCTGCTGGCGCCACAGGTCAATGGCAATGTCACCCTAAGCGGTGGCGAGGTGTCCGGCGCGGAGCTGCCCATGAGCGTCGAACAGCTACGCCTGACTGCGCAGATTGTCGGCGAGCGGGTGCAGCTACAAGGTGCCTGGAAAAGCGGCGAGGCCGGGCAGGGTAGTTTGACCGGCAGCGTGGCCTGGGCCGAGGCCCTGGCGGTGGACTTACAGCTCAAAGGCTCACGGCTACCGGTTGTGGTGGAGCCTTACGCCGTGTTGGAGGCCGCGCCTGATTTGGCGATTAAGGTCGAAGCGGGGCGCTTGGTCGTTGCCGGCAAAGTACGTATTCCCAAAGGCAATATAACCGTCAGGGAGTTGCCGCCATCGACGGTCAAGTTGTCCGACGATGCCCACATCGTGGGCAACCAGACCGAGCAGGGCGCCGCGCCGCTGGCGGTGGCCATGGACATCGACGTGCAAGTTGGCGAAGACAAGTTGGCGTTCAGCGGCTTCGGTTTGACCGCCGACTTGCTGGGTCATGTGCACATCGGCGATAACCTGGACACCCGTGGCGAACTCAACCTTAAGGACGGACGCTACCGGGCCTACGGCCAACGCCTGACGATCCGCCGCGCGCGTTTGCTGTTCGCCGGCCCCATCGACCAGCCTTATCTGGACATCGAAGCCATTCGTCAAACCGACGATGTGATCGCCGGTATTCGCCTGACCGGCAATGCGGAGCAGCCCACCACCGAGGTGTTCTCGGAGCCGGCCATGAGCCAGGAGCAAGCATTGTCGTATCTGGTATTGGGGCGCCCCTTGAGTACGTCGGGCGAGGACAGCAACCTGGTTGCCCAGGCGGCCCTAAGTCTGGGCCTTGCGGGCAGCTCATCGACCACCGGCAAGCTGGCCAGTGATTTAGGCATCGAGGACTTCCAACTGGACACCCAAGGCAGCGGCAATACGACTAGCGTCGTCGCCAGCGGTAACCTGACCGAGCGTTTGACCCTGCGATACGGGGTCGGTGTGTTCGAACCGGCCAACACCATTGCGTTGCGCTACCTGTTGAGCAAACGGGTGTATCTGGAGGCAGCCAGCGGCGTAGCCAGTTCGTTGGATATTTTCTACAAACGCGACTTTTAACCGGCGTCAGCGCTAGGCTCAGGGTCTAGCGGGCGAGTGCGGACCGGGCTGATCAGCTGGGTGTATTCCTCTATCAACCGGTTGAGCGCTTCCGGCGGTTGCCTGGCTTCGAACTTGAGGCTGATCTGCACCTCATTGGGGTCACGGTCCTGGCTGTTGCGCTTGTCGGCGCCCAGGGTCACCGAAAACCGTTCGTAGTGCGCTTCGCCATTCTCCAGTTCCCGTTGAGCCTGTTCGACTTCGCAGGCTTTTATTCTGACCGAAAGATCCACGTTCATTGCTTCCAGGGACAGCCCGCGAGGGGTCACCAGGGCAATCATCGGGATCTGCATGGTGTGATCGGCATCCACAGCGACCTCGACCATCTTGGCGCGCATCGGCACGGCGGGGTTTTCAGGGTCACCATCGAAAAACTGACTGAACAACTTGATGTATTGCTGGGCAATCAGCTGGTTGGTTGCCGCTGCCGCTTCGTGCAGGCCGCGGGTGATATGGCTCAGGTCGCTGCCTGTCATAGGCGCCTTGGCGGGTTTGAAGAAAGACATTCAGGTAGCTCCTTGAAAGAGACGCGGGTGCGCCTGGACCATTGGCCAGGCGCACCCGCTGGAAACGCTCACTTAGGATTTCACGGGCGCTGCTTTGATGGAATCTTGTTTTTTAGCGCTATGTTCGGCCTGATCAGTGTTGGCCTTCACGTCAGGCATTGGCAGCGTCGACACCGGCAGCTTCTCTTTATTTTCGATGGTCACGCCCGGCATGCGTGTTGGCTTGGTCGCGGTTTCGGTGAGGAATTCGATAACCCGCATCAGCGCTTCAGGTGGCTCCTGGCGGGCGACCCGGGTATTGAAGCTATAGCGGGCGCGGGTATCGGTCTTGCGGGTTTGCGAGGATTTGTGGCTGACCTGGCCTTTGAGGCTGAGGCTGAAAGGCCCCCAGCCAAATTTACCGGTCATCTCGCCACCGGCGTCCGTGCTTTTAGTGTCCATCGCCTGCTGGCTAATGGTCAGTTCGAACTCGATATTGCCTTCTTCGATGGCGATGTTTGGGTGGGTCACCGCCGCGATCAGCGGGATCTGCATCTTGCGAGCGATGGTGCCTTTGTAAGCGCCCTCGCTATCGGTGACGGTTTCATCGTATTCGAACTGAATTGCGACCGCTTTACCGCCCTGAATACACACGCCCATCAAGAAGTCGGCGTAGGATTTGCTGGCGCTGACCTGAGCTTTGATCATTGCGTCCAGAGGGGCGGCGATCATTTTGTCCAGGGGGATGGCATTGATTACCGAACCGATCAGTTCATTGTCGATTTGACTCATGTGAGATGTCCTTATCCTTGCGCTGGCGCGTCATTGCGCCGAGCTGCCGGACCAATGTGCGGCCTGGCCCTTGGAATGTTCAGCAGGCAGTGTTACCCATTGGCAGTGCGGCGGATATTGCCGATCTGGCGCAGGCTCAAGCCGTACTTGTCGGCTAAGGTACTGCGCGAGCAGCCGTTGGAGCTTTCTTCTTGGATTTTTTGGTTGCGCAGCTGCCGTAAGAAGTGGTCAACCTTAGGGATCTCCAGCGCCAGCCCGGCAAAACGTTTAATCAACGCAGCCAGTGCATCCGGGGGCAAGGCTTTGGCCAGGGCAGTGCGCTGAGGGTTTTTCGGGATATATTTCGGGCGGCCCCCGTAGAGGCGGGTAAGGCGGTAGGCTTGTTCGACACCGATGCATTCGATCAGCATTTGCAGGGATCGGGGTAATTGGCGGGTATCGACCCTGTTGAGTTCATTGATGTCCATCCTGGACTTCCTCGCAGTTGGGTGGGCATCGCAGCGATGCCGTGAAAGGTGCGTTGCCATTTTTGTCTACGAGGAGATGTTTGCGGTAGACAGCAAGACAGCCTGGCCCGCCCGGCTTTAGGGACGGAGTAGGTAGGAAACTGGCCGTTAGCAAGTACGTCGCAGGTAAACTCACGGGGGGTTGAGCGAGCAAAATGGCGAGCGGAGGTCGTTGGACTTACTTCAGGGTCAGGTAAGCTTGTTTGGGGGAAGCGGCGGGAGCGCTTGTGCGGTTCACAAGCGCGAGGTGCTTAACGCCCTTGACTGAAACCCGGACCGGGCCCATGACCCGGCCCTGGGCCACCGCCACCGTGTCCGCCACCACCACCGGGTGGCATGAAGATCCAGCAGCCGCTGAGGCTCAAGATAAACAACGTTGGAATCAGCCATGTGATTCGACGAAACATTAGCAAGCCCTCATAGATGATAAAGCGCGCGATCGAACAGGCGCTGTAATATGAGACAGCCTGGGCAGCCGACCGTCCTCAAAATAAGGTATGGGCTTGGTAAGCTCGGCGTTACACAGTCGATATAAAGCATTCGATATGAAAGCAACCAATAGAACAGTTTCGGGAACCGGTAATGACTCAGGCACAACGCATCAAATACTCAATCGTTATTTCCATCCTCGTACTGCTGCTGATGCTAGGGCTGTCTTGGCTGCAAAGTACCGGCGCGATCAGCGAAAAGCTGTTCCAGTACATCGCCATTGCCACGGCCGTGCTGGTGGTGGTCATTAATGGCGTTATGCGCCGCCGGGTGAAGTAGGTTCAATGTTGCAGCATGGTCTGGGTCTGCTCGGTCAGCCGGTAACATTTGTCGGCTTCGAGCACGATGACCCCTTCGCCCTCAAGGCGCTTTAGCACTTCTCTGACGCTGAGAAAGGATAGCGGTAGGCCCAGTTCTTCCAGGTGGCTGTGCACCCCTCTAACGCCAATACTGCGATCGTTTTCGGCAGCCTTGAGCAAGGCGTCGATGACCTTGAGGCGGATCAGGCTGGTGCGCAGCCCAAAGCTTTTGAGCAAGCGCTTGATCTGCTCGTTCGCCCCGCGGGTCGAGTCGGCAAAAGGCGATGCGGGGGTTGCGGGTGCATTGCGTAAACGCGCCAAGGCGCGCAAGTGCTCCTGCGAATGCTGCATATGAATTCTCCTTTTCAAAACCAGTCCGGGAAAGCGTGTGATGCTCATACCCTATAGGACGTTCGAGCGCGAGCAATCCTGAACGCTTGAGTGTAGAAATTTTCTTGTGGGCGCCGCGGGCGCCTGTATTCATTGAGCTTAGGCGATTAATTTTACGCCGCTGACTTCGTTCACTCATCAGTGAATAATCTTTGCGATGAATCAGGAGTCGGTGTGATCTATAGCAGGCAATTACCCGTTTGGTGCCTTGCGGGGCTGCTGTTGGGGGTGGCAGCGCCGCTGCAGGCGCGCGAGGTTTCCAGCTCGCCGACCCAGGCTCAAGTGCGCTGGACCAGCTATGGCATACCGCACATCCTGGCCGCCGACGAGCGTGGTCTTGGTTACGGTATCGGCTATGCCTACGGGCAAGACAACCTCTGCCTGCTGGCCAACGAAGTCCTCACCGTCAATGGCCAACGCTCGCGCTACTTCGGTGCTACCGCGCGCACAGCTGAGCAGCGTGACAACCTCACCAGTGATTTATTTTTCACCTGGCTCAATACCCCAGAGGCGCTGAGCGCGTTTTGGGCGGCGCAGAACCCCGATATGCAACAGCGCCTGCAGGGCTACGTCGCCGGGTTCAATCGCGCCCTCGATGAGCGGCGCCGCACCGGCTTACCAGCGGCCTGCCAAGGTGCGCAGTGGCTACGGCCGATTACCGTCGAGGATCTGCTCAAACTGACCCGGCGCTTGTTGGTCGAGGGCGGGATCGGCCAGTTTGCCGAGGCCTTGGCGGCGGCGAAACCGCCCACAGCGGCCACGGCCAGCCAGGGGCAGGGTGCCGAGGCGTTTCAACTGGCCGAGCAACGCCGCCAAGGCTTCGCCCTGGAGCGGGGCAGCAACGCCGTGGCCATCGGCCGCGAGCGCTCGGCCAATGGCCGCGGGATGCTGCTGGCGAATCCGCATTTTCCTTGGTCGGGCGGCATGCGTTTTTACGAGATGCACCTGACCATTGCCGGCAAGCTGGATGTGATGGGGGCGGCGCTGCCGGGGCTGCCGGTCATCAATATCGGCTTTAACCGCGACGTTGCCTGGAGCCATACCGTCGATACCTCCAAGCACTTCACCCTGTATCGCTTGCAGCTCGATCCTGCCGACCCCAGCCGTTACATGCTGGACGGCGTTTCTACCCCACTCCAACGAAAACGCCTCAGCGTAACGGTCAAAGGCGCGGACGGCCAACTCCAGGAAGTCTCCAGAGACCTCTACAGCTCGGCCTTCGGGCCGGTCATTACCTGGCCAGGGCGGTTGGATTGGAATACCCAGCAAGCCTTCAGTTTGCGTGACGCCAACCTCGACAACGACCGCGTGCTGAGCCAATGGCAACAGATGAATCAGGCCACCGGCCTGGACGCGCTACAGGCCTCGATCGCCAAGACCCAAGGTATTCCGTGGGTCAACACCCTGGCCACGGATGCCCAAGGCCAGGCTTTGTTCTTGAACCAGTCGGTGGTGCCTTACGTTGACGCACAGCTGTTGGCCCAATGCGCCGGGCCGCAGGCAAACCCCGCCATGGTGGTGCTCGACGGCAGCCGCAGCGCCTGCCAATGGAAGGTGGACCCCAGCGCCGCCCAACCTGGCATATTTCCAGCGTCGCGCCTGCCGCAGTTGCGGCGTACCGACTTCGTGCAGAACTCCAACGATTCGGCCTGGCAGACCAACCCGGCCCAGGCGCTGACCAGCTATTCTCCGCTCATCAGTCAAGACGCCATCGAATTGAGCCCCCGGGCCCGCTTCGCCCTGCAGCGGCTGGGCCAGGGCGGCAAGCTCGGTGTCGCGGACTTACAGCGCATGGTCATGGACAACCAGGTTTACTTGGCCGAACTGGTCTTACCCGACCTGTTGGCAGCCTGTTCCACGCCTGCAGCCGTGAAAGCTGTGTGCAGCCAACTACGCGCCTGGGACGGTAAAGCCAACGTCGACAGTAACCTGGGTGTGCTGCACCTGAATAACATCATGACGGCGTTGAAAAACCTACCCGGTGTCTGGCGTGTGCCGTTTGACGCGGGCGACCCGCAGCACACGCCGCGGGGCATTGCCATCGAGCGGCCCGAGGTGGCGCAGGGGGTACGCCAGGCCATGCTCGCGTCCCAGGCGATGAGCGAAAAAAATCAACTCACGCAACCGCACTGGGGCGACGTGCAAGTCTCCCGGATCGGCACCCACACCTTGCCGATCCACGGTGGCCCGGCCAGCCTGGGTGTTTATAACGCGATGCAGAGCATCCCCAGCGAGGGCCATCTGCAGGTGGTCAGTGGCACCAGTTATCTGCAGGTGGTCAGTTTCGACGGCCATGGCCCGCAGGCCCAGGGCCTGTTGGCGTTCTCCCAATCCAGCGACCCACAGTCCCCCCATGCCAGCGACCAAACCCGTGCTTTCTCACGCAAACAATGGCAAACCCTGCCCTTTACCGAGGCGCAGATCACTGCCGACCCGCAGTACCGCGTGCAGACCATCTCAACCCTTGGGGGTCGGTGAAATGCTGTTGAGTACGGTATCGCCCCGGGCATTCTGGGTCAGGTAGACCGGTAATACCTTCGGCAGGCTGGTGACCAGACGCTCGATCTGGGCGGTATTGAAAATACCACCGATACGGATTGCCCCCGTTCTGGCATCGGCCAGGGCGAGGGGTTTGTTGAGGTATCGGTTGATCAGCGGCAGGGCATCGGCCAGGGGCAGGTTGTCGAGCACCAACTCCCCGTTGCGCCAGGCCAGGGTGTTGTCGTTGGCGTAAATTTGCTGGAGCTGAGGCTGGAAATCGCCTGCTTTGTAGCGCGCCTGCATGCCGGGGTCGAGCCGGTAACCTGGGTCTGCCTGGTTGCTGCTGACCAGCACCGAGCCTTCGAGCAGGGTCACCTGCACTTGGTCTTGATAGCGCCAGACATTGAAGCGGGTGCCCGTGACCGTGACTTTGCCGTCACCAGCCTTGACCACGAAGGGGTGCTGGCGGGCATGGGTGACGTCAAAGAACGCTTCGCCCTGGCTCAGGGTGACGCGGCGCTCGTTCTTGTAGTTGCTGAAGGTTATGGCCGAGTGCAGGTTGAGTTCGACATGGCTGCCATCGGCCAGCACCACTTGCTGGCGAGCGGCCTGGCTTTCGAAGCGCTGCCAATGGTTGGGCAGCCATCCGAGTTCCCAACCGCCCCAACCGGCCACGGGTAGCCCTAAGATGATTGCCAACGCGGCAGCCAACTGCCGTCGCCGTGGCGATGCCCGGCGCACAGCTGGCATCGGCAAGTCCCCCGCGACCTGCCAAATCTCGCGCATGGCGTCGAACTCCACCTGATGCAGTGGGGCCTGCGCCAGCCACGCCTGAAACTCAGCCCGCTCGGCGTCTGTGCAGTCGGCTTCCTGCAAGCGCATGCACCACTGTGCGGCGGCTTCGCTAATGCTGTCTTGCTCGGCGTTGGGTGGGGCTGCGTGACTCATGGCTTTATCCCGGTTTTCGCTATTCTAAGCTCGGCAGAGGCTGACGAGAACAGTCGATAATGGCATTTGTGTATTAGTTTGAACTTAGTTTTTCTTTGCGCATTCCAAATGACTGCAGGCAAGAGGGCCTCGCCCACTAATACGTACCTGATAAAAAATCGATGGAGTATCAAGATGATCAAAAAAACATTGACTGCCCTGGTTGCTACTTCTGCTTTGATGACTGCCGGCATGGCATTGGCCGATCGCCCCGGCGCGGGCTGGATCACCATTGAGAAAGCCATAGAAACCGCTAAGGCCAAAGGCTATACCGAGGTTTGGAAGATCGAAGCCGACAATGACGGCTACTGGGAAGGGGAAGGGCGCAAAGCCGATGCTACCGTCTACGAGTTCCGTATCGATGGCACCTCGGGCAACTTTTTGCGCGAGCAAAAGGATTAATCCACTCGTTTTACTTTAGACACGCCTTGCCCCCCGTCACACCGGTCACTAAAAGCCTAACAGGGGGTGAGGTTCGCTCAGTGGGCATCACTCAACGCGGCAGCGGCCAACCCCGCAGGGTTTTCGGCCGAGGCGCTGCGTAGGTCCGCACCTTCGACGTACTCAGCCCCAGGCGCACCAGGGCCTGCGCCAGCGTAACCGCAGCGGTCACGCCATCCACTACGGGAACACCTGTGCGCTCGCGGATGATCTGGTCCAGCCCGGTCATGCCGCCACAGCCCAGAATGATCACTTCCGCGCGGTCCTGGCTCACCGCCAACTCTGCTTGTTCGACAATCGCTTGCAACGCTCGCTCGGGCTCTTGTTCCAACTCAAGCACCGCAAGGCCGCTGGCCCTGACCGATGCGCAGCGGCTGTCGAGGCCTGCCAGGCGCAGGCGATCTTCGATCAGCGGCAGGGTACGGTCCAGGGTAGTGACCACCGAGTAGCTGCGGCCCAATAACATCGCCACACTGGCACCGGCCTCGGTAATGTCCACGACGGGGACGTCGAGCAGTTCTTGCAGGCCCTCGCGGCCGTGCTCGCCGTAGCCCGCTTGAATCACCGCGTCGAAGGGCTGGTCGTAGGCCATCACTGCATCCATCACGCCGATGGCAGCCATGTAGCTCTCGAAGTTACCCTCCACCGACACCGCGCCGAAACGCGGGGTCAGGCCAATGATTTCAGTGCCGGGCGCGGCGACGCTACGGGCTTGTTCAGCGATGGCTTGGGTGATGGACTCGGTGGTGTTGACGTTGACGATCAGGATGCGCATGGAAATTGGCCTCAAACAGCTCTAGTCTCACCGTGCCAGGCATGGTGAGCGACGAGCATTCATCCTACCGCGTCGCTGCCGGCCGCTCCACTTTTGAGAACCCACTATGCCTGATCCGTCTCTGTCCTTAGTTGAACTTGAGCAATTGCTCGAGCGTATCTTCCTCAACCACGGCACCTCCCAGGATGTAGCCCGTAGCCTGGCCGCCAATTGTGCTGCAGCGCAGCGCGATGGCGCCCACAGTCACGGTGTGTTCAGGATGCCTGGCTATTTGTCGAGCCTGGCCAGCGGCTGGGTCGATGGCCGCGCCGTGCCCTTGGTCGAAGACATTGCCAGCGGTTACGTCAGCGTTGACGCCGCCGGTGGCTTCGCTCAACCGGCACTGCAAGCGGCGCGGGCCCTGTTGGTGAGCAAGGCGCGCAGCGCCGGGATTGCCGTATTGGCCATTCGCAACTCGCACCATTTCGCCGCGTTGTGGCCCGATGTCGAGCCGTTCGCCCGTGAAGGGTTGGTGGCATTGAGTGTGGTCAATAGCATGACCTGCGTGGTGCCCCACGGCGCCAGCAAGCCGCTGTTCGGCACCAACCCCATCGCGTTCGCGGCGCCCTGTGAAGGGCGCGACCCGGTGGTGTTCGACATGGCCACCAGTGCGCTGGCCCACGGCGATGTGCAGATCGCGGCACGCGAGGGCCGCCAGGTCCCGCCGGGTAGCGGCGTCGACCGCGATGGCCAGCCGACCACCGACCCCGCAGCGATATTGCATGGCGGCGCATTGCTGCCATTCGGCGCCCACAAGGGTTCGGCGTTGTCGATGATGGTAGAACTACTGAGCGCTGCGTTGACGGGGGGACATTTTTCGTTCGAGTTCGACTGGTCCCGGCACCCGGGTGCGCAAACGCCATGGACCGGCCAATTGATCATCGTGATTGACCCGGCAAAAAGCCCTGGCCACGGCTTCGCTGGGCGTTGCCGCGAGTTGGTCGAAAGAATGCACGAGGTGGGTCAAGCGCGCCTGTCCGGGGACAGGCGCTATCGGGCGCGGGAAATGGCCGATCGTGAAGGCATCCGCCTTACCCCTGAGCATTTGCAGCAGTTGCAGGCGATGGCGGCAGGGGTAGGCTAGCCAATGGTGCAGTCAGGTTAGTCGCGGCGGCCTAATAACAGCCCCGCCAGCACCCCTGCTGCGGCGGCGATCGCCACCGTCTGCCAGGGGTGGCCACCGATGTAGTTCTCAGTGGCTTCGACCATGGGCTGGGCGCGGCTACTCACGCCAGCCATGGCGTCACGGGCTTGTCTGAGTTTGATACTGACCTGGGCACGCAGCGTTTCACCTTCGTCCCCCACCAGTGATGCGCCTTCCTTGAGGAGCTTCTCCGACTCTTCAATCAGCGCTTGCAGCTCGCTGAACGCCTGGTCCTTGATCTGATCTTCTGCAACCTGTGCGGGTGTTTTGCGCGCCATGGGGACTACTCCTGAGTCAGTGAACGGCTGTAAACGATTGAGTTCGCCGCCATGGGAAAGTTGCACCGGAGTTTGCCCGGGCGGTGCTTAATCAGGTGGCGTAAAGGGTGTACCATGGCGCCAGTTTTTTCTGCGACAGGAACCTGTACATGAGCTTCAACCTGGCCAATAGGCCCTTCGCCGAGCGCGCCGTCCTCGAAGATGAAAAAGCCCGCTTATTTGAACTGTGGCAAGCCAACCTCGGCAAAGCCAAGGCAGACGCCGCCCGTTTGATCGCTGAAAAGGCCAAGCGCAAAGGCAAATGGGCGGAGTGGGTTCGCGCCGAACTCGACCTGCTGTCGCCTCCCGAATATGCCGGGATGGTGCGTAGCGAAGTGAATAAGCTGATGGCTGCGAACCGCTAGGTTTTATTTCAGCAGCTTGGCGAAGTGATCCAGCGCCAGCTTGTAACCGTGGGTGCCAAACCCGGCGATCACGCCCACGGCGATCAATGAGATATACGAATGATGGCGGAACGCTTCGCGCTTGTGCACGTTGGATATGTGCACCTCCAGCGTGGGCACTTCACTGGCCGCCAGCGCGTCATGCAGCGCTACCGACGTATGAGTCCAGGCCCCAGGGTTGATCACGATACCGGCGACACGGCCGCGCGCCTGGTGAATCCAGTCGATCATCTGCCCCTCATGGTTGGTCTGTTGGCATTCAACGGTAAAACCATGGGCCTGGCCGCTGCGCTGGCACATCTGTTCGACATCAGCGAGGGTTTCGTGGCCATAGACCGTCGGCTCGCGTAAGCCGAGCATGTTTAGGTTCGGACCGTTGAGCACCAATATGATGGATGACATTGTTGTTCCTCTGGGCTAGTAATTAGAACGCTGGCGCACCGGGCGCCTCAGGTGGCTGACGGCGCAGCCGAGTATAAAGGTGGCTATGCCCCATAGCGCGGCGTTGATCCACAGCCAGCTGCTGGCCGACCAGTGTGCCGCTAAACCGTGATGAAAGTGCAGCGCCAACTGCGACGCCGGGAAGTTCAACAGGCTGAGGAGCGTCTGGTGCTGGGCCAGGAAATTGCACGCTTGGGTGTCGCTGCTGCAGAAAAACAAGCTGGCCTGGGCCAGGCGGGTCAGTAGCAAATCGGCCAGGGCGGCCAGGCCGGCAATAACCAGCAACCGCCCGTAGGGCATGCGCGCATCAGTCATGGTGGGCACCGACGATAGATAGGCGCTCAGGATATCCATAAATAGCGTTCGAAACGATTCGTATCGAGGTTTTCTTCAACGATTCGGGCTCCGCTGCGCGGTTGTAACGCTGAACAGCGCACGCGTGCTCAATGAAAAATGATTATTACTACCCCGCATAAAGCCCGCTGTTTTAATGGCAATCGGGCACTTTGCATGAGTGGTTTCTTCATATTATTTGCTAAATGATTGAATACATTGATTTAAATGTATCGAGGGTGAGTGGCACATGCTCTGCAACAAATTGTTTCGAAGCATTTGAATACTGTTCGTCCTTGCGGGAGCAAATAAAAATGACGACTCACCCCGACACTTACCCCTCTGCCGTTAATCACCAACTCAACCAATCCGGCGTCTCATGGCCGGCCATCTTTGCCGGTGCGGCGGTGGCTGCTGCACTCTCTCTGATTCTCATGCTGTTGGGCATGGGCCTTGGATTCTCCGCCGTCTCGCCCTGGGCAGACACCGGCGTTAGCGCCAAGGGCCTGGGTATATGGGCAATTGTCTGGCTGGCGCTGACGCAGATCATTGCCTCGGGCATGGGCGGGTACTTGGCGGGGCGCTTGCGAATCAAGTGGTCCACGGTGCATACCGATGAGGTGTACTTTCGCGACACCGCCCATGGCTTTTTGTCCTGGGCCATCGCCACCTTGGTCACCGCCGTGCTGGTGGTCGGCTCTTTGGGCAGCCTGGTGGGCGGCGGCGTGCAAGCGACTGCCAATGTAGCCTCCGGGGTGGTCAGCGCCGCCGGTTCGGTCGGGGCGGGCTCGGCCAGTAACGCCGACCCTTATGGGTATTTCGTTGACACGTTGTTTCGCGACAACCGCCCGGTGGCCGTAAATGACGATGCCGCACGCAGCGTAGTGACGCGGATTTTTGTGCGTACCTTGGATAACGATGGTCAGCTGATCCCTGCGGACCGAGCGTACCTGGCGCAGTTAGTCTCGCAGCGCACCAACCTTACGCCTGCCCAGGCAGAGCAGCGGGTCGATCAGGTGTATATGCAGGCGCGGCAGGCTGCGACCGATGCCAAGGTCGCCGCACAAGAAGCTGCGGACACCGCCGCGAAAGTCGCGGCCTGGACCAGCTTGTGGATGTTCGTCGCGTTGCTGATCGGTGCGTTCTTCGCCAGCCTGGCAGCAACATTTGGCGGCCGTCGCCGCGATGAAGTGATTCACCTCAACGCTGACCACCTCTCCCATACCCCCGTAGCGCCTGTGCGCGCCTGACTGAAAGGAACCTTCCCATGCGCTCGATTCTATTGTTCTTCCTCGGTGTGCCAATCCCGATCATTATTTTGATTGCGTTGTTTATGCACTGAGGGATTTGCCACCTGGTATGTACAGCTCGGGGGCAAGCGGAACGCCGCCCGGCCCCCTCCTACGGGGGTGAGACCTGTAGGAGGGGGCCGGGCGGCGTTCCGCTTGCCCCCATCTTTCGCTCTTCTTACACCGCCGGTTGCGGCAAAGCAGGCGGATAATATTGGGCAAAGCGTACCTGGTCGTGCTGATCGACGAGTTTCTTCAAGCGTTCATTGAACGCTCGGCTCACCCCGTACTGACCTCCCGAAACGGTGCGAAATTGGGCCGTGAGCACGATCCCATTAAGGTCCATGCGGTCCACCCCGAATACCTGCAAAGGCCCCTGTAAGTTGTGCTTGAGCATAATGTCTTCGCTGATCGAGCTGCCGGCTTCGCGGATCAATTCCAGGGCGCTATCGATGTCGGTGTCGTAGGTGAACTGTACCGAGAAGAAGGCATAGGCGAACTGCCGGGACTGGTTGGTGACGGCCTTGATTTGCCCAAATGGCACTGAGTGCACGAACCCCTTGCCATCACGCAGGCGCAGGGTGCGGATGGTTAGACTCTCGACAGTGCCCGCATGCCCAGAGTCGAGTACCACCCAGTCGCCGATCGCAATAGTGTCCTCGATCAGAATGAACAGCCCGGTGATCACGTCCTGTACCAGTTGCTGGGAGCCAAACCCGATCGCCAGGCCAACCACCCCCGCGCCCGCCAGCAAGGGCGCGACATTGATGCCCAGGTTAGCCATGGTGGTGATGGCGCAGATCACCACTAAAACGATTTTGATCGCATTGCGCAGCATGGGCAGGATGGTCAAAATGCGCGTGCTGGGCTGCCGGTTGGCGCGCTTGCCAACCGATGGCTTGAGGGCTTCCTGGATGGCTGTGTCCATGACCACCCAGAGCAACCAGGTCACCAGCAGGATCAGGCCAATGCTGCTGAGCGAGTCGCTGATGGCCCGGCCAAGGGTATTACTGGCCGCGAACTCGAGAATCGACACGCCCCAAATGCGCCCCAACAATTCGATAAAAGCCACCGCCATAGCGATCCGCGCCAGGGCATGGCCGAGGCTGCGCAACAGCTCTTTGTAGGGGCGTGCCCGTTGGCTCGGCAGGCTGGCAGAAGGGCGGAACAAGTGCTGCAGCACCGTGCTCAGAAAAACCGTGGCAATCAACAGGACCGTGGTGAATAAGGCGCTTTGCAACGCTTTCTGGCTTTCTTCGCCAGCACCGATCAGGTGCACCATCGACACCAAAATCATCAGCAGAATCGGCAAATACCAAAGCCCGGAGAAAATCCGCAGGGACTCCTGCACACCTTTATGTTGCATGCGCTGCGCCAGGCCGCGGTTGCGGATCAGGTGGGCCACCGGGCGGCGCATGCGGATCACCAGCACAGCGAAGGTGAAGGTGGCCAGCAGGCCGACCACCACCGCAATGCTGTCGGTGATGTTGTTGCCCAGTTGCCGGGCAATTTGTGGGCTGGTCAGGGCATCGCTCAAGGCTGCCAGAAAGCCGATCAAAAACAGCGGGCGCGGGGCATGCAAGCGCAGGATGCGCACCGCAGGGCGCTTGTGACCGGCATCGAAGAGAGTGATCAGGCACAGAATGATGGACGTGGAGAACGCGCCGCTGCTGGTGGCGTAGGCCAGGCACAGGGCCAGGGCTCGCGCCACCGAGTTGTCCAGGTTATGGCCGACCGCTAGGGTCAGCGGCAAGGCCAGCAACGCCGGGGCCGTGTAGGGCAACAGGTAGCCTAAAACCCTGTGAAAGCGCGGGCGCTGCTGAAAAAAGGCGCGCTGGCCCAGACGTGACACCAGTAATCGCCCCAGAAAGTGCAGGGCGGCGAAGGCGGCAGCCCAACTGGCGGTCAACAAGGCGAAATCGGCCGCCAGGGACAGCCGTGAGCGGGCGGAATGCTGGTTGATCAGCTTGTCCACTTCCACCGCTGCGCGGTCGGTGCGCAGCCGCCAGGCGTCCAAAACATGCTCGTTCAGGTCGAGCTTTTCCTGGACATCGTCCAGGCTCGTGGTGATAGCGCCCAATAGCCCGCCCTGGACCACGGCCTCAGGCTCAGCAGGTGCGGCCTCTGCGGCGGGCGCGGCGGCGCCGGCATAGAGGTTCAGGCTGAACAGCGCAGCCACCGCCAGTATGGCGATTTTCGGTAAGAGTCGGTTCACAACGGGGGAGCTCCAGTCATCGCTACCCTCAGACAGATCGAAAAAACCCCATCTAGTTCGGTTTGGCCTCGCACACCCAGGCCTGTTAGCCTGCGTTGCCGTTTATCCTGAACAGGGTTGTTCTCATGTCATCCAGTACTACCGACGCCCGCGCTGAGCCAGGCCGCGAGGCGCAAATGGCCACCCGTGTCGCTTTTTTCATTGGCGGTTTCGCCATGTCCGCCTGGGCTCCGATGGTGCCGTTGGCCAAAGCCCGGGCTGCGCTCAGTGAAGGCAGCCTGGGCTTGCTGCTCCTGGGTTTGGGCGCGGGCTCCATTCTCGCCATGCCGTTAGCCGGCTACCTGTGTGCTCGCTTTGGCTGCCGGCGGGTCATCTTGACCGCTGGGCTGGGCATCTGCCTGATCTTGCCCTTACTGGCGACGGTCAGCGCTTTGCCCTGGCTGGTGCTTGCGGTCTTGGTGTTCGGCGCGAGCCTGGGCTCCCTCGACTGCGCGATGAATATCCAGGCAGTGCTGGTGGAAAAGGCCAGCGGCCGCGCCATGATGTCGGGTTTTCACGGGTTGTTCAGTGTCGGTTGCATTGCCGGCGCGGCCGGCATGACCGGCTTGCTGAGCCTGGGCTTGGCGCCCTTGGCGGCGGTCTGCGGGGTGATTGTGCTGACCCTGTTGGCCTTGTTCAAAGCGGCCCCGCATCTATTACCCTACGGCAACGACAGTGATGGGCCACTGTTCGCCTGGCCACGGGGGATCGTGCTGTTCTTGGGGGCCCTGTGCTTTATCGTATTTCTCACCGAGGGCGCCATGCTGGATTGGAGCGCGGTGTACCTGGTGTCCTGGCGGGACATGGACCCCACCTATGCCGGCCTCGGCTACGCGGCATTTGCCACCACCATGACCATCGGCCGCCTGACTGGCGATGCCATCGTGTCCCGCCTGGGCGGTGCGCGGGTGACCATAGCGGGCGGTCTGTTGGCCGCCGTGGGCCTGGCCCTTTCTCTCTGGGTGCCTGCCTGGGAGGCGGCGCTACTGGGCTACGCGCTGGTAGGGGCGGGCTGTTCGAATATCGTGCCGGTGCTTTACAGCGCCGTCGGCCGGCAAACCAGCATGCCGCAAAGTGCGGCGATTCCTGCAATGACCTCCCTGGGTTATGCCGGGATTCTGATGGGCCCTGCGGCGATCGGCTTATTGGCGCACCTGAGCGACCTGAGCGTGGCGTTGGGCAGCCTGATCCTGTTGCTGCTGTTCGTGGCCGCCAGCGGGCGTTATTTAAGAACGTGAGGTCAGCGCTGGGGTCAAAGCTCAATACTCATTCAGCAAGGGAGTTCGGTCATGCGTCTTGAAGGTTCCTGCCATTGCGGCACTGTGAAATTCAGCCTGGACAGCGCTCACCCCTATCCGTACCAACGCTGTTACTGCTCGATCTGCCGCAAGACCCAGGGCGGTGGTGGCTATGCGATCAATTTGGGCGGCGACGCGAGCAGCCTCCAGGTCAATGGGGGCGAAGCCATCAGCATTTATCACGCGGTGATGCGGGAAGAAGGCAACAGCCAGGTCAGCAATGCCGAACGACATTTTTGCAGCAAATGCGGCAGCGCCCTGTGGCTGTTCGACCCGCAGTGGCCCGAGTTGGTCCACCCCTTTGCCAGTGCAATCGATACCGCCCTGCCCAAGGTGCCCGAAAGCACTCACCTGATGCTCGACTCGAAAGCCTCATGGGTACAACCGCAACTGGGGGGCAACGACAAACAGTTCGCGCATTACCCAGATGAATCGCTGGCCCAGTGGCACGAGCGCTTGGGCGTAGAACGCTAATCAATTGAGCGAGGCGCTGCGCCATTGCCGGGGGCTCACACCGAACCAACGGCGAAAGGCTCGCGAGAACGCGCTGGTTTCTGAATAGCCAAGTAGCGGCGCCAGCTCCGAAATGCTCAAGCGCTGCTGGCGCATATGCCCCAGGGCCAAAGCCTGGCGGCGCTGGTCCACCAGTTGGCTGAAGCTGGTGCCCTGTTCGCGCAGTTGCCGTTGCAAGGCCCATTCCGACACCTCCAGGCGCTGCGCCAAGGCTTCCAGGGCCGGTTCGCCGTGGGGCAGCATGGCGGCGATCGCCTGGCGCGCCTGGTCCAGCAGATCCGGCGCCGGGGTGGCTTCGCCCAGCTGGCGGATCGCGTCCATCACCAACATCAGCAGCATTGGGTCGTGGCCTGGCATCGCCCGGCCCACCACATCTTGCTTGGGGATCAGCAGAGCGTTGCAGCTTTGATTGAAGACCACGTTGGCGGCGAACACGTCGCGGTGCTCTTGCCAGCCCTCAGGGCGCCGATGCTCGAAGGCTACCTCGCGCGGCGCCCATTGCGGCCCCAGCACATGGCGCAGCAGGTTAGTGGCCATGCCCATGGTCAGCTCGGCGTCCTGGCGGCGCTGGACGATAGCGCCGTGGCGTACTTGATACTCGAAGCGGTAACACTCGCCTTGATCCACCAGGCGGATCAAGGTGCTGTGCTGGTGATAGGGGAACGCCGCAGCGAAGTTGATCAGTGCTTGCTCGAGGGTTGCCGAACATAACCCCACATAGCCCAGCAAGCCGAGGGCTTGGGGCTGGAACTGCTCGCCGTAGCGCAGGCCGAAGTTGTCACAGCCCGTTTGCCTGGCGGCTTCTTCCAGCACCTGGCAATAGTTGGGCAACGCCAGGCTCAAGGTCGGGTGAAGCAACTGCTCGGGATCGATACCAGCATGCCCGAAGATGCGGTCGAGGTCGCCGCCCTGGCCCGTGATAAAGCTGTCCAGGCCACTGGCGGCGGCCGACAGCACACCTTGGTTGTTGCCACGTAGGCTAGGGCTGGACGAGGGCTGCAACAGGGGCGCATGCATCACTGAGTGTTACCGGGTGAGGGTGTATGAAAATGTTTCAAGCAAAACCCGTTCCTTTTTCATTCACGCCTATGCTGTTGCACAGCAATGCTGGCAGCGCTGCGCCTCGATGCGCCCATCCAGGCCCTTGCTTCGCTCAGGTCCGGGCATTTGGGTGAGGTACGCAGCGTCCGTGCACCGTCATCGTGCACGCCTGGCCGACTTGACCGTACGCGACAGCGGCGACGCTCTGGGGTCAAGTCTTGCAGCCGGGGTGCTGGTTATGCTCCTGGTTTTTCCACTGATCCGCTGGCGAGGTGCATAGCAATGACTGTGACAAAACTTAAACCGACGTTGGGCACCCTGCACCTGTGGGGGATTGCCGTAGGCCTGGTGATTTCCGGCGAGTACTTCGGCTGGAGTTATGGTTGGGGCGCGGCGGGGACCTTGGGCTTTTTGGTCACCACCGTGATGGTTGCGGTGATGTACACCTGTTTTATCTTCAGCTTCACCGAGTTGACCACGGCCATTCCCAATGCCGGTGGCCCATTCGCCTACAGCTTGCGCGCCTTCGGCCCAGTCGGGGGAACCATCGCCGGGCTGGCCACGCTGATCGAATTCGTCTTCGCACCACCGGCGATCGCCATGGCCATTGGTGCGTACCTCAATGTGCAGTACCCCGGCCTGGACCCGAAGATGGCCGCCGTGGGGGCCTACTTCATCTTTATGACGCTGAACATTCTTGGCGTCAGCATCGCGGCCACGTTTGAGCTGGTGGTCACGGTATTGGCCGTGTTCGAACTGCTGGTGTTCATGGGCGTAGTCGCACCCGGCTTCAGCTTCAGCAATTTCGCCCTAGGCGGTTGGGCCGGCTCGGACACCTTTAGCCTGGGCGCGGTGTCGGGCATGTTCGCAGCGATTCCGTTCGCCATCTGGTTTTTCCTGGCCATCGAAGGCGCGGCCATGGCCGCCGAGGAAGCCAAAGACCCCAAGCGCACCATCCCTCGGGCCTACATCGCGGGCATTCTGACCCTGGTCACTCTCGCCATTAGCGTGATGATTTTCGCCGGCGGCGTGGGTGACTGGCGCACCCTGGCGAATATCAACGACCCACTGCCCCAGGCGATGAAAGCCGTAGTGGGTGACAACTCCAACTGGATGCACATGCTGGTCTGGATCGGCTTGTTTGGCCTGGTGGCGAGCTTCCACGGGATCATTCTGGGTTATTCACGGCAGTTCTTTGCCCTGGCCCGGGCTGGTTTTCTGCCTGCGGGGTTGGCCAAGCTGTCGCGCTTCCAAACCCCGCACCGAGCCATTCTGGCCGGTGGCGTGGTGGGTATCGCGGCGATCTTCAGCGACGGCCTGGTCAACCTCCAGGGCCTGAGCCTGACCGCTGCGATGATTACCATGTCGGTGTTCGGCGCCATTGTGATGTACATCGTCAGTATGCTCAGCCTGTTCAAGCTGCGCCGCAGCGAACCCGACCTGGAACGTACCTTCCGTGCCCCGGGCTACCCCATCGTGCCGGGCATCGCTTTGGCCTTGGCGGTGGTGTGCTTGATCGCCATGGTCTGGTTCAATACCGTGGTCTGCGGCATTTTCATTGCCCTCATGGCGGTGGGTGCAGTGTTCTGTAAGCTGGTCCGTAGCCGCGGTGCTGTGCCTGCGGCATTGGCCAACGAGTAAGGGAGAGACCCGATGAGCGGCTTCGTCCATAGCATTGCCGGGCAGACCTGGCGTTTCGACAGCTTGCGCGAACTGATGGCCAAGGCCAGCCCGGCCCGTTCCGGCGACTTTCTCGCGCAGGTGGCCGCCAGCAGCGACGCCGAGCGCGCCGCGGCGCAGATGGCCCTGGCGGACGTACCGCTCAAGCGCTTCCTCGAAGAAGCGCTGATCCCCTACGAAGACGACGAAGTGACCCGGCTGATCATCGACGGCCATGACTCGCAGGCCTTTGCCCCTGTCAGCCACCTAACCGTCGGCAGCTTTCGCGACTGGCTGCTCGGTGCCCAGGCCGACGAAACCAGCCTGCGCGCCCTGGCGCCAGGGCTAACCCCCGAAATGGCCGCGGCGGTCTCGAAGATCATGCGGGTGCAGGATCTAATCCTGGTGGCCCAGAAGATTCGCGTGGTCACCCGCTTTCGCAATACCGTGGGCCTGGCCGGGCGCATGTCGACCCGGCTGCAACCCAACCATCCCACCGACGACCCCGCTGGCATCGCCGCCAGCGTGTTGGATGGGCTGATGTACGGCAACGGCGATGCCATGATCGGCATCAACCCGGCCAGCGATAGTTTGGGCGCCATCAGTGAGCTGTTGAAGATGCTCGATGGTGTTATCCGCCATTACGAAATTCCTACCCAGTCCTGTGTATTGACCCACGTCACCTCGTCCGTCGCCGCCATCGAAAGGGGGGTCCCCGTTGACCTGGTGTTTCAATCCATCACCGGGACCCAGGCGGCCAACAGCAGTTTTGGCATCAGCCTGGAAATCCTGCGTGAGGGCTATGAAGCCGGCTTGAGCCTCAAGCGCGGCACCCTGGGCGAGAACTTGATGTATTTTGAAACGGGGCAGGGCAGTGCGTTGTCGGCCAACGCCCATCACGGCGTCGACCAGCAAACCTGTGAGGCCAGAGCCTACGGCGTGGCCCGCCATTTCAAACCGTTCCTGGTCAATACCGTGGTCGGTTTTATTGGCCCGGAGTATTTGTACAACGGCAAGCAGATCATCCGCGCCGGCCTGGAAGACCACTTCTGCGGCAAGCTGCTGGGTGTGCCCATGGGCTGTGACATTTGCTACACCAACCATGCCGAAGCCGACCAGGACGACATGGACACGCTGCTCACGTTGCTTGGCGTGGCGGGGATCAACTTCATCATGGGCATCCCCGGCTCCGATGATGTAATGCTCAACTACCAGACCACCTCGTTCCACGACGCCCTCTATGCACGGCAGACCCTGGGCCTGCGCCCGGCGCCGGAGTTCGAGCAATGGCTAGCGCGCATGGACATCCTGCGCCAGCAGGACGGCCGGGTACAATTGGGTAACGGCGTGCCAGCGTTGTTCCGACAAGCCCTGGCACAACTCAAGTGAGGCCTGCAGCATGAGTGACGACAAGCCGAAAACCCCCGCCCAGGCCGACGCCTGGCGCCAGTTGCGTAACCTCACCCCTGCCCGCATTGCCCTGGGCCGTGCGGGCACCAGCTTACCCACGGCAGCCCAATTGGACTTTCAGTACGCCCATGCCCAAGCTCGCGACGCCGTGCATCTGGCGTTCGATCATGGCGCATTGAGCGGCGCATTGGCTGCCCGGCAGCAGCCGAGCTTGAGCCTGCACAGCTCGGCGCCCGACCGCCACACCTACCTGCAACGGCCCGACCTGGGGCGGCGCCTCGACCCTGCCTCGGTCGAACGGCTGCGCGAGCACAGCCTCGCCCAGCCGGACGGTTACGACCTGGCGCTGGTGGTGGCCGATGGGTTGTCGGCCCTGGCAGTGCATAAGCATGCCGGGCCCATGCTCGAACGCCTTGAACAGGCCGCGGCCAGCGAGGGCTGGCGGCTGGCCCCGGTGTGCCTGGTGCAGCAGGGGCGGGTGGCAGTGGCCGATGAAGTGGGCGAACTGCTGCGCGCCCGCATGGTGGTCATCCTGATTGGTGAACGGCCAGGTTTGAGTTCGCCGGACAGCCTGGGGCTGTATTTCACTTACGCGCCGAAAGTCGGCTTGAACGATGCTTCGCGCAACTGCATCTCCAATATCCGCCTGGAAGGCCTCAGCTATGCCACGGCCATGCATAAACTGCTGTACCTGATGCGCGAAGCGCAACAGCGTCAGCTGTCCGGGGTCAGCCTGAAAGATGAGGCCGAAGTGCCGCTATTGGACGCCGAGGAAGGCCCGCGGCCGGGCAATTTCCTGTTACTGGATAACCCAGACTAAATAGCCCTCCTGCCTTTTTACAATTTTCGGAAACGTCCTACAACGCCCACCGCGCAAGTCAGCGGCCTCCCTGCCTACAATTCGCTCCACGAAAAATCCCTCGACCCCGTGGGATAAATTCTGATCGAGTTGTAGGACACGGAGCGTCTCATGCCTACCTGCGCCCCCTCTGGCGAGCATCCTCTGTTCGCCTTGCACTGCGTCAGCCACGGCTACTCGACCCCGGCGGGGCAGATTGGCGTGCTCGACCGCCTCGATCTGACCCTGGCTTATGGCCAAAGCTGCGCCTTGCTCGGTGCTTCTGGCTCCGGCAAGAGCACGCTCCTCAACCTGTTGGGATTGCTCGAAACACCGCTCAGCGGCAGGTTGATCATGGCCGGCCGCGACGTCACCCAGGCTTCGGCCGACCAGCGTGCAGGGTGGCGCAATCGCCAGATCGGTTTTGTCTTCCAAAGCTTTCACCTGTTGCCGCGCCTGAGCGTGCTCGACAATGTCGCCTTACCCTTGCTCTATCGCGGTATACCGCGTCACCAAGCCCAGGCCATGGCGTGGCCGCTGTTGCAGCAGGTGGGCCTTGAATCACGCGCGCGCCATCGGCCCGCCGAGTTGTCCGGTGGGCAACGCCAACGGGTAGCGATCGCCCGCGCCCTGGTGGGCGAACCCCAGGTGATTCTGGCTGATGAGCCCACGGGCAACCTTGACCAGGCCAGCGCCGATGGGGTGGTGGACCTGCTGTTACGGCTAAATGCACAGCGCGGTGTCAGCTTGATCATGGTGACCCACGACCCGCGCCTGGCCGCGCGCCTGCAACGGCAATTGCGCCTGGAGCATGGGCGGTTGTGCGAATGAACGGCTACGCGCGTCGGCGTGACCTGCTCGCCGAGGCGTTGGGAAATCTGGCGGTGGCCGGGGGGCGGGGCGGGTTGGCCTTGCTAGGGATGGTGATCGGCAGTGCCGCCATGGTTGCGTTGTCCTGCATCGGCGCCAGCGCCGCGCAGGAAGCACAGCGTGCGTTCGTGGGGTTAGGCAGTGACCTGGTGGTGGCCCATTTGCAGGGCGCGCGGTTGCCCATAAGCCTGGCGGGCCTGGACACCCGGGCCATTGGCGGATTGCGCGCACTGGCGCCGCTGGGGTTCCAGGCCGGGGCCGTGCGCTATCGCGGGCAGGCCCATTCGAGCAGTATTTTGGGGGCAACCCCCGCGTTGGCGCTATTGCTCGACCTGCGCATGGCCCAAGGGCGTTTTCTTTCGCCGTTCGACCGGGGCCAAGCGGTCGCAGTATTGGGCAGCCAGCGTGCGCAAACCTTGGCCAACGCGGGGGGGCCAGTGCAAGTGGGGGATTTCGTGCAGATCGAGCGAGACCTGTTTCAGGTCCTCGGGGTTATCGAGGCGGCGCCCATGGGTGGCGCATTGAACCTGGATCTGGACGACGCCGTGCTGATTCCCCTGGCCAGCCTGCGGCGGCTGGCGGCCCAGGCCCATATCGCTCAAGTGCTTGCGGGTGGAACGGTGACCGGCCTGGAGCAACTGGCCCAGCGTCTTGCAGGCCGTCTCAGCGTGCTGCCTGGGGTGGAGCATGTCGACATGCAGGTGCCCCGGCAATTGCTCGATGGCATTCGCCATCAGCGGGTGACCTTCAACCGCTTGCTCGCCGGGCTGGCGGCGGTGGCGTTGCTGGCCGGTGGCCTTGGGGTGATGACCGTGATGCTGATGAGCGTCAGCCAACGGCGCCAGGAAATAGGCGTGCGCTTGGCGCTGGGGGCACGTCAGCAGGATATTCGCGCGATGTTTGTGTTCGAGGCGCTGGCGTTGTCGGCCGTCGGCGCTTCGGCCGGGGCGTTGTTGGGGCTGGTCTTGGCCTGGGGCTTCACCGCGCAGGCTGCCTGGGCCCTGGTGATACCTGGATACAGCGTGCCTTTAGGCGCAGGCAGCGCAGCTCTGGTCGGGCTGATCGCCGGTGTTTATCCAGCCATGCAGGCCTCACGCTTGGCGCCAGTGCAGGCACTGCGCGATGACTAAACGGTGCATGGCAGGGCTATTGGCGATGCTGCTACCGGTCTGGGCGATGGCGACCGGCGTGAGCGCTGAGCGGCTTGAGCTGAGCCTGGCCGATGCGGTGGCGCTGGCCCTGCGCGACAACCGGCATGTACGCAGTGCTTACCTGCAGCGGGTCGCGCAAAAGTTCGACCTGCAGGTGGCGCGGGAGCGTTTTCAGCCCCGCCTGATCCTCAACGCCCGCAGCCAGGTCAACCGCGACCAAGGCGACCGTTCTCGTCAGCATGGCTTGGAGCCGCAGGCCAGTGTGCTCAGCCCTTGGGGTACGCGGGTCAACCTGGGTTGGAGCCACCAGTTGAACCAGGCCAACCGCGCCGACGACCTATACAACGAAGGGGTCGACTTCAACCTGGTCCAGCCTCTGCTGCGTGATGCTGGCCCTGAAGTGGGGATGGCGCCGGTACGCCTGGCCGAGCTGGACGAACGTGTGCACCGGCTCAACCTGCGCGCCAGTTTGACCCACAACGTGACCCAGGTGGCCTTGGCCTACCGTGGGTTACTGCACAGCCAAGAGCAATTGCGCCTGGCCCGTGAGGCCTGGCAGCGCTCGCAGCAATTACTGGCGGTGAATCGCGCCCTGATTGCCGCGGGGCGCCTGGCTGAATTCGACATTGTCCAGGCCGAAGCGGACGACGCCAGCCAAGAACTCGGCGTTGAGCAGGCGCGTAATCAATTGCAAGGCAGCCGCGAAGCCCTCTTGCAATTACTGGCCCTAGCCCCGGACACCATGATCGACGCCAGCGACGACCTGGCCGTGGTCGAGCCAGACCTGACCTTGGCCAATGCCCAGGCTTTGGCCCGCCAGCAGCGGCCTGACTACTTGATCCAACAGATTGCAGCGCGCCAGGTGGAGCTCAACCTGCTATTGGCCAACAACCAACGTTTATGGGACTTGGCCTTGGTGGGCGGGGCCAGCCAGGTGCGTGAACGCTGGCAGGGCGCGCGCACCCAGCGGCGTTGGGACAGCTATGCCGGGCTGCAGTTAGAGGTGCCTTTGGGCGATTCCACTGCGCGTCAGCGCCAGGTGCATGCCGAAGTGGCCGTGGCCGACCAGCGCCTGCGCAGCGAACAGGCCTCGGCGCAGTTGGCCTTGGAGGTGACGGCTGCGCTGCGCGAAACGGCCACCCAATGGCGGCAACTGAACCTGGCCGGGCGAGCCGCGCAGTTGGCCATTCGCAAATTGGATATCGAGCAGCAAAAGCTTCAGGCCGGTAGGTCCAGCAACTTTCAGGTACTGAGTTTCGAAAGCGACCGGCGCGCCGCTGAGCACGCCCAGCTCGCCGCGCGCATCGCTTACCTCAATGGCCAAAGCCGCCTGGACGAAGTGCTGGGGCTGACTTTGCAGCGGTGGGAGATCAGCGTGCATGACTAAGCTCAACGGTACGATCGGGCTGGGGCTAGTGCTCTGCGCGGCACTGGCCTGGAGCCTGTGGCCGGTAGCGCCAGCGCCGGCCGAAGCCTTATGGCACGAGGTCCGCGCGCAGCCGGTCACGGTTCGTCTGGGGTTGGTCGGCCTGTTGCAACCTGCACGCCAGGTAATGCTCAGCGCGCCTTTTGATGCCCTGGTGAAACAGCGTCTGGCCGAGCCGGGCCAGCAGGTCGAACGGGGTCAAGTGCTGCTTGAGCTGGACACCCATCTGCACGACCCCGCCTGGCGCGATGCCCAGGCGCTCCTGCTGACGTCGCGCCGAGCGGTTGCCGACCTGGAAAACTGGGCCACCAGCGCCGAGGTCGCGCGCGCCCGACGCAGCCTTGCGGCCGCACGCCTGGGCCTTGCGCAAACCCAGCGGCAGTTGGCCGAAACCCAGGGGTTACTGGCCCAGGGGATCGTCCCGCGCATGGAGGTCGAGGCGCTGGAGCAGCAGACCAGCCTGCAACGGCTCGATGTGGCCAGTGCCGAGGGCGAGCTGCGCGGCTTGTTGGACCGTGACGACGATCTAAACGTCGCACGTTTGCAGCTAGCCAATGCTCAGGCGCGCTTCGATGCCGTGGCACAGCAGAGGGGCACAACGCAGATCGTGGCGCCATTTAGCGGCATTCTCAGCCGCGCGCCAGAGCAAGGTAGTGCGCTGTTATCACTGGATGAAGGCAGCCGTTTGACTCAAGGCCAGGGCTTGTTTCAGCTTGCCAGCCTCGAACAATTGGCGGTCGACGCTGAAGTCGATGAAAGCGACCTGCATGCTTTGCAGCTAGAGCAACCCGTCGAAGTGCAAGGCGACGGCTTCAGCGGCCTGACCCTGCCAGGCCATATCGCTCACCTAAGCCAAGAGCCGGTCACCCAAGGCGGCTCCGCCACCAGCGTGCGCTACCGCGTCCGCGCGCTGCTCCAGCCTGTGCCCGATACACAGCGCGCCCGCCTGCGCCTGGGTATGAGCACGCGCATGTCGGTGGTGATCTACCAGCGCGAAAGCGCCTGGGTGGTGCCGGTTCAAACCGTGCGCCGCGGCCCCGAAGGCTACCAGGTCCAATACCGCCCTGGGCCTGGCGGCAGCGTCACCCTGCGCGCCGTGACCCTGGGCCGCGCCTTGCCGGAGGGTTTAGAAGTGTTCGGTTTGCAAGCCGGGCAAGTGCGTGAATTGACCAGCGAAGAACTGGCACCTGAATGGGGAGGGCTCGGCACAGAACCAGACACATGACTCGCCAGGAGGCCAACGCTCTTGTGCCGGATAACCGAGCAGGCTGGGAGCGGTGGGCAACGGCCAGGGACAGGGATGTGGAAGGCAGCGCCTTCGACCTTGGCCGAGGAGACAGTGGTAACGGGCAGTGAGCCCAAACATCAAATAAAGCGATAAGGAATGTTGTGATGAAAAGAATGATGAGTTTTAAAGTGGGTGTGTTGGTGAGTGGCTTGGTGATGGGGGGAGGGGTGTATGCGGGGCCTAAGGTTACAGTGGTTTTTAAGAATCAGGGGAGTGAGTCTGCATTGAACGTTAGAGAGAATTCGAACGAGAATAGTACCTATTTAAATTCCAGTCCAAAGCCGGAAAACGAAGTTTTTGCATCATGCTCAAACTCTTATGATGTCCAAAGTTTAATTAGTCCGAATACTAACTGGGCTTACGTTCGTTACAGGATGGGTCGAAAAGAGTGTGTGTTTTCTACCACCTATGTGAATATGATGGGGGCGGGAGGTTCTATGACTCCGAAGTGGACTAAAGCGGCCACACCTTCTAATGGGGCTACATGTACTGCGACCATAACTAAAACTAATTACAATGATCATACTTGGGTTGTTGAATTTCTGATGCGGTAGTGGTTTAAAACATCTGCCCCGTTTCAGTCGTGACGGGGCAGATTTATTGGGTGTAGGGGGTCAACAATATGATTGGTAATGTTTATGAGGTTGCAAGATTCTATTGTTCAAGTAGCGTTGTCAGTGCAAATGGTAATTGTTATTTGAATGAATCTGCTGAGGAAATGCTTGTCAAAGATATACATGAGCAGCCGGCATTGTCTAGCTTGGCGAGCCGTTTAAGTGCCAGTGCTTTGCGGGCCGACGCTCGCGAAAGTGGATTGGGACATGCCGAACTTACTAATGTTATGAAAGCGTTAAGGTCGCAAATATGGGGGGCTGACTATTACAGTAATCGTGAGAAACACGATGCTTATGTGCCTGATACGGACGACCTTGAATGGTTAGCGCGCGCCAAACAAGCATCCGATTACGTGAAAGCTGCCCATAATGGCTTTAAGGACAGTGTGGCTAATCCTTTCGCTAACCTGTCAAATGAGCAATTGGCATTGATTACCTACGATGACAGTGGCGCATTTACCCTGAACGAACGTCAAGCGGCCGCGTTCGAGACAGCAGGAAGGGAAAGTGCATGGCGCACGGGTTTGCTTGCGCGGGGGAACGAGGAATACTCGCGCACGGGCGGGATGAAAGATTTTTATCAGGAAATTATAGATAATTATTGGACGCTCTCACCCATCGAGCGGACTCAGTACCCGGCCGACTATGTCTCGGACCTGCAGAACAAAATGAATCAACCCAATGACCCATTGCCAGTAAATGCCAACCCGCAAGAAATGAAAACCTTGTTCGATATACTTTTTCCTCCTCGTGAAAATTTATCGGAAAACGGACTGGTTGGAATTGGCAAAGCGGCTGAGAAATCTTAATTGCTATTTTATAGTAGTTAGCTATCTGGGGTTTTAGTTGCGAAAATTTTTGCTGTGTGGTTTGCAGTGAGTTAGAGGAAAAATGATGATAATAAAAGTGCATTCCAGCGTTGTGCCCGCTAGCCAGCCAAGCAGTAAGGGTACTCATAAGCCTATAGCGTCTGTGGAGTCAGCGGACCGCAACAGCCTACCAGACGGGCAAGACAAAGCCACATTGTCGAGTCTGGCCAGTCGTTTATACGATAGTGCCGTGAGGGCAGAAAAGCGCGACAGTGAGTTGGGGCATAAAGCGTTGGCGGATAAGGCCACAGAGCTAAAGGCCCAAATAATGGGTCCCAACTACTACTCTAATCGAGAAAAACACGACTCTTTCGTTCCCGATACGGATGATCTTGAGTGGTTGGAACGTGCAAAGCAATCATCAGACTTCATAAAGAGTGTGCATAACGGGACCAAAGGCAGTGTTGCCAATCCCTTCGCAGGTTTGTCTAATGAACAATTGGTATTGATTACCTATGATGACAGCGGTGCCTACACGATCAACGAACGGCAGGCGGCCTTTTGCGAGACATCAGAGAGAGATAATGCATGGCGGACTTCGCTTATAGCAAGAGGGGATATTGAGTACTCACAGTCCGGAGGCAGAAAGGAATTTTTCAAAGAAATCCTGGATCACTATCAGGCCTTACCAGCCATCGAACGGGCTCGCTACCCTCTCAATTACGCAGCTGAACTACAAACTAACATGAACCGCCCCAATGACCCCCTTCCGGTGAACGCTAATCCAGCAGAAATGAGAACCCTGTTCGACCTGCTATTCCCGCCACGCGAAGACTTATCTGAAAGCTTACCGGTGGCCTAGGCGGCCGATAGCAGGGCCCTAGGCCCTGCATTTCAGGTACGAACTAAGTCGCTGAAAAGACGTGACTTTTTCAAAAAGCGGATTTTCCATGGAGATCGATCAATATTTGATCGATCCCCTGCAGGCCTTGCTACACAAGGGCTGCAGGGGAACGCGAACATGTTATCCACAGATCCGCCAACAGAGATTGTGCGAAACTTTGCGGCTGTGTTTCAACCTGCCTCGGCCAGCTGACGGGCTGTCTAGCGGGTTTGTGTTTGCCGGGGGGAAGAGATCGGGGGCGAGCCCCCTCCTACGATTTGGGGCATATTTTAGAGATATGTCGCTGACCGTAGGAGGGGGCCTTGCCCCCGAGCTCTCGCTGACCCATTCACGTATCAATTAACTTGCTGAAAACACGTGACTTTTTCAAAAAGCGGGTTTTCCATGGAGATCGATCAATATTTAATCGATCCCCTGCAGGCCCTACCGTATAAGGCCTGCAGAGTAACGCGAACATGTTATCCACAGATCCGCCAACAGAGATTGTGCGAAACTTTGCGGCTGTGTCTGCGCCTGCCTTGGCCTGCTGACGGGCTGTCTAGCGGGTTTGTGTTTGCCGGGGGAAGAGCTCGGGGGCGAGCCCCCTCCTACGATTTGGGGCATATTTTAGAGATATGTCGCTGACCGTAGGAGGGGGCCTTGCCCCCGAGCTCTTGCCGACCCATTCACGTATCAATTAACTTGCTGAAAACACGTGACTTTTTCAAAAAGCGGGTTTTCCATGGAGATCGATTAATATTTAATCGATCCCCTGCAGGCCTTACCGTATAAGGCCTGCAGGGGAGCGCGAACATGTTATCCACAGATCCGCCAACAGAGATTGTGCGAAACTTTGCGGCTGTGTTTGCGCCTGCCTCGGCCTGCTGACGGGCTGGCTAGCGGGTTTGTGTTTGCCGGGGGAAGAGCTCGGGGGCGAGCCCCCTCCTACGATTTGGGGCATATTTGAGAGATATGTCGCTGACCGTAGGAGGGGGCCTTGCCCCCGAACTCTCGCTGACCCATTCACGTATCAATTAACTTGCTGAAAACACGTGACTTTTTCGAAAGCCCGGTTTTTCAGGGGGATCGATCAATATTTAATCGATCCCCTACAGGCCTTACCGTATAAGGCCTGCAGGGGAGCGCGAACATGTTATCCACAGATCCGCCAACAGAGATTGTGCGAAACTTTGCGGGTGCAGGTTAACCCGTTTCGGCGAATTGGCGCAGGTCATCACCTGCCAGGCGATAGCGCACCCATTCCGGTTGCGCTTTGGCGCCGATGGCTTCGTAGAAGCGAATCGCCGGTTCGTTCCAATCCAGCACGCTCCACTCGAAGCGCCCGCAGTCGTTTTCCACGGCGATGCGGGCCAGGTGCTGCAATAATTTCTTGCCAGCGCCCAATCCGCGTTGCTGCGGTGCGACATACAGGTCTTCCAGATACAAGCCAGGGCGTCCCAGCCAGGTGGAATAGCTGAGAAAGTACAACGCGAACCCCACGGGTTGGTCGTTGTTCAGGCAGATCAGAGCCTTGGCTGGGGAGTTCGGATCCAGCAAGGTACGCTCGATGTCGGCGATGTTGGCCAGGACTTCGTGTTCGGCTTTTTCATACACGGCAAGCTCGGTGATGAAAGCCAGAATCGTTTCGGCGTCAGCCGCATTGGCGGCACGGATGGACAGGCTCACAGGCCACTCCTGGGGTAGGTATGGATCAGTGGGTTTGGCTGAGAAAACGGTCGACCACTTGCCATAGGCGTTCGTCTTCGAAGTCTTTGATCACCAAACCAGCACCTGCATCCAGCAAGGCCTGCGGGCTTTGGCTGGTAGCCAGGCCGACGGTGAACACACCGGCCTTGACCGCTGCCGTCAGCCCAGGCACGGAGTCCTCGAAAGCCAGCGCGGCTTCGGCGCGGCCCTTGAGCCGCTCAAGGCCGGTCAAGTAGGGCAGGGGGTCGGGCTTGGCCCGGGGCAGTTCTTCGGCGATGACCAAGGCGTCAAAGCGGCTGCTCAAACCGAGGGCGTCGAGCATGTGCTCGGCATTGGCGCGGGGTGCGTTGGTGACCACCGCCATGCCGATGGCTTTGGCCGAGGCGAAATCCAACAGGCGCATCAGGCCGGGAATGGGCTCAAGGGTAGGCGCCATAGCGCGAAACAAGGCCTCTTTACGGTCTGCCAGGGCTGCACGCTCAGCCACCGAGTGCTCGGGAAACAGGTAAGCGAACAACACCGGGTTCGCCCGCCCACTGCAGTGGGTTTCGAATTCTTCGGCGCTCAGGGTGCGTCCGTGTTCGGCCAGCAATTGCTGAAAAGCCGGTAAATGCAGCTTGTCGGTATCGGTCAGGGTGCCATCGAGGTCGAACAGCAGGGCTTCGAGCATGGGGGAGGGCCTTGGGCGCAAAGGACTTATCGTAACAGTTGATGCAAAGACGACCAGAGGCGCTAGCCAAAAAAAACCGGAAAGAGTACAAATGTACTCCATGACGACTTTATCTCCACGCCGCACCGCCATCCTGACCTTTATCCGCGAACGTATCGCCGAACAGGGTCAACCCCCGAGCCTCGCTGAAATCGCCGAGGCGTTCGGCTTCGCTTCGCGCAGCGTGGCGCGCAAGCATATTCTGGCCCTCACCGAGTTGGGCCTGATCGAAGTGCGCCCCAACCAGGCCCGGGGCATACGCTTGCGCGACCCCGAGAGTGCTTTGCCGTGGCTTGAGGTTCCCGTGCTGGGTCGAGTCGCCGCAGGGCGGCCCATCGATCCTGGGGTAGGTGAACATGATCACTTGCGCTTCGATCCGCGCACCTTCGCCTTGCCCCCAGACTTCCTCCTTCAGGTCGCTGGCGATTCGATGATCGACGACGGCATTCTCGATGGCGATCTGGTGGGGGTTAAACGCCAGGCCGAAGCCCGCGCCGGGCAGATCGTCGTGGCGCGGCTCGACGGCGAAGTGACCATCAAGCGTTTCGAGACGAGCGCTTCGGGCTTTCGCCTATTGCCCCGTAACCCTGCCTACGCGCCCATTGAAGTGCGTGCCGATCAAGACTTCGTGATCGAAGGGATTTTCTGCGGGCTGGTGCGGCGATGATAGGGGCTGTGGTCAGCCTCGACGGCTTGTTGGATGAGCGGCGCGTCTGGAAAGGTCGCCAACCCGCCAGGCCCCTGGGCGCGCAACCTACCGAGCATCCAACCTTGGACGCCGTGTTGCCCAGCGGCGGCTGGCCGGCGGCGGCCCTTAGCGAGCTCTTGCTACCGGCCAATGGCAGTGGTGAATTGGCCTTGCTGTGGCCGACATTGGCCCGTCTCAGCCAAGCAGGCGAGCGGGTCGTGTTGGTGGGGCCACCGCATCAACCTTACCCCCAGGCCTGGCTAGCGGCTGGGGTCGACCTGCGCTGGCTGTCACTCATTGAGGCGGCAGGCAGCGATGCGTTGTGGGCCGCCGAGCAGTGCCTAAGGTCAGGCAGTTGCGGGGCTGTGCTGTGCTGGCCACAGCAGGTGGACGACCGTGCACTGAGGCGGTTGCAGGTCGCGGCAGAAACCGGCCAGACCCTGGCTTTTGCCTGCAGGCCGCACAGTGCGGCGCACAACCCGTCGCCTGCGGCGCTGCGCCTGGCCATCGACCTGCACCCGGCGCAAGTACGCGTACTCAAGTGCCGTGGCGGGCTCGCCCCGGCAACGCCCATCGCCTTCGTGGCGGGGCATTGAGGTTGCCATGCTGTGGGCTTGCATTCTTTTGCCGCAACTGGCCCTTGATGGCCTCCAGCGAGGTTGCGCTGACCCCGACCGCCCACTGGCACTGATCGCCGGTAATGCCCAGCGCCGGGTGCTGCAGGCCGTTAATCCCGCAGCGCGGGCACTGGGCCTCAGGCCTGGGCAGTCGCTAACGGCCGCGCGGATGCTGGCTAGTCATTTCGCTACCGAGGACTATGACGCCGCCCGTATCGAACACTGGCAAGCTTTCCTGGCGGCCTGGGCCTACGGTTTCAGCTCCCAGGTCAGCCTGTTTTATCCGCGTGTGGTCTTGCTGGAAGTGCAGTCCAGCTTTGGATTGTTCGGCCCCTGGGCACAGTTCGAGGCACGTTTGCGCCAAGAGCTGACCCAGTTGGGGTTCAGCCATCGCATCACGTTGGCGCCCAACCCGGCAGCGGCACGGGTATTGGCCAATGCCTTCGAAAGTTTTGCGGTAACCGATGAGCCAGCCTTGCGCGCCGCCCTCGACCCATTGCCCATCGACCGCGTCGGCTTGCCCAGGGAGGCTGCCACGGCCTTGAGCCGCATGGGCTTGCGGCGGCTAGGGCAAGTGTTGGCGCTGCCTCGGGAAACCCTGGCCCGGCGCTTTCCCAGCGAGGTGCTGGCCCAGCTTGATTGCCTGCTTGGGCTAAGGCCCTTGAGCCTCACTTATTACACACCGCCTGACCACTTCAACGGCCGCATCGAGTTCAATTTCGATGTACAGGCGCAACAGGCTTTGCTGTTTCCGCTACGTCGGCTGATCAACGACCTGGCGGCGTTCCTCGCTGGCCGCGATGGCGGTGTGCAACGTTTTGTCCTGCACCTGGAACACGTGGAAGGGGATGACACCCTGGTCCCGGTCGGTTTGTTGAGTACCGAGCGCCAAGCCGACATGTTGTTCGAGTTGGCCCGCGGCCGGCTAGAGCCGGTACGCCTGCCTGGGCCGGTGCGCGCGTTGCGTTTGGTGGCCCAGGAGCTTCCGGCGTTTGTCCCGGTGCATGGGGCACTGTTCGATACCCGACCGCAGCAAAACCAACCTTGGGAGCAACTGCGCGAGCGCATTCGCGCCAGGCTCGGTGACGACTGTCTACACGAGTTACGCGCCAATGCCGACTACCGCCCCGAGCGGGCTCTGGCGCTGCCCGGTGCTGGCCCCGGAGGTCACTTGCAACTGGCCCCCCCGCGCCCTGGGTGGCTGTTGCACGAGCCCGCCTTGTTGGCCGAGCCGGCGTTACAGGTGCTGGCCGGGCCCGAGCGCATCGAGTCCGGCTGGTGGGACGGCAGTGATATGCGCCGTGACTATTACCGGGTGCAGATGCGCAATGGCCAGTGCGCTTGGGCCTACCGCACCGTTGGCGATACCGGGCCGTTGTGGCTGCAAGGCTGGTTCGCATGAGCCAGCCCTATGCCGAGCTGCACTGCCTGTCCAATTTCAGCTTTCAGCGCGGTGCCTCCAGCGCCCGCGAACTGTTCGAGCGGGCGCGGCGCCACGGTTACAGCGCGCTGGCGATCACCGACGAGTGCACCCTGGCGGGTATTGTCAGAGCCTGGCAGGCAGCCCGTGAGGTGCAATTGCCGCTGCTGGTCGGGAGTGAAATGCGCATCGCCGATGGGCCGCACTGTGTGTTGCTGGCCAAGGACCTGGCCGGCTACCAAGCGCTGTGCAAGCTAATCACGTTGGCTCGGCGTCGCGCCGCAAAAGGTGAGTATCGGCTGTTGAGAGAAGATTTCAGCCAAGTGGACCTCAATGGGTTGCTGGCGTTGTGGGTCGCGGATGAAACCCACGACTACGCCCATGGCCATTGGTTGAAGAGCTTGTTCGGCGCGCGCCTGTGGCTGGCGCTGCACTTGCACCGCGGGCCCGATGATCAACTGCGCCTACAGCGTTGGCAGGCTTTGGGTGGGGTGCTGAAGATCCCGTTGGTGGCCTGTGGTGATGTGCACATGCATGCCCGCGGCCGTCGCGCTCTGCAGGACACCATGACCGCCATTCGCCATCATGTGAAAGTTGCAGAAGCCGGCCATTTACTGTTTTCTAATGGCGAGCGACACCTGCGTTCTCTGGCGCAACTGGCTGAGCTGTATCCCCCGGAGCTGTTGGCAGAAAGCGTTAACATCGCCCAGCAGTGCCAGTTCGATCTCGGCCAGCTGCGCTATCAATACCCGCGTGAACTGGTGCCAGAAGGCTATACGGCTATCGCTTGGCTTCGCGAACTGACAGCCCGTGGCCTGCGTGAACGCTGGCCACAGGGCCCAACGGCCAAGGCCAGCCAACAAGCGCAGACCGAACTGACGCTGATCGGCGAAATGGGCTATGAAAGCTATTTCCTCACCGTGCATGACATCGTCCGCTTTGCCCGCTCGCGCTCGATTCTTTGTCAGGGCAGGGGCTCTGCAGCCAATTCGGTGGTGTGCTACGCCTTGGGCATCACCGCGTTGGACCCTGACCAGACCAATCTGCTGTTCGAGCGCTTTCTGTCCAAGGAGCGCAACGAACCGCCCGACATCGATGTGGATTTCGAGCACGACCGCCGCGAAGAGGTATTGCAATACGTATTCCAGCGCTATGGCCGTGGCCGCGCGGCGTTGACGGCCGTGGCCAGCAGCTACCGCGGGGCTGGCGCGGTACGGGATGTGGCCCGGGTGCTGGGTTTGCCGCCCGATCAAATCAACGCCCTGGCGGGCTGCTTCAGCCGCTGGAGCGACAGCTTGCCCCCGGCCGAACGCTTGATCGAAGCGGGCTTCGACCCGGCTAGCGCGGTGCTGCGGCGGGTGATGGCACTGACTGGCGAACTGATCGGTTTTCCTCGACATCTGTCGCAACATCCGGGTGGTTTTGTCATTTCCGAGGAGCCGTTGGACACCCTGGTGCCCGTGGAAAACGCCGCCATGCCTGAGCGTACGGTGATTCAGTGGGACAAGGACGACCTTGATCTAATGGGGCTGTTGAAGGTCGATATCCTCGCCCTGGGGATGCTTAGTGCGCTGCGCCGCTGCTTCGACCTGCTGCGCCTGCATCGCGGGCTGGATCTGGACCTGGCTCGCATCCCCCCGGACGACGTCGCCACCTACGCTATGATCAGCCGGGCTGACACCTTGGGCGTGTTCCAGATCGAGTCACGGGCACAAATGGCCATGTTGCCACGGCTCAGGCCGAAGAAGTTCTACGACCTGGTGATCGAAGTGGCCATCGTTAGGCCTGGGCCGATCGTTGGCGATATGGTCCACCCTTATCTGAAGCGGCGTAACGGCGAAGAGGCCGTCGTTTACCCCTCAGAAGCTTTGAAAGGGGTGTTCGAGCGCACCCTGGGGGTGCCGCTGTTCCAGGAACAAGTCATGGCGCTGGCGATTGTCGCCGCCGACTACACCCCTGGCGAAGCGGACCAATTGCGCCGCTCCATGGCCGCCTGGAAACGCCACGGCGGCCTTGAACCCCACCAGAAGCGGCTAATGGACGGCATGCTGCGCAATGGCTATAGCGCGGAGTTCGCGGCGCGCATCTTCGAGCAAATCAAAGGCTTTGGCAGTTACGGTTTTCCCGAATCCCATGCCGCCAGTTTTGCCTTGCTTACCTATGCCAGTTGCTGGCTCAAGTGTCATGAACCGGCCGCCTTCGCATGTGCCCTGATCAACAGCTGGCCCATGGGTTTCTACAGCCCGGACCAAGTGTTGCAGGACGCTCGGCGCCATGGCATTCGCACCTTGGCAGTGGATGTCCGTTACAGCGACTGGGACTGCACCTTGCACCCCGATGATCAGGCCCAACCGGCCATTCGCCTGGGCCTGCGGATGATTCGCGGCTATTCGGAGGACGCCGCCCGAAGCATCGAAGCGGCTCGAGGGCAGGGGCCTTGGCGGGACATCAGCGATTTGAGCGAGCGGGCCAGGCTCGACAGCCGCAGCTTGGCGGCTTTGGCTGACGCAGGGGCACTGCAAGGGCTGGTGGGCCACCGCTACCAAGCGCGCTGGCAGGTAGCGAGCGTCGAACGCCAGTTGCCGTTGTTCGCCGACACGGGCCCACGGCCCGAGCCTGAAGTCGAACTGCCGCAACCCAGCGTGGGGGAAAACCTGTTCGCAGATTACAGCACCCTCGGTACCACCCTTGGCCCACATCCACTGGCGCTGCTGCGCGGGCAGCTGGCCGGCCTGCGCTGTCGAAGCTCCAAGGATTTAGCCAGTATCGAACACGGCCGACCGGTAACGATCGTCGGCTTGGTCACGGGTCGCCAGCGCCCCGGCACTGCAGGTGGGGTGACATTCGTCACCCTGGAGGATGAGTTCGGCATGGTCAACGTGGTGGTCTGGAAAGATCTAGCCGAGCGCCAGCGCCGGGTGTTGGTGGGGGCGCAGCTGTTACAGGTCAAAGGCCGGCTAGAGTCGGCCAACGGTGTTCGCCACGTGATTGCCGGTCACCTTGAAGACCGCGGGCAATGGTTGGCGGGGCTGGATGTGCGCAGTCGTGACTTCCATTGAAAAGAGCGGCACTGACCAGGGTGGCAGCAAAAAACAGGCATTAAAAAGCCCGATAATAGCATCGGGCTGGGGTTGGCCAGGCAGGCCGGTAATTTTTTGCTGTACGCCTTGGGCAGGTCAACCAGGCCCAAGTTCAGTCGGGAAGGAGCATACCCGTGAAATCGGCGGTCGCCTCCTGTTTTTATTACCAGGCGATGTATAGCACGCGCCAACCATGGTCACAAAGGTCTATTAGCGTAGTTTGTCTGCAGTCGGGTTTTGTCAGGGTATTTCGTGCAATTGACAATTGGCAGGATTTCCCTGAATGTAGGCCACCCGAATCAAACGGGCGTATGAATCGGGCGTTTGCCCGGCGCGCTCGGATTATCGCGCTGGCGGGTATGCCGGGCGTCGAGGTTGGCTGAGTCTGCAACAAGAACGAAGAACGACTCGTCATCCTCTATGCTTGAGTTCAGCGTGTACCGTTCAGCTTCCATATCGTGGAGATCAGTTGATGATTTACGAAGGTAAAGCCATCACCCTTAAGGCTCTTGAAAGCGGCATCGTCGAGCTGTGTTTCGACCTCAAGGGTGAGTCCGTCAACAAATTCAATCGTCTGACCCTGAACGAGTTGCGTCAGGTGGTAGACACCCTCAAAGCCGACGCCTCGCTCAAAGGCGTCGTGGTCACCAGCGGCAAAGACGTATTTATCGTCGGCGCCGACATTACCGAGTTCGTCGAAAACTTCAAGCTGCCCGAGGCCGAGCTGGTCGCCGGCAATATCGAAGTCAACCGTATTTTTAGCGATTTCGAAGACCTGCCAGTGCCCACCGTCGTCGCCATCAATGGCATTGCCCTGGGCGGCGGCCTGGAAATGGGCCTGGCCGCTGACTATCGCGTCATGTCCAGCAGCGCCAAGATCGGCTTGCCTGAAGTCAAATTGGGCATCTACCCTGGCTTTGGCGGTACCGTACGCCTGCCGCGCATCATTGGTGCCGATAACGCTATCGAGTGGATTGCCTCCGGCAAGGAAAACACCGGTGAGGACGCCCTCAAAGTCGGCGCCGTCGATGCCGTGGTCGCCCCGGACAAACTTCACGAAGCCGCCGTCGACCTGCTAAAGCGCGCCATCGCAGGCGAATTCGACTACCAGGCCAAGCGCCAACCCAAGCTGGAAAAGCTCAAGCTCAACGCCATTGAGCAGATGATGGCTTTTGAAACTGCCAAAGGTTTCGTTGCTGGCCAGGCCGGGCCTAACTACCCGGCACCGGTCGAGGCGATCAAAACCATCCAGAAAGCCGCTAATTTCGGTCGCGAAAAGGCCCTGGAAGTCGAAGCCAATGGTTTCGTCAAGATGGCCAAGACGCCAGCCGCGCACAGTTTGATCGGGCTGTTTCTCAACGACCAGGAGCTCAAGCGCAAGGCCAAGGCCTATGACGCTATCGCCCATGATGTCAAGCAGGCTGCGGTACTGGGCGCTGGCATCATGGGTGGCGGCATTGCCTACCAGTCAGCCCTCAAGGGCACGCCTATCCTGATGAAAGACATCAACGAAAAAGGCATCGAACAAGGCCTGGCCGAAGCGTCCAAGTTGCTCGGCAAGCGTGTCGAGAAAGGCCGCCTGACCCCCGCGAAGATGGCTGAAGCGCTCAACGACATTCGCCCGACCTTGTCCTATGGTGACTTCGGTCACGTCGACATCGTGGTCGAGGCCGTGGTCGAGAACCCCAAGGTCAAGCAGGCCGTGCTGGCTGAGGTGGAAGGACAGGTCAGCGACGACACCATCCTGGCGTCCAACACCTCGACTATCTCGATCAATCTGCTGGCTAAAGCACTCAAACGCCCGGAAAACTTTGTCGGCATGCACTTTTTCAACCCGGTGCACATGATGCCGCTGGTGGAAGTGATCCGTGGTGAGAAATCCAGTGATGTGGCGGTTGCCACCACAGTTGCCTATGCCAAGAAAATGGGCAAGAACCCCATCGTGGTCAACGACTGCCCGGGCTTCTTGGTCAACCGCGTGCTGTTTCCTTACTTTGGTGGGTTTGCCAAGCTGGTCAGCGCCGGCGTCGACTTCGTGCGCATCGACAAAGTCATGGAAAAATTTGGCTGGCCCATGGGTCCTGCCTACCTGATGGACGTAGTCGGTATCGACACCGGGCACCATGGCCGTGACGTCATGGCCGAAGGCTTCCCCGACCGTATGAAGGACGACCGCCGCAGCGCGATCGATGCTCTCTACGACGCCGACCGTCTGGGCCAGAAAAACGGCAAGGGCTTCTATGCCTACGAGACCGACAAGCGCGGCAAGCCGAAGAAGGTGGCCGACGCGTCGGTTCTGGAGCTGCTCAAGCCGGTGATCTACGAACAGCGCGAAGTGAGCGACGAAGACATCCTGAACTGGATGATGATTCCGCTCTGCCTGGAAACCGTGCGTTGCCTGGAAGACCGCATCGTTGAAACCGCTGCCGAGGCCGATATGGGCTTGGTTTACGGTATTGGATTTCCCCCCTTCCGTGGCGGCGCGTTGCGCTATATCGACTCCCTGGGTGTGGCTGAATTCGTTGCCATGGCCGACCGCTATGCCGATCTGGGCCCGTTGTACCACCCAACCGCCAAGCTGCGCGAAATGGCCGAGAAAGGCCAACGCTTCTTCGCTTGAGTGAGTCCACCGCGGTTACACAGAATAGTGAGAGTGATTTATGAGCTTGAATCCTAGAGACGTGGTGATTGTCGACTTCGGTCGTACCCCGATGGGCCGCTCCAAGGGTGGCATGCACCGCAATACCCGCGCCGAAGACATGTCTGCGCACCTGATCAGCAAGCTGCTGGAGCGCAATGCCAAGGTCGACCCGGCCGAAGTGGAAGACGTGATCTGGGGCTGCGTGAACCAGACCCTGGAACAGGGCTGGAACATCGCGCGCATGGCGTCGCTGATGACCCAGATCCCGCACACCGCTGCAGGCCAGACCGTCAGCCGCCTGTGCGGCTCGTCCATGAGCGCGCTGCACACCGCCGCCCAAGCGATCATGACCGGCAACGGGGATGTATTCGTGGTCGGTGGCGTCGAGCACATGGGCCACGTGGGCATGATGCACGGGGTCGACCCCAACCCCCATATGTCGCTTTACGCGGCCAAAGCCTCGGGCATGATGGGCCTGACCGCCGAAATGCTCGGCAAGATGCACGGTATCACCCGTGAGCAGCAAGACGCCTTTGGCGTGCGTTCCCATCAGTTGGCCCACAAGGCGACCCTGGAAGGCAAGTTCAAGGATGAAATCATCCCCATGCAGGGGTATGACGAGAACGGCTTTCTGAAGATGTTCGACTACGACGAAACCATTCGCCCTGACACTACCTTGGAAAGCCTGGCAGCACTCAAGCCGGCTTTCAATCCAAAGGGCGGTACGGTCACGGCCGGCACTTCCTCGCAGATCACCGACGGTGCGTCGTGCATGATCGTGATGTCCGCGCAACGGGCCCAGGATTTGGGTATCACCCCGTTGGCAGTGATTCGTTCGATGGCCGTGGCGGGTGTCGACCCGGCAATCATGGGCTACGGGCCAGTGCCCGCTACCCAGAAAGCGCTCAAGCGCGCGGGTTTGAGCATCACTGACATCGACTTCATCGAACTCAATGAAGCCTTCGCGGCGCAGGCCCTGCCGGTGCTCAAGGATTTGAAAGTACTCGACAAGATGAATGAGAAGGTTAACCTGCATGGCGGCGCCATCGCCCTGGGTCACCCTTTTGGGTGTTCGGGGGCACGGATTTCCGGCACGCTGCTCAATGTCATGAAGCAGAATGACGGTACCTTTGGGGTATCGACCATGTGCGTGGGGTTAGGCCAGGGCATTACCACGGTATTCGAGCGCGTGTAGAGCGTTCGGGTGAAAACAACCGGGGCCCTGTGCCCCGGTTTTTGTTTTTAAGGTTTCTAGGAGTTGCCAACATGCAGTTACAACCAGGCCTCTACCGCCATTACAAAGGCCCCGAGTATCGGGTCTTCAGCGTGGCTCGGCACTCCGAAAGCGAAGAGGAAGTGGTGTTCTATCAAGCACTTTATGGCGAATACGGCTTCTGGGTACGGCCCTTGAGCATGTTCATCGAGTCAGTCGAGGTTGACGGCGAGCAGGTCCCGCGCTTTGCTTTGGTACAAGCTGAAACCAGCCTGTTTTCCGGCCCGTCTGCACCGACCGCTTGAACCTCGGCGCTTGACCTCACCTCATAGCCACTATATATAGCGGTGCCTCTAAGGCATCACTGCCTTTCATTTTTCGAATTCAGGAATTTTCTGATCCATGGGCAAATCGCTGGTCATCGTGGAATCCCCGGCTAAGGCCAAGACCATCAACAAGTATCTGGGCAACCAATACGTGGTGAAGTCGAGTATCGGCCATATCCGAGACCTGCCCACCAGCGGTTCGGCCAGTGCCTCCAAAGAGCCTGCGGCCAAGCGCGGTAAGGCTGCGGCTGCCGAGGGGCCGGTACTGACGCCCAAAGAGAAGGCGCGCAAGCAACTGGTCGCCCGCATGGGGGTCGACCCGGACCAAGGTTGGAAGGCCAAGTACGAAATCCTTCCGGGCAAGGAAAAGGTCATCGACGAACTCCGTCGTCTGGCTAAAGATGCTGACACCATCTATCTCGCGACGGACTTGGACCGCGAAGGGGAAGCCATTGCCTGGCACCTGCGCGAAGCCATCGGCGGCGACGACAGCCGTTACAAGCGAGTGGTGTTCAACGAGATCACCAAAAAAGCCATTCAGGAAGCCTTCTCCAAACCTGGCGAACTCGACATCGACCGGGTCAATGCTCAGCAAGCGCGGCGTTTCCTCGACCGCGTGGTGGGCTACATGGTTTCGCCACTGCTGTGGCAGAAAATCGCCCGTGGCCTCTCTGCTGGCCGCGTGCAATCGGTCGCGGTCAAGTTGGTGGTCGAGCGTGAACGGGAAATCCGTGCGTTCATCCCTGAAGAGTACTGGGAAGTACACGCTGACCTGAGCACCGCCAAAGACGCCAAAGTGCGCTTCGAAGTGGCCCGAGAAAACGGCGAGGCCTTCAAGCCACTGAACGAAACCCACGCGATGGCCGCCCTGGACAAGCTCAAGGCGTCCAGTTACAGCGTGCTCAAGCGTGAAGACAAGCCCACTAGCAGCAAACCTTCGGCGCCCTTCATCACCTCTACCCTGCAACAGGCCGGCAGTAACCGCCTGGGCTTTGGTGTAAAGAAGACGATGATGATGGCGCAGCGTTTGTACGAAGCGGGCTACATCACTTACATGCGTACCGACTCCACCAACCTGTCCACCGACGCGGTGGAGATGGCTCGTACCTACATCGAAAATGAGTTCGGTAAGCAGTACCTGCCTGCCGCACCCATTGTCTACGGTAGCAAGGAGGGCGCTCAGGAGGCCCACGAGGCCATTCGACCTTCTGACGTGAACACTCACCCGAGCAAGCTCACCGGTATGGAGCGCGACGCTGAGCGCCTTTACGAACTGATTTGGCGCCAATTCCTGGCCTGCCAGATGCCGCCGGCACAGTATCTGTCGACCACGGTCACGGTTGCGGCCTCGAATTTCGAGCTGCGGGCCAAGGGCCGCATCCTCAAATTCGACGGCTACACCCGTGTGCTGCCTCAAGTCACCAAGCCGGGTGACGACGATGTTCTGCCAGAAATGGTGCAGGGCGAGGCACTCAAGCTGATCAAGCTGGACCCGACTCAACATTTCACCAAACCACCAGCGCGTTTCTCTGAAGCGAGCCTGGTCAAGGAAATGGAAAAGCGCGGTATCGGCCGGCCATCGACCTACGCTGCGATCATCTCGACCATCCAGGACCGTGGCTACGTCGCGCTACATAATCGGCGTTTCTATTCCGAAAAAATGGGCGACATCGTCACCGAACGCCTCTCGGAAAGTTTTGCCAACCTGATGGACTACGGCTTCACCGCAGGCATGGAAGAAAACCTCGATGACGTAGCCCATGGCGAACGTGATTGGAAGAACGTACTCGACGAGTTCTATGGCGACTTCAAGACCAAGCTCGACGTAGCGGGTGCAACCGACAGCGGCATGCGCGCCAACCAGCCGACACCGACCGACATCCCCTGCCGCGAGTGCGGCCGGCCGATGATGATCCGCACTGCGTCCACCGGTGTGTTCCTGGGTTGCTCAGGCTATAGCCTGCCGCCCAAAGAGCGCTGCAAGGCGACCATTAACCTGATCCCCGGCGACGAAATCGCTGCCGACGATGAAGGTGAATCCGAATCGCGCGTGCTGCGTGGCAAGCATCGGTGCCCTATCTGTGCCACGGCCATGGATGCCTACCTGCTGGATGAAAAGCGCAAACTGCACATCTGCGGCAACAACCCTGATTGCGTCGGCCACGAAATCGAAGAGGGTAACTACCGTATCAAGGGCTACGAAGGCCCGAGCCTGGAATGCGATAAGTGCGGCAGCGAGATGCAGCTCAAGACTGGCCGATTTGGTAAGTTCTTCGGTTGTACCAACGCCGAATGCAAGAACACTCGTAAATTGCTGAAAAGCGGTGAAGCGGCTCCACCGAAGATGGACGCGGTGAAAATGCCGGAACTCAAGTGCGAAAAGGTCAACGACACATACGTGCTACGTGACGGTGCCTCTGGTTTGTTCCTGGCGGCCAGCCAGTTCCCGAAAAACCGCGAGACCCGTGCGCCGCTGGTACTGGAAATCATCCCGCACAAGGATGAAATCGATCCTAAGTACCACTTCCTCTGCGAAGCCCCGAAGAAGGACCCTGACGGCTTGCCAGCGGTGATCCGTTATAGCCGCAAAACCAAAGAGCAATACGTACAGACCGAAGTCGAGGGTAAACCTACCGGTTGGCGTGCGTTCTTCGACGGAAAAAGCTGGAAGGTGGAGGACAAGCGTCCCGCCGCTAAGTAATGAACAAGCCCGGGCCTGATAAGCCCGGGCTTTTTCGTACAGAACTTATACTGCCCACTGCATGGGGGCACGGGCCGACCCGCTGAGGTTGGAGCGCTCTGCCTGCACACCAGAGCAGAGGTTAACGGCCACCTGCTTAGCCAATCGAGCGTTGACATTCATGGCGTTGGTCCAGAAATGCGTGCCTGAGGTCAGCGCACCAACGGCATAAACGTTAGGCAGTAGGCTTCCATCGGCCGTGACCACCTGGTTACTGTGGAAGTCGACCTTGATACCGCCGTAGGGATGGGCGCTGACCAAGCCAATGTCCAGCAGCTGGCGTACCAGTTTGGCTTTGCATTGAGCTGCATCGGCCGTGAAACCTGTGCTGTTAATCAGGCTGTCACTGTACAGCGTGGCGCGAAAACCCATGCGGTGGTCGAAAATGCTCGTGGCAAACGCGCCGCTGGCCTGATCGCGCCAAGACAATCCGGTCCCCCCAAATACACACAACTGGTCGCGGTGAAACAGCGCTTGCAGTTTCCTGGCGTTGTCGACAGGGAACGACACTCGGTAGGCCAACCATTGGCTCTTGAAGTCTTTTTCAAAGCGCGTTTTGTCTTGATCGTCCAGGTAGTGCCAGATGAGATCGATGGATTCATTGAGTGCGTACAGCACCGATTGCCAAGAACGTTCGCTGTCTAGCGCTTCTTGAACTTCAATATCCAGGTAGCGGTGGGCACCTGTGCCTGAGCGCAAGATACTGTCGAGCTGCAGAGGTGCGCCGTGGATCGCCGACGCTTCGCTGATCAGCGTGGCGTAAAGCTGGTCGAGTGTCAGTGGGCCACCAAGGCCCGCGACCCAGCCTTCAATGCCTTGGCGTGACAGCAACCTGGGGGAATAGCTGGCATGGTGTACCCCACGTACACTGGGCAGGCGGCCGCCCCTGGAGGCCATGATCAACTTGCCCTGATGGCCGGCGTCGGCCAGGCACACCACCGCATCGATGGCGCTGAGCCCGGTACCTAGTACGCATACCGAATGGTTGCGCGGGATAGCGTCGATCAGGCGCGTGCACGGGTAGGGCGAGTTGAAGTAGCCTGGCTCGCGTTCCATGTGGTCACGTTCCGCAGAATGCAGGTTGCCGGTTGCCAGCACCACTGCATCTGCCAAGTAGCTTAACGGCCCGGCTTGCAGCTCATAGCCATTGGCAGTGGTTCGCATGGCTTTGATTTCGAGCTGCACATGCTCCACACGCACGCCGTTGCCAGTCAGTGACTGCACGCAGTCGCTAAACAGGTCGTTGAGGTAAAGGCCAAACAGCCCGCGCGGCAAAAAGGCGCCGTCGCTGACCTCCACTTGAGGGAAATGGGCCTGCCACTTCGCGGTGTGCGTTCGCAGCCAATTGACGAAGTGATCAGGTTCGGCGTCGATAGGTGACATGGTTCCCGCGCGGGTGTTTAGAAGATTTGAGGCACTGTCGAGTTGGTACGCCATGCCGGCCCCGACACCCGCGCTTTTTTCAAATATCAGCACCTCATTGAAGGGGGCCTGCCCGCGTTGGTTTATTTCGTCTGCGAGCTGTTTTAAGACGGAGGTGGCGACCGAGCCGCCGCCGACGATTGCCAGGATCTTTTTTCTAGTCAAGCTCATTGTGTTGCTCCTTTTTTTATTGTTGGCCTGACCGCTACACTTCCTGAGTGCCCAAAGGGATTTACCCGTAGCGGGGTGTTGCTGTTAAGTGAATACGCCCAATGACCCTTTGGCAGATCAGCCATTGGCCTGGCGAAGGCGTATGTCCAGTGATGCCACAGGCGCGCTAAGTGGCTCGTTGTTGAAGGCCGTCCACGGCATGTTTGCCAACGTTTTACTGATCACCACCGGCATATCGATATGGGGCAGAATATCCCGCTCGACGGTACAGCCCGGCGCAAGTTCTATTAGTTCGAGGTGGCGCTTGTGTATCCGCAGAACCGCCCGCTCAGTGATGAGTAAAGGGTCTGTGCAACGCGCGGTGCCCTGGGGGTCGTAGCAAATCTGCCGAACGCGTTTAACCAGCTTCTTGATACTGCCCTCCTGCTCGATCTGCAATCCATCAGCGCTGCAACTGACCACCAAGCCCCCTGCGGTAAAGGTGCCGCAAAACACCAAGCTTCGCGCGGCCTGGGAAATATTGATAAACCCTCCCACGCCGTTGATTCGGTTGCCCAAGCCTGAGACATTGATCCGGCACTGGCTGTCGATCTCGCCAAAACCCAAAAACGCCAGGTCGATACCGCCGCCGTTGTAAAAGTCGAAGAGCTCCGCTTGATTAAGAATCGCTTGGGGGTTGCTCGTGGCGCCGAATGAGTCGCCGCCGGCTGGGTAACCACCCACAGCCCCAGACTCCACGCTTAATACAAAGCCGGCATCGCCCAGCGTTTCAGCTTGTAGAACCGCTGCAATACCTTCAGGCGTGCCTATGCCCAGGTTGACCACCAAAGGGCGCTCGAATGCACGGGCTTGCACCCGCTTGAGCAACTCAAGGGCTGCCCGGCGGGCGATGATTTTTTTGGTTCCCTGCGCCATTGTCACGATCGGGAGCAGCGGTTGCGTGGCCGCATTGCAGTAGGCAGCGTTGTATTGTTCGCCGTAGGTCTGCCGGTGTAACTGAGACTGAGCGATCACCACATAGTCGACCAGAATGCCGGGTATCTTCACCGAGTGTGGCGCCAGGGTGCCGTTCTCGACGACGTTTTGCACCTGCACGATCACCGTGCCACCGCAGTTCCTCACGGCCTGAGCCTGGGCCAGTACATCTTGAAAGTTAGCCTCGCGCTCCATGCTCACATTGCCATTGGCATCGCAGCTAGTGCCACGCAGTAGGGCGCAGTGCAAGCGCGGTGCTCTGTACAGCAGATAGTCGCTGCCGGCGATATCAATCAGGTCAACCAGCGGTTCGACCGTCTTCTGGTTCAAACGACCACCGCCGAGGCTGGGGTCGGTGAAAGTGCCCAGGCCGGTGCTGGTAATAACCCCAGGTAAGCCGCCGGCAATCGCCCTGAACATATGGCTGACCACCCCTTGGGGCCAATTGTGGGCGACGATTTGCTCTTGGCGAACCATGTCGCCCAAGCGCGGCGCGAGGGACCAAAAACCGCCAATAATGCTTGAGAGTAAACCCTGATGGGCCAGCCGGTTGACACCCTGTTGGCCCCTGTCGCCCACGCCAGCGGCAAACAGCAGCGAAAGGCTGACCGGCGAACCGTGGTTCAGAAAGCGCCGTTCGAGCGCCGCCAGCAAGGCTTCAGGCGCGCCACAGTGACCGAAGCCGCCGACCGTCAGGGTCCAGTTGTCCTGAATCAACAGGGCGGCTTGTTCCGCCGTGATGAACTTCATGCTGCCACCTGGCCGAGGCGCTCGACTGGCTGCTCCCAGATCACCAGAAATGTGCAACCGATACGTGAGGACAAGGTGTGCACGCTACCGGGTGGGCAGATCTCCAGCGTGCCGGGGCCATGCACGCCTGCGTCGTTGATCAACTCACCTTCCAGTACCAGAATGACTTCGGTGCCGGGGTGCAAGTGCGCTGGTACCGAGGCGCCTGGTGCGTAGCGCAACAGCGCGCCCGCGGGCCCAACGCCATCGGTCTTGTCGTCGTACAGGCGCACGATTTCGACATTGCTGCGACCGTCGGATGAGTAGGGCTGCCACGCCAGATTCTGGTCGCGCCAGGTCTTGTCGAGGATGTTATAGAGTTTCGAATCCAAAGCGATGCTGGGTGTCGACATGGTGTACTCCTTGGGTTAACGGCGAGTGCTTGGGGTGGAACGGATCCGAGGCCGTGTGGCGATCAATGCCGGGTCGTGAGATACACGCCTGTGGCCGAGACAAAAAAGCCGAACAGTTGCAACGTCGTCAGGGTTTCACCCAGGACCAGGTAGCCCATAAAGGCGGTGGCTGAGGGAATGAGGTAAAACAGACCCGCGACTTTGGTGGCTTCGCCCCGTCGCATCATCAGAAACAAGACGCTGACCGCACCAATGGAGTTGACCAGGCTGAGCCAGGCAGATGCTCCGATAAGCGCAGGCGTCCAGATCACCGAAAGGTTTTCACTGAGGATGGCAATCGGCGCAACCGCTAGGCTAGCTATGCCCAGTTGAATAAACCCGCCGGTGCGCAGGTCTATTTGGGTCACGAACTTTTTCTGGTAGAGGGTGCCTGCGGTGATACCGGTCAGGGCCAAGAGAATTGCGGCGTAACCAGACCATTGCGCGTGGCCTACGCCGATCTTGTCGAGCACCACGATCGATACGCCGAACAGGCCCACCATCAGGCCTAATACTTGTTGTCGGGTGACCTTTTCGTGCAGTACGACAATCGCACCTACCGCCGTGAAAATCGGCATCATGCCGACGATCAAGGCCGATATCCCGGCCGATACACCCAAACTCAGCCCTAAATACAAGCCCGAGAACTGCAGGGCTTGCACCAGCAAGCCGACTACCGCGAGGTGCACGTAGGTCATGGGCCGGGTGGGCCAGGGCGCTCGGGTCAGTAACGTGACCAGCAGTAGCACCAGAGCGGCGCTAACGAAGCGGATGAAAATCAGGGTAAAGGGGCCTGCGTAGGGCAGTCCCACTTTGCCTGCTACGTAACCGGAGCTCCACATCAGAATGAACAGAGCCGGCCAGAAAAAGCGCTGTTGAGCGATCGGTGTTGCCAGTGTTGTGGCAGTCATGGTAATTCCCTAAATGGCACGAAGATCAGTGGATGACGGGGTTTATCGTGATCCTGCCGTGCGCAATTCAGTAGTCGGACGCTTGTCAATTCACTGTTGATAGGGACACAACAATGACAACCCCTCGCACCTTCAACACGGCACGTTGGATGATCACCTTTGCCAAAATTGTCGAGGCCGGCGGGATCTCCGCTGCGGCCCGCGCACTCGGTCAGGATAAGGCGGTGACCAGCCGCCAGCTGCGCGACCTGGAAGCGAGCATGGGGCTAAGGTTGCTCAATCGCAGCACGCGGCATATCAGCCTCACGGACGTTGGCGCAGCGATGTATGAGCGGGCGTTGAAAATCGTTCAGGAACTGGATGCGGTTCGCGCAGATGCCGAGCAGTACCTTGTGCAGCCTTCGGGGGTATTGACCTTAAGCACTTCAGTGGCTTTTGGTCGTTTGCATTTGATCCCCTTGCTCAAGAGCTTTTCCGCGCTTTATCCACAAGTGTCCGTCGAGTTGTGTCTGCTCGATAGGCATGTCGATCTGGTGGAGGAGGGCTATGATGTTTTGCTCAAACTGTGCGATGCCCCTCCGCTGAACCTCTCGGCCCACAAGGTGTGCGAACTTCAATACAGCCTGGTGGCCAGTGAAGGTTTTCTGGCCGAAACCGGGCCGTTGCAGTGCCCGGCAGACCTCACCCGGCACAACTGTTTGTTTTATGGCTTCCGTAACCGGCGTGCGACTTGGAACCTGGTGAAAGACAAAGTCATTCACCCTGTGGACGTTGCCAGTAGTCTGTCGGTTAACAGCAGTGAAGCCCTGCGCGATTTGACCCTGCAAGGCGTTGGCATTGCGTTGCTGCCAACATTCGCTATCGCTGCAGATGTCGCCGCAGGCCGCTTGCAGCGGGTGCTGCCCGATTATCAAGTGAGCGGCTCATTAGGTCGCGGTCTTTACTTGGTCTACATGCCCGGCCGCTATTTACCGGCCAAAACCCGTGCCTTTATCGATTTCATCCTGGAGCAATGGGCGCCCGTTCCGCCTTGGCAGCGCTTGCCGTCGGGTATCGAGAGCAGGGGACCTTGCGAGCAGGTGAGTTGATACCTGAAACTAGGCGCCCTACCTGTTTGCCTTTGAGGGATCTGTCATGGCCTACGAACTCTACACTCGCACCAATCAAAAGCTTTATTTTGCAGGCCTAGCCCTGCAGTCCATGGGTACGGCGCAGGCGGGACAGGCCGTGAACGCGCCTGGTTTGTTGCAGGCCGAGCGCGAATCCGCGCTGTTTCATTTGTACGGTGCTTTGCTCGGTCTTTGCCATGAGATCGCCGGTTATTACCGCTTGCCCCAGGCAGGCGCCGCCCGCGCCGAACTCTTGCTGCGAGAAGATGTGCTGCAGGACACCGCAATTCCCGAATTGGCCGAACTGATCGAGTTGGCTCAGCATTCCCACACGTGGCTGGCGCAGTTGCTGGCTGCCTACGCAGCCCTGTTTCAACCGCCGCGCGCGCCCAAGCAACCGAAGGGGGACGTGCTCCAGCCGTTGATTCAAGCCGTTAACCTAGACGCACCCGAGGACCCCGAGCTCAGTCGAGAAACCCTGGAAAGCTGGCGTCAAGAGTTGAAAACCCTGGCGTTGCGCTTTCGCGAAGGCTTGAGCGAATGCTAAACCGATCGGCAGAAAACTGACCACCTGTCCGCTTACTGGCATAAATGGCTGCTATAATCCCCCGCTTATCGTGGAGACCCCTTTTATGCCAACGTCCTTTCTTGAAATAGTCGAGCTGCCTGACGGCCGTATTGAACTGCGCCGTGCCGACGACGAAGGATCTCTGGTGACATTGGATTTCTCCGAGGACGCCAAAGTGTTTTTGCAAGGCCAGCACGTCGAGGTGGCTAAAGCCATGTTGAGCGTAGGTGTGCAGATGGCTGGCAAACTGGCCGAAGGCGAGTTGGAAAAAGACATCGACGGCCCGCGGGTTTTGCACTGATCCAGGGTGTACAAAAGCTTTCAGCTTCAGGCACCAAAGAATAAGCGGGTGCCCCGCGCCATCCTTCAACCCAAGCGAATATTCAAGCTCTGCGCGTCGCCAGTACGCGCAGCACTGATTAACTGCTGCCGCGCAGCCGAGCTCAGCGGGTTGACCCAACTGACCACTGTATGACTTTTCCCTAAGCGCAATGCTTCGCAGGTTAGCTGCAAGGCGGATTGCACGCCGCGTGGCTGCAATAGCAGAATCCGCTCGCGGTTCAGGCCCGCTTCGCGCAGCCAGGTTTGGGTCAGGCTGGACGGCGGTGCGATTAGCGTCAGCCAGCGGGCATCTTGCTCTTCACTAAGCTCGCGAAGCATGGGGGCCAGCAGGCTTAAGCAGTTTCCGGCCGCGCCACGCAGTGAGAGCTCACTGAACACGTCGGGTTCGGCGGCTGTCCAGGGCGATTCGACCACTTCTTTGAACAGCGGCGGCATGGGTTGAGCCATGAACGCTTCGAACAAGGACAACTGGGCCTGCTGCGGTGCGTGTGGAAACTGCATATTGCCTCCTGTTATCGGCGAATGACGCCGACGCTCAAACCTTCAATGACCAGGTCCTGGTCCTTGAGATTGACTTCGATAGGTGCGAACTCGGGGTTCTCCGCGATTAACCAGACTTTGCTACCTTCGCGCTTGAACCGTTTGACCGTGACTTCATCGCCGATGCGCGCTACCACGATCTGGCCGTTGCGGGCTTCGCGGCAGGTATGCACCGCCAGTAGATCACCATCGAAAATGCCGACGTCTTTCATACTCATGCCATGCACCCGCAGCAAATAGTCCGCACGGGGATGGAAGAAGGTCGGGTTGATGTTGCAGGACTCTTCGATATGTTGCTGCGCCAGGATGGGCGCACCAGCGGCGACCCTACCAATAATGGGCAGGGTGGACTCGTCAACTTTGGCTTCGAAGCCCGGAATACGGATACCGCGAGAAGCGCCCGGAGTCATCTCGATGGCCCCCTTGCGGGCCAATGCCTTGAGGTGCTCTTCCGCCGCATTGGGAGATTTGAAACCCAGTTCCTGAGCAATTTCTGCACGGGTGGGGGGAAAGCCATTGTCGTCAAGGCAGCGCTTGATGAAGGCAAGGATCTCGGCTTGGCGTGGCGTCAGTTTTAGCATGGTTGGCTCTGTCTTTTTATACAGTGACTGGGATTATATACAGTACGTTGACGTTGGCAATCCCGCATTTCACATCACTGCGCTAAACGGTCATTTCGTCCAGGCCCACACGTCTCGGCAGCAAAGAAAGTTATGTGGTTAAATGCGTGCCTGTACGGTCACTTTGTGGCCGAACAGGCTTGACAAATGGCCAGTTTGAAACGTATGTTTCAAACACCTGTTTGTCAGCGGAGTAGTCATGGCCCAGTCGGAAACCGTAGAGCGCATCCTCGATGCCGCCGAACAGCTGTTCGCGGAGAAGGGCTTCGCTGAAACCTCATTGCGGTTGATTACCAGCAAGGCCGGGGTCAACCTGGCGGCGGTGAACTACCATTTCGGCTCCAAGAAGGCCTTGATTCAAGCTGTGTTTTCACGGTTCCTCGGGCCTTTTTGCATCAGTCTGGAACGCGAGCTAGAGCGCCGTCAGGCGCGCCCTGAGCACCGCGCCAGCCTTGAAGAGCTGCTGGAAATTCTTGTCGAGCAGACCCTCGTCGTGCAGCCGCGCAGTGGCAACGATCTGTCCATCTTCATGCGCTTGCTGGGCTTGGCTTTCAGCCAGAGCCAAGGCCATTTGCGGCGCTACCTGGAAGACATGTACGGCAAGGTGTTCCGCCGCTATATGTTGCTGGTCAATGAAGCTGCGCCGAAAATCCCCCCGCTCGAACTCTTCTGGCGCGTGCATTTTATGCTCGGTGCTGCGGCGTTCAGCATGTCGGGTATCAAAGCGCTGCGGGCCATTGGCGAGACAGACTTCGGCGTCAATACCTCTATCGAACAGGTGATGCGCCTGATGGTGCCGTTCCTGGCGGCAGGCATGCGCGCTGAAAGCGGTGTCACCGACGCCGCCATGGCCAGTGCGCAACTACGCCCGCGAGTGAAATCCTCTCAGCCTGCCGCCACCGTCAAAGCGTGAGCGGCACGCCCATTCATTTCAAGGAATTATCATGAGTGTCAGCCTGCAAGGCTCTCTGATGGTGGACATCGCCGGTACCTGGCTGACCGCTGAAGATCGCCAACTATTGCGTCAGCCCGAAGTGGCAGGCCTGATCATCTTTGCCCGCAATATCGAGCATCCGCGCCAAGTGCGCGAGTTGGTCCAGGCTATTCGCGCCGTGCGCCCCGAGTTGATTCTCGCCGTGGACCAAGAGGGTGGGCGCGTGCAACGCCTGCGCCAGGGGTTTGTGCGCTTGCCGGCGATGCGTGCCCTGGCCGACAACCCCAATGCCCTGGTGCTGGCCGAACACTGCGGTTGGCTGATGGCCACCGAGGTGATTGCGGTCGGCCTGGACCTCAGCTTTGCCCCAGTACTTGACCTGGACCACCAGCGTAGCGCCGTGGTGGGCAGCCGTGCCTTCGAGGGCGACCCCCAGCGTGTGGTGCAATTGGCCGGTGCCTTTATCCGAGGCCTGAATGCGGCGGGCATGGCGGCGTGCGGTAAGCATTTTCCTGGGCATGGCTGGGCCGAAGCGGATTCCCATGTGGCGATCCCCACCGACGAGCGTAGCCTGGAGGAGATTCGCCGGCAGGATTTGATCCCCTTTCAACGCCTGAGCAAGCAGCTGGCGGCGGTGATGCCGGCCCATGTCATCTACCCCCAGGTCGATGATCGCCCGGCGGGCTTCTCGCGGCGTTGGTTGCAAGACATCCTACGGGGTGAGCTAGGCTTCGACGGGGTTATTTTCAGCGACGATTTATCCATGGCCGGGGCTCACGTAGTCGGTGATGCTGCCAGCCGTATCGAAGCGGCCCTGGTGGCCGGTTGTGATATGGGGCTGGTGTGCAACGACCGCGCAGCGGCTGAGCTGGCGCTCTCGGCTGCCCAGCGGCTGCAGGTCAAACCCTCGCCGCGCATCGCGCGAATGCGCGCGCAGGGCGACGCCGATGTCGAATACCGCAGCCACCCGCGCTGGCTGCAAGCGGTCGACGCCTTGCGTCAGGCCCAACTGATCGATTGAGGAGTTGCAATGACTGTCTACGCAATTATCGGCGGCACCGGGTTGACCCAGCTCGAAGGTTTGCATATCCAGCAGGCGCTGCCGATGAACACCCCCTACGGGGCCACATCGGCCGATATCTTGCGCGGTGAATACGCTGGCCGAGAGGTGCTGTTCCTGGCGCGCCACGGCCACCCCCACCGGTTGCCTCCGCATCAGGTCAACTACCGCGCTAACATCTGGGCATTAAAGCAGGCCGGGGCCGAGGCTATCCTGGCCGTCAATGCCGTCGGCGGCATCCACCCAGCCATGGGCACCGGGCATTTCTGTGTGCCGGACCAGGTGATCGACTACACCCACGGGCGCGAGCACACTTACTTCGCCGACGATCTGGAACACGTGACCCATATCGATTTCAGCTACCCGTACGACCAGCCTTTGCGTGAGCGCCTGCTGGCTGCGCTGGCGGCCGAAGGTTGTGCGTACAGTGATTTCGGTGTGTATGGCTGCACCCAAGGGCCGCGTCTGGAGACGGTGGCGGAAATCGTGCGCATGCAACGGGATGGCTGTGACATCGTTGGCATGACCGGCATGCCAGAGGCTGCGTTGGCCCGTGAACTGGAAATCCCCTACGCCTGCCTGGCGTTGGTGGTCAACCCGGCGGCAGGCAAGTCCGCTGCGGTGATCACCATGGCAGAGATCGAACAGGCGCTGCTCGACGGCATGGGCAAGGTCAAGGCCACCCTGGCACGGGTGTTGGCTGCGGTATAAGGGTCAGCGCGGGGCGGCGGCTTTGCGCTTGCCGCCCAGCTTCGCCAAAGGCTCGAACAGCGCGTCGATATCTTCTGGCTGAAGCTTCCAGTCACCGCTGGTGCGGCCGTCCAGCACGCCGGCGGCCAAGGCTGACTTTTCCTGTTGCAGGTGCTGGATTTTCTCCTCCACGGTGCCACGGGTAATCAGCTTATAAACGAAGACCGGTTTTTCCTGGCCGATGCGGTAGGCGCGGTCGGTGGCTTGGTGTTCGGTGGCCGGGTTCCACCAGGGGTCGTAATGAATCACCGTGTCCGCCGCAGTCAGGTTCAACCCGACGCCCCCGGCTTTCAAGCTGATCAGAAAAATCTGCACGCCGCCTTCTTGGAATTCCTTCACCGGTGCGCGCCGGTTGCGTGTGGCGCCGGTCAGCAGTGCATATCGAACGCCGCGCTTTTGCAGCTCTTGCTCGATCAGCCCGAGCATCGAAGTGAACTGCGAGAACAACAGAATGCGCCGGCCTTCGGCTAGCAGACCGTCGAGCATCTCCAGCAGGCTGTCCAGTTTGCCTGAGCTGCAGCCAGGCGGCGGTGGCGCCAGGTTGTTGACCAGGCGCAGGTCGCAGCACACCTGGCGCAGTTTGAGTAATGCCTCAAGAATGATGATCTGGCTGCGCGCCACGCCTTTGCGGGTGATCTGCGCGCGTACCTTGCTGTCCATGGCCAAGCGCACGGTTTCGTAGACGTCGCGTTGCGCCTCGTTCAACTCTACCCAATGGACGATTTCTGTCTTGGCGGGTAGTTCGGTGGCGACTTGCTCTTTGGTCCGGCGTAACAAGAACGGTTTGATCCGCGCGTTCAAATGCTGCAAACGCAGCTCATCACCGTGCTTTTCGATAGGGATGCGGTAATCCTGGCTGAACGCCCGGGCATCGCCCAGCCAGCCAGGCAAAAGAAAATGGAACAGTGACCAGAGTTCGCCGAGGTGGTTTTCCAGTGGCGTACCGCTCAGGCACAAACGTTGCCGCGCCTCCAATTGCCGTGCCGCCTGGGCGGCTTTGCTGCCAGCGGTCTTGATGTACTGCGCTTCGTCGAGCACCAGCAGGTGCAAGGGTTGCCCGCGCAATTGCTCGAGGTCCTTGGGCAGCAAAGCGTAAGTGGTCAGCAACAGGTCATAGTCGCCCAGGTTGGCAAAGTGCTTTTTGCGCCCTATGCCGTGCAGCGCGAGCACCTTGAGCTGGGGGGTGAAATGCGCCGCTTCGTCCTGCCAGTTAGGGATCAGGCTGGTGGGCATGACCACCATGGCGGGCCGATCCAGGCGCCCGGCCTGTTTCTCGCAGAGGATATGGGCCAGAGTTTGTAAGGTTTTACCCAGGCCCATGTCGTCGGCCAGGATGCCGCCCACCTCCAGTTGGCGTAGCGCCTGCATCCAGCTCAAGCCCTCCAGTTGATAGGGGCGCAACCTGGCGTTAAGGCCTTCGGGCGGCGCCACCGGTACATCGCGGATGTCCCGCAAGCGCGCCGCAAAACTACGTAGCTGCTCGCCGCCCTGCCAGTTCAGAGGCAATTGCGTCAATGCGTTGAGCCGGCTGGCATCGGGTTTGGGCAAGCGCAGGGCGACTTCACCTGGCTCGCGCAGATAGAAATCACCCAGGGTCGCCAGCACCGGCTTCAGGCGGCCATAGGGCAGGGCCACCTGCAGGGTTTTTTGGCGGTTCAGCGGCGTGCCATTGATTGGCACGAGAATTTGTTCTTCGTCACGTTTACGCGCCAATTGCGCTGGGTTGAGCAGCTCTGGATGCAGGCGCAGCAAATTGACCAGGATAGGCAACAGGCTCAGGCGTTCGCCGTTGACCACAATGCCCAGTTCGAGGTCGAACCAGTCGCGCTCGGGCGGTTCGTCGATCACCGCATACCAGTCGTCTACCGGGCTCAGGTCGAAGGCGAAGGCCTCGGCGTATTCGATTTCCCAGCCACGCGCTTGCAGGCCGGGTAGGTCATTGAGGATAAACCGCAGCCAGGCCGCTTCACTGGCCAGTTCGAAAATATCACCAGCGCTTTCTGGCAGTGCCTTGCTCTGCCGCGTTGCGACCTTGAACCCCAGGCTAAACATGATCTCGCGCAGGGCTTTTTCAGCCCCAGGCTGACGTTGGATGCGCAGGGTTTCGTTGTCGCGCTGGGCCAGTACGCTGGTGCCGCGGCCACCGGCGACGTACTCACCGGCGTAGCCGAACGCCAGGGCTGCGCGGTGCTGGGTGTAGCGTTGCATGCGGCCATTGCGCGGCTCGAAGGCGCTGAACTCGACACTGCCCAGCCACAGGCGAGGCCGTGGCTGCAGGTCGTCGACCAGGCGCTCGGGCATCTAGAGGGGCGTGACCTTGACCAGTGCGGCCAGGTGCCCACCGTCGATGAAATTCAGCTCGCCAGGCTTCATGCGGCTGCTCTGCTTGAGCCGTTCGCTGTGCAGCACCTGGCCTCCAGCGTCCAGCTCACTGACCCAGAAGTCCACCGCCACCTCAGTGAAACGGCCCTGATTCAGCGTGACCAGGCCCTGCACCGGTGACCGCCCGTAGCGCTCGTCGCCGTCGCTTAGCGCGGTGCGCACCGCTTGTTCGCCCAGGCTTTGCTGCCAGGCCTTGTGGGTCAGTACGGTGTAATTGCCGCTGGCTTGCAGGCGGCTGACTTCGTTGTTCAAAGCGGGCGAGCGGGCCGGCAGCGCGGCCGCGTTCTGGGCACCTTCAGCCCAGCCCTCGGTGGCCGGCGGCGCGGAGATCACCGGTACGGCGTTCTGCCTGAACAGCACCACTTCCACCTGGTAATCGGCGGCCAGGGAGGGCAGTGGGGTGAGCAGCGCCAACAGCAGCGCAATGGTGTGGATCCGCCTCATTTGGCCCCCTTGGCCGGTTTCGGTAGCAGGTGCTCGAACAGTGTCTCGATATGGTTGAAGCGCTCTTCAGCGCGCTCCATGGGTACCATGAACTTGAAGAGTGTGGCGCCTTCGAATTTGTAACGTTTGGGTTGGCCCTGGATCAGTTTGATCAATACCAGCGGGTCTACCGGTGTATCGGCCGTAAATTCGATTCGTCCACCATTGGGGCCAGCATCGAGCTTTTTGATGCCCAAGGGTTCGGCTTGCAGTTTCAGCAGGGTGATGCGGATAAGGTTTTTGGTCGGTTCGGGCAGCAGGCCGAAGCGGTCGATCATCTCGACCTGCAGGTCTTTGAGGCCATCTTCGTCCGCCGCCGAGGCGATGCGTTTGTAGAGAATCAGGCGGGCATGGACATCCGGCAGGTAGTTCTCGGGAATCAAGGCCGGCACCCGCAGGTTGATTTCCGGGCCGCCGCCCAGGGGCTGGTCGAGGTTCGGCTGTTCACCCTTGCGGATGGCTTTGACCGCCCGCTCGAGCATTTCCATGTACAGGGTAAAGCCGACCGCCTGGATCTGCCCGCTCTGGCCTTCGCCAAGCAGCTCGCCGGCGCCACGGATCTCCAGGTCATTGGTGGCCAGCACGAAACCGGCGCCCAGGTCCTGGGTGTTGGCGATGGCTTCCAAGCGCTTTTCCGCATCGCCCGTGACTTGCTGGCGGGGCGGAGTCAACAGGTAAGCATAGGCCTGGTGGTGGCTGCGGCCGACGCGCCCGCGCAATTGGTGCAATTGCGCCAGGCCGAACTTGTCGGCGCGCTCGATGATGATGGTATTGGCGCTGGGCACGTCGATGCCGGTCTCGATGATGGTCGAGGCGATCAGCACGTTGAAGCGCTTGTGGTAGAAATCGCTCATCACCTGTTCGAGTTCACGCTCGCGCATCTGCCCGTGGCCGATACCGATACGCGCTTCGGGTACCAGTTCGGCCAGCTCGGCCGCGCATTTTTCAATGCTCTTGACGTCGTTGTGCAGGTAATACACCTGGCCACCGCGCAGCAGTTCGCGCAGCAGGGCTTCTTTGACCGTGCTTTTGTTCTGCTCCATGACAAAGGTGCGCACCGACAGCCGGCGCGCCGGTGGCGTGGCGATGATCGACAGATCACGCATGCCCGAGACCGCCATGTTCAACGTACGCGGGATGGGGGTGGCGGTCAGGGTGAGGATGTCGATCTCGCTGCGCAGCGCCTTGAGCTGTTCTTTCTGCCTGACGCCGAAACGGTGCTCTTCGTCGATGATCACCAGGCCGAGGTTTTTGATCTTGACGTCGTCCTGCAAGAGCTTGTGGGTGCCAATGACGATGTCGATGCGCCCGTCGGCCAGCTCGGCCATGGCTTCGCCGATTTCCTTGGCGGACTTGAAGCGGCTCATTACCTCGACCCGCACTGGCCAATCGGCGAAGCGGTCGCGGAAGCTATTGTAATGCTGCTGGGCGAGCAGGGTGGTCGGCACCAGGATCGCTACCTGGCGACCGCCGTGGACGGCAATGAACGCCGCACGCATAGCCACTTCGGTCTTGCCGAAGCCGACGTCGCCGCAGACCAGCCGGTCCATTGGCTTGGGCGCTAGCATGTCGGCACGCACGGCGTCGATTGCGGTTTGCTGGTCGGGGGTTTCCTCGAACGCAAAGCCGGCACTGAAGGTGGCGTAATCCCCGGCAGGGTCCGCGAATGCATAGCCTTCGCGGGCCGCACGGCGAGCGTAGATGTCGAGCAGCTCGGCCGCCACGTCGCGAACCTGTTCGGCGGCCTTGCGCTTGGCTTTCTGCCAGCTCTCGGAACCCAGGCGATGCAAGGGCGCCAGGGCGTCGTCACTGCCGGTGTAGCGGGCAATAAGGTGCAGGTTGGCGACCGGCACATACAGCTTGGCGTTCTCGGCGTATTCCAGGGTGAGGAATTCCGCCACCTGGTTGTCGATCTCGAGGGTGGCGAGGCCCAGATAGCGGCCTACGCCATGGTCGATGTGCACCACCGGGGCGCCTTCGTGCAGCTCGGTAAGGTTTTTGATCACCGCATCGCTGTTGCCTTCGCTGCGCTTCTCGCGCCGCCGGCGTTGCATCACGCGCTGGCCGAACAGTGGGCTCTCGGCGATCAGCGCCACGGCCGGGTCTTGCAGCAGCAAGCCTTCGTCGAGCGGGGCGATGGTGATGGCCAGGCGCTCTTTACCGTCGGCGAACTCAGCCCAACTGTCGACGGTTTTGGGCCGCAGCTTCAGGCGTTCGAGCAGTTCCAGCAGCACTTCGCGGCGCCCGGCGGATTCGGCGGTGAACAACACGCGCCCGGCAAACTCGTCGAGGAACCCCGAAAGCGCGGCCAGCGGTTGGTTGGCTTTGGCTTCGATGGCCAGGTTGGGCAAGAGCCGTGCGGGGAAGCGCTCACGGCCACTGCCGGCTTCGATATCGTCCTGGCTGACCACCACCCGCGGCCAGGCCTTGAGTTGGGCGAAGCAGTCTTCCACCGGCAAGAACAGCTCGGCGGGCGGCAACAGTGGCCGCGCCGGGTCGACGCGGCGCTCTTCGTAGCGGTTGCGCACATCGGTCCAGAAATGTTCCGCCGCCTGTTCCACGCCAGGTAATGAAAATACTTGGGTGTCTTGCGGCAGGTAGTCGAACAGGGTCGAGGTGTCGTCGAAAAACAACGGCAGGTAGTACTCGATACCGGCCGGGGTGATGCCGCTGCTCAGGTCCTGGAAGATCGGGCAGCGGCGGAAGTCGACGTCGAAGCGCTCGCGAAAGCGCGCCTTGAAGCGCGTGACGGCGTCTTTTTGCAGGGGAAATTCACGGGCCGGCAGTAAGCGGATGGACTCCACCTTGTCGATGGAGCGCTGGTTTTCCGGGTCGAAGGTGCGCAGTGTTTCGATTTCATCGTCGAATAAGTCGATGCGATACGGCAGCTTGCTGCCCATCGGAAACAGGTCGATCAAGGCCCCGCGCACGGTGAATTCGCCGTGCTCGTAGACCGTATCGACATAGCGATAGCCGCTGGCCTCCAGGCGCCCGCGCATCTGTTCGACATCCAGGCGCTGACCTACGTCCAGCACCAGGCTGCTGCCGAGCAGAAAACGCGTCGGTGCCAGCCGATGTAGGGCAGTGGTGATAGGGACTACCAAAACCCCGTGGGTCAGCTCCGGCAGCCGGTAGAGGCTGGAAATACGCTGGGAGATGATGTCTTGGTGTGGGGAAAACAGGTCGTAGGGCAGGGTTTCCCAGTCGGGAAAATGCAGCACGGGTAACTGCGGAGCAAAAAAGCGCAGCTCCTGTTCGAGGCGGTCAGCGCTTTGGCTGTCGGCGGTCAGCAGCAAGGTAAAGCGCTTGGCGGCGCTGGCGGCCTCGGCAATGGCAAGGCTGAGGGCGGCTCCAGGCAGGTTGCCCCAGAACTGTTTACCTGCCGAGGCAGGGCGGTGCGGTAGACGCAGAACGGGCACGGGAGGTTGAGCTCCAAGCGTTGCGAGGGAAGAGGGGGATTGTACCGGGCGCGAGGGCGGGCTGTCAGGTGCTCAATTGAGAAGATCGGAGAGCAAGCCATTTGCCACCTTTGCCGCCGAACCTTTTGTGAGGCAGTCGGTCTATTGCGCCATTGTGACGCGTCGTGCATTGCTCCCAGGGCAGGCTCTGGTCATAATGTAGCCCCTTTTTTCAGCTCCTACATGTGGAAGGTTCCCGTGACTCAGAAGCCCGACCAGTGTCTTGGTGAATGGATCGATCGTGAAGCGCTCGCCGAAGCGATGATTCCTTTGATCGGCCAGCTCTACCGCAACAATAACGTGGTGAGTTCCATTTATGGCCGCAGCCTGATCAACCGCTCGGTGATCGAACTGCTCAAGGCCCACCGCTTCGCCCGTCACCGTCAAGCTGACTCCAGCGAGCTGTCGGTCCACGAAACCTTCCCATTGCTCAAGGCCATGAGCGAACTCAAGCTCGGCGCGGCCTCGGTCGACCTGGGCAAGCTGGCGGTCAAGTTCAAGGAAAGCGGCAGCGGCCGTTCCGCCGAGCAGTTCGTGCGCGAAGAACTGGCCGAAGTGGTTGGCAAGCAGAGCGATGCCGGCCGTAAAGGCACCGACGTCGTGCTTTACGGTTTTGGCCGTATCGGTCGCCTGCTGGCGCGTATCCTCATCGAAAAAGCCGGCGGCGGCGATGGCCTGCGCCTGCGTGCCATTGTCGTGCGCAAAGGCGCCGACAACGACCTGGCCAAGCGCGCTAGCCTGCTGCGCCGCGATTCGGTGCACGGCTCGTTCGACGGCATCATCCATGTCGATGAAGAAAACAGCACGCTGACCGTCAATGGCAACCTTATCCAGGTGATTTACGCCAAGAACCCCAGCGAAGTCGATTACACCCAGTACGGCATCAGCAATGCGTTGCTGGTGGACAACACCGGTGTATGGCGCGACGCCGATGGCCTTGGCCAGCACTTGGCCTGCCCAGGCATCGACCGTGTGGTGCTGACCGCGCCGGGCAAAGGCAAGCTGAAGAACATTGTGCACGGCATCAACCACGACCAGATCACCGCAGAAGACAAAATTGTCTCGGCGGCGTCTTGCACCACCAACGCCATCGTGCCGGTGCTCAAGGCGGTCAACGATAAGTTCGGTATCGTCAACGGGCACGTTGAAACGGTTCACTCGTACACCAACGACCAGAACCTGATCGACAACTTCCACAAGGGCGACCGCCGTGGTCGCAGTGCCGCGCTGAACATGGTCATCACCGAGACTGGTGCCGCCACTGCCGCTGCCAAGGCGCTGCCTGAACTGGCGGGCAAGCTCACCGGTAACGCCATTCGCGTACCGACGCCCAACGTGTCCATGGCCATCCTGAACCTGAACCTGGCCAAGCCCAGCTCGCGCGAAGAGATGAACGAATATCTGCGTTATATGGCGCTGCATTCGGATCTTTCTCGGCAGATCGACTTCGTGGCCTCCCAGGAAGTGGTGTCCACCGACTTCGTCGGCTCGCGCTACGCCGGTGTGGTCGACGCCGAAGCCACCATCTGCAACGACAACCGTGCCGTACTGTACGTTTGGTATGACAACGAGTTCGGTTACAGCTGCCAGGTAGTACGTGTGATGGAAGACATGGCGGGGGTTAACCCACCGGCTTTCCCGCAGTAATTACCCGCGCTTCATGAAGATCGGGGGCAAGACCCCCTCCTACGGTTGGCGCATATTCAGCCGACCGTAGGAGGGGGCTTGCCCCCGATCTTTTGGTTTACGCATTAGCCGCCTGTGCCGTACGTAACTGATGGCTGTTGCCACGGAACAACACCAATGTTGCCACCAGCCCCAGCACGGCGGCGCCACTGAGCCAAATACCCGGTGCTGCCTTGTTGTCCAGCACGTGAATCAAGTAAGTACAGGCCGCAGGGGTGAAGCCGCCGAACGTAGCTGTGGCTAGGCTATAAGCCAGGGAAAACCCGGTCGTGCGCACTTCCAGCGGCATGATTTCGGTCAATGCGACCACCATGGCACCGTTGTACGAGCCGTAAAGAAAGGACAACCACAGCTCCACCAGCAGCAGGCGCTCGAAGCTGGGTTCATTCACCAGCCAGGACAAGGCCGGGTAGGCGGTGAGAATCGCCAACACGGTCGCCGCCACCAGTAGCGGTTTGCGCCCTATGCGGTCGGAAAGCGCGCCCATCACCGGCAGCCAGAAAAAGTTGGACAGGCCAACGAACACGGTCACCAATAGCGTATCGAAATCCGACAAGTGCAGTTCGCTCTTGCCGAAGGTCGGGGTATACGCGGTAATCAGGTAGAACGTTACAGTGGTCATCACCACCAAGGCCATGCCGGCGATCACCAAGCCAAAATTCTGTCTGATCGAGCGCACCACTTCACCCAGTGTGGGGCGGTGACTGCGGGCTTCGAATTCAGGGGTTTCTTCCAGCGAGCGGCGGATGACGAAGATCACTGGCACAATCAAGCAACCAATCATAAACGGCACGCGCCAGCCCCACTCACCCATTTCTGCCGGGCTCAGGTAGTGGTTGAGGCCTACACCCAGCAAACCGGCGAACACCACGGCGGCTTGTTGGCTAGCGGACTGCCAACTGACGAAAAAGCCTTTACGGCCCGGCGTAGCGATTTCCGCCAGGTAAACCGACACACCGCCCAGTTCGACACCGGCGGAAAAGCCCTGCAATAGACGCCCAAGCAATACCAGCAAAGGCGCGGCAACGCCCAGGGTGGCGTAGCCGGGTACACAGGCAATCAATACGGTGCCCATGGCCATCATCGCCAACGTCACCACCAAACCTTTCTTGCGCCCGTGCCGGTCAATGTAGGCACCGAGAAAGATCGCCCCTAAGGGGCGCATCAGGAAGCCTGCACCAAAGGTGGCCAGGGAGAGCATTAACGAGGCGAACGCACTGTCGGAGGGGAAAAAGGTTTTGGCAATGGCGGTGGCATAAAAGCCGTAAACCATGAAATCGAACATTTCAAGGAAGTTGCCGCTGACAACGCGGAAAATCGCCTTGCCTTTATGGGTATTAGAGGCCATCAGGTGCGCTCACTGTTTTGATCTTATCTTCGGGTTTCAGCCCGTCTGGCCTCTGCGGCTTAACGGGTTCTGTGGATCACCTTAAGTTTATGAATGCATGGCTGCCATGAAATAAATTTCACTTAACACCCTCGGTTGAGTGTTTGGCGAATTTGGCCGATAGCCTGGGGTGGGCTGTGCAAGCAGGAAAAACTGACGCCAAGAACAACGATTAATGTTCGCCGGGCTCGCGCTTGTATAGACTGCACAACGAGATTTCGAGGCCTTGATGAGGGCACACCGAGCCAGAGGCGCCAGCAAGGTGCTTCGGCCTGTTATGAAGGAGTACGCATGGCTGTCTACAACTACGACGTGGTGGTACTGGGTTCTGGCCCAGCGGGTGAAGGCGCGGCGATGAACGCCGCCAAGGCGGGGCGCAAGGTAGCCATGGTCGACAGCCGTCGCCAGGTCGGCGGCAATTGCACCCACCTTGGCACCATCCCGTCCAAGGCGTTGCGGCACTCGGTCAAGCAGATCATTCAGTTCAACACCAACCCTATGTTTCGGGCCATTGGCGAGCCGCGCTGGTTTTCCTTTCCGGATGTGCTGAAAAACGCCGAGCGCGTTATCGCCAAGCAAGTGGCGTCGCGCACGGGCTATTACGCACGCAACCGGGTAGACGTATTTTTCGGCTCAGGCAGTTTCTCCGACGAACAGACCATTGAAGTGGTGTGCGCCAATGGCGCTGTCGAAAAGCTCATGGCCAAGCAAGTGATCATCGCCACCGGTTCGCGGCCTTATCGCCCGGCCGATATCGATTTCAGCCATGCGCGTATCTACGACAGCGACACCATCCTCAGCCTGGGTCATACCCCGCGCAAACTCATCATCTACGGCGCCGGTGTCATCGGTTGCGAGTACGCCTCGATTTTCAGTGGCCTGGGGGTGTTGGTCGAGTTGGTCGACAACCGTGAGCAACTGCTGAGCTTCCTGGACTCGGAAATTTCCCAGGCGTTGAGTTATCACTTCAGCAACAACAACGTGATGGTTCGCCACAACGAGAGCTACGAGCGGGTCGAAGGTCTGGAGAACGGTGTGGTTCTGCACCTTAAATCCGGCAAGAAGATCAAGGCCGATGCTTTGCTCTGGTGCAATGGGCGGACCGGTAATACGGATCGACTGGGCTTGGAAAACATTGGTATCAAGGTCAATGGTCGGGGCCAGATCACCGTGGATGAGGCATACCGTACCAGCGTGCCTACCATCTACGGTGCAGGCGACGTGATCGGTTGGCCCAGCCTGGCCAGTGCGGCCCACGACCAAGGTCGTTCGGCGGCCGGCAGTATCGTCGACAACGGCAGCTGGCGGTTCGTCAATGATGTGCCAACGGGTATCTATACCATCCCGGAAATCAGCTCGATCGGTAAGAACGAGCACGAGCTCACTGAGGCCAAAGTGCCCTATGAAGTGGGTAAGGCGTTTTTCAAAGGGATGGCACGGGCACAGATTTCGGGCGAGCCAGTGGGCATGCTGAAAATCCTCTTTCACCGGGAAACCCTTGAAGTCCTGGGCGTGCACTGCTTCGGTGACCAGGCTTCGGAGATCGTGCACATTGGCCAGGCGATCATGAATCAGCCGGGCGAGTTGAATACCCTGAAGTACTTCGTCAATACCACGTTCAACTACCCGACCATGGCCGAAGCCTACCGGGTAGCCGCCTATGACGGCCTCAACCGGCTTTTTTGAGCGGCTCCGGCCGGTGGCCTGAGCCGGCCGGGGAGACCGATTTCAGCGATTCCCAAGGGTGGCGGTGGCCAAACCGGGAAAGTCTGTAATCAGGCTGTCTACGCCGAAGTCGGCGAGCCGGCGCATCAGCGCCGGTTCGTTGACTGTCCATACCGACACGTGCAACCCCTGGCGCTGGGCTTTGGCCAGGCGTTCCGGGGTGCACAGCGTCCAGTTCAAGGCCAGTATCTGGCACCCATAATTTTGCGCGACCTTCAGGGGGTCAAGCCAAGCGTATTCGGCCACTAACCCACGAGAAATGTCTGGGGTGAGGTCGAGGGCTGCGCGTAGCACCTCCCGGGAGCTGGAGGTGATGCTGATTCGGTCCAGCAGGTCCATACGCTGGGCCATCTCGCGGATCGCCAATACCGTACTAGCGGCGCGGGTGCGTGATGCGCTTTTGACCTCCAGTTGCCAGTGCTCGAAGTCACAGGTTTCGAACAATTCTTCCAAGCGTGGGATAGGGCAGGGCGTGACCCAGCCTGGGCCGCCCTTGCGCGCATCGTAGGTGGCCAGGTCGGCGGCGCTGTGCTCGGAAACTTTGCCGCGCCGGTCTGTCGTGCGTTTGAGGGTGGGATCGTGAATCACCATGAGCTCGCCATCGCTGGACAAGTGCAAGTCCAGTTCACAGCGGCGTACGCCGTGCTCCAGGCACTGTTTGAAGCTGGCAAGGGTATTTTCCGGGGCTTCGCCCTTGGCGCCGCGATGGCCGTAGATAAGCGTCACGTTCGTTCCTTCAAAAAATAGGGGAGTTGAGCCGTGGCCCGCGTCAGTGCGCCAGCGCGGTCCCATGCTCCAGGGCTTGGCGGCGTTGTGACTGCTGCTTTTGCAGAATATATCGGGCAATCAGTTGCCGTTGGGCATCCGGTAAGCCGATGAATTCGGTGCCCACGGTGAAGCTGCCTGCCTCGTGCGCTGCGCAATGGGTGACCCGGGCGCGTACCAGAAGGCCGTGGGCCTGGGGCATTAGTGCCATTTTGACTGACAGGAGGGTGTCTACGGCCAATGTATGCGGGTAGCTGAACTCTACGCCGCCCTCGGAGATGACCACCGGCTGCGGTGCGCCGATTTCGCCCAGGATGGTTTGTGCGACCACCTGGCTCAGCAGGTCGATGCGTTTATTCTGCGCCTTGAGAAAGGCCGCTAGGGTGCGGTCGGATTCATTCAACTGGCGCAGTAGGTGCTGCGCCTCGAATTCGGCCACATGCAGCTCGCTGAGCAGGTTGAACAGCGGAGAAGCATCCTGCAACAAGTCCAGGTGGCTCTGCTGATCGGTATCCAGAGGTTGGATTTCCAGTGCGATCCGGTCCTCGATACGATAGTATTCGCGGCGTTCTTCTTCATCTGTTGTCGACATGACGAACCCAGGGTAGAGGCGATGGTCTGAGTGTAAAGCTGCTGGTCACGCCCCGCCACCAGGACGTCTCTTCTTTTACCCGAACAAGCCCCTACATGTTCAGACCTCTCTTCGTTTTCATTGGCGCACGTTATACCCGCGCCAAACGCCGCAACCACTTCGTCTCGTTCATCTCCCTGACCTCGATGATCGGGCTCGCCCTGGGCGTGATCGTGATGATCGTAGTGCTTTCAGTGATGAATGGCTTCGACCACGAAATGCGCACCCGCGTGCTGGGCATGGTGCCCCATGCGACCATCGAGGCCGGCCAGCCAATCGATCATTGGCCTGGCGTGGCGGCCAAGGTCCGGCAGAACCCCCAGGTTGAGGCCGTAGCGCCATTCACCCAGATGCAAGGGCTGCTCACTCACGACGGCAAGGTGCAAAAGGTGCTGCTCAACGGTATCGACCCGGTGCAGGAGCACAACGTCTCGATCATTGATGCCTTCGTCCAGCAGGGCCGGGTCGACGACCTGCGCCCGGGCGAGTTTGGCATCATGCTCGGTGATCGCGCCGCCACCAAGCTAGGTGTGGGTATGGGCGACAAAGTCACGTTCGTCGCTCCGGAAATCACCGTCACTCCGGCTGGGATGTTTCCGCGCCTCAAGCGCTTTACCGTGGTCGGAATTTTCCACGTGGGCGCGGGCGAACTGGATGGCTACCTGGGACTGACCAACCTTGACGACCTGGGCCGCCTGCACCGCTGGAAACCTGGGCAAGTGCAGGGCCTGCGCCTGAAGTTCGCGGACCTATTCCAGGCGCCGCGTACCTCTTGGCAAATCGCCCAGCAGTTAGGCGAGAAGGAATACTTCGCCCGGGACTGGACCCGTACCCATGGCAACCTTTATCAGGCCATTGGCATGGAAAAGGCAATGATCGGCCTGCTGCTGTTGCTGATCGTCGCGGTCGCCGCGTTCAACATCATCTCCACTTTGGTCATGGTGGTGAATGACAAAAAGGCCGACATCGCCATTCTGCGCACGCTGGGTTCGACTCCTGGGCAAATCATGCGGATTTTCATGGTGCAGGGCACGGTGATCGGCGTAGTCGGCACCTTGGTCGGGGCCGCGCTAGGCATGCTTGCGGCACTTAACGTCAGTGCGGCCATCGCTTTGCTGGAAAAACTCATCGGCCACAAGTTTCTCAATGCCGATGTGTACTTTATCGATTACCTGCCGTCCCAATTGCTGGCCAGTGATGTATTTATGGTCTGCGGGGCGGCGTTGGTCCTGAGTTTTCTCGCCACCTTGTACCCGGCCTGGCGTGCGGCGCGCACCCAGCCGGCGGAGGCGCTACGTTATGAGTGAGTCGAGCATGAGCGATCAAGCAGTCCTGAGCTGCCGCAACTTGGGCAAGTCCTACGAGGAAGGCCCAGAGTCGGTGGTGGTACTGGCCAACCTGCAATTGGAATTGCACGCCGGCGAGCGCGTGGCCATCGTTGGCAGTTCGGGGTCGGGTAAAAGCACCTTGTTGAACATGCTTGGGGGGCTCGATACACCGAGCCAGGGCAGCGTCTGGCTGGCCGGTGAAGAGCTTTCTGCGCTGAACGAGCGCGCCCGTGGCTTGTTGCGCAATCGCGCTCTGGGCTTCGTTTACCAGTTTCACCACTTGCTGCCTGAGTTCACCGCGCTGGAAAACGTCTGCATGCCGTTGCTGATCGGCAATACGCCGATCCCTGAGGCTCGCGAGCGCGCTACCACATTGTTACAGCGGGTTGGCCTTGGTCATCGCCTGCAACACAAACCTTCGGAGTTGTCCGGTGGCGAGCGCCAGCGTGTGGCAATCGCCCGGGCACTGGTGAACCGGCCGGGCCTGGTCATGCTTGACGAGCCCACGGGTAACCTCGACCAGCACACCGGCCAGGGCATTCAAGACTTGATGCTGGAACTCAGCGTGTCATTGCGCACAGCGTTCCTGGTGGTCACCCACGACCTGGCTCTGGCCCGGCAGATGGACCGGGTGCTGCGCCTGGAAGACGGTCACCTGGTGCCGATCTAACCGCTGCACGCCCGGCCACGAATACGGCGTGGCAGGGCCTTCCCTTCTTTTTATCGGTGTTAGCGCAAATGTTTCGACCCTTATCCATCTTCATCGGCACGCGTTATACCCGCGCCAAGCGTCGTAACCATTTTATCTCGTTCATTTCCATGACCTCGATGATCGGTTTGGGGCTTGGCGTACTGGCGATGATTGTGGTGCTGTCGGTGATGAACGGCTTTCAGCGCGAGATGAGTACGCGCATCCTCGGTATGGTGCCCCACGCGGTCATCCAGGGGGTCAAGCCGCTGGACGATTGGAAGCCGGCCGCCGATGCCGCGCTGCAAAACCCTGAGGTGCTGGCAGCGGTGCCGTTCACCGAAATGGACGGCATGCTGTCTTATAAGGGTTCGATGCAGCCGATCCAGATCAGCGGCATCGACCCGGCGCGCGAGGGCCAGGTCTCTATCGTTGCCGATCATATCGTGCAAGGTCGCCTCAACGACCTCAAACCCGGCGAGTTTGGCGTGGTCCTCGGTGAAATCACTGCGCGCCGCTTCCGCGTCAACGTAGGCGATCGTCTCACGCTGATCGTGCCCGAGCTGAGCAGTGCGCCAGGCGGTATCACCCCGCGTATGCAGCGCTTGAACGTGGTCGGCATCTTCAAGGTGGGGGCTGAGCTGGACGGTTCGCTGGGCTTGATCCACGTGGCCGACGCTGCGCAGATGCAACGTTGGCAGCCAGGGCAGGTGCAGGGCGTACGGCTCAAGCTCAAAGATCTGTACGACGCTCCGCAAGTGGCCAGCCAAATCGTTGCCGGCCTGGGCAGTGCCTATAAGGCCGATGACTGGACCCACACCCAGGGCAGCCTGTTCAGCGCCATGAAAATGGAAAAGACCATGATCGGCCTGTTGTTGTTGATGATTATCGCCGTGGCCGCGTTCAACATCATTGCCACCTTGATCATGGTGGTGAACGACAAGGGCGCCGACATCGCCATCCTGCGCACATTGGGCGCCACGCCTCGCCAGATCATGGGCATCTTCGTGGTGCAGGGCAGCGTGATCGGCGTGTTCGGCACCCTGGTCGGTGGCATACTCGGCGTTGTCGCAGCCCTGAATGTCAGTACTTTGGTGGGCTGGGTGGAGCGCCTCAGTGGCCAACACATCTTCACTTCAGACGTGTACTTCATCAGCAACCTGCCATCTGAGTTGCAGTGGCCCGACGTCGCGCTGATCTGTGCAGCAGGGCTGGTGCTCAGCTTTCTGGCGACCATCTACCCGGCCTGGCGCGCCTCCCAGATCCAGCCTGCCCACGCTTTACGCTACGAGTGAGCCATGCGCGCCCCGCCAGGGGCGCGTTGGCCTGGCATAACGCAGCATGACGTTCGGGGATCTGCTCATGGCTGCGCAGTGCTAAACTGCCGGGGTTTTCTTAGTCAGGTCGAGCACATGCACCCCGCAGCCGAACACTCGCCGTTGGGCAAGTCCAGCGAATACATCAGCACTTACACCCCTTCATTGCTGTTTCCTATACCCCGCGCCGCTAAATGGGCCGAGCTGGGCCTTAGCGCCGAGACCTTGCCGTACCGTGGTGTGGACTTCTGGAATTGCTTTGAATTGTCCTGGCTGTTGCCTTCAGGCAAACCAGTCGTGGCGATCGGCGAGTTCAGCATTCCGGCGGACTCACCCAATATCATTGAGTCGAAATCCTTCAAGCTGTACCTCAATTCGCTGAATCAGACGCCATTTGCCAGCGTTGACGCGCTAGTGGAGTGTTTGACCGCTGATCTTTCCAGCGCCGCCGGCAAGCCTGTGGGGGTCAAGGTGCGGACCTTGGACGACGTGCAAGCGCAGGGCCTGGCGGCGCTGCCCGGCATCTGCATCGACGGTTTGGACATCGCTATCAATGAATACAACCAACCCCAGCCGGGCTTGCTGCGCTGTGACCCGGCCCGCCAGGTCGAGGAGAGCGTGCACAGCCATCTGCTGAAATCCAATTGCCCGGTGACCGGCCAACCCGATTGGGGCAGCGTGGTCGTGCAGTACCGGGGCGCCGCGCTAGACCATGGCAGCTTGCTGAGCTACCTGGTGAGTTTTCGTCAGCACGCCGACTTCCACGAGCAGTGCGTGGAGCGGATTTTCCTCGACCTGCAGCGCCTGCTTCAACCGCATACGCTCACGGTATTCGCTCGCTACGTCAGGCGAGGGGGGCTGGATATCAACCCCTATCGCAGCACCGAAGCGACGGCGTTCGATAACCGTCGCCTGGTACGCCAATAGCTGCGGCTAGATACCGATATTGCCGAGGGTCTGCACGATGTTACGCAGGGTCCCGGCAACCCCCGGATGCTTGACCTCGAAGTTTTCCACCGCCAGGTTGACAGTATCTGCCAAGCTTTGGTCGTTGGTGGCATTGCCCAGTTCGATACGTGATTCGATTTGCGCCATGAGCGCTCTCAGGTTTTCCCGTTCTTCTTCGGTTTCAGGCGGGTTTTGCTCCAATTGGTCACGTAACGAATTCAGCTGCTCTTGCAGTTCGCTGGCAGGCATGGCGATCTCCCTTCAATAATAGGCACAGCGATGGACCGCAGTGCTCTGGCAAAGGTCCATGGCTGTGTTCAGGGTAATCCACTTCGGCGCCGATCGCGCGCTTGTAAACCTGTCAGGGCTTTTCCCCTTTGTAACGGCGCAGGCCGATGTCACCCAGGCAGTTGGGTAGCGCTTCCAAGTGGTCGATCACCGAGTGTACGCCTAGGGCGTACAGGTCCAGGGTCGCCCGGGCGCGCTTTTGTTTACGTTGTTGGGTGTTCAATGCCTGCCACGCTTCTGGCCCCAGCCCGCACAACGGGCCGCAGGACGCCAGGCCGATGGTCCACAGCCCGGCGTTCAGGCCTGAGCGCAGCAGTTGGGGGTCGCCGCTGACCAGTATGCAGCCCTCGAGGCGGCCGATGCCTAGCTGCATCAGAGCTTGCCAACAGGCGTCGGGCGCCGGCCACGGCGGGGTATCGGGGCGCTGACAGACGCTGCGCACGGAGCTGGGCAGCTCTTGCGCCAAAGCCGAGCAAGTGTGCGCCGGTAGCTGTTCGAGCCAGGCGCAGGGCACCTCGCTGCTCTCCAGAAAGGCCAGCGCCGCCGCGGCGCCAGGCGTGAGGCTGGCGGGTGAGGGTGGGTCCTGTAATACCTCGACACACATTGCCGGGTGGTGGGTGGCGCCGAAATCCACCAGGCAACCACTCAGGCCAAACAATACAGCGGTGGGCAGGGGCAGGCTGGCAGCGGTGTCTGGCATAGGTGGGGTTCACTCTGGAAAAACTTCAGAGTAATCGCCCTATATGACGGCACCGTGACCTGCCCGTGATTCACCACCGTTACATGAGCAACGTACCTAAATCGCGCCCTTGGCTTTATACTGGCCGGGTTTTTCTTGCCGGGCCCGTGCCCATTTGTTTTTCAAGGAGTATCTCTATGGGTGTCATCGACCCTCTGGCGCGGGTTTGCCTGCTGGCAGCCATTGCGTGTGCACCAATGGCTGCCCAGGCCGCGACCGAGGAAGATCCGTGGGAAAGCGTCAATCGGCCGATCTTCCGTTTTAACGACACCCTCGATACCTACGCGCTGAAGCCATTGGCCCAGGGCTACCAGTTCGTGACGCCACAGTTTCTCGAAGATGGCATTCACAACTTCTTCAACAATATCGGCGATGTCGGCAACCTTGCCAACAACGTGCTACAAGCCAAACCTCGGGCGGCGGGCGTGGACACCGCGCGGTTGATCTTCAACACCACCTTTGGCCTGCTCGGTTTCTTCGACGTCGGTACGCGCATGGGCTTGCCGCGCAGCGATGAAGATTTCGGCCAGACCCTGGGCTACTGGGGCGTCGCCAGCGGTCCGTATGTGATGTTGCCGCTGTTGGGCCCCAGCACCGTGCGCGACAGCTTCTCGAAAATCCCCGACAGCTACGCCACGCCCTATCGATACATCGACGATGTGCCGGTCCGTAACACCGCACTGGGGCTTAACCTGATCGACACTCGAGCCAGCTTGCTGTCGGCGGAAAAACTCATCAACGGTGACAAATACACCTTCTTGCGCAATGCCTACCTGCAAAATCGCGAGTTCAAGGTCAAGGACGGGCAGGTCGAAGACGACTTTTAACGTTTTCGCGCCCATAAAAATGGCGACCATCGGGTCGCCTTTTTTATGGCTGGATATTTCAGTCCATTGTGAGGATGCTCAGGCCCAATACCTGATTACCCGTTTCAGGGTCTGCGCCAACCCGGACCACTTTGGCTTCGGCCCGCAAATCTTTCAAAGTGGGGTGGGAGGAGGCCATGTGCACGATAAGAACGTCGTCGGCGGCCGCGGGTGTTTGGGTTTCCAGGGTCACTTGCATACCATTGGAAGAGAGATCACGGCAAATACCGGGCAATGTCTGGCCGTTGAATTCGACAGTGACCTTTGCGTCTACGGTCATTCGAATAAAGTCGCGTTTTTCTTCGTAATCACGATCGATTTGGCTCATGGGGGTCCGTCCTTCGTTTTCGTTAGTGTTCAAGATGTTTTTATAACTCCCAGTGAGTTGCGCCGTAAAGACATTAAGCGGCCATCGGTGCACGCTTGAAACGCCCGTCGGATGGGAGTACCGTCTGCGCCTTATAGGGCATCTTCGATATGGACCACGCAAAACACAATTGTGCTTTGCGAGTTGATCAAGAGGCTAGAAGCGAATCCAGTAAGAAGGCGTTATTCGAGCGCTCTTACGCCAACCCATTTCTGGCGCCGTTTGCCCACATGCAGAAAACCAGTGCAACGCTGCTGATAATCGACGACGACGACGTAGTGCGCGCGAGTCTTGCGGCCTACTTGGAAGACAGTGGCTTCAGCGTCCTGCAGGCCCATAACGGCCTACAGGGGCTTCAGGTATTCGAGCAGGAAAAGCCTGACCTCGTCATCTGCGATCTGCGCATGCCGCAGGTGGGCGGCCTCGAGCTCATTCGGCAGGTCGCCGAGCGCGCGCCTGATATGCCGGTGATCGTGCTGTCAGGGGCAGGGGTCATGAACGACGCTGTCGAAGCGCTGCGCCTCGGCGCCGCCGACTACCTGATCAAACCCCTAGAAGATCTCGCGGTATTGGAGCACTCGGTGCGCCGAGCGCTGGATCGTGCGCATCTGCTGCTGGAAAACCAGCGCTATCGGCAGAAGCTGGAAACCGCCAACCGTGAGCTGGAAGCCAGCCTGCATCTGCTTCAGGAAGACCAGAACGCCGGTCGCCAGGTGCAGATGAACATGTTGCCGGAAAGCCCGTGGAGCACCGACGGTTTCCGCTTCGAGCACCAGATCATCCCATCGCTGTATTTGTCGGGGGACTTCGTCGACTATTTTCGGGTCGACGAGCGGCGCGTAGCGTTTTACCTGGCCGATGTCTCAGGTCATGGCGCCTCTTCAGCGTTCGTCACCGTGCTGTTGAAGTTCATGACGACCCGGCTCATGTTTGAATCCAAACGCAACGGCACCCTGCGTGAATTCAAGCCTTCAGAGGTGTTGGGGCATATCAACCGTGGCCTGATCAACTGCAAGCTCGGTAAGCATGTGACCATGGTCGGGGGTGTAATTGACGAAGAAACTGGTTTATTGACCTACAGTATAGGAGGGCACCTGCCATTGCCGGTGCTCTACACCCATGAGAAGGTCGGTTACCTGCAAGGCCGTGGCCTGCCGGTAGGGCTGTTCAACGAGGCGACCTACACGGATCACGTGATGGAGTTGCCGGAGCGGTTCAGCCTGACCTTGTTTTCCGATGGCATTCTCGATTTGCTGCCAGGGGAAACACTCAAGGACAAAGAAGCGGCGTTACCTGAAATAGTCGACGCCGCGGGCGGCAGCCTGGATGGCATGCGGCATAAGTTTGGATTGGCCACGCTCGGGGAGATGCCGGATGATATCGCCTTGTTTGTGCTGAGCAGGAACCTTGCATGAGTATCGGTAGAATCCAGTTCGCCGAACAGAGCGGCACCTTCGTTCTGAAATTCGTCGGTGAAGTCCGCCTGACTTTATGTTCAGCGCTGGATGCGACTATTGAAAAGATCTTCACTGCCCTGAATTTCTCGGCGATCGTTATCGATCTCACGGAAACGCGGAGCATTGACAGCACGACGCTCGGCCTGTTGGCCAAGCTGTCCATCTTGTCGCGGCAGAAAGTCGGGCTGCTGCCCACCGTAGTGACGACCCATGAGGACATCACGCGTCTGCTCCAATCGATGGGCTTCGATCAGGTATTCAATATCGTCGATCGGCCAATCCCCTGTACCGAATGCCTGACCGACCTGCCTTCTCAGGATCAGTCCGAGGACATCGTCAAGGCCAAGGTATTAGAGGCCCACAAGATCCTGATGGGGCTCAATGACTCCAACCGCGAAGCGTTCCACGACCTGGTGAACGCACTAGAGCGCAGCTAAAACCTAAAACAAAGGGGGGCAAGCCGTTGTCTGCTTGCCCCCCTTTATTTTGTAGCGTGGCGCTTACGCCTTCGAAGCGAACAACTGCTCGAGTTTTTCCTGGTCCCGGGCGAACTGACGAATACCCTCTGCCAGCTTCTCGGTCGCCATCGCATCTTCATTGGATGCCCAGCGGAACTGCGCTTCGTTCAGGCTCTGGCGTGGCTCACTTGGGTTGCCGGGTTTGAGTTTCTGCTCCAGCGAACCCTGGTCTTGCGCCAACTTTTGCAGCAGCTCGGGGCTGATGGTCAAACGGTCGCAACCGGCCAACTGCTCGATTTGGTTGAGGTTGCGGAAACTGGCGCCCATGACCACGGTTTTGTAGTCGTTGGCTTTGTAGTAATTGTAGATACGCGTCACCGACTTCACGCCTGGATCGTCCGCACCGGTGTATTCCTCGCCAGTGGACTTTTTGTACCAGTCATAGATGCGGCCCACGAACGGCGAGATCAGAAACACCCCGGCGTCGGCACAGGCCTGGGCCTGGGCGAAGGAAAACAGCAGCGTCAGGTTGGTCTGAATGCCTTCGCGCTCAAGCTTTTCAGCCGCACGAATACCTTCCCAGGTCGAGGCCAGCTTGATCAGCACGCGGTCGCGCTTGACGCCGGCGGCTTCGTAGAGCTCGATCAGTTGATGGGCCTTGCCCAGCAATGCGGCCTCGTCGAAAGACAGCCGTGCGTCCACCTCGGTGGAAATACGCCCGGGAATAGCCTTGATAATCCCCCCGCCCACAGCAACGGAAAAACGGTCGCAGGCCAAGCCCAGATCGCCTTTGCTTTCTTGCAGGGTACGTTTGACCAGTTCGGCATAGCCGGGGATCGAAGCTGCCTTGAGCAGCAATGAAGGGTTGGTGGTGGCATCCACTGGTTTGAGCTCGGTAATAGCGTCGATGTCGCCGGTGTCGGCAACCACAGTGGTGAATTTTTTGAGTTGTTCGAGCTTGGAAGTCATGTGCGTGCTCTGTCCTGTGCGAATGATTGACACTACCCCAGCGTTGCCAGGATATAAAGAGGCGGAGCGTTTGATCGTAGGTGGCGGGTGCGGTTCCCGCTAATCTTTTGCCTGGCTCACCGGGTCAGAATAGGCCGTCTGCTGGTAGTGCTCAATCAAGCGATCAATCTCCCCGGACATTTTCATTCTGAGCAGGGTGCGCAGGATTCGCTGCACCGGCAGGTTAGGGTCGTTGCGCACGTAGCAACCCAGTTCCTGCTCGCGCACCACGCCCACGCTACGCAAGCGCTGTGCCGGCGGCACGTGGGCATTGAACCAGTCAAGCGACAGTTGGTTGCTGACGGCGTAGCGATAACGCCCGGCCGCCAGCTTGTACATTACCAAGTCCTGGGTGCGGCCGTTGTCACGCAGCAACAGGCCGTTGGCGAAGCGTGTCTGCAAGGTCGGGTAGGTATAGCCCAGGACGGTGCCCACGGTTTCACCGGTAAAGGTTGCCGGGTCTACAGGGGCGTTGTCGTCGGCCGTAGCGATCAGAATATCGCGCTGCATGACCAGTGGCAGGCTCCAGATATAGTCGCCCGACATATTGGGTAGCCAGGACTGCGCCGTATAACAGCGCACGTCGATGTCACCGCGCTCCATGGCGTTTTGCAGGCGCAACCGAGCGATCACGTGAAACTCAGCCGGGGCGTCGAGCTGCTTGGCCAGGCTGGTCATCATGTCGATCAAAATCCCGCCGGTGGCGACGCCATTTTCGATGCGCGCCAGGGGCATGGTCCAACTATCGGAAACTGAAAAACGCAAGGGCGGCTCTGCGGCCATGGCCGAGCTTGCAAGCAGGGCCAAGGCACTTAAAATCGCAAACATAAGTCGGTCCATTACAGCAGCTCGAGTCGTCTTAGCTAGCATAGTGCAATCATCTGCATTGATAGACGAGTGCAATGAGTTATATCGGCCGGCAAAGAGTTTTCTTAGGGCGGTGGGCGTTTAACTGATCGGCATTGAGCGCATCGAGTGCTTTTTTGTCCCTGCTCCGCTACGATTAGCGGTCTTCCGCTTTCCAGATGCGACGGTTTTTCATGAGTTATCAGGTTCTTGCACGTAAATGGCGCCCGCGTTCGTTTCGCGAAATGGTTGGCCAGGCCCATGTGCTCAAGGCATTGATCAACGCGCTGGACAACCAGCGCCTGCATCACGCCTACCTGTTTACCGGTACCCGCGGTGTTGGCAAGACCACCATTGCGCGCATTATCGCCAAGTGCCTGAACTGTGAGACAGGCATTACCTCGACGCCCTGTGGCAGTTGCTCGGTGTGCCGGGAAATCGACGAAGGGCGCTTTGTCGACTTGATCGAGATCGACGCCGCCAGCCGCACCAAAGTCGAGGACACCCGCGAGTTGCTCGACAACGTGCAGTACGCGCCGAGCCGGGGCCGTTTCAAGGTCTACCTGATCGACGAAGTGCACATGCTTTCCAGCCACTCGTTCAATGCCTTGCTGAAAACCCTGGAAGAGCCGCCGCCGTACGTTAAATTCATTCTGGCAACCACCGACCCGCAAAAGCTGCCCGCCACCATCCTGTCGCGCTGCCTGCAGTTTTCCCTGAAGAACATGACCCCGGAACGGGTGGTCGAGCACCTCAGCCATGTGCTGGGGGCCGAAAACGTGCCGTTCGAAGACGATGCCCTGTGGCTGTTGGGGCGTGCCGCCGATGGTTCCATGCGCGACGCCATGAGCCTTACCGACCAGGCCATCGCTTTCGGCGAAGGCAAGGTGTTGGCGGCCGATGTGCGCGCGATGTTGGGCACCCTCGATCACGGTCAGGTGTTCGGCGTTTTGCAGGCGCTGCTCGACGGCGATGCCAAGGGCTTGCTGGAGGCGGTGCGGCACCTGGCCGAGCAGGGCCCCGACTGGGGTGGCGTGCTCGCCGAAATGCTCAACGTGTTGCACCGTGTAGCGGTGGCGCAAGCCTTGCCGGACGCCGTCGATAACGGCCAGGGCGACCGCGACCGCGTGTTGGCCCTGGCCCAGGCTTTGCCGGCCGAGGATGTGCAGTTTTATTACCAAATGGGCCTGATTGGCCGGCGTGATCTGCCGCTGGCGCCAGAGCCGCGCGGTGGCTTCGAGATGGTGCTGTTGCGCATGCTCGCGTTCCGCCCTGCCGACACCGAGGACGCGCCGAGGCAGGTGCTAAAGCCGGTGGGGATCAGCCAGGCCACAGTTGATTCCGCAAAGCCGGTGGCGCCAGCCCCTATACCCGCAGCGGTCGAGAAAGCGCCCGAGCCCGTAGCGCCCAGTGCGCCTAGCGTGGCGGCAGCGGTGGTCGACTTGCCCTGGAACGACCCGGTGCCTGAGCCTGAAATCGGGCCGGAGCCGGAGCCGGAGCCGGAGCCGGAGCCGGAGCCAGAGCTCGAAGCCGAGCCGGAGCCAACACCTGCAGCGGTTGCCGAGCCCGCCCCTGAGCCGATTCTGGACACTGTATCCGAACAGCCGGCATTGACCCCAATGCCCACGCCGACCCCTGCCAGCGCCGTGCCAGACGCTCCTGAGGAGCCCCCCAAGGCTATCGACTACGTCCCGGCCGGCATGGAGCGCGACGATGATGTGCCGCTGGACGAAGACTATTACGAGCCCGACGCCGACCCCGGCGCCTACAGCTACCTGGACGACCTCGCCAGCGAGAGCGTTGCCCAAGAGCCTGCCGAACCCGAGGTGCTGCCCGCTGCAGCGCCGGCTACCGGCCTGGCCTTGCAATGGCTCGAATTGTTCCCCAAATTGCCGATCTCCGGCATGACCGGCAGCATTGCCGCCAACTGCAGCCTGGTGGCCATGCAGGGCGACCACTGGACGCTGCACCTGGACCCGGCCCACAGCGCGCTCTTCAATGCCACCCAGCAGCGCCGCCTGAACGAAGCCTTGAACCAGTTCTACGGGCGCACCCTCACCCTGGACATCGAGCTGGTCAAGCCCGAGCAGGAAACCCCGGCACAAGCCGAGGCGTTTCGCCGCGCCAACCGCCAGCGCGAGGCGGAGGCGTCGATTCACGGTGACCCATTGATAGTACAGATGCTGCAACAGTTCGATGCGACCGTTCGTGCCGACACCATTGAACCTGTCGATGTCGTCGTTGGCCAAAGCCAGTAAGCTAACCCCCTGTCACCGCGCGCTGCCCCTGGCATGCGCGGTGTAATCCAAGCACAACCTTGAGGTGACTCACCATGATGAAAGGTCCAATGGCCGGCCTGATGAAGCAGGCGCAGCAAATGCAGGAAAAAATGGCCAAGATGCAAGAAGAGCTGGCCAATGCCGAAGTGACCGGCCAATCGGGTGCCGGGTTGGTGAGCGTGACCATGACCGGCCGCCACGATGTCAAACGCATCAGCCTGGACGACAGCCTGATGCAGGAAGACAAAGAGGTGCTGGAAGACCTCATTGCCGCTGCGGTCAACGACGCCGTACGTAAGATCGAAGCCAACAGCCAGGACAAAATGTCCGGCATGACCAGCGGCATGCAATTGCCACCGGGCTTTAAGATGCCGTTTTAGGCAGCGCCCGGTAAAAGATCGGGGGCAAGACCCCCTCCTACGGTCAGGCATATTCGCAATCGTAGGAGGGGGCTTGCCCCCGATCTTTTAATCCCCACACCCGTTATCTGAACGGCGAGTGCCGGCAATGGTCAGTTTCCCTACAGTAGTTCGTTGCACACTATTTTAGGAGCCTGCCGTTATGTCCGAAGAAATGACCCTCAACCAGCGTTTTGTCCTGGTGTCGCGCCCCAGCGGCGCCCCTACACCAGAGAATTTTCGCCTGGAACGTGTCGCCCTGCCGGAACTGCAGGACGGTGAGGTGCTGCTGCGCACCCTTTATCTGTCACTGGACCCGTACATGCGTGGGCGCATGAGTGACGCGCCTTCCTATGCGGCGCCGGTCGAGATCGGCGAAGTGATGACCGGGGGTGCGGTCAGCCGTATCGAAAGTTCGCGCAACCCCAAGTTTCAGCAGGGCGACCTAGTGGTCGGCATGACCGGCTGGCAGAGCCACAGCATTTCCGATGGCAAGAACCTACTGCCATTGCCCGCGGGTATCCCTAACCCCTCCATGGCGCTAGGTGTCCTCGGCATGCCCGGCATGACCGCATTTATGGGCCTGACCCACATCGGCCAGCCAGAAGCGGGTGAAACCCTGGTGGTGGCTGCGGCCTCCGGCGCGGTGGGGTCGGTAGTCGGGCAGATCGCCAAGCTCAAAGGCTTGAAGGTCGTGGGTGTGGCGGGCGGTGCTGACAAATGTCGCTACGTCGTGGACGAATTGGGCTTCGACGCCTGTATCGATCACAAAAGCGATACCTTCGCTGAAGATTTAGCCGCAGCCTGTGACAAAGGCATTGATGTCTACTTCGAAAACGTCGGCGGTAAAGTCTTCGATGCGGTGATGCCCCTGCTCAATGCCCGTGCTCGCGTGCCGGTGTGCGGCTTGATTGCCCAGTACAACGCCACCTCGCTGCCCGACGGGCCGGACCGCTTCTCGTTGCTGCCGCGCACGATTCTGACCAAGCGCGTACGCATGCAGGGCTTTATCGTGTTCGACGATTTCGGTGATCGTCATTCCGAATTCTTCTCGGCCATGGTGCCGTGGGTGCGTGATGGCAAGATCAAGTTCCGCGAAGACATCGTCAACGGCCTGGAGCAAGCGCCCGAGGCGTTTATCGGTCTCCTTGAAGGGCGTAACTTCGGCAAGCTGGTGGTCAAGGTCAGCGACCTCTGAAGATTTGACGCTGCTCGTCGACGCCGGTATAAACCGCCTCTCTCGAAGTTTTGTCAGGCATTGTTACCATGAGCTTCAGCCCACTGATCCGCCAACTGATCGACGCCTTGCGTACTTTGCCAGGCGTTGGCCAGAAAACCGCCCAACGCATGGCGCTGCAACTGCTGGAGCGTGATCGCAGCGGCGGTACGCGCTTGGCGCAAGCGTTGGCCAGTGCCATGGAAGGGGTCGGGCATTGTCGCCAGTGTCGCACCCTGACCGAGGAAGACTTATGCCCCCAGTGCGCTGATCCGCGCCGCGACGAAACGCTGTTGTGCGTCGTGGAAGGCCCAATGGACGTGTATGCGGTGGAGCAGACCGGCTACCGAGGGCGCTATTTTGTGCTCAAGGGCCACTTGTCACCGTTGGACGGCCTGGGCCCGGATGCCATCGGCGTGCCTCAACTGTTGGCGCGTATCGAAGAGCAGGGCAGCTTCACCGAGGTCATTCTGGCCACCAACCCGACGGTGGAGGGCGAAGCGACCGCCCATTACATTGCCCAGTTGCTTAGCCAAAAAGGTTTGGTGGCGTCGCGCATTGCCCATGGCGTGCCGCTGGGCGGTGAGTTGGATCTGGTGGATGGTGGCACCTTGGCCCACTCATTCGCGGGGCGTAAACCCATCACGCTGTAGCAGCCGACAGCGCCCCCGGCGGCTAAGCCGGGGGCATTCAGCCATTACTTCTCGCTGAGCGAAAACTGCGTCAGGCAGAAGGTCGGGATGCCTTGCGCTTCCAGCCGTTGCGAGCCCTGCAACTCTGGCAGGTCGATAATTGCGGCGGCTTCATGCACCTTGGCGCCCATGCGCCGGGCCAGGTTGGCAGCGGCCAGTAAGGTGCCGCCGGTGGCGATCAGGTCGTCGAACAGCACCATGGAATCGCCTTCGCACAGGCTGTCGGCATGCACTTCCAGGAAGGCTTCGCCGTATTCGGTCTGGTAGCCTTCACTGAGCACGTCGGCCGGCAGTTTGCCCTGTTTGCGGAACAGGATCAGCGGCTTGTTCAGCTCATACGCCACGATCGAACCGATCAGAAACCCCCGCGCGTCCAGCACACCGACATGGCTGAAATCGGCGTCGATATAACGATGCACAAAACTGTCGATCACCAGGCGCAAGGCCTTGGGCGACTGGAACAGTGGGGTAATGTCACGGAAGATCACGCCCGGCTTGGGGAAGTCGATGACCGGGCGGATAAGTGAACGAAAGGCGGGTTCGTCGAAGACCATTAGGGTGTCCTGGCAGGCGTCAAAGCGCTCCAGTATACCTGCTCAGGTGGCGCGGCGAATCAACCTTCCAGCGTTCCGCCTGCCAGGGCACACAGCTGGATCGGGTCCAGGATATGAATTTCTTTGCCCTCGGCGGCGATCAGTTGGCTCTGTTGAAAACGGGTAAACACCCGCGACACTGTTTCCACGGCCAGGCCCAGATAATTGCCGATTTCGTTACGCGACATGCTCAGGCGAAACTGGTTGGCGGAAAAGCCCCGAGCCCGAAAGCGCGCCGACAGGTTGACCAGAAACGTGGCAATACGCTCGTCTGCAGTTTTTTTCGACAGCAACAGCATCATTTGCTGATCGTCGCGGATCTCACGGCTCATCACCCGCATCAGTTGCCGACGCAGCTGAGGTAACTGCAGCGACAATTCGTCGAGGTGGTCGAACGGGATCTCGCACACCGACGTGGTCTCCTGGGCTTGAGCCGACACCGGGTAGCGTTCTAAGTCCATGCCGGACAAGCCCACCAGTTCACTGGGCAAATGGAAGCCGGTGATTTGTTCTTCACCGTTGTCGCTCAAGCTAAAGGTCTTTAGCGCGCCTGCGCGCACGGCATACAGCGAACTAAAGGCATCGCCCTGGCGAAACAGAAATTCACCTTTTTTCAGCGGGCGGCCGCGCTTGACGATTTCATCCAGCGCGTCCATGTCTTCGAGGTTAAGCGACAGGGGGAGGCAGAGGGGGGCGAGGCTGCAGTCCTTGCAGTGGGCGTGGCTCTGGGCGCGCAGTTTGACTGGCTCGGACATTTCTTCAAATCCTTGTGGAAATTCACCTATAGACTGTAAGGGTAACGCAGTGAGTGGCATCAGGCCAGCGCGCATATTGGGTGCGGGCAGCCAGGCTGATCAAATCACTCGAGAAAACCGCCGTGAGTCCTGCGCGGGCCAAAAAGCATCGAATACGCCGCAGATGGCACGCACCAGCAGGCGGCCTGCCGGTGTGACCTGTAGGCCATCCCCGTGCAGAACGACCAGGCCGTCGCTGGCCATTTCGCGCAAGCGTGGCTGGAACACGGCGAAATAGGTGTGCCAGTCAATCCCAAACGCTTCGCCAATGGCCCGCCACTCCACCGCAAAGTTACACATCAGGTGCTGAATCACGGTGCCGCGCACGCGGTCGTCCAACGAGCAGCGATAGCCGCGCTGGGTCGCCAGTTGTTGCCGGCTCAATGCCCCTTGGTAGGCCGTCAAGTCCGTCTCGTTCTGGCTATAGAGGCCGCCCACATGGCTGATGGCCGAGACGCCCAGGCCGATCAAGTCGCAATGGCCATGGGTGGTATAGCCCTGGAAATTACGTTGCAGGCGCGACTCTTCCTGGGCCACGGCCAATTCGTCGTCCGCCAGGGCAAAATGGTCCATGCCGATGTGGCGGTATCCGGCGGCGCCTAGCTGGGCGATGCTGCCTTGCAGCATGAGCAGTTTGTTGGCTGCGCTGGGCAGCTCGGCGGGGTCGATACGCCGCTGTGGCATAAAGCGTTCGGGCAGGTGGGCATAGTTGAACAGCGAGAGGCGGTCGGGCTGCAGCTCGATCACTTGCCCAAGGGTGTGGGCAAACCCTGTGACGGTCTGTTTCGGCAGGCCGTAAATAAGGTCAATGTTCACCGAGCGAAATTGCAGGGTGTGCGCGGCATCCACCAGGGCCCGGGTTTGCTCCAAGCTTTGCAAACGGTTGACGGCTCGCTGCACCGCGGGGTCGAGGTCCTGCACGCCAAGGCTGACGCGGTTGAAACCCAGTTCGCGGAGCAGGCCCATGCTTGACCAGTCGGCTTCGCGGGGGTCCAGTTCGATACTGTAGTCGCCCCCGTCGCGCAGGTTGAAGTGCTTGCGTAAGCTGCTCATCAGCGCGCGCAGTTGGCTGTGGCTAAGAAAGGTGGGCGTACCGCCGCCCAAATGCAGTTGTTCGACCGGCTGACGCGGGTCGAGGTGGCAGGCGATCAAGCGGATTTCCGCTTCCAGGCATTCCAGGTAGGGCTGCGCCCGCCCGCGGTCCTTGGTGATGACCTTATTGCAAGCGCAGTAGTAGCAGACGTTGGCACAGAAGGGCAGATGCAGGTACAGCGACAGCGGGCGCAACGCGCGGCGGCTGTCGCGCAGGGCGTGGAGCAAGTCGAAGGTGCCAATCTGGCTGTCGAATTGTACGGCGGTAGGGTAGGACGTGTAGCGCGGGCCGGGTTGGTCGTAGCGGCGGATCAACTCGGCGTCCCATTGAATGGCATGGTGCATGTGCGGCGCTCTCGGGCTGGCGGTAGCGTGAGTCTAGGCCGGCCCGATCAACATTCTGTTGATATGCATCAACAGGGTTGAACACATTTGTACCATTGGGCGCTAGGGGTGATGCATGGCGCCGTGGGGCATAGTGCCGTGGGCGTTCGGCCACGGCACGCTCCACACACCAAACAGTATGACCAGCAGCCCAGCCGCCATGCGCAGACCACGCCGGCGCAGCAACGCCTGCGTGCGCTCGGCGGCCACCCCGGTGGCCAGCAGCACCGGCCAGGTACCGATGCCGAACGCCAGCATCAGCAGGGCGCTGTAGCCTGCATGGCCCTGGCTTGAAGCCCACAGCAGCGTGCTGTACACCAGGCCGCAGGGCAGCCAGCCCCACAGCGCTCCCAGGGCCATGGCCCGTGGAATGCTGGTGACCGGCAGCAGGTGCCCAGCGAGCGGTTGCACCCGGCGCCAGAGGCCGCGCCCCAGGCCCTCAATGCGGGTCAGACCACTCCACCATCCTGCCAGGTACAGGCCCATAACGATCAACAAAAGCGCGGCCAGCAGCCGCAAACCCTTGGCGAACGGGCTGTTGGCCACAGCCCACCCGGCCAACCCGAGCAAGAGCCCGGCCAGCGCATAACTGAGCACCCGGCCCAAGTTATAAGCCACTAGCAGACGCAGCCGCTGGTGCCGCTGGGCCGGTGCGATACCCAGGCTGAGCGCGCCCATCAGGCCGCCACACATGCCCAGGCAGTGACCGCCGCCGAGCAGGCCGAGGAGCATGGCCGATAGCACCAAGGGCAGCCACTCAGCCACGGGGTTTGTCCTGTTCGGCGGCAGGCGGCTCGTCGTCGAAAAGAATACTGTGGGCGGGACCTTCGAGGTCGTCGTATTGGCCGCTGTCGACGGCCCAGAAGAAGATGTACAAGGCGAGGCCGACCAGCACCAACGCCGCTGGAATCATGATGTAGAGGGCCGCCATGGGCCACCTCCTGGAATGCGGGTCAGACGCAGGGCATTGAGCACCACCGTCAGCGAACTGAGGGACATCCCCAGTGCCGCCCACAGCGGAGTGATCCAGCCGAGCGCGGCAAACGGTAACATGAGCCCATTGTACAGGCTGGCCCAAAGTAGGTTTTGCAGGATCACCCGGCGCGCCCGTGCAGCCAGCGCGAAGGCTTCAGGCAGGGCACCCAGGCGGTTGCCTAAGAGCACGGCGTCGGCGCTGGTCCGGGCCAGGTCAGTGGCTGAGCCCATGGCCACGCCGATGTCGGCGGCAGCCAGCAGGGGCGCATCATTGACCCCGTCCCCCACCACTAATACGCGCCGGCCCTCGGCCTGCAGGGCCTTGAGCCGCGCCAGTTTCTGCTCCGGGTCCAGTGCGCCTTGGGCTTCGCTGATGGCCAGCTCGGCCGCGACCTGGGCCAGCGCTGGCGAGCTATCGCCGGACAGCAGCAAGGTGCGCCAGCCGCGCGCCTGACAGGCGCGCACCAGGCCCAAGGCGTCGCTGCGCAGGGCATCGTCGAGCAGCAACCAGGCCAGTGGGCCATGGCTATCGCCCAGCAAGACGCACTGGCCCGGAGACTGTGGTAGGTGTGGAAGCACCGCACCGCTGAGGGCGCATACCCAGTGCGGCGCACCGATGCGCAGCGCCTGCCCCTCGACATGACCCGCCAAGCCCAGGCTCGGCAGGTTGTGCACCGCGTCGGCCGCGTGTTGGGCCGGGCCAAACGCGCGGGCCAGGGGGTGCTCACTGTGGCTTTCGAGGGCGGCCGCCCATTGCAGGCATTGGGCGGCCGAAAGCCGGCCAAGGGGGATCACTTCACGTAGGGTCGGCCGGCCCTCGGTCAGGGTGCCGGTTTTGTCGAAGATTACCGTGTCGATGTGTTTCAGGCCTTCGAGGACGTGCCCGCGGGTCAGCAACAGGCCCAAGCGGTGCAGGGTGCCGGTCGCGGCGGTAAGCGCGGTGGGCGTTGCCAGTGACAGCGCGCAAGGACAGGTGGCGACCAGCATCGCCAGGACGATCCAGGGCGCCCGCGCCGGTTCCCAGTGCCACCAGAGCAGGCCAACCAGCCCGGCCGCAAGCAACGAACACAACACAAACACCTGCGCCGCTCGGTCGGCGATCAGCGCCAAGCGCGGTTTGGCATTCTGCGCCCGTTCGAGCAGGCGGATAATCGCCGACAGGCGCGTGTCCTGGCCTAAGGCGCAGACTTCGAGGGTCAACGGGCTGTCACCATTGAGGGTGCCCGCCGTCACATGCTCACCCACACCGCGCGGCTGCGCTCGATACTCGCCGGTGAGCAGTGACTCGTCCAACTGCGAATGGCCGGCGACGATCCAGGCATCGGCTGGCACCTGGGCTCCAGGCAGCAGCCGAACGCGGTCGCCCAGGCGCAGTTCGCTGAGCAGGATGCGTTCACACAGGCCCTGGGCGTCAACCCGCAGGCACGACGCCGGCAGCAGATTGACCAACTGCGCCGTCGCTGCCGCCGTGCGCTCGCGGGCGCGCCGTTCCAGGTACCGCCCAGTGAGCAGGAATAAGGCAAACATGCCCACCGCATCGAAATACAAGTCGCCCTGGCCGCTGATGGCGGTGTAGATACCCGCCAGGTAGGCACCGGCGATGGCCAATGAGACCGAAAGGTCCATGCTCAGGTGGCGGCTGCGCAGGTCGCGGGCGGCGCCCTTGAAGAACGGCGCGCAACTATAGAAGACGATAGGGGTGGTCAGAAACATCGCCACCCAGCGCAGGATGCTGTGTAGTTCGGGTGTTAGGTCCAGATTGAATTCCGGCCAAGTCGCCATGGTCGCCATCATGGCCTGAAACCACAACAACCCAGCCACCCCCAACTGGCGCAGCGCACGGCGGTTATCGGCGGCCAGCCGCAGGTTGGCCTGGTCGGGCTGCCAAGGGTGGCCAGCGTAACCAATTTCGCGCAGCGCCTGCAGCAGGCGGCTCAGCTCCACCGTGGCGGCCACCCAGGCCAGGCTCAGGCGTTGGTTGGCCAGGTTGAGCTGGGCGTCCAGCACCCCTGGCAGGCCGCGCAGGTGTTTTTCGATCAGCCAGCCACAGGCCGCACAACTGATGCCCTCGATCAGGAGGGTGATTTCCCGGGTGTCGCCGTCCTGGCGCACCAGGTTGGCCTGAACGTCGGCGCGGTCATATAACAACAGTTCGTCAGGCAACGGCCGCGGCAGTGCCTGGGGGTTGCTCGAGGCCTCGCTGCGGTGTTGGTAATAGCGCTCTAGGCCACCGGCCACGATCGCTTCGGCCACCGCCTGACAGCCCGCACAGCACAGCACCCGCGTTTCGCCCAACACCGGGGCGGTGAAACGCTGGCCGGTGAGTACCGGCAGGGCGCAGTGGTAGCAGGTTATGCCAGCCGCCGGGCCTGCTACCGGTGAAGGTCGGTCCGTCACGGTCGTTGCTCTGCCTGCAGCGGCTCATCACCCAGGGTCAGGGCCCGCCCGGGGATGACCCGTTCCTCCTCGAACAAGCGCCAGGCGTGCCCAGCGTCTTCGCCCAGCAACTCGACGAAGCGGCGCCCGGCTACGGCGTCGTTCAATTGGCCGATATAGCGCCCGGCCGGGTCGCGGTGAAGGGTGAGATGGCGGTCTTGGCTGGGCTGGGTAGGCGAGATCAGGTTGAGTGCCAGGCTGGCGGGCAGGCTGTCGCCCTGCAAGCGCAACGCCACTTCCCCGGTCAGTGCGTCCACTTGCAGCGTGGCGCGCAGATGCAGGGCCTGGGCCAGGCGCTCACGGTCGAGGGCGCGATTGATCCCTTTGCCGGCGTCGTAATAATTGTCGCTGACCAAGTCCACCGGGTGCTTTACCGCAATGGCCACCGTGGCCAGGCTCAAGGTCACCGAGCCGCCCAGCAGGGCAATCAGGATCCACGGCCAGCGGTGGCGATACCAGGGGCTCGCAGCAGGGGTCAACGGCATGCTGGCCTCATGGGGTCGATGGGCCGGTAAAGCGGCTGGGGGTGTCCACCTGAACGCTATCGTCGTCGGCATCGCGTAGGCTAAAGACCACCTCGTGGCTGCCTGCAGGCAACTGCTCGGGCGCCATGGACAAGCCCACCGCCAGGCTGGCCATGGCACCCGCGGGCACGCTCAGGTGGGTCTCACCGGTCAGCGCCAGCCCGCTCAGCCCTGTGGCGCTGAGCAGGTACTCTTGGGCGTGCTGGCTCTTGTTGATGACCTTGAGGGTATAAACGTTTTCGATCCGGCCCTGGGCGTCTTCCCGGTACAGCGCGCGGTCCTTGCTGACATCCAGGGCCACCAGCGGGCGTAGGGCGAAAGCGCTGGCCAATAGCGCGAGCATGCCCAGCAACACCGCGCCGTAGCCGAGCAGGCGCGGGCGCAGCCAAGGCGTGGCTTGCCCGGCCAGGCGGTGTTCGGTGGTGTAGCTGATGAGCCCGCGCGGGTAAGCCATTTTGTCCATGACGCTATCGCAGGCATCGATACAGGCCGCACAACCGATGCATTCGAGCTGCAAGCCATCGCGGATGTCGATACCGGTAGGGCAGACCTGCACGCACAAGGTGCAGTCGACGCAATCGCCCAGCCCCATGGCGAGCGGCTCGACGCCTTTCTTGCGTGCACCGCGCGGCTCGCCGCGCTGGGGGTTGTAGGCGACGGTCAGGGTGTCTTTATCGAACATAACGCTTTGAAAGCGTGCATAGGGGCACATGTAGATGCACACCTGCTCGCGCAGCCAGCCGGCGTTGCCATAGGTCGCCAGGGTGAAAAAAGCCACCCATGCGTATGCCCAGCCGCTGGCCTGGCCGCTGAAGAATTCGCTGACCAGCTCGCGGATAGGCGCGAAATAGCCGACGAAGGTCATCGCGGTAACGAAGCCGATCAGCAGCCATAGGCCATGTTTGAGGGTTTTACGCAGGTATTTGCCCAGGTGCGCTGGGCTGTTGTCCCGCCTGATCCGCTGCTGGCGGTCACCTTCGGTGACCTTTTCGCACCACATGAACAGCCAGGTCCAGACGCTTTGTGGGCAGGCATAGCCGCACCACACTCGGCCGACGTACACCGTGACAAAGAACAGGGCAAAAGCCCCGACAATCAACAACCCCGACAGCAGGACAAAGTCCTGGGGCCAAAACGTTGCAGCAAAAACGTAGAACTTGCGTTCCGGCAGGTTCCACCACACCGCTTGGTGGCCGCCCCAATTCAACCAGACCGTGCCGAAGTATAAGCCGAACAGCAGCGCGGCCACGCCGATCCGCACGCGCCGGTACAGCCCTTCGAAGGCGCGCGTGTAAATGTTCTGCCGAGGGGCGTACAGGCCGACGCTGGGGCTCGGGGGCGTGATGTCGTGGGCCTGGATACGTTCGGTCATAGGTACATTCGGCTGCGTTGGGGCTCCAGGGGTTGGTCTCGCTACGTTACTACCTTATGTGGGCTCAGTCGCCCTTGGCCGGCGGCTTGGCCTCTTGGCGCGACAAGCTGTATACGTAGGCGGCCAGCACATGCACGCGGTCATCGCCCTGCAATTGCGCCTGGGCCGGCATGACCCCCTGGCGGCCCAGGCGGATACTGTCCTGCAACTGCCCGTAGCGGGTGCCATACAGGTAGGCTGTGGGGTTGGTGAGGTCCGGTGCGCCAAGCAGGGCGTTGCCTTTGCCTTCGGCGCCGTGGCAGGCCACGCAAAGGGTGGCGTAATGGTTGGCGCCCCGGCTGGCGTCGGCGTTGGTATCGCTCGGCAGGCTGCGTTTGAGCAGGGTCTGGCTGACATAGGCCGAGACATCGGCCACCCCTTGGTCACCGATGATCGCGCCCCAGGCGGGCATCACGGCATGACGGCCATCGTAAATGCTGGCCTTGATCGCCTCGGGCGTGCCGCCCCAGCGCCAATCGCTGTCGGTGAGGTTGGGGTAGCCCAGACCACCTTTGGCGTCAGAGCCGTGGCACAGGGCGCAGTTGGAGGCGAACAGGCGGGCGCCTATTTCCAGGGCTTGCGGGTCCTGCGCGGCGGTTTCGATCGGCAGGCTGGCCAGGCGCGCGAAGATCGGCCCGACGCGGGTCTGCGCCGCGGCCATTTCCTTTTCCCATTCGTGCACGGCGCTCCAGCCTTGCTGGCCGTTGGCAAACTGGCGCTGGGTGCCTTCGTCGAGGTAGGCATAGCCCGGCAACCAGCCCTTGAAGTTACCCAAGCCGGGATACAGCGCCAGGTAGCCCAGGGCGAACAACAACGTGGCGATAAACAACAGAAACCACCAGCGGGGCAGCGGGTTGTCGTATTCCTGGATGCCATCGAAGCTATGTTCCAGCGGTTCCTCGCCGGGTTCATCGGGTTGGCCTTTGCGGGTCGAGAACAGTAACCACGCCAGCGCGGCCAACGTGCCCAGGGTGAGCACGCTGATGTACAGGCTCCAGAACGTACTCATGGACGCTCCTGGGGCGGCTGCGCAGGCTCGGCAGGCTGCGGCTCATCGGCGAACGGCAACTGCGCGGCCTCGTCGAAGTCCTGCTGGCGGCGGCCGCTGAATACCCACAAGGCCAGACCGATAAACGCCAGCATCACGACGACCGTGCCCAGGCCGCGAATCATTCCAGTGTCCATGTCTGTCACCGTTTACTTTTGATCAGTGTGCCCAGGCCTTGCAGGTAGGCCACCAAAGCATCCATTTCGGTCTTGCCTTGCACGGCGGCGGCGGCCCCGGCGATATCCTGGTCTGTATACGGCACACCGAGGGCGCGCAGGACTTCGAGTTTCTTCGCGGTCTGGCTGCTGTCCAAAGGGGTGTGGGCCAAAAACGGATAGGCCGGCATGATCGACTCCGGCACCAGGTCGCGCGGGTTATTCAGGTGGGCGCGGTGCCAATCGTCTGAATAGCGTGCGCCAACCCGCGCCAGGTCTGGCCCGGTGCGCTTGGAACCCCAGAGAAATGGGTGGTCCCAGACGCTCTCGCCGGCGACCGAGTAGTGCCCATAGCGCTCTGTTTCGGCGCGGAACGGGCGGATCATCTGCGAGTGGCAACCCACGCAACCGTTAGCGATATAGACATCCCGGCCCTCCACTTCAAGGGCGCTGCGCGGCACCATGCCTTCGATGGGTTGGGTGGTGACGTCCTGGAAAAACAGCGGGACGATCTGGGTCAGCCCACCGATGCTGACGGCGATGACCATGCACAGGGCCAGCAGGCCGATGTTTTTTTCCAGCTTTTCGTGCTTCATGGGCGTACCCCGGCCGGCTCGATGCGCGCGGCTTCGGCGGCCTGTTGCGGGTCGGCGCCGCGTATGGTGCGCCAGGTATTCCAGGCCATCAGCAGCATGCCGCTGGCGAAGATCGCGCCACCCGCCAGCCGAACCATGTAGCCATGGTGGCTAGCCTGTACCGCTTCGACGAAGGAGTACGTGAGGGTGCCATCGTCGTTGATCGCCCGCCACATTAGGCCCTGGGTGATGCCATTGACCCACATCGCGGTGATGTACATCACCGTGCCGACGCTGGCCAGCCAGAAGTGCGCGTTGATCAGCGCGATGCTGTGCATCCGCTCGCGGCCAAAGGCCTTGGGCAGCATGTGGTAGGTGGAGCCGATGGTGATCATCGCGACCCAGCCCAATGCCCCGGAGTGCACATGGCCGATGGTCCAGTCGGTGTAGTGGGAGAGGGCGTTGACGGTTTTGATCGCCATCATCGGCCCCTCGAAGGTCGACATGCCGTAGAACGCCAGGGACACCACCAGAAAGCGCAGGATGGGGTCGCTGCGCAGCTTATGCCAGGCGCCGGACAGGGTCATCATGCCGTTGATCATGCCCCCCCAGCTCGGCACTAGCAGGATGATCGACATCACCATCCCCAGGCTCTGCGCCCAGTCGGGCAAGGCGGTGTAGTGCAGGTGATGGGGCCCGGCCCAGATGTACAGGGTAATCAGCGCCCAAAAGTGCACGATGGATAAGCGATAGGAATACACCGGCCGCTCAGCCTGCTTGGGTACGAAGTAGTACATCATGCCGAGAAACCCGGTGGTCAGGATAAAGCCCACCGCGTTGTGCCCATACCACCACTGGATCATCGCATCGGTGGCCCCCGAGTACGCCGAGTAGGACTTGAACAGGCTCACGGGCAGGGCCATATGGTTGACCACGTGGAGCATGGCCGTGACCAGAATGAACGCGCCGTAAAACCAGTTGGCGACGTAAATGTGTTTGGTCTTGCGGCGCATGATGGTGCCAAAGAACAGCACCGCATACGCGGCCCACACCACCGCCAGCAGTATTGCCAACGGCCATTCCAGTTCAGCGTATTCCTTGGACGTGGTGAAACCCAACGGCAGGCTGACCACTGCACCCACCAGCACCGCCTGCCAGCCCCAGAACGTGAACGCGGCGAGGCGATCGCTGATCAGGCGTACCTGGCAGGTGCGCTGCACCACATACAGCGAGGTGCCGAACAGGGCGCAGCCGCCGAAGGCGAAGATCACCAGGTTGGTGTGCAGGGGGCGCAAGCGGCCGAAGCTGGTCCAGGGCAGGTCGAAGTTCAACTGCGGCCAGACCAGTTGCGCGGCGATGAATACCCCGAGGCCCATGCCGAGGATGCCCCAGACCACCGTCATCACGGCGAACTGGCGGACAACCTGGTAGTTGTACGCCGTCGGGCGGGTTGTTGTGTCCATGCGCGGGTTCCACGGTTCGGGTTTACTGGGGGCAGGATGATAACAAAGGGCCGCGCCGGGTCGGCGGTTTGTCTTTGCCCGGCGTTATGTAAAGGGCCGTGCTTCAGACTGGAAAGTGGCGAATCATAGGCGAATGACCGCCGCGCTTGTCAATGAAAACCTGATCAAGTGGTCAGTTAAATGGTTACATCGTTGCCCATGGGTTCCGCTCCCATAGGCTGTATCTGCAGACTTTATATCCAGCGAGGCAAGCATGAGCGAGCATCCCACCCCCGATCTCGATGCCGATCAATGGGCCCAGCGCGTCACGGCCAATGGCTGGCTATGGGACCCGGCACAAAGCCGTGCCGACGGCAGTGAGGCGCCGTGCCTGATCCTCGCCCACGGCGCCGGCGCGCCAATGGACAGCCCCTTTATGAACCGCATGGCGCAGCACCTGGCGGCGGGCGGGGTCAGCGTGCTGCGGTTTGAATTCCCTTACATGGCGCAGCGCCGTGCCGGTGGCAGCAAGCGCCCACCGAACCCGCAAGCCGTGCTGCTGGAGAGCTGGCGCCAGGTGTATGCGCTGGTGCGCACGCAAATGGCGGGCAAGCTGGCCATCGGCGGTAAGTCCATGGGCGGGCGCATGGCCAGCCTCGTGGCCGATGAACTGGGCGTCGATGCACTGGTGTGCCTGGGCTATCCGTTCTATGCCGTGGGTAAGCCTGAGAAGCCGCGGGTTGCACACTTGTCCGGGCTCGCCACGCCCAGCCTGATCGTGCAAGGCGAACGCGACGCCTTGGGCAACCGGGAGGCCGTTGCCGGTTATGTCCTATCGGAACAGGTGGAAGTGTTCTGGTTGCACGCCGCCGACCATGACCTGAAGCCGTTGAAGGCTTCAGGTTTCACCCACGAAGAGCACCTGCTGAGCGCCGCCGATCGGGTGGTCGCGTTCTTGTTTTGAACGCGCCCGCCTGGGTTAACGGTTGAAGCGTTCCACCAATGAATACTGGTCGCTCACCGTCTTGCTCAAGGCTTCGCTGAGCAAGGCCGAGTGCTGCGCCTGTTCTGAGGTCTGGTCGGCCAGCTCGGAGATATTACTGATGTTGCGGCTGATTTCTTCGGCCACCGAGCTTTGTTCTTCAGTGGCGGCGGCGATCTGGGTGGTCATGTCGGTGATATTGGCCACGGCGTCGCTAATGCCGACCAATGCCTGGTCGGCTTCAAGCACTCGGGCCACACCTTCTTCGGCCTGGCGATGGCCGGCGTCCATGGCCTGCACCGCCGCACTGGCCGTCTGTTGCAGCTTGGCGATCAGGCCGTGGATCTGCCCGGTGGATTCAGCGGTGCGCTGGGCCAGCTGACGCACTTCGTCGGCGACCACGGCGAAACCTCGACCCATCTCACCCGCCCGTGCGGCTTCGATGGCGGCGTTGAGCGCCAGCAGGTTGGTCTGGTCGGCAATGCCTTTGATCACATCCACCACGCCGCCGATTTCATCGCTGTCTTTGGCCAACTGAGTGACGGTCTGCCCGGTTTCGCCGACCACCACCGACAGGCGCTGGATGGCCTCGCGGGTCTCCCCGGCAATCGCCCGGCCACGCCCGGTCAGGCGGTTGGCCTCCTGGGTGGCATCGGCAGTGCGCTGAACGTGGCTGGCGACTTCCTGGGTGGTAGCGGCCATTTGATTCACAGCGGTGGCGACCTGTTCGGTTTCGACACGCTGGCGCTCCAGGCCGGCCGAACTCTCGTGGGACAACACATCGGACTGCCGGGCTTGGTCGCTAAGGTGCTCGGCGCTGTCCTGCAAGCGGGTCAGGCAGGTCTTCAGACGTGCGTCCTGGCTGAGGATGGACATCTCCAGGCGCGCTTGGGCGCCGCGGCTGTCGGTGTACATTTGCGCGATAAGCGGGTCCGAGGTGGTCTGTTCAGCCAGGCGCAGCAGGCGTTTGATACCGCGTTGCTGCCAGCTCAGGCCCAGCAGCCCAAGGGGAATGGCCAGTGCTGCGGCGGCGGCGAAGCCCCAATGGCTGTTCAACCACACCCCGATCATAAAACTGATTTGGCTGACCAGAATGAACGGCACCCAGTCTTGCAACACCGGCAGCCAGCGGTCGCTGGCAGGCACCGCGGATTTACCGGCGTTGAGCCGCTCATACAGCGCCTGGGCGCGGCGCACTTGCTCGGCGCTGGGCTTGACCCGTACGGACTCATAACCCACCACCTGGCGGTTCTCGTAAATCGGCGTGACGTATGCGTTGACCCAATAAAAATCGCCATTTTTACAGCGATTCTTAACGATGCCCATCCAGGGCTGGCCCTGGCGCAGGGTACCCCACATGTGTTCGAACACTGCCGAGGGCACATCCGGGTGGCGCACCAGGTTGTGCGGCGCGCGGATCAACTCATCGTGAGTGAATCCACTGATCTCTACGAACGCTTCGTTGCAGTAGGTGATCAGGCCTTTCGCATCCGTGGTCGAGATCAGCCGCTGTTCGGCCGGGAAGCTACGCTCCCGTTGGGTGATGGGTTGGTTGTTACGCATGGGCTTCGTTTCCACAAGCAAGTCTGTGTGAGCGTATCGGCCGCGTCGGCGGAAAATTTAGTGGCGCGCACCGTTTAGGCGCACAGTGGCGATCCGCAGCCCATGGGATAGCTGAACAAGCCGAAGTGCAGGACATTCAACAGGACGTGGCAGGCCAAGGCGGCGAACAGCCCGCCATAGCGCCAAGCCAGGCCGTAGCCCACGCCCGCCAAGCCGGCGAGCAGTGCCCAGCGCCCGCCCAACCCCAGATGAGCCAACCCGAACAGCAGGCTGCTAGCGCCAAGCGCCACGCTTTGGCCATAGCGCCGGTCAGCGAGCAGACGGCTTAGGCCGCCCTGGATATAACCGCGAAACAACAATTCCTCGGTCAGGCTGACCAGCAACAGGTTGTTGGCCAACCACAGCCAGCCGACGTCAGGCCATTTGGGTGCCCAACCGATCACCCCCAGTGCCACGGCCAGGCCCAGTACCCCCAGGCACGTGCCGCCGAGCACCAGGGCCAGGCGTGGTAGCCCCCGTGGCGGCACACCCAGCACCCACGGGCAGACCAGCAGCAGCCACAGGCCAATCAGGGGTTTGTCTAGGTTCAGCTTGAAGCTATAGGGCACTGAGTCGGCGCTTAGGCGCGCGTTGTCCAGTACCTGCGCGTTGTGAAAGCCTGGTAACAGATGCACGGCCAACGCCAAGGCGGTGCAGATAAACAGCCCGTGGCCAAGCGCGCGCCAGCGGGGCGAGGCGACGGCCAGGGCCGCGAGCGCCAGGCACAGCAAGCTCAGCCACGCCTCGGGGGCCAGGTCGCCGTATCCCAAGGCCAGGGCGTAGCCGACACCGATAAACAGCAGGGCGAGGAGCATAGCGATCCGTCGGGCGAAGAAAGCGGCGATTTTATTCGATGCATGACCCATTAAGCAGTGCCATTATTTTTTTTGCCGGCGCTCAACCGCTTGCCCGAATAAGCAGCGCTCGCCTGCGGGTTGACCGATAACCCATTCCCAAGCGTCGCCAACTCATGGACTATAGGCACCATTTGCCGGCCTCTGCATGGGGCCGCTGCTCGTAGCTCCAGGTGCCCCACGAATGAACATCAAGATTGAGGCGCTGATCGCACGCAAGATCGGCTTCGCCTCCCACCAGAATGCCGTCCCACTCGTACGTGAGTTGAGCCTCTGGAACCAGCAAGACACACCGTTCGAAAACTTGACCCTGACCCTTAGCACCGACCCCGACTTCGTCGAAAGCCGCACCTGGTCTATCCACCGCCTCAACGCCGGTGATCGCCTCAACATTGCCGACCGTGACCTCAAGCTCAATGCCGCGTACCTGTCCGGGCTGAGCGAAAGCCTGAGCGCCGATGTGATCCTGCGCGTGTCCCAGGGCGATCAATTGCTGGTCGAGCAGCGCTTTCCCAGCGAACTGCTGGCGCGTACCCAATGGGGTGGCTTGAGCGCGATGCCGGAGCTGCTGGCAGCGTTCTGCATGCCCAACGATCCGGCGGTCGATCGCGTATTGAAGGCGGCTTCGCAGGTCTTGCGCCGTGCCGGAAAAAAAGACGGCATCGATGGCTACGAAGGCAAGTCGCGCACGCGCACTTGGGAGCTGGCCTCGGCTATTTGGTCTGGGGTGTGCAGCTTTCAACTGAGCTACGCATTACCGCCGGCCAGCTTCGAGCAACAAGGGCAGAAAGTCAGGCCGCCGAGCGTTGTCTTGGAAAACGGTGTGGCCACCTGCCTGGACACGGCCTTGTTGTTCGCGGCGGCGTTGGAGCAGGCGGGGCTCAATGCCTTGTTGATCATGACCAAGGGGCACGCCTTTGTCGGCGTCTGGTTGCAGCCTCAAGAATTTTCCCAGCTGCTCACCGATGAAGCCTCGGCCGTGCGCAAGCGCCAAGACCTCAAAGAAATGCTGGTTTTCGAGACCACCCTGGCCACCCGCGCACCGGCGCCCAGTTTCTCCCAGGCTGTTGCCGCCGCCGAGCGCCAGCTCGACGATGAGCAGTTCATCATGGCCATCGATCTGCACCGCGCGCGCATGCAGAAAATTCGCCCGTTGGCGTTGCTCGCCGCAGTGGATGCCAGCGCCGAAACTACGGATACGCCACCTGCCGCTGAAGTCCTCGAGGAAGCGCCGGCGCTGCCCGGCTTCGATGTCGAGAGCAACGACAGCAGCGAGGGCCCTGCCGGCAAACTAAAGCTGTGGCAGCGCAAGCTGCTCGATCTGACCACGCGCAACCGCTTGCTGCACCTGCCCGACAGCGCCAAAGGCGTGCGTTTGCTTTGCCCTGACCCTGCCGCAGTGGAAGACCTGCTGTCCAGTGGTCGGCGTATCCGCGTGCTGGCAGTCCCCGACCTCAATAGCGGTGGCCGCGACGCGGCCCTGTATGAGCAGCAAAACCATGAAAACCTGGTCGACGAGGTTGCTCGTCAGGCGCTGGCCCGGGGTGAAGTGCTGGCCACGCTGGAAAAGGTCAAGCTGGAAGCCACCTTGATCGAACTGTTTCGCAAGGCCCGCAGTGACCTGGAGGAGGGCGGGGCCAATACGCTGTTTCTGGCCATGGGCTTTCTCAAATGGAAGAAAAGCGCGCAAGACCCGAAAACCTATTCAGCCCCTCTGATTTTGCTCCCCGTGCAGCTTGAGCGAAAAAGCGCTTTGTCAGGTGTCACCCTGAGCCTGCTCGATGAGGAACCCCGGTTCAACCTGACGCTGCTGGAGCTGTTGCGCCACGATTTTGAGTTGCTGATCCCAGGGCTGGACGGCGAACTGCCCAGTGATGACAGCGGCATCGATGTCACCGGCATCTGGAACAAAGTGCGCCGCGCGGTACGCGACGTTCCCGGCTTTGAAGTAAGCACCGAGCTGGTGTTGGGCACCTTCTCATTCGCCAAATATTTGATGTGGAAAGACCTCAACGCCAACGCCGCGCAGCTGTTGCAAAGCCCCCTGGTCAAGCATCTGTTGCAGCCAGGCGCAGCCGGCGAAGGCTTCTCCCGCGCTGCCGAGTTTCCTCAGCCGGAGCGGCTCGACGCCAGCGTCACCCCTGCGCAGCTGTTTGCCCCATTGCCCGCCGACTCTTCGCAGTTGGCCGCGGTGGTGGCGTCTGCCAGCACCCACAGTTTTGTCATGGATGGGCCGCCCGGCACCGGTAAGTCGCAAACCATTGCCAATATGATTGCGCACAACCTGGCGTTGGGGCGGCGTGTGTTGTTCGTGGCGGAAAAACGCGCGGCCCTCGACGTGGTTTATCGCCGCTTGGCCGAGAAGGGCCTGGGCGAGTTTTGCCTGGAACTGCATTCCAGTAAAACCTCGAAAGTTGAAGTGCTCAAGCAGTTGGACCGTGCCTGGGACGTGAGTGACACGCTTAGCACCGAGGAGTGGGAGCGTGAAGCCGCGCGCTTGCAGACCCTGCGTGCGCGCCTTAACCAGCTAGTGGAAGTCTTGCATAGGCGCTGGGACAATGGCCTTTCCCTGCATCAATCGATCGGTCGTGTAGTGCGTGACCATGGCCCGCAGACGCCCCGATTGGCCTGGTCGGCCGGCACGCAACATACGGCCAGCGAGTACGACCAGTTGCTCGACCTTGCCCGTCGCCTGGGCCTCAATGGGGCGGCGGCACGGGATCTGTCAGAATCGTTCGGCGCCCTGGCGCAGACTCAATGGTCGAACGCCTGGCAGGCGCAGATCGCTGGCGCCGCACGGGAACTGCCGGAGGCGCTCGATGGGTTGAATGCCGCGAGCCAAAAGATGCTGGGTTTGACGCACCTGCCGTTGCCGGTTGCTGAAGTGCAGCAGGCCCAACGACTCAGCACGCTGATTGCGCTGATGGTGGACGCCCATGGCCTGAACCTGGCATTCGCCTTTACGCCTGATGCCTCGGCGCGCATCGAATCCACCCGGCAGGCGTGCCAGTTGCTCGAGCGCTATCGGACGCTCGAGCAGAGCCTCTCGGTAAATTATGCCGACCAAGCCTGCCGACGTATTCCGTTCGCGCAGCTTCAGCGTGAGTGGCAAGAGGCCGAGGGCAAATTCTGGTTTCTAGCCACGTTTGCCAAGAAAAAGGTGACCAAGCAATTAGTGTCGTTAGGGGGCGCGTCGGGCCTACCGGACACGCCTGGCGACCTCGCCATCTTTGAGCAGATGCACGGGCAACTCACCCAGTTGGATACCTTGGCCGGCGATCTGCAACCGATCCCTGGCTGGCAAGGCTTGGGCAGCGACACCTCGCGGCTGTTGCAGGCGGTCACGCTGGCCGAGAAACTGCGCGGGCAGTTGAGCGGGTTGGCCGAATCTCCCGAGCACTTGCTGACCTTGCGCAGCGCGGTGTCGCGCCTGGTCATCGAGGCCAATGATATGTTGGCCGCCGGTGGGCCCATCAGCGCAGCCTTCGCGGCGTTGCAACAGGCGTTGTCCCGCTACACCGACGCCGATCGGCTATTGACCGGCTTGGCGGCGCTCACCCCTGACGCGCGCCCGAGCGCTGCCGTATGGCGGGCAACCAGCCTGGCCATCCAACAGCGGGAAGAGCAGCTCAAAGCCTGGTGCGACTGGTGCCGAGTGCGCGCGCAAGCGGCCGATGCCGGACTGGCCAACCTGGCTTCAGCCTTGCAAGCCGGCAGCCTGATGCCGGCCGCCGCTGAAGATACCTTTGTCACAGCGTATGCCCATTGGTTTGCGACCCAGGGTATCGACAACGAGCCACTGCTGAGAAATTTCGTGGCCGCCGAGCACATGAGTGACATCAGCGCGTTCGTTCGCCTGGATGACCAAATGGCCAAACTGACCGTGCGCTATATCCGCGCCAAACTCTGTGGCCTGATCCCTTCCAAGAACGACATCCCCAAGAGCAGTGGCTTCGCGGTGCTCAAGCATGAATTGCAAAAGTCGCGCCGGCACAAGCCTGTCCGCCAGTTGGCCATTGAGATGGGCGATGCGCTGAATTGCCTGGCACCGTGCATGCTGATGAGCCCGTTGTCGATTGCGCAGTTCCTGCCTGCCGATCAGCCGCCCTTCGATCTGGTGATCTTCGACGAGGCGTCGCAAATCGCCCCTTGGGATGCGATAGGTTCGATCGCGCGGGGTCACCAAGTAGTGATTGCCGGCGACCCACGGCAGATGCCCCCGACGAACTTCTTCAGCCGTGGCCCGAATGCCGGTGACGACGATACCGCTGAAGACATGGAGAGCATCCTCGACGAGTGCTTGGGGGCCGGGGTGCCGAGCCACAGCTTGAGTTGGCACTATCGCAGCCGCCATGAAAGCCTGATTGCGTTTTCCAACCACCGTTACTACGACAGCCACCTGATCACCTTTCCGGCAGCGCAAACCCGTGCCAGTGCGGTCGAATGGCGCCGGGTCGAGGGCGTGTATGCCAAAGGTAAAGGGCGCTACAACCAGGCTGAAGCCGAAGCTATCGTCAGTGAGACCGTAAAGCGTCTTACCGACCCTGCCTTCGTCGCGGCGGGGCATTCCATCGGCATCATCACGTTAAACGCGGACCAGCAGAAGTTGATCAACGATTTGTTGGACGCGGCGCGTCAGCAATACCCGCAGATCGAGCCGTTTTTTCAGGACACGCAAACTGAACCCGTGGTGGTCAAAAACCTGGAAACCGTGCAAGGCGACGAGCGCGATCTGATCATGCTCGGGATCGGCTACGGCCCCACTGAGCCTGGGGCGCCGGTCATGTCGATGAACTTCGGCCCGCTGAACAAAGACGGCGGGTGGCGTAGGCTGAACGTTGCCATCACCCGGTCTCGACGGGAGATGTTGGTCTTCACCTCGTTCGACCCGTCGATGATCGACCTCAACCGCACCAACGCCCGCGCCGTGCGGGATTTAAAGCACTTCATCGAGTTCGCCCAGCGTGGGCCAAGGGCTTTGGCCGAGGCGGTTCAGGGCTCAGTGGGGGGCTATGATTCGCCGTTCGAACAAGCCGTGGCCCAAGGGCTGAGGCGCCTTGGCTGGCAGGTGGTGACGCAGATTGGCGTTTCGCGTTTCCGTATTGATCTGGGCATCGTGCACCCGGACCGCCCTGGCGACTACTTGGCCGGTGTTGAATGCGATGGTGCGACCTACCATAGCGCCGCCACAGCCCGCGACCGCGATAAGGTGCGCAGCGCGATCCTCGGTGGTCTGGGCTGGAACCTGCTGCGGCTGTGGTCAACCGATTGGTGGGTCGATAAGGAAGGCGCGTTGCAGAAGCTGGACACAGCGCTGAACGAGCTGCTGCAGCAATCCCGTTTGCAGGCAGGGTAAAAAAGCAAGAGCTCGGGGCCAAGGCCCCTCCTACGGGACGCCAGGCGCTGGATTCGTAGGAGGGGGCTTGCCCCCGAGCTCTTGATCTATGTCCGTTAAGACGCAATCAACTGCCGCAACACATAATGCAGAATTCCCCCCGCCTTGAAGTATTCGACCTCATTCAACGTGTCGATACGGCACAGCAACGGCACGTCTTCCTGGCGGCCGTCCTGGTGGGTGATATGCAGCGTCAGCGGCATGCCAGGGCGAATGTTGGCATCGCTCAGGCCGGAAATATCGAACTGCTCGTGCCCCGTCAGCCCCAGGCTTTTGCGGCTTTGACCCGCGGTGAATTGCAACGGTAGTACGCCCATGCCCACCAGGTTGGAACGGTGGATACGTTCGAAGCTTTCCGCGATCACCGCTTTGACGCCCAGCAGGTTGGTGCCCTTGGCTGCCCAGTCGCGGCTGGAGCCGGTGCCGTATTCCTGGCCTGCGATAATCACCAGGGGCGTGCCCTCGGCTTGGTAACGCATGGCCGCGTCGTAAATCGCCAGTTTTTCCCCAGTCGGAATATGCAGCGTGTTGCCGCCTTCTTCGCCGCCGAGCATTTCATTGCGGATACGGATGTTGGCGAAGGTGCCGCGCATCATCACTTCATGGTTACCCCGGCGCGAGCCGTAGGAGTTGAAGTCTCGGGCCTCTACGCCTTTATCGCGCAGGTAGCGGCCGGCCGGGCTGTCGGCTTTGATGTTGCCGGCCGGGGAGATATGGTCGGTGGTCACCGAGTCGCCCAGCAGCGCCAGGGCGCGCGCGCCTTTGACATCGGTGATGGTCGGCAGGGGCCCGGCGATGTCCTCGAAGAACGGCGGGTGTTGAATATAGGTGGAATCGTCCTGCCACACATAGGTGGCTGCCTGGGGCACTTCGATCGCTTGCCACTGCGCGTCGCCGGCGAACACTTCGGCGTATTCCTTATGGAACATCGCCGTGCTGACTTGGCCAACGGCCGCGGCAACCTCGGCCTGGCTCGGCCAGATGTCGCGCAGGTACACCGGCTGGCCGTCACTGCCAGTGCCTAAGGGTTCTTGGCTGATATCGATGCGCACGCTACCGGCCAGGGCATAGGCCACCACCAGGGGCGGCGAGGCCAGCCAGTTGGTCTTGACCAGTGGGTGCACACGGCCTTCGAAGTTACGGTTACCCGATAGCACCGACGCCACGGTCAAATCTGCCTGCTGGATAGCTTTTTCAATGGGCTCGTCCAACGGCCCCGAGTTACCAATGCAGGTGGTGCAGCCGTAACCGACCAGGTCAAACCCGAGGGTGTCGAGGTATTCGGTCAGGCCCGCAGCCTTGTAGTAATCGGTCACCACTTTCGAGCCGGGGGCCAGGGACGTCTTGACCCAAGGCTTGACGGTCAGGCCTTTTTCCACAGCTTTTTTAGCCACCAGCCCGGCGGCCATCATCACGCTAGGGTTGGAGGTGTTGGTGCAGGAGGTGATCGCAGCAATGACCACCGCGCCGTGGGCGAGGTTGTAGGTCTGACCTTTCCAGGTGTACTGCGCCTGGCCTGTTTGGTCTGCGTTACCTACCGCCACACCACCGCCGCCCTCGCTTTCCAGGCGGCCTTCGTCTTTGTTCGACGGCTTGAGCTGTAGGCCGAGGAATTCATCGAACGCCCCAGCGACTTTGGGCAAAGGCACCCGGTCCTGGGGGCGTTTGGGCCCGGCCAGGCTGGCTTCCACTTCACTCATGTCCAGGCCCAGGCTGTCGGTGAACACCGGCTCCTGACCCGGCAGCCGCCACAGGCCCTGGGCCTTGCAATAGGCTTCGACCAGCTTGACGGTGGCGTCGGGGCGCCCGGACAGGCGCAGGTAATCCAAGGTGACATCGTCCACCGGGAAGAACCCGCAGGTGGCGCCATATTCTGGCGCCATATTGGCCAGGGTGGCACGGTCGGCCAGGGGCAGGGTGGCCAGGCCGTCGCCATAGAATTCGACGAACTTACCCACCACGCCCTTCTTGCGCAGCATTTGCGTAACGGTCAGCACCAAGTCGGTAGCCGTGATGCCTTCGCGCAACTGGCCGGTGAGTTTAAAGCCGATGACTTCGGGGATCAGCATCGACACCGGTTGGCCCAACATGGCCGCTTCCGCCTCGATACCGCCAACGCCCCAGCCGAGCACCCCGAGGCCGTTGATCATGGTGGTGTGGGAGTCGGTGCCCACCAGGGTATCAGGGAAGGCGTAGGTGCGGCCGTCCGCTTGTTTGGTCCACACCGTGCGGCCGAGGTATTCCAGGTTGACCTGGTGGCAGATGCCCGTACCGGGTGGGACTACGCTGAAATTGTCGAAGGCATTCTGGCCCCAGCGCAAAAACGCATAGCGCTCGCCGTTACGTTGCATCTCGATATCGACGTTCTCGCCGAAGGCGGCGCGGTCGCCGTAGTGGTCGACCATCACTGAGTGGTCGATCACCAAGTCCACGGGGGACAGCGGGTTGATCCTTTGCGGGTCGCCGCCGGCCTTGGCCACGGCGGCGCGCATGGCGGCCAAGTCGACCACGGCGGGTACCCCGGTAAAGTCCTGCATCAGCACCCGCGCTGGGCGGTATTGGATTTCACGGTCGGAGCGGCGCTCCACCAGCCAGTCGGCGAGGGCTTTGATGTCGCCAGAATTAACGGTTTCGCCGTCTTCCCAGCGCAGCAGGTTTTCCAACAGCACTTTCAGGGACATGGGCAGCGCTTGCAGGTCGCCCAGGCGTTTGGCGGCCTCGGGCAAGCTGAAGTAATGGTATTGCTGATCGTCGACTTGAAGCGTTTTAAGGGTGTTCAGGCTATCTAAAGAGGGCATAAATCAGCTCCTTTACTGGCCCGCACGGCACGGGCCTGGCGTCTCTGGTTGTATTCTCTGGACTTCCTTGCATGTCTGGGGTTCCGATTTCCTTTATCATGCGCCGATTCAGCCCCTCGGCAATGAACCTTTAGTTATGAAAACTCTGTTCTTACATTGCCGCCCTGGCTTTGAAGGTGAAGTCTGCTCGGAAATCGCCGAACAGGCGGCGCGTCTCGATGTACCGGGCTACGCCAAAGCCAAGCCGGCCAGCGCCTGCGCGGAGTTCATCTGCCACGACAGCGACGGCCCGGCACGCTTGATGCGCGGGGTACGCTTTCAGGACCTGATCTTCCCTCGCCAGTGGGCCCGGGGGCGCTTCGTCGAGCTGCCCGAGACCGACCGCATCAGCGTGCTATTGGCGCAACTGGCGGATTACCCTGTATTCGGTAGCCTCTGGCTGGAAGTGCTCGACACCAACGATGGCAAAGAGCTGTCGAACTTTTGCAAGAAGTTCGAGGCGCCCTTGCGCAAGGCCCTGTTGGCTGCGGGCAAGCTCAAAGACGACGCAGCTTTGCCATGCCTGTTGCTGACCTTCAAAAGTGGCCGCGAAGTGTTTCTAGGTATGGCTGAAGCCGGTAACCTGGCCATGTGGCCCATGGGCATTCCCCGCTTGAAGTTCCCCCGCGAAGCGCCCAGCCGCTCCACCTTGAAGCTGGAAGAAGCCTGGCACCATTTCATTCCGCGGGCGCAATGGGATGAGCGCTTGTCCAGCGACATGACCGGGGTTGACCTGGGTGCGGCGCCGGGCGGTTGGACCTACCAACTGGTGCGCCGTGGCATGCTGGTGACCGCCATCGACAACGGCCCCATGGCTGAAAGCCTGATGGACACGGGCCTAGTGACCCACTTGATGGCCGACGGTTTTACCTACAAGCCCAAGCCGCCGGTGGACTGGATGGTGTGTGACATCGTCGAGAAACCCGCGCGTAACGCGGCGCTGTTGGAAACCTGGCTGGGCGAGGGTCTGTGTCGCGAAGCCGTGGTCAACCTGAAACTGCCCATGAAGCAGCGCTACGCCGAAGTGCGGCGCCTGCTCGAGCGTATCGCTGACGGTTTCAAGGCTCGCGGCATCAAGGTCTCGATTGGCTGCAAGCAGCTGTACCATGACCGCGAAGAAGTCACCTGCCACCTGCGCCGCTTGTAACCGCCAGCCTGTGCACCTGCACTCTTTATTTTGGAGCCCCTGTATGACTGAGGACGCTATCCTCGACGCCACCGGCCTTAACTGCCCGGAGCCGGTGATGATGCTGCATCAACACATCCGCGACCTGAAAGCCGGCGGCTTGCTGAAGGTGATCGCCACCGACCCGTCGACCCAGCGCGACATTCCCAAGTTCTGCGTATTCCTGGACCACCAATTGGTCGAGCAGCGGGAAGACGCCGGCACCTATCTGTACTGGATTCGCAAAAAAGCCCAATGATCCAGCCCTGGCGGCCCTACCGGCGCGCCCTTGACGGAGCCCACCATGCTAATCGTTGCCGACGACAATATCCCCTTGCTAGAGCCGTTCTTCCAAAGCTTCGGTGAGATTCGCCGGGTGCCGGGGCGCGGTCTCGACCGGGCCATGGTCAAAGACGCCGACGTTCTGCTGGTGCGCTCCATCAGCCAGGTCGATCGGGCGTTATTGACGGGCAGCGCGGTACGCTTTGTCGGCACCTGCACCATCGGTACCGACCACCTGGACCTCGACTACTTTGCCGAGGCCGGGATCCAGTGGGCCAGCGCGCCCGGTTGCAATGCTCGCGGGGTGGTGGACTACGTGCTGGGCAGCTTGCTGACCCTCGCTGAGCTGGAGGGCTGCGCGCTTAGCCAGCGGCGTTACGGTGTGGTCGGGGCCGGGCAGGTGGGGGGGCGTTTGGTCAAGGTATTGCGCGGCCTGGGTTGGGACGTGCGGGTGTGCGACCCTCAGCTTGAAGCGGCGCAGCCCGGCGCGGGTTACGTGAGCCTGGATGAAGTGCTGGAGCAGTGCGATGTCATCAGCCTGCACACGCCTTTGACCCGTGAAGGCGAACACCGCACCTGGCACCTGCTCGACCGCGAGCGCCTGGCGCGCTTGCGCCCGGGCGCCTGGCTGATCAACGCCGCCCGCGGGCCCATCGTTGATAACCTGGCCCTGCGCCAATTGCTCCTGGCCCGTGATGACCTGCAGGCCGTGCTGGACGTTTGGGAGCATGAGCCGCAGGTGGATGCCGACTTGGCCGAACTCTGCGTAATCGCCACACCGCATATCGCCGGGCACAGCCTGGACGGCAAGCAACGCGGCACTGCGCAGATCTACCAGGCTTTCTGTCGCGCTTTTGGTTTCCAAGCCGAGGTAGATTTGGCGGACTTGCTACCCGCGCCCTGGTTGGCGGGGCTTAGCCTGCACGCAGATGCCGGGCTGGACTGGGCACTGTCGACCTTATGCCGCAGTGTCTATGACCCCCGGCGCGACGATGCCGACTTTCGCCGCAGCCTCTGCCCTGACCCCGCGCAACAGCGGTTAGCCTTCGATGCGCTGCGCAAGCACTACCCGCTGCGCCGGGAAATCGAAGGTCTGCCTGTAAGTGTGCAGGGGCCCGCGGCGGATCTGCGGGCCATGCTGCAGGCGTTAGGCTGCCGAGTAGCCTAGCAGGGCGTGCGCTCCCCCCGTTAAAGGCCTTGAAGCTTGTCTTTTTCCAGTTTCGAGCAGGCTTCGCGCACCATGGTTTCGGTGATCGGCACCTCTTTGCCCTTTTCGTCGATCAGTGCGCCGCCCACAGGGTCTTCGGGGCGAATCTTCGGTACGGCCAACGGTTGTGCTGGCTGGTCATGGTCGGTCATGGTCCGTCTCCCTATTAAACGAGTGGCTAGTGTTCTGCAGACTTTTGCCAGGCGGGTGAGTTCCGTTGGTGTAGGCTGGACGCTCCATGGCAGACAGGCGGACCCCCTTGAATATCCTCTCATCGACTCAGCGCCGCGGCCTGCGCCTGGCGTGGCGCTTTATCCGGCCCTACCGTTGGCAGAGCCTGGGCGCCTTGCTGGCCTTGGTGATCACGGCGGGCATTACCTTGTCCATGGGGCAGGGTATTCGCCTGCTGGTAGACCAAGGCTTTATGACTCGCTCACCGCATCTGCTCAACCAGTCCATCGGGGTGTTCATGGTGTTGGTCGTGGCCCTGGCAGCGGGGACTTTTACCCGTTTTTATCTGGTGTCGTGGATCGGCGAGCGTTGCGTCGCCGACATCCGCCGCGCGGTGTTCGACCACCTCATCCAACTGCACCCCGGTTTTTACGAGAACAACCGCGCTTCGGAAATTCAGTCGCGCCTGACCACCGATACCACCTTGCTGCAATCGGTCATCGGCTCGTCCTTGTCGCTGTTTCTGCGCAATGCCCTGATGGTCATCGGCGGCATCGTTCTGCTGTTTGTCACCAACCCTAAATTGACCGGCATCGTAGTCCTCGCCTTGCCTTTGGTACTGGCGCCGATCCTGGTATTCGGCCGCCGCGTCCGCGGGCTGTCGCGCCAAAGCCAAGACCGGATTGCCGACGTGGGCAGTTACGTCGCCGAGACCCTTGGCCAGATCAAAACCGTACAAGCCTATAACCACCAAGGCGAAGACCGTCGCCGCTTTGCCCTGGCCGTCGAGCAGGCATTCACCACAGCGCGCCTGCGCATCGTTCAGCGTGCCTGGTTGATTACCCTGGTGATCGTGCTGGTGTTGGGCGCGGTGGGGGTGATGCTCTGGGTGGGCGGCATGGATGTAATCGCCGGGCGCATTTCGGGGGGCGAATTGGCGGCATTCGTGTTCTACAGCCTGGTGGTGGGCGGCGCCTTTGGCACCCTCAGTGAGGTCATCGGTGAGCTGCAACGCGCAGCGGGCGCCGCTGAACGTATCGCCGAGCTGTTGCAGGCGCGCAGTGAAGTCCAGCCGCCCGTTGCGGCCTTGCAAGCACTGCCGGCTCGGGCGACCGGGCGCCTGCAATTGCAGGGCGTGTCGTTCGCCTATCCGTCGCGACCTACGCCGCGGGCCATCGATAACCTCAGCCTGACCATCGAAGCGGGGGAAACGGTGGCCCTGGTGGGGCCCTCGGGGGCCGGTAAATCCACCTTGTTCGACCTGTTACTGCGTTTTTACGACCCGCAGCAGGGGCAGATTCTTATCGATGGCTACGACTTGCGCCAGCTTGACCCACAAGACCTGCGCCGACATTTCGCCCTGGTCTCGCAGAACCCGGCGCTATTCGTGGGCAGCGTGGAGGACAATCTGCGCTATGGCCAACTCCAGGCCAGCGACGAGCAGGTGCGGCAAGCGGCGCGCATTGCCCACGCCCATGAATTTATCGAGCAACTGCCCCAGGGTTATCAAACGCGTCTGGGAGAAGCGGGCCTTGGACTATCGGGAGGCCAACGCCAGCGCTTGGCGATTGCCCGCGCCTTGCTGGTAGACGCGCCCATTCTATTGCTCGACGAAGCCACCAGTGCCCTCGACGCGCAAAGCGAACATTTGATCCAACAAGCCCTGCCGACCTTAATGCAGGGCCGTACCACCCTGGTGATCGCCCACCGCCTGGCGACGGTGCAGAACGCCGACCGAATCGCCGTAGTGGAGCAGGGCAGAGTTATCGCGGTGGGCACCCACCGCCAGCTGGTGTCTGAAAACCCGCTCTATGCACGCCTGGCAGCATTGCAATTCAACCCAGAGCACGAAGCACGGACCCCGTAGGAGGGGCCTCGGCCCCGATCTTTTGATCTTGCAGCCAACCCCCGATTAAGCAAAAAGATCGGGGGCGAGCCCCCTCCTACCCGCGGTATTCGCACAGGTAAGCCGTTTCAACCGCGACCTTAAGCTGAAACTTGCTATTGGCCGGCACATTGAACTGGCTGCCAGCGGCAAATTCTTCCCAACCGTCGCCATCGGGCAGCTTGACCGTCAATGCGCCCGAAACCACATGCATGATTTCCCGCTGGGCGGTGCCAAACTCATATTCACCAGGCGCCATTACGCCAACCGTGGCTGGCCCCTCGGCGCCAGTAAAGGCAATCGACTTGACCGTGCCGTCGAAGTATTCATTGACTTTAAACATGGGCGACTCCTAAAAAGGGGAAAAAATGGCTGGCCAGTATGCCCAAGCGCCCCGAAGCCGTCATCCGCTTTATAAACCTTACCCTGGCAAGGCCAGGGGCAATAGCCGAGCAGTATTGCGTGCATCTTCCAGGGCGCGGTGCTGTTGCCCATTGAATTGCAGGCCAGCCAATTGCAGCGCACCGTTGAGCCCGAGGGGGCGTTGCAGCTGGCGCGCTTTGGCGAAGCGCTGTTTGAGGTTGATGTGTTGCACGTCTGCGAGCAGGCTGCTGAGTTGGTGGCGCTGCCATTCCAACAACAACTGCTGGCGGTCGTAGTCCCCCCAGCTCACCCAGCCCTGCAGATGATCGCGATGGTGGTTGAGCCAGCGTTCGAAGGCTGGCCAGACGTGGGCGAAGCTTTCAGCGTTATCGACATTTTGCTGGCTGATGTGCGTGAGTTGCCGGCAAAAAGTAGTCAGGCAGGGCCGGCGCCGGGGCCGTACAAAACGCTGGAAATGGTCGACCTCATAGCCTTGAGGGTTCACCAGGCTGGCGCCGATCTCGATGATTTCCATGTCGTGTACCGGCCACCCCCCTTCATCGGTGGTGGCTTCGAGGTCTATCACCAGCCAGTACGGCATAGCAGGCTCCAAATGTGCAATGCGTTGTGAAACTAGAGCGTAGCGAATAAGCAAAGGTTCGGATCTCTCCGACGCAAGGCGGGTTGTAACCTCGCGTGTGAAGCCTGAATGGAGAGCCCCCGTCGCCGATGGGAGGTCGCTTTCCCACAATATTCATGTTGTTTAATAACGTTAAAACGCCTAGCTTAGCGGCATTCAGTTTCCTACCGTACCGAGGTTGTCATGTCCACGCCATTACGGGCGGCGTTGCAATTCATTTGCCTGGCATGGACTGCCTTGATTGCCTGGCCCACGCTGGCCGTACAGGACGTACGCATTGGCGCCGCGCATTTTCCGCCCTACACCATTCGCCCCGAGCAAGGCGCTGATACCGGGCTGCTACCCGAGTTGGTGAAAGAGCTCAACCGGATTCAAAGCGATTACCGCTTCGTGATCGTGCCCACCTCGATTCCTCGGCGTTTTCGCGACTTCGAAGACGGTCGGGTCGATATGGCCATCTTCGAAAATCCTGATTGGGGCTGGGAGAACATCCGTCATGTGGCGGTGGACCTCGGCCTGGAAGATGCCGAAGTGTTCGTGGCGCGCCGCGAAGGGCACGACCAGCAGTATTTCAACGATCTGAGCGACAAGCACCTGGCGCTGTTCAGCGGCTACCACTACGCCTTCGCCCAGTTCAACGCTAGCCCCGAGTACCTGGCGACTCATTTCAATGCCAGTTTGACCTACTCCCATGACAGCAACCTGCTGATGGTGCTGCGCAAGCGAGCTGACGTAGCCCTGGTGACGCGCTCCTACCTGATCGACTTCATGCAACGTAATCAGCAAGAAGCGCAAGAGCTACTGATGTCTGAGCGCGTCGATCAGGTCTACCACCACTACGCCCTGATTCGCCCGGCGGCGCCTATTTCTGCTGAAGAATTCAGCCGCTACCTGACGCAGCTACGCGATGCCGGGGTGATGCGCCAGATATTCGAGCCTTTCCGTATCGCAGTCGTCGCCGCCAGCAATGGGGCGGTGATCGCCAACAAGCCCTGAGGCGGTTAGGGCTCGAACAGTTCCAGGGCATGGTCCAGGCTAGCGGCCGACAGTTCACCCAGGTGGTTACCCAACAGTCGCCCGTCGGCGCCGTAAAACAAGGTCGTCGGTAAGGCGCGCGAGCCGACCGCCTGGCCCAACTGGCCGCTGGGGTCGAACAGCACGTGTTGCAATTGCAACCCGGCGGCGGTGACAAAGCTGTTCACGCTGGCAGGGCTTTCCCCCTGGTTGACGTACACGAAGCGCACATCGGGCCGGGCGGCCTGGGCTTGGATGAGCACAGGCATCTCGCGCCGGCAGGGTGGGCACCAGGTGGCCCAGAGGTTGACGACCAGCGGGCGGCCTTGCAACGAGCGTAGATCAACGGCTTGACCGGCGGCGTCGTGCATCACGATGTCCGGCAACGCCGTGTTGCGCTCATAGAGGTGAATGGCCAACAAGCCCATACCCCAGAGCGTCAGCCCCCCTAGCACGCCATGGGCCAGAGGGCGGCGCAGGCCGGGCTGGCGCCAGGCGTAGACGCAGCCCCCCAGCAGCGCCGCGGCTACGCCCGGCCAGAGCAGAAAGCCGCCATCACGCAGATCGACGGCCTGCCACGGGTCGGCCCAATATTGGCCGCGATAGGCCCAGACAAAACTTATCCGGGCGACTAACACACCCACCAGCAACAGCATGAACAAGGCGCCCTCAGGGTTTTGCCCATGGCCACGCCGGGCGCTGTAGCCGCCCACTACGGTGGCCAGCACCAAGGCCAGCAGCAGTAACAGGTGATTGAGGGCCAGGGCGAAGGGGCCTACGTTCAGACTTAACATGGTGATGGTCCGAGGAAAAGGGCTGGCCAGTATGCTGGTCCGGGAGTTAAGCACTGATTAATAGCCGGTTCGGAACCGTCTGAATGTTTTGTTCCAGCGTTATCTACCCGCGTGCCGTAGCCGTGCGGCTCAGGCTTGGGCTTTGCCCTTGGAGCCTAGGCCATGACCGACAACCTAACCGACCTTTCCCGCCAGCAATTGCTGGATATCGCCCGCGAGTGGGTCGAACGTTTCCCCGACCTGCATAGCCTGGCCCATGAACAGGCAGCCGCCCTGATCAAACGGCACAGCGGACGCGCCCTGGACCCCGACAAGGTGTATTGGCACCGCTTCGAAAATGCGATCAGCAGCCCGCGAACCTTCAGCGGTTGGCAACATCACGGGCTCCCACAGCAGTCGATGACCCTGCTGGAACTGCTACTGCACCGCTTTAGCGCCCACGACCAGGACAACATCGATACGTTGCAAACCATGGGCGGTTTCTACACCGATGGCCCCGAGCATGGGCTCTATGACGAGCGCAATGAGGTGCGCCTATTGCCGGCGGATCTATTGGCGGACTTTTGGCGAGTCGACTTCGGCGACCTTTATCACACACGGCTGACGCAATTCTGGACGCGCCACGGCGGGCACTTCGTGGCACTGGCCCGGGCCACTTTTTTCGCCGAAGTGCGCTTGCAACGCCACCTGTTAAACGGCGCTGAGCTAAGCCTGTTGAACAGCGGCCTGGCCAATGGGCTAAGCGTGCCCCTGAGCGTGGATACACTTAGCCGCGCTGCGCCGAGTGCCGCCGGGGCAAGCCTGCATACCTTGAGCATTGGTGGCTTGGTTGCCCGGGACGTATTGCGGCTGGTGGATGAGCAGGGCCGCCAGGTGCTTTACCTGCCTGGCGATCAGCGCAGCCTGCTGGGCTTTGCCGACCACAGCGCGTTGTACGCATGGGTCCGCAGCCAATGCGCCGATCCCCGTGGCCTAGATACTCTAAGCCGGCACTTCTCGGCCTTTAACGCTCTAGATTCCGAGCAAGCGCGGCAACTCACCCAATACCTTGAGCAGATTCGTGACGACGCCAGCGGCCAGCATCAGGGCCTGCTCAATCAGGCATCGACGTTAATCGAGGGCGACGGTTTTTTTCATTTGCGCGAAGTCGCGCGCTGGGAAATGAAACGTCAGGCCGACACCCTGCTCACCACCAATGACCAATTGCGCCGGCAACTCTGGATTCGCTACCTCGGCGCGTTCATTGGCCTGACCAACAGCATGGCGCCGCTCGGTTGGCCGGCGGCATTGATCGTGGTGGGCGCGAGCATCGCCCATATCACCTTGTGCACCCAGACCGCCCTGCAAACCAGTGACCGTCGCGAACGCCGACAAGCAATCCTCGCGGCCATCGGCAGCGCGATCACCGTGCTGTTCACCGCACCTCTGATTTTCATCAAAAGCCCCGGCCTGGAAGAACCCGGCCTGTTCGAGACCCTCACGCAGGACGAGCCCCCGCTACCCGCCGAGCCTGTGCCAGAGCAGGTTGCGCTGCTCAGCCTGGAGCGACCACGGCCCACCTTTGTCATGCCAGAAGGCGGCTACTGGAATAGCCTGGGGCTGGTGGAAAGGTGCGACGTAAAGGTGGTTTACCAGGTCCGAGAATTACCCCGCGGCGCCGATCCCACCCTGCCATTGACCGAAGGCCTGCGCGCCACCCACACGTTCGACTACGCGCGCAAAATGCTCGGCGGCCCAGTCCTGCGCGCGTTTGCCACGCCGCGCGGCGCCGTGCATTACGCCCAGGCGGCGTTCGATGGGCCGTTTGTCATGTATGAACTGGATATCGACGGTTTGCCGAGTGTATCCCTGCGTGAAAACCTGCATTGCAACCCCCGTTTCATGGCCACGCGGGAAGGTTACCCGGAAGACTTCGTCGAGCAGCGTTTGCGCCAGGGCCGAGCGCTGGACGACTTCGCTAACGACGGCTGGCTATTCGATGAGGTACACGTTCAGGGCGATGGCCTCGATGGCTCGCGCATTACCCTGGTCGACCCCAACAGCCTGGAACACTTGGCCCAGGCCCTGCAACGCTGGGAGCTGACCCCAGGTGTAAGTACGGTGCTGCGCGGGGTCAAGGTGCGCGAGCCGCTGCATTGTGGCGCAACACCGCGCTACAGTATCGAAGTAGCAGGTTATCCGCAGTCGGTGCGCTACGATCCGTTGACGAACACATGGCGGACCTACCCAGGCAAGGCCTACCGGCTGCAGCCTGAGACCGGGTGCTTCAGCCTGCTGCCTGAGGTCGACAGTGAACCGCGCCCCAGCCCTGCACAAATGGACGAGGCGCTCCAGGGCCTGGGTATTCAAGTGCGCTGGCCATGGACTTTGGCGCCGCTCGAGCGCACGGCCGCCCAGCCGATCAGGCGCGCCTTGCATTTCATCTGGATCGGCCGGCAGATGCCCAAGCGTTTCGTCAACCGGGTCATCGCCAATGCAACCCTGGCCGATAGCGGTGAGCGACCTTTCACCAGCCACTTGTACCTGGCCATCAACAACGCCCGGTCCCTCGACAAAACCATGCTAAGCCTGGCGCAGCGGCCATCCTGCCTGACCGTGCACTACTTGCAGGACACGGCTTTTTTCGAGCATTTCCAAACCACGCCCTTTTTCGAGCAATACCAGGCGAGCAGCACTGGCAACGCGCTCAATTACGCCAGCGCCGTGGACACGCTGCGGTTTGCTCTACTGGACCATGAAGGGGGCTTGTACATGGATGTCGACGACACGATTTTGCCGCCCGAGCCCGGCGAGCCGGCCTTTGGTGACCATGCCTTTGAGGTCGCACCGGGGCAGTTGCTGTTGGGTAACCTGGTACGGCACCGACGCCTGGGCATGATGATGGACTTCAACACCAGCCACTTTGGTTCGTTGCCGGATAATCCGTTGCTACGGGATATTTCCCTGGAAAGCTTTCGGCGTTTTCAAAACAACCGTGATCTGTACCTGAACCGGCCCTTTGAAACCATTAACAGCGACAGTGAAATGCAGGCTTATGCGCGGCGCATCAGTTATGTCGGCGGGCCGGCGCTGCTCAATGCCGTGGTGGATGCCCGACTGGAAGATTTCCGCCAGTTCCGCGGCCTGAACCGCATGGCCCGTGGCGAGCTTTGCTTGCCGGCCGAAGAGATCACCCGGATCAAAGCGCTGGTGCAGGCCCGCAATGGCGACTACAGCGCCCTGGGGGGGGTGATTCGCATTGGCACCACGGCCAGCTGGATGCATACCTGAAGGGCAGACGGTTGGGCTCGAACGGCGGCATAATAATGCCTTAATGACCCGCGGCCATAGTTGGCCGCCTGTTTGCCCTGCCCATGAGTCCCGCCATGCATGTGTTGCTCTGCGAAGATGATGACCTGATTGCCAGCGGCGTGGTCGCTGGCCTGACCGCTCAAGGCCTGACCGTCGACCGCGTGGCGAGCGCGGGCGCCGCTCAGGCCATGCTGTCGGCGGCACGCTTCGATGTGATGGTGCTGGACCTAGGCTTGCCCGATGAAGACGGCCTGAAGCTGCTGCGCCGCTTGCGCCAGCGCGGTGAAAGCCTACCGGTGTTGCTGCTGACCGCGAGGGACACGGTCAGCGACCGAGTCGACGGCCTGCAGGCCGGCGCGGACGATTACCTGCTCAAACCCTTCGACCTGCGTGAGCTCTGCGCGCGCTTGCACACGCTGGTCAGGCGTGTGGCCGGGCGTGCGGTGAATATCATCGAACATGGCCCGCTGCGCCACGACCCCAGTAGCCGCGAAACCTGGTTGGGCGAGCAAGCTGTGGACCTGTCGCGGCGCGAGCAGGCACTGCTGCAAGCGCTGTTGCAGAACCGCGGGCGGGTGCTCTCCAGCGAGCAACTGAAAGATAGCGTGTATGGCTTTGCTGACGAGGTAGAAAGCAACGCCTTGAACGTGCACATCCACCACCTGCGCCGCAAGCTGGGCAACGGCATTGTCGAAACGGTGCGCGGTTTGGGTTATCGCCTGGGCCCGGCCGGGCCGGTGCAACCATGAGCCTGCGGCTGCGCCTGAGCCTTATCCTGGGCGGTGCCTTTATTATGATCTGGGCCCTGGCGGCGGCCTGGATGTTTCGCGACTTGCGCAGCCAAATGATGTTTTCCCTCGACCAGCGGCTGGTGGCCTCGGCGCGCATGGTGGCCGGGTTGGTGGAGCAGTTGCCGCCGCTGCCGCTCAATGGTGAGGCCTCGCGCTTCAGTGCCGACCAGCTCAGCATCCCCGACGGCATGGCCTGCCAGGTCAGTTCCCTGCGCGGTGAAATCCTCGCCCGCAGCCATGGCAACGAACAGAACCTGGATGACCAGCGCAGCGGCTTCCACGACCAGGAAATCGACGGCGCTCACTGGCGCAGTTTCACCCTGGCGCGCGGTGATGTGCGCATCACCACTGCGGACCGCCAGCAGGAGCGCGAGGCGTTGAATCGTTCGGTGCTGTTGGCCGCCTCGGTGCCAGTGCTAGTCGCCTTGTTCGGCAGCCTGGGCGTGCTATGGGTGGGGGTAGGGCAGGGCTTGGCCCCCTTGCAGCGCATGCGTGATGCGTTGCGCAAGCGCAGCCCCGACTCCCTCGAACCTTTGCACGTGCGGGCCTTGCCCAGTGAGTTGCAACCGCTGTTGGACACCCAGAATCAATTATTCTTGCGCATTGGCCAGACCATCGAGCGCGAGCGGCGCCTGACCGGCGACGCGGCCCACGAACTGCGTAGCCCGCTCACGGCCATCAAGACCCACCTGCAGGTGGCCCGGATGACCGAAGGTGAGCCTCGCGAGCAGGCCTTAGCCCATGCCGAAGAGGGCGCCGACCGCCTGCACCGCACCCTGGAGCAATTGCTGCTATTGGCCCGCGTCGAAGGCAGCCTGTCTTTCGACGACGGAGCCGAGTGCAATGCCGAACAGGTAGCGCGCTTGGCCATGCAGGACGCCAGCCAGGGCGATGGCCAACGCCTGCAATTGCACCTGTCGCCGGATGCACCCAGCGCCAGTCTGGCACTGCCTTCGGCGCTGGCCATCGCGGCGTTACGCAACCTATTGGACAACGCTCTGCGCCATAGCCCCCGCGAGCAGCCGGTGCACCTGAGCCTGGCCGGCGAGCCTGGCTACGCCGTGTTGACCGTGCGCGATTTCGGCCAGGGCATCCCCGGCACCGACCTGCAACACTTGACTCAGCGCTTCTGGCGCAGCAACCACAGTACAGGCTGTGGCCTGGGCCTGGCGATTGTGCAAGCGATCGTCCAGCGGTGCGGGTGCGAACTGCATTTCGACAACCAGGCTGACGGCCTGCGCGTAACCCTGAAGATGCCCATCACCCCCGCCGCGTCCGCGTAGGAGGGGGCCGGGCGGCGCTCCGCTTGCCCCCGATCTTTTGACGTTAGGCCCGCGCCGCCTAAATTTCCGCACCCCACCTACGTCTACTTATTGCGCCATGTTTACGCTTTTGCGGCAATGCACCATGGCGTCGCGAATCATAAAGTTGACCAGGGTGGGTGACACCCCCAATTCGCGGGCGATGTCTTTTTGCTGGACGCCATGCAGACGGTACATCTCGAAGGCATAGCGGGTGCGTTCCGGCAATTCGCCTAAGGCGCTGTCGATGTGGTCGAGGGTCTCGCGGTTGAGGTTTTCCGTCTCTGGGGTGGCGCCGACGATGGCGACATTCAGGCCTTCTTCCTCGCTGCCGGAATATTTGAGCTCCAGCATTTGTTTGCGGTAGTGGTCAATCGCCAGGTTGCGCACGATCCTGAATACGTAGCTGATCTGCGCCTTGAGCGGCAGGTCGACGCGGCCGATCCCGGCCAGCCTGAGGAAGGCGTCTTGCACCACGTCCTCGGCACGGCTGGGGCAGCCGGTAATGCGTGCAGCGGTCTTCACCAGTGTGCGTCGATGCTCGATCAAAGCGCGTAACAGCGACGAGGCGCCTGATTCAATGATGTGCTCGACGCTTGCATGTTCCTGCATGTGGGTACCTTCCTTCGGCCAGTGGTGTCGGAACGTCAAGGGTTCCTGTAACGGCAAGGCAGGCATATTGATGATAAAATGTTTCAAAGGCAAATGATTATTATTAACGTTAGATAACAGCTGCCGTAGATTCTGCTCATAACGCTCACCTCGCACCCCCTATAAATTCCCTCCGGCTGTATCCGTCTAGCTTGCATACGAAAGCGCCACCTTCCGTCGGGAAGCGGGCCATGTCCGTGCAAGGATCATGAACAGGTACAGCAATGACGAACTCCTTTGAACGCCCGACCTCCCTCGCCGCCGCACTGACGCGCAATGCCCTCGCCAACCCTGACGGGTTGGCGTTGCGCTTTCTGCAGGGCGACACCGAGCACGGCCAGGTGCTGACATGGCAAGCGCTGCAGCGCAAAGCCCAGGGCATTGCCCTGGCCCTGGCGGCGCAGGTCGCGCCGGGCGAGCGCGCGGTGCTGCTGTTTCCCAGCGGGCCGGACTACGTCGCGGCCTTTTTCGCCTGCCTGTACGCCGGCGTCATCGCCGTACCCGCTTACCCACCGGAATCCAGCCGGCCCCAGCACCTGGGCCGTTTGCTGTCGATTCTCGACGATGCGCAGCCGGCGTTGATTCTGACGGTCGAACACCTGCAAGCGTCCCTGCACGAAGTCGCCCAGCACCTGGGCAGCGCCTTGCCGCCACGGCTGTCCGTCGACAGCCTGGCGCCCGCTGCCGAAGGCCAATGGACCGGTGCCTTGCCCCAACCTGAGGCCATCGCCTTTTTGCAATACACCTCCGGTTCCACGGCTACCCCTAAGGGCGTGCAGGTCAGCCATGGCAACCTGGAGGCCAACGAATGGCTAATCCGCCAGGGCTATGGGGTCGACAGTGACGACGTCATCGTCAGTTGGCTGCCGCTTTACCACGATATGGGTTTGATCGGCGGCTTGCTGCAAGGTGTCTACAGCGCTATCCCGGTGGTGTTGATGGCGCCGCAGTACTTTCTTGAACGGCCGCTGCGCTGGTTGCAGGCGGTCAGCGACTACCGCGGCACCATCAGCGGCGGCCCCGATTTCGCCTACCGCCTGTGCTGCGAGCGCATCGCCGAAGCACGTTTGGCGGGGCTCGACCTGGCCCACTGGCGCGTGGCGTTTTCCGGTTCGGAGCCGATCCGTGCCGACAGCCTGGCCCTGTTCAGTGAAAAATTCAGCCCGTGCGGCTTCACCCCCGAGGCCTATCTGGCCAGCTATGGCCTGGCCGAAGCCACGCTGTTCGTCACTGGCGGGCGCCCGGGGGCTGGCATTGCAGCGCTGCAACTGGACGGCCAAGCGCTGGCTGCCCATCGCGCCGAGCCTGGCAGCGATTCCACCGTCATGAGCTGTGGCTGGGAGCAGCCAGACCACCCGCTGCTGATCGTCGACCCGCACAGCGGCCAGACCCTGGCCGACCAGCAGGTGGGTGAAATCTGGAGCAGCGGCCCCAGCCTGGCCCAAGGCTATTGGCGTAACCCCCAGGCCAGTGCCGAGACCTTCGTCGAGCGCGCCGGGCGTACCTGGTTGCGTACCGGCGACCTGGGCTTTCGCCGCAATGGCGAGCTGTTCGTCACTGGGCGCCTGAAAGACATGCTGATCGTGCGCGGGCAAAACCTCTACCCGCAAGATATCGAGCGCAGTGTCGAAGACCAGGTGGCCGACGTGCGCAAGGGCCGGGTGGCGGCCTTTGCCTGGAGCCAAAATGAGGTCCAGGGTTTTGCCGTGGCGGCCGAGGTGGACCGCCGTCGTCAGCGCCAGGGCGGGTTGGACCGCCTGATCGAGAGCATCCACCTGGCGGTCGCCGAAGTGCACGGCCAGGCGCCGTTGCGGGTGGTATTGCTGGAGCCAGGCAGCTTGCCGAAAACCTCCAGCGGCAAGCTGCAGCGCAGCGCCTGCGCCCAAGGTCTATTGGCCGGCAGCCTCGCACAGGTGGCCAGCGACCTGCCTTCGCGCGTGCCCCAGGCGTCACCCAGCCAGCCATTGGCGCAGCAGGTGGCCCAGGTGTGGTGTGATTACCTGGGCGTCAGCGAGGTGGCGGCCGATAGCAGCTTTTTCGGCCTGGGCGGCAATTCGATTCAAGCGGTGCAAATGATCGCCCAACTGCGCGATGAACTGGGTCTGGAACTGCAACTGAGTGACCTCTACCAGGCCAGCCGTTTTGGGGCCTTCTGCGCGGTCCTGCAGCAAGCGCAGCCGGCTACAGCGATGCCAATCCCAAAAGCGCCGGCCGCCGTGGAGGTGCCGCAATCCCTGGCGCAGAATCGTCTGTGGCTGCTCTGGCAATTGCAGCCTGGCAGCATCGCCTACAACATTCCCGGTGGCCTGCGCCTGCGCGGTGAACTGGATATCGATGCGGTACGCCGCAGTTTCGCCATTTTGCTCGAGCGCCATGCCTCGCTGCGCAGCGTGTTCTTCGAGCGCGACGGCCAGGGTTATCAACGGGTGGAGCCAGCCAAGGGCTGGCAGTTGCTCCACGATGACTTGAGCACTTGGCCTGAACAGCAGCGCGAAGCCCAGGCCCAGGCGCTGCGCGAGCAGGAAGCGGCCACCCCCTTCGACCTGGAGCAGGGCGGCCTGTTCCGGGTGCGCCTGGTGAGCCTGGATGAGCAGCAGCACCTGCTGCTGGTGACCCTGCATCACATCGTCGCCGATGGCTGGTCGCTGGCGATTGTGTTGGATGAATTCGCTCGACTCTATGCCGGTGCGGTCCAGGGCCAAGCGGTGCAACTGGCGCCGCTGTCGATCCAGTACAGCGACTACGCGCTGTGGCACGCCAGCCACCTGACGGCGGCCGAGCACGCTCGGCAGTTGGCCTATTGGCAGCAGGCCCTGAGCGGTGTCCACAGCCCCCTGGCGCTGCCCCTGGACCGCCCGCGCAGTGCCAAGGTTTCGGCGGCGGCGCGCGTTAGCCAGGCCCTGGACAGCAACCTTTGCCAGCGCCTGCGCCAGCTGGCCAAAACCGCCCAGGTCACGCCGTTCATGCTCCTGCTCGCCAGCTTTCAAGCATTGCTGCAGCGCCATGGCGGGCAGCGGCAGATCCGCTTGGGGGTGCCCAGCGCCAACCGCGACCCGCTGCAGACCCAAGGCGTGGTCGGCTTTTTCATCAACACCCAAGTGATCAGTGTCGAGGTCGACAGCCAGCAGCCCTTCAGCCAGTTGCTCCACGCCACTGCGCGCCGAGTGGTAGAGGCTCAGGCGCATCAGGGGCTGGATTACCAACAGGTGCTCGAAGCCGTTGCCGACGGCACTGACAGCCCGCTGTTCGAAGTGCTGTTCAACCACCAGCAGCGCGACCACAGCGCCCTCAAGCGCCTGCCCGGGCTGTTCGCCGAAGAGCTGCCGTGGTTCAGCCACGAAGCCAAGTTCGACCTGCAACTGCACACTGAAGAAGACACCCACGGGCGTATCCGCTGGTCATTCGACTACGCGGTAGAACTGTTCGACCGCAGCAGTATCGAGCGCCTGGCCCAGCAATGGGTTCGCGTCCTTGAGCAGGTGTGCGCCGACCCGCAACAGCCGCTGGCCAACCTGCAACTGCTGGGCAGCGAAGATTTGGCGCAGCTCCAGCATTGGGGCAGTCAGCCGGCGGCTGCGGTGACGGGTTTGCTGCCGCAGTGGCTAAGCGATCAGGCCGCCGCCAGCCCTGATGCAGTGGCCCTGATCATCGACGATAAGCGCTTGAGCTACGCCGAGCTGGACGCTCGCGCGAATCGTTTAGCCCATCATTTACGCGGCCTGGGCGTACGCCCCGAGGTGCCCGTGGGCCTCCTGGCGCCCCGCAGTGAGACGCAGATGATCGCCTTGCTGGCCGTGCTCAAAGCCGGTGGTGTCTGCGTGCCGCTGGACCCGGACTACCCACTGGAGCGCCTGCGCTACATGGTGGCCGACAGCGGCATGCCGTTGCTGCTCGGCAGCCCGGCGGCCCTTGAACGGCTGGGCAGCGTGCCCAGCGGCGTGACCTGTCTGGACCTCGACAACCTGCACCTGGGCAGCGCTCCTCAGGACCCGCCGCCACTGGCCGTGCACGGCGAAAACCTGGCCTATGTGATCTACACCTCGGGCTCCACCGGCCAGCCCAAAGGGGTCGGTAATACCCACGCGGCCCTGGCTGAGCGCCTGCACTGGATGCGTCAGGCCTATGCCCTGGACGCCAGCGACGTGCTGTTGCAAAAAGCCCCGCTGAGTTTCGACGTCTCGCTGTGGGAGTGTCTCCTGCCTTTGGTAGTGGGGTGCCCACTGGTCTTGGCCGGGGTCGATGAACAGCGCGACCCGCAGCGCTTGATCGAGCGGGTGCGGCGCCATGGCGTGACCACCTTGCACTTCGTGCCGCCATTGCTGCAGCTGTTTCTCGAAGAGCCTGAAGTCACCCAGTGCGTGAGCTTGCGGCGAATTTTCAGCGGCGGCGAGGCCTTGCCCGCCGCGTTGGTCGAACGCCTGGCCGCGCAGTTGCCGGGGGTCGAGCTGCATAACCGCTATGGGCCGACGGAAACCGCCATCAACGTGACCCATTGGCACTGCCAGGGCGAGGTAGGCGCCAGGGTGCCGATCGGGCGGCCGTTGGCCAATGTCACCTGCGCCGTGCGCGACGCTGAATTCGCCTTGGCGCCCAGCGGCGCCGCCGGTGAGTTGATCCTCGGTGGCAGTGGCCTGGCCCGCGGCTACCTGGGCCGCCCTGGCTTGACCGCTGAACGCTTCGTGCCCGCGCCGGGCGGTACGCGCTGTTACCGCAGCGGCGACCTGGCGCGCTGGCGCGCTGACGGTGTATTGGAGTACCTCGGGCGCCTCGACGCTCAAGTCAAGTTACGCGGCGTGCGCATCGAGCTGGAAGAAATTCGCGCCCACTTGATGCAACAACCCGGCGTGCAACAGGCGGCGTTGTTGCTGGATGACAACCCGGCCGGCGGGCAACTGCTGGCCTACGTGGTCAGCCAGGCCGAGGGCAGTGACGAGGCCATCTGCAGCCAACTTAAACAGGCCCTGCAAGCCTGTCTGCCAGACGCCATGGTGCCCGCCCATGTACTGCGCCTGGCGCAACTGCCCCTGAGCCCCAGCGGCAAGCTCGACGCCCGTGCGCTGCCACGGCCGCAAGTACGCCTGCGCGAACATCGGCCGCCACGGGATGCCCGCGAGCAACAACTGGCGGCGATCTGGCAAGCCGTGCTGGAGGTGCCGCAAGTCGGCCTCGACGATGATTTCTTCGAACTGGGCGGGCACTCACTGTTGGCCACCCGTATCGTGTCACGGGCACGCCAGGCGTTCGCCGTCGATCTGCCCTTGCGCAGCCTATTTGAAAGCCGCCGCCTGGGCGATTTCGCCCAATGGGTGGCCCGCGCCCAAGCCGACGGCCGCGGCGACACCCAGGGCCCTATTGCCCGGGTCGACCGCAGCCAACGCTGCGCGCTGTCCTATTCCCAGCAACGCATGTGGTTCCTCTGGCAGCTCGACCCCCACAGCCCCGCCTACAACGTCGGCGGCATGGCGCGCCTGCGTGGCGCCCTGGACGTGGCGCGTTTCGAACAAGCCTTGCAGGCGTTGATCCAGCGCCATGAAACCTTGCGCACGTGTTTCCCCAGCGAAGACGGCAAGGCCTGGCAGCAGGTGGCCGAACAATCGAGCCTGGTCATGCAGTGGCTTGATCTCAGCCAGCAACCCCAGGCCGAGCATGCCGCGCAAGTGCAAGCCCTGGCCGAGCAACAGGCGCACCAGCCGTTCGACCTGGAAAGCGGGCCGCTGTTGCGCGTTTGCATGGTCAAGAGCGCGGCCCAGGACCATTACCTATTGGTGACCCTGCACCACATCGTCACTGAAGGCTGGGCCATGGACATCTTCGCCCGTGAGTTGGCGCAGTTGTATGAAGCCTTGCTTGACGATCGCACCAGCCCCTTGGAGCCGCTGCCGGTGCAGTACCTGGACTACAGCGCCTGGCACCGGCAGTGGCTGGAAGACGGCGAAATGCAGCGCCAGCTGGGTTACTGGCAGGCGCAGCTCGGCGGTGAGCAACCGCTGCTGGCACTGCCCAGCGACCGACCACGGCCCGCCGTGCAAAGCCACCGCGGCGACCTGCACCGCTTCGACCTGGAGCCGGCCCTGGCGCAACGGGTCAAAGCCTTCAATAACCAGCGCGGCTTGACCCTGTTCATGACCATGAGCGCCGCCCTGGCCCTGTTGCTGTACCGCTATGGCGGGCAGCAGGACCTGCGCATCGGTGTGCCGCTGGCCAACCGCATTCGCCCTGAAAGCGAAGGCCTGATTGGCGCGTTTCTCAATACCCAAGTGCTGCGCATTCAGCCCCACGGGCAGATGTCGGTGGAACAACTGCTGGAGCAGGTGCGCCAAGTGGCCATCGACGGGCAGTCCCACCAGGACGTGCCGTTCGACTACCTGGTCGAAGCCCTGCAACCGGAGCGCAGTGCCGCCTACAACCCGCTGTTCCAGGTGATGTGCAACGTGCAGCGCTGGGAGTTCCAGCAAAGCCGGGAAATCGCCGGCGGCCTGCAGGTGGACTACCTGGTCAACGATGCCCGCGCGACCAAATTCGACCTCAACCTGGAGGTCACCGACTTCGATGCGCAACTGCGTTGCTGCCTGACCTACAGCAGCGACCTGTTCGACGCCGACACCATCGAGCGCATGGCCGAGCACTGGCAGCAATTGTTGCAGGGCATGCTCGACGCGCCGCAGCAGCGCCTCAGCGAAGTCCCGTTACTGACACCGGCAGAACAGCAGCGCCTGTTGGCCCAGCCCCTTGTGGCTCCGGCCTTCCTCAGTGTGCCCGCGCGCTTCGAGCGTCAGGCAGCGGCCACACCCGCAGCGCGTGCGGTGAGTTGCGCCGGGCAAACCTTGAGTTACGCCGAACTGAACGCCCAGGCCAACCGCCTGGCCCGTTACCTGGCGGGGCAGGGGGTGGTGCCGGGGCGCCAAGTGGGCCTGGCCCTGCGCCGCTCGGTGGACATGGTGGTCGGCGTGCTGGCGATCCTCAAGGCCGGCGCGGCGTACGTGCCGCTGGACCCCGAGTACCCCAACGACCGCCTGCGCTACATGATCGAAGACAGCGGCGTGGTGGTGCTGCTCGGCCATCGGGAACTGCAGGAAACCCTGGGAGCACTGCCGTCCGACGTCACGTTCTGTTGCCTGGAGGATTACGCCTCAGCATTACCGGCGCTGGCCAGCGATAACCTGCAGTTACCCAGCCACCCGGCAGACCTCGCCTATGTGATCTACACCTCCGGCTCCACCGGCCTGCCCAAGGGGGTTGCGGTGGAGCAGGGCCCGCTGGCCATGCATTGCCAGGCGGTGGGCGAGTTGTTCGGCACCAGCGGGGCTGACTGCGAGCTGCATTTTTATTCGATCAACTTCGACGCGGCCAGCGAGCGTCTGCTGGTGCCGCTGCTATTCGGTGCCGAAGTGGTGTTGCGCGAGCAGGGCCAGTGGGACGCCCAGAGCATCTGCGGCTTGATTCGCCAACAGGGCATCAACGTGCTGGGCTTTACCCCCAGCTACGGCAACCAGCTGGCCCGATGGCTGCGCAGCCAAGGCCAACAGCTACCGGTGCGCTTGTGCATTACCGGTGGCGAAGCCTTGACCGCCGAGCACCTGCAGGCGCTGCGGGAAAGCTTTAGCCCTGGCACCTTGTTCAACGCCTACGGCCCCACTGAAACCGTGGTGATGCCCACCGCCTGTGCCGTGCCGGCGCAGTTGGTCGAAGGCAGTGTGCCGATTGGTCAAGGCGTGGGCGTGCGCAGGCTGTACGTACTCGACGCCGACCTGGCGTTGCTCCCCCGTGGCGCCATTGGCGAACTTTATGTGGGTGGCTATGGCCTGGCCCGTGGTTATCACCAGCGCCCCGGCCTGAGCGCCGAGCGCTTTGTCGCTGACCCGTTCGGCGGGTCCGCTGGCGGGCGCCTGTACCGCACCGGCGATCTGGTGCGCTGGCGCCGCGACGGCCAGTTGGAGTACGTGGGGCGCAGCGACCAGCAGGTCAAAGTGCGCGGCTTTCGCATCGAACTGGGGGAGATCGAGGCGCGTTTGTCCAGCGCTGGCGAGGTGCACGAGGCCTTGGTCCTGGCGTGCGAGGGCCCGTCGGGCACGCAATTGGTCGGCTACGTGGTCGCCCAACCTGGCGTGCCTACCAGCGGTTTGCCCGAACGCTTGCGCGCGCACCTGCTGGCGGCGTTGCCCGAGCACATGGTGCCCGCGCATCTGCTGCTGCTCGATTGCTTCCCGCTGACCGCCAACGGCAAACTCGACCGCCGCGCCTTGCCCAGCCCGGATCTGCAAGCGGCCCAGGCGCAGTACCAAGCGCCGCGCAGCGCTTTGGAAGTGCTGTTGGCGAAGGTGTGGAGTGACACCCTGGGCGTGGCCCAGGTGGGTATCGACGACAATTTCTTCGCCCTGGGCGGTGACTCGATCCTGTCCATTCAAGTGGTCAGCCGGGCCCGCCAGGGTGGCGTGCACTTCAGCGCCCGCGACCTGTTCCAGCACCAGACCGTGCGTACCCTGGCCGCCGTTGCGCAGCACAGCGAAAGCGTGCGCATCGAGCAAGGCCCGGTGACGGGTAGCAGCCTGCTGACGCCGATCCAACAATGGTTCTTCGAGCAAGCCTTGTCACGCCCGCAGCACTGGAACCAGTCGCTGCTGTTGGAGCCCAGCGAAGCCCTGCAACCTGCGCTGCTGGAGCGCGCCTTGCAGTTGCTGGTCAGCCATCACGATGCGCTGCGGCTAAGCTTTGACCGCCAGGGCCGGGCCGAACATCGCCCGCCCGAGGCCATGCAAACGCTGTTGTGGCAGCGCCAGGCCGAGACCGCCGAGCAGCGCCTGGCCCTGTTCGAGGAAGCTCAACGCAGCCTCGATTTGCAAACCGGCCCCTTGCTGCGTGGGGTTTGGGTGCAGGGCCAGGCGCCACGGCTGTTGCTGGTGATTCATCACTTGGCAGTCGACGGTGTGTCCTGGCGCATCCTCCTGGAAGATTTGCAAAACACTTACCGCCAATTGGCCCTCGGCCAAGCGCCGAATTTGCCCGCCAAGACCAGCGCACTGCGCGACTGGGCCCAGCGCCTGCGCACCTATGCCGGTAGCGAGCCGTTACGCGAAGAGTTGGCGTGGTGGCAGCGGCAGTTGGGCAACCCTGCCAGGGAGTGGCCAGGCGATAGTCCCGCAGCCCAGGACCTGCAGCAACACGCTCTGAGCGTCCAGCTGTCACTGGGCCAGGAACTCACCCAGGCCCTGCTGCAGCGGGCGCCGGCGGCCTACCGCAGCCAGGTCAACGACCTGCTGCTCACCGCCTTGGCCCGCGTGCTGTGCCAGTGGAGCGGGCAGCCGTCGGTGTTGGTCCAGCTCGAAGGCCACGGCCGTGAAGAACTGTTCGACGACATCGACCTCAGCCGCAGTGTCGGCTGGTTCACCAGCGCTTACCCAGTGCGCCTGGTGCCCACCGAACAGCTGGGCAGCAGCCTCAAACGCATCAAGGAACAGCTGCGTGGCGTGCCCCATAAAGGTCTGGGTTACGGCGTGCTGCGCTACCTGGCCGATGCCAACAGCCGTGCGGCCATGGCCGCGTTGCCCGAGGCGCGGGTGACCTTCAACTACCTGGGGCAGTTCGACCAAAGCTTCGCCAGTGACGCCCTGTTGCGCCCAAGCCCCGAAGCCGGGGGCGCCCAGCACGACGAGCAGGCGCCGTTACCCAACTGGCTGAGCATCGACGGCCAAGTCTATGGCGGTGAGCTACAACTGCGCTGGACCTTCAGCAGCGCGCGCTACCAGCGCCGCACCATCGAGGCACTGGCCCAAGCCTATCGCCTGGAGCTGCAAGCCTTGGTCGAGCACTGCCTGGCTGAGGACAGCGACGGCGTCACGCCCTCGGACTTCCCCCTGGCGCGCCTGGACCAAGCCCAGCTCGATGGCTTGCCCCTGCCGTTCGCCCAGATCGAAGACGTCTACCCGCTCACGCCGATGCAAGAGGGCCTGTTGCTGCATACCCTGCTGGAGCCGGGTACCGGCATTTACTTTATGCAGGACCGCTATTGCATCGACAGCGCGCTGGACGTCGAGCGTTTCGACCAGGCATGGCGTGCCGTCGTCGCGCGTCACGAAGCGTTACGCGCCTCGTTTTGCTGGAATGGCGGCGAGCAGATGCTGCAGATCATCCATAAAGGCGCGGGCGACGGGGTGGAGTTTCTCGATTGGAGCGCCAGCCCGGCCGACACTCACCAAGCGCAGTTGCAGACCCTACTGGCGGACGAACGCCGCGCCGGTTTCGACCTGCTCGAACGCCCGCCACTGCGCCTGCGCCTGATTCGCCTGGCGCCTGACCGGCATTGGTTCATCATGAGCAACCACCACATCCTGATTGACGCCTGGTGCCGCTCGATCTTGATGAGTGACTTTTTCGCGATCTATCAGGCCCTCGGCCAGGGCCGCAGCGCCGACTTGCCTGCGCCGCCGCGCTACCGCGACTTTATCGCCTGGCTTCAGCGCCAAGGCCTGGAAAGCGCCCAGCAGTATTGGCAAGAAGCGCTGGCCGGCTTCGAACGGCCCAGCTTTATCCCCAGCGATCGGCCTATCGTGCACGACAACGCCGGCATGCAGGTGGGTGACCGCTATGTGCGCCTGCTGCCGGCCGAAGGCGCGCGGCTGCGCGAATTGGCGCAGCAGCATCAGTTGACCGTCAACACCTTCGCCCAGGCGGCCTGGGCGCTGGTACTGCGTCGCTACAGCGGCGACCGCGATGTGCTGTTTGGCGTCACCGTGGCGGGGCGCCCCGCTGCGCTGCCGCAGATGCAACAAGCGGTGGGGCTGTTTATCAACAGCATTCCCCTGCGCATCGGCATGCCGGCGGCGGGCCAGGCCATGAGCGTACGGGAGTGGCTGCAAGGGCTGTTCGAACAGAACCTGGAACTGCGCGAGCATGAACACCTGCCGTTGGTGAGAATTCAAGCGTGCAGCGAGCTGCCGGCTGGCCAGCCGTTATTTGACAGCCTGTTCGTGTTCGAGAACGCTCCCGTGGACGTCTCAGTGCTGCACCAGGCCCAAGGCTTGAACGCGCGCTCGGAGTCGGGCCGCACCCACACCAATTACCCGCTGACCGTAGTCTGCTACCCGGGCGATGACTTGGGCCTGCACCTGTCCTATGACCAGCGCTTCTTCGAAGGCGCGACCATCGAGCGCCTGCTGGGCGATTTCCAGCGCCTGTTGCTGGCGTTGGTCGAGGGTTTCGCCGGTGATTTCGCCGCGCTGCCGCTGCTGGCTCCGGCCGAGCGCAACCAGTTGCTCAATGACTGCAACCAGACCGCCCAGGCTTACCCCCTGGAGCAGGGCTACGTGGCGCTGTTCGAGGCGCAGGTGGCGGCGCATCCGCAGCGGGTCGCCGCCCGTTGCCTGGACCAGCACTGGACCTATGCTGAACTTAATCGACAGGCTGGCCACCTGGGCCAGGCCCTGGTTGAGCGTGGGGTACAGCCCGACCAAGCGGTGGCGCTGTTGGCCGAGCGCGATTTACCGCTGTTGGGCATGATCGTCGGCACCCTCAAGGCCGGCGCCGGTTACCTGCCGCTCGACCCGGCCCACCCAGCCCAGCGCCTGGCCCACATCCTCAGCGCCAGCCAGGCCCGGGTGCTGGTCTGCAGCGCCGCCTGCCAGGCCCAGGCCGAGCGCCTGTTCGACGAGCTGGCCTGTAACGGTCGGCCGATCTTACTGGTGTGGGAAACCCTGCAAGCCGCAGCCCAGGGTCCGGTTCAGCCGAGCGTTGCCGTAAGCGGCCAGCACCTGGCCTACGCTATCTACACCTCCGGCTCCACGGGCCTGCCCAAGGGCGTGGCGGTGCACCAGGCTGGCATGCTCAACAACCAGTTGAGCAAGCTGCCGTACCTGCAACTGGGCCCCGACGACGTGATCGCCCAGACCGCCTCGCAGGGCTTCGACATTTCCGTGTGGCAGTTCCTCACCGCCGCGCTGTGCGGCGCCCAGGTGAACATCGTCCCCGACGCCATCGCCCACGACCCGGCCGCGTTGCTACGGCACATCAGCGACGCCGGCATCAGCGTGCTGGAAAGCGTGCCATCGTTGATCCAGGGCCTGCTCAAAGAAGACCCGGCCGACCTCTCCAGCCTGCGCTGGCTCCTGCCCACCGGTGAGGCCATGCCGCCAGCCCTGGCCCGGGAATGGTTGCAGCGTTACCCGCAGGTGCCGCTGGTCAATGCCTACGGGCCGGCCGAGTGTGCCGACGACGTGGCCCTGTTTCGCGTCGACCTGGCCGCCACTGACAGCGCCTACCTGCCCATCGGCACCCCCACCGACAATAACCGTCTGTACCTGCTTGGCGACGATCTGCAACCCTTGCCCTGCTGGGCCAGTGCCGAGTTGTTTATCGCCGGCACCGGGGTCGGTCGCGGTTACCTGGGTGACCCCGCGCGCACGGCGGCGAGTTTTCTCCCCGACCCGTTCGGTGGCCCCGGCGAGCGCCTCTATCGCAGCGGCGACCGCGCACGCCGGCGTATAGACGGCGTGCTGGAGTACGTCGGGCGCGCCGACCACCAGGTGAAAATCCGCGGCTACCGCATCGAACTGGGAGAAATCGAAGCGCGTTTACGCGAACTGCCCGAACTGCAGCAAGTTGCGGTGGCGACCCAGGTTGGCAGCAGCGGCCATTACCTGGTCGGCTACGTGGTGGCCAACGCCGACCTGGCGCTCGATGACGCAGCGTTGTTCGAACGGCTCAAGCAGGCACTGCGCGCCCATTTGCCCGACTACATGGTGCCGCAGCACTGGCTGCGCCTGGCGCAACTGCCGCTCAACCCCAACGGCAAGCTCGACCGCAAAGCCTTGCCCGAGCTGACCTTTGCCAGCGGTCTGCAGCAGGTGGCGCCACGGACCGAGCTGGAAGCCACCCTGGCCGCGATCTGGGCTGAGGTGCTCGGCGTCGAGCAAGTCGGGGTGACCGACAACTTCTTCGCGCTGGGCGGGCATTCATTGTTGGCCACCCAAATCGCTTCGCGGGTGCAAAAGACCTTGCAGCGCAACGTGCCGCTGCGGGCCATGTTCGAGTGCAGCAGCGTCGCCGAGCTGGCGCTTTACATCGAAGGGCTGCAGGGCGCCGCCCTGACCGAGCACACCGCCAGCCGCATCGACGACCTTATGTCGCGCCTCGAGGCGCTCTAAATTTCGGGCCCCGACGGGCCCCTCAACCATGCAGAGAGGCTTCACATGGACGCAGCGCTAGCGCAAGTCGAAACCCTGGAGCAGGGGCCCCAGGCGACCCTTTATGAGTTCCACGACAACCCTATTCTGGCGCGCCAGAAGCAGCAGGAGTCCAACGCGCGCAGTTATCCGCGGCGCTTGCCCCTGGCGCTCAAGCGCGGGCGCGGGATTCACCTGGAAGATGTGGAAGGGCGTATTTTCATCGACTGCCTGGCCGGTGCCGGCACCTTGGCCCTGGGGCACAACCACCCGGTGGTGATCGAGGCGATCCGTCAGGTGCTCGACGACGAATTACCCTTGCACACCCTGGACCTCAGCACGCCGGTCAAAGACCGTTTTGTCCAGGACCTATTCGCCGTGTTGCCGCCGGCCTTTGCCCAACGGGCGAAAATCCAGTTCACCGGGCCGACCGGCACCGACGCCGTTGAAGCCGCGCTGAAACTGGTGCGCATGGCCACCGGCCGCAGCACCGTGCTGGCGTTCCATGGCGGCTACCATGGCATGAGCCAGGGCGCCCTGAGCCTGATGGGCAACCTTAAGGCGAAAACCCCTCTGGGCGCACTGCTCAGCAGCGGCGTGCAATTTATGCCGTTCCCCTACGATTACCGCTGCCCATTCGGCGTGGGTGGCGAGGCGGCGGTAGAGCTCAATCTGCGCTACCTGGCCAACCTGCTCAGCGACCCGGAAAGCGGCGTGCAACTGCCCGCCGCGTTGATCGTCGAAGTGGTGCAGGGCGAGGGCGGTGTGGTGCCTGCGGCGGACCGCTGGCTGCAAGGGGTACGGGAAATCACCGCGAAAGCCGGTGTCGCGCTGATCATCGATGAAATCCAGACCGGCTTTGGCCGCACGGGTAAGTTGTTCGCATTCGAGCACGCCGGGATCGTGCCCGATGTGGTGGTGTTGTCTAAAGCCATTGGCGGCAGCTTGCCGTTGGCGGTCATGGTCTACCAGGACTGGCTCGACACCTGGCAGCCCGGCGCCCACGCGGGCACCTTCCGGGGTAACCAGATGGCCATGGCCGCGGGCTCGGCGGTGATCCGCCATATCGACCAACACAACTTGGTGCAGCACGCCGCAGACGTCGGTGCGCGCCTGCGCCAACACCTGCTTGAATTACAGGCGCGTACCCCACAGATGGGCGATGTGCGCGGCCGTGGATTGATGCTCGGCGTGGAAATGGTCGACCCCCACGGCACCCCGGACGCCCTCGGCCATCCGCCGGCCAACGGCCCATTGGCGGCCAGTATCCAGCGCGAATGCCTCAAACGCGGGCTGATCCTCGAAGTCGGCGGCCGCCATGGCTGTGTCGTACGCTTTTTGCCGCCGCTGATTATCAGTGCTGACCAGGTGGATCAGGTGGCGGGGATATTCGCTCAGGCGGTGGGGGCGGCGGTGGGGCAGCGCTAAAAGAGCTGGGGGCAGGCTCGGTGGTCGAGCGCTACCTAGTCTGCGGCGCAACTCACAATTCGCGTTGCGCCCCATGCCCCAGCGGCGCAAGGTAATACGTGATAGGGCTAGAATAGTCATTGGCCGGTTAAAAGCGTGTATTGGAGATCCCTGTTCCACGAACGGCAACGTCGTACGCGGGTAGTTCTGTTATTTGGCGTAACTCTGCTCTTGCGAGTGCTTCTTCTTGTGCGACTAACTCAATGTACGTGGGAGGGCGGTCAGATACCACGCGTGCCGCACCCGCACCCGCAGCCCCCGCTTCCCCCTGAGCCCGCGTCGCACCCAGAGCCCGCGCCTCCCTCTGAGCCCGCGTCGCAATCGCGCTCCAAGCCTGCATCTCCCTATGAGCCCGCGCCACCATCGCGCGCTTCCTCGCCCAGATATAAGCTCTCATGCTTGCCCCCGTCATGGCCACGCCAACCGCCATTCCAGCAAAGCCCACAATCGCCATGGTGGTATTATCTATCGAGGCGCCGGCGATCATCACACCTGTCCCCGCGATGAAGGTCAACCCACCGATGGCGCTAGAGGCTAAGAATCCATTGGCTAGCAACCCAAACGGAAAGGCCCCTGTGGGGTCGCTTCGGTTAATAGGGTCGCCACCACAATAGGCGTAAGCATTCAACCCCCCGGCATCGAACGGGCTCAACCGATCGGGCGCACTAAACCTTCTCAAAACCGGGCTATAAGCTCGATGCCCATTGCCCAATAAATAAAGGCCATTGCCAAGCTCGCGCCGCTGGCCGTTAAAGCCTAACGGCGCCATGGCGGGCGCTGGCGTATCGCCATACGCGCTATAGGCCGAGGGGCGTTGCCCCGTTTGGTTAAAACGCTGCAAGACCGATTGCGCGCGGTCAACCGCTAGCAGCGTCGGGGCGCGGTGGGTTGGCATGGGCTAACTCCTTATGGGTTGTCTGTACCCAGTGTTTAGCAGGCACGCAATCGACGCTAGCTGGTCGTTATATCAGGGTGCAGCGCGCGGGTACTATCGAGGCTAAGCTCGGTCTGGTCGGGTGCGCTAGATCACGTGGCGTCTTACGCGCTGCGGCTTACCCCCTTTGTATGAACGTGGCGCAAACTCCGCGACTGATGCGGTGAGAGCATCGCCGGCCAACGGCCCATTGGCGGCCAGTATCCAGCGCGAATGCCTCAAACGCGGGCTGATCCTCGAAGTCGGCGGCCGCCATGGCTGTGTCGTACGCTTTTTGCCGCCGCTGATTATTAGTGCTGAACAGGTGGATCAGGTGGCGGGGATATTCGCTCAGGCGGCGGCGGTGGGGCAGCGCTAAAAGTGCTGGGGGGCAGGCCCTGTGGTCGACCGCTACCCAGCCTGCAGCGCAACCCACAATTCGCGCTGCGCGCCATGCCCCGGCGGCGCAGCGTAATACTTGCTAGGGCTAGAGTATTCATCGGACGGGTATAGATGTGTAGATCCCAGAATCACGAACGACAGAGGCGTGCAAGGGTGGTTCTATTGTTGCGATTAGCCCTTTTTCTGCGAGTGAATCTATGTACGAGAGGGAAACACCCGGTACCGCAGGCGCCGCACGCCCAGCCCGCTTCGCAGCCCAGCCAAAACCCTTCACGCTTGCCGTCGCCGTGACCAAGCCAGCAATCAATAGAGAAAGGCCGACAACCACCATGGTTTGATTATCGCTCCCGACGACCATCACAACTGGCCCCGCGAGGGAGGCCAAGGCACCGATGCCGAATAAGGCTTTGAACCCAGTGGCTAACAATGCAAACGGAAAGGCCCCCGTGGGGTCGCTTAGGTTAATAGGGTCGCCATCACAATAGGCATAAGCATTCAACTCATCGAACGGGCTCAACCGATCTGGCGCGCAAAACCGCCTTAACCTAGTGCTATAAGCCCGGTTTCCATTGCCCAGTAAATAAAGGCCATTCTTAGGCTCGCGCCGTTGGCCGTTAAAGCCTAGCGGCGCCATGGCAGGAGCGGGCGTATCGCCATACGCGCTATACGCCGAGGAGCGCTGCCCCACCTGGTTAAAACGCTGCAAGACCGATTGCGCGAGGTCAACGGCGAGCAGCGTGGAAACGCCGTGGGTGGGCATGGGCTGACTCCTGACAGGTTGTCTGTGCCCCCGAGTGTCTTGCAGGCACGCAATCGACGCTAGCTGGTCGTTATATCAGGGTGCAGAGCGGGCATAGTATTGGGGCAACGGGCTGAATGCCGAGTGGCGTGGCTGAGGATCAAGAGCTCGGGGGCAAGGCCCCCTCCTACGGTCGGGGGTATGTTTGATATTGGGGGTGCCGCGATCGGGTAGGAGAGGGCTTGCCCTCGATCCCTTGCCTCAACCCTGCTGGCGGCTAATTTCCACCCTGAGTCATCCGTCCAACCGGGTAATACAGCGCCCTGCCCAAGGGGGCTGCACACCCCACAGGGAGCCAAACATTCATGAGTGAAACACTGGAGATTCTTGCCCTACCAATGGCCGGGCAAACCGGCCTGTTGCCGTTGCTGGTGCAGGCGCCAGCGCCGGGCATCGATTTGCTCGAGGTGTTCGACAGCCTGCAGGGCTTGGTGGAACAGCACCTGGCCCAGTGTGGGGGGTTGTTATTTCGTGGCTTCGAGGTGGCCGGGGTCGAAGCGTTCCGCGAGTTCGCCGGCTCGTTCGGCCACCCCTTGCTTAACTACGAATTCGGCTCAACCCCCCGCAGCAACGTCACCCAGGGCGTCTACACCTCCACCGAGTACCCGGCGCACCAGAGTATCCCCCTCCACAACGAACAGGCCTACACCCTCGATTGGCCGATGAAAATCTGGTTCTACAGCGTGCTCACCGCCCAAAGCGGCGGGCAGACGCCGATTGCCGACAGCCGCGAGATTTACCGCCGGGTGCCCGCGCGGATCCGCCAGCGTTTTATCGACAAAGGCCTGATGTACGTGCGCAATTACGGCAACGGTTTAGATGTGTCGTGGGAGCAGGTGTTCAACACCGAGCAGCGCCAGGTCGCTGAAGCCTATTGCCGCGCCCACGCCATCGAGTGGGAGTGGAAGGACGACGGCGAACTGCGCACGCGCCAGCGCTGCCAGGCGGTGGCACGGCACCCGCAAACCGGTGCTGATGTGTGGTTCAACCAGGCGCACCTGTTTCATATCTCCAACCTGCCGGCCGAGGTGCGCGAGACCTTGTTGGACATCGTCGAACCCGAAGACTTACCGCGCAATGTCTACTACGGCGACGGCAGCCCCATCGAAGACAGCCTGCTGGACGAAGTGCGCGGCGTACTCGACCAGTGCTCTGTGAGTTTTCTCTGGGAGCGCAACGATGTACTGATGCTCGACAACATGCTCACCGCCCACGCCCGCGCGCCTTTTAGCGGCCCGCGCAAAGTGGTGGTGGCCATGGCCGAGGGCTATTCGGCGCGCTAAATCGGCCTGCCAGCCGTACGTCCTTAGGTAAACGCTCAGGCCCCCGGGCCGCTGCCGATCACTAAGGACACCCCGCATGAACGCCGAAGACGCACTGAAACTCGCCAGCCGTTTCATCCTGCTCCCCCTGGAGAAACGTCGTTTGTTTCTGCAGGGCCTGCAGGCTGAGGGTGTCGATTTTTCACTGCTGCCGATTCCGTCGGCGGTAGCCAGCGACCAACGTAACGGGCTGTCCTATGCGCAGCGGCGCATGTGGTTTCTCTGGCAGCTCGACCCCCTCAGCGCTGCCTACAACCTGCCCCTGGCGGTGCGCCTTGAGGGCCCGCTGAACCTGAAGGCGTTGCAGCAGGCCTTTGACCAGTTAGTGGCGCGCCACGAAACCTTGCGCACCCACTTCCACGAAGGCCCCGACGCGGTCGAGCAAGTGGTCAGCGAGCCTGCCGCGGTGCGCATCGAGCGCATCGACCTCAGCGGCCTGGCGGCCGATGCCCAAGCCGAGCGCAGCGGTGCATTGATCGAAGAAAACGCCCTGGCAGCGTTCGACTTGGCGGTCGGGCCCTTGCTTAGGGTGCGTCTGCTGCACCTGGGGCCCGAGCAGCATGCGTTGAGCCTGGTCCTGCACCACAGCGTTGCTGATGGCTGGTCGTTGAACTTGCTTATCGGCGAATTCATGGCGTTTTATGAAGGCGCTTGCGCCGGGCGCGAGGTGGGGCTGGCGCCCTTGCCCATTCAATATCGTGACTACGGGCTGTGGCAGCGCAGTTGGCTGGAAGCGGGCGAGCAGGTCCGGCAGTTGGCCTATTGGCGCGCCCAGCTGGGTGACGATCACGCACCGCTGCAATTGCCGGCGGACCACCCGCGGCCGCTGCAACCCAACTATGTTGGCGAGCGCCTGGAAGTGCCCATCGACGCGGCGTTGGCCCAGGGCTTGCGCGAGCTGGCCAGGGCACACAATGTCAGCCTGTTCACCGTACTGTTGGCGGCGTTCAAAGTCCTGCTGTGGCGTTATAGCGGGCGCCAGACGATCCGGGTCGGGGTGCCCATCGGCAACCGTCATCGTGGCGAAGTCGAAGGGCTGATTGGTTGCTTTATCAACACCCAGGTCCTGCACAGCAGTCTGGACCCGCTGGCCGACGTCGCCCAGCTGTTGCAGCAGTTGAAACGCACCGCCCTGGATGCGCAAAGCCATCAGGACCTGCCTTTCGAACAATTGGTCGAAGCCCTCGACCTGGACCGTAGCCTGAGCCACAGCCCAGTGTTCCAGGTGATGTTCAACCACCAGGCCGACGTCACCGACGCCGCTCAGTTGCGCAGCCAGACCGGGCTGAGCATCGCCTCCCTGGCACGGCAAAGCCGTATTGCCCAATTCGACCTGACCCTGGACACCCACGAACAAGGCGGCCAGTTGTACGGCGCCTTCACCTACGCCACCCAACTGTTCGCCGCGCCGACCATCGAGCGCCTGGCGGGGCACTGGCTGAACCTGCTACAGGCCTTTGTCGATCAGCCCAGCGCGCGCCTGGCGGATTTGCCGATGTGCGACCAAGCGCAACGCCAGCAGCTGCTCGTCGACTGGAACCGCACCCAGCTCGATGTGCCCGCCAGCCTGGCCATGCCGCACTTATTCGAAGCCCAGGTCGCGCGTAACCCCAATGCCGTGGCGCTGGTGTTCGCCGGGCAGACCCTGAGCTATGGCGAACTCAACCACCGGGCTAACCAGTTGGCCTGGTACTTGCGCGAACGCGCGGTGGGCCCGGAAGTGTTGGTGGGCATCGCTCTGCCGCGTGGCACCGCCATGTTGGTGGCCTTGCTGGCCGTGCTCAAGGCCGGTGGCGCTTACGTGCCGCTGGACCCCGAATTCCCCGCCGAGCGCCTGGCTTACATGCTCGAAGACTGCGCCGCACCCTTGCTGCTGGGCCACCAGGCGACCTTGGCGCAGCTAACGCTGCCCCGTGGCACCGCCTGTGTGAGCCTGGACCATGCCGCCCTCGACCTGAGCAGCTACCCTACGGATAACCCGCCGGTGTCAGCCAGCGCCGAGCACCTGGCGTATGTCATCTACACCTCTGGTTCCACCGGCCGGCCCAAGGGCGTTGCGGTGCGCCATGCTGGTTTGAACAACTTCCTTGCCAGCATGGCCGAAGCGCCCGGGCTGCGCGCCGGCGACCGTATGCTGGCGCTGACCTCGCTGTCGTTCGATATCGCTGGGTTGGAGCTGTACTTGCCGCTGCTCTGTGGCGCCCGTGTGGTGCTGGTGCCGGGCGGCGACCATCGCGACCCGCAGGCCCTGCTCGAGTTGATCGAGGCCGCCGAGGTCAATGTGATCCAGGCGACCCCGTCCAGTTGGCGCATGCTGCTGGAGCAGGCGCCGGCCGGCACATTCCAGGGCAAAACCCTGCTGTGCGGTGGCGAAGCCTTGCCCGCCGACCTGGCGCACGACCTGGTGGAGCAGGGCGGCAGCTTGTGGAACCTCTACGGGCCGACCGAAACCACCATCTGGTCGGCCATTCAGGCACTGCCTGCGGGCACCCCGGTGGCCTTGGGGCGGCCGATCGGCAACACCGCGATTTACATCGCCGACGGCTACGGCCAACCGGCGGCCGTGGGCGTCGCCGGGGAATTGCTGATTGCCGGGGCTGGCCTGGCGCGCGGTTATTTGAACCGCCCCGGGCTGACCGCCGAACGCTTCCTCCCTGACCCCTTCGCCGCGCAGCCAGGGGCGCGCCTGTACCGCAGTGGCGACCTGGCTCGGTTCGATGCGCGAGGGCAGATCAGCTATGTCGGCCGGATCGACCAGCAAGTGAAGATTCGGGGTTTTCGCATCGAGTTGGGCGAAATCGAAGCCGCCCTCGCTGCCCACGCCGCCGTCCGCCAGGCCGTGGTGGTGGACGTGCAAGGGCCTGCAGGAGCGCAATTGCTGGCGTACGTGGTGCCGGCCGAGCTGGCGTTGCTGGCGCAGGCTGAGGAAGCCCCGCGCAATAGCCTGCGAGAGGCTTTGCGGGCCCATTTGCAGGCGCAATTGCCGGATTACATGGTGCCCAGCCAGGTGGTTCTACTTGAACGGCTGCCGCTGACGCCCAATGGCAAGCTCGACCGCAAGGCGCTGCCCCAGGTTAGCCCAAGCCGGGACCCGCGCCACTATCGGCCACCGGTCGGTGAGCTGGAGTGCGCCGTGGCCGCTATTTGGGCGCAGGTGCTGAAGGTCGAGCGGGTGGGCTTGGACGACAACTTCTTCGAGCTGGGCGGGCATTCGTTGCTGGCCACCCAGGTGATTTCCCGGGTGCGTCAGCAGTTGCACCTGGAACTGCCGCTGCGCAGCCTGTTCGCCGCCCGTGACCTTGGCAGTTTTATCGCCGCTGCCCGTTCGGGCAGCGCCAGCCAGGCCCCGGCCTTGCTACCCCAGCCGCGCGGCGAACGCTTTGCCTTGTCTTACGCACAGCAGCGCCAGTGGGTGCTGTGGCAGATGCAGCCGCTCAGTGCGGCTTACAACATTGCCCAGGCCTTGCGCGTGCGCGGGCCGCTGGATCTGCCGGCGCTGCAAGCCAGTGTCGATGCCATGCTCGAACGTCACGAAAGCTTGCGCACCACCTTCGAACAGCCGGCCGAGCAGCCGTTGCAGCAGGTACACGCGGCGCTGGCGGTACCCATCGAGGTCGAGGCGTTGGCGGCCGGCGCAGGCCAGGACGAACGCCTGCGCGCCTGGGTCAACCGCCAGGTCGAGCGCCCGTTCGATCTTCAGCAGGGGCCGCTGGTGCGCGTGGCCCTGTTGCAGGTGGCTGCAGACGAACAGGTACTGGTGCTGACCCTGCACCACATCATTGCCGACGGTTGGTCGCTGCCGATCATCGTCGAAGAGTTAAGCCAGGGCTATGCCGCCTTTAGCCAGGGCCTGGCCCTGCAGCGGCCGGCGCTGGCGATCCAATACGGTGATTATGCGTTGTGGCAGCGCCAGTGGATGGAAGCGGGTGAGCGGCAACGCCAACTCGACTACTGGCAGGCACAGTTGGGCGGTGAACAACCGCTGCTGCAATTGCCCACCGACCGGCCCCGGCCGATGCTGCGCAGTGCCCGCGGCGGGCAATTGAAGTTCGAACTGCCGGGTGCTCTGAGCAGCGCTTTGCACGACTTGGCCCGGCGCCAGGGCGTAACCCTATTCGTGCTGCTGCTGGCCTCGTTCGCCAGCCTGTTGCAGCGCTACAGTGGCCAACGCGACATCCGCCTCGGCGTGCCGGTGGCCAACCGTAATCGCCTGGAAACCGAAGGCCTGATCGGCTTCTTCGTCAACACGCAGGTGCTCAAGGCCGATTTCACCCAGGTCGAGACGTTCGCCCAGTTGCTGCAACAACAGCAGCACACGGCGCTAGAGGCCCAGGCCCATCAAGACCTGCCGTTCGAGCAATTGGTCGAGGCGCTGGCGCCGGTGCGTCACCTCAACCATACGCCGTTGTTCCAGGCCCTTTATAACCACCACGCCCAGGGCGCTAACGCGCTGGCGCCGGTGCCAGGGCTGAGCCTTACGCCCCAGGCCTGGGACGCCAGCCATACCCAGTTCGACCTCAGCCTGGAAACCCTAGAGCAGGCCGGCGGCTTGAGCGCTAGCCTGAGCTACGCCACCGACCTGTTCGACCCCGCCACCATCGAACGCCTGGCCGGGCACTGGCGTAATCTGCTGCACAGTGTCGTCGCCAACCCCGAGCAACGCCTCACCGAACTGCCCCTGCTGGCCAGCGCCGAGCGCGCGCAGATCGTCCAGGGCTGGAACGCCACCGCTGCGGATTTCCCTAACCTTTGCCTGCACCAACTGATCGAGCAGCAAGCCCGCGCCACCCCTGAGCGCACCGCCTTAATGTTCGGCGAGCGCAGCCTCACTTACCAGGCCCTCAACGCCCAGGCCAACCGCTTGGCGCACAAGCTGCGCGAGCAGGGCGTAGGCCCGGAAAGCCTGGTGGGCGTGGCCCTGAACCGCAGCATCGAGCTGGTGGTGGGCCTGCTGGCGGTGCTCAAAGCCGGTGCCGCCTACGTGCCGCTGGACCCGGATTACCCGCGCGAACGGCTGGCCTATCTGTTTGCCGACAGCGGCGTGCAATGGCTGTTGACCGAACAGGCGCTGCTGGCTGAATTGCCGACCCCCGCGGCGCTACAAACCCTGTGCCTGGACCAGCCTGAAGGTTGGCTGGCGGCCTACAGCGAGGCTGACCTGGCGTGCCTGAGCAGCCCGCTGAACCTGGCCTATATGATCTACACCTCCGGCTCCACCGGCCGCCCGAAAGGCGCCGGCAACAGCCATCAAGCGTTGGTCAACCGCCTGCACTGGATGCAAAAAGCCTACGCCCTGGACGGCAGCGACACGGTGCTGCAAAAGACCCCCTTCAGCTTTGACGTGTCGGTCTGGGAGTTTTTCTGGCCGCTGCTCAGCGGCGCCCGCCTGGCCATCGCCCAACCGGGCGAACACCGCGACCCGCAGCGCCTGGTCGAGAGCATCCAGCGCTACGCCGTGACCACGCTGCATTTCGTGCCCTCGATGCTGCAAGCCTTTGTCGGCCATGCTGAGAGCGCCACTTGCCAGGGCCTGCGCCGCATCGTTTGCAGCGGCGAAGCGCTGTCCGCCGAGCTGGCCCAACAAGCCCAGGCGCAATGGCCCGCCACGGCGCTGTACAACCTGTACGGCCCCACTGAAGCGGCCATCGACGTCACCCATTGGACCTGCCAGGCGCAAGAACGCATCAGCGTGCCCATCGGCCGGCCCATCGACAACCTCAAAACCCACGTGCTCGACGCCGAGCTACAGGTGGCCGCGCCCGGCTGCAACGGCGAACTGTACCTGGGCGGCATCGGCCTGGCGCGCGGTTACCACCGGCGCGCGGCGCTGACCGCCGAACGCTTCGTGCCGGACCCTTTTGCCAGCCATGGCGGGCGCCTGTACCGCAGTGGTGATTTAGCCCGTTATCGCGGCGAGGGCGTACTGGAATACGCCGGGCGCCTGGACCACCAAGTGAAAATCCGTGGCCTGCGCATCGAGCTGGGTGAAATCGAAGCCGGGCTGCTGGAACACGCCGAGGTGCGTGAAGCAGTGGTGCTGGACATCGACGGCCCGGCCGGCAAGCAACTGGTGGGCTACTGGGTGGGCGGCGCCGACAGCGCCAGCCTCAAGGCGCACCTGCAACAGCGCCTGCCGGACTACATGGTGCCCAGCCATCTGCTCAACCTGGCCAGCCTGCCGGTGACCGCCAACGGCAAACTCGACCGCAAAGCGCTGCCGCTGCCGGATGCCCGCGACGCCCAGGCCGAGTACGTGGCGCCCGGTAGCGAAGTGGAGCAGCAACTGGCGGCGATTTGGGCCGATGTGCTGAAGCTGGAGCGGGTAGGGCGGCACGATAACTTCTTCGAATTGGGCGGCGACTCCATTGTCTCGATTCAAGTGGTCAGCCGCGCCCGCCAAGTCGGTTTGGCCCTGGCGCCGAAAGACTTGTTCGAACACCAGACCGTGGCCCGCTTGGCCTCGGTGGCCGGGGTCGGGCCGCAGCGCGCAGTCGACCAGCGGCCCGTTCAGGGCGTACTACGGCCGACACCCATTCAGCAGCACTTCTTCAGCCAGGCCATACCCCAACGCAACCACTGGAACCAGTCATTGCTGGTGCAGCCGCACAATCCGCTCGACCCCAAGCTACTGCAACAGGCCCTGGACCTGCTCTGCGCCCACCACGATGCCCTGCGCCTGGCGTTCCGTGAAGTCGATGGCCAGTGGCAAGGGAGTTTCCAGGCCCAGGCCCCCGCCTGTAGCCTGTGGCACCAGCGCGCCGCCGACGCCCGTGAACTCGCCGATTTGACCGCTAGCGCCCAGGCCAGCCTTGACCTAGGCGCGGGGCGCCTGCTGCGGGCGTTGTTGGTCGACCTCGCCGATGGCAGCCAGCGTTTGTTGCTGGTGATCCATCACTTGGCGGTGGATGGCGTGTCTTGGCGCATCCTCTTGGACGACTTGCAGGCGGCTTACCGAGCCTTGGCCCAGGGCTTGGCGCCGCGCCTGCCGAGCCGCACCGATTCGTTCCAGGCGTGGTCCCAGCAGTTGCACGACTACGCTCAACAACCGGCGTTGCGCGCCGAGCTCGACTACTGGCAGCAGCACCTCAGGGGTGCACCGACCGCCTGGCCCCTGGATCTGCCCGACGGTGCGCGCCAGGCCCGCCACACCGCGCAGGTCCGCACCTGCCTCGACCGCAGCAGCACGCAACGCTTGCTGCAACAGGCCCCGCAGGCCTACCGCACGCAGATCAACGACCTGTTGCTGACCGCCGTGACGCGCACCCTGTGCCACTGGAGCGGGCAGGGCTCGGTGTTGTTGCGCCTGGAAGGGCATGGCCGTGAAGAATTGGGCGGCGAACTCGACCTGACTCGCACCGTGGGCTGGTTCACCAGCCTGTACCCGGTGCATCTGCACAACCAGAACGACCTCGCCAGCACCCTCAAGGGAGTCAAGGAACAACTGCGCGGCGTGCCCGGCAAAGGCCTTGGCTACGGCGTGCTGCGCTACCTGGGCGAACCCGAGTGGCGGCAGCGCCTGGCCGCCATGCCTGAGGGCGAGATCGTGTTCAACTACCTGGGCCAGTTCGACCCAGGGTTGGCCAGCGCTGATCCGCTGTTCCAACCCCTGGGCGATGGCGGCGCCGCCACCCTGGACGCCGATGCACCGCTGGACCTGCTCAGCATTAACGGCCAGGTGTACGCCGGCGAGCTGCAACTGAGCTGGGTGTTCAGCGACCAGGTGCTTTACCCCGAGACGGTGCAGGCCCTGGCCGATGCCTGCGGCCGTGAGCTGCAGGCGTTGATCGAGCATTGCTGCGCGCCAGGCAATGGCGGTTGTACGCCATCGGATTTCCCCCTGGCCCCGCTCGACCAGGCGCAGTTGGACGCCTTGCCGGTGGCGCCGGGCAAGCTCGACGACCTCTACCCGTTGGCCCCAATGCAGCAGGGCCTGCTGTTCCATTCACGCTACGCCCAGTCGGGTGCGGCCTACGTGAACCAGTTGCGCGCCAGCGTCGGCGGCCTCGACGTGGCACGCTTCCAAGCCGCCTGGCAAAGCGTGGTGGACCATCACGAGGTACTGCGGGCGAACTTTATCGACACCGAGGCTGGCGCGATGCAGCTGATCCGGCGGCGCATGACGTTGCCGTTCGAGCTGCTCGACTGGCGCCAGCAGGACCAGGCGGACGCTGCTCTGGCTGCCTGGGCCGCCGCCGACCGCGAGCGCGGTTTCGACCTGGCGGGCGAGCCGCTGCTGCGCGTCACCCTGATGCGCTTGGCCGCTGACCGCCACGAACTGATCTACACCTGCCACCACATCCTGCTGGACGGCTGGAGCAATACCCAACTGCTCGGGCAAGTACTGCAAGCCTATGCCGGGCAAGCGTTGCCGCCACGGCGCGGCGCCTACCGCGATTACATCGCTTGGCTGCAATGCCAGGATGTGCAGCAAGACCAGGCCTTCTGGGCCGAGCAACTGGCGCTGCTGGAACAGCCGACGCGCTTGGCCCAGGCCCTCAAGCCCGAGGGGCAAGCGCAGGGCCACGGCCATGGCGATCACTACCAGCGCTTGAGCGCCACGCAGACCGCGCGCCTGACCGAGTTCGCCCGCAGCCAGCGGGTCACTGTCAACTCGCTGGTGCAGGCGGCCTGGCTGCTGCTGTTGCAACGCTACACCGGCCAACGCGGCGTGGCGTTCGGCGCAACGGTGGCGGGGCGCCCGGCGCAGTTGCCGCACATCGAGGGGCAATTAGGCCTATTTATCAACACCCTGCCGGTGGCCGCCGCGCCTTCGCCGCAGCAACCCGTGGCGCAGTGGGTGCAGCAGGTGCAAGGGCAAAACCTGCGCTTGCGTGAGCATGAGCACAGCCCGCTGGCGGATATCCAGGGCTGGGCAGGGCACAACGCCGAAGCCTTGTTCGACACCTTACTGGTGTTCGAGAACTACCCCATTGCTGCCGCTTTGCAAGAGGGTGCTGAGCATGGCCTGGTGTTCAGCGAGATCCAGCAGCAAGAGCAAACGCACCTGCCTTTGACCCTGTCGGTGACCCTCGGCGAGACCCTGGCGGTGCACTACAGCTTCGACCGCGAGCACTTTCAGGCCAGCACCGTGGAGCGCTTGGCTGAGCACTTTGCGCAGTTGTTGCTGGCCATGGCGGCGGCGCCCCAGGCCGCCATCGGTGAATTGCCGATGCTCGCCAGCGAGGAGCGCCAATGGCTGCTGCATGATGTTTGCCCAGCCCCGCTGGCGCAGGCGCAACTGAGCCTCAAGCAATGGTTCGAGGCCCAGGCCGGAAAAACCCCCGAGGCGCTGGCGGTGATCCACGGCCAGCAAGAGGTGAGCTATGCCAGCCTCAACCGCCGCGCTAATCAGTTGGCCCGGCGCCTGCGTGAATTAGGCGTGGGCCCGGATGTGCAAGTGGGCATCGCCCTGGCCCGCAATGTCGAACTGGTGGTGGGCCTGCTGGCCGTGCTCAAAGCCGGCGGCGCCTACGTGCCGTTGGACCCGGCGTACCCGCGTGAACGCCTGGCTTACATGCTCAACGACAGCCAAGCGGCCTTGCTGCTGAGCCACAGTGACCTGCTCGAACGCCTGCCCGAGACCCTCAATTGCACGCCGCTGCTGCTCGACCAATTCGATTTCGCCGCCTACCCCGACGACAACCTGGCTTGCGTCGGTGGCCCGGCGAACCTGGCCTACACCATCTACACCTCAGGCTCCACCGGAGCGCCCAAGGGGGTGCTGATCGAGCAACGCAACGCCAGCGCGCTGATCACGTGGGCGCGCACCTGCTACAGCCGCGACGACCTCTGCGGGGTGCTGGCTTCGACCTCGATTTGCTTCGATCTCTCGGTGTGGGAATTGTTTGTCACCCTGAGCTGCGGTGGCTACGTGATCTTGGCCGACAACGCCCTGCAACTGCCGGAATTACCCGCCCGGGGGCGCGTGCGGCTGATCAACAGCGTGCCGTCGGCGGTCAAGGCACTCTGCGACGCCGGGCAGTTGCCGGAGTCGCTGCGCATCGTCAACCTGGCCGGTGAGCCTTTGCCCCAGGCGTTGGTGGAGCGCTTGTACCAGCACGGCGCGGTGCAGCACGTCTACGACCTGTATGGACCTTCGGAGGACACCACCTATTCCACCTGGGCCCGGCGTGAGCCTGGCGGCCAGGCCACCATCGGGCGCCCATTGCCCAACAGTGCGGCTTATCTGTTGGGCCTGGACGGCCAGTTAGTGCCGGCCCGCTGCACCGGCGAGCTGTATCTGGCCGGGGCTGGGCTCAGCCGCGGGTATCTGGGCCGCCCAGGCCTGACCGCCGAGAAATTCCTTCCCGACCCGTTCGCCGCCAGCGGCGGTGGGCGCTTGTATCGTACCGGCGACCTGGCGCGCTACCGCGCCGAGGGTGCACTGGAATACGTCGGGCGCAGCGATCACCAGGTGAAGATCCGCGGCTACCGAGTCGAGCCAGGAGAAATCGAGGCCTGCCTGCAGCTCGACGACCGTGTCGCCGAAGCCCGCGTGCTGGCCATCGACGGCGTGGCCGGCAAGCAATTGGTGGCCTACCTGGTGCCCCGCGACGCCGCCTTGGTCGACGCCCCAGCCAGCGCCCAGGCGGCCTGGTGCGCTGGGTTACGCGAAGCGCTGCGCGAACGCCTGGCCGAGTACCTGGTGCCGAGCCACGTGGTAGTGCTGCAGCGCATGCCGCTGACGCCCAACGGCAAGCTCGACCGCCAAGCCTTGCCACTGCCCGACGGCCACCGCCACGGCCCAGCCTACCGTGCCCCGCAAACCGACCTGCAAACGCAACTGGCGCAAGTCTGGGCGCAAGTGCTCAAGGTGGAGCGGGTGGGCCTGGACGACAACTTCTTTGAATTGGGTGGGCAGTCGCTGTTGGCGGCCCTGGCCATTTCCCGCATCAATTCCCGCCTCGGCATCGACCTGCCGTTGCGCCAACTGTTTGAGAGGCCCCAGTTGAACGACTTTGCCCTGGCCGTAGAAGAAAGCGGCTTGTCCCTGAGTGATGACGGCTTGTCCGACATCGAAAAAATGATCAACGACATGGCGCAGGCTTGATATGGAAAACACCCCAGCCCAGCGTATCGCCCGCCGGTTCGTCAGCCTCGACCGCGAGCAGCGGCGGCAGATCCTCGACAAAATGAGCGCCAGCGGCCAGAGCTTCCGCTTGCTGCCGATCGTCAATGCGCGCCCGCAAGATGGCCGCATTCCGCTGTCGTACGCCCAGCAACGCCTGTTGTTTCTCTGGCAGATGGCGCCGGACAGCGCTTTCTATAACGTGCCCATGGCCGTGCGCCTGCGCGGGGCCATCGATGAAGCCGCGTTAGACGCCGCCTTGCAGCAACTGGTGCTGCGCCATGAAACCCTGCGCACGCGCTTCGTGGCCGAGGACGGGCAGTATTACCAAGTGATAGACACTGCTTCGCCCGTGCGCCTGGAATCCGTCGAGGTGCCCGACGCCAGTCCCGATACCCTGCAAACCCTGGTCGGGCAAGCCTTGGGCGAGCCCTTCGATTTGCTCAAGGGGCCCTTGCTGCGGGTGCGCTTGCTGCGCCTGGGCAGCGAAGAGGCGCTATTGACAGTGTGCATGCACCATATCGTTTCCGACGGTTGGTCGAGCAAGTTGATGGTCAGCGAGTTCGTCCAACTCTATGCCGCCCAGGCCAGCGGCGTGCCGGCAGCGTTGCCAGCGTTGCCGATCCAATATGCAGACTACGCGGTATGGCAACGCAGCTGGCTAGAAGCGGGTGAAGACCAGCGCCAGTTGGCCTACTGGAGCGAGCGCCTGGGGCATGAGCCACACGCTTTGCAACTGCCCCTGGACCACCCGCGCCCGGCGCAGCCGAGCTACCGCGGCGCCAGTGTGGCCTGCGAGTTGCCTGCGCAATTGGCCGAGGCGTTGCGAGCCCTGGCCCGGCGCGAAGGCTGCACTCTGTTTATGTTGATGCTGACGGCCCTGGCGGTGGTGCTGGCACGGCACAGCGGCCAGGCCGACATCCGCGTCGGCGCGCCCAATGCCGGGCGTAACCGCGAGGAGCTGGAAGGGCTGATTGGCTTCTTTATCAACACCCAGGTGCTGCGCGTTGAGGTGGATGAGTTAGCCAGCGTCGGCCAGTTGCTGGCTCAGGTTAAAGAAACGGTGGCCGGCGCCCAGGCCCACCAAGACCTGCCGTTCGAGCACCTGGTCGATGCCCTGGCACCCGAGCGCGACCTCAGCCGCAACCCGCTGTTTCAAGTCAAGATCAACCAGAACGTGGCCGATGAGGTGGCGGGCAGTTACCAAGGGCAGGGCCTGGGGGCGCTGGCGGTGGAGGCTTACCCCATCGATACGGCCGACGCCCGCTTCGACCTGGCGCTGGATTTTACCGACCATGGCAACGCCATCGAAGCCGTGTTTAGCTATGCCACCGACCTGTTCGAAGCACCGACCATCCAGCGTATCGCCCAGGCCTTGCGTGACGTTTTGCAGGGCCTGCCAACGGCCCTCGGTGAGCCACTGCAACGGCTGGCGCCCAGCGTGGCCGCCCGCACCGCAACGGTGGAGGCTGATTTTCCCTGCCACGATGCCTTGGCCTTGTGGCAACAGGGCCTGCGCCTGGCGGGCCCGGCCCCGGCTTTGCGCGGGCCCACCTTGGCTGCGGGCGAGCAGTCGCTCGACTACCCAGGCCTGGAGCGCCAGGCCAACCGTTTAGCCCACTACCTGCAAGGGCGGGTACGCCCAGGGCAAGTGGTCGCGCTGTGCCTGCCGCGCTCCATCGAGTGGGTGGTCGGCCTGCTGGCGACCTTGAAAATCGGTGCCGTTTACCTGCCCCTCGACCCCAGCCAACCCAGCGAGCGGCTGGCGCAAATCGTCGCGGACAGCCAAGCCGCCTTGCTCCTTCACAGCCCTGAACAAAGCCTCGGCAGCCTCGCTGATAGCCCGCAGTGCCTGGCCTGGAACGAAGCGCTGTGGGCCGCTGGCAGCGAGCAAGCACTGCGCGTGACCCTGTATCCGCAGCAGCCGGCGTACATCATTTATACCTCGGGCTCCACGGGCCAACCCAAAGGCGTAAGCGTCAGCCACCAGGCCCTGGCCAACTACACCCAAGCCTTGCTCGACCGCGTGCAGCTGCCCGCCGACGCCAGCCTGGCGCTGGTGTCCACCACGGCGGCTGACTTGGGCCACACCGTGCTGTTCGGCGCATTGGCCAGCGGCCGTTTGCTGCATCTGCTGCCCCAGGCTCTGGCCTTTGACCCGGACCAGTTCGCGGCCTATATGGCTGAACACCGCGTGGGCGTGTTGAAGATTGTGCCCAGCCACTTGCAGGGCTTGTTGCAGGCCGCCGACCGCGCCGCCGTGGTGCCCCACGCCGTATTGCTGCTGGGCGGGGAAAGCTGCCCGTGGGGCTTGGTGGAACAGGTCCGCGCCCTGCAACCAGCTTGCCGGGTATTCAACCACTACGGCCCGACCGAAACCACGGTCGGGCTGCTCACCCACGAAGTCGGCGAACGCCTGCCTGGGTGCCTCAGCGCGCCAGTGGGCGAGCCTTTGGCCAACACCTGGGTACGGCTGTTGGACGACAGCCTGAACCCGGTCAGCGAGCGTGTCGCCGGCCAGTTGTACCTGGGTGGCGCCGGAGTTGCCCTGGGCTATGTGGGCCAGCCGGCGCTCACCGCCGAGCGTTTCGTGCCCGACCCTGAAGCTCGCCAGGGGGAGCGGCTGTACCGCAGCGGCGACCGTGGGCGGATCAGCCAGGGCCAGGTGGAGTTCATTGGCCGGGCGGATGACCAGGTGAAAATTCGCGGTTATCGCGTCGAGCCTGCGGAGGTCAGCCAGGCCCTGGGGGCGCTGGACGGGGTGCGCGAGGCGGTGGTGTTGGCCGTGCCCCTGGACAGCGACCCGCAGCGTCTGCAACTGCTGGGCTATTGCGTGGCGGCGCCGGGCATCAGTGCCCAGGCCTTGCTGGAGGCGCTTGCGCGACGTTTGCCGGAGCACGCGCTGCCGGCTCACCTCCTGCTGTTGGAGCGCCTGCCCCTGACCGCCAACGGCAAGCTCGACCGCCGTGCCTTGCCGTTGCCCGGTGCTGTGGCAGCGGGCTATGAGGCGCCCCAGGGCGAGATCGAAAGCCAGCTCGCAGCGATTTGGGCCGATGTGCTTAAAGTCGAGCGGGTAGGGCGCAGCGACAACTTCTTCGAACTGGGCGGCGATTCGATTCTCAGCTTGCAGATCATTGCCCGGGCCAAGCGCCAGGGCCTGAAACTGTCGCCTAAACAACTCTTCGAAAAACAAAGCATCGAGCAGTTGGCTGCCGTGGTCCAGGTCATCCAGGCCAAGGCCCCGGCAGCGCCGGCCGACGCAGCCAGCGTGCGGGTGCCGCTGTTACCGATCCAGGCGCGCTTTTTCGAGCTGGATATACCCCAGCGCAACCACTGGAACCAGGCCGTGCTGCTGACGCCGCGTCAGCCCCTGAGCGAGGCCTACCTGACGACGGCCCTGGCGGCAGTGATCGAGCAGCACAGCGCTTTGCGTTTGCGTTTCCAGCCCAGCTCGCCGTGGCACGCCGAGTGCGTAGCGGCCGCCAGCCTGCCGTTGTGGCGGCGCGCGCTGGCCAGCCTGGACGAGCTGCCTGAACTGGCCCTGGCCGCCCAGCGCAGCCTGGACTTGGAGCAAGGCCCGCTGCTGCGTGCAGTGTGGGTGGATTTGGCCGATGGCCAACACCGGTTGTTATTGGTGATCCACCACCTGGTGGTGGATGGGGTGTCCTGGCGCGTGCTGCTGGAGGACCTGCAACTGGCCTGTCAGCAGGCCATGGCGGGGCAGGCGGTGCAATTGCCGGGGCAAACCACCCCGGTTCATACCTGGGCCGAGCGCCTGCAAACCTATGCCAGCAGTGCCCCGTTGGCCGCTGAGCTGGATTACTGGCGCACCACCCTGGCCACCGCCAGCCCGGATCTGCCGCGCGACCGCGCAGTGCTTTCGCTCGCCCAGGCCGAGGCCGGCCACGCCAGCACCCAACTGGGCCGCGAGCACACCGAACAACTGCTTAAAGCGGCGCCAGCGGCTTATCGCACCCAGGTCAACGACCTTTTGCTGACCGCCCTGGCCCGGGTGCTGTGCCAGTGGAGCCAGCAGCCGTCGGTGCTGATCCAACTGGAAGGGCATGGCCGTGAAGACCTGTTCGACGACCTCGACCTGAGCCGTACCGTAGGTTGGTTCAGCAGCTTGTTCCCGGTCTGCCTGCGGCCGGCCAGCGGCCTGGGTGAGTCGATCAAGGCGATCAAGGAGCAACTGCGCCAGGCGCCCAATAAAGGCCTCGGCTATGGCGTGCTGCGTTACCTGGGCGACAGCGCGGTGCGCGCTGAGCTGGCCGCGTTGCCCAGCCCGCGGATCACCTTCAATTACCTTGGCCAGTTCGATACGCTCGATGCCCCGCTGTTCAGCATCGCGACCCAGGGCACCGGGCCCAGTCAAAGTGAAGAGGCGCCGCTGGCCAACTGGCTAAGCGTCAACGGCCAGGTGCACGAGGGCCAATTGCGCCTGGAGTGGACCTACAGCCGCGCCATGTACGACCCCGCGACCATCGACAGCCTGGCCCAGGCGTATCAGCAGGCTTTGCTTGAGCTGCTGCAGCACTGCGCCCAGCCGCAGCACCGCGGCGTGTCCCCGTCGGACTTTCCCCTGGCCGGGCTCGATCAGGCGCAGCTCGACAGCCTCGCCGACAGCAGCACCTTCGCCGACCTCTACCCGCTGTCGCCCATGCAGCAAGGCATGCTGTTCCACAGCCTCGACAGCCGCCAGCCGGGGGATTACATCAACCAGATGCGGGTGGATATCCAGGGCCTGGAGGTTGAGCGTTTCCGCGCTGCCTGGCAGGCGGTGCTGGATCGCCATGAGGTGCTTCGCGCCAGCTTTATCACGGGCCTAGCGCAACCGTTGCAAGCCATTGCCCGGCAACTGCCGGTGCCCCTGGAGGTGCTCGACTGGCGCCAGCGCGGTCATTGCAGCGAGGCGCTCAGCGCGCGCGCCCTGGACGAACGCAACAGCGGCTTCGATGTGCGCCGCGGGCCGCTGCTGCGTTTGCTGCTGGTACGCACCGGTGAGCAGGCCTGGCACCTGATTTACACCGCTCACCATATTCTGATGGACGGCTGGAGCAACTCGCGTTTGTTCGGCGAGGTGCTGCAACGCTACGCCGGGCAGGTGCCGGCCACCGCCGGTGGGCGTTATCGCGACTACATCGGCTGGTTACAACGCCAGGACAGTAGCGTCAGCCAGGCCTTCTGGACCCGCCAACTGGCTGCCCTCAGCGAGCCGACCCGCTTGGCCTTGGCCTTGCCAAAGCCGGTCGAGGCCGCCGTGGCCAGCGGCCATGGGGATTTGCACCAGGCGTTCAGCCAAGCCCAGAGCGCCCGTCTGGAAGCCTTCGCGCGGGCCTCCCGGGTGACCCTCAACACCCTGCTGCAAGCCGCCTGGGTGTTGCTGTTGCAGCGTTACAGCGGCCAGGCGCAAGTGACCTTCGGTGCCACCGTGGCGGGCCGACCAGCAGAACTGGCGGGGGTCGAGGAGCAACTGGGGCTGTTTATCAATACCTTGCCGATCAGCCTCGCGCCGCGCCCCGAGCAACCCGTGCAGGCGTTGCTGCAAGAAGTTCAGGCGCACAATCTGGCCCTGCGCGAGCATGAGCATACCCCGCTGTATGACATCCAGCGTTGGGTCGGGCGGCCTGGGGAGGCACTGTTCGACAGCCTGTTGGTGTTCGAAAACTACCCGGTCGCCCAGGCTCTGCAAGAGGCCGCGCCGGCCGGCCTGCTGTTCAGCCATATCAGCTACCACGACCAGACCAACTACCCGCTGACCCTGGTGATCAGCCAGGAGGGCAGCCTGGCCGTGCACTATCGCTACGACCGGCGCCACTGGCAGGAAGCGGCGATCGCCCAGGTCGCCGGCCACTTCGCCAACCTGCTGGAGGCCTTGGCCGACGACGCCAATGCGTGTGTCGGCCGGTTGCCGCTGCACCACCCTGGCGAATTGCAGCGCAGCCTGGACGACTGGAATCCGGCGCGGCAAACCTTCAGCCGTGGGCCCGGTTTGCCTGCGCTGATCGAGGCGCAGGTGGCCCGTACGCCCCATGCCACGGCAGTACGGCTGGGTGACCAGCGGCTCAGCTACGCCCAGCTCAATGTGCGCGCCAATCGCCTGGCCCATCGCTTACGCGAACAGGGTGTCGGCCCGGAGGTGCGCGTGGGGCTCGCGGTCGAGCGCAGCCTGGACATGCTGGTGGGGTTGTTGGCGATTCTCAAGGCCGGTGGTGCCTACGTGCCCATGGACCCGGACTACCCCAGCGAACGCCTGGCTTATTTGCTGCAAGACAGCGGCAGCCGCCTACTGTTGACCCAGGCCCATCTGTTGCAGCGTTTGCCGGTTCCGGCGCACATGACGTGCCTATGCCTGGACCGGCTGCCAGAGGAGCTGGCGAGCTACCCCGACAGCAACCCCGAGCCCCTGGGCGACGGGCGCAATTTGGCCTATGTGATCTACACCTCGGGCTCTACCGGGCAACCCAAGGGCACCTTGGTGCCCCAGGAAAACGTCGTGCGACTGTTCCAGGCCAGCGCCACACACCTGCGCTTTGGCCCCGACGATGTCTGGACGCTGTTCCACTCCTATGCGTTCGACTTTTCCGTCTGGGAAATCTTCGGCGCGTTGCTCCATGGCGGCCAGTTGCTGATCGTGCCCCATGACGTGAGCCGTTCGCCTGAAGCCTTTTATGCCTTGCTGGCCCAGCAGCGGGTGACCGTGCTGAACCAGACGCCCTCGGCGTTTCGGCAACTGATGCGGGTGGCCTGTGCGGCGCCGCAGGAGGGTGCCGGGCTTGCGCTGCGCTACGTTATTTTTGGCGGTGAAGCACTGGAAGTGGCCAGCTTGCGGCCCTGGTTCGAACGCTTCGGCGATCGCGCCCCACGCTTGATCAACATGTACGGCATTACCGAGACCACGGTGCACGTCACCTACCGCGCGTTGTCCCAGGAGGACCTGGCGTCGCACCACGCCAGCCCCATTGGCCAGGCTTTGGCGGACATGACCTGGTACGTTCTGGACGGCGCGGGCAACCCGGTGCCCCGTGGCTGCTGCGGTGAGTTGTACATCGGCCAGGCCGGCCTGGCTCGCGGTTATCATCAGCGCGCCGGGCTGAGCGCCGAACGCTTTGTCCCGGATCCTTTTGCCAGCACCCCAGGGGCGCGGCTGTACCGCACCGGCGACCTGGTGCGCTACGTCGGGCCAGGTGCTATCGACTATGTGGGGCGCATTGACCAGCAAGTGAAAATCCGTGGCTTTCGCATCGAACTGGGGGAAATCCAGGCGCTGCTGCAACGCCACGCGGGCGTACGCGAGGCGGTCGTGGTGGCGGCGGACGGGGTCGGTGGCCAGCAACTACTGGCCTACCTGGTGCCGGTCGAGCCATCGCTGATTGCCGCCGAGGCGGCCCAGCAGGCGCGCCTGCGCGACGAACTCAAGGCCTGGCTGAAAGCGCAGTTGCCCGACTATATGGTGCCTGCGCAATGGCTGTTGTTGCCCGAGTTGCCGCTGACGGCCAATGGCAAACTCGACCGCAAGGCCCTGCCAGCCCCCTGGCAGGCCGTGCAAAACGCCTACGAAGCGCCCCGTGGCGCTCTGGAAGAACAGCTCGCGGCGATCTGGCGTGAGGTCTTGCAGGTGCCGCAAGTGGGGCGCGGCGATCACTTCTTCGACCTGGGTGGGCATTCCCTGCTGGTCATGCAAACGCTGGTGCGGGTGCGGGAACAGTGTGCGGTGGAAATGGCTATCAGTGACCTGTTCGAAGCCCCGGTGTTGGGCGACTTCTGCCAGCGGGTGCTGGCCGCCCAGCAGCATAAACCCTCACTGGCCATGGATCTGGCTAAATCCTTGGGGGCCCTTAAACGTCTGTCTGATGAGGATATTGATGAGCTGATTTCTTAGTGAGGGTTCCAGGTGCAAGAGTTACTCGATTCGGTAGCGTCGCTTTCGTCCAGGGAGCGCAAGGCGCTGGCGGTTTTGCTCAAACGCCAGGGGGTGAATTTGTATGGGCTGACGCCCATCACGGCGCGGTTGCCCGATGAGCCCGCGCTGCTCTCCTACGCCCAGCAGCGCCAATGGTTTCTCTGGCAACTGGCCCCCGACAGCTCGGCCTATAACATCCCGGTCGCCCTGCAGCTGTCTGGCGAACTCGACCTGGCGGCCCTGCGGTGCAGTTTCGACAGCCTGATCAGCCGCCACGAAATCCTGCGCAGCACCTTCTGCGAGCAGGGCGAACAGGCGGTTCAAGTGGTGCACCCCGCCGCGCCCTGTGCCTTTGTGGAAGAAAGCGCCAGCGGCCTGGACGATGCAGACTTCATTCGGGCCTACGTCGAGCCAGAAGTGCAACGGCCGTTCGACCTGCAAACCGGGCCGTTGCTGCGGGTGCGCCTGCTGCGCCGCAGCGAGCGCGAGCACGTTTTGTTGGTCACCGCCCATCACAGCGTCAGCGATGGCTGGTCGACGCCGCTGATGGTCGAGGAACTGGTGCGCGTTTACGACGCCGCCAGCCAGGGCAGGGCGTTGCAATTGCCCGCGTTGCCCATCCAGTACGCCGACTACGCGCTGTGGCAGCGGCATTGGATGGAGGCCGGTGAGCAGGAGCGCCAACTGGCCTATTGGAAAGCCCAGTTGGGCGAGCAGCAGCCGGTGCTCGAACTACCCCTGGACCGCCCGCGCCCGGCGCAGCAAAGCCACCGTGGCGCGCGCCTGCAGATCGCCTGGCCAGTGGGTTTGGAGCAGCGCCTCAAGGAGGTCGCCCAGGGGCACGGGGCGACGTTGTTTATGCTCCTGCTGGCAAGCTTTCAGGCGTTGCTACAGCGCTACACTGGCCAGGCGCAGATCCGCGTCGGGGTGCCCACGGCCAACCGCAACCGCCGGGAAACCGAAGGTTTGATCGGCTTTTTTGTCAACACTCAGGTGCTCAAGGCCGAGTTCGACCTAGGGCTGACGTTTAGCGCGTTGCTGCAACAGGTCAAGCAGACGGTGCTCGGCGCTCAGGCCCATCAGGATCTGCCGTTCGAGCAACTGGTGGAGGTGCTGCAACCGCAGCGCAGCCAGAGCCACAGCCCGTTGTTCCAAGTCATGTACAACCACCAACAGCATGCCGCCGCCAGCGTGCAGCGCTTGCCGGGCCTGGCGGTGCAGACCCTGGCATGGGAGAGCCGCACTTCGCAGTTCGACCTGACCCTGGACACCTATGAGCGCGGCGCTGAGTTCGGTGCCTCGCTGACCTACGCCACCGACCTGTTCGACGCCAGCAGCGTCGAACGCCTGGCCACGCACTGGCTGAACCTGCTCCACGGGATTGCCGCGCAACCCGAGCAGCGCGTCGCCGACTTGCCGATGCTCAGCGCCCGCGAGCGTGAGCAGGTGCTGCAGGGTTGGAACCCTGGCGCTCAAGCCTACCCACGCGAACGCACCCTGGATCAGTTGATCACCGCCCAGGCCGAGCGCACACCGGGCGCCCAGGCGCTGATCAGCGCCGCCGAGGAGCTCGACTACGCCGAGCTCGAGGCCCGTGCCAACCGCCTGGCGTGGCTGCTGCGCGAGCACGGGGTCGGCCCCGACGTGCTGGTAGGCATCGCCCTGGGGCGCGGGGTGCAACTGGTGGTTACCCTGCTGGCGGTGCTCAAGGCCGGTGGCGCTTACGTGCCGTTGGACCCGGACTACCCCAGCGAGCGCCTGGCGCATATGTTCGAAGACAGCGGCCTGGGCCTGCTGCTGACCAGCAGCGAGCTGGCCGCACGTCTGCCGATTCCGGCTGCCGTGCGCAGCCTGTGCCTGGACCAACTGGGCCAGGCCCTGCAGGCTTATCCGCGCGACCCGCTGCCGGCCCTGGCGGGGCCGCACCATTTGGCGTACGTGATCTATACCTCGGGCTCCACCGGGCGCCCCAAGGGCGTCGCGATTCGCCACGATGGGGTGGTCAACTTCCTCTGGGCGATGGCTGAGCGGCCCGGTTTGGCGGCAGGCGACAAAGTGTTGTCGCTGGCGTCGCTGTCGTTCGACATCACCGTGTTGGAGCTTTACCTGCCGCTGCTGCTCGGCGCTAGCGTGGTGCTTATCGAAGCGGATGAAAACAAAGACCCGCAGCGCTTGCTGGCATTGATTCAGCAGCACGACATCAACCTGGTCCAGGCCACCCCTTCGACCTGGCGCATGCTGCTCGACCAGGCCGGCCCCAACGCCTTCGCCGGGCGCAAAGCGCTGTGCGGTGGCGAGGCGCTGACCGCCGAGCTGGCCCAGCGCATCCTCGACCAGGGTGCAGAACTCTGGAACGTTTATGGGCCCACCGAGACCACCGTGTGGGAGGCTCTGGCGCCCATCACCCGGGCCGACCAAGTGTGGTTGGGGCGGCCGATCGCCAACATGGCCATGTACCTGTTGGACGCCAACTTCGAGCCGGTGCCCCAGGGTGTCGTGGGGGAATTGCACATCGGCGGTGACGGCCTGGCGCGTGGCTACCACCAGCGCCCGGGGCTGAGTGCGGAGCGCTTCGTGGCCAACCCGTTCGGTGCCCCCGGCGCGCGTCTGTACCGCACCGGCGACTTGGCGCGCTACCGCGCCGGTGGGGTGATCGAGTACATGGGGCGCTCGGACCACCAGGTGAAAATTCGCGGTTTCCGTATCGAGTTGGGTGAGATCGATGCACGCCTGCTCACCCATGCAGCGGTGCACCAGGCCGCGGTCATCGACATCGATGGCCCAGGTGGCAAGCAATTGGTGGGTTATCTGGTGCCCTGCGACAGCAGCCTGGTGCAGGCGCCCCAAGCCGCCCAAGACAGCTTGCGCCAGGCCCTCAAGGCGCACCTCAAAGCCACGTTGCCGGACTACATGGTGCCAAGCCACCTGATGCTACTGGCGCGCATGCCGTTGACCCCCAACAACAAGCTGGACCGCAAAGCACTGCCGCGGCCCGACGCCAGCCAATGGCAGCCGGGTTATGTCGCCCCTCGCAGCGAGCTGGAACAGGGCCTGGCGGCGATCTGGGCGCAGGTGCTCAAGCTTGAACGAGTAGGCCTGAGCGACAACTTCTTCGACTTGGGCGGCCATTCGCTGCTGGCCACCCAGGTGATTTCCCGCGTACGTCAGCAGTTGGCCGTGGAGCTGCCGCTGCGCAGCCTGTTCGAGGCCAGCGACTTGGCGGCGTTCGCCCAAGCGGTGAGTGAGGGCCAGCAATCGGCGGCCCCGGCGTTCACCCGCGTGTCCCGCGAGCAACCGTTGGTGTTGTCCTACGCTCAGCAACGGCAGTGGTTTCTCTGGCAGTTGCAACCGGCCAACAGTGCCTATCACATCCCGGCGGCTCTGCGCCTGCATGGTGAACTTGACCTGCACGCCTTGCAGGGGGCCTTCGACGCGTTGGTCGCACGGCATGAGAGTTTGCGTACCACCTTTGCCGAAGCCGGTGATTCGGTGGTGCAAATCGTTCACGCCCCGACAGCGCAGCCGCTCACCGTCCATGGCTTGGAGGGCCCCAGCCTAACTGACCTCGAAAGTGCTATCGAGCAGCGCATCGGGCAGCCGTTCGACCTGCGCCAGGGCCCATTGCTGCGGGTCGATGTGTGGCGCCTGGGCGCGGCCGAGCACGTGCTGGCGGTGACCTTGCATCACATCATCGCCGACGGCTGGTCGTTGCCGCTGCTGGTCAATGAACTGGTGCAACTGTATGCCGCCCAGGTGCAAGGGCAGCCCGCCGAGTTGCCGCCTTTGGCGTTTCAATACGCCGATTACGCCCATTGGCAGCGCCAGTGGATGGCTGCCGGTGAACGCCAGCGCCAGCTCGATTATTGGCAGGCGCAACTGAGCGGCGAGCCGCCGTTGCTGGCCTTGCCCAGCGATCGTCCGCGCCCGGCCGTGCGCGACAATCGCGGCGCCAGCCTGGACATCCGCTTCAGCGCGGCCCAGGCCGATGCCCTCAATGCGCTGGCGCAGGCCCAGGGCGTGACCTTGTTCATGCTCTTGCTGGCGTCGTTGCAAACCCTGCTGCAGCGCTATGCCGGCCAGCCTGAGGTGCGCGTTGGCGTGCCCATCGCCAACCGCCAGCGCGCCGAGACCGAGGGCTTGATTGGCTTCTTCGTCAACACCCAAGTGTTCAAGGCGGACTTCACCCAGGTGCAGACCTTCAGCCAGTTGCTCCAGCAGGTGCGCAATACCGCCTTAGAGGCCCAGGCGCATCAGGACCTGCCGTTCGAGCAGTTGGTCGAGGCCTTGGCGCCTGCCCGCAGTCTTAGCCACAGCCCTTTGTTCCAGGTCCTTTATAACCATCAGCAAGGCAGCGCCACAGCATTGCCAGCGCTGCCTGGTCTGCGCGTGGAAAGCCTGGCACGCCCCGCCAGCACGGCCCAGTTTGATCTGAGTTTGAACACCCATGAAAGCCCAGCCGGGCTCGGGGCGACGCTGATCTACGCCACCGACCTGTTCGACGCCACCACCATCCAACGCCTGGCCGGGCACTGGCGTAATCTGCTGCACAGTGTCGTCGCCAACCCCGAGCAACGCCTCACCGAACTGCCCCTGCTGGCCAGCGCCGAGCGCGCGCAGATCGTCCAGGGCTGGAACGCCACCGCTGCGGATTTCCCTAACCTTTGCCTGCACCAACTGATCGAGCAGCAAGCCCGCGCCACCCCTGAGCGCACCGCCTTAATGTTCGGCGAGCGCAGCCTCACTTACCAGGCCCTCAACGCCCAGGCCAACCGCTTGGCGCACAAGCTGCGCGAGCAGGGCGTAGGCCCGGAAAGCCTGGTGGGCGTGGCCCTGAACCGCAGCATCGAGCTGGTGGTGGGCCTGCTGGCGGTGCTCAAAGCCGGTGCCGCCTACGTGCCGCTGGACCCGGATTACCCGCGCGAGCGGCTGACCTATCTGTTTGCCGACAGCGGCGTGCAATGGCTGTTGACCGAGCAGGCGCTGCTGGCTGAATTGCCGACCCCCGCAGCGCTACAAACCCTGTGCCTGGACCAGCCTGAAGGTTGGCTGGCGGCCTACAGCGAGGCCGATCTGGCATGCCTGAGCAGCCCGCTGAATCTCGCTTATATGATCTACACCTCCGGCTCCACCGGCCGCCCGAAAGGCGCCGGCAACAGCCATCAAGCGTTGGTCAACCGCCTGCACTGGATGCAAAAAGCCTACGCCCTGGACGGCAGCGACACGGTGCTACAAAAGACCCCCTTCAGCTTTGACGTGTCGGTCTGGGAGTTTTTCTGGCCGCTGCTCAGCGGCGCCCGCCTGGCCATCGCCCAACCGGGCGAACACCGCGACCCGCAGCGCCTGGTCGAGAGCATCCAGCGCTACGCCGTGACCACGCTGCATTTCGTGCCCTCGATGCTGCAAGCCTTTGTCGGCCATGCTGAGAGCGCCACTTGCCAGGGCCTGCGCCGCATCGTTTGCAGCGGCGAAGCGCTGTCCGCCGAGTTGGCCCAACAAGCCCAGGCGCAATGGCCCGCCACGGCGCTGTACAACCTGTACGGCCCCACCGAAGCGGCCATCGACGTCACCCACTGGACCTGCCAGGCGCAAGAACGCATCAGCGTGCCCATCGGCCGGCCCATCGACAACCTCAAAACCCACGTGCTCGACGCCGAACTGCAGGTGGCCGCGCCCGGCTGCAACGGTGAGCTGTACCTGGGCGGCATCGGCCTGGCGCGCGGTTACCACCGGCGCGCGGCGCTGACCGCCGAACGCTTCGTGCCGGACCCGTTCGCCAGCCATGGCGGGCGCCTGTACCGCAGTGGTGATTTAGCCCGTTATCGCGGCGAGGGCGTACTGGAATACGCCGGGCGCCTGGACCACCAAGTGAAAATCCGTGGCCTGCGCATCGAGCTGGGTGAAATCGAAGCCGGGCTGCTGGAACACGCCGAGGTGCGTGAAGCAGTGGTGCTGGACATCGACGGCCCGGCCGGCAAGCAACTGGTGGGCTACTGGGTGGGCGGCGCCGACAGCGCCAGCCTCAAGGCGCACCTGCAACAGCGCCTGCCGGACTACATGGTGCCCAGCCATCTGCTCAACCTGGCCAGCCTGCCGGTGACCGCCAACGGCAAACTCGACCGCAAAGCCTTGCCGGTACCGGATGCCCGCGACGCCCAGGCCGAGTACATGGCGCCCAGCAGCGAAGTGGAGCAGCAACTGGCGGCGATCTGGGCCGATGTGCTGAAGCTGGAGCGGGTAGGGCGGCACGACAACTTCTTTGAGCTCGGCGGCCACTCCCTGCTGGTGCTCTCGGTGATTGCCCGGGTGCAACTAGCGCTGGGCCTCAAGGTGACACCGCAGTCCCTGTTTCAACACCCGGTGCTGGCCGATTTCTGCGCCAGCCTGCCGCTCGCCGACAGTGCTGGGCTGGACGATAAATTGCGCAGGCTCGACCTGTTCGCTGAAGAGCTGGAGACGCTCGATGAGTAATGCCGCAGCCTTGAACATCATCACCCGCTTCCTCAAGCTGCCGCTGGAAAAGCGCCGCCTGTACCTGCAGAAAATGCATGACGAAGACCTTTCGCCGGCGAACCTGCCGATCCCGCGCATCAGCGTTGGCCAGACGCAGTTGCCACTGTCGTTCGCCCAGCAGCGGCAATGGTTTCTCTGGCAGTTGGACCCCGACAGCAGCGCCTACAACCTGTCCTTGGCCCTGCGCCTCAAAGGCCCGTTGGACCTTGCGGCGTTGCAGCACAGTTTCCAGGCCCTGATCGCTCGCCACGCCAGCTTGCGCACACGCTTCGTCGAAGTGGCAGGGCAGGCGCTGCAGGTGGTCGATGAATCCATGTCGTTCAGCCTCGGCCGGCAGACCCTGGCCGCCGGCGAAGCGGCGCCGGCGGGCACCAAGGCGTTTATCGATGCCCTGGTGCAACAACCCTTCGACCTGGCCAACGGGCCCTTGCTGCGCGCCGGCCTGCTGCAGCTGGGCGACGGTGAGCAGGTGCTGGCCCTGGCGGTGCACCATATCGTCTGTGACGGTTGGTCGTTGCCGATCATGGCCGATGAGCTGGTGCAGGGCTATGCCGCTTATTGCCAAGGCCAACCCCTGGCCCTGGCCGAGCTGCCGATCCAATACGCCGACTACGCCCTGTGGCAGCGCCGCTGGATGGAGGCGGGCGAGCAGGCCCGGCAGTTGCAGTATTGGCAGGCGCAGTTGGGTGAGGAACACCCGGTGTTGGAGATCCCCACCGACCGCCCGCGCCCGGCCTTGCAGAGCCGTGCCGGGGCGACCCTGCGCATTGCCATCCCCGCCGCCCTGGGCCAGGCCCTGAGCAGCCAGGCCCAGGCCCACGGGGCCACCGTGTTTATGTGGTTGCTGGCGTCGTTCCAGGCCTTGCTGCACCGCTACAGCGGGCAGCCCCAGGTACGCGTCGGGGTTCCGGTGGCCAACCGTAACCGGGTGGAAACCGAAGGGCTGATTGGCTTCTTCGTCAATACCCAGGTGCTGGCGGCGGAGTTCGACCTGCACACCACCTTCATCAGCTTGCTGGGCGACTTGAAACAGGCCTCGCTGGATGCCCAAGCCCACCAGGACTTGCCCTTCGAACAACTGGTCGAAGCCCTAGCGCCCGAGCGCAGCCTCAGCCACAGCCCGTTGTTCCAGGTGATGTACAACCATCAGGTGCAGGCCCCCGGGCAGGCGCAGCGGGTGGCCGGCCTTGAGGTCGAGCGCCTGCCGGTCGAGAACCGCAGCACCCATTTCGATTTGACCCTCAACACCTGGCAAGATCCACAAGGCCTGGGGGCGTCCCTGAGTTATGCCCTGGACCTGTTCGACCCGGCCAGCGTCGAGCGCTTGGCCGAGCACTGGCTGCGCTTGCTTGAAGCGACCCTGCACGAGCCCGGCCGCCGCCTCAGCGAGTTGCCGCTGCACAGCGCCGCCGAGCGCGCTGCCTTGGCGGCCGAGGCGGGCCGGGGCGTTGGCCAGTACCCTTACCAACACAGCGTACACGCGCTGATCGCCCAACGCGCTGCCGCGGCCCCAGATGCCGTGGCCTTGCTGTGCGGCAGCGAGCAACTCAGCTATGGCCAACTCGAACAACGCGCCAACCGCCTGGCGCAGTATCTGCTGGCCGCCGGTGCCGGGCCTGGGGTGCGCGTGGCGGTGGCCGCCGAGCGCGGCGTGGACATGGTGGTCGGCCTGTTGGCTACGCTGAAAAGCGCCGCTGCGTTCGTGCCCCTCGACCCGCAATACCCGCCCGAGCGCTTGGCCTATATGCTGGCCGACAGCGGCGTCAGCCTGTTGCTGGAACGCCCCGGCCTGCTCGATAGCGTCACGGTGCCCAGCAGCGTGCAGCGCCTGGCGTTGCACAGCGGCGACGCCTGGCTGGGCGCTTATGGCGACGCGGCTCCCAACCTGAACAGCCCGGCCCAAAGCCTGGCCTACGTGATCTACACCTCAGGTTCCACCGGCCAGCCCAAAGGCGTCTGCGTTGAGCACGGCCCTTTGGCAATGCATTGCCTGGCCACGGCGCACAGCTACGAGATGACCGCGGCCGACCGCGAATTGCATTTTCTCTCGTTTGCCTTCGACGGCGCCCACGAGCGCTGGCTGACCACCTTGATCCAGGGCGGTAGCCTGTTGCTTCGCGACGACCACCTGTGGACCCCCGAGCAAACCTACACGGCGATCCGCGACTACGGCGTGACCATGGCCGGCTTCCCTCCGGTCTACCTGCAGCAACTGGCAGAGCACGCTGAACGCGTCGGCAACCCGCCGCCGGTCCGGCTGTACAGTTTTGGCGGCGACGCCATGCCCAAAGCCAGCTTCGAGCGGGTGCAAAGGTTCCTGCGCCCGCAGTTGATGATCAATGGCTATGGCCCGACCGAAACGGTGGTCACCCCCATGGTCTGGAAAACCCGCGCCAGCGACCGGTGCCTGAGCACCTACGCGCCCATTGGTGAATGCTGCGGCGAACGCCAGGCGTATGTCGTGGACAACGCCCTGGGCCCGGTGTTGAGTGGCGTCAGCGGTGAGCTGCTGCTGGGCGGGGCCGGCCTGGCCCGGGGTTACCTGGACCGCCCGGGGCTGACGGCCGAGCGCTTCGTGCCCAACCCCTTTGGCGCCCCAGGCGCACGTTTGTACCGCACCGGCGACCGCGTGCGGCGCCGTGAAGGCGGGGTGTTCGAGTACCTGGGGCGGGTTGACCAGCAGTTAAAAATCCGTGGCTTTCGGATCGAACCGGGGGAAGTCGAAGCGCAGTTGCTACGCCATCCTCAGGTCCAGGAAGCGGTGGTCTTGGCCCAGCCGGGCGCCAATGGCCTGCAACTGGTGGGCTACGTGGTTCCCGAGCGGTTCGACGCGCAACCCGCCGCCCAGGCCGATTTGCGTGAGCAGATCCGCCGTGAACTCAAGCAACACCTACCGGACTACATGGTGCCGGCGCACCTGCTGGTGATCGAGCGGGTGCCGTTGACCGCCAACGGCAAGCTTGACCGCAAGGCCTTGCCAGCGGCCGATGTCAGCCTGCTGTTGCAGGCCTATGCAGCGCCCGCCAGCGAGCTGGAGCAGGCCATCGCCGAGATCTGGCAGACGGTACTGAAGGTGCCGCGGATCGGTTTGGCCGATAACTTCTTCGAGTTGGGCGGTGACTCCATCATTTCCATTCAGGTGGTCAGCCGGGCGCGCCAGGCAGGTATTCATTTCACCCCCCGCGACCTGTTCCAGCACCAGACCGTACAAGGCTTGGCCAGCGTCGCCCGACGTGACGACGCCCGACCGATCGAGCAGGCGCCGGTGACCGGCGCGACGCGGTTGCTGCCGGTGCAACAGTGGTTTTTCCAACAGCCCATCGCGTCGCGCGCCCATTGGAACCAATCGGTATTGCTCAAACCCGCCCAAGCCCTCGACGCCGCCGCGCTAGAGCGCGCGTTGAACGGTCTCGTCGCCCATCACGATGGTTTGCGTCTGGCCTTCACGCCAGGCGTCGATACCTGGGCGGCCACCTACCGGCCCGCTCAGGCGGACGCCGACCTGTTGTGGCAGGCGCGCCTGCAGGGCGCCGATGAACTGCACGCCCTGGGCGATGAAGCCCAACGCAGTTTGAGGCTGGAACAAGGCCCCTTGCTGCGCGCGGTGTTGGCAACCTTCGCCGACGGCAGCCAGCGCTTGCTCCTGGCCATCCACCACCTGGTGGTGGATGGGGTGTCGTGGCGCATCCTCTTGGAGGACCTGCACACGGCCTACCAGCAAACCTTGCAAGGCCAGCTCGTGCGCCTGCCGAGCAAGACCAGCTCGTCGCAGGTGTGGGCCGAGCAGCTTAGCCAAGCGGCCCACAGTGGCCGCTTCGCCGCGCAATTGCCCTATTGGCAGACGCAACTGCAAGACGCCGAGGTGGCCTTGGCATGCCGCGATGCGGCGGGTTCGCAGCTCAACCGAGACCTCGTCAGTGTGCGCTGCAGCCTCAGCCAAGCGCAGACCCAGCGGCTATTGCAACAGGCCCCGGCGGCCTACCGGACCCAGGTCAACGACCTGTTGTTGACCGCCCTGGCGCGGGTCATGAGCCGCCATAACGGCCACGCCGATACCCTGATTCAACTCGAAGGCCACGGCCGTGAAGAGCTGTTCGATGACATCGACCTGACCCGCACGGTCGGCTGGTTCACCAGCGTCTTCCCGGTGCGTTTATCTGCGGGCGAAGCGCCTGGCGCGGCGATCAAAGCGGTCAAGGAACAACTGCGGTCGATCCCCGATAAAGGCCTGGGCTTCGGCGCCCTGCGTTACCTGGGCCCCGCCGAGACCCAGCAGGTGCTGGCCGGGCTACCGACGCCCCGCATCACCTTCAACTACCTGGGCCAGTTCGATGGCAGTTTCAGCGATGATGCCGAGGCCGCCCTGTGGCGCCCGGCGCCGGAGCGGGCGGGTGATGAGCAGGATGCGCAAGCGCCGCTGCCTAACTGGTTGGTAATCAATGGCCAGGTGTACAACGGCCAATTAAACCTGGGCTGGAGCTTTAGCCGCGAGGTGTTCGACATGGCGGCCATGCAGGCCTTGGCCGATGCCTATGTCGAGGAGTTGATGGGGCTGATCGAGCACTGCTGCCAAGCGCAAAATCGCGGCCTCACGCCGTCGGACTTTCCCCTGGCGAGCCTTAGCCAGGCGCAACTGGACAGCCTGCCGGTGCCGGTCGCGGCCATCGAGGATGTTTACCCGTTGTCGGCCATGCAGCAGGGCATGCTCTTCCACACCCTGTACGCGCCGCAACCGGGGCATTACTTGAACCAGCTGCAGGTAGCCATCGACGGCCTCGATGTCGAGCGCTTCCGCGCGGCCTGGCAGGCCGCCCTCGACGCCCATGAAGTGCTGCGCAGCGGGTTTGTCTGGCAAGGGTTGGACCAGCCGCTGCAAATAGTCTGGCGCCAGGTGCGCCTGCCGTTGCAGGTGCATGACTGGCGCGGGCGCAGCAACCTCGACGAGGCCTTGCAACAGCTGGCCGAGCAGCAACGTCAGCAGGGCCTGGACCTGGTACAGGCGCCACTGTTGAATTTGCAAGTGGTGCGGGTCGATGAGCAGCAACACCAACTGATTTTCACCTGCCACCATTTGCTGATGGACGGCTGGAGCAACTCGCAGTTGCTCGGCGAAGTCTTGACCCGCTACGGCGGCCAAGCCGTGCCGCGGCCGCTCAGCCGTTATTGCGATTACATCGCCTGGCTGCACGGCCGCGATGCTGCCGCCAGCGAAGCTTTCTGGCGCGCACAAACCGCGCAGTTGGCTGCGCCCACGCTGTTGGCCCAGGCGCTGCCCGCCGAGTGCCCGGGCAATGGCTTTGGTAACCACTATTTGCGCCTGGAGCCTGGCCAGACCCTGGCCCTGGGTGAGTTTGCGCGGCAGCAGCGGGTGACCGTCAATACCCTGGTGCAGGCCGCCTGGCTGCTGGTGCTGCAGCGTTATACCGGGCAACCCAGCGTGGCTTTCGGGGCGACAGTGGCGGGGCGTCCGGCTGAACTGCGAGGCGCCGAGCAACAGATCGGTCTGTTTATCAACACCCTGCCGGTGATTGCCGAACCCTCGCCGCAACTGCGTGTCAGCCAGTGGCTGCAGCAGGTCCAGGGGAAAAACCTAGTGGTGCGCGAGCACGAGCACAGCGCGCTGTTCGAAATCCAGCGCTGGGCCGGGGTGGCGGCGCTGTTCGACACCTTGCTGGTGTTCGAAAACTACCCCGTAGCCCAAGCCCTGCAACAGGCGGCCCCCCCGGGCCTGAGTTTCGGGCCGGTGCACAGCCACGAGCTGACCAACTACCCGCTGACCCTCGCCGTGGGCCTGGGCGAGCGCTTAACGGTGCACTACAGCTACGCCCGCGAACACTTCGACGAGGTCGCGATCCAGGCCTTGAGCGAGCACTTTCAACAGTTACTGCTGGCATTGGCGGCGCAGCCCGAGGCGTGCCTGGGGCAACTGGGCAGTGCGGCCCCCGCGCTAGCCCGCCCGTGCCGTCAATACCCTCAGGAGCAGTGCCTGCACCAGTTGATCGAGGCGCACGCGGCCCGCGCTCCGCAGGCGATTGCACTGACCTTGGGCGAGCAGCAGATGAGCTACGGCCAGCTGAACGCCCAGGCCAACCGCCTGGCGCGGCGTTTGCTCGCCGAGGGGGTGGGCGCGGAGGTACGGGTCGGGCTGGCCTGCTCGCGTAGCCTGGAAATGTTGGTCGGCCTGCTGGCGATCCTCAAGGCCGGCGGCGCTTACGTGCCCCTGGCACCGGAATACCCCAGCGAGCGCCTGGCCTATATGGTGGCCGACAGCGGTATCGAACTGGTCTTGGGCGAGCCAATGCTGCTCGAACAACTGGCCCTGCCAACGGGCGTACGCGGCCTGGCGCTGGACCCTACGCTATTGCTCGATACCACCCAGCAGGCCAGCGATCTCGGGCGCCCCGTGCATCCGGATAACCTCGCCTATGTGATCTACACCTCCGGCTCTACCGGCCAGCCCAAGGGCACACTGCTGCCCCATAGCAACGTGGTGCGGCTGTTCCAGGGCACCGACCATTGGTTCGGCTTCAACGAGCGCGATGTCTGGACGCTGTTCCATTCCTACGCGTTCGACTTTTCAGTGTGGGAAATTTTCGGCGCGCTGCTGCACGGCGGGCGCCTGGTGATCGTGCCCCGCGAGGTGGCGCTGGCGCCGGATGCATTCTGCCAATTGCTGGTGCGCGAGCGTGTCAGTGTGTTGAACCAAACACCGTCGGCCTTCCGTCAGTTGATGTGGGCCGCTTGCGCGGCGCCCAGCGTACCGGCCCTGGCCCTGCGCTACGTGGTGTTTGGCGGCGAAGCGCTGGAGGTGCGCAGCCTGCAACCCTGGTTCGAACGCTTCGGCGAGCAGGCGCCGCAGTTGATCAATATGTACGGCATCACCGAAACCTGCGTGCACGTCAGCTACCGGCCTTTGCGCCAGGCCGACCTGGCGCTGAGCGGCAGCCCGATCGGCGTTGCCATCGACGACCTGGCCTGGCACGTACTCGGCCCGGATGCCCAGGCCGCGCCCCAGGGCGCCGCCGGTGAGCTGCATGTGAGCGGGGCAGGGTTGGCCCGGGGTTACCACGGCCGCCCTGGCCTGACCGCGCAACGCTTTATCCCCGACCCCGCAGGCAGCCCGGGGGGGCGCCTGTACCGCACCGGTGACCTGGCGCGGCGGCGCTGGGACGGTGGCGTGGATTACCTGGGGCGGATCGACCAGCAGGTGAAAGTGCGCGGGTTCCGTATCGAACTGGGCGAAATCGAGGCTTGCCTGTTGCGCCAGCCTGGGGTGCAACAAGCGGTGGTGCTGGCCGAGACAGCCAACGGCGATACGCAGTTGCTGGCTTGGCTGGTGAGTACGGCGCAAGCGGGCAGCGAGCTGGAACGTCGCGATGCCCTGCGCGCCAGCCTGCGCCAACAGCTGCCGGAGTACATGCTGCCGACTCATCTGGTGTTCGTCGCGCAACTGCCGCTGACGGCCAACGGCAAGCTCGACCGCCAGGCCCTGCCAAGGCCGGACAGCAGTGCCCTGCAACAGGCCTACGAGGCGCCGGTCAGCGAGCTGCAGTGCCGCATCGGCGAGATCTGGGCGCAGGTACTGAAGCTGCAACAGGTGGGCCTACAGGACAACTTCTTCGAGTTGGGCGGGCATTCGTTGCTGGCCACCTTGGCCACTTCGCGGGCGCAACTGGCCCTGGGCCGCGACCTGCCGATTGCCCTGCTGTTCCAAGCGCCGACCCTGGCGGCCTATGTGCAGGCCTTGGAGGCCGAGGCAGGTGAGGGCAGCGCTGAACTGGACGAACTCAGTGACCTTCTGTCCGACCTGGAGGCGGTGTGATATGCAGGCTAACGCCCCGCTAGACATCGCTCGCCGCTTTGTGTTGCTGCCACTGGCCCAGCGCCAGGTGTTCCTGCAAAAGCTTGCGGCCAAAGGCAAAAGCCTGGGGCAGTTCCCCATCCCGCAGACCCGTGGCGACTTCGAGCGTATTCCGGCCTCTTACGCGCAGCAGCGGCAGTGGTTTCTCTGGCAACTGGAGCCCCATGCCAGCACCTATCACATCCCCGTGGCCCTGCGCTTGCACGGCAGCCTCGACGTGGCGGCGTTGCAGCACAGTTTCGATTGTTTGCTGGAGCGTCACGAAGCCTTGCGCACGGTCTTTTGCCAAAATCAGGGCGACACTCTACAAGTGCTGCAGGCCAATGCCTGCTTGAACATCAGGGTTGAACCCATGAGCGCCCTGGACGCAGCGCAGTTGCGCGAGCTGATCGCCAGCGAAGTGGGGCGCCCGTTCGACCTGCGCCAGGGGCCGCTGCTGCGTGTGCGTTTGCTGCGCCTGGGGGCGGCTGAGCATGTGTTGATCATGACCCAGCACCATAGCGTGTCTGATGGCTGGTCGATGCAGGTGATGGTGCAGGAGCTGCTGGCCTTTTACGCGGCTCGGTGCCAGGGGCAAACCGCGTCACTGCCGGCGCTGCCGATCCAATATGCCGACTACGCGCTGTGGCAACGGGCCTGGATGGAAGCCGGCGAGGCCGAGCGGCAGCTCGGCTACTGGATGAGCCAACTGGGCGGTGAGCAGCCGCTGCTCGAGCTGCCTCTGGACCGCCCGCGCCCGGCGCAGCTCAATGGCCATGGCGCCAGCCTACCGGTGAGCTTGCCCGCTGCGCTGTGCACGGGCTTGCGGCAACTGGCGCAACAGCAGGGGGTGACCCTGTTTATGCTGCTGCTGGCGGCCTTTCAAACCCTGCTGCAGCGTTACAGTGGGCAGCCGGATATCCGCGTCGGCGTGCCGGTGGCCAACCGCAACCGCGCCGAAACCGAGGGCTTGATCGGCTTCTTCGTCAACACCCAAGTGCTTAAGGCGCAAATCGACGACCAGCAACCCTTTACCGAGGTGCTGGCCCAGGTCAAACAAACCGTGCTGGGCGCTCAGCAGCATCAGGATTTACCCTTCGAGCGCTTGGTCGAAGCCTTGCAGCCCCAGCGCAGCCTGGGGCATACGCCGCTGTTTCAAGTACTGTTCAATCATCAGACCGCCGCCCAGCGCAGTGCCGCAACCCTTGAGTTGCCCGGCCTGCGCCTGGAGCAGCTAAGCCAGCAGGGCGACCGCCTGGCGTTTGACCTGACCCTGAACACGTTTGACTCCCCTGACGGCATCCACGCCACCCTGGGCTACGCTACCGAGTTGTTCGATGCCGCCACCATCAGCCGCTTTGCCGGCCATTGGCAGCAGTTGCTGGCGGCGATCGTCGCGGCGCCGCAGCAGCGCGTGGGCCTGCTAACGATATTGAGCCCTGAGGAACAGCAACGCACCCTCAGCCAGTGCAGCCGGCCGCTGCGCCAGGTGTTGACACAACCGGTGCAGCAACTGTTCGCCAGCCAGGTCGAGCGCAGCCCCCAGGCGCCCGCGCTGCTGGTCGATGGGCAAACCTTTAGTTACGCCGAGCTGGACCAGCAGGCCAACCGCCTGGCCCACTGGTTGATCGACTGCGGCGTCGGCCCTGATCAATTGGTGGCCATCGCCGCCGAGCGGAGCCTGACCCTGGTGGTCGGCCTGCTCGCCACCCTTAAAGCCGGTGGCGCCTATCAGCCGCTCGACCCCCATGCCCCTCGCGAGCGCCTGGGTTTTATGATTGAAGACGGCGGCGCCCGTGTGCTGCTGACCCAAGCGCATTTGCAGGCGCAGCTGCCGCACTGCCCTGGGGTCACTGTATTGCTGCCCGAACAGGAGCGCGCGCGGTTGGCCGACTACCCCTCGACCTGCCCGCCAGTGGCCGTGCAGGGCGAGCACCTGGCTTATGTGATCTATACCTCCGGTTCCACCGGGCAACCCAAAGGCGTGGCGGTGCGGCACGCCGGGTTGAGTAACCACATGGCCTGGATGGCCGCGCAGTTTCCCTTGAACAGCGCGGACCGTGTGCTGCAAAAGACCCCTTGCAGTTTCGATGCGTCGGTGTGGGAGTTCTGGCTACCGGTGCTTAGCGGCGCGCAACTGGTGCTGGCCCCGGCCAACGACCCCCAGGGGCTGGGGGCGCTGTGGCGGTGGGTTGAGGCTCAGCGCATCACGGTGTTGCAGTTGGTGCCGTCGTTGCTGCAAGCGCTGCTGGGGGCTGCCGAACCGCATCAGCTAGCGAGCCTGCGCTTACTCTTTTGCGGGGGTGAAGCCCTTAGCGGGCGATTGGCCCAGAGCCTGGCCGAACGCTGGTCAGGGCAACTGGTCAACCTCTACGGGCCCACCGAGGCCACCATCGATTCCAGTTGCCTCCAGGTGCTGCCAGCGCATTACGCGCAGCCTACCCTGGCGCTGGGGCAACCGATTGCCAACGTGCGCTTCTACCCCTTGAGCGCCTCGCTGCAACCGCTACCTGCTGGTGCCCGCGGCGAGTTGCACATCGCTGGTCATTCCCTTGCCCGGGGCTACCACGGGCGCCCTGGCTTGACCGCTGAGCGCTTTGTGCCTGACCCGTTCGACCCGGTCGGCGGCGGGCGCTTGTACCGTACCGGCGACCTGGTCAGTGCAGACCCGAGCGGCCAGGTGAGCTACGTGGGGCGCATCGACCACCAAGTAAAAATCCGCGGCCTGCGCATCGAATTGCAGGAAATCGAGGCCTGCTTGCTCGCTCAACCGGGCGTGGCCGAGGCCCTAGTGCTGGCCTGTGCGAGCGCGGAGGGTAGCCAGTTACTGGCCTATGTCATCGCTGCTGGGGCCACCCAGCCCGGGTCATTGCAGCAGGCCCTGAAAACCCGCTTGCCGGATTACATGGTGCCAGCGCAGATCATCCTGCTCGATGCCTGGCCGCTGACCCCCAGCGGCAAACTCGACCGCCGCGCCTTGCCGGCGCCGGTGCCGCAGCAGCGCCCGCCCAGGGTGCCTGCGCGTAACGCCGCCGAGCACTGCCTCGCTGCTATTTGGCAGCAGGTGCTGGGCTTGGAAGAGGTGGGTATCACTGATAATTTCTTCGAGCTGGGCGGTGATTCGTTGCAGGCGTTGCGGGTGGTCAGCCTGGTTGAGGGGCAGCCGACGGTGGGCTTGCGGGTGAGCCTGCGCGACTTGATGAGCCGCCCGACCATCGCCGAACTGTGCGCCGCTAGCGCCCAGCCGCGCTCGGGCGATTGCCTGTTAGCGCTGAACCGCGAGGTGCCCGGCAGCACGCCGCTGTTTTGCTTGCATATGGCCTACGGCACCGTGTTCGACTACCAGGCCCTGGCCCGCCGCCTCGACGGCCAGCGCACGCTTTACGGGCTACAGAGCCGCTTGTTGTTCGACCCCACCTGGCAGGCCGATTCGCTGCAAGCCATGGCGGCGGACTACGCCACGCGCATTCGCCAATGCCAGCCCCAAGGGCCTTACCACCTGCTGGGCTGGTCCCTGGGCGGCGCGTTGGCGACCCTGGTCGCCGCCGAGCTGGAAGGGCAGGGCCAGCGGGTCGAGTTTCTCGGCCTGGTGGACAGCTACTTGCCCGTAGCGGTGGTTCCTCCTGCGGCCAACGAAGCGGAGCTGCACGGCTTCTTGCAGCACCTGTTCGAGCACGTCCCGGCGGACCTGGCCCCCGCGGCCTTCGACCGCAGCGGCGCGCTCGACCTGGATGCCCTGCAAGCCAGCATCGCTACGCTGCAAGCCCAAGGCATTGCCAGCGCCTCGGATTACGCGCGCTTTCCTGCCGCCGAGTTGGCGCACCTGTTCAGCGTCGGCATGACCCTGCGCCAGCTCTCCGGGCAACTGCGCGAACTGCCCAGCGTCCACGCCCCAACCCATTGCTGGTGGGCCGCCCGAAGCGACCTGGCGGCCATCCGCGCAGCCTTCGAGCAGGGCCTACCGCATCTGGCGAGCAGCACAACGTTGCCGCTCAGCCATTGGCAGATCGTGCGAAGCGAGGCGCTATTGGACCAGTTGACACCACCGCGCCGACCGTAGGAGGGGCCTTGGCCCCGAGAGGCCGCGTTAGCGGCCGGTTGTGGGTTGTACGGTGTTTGTGTAATCGCCAGGATCAAAAGATCGGGGCCGAGGCCCCTCCTACGGGGATTTATTCGGTTTGTTATAGATGTAAAAAAAGCGCTCAGAGAGCGCTTAAAGTATTCACCTCAACCAAGGGAGTAGGGAACTATCTGAGGTGAATGATGCAGAACCCAAGTTAGCAGTCAGCTTGTTTTAACCCGTTATCGCTGGATTGATCGTCAATCAAAACATGCTGTGCTAGCTGATTGTTGTTTTGATGCTCCATTCGCGCTTCTTGTGCCAAACGCAGGGTGAGCAGCATTTGGTTCGACCTTTCGCTACCGTCCTCTGCAACTACCGCCGTAGCAGAGACGACAGCGGTCGCTAACACCAAAGATTTAAAAAACTTCATAGTGATATCCAATTCAGTCAGTAAGATTGCCGAGGGGTGCTACAAAGCTACCTGGGCAGTGGGGCTGATCTTACCTTATGGTTTTCACAAGAGGGTCGGCGAATGTTTACAGTATTTAACCAGCGCGCAGCTTAGCGCAGGTGTCGGGTGGGGTGACTTATAAGTGGTAACAGTTAAATAGCGTTGTAAGTGAGCGCGGGCTGTTAATTTTAGCCCTCACTCAAATGGAAGCCCGTTATGCGTATCGTACAAGGCCTAATGTTTGCGGTTATTAGCTGTTCATCAATGTCTTCGCTTGCTTTCTCCGATAATACATTGATTAAGGGCGTATTAAATGAACATCAGCTGGCGGTTGAGAAATATGCCGAAAGATTACAGAAAAGTGTCCCGGCGGTGGTGGATTACGCTTACGGTATGCAGCTGGATATCGCCAAGGTTGTCCGTCGCTCGCCAGAGGGGCACTCGCGCAACGTCGTTGCGCAGTTGCTGACCTATGAAGACTCCAGCGGCAAGCTTCATACGATCCGCTACCAAACCATCAGCAATCGCCAAGGTGAGAAATGACCAACGACAGCGGCATATTTGCCATTCAAATATGCCACCACCCGTAGGAGGGGGCTCGCCCCCGATCTCTTGCTCGCCCCCGATCTTTTGCTTTTCCAGGCTGCCCTAAAAAGTGTACTTGGCCGATACCGTGAAGTTACGCGGTGCGCCGTAGACGCTGCGCCCGCCGATGCGGTACGAGGCCAGGCCTTCGTAGTAGGTTTTGTCGAACACGTTGTTCAGGCTGAACTGGGTAAGCAGGTTCTTGTTGACCTGGTAGCTGGTCATCAAGTCCACCAGGGTGTAGCCGCTTTGCTCCATATAGGCTGCACCGTCCTTGTTGAAGATGCCGTTCTGGCTATACACGGCACCGCCCACGCGCCATTTTTCCAGGTCGCCGGGTAGACGGTAGTTGGTGTTCAACTTGAAGACGTGGCGGGGCAGGTCGGGGTCGAAGGTGCCGCCTTCCTGGGGGCCGCTGTTGAAGCGGGTTTCGGCGTACGTGTAGCCGCCGCCTACCTGCCAATTCGGCGTGATGGCGCCGTTGAATTCCAGGTCGATGCCCTGGGTGCGTACCTTGCCGGAAGCTGCATAGCAGATGGCATCGCCACTGACGCAAGGGCTGACCTCAGTAGCGCGGCCAACTTGGTCGATCTGGTACAGCGCGGCGCTGGCATTCAGGGTTTTGTCGAAGTACTCGCCCTTGATACCCACCTCGTAGTTTTCCCCGGTGATGGGTTTCAATGTCGAACGGTCGGAGGCTAGCTCAACTTGAGGCTGGAAGATATCCGTGTAACTGGCATAGACCGAATGATTATCATCGAGATCGTAGATCACCCCGGCATAGCGGGTGATATTGCGTTGCACTTTGTAATTGTTGTTGGCCAAGATAGCGGGCGCTCCATTGGCCAGGTCTTGATCGAACTGATACCAATCTACCCGCGCGCCCAGGATAACTTTCAGCGGGTCCGCGATATTCAAGCGGGTCGTGACGTAAAGGCCCTTTTGATCAATGTCAGTGCTAGTCGCAAACGGCATCACTGAAAAGCTGCTCGGTTTCGGTGTTGCGCCTGGGTCAAAGTTAAAAGGGTCGGTTGGGATGTTGGCATAACCACCAGCAGTATCCTTCACTGACTTGCGCCAGCTACCGCCCACCACCAATTCATGTTCTCGGCCCAACATCTGGAAAGGCCCGCTGGCGAAGGCGTCGTAGGTGCTCTGTTCGAACGTGGAATGTTGCTTGAGGGTACGTTGTTCCCAATTGTTCGCCCGAAACCGTACGAATGAGCCCAGGTTGTCCAGGGTTGTCCAGGTTTTCATGGCGGCCAGGCGCAGATTCCAGCCGTGGTCCAGTTCGTGGTTGATTTCAGTGAAGACGCTTTTGCTTTCTTTGTCGTAATACTCCCACTTGTTACCTAGATAAGTCGACCGAGAGAAGCCCAGGTCGCTGCCGTCGATGGGGCTCACCGGCAAGCCCCCCCAAGAGGTGTTGTTATTATCATTCTGATAAGACCCGCCCACGGTCAGCATCGTACTGTCGCTCAAATCGAACTCGGTGATGCCGTAGAGCAAGCTGGCTTCGGTGGACTCGACGTCGCGGAAGCTTTGTTTGTCGTTGTAGCTGGCTACCATGCGCCCACGCACGTTGCCGCTTTCGGTCAGTGCGCTGCCGGCGTCCAGTTCGGTGCGGTAGTTGTCCCAGCTGCCCGCTGACCCGGTGATACTCACTTGGGGATCGCGGGTCGGGCGTTTGCGCACCAGGTTGATCGCCGCCGACGGGTTGCCCGAGCCCTGGGTCAGGCCGTTGGCGCCGCGCACCACTTCTATGCGGTCGAACATGGCCAGGTCGGGGGAGGGCAGGAAGTCGCCGTCGTAGATGGTCGGCAGGCCGTCGTACATCAGGTTGTCGACCTGGAAGCCGCGCGAGTAGATCAACGGCCGGGCTGCGGTGAATTTTTGCAGGGTCACGCCGGGGGTGGCGCGGATGGCGTCTTCCAGGGTGACCATGGCCTGGTCGTCCATGCGCTGGCGGGTGATCACCGTGGTGGATTGCGGGGTTTCCCGCTGGCTCAAGGACAGTTTGGTCGCCGTGGACATCGGCCCGCTGGTGTAGGAGCCCGAGCCTTCGGTGGTGGGGTTATTGGCTAGCCCATTGATATTGGTCACGCCCAGTTCCAGCGCGCCGCCGCTGGCCGGAGCGGTCAGGGTGATGACGTTGCCCTGCAGGCTGTAAGCGATGCCAGTGCCGCCAAGCAGTTGCGTCAGGGCTTGGCCCGGTTGCATTTTGCCTTTCACGGCTTTGCTGTTCTTGCCCTGCACGGTGTCCTGGCTATAAAGCACCTCGACACCGGCCTGGCGGCCAAACGCTTGCAGCGCGCCCGGTAGGGCCTGGGCGCGAATGTCGAACTCGATCTCCTGGGCTTGTACCTGCGCCGCGAAGGGCATGGCCAAGGCCAGGCCCAGGGCGCTGGACGTGGTTTTGAGGCGAAAAGCGCGGTGCAACTTGAGCGCGGTCGAGAAAGGGACGGGTCCATGGCGTGCTGGCATCATTTCCTGCTCTTCTAGTGTTGTGTGGGCACTTCACTGCAAATGAGAGTGCTTCCCAATTCGAGTATGTGACGCTGGACCACGGCAAAACCGGAAAAAAATCTGCAAAGCGCTGGAACTAGCGGCCGAAACCGAACTCCCGCAGTGCTATAGCGGGTGCTCGTCGAAGAAGGTTTCCCGTTCCAGGCGCAGCAGCGCGGCTTTTTTGTGCGGCAGTTGGATGTTCTTCAAGTGGCCGAAACCCTGGGACTTGAGGAAGTCGATCTGGCGGTCATGGTCGATCCGCGGCTCGCCCATGATGCGTTGGGTGCGCGGGTCGTCGAGGAACATGTAGTGCATCAGCGAGCGGAACCAACCGCGCAGTTTGCCAATGCCCTGATGCTTGCTTTCGCCCACCACCACGTGCCAGCCACGGTCGTAGGCGTGCACGTCGTAGTAGGGGGCGATGCGGTCTTCGGCGCACCAGTAGACTTCGAAGTAGGCAAAGGGCTCATCGTCGTAGCAGCCGATCAAGGGATGCACCCGTGGGTCGGCGAGCATTTGCGCCAGGTAGTCGGCGTGCTCACGCAAACCCCAGGCCTGCTCCCAGAAAAACGCCACGTGTTCCAGGTTCATCCAGCGGTTGAACACCTCCAGGTCGCGGTCCGGGTCGATGGTGCGCAGGCTGAACGTGGTGTTCAAGCCTGGCAGGTAGCGCCGATAGACTTCACCACTGGGGATAGGCGGGCGCTGGGGGTGGCGTTTTTCGCCGCTGAACACATAGTGCGGTGCGGTGTGAGCGCTGGCGGGGGCGGTTAGCCACGGTAAGGGTTGCTGCCAGAAGGTTTGCCGCCGGCACGACAGTTGGATATGCCCGTCGGCGCAGTGTTCGAGGGTATCGAACAAGCCTTGGCGCAGGGCGGCGATGGCCAAGTCTTCGTCGCCGGGCATGCGCAGCGCCACCGAGCGCACGCGGCTGCTGCTGCAGAAGCGATTGGCGAGCAGTGCCAGCAGGGCCTCAAGGGGGTAACCCGGCGGCAGCGCGGACAGTTCCAGGCGCTCGGCGCCCAGCTCAAACGCCAGGGGCGCGTAGCCGCTGAGGTCGAGGTGGCCGCGGCCCTCGTCGGCGAGGTGCACGACGGCGCTGCGGTCAGGGCCCAGGGGAAGGCGAAAGGGCGCTGCGGTCATAGCGGTGTCTCCTGCGTGTGGGGGAAGGTGCCTGCAGCCGGTTAAAGTTCGCGCGCAACGCGGAAGCCCAGGTAATCGCCACGGGTACGTTTGTAGCGATCGTTACGGTTGGCCGAGCGGGAGAACACCGGCGCTTCGCCCCAGTCGTTGCCGCGCATATGGGCGATCTCGCAGTTGCCGCCCTCGGTCCACGCACTGCCGTCGCTGGGCGCGCCTTGGTAGTTGGGGTGTAGGCAATCGGCAACCCATTCGTAGACATTGCCGTGCATGTCGTACAAGCCAAAGGCGTTGGCTGGGAAACTGCCTACCGGCGCGGTGTAGCTGTAACCATCGGCCGGCCCGTAGGTGTTGGCATGCTGGCTGATCTGGTATTCGCCGGGTTTGTCGAAGGGGAACGGAAACGCACCGGTGGAGCCGGCACGGGCGCCGTATTCGCGTTCGGCTTCGCTGACCATGCGGTAGTGCTGGCCGGTGCTTTTCGACAGCCACTGGGCATAGCCCTCGACATCGGCGTAGCTCACGCATACGGCCGGCTGGCGCGGCCCTTGGGTATAGCGCGGCTTGCTGGCCTCGCACAGGCGCCCTGGGCGGTCGTCGCCATTGGCGATTACCACCCCGGTGGCTTTGATCCAGGCGTCCAGCTCGCCGGCGGTGACCGTGTAGCGGCTCATGGCGAACGGCTTGGCGAAGGTCACGGTGTGCTGCGGGCCTTCGTCTTCCTGGCGGCCCAGTTCGTCTTCGGGCGAACCCATGACAAAGCTACCGGCCGGCAGCACGACCATCTCGGGGCAGTCTTTACAGTCTTTTAATACCTGGCCAGGCGCTGGAGCGGCCTGTACGTGGCCGGCGAACATCAAGGCGCTCACGGCCCACAGAGAAAAAAGCGGTTTCATTCGGCTCCTCGTCATCAAGGACCGTTGGGGAACGGTCTGGGATGCTTGGATAACGGTTGAGCCGAGGTTGAATTTAGCGGCTGGGCGCGGTGGTCAGGGCCTTGACCAACAGGCCGACGTTGCCTTCCAGCTCTGCCACTGGGTCGGCGCTGTCGGTGGGCAGTACCAGCAGTTGGCTGCCTGCCGCGCCGATGGCGGCTTTGATCGGCTCGGCCGGTTCGCGGTGGGCCAGCACCACTTTCACGTCGTTGGCCTGCAGTTGCTTTTGCCAGTCTTGCAGGGCATCGGCGCTCCATTCGGTGTCGGGGCGCGAATCGCTGCCCAGCAGGTCGAGGTTCAAGCCGCTGGCCAAGTAGCCCAGGCGCTCGGAGAGGCTGAAAACCGTGAGGTTGTCGGCCTGGGCCAGGGCCGTTTCGCTCTCGGCGCTGAGTTTCAGCAGGCGCTGCTTGAGCGCGGCGAGGTTGGCATCCACGGGCTTTTTCGCGGCCGGGGCCAGGCGTACCAGGTCGGCGGCGATGACGTCGGCCATGCGCCCCATGTTCTGGCTGGCCAGCCACGGTTGGCTGTTTAGGCCCTCGTGGGCAGCACCGGGTTGTAATGCCACGCCGGGCAGGCTGCCATCGATAGGGCGTACGGCATCGATTTCAACGATGCGAATGTTGCTGCGCCGAGCCATGGGGTACAAGGGGTCGTCGGGCCAGAGGGCACGCAGGCCGATCACAGCGTCGGCGCCACTGGCCAGTTTTTGCAGGGCTGGCGCACCACGGCCGCTGAAATAGGCGCTCTGGCGGCTGCCCGGAAGGTTACCGGGGGCCGCCTGCTCCAGTTGCACATCGGTGTTTTTCAGCAGCACCGAGGCCAGGCCATAGGTAATCGGCAACGAGGCCAGGACACGCACGGGCTTGGCCGTGTCTGCCGCCAGCGCAACCTGGCTGAACAGGCTGGCAGCCACGAGGGCAAGGGCGAATTGGCTGATAGGCTTGCGCATTTATCCGAGGTTTCCTTTCAGGGCGGGCACGGTGCCGCGGGCGATGGCGGAGAGGGCGAAGGCTAGCCCGGCGACGAGGATGATCGCCGCTCCTGACGGCACCGGCAGGTCGAAAATGATCGGCAGAAGAATGCCGCACAGGGTGCTGACCGTAGCGATCAGCACCGATAACCAGAAGAACCCCTTGAGCGACTGACTGAGCAAGCGCGCCGCCGCGGCCGGGATCACCAGCAGCGCGCCCACCAGGATCGCGCCAATGACCTTGACCGCCGCCACGGTGATCAGGGTGACCAGGATCACGAACAGGTAATCCAGGGTCTTTACCGCCACGCCGCGCACCGCGGCCAGTTGCGGATTGAAGCTGGCCAGCATGATGCGGTTGTACAACGGCAGGCTCAGGCCCAGCACCAGCAGGCCGACGCCGCCGAGTACTAATAAGTCGTTACCGTTGACCGTCAGCACCGAGCCGAACAGGACGTTCTCCAGAATGTGCACGTTGATTTTACCTGCCAGCACCAGCAACAGGCTGGCGCCCAGGGCCAGGGACACCGACAGGAACACCCCGATCAGGGTATCCGGGGCCAGCCCGGTGCGGTTGCGCAGGTAGTTAAGGGAAATGCCGAACAGCAGGCAAAAGCCGAACAGGCTGCCATAGGGCCCGGTGTAGGGCTCGCCGAGCAAGATACCGATGGCCACGCCGGTGAGCGCCGCATGGCCGACCGCCTCGGAGAAGAACGCGAAGCGCTTGACCACGACTAGGGTGCCGAGGCCGCCGAGCACCGGGCCAATCATCAAACCCGCGAGCAAGGCATTGACCACGAAACCGTAGGCCAGGGATTCCGGCAGGTAGCCGGCCGAGGCCCAACCCTGGATCATCAGACGAAAACTTTCATAGCTCATAGGGGCGCCGCCTCCGGGCTACGCGGGTGGGTGGAGAACAGGCTGAGCAAGCGTTCCGGGGTCAGCGCCGCAGCGGGCGGGGCGTCGAACAGCAGGCGCCGGTTGAGGCCGGTGACGCGATCGGCCAGGCGCTGGACCGCAGCCAAGTCGTGCTCGATCCACAGCACCGTGACCCCAGCCTGGCGCCAGTCGGCCAATAACCGTTCGAACACTTGAATGCCGGCTTCGTCCAGGGCCGACATGGGCTCGTCCAGCACCAGCAGGCGCGGTGGTGGAATCAAACCCTGGGCCAGCAGCACCCGCTGGCGTTCGCCGCCCGAGAGCGCGCCCATGCGCCTTTTACGTTTGTCGAGCATACCGACCCGCGCCAGCGCTGCGTCGATGGCTGGGGCCACCTTGGATGAAAGCCCGAGGAAGGCCGGGCGGCGTTGGCACATGGCTGCCATGAAGTCGTCAACGGTCATGGGCAGACCCCGGTCGAACTCCAGCGCCTGGGGGATATAGCCGATGGTGTCGGGCGCGCCCGGCCAGTGCAGGCTCAAGTTGCCCTGGTGGGGCATCTGCCCGAGCAGGGTCTTGATCAGCGAGCTCTTGCCGCCGCCATTGGGGCCGACCAGGGCGTGAATACTGCCCGCGCGCACGTCGAAACTGACGTTGTCGAGAATGGTGGTGCGGCCCAGTTCCAGGCTGACCTTGGAAAATGCGATGGCAGGCCCGACGGCCAGGGTTTGCTGGGCGGTCATGCACCAGCCTCCTGGATCGCGCGCACCACCGTGTTGAGGTTGCCGGCCATTTCCTTTTCGTATTTGTCGGCGCTGTATTCGCCATAGGAGATGTGCGAAAGCGGGTACAGCTTGACCCCGGACTCACGTTGAATGGTCTCGACGTAGGTGGACGGGAAGTCCATCTCCGAGAAGATCACCTTGACGTCCAACTGACGCAGTTCATCGATGGTCTTTTTCAACTGGCTGGGGCTCGGCTCGATGCCATGGGCCGGTTCCACCACTGCGGTGACCTCCAGGCCAAACTCGCGCAGCAGGTAATCGTAGGCAGCGTGCACCGTGGCCACGCGCAACTCGGCATTGGGCGCCTGGGTCAGCTTGGCCAGGGCATCGGCGCGCATCTGGCGCAGGCGCTTGCCGTAGGCACGGGCGTTGGCGGTATAGGTCGCGGCGTTGTCGGGGTCCATCTTGCCCAGCTCGCGGGCGATATTATTCACCTGCAGGATTGCGGCGCTGATGGAGAGGAAGGTGTGCGGGTTGACCACCTTACCCGCGCCACGGGCCATGGTGCCCGTCGCGGCCAGCAGCGGCACGTTGGCATTCGATTCGATCACCGGGATGTCGGGTTTTTCGCTGGCCTGGATCATACGGTCAGCGAAGTCGTCGTGGCCGACCCCGTTGAGCACCACCACGTCGAGGTCGCCGATGCGCTTGATGTCTTCGGCGCGCGGCTCGTAGGCGTGGGGGTTGAACCCGGCGGGTATCAGGGGGACCACTTCAGCCTTGTCGCCGACGATATTCGCCACATAGCTGTAGTAGGGGTGCAAGGTGATACCGATGCGTAGTTTTTTAGCTGGCTGCGCGGCGTGGGCCAAGGGTGCCAACAGCAGGGCGCACAAACCGGCGAGCACGACGCGCCGGGGGATCAACGAAGACAGGGGCATGGGCTTCTCGACAAAGACAAAGGGGGCAAGGGCAAAGGCTCAATGACGGTGCTGGCGGGTGACCCCGGCATCGTATTGGGTGACGATCTGCTTCCAGCCGCTGGCGATCAGAGCCGGGTCGCTCAGGTCGGCCGGGGCGCTGGCTTGGGCATTGCGGTTGAGCCAGACGTCGTTGTGGCCCAGGCGTAACAACAAGGTGCCGGCCACCTCAGGCCGCTCGCTGAGGCCCAGGTAGGCCTGCTCGTTGAGCAGTGCCCAGTGGTGGCCGCCACGGCTGACGGAACTGGCGTCGCTGGCGAATGGCGCGAAGCCTTCGTCGGCCAGGCGCTCGACCGCCGGCGGGTGCTGCTCTTCTTTGAGCAGCAGCTGAATTTCGTCGAGGGTCACTCGCAGGTCGGCGTACAAGCCTTGTTCGCCAGCGCTGAGGTCGCGGCGGGCATCCACTTGGTAGGCCTGCACGTTGTCCGCCACGGCGGGCTCCTGGTGCCACAGCACCACGGCGCCGGCACCCAGCAGAATGCAGGCGCACAGCAACAGCACGTAAAGGGTTTCATGACTGGCGCCCGCTGGGCGGATGACTTGGCTGGTCATGGTGGCGAGATATCCGCGTGATCGATTTCCACCACGTGGCCGGGGCCCGCGTCGAACAGCACGTAGAACTCGCTGGCGGGCTTGTTGAAGGTCAGTTTCGAGTCGGGGCCCAACTTGCCGGGTACCAAGACGGTTTCGTCATAGCCGATGACGTCGAGGGTCACCCCTGGGGCGCCACTGCCATCGGAAAAGCCGCCAGTGCATTGGATCTGCTCGCCAGCGACTTCCTTGCATTCGCACATCGGGTTGTGGGCTTGCGCGGTGGCGGCCAACAGGGCCAGACCGAACCCGCTGGCCCAGCGCAGTAGGGGAGTGTTCATTGCGTGCCTCCTTGTTTTTGCAGCCAGGCGACCGTGGCCGGCGATGCTTGTTGCAGGGGGATGGATGCCTGGTGCATGGCGCCGTCCCAGCCTTCCATGGTGATCCACAGTTCAGCGTCGACGGGAGTCTTGGCCGGCACCGGCATGATGGTGCCCATGCGGTAGCCGGTGCCGAAGAAGATCGAGCCCGCAGCGCGCAGGCTACGGGGCTTGCCGATGCGCAGGTAGGTGGCTTTGACCTGGTCGAGGCAGGCATCGCACAGCGCCGCGTTGAAGGCTTTCATGTAGCCCGCTGGGCCGTCCTTGGTGGGTGCGGCGTTGCGCAGTTCGGCCAGGCGCAGTGACCAGGGGCCGACGGCGACGTCGCCGACGATGCGCTCGCCCAGGCCACTGTCGCCACGGAACAGCGCCATGTCGGCAAAGTACTTGGGCATAAAGCCTAGGGGGATCAGCAGCAACAGGATGTTCAGGTGAAAGCGCCACTTCAGCCACCAACGCTTGCTGGCCGAGGGCGGGGCGACACTGAGGGATTTGCTCATGGGCGGCTCTCCACGGTTTTCCGGGCTTCAAGCGGCTGGGTACGGTAGCTGCGCTTGAGCGCGGCGCTGGTGGCCTGGGCGGTGCGTTTGGTCCAGATCAGCAAGCCACTGAGGACCATCATGCTGAGCAGCAGGCCGAAGAAGAACCACACCAGTTTGATCCAGATACCGCCGAAGTCGCCGGTGTGCAGCGGGCGCATGGACTCGGTGACGAACTCCAGGCCAGAACGGTCGGAGAGCAACCGCGTGGCCTCGACATTACCGTTATAAGGGTTGATTTCGGCGCTCTGGAACATCAGCGGGTACCAGCCGCGGCCAGAGATGGAATAGTGCCCGTAGGCATTGAACGGCAGCCCGATGAAGCGCGCATCGAGGCCGCTGATGCGGCCGTTGGCGATCTGTTCGGCCTGGTCGAGGCTGATCCGCGGGGCCGGCTGGGCATCGCGGGTGATGGGCACGTCTTGGCGGGCGATCACCGGCAGCACGGGTTCGGTGGAGATGGAAATGTTGTTGTCGAACAGAATCGCTTTGATCAGAAACCACACGCCGGTAATGGAAATGACCGCGATAAACCAGATCGACCAGATCCCGCTGAGGCGGTGAAAGTCACCCCAGAATATGCGCGCGCCCTGGCGAAAGCGCAGGGTTGGTTTGAGAAAGCCCTTCCAGAATTTTTTGTAGACCACCAGCCCGGTGACCAGCGACGCGAGCATGGGCAAGCCCAACAGCGACACCAGGTACCAGCCCCAACTAAATCCGTTGGTGAAGGGCACCAGCCACCAGCCGTGCAGGGCGCGGGTGAAAGCTTCGAAGTCGAACGCTGGGCTTTTGCCTTGAATGACCCCGGTGTAGGGGTTGACGTACAGCGTCGGCGAGCTGCCGTCGGGGTAGCTGACCCGGGCCATCAGGGCGAAGTGTGACTCGTCGGGGCGGCGTAGCGATTGCACGATGATGTCCGGTTGCGCCGCTTTCATGGTCGCCAGGATGGTATCCAGGCTCATGGGCTGGGCGTCGTCCGTAGGTTTAGACGCGCGCACGTCCGGGTTGGCCAGCCATACGATTTCCTGGCTGATCACCGCCAGAGTGCCGGTAACGCAGACGATCAGGACGAAGAACCAAATCGGCAGAGCCAGCCAGCTGTGCACCAGGAACCAGATTTTTGAACGTGACTTTTTTGACATGAAGGCGGCATCTTTGATTTCGAGGGGGCGAACCAAGGCCGCCGGTATGCCCAGGGGCAGCCCGGCGGCCTGCGTTGATTCTAAATGATGCGCATCGAAACGAGAACGATTCGATATACGTTATTACTATAGACGAATCAGCCGGGCGAAAGCGGAAGGGCACTTGCAAGCAAATGTTTCCGCGACCTACCGTACGGCGGTCAGCAGGGCCATAAATCGGTCCACTTCGCCCTCATTGTTAAGCAGGCCAGGCGCGGTGCGGACCACCGGCCCGACGTCTCGATTCACGGCGTCCACCACCACATTGCGGGCCATGAGTGCGGCGGCGATCTTGTCGCTGTCCTGGCCCTTGACCCTGAAGAAGCTGAAACCTGCTGAAAAGGTTGCGCGGCGGGGCGTCACCAGTTCGACCCAAGGCTGTTCGGCCAGGCGTTGTTTCAAATAGTCGTTAAGCTGATGAATGCGCGCCTGCACATCGGCCTTGCCCAGTTGCAGGTGCAGTTTAAAGGCCTCGTCCAGGGCCCAGCGATGTTCGAATGCGTGGTAGCCCCCAGGAGTCAGGCTGGTGGCGAAGTCATTGTCTTGAGAAAACGTCGGCACGCTGGGCACCAGGTTCTTCACCGTATCGCTGCGCGAGCAGACGATGCCGGTGCCGCGCGGGCCGAACATCCATTTGTGGGTGCCGGCGATAAAGTAGTCGCAATCGAGCTCGGCGAAGCTGGCGTTCTCCACGCCAAACCCATGCACACCGTCGACCACATAGATGATGCGCTCGGATTCGGCGCGCTCGCGGTTGTGCCGTGCCACCAAGGCGCCGATTTCGCCGATGGGTAGTTTGACGCCGCTGCCCGAGTGCACCCAGGTCATGCCCAGCACCCGGGTGTTGGGGCGGATCTGACGGTCGATGTTGCTCAGCACCTCGTCGCTGGAAACCCCTTGCGGGGTCTCGAACAGGCGCATTTTGCGCACTTGGGTGCCTTGTTGGCGCGCGCGGAACTTCAAGGTGGTGTAGGCCGAGTAATGCTCGTGCACGGTGGTCAGGATCTCTTGATCCGGGCGCACTTGCAGGCCGCCGTAGAGCATCACCAGGCCTTCGGTGGTGCTGCCGGTCAGGGCGATCTGGGCGGGGCGTACCTGTAGGTAATCCGCCGCTGCTTGGCGCACCCGTGCTTCGTGCTGCCAGGTTTCTTCGCGGTCCCAGTCCATGGCCAGGCCGGGGTTGCGGTCGAGCCAGGCACGGTGGCGCTCGATGGCTTCACGCACCGGGCGGGGGTGCGAAGTGACCAGAAAGTTAGAAAAATGGATATAGGCTGGGTCCAGGCTGAACTGCTGCTGCAAGCGCTGCCATTTGTCGCCGGCCGCGGCGTTGCTGGCGGCGTTGCTGGCGGCGTTGGCCAGGCCCAGGCTCGCGCCCAACGGTACGCTGGCGGCCAGCAGGCCGGCCTGTTTGAGGAAGGTCCGGCGGTCACTCATGATCGTGCCCACCCTGGCTCGGTGCGCTGTCAGCGGGGCGGGCCGCCAGGCGCACCTGCTCCCAGACCCGCAGAAAATTGCCGCCCCAAAGCTTGGCGATGTCGGCCTCTGAATAGCCACGCTGGAGCAGCTCGGCGGTGACGTTACGGGTCTCGCTGACGTCCTTCCAGCCCTCTAGACCACCGCCTTCGTTGAAGTCCGAAGCGATGCCGACGTGGTCGATGCCAATCTTGCGCACGGTGTAATCGATGGCGTCGCCAAAGTCCTTGAGGCTGGCTTTGGGTTCCTCTTCCAGAATCGCGTAGAGGCGTGAGGCGTACTGGCCGAACTTGGCCTCTGACCACGCCGCAATCACCGGGTCGCCCGGCATTAGGGCCATGGCTGGGTCGCTCAACGGCGGCAGGCCGAACTCGCTGCGCAAGGTATTGAGTTTGGCCTGGCTGGCGGCGCTCAGGGGCTTGAGGTACGCCGGGAAGCCCACCACTTGCACCACGCCGCCGGTGTTTTTGATCAGCTCCAGTTCCTTGTCGGCCAGGTTGCGCGGGATGTCGACGAACGCCCGCGGCACCGAGTGCGAGGCCACCAGCGGCGTGCGGCTCAGTTGCGCGGTTTGCACCAGGGCCTTGGCTGACATTTGCGACACATCAATCACCACCCCCAAGTCGTTCAAGCGCTGAACCGCGCGCTTGCCCAGGGGTGAGAGGCCGTCGAAGGCGTCCGGGGTGTCGTTGAAAAATGGCAGTGGCCGGGACGAGTCGGCCCAGGCGTTATTGCCGATGTAGCTGAAGCCGAACAAGCGCATGCCCCGCGCAGCCCAGCGGTCGAGGGCGTCGAGGTCGTTGCCCAGGGGGTAGGCGTTGAGCATGCTGAGGACGATGGCGAACTTGCCTTCGCCGTGCAGACGGCGGAAGTCGTCGGGGGTGTAGGCGATGCCGACCTGGTTGGGAAAGTCGCGCACCATGCCGGTGATGGCCTTGTAGCGAACCTCTTGTTGGTGCTGGGCCTCGGCGAGAAAGCCGGTGGTGGGGCGGTGAGGGGCGTTGGCGCCGTTCCAGATTTCCGGCCAGCCAAAGATCGTTAACGCGGCGCCCGACAGGCGCCCGCGCGCGGTCTTGACCAGGTCGAATTGGTTGCGGCCATCGCGGTCGGCTTCGCTGCCCTCGGTGCCGAAGCCCAGGGGCAGGGTAATGTGGCTGTCGAACGAAATGATCCGTTCCTGCAGTTCCTCGGCCTGCTTGACGATCTTGATCGGGTAGCCAGCGTTGTTCTGCTGCACGATGTACCAGGCCAAGAGCGTGCCGCCGAGGGCCAGCACCAGCAGCAGCGCGAGGCTGGCGTACAAAGTTTTTCTAGTCATTGCCTTCTCAATCAGGTTCGCCGCTCGGCGCGGTGGGGCCTTTTGCGTTTCCCCGGATAACGAGCCGGGCCCGGGAAAATTTACCGAGCACGCTTAAATTTCGCCGGCAAGTACACGTTCTAGCTGGGATACGGCCTGCTCCATGGCTGACACAGGTAGGGCAATGACGATTTCTCGACGCGGGTTCATGGCGACGCTGGCAGTGACCGGCGCGGCCGCCCCGGCGCTGTACTACGCACACCGTGAGCTCACCCGTGACCTGCGTCCGCCGACCCCGGGCGAAGCCAGCGTTGAGTTGCCGGACGCTGCAGGCCGGCGCCTGGCCGATGCATTGCGCGGGGTGTGGGACGTGCGTTTGCTGGGCGCTGACCGTGATTTACCCGGGCTGCCCGTTGACGGCCTAACGTTGTTTATCGACATCGCCCCCCGTGGCCGTGCCGTGCGCGGTTGTCTGGACCACGGCGAGCGCCTGCGCGCCGGTGCTGAACCGGCCTACCGCTTGCTCGGCGACCTGGCTGAGGCGCAGCCGGCCGCTTTGCATTGGCGCCTTAGCCGGGACGATGAACCGGCGCTGTATGAATGCCAATTGAGCCTGGATGAGGTTTGGGCCAACTACGCCAACGCCGGTAACGCCACCCTCAGCGGCCGCCTGCTGCGCTTGGATCGCCCCCTCAGTTGGCCAGAGCTGGACCTGCAGATGGTCGCTAGCAAGCGGCTGTTTCCCGAGGCCCGCCAGCGCATTGGCCTGAGCCCGCCGCTGTTGCAGCGCTTGATCAGCCCGGAGCATCGCCTGTTCCATCAGCTCTGGCATGCCTCGCGGGATAAATGGCATAGCCTGGCTGAGGACCGCCGCCAGGCCTTGCGCGGCATCGGCTGGCAAGCCGGGCCCCGCGATCGGGAGCGTGATGCCCGGGGCCCTAACAAGGACCGCAATGGCTCGGGCGTGGATTTTTTATTTATGCACCGGCATATGCTGGGGATGGCCCGGGCGCTGCAGCCACTGCCTTCTTGGCCGCACTTTCCGTTGCCGCAGCCGGAACTGCAACGCGACCCGGTCGGTTTTGCCCGCTATTTCGATAACCACGACGGCATGGCGCTGCCGCCCAGCTGGAGCGCTGGGGCAGACGTGGCGTACAGCCAGTGGGTCAGTGACATCAAAAGTGCGGAAACCTTTCACAGCAATTTCGAGGTGTGGGAGTCGCGCTATCGAGACTTGCGCTACCTGTCGCGACTGACCCTTGGCCAGTTGGGCTCGGAGATGGAGCTGGGCCTGCACGACTGGCTGCACATGCGCTGGGCCTCGGTGCCCCGTGACCCCTCGAACGACGCGCCGGTGCCGTTCGCCCGGCACCCGATGGACTTCGCGCCGCGCTGGTTCGGCGCCGAAAACGATTTTCTCGGTGACCCGTTTTCTTCCCATGTGAACCCGGTGTTCTGGGGGTTTCATGGCTGGATCGACGACAGGATCGAAGACTGGTACCGCGCCCATGAGCGTTTCAACCCTGGCCAGTTGCAGCGTTTGCAGGTTAACGGCGTAGCCTGGTTTGCGCCGGGGCGCTGGGTCGAGGTCGACGACCCCTGGCTCGGCCCGGACACCCACGGTTGCAGCACCGCCCCTGGGGTGTTGGCGGGTAAAACGGTGGAGATGGACCCGGAAGTCATGAAGCTGGCCCTGAAGATTATCTTCGGCCACGAAGACTTGCTGGACGGCCTGTTCAAGCGCGTGCCACGCCGGCCTTGGTATGCACGGCATATCGGCCAGGCCTGATACCCCAAACGGGTAGGAGGGGGCTCGCCCCCGATCTTTTGATCTTTACGCCGTAACAGACGGCGCGGAACGCGAAACCGGCCGCGTGGCGGCCTCTCGGGGCTGAGGCCCCTCCTACTGCCAGGTTCCGCCTAGGGCCTTGTACAAACCTACACTGGCCGTCAGGCGCGACAGGCGCAGTTGTACCTGCAGGTCTTGCGCGGCATACAGCGTGCGTTGGGTTTCCAGCACGGTCAGCAGGTCTTCGGCGCCGGCCTGGTAGCGATTTTGCGCCAAATCGAAGGCTCGCTGCGCTTGCTGCAGTTCCTCTTCTTGCCACTGGCGCTGTTGATCCAAATAGCGGATGCCTACCAGGGCTTTTTCCACGTCGGCGAAGGCCTGGACGATGCTGCCTCGGTAGTCTTCCAGCAGTTCCTCGCGCTTGGCCCTGGCCTGCTCGCGTTTGGCGTCGAGCCGGCCGTGGTCGAACACGGGGCCGACCAGGCCGGCGGCCAGTCGGTAGAACGGATTGCGCAAGGTTTCTGACAGGTGCTCGGCGCCAGTCCCAAAGCTTGCGGTCAAATTCAGCTTGGGCAACATGGCTGCGCGCGCCACTTGCACGTCGGCTTCGGCCGCGGCGAGTTTGGCTTCGGCTGCGGCGATGTCGGGGCGACGCCTGAGCAGTTCGCTGGGCACGCCAGCGCCAAGGCTGGGCCAGGTCAGTTGGGCGAACGCTTCGCTACCCAGCGTCAGGCCCTGGATCGGCCGCCCGAGCAAGGTCGCCAGGCTTAGCATTGCTTCATCGGCTTGCTGGCGCAGCAACGGCACTTGCCGCTGTTGGGCGGCCACCAAGCCATTTTGCTGGGCCAGCTCCAAAGCGCTGGCCGAGCCTGCGTCGGCTCGGCTGCGGACCAGGGCCTGGACGCGTTGGGCATTTTTCAGGTTGAGTGCGGCGATGCGTACTTGCTCATCCAGGGCCATCGCTTTCAAGTAAGCCTCGGCAACCCCGCCCAGTACGCTCAATTGCACCACTGCTCGATCATATTGGCTGGCTTCGACGCCCTTGAGCGCACTGGCACGGGCAGCGCGGTTGCCGCCCCAGAAGTCCACCTCATAGCTGGCGCTCAGCGCACCGTCATAGGTGTTGTAAATTCGATGGTCACCGTACGCATTGAGCTGGCCGTAGCCGTCACCCCGCAGCAAATGCTCGCGGCCGACGTTCGCCCCCCAGGTCACTTCGGGCAGCAGCGCTGCCCCGGCGACGGTGGCGACGGCCTGGGCTTGGCGAATACGTGCGGTGGCGGCAGCCAGGTCGTGGTTGCCGGCTTGGGCTTGTTCGATCAAGCGCTCCAGGGTAGGGCTGGCGAACTGGCGCCACCATTGCCGGGCATCATTCTGCGGCTGGGTCGATTGGGCGAATTGCCAACTGGCGGGGGTGGCCACTGTGCGATCGGCCGGGGCGTCGACTTGGGCGCAGGCCGCCAGTGCCAGGCATAGCGGGAGCAGGTAGAGCGGCACGGGTTTCATGGCGGCGTCATTCACTGGAGAGGGCGGTGACCGGGTCGAGCCCGGCGGCTTTGCGCGCCGGCATAAAGCCGAATATCACGCCGGTGATGAGCGCGCAGGCGAATGCGCCACCCACGGCCAATAGCGAAAAGGCCACGGCCACCTGGCTAGCGATCAGCACGGCGCCGATCAGCAACGCCAGCAGCACGCCGACCACCCCGCCCACCAACGAGAGCATCAGCGCTTCGGTGAGAAACTGGCGCAAGATGTCCCGCTGACGTGCGCCAACGGCCATGCGGATGCCGATCTCGCGGGTGCGCTCGCGCACGGTCATAAGCATGATGTTCATCACCCCAATACCGCCCACCAGCAAGGAAATGGCGGCAATCGCCCCCAGCATCAGGGACAGCGTGTTCTGCGTGCGAGCCTCGGCCTGGATCATCGCCGCGTTGTTGGTCAGCTCGAAGTCCGCTACACCTTTGTGCAGTTTGAGCAGCAGTGCCCTGACTGCATCTTCGGCTTCTTTGACCCGGCGCCCGTCGTTGGCCGCCAACGTTACGTATTCCGGGTATTGGCTGCCGAATAGGCGAACGGCGGCGGCGGAGTAGGGCACGACAATGCGCGCATCACTGTCCTGGTCGCCCGATGCGGCACCTTTGGCGGCGAGTACGCCGACCACCTGAAAGGGCACGTTTTCGATCAACAGGTACTGGCCGATCGGGTCGATACCGGCGAACAGCTTTTCGCGGATCTTCATGCCGATCACTGCTACCGGGGCCGCGCGGTCCAGGTCGGCTTGGGTGAAAAAGGCGCCTTCGACCACCGGCCAGTTGTAGATGGCCGGAAAATCCGTGTTGTTGCCACCGGTGTAGCTGACCTGGTCAAGATTGCCCCGGCGCACGGTCACCGAGTTGCCGATGGTGGGCATGATCATCTTGACCTGGGGCAGGGTGGCGAGGGCTGCGACATCGTCCAGGGTGATCACGCCTTTTGGCGCCCGCGGGCTCGGTGAACTGCCATTGAGGTAAAGGATGTTCGAACCGAACGCGCCCATCTGCGCCATGACCTGGCGTTTGCTGCCTTCACCCACGGCCAGCATGACCACGACCGAAGCGACGCCGATGACGATCCCCAACAATGTCAGTGCCGTGCGAAAGCGGTTGACCCACATCACTCGCCAGGCCGCGCGCAGGGCGTCCAGCAGTTCGGCCCGCCAGGCGCCACTGAGGTTGGCGTTCTGGGCCAAGCGCTGGCGCAGATCCTCGGCCTGTAAAGCGCCCGTGCTCGGTGGCGCGCGGTTGCCTGCGGTGTAGTCGGCCACCACCTGACCGTCGCGAATTTCGATAATGCGCCGGGCGCGGGCGGCCACTTCGCGGTCGTGGGTGATCAAGATGACCACGTGACCCTGGGCCGCCAGCTCGTCGAGCAGCAGCATGACTTCGGCGCCGCTGTGGCTGTCCAGGGCGCCGGTGGGCTCATCGGCCAATATGATATGCCCGCCGTTCATCAACGCGCGGGCAATCGACACCCGTTGCTGCTGGCCGCCGGAAAGCTGGTGCGGGCGGTTGCCGGTGCGCTCGGCCAGGCCCAGGCGATGCAGTAACGCCTGGGCCCTGGTATGCCGTTCGGTGGCGCTGAGGCCGGCATAGATGGCCGGCATTTCAACGTTTTCCTGGGCCGAGCCCGAGGCGATCAGGTGGTAGCCCTGGAACACGAAGCCAAAGGCTTCGCGGCGCAGCCAGGCGAGTTCGTCGGTGTCGAGTTGGGCCACGTCTTGGCCGGCGAACAGATAAGTCCCCGAGGTCGGCCGGTCGAGGCAGCCGAGGATATTCATCAAGGTCGATTTGCCCGAGCCGGAGCTGCCCACGATGGCGACGAACTCGCCCGCCTGAATGCTCAGGTCGATGCCGCGGACCACTTCCACCCGTGGCGTATCGACGCCGCCGTAGGCTTTGCGGATGTCGCGCAGTTCGATCAGCGGCGTGCTCATGTCAGCCCTCATGACCGGCCGCAGGGCCGATCAGCAGGCGCTCGCCCTCATGCAGGCCGTCGAGGATTTGCACCCGCAGGCGGTCGCTGAGCCCGGTACGCACCGGGCGCTGCTCGACCTGGCCGTTTTCGCGCAACACTTGCGCGATCTGCCGGCCCGACTCGCCGGGCTGCTGTTGCAACGCGGCAATCGGAGCGGTAAGGACGTTGCTGGCGCTACCGGCAACGAAGAAGACCTGGGCGGTCATGTCCGCGAGCAGAGCGTTATCAGCGTTGTCGACGTCCAGCAGCACGGTGTACAGCACCACCCGGTTATTCGCCCCTTGGCCGGCGGCGGTTGGGCTGCCGCCACCCTGGCTGAGTTGTTCCAGCGGCTTGGGCGGGATCGGCAGGATTTGCCGCACGGTGCTGCGCCAGCGCCGCTGATTGCCACCCAGGGTGGTGAAATAGGCCGGCATGCCGGTCTTGATCTGGCCGATGTCCGCCTCGGACACCTCGGCCCAAACGGTCATGGGCGACAACCGCGCGATGCGCAGGATCAGCGGGGTGCGCTGCTGGGCATTGAGGGTTTGCCCTTCACGGGCATCGACCGCGACCACGGTACCGCTCATGGGTGCATAGATACGCGTGTAGCCCAATTCTGCTTCGGCGCTGCGCATGCTGGCCTGGGCTTGCAGCACTTGAGCCTTTAGCTGATCGACGCGGGCCTGGGTGGTGTCGAGTTTGGCGCGCGCGCTTTGCACCTCCTCCGCCCGGGTCGCGCCATCGGCGGCCAGGCGCTGTTGGCGCTGCCACTGTTGCTGGGCCAAGCGTTGTTCGGCCTGTTGCTCGCGCACCTGGGCCTGGAGCTGCTCGATGGCATAGCGCTCGGCGTCGTAGCGCGCTTGCTGGGTAGCTGGATCGATCTCGACCAGGAGCTGGCCCTGGGTGACTTCGTCGCCCACTTCAACATGCAGCTTGCGGATCTGCCCGGAGGCCTGGGCGCCGACATCGACGTAACGCCTGGGCTGCAGGGTGCCGAGGGCGGTTACGCTGGCTTCAATGTCGGCGCGGCCGACGGCAACGGTAGGGCGCTCGCCCGCAGCGTGCGGCAGCCATTGCCAGGTCGCCGCAGTGAGCAGCGGGATCAGGCAAAGCAGCGTAAGCAGGGCGCGGCGGGGCTGGCGGGGACGACTCATGCAGGGTTCCGGGCAGAGGAAACTGCCAGTAAGACGCACCTGCGGCAGAGAAATTTAACTGTTGGGCCGTGGAAACTTAGGCTGCGGGGTTCTTATATTTTTGAGAATCATTATAATTCGTGTTATCACGAGGTGCCATCATGTGCTGGCGTACTTGCGCTCCGCTATCGAACCGTCAAGGAAGTTGCCGTCGATGTCCTCTCCCGGTGCCCTTTTAGAAAACTATTACCGCGAATTGGTGGGCTTCCTGAGCGCACGCCTGGGCAATCGCCACGCGGCCGAAGACATCGCCCACGATGCCTGTGTACGCGTACTCGAGCGGGATGCCACGACGGCCATCGAGCATCCACGGGCGTTCCTCTACCAGACCGCGCTCAACCTGGTGATCGACGGCCACCGCCGCAGCCTGCGGCGCAAGGCCGAGCCGCTGGAGGTGTTAGACCTCGACGAGCGTTTCTTCATGGCCCCGCCCCAGGCGTCCATGGATCACCACCAACAACTGGACCTGCTCAGTAAGGCGCTGGCCGAGCTGAGCGAACCCTGCCGGCAGAGTTTTTTACTGCGCAAGCTCGAAGGCCTCTCCTATATAGAAATCGCCGAACGTCTGAATGTGTCGCGCAGCGTCGTGGAAAAAAACATCGTCAATGCGATGAAACATTGCCGGCTGCGAATGCGTGAGTCGGCACCCCTTTAGCCGATATATCTTAAAACGCAATTTCTGTCCGATAGTCGGTATGCCCAGCCGGGCCGGGCCCGTGTATGCTCTAGCCCGTTATTCTGCGGTCATTGGATAGCTGACCGGCCCGGCCCGGGCTCGACCTTCGGTCAGCTCGGCAGCGACGATGCAGTGGTCACGGATCGTCCTTCGCGTTCACCCAGCTCGGACTCCGATCATGCCGACCAAATCGTTACGAATTCTTCTAGCTGCCGAACGCCACGAGCAGGTCTTGCACCTGGAGCAGATGCTCAACCGCCTGGGCTACTTTCGGGTGGCGCCCGTGCATTCCTTCGAGCAGCTCCTGACTATGGTCGAAAGTGCGATAGAGCCGTTTGACCTGCTTATCGCCAACAGCGACCTGGCCCGCCGGGCGGGTGTCGACCTGCCGCGTTTTTGCCAGGGCAACCCGGAAATCCGGCATGCCCTGTTGTATCAAAGTGCCGAGCTGGAGCTGCCGGACCTGAGCGATAGTCAGGGCGCAATCAACGTGTCCCTGACCCAACTGCCCGATATCGACACCCTCAAAAGCTTTATGGACGCGGTGGACTCGCCACAGGACGCTCGCGCCAATGGCATTGCCAAGTTGGGCTTGCGCTTGAACCGCCGGCGTTATGTCGGCCGCACCACCTCTTGAATCAGAACATGGCCGCCGTCAGGCGGCCTGCAATCTTTTGAACTCGCGCAGGAAACCTCCGGTCGGCATTAAGTGTTAACTGCCACGTTCCGGAGCCTGCATGAAGCCCTATATTATTTGCCACATGATGTCCTCCCTCGACGGCCATGCCTTGACCGACGGTTGGGCGCGCCCATTTATGAAAGACGCCAATACGCTGTATGAAAAATTGGCCGAACGATTCGCGTTCGATGCCTGGATCTGTGGGCGGGTGACCATGCAGGAAATCTCCCATGGCGACACCTACCCCAAAGGGCTGGCGCGCTCGCCCATCCCCCGCACGCACTATTTTGCCGATCGCGATGCGGCCAAGTACGCGGTGTCGATCGACCCCCATGGCAAGGTGGCCTGGAAGAGCAACCAAGCCCTCGATTCCCACGTGGTCGAAGTGGTCACCGAAGCGGTGAGTGACGACTACCTGGCCTACCTGCAATCGATCAAGGTGTCTTATATCTTTGCCGGCGAGCGGGAGATCGACCTGCAACGGGTCGTGGATATCCTCGCCAAGGAACTGGGCGCGCAACGGCTGATTGTCGAAGGCGGGCCCCATGTCAGTGGCGCGTTCGTCAATGCCGGGCTGGTCGATGAAGTGAGCGTGATCATTTTGCCGTTGATCGATGGTCGCGGTGAGCATCCGGCCTCGTTCGAGGTGGCGCCAAAGGCCTGGACCCAGCCGGCTTACCTGACCCTCACTGCGGCGGACGTGCAAGAGGGTGGGGCAGTCTGGTTGCGCTACAAACAGGCATCCTGAGGCTGCCCTGCTTGTCCCAGGCGGGGCCCGTCGCTAGAGTGACGGGCTTTTAGCGAGGAGCGACGCCATGAAGCGCCAATTTGCCGTGCTGGCGATAGCGATAGGCTTGGCCGGCTGTGCTGGGCAGAGTATGGACCATGCCCGAGCAGGGCAGCCCTACAAGACCCTGACCAGCGCCAAGAGCCCGCAACAGGTGGCCCAATGCAGCGAATTCACCTGGCAAAACCAGGATCTTTTCGGGAGCGAGACCGAAGCCTTTTTGCACAGCGCCAGCTCCGGCCGCCTGACCGTATATACCCGCGGCGTTGAATATTTTGCCGATATCCAGCCGCGCGCCGGGGCGACCACGGTCGAGTTTTATGTCACCGCCGGTCAGGACGGGTTGGCTGACCGGCGTTGGGCGGCCCTGGCGACGTGCCTATAGCGCTGCCTGGGGTTGGCGGCCGAGGACCCGGGCGTATTCGGCCTGGGCGGTCTGCTCGGTAAACTCGCCTGACCATTTGGCGACCACTACTGTGGCTACGCTATTGCCGATGGTATTGCAGGTGGCAATCGCCATGGACATGAAACGGTAGACGCCGAACAGCAAGGCCAAGCCTTCGGTCGGCAACACCCCCACGGCCGTTACCGTTGCGGCAAATACCACGAAGCTACCTCCGGATACCGCTGCGGCGCCTTTGGAGGTCACCAGCATGATTGCGATGATGCCCAGCTGATGCTCCCAGCTCAGAGGCACGCCGTAGGCGTTGGCGATGAACAGCACGCACAGCGACATATAGATCGACGTCCCATCCAGATTGAAGGCATAGCCGGTGGGCAACACCAAGCCCACGCTTTGTTTGGAGCAGCCGAACTTCTCGAGTTTTTGCAGCAGCCGGGGCAGTGCACTTTCTGACGATGCCGTGCCCAGCACGATAAACACTTCATCTTTGATATAGCGCAGGAACCGCCACAGGCTGAACCCGGCAAGGCGGCACACGATGCCCAGTACCACGAAGATAAAGAAAGCGACGGCCACGTAGAACATCAACACCAGGTTGGCCAAGGACATCAATACCGCAGTGCCATTGCTGCCCACGGCGTAGGCGACGGAGCCAAAGGCGCCCAGTGGGGCGAACTTCATGATCAGGTTGATGAACTCGAAAAAACATTCGGATATACGGCTCAAGCCTTCCTCGATGACCGCACGTTTGTTTGCCTCCAGCGCCAGCAAGGCGAAGCCGAACAACACGGAAATGACCAGCACCTGAAGCAACTGTCCACCAGCGAAGGCGCCGACGAAGTTGTCCGGGAATATCCCGTAGATGAAGTCCATGGTGGACGCAGGCGAGCTGCTTTTCGCCAAAGCGGCCGTCGCTGCGGCGGCGGTTGCGCTGCTAGGGTGGGCATCGTGCATGCCGGAGCCGATGTCCAGCAGATTGCCCCAACCCAGGCCAATGGCCAGGGCCAGGGTGGACACCACTTCGAAGTAGATCAATGCGCGCAGGCCGACCTTACCCACTCGTTTGATATCGCCCGCCGAAGCAATACCGTGCACCACGGTGAAAAACACCAGGGGCGCCACGGCAGTTTTGATCAGCTTGAGAAAAATATCGCCGAGAATCTTGAACTTGGCAGCCCACTCCGGCGCCAGGAAGCCAAAGGCAATGCCTAGCACCATGGCGGCTATCACCTGAAAAGTCAGGTCCTTGTAGAACGGTTTTTTGCTCTGAATGGACATGTAGGAGGTCTCGTTGTTGTTATTGGGGGACGAGTGACCAGCGGGCTACAACCTAGCGCTTGACCGAGCCCTCGCGAGCCAAGGCCCGGTCCACCATCTGTGGGGCCAGGCCCAGGTATTGCGCGGGGTCGGTCAGATTTTTGAGGGTATCGAGGTCTAACTGCGCGGTGGCTTCGCCCTGGGCCAGCAAGGCGTCGAGCAGGCTCAAGCCTTGGTCATTGGCCAGGCGGCAGGCGGCGTAGACCACGTCATGGGCGACTTGGCGGCCTAGGGCAGGGGCCAGCCCCATCATCACGGCTTCGGCAACGATCAAACCCTGGGTCATGTCGAGGTTCTTGCGCATGCGCTCGGGTTTCACTTCCAGGCCCGCCAACATGAACTTCGCTTGGGCCAGGGATGCACCGCTGAGGGCAAAGGCTTCGGGGATGGCGATCCATTCCGCCTGCCACGGCCCGGTGGAGCGCTCGAAGTCCTGAATCATTGCATCGAGCATCAGCCCAGCGTGCTGACGCACGCCCTTGGCCGCGGCGTACATCAATTCACAGGAAATCGGATTGCGCTTTTGCGGCATGGTGCTGCTGGCGCCTCGGCCTTTGACGAAGGGCTCATACACCTCGCCGAGCTCGCTGGTCATCATCATCATCACGTCCAGGGCGATCTTGCCCAGGGAGCCGGTCACCAGGCCAAGGAAGTTCAGGGTTTCCGCCAGGCCGTCGCGGGCTACGTGCCAGGTAGCTTGAGGCACGCCCAAACCGAGCTCTGCCATCAGCGCTTGCTGCACCTCCAGGCCTTTGTCGCCCAGCGAAGCCAGAGTGCCCGCCGCGCCCGCAAACTGCCCAACCTCGACCCGCGGTCGCAGTTCGACCAGGCGTTCGGCGTGGCGGTCGAACATGCTCAACCAGACCGCACACTTGTAGCCGAACGTAATCGGCAGCGCGTGCTGCAAGTGCGTGCGGCCGGCCATGGGGGTATCACGGTAACGTTGGGCGAGCCCCGCGAGCAGGCCCCGCAACGCTTGGATATCTCGCTCAACGAGGGCCAGAGCGGCGCGTACCTGTAAGACCACCGCCGTGTCCATGATGTCCTGGGTGGTCGCACCCCAATGCACGTAGCGCCCGGCTTCGCCGCACAAGCTCGACAGTTGCTCCACCAGCGGCAATATCGGGTAACCGACGATTTCGGTTTCATGCTGCATGTGCGCTAGGTCCAGAGACCCATACTGGGCCAGCGCGGCGATTTGCTCGGCGGCGTCGGTTGGAATCACCCCGCAGCGCGCTTCGGCTCGGGCTAGGGCCACTTCAACCTCAATGTAGCGCTCGATCAGGGCTTGGTCGGAGAACACACCGCGCATTTCGGCGGTGCCGAACATGTCGCGAAACAGGGCGGAGTCAAAGACGGTGCTGGACATAGGCATTACCTGATATGTTGTTATTGGTCGTACATATTATTATGTACGTACATATTATTTACGCCGACACTGATACACTGTCAACTCGACAACGCCACGGGGCTGACGAAAGGAATGAGCCAGACGCGCTATGCCGAAGTGGCCAAGCACCTGATTGAGGGCATTGCCAGCGGGCGCTATCCAGTGGGGACGCTGTTACCCACCGAGTTCGAGTTGTGTGAGCTGTATGATGTGAGCCGCCACACGGTGCGCGCGGCCATCGGCCAATTACAGAGCCAGGGCCTGGTGTCGCGGCGCAAGCGCGTAGGTACGCGAGTGGAGGCGGCAACCCCCCGCGCCGGGTATTCGCAATCGCTGGCCTCGGTGTCAGACCTGGTGCACCTGGCTGAAACCCAGGTGCGGCGTATCCAGCGCATCGAGCATTTCGTGGCCGACACCGCCCAGGCCCGGCGCTTGGGTTTGAACCCGGGCGAGCACTACTTTTGCGTGTCGAGCATTCGCGTCGATCAAGACCACCCCACCGCGCCGTTATGCTGGACTGACGTGTACGCCCCCAAAGCGTATGCAGACGTCATCGAACTGGCCGAACAACACCCCGACGAGTTGATTGCGGCCTTGATCGAGCAGCACTATGGGCTGCATATCGATGTGGTCGACCAGCAGGTCCGCGCGGTGCTGCTCAGTGCCCAGATAGCCCGCGAGCTGAACGCCCAAGAGGGCGCGCCGGGGCTCAACATTCAACGTCACTACCGTGACGACAGCGGTGCGCTAATGGTGGTGTCAGAGACCTTACACCCCGACGACCGCTTTACCTTGACGATCCAGATGCGCCGCGAAAAAGCCCCGAAGGGTTGATGTTTCTCGGTGCAAAACAGAGGGCTGTAGGCATGATCGATTTCAACAACAAAGGTTTTTTCAAGCTCAAGCAGAACAACGAATACGCCGACCGCGTAAGTGCCCTGTTGCTGGATGACGAGCAGGTCATCGATGCCTATAAATCCATGCGTGACGGTGTAGTGTTCACCAACAAGCGGATTATCGCGGTCAATGTGCAAGGGCTGACGGGGAGCAAAAAGGATTTCACTTCGTTGCCGTACAAAAACATCGTGGCTTATTCTGTCGAGACCTCAGGCACTTTTGACTTGGACTCTGAGTTGGAAATCTACTTCTCGTCACTGGGCAAAGTGAAATTCGAATTCACCGGCAAGACCTCCATGATCGAGATATCCAAGCTTATTTCCAAGCACCTGTTTTGACCGCGGCGGGTGCTGCTCCAATGACTGTAAAGGGAGGCTAATGCTGTGATGTCCACCGATACCGCGCCCAAGTTCTGGAGAGACCCGCAGCTGCCTTTTATCGAGGCGCGTTGGGTAGAGGATGGCCGCCAGGTTTGCTATGCCCGCCACTCCCACACGGTGTTCTCCATTGGCGCCGTGGTGGCGGGCACCAGCACCTATCTGCACGAGAAAACCTCTCGCACCATCAGCGCGGGCAGCGTGGTGCTGATGAACCCGGGCGAGGTCCACGCCTGTAATCCGATCGATGATCAGCCCTGGTCCTACGTGATGATGTATGTCGATGCGCAGTGGCTAGCGGCGGTTCAGCACAGTGACGAAGAGGGCAACGGGGGGCAAGCGTTCCAGCCGTTGGCCGCCAGTTACTGCCAGTCACCGGCATTGTTTCGCGCGTTGCTGGCGCTGTATGGGCAACTGGTCGATCCGGCTCAGGCGAGTTTGCCCAAGCACGAGGCGGCCGTTGCCTTCTTCGTGGAGCTGCAGCGCCTGCTCGGCGGTGCGCCGCTGGCGCTCAAAGGCGTCAACCCCAAAGTGACCCGCGCAGCCAAGTACATCGACGAGCACTTTCTGCAGACGCTGCGGCTAGCCGATATCTGTGAAGCCGCCAACCTATCGGAGGCGTACCTGATCCGCGCGTTCGAGCAGCACTACCACATGACGCCCCATGCCTACCTGATCAACCGGCGCATCCAGCACGGCCAGGCCCAACTGCGCCAAGGCGCCTCCATCGCCCAGACCGCCCTGGACACCGGCTTTGCCGACCAGGCGCACTTTCAGCGGGTGTTCAAAAAGCACTTGGCGGCGACGCCTGGCCAATACAAGCCTCAATAAATCAGCAGAGACAGTGCACAGCCAACTAGCAGCGCTGCCATGCAGCGGTTGAACAGGCGAACGCGCTGAGGGTTATGCAGGTACCGGCCCATATACGCGCCAGCGAAGGCCCAACTGGCCACGGACCCATAGCACACTACGAAGTAGATCAGTGCGAACACCCAGATCATTACACCTTCGCCATCGGCCACAAAAGCGCCCATGCCCGCGATAGCGGCCAGCCAGGCCTTGGGGTTCAGCCACTGCATCAGAGCACCCTGGGTGAAGGAGGGCGCGCGGGTCGCTGCGGTGACATTCACTTGGCCGTTATCGCGCACAAGTTTCCAGGCCAGGTACAACAGAAACACCACCCCGGCCCAGCGCACCACGTCCGTCAGCACCGGCCACTGTTGCAAAACTTCATGCAGGCCAAAGCCGGTGAACAACAGCAACAACACAAAGCCCGCTGTGGCCCCCAGCACGTGGCGCAAGCTGGGGCCCAGGCCAAACTGCGCGCCGCAACTGAGCGCCAGAATATTCACCGGCCCCGGCGAAATGGAAGCGGCCAGGGCAAAGGCGGCCATGGAAATCAATACACTTAGCATCGGGCTACTCCGTTAGTCATCGAGTGCTGACGGTAGCCCTGGGGCGTGGGGCGGTATTGAACAAAACCACCCTTAGCGGGTATTACCTTAGCTCCACGAGGCAAAGCGTTTTTGCAGCGCCCGCAGGCCAAGCTCGAGGGCCAAGGCGATCGAGGCAATCAGCAGGATGCCGACTACCACCACGTCGGTGGCGAGAAACTGCGCGGCGGACTGCACCATAAAGCCCAGGCCCTGGTTGGCGGCAATCAGTTCGGCCGCTACCAGCGTCGACCAGCCAACGCCCAAGGCGATGCGCAGGCCCGTGAGGATATCCGGCAGGGCGCTGGGCAGGATCACATGGCGCACCACCTGCAGGCGATTCGCGCCCAGGCAGCGAATCGCCTGGATACGCGCCTTATCGACCCGCCGCACGCCACCAACGGTGGCAATCAACAGCGGCGCGAACAGCGCCAGGTAGATCAGCAGCACCTTGGACAGCTCGCCAATGCCGAACCAGATCACCATCAGCGGCAGGTAAGCCAGCGGCGGGATCGGCCGATAGAATTCCACCAGAGGGTCGAGCGCAGCGTTGAGGGTCGGGTTCAAGCCCATGGCCAACCCCAGGGGCACGGCGGTGAGTACCGCAGCCAGTAGGGCGATCAATACGCGCCAAAGGCTGGTGCCGATGTGCTGCCAGAGCGTGACATCCAGGTAGCCGTCCTGCAGCAGGCTCTGCAGCGCCACCAGCAGTTGCTCGGGGGCTGGGAGGAACACCGTGTCGACCCAGCCCAAATGCGTGGCCAGCCACCAGAGCGTGGCCAGACCTGCCAGGGTCGTAAAGGCGGCGACGCGGCGCCGGTCGATGGCAAAGCGGCGGCTCTGGACCGTGGGCGTGGAACGCAATACTTCAGACGGCATGGTCGGCAGCCTCGTGCAGGAAGATATCCAGCAGCTCTTGGCGCAATTGGCCAAAAGCAGGGTCACTCTTGATCGAACGCACCGCTTCACCGGCGAGATAACGGCGGGCGAACGGCAGTTGGCGGCGGATCACCGCGCGCGCGGGCGGGCCGTCCAGCACGATCAGGTCAGTGGCGAGAAACAGCGCTTCGTCCACACTGTGGGTGATCAGGAACAAGCCCTTGCCGGTGCGTTTCCAGACATCCAGCAAGAGCAACTGCATGCGCTCGCGGGTCAGCGCATCGAGGGCGCCAAAGGGTTCATCGAGCAGCAGAAAGTCGGGGTCGACGGCCAGTGCGCGAGCCAAACCCAGGCGCTGACGCTGCCCGCCGGACAGCTCGCTGATGCGATGCTGGGCATGGCTGGCCAGGCCCACCAGCTCCAGCACTTGCAGCGCTCGGGCGTGCCGTTGTGCTTTGCTCAGGCCGCGTAAGCGTAAGCCCAGGGCGACGTTGTCGAGGGCGTTGAGCCAGGGCATCAGGGCGTCATCCTGAAACACCACGCCGCGTTCTCCGCCCGGGCCTTCCAGGGTGCGCCCGTCGATGTGCACCCGGCCGCTGTCTAGAGGCTGGAAACCGGCCAGCACGTTCAGCAGGCTGGATTTGCCGCAGCCGGACGGGCCGAGCACCACCACCGACGCGCCTTTGTCGACCTGCAGATCGAAGCCCTCCAGAATGACTTGGCGCTGGCCGCGGCGGTTGAAGCTAAGGTGGGCGCGCTCGGCGTTCAGTCGGCTCATGCTGCATACCTCGTGGTGTAAAAAGGCCCCTGCGAGGAGGGGCAAAACCCGGTTTGGATGTACTGCGGGCGCTTATTGGGCCTGGCGCACGTACTCGCTGCTCACATACCCCGAGTAATCCGGCAACACCGCAGGGATGCGTTTTTGCTCTTTGAGGAATTCGGCGGTGGTGGCGATATCCTTGGCCGTACCGCCACCGAGTAGGTCGGCGCTGAGCTGTTGTTGGGCGTTCGGGTAGGCGGAGCCGGCGAGCAGTTCGGGAACGTCGGCAGCGTTGGCACCGATCAGCTTAGCGATCTTTTTCGCTTGGGCCGAGTCGGCGGTCCATTGGCCGGCATGGGCCTGGTAATCGGCAAAAGCAGCGAGGGTCACACCGGCAAACTTGGCCAGCACTTCAGGATGCTTCTCGGCGAAATCCTTGCGCGCCACCCAGACTTCGAATGTCGGCGCGCCCCATTTACCCACTTCGGCAGCGTCGGTGAGCACCTTGCCGTTTCGCTTGATTTCTCCAAGCGCCGGCGACCAGACAAAGGCCCCGTCGATGTCGCCACGCTTCCAGGCAGCGTTGATTTCAGCCGGGTTGAGGTTGACGATCTTCACCTGGCTTGGGTCGATGTTCCAGTGCTTGAGGGCGCCCAGCAGGCTGTAGTGGGATGTCGACACAAAGGGCGTGGCAATGGTTTTGCCGATCAATTGCTCCGGCTTATCGATGCCGCTGCCGTTGCGCACCACCAGGGCCTCTGCGGCGTTGATCTGCGCCGCAACGAGAAAGGTCACCAACGGCAATTTGCGCGAAGTGGCGGCAGCCAGCGGGCTGGAACCCAGGTTACCGATCTGTACGTCACCGGAGGCCAGGGCGGTGACCACTTCGGGGCCTGCGTTGAAGCGACGCCAGTCGAGTTTCTCGCCAATGGCTTTTTCATAGCTACCGTCAACTTGGGCCACTTTCGACGGATCCACGCCGGTCTGGTAGCCGATGACGATATCTGCGGCATGGGTCTGCGCGGCGCCAGCGGTTGCGACTGCGAGTAACAAAGCTTTGATGGTGCGTTTCACGTTGGACTCCTCGCCAATGGCACCGCTGCATCTGAGGCAAGGTGCTGGAGCGCCACTATGGCGCTGACGAAGATAATTTATGGCTATAAGAAACAGAAAACCAATAACATTTAGCGCTTAGCATAGAGCTGTGAGCCAGTGCCATTCGGTGGGTTGGCGACTATGATTCAACCAAACCCCGCAGGCATCACGTGCCTGACGAACCGTATCGCGGTGCAGCCGCCTGTGGAGAAAAGCATGTTCAGCCATATCCAAATCGGCGCGCGTGACCTCGCGGCCATGGTTGCCTTTTACCAGGCCGTGCTGTCGCATTTGGGCTTGGTGCGTATGCCCGATGAACACGATGGCGGCCCGGCTGGCGCAGGTTTCCAGCGGCCCGACCAGCGTTGGCCGCAGTTTTACGTGCAGCAGCCGTTCAATGGTTTACCGGCGAGCTGCGGCAATGGCGTGCAGGTCAGTTTTGCCGCCCACACCCAAGCGCAGGTACGAGCCGCCTGGCAGGCCGCGCTGGACCATGGCGCGGGCGACGAGGGCCCGCCCGGGTTGCGGCCGCAGTATGGCCAAGACTTCTTCGCGGCTTACTGTCGAGACCCAGAGGGCAACAAGCTCTGCTTCGTGCACACCGCAGCATTCGGCTAGGCTTTAGGCCAAATCCAGGTAGGAACCACGCGGATATACAGCAGCTCCGCCACCAGCTCGACCAGGGTCTGGGTGATTACGGCCGCCGCGGCCAGCCCGCGTAGATCCTCCGGCAGCGCCAGGGCCAGCGGCAGTACCACCAGGGAATTGCGCGTCGACGCGCTGAACGCGACGGACCTGGCAGCGGCGGGCGGCAGTTTGCAGGCCCACGCCGCGGCAGCCCCTACCAGCGGGGCAAGGCAGGCAAAGGCCAGGTAAACCGGAATAACCGGCAGTAAGCGGTCGAAGTCACTCGCCAGCGCAGCAATTTGCGCACCGACCACCACCACCAACACCGCCGCCATGGCGGGCACTGGCATCCAGGCCCAGGCGCTGTTCCAGCGTGCCAGCAGGGGCGAGCGCTTGGCGCCTGCGACACTGGCGACTGCCAGCAGCAGTGGTAGGGCGATCAGCAGGACAAAAGCCTCAACGAAGGGGCCGACCGCGATCACGGCCGCTGCGCTGGGGCCCACGATCACGGCAAGGTAGAGGGGTAACAGCAGCAGTTGCAGCAACAGCAATACAGGCGTGGCGGCTAATGTCAGGCGCGCGTCACCCTTGCCAAGGTGGGTGAACACCACTACGTAGTCGATGCAAGGCGTCAACAGCACCAGCAACGCGCCGACGAAAATGGCCGGGTGCCCGCTCAGACCTTGGGTCAATGCCCAGACCAGCAGCGGGATTAAAACGAAATTGGCCATGAGCAAAGCGGCCATAAAACGCCCGTTGCCCAAGCGCTGGCGCAGGTCGAGAAAGGGGATTTGCAGGAACATCGCATACATCAATACGGCGATGGCCGGGGTAACGAGGGTGCTTAGGCTTGGGGCTATGCCTGGGGCAAATAGGCCGCCCACGGCTGCTGCCGCGACCGCGGCGAAATAGATCGGGATTTGCTGTTGCTCAAGCTGGTGTTTATTCACGAGGGCTCTACACAGAGGCTGCACAGCTTTACGAGCAGGCAGGGTAGTGGTTTTTGTCATTTTGGGGGAGCGAAACCACCCGTTTAGGGGCGCTGATAGTCTGCATTCAGGCTGCGTGACATTAGCCAGTGCACCCGCCCCCACGCCTCGAATGGCTCCACCACTTGCCAGCCCAACGTGCGGTAGTAATCGCGTTGATCGTAGGTATGCAAATACAGCGTGGGACTACCGGTTGCCTGTGCCTGTTCGCAAATACCCTCGATCAGCCGTGCCGCAATACCCCGGCGCCTGGCGGCTGGGGTGACGTAGACACAGGCCAGCCAAGGGCCCAGCTCGGGTCGGGACTCCAAGTCGCTGCGTGCCAATGTGGCACCGCCCAAGAGTTGGCCCTGCGCCATAGCGATCAAACACTTCCACTGCCCATCGTGCTGACCATCGGCAAACACCTGTTGCCAACTGGCCAAGGTTTGCTCGGCATACTCATAAGGGAATGCTTGATAGACCCACTCCGCCATTAAGTTGCAGTGGACCATGTGCCGATCCAGCCAATCTATCTGAAACATGTATAGCTCCTTTGAGGCATGGTGATAAATGGCTGACCTGCGCGCTTTACACCCCTCAAGCGAACGCCATCGGCCCGGCAAAAGTGCCGATGGGTACCCAATGGGTGATCAGCCCGGTGTCCGCTTTCCAATGGTGCAGCAGCAGGGCCGGTGGCTCCACATAGGACGCCGCCTCAGCCTGGGCATCGAGGCGCAAAGCAATGGCGGTGGTGGTACTGGGCGCCGTGCACAGTAGGGTGCCACCGAAACGCAATAGCATGTGCCGGTGAATGTGCCCGCATACCACTCGCTCGACCGCCGGGTACCGCGCTAACACCTCGGCCAGCCGTTGGCCGTTGCGGCACGCGTAGGTGTCTATATAGGGAATGCCGCTGAGAAACGGCGGCTGGTGCAGCATCACCAGGGTCGGGCGCTCGGGTTCCTGGGCCAGGGTCGCGTCGAGCCAGGCCTGAGCCGCTGGCGTCATGTCGCCGTGGTGCTCGCCGGGCACGCTGATGTCCAGGCCGATGATACGCACCGGGCCCAGGCTCCCGGCGACAAAGTGGGCGGGCCCAGTGCCAGCCATGGGCATGCGCTGGGCGAAGCTGGCTTTGAACAGCGTGAGGTCATCATGGTTGCCGGGGATCAACAGCAGCGGCTGTTCGATGCGGTCCAATAGCGTTCTGGCCATCTCATATTCGGCGGGCAAGCCTTCGTCCACCAGGTCGCCGCTGACGATCACCACATCCGGCCGAGGCCACAGCCCGTTGAGATGCTCGATGGCTTGCTGGCACTGGCTATTGGAGTCGACCAGGCCTTGGTAGAGCATGCCCTGGGGTCTGATGTGCAGGTCCGATAGATGGGCAATCAGCATGCCGGTGTTCTCCGTGGCAGGTTTATTCCAGCAGGGCGACCAACCGCGGCTCAAGCGCCGTGTCCCCCACCTCAAGCAGCGCCAGGGTGACCGGCAATTTGAAACGCCGGCGCCCGGCGCTGCCAGGGTTGAGGTACAGCCGCTCGCCGCGCCATTGGATCTTCGGCTGGTGGGAGTGGCCGGTGATCACCAGGCGCACCGCAGCGTCGAGCTGCGCTGGCACGTCGGCGATGTCGTGCACCAGTAGCGTTTGCCAGCCCGCCAGGTCGAAGTGCAGCTCATCGGCCAACTCGGCCGCCCACGGCGCGTCCAGGTCGTTGTTGCCGCGCACCACCTGCAGCGGGGCGATGGCCGCCAGTTGCTGAAGAATCTCCGGGCTGCCGATGTCGCCGGCGTGAATGATTCGCTCGCAACCGGCCAGTGCCGCGATGGCTTCAGGACGAAGCAGGCCGTGGGTATCGGAAATCACGCCAACTTTCATAGGGGCTCCCGGTTATGCTTTTGCCAAAACGGCTACTATGGCCTGCCACTTTACAGAAGCCAGCGAGCGAGGAATGCAGTGAGCTTGAACATTGAAGTCATGGACGCGCCGAGTGAGGCGGACCACCAAGCGATCTTAACGCCGTTGCGGGCGTATAACCAAACCGCTGCAGGTTTGGCCGACCCGGAAAAAATCGCGTTGCTCATCAAGGACCAAGCCGGGCAGGCCATTGGTGGCCTGGATGCCAGCGTGTTTGGCCAGTGGCTGTTTATCGAGATGCTGGTCGTACCGGAGGTCGCCCGTGGGCAAGGCCTGGGCACCCAGCTGATGAATATGGCCGAAGACATCGCTCGGCAACGCGGGTGCGTGGGCCTTTGGCTCGACACCTTTTCATTCCAGGCGTTGGACTTTTACCTGCGCCTGGGCTTCAGCGTCTTTGGCGAATTGCCGGAACACCCGCCAGGGCACCAACGTTACTTTATGAAAAAGCGCTTGGACGGCCAGCCCAGTCTGAGCGAGGCGGGCATTGCGTTCACCCAGACGGCGCCGATCTTGCGCATGTTCGATACCCACAAAGCCAAGGAATTCTATCTGGACTTTCTCGGCTTCCAGCTCGACTGGGAACACCGTTTTGGCGCGGACATGCCCCTTTACATGCAGGTCTCGCGCGCGGGCCTAACGCTACACCTGAGCGAACACCATGGCGATGCCAGCCCTGGTAGCTGCACCTTTGTCACCATGCGTGGCGTTCAAGCCCTGCAGCGGGAACTGATCGCCAAGGCGTATCGCTTCATGAAACCTGAAATTGAACAACTCGACTGGGGCCACGTGATGACCGTGACTGACCCATTCGGCAACCGTATCCGCTTCAGCGAACCGGTGCCGGCGTGATGGGGCGTCAACCCCGCTTGGTGCAGGCCGCGAGGAGCCTTCGATGCTGTGGGTAGTCATGCTGGGCGGCAAGCACCCGCAAGCCAAAATCGAAGTGCACGACGTGGTCTTCGTGGTTGCCGACAGCCTGGCGGCGGCTTACCCCGAGCTACGCCAAGGTTGGTTCGGCAGCCCCGCAGGCTTGCACGTCGATGCCTGGATGCAGGTCGATGGCGTCGACCAATGGAAAGTCGAACTCAGCCCGCTGGCGCCACGGCCGGACGCACCGCGTTTGTACTTTATCAACCTGGGAGGTTATGAAAAGCAGACGTTTGGCGAGGCGCACCATTACCTGTTGGTGGTGGCGCAAAACAAAGCCGAGGCCAAAGCCAAGGGCAAGCAGCAGATGCTCCGCCATTGGCACAAGCCGCACACCGATGCGCTGCTGGACGTTGACGACTGCCTGCCTATCGATTGCGTGAGCGGCCGTTATATCCATCTGGTGCAAGGCCCCCATAGGGGGGTGGTGCAGGGCAATGACTACATTGTGCTGCCGGCCTGAATCACGGCCGGCTTGACCCTCTTGCGCGCCACTGTGCCTATACTGCGGAAAAAAATCAGGAAGCCACGCCATGCATGGATTAACCCGCGACGCCCTTGAAACTGCTGCCCGCTTGGTTTACCAAGTGATGCCCGCCACCGCCCAGTACCCTTGGCCGCTACTGGCCCAACGGTTGGGCTGTACGGTGTGGGTCAAGCATGAAAACCATACCCCCACCGGCGCGTTCAAGGTGCGCGGTGGCATCACCTTTATGCATTGGCTGAAACAGACTCACCCCACGGTCCGTGGGATTGTCACCGCCACCCGCGGCAACCACGGGCAAAGCCTCGCCATGGCCGCCACGGCTTCGGGGCTGCGCGCGCTGATCGTGGTGCCGCGGGGCAACTCGGTGGAGAAGAACAACGCCATGCGTGGCTTTGGTGGTGAGGTCATCGAACATGGCCAGGACTTCGACGAAGCCCGCGAAGAGGCCGCGCGCCAGGCCGAACAGCAGGGGCTGTACCTGGTTCCGCCCTATCACGATGAGCTGGTCAAGGGCGTTGCCAGCTATGCACTGGAGCTGTTTGGCGCGGCGCCGCCGCTGCACACTGTTTACGTGCCAATCGGTTGTGGCTCGGGGGTGTGTGGGGTGATCGCCGTGCGTGATGCTTTGGGCTTGAACACCGAGGTGGTGGGGGTGGTGTCGAGCCAGGCGGATGCCGCCAAGCGCTCGTTCGACAGCGGCGCGTTGTGTGAAACCGCCTCGGCCAATACCTTCGCCGACGGCCTTGCCGTGCGCCGGCCCATACCGGCGGCGTTCGCCGTATACGCGGCGGGTGCGGCGCGCATCGTTGCGGTGAGCGAAGAGCAGATTGCCGAAGCCATGCGCGTGTACTACAGCGATACCCACAACCTAGTGGAAGGCGCCGGTGCCGCCGCCCTGGCGGCGCTGCTGCAAGAGCGCGAGGCGATGGCCGGGAAAACCGTGGGGGTGATCCTCTCCGGCGGCAATGTGGACCGCGCGGTGTACGCGCAGGTCATTGGCTAAGCGAGGTGGCCACCCGCCGAGCGGCCGCTGGCCGGGCCAGGCTAAGCAGCCCGAGCAGGGCCATGCCGGCCCCCACCCACAAGGGCGCACGCAGGCCGTAGCCGGCGTCGATGGCGGTGCCGCCGGCCCAGCTTCCAAAGGCTAACCCGGCGGTGATCACCGAGGTGTGCAGGGTATTGACCAGCGCACCGGGTTCGGCCGCGCGCATCACCCGGGCGACCATGGCCGGATTGAGGGCGACGCCGGTCAACCCCAGGGCGATAAAACAGCTCAGGTTCAACCAGCGCAGGTCGCCGGCCAGGGCGAAACCGCCCAGTGCCAATACCATCACACCCAGGCCCCAGCCCAATGCAGCCATGGTGTGGCGGTCGGCGATACGCCCGATCAGCATGTTGCCGACCAGGTTAGCCACGCCATACAGGGCCAGCCAAGGGGCCACATTGCCCGGCGCGATGCCGACTTCTTCGATCAGGATCGGCGTGCAGTAGCTGAATGCGGCGAACGTGGCGCCGATGATCAAGCCGCTGGTGGCGTAGGCGGCCCACAGGCTGCGGCTCTTCAGGTCGGCCCATTGCCGGCCCAGCGCGGGCTCGCTGCCTGGCTCGCCCTTGGGCAGCAGTGTCGCGACCAGCGCGGTACAGGCCAGGGCCAGCAGCACCACCAGCCAGGAACTGGCGCGCCAGCCATAGTGGTGCTCGATCCAGGCGGTCATGGGCACCCCGGCCACGGGCGAGAGCATCAGCCCGCCGAGCACCACCGATACCGCTCGACCGCGGGCTTCAGGCGCTGCCAGGCTGGCGCAAACGGTCATGCACAGGCCGATACAGGCCGCGCTCACCACCCCCATGATGACCCGCGCCAGGGCCAGCACTGCATAGCTCGGCGCGGCGGCAGCCAAGGCGCCGGCGGCTACGTAGATCGCCAGCAGCCCCACCAGTGCACGCTGATTGCTGATGCCTTTGGACAGCAGCAAGACCGTGACCGGGGGGCCGCCCAGCGCCATGCCCAGGGCGTAAAACGCGATTAAGTTGCCCACCTGCGCCAGGCTCACGGAAAACGCGTCGGCCAGAGCCGGCATCATCCCGGCGATCATAAACTCGGCGGTCACCAGAGAAAAAATGGTCAGCCCCAACAAATACACGGTTGGGGGCAGTTTAGAACGGGCGGTCATAGTCAACTCGGGCTGGAACAGGGTCGGCTACCCTAGGGATAGATGACCTAGCGGTCAACTATTGGATTGTGTTGGCAGGGGCAGAAGATCGGGGGCAAGCCCCCTCCTACAGCAGACATACAGATGGTTGACCGCAGGTGGCTGGGCTGGCGGGGTTGGGGATTATTCGCTCCAGTTGGGGCTGGGCCCAGTCGACGAACGCTTTGACCCGCGGTGACAGTTGCAGCCCATGGGGGTAGACCAGCTGGATGGGTATGTCCGCCGTTTCGAAGCGCTGCAGTACCCGAATCAGACGCCCCTGGGCCAGTTCATCAGCCACCTGATAATGCATCAAGCGGGTAATCCCCAAGCCTTCCACGCAGGCCAGGCGCGCCGAGCGCACCTGATTGCACTGCAGCCTTGGCACGATGTCTTGAAGGCATTCCTTGCCGTCGTCCTGGTAATACCACTGCCGGCCTTGTGAATTAAGGACGATGCACGGGTGCGCCGCCAATGCCGCCGGGCTATCCAGATGGGCAGCCCCTTGCAGGTAGGCCGGGCTGGCGCAAGTGACGAGGCGGGTCGTGCCGACCTGTCGCGCGACCATGGCCGAGTCGGGCAAGTGGCCGATACGCAAGGCGATGTCGAGGCGCTGATCCACCAGCGGCACGATGTGGTCATCCAGGCTCAACTCCACCGCCATGTCGCCATGGGCCTGCAGGAACCCATTGACCAATGGGGCAATGAAGCGCTGGCCGAACTCTATCGGCGCGGTGATGCGCAACAGGCCACGGACTTTGCCGTCACGCATTTGCAACTGCTGTTCCATGCCGTCGAAGTCGGCCAGCATGCGCCGGCTCCAGCCTAGGTAGGCTTCGCCTTCGTCGGTCAGGGCCATGCGCCGGGTCGTGCGGTTCAACAGGCGCACCCCCAGGTAGCGTTCCAGGGCCGCCAGCGAGCGCACCAACGACGCCACCGACTGCCCAGTCGACTGGGCCGCTGAACTCAAGCTGCCGCTGTCGACGATGCGAACGAAATTGCTCATTGCCTTGAGCTTGTCCATGGCCACCTTCGGATTAGTGCGATGAATGCATAGGTGTTGTCAGGTCTACGCCATAGGTGTGACGCGGGCGGCCGTTCACACTGCAGGCTCCCAACGTTCACTGGAGCTTCGACACTATGAACCGGCCAGCCAACCCGGCGCGAATTCTTGCATACGACCATATCGGTATTCGGGTCAGCAATGAAAGCCGCGCCCTGGCGTTTTATCAAGCCTTGGGCTTCGCTGAAACCGCACGTTTTGCCCGGTTCGAGGCCAATGAAATGCTCAGCCCCGATGGGGTTCGGATCAACCTGATTTTCAATGGCGCAAGCCTACCGAACGCTTACAACACACTGCTCGATGCCCCGGTGAAACTGCCCGGCATAACCCACCCGGCTTTTATCGTCGACGACTTGACCGCGTTACAAGCCTGGCTCGACCAGCAAGGCATCGTTATCACCGAGGGGCCTCACCCTATTGGGCCGCGGCGGGTCGCCCTGTTCATTCGTGACCCAGACGGCAACGTGCTGGAATTCAACCAACTGCTCAACACAGGTGCTGCATGAAACTCTATGACCTCGACGCTTCAGGCAACTGCTACAAAGCCCGACTGTTTGCTGGGCTGGCCAATATCGACCTAGAGGTGATTGCCGTCGACTTCGTCAACGGTGCGCACAAACAGCCGCCGTTGATCGACCTCAACCCCCTGGGTCAACTGCCCATCCTGCAAGACGGCCCCTTCACCCTGCGCGATTCCCAAGCGATTTTAGTGTACCTCGCGGGGGAATACGGGGGGTTGGCCTGGTGGCCCAATCATCCTCAAGGCCAGGCCGACATCGTGCAGTGGTTGTCCTTTGCGGCCAACGAAATTCAGCACAGCCTGTGTGCGGCCAGGTTGGTGGAGAAGTTCGGCTATGGGCTGGATCAGTCGGCAGCACTGGCCATGGCGCCAGGGGTGCTTGAATGGCTCGACCGCCATTTGGCGCAGCATGATTGGCTTGCCATCGGCCGGCCGTCGATTGCCGATTGCGCGGTTTATCCCTATGTCGTGCTGGCACCAGAAGGGCGGGTTGACTTAAAGCCGTACCGCCACGTGTGCGCCTGGTTGGAAAGGGTAGAGGGGTTGCCAGGCTACGTGGCCAAGCCTTAAGCGGGGAACGGGCGGCCTGTTGCAGGCCGCCCGCTGTAGCGCGTTAGCGGTTACGCGTTACGCGCCAGACGGTATTGGCCAAGTCATCGGCGATGATCAGCGCCCCTTTCGGGTCGACGGTCACGCCCACCGGCCGGCCTCGGGTTTTGCCGTCGTCGCCACGGAAACCGGTGGCGAAGTCTATCGGCTCGCCGGCCGGGCGGCCATCGCGGAAGGGCACGAAGATCACCTTGTAGCCCACCGGGTTGTCCCGGTTCCAGCTGCCGTGTTCACCCACGAACACGCCATCGGCGAATTTCTCGCCCATGGCCGGCAGGGAGAAGTCCACCCCCAGTGCCGCGACGTGGGAACCCAGGCTGTAATCAGGCTTGATCGCGGCGGCGACCTTGTCCGGGTTCTGCGGCTGCGCGCGGGAATCAACGTTTTGGCCCCAGTAGCTGTAGGGCCAGCCGTAGAAGCCGCCTTCACGTACCGAGGTCAGATAGTCGGGAACCAGGTCAGGGCCCAGCTCATCGCGCTCATTGACCACGGTCCACAATTGCCCGGAGTCGGGCTGGATAGTCAACGCGGTGGGGTTACGCAGGCCCGTGGCATACGGCTTGTGGGCGCCGGTGGCGGCATCGATCTGCCAGACCATGGCGCGGTCGATCTCGACCTCCATGCCGCGTTCGGTGACGTTACTGTTGGAGCCGATCCCCACGTACAGGTAGCGTCCATCGGGGCTGACGGTCAGGGCTTTGGTCCAATGGTGGTTGATCGCCGAAGGCAGGTCGGTAACCTTGGTCGGCGCGCCGTTGGCTTTGGTCTGGCCGTCGCTGTAGTCGAACCGCACCAGCGCGTCCTGGTTGGCCACATACAGCTTGCCGTCGGCGAATGCCAGGCCGTAAGGCGCGTTGAGGTTCTCGGCGAATACCGTCTTGAGCTCATAGGTGCCATCGCCGTCAGCATCGCGCAGCAGGGTCAGGCGGTTGCCGCCTTTGACTTGGGTATTACCCTGGGCCTTGATGTAACTGGCGATCACGTCCTTGGGCTTGAGCTTGGCAGCGCTACCACCGCGGCCTTCGGCAATGATGATGTCACCATTGGGCAGGACCAGGCTTTGGCGTGGGATCTTCAAGTCGGTGGCAATTGCGCTGATGCTGAAACCTTCAGGGACCTTGGGTTTTTGATCACCCCACGCCACGGGTTCGGCAATCTTCATACTGGGCAGCAGGCCGCGTTGTGGCTCGGGCAGTTTCGGGTCCGGGCCACGGGCTTGGGTGCTGTCGGCTTCGCCACCGCAGGCGCTGACCAGCAGCGCCATGCTCAAAACAGTCAGAGCGCCTGAGTACTTCATTGGGCACCTCCATTGCGCAAGTTGCTCAGCCCGGTCCAGGCGCTGATAAAGGCCAGTACCGTGACCACGATCGATAGAATCAAGCCTGAGGGCATCACGGCCCAAGCGTCCTTGGCGTGCTCGAAGGCGTTCACCAGCCCCAGCACCCAGGTCACCAAGAGCAGCAGGAAGTAGAGCACTGGTCGTCCGGCCTTGTGGTCCGCACGTACCAGGTTGACCAGCGCAAACACCAGCGCCAAACCAGCGAACAGCAGCCCGCCGGCGATTAGCCAGGCGGCGAAGTTGGCCCATTGGATTTGATAGGTATTTGAGTAGGCAATGTCACTGAGCAACCCACCGAGAAACAAAGGCACGGCCCCGGCAAGCAAGATGGCGTGCAATGGGCTGGGCGTGTGGCGGTAGGTGAGGGGGGCGGTAACGGTCACGGCGACTCCTTATCGTTTAGCGACCCAGGGGTCGCATTGACTGCGCATAGGAAATGATCGCGTCGCCGACCTAATAGTTCAGCCTATTGTGCTGCAGAAATGTTTTGCAAAAGTCTCTGCCAAGCACCCGTAGGCTATCCGCCCCGCTGCACGCCGGCCTGGTCCGCCAGCTCATTCCACACATGCATGGCCGCATACGCCCGCCAAGGGCGCCAGGCGGCGCTGTGAATGGCCTGTTGCGGGAGTTTCAGCGCCAGCGGATGTTCGCGGGCAATGGCCTGCATTAGCACCAGGTCGCTGGCGGGCCAGGCATCCGTGTCGCGCCAGGCGCGCATGGCCGTGTATTCGACGGTCCAGGGGCCAATGCCGGGCATGTCTAATAGGGCCTTGCGCAACTGCGCCAGGTCGCCTGGGTCGCTGCAGGCATCGATCGCCAGGCGGCCCTCGGCGACCGCGTGGGCGAAGCCTTGCAGCGCCGCCACGCGTTTGCCGGGCATGCCGATCAGGTCAAGATTGGCCGCAGCCAGGGCGCTGGGGGTTGGAAACTGCCAGGCCACGGCAGGGTGCCCAGGGACCTCCAGCGGGCGCCCGGCCCGTTGCACCAGGCGCCCGGTGATGGTCGTCGCGGCCTTGACGCTGACCTGCTGGCCGACGATGGTCCGCACCACCAGTTCAAAGGCGGACCAAGCGCCGGGGATCCGCAGCCCAGGCGCCTGGGCCAGCAGGCGCTTTAGCCACGGGTCTTGGCCCAATGCGGCGTGCACCTGATGCAGGTCAGTGTGCAGGTCGAACAATGTGCTCAGCTTGGGTTGCAGGGCGCCCAGATGGCGGCTCGCCGGGCCATCGATCCTGGCGATCAGGCAGTTGTGTTGCGGGTCCAGGCGCACGCGCAACAGGCCGCCGTCGCCTTGCCATTCGATCGTCCTGAGGTAGCTGTCGCCCTCGACCACCTCCACCCCAGCGCTGGCGCGGCCGCGAAAAAAGCGCAGCATGCGCGGCCAGTCGAAGGGGGCTTGGAAGGGCAGTTCGAGTTCGTCCATGGCTTGCCCTTAGAGGTCCAGGCACTGTTGGATGGCGCCGCGCTGTTCCAGCGCGAGCAGTACTTGCTTGGCTGTGAGCCCACCGGCAAAGCCGGTCAGCGCGCCGCTTGCGCCGATCACCCGGTGGCACGGCGCGACGATAGAAAGCGGATTGCGCCCATTGGCCGCGCCCACCGCACGTACCGCTGCGGGCAGGCCGATTTGCTGGGCAATTTGGCTATAGCTGCGGGTTTCGCCAAAGGGGATGGTCAACAGCGCGTGCCAGACTTTCTGTTGAAATTCGGTGCCGTTAAAGGCCAGGGGCAGGTCGAATTGCTGGCGCTGCCCGGCGAAGTATTGCTCCAGTTGCCGGGCCGCCTCATCCAGCACCGGGTGGCTGAGCGTGGGGGTCAGCTCGCCTAGCCGAACCCGGTTGGGGTGCTCGGTTTCCCACAGGATGGCTTGCAACCCAAGGTCATTGCTGACCAGTGTCAGCAGGCCAACGGGTGAAGGTAGGGTTTTGCTGAAGCAGGGCATAACGCGGCTCATGGCAGTGGGGGCAGCATCTATGACGATGACTCATGCGTTGCGCAAAAGCAACGGCCGCCCCCGGTGCGTGATTAAGCGAGTTCGCCAAGGTCCGCCGGGCTGAAGGCTTTCAGGTTGCTGCTGTCGCCGCTGCGAATTTTCGTGACCCACTGCGGGTCACTGAGCAGCGCTCGGCCGACCGCGATCAGGTCGAACTCTTCACGTTCCAAGCGTTGCAGCAAATTGTCGAGGCTGGCGGGCTGCGAGCTTTCGCCGCTGAAGGCACCCATAAAGTCGCCGGATAGCCCCACCGAGCCCACGCTGATGGTCGCCGCGCCGGTGAGTTTCTTCGCCCAACCGGCGAAGTTCAGCCCTTGCTCGCCGTCGAGTTCGGCAAATTCGGCTTCCCAGAAGCGCCGCTGCGAGCAGTGCAGGATGTCCACCCCGGCCTCCACCAGTGGCACCAGCCAGGCGGCCATCTCGTCGGGGCTGCTGGCCAAACGGGCCTTATAGTCCTGCTGCTTCCATTGGCTTAGGCGCAAGATAAGCGGAAAGTCAGGGCCTACGGCGGCTCGCGTGGCTTTGACGACTTCGGCGGCGAAGCGTGAGCGCTCCGCAATAGTGGCGCCATTGAAATGGTCGGGGCGCTCGTTGGTGCCATCCCAGAAGAATTGATCCAGCAGGTAGCCGTGGGCGCCATGGATTTCAACGGTGTCGAAACCAAGCCGTTTAGCATCGGCGGCCGCCTTGGCGAACGCGGCGATGGTATCGGCGATCGCCTCGTCGCTCATCACTTCGCCCCGCGGCGTTTGCGGTGCAACCAGGCCCGAGGGACTCTCGATGCCGCTGTCGGGTGTCCACTCGGTGAGAAAACTGGGCACTGCGCCCACGTGCCAGATCTGCGGCCCCATTTTGCCGCCGGCCTGGTGCACGCCGTCAATCACCTGTTGCCAGCCCGCCAATGCGGCGTCACCGTGGAAAAACGGAATGCCGGGATCATTGCGCGCGCCGGGCCGCTCGATAACGGTGCCCTCGGACAGTATCAACCCCACCTCATGTTCCGCGCGGCGGCGGTAATAGGCGGCGATCGCCTCGTTTGGCACACCTGCTGGTGCGAAGCAGCGGGTCATGGGGGCCATGACAATGCGGTTCTTCAAGCTGAGCGATTTAAGCGTGAAGGGCTGAAACAACGAATCGAGGGGGGTAGCACTCATCAGGTCGCTCCGTTAGAAATAAGTGGTCATAGTATAGGGCGCCTCCCTGAGATCAATAAGGCACCCGGGAGCTATCGCAGCCAAAGCCTAGGCGCTATCAGGCGAACCCGGCCACCTCGTGGGGCACATACGGCGCCTGCAGGCGTTGGATTTCTTCTGGCGTCAGGGCTAATGCCATGGCGGCCACGGCGTCTTGCAGATGCTGGGGCTTGCTGGCGCCGATCAGCGGTGCAGTGACGCCCTGCGACTGCGCGACCCAGGCTAATGCCACCTGCGCCCGGGGTACACCGCGCGCTTGGGCGATGCTGGCGACGGCCTCGACTACCTGGCGGTCGGCGTCTGCGGTTCGCTCCAAGTACAGGGTCTTGCCAAACGCATCGGCGTCTTCCCGGGCGCTGCTGGCGTTCCAGTCGCGGGTCAGGCGACCACGGGCCAACGGGCTCCAGGGCAGCACTGCAATCCCTTGGTCCCGGCATAGCGGCAGCATTTCGCGCTCTTCCTCGCGGTTGAGCAGGTTGAGGTGGTTTTGCATCGACACGAACGGCGTCCAGCCATTGGCTTTGGCGGTATACAGGGCCTTGGCAAACTGCCAGGCATACATGGACGAGGCGCCAATGTGCAGGGCCTTGCCGGCCTTGACCACATCGTGCAATGCCTCGAGGGTCTCTTCGATGGGGGTGTGGTAGTCCCAACGATGGATCTGGTACAGGTCAACATAATCGGTGCCCAGCCGGCGCAGGCTGTTGTCGATTTCGCTCATGATTGCCTTGCGCGAAAGGCCGCCAATATTGGGCGCCTGGCGGGACGGGAAGAACACTTTGGTGGCGATGACGATTTCATCGCGGCGGGCATAATCGCGCAGCGCGCGGCCGACGATTTCTTCCGAGGTGCCATCAGAATAGCTGTTGGCAGTGTCGAAAAAATTGATACCCAAATCCAGCGCCTGCTTGATCAGCGGTCGACTTTGTTCTTCGTCCAGCGTCCAGGGGTGGTTACCGCGATCGGGGATGCCATAGGTCATGCAACCCAGCGCTATGGGCGAGACCTTGAGGCCGGTATTGCCTAGGGGCTTGTAGTTCATCGGGTGCTCCTCATTGAATAGAAGGTATGAAAATTGACCCGTCGTTCAAGGTTTAAGTCCCTTGGATCTTTGTTCGGCACGCTGGTGGCTCAGATCAGGGTAATGACGAAACTTGCGCACGCCGGCGCGGTGGGGTGATCCGGGCCAGGCGAAGTCTGTATGCCGCCGATTCTGCCGATCTGTATCTATCCTGGTATGCGTGAGGTTGCTAGGTTGCCAACCTCACGCACTCTCACTCAAGGGCCCCCCATGGAACTGACCGCCATCCCGTTCGCCACCACCGACTGGTCCACCCTTGAGCCCACCGTACACCCCGGCCAAACCGGCACTGCCTATTGGCGCACCTGCCAGTTCGGCAATGTGCGGGTGCGTATGGTCGAGTACAGCAGCGGCTACCTGGCCGATCACTGGTGTTGGCGCGGGCATATTTTGTTGTGCCTGGAGGGTGAATTGCACACCGAACTGGAAGATGGCCGGGTGTTTACCCTAACTCCTGGCGTCAGCTACCAGGTGGGTAACGACGGCGAAGGGCATCGTTCGTCGACGGTCACCGGGGCCAAATTGTTCGTGGTGGACTGAAGCGAAATGTTCGTTCAGTAGAGCAGCTTACCCATGCTGATACGCGGCTCCACGACGTAGCCCAAACGCTCATAAAAGCCCTGCACAGCCTGGTTGCTGGTGACGATCTGCAGGTTGACCTTCAGGCAGCCACGGGTGGTCAGGGCTTGTTCGGCGTGGGCCACCAGTGCTGCGCCAATGCCTTTGCGTTGTAGGCCAGGTTGCACCGCGAGGGAATACAGCCAGCCGCGATGGCCGTCGTAGCCCGCCATTATGGTGCCGGCCAGCGCACCTTCGTGCAGCGCCACGAAAAACAACCCGTCCGCTGCCGCCAGCTTTTGCTCGATCGCCAGGCCAGGCTCGTTATGGGGGGTGGGGTAGCTGAGCAGGTTTTTCCACAGTTCTACGACTGCCAGGCGATGGGCGTCGTTGGCGAATTCGGTGATTACCGTCATGGGGGCTCCAGGCCTTATAACTTATCGTCTTCTGCGCCCATGCAGGCGTTCGGTTTGGCGGGTGGGCAAGTGTCCTTGCAGCGGCGGCCGCCGTCCGGGTGGGGCAGCCAGGCAAGGTGCGGGCGCGCTCGTTTGAACACGGCGTAAGCCAGCAAAAACAGCGGCCGCAGCGGTTTCCAGGCCAACGGTGCGGCCCACTTGCCGACGCCAGCGGCGCGCCAACTCCATAACGTCGCATCGATGCCGGTCAGCCACTGGCCGTCGGCGCTGCGGGCATGCAGGCATTCGCTGAGCGTCTGCTGGCTTTTGCCGGTGGCGGCGGGGTCGAAGTCGGCGGCGCTGATATCCACCAATTGCAGGCGCTGAGGGCTGGCGTGGCGGCGCAGCCAGTTGACCTCACGGGCACACAGAGGGCAGTCGAGGTCGACATACAGCGTGAGGGGTAGGCGCGGGCTGGTCATTGTGCGGCTCTGGGCTGGGGTAGTGTATGGACCTCGAATCCGGCGGCAAGTGCCCTCTGCGCCGAGTTCAAAACCCGTGGGCATAGTTGCGTTCGACCCGACATACACGGGTGGTGAACTGCTGATACCAGCACGCTCGGCCTTGCTTGCGCGCTTCGCTGTGCTCGGCATGGGCATACCAGGCCTTGATGGCCTCCTCGCTTGACCAATAGGAGAGGGTAATGCCCAGCCCATCATCACCCCGGGCCGACTCTACGCCCAGGAACCCTGGCTGCTGCTGCGCAAGCTCGACCATCCGCTGGGCCGCCTGGGCGTAGCCCGCCACATCGTGGGCCGTGCGCAGGGAAGTGAAAGTCACTACATAGTAGGGCAGGGCAAAGGTGTCGCAGAGCATGGGTGAGGTCCTTTTCAGTGGGGTTGGGGGCGATATTGACCTAGGTGGCATGGCTTGATGCGCTCATTGTGAGTTCCTTTCAATAAATCCGCGTTTCACATTATCCTTGCAGCATCGCAAGCTAAATGGGCATTTTGGCAATTGATCAATGCAGCGCTGCACTATCACATCACCCAGTCCGACCTAACCCTGGTACTCGCCCTGGTACGCGGTAAAACCTTGGCGCGGGCAGCGGAGCTGTTGGGCGTCGACGTGTCCACTGTGTTCCGTTCGATACGGCGCCTGGAAGCGGCGGTCGGCACGGTCTTGTTTGAAAAGAACCGCTCGGGTTACCTGCCCGGCACAACGGCGCTGGCGTTGGCGCAACAGGCCGAAGCGGCCGAGAGCGCGTTGCAGGTGGCGCAGATCAGCCTGCAGCAGGGGCATGCGATTGTCAGTGGCACGGTGCGCCTAACCTGCACGGAAGCTGTGCTGCAAGACCTTCTAGTGCCGGCGCTGCGGCAGTTCATGCCCAACTACCCCGGCCTCAAGCTGGAGCTCAATACCTCCAGCGCATTTGCCAATCTCAGCCACCGTGACGCCGATATCGCCTTGCGCCTGACCCTGAACCCGCCGCAGCATTTGGTGGGCACTTGCTTGGGCAGCGTGCGTTATCGAGTGGTGGCCAGCGCCGATTACCTACAGCGCAAGGGCTCCCGTAGTTGGGTGGAACTGGACTGGGTCGGCCCGGACGATTTTTTGCCCGACCACTCGACCGTGGTGTGGCGCCGCCAGCAGTATCCCGATCTGCTGCCCGCGTACCGCTGCAGTTCTATGCTGGGGGTGGCGCAGTTGGTTCGCGCGGGGCTAGGGGTGGCCGCGCTGCCTGAGTTCATGCTGAGCGACGGCAGTTTGCAGGCTTTGGGCGAACCCCTGGAGGGCTGCGACGCCGCGCTCTGGCTATTGACCCGGCCCGACTGCCGCAGGCTGCGTACGGTGTCGACGCTGTTTAAGGAATTGAGCAAAACGCTGTGTTGGACGCGATAAGCGGCTGGCGCTCAAGAGCTCGGGGGCAAGGCCCCCTCCTACGGTCGGCGGCCTATTCGATATTGGGTGTGCCGCCGGCGGTCGGGGGCCTATTCGATATTCGGTGTGTCGCCGGCGGTAGGAGGGGGCTTGCCCCCGATCTTTTGCTTTATCCCGCACCCTCCAGCCCCTCACGATACGCCCGCGGGCTCAGCCCGGTGAGTGCCTTGAATTGGCGGCTGAATGCGCTGTGGTCGGTGTAGCCGCACTGCAGGGCAATGTCGGTGATAGGTAAAGCGCTCTCCAGCAGGCGCGAGGCGTGCTCCAGGCGGGCTTTGTGGATCATCTGGCGTGGGGTGAGGTGGAAGATGCGCTTGCAGTAACGCTCCAGTTGCGCCGCCGACAGCCCGGCCAGAGCAGTCAGTTGCTGCAGGCGGATGGTCTGCTGATAGTGCTCGCGAATGTAGCGGTCGACGGCCGCCAAGCGTTGGTAGGCGGGGTGGGTATCGCTGGCCGCTTGCAGGTCGACGGAGATCCCGGCCATGCCGATGATCTGCCCGTCGCGGCCATGCAGCGGGTGTTTGTCGGTCAGGCACCAGCCAGGTTCGCGGCTGCCATAGAGGTGCAGTTCGAGTTGCCCATGGATACTGCTGCCGTGTTGCAGCACCCGTTGGTCTTGTTCGGTGTAGACCGGCCCGAGCCTGGCAGGAAAGACCTCGGCCGAGGTCTTGCCCAGCAAGGGGCCGATGTCTTTGTAGCCGCAGCGCTGGGCCAGGGTGAGGTTGGCGAGCAAGTAGCGCGCCTGTAGGTCCTTGATGAAAAATACTGCGCCGGGTATGGCATCCAGCAACGGCAAAATCAGCCCCAGCGCCGCCAGCAGGCTGGGCATGTCCTGCGGGGCTTGGGCGGCCAGGCGTTGACGAAGTTGGAGCAGCGGGGCGGCTGGGGTCATCAAGGCGGCTCGGGCGGGCTGCTGGAAGCCAACAGTGTAGCGATTCTGGCCGGCACCAGGGGCACCTGTGGCGCTGGCAGCGGCCACCCGAACAAGGCCTGGGCGGCCGTGGCGCAAATACGCCCCTGGCACGCGCCCATGCCGCAGCGCGATTGCAGCTTGGCGGTGGCCCAGTCGGGCTGCCCGGCCACGGCGTGCAGGGGGACATCTTCGCAGCGGCACAGCAGCGTATCGGGCTGGGCCAACTGCAACACGGCCGGGTTGAGGGCGAAGGTATGCTGCAGCAGCTTGGCGAAGGCTTGCCAATGGTCACGCTGCGCTTGCAGGTGCTGAGCCTGTTCGGCCTGGTCACTGGCGACCAAGCCGGCGATGCGGCCTTCGATTTGCGCCAGTTCGCTGCCACCCACCCCTGTGCATTCACCTGCGGCATAGACCTGCGGCACGCTGGTGCGCTGCTGGGCGTCCACTGCGATGGCATCCTCGCTGACGGCGCAGCCCAGATGCCGGCCCAGTTCGGTATTGGCCACCAGCCCATAGCCGCAAGCCAGGTGCTCGCAGGGCAGCTCCCACTCGCGCTCACCCACACGGATACGCACCGCTTGCAATCGCCGCTCGCCCAGTGCTTCCAGCACATGGGCCGCGCAGCGGTAAGCACGGGTGGCCAAGCCCGCGGCCTGCGCTACTTTGCCGGGCCAGCGCCACAATTGCGCGGCGAAGGCTGCCACCCGCAGCCCCTCGGCTTGCTCCAACACCTTGACCACATGGGCCCCGGCCTGGCGTGCGCTGGCGGCGCTGGCGAGCAACAGCGGGCCGCTGCCCGCCACCACCAGCGGTGCCTGGCGGCGCAGGGTCAGGCCGTTTTTCAGCAACGCTTGCAAGGCGCCGGCCCCGGTGACCCCTGGCAAGGTCCAGCCAGGAAAGGGCAGCAAGCGTTCGCGGGCGCCACAGCAGAGGATCAGGCGCGCGTAGTCCAGCACGAACCCGCGTTCGCTGTCTTCCAGCAGCAGCCGGCCAGTGCCCAAGCTGGCGACGATGCGCGTGGCGGGCAGGTAGCGCAGATTGGCCAGGGCCAATACCGCCAGACGTTGGCGCAGCGCTGCCGAGGGGGGATGGCCAGGGCCGTGGCGCCAAATCTGCCCGCCCGGGCGGGCGTTGTCGTCGACCATGACGATACGCCAGCCCGAACTCGCGGCGGCTGCGGCAGCGGCCAAACCCGCCGGACCGCTGCCGACGATGAGCAGATCGCAGCGTTGCTCGGTCATGCCTCGCGCTCCACCTGCATGCCCTCGCGGCACAGGGTCTGGCAGGCCAGTTGGCGGCGGCCGTCGATGCTCAGGCGGCACTCCTGGCACACCCCCATGCCACAATAGGGCGCCCGTGGCGCGCCATTCACGGCCAGGCGAGTGTGTTCGTCGCCACTGAGTGCCAGGGCGGCCGCGACGCTAATGCCGTCGGGTACCTGCAGCTGGCGCCGATTCAGGTAAATAATCATGGGCAGACCTGTAGCGGCACGGCGAAGCGCGCGGGTGAGTATGGCTGCACATCGATACTGGCCGGCTCGCCGAGCATCTGTGCGGCGAGCACCCGGGCGCTGCCGGTGGCGGTGGTCACGCCCAGGCCTTCGTGCCCCAGCGCCAGCCACAGGCCGCGCTGCCGAGGGTGCTCGCCCAACAGGGGCAGGCCATCGGGAGATGCTGCGCGAAAGCCGGTCCAGGCACGGATGCCGTTCAGGTCGGCGAGCCTTGGCAAGTACTCCACGGCCCTTTGCAGCATGCGCGCCAGCAAGGCCGGTTGCACCGCCGGGTCGAGGCTGTCGAATTGCCGCGAAGAGCCGATCAGCAATTGCCCGGTGGGCCGTGGCTGCACATTAAAGGCCACCGAGGTGCCGGCGTTGCTGTGGGCGCTGGCGCCATAGCCCAACTCCACCAACTGGTGGTGAACTTGCCCGGGGTAGCGGTCGGTGATCAGCAGGTGGCCCTTTTTCGCCCGTAGCGGCAGCTCGGGCAGTAACTGCTGGGCCGCCAGCCCATTGGCCACCACCACATAGGGCGCCGTCAGCACCCGGCCGTCGGCCAACTCGACGCGCTGCGCGGCGACCGCTGTGACCCGGGCGCGGCAGCGTTGGATAAGTGGCTGGCGTTGCAGCAGCCACTGGGCGACCGCCGGAGCGTACAGAATGCCGTCTCCGGGCACCTTAAGGGCGCCGAGCAGACCGGGGCGCAGCAGTGGTTCGATTGCCGCCAGTGGCGCCGGGCCGATCAGTTCGCTGGGCACTTCCTGCAACGCCAGGGCCGCTTGCTTGCTGCGGGCCACATCCATTTCTTCGGCATTGGCGGCCAGCCATAGCGTGCCGCACTGGCCGTAGCCACAGGCGCTGGGCATGTGTTCGCGCAATTTGCGCCACAGCGCCAGGGAATAGCGGCTCAACGCCAATTCGGCCGGATTGTCGTCCATGACCACCAGGTGGCCCATCCCGGCGCCCGTGGCGCCGCCGCGACCATCGTCCAGTACCCGCACGCGCAGGCCGAGTTCGGCGAAATGCTCGGCGCAGGCCGCACCGACAATGCCTGCGCCAATCACGATAACGTCGGCCGTGTCGGCGTTCGCGCTCACGGGGCAATGCCCCAGGCGAACGGGTCGTCGGGGTCGACCAGCAGGGTCGCTTCGGCGCAGATATAAGCACTGCCGCGCAAGGTGGGGATCACCTGGCCGTCCACCCAGTCATAGTGCGCCGTGAACTGGCTGCCCACGACGCTCGCCTGACGCCATAACGCACCGGGGGCCAGCAGCCCGTCAGCCGCCAGGCAGGCCAATTTGGCGCTGGTGCCGGTGCCGCAGGGCGAGCGATCGTAGGCCTTGCCGGGGCACAACACGAAGTTACGGCTGTCGGCCACGGGGTCGTCGGCAAAAAGTTCGATGTGATCGATCAAGGCGCCATCGGCCCCACCAATATCAGCGGCTTCCAGGGCTTGCCGCACGGCCCAGGCATAGCTCGTCAGCGCGTCGACGTTAGCCAGCTCGACGCTTTGCCCATGTTCGCTGATGAGGAAAAACCAATTGCCGCCCCAGGCAATGTCACCTTTGACTGAGCCATGGCCGGGCACCTGCACCTCGACCCCCTGGCGAAAGCGGTAGGCGGCGACGTTGCGCACACTCACCGAAAGGTCCTCGTGCAAGGTGGCGGTGACCGTGCCCACTGGCGTCTCAATGCGATGCTGGCCCGGCTCGATCCGGCCCAAGTGGTATAACGAGCGCACCAGGCCGATGGTGCCGTGGCCGCACATGCCCAGGTAGCCGCTGTTGTTGAAAAAGATCACCCCGGCGCAGGCATCGGCGGCTTCCGCCGGGCACAGCAGCGCGCCCACGAGCACGTCGTTGCCTCGTGGCTCCAGCATGCACGCCTGGCGCCATGGGTCGTGGTCACGGCGCAGCCGGGCCAGGCGTTCGGCCAGGCTACCGGCGCCCAGGTCAGGGAACCCGGCAATGACCAGGCGGGTCGGTTCGCCGCCGGTATGTGAATCGATCACCTGAATTCTGTTCATCGTGGCTGCCTGCTCAAGTCATACCTACAGGTTGGCCCCCGGCGGGCTACGCTGCTTGTCGGTTTTCACCACGCAAGGTGACGAAATCGGCACAGTCGCCGCACCCTCACTGTGCCGATTTCGTCCTGTGAGCAGAGAAAAACCTCAAGCCGCTGCCCAGGCTAAAGCGCAGGCTTGTGGCTTGCAGCCCACCGCGAGGACACCAGTATGAGCAAGGCCATCCATTGGCAAGGGGTTTTCCCTGCCGTTAGTACTCAATTCAACCCCGATTTTTCCCTTGATCTGCTTGCCACCCACCAAGTGATGCGCAACCTGGTCGCCGACGGCGTTTCGGGTTTGGTGGTGTGTGGCACAGTGGGGGAGAACACCTCCCTGACCACGGCGGAAAAACTGGCGGTGATCGAGGTGGCCAAGGACGCCGCTGCCGGCAAGGTCCCGGTGATCGCCGGGGTCGCCGAGTTCACCACCGAATTTGCCCGCAATACGGTGCGTGAAGCCGCACGGGTAGGGGTCGACGGCGTGATGGTCATGCCGGCGCTGGTTTACTCGGCCAAACCCCATGAGACCGCCGCGCACTTTCGCAGTATTGCCACCGGCACCGACCTGCCGGTCATGGTTTACAACAACCCGCCTATCTATAAAAACGACGTGACGCCGGACATCCTGATCGCCTTGCAAGACTGCGAGAACATCGTTTGCTTCAAGGATTCTTCCGGCGATACCCGGCGTTTTATCGACCTGCGCAATGCCGTGGGCGACCGTTTCGTGCTGTTCGCCGGCCTCGATGATGTGGTTCTGGAGAGCATTGCGGTGGGTGCCGAGGGGTGGGTGTCGGGCATGTCGAATGCGTTTCCGAAAGAGGGCGAAACCCTGTTCCGCCTGGCCCGCGAGCAGCGTTTCGATGAAGCGTTGGCGCTGTACCGCTGGTTTATGCCGCTGCTGCACCTCGACGCCCGGGCAGACCTGGTGCAATGCATCAAGCTGTGTGAAGCGCTGGTGGGGCGAGGCAGCTCGGTGACACGGCCGCCACGCTTGCCGCTGCAAGGCGAGGCACTGACCGAAGTGCAAGCCATCGTCGCCAAAGCCTTGGCCGAGCGCCCGGTGTTGCCGCAGGTAGGCCTCTGACAGCAACCTTGATGCAGGTGCTTGGCCTTTAATACGGCTTTTCGAACCGAGACTAGTGAACAGGGTCGTAACTTGAGGCTGCCTGGGCGTTAGAATAGCCCGCAGGAATCCGGCAATCAGTATGGAACGCCCTGGAACGCTATGCACCTGCACCCCAAGACGAAGGTTTTTCCGGTAGACGGTGGCGCCATGGGCGCCGCTATTGGCGCCCACGACTGGGCCAGTACTGCGTTAGGCGCGCCCGAGCAATGGCCGGCTGCGCTGCGCAATGCGCTGAACCTGATGCTCAACTCCCCCGAGAGCATGTACCTGCTCTGGGGCCCGGACCTGCTGTTTTTCTACAACGACGCATACCGCCCGGTGCTGGGCCCGCGCGAGCACGGCGCACTGGCCCAGCCCATCCGTATTCTTTGGGCTGATGCCTGGCCGGCGGTACAGGCAACGATCGAAAAAGCCTTGAACGGCCAAGCCAGCCGCTTCGAGGACGCGCCCATTACCATGGCGCGTTTCGGCGAGCCAGAGCAAACCTGGTGGTCGTTTTCCTTCTCGCCGATTTACGCCGATGACGGCGAAGTGGGCGGCGTTTTCTGCTTCACCACGGAAACCACTGAGCGGGTGCGCGCCACCGCAGAGCTAAAGGCCAGTGAAGCGCGTCTGCAGTTGGCCATCGAAGCCGCCGACCTGGGTACCTGGGATCTGGACCTGCTCACCGACACATCAGTGCGTTCGCTGCGCCATGACCAAATGTTCGGCTTCACCGAGTTGCAGGCCAGCTGGGGCGTGGAGAGCACCGAGCCGCATGTGGTCGAAGCCGATCGCCCGCTGTTCCACGAGGCTATCGAGCGCGCCCGCAGCACCGGCAAGCTGGAGCTGGAGATACGGGTGAGGGGCGTCGACGGCGTCGAGCGCTGGATTTCCAGCAAAGGTCGGGCCCATTACGACCAAGCCGGTACGCCTGTGCGCATGGCCGGAGTGGTCGCTGATATCAGTGAGCGGCGCGAAGCTCAATTGCGTCTTCAGGAATTCGCCGCGACCCTTGAACAGCGTGTTGAAGAGAGCACGCGAGAGCGTGACCGGATGTGGTCGGTGTCGCGGGATTTCCTCTTGATCATTGGCCACGACGCCCGCTACAAGCGGGTCAACCCCACTTGGTTGCGCGATTTCGGCTATACCCAAGAGCAGTTGGTCGGCCTGAGCTTCGATGCCTTAGTGCACCCAGACGATCACTTGCTGGTGCATGAGCTGTTCAATGATCTGAGCGCCGGCGTGCCATTGATCAACCTCAATGCGCGTATGCGCCGTAGTGACGGCCAGTATCGGGTGATGGAATGGGTCGCGGTGGCCGCTGAGGACGGCATGTACTGTTCCGGGCGGGACATCACTGAGTTGCGCGAAACCGAAGAAGCCTTGCGGCAGTCGCAGAAGATGGAAGCGGTCGGCCAGTTGACCGGCGGCGTGGCCCATGACTTCAACAACCTGTTGACCATCATTCGTTCGTCGGTGGATTTCCTGCGTCGCCCCGGGCTTCAGGAAGAGCGCCGTGAACGCTATTTAACGGCGGTCTCCGACACCGTCGACCGCGCCGCCAAGCTGACCGGGCAGTTGTTGGCGTTCGCCCGTCGCCAGGCCTTGACCCCGGAAGTCTTCGATGTCGACCATAAAGTACGCGGCGTCGCCTATATGCTCGACACCTTGTCCGGCGCGCGCATCCGGGTAAAAACCGAGTTGCTCGGCCACCCCTGTTTTATCAATGCCGACCTTAGCCAGTTTGAAACAGCCCTGGTCAATATGGCCGTGAATGCTCGCGATGCGATGGACGAGGAAGGTGTGCTGACCCTGCGCCTGACGCGCTTGGGCGGTTTACCGTCCATTCGCGGGCACGCGGCCTCGACCCAGGGTTTTGTCGCCATCAGCGTCAGCGACACCGGCAGTGGGATCGCCCCGGCTTTGCTGGGGCGCATTTTCGAGCCGTTTTTCACCACCAAGCCCATCGGCAAGGGCACCGGCCTGGGGCTTAGCCAGGTGTTCGGGTTCGCCAAACAGTCGGGTGGCAATGTCGAAGTGAGCAGTGAGCTGAACGTGGGGACCACCTTCACCCTGTTTTTACCCGAGGTCGATGACGGGCCCCGGCAGCGCGAGCCTGAAGCAGCCCCCTTGTTGATTGGCGGTGCAGGCCAGCGGGTGCTGGTGGTCGAGGACAATATCGAAGTCGGCCAATTCTGTACGCAAATCCTCGAAGACCTGGGCTATACCACCCATTGGACGGTGAATGCCGAGGACGCCCTGGCGGCGCTTCTAGACGCCAATGGCAACTTCGCCGCAGTGTTCTCTGACGTCGTTATGCCGGGCATGGGCGGTATTGCCCTGGCTGAGCAATTGCGCCGCGACCAGCCGGACTTACCCGTGTTGTTGACCTCGGGCTACAGCCATGTGCTGGCTGAGGACAGCGGGCACGGCTTCGAGCTCTTGCACAAACCTTACTCGGCCGAGCAACTGGCCCTGCGCCTGCGTAAGCTGATCCGCTTGGCGCCGCCCAAGCCTCGGCCTGCTGGCTGATGGACGTAGTACTGCGAAGGGCGCTAGCCGCCGATGCCGCGGCGGTCAGTCATGTGATTCTGACCACCCTGCGCGTCACCAGCGCCCAGGACTACCCGGCCCAGGTCATCGAGCAAGTGGCGCTCAGTTTCGGCCCTGACCAAGTGGCCCAATTGATCGCCAGCCGCGATGTTTACCTGGCCTATCGTGGGCAAGAGGTATTGGCCACGGCAAGCCTGGACGGCAATGTCGTGCGTAGCGTGTTCGTGCTGCCAACGCAGCAAGGGCAGGGCATCGGCCAGCAACTGTTGGCGCTGCTGGAACAGGCGGCGCGGGGGCGCGGCATCGATACCTTGTGGGTGCCTTCATCCGTGACCGCCCAGGGCTTCTATGCCCGTTTGGGTTTTACCCTCGAACGGGAACAGCACCACGGCGCCGAGCGTACCTTGGTGATGAAGCGGGTGCTGGGCCAGGCCTAGCCCCGTTACGGCGGCTCGGCTAGTATGAGCCGGCCTGTTCGCTTTGGTTGAGCACAGGCCTCTTTCGCGGCCACTTACCGCTCAAGCCTGCCCTCCATTCACTTTTGTGCTGAGAACGCTGAGCATGATCGAGCCTGAACCCGTGCCAGTACCCTATGACGTCTGACCCGAGCTTGCGCAGCGCCTGCCCGGCCGGCCTGTGCGACTGCCGCCGGGAGCAATTGAGCGCCGCGCCTGCAGCCGATACGCGCATCCTGCGGCTGACCCGCGCTGAGGAAAAGCGCTTGATCGAGCGCTTGGAAAACGTGCACAGCCTGGCGCAATTGCAGCGTCTGCAGCAGCTTATGTTCGAGCAGTTGGGCATACGCATGAGCATCGCGCCGGGCCTCAATGAGGTCAAAAGCATGCGCGGTATTGCCATCCACCTGGCTGAGCAACCGGGCCTGTGCCGCAAGACACGCCAAGCTATTCCGGCGGCGGTGCGCCGAGGCTTGGAGCAACACCCTGAGGTCGCTTACGGCTTGCTCAACGCCCACGACTTGTTGCGTGATGCATGAGCCACTCAGCCGTCCCTGGAGCCTGAATGGCCTACCGACTCGCCGCTGATGCCTTGGTGCTATTGCACCTGGTATTTATCCTCTTTGCGCTATTGGGCGGGCTGCTGGCACTGAAATGGCGGCCGGTGCTAGCGTTACACCTACCGGCTGCCCTCTGGGGCGTCCTGGTAGAAGTGATGCACTGGCGTTGCCCACTGACCCGCTGGGAAAATCTGATGCGCCAGGCCGCCGGGCAGGCCGGGTATGCCGACAGTTTTATCGAACACTATCTCTGGCCGTTGATCTACCCGGCCGGTTTGACCCCGGCTATTCAATGGCTACTGGGCGCCTTGGTGTTAGCGGTCAATCTGCTGATCTACCGGCGCATTTACCAGCGCTGGCACAAGGCCCCCTGAACGCTGGCTGACCAGCGCCGCACAATCACAATGAGCATTTGACCGGCTGCAGGGTCAGAGACTCTTTAGGGAGGTACGCAGCATGGCGATCAGCGTGAAACGATTGGAAGGCAGCGAGATCCCCGAAGAACTGCGCGGGGACGGCGTGGAGCAAGTGTTTCGAGTGGGGCCGCTCGATGGCAAGATGCAGTTCGTCGCCACGGAGGAGGAAGCCGCCAGCCTGGCGGTGGAGTTGAGCGAGCAGGAAATCCACAGCGAATCTTAGCCGCCTGGCCTGGCGGCCGATCATCGGCCGCCAGCTGGGTTAGCTACACGCGAAAGCGCGCTACCAGCCCTTGCAGGTCGGTGCCCAGGCGCGCCAGTTCGGCGGTTGAAACCGCGCTCTGGGCGCTGGCGGCGGCCGATTGATCCGCCACGTCACGCACGCTGAGCACGCTACGGTTGATTTCTTCGGTGACCGCGCTCTGCTCCTCGGCGGCGGTGGATATCTGCTGGCTCATCTGCTCGATGGTGGTGATGGACTGCGTAATTTCCACCAGCGCTTGTTCGGCCTGGCGGGCCAGGCCAACGGTGCCTTCGGTGCGCTGGCGGCTGGCGTCCATCAGGTCTGACGCAGCGCCTGTGCCTTGCTGCAGAGCCTGAATCAAGGCTTCGATCTCGGTCGTGGAATTCTGCGTGCGCTGCGCCAGTGAGCGTACCTCGTCTGCTACCACGGCAAAGCCGCGGCCTTGCTCACCGGCTCGGGCAGCCTCGATCGCCGCGTTGAGGGCCAGCAGGTTAGTCTGCTCGGCAACCGCCTTGATCACGTCGATCACGCTGCCGATCTTATCGCTGTCCTGGGTCAGCCGCTGCATGGCTTGGCCCAGTTGCTCCACTTCCTCAGCCAATTGGCCAATTTCACGCGTGGCATGTTGCACCACACCGCTGCCGTGGGCGGCGCGTTCGCTGGCTTGTTTAGCGGCCCGCGAAGCGTCTTCAGTGTTTTGTGCGACTTCCTGCACGGTGGAGGCCATTTGGTTCATCGCCGTGGCGACTTGGTCGACTTCCATCTTCTGCTGGCTGACACCGGCACTGGTCTGTCTGCTCACGGCTGAGAGCTCATCGGCCGCAGTTGCTATTTGCGTGACGCCCTGGCCAATGCCGCTGATCAAACCGCGCAACGCAACGGTCATGTGCTGCATGGTGTTCTGTAACAGGCCCAGTTCGTCTTGGCGCGAGGTGCTGGTGTCGTGGGTCAGGTCGCCATCGGCGATGCGCCGCGCAGCGATCACCGTGGCGTTCAATGGGCGAGTGATTTGCCGGGTAATCAGGACGGCGGCGAAGATGCCGATCAGCAGTACCACCAGGGCGACGCTGAGTAACTGCACCACCGCAGTACGCTGTTCGGTCTTGGCCTTGGCCACTTGCGCGGCCGCCAGCTCGTCGGTACGGGCAGCGGTGGCGATGGACTGGCGCTGCAGTTCGCCACGCAGCTGTTCGCTCTGTTGCAGCATCTGCGAGATGGAAGTCATCAGCACCTTGTATTGCTTCAGCGCCTCCAGGGCGGTATCTACCGCCGCGCTGGCTTCGCTGGGCAACTGGCTACGCGCTTGCGCGACCTGGGCGATCAGGGCGTCGGCAGCGTTGTAGGTCGCCTGGCGGTTATCGGCCGTAGGCACGCTTAGGTAACGGCGGAACACCAGGCGAAAGCCGGTCATGCCGTTGCGCAAATCGCCGGCGATTTTCACCTGGCGGATCCCGGTTTCGTCGGGCGTACGCAGGGTGTCGTCGATGGTTTTTTGCAAGAGGTTTTCAAAGGTGGCGCTGACGTCGTCGGAGACCTTGATCAACGGCTTGAGGGCTTCATCGAAGGTTTGGTTGACGTTCACCAACTGCGCGAAAGTTTTTTTCAGGCCACCGACCTGGTCGCGGATGTCTTGCAGCATGTCCAGGTTGCTCGACACGCTGAACAGGCTGAGGCTTTGTTCGACACTGCGGTTGAGGGTGTTCAAAGCGCTGTCATAAGTTTGCACGCCAGCGGCGGTGGGCCCGGTGGCATAGGCCTGGGCGGCGATACGGGCGCTGAGTACATCAGCTTTGAGTTCAGCGACTTTGCCAGCTTTGTCGAGGCGTTCAACCAGCAAGTTGGTGCTGGCGTACCCAATCAGCGTAACCGTGAGTACTCCCAATAAAATGGCGCCGAAGCCAATTCCCAGCTTCTTACTGACCTTCAAGTTGTCTAGCCATGTGGATTTCATTGCGCAGGAGCCTCGGGATTTCTCTGAATGGCCCTAGATCGGCCTGGGCTTTGGCAACTTGATAGCCAGTCATCAGGGGGAGGCCTCCCGCTTGGCTAAATGGTCTTTATTGTCCTGTGTTTACGGGGTGTGGCTTGGATGAAGATTTCTTCAGGGACCGACTCGGCGATAACTAGTGAACCGCTTTAGAGGCGTTTTATAACAGTTGCTTGACGTCAAAAAAGTCTTAGTTTTCAGGGGTAAGTGCAACTCGTCGGAACTTCTATACCACTGGCGTAAATTAACTGACGCCTACGCCGAACCTCGATAATGTGCCCTCGAAGTGTCACTCCCTCTGTTGTATCCGAGACAGTTGCGCAGCGGGAACAACGCCCCCAGGGATTAGAGGAATCGGCATGAGCAGTATTTTCAACGTTAAAGACTTCGGCGCTGTTGGCGACGGTATCACCGACGATACCCTCGCACTGCAAAAGACCATCGACGCTGCCGCCGCCGCTGGCGGGGGTGAAGTCCAGCTGGGCAATGGCACTTATATCGTCAGCGCCTCCAGCGGTGCGGCGTTGAACCTCAAAGACAATGTCAGCCTCAGTGGCAATGGCGTTGCCCAGACCACCCTGAAATTGGCTGATGGCACCCCGGCTGCAGTGAACGCCTTGATCAGCGCCGACCAGGCGCACAACGTCGGTGCCAGTGGCCTGACCCTGGACGGCAACCGCGAAAATACCCAAGGCTCGGCCAGCGGCTGGGTCAACGGCAGCGCCACCGGGGTGAGCCTGCATGACCTGCAGGCGCAGAATTTCAATGGCAATGGCCTCGATTTGACTGGCCAAGCCAGCGAGATCGAGCTGCGCAATAGCAGCGCCCATGGCAACCGGCTTGACGGTATCGTCGCCGACCGCTTGGTCAACAGTGCGTTCCAGGACAACAGCGCCTATGGCAATGGCGGCCATGGTTTCAACATTGGCGGCGACCTGGAGCTGTCCGACAGCAAGGCCTACAGCAACGGCAAAGACGGCATTTTCATCCAGGAAGGCGTAGGCGTACCGAACAAGCCGAGCAGCCTGGACGTTATCGGTGGCCAGGTCTATGGCAACGGCGGCAATGGCGTGTCGGTGGAGAAAGCCGAGCTGTTTGTGATCAATGGCCTGGACATCAGCGGCAACGCTGGCAATGGCGTCTACCTGAATGACGGCGCTTATGGCGATGTCTCGTTCAACCAGATCCACAACAATAACCTTGGCAACAGCAGCGGCACGGCGGCTGCCGCCGAGGTGTACATCGTGGGTGACGGCAACTCCGCCACCAGCTTCAACACCATCGGCTTCAACGTTATCACCGGTGGCGACAACTCCACCTATGGCGTCGCCGAAAGCCGCAGCGGCACCGATTCGAACCTGATCAACCAGAACATCATTAGCCACACCACCCAGGGCAATACGGCGGCCTACGGTGTGCACAGCGATACCTCGAAGAACCCCAATGTGATCTTCGACATGGGCACCCCGGGCGCCGATCTCATGCGCGGTGACATCACCCGTGACGAGCTGTATGGCGGCGCCGGCCGCGACACTTTGTTCGGTGGCGCCAACGACGACCTGCTGGTGGGCGGAGCAGGGGCCGATAGGCTCAGTGGCGGTTCAGGCAGCGACGTTTTCCGCTTCACCGAACAGACTGACAGCTACCGCAGCGAGACCCGGTCTTATGCGGACCTGATCACCGACTTCGACACCCGCACCGACCGCATCGATGCGGCGAGCCTGGGTTTCAGCGGCCTTGGCAATGGTCACAATGGTACGCTCAAGGCGGTTTACAACGCCGAGAAAGACATCACCTACCTGAAAAACCTCGACGCCGATGCCCAGGGCAATCGCTTCGAATTGGCTTTGGCCGGTAACCTGGTCAATAGCTTGAGCGCCGCCAACTTCCAGCACTTGATCAAAGGCACGGCTGCGGCTGACTCGATCACCGGCACGGTGGGCGACGATACGCTGCTCGGCGGTGCCGGCAATGACCAGCTCAGTGGCAATTCCGGCGATGACCGCCTCGACGGCGGTGCTGGCGCTGATACCTTGATCGGTGGCGCGGGGGCCGACACCTTTGTGTTCAGCTCGATTGGCGACAGCCTGCGCAAGGACGTACCGGGCGGCACGGCCCTGCGCGACACTATCGTGGATTTCAATGAGCAGTCCAATGACCGTATCGACGTTTCCGCGCTTGGCTTCATCGGCCTGGGCAATGGCTACGACGGCACTTTGAAAGTGGTGCTCAATGGCCAGGGCGACAAGACCGCGCTCAAGTCGCTGGAAACCGATGCCAACGGCAACCACTTCGAAGTGCTGTTGCAGGGTAACCACCTCAACGATTTGAGCATGGCCAACGTGGTGTTCGCCAACACCGAAGGCGCCACAGTGGTGTCGTCGCGCCCTGACCAGGACCGCTACGTGACGGGCAGCACTGGCGACGACAACCTGCACGGGCAGTGGGGCAACGACACCTTGCGCGGCCTGGCCGGTAACGACGTATTGGACGGCGGCATCGGCAATGACCTGCTGATCGGCGGCGCGGGCAGCGACAAGCTCACCGGTGGCTCGGGCGCGGACACGTTCCGTTTCGGTTCGGTCAGCGACAGCTTCCGTTCCGACAGCGCCCGGGCGACTGATTTGATCACCGACTTCACCGTCGGCCAGGATCACCTCGATGTCGCGGCCCTAGGCTTTACCGGCCTGGGTGACGGCACAGATGGCACGCTGAAGTTAAGCTACAACGCTAATCTAGGCCGCAGCTATTTGCGCGACCTGGACGGCGACGCTGACGGTAAACACTTCGAGTTGGTGCTCGACGGTGACTTGCGTGGGCAGCTCAAGGACGATTCGTTCGTCTGGGCCGCCCCTGAGCCGGTGGAGCCGATTGCCCTGCTGGGCGTGCCGGATCCGCTAACGGCGTAGGAGGGGCCTTGGCCCCATCTTTTGATCTTCGGCGGGTATGCGCGCATAACGTAAGAGCTCGGGGGCGAGACCCCCTCCTACGGTGGGTTTGGTGTGTCAATGGCAGGTAGGAGGGGCCTTGGCCCCGATCTTTTCAGGGCGCGCCAAAAAGGGCAGTCCAGTAAATCCCACCCTCACTGCGCGGATCCGCCGCGTAGCCTGCCCCTAATTCGCTGAACTGTGGGTTCATCAGGTTAGCGCAGTGCCCAGGGCTGGCCAGCCAGCCGTCGACCACTTTGGCCGGCGTGTCCTGCCCCGCAGCGATGTTCTCGCCGATGGCCCCACCCAGGTAGCCCGCCAGCTCGGCCCGGTCGCCTGGGGTGCTGCCGTCGCGGCCCTTGTGGTCGAAGAAATTCTGGTTGGCCATGGCCCGGCTGTGGCCTTCGGCGGCCTTGGCCAGGTTGTCATTCCACGCTAACGCCGGGGCGGCAGCAAAGGCCTGGGCGCCGCATTGGCGCGCCTGCTGGCGGGCGGTATTGAGCAGCCCCAACAGTTGCTGGCCCTCACTTTGGGAGGTGCCCAGGCGTGCGCTCAACAACGGCCGCGCCAGCACCACTCGCCAGTCACGGCCCTCACGGCTGACGCCGATGTCGACAAACTGTGGGTCTAACGCCACCTGGCAAAAGCTCTCCTTGATGGTCGCCATAGCAGCCCCGGCGTCACGCGGGCCGGCCAGGCTGATGGCGCGAACATTGACCATGGGGTAGCGGGCCTGGGCCAACGCCTGCCGCAAGTCGGTCTTACCACTGGCCGGCAGGATCAGCCGCGGGTCAGAGGCCAGCGGTGGCAGCTCGGCCGAGGCTTGCCCCTCACAGCGTTGCACTTGGCTGCGGTAGCTGTTGATGGCTTCGATCAGTTGGCTTTCTTCACTGGCCAGGGCCGCCGGGGCGACAAAACCCAGGCCAGAGGCGATAAGGCAGAGGAGTAAGGGAAGGGCGCGCATACAGGGCTCCACTGAAGAGAAGGTGCCCATGATGCGCGATTTGCCGGCGTGCGGCGAGGGGCCTGACTTTAGAAATCGGCAGGTAGCGATTCTTTCAGCCAGGTTTCGACAAACCTGTTTAGCGTGCCATCGGCCTTGGCCGCCGCGATGATCTGATTGACCTTGGCCTTGAGCGCGGCTTCATCTTTGGCGATACCGATATAGCAGCCCGAATCCCTGAGTTTGAACTTGAGTAGCGGCGGGCGTTGCGGGTTTTTCTCCGCGATCACCACCATGGTGGCATTACCGCTGGCGATCAACTGCACCTGGCCCGCGAGAAACGCCGAGATCGAAGTGTTGTTGTCCTCGAAGCGTTTGACCGTAGTGCCTGCGGGCGCCACTTTGCTCACTTCGATGTCTTCCAAGGCGCCACGGGCCAGGCCGACGCTTTTGCCAGCCAGGTCGGCTGGGGTCTTGACCTGGACGTCGGCAGGGCCGTAGACCCCCATGTAGAAGGGGGCGTATTTGTCACTGAAGGCGATCACTTCTTCGCGCTCCGGGGTTTTGCCCAGGCTGGAAATAGTCAGGTCGACTTTGCCGGTGGTCAGAAAAGGAATGCGGTTAGCCGAGGTCACTGCGGTCAGTTGCAGTTTCACCCCCAGCTTGTCGGCGATCAATTGCGCCATATCGATGTCCAGGCCGCGCGGTTTTAGGTCAGTGCCGACCGAGCCGAAGGGCGGGTAGTCCTGGGGCACGGCGACCCTCAGCACGCCGCGTTGGGTGATCTCGGACAAGGCGTCGGCCTGAACCAGGCCGGGCATTGCGGCGGCCGCCAGGGTGCATAGGGCAAACAACAAACCACGGCATAGATAGGGCATGTGACCTCTCAGAAATGACCAGCAAGGGGATTCACCAACATCGTTGCAATATATGGGCCGAACATTGATCAGGTGACCCGGGGCCGCGCGCTTGAGCCGCGGGATATCAAGCTCTGGGGCAGCAGGCCGATACCCTATGGGTCAGGCGCGATACTCGTAGTTGCCTGCATGCCGAGTAAACCAACACCCTGATGAAAATCACCACGCCGCCTGCCCCAATGGTTCTATCGGGGCGCACCTTTACTCGGCACACGCTACCGGCGATTGTGTTGTTGCTGGTTGTCCTGTCGATGTTGGCCATCGGGCTGTTGCTCAGTGTCACCCACGAGCAGGACCGAAGCGCCCGCGAGCAAAATCTGTTTTTCGCGCAAAAAGCCGTGGAAGGCGTGCGCGTGAACATCCAGCGTGACCTCAGCGACTACGCCAAGTGGAGCGATGCTTACCGGGATTTGCACGTCAGCGTCGACCCCGCGTGGGCGTATAACCAGGAAAACGTCGGCAGCAGTGTGTTCCAGCTCTATGGCTATCAGGCCGTGATGGTCATTGGCCCGGATGACCGCACCGTTTACTCGGTCCTCAACGGCAAAATCGCTCAGCTCGATGCTCGCACTTGGTTGCAGGGCGACCTGGCTAGCCTGCTGGCGTGGGCCAGGGCCGCCGAACACCGGGAAGACACGGGCGTGCGCCTGATGCACAGTGATGGCGCACCGGCCTTTGTGTCGGCGGCGGCGATCACCACCGGCACCGACGGCAGTGTCGCAGAGGTTGCGGGGCCACCCAGTGTCATGTTGTTCATCAAGGTACTGGACGAAAAAGCGTTGGCCAGCGTAGCCCGAGATTTCGCCTTGGCTGACGCGCACGTCTCCCGCGACGGTCGGGCCGCTGAGCACAATAGCGTGCAGCTGGACCCCGCTTTTGCCGATCGGTTGGTGTGGACCCCGGCGACCCCAGGCAAGGCCCTGCGCGACACGCTATTGCCGCTACTGGTGCTCGCGCTGCTGACTCTGGGCCTGTTCGCTGGCCTGGTGTTGCGTCAAGCCTTGCGCATGCTGCGGCAACAAGAGCGCCAGTACGCCGAGATGACGCGCCAGGGCCTGGCTCTGGCCCACAGCGAGGAGCGCTTTCGCAACATCGCCGAAGTGTCCTCCGACTGGCTGTGGGAAGTGGGTGCCGATTACCGCCTGAGCTACCTTTCGGAACGCTTCGAACAGGTCACTGGCTATCCGCAGCAGGCCTGGTTGGGCAAGCGTTTGCCATAGGTGCTGAGCGCCCACGGCGCGGCGCAGCCGCTGGCGCAGTGGCTGCTCGGGCAAGCCAGCCTGCCTGCTGCGGCTGCGCTGATCTGCCAATACACCGACTACGATGGACGAACCCGCACCTGCAAGCTGTCGGCCCGGGCTATCCAGGGCGGGCACGAAGGCTTTCGCGGCACCGCTACCGATATCACCGGCGAGCTGGAAGCGCTGGCGCAGATCCGCTATCTGGCGCTGCATGATTCCCTGACCGGGCTGGCCAATCGCGGCCGGCTGTATGACTTTTTGCAGGCCCAGCTGGCCTGCGCGACGCCACTGGCGGTGCTGAGCCTGGACCTGGACCGCTTCAAACCGATCAACGACCACCTCGGCCATGCGGTCGGCGACAGCGTTCTGCGCCGGGTGGCACAGGTGCTGGAACAAAATATTCGTGGCACCGACTTGGTGGCCCGACTGGGCGGCGATGAATTTGTCGTGGTACTACCCGGCCCCTTCGGCCAGGCCGAACTGCAACAGTTGTGTGAGCGCATCATCGAGCAGTTGCACCTGCCGATGCACCTGGACGGCCACCGGGTTTTTATCGGGGTGAGCATCGGGGCGGCGTGGTCCGGCGCCGATTGCCGGCACGCTGAAGCGCTGCTGCAGCGCGCCGACATTGCCCTGTATAGCGCCAAAGGGGCGGGGCGAGGCACTTGGCGACAGTACAGTGAAGGCATGAACGGGGCGTTGCTGGAGCGGCGTCAGTACGAGACCTCGTTGCGCGAAGCGTTTCACAACGACGGTCTGCAGATTTGCTATATGCCACGCTTTAGCGCGGGTGGGTCGCAGTTGGCCGGGTTCGAAGCGTCGTTACAGTGGCAGCACCCCCAACGTGGGCTATTGGGGTGGCAGGAGTTTATACCGGGCGTGCAAGACCCAGCGTTGCTGGACGCCCTGGGCCATTGGATTTTGCACAACCTCTGCCAGCAAGCCGCGACCTGGCCGGCACCGCTGACGGTGTCGATGGTGGTGTTGCCACGCTGTTTCAAAAGCGGCTTGATGGCAGTCCAGTTGCCACCGGCATTGGCGCGTTCCGGGCTAGACCCACGGCGCCTGATCCTGGCCATCGGCGAGGAGGTCATGCTCGACCCTTCGCCGAATATCGCGCGCCACCTGCACGGGCTCAAGGCATTGGGCGTGGCGGTTTACGTCGATAAGTTCGGCAGCCGCCTCAGCGCATTACAGGGGCTGCTGGGTGGCCCTTTCGATGGTATTCGTTTCGAGCGCCACCTCATTGAGACCCTCGGGCAAGGGCAGGATCAGGCCCTGTTCGCCGCGATGGTCACTCTGGGGCGCAGCCTGGGGCTGCAAGTGGCAGCCGAGGGCATCGACACCCAGGACCAGTTCGAGCAACTGCGTGCGGCGATCTGCGACCAGTTACAGGGGGCATTTTTCGGCCAGGCGCTGTCTGGCCCTGAGGCCACATTGCGGGCGCTTCAGGCACCGTGACGGGCCGCCAGCGTTGCGTCGATCCGTGCGGTTACCCAGCGGTGGCTATAAGCGAGCACGTCCTGGGCCAAGGCCGTGGGGAAATGAATGAACCCATGGGGCGAGGCGGGCAGCAGGTGGGCTTCGACCGCGGCTGACTGCCGCCACCGGTCCGCCAACTGCAGGGTGTCGTCCTTTAGCGGGTCGAGTTCGCCAACCAACATCAGCGCAGCAGGAAAGTCGCTGAAGTCGCCGTACAAAGGCGACAACGGCGGCTGCCGCCGGGTGGGGTCGTCTAGGCCCGGCGTGAGCAGGCGAAGCGCCTCGACCATACCGGGGCCATCCAGTACCAGTGTATCGGCGCTGGCACTGCGCACGCTGGGGGTGCCGGTCAGGTCGTAGACGCCGTAGTAGAGCAGGGCGCCACTGATCCGTTGCAGCAGGGTGGGCGATGCCTTCAGCCCCAGCAAGGTGGCCGCCGCGAGGTGCCCGCCGGCCGATTCACCGACGACGATGACCGGCAGCCCGGCGAATTCCTCTGCGCCCAGCAGCCAGTGCGCGGCGCCCAGGCAGTCGGCCAACAGCCCTTGGATGGGCGTCGACACCGCCAGTCGATAATCCACCGACACCACGGTCACGTTGCAGGCATTGACCATCGCCAGGTTCAGGTCATCGTTCATCTGCGCATTACCGATGACCCAGCCGCCGCCATGGAAGTCCAGCACGACCCCCCTGGACTGGGCGCGTGGCCGGATAATCCGCAACGGCACCGAAGCACCGGCAACGGCGATGACTTTTGTCTCAGCCGTCAGTCCATGCCTGGCCAGCTTGCCCGCACCGCCGATCTGGCCCGCGCGCAGTAATAGCTGGATCACCCGTGGGGTGAGCCGGTTACGGATGCGAAAGCGCGGCAACCATGCCAGCCTCTTATTGAAACGGCGGACCTGCGCCAGGGTCTGCTCGCTGGCTGGCCAATCGGTGATGGTCATCAGCGGTTACTGCGCAAGATGGAAAAATTCAACGCCCAGGCGACGCACAGCCAGACCAGATAAGGGAACAGGATCAAGCCGGTGATCAAGTCGAGCTGTATGGCCATCAATACCATTGCAGCGACGACCAGCCAGAGCAGGGTGAGGATCAGCAAGCCGGCGACAATCCGTTGAGCGCCGAAGAACACCGGCGTCCATAAGGTATTGAGGGCAATCTGGGCGGCCCATAACGCCAGGACGTTCTGGCTGCCAGGTATCAGGCTCAGGCGATAGCCCGCCCAGGCCAGCAGCAGGTAGATAATCGACCAGGCCACTGGGAACAGCCAGTTGGGTGGGGTGAAGCTCGGCTTGGTCAGGGTTTCGTACCACTGCCCCGGTTTGAACAGCATGCCGGTGCTGGCCGCGGCGGCGCAGGCCAGCAGGAATATAAAAAACGTCAACACGTGGTGAAGGCCTCTGTAGAAGAAAAGGGTTAGGCGTGCGGCGTGGGTGAAACCCCTGCACCCGTGGCTTCAGCTTCGGCCGCCAGCTTCGCGCGGTCGGCTTTATTGATATAGGGGTTTTTATTGGCAGGGGCCAACTTGGCACTGGCTTTTTTGGCATTGGCTTTGAGCAATTGGTTTAGTTTTTTCCGACGATTCATGATTCCAGCCTGGTTTGAGCGTTACGAATGCTGGTTACTCTGCACGATGGCGGCCGGGTTTGACTACTCGCTCGGCCGCTTTAAGCGTCGAGCCAGCCCTGACAGCGGCGCGACAAAGGCAATTGTAACGAAAAGTTTAAGCATTAAATGTTATGTTATAGCGTGATGTAATATCCGCCTCCTTGTTCTAACCCCAGCGGCCATCAGCCTCCCGCCCGCCAGGGCCTGCATGCCCTAAGGATCGATATGTTACGCAACCCTCCCAAGTGCCTGACGCTGCTGACTGCGGCTTTCATTACCGGGCTTTGTCTGGCCTCAGCCCCAGTGGCGGCCAGCGACACCGTGTTCGATGTGGTGGCGCCCTTTGAGATCGGCGGGCTAGACCCGTCGGTCTCAGGCTTTATTTTCCAAAGAATGCAAATCACCGAAACGCTGCTGGACGCTGACCGCCAGGGCCAACCGACGCCTGCTCTGGCCGAGCACTGGAAGGTCTCCGAAGACGGTAAACAGTGGAACCTCACAGTGCGCCCAGGCGTCAAGTTTCACGATGGCAGCGACCTCACCGCCGCGGTCGCCGCCCACAGCTTGAACGTTGCCCTGGGCAAGCCGGGCGTGCTGAGCAATGCCCGGGTCGAATCGATCACTGCCCAGGGCCAGGACGTGATCATCCGCTTGGTCGAGCCGTTCAAACCTCTGCCGGCGCTGTTGGCTCACTCTTCGACCAATATCCTCGCCAGCGCGGCCTACGATAACCAAGGCAATGTGCAGCAGATCATCGCCACCGGCCCTTACCGGCTGACTCTATTGGAGCCGCCGCAGCGCTTGGCCGCCGAGCGTTTCGATGGCTATTGGGGGGTAAAACCGAGCATCGTCAAAACCACTTACCTGGGCGCTGGGCGCGGTGAAACCCGCTCGCTAATGGCCGAAAGCGGCGGTGCCGAGTTGGTCTTTCAGCTCGACCCGCCCAGCATCTTGCGCTTGCAACGGGCGCAGAACACCCAAGTGCTGATGGGGCCCGTGCCGCGGGTGGTGGTGCTGGCGGCCAATGCCGGAAGCGGCGCGACGGCCACCGTCAATGTACGCCGCGCCCTGAGCCTGGCGATCCAGCGCGAAGGTATCGCCGCTGCCGTCTTACGTGCTCCAGGCACCGGCGCCACGCAGATGTTCGGCGACAACGTGGCGGCCTGGCACGACCCCTCGTTACCGCCCCTGGCCTACGATCCGCAAGCGGCCCGTGATTTGCTCAAAGGCGAGGGCTGGGTGCCGGGGGCCGATGGCATCGTGGAAAAAGACGGTAAACGTTTGAGCTTGAAACTGCTCACCTACTCCGACCGTCCCGAACTGCCGCTGATCGCCACAGCCTTGCAGGCGCAGTTGCGTGAGATCGGCGTGGAGGTCGAAGTGGCCGTGGAAAACGCCAGCGCCATCCCCGCCGCCCATAAAGACGGTACCCTGCAGCTCGCTCTGTATGGGCGCAATTACGCGCTGGTGCCCGACCCCCTGGTCACGCTGTTGGCGGATTTCAGTGGGGGTGGTGCCCAGTGGGGGCCTTTGGGTTGGAACAACCCAGGTTTCGCTCGAGCGATGCAGGCCTTGCTGAGCAGCGATGACCCGGCCGAGCAACAACGCCTGCGTAATGAAATCGTCGGCTTGGTGCAGGCCGACCTGCCGCTGATCCCGGTGGCCTGGTATCGCCAATCGATTGCCGTATCAAAGCGTGTGACAGGCGCCGCTATCGATCCGTTCGAGCGCACGTTTGGGCTTAGCACGATGCGGTGGGCGGAATGATCCGGCTGTTGGGGTTCAGATTGTTGCAAGCACTGATGGTCGCGCTGCTGGTCGGGGCGCTGACTTTTCTGCTGATGACCTTACTGCCCGGTGACGCCGCCTATCGGATTGCCGCCGGCCGTTATGGCTACGATTTGGTCAACAGCGCGGCTGCTGAGGCCGTACGCGCCGAGCTGGGGCTGGACCAACCACTGCTGGCACGGTTTGTCAGTTGGGTGGGGCATTTGCTGGTGCTGGACCTGGGCAACTCGCTGGTGTCGGGCAAGCCGGTCACCGAGATGGTTGCCCATGAGCTGGGCAGCTCCGTTCGCCTGGCGCTCGGGGCCGTGGCGTTGTCGGTGATTATCGGCCCAGCCCTTGGGGTGCTCGCCGGCCTGCGCCAGGGCGGCTGGATCGATAAGGCACTGTTGCTGATCAGCACCGCGACCAGAGCCATACCGCACTTTGTACTGGGGGTGATTTTGGTGCTGATCTTCGCCGTATCCCTGGCAATCCTGCCCTCGGCCGGGCATGGCACCTTCGCCCATAGCGTACTGCCTAGCCTGACCCTGGCCCTGGGGCTCGCCGCTATTTCTTCGCGGGTGGCGCGGGATGCGACGGTCGCTGTGGCCAGTTCGCCGTATTACGCGTTCGGGCGCCTCAAGGGCTTGAGCGGCTGCCGGGTCTTTATGCGCCACGGGCTGCGCAACATTAGCGTGCCCGTGGTGACCTATCTGGGGGTGCAACTGGTGTACCTGATAGAAGGGGTGGTGGTGGTCGAAACGCTGTTCGCCTGGCCCGGTATCGGCCACGGCCTGGTGCACGCCATCGTCCAGCGGGATATCCCCATGGTGCAAGGCGCGGCATTGGCCATGGGGCTGATGTTCGTGTTGCTCAATACGCTGGTCGACCTGGCGAACCATATGATCGACCCACGTCGGAGGGACGCATGAACCTGGACATGAACCTGGACAGCGCCATCGCAGAAGCTGCACCTGGGCGGCGATCGTTTTCCCGCTGGCTGGGCTTCGGCCTGCTAGCGCTGCTGGTAGTCTTCGCGGTGGCAGTGCCGGGCTTCTGGCACACGGACATGGCCCGGCAAGACTACAACGCCATTCTCGCCGGCCCCATGGCCGGTCATCCACTGGGGACCGATCACTTGGGTCGCGACATGCTGGCCAGATTGGCGGCGGCGCTCCGCTTATCCCTGGGCCTGGCCTTGGTCAGTGTTGCCAGCGCCGCTGTGCCAGGCGCGGTACTCGGGGTTCTCGCCGCCTGGCACGGCGGCGCCATCGACAAGGGCCTGGGGCTCCTGGCTGAGTTGTTCCTCGCGCTCCCAGGGTTGCTCCTGGTGCTGCTGGTGGTGGCCATCTATCCCGGCTCATTCCTGGCCCTGTACGCCGCCATCGCGTTGGTGTTGTGGGTCGAGTATTTCCGCATGACCCGGGCATTGGCGCGTACCGTGTTGGCTTCGCCCGCCGTCGCGGCGACTCGCCTGTTGGGCTTTGGCCCCCTGTACATCGTGCGCCGCCATCTTTGGCCGGAGCTGGCTTCGGTGCTGTCGACCCTGGCGGCCTTCGGCGCGGCGTCAGCCATTATGGCGATCGCGGCCCTGGGCTTCGTCAGCGTTGGGGTACGCCCGCCGACCGCCGAGCTGGGCCTGATGATCACCGAGCTGCTGCCGTATTTCGCCGAGGCGCCGTCGATCATCGCCATGCCGATCGTGGTGATCTTTCTTATCGTCCTGTCACTGATGCTGATTGCCGGGGGGCGCAAACCGTGAAGCCACTGTTGAATGTTCAAGGCCTGGAAATCCGCAGCGCTACCGCTCAGTTGGTGGCACCTATCTCCCTGGCGTTATGGCCAGGGCAAGTGCTGACCATCATTGGAGAAACCGGCTCGGGTAAAAGCCTGTTCGCCCAAGGGGTGGTGGGTAATCTTCCGCCCGGCCTGCAGGCCCATGGCCAAATCGAGTTGGCTAATGGCTTGCGCGAACAGGGCACCGACCTGGCGCGTAGACAGCTTTGGGGACGGGAAATCGCCGTGTTGCCCCAAGAACCCTGGCTGAGCCTAGACCCGACAATGCGCGCGCTGAGCCAAGTCAGTGAAACCTACCGCCACGTGCTGGGCAAGCCCGAACGCGAAGCGGCTCGGCTGGGCGGTGAGAGCCTGGCGGGGCTTGGCCTGGAACAGGCCCGCGACAAGTACCCCTTCCAACTGTCGGGGGGCATGGCCCAGCGCCTGGCGTTTGCCGCGACCCATGCCGGTGGGGCCAAAGTGATGATCGCCGATGAGCCGACCAAGGGCCTGGACAGCGCCCGTATCGGCGAAGTGGTGGCGCTGTTGCAAGCGGGCCTCGCCGACGGTGGCGCGTTGCTGATCATCACCCACGACGTCGAAGTGGCACGGCAATTGGGTGGTGAGGTGATGATCATGCTCAAAGGGCAGGTCGTCGAAAGCGGGCCGGCCGAGCAGGTCCTCAACCGGCCGGTGCACGATTACAGCCGCCTGCTGATGGCTGCCAACCCCGCGCGCTGGCCCCGTCGCCCAGCGCAACCCCTGGGCCCGCCAGTGGTGCAGGTGCGCGATCTGGGTGCCGAGCGAGGCGGGCGGCGGCTGTTCGAGGGGCTTTCACTGGCTATCGGCGCGGGCGAAGTGGTCGGCGTCACGGGCCCGTCGGGCTGCGGCAAGTCGACCCTGGGTGACATCATCCTGGGCCTGATCGCGCCGGGCGAGGGCTCGGTGCAACGCCAAGCGGGGCTACCGCGGGTGGCCATGCAGAAGCTGTTCCAAGACCCGGTGGCGGCGTTTCCTCCCACCCTCACCCTCGGGCGCAACCTGGACGATCTGCTGCGCCTGCATCGCCTGGAGGCCGGCCAGATTCCGCGCCTGATGCAGCGCCTGCGCCTTGCGCCGGAGCTTTTGCAACGGCGCCCCGGTCAGGTCTCTGGCGGTGAACTGCAGCGCTTTTCCTTGCTGCGGGTATTGCTGCTCAAACCGGTGTTTATCTTCGCCGATGAACCCAGTTCGCGACTCGACATGATCACTCAGAAGGAGATGATCGATCTGCTGCTGGAGATGGCCAGGGAGTACCAGACCGCCGTGTTACTGGTCAGCCATGACGTAGCCTTGATCGAGGCGGTGGCGGACCGCCACCTTCGTTTGGACGCGGTGGCTCAACACTCGCCCTCAGAACGCCAGTTAGAAGCGCACAGTAAGGCGTGCTCGGTTTAGCGCGAGCCGTGCCCCCAGCTGGCGTCTAACCCTGTTTTGTATCTTTTCGGTCACGATTTTCATAAAAGCCCTTTCAAAGCCAGAACAACATTAATTAGAATGAGTCTCATTTGAATAATTTCCTGGCACAGGGCCCTTGACATGAATGATGCAGTGATGGCGAAGGAGCAGAGCCTCCACGACCTGTACCGCGACCATCGTGGCTGGTTGGAGGGTTGGCTGCGGCAGCGTTTGGGCAATGCCTGGGATGCCGCTGACCTGAGTCAGGACACCTTCCTACGGGTATTTGCCAGCCCGCAGGCACTGGCCGAGGTGCGCGAGCCGCGGGCGTATCTGGTGACGGTGGGTAAGCGCCTGCTGAGCAACTTCTATCAACGCCGGAGCCTGGAACAGGCCTATTTGGAAGCTCTCGCGCAATTGCCGCAAGACAGCGTGCCTTCACCGGAGCAACGCTGGGTCTTGTTGGAAACCCTGCAGGCCTTGGATGAACTGCTCGACGGCTTGCCGCCGGCGGTGCGCCGGGCATTTCTGCTGAGCCAGTTGGAAGGTTTGGGCTACCGGGAGATTGCCGAGCGTTTGCAAGTGTCTGAGCGCACCATCAAGCGCTACATGGCGCAAGCCTATGAGCATTGCCTGGTGGCCGATCTGTGAAGCGTGCGGCGCCGTCGACGGAAGCGTTGCAAGCCGCGCGAGCCGCGGCGCAGTGGTTGGCGTTATTGGAGTCCGGCACCGCCAACGAAGGTGACTACGCCAGCTTGCAACGCTGGCGCGACAGCTCGGCGCGCCACGAGCAGGCCTGGCAAAAGGCGCAGCAGTTGCGCCAACGTTTCGCCAACCTGCCACCGGCCCTGGCCTTGGCCACCCTGGACCGGTCGCAGGCCAGCCGTCGGGTCGTGCTCAAACGAGCATTAGGGCTAACGGCGTTGGTTCCGGCGGCCTGGCTGCTAGGCCGGCAACTGCCGCTGGAGGCGTGGCGCGCTGATCTGCGCACCGCCACCGGCGAGCGTCGGCAAATGACCCTGGCCGATGGCAGCGCCCTGCAACTCAATACCGCCAGTGCCGTCGACGTCGACATGGCGCAGCGACGCATCACCCTGGTGGAGGGCGAAGTCGCGCTAAAGGTCAGCGGTACTTCGCCCTTGTCCCTGGAGACGCGTTACGGCCGCTTGAGCGTGGCCCAAAGTGAAGTGTGCGCGCGTCTGGACGAAGACGGCTGCAGAGTTTCGGTGACCAGTGGCGCAGTGGGCCTACAACCCTTGCAGGGGCCGGTGCTGATGTTACGGGCGGGCCAGCAGGTGAGCCTGGGCAGCCAGGGTGCGGCGTCGGTGCAACCTTTCGACCTGGCGCAACTGGGTTGGCGCCAGGGCGTACTGGTGGCCCAGGACCAGGCCCTGGGCGCTTTTTTGCGTGAGCTGAGTCGCTACCGCCCTGGGCTGCTGCGCTGGGACCCAGCCCTGGAGCGCCTGCGAGTTACCGGCAGTTTTCGCCTGGAAGACACCGACCGGGTGCTCCACCTGCTTGCCGCCAGCCTGCCCCTGGAAGTGCAAACCCGCACCCGTTTCTGGGTCAGCCTGGTACCACGCAAAGACACGGCGTAGGAGGGGGCCTTGCCCCCGAGCTCTTCCCGCCCCCGATCGCTCAACGCATACCGCAATATGTCCCTTTTTTTTAACTCGCCTGTCATTCCAGGTAAGTGACCAAAAAGAGAGCCTCTTCAATGCCCGCAGTAAAGCCTTGCCGTTTGCGCCCCCTGTTGCACCTGAGCCTGCTGCTGAGCTTGGGGGCCAGCCCGCCGTTCGTTACCTCCAGCTGGGCCGACAGTTCGCCCAAGCGTAGCTACCAAGTGCCGGCCGGGCCGCTGAGCGCGGCGTTGACTCGCTTCGCCGGCCTGGCAGGTGTGGACCTGTCCCTGGACCCCGCCCTGGTCAACGGGCGCACCAGCCCGGGCCTTTCTGGCGAATACGCAGTGGAGGAGGGTTTCGCCCGCTTGTTGCAAGGCTCTGGCTTGCAACTGGCGCCCGTCGGTGCCCAGGCCTACACGGTGATGCCCGCGCCGGAGCAGTCCGCGGCCCTGCAGATTCCAGTCACCTCGATCACCGGGACCGCTACTAACAGTGGCAGCGCCGACACCGTGTATGCCGGGGGTCAAGTGGCCCGTGCCGGTGGCCTGGGGATGCTCGGCCAGCGTGATTACATGGATACGCCGTTCAGCCAGACGTCCTACACCAGCACCCAGGTTAAAAACCAGCAGGCGCGGACTTTGGGCGACATGGTCGCCGCCGACCCCACGGTGCGTACCACCAACCCGGCCGGCGGGCGTTTCGAGCAATTCTCCATCCGTGGTCTGAGCCTCTTCAACAGTGACGTGTCCTACAGCGGCTTGTATGGCGTCCTGCCCACCTACGCCATCGACATGGAAATGGTCGAGCGGGTCGACATCCTGCGTGGTCCGGCCGCGCTGCTCGGTGGCATCGCGCCGCGGGGCAGCGTTGGCGGTGGGATCAATATCGAGCCCAAGCGGGCCACCGATGCCCCCATTACCGAAGTGACCGGCAGCTATGCCTCCAAAGGGCAGTTCGGCAGCGCCATTGACATCGGTCGCCGCTTTGGCGAAGACCAGCGCTTTGGCGTGCGTTTCAACGGGGTGCGGCAGTCCGGGGACACTGAGTGGGATCATCAAAGCGTCGAGCGCGAGATGGCCGCGGTGGGCTTCGACCTGCGTGACGAGCGGGTACGCTTGTCCCTCGACCTTGGGCGCCAGGAGCGCCACGCCGATGCCCCGCAAGAGCGGGTCGAGCTGGCGCGCGGCGCGACGGTGCCAAAAGCTGAAGACATCAAGCACAACTTCGCCAACTCCTGGACCTACGCCCATTCCAAGGACACCTTCGGTGCCTTGCGCGGCGAGTTCGACCTGAGCGACACCCTGATGCTGTATGCCGCCGCCGGCGCGCGTTCAGGCGACTACGATTTCTTCCGCCATGGCGTGCAGAACACCGCCAGCAACGGCAATTTCACCGTACAGCCACGGCTGTTCCAACGCACCGAAGACGTCAAAACGGCGATGGTGGGTTTGCGCAAGCGCTTCGACACCGGCCCGGTCGGGCATGAAGTGAATTTGAGCGCCACCTATTTCAGTTTCGATTTCGACAACTCGGGTACGCGCTACGCCAACAGCATCAGCAACCTGTACAACCCCGTGGACCGTCCCGAGCCCACCGGGGCGCCGACCCGTACGGACGACAGTACCCATACGGAAAACCTGTTCACCAGCGTCGCCCTGGCCGACACCCTGAGCCTTGCTGAAGACCGCGTACTGCTGACCCTGGGTGCGCGTTTGCAGCGGGTGCAGGTGGACAACTGGACCAATGGCGCGCGCGACGCCGCCGAAGACGAGCAAAAAGTCTCACCGGCCGTGGGCATCGTTTACAAGCTGACCGATGAGGTGTCGCTCTACAGCAACTACATGGAGGGCTTGACCCAAGGGCAAACCGCACCGACCACCGCCATCAACGCCAACGAAATCTTCCCGCCCTTCACCAGCAAACAACTGGAAGCGGGGGTCAAGTACGACCGCGGCACCCTGGGCATGACCGCCAGTGTGTTTCGCATCGAGCAAACCGCGTACGCCACGTCCAATAACACCTTCGAGCCTAACGGCGAATTGCGTAACCAAGGCCTGGAGCTGAGCGCCTTCGGTGAGCCGCTCGACGGCGTGCGCCTGCTCGGCGGGGTGATGGTGTTGGACAGCGAGGTGGTCAAGAGTGGCACCGGCGCCAACGACTTCAAGGGTAACCGCGGGACCGGCTCGCCTGTGCTCAACGTTAACCTGGGCGCCGAGTGGGACATTCCCACCGTGGAAGGCTTGACCCTGAATGCACGGGCCATTCACACAGGTTCCCAGTACGTCGACGCGGCCAACCGGCAGAAGATCGACAACTGGGAACGCTACGACGTCGGCGCGCGTTATGCCTTCAAGGTCGAAGGCCGCCCGATCACCCTACGCGCCACGGTGGAAAACGTGTTGGACAAGACTTATTTCTCATCGGCCGCCAGTTCGTCTGACAGTGCGCCGGGCCTGACCTTGTCTACCCCCCGGACATACCTAGTGTCGGCCACCGTCGGCTTCTAATGACCTGGGCGGCTCACCGTAGCCGCCCCGGTTGTCCTCGATAAAGGTGTATTCAGAACATGAATATCATTTAATTAAAATAAAACAGCCACTGTGGAACTTATCGCCTTCACAGTGTCGCCTCATCTAACAAGTCGCTCAATTTCATCAACTAAGGTGCGGGGTAAGTGTGCGCGATAGATCAATATGCCAGTGATTGAAAGTTCATGTTGAAAAGGCTCAAACAACTTGCTTCGAGTTGAGCGAAATGATAATAATTACGCTTTAGGTCTTACTAGGGTTAAACAGATGTTTACTGAAAACGCTGTGCACACTGGTCGGCATCAAAAGAGCAATGCTGATTATTTAAATCGACAAAGCCAGTTTGAATCCAATGTTCGTAGTTACCCGCGTAAGTTGCCTTTGGCCATCGCTCAGGCCAAGGGTGTTTGGGTCACCGATGTCGAAGGCAAGGTGTATCTGGACTGCTTGGCCGGGGCGGGCACGCTGGCCTTGGGTCATAACCATGAGGCCATCGTCAGCAGCATCGGGCGCTTTCTCGCCTCGGGCTTACCCATGCATACCCTCGACCTGACCACCCCTCTAAAGGACGCTTTCAGTGAGGCCTTGCTAGGGCTTTTGCCTGGGGGCGGGCGTGATTACTGCCTGCAGTTCTGCGGCCCCTCGGGCGCCGATGCGGTAGAGGCCGCACTCAAGCTCGCCAAAACCGCTACTGGGCGTAACAGCGTGATCAGCTTCTCTGGCGGCTACCATGGCATGACCCACGGCGCCTTGTCGGTCACGGGTAACACCGGCCCAAAAAATGCCATCGCCACCTTGATGCCTGGTGTGCAATTCCTCCCTTATCCCCACGAATACCGCTGCCCCTTGGGGCTGGGGGGAGATGCGGGGGTCCAGGCCTTGAGCCATTATTTCGAGCAATTTATCGAAGATGTCGAAAGTGGCGTGTCGTTGCCGGCCGCTGTCATCCTCGAAGCCGTACAGGGCGAGGGCGGGGTCAACCCGGCGCCCCTGACCTGGTTGCGCAAAGTGCGTGAGGTCACCCGTAAGCACGGCATTGTGTTGATCCTCGATGAAGTACAAGCCGGCTTTTGCCGCACGGGCAAGATGTTTGCCTACCAACACGCGGGCATCGAACCTGACATCATCGTGATGTCCAAGGCCATCGGTGGCGGCCTGCCCCTGGCGTTGCTGGGCATCCGCCGCGTGTTCGACGCCTGGCAACCGGGTAACCACAGCGGCACCTTTCGTGGCAATCAGATGGCGATGGCCACGGGGATCGCTACCTTGCAAGTCCTCCAGGAGGCCGAGTTGGCCGCCCAGGCCGAGAAGCGCGGCGCCTGGCTCAAGCACCAGTTGGAGGGCTTGCGTCAGCGCTTCCCCGCCATGGGCCAAGTGCGCGGGCGCGGCTTGATGATCGGTATCGAAATCGTCGACGAGCGCCAGGCCCCGGATGCCTTGCAGTGTTTTCCGGCCGACCCAGGGTTGGCGGCAATCATTCAGCAACAGTGTTTCCAGTATGGCCTGTTATTAGAACGCGGCGGCCGGCAAGGCAATGTCGTGCGTTTATTGCCGCCGCTGATTATCGATGAAGAACAATGCCACGCGGTGATCGAACGCTATACCCGGGCATTGATTGCGGCCTTGGCTCAGGCCAGGCCGGCGCAGGGAAAGTGATAACAATAAGTCATATGGATCAGGCTAAATCGATATAAAAAATCCCCCATCGTTATTGCAAATAACGTAACCCATGCCTTTCGAGGCATGGCGGAGTCATTATGAATAATCCCGATCGCGCTAGGGTCTCCCGTAGAGTCAGCGAGTTAGCAAGTTCACACGCCTTATTGAACTGCCTTATTAAAGAGTTTGCCCTGCCAGAACACTGCTTGAGTTATACCTGGCCTGAAGACATGCATGGCATTGCCCCAGGCAGTTACCTCGAGGGCGTGGAGTGGAAAGGCATTCCGTTGACCATCGAGCTGCCCAACCAACAACAGTTTTTCGTGCTGGTGGACCGCCGCGACAGCCTGGGCAGCCACCGTTATCTGTCGGATGTCTACGGCCGGCCTGGCCCTGATCAGCCATGGGCCTACGCAGACTTTGCGACCTTTACCGAGCAGCTGCTCACGGCGTGCGAGCACATGACCTGCGCCCACAATGCCGAGCTGCTCGGCCAGGTGTTGCAGAGCCGCTACCTGACCGAAGCCATCGTCGACCACAATCTGCTCCCCGGCTGCCCAGCCCCCCTGAGCAGCTACCTGGCCAGTGAACAAGGCCTGTGGTTCGGCCATCCCAACCACCCAGCGCCCAAGGCCAGGCTGTGGCCTGCGCACCTGGCCCAGGAAACCTATGCGCCGGAATTCCAGGCCAGCACCCGTCTGCACCTGTTCGAGGTACCGAACCAGGGCTTGCACGTGGCTGGCAATGGGCTGAGCGAGGCACAGGTACTCAACGGTTTCGCCGATCAGGCCAAAGCCCGCCCGGGGCACGCCATCATCTGCCTGCACCCGGTGCAGGCCCAGTTGTTCGTTCAGGACCCCCGCGTACAGCGCCTGCTGGCCCGTGGCACGCTGGTCGACCTCGGCCCCCATGGTCATCTGGCGAGCCCAACGGCGTCCATGCGCACCTGGTACATCGAAGGCCATGACTATTTCATCAAAGGTTCGCTGAACGTACGAATCACCAACTGCGTGCGTAAGAACGCCTGGTACGAGCTGGACAGCACGCTGATCATCGACCGCCTGTTCCGGCGCTTGCAGCAGACCCAGCCGGCCAGCCTGGGCGGCCTGTCGTCGGTGGCCGAGCCGGGGGCGTTGAGCTGGGCACCGAGTGACGCCAGCGAAGCGGATAACCATTGGTTTCGCGAGCAAACCGGGGCGATCCTGCGGGAGAACTTCTGCCGTCACAGTGGCGCTGACTGCAGCGTTATGGCCGGCACCTTGTTCGCCCGCGACATCCACCTGCGGCCGTTGGTCCATGGGTTTTTGCAAGGTTTCAACGGTCGGCCCGCCAGCGATAACCAGTTGCTCAACTGGTTCGACGACTACCAGGCGTTGTTGCTGCGGCCGGTGCTGGCGTTGTTTTTCAACCACGGCATTGTGATGGAGCCGCACCTGCAGAACAGCGTGCTGATCCACGACAACGGGCGCCCGGTGCAGTTGCTGCTCAGGGACTTCGAGGGCGTCAAGTTGACCGCCGACTTGGGCATCGAGCAAGTGCAAGACACCTTGCACCCGCGGGTCCGGCAGTCGTTGCTGTATTCCCGCGAGCAAGGTTGGAAGCGCATTTCTTACTGCTTGTTCGTGAATAATTTGTCCGAGGCGGTGCTGGCCTTGAGTTGGGAACGGCCGTACCTGGCACCGTTGATGTGGCAGCGGGTGGAACAACAATTGGCGCGGGTGCGCGCCGAGTTGATTCGCCCGGCGCCAGAGCTGGACGACTTGATCGCCGGCCAACCGATCGCCTGTAAAACCAACCTGAAAGTGCGCCTGGCCGCCCACGCCGACCGTCAGGCCGGCTACGTGCGCTTGTCGTCGCCATGGGGCGAGGAGGCCGCTGATGACTGAGTTACCGAGCACGGTGCGCCACGCCATCGAACGCGCGCAGGCCAGCAGTGCAGACCCCATCGCGTTGTTCGTCCACGACCTGGACGCCTTGCGGCAGCACGTGCGGGCGGTGATGGCGGCGTTACCGCCTAAGGTCGAGCTGTACTACGCCATCAAGGCCAACAGTGAGGCGCCAATCCTCGACGCCCTGGCGCCGTTGGTGCATGGGTTCGAGATTTCTTCGGGCGGCGAGATCGACCGCGTAGTGGGCTGTGCCACGCGTAAGCCCTACGTGTTTTCCGGGCCGGGCAAACTCGACTCGGATTTGCGCGCCGCCTTGCGCCACGGCGTCGAAGCCATTCACGTGGAGAGCCTCAACGAGATTGCCCGCTTGCAGCACCTGGCCGAGGCGGCCGGGCGGGTACAAGCTGTGCTGATCCGCATCAACCCGCAATTGCCGGCCCCATTGTCGAGCAAACTGGCCATGGCGGGCACACCGACGCCCTTCGGCATCGACGAGCCGGAGCTGGCCCTGGCCGTGCGCCAGGTGGATCAAGCCAGCCATCTGCAGCTCAAGGGTTTCCACGTGCACGCCATGTCCCACCAACAACAGGTGGAGCGACACGAACAATTGCTGGACCTCTACTTGCAACGCTGGCCCCAGTGGCGCGCCTTGGCAGCCAACCCGCAAACCGTCACCCACCTCAACGTTGGCGGTGGCATCGGTGTGAACTACCTGGGCCCGCAGCAGTTCGACTGGCAGCGCCTGTGCACCTACCTGGGCCAGCGCCTGGGCGCCGATGCCCAGGCGCCCATCGTGCGCTTCGAGCCTGGGCGCTTTATCAGCGCGTTCTGTGGTTACTACGCCATAGCCGTGCTGGACACCAAGACCAGCCACGGCAAGCACTTTGTGGTGTGCCGGGGCGGCACCCATCAGTTCCGCCTGCCTGTTGCCCAGGGCCACGATCACCCGGTGATCCACCTGCCGCGCCAACCGCGCAGTACCTCGGCAGCGACTCAACCGTGGACCGTGGTAGGGCAACTGTGCACGCCCAAGGACATTCTCAGTCGCGACTACCCCCTGCAGGATGTGCGCATCGGCGACTTGCTGGTGCTGCCCCTGGCGGGCGCCTATGGCTATAACATTTCCCACGTCGACTTCCTTTGCCACCCACGGCCGTCATTGCTGTTCGTGCAAGAGGGCGGGGCGTGCCAGTGAGTGCCAAGGTGCCGCGGGCGCTGGTGGTGGTCAATGTGTTGCTGGGCACCTTGACCGTCAGCCTCAGCAACAGCTCGTTGAACCCAGCTTTGCCGGTGTTCATCGAGGCCTTCGCCATCGGCCCGGTGCTGGCGACCTGGATCGTCGCGGGGTTCATGTTGAGCATGGGCATGAGCATGCCGCTGACCAGTTTTCTCGCCCAACGCCTGGGCCGCAAACCCTTGTATTTGGGCGGGGTACTGCTGTTTGTGCTGGGTTCGCTGCTGGGCGCCGAGGCTGGCTCCATTACCTGGGTGATCGTTGCGCGGGTGGTGCAAGGCGTGGCCAGCGGGCTGATGATTCCGCTGTCGTTGGCGATTATTTTTTCGGTGTACGCCAAGCATGAGCGCGGCCGGGTCACGGGCCTATGGGGCGCGGCGGTGATGCTCGCGCCTGCGCTGGGGCCGTTGTGCGGCAGTGTGCTGCTGGAGTGGTTCAGCTGGCGCGCGCTGTTCCTGATGAACGTTCCCATCGGCTTGCTTGCGTTGGGCATGGGCTTGGGCGTACTGCCGGACTCGCCAGCGGGTGAGCGCAAAGCGTTCGATTGGCCGGGGTATGCGCTCATCGCGGCAGGCCTCGCGGCATTGATGATTGGCATCGACCGGTTGCGCCATGCCGACGCGCTGCTCGACCCGATCAACCTGGCCCTGCTGGTGGGCGGCCTGGCCTGCCTGGTGGCGTTCGTCCAGGTCGAACTGCGTCGGCCCGAGCCGTTGCTCAACCTGCGGATTTTCGCCCTGCGCGGTTACCGCCTGAGCGTGATCATCGCCGTGGTGCAGTCGGTCGGCATGTTCGAATGCCTGGTGCTGCTGCCCTTACTGGTGCAGATGGTGATGGGCTACAGCCCCCTCTGGACCGGCTTCTCGTTGCTTTGCACGGCCCTGTTTGCCAGCCTCTTCGGCCAGTTGGGTGGGCGTCTGTTGGACCGCCACGGTGCCCGTGGCGTGGTGGCCTGGGGGCTGTCGTTGACCGGCCTGGCCACCCTGGCCCTGGGGCAATTGGATGGCGACAGTTCGATCGTCACCGTGTGCCTGCTGATGATGGTTCGCGGCGCCGGCCTGGGCCTGTCCTACCTGCCGGTGACCACCGCAGGCCTCAACGCGTTGCCCGAGCCGATGGTCACCCAGGGCGCCGCCATGAATAACATTTCTCGCCGCCTGGTGGCTTCGCTGGCGATCGTGCTGGCCTCGCTCTGGCTGGAACTGCGCGCGGGCGCGGTGCCGGAGTGGGGCGACAGCGCCGCCGCGACCCTGGTGGGCATCGATGAAGTGTTCGCCGCCACCGGCTTGTTGATTCTGCTGGCGTTGCCGTGCGCCTGGCGCTTTCCCGCGCCCGCGCCGGACGAGGCCACTGCCACCCCTTTAACGTCCACTGACAAGGTACGCACATGACTCTTTCCCTCAGCGCTACAGCGCCCGCTCCCGGCACTTGGTTGGCCACGGTTGACGCCGGCCTTTATCAGCAAGTGCAGCAGCGGGTGGTAGGGCAACTGCTGCAAACCCTGCTGTACGAGCAGGTATTGAGCTACCGCCGCGAGCCCCTCGACGATCACCGCCAGCGCTTTGTGGTGTGCGGCAGCGACGCTCGGCAAGAGCAGGTCCAATACCATTGCGAAGGCAGGCTTGGCCACAGTTTCGAGCTGATCCGCCTCGACCACGCCAGCCTGGTGCGTGTGAACCACCGCGGCGAACGCACGGTGCCCGACGTGCACCAAGCGTTGTCCGAGTTGCTCGGTGAGTTCCACGCGAGCCCGCACCTGCCGCGCTTCGCTCTGGAACTGGAACAGACCCTACTCAAAGACCTGCAGGCCCGCCAGCAGCCCTATCAACCGGCCTGCGCCCCCCATGAGCTGGGCTTCGATGCGCTGGAGCAGCATTTCATGGACGCCCACAGCTACCACCCGTGCTACAAGTCGCGGATTGGTTTTTCCCTGGCCGACAACGCTCGCTATGGCCCTGAGTTCGGCGCGCCGATCCACCTGGTCTGGGTGGCCGTGGCGAAGACGTGTGGGGCCATGAACCACTCGCAGCGCCTCGATTTCAGCGCGTTCATGCAACAGGAATATGGCCCCCAGCGCTGGCAGCAATGGGCGATGCAACTGGCCCAGCAGGGCCGCTCGGTGGATGACTACTGGCTGCTCCCCGTGCACCCCTGGCAGTGGGAAAACACCCTGGTGCCGACTTTCTACGCTGAATTGGCGCGTGGCGAGCTGGTTTACCTGGGCGCGGGTGAAGACCGCTACCAGGCTCAGCAGTCGATCCGCACCCTGGCTAACGTCAGCGACATAAAACGCCCCTATGTGAAGCTCGCCCTGAGCATGACCAATACCTCCAGCACGCGCATTCTGGCGCGGCATACGGTAATGAATGGACCTATCGTCACCGACTGGCTGCAACAGCTGATCGCCACCGACGCCACGGCGCGTGACCTCGGCTTCGTGATTCTGGGGGAGGTGGCCGGGGTCAGTTTTGCCTACGATCATCTGGCGGCCACGCGCATGCCCCAGGCCTACGGAACCCTGGGGGCGATCTGGCGCGAGAGCATCCATGCTTACCTGGAGGCGGATGAGCAGGCCGTGCCGTTCAACGGTTTGAGCCACGTGGAAAACCGTTACGGGCAAGGTGCACAGGCGCCTTTTATCGAGCCCTGGATCGCCCGTTATGGCGCCCAGGCTTGGACCCGCCAGCTGTTGCAGGTGAGCGTCGCGCCGATCATTCACATGCTCTATGCCGAAGGGGTCGGTATGGAGTCCCACGGCCAGAACATCGTGCTGATCCTCAAGCAGGGCTGGCCGCAGCGCATCGCCCTGAAGGACTTCCACGACGGTGTGCGCTATTCGCCCCAGCACCTGGCGCGGCCGCACCTGTGCCCCGACCTGGTGCCCGTGCCCGCCAGCCACGCCAAGGTGAACCGCAACTCGTTCATCCTTACCGACGACCTCAATGCCGTGCGGGATTTCTCCTGCGACGCGTTCTTTTTCATCTGCCTGGCGGAAATGGCGATCTTCCTGCAACAGCATTACCAGCTCGAAGAGCGCCAGTTCTGGCGCATGACCGCCGAGGTCATCCTCGATTATCAGCAGGCCCACCCGCAGCACCGTGAACGCTTCGCCCTGTTCGATGTGTTCGCGCCGTTCTACGAAGTGGAAGAGCTGACCAAGCGTCGTCTATTGGGCGATGGTGAGCGGCGTTTTACCTCGGTGCCCAACCCGCTGCATGCCCATCGGCCCGCGTCATGCTAAGGACTAACCAACTCAAGCTGAAACTGCAGGCGAGGGCGCCGGCCTATGGCTTGATCGCCTCGATCCCGGCGCCTGCATCCATCGAGCTGATTTCCGAAGCCGGTTTCGACTTCGTGATCATTGACCTGGAGCACGTGCTGATCAACCCCGAAACCGTGGAGAACATGATTCGCACGGCAGAGAGCTATGGCCTGACGCCGCTGGTGCGAGTGGCAGACCTTAACCCTAAAACTCTGTTGCGCCTGCTCGACGGCGGTGCCCAGGGGATCGTCCTGCCGATGATCGAAAGTGCGCAACAGCTGCAAGCAGCCATCCACGCCTGCAAGTACCACCCACTGGGTCAACGCAGCCTCAATGCCGGGCGCCCTGGAGCCTTCGGCAAGCACAGCCTGGCCGATTACGTGGTTAAGGCTAACGAGCAGATCATGATCGTGGCCATGCTGGAGAGCGCTGAAGGCGTGCGCTGTGCGGGGGAAATCGCTGCTGTGCCGGGCCTGGACCTGATCCTGGAAGGCGCAGCCGACCTCTCGCAATCCCTCGGCCAGCCCTGGCAGATCGAGCAACCGCAGGTGCAGGACGCGCTCCAGGCCGCCTGGGTTGCGGCCAGTGCGGCCGGGGTGCCGTATTGCGCTATCCCCCGGCAACCCGACGACCACCGGCGCTGGCAGGCGCGTGGGGTCACCACCTTTGTCTTGGGAGACGAGCGCGGTATTGCCTTTCGCGCCCTCCAGGCCAAATTGGCCACCACTTGTGCAGAAGGACACTAATTTATGAACCTTACGACGATGGCCGCCGAAAGCGTGCTGCAAGACCTGGTGGACTGCTTGCTCGCCGAGCAGTTTTTCGGCGCTGAGCCACTGGCGCTCACGCCCGCCGCGCAATGGCCGGGCCTGCACCCGCAGGCCCCGGCATTTATCGGCCTGAGTGCCGAGCAGCGGGTCTGGGAATGGTGCTGTGACCCGCAAGAGCAGCGCTTTATCATCGTGGCGCTGCGCCCTGGCATCACCCAGGCTTGGGAGAAGGTGCCGGGCACACCGGTGTTGGCGCGTCAGGATCAGCGCTGGACCTCGTTGTCGCCCCATGGATTCATGGAGCTGCTGTTGCGCGGCGTCGCCGAACGCTTCCCGGACAACGAGAAGGGCTTTGCGCTGTTCCAGGAGGTGTTGGACATCAGCGTGCGGCAGACCGCGTTGTCCTTGGACCACCGGGTGGACACCCACAATTTGCTGGGCCAAGACAACGCCAGGTTTTTCCTGACCATGGAGCAATGGGCGTCGTTGCGCGATCGGCCTTATCATCCGTTGGCCAAGGCCAAGCAAGGCTTGGACGACGGGCAATACCAGCGCTATCAAGCCGAGTTCGCCCAGCCGGTGGCGCTGAACTGGGTCGCAGTGGCTGCTGAGCTTTTGCAATGTGGCAGCGGCGTAGTCGACCCTCGGCATAATCCCCCGGCCCACTACCTACTGCCCGCCAATCTGCAGGCAGAACTGACTGCCGAGATGCGGGCCAAGGGCCTCGAAGACAGCCACATCGCCTTACCGGTGCACCCATGGCAACTGGCGCAGGTGCTGCCCGTGCAATTGGGCGCTGCGTTTGCCCAGGGCGATTGCCAACGTTTGGCGTTCAGCGCGGCCGAGGTCTATGCCACCTCATCCTTGCGTTCGATGACGCCCTGTTTTGCCAGCGCCGACTACCTGAAGTTACCCATGGCGATCTATTCGCTGGGCGCTTCGCGTTATCTGCCGGCGGTGAAGATGATCAACGGCGGCCTGAGCGAGCGCCTGTTGCGCCAGGCATTGCCGCTGGACGCGACTTTGCAGCAGCGCTTGCACTTGTGTGATGAGAATAAATGGTGGGCCTTTATGCCGCCTGACGCCACCTTGTTCGACGAGGCGCCGCGGCACCTGGCGGCGATGGTGCGTAGCTACCCAGCCGCGTTGCTCGACGACCCGGATTTTCGCCTGCTGCCCATGGCTGCCCTGGGCACGCCATTGCCTGGCAGCCGCCGCCACTTCTTCGACGACTGGCTGCAATATCGGCAGTTGCCGGTCGACACTGCCTCGGTGCAGGCGTTGTTCGGCGAGGTGTGCCACAGCTTTCTCGACATCAACTTGCGCATGTTCCGCTTGGGCATGCTCGGCGAGGTGCACGGGCAAAACGCGGTGCTGGTGTGGAAGGCGGGTTACGTCCAGGGCTTGCTGCTGCGCGATCACGATTCGCTGCGTATTTTCGTGCCCTGGCTGGAGCGCAACGGTATGGCCGACCCGGCGTATCGGTTGAAGAAAGGCCATGCCAATACCCTGTACCATGAGCGCCCCGAAGACCTGCTGTTCTGGTTGCAGACCTTGGGCATTCAGGTCAACCTGCGGGCGATCATCGACACCCTGGCCCAGGTCTACGACGTGCCCGCCACGGCGCTGTGGAAACAAATGGGCCAGGTGCTGGAAGATTTGCTCGTGACCATTGATTTTACCGAGGAGGCTCGCGCCATGCTCAGGCAACAACTGTTCGAAGCACCCCATTGGCCGCAGAAGCTTCTGCTCACGCCGATGATCGAACGGGCTGGCGGGCCGGGCAGCATGCCGTTTGGCAAAGGCCAGGTGGTCAACCCCTTCCACAGGTTGTCACGTGACGTCTGAAGCCTTGCCCCCAGCGTCCCGGCGCAGCGTGCTGCGCTTGTCCCTCGGCCTGCTGGCGAGCCCCCTGTGGGCGCCGCTGGCAGCCCATGCCACGACCAGCCCTAGCCGGCTGGTCACCTTGTTTCAGGGCGCCACGGACTGCGCAGTGGCGTTGGGCGTGACCCCCTGCGCGGTGGTCGACTCCTGGAGCGAGAAGCCCATGTACCGCTACCTGCGCGCGGCCCTTGAGGGTGTGCCCCATGTGGGGCTGGAGACGCAGCCGAGCCTGGAAGACATCGTCATGCTCAAGCCCGACCTGATCGTCGCCTCGCGTTTTCGCCATGAGCGAATCGCGCCGTTGCTTGAGCAAATCGCGCCGGTGGTGATGTTGCAGGAGGTCTTCGAATTCAAACGGACCCTGGCCCTGATGGGGGCGGCGTTGAATCGCCAGGCGGCCGCCGAGGCGTTGCTGACGCAATGGCGTCAGCACGTGGCGCAACTGCGCGAGCGCCTGCAACAGCAATTCGCCGGGCAATGGCCGCCGACCGTGGCGGTGCTGGATATTCGCGAGGACCATATTCGCAGCTACCTGCCGGCCAGTTTCGCCGGCTCCGTGCTCAGCGAGCTGGGGTTTGCCTGGAGCGAAGCCAGCCGGGCTGCCGCTGGGGTGTCGTTGAAACTGACCAACCGCGAAAGCCTGGCGGCGGTCAACGCCGATGTCTTCTTCGTGTTTCTGCGGGCCGACAGCCGTAGCGCCCAGCAAAACTATGCCAGCCTGATCCAGCACCCGCTCTGGTTGCAATTGCGGGCGCCGCAGCAGGGCCAGGTGTGGGTGGTGGATGGCGTGGCGTGGAGTTTGTCGGGAGGCATTTTAGGGGCCAATCGCATGCTCACTGACATCGCCCGCGTGGCATTGCCTGGGGCCGCCGCATGAGCCATGGGTTCAAGCTGGCGCTGGCCGCCGCGTTGTTGCTGGTTTGCGCCATGGCCAGTTTGGCCGTGGGCGCGCGCTGGATTCCCTTGCCCGAGGTGGCCAGCGCGCTGCTGCAGCCAGACCCGCTCAACGTCAACCACATGCTGGTCAGCACCACACGATTGTCGCGTACGGTGCTGGCGATGGCGGTCGGTGCGAGCCTGGCGGTAGCGGGGGCGCTGATGCAGGCGCTGACGCGCAACCCGTTGGCTTCGCCGGGGCTGTTCGGCATCAACGCCGGGGCGACTTTCTTTATCATTCTGTGCTCATCGCTGTTTGCCCTGGCCTCGGTGGAGCAGTGGCTGTGGTGCGCGTTTCTCGGCGCCGCCACGGCCGGCAGCCTGGTCTGGCTGATCGGCAACATGGGCCAGGGCCGCCTCAACCCGCTGCGCATCGTCCTGGCCGGAGCGGCGATTACCGCGTTGTTCACCGCGTTTAGCCAGGCGCTGCTGGTGGTCAATCAGGAAGGCTTGGACACGGTGCTGCTGTGGCTGGCCGGGTCACTGACCGAGCGCACCCTGGCGGTGGCCGGGCCTCTGTTACTGTGCGCCGCTGCCGGGTTGCTCGGTGCGCTGCTGCTGGCCGGGCAGATCAACGTGCTCAACGCGGGCGAAGAGATCGCCACCGGCCTGGGCCAGCGCACCGGGTTGATTCGCCTGCTGCTGAGCCTTTTGGTCATCGTTCTGGCGGGCAGTGCTGTGGCCATGGCGGGTAGCATCGGCTTTATTGGGCTGATCGTGCCGCACATGGTGCGCAAGGGGCTGTCCATCGACCATCGTTGGTTGTTACCCGGCTGCGCCGTGCTGGGGGCGATACTGCTGCTGGTGGCTGACATGCTCGGGCGGGTGTTGATCCTGCCCCAGGAAGTGCCCGTGGGGGTGATGACCGCGCTGTTCGGTGCACCTTTTTTCATCCTGCTGGCGCGCCGTGGGGGCCGTTATGGATAAGCCGTTGACCTGGCGCCTCGGGCGTTTTTCCCGGCAGCTCAACCTGGCAACCCTAGGCCGTCTGGGGGGCGCGCTGGGCATCACGCTGTTGGTGGTGTGGGGCTCACTGGCGGTGGGCAAAGTGTTGTCGTCGCCCCAGGCGGTACTGGCTATTTTGTTCACCGAGCAAGACCCGAGTTTGAGTTTTATCGTTGAGCAACTGCGCTTGCCGCGCATCGCTTTGGCTGGGTTGGTAGGGGCGGCGCTGGCGCTGTCCGGGTTGATTTTGCAAAGCATCATTCGCAACCCATTGGCCTCGCCCGACCTGCTGGGCATTACCAGCGGCGCCAGCGCTGCCGCCGTGCTCTACCTGTCGTTTTTCGCCGCCAGCCTTGGCCAGACCTGGCTGCCGGTGGCGGCGATGCTGGGGGCTGGGCTGGCGACACTGGCCATCTATTTGTTGGCCTGGAAGCAGGGCGCCTCACCGTTGCGCCTGGTGCTGATCGGCGTCGGTGTGTCGGCAATGCTGGCGGCCACCACCACCTTCGTACTGGTGTTCAGCTCCTTGACCACCGCGCTCTCGGCCTATGTCTGGCTGACCGGCAGCGTCTACGGCGCCAGTTGGTCGGAGCCGCGCGCGTTGGCCCTGTGGCTGTTGGCAATCGTTGGCTTGCTGGTGCTGCTGGCACGCCACGTGCGCGTGCAGCAGTTGGACGACCCCCTGGCCCAAGGCGTGGGCGTCAGGGTGCAGGCCCTACGCGGCGCCCTGCTGGCGGTCAGTGTGGCCCTGGCCGGGGCGGCGGTGGCGTGGGGCGGGGCAATCGCTTTTGTTGGCTTGATCGCCCCGCACATTGCCAAGCGCCTGGTAGCGCCGGGCTTCGCTGGTGAAGCCGTGATGGCGGCCCTGGTGGGGGCCAACCTGGTGATGCTCGCCGATGTCCTGGGGCGTACGTTGTTTCTGCCCCTGGACCTGCCGGCCGGGATTTTCGTTGCGGTGCTCGGTACGCCGTATTTTCTGTACCTGTTGATCAAACAGCGCCCCTGAGGAACCTGACGTTTATGCCTCCCATTGCGACCCGCGGTTTGACCCTGAGCTATCAACGCCAGGTGATCATCGACCAATTGGACCTGCAACTGCCGCGGGGCCAGGTCACGGTGCTGATCGGCAGCAACGGCTGCGGCAAAAGCACCTTGTTGAAATCCTTCGCCCGCCTGCTGAAGCCGCAGCAGGGGGTGGTGATCCTCAATGGCAGCGATATTCAGCACAAACCTACGGCGGTGATCGCCCGTGAGCTGGCGATCCTGCCGCAGACGCCAGTGGCGCCCGAAGGGATTAGCGTGCGCCAGTTGGTCAGCCTGGGCCGCTACCCTTACCAGAACTGGATGCAGCAATGGTCTGTGCAAGACGAAGCCATGGTCGACCGGGCGTTGGCCCAGACCGACCTGGCGGCCCTGGCTGAGCGCCCGGTGGACGCGTTGTCTGGCGGCCAGCGCCAGCGTGCCTGGATCGCCATGACCTTGGCTCAAGACACTGAGATCGTGCTGCTCGACGAGCCCACGACCTTTCTCGACCTGGCCCACCAGATCGAGGTGCTCGACCTGTTGCGCGATCTCAACCGCCAGCAGAACAAGACCATCGTGATGGTGCTGCACGACCTCAACCTGGCCTGCCGCTATGCCGATCACATGATCGCCGTGCATGACCAGCGGGCGTTCGCCCAGGGGCGCCCGGAGACGATCCTGACCGAGGCGTTGGTCAAACAGGTGTTCAACCTCAATTGCCGGATCATCGCCGACCCCTTCTTTGGCACACCGTTGTGCATCCCTTTCGGTCGGGAGCTGCCCCAGTGAGCCCAATGGGAACCTTCAACGCCGAGCAATGGGCGGCGCTCAGCGGCGCGCTGCGCCTGAAACCGGCCAGCGCCTGCGACCCCTCGCATACGCTGCTGGCGCGCGAACTGCTGGACGACACCCTGTGTGCGCAGCGCCTGGATGCGCTGACGCCGGTGATTCGCTCGCCTTCGCGGGCGGTCACGGCCTCGCTGCTGGGCAAGCGCTTGTCCTTTCTGACCACCGGGGCGTGCCTGTATGCCCTGTCGGCCTTCGACAAGGGGCTGCGCTTGTCCCTGGACAACGCCATGCTGGAACTGCTGCACGAGGGCGGCGTGTGGACCTCTGCGATGCCGCTGCGCGATCTGCATACCCATGATTGCCCGCCGGGCGCCCGTGACGCCTGGCGCGCCGAGGTGGTGGGCGAGCTGTTCGGCGGCCTGTTGCAGCCGCTGTGGCAGACCTTTGCGCGGGTCAGCGGCGTCTCGGTGCGGATACTCTGGGACAACACCGCAGTGCGGGTTTACTCACTGTACGAGCGGCGCCTGGCCAAGGTTGACGACGAGCGTATTCGCGCCCGTAGCGCCGCGGATTTTCATTGGTTGCTGGAGGAGGCCGACCCGGCGCTGTTCGGCCTGAACTACAACCCGCTCAAGCATTTCCGGCGGCCGCTGACCCTGGTCGATGACGGCCAGCGCAGTGTGCGCTTTCGGCGCACTTGCTGTTTCTATTACCAAGCCAGTGAGCCGGTGGAGTATTGCTCGACCTGCCCCTTGTTGCGCCCGAGGAAAGCCCGATGAGCGCCACCCTGGCCGAGCGCCGCCAAGGCCTCGACGCGGCCACCCTGGCCGCTTTCGCGCCGGTTGCCGCGTCCACTGTGGGGCACCTCAGTGAGCGGGGGTATCTGCGCGGTGTGCGCCCCCTGTTCGATGACATTCGCCTCCTGGGCAATGTGGTGACGGTGCGCCTGTTCACCCCAGACGGCAGCATTCTGCGCCAGGCGTTGTTGGCCTGCGAGGCGGGCGACGTGTTGGTGATCGAATGCGTCGGCGACCCCCACTGCGCCTGCTGGGGCGAACTGCGTACTCTGGCGGGGTTGATCAAGGGGCTGGCAGGGGTGGTGGTGGCCGGTGCGGTGACCGATGTTCAGGCGCTGCGCGGCCATCGCCTACCGATGTTCGCCATGGGCATCAGCGCATTGACCACCCGTAGCCTGGGCCTGGGCGGCGAACTGAACCAGCCCATCAGTGTGGCGGGGGTGCAGGTCAACCCTGGCGACCTGGCCATCGGTGACGACGACGGCGTGTACATACTCAGCGCCGAGGAGGCTCGTGCCTTGCTCCCGGAGTTACTGGCCAAGGAGCAGGCTGACCGCCAGCGCCGCGATGAGTTTGTGCTGCGCGCGGCGGCCGCGCAGGCCGCCCGCGCCCCGCTTAAATGATATTGAGCGGGTATTCGACGATCAGCCGCAATTCGCTCAGGTCGCCTTCGCCCTGGGCGGCGTTGGCGCTGTGGAACGCCTGGCGCAGGCCAAACGAAAGGTCTTTGGCGGGGCCTTCTTGAATGATGTATTGCGCTTCCAGGTCGGTCTCGTGGTGCTTGCCATTGGCCCCGTAGTTACCGGCATAGGCGCCGGTGGCCGGCGCATGGGTGCCGTCGACGTCCCAGCCGCGCATGTGCCGTGCCATAAAGCTCAGGCCTGGCACGCCGTAGGCCTGCATGTCGAGGTCGTAGCGCAGGCCCACGGACTTCTCATTGGGGCCGTTGAAGTCCGACCATTGCACGGAGTTGGCGATCAGCACCGAGTCGCCGCCTTCGCCGTTGCCGTTGTCACCGGTGGCCACGTAGTCGAACGGGGTGTCGCCATGCACTTTCTGGTACGACAAGGTGAGGGTGTGGGCGGACAGAAACGAGTAGGCGGCTGACACCGAGTAGGTGGTGTTGTCGATGGCCCCGGCCTTGGCCTGACCCTGGTCGAGGGTGCGGTACAGGTTGAGGGCCAGCTCCAGCGATTGATCGTGGGGCAAGGCCAGGGTGTAGATGCTGTTGGTGTAGTACTGGCGCCACACGTCTTCGAATTGCGATCCATACAGGCTGACCACCCAGTCCGGGGTGATGCTGTACTGGCCGCCGATGTAGTCGGCGCTGTCGGCGCTGACATCGGCGTAGAGCGCGTAAATTTCATGGCTGTGGTTGCTGGTCAGGCCGCTGTCGGTGCCGGTGAAGTGCCCGGCTTCGACGTCCAGGCCGTCGATTTCGCTGCTGGCCAGGCTGATGCCGGTGGCGGTCTGCGGCAGCAAGCGGGTGCCGGCGACGGCGAACACCGGGGCGGTCGGTTGCAGGTTGCCATAGCTCAGCTGGGTCTTGGAAACGCGCATTTTCACGCTGGCGCCGGCTGAGCCGTAGTCGTCTTCGGGGTCGCCGTTGCGGTCGGTGGGCAGGTTACCGGTGCCTGCATAGGCGCGGCCGCCATCGAGTTTCAAACCGTAGTAGCCGTAGGCTTCGACGCCAAAACCCACAGTGCCTTGGGTAAAGCCCGAACGGTAAGTGGCGATCAAACCCTGGGTCCAGTCGCGGTTGTCTGCGGTCTGGTTATGGTTGTCGCGGTTGATGTAGTAGCTACGCAGCAGCCCGGTGAGGTGGCTGCCCTCGAGCAAGCCGGTGGCCTCTGCCTGGTCGTCGACCAACCCGGCCCAGGCCAACTGGGGTAGGGCGGTGGATACTGCCAGCGCCATGGCGCTCCAATGCATTGCCTTCATGGTTATTGCTCCTGATGCTTTGCGTCTGTACCTGACGCAGTAAAGTCCATACCGTGGGTGTCTGAGTGGAGTCGGCCGTCGAAGTTCGGCCATCGACCTCTTTTAGCTTGGTGCAAGGAGATACCTGCAATGATCAAGCCATGGGCTCTAGCCTGCACGTTTGCCCTGTCCCTACCGGCCTCACTGGCGCTGGCCGCCGCGCCGGGCGGGACATTGCAGGCGGTCGCCGAGTTTGGCGCGCGACAACCGGTAGGCGTGACGTTTTCCGAGCAGGGCCGATTATTCCTGACCTTTCCCCGGCAAAGTGGCGCTAAGGAGTTCCGTTACGCGGTGGCCGAGATCGTCGATGGCCAGGAGCGGCCTTACCCCAACGCCGCCTGGAACACCTACCGGGCGGATCAGCCTGCCGATCATTTTATGAATGCCCACGCGGTGGTGGCCCAGGGCGATAAATTGTGGGTGCTGGATTCGGCATCGCCGGCCCCGGGTGGCCCGGCTCAATCCAGTATGAAGCTGTTGCGCATCGACCTGGGCAGCGCTCAGGTGGAGAGGGTCTACCGCTTCGAGGACATCGACCAGGGTTCCACGGCCCTCAACGACGTACGCATCGATCCGCGGCGCAACCTGGCGTATTTGTCCGACCCCAAGCGGGCCGCGATTGTCGTGCTGGACCTCAAGACCGGTACGACCCGCAGCGTATTGGCCGGGCAAACGGTCACCCGCGCCGAGCCCGGCTACAGGCTGCACATCGATGGGCAGGATGTAGTGGACGCGGAGGGTAAACCGTTTTCATCCGACGTCAATGGCATCGCTTTAACCGCTGATGGGCAGTGGTTTTACTTTCGGGCGATCAACCAAGACTACCTCTATCGGGTGGCGACGGCCGACCTGGCCAACCCAGCCCTGAGCGACACGCAACTGGCCAGCCGGGTCGAGCGGGTCGCCAAAGTGGGGGTGTCCCACGGCATGCTCGCGGACCAGGCGGGGAACGTTTATCTGAGCGATTCGATCCATTATGCGGTCAATCGCTGGTCCCCGGACGGCAGCGTTACCCGCCTGGTTAGCGACCCGCGTTTGTCCTGGCCGGACACCTTCGCCTTGGACCCAGCCGGCAACCTGTACCTGACGGCGGCGCAGTTGAACCGAACGGGCAAGTACAGCGCGACGGATCGCACCGAGTATCCGTACAGGCTGTACAAGGTGGTTTCGCCTTAACCTAGGCAGCGTCGAACCGGCGCCGGTTCGACGCCTTGCCGATACCGCGCAGGCGCCCCAGCCGCTGCAGGGCAAACAGCCCGACCAAGACCAGGTTCAACAACAGCACAGCATCCAGAATCGACAACCCGATGTATTCATGGGCAAACATACAATCACCTCGCTTAATCATCCTTAACGCCGGTACGGCTAACCCGCAGACTAGACGCTCTGCGTGGGGTTGCCAAGGCGAATGGGCGAAGTGTTGACCTGAGTCAAGGTCCGCAGGGCAGCCGCTAAATTTTGCCTGCGCTGGCGGAAATCTTTACTGTGCGCTTTACCCATCGCCACGAGACCTGTCTCCATGCACAGTAAAATCCTGATACTGCCCGGCCTTTACGATTCCGGCCCCGATCATTGGCAGAGCCTGTGGGCTGAACAGTGGCAGGGCTTCAAGCGGGTCGAGCAGGCGGATTGGCAGACCCCACACTGTGACGACTGGGTACGCTGCCTCGACCAGGCGATTCGCCGTGAAGACGGGCCGGTAGTGCTGGTGGCGCACAGCCTGGCCTGCACCTTGGTGACCCGCTGGGCCGAGCGGCATCGCAGCGAGCAGGTTCGTGGTGCCTTGCTGGTGGCCCCGAGCGACACCGAAGCGGAGTCTTATCCTAGTGGCACCCATGGGTTCACGCCGATGTCCACCGGGCGTTTGAGTTTTGCCTCGATCGTCGTGGCCAGCGACGATGACCCTTATGTCAGCAAGGCCCGAGCCGCCGAATTCGCCCGCGCCTGGGGCAGTGAGTTGGTGTGCCTCAGTGGTGCTGGGCACATCAACGGGCAAAGCGGCTATGGCGCCTGGTACGAGGGCACCGAGTTGCTGTCGCGCCTGGCAGGCGGCCTGGCGCCCCAGGTGCAAGTGCTACGCCCCTAGACGTTGGCACTACTCGGCGCTTGCCACTGTCCATACTGCTCACCCTTTAAGGATGTCCACCATGATCATCGTTCACCACCTTGCTGACTCCCGTTCCCAGCGTATCCTTTGGTTACTGGAGGAGCTGGGCGTTGGGTATGAAGTCAAACGCTACGAGCGCGATCCGCAAACGCGCCTGGCGCCACCGGAGCTCAAGGCAATCAACCCGCTGGGCAAGTCGCCGGTCATCCAGGATGGCGCGCGCACGGTGATTGAGTCCGGTGCCATTGTCGACTACCTGATTCGTCGCCACGGCGCTGGGCAACTGCAACCCGACCCGGCCAGCGAGGCCTACGACGAGTACGTGCAATGGCTGCAGTTCGCTGAGGGCTCGGCCATGCTGCCCTTGCTGCTCAACCTGTACGTCGGCCGCCTGGGTGAGGCGGGCGCGCCTTTGCATCCACGGATCAACAGCGAGCTGGCGAATTTCCTGGGTTACCTGGACAACGCCCTGAGCGAGCGCGACTACCTGGTGGGCACCGAACTCAGCGGTGCCGATGTGCAGATGAGCTTCGTCGCGGAGCTGGCAGGGGTGCAGGGCAAGTTGGCCCAATACCCGCACCTGACCGCCTGGCTCAAGCGCCTGCAAGCACGCCCGGCGTACCAGGCGGCACTGGCCAAGGGTGGTGATTACAGCTTCTTGATACCCGCGTAGGAGGGGCCTTGGCCCCGATCTTTTGATGTTTTAGACCGGTAGGAGCTCGGGGGCGAGACCCCCTCCTACGGGCGGCGGCATGTTCGATATATGAATATGTCGCTGATTGTAGGAGGGGCCTTGGCCCCGATCTTTTGCCCCTGCGACGTGGATTCTTGCGATTTTAGAGGTTAGCCAATAGCTGCCAAAACGAAGCGCCCACCCCGGTAATGCTTTCGCCGGCGATTAGGCCTGCGGCAGCGGTGATTGCGAAGCGTTCCGTCAGGCTTGGCCAGCGTTGGCTGACCAGCCAAGTCAGTACCGCCCCGGATGCCATCATGCATGAGATCGACGCTGGCAGCACAAACGCCAGGCCCAGTGCCGCCGTGCTGGGCAGGTAGCGGGCGCGGTGGGCGGGGAGCAGGGTGTCGAGCAAGCCCAGCACTACGCCGGCGCTGCCCGCCAGCAGGATCGCCCAACGGATGCTGATGGACAGCGAGTCCAGCCCATAGCTCAAGGTTTGCGCCACCGCTTTCCAGGTCGCCACGGCAGGGGCGGGCCACTCTTCGGTGAGCAGCATCTGCTGTGGGTCGGGGATCAAGGTCAGGTACACCAATACCCCGACAATGCTGCCGATGAAAATACCCAGGCATTGGGCGATTACCTGCTTTTTCGGGGTGGCGCCGATGGCTTTGCCCACTTTGAAATCGTTCATCAGGTCGGTGCATTGGCCTGCTGCGCCGCCAGCTGTGTTGGCGCTCATCAGGTTGATCGGCACCTGCCCTGGTGCGGCGATGCCGAAGGTCAGTTGCGATAACTGGCCAATCGCGCCGATCGGTGGGATACCGGTGGCGCCCACCACGCGGGCCGCCACGGCCGCCAGGCAGATGGCCAACGGAATGGTCAGCAGGGCCATCCACACGTTGATGCCGAACAACGCCGCTTGCAGCGCGACCACCAAGGCGATTGCCGCCATCAGCCCAAGCACCGGGCCGGGGCTGGGCGCTTGCCAGCGGCGCCCACGCTGGGCCGAACGGCCCTGGCGCAGTTGCAGCAAGCGCACGGCCAGGGCGGCCAGGGTGGAACACACCATAAGGCTGACCCCCGGCCACAGCAGCCACTGCACTAGCGCGGCAAATTGTGGGCCGCTGGCGTCGGCCGGCAACTCCACCAGCCGGTTGGCCAGCAGCCACGGCGCCAGGCCGCCCCAGGCCAATAACGCGCCCAACAATAGGGTAAGGCCCACGCGAATACCAATAATGCCGCCAAAGCCCACCAGCAACAGCGACGGGTCGAAGGTGAAGGTCAGCCGCTCCAGCGCCGCATTGGGCGCCCAGCGGGGGATGGCCCAGACGAAGCTGTCGAACCACTTCACCAGCCCCGACAGCAACGCTGTGCTGAGTAACACTTTCAAGCGGGTGGCCGCTTCATGGCCGTGGTTGTAGATATGCCGCAAGGTTTCCAAGGTGGCCATGCCTTCAGGAAACTTCAGGCTGTGATCGTTGAGCAGCGACGGGCGCAGGTACCAGGCAATCCAGATGCCCAGAAAACTCACCGAAAATACCCAGGCGATCATCGGTAGGGCGTCCAGTTGCTGCCCCGTGAGCAGGGTGTAGGCGGGGATCGGAGCCACCAGGCCGCCGGAGATAATCGACGCAGCGGCCGAGGCTACTGTCTGGTTGATATTGCTCTCGTGCAAGGTCCACGGCAGCGCATCCGGCCTGCGCCTGGCCAAGCCTTGCCAGACGCCATAGCCGATCAGCAGGGCGATGATCGACATGTTGAACGACCAGCCGATTTTCAAACCGGCATAGACATTCGAGGGGGTTAGCAGAATGCCCAGTAGGGCCCCGGTCAGCACAGCGCGTAGGCTGAGTTCACGCTCGATTGGCATAGGTACCAGCCCAATGGTGTAAACGAACCGCTGACAGGCCCTCACAGCGCGGCGGGTTCGCGGGGAGGGAATGGACGGGCCTGTCGACCACAACAAATGAGCCCCGAGCGGGCCGAAGGTTCAGCCTGGGGCGTGGTTTCGGCGCACAAACTGTGCAGTGGCCAGCCCGACGGCTCCCATCACGGCGGCATAGGCCACCGCCACCCAGGGGCTCCAGGGCATAAGGCTGATGAGCACCAAGGGGGTGGTACTGCCCCAAGCGGCGTAGGCCAAGTTGTAGGTGAAGGAAATCCCCGAGACCCGAATGTGCGCCGGAAACAGCCCCACCATCAACGACGGCACTACCCCCACCACACCACAGGCCAGCCCAGCGAAGGCGTAGGCTAAGCCTGGAAACCGCCAGCCGTGGATCAAGCTGGTGTACAGCAGCGCCACCCCCACGGGCAGCGCCAGGCTGTAGAGCATCAGCGCGCGCCAGCCGCCGATACGGTCGACCAGGCAGCCGGCCAGGACGCAGCCGATATTCAAAAAAACGATACCCAGGCTGCTCAAGGCAAAGGTATCGGCCTGGGGCATGCCGAAGCGTTGCTGCATCACGGTGGGGGTGATGACCACCAATACCACCACCGCCGAAGTGAGTACGCAGGTGAGTAAGGCGGCGGGCAACAGCGCTGCACGGTGCTCGCGCAGCACCGTGCGCAGGGCAAATTCCTGCACTTCTTGGCGTTGCTCGCGCAGGGCGAGGAAGACCGGGGTTTCGCTCAGCCAACGGCGCAGCCAGACACCCACCACACCGAATACGCCGCCCAGCAAAAACGGCAGGCGCCAGGCGTAGTCGAGGATTTCCTGGGGGCTGAACAGCTTCGCCAGCGCCGTGGCGGTCAAGGCCCCCAGCAGGTAGCCGAAGGTCAACCCGGCCTGCAAAAAGCCCAGTGCGTAGCCGCGCCGCTGGGGGGCCACATGCTCGGCCACGAACACCCAGGCGCTGGGTACTTCGCCGCCCACGGCGGCACCTTGCAGCAGGCGCAGCAGCAGTAGCGCCAGCGGAGCGAAATAGCCGATCTGCGCATAGGTGGGCATTACACCGATCAGCAGGCAGGGCAGGGCCATCATAAGAATACTCAGGCTAAACACCTGTTTGCGCCCGAGGCGGTCGGCGAAATGCGCCATGGCGATGCCGCCCAAAGGGCGAGCCAGGTAACCCGCCGCAAAAATGCCAAAGCTCTGCAGCAGGCGCAGCCACTCGGGCATCTGCGGCGGGAAAAACAGTTGGCTGAGGGTGAAGGCAAAGAACACGAAAATAATGAAGTCGTAGATTTCCAACGCTCCGCCCAAGGCGGCCAGGCCCAGGGTTTTGTGGTCGCGGCGAGAGAGCAGGGCGGGGGCGGTAGTCATGAGCGCAGATCGTGGTGATGACAGGGGCTGCGGATGATAACAAAGGCGTGCGGCAAAAAGCCCAGAGAATAATCCCTATATATGGGATGCTAAATTATATGTTGAGATGTTCCGAGGGTCGGGTTTATAGTCCTCGCAGCACACTGACCAATAACAACTTTTCAGGTGAAGCGATGCCAGTGCAATTGATCGCGCTCGACTGGGGCACTTCGTCCTTGCGGGCGTACCGGCTTGGCCCCAATGGCCGCGTGCTCGAAGAGCGCTCGCGGGCCCTGGGCATCATGCAGTTGCCCAGTGCGCCACGGCAGATTGCCGGGCACCACTGCCAGGACGGTTTCGAACTGGCCCTGGATGAGGCCTGCGGTGACTGGTTGCAGGCGCACCCTCAAGTGCCGCTGATCGCCTGCGGCATGGTCGGCAGCGCCCAGGGCTGGCGCGAGGCAGCCTATTGCCCGACGCCAGCACGAGTCGCCGACCTCGGCGCCAGCCTTCTACCCATCGACACCCTGCGCGGCCATCGGCTGTATGTCGTGCCGGGTGTCATTGAAGCGGGGGCCTTGCCGAATGTCATGCGCGGCGAAGAAACCCAAGTGCTCGGTTTGCTGCAGCAGCGCAACGCGGCGGGTGCCAGTGGCGAACTGTTGATCGGCCTACCCGGCAGCCACAGCAAATGGGTACGGCTGGTGGATGGCTGCATCGAGCACTTCGATACCTTTATGACCGGCGAAGTCTACGCCGCCCTGTGCAGCCACACCTTGCTGGGCCGCACGCAACGCCCCAGCGCACAGTTCGCCCAAGCGGCTTTCGAGCGGGGTGTGCAGGTGGCGGCCTCGGCCCAAGGCGACCTTGGCCCGTTGTCGAATATGTTCAGCGCTCGCACCCTGGGCCTCACCGGCCAACTGCCGGGGGAGCAGCAGGCCGACTACCTCTCGGGGTTGCTGATTGGCCACGAATTGCGCGCCCTCAGCCAGGCTTTAGGCGCTGCGGCGCCTGCTGAAGTGGCCTTGATCGGCAACGACCAGCTCTGCCAACGCTACCGCCTGGCCTTGGCGCATTTTCCTTTTTCTGCGGTGACCCTCGTCGAACGCGCGACCGAGCAAGGCTTGTGGAGCCTGGCCGTGGCCGCCGGCCTGGTCGCCCCATCGTCACAGGAGGTTTGACATGCTTGAGCAAGCACTGGCCCACAATGGCCTGATCGCCATCTTGCGTGGGCTGCGGCCCGAAGAAGCTGAAGGCATCGGGCGGGTTTTGTACGCCAGCGGGTTTCGCATCATCGAGGTGCCGCTCAATTCGCCGGATCCTTACACCAGCATTCGCACGCTGCGTGACAGCCTGCCGGACGACTGCGTGATCGGCGCGGGCACCGTTATGAGCGCCGAGCAGGTACTGCAGGTGCGCGACGCCGGTGGTCGATTGATCGTAATGCCCCACAGTGATGCCCGCGTATTACGCGCCGCCAAGCACGCCGGCCTCTACTTGGCACCCGGTGTAGCCACCCCCAACGAAGCCTTCGCCGCCCTCGCCGAAGGCGCCGATGTGCTCAAGCTGTTCCCGGCAGAAATGCTCGGCCCCGCAGTGGTCAAGGCCTGGCTGGCGGTGTTACCCCAGGGCACGCTGCTGGTGCCGGTCGGGGGCATCGGCCCGAGCAATATGCAGCCGTACCTGGACGCCGGGGTCAAGGGTTTCGGCCTGGGCAGCGGGCTGTTCAAACCGGGCATGAGCGTCGAAGACGTGGCCGAGCGCGCCAAGGCCTATGTCGACAACTGGCAGAGCCTACGCTGAGCCCCCGACCCCCTCCAAATAAGAGAGATCACCGATGAAAATCACCAAGTTGACCACCTACATCGTGCCGCCGCGCTGGCTGTTCCTCAAGGTCGAAACCGACGAGGGCATCAGCGGTTGGGGTGAGCCTGTGGTTGAAGGGCGTGCCCACACCGTAGCTACGGCCGTGGATGAACTGTCGGACTACCTGATCGGCAAAGACCCGCGCAACATCGAAGACATCTGGACGGTGCTCTACCGTGGCGGTTTCTACCGGGGTGGCGCCGTGCATATGAGTGCCTTGGCCGGCATCGACCAGGCGTTGTGGGATATCAAGGGCAAGGCCCTGGGCGTCTCGGTGAGCGACTTGCTTGGCGGCCAGGTGCGTGACCGTATTCGGGTCTATTCATGGATTGGCGGCGACCGTCCAGCGGACACCGCACGGGCGGCCAAAGAGGCTGTGGGCCGGGGCTTCACAGCGGTGAAGATGAACGGTACCGAGGAACTGCAGTTTCTCGACTCGTTCGAAAAAGTCGACCTGGCCCTGGCCAATGTGGCGGCCGTGCGCGATGCCGTGGGCCCGAATGTCGGCATCGGCGTGGACTTCCACGGCCGCGTGCACAAGCCCATGGCCAAGGTGCTGATGAAAGAGTTGGACCCCTACAAGCTGATGTTCATCGAAGAGCCGGTGCTGAGCGAAAACTACGAAGCGCTCAAAGAGTTGGCACCCCTGACCAGCACGCCGATTGCCCTGGGCGAGCGGCTGTTCTCGCGCTGGGATTTCAAGCGCGTACTCAGTGAGGGTTATGTCGACATTATCCAGCCGGATGCATCCCACGCGGGCGGCATCACCGAAACCCGCAAAATCGCCAACATGGCCGAGGCCTACGACGTCGCCCTGGCGCTGCATTGCCCATTGGGGCCGATTGCCCTGGCGGCATGCCTGCAACTGGATGCGGTTTGCTACAACGCGTTTATCCAGGAGCAAAGCCTGGGCATCCACTACAACGAAAGCAACGACCTGCTGGACTACGTCAAGCACCCGCAGGTGTTCGACTACGACCAAGGCTTCGTAAAGATCCCCAACGGGCCTGGCCTGGGTATTGAGATCAACGAAGAGTATGTAAAAGAACGGGCGGCGGTGGGTCATCGCTGGCGCAACCCGATCTGGCGCCATGCCGACGGCAGCTTTGCCGAATGGTAACGGCTGGTTAAAGCCGGCACCTGTAACGAGGCAGGCCGGGCGCGGCGTCGCCCGGTCAAAGCCCCATGGCCACAACCACAATAAAGGCCCGCTTATGAACACCCCCACGCGCAAGCGTTTTTTCATCATGGTGCTGCTGTTTATCACTGTGGTGATCAACTACCTAGACCGCAGTAACCTGTCCATCGCGGCCCCGGCTTTGACCAGCGAACTGGGGATCGACCCCGTGCACGTCGGGCTGATTTTTTCCGCATTCGGTTGGACCTACGCCGCCATGCAGATCCCCGGCGGCTGGTTGGTCGACCGGGTGCCGCCGCGTATTCTCTATACGGTGGCCTTGGCTCTGTGGTCCATCGCCACCGTTATGCTCGGCTTTGCCGCCAGCTTTATTGCCCTGTTCGTGCTGCGTATGGCGGTCGGCGCCTTGGAAGCGCCGGCGTACCCGATCAACAGCCGGGTGGTGACCACTTGGTTTCCCGAGCGCGAACGGGCTACTGCGATTGGCTTTTACACTTCGGGGCAATTCGTCGGCCTGGCCTTCCTGACCCCCGTATTGGCTTGGCTGCAACATGCCTACGGCTGGCACATGGTGTTTGTCAGCACCGGTTTGGTCGGGATTCTTTGGGCGGTGATCTGGTACGCGGTGTATCGCGAACCACGGGACTTCAAAGGCATCAACCAGGCTGAGTTGGAGTTGATCAGCGCGGGCGGCGGTTTGGTCGACATGCAGGCCGGGGCCAAGCAGGCCAACGCCGGTTTCAGCTGGCGCGACCTGGGCATCGTGCTCAGTCAGCGTAAGCTGTGGGGCATCTACCTGGGCCAGTTTTGCTTGAACTCGACCTTGTGGTTCTTCCTTACGTGGTTCCCCACTTACCTGGTCAAATACCGTGGCATGGACTTCATTAAGTCCGGCTTGCTGGCTTCGCTGCCGTTTCTGGCGGCGTTCATCGGGGTGCTATGTGCCGGGTTTTTCTCCGACTGGATGATCCGCCGCGGCGCCAGCATCGGCCTGGCGCGCAAGTTGCCGATCATCGGTGGCCTACTGATTTCCACCAGCCTGATCGGCGCCAACTACACCGACTCCACCAGCGTAGTGATCGCCTGCATGGCCTTGGCCTTTTTCGGCAACGGCCTGGCGTCGATCACCTGGTCGTTGGTGTCCACCCTGGCGCCGGCGCGCTTGCTGGGCCTGACCGGCGGGGTGTTCAATTTCGTTGGCAATCTTTCGGCCATCACTACCCCTATCGTGATTGGGTTTCTGGTCAGCGGTGACTCGTTCGCCCCAGCCATTACTTACATTGCGGTGTTGGCGCTGTTGGGGGCGCTGTCCTACGGGTTGCTGGTGGGTAAAGTCGAGCGCATCGAGCTGTAAGTGGCTGGTATCCCTCAACGCGGGCGAACATAATGCGCCCGCTGTTCATTGACCGCTTGCAAGGTAGGCCATGCCCGACTCTCATTCCTCTGCCCGCCCGGGCGCTGCCCCCACCAGCGGCACCCAAACGCTGCTACGCGGCCTGGCAGTGATTCAGGCGGTTGCGCAAGGTGCGCGCGACCTCAAGGCGATTGCCGCTTTGGTCGGCACGACCCGTAGCACGACCCACCGCCTGGCCAGTGCCCTGGTGGATGAACGCTACCTGAGGGTATTGCCCCAGGTTGGCTATCTATTGGGGCCTCGCCTGATCGAGCTGGGCTTCCAGGCCCGCGACGAAGTGCCGTTGGTGATGCTCGCCACGCCCTGGCTCGACGAGCTTTCGGCGGCCACCGGTGACACCGTGCACCTGGCGATACGGGACGCCGACGAAGTGCTTTACCTGCATAAGAACCCAGGCCGCAACGGCCCGGAAATGCGTTCGCGCGTCGGCCAGCGGATGCCCTTGGTGCGCACCGGAATCGGCAAAGCCTTGCTGCTCGACAGCCCTCCCACTGAATGGCAGCGGCTGTTTGCCCTTAGCCAACCCGTGGCCGGTGGCGACCCGCGTTGGCCCCAACACCCGCAGCAGACCGAGCAGCAGTTGCACGAACGCATGGAGCAATACGTAAGCGGGCAATTCGCGTTCGACCTGGAAGACAACGAGCCGTCGATCCGATGCGTGGCAGCGCCGATTCGCGATGCCAGCCAGCGGATTGTCGCGGCCATTAGCGTGGCCAGTACCTTGCCCTATATGCCCCTGGAGAAAATGCAGGCGCTGGTGCCCCAAGTGCAGGCCGCCGCTCAGCGTATCAGCGCTGAGCTGGGCAGCCGCTGAACCAAGGCCGTGGGCACCGGTCACAGGCGTACTTCTTTGAGGATGATGGGCATGGGCACGGTTCGAGTGATTCCCTGGGTATTGTGTGGCTTGGCCGGTCTTGCCCAAGCTCAAGAGCCGTTGCGCCTGGAGGCCCTGGCCCGTTGCGGTGACCTGTTGGACCGCCAGCAGCAGAGCTTTTGTCTGCAGGCCAAAGGCATCGAAGAGGGGCCCCTGACGGTGATGCTCGGCGGCCAGCCAGTTGCCGCGCAACGGGACGGCCAGGGTTTGCGCTTGCAATTGCGCCAAGGCGCCCAGGCCAGTGCACCGGTCTGGCTGGAGCAGGCTGGGCGGCGTAGCAACCCGGTGTGGTTGAGCATGGCGGGCAGCCATGTGCTGGCGGCGACGCCTGCCGAAGTAGCCAAGAACATGGATGGCCTGACCACCTACGTCGACTTGGTCAGCGTCATCATCGAAGAGCGCTTCGACGGCCTCGGTGAGGCGCGCAAGTTGGCCGAGAAATACGGCGCCCAAGTGGTGGGGGCGATTGCGCCGCTCAATACTTACCAGTTGCGCCTGCCGGTGCACAACTTGGTGGAGCGCGATGCCATGGTGTTGCGCTTGGGCAGCGAAGTCAGCGTCGATGCCGTGGTGGTGGAGGAGTCTTCGCCCGAAGGCGAAAGCGAAACCGAGGGCCGCAAAGAGCAGCCCAAGCCCAGCCCTGACAGCGACGAATGGGCAGCCAACCGTTTTGCCGATGCGGTGAATTTTTACCAGCGGCGCGTGCTAGCCAAGAAGGCGCCGATCAAAACCACGCCGATCCGGGTCGGGGTGATCGAGCGCGATGTGGATTTCGATTCGCCCGACTTTGCCCGCTTCCTGCAACCCTGCCAGGCACCGCGCAGTTGCCTCTACGCCCGCGATGCGCAGCAGCCCACGCAGCATGGTTCGAGCGTGGCGGGCATTCTCTTGGCCGAGCGCAAGGGGCCGGGGTACAGCGGTTTTCTGCGCGGGCTGGAGGGCGCTAGCCAGGGTTTTGAAGTGCTTCTGGAACGTAACTCCGATGCAGGCATTACCGCCAATGTTGCAGCCTCGGTGAACCTGGTCGAAGACGGGGTGCGGGTGCTCAATTGGAGCTGGGGCCTGCACCGGGTCGGCGCCTTGAACGTGGAGGGCGATGAGGTCGACTCGCTGGTGCGTTCTGGCCTGGCCATGAGCGGCTACGAAGAGTTACTGGAAGAATTTTTCCTCTGGTTGCGGCGCGAGCACCCCGACGTGTTGGTGATCAACTCGGCCGGCAATGGCGCGTCGTTCTCCGGCACCGATGAGTACCGCTTGCCTTCGTCGTTCGTGACCGACCAGTTGCTGGTGATCGGTGGGCATCAGCGCAGCGACGGCCCAGCGGTGCCGCTCGACGATCCGGCTTATGTGGTCAAGCGTGCTTCGTCCAATGTCGATACGCGGGTTGATATCAGCGCCTCGGCATGCACCCATGCATCGACCCTCAACGCGGGCGAGCAGGGCGCCGTGCATTGCGGCACATCCTACGCAACGCCCATGGTGGCCGGGATCGTTGCGGCCATGCTTTCGATCAACCCGACCTTGAGCCCAGCTCAGGTGCGCATGCTGCTACGCCGCAGCGCGATGACATTGGGTGCCAATTATGACTTCGAGCCATCGGACGCTGACGACCTGACCGCGCCGATCTTGCCCTCGGAGCGTAATTTTCAGATCGACAACCCAGACGTCGGCCGCTCGGCGCGGCTGGATATGCAAAAAGCCCTGGACGTCTCGGTCCAGAGCCTGGAACAGGCCCGAGGCCGATAATGAATTTGTGTTTTTAGGGCAAAAGATCGGGGGCAAGCGGAGCGCCGCCCGGCCCCCTCCTACGATCGGCGGTCTGAACCGTAGGAGGGGTTCTTGCCCCCGAGCCCTTGATCTTCAAATCACATATTAGGGTAAGTAGGCCCGCCAGCGCCTTCCGGGGTAACCCAGGTGATGTTCTGCGAAGGGTCCTTGATGTCGCAGGTCTTGCAGTGCACGCAGTTCTGGGCATTGATTTGGAAGCGTTTTTCGCCGTCCTCCTGGGTCACCACCTCGTACACACCGGCCGGGCAGTAACGCTGCGCGGGCTCATCGTAGAGCGGCAGGTTGGTGCTGATGGGGATGCTCGGGTCTTTGAGCTTGAGGTGGCAGGGCTGTTCTTCTTCGTGGTTGGTGTTGGAGATAAACACCGAGCTGAGCTTATCGAAACTCAGTTTGCCGTCCGGCTTGGGGTAGTCGATTCTGGCGCAGTCAGCGGCCAGTTTCAGGCAGGCGTAGTCGGGCTTGTTGTCGTGCAGGGTGAACGGCAACTTGCCGGCGAACAGGTTTTGATCGACGAAGTTGAACGCACCGCCCAGTAACGGGCCCCATTTGTGGATCGCCGCGCCGAAGTTACGGCTGGCGAATAGTTCTTCATGCAGCCAGCTGGCCTTGAAACCATCGACGTAACCGTTGAGCACGTCACCGCCTTCAGCGCCCGCGAGCAGAGCCTGGGCCACTGCATCGGCGGCCAGCATGCCGGACTTCATGGCCGTATGGCTGCCTTTGATCTTGGCGAAGTTCAGCGTCCCCAGGTCGCAGCCGATCAGGGCACCACCGGCGAAGACCATCTTGGGCAGCGAGTTCAAACCACCCTTGCAGATGGCCCGAGCGCCGTAGCTGATGCGCTTGCCGCCTTCCAGGTACTGGCTGAACACCGGATGGTGCTTGAGCCGCTGGAATTCGTCGAAGGGCGAGAGGTACGGGTTGGCGTAGGACAGATCGACAATAAGGCCCACCACCACCTGGTTGTTTTCTACGTGGTAAAGGAACGACCCGCCGGTGTTGTCGGTGCCCATAATGTCCAGCGGCCAGCCGGCGGTGTGCACCACCAGGCCCTGCTCATGCTTGGCGGGGTCGACTTCCCAGATTTCTTTCAGGCCAATGCCGTAGTGCTGGGCATCAGCCTCGCTGTCCAGGTTGTAGCGCTTGATCAGTTGCTTGCCAATGTGCCCGCGGCACCCTTCGGCGAACAGCGTGTACTTACCACGCAATTCCATACCAGGGGTGTACAGGCCTTCTTTTGGCTTGCCTTCGCGGTCGACACCAAGGTCGCCAGTAATGATGCCGCGCACCACACCGGCTTCATCGATCAGGGCTTCCTGGGCGGCGAAACCGGGGTAGATTTCCACGCCGAGGTTTTCGGCCTGCTGGGCCAGCCAGCGGCACAGATTGCCCAGGGAGATAATATAGTTGCCTTCGTTGTGCATGGTTTTGGGCACGAACGGGCCGGGGATTTTGCTTGCGGCCTGGGCATTCTTTAGAATGAAGATGTCGTCGCGCTTGACCTCGGTGTGCAGCGGCGCACCGAGTGCCTTCCAATCGGGGAACAGTTCGTTCAAGGCCCGTGGTTCGAATACCGCGCCGGAAAGGATATGGGCGCCGACCTCGGAGCCTTTTTCCACCACGCAGACGCTGATCTCGCCACCGGCTTGGGCGGCTTGTTGTTTCAGCCGGCAGGCAGCGGACAGGCCAGCGGGGCCGGCCCCGACGATGACCACGTCGAATTCCATGTATTCGCGTTCCACAGGTTGTCTCCTACTCAAGGCTCATCAGGCTTTTCTAATTAGGTGTAAGGTGCTCGGTGTAGCGCAGACCGGCAGGCACTACAGAAACATTTGGCATCAAGGCTGGGCATTATATCCATACCGCTGGCGGGGTCCAATACAAACGTTTGTTTGAATCGGTTGCAGGCCTGTAAAATCAAAGTGGCGCGGGGCGTGACCGGTCAGTTCCGCGTATTGACCGGCCTAGGCTATGCAGTCAAGATACGGGCGGTTTTGCCTGCCTTGTCAGTGTAATATAGGTTCAGCACTTAAAGCCGGATCGGCTTCCAACGTATTCACATCGTCCGGTCTGCCTGGGCGACTTTCTTTTCACCGGAGCGTAACGAGGAATCCATGAAGGTTCTTGTAGCTATCAAACGAGTGGTTGACTATAACGTCAAGGTCCGCGTCAAGGCGGACAACTCCGGCGTCGACTTGGCCAACGTCAAGATGTCCATGAACCCCTTCTGCGAGATCGCCGTGGAAGAGGCCGTACGCCTCAAAGAGAAGGGCGTGGCCAGCGAAATCGTCGTGGTCACCATTGGCCCGACCACCGCCCAAGAGCAACTGCGTACCGCTCTGGCCCTGGGCGCCGACCGCGCTGTGTTGGTCGAGCACGCCGAAGAGCTGAACTCCCTGGCCGTGGCCAAGCTGCTCAAAGCGCTGGTCGACAAGGAGCAGCCGCAACTGGTGATCCTGGGTAAACAGGCGATCGACAGCGACAACAACCAAACCGGGCAAATGCTCGCCGCGTTGAGTGGCTACGCCCAAGGCACGTTCGCCTCCAAGGTCGAAGTGGCCGGTGACAAAGTCAACGTCACCCGTGAAGTCGACGACGGCCTGCAAACGGTCGGCCTGGCCCTGCCAGCCATCGTCACCACCGACCTGCGCCTCAACGAGCCACGCTACGCCTCGTTGCCGAACATCATGAAGGCCAAGAAAAAGCCGCTGGAAGTGCTGACCCCCGATGCCCTCGGTGTCGCTGTCGGTTCTACCAACAAAACCCTGAAAGTCGAAGCGCCGGCCGTGCGCAGCGCCGGTATCAAGGTCAAGTCGGTGGCTGAACTGGTCGAAAAACTGAAAAACGAAGCGAAGGTAATCTAAATGACGATCCTGGTTATCGCTGACTATGTAACCGAAGGTCAGGTCAACACTGGCGTGGCCCCTTCGACCTTGAACACCGTTGCCGCTGCCGCTCAGATCGGCGGCGAAGTGCACGTGCTGGTGGTGGGCGACAAAGTGGGCAGTGTGGTTGAGGCTGCCGCCAAGATCGCCGGCGTGAGCAAAGTGCTGGTGGCCGACAATGCTGTTTACGCTCACCAGCTGCCAGAAAACGTGGCGCCGCTGATCGTTGAGCTGGCACCGGCCTACAGCCATGTGCTGAGCGCCGCCACTGCCAATGGCAAGAATATTATGCCGCGCGTGGCCGCCGTGCTGGACGTCGATCAGATCTCCGAGATCATTTCGGTAGAGTCGCCCGACACCTTCAAGCGCCCGATCTACGCAGGCAATGCGATCGCCACCGTGCAGTCGAGTGCCGCGATCAAAGTCATCACCGTTCGGGCTACCGGCTTCGATGCTGTGGCTGCAGAAGGTGGTTCGGCGTCCGTCGAAACCGTCGCAGGCGCCCATGATGCCGGGCAGTCGAGCTTTGTCGGTGAAGAGCTGGCCAAGTCCGATCGGCCTGAGCTCACCGCCGCCAAGATCGTCGTTTCCGGCGGCCGTGGTATGCAAAACGGTGAGAACTTCAGCCACCTCTACACCCTGGCCGACAAGCTTGGTGCTGCGGTGGGCGCTTCGCGTGCGGCAGTCGATGCGGGCTTTGTGCCCAACGACATGCAGGTGGGCCAGACCGGCAAGATCGTCGCGCCACAGCTGTACATCGCCGTGGGCATCTCCGGCGCCATTCAGCATTTGGCAGGCATGAAAGACTCCAAAGTGATCGTTGCGATCAACAAGGACGAAGAAGCGCCGATTTTCCAGGTCGCCGATTACGGCCTGGTGGCTGACTTGTTCGAAGCTGTCCCTGAGCTGGAGAAGCTGGTTTAATTCCAGCACTTGATCGGCCAAAGCCCGTTCGTCGAGGGTTGCCCAAATGGCAACTGCAAGGCGCGCGGGCTTTGTCGTTTCAGGGCATTTTCAAACACCGATAAAAGGGCATGGGCATGGTTCGGCTAGGCGGGCGCCACTGGGTGCTGCTATTGGGGTTGGCGCTGGCGCCATGGAGCGCTGCACAGGCGGCGGGCAAGTGCGAGCGGTTGGTGGCCACCGGCAGCCCGGATGCGCCGCCGTATTTGTGGCGTGACCCGCAAGACCCTCGGCACCTGATTGGTATCAACGCCGACTTGCTCGACAAAGTAGCCACAGAGTTGGGCGTGAAGCTCGACCTGCTCTACGCCGGCAAGCGCAGCGAAGCCTTGGAAGAAGTGAAAAGTGGGCGCATCGACCTGCTAGCCGACGCTCCCCTGACCGTAGCCGAGTTGGAAACCCTGGACTATGTCCACCCCGCCATGGTGCAGAACGACTATCTAGTGTGGACCCGGCTCGATTCGCCCTTGCTGTACCGCAGCCTGGCCGATTTGCATGGGCATGCGGGGGCAATTTCCAATCGCGCGCGCCCGACCGCCGCGTTCCAGGCCCTGGCCCAGGAACAGTTGAGCCTCGAGCGCACGGAAAACCTGACCCGCGCCCTGCATAAGCTGATGCTCGGCCAGGTCGAGTACGTGGTTGCCGGGCGCTATGCCGCCATTGCCCAGGTGCAGGCCCTGGGCTTGGGCCAAGACCTGGGCCCCCGGGAAATCCCCCTGGATCGCCCAGGCCTGTATTTGGCGCTGTCCCATGACTCGGCGTGCAATGAGCCTTGGTTGCGCGGACAGCTGGCGAAAAAAATGACAGAATTGGCCGCCGCCGGTGTGCCGCCTGAACTGGTGCAGCGCAACGTAGAGCGCTGGAAGGCTCAACAGCCTGCCCCTAGCGCCCCAAAACAGTAAGGAATACTTAGTGAAATTTCGATCATTATGCGCGGCTGTGGGGCTCCTGGGCCTGGCCGGCTGCGCGTCCGATCCGCTGCCAACCGAGCAGATGCTTCTGACCCAGCAGGCCGTTGAGCAAGCGCGTGCGGTGGGTGCCAATGACGACATCGCAGAAATGAAACTGGCCAGTGACAAATACGCCCAGGCCCAGGCCGATATTCAGCATCAGGCTTATCGTCAGGCGCGTTTGCAGGCCGAGCAGGCTGAACTGGATGCCCGCCTGGCCGAAGCACAGGTGTTGACCGAGAAAAGCCAGGCCCAGGTGACGCTGCTGCAAACCCGTATCGAGCGCCTGCGCAAGCAGTTGGGGGCGAGCCAATGAGACATTCGCGCACCCTTGCCCATTGGTCCCTCGCCGCCGTAGCCATCGGCCTGGTCGGTTGCGCCAGCAGTCAGGACAGCCAACAGGCCCTGCAGCAGGCCAGCGCCAGCTTCCAGCAGGTCAAAGAAGATTCCGCAGTGCTGCGCAGCGCGCCTAAAGACGTCATCCGGGCGGGCGAGTCGTTAGCGCGTGCCGAGCGCTTGGCCAGCTACTGGGGCACGGCTGAAGATGTCCAACACTACGCCTACTTGAGCCAACGCTACAGCCAGATCGCTCGCCAGCACAGCGAGCAGGCGCTTAATGAAGAGCGTCGCCTGAAACTGGAACTGGAGCGCCAACGCTTGCAGCTCGCCCTGCGTGAGTCCAAGTTGCAGAGCGTGCAGCAGCAAGGCAAATGGCTGGAAGAGCAAATCGTCAGCCTGGCCAATATGGAGGCGGATCGTGGCTTGGTCCTGACCCTTGGCGATGTCCTGTTCGATACCGGTGAAGCAGACCTCAAGGCTTCGGCCAACCGCACCGTGCTCAAGCTTGCGCAATTTCTTCAGCTCAACCCCAAGCGCATCGTGCGTATCGAAGGTTATACCGATAACACCGGCGACAAGGCCTTCAACCTGAAGCTTTCGCGGGACCGCGCCCAATCGGTGGCAGACACCCTGGTGGACCTGGGTATCGACGAAAAACGGATCCAGGTTGAAGGCTACGGTGATCAGTATCCCATCGACGTGAACGCGTCCGAACGGGGCAGGGCGCAGAACCGCCGGGTGGAAATCGTGTTTTCCAATGAGAAGGGCGTCCTAGGCCTGCCGCGCTGAAGCGCGGTAGTAGGTCAAGGATGAGCATGGCGGGGACAGGGCAGAATGATCCTATGGATGCCTTATTGGCAACTGTCCCCGTACAGTTATAGACTGTTCCGGTAATTTTTCGGAGCTGGGCCATGTCCAACCTTCTGCTTTATCAGCGCATTGCCCAGCAGTTGGCCGAGGACATCCGTCGCGGCGTTTACCAGCCCGGTGAGCGGGTGCCGTCGGTGCGCAAGATGAGCTCCCAGCTCAACGTCAGCCATGCCACGGTGCTGCAGGCCTATGCCAACCTGGAAGACCAAGGGCTGATCCGGGCACGGCCGCAGTCTGGCTATTACGTGCACCAAACCCCCGCGTTGACTGCGCCCACGCCTGACATCGCGCGTGTCGAGCGGCCGGGGCTGGTCACGCGCAGCAGCATTATCCAGCAAGTACTTGATGAGTCCCGCCGCGAAGGGGTATTCCCTCTGGGGGCGGCGGTGCCCCACGTCGACTACCTGCCCGTGCGCGCCCTGCACCAGCAGTTGGCCAAGGTCACGCGCTTTCATAGCCCGCGGGCTTTCAGCTACATGTTTAGCCCAGGCTACGAGCCCCTGCGCCGGCAGGTGGCGATCCGCATGCGCGACGCGGGCGTGGTAGTCGACCCCAGCGAAATCGTCATTACCCACGGCTGCGTCGATGCGTTGCAGATGTCGCTGCGCATTCTGACCCGCCCGGGCGATCTGATTGCGGCCGAATCGCCGACTTACTACGGCCTGCTGCAACTGGCCGACCTGTTGGGCCTCAAGGTCATCGAAATTCCCAGCGACCCGGCCACTGGTATTAGCCTGGAAGCCCTGCAACTGGCGGCCAACCAATGGTCGATCCGTGCCTTGGTGCTGACGCCGCGGTTGAGCAACCCGCTGGGCGGGACCATGCCCGAAGAGCGCATGAAGCAGTTACTGCGCTTGAGTTCGGACTTCAATATCCAAGTGATTGAAGACGACGTTTATGGGGAATTGATGTTCGAGCAGGGTAAGACCAAAGCGCTCAAGGCCTACGATCGGCTGGGCCAGGTCGTGTACTGCTCGAGTTTTTCCAAAACGCTGTCGCCCGGCGTGCGGATCGGTTGGATGATTGCCGGTAAGTACCAGGCGGAAATCCAGCGGCTGCAAACTTTTAGCACTCACTCGGCCTGTAGCGTGACCCAAATGGGCGTGGCGGGTTACCTGGAAAACGGCGGTTACGACCGCCATTTGCGCTTTATCCGCCAGGAGTACCGAAAAAACCTCAGTGCTTATCAATTGGCGGTGCAGCAGTATTTCCCTGAGGGCACGCAAATCACCCGGCCCCTGGGTGGCTTTATTCTTTGGGTCAGCCTGCCAGGCCGAGTCAATGCCCAAGAGCTGCATGTGCGGGCGCTGGAGCAGGGTATCAGTATTGCCCCTGGCTTGATTTTCAGTAACACCGAGCAGTTCAACCACTGCATCCGCTTGAACTGCGGTTTTCCCTGGAATCGCGAGGCAGAGCGGGCCTTGGCCACCCTGGGCATGTTGGCGGGGCAGCTGTGCCAAGAGTCCGCTTCGGGGGCCTTCTATTAAAAGCTCCGAGCGGCTCTTGTCAGCCGAGCTGGCAGGGGTGAGCATAAGGGCCCCGCTGGCGTCTGTTGGCCGTCTATGAAAGCTATTTATTGCGTGACCTGTTTGCTGTGGGCTTGTCTGGCTGCATCGCCGGTGCTTGCCGAGTCTGGCCAAGCGTCGTCATCGGCGCCAGGGGCAGCCGATGCCCCGGCGGCTAGCGCTGCGCCAGCCAAAGCGGCTGATAAAGCCAAAGCCAAAGCCAAGCCAGCCGCTGCGGCGAAGGCGAAGAAAAAGCCAGCGGCTAAGACCGCTTCGCGGAAGAAAGCGGATGCAGTCGCCGCCGATGTGCCCGAGGCCAAACTGGACCTGACTCTGCCCAAAGACATGGTTCACGACCTGCAGCCGCCAGGCCAGGTCCGCAACCAGGTACCCCCTACCCGCAAGACCTTGCTACCGGCCTTGTTTGCCGAAAAACCGGCCGCAGACACTCCCTTCCAGCTCAACGGGCGCTTGCTGAACAACGAAATGCAATTGCAGATGCGCAACGAGAGTCGGCGTGACGTCGAGGGTGCCGCGTTGGATTTTGAATTCAAACAATAGTCGCTTGAGGTGATTTCAAACGACTGTTTAGGCGAGTAATATCCCGTCCATCCAATCCTGTCCGTTGTGCCGAGGTCTTGTCGCCATGAATTGCCGTGAAGGCTGTGGGGCCTGCTGTATCGCCCCATCCATCTCTTCGCCATTGCCTGGCATGCCCCACGGCAAGCTGGCGGGTCAGCGCTGCCTGCATTTGACCCTGGCCAACCTCTGCGCGCTATTCGGTCGCCCTGAGCGGCCGGCGGTGTGCGGCAACTTCAAGGCTGATCGGGAAGTGTGTGGCGATAGCGATGAAGAGGCCATTCGGATTCTCGGCTGGTGGGAGCGGATGACCCTGGAAGATCCTCAAAAACAAGGAACAATAATATGAGAGCGTTGCATCGAATGACGGTTGTGCTGTGCCTGTCGGGCTGGGTCGCGGGGGCGGTCCATGCAGAAGATTGGCAGGTGGCCAAGGAGGCCGAGGGCATCAAGGTGTCCTTGAGTGAGGTCCCGGGCTCCAAGTACAAGGCGTATCGTGGGGTGACCGTGATCAATGCCAGCGTCGCCAAGTTGCGTGCCTTGCAGGAGGACGTGACGGGGGCTTGTGCTTGGGTGCATGAGTGCAAGATGCAAAAGCTGCTCAAGCATGAAGGCAATCAGACCTGGACCTACAGCCAGTTCAATACCCCATGGCCGGTGACGCCGCGGGATTCGGTGTTGCACATCACCACGGTCGAGGGCGCAGATGGCAGCCTGACCCGCGAGCTCGAAGGCGCGCCACAATACATCCCCGAGGAAAAAGGCTTCGTGCGGGTGGCTGAGGTCAAAGGCTTCTGGAAGATGGTGCCCAAAGGCAAGGACCAAACTGAAGTGATCTACCAGGTGCACACCGAACCCGGCGGTAGCGTGCCGTCCTGGCTGGCCAATAAGTTTGTGGTCGACGCCCCGTTCAATACGCTCAAGGCATTAAAAGAGCGAGCGGCTCAGTAGCTGAATCGGTACACCTTGACCTTTGGTCGAATAATTTTTAGCTGTACCGTACTTTAGTTCGATCCACAAAAAAGGCTGCCCGCGGGCAGCCTTTTTGCTTTGCTCGAACGATTACTTGCGCGCGTCGAGTTGGGTCACGTCGCGCGATGGCTCGCCCGTGTAGAGCTGGCGCGGGCGCCCGATCTTGTAGGGGCTAGAGAGCATTTCTTTCCAGTGCGAGATCCAGCCGACGGTGCGTGCCAGGGCAAAGATCACGGTGAACATGCTGGTAGGAATGCCGATCGCTTTCAGGATGATCCCTGAGTAGAAGTCGACGTTCGGGTACAGCGAGCGTTCGATGAAGTACGGGTCGGTCAGGGCGATCTCTTCCAGGCGCATGGCCAGTTCGAGTTGCGGATCGTTGGTGATCCCCAGTTCCTTGAGCACTTCGTCGCAGGTCTGCTTCATGACCGTGGCCCGTGGGTCACGGTTTTTGTAGACGCGGTGGCCGAAGCCCATGAGCTTGAACGGGTCGTCTTTGTCCTTGGCCTTGGCGATGTAGGTGTCGATATTCGACACATCGCCAATTTCGTCCAGCATGGTCAGTACGGCTTCGTTGGCGCCGCCGTGGGCAGGGCCCCAGAGGGCCGCGATGCCGGCCGCGATGCAGGCGAACGGGTTGGCACCCGACGAGCCCGCCAGGCGCACCGTGGAGGTGGAGGCGTTCTGCTCGTGGTCGGCGTGAAGGATAAAGATCTTGTCCATCGCCTTGGCCAGCACCGGGCTGATCGGTTTGATCTCGCACGGGGTGTTGAACATCATGTGCAGGAAGTTTTCCGCGTAGGTCAGGTCGTTACGCGGGTACATCATGGGCTGGCCCATGGAGTACTTATAAACCATCGCCGCCAGGGTTGGCATTTTGGCAACCAGGCGAATAGCGGAAATTTCCCGGTGTTGCGGGTTTTTGATGTCCAGCGAGTCATGGTAGAACGCCGACAGGGCGCCGACCACGCCGCACATGACCGCCATGGGGTGAGCATCACGGCGGAAGCCGTTGAAGAAGGTCTTGAGCTGCTCGTGCACCATGGTGTGGTTCTTTACGGTGCTGACGAAGGTAGCTTTCTGCTCGGCGTTCGGCAGTTCGCCGTTAAGCAGTAGATAACAGGTTTCCAGGTAGTCGGATTTCTCCGCCAACTGTTCTATCGGGTAGCCGCGATGCAGCAGGATACCGTTGTCACCGTCGATATAGGTGATCTTCGATTCGCACGAGGCGGTCGACATGAAACCGGGGTCAAAGGTGAAACGGCCTGTGGTGGTCAAGCTCCGGACGTCGATGACATCGGGACCCACGGTGCCGGTTAAAATGGGCAGCTCGACGGGGGCTGCGCCCTCGATGATCAACTGCGCTTTTTTGTCAGCCATGTGGCCTCCTATTAATGCTTGAAATCATCAGACAGCCCCCCACGCAGGGCCCGCACCACTATAGTGAGATAAATGCGAATGTCAATTTGCTTAAAGTCGCGTTGTATAAGGCTTTACGGCGGTTTTTTCCGCGAAATTCATCGCTATTTACGCCTTTTATCCGATCATTGCAATGCACCATTACGGGGAGCGGGGTGCGTTGTCATTAGTAGCCTAACTGTCTATACTCGGCCTCCGACCGCCGGGGCTTTTGAGCCTGTTCGACGGGGTCGTCACTCCCTGGGTGGTGAGTACCTGACCAGTACACTTCCCGACAACTTTGCCCTGCTTGTTAGGGGCTCTTCAGTGTGAAAAAAAAGCCGTGAAAAGCCAACGACCTGTAAACCTAGACCTAAGGACCATCAAACTCCCTGTCACTGCTTACACGTCCATTCTTCACCGTATCTCCGGTGTCATCCTGTTTCTGGGAATCGCCATCATGCTTTATGCATTGGGCACATCTCTGGATTCGCAGGAAGGCTTCGATGACGTGAAGGCTTGGATGACCAGCCCGCTGGCCAAGCTCGTGATCTGGGGTCTCCTATCCGCCCTGCTGTACCACCTGGTGGCTGGCATTCGTCACCTGATCATGGACTCGGGCATCGGTGAAACGCTGGAAGGCGGCAAACTGGGCTCGAAAATCGTTCTCGCCGTATCTGTGGTGCTGATCGTTCTGGCAGGAGTTTGGATATGGTAACCAACGTTACGAACCTTTCGCGTTCGGGCCTCTATGACTGGATGGCGCAACGAGTCTCTGCGGTCGTTCTCGCGGCTTATTTCATTTTTCTGATCGGCTACATCGTGGCCCACCCAGGAATCGACTACACCCAATGGCATGCTTTGTTTGCCAATAACGCGATGCGTATCTTCAGCCTGCTGGCTCTGGTTGCCCTTGGCGCCCACGCGTGGGTCGGCATGTGGACCATTGCCACCGACTACCTCACGCCCATGGCGTTCGGTAAGTCCGCAACGACGATACGTTTCCTGTTCCAGGCTGTTTGTGGGGTCGCGATGTTTGCGTACTTCGTCTGGGGCGTGCAGATTCTTTGGGGTATCTGATTCATGGCTAATATTAGTACGCTTTCTTTTGATGCCATCATTATTGGTGGTGGCGGTGCTGGCATGCGCGCGGCGCTGCAGCTCGCCCAGGGCGGCCACAAAACCGCCGTAGTCACCAAAGTATTTCCCACTCGCTCGCACACCGTGTCGGCCCAGGGCGGTATTACCTGCGCCATCGCTTCTGCCGACCCGAACGATGACTGGCGCTGGCACATGTACGACACCGTCAAGGGTTCCGACTACATCGGCGACCAAGACGCCATCGAGTACATGTGTTCCGTAGGCCCTGAGGCGGTGTTCGAACTGGAGCACATGGGCCTGCCGTTCTCGCGTACCGAGCAGGGCCGCATCTACCAGCGTCCATTCGGTGGCCAGTCCAAGGACTTCGGCAAAGGCGGCCAGGCGGCACGTACCTGCGCCGCGGCTGACCGTACCGGTCACGCGTTGTTGCACACCCTGTATCAGGCCAACCTCAAAGCTGGCACGGTGTTTCTGAACGAATACTACGCTGTGGATCTGGTGAAGAATCAGGACGGCGCCATTGTCGGCGTTATCGCTATCTGCATCGAAACCGGCGAAACCTCCTACATCCGTTCCAGCGCTACGGTTCTGGCTACCGGCGGTGCAGGGCGCATCTATTCGTCCACCACCAATGCCCTGATCAACACCGGTGACGGCGTTGGCATGGCGCTGCGTGCTGGCGTGCCGGTGCAAGACATCGAAATGTGGCAGTTCCACCCAACCGGCATCGCCGGCGCAGGTGTACTGGTCACTGAAGGTTGCCGAGGTGAAGGCGGTTACCTGATCAACAAGCATGGCGAGCGTTTCATGGAACGTTATGCGCCGAATGCGAAGGACCTTGCTGGGCGTGACGTTGTCGCACGTTCCATGGTTAAAGAAATTATCGCCGGTAACGGCTGTGGTCCAGATGGCGACCACGTGATGCTCAAGCTCGATCACCTCGGTGAGGAAGTGCTGCACAGCCGCCTGCCAGGCATCATGGAGCTGTCGAAAACCTTCGCCCACGTCGACCCCGCCGTGGCCCCGATCCCGGTTGTGCCGACTTGCCACTATATGATGGGCGGCGTTGCCACCAACATTCATGGCCAGGCCATGACCCAGGACGCCAACGGCAATGACGTTGTTATCCCGGGGCTGTTCGCGGTAGGTGAAGTCGCCTGTGTATCCGTCCACGGTGCCAACCGTCTGGGTGGCAACTCGCTGCTCGACCTGGTGGTATTCGGCCGCGCGGCCGGGCTGCATTTGGAGAAAGCGCTCAGCGAAGGTATCGACTACCGCCGTGCCAGCGATACCGACCTGGAAGTCGCACTGGCTCGTTTGGACGCGCTGAATGCGCGGACCACCGGCGAAGACGTCGCTTCCCTGCGCAAAGAACTGCAAAGCTGCATGCAGAACTATTTCGGTGTGTTCCGTACCGGCGAATACATGCAGAAGGGTATCGACCAGCTGGCTAGCCTGCGCGAGCGCATTGCCAACGTCAAAATCAACGACAAGAGCCAGGGTTTCAACACGGCTCGAATCGAAGCGCTGGAACTGCAAAACCTGCTGGAAGTGGCTGAAGCCACCGCTATCGCTGCAGAACACCGCAAAGAGTCCCGCGGCGCTCACGCCCGTGAAGACTTCGAAGACCGCGACGACGAAAACTGGCTGTGTCACACCCTGTATTTCCCGGGTGAAAAACGTGTTGCCAAGCGCGCCGTGAACTTCTCGCCGAAAACCGTTCCGACTTTCGAACCGAAAATCCGGACTTATTAAGGGGTGGCAGCTATGTTGCAAGTCAGTGTTTATCGCTACAACCCGGACCAGGACGCTGCGCCGTCGATGCAGGAGTTCCAGGTCGATACCGGCGGCAAGGATGTCATGGTGCTCGATGTACTCGCCCTGATCAAAGAGCAGGACGAAGGCTTTTCTTACCGTCGCTCGTGCCGTGAAGGCGTGTGTGGCTCCGACGGCATGAACATCAACGGCAAAAACGGCCTGGCCTGCGTGACGCCGTTGTCGGCTGTCGTAAAAGGTAACAAATTGGTGGTGCGTCCGCTGCCAGGTTTGCCGGTTATCCGTGACCTTGTGGTCGATATGAGCATCTTCTACAAGCAATACGAGAAGGTGAAGCCGTTCCTGCAGAACGATACGCCGGCGCCGTCTATCGAGCGCCTGCAATCGCCCGAAGAACGTGAGAAGCTCGACGGCTTGTACGAGTGCATTCTGTGCGCTTGCTGCTCGACGTCTTGCCCGTCCTTCTGGTGGAACCCAGACAAATTCCTGGGCCCTGCTGCGCTGCTGCAAGCCTACCGTTTCCTGGCTGACAGCCGTGACACCCGGACCAACGAACGCCTGGCTTCGCTGGACGATCCGTTCAGTGTATTCCGCTGCCGGGGCATCATGAACTGCGTCAACGTTTGCCCCAAGGGTTTGAACCCAACCAAGGCAATCGGTCACGTACGTAATATGTTGCTGCAAAGCGGCGTCTGATTCATTGCTTTACCCGTAAGCCGCTGCGGCGCTTGCATCGATGCCGGTGCCGCAGTGATAACTTGAGTGTAAGCCCCCAGGTTTGCGCTTTTAATTTTGCAGTAATGAGACCAGCAGGGGCATCCGGGCTGGTACCCGGACTATCAGCGGGATCCGAAGTGGCTTGGTGTAGTCGCTGTATAGGACTATCTCGAGCGTGCTATGGCGTCCACGCCGGTGGTGGCCCCTAAACGAGGGTGACCAAGCATGCAAGAAAGCGTGATGCAGCGCATGTGGAACAGCGCCTACCTTTCCGGTGGTAACGCTGCCTATGTGGAAGAGCTCTATGAGCTTTACCTGCACGACCCTAACGCTGTGCCAGAAGAATGGCGCACCTACTTTCAGAAGTTGCCCGCAGAAGGCAGCACCGCCACCGATGTTTCACACTCAACTATTCGCGATCATTTCGTGTTGCTGGCGAAAAACCAGCGCCGCGCTCAACCGGTATCTGCCGGTAGCGTGAGCAGCGAGCACGAGAAGAAGCAAGTTGAAGTGCTGCGATTGATTCAGGCTTACCGGATGCGCGGCCACCAGGCAGCCCAGCTGGACCCGCTGGGGCTGTGGAAGCGACCTGCTCCGGCAGACCTGTCAATCAACCATTACGGCATGACCAATGCCGATCTGGATACGACCTTCCGTGCCGGCGACCTGTTCATCGGCAAAGAGGAAGCGAGCCTACGCGAAATTTTCGAAGCGTTGCAGCAGACATATTGCCGCACCATCGGCGCCGAGTTCACCCACATCACCGATTCCGAGCAGCGCAGCTGGTTTCAGCAGCGTCTCGAAAGCGTGCGTGGGCGCCCGGCGTTCTCCCCCGAGATCCGTTCCCATGTGCTTGAGCGCGTGACGGCGGCCGAGGGTCTGGAGAAATACCTGGGCACCAAGTACCCAGGCACCAAGCGTTTCGGCCTGGAGGGGGGCGAGAGCCTGATCCCGATGCTGGACGAGATGATCCAGCGCTCAGGCTCCTACGGCACCAAAGAAGTCGTGATCGGCATGGCCCACCGTGGCCGTCTCAACGTGTTAGTCAACACCTTCGGCAAGAACCCGCGTGAGCTGTTCGACGAGTTCGAAGGCAAGAAGAAAGTCGAGCTGGGCTCTGGCGACGTTAAGTACCACCAGGGCTTCTCGTCGAACGTGATGACCACCGGCGGCGAAGTTCACCTGGCGATGGCGTTCAACCCGTCCCACCTGGAGATCGTCTCCCCAGTGGTCGAAGGTTCGGTGCGTGCTCGTCAGGACCGCCGCAATGACGCGGCCGGCGACAAAGTGCTGCCGATCTCGATCCACGGCGACGCGGCCTTCGCCGGCCAGGGCGTGGTCATGGAAACCTTCCAGATGTCCCAGACCCGCGGTTTCAAGACCGGCGGCACGGTGCACATCGTGATCAACAACCAGGTCGGTTTTACCATCAGCAACCCGTTCGACGCGCGCTCCACCGAGTACGCGACCGACGTGGCCAAGATGATTCAGGCGCCGATCCTGCACGTCAATGGCGATGACCCCGAAGCCGTGGTGTTCGTCACCCAGTTGGCTATCGACTACCGCATGCAGTTCAAGCGTGACGTGGTCATCGACCTGGTTTGCTACCGCCGCCGTGGTCACAACGAAGCCGACGAGCCTAGCGGCACGCAGCCGTTGATGTATCAGCAGATCGCCAAGCAGCGCACCACCCGCGAGCTGTATGCCGAAAGCCTGGTCAAGGCCGGTGCGGTCGATGAAGCCAGCGTTCAGGGCCAGATCGACGACTACCGCAATGCCTTGGACAACGGCTTGCACGTGGTCAAGAGCCTGGTCAAAGAGCCGAACAAAGAATTGTTCGTCGACTGGCGCCCTTACCTGGGCCATGCCTGGACCGCTCGGCACGACACCCGTTTCGACCTCAAGACCCTGCAGGAACTCTCAGCCAAGTTGCTGGAGATCCCGGAAGGTTTCGTCGTGCAACGCCAAGTGTCGAAGATCTACGAAGACCGCCAGAAAATGCAGGCCGGCGGCTTGCCGATCAACTGGGGTTACGCTGAAACCATGGCGTACGCGACCCTGGCGTTCGAAGGTCACCCGATCCGCATGACCGGCCAGGACATCGGCCGTGGCACCTTCTCGCACCGTCACGCGGTGTTGCACAACCAGAAGGATGCCGCCACCTACATTCCGTTGCAGAACCTCTACAGCGGCCAGCCACGTTTCGACCTGTACGATTCGTTCCTGTCCGAAGAAGCGGTGCTGGCGTTCGAATATGGCTACTCCACCACCACGCCCGAGGCGCTGGTGATCTGGGAAGCCCAGTTCGGCGACTTCGCTAACGGCGCGCAGGTGGTCATCGACCAATTCATCACCAGTGGCGAGCACAAGTGGGGCCGCCTGTGCGGTCTGACCATGCTGCTGCCGCACGGTTACGAAGGGCAGGGGCCAGAGCACTCCTCGGCACGTCTGGAGCGTTACCTGCAGTTGTGCGCTGAGCACAATATCCAGGTGTGCGTACCGACCACCCCAGCACAGATCTACCATCTGTTGCGTCGCCAGGTCATTCGCCCGCTGCGCAAACCGCTGGTTGTGCTCACGCCCAAGTCGCTGTTGCGCCACAAGCTGGCCGTATCGACCCTGGAAGATCTGGCCGAAGGTTCGTTCCAGACCGTGATCCCGGAAATCGACGCCCACGACCCGGCTAAAATCACGCGCCTGGTGCTGTGTGGCGGCAAGGTCTATTACGACCTGCTGGAAAAACGCCGTGCCGAAGGCCGTGACGATATCGCGATCGTGCGTATCGAGCAGCTCTATCCGTTCCCGGAAGATGACCTGATGGAGGCCATCGCACCCTACACCAACCTCGAAAACGTGGCCTGGTGTCAGGAAGAACCGATGAACCAGGGCGCCTGGTATAGCAGTCAGCACCATTTGCGTCGCAGCATCGGCAACCACAAGAAGACCCTGGTCCTCGAGTATGCCGGCCGTGAAGCATCCGCTGCACCGGCCTGTGGTTACGCTTCGATGCACGCCGAGCAGCAGGAAAAACTCCTGCGCGACGCTTTCACTGTCTAACCGCCTTCGAGCATAAGAAACCGAATTTAAGGAACTACTGATAATGGCTATCGAGATCAAAGCCCCTACTTTCCCGGAATCGGTTGCCGATGGCACCGTTGCCACCTGGCACAAGCAGCCTGGCGATGCCGTCAAGCGTGACGACCTGATCGTCGACATCGAAACCGACAAGGTGGTGCTGGAAGTATTGGCCACGGCAGACGGCGTGTTGGGCGCGATTGTCAAAAACGAAGGCGACACCGTGCTGTCCGACGAAGTGTTGGGCTCCATCGAAGCGGGCGGTGCGGCGGCAGCTCCCGCCGCTGCCCCGGCGGCCAGTGCGCCTGCTGAGGCTGCAGCTGCAGCCCCTGCGGCGGCTGACGAAGATGCTATCGGCGCCCCGGCGGCGCGCAAGCTGGCTGAAGAGAACGGCATCAACCTCAACAGCGTCAAGGGCACTGGCAAAGATGGCCGCGTCACTAAAGAAGACGTAGTCGCTGCCATCGAAGCGAAGAAAAGCGCGCCTGCCGCCAAGCCTGCGGCACCGGCTGCTGCGGCACCGGTGGTGGTTGCCAGCGGCGACCGCACTGAAAAACGTGTACCGATGACCCGCCTGCGTGCCAAAGTCGCCGAGCGTCTGGTTGAAGCCCAGTCGAACATGGCCATGCTGACCACGTTCAACGAAGTCGACATGACCGAGGTCATGGCTCTGCGCTCCAAGTACAAGGACCTGTTCGAGAAGTCCCACAACGGCGTGCGTCTGGGCTTTATGTCGTTCTTCGTCAAGGCCGCCACCGAAGCGCTCAAACGCTTCCCGGCGGTCAACGCTTCGATCGACGGTTCCGACATCGTTTACCACGGCTATGCTGACGTCGGCGTTGCCGTGTCCAGCGACCGTGGCCTGGTGGTGCCGGTCTTGCGTAACGCCGAGCAAATGAGCCTGGCGGAAATCGAAGGCGGTATCGCCACTTTCGGTAAAAAGGCGCGTGACGGTAAGCTGTCGATGGACGAAATGACCGGTGGTACGTTCACCATCACTAACGGTGGTACCTTCGGTTCGATGATGTCGACCCCGATCGTCAACCCACCACAGGCCGCCATCCTCGGTATGCACAACATTCTGCAGCGCCCGATGGCCGTCAATGGCCAGGTGGTGATTCGCCCAATGATGTACTTGGCCCTGTCCTACGATCACCGTTTGATCGACGGCAAAGAAGCCGTGACCTTCTTGGTGACCATCAAGAACCTGCTGGAAGACCCAGCGCGTCTGCTGTTGGATATCTGATAAAGCAGAGGCGGGCGGCATGCCTCGAGCTTCGAGCCTTTCCAGGTTCGGCTCAGGCATGCAGCTCGCAGCTTAAAGTTCGCAGCTAAGGATTTTTATATGACCCAGAAATTTGACGTGGTAGTGATTGGCGCGGGCCCTGGTGGCTATGTTGCGGCGATCAAGGCAGCCCAGTTGGGCCTCAAGACCGCCTGCATCGAGAAGTACCAAGATGGCGAGGGCAAGCTGGCCCTGGGCGGCACCTGCCTGAACGTCGGTTGCATCCCGTCCAAGGCGTTGCTGGACAGCTCCTGGAAGTTCCATGAGGCGCAGCATGGCTTCGCCATTCACGGTATCAACCATGCCGGCGTGAGCATGGACGTCCCGGCGATGATCGGCCGCAAAGCCAACATCGTCAAAGGCCTGACCTCGGGCGTCAGCACCCTGTTCAAAGCCAACGGCGTGACCGTACTGCAAGGCCACGGCAAGCTGCTGGCCGGCAAGCGGGTCGAAGTGACTGGGCCGAACGGCGTTGAAATCGTCGAAGCCGATAACGTCATCCTGGCTTCCGGTTCGCGCCCTATCGACATTCCACCAGCTCCGGTCAACCAGACCACCATCGTCGACTCCACCGGCGCGCTGGAATTCCAGCAAGTGCCAAAACGCCTTGGCGTGATCGGCGCGGGCGTTATCGGCCTGGAGCTGGGTTCAGTATGGTCGCGCCTGGGTTCGCAAGTGACCGTGCTGGAAGCGCTCGACACCTTCCTGATGGCCGCCGACACGGCAGTCTCCAAAGAAGCGCTGAAGACCTTCACCAAGCAGGGCCTGGACATCAAACTCGGCGCACGGGTGACCGGTTCCGAAGTCCAGGGCGAAGAAGTGCTGGTCAAGTACACCGACGCCAATGGCGAGCAGACCATCACCTTCGACAAGCTGATTGTGGCCGTAGGCCGTCGTCCAGTGACCACTGACCTGTTGGCAGCGGACAGCGGCGTCGATATCGACGAGCGCGGCTTTATCTTCGTCGACGACTACTGCGCCACCAGCGTCCCCGGCGTTTACGCCATTGGTGACGTGGTGCGCGGCATGATGCTGGCGCACAAAGCCTCGGAAGAGGGCATCATGGTCGTCGAGCGCATCAAGGGCCACAAGGCTGTGATGAACTACGACCTGGTCCCATCGGTTATCTACACCCACCCGGAAATCGCGTGGGTCGGCAAGACCGAACAGGCCTTGAAGGCCGAAGGCGTTGAAGTTAACGTAGGCACCTTCCCGTTCGCTGCCAGTGGCCGTGCCATGGCAGCCAACGACACCGGCGGTTTCGTCAAAATCATCGCTGACGCCAAGACCGATCGGGTCCTGGGTGTTCACGTGATTGGCCCGAGCGCCGCCGAGCTGGTACAGCAAGGCGCAATCGGCATGGAGTTCGGCACCAGTGCAGAAGACCTGGGCATGATGGTCTTCTCTCACCCGACCCTGTCCGAAGCGCTGCACGAAGCTGCTCTGGCGGTGAATGGCGGCGCCATTCACATTGCCAACCGCAAGAAGCGTTAAACAATAAGAAACCACGGTGGTCGGCCCGTCGTGAGTCGTGTGCGCATGACTCACCGCGGAATGTCCGCCGGACTCGACCTCGCGGGTCAACCCGCGCAGTAGCGGTCACAGGTGGTGCGGCACTTCCTGGCAACAGGAAGCGCAGCGCCGAAAGTGCAGTACCTAACGAAGACGGTAAAAAGCATGAATCTTCATGAGTATCAGGGTAAGCAGCTGTTCGCTGAATACGGCCTGCCAGTATCCAAGGGTTACGCGGTAGATACCCCGGAAGCAGCAGCCGAAGCGTGCGACAAGATTGGTGGCACCGAGTGGGTCGTCAAGGCCCAGGTCCACGCCGGTGGGCGCGGTAAAGCGGGCGGCGTCAAGCTGGTTCGCAGTAAGGAAGACGCCAAGGCGTTCGCTCAGCAGTGGTTGGGCAAGCGCCTGGTGACCTACCAGACCGACGCCAACGGCCAGCCCGTGACCAAGATTCTGGTCGAATCCTGCACCGACATCGCCAAAGAGCTGTACCTGGGCGCCGTCGTTGATCGTTCCAGCCGTCGTATCGTGTTCATGGCCTCCACCGAAGGTGGCGTCGACATCGAGAAGATCGCTCACGACACCCCCGAGAAGATCCTCAAGGCCACCGTTGACCCGCTGGTCGGCGCGCAGCCGTTCCAGGGTCGCGAGCTGGCTTTCCAGCTGGGTCTGGAAGGTAAGCAAGTGGCACAGTTCGCGAAAATTTTCGTCGGCCTGGCCAAGCTGTTCAAGGACCACGACCTGGCCCTGTTGGAAGTCAACCCGCTGGTCATCAAGGCCGACGGCGACCTGCACTGCCTGGACGCGAAGATCAACATCGACGCCAACGCAATGTATCGTCAGCCTAAGCTCAAGACCTTCCACGACCCATCCCAGGATGACCCGCGCGAAGCCCACGCTGCCAAGTTCGAACTGAACTACGTTGCCCTCGAAGGCAACATCGGCTGCATGGTCAACGGTGCTGGCCTGGCCATGGGGACCATGGACATCGTCAACCTGCATGGCGGCAAACCAGCCAACTTCCTCGACGTAGGCGGCGGTGCAACCAAGGAACGTGTGACCGAAGCGTTCAAGATCATCCTGTCCGACAACAACGTCGCTGCAGTTTTGGTCAACATCTTCGGCGGCATCGTGCGCTGCGACATGATTGCCGAAGGCATCATTGGCGCCGTGAAAGAAGTCGGCGTGAAAATCCCGGTCGTCGTTCGCCTCGAAGGCAACAACGCTGAACTGGGCGCCAAGGTACTGGCAGAAAGCGGTCTGAACATCATCGCTGCCACCAGCCTGACCGACGCTGCTCAACAAGTCGTTAAAGCTGCGGAGGGCAAGTAATGAGCGTCCTGATCAATAAAGACACCAAAGTCATCTGCCAGGGCTTCACTGGTTCGCAGGGTACTTTCCACTCCGAACAAGCCATTGCCTACGGCACCAAGATGGTTGGCGGCGTAACCCCAGGCAAAGGGGGTACTACCCACCTGAACCTGCCGGTGTTCAACACCGTCAAGGAAGCCGTAGAGACCACTGGCGCCACCGCCAGCGTTATCTACGTACCTGCACCCTTCTGCAAAGACTCCATCCTTGAAGCGGCATTCGCCGGTATCAAGCTGATCGTCTGCATCACCGAAGGCATTCCTACCCTGGACATGCTGGACGCCAAGGTCAAGTGCGACGAGCTGGGCGTGGTCCTGATCGGGCCTAACTGCCCAGGCGTGATCACTCCGGGCGAATGCAAGATCGGCATCATGCCCGGTCACATTCACTTGCCAGGCAAGGTCGGTATCGTTTCGCGTTCCGGCACCTTGACTTACGAAGCCGTGAAGCAGACCACCGACGCCGGTTTCGGCCAGTCGACTTGCGTCGGCATCGGTGGTGACCCGATCCCTGGTTCCAACTTCATCGATATCCTGAAGCTGTTCCAGGAAGACCCGCAGACCGAAGCGATCGTTATGATCGGCGAGATCGGCGGTTCGGCTGAAGAAGAAGCGGCAGCCTACATCAAGGCTAACGTGACCAAGCCTGTGGTTTCCTACATCGCCGGTGTGACTGCCCCTCCAGGCAAGCGCATGGGCCATGCGGGCGCGATCATCTCCGGCGGTAAAGGCACTGCTGACGAGAAGTTCGCTGCCCTGGAAGACGCCGGTGTTAAAACCGTGCGTTCGCTGGCAGACATCGGCAAGGCATTGTCCGAGCTGACCGGTTGGGCCATGAAGTAAGCCCTGTGCTTACTTAAGGGTTCTGCCCACAAAAGCCACCTTCGGGTGGCTTTTGTGTTTGTGCGGCCGACAAAAGCCATATGGCCAGGAGTCGGCCAATAGGCTGAAAAATGTGCGTTAAAGGTGCGTCAGTTAAGTGAATCGGCTACCCTTGCAGCCTTTTTTGCCGTCGCGCGCCTCATAAGGGTGCATGGGCGGCCGCTGGCTCGCACTTATCCTGGCGTCCAGGCTGCCCACTATCTAAAAGGGCAGGCCCCTCCCTTCAATGAATTAATCTGGTTTGCGTGATGAAAGTGTTGAAAGGCCAGGACATCCTGGCGCTGGGCTTCATGACTTTTGCTCTGTTCGTCGGAGCAGGCAATATTATTTTCCCTCCCATCGTGGGTCTGCACGCCGGGCCCCATGTCTGGTGGGCCGCTTTAGGCTTTCTGGTCACGGCCGTGGGCTTGCCCGTGATCACTGTGGTGGCACTGGCCCGGGTGGGCGGCGCCATGGATACCCTCAGTAGCCCCATCGGCAAGGTGGCGGGGGGGCTGTTGGCGGCGGTGTGTTACCTGACGGTCGGCCCCTTGTTCGCGACGCCGCGCACGGCCACCGTGTCCTTCGAAGTGGGCCTGGCCCCGCTGACCGGCGATGGCCCACTGGCGCTGTTTTTATACAGTGCGGTGTACTTTGTGTTGGTGTTTGCGGTGTCGCTGTACCCCGGGCGGCTGCTGGACACGGTAGGGCGGTTTTTGGCCCCGCTGAAGATCCTCGCCCTGGCGTTGCTGGGCATCGCTGCATTTGCCTGGCCGGCCGGCGGTATCGGCGAGGCTCAGCCTGCCTACGTGGCGGCGCCGTTCGCCCAAGGGTTTATCAATGGTTACCTGACCATGGACACCCTGGGCGCGCTGGTCTTCGGCATTGTCATTGTCAACGCGATTCGCTCGCGGGGTGTCGAGTCGCCGCAGTTGATCACCCGCTATGCAGTCATCGCTGGGTTGATTGCCGGGGTGGGGCTGGCATTGGTCTACATCAGCCTGTTTCGTCTGGGCGCCGGTAGCCACGTGATCGCTGCAGGCGCTAGCAATGGCGCGGCGGTGCTGCACGCCTATGTGCAAAGCACTTTCGGCACCCTGGGCAGCGCTTTCCTGGCGGTGCTGATTTCACTGGCCTGCCTGGTGACCGCAGTCGGTTTGACCTGTGCCTGCGCTGAATATTTTAGCCGCGTGCTGCCATTGTCATACCGCACCTTGGTGCTGCTGCTGGCGTTGTTCTCGCTGCTGGTGTCCAACCTTGGCTTGACCAAGCTGATCCAGTTTTCTATTCCCGTGCTCACGGCCATTTACCCGCCTTGCATCGTGCTGGTCGCGTTGAGTTTCTGCAAAGGGTTCTGGTATGCCCAAGGGCGTATCGTCGGGCCAGTGATGCTGATGGCGCTGATCTGCGGGGTGCTCGATGCGCTCAAAGGCCTGGGGGTAGGTGCCGACTGGCCACAGTTGCCATTCAGCGAGCAGGGCTTGGCATGGCTAGTGCCGTGCCTGGTGGTGTTAAGCGTCGCTGTGGTGGTCGATCGTTTGTTGGGTCGGCGTAGCGAAGCGCTGGCTTGATTTCACGTACACTGGCCCGGCTGTCACCTTTATTGTCGATTCAACAAGGAGTTGCTGAATGAGTATTCCATTCTGGTGTGTGTTCATCAGTGCGCTGTTGATCTATATCGCGCGAATGCCGGTGGCCAAGGCCATGAAGGCCGAAGGAGGCTATGACAATAATCAGCCCAGGGCGCAGCAAGCGCGTTTGACCGGGCTCGGCGCGCGGGCGCTGGCGGCCCATCAAAACAGCTTCGAGGCGTTTATCTTGTTCGCGGTGGGTGTGCTGATGGCGCATACCACGCAGACCCAAGGGTTTCTCATCGATGGGTTGGCGATTGTGTTCGTGATCGCACGTATCGCTTACTTGGGCTTGTATTTGGCCGACCGCGCTTCGCTGCGTTCTATGGCCTGGGTAGTGGGGGTGGTGTGCAGCCTGCTGCTGATGCTGGCACCGGTATTGCGCTGGGCACTGGCGTAGACACCGGCCTTGAAACGAGAAGGGGGCAAGCGGTTAACCGCTTGCCCCCTTTTTTTACAAAGCCCGAATCAGTTCTTCGGAGCAGCTTCCGGTGCTGGAGCGACCGGAGTGGCCGGGGCAGGTACGCCCTCTTTAGCAGCTTCTTGTTTGGCTTCAGCGCTGTCTTGAGCGGCTTCGGCGTTTTCCTTAGCGGCTTCGTTGACGTTTTCCTGAGCTTTATCCATCTGCTTTTGCGCGGATTCAGCGTGAGATTGAGCGTCTTGGGCTTTGTCTTCGGATTTGTTGTCGCATGCGGCCAGGCCGAGGGTGGCGGCAAGCATGAGGGCATAAGCGAAAGTGTTGCGCATGGGGTATTTCTCCTTATTGGGTGTACTGCAGCTTTCGAGCGCGCACCGCCAGATTAAGTTCCATCCTTGAAGTAGATATATAAACCCTGGATATGTATCGATTTTTTTTATTGACCCGGAGTCGCAAAGGGAATTTTTATTATCGGGTTAGCGGCCTCTGCACTTGAAATCGCCTCCCCGGCCCCCATCTGAATGACATCCCGCCGCGCATGACCTTGCCGCGCGGTATCTGCCATCTGATCGGAGTTTGATGACCATGAGCGTGGAAACTCAAAAGGAAACCCTGGGCTTCCAGACCGAGGTGAAGCAACTGCTGCACCTCATGATCCATTCGCTGTATTCCAACAAGGAAATTTTCCTTCGCGAACTGATCTCCAACGCTTCCGACGCGGTCGATAAGCTGCGTTTCGAAGCCTTGGCCAAGCCCGAGTTGCTCGAAGGCGCCAGCGATCTGAAGATCCGCGTGAGCTTCGACAAGCAAGCCAATACCGTCACCCTTGAGGACAACGGTATCGGCATGAACCGCGACGATGTCATCACCCACTTGGGCACCATTGCTAAGTCGGGCACCGCTGACTTCATGAAAAACCTCACCGGTGACCAGAAAAAAGACTCCCATCTGATCGGTCAATTCGGCGTCGGTTTCTACTCTGCCTTCATCGTGGCCGAACAGGTTGACGTGTTTAGTCGCCGTGCTGGCACCCCGGCGAGCGAAGGTGTGCATTGGTCTTCCAAAGGTGAAGGCGAGTTCGAGGTCGCCGGCATCGAGAAGCCTGAGCGCGGCACGCGTATCGTGCTGCATCTGAAGGCCGCCGAAAGCGAATTCGCCGATGGCTACCGCCTGCGCAATATCATCAAGAAGTACTCCGACCACATCGCCTTACCGATCGAATTGCCTAAAGAGCAGAGCGCCGCTGAAGGCGAAGAAACACCGGCTCTGGAATGGGAAACCGTCAACCGTGCCAGCGCTCTGTGGGCCCGTCCGCGTACCGAGATCAAGGACGAGGAATACCAGGAGTTCTACAAGCACGTTGGCCACGACTACGAAAACCCATTGACCTGGAGCCACAATAAGGTCGAAGGCAAGCTCGAATATACCTCGCTGCTCTACACACCGGCGCGTGCCCCGTTCGATCTGTACCAGCGCGAAGCGCCACGTGGGCTGAAGCTCTACGTGCAGCGTGTGTTCGTGATGGATCAGGCAGAGTCGTTCCTGCCGCTGTACCTGCGCTTTATCAAAGGTGTAGTGGACTCCAACGACCTGTCGCTTAACGTGTCCCGGGAGATTCTGCAGAAAGATCCGATCATCGATTCGATGAAATCGGCCCTGACCAAGCGCTCCCTGGACATGCTGGAAAAACTGGCGAAGAACGAGCCAGAGCAATACAAAGGTTTCTGGAAGAACTTCGGCCAAGTGCTGAAGGAAGGCCCGGCCGAAGATTTCGCCAACAAAGAGAAAATCGCTGGCCTGCTGCGGTTTGCATCCACCCAGGACGACAGTGGCGAACAGAGCGTCGGCTTGGCCGATTACCTGGCTCGGGTCAAAGACGGGCAGGAAAAAATCTACTACCTGACGGGTGAGTCCTACGCTCAGGTGAAAAACAGCCCGCATTTGGAAGTCTTCCGTAAGAAAGGCATCGAAGTGCTGCTGTTGACCGATCGTATCGATGAATGGCTGATGAGCTACCTGACCGACTTCGACGGCAAGGGCTTTGTCGACGTCGCCCGGGGTGACCTGGACTTGGGCAAACTGGACTCCGAAGAGGACAAAAAAGCCCAGGAAGAAGTGGCCAAGGGTAACGAAGGTTTGGTCGAGCGCCTGAAAGCTGCGCTGGGCGAGACCGTCAGCGAGGTGCGGGTTTCCCACCGCTTGACCGACTCTCCGGCGATTCTGGCCATTGGCGAACAGGACCTGGGCCTGCAAATGCGCCAGATCCTCGAAGCCAGCGGGCAGAAGGTGCCAGACTCCAAGCCGATCTTCGAATTCAACCCTAGCCACCCTCTGATCGAGAAGCTCGACCATGAGCAAAGTGAAGATCGCTTTGCCGATCTCTCGCATATCCTCTTCGATCAAGCCGCCCTGGCGGCCGGCGACAGCCTCAAGGACCCAGCGGCGTACGTGCGCCGTTTGAACAAGTTGCTGGTTGAGTTGTCGGTTTAAGCAAGTTGAAGGAAAGCCCGCTTCGGCGGGCTTTTTCATTTCCACTCCTTGGTTTATTTGGGGAAGCCGCAATGAGCACAGTTACTGTTAAATCCATTGTCTATGAAATCGAAGGTACGGCGTTTGAAAGCCGGCTGGTGTACGACACCGATATTCTGTCCCCGCGACCAGGCCTGGTGATGGCGCCGAATTGGATGGGCGTGACCGAAGGCGCTGAGCGTATTGCTCAGGCCGTGGCCTCCAAGGGCTATGTGGTGCTGCTGGCAGACCTTTACGGCAAAAGCGTGCGGCCGACTAACCCCGATGATGCCGGCGCGGCCATGATGCCTCTCAAGGACGACCGAGCGTTGCTGCGCAAGCGCATGCAGGCCGCTTACGAGCAACTGCAGGCGCAAACCTTAACGGTCGTGGATAAAGCCAATATGGCTGCGTTCGGTTTTTGCTTCGGCGGTTGCTGCGCCCTCGAGCTGGCACGCGACGGTGCGCCGCTAAAGGCTGCGGTGTCGTTCCATGGCACGCTGGACACGCCTAACCCGGCCGATGCCAAGAACATCGCAGGTTCGGTCTTGGTACTGCATGGTGCAGCGGACCCCTTGGTGCCCAAAGAGCAACTGCCGGCTTTCGAAGCGGAGATGGATGCCGCCGGTGTGGACTGGCAATTGCTGAGTTACGGTGGGGCGGTGCACTCGTTCACTGACCCTGAGGCGAACACGCCGGGCATGTTCATGTATGACCAGAAAACCTCCGACCGGGCTTTCCAGGCCATGCACAACCTGTTGGAAGAAGTCTTCAAGGCCTGATCAGGTCAGTGGCGGCTCTTCGGCCAGGTAGGTGGTGACGCTTACCTGCGCCGTGGTCATTAAATTGTGCACGGGGCAGTGGTCGGCGACGCGGTCCAGCTCTTTGCGTTGCGCCGTGCTGAGTGTGCCGCTCAATGTCAGTCTGACTTCCAGCCGGTAATGGCCGGTGGCCTCCTGGGTATTATTGCGGGTGACCTCCACACATATGCCCTTGAGCGGGATGCCCCGGCGTTGCGCGTGGAGTCGCAAGGTTTGCGCCTTGCACGCTCCCAGTGCGGCATCGAAGTAGTCGTGGGGGGAGGGCGCTTGGCCTTCACCGCCCAATGCTTCGGGTAAGTCGCTGAAGAAGGTATGCCCGTCGGCCTCAATGCTGTGTAAATAGCCTTCGTCGCTGCGCACGGTGATGGTCATGGCGGTCCTTGCATGTGGCGGTGTACGTCTTTGAGTGCGTATTCGCCATCGGTGTTCCATCGACCAATGAAGATCGGGGCCGAGGCCCCTCGCTACTGTGGCGAGGGGCCTCGGCCCCGTCTTACCCATACAACAACGGCGCCTTGAGGCGCCGTCGTATGAGCTGTTACTTTCCCTGCCAGCGCTTGAGCACCAGCGTGGCGTTGGTGCCGCCAAAGCCAAAGCTGTTGCTCATGATCGTGTTGAGCTCAACATTTTCCTTGGTCACGGTCTGAATCGGCATGTCGGCGACTTCCGGGTCCAGCTCGTCGATGTTCGCAGAGCCGGCAATGAAATTGCCTTCCATCATCAGCATGCAGTAGATCGCTTCATGCACGCCCGCAGCACCCAAAGAATGCCCCGAGAGGCTTTTGGTCGAGCTGATGGCGGGGGCTTTGTCGCCGAACACTTCACGCACGCCTTTCATTTCTGCGACGTCGCCCACTGGCGTAGAGGTGCCGTGGGTGTTCAGGTAGTCGATAGGCGTGTCGACGGTAGCCAACGCTTGGCGCATGCAACGGATCGCGCCTTCGCCGCTCGGGGCAACCATGTCATAGCCATCGGAAGTCGCACCGTAGCCTACTACCTCGGCGTAGATTTTCGCGCCGCGAGCCAGGGCGTGTTCGAGCTCTTCGACTACCACCATGCCGCCGCCGCCGGCGATGACGAAACCATCACGCTTGGCGTCGTAGGCGCGGGAGGCCTTTTCCGGGGTCTCGTTGTATTGGCTGGACAGGGCGCCCATGGCGTCGAACAGGAACGACTGGGTCCAATGTTCTTCTTCGCCGCCACCGGCGAAAACGACGTCTTGCTTGCCCAGCTGAATTTGCTCCATGGCGTTGCCGATGCAATGGGCGCTGGTGGCGCAGGCCGAGGCGATCGAGTAGTTCACGCCTTTGATCTTGAAAGGCGTGGCCAGGCAGGCGGAAACCGTGCTGCTCATGGTCCGCGTGACCCGATACGGGCCGACACGTTTCACGCCTTTTTCGCGCAGGATGTCCAGCGCTTCCATCTGGTTCAGCGTGGAGGCGCCACCGGAGCCGGCAATCAGGCCGGTGCGGGGGTTGGAGATCTGCTCGTCGGTCAAGCCGGAGTCCGCTATCGCGGATTTCATGGCCAGGTAGGCATAAGCCGCCGCGTGGCCGACGAAGCGATACACCTTGCGGTCGATCAATTCTTCGAGGTTGAGGTCGATGGAACCGGAAACCTGGCTACGCAGGCCCATTTCGGCATATTCCGGGTTGAAGCGGATGCCAGGGCGGCTCGCCCGCAGGTTTGCGGAGACGGTGTCTTTGTCATTGCCCAAGCAGGAAACAATGCCCAGACCAGTGATAACGACGCGGCGCATGCGGATACCCTTAGAAATTTTCGGTGGATGTGAACACGCCGACGCGAAGGCCGTCGGCGGTGTAGATCTCGCGACCGTCAACGGTCACTGAACCATCGGCAATGGCCAGATTCAGCTTGCCCTTCATGACGCGTTTGATCTGAATGTTATAGGTGACTTTCTTCGCGGTCGGCAGCACCTGACCGAAAAACTTCACTTCACCGGAGCCCAAGGCGCGCCCGCGCCCTGGATTGCCTTGCCAGCCAAGGAAAAAGCCGACGAGCTGCCACATGGCATCGAGGCCGAGGCAGCCAGGCATGACCGGGTCACCTTCGAAGTGGCACGCGAAGAACCACAAGTCTGGATTGATATCCAGCTCGGCGACCAATTCACCTTTGCCGTACTTGCCGCCCTCGGCGCTGATATGGGTGATACGATCGACCATCAGCATGTTGGGGGCGGGCAGTTGCGCGTTACCTGGGCCGAACAGCTCACCGCGACTGCAGCGCAGCAGGTCTTCCCGAGTAAAGGCGTTTTGTTGGGTCATGCGAGCTCCTCAATAATCCCTGGGTGGCAGGGGGCAAATCTTCCCGGCCGATCAAAAGCGGTCATGCCCGACCGGCAGCCTACACATAGACTATTGCGTTGTGGTGAAAGTCACAGCACCGGTGGCATCAATGTACACCTGTGCACTGAAATGAATAGCCAGACCTTATCATCTGCATAATGCAACGTGCAAAGATTGCCGCAGTTTACCAGTTTTTGCCGACTAACTGCTGGGATATGGACCGTTCAACCCAGCCATCGTTGCAAGGTTTCCTGCAGTTCGACGCGCTTGAAGGGTTTGGCCAGGTAATCATCCATTCCGGCGCTCAAACACACCTCGCGGTCACCCTGTAGTGCGTTGGCGGTCAGCGCGATGATCGGCCAGGCTTCACGGCCCGGTAGCGTGCGGATCCTGCGGGTGGCTTCATAACCGTCGATGCCGGGCAGGCGGCAGTCCATCAAGACCGCGTCGAACTGCTGTTGGGTACACAACTCGATGGCGGCCGCGCCATCCGCTGCCAGGCTGACTTGGTAGCCCAGGCTGCGCAGCATCGCCTCGATCACGGTCTGGTTGACCGGGTTGTCTTCCACCAGTAATACCTTGCGCATGCCGTTCAGGCGCGCGGCGTCGGGGGCTTGTCGCGGTGGCGGTGCCAACGGGGTGTGCTGTTGGCTGAGGGCCAGCGGAACCTCTAGGGTAAACTGCGAACCGCGGTCTTTTTCGCTGTGGGCGCGCAGGGTACCGCCCATGCGTTCGGCCAGGGTTCGCGCAATCGGCAGGCCCAGGCCGGTGCCGCCATAGCGCCGGGAAATCGAGCTGTCGGCCTGCTGGAAGGCAACGAACATTTGCTCCAGGCGCTCGCTGTCGATGCCGATGCCGGTGTCACTGATGCGGCAGGTGAACCAGATCAGTTGAGCGTCCAGCACCTGCCAGTGGGCTTGGATACTGACCGTGCCTTCTTCGGTGAACTTCAAGGCGTTGCCGATCAGGTTGACCAGAATCTGCCGAATCCGGGTAGGGTCGCCGTCCACATTCAGCCGTTCGATGCCTGGCGCCAAGTCGAGATCGAGCACCAGCCCACTTTGTCGGGCACTGTGTTGAAACGCTTGGGCGCACGTGTTGATCAGTTCCCCGAGGTTGAACCTGATGTGTTCGAGTTCCAACTCCGTGCGCTCGATACGGGAAAAGTCGAGGATGTCGTTGATCACCTTGAGCAGGTGTTCGGTCGACTCCATGGCCAGGGCCGCATACTCCGCTTGCTCATCATTCAGCGGCGTAGTCTCCAGCAACTGCAGCATGCCCAGTACGCCATTCATGGGGGTGCGCAATTCGTGGCTCATCATTGCCAGAAATTCCGACTTGGCGCTGTTGGCCTGCTCGGCCTGTTCGCGGGTGGCGATCAACTGCTCGATGGCTTGTTGTTGCTCGCGGGCAGCGCTGGCCAGGCCGTTGGCTAAATTATTGATGTGCCGGGCCAGGTCACCCAGCTCGTTGTTGTCGACGATCGGCAGCGGTGCGTTGAAGTCGCCTGCTTGCATCGCCTTGACCGCCAGGCCCATGGCGCTGATCGGTTGGGCCAGGCTAAGGGCCAGGCGCCGCGCCAGAATGAAGGTGAATAACAGGGCGAATAACGCCAGCACGCCCGCCTTGAAGAGTATTTCCTGCTGGCGTTGGCTAAAGGCTTCGGAGGACATACCGATGATGACCCGGCCCAGGTATTCGTTGCTGTCGGTGTTGCGAATGGCTTGGGTCTCGCTGATATAGCCACTGGCCAATTGAATATGCTGAAGCCGGATAGGGGCCTGGAAAACGTCGAGGCGGCTGGAGCGGTCATGCTGTTCGCCGGGCTGTTCGACATACACCAGCACCTGGTCAGTGGGGTCCTGAATTTCCAGAAAGCGCACGTGGGGCGTCGACAGGGTGGCGCGCAGCAGACTTTCCAGAACAGCCATGTTGCCGGCCACTACCCCGTACTCGGCTGCGGGGGCCAACTGGTTGGCGATCAACTGGCCCGTGTGGTCGAGTTCCTGACGTAAATCCTGAATACGCACATAGGTGAAAAAGCCAATCAGCAGGAGCGTCAGGAGCAGAGCCGGGCCAAGGCTGATCAGTTGCGTGCGGGTATGAATATCGCCCCGCCAGCGCGAAGTCATAGCGCTGCCCGGGGAACAATCGACCCGCCGGCAGGCGTCGGGCGCAGCGAAAGGATGCACGGTAAGCGCATGGATTTACTCGACTCTGGTGCCAGCGCACGGGGCATATTATGGCTACCGTGGGAGCGTACTCGGCACGGCGGCATTCAGACAAAGGCTAAAGTTTGCGGATTGTCGCCTAAGTCGCCCTTTGAACGCGACATTTTCAGTCAGCTTTACGGCAGGTTGGCGCCGTCGCCACGCAATCTTGGCCCAAGGCTGGCTCGCGTGCGCCGGCTCCGTATAATGCCTGCATCGCAAGTCACCTTAGGCTTTAGACGGATTCGATATGACTGAACAGCAGCCTGTGGCGGTATTGGGGGGTGGCAGCTTTGGTACGGCGGCGGCCAATTTGCTGGCCGAAAACGGCCATCAGGTGCGCCAGTGGATGCGCGATCCGCAGCAAGCCGAAGCGATGCGCAGCGTGCGAGAAAACCCGCGCTACTTGAAGGGGATCAAGATTCACCCTGGGGTGGAGCCGGTCACCGATCTACTGCAAACCCTGCAGGGCTGCGACCTGATATTCGTGGCACTGCCTTCCAGCGCGCTGCGCACTGTGCTCGCTGAACACGCCGAGCGTCTGGCGGGCAAATTGCTGGTCAGCCTGACCAAAGGCATCGAGGCGCAAACCTTCAAGCTGATGAGCGAAATCCTCGCAGAAATCGCCCCACAGGCCCGCATCGGCGTGTTGTCTGGGCCGAACCTGGCCCGCGAAGTGGCCGAACATGCCTTGACCGCCACGGTGATCGCCAGCACCGACGAAGAGCTTTGCCAGCGCGTCCAAGCCGCCCTGCATGGCCGCACGTTCCGCGTATATGCCAGCGCCGATCGCTTTGGGGTCGAGCTGGGCGGGGCGTTGAAGAATGTCTACGCGATTATCGCCGGCATGGCGGCGGCCCTGGGTATGGGCGAAAACACTAAAAGCATGCTGATCACCCGGGCCCTGGCCGAAATGACCCGCTTCGCCGTCAGCCAGGGGGCCAACCCGATGACGTTCCTGGGGTTGGCCGGTGTGGGCGATCTGATCGTGACCTGCTCTTCAGCCAAAAGCCGCAACTACCAGGTGGGCTACGCCCTCGGCGAGGGCCTGAGCCTGGACGAAGCGGTCAACCGCCTGGGTGAGGTGGCCGAGGGCGTCAATACCCTCAAAGTGCTCAAGGTCAAGGCCGAAGAACTGCAGGTCTACATGCCCCTGGTGGCAGGTTTGCACGCTATTCTGTTCGAAGGACGCACCCTGGCGCAGGTGATCGAGTCACTGATGCGCGCTGAACCCAAAACCGACGTGGATTTCATCCCCACCAGCGGTTTCGACTGACCGATAAAGGAGCGACACCTATGAACGAATCAAGAACTCAGGCGCAGCGTGAGTCCATTGCCTTGCGCATTGTCTGGATGCTGCTGTTTTTACTGGTCTGGCAGGCCGCCCAACTGCTGTTGGGTGCCATCGTGCTGGTGCAACTGGTTTATCGCCTGGCTCAGGGCGCGCCCAGTGGCCACCTGATGGAGTTTGGCGACAGCCTCAGCCGTTACCTGGCGCAGATTGGCCAGTTCGGCACTTTCCACACGGAACAAAAGCCTTGGCCGTTCGCCGACTGGCCAGCGCCGCGAGCTCCGCTTGGCGAAGCCGCTTACCAGGCGCCGACCACGGCCCAGCCGGTGCACCCCCAGGAGCCCAAGCTATGAACCTGTGGGTATTGCGCCACGGCGAGGCGCACAACCACGCCGCCACCGATGCCCAGCGCGAGCTCACCCCGCGTGGCCGTAAAGAGGTACTCAACAGCGCTGCGCGGATGCTCGAAAATCCTCCGGACCTGATCATCGCCAGCCCTTACGTGCGCACCCAGCAGACCGCTGTGTTGGTGCATGACGCCCTCAGCGTGACCAAGCCTCTGCTCAAAGCGAGCTGGCTGACACCCGACAACGACCCCGCGCAGGTGCTGGACGAACTGGCCAAACTGGACCATGAAAACGTCCTGCTGGTCAGCCATCAGCCGCTAGTGGGCGCCTTGATCAGCTTGCTCGAGCACGGCTCGGTGCGCCCGGCGCAACCCATGGACCCCGCCAGCCTGGCCGAACTGCAGGGCCAATTACCGCTGGCGGGCAGCATGACGTTGCGCCGGGTTCACCACAGCCACTGAGTTGGCCCCCTTTTCATCCGTATAAGGACAACACGATGAGCCTTTGGCGAACCCGCCCCGACCTCGAACAGCTCAATTCGGCCATGGTCAATACCATCGGCGCTGCTCTGGACATCCGTTTCGAGGCGTTCGACGAGCAGTCGCTGACCGCGAGCATGGTAGTCGACCAGCGTACCCATCAGCCTTACGGCCTGTTGCACGGTGGGGCATCGGTGGTATTGGCCGAAACGGTCGGCTCCATGGCCAGCTATCTGTGCGTCGACACCACGAAGTATTACTGCGTGGGCATCGAGGTCAATGCCAATCATTTGCGTAGCGTGCGCAGCGGTAGGGTGACTGCCACTGCCCAGGCTGTGCATATTGGGCGTACCACCCACGTCTGGGACATCCGCTTGAGCAGCGACGAGGGCAAGGCCACCTGCATCTCGCGCCTGACCGTCGCAGTGGTCGCGTTAGACAAGCTGCCGGCTAGCTGAGAAATTGCCTTGATCGAAGAAATCCGTCTACGCCTGCCCCATATCGAGCTGGCCGCCCAGGTGTACGGGCCCATTGACGGGCGGCCGGTGATTGCCTTGCATGGGTGGCTCGACAACGCCAACAGCTTCGCGCGCCTGGCCCCCAGGCTGCCAGGCCTGCGGATTGTCGCCGTCGACCTGGCCGGGCATGGCTTTTCTGCCCATCGTCCGCTGGGTGCTGGTTATGCGCTGTGGGATTACGCCTACGACGTCCTACAGGTCGCCGAACAGCTGGGGTGGTCGCGATTTTCCCTGTTGGGGCATTCCCTGGGCGCCATCGTTTCGCTGGTGCTGGCGGGGGCCGTGCCTGAACGGGTGGAACGTTTGGCATTGATCGATGGCCTGGTGCCGCCCCCGGGCCCGCCACTGGACCCCGCCGAACGCATGGGCCAGGCGCTGCGCGAGCAGATGGGCCTGGCGAGCAAGCGCAAGGCGGTGCATGCCAGCCTGGAACAAGCGGTGGCCGCGCGCATGCGCGGTTTGGTAGCCGTCAGCTATGAGGCGGCCGAACTGCTGGCAGAACGGGGCCTGGAGGCGGTGCCAGGGGGGTATAGCTGGCGCAGTGACAGCCGCCTGACCCTGACGTCGCCGGTTCGCTTGCAGGAAGCTCAAGTGCACGCCTTCATTCGACGAGTGGCCTGCCCGGCACAATTGCTGGTGGCCGAGCAGGGCTTGTTGATCAAGCACACCGAGCTATTGGATCAACTACCCTTCAGGGTAGAGCGACTGCCCGGTGGGCATCACTTGCACCTGAACGATGAGCAGGGCGCTAGTCTTGTCGCAGACTGTTTCAATCGCTTTTTTGCCATGCCTTGACTTGCGACCGGCAAGTGCCGAGGCTTGGCGGGTTGAAAAGGGAGTCAACCATGTCAGAACTCTGCCTCGCAGTGTCGTTATTCCCGGCAATCGTCGGATCCAGCCCCACATTGACCGCCGCGGTGCGCCCATGAAGTGGCCCCTCGGTTCGTCCATTGCCGTCATGACCCTACTCTTGTCCTCGGCCGCCTATGCGGCCGACATCTCCACCCTGGCGCCCGCCGATGCGACCCAAGAGGCCAGTAGCAGCAAGGCCGAGCAGGAACGCATCTACCCCATTGGGGCGTTGACCAAGATCAGCGGCCGCCTGCGCGTCGATGCCAAGGTCGAGGCCCGCGGCCATAGCCGCTCATTGACCTGGGAGTTGCCGCGCGAGCTGAGCGCTAGCCAGGCATTCACCGATACCCGCAAGAAGCTGCAGAGCGAAGACGGCTACGTGCTGTTCTGGTGTCAAGGCCGTGACTGTGGCGAAAGCAGCCTGTGGGCCAACGAGGTCTTCGGCAATTCGCGCTGGCTCAACGGCGCCAGTGATCAGCAGGCCGTGCTGTTGTTGCGCCGCGCCGAACCGGATGACAACACCCTGATCGCGGTGTACAGCATCACCGGGGGCAACAAACGCGGCTATTTGCATGTCGAAGAATTCACTGCGGTAGCCCCCCTGGGTGATCTGCTACCGACGCCCGGCACTGTGCTGCGCGAATTGCGCAGTACTAAAGAACTGGATTACCCCACCCTTGACGGCGAACCCGATGCGGTCTGGGCCAAGTTACTGGCCGACAGCCTGAATCGCGATGGCTCGCTGCGGGTTACCCTTTCCGGGCCCCAGGCCGAAGCCTGGCGCGAAGCGTTGATTGCGCGCAATGTACGGGGCTCGCGGCTGGAGGCAGAAACCGGCAGCGCCAAAGGGTTACACCTTCAATTGATTCGTTGAGGCGGGGCCTTCGCGCAAACCATGACAAACGACCGGTTACTGGTACAGATTCTCCTTTTAGCCTTATTAGGGGCTTGCGTCTGGGTGATGCTGCCGTTCTTTTCGGCATTGCTTTGGGGGGCCATCCTGGCATACGCCAGTTGGCCGCTGATGCGCCTGCTGACCGGCTGGTTGAAAGGCCGCGAGGCCCTGGCGGCGGCAATCCTCACCGGCTGCTGGATGTTGCTGGTGGTGCTGCCCTTGGTTTGGTTGGGCTTCAACCTGGCAGACCACCTGCGTGATGCCACGGCATTCGTGCGTGACGTGCAGGTCGACGGCCTGCCCGATGCCCCCACTTGGCTGGCCGGCATCCCGCTGGTGGGGGAGCGCCTGGTGGCGACCTGGAATACCATTGACCAACAAGGCGCCGCGCTGATCACCACCGTCAGGCCTTATCTGGGCCAGGTGGGCAACTGGTTGCTGGCGCGCAGCGCCCAGGTAGGGGGTGGGTTGCTGGAGCTATCCCTGAGCCTGATCTTCGTCTTTTTCTTCTACCGTGATGGGCCGCGCCTGGCAGCGTTCGTGCTGCGGTTGTTGGAGCGTCTGATCGGCGAGCGGGCGGGCTATTACCTGGACCTGGTCGCCGCCACCGTACAACGGGTGGTCAACGGCGTGATCGGTACCGCCGCCGCCCAGGCCCTGCTGGCCTTGATCGGCTTTATGATCGCTGGCGTGCCGGGGGCTCTGGTGCTGGGGCTCGCGACTTTTCTGTTCAGCCTGATCCCCATGGGCCCACCCTTGGTATGGATCCCCGCCACCGCCTGGCTGGCGTCGCGTGGGGAGTACGGCATGGCGGTGTTTCTCGGCCTGTGGGGCACCTTTATCATCAGTGGCGTGGACAACGTACTCAAACCCTACCTGATCAGCCGTGGCGGCAACCTGCCGCTGGTGATCGTGCTGCTGGGGGTATTCGGCGGCTTGCTGGCGTTTGGCTTTATCGGCTTGTTTATCGGGCCCACCTTGTTAGCTGTGGCTTATAGCCTGCTGCTGGATTGGACCCGTAGCGAGAAGGCCTAGTCAGTTGGGACCCCACGCGGCAGGCCAATGATCGAGGTCAAACCGCCTCCCGGGGTTTCTTCCAGCAGCAAGTGCCCGCCCAAGCGCTGCACAGCCTCGCGGGCGATGGTCATGCCCAGGCCGACACCGCCGGAGTTACGGTTGCGTGAGCCTTCCAGGCGAAAAAACGGCTCGAACACGGCCTCACGTTGCTCGGCGCTGATGCCAGGGCCGTGGTCGATAATGCGAATTTCCAGGGCTGCGTCGCTGTCGTGCAGCTCGACCCGGGTGGCCCCACCGTAGCGCAGCGCATTGTCGATCAAGTTGCTCACGCAGGAGCGCAGTGCCATAGGCTGGGTTTGCAGCGGTGCGCACTGGCCGTGGGCTTCGACCTCGGCGCCATGGTCTTGGGCGTTTTCCACCAGTGACTCCACCAAGGCTTGTACGTCATAACGCTGCAAGGCCTCACTGGTGCGCTGCTCGTGCAGGTAAGTGAGGGTGGCATCGAGCATGCCGATCATGTCGTTAAGGTCTTGGCGCATCTGCGCTTGCAGTTTTTCGTTGTCGATTTGCTCCAGGCGCAATTTCAACCGTGACAGCGGCGTACGCAGGTCATGGGAAACGGCACCTAGCATGCGCGCGCGCTGTTGCACCTGGCCACGGATGCGCTGCTGCATGCGGTTGAAAATCTGCGCGGCCTGCTGTACTTCCTTGGGCCCAGCATCGAGCAGGGGTGGGCTGTCGAGGTTTTCGCTGAGGCGTTCGGCCGCTTCGTTGAAGCGCTGAATGGGCCGGGCCAGCAGCTTGGCGCCGTACCAGGCGCCAGCCACCAGGGTGATCAGTTGAAACACCAGCAACACGATGGGCCCACGAAATACCGGCGGCCCGCAGCGCTCGTGCAGTTCAGGCATCTGCTCGGCGACGCCGGGGTCGGCCAGCGCCAGGCATTCTCTGGGCGGGCGGGGTGGGAAGTCGTACTGGGTGAACCAAATGAACGCCAGTAAGTGGGCCAGTACGATCGCCAGTAGCGATACGCTGAATAAGCGCGCGAACAGCGTATCGAAGCGGTGCATCAGCCAATGTCCTTAGCGTCGAACAAATAACCCTCGCCGCGTACGGTTTTGATCAGTTGCGGCGCTTTGGGGTCGTCACCGAGTTTTTGCCGCAAGCGCGATACCAGCAGGTCGATGCTGCGGTCGAAGGCCTCGATCGAGCGGCCGCGGGCGGCGTCCAGCAATTGTTCGCGGCTCAGCACCCGCCGCGGCCGTTCGAGGAACACCCAGAGCAGGCGGAATTCGGCATTGGACAACGGCACCACCAAGCCATCGGCGGAAATGACCTGGCGCAGTACGCTGTTGAGCCGCCAATTATCGAAACGCATATGGGCTTTTTGCTCTGGGCGGTCATCGCGTACGCGGCGCAGGATGGTCTGAATGCGTGCCACCAGCTCCCGCGGCTCGAAGGGTTTGGCCATGTAATCGTCGGCGCCCAGTTCCAGGCCGATGATACGGTCGGTGGGCTCGCAGCGTGCGGTCAGCATCAGGATGGGGATGTCCGACTCGGCGCGCAACCAGCGGCACAGCGACAGACCGTCCTCGCCTGGCAGCATCAGGTCAAGCACCACCACATCGAAGCTCTCGGCCGCCAGCGCGCTGCGCATTTCGCCGCCGTCGCTCACGCCGATGGCGAAGATGCCAAAACGCGCCAGATAATCGATCAGCAGTTCACGAATCGGCACGTCGTCATCGACGATCAGCGCGCGGGTGTTCCAGCGCTTACCGTCTTCGCCCACTTGCACGTTGCTGGTGTCGTTCACGAAGGGCGCTGAGTTGTGCATGGGTGCGTTCATCTGCCGGGGTGTTCTCTACAGGGTAGCCCACCGGCCTATGGGCGGTGAGCACGGATACGAAGTGTTCGCGTGGGGCGAGGGTAAAGCGGGTACGTGTTGGGGGCGTTTCTGCATTGTATCGAAATCGATACTTTTTGCGGGCGCACCTGGCGGATTTGCCAGGTAGCTGGAAGGGCGGCGGGCTGTGATCCTGTTTAGGCCTGCACTGCTTTGGAAAATGCGTACATGCACATCACGTTGTTAGCCACCGATGTTCAAGCAAGCGTACTTGAGGAACTCGATACCGCATCGGCCCGTGCCCGTGCCTACACCGCTTATGGCCACCAGGAGCATGGTGGCAGTGCGTTAGGCTTCAATGGGCAACGCAGTGAGCGCCACGGGCATTACCTGTTAGGCAACGGTTACCGAGGTTACTCGCCCAGCCTGCGGCGTTTTCTCAGCGCCGATCGCCTTAGCCCTTTTGGCCAGGGCGGGTTGAATGCCTATACCTATTGTCAGGGTGATCCGGTCAACCGGGTTGACCCCAATGGTGCATTCTCGGTGGCCTTGTTTGGAGTAATCGAGTCGGTATTGGGTATGGTGGGCACGCTGTCCGGTGGCGGCGCTTTGTCGTTCTACGGGGCTGTATCGGTGGCCTCCGGTGTGGTGGGGGTGGGGGCGGCTGTTGGTGCGCAAGTGGTTGCGGATTCTAATGTTGCCCTGGGACTGAGTTGGGCAAGTTTTGCCGCTGGGACCGGGTCTTTATTGGCAGGCGGGGGGAGCCTCTTTCGGCCTCGGCAATTTGAAGGCGCCAAGTTGAGTTACACACCTGCGAAATGGGGACCACGCATTGGGCTGCTGGGGAGGCAGCAGCAGGGGGCAAGAGGTTCGTTATCTTCTTTGGACGGTACCCCACCTTCCAGTCCTGATATTAGTGTGAGCGGTAGCCCACCGCGCAGTTCTGTTAATAGCGGTTACCTTGCCCCACCTCCCAGTCGTAATAATAGTGTTAGCGGCAGGCCATCTTCTAGTCGTCGCAATAGTCATAGCAGTAGCCCCGACACTGAATATTATTCTACAGACAGTGCTTCTGAGAGCGGCAGCGATGGAGCAGTGTCGCGTTCAATTGATGACGTTCGGCAGGGTTACCTTAATAACCCACGCAGTGGCCGTTATCGTCGCGATGTCAGAGTACCTGACCGCTAGATATGCGAGCGGTAGCTTGCCAATTCGCTTGGAAAGCGTAGGCCAAAGCTGGTTTTTACGCTTTCTTTACGCCCACCCCCCACCCCCCCACTCGAACCTTTACACCACCGCGCCCGACAATGTCCCGCAAGCGGCAATCGCCGTATGACGGAGACGGTTTCATGGGCGTTCTGGATGGGGTATCGCTGCTATTGGCAGTGGGGTTGTTCGTTTACCTGTTGGTCGCGCTGTTGCGCGCGGATCGGGGGTAGGCGGCCATGCACGGTTACGATTTCGCATTGATCCTTGGTTTTCTGGCCTTGGTGCTGCTCCCGGCGCCCTGGCTGGGGCGGTTTTTTTACCGGGTCATGGAAGGTCAGCGCACCTGGCTGAGCCCGGTACTGGGGCCGCTGGAGCGCGGCTGCTATCGGTTGAGCGGGGTGCACGAGCACAGCGAGCACAGTTGGCAGCGCTACCTGTTGGCCTTGCTGGCCTTTAACCTGGTGGGCTTTTTGCTGTTGTTCGCGGTGCTGCTGTTGCAGGGCGTATTGCCGCTCAACCCGCAAGGTTTGCCAGGCCAGGAGTGGACGCTGGCGTTCAACACCGCGGTGAGTTTCGTCACCAATACCAACTGGCAGGCCTATAGCGGCGAAGCGTCGCTGAGCTACCTCAGCCAGATGGTTGGCCTCACGGTGCAAAACTTCGTCAGCGCCGCCACCGGTATTGCCGTGTTGGTCGCCCTGTGCCGGGGTATCGCGCGGCGTTCGGCCAGCAGCGTGGGAAATTTCTGGGTCGACATGACCCGCGCGACCCTCTATGGGCTGTTGCCTCTGAGTATTGCCCTGGCCCTGTTCCTGGTGTGGCAAGGCGTGCCGCAGACCTTCGCCCAGTATGTCGGCGCACACACCCTACAGGGCGCCGACCAGGTCATCCCGCTGGGCCCGGCCGCAAGCCAAATTGCAATCAAGCAACTGGGCACCAACGGCGGCGGTTTCTTCGGCGTCAATTCGGCGCACCCGTTCGAGAACCCCACGGCCTGGGCCAATTTGTTCGAGATGGCGGCCATCCTGCTGATTCCCGCCGCCTTGGTGTTCACCTTTGGCCACTACGTAAAAGACCTGCGTCAGAGCCGGGCCATCATCGCCTGCATGTTAGTGCTGTTGTCGGTGGGGTTCGCCACCTCGTTGTGGGCCGAGCTGCAACCGAACCCGGCGCTGGCCTCGGCGCAGATCGAACAGACGGCGCCCCTGGAAGGCAAGGAAAGCCGCCTCGGCACCACCGCCAGTGTGCTGTGGGCGACCGCCACCACGGCCGCTTCCAACGGCTCGGTGAATGCCATGCACGACAGTCTCAACCCCCTCAGCGGCATGGTCGCGTTGGCCAATATGATGGTGGGTGAAGTGATCTTCGGTGGGGTCGGGGCGGGTCTCTACGGCATGTTGCTGAACGTGCTGATTGCGGTGTTCCTGGCGGGCCTGATGATTGGCCGCACCCCGGAATACCTCGGTAAAAAACTGCAGGCGCGGGAAGTACAACTATTGGTCGCCACTTTGCTGGTGATGCCGGTGGCCGTACTGGTGTTGGCCGCGATTGCCTCGGTGCTGCCCGCGGCGGTCGCTTCGGTGAGCAACCCCGGGCCCCATGGCTTTAGCCAACTGCTGTATGCCTACACCTCGGCGGGGGCCAATAACGGCTCGGCGTTCGGTGGGTTCACGGCCAATACGCCATTGCACAATCTGTTGCTGAGCCTGGGCATGCTGATCGGCCGTTTTGGCTACATCATCCCGGTGCTGGCCCTGGCCGGCAGCCTGGCGGCGAAGAAAACCGTGGCCCAGGGCAGCGACAGCTTCCCCACCCATGGCCCGCTGTTCGTGACCTTGTTGACCGTGACCATTTTGCTGGTGGGCGGCCTGACCTTTCTGCCGACCCTGGCCCTAGGGCCAATCGCTGAACATTTGAGTATGGGGTTCTGAGGACTCGATGATGAATATGCCTGCTCCTGTAACTGAAGCCAGCGCAGCCAAGGCCTCGGCCAAGACGTCCATGTCGGCGCTATGGCGGCCGGCGCTGCTGCAAGCCTTCGTCAAGCTCGACCCGCGCCAATTGAAACGCTCGCCAGTGATGCTGGTGGTCGAATTGACGGCGCTGTTGACCACCGCGCTGTGCCTGGTCCCGGACCCAGCCGTGCCCACGCTGCTGGCGGTGCAAATCGCCCTGTGGCTGTGGTTTACCGTGCTCTTCGCCAACTTTGCCGAAGCCCTCGCCGAGGGCCGGGGCAAGGCCCGAGCCGATAGCCTTAAAGCCGGCAGCGAAGGCCTGAGCGCGCAACTGCGCGGCAGCGATGGCGCGTTTCTTACGGTGCCCGCCAGTAGCCTGCGCAGCGGTGATGTGGTGCGTGTCACGGCCGGGCAGATGATCCCCGGCGACGGCGAAGTGATCGAAGGCGTCGCGGCGGTCAACGAGGCGGCGGTGACGGGGGAGTCCGCACCGGTGATCCGCGAGTCCGGCGGCGACCGCTCGGCAGTCACCGGTAATACGCGGCTGGTGTCTGACTGGCTGCTGATCCGGATTACTGCCAACCCGGGGGAGTCGACCCTAGACCGCATGATCGCCCTGGTCGAAGGCGCCAAGCGGCAGAAGACCCCCAACGAAGTGGCGTTGGACATTTTGCTGATTGGCCTGACCCTGATCTTTCTGCTGGTGGTGGTCACCCTGCAACCGTTCAGCCATTTCGCCGGCGGCAGCTTGCCGCTGATCTTTCTCGTGGCGCTGTTGGTGACCTTGATTCCCACCACCATCGGCGGTTTGCTGTCGGCCATCGGCATTGCCGGCATGGACCGCCTGGTGCGCCTGAACGTCATTGCCAAGTCCGGCCGCGCCGTGGAAGCGGCGGGGGACGTGCATGTACTGTTGCTGGACAAGACCGGCACCATCACCTTTGGCAACCGCCGTTGCAGTGCGTTGTATGCAGCCCCCGGAGTCACCCCTGAAGAGCTGGCGGAAGGCGCGCTGCTGGGGTCGCTGGGCGACGATACCGCCGAAGGTAAATCGGTGGTCGAGTACATACGCTCGCTGCACAAGCTGCCAGAGCCCGCCGCGAGTGCCCTGACGCTGGTAGCCTTCAGCGCCGAGACACGCTTATCGGGGGTCGACTATCAGGGTCAGGCTTACCGCAAAGGTGCGGTGGATTCCCTACTGACGTTCGTCGGTTTGGGCCGAGAAGGCCTGCCCGCACCGCTGGCCCGTGAAATCGACAAAATCGCCCAAAGCGGCGGCACGCCATTGCTGGTCTGCCGTGATCAGCGCCTGCTCGGCGCTATTCACCTCAAGGACGTAGTCAAACCGGGCATTCGGGCACGCTTCGAAGAGCTGCGCAAGCTGGGTATCCGCACCGTTATGGTGACCGGCGATAACCCGCTGACCGCCGCTGCGATTGCCGCAGAAGCCGGCGTCGACGACGTTATCGCGCAGGCCACCCCCGAGAAAAAACTCGCACGTATTCGCCAGGAACAAGACGAAGGCCGCCTGGTCGCCATGTGTGGCGACGGCGCCAACGATGCGCCGGCCTTGGCCCAGGCCGATGTCGGTGTGGCCATGAACGATGGCACCCAGGCTGCGCGCGAGGCGGCCAACATGGTCGATCTAGATAGCGACCCGACCAAGCTGCTGGACGTAGTCCGGGTCGGCAAGGAGTTGCTGGTGACCCGCGGGGCGTTGACCACCTTCTCGGTGGCCAACGACGTGGCCAAATACTTTGCCATTCTGCCCGCGTTGTTTGCCTCGATTTACCCGCAGTTGGGCGTGCTCAACATCATGCACCTGGCCAGCCCGCAAAGCGCAATTCTCTCGGCGATCGTCTTCAACGCTTTGATCATCGTCGCGCTGATACCCCTGGCGCTGCGCGGGGTCAGGGTGCAAGCGGCAAGCGCGGCGCAGCTGTTGCGGCGCAACCTGCTGATCTACGGCCTGGGCGGCCTGGTGGTGCCCTTTGTCGGGATCAAATTGATCGACCTGTTGCTCACTGCCTTGCATTGGGTTTGATGACCCGAATGGAGATCTGAACATGTCCACTGTATTGCGTCCGGCCTTGAGCCTGATTCTGTTAATGAGCCTGATCACCGGCGTGGCCTACCCACTGGCGGTCACCGGGGTGGCGCAACTGGCCTTCGCCGAGCAGGCCAACGGCAGCCTGGTGCGTGATGGTCAGGGCCAGGTGCTGGGTTCCAGCCTTATTGCCCAAGCCTTCGACGGACCCCAATGGTTCCAACCGCGGCCTTCGGCGGGGAGCTTCGAGACCGTTGCCAGCGGTGCCAGCAACCTGGCACCGAGCAATCCCGCCCTGGCCAGCCGCATCCAGGCAGCGGCGGCCGAGCAATACGTGCCGGGCCAGGGCCCGGTGCCATTGGCCCAGCTGACCACTTCTGGCAGCGGCTTGGACCCCCACCTGCCGCCCGCCGCAGCGGCGTATCAGATCGCGCGGATCGCCAGCGCACGGCAGTTGCCTGAGGCGCAGGTCCGCGGCTTGGTCCAACAATTCACCGAAACCTCCTGGGTGGGCCCGCCGGTGGTCAATGTATTGGCTTTGAACCGGGCGCTGGATCAGCTAACGTCAGCGCCTCGATAAGGGTAAACAATGGGCCGTATGTATGAATGAAGCGAGCCGTGCCGATGCGCTGCTAGCCGGGCTGGGGCGGGGCGAGCGCGGGCGCCTGAAGGTTTTTCTGGGCGCCGCGCCCGGCGTGGGCAAGACCTACGCCATGCTCCAGGCCGCGCAGACCTTGCAGCGCCAGGGCGTGCGCCTGCTGGCCGGGGTGGTCGAGACCCACGGCCGTGCGGAAACCGCGGCGTTGCTCGCCGGCTTACCGCAATTGCCCATGCTGCGCAGCCGCTACCGCGACATGCAGCTTGAAGAAATGGACCTCGACGGCTTGCTTGCAGCGCGCCCGCAACTGGCGCTGGTCGATGAGATGGCCCACAGCAACGCGCCGGGCAGCCGCCACGCGAAACGCTGGCAGGACATCCAAGAATTGCTGGCCGCAGGCATAGACGTGCTGACCACGGTGAACGTGCAGCATCTGGAAAGCCTGAATGACCAAGTGCGCGGCATTACCGGTGTGCAGGTGCGTGAAACCCTGCCTGACTGGGTGGTGCAGGAGGCGTTCGAGCTGGTCCTGATCGACCTGCCGCCCCGTGAGCTGCTCGAGCGCCTGCGCGACGGCAAGGTTTATGTGCCGGAGCAGGCGCGGGCGGCCATTGATGCCTTTTTCAGCCAAACCAACCTCAACGCCCTGCGCGAGCTGGCCATGCAAACGGCGGCCGCCCAGGTGGATGCCGACCTGGCCTTAGGCTATCGCCAGCGCGGTGAAGCCGCGCCGGCGCTGCGCGGGCGTTTGTTGGTGGGGGTTCAGGGCGACGAGCAGGCCGAGCGCCTGGTGCGCCACGCCAGCCGCGTCGCGCAACGGCGGCACTTGCCGTGGAGCTTGGTCCATGTCGACGATGGCGGGTCTGCCGACGAACAATCCCGTAGCCGTTTGCAAGCGGCTCAGCAGTTGACCGAGCGCTTGGGCGGAGAAGTGGTGGTGCTGCAGGGCACCGAGGTGGCGCGCACGCTGATCCAGCACGCCGGGCAGCGCCGCGCCAGTTTGCTGTTGGTCGGGCAGACCCGTGCCCGCTGGCGCCGCCGTTGGTTCGGTGGCGGTTTGGGCGCGCGCTTGTTGCGCGATGCCCGTGGCCTGGAAATCAACGTGCTCGATCATGACCACAGCCAGGCCCCTCGTCGCGCGCGCCTACTCGGGCCTTGGCGGGGGCAGGATTACGCTTGGGCAGTGCTGGCCACCGTCTTGGCCAGTGGTTTGGCCTGGCTGGTTTCAGGGGTATTGGAACTGCCCAATATTTCCCTGGTGTTTCTGGCGGCGGTGTTGCTGGTAGCCGTGCGCAGTAGCCTGGGGCCGTCTTTGGTGTGCGCCGTGCTGTCCTTCCTGGCCTATGACTTCTTGTTTATTGCGCCGAGTTACTCCCTGAGCATCGCCCGCGAAGAAGACGTGTTGACCCTGGCGTTTTTTCTGTTGATGGCCGCCCTCACGGGCAACCTGGCCACCCGTCAACGTGGTCAGCTGCGCGCGTTGCGCGAAACCCAGGGGCAAACCAGTGAGCTGCTCGACCTGTCGCGCAAGCTCACTGCAGCCACCGATCGGCAAGCCGTATTCAGTGCCGCCGCCCAGCACCTGCAAGGCTGGCAGGAAGTGCAGATCAGCTTGCTGGAACATGACGCCAACGGCCAATGGCGACCTGCAGCAGGCCCCGAGGTCGGCCTGAGCGACAGCGAACGTGGCGCTGCTGATTGGGCCTGGCAACACGGCCAGGCCGCCGGGTTTGGCACCGCGACGCTGCCTTCAGGGCGCTGGTGGTGGTGGCCGCTCTCAGCGGATGAAAAACCCCTGGCCATGCTGGGGGTGCGGGCCCTCGAAGGTCAGGTGTTCAGCGCCGAGCGTCGGCGCTTGCTGATCGCTTTGAGCCAACCCTTGGCGCAGGCCCTGGCCCGCGCGCAATTGGTGGATGAGCTGGAGGCTGCGCGCCTGAAGGGTGAAACCGAACAATTGCGCAGCGCGTTGTTGGCCTCGGTGTCCCACGACCTGCGCACGCCGCTGACCGCCATGCGCGGCAGCATCGACAGCTTGCTCGCCCTGGGCGAACAGATCCCGGCCCGGGAGCAGGTCGAGTTGTTGGAAGGCACCCGCGACGAAGCCGAACGCCTGGATCGTTATATCCAGAATCTGCTGGACATGACCCGCCTGGGCCACGGTGCCTTGAAACTGTCACGTGACTGGGTCGCCCCAGGGGACATCGTCGCCAGCGCGGTGGGCCGGTTGCGCGCCCTGTTGGCGCCGCTGCGGGTCGAGGTACAGGTGCCCCAGAGTCTGCCGTTGTTACAAGTGCACGCGGCATTGGTGGAGCAAGCGCTGGTCAATGTCATTGAAAATGCCGCGCGCTTTTCCCCACCCCAGGGGCGCCTGCGCGTGGCTGCTGGGGCCAGCGCCGATAGCTTGTATTTCGCGGTTAGCGATCAGGGTCCGGGCATCCCGGAGCACGAGCGGGCGAAGATTTTCGACATGTTCTACACCGCCGCACGCGGCGATCGAGGGGGGCAGGGCACTGGGTTAGGCCTGGCCATTTGCCAAGGGATGATCGGGGCCCACGGTGGGCGCGTGGAGGTCGGCGAGGGGATCGGTGGTCAAGGCACCTGCATCACTCTATTCTTGCCGTTGCAGGCGCCGCCCGGCACCGCCGATGAAGCTGAGACATGAGCCAAACCGCAAGCATTCTGGTGATCGACGACGAACCGCAGATCCGCAAATTTCTGCGCATCAGCTTGGCTTCCCAGGGGTACAAGGTATTAGAGGCAGCCACCGGCGGTGACGGCCTGGCCCAGGCGGCGCTGTCGCGTCCGGATTTAGTGGTGCTCGACCTTGGCCTGCCCGACATGGACGGCCAACAGGTGCTGCGCGATCTGCGTGAGTGGTCGCCGGTGCCGGTGCTGGTGCTCAGCGTACGGGCCAGCGAAGCGCAAAAGGTCGAGGCACTGGACGGCGGCGCCAACGACTATGTGACCAAGCCTTTTGGTATTCAGGAGTTTCTCGCCCGGGTTCGTGCCTTATTGCGTCAGGCGCCAGCGGGCGAAGCCAACCCGGGCCCCCTCAGCCTGGGGCCGTTGAGCATTGACCTGGCCCTGCGCCGCATCACCCTGGCTGGCGTCGAAGTGGCGCTGACCCGCAAGGAATATGCGCTGTTGGCGCAGCTGGCGCGGCATCCAGGCCGGGTCATCACCCAGCAGCAGCTCTTGCGGGATATCTGGGGGCCCTCCCACGTGGACGACAGCCATTACCTACGGATCGTGATCGGGCACGTGCGGCAAAAACTGGGCGATGACCCGGCGGCGCCGCGTTTTATCGTGACCGAGCCGGGTGTGGGCTATCGCTTGATGGGCGGCGAGGCGGGTTAGGCACCGTCGCTACGCCTGCTTAGCCAATGCCCGCTGCATCAGCACCGTGTCCAACCAGCGCCCATGCTTGAACCCCACCGACTCGAACACACCCACCCGTTTAAAGCCCAGACGTTCATGTAGGCGAATCGACGCGCTGTTTTCGCTATTGCCGATAATCGCGATCATTTGCTGCCGGCCTTGCTCGCTGCACCGTTCGATCACCGCAGCCAGCAGTGCCTGGCCGATGCCCTGGCCGCCCAGGCCATCACGCACATACACCGAGTCTTCCACGGTGAACCGGTAAGCCGGGCGCGGCCGGTACAGCGTCGCATAGGCATAGCCGAGCACCACACCCGCGCGCTCGGCCACCAGATACGGCAGGCTATTGTTAATGATCTCGCCGCGGCGTCGTTGCATTTCTGCAACGGTGGGCGGCTCCAGTTCGAAACTGGCGCTGCCGTAGAGTACATGGTGGGCATAGATGGCTTGCACGCTGGGCAGGTCATCGTCATGGGCGTCGCGGACGAGTAGTGGGGCGTTCATGGTGGCGTTCGCAAGGGAGGAGCGGCAATGATGCCGTGTTGGGTGTCTATAAAAAAGTTATGATCCGTTATCCTTTGTATTAGTAAAACTTTGCCATGAGCCCGCTGAACCTGACCCATCTTCAGACCTTCGCCAAGGTCGTGGCCGCTGGCAGTTTTTCCGCCGCCGCCGACCAACTGAACCTCAGCCAGCCGGCGGTCAGCCTTCAAGTACGCCAGTTGGAGGCCCGCTTGAGCGTGCGCTTGATCGAGCGGGTCGGCCGTGGGATCAGGCCATCGAGTGCGGGCTTGGCCCTGCTGGGCCATATCGAACACATCAATGCAGCGGTCGACGACGCGTTACGCGAGGTGTCCAGCCATGCGCAAGGCGTGGTGGGGCGGATCGTCATTGGCACCGGCGCCACCGCCTGTATCCACTTGCTGCCGCCGATGTTGAGCGAGCTGCGCCAGCGCTTTCCCCAACTCGAGGTGCGGGTGAGCATCGGCAATACCGATGGGGTGCTCAAGGCGTTAGAGGACAATCGGCTAGACCTGGCCTTGGTCACGCTGCCAGCCGCGCGGCGCAGCCTGGAAGTTACACCTTTGCTGGACGACGACTTCGTGGCTATTTTCAGCAGCGCCACCGCTAAGCCTGTGGCCCCGTTGACGCCCGAACGCCTGGCGGCACTGCCGCTGGTGGTCTTCGAAGCGGGCAGCAGTACCCGTAGCCTGATCGATGGCTGGTTTGGCGAGGCGGGGGTGTGGGTCAAGCCCGTGATGGAGCTGGGCAGCATTGAGGCGATCAAGGAAATGGTCGCCGCCGGCTTGGGCTACAGCCTGGTGCCACGCCTTGCCGTCGCCCAGGCCCATCATCGGCGTGGCCTGCAGGTGGTCGAGTTGGCCCCGCGCCTGTCACGCACCCTGGCCATCGCTTTACGCCAGGACAAACCCCTGACTCGCGGCCTGCGTGAGGTGCTAGGAGCGATGCGGGCGCTAGGTTAGCGTTTGCTTTCGCGATGAATCAGGTACATCACATACCCAAAGGAGCCGACGGTTCCGGCGATGATGACCAGCATGATAATCCCGTCCATATAAACCTCTCGATGATTGAGCAGGAAAAACGTGGGATTCACTATGCGCTTGGGTGGAAAAACATCACAGGGTCAGATAGCCAAGATAAAAGCGGATCAGATGGGGGCCAATACTGTTGACGATTAAAAGATCGGGGGCGAGCCCCCTCCTACGGTGCGGTCCGCGGCATACCCGAGATTTGGTTGGGGGCATATTCGATATTGGGTGGGCGCAATCCGGTAGGAGGGGGCCGGGCGGCGCTCCGCTTGCCCCCGATCTCTCACCGTGGCATGTATCGCAACTGCCAACGATGGGGGATTTTCCAGGCGATGCCGGCCAACAGCAGGGCCAGCCCCGCGCTGGCATACAGCGCCTGAAGGCCTAGGCGCTGTTCCAGCAAGGCGCCTATCAGCGCGCCCACCAGCATGCCTGCCCAAGGCACCAACTGCACACGCCAGCCGTGGGGACGTTCGCCCAGTAGCCAGCGGCCCAGGCCACGGCCGAAGCGCGATAGGGCGCCGGTGACGTAGGTCAGGCCCATGGGTAGCCCGTTAACCTGCTCGACAGCGGCGTTAAGCATGCCCATGGCGGTGATGGTGAGCAGCAGCGCCAGTAGTTGGTAAGCCCCAGGCAGCAGCGCCGCCAGCCCCAGCAACGCCGCAACCAGCAGCAACAGGGGCAGGGCGTGGCGTTTGCCGAGCCGAGCGACGATCACGCCCAGGGCGTTACCGCCGATGAACACGGCGACCAGCATCAACAGGCGCGCCACCAAGCTGAAATCGCCGGCGCTGGCGGCTACCGCCAGGCGGGTGGTATTGCCGCTCATAAAGGACACGAAATCACCGGTGGCCATAAAGCCGATGGCGTCGGTCATGCCGGCCAGCACCGACAGTGCCGCGACCAGGCACAGGCCGACGCGGCCGCGCCACACGCGGGCCCGTAGCAAGGCCGCATTGGGTCGGCGTTGGAGGGGAAGAGGCAACATGGGGCGGTCCTCCATGATGGCACAGGGCAATCAGCTGCCTGTACCTTCAGCCATGGCCAACGCGCCGTCAATAGCCTTCTTGCCGACGCACCTCACCTTCCATAGGTTGACTGGCTTGCAGGCGGCGCAGGTTGGCCAGCAATACGTCGAACGCCGTTTCCGGGCGGGTGACGGCGCCGACATGGGGGGTCAGCCAGACCTTGGGGTGGTTCCACAGCGGATGCTCGGCCGGGGCAGGCTCCTCGTTGAGCACGTCCAGTACAGCATGTTCCAAGTGCCCGCTGTCCAGCGCCGCCAGCAGGTCAGCTTCCACCAAATGGCCACCCCGGCCCAGGTTGATCAGGCTGGCGCCGCGGGGCAAGGTGGCGAAGGCCTGATGGTCGAGAATACCCCGGGTGTCGTCGGTCAGAGGCAGCAGGCACAGCAGAATATCGGTCTGGGCAAGAAACTCAGGCAGTTGCCCAGGGCCAGCAAAACACGCCACGCCATCGATTTGCCGGGGCGAGCGCGACCAACCATTGAGCGCAAAGCCAAAGCCGCGCAAGCGCTCGGCCACCGGCGTGCCCAGGTTACCCAGGCCCATCACCCCCACCCGGCGCTGGCCGGCGGCGCGGTAGGGCTGCGCCTGCCAGCGGCGTTCGGCCTGCTGTGTGAGGTAAACGGGAATTTGCCGGTGCTGGGCCAGTACGGCGAAACAGGCGTATTGAATAATGCCCTCGGCGATACCGGGGTCGAGCATGCGCACCACGCGCACCTTCGGGGGCAGTTGGCTGAGGTCGAACTGATCGACGCCGGCCGAGGTGGCGAACACCACCTCCAGGTTGGGAAAAGTTTGCGCCAGATTCTCGGGCGGCGCCCAGGTCGCCAGATAGCGCACGTCGGCGGGGTCGCCGATATCGGGCCAGAGTTTGACGGGAATATCCGGCGCGTGTTCGGCGAACAGGGCCTTCCACAATTGGCCGCGTTCGGCATCGACTTTGAAAAGCAGGGTCATCGCAGCACTCGTATTAACCAAGAAGGACTTTACGTACAGAACCTAGCATGCCGGATGCGCGCGCAACGATCTCCCGAAACACTGGGCGTTGGCGGGAGATCATGGGGTTTTTAGCCAGCGCTTCAGCAGATCGCCGCAAGCGCTTGGCCGCTCAAATCGCCGCTTTGACTAGGCTGCGCAGCGGTACAGCGCTCTTGACCACGGGCGATTTGATCACGATGTAGCTGAAATACTTTTCGATACCGATGTTTTTGTCGAGGATCGATTCCATCAGCTCTTGGTAGTGCTGGATGCTGCTGGTCAGGAAACGCACCAGGTAATCGTAACCGCCGCTGATCAAATGGCATTCCAGCACTTCATCGATGTTGCGGATGCTCGATTCGAATTTCACGAAGTCTGCACGTTTGTGGTCCGACAGGGTGACTTCAGTGAATACGGTGACCGAATTGGCAAACTTGGCCAGGTTGACGTGGGCTTCATAGCCGCTGATATAGCCCGCTGCCTCCAAGCGCTTGACCCGTTGCAGGCAGGGGCTGGGTGACAGGCCGACGGCTTCGGCAAGGCTAACGTTGGTCATGCGCCCATCTTTTTGCAGTTGCACCAGAATATTGATGTCGATTCGGTCAAGTTTGGTTGCTGCTTCCATCATCAATACCTCGCAAAAGTCAGAATTCCCTCAGGATTCAAGCGTGCAACGCCTTCTGGTGCGCGTGAACCAGGTCCGCCAGGCTTGCGTACTCACAGCGTTTACCGTCCATGGCCTGTTCCGAATGGTTCCAGGGCTGCGGATGGCCTCGGCGCAACGTACACAGTGGAAAGTCGACCCGCTCGCTCCAGGGGTCGTCGACCTCGGTGCTGCGTACCGGCAACAACTGCGAGCGATTGAGCCCCAAACGTTGCAGCGCCATGGCCAATCCCGCATGCCAATCCTGGCCGTGGGGGGCGATGACCGCGTCGAACTCCACCGGCAAGCGCCGTACCAATGAGCCGATATCGATGCCGTGGGGCGGGGCGATCAAGATCAGCCGGTAAAACTTACCCAGGTACTGCAACGCGCCGGGGGCGTCCTCGAAAATCGGCCAATGGTTGGCGGCGCTACTAAAGGCAACACTTTCATCCCAATCGGCTACAACCTGCAATTGCTGAGCCACCCGCTGGTAGAGCTGGCCGTGGAACGCACCCGGGCTGCTGCCCCCTGCGGTGCGGGCCAGCGCCTGCGCCGTACGCCGGTAGACGCTGAGCAGGTGGTCGTCGCTGGTGGCATTGGCCTCCTGCACCGCAAGGGGTCGCAGGCCTTCGAGAATGCCCCGTTCGCGGTCGACCAAGGTGCTGAAGGAAAAGCCCAAGGCCTTGTACTGGGTAATTCTCATGGCGTATTTCTCCTTGTCGTTCGAACACGAGCCCGGCGCAGCATGTGCTGCCCGGGCCCGGTTCAACGGGGGGCGTACCAGCCGGGTTCAAGCACCCGCGTGCGCCAGCGCTCGGTCAAGCATCTGCAGTGCTTCGGCCAGCTGCTGCGGCGTCGTCACCAGGGGCGCGAGGAAGCGCACGACGTTGCGGTGGACCCCACATTTGATCACCAGCAGGCCGGCTTCGCGGGCATGGTCGATGACTTTCTGGGTCAGCGTAGCGTCCTGGCTGACCCCGTCGGCGCCGACCAATTCGATGGCTTGCATAAACCCGAGGCCGCGTACGTCGCCAATCCGCGGGTAACGCTGTTGTAGGGCCAATAAGCCTTCATGCAATTGCACTGCCAGGCGCTGGCCTTGGGCGAGCAAATCTTCCTGTTCGAACAGGTCGAGTACCGCCAAGGCCGCCGCGCAGGCGACGGCATTGCCGCCATAGGTGCCGCCCAGGCCGCCCGGGGTTGGGGCATCCATGATCGCCGCGCGGCCGACCACCGCTGACAACGGCATGCCGCCGGCCAAGCTCTTGGCCACGGTCACTAGGTCGGGCTGGATCCCCGAGTGCTGGTAGCCGAACATGGTGCCCGTGCGGCCAAACCCGGCCTGGATTTCATCCATGATCAAGACAATGCCGTGGCGGTCGCAACGCTCGCGCAAGCCTTGTAGAAAAGCGCTGGGGGCGGCCAGGAAGCCGCCGTCGCCTTGCACCGGTTCGATCAGAATAGCGGCCACGCGGTCCGGGGCGACATCGGTGGCGAACAGCTCGTCGAGGTCGGCCAGGGCGGCCTCGCTGCTGATGCCGCGATAAGGGTTGGGGTACAAGGCGTGGTAGATCTCGGCGGGGAAGGGGCCAAAGTTCTGTTTGTAGGGCTGGCTCATGCCCGTCAGCGTCACGCCCAGCAGGGTACGCCCGTGGAAGCCACCGCGAAATGAAATCACCCCGGTACGCTGGGTATAGCCGCGGGCGATCTTGATGGCGTTCTCCACCGCTTCGGCGCCGGAGGTAAACAACACGCTTTTAAAATGCTGGTCGCCGCCGATCAGCGCATTGAGCCGCGCGGCCACTTGAATATACGGCTCGTACGCGGCCACTTGAAAACTGGCGTGGGAGATCTCCCCAACCTGGCGCCGCACCGCTTCCACCACCCGTGGGTGGTTATGGCCCACATTGAGTACGCCGATGCCGCCGACGAAGTCCAGGTAGCGTTTGCCGTCCACGTCCCACAGCTCGGCACCCTGGGCCCGTGCGGCCACGATCGGGTGGGCCGTGATGATGCCTCGCGGCACATGGCGTTCACGTTGTGCCAGCAGGCGCTCGTTGTGGGTCAATGCAGAATTCATCTCGGTCTCCATGGCCGCCGGAACGGGCGGCTGCGTACATTCAGGATAAGGATTGCCCAGAGTCACAAGCGCTGAACTTGCCCCCGGCTTTGCCGAGATCGGCTGTTTTCGCCGCGCGCCGCGACATAATCGACTGCGCGCTAGCCAGGGCCGACTCAGCCGAGGCCGCCGATGTGCCAGGCCTTGATCTCGAGGAACTCATCCAGGCCGTATTTCGAGCCTTCGCGGCCGCTGCCGGACATTTTCACGCCGCCGAACGGGGCGACTTCCATCGAGATGATCCCGGTGTTCAAACCGACCATGCCAAATTCCAGTTTTTCCCCCACGCGCCAGGCGCGGCTCATATTCTGGGTGAAGTAGTACGCCCCAAGGCCGTAAGGCGTGGCGTTGGCCAGGGCCAGCGCCTGGGCTTCATCCTCAAAGCGAAACAGCGGCGCCACCGGGCCGAAGGTTTCTTCATTGGCCAGCAGCATGTCTGCCGAGGCATCGCGCAAGATGGTCGGTTGCACGAACAAACCTTGGCCTTCGGGGGCGCCACCCACGGCGATGCTGGCGCCCTTGGCCACGGCGTCGTGAATGTGGCGGGCGACTTTGTCCACCGCTGCCTGGTTGATCAAGGGGCCGATCGTCACGCCTTCGTCCAGGCCATCGCCCACTTTGAGGCCGGCCACGGCGGCCGCCAGGGCTTGGGCAAAGCGCTCGTAAATGCCGTCCTGCACCAGAATCCGGTTGGCACACACGCAGGTCTGCCCGGCGTTACGGAATTTGCTCAACATAACCCCCGCCACTGCCTGGTCGAGGTCGGCATCGTCGAACACGATAAAGGGCGCATTGCCGCCCAGTTCCAGGCTCAGACGCTTGATGGTGTCGGCGCACTGGGCCATCAGCAATTGGCCGACGCGGGTAGAGCCGGTAAACGACAGCTTGCGCACGGCGGGGTTGGCTGTGAGTTCGCCACCGATGCCGCTGGGCATGCCGGTGAGCACATTGAACACGCCGGCCGGGATCCCGGCGCGTTCGGCCAGTACCGCCAGGGCCAAGGCCGAGAGCGGGGTCATGTCCGACGGTTTGACCAACACCGGGCAACCGGCGGCCAGGGCCGGGGCGCACTTGCGGGTGATCATGGCATTGGGGAAATTCCACGGGGTGATCGCCGCGACCACGCCAATAGGCTGCTTGAGCACCAGAATCCGCCGATCACGGGTGGGGGCAGGGATAGTGTCGCCATACACGCGCCGGGCTTCTTCGGCGAACCACTTGATAAAGCTGGCGCCATAGGCGATCTCACCGCGGGCCTCGGCAATCGGTTTGCCCTGCTCGGCGGTCATGATCTGCGCCAGGTCTTCCTGGTTGGCCAAGACCAAGCCGTGCCAAGTCTCCAGCAAGCCAGCCCGCACGGCTGCGGGTGTCTCCCGCCATTGCTCTAAAGCGGCCTCGGCCGCAGCGACGGCGCGGCGGGTTTCATTCGCCTGCAAGGCTGGCACACGAGCGATCACCTGGCCGGTAGCGGGGTTGGTCACCTCCAGGGTGGCGCCGTCGTCGGCGCTAATCCAGGCGCCGTTGACGTAGGCACGCTCAACCAAGAGTGAGGGGTCACGAAGCTGCATGTTGGGCATGGGCAAACCTTGTGTTCTGCGGGCCAGGCAGCGGTACCCGCCGTGCCCGCGCATGAGGGTTATGGAGTGGCTTCAATGTACCGGGGGATGGCTAGCGCCCGAGCGCACAAATGGGCCCGCACGGAGTGCTTTATTGCGTTTTTGCCCGAGCTGGCGGCATGACCTGCGCCTAACCGAAGCAATGGGTTAGGTGCGGTAATAGAAGGAGACTATCGATGAGTTGCGCAAAATATTCCGGTTGGCCTAATGAAACCTGGCGCGCCCCGCCATGGTGGCACTGTGATTGTAATAGAAGGTTTCAATTCATTTCTTGAACGTTGCGGCAGATAGCCTGGGCATAACGCCAGTTTTTTGCTGGCGCGCCCTTATTGGAGTGTCCATGAATTTGCGTTCGCTGAATATCGCCCCCAGAGCATCCCTCTGTTTCGGCCTGATTACCCTGCTGGTGATCGCCCTGGGCGGGTTCGCCTACCTCCAACTGGGTAAGCTGCGCGCCACCGAGCAGGACATCGAAAACAATTGGCTGGCAAGCATTCAGACCGCCGACGACATTCAGATCGCCATGCTCGGCGCGCGTTTGGAAAGCATTCGCTTGCTGGCCACCAATAACCCTCAGGAGCATGCCGCCGCCGTTCAGCAATTGGAGAAGGCCAAGCAGCGCCTAGATGAGCGCACCGACTTCTATCGCAAAAACCTGCTGTCCGACGACCAGGAACGTGAGCATTTCGAACAGGCGGCGGCGCTGATGGTGCGCTTTCTCGACGGCCTGCAGCAGATCGTCAAACTCGATACGGATCAGCACGAACAAGCAGTAACATTTGCCAACACCGAACAACGGGACAGGGCGGCGGCCTACCAGGCAAAAATCGCCGATCTGCGTGAACACAACAGCAAAGGTGCAGCTGAGGCAGGGTTGGTCGCCACCAGCGTGTACGACCACAGCACCACCGTGGTCGATGTCGTCGTCGCCATCGCCTTGGTGCTGACTATTGTGCTGGCGATCTTGCTGACCCGCAGCATCGTCAGGCCCATGAGCGCCTCGTTGAAAATGGCCGAAGAAATCGCCGCAGGTGACCTGCGTTTGACCCTGGAAGTGACCGGTAACGATGAGTCCGCGCGCCTGATGCGAGCGCTGAATACCATGCAGGGCACTTTGCGCAGTACCATCGGTGAGATCTCCGACGCGTCGGCCCAGCTCAGCTCGGCGGCAGTGGAGATGACCTCAATCACTGAAAGTGCCAACCGCACGCTGTTGCAACAAAACAGTGAAATCGAACAAGCCGCCACCGCCGTGACCGAAATGAGCGCCGCCGTGGAAGAGGTGGCCCGTAATGCCAACTCCACCTCTGAAGCGGCCAAGGACTCGAACAAAGCCGCCGCCAGCGGTAACCAGAAAGTCAGTGAAACCCTCAAGGCTATGCACAGCCTGACCCAACGGGTCGAGTTGACCTCCGGGCAAGTGCAGGGCTTGGCAGGGCAAGCCCAGGACATCAGCAAAGTGCTGGGGGTGATCCGCGCGATCGCCGAGCAAACCAACCTGCTGGCGCTCAACGCGGCCATTGAAGCCGCGCGCGCTGGTGAACAGGGCCGCGGTTTTGCCGTGGTCGCTGACGAAGTGCGGGCCTTGGCCCACCGCACCCAGACCTCGACCCAGGAAATCGAGCAAATGATTTCGGCGATCCAGACCGGCACTTCGCAGGTGGTGGCTTCGATGGGCAGCAGTACTGAGGAAGTGCATAACACCCAGCGCACGGCCGACGAAGCGGGGCGCTCCCTGCAAGCCATCACCGATGCCGTGCAACTGATCGACGACCGCAACCATCAGATCGCCACTGCCGCAGAGGAACAGGCCCACGTGGCCCGAGAAGTGGACCGCGCGCTCACCAGTATTCGTGACCTGGCTCTGCAGAGCAGCGAAGGCACGCAACAAACCTTGATTGCCAGCAACGAGCTGTCGCAGTTGGCGGTGAATCTGAATCAGATGGTCACCCGTTTTCGGACGTGATCAGCCAGGCACTTTACGTACAGAACCTAATAGTGGCCCCAGTGTTCGCAGCCCGGCCTATAGGGGTCCCGCACGCAAACACTGCTTGCACCATCGCCAGGGCCCCAGGATTGGCCAGTCGGCCCATTAGGGTTGACGTTCCCAGCGATTAGCCGGCAACCACTGAGCAATACGATAAGAAAAATAAGGACGACCTGCATAACCCACCTCCCAAAAAAACCACCATACGCCGGTGGTTTTTTCGCGAAATAGGACGTTTCCGAACAGGATGTAGCGCCCGTCTGGTACCCAAGACGCGACTGGCGGATCGGTTCGTAGCCCTAAGGTTTAGTCGTCTCGCGTTAATACCTCCAGCAACTCAATCTCGAACACCAGGTTCGAGTGAGCAGGGATGTGTTCGCCGACTTGCCGCTCGCCATAGGCCAGGTGCGCAGGCACCCAAAGCTTGCGCTTACCGCCCACGCGCATGCCCATCAGGCCTTGGTCCCAGCCCTTGATCACTCGGCCCGTACCGATCACGCATTGAAACGGCTTGCCCCGCTGATAGGACGAATCGAAAAGGCTGCCGTCCTCCAAATACCCGCTGTATTGGGTGGTGATCAGCGCTCCTTTGACTGCGGCTTTACCTTCGCCTAGGGCAATGTCGGTGACCTGTAGCTCGTCGCTCATGAACCGCTCCTGTGTAAGACCTCGATCGATGCAACCAAGGATAACCGCAGGGGAGTGCACGACGGGTGGAGAAATTTTTGCTATTAGCGTTACTTTATAACGTATCAATCTGTATCCTGGTTTGCTTCAGACTTGGAGGCCTTCCCAATGACCCAGCCGTTACCCGATATCGCCCGTACCCACAGCCCAGCCAACCTATTGGCCTTGGACTGGGTGGGTATGTCAGGTATCGATTTGTCTTTGCAGCTCGCCGAGCCCGGTGCTGTTGCCCAGGTCCATGGCCGGGCCGATGTCGCGGTCGATTTGCCCGATCCGCAGGTCAAGGGCATTCACATGTCACGTTTGTACCGACTGCTCGACCTCTTGGGCGATGCGCCGCTGAGCGGCGAACAGATCGCGCAGACCCTGCACGACATGGTGGCCAGCCATCATGATTGCGGCTCCACCGGCGCGCGTCTGGCTGTGCAATTCGACCTCTTGTGCCGCCGCCCGGCGTTGGTCACCCCAGGGCTCAGTGGCTGGAAAGCCTACCCCGTGCGGTTGCAGGGCGAATGGCGACACGCACGTTTTACCCTGCATGCCGAGGTGCAGGTCGGTTACTCGTCGACCTGCCCCTGCTCGGCGGCGTTGGCCCGGCAATTGGTCGAAGCGGCGTTCCTGGCGCACTTTGCCGAGCAACCTCACCTGGTGGCCCAGCAGGTCGCCCAGTGGTTACGCGAGCATGCCAGTTTGGCCACGGCGCACAGCCAGCGCAGTATCGCGCTGGTGCGTATACCGCTGACCGAGCACGCCGGCGGCCTGGGCCTTATGCCTCTGCTGCAATGTGTAGAGGCTGCGCTGGCCACGCCCCTGCAAACGGCGGTCAAGCGCGCCGATGAACAAGCTTTTGCCCAGCTCAATGGCGCTCACCTGATGTATGTCGAAGACGCCGCGCGCAATATTTTGCAGGCACTGCGCGCGGATTATCCCCAGGCCAGCGTCAGCGTGCGCCATATGGAAAGCCTGCACCCCCACGACGCCGTCGCCACGGTATCTCACGAGGCCCAGCCATGAACGTATCCGCGCAATCCTTGCCGTTACCAAACCCGTCCCCGCGCCAGGTGCAGGGGCAAACCCCGCTCGTGCTCAGCGAAGCGCTACAGGATGATGTCAACCTGGCGGTGTGGCAGCGCCGATTGCCGCTGCATGTGTCGTCTTTCGCCCATACCTTGCTGAGCTTGGGCGAGCCCCTGGGCGAATCCCGCGTCGTTGAAGTGCACGACGACCAGCCGCTGCAGTTGCCCGAGCTAGCCTGGCGATTCGCAGACCTGGAGGGCTACGCTGGCTTTGTCGCCGATGTGGCCTGGTTGACCCAGGCGTACGCCTGCCTGCTGGGCGCCCAGCGGGTAGGCCTGCGCCTGCGGGTGTTGGATTCGGCCATGTGCCCACGCTTTCACGTTGACTGGGTGTCGCTGCGGTTGATCACCACCTATGCCGGAGCAGGCAGCGAATGGCTGCCCGAAGTGGCGTTTCCCCGCGAGCGTCTGGGTGAAGCGGGCGTGGAACCGGACCAGCCCCCCAGACAACTGGCTGAAGGCGATGTGGCGCTGTTCAAGGGCGAACGTTGGGAGGGCAACGCGGGGCGTGGGATTGTCCATCGCTCACCCAGCGCGGGGCCGCGCCAACGGCGCCTGATTATGACCTTGGACTGGTTGTGAAGGTGATCTGGGCTTCTGGGAAGAGATTGGGGGCTCTGGGTAGAGCTCGGGGGCGAGCGGAGCGCCGCCCGGCCCCCTCCTACGGTCGGCGACACATTCGATATCGCATATGCCCCCAAACCGTAGGAGGGGGCTTGCCCCCGAACTCTTCCGGGTTCCACCGGCCTAGACCTAACCCAACATCACCGATTAACCCACACCGTTTGCGCATTGCAAAACTCGCGCACGCCGAAGTGCGACAGTTCGCGGCCGAAACCGCTTTTTTTCACGCCGCCAATCGGCACCCGTGGGTCGGACGCGCTGTAGCGGTTGATAAACATGCCGCCGGTGTGCACTTGGGCGGCCAGTTGTTCCGCGCGTGGAATGTCGCGGCTCCAGATACTTCCGGCTAGGCCGAAGTCGCTGTCGTTGGCCAGGGTAATGGCGTGCGCGGCGTCACGGGCGACGATCAAGGAGGCCACCGGCCCGAACAGCTCCTGTTTGAACGACGTCATGTCCGCAGTCACATCGGCCAGAATAGTCGGTGCGTAGTAGTTGCCTGCCCGCGCCATGGGCTCACCGCCGAGCAATAGCCGTGCGCCTTCGCCCAAGGTCGCTTGGACTTGCCCATGCAGCTCGTCGCGCAGGTCAAACCGGGCCATTGGGCCTATATAGGTGGCTTCATCCAAGGGGTCACCGACCACCAGCGCCTGGACAGCGGCAACGAATTTTTCCTCGAAGGCGGCGGCCACCGACGCTTCGACGATAATCCGCTTGGCCGCGATGCAGATCTGCCCGGTATTCTGGAACCGCCCGACGGTGGCCGCTTGCACCGCCTCATCGAGGTCCGCATCGGCGAGTACGATAAAGGGGTCGGAACCGCCCAGCTCCAATACGCATTTTTTCAACGCCGCACCGGCCTGGGCGGCAATCGCGGAGCCGGCCCCCACGCTGCCGGTCACGGCAACGCTGGCGATACGCGGGTCAGCAATGGCAGTGGATACGCCCTGGTTGTCCACATTGATCACCTCGAACACGCCGTCAGGCAAGCCGGCCTGGGCCCAGGCTTGTTGCATCAGATAAGCGCAGCCCATCACATTTGGCGCGTGTTTGAGCACGTAGGCGTTGCCCGCCAGAATGATCGGCACCGCGCCGCGCAAGACCTGCCAGACCGGGAAATTCCAGGGCATCACTGCCAGCACCGGGCCCAGTGGCCGATAGGCGATGTAGGCCTGATCGTTTTCCACCAAGGTCTTTTCCGGTTCGAGCATCTGCGGGCCATGCGCGGCGTACCACTCACAGAGCTGCGCGCACTTTTCGATTTCCGCCCGCCCTTGCACGATAGGCTTGCCCATCTCGTTGGCGGCCATTCGCGCGAAATCTTCAGCCTGATCGCGTAGGACCCGGGCCAACGCCTGTAACACTGCTACGCGAGCGTCCAGGGCGGTGCCGCGCCATTGTTGGAAGCCTCGATCGACTCGCTGCAGCGCTTGCTCCAACTGCTCGGCACTGGCGAACGGGTAAGACTGGAGCGTTTCGCCCGTCGCCGGATTGAGTGAAGTGGCCTGCTGGCCAGAGGTAAGGATGGGCATCAGTCAGTCTCCTGTGGATTCGATAAACGACTTGAGCGTCGATAAGACCCACCTTAAACTTCTCCTGTATTCATTAAAAATGAATAATAAAGAATGGTTCTTTCTCGAATGGTGATGGTATGGACTTAACCCAGTTAGAAATCTTCAAAGCCGTGGCCGAGGAGGGCAGCATTAGCGCGGCGGCCGCCAGGCTGCATCGGGTGCCTTCGAACCTGACCACCCGAATCAAGCAATTGGAAGCCGACCTGGGCGTTCAGTTGTTCATTCGAGAAAAGCTACGCTTGCGCCTCTCGGTCACCGGCTGGACCTTTCTCGACTACGCTCGGCGAATCCTCGAACTGGTCGAAGAGGCCCGCGACGCGGCGGTGGGCACCGAGCCCCGGGGCGTGTTTACTCTCGGCGCGCTGGAAAGCACGGCGGCGGTGCGTATTCCGCCGCTATTGGCGGCCTTCCACCAGCGTTATCCGGCGGTCGAACTGGACCTGACCACCGGCCCGTCGGGCGATATCGTCGACGCGGTATTGGCGGGGCGCCTGAGCGCGGCGTTTGTCGACGGCCCATTAGGCCACCCGTTGCTCGACGGCGTAGCGGTGTACGACGAAGAAATGGTCGTCATCGCGCCCAAGAGCCATCGCCCCATCAGCTGCGCCCGCGACGTGGCAGGCGAGTCCATCTACGCCTTTCGTTCCAACTGTTCGTATCGGCGCCATTTCGAGAATTGGTTTGCCGCCGATGAGGTATCCCCCGGGAAAATTTTCGAAATGGAGTCCTACCACGGCATGTTGGCCTGCGTGACCGCCGGTGCAGGCTTGGCATTGGTGCCCAGGAGCATGCTGGAAAGCATGCCGGGCAGTGTCAACGTCGACGCTTATGCGCTGAAAGAGGGCTTTGGCCAGTTGCAGACCTGGCTGATATGGCGCAAAGGCGCCAGGGCAGCCAATGTCACGGCGCTCCAGGGAATGCTGTAGCGCCGTGAATTGCTGTGCCGCTACACCTTGACCTTGATGTCCTTGAACAGCACCAGCAACAGTACGCCAGCGAGTATCTCCAGGGCCGCTACGAAGTACAGGCCGGAGGCCAGGCTGCCGGTCAGGGTTTTCAGCCAGCCGATCATGTAGGGCGCGACAAAGCCGGCCAGGTTGCCGATGCAGTTGATCAGGGCGATCCCTCCGGCGGCGGCAGTGCCGGCCAGGAATGCCCCGGGAATCGACCAGAACACCGGAAACGCTGCGAGAATGCCCATGGCCGCGATGGTCAGGGCGATCAACGCCAGCGTGGCGTTGCCCAGCAACAGCCCGGTACCGATCAACCCGGCCCCGGCTAACAGCGCGGCCAGCGCGCAATGCAAGCGGCGCTCGGCGGCTTTGTCGGAATGGTTGCCGTTCCATAGCATGGCGGCGGTGCCGAGGATGAAGGGAATGGCTGAGAGCAAGCCAATGCTCATGTTGTCATTGATGCCCAGGGATTTGATCACCGAGGGCGTCCAGAACGCGATGGTGGCGTTGCCGCTAACGATGCAGAAATACACCAGTGCACACAGCCATATCTTTGGGTAGCGCAGCAGCGCACGCAGGTCACTGTGCTTTTCTGGGGCACGGTCTTCACGGGCGATGGTTTCGCTGACCAACTGACGCTGGGCCGGTGTCAACCATTGGGCGTTGGCCGGTTTTTCCGGCAGGTAACGCAGGACCGCCAAGCCCGCTAGCACCGAGGGGATCCCCTCAAGGATAAACAACCATTGCCAGTTGGCCAGGCTGCCTACGCCGACCATGCGGCTCATGATCAACCCGGCGAGCGGGCCTCCGACCACACCGGCGATGGCGAACGAGGTCATGAACAGGCCGTTGATGCGCGCCCGTTGTGCAGCTGGGAACCAGTAGGTCAGGTACAGCACCACGCCGGGGAAAAAGCCGGCCTCGAACACGCCCAGCAAAAACCGCAGCAGGTAGAACGACCAAGCGCTTTCCACATACGCCATGGCCATGGATGTCAGGCCCCACAGAATGGTGATGCGGGCCAAGGTGCGGCGGGCGCCGATTTTTTCCAGGAGCAGATTGCTCGGCACTTCGAAAATGAAGTAACCGATGAAAAAGATCCCCGCCCCCAGGCCATAAACCGCCTCACTGAAGCCGAGGTCTTGCAGCATGCCCAGTTTGGCAAAGCCAACGTTGACCCGGTCGATCCAGGCCAGCACAAACAAAAACACCAGAAACGGCAGCAGGCGCCAGGCGATCTTGCGGTAGGTGGCCGCCGCTTCGTCGCTCATCGGCGCGTGGCCTGCGGGCAGGTCGCCCAGGGCGGGATTCAGGCTCATTGGCAACCTCCGGTGGCATCCAGTTTGCTGCGCAGCAGTTGTTCAACGCTGCGGCTCACTTGCAGCACCCGCGCGTCCTGCCCGTTAAGGCCCGCAATAGACAAGCCCACCGGCAGTTCACCGGCCTGATGGCAGGGCAGGCTCAGGGCACAGCCGTCGATAAAGTTGATCACGCTGGTGTTGCGCAGGACCAGGCCATTGCAGGCAAAAAACGCGGCATCGGCCTGCAGGTCGGCCAGGCGCGGGGGCACCACAGCGACGCTGGGCAGCAACCAGGCGTCGGCGTCCCCCAGGCGCTGACGTGCCGCTTCGATCAAGCGGCGACGCTCGCCGAGCAGGTCGAGGTAGGCTGCCGCATCGATAGCAGCGCCCCGGCGAATCCGCTGCGCCACGCGCGGGTCGTAACGCTCGGCATCGTCACTGCTTAGCCAGCCGCGGTGCAGGTGCCAAGCCTCGGCAGCGACCAGGCCACCGGCAGCGTTGATTTGCGGCAGCTCGTGCAGTTCCGGAAAATCGAACCAGCGCAGTTGCGCCCCTGCCTGCTCAAGCCAGGCCAGGCTGCGCTCGAACGCACTGGATACCTCAGGGTCGAGGTTATCCAGCAGCACATCGCGGGTGACCGCCAGGCGCAGGCCTTGCAGCGGCGCGGCGCGAGTGTCCAGGGCCTCACCACTGAGTATTGCGTCCAGCAGGGCGCAATCGTCGACGCTGTGGCTCAGCGGGCCGATGGAGTCCAGGCTGCCCGACAGCGGGAAAGCGCCGCTCAGGGGCACTCGTCGGGCGCTGGGCTTGAACCCGGTAAGCCCGCAGAACGCCGCCGGAATACGCACCGAGCCACCGGTGTCGGTGCCCAGCCCCGCGACCGCCAGGCCCAGCGCAACACTGACCGCCGCACCGGAGCTGGAGCCGCCAGCGATGCGCCCTTCGGCGCAAGGGCTCAAGGGCGTGCCGTGGTGGGGGTTGAGGCCGAGCCCGGAGAAGGCGAATTCGCTCATGTTGGTGCGCCCCACCAGGATTGCTCCGGCATTGCGCAGGCGTTGCACCACGGGCGCATCCAGGGCCGCCGCAGGGCTGTCGGCAAGTAGCGTGGAGCCCGCGGCGGTGACTTGCCCGGCCACGTCGAACAGGTCTTTGATCGACACCGGCAGGCCGGCCAGGGGCGAAGGCACATAGCCCGCTGCCCGCGCCAGGTCGCTGGCCCGGGCGGCCTGCCGGGCGCCGTCAGCGTCAACGCTGATATAGGCGCTACCGCCTTGGCGACGGTGAAGTTCGATGCCCTGCAGGCTCTGCTCGATCAGCGCTTCACTGGTGCTATGGCCAGCGGCCAGGGCTTGGGCTTGTTGGCGGATACTGGTCATGGTCATCACTGCGCCACCGGTAGGGCTTCAACGGTATAGTCGTGGCGCAAGCGGCGGTCCAAAACCGGGTCGTACAATTCCATTTCGAAGGCTTCGCCATAGCCCAACTGGCCGATCACCGGCTGAGTGCCGCAAAACATCGCTGTGCCGGCGGGCAGGGAAGCCTGGCTGTTGAGTTTGCCCAGCAGCGTCTCGGGCGCCAGCAGGCTGGTCACCGGCCCTTCCTGGTACAAAGCGCGCTCGCCATCGCGGACCCGCCAGGTGCGCATCACCAGTTGGTCCCAGTGGTCGCGCACTTCGGCGTAGCGCCAGACTTCACGGGCAATCGGCTTGTCGCACATCTGCTTGGACACGGTGACGTCGTAGCTTTCCACCTTGCGGTCGGTATGGTCCGAACCCAAGCCCACCAGCAAACCGTCTTCGCTGTGGATCAGCACGAACTCAGTTTCCCCGGACGAATCCGCGCCTGGCACCTGGATGCTCTGGGCATCGTTCAGCAGGTTGGCTGACACTCGATAAAAACAGGGAATCTGCGTCGGCCGCCGCACGCCGATGGCCTCAAGTTCCGCGATATGGTGCTCGACCGCAGCGCTGTCACGGCCGGCCCAACCGGCGATGATCAAGTGTTCGATATTGGCCAGGTGCTCGCCTTGGCCGACTACGTGAAATGTCATAAGCGTCATGGGGCTAGGGTCCTTTTAGAGCGTGCGCATGATTGCGCGGCGAAAATCATCGATGTGGTGGTGTACGGCAGCGACCGCAGCGGCGCCGTCGCGCTGTTCCAAGGCGTGCAGGATTTCCAGGTGTTCCTGGTAGATACGCTCGCTGTGGTGGTTCTCCGATAGGGTCAAAAACCAGAAGCGCGCCTGCTTTTCATGCAGTTTGCGCAACAAATCGGCCAGCACCCGGTTGCGCGCGGCCGCCGAGATGGACAGGTGAAACTGCAGGTCGAGTGACATCAAGCCCGGCACGTCATGGCTGGCCAGTAACGCTGGAGTGCGGTCGAGAATGTCGCGCATCGCCTTGATGTCCGAATCATGGGCGCGTTCTACGGCGAGCTTGATGCACAGTTGTTCGTTGCTGACCCGTACCTCGATCATGTCCAGCACGTCATTGAGCGACAACGCGGTCACCATCACGCCCTTGCGCGGCATGATGGTGACCATGCCTTCGACTTCCAGGCGATGCAGCGCTTGGTGGATCGGCGTGCGGCCCAAACCCAACAGGGCGGCCAGTTGCGCCTCGTTGATGGAATCGCCAGGGCGCAGTTCGCAACTGATGATGCGCTGCTTGATTTGCGCGTAGGCCAGTTCACGCAACTGGGCGGCATTGCTATTGGGTATGCCAGAAGGGCGACGGTGTTGGGCAAGATCGATCGGTTCAGCCATCTTGGGTGTCCTGAAAATACTCTGATATATCAGATGTATTTCAGGCGAAGCAAAGCCTGTGCCAGCGCTTGCCAGCCAGGCTTAAGTCATTGAAAAGGCGATACAACGGCGTTATCAGGGAGGGGAGCCGCAGGGCTGGTTGTTACCAAAGTGCCCCGAAGTGGAGCGATTTTGCCAAGTGATGACCACGGGGCGTGCACGTGCACGCCCCGTGGTAGGCATTAAGGCGCCGCCAGCCACTGCCCGACGACCTTCTGATACGCCCCGGTGGCTTTGCTCAGGTGCAGCCACTGGTCTACGTAGAGTTTCCAGCCCATATCATCGCGCGGCAGCAAGTAGGCTTTCTCACCGTATTGCAGCGCCTGGGTCGGGTTGACCGCGCACAAGCCCGGCTTGAGCTTCTGCTGGTACAGCGCTTCGGAGGCCTCGGTAATCATCACGTCGGCTTTGCCGTCCAGCAGTTCCTGGAACAGCGTGACGTTGTCATGCAGGATCAACTGCGCTTTGGGTAAAAAGGCGTGGGCGAAGGCTTCGTTGGTGCCGCCAGCGGGCTCGATCAAGCGCACCGAAGGCTGGTTGATTTGCTCGACCGTCTGGTAGCGGGCCTGGTTTTCGCAGCGGGTCAGGGGGATTTTTCCGTCCACGTCCAGGGTGCTGCTAAAGAAGGCTTTCTGCTGCCGAGCCAGGGTGACCGAGATACCACCTACGCCGATGTCGCACTTGCCTGCTTGCATATCTGGCAGCAGGGTTTTCCAGGTGGTGGGCACCCACTGCACCTTGACCCCCAGGCTATCGGCCAAGGCTTTGGCCAGGCTGATATCGATACCTTCATAATCGCCGCCCGCGTTTTTATAGGAGTAGGGCTTATAGTCGCCGGTGGTGCAGACCCGCAGTTCCCCTTGTTGCAGCACTGAATCCAGGTGCGACGGCGGCTCCTGCGCGTGGGCGAGGGCGGGCAGGGCTAACAGCAGGCTAAGGATGACGGGGTTTTTCATAGGCGCAGGGCTCTTCGACTGAGGCGATGGGGATTGCGGTTAGAATCACCGCTGTGGCGGGTTCAGCAAGAACGAAGCCAGGTGCCACTGCGGCAGTGCTCCCGGCGGCGCATCAGCCTGGAGCAGGCGCAGTTGATCATGGGCTACCACGCACGCGCATGCACGTTTTGCGTATGATTCACGCACACTGCGTGAATCGAGCGAAACTTATGGCCCAGGCAATCACCCCCCCAGATGTGCGGCACAGCGTGCTGGAAGACGTGCTGGCTGTGCTGATCGGCACTTTGATGGTTTCCTTTGGCCTGATGCTCTTGCGCCAAGCCGGTGCGCTGACCGGCAGCACGGCTGGGGTGGCTTTTCTGCTGCACTATGCCTGGCCGGTGTCGTTTGGCACGGCGTTTTTCGTGATTAACCTGCCGTTCTATTACCTGGCTGTGCGGCGTATGGGGTGGGCTTTCACCCTCAAGACCTTCTGCGCCGTGGCACTGGTTTCGGTGTTCACCGACCTGCATGGGCGCTTTATCCATATCGATCAACTGCAGCCGGTGTACGCCGCCCTGTTCGGCAACCTGATCATGGGGCTCGGTTTTATCGTGCTGTTTCGTCACAAAGCCAGCTTGGGCGGGGTTAACATCCTGGCGCTGTACCTGCAGGAGCGCCTGGGTATTCGGGCTGGCAAGTTGCAAATGGTGGTGGATGTCTGCGTATTGCTGGCCGCGCTTTACGTGGTCAGCCTGCAGGTTTTGTTAGCGTCGATCGGCGGCGCCCTGGTGCTGAACCTGATCATCGCCATGAATCATCGGCCCCACCGCTATTCAGCCTGAATGGCCCAGGGTGCGGATCAATGATGTTATTGCGCGCCATTTGAATTTAGGATGATCGGCCCAACGGCCTGGACCACCCGACATGGATAAATTCGACCTGGCGATTTTGCAGATTCTGCAGACCGACAGCACCCGCGCCGTGGGTGCCATTGCCGAACAGATTGGCCTGGGCACCACAGCCTGTTGGCGGCGCATTCAAAAGCTCGAAGAAGAAGGCATTCTGCGCAAGCGCGTGGCGCTGCTCGACAGTACCAAACTGAATGTGGGGGTGACGGTATTCGTCTCGATCAAGACCAACCAGCACAGCGCCGAATGGCTGAAGACCTTCCATGAGAAGGTCGCCGCCATTGAAGAAGTGTTGGAGCTATACCGCATGGCGGGCGACACCGACTACCTGATGCGCTTGGTGGTGCCGGACATCGCTGCCTATGACGCCGTGTACAAGCAACTGATCCAGCTACCGGGGCTGTCTGACATCAGTTCGCGGTTCGCCATGGAAGAAATCAAGTACACCACGGTGCTGCCGCTGAGCTATGTGTAAAGCGGCGCGCTGGGCGCACCGCTCAAACCGGGTTCAGAGCTGAAAGCGCCGCACTTCTTGCTGCAAGCTGTTGGCCAGCTCGCCCAGGCTGTTGCTGGTCTGCAGCAGATCTTGCACCGACAGGTTGTTCTGCTCAGCCATTTGCGCGCTGCGTTCCACATTACGGGCAACGTCGTGGGTGGCGGCGCTTTGTTCGCGCAGGGCAAAGGAGATCTGGTCGACCACGCTCAGCACTTGGCTCGAACTGTCGCGAATCTCAACGATAGCCGAGCCCGCACTGCCAGCCATGGCGACCCCCTCATTCACTTCGCCCACACCGCTGCGCATGCTTTCCACCGTTTCGCGCACACCGGCCTGGATCTTCTCGATCATGCCGGCGATTTCTTTGGTCGACTTGCCGGTGTTTTGCGCCAGCAGACGAACTTCGTCGGCCACCACCGCGAACCCACGGCCTTGTTCACCCGCGCGGGCGGCCTCGATGGCGGCGTTGAGGGCCAACAGGTTGGTCTGGTCAGCGATGCCTTGAATCACGCTGACGATGGACGAGATCTGTTCGGAGTGCTGACCCAGGCCGGCCACCTGAGCCGAGGACTGCTGCACGGTGCGGGCGATGCCATTCATGCTGGTCAAAGTACTTTCGATGACCATGGCACCTTCTTTAGATTGCTGGCCCGAGCGGCTGGCAATCTCGTGGGCTTCGTTGGCGCTTTCCGACACGTGGCCAATGCTCACGGTCAGTTCTTCAATGGTCGCGGCCATGGCCGAAGCACCGTTGGACTGCTCCTGAATCGCCCCGGACAACTGCTTAGACGCTCCGGAGATCTGATTGACCGCCTGAACCAGTTGGTTGGCGGCCAGGCTGATCTGCTGGATCATTTCACGCAGGCGGTTCTGCATGCGGTCGAACGCTTTCGGTAATTCGTCGTGGGTACTGGTGTCGATCACCGTGTCCAGTTTGCCATTGGCGATGGCGGTGGCCGCGTCGATTGCCAGTTGCAAGCGTGCAGTGGTGCTACGACCCAACATATAGGCCAGAACGATCGACAGCAGGGCGGCGGCGATACCTCCGTAGACCAGTACGGTCACGGCACTGGCCTTGGCATCGGCCATTTCCTGGCTACGCTTGGCCAACAGCAGGGTTTCGGTCTGGATGATTTCATCGATCAGGCCGCGCATGGCGTCCATTTTGGCTTTGTCGGTGCCGGCGGTGATGCGCTGGACCAGTTCGTCGTCAGGCTGTCCCGACTGAGTGAGTTGACGACGCTGGTTGATCACCGGATGCACATCTTCATTCAGCCAGCTGGTTTGCAACTGCCCCAATTTATTCAGGCGCGCCTGCTGCTCTGGGTTGTCACGGGTCAAGGACTTGAGTTCTTCCAAGTGGGCTTTGAACGACTGTTCACCGGCCACTTGAGGTTCCAGGAAAGCTTCTTTGGAGGCAATGACAAACCCGCGCATGCCGGTTTCGATGTTGATCAATTGTTCCAGGGCCAAGCGCGCTTCGCTGAGCACTTTATACGTGTGCACATTGCTCAGGGTCGCGTCCTGGACTTTGTCGAAACCCCGGTAGGCCGCAATATCCAGTACTAGGATGATGCTCACGATAGTGGCGAATGAAAGATAAAGCTTTTGCGAAATGCTGAGTTTACTAAACATGGCGATCGTCACCTGATGCGGCCGGATCCGTGGCGTGCTGTAGGGTATATGCGCCCAGTGACTGAAAACACGAGCAAATTTGCATCGGTCCCTACATGTCAATGTGCCATATGTCGAAACGTTTATCGACGCACAGGATCCAAACTTTAAGTGGCGCGCTACCGTTGGTCGCCGATCAATGGTGATAGGGAAACTTTTTTATCGGGGCTCTTTTCGCTGTTCGGGCAGCATCCGTTCGAGCCGGCCATCGCGGCGTATAGCGACATGCCAAACCGTGGCTGCCACATGCAAAATGATTAGCGCGTACAACGCAAACTGCCCGGCCACATGCACGCTATTGGCCCAGACGCCCAAGGCGGCCCGCTGGCTGAAGCCTGGTAGGTTGAGTATGCAGAAGTACGGTACGGCCTGGCCGTTGCCGGCCATTAAGTAGCCCGTGACGGGCATGACCAGCAACACTAGGTACAGCAAGCCATGGTTGGTTGCGCTAACCCAGCGTTGCCAGGCCGGCGTGGCCTGCGGCGGAGGTGGCGGGCGGTGGCGCCAGCGCCAGGTCAAACGCATGAGCACGAGCAGCAACACGCTGATGCCCATGGATTCATGGGCCATGTACCAAAAGGTACGGATCGGCCCCGGTGGGAAGTTTTCCGCGACCCATACAAATGGCAGCAAAAAACATAACGCGCCTGCGGTCAGCCAGTGCAGTGCTTGGGCGATGCCGGTATAGCGTTGAGTCACTGCAACTGCTCCGCTGGGTAGGAAAACCCGTGTGGGGTAGGGGGGCTTCACCCACCAAGTGTAGCGGCTGATTACTCGGTAACTGTATGACAAAGCCTGCGGGTGCATCCGCTAACGTTGCCTGGCCAACACATTGCCGGGATGCTCCCCATGCTGCTCTCGTACAACCTGCTCGCCGCGTTTACGTTATTTGCTTTTGTCTCCTCGGTCACCCCAGGGCCCAATAACACCATGCTATTGGCCTCCGGGGTGAACTTCGGGTTCCGCCGCACCATACCCCATGCGGTGGGGATCAGCGTCGGCTTTATGCTCTTGGTGATCGCCGTAGGGCTGGGCTTGGGTGAGGTATTCAGGCTACTGCCGTGGACGTACACCTTGCTGCGGTATGTGGGGGCGGCTTATCTGCTTTACCTGGCCTGGAAGATCGCCACGTCGGGGCCGCTGGCCAGTGAATCGGCTGCGGGCCGTAAGCCCATGGGTTTTTTCGCCGCCGCCGCTTTCCAATGGGTCAACCCCAAGGCGTGGGTCATGGCGGTCGGTGCAATCAGCACCTACACGCCCTCCCAGGGCTATATCACCAACGTGTTTATCATCGCGGCGGTGTTCGCCCTGGTCAATTTGCCCAGCGTGTTCATCTGGGCCGGCTGTGGCAGCGCTTTACGCAATGTGCTGCGTGAGCCACGCTGGTTGTTGGTGTTCAACCTGAGCATGGCCGCGCTGTTGGTGCTCTCACTGTACCCCATGCTGGCGTGAGTCAGATCTTCCAGCGCTTGGCGGTTTTTGCCAGGCGCTGCTGCAGGCCGTCGATGTTGTCGGCCAGTTGCAGGGTCAGCAGGCGGTAGCCGGTCAACTGCGCCGGCACCTCGCAGGGCTCCGCCACTTCGCGGGTACGTTCCAGGCGTTCGGTGGCGCCGTCGCGCAGGGCGCGAGCCATACCAATCAGTTGCCGGCGAATGTGCCGGTTTTCACTCGCCAGGCACAGTTGCAACTGGGCCATGGCCTGTTGGTCGCTGCCCGAGGGGCGCAAGTTGGCGAGGATTTCCAGGGTGCTGAGGCACATACGGAAGTGGCGTTGAATCGCATCCAGCTCGGTGGTGGAAATGTGCACTTCTTTGGAAACCGACGGCATCAGCGAACGCAACTGCACCATGTTGGCATTCAGTTTGGCCATTAGCTTGAGGTGTTCGTCGGCATTCACTGACTGGCCGCTGATAATCCGCCCATGCACCGTGGCGCAGTCGCGCAGGCCGGTGGCCAGGTTGTAGCGCCACGAATACACCGCGTACAGCGGCAGCGCAAAGGAAAAAGCCAGGGCCAGGACGATACCGATAAGGATATCGACCGTGCGCCACAGGCCGTCGGTGATTGGGTTGTAGCCATGGCCGGCGACGATGAACAGGGTAATGGCCGAGAGCAGCGCGGTGTAGCCGCCCTTGCCGATAGCGTGGTAGGCGAAGAAGCCGCAGGCCAAAGACATCAACAGCCAGGTGAGCAGGGGCATGTCCAGGTAGTTCTGCTGGGCGACCACCGCCAGGCCGAGGGCGGCCCCGATCAATGTGCCATAGGCCCGCTCCACTGACTTTTTGCCAATATTGCCATGGTGCTGAAGGCCGCCGATGACGATCAGCATCGTCACCGACGCCCACTCGCCGTGGGGCAGGTTGAGCCCAGTGGTGATCAGGATCGACACCATCAAGCCCATGACCACCCGGGCGGCGTGGATGTAACGCGCGTGGCGGTAGCGCCGGTAGGGGTCCAGCAGAGGCCGTAGCAGGCGTCGCGCCCAGCCGGGCAGGTGTAAGTGCAAAGAAGTTTTCATGGAGTGGCGGCGCCTTTTTTCGCGACGGTCGGGTGAGTGGGGCTGAGAGCGGGTTGGCCGTGTTCGGTTTTCACGGCGTTGATAAAGGCTTGCATGGCCGAGGACTTGATGCGGTGGCGCCGGGTGACCAGGCCGAAGGGCGGCAGGCGCGGCACGAAGGTGATCGGCAAGACCGCCAGGAGGTGGCGCCCAGGGTAGTCGTCGACCACGGAGCGCGGTGTGACCCCAATCATATCGGTCTGCTGTAATAGCGACAGCAGGGTCATGATCGAAGTGGTCTCGACCACGCTGCTGGGGATGTCCACCCGAGCGTTGTGGAATGCCTGGTTAACGATGGCACGCATGGGGCTGGGGTGCTGTTGCAAGACCCAGGTGAGGTTTTGCAGGCCTTGCCAATCGATTTTTTTCAAACTGGCGACGGGGTTCTGGGCGCCCACGATGACGCACAGTTCTTCTTCGCCCAGGCTGTCGAACAGTAGATCATCGGCGCGGGCGCCGGTGGGGATGCGCCCGAGCACGACATCCAGTTGGTCCTGTTGCAGGGCCTGGACCAGCACATCGCTGGTGTCGACCTGAATACTCATGGACAGGCGCGGGTGGCTCTGCTTCAGCCGTGCGATGGTACGGGTCAGCAAGCCCGAGGCCAGAGCGGGGATGGCCCCGACGCTGACCCGCCCGAGGTTGCCGGACTCCAGGGCGACCAACTCTTCGCGCATGCCCGAAAGTTCTGCGAACACCATGCGCGCGTAGTAGATCACGGTCTCGCCGTAGGGCGTGGCACGCATGCCCCGTGGTAAGCGCTCGAACAGCTCGACACCCAGCAGGCTTTCGGCTTCGTGGAGCATTTTGGTCGCCGCCGGTTGGGTCATGCCGATTTCGTCGGCGGCCCGGCGCAGTGAGCCGAATTCCTTGAGGTTGAGCATCAGACGCAGTTGACGCAGGCGTAGGCGGCTGTGGATCTGGCTGGCTTCGGGAATGCGTGACATGGCCTGGCTCAGTGGAAAAGCCCCAGTCTGAACGCAAACGGCGAGCGCTGCCACTGCCTGTTCAGATTCCCAGGGCCTGTATGAGCTGCGCCGAGCTAGGCTCGTTGCTGGCGCTGACCATGGCGTAGTTGTAGCCAGGGCCGGACCAGTAATCGGCCTGCAGCTCGCCATCACGGCGATTACCCCGCGGCAGCAGGCGCGCGTTAGGCCCAGGTGGGCGAATATAGAAGCTGATTTGGCGGCCATCGTTCGCCCGGTACAGGACCATGGCGGCCGGGCCTTGCTCGGTGTTTATCAGGCGCGCCGCGACCGGCTCGAACCCGGCCCCCTGGAAGTCAGGCAAGCGCTCGGCGCGTTTGAAACGCTGGTCGAGCCAGCCTTGAAACTGGGGCGTGCCGCTGGCTTTGAGGTCGGCGGGCAGGACGCCTTGCAGCGCGAACAGCCGATAGGCCTGCAGCGCGTCGCCCATCGGCTGGCTGGCACTGGACCAGTCCCGCGCCTGCCAGCCGCCCAGCGCGCCCATCCCCAGGGCCAGCAACAACCCCGCAGCCTGCGCCCAATGGCGCTGCTGGCGGCGCTTGCGCTGACCGCGCAAGGCCGTGGGGTCCAGGGCCGGGTTGGCCGCCAGGGGCACGCTGCCCAGCGCGATCCGCAAGGCCTGAGCGTCTTGCTGCCAGGCGCTGACCTGGGCGGCGACGTCGGGGTGCGCGGCCAGCCAGATTTCCAATTGGCGGCGGCTGGCGGCGTCTAGCCGATGATCGACGTAGGCGTGCAGGTCATGTTCACTGGGGGGCAATCCGATCATTTGAGTATCCGCAATACAGGGGCGCTGTTGATTTCACCTTCGCTAAGCCTTCGCAATGCTTCGCGGGCCCTGGACAGCCGCGACATGACCGTACCAATGGGCACTTGCAACATGTCGGCGGCTTGTTGGTAGCTCAGGCCTTCGACGCTGACGGCGTACAGCAGGGCACGTTGTTCCGGCTTCAATTGCGCGAAAGCTTGCAGGGCCGACTGTGCCAGCACACTGCGCTCTGTGGACGGCTGATAGGCGGGGTCTTCGTTGAGCCCGGCCAGCAGTTGCGCGTCCCGTTTAGCGCGGCGGTGGCCGTCGATGAATTGCCGGTAGAGGATCGCGAACAACCACGCGCGCAGGTCACTGTGGGCCTGGCGATTGTGCCAATGGGCCAACGCGCGCTCCAGGCAGGCTTGGACAAGGTCGTCGGCGCTGCTGGCTTCGTGGGTCAGGGACAACGCGAAGCGGCGCAGGCGCGGCAGTAGGTCTCGGAGCGATGCATCGAGCGCGTGCATGGTTTCTCGAAATAAAGTGGCTGAAAAATGAGACGCCGGGTGCCGAGGTTTATTCCAGGGGCTACCCTTGAAAATAATTGCATTGGCAGGGAATAGGGTGCGCTTTGCTGCGTCCTACTGCACCTTCCACGGACAAACGGATGCCTTCGGGCATGGAGCGACCGATGCAGCAAACCCCCGCACCTTTGGATACGTCGCAGAAAGTCATACGCCTGGGCGCCATCGCGCTGGTGGTGGCCGCCCTGGGCGGCGCCTTCGCCTACGTTAATGGCACCCTCGACCCGCAACGCCTGACCCCTGACAAACTGGTCGACAATCTGGAGCGGGCGGGCGGTGTGCACGAAGGTTTTCGCCGTAACCACGCCAAAGGCATTTGTGTTAGTGGCTATTTCGAGAGCTCTGGGCAACTAAAGGCGCTGTCCCAGGCCAAGGTGTTCAGTGATCCACGTACGCCCTTGACTGGGCGTTTTGCCCTGCCAGGGCCCAACCCCTACGCCCCCGATACTTCGGTGCCGATTCGCAGCTTTGCCGTGCGCTTTATGCAAAGCGATGGGCAACAGTGGCGCACGGGCATGAACAGCATGCCGGTGTTTCCCATTGGCACTGTTGAGGCGTTTTATGCCCAGCAGTTGGCCAGCCAGCCAGACCCTGCCACCGGTAAGCCCAACCCCGACAGCATGAAACAGTTTTTCGCCAGCCATCCGGAGACTGCTGCGTTTCTGGCGTGGGTAAAAAACGCGAAACCCTCGGCGAGCTTCGCCAGCGAAACCTACAACAGCGTTAACGCGTTTTACTTGGTGAACGCGGCGGGTCAACGCCAGGCCGTGCGCTGGGCGGTGGTCCCAGCCCCTGGCCAGGCGGCCAGCGAGGTAGGGCAGGGCGCGGATGTACTGCAGCCAGACTTGGCTCAACGCCTGGCTGCAGGGCCCTTGCGCTGGGAACTGCGCGTGACCCTGGCCGAACCCAACGACCCGGTGGACGATGCCAGCAAGCAGTGGCCCAGCGAGCGCCGCACCCTGACTGCCGGCACCCTGGTGCTGGACAGCAGCCAGGCGCAAAGCGATGGCGCGTGCCGGGATATCAACTATGACCCCCTGGTACTGCCCGAAGGCATTCAGGCTTCGGCCGACCCGTTGCTGGCCGCGCGTTCAGCCGCGTACGCCAATTCCTATGTTCGCCGTACGGGCGAAGAGTCCCACGCCCAACAGGAGCCACGCCCATGAGAAGCCATTTCGTTGCGCCAGCGCGCGTGCTGCATTGGTTAATGGCGGTATTGCTGCTAGCCATGTTGTTCATTGGCGTAGGCATGGTGGCCTCGGTCTCGGCCCGTCACGAGTGGCTGGTGGGCATCCATAAACCGCTGGGCATCGCCCTGTTGGCGTTGGTGATCATTCGATTGCTGGTGCGTTTCACCACCCGGCAACCGCCCCTGCCCGCGGACCTGCCAGCTATTCAGGTGCTGGCGGCTAAAGCCTCGCATTGGCTGTTGTATGGCCTGATGTTGGCGATGCCGATCATTGGCTGGGCGATGGTGTCGGCGGCGGGCGATCCGGTAATGCTCGGTAGCGCGTTACGCTTACCGCCCTTGCTGGCGGCAGACCCGGGTACCTTTGCGTTTTTGCGCGCAGCCCATGGTTATTTGGCTTATTTGCTGTTTTTTACTGTACTGGTGCACTTGGCTGCGGCGTTGTATCACGGGTTGATTCGCCGTGATGGTGTGCTGCAAAGCATGGCGCGGGGTGGGGGTTCATAACGGCAGGAAAGATCGGGGGCGGCGCTCCGCTTGCCCCCGATCTCTCGCTCTTAACCGCGCATCACCCTGCTTTTCAACGCCGTGGCCAGGCTCGGCGCCAGCGGCAACTGCGGCAAAAGAATAGCCTGGTACGCATGATAAAGGTCGGGCTTGCCCGGCCAGATCTCCCCGGCCGGCTGCTGGTCTACCCCCAGTTCATGGTGCCAACTGCCGTGTTGGCGGTCGATCAGGTAAGCGTCTATGTAGTCCCAGAACGTCCGATACCAGGTTTCATAAACCGGCTCGGCGGTACGTTGCAGCAGGGCCGCCGCGCCTGCGGCCGCTTCGGCGAGCGTCCAGTGCAGGCGCTGGCGAACCACCGGTTTGCCATGCCAGTCCAGGGTATAAACGATCCCGTCGGCGCCATCGGCATGCCAGCCCAGTGCTGCGGAGGCAGCAAACAGGCGCCGTGCGTCTTCGCACAACCAGGCGGGCGCGGCCAGGCCTGCAAGCGGCAGCGCCGCTTCCAGGTGCAACAACAATCGCGCCCATTCAAAGCCATGGCCCGGGGTTTGCCCATAAGGGCGAAAGCCGTCGTCCGGTTTGCTGACGTTGTAGTCGGGCAACGGCTGCCACTGCGCATCGAAGTGTTCCACCGGCAGGTCGTTGGCCTGGCTGATCTGCTGGTGAATCACCTTGTCGCTGATCGCCAGGGCACGCTTCAACCATTTAGGGTCCTCCAGCACATCGGCCAGGGCCAGAAACGCTTCGGTGCCGTGCATATTGCTGTTGCCGCCACGGTAGGCCTCGCAATCGCTCCAGTCGCGGGCGAAAGACTCCAGCAAGGCACCTTCGCTGTCACTCCAAAAGTGCCGTTCCAGCACATCGACCGCTTGGTCCAGCAACGTTTGTGCTTGGGGCCGCCCGGCAGCGACCGCCGAGCTGGCGGCCAGGGCGACGAAGGCATGGCGGTAGGCCGGCTTGCGCAAGTCGCCGTCGGCCCCTTCGGGGCTGGCGAACCAGCCACCGAATTCGCCGTCACGCAGTGGCCCCAGCAGCGCGGCCAAGCCGTGATCGACCAACAAGCCACAGCCGGGCAGCCCTTGCAGGTGGGCGAGGGCGAAGCTATGCACCATGCGTGCGGTGTTCATGGTATCGGCCAAGGCGTCGGCGGGCAGTTGGCCGTAGCGGTCGAGGCTGCCGAAACCCACTGGCAAGCGTGAGGCTTTGGCGAAGTCGAGCAATTGCTGGCCTTGGCTGTTGAGCCAGGCGAGGTGGGCAGTGGAACTGAGCCAGCTGCTAGATGCGTACTTATTGTTATTCATTGCCGCGAACGTCTCGATAAGCAAATCGTTCGGGCAGTGTAGAGGTTTGCGCGACGCTGTCGAAGGGCTATGCCGCCAGTCTATGGGGCCAAGTGGCGCTAGAGTGTTAAAGAGTGCCGGTTTTTTCTAGGGACAGACCTGCACTCCCAGGCCAACCCGCCGTCCAATGGCATGTTCCCACCCCACAATAATGAGGCGAGCCATGAACGCTGCAACCGTACCTGATAAGGATACAGACCCGTTCGATAACGAAGGCAACGAGGACCCAGGCTCCTTACCGCTTAAAGACGCGACGGTGCCGTTGCTTGAGGAGGAAGAAGACGAGGACGATGCTGACGAGCAATGAGCTGGCCAAGGTTGGGCGGCGGGCGCCGCCCAACTGGGTTTACTTGGTGGCGACAGCGGGAATGTCGTCATCCGACAGCTGTTCTTCCATATGCTGTTCGATCTGCTCCAGGGATTTACCGCGGGTTTCTGGGACCCAGCGCAAAACAAACAGGAATGACACGACGTTAATGCCGGCAAACAGCAGGAAGGTATTGCTGCCCAGCCGCTCCAGGGCCATCGGGAACATAAACGCCACGAAAGCGTTGCACAGCCATTGGAAGCACACCGCGATGCCGGTGAGCACACCGCGCAAATGCGAAGGGAATAGCTCGGACATCAGCAACCAGTACACTGGCGAGATAAACGTCTGCATAAACAGCAGGAACATCAGAATACACCCCAGGGCCAAGTAACTTTGCACCAGGTTGGCGGGCAGTAGCTGCAAGACCAGGCACAACGATATTTGCGCAACTACCACGAACGCCAAGCCGATCATCAGCAACGGGCGGCGCCCATGACGCCCCACCAGCCAAATGCCGATCAGGGTCGCAATCACAGACACCACCCCGTTGCTGATGGTGGCAGTGAGCGCAGCGCCGGTGCCCATGCCGGTGGATTTAAGGATGATCGGGGTGAAATACATAAACGCGTTGACGCCGGTCAGTTGTGCGACAAAGCCAAGGCCCATACCGATCAACAGCAGCTTGCGGATCCAGGGCTCACCCCAGATGCTGGCAAAGCTGGCTTCGGCACGTTCGACCTTGCTGGCGTCGATAATTTCTTTCATCTCTTTATCGACTTGCTGCGCGCTAGTGCGCAATTGCAGCAACACCGCGCGGGCTTCGTCGAAACGCCCCTTGGCCGCCAGCCAGCGGGGTGATTTGGGCACAAAGTGCATGCCGATCCACAGCAGCGCTGCGGGGATCAACGCGACCGCGAGCATGTAGCGCCAGACATCCGGGGTGTTGGCAAAGTGGGCCAGCAATGCGTTGCAGCAGTAAGCCAGCAGTTGGCCGCTGACGATCATCAGCTCGTTCTGGCTCACCAAGCGTGCGCGTCGACTGGGCCCAGCCATTTCGGCGATAAACATCGGCACGGTGGCCGATGCGCCGCCCACGGCAATCCCCAGAATAAAGCGCATGCCCACCATGATCGAGATGGACGGCGCCAAGGCCGAGCCCAGGGCGCCGATCATAAAGAGAATGGCCAGGGTTTTCAGGGCAGTCAGGCGGCCGTATTTGTCCGCCAAGTGGCCGGCGAACAGTGAGCCCAATGCTGCGCCCAGGATCAACGAGGAGGCCACCAGGCCCTCGGTGAAGGCATTCAGGCCGAGCCCGCCTTGGTCGGGCGGCAGGGTCATGAAGGGCAGGGCACCGGAGATGACGCCGGTGTCGTAACCGAAGGCCAGGGCACCCATGGTCGCAATGATAGCGACCTGCACCACCAGGCGCCCGGGCGACATGTTCGTCGTGTACGGCTGGTCAGAAGGGCTGGATTCAGCCGCAGGGGGTGTCGATTCGCTACTCATGAGGGTTTCCTTGTCAGATCGTGCGGGCACTGGCGTGCCTCACTCCAGCTTGTTCAAGGGGGTTTGAAGGCCTCTAGCGCGGATCGTTCAGCGACTTTTTGGCAGCGCGCAGGAGGGAGAAGGCGGGTAATACGGCTCCAGCCCTCACGGGACAAGGCCTTTAGCGGAATCGATTAAGCGCAATGGCTCGGAAAAATCTTGCAACATTTACGCAAAAAACCCGGCGCATAGGGCCGGGCTTGATGCTGTAGCGTCTGCGCTGAGATCAACGCGCGTGCTGGTTGTCTTCGTTGGGGAAGTGCGAACCGGCCTGCGCCACGCCGTTTTGGCCGGGGGCATTGAAGTCAGCGTTTTTAGCGGGCTGGGCGAAGGCGCTAGTGGCGAACAAAGAAAATACAACGCTAAGCAATAAAGTACGTGTCATGACAGTAACCTCTGGATGTCTTGGGTATGGGCTCAATTCTACCCTCGAGCTCGCATAGCGGAAGTGCATTAGGGCGATGACAGTCATTGATCAAAATGATGATTGCAGGCCATATGATGGCTCTGCCCATCAGGCGCCGCCTTGCTGTCGCCTCACCGCACCCTGCGCTATGATCGACGCCACCGAACCACTGTGGTATCCACAGCAATGACGCTGCAACCGCCTACCCGCGCCGCGCGCAAACCACAAAGCCTCAGGCAAAGCCTGATCGATGAACTCTGCAGCATGATTGGCGACGGGCGCCTGACCCCAGGCGACAAGTTGCCCACTGAAGTCGAGCTAATGGCCCATAGCGGGGTTAGCCGTTCGGTGGTGCGGGCTGCATTGTCGCATTTGGAAGTGTCGGGGTTGGTCGAGATTCGTCGGGGTATCGGCTCGTTTGTCCTGAATACGCCGGGCTCGGCTGTGGCGCGCCTGGCACCGGCCAGCGTGCGCACGCTGCAAGACACGGTGGCTATTCTTGATGTACGCATGAGCTTCGAAGTCGAGGGCGCAGGGATTGCCGCATTACGCCGCAGCGAGGCGCAACTGCAGGCTTTGCGCGAGGCCCTCGGGCGATTTGCCCAGGCCAACGATACCAGCAGCTCGTTGATTGGTGACTTCCAGTTCCACCTGCAGCTGGCTATGGCTACGCAAAACCGCTATTTCACCGATATCGTCAGCCATTTTGGCACCAGTATGTTCCCCCGGGCTCGGCTTAATACGGTGGCCATTGCCCGTCTCGATCGCCAGCAAAAGCACGAGCGCTTGGTGCGCGAGCATGAGGACATCTACCTCGCCGTCGCCCGCCAGGACGCCGATGCTGCCCGTGCGGCGATGCGTATTCACCTGTCCAATAGCCGCGCGCGGGTGCTGCGGTCCCATCCTGGAGCGGTTTGACCGTTTGACGGTTACCGTTGGGGGATCGAAGAGCTCGGGGGCAAGACCCCCTCCTACGAGCGTGTGTGTCGCCGAGCGTAGCAGGGGGTCTTGCCCCCGAGCTCTTCGAAACCTCACATGTAGTACGACAACCCACTCCCGAGAATTCCCACCATATAGCTCTCAAACTCGCCGCTAGAGCCACCGCCCACCCAAAAAATAAATCCAAACCCCCATAGAATTGTGTGCAGTTGTACGATAACGTAACTGAAGTTCTGGCGCAGACCAAAACTGTTGACCCGCATAAAAATAACGAGTGGGAGTACATCTGCATGCAAGCCGTGAAACCAACGCGTGTGCGCTATCTGATTCTGTTGCTGTTGTTCCTTGTCACCACCCTCAACTACGCCGACCGGGCGACCATTTCCATTGCTGGCTCCAGCCTGCAAAAGGACCTGGGCATCGATTCGGTCATGCTCGGCTATATCTTCTCCGCGTTCGGTTGGGCCTATGTGCTCGGGCAAATCCCCGGTGGCTGGCTGCTGGACCGCTTTGGCTCGAAGAAGGTGTACGCCTGGAGTATTTTCACCTGGTCGCTGTTCACCGTGCTGCAGGGCTTCGTGGGCTACATGCCCATGGCCAGTGCCGTGATTGCCCTGTTTATGCTGCGGTTTCTGGTGGGCGCGGCCGAGGCGCCGTCGTTTCCGGGTAATGCCCGCATCGTCGCGGCCTGGTTCCCCACCGCCGAGCGTGGCACGGCCTCGGCGATCTTCAACTCTGCGCAATACTTCGCCACGGTGCTGTTCGCCCCGCTGATGGGCTGGATAGTCCACGCTCTGGGCTGGGAACACGTGTTCGTGGTGATGGGCGTGCTGGGTATCGTGTTTTCCGGGTTCTGGCTGAAGTACATCCACAACCCCAAAGAACACCCGATGATCAACGCCGAAGAACTCGATTTTATCGAGCGCAATGGCGGCCTGGTCGACATGGAAAAAGCCGATGGCGCTAAATCCGGCCCCAAGTGGGGTTACATCAAGCAACTGCTAAGCACCCGCATGATGCTGGGCGTGTACTTGGGCCAGTACTGCATCAACGGCATCACCTATTTTTTCCTCACCTGGTTCCCCGTGTACCTGGTGCAGGAGCGCGGCATGACGATTCTCAAGGCGGGCTTCATCGCCTCCTTACCGGCCATCTGCGGCTTCATTGGCGGGGTGCTCGGCGGGGTGATTTCCGACTATTTGTTACGCCGCGGCCACTCGCTGACTTTCTCGCGCAAATTGCCGATCGTCTGCGGCCTGTTGCTCTCCACCACCATGGTGTTGTGTAACTACGTGCAGGCCGACTGGATGGTCGTGGGCTTTATGGCCTTGGCCTTCTTCGGTAAGGGCATTGGTGCCCTGGGTTGGGCCGTGGTGTCTGACACCTCGCCCAAGCAGATCGCCGGTATCAGCGGCGGGCTGTTCAATACCTTCGGCAACCTGGCGTCCATCACCACACCGATCGTGATTGGTTACATCATCGCCGCCACGAGTTCGTTCAAGTACGCGCTGGTGTATGTCGGGGCCAACGCTTTGCTGGCGGTGTTCAGCTACCTAGTGATTGTCGGCCCGATCAAGCGCGTGGTATTGCGTGACGAGCACGGCGTCGAGCTGAGCGACACACCGGCAAAACTGGCCAGTAGTCCTACCTGATAGCCCCGCCTGGCGTCGGCGCAGATCGCCGCCAGGCACCTGATTAGCCTGAAAAATATAAGAAGGGCCGACCTATGACTTTGATCGAACATGCCGACTCCCCCCGCTATGTGCGCCTGCACCCCGCCGACAATGTGGTGGTGGTAGTCAATGACCAAGGGGTTGCCCAAGGCAGCCGCTTCCCCGACGGCCTGACGGTAATCGAAGGTGTACCGCAGAGCCATAAAGTCGCTACCGTGGATATTGCCGAGGGTGGCGAGGTGCGCCGTTATGGCCAGGTGATTGGCTATGCATTGCAGCCCATCGCCCAAGGCAGCTGGGTCAAGGAAAACCAACTGGCTATGCCCAGTGCGCCGCCTTTGGATAGCCTGCCCATGGCCGACGCGGTGCCGGCGCCGCTGCCCGCGCTGGAAGGCTACACCTTCGAAGGCTATCGAAATGCCGACGGCACCGTGGGCACGCGCAACATCCTCGGGATCACCACCACCGTGCAGTGCGTGACCGGGGTGCTCGACCACGCCGTGAAAAAAATCCGCGAAGAGCTGCTGCCCAAGTATCCGAACGTCGACGACGTGGTGGCGCTCACCCACAGTTACGGCTGCGGCGTGGCGATCAATGCCCGCGATGCCTATATTCCGATTCGCACCGTGCGCAACCTGGCGCGCAACCCAAACCTGGGGGGCGAGGCGCTGGTCATTGGCCTGGGCTGCGAAAAGCTTCAGGCCGGGCAGGTGATGCACGAAAACGACAGCTCGGTTGACCTCAGCGAGCCTTGGTTGTACCGCTTACAGGACTCCAGCCACGGTTTCAGCGAGATGATCGAACAGATCCTGCAGCTGGCCGAAGCACGCTTGAAAAAGCTCGACCAACGCCGCCGAGAAACCGTACCGGCGGCGGAGCTGATCCTGGGCATGCAGTGTGGCGGCAGCGACGCTTTTTCTGGTATCACCGCTAACCCGGCGCTGGGCTTCGCGTCTGATCTGTTAGTGCGCGCCGGGGCCACGGTGATGTTTTCCGAAGTCACCGAGGTGCGCGATGCCATCTATATGTTGACGGCCCGCGCGCAGACGCCCGAGATCGCCACTGAGTTGGTGCGGGAAATGGACTGGTACGACAAGTACCTGGAAAGCGGTGAAGCCGACCGCAGCGCCAACACCACCCCGGGCAATAAAAAAGGTGGGTTGTCGAACATTGTGGAAAAATCCCTGGGCTCCATCGTCAAGTCCGGCAGCAGTGCCATCAGTGGCGTACTGGGCCCTGGCGAACGCTTCAAAGGTAAAGGCTTGATCTATTGCGCGACCCCAGCCAGCGATTTCGTCTGTGGCACTTTGCAATTGGCTGCCGGGATGAACTTGCACGTCTTCACCACCGGCCGTGGCACGCCTTATGGCTTGGCCATGGCGCCGGTGGTCAAGGTCTCGACCCGCACCGAGTTGGCCGAGCGCTGGCCCGACCTGATCGACGTCGACGCCGGGCGTATCGCCACCGGCCGCTCAACCATCGAAGAACTGGGCTGGGAGCTGTTCCATTACTACCTGGACGTAGCCAGTGGGCGCAAAAAAACCTGGGCCGAACAGCATAAATTGCATAACGACATTACGCTGTTCAACCCCGCGCCCATTACCTGAACCCACTCAGGTCTGCAGGCTGTCGAGCACTTCCTGGGCCGCGCGGAAGGCCTCCTGCGCGGCCGGCACGCCGGCATACACTGCGCAATGCAGCAGGGTTTCACGGATCTCCTCGGCGCTGCAGCCGTTGTTCAGCGCCCCGCGCACGTGGCCTTTGAGTTCGGTCGGGGCCTTCAGCGCGGTCAAGGCGGCGAGGGTGATCAGGCTACGGGTTTTCAGGTCCAGGCCAGGCCGGGCCCAGACACTGCCCCAGGCGTGATCGTTGGTGAAGTCCTGCAAGGGCTGGCTAAACGCTGTGGCGTTGCCCAGGGCGCGGTCAACAAAGGCGTCGCCCATCACTTGGCGACGTATTTCAACGCCGGCTTTTGGGGTGTCGACCATACTGAATCACCTCGGTGGGGTAGGGGAAAGCCCACTATAGCCATGAACGCAGCCGCCGCAAACGCGCCCACTAGCGCTTGACCTATTGGCAGCCTCGGCAACCTGCTACCATGGCGCCTCCCCAGCCCCAACTCTTCCAGGCCGCGTCTTCAGCGCTCGGCTTGCTCTCGCGTTTTCGAGGTTTTTAATGTTGTTCCCCATCCTTCTGTTGTCAGCCGCAGGTTTCACCGTGCTGACCACGGAATTTGTCATCGTTGGCCTGCTGCCAGGCATCGCCCGAGACCTGCAGGTCTCGATACCTCAGGCGGGCCTATTGGTCACCTTGTTCGCTTTCACCGTGGCCTGTTTCGGTCCGTTTTTAACGGCCTATTGCGCACGGTTCGAGCGTAAGCGGCTATTTATCGGCATTTTGCTGCTGTTCGCCCTGGCCAATGCTCTGGCGGCCGTGGCCCCGAACATTGGGGTCATGGGCTTGGCCCGCTTGATCCCCGCCCTTGGCCTGCCGGTGTTTTGGGCCTTGGCCAGTGAAACGGCGGTGGACATCGTCGGGCCGGAGTTCGCCGGCCGGGCCATTTCCAAGATCGGCTTTGGGATTGTCTGCGCCACCGTGTTTGGTATTCCGGTGGGTACGATGATCGCTGATGGGTTTGGCTGGCGTGCCGCGTTCTGGCTATTGGCCTTGCTGTCGTTGGTTAAAGCATTGCTGCTTTGGTTGTACCTACCCGTCACGCCGGTGAAGTTCGACCAACGTTCGTTGCGCCAGCAATTCGGCATCCTGCGTAGCCCGCTGTTGCAGGGCCATGTGCTGCTGTCGATCTTGGTGTTCTGCGGCATGTTCACCGTTTACACCTATCTGGCCGACATCCTCGAACGCCTGGCCGGTTTCGACGGGGCCCTGGTGGGCTGGTGCCTGATGGGGTTCGGTGCGGTCGGCCTGATCGGCAACTCCCTGGGCGGGCGCGCGGTCGACCGCCACCCGCTGCTGGCCTCGATGCTGTTCTGTGGGGTGATGGTGGTCGGCATGGTCGCCCTGGTGCCAAGCCTTCATTCGCCCGTGGCTTTGGCGGTGGCCATGACGCTGTGGGGCATTACCCAGGCGGCGTTGTTTCTGGTCAGCCATGTGCGCTTGATGAAAGTCGCCCCGCAGGCGCCGGCCTTCGCCGCGTCCTTGAACATCGCCGGGGCCAACCTGGGGATCGGCTTGGGTGCCATCGTCGGCGGCCGCATCATCGACAGCCTGGGCCTGGCCAAACTGGGCTTCGCAGCGGCGGGGTTCATCGTGTTAGCCATTGCCCTGGCCATGCTGTTGATGCGCCGGGGTACGGCGGTGTTGTCAGTTGAATAGCTCGCGACGCGCGCCCTCGGTGATCGCCACGATCCCCGGATGCTTGACCTTGCGCTCCACCGAGATCGCGTAGAACGACTCGGTGACCGCCTGGGTTTGCCCGATCAGCTGTACCTCGTTATGCCGCGCCACCTCCTCGGCGATCACGCTAGGGGCAATGAAGATGCCGCTGCCCGATTGCCCGAATGCCTGCATCAGCGCGCTGTCATCGAACTCCCCGACGATCCGCGGGCTGATCTGCTGCTCGCCGAACCAGCGCAACAGGCGGCTGCGCACTACCGTTTCCTGCCCGGGGATCAACAGCGGCGCGCCGTCCAGACATGCCGGAAAATCACGCCCATAGCGCTCGACCAGCGCGGCGCTGGCAAAAAAACTGACGCCGCACTCACCCAGTTTCTGGCTATAGCCTTTGATGTCGAGATGGCTGGGCATGGGGCTGTCGGAGATGACCAGGTCCAGGCGCTGAATCGCCAGGTCGGCCAGTAGCCGTTCCAGTTTGTCTTCTCGGCAGGTGATGCGGATTGGTTCTGCCAGCTCCATGGTCGGCGCGATCAGGCGATACACGATGGACTTGGGCACCACGTCTGCCACCCCCACCCGAAAGGCGATCTGCTGTTCTTTGGGTTGTGCGCGCAGCATGCTCTCCAGTTCATTGCCCAACTGGAACATCTGCTCGGCATAGGGCAGGGCCTGGCGTCCAGCCTCGGTCAGTTCCAGCTGACGGCCGCTGCGCTGAAACAGGTCAATGCCAAAGGTCTGTTCCAGCAGCGTGATCTGCCCGCTGATGGTCTGCGGGGTCAGGTTTAGTTGTTCACCTGCACGTACGACGCTGCCGGTTTTGGCTACCACCCAAAAGTAATGCAACTGTCGATAATTGAGCATGATCTTTGCCGATTCGTAAAAACCGAAGTATAAACCCTAAAAATACGAATTTTCCTGATTGATTCATTTCTTTAGAATCCAGCGCTATCAATAAGCCATCTGTTTGAGACAGGCTATTCTGAAGAGGGTGACCATGAATTATTACCAGAAGTTACTGGGAATCGCGTTACTGGCAGGCTCCGTCGCTGGGCTCAGCGGCTGCGACCAGGCGGAAAAATCGGCGCAAAGCCTGCTGAATCAAGCCAGTGAGACCGCTAAACAGGCTATTGACCAGGGTAACAAGGCCGCCCAACAGGCGCTCAATGAGGCTAACCAGGCACTACCCCGGCTGCAGCAGGAAGAAAAGAATACGAGTGAAGCCCGGAACGAAGAGACACCTCGGGAAATCTGACTAAATCATTGGCGTAGGGCAGGAAACGATTGATGGAATACCTCGTAGAGTTGGCTTCAAGCCCCACGGCGTGGGTGGCACTGGTCACATTGGTGGTGATGGAAGTGGTATTGGGGATCGACAACCTGATCTTCATCTCCATCCTGACCAACAAGTTGCCTAAAGAGCATCAGGAAAAAGCTCGGAAAATCGGTATCAGCATGGCATTGGTACTGCGCCTGGGCTTGCTCAGCACCGTGGCGTACATCGTGCAGCTGACTCAGCCGGTATTCGAAGTGTTCGGGCATGCGTTTTCCTGGAAGGACATGATCCTGATCGCCGGTGGTTTGTTCCTGCTGTGGAAGGCGACCAAAGAGATTCACCACAGCGTCGATGCTCAAGTGCACCCCGAGGAGCAGGCTGGCGCGTCTAAGGTGAGCCTGGGCTTCGCTGCGGCGATCGGTCAGATCCTGATGCTCGACCTGGTGTTCTCGGTCGATAGCATCATTACTGCGGTCGGCATGACCGAGCACTTGCCGATCATGATCATCGCGGTAGTGGCTGCTGTATTGGTGATGCTGCTGGCGGCGGAACCATTGGCCAAGTTCATCAACGACAACCCGACCGTGGTAATGCTGGCCCTTGGCTTCCTGATCATGATTGGTATGACGTTGATCGCAGAAGGCTTTGGCGCCCATGTTCCTAAAGGCTACGTCTACACCGCCATGGCGTTCTCGGCGGCCATCGAGTGCTTGAATATCTGGTCGCGCAAGTCGCGGCAGAAAAAAGCCTTGGCCGAAGAGCAGGCCCATAAGGTGTAATCGCTTCACCTGGACCGACAAGGCCGCCTTTAGAGGCGGCCTTTTTTATTGCCAGAGTTACATAAGATGTAGTCAGTGCGCGGCGGCGTGCCGAGTGGGCAGCGCACGTTGCGGCTTCGCAGCAGTCGTCACCGGGTGGTGACGCCGGGCGATCCGCAGTACGCCCCAAAGCATGGCGCAAGCCACCGCTAACCACGCGCTAATTAACATGAACAAAATCATTGCAAGGCTCATGAGGGCCTCCTTCGCTTGAGTGGATGCTTGCGCTCCTGTAGTAACTGACAGGCTAGGCCGGAGGGTGTTGCAACCAGTTGACCGATGGTCATTGGCCATCTTTGTCGGGGAAGGGGGGAGCTGTGCGTTTTACGCTGTACCGCATTGAGGCAGGGCTCTATGATCGGCGGCAAGCCGGGCTAGGTTCTGTACGTAAAGTGCCTGCGCGTCGATCATGCTGCGTTAAAAACAGGCTCGGAATGCTCATTTACAACCAGTAAACTCCGCTTCCTCGCCTGTTTTTGCCTTGCCTGATCGCCGCTCGGCGACTTTACGTACAGAACCTAGGGTGCCGGGTAGCGCATGAGGGCGAACATGGTGGTTAAGGGGTTGGGGCTAGGGTGGCTGGTCGTCGTGATGCTGCTCAGTGGCTGCGCGAGTAATGGCCCGCAGTTACCGGGGCTGGCCGATCGGGTCGAGCTGAGCAGCGTGCCGTTCTTTCGCGGCAATGCCCATCAGAGCGCGCCTATGGTGTTAGCCAGTGTACTGTCCATGCAGGGGGTCAATATCTCCCCGGGGCTCGTTGAAACGGCGCTGGACGTGGAGCATCCCGCCGGCCTGGCCCAGTCGCTGCCTGAAGCCGCCCGTGGCTATGGCATGGTCGCCTACCCATTGGAACCTCAGTTGAACGCCCTGTTGGCGCAGGTCTCGGCGGGTTATCCGGTGGTCGTGCGCTATACCGAAGGTTCGCTCGTGTGGAGCGAACCGCGCTATGCCCTGTTAGTGGGTTACGACCGCTATAAAGAACGCGTGCTGCTGCGCTCGGGCATGCAGCGGCGCAAAGTGATGAGCTTCAGCAGTTTTACCTCCGCCTGGCAAGACGCTGGTTCCTGGGCTTTATTGGTACAAAGGCCGGAACAACTGCCTGCAAAGGTCGACCCCCAGCGCTGGCGCAGTGCCGCCCAGGCATTGGCCCGCTCGGGCCAGGAGCCTGCAGCGACCAGGGCCATCAAAGCCCTGGAACAACGCTGAGTTTAAACCCCGAAACGGTCCCGCAGGCTGTAGTACCAGGCACCCAGCGCGGTCAGCGGTGTGCCGAATAGGCGCCCGCCAGGGAACGGGTAGTGGGGCAGGCCGGCGAATGCGTCAAAGCGCTCGGCCTGACCGCGCAGTGCTTCGGCCAGCACCTTGCCTGCCAAGTGCGTATAGGTCACGCCATGCCCACTGCAACCTTGGGAATAGTAAATGTTGTCGCCGAGCCGACCTACCTGGGGTAAGCGCGACAGCGTGAGCAGGAAGTTGCCGGTCCAGGCGTAGTCGATTTTCACATGTTGCAGTTGTGGAAACGCCTTGAGCATCTTCGGCCGAATGATCGCCTCGATATTGGCCGGGTCGCGCGCGCCGTAAACCACGCCGCCACCAAAGATAAGCCGCCGGTCTGCCGAGAGCCGGTAGTAATCGAGCAGGTAATTGCAGTCTTCTACGCAATAGTCCTGGGGCAGCAAGCTGGCCGCCAACGCCTCGTCCAGCGGCTCGGTGGTGATCACTTGGGAGCCGCACGGCATGGATTTGGCGGCCAACTCCGGCACCAGGTTACCCAGGTAGGCATTGCCCGCCACGATCACGAACTTGGCCCGCACCCGACCTTTGGCGGTGTGCACCACCGGGTTGGCGCCACGTTCGATTTTTATGGCCGCGGACTGCTCGAATATACGCCCGCCAAGGGACTCCACTGCAGCCGCTTCACCCAGGGCCAGGTTCAGCGGGTGAATATGCCCGCCGCTCATGTCCAGCAGGCCACCTACGTACTGCTCGCATGCCACGGTTTCAGCCATGCGCTGGCGGTCGAGCAGTTCCAGCTGGGTATGCCCGTAGCGCTCCCACAGGGCTTTCTGGGCTTGCAGGTGACCCATTTGCCGTGGCGAGAAGGCAGCGAATAGGCCGCCGTCTTTCAGATCGCATTGAATGTTGTAGCGCGCCACCCGATCGCGGATGATGCGCCCGCCTTCGAACGCCATATGCCCCAGCAACTGCGCCTGCTCGGCGCCGACGCTGCGTTCGATGACGTCGATGTCGCGGCTATAACTGTTGACGATCTGCCCACCGTTACGCCCTGAGGCACCGAAGCCGACCCGAGCGGCCTCGAGTACGGTGACGGAAAAACCATGTTCCAGCAGAAACAACGCACTGGACAGCCCGGTATAGCCGGCGCCAATCACGCACACATCGGTTTCAACCACGTCCTGCAGGGCGGGGCGAAGAGGCGCTGCATTCGCCGACGCCGCGTAGTAGGACTGGGGGTAGGACGTGTTCGTCATCTTGTAACCCTGTTCTATATTTTTTACGTTGATTCGATGCTACCCGAGATCACCCAGGGCCACCAGTGCGGTACTGACAAGGGACAACGACAGCCGCCGGGTAGGGGTAAAAAAATACGGATATTCATGGGCTTAGGGAGAAAAACAGTTGACAGCGTTGCCCAGATCCGTAGAATCCCGCCCCACAGCAGGCACGTAGCTCAGTTGGTTAGAGCACCACCTTGACATGGTGGGGGTCGTTGGTTCGAGTCCAATCGCGCCTACCAAACAAAATCCGCTCTGCTGGGCGGTGTGAAAAAGGCGATCCCAATGGGTCGCCTTTTTTGTTGTGCGTGATTTTTGTGCAGCGTCTGGGCCGCTGCTAACTCGAAGTATTCCCTACTTCATACCATTGCACATCCGTAAGCCCACCGCCTTCGGCCTGAGCCTTGAGCTGCGCGACACCGGCCTCGGTCGCATTGAGCTGCGGACCCAGGTAAACGCCGCAATGCAGGGCGGCGTAGTGCCACGCATCAGTGTCGCTCATGGTGCGGTCGCGCTGGTTGAATCGAAATTGTGTGCCGTTGAAACGGTAAAGAATCACAAAATTACGCCAAGTACCCATCATTCAATCCTTGGTTGATGGCAATAAGACATGAGCGCGGTGTGCCGGTTCCCGAGTGTGCGATTTGGCGTGAACGATTTCGCCGTTTATACAACTAAACCTCATAGCGGCTATACACGGGAAATCACGGTGTCGATCTTAACCCTTGCTATCGGTTTGGGCATATCCGGCGTGCTGGTCTGGGGCATGGCCTATGTGCGTGAGCATTCGCCTGATGCCGGGTCAGGCTGTGGAGAATCGCCCGGGGGGCATGTGCTCAGAAGTGCAGATCAGGCCGACGACGGCCTGGCGATATTCGCTGAGCTGATCCTGGCAGTGACCTTGCTATTACTCGCCCTGCATTTTTGTGTCTAGAGGGGCCAGCCCCTGGTTGGCCAGCCCCTGGAAGGCCAGCCCCTGCATCTTGCAGTAATCGGCCCACTGCATGCCTGCCATTTCCGCGACTTCTCTGTGCACTTCAAGGCGCTGGGTCTGAAAAGCCTCAGGGCTTTCTGCCGTTAGTTGCAGGGTTAGTTCCCAGGCGAACAGGTCGCGCCGCTGGGCCTCTTCTTCAAACGCTTCATGCAAGCGTTCGGCGCGGTATTGTTCAGGCGTGAGCCCGGCCGCGCGAGCCAGCAATGGGTTGAGGTTATTGAGCTCGCTGGCCACCTCGGGATGATCGCTTAGGAAACGCTCCAAAGCTGCCTGATGACGTTGTTCGGGTTCGGGCATGCTGGCTCCGGCTTAAGGCTTGATGTCGTTCAGTTGGCAGTACTCGTTCCAAGCCATGCCTAAGGTCTCGGCGGCTTCTTGGTGGACTTCTCGACGCATGGCTTCCAGTTCGGCCGGCGACTGAGCGATCAGTTCCAAGGTCCACTCCCAGGGCTCAAAGCCTTGGGATTGTGCTTCGTCTTCGAAAGCCCATTCGATCTGTTGCTGTTGTTCACCGGGCTCCAGATCCTGAATTTCTTCCTTGAGGTCCGGTTTGAGCGCAAGAAATTTCGCAATGGCGGCTTCGTGTCTGTCTTCTTTGGCAATCATGGCCGGGCCTCTTGATAAAGTCGCTCATGATGCCATAGGCCCAGACCATTGGCACGGCAGCGCGCCTTCGGCGGGCCGATGAGGTAAAATTCGCGCCATTGAATTAGGAGGTGCAGCGTGCGCAAGGTGACACTAATGGTGGCAATGGCGGTACTGGCTGGTTGCGGGACCGGTTTCGAGGCGGCGCAACAGGCGGTTATCGACAAGCTGGAAACCCCGAAAGGCGCGCGCTTCACCAACGTTCGCACCACTGCCGAAGGTAATGTCTGCGGGCAGGTCAAGATGAAAAATCCTAATGGCGGCTACGACGGCTATCGCAGCTATGTGGCCCTCAAGCGGGGTAGCACATATGAGGCCGTTATCGATCAAGACGGCCGCAACCCCCAGGTGCTGCAAGCCTGCGGCACGCCGGAAGAAATCGCTGCCAATCAGATGGCCGATGCAGGCGTCGTCGAGCAGGCGGGCCAGCGCTGGGAAGTGCGGATCGTGCAGGGGCGCAATATGGGGGCGGTGACCGATATGGCCGCGCGCCTGGTGGAAAACGGCTTTGTCGCCAGCTTTGCCAAAGGCCCGGACGGGCAGACCCAAGTTTACCTGGGCCCCTTCGATAACAAGCCGCAAGCCGATGCCGAACGGGCCAGGCTAATGGCTTCGCGCGGTATCGAGTCCATCGTGGTGCCCCACGAGGAGGCGGCTCAATAGAACCGCTCTACGCTCACTTGCAGTTTCCTGCCTTGCGATAGCCCGCCGATTGCGCGGCAGATTCCGAGGCGAAAGTGACCTGGTTTTTTGAGGAGACTTGGGCATAGCCTGGGCACCCCTCCGGCAGGTGGTAAACATGGCTTCTACTGTTGCCAATGATTTTACCGGCCGGGGCAGAGGCGTCGGCGGTTTTCTTGGCCCCTGCTGTTTTGCCGGGAAGTGAACTGATCACGCCATCGCCTACGGTCTTATAGCCCGCAGTCCAGGTGCGCTCCCGGGTCACGAAAGGGTTGGGGTGCCCCATGATCGCGCTAATGCGTTTGTTGCGTTCTTGCTCCCAAGGCGTCACGGGGTACTGTTTGTCCCACGCCATCAGCAACTGCTGCTGTTGGCGGGACATGCTCAGGTTATAGCGGTCAAACATGTAGAAGGTGGTTCTGGCCACCAGGCCTTTGACTTCATCACGGGGTTCGGCGGCGCGCTGCTCGAAATCGACTTTGGTTTTGCACTGACCGTATTGAGGGACTATTGCCGACGCCATGCCATAGTTGAAGTTACTGCGGTCGCCGTTAACTTCGCCCACGGCCGGGTAAAGGTTGAACAGGTTAGCCTCCATGGCGCGGAATATCGGATCGTCGTCGACGCAGTGCTCACGCCCACCGTTCTGCCAACATTGCCGTTGGTGGCCGAACGTCCAGGCCGGCACGATATGTTCCCACTCGGTTCTCTGCGCGCGGGTGGCTTGTTTGCGCGCCTTGAGGCCACAGGAATTGGGGTCGATACGACCACCCGATTGCCCCACCCATGTCCATTTGCAGCCGCAGTAAAGCTCGCCCTGGGCGCTGTTGGCCTGGTCCAGGTAGACCTTCTGTTTGGCGATGACTTTGGCTTCGGTAAAAGTGCTAGGAGGGTCTGCAAGTGCAGTTTGGCTGACGAACAGGAGCAGCGTTAAAACGTAAATCAGTTTTTTCATGGAGGGCAATAATTCATATTCAGAGGGGGCCTATTGTACGTGGGCCGGTTCTTTTTGTTGCCAGTAAAGGTGCTGAACCCGCGCGGCGCTGTTCAGTCTTCTTTGGGCACGACCCAAAACAGCTGCACGCCGCCGTCATCACGCAAGGCGAGGGTGACATTGTCGTTTTCGCCGATCTCTTCAAGCATTTGCTCCCAGTCCGCGCTCGACTCTTGTTCGAGTTTGAACAACAGCGCCGATTTAGCCTTTTGCGCCTGGGTGGAGTTAATGATCTTCTGTATGCGTACCCCCATCAGTTCATAACTGCTCGGGGCTTTAGAGGCGGCGGGTTGACCGGCCATAGCGGTACTCCTTATTGTGCTGTATGGGCATACAGTATTTGAAACAAGCACGCTGTGCAATATCTGACGGTTAGTTGAGTCACTCTCCTACGTGAACCGAGGACGACTATCGCGGTATGAAATCACCCAGCCTCGCCGTTGACAAACCGCTGCTTCCTTCGCATAGTTTGCTAACGCAAACGTTTGCGATGTCACGCTTAGCTGAATCCTTCCCGCTGACATAGCATGCGCGCTGCCGAACAATAACCATAAGATCGGAGTGACCCCATGAAATTGCCCTTTGCCCCACGTCTGCTTGCCGTCTCCATGCTCACAGCGCTGTGCACCCTTGGTTCTCTGGGCATGGCCCAGGCCGAGACCGCGCAACCCCCTAAAGTGGCGCTGGTGATGAAGTCCCTGGCCAATGAGTTCTTCCTGACCATGGAAGATGGCGCCAAGGCTTACCAAAAAGAACATTCCGCTGATTTTCAGTTGATCTCCAACGGCATCAAAGATGAGTCCGACACCAGCAACCAGATCCGCATCGTCGAGCAGATGATCGTGTCCAAAGTCGATGCATTGGTGATCGCGCCGGCGGATTCCAAAGCCCTGGTGCCGGTACTGAAAAAAGCCACCGATGCTGGCATTATTGTGGTCAACATCGACAACCAACTTGACCCTGGTGTGCTCAAAAGCAAAAGCTTGAACATTCCCTTCGTAGGGCCGGATAACCGCAAGGGCGCCAAGCTGGTGGGTGACTACCTGGCCGGCAAGCTCAAGGCGGGCGATGAGGTGGGGATTATCGAAGGTGTTTCCACCACCACCAACGCGCAGATGCGCACCGCAGGTTTTAAAGATGCGATGGAAGGCGCCGGTATGAAAATCGTCGGCGTGCAGTCAGGCAATTGGGAGATCGACAAAGGCAATGCGGTCGCCGCGGCCATGCTCAACGAATACCCCAACCTCAAGGCCCTGCTGGCGGGCAACGACAGCATGGCGCTAGGCGCGGTTTCGGCGGTACGGGCAGCGGGCAAGGCGGGGCAGGTGCAGGTGGTCGGCTACGACAATATCAAAGCGATCAAACCGATGCTCAAGGATGGCCGAGTTCTGGCCACCGCTGACCAATTCGCAGCGCGCCAGGCGGTATTTGGCATTGAGACGGCATTGAAGATGCTGAAGAAAGAGAAGGTAGAAACCGACGCCAATGGGGTCATCCAAACCCCCGTCGAGCTGGTGACCCAACCTTAGCCAGTGCTGGCATTGCAGGCGCCCATTCGCAAGGGTGGGCGCGCGGAGGATGTATGTCAGATGTGCCTTCAAAGGTCGTATTAAGCGTTCGCGGCTTAGGTAAAACGTATGCCCAGCCGGTGCTGGCGGACGTCACGCTGGACCTTCTACAGGGTGAGGTATTGGCCCTGACCGGGGAAAATGGTGCGGGTAAGAGCACTTTGTCGAAAATGATCGGCGGGCTCGAAGTACCCACCTTTGGTGATATGCAGTACCTGGGCCAGGCCTACGCGCCAGGCAGTCGCACTTCGGCCGAGCGCCTGGGTGTGCGCATGGTGATGCAAGAGCTCAACCTGCTGCCGACGTTGTCGGTGGCCGAAAATCTGTTTCTTGATAACCTGCCCAGCCGCGCTGGTTGGATCAACCACAAGCGCTTGCGCGAGCAGGCCGTACAAGCCATGGCGCAGGTGGGCCTGGAGGCGATCGATCCAGACACGCTGGTGGGTGAACTGGGCATCGGCCACCAGCAAATGGTGGAGATCGCGCGTAATTTGATTGGCGACTGCCGTGTATTGATCCTCGATGAGCCGACGGCGATGTTGACGTCCCGCGAAGTCGAGATGCTCTTCGAACAGATCACCCGCCTGCGCGCACGGGGGGTGTCGATCATCTATATTTCCCACCGCCTGGAGGAGCTGGCCCGGGTGGCGCAGCGCATCGCGGTATTGCGCGACGGTAAACTGGTCTGCGTCGAGCCGATTGCCCGTTACAACAGCGAGCAGTTGGTGACCCTGATGGTCGGGCGCGAGCTGGGTGAGCAGATCGACCTGGGCGCGCGCCAGATCGGCGAAACGTTATTGCGTGTCGAGGGCATGAGCCGCGCCGGCAAGGTCGAAAACGTTTCTTTCGAGGTACGAGCGGGGGAGATCTTCGGCATTTCCGGGTTGATCGGGGCGGGCCGGACAGAACTGCTGCGTTTGATTTTTGGCGCCGACCGGGCGGACAGCGGCAGCGTTTCGGTGGGTTCGCCACTGCGGGCAGCTCGCATTACTTCGCCGGCCGACGCCGTGGGCCATGGCATTGCTCTGATCACCGAAGACCGCAAAGGCGAGGGGCTGCTGCTGTCGCAGTCCATCAGCGGCAACCTGGCGCTGGGTAATATGCCGGCGATTTCCCGGGGCGGGCTGATGGATGGCGGCCGCGAGCAAGCCCTGGCCGAGCGTCAAGTACAGGCGATGCACATTCGCAGCTCCAGCGTGCGGCAGTCGGTGGCGGAACTCTCTGGGGGCAACCAGCAAAAGGTCGTGATTGGCCGCTGGTTAGAACGCGATTGCCAGGTTTTATTGTTCGATGAGCCTACGCGCGGGATCGACGTGGGGGCCAAGTTCGACATCTATGCCTTGCTGGGCGATTTGACCCGGCAGGGCAAGGCGCTGGTAGTGGTGTCCAGCGACCTGCGTGAGCTGATGTTGATATGCGACCGCATTGCGGTGCTCTCCGCTGGCAAACTAATCGATACTTTCGAACGCGAGCATTGGAGCCAGGATGAGATCCTGGCCGCGGCGTTCGCCGGTTATCAAAAACGAGATGCGCTGGTCAGTGACACAGCGCCCAAGGACCTTGCATGAAAACCCCTACGATCGACGACTCGAGCGCCCCGGTCAAACGCAGCGGCACCTACTTTGGCCTCGGCACTTACCTGGGCCTGGCCGGTGCCTTGCTGGCGATGATTATCCTGTTTTCCCTACTGAGCAGTCATTTCCTGTCCTACGCCACGTTCAGCACCCTGGCCAACCAGATACCCGATCTGATGGTCCTTGCGGTGGGCATGACCTTTATCCTGATCATCGGCGGCATTGACCTGTCGGTGGGCTCGGTATTGGCCCTGGCGGCTTCGGCGGTCAGCGTGGCGATTCTGGGCTGGGGCTGGAGCGTATTCCCGGCGGCCTTACTGGGCATGGGCTGCGCGGCGTTGGCCGGGACCATCACCGGTTCGATCACGGTGGCCTGGCGTATCCCTTCTTTTATCGTTTCTCTGGGTGTGCTGGAAATGGCACGAGGGGTCGCTTATCAAATGACCGACTCGCGCACCGCCTATATCGGCGATGCGTTCGCCTGGTTATCCAACCCTTTTGCCTTTGGCATTTCACCGTCGTTCATCATTGCCCTGGCCGTAATCGTGGTGGCCCACCTGGTGTTGACCCGAACCGTATTCGGCCGTTACCTGATTGGTATCGGCACCAACGAGGAGGCGGTCCGGCTGGCCGGCATCAACCCCAAACCCTATAAGATTCTGGTGTTCTCGCTAATGGGCCTGTTGGCAGGGCTCGCCGCGCTGTTCCAGATCTCACGGCTGGAAGCAGCTGACCCGAACGCCGGCTCCGGCCTTGAGCTGCAGGTCATCGCTGCGGTGGTGATCGGCGGCACCAGCTTGATGGGCGGCCGTGGTTCGGTGATCAGCACCTTCTTTGGGGTGCTGATCATTTCGGTTCTGGCGGCCGGTTTGGCCCAGATCGGTGCTTCTGAGCCGACCAAACGCATCATCACCGGGGCCGTTATCGTGATTGCCGTGGTGCTCGATACTTACCGTAGCCGACGTTCTCGCCAGCGGAGCTGAGCATGGCCACCATTAAGGATGTCGCTGCCCTCGCGGGTATTTCCTACACCACCGTGTCCCATGTGCTGAACAAAACCCGGCCGGTGAGCGAGCCCGTGCGCTTGAAAGTCGAGGCGGCCATTGCCCAGCTCGATTACGTACCCAGCGCGGTGGCCCGCTCGTTGAAGGCCAAGAGCACCGCCACCATTGGCTTGCTGGTGCCCAACAGCATCAACCCGTATTTTGCCGAACTGGCTCGGGGCATCGAAGATTATTGCGAGCGCATGGGCTATTGCGTAATCCTCTGCAATTCGGACGATGACCCGGACAAACAGCGCAATTACCTACGGGTCTTGTTGGAAAAACGCGTTGACGGCCTGGTGGTCGCTTCGGTCGGGAGTGACGATGGCCTGGTGGAATCGCTGGCGACGGCGCGTACCCCATTGGTGATCGTCGATCGGGCGTTGCAGGGCGTGGAGGCGGACTTGGTGTGTATTGACCATGAGCAAGGCGGCTACCTAGCGACACGTCATCTGCTGGAGTTAGGCCATCGAGATATCGCCTGCATTAACGGGCCTTCCGACACCCGCGTGGCGCAGATGCGTTTGGCCGGCTACCGGCGCGCCTTGGCCGAGTTCTCGGTGGCCTGGAATGAAGCCCGCGTATTGCCCAGCGATTTTACCGGCCCGGCCGGTTACCTGGCCGCCGCCGGGCTGCTGGATAGCGCACGGCCGACGGCGATCTTCGCTGCCAACGATATGATTGGCATGGGCGCGCTGCGGGCCGCTGCCGAGCGCGGTATCGCGGTGCCTGCTCAGCTGTCAGTAATCGGTTTTGATGATATTCAGATGTGTCGCTATGTCTATCCGGCGCTCACCAGTGTTGGGCAGTCGATCTTGCAGTTGGGTGAGCGGGCGGCTGCGCGCTTGCTCGACCGAATCGCGGGCAGGGCCGATGCAGGGGCCTCCCAGCAAGTGATAGAGCCCCGGTTAATGGTGCGAGAGTCGACCGCACCGCCTTTTCCTATTCAGTGAATCTTGCCGTTCAGGCAACGAGAGTGCAGGTACATGCAAGCAAATGTGGTGGTAGTGGGCAGTATCAATATGGACCTGGTGGCGCGCAGCAAGACGCTGCCGCGCCCAGGCGAAACGGTGGTCGGTAGCGAATTTGCCACCGTGCCCGGCGGTAAAGGTGCGAACCAGGCCGTGGCCGCTGCGCGGCTGGGCGCCAAGGTGGCGATGGTCGGCTGCGTGGGTGCCGATGCCTATGGTGAGCAGTTGCGAGCGGCACTGGTAGCCGAATCCATCGACTGCCAGGGGGTCAGTGTGGCTGAGGGCCAGCCCAGTGGGCTCGCATTGATTGTGGTCGATGCCAGCAGTCAAAACACCATCGTGATCATTGCTGGCGGTAATGCTTGCCTGCTCCCGGCCAATGTTCAGCGCCTCGATAGCTTGCTCCAGCAAGCCGAAGTGGTGATTTGCCAGCTTGAGGTGCCGTTGGATACGGTGGCTCATACCCTGGCGCGCGCTCGCCGTTTAGGCAAGACCGTGATTCTCAACCCCGCGCCGGCCACTGGCCCGTTGCCAGACAGCTGGTACGCCAACATTGATTACCTGATCCCCAATGAAAGCGAGGCGCAAACCCTCAGCGGTGTTGCCGTGGATAGCCGCGCCAGCGCTCAGGCAGCGGCTGAGAAGTTGCGCGCCTTGGGGGCCGGGACGGTCATCGTCACCCTTGGCGCCGAGGGCGCGCTATTAGTAGGCGAGGGCGGCGCCGTACATTTCCCAGCGCCAGTGGTGCAGGCGCTAGATACCACCGCCGCGGGCGATACGTTCGTCGGTGCATTTGCCGCAGCGCTTGCCGGTGGCCAATCGGAGCGCGAGGCGATTCTGTTCGGCCAGCGTGCAGCTGCGCTATCGGTTACCCGTGCCGGGGCTCAGCCCTCTATTCCGCACCTGTGCGAACTCAGTAAGCAGGCTCAGCCATGAAAAAGACCCCCTTATTGAACATTGCCCTGTCGCGCTTGATCGCCTCACTGGGTCATGGTGACCTGGTGGTGATCGGCGATGCGGGCCTACCGGTACCGCCTGGGGTCGAGTTGATCGATTTGGCCTTGACCCCCGGTACGCCCAGCTTTATCAGCGTGCTCAGTGCGGTGCTGACAGAAATGCAGGTGGAGAGCCACGTGCTGGCCAGTGAGATATTCGACCGCCAGCCACCGGCCCTGGCCACGCTCCAGCAATTGCAAGCGTGCGGTATGTTGGGCGCCGCGCGGACCCTGGACCACGAGGCGTTCAAGGCGCTAACGGCCAAGGCCCGCGCGGTGGTACGAACGGGCGAGTGCCAGCCGTACACCAATATTGCGCTAGTAGCGGGCGTGACGTTTTAAACCTTACCGCTCCCCCACGCACAAGGAGTGCCCATGCGTCGTTTCAATTCTCTACTCAAAGGTATTTTTTTAATGGCATTGCTCTCGGGTAACGCGGCTACGGCAGCCGACAAAATCGATCTGATCATCGATACCGACCCTGGAGCGGACGATGTCGTCGCCTTGTTGCTGGCCATGGCATCACCCGACGAATTGAACATCCGCGCCATCACTACGGTTGCGGGCAATGTGCGTCTGGACAAAACGTCCCGTAACGCGCGCCTGGCCCGTGAGTGGGCGGGTCGCACTGACATCCCCATCTACGCCGGGGCTCCACGGCCGTTGTTGCGCACGCCGATCTATGCCGCCAATATCCATGGCGCCGAAGGGCTGCCGGGTGTGCCCGTGCACGAGCCCACCCTTGGTCTGGCCGAAGGCAATGCGGTGAACTACCTGGTGGACACCTTGCGCAAGGCCAAGCCCCACAGCATTACCCTGGCCATGCTGGGCCCGCAGACCAATCTGGCGTTGGCCTTGATCCAGGCACCGGAAATCACCCAGGGGCTCAAAGAGGTCATCGTCATGGGGGGCGCGCATTTCAATGGCGGCAACATCACCCCTGTGGCCGAATTCAACCTGTTCGCCGACCCTGAAGCGGCGGAGGTGGTACTGGGTAGCGGCGTCAAGCTGACTTACGTGCCGTTGGACGTCACCCACAAAATTCTCACCAGTGAAGCCAGGTTGCAGCAGATAGCAGGGCTGGATAACCGTGCAGGTCAGTTGGTGGGGGACATTCTCAACGAGTACGTCAAGGCTGACATGCTGCACTATGGCCTGCCCGGTGGCCCGGTGCATGATGCCAGCGTAATTGCCTACTTGCTCCAGCCAGAGTTATTCAGTGGCAGGGAGATCCATATGAGCGTCGATAGCCGGGAAGGGCCCACTTTCGGTCAGACCATCGCCGACTGGTACGGCACCTTGAAGCAGCCTGCCAATGTGCTATGGATCGAGAATGGCGATGCGCAAGGGTTCTTCGACCTGCTCACCGAGCGCCTCAAGCGCCTGCCTTGATCTCCGTTAGCAGGCCGAGTACCCCCACGGCGTTCAGGGTCGCTGCGTCCGGCGCATCGCTGGCGTAGCGCTCGAATACCTGGCGGATAAACGAGCGAGCGGCTTCTGTGCCGAGCTCCTTGACCAGCACATCGACGCCGATGATTGCCAGTTCCTCGGGGTTGCCAGGGCTGTATGAGCTCTGGCCTTGGGGCCATTCGACGCGAATGTCGGCCTTGATCGATACGTTTGCCATGATGGGCTCGCAGTGGGCTTAGGGTGCCTGCGATTGTCGGTGCAGGTTGTTGCAGTAAAGCATTTTGCATGCTTTTTGGCACTGCTACTTAGGAATAACGCTGGCCCTTGTGCCAAACTGAAGCCTCTTTAGGCGGTAGAGAACCCTCGTGCAGATAGATCTGAACGACCCTGCGCAATTCACCTCAGAAGCCGTTAGGCAACTGATTGCGTTGGGCGATAGCAAGGTCCACAACCAGCTGAGGGTCACCCGTCAGGGGCTGGCCTATTTGTCGGCGGGGGTGGTCGGTGGTACGGACATCGGCAATTTGAGCTTTCGCCTTGAGACCTGGGCGGCCGGTTCGGGCTACGTAGGGCCTGAGGCGGCTTTGGATGCAGCCTGGGTTGAACAAATTTTCAACGCCCTTAGGCAGCATTGGCCTACGCCGAAGTCTGACTATATCGACATCTACTGAAGCCCTTCCAAATATTCAGTCACAAACCGAGCGGGCAGGGTGCGGCGCAGTGTTGCAAACTGCAACCCATGCAACCAAAGACTTCAGTGATGGTCGCAAGGAATCATATTTTTATTTTTAGAGGGGGCCTCATGCTTCACACGCGTGCATCACTGGTTTCGCTGTTGGCTGTTTTGCTATTGGCGGGTTGTTCCAGTAAAGACTCGCCGTCAGACTCTGTGTCGGCGGCGCCCGCACCTACCGACGGCCGCTGCAGCGCCGAACTGGCCCAATTCGCTGTGGGCAAACCAGCCTCCGCCGAACTCCTCGAGCAGGCACGCGCTCGTTCTGGGGCCCAGACCGCACGTATCCTCAAGCCCAGGGACATTGTTACGTTGGAATACCGCTCTGAGCGTTTGAATCTGAACGCCGATGACGCAGGTATCATCAACCGCGCCAACTGCGGCTAAACAGGGCTTAAACGCCGCCCATAAAAAAACCCGTCTAGGACGGGTTTTTTTTAGCTCGGGGAGGATTACTCGCCGCGAACTTGAGCAGCTTGCATGCCCTTTTGGCCTTTCTCAGCCACGAACGAAACGGTCTGGCCTTCTTTCAGGCTTTTGAAACCGTCGGATTCGATAGCTTTGAAGTGTACGAACAGGTCGTCACCGCCACCTTGAGGAGTGATGAAGCCGAAGCCTTTCTCATCGTTGAACCATTTTACGGTGCCGGTCTGGCGATTAGACATGGTGTATCTCCAAGAAACATAATATTCAGTAGTGCTGTGCTGCTCAGGCCAACTGGGCACACGAGAGATATCATAGTCTAAATGTTGCTTCATGAACCCCCCCCAAGCCTGCCTGATGATGTAAATCGAAATATTTTTTCTTCGCGCGCAGCCAAGTCCCCGATTTCATTGGGTTTAACGGAATTAAATCGTGTGAAAAAAATCCGTGAAACCCTGATTCGGGGAGCGAAATCCGTGTTTTTCTGCCGCCCAGCTGACGTAAGTGTCATGTTCTGGCCGTTTCGCCTTCTATTGGCCCCGGCATGCCTGGGCGTCTTTGAGTACGGTCGCGTGAAGCTTTTCGTTGTCAGTCGAGGAGGGTTGGTTCAACTTGACCAGCTCCGCCTCGCTGAACTTGCTTGCAGCGCTATTGGCGATGCACGAGCAATGTTTCTGGGCGTCAGCTGCGCTGACCTTTGCCTGAGCCTTGGCGGCCGTCGTGCATTGTTCCATGAACTTGGCTTTTTCCCCGGCGGGCCAAGCAGCGTGGGCGCCAAGCGGCAGCAGCAAGGCAATGGCGGAAGCGAGTGGGAGTAATTTTTTAAGACGCATACCGGTGCTCCTTGTAGATCGTTAGTACTAACTATGACGCTTGCGATATCTGAACCCCGTGAGCGGCGGCAAGTTCACCTGGGTATGCACGCTGCAATATTTTTGCGCGATGGCTAAAGCCAGCGCCGCAAGGGCTCAACTGTGCTAGCATGCTCGGCCCTGTGAATGGGTGCATCACGCGCCAGTACCAGGCTTAACCTATTCTTTGATTTTCCAGTCACTCTGGTTCGCTTCACGGTTGGCCCTACGGCTCCTGCCAATGTAAGGCAGGCATACCTGGCGGATCGCGTACTGGCTCATCCCAACCCACGTGACCTTTGGTAGGGGTCACCACTAGGAGAGGAGGCGCCATGCCCACTATTACTCTTCCCGACGGCAGTCAGCGTTCATTCGATCATGCGGTCTCCGTGGCCGAGGTAGCCGCGTCTATCGGTGCCGGTTTGGCCAAGGCCACGGTGGCCGGCAAGGTCAACGGCCAGTTGGTCGACGCCTGTGACCTGATCGAAAGCGATGCCACCTTGCAGATCATCACGCCTAAAGATGCCGAGGGCCTGGAAATCATTCGTCACTCTTGCGCCCACTTGGTGGGGCATGCGGTGAAGCAGTTGTACCCCACCGCCCGTATGGTGATCGGCCCCGTCATTGACGAAGGCTTTTATTACGACATCGCCTACGAGCGGCCGTTTACCCCTGAAGACATGGCGGCCATCGAGCAGCGCATGCAACAACTCATCGATACCGACTACGACGTGATGAAGAAAGTCACCCCCCGTGCCGAGGTGATCGAAGTGTTCAAGGCGCGCGGTGAAGACTATAAATTGCGCCTGGTCGAGGACATGCCTGAAACCCAGAGCATGGGCCTTTACTACCACGAAGAATACGTTGATATGTGCCGCGGCCCGCACGTGCCGAACACGCGCTTCCTGAAGTCGTTCAAGTTGACTAAGCTGTCCGGCGCCTACTGGCGCGGTGACGCCAAGAACGAACAGCTGCAGCGCGTTTATGGCACGGCATGGGCCGACAAAAAGCAGTTGGCCGCCTATATTCAGCGCATCGAAGAAGCCGAAAAGCGTGACCATCGCAAAATTGGCAAACGCCTGAACCTGTTCCACCTCCAGGAAGAAGCGCCTGGAATGGTGTTCTGGCATCCCAATGGCTGGACGCTCTACCAAGTGCTCGAGCAGTACATGCGCAAAGTACAGCGTGATCACGGCTACCTAGAGATCAAAACTCCGCAAGTGGTCGATCGCAGCCTGTGGGAAAAGTCCGGGCATTGGGCTAACTATGCCGAAAACATGTTCACCACCCAGTCGGAAAACCGCGACTACGCGATCAAGCCCATGAACTGCCCTTGCCACGTGCAGGTGTTCAACCAAGGCCTGAAGAGCTACCGCGAGTTGCCACTGCGCCTCGCCGAATTCGGTGCGTGCCACCGTAACGAGCCTTCGGGGGCGCTCCACGGAATCATGCGGGTTCGCGGTTTTGTGCAGGATGATGCGCATATTTTCTGCACCGAAGAGCAGATGCAATCCGAGTCGGCCGATTTCATCAAGCTGACCCTGGCGGTGTATGCCGACTTTGGTTTCAAGGATATCCAACTCAAGCTGTCCACCCGTCCCGAAAAACGCGTGGGTTCCGATGAGCTTTGGGATCGCGCAGAAGCCGCCTTGGCCTCGGCGCTGGACAGCGCGGGCCTGGCTTACGACCTGCAACCGGGCGAGGGTGCGTTCTATGGGCCGAAGATCGAATTTTCCCTGAAGGACTGCCTCGGCCGGGTATGGCAGTGTGGTACCCTGCAGCTCGACTTCAATCTGCCGATCCGTTTGGGTGCTGAGTACGTTGCCGAAGACAACGCGCGTAAACACCCTGTCATGCTTCACCGCGCAATCCTCGGTTCTTTCGAGCGTTTTGTCGGTATCCTGATCGAGCACTACGAAGGCGCCTTCCCGGCCTGGCTAGCGCCAACCCAGGCAGTGATTATGAATATCACTGATAAACAAGCGGATTTCGCCCTCGAGGTGGAAAAAAACCTGGCCGAAAGCGGTTTTCGTGCCAAGTCCGACTTGAGAAATGAAAAGATCGGCTTTAAAATCCGTGAGCATACTTTGCTCAAGGTTCCGTATCTCCTCGTTATCGGAGATCGGGAGGTTGAAACGCAAACTGTCGCTGTGCGTACCCGTGAAGGTGCAGACCTGGGCTCCATGCCCGTCGCTCAATTCACCGAGTTCCTCGCACAAGCGGTTTCCCGGCGTGGTCGCCAAGATTCGGAGTAATTACTATTAAGCGTGAAATGAGACAAGATAAACGAGCTGCACCGAAAGCACCGATCAACGAGAATATCTCGGCACGCGAGGTGCGATTAATTGGCGCTGACGGCGAGCAGATTGGCATCGTCTCTATCGATGAAGCGCTTCGTATCGCTGAAGAGTCCAAGCTAGACCTGGTGGAAATCTCCGCAGACGCCGTCCCACCCGTATGCCGGGTGATGGACTACGGCAAATCGATCTTCGAAAAGAAGAAGCAGGTTGCTGCGGCGAAGAAGAACCAGAAACAGATTCAAGTGAAAGAAATCAAGTTTCGTCCAGGGACGGAGGAAGGGGATTACCAGGTAAAACTTCGCAACCTGGTACGTTTCCTGAGTGATGGGGACAGGGCCAAGGTATCCTTGCGATTCCGCGGCCGTGAGATGGCCCACCAGGAGCTGGGTATGGAGCTGCTCAAGCGGGTCGAACAAGACCTGCTCGAATACGGCGCCGTCGAACAGCATCCTAAGATGGAAGGACGCCAGCTGATCATGGTCATCGCCCCCAAGAAAAAGAAATAACCACCAGGGCACGGCAGGCCTTGCGGTTATGTTTATCAACTGAATGCGGAGTATCCGAACATGCCAAAGATGAAGACTAAAAGTGGTGCAGCTAAGCGGTTTTTGAAAACCGCCAACGGCATCAAGCACAAACACGCTTTCAAGAGCCACATCCTGACCAAAATGTCGACTAAGCGTAAGCGTCAATTGCGCGGTAGCAGCTTGCTGCATCCGTCTGACGTGGCAAAAGTCAAGCGCATGCTGCGCCTTCGTTAATTTCGGTCAAAGATAGAGGACTAACTCATGGCTCGTGTAAAGCGTGGCGTCATTGCCCGTAAGCGTCACAAAAAAATTCTGAAACTTGCTAAAGGCTACTACGGCGCGCGTTCACGCGTATTCCGTGTTGCCAAGCAAGCGGTTATCAAAGCAGGCCAATACGCCTACCGTGACCGTCGTCAGAAAAAACGTCAGTTCCGCGCTCTGTGGATCGCTCGTATCAACGCTGGTGCTCGCAACAACGGTCTGTCCTACAGCCGTTTCATCGCCGGCCTGAAAAAAGCTTCCATCGAAATCGACCGCAAGGTTCTGGCCGATCTGGCAGTGAACGAAAAAGCGGCGTTTGCTGCGATTGTCGAGAAAGCTAAAGCCTCGCTGGCCTAAGTACCCCGACAATCACCCTTGGTCGCCGCTGGTGGCCTGGGGTGTTGAACGTCATAAATAGGGGAAGAGCCTTCTAAAGCTCTTCCCCTATTTCGTATCTGGAGTCTGTACATGGAAAACCTGGATGCGCTGGTCTCCCAAGCTTTGGAAGCCGTGCAACGTGCTGAAGACATCAATGCCCTGGAGCAAATCCGGGTTCAATTCCTTGGTAAAAAAGGTGAGCTGACCCAGGTGATGAAGACCTTGGGCAACCTGCCTGCTGATGAACGGCCGAAAGTCGGTGCGCTGATCAACGAGGCCAAGGAGCGTGTTACAGAGGTCCTTAACGCACGCAAGGCGGCGTTCGAAGAAGCCGAACTGAGTGCCAAGCTGGCTGCTGAGCAGATCGACGTCACCTTGCCTGGCCGCGGCCAAGTCTCAGGCGGTCTGCACCCGGTGACGCGAACACTGGAGCGCATCGAGCAATTCTTCACCCACATAGGCTACGGCATTGCCGAAGGCCCTGAGGTCGAAGACGACTACCATAACTTCGAAGCACTCAATATCCCCGGCCACCACCCGGCGCGGGCGATGCACGACACCTTCTATTTCAATGCCAACATGCTGCTGCGCACCCACACCTCTCCGGTGCAGGCGCGGACCATGGAGTCGCAAAAGCCGCCTATCCGCATCGTTTGCCCAGGCCGGGTTTACCGTTGCGACTCGGATATCACCCACTCGCCTATGTTTCATCAGGTCGAGGGGCTACTGATCGACCGCGACATCAATTTCGCGGACCTCAAAGGCACCATCGAAGAATTCCTGCGGGTGTTTTTCGAAAAGGAACTGGCTGTACGGTTTCGGCCTTCCTTCTTTCCGTTCACCGAACCCTCGGCTGAAGTCGATATCCAGTGTGTCATGTGCAGCGGCAAAGGTTGCCGGGTGTGCAAGCAGACTGGCTGGCTGGAAGTGATGGGTTGCGGCATGGTGCATCCGAACGTGTTGCGCCTGTCCGGGATCGACCCCGAGGAGTTCCAGGGGTTTGCGTTCGGCATGGGCGCCGAGCGTCTGGCCATGCTGCGTTACGGCGTCAATGATTTGCGCCTGTTCTTCGACAACGATTTGCGCTTTCTCGCGCAATTTCGCTAGTCGTAACGAACCTTTCAGGAGAGCAGGATGAAATTCAGTGAACAATGGCTGCGTGGTTGGGTAAGCCCGCAGGTAAGCCGCGATGAGCTGGTGGCTCGTCTGTCCATGGCCGGTTTGGAAGTGGACAGCGTCACCCCCGCGGCAGGCGCCTTCAGTGGCGTCATCGTCGGCGAAGTGCTGAGCACCGAGCAGCACCCCGACGCCGACAAGCTGCGGGTTTGCCAGGTCAGCAACGGCAGCGAAACGTTTCAGGTCGTGTGCGGCGCGCCCAACGTGCGCCCCGGCCTGAAGATTCCTTTCGCCACGCTGGGCGCCGAGCTGCCCGGCGATTTCAAGATCAAAAAAGCCAAACTAAGGGGTGTCGAGTCCAACGGCATGCTCTGCTCTCAGTCCGAGCTGCAAGTGGGTGAGGGCAACGACGGGCTGATGGAACTGCCGGCCGATGCCCCCGTGGGCGAGGATTTTCGCGTCTACCTGGGCTTGGACGACGCCAGCATCGAGGTCGACCTAACCCCTAACCGCGGCGACTGCCTATCCCTGGCAGGCTTGGCTCGGGAAGTCGGCGCGCTTTATGCCGCGCCGGTCGCGCGCCCACCCGTGGCCAGCGTTACCGCCGTCAACGACGAAGTACGCCCGGTCGAAGTGCTCGCCCCAGCTGCGTGCCCGCGCTACCTCGGGCGGGTGATCCGCAACGTCGACCTGTCCAAGCCCACCCCTTTGTGGATGGTCGAGCGCCTGCGTCGCAGTGATATCCGCAGCATCGATGCAATCGTCGATATCACCAACTACGTCATGATCGAGCTGGGCCAACCCCTGCACGCGTTCGACCTGGCCGAGATCAACGGCGGCATTCGCGTACGCATGGCCGAGGAGGGCGAGAAGATCGTCTTGCTCGACGGTCAGGAATTGGCCTTGCGCAGCGACACCTTGATCATCGCCGACCACACCCGGGCCTTGGCCATCGCTGGCGTAATGGGCGGCGAACACAGCGGCGTCAGCGCCAAGACCCAGAATATCTTTCTCGAAAGCGCCTTCTTCGACCAGATCGCTGTGGCCGGCAAGGCTCGCTCCTACGGCCTGCACACCGACGCCTCACACCGCTATGAGCGCGGCGTCGACTGGCAGCTCGCCCGCGAAGCCATGGAGCGCGCCACCGGCCTGCTGCTGGAAATCACCGGCGGCGAGCCTGGCCCTATTACCGAAAGCGTCAGCGAACAACATCTGCCCAATGTCGCCCCGGTAACCTTGCGTGCGGCGCGGGTCAGCCAAATGCTTGGCCTGGAAATGAACGCCGACGAGATTGAAGGCTACCTGGTTGGTCTGGGCCTAAAGGTCAGCGCCGACGGGGCAGGGCAGTGGCAAGTAGAAATCCCTAGCCATCGCTTCGATATCAGCCTGGAAGTTGACCTGATTGAAGAGTTGGCTCGCCTGTACGGCTACAACCGCCTACCCGTACGCTACCCGCAAGCGCGTTTGGCCCCGCAGGCCAAGGCCGAAGCGCGCAGCGACCTGCCGGAGCTGCGTCGCCTGTTGGTGGCCCGTGGTTATCAGGAAGCGATCACCTATAGCTTTATCGACCCTAAGTGGTTCGAGCTCTTCAACCCAGGCGTAGAGCCCCTGTTGTTGGCCAACCCGATTTCCAACGACATGGCGGCTATGCGCACGTCATTGTGGCCTGGCTTGGTCAAAGCGCTGCAGCACAACCTCAACCGCCAACAAGACCGCGTCCGCCTGTTTGAAAGCGGCCTGCGCTTCGTCGGCCAATTGCAGGGTCTGAAGCAAGAACCCATGTTCGCTGGCGTAGTCTGCGGTGGCCGCTTGCCTGAAGGCTGGGCGCAGGGCCGCGACGGGGTAGATTTCTTCGACGTCAAAGCCGATGTCGAGGCAATTCTAGGTTTCGCCGGCGCATTGGGTGCCTTTAGCTTCGTGCCAGGTCAACATCCAGCACTGCATCCGGGCCAAACCGCCCGGATCGAACGCGATGGCCGGGAGGTCGGCTACCTGGGTGCATTGCATCCGGAACTGGTCAAAACCCTGGGCCTTGATCGCCCGGTATTCGTGTTCGAGCTATTGCTGGCCGAAGTTGCCGAAGGCCGCCTGCCGAAATTCGAGGAGCTCTCGCGTTTCCCAGAAGTGCGCCGTGACCTGGCTTTAGTGGCCGATCGTGATGTCGCTTCTAGCGCCGTCCTACAGGTAATTCGTGAAAATGCAGGGCAATGGCTGACAGACCTCAGGCTATTTGACGTCTACCAGGGTAAAGGTATTGATCCGCATAGAAAAAGCCTTGCAGTCGGCTTGACCTGGCAGCATCCATCGCGCACTCTTAACGACGATGAGGTGAACGCCACGACGCAGCAAATCCTCACCTCGCTCGAACAAAGGTTGAATGCCACGTTAAGGAAGTAGCGTATGGGGGCTCTGACGAAAGCTGAAATGGCGGAACGTCTCTACGAAGAGCTGGGCCTGAATAAACGTGAAGCCAAAGAGTTGGTGGAACTGTTTTTCGAAGAAATCAGGCACGCTCTTGAAGACAACGAGCAGGTCAAATTGTCGGGTTTCGGCAATTTTGACCTACGGGACAAACGCCAGCGGCCCGGCCGCAACCCTAAAACGGGTGAAGAAATCCCAATCACGGCTCGCCGTGTGGTCACCTTTCGTCCAGGGCAGAAGTTGAAAGCCCGAGTTGAGGCCTATGCTGGAACCAAGTCATAACGACGAGCTTCCGCCGATCCCTGGCAAACGCTACTTCACCATTGGTGAAGTCAGCGAGCTTTGCGCGGTTAAACCCCACGTATTGCGCTATTGGGAGCAGGAGTTTCCACAGCTCAACCCGGTCAAGCGCCGCGGCAATCGCCGGTATTATCAACGCCAGGACGTGTTGATGATTCGCCAGATCCGCGCGCTGCTGTACGACCAAGGCTTCACCATCGGCGGGGCGCGGCTGCGCCTCTCTGGCGACGAGGCCAAGGACGACACCACCCAGTACAAACAGCTGATTCGCCAAATGATCTCTGAGCTGGAAGATGTGCTGGGGGTCCTTAAGAAATAAATTTTGGAGAGAATACTTCCAAAATTCAAATGCTTAAGGTATATTTCTCGCCGTTCCAAGAGGTTTGGAACGGTAACATCGCAAGACCGTAATACGGCATTAGCTGTGTTGCAGCAGTAGAGTTACGCTCGGTCGGGGCGTAGCGCAGCCCGGTAGCGCACTTGCATGGGGTGCAAGGGGTCGAGTGTTCGAATCACTCCGTCCCGACCATTTATTTCAATGACTTAGGCCATTTCCGCAAGGGGTGGCCTTTTTCATGCGCGTGACTTTTGCGTGACTTCTCTTTTTCATGCCTGCCTCCGAGTCAATATGGTCAGCACCGGCCCGCGCGAGTCGGTTGCCGATACCTTGTTTGCAGCCTCAATCAAATGCCCTAGCTCTGCGCCTGAGTAGTGACTGGTGATGCTGCCGTTCTTGTGGCCCAATAGAGCCTTACGGTCCTCTTCGGTTACACCCGCTGCGCGAAGGCGACGACCGAACGAATGTTTTAGATCGTGGATCCTGATCGAAGCGTATCCAGGGTGAGCGGGGCGAAGGTTTTTCTCCTGCCAGAGTTTCGCCGCTCTCACCCGTGCTTTTTTCCAGGCCGAGTCATTCATCCTGTGCATCGCGCTGTCGTTGTAAGGGAATACCCATTCCCGGCTAATGCCGCGCTGCCGTTCCACAATCGATTTTGCCACGCTGTTCAGCACAACTAATCGCTCGTCCCCATTCTTCACACCCGACCGTGCGTGCCGGCCGCCGAAGTCGGCGGGTATCAGAAACACACTCGTGCCTAGCTCCGGCACGCTGATCTCCCAATCCCACCTCAGCTTGCAGACCTCCTGCTCTCGACAGCCGGTGTTCACCTTGAACAGGGCCATTTTGTGCAGGTGGTCGGGCAACTCTCCGAATAGAATCGACTGCTCATCCCACGACATGGGGTAGGGCTTTCGGCTCGACCGCTTCTCTTCGAGCTTCGCGATCATCGGCACGCTGTCCAGCCATGGCCGCCGTTCATCATCCCGCCATTTCCTGGCACACATCGACAGAACCCGAATAGCTCGCTCCAGCGCTATGTTGATCGTGCGATTGCTGACCCCTTTCTTTATCTTGCCGTCCGGCTCAACATGGCCGGCCTTGCGATCCTTGATGAACTGCTCAAGGGCCTGGTCGTCAATGTGGGTCAGTGGCATGGCGCCGATGTAAGGGTCCAGCTGCTGTAGGCATAGGGCCGTCAGATGAATCGACGGCTGATCCTTATGCTCAAGCAAGTATCGCGTGGCGGCGTCGCGGAAAGTGCGCACCTGGCGCACCCCGTACACCTTCTGCTGCCGGATCTGCTCCAGACGATGAATCAGGTAACGTTCGGCTTCCGCCCGGTCACTAGTGCCAGTGCTCTCGTAAAGTCGTTCTCCGTTGATTTTTTTGTCAATATGCCAAAGGCCTTTCCTCTGAGAGAGGCCTGTGATCGTTTTTCGCGCCATTCTGTTTCTCCAGCTTGGCGCTCGCTGCGGGTTGATTGTTGCCCTGAAGCGCCGGTTTTATCAATCGCCTTTGCCTCGACGTATGCGGTTGCCCACTCGTCCAGGTCGAGCCGGTCAAAGCCGACACCTCGCTCGCCGATTGGGAACTCCCGCACGTGCGGCCGTACGGTCTTCTCGAACTCGGCCCGACACATGCCCAAATAATTGGCAGCGTCGCGGGCACGGATGAAGCGCGGCAGGAAGGATGCCTGCGCCGCTGTAGCGTTTGCCATGGGTATGCTCCGTGCCGCTCTATGGCGGCAGAAGGGGTTATTCGGCGGTAGCCCGCTTAGCTTTGATTTCTGCGATAAACTCTGTGGGAAGGCGCGCAACATGCTGACCTTGAGACCAAGACAAAGGCCCGGACTGGCGGATCATCTCGTTAACCAGATCGAAAGCAGCGATCAGTTGATCATCATTCAGTTCGCCGTCTTCTGGCAGGTCGTCGAGGAAGTAATCCGATGGGTCTATTTCGCGGGGCATATTCGGCTCGCATATGCAAAGTCGAATGTTTTCAGGATCTTCTTCGCATTCAACCAGGTAATCCCGGAGAGAGTCCGCGTCAAAGAAGTATGTGTCGCCGTCGTATATAACCAGCGGCTCGTCCGCCCAGTCTTTAACTTCCATTTTCAAAAAGCGCTCTTCCATGCGCTCTTCTCTGCAGACTTTGCAGTACCCGTTCGTTTCATGGATCGGGTGTGCTGGATTGTTTTTGCAGTGCCGGTGCGTCGACCCACAGTAGCGGGCCTGATCTTCGTCCTGACCCCAGAACCGCCCTTTTGAGTCGACCCAGCCGCTGACGGTTTGAAAGCTCGCTGCCTCTGGGGAATTGAACATCACGACTTTTTCATTGCGCATAGCGAATCCTCGCCCGCCGGTCGCCGGCAGGCTCAATAGAAGGGAAGGGGTTAGAGCTTTGAGCGGGATCGTTGGATCAGGAAATCTTCCTCGGATCGGCTGCATCCGCCTTGGCAGCCGTATTCATGGCAGCGAGTGCTGTCGCATACGTTTGGAAATCCGGTACCGCCACACATCCCGCAATCGTCAGCAGAGTGCGATGGGCATCGGTAAATTTCGCCGGGGGCACCGAACTTCTGAGCCCGTATATTGAGCAGGCCCGTACCTGCATCGGAGACGACCTTCATGCCGCCTCCTGCCCGCTCCGCCACCAGTGCCAGGCTGCAGAAACCTTCGGGACCGAGTAGCTGGCGCCAAGCCGGCATAGGACGATGAATTCGACCGGGTGATTCGTATATTCGGCGTAGGCCTGTTCGAAGCGTTCGCGGTCGGTCATATCAGCTCCTTGGGCACCTGCACGGTGTCGCCCAGCTTACAACGGGTTTTTGCGGAGGCCTCACCACCTTTTCTACGTTTTCGGCAGAAGTCGTCTTCATGCTTCAGCAAGGAAAGCTGGGATGGGCGGCAGCGACAGTTAGCGCTCATCTCATTGGATCATTGCTGATGACCTTTCTGGGATACGGAGTGGTGAATCGTATGGTGTAGAGGTCGGAGGGTCCGGTCAGCTCGCGATCTGCACCTAACAGTAGGAAAACAGCAGCGTCGTGTGTATATTCGAATATCCGTATATACAGATGGGCTGTGCGCTATGAGCTTTTCTACTGTGACTCTTTTCAAATGCCTGGGCGACGAGACACGAACTCGCATCATGCTGATGCTGGCCGAGCAGGGCGAGCTATGCGTGTGCGAATTGATCTGGGCACTCGAAGACAGCCAGCCGAAGGTTTCCCGCCACCTGGCCCAGTTGCGGACTTGCGGGCTGCTTGAGGATCGCCGGCAGGGCCAGTGGATCTATTACAGGCTTCACCCGCAATTGCCGGCGTGGGTGCTGGAAGTGCTTCAGGTCACCCTCAAAGCCAACCAAGCCTTGATTGCCCAGGACACGGGTCGACTCTCCTCAATGGAAGGCCGTCCGGTCCGCCAGGCTGCTTGCTGCTGACCTAATCCGAGGCTTTTGAGATGCTTACTGCTGCTGCAATATTCGTGTTCACGTTAGTGCTGGTGATCTGGCAGCCCAAGGGTTTGGGGGTAGGTTGGAGTGCAGCGGCAGGTGCCGTGCTGGCTCTCCTGACGGGGGTAGTCAGTCTGAGTGACGTACCTACCGTATGGCACATTGTCTGGAATGCCACAGCTACCTTTATCGCCGTCATCCTCATCAGCTTGCTACTGGATGAAGCCGGATTTTTCAAATGGGCTGCACTCCATGTGGCTCGCTGGGGTGAAGGAAGCGGAGGCAGGTTGTTTGCCCTGATGATTCTCCTCGGCGCTGCCGTTTCGGCCTTATTTGCCAATGACGGCGCCGCGTTGATCCTGACCCCTATCGTCATTGCTATGCTGAACGCCCTGCGCTTTACCCCTGCTTCTACCCTTGCCTTCGTCATGGCCGCAGGTTTCATCGCAGACACTGCGAGCCTACCCCTGGTAGTGTCCAACCTGGTCAACATCGTATCGGCTGATTTCTTCGACTTAGGTTTCGGGGAATACGCCTCGGTTATGTGGCCAGTGAGCCTGGTGAGCGTGGCGGCGACGCTGCTGATGCTCTGGCTGTTCTATAAAAAGGACATTCCCGTACAGTACGTGCCGGAGCAGTTGGATGAACCCAAGCGCGCTATTCGTGACCATGCAACCTTCGTTGCCGGCTGGTGGGTACTGGCCTTGCTGTTGGTTGGCCTGTTCGCGCTGGAGCCCCTGGGTATTCCCATTAGCGCAGTTGCAGCCTCGTGTGCGCTGATACTGCTGGTCATTGCCGGCAGGGGGCACGTCATCTCCACCAAGCGTGTGATCAAGCATGCACCTTGGCAGGTGGTTGTTTTTTCCCTAGGGATGTACCTGGTCGTGTATGGACTGCGTAATGCTGGCCTGACGGAAGCGTTTACCGCCTTGCTAAACATACTGGCGGAGCAGGGTTTGTGGGCCGCGACCTTGGGGACTGGATTGGCGGCCGCGCTGCTGTCTTCCGTCATGAACAACATGCCCACCGTGCTGATCGGGGCTCTCTCCATCCAGGACAGCACTGCCACAGGCATCGTTCACCAAGCCATGGTCTATGCCAACATTATCGGCTGTGACCTGGGGCCAAAGATCACCCCTATTGGCAGCCTGGCTACCTTGCTCTGGCTCCACGTGCTGGCACAGAAGGACATCCGCATCACCTGGGGCTACTACTTCAAAGTCGGCAGCATCCTGACCCTTCCCATCCTGCTCGCTACCTTGGCCGCGTTGGCCCTGCGGCTGAGCTTTCACGCGTAGGACCAATGATGAACATTCTTTTCATGTGTACCGCCAACAGCTGCCGCAGTGTGCTCTCTGAAGGTTTGTTCAACCACGTAGCCCCCGAAGGGATGACCGCCGTCAGCTCAGGCAGCTTCCCCAGCGGACGCTTGAATCCGCACGCTGTGAGCACTCTGCAAGGCCTGGGGGTGGATACCTCGAAGCTCTACAGCAAGGGGTCGGAGAGTTTCCAGGACAACCCGCCCGACATCGTGATTACCGTCTGCGATAAAGCCGGCGGCGAGCCGTGCCCGGTGTATTTCGGGCCTGCCATCAAGAGCCATTGGGGGTTGTCTGATCCGTCAGACGTAGAAGGCAGCGATGAAGAAATCCAGGTGGCTTTCGACGCGACGGTTGCGCTCATCCGCCGGCGATTTGCGGCTTTCTTTACGCTTGATTTTGAGGCGCTTAGCGCGGCAGAGCTTAAGCATGCTCTCGACCAGATAGGGGAACTGCCGTGAGTGACTTCACCGATGCGGAAAAAGGAAATATTCCCAGCCTGGATTTTACGCTGTTTGATTTACCGGGCCTGGACAAACTCGCCCAGGGCGACCCGCCCTTGCACAAGCCACGCATCCTTTTGCTATACGGATCGACCCGCGAGCGGTCGTTTAGCCGGTTGTTGATCCAGGAAGCGGCACGCATCCTGGAACTCATGGGGGCCGAGACAGCTATTTTCGATCCATCCGGCCTGCCGTTGCCCGATGACGCACCGGTGGAGCATCCCAAGGTGCAAGAGCTGCGAAACCTTGTGATGTGGTCAGAGGGCCAAGTGTGGTGCTCTCCCGAGCGCCACGGCTCAATGTCGGCGGTGTTCAAAGCGCAGATCGATTGGATTCCGCTGGCACTTGGTGCGGTGCGTCCTTCGCAGGGTAAGACCCTGGCCGTGATGCAGGTCTGCGGCGGCTCGCAGTCGTTCAACACGGTCAACCAGCTCCGCGTACTGGGCCGCTGGATGCGCATGGTCACGATCCCCAACCAATCCTCCGTGCCTAAGGTGTTCTTGGAGTTCGATGAGGCCGGCCGCATGAAGCCTTCGAGCTACTACGATCGCGTGGTAGACGTTATGGAAGAGTTGATGAAATTTACGCTGCTGATCCGCGGCCGGGAGGACTATCTGGTAGACCGCTACTCAGAACGCAAGGAGAGCGCCGAGGCGCTTTCCAAGCGCGTGAATCAGCGACTCATTTAGGCAAGTTGTTTCAGGCACAGGAGGCTTCAGATGAGCATGAACAACAGGGTGAGAACAGCGGCCGCTTAGGATGCAGCTGTCATCCGGGCTATCTACCCGCGGTGGTAGAGGACACCGTCATCTCCTTAGAGCTGGAACCGCCCACGGTCGAAGCGATGGCGCACCGCATCGAATCAACCTTGCTCAAATACCCGTATATGGTCGCAGAGCGGGATGGCCACTTTTTCCAGGTTAAGCTAGCCGGGTACGGTTTACGCAATTATACGGGTGAGTGCTGAACGGCAGCTATCGGTCAATAAGGACGTTGGTTAAGCGTTCGCTTCTGCCCGACTGCGGCCCCTAGCGACCAGCCGTCTAGCGGTTAACCGGGGGAGGATCGGATTGCAGAACTTCAGCAAGTTGCCGGCAAGGTCGCTCTGGAAAAACGGGCGGCCAACTGACAATCATTTAGGTGATGAAAGAGGTGGGCCCCCGCTAGCGAGGTGCTGCCTGTGTACTGGTCGGCTAAAGACATCCATCTGCGGGAGACACAGGCGATAATTGTCCAGGCATTATGACCCATCTGATTAGCAACTCACCTTGGCTGCTCACCCGCAGAAAGCATCATCGAGGCGTAGGTGTGCCTGGCCTGGTAGCTGCCAGCACCTTTCCTTGAAAGCAGCCTTCAGCTTGGCGCACTCCGCACTGAGCTCGTCGTTCATCAGCACCAGTTGGGCGATGCTGCACCGGGCGTGACCAAGCTCACTCATGAGCTGATGGCATTCGTTGTCAAGGAGGACGGCTTGCTGCTTGAGCATTTGCTCAAGGGTGGGAATGCCCAGGGAGAAGTCTTCGTCGTCTATCAACATAGCTGCGCACCAATACTGTATGGATGAACAGTAATTGATGCGCGATATCATGCTCAAGAATTTGCCGATGGGTGGCTTGCTTCTTCGCTCGAAAGGGTGAGACGTAGGAGCGAGGAATAGTCCCTCCACGGAAGCTCCGAAAATCTAGTGACTGCCGTGCAGCCTTCCAGGTGCAGGAAAGGGGACGCGCCGCTGTTCATATGTTGCCTAGCTTTGCAGACACGGCACTGCATATAGCTGCCGGTGATTTCCCAGCGGTCTAGCCACGCTTCCTTGTTCATGTGCATCTCCATGATGGGCATCATGGAATGGTAGATCATTTTGGAATTTTTGCGGATCGGCAGGACGCCGGGGAGGGCGCTATGGCCCATGTGACGAGATTGTGTCGCACGCTCTGTCACGCTGTGACATGGGCGGTATTCTTGGGACGGTGTGACGGGTTGCGGGCGCCATAACCGATTGATTTAAAAAGACGTTATGTCCATAAGCATGATTTAGGTTCCAGCGCGCCTAGGGCTTCAGTCATGGGAAAACCTCAATCAAAACCCGCCGCTAAGTCATTGATTTGTAAGGTTTGCGAAACGACGAATAAGGCTATGTTTTGCACGTTAGTTTAAGCACTTAACCTTTCAATATCAATGGGTTACGCGCTTTGTGGGTGCTGCATGGGCTGCAAGGGGTCGAGTGTTCGAATCACTCCGTCCCGACCATTTATTCCTGAGTAAAATCAGACACTTAAGCCACTTCTTGAAAGTGGCTTTTTTGTGCCTGCGCAAAACTTGCGCAAAACTATCCCGCAATCCAGCTGATAGCGAAGTCCGCTCCGACCTTAGACCAAGCTACGTCTGCATGATCTTGCTGGTAATTGGCATCATCTCTTTCCTGGCATCTTCAGATTCGCCCCTAAAAACCTGTTCAACCACCTTCTGCACTCACTCATCGCTAGGTGTGCGTGGGCAGCCCGAACGATGCTCACCGTTCACGTCAGTCCATCTCCATTTCGAAAAGCGCGTCCGCCACCGCGACAACACTTCCTTCATGGGAGGAACTCAAGACCCAGCGCTTGCTCGATGCCCAAGCGCCGGTTCCTGCCTGAGCGGGTTCTACGCCCATGCTACATGCTTGGACGACGCTATCGGCTAAAGCCCGATTAATCGAACCTACCCGGGCGCTGAGCCTTCTATCAAAGCAATTGTGCTCAGGATTTGGAGCTCGGCCGGCCCGGGATGTGGCTCAGTATCGATTTGGAGAAGCCGCCATCGACGCAGATATCCTGACCCGTGACGTATCCGGATAAGGGGCTCACGAGAAACTCGATCACGTTGGCGATATCCACGGGCTCGCCGATTCTCGCTAGCGGAATGATTGCTTCACGTGCTTTCTTGATCTGCGGGTCGGCATACATTTTTTCCGACATCGGTGTGTGAGTCATTCCTGGAGACACCACGTTGACACGGATCCCGTCCGGAGCCCACTCCAGCGCGAGCGTTTGGGCCAGCATGGTCAAGGCGGCCTTGGTGGGGCTGTAAGCCCCTGAGCCGGCATGCGGAATTTGCCCAGACATCGACGAGGTAAAGCACGCCGCGCCCCGGCTCTCCCGTAGGTAAGGGTAGCTGGCTTTGGCGAGCAGCCAAGCGCCGCGAAGATTGACCGCGAACATGTCGTCCCAGTCCTCGATGGATAAATCACAAATTGCGCCAGGGCTGGCGATGCCCGCATTCGCCACCAGCGCGTCGAGCCCGCCGAACTCCGCCACTGCCGCCGCCATCATTTGGCTGGGTACCTCAGGATTGCCAAGATCTCCGCACAACGCGATGGCGATACCGCCCATGGCCTTGATGGATTCGACGACTTCTTCTTGCGTAGTGGTGGGTGTGTGCCCGCAAACCGCAATCTTCGGCTGCGAGCCGCGGGCGAGGGCCGCCTCGGCGATTCTCAGGCATGCCGCTGCACCGATACCGCTACTGCCGCCACTGACCAAAGCTCTCATTGGACACTCCTTTTTATAGTTATACATCGGGGTAAAAGAGATTTTTAAAATACGAAAATAGGGTTCACTTTGCAATCAAATTGACAATGGAATTCGATTCCGATATCGTTTTTTTCGTTACCGGGTAGCCTTGCCAGGGCAGTGGTTATTGCTATCCGGATCTATCGATTCATGGTCGCGTCTTCCCGCCAGCGATAGTGGTCCAGGTACAAAACCCATAATACGAATGGCCCGTTTCACTCCAGCGAATACTCAACTGAAAGGATGTTTCGATATGATCATCAGCACGTTCTCCTACCTGTGGTCATCCACGGCAATCGATGCAATTGCACAACTGGCCGAGCATGGACACCGGGTGTTCGAGGTTCCCGTCAGCTCGCCACATTGCTGGCCGGTGGAAATCTCGACGGCAGAACGCTCTGCGGTCGCTGCGCGACTTCATGGATACGGCGCAAAGATCAGGTCGCTCAACGCCGGTGGCTATGACGTCAATCTAGCCAGCCCCGCGGCCAATATGCGTGACAAGAGCATCGAGCACATCAAGGCGGTGATTGACCTGGCCGTAGCCTGGGAGACTCAGGAAGTGGTGATATCACCGGGCACCCGGCGACCTATGATTTCCCCGCCGCTTGAAAAGACCTACGAGTGGATGTACGAGAGCCTGGCAGTCCTGATTCCGCTGGCAAAACAGGCTGGCGTGCGCTTGCTGCTGGAAAATACGCCGTATTGCTTCACCCCCACTATGGGGGAGTTGGCGCAGGTTGTGGGCACGCTTAATGATGATGTGGTCAAGGTGGTCTATGACATCGCCAATGCCGCTTACATTGGTGAAGACCCTGTTGCGAGTCTGCTGAGTTACCAGGCTGCCATCGACTTTGTGCATGTGTCCGACACCGGTGTGGATGTGTGGGGGCATGATCCGGTCGGCACGGGCGTTGTGGACTTCATCGCGTTGGGCGAGGCCGTTCACGCGACCTGCGGCATTGAAAACTGCGTACTGGAAATCATCCGCGAAGAAAACGCTTTATATGAGCTGAACAAAGGCGTGCAGGATCTGCGTAGCAAGGGCTGGAAAATTCCGTAATTGCCTTTCGCTCGCTCGGCTGTCGTTGAGGCCTGCGGCCATATTGTTCCAATAATCCGGGGGCCTGATCAGGCCCCAGGTGCGGTTACCAGAAACTATCTTCTTGCGCGGCGCTACTACTAAGACAGCGAGTCACTCCCACTGACCGAACTCCATAGCGCCCAACGCTCACCAACCTTGATGGCCGAGCGTTTCAAGCTTTCGATATGCGCGCCCAGGGTTTCCTCTCGCAAGCGAGCGATAGGGCCGGCGATGCTCAGAGTAGCCACCGGGGCGGAGCTGTCTGGCCTTGAGGTGTCGAATACAGCGACCGCCACCACGCACACGCCGACTTCACCTTCTTCACGAACGATCGCGTGTCCCTCTTGGCGAATATGGGCGATATCGTCAAAAATGTCGCGAATCGAAATGCGCGCATTGGGCCCTGCGTAGTCCCGGGTGTTCTCTATGTCCCAGGCGGCTAGAATTCGCATCGCGCGCTCGTCACGCATGGTGGCGAGCCATGCTTTGCCCGCTGCGGTGGTGTGGGGAATGATTTTCTCATCCAGGGCGCGGCGGTACTGCAGGCCTCTGGTATTTTTCGTGGCCTGCAGGACCCAGGTCAGATGATCTTCTGCAACCTCCGCCAGGCGGACATGCTCGCCGGTTTCGCTGGCCAGATCGTCCAGCAACGGTTGCATGATCCGGGCGAAACCCGTTTCACTGATGTAGTTCACACCCATGCTGGGGATCTTGAGCGTTAAGCGGTAGTGATCCTGTTCGTCCTGGTAGACATAGCCTCGTTCTCGAAGCGCGCTTAGGATGCGGTGAGCCGTGGCCATGGCGACTTGGGTCTGTTCGCTGATTTCGGACAGCGCGAGACCGCCTGGATGGGAGAGCAGCAGTTCCAGGGTGTTGAAGTAGCGGCCAATGTGGGACAAATTTCCAATCCTCTTTGTTGCTGGCTATGGCCAGGCGCAGCATGATCGACGTGCAGGCACTTTAAGTACAGAACCTAAAGTGTGATGGGGATACCGCCAAGGCGATCTGACTCATAGGCAGCCTCGATAATACCCATGACGCTATGCATCGTCGCAAGTCCGGCGCCTGTATAGGCAGTTTTGCGGCCAGGCGCAAGGACATCGGTTACGAAATTGCCGTAATACACGTCCGAGTTCAGGCTCATGTGCAGGTCGCTTGCCTGCCCGGTCGCATCCACCAAGCGCATGCCATCCGGTGTCGAGCGCGCATAAAACTGATCAGTTGACATTGAGAATGAATATTCCCGTTGTTCGGGCGTATTGGCCGGGTAGTTGTAGCCGGTTTCAATGGTGCAAATGCAGCCACTTTCGGTTACCAGGGTCATCATTGAGCCGATTTCTACCGCTGTTAGCTGCGGGTCGCGATACATCACGGCCGACACGCTGCGTATGCGCTCTGCAGAAATTTCCTGAACCAGGTCGATGAAATGGACGGCGAGGTTGATCGTGCAACCGCCTCCAGAACGTAATGGGTTAAGCATCCATGAGCAACTATTGGTTAGGTAGCGTTCAGGCGGCCCAGCGTTGAATCGAAACGACTGGGTCCGCCACTTTGCACTGCTCTCAAGCGCTGCTTGTTTGAGGCGGTCCAATAATTCACTGTGTCTCCAAACCAACGGTACCGCCACGAACAGATCTGCGGCTTCAGCGCGTTGGTACAGATCCAGCACTTCGTCCTGAGTGAGCCCGCAGGGCTTTTCCATCGCGAACGGAATGTTGCGTTCGATCAAGGCTTTGCCCATTGCATGCAGCTCATCGTGCGGACCGAAAGCGAATGCAAAATCAGCCTCTTCGTTAGCCAACAGGTTTTTCCAGTGGTCGTATGGCTGTGCTCTGAAGCGTTGAGCGAGGGCTGGACCGCGCGAGCCGGTGGCGTCAGATACCGCCGAGACGGTCACATCTGGCAAACGCTCAAGGGCGTCGAGGTAGAGTGGGGTGTGCCAATGGCTAACTTCCAGAAGAACGACTTTCAACATTCATTCCTTATAGACAAGAGTGTTTGATTAGCTCGCCGATGCCCTCGGTATTGCGGGTCAAGTCCAGAAAAAATAGTGCGACAGCCACGATTGGAGGTTGCACAGAAGGCTAGCACGAGCTGGTTACGAACGGAAGTGAGTTACGTTTTGCGGACAAGGCTGAGTTTGGTAGTTAAGCGACGGTGCAGTTTCAACAGGTGCGGCAAGATGTGTACATGCCAGGGGAGTGCACATCATTGACCACTTCGATTGAAGTAAGAGATACGCGAGCCTCACAATCCGCTCGGGTAGCGCAGCGCGATATCTTCGAAACCAAGAAAGCTCAGTGTCAACAGAGCTTGGCCTACGTGCATAGGTTGACCATCCAAGGTTTGGCAGCCGTGGGATTGCGCTTTGAGCAGCAAGGCGGTTGGCTCGGATCTGGTGATGATATCGACCACCACCGTAGTTGAGGTCAGCCGCTCTGCGTCTATCGGCATCGGGTCATCAGAGCTCATGCCGAGCGGGGTGGCGTTGATCACTATGTCATGGCCCTTAGGGTCCGCTGAGCCTGCATGCACCGCGCACCCTCCCTGTTTTGCGACACGTTGCGCAAGGTCCAGGGAGCGGTGCGGGTCCAAGTCTGAGAGGGTCAGCACTCGCGCGCCAGCAGCGGCGACGGCGAACGCGATGGCGCTTCCTGAGCCGCCAGCACCGACAAGCAAAACGGATTTTCCGAGCAGGGAAACGCCCTGGCGCTGCATGCCCAGCACGCAACCCAACCCGTCAAATACGGCACCCTCCCAGCGCCCGTTGGGGTGGCAACGAACGACATTGATTGCGCCAATCTGCTGCGTAGTCGAATGAAGATCGTCCACCACGTCAAGCATGCTCTGCTTGTGCGGCATGGTGATCAAAAGCCCGGCAAGGTTGCTTACAAATCGCATGCCTCTGACAAACTCAGCCAGGTTTGCTGAACCGACCTCCAGTGGAATGCAGACGGCGTCAACCTGTGCGTCGGTAAACAACGTGTTCAGCAGCATTGGAGACTTGGCACTCTTGAGGGGGGTGCCAATCAACCCATATATACGAGTGCTGCCGGTGATCCGTGGATGCATGTCAACCTACTGTGGCGTTGCCGGTGAATAGGCGCTGGTCAGGGAGTCTGAACAGCGCGGTTCAGAACTGTTTGTCAGGAGCGTGTCGCTGCTGCTGGATGGGCAGCATCGACTAGCGGCTTGGACGTGAACTGTTTCTGTACTCGTGTGTATTCCTCTTCCGACATCGGCACTGCATCAGGATCGCCGAGATCCTTCAGGCGAATGCGGTATGTCTCGCGGGTAGTAAGAGCGGCAATCGCAGAGATGGCGCAGATAGCAAACGTCAATGCCCCGATTTTCAGCGGGATATTCTCAGTTCCGGGAGGCGCAATCGATACGAAAAGGGCTGGTAGAAATGCCGTGCAGGCCACACCGATATTTTGACCAATTGCCATGCCGGTAACCCGTACGCGTGTACGGAACAGCTCCGGGAACAGGCTGGGGAATACACCGTTGAAACCCTGATAAGCCACACCCCACATAAGGAGCGAGAGAATTAACGAAAGCCACAGATTGTGAATGCTGATTGCATAGAGATACGCGAATGACAAAAGTCCACCACACAGCACGCCGACAATCACCGGGGGCCGGCGGCCAATTCTGTCAGAGAGCCTGCCTACGAAGGGGATAAGGATAACCGCGCATAAATTGCCTAACACCGGTATCCACATGAATACACCAGAAGGAAAGCCAATGCCGTAGGCAGGCTGGACTGCGTAGGTTGCTCCGAATACAGAGGCGACGATGGCGAGGACCGCAGAGAGCGCCATGCCAATGACCCGTAGCACATCTCGCCAGCTCTGCGTGACCACTTCAACCAGAGGTAGTTTGCGCGGTTCGGTATGGGTCTGCGCCTCGGTGAACACTGGGGCTTCATGAACTTCACGACGGATGATCCACCCGGCGACCAATACCAGGGCACTGAGCAGAAATGGAATCCGCCAGCCCCATGCAGCAAATTGATCGGCTGGCATGAACTGCGCGAGGGGCAGGAACACCGCAGCGGCTAGAAGCTGCCCGGCTTGCACGCCTTGCAGCGTGAAGCTTGCGAAATACCCCCGATGCCCATCAGGCGCGTGTTCCAGGGTCATAGAGCTGGCGCACGATACCTCTCCAGCGACAGCGAACCCCTGAATCAGACGCAAAATAATCAACAGTGCAGGGGCCCACACACCGATTTGCTGGTAGGTGGGAAGCAGCCCGATGCACACGGTTGAAAAGCCCATCAAGAACATGCAGTAGACCAGTACGGTCTTGCGTCCATGGCGATCTCCCAGGTGCCCTAACACCACAGCACCGATGGGCCGCGCGATGTAACCGACGCCGAAGCTCGCCAGCGAAACAATGATCCCCACCGTCGGATTGTCTGTCGGGAAAAACAGTTGCGGAAACAGCAAGGCCGCTGCGGTGGCGTAGATGAAGAAGTCGTAGTACTCCAACGCCGAGCCGATCCAGCCGCTCGCGGCGGCCTTCCTTGACTGACGTTTGGAATTTGGATCGGCCTGATTGCTATGGCTCATGAAGTTTCTCCGGATTTTATTATTGTAACGACGTTCCAGTTGTAATGGTGTTCCCGGTGTTGAGCTGTTGTCAAGGGGGCTGGGTGATGCCTGGCGTCAATGTATGACGCGCGGTATGACCGTAATTTGCTTCCTGCTGCGTTGACTTGCAGATCACAGAGTGCTTACTATTGTAACTGTGTTCCAAATAGAACGGCGTAACCGAAGCTATGCTGCTGCTGATTACCAGTCGAGAAAAATCCCATGAGAGTCGTTAAAGGTGCTGTCGACCGCTGCCTGGAAGCCATCGAGCTACTTGCCCGAGAAGCCCGCTGGATGCGCATGTCTGATATCGCAATTGAGCTGGGCATGGAAAAAGGGCCGGCCCACCGTGTGCTTGCCCAGTTGGTAGAGCAAGGGTGGGCGGAGCAGGATGAAGCCACATCCCAGTACCGTTTGACCCTCAAGCTGGCGCTCTTGGGGCAACGCTATCTGAATGGCATCGGCTTGCCTGAACTGGTTCAGCCCATCATTGAACATGTAGCTTCCGTCTCCCAAGAGCTGGTACGCCTGACTGTCGTATCCGAGAACGGGCTGTCATGGCTTGCTTCGGCTCAGGGCGCTGCACCCGGGTTAATGTATTCGCCAGCCATGGATCAGCCGATCAATCTCCATACCACTGCCAACGGCAAGGTCTGGCTTGCCTCGATGCCTGATGAGCAAGCTGTCGAGATCGCCATACGCAACGGCCTGGGTAAAGAGCAGGGCGGCGCAAAAGGCCCGCGCGCTATCAATAGCATCGAACGCTTGCTGCCTGAACTAGCGGCGACTAGGGAGCGCGGCTACGGACTGGTGGTGGAAGAGGCCGAGGCCGGTGTCTGGGCGATTGCGGTGCCGGTGAAATTGATTTCGTCAGGCTCCGTAGTCGGGACCATGAGCATTGCCGGGCCGGTCATGCGTATGCACCCCGACCGTTACGCCCAATTGCACGCCCTGCTGGAGGATGCGGCGAACAAACTCGGCACGGTGTGGCCTCGCCAAGCCAGCGTGCAGGGGCGACAGTGATGGATCAGAGCGCAGTCGCTGATATGCCTGAAGCATCCATCGCGCATGCGGCCGCCGAGCTAGTGCGGGCGCGGCAAACAAACAGTCGGCTAGACGCTCTGCCATGTGACGATGGATTGTTGAACCTTGAACAAGGCTTCCAGATACAGCAACAGGTCGGTGTGCTGGCTGGCAAGCAAGTCGGTGGCTGGAAATGTGCGCTGCCCAAGCCTGGCAAATGGATAGTCGCACCGATCTACGCTGATGACATCGTGCGCTCCCACCAGTACCCGCTGAACGTTACGACCGCCACCGTTCGAATCGAACCTGAGCTTGCATGCGTTCTAGGGGCTGACCTGCCTGCGCGCTCGGCGCCTTACACGGCTGAAGACATCCTACGTTCGATCAGTGAGGTACGTCTTGCTCTCGAAGTGATCGACTGTCGCTACACCGATCCTCACAAGGTTACCTTCGAGCAACTATTGGCTGACGGGCTATTCAACCATGGCCTTGTGCTAGGGCCCCAGGCAATTTCGCTGAGCTCGAGCAATCTGCCCGTTAGTCTCGATGTGACGCTGAGCCATCCCGGTGTCGAGCCTTTAAGGATTGCCGGGGCTCATCCGGACCATGATCCCGTGTCGCCCATTGTCTGGCTGGCGAATTTTCTTTCTGCACGTGGAATCGATCTGCAAGCAGGTCAAGTCGTGATCACCGGCTCTTATGCAGGTGTTCTGCAAGTCCCCACTCAACAGCCGCTGGATATTCAGTTCGGCGAGGCAGGGTCTCTACCTGTCTTTTTCTCAACTCTTGAGGAGTAACCTATGCGTTTGGTTCGTTTCGGTCTGCCAGGACAAGAACTGCCTGGGATTTTGGATGCGCAAGGAGGGATCCGGGATCTCTCTGGCATCGTCGATGATATAGACGCGGCGGCGCTGTCACCGTCCAGCCTCGAGAAGTTGCGCACTATCGATATTGAACGCCTACCACTGTTGCCGCCTGAAACGCGTCTGGGGCCGTGTGTAGGCAACGTACCGAACCTGATCTGTATCGGCCTCAACTATTCTGACCACGCTGCAGAAACCAATACGCCGATACCGAGTCAGCCCGTCGTGTTCAACAAACACACTGGCTCCATCAGTGGTGCCAACGACCCTGTGATCCTGCCAGTCGATGCGAAAAAACTTGACTGGGAAGTCGAGTTGGCCATCGTGATCGGTTCACCGGCCTGGCACATCGAGGAGAGCGAGGCTCTGGATCACATTGCCGGTTACTGCTTGGCCAACGATGTTTCCGAAAGGGCTTACCAACTTGAATATGAAGGTCAGTGGACCAAGGGCAAGAGCGGCTTGTCCTTTGCGCCGCTGGGCCCTTGGTTGGTGACCCGCGATGAAATTGCCGATCCGCAGAATCTCGATCTCTGGCTCGAAGTGAACGGCAAGCGTTTCCAGAACGGTAACACCCGCACCATGATTTTCAGCGTGGCGCACATTGTTTCGTACCTGAGCCGTTTCATGCCGCTGCTGCCGGGTGACGTCATCATCACCGGAACGCCGCCGGGAGTCGGCTTTGGCCAGAAACCACATGTGTTCCTCAAAGCTGGGGACGTCATGCGCGTCGGCGGCTCGGGGCTGGGCGAGCAGTCTCAAACGGTTGTGCCCTATGTTGCGCAGATGGGCGCAGCCTGGGCTGCTGGTCGTTACCCAAACGTTGATTGATGCCGACTGGAGATAAACCTATGAGTTTTGCAGGAACGGGTGTGGTTGCAATTTGGCATGATGTTGTCCCTGAAGCACGGGACGAATTTTATGAGTGGCATAACCGTGAGCACATGCCCGAACGCCTGGGTATCCCCGGTTTCCAGCGTGGGCGCCGATACATAGCGCTGGATGCAGGGCCAGTCTATTTCAACCTGTACGAGGCCGACTCGGTGCAGGTGCTGGGGGGCGAAGACTATCTGGCTCGCCTCAACGCCCCGACAACCTGGACGCAGAAGGTCGTACAGTCTTACCGGAATGTCGCCAGGTCGATCTGCGATGTCCATTACAGCGCCGGCGTGGGTCATGGCGCTTACCTGGTGACCCTACGCTTCGATGTCGCCGGCGAACGCTCCGAGCAAGTGCTGCAAGCGTTGCGCGATCAAGTTTTGCCGCCATTAGTGGATGCACAGGGCATCACGGGTGTGCACTTCGGCACCGCCGATCATGCTGTCAGCAAAGTCGAAACTGCCGAGAAAAAAGCCCGATCAGAAGGCACTGAAATTCCGTCCTGGGTCATCATGATCGAAGGCTGCGCCGCCGATTATGTCACCCATGTACGAGAGCGCTTGGTCGCCGAGCTTGGCACGCTGCTGGACACCCCAGCGCAGTCGCTCAGCACCACGCTTTATCAACTGGAATACACCCGCTGCAAGACATCTGCTAGCGCGGGTTGATAAGTGCTGACCTGCAGTCACGCTCAAGGTCTAGCCTCGCCGTCACTGGCCAGGCCACTTAATAACAATAATTGAGCCGCGTTGCCCTGAGAGGTCCTATGCAACTGATTGCCAAAACCGGCGCCCCTGCCGTTATTCGTCTCAATCCGCTGGACAACGTGCTCATCGCCCGCCAGCCCCTGCAGCAAGGCCTGCGCCTGGATGCCGAGGCGATCACCGTGCGCCAGCCGATCCCCTCGGGCCATAAAGTCGCTACAGAACGGGTGGAGCAGGGCGAGCCCTTGCGCCGCTACGGGCAGATCATCGGGTTTGCTTCACAGGCCATTGACGCTGGCGACCATGTGCATGTCCACAATGTTCAGATGGGGGACTTTGCCCGCGACTACGCTTTTGGCGTCGATGTCCGCAGCATGCCCAGTAGCGAGGCGGTGTTTCAGGGCATCGTACGGGCTGACGGGCGGGTTGCCACGCGCAACTATATTGGCATTCTCACCTCGGTGAATTGTTCGGCGACCGTGGCCCGTGCCGTGGCCGACTACTTTCGTCGCGATATTCATCCCGACGCGCTGGCCGACTATCCAAACATCGATGGGGTGGTGGCGTTGACCCATGGGGCTGGCTGCGCGGTCGATCCCTCCGGCGAGGCGTTGGGCCTATTGCGCCGCACCTTGGGCGGGTATGCGGTACACCCTAATTTCGCTGCTGTGCTGATCATTGGTCTGGGGTGTGAAACCAACCAGATCGAAAGCCTGCTCGAGACCCAGGGCCTCAAGGCCGGTGGACAACTGCGCGTGTTCACCATTCAAGGCACAGGTGGCACTTCGAAGACCATCGCGTTAGGTATCGAGCAGGTCAAGACGCTACTGGCCCAGGCCAATCAGGTCGAGCGCGAGCCGGTCAGTGCGCGCCACCTGATCGTCGGCCTGCAGTGCGGCGGTTCCGATGGTTACTCGGGAATTACCGCGAACCCGGCACTGGGCAATGCCGTCGACCGCCTCGTGGCGGCGGGGGGCACCGCAATTCTTTCGGAAACCCCTGAAATCTATGGTGCCGAGCACCTGCTGACGCGTCGCGCGGTGAGCCGTGAGGTCGGCGAAAAGCTGGTGGCTCGTATCCACTGGTGGGAAGACTACTGCCAGCGCATGAACGCTGAGCTGAACAACAACCCCTCGGCCGGCAACAAGGCTGGCGGCCTCACCACCATCCTGGAAAAGTCGCTGGGTGCGGTGGCCAAGGCCGGCTCCAGCAACCTGGTCGATGTCTACCTGTACGCACAAGCCGTCCGCGCCCACGGCCTGGTGTTCATGGATACCCCAGGCTACGACCCGGTCTCGGCCACCGGCCAGGTGGCGGGCGGCGCCAACCTGATTGCCTTCACCACCGGTCGCGGCTCGGCCTATGGCTGTGCCCCGGCGCCTTCAATCAAGCTGGCCACCAACAATCGGGTATTCGAGCACCAAGAAGAAGACATGGACGTCAACTGCGGCGGCATCGCCGATGGCTCGACCAGCATTGAAGAGCGCGGTGCGTACATTTTCCAACAGATGCTACGCATCGCCTCCGGAGCGCGCAGTAAAAGTGAACAGCACGGCTATGGGCAGAATGAGTTCGTGCCCTGGCAGATCGGCGCCGTGACCTGACTGATGGCCCATTGCAAATTATTAAGGCACTTACCCATGCACGTTAGCGGATACAACTGCATTGCTGGCCAGCGCAGCGCCCAAGGTCAGACCCTGGTCTACAGCATCGATGCTCACACGGGCGAGCGTCTGCCTGGCGCCTTTCATCAAGCTACGCTGGACGAAGTCGATGCCGCCGTGGCTGCCGCCAGTGCGGCGTTCCCGCTGTATCGCCAGTTGCCGGCAACCCGTCGGGCCGAATTTATCGAGGCCATTGCCGAAGAGCTGGACCGCCTCGACGACGACTTCATCGCCCTGACTTGCCAGGAAACGGCCCTGCCCAGCGCGCGCATTGTGGGTGAACGTGGCCGTACGAGTGGCCAGATGCGTCTGTTTGCCCAAGTGCTGCGTCGCGGTGATTTCTACAGCGCCCGGATCGACCAGGCGTTGCCGACACGCACGCCGCTGCCGCGCCCGGACCTGCGCCAATATCGCATCGGGGTCGGCCCGGTGGCGGTGTTCGGTGCCAGCAACTTTCCGCTGGCGTTCTCCACGGCCGGCGGAGATACCGCTGCGGCCCTGGCTGCGGGCTGTCCGGTGGTGTTCAAGGCCCACAGCGGTCACATGGCCACCGCCGAGCGAGTCGCCGAGGCGCTGATCCGCGCAGCCGAGCGCACGAACATGCCGGTCGGTGTGTTCAACATGATCTTTGGCAGTGGCGTCGGGGAGGCGCTGGTCAAACACCCGGGTATCCAGGCGGTCGGCTTCACCGGCTCGCTCAAAGGCGGGCGGGCCCTGTGCGACATTGCCGCTGCACGGCCGCACCCCATTCCGGTGTTCGCCGAGATGTCGAGCATCAACCCGGTGCTGGTGCTGCCGCAGGCGCTGGAGACCCGTGGCGCGCAAATCGCCAAGGAGCTGTGCGGGTCGGTGGTGCAGGGCTGTGGCCAGTTTTGCACCAATCCGGGCCTGGTGTTGGGTATCCGCTCGGCAGCCTTCACTGCATTCATCGAGCAACTGGGCGGGCATCTTGCCGAGCAGGCGCCGCAGACCATGCTCAACGCCGGCACCCTGACCAGCTACAGCAAAGGGCTGCAGGCACTGCTCGCGCATCCTGGTATTGAACACCTCAGCGGCCAGGCCCAGGCCGGCAATCAGGCGCAGCCGCAACTGTTCGGCGCCGACGTGAGCCTGTTGCTGGAACAGAACGAACTGTTGCAGGAAGAAGTGTTCGGCCCGTGCACCATCGTCATCCAGGTGGCTGACGAAGCCGAGCTGCTGCGCGCCGTGCGTGCCTTGCACGGCCAACTGACGGCGACCTTGCTAGCCGATGAGCAAGACCTGCCGACTTTTGCCCTGGTGTTCGGCGCCCTGGAAGAGAGGGTCGGCCGGGTGCTGGTCAACGGTTACCCAACGGGTGTCGAGGTGTGTGATGCCATGGTGCATGGTGGCCCGTACCCGGCCACCTCCGATGCGCGCGGCACCTCTGTCGGCACCCTGGCGATCGACCGCTTCCTGCGCCCGGTTTGCTATCAGAACGTCCCCGACAGCTTGCTGCCTGCCGCTTTGCAGGATGCCAACCCGCTGGGCATCCAGCGTTTATTGGATGGCATCCCCAGCACCGCGGCACTGAGCCGATTGACGTAAGTACCAGCCGCCGGCAACCAACGCCCATACCGCGACGCCGCTAGCTGGCCGCCTCTCACCGGGCAGCTGTAATCGCCAGCGCTTGCGCGATGAATAACAGTAATAGGGGTACACAGATGACTGAACGATCGAACGCCAACCCACCTCTGCCATTGCACTACGATGCCAGCGTATTCGCCGCCGGCAGCTGGATAGGGCGGGTCTGGCTACCGGACTTAGGCCCTGCGGTGGTCCTCGTCAAGGGCGGCGCTGTACACGACATCAGCGCCTACGTGGCGACCGTTTCGGCCCTGCTGGAGGTGGCCGATCCTGTGGCCTACCTACGTGGCTTGCCTTTGTCCGAGCCGCTGATCGATCTGCCGACGTTGTTGGACAACAGTGACCCGGCTCAGCGCGACCCGCGCCAGCCGTGGCTGCTGGCGCCCATCGATCTTCAAGCAGTGAAGGCCGCCGGTGTGACCTTCGCCACCAGCCTGCTGGAACGTGTGGTGGAAGAGCAGGCCAAGGGTGATCCCGCCAAAGCCGATGCGGTGCGTGAGTCACTGGCCAGTCGCATTGGCGCGGACCTCTCGCAAATCGTACCGGGCTCGGCCCAGGCGCAAGCGTTACGTAAGGTTCTGGTGGAGCAGGGATTGTGGTCCCAGTACCTGGAAGTGGGTATTGGCCCGGATGCCGAGGTGTTTACCAAAGCCCAGCCGCTGTCGGCGATTGGTTACGGTGCGCAAATCGGTCTGCATCCCAAATCGAGCTGGAATAACCCAGAACCGGAGGTCGTGTTGGCGGTGTCGAGCGATGGCCGTATCAAAGGCGCCATGCTCGGTAACGACGTCAACCTGCGCGACTTCGAAGGTCGTAGCGCACTGCTGCTGTCCAAGGCCAAAGACAATAACGCATCTACAGCGTTAGGCCCGTTGCTGCGCCTGTTCGACGAAAGCTTCGACCTGCAGAATGTACGCGATGCGGAGGTAGACCTGAGGGTTGAAGGCGTGGATGGTTTCATCCTCTGCGGCCGCAGCTCCATGCGCCAGATCAGCCGTGACCCAGAGGATTTGGTGCAGCAAACGATCAACGAAAACCACCAATACCCAGACGGGCTGGTGCTGTTCCTCGGTACCCTGTTCGCCCCTAACCAGGACCGCGACCAGCCTGGCAATGGCTTCACCCATAAGCTGGGTGATGTGGTGAGTATCAGCAACCCAATGCTGGGTACGCTGTGCAACCGCGTTACCACCAGCGATCTGGCGCCGCAGTGGGCGTTTGGGTTACGTTCGCTGATTGACAGCCTCGGCCGTCGCGGTCTGCTGGAAGTTGCAGCGACTGCGCGCCAGCCTTGACTGGCGCTGGCGCTTTACGTACAGGGCTTAACAACCACCAAGCGTTTTCGGACATTGCTCGATTGCGCTTGGTGGGCGGCCGCTGCAACTTAATCAACCGCCGGAAAAACCCAGGCCTCGCCAGCCCAGCCTGCTCAGCGCTAAACCGTGCAGCACGCGGGCCGGCGGGGTCAACATGAGAGGAGGGGCATGCGCCCGAATTCCTTGCCCAAACCGGCGATTTGCTGGATCGCTGTCGGTCGCTTGCTTGACGGTTTGACACCCTTTAAATTCAAGATTCTCAAGGGCAAGCGGTGTTTCATATGATTCTCATCCTGATCGTCGGAATGCTTGCTTTTAGCTCGGGCTACCTAGTCTCCCTCGAGGACAGATTACAAAGAGACAAGCGCTTTTATCCTTTCGATGTGTTCAATAACTTTAAGGCCTCACCCAAGGCGCGTAAAAAATGGGCGTATGTGGGCCTGCTTATCTTTGTTGTGGCGGGTGTTTCTTATTTGCTGGAACCCGAGGTTTATTATTCTTCTGGCGACCAGGTTAAAGGGCTAGGGGCGCTTATGCTGCTCTGGTCATTTATGTTCTATGGCTACTGCCGAGAGCTTGAATTCAAGAAGCACGGAAAGTCCTCTGCCACATTAGAGTGCCTAAACTGCGTTGAAAACCGAGAGTGGTATTCCCTTGCTTTTAAAGCGGGTTTGGCAACGTGCAAGGTACTTTCTATTTTTGTTTTGATGTACCTGATCAAGCGAATTCAATAGGGGAGTTGCTAGCGACACCGCCGATCGCCCGCGGCCATTATTTCCCAGCCCGCAACCCAATCACCCGCCCGAGTAGCTCCGGCCTCGGCAGCTCAGCCTGCCCAGCGCTCATAGCGTTAAGCTTCTCCAGCACGGCAGCGGTAAAGGGCGCAGCACGCGGGCCGGCGAGGTCTACGTGTAGCAGCATCTGCTCATTGCCGGCCAGCACCCGGTCGTCACCGACCCCATGCAAGCTGTGGTAGAGATGCAAGCGTTTGGCGTCGTGGGCGATCAGTTGGGTGTGTACTTCAACCTCGGCACCGAGTTTTACTTCGTGCAGGTAATTGAGGTGCAGTTCCAGGGTAAACAGCGAGTGGCCGCTGGCTTCGCGGTGAGCGCTATCCAGGCCCAGGGCGTCCATCAGCCCGTCGGTGCCGTAGCTGAAGATCAGCAGGTAGAACGCGTCACGCAGGTGCCCGTTGTAGTCGACCCATTCGGGTTGGATTTGCGTGGTGTAGGTGGTCAGCGTTGGCATATCGGCGGTTGCTCATCAGTCATCGGTTGGATCGGCTCATTCGGCAAAGGTCATGCCGTGTTTGGCTTTGGAGGTTTTCACCGCCTCCAGCACGGCGAGCAGGCAGTCGTCCCGGTAGCGTTCCAGGGCTGAGATACTGTATTGGCCGAGTTGATCAGTGGTGCCGTCCACTACCTTGTCGATCAGTTGCTCGGTCAGTTCCGGTGCCTGCAGGTAGGTCCATGGCAACTGCAATGCCGGGCCGAACTGTGCCATGAAGTGGCGCATGCCGGCGTCGCCGCCGGCCAGGGTGTACGTGAGGAAGGTGCCCATGAACGACCAGCGCAGTCCGGCGCCGAAGCGGATCGCATCGTCTATTTCGCCGGTGGTCGCCACGCCGTCGTTGACCAGGTGCAGTGCCTCGCGCCAGAGCGCTTCGAGCAGGCGGTCCGCGATAAAACCGGGGACTTCCTTGCGCACATGCAGCGGCCGCATGCCGATGGATTCATACACCGTGATCGCCGCCTGAATGGCCGCCGCTGCGGTGTTTTTGCCGCCCACCACTTCCACCAGTGGTAGCAGGTACACCGGGTTGAACGGGTGGCCGACCACGCAGCGTTGCGGGTGGCTGGAACCTTCATAGAACTCGCTGGGCAGCAGGCCGGACGTACTGGAAGCAATCAACGCGTTCGGCTTGGCTGCCGCGCTGATCTTGCTATGCAAATCCAGTTTTAACGCCAAGCGTTCTGGGGCGCTTTCCTGGATGAAGTCGGCGTCTCTCACGCAGGCTTCGATAGAGTCGACAAAGCGCAGGCGGCTTTGGGCTGCCCCGTGCTCTAGGCCCTGTTGCTCCAGGGCGCCCCAGGTATTGGCAACACGTTTGCGCAGGGCGGCTTCGGCGCCGGGCGCGGGGTCCCAGGCGACCACGTCCAAGCCGTGGGCGAGGGCGCGGGAGACCCAGCCGCTGCCGATGACGCCGCCACCGATGGCGGCGAACGTTTTGATCTCGGTGATAAAGTGCATGGCGACGTTCCTGAAGAGTTCGGTGATGACACGGATTAGCCAGGCTGGCGCAAGCCCATCTTGATGCGGCCTTGGGCCGGGGTCAGAACCCGCGCGCCCAGGCGGTTAAGGATTTCACTGGCGCGTTCCACCAGTTGGCCATTGGTGGCGAGCACGCCCTTATCCAGCCAAAGGTTGTCTTCCAGGCCGACCCGCACATTGCCGCCCAGCAGCACTGCCTGCGCGGCCATTGGCATCTGCATACGGCCGATGCCAAAGCCGGCCCACACCGCGTCGGCGGGTAGGTTGTCGACCATGGCTTTCATGGTGGTGGTGTCGGCTGGTGCACCCCATGGAATGCCCAGGCACAGTTGAAATAGCGGGTTGTCGAGCAGCCCTTCCTTGATCATCTGCTTGGCGAACCAGAGGTGGCCGGTGTCGAAGATTTCCAGCTCAGCCTTTACGCCTAGCGCCTGGATACGTTTGGCACCTGCCCGCAATTGCGCCGGGGTGGAGACATAAATCGTGTGGCCATCGCCGAAGTTCAGGGTGCCGCAGTCCAGGGTGCAGATTTCTGGCAGTAGCTCCTCAACGTGGGCCAGACGTGTCAACGGGCCGACCAGATCGGTGTTGGGGCCGAACGCCATTGGCTGTTCACCCTCGCCAATCTCTAGATCGCCCCCCATGCCAGCGGTGAGGTTGACGATGATGTCGATGTCGGCCTCGCGGATACGCTCCATCACTTCGCGGTACAGCGCTACATCGCGGCTGAATTTACCGGTGTGCGGGTCGCGCACATGGCAGTGCACCACTGTGGCACCGGCTTTGGCGGCTTCAACAGCGGCTGCCGCGATTTGTTTAGGCGTGACCGGCACGTGTGGGCTTCTCGCAGCCGTGTCGCCAGCACCGGTAAGTGCGCAGGTGATGATGACGTCTTGGTTCATGGCGTGGCTCCTTAAAGGCGTGGGGAGGCCGTTCACGGCCCGGGGGGCCGCGCAACAGCGGTTCGAATCAGGTTATTGGCCGCGCAGTTGAAGGTTCGCTGCGGCCGGCTTGCCGTCGAAGGTGGTGACGCCTTCCAGCCAGCGCGCTTGGTCTTGGGGATGCTCCCTGAGCCACTGCTTGGCGGACTCGAGGGGATCTTTGTGATCCAGCAGTGGCTGCATCATCCGGCTCTCGTCGGCGGCGGTGAAGGTCAGGTTCGTCAGCAGCTTGTGCACGTTGGGGCACTGCTCGGCGTAGGTCGGTGAGGTGACGGTCCAAACACTGGCCATGCCCTCGTCTGGGCCCAGGGCGCCGTCGCTGCCGTTGAGGTAAGTCATTGCCACGTTGACGTTCATTGGGTGTGGCGTCCAGCCGAAGAACACTATCGCTTCCTTGCGGCGCACGGCCCGGTCCACGGCGGCGAGCATGCCCGCTTCGCTGGACTCCACCAGTTGGAACTTGCCCAGGCCGAACTGGTTTTTCGCGATCATGGCTTTGATCTGGGTATTGGCGCCCGAACCGGGCTCGATGCCGTAGATCTTGCCGCCCAGCTCTTTCTCGAACTTGGCGATATCGGCAAAGCTTTTCAGGCCTTTGTCTGCCTGGTAAGTCGGCACTGCAAGGGTGGCGCGGGCGTCTTCCAGGTTGGGGTGGTCGAGGACTTTGATTTTATTGGTCTCAACGAACGGTGTGATGGTCTGGGTCATCAGCGGGTTCCAGTAGCCCAAAAAAAAGTCCAGGCGCTGGTCGCGGATGCCCGCGAAGATGATCTGCTGGGAGGCGCTGGTCTGTTTGCTCTTGTAGCCGAGGCCGTCGAGCAGTACTTGGGTCATGGCGCTGGTGGCGATCACGTCGGTCCAGTTGACCACGCCCATGCGCACGTTCTGGCATGCAGCAGCATCGGCTGCCATCACGTTGGTACTCAAAATAGCGCTGGCGCTGAGTGCAAGCACGCTGCGGCTGATCAGTCGGTTCATGGTGGGGCCCTGGGCAGAGTATTGTTGGGGGGCCGGCATCTTTCTGCGCCGTGCAAACAAGTTACCCGGCTCGGGCGGTCAGCAAGCGCACGGCGGCGACCCACTTCTGCACTGCGGCGACCTATCACCCCCTTGAATCCGCCCCTGAACGGGAGTATCACAATGCCTAGCTACGGGTCTAACGAGCGCGCCAGCATGGCCCAAAATTTCTATTTTTTGTTAATGCCGGGGTTCTCCGCCATCGGCTTTATCTCTGCGCTGGAACCGCTACGGGTGGCCAACCGCTTCGGCGGCGAGCTGTACCGCTGGCACGTCCTGAGCGTGGACGGCGGCGCGGTACTGGCCAGTAATGGCATGTCCGTCAACGCCGACAGCGCGCTGGGCGTGCCAGAAAAAGGCGCCACCTTGTGGGTGGTGGCCGGCTTCGAACCGCTGCAGTTCGTCACCCCGGCCCTGGAGCACTGGCTGCGGCGCCTCGACCACGAGGGCGTGACCCTTGGCGCCATCGATACAGGCGCCTGCGTGCTGGCGAAAATTGGCTTGCTCGACGGCTATCGATTGACCCTGCACTGGGAAGCCATTGACGCATTTAAAGAATCTTATCCGCAGCTCACCGTCACCCAGGAACTGTTTGAGATCGACCGCCGCCGCATCACCTGCGCAGGCGGCACCGCGTCCATCGACCTGATGCTCGACCTGATCGGCCAGGCCCACGGCGCCGAGTTGGCGATCAAGGTTTCAGAGCAATTCGTGCTTGGCCGCATCCGCCCGCGCCAAGACCACCAGCGTATGCAGATCGCCACGCGCTACGGCATCACTAACAAGAAATTGGTCCAAGTGATCGGCGAGATGGAGCAGCATACCGAACCGCCCCTGAGCACGTTGGCGCTGGCCGAGGCGATCAACGTCACCCGGCGCCAGCTGGAGCGCCTGTTTCGCTTGCATCTGAACGACACGCCGAGCAACTTCTATTTGGGTCTGCGCCTGGAGAAAGCACGGCAACTGCTGCGTCAGAGTGATCTCAGTGTGCTGGAGGTGAGCATCGCCTGTGGGTTCGAATCGCCGTCGTACTTCACTCGCCGCTATCGCGCGCGGTTTGCGAAGTGCCCGAGGGAAGATCGACGCCGAGAGGTTATCTGAGCCTGCCTTAGTCAGTGCTCATCATGAGCATGACTAATGTTCCTCTGAAATTCATTCGTTTTTGTTCATGTGGCCAGCGAGCCTAAAATGCACCCAGATTTCACGACGGGCAATGTTATGGCTGCCCCAGTGACAACAGACTATTAGCCCCATCTCAACAAGCCCTGCAGTGTCTTGAGGTGTGGCTCAAAAGACGGGTGTCAGATCAAGATGAACAACGCATTCACCTTTGCGATTAAACGCATTTGCTTCGATGAGCACTACCGACCCTCCGACAAAACGCGCCTCACCACTAACTTCGCCAACCTTGCCAGAGGCGCAAGCCGCCAGGAAAACTTACGCAATACTTTGAAGATGATAAACAATCGCTTCAATGCTTTGGCCTCTTGGGATAATCCTCAAGGTGATAGGTACAGCGTTGAGTTGGAGATTATCTCTGCCGAAATGAATATTGAGGCGGGTGGCAGCGAGCGTGCGATTCCATTGATTGAGGTGTTGCAGGCAACCATTGTTGATCGGCACACCCATGAACGTATAAATGGGATCGTAGGAAATAATTTTTCGTCTTACGTACGGGACTACGACTTCAGTGTTCGGTTGCTAGAGCACAACAAGAACACGTCCGCGTTCAGTACCCCAGACGATTTTGGCGATTTGCACGGCAAGCTCTTCAAGTCCCTGGTCAATTCCAATACCTACAAGGCGCATTTCCCTAAGCCTCCCGTTATCTGTCTTAGCGTATCAAGCACCAAGACCTACCGGCGCACCGAGCATCTGCACCCTGTGCTCGGCTACGAATACAGCCAGGACGAACACTCTCTGACGGACGAGTACTTCAACAAAATGGGCCTGAAGGTTCGCTACTTCATGCCGGCGAACAGCGCTGCACCCTTGGCGTTTTATTTTTCAGGCGATTTGCTGACCGACTACACCCACCTCGAGCTTATTGGCACCATTAGCACAATGGACACCTTTCAAAAAATCTATCGGCCCGAGATCTATAACGCGAACTCAGTAGCCGGGGAATACTATCGGCCTAGCTTGAACAACCAGGATTACTCATTGACGCGGATTGTTTACGACCGCGAAGAGCGCAGTCGCCTGGCGGCTGAGCAAGGCAAGTTTGCCGAAGAACACTTTATCAAACCCTATCAGGCCGTTCTTCAACAATGGGCCGCCAGCGGCGCGCTCTGACTCATTAACACCAAGGTCATGTTCATGAAAAAACTATTGCCCACTTCGACCGCTGGCAGCTTGCCTAAACCCTCCTGGCTTGCGCAACCTGAGACCCTATGGTCGCCTTGGAAACTGCAAGACGAAGCCTTGCTTGAAGGCAAGCAGGATGCGTTACGTTTGGCGCTGCTAGAGCAGCAACAGGCTGGGATCGATATCGTCAGTGACGGCGAGCAAACTCGCCAGCATTTCGTGACTACCTTCATCGAACACCTGGACGGCGTTGATTTCGAGCAGCGTGAGACCGTTAGAATTCGTGACCGCTATGACGCCAGCGTGCCCACGGTAGTGGGGCCTGTTGCGCGTAAGAAGCCGGTGTTCGTCGAAGACGCCAAGTTTCTCCGTCAGCAAACCAAGCAGCCCATCAAGTGGGCGCTGCCTGGGCCAATGACCATGATTGATACCCTCTACGATGCGCATTACAAAAGCCGTGAAAAACTGGCTTGGGAATTTGCCAAGATTCTCAATCAGGAGGCCAAAGAGCTGGAGGCTGCCGGGGTCGACATCATTCAATTCGATGAGCCTGCGTTTAACGTGTTTTTCGATGAGGTCAACGACTGGGGCGTTGCCACGTTGGAACGGGCGATTGAAGGCCTGCGATGCGAAACCGCCGTGCATATTTGCTACGGCTACGGCATCAAGGCCAATACCGACTGGAAGAAGACCCTGGGCTCGGAGTGGCGACAGTACGAAGAGGCGTTTCCCAAACTGCAAAAATCCAGTATCGATATCATCTCGCTGGAATGCCACAACTCCCACGTCCCCATGGAGCTGCTGGAACTCATTCGAGGCAAGAAAGTGATGGTCGGCGCCATTGATGTGGCCAGCCATACCATTGAAACGCCTGAGCAAGTCGCCGATACCCTTAGGAAGGCGCTGCAGTTTGTCGATGCCGACAAACTCTACCCTTGCACCAACTGCGGAATGGCGCCTTTGCCGCGTAAAGTTGCCAGTGGCAAGCTGCACGCGTTAAGTGCGGGGGCGGAGATTGTCCGCAGGGAGCTCTTGGGCGAGCGCTGATCTTTTGCTCGAATCAATACCCCAACGCCGTATCCACCCGATTGAACAAGGGCAGCCCAGCCTGCTGGCGGTCGATATTGGTCAGGATTTGTTCGGCGATAACGCTGAGCGAAGCGCTGGAGGCGATGTGCGGGGTGACCGTCACGCCTGGGGTGGACCACAGCGGATGTTCGCGCGATAGCGGTTCCTGTTCGAAGACGTCCAACAGAGCGCCGCGTAGTTGGCCGCTGGCCAGTGCCCCTAGTAGATCGTCGACACGTAAATGGCCGCCACGGCCACAGTTGATGAGCGCCGCCCCCGGCGTGAGGTGAGCGAAGGTCTCTGCACCCAGAATGCCCTGGGTGCGTTCGGTCAGCGGCAGCAAGCACACGAGGATGTCCAGCCCGTCCAGAAAATCGGGCAACTGCGCCTCGGTGAAGGTGGCCACGCCCGGTAGGGGCTGGGCACTACGGGCCCAGCCGCGCGTGGCGAAGCCTAAACGTGCCAGTTGCTCGGCCGCCGCTTTGCCTAGCTGCCCGAGCCCCATGACGCCAACGCGGGTCTGTTGCGCGCCGTGCTGCGTCAGACGTTCCCAGCGCTGCTGGCTTTGGTTGGCGAGGATCTGGTCAAAGCGCCGATGGTAATGCAGCACACCCCATAACACGTATTCGAGCATCCCCTGGCAATGGCCTGGATCGACGATACGGCAGACGGCGGCACTGGCGGGCCGGCTGGGCTCACGGATAATCGGATCGGCCCCGGCACCGACCGAGTGGATCAGCTTGAGCTGCGGTAATCTAGCAAAGCTACCGGAAGGTGGCGCCCAGCAGATAGCCACCTCAGCTGCCTGGGCCAGGCTGTCGTCCGGGTAGCAGAAGCGCAGTGCGGGGCGCATTTGCTGTAACAGTCGATGGGCTTCAACCAGGTCCTTGCCCGGGCCCACCAGTACGATCGGGCTCACGCGCAATACTCCTGGCGCTGGCCCTCGATCAAGGTCAGCGCAGCCCGCCAACCGAGGTCGATCAGGCCGGCCTCGTCGTCTTGCTCGAATTGCTGCGCGGTGAATTCGCAGGTATCGGCATCGGGCAAGATCAACTCGCCGTTGCCCGCCAATGCCTGCACCTGCGCCTGGCACGCGCGCTCGAGCATAAAGATGGTCTGAAACGCGTGGGCGGCACTCGGCCCGGCGGCCAGCAGGCCATGGTTGCAGAGGATCATGGCGCTGTGCGGGCCCAGGTCACGAACCAGCTGTTCGCGCTCGGCCACCCGTAAGGCAATCCCTTCGTAGCGGTGGTAGCCCAGGCGGTTGTAAAACTTCAATGCGTGCTGGCTGATCGGCAACAGGCCCTTGGCCTGCGCCGACACGGCGATGCCGGCAGCGGTGTGGGTGTGGATCACGCAGTGCAGGTCGGGGCGCGCAGCGTGGATGGCCGAATGGATGACAAAGCCGGCACGGTTGACGCGGTGGTCTGGGAAGTAGCGATCCACCACCTGGCCTTCACTGTCGATGCGCACCAAATCGCTGGCCTTCATGTGTTCGAACAGCACGCCATAGCGGTTGATCAAAAAGTGGTTGCTGCCGTCCTCCAGGCGTAACGAGATGTGGGTGTCGATCAAGTCGGTCATGCGAAAGTGCGCCAGCAGCCGGTACAGGGCCGCCAGCTCGCAGCGCGCCGTCCATTCTGATTCAGGCAAGCTGGGCATCGGCGTGGTCATGGGGCAGGGGATCCTTGTGCGCAGCGGATAGATAGGTGAGAACCGCCGTGGCAAAGCCGATGTGGCGCGGCAACAATACAACGGTGCTCTTACTATTGTTATAAATGCTATTTAATTCGAGCAATACAGTATTTATTATAATGAATATTGGTATAGCGAATAAAAGTGAGTCAAGCTAAGGGGCCTCTAATCTAATATGTTTAGCGTGTACGCTTCGTTACAGTGCCGATGGGCGCGAAACGCACCAGGCTTGTGCGTTTCTATAGGCCTCTACTATTACTGATTTGATGGCGTTAAACCTGGCACTGGTAAACTTATGTGGCGCTGTTGCACGCTCGTTAAGTTGTAGGGGAAGTGGGCGCTTGGTACGGGCAAACGCGACTATTCTGATTTTCAGTGTGTGAAAGTGCGTTGGAGTAATACGACATGAGTAAAGGCCTAGGGTTGGCGCGGCCCACCGTGCGCTCTTCCAGCGAACGGGTTGACTGGAACCTGCTGCGTACGTTTCAAGCGATTGCCCAAGAGTTGAGCATCAGCCGTGCGGCGGTGCGCCTGCACTTGTCCCAACCTGCAGTGAGCCAGGCGCTAAAGCGCCTGGAAGAGCAACTGGGCACGGCATTGATCGAGCGCAACGGCCCGCGCTTTCAACTGACCGCTGCCGGTATCGAAACCCTGCGCATCGCCAATGACGTGCAAGGGCAGTTTGCCCAACTGGACGCTGCCATCGAAGGCGTGGGCGACCAAGTGGTGGGCAAGGTGCGCCTGTTATCGGTCGACGGCGTGCGCTGTCGCGCCTACGACCAGGCGTTGGCGAGCCTGCGGCGGCGTTTTCCAGGCCTTGCCGTGGAAATCGAAGTGCAGCCCAATGACGAGATTCTGCGCGCCCTGGAGCAGAACACCGCCACCTTCGGCTTGGCCATCAACCCCACCCGCTATCCCTGGCTCGCCCAGGAGTGCATGACCCGCGAGCACTACCGCTTCTATTGCGGTCCGGAGCACCCGTTATTTGGGGTATCGGGCATTAGTATCGATAGCCTCAAGCAAGAGCCTTTGATTTTGTTCACCAGTGACCTGCTGGGCGGAACTCTCAATGCACTGGCCGATTTTCGCCATCGGCACGGCTGGCGTGGGCCTGTCATGGGCTGCTCGGCCAACAGTCAGGAAGTCTTGCGCTTGGTCCTGGCCGGCTATGGTATCGGTTGCTTGCCCCATCCCTTGTATGAGCGTGAACAGGCCCGTGGCGAGCTGTGGCCGCTGCCACCCGAGCGAGTCTGTACGGTGGACATCAACCTGCTGTGGAATAAGGAGCAACGCCTAAGCCGGGCGGAAGCCGTGTTCCTCGCGGGGTTGCGCGAGGCTACCGCGCTGCTGGCAAACGCGTGAAACCCCGTGTGTTCACTGGCCGCTGGCAAGGACTGCGACCTTGTCGCTCAGGTGCTGCTGCATGATTTGCAAAAACACGTCCAACAGCGGATTGCTGCGACCGTTCGGGCGATACAGCAGCTTGAAGGGTGTGTTGACGCGAAAGCGCTTGGCTTTGATCGAGCGCATCTGCCCACGATCGACGTAGATCTTCGCCCAGTGCACGGGCAGGTGGCCCAAATAGCGGCCGGTCATCACCAGCATTGCCACGGCTTCGACCTGAGTGGCGATAGCGCTGATATTGCGCGGCCCCAGGGGGCGAAATTTCTCTTGATGGTTGGCGTAAACGTGGTCGATGTATTCGGCCTGGCTAAGCAGGTTATCGTCGATGGCCGCGTCATCGAGGGCGAACAGCGGGTGGTCGTGGGAGCAATACAGCTCGCTGGTTTCCCGGTACATCGGCAGCACTTCGAACTCGTACTTGTCGTCGTAGACCGGCACGATGCCGGCCGCGAACTGGCCCTTGAGGATGCCCTGTTCGATTTCTTCGAGGGGGGCCACGCTCAACCGCATGCGCGCTTTGGGTGCTTGCGCCTGCCAGTCCTGTAGCACGTTGATTAGCGGCGAATTGGGGTCTGAACAGGTGTTGTCGATCACCGCGATGTTCAGGTCACCGAGCAGTTCGCCGCGCACGTTACCCAGGCGCCCGCGGAACTCGTCCAGCGCGCAAAACAGGTCAAGGCTGGCCTGGTAAATAACCTTGCCTTGTTCAGTCAGACCAAACTTTTCCCGCCCGCGTGTGCACAGGCGCATACCCAGACGAATCTCCAGGTCCGATATCTGTTTGCTAATCGCCGCCAAGCCAATATTGAGTTCCGCCTGTGCGGCGGTGAATCCGCCGGATTCGACCACAGCCTTGAATACCTTGAATAACTTCAAGTCCATCGCGGTGGCCATGGAAAGTGCAGTATCACTGGCTCTTTTCGGCACATTTCCAGATTGAGAAAGTTGACTTTCCATTTAATACATTTACCCCCGCCCGGTGTGCTTTCTAGTATCCCTCCCATGCAGTCGTTTAGGTCCGACCCGTTTAACCGCTCCCTCGCCAGTGATGGCTGAGCAGCCGCGAATTGCCCAGCGCGCAGAGGGAAATAGCAAGCCACGTGCCAATGGAGAGTTTCTACATGTCCGAGCCCACCGACCGCCTCTGGGGCGCCCGCTTCAAGAGTGGCCCCGCCGAAGCCATGGCTAACCTGTCGCGCTCACCCTTGGCCTATTTTCGGCTGACGCCCTATGACGTTGCCGGCTCCAAGGCCCATGCCCACGAACTGCAACGTGCCGGCCTGCTGGACGCCGCCGAGACTGGGCAGATCATCGTACATGTCCGAGCCCACCGACCGCCTCTGGGGCGCCCGCTTCAAGAGTGGCCCCGCCGAAGCCATGGCTAACCTGTCGCGCTCACCCTTGGCCTATTTTCGGCTGACGCCCTATGACGTTGCCGGCTCCAAGGCCCATGCCCACGAACTGCAACGTGCCGGCCTGCTGGACGCCGCCGAGACTGGGCAGATCATCGCCGCGTTGCAAGGGATCGATGCAGACTTCGCCGCCGGGCGAGTGCAGCCGATTGCCGCCGACGAAGACGTTCACACCTTTATCGAGCGCTTGCTGACCGAGCGCCTCGGCGCCTTGGGCGGCAAGCTGCGCGCGGGCCGTTCGCGCAACGACCAGTCGGCCAACGACATGCGGCTGTTCCTGCGCGACCAGGCGCGGGTATTGACGCTGGCGCTGCTGGAACTGCAGCAAGCCTTGGTGGCGCAGGCCGAGCAACACACCCACAGCATTGCGCCGGGTTTCACCCACCTGCAGCAAGCCCAACCCATTGTGTTTGCTCACCACCTGATGGCCCATGCTCAAGCGCTGCACCGCGACATTCAGCGCCTGCAGGACTGGGACCGGCGCTTCAGCCTGTCGCCGCTCGGTGCCGCGGCCATGGCCGGTTCCGCCATAGCCCGCGACCTGCATAGCTCGGCGGCTGAAATGGGCTATAGCGGGCCCTGCGAAAACTCCATCGATGCGGTCGCCAGCCGTGATCACGTGGCCGAGTTTCTGTTTATCGTGAGCATGCTGGGTGTCAATGTCTCGCGCCTAGCCGAGGAGTTCTGCCTGTGGACCTCCCGCCAATTCAACTGGGTATCGCTGGACGATGGCTATGCTACCGGCAGCTCGATCATGCCGCAGAAAAAGAACCCCGATATCGCCGAATTGGCGCGGGGTAAGTCAGGCCGCCTGATTGGCACGCTGACTGGCATCCTTTGCGTGCTCAAAGCCCAGCCGCTTTCTTATAACCGCGACCTGAGCGAAGACAAGCATGCCGTGCTCGACAGCCTCGACACGATTCACCTGGTGCTACCCGCATTCGCGGGCATGGTCGCGACCATGACCGTGCGCACCGATGAGCTGCTGCGCCAGGCCCCCCTGGGCTTCACCCTGGCCACGGAGGTGGCGGATTGGCTGTCGCTGCGTGGCATCCCCTTCAAGGAGGCCCACGAGATCACTGGCACGTTGGTGCAGGCCTGCGAAGCAGCCGGTATCGGCCTGGAAGAGGCCAGCCCGGCGTTTCTGCTGGCTGTGGATACGCGGCTCAGCGAAGGCGTGCGCCAAGCCCTGACTCTGGACGCCGCCCTGGCTATTCGCAGTGGTTGGAATGGCACCGCGCCGGCCCAGGTCTGCGCGCAGATCGAGCGCTTCAAGCAGCAACTGGGTGCCCAGCAACAATGGGCACTGGACTACACCGGCCCACGCGGCTGATCTACCCGGGGACGCAGCCATGACACAGACTCACGCAAGCGGTGCTACACCGCTCAAGGCCCAGCAAGCCCAGTACGACCTTTCTACCTACAAGGTGGTCAAGCGCCGCTACTACGGCCGTTACGCCTCGGCGACGGTGATTGTGCTGTTGCTAATGGGCCTGGCCCAGGCGTTCGCCAAAGGCAATATCGAGTGGTCGTTCGTGCAGCAGTTTTTAACCGCGCAGTCGATCATGTTCGGGCTGCTCAACACCATCGTTATGGCCGTGCTGGCTATGGCCCTGGGGGTCGTGCTCGGCGTCGTGGTGGCGGTCATGCGCATGTCGCAGAACCCGGTGCTGCGGTATGTGGCCAGCGGTTACGTATGGTTGTTTCGCGGCACGCCACTGATCTTGCAACTGCTGTTGTGGTTCAACCTGGCGCTGATCTTTCCAGTGCTGAGCATTCCCGGCCTGTTCGAGCTCAAGACTGTGGAGGTGATCACACCGTTCGCGGCGGCCCTACTCGGGCTGGGGATCAACCAGGGCGCCTACACCTCGGAAGTGGTGCGGGCCGGGCTGCTCTCGGTGGACAGCGGCCAGTACGAGGCCGCCAAGTCGATCGGCATGCCGCGGCTGCAGGCTCTGCGGCGGATTATCCTGCCCCAGGCCATGCGCATCATCATTCCGCCGGTCAGTAATGAATTCATCGGCATGGTCAAGATGACCAGCCTGGCCAGCGTGATCCAGTACTCCGAGCTGCTGCACAACGCACAAAACATTTACTACGCCAACGCCCGCGTCATGGAGCTGCTGATCGTGGCCGGTATCTGGTACCTGGCCGTGGTCACGGTGCTGACTTTCGGCCAGAGCCGCTTGGAACTTCGATTCGGCCGCGGCGCCGGCAAACGTAGTTAAGGGGAGGTGACCATGCGAAACATCGTCAAGGCGGTCAACGTCAACAAGTACTTCGGCGCCTTTCATGCCCTCAAGGCTATCGACCTCGAGATCCCCCACGGCGAAGTGGTGTGCATCATCGGTCCCTCCGGGTCAGGCAAAAGCACCTTGCTGCGCTGTATCAATCAATTGGAAAAGGTCGACCAAGGCGGCCTGTGGGTCGACGACGAACTGCTCGGTTATCGCTGCGTGGAGCGCAAGTTGATCGAACTCAGCGACAACCAGATCGCCCGCCAACGCCTGGCCACCGGCATGGTGTTCCAGCGTTTCAACCTGTTCGCCCACATGACCGTGCTGGAAAACATCATCGAGGGTCCGACCCAGGTGTTGCGCCGGCCGCAGCAGGAGTGCCGCGAGCAGGCCATGGACCTACTCGAGCGGGTGGGCCTGACGGAAAAGGCTGACGCCTATCCGATCGAATTGTCCGGTGGCCAGCAGCAGCGGGTGGCAATCGCTCGCGCCCTGGCCATGCGCCCCAAGCTAATGCTATTCGACGAGCCCACTTCGGCCCTCGACCCGGAGCTGGTGGGCGAAGTGCTCTCGGTGATGCGTGGCCTGGCCGCCAGTGGCATGACCATGGTGGTGGTCACCCATGAACTGGGTTTCGCTCGCGAAGTGGCGAGCCGAGTGGTGTTCATGGACGGCGGGCAGATCATCGAAACCGGCTCGCCGGAGGAGGTGTTGATGAGCCCACGCAACCCCCGCACTCAAGACTTTATCGCTGCCGTTTTGAATTGAATCTCACCTGACTCAGGAAAGCCCGTGATGAAACTCAACCTCGTTTTGACCGCTGTACTGTCCGTACTCACCACCGCCAGTAGCTGGGCGGCGGAGCCTGCGGGCTTGCCTGCGAGCATCAAAAGCAAAGGCTTTATCGTCGCCGGGATCATGCCCAATTATCCGCCGATGGACTTCAAAGATCCTGCCACCAACCAACTGACCGGGGTGGATTACGACCTTGGCATGGCGATCGGCAAACGCCTGGGCCTGGAGGTGAAGTGGCAGGAAACGGCCTTTGAGCAGATGGTCAGCGGCCTCGTCACCCAGCGCCTGGATATCGTGCTGTCAGGCATGACGGACACCGCTGAGCGGCAGAAGACTGTGGACTTCGTCGACTACTTCAAAACTGGCCCGCAGTTTTACATTCTCGACAGCAGCACGGACATCAAGGTGGCCAGCGACCTGTGCGGCAAGAAGGTCGGCACCAGCCGGCGCACGAACTTTCCGGCTGAAATCGCCAAATGGAGCGGTAAAAACTGCGAAGCCAATGGCCGACCGGCGATCCAGGTGGTGGGCACCGAAGGTTCTGCCGACGCGCGTGCGCAATTACGCCAGGCGCGCCTCGACGCGGCCGTGCAAGGCAGCGAAACCCTGCCGTACATTCAGTCTCAAGAGCCAGGCGCTTACCGGGTGATCGGTGAGCCGCTGACCTTGCAACTGACCGGCCTGGGCGTCGCCAAAAGCAATGCCGGGCTCAGCTCGGCGATCATCGGCGCCCTCGACGCGATGATCGCCGATGGCACCTACGCCAGCATTCTCAAGAAGTGGGACCTGGAGAAGGGCGCTGTGACCAAGGCGCAGCTCAACCAAGGGCAGTAATACGCATACCGCCGGTGTGTCCCCACGCCGCGCATTGAATTGCCCCAGCGGAGCTATTATCGATGTTGAGTTCAACCCCTCTGCGCTGGCCCGGTCAGGCCCGTGCCAGCGTCGCCATGGCGTTCGACCTGGACGGGCCGACGGGCGCGGCGATGCTGGACGGTTCTCTCTGGGGCAAACCCGAGTACTTCACCTTCGGTGGCTATGGCCCATACCGGGCCTTGCCGCGGTTGCTCGACATGCTTGAGGCCCACCGAACGCCCGCCACATTTTTTGTCCCGGCGTGGGTGGTCGAGACCTGGCCACGGCAATGCCAGGCCATTGTCGAGCGTGGCCATGAGGTGGCCTATCACGGTTATCAGCATGAGTCGTTTTTCACGCTCACCCTGGCCCAGCAGCGAGCCGTGATGGAGCGCAGTGCGGCGATCTTCAAACGTCACCTGGGGCTGGTTGCCAGCGGCTTTCGCACGCCGTCGGGCGACTGGCACGCCGACACCCCGGCGCTGCTGCTGGACTGCGGCGTGACCTATTCGAGCAGCATGCGCGGTGATGATCGCCCGTACTTCATTGACGCTGGCGACGCGTCTCGGCGCTTGGTGGAAATTCCCGGCCGCTGGGAACTCGACGATTACGCTTCGCTGGCCTACACCCGTGCGCCGGATTATCCCGCCGGGCTTGACCGCATCGCCAGCTACGACCAGACCCTGGACAACTGGTGCCGAGAGTTCGATGGCACTTACCGCGAAGGCCTGTGCATGACCACACTGCTACACCCGAAGATTTCCGGTAAACCGGGGCGCATAGGTGTGCTTGAGGAGTTTCTGGTGCATATGCATAGCCACGCCGACGTATGGTTCGCCACCTGCAATGACATCGCCCGGTTCTGGGCCCAGGAGTACGCCGATGACTAGCCCTTGGCCCGCACCCTACACCTGCGCGGTGGTGGTGACGGTGGATTACAACGATATCCACGGTATTTGCACCCAGGTACCGGCCATCGCGGGGCGCGAAAAGAGCCTGTCGGTGTGGCGCTACGGCACTACTCGTGGAGTGCAGCGGCTGTTGTCAGTGTTCGCCGAGCATGGCCTGCGCACCAGCTGGTGCGTACCCGGAATCGTGGCGCAGGAAAACCCCGAAACCATACGGGCGATCCATGCGGCAGGGCATGAACTGGCCTGCGCTGGCTATCGCCATGAGGACTTCAGCAGCTTGAACCGCGAGCAGCAACGCACCTCGGTGCTGCACGGCTGCGCGGTGCTCCAACGCTTGACCGGGCGCAGCCCTAGGGGCTTTCGCGCACCCGCCGGCAGCTATGCGCCGGGGCTGGTGGACGACTTACGTGCGGCCGGCCTAACGTGGTCGTCCTCTTGGGGCGGTGATGACCTGCCTTATGTGCATCCGGCAGGGCAGGTGGACGCTGCATTGGTCGAGCTACCCCTGCATGTCGAACTCGAAGATGCACCCTATTTTGCTTTCAACCTGGCCCCGGCGGTCCCCGCCAGCCAGGCGCGGATCGCCAGCTACGCTGACGTCTTGCTCAACTGGCAGCGTGACTTCACCGGCTTTCAGCGGTTCGGGCTGTGTTACCTGATGCGCCTACACCCAGAGATCCTCGGGACAGTAGGCCGCAGCGCTCTGCTGCAGGAATGGCTGGGCTGGCTGAAGGCGCAGCCTGGCGTCTGGTTCGCCAGTGCCGAAGAGGTCGCGCAGTGGTGGGCCACGGCGCATCCGCGCTTGCCTGAGGACCATCCCGCCGCTGTTTTTGCACGGCATCAGGCTAAGGGGCAGGGCGTATGAGTGGCTTATTGGAGCTGGCTGGGTTTGTCGCCGAATCGCCTTTTGCGGCGATCCCGGATGCGGTGGTGGCCAAGGCACGTCGGCATTTGCTCGACACCCTGGGGGCAGCCTTGGCGGGTGCCGACAGCGCCCAGGCTCAGCGCTGCCTGGCCGCCCTTGTGGGCAGCGAGCCTGCTGGCCGCGTAGGGGTGTGGGGCTCAGCACAGCGCTTGTCGGCGCGCAGTGCTGCGTTGGTCAACGGCGTCGCTGCCCATGCACTGGAACTCGATGACGCCGGTGGCTGTGACCACTCGGGTGCGGTAGTGGTGCCAGCCTTGCTGGCGGCCGTCGACCTATGCGCGGTGCCGCCTACCGGTGAAGAGCTACTGACCGCCATGGTTCTGGGCTACGACGTGGCCCGGCGAGTGCTCGAGGCCTGCGGCGGCTACTCGCCGCACAACGCGGTCGGCTGGCACTCTACCGGAACCTGCGGGGTGTTCGGCGCGGCGGCCGGCTGTGCTCGGCTGTTGGGCTTGGACCGCTTGCAGGTCGCCAACGCCCTGGGTCTAGCGGCCAGCCTGAGCGGCGGCCTGTGGTCGTTTATTCACGACGGTGCCGACAGTAAAAAACTGCACGCCGGGCGCCCGGCCGAAGCGGGTTTGCTGGCCGCCTTACTGGCCCGTGAGGGCATGAGTGGGCCGCTGCAGGTATTCGAAGATCGCTGGGGCGGCTTTTTGCGCACCTACGCGGGCGCTGCTGCCGTGCCTCAGGCATTGACCGCTGAACTGGGCTGCGTGTGGAAGCTCGCACGCTGTTCAATCAAACCCTACGCCGCGTGCCGTGGTACCCACTCGGCGATCGACGCGGTCGGCGATCTGCTCGATGGGCTGGGCGCCGATGGCCGCCAGGTGGAGCGTATCCAGGTGCGCGCCAGCGAATTTCTGCTAGGCATGTGCGCCGGCACCGACACCACCACGCTGGCCGCAGCGCAGATGAGCCTGCCCTATGCGCTAGCCGTGCGCTGCCTGCGCGGGAGCGCCGGGCTGGACAGTTACGAGGCGCCGGTGCGCTCGGCTGCGCAAGTGCAGGGGTTCCTCGCACGTATCACGATGGTGCTCGAGCCGACCTTGGCGCCCCTTGATGAGCCTATTGTCGAGGTGCTGTTGCAGGATGGCCGCGCGGCCTCGCGGCAAGTCAAATTCGCCTTGGGCGGCCCGCTCAATCCGCTGAGCGATGCCGCGCTAGTGGCCAAGTTCCGCGCCCTGGCTGGTCGGACGTTGCCGATTGCCCAGGTCGAGGAGCTGCTCGCACTGTGCCTCGGGCTGGATGCCAGCATCGAAGCTCCGGCTCTGTTGCGACAGTTGTGCCGCGCCCCTTAAACAATATCGTCCACCACACCACCATCCACTCGCAGCGCTGCCCCGGTAGTAGCGCTTGCCTGCGGCGAGCAGACATAAACAATCATGTTCGCCACCTCTTCAGTGGTGGCCGCACGTTGAATGATCGAGCTCGGGCGGTGCGCCTTGACGAAGTCGGCCACCACGGTTTCCAGCGAGTGGCCGGTGCGTTCCACCTCGGCCTGCATCATCCCGGCCACACCGTCGGACAAGGTTGGCCCTGGCAATACACTGTTGACGGTCACGCCACTGCCGGCAACCCGCTTGGCCAGGCCGCGGGCGAGGGCCAGTTGGGCGGTTTTGGATACGCCGTAATGGATCATGTCCGCAGGAATGTTACGTGCCGACTCGGACGCCACGAACACCACGCGGCCCCAACCTTTTTCCACCATGGCTGGCAGCAACGCACGGCTCAGGCGCACGCCGGACATGACGTTGGTGCTCCAGTAACGGTCCCAGACCTCATCTTCGGTGTCGAAAAAGTCCTGGGTGCCGTAAATACCCGCGTTGTTGACCAGCACATCGACGCTGCCAACTGCGCTGACCAGCGCCGCAACGCCTTCAGCACCACCCAGGTCCGCAGCGATACCACTGACCGCAGCGCCGGGTACCTGCGCTTGCAGGCGGGCAATGGCTTCATTGACGCTTTTGTCGCTGCGGCCATTGACGACAACGCTGGCACCGGCTTCGGCCAAGCCTTTAGCGATGGAATAACCAATGCCGCCGGTGGAGGCGGTGACCAGTGCGCGTTTACCGCTTAAATCGATTTTCATGGGGGCTCCTTAGGAAGATGTCTCAAGGATTCGAGTTCGCGCTATCCCGACCGTTCACTTGCACCATCCGCTAGCCCACCGTGCTTGGCCATTTAGCAAGTACCCGCGCAATTCAGCCGACGGCCGGTCTCAGGCTTTGCCTGGCATTGGCCGATAGCTGTTTTGAACGTATTTAAGAGACCCAGGTATGACCGCCGCCGCACTGAGCAAGCAGGCCGAGCAACGGCCCACCTTCGATGAACCCACTGCCTCTGTGATAGGTGTGGGTTTGCCCTTCAATGAGGTACTCGGTTATCCGCGGCACCTGCGGGTGGCGGATCTACCGCATCGGCTGGCCGCCACTATGCAAGGTGACCGTATTGAAGTGCGTTTGAGGTCATAACCCAGATTGCAGGGCAAAAGCTCGGGGGCAAGCCCCCTCCTACAATCAACGACATATCTGCTGGATGTGTCGCCGACTGTAGGAGGGGGCTTGCCCCCGATCTTCGCTACAGCCCCGCGCAAGCCTCCAACGGTCGACGCATCCCCCGTTATCTCACCAAGCAAGGCCGCTTGTTATCGAACGTCCAGTTCGGCACCAAATACTGCATGGCGACGGCGTCATTGCGGGCCCCCAGGCCCATGCCTTTGTACACCTCGTGAGCCTGGGCCAACGCGTCCCAATCCAACTCGATGCCCAACCCAGGGCGCTTGGGCACCTCGACCAGGCCGCCGTTGATGGTCAGCGGCTGTTTGGTCAGGCGCTGGCCGTCTTGCCAGATCCAGTGGGTGTCGATAGCCGTCACGTTGCCGGGCGCGGCGGCGGCTACATGGGTAAACATGGCCAGGGAAATGTCGAAATGGTTGTTGGAATGTGAGCCCCAGGTCAGCCCCCAATCGTTGCACATTTGCGCCACTCGCACCGACCCCTGCATGGTCCAGAAATGCGGGTCGGCCAGAGGGATGTCAACGGACTGCAACTGGATCGCATGGCCCATTTGCCGCCAGTCGGTGGCAATCATGTTGGTGGCGGTGCGCAGCCCCGTGGCGCGTCGGAACTCGGCCATGACTTCCCGGCCCGAGTAGCCGTTTTCCGCGCCGCAGGGGTCTTCGGCATAGGCCAGGACGTGGTGTTGATCGCGGCATAGGGCGATCGCTTCTTTGAGTGACCAGGCGCCGTTGGGGTCCAGCGTGATACGTGCCTCGGGAAAGCGTTCGGCCAGGGCGGTGACGGCTTCGATTTCTTCGCCGCCGCTCAATACGCCACCCTTGAGCTTGAAGTCTTTGAAGCCATAAAGCTCGTAGGCGGCTTCGGCGAGGCCGACGATTTTTTCCGGCGTCAGGGCCTCCTCGTTGCGCAGGCGGAACCAGGCGTTTTCATGGTCGGCTTCGGTGCGGTAGGGCAGGTCGGTGCGCTGACGATCGCCGACATAAAACAGATAGCCCAGCATCTCCACCGCGTCACGCTGCTGGCCTTCACCGAGCAGCGCCGCCACGGGCACTTCGAGGTGCTGCCCGAGTAGGTCGAGCAGTGCCGATTCCACAGCGGTCACGGCATGGATGGTGATACGCAGGTCGAAGGTTTGCAGGCCGCGTCCGCCGGAGTCGCGGTCGGCAAAGCGGCTGCGAACCTGGTTCAACAGGCTCTGATAGTTACCGATCGACTGGCCGACCAGCAGCTCACGGGCGTCTTCCAGGGTCTGGCGAATACCTTCGCCGCCTGGCACTTCACCAATGCCGATGCGGCCGGCATTGTCCTTGAGGATTAACACATTACGGGTGAAGTAGGGGCCGTGGGCACCGCTCAAGTTGAGCAGCATGCTGTCATGGCCAGCCACCGGCACTACGCGCAGCTCGGTGATAGTCGGCGCGCCAGAGGTGGTGGCGTTAGAGGTCAATGCATTCATGGTCCAATTCCTTTTTATTATGCAGATCAGTGGCTGGTTTTGGCGTCAGGTACGCTGGGGATCGGCTCTGGCTGGACAGGCAGGCCCTTGAGCTCGATGCGCTTGATATCACCCACGATGAACAGGTAGCTGACAGCGGCGATCAACCCATTGACGCCCACGAACACCAAGGCCATTTTGAAAGAGCCGGTGGCCGCGATGATGTAGCCAACGATGATCGGCGTGGAGATGGAGGAGAGGTTGCCGAAGGTGTTGAAAATCCCACCTGACAGCCCGGCAATTTGCTTGGGTGAAACGTCGGACATCACCGCCCAGCCCAGCGCGCCAATGCCTTTGCCGAAGAAGGCCAGGGCCATGAACGACACCACCATCCAGTCGGCCTCGACGTAGTTGCAGATGATCATCGACATGGACAGCAGCATGCCCAACACGATTGGGGTTTTGCGCGCCACGCTCAGGGAGTTGCCGCGACGCAGCAGCATGTCGGAGAACACACCACCCAACACGCCACCCAGAAACCCGCAAATGGCCGGCAACGAAGCAATGAAGCCCGCCTTGAGAATGGTCATGCCACGTTCTTGCACCAGGTACACCGGGAACCAGGTGAGGAAGAAGTAGGTCAGCGCGTTGATGCAAAACTGGCCCAGGTAGATGCCCACCATCATGCGGTTGCACAGCAGTTGGCGGATGTACATCCACTTTGGCCCGCTGTCTTTTTTCGTGCGCTTGTCATCCAGGTCCACCAGGCCGCCGTTATCGGCGATGTACTTGACCTCGGCGGCGTTGGCCAGTGGGTGATCCTTGGGGCTATAGATGACTTTCATCCAGACCACCGAAAACACGATGCCCAGGGCGCCCATTACGATAAACACATGTTCCCAGCCGAAGGTGTAAACGATCCAGCCCATCAAGGGTGCGAACAATGCCGTGGCAAAATATTGCGCGGAGTTGAACACCGCCGAGGCCGTGCCGCGTTCTTTGGTCGGGAACCAGGAGGCGACGATGCGGGCGTTACCCGGGAAGGAGGGGGCTTCGGCCAGGCCGACGGTGAAACGCAGCAGGAAGAGCAGCACCACCGCAGTGGAAACCGTGAACTCGCCGATGTAGCCCTGCAGCAGAGTAAACAGCGACCAAGTGAAGATACTACCGGCGTACACCCGTTTCGAACCGAAGCGGTCGAGCAACCAACCCCCGGGTATCTGCCCTAGCACGTAGGCCCAGCCGAACGCCGAGAACACGTAGCCTAGGGTGATGGCGTCGATGCCTAAAGCCTTTTGGATGCTGGACCCGGCGATGGAGATGGTGGCTCGGTCGGCGTAGTTGATCGTTGTCACCAGAAACAGCATGAGCAGGATCAAATAGCGGGCACGAGTTCTTTTCGTTTCTTGCATGTCTGGCGCTCCCACGAATTATTTTTATGCGGGTAGAGGGGTCATCGTCGAAAGTGCAACATGTCTGTTGTCGTATAACGATAACGTTATCATTCAGCAGATAGCGTCACCGTTCAAGTGATCTCGGGAATTATTTTTTCTGGAGCTTGGCGCTCAGGTGCTGGCGCGCTCGATAAGGCTGAAGCCGCTGTCGAATTGACGCTGCGCGCTTTCGCCCGCGAAGCGCCGTAGCAGAGCCTTTGCGACTTCATCGCCCATAACGGCAGCGTTAACACTGATGGTGGACAGCGCCGGGTGGGTGAAGCGACCGTTGGTCGTGTCGCCAAAACCCAGGACGGCCATATCCTCCGGCACTCGCAGCCCGGACTCAGCCGCCTGCGCTAAAACCCCCATGGCCACCGTGTCGGAGCTGCAGAACACCAACTCGGGCCGCTGCGGGCGCGACAGCAGCCGTTTCAGGCCCTCCCGCCCGACTTCCCAAGTGGAGGGCAGGGGTAGCGTTTCGACCGGGACATTTTCGATCCGCTGGGCTTTGAGCCGCTCGATCAGGCCGTTGCAGCGCCGGATGGCGCGAGGGTCATCGACCGTGATGACCGAAAAGCGCTGATAGCCCTTGGCGAGAAAATGCTCGGCGACCGCCACACCCACCGCTTCGTGGGAGAAACCGACCTGCATATCCAGGCAGGTTTCGCTCAGGTCCCAGGCTTCCACCACCGGGATTCCGGCCGAGGCCAGGCGCTGCCGGCTGCCAGGGGTATGCAATGTGCCGGTGAGGACGATACCGTCCGGCCTGCGGCCCAAAATGGCCTCCAGCAGCGTTTCTTCTTTCTCGGGGGAGTAGCCGGTCGGCCCCAGCAGTGACTGATAACCTGCGGCGGTCAGGCGATCCATCATGGCTTGCACGGCCGTGGCGAAAATCGAATGGGCGATGGTCGGGATAAGAATCGCCACCAGCTTGCTCTTGCTGGTCGCCAGGCTACCGGCCAGCAGGTTCGGCACGTAGCCCATGGCTCGAACGAACTCGAGCACATAGGTACGGGTCGCCTCGCTGACCAGCTCCGGGCGATGGATGGCGCGCGAGACGGTAATCGGCGAGACGCCAGCCGCCCGCGCCACTTCGGTCACCGTAACCGGCATGTCGGCCGCGTCTGCAGGGCTCAAAAGTGCCCTTTTTGATTTCCTTGCCACGGCGTTCCTGGGGTCTTTAGGCTGCGCAGGGTGGAGCCGGTCGGTGAAACCGGGCTGAAGCCATTGCCCACGAAGCTCGCAGTGTACGAAACGCACCCACTTCCAGCAAACGGATCAGTTAAAGACCGTCTCCCATTGAATCGCGGGCTGCTGGTCCAGGCTCAGGTTAAGCGCGTTTTCCACGTGCTCCAGGTGATGCAGCATCAGCGCAATGGCCCGCGCTTCATCGCGGTCTTCGATGGCCTGGACGATTGCCCCGTGTTCGTCCTCGGGGCAGGCAAGGGTTTGCGGGCCGTCGTAGAGGGCATGGATCAGCGAGGTGAAGGGGCAGAGCTGGCGCATGATACGGCTGATAAAACTGTTCGCGCCGATCTCTGCCAGCAGGATATGAAAGTCCCCGGACAGCTTGATCACCGCGCGGCGGTCGTTGTTCTTGCGCGCCAGGGCTTCCTTTTTCAAATGTGCGTGCAATGGCTTGCGTTGGGCTTTGGTCGAGCGGTTGATGACGTTGCGGATAATTTCGGGCTCCAGCAACCGCCGCGTGGCGAACAAGTCGCGCGCCTCCTGTACCCCCGGGCTGGTGACAAAGGCCCCCCGGTTGGGGTGCAGTTTCACCAGACCTTGCTTGGCCAGCGCCATCAAGGCTTGGCGAATTTTGTTGCGGCCCACGCCAAACGCTACCGCCAGTTTTTCTTCGGCCAATTTGATCCCCGGTGGCAGCCGGTGCTCCATGATCGCGGCAGTGATCTGTTCGGCAATGCCGTCTGCATCCTGAGGTGTGTTGGGGCCCATACGAATTCTCTGACTTGCCATTGGCCGCGATTATCCGCGAATTCGCCGACTGATGCCGGTCAACTTTTCCATCAGCACCATCATGATCAGCGTCACCATCACCAGCACACTGGAAAGCGCGGCGATGGTGACATCCAGCTTGCTCTCCAGGTCTTGCCACATGCGGATCGGCAGCATGTCAGTGCGGGCGTCGCGCAGGAACAGCGACACGGCGGTGTTATCGAACGATGACATAAAAGCGATAAAGGCACCTGCGGCGATCCCTGGGGCGATCAAGGGCAGGGTAATGCGCCGTAACGCGTGGCCCCTGGAGGCGCCCAGGCTGGCGGCACTTTCCAGCAGCCCCGGCGGCAGTTGCAGCAGGGCGGCGGAGGTGGTGCGAATCACATAGGGCACGCACACCACCGTGTGGCCGATGATCAAGGTGGTCATCGACACCGCAATGCCCATCTCGCTGAAGAAAATCAGCGCCGACAAGCCAAAGGCTAGCCCCGGCAAAATCAGCGGTGACATAAACAGCACGTCCAGGCAGCGCGCGGCCTTGCTGGTGGAACGGGCGAGGGCGAGCGAGGCGGCCGTGCCCAGTACCACGCACAAGGCGGTGGTGGCCAAGGCCACCAAGAAACTGTTCCAGGCCGCGAAGTGCAAGGTGAACGCCTTGAATAACGCGACGTACCAACGGGTGGAAAAACCCTGGGGCGGAAAGCGCAGTGAGTAACTGTCGGTGAACGACACGATCAGTACGATTAGCGTCGGCGCCAACAACAGCGCCACGGCGGCCCAGGCCACCAGATAAAAGCCGCCCTTGAGGGCGATGTCGGACAGATCGTTACGGCGGCCGATACTCATAGCGTCGCGTTCCTCTTGCTGAGCTGGCCCATGTAGCTAAGTAACGTCACGCAGGCGATGACGGCCAACAGAAAGACCAATGAGATAGCGGCCGCGTAGGGCCAGTTCTGCAGTGCCGAAGCCTGTTGGTAGATGTACATCGGCATGAACAGCATCTGCCCGCCACCCACCAATGACTGGGTGATAAACGCCGTGATGGTGGCCGAGAAGGTCAGCAGGCTACCGGCAATCACCCCTGGTAAAGAGAGCGGCAGCGTGACCCGGCGGAAGGTGCGCCACGCATTCGCGCCAAGGGCAGCCGACGCATCTTCCAGGTTACTTTCCAGGCGTTGCAGCGTGGTGATCAGCGGCAGGGTCATCAGGGGTAATTGCACGTTGGCCAAGGCCCAGATCAGGCCTTCACGCGAGTACAACAAGCGCAGCGGCTTTTCGATCCAGGCCCAGCTCAGTAGCAGTTCGTTGATGATGCCCTGGCGGCCGAGGATCACCACCCAGGCAAAGGTGCGTACGACCACGCTGGTGAGCAGCGGCAGCACGATGATCATTATCAACACCTTTTGCACGGACGGCGAACTGCGTACGAATGCCCAGGCCAGGGCATAACCCAGTACCAGGCACAACAGCGTGACCTGCAGCCCCAGCCACAATGTGTCCACGAGGATGGGCAGGGCCATGCCTTCGCCAAATACCTTGGCATACTGCCCCAGGCCGAACACGCTGACGGCCGAATCGTTGTGCAAGCTGACGAACACCAATAGCAACAACGGCGCTACAAAAAACAGCACGAAAAAGGCGGCCAGCGGCATGCTGTAGTTTAAGTTGTAAACCGTCACATCATGATGTCGCGCGTTCACAGAGACACTCCCGGCATTGCGTAGGAGGGGCCTTGGCCCCGATCTTTTGATTTTTTGCCGATATTGCTGAGGACATAGAGCTCGGGGGCGAGCCCCCTCCTACAGGGGCGAGCCCCCTCCTACGGGGCGAGCGCCGTTTTACGGGTGGGCCATCAGACCTGGATTTCCTTGTTGAAGCGTTCGATCCAGGCGGCCCTGTGCTGGTTGATCACGCTCCAGTCCTGAAAGCGGAAGCGCGCTTTCATCTGTGCCTGGTCCTTGGCCAGCGAGGTCGCGATTTCACCCGCCATCTTCACTTGGGTATTGGTCGGCACCACCAAATAAGGGGCTTGCATCAACTGCTCCTGCACCTGGGGAGACATCGACGCTTCAATCAAGGCAAACGCCAAGTCGCGGTTGGGCGAGTTCTTGACGATATGAATGCTGGTCTTGAAGGCGATGGCGCCTTCCTTGGGAGCGACCCATTCCACCGGTACGCCGCGGGCCTTGAGGATCTGAATCGCATTGAAATTGCCGGGGCTGATATCGATCTGGCCTTGCTGGAACAGCGTGGCCAGTTGCCCAGGGTTGGTCGCAACCGCCGCCAAGTTCGGCTTCAGGGTTTTCAGCAGCTCGAATGCGGGGTCGATATTGCTATCGGAGCCGCCCTTCAGTTTCGCCAGCTCCACCATAAAACCGGTGCCCAGGGACGAGTTCATATTGGTGATGCCCACTCGGCCCGCATATTCCGGCTTCCACAGATCCATCCAGGACGTCGGCGGTGTGCTGATGGTGTCCGGGTTATAGGTCAGGCCGACGATCTGGAAGAAAATGCTCGGGCCCATGGGGTCCTGCGCTTCGGGCATCAGCTGCTTGTAAAAGGCGCTGTCTGCCACCGGGTAAGGCTCGATCAAGCCCTGGGCGATAGCCGTCAGGGCAGGGCCTGGATCGTGCAACATGACATCAATGGGTGGGTGCTCACGGGACGCCATTACCTTGGAGATTTGGTCCACCGATATCATCGGGTCCAGAATGATATTCGCGTCTTTCATGTGCGCCAGGGCAGCAGGCACCAGCACCGCTTGGTGGGCTTCCTCCCAGCTGCCGGTGAAAGTAGCAAATACCAGGTTGCGCGCCTGGGCCATGCTCAGTTGCGGAAACAATTGCAACGCCCCTAAAGCGAGGGCGGACTGCATGATGCGCCTGCGGGAAATATCCATCGTCGACTCCTGGTTCAGTTCAAGGCAACAGCCGGTGGGGCAGCAAAAGTGGTGATGGCGTGGGCTGAAATAGGCCGCAGCCCTACAGCGGTGCCGGGTTTCAGCGGCTCACTGCCCATGCCTCGCGGTGCGGCTGTTTTGAGCCGTAAGCCGCCTGGGGTAAGCATTTCATGGACGATTGAAGGGCCCAGGGGCAGCCCCAGCTCGACGCGCGCCACCAAGCCTTCACCGGCCGCCGTGACCTGCAGGTTTTCAGGGCGGATACACGCCAGCACCGCGCTGCCCGGTTGGGCGTCTTGGGGCGCGCGGCAGGTCAGCAGGTTGCCGTCGGTCAGGCGCACCTGGGCCGTCTGCGCTGTCATGCTTTCCAGTGTGCCCGGCAGCACGTTGGCAGTGCCCACGAAGGTATTGACGAACAAGCTGCTCGGCGAGTCGTAGATCTGCGAGGGCGTCGCGAATTGCTCCAGGCGGCCCGCGTTGAGCACCGCGACGCGGTCGGCCATGGACAAGGCTTCTTCCTGGTCATGGGTGACCATGACGCACGTCACCCCAGACTGGCGTTGCAGCCGCTTGATCTCGATTTGCATGTCCAGGCGCAGGCTTTTATCCAGCGCGGAAAAGGGCTCGTCCAGCAGCAGAATACGCGGCGCCACCGCCAGCGCTCTGGCCAAGGCCACCCGCTGTTGCTGGCCCCCGGAGAGCTGGCGCGGGTAGCGATCGGCTAAGTGGCCGAGCTGGATCATCTCCAGCATCTCGGCGACCCGCTCGCGCTTTTGCGGGCGCGCCACCCCCCGGGCATCGAGGCCATAGGCGATGTTTTCGGCCACGCTGAGGTGGGGAAACAGCGCGTAGTTCTGAAAGACAATGCCGATGTCACGGTGATGGGGCGCGAGGCTGTCGATCACCTTGCCGCCAATCACCACCTTGCCCGAGGTTTGCGGCTGGAAGCCGCCAATGATCCGCAGCAGAGTTGTTTTGCCGCAGCCCGACGGCCCTAGCAAAGCCACCAGCTCGCCCGCGGCGACCTCCAAAGTAATATGGTCCACCGCCGGCGCAGCGCCGGGGTACTGATGGAAAATGTCATCCAGAGTCAAGTCGAAGCTGGTGGTGGAGGTGGTCATGCTTGAGCTCGCAGTGAGTGCGGTAGACTGAAAATCGCTAAAGCAATGCACGTGCCATAGGTGGCTTGTGAAGTGTGGGCCGGTAATTATGCTGTTGATTCAAATGATAAAAATTAACTGTCGGTTCATCTTTTTTGTACAGATTGTGCACAATCGTGAAAACTATATAGCGCACCATTGCTGTGCTCAATTCTCGCTGCGTTCACTATTTTGCGGCACGCCCCAACTGCGTCATCCGCTCCAATCGCCGGGTTTTCAGGGGCGCGGGCAGCGGCGCGGTTCTTGCTGAGCACCTGGCTATCGTCGTTTGCCCAACCCGGAGTATCCATGGACATCCATCGCTTCAGCGCTCACCAGATCGCCCACCTGGTGCACAACAGGACGTTGAGTTCGCTCGAGGTGGCGGGGGCCATCTGCGATCGCCTGGACCGGTTGAACCCCTCGCTCAACGCATTTATCAATTATGACCGTCAGGCGGTGCTGGCCCGCGCCAGCCAGGTCGATGCGCGCCTGGCCGGTGGCGAGTTTTTGCCATTGGCGGGCGTGCCTTTTAGCGTCAAGGACAACCTATGGCTGGGCGGCGCGCCGGCGACCTTCGGCTCTCGGCTGTTCGCTGATTTCATCGCACCGCGCGATTCCTGGTGCGTGGCGCGCTTGGGCGAGCTGGGCGGGGTGGCGCTGGGGGTCACCAACTGTTCCGAGTTTGCTTGCAAGGGGGTGACCACCAACCGCTTGCACGGCACCACGCTTAACCCTTGGGACCTGCGCCTGACGCCCGGCGGTTCCTCTGGTGGGGCCGTCGCCGCTGTGGCTGCAGGGCTGGGGCCACTGGCGTTGGCCACCGATGCCGGGGGCTCGACCCGCCGGCCAGCGGCGCATACCGGCCTGGTGGGGTTCAAGCCTAGCCTGGGGGCGGTGCCCAACCCCTGGGGCTTTGCCGACCCCAACCATTTGCTGTCGGTGGTCGGTCAGGTGGGGCGAGACGTGGCAGACGTCACGTTAATGGCTCGCAGCTTGTATGCCTGGTGCGCCGAAGACCCGCTCTCGCAACCGCATTTTTCCAGCGAGGCCCTTGACCCGCCCCAGCGTGACCCGCGTTCATTACGCATCGCCTGGTCAGCGGACTTGGGGCTGGATTTGCCCATGGACAGCGGCGTGCTAGCGGCGCTTGAAAAGGCGCTGGACACCTTGCGGGGCGACGGCTGGGCGATTGAACCGGCGACCCCGCGCTGGCCGGCCAGTCTGCAAGGCTATGCACTGCTGGGCCTGCAGCACACGGCGTTGGCCGCCCAGTTCGGCGCCCTGCCCGAAGCGCAACGGGCGCAGTTGGACCCGGATATCCGCGCACAGGTGGAAATGGGTTTGACGATTACCGGGGTGGTCACTGCTCAGTTGCTGCAGTTGCGCAATGAGCTGTCAGGTTCGCTGGCGCGCTTTTTCGACGATTACGACCTGTTGTTGTGCCCCACTGCGCCGGTCGAGGCCTGGGCCGCCGAGCAGCTTGGCCCGGCGCTGATTGGCGGGCAACCGGCTGGGCCTCGCGACCATGCCGGGTATACGCCGATCTTCAACTACTGCGCGGTGCCGGCGTTGTCATTACCCTGCGGGGTCGGCCGTCGCGGCTTGCCCGTGGGCCTGCAGGTCGTCGCTGCGCGCTACCAGGACGCGCGGGTATTGCACGCCGCCGCGGCCATCGAGCGCTCGCTGGGGTTATGTCTGCAGGCGCCCATGTTGCTGGCTTGAACGCGTGAAACCTAAGCTCGCAGCAGCGCCTGCAAGCCGGGCGGCAGGCCTTGGTTGGGTTTGCGCGGCGGGCGGGCGAAGCTGCCTGCGCGGGCCTGGCCGGCTTGTAAGCGGTGCAGCACTTGCGCTTGGGCCACGGCGCAGGAAACGCCGTCCACCACCGGCACCGGCAGTTGCCCTGCCAGGCCGCGAGCAAGGCCGGCCAGGGGCGCGCCGGCGAGGATCAGCACGTCGGCGCCGTCCTCTTTCACCGCCAGGTGGCACAGCTCCAGCAGGCGCTGCCCATGGTCGTCTTGCACGCTGCCAGCGTCGCGTAAAGGCCGGTCTAAATGACGAATGCTGGCAAGTCTGCCGAGCAGGCCGTTGTACTCGACGCATTCGCGGTACCAAGGGGTGATGCGCTGCGAAATGGCGATGATGGAAAAGCGTTGCCCCAGTTGTGCTGCGGTCATCAACGCCGCCTCGGTCAAACCGACCACGGGCACTTGCAAAACTTCTCTAAGGGCCAGCAGGCCGGGATCGCCGAATGCGGCGACCACCACGGCGTCGTAGTTGCCCAGCTGTTCACCGGCGATGACCGCCGCCGCATGGCCGCCCAGGAGCGCTTCGAAGCGCGTTTCGATGTACGCGACGCCGCTTGCCGCCGTCGCCATGAGGATCTGCGTATCCGCTGCCGCTGTGCGCCGGGCTTCGGCTTCGATGAGCTCGGTCACGCTGAGGGAAATGTTCGGGTTAATGATCAGCAAGCGCATGGCAATTCCTGGCGGTCGGTTCATTGAAAAGGGCAGGGCCGCTATCAGCCGAATATGGCTTCAAGGTCGACTTCAGGGTCTTCCTCGACGCAGAGGTCCAGGGTCGCTTCAATATGGTCCAGGTGCCCGAGCATCAGGCGGATCGCTTCGTCGACTTGCCCCTGTTCCATGGCATGGATGATTTCCGTGTGCTCATGGTTGGGGCAGGCCGGCACGTTGGGTGAGTCGTACAGCAGGATGATCAGGCAGGTCAGGGAAGACAGCTCGCGCATCAGCTTGATCAGCGGCGGGCTGTCGACCATCTGGGCAATCAGCAGGTGGAATTCCCCGGACAAACGAATCACCGCGCGCTTGTCGCCCACCTCCCGTGCGGCCCGCTCTTCGCCGACATGGGCGTGCAACCGCTGAAAATGCTCGGCATCGGCTTTGGCGACGAGGCTGCGGATCAGCGCTGGCTCGAGTATGCGCCGGGCCTGGAAAATGTGCCGGGCTTCTTCCACCGACGGGCTGGCGATAAAGGCCCCCCGGTTGGGAATGGTCGTGACCACGCCTTCATACGCCAGGCGCGCCAACACTTCACGAATGCGCGTACGGTTGACCTGAAAAACCCCGGCAAGCTTCTCTTCGACCAGTTTGGTGCCCGGTATAAGCCGGTGTTCCATCACCGCATTGAGAATGCGTTCATAAATGCCGTCACCTTTGGCGCCGGTACCGAGTATCTGCTCCGTCGAACGGGCCTTGCGGGGGCGGGGGGTGGAGGTTTCTTCAATGAGCACAGGCACGCCCTCGAGGGTTGCTACAGTTATGCTGGGTATTGTCACAAAATGAAACTCGATTGTCCAAAATTGCACCCTCGGCGGTCGCTTTTTTGGAATTGCCCTTTCTTCGCGCAAGAGTAGCGCCTCTGTTTTAACGCCGTATTCGCCCCGATAGCTGATTGGACCCAGCGTGAAGAACCTTGCTGGGCGGGCGCTACAAGCTCGGGCGCGGCAGTGTGAGCAGTCGTAAGTTCAAGGAGTAACAAAGATTGGCATAACGGTTGCAAACCTTTTGTCACAAAGCCTCAGTCTTTAGTGACAATTGGAGAAGCTCAATGCCTTCTATGTGCTCGGCCAGAAACCTACTCGTACGCGCTGCTTCAGCCCTGCTGCTCAGCCTTGGCTTGCTGGCCGTGGCCCAGGCCGAGGAGGCGCAGCCGGTAAAACTGGGGTACGCCAAATGTGCCCATTGCACGCCCTTGTCGCTGACCCCGCAGCACGCCACCGGCGTCAAGCTAGAAGCCATTGCCTTCAATACCGGCAACGATGTGCTGACTGCACTGCTGTCGAACAGTATTGACGTGGCCCAAGTCACTTATTTGCACTATGCAACCGCATTGGACAAAGGCTTCGATGTGGTCGCCATCTCTGGCCAGATCAACGGCGGTTCACAGATCCTGGTGGGCAACGACCTGCCGGTTCAGCCGGGCGACTGGGAGGGTTTGAAAAAACTCATCGGCCAATACAAGGCCGAGGGTAAGCCGTTTCGAGTGGCGGCCTCGCGGGGTAATGCCCAAGACATTCACATGCGCGGTGCTTTCCTCGCCCATGGCATCGATATCAATAAAGATGTCCAATTCATCAATATTCCCAACCCCTCTGACCACGTGCAGGCGTTGCGCCGCGGTGAAGTGGAGTTGATCACTTCGGTTGACCCGTTCGCCACCCAGATCCGTGAAGTCAAAGCGGCCAAATTTTTCGATTTCCCTTACGACCAGGCCGCCGGCAAGTTGACCAACCTGATCGTCACCCGCTCGGATGTCATCGAAGACAACCGCAAGGGGGTGGAAGAAACCGTGCGCGCCATCGTCAAGGTCAACGACCTCATGGCCAGCGATAAACCTTTGTTCATTGAGACCATCCAGAAAGTCACCGGCCTGGACCAGGCGATTGCCACCGGTGCGGTCGACAACCTCTACCCCGACTACAAAATGCATCGTGCCTCGGCAGTGGCGATCGCGCAGATGATGCGTGACCTCAAGTACATCAGCACGGATGTCAGCCAGGCGGTGGAAAAAAACCTGGATTACAGCTTCCTGGAGGCCGTGACCGGCAAGCCGAAAACCGAGCTGGGGTACTGAGATGAAAAGCTCTGCCATCAAGCTTGACCGGGCTGGACGCGGCCAGGGCGCGTCCGGCCTGTGGCGGCTGTACAAAATGATCGAGCGCGGTATCGTGCCGGTGCTGTTGATCGTCGGCTGGGAAGTGTTCTCCCGCTCGGGGATCTTGCCACGGGCGCTGTTGCCCGCGCCCTCCCAGGTGCTGATCGCCTGGGCCGACTGGTGCTTCGCCACCGACGGCAATACCCAAAGCTACAGCGGCCACTGGTGGCTCGACGTTGCCGCCAGTTCGTTTCGTGTGTTCTCAGGCTTTGCCCTAGCCGCGTTGTTGGGCATTGCAGCGGGCATGGCTATTGGTTGGTCGCGGACCGTGGAAAACCTGTTCGAGCCGGTGCTGCAGATCTTGCGGCCGGTGCCGCCGGTGTCATGGATTCCGCTGGCAATCATCTGGTTCGGCATTGCCGACAAGCCGGCGATTTTCCTGGTGTTTATGGGCTCGTTTTTCCCTGTCCTGCTGAGCACCATCCACGGCGTAAAAAGCTGCGATCGCAACCTGTTGCGGGCCGGCGCCATGACCGGTGGCATGCCCAGCAAATTGCTGCGCTACATCGTGTTTCCGGCAGCGCTACCGAGCATTTTTTCTGGCCTGCGCATTGCCATTGGCTCGGCCTGGATGCTGACGGTGACCGCCGAAATGGTCGCTGTGAAGAGTGGCGTCGGCTATGTGCTGTGGGACTCCTATTACTTCCTGCGCTACGACATCGTCATTGCCTCCATGGCCAGCATCGGCCTATTGGGGTTCCTCAGCGACTACGTGATCAAACGGGTAGGCGCTTACCTTCTGCGTTGGCAGCGCGGTTCCACATTGCAAAAGGAAGCCTGACCATGGCGTTGATTACCATCGACCGGGTTTCCCGGGTATTCGACGACCCCAAGCGGCCCACCGGTATTCGTGCCCTGGACGACGTCAGCCTGAGCGTCGCGCGCAACGAATTTCTCTGCCTGCTGGGGCCCAGCGGCTGCGGTAAGTCGACCCTGCTGAATATGATCGCCGGTTTCGATCACCCCACCGAGGGCACCGTGACCGTGGGCGGCCAGCAGGTGACCGGCCCCGGCGCCGACCGTGGCGTGGTGTTCCAGCAGGCCAACCTGATGCCCTGGTTGCCGGTTTGGGAGAATGTGGCCTTTCACCTGAAAATGCGCGGCGTGGGTAAGGATGCGCGGCGGGCCAAGGCGCAGAAGTTTATCGACATGGTCGGCCTCAAAGGTTTCGAGAATCACTTTCCCAGCGAGCTGTCCGGCGGCATGAACCAACGCGTGGGCATCGCCCGAGCCCTGTTGATGAACCCTGAAGTGATCCTGATGGATGAACCCTTCGGCGCGCTAGACGAACAGACCAAAATGGACATGCACGCCGAATTGATTCGTATCTGGCGCGAAAGCCAGAGCACCATTGTATTCGTCACCCACAGCATCGATGAGTCCCTCGCCTTGGGGACGCATGTGGCGGTGATGTCGGCCCGGCCGGGGCGTATCCGCGAATTATTGCCGATCGACCTGGAGCGCCCACGCGACCCCACCGGGAAAGCCTTCAACGACTACAAGCGGCACGTGCTGGCGCTGCTGCGGCCTGAGCCGGTACAGGAACCGGCCTGAGATGAAAACCCTGGTCACCGGCTGTAGTGGCTTTGTTGGGCTAGCGTTGGCTGAGTTGCTGCTGAGCCAGGGCGAGGAGGTGGTGGGCTTCGACCTGAGCCCGGTCCCGCCGGCGGCCCTGGCGCTGTTTAGTGCATTGCCGGGTGGCTTCGCCTATCAACAAGGGGATGTGCGTGACGCCATTGCGCTGCACTACGCCATGCATACCCACCGACCCCAGCAGTTAGTGACCCTGGCGGCGATCACGGCCGATACCCGGCGCGAGCGCGAGGCGTCCCAGGCAATCTTCGACGTGAACGTCGGTGGCGTGCTGGCGGCCATCGGGGCCGCCGCCGATTGTGGCGTTGCGCGGGTGCTGCACATCAGCTCGGGTTCGGTGTACGGGGCCACCGGCCGGGCACCCTTCAGCCTCGATGAAGCGCGCTCACCCTTGGCGCCCGAAGGGCTGTACGGCCTGTCAAAACGGACCGCCGAGGAAGCCGCCCTGCGTTTGGCTAGCCTGCGCGGTATGCCCCTGTGTATTGGCCGCCTGGGCACTTGCTTCGGCCCATGGGAAGCCGATAGCGGCGTGCGCGACACACTGAGCGCGCCGTTGCAGCTGCTGCAAATCGCTCGGCAGGGCGGTACTGCGCTATTGCCCCGCGACAGCCAGCGCGACTGGCTATACGTACGCGATGCAGCGCAGGCCATCGCCGATCTGCTGGCGCAGGCCCGCTGGCAACTGCCGGTGTACAACGTGGCCGCCGGTTTCACCTGGTGGCTCAGCCAGTGGTGCCGACGGCTCGAGGCCCGCCACCCGGGCTTTCGCTGGCGCCTGGCCGAGCCTGGTGAAGTCCCTAACGTCGACCTGTACGCCGATTACGATCGCGCCAGCCTGAGTGTGCAACGCCTGTGTGAGGCCACCGGCTTCGTCCCGCGCTTTGACCTGGCGGCGGCCGATCAAGACTTTCATCAATGGCTCGCGTGCACCGCGCGCCACGAGCATAAGGGGGCGCAATGAACCCAGCGCTGGCAGGGTCAGGCCTGAGCATGGCCGACAAAGTCTGTATCGTCACCGGCGCGGCGTCGGGCATCGGCCGCGCTATCGCGCTGCTGCTGGCGGCCAGAGGGGCGGTGGTGGTGATTGCCGACGTCACCGAAGCGGTGATTGAAGGCGGTAGCCCCACCGCACAATTGATCGCCCAAGCGGGCCAGCGGGGCTGTTTCCTGCACACGGATGTCGCCGACAGCGCCCAGGTCGATGCTTTGATCGAGACCACCGTCAGCCGCTTCGGGCGCCTCGATGTGCTGGTCAACAATGCATGCATCCGCCATGCGCGGCCCTTGTTGGAATTGGCCGAGGGCGACTGGCAGCGTGTACTGGACGTCAACCTGAGCGGCGTTTATCGCTGCTGCCGTGCAGGCGTTCGGCAGATGCTCCAGCAGGTGCCGGAGGACGAAGTCCGTGGGCGCATCATCAATTTATCGTCCCAGCACGGCATGATTGCAGCGCCGCACGATCTGGCCTATGGCGTCAGCAAAGCCGGCATCGACTACCTTACCCGGCAAGTCGCGTGCGACTATGCCGCGCAACAGATCGTCTGCAACGCCGTGGCACCGGGCAAGGTGCAGACCGGGGCCGGCGGCCGCGCCATCGACCCGGCGGTGCTGCAACGCGCCGGCCAACGTACGCCGTGGCCGCGCTTGGGGCGCCCGGATGACGTGGCCAAAGCCGTGGCGTTTTTAGCCAGCGGCGAAGCCAGCTTTATCACCGGGACCACCTTGATGGTCGACGGTGGCTGGATGGCCGCATGAGCCTGCCTAACTTCGACCTGTTGATCACCGGCGCGCTGGCGCTAGACCCGCTGGACGGTGTCGCTCGCCCAGCCAGCCTGGGGATCCTCGGACAGCACATTGCCTATTTGGGCCCGGACCGCGGCACTGCTCTGGCTGCACAGCGCCACCTGCACCTGCCGGGGCGGGTGATCGTCCCGGGGTTGATCAACACCCATTACCATGCCGGGCTGAACTTCGTGCGCGGTGTGGCCCCCGACTGCGGCTTTGCGCCGTCCTATACCCCGGGGCTGCCGCAGACGTCTTGGGTCACCCCGGAAGAAGCCCTGGCGCTGTCCCGGTTGGGGGCCCTGGAGGCGCTACGGGCGGGGTGCACGACGTTGGTCGACAGCTTCGTCCACGCCCAGGATACCGTCGCCGGTATGGCCGAAACGGGTGTGCGTTTATTTGCCAGCCAGCGTTTGGCCGATGTCGATTTCGCCTCGCTGTTGCAGGGCGAACGGCGCTTTGACCGCGAGCGTGGCGAGCGCCAGCTGGAGCAAGCCGAAGCCTTTGTCCAGACCTGGGCCGGGCGCGCCGAAGGGCGCATCCAAGCACACTTGACTGCCCACGCGGCGGACACCTGTTCGCTGGACTTCTTGCGCCAGATGGATGCCTTGGCGCGTCGGCACGCTTTGCAGATCAGCACCCATCTTGCGCAAAGCCAGGCCGAAGTGAGCTGGGTCAGGCGCCAGTACGGCCGCACCCCCGTAGAGTTGCTCCATGAGCTGGGCATGCTCGATGAGCGCCTGTTGGCCGGGCACTGCATTCATGTGACTGACGACGACATCGCGCGCATCGCCCGCTCAGGAGCCCACGTGGTGCATATCCCGGTGGGCAACGCAATGTCAGGACGCATGGCGCCCATCCGGCAATTGCGCAAAGCCGGCGCCGCCCTGTGCCTGGCCACCGACACCATGCACGGTGACATGATCGAGGTGATGCGCTGGGCCCTGGCGGTCGGGCGCTTGCAGGCGGGTAAGGTCGCCGATGACTGGCAGCCGTCCGACGTACTGCGCATGGCCACCTGCAACGGCGCTGCCGCCCTGGGCTGGGGTGACCGGCTGGGCCGCCTGGCAGTCGGGCAATTGGCCGACCTGGCGATTCTCGACTACCGCCAGTTGCACCTCACGCCGTGCATCGATGCCCTTGGCAGCCTGGTGCACAACGCCACTGGGGCTGATGTCGAGACGGTCATCGTCAATGGCCAGGTGGTGATCGAGCAAGGCCGTTCGACCCGGGTCGACGAAGCCCAAGTACGCGTCGAAGCCGCCAGGGTATGCCAGGCACTCTGGCAGCGCTGCCCCAACCCGGTACGGGGTTATCCTTCTTCTAGTTTTGCCTGCGGAGTGAGCCCATGACCCGTCGTATTCGCCTGGGCGTCTTGACGCCTTCCTCCAACACGGCACTGGAGCCTTTGACCCAGGCGCTGATCGCCGGCCTGGGAGAGGTCAGCGTGCACTTTTCGCGCTTTAGCGTGACCCAGATCGCCCTCAGCGCCGAGGCGTTGGGGCAATTTCAGCGCGAACGGGTGCTCGACGCCGCGCGCTTGCTGGCCGACGCCCAGGTCGACGTGATCGGCTGGAGCGGCACCTCGGCCGGCTGGCTAGGGTTCGATACCGATGTCCAATTATGCGCGGCCATTACCGAGGCCACGGGGATACCGGCGACCACCTCGGTGTTGGCCCTCAATGCTGCCTTGCAGGCTTTCGGTATCCAGCGCCTGGGGCTGGTGACGCCTTACCTGGGCGACGTGCAGGCCAAGATCATCGCCAATTACGCGGCCCTGGGTATCGATGCCAGCTGTGAGAGCCACCTCTCGTTGCAGGACAACTTCTCCTTCGCCCAAGTCAGCGAAGCGACCCTGGACCACCAAGTGCAGGCCGTGGTCGCGGCCGGTGCACAGGCGGTCAGTACCTTTTGCACCAACCTGCACGCCGCGCACCGCGTCGAGCACTGGGAGCGCCTGTATGGCGTGCCGGTGTTCGACACGGTGACCACGGTCGTTTGGGACATGTTGAAAACCACCGGCGTCGATACGCGCCGCCTGACCGGCTGGGGCCGGTTACTGCTAGATGAGGCCTGATATGCAACCGTTCGATATGGTCATCCGCAACGCCCGCGTGGTCACCGCCGCAGACACCTTCACCAGTGACATCGGCATCCGCGATGGGCGCATCGCCGCCCTGGGCCTGGACCTGGGCCAAGGCGCCGAGGAAATCGATGCCGCCGGGCGCCACGTCACCCCCGGTGGCATCGACAGCCACGTGCACCTGGACCAACCGACCGGCGACGGCTCGGTCATGGCCGACGATTTCTTCAGCGGTACGGTGTCGGCCGCGTGCGGCGGCACCACCACGGTCATCCCGTTCGCCTGCCAGCAGAAGGGCGAAAGCCTGCGTGCGGCGGTAGATGACTATCACCGTCGGGCCGGCAACAAGCCGGTGATCGACTATGGGTTTCACCTGATCGTCACCGACCCCACGCCCCAGGTGTTGCGCGAAGAGCTGCCGGCGCTGATCGCCGAAGGCTACACCTCGTTCAAAATCTACATGACTTACGACGCGCTCAAACTGGGTGATCGAGAAATCCTCGAAACCTTATCGGTGGCCCGTCGAGAAGGGGCCATGGTGATGCTGCACGCGGAGAACAGTGACTGCATCGCCTGGCTGACCGAGCGCCTGCTGGCGGCCGGGTTGAGCGCGCCGCGTTACCACGCCAACTCACGGCCCATGCTGGTGGAACGAGAGGCGACCCACCGAGCGATTGCCTTGGCCGAGTTGGTCGACGTGCCGATCCTGATCGTCCACGTATCAGGCCGCGAAGCCGTGGAGCAGATCCGCTGGGCCCAGAGCCAGGGCTTGAAGGTGTATGCCGAGACGTGCCCGCAGTACCTGTTCCTGACCGCCGACTCGCTGGGCTGCGATGACAGTTTCGAGGGGGCTAAATGCATCTGCAGCCCGCCGCCGCGCGACGCCGCCAACCAGCAAGTGATCTGGGATGGTTTGGAGAACGGCTCGTTTGAAATTTTTTCTTCGGATCACGCGCCGTTTCGCTTCGATGGCCCAGAAGGCAAAAAGGCCCACGGCGAAGAGGTGTCGTTCGACCGCATCGCCAACGGTATTCCGGGGGTCGAAACCCGTATGGCCTTGCTCTGGTCCGAAGGTGTACGAACGGGGCGGATCACCCCACAAAGCTTCGTGGCGTTGACTTCCACCAATGCCGCCAAGCTGTATGGCTTGTACCCGCGCAAAGGCAGCATCGCGATTGGCACGGATGCCGACCTGGTGATTTGGGACGAAGGGCAAACGGTGTCGATCACTAATGAAATGCTGCACCACAACGTCGATTACACCCCCTACGCCGGCATGCAATTGAGCGCTTGGCCGGCCGTGACACTGTCCCGCGGCGAAGTGGTGTGGGACGGCCAGCCCCGCGGCGCAGCGGGCCGTGGCCAGTTCCTGGCTTGCGCGCGCCCCGCGCCAGCGCAGGTTCGCCGGCGCAAGACCGAGTTGCCCCAATGAGCGCCGTTGAGCAAGTTGCCGCCAGCCTGATTCGCAGCTGGCAAGAGGGGCGGCGCCAGCCCCTGCCAAGCGTAGCGTTAACCAGCGAAGCCGAGGCTTACGAGGTGCAGCGCCAGGTCGCCGAAACCATTGGCGGCTTGGCCTGCTCAGGACCGCAGGCATGGAAGTTGGGCGGCGCACCGGCAGGTTTGATCAGCGCCGCCAGGGTGCCCAGCGCTGCGGTGCATGGGACAGGCTGGCAAGCCCCGGCGGACTATTGCTTTGCCTTCGGCATTGAAGGCGAGTTGTTCGTGCGCCTGGCCCATGACCTCGACGAACACACTGACCTGGCCAAGGCGTATGCGGCTATCGATTCATGGATGCCGGGTATCGAGCTGTGCGACACCCGCTGGGTGCGGGGAGAGCAGGCAGCCCCTTTGCTGCGTTTGGCTGACCAGCAACTTAACCGCGCCTTGATTCTCGGCGAGCCGCAGAGGTTGCAGGGGTTACCCAACTGGGCGCAGCAAGCGGTCGAATTGAAGGTCGACGGCGCTGTGGTTTTCAGCGCCAGCGGCAGTCATCCGTTTGCCGAGCCGTTGCACTCTTTGCCATGGCTGGCCCGGCATGCCGCTGCCCAAGGCCAGCCGTTGCGGGCTGGAGACCTGGTGGCCACCGGCAGTTGGACCGGCCTTTACTGGGCGCCGATGGGCGCTCAGGTTGAAGTGGCATTTATGGGCTTGGGAAGCGTCGTGATGCACACCTGATGCGACCCCACTCCAAGGCTCAGCCTTCAGGGCTGGCGCAACGGCCGCGCCGGTAACACCGCCGCTTGTAGCAGCTGGCCGGCGGGGTGAGCGAACTGCATATTGGCCACCACGCTGCGGTCTTCGGCGACGCTGCCGTCGGCCAGCACCACCACCCGCTGGCAGAAGTGCTGCACCAGGCTCAGGTCATGGGTGATCAGCACGAACGCGGTGCCCAGGCGTTCGCGCAGGTCGGCGAGTAACCCGAGCATTTGCACTTGCAGGACCCGGTCGAGATTAGACAGGGCTTCGTCGAGAATGATGAGTTGCGGCTTAGCCGCTAACGCTCGGGCGAGCCCTGCGCGCTGCAATTGGCCGCCGCTCAGTTGCGCAGGCAGTTTTGCCCCATCGGCAGGGGCCAGATGCACCTGCGCCAGCAGTTCGTTGGCACGGGCCTGGCAGGCCCTGGCGCTGAGGCCACAGAGGTGGCGCAGGGGTTCGGCGATACTCCAGGCGATGCTGCGCTGCGGGTTGAACGCGCTGGGGGCGTCCTGGAAGACCATCTGTACGGTCTGCAGAAAGGCTTTGCTGGTGGGGTCGAAGGCAGCGCCCTGAAAAGTGATATGGCCTTGTTCAGGTTGTTCCAGGCCCATCAACAGGCGCGCCAAGGTGCTTTTGCCGCTGCCACTGCGCCCCAGCAGGCCCAGGCTTTGGCCGGGCTGCAGTTCCAGGCTGAGGTCGCGCAGCACTTGCACGCGGTGCTTGCGGGTCAACAGGCCGCCGCTGGTATAGCTATGGCTGAGGTGATGCGCGTGCAGCAGGCTCATGTCCAGGGGTGCTCTTGGGTCAGGCGCTGGTGGGCGTGGAGCAGCGCTTGCGCGGCGCCGCTGCGGGGTGACTGGAACAGGCTGGCGACGTTGCCATATTCGACGATGCGTCCGCCCTCCATGACTGCCACGTGGTCGCAGCTGCGCGCCACCACGCCCATGTCGTGGGTCACCAACAACACCCCCAGGTTGCGTTGCGCAGCCAGCCGTTCCAGCACATCGAGAAAGCGCGCTTGGGCCACGACGTCGAGGTCGCTGGTGGGTTCGTCCGCCAGTAAAAAACGGCTGTCGGCCAGCAACGCCAAGGCGATCATCATCCGCTGCAGCATGCCGCCGCTGAGTTCAAAAGGGTAGGCGTCGAGGACCCGCTCCACCTCGTCCAGGCCCACTTCGCTCACCGCTTCGCGCATTTTTGCGCGGGCCTGGGCGCCGTTGATGCCGCGTACCCGAAGAGTCTCCAAGGCATGCTGGCGCAGGGTGCGCACCGGGTTGAAGGCGCTGCGTGGGTTTTGCAGGATCAACGCCACCTCCCGGCCGCGCAGCTCGGCCGGCGGCCTGGCCTGGCCATCCACCGCCAGTTGCCCGGCCACCCGCCGCAGGCTGGCGGGCAGCAGGTCGAGCATGCCCAGGCAGGTCAGCGACTTGCCGGAGCCACTGGCCCCCACCAGGGCACAGATCTGCCCCGTGCTGAGGCTCAGGTCGACGTCGCTGACCAATGCTTGGTGGCGGTGTTCGATACGCAGCCCGCGCAACTGCAATTGCTCGCTCATGTGGGCTGCTCCGCGCGCAGGGCCGGGTCGAGGCGGTCACGCAGGGCATCGCCCAATAAATTGAAAGCCATGACCGAGAAGAAGATCATCAACCCAGGCCATAGCAGCAGCTGCGGTTGGGTCCACAGGAACTCTTTGGAATCGTTGATCATCACCCCCCACTCAGGGGTCGGTGGGCTAACGCCCAAGCCCAGGAATGACAGCCCTGAGACGTGCAGCATCATGTGGCCGATGTCCATCGACGCCAACACCAGCAACTGGCCGGCGACGTTGGGCAGAATGTGCTGGCGCACCTGGGTGATGGGCGCCGCGCCGGCCAACCGCGAGGCCAGCACATAGTCGCGCCCGCGCTGGGCGATCACCATGCCGCGCACCATGCGCGCATACCAGGCCCAGTGGGACAGTGCGATGGCGACGATCACGTTGCCCAGCCCGGTGCCCAGCACGGCGATCAGAAAGAACGCCAGCACCAGGGTCGGGAAGGTCAGGAACATGTCGCACAGGCGCATCAATAGCATGTCCAGCTTGCCGCCCACGAAGCCGGCCAGGCCGCCGATGGCCACCCCCATCGCCAGGACCAGGGCCAGGGTCAAGACCACGCTACCCAGTGACAGGCGGGTGCCGACGATCAGCCGCGATAGCACGTCGCGCCCCAGGTGGTCGGTGCCCAGCCAGTGGCTACTGCTGGCGGGAAGCAGGCGTTCACCCAGGTCGACCAGGGTCGGATCGTAGGGGGCCAGCCAGGGGCCAAGTAATGCCAGCAGCAACAAAATAGCGACCATCGCGCCGGCCAGGCGCAGCCCCCAATGGCCCGTGCGGCGGATGGTGGTTAATGGCTGGCTCATGCGGGCACCCCGGCGCGGCGTGTGCGTGGGTCGAGCCAGGCGTAGCAGATATCCACCACCAGGTTGCACAGCACCAGCAGGGCGGTGAGCAGCAGGGTGAAGCATTGCATCACCGGATAGTCGCGGTTGAGCACCGCGCCGACTGAGAATCGGCCCACGCCGGGCCAGGCGAAGATGGTTTCGATGACCAACGCACCGCCGAGCAACTCGCCAATGTGCATACCCGTGGCCGTCACCAGGGGCATCCAGGCGTTGCGCAGAATATGCTGCTGCCACACGCTCCGCTCGCTCAGGCCGCGCGCCCGCGCATACAGCACGTGGCGGTGCTGGCTGACGTCCAGCAGGCTGGCGCGCAACAGCCGGGCGTTGATCGACATGGACATCAGGGCGATTGCCAGCACCGGCATCACCAGGTGCGCGGCACTGCCTCGGCCCAGAGCCGGAAGCCAACCGAGCCACAGGGAAAATACGGCAATAAGCAGGAACGCCAGCCAGAAATTCGGCATCGAGACACCGACAAAGGTCACCAGCCGCACCAGTTGGTCGGGCCAGCGCCCACGCCAGCGCGCTGCGGCGAGCCCGAGGGGGATGCTAAGCAGTAAGGTGCTGGCCAGTGCCAACCCGCCCAGCTGCAAGGTGGCGGGCAAGTAGTACAGCAGGTCATCCAGCACGGGGCGGCCGGTGACATAGGAGGTGCCGAAATCCAAGTGCAGGGCATGCCACAGCCAGCTCAGGTACTGCTCGGGCAGCGGCCGGTCGAGCCCCAGCGCGTGCCGGGCTTCCTGCAGCGCCGTGTCGGTCGGTGGGATCTGCGACAGGCGCAAGTAATCCAGGGCCGGATCACCGTTACCCAGGTGCAGCAAGGTGAACACGATCAACGATACCCCCAATAACACGGGGATCAGCAGCGCCAGGCGCAGGAGAACATAACGCAGCATGGCTCAGGGTTTCCCGGCGCTGGGGTGCATGCGTTCGAACGGTACGTCGAACAGCGTGCTACCGAACTCGACGTCTTGCACCGTCGGGCGGCTGACGCTGATGGCGGTGAGGTAGGAAATGGGCAGGTACACGGCCTGGTCGTGAAGGGTGGTGAGGATATTTCGGTAACCTTGCGCGCGCTTGGCCTCGTCGGTGCTGGCCAGAACTTCGGCGATTTGTTGGTCGATAGCGTCCTTCATCGGTAGCCCGCGCTGGGCCATGTAATCGGCATGGCCGGCGTAGCGCATGGAGCTGACGAACGAGTGCGGGTCGTATGGAGCGCCCCAAGTGTCGGCGAAGATCATGCCGAAACGACCTTCACGCTGGCGCTGCACCAAGGCATTTTCTTCTTCCGCGCGCAACTGCACCTGGATGCCGATTTTAGCCAGCTCACCTTGAATGATCTCGGCGAGGCTTTTTTGCAAAGCGCTGGTGCCCAGGAAGCACAGCTCCAGACTCAGGGGCTGGCCGTTTTTGCGCCGTGGGCCCTTACCCGGCCCAGCCTGCCAGCCGGCGGCCTCCAGGGTTTGCCGAGCAGCGGCGGGGTCATAGGGCAGAGCTGTGAGGCCAAGGTCGGTGTACGGCATGTTCTTGGCGAACAGCGTATCGGCACGGGGCTCCAGGCCGTGCAGCACCTTGGCAATGATGCTGTCTTTGTCGATGGCCTGGTTGATGGCTTGGCGCACCGCTAATTCGTTGGTCGGCGCCAACCCAGTGTTCATCGCCACGCTGCGGGTCGCCAACGGCGCCGAGATGGCCGTGTTGAACCCAGCGTCGCGCAGGCGTACGAAGGTCCCGGGGGATATTTCACCTTCGGCGCCCTGGATCAGGTCTACCTCGCCGGTCTGCAGGGCAATGGCGCGGCTGTCCGGGTCTGAGATGACCTTGACCAACACCTCCCCGTAGGCCGGCCGAGGGCCCCAGTAGTGCTCGTTGCGCTGAAAACGGTCGTACTCGCCACGGCGGGTTTCTACCCATTTCCACGGGCCGGTACCCACCGGTTGGCCGGGCTTGGCGCTAGGCGCGGCAAAGCGCAGCGGGCGCACCTGGGCCAGCTCCAGCAGCGTCGGGTAATAGGGGTGTTTGAGCACCAGCACCAAGGTGTGCGGGTCTGGCGCCTGAATTTGTTCCAAGGTGCTGACCAATTCCATCCACTGATGCCGCTGGGGGTTGGCCAGCACTGCGTCGAGGTTGCTCTTGGCGGCCGCAGCGGTAAAGGGCGTGCCATCACTGAAGGTCACCCCCTCGCGCAGGGTGAAGGTGTAGGTTTTACCGTCGGCGGAGACCTGCCAGCTGCTGGCCAGCCACGGCTCCACGGCGCCCGTGGCGGTGTAGCGCACCAGGGGTTCATAGACCATGGCCTGGGCGTACATCTGGTTCGGCGAATAGCCGCGCGGGTCCAGCGGGCCGGCATTGGTGGGCCAGGTGTAGACCAGGCTGTCAGCCGTTGTCTGAGCGAAGGCGAGGTTGCCCAGGGGCGCCAATAAAAGCGCTGCGGATGCCGCCAGTACCCAAGTTCCGAGCTTTCGTTTCATGCCTGGCTGCTTCACACTTATGCCCCTCCACGACGATGGGGGCATAGAGTATTCATCGGGCAGTATGATGTCTATGGTTAAACCTCACACTAAGCGGGAAGCTATCGATGCAACGAGTCACCATCACACTGGATGAGGAACTGCTGGCGGCGATCGATCAACGCGTTGGCACCCATGGTTACCAGGGCCGTTCCGAGGCGGTGCGTGACTTGCTGCGCGCGGGCTTGCTCGAGCCGCAGACGGGCGACCGTGACGCCGGCTGTATAGCGACTTTGAGTTACGTCTACGACCACCACACCCGCGAGTTGTCCAAGCGCCTGAACGGCACGTTCCATTCCCACCATGGCCTGACGCTTTCCACCCTGCATGTTCACCTCGACCACGGCAACTGCCTGGAAGTCTCGGTGCTGCAGGGGCCCACCGGGCAGGTGGCCGACCTGGCCCGCCAGGTGATTGCCGAACGCGGTGTTCGCCACGGTAATGTGCAGATCATCCCGGTGGACAAACTGCAGCACGGCCACGACGCCCCCGTGGATGTGCCAGACAAAAGCTGATTCGCTGTCTAAAGGCTGTTCACCAACAGGGCGACAGCGATCACCCCCGACACCAGCGCAAAGCTGCGTTGCAGCAGCGCGGCGGAGAGTCTGGCAGCCACCAGGCTACCGGCGAGCATGCCGAGCCCCGCGCCTAGGGAAAACGGCAGCGCCACCGGCCAGTACAAATGCCCGGTGGCCGCGCTGGTCGCCACGCCCGCCAGCGAGACCAGAGCGATCACGGCCAGGGAGGTGGCGCGCACGGTTTGTGCATTGAAGTCGGTGTAGCGCTGCAAAGCCGGGACCACCACGAAACCACCGCCCACCCCCAACAACCCCGACAAACCGCCGGCCAGTGCCCCCGACGCGCACAGCGCACGGGCGCATGGGGCGGTCCAGGTCAGCTTGCCGCGCCGGGCATCGAGCAGGCACGGCGGTGGGCTTCGGGGCGGCGGGCAGGGCGCATCGGGGGCGGGCGGCAGGCTGCGCTTGTACGCGCGTGCCGCCACGTACAACAGCACTAAAGCGAAAAAGATGGCCAGCGGTTTATTGGGCACCCGATGCGCCAGCCACAGGCCCATCGGCGAAGCGACGATCCCGGTAGCGGCGACCAACAGCGCTGTCTTGTAGCGCACGGTGCGGTTTTTCAAGCCGATGGCGGCGCCCAGGGCTGCGGCCAAGGCCACTGCCAACAGGCCAATGGGGCTGGCCTGAACCATGCTCAGCCCCGCGCCGAAAACCAATAAGGGCACCGCGAGAATACCGCCACCGGCCCCGGTGAGGGCCAGGATCACCCCGACGATGAAGCCCAGCACTACGATCAACACGCGCCGCCTGCCTCAAGCCATGTTCAAGGGGATTTTCAGGTAGCGTGTGCCGTTGGCTTCAGGCTCGGGCAGGTGCCCGGCGCGGATATTGATTTGCACGGAGGGCAGCAGCAGCGTGGGCATGCCGAGGGTACGATCGCGCTCGGTGCGCATGGTGACGAACTCGTGCTCACTGATGCCGTCACGGATATGCACATTGGCCTGGCGCTGTTGCGCGACCGTGCTTTGGAATTGCACGTCACGGCCACCGGGCTGGTAATCGTGGCACATGTACAGGATGGTATGGGCAGGCAGGCTCAGCACCTTATTCACTGAGCGATACAGCGCGCTAGCGTCGCCGCCGGGAAAGTCGCAACGGGCGGTGCCGTAGTCCGGCATGAACAGGGTATCGCCGACGAAGGCGGCCAGGCTGTCACCGGCGCTGATCACATAGGTCACGCAGGCCGGGGTATGGCCTGGGGTATGCAGAGTGCGGCAGTGCAAGGAGCCGATGGCGAAGGTTTCTTCGTCTTCGAACAGGTGGTCGAACTGGCTGCCGTTGCGGGGCAGTTCGTCGCCTATGTTGAACAGCGTGCCAAAGGCCTCTTGCACCGCGGGAATACGGCTGCCGATCCCCACCTTGCCCCCCAGTTTGCCTTGCAGGTAGGGCGCGGCGGTGAGGTGATCGGCATGCACGTGGGTTTCCAGAATCCATTCGACCTGCGCCTGCAACTCGGCGACCCGCGCGATCAAGGCGTCGGCGGAGGTGGTCGCGGTGTGGCCCGACTTCGGGTCGAAGTCCAGCACGCTGTCGATCAGCGCGCAGCGGCGGGTCGCAGTATCGAGCACCAAGTAACTGATGGTCTGGGTGGCGGTGTCGAAGAACCCTTCAACCTGCATTCGTGGGGTCATGTGTTTCTCCTGAGCGGGCGCTTGGCGCCATAACTAGTTTACTAGACTGCCCATGGCGATGTAGGTCGATCGTGCTCAGTGTCGCGATGCTATCCGTCGTTGTCCCAAGTTCGCCTCTCGCTACCGAGGTGTGTCAGCCCCGCAACGCGGTTGGCAAACATTGGATAGCGCCAGGGCTTCGGCTACCCAGCGAAACCGGGCCCATGGCTGCCGGCAAAGCTGGAGCCTGGCGGTTTGCCTGCAAGGGCCGGCAGATTCGGCAGATTATCCTTTGGCGCAGCCAACAGCGGCACATTCGGCCAGGGCGGTTTTGCTAATTTAGTGCGATGTAATCAGACCGCTCCAGGGAGCCCGTAGGATGACCACTCAACCCTCAGCCAGCTACCGCGTCGACCCCCACACTGCGCAGTTGTTCTACATCGATGGGCAATGGGTCGAGCCGACCCAGCCGGCCAGCTTGGCGGTGATCAACCCGGCCACCGAGCAAGTAGTGGCCGAGGTCGCTAGCGGCACTGGCGCCGACGTCGACCGCGCCGTGGCTGCGGCGCGGCGGGCGCTGGTCGGCTGGGCGGCCACCAGCGTCGCTGAGCGCGCCGGCTTTCTGGAAAAAATCCATGGCCTGATCCTGCAACGCCAAGAAGTTTTGGCCCAGGCGCTGTCGCTGGAGATGGGCGCGGCCATCAGCTTTGCCCGGGCCATGCACGTGCCCTTGGCGGCCGAACACGTGCGCGTGGCTCGGGATGTCCTGCTCGATTACTCTTTTCAGACCCTGCAAGGCAGCACCGCGGTTGTCCGCGAGCCGATTGGCGTGTGCGGCCTGATTACCCCCTGGAACTGGCCGCTCTATCAAATCACCGCCAAGGTGGCCCCAGCGATTGCTGCGGGCTGCACGGTGGTGCTCAAACCCAGTGAACTGTCGCCCTTGAGCGCGCTGCTGTTCGCGCAATTGGTGCATGACGCCGGGTTGCCGGCGGGGGTGTTCAACCTGGTCAACGGCAGTGGGCCCGAGGTGGGCGCGGCCATGGCGGCCCACGCCGATATCGACATGATTTCCATCACCGGCTCCAACCGCGCGGGCGCCCTGGTGGCCCAGGCGGCGGCAGCGACGGTCAAACGCGTGACCCAGGAGTTGGGCGGCAAGTCGCCGAACATCCTCTTGCCCGATGCCGATTTTGCCAAGGCGGTGCCGCTGGGGGTGATGTCGGCGCTACGTAACGTTGGCCAGTCGTGCAGTGCGCCGACGCGAATGATCGTGCCCAGGCAGCGCCTGGCCGAGGTCGAAGCCCTGGCCGCCGCGACCGCTCAAGGGATCGTGGTGGGCGACCCGCAAAACGCGCAGACGGTGCTGGGCCCGATCGCCAATCGCGCCCAGTACGACCGCGTGCAAGCCATGATCGACGCCGGCTTGAGCGAAGGGGCCCGCCTGGTGTGCGGCGGCCCTGGTCGCGTTGAGGGTTTGCCCAAGGGGTTCTACGCTCGCCCGACCGTATTCTCCGAAGTGGACCCGGCCATGCGCATTGCCCAGGAAGAAATCTTTGGCCCGGTGTTGTGCATCCTGGCCTACGACAGCCTCGATGAGGCCGTGGCCATCGCCAACCACACCGTCTATGGCTTGAGCGCCCACGTCCAGGGCCAAGATCTGGATCAAGTGCGCGCAGTCGCCGCGCGGATTCGTGCCGGCCAAGTGCTGCTGAATTACCCGACCTGGAACCCCATGGCGCCCTTTGGCGGCTACAAGCGTTCTGGTAATGGCCGCGAATTCGGTGTGCAGGGTTTCGAGGAGTACCTGGAAACCAAGGCCATTGTCGGCTTCGCTTGAACAGGGGCGAGGGCAGGGCGCTGGCCGAGGCCTCGATGCTGTCTGACGGTGCGCTAAGCCTGGGCTAAAAAGGCACGTCGCCAAGGATGGTCGCGCGATGCATTACCCGGCGCTGCGGCCGATAGTCATCGACGGCGTAGTGCTGGGTCACACGGTTGTCCCAGAACGCCACATCGTTGGCTTGCCACTGCCAGCGGATGCAGAACTCGGGGCGGGTGCTGTGGCTGAACAGCAGTTGCAGCAAGGCAGCACTTTCGTTGGCGTGCAATTCGTTGATACGGCTGGTGAAGCCTTCGTTGACGAATAGCGACTTGCGCCCACTGCCGGGGTGGGTGCGGACCACCGGGTGAGCCAACGGCGGGTGCTGTAGGCGCGCCGCTTCCCAGCGCGCGATGGCCTCGGCGCTGCGGCCGAAGCGTTCCAGGGGGAACGACTGGGTGAAATCGTGGGTGGCGGTCAGGCCTTCGAGCAACTGTTGCATAGGCGCTGACAAGGCCTCGTACGCCGCGATGCCGCTGGCCCACAAGGTGTCACCACCGTACTCGGGCACTTGCCGGGCACTCAATACCGCGCCCAGGGCGGGTGCCGGCAGAAAGGTCACGTCGGTATGCCAGATGGCGTTATCGCGCACGTCGGTCTGCGCCGTGTCGAGGACCAGCACTTCGGGCTGCTCGGGCACGTGGGGGTAGATGGGATGAACATGCAAATCGCCGAAGCGAGCGGCGAAACGCGCGTGCTGGTGTGGGGTCAGCGGCTGATCGCGAAAGAACAACACCTGATAGTCCAATAACGCGCGCTCGAGCGCCGCCTGCTCTGCACCATCGAGTTCGCGGCTGAGGTCAATACCGCTGACTCGCGCACCGAGGGCAGGGCTCAAAGGGGTCAACTGCAGGGTCATGGGATAAAACTCGGGATCTACCTGAAAGTATGAACAGGCTAAATGATCTAACAAGAGTCTTATAAATAACTTTTTAGAATGAGCTTAGTAGCGGTGAGGCTAGTGATATATATTCTTAAATCGAATAAATAAATGTCTATTTATTCCTTTTAATATTTTTCCGCTTGATGCATCTTGCAAGCCTGATCCACGCGGATCTGCGTATCCCACAAGAGGAAGCCTCAGCATGACCATTAAAGCGATTAACGTGCGCAACCAGTTCAAAGGCGTCATCAAGGAAATCATCGAAGGTGACGTGGTCTCCGAAATCGATGTGCAAACCGCCTCCGGTATCGTGACGTCGGTGATCACCACCCGTTCCGTGCGTGACCTGGAACTGAAAGTGGGTAGCGAAGTGATCGCGTTCGTTAAGTCGACCGAGGTGTCTATCGCCAAGCTGTAAAAAGCTTGCAGCGCAAAAAATCGGTGGTAAGCGCAATGGCGCTTGCCGCCGATTTTTTTTGCCCGGCAGAAAAGCCACGGAATAACCTTAGCGTTATATGTTTCTTTGATAATAACTACAGTTAAATATAATCATTAGTCATTAAGTTCGCTGGCTTCCAGGCGATCGCTAAGCAAGGGGATATTTGCATGGCTGTGACTAATGGTTTGACCCGCCGTCGCTTATTGGGCGTTGCCAGCGCTGCGCTGGCCAGCCCGCTGTGGCTGGCGCTACCGCGGATCAGTTGGGCCAACGATGGGCATGCCACCCACGGTGCGGCGGAGCCAGCAGGTACCGGAGAGCTTATCCGCCTGGACGCGCCGCGCGCGCTGAAACTGGCGGTCAATCTGAATGCAGTGTGCCTGGCCCCCGTGGTGATCGCCCACGGCCAGGGCTTCTTCAAAAAACACAACCTGGACGTCGAGCTGGTCAATTTTGGTAATTCCACCGAAGTGCTGCTCGAAGCCATCGCCACCGGCAAGGCCGACGCGGGCGTGGGCATGGCCTTGCGCTGGCTGAAGGCGCTGGAGCAGGGCTTCGACGTCAAGCTCACCGCCGGCACCCATGGCGGCTGCCTGCGTTTGCTCAGTGCCGTCGACGGCAAGGTGGCCAAGCTTGAAGACCTCAAAGGCCAGACCATTGGCGTCACCGACATGGCCAGCCCAGACCGTAATTTCTTTTCCATCCTGTTGAAAAAGCACGGCGTCGACCCGGTGCGTGACGTGCAGTGGCGGCTCTACCCGGCGGACTTGCTGGGCACCGCGCTGGAGCGCGGGGAGGTGCAGGCGGTGAGCGGCAGCGACCCGTTCATGTACCGCCTGATCCAGAGCGGCAAGGCCCGCGAATTGTCGACCAACCTGGTAGAGCAATATGCCAACCTCAGCTGCTGCGTGGTGGGTGTGACGGGCAAGTTGGTGCGCGAGGAAAAACCCGTGGCGGCGGCGCTCACCCAGGCGATTCTGGAGGCCCACGATTACGCCGTGCAGCACCCTGAGGCAGTGGCCAAAGGGTTCCAGGCGCACGCCCTGAATACCTCCACCGAAGAGGTGCAAGCGATCCTCCATGACCATACCCACGGGCACCACGCGGTCGGCGCGGCGCTGACCCAAGAAATCCTCACCTACGTCAGCGACCTGCAGACCGTTGAGGTGATCGGCAAGAGCACCGATGCCCCGTCATTCGCCCGGGAGATCACCGCTGATGTCTTCAATTGACGCGACAACTCAACACCGCCCCCTGCGCTGGGTCGCGCTCGATCACTGGCCGAGCATAGTCGCGGCCCTGGCGTGGCTCGCTGCGGCATTGGTGATTCTCTACGTACCCAATGCCACGCGCTTGTGGCCGATGACCCAAGGCCTGGCCAATCTGTGCCTGGCGATTGCTGCGCTAAGCGTTCTGCTGAGCGTTCTGGGGCGCTGGTCGCCAGCGGTGGCGGCCAGCGTGCGCCGCGCCGGGCCATGGTGGGTGGCGCTGCCGCTGCTATTGACCGCCTGGGAGCTACTGACCGCCAAGTGGGCCTGGTTGCCCGTACCTTTCTTTGCACCTCCCCAGGCCTTGCTGGCGGTGTACCTGGAAGATTGGCCGCGCCTGGCCGAAAGCTTGCTGCATTCAGCGCTATTGTTGGGCAGCGGGGTCGCCCTGGGGGCGGCGAGCGGGTTCGTTGCCGGGGTGGCGATCGGTTGGTCGAGCCATATCGCCTACTGGTTGCACCCGGTGCTGCGGATCCTTGGCCCCGTGCCGTCCACCGCCTTGCTGCCCTTGTGCTTCTTTCTGTTCCCCAGCAGTTGGAGTGCCAGCGTGTTTTTGATCGCCCTGGCCACCTGGTTCCCGGTGACCGTACTCACTTGGTCGGGCGTTGCCAGCGTTGACCCGGCCTATTACGACGTTGCCCGCACCCTGGGCGCCAAGCCGCGCTTTCTGATCTTCAAAGTGGCCATTCCCGCCGCGCTGCCCCACGTGTTCGTGGGTCTATTCATGGGCTTGGGGGCGTCGTTCTCGACCTTGGTGGTGGCAGAGATGATGGGCGTTAAGGCAGGGATTGGCTGGTACCTGCAGTGGGCCCAGGGCTGGGCGGCCTACGCCAATATGTATGCAGCATTGTTGATCATGGCCCTGGCGTGTTCCGGGCTGATCTCGGCGCTGTTTCTGGTCCGTGACCGCTTATTGGCCTGGCAAAAAGGAGCGATGCAATGGTAGCCCTGGCATCCCAGCACGACATAAAAGCTAACCGGGGTCTGGCGTTGCATATCAGCCAGTTGAACCACGGGTTCGCCTTGGACGGCCAACACTTGCCGGTGCTGCAGCAGGTATCTTTGGACGTGGCGCCCGGTGAATTCGTGGCTCTGCTCGGGCCCTCGGGGTGCGGCAAATCCACCTTGCTGCGGCTGGTGGCGGGGCTGGACTCTGCTGATGCCGGCACGTTGCAGGCCGATGGTGAAACCATTACGGCGCCGCATCCTAGCCGGGTGGCGGTGTTCCAAGACCCAACCTTGTACCCTTGGCGACGGGTCTGGGATAACGTCGCCCTGGGCCTGGAAGCCCAGGGCTTGCTCAAGGCCCAGAGGGGTAAAGTCGATGCCGCGCTGGCTAAAGTCGGCCTGGGCGAATTCGCCCGGGCCTACCCTCGGCAGTTGTCGGGCGGTATGGCGCAACGGGTGGCCCTGGCCCGCGCGTTGGTCAATGAGCCGCGCCTCTTGCTTCTTGATGAACCGCTGGGCAAGCTGGATTCGTTAACCCGCATCACCCTGCAAAAAGAATTGATCGACCTCTGGCAGCGCCAGGGCTATACGGCGCTACTGGTGACCCACGATGTCGAAGAGGCCTTGTTGTTGGCCAATCGGGTGATTGTATTCAGCGAGCGGCCTGCGACTATCAAGGCCGAGCTGCGGATCGAGCGGCCATACCCGCGCCATCGCGACGACCCTTACCTGATCGATCTGCGGCGGCAAATCATGGGCTTGCTCGGCCTGGCCGAAAGCTGGTAATCCGTTAAAAGGTGGACCACCGATATGGGCTTTACATCTTTGCATTGGGGCGCCTACCGCCCCCAGGTAGTCGACGGCCGGCTGCGGGCCATGGCACCTGCGCCGTGGGACTCGGACCCGTCGCCGATCGGTGCTTCGCTGGTGGATGCGATCGACTCGCCGACCCGGGTCAAGCGCCCGGCGGTGCGCCGCAGTTATCTGGAAAAGCCCGGCGCCAACCCGCATTTGCGCGGCCAGGAGCCTTTTGTCGAGGTGTCCTGGGCGGTGGCGTTGGACTTGGTCGCCGCCGAGCTGAAACGGGTCAAGGCCGAGTACGGTAACCAGGCGATCTTTGGCGGCAGTTACGGCTGGGGCAGCGCCGGGCGCTTTCACCATGCGCAAAGCCAGCTGCATCGGTTTCTCAACCAGTTCGGCGGTTATGTCTCCAGCCGAGACAGCTATAGCCTGGGCGCGGGCAGGGTGTTGATGCCGCATATCGTCGGCGACATGGACACCTTGCTGGCGGCCCATACCTCGTGGAAAAACCTCGCCCAACATTGCCAGTTGTTCGTAGCCTTTGGCGGCCTGCCGGCGAAAAACGCCCAGGCCAGCCCCGGTGGCGCCAGCGATCACCTATTGAGCCGGGCACTAGAAGAGATGTCTGCCGCGGGCGTGCAGTTCGTCAACGTCAGCCCCTTGCGCGATGACCTCACGGGCCCCCAACACAACCAATGGCTGGCGGTACGGCCCGGCAGCGACACGGCATTGATGATGGCGTTGGCCTATGTGCTGGTCAGCGAAGGTTTGCATAATCTGGAGTTTATCCAGCGCTGCACGGTGGGCTTCGAACGCTTTCAGGCCTACCTGCTGGGCCATGTCGATGGCCAGGCGAAAGACCCGCAGTGGGCCCAAGGGCTGACCGACATTCCCGCCCAACAGATCGTCGACTTGGCGCGACGCATGGCCAGCCAGCGCACCTTAATCAATGTGGCGTATTCGCTGCAGCGTTCAGTGCAGGGTGAGCAGCCGTTTTGGATGACCGTCACCCTGGCCGCGCTGCTCGGCCAGATCGGCCTGCCGGGCGGCGGCTTCGGCCTGGGCTACGGCTGCATGAACAACACCGGCAGCGGCCGTAGTGGGTTTTCCGGGCCACGCTTTGCCCAAGGGGTAAACCCGGTCAAAGCGTTTATCCCCGTCGCGCGCATCACCGACATGCTGCTGCAACCGGGGATGCCTTTTGACTACAACGGCCAAAGGCTGACGTACCCCGACATTCGGCTCGTGTATTGGGCCGGCGGCAACGTGTTTCACCATCATCAGGACCTGAATCGGCTACTACAGGCCTGGCAGCGGCCACAAAGCGTGATCGTGCATGAACAATACTGGACCGCCCAGGCCAAGTACTCGGACATTGTCTTGCCCGCCACCACGGCCCTTGAACGCAATGACATCGGTAGCGCCGCCTCGGACCGCTTTATGATCGCCATGCAGCAAGCGATCGAGCCGGTGGCGCAGGCCCGCGATGATTATGCGATCTTCGCCGCGCTGGCCGAGCGTCTGGATTTTGCCAAGGGCTTCACCGAGGGCCGCGACACCGAGCAGTGGCTACGGTTTATTTATGAAGACTCGCGGGGGCGGGCGCAGCAGCACGGCATCGAACTGCCGCCCTACGATAGATTTTGGCAGGAAGGGCTTTTCGAAGTGCCTTATCCACCCGGGGAGACCGTGCTGCTCCAGGCGTTTCGCGATGACCCCCAGGCCAACCCGTTGACCACGCCGTCCGGGCGCATCGAGATTTTCTCCGAACGCATTGCCGGGTTTGCCTACGCGGACTGCCCTGGCCACCCGGTGTGGCTGGCCAAACCGGCAGCGGCCCACCCGCTGCAATTGTTGTCCAACCAAGCGAAAACCCGCCTGCACAGCCAGTATGACCACGGCGCCTACAGCCGTGCTTCGAAAATCCAGCAGCGCGAACCCTTGACCCTCAACCCGCAGGATGCGGCAGCGCGGGGTGTGGTCGATGGCGACGTGGTCAAGGTGTTTAACCAGCGCGGCGCGTTTCTGGCGGGGGTGATCGTCTCCGCGAACATTCGCCCTGGGGTGGTGCAAATCGCCACCGGCGCCTGGTTCGATCCCCTGGCCCACGGCGAACGCGACAGCCTGGACAAACACGGCAACCCCAACATGATTACCGCCGACGTCGGCTCGTCGAGCCTGTCCCAGGGTTGCTCGGCACAGACTGCTTTTGTCGACATCGTCAAATGGGACCAGGCGTTGCCGCCGGTGACGGCGTTCGACCCGCCACCGTTAGCTTAAGGGGGCTTACAAGAGCAGATCGAGCAGGGCGGCCCCCAACGCTTTGCCATGGGCATCGAGCGCCAGGGAGCGGGTCACCCCACCGCGCAGGATGCCGGGCAGAACGAAGTTCAGTGCCCCGACCCCTGGCAGTTCGTAGCGCCTAACGGGCGGCCCGTTGGGGTCCAATAGCTGGGCGAAGTATTCGGTGACCCGCTGCACCGTGAGCCGCTCAGCTAACAGGGGGTAATCGTCGATATGATAGGCAATGATGGAGATATTGGAGGTATCGCCTTTATCACCCGTACGCGTGTGGGCGATATTGCGCAATGGGGTGGCGTTCATGGCAAATCCTCCATGTGCACTTGCACGCCGATGGCGTCCCTTGGCAAGAACAGCGACGCCACTGCAACCACCTGACGCACGGATTTGCTCGCGCCGCCTCCACCATAAGGGCCATTGGTATAAAGCGTTTCCACCTCATTGCCAACGCGCACTGCCGTCTGTTGGTCGGGGCAACGCGCCGCCACGCGCAGGCGCACCTCCCAAGGTTCGCCGGCGGCCCGCCCGCTCAGGTCACTGCCGTGCAAAGCGTTCATGCCGATAAGCTCGGCGCGGATTTCTTCACAGGCCACCTCCGTCAATTGCAGGCGCTTAAGCACGATGTCCTGCGCCAACTGCCCGCGAGCCGCTGCGCCGGGGCCACCGTAGGACATTTGGCCTTCACCGATCCAGCCATCGAGAAACCCTACTGACACCTTCAAGGTGTCGGGGCGGGGGTGCCCATTGGCCCCCTGCACCCTGACCTCATCGGTCCCCAGGCCAGCGAAGGTGGCACGGCTAAAGTCCGCGCTGACATCGGGCGTCAGATAGGCGGCGGGGTCATGCACTTCGTACAACATTTGCTCGGTGCAGGTGGCCGTGTCGATGCGCCCACCGGAACCTGCCACTTTGCTGATGACCGCGTTACCATCCGGGTCTATTTCAGCCAATGGGAAACCCAAACGATCAAGGTCGGGGACATCTTTAACGCCGGGGTCGGCGAAATACCCGCCGCTGACTTGCCCGGCGCATTCGAGCAAATGCCCCACCAGCGTGCCACGGCCGAGCAATGCCCAGTCGTCCTCGGCCCAGCCGAACTCAAACATTTGCGGCGCGAGAAACAGTGACGGGTCAGCGACCCTGCCGGTGACGATCACATCAGCGTCGGCGCGCAACGCTTGGATAATCCCTTCAGCGCCCAGGTAGGCATTGGCCGAAATCAGCCTATCGCCTAGGGAGCGCAGGGTTCTGCCGTTGTCCAGGGTCTGCTCGGGGCGTTGCAACAGCGCCGCAAGCACGTCATCCCCGGTCAGCGCGGCGACCTTTAAGCCCGTCAGGCCGAGCTGCGCGGCTATCCGGCGGATTTCGCCAGCGGCGGCCAGCGGGTTTGCCGCGCCCATATTGGTGATGATGCGCAAACGGCGGCGCGTGCCATCGGCGCCTGTGCCGACAAAAGGCAAGACCCGGCGCATGCGCTCGCTCAACAAGGGATCGTAGCCTGCGCTGGGGTCTAGCCGCCGCGATTGCTGCGCCAGGGCGATGGTGCGTTCCGCTAAGCATTCGAACACCAGGTAATCAAGATCGCCGTGTTCGGCCAGCTCGATGGCGGGCTCGATGCGGTCGCCGGAATAGCCGGCCCCTGAACCAATCCGTAGCGTTTTCATTCAGAACACTCCAATGACCATCGCGGTCAAGGTCATGATGACCGAGGCCGCAAACAGGAAGGGGATAGTGAAGCGTTGGTGGTCGGCCAGTTCGATCTTGCACAAACCGACCAGCAAGAAGGTCGCAGGTGTCAGCGGGCTAACCGGGAACCCGGTGGTGTGCACGCCCAGCAGCGACGCCTGGGCCACTTGCATGGGGTCTACACCCAGCGCCTTACCGACTTCGGCCACCACCGGCATGATGCCGAAGTAGAACGAGTCAGGGTCGAAAAGCAGGCTCAGGGGCATGGAGATAAAGCCCACCACCATGGGGATCAGCTTGCCGTGCCCCGCTGGAATTTGCCCTACGGCCACTTCGGCCATGGCTTTGAGCATCCCGGTGCCCTGCATGATCCCGGTGAAAACCCCGGCAGCGAGCAGAATACTGGCCATGGTCAGTGCCGTTTTCGCATGGGCATCGATACGCGCGCGCTGGGCGTCCACGGCTGGGTAGTTAAGGCACAGCGCAACCACCGTGCCGAGCATGAACATCACCACCGGGTCCACCACCCCGGCAATCATCACGCCCATCACCACCAGGGTCAGCAGCAGGTTGAGCCAGAACAACCTGGGCTTGCGCAGTTCGAGTTCCGCCTTACTGAGCACGCGCTGATGGGGTTTGGCATCAAGGTTATTCGGGCCCAGGCCCAGGCGCCGTTCTTCGCGCCGGCCGAGGACATAAGCACAGCTGAAGACGAAAATCAGGCCGACGATCTGCACCGGAATAAGCGGCTGAAAAAGCTCTGACACGGGCACGTGCAGCGCCGCCGAGGAGCGCAGTACGGGGCCGGTCCAGGGCAGAAAGTTGACCCCCGCTGCCATCGCCGTGACGCAGGCCAGTATCCGTTTATCCATGCCCAGGCGCGTGTACAACGGCAGCATCGCCGGGATCGTCACCAGAAAGGTCACGGCGCCGGAACCGTCCAGATGCACCAACAGCGCCAGCAGCGCAGTGCCCATGACGATTCGGGTGGGACGGGTGCCGACCCGTTTAAGAATGCGGTCGATGATGGGGTCGAGCATGCCGGCATCGGTCATGATGCCGAAGAACAAAATGGCGAACACGAACATTCCCACTACGGGGGCGACGTTCTTGATGCCGGTGATGATGAATCCGCTGGTTTGCAGCCCAAAACCACCGAGCAGCGCAGCGATGATGGGCAAGGCGATCAGGGCAACCAGGGGGGAGATGCGTTTGCTCATGATGCTGACGAGCATGCAGAGAATGGTGATGACACCGAGCGTGGCGAGCATGGGCTGTTCCTCTTTGGCATCCCTGTTCGCGGCAGCGACGAGACACCCTCTTGTTGTTTTGCAAGAGTAATAACAACAGCGCTATGCTCTGTGAATTGAAATATTCGGCTGTTCTTGTTCGGAAAAACAAAATGAAGAATGCCATTCAGCACATCCGGGCCTTCCTGTCGGTGGTGCAGACCGGCAGTTTCTCCAAGGCGGCCACCGCCCTGAACCTGTCACCGTCAGCCCTCACTGTGCAAATCCAGCAACTGGAGGATTGGCTCGGCGTCGCCTTGCTGGAGCGCAGCCCGCGCCACGTGGGCTTGACCAGCGCCGGGCAAAACGCGCTGCTGCCCATGGAGAAGCTACTGCTGGATCTGGACAACATCGTTAATGCTGCCCGCGACATCGCCGCCTCACGGCTTGGGGTCATCACCATCGCCGCGCTGCCCTCGCTGTGCGCTGGGGTGCTGCCCAGCGTGCTGCAGACATTTCGCCAGCGGTTTCCCGGCGTTGAAGTCAGGCTGCGGGATGTGGTGGCGCAGCGCATCGATACGCTGGTGTTGGAACGCGAGGTGGATTTCGGGTTGGGCGTCCAGGCTCGGCCTACCCATGGGCTCACGTTCAAAGCCATCTTGGAGGATCGCTTGTGCCTGTTTACGCCCAAGAATCACCCGCTGGCCAAGCGGCAGGCGGTGAAGCTGAGCCAGCTCGCGGTATTTCCGATTGTCCTGACCGGGCGCGATAGCAGCGTTCGCGACTTGGTCGAGCGCCTGTTTGCCGACGAGCATTTGCCGTTGTCGGCCGGTCTGGAAGCCAACTACATGTCTACCGTGTTGGCGTTGGTCAGGCAGGGGCAGGGCATTACCCTGCTTCCCGAATCCGCCGACGATGGCCGCGACGACCTGGCCAAGGTGGCGGTCGACCACCCCGCGGTGCGGCGGCAGATCGGGCTGATCACCCGCACTGAGCAAACCCTGGCGCCGTCGGTGATCGAGTTCGTGCAGTTGCTGGAGGCGCTGCGCAGCCCGGTCAGCGTGGACTAGAGCGCCCGGTCATCTCGGCAGCCATTTCGGTGGCGTAGCTGTCGGTCATGCCGGCGATAAAGTCGATCACCCGCATAAAAGCTTTGTGCAACGGCCAGTCCGCCGCCGGGGCGTTGTTGCCCAACAGGTCGAGGATGCGCTGGTTCTTGAATGACAGGCTGCCGCCGCTGTGTTGTTGCAGGGCGGCGCCGCAGAACGCGTTGAGGAGAATCTCCAAGGTGGTATAGGCGCCGATCTCGTGCAGCGTCTTGCGTTTGTCCTGAAAGATCTTTTTGCGCGCCATGTCCTTGGCATTCAGTACGCAGCGCTTGGCAGGGCCGTGCATGTGCTCCACCAAATCGCCATGCAGTTGCCCAGCCAGCAGTGCATCCTGTTGCTCGACGAAGGCCCGGGCGGCGGCGTTGGTCAGGTGTTCGATCGCCTTACCGCGCAAGATCGCCAGCTTGCGCCGGCGGGAGTCACCAGGGCCCAGTTGGCGGTAGGTTTCCGGTAAATCGTCACCGACCAGGCCGAGCAGCAGCGACTCGACTTCGGCGTACTCCAGCAGGTCCATTTCCAGGCCGTCTTCGAGGTCGATCAGGGCGTAGCAGATGTCGTCCGCCGCCTCCATCAGATAGACCAGCGGGTGGCGGGCCCAGCGTTGTTCTTCGAGCTGGGGAATACCAAGCTTGTGGGCGATTTGCTCCAGCAATGGCAGCTCGCTTTGGTAGCAGCCGAATTTATGCTTTTTGTAGCCCACCGAATCGGCATGGCGCGCGGTCCAGGGGTATTTCAGGTAGGTGCCCAGGGTGGCGTAGGTCAGGCGTACGCCCCCCTCGAACTGGTGGTACTCCAGCTGCGTCAGTACCCGGAAGCCCTGGGCATTACCTTCGAAATTCAAGAAGTCCGCGCGCTCGGCTTCGCTCATGCCGTCCAGCCAGCCGCGCCCGGCGGCTTGCTTGAACCAGTGGCGGATAGCGTCTTCACCGGAGTGCCCGAAAGGCGGGTTGCCGATGTCGTGGGCCAGACAGGCCGACTGCACTACCATGCCCAAATCGCTTGGCTCGCACCAGTCGGGCAAACGCTCGCGCAGGGTTTCACCCACGCGCATGCCCAGGGAGCGGCCGACGCAGCTGACCTCCAAGGAATGGGTGAGGCGGGTATGGATGTGGTCGTTGCTCGACACCGGGTGCACCTGGGTTTTACGCCCAAGGCGGCGGAAGGCGCCGGAAAAGATAATCCGGTCGTGGTCCTTGTGGAACGGGCTACGGCCCATCTCATCAGGGCTGTGCAATGGTTTACCGAGTCGTTCGCGGGTCAGCAGGGTTTGCCAGTCCAAGGCCATTCTCCAAAAGTGTCCACTGCCGTCAGTCTACCTAAAGGTCAGCGGCATCGATATCGATCAACGCCAGGGGCTGTCGCGAAGGCGCAGATACGCAGACTTTATGGGGAGTATGGGGAGTATGGGGATGTGAGGGCGGGTAGCCATACGCCGTTGCAGCCTTGTGGCAGGCTGCAACGGCGAAGCGGCCAGTCAGCGCTTGCGCAGCGCTAGCTTGATCAGCGGGATAAGGCTGGTGCCCAGGCGGACCAGGCGTGAGACGCTGCCGCCAGCGGCGACGGGTACGACTACCCGCGGTGCCGCTGTGCGTTTGCCGGCCAGAAAGCCCATCAACATGACCCCGGCCATGCCCCACAGGGGCGCATGCTTGATGCCGAGGCCCGCTTGAACACTGTCGGTCATGCCGCGCAAGCGCTTGAACGGGTTGACCAACTGGCTGGACTCATGACGGATTTCCTGGCGATGCATCTCCAGGCGTAGGCGCACCAGCGCCTTGCGCATTTCGCGCCGCGAGTTCTTACTTGGGGGCTGGGCGGTCATGGCAGCAGGCGCTCCCGGTCGTTGGCAAGTTCTTCAAGGGTTCCGCTGAACGGTGAGGACTCATCGAAAACCGCCGCTTTAAGGCGCAAGGCGCAGAAAATCCCAGCCAGTACGTAGAACACGCAAAGGCCTAGCATGCCTGCCATGCGGTAGTTGTCCCAGAGCAGTATCAACACCAGCCCTGACACCGCTACCAACGCCAGTAAGGCAAAAACCAGGGCAAGCCCGGCAAACAACAGCAGGCTTACTGTGCGTGACTTCTGTTCTTGCAGCTCGATGCCGAATAGCTCGACGTGGCTGTGCAAGAGGCCAAGGACCGCCGCGCCCAGGCGACGGCCTGAGCCTGCGGCACCCGAATGAGGTGATTCGGTGTCCAGAGCCATGGTTAGCGCCTTGTGGCCAGCAGGCCAAGCAGGAAGCCCGCGCCGGCTGCGATGCCGATAGACTGCCATGGGTTGGTCTGTACGTAATCTTCAGCGGCAACCACAGCTTCACGGCCGCGTTCGCGGGCGGTTTCGCTGGTCTGCTGCAACGTTTCGCGGGCACGGGCCAGGCTTTCGTTGATCTGCGCACGCAGTTCATCGGCTTGATCACCGGCCAGGGTCGCGGTGTGCTCGAGGAGTTTTTCGGTGTCCCGGACCAGGGTCTGGAAGTCTGCCTTCAAAACGTCTTGGGCGGTTTTAGCGGTGGTCGTGGCCATGATGGTTATCTCCTATAAGTGGCGTCGTATGTAACGTCTGTGTGGTTCGAGTGGCAAGATCGGCCGAAGGTTCAGTGCAATCGCCCGCGCAGGTGACCGATAGCGAAACCATAGCGCAGCTGGGGCTGTTTGTAGACCCGCAGGCCCCGTACATATTTAGACTCGATTCGTTTCGCCCCCTGGCAATATGCGGCTTACACCCTGCCACACCGCCCCATGGTGGCCGCAGGGGTACAGATCATTCAGCCAAGGAATGGCCCTATGAACATCAGTAAATACTTCACCCTGCAAGAATTGACCGCCTCCGCCACCGCCGAGCGCCTGGGTATCGACAACACGCCCAGCGCAGCGGTGTTGGCAAATTTGCAGTGCCTGGCAAAGACCCTCGATCGCATTCGGCAACATCTTGGCCGGCCCATCCGAATCAACAGCGGCTACCGTTGTGCAGCCTTGAATGCAGCCGTGGGCGGGGTGGGCGAGAGTGCCCACCTGGCCGGGTTGGCGGCTGATCTGTGGGTACCGGGCTGGACGGCCCGGCAAGCGGCTGAAGCGATCATCGCCAGTGCGGTGCCGTTCGATCAGGTCATTCTGGAATACGACCGCTGGGTGCACGTAGCCGTTGCGTTGCAGGCGCCGCGCCAGCAAGTGCTGACGGTGCGCAAAGGGCAGGGATACTGCGCCGGGTTGGTCTAGCCAGCGGTCGCCGGGCATTGACGCTCAAGCGGGCGCTATTTATGCTGTATAAAGATACAGTTGTCGGGGCGGGCTTGCGAGTAAGCAGGAGGCGCTCGGGTTTGCAAATTAAGGAAATGAACCAATGGTCAACGTCGAACAATTGAAGTCCAGCGTCAACCGCATGTCCGCTGATGTGATCCGCGAGGCCGTGCTGGAATTACGTCTCGATGGGCTGGTGACGGAGGGCAAAACACCCTTCAACAAGTTGCACTTCAACACCTGCTTTGCCGAAATCGAAGCGTTGTTCCAGCGTGCCGGCTATCACCGACCACTGGATGTGGTGGGCTACCAAGGGTTGCTGTATGCCTTGTACGATCCAACCCGCTGGGAGGCGGTGGACGTGTTGCGCTGGCTCAAAGAGTTCACCGAGGCCGCGCAACTGGCGCACGCGCATTGATAGCGGGATAATGCCCGGCCTTTCCTATCTGTGGAGCCTCCATGTCCAGCGCGCCTTTCGACCCGGCTAAGCAGCAAGCCAGTACCGTTTGCCTGCCCCCCGGCGAATGGGCCACGGTGCTGGATTGCCTGTGCGGGCATTTTCATGCGATCAGTCGGGAGCAATGGCTGGACCGTATCGCCCGCGGGCGCGTACTCGATGCCCAGGGGCTGCCTATCACCTCAGCCATGGCCTATCGGCCTGGGTTGCGGATTCACTACTTTCGGGAAGTGCCTAACGAAAAGGTCATACCGGTACAGGAACACATCCTCTATCAGGATGAGCATCTGGTGGTGGCCGACAAACCGCATTTCTTACCGGTGACGCCTGCCGGTGAATACGTCGAGCAGACCCTGCTCAGGCGCTTGATCCGCCGCCTCGATAACCCCCACCTGGTACCGCTGCACCGGATCGACCGGCACACCGCCGGGCTGGTGCTGTTTTCCGCCAACCCGCAGACCCGCGCTACGTACCAATCGTTATTTCCTACCCGGCGTATCCACAAGTGCTACGAGGCCATTGCTGCGCCTCTGCCGCATCTGCCATTTCCCTATCGTCACTGTAGCCGCATGGTCAATGGCGAGCCGTTCTTCCGCATGTGCGAAGTGCCTGGGCAGGCCAACAGCGAAACCCTGGTGGAAGTCGCCCAGCGCGACGCCGAGCACTGGCGCTATCGGCTTTACCCCATTACCGGCAAAACCCATCAATTGCGTGTGCACATGACCTCACTGGGGGCGAGCATTTGTAATGACCCGTTCTACCCGCAGGTACAGCCAGCCGGCCCGGATGACTACGCCAACCCCTTGAAGTTGTTGGCCCATAGCCTGCGCTTCGACGACCCGCTGAGCGGCGTCGAGCGCTACTTCCAGACAGGCCTAAGCCTCAGTTGATCAGGTGAACTGGCTGAACAACCAATACAGGGCGCCCGCCAACAGCATCGCCGCCGGTAGGGTCAGTACCCAGGCCATGGCCAGGTTGCGCAACGTGCGCCATTGCAGGCCTGCGCCGTTAGCCACCATGCTGCCCGCCACGCCCGATGACAGCACGTGGGTGGTGGACACCGGTAGGCCGTAGATATCGGCAGCGCCAATGGTGCACATGGCGACCAACTCGGCGCTGGCGCCCTGGGCGTAGGTGAGGTGGGTCTTGCCGATTTTCTGCCCGACCGTGACCACGATGCGCCGCCAGCCCACCAGGGTGCCCAACCCCAGGGCAAGGGCCACAGCGATTTTCACCCATAGCGGAATAAAACGCGTCGCGCTGTCCAGTTGCTCGGTGAACAGCTTGAGTTTGGCCTGGGTGTCGGCGTCGAAGGTCACTACCTTGTTTTTCTCGATCAGGCGCAGGCTCTCGGCGGTCAGGTACATGTCGTTGCGCACGTTGGTCACAGCTTCGGCAGGCACCCGCGCCAGCGAGCCATAGCTGGCGACATCATTGCCGATGGTGCCCGCCAGGGCCGCCACGGCTGGAATCAGCTCGGGGGTTGGCTGCCTGTTGCGTACGTATTGGGCCAGGGTCTGACGAGGGTCGGCCGGCGCCGGCTGCGGCGCCGCTTTCACCAGCGCCAATTGGGTCACTTGGGCCACCGCGGCGAATTGCAGCGATTGATCAGCGGGCATAGTGCGGTTCAAGGCATAGGCCATGGGCAGGGTGCCCACCAGAATCAGCATGATCAGGCCCATGCCTTTTTGCCCATCGTTAGAGCCATGGGCGAACGACACACCGGTACAGGTCAGAATCAACAGCCCGCGGATCCACAGGGGCGGCGGTGCGTCACCGACCGGCGCTTTGTACAGGGCACGATTTTTCACCAGCGCGCGCAAGGCGAGTAAAAGCAGGGCCGCGCAAACGAAGCCAATCAGAGGCGACAGTAACAGGGCGTAGCCAATCTTCGACGCTTGCCCCCAGTCCACCCCGCTGGCACCGTCTTGGCCATGCATTAGCGCATTTGCCACGCCCACGCCGATGATCGAGCCGATCAAAGTGTGGGATGACGAAGCCGGCAACCCCAACCACCAGGTGCCCAGGTTCCAGATAATGGCGGCGATCAACAGGGCGAAAATCATCGCAAAGCCCGCCGACGAACCGGCCTGCAGGATCAAATCCACCGGTAGCAGGGCGATGATGCCAAAGGCCACGGCGCCGCTGGACAACAGCACACCGAGAAAATTGAATGCCCCCGACCAGACCACCGCCACATTGGCCGGCAGTGAATGGGTATAGATGACGGTGGCGACCGCATTGGCGGTATCGTGAAAACCATTGACGAATTCGAACCCCAAGGCGATCAGCAGGGCGACGCCAAGCAATACGAAGGGGGTCCAGGTGGTCACCACGGTGGCGGTCTCGCCAACGTCGCTGATCAGGCTCCAAGCGCTGTAGAACAGACCAAGGCCCAGGATCAAAAAAAATGCCAGAAGGGTGTTGCGGCTGGGCTTTTTATCCAGGCGCGGCCCGGCATAGGGGCGTGCCATCGAATAAGCAGTCATGGCTCGATCTTCTGTGAGGAATGAGCCTCCATAATTGATACGAAGTGTGACAGTGTCACGACAACGCAAAGTGTTCCATGCTAACGCAAGCCCGCTCAGGCTATTCGCGAACAAAAAAAATCGGGAGCCTAAGCTCCCGATTTTACGGTTGGTCGGAGAGACAGGATTCGAACCTGCGGCCTTCTCGTCCCGAACGAGACGCGCTACCTGGCTGCGCTACACTCCGCTTTGAATAAAATTCTACTCAATAAAAGCTGCTCGGCAAGCCTGTGCCTCTCTCGCCCCGATTAGAGGTCCTTAACGGTACGCACTTGGTCTTTATTGACGCGAGTGGTTTTGCCGTCCAGTTGCTCGAACTCGTAAAAGCCCGAATCTTCATCGAATTTCGGGGTGTCAACGGCCTGGATTTCACGCCCATCATTCAGCGTGATCACCGTTGGCGATGCGCACCCGGCGAGGGTGGCCATGCCGAGGGCCAGCAGGAGGGCGGGAAGGGTCCGACGAGTCATGGTGTTTCTCCGGTGAGATAATTCTTGGTTGCTCAGCATAGAGACGTTGAAGTTTTTCGCAAGTTCCCGGCCGCTACGGGCCCAACAGTTCAGGGGTATTGAGGTTGGCCAATTGCGGGTCGTTGGCGGGGCACAGCAGCGCCTGGACGCCGAGCGCCAGCATGACCTTGCGCGGGCTGCGCTCGCCGGCCTGCCAGGCCCCTTCGAACGCTGCACGGTGCTGCTGGCCAATGACGCACAGCAGCGGTTCCCAGTGCTCCCCCTGGCGCACCATTAAAGTTTGCTCAGGGTGCTGCGCCGCCTGCGCCAGCATGCGCCGCAACAGGTCGGGGCGCAGCCCAGGTACATCGCAGGGCAGCACCAGCAGCATGGGGTGGCGGGCCACCGCCAGGCCCGCCCGAATGCCCGCCATCGGCCCCGGAAAGTCGGCGCTGTCGTCGGCCACCAGTTGGTCGGCGTAGGGCGCGTACTGGTCGGCGTTACGGTTGCAGGAAATGATTAGGTCGTCGCTAAGGGGGCGCACCAAGCGGTGCAGGTGGGCGATCAAGGGCTCGCCACGCCAGGGCAGTAAGCCTTTGTCACGCCCGCCCATGCGCTGCCCGCGCCCTCCGGCCAGGAGCAGAACGGAACAGGCGGGCAGAGGGTAGGGCAAGGGCATGGGTGGGTCTCGGCAGGCAGGCGGAACAAGCCTTGTGATATAACACCGCGCACGTGTTCCAACAACAGGATAAAGCCGATGAAAGCCAAGGCTGATGTACCTTTCGTGTCGCTCAATATTGCCGTTTTGACCGTCAGCGATACCCGCACTTTCGAAACCGATACTTCCGGGCAGGTCTTCGTTGACCGTTTGCAAGCCGCTGGCCATGGCCTGGCGGCGCGGGTACTGCTTAAAGATGATTTGTACAAAATCCGCGCCCAGGTCGCGACCTGGATTGCCGATGACCAGGTTCAGGTGGTGTTGATCACCGGCGGCACCGGCTTTACCGGTCGTGATAGCACCCCAGAGGCCGTGACCTGCCTATTGGATAAACAGGTCGACGGCTTTGGCGAGCTGTTCCGGCAGATTTCCGTAGCCGACATCGGCACCTCCACTGTGCAATCGCGGGCGCTGGCCGGGCTCGCCAATGGCACCTTGGTGTGCTGCCTGCCGGGCTCGACCAATGCGTGCCGCACGGGTTGGGACGGCATCCTCGCCGAGCAGCTCGACGTGCGCCATCGCCCGTGTAATTTCGTCGCCCACCTGAAGCAGGCCGAACCCTGCGCCAGCCGTGGCTGAGTTAGGCGCGGCGCCTTTGATGCCGCTGGAACTGGCCCTGGAGCGGCTGCTGGGCATGGCTGCGGCCACCCCCTTACTGGAACGTGAAAGCCTGCCGTTGGCCGACGCCCAAGGGCGGATTCTGGCCGAGACGCTGGTGTGTCGCCTGGACATGCCGCCGTGGCCGAACAGCGCCATGGACGGCTATGCGCTTCGGCTGGGCGATTGGGCCGGCGAGCCATTGGCCGTGACCCAGCGGATTTTCGCCGGGCAGGCCCCGCAGCCTTTGGCGGCCGGCACCTGTGCGCGGATCTTCACCGGCGCGCCGCTTCCGGCCGGTGCCGATTGCGTGGAGATGCAAGAGAACGTCGAGGTCTTGGACGATCAGCGGGTACTGTTCAAACAGCCTTTGCGGGTCGGCCAGAACATCCGCCCCCAGGGCCAGGAAGCCCGGGTCGGCGAATCGATTCTGGCCAGCGGCACGCGCTTGGGGCCGATCGAACTGGGCCTGGCGGCGTCGCTGGGGGCGCCCCGCGTGGAGGTTTGCCGGCGTATCCGCGTCGCGGTGTTGTCCACCGGCGACGAATTGGTCGAGCCCGGCCAACCCCTGGGCCCGGGGCAAATCTATAACAGCAACCGGCAATTGCTGTGCAGTTGGCTCGAGCGCCTGGGCTGCGAGGTGATCGACGCCGGTATTTTGCCCGACGACCTGGCCCAGACCCGTATGCGCCTGGCGCAACTGGCGGCAGTCGACCTGATTCTATCGACCGGCGGTGTCTCGGTGGGCGAAGCTGACTTTCTCGGTATCGCCCTGCGTGAAGAGGGCGAACTGACCTTCTGGAAGTTGGCGATCAAGCCGGGTAAACCGCTGACCGTGGGCCATTTCCGTGGCGTGCCGGTGATTGGCCTACCCGGTAACCCGGCCTCTACCCTGGTGACCTTCGCTTTGCTGGCGCGGCCTTACCTGTTACGCCGCCAGGGCGTGCTGGAGGTTGCGCCGCTGGCGCTGCAGGTGCCGGCCGGGTTTACCTGGGCCAAGCCGGGCAACCGCCGTGAGTACCTGCGCGGGCGCATCGAGCAGGGTCGAGCGGTGATTTACCCGAACCAGAGCTCCGGGGTTTTGCGCAGCGCGGCGTGGGCCAACGGCCTAGTCGAGGTGCTGGAAGGGCAGACCCTGGCCGCGGGCGATATGCTGCGTTTCATCCCATTCAGCGAATTGCTCGGCTAAATGGCAAAAACGCCGCTCACCAGCGGCTTTTTTCAAACTCGCCGTGGTCATAGCTCTTAATCACCATTTTTTTCCAGGAGCGGCAACCATGAGTGAGCGCAAGGCCTTATTGATTCTGCACGGCAAGCAGGCGCTCAATGAAGAAGTCCGCGACGCGGTAGAGCAGTGGCGCGACAAGGGCTGGGAACTGGCGGTGCGGGTCACCTGGGAGGGCGGTGACGCCAAGCGGCTGGTGGAGGAAGCACTGGCGGCGGGCTACCCGACGATCATTGCCGGCGGCGGCGATGGCACCCTGCGCGACGTGGCCGAGGCATTGGCCCTGGCCGGTGGTGCTGCCAGCCTGGTATTGCTGCCGCTGGGCACTGCTAACGATTTCGCCCACGCCGCCGGCGTCCCGCTGGACCCCCAGGCCGCGCTGGCGATGCTTGAGCAACCGGCACGAGAGGTCGACCTGGGCGAAGTGGGCGACCAGCTGTTCCTGAATATGGCCACCGGTGGTTTTGGCAGCCAGGTAACCGCCAATACCTCGGAAGACCTTAAGAAGGTGCTCGGCGGCGCCGCGTATCTGTTTACCGGCTTGAGCCGCTTCAGTGAACTGCGCTCGGCTTACGGAGAGTTCAATGGGCCCGATTTCCATTGGGCCGGTGAAATGCTCGCCCTGGGTATCGGCAATGGCCGCCAGGCCGGCGGCGGGCACGTGCTATGCCCCGAAGCGCGGATCGATGATGGGCTGCTGGATATCAGCATCCTGCCGGCGCCGACCGAGGTGGTGAGTACCCTCAAGGACCTGCTCTCCGGCGGCCTGGGCTTGGAAAACATGTTTATCCGCGCGCGCTTGCCTTGGGTCGAGATCAAAAGCGCCGAAGGCCTGGACATCAACCTCGACGGCGAACCGCTCAAAGGCGACACCCTGCGCTTCTCGGTGCGCCCTGCGGCGCTGCGTATTCACCTGCCGGCCCAGTCGTTGTTGTTGGCCCATCAGGCGTGAAGAGCAAAAGATCGGGGGCAAGCGGAGCGCCGCCCGGCCCCCTCCTACAGGCGATGTAGGAGGGGGCCGGGCGGCGCTCCGCTTGCCCCCGATCTTTCGCTGTAAAAAATCCCCCGTCAAGCTTCGCCAAAACCTGCCGATAGACTCCTCAAGCAGTCACCCGTTAACAACGCCTTGGAGTCTTCGATGGCCGGCATTCTCGACACAGTAGATCAACGTACACAGCTGGTGGGTGAGAATCGCCTGGAAATCCTGATGTTTCGCCTAGCCGGGCGTCAGCTCTTTGCGATCAACGTATTCAAAGTTCAAGAAGTCTTGCAACTGCCCAAGCTCACGCTGATGCCGCAGCGTCACGCTTATGTGTGCGGCGTGGTCAACTTGCGCGGCCAAACCCTGCCGGTGATCGACCTGTCCCAGGCCATTGGCATGAAACCCCTGCAGCCGGGCCCTAACAGCACCATTATCGTCACTGAGTACAACCGCTCGGTCCAGGCGTTCCTGGTGGGGGGCGTGGATCGTATCGTCAACATGAACTGGGAGGCGATCATGCCGCCGCCCACCAGTGCCGGGCGCCAGCACTACCTCACCGCCATCAGCAAGGTCGAAGACCAACTGGTGGAAATCATCGACGTCGAGAAAGTCCTGGCCGAAATCGTGCCCTACAGCGCCAAAGTCTCCACCGAAAAACTCGGAGACCCGCTGCTCGCCGAGGCCCGTGGCCGCGAGGTGCTGCTGGTGGACGACTCCACCGTGGCGCTCTCGCAGTTGCGTGACACCTTGTCGCAACTGGGGGTGAAACTGCACGTGGCGGGCAACGGGCTGATGGCCTTGAACATGCTCAAAGCCTGGGCCGACACCGGCGAAGTGATGACCGAGAAGCTCTTGATGATCTTCACCGACGCCGAAATGCCCGAGATGGACGGCTACCGCTTGACCACTGAAATCCGCAACGACCCGCGTCTGCGTAGCCTCTATGTTGTATTGCACACGTCTTTGTCCGGCAGTTTCAACGAGTCGATGGTGAAGAAGGTCGGTTGCGACAACTTCCTCTCCAAATTTCAGCCCGACAAACTGGTGGACGTGGTGCGTCAGCGCCTGGCATTGGACCACCCCAGCGCTTAATGCCGGGGATCGGCCGCTCGTATACAATGGCGGCTTTGCTTGCAGAGGCTGGGCATGCCGCATTTGAGCGCGCTGTATCGTTTTCCATTGAAATCGGCCATGGCCGAAACCTTGCAGCGCTCCAGCGTCGATGGGTTGGGCCTACTGGGCGACCGCCGCTGGATGCTGGTGGATGAAGCCAGTGGACGCTTCCTGACCCAGCGCGCGCTGGGCCAGATGAGCCAACTGGCTGCACGATGCGATGGCGGTACCAGCTTGACCCTGAGCGCCCCCGGTTACCCGCCACTGCTCGTGACTACCCCCGATGAACACGCCGCGCTGCGCGGCATCAGCGTATGGAAGGACACCCTGCAGGTGCCCGATGCCGGCGAGGCGGCCGCGCAGTGGCTTAGCCGCTTTATCGGTAAGCCAACACGGCTGGTCTATGTACCGGCAGCGCGGGCTCGCCACCTGCAGTCAGGCTACGGCCAAGACGGTGACCGCGTGGCCTTCGCCGATGGTTTTCCCCTGCTGTTGATTGGCCAGGGCTCCCTCGACGACCTCTCCAGCCGAGTCGGGCGGCCCTTGGAAATGCTGCGTTTTCGGCCCAACCTGGTGGTCGATGGCATCGCCCCCTACGCGGAAGACCAATGGCAGCGTATCCGCATCGGCACGGTTGAGTTCCGCGTGGTCAAGCCGTGTTCGCGCTGCATTCTCACCACCATCGACCCGGCCACCGGCGAGCGCGCCAGTGACCGCGAACCCCTGGCCACCCTCAAGCAATACCGCGCCCACGAAGGGGATGTGTTCTTCGGGCAAAACCTGGTCGCCGACGGCAGTGGTGAACTGCAGTTGGGCATGCCGGTGACTGTGCTCGAATAACCCATCTCAGCTCATCCAGTTACCGCCATCGACGTTGTAGGTCTGGGCGACCACGTAGTCGCTCTGGGCCGAGGCAAGGAACACCGCCATGCCGGTCAGGTCCTGCGCGGTGCCCATGCGTCCGTAGGGCACTTGCGCGCCGACCTGGCGTTTTTTCTCGCCTCGGGGTAGCTGTTCATATTGGGCAAACAGCGCGTCTACGCCGTCCCAGTGCTCGCCATCGACCACCCCCGGGGCGATGGCGTTAACGTTGATGCGGTGCTTGATCAGGTCCAGCCCGGCGGATTGAGTCAGGCTTATCACCGCCGCCTTGGTCGCGCAATACACCCCCACCAGTGCCTCGCCACGGCGTCCGGCTTGGCTGGCCATATTGATGATCTTGCCGCCGTGGCCTTGCTTGATCATCTGTTTCGCGGCCGCCTGCAGGGTGAACAAAGTGCCCGCCACGTTGATCGAAAAAAGTCGTGCGTAACTGTCCCGGGTGATTTCGACGATGGGCGCCAGGTCGAACAGGGCTGCGTTATTGACCAGCAGATCGAGCTTGCCGGCCTGGGCCACCACTGCAGCGATGGCGCCGTCGATAGACGCCTGTTCGGTGACGTCCATCGCTATGGCGTAGGCCTGGGGGCCCAGTTCGTTGGCGGTGGCTTGCGCCCGTGCCAGGTCGATATCGGCAATGGCCACGGTGGCCCCTTCACCAATATAAGCCTCGGCGAACGCGCGGCCGATGCCGCGAGCAGAGCCTGTGATCAATGCGCTTTTGCCTTCGAGTCGTTTCATTGAGGGTGTTCTCCCTAGTGGCTGCAAGTGAGCCCCGCGCAGGGGCTTAGGCTTTAAGGTTTAGGGTAGCCCGCACGTTGCATGTCCCGCAGCGTGCTGGTCTGGGCCGCGCTCAATGCCTGCTCGACGCTCATTTGCCCGGTAAGGGCGGCAGAGAACAGCTTGCCCACCGAGGTGCCGATGGCCTGGTACTCGGGAATGATCACGTACTGAATACCGGCGTAGGGCACCGGTTTGACCGACGGGTGAGTGGGGTCGGACTGCTGCATCATTTGCAGGGTGATGCGAGCGAAGGGCGCGGCCTTGAGGTAGGCCTCACTGTAGGTGGAGGTGCGGGTGCCGGGCGGTACGTTGGCGATGCCATCGGTGTCGGCGACCAATTGAACGTAGGCTTTGGAGGTGGCCCAGGTGATAAACGCCTTGGCTGCCTCTTTGTGCTTGGACGTGCTGGGGATGGCCAGCGACCAGGCATACAGCCACGAGGCACCCTGGTCGGTGACTTGCGCCGGCGCCGGGGCAAAACCCACGTGGGCGGCGACGCGGCTCTGTTGCGGGTCGGTGGTAAAGGAGCCGGCCACGCTGGCGTCTACCCAGATCGCGCATTTTGCGCTGTTGAACAGCGCCAGGTTCTCGTTGAAACCGTTGCTCGAAGCGCCCGGCGGGCCGTACTGCTTCAAGGTATTGACGTAGAAGTTCGCCGCGGCGGTCCATTGCGGGCTGGTCAGCTGGGGTTGCCATTGCTCATCGAACCAGCGCGCCCCAAAACTATTGGCCATGGTGGTCAGCAGCACCATGTTTTCGCCCCATCCCGCCTTGCCGCGCAGGCACAGGCCGTACTGGTCTTTGTCGGGGTGGTGCAGTTGTGCGGCGAACTCACCCAGCTGGGTCCAGGTCGGCCGTGGGGGCATGCTCAGACCGGCTTGCTGGAACAGGTCAGTGCGGTAGTAGGTGACCGTACTCTCACCGTAGAAGGGCAGCGCGTAGAGCGTGCCTTGGTAAGAGAGGCCCTGGCGTACCGAGGGAATGATGTCGGCCACGTCGTAGTCGGCGGGCAGGTCGGACATCGGTTCCAACCATTTTTTCTCGGCCCACAGCGGTGTTTCGTAGGTGCCAATGGTGAGAATGTCGAACTGCCCACCTTGGGTGGCGATGTCGGTGGTCAGGCGTTGGCGCAACACGTTCTCTTCCAGCACCACCCAGTTGAGTTTGACCTCGGGGTGCTGCGTTTCGAAAGTCTTCGATAGCCGCTGCATGCGGATCATGTCGCTGTTGTTGACCGTGGCGATGGTCAGGGTTTGCACTGCCTGGGCTGTGCAGGTCAGGGACAAGCCTGCACACAGAAGCAACGCTGGGTAGCTGATGTTCATAGGGCTCTCCACTGCGCGCCGGGGGCGCAGCATTATTATTGTCGTGGCTGCCACCGACCGGAGCGCGGTGACGGCTGGATTACAGCAGCTCGGTATGGGCCAGACAAACGCGCTGAGCACCCGTGACCGGTGCTTTTTTGATCGTGGCTGCGGTTTTACCGACAAGTCAACAAAGTACCAGTGCTGGCGAATTCCAGCGGTAGCCGCAGGCGATCTTTGCCGCTATGGTGCGCAGCAGGATCGCCTCCAATAATAAAGAGCCCAGGCCATGCCAGACCCCCGCGCCGCGTTGTTCGAACACCACCGCGCCGAGCTTGAAGTCATCCTCCCCGAGCCGCAGCAGAGCTTTCGCTGGTACCAGCACGACTACCCATACCCATTGGCGCGCTGGAATCACCACCCAGAGTACGAGATTCACCTGATACGTCAGGGCAGCGGCAAGTTGGTCGCGGGCGACTACATTGGCGCGTTCGGCCCGGGCCACGTGGCGATCATCGGCCCCGACCTGCCCCATGACTGGCTCGGCGATCTGGCGCCAGGGGAACGCATCGAGGGGCGCGATGTGGTGCTGCAATTCGACGGTGCTGCCTTGCTGGCTTTGCGCGATATACTGCCGGAACTGGGGGGCCTACAGGGGCTGTTCGAGCGGGCTCGGCGCGGGGTCGAATTCAGCGGCGCCACGGCGCTGCAGGCCGCCCACTTACTGGAAAACATGGGCCCGGCCCAGGGCTTGCAGCGTTTGCTGCTGTTCTTGCAACTGCTGGGCCATCTGGCCAGTGCGCCGATCAACGAAGCCCGCTGCCTGGCCAGTAGCTGCTATGCGCCGGCGCTGGACGCCAGGAGTGCGGAGCGTATCCACCGGGCCTTCGCCTACCTGCAACAGGAACTGACCAACGACGTGCGTTTGTCCACCATCGCTGCTCAATTGGGCATGAGTGACGCGGGCTTCTCGCGGTTTTTCAAACGCAACACCGGCCACTGTTTTATCGACCTGATGCGCAAGCTGAGGGTGCAGCGGGCTTGCCGCTTGCTCTTGCAGACGCCCATGTCGGTGGCGGACATTTGCTTTGAAGTGGGCTACGGCAACCTGTCCAACTTCAATCGGCATTTTCGTGTCGAGATGGCCCAGACCCCCAGCGACTATCGCCGGGCGTTCATGGGCTGATCTTCCAGGGGCGCAACCATAGCGCCAGAGCAAGCATCACCACGCTTGCCAAGAGGGTACTCAGGCCCAGTTGCCAGCCAGGCCCTTGCAGCGGGTGCAGGGCCATGGCCGCCAGGCTCAGCAAAGCGGCCCCAGCCAGCCATTGGGGCCGCCAGCGCAGTGGCCCGAGCAGACCCTGACGGCGCATCAGCAGCAGGTTAGTCACGATGACCCCACCCAATGCCGCCAGGGCAATGCCGCTCAAGCCTAGCCAGAAAGGCAGCAGTAACAGCAGCACGGCATTGATCAGGCTGCCTGCCAGCTCACAGTGCAAGGGCAGGCGCGTGTCGCCCTGGGCATAGGCAAAGCGTGCCAGCAGGGCATTCCAGGCGCCAAACAACAGTGGGATAGCGAACCAACCGAGCAGCTCGGGCAGCGGCCCATTGGCGCTCTGCGCAGGTAGCAGCCAATGGATCAGCGCCGGGCCGGCGCCTACCAGGCCAATGGCGGCGGGCAGGGTCAGCAGGGTTGCCGCATCCAGCCCCCGGCGCAGCAGCTGCAAGCGTTGCGCGCCTTGCTCGGCACTCATCAGCCCGAGCAGTACCTGGTTCAGGCTCATTAGGGCAATTAATGGCAGGTTGATCAGTTTGCGCGCCAGGTTGACCCAGGTCACGGCGCCATCGCCCAGGTAGCTGGCGACCAGCCGCTCCAGCCAGGCCAGGCCTTGGCTGGCCAGGTTGCTGAACAGCAGCGGGCCGATACGCCCGCGCAATTCACGGCCGTCACCCGCTTCGCCGCGCAGTTGCCAGGGGCGCCAGCCGCCTCGCCAGACCGGCCCTAACAAGGGCAGGCACATCAGCCAGCTACCCAGCAGGCAAGCCATCGACAGACCCGTGCCTTGGCTGGCGTTGCCTTGGCTGAACAAATACAGCACAGGCGGCAGGTTGAACAGCAGCGAACCCAAGCCGGGTAGCACGAAACGCTGCCCGGCTTGCAGAGGGATACTCCACAGCGCGTGCAGCAGCAGGGCAGGGGCGCAGGCCGCGAGCCAACGCAGGTTGGCCGCCGCTTCGGCTTTGGCTGCCGGATCCAAGCCAGGGCCCACCAGCCCGACCCAGAACGGCGCCGCCAGCGCCAGTAGCGCGTACAGGCCCAGGCCCAGGCCAAGCAGGCGCGCCGACATGCCCGCCAGCCAGGTTTGCCGGCGTTCGGCACTCCGGGCCTGATAGAGCGGCAGCGCGGCCGCCGCGAGCAAGCCGGCGGCCAATGTCATGCGCAGCGCTTCGGGCAGAAACAGCGCCACTAGAAAGCCGTCGCTGCGTCCGCCAGCGCCCCAGGCAGCGATCAGCAGCCATTCGCGGGCGAACCCGGCGACCAGCCCGGCCAGGGTGGCCAGGGTCAGCCAAAGTGTTGCGCCGAACATCAGTGGAACAGGGTGAACAGGCCCTTGCCACCCACCTTGTAATTCAGGTCGTGGGGGCGCTCGCCCATGGGTTTGGCACCGCTGCCGCCGACGATCTTGTACGGCGCGATGGCTTTGGCCACCACCGTGTTGGCGGTCACCACCGCGCCCCGGCCGATGTGCGCGCCATGGCCGATCAACGCCCGCGAGGCGATCCAGGCGTAGTCGTCAATGTAGATCGGCGCCGACACCGACCAGAACTCCGGCGCGGTCAAATCGTGGCTGCCGGCGATGATCAGCACGTGGGAGGCCACCGCCACGTGGTCGCCGATGATCAGCCCAGCCCGCGCGTCGACCTGGCAATGCCAGGCAATCACGCTGTCGTGGCCCATCACCAGGTTGTCCACGCCCAACACTTCCGTGTTGCGCCAGATACTTGAGCCGCGGCCGATCTTCGCGCCGCCCAGGCGTAGCCAGGCAATGCGTACATGGTGGCTGGGGATTTTGTTGATGAGGATGTTGTAGGCCTGTTCCCAGGCGCGTAGCCAGCGGTCACGCAGGGTGGGCCAGTTTTTCCCATAGACCGGCACGAACGTGGCAGGCACTTGCTGCTGCAGATACACATACAAGCGCCGGGTCAGCGGATCATTTATGCGCGCGCTGGCGTCCACCGAGCTGATGCAATAGCGTTTGCCGTCGCCTTCGCCGTCTTCGAAAAATACGTCGGTGTTCAGGCCATTGGCATAGGCCGCTTGCAGGTCGGCCAAGCTGACGCCCCATTCACTGGCCAGCGTGGGGAAATGGCTGGGCAGGTCGAGGGGTTGCTGGATACGGTGCTTCATGGTTGCGAGTCCTCGGGCGTAGGGCGTGGGCCGGGTAACGAAGTAAGCCGCCTTGCCTGCTGCAGGCTCAGGCCCATCAACAGCCAGAACAGCCCGATCAGTACGAAGGTAAAGCTGTAATAGTGGTCGAACAGCCCGGTCAGCAGGGCTGCCAGCAGGCCTGACACGGTTCCCAGCCACAAGGCGTTGTCGCGGGAAATCTGCCGCACTTCACCCTTAGGCCGTACCTCGCGCCACCACAACACGGTGACCAGCACGAACAGGAGCATGCCCGGCACGCCGACTTTGTAGATGAAGTTCAGCCACAGGTTGGAGATACCGATCAGGTTGCTGCCCGGCACCGGCGGGTCGACTTTGAAACCAATGCCCAACGGGTAGCGCGCCATGGCTTCGGGGAAGCGGGCGTACTCGTCGAAGCGCACCTCGGTGCTGGCGTTGCTGGCCGAGAACATGGTCATCAGGCGTTCTTGCAACGGCGGGTAGAACATCACCAGCGCCAAGGCGAACGCCGCGCCCAGGCCGATGATCCGGCCGCTGTAAGGCACGCGTTTGTAGGTTAGCCACAGTAATACCAGGGCCAGGGCCAAAATGGCGCCACGGGAAATACTCAGCAGCAGGCCGGCGCAGCCCAGCAGTGCCACGCTCAGGCCGAGTAGTCGGCGCCAGCCTCGTTGGGTCCAGCCGTACAGCAAGGCCATGGGAATGAACAGCACCAGGGCGCCGCCGGTCAGGTTGGGGTGCACCCAGGGTGAGGCCATGCGCTGGTAGTTGGCCGAGAAGATGTCCAGCAGCGCCTCGGGGTGGGCGTATTTGAGGCTGGTGAGGATCGGCACCATGGACATGGCGTTGCGCGACTTGAGAAACATAAACACCGACAGCAACAGCATTGCCAGGTTGCCCAGCAGCAGGGCGACCACCAGCTTGTCGCGGTCGGCGTCGGTGCGCAGCAACAGTGGCACCATAAACAACAGGGACAGGTTCATCAGCCAGCGCACCCAGTTGACCGGCCCATTGCCGTCCGCGTGGATGGTCAGCATGCCGACCACGAAAGGAATCGCACTGAACAGCATCAGCCATGCCAGGGCACGTTCGGTGGGGCGCCAGTGCAGCAAGCCGCGGGTCTTGCCGATAAAGGCCTGCCAGAACACGCCCAGCCAGGTGAGCCCCAGCACCGCCTCACTGAGGGTGGTGCGGATGCCCATTTCCAGGGTGGTGTAGGGAATGCTGGTGGCCAACAGGGCGAACAGCAGCAGGCCCCACAGCGGTTGGCGCAACAGGGTCACGGTCACCGCCAGGGCGGCGATAGCGATCATGACCTTGGCCGGCGAGAGCACGCATAACAGGGCGCCAAATAACAGGCCAAGCCCCAGGCCAATGACTTTTCCCGGTGCCATCAGTGCTCCAGCTCGCTAATCAAAGCGTTCAAACGTAAACGGTAGGCCGGCATCGCAAACTGCTGCGCCCAGGCCCGCAAGGGTTCGTGGTCGGTGTCATCGGTGTCGTGGGCCACCTCGCGCAGCGCTGCCTGTAGCTGCTGGCTGTCGTGGGGGGCAAAGCGCCGCGCGCTGGCGGGCGCTACTTCGTCCAGCGCTGAACCGGTGGCCACGGCCACAGGAGTACCGTGGCTCAGGGCCTCGACCACCGGCAGGCCGAAGCCTTCCGCGTAAGACGGTTGCCACAGGCACTCGGCGTGGCTGTACAACGCCTGCAAGTGCTCCTCACTGAGGCCATGCAGCCAATGCAAACCCGCTAGCTGGCGCAGGTGCGGCTCGACATCTTCGGGTTGGCCGACGATCACCAGTTCGGGTATCTCGCTGTCGGCTTGGCGGCAGTGCTGCCATTGCTGCAGAAAAAACCCCACGTTCTTGCGTGGCTCGCGGCTGCCCACCACCAGCCAGTAACGGGCAGGCGTGCCGGGTGGTGCAGTGCTGGTGACGGGGGTGGCTTGGGGCACCCAGTTGCTCAGCACGCGAAACTTCGCCTTAGCCCAGGGAAACAGGCGCGCTGCTTCGTTGCAGGAAAACTGCGACGGGCACCACACCCGGTCGGCGATCCACACCGACCAGGCGATCGACAGGCTGTCGATGGCGCGGTACGCCAGGGCTTTGAGGCGCGAGCCGTGGGCGTTGCGCTGGGTCATCTGAAACAGGTCGTGCAGCACCAACACATAGCGGCAACCGGCAGGTTTACGGCCCAATGGCAGGCCCATGTTGGCGGTGGCGATGTACAGGTCTATACGCTGTTCGCGTAATTGCCCCGGCAGAAAACCCCGCTCGAAGCGCAGCCGCACTTGCGGCCTTTGCAAGCCATGCAAGGGGCTGGCCCAGGGCGGGCAACAGGCGCTCTGGCGCTGCGGGTGGTCCAGTGGAGCTTCGCTGAACAGGCGCAGCTCTGTGCCGTCGTGGGCACCCAGGGCCTGTTCCAGCGCTTTGACCTGGCGGCCGATACCGGACTGCGGCGCAATGGTCGCAGGGCGATAATCCAAACCTATACGCATGGGGGCCGCTCCGGTGATGAAAGCCTGGGTGGGTAGGCGTGCTGCAGTTCGTTGGCGGCCACCGCCCAATCGTGATGACGTTGCGCATAGTCGCGCGCCGCACGCCCGAGGCCGGCGGCCAGGTCGGGTTCAGCCAGTACGCGCACCACTGCATCGGCCAAGGTCCGCGTATCTTCACCGGCCAAGTAATGTTGTTCGGGTCGCAAGGCCAACCCGGAGCTGCCTTGGGCGGTGCTGACCAACGGCAAACCGGCGGCCATGGCTTCCAGCACCTTGAGTTTCGAGCCGCCGCCGTGGCGCAAGGGCGCGATAAAGGCCGCGCAAGTGCCCTGCAGGGCGGGCAGATCGGGAACGAACCCCAGCCAGTCGATTCGTGGGTCGGGCCAGCGGCTTTTCCAGGCATCGGGCAGGGCGTAGCCGGCCACCGCCAAGCGTGCGTCAGGCCGTTGCGCCCAGACCTGGGGGAAGATTTCATCCAGCAGCCACTGCACGGCGTCCAGGTTAGGCGCGTACTCGTAGTTGCCGACGAACAGCACCCTAGCACTCTGCGGGGCGGCTTGAACCCCCTCAAACGCCTGGCTGTCGACGCCGTTGACCACCACCTCGACCGGGGTCTTGGTCAGGCGCCGGATGGCCTGGGCGTCGGCTTCGGTGACGGCGATCACCTTATGTGCGGCGTCGAACGCATTGCGCTCCCAGCGCTGGCAGCGGCGCTGGTCATAGCGTACGAACGCTGCAGCCCAACGCGGAAAACGGTCGTAGGTAGCACCGCCGAGGCTGGACTCCAGGTTGTGTTCGGTCAGCACGAAGGGCTGGCGCCGTTGGCGCAGAGTGGCCAGATACGGCTGCAAGGTGTAGCTGTGTTCGATCTGTACCACGTCCCAGGGTTGCTCCAACAGAGCGTTGAAACGCTGGGTCAGGGCCGGGGCCAGGCCATTGATGGTGGTCAGTAAGGGCCAGGGCGCCAATAGCCCGGCCAGTAGGGTCACCGGGTGTTTGAGCGGCCGCCGGGGCATCACGATCAGGCTGTCGAGCAGTGGCTCCAACGCGCTGCGGCTGGCGTCATCGAGCGCGGTCTTGCTTTGCACCAGTAAGGTGATGCGGTGCCCACGCTCGGCCAGGGTGCGCAGCAAATGGTACTGGCGGGTCTTGCCGCCGCTGGTCAACGGCCAGGGCAGATAGGACAACACCCAGAGTATGCGCAGGGGCGAGGGGGCGCTTACCACACCAGCACCTGCAAACTCGACTTGCTCTGGGGGGCCACGCCGTCGGCCTGGTTCAAGCTCTGCTGCTGGCCACTGAGGGGGTCGAACAGTTCGGCGCGGGCCACACCTGGCACTTTTAGCACGCCGCCCTTGGCGCTCCAGAACATCAGCAGGTGTTTGCCGTCGGCGCGGGTCCAGGCCACGCTGAAGAGGTCATCGGGTGGGGCGATCAGTTTGGGCGTGCGCCCCGGCAGTAAGCGTGGGCCGGTGATGTCGAGCAAGCGGGCCAGGGCGTCATACACCGGCTTGGGGTCGCCATTGAGGTCGAGTAGGCCGTATTCACGGTCGCGCACGGTGGCTCGATCGTCCAGGTCGGACAAAGCGAACAGGAAGATCCGCTGGTAGTTCTGCGCGCTCATCAGGGCGATCCGGCGCAAGGTGTAATCCGCTTGCCCGGCGCGGCCGATGATCGGCTGCATTTCCTCAGGCCCGGCGTAACTGGACCAGCCGAACTCAGTGGCCCACACCTGGCGGATGCCAGCGCCCTGGAGCATGCCGTTAAGCTGGTTGCCGCGCAGCAGTACTTCGTTTTTGCCCAGTTCGTCGGTTTCCGGGGTCATGGAGTAGGGGTGATACGCCGCCACCGCGTCGAGCTTCTGCACGCCATAGCCACCGAGGGCCTCGAACATCAGCTTGCCGCCGCCATCGGGCATCTGGCTGTAGTAAGCCATGCCGCCGATCACTTGGGTTTTGCCCGGCGCTGCGGCTTTCAAGGCCAGGTGAGTGGCCAGCAACAGCTTGCCGTAGCCTTGGGGGTCGACTTTAGGCCGCCAGTTATTCGGCAGGTTTTGTTCATTCCACACCTGCCAGGCGTCCACGTTTGGGTAACGCTTGGCCAGCAACGCCATGCGCTGGGCATAGACATTGGGGTCGCGCGGTGGGTACTGGTCCTGAAAAGGCGCACCGGCCGGGGCACTGGTGATAAACGGGGCCGAGCCGACCATATAGAACAGCGATTTCAGGTGCTGCTCATTCAGGGTGCGGTTCAGCGCGTCCAGCTCCACCAACTGGTATTGGCCCTCTTTCGGTTCCAGGCGGTCCCAGTGCAGGTCCACCCGTACCCACTCAAGGCCCAACTTTTGATATTGCTCGATCTGCTTTTGGTACTGCGCCGGGGTGAACCAGAGAAAGTGCGCATTGACCCCCAGAAAGTCTTTCCACTGCACGCTGCGCTCGGGGGCCAGGTTGACCGGCGCCGCACTCGCCACGCCCGCGCTCAACAGCCAGCCCGTGCACAGCCCGAACAGAGCCCCTTTCGTCACCCGTAGAACATTCATTGTGCTGACTTCCCGCAGGCTGCTTGGAACATCTCGGCGAACTTGCGCGCCGTGGTCGGCCATTGCCGTTGTAGACCCAACTGCGCCGCACGCTCGCCCCATTGGCTGACCCGTTGGGGGTCTACCAGCAGTTGCTGCAGGTGCTCGGCCAGTGCCTCGACATTGCCCTGGGCGTAAGTCACACCATTGCCCGCGGCGACTTCTTCGGCGAAGGCGCGGGCGTTGGAAGTGATCACCCCACGGCCGCACGCGTTGGCCCAGGATAACGCACCGCTGGTGCCGCGCATGGCACCGAGCCAGGCCAGTTTCTTCGATTCACGGTAAGGCAGCACCATCACGTGATGGGCCTGCAGGGTGGCGGCGATGTCGGTGGCCGGCAGGTCGAGCTGCCAGTCGATCAGCCCATCCAGGCCCAGTTCGCCAATGCGCTGGCGCAGGCCTTCGAGGTAGTTGCCGGCGGGGTCGAAGGTCAGTTCCGGGGCGCTGCCGCCGGCCAGGGTCAGGCGGACCTGCTGGCGTCGCAGCGGCTGCGCAGCGAGCGCCTGGGCCAAGGCCTGGAGCAGGTCTTCGATACCTTTGCCACGGTAGATAAAGCCAAAATACAGCAGGCGCAGCGGCTCCAGCGGCGGCAGCGGCGCGGCGGCCAGGGCCAGGTTGCCGTGGGCGATGTGCACCACGCGCTCGGCGCTCAGGCCCATACGCCGGCGCAGGCACTCGCCGCCCAGGCGGGTCAGGGTCACGACCCGGGTCAGGCGCCGCGCCAGGCGCCGTTCTTCGTGCAGGGTCAGGGGGTTGGCCAACAGCGCCGCGGCTTGTGGCATCGGTTGCGGCAGGCGTTCGAGCAGGGTCAGCGGCCAGAACAACTTGGCGCGCCGCCAGATCAGGCGCTCGGGGTCATGCACGGTGGCGGTCAAGGGCAATTGCGGGTAGTGGGTGCTCAGGTAATTAAGGGCCTGAAACTCGCCGAAGCGGCCGCCACCGAGCTCGGCATGCACCAGGTCGACGCGGTTCCAGTCGAAGCTGTGCAAGCGGCGCAGTTGCGCAGCCGGATCGAGGATTCCGGCCAGGGGCGTCAACACCTCGACCCCTTCGCCTTGCAGCGCACGACGAAAGTGTTCGGCGTAATCGGCAATGCCGGTCTGCTCCGGGGGTAGCGGGGCGAGCAGGGCGATGCGCATCAAGCCGCCCCTCGTAGCCGGTTAAGCCGGTTGAGCACGGTGCTGGGCACCTCGAAACGGCGGCGGTTGAGGATCAGCCCGTCCACTTGTTTAAAGGCCGTGAGCAACAGCGTCAGGGCGTTCTCCACCATCGGCACGGTGCTGGTGCGCGCCTCGATCACCAGGGCGATCTGGTCTGCTTCACGCAAGGTCAGGAAGGCTTGTGGGTTGGACAGCAGCGCGCTGGCATCGAGCAAGCGCACTTCGCCAGGGCGCTTGGCCCCGTCGGCTTGCTGGCTGACGCTGTGGCCGCGTTCTTCCAGCAGGCGGCGCAGGTGCTCGATGATAAAACTCACCCCTTCACCGGGCCGTGCCGAAGTCAGGCCCAGGGTCAGGCCTTCGAGCGCGATGCGCTCATGGGGCAGGGCGCTGTAGAGGCGATACAGGCTGGCGGTCAGGGCGTTATCCAGCGGCGCCTGGGGGTTGGCTTCAGGGATGCTGCTCCACAGCGGCACGTTGAAGAACTCTTGCAAGCGCGCGCCGTCATGGATGCGCTGGTCCAGCAGGTAGCACAGGTAGATGGTCAGCAAGCCCACGGCGATAGCGGCCGGCAGGGTCAGCAGCAAGATCATCAGGCTCTTGGGGAAGACCCGCGACGGGTTGTAGGTGGCCACTTCGATCATGGCGATGTTGCTGATCTGGCTACTGTCCAGGGCCTGGTCGATGCGGGCCTTTTCCAGGTTTTCGGCATACAGCGCATAGCTCTTCTCAGCGCTTTGCAGTTGCAGCGTCAAGCGGTTCAGGGTGGGTTGGTCAGTGAGCACGCGGTCACGCTCGCTGCGCAAAGCCTCAAGGGTTTTGTCATAGCCACTGATTTGCCCGGCCAGTTTCTGCTCTTGCAGCTCGGCGTCGATGACCTGCTGCTTAACATTGGTGACCAAGCCGTTGGGTGCCGAGTTCTGCGAGTTTTCCAGGCGGGTGGCTTCCTGGCCGCTCAGGGCTTGCAGGTCGCGGATGTTTTGCTCGATCTGTTTCACCGCCGCCGCTTCCGGCTGGTAGATGCGCAGCAAACGCGCGCGCTCCACTTGCAAGGTGTTGAGCTGGCGTTTGAGGTCGAGCTGGGTAGGGTTGAGGCTGGTTTCTCGCGAAGTCACCACTTCAGCCGGTTGCGCCTTGATTTGCTTGCGCGCATTGGCGAGGAAACTGCGGATACCGGCCACTTCGTGCTGGGCACTGGAGCGGGCATCGGTAGCGCGGTCGATCTGGTTGGTCAGGTTGTTCAGGCGAGCTTCCACGCTGATCGAGTCGATGTCTTTCAAACGGCTCTGCAACTGTTGGCGCAAGCCCAGGATTTGCTCCGACACCTTGCCGCTTTCGGTCTCGTAGAAGGCATACAGGCTGGTGCGCCCCAGGGCGCGGGCACGTTCCTGCAGGTAAGCGTCGATCCAGGTCTGGACGATCTGTTGGGCAACGGCAGGGTCGTCCCAGGTAAAGCTGATCTCGATCACCGAAGACCCTGCCTCGTGGGCGGCACTGAAGCTTTTTTCCAGCTTGCTGGCGACCCGTTCCAGCGGGCTCTGCGCTTCGACAATGCCGAGCATCTGCAGAAAGCTGCGCAGGCCGTCGATCACGGTGTTGGCGGCCTTCTTCAGGTAGAACTTGGTGGTCTTCCAGAAACCTTCGGGCGCTGCCTGGGCGCTCATTTCCAGATAACGCTCGGCGACGATGTGCACGATCGGGCGGCCGGTGAGCATTTTTTCTTCATCGACGATCGGGTCGTGCTGGGTGCTCGGGGCTACTAGGGTCTGGCGGTTACCGGCTTCGATCGGCACGGTGGTGCTGTCGCGGCCCGGCTTGACCAGCAAGCGCGCGTTGGACTCGTAACGGGCGGGCAGCAGGAACGCGCCCAACACGGCGATGATGAGGGTACTGACCACGGCGATTTTGAATTCGCGGCGGAAGATGAAGAACAGGCGCAGTACATCGCGCAGGGAACGTATTTCGATCACAGGATCACTCCATTAAGGCGTGGTGGGCGCTGAGGTGCCGTTAAATGAACCGATCCTGATCAAGGATTAGTAATGTTGTTGGTGGTGTTGCCGCTGTTCTTCACGGTCTGGCCGTTAAGGTCATAGTTCAGGCCGATACCGATGCCTTTGTTGATCGGGAACAGCTTGGTGAAGTACATGTCGACCGCCTCGACGGTGCTGCCAATGGTCGATTGCGGTACGTAGATCAGGTCGCCACGTTGCAAGGTGACCACGGGGTGTTGCGGGTCTTCGAGCATGGACGCCAGGTTGACGTAGTAGAGCTTGTAGCGGCCATCAGTGCCGGCACGCAGCAGGGCAATGTTGGAGGAGTCGGCCGAGGGCAGCACGCCGCCCGAGGCGAGCAGGGCTTGTTCCACCGAAACTGCACCTGCCAGGTTGAAAAACGCGGGGTTGGGCACGGCGCCGCCAACGAACACGCGGTTACTCGGGGCGATGGCGATATTGACGGTCACCGCCGGCTCACGGTAGGTGGCCTTATATTGCGCGGTAATCGCCTGGCCGAGTTCTTCCGGGGTGCGTTGGGCGGCTTTGATTCGGCCGACATTGGGCATCGAAATAAAACCGTCAGGGCGCACCACGAACAGCGCGCTGTCTTCGCTGCCGACGGCCTCCTGGGCGTCGCGCACGATGCGCAAGGTGTCACCGGCCTGGATCAGCACCTGCGGTGGCGGCAGGTCGGCCAGGGTCAGGGCGGCCTGGTGGCCCGCCTTGAGCGTAGCGTCGTTGGGCAATGCCACGTGCGCGGGGGTGGTGCAGGCGCTGGCAAGGAGCAGGGTGGCCAGCAGGCTGCACACGCCCACACGGTAAAGCAAGTCAGTGGTTTTCATTGCGGCGCTCATGTCCAATAGTTGGAAAACATACCCAGGTGGCGCTTGAGGCGCCGAGGTAGGTGGCGTTCAAGGTGGCCCAGGCGGTAACCGAGCAGTTTCAAGCCGGTGCGCAGCAGCGCCTCGGGGATCAAATACCAGTCGCCGGCTTCGTGCAGGGCGCGCAGTTCTGCCAGCAGGTAGCGCTTGCCCTCGCCGCGGGCGCTGCCGAAGGTCTGGGCGATCCAGCGTTCGCGGCCGTAGAACACGCCGATATCGAAATAACGGCGGAATTCTTCCAGCAGGCGGTATTCATGGGAGTGTTCGACGCAGGCGCTGGCGGCGTAACGCACGTGGTAGCCGCCCAGCAACATGCGTGCGGCCATGTAGGCGTCTTCGCTGCCGATCACATCGTCCGGGAAGCCGCCCACCCCATCCAGCGCACTGCGCCGGTAGGCCGAGAACGAGTCCGAGCTGAAGCAAGTTTTGATACCCAACTGCGGGGCGTCCTGCAGGCTTTTGATTCGGCTCTGGGTGGGGTAGTTGAAGTAGCGCGACTGGGCCGCCAGGATGCCCGCACCGGGGTGCGGCAACTGGCGCCCGTAGGCCATGCCGGTGAGCGGGTCGCTCTCAAGTTCAGCGATCAGGTTGGCGAAGGTCTCCGGGGTGGCCGGGATCGCGTCCTGGGTGAGGAACAACAGAATGTCCGCGTCGACTTGCTGGCTGGCCCAGCGGCGGGTCCCACCGTGGTTGAATTGCGCGACCGGAATGATCTCGACCTGCGCGCCAAACTCGCGAAAGCGCTGCACAGTGTCATCGCTGGAGCTGCTGTCCACTACCAGGATGCGCTCTGGCAGGTGTGTTTGAGCCTTGAGCGCGGGCAGCAGATGGTCCAGGTGCGCCGAGGCGTTGCGGGTCGGAATCAGCAGGGCTACGCGCATGGCATCACCCGCGGCGCCAGGGGCGTGCAGATGGGGACATAACAGTGGTCGGCCGTAGGTTGACGCATGGACGCCTCTTCGCTGTACAACGCGAGCAGTTATTGTTTAAAAAGCGGGGTAGATATCCAATTAATAGGCGCATAATAAGTAATGGCCAATTGGAATGATGGCGGAATGCTATCTTATTCGACTGTTATGTCAAGTGCCGAACTATTGCTCCCAGGCCCCTTAGGCCGGCCCTTCAGCGATTGTTGATGGCGGGCAGCCACTATGGCCGACGAACGGTCTGCACGGCCGATAACGAGCGCTTTATAGCGGTGAGAGGTTTGGCGATATGCCTTTAAATTGGCGTCATTAAACCATCTTCCGTGATGCCTATAATCGCGGAAAGTTGCTTGGGTTATTTGCCTAGTTAGTGTCAGATATGTAAAAAACTTGAAACAGTGAATGGCTTCCTACCGTGGTGCTGCGCCCTGAGCCACTTCATGCAAGCATTGCCGAAACAGCTCACGAGCCCGCGGCATGCCCTGGGCCTGGCGATACACCAGCACTAATTCGCGATAGAACACTGCGTCGCCCAGGGCCACGACCCTGACGCGGGGCGCGCGCTCGAACCACAGGCCGGCTTTGGGCAATAGCGCGACGCCCAAACCGTGCTCGACCATCTTGACGATGGCGTCCAGCTCATCCAACTCCAACACCTGGCGAGGTTCCAGGCGCTGCTGCTTGAGGAAGCGGGTAACTAAACGCCCGCCGAACGAAGCCTGGTCGTAGCGAACGAACGGCTCCTGGGCAAGAATGCGCAGCGGGGAGGGCTCGCTGACATCCAGCGGGGTGATGAGTACGAACTCTTCCGAGCACAGCGCTTCGCAGTGGATCTCCTTGGGCAGGGCAAAGGGCGGGTTGATGATCAGCGCCAGGTCGATCTCGCCGCTGTCCACCTGGCTAAGCAGGTTCAAGGAAACCCCCGGCACCAGGGTAGGTTCGATGCGCGGTGCGCTTTGGCGCAGCTTTACCAGGGTCTTGGGCAGCAGCGTGGACTGCGCCGAGTTGATCGCGCCGATGCGCAGGCGGCCTTGGATGTCGTCTAGGCCCAGTGGCTCGCCCATCCGCGCGAAGATGCCGAGAATTTCCTGCGCCATGCCGACGGCCCGCTCACCCGCCCCGCTCAGATGCGCCGAGCGCCCGGAGCGCTCGAACAGGCGTACCCCGAGGACTTGCTCGAGGTGTTTGATCTGGGCGCTGACCGCCGACTGGGTCAGGCCTATCTGCTGGCCCGCAGCGGCGAAAGTCCCAGTTTTGACTACGGCTACGAACGTCTTGAGTTCCCGAATCACGGCGCGACTCATCAATAATAGTGGGGCTAAGGTTGAAAATTATGCGCTTTTAATCAGTTTTACCCTAGGTAAAAATAGCGGCAACTCCCCTCAGAAGGTGCTTGTCCGTGAGCCTATCGCCGTTTCACCTCGCTATCCCCGTGTACGACCTACCCGCCGCTCGGGATTTCTATGGAGACGTGTTCGGCCTCAGCGAAGGCCGGTCCAGCGAACATTGGGTCGACTTCGACTTCTTCGGCCACCAACTGGTCATTCACGAACACCCCAAGACCGAATCACAGGCCTCAGCCCACACCAATGCGGTCGACGGCCACGACGTCCCCGTACCTCACTTCGGCGTCATCCTGGCCTGGGACACATGGGAACAACTGGCCGAGCGCCTGACCCAACGCGGCACCGCCTTCGTCATCGAACCTTACGTACGTTTTAAAGGCCAAGTCGGCGAACAAGCCACCATGTTCCTCTTCGACCCCTGCGGTAATGCGTTGGAATTCAAAGCTTTTAAAGACATGACGCAGCTGTTTGCCAAGTAACATCAAGAGATCGGGGCCAAGCGGAGCGCCGCCCGAGCCCCTCCTACAATCCGCGACATATCGTCGTAGGAGGGGGCTTGCCCCCGATCTTTTGCCCTGCAAACCCCAATTCCCCAGCAGCCCAATTAAACCGGCAAAGACCGCTCCACCAAACTAGCCCACAACCTAACCCCCGGCTCAATGACCTGGTCGTTGAAATCATAATAAGGATTATGCAAAGCCGCCGAAGGCTCCACGCCATCGACCCCCATCCACACATAAGCCCCAGGACACGCCTGCAACATATAAGCAAAGTCCTCGGAAGCCATCGAAGGGTTGCAACCCCACTGCACATTAGCCTCCCCCAGAACCGCCACCGCCGCATCGCGTACCAGCGCCGCCGAGGCTGGATGGTTTTCCGTCACCGGATAACCCACCCGATACTGCAACGCCCCCCGGGCGCCAAACGCCTTGGGCAACTGCTCGACGAACTCGCCCAGCAACTGCTGCACTTTCTCCCGCACCGGGGTCTGCAAGCAGCGCACCGTACCGCGCAACACAGCAGTCTCTGGAATAACGTTGATCGCCTCACCGGCGTTGAACTGCGTCACGCTGACCACCGCCGAGTCCAGCGGCGATAACCGCCGTGAGGTGATCGTCTGCAGCGCCAAGACCAACTCCGACGCCGCCACGATGGGGTCGAAGCCGCGGTCGGGCATCGCCGCGTGGGAACCCTTGCCGGTCACGGTGATTTCGAACGTATCGAGCGAAGCCATCATCGCCCCCGGGTTGATGATCACCCGGCCCGCCGGTGCACCCGGCCAGTTGTGCAGGCCATAAATAGCCTGCATGGGAAAGCGCTCGAAGAGGCCGTCTTCAATCATTTTCTGCGCGCCCCCAAGGTTCTCCTCGGCCGGCTGGAAAACAAAATGCACAGTGCCGCGAAAGCTCTTGGTTTCGCTCAAGTGGCGGGCCGTGGCCAACAGAATCGCCGTGTGCCCATCGTGGCCGCAGGCGTGCATGGCGCCGGGGTGGCGCGAGCTGTGGGCGCATTGGCCCAACTCCTGGATCGGTAGGGCGTCCATGTCGGCGCGCAGGCCGATAGTTGGGCCTTCGCCGACGCGCAGGGTGCCTACCACGCCGGTGCCGCCCAGGCCGCGATGCACCTGCAGGCCAAAACTGTGCAGCAGGTCGGCGACCCGTTGTGAGGTCTGCACCTCAGCGAAGCCCAGCTCCGGTGCGGCATGGAACGTGCGACGCCAGGCGGTGGCGTCGTCCAGCAGTTTTTGCGAAAGGGTCATAAGGCTCATTCCAAGCTGGCGCCGTAGCCAAAACTGGCGGCGGGTTGTGCGGCGGTTTCTACCCACACGCTTTTGACTTCGCTGTATTCGCGCAGTGCGTCGAGGCCCGATGAACGGCCGTAGCCGCTTTCACCATAGCCGCCGAAGGGCGAGCTGACATGGATAGTCTTGTAGCCGTTGACCCAAAAGGTTCCCGCGCGTACCTGCCGGGCAATGCGGTGGGCGCGCCCAACGTCGCGGGTCCATACCGCTCCGGCCAGGCCGAAGCGGCTGTCATTGGCCAGGCGGATAGCTTCGGCTTCGTCTCTGAAGGGGATCGCCACCACCACCGGGCCAAAGATTTCTTCCTGGGCGCAGGCCAGCCCGTTGTGCCCCGCCAGGACCGTCGGGTTTACGTAGTAGCCAGGGCCCTGGGGCAGGGGCTCGGCGTTGTCCCCGAGCAACCGGGCGCCATCGGCGACGGCGCTTTCGACCATCTTTTTGACGTGGGCGTATTGCTTGGCGTTGTTGATCGGGCCGATCTGGGTGTTGGGGTCGCCAGGGTCGCCCACTTTGAACTGCTGCGCCGCGGCGGCCAGGGCCTGGGTGAATTTTTCGAAGATGGTGTCCTGCACCAGCAGCCGCGAGCCCGATACACAGCTTTGCCCCGCGCCGGAGAAGATCGCTGCCTGGGCCCCGCGCAAGGCGGTGTCGAGGTCGGCATCGGCAAACACGATATTGGCCGACTTACCGCCCAGCTCCAGCACCGCCGGAATGCACCGTTGCGCCGCCGCGACAGCAATGTGGCGGCCGGTGGCGGGGGAGCCGACGAACACCACTTTGCGCAGATCGGCCTGGGCGATAAAGGCTTGGCCGATACTATGGCCATAGCCCGCGATCACGTTGACCAGGCCCTTGGGGACCCCGGCGCGCTCCACCAGCACGCCGATGATCAGGGTCGACAAGGGGGTCAATTCAGACGGCTTGATGATCACCGCATTGCCGGCCGCGATGGCCGGTGCGATCTGCCAGCCGGCGGTGAACGCGGGGGCGTTCCATGGGGTGATCTGCAACACCGTGCCGAGGGGTTCGTAGGTGACGTAATTGAGGTGCGAGGTGGGCACCGGGATCACTTCGCCGTGCAACTTGTCGGCCCACCCGGCGTAGTACTCGAACATCTCGGCGACTTTGATCACCTCAACCTGGGCGTCGCGGATCGGCTTATTAGCGGTCAGGGATTCGACCTGGGCCAACGCCTCGGCATGCTGGCGCACCAGTGCGCCAATTTGGTAAATCGCGCGGCCCCGGGCCTGAGCGGTCAGCGCCCACCACTGCGCCTGGGCTGTGCGGGCCGCCTGTTCGGTGCGAGGCACCAGGCTGGGGTCTGCGTCGGCGAAACTCAGCAGCAGGGTGTCATCGTGGGCGTTACGCACCTCGATGGGGGCGCCGTGACCGTCGATGAACTCGCCGCCTACATAACTGGCGATGGTCTCACGCTCACCCCAGAACGGGCGCATCAAGTCCAGCAGTTTGTCCTGGCTCATCGGTCATTCCCCTTTGGCGTAAAGTTGGCTGTCGCTGCGCTGCACGATGCAGCAGAAATCTTCACCGTCGGCCAGGGTCTCGGCGCTGGCTTGCCAGAGCGCGGCCACCTGGCGCGACAGCGGCAGGTCGAGGCCCAGGCTCTCGCACAGGTCGCTGGCCAAGCCGACGTCCTTGCGCATCAGGCCCATGGTGAAGCCGGAGTCGTAGGCTTTATTCAATACCCAGGTGGGAAACATCACTTGAGTCGCACCGCTGCGGCCTGAGCCTGCGTTCAAACCCTGAAGCAGTTTTTCTGGGTCGACACCGGCCTTGGCGGCCATGCTCACGGCTTCGGCGGTGCTGATCAGGTGGCACGCGGCCAAGAGGTTGTTGGCGATCTTGGCCACGTTGCCAGCGCCGCTGGGGCCAATGTGCACGCGGGTGCCACTCATGGCTTCAAGTACCGGCCTGGCTTTAGCCAGGTCGGCATCGCTGCCGCCGATGACCATTGACATGCTGCCTGTAGCAGCACCCTTGGGGCCGCCGGAAACCGGCGCGTCGATAAAGCCGATGGCTTTTTCGGCAAGGGCCGCAGCCACCTTGCGGCTGGCTTCAGGGGTGGAGGTGGTGGTGTCCACCACCAGCAGGCCCGCACGGCCTCGTTCAAGGATGCCGCCGGCGCCCAGGCAGAGGGCTTCGACGTGCTCGGCCTTGGGCAGGGACAGGATCAAAAGGTCGACCCGCGCAATAAGCTCATCGAGTTGAGCCACTGGGTTGACCCCCTGGGCCTCGGCCCGGGCCAATGCGCTACCTGAGAGGTCGTAGCCGCTTACCGCAAAACCTTTGCGAACCAAGGTAGCGGCCATGCCACCCCCCATGTTGCCCAAGCCGATCACACCGACGGTCATGTTCATCAGAATTCCTTATAGGCACAGTAGCGATGGCTTGAGTATGGACAGCGCTCTGCCACCACCGCAATAATCACCCAATCGTTTTTTTGTTGCGTTCAAGGCAACACAGGTGCCCTTATGAGCTCGGTGCAAGATCGCAGGATTCTGTATTTTTTCGAGGCCGTGCGCCTGGGCAGTGTGCGCGCCGCCGCCGACTACCTGGACGTCGCGCCATCAGCGGTGAGCCGGCAGATCGCCCAACTGGAACATGAACTGGCGACTTCGCTATTGGAGCGCCACCGCCGCGGCGTGAAGCCCACGGAGGCGGGCGAGCGGGTACTCAGTTATTACCGCCAGCACCTGACTCAACAGGAGTTGCTGCTCGACGCCCTGCAGGCCTTGCGCGGTTTGCAAGGGGGTGCGGTCAGCCTGGCCATCGGTGAGGGCTTTATCGAGGCGCTGGCAGTTCACTTGAACCAGTTTTCAGCCCTGTATCCCCAAGTGGAATTGCAAGTAAATGTGTGCGGCACCAACGAAGTGATTCGCCAGGTGTTGGATGATGAAGTGCACCTGGGGCTGGTATTCAACCCGCCCGGTGAGCCCAAATTGCGCTCCCATGCTCACCAGCGCCAGCCTGTCCGGGTGGTGGTAAACCCGCAGCACCCGCTGACCCGTATTGCTGGCGCGGTGCCGTTGCTAGGGCTCGATCAGTACCGCTTGGCTCTCCCGGGCGTGGCCTACGGAGTCCGGCAAATCCTCGGCCAGGCCGAGCACCGCGCCGGGCTGAGCCTGGCGCCCACCTTGACCTGCAACACATTGAACATGCTCAAACTCTATGCTGCCCAAGGCGGGGTGACGTTGCTCCCGACCTTTATGGTCGAGCAGGACGTGCGGCTCGGCACCCTGGCCTCCCTGCCGTTGCAGGACCCCGTTTTCGCGACCCCACAAACCCATTTGGTCAGCCGCCTCGGGCGCCAGCTGAGCGTCGCCGCCAGCCGTCTACTGGCGCTGCTGTTGCAAGACATGCCGGCCTTTAAAGGTGAGCCGCTATCGGTTCGTTCTTAAATGTTGGCGCTGGCTATGCCATTTGGCCGATTGCTGGCAGTTGTAGGGCTCTAGACACTTCAGGTCTCAATCGACCCCTTGGAGTGACCGACGATGCCTAGACTTACCCTTGCCAGCGCTAGCCTTATAACCTTGGCCATTGCGGCCCCGGCCGTACAGGCGTTCGAGGCGGGCGACATCATCGTGCGGGCCGGCGCGGTGACCGTCGACCCGCGCGAGAAAAGTTCCAGCGTGCGCCTGGACCGTGGCGCGCCGGGCACTGACCTGGGCGGCAAGGCCAGCATGGGCAGCGACACCCAATTGGGTTTGAATTTCGCTTACATGGTCACCGATCACCTAGGGGTCGAGTTGTTGGCGGCCACGCCGTTCGAGCACGATGTGCACATCAGCGGCACCGCCAACGGCGTTGCCGACGGCAAACTGGGCTCGCTCAAACACCTGCCGCCCACCTTGAGCCTGGTGTACTACCCCTTGGATAAGCAATCCAGGTTTCAGCCCTACGTCGGCGCAGGCCTCAACTACACCTGGATCTACGACGAGACCGTTGGCAGCAACGCCCGAGCCGCCGGTTTCGATAACTTGCATGCACGCAATTCCTGGGGTTGGGCGGCGCAAATCGGCGCCGATTACATGCTCACCGACCGCGTGATGATCAACGCCCAACTGCGCTATATCGACATCGAGACCGACGCGTTCGTCAGCAACACCGCGCTGGGGGTTAGGGCCAAGGTGGATATGGATGTGAACCCTTGGGTGTATATGGTGGGGTTGGGGTATCGCTTCTAAGCGGCAGCCGGAAAACGTTTGACTGTGGGCTTATCCGACATTTGCGCTGCTGCGCCTGGCCCCTTCCGCCCTTACGGCGGGTTACTTTTGCGGCAAAAGTAACCAAAACCCGGGTCCCTACATCCGGCCCTACGCTGCGCTTCGGGTTCCCTCCTTGCGGCACTGCTCCCGCCGGGACGCGCTGAAGGGCCGTCCCTGGCCCTACAGCGCTTGCTCGGCTCCTGCCTCGCACCCAGCTGCGCAGTGCCTCCACTCGGCCTACTGACGGTCCGTTTTGTGGTGTCTGGGAAATTTGTGTTCGAGAGCGCAAAAGCTCGGGGGCAAAGCCCCCTCCTACGGTTGGCGACATATTTGATATGAAATGTTGTCGACCGTAGGAGGGGGCCTTGCCCCCGAGCTTTTGCCCTCGCCAACCCCCCCGCATAAATAAACGTATACCCGCATTTCGCATCTTAATCGCCAAACCTCGCGCATTGCTTGACCCGCCGCCGCGCAAAACGGATAAATCGGGCGTCAGCCACCCCGAGGTATTCGCCATGTCCTTACTCTGCCCATTCCCCACTTCGCGCTTATTGTCAGGCCTGTTCGGCCTGGCGTTAACCTTGTCCATGGGCAGTGCCATGGCCGCTGAGACCCTGCGCCTGGCCCATGCCTCGAGCAGTGAGAGCCTGATCAACCAGGCCATGCAACGCTTCGCAGATCAGGTCAGTAAAGACACCGGCGGTGACTTGAATGTGCAGATCTACCCGGATGGCCAACTGGGCGACGAAGCGCCCATCGTCGATGCCGTGGGCGCCGGAGCCATTGATATCGGCCTGGGAGGGTCGGCAGACGGCATCGACCCACGGTTGAACGCGCTGTCGTTGCCGTTCCTGTTCAAGGATGCGGCGGCGGTGCACGCTTACCTCGACAGCGCTGCCGGGAAAACCTTCCTGAGCATGGGCCAGGACCGCGGCTTTATCATGCTCGGCGCGCTGGACTCCGGTTTTCGCCAGTTTGCCAACAGCAAGCACCCCATCACTAAGCCCGCCGACCTGGCCGGCCTGAAGGTACGTACCCCGCCAAACCCGGTGATCCTGGCGACCATCAAGCAATTGGGCGCGCTGGGCCAGTCGATTCCGTTCGGTGAGGTGTACACCTCGTTGCAGTCCGGCGTGGTGGACGGTGTGGAGCCCGAGCTGCGGGATTTCTATGACCAGAAATGGTTCGAGGTGGCGAAGTTCGTGTCGCTGTCCAACTACGTCTGGTCGGCCAATTTCTGGTTTATCAATAACGACCGCTATGCCGCCCTCAGCGACAAGGACCGCGCCGTGGTGACCCAGGCCGCCGCTGACACCACCGCCTGGTACCGTGGGCAACTCGATGCGGTGTACGCCAAGATCCAGCAGGAAATGCAGGCCAAGGGCGTGAAGTTCAACCCGGTCGACAGTGCCGCCTTCAGCACCCTGAGCACCCCGGTGTATGAACAATTCGGCAAGGTCTGGGGCGCCGAGTTCGTCGCCAAATTGCGTAAAGACGTGCAGGGGCAATAACCATGGCGGCCACCCTGCACCCTGATCAGCCCCTGCGCTCATGGCCCGAACGCCTGCTCGCGGGGGTGGGGGTGGTGATGTTTCTAATCACCTTCCTCGCCACCCTGGCGGGGGTGTTCTCGCGCTACTTCAACTTGCATGGCTTCGAATGGTCGTTCGAGATCGCTACCCTGGCGTTTATTTGGGTCACCTTTATTGGCACGGTACTGGCCGAATTGCGTGACGAAAACGTGCGCTTCCAGGGCTTGGTGAACATGCTGCCGACCCCGGCAAGGCGCGTCTTGGATGGGGTCGCCTGCCTCGGTCTGTTGATTGTCAGCGGCTGGCTGCTGTACAGCGGCAGTGCGGTGCTGGCGCGCTCTGGCTGGACCCCCAGCCCGGTGCTGCGCTGGCCGGCCGGGTTGACCACCCTGGCGTTGGTCAGCGCCGCTGCGATGTTGGCCATGCTGGCGCTGGTGCGCCTGGGCCGTCTCTACAGCCGTCGGGAGCGCCCACTATGACCGTGCTGATTTTATTCCTGGCGTTTTTCTGCCTGCTCATGGCCGGTCTGCCGGTGGTCTGGGCCATGGCCGGCGGCAGCATTGCCGCGCTGACCTTTGGCGACCTGCATTTGCCCGTCGCGTGGCTGGCCCAGCAAACCCTACGCGGCGCTGACTCTTCCACCCTGGCTTCGATCCCGCTGTTCTTGTTGGCCGGGGAGTTGATGAACCGTGGTGGCCTGACCGTGCGCATCATGCGCATCGCCGAACACTGCTTTGGCCGGCTGCGCGGAGGCCTGGGCCTGGTCAACGTGGCGACCGCGTTCGTCTACGGCGGCCTGACCGGCTCGGCCACGGCGGACACCGGCACGGTGGCCAAAGTGATGATCCCGGTGATGGAGGCGCGCGGCTACCCGCGGGCGTTCGCGGCGGCAGTGACGGCGGCGTCGGGCACCCTAGGCATTATCGTGCCGCCCAGTGTGATCCTGATCATGTATGGCGTACTCACCAACACCTCGATTGGCGGCCTGTTCATGGCCGGGGTGCTTCCGGGGGTGATGTTGGCAGCGACCTTTATGCTCACCGCGTATCTGGTCGGCCTGAAGGAAAACTTCCCGAAAAGCGACCAGCCCTTCGTGCTCAAAGAACTGCTACGCGACCTGTGGGGCGCATCGCCGGCACTGTTGATGCCGATCATGGTGTTGGGGTCGATCGTCAGCGGGTTCGCCACCGCCACGGAGGCGGCGTCGCTGTCGGTGCTCTATGCGCTACTGGTGGGCACCGTGGTCTACCGCCAGTTGAGCTGGCGCGACCTGTTCCCGGCCATGACTGAAGCGGTGATTATCACCGGTTCGGTGATGATCATCATGGCTGTGGCGATGCCCTTCGGCTGGATCCTCACCTTCGAACGGGTGCCGCACACCGTAGCCTCGTGGATTGTCGGCACCCACGCCGGGCCCATCGCGACCATCCTGTTGGTGGTGCTGGTGCTTAAAGTGGTGGGCTTTTGGCTCGACCTGGGCCCGGCGATGATCATTCTGGCGCCGATCCTCGTGCCTGTGGCCAAGGCAGCCGGTTTCGAGCCGTACCAGATCGGCTTGATCTTCACCATGACCCTGGGCTGGGGCCTCTTCACGCCACCCATCGGCACCAATATTTTCGTGGTGTGCAACGTCGGCCGGGTCGCCATCGGCTCGGTGTCACGGCGCCTGATCCCGTTTTGGTTTGCCACGGCCGTGGCCATCGGCCTGTTAATCGCTTTCCCCGGGCTGACCCAATGGTTGCCACGGGTCATGGGTTACTGACTTTCCCTTATTGATCGAGAACACACATGACGCATCTAATCGGTGGAATTTCCAGCGCCGGCCGCGCTTTGCCTTCAATCGGCGCCACGCCTTTGCAGGTCACCCGTTCCCAGGGGCCTTACCTGTGGGACAGCGAGGGTAAGTGTTACCTCGACACGGCCCTGGGCTTTGGCGCAAGCATGCTCGGGCATGCCGACCCGGCCGTGATGGAGGCCACCTGCCAAGCCCTGCGCAACGGGCCGATGCCGTCCTTCGCCCATGCCGCCGAGGAGCAAGCAGCGGCGGCGCTCACCCGTTATACCGGCGACCTGAGCCAGGTGATTTTTCTCAATACCGGCAGCGAAGCGGTGCACTTGGCTTGCCGCACCGCGCGGGAGGCTACGGGGCGGCGGCTGATCGCCAAATTCGCTGCCGGCTATGACGGCTGGTATGACCAGATCGCCTTCGGCAATGCCGGCACCGCCGCAGCGCAGATGGCCGCCGGACCCCGCCCGCAGCGCGACGGTATTGTGTTGTTGCGCTACAACGACCTGGCGGACGCCCAAGCCCTGTTCCGCGAATACCCGGACATCGCCGCCGTGCTGGTCGAGCCGGTATTGGCCAACGCCGGGTGTATCGCCCCAGCGCCCGGATACTTGAAAGCCCTCAGCGACCTGGCCCACCAACACGGCGCGCTAGTGATCCTCGATGAAGTGCTGATGGGCTTTCGCCTGCACTGCGGCCTGAGCGGCACTCTGTTGGGCGCCGAGCCCGATCTGGCCACCCTGGGCAAGGCCATTGGTAGCGGCATACCGGTCGCCGCACTGGTCGGTCGCCCAACCCTGATGGGGTTATTCGAGGAAGGCCGCATCGTTCGTGCCGGCACTTACAGCGGAGCCCCTCCGGCATGCGCGGCGGTGCTGGCGACCCTGGCGCAACTGGCCGTCAGCGACTACGCCGGGCTGCTGGCGCGGGGCGAGCGCTTGCGCGAACGGATTGCCGAAGCTTTCGCTGAGCAGGGCGCGGCCATCTGTAGCAGCGGCTATGGCACGGTTTTCACTTGCTGGAACAGCCCCACGCCCCCTCGCGATTACACCCAGGCCAGCCGTTTGGCTGACCCGCAATGGACCCTCGACCTGCACAGCGCCTTACGCCGCCATGGGGTCATGAGCATGCCTTCAGCCTATGGCCGGGTGTATTTAACCTTCGCCCATGATGAGCCGGCTTGCGAAGCCCTGTATCAAGGCTACGCTGCGGCGGCGCAGGCGCTGCTCAAGCGCTGACGGCGCAGGCGGGCGGGCTGCTCTGAAAGTGCTCGCGGACAAACTGGGCCAGGCGTCGGGCGTTCAGCGGCGCATGTTCGGGCACCATCAGCGCCAGGTCCAGGCCGGGCAGGGTGGGCAGGTTTTCCGCTTCGCCCAGCAGGCGCCAGCCGGGCGGGATCACCGAGGCGGGTAATACGGTCACCGCCAGCCCGGTGCGCACGGCATGCAGCACGCCGGGCAGGTGCGACGAGGAACTCACCACCCGCCACGGCTGTTGGGCTTTGTCCAACGCCTCGAGAATGCGCGGGCGCGCCCGGCAATTGTCGGCGAACAACGATAGCGGTAATACGCCGCTCCGTTCCGGGTACTGGCCCGGTGCGGCGCACCATAATTGCGCTTCGCTGCGCAGCAGGTCGCCGTTTTCGCGGCCGTCGGCGCGGGTCACAATGGCCAGGTCAACGCTGCCGTCGGCGAGCAGGTTTTCCAGGCGGTTGGAGAAGTCGCAGATGATTTCCACCTGCAGGTGCGGGTAGCGCTCGCTGAACCCCTGCATCAGCACGCAGCCAATGCTTTCCAGGTAGTCATCGGGCATGCCGATGCGAATGCGCGAGGCCTCGGTTTCGCCCTGCAGGGCAAGGAAGGCTTCATCTTCGAGGATCTGAATACGCCGCGCGTAGCCGATCAGCCGCTCGCCATGTTCGGTCAGCGCCACCCCGCGCCGCGAACGCTCGATCAACTTGCGCCCGACCCGGCTCTCCAGGCGCCCGAGCATCAGGCTGACCGCCGCCTGGGTTTTGCCGATCCGCGCGCCCGCCGCCGTGAAGCCGCCATAGTCGATCACTGCAACGAAGGCAGCTAAAGCATCGGTGTCCAGGTGGCGCATGGGTAGAAACCTCACAAAGGGGGCAGGGCAGCCACAGCTATGCAAACTCTGTTCCGCCGGCTTGTCGGTTATAGTGCGCAACGGCTCTTCCCTTTGTTCTTGTCGATAGGCCCGTTATGCGCTTGACCGCCATTTTTTGTTTTGCCTTGTCATTTTCCTGCGGGGTTCAGGCCGCCGCATCCGCCCCCGACGCCCATGTGCGCGCGGCCGCCGAACGGGTCATCGCGCAATACGACATCCCCGGCTTGGCCATCGCAGTCAGCGTCAACGGCCAACAGCACTTCTACAATTTTGGCGTCGCCTCCTGGGAAACCCAGCAGGCGGTCGACGAGTCGACGCTGTTCGAATTGGGCTCGGTGAGCAAGACCTTTACCGCGACGCTGGCCCAGTACGCCCAGGCCAAGGGCCTTCTGGCTCTAGACGCCAGCGCGGCACGCTATGTGCCGCAGCTGGCGGGCAGCGCCGTGGCGCGGGCGCGGGTGCTCGACTTGGCGACCTACACGGCGGGCGGCCTACCCCTGCAATTTCCCGATGAGATAAGCAGCGATGCCCAGGCGCTGGATTACCTCAAGGCCTGGCAGCCGTCTTATGCCCCCGGCACCCATCGCACCTATTCCAACCCCAGCATCGGCCTGCTGGGCATCGTCGCCGCCAGGGCCTTGCAGCAACCGTTCCCAGCGGCCATACAGCAGCACCTGTTTTCTCCCCTTGGCTTGCGCAGCACCTACCTGGACGTGCCCCAGGCGCAGCGCAGCCGTTATGCCCAGGGTTACACCAAGGACAACCAGCCCGTCAGGGTCAACCCCGGGCCACTGGCGGCTCAGGCATACGGGATCAAGACCAATAGCAATGACTTGCTGCGGTTTATCGAAGCGAACCTGGGCCGCGTGCCCCTTGAACGTCCACTACAAGAGGCCATAGTCGCGACCCGAACCGGCTATTTCACCGTGGGCGCCATGACCCAGGGCATGGTCTGGGAGCAATACCCTGACAGCGTGACGCTGGAAGACCTAGCCGCCGGCAATGCCAGTTCCGTGGCGTTGGCCACCCGCGCCGTGCAGCCATTGCAGCCAGCGCGGCCGCCGCAAGCCGGCACCTGGGTGAACAAGACCGGCTCTACCAACGGCTTTGGCGCCTACGTGGCGTTCGTGCCCAGCAAGCAGTGGGGCATTGTGATTCTGGCGAACCGCAACTACCCCAACGAGGCTCGCGCGCGTCTGGCCCGCCAGATTGCCGAGTTGCTGTAGCGCTGCGCGGCGCGCGGGCTGGTGCGCAGACACGGGTATGGCCTGAACCTTTGGGCCGTTTTGCCGGTCAAAACGCGCATAAGTGATGCTGGATCGTGTCGAGTCTGTTTCAATATGTATGACGGCCGACGTCCAGTCATGGCCGCCGTTAATTTTTTTTACCTGGAGCATGACCCTTGATACTGACCCGAGCCACAGACAGGCTCAAAGCCTGGGGCGCCCATGGCTTTACTGCAACCGGGGTGATTCTGGCCTTCCTGGCGACCCTCAGCCTGTTCGACAACCAGCCTAAAAGCTGCCTGCTGTGGCTCGGCCTGGCCTTGTTGGTGGACGGCGTCGACGGCTCGCTGGCGCGCAAAGTGAACGTCAAGGGGGTGCTGCCGCACTTCGATGGCTCGGTGCTGGATTTGGTCATCGACTACCTGACCTACGTTTTCATTCCTGCGCTGTTTATCTACCGCTACATTCCGCTGCCGGACTACACCTTGCTGATCGGCGTATCGCTGGTGTTGGTGTCGTCACTGTTCTGCTTCTGCAACCTGAACATGAAGAGCAACGACAATTACTTTGTCGGCTTTCCGGCGGCCTGGAACGTGGTTGCGCTGTGCCTGTACATCCTGTCGCCAGCCCCGTGGGTCTGCCTGCTGACCATCATCGTGCTGTCGTTGTTGACCCTGACCCGCATGAAGTTTCTGCACCCGTTCCGCGTGCGCAAATTCATGCCGGTCAATATCGTGGTCACCTTTGTCTGGTTGCTCTGCTGCATGTTGCTGGTGATCAACCACCCCAACAACAGCCCCGTAGTGGTCGCCACCTGGCTGGCGATGTCGGCCTATTTTATGGGTGTGTGCTTCTGGCGTACCGCCATGGAGTGGTTGGGCAAATTGCGCGGCTAAACCTGGCCCGCTATCCCCGGTAGGGCGCAGCCCACTTTGACGACCATCGTTAACAGCGATGGTCGTTATCATATCCGGTGATTTTTTTTGTCAAGGTCGGCTCCCTAGAATGGCTCCATCACTTCAGGGAGCTGCCCCATGTCGATCTTGCGTTCTGCCTTGCGTACCTTTCCCGGGCTTAGTGGCCTACTCGCCATGGCGCTGCTGAGCGGCTGCGCCAGCTCCCATGTGACTTACCTGAGCGACGCGAGCGCCGCGCACCAGGTCGAATGCCCCGGTGTATTCGGCAGTTGGGACGCTTGCCGCTCGCAAGCCCTGGACCTGTGCGCCGGCCATTACGAAGTGCTGGGGCGCAACCATCAAGACGGCGCCTCCGAAGAGCAAGTCGAAGCCGCCGCCCGTGCCCAGGGCTACCATGACCGCAGCATGCTGGTGCAATGCGCCACGGCCGCTGCCGAGTCTAGCCCTATCGGTGCCTGATACGCGACGCTCGAAGCTAGCCTTTGCCGCCCGCGCCGATCTGCCACACATAGGGCGGTTCAGTTCCGTTAATCCGCCAGTCGCCGACGATCCGCGCCTTATAGATCGATGGATTATGTGACGCCGCCGTGCGCGCATTGCGCCAGTGGCGGTCCAACGCCTTGCTGATACTCACCCCTGAAGCCCCCAACGCGTTGAACAGGTCGCTGGCCGCCCGCAGCACCAGCTCGCTGACCGCGACCTGGGCCTTGGCCGTCTCCAGTTCGGCGGCGATATTGGCGGCTTTTTCTTGCGCCGCATCGTTGCCCAAACGCGCCTCGTAGGCCCGTTGCAGGGGCAGGGCGCTGCGCAGGGTGGCCGCCTCGGCCGCGTACACCTGGGCAGCGATTTGCCCAATCACCTGTTGCACCTGGGCATCGGCTGCGGCGCGGGTGGCGTTGCCATGGCTGTATACGCGGCTGCGCTCACTCACCTGCTGGGCGGCGTCGCGCTCGACGGCGCGGCCGATACCGCTGAGGGTTGCCAGCAGGACCAATTGGTAGAAGGCGGTCTGGTAGCGAAAGCGCGTCTCGAAGGGGATCACCTGCTCGGCGGGCACCGGCACATCCTCGTAGACTGACGTGCCGCTGCCGGTGGTGCGCTGGCCGAAACCGTCCCAGTCGTCGCTGTGCCGCACACCTGGGTGGTGCGCGTCGACCACGGCAATCACATCGGCGCCGGTGTCGGTACGCTGGGCGTAGACATCGATCCAGTCAGCGAACAGGCTGCCGGTGCTGTAGTACTTGGCGCCATTCAAGCGAAACCCGGCTCCGTCGGGGCTGACTTTGGTGATCACCTCGCCGAGCTTGACCGACCCCACTTCCGTCCAGCCATTACCCACCAGGTCGCCGGCGACAAAGCGTGCGAGCCATTTGTCGCGGTCAGGCCCCGGCGGCGCATTCAGGCGGTCTTCGACAAAGGCAAAATGGCTGCGCAGCGCCTGGGCAATATTGGAGTCGGCTTCGGCGAGTTCGATCAGCAGTTCGAACAACTGCGGGATGGACGCGCCCGCGCCGCCTAGTTCCTGGGGCACGCGCACGGCGCCGAAGCCGGCTTGTTTGAGCCAGCGGATCGGCTCTTCTGGCAGGCGCCGGGCCTGTTCTCGCTCGACTGCACCGGCGGCGATCTCACGGAAGATCGGCCGGAAGCGTTGGGCCAGGGTTGGGTAATCAGTGCCGCGGGACAACAGGTTGGGCTGGCTCATAAAGGGGGCTCCTGAAGAATGGTCAGAAGGCCGTTGCACGCTTCATGCCTGCCAGCAAACCCTTGATTTCATTGGGTATGGCGCCTAGAGCAGGCGGCTCGACTGTTGCCACAGCAACAGTGCATCAGCAGGCTGCGGCCCAATCGTACAGCCCGGTTATTTCAATAATCTTTATAACCTGCTGAAAGTATTGGGTTTTTATACATGGCACGGTTGCTGCTCTATCGCTGACACCTACCCGTCACGAGAGGCGCACCATGAGTATCCCGCCCAAAGCCCACCTGATTCGCTCGGACGCCGAAGCCATCGCCGTTGCCAGTGCTCTGGCCGCACGCTTCGCCGAGCACGCGGCTGAACGAGACCGCGAGCGGCGCCTGCCGGTGGCGGAGCTGGACGAATTTTCCGCCAGTGGCCTGTGGGGGATCACCGTGCCCAAGGCCTATGGCGGCGCGGGCGTGTCCTATGTGACGGTGGCCGAGGTCATCCGCCTGATCTCCGCCGCCGACCCCTCCCTGGGGCAAATCCCGCAGAACCACCTGGGCGTACTGGATATCCTTGTGCAAACCGGCAGCGAGGCGCAGAAGCACTACTACTTTGGCAAGGTGCTGGACGGCTATCGGTTCGGTAACGCGTTCTCTGAGGCCAAGAGCAAAAACGCCGGCACCTTCGAAACCCGTATCCGCTTTAGCGAACAGCACGCGCAGATCGACGGTGAGAAGTTCTACTGCACGGGCGCCTTGTTTGCCCACATCGTGCCGGTGGTGGGGGTGGACGAAGCTAACCGCGCGCATATCGCCTTTGTCGAGCGCGACAACCCAGGTCTTAGCGTCGTCGATAACTGGGATGGCTTTGGCCAGCGCACCACCGCCAGTGGCAACGCGTTCTTCACTGCGGCCAAGGTCCCCCTCAGCGCCGTGGTGCCGGCCCATCGTGCATTCGATCAGCCCACCGCCAATGGTCCAATCTCGCAACTGATCCAGGCTGCCGTCGACACCGGCATCGCGGCCGGGGCCTTTGCCGCGACGCTCACCCATGCGCGCTGGGCCCGGCCATGGATCGACAGCCAACAGGCCCACGGCGGCCAAGACCCCTTCACCCTGGCGGCCATTGGCGACCTGCAATGGCGCCTGCACGGCGCCGAAGCGATGCTGGCCAACGCGGCGCGCGCCGTCGACCGCGCCTTGGCCGAGCCCAGTGAGCACAGCGTTGCCCAGGCCTCGGTGGAGGTGGCCCAGGCCAAAGTGCTCAGCACGGAAATAGCCCTGCTGGCCAGTAGCAAACTGTTCGAACTGGCCGGCACCCGCTCGGTCTCGGCCAAGCATGGCCTGGACCGGCATTGGCGCAACGCCCGCACCCACACCCTGCATGACCCCGCGCGCTGGAAATACCACTTGGTGGGCAATGCCTTGCTCAACGGCGTCAAGCCGCCACGCCACGCCTGGAACTGACCGAGGAAACCTTTGATGAACAGCCCAGTACCCTCTTGGTTAAACGACGACGCTCTGCAGTTTGCCGCCGATGATCTGCGCCAAGCCCAGGCCAGCCTCGACCTCAGCCTTAACCATGCGCGGGCCCAAGGCCCTGGCCTGAGCGACGACCCCTATGTGATTGCCCGCTTCGGCGATCTGTCGATCCGCCTGGAACTGGCCCGGGCGCTTTATCACCGTGCCGCCACCAGCACCGACCCAGCCGCCGAGCGCCGAGTGGCCGTGGCCGAGGCGCTGATCGCCAGCGCCGAGGCCCTGCGCGCTATCGACGATACCCAGCACGAACTGACCGGTTCGCGAGCCCAGCGCGCGCTTCAGGGCGGGCGCCAAGCGTTGCGCCACGAGTACCGGCTGATCGGCGAGTACCGCCTCAATGGCGTGCAGCCAAGCCTGGCACAGGAGCCACGCCATGCCTCGTGAAATCCGCCTGAACGCCTTCGACATGAACTGCGTGGGCCACCAGTCGCCCGGCCTATGGGCCCATCCGCGGGATCGTTCGTGGCAATACAAAGACCTCGAATACTGGACCGACCTTGCGAAAATTCTCGAAAAGGGCAAATTCGATGGCCTGTTCTTGGCGGACGTACTGGGCATCTACGATGTGTTTCGCGGCAACGGCGACGCCGCCATCCGCCAGGCCACCCAGGTGCCGGTCAACGACCCGCTGCAACTGGTCCCGCCCATGGCGCTGGTGACCGAGCACTTGGGCTTTGGCTTGACCGCATCCTTGTCCTTCGAACACCCGTACCCCTTCGCCCGGCGCCTTTCCACCCTCGACCACCTGACCAAGGGCCGCGCCGGCTGGAACATCGTCACCTCCTACCTGGAGAGTGGCGCAAAGAACCTGGGGCAAAAGGCCCAGACCGAACACGACGCGCGCTACGACTATGCCGAGGAATACCTTGAGGTCTGCTACAAACTCTGGGAAGGCAGTTGGGAGGACGGCGCGGTATTGCGTGACCGCGAGCGGCGAATCTTCAGTGACCCCAGCAAAATCCATGAAATCCAACACGTGGGCCGGCATTTCCAGGTGCCGGGTATTCACCTGTGCGAACCCTCGCCGCAACGCACGCCCGTGCTGTATCAGGCCGGTGCCTCCAGCCGTGGCAAGCAGTTCGCTGCCGAGCACGCCGAGTGCGTGTTCGTGGCGGCGCCGTCCAAGTTACTGCTGAAAAAAACCGTCGCCGATATACGCCGACGCGCCGCCGAGGCCGGGCGTGACCCGCGCAAGGTGCTGATTTTCAATCTGCAGACGGTGATCCTCGGTGAGACCGATGCGGCCGCCAAGGCCAAGTTCGACGAGTACAAAACCTGGGTCAGCTATGAGGGCGCCATGGCGTTGATCTCAGGCTGGACCGGCATCGACTTCAACCAGTTCAAGCCAGGCGAGCCCCTCAAGCACGTCCACACCAACGCGATTCAGTCGGCTGTGGAAACCTTCTCCACGGCGGACCCGAATACGGTCTGGACCCCGAACGAGCTGGCCAACTGGGTGGGCATCGGCGGCTTTGGGCCGCTGTTCGTCGGCGGCCCCGAGACCGTCGCCGACCTGCTTCAGGAGTGGGTCGAGGAGACCGACGTAGACGGCTTCAACCTGGCCTACGCGCTGACCCACGAGACCTTCAGCGACGCCGTCGAGTTACTCGTGCCGGAGCTGCAAAAGCGCGGCGCGTTCAAGCGCGAGTACGCCCCCGGCACCCTGCGCGAAAAACTCTTCGGCGACGGCCCACGGCTGGGCGCCGAACACCCTGGCAGCCAGTGGCGCGACCTGGCGGCGATCAATCGAACCCTTGCCCAAGAACGTGCCTGAGGCCTACCGATGAGTGTTTACCAACTCCACCCCCAGCCCAGCGCCGCCGTGCATTGGCTAGAACGTTTAAACCATTGGGCGCAAGTGCAGCCATTGCAGGTCGCCCTGCGCCACAAGCGCCATGGCCAATGGCAAGCTTGGCGTTGGATTGATGTGCAGCGTGAAGTCGAGCAGCGAGTCGACGGCCTGCGCCAACAGGGTTTCGATACTCGCTCCTGCCTGCTGCTGTGCGGCGCTTTCGAACCCGACCTGCTCTTGCTCGGTTTGGCCGCCCATGCTCTGGGTGGCCGCGTGACCTGCCTGGCCGAAGGGCAGGGCGCCGCGCAATTGGTAGAACAATGGCGGCGCATCCGCCCCAGCCACGCCTTCGTGCAAAAACGGCGCGACCTGCAACAGTGGCTGGCCGCTGCCGCCCGTTACCCTGGCCACCCGTGCCTGATCGTGGCGCAGGCGCCGCTGGGCGAGGTGGCCACACCTGCTCTGCAGGTTTTAACCCAGTGGCGCGCGGCACCCAGGCAAAGCCAGCAGGTGCGGCCCTGGCGTGCAGCACTGGCGACCCATTGGTGGGCCGAGGAGGGCAGCGAGTGGGGCGACGGCTTGCAGGTGCTCTGGCAGCAATGGCTGGACGGCGGCCAGGCCCTGGCCTTTCCGGAATCCCTGGCCTCGGCCGCCCGCGACCGGCGCGACGTGCGCCCAGTGGCCCTGCTGCTGTCGGCGCCGCGTTTGGCGGCCCTGGCGGCCGAGATCGAACAGCGTCTACCGCCCGCGCGGAGTTGGCGTCGCGCGCTGTGCGATTGGGCCATCGCCCAGCCCGCTGCTGGGGTGCGGCGGCTCCTGAAACAGCGGGTCAGGCGCTTGCTCGGTTTGGATAACCTGCGGTCTATCTGGCAGGCCCCGCAGGCGCCAGTGGTTGAGACCCACGTGTGGGTCCGCGACGTGCATCGAGAAGCGGCATGACCGGCGCCATTCTGGAGGTGCGGCATATCTCCTTGGCCTTTCGCGGGGTCAAGGCGATCAATGATTTTTCCTTCGCCGTGCGCCGTGGGGAAATCTGCGCCCTGATCGGGCCTAACGGCGCGGGGAAGAGCTCACTGCTCAATATCCTCAACGGCGTGTATCGCTCCGATGCCGGTGAGATTGTCTTCGACGGCCAGCGTGTCGAGCGGCATGACCCGCTGTCGGCGGCGCGGCGGGGGATCGGGCGGACCTTCCAGAACAACGCCCTGTTCAAAAAAATGAGCGTATTCGACAACCTCCTCACCGGGCTTTCGCGCCACAGCCGCAGCCACTTTCTGGAGCAGGCCCTGGGCTTGCCAAGGGCGCGCCGCGAAGCGCAAGCGTTTCGCCTGCAGGCCGAAGGCGTACTGGAGTTTCTCGAGTTGCAAGCCCATCGCCAGGTGCTGGTGGGCAACCTCGCGTATGGCGTACAGAAACGGGTGGAACTGGGACGGGCGCTGATCGCCGGGCCTAGCTTGCTGCTGCTGGACGAACCCATGGCCGGGATGAACGCCGAGGAAAAACAGGAAATGGCGGATTTTATCCGCTACATCAATCACGCCCTGGGCACCACGGTGGTTTTGATCGAGCACGACATGGCCGTGGTGATGGGGCTCTCGGACCACGTGGTGGTACTCGACTATGGGCGCAAGGTGGGCGATGGCACCCCCCAGCAGGTCCAGGCAAACCCCGAGGTGATCGCCGCTTACCTAGGAGTCAGCCACTGATGGCCTTTCTCGAAACCCTAATCGGCGGCTTGCTCGCCGGTACCCTGTATTCGTTGGTCGCTATCGGCTTTGTGCTGATCTACAAGGCCAGCGGCGTGTTCAATTTTGCCCAGGGCGCCATGCTGCTGTTCGCCGCTTTGACCTTTGTCAGCCTGCAGGAGCACGGCGTGGCGTTTTTCGCTGCGCTGGCGCTGACCGTGGTGGTGATGGTGGTCGGCGCATTGCTGATCGAGCGGCTGGTGTTACGGCCGCTGGTCAACCGCTCGCAGATCACCTTGTTCATGGCCACTTTGGGCCTGTCGTTTATCGTCGAAGGGCTAGCTCAAGGCCTGATGGGCTCGCAGGTGCGCGCGCTGGACTTGGGCATCGACGATGTACCGCTGTTTCTCGGGCCGATCATGCTCAGCCAGTTCGACCTGATCGCTGCCGCCGTGGCCTTGCTGCTGGTGGCGATCCTGGCCTTGCTGTTCAACAAAACCCGCATTGGCGTGTCGTTGCGGGCCGTGGCCGACGACACCACCGCGGCGTTGTCCATCGGCATCAACCTGAACCGCATCTGGCAGATTGTCTGGGCGGTGGCCGGGGTGGCCGGGCTAGTCGCCGGGTTGCTCTGGGGGGCCCGCCAGGGCGTGCAGTTTTCCTTGTCGCTGGTGGTGCTCAAGGCCCTGCCGGTGCTGATCATCGGTGGCTTCACATCCATCGGTGGGGCGCTGGTGGGCGGTCTGATCGTTGGCGCAGCGGAAAACCTGGCCGAGGTTTACTTGGGCCCATTGATCGGCGGCGGCATCACCCCTTGGTTTGCCTATGCGCTGGCCTTGGTTTTCCTCTACATACGCCCCGCTGGCCTGTTCGGCGAGCGCGCCATTGAGCGAGTCTGAACATGACCCACACTACCTATAGCCTGCCCACGCCGAGCGTCGAAGCACCGCTGCTGGTCAGCCCTCGGCGCCCACGATGGGCGCTGCTCGGGCTGCTGGCGCTGGCTTATGGCGCAGTGCCGTGGCTGAGCAATGACTACTGGCTCAACGCGATTCTTATCCCTTTTTTGGTGTTGTCCCTGGCCGGTCTGGGCCTGAACCTTCTGACTGGTTACACGGGGCAGACTTCAGTGGGTTCGGCCGGTTTTATGGCCGTGGGGGCCTTTGCCACCTATGGGTTTTTGCTGCGCCTGCCCGAGCTGGGCCTGCCCGTGGCGCTGTTGGGCGGCGGGGTGATCGCCGGTCTGGTGGGGTTGTTGTTTGGTTTGCCCAGTTCACGCATCAAGGGTTTTTACCTGATGGTCACTACCCTGGCGGCGCAGTTTTTTCTGGAGTGGTTGTTCGTGAAATTTCCCTGGTTTTACAACTATGGATCTTCGGGAACCATTTCTGCGCCGCGCTTGAGCTTGCTAGGCCACGACCTGAACAACCCAGCCGGGCGCTACCTGCTGACCTTGACCAGCGTCGTGCTGCTGACCTGGGTCGCCGTAAACCTGCTGCGCAGCCAGGTGGGGCGTAACTGGATGGCGATTCGCGACATGGACACGGCGGCGGCCGTCATCGGTATTCCGGTGGCCGGCTACAAACGCCTGGCGTTCGCCATCAGCTCGTTTTACCTGGGGGTCGCCGGGGCCTTGTGGGCGTTCGCTTACCTGGGCACGGCCAGCGCCAGCAGCTTCGATATCAACCGCTCGTTCCAGATCCTGTTCATCATCATTATCGGTGGGATGGGCAGTGTGGCGGGCAACTTCGTCGGTGCGGCCTTTATCTGCCTGCTGCCCATCGTGCTCGACCATGCCGGCCAGGCGCTGCTCGGTGGCGCCCTGGACGGCGGGCAGTTGCAAAACCTGCAAAAGATCATCTTTGGCGTGCTGATTATCGTCTTCCTGATCAAGGAACCCGAAGGCCTGATCCGCCTCCTGCACAACGCACGTGAGCGGCTAGGGCACTGGCCGCTGCGTTTCTGACCCACCCCCAACCATGAGCCTTCCCATGCGTGCATTCATTCAGCGGTCCTTGTTTGGCATTACCTTTGGTGTGCTCGGTTGCGTCGCTCTGGCGCCTGCCGCGCAGGCCGCCAGCGACCAGCAGTTTTTCCCCCTGGCCACCTATCGGGTGGGCGCCTATGCCTCCAGTGGTGTACAGGTGTGGGCGGGGATGATCGACTACCTGAACTACATCAATGAAGTGGAGGGTGGCATCAACGGAGTCAAGTTGGTCTGGCAAGAGTGCGAGACCGAATGGACGGCCGAGAAGGGCATCGAATGCTATGAACGCTTTAAAAAGGGCCTGAACGGTGCGCCGGTCGCGGTTTATCAACCCAATGGCGCGCCAGCGGCCTATGCCCTGAGCGAGCGGGCCGAGGTCGACCGCATTCCATTGATCACCCTGGGTTACGGCCGCACCGAGGCCACGGACGGGCGGGTGTTCCCCTACAACTTTCCGGTGATGCTGACCTTCTATTCCGAGGCCTCGACCCTGGTTAACTACATCGCCCAGCGCGAGGGCGGGCTCGATAAGCTCAAGGGCAAGAAAATCGCCACCCTTTACCACGACTCAGCGTATGGCCGAGAAACCCTGGGGCCGCTGAAACTATTGGCGCAAAAGTATGGCTTCGAGAACATCCAGATCCCGGTGGCCGACCCCGGCAACGAGCAGTCGGCGCAGTGGCGGCAGATTCGCCAGCAGCAACCGGATTGGGTGTTCCTGCGCACCTGGGGGGTGTCGACGCCGGTGGCGGTCAAAACCGCAGCGCGCTTTGGTTTTCCGGTGGACCATATCGTCGGCGACATCTGGGCCAGTTCCAGCGAAGACGTGCTGCCCGCCGGTGCCGCCGCCAAGGGCTACCTGGCATTGACACCGTACCCGGCCGGGAGCGACTTCGAGATCCATCGCCGGCTCAAGGCCGCGATCCTCGACAAAGGCAAAAGTGACCTTAAGGACTTGGCCAACTTCGGCAGCGTTTACTACAACTCAGGGCTGGTCAACGCGGCCATTGCCGTGGAAGCCATTCGCACCGCCCAGGCTAAATTCGGCAAGCGCCCGCTCAATGGCGAGGAAGGCCGCTGGGGCCTGGAACACCTGAATATCGACGACGCGCGCCTGCAGCAGATGGGCTATTTGGGCCTGATGCAAAACCTCAAACTGTCCTGCGCCGACCATGAAGGCGGCGGCTCGGCGCGGGTGCAGCAATGGGACGGCGCGCGCTGGACGCTGGTCAGTGACTGGATCGCGGCCGATCGCGCGTTGTTGCGGCCGCTGATCGATGAAAAAGCAGCCGCCTTCGCCCGCGAGAAGAACATCGTGCCGCGCGATTGCAGTGTGGAGCCATGAGTATGGGCAGCCCCTTGCACCCTCAGCCCGCCACGGCAGCGCTGCTGCAGGTGGACGACATCGAAGTGGTCTACGATGGCTCGATTCTGGCGCTGTCCGGGGTCTCGCTGGCGGTCGAGCCCGGCGCCATCGTTGCCTTGTTAGGGGCTAACGGTGCGGGCAAGAGCACCACGCTCAAAGCCATCTCCGGCTTGGTCCGCGCCGAGCGTGCTGAGGTGACCCGGGGCCAAGTGCACTTTCTAGGCGCACCCCTGGCCCGTACCGCACCCAGTGAGCGGGTGCGCCAGGGCATGGTGCATGTGTTGGAAGGGCGCCACGTGTTCGCCCATTTGAGTGTGGAAGACAACCTGCGCAGCGGTGGTTTCGTTCAGCGCTTGTCGCGGGCTGACATGGCGGCCAGCCTGCAGCGGGTCTACCAGTGGTTTCCGCGCCTCAAGACCAAGCGCAGCACCCCGGCCGGGTTGACCTCGGGCGGCGAGCAACAGATGGTTGCCCTGGGCCGCGCCCTGATGACCCGGCCGCGCTTGGTGCTGTTGGACGAGCCGTCCATGGGGCTGGCGCCGCTGATCGTCGAAGAGATTTTCGAGATCGTCGCCCAGTTGAATCGCGAACAAGGCACGAGTTTTCTGATCGCCGAGCAGAACATCAACGTCGCGCTCAAATACGCCACCCACGCCTACGTGCTCAGTACCGGCCAGGTGGTTGCGCAAGGCAGCGCCCAGGCCCTGCTGGCGGGGGGCGGGTTGCAGGACATCTACCTGGGTAAACACGCATAAGCCAGGGCCGGGCGATCGGCTCAGGCGCGCTTGGCGGGCGCATCCAGCAGCTTGAACAAAAGCATCCCGGCCAGCATGGCGGCAAAAAATACCCCCACCGGCCAGTGCCAGGTCAGTAGCAGCGCGAAAGCCGGGCCAGGGCACAGGCCAGCGATGCCCCAGCCGACGCCGAACAACAGGCTGCCACCGATCAACCGCGCATCGATCGCGCGCTTGACCGGCAGTTGCATGCGCGCGCCAATCAGTGAGCGGCTCTGGCGCGTGGCCCAGGCGAACGGAAGGGCGGTGACGCTCACGGCGGCCAGCATCACCAGGGCCAGCGAAGGGTCCCAGGGGCCGGCCAGATCGAGAAAGGCCAGCACCCTGGCCGGGTCGGTCATGCCCGAGAGCAGCAGACCAAGGCCAAATAACAGGCCAGCGATGAACGCGGTCGGCTTACCCATGCTCAGTTCCCCCACACGTGGCGGCTGATATACACCGTGGCAAACCCGGCCAGCATAAAGGTCACACAGGCCACGACCGAACGCGGCGAATGCCGAGCGACCCCGCACACGCCATGGCCGCTGGTGCAGCCCGAGGCATAGCGAGTGCCCAAACCCACCAATAGCCCAGCCACCACCAGACCTTCCCAGCCCACCGCGAAGTTCACCACCGGGAGCACCTGGAACAGGCTCCACACCAGCGGCGAGACCAGCAGGCCCAGAAGGAATAATTCCTTCTCGCCCCGGCCGTCCCCGCGCAATTGCAACAGGCTGCCGAGCAACCCGCTGATCCCGGCGATACGCCCGTTAACCACCACGAACAGGCTCGCGGCCAAGCCAATCAGGGCCCCACCGGCCAGCGACGACCAGGGAGTGAAGTGTGACCAATCAATCATGAATACAGCCTTCTAACGGTCGGTTTCGTGGTGTCTGGGAAATTTGTGTTTGCAGGGGGTAGAAGATCGGGGGCAAGCGGAGCGCCGCCCGGCCCCCTCCTACATATGTCGCCAACCGTAGGAGGGGGCCTTGCCCCCGAGCTCTTCATTTGCGACGCAGATTCAGCAAACAATAAATCACAAACGATCTCGAGCGCATGGGCCACATGATCGCTATTTTTGAGCCATGCTACCCCGAGGGCAATGGAATGCCAAAGCAGTGCAATTTACGTAAAGGACGATTTTCCGAGCAAGGCAGGCCTTACTTGCTGACATTCGTCACCCATGATCGCCAACCATTCTTTGTTGATCTAAAAGCTGGCCGGCAGTTGTACAGCAATTGAAAGCCGAGCACGACAACGGCATCGTTCGGTCAATCGCTTGGGTCGTCATGCCCGATCACGTGCACTGGTTGATTGAGTTGCAGTGCGGTGACATTTCCTCAGTAGTGCGCAGAGTCAAATCCCGAGCAGCGCGTTCCGTGAACAAAATGCTTGGGCGTGAGGGGGCGCTATGGCAGCAGGGTTTTTATGACCGCGCGCTACGTTTGCATGAGGACCTGTACATCGCCGCCAGGTACATAGTGGCCAATCCTCTACGAGCCGAGCTTCTAAATACCTGTTACATTACCGCGCATTCTCAAGCAGGGCTTGCCAATGGATGTGTTCCAGGCCATGTCGGTCTACGTCAAGGTGGTCGAAACCGGCAGCATGACTGCCGCGGCGCAGGCCTGTGGGTTGTCGACCACTATGGTGGGTAACCATCTGCGGGCGTTGGAGCAACGCCTGGGCGTGAGTTTGCTCAAGCGCACGACCCGCCGCCAGCACCTCACTGAATTCGGCAATGCTTATTACCAACGCTGCCTGGAAGTGCTGGCGCTGGTGGCGGACTCCGAGCGCCTGGCCGAGCAGGCCCAGGGTGAACCCAGCGGGACCTTGCGCATCACCGCGCCGTTGACCTTCGGTGTCGAACGCCTGGCTCCCGCCTTGAGCGACTTCAGCCAGCGTTGGCCCAAGGTCAAGCTCGACGTGGTGCTCAGCAACCAGCGCATGGACCTCACCGGCGATGGCTTCGACGTCGCCATTCGCTTGGGCATCCCGGAGGACTCGGGGCTAATCTTACGTTCGCTGGAAGATTACACCCTGACCATCTGCGCGGCCCCTGCCTACCTCGCTCGGCGCGGTACGCCGTTGCTGCCCGCAGACTTGCACGCCCACGACTGCCTGGCGTTTGCCTACCCGGCAGGGGATGACTGGCGTTCAGCAGGCAAACTGTGGCGCCTGCAGGGGCCCGAGGGGGAGGTGCAAGTGGCGGTCAGCGGGCCGATGGAAATCAACTCGTCGTCGGGGTTACACCGCGCCGCGCTGGCGGGCATGGGGATCGTCATGCTGCCCGATGCCTTGGTCGAGAACGACCTGCGCAGTGGCGCCCTGATTACCTTGCTACAGGACTACCAGCTACCCAGCCGCCCGACTCATCTGCTCTACGCCCAAGACCGCTATCGCCTGCCAAAGGTGCGCAGCTTCGTCGAATTCGCCCTTGAGCGATGGGGGCGGGCGCGATGACGCCATGGCGGGATTGAACGACTCCCTTGCGGATGTTGCCGAATGGCCACGCTTACCCGATCAGGAAACCCTTGCCTTTGAATCGTCTTGCCGCTGTCCTTGCCGTGATGTTATTGCTCGCCGGTTGCGGCACCCAGCGTGCGCTGGCGCCCAAACCTGACCCGGACGAGGTGCGCGCGCAGATCGTGCGATTGATGCCCGCCAGCGCCAGCAATCGCCAGGGCTGGGCCACCGATATCTACGCGGCGTTCGAAGCCCAGGGGCTGGACCCCAGCAAGGAGAACCTCTGTGCGGTGCTGGCCGTGGCCGAGCAGGAATCCACTTACCAGGCCGACCCCACGGTGCCGGGGCTGGCGCGGATCGCCCGGGAAGAAATCAACCGGCGGGCCGCGCGGTTGCACGTGCCGGGCTTTCTGGTGTCGGCGGCGCTGGGTTTGACCTCACCCACCGGCAAGACCTACGCCCAGCGCCTGAACAGTGTGCGCACAGAACGCGAGTTGAGTGCCGTGTTCGATGATTTCATCGGCATGGCGCCTCTGGGCCAGCAGCTGTTCGGTAACTTCAACCCGGTGCGCACGGGCGGGCCGATGCAGGTGAGCATTGCCTTCGCCGAAAAAAATGCCCGGGGTTATCCCTACACAGTCGATGGGTCGATTCGTCGCGAGGTCTTTACCCGCCGGGGTGGCCTGTATTTCGGCACCGCACACCTGCTCGGTTACCCGGCCAGCTATACGCGCTCGCTGTACCGTTTCGCCGACTTCAACGCCGGTTGGTACGCCAGCCGCAATGCCGCCTTCCAGAGCGCTGTGAGCCTTGCCAGTGGTGTCGATTTGGCGCTGGACGGCGACTTGATTCGCTACGACACCCGTGAAGCGGGCACCACTGAACGTGCCGTGCGCCAACTAGGCCCGCGCCTGGGCTTGAGTGAGCGAGCCATACGCCAGGCGCTGGAGGAGGGCGATACCTTGGATTTCGAAGAAACCGAACTCTATGGCCAAGTCTACAAACTCGCCGAAGCCAAGGCGGGTAAAGCCCTGCCCAGGGCGATCCTGCCGGGCATCACCCTGAAAAGTCCGAAGATCACCCGCAAGCTGACCACCGCCTGGTTTGCCGAGCGCGTGGACGAGCGGCGGCGCAAATGCATGCTTCGTTAAGCTGGCGCGTACGCCCGGAGAAACACCGCGACCGAACGCTCCACCGAGGCCTGCAAAGCGGCTTGGTCGGGGGTGTCGATCAGGGCCAGCAGGCTTTTTTCCAGAAACTCGGCCTCCAGCAGGCCGCGCAAATGCGCCGCCGCTACCTGGCTGGGCGCCTCACACAGGTGCCCTCGGGCCATATGCCCGGCCAGGTAGTCAGCCACCTTGGCCCAACCCAGGCCAGGGCCGTTGTCGTAATAGATGCGCGCGACATTGGAAGTGGTCGCATTGTGCTGAATGATGCGCTTGCCGGTGAGAATGTCCGGCGCCAGGATTCTTTCCAGGTAGGCCACGCCGAAGCGTTGCAGGCACAGCGGCAGCGGTGCGTCAGGGTCATTGAGGGGCACGAAGGCCTGCTCGATGCCGTTATGCGCATTGAAGCGAATGACCGCCGCGAAGATTTCTTCCTTGGACGCGAAATAGTTGTAGAGCGTCGATTTGGAACCACCCGCGCACGCAGCGATCTGGCTCATAGAGGCTTTATCAAAGCCGTTTTCCAGAAAAATTCGACTGGCCGCACTGAGGATTCTGTCGCGGACAGCTTCGGTCTTAAGTTTCATGGAGTGCTCGTGAAATAAAGTTTAATCGGCAGGGAACTCCCGTGCGGATCCAGGCTCTGAGTGACGTTACCTGCTAGGCCGCCTCAATGAAGGCGGTCTTTTTTGTGCGTGACGTTTAAAAACGTACCGTACTGTATGGTTTTGTCCAGGGATGGGCCTGCGGTTGCCGCCTTCGGGGCGCGCGGCCTTACGTTTTCCAAGAGAATTCGCGAATGACCCCATCCCGTTCTTCACACCTGTTTTGCCGTTCGCTGCTTACGCTGGCCATTGCCGGGGCTTCATCTGCCTGGGCGGTGACACCCATGACCGGCGATGCCGTAGAAAGAAAAGTCGACGCCATCCTAGCGCAGATGACCCTGTCCGAGAAATTCGCCTACATCAACATTGATGACGGCCACATGCTGCGCGCCATGCCCCAGTACGGTTTGCCGGCCACCGTCAGCTACGACTCGTCCATGGGCGTGCACGTGGAGTCGACTATGTTCGGTACTCAGTACCCGGCACAGTCGGCGCTGGCAGCCACTTGGAGCATCCCCCGTGCCAAGGAATATGGCCTGGCCGTGGGCTACGACACCCGCGCTGCTGGCGGCCAGCAATTGCTTTCGCCGGGCCTGAACATGTACCGCACTCCGTTCAACGGCCGCGCGGCGGAGCACGTCAGTGGCGAAGACCCTTTCCTGGGTGCCGTCATGGGGCCGGCGGTGACCAACGCGATTCAGGCGCAGGGCGTCTGGACCTCGGCCAAGCATTACCTGGCCAACGAGCAGGATGCCAATCGGCACTACCTGAACGTACATGTAAGCCAGCGTGCGCTGCGTGAAATCTACATGCCGGGGTTTGAGTCGCTGGTGAAAAACGCCAACCCGGCGGCGATCATGTGCGGTTTCAACAAGATCAACGATGATTTCGCCTGCGAGAGCCATAGCCTGCTGGCGGATGCCTTGAAGGGCGAGTGGGGTTTCCAGGGGTTTGTCCTGAGCGACTTCAATTCGATCAACGACGGCCTCAAGGCCGCCCTGGCTGGCACCGACCTGGACATGCCCAGCGGTCTAAAGATGAACCAGGCGACCCTGGCTCCTTACCTCGATAGCGGCGCGCTGCCGTTGGCCACGCTTAATGACAAGGTGCGCCGCAACCTGCGGGCGATGGTCAGCTACGGCTTCGACCAGGGCCTGCCGAAGGCCTCCGGGATCAAGGACGATCCGCGTAGCATCAAGGCTTCTTTGCATGTTGCCCGCGAAGGCGTCGTGTTGTTGAAAAACCAACCGGTCAGTGGCGGTGCTAAATTACTGCCCCTGGCTAAAGAGGCGAAAATTGCCGTAATCGGCGATATCGCCAACCAGGCGCCACCTTCGCCGTTCGGCACTGCATGGTCGAAAGTCGACGACCACGTGACTGAACTGGCCGGGCTGAAAAACCGCGGCACCGGTCAGGTCGACTACCTGCAAAGCATGGCCCTGGACCCGCAAAAAGCCGTCTGGTACACCAAGGACGCCGCCAGTGCGACGCCTAAGGCCTACGTCAAGGGCCTTACGGCCGAGTACTTCAACAATGCCAACTTCAGTGGCTCGCCGGCGGTAACGCGGATCGAACCTGGGGTGAACTGGATCTTCACTGCGGGCATCAACAGCACCGCTGGCGGTACCACGGCGGTGAGCGGCTTCTCCACCACTCAGGGCAATTTCTCCGCGCGTTTCAGTGGCCGCATCAAGCCCACCATCAGCGGTAACCAAGTATTCAAGGTGCGCGGTGACGGCGCCATGAAGCTGTGGGTGAACAACAAGTTGATCATCGACGACGACGGCACGGCGTTGTCCAACGACCTGGCCGACCCGATCTCCAAGTCTGGCCGCGCGGTGCGTTTGGAAGCCGGGCAAATGTATGACGTCAAGTTGGAGTACAGCCGCGTCGCCAGCAGCTTTATCCCTTCCAGCGGCGGCCTGTGGGGTGTGCAGATGAGCTGGGCGGCCCTGGCCGCGCCTCAGGATCTCAGCCAGTACGATGCAGTGGTGGTCGCCGCAGGGATCAATAATGAGTACGAAGGCGAGGCCTCGGACCATGGCTATGGCCTGCCCGAGTACCAGGACGAGATGATCAAGAACGTTATCGCCGCTAACCCCAAGACCCTGGTGATTACCCATGCCGGTGGCACCCTGGATGTGTCAGCGTGGGTCAACCAGGTCGGTGCGCTGATGCACGCCTGGTACCCCGGTGCCCAGGGTGGCCGTGCCATCGCCGAAATGGTGTTTGGCGAGGTCAACCCGTCGGCTAAATTGCCGGTCACCTGGGACCGTAGCATCGAGGACAACACCAGCTACGCCAGCTACCCGGACCCACGTCCGTACCAAGGGGCTAACGCGCTGACCGACATGACCTATAAGGAAGATATCTTCCTGGGCTACCGCGGTTACGACAAAGCCAGCAAGCGCCCACTGTTCCCATTCGGTTACGGCCTGTCGTACACCACGTTTGACTACAGCGACCTGAAAATTTCGCCACAGGTGGTGGTGCCCGATGCCAAGGTCAACGTCAAATTCACCCTGCGCAACAATGGCAAGGTGGCAGGTTATGAAGTTGCCGAGCTTTACGTCAGCCCATTGGACGCCCAGGTCGAGCGCCCGCTCAAAGAACTCAAAGGCTTCAAAAAAGTCTGGCTAGAGCCGGGTGAGTCCCAGGAAGTGGCGATTACGCTGGACGCTCGCTCGTTGTCGTACTTCGACCCTGAGACCTGGAGTTGGGTGGTCGATGCCGGGCGCTATCGCGTCTCGGTGGGCGGTTCGTCCGACAGCCTGCCGCTCAAGGGCACCGTGCGCAGCCTGACCCGCCAGCTATTGCCGACCAACACCAGCAACCCGTTGCCAGCCAGTGTGCAAAAGGCCGTGCAAATCGACGCCGACGCCGCTTACTAACCTAGGCCTGTAACGGAAGGTGCCGCCTTTACCGGGCGGCACCTTTACCTGTTCTCTACCTCCTGCACGAGTCTCAGCTGGGCATTACCACCCGTTCGCATGAACGCCAGCTCACTTCGGTAATGCCGAACCTTTGCGCTTCTTCAATCGTGACCCGCTTAGTCCTTTCGCGACCATAACGCGGTATCCGACCCACCCCGACATCGCAGCTCGCCCAGTGCCAAGCCTCGGTGTTGTCCATTTTGTCCGCACGGATAATGAACGACTTCGCTTCGCCATGAAGGCGGTATGCAACCCTGTAAAGCCCCGACGCCATTGTCTTTCCTCCCTGTGGTGATTTACAGAGTCGTGGGGTTTTGAAAAATTCATTCTGATTGCCCACCGGTAAAAATGATTGACCGTCTAGTTTTGCGTGGCGCTTTTCTGGCGCCAAAGCGCGCCTAAAAAAGCGATTGATTGGGCTTGTATATACATGCTTAGATTGGCCTATGCCGTCTTAGCTGCGATTACCCAAGAGGGCGCAGGCACCGGTTTTTTTTCGAGGCACCCAAAACCACTTTTTCAGCGTTTCGTGATGGCGATAGCCACGCTGCGCCGACACCGGTTAAAGGATGCTGTCGACTGTGCCCGCGAGCGGGGCCTGAGCCTGCCAATCATGCCTCCTTAATCTTTTTCCCGGAGCTCTGCCATGACCCTGTTGACCCTTACCCCCGGCACCCTGACCCTGGCCCAACTGCGGGCCATTTATCGCCAGCCACTGCAATTGCAGCTATCTGGCAGCGCGGCACAGGGCATCGACGACAGCGTGGCTTGTGTCGAACGTATTTTGGCCGAGAACCGCACCGCCTACGGCATCAACACCGGTTTCGGCCTGTTAGCCTCGACCCGCATCGCCCGTCACGACCTGGAAAACCTCCAGCGTTCTTTGGTCTTGTCCCATGCCGCTGGAGTCGGTGAGCCGCTTTGCGATGACTTGGTACGGCTGATCATGGTGCTCAAGGTCAATAGCTTGAGCCGGGGTTTTTCCGCCATCCGCCGCAGTGTGATCGACGCTTTAATCGCACTGATCAACGCCGAGGTTTATCCGCATATTCCCCTCAAGGGTTCGGTGGGCGCCAGTGGCGACCTCGCGCCGTTGGCGCATATGTCCTTGGTATTGCTCGGCGAAGGCAAGGCGCGCTATCGCGGCCAGTGGCTAGGCGCCGTCGAAGCCCTAGCGGTCGCCGGCCTGCAACCTCTGACCCTGGCGGCTAAGGAGGGCCTGGCGCTACTCAATGGCACCCAGGTGTCCACGGCCTATGCCTTGCGTGGGTTGTTCGAAGGTGAGGATCTGTTTGCCGCTGCTGTGGCGTGCGGCAGCCTGACCGTGGAAGCGGTGCTGGGTTCGCGCGCGCCGTTTGATGCGCGCATCCATGCGGCCCGTGGCCAGTCGGGGCAAATCGATGCGGCGGCGTGCTACCGCCAACTGTTGGGCGATGCTAGCGAGGTGTCGCGCTCCCATGAGCATTGCGACAAGGTGCAGGATCCCTACTCGTTGCGCTGCCAGCCGCAGGTCATGGGGGCCTGCCTGAACCAACTGCGCAATGCCGCCCAGGTGCTTGAAGTCGAAGCCAATGCGGTGTCCGACAACCCGTTGGTGTTCGCGGCCGAGGGTGACGTGCTATCGGGCGGTAATTTCCATGCCGAGCCGGTGGCCATGGCCGCCGATAACATGGCCCTGGCCATCGCTGAGATCGGCGCGCTGAGCGAACGGCGCATTTCCCTGATGATGGACAAACACATGTCGCAACTGCCACCGTTCTTGGTGGCCAACGGTGGGGTTAATTCCGGCTTTATGATCGCCCAGGTGACGGCGGCGGCGCTGGCCAGCGAGAACAAAGCCCTGGCCCATCCCCACAGCGTCGACAGCCTGCCAACCTCGGCCAACCAGGAAGACCATGTGTCAATGGCGCCGGCGGCCGGCAAACGCCTCTGGGAAATGGCTGAAAACGTTCGCGGCGTGTTAGCGGTGGAATGGTTGGCCGCGTGTCAGGGCCTGGATTTGCGCGAGGGTCTGCAGACGTCGCCGGCACTGCAAAAAGCCCGCGCCACATTACGCGGCCACGTGCCGTTCTATGCCCAAGACCGATTTTTCGCTCCGGACATCGAAGCGGCCGTGGCGCTGTTGGCCCAGGGTTGTCTTAGCGAGCTGCTACCGGCTGGTGTGCTGCCGAGCCGATAGACCGGAGGTAGCTAAGAGCTCGGGGGCAAGGCCCCCTCCTACGGTTGGCGATGACCGTAGGAGGGGGCTTGCCCCCGATCTTTTCCCCCTGCAAACACAAATCTTCCAATAGATTATTTATGTTTGATAAGAGCGGTAAGCCCCCCTGAGCGGGGGGGCTTGGCTGGAAGTTAAACGCTGACGACTTTTGCAGCCGGTTGAGTACGACGGCCCAGCATGCCGGCGAATGCGGCCACTAGGCCAGAAATCAGCAGCGTGGCCAGCAGCACCCAGCTAGCTTGGGAAACGCGCTTGGCAGTCACTTCAGCCGCTTCGCGAGCTTTCTGTTCGGCTTGAGCCTTGAGTTCCTGATACTTGGCGTAGGCCTGGCGATAGCTGGCTTCGGCCTGATCGACGATCTGGTTGGCTTCGGCGTCGGTCTTGTTGCCACGTGCTTTGATCAGGTTCACCAGAGCCTGACGGTCGGCGGCATCCCACGCTTGGTCGCCTTTAGCTTTCACACGGTCCAGGAAAGCCCCGATCTGGTCGTCGGCCTGCTGTGGGTTCTGTGCGCTGCGTTCAGCGGTGTTGGAGGCGTCCTGCTGAGTCTCCTCGGCCTGTTGTTTGACCGCATCGGGGTTCAGTTCGGCTTTACCGGTCTGGCGCATCGCGGTTTCGATTTCACCACGGATGTCGTTCAGGTTGAAATCAATGCCTTGCTGCTTGAGTTGGTCCTGGATCTCAGTGCCCAGCGCCGGCGCCACTTGGGCCACGCCGCTGCCCAGTGCTGACAGGCTGCTGCCGGCCAGGTTCAAGCCACCGCGAATCACGCCGGTTACCGTGCTCGACACCAGGTATACAGTGATCAGGGAAACGCTTGCCCACACCAGCAAGCCGTGCAGGGCGCCTTCACGATGCGCCAGGCGACCTGCCGCCCAACCGCCGACGAACAGCGAGATAATCCCGCTCGCTACCAGCCATACCCCGGCCCCTGTAGCCATGCCCTGCATCGGGTTGTTCTCTTGCAACGGATCAATGCTGGCGCTGCCAATGGCCGTGCCCAGCACGTTGAGGATCAGCGAGACCACCATCGCCAGCACAACACCGGCAACGATTGCACTCCAAGAAATACGCTTGAGCAACGGGGCGACAGTGGTCCCCTCATGGTAGGTGGCAGTGGGATAACCCACGGGGTCGGTGCGGTCTTCTCGGATCATGGCGTATTTCCTTGGCAGAGGTTAGGGCGGCCCCCTATAGGTATATGAGGCTCACCATCTGAAGACCTAGGGCCAAATCGAGAAGTTGCAAAAAAAATCGCAGTGTTTGTATTCTTTTATCTTACGGTTTTAGTTCACTTTTTTTCCATTCGCCAGCTGCCTGGATGGCGTTGAATCGCGGGGGGTGTGAAGGAATCTGGGGCGCGTTCTGGACCTTGTTTGCATGATCGGCAATCATTGCCCTACGCAGACGAAGGAGAATGGCATGTTTTTCAGGACACTTACCTTGGCCGCACTGATGCTTGGCGCCGGTTCTACACTCGCCGCCGAGAGTGACGCCCCCTTGGCCCAAGAGCGCGGCAAGGCCCGCCCGCTGGTGATTATGGCGAGCAGCTCGGTAGACCCCACGCTGGTCAACCTGCAAAAGGAAATCGCCAAGCCAGAGGTGCGCAAGGCATTCGATGAACGGCAAATGGTGCTGTTCACGGTGGTCAATACCATCGGCGCGCGGGAGGGCAAGAGCCTTGACCCACAGGTCACCATGGCCCTGATCCGCGAGCTCAAACTCAGCGCTGGCGAGTTGCCCAAAGTCATTCTGGTGGGCAAGGACGGCGAGAAAAAACTCGAACAGAGCGGCCCTGTCGAGCTGCAGAAAATTTTCGCCACCATCGACGAAATGCCCATGCGCGAACGTGAGGCCAGTGCTCCCACTGCGGTCGAAGCTGCCCCGGCTGAGCCTGTGCAAAAGACCGGCAAGGCAGGGCAGGGGAGCAAAGCGCTGGACGATTGAGAATGTTGTGAGGTTCACGCTTTAGCGCAACGTGAAGACGCCGATACAGGATCATCGGCTATTGTCACTGTGGCAGGCGACCCTGGGTTTTTCCTCGGCCGCCGTGCTGCCTGGAGCACCATGCGCAAGACTGAACGCTCTACGAATCCGCCGATGGGGCCACGTACGTCCAACCTGACGCTGACGCGCAACAACTTGCTGGGTTTCAGTGCGATGCTGCTGCTGATCTTCACCTGCGTCAGTGCGTTGGTGGTGTATATCGGCCGCGAGCAAAACCTCAGGGCCGAAGCTGAAGGGGCTTTTTACGTCAGCAAAGCGCTGCAGGCACGTGAGCGTGCCTTGGGCGTTACCCTGCGTGATTACGCCTCCCTAGGCGAAACCTATGTCCATTTGCACCAGCAGGTGGATACCGACTGGGCCTATGCCAACGATAATCTAGGCCCCTCTCTGTACCGCGATCGGGGCTTCGAAGGCGTGTTCGTAGTGGGCCCGGACAATCGCACCCAGTATGCGGTAATCGAGGGGCAAGCGAGCACCACCGCAGTCGCGGACTGGTTGCGCCACCCCGTGGATGCCCTGCTCGAACAGGCACGCTCGAACAGCGGCGACACGGCCTTGGCCACTGAGCTACTCAATGTGCAGGGTGTGCCGGTGCTGGTCGCGGCGGCGCCGTTACTCGCCGCCACCGACCCCCACGTGACGATAGATGCCGGGCCGCCCTCGGTGTTGATATTCGTCGACCGCCTGGCCCCCAGCAAACTCCTCGCCCTGGGCGAGGAGTTCGGTGTGCAAGGTTTACATGCCTTGCCACAAGCCTCTCTGGTACCAGGAATGCCGGCCATGCCAATGGTCGAAGGCGACCTGAGCGCCGCCCTGAGCTGGACCGCACCTCGCCCGGGTGACTACTTGATGCTGGCGCTGATTCCTTTAATGGGCATCTGCGCCTTGCTAGGCGGCTTGATGACCACGCGCCTGTTGCGCCGTGCCCATCTCGCCGCTTCCACCCTGGATGCCAGCTACCAGTCGCTGCAAAGCAGCGAAGCAGCCCTGGCCGCCAGCGAGGCGCGCTTTCGTGACGTAGCCGAAGCCTCTTCGGACTGGATCTGGGAAGTCGACCCACAGTTGCGCTTCACTTACTTGTCAGAGCGCTTTGAAACCGTGACCGGCCTGACCCGTAGCGAGTGCATCGGGCGCCCCATCGATAGCTTGTTGCATGCCGAGGGCGACGCCCTTGGGCAGCTGTTGCGCAGCCCCAACCGCCGTGCCCGGGCCAGCTTGCAATGCAGTTACGTGGCCGGTGATGGCCTGGTGCGGATCAGCCGGCTATCGGTTCGTGAGATGTCGGGCCGCGGCTTTCGTGGCACCGCCAGCGACATTACCGACGAGGTGGCGGCCCAGCGGCGCATCGCCTATCTGTCTGAGCACGATGCGTTGACCGGGCTGCCCAACCGCACGCGTATGCAAACCTTCCTCGAAGGGCGGCTAAAAACCGTGCCCACGTTAAAAGAGCCGCTGGTGATGCTGAGCCTGGACCTGGACCGCTTCAAAGGGGTCAATGATCTGCTTGGGCACGGCGCTGGCGACCATGTACTGAATACGGTGGCCCGGCGCTTAAAACAATGCTTGCGCGACGATGACCTGGTGTCGCGCATCGGCGGTGACGAATTTGTCTTGGTGATTGCCGCAATGACCGGCCAGGACGAAGCCGAGACCCTGTGCAAGCGGTTGATCGATTGCATTGAGCAGCCGATCCAGGTGGACGAACATGAAGTCTATGTCAGTGCCAGTATCGGTATCGCCATGGCCCCAGCCGATGCCACTGAAGCCAATGAGCTGCTGCGTTATGCCGATATCGCCCTTTATGAAGCCAAGGACGCCGGGCGCAGCACCTGGCGTTTTTATGCTGGGGAGATGAACGCGCGGATCATCGAGCGTCGGCAGCTCGAGCACGACCTGCGCAATGCGATCAAGCACGATCAACTGTCCCTGGTTTTCCAGCCGCGTTACCGCATCGACGGCCGCCAGATGGTCGGCGCCGAGGCCCTGGTGCGCTGGCGTCACCCTACGCGCGGCTGGTTGCCGCCGGACATGTTCATTCCCATCGCAGAAGAAACCGGTTTGATCGTGGCGCTAGGCAACTGGGTGTTGGCCAACGCCTGCACGGTCGCCGCCAGTTGGCCCGAGCCCTTGTTCGTATCGGTGAACTTGTCGCCTGTGGAGTTTCAGCGTGGGCAGTTGGTCAGCCGGGTCGAAACGGCGCTGGCGAACACCGGGCTACGGCCTTCGCGGCTGGAGCTGGAACTCACCGAGAGCGTGATGCTGGACGATGCCAAAGGTGCCTTGCAGACGCTGCAGGAGCTCAAAGGCCTAGGCGTACGCCTGGCTTTGGATGACTTCGGTACGGGCTATTCGTCGTTGAGCTATCTGCGCAACTTTCCCTTCGATGGCCTGAAGATTGACCGCAGTTTTATCTGCGAGTTGACCGACAGCGTCGACGATCAGTCGATTATTCAGGCTATCGTTGGGTTGGGCCGCGCTTTATCCCTGACCGTTACCGCCGAAGGCATCGAAACCCCTGAGCAGCTGGCGGTGTTGGAAAACGTGCAGTGCGATGAGGCGCAAGGCTATTTGCTCAGTCGCCCGGTGGACGCCACCACTTTGTTTGGCCTGATTCGCGCTGAGGCGCTATTTCGCGCAGGGCAAGCACTGGAGTAAGCACCTAGCAAACCGGGGCACATGCTGCGCATGTGCCCCGGTGCTGGTAGGGCTGATTAGCAGTAGCGGTCGACCACCTGAACTTCACGGGCCGCCCGGGCTTGCTGCCAGGTCTCGGTCAGGGTGCTGAGCACCCGTTCCATGTAGTGGGTATCGGCAGCGGCTTTTTTGCCAACGTAGCCGTGACCGCGGCGGTACATTTTCAAGCGTGCGCGCATGTTTGGGCGGTCTTTGCCGAACTCGCTTTCTTCGCTGCAGGGCGACAGGCAGTCGATATGTACGTCGCCTTCGGCGCTGACCCAGAGGATATGGCTGTCGAGGCTGTCTTTGCGCGAGGCAAACAGGCGAGCCAGTTCATCGGTGGTCGGTTGTTGGTTCAGATTCATCTCAAGCCCCCTTTCAGCGCTTTTATTTCGTCAGTCAATGGTCGAACAGGTGGTGCCTCGACAGGTCGGCGGCACGGAGAGCTGGCTGGGTGAGGTAGTGCTTGAGAAGCTGGGCTACAGGGCTATGGCGGGCGCACAGCGGGAAGTCGGACGAGCGTCGACCAGATTGGGCTGCACGAGGGTGCGCCACAAGCGTTTTGAGGACGTTTCGCCAGCCTTCTCGCCAAGTTACCAGGACGACATGCCGGTTCAGCTTCATCAATCTGCCTTGTGGGCAGTACCTCATCCGAAAACAAGCCGACAGCTCGTCGACCTGCTTGAAAACCATCTTGACCCGTGCTCCCGATCGGGGAGACGTCTGCATAATGCAAGTGAAAAGAGTGCTCGTCAATGGTTATGTAGTGAAAAAATAACAGCACTACATATTTCCCACTTTGACCGCCCAGTCACTTAATCAGGCCGTCCTTACAGCGGGGTATTCAGGCTAGACCGCTTTTTTCTTAGGGCTAGCTGGGCGCTTGCCGCTGGTTTTGCCAGATGCTTTGCGGTTTTTCTTCCAGGGTGCCGCACCCCGCGCATTCAGCACGGGCCCGCTGATGGTCAGGCTTAGCCCAAGGCAGCGAGTGACTTGCCGGCTCATCCAGGCCGATTGTTTTTCTACGAAAGCATCAAGGCTCATTTCGCCACTTTGCACCATGTCCAGTGCCTGTTCCCAGATGGCCGTGGTGCCAGGGTCGGCGATGGCCCGCGGCACGGCATCGATCAGGCCGAAGGCTGCGGGCGTGGCTGCCAGGGCTTTCCCGTTCTTGTTCAGATAGCCGCGGTCGAGCAGGCCCTGAATGATCCCCGCCCGGGTCGCTTCGGTGCCGATACCCGTGGTGTCCTTGAGCTTTTGTTTGAGCAACGGGTCTTGTACCAGCTTGGCGACGTTTTTCATCGCTTTGATCAAGTCGCCTTCGGTAAACGGCTTGGGTGGCTGGGTGAACAGGTCTTTAGGGATGACCTGCGCCACGCTGCATGCCTGGCCCCGCTGCAAGACCGGCAGAGCCTGGGCTTGGGTGTCTTGACCGCGGGTCGCGGCCATGGCCTGGGGCAGGGCACGTTTCCAGCCGGGCTCGACCACCACTTTGCCCACCGCGCGCAGGTGCTGGCCGGCGCAGTCGAAGTCGGCCTGGGTGCGGTCGTATTCATGGTTGGGTAAAAACTGCGCCAGGTAACGGGCGCGGACCAGTTGGTAAACCGCACGGTGCTTGCCACTCAAGCGTTCATAGGCGGCCGCGGCGGCGGTGGGGATGATGCCATGGTGGGCGCCGACCTTGGCATCGTTCCAGGCCCGCGAACGCCGTTGCGCCTGCACATGGCCAAGCAACTCTTTCAGTGAGGTGTCTGCGCGACCCAGGGCCGCGATAATGCCGGGCGCCTCGCTGTGTTGGCTGACTGGCAGAAAACCGCAATCGCTGCGCGGATAGGTGATGACCTTGTAGGTTTCGTACAGCGCTTGGGCGATGTCCAGGGTCTCCTGCGCCCCCAGGCCCAGGCGTGCCGAACAGACCTGCTGCAAGGTGCCTAGGTCGAAGGGCAGCGGCGCAGCCTCGCGCAATCGCTCGGTCTCCAGTGACGTGACCGTGGCGGTGGCCGCGCCGGCCATGGCCTGGGCGGCTTCCAGGGCTAGGGAATGGTTCAAGCAGCGGCCGTGCTCATCGCAAGCATCGTCGGGGGCACGCCATTGGGCCAGGAAGGGCACCCCGGTACTGAGCAGCTCCACCTCGATGGCCCAATAAGCCACCGGCACGAAGTCGGCGATACTCCGGTCGCGGTCGACTACCAGGCGCAATGTCGGGGTTTGCACCCGGCCCACGGGCAATACCCCCTGGTAACCACTGCGGCGCCCGAGCAGGGTGAACAAGCGGCTCATGTTCATGCCGATCAACCAATCGGCCCGCGAGCGGCCCAGGGCCGAGTGGTATAGGCTATGGCTTTGCGCGCCGGGCCGGAGTGCGCCAAGGGCCTTGCGGATAGAGGCCTCATCGAGCGCCGACAACCAGAGCCGTTGCACCGGCCCCCGGTAGCGGCAATGGTCGAGCAGTTCCCGGGCGATCATCTCGCCTTCACGGTCGGCGTCGGTGGCGATCACCAGCTCAGTGGCTTCGCCGAGCAGGCGTTTGACGGCTTTGAACTGGCTGGCGGTCTTGCGCTTGACCTGCATTTTCCACTGGCTGGGGATGATCGGCAGGTCAGCCAGGTCCCAGCGTTTGTAGCGCGCGTCGTAGGCGTCGGGCGGCGCCGTTTCCAGCAGGTGGCCGATGCACCAGGTCACCGTCGCAGCGGCCCCAACCCAGCAACCCTCACCACGCCGCGTGGCGCCCAGGACCTTGGCGATGTCTTTGGCTTGAGAGGGTTTTTCGCAGAGAAAGAGGCGCATGGCGGGCCGCATCCGGGTCGGGTTCAGAGGTGGCAAGGATGCGCGGGTGAGGAGGGGTTTGGCAAGGGTTTATCTGTATGTTTGTACAGTGTTGTGTGTCTGGGAGGGGAAACAGATCGGGGGCAAGCCCCCTCCTACCAGATGTTGCGGCACACTGTATATCGAATATGCCGCATACCGTAGGAGGGGGCTTGCCCCCGAGCTCTTCAGCCTATCGCCTGAGTCACCAAAGCAAACTGCCTCACCCCACCGCTGGCTTTGGGCGGCTCGCCGCGGGCCATTTGTGCTACTTCGTCGACTTGCTGCAAGCCCGCAGACGCCAGCCACGGCCCCAGCCCGGTGCTAACCGGCACGTCTATGCGCACGAACTCCCCCAGCACCTTGGCCAGCAGGTGATTAATCAACTGCCGCGCCTGTGCCGCATCCTGGGCCACCACCGGGCCGAGGCCGCGTCCCCGACCGAACGGGCGTAGCACGGCGAAGCCTTGCAGTTGGCCGTCGACTTCCAGGCCCACGGCGGCTTCCTGGATCGCCAGCACTTCGTCGAGCACGCTTTCGCGGCCCACGCCGCTCCCGGCATTGGCCAACTCCAGCAGGCGAGGGCGGTCCGTGGCATGCACGGCACGTAAGGTTTGCCCAGCCGGCAACGCTGGCAGTTCAGTGGGGTGCGCCGGGCCCTGGTGTTGTACCAGTCGGCCGCACTCGACAAAGCCCTGGCTGATATACAGCGGGGCCCCCGCGATCGTCGCGTTAAGCACCGGCACGCGCGGCGCCGAGGCCTCTAGTACCTGGTTCATCAGGCGCCGGCCCAGGCCTTGGCCCTGGTAAGCAGCATCAACGATCACCAGGCCGATACTGGCGTAGTCGCCCTGGGGGCAGGTGAAGGCCGTGCCGATCACTCGGCCATTGTCTTCCAGCACCCAACCGTCGCTCAGGCGCTGCATCATCGCCCAGTCTTCCAGCCGGTGCGGCCATTTCAACGCCAACGACAAGGCGTGGGCGGCAGGCAAGTCAGCGCTGCTCATGGGGCGCAGCTGGATACTGAGGGCGGGGCTGGGCATGGTGGTCTCCAAAGCGAAAACAACTAACGAGGCGCTCTATATCCCACCAACCCCGCGGCGCTGACAAGAGCCGCAGGCGGATTCGGCAGATTCGCCCAAAGGCACTCCAGGCGGCCGAAGTTACTGCTTGAAAGGTGTCCCACATCGGCAGCAAATGCCAGGGCCCCGGGCGCGGGTGCGCACCGGGACCAGCCTGCGATGTGGTAGTGCGGCGCAACGTCGATACTGCACTGCCGGCCTGCCGTCGCCGGCCCACAACGCTATCGCAAGTGCTTGAATGGGCGAAGATTGTCCAAAACAGTGCGCACCCTATAGGCCTGCTCGGCCCTGGAGCAGGCCGCAAACTGTGCTGAAAGCCCACTGCAAAACGGTTTTTTCTGTTCTCCAGCCGATGCTTTAAACGGCATCTGCTGATTTCACAGTGTTGTAATGAAGTCGCTGCGCAACGGGAGACAACCTCCCACGGGACCCTGCTGGCCCCACGGCGCGTCGACTTCCACGACTCTCAGGACGGCACAATGAGCTTTCTTAGCCCCAAATTCATTACCTTCGACTGCTACGGCACCCTGACCAATTTCCACATGGGCACCATGACCCGTGAGATCTTCGCTGACCGTGTGCCGGCCGAGCGCATGGACCAATTCGTCAAAGACTTCTCCAGCTACCGCATGGACGAAGTCATGGGCGACTGGAAGCCCTACGACGTCATTTTGAAGAACGCCCTGGAGCGCACCTGCAAGCGCTGGAACGTCCCTTTCAAGGAAGCCGAAGGGCAGATGTACTACGACGCCGTGCCGACCTGGGGCCCCCATGCGGATGTGACCGCAGGCTTGGCCAAGATCGCCGACAAGATCCCCTTGGTGATCTTCTCCAACGCCAGCGACGCGCAGATCATGTCCAACGTCGACAAGCTCGGCGTACCGTTCCACAAAGTCTTCACCGCTGAACAGGCGCAAGTCTATAAGCCGCGCCTGGCGGCCTTCGAATACATGCTCGACAACCTGGGTTGCGGCCCTGAAGACGTTCTTCATGTGTCGTCGAGCTTTCGCTACGACCTGTTCTCGGCCCATGACATGGGCATCAAGCACAAGGCGTTCGTGGCCCGTGGGCATGAGCCGGCGGCCAACGCTGCGTTCAACTACAACCAGATCAGCGACATCGGCGGCTTGCCGGGCCTGGTCGGTCTTTGATGCGCTTTGCCTGGCCGCTGTCGCAGCAGGGGCCAGGTGCCGAATCGTTTTGGCTGGGAGAACGAAATGGGCAGTGAATCCTACTGGCTCGACACCGCACCGGCTTTTAACGCAGGTCAGCCCGGCCCGGTCGCAGGCCAGGTCGATGTTGCCGTGGTGGGCGGTGGATTTACCGGCCTGGCGGCGGCGCGGGCGTTGGCCATGCGCGGCGCACGGGTGGCGGTGCTGGAGGCCGGCCGAGTGATCGGTGAAGCGTCTGGGCGCAACGGCGGCCAATGCAATACCGGGGTCGCCCACGACTACGCGGCGTTGTCGGCCAAGCTGGGTGCCGAGCAGGCCCGCGCGTTCTACCGTGCCTATGAAAGCGCCGTGGAAAGCGTCGCAGCGATCGTCCACAGCGAAGCGCTGGACTGCGATTTCAGCCGCAATGGCAAGCTCAAACTGGCCGCCAAGCCTCAGCACTACGAAGGCTTGGCGCGCACCTATGAATTGTTGCGCCGCGAGGTCGACCCGAACGTCGAGCTGCTCGATGCCACTCAGGTGCGCGGTGAGATCGGCTGCGAGACCTTTCACGGCGGCCTGTTGCAGCGCAATGGCGTGCAAATGCACGTGGGCAAGTTTGGCGTCGGCCTGGCTGAGGCCGCTGCCCGCAAAGGCGCTCTGATCTACGAAAATGCTGCAGTGCATAGCTGGCAATCCCAGGCGGGCCGCTACCAGGTCAAAACCGCCCGGGGCACGTTAGAGGCCAAGCAAATACTGCTGGCCTCGGGGGCCTCCCAGGTGGGGGAGCTTAACTGGTACCGCAGGCGCATGGCCCCAGTGGGCAGCTTTATCATCGTCACCGAGGTGCTGCCGGCCGAACTGTTGGCCAAGCTGCTACCGCAGCAGCGCTCTTATGTGACCAGCCGCATCATCGGCAATTATTTCCGCGTGACCCCCGACCAGCGCCTGTTGTTTGGTGGCCGCGCCCGCTTTGCCATGTCCGACCAGCGCTCCGACGCCAAGAGCGGGCGCATTTTGCAAGCGGCCATGGTGCAGATGTTCCCGCAGTTGGCCGACGTGCGCGTCGACTACTGTTGGGGCGGGCTGGTGGACATGACCGCCGACCGCTTGCCCCGGGCCGGCCAGCATGACGGTATTTATCACTCCATGGGCTACAGCGGCCATGGTGTGCAGATGTCGGTGCATATGGGCCAGGTCATGGCCGATGTGCTCGATGGCAAGCCCCAGGCCAACCCTTGGCGGGAGCTGGAGTGGCCAGCGATTCCGGGGCATTTCGGCAAGCCTTGGTTCCTCCCGATAGTCGGTGCGTACTATCGGCTGCAGGATCATTTGCACTAGTTGTACCGGCGTTCGCTTCAAGCATGCCCAGGGCTAACCCTGGGCCCTTCGTGAAACCCGATTATCGACAGGACGAAAAACATGACAGACAAAAAGGTCGAGTCTCAACTGGTCAGCGGCCAGGACAGCATGCGTATTTTCGAAGGCTTGAACCAGGGTATGTCGCGCCGGGATGCCTTGCGCATGCTCGGCCTCGCTGGGGTCATGGCCAGCGGTGTCGGTGGCTTGCTCGGCAGCGCCGGCAGCGCCTTTGCGGCAGACAGTACCAGCACCGCCGCCACGGTGGGCAAACGCGGTGGCAAGATCCGCGTCGCCGGTATGTCGTCATCCACGGCCGATACCTTGGACCCGGCCAAGGGCGCGCTGTCGACCGACTATGTGCGCCACTACATGTTTTACAACGGCTTGACCCGCTTTGATTCGCACTTGGTGCCGCAGCTGGAATTGGCCGAGAAGATCGACAACACCGACGCCACCGTCTGGACCATCACCCTGCGCAGCGGCGTGACCTTCCATAACGGTAAATCCCTGGATGCCGAGGACGTGGTGTTCTCCCTGAATCGCCACAAAGATCCGGCCACGGGTTCCAAAGTCATGCAACTGGTGGCGCAGCTCGAAGAAATCAAAGCCGTCGGCCCCCTCCAGGTGCAGATCAAACTGAGCGCACCGAACGCTGAATTGCCGTCGATCCTGGCCGTCTCGCACCTGTTGATCGTGCCGAAAGACACCACCGATTTCAGCAAAGGGATCGGCACCGGGCCGTTCACCGTCAAAGAATTCCGCCCCGGCGTGCGCTCGGTGGCCGAGCGCAACCCCAACTACTTCAAACCCGGCCTGCCGTACCTGGATGAGATCGAATTTATTGCCATTGCAGACGAGCCGTCGCGGGTCAACGCGCTGCTCTCCGGCGATGTGCACATGATCAACGAGGTCAACCCGCGCTCCACCGGGCGCATCGGCGCCAGTGGCAAACACCGCGTGGTCGATGCACCTTCGGGCAACTACACCGATGTGATCATGCGCCAGGACCAGATGCCCACCAGCAGCCCGGAATTCACCCAGGCCATGAAGTACCTGCTCGATCGTGAGCAGATCAAATCGGCAGTGTTCCGTGGGTTCGCCGTGGTGGGCAATGACCAACCGATCGCGCCGGGTTCGCGTTACTTCAATGCGGACCTGCCGCAGACCCAGTTCGACCCGGAAAAAGCCCGCTTCCTCCTGAAAAAAGCCGGCCTCAGCGACGTGCGTTTACCCATGGTGGTGTCGCCAGCCGCCACTGGCTCGGTGGACATGGCGGTACTCTTCCAGCAGTCGGCCAAACAGGCCGGGCTTAACCTCACGGTGAACCGCGTGCCGTCCGATGGTTACTGGTCGAACCACTGGATGAAACACCCGATCAGCTTCGGCAACATCAACCCACGGCCCAACGCCGACATCATTTTTTCGCAGTTTTTCCAGTCCTCCGCGCCCTGGAACGAATCGGCCTGGAAGAACGACCAATTCGACCAGTTGCTGTTGCTGGCCCGTGGCGAAACCGACGATGCCAAGCGCGCCAAGATGTACGGCGACATGCAAACCCTGGTGCACGATCATTGCGGCATCGGCATACCGGTGTTCATCAGCAATATCGACGGCGTCGACAAACGCATCCAGGGCTATGTCAGTAACCCCCTGGGCGGCTTCATGGGCTACATGTTCGCGGAACAGGTCTGGCTGGACGCTTGATCGAACGGCTCGGCTTGCAGGAGGAACCCCATGCATAACCCCATGTTCTGGCTGATAACCCGCCGCCTCGGCGCCGCGCTGTTGACCTTGTTGATCGTGTCGATGGTGGTCTATGCGATCACCGCCGTATTGCCCGGCGACGCCGCGCAGCAGGCGCTAGGGCAGTTCGCCACGCCTGAACAGGTGGCGGCCTTGCGCACGCAATTGGGCCTCGACCAGCCGGGGGTGGTGCGCTACCTGCACTGGCTCAAAGGCATGCTCTCGGGCGACCTGGGGCAATCGGTGTCCAATGCCATGCCGGTCACCGAACTGATGGCCGGGCGCTTGCCTGGCACGCTGATGCTGGCGGGCGTCACGGCGCTGGTCTCGGTGCCGATTGCCTTGACCCTGGGTATCGTCTCGGCGATGCGCCGGGGCGGGCGCCTGGACAGCGTGCTGAGTTTTTGCACCCTGACCCTGGTGGCGGTCCCGGAATTTCTGGTGGCGACCTTGGCCGTACTGGTGTTTGCCGTGAACCTGGGTTGGCTGTCGGCGCTGTCCTACGCCAGCGATGTCAGCTCACCGCTACAGTTCCTCAGGGCCTATGCCATGCCGGTGTTGACCCTGTGCTGCGTAATCGTGGCGCAGATGGCGCGCATGACCCGCGCGGCGGTGATCGACCAGTTGGACAGCCCCTACGTAGAGATGGCCCGGCTCAAGGGCGTCGGCCCGGTGCGCATCGTCTTGCGCCACGCGCTGCCCAATGCGCTTGGGCCCATCGTCAATGCGGTGGCCTTGAGCCTGTCCTACCTGCTCGGCGGCGTGGTGATCGTCGAGACCATTTTCAATTACCCTGGGATCGCCAGCCTAATGGTGGACGCCGTGACCAACCGTGACCTGGCACTGGTGCAAGCCTGCACCATGCTGTTCTGCGCCTGCTACCTGGCGCTGGTGTTGGTCGCCGACATCTGCGCGATCCTTTCCAACCCGAGGCTGAGACAGCGATGAACAAAGTCCTAGGCAAAGGCTCAGCGGTGACCGCTCTTCCCATGGCCCAGGCGCCACGGCGCAAACGGCGGGTCCCGCTACTGGGTGCCATAGGTGCGGTGGTCTGTCTGTTTTGGCTGTTGGTGGCCGTATTCGGTGGCTGGCTGGCCCCGCATAACATCGGTGAGGTGGTGTCCGATAACGTGTTCGACAGCCTCAGTGCAATGTACCCCCTGGGCACCGATTACCTGGGCCGCGACATGCTCAGCCGGATCCTCGTGGGGGCGCGCTATACCGTGGGCCTGGCGTTGATCGCGGCGGTGCTGGCCAGTGGTATTGGCACTTCATTCGCTTTGCTGGCAGTGGTCTCGCCGCGCTGGCTGGAGGGCGTGATCAGCCGAGTCATGGATGCTTTGATTTCGATTCCGAGCAAGATGCTTGCGCTGGTGATGGTCTCGGCGTTTGGGTCGTCGGTGCCTTTGCTGATCGCCACGGCAGTGCTCAGCTATTGCCCTGGTTCGTTTCGCATCGCGCGCAGCCTGGCTGCCAATATCGAGGCCCTGGAGTATGTTCAGGTCGCCCGCACCCGTGGCGAGCCACGCTGGTATGTGGCTTGCGTGGAAATATTGCCCAATATGCTTAACCCGGTCTTGACCGACCTGGGCCTGCGCTTCGGTTTTATCGTGTTGTTGCTCAGCGGTATGAGCTTCCTCGGCCTGGGGGTGCAACCACCGGATGCCGACCTCGGTTCCCTGGTGCGGGAAAACATCGGCGGCCTCAGCCAAGGTGCGCCGGCTCTGGTGGCGCCGGCTTTGGCCATCGGCTCGTTGACGGTGGCGATCAACCTGTTGATCGACAGCATCTCTTCGCGCCGCCACCGCCGCTCGGGAGGGCAGTGAATGAGTTACCTCATCGAAGTCAAAGACCTGCGCGTTACGGCCCACGGCGACGCCGGGGAGGTGGATATCGTCAAAGGGGTGAGCTTTAACCTGGAGCGCGGCGAAGTGTTGGCGCTGATCGGCGAGTCCGGTTCTGGCAAAACTACCATCGCCTTGTCGCTGCTCGGTTATGCCCGGCGCGGCTGCCGCATTGCCGGGGGCCAGGTGCGGGTGGGCGATGTCGACCTGCTTGGCCTGGACGAAGCTGAATTGGCGAAACTGCGCGGCAACCGCGTGTCCTACATTGCGCAAAGCGCGGCGGCGGCATTTAACCCGGCTCACCGCTTGATGGACCAGGTGCTCGAAGGCGCACTGATTCACGGCCTGGGCTCGCGCAAAGAGCTGGAAGCCAAGGCTATCGGGCTGTTCCGCGACTTGGCATTGCCCGACCCGGAACATATCGGCGAACGCTTCGCCCACCAAGTCTCCGGTGGTCAATTGCAACGCATCATGGCAGCGATGGCGCTGATCAGCGACCCGCTGCTGGTGGTGCTCGACGAGCCCACCACGGCGCTGGATGTGACCACCCAAATCGAGGTGCTGCACGCCTTCAAGCGGGTCGTGCGTGAGCGCGGCGCGACCGCCGTGTACGTCAGCCATGACCTCGCGGTCGTCGCGCAAATGGCCGACCAGATCGTGGTGCTGCAGGGCGGCGAGATCGTCGAAGACAACCCCACCAGCCGGCTGTTGAGCACCCCCGACCATGCTTACACCCGCAGTTTGCTGGAGGCGGCGCGACCCGAGGCGAAGATTCGGATTGACGCTGTGGCCCGTGCGGAGGCGCCGCTGTTGAGCATCCGCAACCTGGTGGCCGGTTATGGGCCCAAGGGGCTTAACGGCTTGCCGCTGATTCGGGTGCTGGAAGACATCGACTTGAACGTCTATCGCGGCCAGGCGGTGGGTATCATCGGCGAATCGGGGTCCGGCAAATCGACCCTGGCACGGGTGGTGGCCGGCCTGCTGGCGCCGGCCCAGGGGGACTTGTCGTTTGCCGGCCAGAAGTTGTCCGGCGACCTGGCCGGGCGCAGCCAGGACCAGTTTCGGCGCATTCAGATGGTTTTCCAAAACGCCGACACCGCGCTCAACCCGGTGCACAGCGTGGCCAATATCATCGGTCGGCCTTTGCGCGCTTACCATGGCCTCAAAGGGCAGGCCCAGCGCAACCGCATCAACGAACTGCTCGATCTGGTCAAGCTGCCGCGTACCCTGGCCGAACGTAACCCCGGCGAGCTGTCCGGGGGGCAAAAACAGCGGGTTAATCTGGCGCGTGCGTTGGCAGCCAAACCGGACCTGATCCTCTGTGACGAAGTCACTTCAGCGCTGGATACCGTGGTCGGTGCGGCGATCCTGGAGTTGCTCGCCGAACTGCGCCGTGAGCTGAAAGTGTCTTACCTGTTCATCAGCCATGACATTTCCACGGTGCGCGCGTTGTGCGACGACGTGGCGGTGATGTACAGCGGCCATATGGTCGAGAACGGCAGCCGTACGGCCCTGGCTCAAGCGCCGTTCCACCCCTATACCAACCTGCTGGTCAACTCTGTGCCGGAACTGCGCCAGGGTTGGCTGGAAGACAGCGCCAGCATCGCCAGATTGCCGCCGATCAGCGCGCCGAGGGTGGCCGACAAACGCGCCCTGTGCACCTTCCTCAACCGCTGCCCACTGCGCGTGGAAGGCCTGTGCAACCAGGTGCCACCCACGCGCCGGGCGATCGCCGGGGGCAGCGAGATCCTCTGCCATCTGGACAGCGCTCAGTTGGCCGCGCAGCAACCCGTAACGCCTTTGTCTAGCCATGGAGCCTACGCATGAGCCCCCGATTCGTTCGCCTGGGCGAACGCCGGCGGCCTACCGTGACCCTGCAGGTCGATGGCCAAGCCATCGAGGCCTTGCAGGGCGACACCTTGATGGTCGCTTTGTTGACCCAGGGTGACAGCCTGCGCGGTTCGGAGTTTGACCCGGGCCGGCGTGCGGGTTTCTGCCTGATGGGCGCCTGCCAGGACTGTTGGGTCTGGACCCGCGCCGGCGAGCGCCTACGGGCCTGCTCCCAGGAAGTTCGCGCCGGGCTGGATATCCTCACCACGCAACCGGAGGCGACATGGCCACTCCACGGGTAACCATCGTCGGCGCCGGGCCGGCGGGTATTCGCTGCGCCGAGACCTTGCTGGCAGCCGGGATTCGCCCGACGTTGCTGGACGAAGGGCGGCGCGATGGCGGGCAGATCTATCGGCGTCAGCCCGAAGGTTTCCAGCGTGATTACGCCCAGTTGTACGGCACCGAGGCGGCCAAGGCCTTGGCCTTGCACCAGCGCTTCGACCAACTGCGTGACCAGCTCGACTATCGCCCCGAAACCCTGGTGTGGAACCTGGCCGGGCAACAGCTCAACTGCATCCGCCAAGGCCAGCACAGCACCCAGGATTACGATGCCCTGGTGCTGTGCACGGGGGCGACTGACCGTTTGCTGCCGGTCAAGGGTTGGCAACTGGCAGGCACCTACAGCATGGGTGGGGCGCAGATCGCGCTCAAGGCGCAGGCCGTTTCCATTGGCGCCAACGTGGTGTTCATGGGTACCGGGCCGCTGCTTTACCTGGTCGCGAGCCAATACCACAAAGCCGGGGCCAAGGTGGCGGCGGTCCTGGACACCGCAGCCTTTTCCCAGCGCCTGCTGGCCACCCCTAAACTGCTCGCGCGGCCTGGGGTGCTGGCCACGGGGATGGGCCTGCTGGCGGGCCTGTACAAGGCCGGCATTGCCGTGCACATGGGCGTGCAGCCGCTGGAAATCCTGGGTGACCAGGCCACTGGCGTCAGCGCCGTGCGCGTGCGCCTGGGCAACGGTCGCGAGCTGCAAGTGAGCTGCGACGCGGTGGCCCTGGGTTACCACCTGCGCCCGGAAACCCAGTTGGCGGACCTGGCCGGCTGTGCGTTCGCCTTCGATCCGGTGTCCAGCCAGTGGCTGCTGGACACCGATGATGACGGCCGCACCTCGCTGCACGATGTCTACGCCGCCGGTGACGGTGCGCGTATCCGCGGTGCCGATGCAGCCGAAGCGGCCGGGTGCCTGGTGGCCATGGCGCTGCTGCAGGACCTCGGCTTACGCGTCGACCCGGCGCAGCAGCAGGCGCAACGCCAGTTGCTGGCGAAAATGGACAGCTTCCGCTTGGGCCTGAGCCAGGCTTTTCCCTGGCCTGCCCAGCACGCTGCGGCGCTGCCGGACGAGACCATCGTCTGCCGCTGCGAGATGATCAGCGCGGGTGAGTTGCGCAGTGTGGTCAACCAAAAGGGCGCCTGCGAGGTTAACCGCGCCAAGGCTTTCAGCCGGGTCGGCATGGGCCGCTGTCAGGGCCGTTATTGCGCCCAGGCCGCCGCGCAGATTATCGCCGCCCAGGCTGGGGTGGCCGTGGAGGCAGTCGGTCGCCAGCGCGGCCAGGCCCCGGTCAAACCCCTGACTATGCATTGGCAGGAGGTACAGCCATGAGTGTCGAACAAGCCGATGTGGTGATTGTCGGTGGCGGCTTCATGGGCGCCGCCTCGGCGTTCTTTCTGCGCCAGCGCGGGCGCTCGGTGATCTTGCTCGAACGTGACCAGATCGGCCAATACGCCAGTGGTGTGAACTTCGGCAATGTGCGCCGGCAAGGCCGCCACCTGGGCCAACTCGAGCTGGCCAACCGTTCCCGTGAGCTCTGGGGGCGCCTGCCGGAGCTGATCGACGACGACCTGGAATTTCTCCCCAGCGGCCATATGCGCGTGTGCTATGACGCGGCCCACGTGGCTGAGCTAGAAGCCTATGCGCAAGCGCCCGAGGCCCGGGAACTGGACCTGCAAGTGTTGGTTGGCGAGGCCCTGCACGCACGTTTCCCGTTCCTGGGTCCAGAAGTGCAGGCGGGCTCTTACGCGCCCCATGACGGCCACGCCAACCCACGCCTGGCTGCCCCGGCGTTCGCCCGTGCAGCGGCGCGGGCCGGCGCCAAGGTCTACGAGAGGACCGAAGTGCGCGAGGTGCAGAAAAACGCCGGCGACTTCCATATCGATTGCGTCGATGGCCGCCGTTTCCAGGCGCCCAACCTGCTCATTACCGCCGGGGCGTGGGCCGACAAGCTGTCCGCGCAGTTCGGTGAGCCGGTGCCCCTGGATACCCATGGGCCACAGATGTCTGTGACGGAGCCGGTGCCCTATGCGCTGAAAACGGTGCTCGGCGTGTTCACCAAGATTCCCGAAGAGGTCATCTACTTTCGCCAGATCGCCCGCGGCAATATCGTGATCGGCGGCGGCCTTCGCAGCAAACCCGACATGCTCAAGCGCCGGGCCCACGTCGAGCCGCACAGTGTTCTTAACCATATTCAACAGATGCACCGCTTGCTCCCGGGCATTGGCGCGTTGAACATTATCCGGGTGTGGAGCGGTATCGAGAGCTACCTGCCCGATTCGTTGCCGATTATTGGCCCCAGCAGCCAGGTAGACGGTTTGTACTATGCTTTTGGTTTTTCCGGGGCCGGGTTTCAACTCGGCCCAGGGGTTGGCGACGTGATGGCGGAGCTGATCAGCACAGGCAGCACGACCACGCGAATCGCCGATTTCGACATCAAACGTTTTGCCACTTCCCACCCTTTGCGCAGCCAGGCCTCATGACCACCATCAGCCGCAGTCTCGAGATTCTCAAACGCCTGATTGGCTTCGATACCACTTCCAAGTATTCCAACCTGGAGCTTATCGGCTACGTGCAGCAGCTGCTCGAAGGGCAGGGCATCGAGTCGACGCTGGTGTTCGATGACAGCGGCAAAAAAGCCAACCTGTTCGCCAGCGTTGGCCCCAAGGACGTGCCAGGGGTGTTGCTCTCGGGCCACACCGATGTGGTGCCGGTGGCGGGCCAGGCCTGGACGGTGGAGCCTTTCGCCGCCAGTGTCAGCGACGGTAAGCTGTACGGGCGTGGCAGCTGCGACATGAAAGGCTTTATCGCGGTGGCCATCGACGCCATGCTCAGTGCTGCGCAGTTGCCGTTACAGCGGCCCTTGCAGTTGGCGCTGTCTTACGATGAAGAAATCGGCTGCGTTGGCGTGCGGCGTTTGCTCGACGTGCTACACCTGGCGCCCCAGCGGCCATTTTTGTGCCTGGTGGGCGAGCCGACGATGATGCAGTTTGCCCTCGGCCACAAAGGCAAGGCCGCCTACAAAGTGCATTGCCACGGCCAAGAGGCGCACTCGTCGCTGGCGCCCCTGGCGGCCAATGCCATTCATTTGGCCAGCGACGTCATCAGTGCCTTGCGTCAGGTGCAGCAAGGCCTGCTCAGCCATGGTTCGCGCGACGACGCCTATGACATCCCTTACAGCACCGTTCACGTCGGCCGCATCGACGGCGGCAAGGCCCTGAACATTGTGCCGAACCTGTGCGTGCTGGACTTCGAGATCCGCCACCTGCCAGCCGATGATCCCCAGCAATTGCTCGACCAGTTGCAAGCCCAGGCCCAGGCCATCGCCCGCCAAGCGCAGAAGGTTTCGGGCGGTGCCGCGATCGAGATCGAGACCATCAATACCTACCCCGGGCTCGACACCTCACCGACCGTCGAAGCGGTACGCTTGCTGGGCGCCTTCGCGGCGCCGGGTACGGCGCAACTGAAGGTCGCTTATGGCACCGAAGGCGGGCTCTTCGCGCAGCGCTTGAACGTGCCCGTGGTGGTGTGCGGCCCGGGTTCCATCGAACAGGCGCACAAACCCGACGAGTACGTTGAACTCAGCCAATTGCAGGCCTGTGAACGCTTTCTAGAGGGGTTGGTTGGCTCATTGCGGTGATGGGTGGGGTTTTGGGCCAGAAAAGATCGGGGCCGAGGCCCCTCCCACGAATGTCGCTGATCGGTAGGAGTGGGCCGGGCGGCGCTCCGCTTGCCCCCGATCTTCTGCTCTTGCAGACACCAATGATCTGGTGGCGTGGTTGAAGATCGACAGATCGGGGCCGAGGCCCCTCCTACGTGACTGTGTAGATCTTGCGCACGTACACCGTGCTGGTCCAGGCCGCGAAGGCACCCTTGGCGACGAATACGGTATCGCCACGGCACACCCGCGTGACCTGGCCCTGGTCATCGGTTAGCGCAACCTCGCCCTCGATCAGGTGCATCAGTTCATTGAGTTTGTGCGCCCGGCCGTGACGTTGGTAGGGGGTGGAGTCCCAGACACCCACCTTAAGCTCTCCAGCGGCCTCGATAAACAGGTTATTGGCCCGGCATTGAGGCGCTGGGCCGATCAGAATGGCCGCTTCGGGGGCAGCCGACGGCGCCAGCGGCACATAGCGTTCGATGGCTTGCAGCCCTGGCTGGGCAGCGCCCTGGGGCCGGGTGACGCTGTGGAACGCCAGGCGGCTGTCGGGTTGCAGGTCCAGCGCCAGGTCACTGCCCGAGCCGATCACCACGCCCATACCGGGCAGCAGCTCAAGCTGCCCGCTGTCACTGCGCAAGCTGGCGCTACCACTGTGCAAGACCCAGGTTTCAATGAACGGGAAGGCTTTAACCGTCATGGCCCCGGCGCCTTCGATTAGCCCCACCACGTTGCCGTGCTCATCTTCCCAGGCGACCTGACGAAACTCAGCGAACGGGTCGGCGGGGGCGGCGGGTTGGCGCTGCAAAGGCGTAGCGACGGGATGCCCGTCGGCGCGGGCAAGTAACATGATGGCGGGGGCAGGCATGGGTATAAAGTCCTCGAATAGGCTGGGGTTGCGACCTTGTATCCCATCAATCGCTAGGGCTGACAAGGGCGCGAACGACATTCGGCAGGTTCGCTGCGCCACGCCGTCCGCCACCCTATTTTCGGCTCTTTTGCCCGCCGGCCTTGGCAGCAAATGCTAGCCTCTGCGACGCGCTTGGAGAGGTTTTGCCACGGCTTTTAGAACTCATGGGGCAGCGGTGGGTCTTTTTTGGGGGCGGTCGGTTGACCCGTCGCACTCCATCAATGAAATCAGGCGGGAAAACAATGAAACTGAAGACTACGGCATGGCTGGGTTCGCTGGCCCTGGGTGCGTGCGTTATGGCCGGCGCCAGTGCTGTCCAGGCCAAAGAGTGGAGTGAGGTCAATATCGCCACCGAGGGCACCTATGAGCCGTGGAACCTGACCCTCCCGGGCGGCAAGCTCGGCGGTTTCGAGCCTGAGTTGATGGAGATTTTGTGCAAACGCATGGCCCTCAAATGCAATATCGCCGTGCAGAACTGGGACGGCATGATCGCCAGCCTCAATGCGGGCAAGTTCGACGTGCTGATGGACGCGATTGTGATCACCGAAGAGCGTAAAAAGGTCATGGCGTTCTCGCTGCCGTACGCGCGCACCCCGGCCAGTTTCCTCGCCCTGGACGCCAAGCTGCTGCCCGGTACCCCTGGCGCTGCAGCGGCCCTGACCCTGGACCACGACAGCAAAGCCACCAGCGCCGCCATGGCCGAGGTGCGCAAAGCCCTGCAAGGCAAGACCATCGGTATCGCCTCAGGCACGGTTTACACGCCGTTTATCGACGAGCAGTTCAGAGACGTTGCCAGCGTGCGCGAGTACGGCTCTTCAGCCGAGGCGATCCTCGACTTGCAGGCCGGCCGGATCGATGTGGTGTTTGACGATGTAACCTTCCTCAATTCAATGATGAGCAAGCCCGAGAACAAAGATTTGGCCTACACAGGCCCGGAAATCAAAGGGCCGATCTGGGGCGAGGGCGAGGCCTTGGCGTTCCGCCATCGCGACCCTGAACTCAAGGCCAAATTCGACGCGGCCCTCAAAGACGCCCTGGCCGACGGCACGGTGAAGACCTTGAGCGAGAAATGGTTCAAGGTCGACCTCGCGCCTTGATCTCCCACGCGTTGGCCGCCAGCCTGGCCCTGGTGCCGGGCTGCTGTACACCGAAAAGAGGCTGATGGATGAACTTGCTGCAACTGCTAAGCCTGGGCGACACCGGCTGGGGTATGGCGCTGCTCAAAGCCATGGCGATGACGGTGGCGCTGACCCTCTGTGCGCTGCTGCTGGGCGCGCTCTTTGGTAGCTTGATCGCCGCGGCCAAACTGGCCCGTCGGCGCCTGTGGCGAGTCGTTGGCGAGGCTTACTCGGTGCTGTTTCGCGGCATTCCCGAACTGTTGGTGATTTACCTGTTTTACTTTGGCGGGGCCAGCCTGGTCTCGGCTATCGGCCACTGGTTCGGCGCCGAGGGCTACATCGACGTACCGCCGTTTCTGGTCGGGGCGTTGGCCGTTGGGCTGATTTCCGGTGCCTACCAGGCCGAGGTCTACCGTGGCGCTTACCTGTCGGTAGCCAAGGGCGAGCTGGAAGCGGCGCTGGCCATGGGTATGTCGTGGTCGTTGCGACTGCGCCGGGTGCTGGTGCCGCAAGTGCTGCGCTACGCCTTACCGGGGCTGGGCAATGTGTGCCAGATGAGCCTCAAGGACTCGGCCCTGATTTCGGTGATCGGCCTGGTGGAATTGATGCGCGCCAGCCAGGTGGCGGCGGGTTCGACGCGGCAGTATTTCACCTTCTACTTGATCGGTGGGGCGGGCTATCTGCTCCTCACCGGGCTGTCGGGCCGCCTGTTCAACCTGGCCGAGGCTCGCGTGCAACGCACCCGGCAGCGCAGCCCTGGGCAGTCTTGAGGTGACCCTTCGATGATCGATTTGGCTTTTCTCGGCGACACGTTACTCAAATTACTCGCAGCACTGCCAACCACCCTGGGGCTGTTTTTCAGTTCTCTGGCCTTGGGCTTGTTGTTATCGTGCGCGGTGGTCAGCCTGCGGGTCAGCCGTTGGTGGTTCCTCAGCTATCCCGCGCGCGGCTATATCCTGCTGTTTCGCGGGACGCCGCTGCTGATTCAGATGTTCCTGATCTACTACGGGCTGGGGCAGTTTCCGGCGGTGCGTGAGAGTTTCGCCTGGACCGTGCTTAAGTCGCCCTATGGCTGCGCTGTCATCTCCCTGGCGTTGTGCACGGCGGGCTACACCGCCGAGATCATTCGCGGCGGGCTGTTGGCGGTGCCGCCAGGGCAGGTCGAGGCGGCGCGGGCCATGGGCATGTCGCCGTGGACCTTGCTTTACCGGATCATCGCGCCGATCACCCTGCGCCAGGCGTTGCCGGCGTATTCCACCGAAGCGGTGTTGCTGGTCAAGTCCACCGCGCTGGCCAGTCTGGTCACGGTGTGGGACGTCACCGGGGTCGCCCAGCAGATCATCCAGCGCAGCTACCGCACCATGGAAGTGTTTATGTGCGCGGCGCTGATCTACCTGGTGCTGAATTTTCTGGTGGTGCGTGGGCTGGCCTGGCTGGAGTACCGCCTTAACCCGCATTTGCGCGACCGCGCCGAAGGCGACGTCATTGGGCCGCTCTCCCAGGCTTGATCAGCTCGATGTCGGTGGCCGGTATGAGCGTACGCAGTGTTTTGTAGAGGGCGCGAGTTTCCAGCAGGTTCCACACCCGCAGCATGGTCTCCAGGGCGTCCAGGGGTTTGCTGATGAAGTCTCGCGCACCCAGGGCCAGGGCGCGCAGGCGCGTTTCGCGGGTGGCGTCGGCAGTCAGTACCAGCACCGGCAGGTAATCGTTGGCCGGGATCCGCCGGTTCAACTGTTCGAGCACGGCAAAGCCGTCGAACTCGGGCATGTGCAGGTCGAGAATGACCAAATCCGGCTCGAAGCTGTTGAACAGCTCCAGGGTGCGCAGCGGCTGGGTGCTGCTGAGGACATCGTGCAGGCCTTCGCGGGCCAGAAGCTGCTCCATCAACTCGAGGTTGGTGCGCTGGTCGTCGACGATCAGGATACGAAAGTCTCGGTTCATGATGGCTCCTGCAGGTGACGGTCCAGGTGGGCCAGGAACGCCGGAATACGAATAGGGCGGGTCAATACATCAGTGGCGCCTGCGGCGCATAGGCGCTGGCGGGTGGCATCGCTGCCGTCGGTACTGAACATCAGCACCGGCACCTCGGCGGTCCCTGGGTAACTGCGCAGCCGCTGCAGGACGTCGACCCCAGCGAGGTCCGGCAAGTCGGCATCGAGCAGAATCAACTGTGGCCGATGCTGGCGCGCCAAGTCCAGGCCCATTTGCCCTTGCATGCTTGACAGCAGTTCGATGCCCGGCCGGCGCTGCAATACCGTTTCGATCAAGGCCAGGCTGGCCAGGTTGTCTTCGATGCACAACAGCCGTGCATGATACTTGACCGCCGGCGCTGGCAGGCTTGGCCGTGGCTCGAACGGCAGAGCCTCGGCGCCGTCGTGCTGCTCGCTGGTCACCGCCACGAAAGGCAGTTCCAGGGTAAAGCAGCAGCCCTGGCCGGGCTGGCTAAGGACCGTTAGCTGGCCGTCCATGGCTTGCATCAGGCTTTTGCTCAAGGCCAGGCCCAGGCCGGTGCCTTCCACCCGCGGGTCGGCGTCCAGCCGTTCGAACGGGCGGAACAAGCGGTCGAGGCGGTCCAGGGCGATGCCTGGGCCGGTGTCACGGACCGCCACCGCCACCCGTTCGGCGCGCACGCTCACCTCGATCCGCACTTCACCGCCTGGCTTGTTGTACTTGATGGCGTTGGACAACAGGTTGAGCAAGACCTGGATCAGGCGCTGGCGATCGGCACGTACGCCGCACTGGGGCGCCAGCGGCGGCACCGGCAGCAAGCGGATGTGGGCTTCGCTGGCCATGGGCGAGACCAGGGTCAGGGCTTCGTTCAAGGCGCCCCACAGGGCGATGTCGTGCAAGCTCAGCGGCAGCCGCCCGGCTTCGATCCGGCTAATATCCAGCACCTCGTTGATCAGCGTCAGCAAGTGCTGGCCGGCACCGAGTATGTGTTTGACCTGGGGCCGCTGGCCGGCGGGCGATTCCATCTCCAGCAATTGGGCGAAGCCCAGGATCGCATTGAGCGGGGTGCGCAACTCGTGGCTCATGCGTGAGAGGAACTCACTTTTGGCCCGGCTGGCGCGTTCGGCTTCTTCACGGGCATTGCCCAGCGCGATTTCCGCGGCGCGGCGGTCGGTGATGTCGCGGGTGATTTTAGAAAAACCGCGCAGGGTGCCATTTTGGTCATATTGCGCGGTGATCACCACGCTGGCCCAGAAGCGCGAAGCGTCTTTGCGCTGGCGCCAGCCTTCCTCCATGTAATGGCCGGTGTCTATCGCCTGGCGTAAGGCGAACTCAGGATGCTGCGGGCACTCTTGCGGCAGGTAGAACAGCGAGAAGTGCTGGCCGAGGATCTCTTGTTCGGTGTAGCCCTTGATGCGCTCGGCCCCGGCATTCCAGGTGGTGACATAGCCGTCGGCGTCCAGGGCGAAGATACCGTAGTCCTTCACGCCTTCGATGATCAGGCGCAGGCGTTCTTCGTTATCGCGCAGGGCACGCTCGCGTTCGGCCAGCAGTTGCCCGGCTTCCACCAGGCGGGTGCCCAATTGGCCCACCTCATCGCTTTCTGGCGGCTGCGGCAGTAACGGTTGGCCCAGGGCCAAACGCTCGGCGTTGCGTTGCACCCGCTGCACCCGCACCACAATGCCTCTGAACAGCAACAGGACCGCGCCAATGGCACCGAACAGGCCGCAGCCAGCGGCTAGCAGGGTTGCCAGTAGCAGGCGTTGGCGGGTGTCGGCGGCCGCCGCCGTGCGCTCGGCGAGCAGCGCGTCTTCGCGGATGCGCATGCTGCTGATCAGGCCGCGTAGTTCGTCGAGCACACGCTTGTTGTCGATCAAAATGGCGGTGACTTCAGCGCTGTTGTCGGCCAGCCCCGCGTGCAACTGGGCCAGCCCTTCGAGCTTGGTTTGGATCAGCGGGGTGATTCGTTGCAGGTAGGCGCGCATTTGTTCATCACGAACATTTGTGTCCAGGCGGTGCAGGGCCAAATGAATCTGCTCGTCGGCCCGCAGGTAGGCGGGCAAGAAGTCCTCGCGGCGGGTCAACAGATAACCGCGTACGCCGGCCACTGCTTCGGCCAGGAGGGTGTGCACGGCCTGGATATCGCCTTGTACCAGCAGCACCCGGCGTACGTCTTCTTCGGCGCGGGTGGTCTGGCGTTCGGCGAGGAAGATCAGCACCAGGGAGGAGAGCAAGACCACCAGGGGCAGGGAAATCGCCAGCAGCGCTTTGCCGCGCAGGGACAACTCGGACCAGCGGCTGCCGCGCCACCCTGGCGTGTGCGGGGTCACCAGTGCGTGGCCGGCTGGGCAATGATGCCAATGGCGATCCCGCGCACGGCGGCCTGGGTGCGGTCGGCTGCCCCGAGTTTGCCAATCACCCGCTCCACGTGGGCCTTGACGGTGCCTGTGGCGATGCCGAGTTTTTCCCCGATCTCGCGGTTACTGAAGCCCCCGGCGACCAGGCCCAATACCTGCCGTTCGCGCTCGGTGAGGACTTCCTGGGCGATGCCACCGCTGGCGCTGCGCTCGGCGATACGGCGCAGCAAGCGTGCGCTGACCGCGCTATTCAAGGCTTCTTCCCCGGCGACCACCCGCCGCAGGGCATCGAGCATTTCCTCGCGGCTGGCGTCTTTGAGCAGGTAACCCACGGCGCCCGCAGCGATCGCGGCCTCCAAGTGGTCGGGGCTGTCGTCCATGGTAAACATCACCACTTTTACCTGGGGCAACTTCTGTTGCAGCAGGCGCGCGGCCCCCAACCCATTGAGCAGCGGCATGCGGATGTCGAGAATGGCGATATCGGGAAGTAGCTGTTCGCACAGCTCCAGGGCCTGCTGGCCATCAGCGGCCTGGCCCACCACGGTGAATTCGGGGTGCCCAGCCAGCAACGAGACAAACCCTTCGCGGGTGACTTCATGGTCGTCGGCCAGCACCAGCCTGATCGGTGTGTTCATGATTTGTCCTGCCCTTCGCTCATGGGTACGGTGGCACGAATTTCCGTGCCTTTGCCAGGTTCACTGACGCACACCAGGCGCCCCCCCAGCAGGTTGGCGCGTTCGCACATGGCCGCCAGGCCAAGGCTGTGACCGCGTTCGCTGGCGGCCTGTTTGCGCATGTCAAAACCCACGCCGTCGTCGCGCACCAGCAGGCACGCCTGGCCTTCGTGTAGCGCCAGGCCGAAGCTGACGCGGCAGGGCCCGGCATGCTTGAGAATATTATTGATGCATTCCTGGGCAATGCGAAACAGCGCGATCTCGACGTTGTCCGGCAAGCGTGTGCTCAGCCTTGCGCTCCAGCGCACAGGGCAACCGGCTTCGCGCAGGCGGTCGGCTTCTTTGTCGATGGCTTGCAGCAGGCCGAAGTCATCCAGCACAGAAGGGCGCAAGCCTTTGATCACCTGGCGGCCTTCACCGACGCAGCGTTGGGCCAAGCCCAGGATGGTCTGCAGCTCAACCGACAATTGCGCCGGCAGAGCCGGGCAACGGCCTGCGAAGCCTTGCAGCCGTTGATGCAGGCCGGCCAGAGTCTGTGCCAGGCCATCGTGCAAGTCGTAGGCGACGCGCTTGCGCTCATCTTCCTGCGCGGTGAACAGCCGATGGACCAGCTCGGACATGATCCGCTCGCGCTCGCTCAAGGCGGCCAGCAGGCGGTTGTTCTCCAAGTGCGCCGCCAGCAGGGTGGCCAGCAGTTGCAGCGACTCCAGGTCTTCGGCGTCTGGCGCGGCGATAGCGACGCTGTTGCCCAGCAGCAGGGCGCCGAAGGGTTTGCCATCGGCCGCCAGCAGGGGCACCCGCAGGACACTGGGGAGTGCGGCAGGTGCCTGGCTCAGCCACTCGCTGCCTGGCTGGTCGAGGCCTTGCAGGCCCATGAGGGGTTCCAGGCGTTCCGGGCTGCCGTGCCGGGCGCTGGGCTGAGGCGTCTGGGTGGCGCTCCATTCCATGAGCACGCCATGGTCCATGGCCACGAAACCACAGGCCCGCTGCAAGACCTTCTGGCGCATGGCGGCTGGCGGTAACTGGGTGAGTTCCTGGCCGGTGTCGACTAATAAGCGCAAGCGCGCCGCACGGCTTTCCCACTGACGGTACTGCGAACGCAGGGCCAGGGCACTGGAGGGGTCAAGCGGCGGGTTGTGCATGGGAAACTCCAGCTAAGGGCGACGCGTGGCTCAATGACAGCATTGAACCCGGTCCACGCTGGCCTGCCTATCTGCCAAATGGCATAGGCCTTGAGGACCAACTGGCCGATGGCCCAGGTTGGCAGGCTGGGCAAAATGAGCGCCATCAAGCCACTGAGGTACTCAAGCATGCAACTGAACAAAACCCGCGCCACCGCCCTGATGTTCGCTTTGATCGCGCCGTTGAGCATCGCTCCACTGAGCCATGCTGACGAGCCATTGGGCCGTGTGTATACCACAATCGCCGAGCAGCCGGTAAGCGCCAAGGACCGGGAAGTGGCTGATTTGTTCGACCGCTGGAACGCGGCACTGAAGACTGGCGATTCGCAAAAGGTGGCGGCGCTGTATGCACCGGACGCGATCTTGCAGCCCACTGTGTCGAATGAGGTGCGCACCACGCCTGAGTCGATCAGCGATTACTTCGACCATTTCCTGGCCAATAAACCGGTTGGGCAAATCAACTATCGGCTCATCCGCCATATGGGCGCCGATTCGGCCATGGACAGCGGCGTCTACACCTTCAACCTGACGGCCGCCGATGGCTCCACCCGTAGGGTCCAGGCGCGTTATTCGTTCATTTATGAGCGGGTCAATGGTGAGTGGAAGATCATCAACCACCATTCTTCGGCGATGCCGCAAGTGCATGCCGCGCTGTAAAGGTTTGCCTGGCGATGGCGGCGGATTGCCCGCCGCCATGTTGTGCGCCTATGGGATCAGGCGATCTTTACGCAACTGTTCGAACACTTTGAAAAACGCTTGGTCGCTGGCCTGGTAGTCGAGAAAGCCCAACGCGCGGCTCTTCGACAGGTCCGTGACCACCTCAATGGGGCGGCCCAGGTCGGCGTCGGTGTGCCAAGGCGAGACTAAGCGGTCGATCTCAGGTTCGGCCAAGCCATGCTCCTGGGCGATCTTCTGCCAGGTTGCAGCGTCACCGGCCATTTGTTGTTCCAACGGCGAGACTTGGCTAGGGAAGGGCGCGGCCTCTAGGCCAAACCACTCGGCAATCCGGCTCCACATCCATTTCCAGCGGAACACGTCACCGTTGGTGATGTTGAACGCTTGATTGGCGGCTGCCGGGGTGTCGGTGGCCCACAGTAGTTGGCGGGCGACCATGCGCGCATCGGTCATGTCGGTGAGGCTGTCCCACTGCACCTGCGAGCCGGGAAACACGAACGGCCGGCCGGTGGCTTTACACACCGAGGCATAGACGGCCAGGGTGGTGGCCATGTTCATTGCATTGCCAACGGCCACGCCAGTGATGGTATGGGGGCGGTGCACGCTCCAGGTGAAACCGTCGCGCTCGGCGGCGCTGAACACTTCATCTTCCTGGGCGTAATAGAAGTTCTCGACGTCTAGACGGCCTTGCTCTTCACGGAACGGCGTGGCTGGCATGTGCCCTTTGCCGTAGGCCTCGAACGGGCCCAGGTAGTGCTTAAGCCCGGTCACCAAGCCCACATGCTTGACGCTGCCTGCCGGGCGGACAGCGTCGAGCAGGTTGCGCACCATGGCGGCGTTGACCCGAATGTTCTCTGCTTCGGTAGCCTGGCGTGCCCAGGTGGTGAAATAGACTGCGGTCGGCTTTAAGCCTTGCAGAGCCTGCTGTAACGATGCCGGGTCGTGCAGGTCAGCGGCGACGGCAGTCACGCCAGGCGTCTGCGTTGGTTTACGCGACAGCCCAGCGACAGGGCGTTGTTGGGCCTTGAGTTCAGCGACGGTGGCACTGCCAATGATACCGCTGGCGCCAACCACTAATGCGAGATCGCTCATACTTCGGACTCCCTTGAGACAGGTGAAAAGTAACTGCTTGGGTAGTCTGACAGGCGCAGAACCGATTTAGCTCAATTGGGATGTGCGCCCTATGGCTCTCGCGGCTGAATTCAGGGTGCCGGCGCGGGTGGTTTAGCCTCGGCGGACAAGGCCTGGCCCGACTCAAGGCGAAGCATGATGCGGTCCAGGCGCTCGATGATGGCGCTGTCGATTTTTTCATGCAGGCGCATGATTTCCAGCTCGGCGCGCAGGTTCACTTCGAAGTCCAGGCTGGCGGCCAGGCGGTCTTTCGCCGATTGGCGGTTCTGGCTCATCATGATCACCGGCGCCTGGATCGCGGCCACCGTGGACAGCATCAGGTTGAGGAAAATGTACGGGTAGGGGTCGAAGACTAGCCCGAAGTGGTTGAGCACATCGGAATTGAGCAGCATCCACACCAGCAGGATCACCGTGAAGGTGATGATAAACGCCCACGAGCCGCCTACCGCTGCGACCCGGTCGGACAGCCGCTCACCAAACGAGGAGGCTTCGTCCGAGGCATCCGCCGCGTCGCGGCTAGTGGGCCGGCGCCCCATGATCTGCTCCAGTACGTGGGTTTCTTCGGGTTCCAATGCACTGGCGCGCTTACCGAGGAAGCGTTTGGCGAGGGGGTCGAGCGGGTGCTTTTCAGACATGGGGCGTTCTCGATGGCCGGCAGTGAGGTAGCCGCCAGTTTATCAGGCCGCCGAGGCCAGATTGTGCAATCTGCATGACAGATTCGCGGGGTTACAACGGCTGCGCTATGGGTTAAAACAGCTACTCAGGCAGATGTTTACCTTCCTAACCCAAAGGTGCACCCCATGTACAAGGATTACCCTGCGGCCTATCAGGTCAGCAAAGGCTCAGCCCTACAAGTGGATACGGCCTTCTATGAGCGTATTCGCCAACGGCAAGAGGCGCGCCAATTGGTCGAGCAGTTCGAAGTGCCTATCCGCACCGGGCGCGCCTGGCACGTAAAGGCCGGTCAGGTGTTTCGTGTGACCACCCCGGTTGGGCCGCAGGTGGGTGACTTCAACGTATGGAATGCCGACGACCCCCGTGAGCGCTTATGGGCCGCGCGAACCCGGCAGTTGCAAGGGGCCCACGTGAGCACCCACGACCGGCTCTGGTCGAACCTGCCGTTTCTGCGGCCACTGGTGACCATCACCGACGATAGCCTGGCGGCCTATGGCACCGACGAACATGGCGGGCGTTTGCACGATCTGCTCGGCACCCGCTGCGATCCTTACGTCAACAAGATGCTCACGGGCGAAGACTTCCACCATCACTGCCACTCCAACCTCACCCGTGCTGTATTGCCCCACGGCTTGACCGAGTTCGATGTGCATGACGTGTTGAACATTTTTCAATGCACGGGCCTGAACCATGACGACCTGTACTTTATGAAGGCCTGCCCGGCGCAGCAGGGCGACTACCTGGAGTTTTTCGCCGAAATCGACCTGCTGTGCGCACTGTCGACCTGCCCGGGCGGCGACCTGTCCCTGCCCATGTGGGGGCCAGAGGCGCAAGACCCGCTGAGCGTATGTCGGCCTCTGGGCGTGGAAATCTATGACCTCGATGCGGCTCTGTTAACTGGCTGGAGTTCGCCGAAGCGAGCCGCCTACCAAGGGCGGCATGGGTTGAAGATCGAGCCGGCAGCCTGGGAGAGGTAACAATTATTTGTTGTATGCTTATTCTATAAAGGTATTTATTTAACTCCTCTTATATCTATAAAGTTGGGCTTATGCCGTATTAACCGTGAGCCGGAGCCCAACATGCCCGCATTGTCTTTAGTCGCACCCGCTGCCCAGGATTTCGAGGTACGCCCGCTGGCGGGTGCCGTCGGTGCTGAAATCATCGGCCTGGACCTGTCCCAGCCACTCAACGAGGCGGATTTCGCCCGCGTCCATCGCGCCCACCTGGATTACCACGTGGTGGTGTTCCGCGACCAGCGCATCACGCCGCAACAGCAGATCGACTTCAGCCGCCGGTTCGGCGTGCTGCAAATCCATGTGCTCAAGCAATTTCTCCTGGCCGGGCACCCGGAAATTCTGATCGTCTCCAACATCGTCGAAAACGGTCAGCCGGTAGGGCTTGGCGACGCGGGCAAGTATTGGCACTCCGACCTGTCGTACAAAGAATTGCCCAGCCTGGGCTCGATGCTGCATGCCCAGGAGCTGCCCAGTGAGGGCGGCGACACCCTGTTCGCCGACCTGCACAAGGCCTGGGACACGCTGCCGACTGAGTTGCGTGAAGCGGTGCGCGGGCGTTCGGCAGTGCATTCCTACACCGCGCGCTACAGCGAGGGCAAAAACGCCGCCAACTGGCGCCCGAAACTGACCGATGAACAATTGGCTCAGGTGGTCACGGTCACCCATCCGGTGGTCCGTACCCACCCAGAGAATGGCCGCCAAGCGCTGTTCGTCAGTGAAGGCTTCACCACCCACATCGTGGGGCTGCCCGCTGACGAGAGCCGTGACCTGCTCGACCAACTGTACGCCCACAGCGTGCGCCCGGAACACGTCTACCGCCATCAATGGCAGGCCCGTGACTTGGTGTTCTGGGACAACCGCTCGCTGATCCACCTGGCCGCCGGCTGCCCGGACCACCTGCGGCGCAAGCTGTACCGCACCACCATTCAGGGCGATGCACCCTTTTGATCAGGAGTGACCGATGAACGCTGCACTGCAAGGCCACACGGCCAGCACTTCTGAAACCACGGCTACCCCTGAGGTATTGCTCCAGGTCAAGGACGTGAGCCTGGAATACCGCACCCCGGAGCGGGTGGTGCGGGCCACTCACCAGGTGAGTTTCGAAGTAGACCAAGGCGACCGCTTCGTGCTGCTGGGCCCTTCGGGCTGCGGCAAGTCGACCCTGCTCAAGGCCGTGGCCGGGTTTATCCGCCCCAGCGAAGGCGAGATTCGCCTGGGTGGCACGCGCATCGACCAACCCGGCCCGGACCGCATCGTGGTGTTCCAAGAATTCGACCAACTGCCGGCCTGGAAAACCGTGCTGCAGAACGTCATGTTCCCGTTGCTCGCTTCCCGCACGCTAAAACGCCCAGAGGCTGAAAAGCGTGCCCGTTATTACCTGGAGAAGGTCGGCCTGAGCGCCTTTGCCGATGCCTACCCGCATACCTTGTCCGGCGGCATGAAGGCCCGCGTGGCGATTGCCCGGGCCCTGGCCATGCAGCCCAAGATCCTCTTGATGGACGAGCCGTTCGCCGCCCTCGACGCCCTGACCCGGCGCAAGATGCAGGAAGAGCTGCTGCAACTGTGGGAGGAGGTGCGCTTCACCTTGCTGTTTGTCACCCACTCCATCGAAGAAGCGCTGGTGGTCGGTAACCGCATCCTCTTGCTGTCGCCCCACCCAGGGCGCGTGCGCGCCGAGATCAACAGCCATGCCTACGGCTTGCAGAGCCTGGGCGGCGCGGACTTTCAGGCCAGTGCCCGGCGTATCCACCGGCTGCTGTTCGACGAAGGCGAAGAGGGCACCGAGCCCGAGCTGGACTTTCAGCACCTGCGCCTCGCCTACTGACCTCGAACCGAGTATTTGTCCATGAGTTTGAACCCGAATCTGCGCCAGGAATATGAAGTACAGCTGGAGCCTTTCACGGCGTCCGACCTGGCCCGGCACATCCCCCTTGCGCAACGTATCTGGCAACAGGGCTGGGTGCGCAAGGGCGTTATCCTGCTGGCCCTCGCGTTAGTCTGGGAATTGGCGGCGCGCTGGCAAGACAACGACCTGCTGCTGCCCAGCTTCTTGCAAACGGCCCAGGCGTTTTTCGACGGCATTGCCAGTGGCGAGCTGCTAAGCAAGGTGTGGATCTCCCTGACGGTGCTGATCAAAGGCTATTTGATCGGTATTTTCCTGGCGTTTGGCCTAACTACCCTGGCGGTTTCGACCCAACTGGGGCGTGACCTGCTGGGCACGCTTACGGCGATGTTCAACCCGCTGCCGGCGATCGCCTTGTTGCCGCTGTCGCTGCTGTGGTTCGGCCTGGGCGAGAACAGCCTGATTTTCGTTTTGGTGCATTCGGTGCTCTGGGCCCTGGCGCTGAACACCTACGCCGGCTTTATGGGCGTGTCTGACACCCAGCGCATGGCGGGGCGCAATTACGGCCTGCGCGGCCTGCGTTTTGTCTGGTACATCCTGATCCCGGCGGCGCTGCCGTCGATTCTCGCCGGTTTGAAAATCGGCTGGGCGTTTGCCTGGCGCACCCTGATCGCCGCTGAGCTGGTGTTCGGTGCATCCTCCGGTAAAGGCGGGCTGGGCTGGTACATCTTTCAAAACCGCAACGAGCTGTACACCGACAAAGTGTTCGCCGGCTTGGCCGCCGTGATTCTCATCGGCCTGCTGGTGGAAAACCTGCTGTTCGCCACGTTCGAGCGCCTGACGGTCAAGCGCTGGGGCATGCAGCGCTGAATGCAGCCAGACCTTTCTATCCCTTGATTGAGAACCCCGATGAAAACCCTCAACCGAATTTCCCTGGCGCTAGGGCTGGTGTCTGCGCTGTTGGGCAGCGCCGCGCAGGCCGAAGGCAAGCTCAGCATCGCCCAGCAATATGGCATTGGCTATTTGATCCTGGATGTCGTGCGCGACCAGAAACTGATCGAAAAACACGGTAAGGCGCAAGGCGTCGACATCGACGTGGAGTGGCGGAGCATTTCCGGTGCCACGGCCATGAACGAAGCGTTGCTGGCGGGCGCCCTGGACGTGGTGTCGGCTGGCGTGCCGCCGATGTTGACGGTGTGGGACCGCACGCGCGGCCGGCAAAATGTCAAAGCCATCGCCTCGCTGGGCTCGATGCCCAACTACTTGCTGAGCAACAACCCGGCGGTAAAGACTCTCAAGGACTTCACCGACAAGGACCGCATCGCCGTGCCGGCCGCCGGCGTCGGCTTCCAGTCGCGCACCCTGCAGATCGAGACGGCCCGTGAGTTTGGCGCCGCCGACTTCAAGCGCTTCGACGCGATTTCCGTCAGCGTGCCGCACCCCGATGCCACCGCCGCGTTGCTGGCCGGGGGCTCTGAAATCAACGCGCATTTCTCCAGCCCGCCGTTCCAGTACCAGGCGCTGGAAAACCCCAAGGTGCATAAAGTGCTGAGCTCCTATGACGTGCTCGGCGGCCCGGCCACCTTTAACGTGTTGTACACCACCGAGAAATTCCACGACGCCAACCCTAAGACCTACAAAGCCTTTTACGACGCGCTGGTCGAAGCCGAGCAGATCATCAAGGCCGACAAGGTCGCCGCGGCCAAGACCTATATCCGCGTCGAGCAGTCGACCTTGAGCGAGGCCTTTGTCGAACGTATCGTGCAAGACCCGGAAATCAACTTCACGGTGGTGCCGCAGCGCACGTTTATCTACGCCGAACAGTTGCACGAACTGGGTGTGCTGAAGAATAAGGCGGGCAGCTGGAAAGACTACTTCTTTGAAGAAGCCCACGGCGGCGACGGCAGCTAAACAACGCAGCGCTGGGCGCGTGTTTGCAAAGGCGTTTCGCAGAATCTCCCGGTACGCGCTACAGTGCCCGCTGTCTAAATGCTTTGGGTCAATGCCGTGAGTGAGGAAACGCCAATACCGCCAGCCGCTGCCAGCCAGCCCAGCCGCGCCAAGCCAAAGGTAGCTGCCGCCAAGGGCGTGCAGGCTGCTGTGAAAAAACCCCGCAAGCCCAGCGCCTCCACCGTGAGCCGGCGAACCCGGCTCACGGAAAGCAAACGCACGGCCATTCTCGATGCCGCTCTGGAGATCTTCTCCCGCTTTGGCCTGCACGGCACCAGTTTGGACCAGGTCGCCAGCTTGGCCGATGTGTCCAAGACCAACCTGCTGTACTACTTCAGCAGCAAGGAAGAGCTGTACATCAGCGTACTTCGCCAGTTATTGGACGTTTGGTTGCGCCCGCTGCTGGGCTTTAGTGTCGACCAGGAACCGCTGCAGGCCATCGCCGATTACATCCGCATCAAGCTCGAATTGTCCCGCGACCACCCAGCGGAATCGCGGTTGTTCTGCCTGGAGATTATCCAGGGCGCGCCGCTGCTGCTGGGGGAGTTGCAGCAGCCGTTGCGCACGCTGGTGCAAACCAAAGTGCAGGTGATTCAGGCGTGGATTGACAGTGGCAAGCTGGCCCCGGTCGAGCCCCATCATCTGATCTTCTCGTTGTGGGCCACCACCCAGCACTACGCCGACTTCCGTGCGCAAATCGACGCGGTCACTGGGCGCACCCTCGACGATCCGCTGTTTTTCGAGGAAGTGCTGCAGAACCTGCAGGCACTGGTGCTCAACGGAGTACGCCCGCGGCTGTGAATTTGCGCAGTTGTTGCGCATGTTCTGCCGGCATGCACTCAAACCAAGCGCTCTGTTTCAGACCATTTGATCTGATCTAGCCGGGCGCGCCTTCCCAGGCCTCGTATTTCCAGGCCTGTAGGCGCCTGGCACAGTTTCTGCTTTTCTCTCGCTGCCCACCGTCCACGGTGCCACGCCGCGAGAGGAATCAGCCGCATGACTCTGCAATCTGTGCCCATCATTGACCTATCGCCTTATTTTCGCGGTACATCCGACGGCAAGGCGGCCGTGGCACAAGCGGTTAACCAGGCCTGCAGGGACATCGGTTTTCTGGTGATCACCGAGCACCAGATTCCCGCCGAGTTGATCGAGCGCGTCGCAGGCCTGACTCGGCAGTTCTTCGACCTGCCCCTGGCCGAGAAACGCAAAGTCGACCGACCCAGCCCGGAGATGGTTCGCGGCTACAGCGCGGTAGCCGAAGAAAGCTTGTCGTACTCCCTGGAAGAGCAAGCGCCGGGCGATCTCAAAGAGTCCTTTTCCATCGGCCCGATTGTGGTGCCTGCCGCAGACTACTACCACTGCGCCGCGGCAGGGCCACACTTCGCGCCCAATGTGTGGCCGCCAGAGGCGCTGCTGCCCGGCTTTCAAGCGGCCTACGCAGACTACTTCGCCGCCATGAGTGACCTGGCACAGTCGCTGATGCGCTTGTTTGCCCTGGCGTTGGGCCTCGAAGAGCGTTTCTTCGACGACAAGATCGACCGCCATATCAGCATGTTCCGGACCCTCAGCTACCCCGATATCAAGGCGCCGGTGGAAGCCGGCCAACTGCGCGCCAGCGCCCACACCGACTACGGCAGCCTGACCATCGTACGCCCCGACAGCGCCTTGGGTGGCTTGCAGGTGCGCAACCGCCAAGGGCAGTGGGTGGACGTGCCCTATGTAGAAAACGGCTTTGTGGTGAACATCGGCGACCTGATGATGCAATGGACCAACGACCAGTGGATTTCCACCCTGCACCGGGTGGTCAACCCACCGGCGGCCAGTGACCAGGACAACCGCCGCCAGTCCCTGGTTTTTTTTCATCAGCCCAACTACGACACCCTGATCGAGTGCTTGCCCGGTTGCCTACCTGCCGGGGCAGCGCCGCGTCACGCCGCAGTCACTTCCGGGGACCATTTACTGTCCAAGTTCGTCAAGCAGACGACCTTTGGCGGCACCAAGGGGGCTTGAGATGAACCAGTTGTCTTACGTCAATGTGTTCGCTCAGGACATCGTCGCCCTCAGCGATTTTTACGCTCGGCTGTTTGGTTTCAGCGAAATCGCTGCGATCCGCTCGCCGATTTTTCGCGGGCTGGATACCGGTAAATCGTGCATCGGTTTCAATGCCCCCGAAGCCTACCAATTGCTCGGGCTGGGCGAGTTCGCCAACGCCACGGGCTGCAAATTTCTCCTCAATATCGACGTGCCGGCGCAAACCGAGGTTGACCGCCTGGTGCCGCTGGCGGTGGAGCAGGGCGCACGCCTGATCAAAGCGCCGTACCTGACCTATTACAACTGGTATCAGGCGGTGCTCCTGGACCCGGAACAGAACGTTTTTCGCATCAACTTCATGCTCTGACTTGCCCTTCCGTTCGCCGCTGGCTTTTGATCAGGAATCTAAAAATGCTCAACCGAATGCTCAAGCTGACCGTCTATACCTTGATAGGCCTGGGGGTTTCCTGTGGGGCTCACGCCGAAGGCCTGACCCTGGAAAAACCGGCGAAAATTGCCATGGTGTATATCAGCCCACGCAACGACGGCGGCTGGACCCAGGCCTTCGAAGAAGCCCGGGTGAAGTTGGAAAAAAGCCTCGACACCAAGATCCAGTACGTCGAAAGCGTGCCGGAAAATGCCGCGTCCATCACCCCCGTGGTCGACCGCCTTATCGCCCGTGGGGCCAATGTGATCATCGGCACGGCGTTCGGCTACTCCGACACCTTTCTCGAACTGGCGAAGAAATACCCCAAAGTGGCGTTTCTGAACGGCTCGGGCACCACCAATGCACCTAACCTGGAATCCTTCTACGGGCGCACCTATGAAAGCCAGTACCTGTGCGGCATGGCTGCCGGGGCGGCGTCCAAATCCGGCAAACTGGGCTTCGTCGCGGCCAACCCGTTTGGCCAAGTCAACTGGACGGTCAACGCCTTCGAACTCGGTGCCCAGCAAATCAACCCCAAGGCCACGGTCAACGTGATCTACACCGGGGCCTGGAACGACCCGGTGAAAGAGCGCGCGGCCACCATGGCCTTGATCGACAGCGGCGCCGATGTGATCGGCCAGCACGTCGACACCCCCACCCCGCAAATCGTCGCCCAGGAGCGCGGCGTGTTGGGCACCGGCCATCACCGCAACCTGCATGAGTTCGCACCCAAGGCTACGGTTTGCTCGTCGGTGTGGGTGTGGGACCGTTTCCTCGATGTTGAGCTGAAGAAAGTCATGGCCGGTAACTGGGTGCCTGCCGCCAACGGTGCGTTGTTGTCGATGCAGCAGGGCGGTACCGACATTACCCTAACGGCCGGGGACAAAATCAGCGCAGCCGATACGCAGAAGATCAACGCCGTTCGCGAGGCGCTGCTCAAAGGCGAGAAAATCATTTACAGCGGGCCGATCACCGACCGCGACGGCAAAGAGCGCGTCGCCGCCGGCGAGAGCTTGTCCGACCCCGAGCTGTGGAAAATGGACTGGTTCGTCAAAGGTGTGACCAGCCAACAATGAGCCAGGCCAATGCGCTGCAACTGACCGCCATCAGCAAGTCCTTTGACGGCTTCAAGGCCCTCACCGATGCCGACTTCACTGCCCGCTGGGGCGAGGTGCACGCGCTGCTTGGCGAAAATGGCGCGGGTAAGTCGTCCTTGATGAATATCGCCGCCGGCTTGTATGCGCCGGAGAGCGGCGGCCTGCTGATCGATGACAACCCCGTGCGCCTCGGCGGGCCTCGGGATGCCAGCCGCCACCGGATCGGCATGGTGCACCAGCATTTCAAGCTGGTGCGGCCGTTCACCGTGGCCCAGAACATTCTGCTCGGCCTCAACCAGCGCGATGCCCAGGGCAGCTACTCGCGGCGCTTGCAGGCGCTGGAGGAGCGTATTCGGGCCAAGGTCGCTGAGCTTGGGTTTTCCATCGATCCGCAACGCCGGGTCGAAGACCTGTCGATCGCCGAACAGCAACAGGTGGAGATCCTCAAAGTGTTGCTGGCCGGGGCACGCATCCTCATCCTCGACGAGCCGACCGCCGTGCTCACCGACCTGGAAGCGGAGCGCTTGTTGCTCACCGTGCAGGCGTTCGCGCGGCAAGGCGCCGCCGTGATCTTGGTGACCCATAAGATGGCGGACGTGGCGCGTTATGCCGACCGCGTTACGGTGATGCGCGCCGGGCGTACCGTGGCGGTGCTGGACCCTAAGGCGGTCTCGGTAGAGGAATTGGTGCGCCTGACCGTGGGCGAGTCGCTGCCTCCCGGCGAGCACCCCCCCGCCAGCCCTGGCGAGGCGCGGCTGGTATTGCGTGACGTACGTTCGCCCGGCGGCCAGGGCCCCTTGCGGGGGGTCGACCTGACCCTGCACGCAGGGCAGATCTACGGCATCGCCGGTGTCGGCGGCAACGGCCAGAGTGAGTTGGCGAATGCCCTGATGGGCTTGCCCCAGGCCATCGAAGGGGAAATCCACCTGGCCGCTTTCGGCGACCTGCGCGGTGCGTCCGCCGAGGTCCGGCGCACCTTGCGCATTGCTTCGATCCCGGCCGACCGCTACGGCGCTGCCTTGGCCGGGGCCTTGTCGATCGCCGAGAACTTCGCGGTAGGGCAGATTCACAGCGGTCGCTACGGCTCGTTCTTCCGTTTGCGCCAGCAGCGCCTGGAGCAAGACGCCGCAGAGGCGGTGCACGCTTTCGATGTGCAAGGGGTGCGCTCGTTGCAGCAGAAGGCGGCGTTGTTGTCGGGGGGCAATGCGCAAAAACTGGTGATTGCCCGGGAATTCAGCCGCGACCCGCAGCTGGTGTTAGTGCACAGCCCCAGCCGTGGCCTCGACGCCCGCGCCACTCAGGCCGTGCACGGGCGCCTGCGGGCGGCCCGCGATGCTGGTGCAGCGGTGCTGGTGATCAGTGAAGACCTCGATGAAGTGCTGGCGCTGGCCGACCGCATCGGCGTAATGAACAACGGGCGGATCGTCGCCGAATTTGCCCACCCGGCCGACCGCCAAGCGATCGGCAAAGCCATGGTGAGTCATGACTGACCTCGCGCAACCGCTACCACGGCCACGCCAAGCCCTATTGGCGCGCCGTTATACCCTGGAGATCCGCCAGCAACTGGCATGGCCTTGGCAGGCTTTGATCATCGCTTTGGCGTTGGTGGCCGGCCTGGCCATTTCCGCGGCGATCTTGATCGCTGCCGGGGTGCCTGCCGCTGAGTTGCTCAACGAGTTCGTCGTGCTCACCGTACTCGACCCGCAGAACTTCAAGGCGGTGCTGTTTCAGGCCGCGCCCATGATCATGGTGGGCCTGGCCGGCTGCCTGGCGTTTCGTGCGCGCTTCTGGAACCTGGGCCTGGAAGGCCAGATGATTTGGGGGGCCATTGGCGCCACGGCGGTGTCGCTGTTCGACATCGGCCCGACCGCCTTGCGCTTGCCCCTGATGTTCAGCGCGGCGCTGGCCTGCGGCGTGCTCTGGACCCTGGCGCCCTTGCTGTTGAAGCTACGGCTGAAGGTCAACGAAATCATCTCGACGCTGATGCTCAACTACATCGCCGCCAACTTTCTTCTGCATCTGGTCTACGGCAGCTGGAAAGACCCGCGCGACAATTTCCCTTACTCGCCGCCATTTCGCGCCTTCGAGCGCCTGCCGGAGCTGTTCGGCGGCTACAGCGCGGCGATGCTCTTGTCGCTGCTGATGATGCTGTTGGTACTGTGGTTCGTCGGCGTATCCCGCGCGGGCCTGTACCTGCGCTTCGTCGACGCCAACCCACGGGTGGCGGGCGCCGTGGGGGTGCCAGTGGGCAAGGTCATCGTCGGCACGGTGCTGCTCTCCGGTGCCCTGGCTGGCATCGCCGGGTTTATGGTCACCGCCGGCCAGGAAGGGCGCCTGACCCAGTCGTTCTACCAAGGCTATGGCTTCTCCGGCATCTTGATTGCCTTCCTGGCGCGTAACAATCCAGTGGCTTGTATGGTCGTCGCCTTGCTGGTCGCGATGCTGTTCGTCGCCGGGCGCAGTTTGCAGGTGTTCTACCAGATACCGTTTTCCATGGTGCAGCTGGTTCAGGCGATCATCGTGATCTGCGTGGCCTCTTCAGACTTTTTCATCCGTCATCGCCTGCGGCGTATTCAGAGTGGGGTGCAGTGATGGACTTGATTGCCAACTGGCTGGGCAATTCACCCGACTTCGCCGTACCGTTCGCCCTGGCCGCGCTGGGCCTGATCCTGACCGAGCGGGCAGGGGTGCTGGCGTTGGGCGCCGAAGGCTTGATGCTGGTCGGCGCCCTGGCCGGCATTGGCGCCCAACTGGCCTACCACACGCCGATGATTTCTTTGTTCATGGCCATGCTTGCCGCCAGCCTGGTGTCGTTGCTGTTCGCCCTGATGGTCATTGTGCTGCGCATCAACCAAGTGATCGCCGGCCTCACCCTGGTGTTTTTCTGCCAGGGCCTGACCGGCTTGTGTGGCACCTTGCTGGGCTGGACCAACCAGCCCGTCACCGGCCTCGGCGCCGTTAGCCTGTGGCCCCTGGCCGAACTGCCGCTGGTGGGCAAGCTGTTTATGCAAAACCCGCTGGTGTTCATGACCCCGCTGATCTTTCTGGGCGTCACGGCGTTGCTCCAACGCAGCGAAACCGGCCTGCGCCTGCGCGCCGTCGGGGAAAACCCACAAGCGGCCGACGCCGCTGGCATTTCGGTGCTGGGCTACCGCCTGGCCGCGATCATGGCCGGTGCCGCGCTGATCGGCCTGGCGGGCGGCTACATCTCGGTGCTCAGCACCAAAATGTGGATCGCCGACATGACCGGCGGCCGCGGCTGGATCGCCGTCGCCCTGGTCATCTTCGCCCGCTGGTCACCCTGGCGCGCCCTGGCCGGGGCGCTGCTGTTCGGCTGCATCGAAGCCCTGATCCCGCAACTGGCCGCCACCGGCGTACGCTTGCCGCAATACTTCGTGCAAATGACACCCTATGCCGTCACCCTGCTGGTGATGGTCTGGGTTGCCCTGGGCAAACGCGAATCCGCCAGCCAACCCGGCGCCCTCGGCGAACCCTACATCCGTGAGGAACGCCGCTAGGGCCGCCACGCTAATAATATGGAAATTAGCGGTTGCAAGCGGGGGAGGGTTAGTCCATAATCTCGTCCATCTTCTGAAGGCGGAATCAAAAACTTCAGCAAGATCAATGGGATAGCGTGAAGTAAAGCGCTAAGCTCCCATAACAGTTAAACAACGTGGTGTGGGCTTCTGAAGCCACAATGCGTTTTGAGGCCGAGTAGCAAAATGGTTATGCAGCGGATTGCAAATCCGCCTACGCCGGTTCGATTCCGACCTCGGCCTCCACTATTGAAAACCCCGTAGATTAACGTCTGCGGGGCTTTTTTGTTGGGCGTTAGAAACGCCTGGCTTGGTATTAGCCTCTCATGTTCGCGCCAACAGCCCCTCGCCCTGATTACGCACATTGCCCACCGCCTGGCCCACCTCGAACCATTCGAAGTCCGCCACCGGGCGGCAACCTTGCCTGACCAACAGTTGCGCATCCGCCTCGCTGAGCGACCCCTCCAGCCACGCGCGGGCGTCTTCAGGGCGCAACACCACTGGCCGGCGGTCATGAATGTCGACCATGCCTTCGTCGCTGGCATCGGTGATGATCACAAAACCATCCCCTTCATGGGGCTCCAGGCCCGGGTGCACCTGGCCAAGCCCGGCGAAGAACATCGGCGCCTGGCTTTTCAGGCGAATGTAATACGGCTGTTTTTTCTTCGGGTCGTCGGCGCTCTTGACCCACTCGAACCAGCCATTGGCGGGCACCAGCAGGCGGCCTTGGGGCCATAGTTGTTTGAAGAACTTGCTGCTGGCAACGGTTTCGCCGCGTGCGTTGATCGGGTCAGGCCGTTTGCCCTTGGCCCACGGGGGCGCCCAGCCCCAGCGCAGGCTGTCGATGTGCAAGCCGTCGTCACGGGTGTGCAGCACCGGCACCCGGGTGGTCGGGGCGATGTTGTAGCGCTCGATGGGGTGGGGGTCCACATAACTGATGATGTGCTGCTCTGGCGCTAACTCGCGCAGATAGTGGTCCATTGATTCATACAGCGAATACCGTCCGCACATAGGTGCCTTCCTCCCGTCGCATTTCCCACGCGGCCGATTGACCAAAGCGTTGGATCCTAACTACTGTACGCATATACAGCTTTATTTCATAGGCGATTCTAATGCTAACGATACTCGGCCCATTGGCAGGCGAGGGGGCTCAACTCCCGCTCTATTCATTTCGCGTACCGGCGGGGTTTCCGTCGCCTGCGGCCGACCATATCGAACGGCGAATCTCCCTGGATGAACTGTTAGACATCCGCGCACCGCATATGTACCTAGTGCGTATCGAAGGCGACAGCATGCAGGGCGCCGGTATCTTCTGCGGCGACCTGGTGGCGGTCGACCGCTCCATCGAAGCTGAGCATGGCCATATCGTCATTGCGGCGGTTAACGCCGAGCCCGTATGCAAGCGCCTGCATAAGCGTGGCAACGAAGTGATCCTGCAATCGGCTAACCGCAACTTTGCGCCGCGCTACATTATGGAAGGTGATGAGCTGATCATTTGGGGTGTGGTCACCTTCAGCGTACGTGCCCATGAAAAAGCCTGAACCCGCTTTTGCCCTGATCGATTGCAATAGCTTTTATGCGTCTTGCGAGCGGGTGTTTCGTCCGGATTTGTTAAAGACGCCCATTGTCGTGCTGAGTAATAACGACGGCTGTGTGATTGCCCGTTCGGCCGACGCTAAACCCTTTGTGAAAATGGCCGAGCCTTACTTTCAGATCAAAGACAAACTGCGCCAGCACGGCATCGTTGCGTTTTCCTCCAACTACGCGCTGTACGGTGATATCAGCGACCGGGTGATGAGTGTGATCGAGTCCCTGGTGCCCGCCGTCGAGGTTTACAGCATTGACGAGGCTTTCGCCGACCTCACCGGCATGCCCCAGGACCTAGAAGCCCTCGGCCGGCAGATCCGCGCCAAGGTGCATCGCTGTACCGGCATCCCCGTGGGCGTCGGCATCGCCGGTACCAAGACCCTGGCCAAGCTGGCCAACCACGCGGCCAAGAAGTGGCAGGCGCAGTTGGGCGGCGTGCTCGATCTGCGCGACCCTCGGCGGCGTGATCGCTTATTGAAGATCACCGATGTGAGCGACGTCTGGGGCATCGGCAAGCGCATGACCAGTCACCTCCAGGGCATGGGCATCAACAAGGCCTGGGACCTGGCCGCAGCCGACCCAAGGCTACTGCGCAAAAAATTCAGCGTGGTGGTGGAAAAAACCGCCCGAGAACTGGCGGGCACCCCGTGCCTGGAACTGGACGAACCCGACCCGGCCAAGCAGGAGATCTGCTGCAGCCGCATGTTCGGCCGCCGGCTCGATACCTTGCCGCCGATCCGCGAGGCGGTGGTCACCTACATGATGCGGGCGTCGGAAAAGCTCCGGGCGCAGAGCTCGCTGTGCCGCAAGATCAGAGTGAGCATCCGCACCGGCATGTTCAACCCCGAGGAGGCCAAGTACGCCAATGGCGTCATTGTGGCATTGCCATACCCCACGGACGATGTTCGGCTGCTGACTAAGGCCGCGGTGCAGGGGCTGGGTCATGTGTTTCGCGAGGGGTTCAAGTACAGCAAGGCCGAGGTGCTGCTGCTCGATCTCTGCCAGCGGGGTGAGTACACCGATGACCTGTTCGCCGCATCCCAACCGGCCGCGGCGGAGCGGGTGATGGGCGTGCTGGACGCGATTAATGAGCGTTGGGGGAGGGGGACGTTGCGCACGGGCAGCGTGCCGACTGCGCCCGATTGGGGGATGCGGCGGGAGATGATGAGTCAGAGTTTTACGACTCGGCTTGATCAGCTTTGGACGGTGTCGAGTGGTTAGCGATGGCGGCGCGGCTGAAACCGGCCGCTTTGCGGCCTATCGGGGGCAAGACCCCCTCCTACGGTTGGCGGCACACCGAATGTTGAATATGCCGCCGACCGTAGGAGGGGGTCTTGCCCCCGTTCTTTTGATCTTCGCATTTTCACAAATTATCGTAAGAAGCATTTTGAAAATGGATGACTGTGACCACCCTCCTAGCCCACGAAAAGCCCGGGTAACGCTGACGAATTGCTGTCTATCTCGGCAGGCCTTGCCGCATCCTTATCCCGGACTTTTTCAAAAGGCGATACTTGGCTCTTGTTATATCGACCGCCCACCGTGCGCGGTCGATATAACAGAGGCTGAAAATAGGAATCCGTAAAAAGAATCGTGTTTAGTCGATGTTGCCGCGACGCGCTGCAGCTTTGCCGAGCGCGGCCCAATCCAGCAGGCCATCGCCTTGTGCAATAGCTTCAAGATGGCAGTCACGCAGTGTGCTTCCGAGGGGGAGTGACAGGTGTTGCGCTTCCCCGGCTTCCAACGCGAGCCGGACATCCTTGAGGCCCAGCGATAGCTTGAACCCGGCCGGCGAGTAGCGCTCCTGGGCGATCATCGTGCCGTAGCCTTTGTAGACGGGAGACGGGTAGAGCGTCTGAGTGAGCAGGTCGATGAACGCTTGGGATTCAATGCCGTAGGCGCGCACGAGTGCCGAGGTTTCGGCCATGGTTTCGATCGCGCAAGCAATCGAGAAATTGGCGGCGATCTTTACCACGTTGGCTTGCGCGGGCTCTTCGCCATAGTGCCAGGTTTTCTGGCCCATGAGGTCCAGCAGGGGCTGAATACGTTCCAGATCCTGCCCTTTGCCGGCGGCGAGAATGTTGAGGTTGCCGGCAGCGGCGACGTCAATGCGCCCCAGCACGGGGGCTGCGATATATCCCACGCCGCGGGCGGCATGCAGCTGTGTCAGTTTTTTAGCCATGGCAACGGAGACGGTCGCCATGTTGACGTGGATCGAGCCCTGGGGCATTTGGTCGAGCACGCCACTTGCGATGAATACATCGCTGACGGCCTGATCATCGGCCAGCATGGAAAAGAGGACGTCGACCTTGGCCGCTTGGGCAGCGCTGGCAACGGCGGTGGCGCCGGCGCCAACCAGCTTTTCGGTGTTCGCCCCATTGCGGCTCCAGACCAACAGCGGCAGTTGGGCCTTGAGCAGGTTGGTGGCCATGGGCATACCCATGGCGCCGAGGCCGATAAATCCGATAGTCATGAGGTGCTTCCTTATCGTTGTGGGGAGGTTGAGGGAGGCGTCGTATCGCTAGGTTGAGTGTCAAAGAGCGAATAGAGCATGGCGACGCCTGGCAAGGCTGCCGCGGACAGCGCCGCCACCTGCCAGCCGTAATGGTTGTAGAGCCAGGCACCGCCCGCGGAGCCGAGCGCGCCGCCGGCAAAGAAAATCGACATATACAGACCGTTCAGGCGGCTGCGCAAAGCGGCGTCCAGGCTGAACAGCGCGCGCTGGCCAAGTACCAGGTTTGCCGCCACGCAGAAATCCAGAAAGATGGCGACGCCGCCTAGCAGCGCTAACTCAAGGCGTTGGTTGGCGAAGGTGAAACTACCCAGTACGAGTACTCCGGCCGCGATGGCCAGAACAGCAGCGGTCACCGGACGCGACAGCCCCTGGTCGGCAAGCCTGCCGGCAATTGGCGCCGACACGACCCCGGACACGCCGACCAGCGCGAACAGAGCTATATCGGCCTGGTCCAATGCCAGCGGGGCGCTGGCCAGTAGCAGGGGTGTCGTGGTCCAGAAGAAGCTGAAGGCTGCAAACATACAGGCGTGATAAACCGCTTTGCGCTGCAACACCCGGTTATGGCGCAACAGCAACGCCATCGAGTGGAACAAGGCGGCGGCGCAAAGCCCGGGTTCCGGCAGCCGTCTGGGCAGGACAAGGTTCAGCATCACCACCAGCCCGACCATCAGCAGGCTGGACAAGCGAAACACCATTTCCCAAGACGTCGCATAGGCGATGAGGCTGGCGACCGGGCGCGCCAGCATGATGCCCAGCATCAAACCGCCATCACGTTGCCCACCACCCGCCCCCTGTGGGAGGGCGCGGCTAGGTGGGAGGCATAGGGCACCAGTATCTGCACCGTGACCGAGCCCAGTCCTACCAGGAAGGCGCAGAGCAACAGCATCGTGGCACAGCCTGCCAGGCTCATCATCAGCAATGCCAGGGCGCCCATCGCCAGCACCGTGCTTGCCAGCTTGCGGCTTTCCACCAAGTCGCCCAACGGAACGATCAACAACAGCCCCAGACCGTACCCCAGCTGCGTGAGGGTCACGATCAGGCCGGTCGCTTGCGCTGATAGACCAGCCGAGGCTGAAATCAGCGCTGCCAGGGGTTGGGCGTAATAAATGTTCGCGGCGATTAGCCCGCAGGCCATAGCCAGGAACGCTGACAGCGCCGAGGGCAAGCGAGGTATTGATTCGGACCGAGTATTCAGGGGGGCAGAATTTCGCATTTTAGGAAACATTCATGTCCAAATTGGAGAAAAATTTAATCTAGCAGGCGCATGGCAGTTTTGACGACACCCGTCATATCCGTATTCTCATGACGAGATTTACCCAGCACGCGCAGCCCTTGAAAAAGCGCGAGCATCAGCTGCGCCGTGGCACCAGCGTCTATATCAGCGCCGATTTTACCTTGCTCCTGGCCCAGCCTGATGAGGTCGGCAAGCCGTCTTTCATTGCGGTCCAGGGCGTTGCCGACTTTGAACTTGATCTCGCTGTCGTGGGTGGCTAACTCAATGGCAGTGCCGACGACCATGCAGCCCAGGCGACCCTCTTCGAGATGAGATGACTCAATATAAAACTCCAAAAGCACCCGGAGCTGCTCGCGGGGCGATTGATGTTCGCGCAGTAATAGGCGGATCTTGTCGTTGCGCACATTGAGGACGTCGGCGATCAGAGGCAAATGCAGACCGTGACTGGCACTGAGGCTATGTCCATAGTTAACAATCTTTCCTTTGGTTGACGAAACGTTCGCTGACCTCACCGGCATGCCCCAGGACCTAGAAGCCCTCGGCCGGCAGATCCGCGCCAAGGTGCATCGCTGTACCGGCATCCCCGTGGGCGTCGGCATCGCCGGTACCAAGACCCTGGCCAAGCTGGCCAACCACGCGGCCAAGAAGTGGCAGGCGCAGTTGGGCGGCGTGCTCGATCTGCGCGACCCTCGGCGGCGTGATCGCTTATTGAAGATCACCGATGTGAGCGACGTCTGGGGCATCGGCAAGCGCATGACCAGTCACCTCCAGGGCATGGGCATCAACAAGGCCTGGGACCTGGCCGCAGCCGACCCAAGGCTACTGCGCAAAAAATTCAGCGTGGTGGTGGAAAAAACCGCCCGAGAACTGGCGGGCACCCCGTGCCTGGAACTGGACGAACCCGACCCAGCCAAGCAGGAGATCTGCTGCAGCCGCATGTTCGGGCGCAGGCTCGATACCTTGCCGCCGATCCGCGAGGCGGTGGCCACCTACATGATGCGGGCGTCGGAAAAGCTCCGGGCGCAGGGCTCGCTGTGCCGCAAGATCAGGGTGAGCATCCGCACCGGCATGTTCAACCCCGAGGAGGCCAAGTACGCCAATGGCGTCGTTGTGGCCTTACCATACCCCACGGACGATGTTCGGCTGCTGACTAAGGCCGCGGTGCAGGGGCTGGATCACGTGTTTCGCGAGGGGTTCAAGTACAGCAAGGCCGAGGTGCTGCTGCTCGATCTCTGCCAGCGGGGTGAGTATACCGATGACCTGTTCGCTGCATCCCAGCCCGTGGCGGCGGAGCGGGTGATGGGCGTGCTGGACGCGATTAATGGACGTTGGGGGAGGGGGACGTTGCGCACGGGCAGCGTGCCGACTGCGCCCGATTGGGGGATGCGGCGGGAGATGATGAGTCAGAGTTTTACGACTCGGCTTGATCAGCTTTGGACGGTGTCGAGTGGTTAGCGATGGCGGCGCGGCTGAAACCGGCCGCTGTGCGGCCTATCGGGGGCAAGACCCCCTCCTACGGTTGGCGGCACACCGAATGTCGAATATGCTGCCGCCCCCGATCTTTTGACCTTCACATTGAACACCGCGAAAAGTATTTTGAACCGCTTTTCACCACGCTCACCTAATGATTAGCGTGTGGGGAATCCCACAGGCACTGTGCCAATATCGGCATACTTTGAGAGGTGGTCAACGTGGCTAAAGACGAGAAGAAAAGCAAAAGTGAAGCTTCGAAAGCCAGCAAGGACTTGAAAGACAAAAAGGCTTCACCAGCGAAAAAATCAGCTGCAGCCTCGGCGCTTTCGAAATCCTCCGACAAGCCTGAAAAGAAAGAAAAGAAAAAAGACGTTGAACCGAAGAAGTCGGTAAAAAAGGCAGACAGCAAGCCAGAAAAGGCTAAGAAATCCGAGAAAGCCGAAAAGACTGAAAAGCCTGCGAAAAAGAAAAAGTGACAACTGCTAGTAGCTAGGGCTACATGCCCTAGCTTCCTTATCAACGACACTGCCCATGACCGCTTTTTACCTCAAGTTACTCATCACCCCTCTGCTTATGCTATCCATCTCTCTAGCGGCTAGACGCTGGGGTACGCACCTCGCTGGGCTGCTGTCTGGGCTGCCGGTGACGTCGGCGTTGGTGATGCTGTTTCTGAGCCTTGAGCAAGGCCCCGAATTCGCCTCGCAAGCGGTGCCAGGGGCATTGGCTGGGGTGGCGGCGATTCAGGCGACCTATCTTTTTTACTTCATAACGACGCGGCGCCTGCCGATTTTGGCTGGGTGCGTGACGGCGTTGGCATTTTATTTGGCCATGGCCTTTTGCATGAACCTGGCGGGATCGCTGGTGGTTTCTATCGCGGTGACTTTTTGCCTCGTGGTAGGGATTATCCGCGTGACCGCGAATGGGGGTGGCAGCACCCCAGCGGGCTATGTGGCGCTGCCGCGTTGGGTCATCCCGATGCGCATGCTGAGTGCGACCTTGTTGCTGCTGCTGATTACCGCAAGCGCCGAGTGGTTGGGGCCGGTGGCCAGTGGGTTTTTGGCGCCGATACCGGTGATTGCCTGGCCTTTGGCAGTGTTTGCTCACGTGCAAGGCGGCCGCTATGAACTTGCTGCGATCGTGCGCGGTAATGGGATTGGCGCCGTTGGTGTGATCGGTTTTTACCTCGCCGTGGACCGGTTGGTGCTGCCGTGGGGCATTTACAGCGCGGTGGCGATAGGTGTGCTGTTGGCCGTGGTGATTACGGCCTGGCTTGCGCGGGTAGTGAATAGGCGAGCAAAGGGCATAGCTAAGTAAAAAAGGCTCCTCGATGGAGGAGCCTTTGGGTATTGCTATAACGGCTTACTCAGCACTTAAAGCGTCCGACCAACCCTTTGAGTTGCCCCGAGATATCCACCAAACGCCCTGAGCCAGCCTGCGCCGAATGGGCATATTGCTCGACCAGTTGGGCATCGGCGTGAATCTGCGCGATGTGCCGGTTGATGTCCTCCGCAACGTGATGTTGTTCTTCGGCGGCGGTAGCGATCTGGGTGTTTTGGTCGCGGATCGAATCCACCGAGGTGCGGATTTTGTCGAAGCTGTCCCGCGCTTGCTGAATGCATTCGACGCTGTTCTGGGAAACCTGCAGGCTGCCTTGCATCTGCTGGGTGACCTCTTGGGTGCGCCGCGCCAGGTTGCCCAATAGCCCATCGATTTCGCCTGTCGAGTCGGCGGTGCGTCGCGCCAGCGCACGCACTTCGTCGGCGACCACGGCGAACCCGCGGCCCTGATCGCCGGCACGGGCGGCCTCGATGGCGGCGTTGAGGGCCAGCAGGTTGGTCTGTTCGGCGATCGAGCGAATGGTGTCGAGGATGCTGTTGATGTTCTTGCTGTCCTGTTCGAGCATCTGCATGGTCTGGGTCGACTGCTGTAGATCTTTGCTCAATTTAAGCACGCTGCCGGTGGCCTCGCTGATGTGTTGCTGGCCGTCGTGCACATCGCGGTAGCCATCATCGGCGCTGGACGCCGCCTGGCTGCACGAGCGCGCCACTTCGTTAGCCGTGGCGACCATTTCATTGAATGCGGTGCTGACCAGCTCTACCGCTTCGCGCTGCCGCCCAGCGACTTCATCCATATTGCGTGCGACCTGGCTGGTGTCGGCGGCCGCCACTTGCAGCTCGGAAGAAGCGCTGCCAATACGCTGCACCAACTGGGAGATCATGCCGAGGAACTGGTTGAACCAGCCGGCCAGTGTCGCCGTTTCGTCCTTGCCGTGCACCGTGAGCTGGCGCGTCAGGTCGCCTTCGCCCTCGGCGATCTTCTGCAAGCCATCGGCGACGCCGCGAATCGGTCGCACAATGACCCCGGCAAAACTTGCCCCGACGATGGCGAAAATGATCGCCAGTGCCGCTGCAATCGCGCCGATCAGCCAAGTCAGATTAGCCGCCTTGGCCATGACTTCGTCCCGCTCAATCAGGCCGATAAAACGCCAGCCCAGGCCTTGTGAGCTGACGATGTTGACCATGTAAGTCTTGTCATTGATCTCGATCTGAGTCGGGCCGTCGCCTTGCTTGGCCAGCTCGGCATAGTTAGCGCCGAGGTCCGCCAGCGGCTTGAAGTTATGGCTGGCATCGCTGGGGTCGACCAGTACGTTGCCGTTAGCTTCCACCAGCATCAGGTAGCCGCTATTGCCTAGCTTGATGCGCTTTACCAGTTCGGTCAGTTGCTTGAGCGACACGTCCAGGCCTACCACGCCCAGTAGCTTGCCCGCGGCATCGGTAACGGTGCGCACGGTGCCGATCAGCGATACATCATCGGGTGCCCAGTAGTAAGCGCCCGTGCGCACCGTAGTGCCGGGCGCCGCTATCGCAGCTTTATACCAAGGCCGTTGGCGGGGGTCGTAGTTGTTGAGTTTGGGGTCGTCAGGCCAACTGGCATAACCGCCATCGCTCGTACCCAAAGAGAGGTACGCGGTGCTGGGGTGGCTCTTAGCAAAGCCGTCAAAAATATCCAGGAGTTCACGGTTGCTGGCGGTCAGCGGAATTTGCGCCGCGTCCGCGCCCGCGTAATTTTTCAAGTCTTTGGTGGCGATAATTCGGGGGTCTTTGGCGATGTATTCAACGTTCTGGCTGATACCGTCGAAAAACTGTTTCATGCCGTTGTCGATCTGGCGAATTTCTCTGGCGCTGCTATCGACGAAGTCAGCTTCGGCGCCTTCTCGTACGTTGAAGACAACGAGCACTGCTACCACAATCACCGGGAGAGAGGCGATAACTGCAAACGCCCAGGTCAGTTTCTGTCTGATATTCATTGAGAGCCCACTGGTTATAGGGGTTGGCCGGCAGAAGAGAACGACGGTGTGTTAATTTTTTTTTTGAGCGTTTCTACGCTATCGGCAGCCAGCCCCTGAACCTTTAGGCTGCTCCTAAGCAGTAGGCGCAATCACCCGTACCTTACCCGGCACCCAACGAACGCTAGCCAACAGGCACGCGGCGACAATTAACCCACCGCCAAGCCAGCCTACATAAGAGACGCTTTCGCCTAGCCAAAACATTGCGAACAAGCCGCCGAACAGGGGTTCGCTACCCATCAACAGGGCGACTCGAGTGGGGCTGCTGCGTTTGATTGCATAGTTTTGGGCGAAGAATGCAAATAAGGTACAAGCCAACACCAGGTAAACCACGTAGCCCCAGAATGCGCCGCTGTTTTCCATGGCAATAAGGGTTTGCAACGGGCTAGGCACAAAGATAAAGACCAGCAACAGGCTGCCCACGGTCACCACACCGGCTTGCACCGCTGTGACCGTGAGTGCTGGAAGATGGGTACTGGTGGTCACGCTTTTGAGCAGGCAAACCTGTAAGGCTCTGATCAATGCGGCGAGCAAGATCAAGGCATCGCCCCAGTTGAATATCCATTTGCCATCGCCGCTCAGCAGCACGGCGCCCAGCCCTGACAAACCGACCGCGCACCATTCCATTGGAGTCGGCTGGCGCTTGAGCCATAGCCATTCCACCAAAGGCGTCAGCATCACACAGAGGCTGATCAAAAAAGCCGCATTGGTTGCCGTCGTATGCAAGAGGCCGAATGTTTCACACAGGAACACACTCAGCAGCAACACGCCGGTGCCCAGGAGCTGGAGCAGTTTGGCTCTGGGCAGGTCGCGCAGGCTTAGCAAGGCTGGGCTCAATAACAGGAATGTGATGCCAAACCGCAGGGCTAATAGCCCTAACACGGGATAGAAAAATAAGGCGGATTTGACCACCCCATAGCTGGTTCCCCACACCACGGCGACGGCCAGCAGCATAAGGTCACTGAGTAAGACTGATTTGTGTGGCGCGTTCATCGAAAGCTCCTTTTGCTAAGGCGCCCAGTATCGATTGATGCGTTGAGGATGATAATGTTGCGTTCACGCACAGAATCTGTGCTTCCTATACATAAATAGCGCTTGAAGAATTTTATGAACCCACCTGAGCTGTTCGACTCATTGGCTGACATGGCGGTTTTCGTGCGGGTGGTCGATGCGGGGAGTTTTTCAGCGGCGGCCCGGCAACTGTGCAGTTTGCCCTCTACCGTCAGCCGCCAGGTCAAACGCTTGGAACAACGGCTTGGCACCCAGCTGCTGGAGCGCTCGACCCGACGAATTCGCCTTACCGAATCTGGCGCGCAGGTGTACAGCCACTGTAGGGCGATGCTAGGTGCCGCCGCCGAAGCAGTCGACGCGGCGGGCCGCCTGGCAGCTGGGCCAAGGGGGCGGGTCAGCTTGAGTGCACCGACCGCCTTTGCCAAAACCGTTTTGCATCCACTGATGCTCGAGTTCTTGCAGCGCTACCCTGAGGTAGATGTGCAACTGGTTTTCAACGACCTGCACACCGACCCCTTGATAGACGACCTCGACCTGGTCATTCGCCTGACCACGCGTCCGCCCCTGGGGTTGGCCGGCCGTACACTCGGTGCGGTGCGCTGGCTATTGGTGGCGTCTGAGGCATACCTGGCAGAACGCGGCGTGCCGCACCAACCCATGGACCTTCAGCAGCACGACTGTTTGTACCTGGGGGAAAACACCGACGATAGCCGCTGGCGCTTGAGCCAGGCTGGCGCAACCGAAACAGTGCAAGTCAAGGGCCGTTACATCGCCAACCATGCGGGGGCTCGGCTGGACGCGGCCAAAGAGGGTTTCGGCATTGCCAACCTGCCGGACTTCGTGGCGAAGGAATCACTGGCCCAAGGGCAGGTGGTGCAAGTATTGCCTGACTGGGAGTTGCAAGCCGGGGCCTACGTTGGCTCGATTTGGTTGCTGTACCCGCCTAAACGCTACTTGCCCCCGAAAGTCAGGGTGCTGATCGATTATTTGGTTGAGCAGTTTGCGTAATGACGTCGGTTTCGTAATGTCTGGGAAATTTGCCGATCGTAGGAGGGGGCCCTGCCCCCGAGCCCTTCGTTACAGCCCCTGCGTTGTAAAGGCGAAAGCATATCGTGTATCTACGCCATAAACCCGACCCAAGCCGCCACCAGCAACAACAGCGCTAACACTCGATTCAACCCCTGCAACCGCTGTGGCGATGTCAGCCAGCGCGCCGAACCTGCCCCCATCAGAGCCCAACAGCCCATGCAGGGCAGGGCCACCAGAAAGAACGCCAGGGCCAACTGGAGCATTGGGCTACGTTGGCTGAACACACTGACCACCGCCAGGGCCATCATCCAGGTCTTGGGGTTGACGACTTGCAGGGCGGCGCCGCCGATAAACCCCAGGTGTAGGCTGCGTTGCTCAATAGCGGAGTCGGTAGGGCTGGTGAATATCTTCCAGGCCAACCAGCTCAACCACAACACCCCGACCCAGGCCATCAGGCGCTGAGCACCGGGGACTTCCAGTAGCGAACGGCCAACCCCCGTGCCTACCACTAGCACCAGAACCGCAGCCCCGCTGCAGGCCCCCAGAATCAGTGGCACAGCGGCGCGCCAACCGAAGCGGGCGCTGTTGCTCATCACCAGGATATTGGTCGGGCCTGGAGTGATCGAGGCGACGAAGGCAAACAATAAAAAAGGCAGCATGGGCAGTGATCCAGAGCGGAAAAACCCTATGCTCTGCCAAAGGCGTGGTTCAGTCTGGAAGGTTTGAGCAGCGCGAGCGGTAGGCGGCTGGGCTGAGCCCGTAAGCGCGCATAAACCAACGGCCCAAATGGCTTTGGTCGGCAAAGCCGAGGTCGCTCGCCACGTGGGCCGGCCAGGCCCCGGCGGCGAGCATGCGGCGTGCCGTGGCCAGGCGCAGTTGCACCAGGTAGGCATGCGGCGGCAGGCCAAAAGCCGCCTTGAAGGCGCGGGTCAGGCGGAAGCGGTCGACCCCGCAGGCTACGGCCAGCTCCTGTAAGCCCACGTCCTGATGCACATGGGCATGCAAATACTCCCGTGCCCGCAGGGCAACCTGGGGCAGGCGCGGATCGGGATCCGGGCGGCGTCGCCAGTGCACCCGATCGGTGAGCCGCGCCAACAGTTGATCCAGCGCGCTTTGCCGGACGATTCGCAGTTCCTGATGATGCAGGGCGGCGAACGCCTGGCTCACCGCGCGCGCCAGGCGGGGTTCGGTTTGCAAGGTGTTGGCGAAGGAGGGCAGGTGCAAATCGGGTGCGTGATCGAACAGGCCGCTGAGTTCGCCGCTCAACCAGTGCGGGTCCAGGTACAACATGTGATAGGTGAAACCCTCGGCGCAGGGGGCAGTGCCATCGTGGATTTCCCCTGGCTCCAGGGTAAACACCTGCCCCGGGGTGCTGGCGTGGCGCTGGCGGCGGCAGTGAAACTGTTGCACGCCTTGTTGGGTGACCCCCACCAGATAGCTGTCATCCCAGTGCGGGTCGTAGGCGTGCCCTTGAAAATGCGCATGCAAGGTCTCGATACCGGTGTCGTGATCCCGGGCAAGGTCTATCCAGTGTGATGAGGGCATAGGGCACCTGGGTCGGCGGAAACGCTTGGTTATCGCTCGGGCGAGGGGGGGAGTCTAGAACATTCGTGCTGGCCTGTTCGAGGTTGAGGCTTTTGATTGAGCGAGAAGCGTATGACGTTAATACGATCTTAAACGCGACGTTTGTAATAAATTTCTGACGAATATCTATGCGAAGTATTCGCATTCGCTATAATGGTGATGTCGTTTGGCCGTTATCCTTCCGGACAGGCGCCTATCCCTCCCTATTCTCAGCAGGATCTTCCATGGCTATTCCCTTTTTCCCACGCAAAGCGGCGGTCAACTCCGTGTGGCTGCCTATCTGTCTTGTGGCGAGCTTCTCGACAGAACTTGCGTTTGCCCAGACCACCGCTGAAACCCCCGCCCAAGAGACCCAGCCCACGGCGAAGGATAGCCAAGGTGCGGCGTTGGAGCTTGAAGCCACCTCAGTGACCGCCAGTGCCGATGCGTCCCGGGATGGGCTAGTGCCTGAGTTCGAGGGTGGGCAGGTGGCTCGCGGTGGCCGCGTGGGTATTCTGGGGAACAAGGACTACATGGAGACGCCGTTCACCTCCACGTCTTACACCAATCAGCTGATTCAGGACCAGCAGGCCCGCAGCGTCGCGGACATTATGCAGAACGACCCTTCCGTGCGCGTGTCCCGGGGCTTTGGCAACTTCCAAGAGCTGTATATGGTGCGCGGCTTTCCGCTGTATTCCGATGATATTTCCTACAACGGCCTGTACGGGTTGTTGCCGCGCCAGTACGTCGCGGCTGAGTTTATCGAACGGGTAGAAGTCTTCCGTGGCGCCAGCGCATTTCTCAACGGTGCGGCGCCGGGCGGCACGGGGATCGGGGGGGCGATCAATATCCTGCCCAAGCGCGCGCCGAATGAACCGCTAACGCGCTTGACAGTGGGCGCGGAAAATAACGGCTTCGGCACCGTCGCTGCCGACGTGGCGCGCCGCTTTGGTGAAGAAGACCGTTTTGGCGTGCGCTTGAACGTCGCCAAGCGCGATGGCGAAACATCGGTAGAAGACCAAGACCGGTCCCTGGACATGTTCGCGCTGGGCCTGGATTACCAAGGTGAGCGCCTGCGTCTGTCCGCCGACATCGGCCATCAGTATCACTTTATCGACAATCCGCTGCCGAGCGTCACCCCGCAGGGGCGTGCGCCTAGCCCGCCGGATGCGGATAAAAACTTCGGCCAGTCGTGGACCTACGCGAAGGAAAAGCAGACTTTCGGCACTTTCCGCGCCGAATATGACCTGTCCGATTCCGTTACCACCTGGGCCGCCGCGGGTATGCGCAAGGGCGAGGAAAAGAACGTACTGGCCAACCCGTCGTCTGATGCGGCGGGTGTGACCACGGCTTCACGGTTCGACAACTACCGGGAAGAAACCGTCACCACTGGCGAAGTGGGGATGCGCTTCAGCCTGCAAACCGGGCCGGTGTCTCATCAGTGGGTGGTGTCTGGTGCCATGTATGACACCAAGGACCGCAATGCTTGGGCGGGTAACTTCGGTAGCCCCATCATCGGTGACCTCGACAACTCGGGTAATGCTGCTCAGCCCCAGAACATATCATTCAACGGCTCAATGTCAGACCCCCATATCACCAACCGCACTCACAGCCAAAGCCTCGCTGTGGCCGACACCCTGGGTTTCTTCGAAGATCGCTTGCAGGTCACCTTGGGCATGCGTCGCCAAGGGTTGGACGTGAGGGACTACAACTTCATCACCGGGATAGGGGCTGACCCTTACAAAAAGTACGCGAACACCCCCGTAGCGGGCATCGTTTACCAGTTGAACGACCAAGTGTCCGTTTATGCCAACTACATCGAAGGCTTGACCAAGGGCGACACGGTAGGCGCCACCACCACCTTGCCTAATGGAACAACCGTCCCACTCTCCAATGGCAGTCAGTCACTGGAACCCTATATCGCCAAGCAGACCGAGGTCGGCGTGAAATACGACGGCGGTGGGATAGGCGGCAGCCTGGCGGTATTCCAGACCAAAAAACCGGTGGGCTTCATCGAAGATTTAACTTTCAAGACCAATGGCGAGCAACGCAACCGCGGTATCGAGCTCTCCCTGTTCGGTGCACCTGCCGAAGGCGTGCGCCTGTTGGGCGGTCTGACTCTGCTGGATGCCGAATTGACCAACACACAAAACGGCACCAATGACGGCAACCGGGCCATCGGCGTGCCCAAGACCCAGGCCAATGTGGGCGGCGAGTGGGACGTGCCGGGCCTCAATGGCGTGACGCTGACCAGCCGCGTGGTTTACACCAGCAGCCAGTACATCAATAACGCCAATAGCTTCGAAATCCCCTCTTGGACCCGGCTAGACCTCGGTGCCCGTTATGGCTTCAAAGTCGAGGACCGCGACGTAACTTTACGGGCCCGCCTGGATAACGTCACCGGTCGTAACTACTGGGCATCCACCGGTGGTTTCCCGAACGCCAACTACTTGGTGCTCGGCGCTCCACGCACGCTCTCGGTCAGCGCGTCGGTCGATTTTTAAGGGTTATAGGCTAACAACCAGTAATAGGCGCCGGTGACCGCCTGCGCCTATCTACCAAGCGTCTTTTAGTCTCGGGCAATGCGGCCAGGTTGGGAATTGCCGGCTTGGGCGCGTGGGGCCTGTGTGGCCGAAACGGCTCCACGGCATTCGCTATCAGCCCCTATCTCTGGCCCGGCACTCCTCTTCAGAATCAAAATACACATGGCGTGCCGGGTGGGCGATGGCCACATCAGCGGCCGCGAGCGCCATGGCCGTCAGTTCGATCATCCGAGCGGCCTGCCCAGCGGCGAGCGCTTGCTCTCGATGGGCCTGGGTATCGAACACCCAGACCACCCGCAAGCTCTGCGCCAAGGCCTGGAAATCGGCTTCATGGGTAAGCCATTGGAAGCCGACGATTTCGCTTTTGGCGGTTTCACACGCGTCGGTGAGGCAGGTAATCAAAAGCCGCTCCAGCCGAGCGTTATCGCGTTTAGTCGGTGGCATAGGGATTCCGTAATAAGGCGCAAGGGCACGGACTGGCCCAGGTTAGGAGGGTTAAAAGCTGGGCCCTGTGGCTTGGCGAAACTCGACGGTCAGGTGCCTGATTTCGTGAACGGGTTTCAACCGCTCACGGATACTGCCTGCACTGGTACCCACGCTGCCCACTACGCTGACAATGGCGGCATGGGCTTCTGGGCCGATGCGCCAGACGTGCAGGTCAGTGATGGCGGCGTCGCCCGGCTGTTCGACCAGGGTGCGGATCTCGTCGGCAATATGACCATCGGTCTGGTCCAGCAGCACGGCGGCCGTCGACCGTATCAGAGTCCACGCCCAGCGTGCGATGACAATGGCGCCCACCAGGCCCATGACCGGGTCAAGCCATACCCAGCCCAGATAACGCCCGGCGAGCAGGGCGACGATGGCGAGGACGGAGGTCAGGGCATCGGCAAGCACGTGGACGTAGGCCGAGCGCAGGTTGTTGTCATGCCCGTGGGGGCTATGGCTGTGGCCATGGTGATGATCGTGGCCAGCGCTATGACCGTGGCCAAGCAATAGCGCGCTGACGACATTCACGGCAAGCCCGACCACGGCGATCAGCGTCGCCGGCCCAAACTCGACAGCCGTCGGCTGCAGCAGGCGAATGACCGACTCTACGCCAATCCCCAGCGCCACCAGCCCCAGGATAAGCGCCGAAGCGAAGCCGCCCAGGTCGCCCACCTTGCCCGTGCCAAAGCTGAAGCGGGCGCTGCCCGCATGGCGCTTGGCGTACGCGTAGGCCGCGGCCGCGATCCCCAACGCTCCAGCGTGGGTCGCCATATGAAACCCATCCGCGAGCAGCGCCATGGAGCCGGTGATATACCCGGCGGCGATTTCCCCCACCATCATCGTCAGGGTAAGCGCCACGACCCAGAGTGTGCGCCGGGCGTTATCGTCATGGGCGGAACCAAGAAAGACGTGGTTGTGCGTGAAGCCAGCGTTTGGGTTCATAGGGTGCACGCCTGTGTTGATGAGTTGGAACAGGGGCGGATGCCTTGCAGAAGCGCATCGGCCGCTAATTGGGGGAATAGTTGCACGCTCTATGCTCTTTTGCACGGTTCCGGCAGCTGGCCGGGCGATATAGATCCCTGAGGCTGCTCCTTGAGCAGGGTATTGCCCTCGGCGCCATCCAGTTGATCCGTAACGTATTGTTACAACGATTTCGCCCCAGACAAACGTCGGAATAGGCAATAACCCGCTTCAATTGGGCAAGTGGCCGTGTATGCCTAAAGGCATACTCTGGTCTTTGTAGCGCCTAAAAATAGCCGGGATCGGGGTTGGGTAGTACAGGCCCAGGTTACCGTCAGATGGGTGTCAGTGCCGTGACCTGAACCTAGCCAATGAGGACCATCCCGTGACCGAACCGACCAACAGCCCCCGCCCTGAGAAGGACCGGCCCGAGCCGCTATTCGAAGAACTCACCGCGCCCTCGCGTCGCAGCTTTCTGCGCACCGTCGGTATCTCCGGCATGGCCGCCGCGACGGCACCGGTATGGGCCCAGGCGGCGCAGCTCGAACGCCCCATCGATGACAGCGAAAAGACCCTGGCCAAAGGCGAGCAGCGGATCACCCTTGAGGTGAACGGGCAACGCCATACCCTTAACGTACCGGGCAATGCCGTGTTGCTGGATGTTTTGCGTGACCGCTTGCAGCTCACCGGGACCAAGAAGGGTTGCGACCACGGCCAATGCGGTGCCTGTACCTTGCACATCAACGGCCAGCCCGTGAACAGCTGCCTGTCCCTGGCGGCCATGCATCAAGGTGATGCAATCACCACTATCGAAGGCCTGGAGCACAATGGGCAATTGCACCCCATTCAAGAAGCGTTCTGGGCGCATGACGCGTTCCAATGCGGCTATTGCACTTCTGGGCAGATGATGACGGCCGCGGCGATCCTCAAAGATCCCGACATCGGCGCTGACGACGCCAGCGTCCGTGAGGCCATGAGCGGCAATATCTGCCGCTGCGGTGCCTACAAGAACATCCTCGCCGCCGTGCAGGACGCTCGCAGTAAAGTACAGGGGGTGAGCTGATGAGAGCGTTGGAATATACCCGGGCCACGAGCCCCGAACAGGCCATTGCAACCCACGCGCGCGAGCCCGCCAGCGCTTTCCTGGCCGGCGGCACAACGTTGCTCGATCTGGTCAAGCTGGACATCATGCAACCTGATCGGGTGGTCGATGTGCATAAGCTGGGGTTGAACCAGATCGAAACCTTGCAGGATGGCCGCACCCGTATCGGGGCGATGGTCACCAATACCCAGTTGGCCCATCATCCGCGGATCAAAAGCGAATACGCCGTATTGTCCCAGGCGCTGCTTTCCGGGGCGACTACGCAATTGCGCAACAAAGCCACCACGGGCGGTAATGTTTTACAGCGCGTGCGCTGTAACTATTTCCGTGATGGTGTCTCGGCCTGCAACAAGCGTGTTCCAGGCTCTGGCTGCGCGGCTATTGGGGGGCACAACCGGAGCGTGCATGCCGTGCTGGGGACCAGCGATCAGTGTATCGCCAGCCACCCCTCTGACATGTGCGTGGCGATGGCGGCCCTGGGGGGCTCGGTGCAAGTACAAGGGCCGAACGGCAAGCGCGAGATCGATTTTCTCGACTTCCATCTGTTGCCAGGCAGCACACCCTGGAAGGAACACGCACTGCAAGCGAATGAATTGATCACCCACGTCACCCTGAATGCACCATTGCCCCACAGTCGCTCAGGGTATTTGAAGCTACGGGACCGCGCCTCGTATCAGTTTGCCTTGGCGTCGAGTGCGGTGGTTTTGGTCATGCAAGGCAATGTCATTCGCGACGCCCGGATCGCCATGGGCGGCGTTGGCACCAAGCCCTGGCGAGCCCTCGAAGCAGAGCGGGCATTGCGAGGGGCTACGGCTACGGCGGAAAACTTCGCCAAGGCCGCGGCTATTGCGCTGCAAGGTGCAGTGCCTTACGCGCACAACGCCTACAAGATCCCCTTGGGACAGCAGGCCATCGTGCGCAATCTGACCACCCTGGGCATGGGGGCTTTGGTATGAGCGAATCTATCCTGGGCGCATCGCCGCGGCGTATCGACGGCCGTTTGAAGGTAACCGGCAAAGCCCTATATGCAGCCGATCAACATCCCGCAGGTATGCTCTTCGCCTATGGCGTTTATAGCACTGTGGCCAGCGGCTCGATCAAGGCCTTGGACGTCGAGGCCGCACGCCGCTCGGTCGGGGTGGTCGAGATTCTGCACCATGGCAACTTCCCTCAGGCGTTTCACACCTCACCGGTGCCATTCTCGTTGGCTGGGGTGTTGACGGGGTCTCGCACCGATGAGAAACGCTTGCCGTTCGAGGATGAAATCATTCGTTATGCAGGGCAGTTCGTCGCCCTGGTGATCGCCGATACGTTCGAGCATGCCCGCGAGGCGGCGTACAAAGTGCACGTTAGCTACACCACTAGCCCTGTATTGGCCAATCTCGAGCAGGGGTTGAAACGAGGCGCCCCGGCCGATGGCGGGCAAGGGCACAAACGCGGTGACCCGGCTTCTGCATTCGAACGCGGCGCGCAAACCCTGGACGCCACTTATCACACCCCGGTGGAAACCCATAACCCGATGGAAATGCATGCCACTGTGGCGCTGTGGGAGCATGGCCGGTTGGTGGTGTACGAAGCCACCCAGTCTGTGGTCGTGCATCGCAATACTCTGGCGCAGATCTTTGGCCTACCGACCGAACGGGTGGAAGTTCGGGCACCGTTCATTGGCTCGGGCTTTGGCGGTAAGTTGTGGATCTGGCCTCACTCAGTAGCGGCGTGCGCTGCGGCAAAAGTGCTGGGCCGGCCGGTACAGTTGGTCGTGCCACGCGCGCAGATGTTCACCACCGTAGGGCACCGGCCCGAAACCCGGCAACGTCTGCGCCTGGCCGCCGATGCCCAGGGCAAATTGCTGTCCCTGCGCCACGAATCCCTCAACAGCACGGGTTTCGGCGACCAATACGTCGAGAACTGCGGCGGTATGAGTGCCAGCCTTTACTCATGTGCCAATGTGCAAGTGACCCACGGCACGGTGCAGGTCAACCGTGGGGCGCCAACCTCCATGCGTGCGCCGGGTGCCGCGCCGGGGTTGTTCGCCCTGGAGTGCGCGATCGATGAGCTAGCCGACCAATGTCGGCTCGACCCCCTGGCATTTCGCCAGCTCAACTGGGCGCAGCAGAATGAGCAGGAAAAGCTGCCTTGGTCGAGCAATCATCTACGCGAAGCCTTGGCGCAAGGGGCCGAGCGTTTCGGTTGGGGCAAGCGCAGCCCTGGTATCGGCAGCATGCGTGACGGCCAGGAAGTCATTGGCTACGGCATGGCCCAGTGCAACTGGGATGCCTATCGCACGCCGGCCCAGGCTCGGGTGTCGCTCAAAGCCGACGGGCGCGCGGTGGTGTACTGCGGTGCTCAGGACATCGGTACGGGCACCTACACGATCATCGCGCAATGTGTCAGCGACATCACCGGTTTGCCGCTGGACCGGGTCGAGGTGGAGCTGGGCAATTCCTCTTATCCCCCAGCGCCTGTTTCCGGCGGTTCGTGGATCACCGCCAGTGTGCTGCCTGCCGTGGCTGAGGCGACCCGTGCGGCGCTTACGCAACTGAAAAGCTTCGCGGCGTCGGCCAATGGTGGCTTCCCTAACAGCAAAGCCGATGCCCTCACGGTCAGCGCTGGCCGCTTGCACGACGCAACGACCAGCCTGGGGTTCGCCGAAGTGCTTAATCAGCTGAAGATCGCCAGCGCTGACGGCGATGCTCACACTGGCATGGCGGATACCGCCAAGCATGCCTTCAGTAGCTTCGGCGCGCATTTCGTGGAAGTGCGCTGGGACCCGGGTATTTCTCGCTTGCGCGTGTCGCGGGTGGTCAGTGCCATTGATGTGGGCAAAGTCATCAACGCTAGAACGGCGCGCAATCAGGTCGAAGGCGCGATCGTCATGGCCATTGGCATGGCCCTGTTCGAGTCGGCCGACTACGACGAACGCAACGGCCTGCCGGTGAACAATAACTATGCCGAGTACATGGTGCCGGTGCATGCGGATCAGCCGGACATCGAGGTGATTCTGCTCGACTATCCAGACTACAACCTGAACGAGTTCGGCGCCCGTGGGGTGGGTGAAATCGGCGTGACTGGGCTGGCGGCGGCGGTGGCTAATGCCGTCTACCATGCAACCGGTAAGCGCGTACGCAACCTGCCGATTAGTCTTGAGAAGTTGATGCAGGTGTAGGCCTGAGGTGGCCCGGGGAGGCTGGCCCTGGTGTATTCTGCTCGCCAGCGCTTGCCTGTACTTGCAAGCCTCTTCGACTAACGCCGCTGCAGATGGACTCGCTATGAAACTGATCGCCGCCCAACTGGCCGCACACCCAGGAGACATCCCACGCAACCTGGATAAACATCGGCACGCCATCGAGGTCGCTGCAGGGCACGGCGCCGACTGCGTGTTCTTTCCAGAGCTGTCACTCACCGGCTACGAGCCACACCTGGCTGAGCAGTTGGCCATGTTGGCGAGTGATCAGCGCCTGGATGTCTTGCAAACACTCAGTGACCAGCACGCCCTAGTGATAGGTGTAGGTGTGCCTTTGGTGGGTGATAAAGGCACTGAGATCGGCATGGTGATCTTTCAGCCGGCGCAAGCGCGCAGTTCGTATTCCAAAATGCATTTACACGCGCACGAGCTGCCATTTTTCGTTCCAGGCAAGCAGCAACGGGTGTATCAGGTCAAGGGCCAGGTCTTGGCGCCTGCCATCTGCTTCGAGTCGTTACAGCCGGAACATGCCCAGCAAGCGGCGGGGTTGGGTGCGCAGGTCTATGTGGCGAGCGTGGCGAAATCCGCCAAGGGCGTGCTTGGCGCTTACGCGCACTACCCACAAATAGCCAGCGAACTGGGGATGACGGTGATGATGGCTAACTGCATTGGGCCGGCTGACAACTTCGTCGGCGCGGGGCAGTCTGGGGTTTGGAACCCTAAGGGCGAGCGCTTGTGCAGCGCTGATGCCGACCGGGAGGTGTTGTTGGCATATGACCTACAGACCGGTATCGCGGCTTTGCATAAGCTGGCCTGATTTGCGCCGGATTGCCCGGGCCTGCTGGGCCCATTGGTTCCAGCAGGCTATGAGTTAAAACAGGTCAGTTGACCCATACCCCGGCATGCCAATGCCAACCATCACCGGCGGCTTCCCAGTGCGGATGCACATAACGGTAGCCCGGCCGTTCCACTTCCCAATGGCCATGGACCGCTACGAACCGCTGACCGTTCCAGTGCCAATAGCCGCGTGCCCAAACGTAGCCGGGGCGAGGTGCAGGTTCGACCTCGATGACGCGCTCGGGCGGGGCCTGGGGCGCGATGACTTCCACATACTCATGGTGCACAGGCGCGCGTTCGTGGACGACGCGTTCTTCTACGCAGCCAGACGCTGTTGCGAATAGGACGATCAGTGCCGCATACCGTAAGAACATGCTACCTCCTCGAAACCCCTGCAAGTTGGTAGAGCGCCAGGCAAGGCCTGAGCGCTCGAATGCATCTGTACGAAGATGTTGTAACAGTTGGTATCTGTACTGCGGCTGAACCATTACAGAAGATGTATAGACTGACCGCTGACGCGTGCTTGGGATGGGCCGATCTTTTAAAGGTCGTAGGCGTATTTGTGGCTGATCTTGCTCCGCTCCAGGGAGTACTGCTTCATGCTGATCTGATCAGAAGCCAGCTGCGTATCCAGTTCCTCCATGTCGCGTCTTTTCAAGCTGGCTACGCGTGCTTTCGACGCTTGGTAGTTGATAGATTCGGCAGCGTTGTAACCGCTGATAGGGTCCCACAGGATGGATATCGGCCAAAACAACAGGTTAACGACGCCAAGCCCGTAAGAGCGGCCGTAAAAAGAACCGCCACCAGGCAATAGCCCCAGGGCAGCTGCCAGCCCTGGGCTTTTTTCCTGTACCGCGAGGTTGTTGGCTCGCAGGCCGGCAAGCTCGGATTCCTGAGCAGAGTTAAGGCCATTGGCGCAGCCGGCGGTCAATGCTATGCACGTGGCGGCTACTAGGTTGCGGAGGAGGGACATCGGCTATTCCTTTAATTTCCATATTCGAACCGTGGAGGCTGAGCCGCCGCTAGGCGTGCGGCTATCGCCTCTGGTTGTGAGGTGCGCGCCCGGGGTGCGACTGGTGAGTCTTCCTGTGAGTCACCTGTGGCCTGGGCAGCAGCAGGCTATCGGCCGCAGAAGCCTGTGCTTGAGCGCTCGCGGCTGATTTTCTTACTTGCAGGCATGGGGCCGAATGAGGCGCAGCGGATGTGCGCGAACCGCCATCAAGTCTTGAAGCGCACCACGATACGGCTGTAGGGAACATGGCGATCGACCTCTATCGATTGCTCGCCATGGCCTGCGTAGTTTTTCACCAGGCGCATGCCCAGGCCCGTACCCTGGGGGACCGGGTAGTGGCTGGGGAAGCCGTTACCTTCGTCGGTGACCACGATCATCAGGTCGCTGCCTTGCTGTTCAAGGCTGACCTTGATCTGCCCGGCGCCATATTTAACGGCGTTGGTCACCAGTTCCGATATCACCAGGCCGAGTGCGGCCAAACGGTCGCTGGGCACCAGAATATCAACGGCGTTCAGCGCGATAGGGCGCTCGCCGAAGAGGCTACGGATGTCATCGAGTAAGCCCGTCAGGTAGTCGGTGGGCTCGAGCCGGCCGCTTTCTGGGTTTTGGTACAAGCGCTGGTGCACCGAGGCGATGGTCAGGACCCGGTGCGCTGCGATCTTGAGTTGGCTTTCGACCGACTCGTCGTTGGCCAGGTTGGCTTGCAGGAGCAATAAGGTGTTGACCAGTTGCAGGCTGTTACGCACCCGGTGGTGGATTTCCTCCAAGGCGAAAACACTTTCACTGACCTTCTCATGGCCGAGCTTGATCAAGCTTTGCAGGGCTTCTTCGTGGGCATGCCGCTCACTGACGTCGCGCGACACAACGATCAGGCGTTCCACCCGGCCGTCTGGGTCGGCGATGGGCGCTACGGTCGTGTCCCACCAGCGCCGTTGACCACCGGGAGGCTCGCGCAGCGCTTCGAAACGCAACGTGTTGCCTTGGGTCGCCTGGGCAATGGCCGACTCCACTATTCCCCTGGATTCACCCCACCACAGGCTGGCCCACGGCACGCCAATGACCGGTTGCAGGGGCTCGAGCTCCATCTGCGCGGCTCCGCTCTCGTTGATGAACTCAACCTTGCCGTCCACCGACAGCACCTTGATGCAATCGGGGCTGCAATTGAGCACGTTCTCTGAGTACGACTCGCGGGCAGCGCGTTGGCCCTGAGTCAGCAGGCGCTCCACGGCCATGGAGATGACATTGGCGATGCCTTCCATGAACACCAGGTCGCTCTCGATAAAGGCGTCGCCCTGGGTGCTGTCGGCCTCGAGCACGCCATACGGGGCTGAGGCCAAACCGCGGATGGGCACGTTAATAGCGCGCTCGATACCGTATTTTTGCAGCAGCGCTGGGGTGCGGAAACGGTGCTCATCGCCCAAATGGTTGGAGATCACCGGGCGGTTGTGGCTATAGGCGAACCCGGCCGGGCTTGCGTCGTCAGCGCCCACCGTGGCGCTGCCAATGTCTTCGGGTGCCCAGCCAACGCCCTTGTAAAGGACGAAATTCGACTCGTCAGGCTGGTAAATGAGGATTTTTGCGAACTGCGTGTTCATGCCTTTGGCGACTGCGATGCAGGCGTCGGTCAGCAGATCGTCGAGGTGATGGGCGCGCAGCGAGGCTACCCCGAACGACACCACCAGTTCGTGCTGGCCGCGCAGGCGGGTATGGGAGATACGCAAAGCCATACGCAGGGTTTCTTCGGGGGAAAGGCTTTGCATGAAGCGCTCCAGGAAGCTGCGGTTTCAGGGGAATCCTGCGCACCATGATGTCTAGCGCGAGTATGGCGCTAAAAACGGATTACCGCATTGTGTTGGGGGCAGAATGCGGAGAGCTCGGGGGCAAGCCCCCTCCTACGATCGGCGAGATATAAATATGTCGCCAACCGTAGGAGGGGGCTCGCCCCCGAGCTCTTCATCTTCAATACATGGTGCGAGGTGCGGGAATCGAACCCGCACAACCTAAGGTCGTCAGATTTTAAGTCTGATGCGTCTACCAATTCCGCCAACCTCGCATGGGCACGCATCATACTGATATGTCTGGCAAATGTCATGCGTAAATGCGTTTGCCGGAGGGCCGAACAATGACTGTATGAAACTTCCCATTTTTTTCACGGGCGGTGCATTCTTCGTCACTTGAAGGTATGGTTCTTTGCTATGGTGCAGCACTATTTACCACCCTTGTCGATTTGCGCCATCCGGTAGTCCTCTGTGCGATCCCGGATGCAGGCATTCATGGGTCATCAAGGCGGGAAGAACGAGGAGGTCTTCTGTGACATCAAGCGAAACCGTTGGCATTGCCGCGGCCAGCCTGCAATGCGCTGAGGAGCCCATTCATATTCCGGGCAGCATCCAGCCGCATGGCTTTATGATCGTTCTTGACGAAGCCATTTCGAGCGTCTTGCAGGTCAGCGAGAATGTTCAGCAGTGGCTCGGCCTTGCGCCCGCGGCTATGCTGGGCCAGGGGCTGGCCGAGTTGCTGGAAGACGGCGAACGGGTCGCCGCGCGCTTGCGTGACTGGCCAGGCGACGAACAGCATCCGTTCCATTTTGGTGAAGTGCGATTTAGTCGCGGCAGTCGGCTGGAGCAGCCCATTTCGATGATGGTGCACAGCTACGATGGCCTGACCATCGCCGAATTCGAGCCGGTGCGCGAAGACGTCGCCACCGCCTACGGTAACCTCTACCCATTGGTCCGCACGTTCATTGGCCGGATGCAGGAGGCCGAAGACATCCAGGAACTCTGTGAGCGTGCGGTGGCCGAGGTCAAGCGCATCACCGGGTTTGGCCGGGTCAAGGCCTACAGTTTCGATCGTGAAGGCAATGGCGTCGTACTCGCCGAAGCCCGCGACCCTGATTACCCCAGTTACCTGGGGTTGTGTTTCCCGGCCTCGGACATCCCCGCTCAGGCGCGCCAGCTGTACTGCAACAACCGCATCCGGGTGATCGAAAACTGCGACTACCAGCCTTCGCCGCTGGTGCCCGCGCTCAACCCGGTCACCGGGCGGGCGTTGGACATGAGCTTTGCGGCGCTGCGTGCGGTGTCCCCGGTCCATCTGCAATACATGCGCAACATGGGCACAGCGGCCTCCATGTCGATTTCCATCGTCGTGCAGGGCCAGTTGTGGGGTTTGATCACTGGCCACCACGCCAAGCCCCATTCGGTTGAAGTGCAGACCCGCACCGCCTGCGAGCTGCTGGGCGGTGTGCTGGCCTTGCAAGTCGAGTCCAAGCTAGCCCATGCCACCAGTCAGCACATGCTTGGTTTGCGCCATCAGATCGTGCGCCTGTTGTCGGCCATGGCCGACCGCGACAGCGTGGCCGAAGGCCTGCTGAGCGAGCCGGACGTGTTCATGAGCTTTGTCCGAGCCCAGGGCGCTGCCATCATCACCCACAATCAATGTCACTTGTTGGGGCGCACACCGACCAAAATGCAGGTCGAGAAACTCGCCAGCTGGCTAGCTTCGCGGGAAGCCGGCGAGGTGTTCAGCAGCGACAACGTGGGGCGCGATATTCCCCAGTTGCCAGCCCTGGCCGAGCATGTGGGCGGGGTGTTGGCGGTAGCGATCTCCCAGTTGCATTCGCATTATCTGATCTGGTTCAAGCCGGAGCAGGCGCGTACCGTCAGTTGGGCCGGGCAGCCCACCAAGACCATCAACCCGAGCGGCGCACTCAACCCCCGCGCCAGTTTTGAGTCCTGGGAGCAAACCGTCCGCGGCTATTCCAGCCCTTGGGACACGCTTGAACTCGAAGGTGTCGCAGAGCTGCGCATGGCGACGTTGGGCATTGTTCTGCGCAAGGCCGAAGAAGTCGCCGCGCTGGCAGGCGAGTTGACCAAGTCCAATAAAGAGCTCGAAGCATTTTCCTACAGCGTGTCCCACGACCTGCGTGCGCCGTTACGGCATATCGCCGGTTATGCCGAGCTGCTCAGTGATTTCGAAGGCACCAAGCTCTCTGAGCGCGGTTTGCGCTTTCTCGAGCACATCGGCGAGTCAGCGCGTTTTGCTGGCACCCTGGTGGACAACCTCCTTAGTTTTTCGCAAATGGGCCGTTCGGCGCTGCACCATTCCGATGTCGACCTGAATGTTTTGGTTGAAGCCATTCGTCGGGAAATGCTGCCGGACTACGAAGGCCGCAACGTTGAGTGGAAGGTCGCGCCGTTGCCTCTAGTGATCGCCGACGCTGCCTTTTTGCACCTGGCGATGCGTAATCTTTTGTCCAATGCGATCAAGTACACCCGTAAAAGCGACCCTGCGGTCATCGAAATCAACGCTCATGAGACCGCCGAAGAGGTGGTTATTTCGGTGCGCGACAACGGTGTGGGTTTTGACATGGCCTATGCGGGCAAACTGTTCGGCGTATTCCAACGCCTGCACCGCATGGAAGAGTTCGAAGGAACGGGGATTGGCTTGGCCAGTGTTCGCCGTATAATCGAGCGCCACGACGGCCGGGTGTGGGCAGAAAGCTCCCCAGGTTCAGGCGCTGTGTTCTTTTTTGCCCTCCCTAGGCGTGGCTACCCGGCTGTGGAATGAATTCTCAAGAGGTTCTTAATGCTGAAACCCATCCTTTTGGTGGAAGACAATCCCAAGGATCTAGAGCTGACCTTGGTCGCCCTTGAGCGTAGCCAATTGGCTAACGAGGTGATTGTGCTACGCGATGGCGCCGAAGCCATGGACTACCTGTTTCGCCGTGGCGAACACGCCGTGCGTGCCGAGGGCAACCCGGCGGTGCTTTTGCTGGATTTGAAATTGCCGAAAGTCGATGGGCTCGAAGTGCTCAAGGCCATTCGCGAGGCGCCGGAGCTGCGCAGCATCCCTACGGTCATGCTGACCTCTTCACGGGAAGAACCAGACCTTGAGCGCGCCTATGCCCTGGGAGTCAACGCGTACGTGGTAAAACCCGTCGAGTTCAAGGAGTTCGTCTCGGCGATCTCCGACCTTGGGGTGTTCTGGGCGGTACTCAACGAGCCGCCACCGGGCTCCCTGCGACTGCTGCGCCGGCCAGGGGCCTGAACTTTCAAGCTACCCAGCGGGTCTACGGCGATAGTACACGCCCTTCGATGATCGAGAATGATGCCGTCAACACCCCTTAAACTTTTGCTTGTCGAAGACAGTGCCCGTGACGCCGAGTTGGCTTTGCTGACCCTGGAGCGGGGTGGCCTAACGGTCGAGGCGACGGTTGCGTACAACCATCAGGGCGTCGAAGAACACCTGGCTGAGTCTTCTTTCGATCTGATCCTCTGTGATTTCCTGTTGCCCGGCTCATCCGGCGCGCAGGTGTTGCAGACCGCCCAGCGGTGCGCCCCCCATACCCCCTTTATCTTCCTCTCTGGGGTATTCGGCGAAGCCCATGCGGTAGAAATGATGCGCCTGGGCGCCATCGACTACGTGCTCAAGCAAAGCATGAGCCTGCTGCCCAAGGCCGTTAAGCGGGCGCTGAATGAAGTTCAGGAACGGAAAAAACTGCGTCGCGCCGAAAAATCCTTGCTCGAGGTCGAAGTGCGGGCTCGCTTGGCCATGGATGCGGCGCGCATGGGCTTGTGGGACCTGAACCCGAGTACCGGCGAATTAATCTGGGACGAGCGCTGCAGGGCGTTGTTCGAGGTCGCGGCCGACAGCCCGGTCGACATGCATTATTTTATCGAACACTGCCACCCGGCCGAACGACCCATCGTCGAGCAGGCGGTGGCGAACGCTATGAACCCTGCCGGTGACGGTGCCTATCAGGCTGAATTTCGCCTGCTGGTACCCAGCGGTATCGAACGCTGGGTATCGGTCAGTGGCCAGGCGTTCTTCGATGGCGAGCGCTGTATCCGCTTCACCGGCATGATCAAAGACATCAGCGAGCAGAAACAAGCCACTGAGGCGCTGGAGCGGCTCAATGATTTGCTCGGGGAACGAGTACAGAAGCGTACCCGCGAACGCGACCGTACCTGGGAATTGTCCCGCGAATTGCTCGCAGTCATGCGCTTTGACATGACTCCGGTGTCCCTCAACCCAGCGTGGGAAATCGTTTTGGGTTGGTCGCGCGAGCAGTTGACCACCATGCACCTCTGGGAGTTACTGCACCCCGAGGACCTGGACCCGACCCTGTTGGAAATGCGCAACATCGCCAACGGAAACGTCTCGACCCGCTTCGTCAACCGCATGCGCCACGCCACAGGCGATTATCGCTGGCTGTCGTGGACGGTGGTGCCCGACGAAGACCTGATGTATGCCGCAGTGCGCGATATCACCGGGGAGCGGGCGGTGCTCGACGAACTCGCCGCGGCCAACCAGCATTTGCGTGAGCAAATACAGGAACGCGAACGCATAGAGGCGACCCTGCAACAGATGCAGCGCCTGGAAGCCGTTGGGCAATTGACCGCCGGCGTTGCCCACGACTTCAACAATTTGCTGACGGTCATTCTGACCAGCGCGTCGTTCGTGGCTCGTGACCTGGAAAAAGGCAGGCTGGATAAAAGCCAGAGCCGCCTGCAGAACATCATGGTCGCGGGGGAACGCGGCGCCAAGTTGACCGGGCAACTGCTGTCGTTCTCCCGTCGTCAGCGTCTGGAGCCGGTGGCGGTCAACCTCAACGCCACGGTCTCGGGCATGCTGGAAATGCTACGGCGAACCCTGGGCGGCAGTATCTGGATTCAAACCCAGACACTCCCAGAACTCTGGCACGCCCTGGTCGACCCCACGCAAACCGAGATGATCATTCTCAACCTGGCAATCAACGCCCGCGACGCCATGCCCACCGGCGGCACCCTGAGCCTGGGAACCCATAACGAAACCGTCACCCGGCCCCCTCAACGTCTGCAAGACCCAGAGCCGGGCGATTACGTGGTGCTGTCCATCAGCGATTCTGGCAGCGGCATGAGTGATGAAGTGCTGGCCAAGGCGTTTGAGCCGTTCTTTACCACTAAAGAGGTGGGTAAGGGCTCGGGCTTGGGGCTGGCCCAGGTGTTCGGTTTTGCCAAGCAATCGGGCGGCGGCGTGGCGATCGTTACCGCGCCGGGGCAGGGCACCACGGTGAAAGTCTATCTGCCGGGCGTGCGCAACGACACCGCCGAGGTCGAGTCGGGCGAAGCGCTGGCCCTCAGCGCCGATCAACATCAGTCAGGCTCGACCATTTTGTTGGTCGATGACGACGACAGCGTTCGCGAAGTGACAGCGATGCTGCTCGACACGTTCGGTTATCAGGTGATTCAAGCCGATAGCGCCGAGGCGGCCTTGGCCAGGTTAGACGATGATATCGACCTTATACTCACCGACTATGCAATGCCGGTGGTCAACGGTGGGGAACTGGCCCGGCGGGCCCGGGCCAAGCGGCCCTCACTGCCGATCCTGTTTATCACCGGCTATGCGGACCTCGAAGGTTTGCACGCCGATGAGTTTGAAATCGTGCAAAAGCCGTTTCGCCAAGACGAACTGGCAGCCAAGTTGCGCAAGGCAATCAATGGCGCCGCGAGTTCGCCAGCGTAAGCGCGCTAGGTTCTGTACGTAAAGTCGCCGAGCGGCGATCAGGCAAGGCAAAAACAGGCGAGGAAGCGGAGTTGACTGGTTGTCAATGAGCATTCCGATCGGACTCGCGCCCGAGCCTGTTTTTAACGCAGCATGGTCGACGCGCAGGCACTTTACGTACAGAGCCTGAGCAACTGAACCTTCCTCGTGCGAGATTAGTCTTCTATAAAGAGATTTGTAGTACTCATAAGAGCAATCGAGGGGAAGCGACATGGCGAGCACTGAACACGACCAGTTCGAAGCACTGAGCGCGGATGCACTCACGCATCAGCACACCGGCAAAGCTGAAAACGGTTTTACCTACAAAGTAGTGGCCACTAAGGTCAGCGATGAACGTGTGGATGTCGCGATCAACGTGATGGACCCGAACGGTAAGTCTGTGAAGGAATACACCAAGACTTATGAGGAAGGCCTGACGGCGCGGGATGGGCTGAAGAAAGGTGTCGACAATGCCAAGCGCACCGCCGGTGGCTATGGTGGAACGACTCCAGATCATCCGCCGCAGGAAACCCCGATCTGACTGCACAAGTTATTGCATTGAACTGCCGCGAGCGGAGCCCTCCGCTCGCATCAGGCTATCGACCTTACTGGTCAGACTCTCCCTTGTCCGGCGCTGGGCTACCTGCCTGAATGCGCTTGTAAATCTCTTCACGGTGTACCTGAACGTCTTTAGGTGCGTCGATGCCAATGCGCACCTGCATCCCTTTTACGCCCAGAATAGTGATCTTGATGTCGTCATGAATGACGATGCTTTCGCCTACCTTGCGGGTGAGTATCAGCATGTACGGCTCCTATGATTCCCTGCTCGATTTATCCAATATTGGTTTGAGTCGGCTACGCTCCAGCGTGGGGCGAGATGACTTGATTAAAGCCCCTGATGTTTCGTACAGCGCATTGTAGGCGGTACTACGCAATTTGAGCGTGAAACTGATGTAATTATGGCCTGAATCAACCCACAGCGCCTAGGTTTTCAATGTCGCGGGGCAAGCGCACTGTGGCTTGCCCCGCAACCCTTATTACTCGAATGCCTTGGCGGCCTCGACCCCAGATGAACTCAGTTTGATCGGGTAAACCAACTCGTCGCTTTGGCCTTTGGCGTGGTTATGGATCAGACCGCGCTCTTTCAACTGGTTCAGGCATTCGGCAACCGATCGCTCGCCTCGATAGTTATCTAACAACTCTTTGCCAAGCCCAGTAGGGTGGGAGTGCAATAAGCGTGTCAGTACTTCTTTTTCGAGTTCCTTATCCATGTTATCGACCTCTGTGTGATTTTCTTGCGGTAAATAGCTCAGGGTTGCCATTGCGTGCGCTCACCACTGAGTTTGCGGTCCAGGAAACTCGCCGCACTGATCAGTGCCAGGTGGCTGAGTGCCTGGGGGGTATTGCCTAAATGATGACCGTGGGTGTCGAACTCTTCGGCGTATAGCCCAACCGGGTTGGCGTAGCGTAGTAACTGCTCGAATTCCAAGTGGGCCTGCTCGATACGCCCGGCGCGGGCCAGGCATTCCACGTACCAGAACGAGCACGCGGTAAACGCGCCTTCTTCGCCGCTCAGGCCGTCGCTGTGGTCGTCGTCATTGCGGTAGCGATAGACCATGCCATCGCGCACCAGGGTGCGCTCGATGGCGTCCAGGGTAGTTAACCAACGGGGGTCGGTCGCGCCGACGAAGCGTACCAACGGCATCAGCAGCATGGCTGCGTCCAATTTACGACTGCCGATGTGCTGAACGAAATGGCCTGCGTCGGCATCCCAGAAATGCTTCCAGATGTCGTCATGGATTGCTTGGCGCTCGGCATCCCAGCGGGCGAATGGTGCGGGCAGGGAGCGCTTGGCGGCCAAGCGCAACGCGCGGTCCAACGCTACCCAGCACATCAGGCGTGAGTGCAGGAAGTGTTTACCTTCGCCGCGCATCTCCCAAATGCCGACGTCGGTATCGCGCCAGCTGTCGCAGACTTTGTCCACCAACTGCGTGACGTGTCGCCAACCGTCGTGAGAAATCGCCTCACCGTACTTATTGGCAAGGTACACCGCGTCCAGTAGCTCGCCGTAAATGTCCAGTTGGACCTGGTCGTAGGCATCGTTACCGACGCGTACCGGGAGCGCCCCCTGATGGCCAGCCAAGTGGTCCAAGTGTTCTTCTGGCAGGCGTTCCTCGCCTTCCAGGCTATAGAGAATATGCAGCCGCGAGGAGCCTTCGCAGGAGTCGTCGACGCGGCCGCGCACCCAGCGCATAAAGGCGTTGGCTTCCTCGGTAAAGCCCAGGCGCATAAACGCATAGACGGTAAACGACGCATCGCGGATCCAGGTGTAGCGATAGTCCCAGTTACGCTCGCCGCCCACGGTTTCTGGCAGGCCGAACGTGGCGGCGGCAATGATGCCGCCATGCTTGCGCGAGGTCAGCAGCTTGAGGGCCAGGGCCGAGCGGTTGACAGCTTCGCGCCAGCGCCCACGGTAATTCGACTGGCCCAGCCAGCGGCGCCAAAATGCCAGGGTTTCTTCCAGGCAATGGGCGCCGTCGTCAGGCCGTACCAATGGATCGTCGCTACCCCCCAGGACAAAGGCCGCAGTCTCGCCGGCGCTTAGGGTAAAGCTCGCGGTGGCGGCGCCATCGTCCAGTTGCAGCGCCAAGCTAGCGCATAGGCGTACGCTGGGTTGGCCGCGGGCTTCGAATAGCACACTGCCGTGGTCCAGCTTTGCCGTGGTGTCGGCGCGGCTGTAGTCGTGGCGCACGCGACAGCGCAAGCTGATGCGCGCTTCACCGCTGACCACCCGCACCCTGCGCACCAACCGCGGCAAATCGTCGGCGTCGGCGCCGATGGGCATCAGGTCGGTGATCTCCACCACAGCGTCAGCATCGATCCAGCGGGTTTGCAGGACATTACTGTCGGGCACGTAGATCTGCTGGCGCCGTGCGTTAGGCAGATGGGGCGCCAGTTCGAAGGCACCGGCGCGGTCGGAGTCGAGCAGGGCGGTGAAAATGGAGGGGCTGTCGAAGTCGGGCCAGCAGAAAAAGTCCACCGTGCCGGTGTCGGCGATCAGGGCGGCGCTGCGCATGTCGCCAATGATGCCGTGGTCTTCGATCGCGCTTTGGCTGAAGTCGTTAACGCGTTCAGCCATTGTCTTTGAACCCTGGGTAAAGGCTCATACCGCCATCGACGAAAAGGGTAGTGCCGTGCACATAGTCGGACGCATCCGATGCCAGCCACACCACTGCATTGGCGACGTCCACGCCCTCGCCGATGCGCGCGTAAGGGATGAGCTTGAGTAGCGCTTGTGCCGCGTCGCCCTCAGTGGCTTTACGGTTGATCGCCGTGGCAATGGCCCCGGGTGCAATGCTATTAACGCGGATTTTCTGTTCGCCGACTTCCTGGGCGATGCTGCGCATCAACAGATCGACGCCGCCCTTGGAGGCTGCGTAGTTGGCATGCCCGGCCCAGGGGATCAGTTGGTGCACCGAGCTCATATGGATAATCTTGCCGGTGGCGCGGGAAATATCCGGGCAGGGGCCCTGCGCCGCGAACTGGCGCAGCGCGGAACGCGCGCAGAGAAACTGGCCGGTGAGGTTCACGTCCAACACCTTGTTCCAGTCAGCCAGGGTCATATCCACGGTGGCTGCGTCGCGTTGCAAACCCGAGTTCGCCACCAGGATATCGAGCCTGCCGAAAGCTTGCAGGGTAGCCTCGAACAGCTGCAGCACATCCTCTTCCTTGGACACGTCAGCGGCCACGGCGATGGCTTGGCCGCCGTTTGCCTTGATTTCCTCGGCCAACGCCTCAGCCGGCTCCGGTTGGGAATTGTAATTGATCACCACGGCAGCCCCGGCTTCGGCCAGGCCCCGAGCCGCTGCAGCGCCTAAACCCGAGCTGGCGCCAGTGACCAGTGCAACTTGCTTGTCCAATGAGATATGCATGAAACGGTGAACCTCCTCGTAAGCCTTTTAAAGCTGACTGGCATAGGCCTGGGGAGTTCACCCGGCAAATGTTACGGCACCTTGCACGCCTGGCGTTGCCAAAGCTTGTATAACAACGCGTCTCCTACAACAAAGAAGGCAATCCTGATGAACCGTGAATCGCAACGCGAAGACCTTGACCATCAACCGGATAACGCCGGCGATGTCGGTGAAGAGCACAAACACCTCAACGAGCAGGGCGAACAGCCCCGGGAGCCTGAATCAGAGGCCCCGGAGAAGGGGGGCAAGCCCTAACTCTTGAACAGGGCCTGGAGATAGGGCGCTGTCTTGCTTCGCGCCTCTTCACACACCGCGTCGGCACGGCCGCTAGCGACCACTTCACCACCGCGGTTGCCTGCCCCAGGGCCGATATCGATCACCCAATCGGCCTGGGCCACCACGCGCATGTCGTGTTCGATCACGATCACGCTATTGCCAGCGTCCACCAAGCCATTGAGCTGCTCCAGCAGGCGGTCGACGTCGCTGGGGTGCAAGCCGGTGGTCGGTTCGTCTAACACATAGAGGGTCGCGCCGCGTTGGCTGCGTTGCAGCTCGGTGGCCAATTTGATGCGCTGGGCTTCACCGCCGGACAATTCGGTGGCGGGCTGGCCCAGGCGCAAGTAGCCCAGGCCGATATCGCGCAGGACCGTCAACGGCCGCAGCACGGCAGCCTGGTCCTGGAAAAACGCCCAGGCCTGGTCCACGGTCTGCCCCAGCACTTGGGCGATGTTCAGGCCATTCCATTGCACGGCCAGGGTCTGCGGGTTGTAGCGGGCGCCGTGGCAGGTGGGGCAGGGCGCGTAGACGCTGGGCATGAAAAGCAACTCGACGCTGACAAAGCCCTCACCCTCGCAGTGGCTACAGCGGCCCTTGGCGACGTTGAAGGAAAATTGCCCGGCGTCGTACCCCTGTTTCCGCGCTTCAGGGGTCTGGGCGAAGAGCTTACGCACTTGGTCGAACAGGCCGGTGTAAGTGGCCAGGTTCGAGCGCGGCGTGCGCCCGATGGGTTTTTGATCGACTTTGACCAGCCGCTGGATGCCTTTGAGTCCACCGACGATGTGCCCAGCCTCGGTCTGCGGGGCGACGTCTTCCAGGTGCTGCTCTTCCTCGGCCTCAATCGGCTGCCCAAGCTGTTCACCGACCAGCTCCAACAACGCCTGGCTGACCAGGCTTGACTTGCCCGAACCCGACACCCCGGTGACTGCGGTGAAACAGTGCAGCGGAAAGTCCACCGCCACATCCCGTAGATTATTGCGGGTAATCCCCGCCAGGCTCAGCCAGGTCGACGTGGGCCGGCGGCCGGCTTGCACAGCCTGGCTTGCCGCGAACAGATGCTCCCGCGTGCGCGACGCTTCGACTTCTTTAAGCCCGGCCGGCGCGCCGCTGTACAGCACCTGGCCGCCCTGGTCGCCGGCAGCCGGGCCGACGTCCACCAGCCAGTCGGCGCGGCGCATGGTTTCCAGGTCGTGCTCGACCACAAACAATGAGTTGCCGGCAGCCTTCAACCGTTGCAGCGCCTCGAACAGCGCTTCGCCGTCAGCGGGGTGCAGGCCGGCTGAGGGTTCGTCGAGCACGTAGACCACGCCGAATAGCTGTGAATTGAGCTGGGTGGCCAAGCGCAGGCGTTGTAGCTCACCCGACGACAGCGTCGGCGTGCTGCGCTCCAGGGCCAGGTAACCAAGGCCCAGGTCCGTCAAGGCGGCCATGCGCGTCAATAGGTTCTGCGCCAGTTGCTGCCCCGCCAGACGCTGCTCGGGTGGGCGGTCAGCCACCTGGCTACCATCGGCCACAGGGCGCAATACCTCTACCAAACGCTCCAGGGGCAGTTGGGAAAACTCACCGATATCCAGGCCGGCGAATTTCACGCTCAGGGCCTCGGGTTTCAAGCGTTTACCTTGGCAGGTCGGGCAGGCGGTACCGCTCATGAACTGGCTGACGCGCTTTTTCATCAGCGCGCTTTGGGAGTGGGCAAAGGTATGCAGAACGTAGCGCCGGGCACCGGTGAATGTGCCTTGGTAGCTGGGTTCAAGCTTGCGCTTGAGCGCCTCGCGGGTCTGCTCCGGGGTTAGCCCGCCGTACACCGGAACGGTGGGTTGCTCTTCAGTGAAGAGAATCCAATCGCGCTGCTTTTTCGGCAGGTCGCGCCAGGGGATGTCCACGTCATAGCCCAGCGTCACCAGAATGTCGCGCTGGTTCTGGCCCTGCCAAGCCGGCGGCCACGAGGCAATGGCGCGTTCACGGATGCTCAGGGAGTCATCGGGCACCATGGCCCGTTCGGTGACTTCATAGACCCGGCCCAGGCCGTGGCACTGGGGGCAGGCGCCTTGGGGCGTATTCGGGGAAAAGTCCTCGGCATATAGCAGGCTCTGGCCTTTGGGGTATTCACCGACCCGCGAATAGAGCATGCGCACCGCGCTGCCGAGGGTGGTCACGCTGCCCACCGAGGAACGCGTACTCGGCGTGCCGCGCTGTTGTTGCAGTGCTACGGCAGGGGGCAGGCCATCGATGCGGTCGACGTCGGGCACACCCACCTGGTCGATCAGCCGCCGGGCGTAGGGCGCCACGGACTCGAAGTAGCGCCGCTGCGCCTCGGCATACAGGGTGCCGAACGCCAGGGATGACTTGCCGGAGCCGGATACGCCGGTAAAGACCACCAGGGCATCGCGGGGAATATCGACATCGACGTTTTTCAGGTTGTGTTCGCGCGCGCCGCGAACCTGGACATAGCCGGTGGGCTTCAGAGGTTTCATGGGCTTCCTGGGCAGACTAGGGATGTACAACCGACCCTGCCTGCCCCGGTTAATTCAGCCGCATTACGCCTCAGATGGCGAAGTTAAACGCCACCGAGATGCGTGGCGTGGTGCCCTCGTAGCGGCGTACCGCGTGCATCAGCCACGAGGGGAACATCAGCAGCGTCCCGCTTTTGGGCGTCACGGTACTGACGTAGCCAGCCGCCAGGCAACCTTCGATGCGCATGCGCAACGCCGGGTTGAGCAACATCGGGGTGATGCCGCGCGGGTCAACGAACTCCAGCTCACCGCCCAGCGCGCGGTCGGCCTGGCAGCCCCCGTCGTCGACCCAATACACCGCCGACCAGAACGATCCCGGATGCCCGTGCAACGCATTGGAATGGCCCTTGCGGTTGACGTTGGCCCAGGCGCTGTATTTCCACTGCAGGTTGGCCTCGATCAGCCCGTGTTGCGGCGAACTGACCGCCGACAACTGGTTGGCCAAGGCCTGGCTGAAGGCAACCAGTTGCTCCCCGGCGTCGCCGGCCCAGTCAGCGAAGTCATCTTCGGACTGCCAGCCACCTTGATTGCTGTGCAGGGTGCCGGGGTGATGCTCGGCCCGGGCCAGGATCACCGCCCGCAGGTGTTCGTTGAGGCGCTCGTGTTCGGGGTGTTGCAAGCTGGCGATGGGCGTCGGGAACAGCCGGGTAATGTGGATTTGCTCGGGGTCTATCTGCATCGGGTGTATCTTCAGTCGTTCGATCACCCGTATATAGCCATCGCCCAGGCGGGCAGCAAGGGATATCGGGTAACGCTGAAGATACGTCCGGCTACATTACGGCGATAAAAACCCTCAAGCGGTCTGCGCGGTGAGTTTTTCCAGGAAACTCGCCAAGGCGACCTCTTCCAGGCGTAAGCCCTTGCGTTGGCGCGGCTTGGGTAGCTTGGCCAGTTCCCCAAGAACGAAGTGTTCCAGCACTGCCGGGTGAATGTAACAGCGCCGGCACACAGCGGGTGTATTGCCCAATTGCCGTGCGACTTGTTTGACCATCTCAACGATATGCTTCTTGGCGTCGGGCTCCGGTTCCCAGTGCAGCTCGCGCAGCATCTGCAAGGCCAACGCGCTGCCCGCCCAGGTACGGTAGTCCTTGGCAGTGAACTCGGCGCCGGTCAGTTGCTGCAGGTAGGCGTTGATGTCATGGGAGCTGACTGTGTGCCGCTCGCCGTCAGCGTCCAGGTACTGAAACAGGTTTTGCCCGGGCAGTTCCAGGCAGCGCTTGACGATGCCGGCCAGGCGCCGGTCCTTGACCGTGACCTTATGCTCAACCCCGCTTTTGCCGCGAAACTCGAAGGCAATCGACGAGCCTTTGACGTCCACATGGCGCCCGCGCAAGGTGGTCAAGCCGTAGGAGCGGTTGTCCCGCGCGTATTGGCTGTTGCCCACGCGAATCAAGGTGGTGTCGAGCAACGACAGCACCGTAGCCATGACTTTTTCCCGAGGCAGCCCAGGTAGCCCCAGGTGCGCTTCCATCTGCTTACGCACCTTAGGCAATACCGCGCCGAACTCGAGCATGCGCGAGTATTTATTCTCGTCGCGCACTTCGCGCCAGCGCGCGTGGTAGCGGTACTGCTTACGGCCCCGGGCGTCGCGCCCTGTCGCTTGCAGATGGCCCATGGGATCGGCGCAAATCCACACATCGGTGTAGGCGGGGGGCACGGCCAGGGCGTTGATACGCTTGACTTCGTCAGGGTCTTTTATGCGTTGGCCCTGGGTGTCGAAATAGGCGAATTTACCGCGCAACACTTTGCGGCGCAGGCCAGGCTGGGTGTCGTCGACGTAATGCAAATCTGGGGGCAGAGCGATGACTTCTAGAGGGTCGGACATGGTTCTGGCAGGCCATAGGGGAGCTAAATAAAGTCAAGATGGGGGGCAGCCGCACTGCCCCCAATCGGTTAAACCACCTTCGATTCCAGCAGATCCTCGATACGTACCGGTAGGTCGCGCACCACCACCCCGGTGGCGTGGCGCACGGCGTCGGTAATCGCTGCGGAAATCCCCGCCAGACCAATTTCGCCGATGCCACGGGCACCCAGCGGGTTCAGGGCTAAGTCCGGATAGTCGAGGAAGGTAATGTCCACATCAGGCGCATCGGCATGGGTGGTCATGATGTAGTCGGCCAGGTTGCTGTTCATCGGTGCACCGCTACGGCTGTCGTACTCGGTCTCTTCGAACAGCGCCATGCCGACGCCCATGACGATTGCCCCCTCGATCTGATTGCGCCCAGTGCGGCTGTTGATCACCTTGCCACCGTCAATCACGGTGACCACCCGGCTGACCTGCAAGCGGGCGATTTCTGGCTCCCAAGTCACTTCGACAAAGTGGGCGCCGTAGGAGTGCAGCGAGACTTTCTTCTCGATCTCGTCGCTGCCCGCGCTTTTCCCGCTACCGCTGAAGTGCTCCAGCCCGGCGGTTGTAAGCAACTCAGCCAGGCCGATACCGCTGTGCGGTGCTTGGCCTTCCAAGTGGACATGGGCCTCGTTGACGCTGAGGTCTTCGACGCGTCGGCCCTTGAACGGCGGGTGGACGTCGAGGGCGGTTTGCATGGCGTGACCCAACGCATTGCGGGTCGCCTCTTGCACAGCAGGAACCATCGACCCGGTCGCCATGGAACCACCCGACATCGGGCCGGGGGGCAGGCGGGTATCGCCCAGCACCACGTCAATGTGCTTGAGCGGTAGGCCAGTCAGCTGGGCGACCATCTGCGCGACCACTGTATAGGTGCCCGTGCCGATGTCCTGGGTGCCGCTGGAGACCCGCGCACGGCCATCGGCCGTCAACTCTACCCGTACTTCGGCAGGCAGCGACTTGGCCATCCACGAGCACGCCGCCATGCCCCAACCCACGCGCACGCCCTGGGCGTTGCGCATGCTGCCGGGCGTGGGGTTACGCTCGTCCCAACCGAAACGCTGGGCGCCCAAGGTCAGGCACTCGTTCAAGTGGCGCGAAGAAAACGGCAGCCCCGTGCTTTCATCGATTTCCGGTTGATTGAGCAGGCGTAACTGCAGCGGGTCCATGTCCAACGCCACCGCCAGCTCATTCATCGCCGCTTCTAGTGCGTACAGGCCCGGTACCGCGCCTGGACCGCGCATGGAAGTAGGCGGCGCGATATCACGGCGCGCGAGGGACCAGGCTGCCCGCAGGTTAGGTGTGCTGTAGAGAAAACCCGTAGCCTCGCCGCAGTTTTCTTTGTACGTATCCAGCCGTGAGTTGTGGAACAGGTAGTCTTGTTGCAGTGACTGCAAACGCCCGTCACGGCTGGCGCCCAGGCGCATCCGTTGTTGCGTATTAGTGCGATGGCCCACGGTTTGGAACATCATCCGCCGGTCCACCACGAGCTTCACTGGCCGCTCCAGCAAGCGCGCGGCACCGGCAGCGAGCAGGGAATGGCCCCACGGCCACAACTTGCCTCCGAAGCCCGAGCCCAGGTATTCGGTGAACACCCGCACTTGCTCCGGAGCGACACCGAGCATCTGCGCCATGACCTTGCTGTGGTTCATGATCGCCTGGGAGGTTTCGTACAGGGTGAACCCCTGGCCATCCCATAGGGCGACCGTAGCGTGCAGCTCGATCGGGTTATGCGCATGTACCGGAGTGGTGTAGGTCTGATCGACGCGCACCTCGGCGCTCTGGAACGCGGTCAGTACATCACCGCGCTCAGTGTCGACTTGCTCCGGGTCTTCGGGCTTGAGGTGCAAGTGCACGTCCGGCTGCTCGGCAGCGTAGCTGACCTTCACCGCCGCCGCAGCGGCCATGGCCTGCTCGTAGGTCTCGGCCAAGACCACGGCCACGTACTGGCCGTAGTAGCGAATACGCTCGTCTTTCAAGGGCGGCCGGGTTTCATCGGTCTTGCCGGCATCCGGGTCGCTTTGTTCAACCTGGTCGGCAAAATTGCCGTGGTGCAACACCTCTAGCACGCCGGGCATACCCAGGGCGGCGGCAGGGTCTAGGGAGGTGATACGCCCCTTGGCGATGGTGGCAGTGACCGGGACGGCATACACCAACTCATCGAAATGGTGGTCGGACGCATAGCGCGCCGCCCCGCTGACTTTTTTCGGGCCGTCGATGCGCGGGGCACCCTGGCCAATGATGTCGGGTGAAACAGGTGAAGGCATTGCCATGGGAGATTCTCCGGATCAGGCGCTTTTCGCGACGGTGGCGAGGGCGTGAGCCAGGCAACGCTTGGCCAATTCGACTTTGAACGCATTCCCCGGCAGTGGCTGAGCATGGGCGAGCGCTGCGCTGGCGGCCGCCTGCCAGGTGGCTTCGTTCGCCGTTGCGCCAATCAGCGCATGCTCCGCTTCGGCCGAGCGCCACGGGCGCGTGCCCACGCCGCCCAACGCGACGCGGGCGTCAAGCACCTGGCCGGCTTCGATGTGCAGGACCACCGCAGCCGAAGCCAGGGCGAACTCATAGGACGCCCGGTCGCGCAATTTCAGGTAACCCGAGTGCGCGCCCGACACTGGCGCCGGCAGCACCACGTGGGTGACCAGGTCACCTGGCTGCAATACGTTTTCCCGTTCAGGGGTGGTGCCCGGCAATAAGAAAAACTCAGTCGCCGGCACGGTTCGCTCGCCTGCTGCACCCAGAATGCGGATTTGCGCATCCAGGGCTACCAAGGCCACGTTCATGTCCGATGGATTGCTGGCAATGCAGTGTTGGCTGGTGCCCAGAATAGCCAGGCTGCGGTGAATGCCCTCGATAGCCGCGCAGCCGCTGCCCGGCTCGCGCTTGTTGCACGCGCTGAGGTTGTCGCGAAAGTACATGCAGCGGGTACGTTGCAGCAGGTTACCGGCGGTACTGGCCATATTGCGCAGTTGCCCGGAAGCACCTGACAGCAAGGCCTCGCTGAGTACGGGGTAGTCGCGCTTGACCTGCTCGTGCTGAGCCAGGTCGCTGTTTCGTACCAACGCGCCGATTTCCAAGCCACCTTCAGGCGTGGCGCGGATATCGGCGAGGGGCAGGTGGTTGATGTCAATGAGTTGGCCGGGTTGTTCGACCCCCAGTTTCATCAAGTCGGTCAGAGTGGTGCCGCCGGCGATGAAGCGCACTGAGGCGCCCTGTTGGGCACTGGTCGAAGCGCTGGCCAAACGCACAGCCTGAGCTGGGTCGTCGACGCGCTGGAAGGTAAAAGTCTGCATGGGACGAGCCTCAGGCTTTGCGGGTCTGCTGGATAGCCGCGAGAATGTTCGAGTAGGCGCCGCAACGGCAGATGTTGCCGCTCATGGCTTCTTTGATCTCGGCATTGGAGCCGCCGCAGGGCTCGTTGGCCAAGGCCACCGCCGACATGATCTGGCCGCTGGTGCAGTAGCCGCACTGGTAGGCGTCGTGCTCGACGAACGCGGCTTGCATCGGGTGCAGGTCAGCCGGAGTGCCCAGGCCTTCGATGGTGGTGATCTCGGCACCGTCGTGCATCAGCGCGAAACTCAGGCAAGCGTTGACCCGACGACCATCGACGTGCACGGTGCAGGCGCCGCATTGGCCGTGGTCGCAGCCTTTCTTGGTGCCGGTCAATGCCAGGCGCTCGCGCAGCACGTCCAACAGAGTGGTGCGCGGGTCGACATCCACAGTGGTGAGTTTGCCGTTGACCTTGAGGGTCAGCGGCTGGCTGGCCGATGCATGGGCGGGTCGCTGGGCGGTAGCGCAGGCGTCTTCGTACTCGGGGCGGTTCGGGGACATGGCGCAAGGCCTCTTCATCAGGTCGTTAGAGTCGCACCTCTATGGGCGCTGGTTAAAAGATTGGTCAGTGGCGATGGGGTAGGGGTTCAATTGGATTTTGCCGGTAAAAAAACTGCCGCGAGTGGGGGGCTCGCGGCAGGGGCCTAATCAGTTAGGCTCGTCGGTATTGATATACTCCGGCACCTTGGCCAACGGCAGGCGGCGCGCCTGGTCGGGCTGGATGCCCGCGCGGGCTGGCAGAGGTTCCAGGTGCTGCACCTCGCCGGTTTGCAACGAACGTTCGATCGCAGCTAGCACCCGCACATCGCGCCAGCCCTCGTCGCCGTCGGGTTCCACCGCTGTACCCTTGAGGATGCACTCGGAGAAATACTGGGTCTCACCGCCAAAATGGTCGACCACCGGGTGGCGGTGCTCCTGGGTGTCGCCGTCGATGGTGGCGCGGTAAGCGATGCCCACCCCTTCGCCGAAGCCAAAGCATGGCGAGGCTTCGAACTCACCCTTGCTGCCCAGCAGCTGAAAGCGTTCGCTGGCGGGCAGGCTGTAACTGACGGTAAACACCGCCATGCGTTCTTCTGCGAAGCGCAGGGTCACGGTTACCGTGTCCGGTGTATTGATCGGCCGTCCAGGGGTTTGCGCGGCCACGGCGTGGACTTCCAGCGGCTCACTGAGAAACAGGTTGCGCACTGCGTTGAGCGGGTAGGGCCCCATGTCGGTGGCAGGGCCGGCCCAGTAGCCACTGTGCATGCGGTGGTTGGCCGGGTCAGTGCATTGGCTGAAGGTGGCAGTGAACAGGCGCGGGTCGCCAATGTCGCCGCGGCGCACCCGTTGCACCATTTCTACGGTGCCGGGCTCGCAGTGCAAGCGGTAGGCGATCATCAGCTTGGCGCCAGAGCGTTGTGCCGCCGCGTTAATCGCCTGGCAGTCCTCCTCGCTGGTGGCCATGGGTTTTTCCAGCAACACATGGATGCCAGCCTCCAGTGCAGGCACCGCGAATTCACGGTGGCGAAAGTTGGGCGTGGCCAGGTAGATCGCGTCGATCTCACCTGACGCCAGCAGCTTAGGAAACTCGTCGTAGTGGTAGCTTTTCAGGTCATAGAGTTCGGCCAGTTTGTCGGCCTTGACGGGGTCACCGGTGACCAGGGCGGTCATAACCGAATTATCGGTTTGGTCAACGCCTGGCATAAAGGCGCCTTGGGATATCCAACCGCCGGCTACCACCGCGTAGCGAACTTTACCTTGTGCATCGGGCATCTGCAGATTCTCCTCTAAAGTGGTCATATAAAGCTGTCAGCCTATGTAGAGTCGGCAGGTATGGGCCGCGGAAGTTCCAAAATCCTGGTGCGGTGCGAGTGGAACAACGGCCGACAAAGGCGCAGGATGTAACCGCGTGTAACCTCTGGAGGCGAGATGGCCATGCCCGATGCCCTGCAAACGCTCTGCGCACAGGTGCGCCAACACCCGCTGCTGGTCTTGACCGGCGCGGGTATCAGCACCCCTTCGGGTATCCCTGATTACCGGGACGTCAACGGCGTGCGCCGGGGCAATGCGCCGATCATGCATCAGGACTTCATGAACAGCGCCGCCACCCGTAAGCGCTACTGGGCGCGGGCCATGGTGGGCTGGCAGGGCGTTAGCCGCGCACAGCCCAATGCGGCGCATCAGGCACTGGCGCAACTGCAGGCTGCGGGGTATGTGGCGGGGCTGATCACGCAGAACGTCGATAACCTGCATCAGGCCGCCGGCAGCCGCGAGGTGATCGAATTGCATGGCAACCTGCATTGGGTGGTGTGCCTCGATTGCGGTCAGCGCCTGCCCCGCGCGCAGGTCCAGGCCCAACTGGATCAGCTCAACCCGAGCCTACTCAATGTCAACGCCGTGTTGGCGCCTGATGGTGACGCGCAGTTGGCGGCGGCCTTTCTCGAAGGTTTCAAGATGCCCCACTGCCCGAGCTGCGGCAGTGACCTGCTGAAACCTGACGTGGTGTTTTTTGGCGGCGGCGTCCCCCAGCATGTCGCGGACGCGGCCTGGCGCGCGGCCGAGCAAGCGCAAGCGATGTTGGTGGTGGGGACTTCGCTGATGGCCTATTCGAGCTTTCGCCTGTGCCAGGAGATGTCGCGCCACGGCAAGCCGCTGCTGGCGATCAACCTGGGGCGCACCCGCGCTGACGGGTTATTGCACCTTAAAGTCTCGGCCTCATGCGAGAGCGTACTGCCGCAGTTGGTGAGCCACCTGGCGCTATAGGGCAACCAGCGCAACCGAGGTCGCGGCGGCCCGGGTCTCGACTCCGAGCTTCACGTAGATATGCTCCAAATGCTTGTTCACCGTACGCGGGCTCAGGCCGAGGATATCGGCGATATCCTTGTTGGTCTTGCCGCACGCGACCCAGCGCAGTACTTCGATCTCACGTTCGGTGAGCTGATAGCGGCTAGCCAGGCGCTGGTTATCGAAACCCGGCTTGGCGCCGTGCTCGGCGACCCTGGCGGCCTGCAAGATGCGCGCGGTACGCAAGTGCGAGGCCACCCGGGCGAGCACTTCGGCACATTGAATCGGTTTGGTGACGTAATCGATGGCCCCGGCTTCGAAGCCTTTGACCACGTGCTCGCTGTCGGTCAGAGCGGTCATGAACAGGATCGGGATATCAGCCCCGTGGGGCTGCGCCTTGATCTGCCGACAAGTTTCGAAGCCGTCCAGGCCGGGCATCATGGCATCGAGCAGAATCAGGTCGGGGCGCCGCCGCTGAATGCGGTTCAGGGCGCTGTGGCCATCGAGCGCCACCAGCACCATGTAGCCGGCCTCATCCAGGGCGTCCGACAGCAGCGCCAGGTTATCCGGGGTGTCGTCGACGATCAGGATCACGCCCGGCTCAACCGAGGGTGTCAGTGGGTACATGCAGGGCCTCCTTGAGTTTTAAGCTGACTTCATCTAATTGAAAGCCTTTGGCCAACGCCCTCAGCTCAGCCAGGTAGGCGGCGGTGGCGGGGTTGGCTCGTTCGATTTCATCGAACTTGGCCTGTACGCCGCGCACGTAGCCCAGTGCGCAGAGCTCTTCGAGGGCTTGCAATTGCGCGCGCTCGGGCCGGCACATCAACGCCGGCGTTGCGCTTTCCAGCGCCCGTGGGCGGCGCCGCCATTGCAGTTGCAAATGCACCTGCAGGCGCTCCAGCAGGGATTGAAAGTGCACCGGTTTGGCCAGGTAGTCGCTATGCAGCGCGGCCTCGCCGGCATGGGTGTTGGCATTGGCTGAAACGACAATGATCGGCGCCAGTGATAAGGCATTGCGGCGGATCAGGCGGCTGGTCTGCCAGCCATCCATGGCGGGCATCGACAAGTCCATGAGGATCAGATCGGGGTGCAGCAGCGAGACCTGGCGGATGGCTTCCTGGCCATTGGCGGCCTGGGCGACGTCGAAGCCCAGCGGGCTGAGCATGCCGCTGAGCACCTGGCGATGCTCGAGGTGGTCATCGACCACCAGGATCAGCCGCCGCGGGCCGTCGTAGCCGATGATGTCGTGGTCAGTCTGGATCAGCGCTTTGGGCACGCGCACTTCGGAGAGAAACAGGCGGACCTGAAAGCGCGTGCCTTCACCCGGCCGGCTGCTCACCAGCAACTCCCCACCCATCAAGGCCGTGAGCATACGGGTGATGGTCAGGCCCAGGCCGACACCGTTGTCCTGGCGCTGCAGGTCGCCGCGCTCGAAGGGCTGGAAAATCCGTTCCAGTTGCTCATCAGCGATCCCGACCCCGGTGTCGATCACTTCAAAGCAGGCAGTTTCGCGCAAATAGCTGACGCGCAGGCGCACCTCGCCGCGGTCGGTGAAATTCACCGCGTTGCCGAGCAGGTTGATCAGGATCTGCCGTACGCGCTTTTCGTCGCCGCGCACCACGGCGGGCATGCGCCCGACCACTTCCAGATGAAAGTGCAGGCCCTTGCCCTGGGCGGTGGGGGTAAACATGCGTTGCAGGTCGTGAATGAATTCCTGAAAGGCGATTTCCGAGTGCTCCAGGCGCAGCTTGCCTGCTTCGATCTTGGCCACGTCGAGTAAGCCGTCGATCAGCGACAGCAGGTGCAGGCTGCTGCGCAGGATCGTCGCCAGGGCGTCTTGCTGTTGCGGCGCCGTATTGGCGTCACGCTGGAGGATTTGCGTATAGCCCAGAATACTGTTGAGCGGCGTGCGCAGTTCATGGGAGAGCCCCGTGACGTAGCGGCTTTTGGCGGCGTTGGCGGCTTCGCTGGCTTCCTTGGCTTTTTGCAGGGCTTGGTCGGTCTTGTCGTGGGCTTCTATCTCTTGCATCAAGAGCAAGGTCTGGCGGTCGGACTCCTGCTGGGCGACGCGCCGGCTTTCCCGGGTCAACACCACCCACCAGGCCAGAATCGCGGCGAACACGCTGAGGGTCAGGAAGGCTTTGACGAAGGCCAGGAACAGGGTGTGGCGGACCTGCGGGGACTGGTCCACCAGGTTATAGGCCACCTGGCTGTAGATCAGCGCCAATGCCCCGGAGACCATTAGCATCAGCATCGTCAGCAGTGCCAGGTAATGGGCCAGCCGCGTGTGCAAACGGGCCAACGGCAAACGCGGCAGTAGCCAGGCCACGCAGTCTTCGAACTGCATCGACAGGCGTGCGCGCGGTTTGCATTTGTCGCCGCAGCGCGCGTCCAGTGAGCAGCACAGCGAACAGATGGGCGCGGCATAGGCTGGGCACCAGGCCATGTCGGGGGTTTCGAAAGCATTGCTGCACAGCCCGCAGACGAGTGTGCTCTGCGCGCCGTGGGGGAATAACAACCCGCTGTCGCTGCTACGGGCGATGTAAAAGCGCCCGCCGGTCCACCAGGCGATCAGCGGCGCACACACCAGCGCCGTGCCCAGGGACACCAGGGGCGGCGCGGCCTGGGCCAGCGCCCCAAGCAGGCCGAAGTGGGCCATGAAAGAGGTCACCGAAGCGATCAGCATGGCGCCGACGCCGACCGGGTTGATGTCGTACAAGTGCGCGCGCTTGAACTCGATGTGCGGGGGTGAAAGCCCCAAGGGCTTGTTGATCAGCAAGTCGGCCAGCAGGGCGCCGATCCAGGCGATCGCGATATTGGCGTACAGCCCCAGCACTTGCTCGATGGCGTCGAACACCCCCAGCTCCATCAGCATCAAGGCAATGGTCACGTTAAACACCACCCATACCACCCGGCCGGGGTGGCTGTGGGTGACCCGGGCGAAAAAGTTCGACCAGGCCAGGGACCCGGCGTAGGCGTTGGTCAGATTGATTTTGATCTGCGACACGATGACAAACAGCACCATCGCAGCCAGCGCCCACTGCGGCGAGTCGAACACGTAGTTGAACGCCACCAGGTACATCTGCGTGGGTTCGGCGGCCCGTTCCATGGGCACTTCATGTTGCAGGGCGAGGAACGCCAGAAAGGCCCCGCCAAGCATTTTCAGCGCGCCGAGGAGAATCCAGCCCGGGCCTGCCATGAGTAACGCAGCCCACCAGCGTTTGCGGTTGGCGGCGGTTTTTTCCGGGAGAAAGCGAATGTAGTCGACCTGTTCGCCGATTTGCGTCACCAGCGACAGCGCCACGCTCAGGGCTGCACCGAAATACAGCAAGTTGAAGGTGCCACCTTCCCCCAGGCGCCCGGCGAAACTGGGCAAGTCGGCGAACGCCTGGGGGTTCTTGGCGATGACGAACAGGTAGGGCACCAGCAACAGGGTCAGCCACAGCGGCTGGCTCCACATCTGCAAGCGGCTGATCAAGGTGATGCCGTAGGCCACCAACGGGATGACGATCACCGAGCACAGCACGTACGCCAGGGCCAGCGGGATACGGAAATACAGTTCCAGGGCCAGGGCCATAATCGCCGCTTCCAGGGCGAAAAATAGGAACGTGAAGCTGGCGTAGATCAGCGAAGTGATGGTCGAGCCGATGTAACCGAAGCCGGCGCCGCGCGAGAGCAGGTCCATGTCCACGCCATAGCGCGCGGCGTAGTAGCTGATGGGCAAGCCGCTGATAAAAATCACCACAGCCATCGCCAGCACCGCCCACAGCGTATTGGTGAAGCCATAGCTCATCACCAGGGCGCCGCCGATCGCCTCCAGGGCCAGAAACGACACACCGCCCAAGGCGGTGTTGGCGATGCGAAACTCTGACCAGCGCCGGAACGACTTGGGCGTATAGCGCAGGGCGTAATCTTCCATGGTCTCGTCGGCGACCCAGCGGTTGTAGTCACGGCGAATCTTGACGATGCGTTGCGAGCGGGAAGGGGGCACGGCCGGCTACCTGGCACAGGGGGGTGAAGTCCATCGAGAGCAAGATCCATGCCCTGCCTACTGGGCGCCCGTGATCATGCCTTAAAGGGCTAAAAGCCGCCCCTAGTCAAATGACGTATGGGCCTACGTCATGCGGCGTATGGGCGCTACAGGCTGACGCGGCCATGCTGGGTACAAACCAGACCCACCAGGAGCGCAACCATGCAATTACCCTCGATAACGGGCGTGCGGCGGCTATTGCCACAACGCTTGACCCTGGGCGCGGCGGCTTTGTCGCTGCTCGCCGCCAGTGTTTTGAGTTCGGCCGCTTGGGCCGATACCGCCAACACCACCGGGTTAGCGGTGACCGATACCACGGTCACGGTCGGTCAGCTGCATTCGGCCACCGGCACCATGGCGATTTCCGAAACCGGTTCGATCCAGGCCGAGCGCCTGGCCATCGAGCAGATCAACGCGGCCGGGGGGATCTTGGGCCGACAGATCAAAGTGGTGCAAGAAGACGGTGCGTCCGACTGGCCGACCTTCGCGGAAAAAGCTCGCAAGCTGCTGGTAGGCGATAAAGTCGCTGCCGTGTTCGGCTGCTGGACCTCAGCCTCGCGCAAAGCCGTGCTGCCGGTGTTCGAGAAAGAAAACGGCCTGCTCTACTACCCAACCTTCTATGAAGGCCTGGAGCAGTCGAAGAACGTGATCTATACCGGGCAGGAAGCGACCCAACAGATCCTCGCCAGCCTGGACTGGATCGCCAAGACCAAGGGCGCGAAGACCTTTTACCTGATCGGTTCGGACTACATCTGGCCGCGTACTTCGATGAAAATCGCGCGCAAGCACATCGAAAACGTGCTCAAAGGCGAAGTGGTCGGCGAAGACTATTACCCACTGGGTAATACCCAGTTCGGCTCGTTGATCAACAAAGTCAAATTGAAGAAGCCCGACGTGGTCTTCGCCGCCGTGGTGGGCGGTTCCAACGTGGCGTTCTACAAGCAGATGAAGGCGGCGGGCGTCACCAGCGCCAAGCAGACCTTGCTGACCTTGTCGGTGACCGAAGACGAACTGCTGGGCATCGGCGGCGAGAACATGTCGGGCTTCTTCGCTTCCATGAAGTATTTCCAGAGCCTGGATAACCCCAACAACGCCGCCTTCGTCGCCGCTTTCAAGGCCCGTTACGGCAAAGACTCGGTCATCGGCGATGTCACTCAGGCCGCGTACCTGGGCCCCTGGTTGTGGAAAGCGGCGGTGGAGAAGGCAGGCTCGTTCGATGTCGACAAGGTCGCTGCGGCATCGCCCGGTATCGAGCTGAACACCGCGCCTGAGGGCTATGTGAAGGTCCACGAAAACCATCACCTGTGGAGCAAGACGCGCATTGGCGAGGTTTTGCCTAACGGGCAATTCAAGGTGGTGTACGAGTCCGAGCTGATCGAACCCAATCCGTTTCCCAAGGGTTATCAGTAGTCGATAAACGGGCGGGGGCCTGGCCCCCGCTGGTTGACCCTCGTTCGCCCCCTCGGAGACTTCTCGATGGAATGGCTATCGGAATTTGGCGCGATTGCGGCCATGCAAGGCTTCAACGGGCTGTCGGTGTTTTGCGTATTGCTGTTGATGGCGTTGGGGCTGGCGATCATTTTTGGCCAGATGGGTGTCATCAACATGGCCCATGGCGAGTTCCTGACCATCGGCGCCTACACCACCTACCTGTTGTCGAGCCTGACTACCCAGTATGTGCCCGCGCTGCAGCCGTACTACTTTTTCTTCGCCATTGCGCTGTCGTTCGTGGTGGCGGGGGCCTTTGGCTGGTTGGTGGAGCGGGTCATGATCAGCCGGCTCTACCACCGCCCGTTGGATACGTTGTTGGCCACCTGGGGGCTGTCGCTGGTCATGCAACAGGCGTTTCGCTCGATCTTCGGCGCGCGGGAAGTCAGTGCCACCCCGCCTGAGTGGTTGATGGGCTCATTCAGCCTGACCGATGCCATCGATATCCCGCGCAATGGCGTCTTCACCATGGGCCTGACGGTGCTGATGACCGCCCTGATTTTTGTCCTGCTCTACCGTTCGCGCTGGGGCCTGCACGTGCGCGCCACCATGCAGAACCGGGTAATGAGCCGGGCCGTGGGGATCAACACCCGGCGGGTCGACCGTATGACATTCGCTTTGGGCTGCGGTGTCGCCGGGGTGGCCGGTGCGGCGTTTACCACCATTGGTTCCACGGGCCCCACGGCAGGCTCCCTGTACATCGTCGACACCTTTTTGACCGTGGTATTCGGCGGCGCCGCCAGCCTGTTCGGGACCATTGCCTCGGCGTTCGCCATTGCCCAGACCCAGTCGATCTCAGAGTTCTTTATGAGTGGTTCGATGGCCAAGGTGCTGACCCTGTCGGCCGTGATTCTGATCTTGATGCTGCGCCCGCAAGGCTTGTTCTCCAGCAAAATCCGTAAGTGAGGTCGTGCATGAATGCTTTTGACAGACTCTTGGGTGGGCGCCAGGGCACCGTCGGCCTGCTGATCCTGGCAGCGCTGATCCTGCTGGTGTTCCCCCTGGTGCTGGACGCCTTTCGCTTGAACATGGTGGGTAAATACCTGACCTACGCCTTTGTCGCGGTGGGCCTGGTGCTGTGCTGGGGTTATGGCGGCATTCTCAGCCTGGGCCAGGGGGTTTTCTTTGGCCTGGGCGGCTATTGCATGGCCATGTTCCTCAAGCTCGAAGCCTCGGACCCCACCAGCACGGCCATTCAGTCGACTCCGGGGATCCCGGACTTCATGGACTGGAACCAGATCACCGAGCTGCCGTGGCTATGGGTGCCGTTCCATAGCTTCACCTTCACCGTGGTGGCGGTGGTACTGGTACCGGTGCTGCTGGCGGGGGTGATTGGCCTGGCCATGTTCAAGCGGCGGGTCGGCGATGTGTACTTTTCCATCGTCACCCAGGCTATCGCGCTGATCCTCACGGTATTGATCATCGGCCAGCAGGGCCTGACCGGCGGCGTCAACGGTATCACCGACCTGAAGACCCTGATGGGCTGGGACATCCGCGGTGACGGCGCCAAATTGGCGTTGTATTTCATCAATGCCGCATTGCTGCTGGGCTGCATTGTGCTCGGCAAGTTTATCCTGGCGTCCAAGCTCGGCCGCCTGTTGATGGCGATGCGTGATAAGGAGGAGCGCGTGCGCTTCTCGGGCTACGACGTGGCCGCGTTCAAAATCTTCGTGTACTGCGTGGCCGCAGCGTTTTCCGCCATCGGCGGGGCCATGTTCGCTTTGCAGGTGGGCTTTATGTCGCCGTCGTTCGTGGGCATCGTGCCGTCCATCGAGATGGTGATTTTCGCGGCGGTAGGCGGGCGCCTGTCGCTGCTGGGCGCGGTGTACGGCGCCTTGCTGGTGAACTACGGCAAGACCTATTTTTCCGAGTCGTTTCCCGAGCTGTGGCTGTACCTCATGGGCGGGCTGTTTATCGCCGTGGTCATGTATTTCCCTGATGGCCTGGCCGGTGTCTGGGACAAGCACTCGCGTAAATGGCTGGCACGCTTCAAACCCAAGCCCAAGGTGGCGCCGAATGCCTCGGTGGAGGTGCAGCCATGACCTCTCCGGTGGCTTTCCAGCTGAATAAACCGGTGCTGGCCATCGAGGGCCTGACCGTGTCGTTCGATGGGTTCAAGGCCGTGGATGACTTGAACCTATACATCGACCGCAACGAGGTGCGTGTGGTGATCGGCCCTAATGGCGCGGGCAAGACCACGGTACTTGACTTGATCTGCGGCAAGACCCGCGCCACCAGTGGCAGCATCCAGTTCGATGGCCGCGAGCTGACCAAGATGCACGAATACGACATCGTCCGTGCGGGCGTGGGGCGCAAGTTCCAGAACCCTTCGATCTACGACAACCTCTCGGTGTTCGAGAACCTGGAAATGTCGTTTCCTGCCGGGCGCAGTGTGTTCGGCGCGTTGTTTTTCCAACGTAACGCCGAGGTGATTGCGCGGGTGGAGCAGGTGGCTGCAGAGATTTTCCTCGGCGAGCGCCTGCACGCCCAGGCCGGTTTGCTCTCCCACGGGCAGAAGCAATGGCTGGAGATCGGCATGTTGCTGATGCAAGACCCCGACCTGTTGATGCTCGACGAGCCCGTCGCCGGCATGAGCGTGAGCGAGCGGGTGCAGACCGCCGACTTGCTCAAACGGATCAGCCAAGGCCGCTCGGTACTGGTGATCGAGCATGACATGGAGTTCGTCAAGAGCATCGCCCATAAAGTCACGGTGCTGCATCAAGGCAAAGTGCTCGCCGAAGGCAGCATGGAGGCGGTGCAGAGCAATCCGAAAGTCATCGAGGTTTACCTTGGCCATTGATCAGGAGCACGCCATGTTCAACGTTCGTCAATTGGCCTGCGGGTACGCCCAGAGCCAGATTCTGCACGACCTCGACCTCACCGTAGGCAAGCAGGAAATCGTTGCCATCATGGGGCGTAACGGCATGGGCAAGACCACCTTGTTCAAAAGCCTGATGGGGGTGCTCGGCCAATGGCGCGGGCAGATCCAGGTGGACGGGGTCGAGGTCTCGGGCCTGGAGACCCATGCCCGGGTCGCCCGAGGCATGGCTTACGTGCCCCAGGGGCGGATGATTTTTCCCAATATGAGCGTGCTGGAAAATATCCAGACCGGCCTGCCCAGCAGCGCCCGCGGGCAGGTGCCGGAAGACCTCTATGCGCTGTTTCCCGTGCTCTACGACATGCGCGGGCGCAAAGGCGGCAACCTTTCCGGCGGCCAGCAACAGCAACTGGCGATCGCCCGCGCGCTGGCGACCAACCCCAAGGTGCTGCTGCTCGACGAGCCCACCGAGGGCATCCAGCCGTCGATCATCAAAGACATTGCCCGCACCTTGAAAGAAATCCGCGACCTGCGGGCGTTGACCATCGTGGTCTCCGAGCAGGTGTTGTCGTTCACCCTGGAGATCGCCGACCGTTTTCTGGTGATCGAGAAGGGCCGTTTCGTGGTCGAGGAGACCCGCGCCAATGTCGACGAAGCCAGCATCAGCCGTTACCTGTCGGTGTGACAGTTAGTCGTTAACCCCCTTGCCACCAGGAGCAGTGCCATGACCGAAACCTTGATCAAAGTCGACCTCAACCAGCCCGTCACTGAAAACGAGCAGATCCATAACCGCTGGCACCCGGAGATCCCCATGGCCTGTTGGGTCAAGCCGGGCGATGACTTCATTCTGGAGACCTACGACTGGACCGCCGGCGCCATCAAGAACAACGACGACGCCAGTGATGTGCGCGACGTCGACCTTTCCACCGTGCACTACCTGTCCGGGCCGGTTGGCGTTCACGGGGCCCAGCCTGGGGATTTGCTGGTGGTCGAACTGCTCGACATCGGCGCCCGCCAAGACTCGCTGTGGGGCTTCAACGGGTTTTTCTCCAAACAGAACGGCGGCGGCTTTCTGACCGATCACTTCCCCCTGGCGCAAAAAGCCATCTGGGACTTCAAAGGAATGTTTACCAGCTCCCGGCATATTCCTGGGGTGAACTTTGCCGGTTTGATCCACCCGGGGCTGATTGGCTGCTTGCCGGATCAGAAGATGCTCGACGACTGGAACCGCCGCGAGCAGGAGCTGATCGACACCGACCCGCAGCGGGTGCCGCCGTTGGCCAACCCGCCGCTGGCCGCCACGGCGCACTTGGGCAAACTCAAGGGTGAAGCCCGCGAGCGCGCCGCAGCCACCGGCGCACGCACCGTGCCGCCCCGTGAGCACGGCGGGAATTGCGATATCAAAGACCTGTCACGGGGTTCAAAAGTGTTTTTCCCGGTGTACGTCGACGGCGCCGGGCTGTCGGTCGGCGACCTGCATTTCAGCCAGGGCGATGGCGAGATCACCTTTTGCGGGGCCATCGAGATGGCGGGCTGGGTGCACATGAAAGTGGAGTTGATCAAGGGGGGCATGGCCAAGTACGGCATCAAAAACCCGGTGTTCAAACCCAGCCCGATTGTGCCGAACTACAACAACTACCTGATCTTCGAAGGTATTTCCGTGGACGAGCAGGGCAAGCAGCATTACCTGGACGTCAACGTTGCCTACCGGCAGGCCTGCCTCAACGCGATCAACTACCTGACCAAGTTCGGCTATTCACCGGCCCAGGGCTACGCGTTGCTCGGTTCCGCGCCCGTGCAGGGGCACATCAGCGGGGTAGTGGACATCCCTAACGCCTGCGCAACGTTGTGGCTGCCGACCGAAATCTTCGAATTCGACATCAACCCCAATGCCAACGGCCCAACGCGATTCCTCGATGGCAGCATCGACCTGCCCATTGCCCAGGACAAATAAACATAAAAGATAAAAGATAAAAGATCGGGGGCGAGCCCCCTCCTACGCGAATGTGTACCAGCCGTAGGAGGGGGCCGGGCGGCGGTCCGCTTGCCCCCGATCTCTTGACCCCCATTAGGAGCCCCATCCATGCCGATCTACGAATACGACTGCACCACCTGCGGCGATTTCACCGCCCTGCGGCCCATGGCGCAGCGTGATGTACCGTGCCAATGCCCCGCCTGCGGCAGCGCTGCCCGCCGCGTGATCCTCACCGCACCGGGCCTGGCGTGCATGCCGGGGCACACCCGGCGAGGCATGGAAATCAATGAACGCAGCCGCCACGAACCGAAGAACCTCGAGCAATACCGCGAAAGCCGCCGCCACCCCAGTGGCTGTAGCTGCTGCGGCCCCACTCAACCCGTGGTCGCCAGCGCGGCAAACCCCCACGGCCTTAAGGGCAAACCCCAAGGGCGGCCGTGGATGATCAGCCATTAATGCGAATTATGCATATTAGCTAATTCCTAAAATGAATTTCACAGAATAGCTCCTGGCGGTTAGCTTATAAGGGAAATATAGGGTTTAACCTATTTCTTATAAGTAAGCCGCGCAACAGGAGTTCAGCACATGACCGTCAACTTTATTGGCATGATCGGCCACCGGCTATCATCGGAAACCATTGCGCCTAGCGGCCCGATTTTCGACAAGCCTTACATCACCGAACTCGCCCAGGCCCACGAAGCAGCGGGCTTCGACCGGCTGTTGGTGGGCTACTGGTCCGATCAGCCGGACGGTTTCTTGGTCACCGCCCTAGCTGGCCTGGCCACTTCGCGCATCGGCTTTCTGCTGGCGCACCGCCCAGGCTTTGTCGCGCCGACCCTGGCCGCGCGTAAACTGGCGAGCCTTGACCACCTGCTCGACGGCCGCCTGGCCGTGCACGTGATCAGTGGCGGCAGCGACACCGAGCAGCGCAAAGACGGCGACTACCTCGACCACGACCAACGCTACGCGCGCACCGATGAATTTCTCAGCGTCCTCAAGCAGGTGTGGAACGCCGAGCGGCCCTTCGACCACCAGGGCGAGCATTACCAAGCCCAGGCCGCGTTCAGCGCCATCAAACCTTTGCACAAAGCGCAGTTGCCGGTGTATTTCGGCGGTTCTTCGGCGGCGGCGCTGGCCGTCGCTGGCAAACACGCGGATGTCTTCGCCCTGTGGGGCGAGTCGTTGCAGCAGACCCGCGAAACCATCAAGGCGGTGCGCGCCGAGGCTGCCCGCCACGGCCGCCAGGTTAGTTTCAGCGTGTCGTTCCGGCCGATCCTGGGCGCCACCGAAGCGCAGGCCTGGGCCCGTGCCGACGGCATTTTGCAAACCGCCCGCGAGCGCGTCGAGGCCAGCGGCCCGTCCCTGGCGCCCAAGCCCCAGAGCGTCGGCGCGCAACGCCTGATGGCCACCGTGGCGCAGGGTGAGCGGGTCGACCGTTGCCTATGGACCGGTATCGCCAAACTGGTCGGGGGCGGGCATAACTCCACTGCGCTGGTGGGCACCCCAGAGCAAGTCAGCGATGCCTTGCTGGACTACTACGAGCTGGGCGTCACGACCTTTTTGATCCGCGGCTTCGACCCCCTAGAGGACGCTCGTGACTATGGCCGCGAACTGATCCCCCTGACCCGCGCGAAAATCGCCCACCGCCAGGCCCGCGAAAGCGCCTGAATTTTCCGCTACCGGCCTGCCACCGCACCTGCGGACCGGGCACCACCGATTCCCGCTCATTTGAGCGTCTGGAGTGACCCGTGTTGAAACTCTTCAGCTTGTCCGCCGCCTTACTGGCCGCAAGCCTTAGCCTGGGCGCGCGCGCCGAAACTTTGGTAGTGGGCGACCAAAGCTATAACAACCGTACGGTGATGGAAGCCGCTGGCGTGTTGGCCGATTTACCCTACAGCCTGGACTGGAAGCAATTCACGGCCGGCTCTCCGGTGGCCGAGGCCCTCAACGTGGGTAGCCTCGACATTGGGCTGCTGGGCGATGCCCCACCCTTGTTCCTCGGCGCCTTGGGTGCGCCGATCAAAGTGATCGCGGTGAGCCGGCAAAACCTCGACGGCGTCGCTATTGTGGTGCGCAAGGATTCGTCCATCCACACCCTGGCCGATTTGCGCGGCAAGCGTGCGGCGGTCTGGAAGGGCTCCTGGAGTCAGCAGTTGCTGTTCACCGCGCTGGACCAGGCCAAGGTGCCCCGCGACAGCCTGGAGTTGCGCTACTTGAGCGCCCTGGATGCCTCCCATGCCCTGGAAGGCGGCTCGGTGGATGTGATCGCCACCTGGGAACCCTATGTCACCCAACTGGAACGCCAGGGCGCCCGGGTATTGACCACCGCCAAAGGCTTGATCCCAGCCCAGGCGTTCGTGGTCGCCAACACCAAGGCCCTGACCGACAAGCGGGCAATCATCGCGGACTTTCTCCAGCGCTTGCGCACCGCACGGGAGTGGGCCGCGCGCGACCCGGCGCACACGGCGCAGTACGCCCAGGCCTGGGCTAAGTTAACCCGTGCGGATGCGGATGTGGCGCAACGCTGGTTTGCCCGGTCGGCCACCGACTTGGGCCCAGTGAACGCCCAAGCCATCGGCCAAGCTCAGCAGACGGTGGATTTTTTCAGTGGGCTGGGGCTGATCAAAAGTTATTCGGCGGCCAGCTTGTTCGATGACTCTTTCGCCTCGGCGCTGCAACCGACCCCTGGCAATGCGCAGGCCCAACGATGAAGGCGCTCGTACTGTTAGCTACCCTATTACTCGGTTCCACGCTGGCCAATGCCGAACCCGTCTTGACCCTGCGCATCGCCGACCAGAAGGGCAATATGCGCGCGCAGATGGAAGCGGCCGACGCCCTGCGCGATCTACCTGGCTACCGCATCGAGTGGTCCGAATTCGCCGCTGCGGCGCCCCTGGCCGAAGCCCTCAATGCCCAGGCGGTTGACGCCGGTATCATCGGTGACGGTCCCTTGCTGTTCGCCCTGGCCGCTGGCGCGCAGTTAAAGGCCATTGCCGTGGATAAGTCCGATCCCTATGGGACGGCGGTGATCGTGCGCGGCGACTCGCCGTTGCACTCGGCGGCCGACCTCAAGGGCAAGCGCATCGCCACCGGGCGCGGCTCCATCGGCCATTATGTGGCGCTGCGCGCTTTGGACTCGGTCGGGCTGAGTGCTAAAGACGTGGACTTACGTTTTCTCGGCCCGGTGGACGCGAAAATGGCTCTGGCCAATGGCTCGGTAGACGCCTGGGCGACCTGGGACCCTTACACCGCGCAGTCGGAGATTGTCGATAAAGCACGGGTGATCGCCAACGGCCGCGGCTTGACCGCAGGCAATAGCTTCTTGGCAGCCACTGAGGCAGCCCTGGCCGACCCCGCCCGCCATGCCGCTTTGCAGGATTATCTGCAACGCCTGGCGGATGCCCAACGCTGGGGCTATGCCAACCTGGACAGCTATTCGCAGACCCTGGCCAAAATCATCGGTTTTCCAGAAGAAGTGGCCCGCCTGCAATTCGAGCGCCGCCAGTTGCGTTGGCAGGCACTGGATGCGCCGACCGAGGCGCAGCAGCAGGATGCCGCCGATTTTTACCTGCGCAGCGGGATGATTCCCAAGGCGTTGGTAGTAGAGGGGAGTTTTGATCGAAGTTTCAAGGTGAACTGACGTAAAGCAGATCGGGGGCTTGCCCCCCGATCTAGGTTCTGTACGTAAAGTGCCTGCGCGTCGACCATGCTGCGTTAAAAACAGGCTCGAGCGCGAGTCCGATCGGAATGCTCATTGACAACCAGTCAACTGCGCTTCCTCGCCTGTTTTTGCCTTGCCTGATCGCCGCTCGGCGACTTTACGAACAGAACCCAGCAAGTAGCGCTTATTTCAACTCAGGCGCACGGCCGTAGATATCGTCAAAGCGCACGATATCGTCTTCACCCAAGTATTCGCCGCTCTGCACTTCGATCATCACCAGGTCGATTTTGCCTGGGTTGCTCAAACGGTGCTGATGGCCAGCGGGAATGTAGGTGGACTCGTTGCTGTTGAGGAAGATCTCGCGATCGCCGTTGGTGATCACGGCCGCGCCGCTGACGACGATCCAGTGCTCGCTGCGGTGATGGTGCATCTGCAACGACAACTGGCCTTGAGGTTTGACCACGATGCGCTTGATCTTGTAGCGGTCGCTTTCTTCCAACACGGTGTAGGTGCCCCAAGGGCGCATCACGGTGCGGTGCAGGCTAACGGCCGGGTGCTCCAGGCGCTGCAGTTCCTTGACGATAAAACGTACGTCCTGGCTGCGCGCCGAATCGGCGATCAACAGCGCGTCCGGGGTATCGATCACGATCAGGTTATGCAGGCCTACGGCACCGAGCACGCGCTTGGGCACGTCGAAGTAGCAGTCGGTGACTTCATGCAGAACCGCTTCACCGCTGACGATCTGGTTGCCATTGGCATCGGCTTGGGTCAGTTGGCGGAACGCCTCCCAGGTGCCGATATCGCTCCAACCGATCTTGCACGGCACCACGGCAACGTTCTCGGAACGCTCCATCAGGGCGAAGTCGATGGAAATATCCGGGGATTGGCCAAATGCATCGGCGCCCAGCTCACGCTGGCGGCAATGCTTGTTGTGCATTTCTTCGCCAGTTTCCAGGCTGGCCTTGGCGGCTGCCAGCACTTCGGGCGCGTAAGCGGCCATCTCGCGCAGCAGAACGCCAACCTGGAAGCAGAACATGCCGGCGTTCCACAGGTGCCGGCCGCCGTCGATGTAGCCTTGCGCAGTAGCGGCGTCGGGTTTTTCAACGAAGCGCGCGACGCGGAAATTTTCGCCCAGGCTGTCGCCTTTTTCGATGTAGCCAAAGCCGGTTTCGGCGTGCTCAGGTTCGATGCCGAAGGTGACCAGGTAGCCATCGTTGGCCAGAGCGCGGGCCTGACGCACGGCGCTGGCGAATGAACGCTCGTCGCTGATCAGGTGGTCTGCGGGCAACACCAGCAACTGCGCCGTATCGCCGTGGGACTCTTGCACGTGCAAAGCCGCGACCGCGATAGCTGCAGCGGTGTTGCGGCCGAAAGGCTCCAGCAGCAGCTCCAGGCCCATGCGCGCCTTGTTGATGCTGCGGTAGTCGTCCAACGTACGGAACACCAGTTCACGGTTGGTCACCGTGAGGATGGTGCTGACATCGGGCAGATGGCTGGCACGCAGGAAAGTCTTTTGCAGTAGGCTTTGATCATCGGCCAGGCGAATGAAAGGCTTAGGCATGTTTTGACGCGAGACCGGCCACAAGCGAGTGCCTGCACCACCGGAAATAATGCACGGGATTAATACGCCGCCTAAGTTCATGTTGTAACGTCCTGAGTTAAAAGTAACGGGTAATAGGCCCGCCTGGCCAGTTGGCCTGAATGGTTGGACCTTATTTCACACGATAATTCCGCGACGCCCGCCACTGATAGAGCTCAGCTGCTGAGTTCAGGTGAGAGGCCGCGTAAAATGGGGGGTTGGCGCAGTGGCACAATGACACTTGACGCCATCGTATCCTAAAGTACGACGCTGTCAACGACCGTCCGTAGACGGAACTACAGATACAGCCATTTATACAAAAGTGTCGGGCTGACGACTTTTACCCGCACCACGCATTACTGGCGAAAAGGCTGTTTTTACGTTAAATTCGCCGTCGCTTTGCTATCGCCTTTTCTCTCCACGCCGCTTGGCGCAAGGACCCTGTTTCGGTCATGACCCCCCCTTCAAAAAAACTCGAACGCACCGTGATGTCTGGCGTTCTGCTGCTGCTGTTCTGGCTCCCCTTGCCGGTCGGCAGTAACCGCGACTGGTCGGTGGCCTTATTGTTGCTGGCCTGTTGCGTACTCGGGCTGGGTTGGGCGGTGAACGCCGTGCGCCGTAACCGCGAAACCAGCCCTACGCTCAAGGCCGGTTTGCCGATGCTGGGCCTGTTGTTGCTGTGCCAGGCGTGGGTGGCGGTGCAGTGGTTGAGCGGGATCAGCGTCGACCCCGGCGCAACCTTCCAGCAAATGCTTTTGGGCTTGGCTTACTGCCTGTTGTTTCTCGTCACGGTGGACCTGTTCCGCACCCGTCGGCGCCTCAGCCTATTGTTGGGAACGCTGGTGCTGAGCGGCACGTGCCAGGCGTTTTACGGCACGGTGATGACCCTGTCTGGCGTCGAGTGGCTGTTGTTCGGCCCTAAGAGCGCTTACTTCGGCGATGCCACGGGCACCTTTATCAACCGCAACCATTTCGCCGGGTACCTGGAAATCACCGTCGCCTGCGGCATTGGTTTGCTCTTGGCGTTGCGCGACGAGCGGCCATTTCGCTGGCTGCATGTGCTGGAAACCTTGCTCGGCCCCAAGGCACGGCTGCGTCTGGCGTTGATTTTGATGATGATCGCCTTGGTCATGAGCCATTCGCGCATGGGCAATGTCGCCTTGTTCACCAGTATCCTGCTGGTGGGCGGCCTGTTTTTGCTGTCGAGCCGGGAGCATCGCTTGCGCAATGGCTTGATCCTGGCCAGCCTGCTGCTGATCGATGTGCTGATCGTCAGCCAGTACTTTGGCCTGGAGAAGCTGGTCGACCGCTTGTCGACGACCCAGCTCGAAGATGTCGTGGTCAATGGCCAGACCCTGCAAAAGGCCAATGAGTTAAGGGTCAATGTGTTCGCGGCGGCCTTGCCGCTGGCGGCCGATCATTGGCTGACGGGGCAGGGCGCTGGCACCTTCGAAGTCGTGCTGCCGCAAGTGGCCGGGCCGGATATTCCCTACCATTTCGACCATGCCCACAACGATTACCTAGAATTCGTCATCGACTACGGCGTGATCGGCAGCCTGCCGCTGGCGCTGTTCGTGCTATTGGCGTTGTATCACGCGCAACGGGCCATGTGGCAGCGCGACTCGCTATACCGCAGCGGCATGGGCCTGGGGGTCAGCATCGGCTTGCTGTCACTGCTGATCCACAGCGCCAGCGATTTCAACCTGCAGATCCCGGCCAACGCCGCTACCTATGTAGTGCTGTGCGCCATTGCCGTGCTAACCAACAAGCACTATAGGGAACGGCGCACCCAACCGCGCAATTAGCTTTAACTCGCCGCCGCGGTACTTGGCCGGCGCGAGCCGCGCAGTAACAGCTTGCGCAGGGTCTTCTGCGCCGGTGCCTCGAAGTAGTAATAGCTCAGTAGGCACAGCGGGATCAGGATGCCAAAAAACAGCAACATGGACGTCGGGTTGTAGAAGTACTGGGCGCTGCCGCCTAACTGGGTGACCAGGGTGAACATCACCAACTGCAACGGAAAGTGCAGCAGGTAGGATGAATAGCTCAGGTTGCCAATGATCGCGAAGCGCCGGCCCAAGTGGCCCCGGCGGGTTTCGGCCAGGGCCAGGGTGAGGATGGTCATGGGGAACAGCAAGCCGACGATGCTAAAGCGCGTAGCCAGGTGCACGGCTTTGTCCGCCAGGCCGTGCAGGTGCTCCGGCAGCAGGGCGTTCAAGATACCCATCACGGCAGGCCAGAACCACGGCGAAGCCACTTCCAATACGGTCCCCACCCACAGCAGCGCGGTGATGCTGGCGGCGATGGTCAGGGCTGGGTTGACCCAATCCCGTTGGCACAGGTAGCGGAAGAACATCAGGGTCAGGCCGCCAAAGAAAAACGAAAACACCCCACGGCCCAGCACCGGGAAAATCGCGAACAGCACCAAGCCGATGGCTACCAGCGCCAGGGTCGCCGCCAGGCGACGGCTGCACAGCCAGCACATGGCGAAGAACATCAGGTACATCAGCACTTCGACCGACACCGACCAGATCGGCCCGTTGAACGAATAGCCGTTCTCCAGCCCCCAGTTAGACGCCAGGAACAGGTTGAGCAAAAAGTGGTAGCCGTCGTTGAACGGGATCACGAAGTAATCGCCCGTGTGCGCGAATACCCATTGCTGCATCACCAGCACGAACAGCAGCGTGGCGATGTGCAGCGGGTACAGCCGGGAAAAGCGCAGCACGAAAAACGGCCAGGCTTTGACTTTCTGCGAAGCGATGGCTTCGGCATATAGAAAGAAGAAGATAAAGCCCGACAGCGAGAAGAAGAAGTCCACCGCCAACCAGCCCGTTTCATACAGTACGAAAAACACTGAATAAAAGGGCTGCGCCTGCAGCTCATAAGGACCTGCAGCGGTGCCGTTGTAGAAAAAGTGCTGCCAATGCCAAAACACCACGGACAACGCGGCAATGCCACGGATCAGGTCTAGCGAGTGAAAACGTTCAGGTATCTGGAATTTCATAGGGTGTTCTTCTGTAAAGACCAGGGCTTATTGGGCGGCAGTCATGCTATTGGCTTCGGCCGGAGCGTTGAACACCTGGCGGAACATAGGGGTCAGCAGCGCCGCGCCGTCCATGTTCAGGTGGTCGTCATCGTAGTAAACCGGCAGACCGGCGACGTCGCCCGCGCACTGGCCGTTTTTGCAGAGGTACGGCAGCGGGTCGAGGATCTTCACCCCGCAGCGTTCGGCGGCCATGTCCTGGGTTTTCCAGACAAAGTCATTGCGCTGTTTGTACTGCGCCATGGACATCTTGATTTGCACTTTCTTGCCCTGCATCAGCGCCCGGCCCATGGTCTTGGGCACGTTGAACATCAGTTCCGGCACCGGCCGCATCATATACACCGGGCGGTTCTTGGCGAACTCGCACGCGGTGGCAATGATGCCTTCACGCATGTCGCCGAGGAACTGCGGGGAGCGTGCGTTGTAAGGCTGGTTGAAGTACAGGTAGGGCACGGCCAACTCACGGGTACGGTCCGGTTCGTTGGGGCCAAAGACGTAGTACGAAGTACGGTTGATGATGATCAAGGGCAGGCGGTCGTTACTGCTTTCGAGTTCTTTGACCTTCTGCGCGATGTACTTGCCGCAGGTATAGGTGGGTTGCCCAATGGCCTTGATCCCGGCGATGGTCGGGCAGTTACTCATGGTCAAGTTGCGTATGTTGAAGCGGGTGCTGGGCAGGGCGTCTTCGACGGCATGGATCATCGCTTCAGCATGGCTGTCACCGATCACAATCGCGCCAGTCTCATCCCCCCCGTGCACGCATTCAGGCGGGTTGGAGAACTCGCTCACCAGGCAACGCTTTTGATCCGGGTTGGTGTTTTCGCCTTCGTTGAAGACCGCGTCGATCTGCGCCGACAACCGGCCAGGCACGCCGTCGTCCTGGCGAATCACCTGGCTTGGCAAGGCGACGATCACCAAGGCGGCGGCGATGGCGCCGGCGCCCTGCCATTTAGGCATGCGGTCGAGGGCGGTACGGGTTTTGTTCTCGATCAAGTTATACGACAGACGCCCCAGCAGCAGGGTCCAGACCAGGCCCGCGGCGATGGCCAGCGGGTCTTTTTCCAGTTGCATATAAACCAGCGCCACCACCAGCGGCCAGTGCCAGAGGTACAGCGAATAGGAGCAGTCGCCCAGCCACTGCGCCAAGCGGGTGCCGGTCCACAGCGAACCCTGACGCGCAGCGGTGAGGATCAGCATGGTGCCGACGACCGGCAACAGCGGACGCCAGCCCGGCCAGATGGTGTCTGCATCGAAGATCACCAATGAGGCGATGACCATGGCGAAGCCGACCAGCTCCAGAATGTGCTGCCACATGGCAGTCAAGGCGATACGGCCGAGCCACAGGTAAACCAGGCCGCCGGCGAGCATTTCCCAGGCGCGAGTCGGCAGCAGGTAGAAAGAAGCGCTGGTGCGGATCGGCGTGGCGATGATGCAGATCGCCAGCGACAGCAACAAACCGGCGGCCACGATAAACAGCTGCGGGCCACGGCCAGGGCGGATTTTCCAGATGGTGGCCATTACCACCGGCAGAATCAGATAGAACTGCCATTCCACCGACAACGACCAGGTGTGCAGCAACAGCTTGTCATGGGAGTCACTGTCGAAATAACCGGCGTCATGCCAGAAAGTCATGTTCGAGAAGAACCCCAGGGCGCTGACGATATGCGTCCCCAGCACCTTGTACTCTACGGCAGGCAGCCATAGCCAACCTAATGGCAACAACACGGCACACAGCACCAGCAGCGCCGGAATGATGCGCCGGGCCCGGGCCAGGTAGAAATCGATGATGGAAAAGCGCCGGGCCCCGCGTTGCTCGCCTTTTTCCAGGCCACGCAAAATGATCCCTGTCATCAAGAAGCCTGATATCACGAAAAAGATATCGACCCCCACGAACCCTCCGGAAAAACCCGGAATGCCGAAGTGAAAGCAGATAACGGCCACCACGGCCCAGGCTCTTAGCCCGTTGATATCGGTTCGGAAGTTCTTAATCGCGCTGCTCATGGTCTCGCCTGTGCTGGGTTGCCGGTTTCTATGTTGCGGGTCAGTTCATGAGCCAATCAGGATTCGGCTATTGCGCTTTGCCACATTTTTTACACATTGGGTGATGGCGATACACGCCAGCACCGTTACCACGGTGAGCAGGATACGAGCACCGAGGTAACTAAAAAACTGATCGAATGTCAGGTAGTCGCTGATGATGCGAAAGGCACCGGCGAAATAACCATGGATAAAGTAAATCGAAAAACTGTAGGTGCCGATCAAGCTCAGCCATTCGGCGATACGCCCATGGCGCCGTTCGATGTACTCACGGTAGGCGAGCAGGGTGCCATACAGGAGAAAGCACAAAGCGGCCTTCTGTAGGCCGATCAGGTTCATGTCGTAGCAGGACATCACCGACAAAATAAGGAACAAGGCTGCAAATACCGGAATGAAACGCGGCGCTTGCAGGCGTTGCCGGTGTTGGCAAAACAGCATGCCAAGCAGGTAAATAGGCAGAAAGTGCACTGCCGCAAGCAGCGGGTTGGAGTCGTTTTCCGGCCGTTCGGTGAGGGCGAAGAACACCGCCCCCATGCCCACCAGCAAAGGGAAAACAGGCGTTTTCGAGAGCGCCTTGAGCAGCGGTGCAACGAGGTACAGCAGGGCCAGGGCGGGAATGAACCACAGCGGCCCCAGGTGCGCCCCGGTGCCCAGCATAAACAACACCTGGTCGATCACCGGCTTACTGTAAAAGGCCGGCATATCGACCCACTTGTGTTCGGTTTTGAACTCCAATACGTAAATCAGAATGGCCGGAATCGAAATGAGTATGTAGGGAATAATGACGTTATTGATTTTCTTCGTCAGGTAAACCTGGTAGCTGTACTTGTCGATATTCAACTGAAAGAAAAACCCGGAGACCACGACAAAAATACAAGTGGCTTCCTTGGTCAATAAACTGATGGCGATCGTTTCCACCGGGCCGAGGTTGTAGACCAACCCGTCGGCCATGTGAATGAAAACGATCAGGACAATTGCAATGCCCCTGATCCAGTTGATGTGAGTCAACATAGGTAAAACGCGCCTTATATAAAGGGTAACCCTGAAAAAATAACAACAAAGCCAACGGGCCCCTCGCGGGGATTCACCAGTTGGCGGTGCAGCAAAAAACACCCTGGCAGCCAACGCTGGGCTGCGCATATTTCTTTAGGCCGATAACGGCTCATTCAGGGCGGCGGCTACGGCATAGCCTTGGGGGTTTGCCGACTGCCAGCGCCAGGTGTCGGCCATCATGTCAGTCAGCCCACGGGTCGCGCGCCATCCCAATTCTTCTTCAGCCTTGGCGGGGTCGGCCCAGCACTCGGCAATATCACCCGGCCGACGCGCCACCAAACGGTAGGGGATGGTCAGGCCATTGGCTTGTTCGAACGCCTTGAGCATCTGCAACACGCTGTACCCAACGCCGGTGCCCAGGTTCCAGATGTGCAGGCCGCTGCGTGAGGTCATCGCCTGCAGCGCTTTCAAGTGGCCGTCGGCCAGATCGACGACGTGGATGTAGTCCCGCACGCCGGTGCCATCGACCGTGGGGTAGTCGTTGCCGAACACCGCCAACTGGGCCAGCTTGCCGATCGCCACTTGGCTGATATAGGGCAGCAGGTTGTTGGGGATGCCGTTGGGGTCTTCGCCGATCTGCCCGCTGTGGTGCGCGCCTACCGGGTTGAAATAGCGCAGCGCCGCAATGCGCCAGCTTGGCTCGGACTGGGCCAGGTCGGCGAACAGTTGCTCCACCATCAATTTGGAGCGCCCGTAAGGGTTGGTGGGGACGCCGGTAGGGAAGTCTTCGCGGATAGGCATCTGGGTCGGCTCGCCGTACACCGTGGCCGACGAACTGAAGACCAGGCGATACACACCTGCGCGGGCCATGGCCTGGCACAGGGTGACGGTGCCCGCGACATTGTTTTCGTAATAGCGCAGCGGTTCACGCACACTTTCGCCCACGGCCTTGAGGCCGGCGAAGTGCAACACAGCGCTGATGGGGTGCTTGGCGAACAGGCTGTCGAGCAGCGCTGCGTCGCGGATATCGCCTTCGACGAACAGCGCCGCTTTGTTCGCCAATTGCGCGACCCGGTGTAGCGACTCATTCGAGCTATTGCATAGGTTGTCCAGCACCACGACGTCATAGCCTGCTTCGAGCAAAGCCAGGGTGGTGTGGGAACCGATATAACCTGCACCGCCTGTTACCAGGATCGTTTCAGTCATGTTGCAGCCTCCTTGCCGGAGCAATAAATGGGGAGCTCTAGAATGAGCATTCGCGCAATCTTCCACGCAGCTCGGGTGTCGTTTCGTTGTTCAGTAATTCCAGGCTCAAGCGCACGTGATCCCGGGCGAAGGCCTTGGAACTGAGGCCGTCCGGGCCGGTTTTGGCCTGGGCGGTAATGGCCTTGGCCAAAGCCCGTTCCGGCTGATCGGCAATCTCTGCAATGGTGGCCTGGAGCGCGGCGATATCGTTGGGCCGAACGTACCAAACGTCGTCATCGCCAAAGTAGGCACGCAGCCCACCGACATCACTGACGATCACCGGCCGGCCTTTGATCACCGCCTCTTGCAGCACGGTGATACCGGACACATGCAGGTTGGGCTGCAGCGGCACTATGACCATGTCGGCATTGGCGAACAGACCATTGAGTTCATCGTTGTGCGTAGGGCGTACCACCTGGCAGTTGCTCATGTGCTTGATCAGCGCCTTGGGCATGGTGCCGGAGACCACGGTCAAACTGAGGTCATCGCGGCCGCGCACTGCCTCGATCAGGGTCGCCCAGTCGCGATGGCGGTCATTGCCCAGGGCCAGTAACCGTACCGGCTGCTGACCCGGCGTGACTTGCGGCGCGACCTTCTGGTCAGCGGCAATCCCGAAACGCACCAGTTCGCAGCGCTGCCCGGGGAAGGTCGCTTGAGCCTTGGCCAGGTTCAGCGGCGAATGGAACGTCAGAATCGACCCTTTAGCCAATAACTTGCGGTAAAGGCTTTGCTTGAGCCGGCTGTAGCTGTCCCAGCGGTCACAGATCCACACCGACTGCAGAATCATGCGCGGCGCCCTTGTCCGAGGGTGTAGCCAGCACAGCAGGCCCGCTGCCAGGCCCTGGCTTTCGGTATGGGTCCACACCACATCGGCCGCAAAGAACGCCTCGCGGTTGTGCCAGGCGTGTACCAGGTCGAAGCCCAGCACAGCCCGCGTCGCCAGACGGACGAATTTACCCAGCAATCCCTCAGGGGCATCTTCGGAATAGCGGACGTCAACACCGGCTTTTTCAGCGTGGTGGTAACCGTAGGCGTACTCTTCATTGAGGCCAATGATCTTCCCTTGGTGAAACCGCTTGTTCCAGGTTGCGGCGCCAAATCCACGCGCCAGCAGCACGAAAGCAACAGGTCTTGACTGCATCAGTAAAGCTTCCGATAAAAAATTGGGTGAACGAAGCTACCGGCCCGCGGGTTGCCTGGACATCACTGCCATTCTTGCGGGCAGCTTTGTTTCCAGTCAGCGAAGGCAGACTCCAGGGTATAGCGATACGGGTAGGCGTTTTCTACCAGGAAAGTAGGACGAATATCGTTCGAACGAACCAATTTTTTTATTCTAACCGGACTGAAAGGATGCTTGATTCCCAAGGGCTGTGCAATCAAATTGATACTATGTGCGACGACCAGTAGCAGGGGATAGGGAACCGCAGGGATTTTACGCTCGACATTGGCCACTCGGCACACTGCCTGCACGTACTCTTCAATGGACGGGCCAGGGTTCATGGTCATGTTGAACAGCGAAAAATGCTCACCGCGGTCTTTCTGCCGCTGCAGTACCCAGCACAACGCTGCACACAGTTCTTTCACGTAGGTGCCCGCTTTACGGGTTTTACGGTTGCCCATGTAAAAAAAGTAACGTTTGATCACGGCTTTGATCAGGCGCGACACGTTACCGCCTTCACCCGCGCCAAATACCACGCCTGGGCGCACGATCACCAGGTGGCGATTATCCTTGTCGGCCGCCAGCCACGCCAAGTGAATCTTTTCTGCAGCTAACTTGGAGCCGCCGTAGGCAGTCGCCGGGACGGGCACGGTGCGTTCGTCCTTGGTCTGTTCGCTGGGGCCGTAAGGCGAAATGGAACTGGTGAAGATCATGTCCTGGCAACCCAGGCGTTCAGCCCAGGCACAGACGTTTTCGGCGCCCAGCAGGTTGGTCTCGTAGTATTCGAAATCTTCGTGGCCGGGCTCGCGGTGCACGGCGGCGAAGTTCGCCACCAGGGTGACCGGTTCTTCGGGCTGCCAGTCGATGGCCTGGCGCACATCGGCGCGAACTTCGACGATGCCGCTGGCTTCGCGCACCAACTGCGTGCGGTAAGGGAACGGCTTTTGCGCAACCTGCTCTTTATCGACCAGGTAGACCTTAGTGAAACCGGCTTCGCTCAGTAGTTGGCGGGCGAAAAACACGCCGATAAAGCCAGAGCCTCCAAAAATGACTGCGCAGCTCATAGTGATGATCCTTGAACAATAAATGAATAGGGTAGGCCCATGGGGCTCAGACTTCGGTCGGCGCGGGCAGCGTTTTATTTGGCGGCACAAACAGTGGCTCGGCCAGCTTTTGGTCGATAAAGGCCTGGACCTTCTGTTTGAAAATGGCCTTATCGAAACCGGCGGCGTGGGCCCGCATGGTGGCGGCCGGGAAGTCGAACTCACGGTCCTCGACGCGGCGCACGGCGGCGATCAACGCTTCCACGCTCTGTTCGTTGAACAACACACCGGTCTGCCCGTGAATCACGGTTTCCAGGGCGCCGCCCTTGGCGTAGGCAATCACCGGCGCACCGGCGGCCATGGCCTCGACCGGGACAATACCGAAGTCTTCCATGCCCGGGAAAATCAGGCCGCGGCAGCGCTGCAGCAGGTCTTTGATCACCGGGAAGGGCTGGCGGCCCATCAGCGTGACATTGGGCTTGGCCAGGGTCTTGAGCCGCTCGAACAGTTCGCCTTCACCGACCACCACCAGGGGCAGCCCCAGTTGGTTGAAGGCCTCGACCGCCAGATCAGCGCGTTTGTACGCGACCAACTGGCCCAGGCACAGGTAGAAGTCACCGCGCTCTTGGGTAGGGTCGAACTCGGTGGTGTTCACCGGCGGGTAGATCACCTCGGCGTCACGCCGGTAGAACTTGCGGATCCGCGCGGCAACGAAGCCTGAGTTGGCAATGAAGTGGTCGACACGGTCGGCCGACAACCGATCCCACACGCGCAACCAATGGGCGACCATGGGGAACAGGGTACGGATCAAGCGCCCGGCGCCGGCCAGATAGTCGTGGTACATGTCCCAGACATAGCGCATCGGCGAATGGCAGTAGCAAATGTGCAGGGCGTCGGGGCGGGTGACCACGCCCTTGGCTGGGCCCGACTCGCTGCTCAGCACCAGGTCGTAAGCGCTCAGGTCGAGCTGCTCCAACGCCATGGGCATGAACGGCAGGTACTTCTGGTAGTGTTTCTTGGCCCCGGGCAGGCGCGAGATAAAGGTGTTGTGGATCTTGCCGGTGAAACTGGCCGGCAGCGCTTGGCGCACCACGTCTTCATTGCAGACATGGATGAACAGATCGGCGTGCGGGTAGAGCTCGACCAGGGCCGAGCACACGGCTTCGCCACCGCGATTGCTGAGCCACCAGTAATGGATGATTGCGACTTTCATTGTAATTCCCCTATCGCCGCAAGAAGATTCTTGGCCGATGCTGTCCAGCTGTAGCGTGTAATGTTGGCGAAACCCTGCTCCTTGAGGCTGCGGGCGAGTTCCGGGTTAGAAATCAGCTGCTCGATGCTGCGGGCAATGTCGCGCGGGTCGTACGGGTCGCAGTACAACGCCGAGCCCTGGCAGACTTCCGGCAGGCTTGCTGCATTGGCTGCGATCACCGGGCAGCCACAGGCCTGGGCCTCCAGCGGAGGCAAGCCAAAGCCTTCATAGAATGAGGGGTAGATAAACGCTTCGGCGCCACTGTACAAATCGACCAATTCAGCATCGCTGACCCGGCCCAGCAGTTTGATGCGTGGGTCGTTTTCGATTTTGCGCAGCAGGCCCGGGTCGGCGAAGTTGCGGTTCAGCGAGCCGACGATATACAGCTTGTGGCTGTTTTGCGTGAGCTGACTGAAGGCATCGATCAGGCCATGGAAGTTTTTCTGCTGGTTGATCGACGACACCGCCAGCAGGTAACGCTCGGCTGGCACCTGGCCGCTGGGGCAGAAGGCATCGGACACGGCGTTAGGGATCACCACCACTTTGTCGGGGGCGGTTTTGTAGATTTCGCAAATTTCCTTCTTGGAAAACTCGCTCACCGTCATGACTTTGCGTGAAGTTTTCACTGTCCACGGCGTGGTCAGTTGATAAGCCAGGCGAAACTTCCAGGAGAAGCTCTGGGGGAAACGCTCGAAAGCCACGTCATGCAAGGTGCAGATCTTGTTGCGATAGGACAGCGGCGCGGTGTTGGCCAGGTTCACCAGCAGCGGGCTGCCCTGCTTGCGCAAGAAAGCCGGCAGGTCAAGCTGCTCCCAAGCGTGGCCGGTGCGGCTGCCGATGACTTCGACATTCAACTCGCGGGCAAGCTCGGGGTGGATAATATTGGCTGGCGCGACGAAGCGAATCGTCGGCGCGAGTTTGGCCAGCGCCAGGCTGATTTCCTGGGAATAGCGCTGCACGCCCGTGGTGGGTTGCGAGAGAAAACGGGCGTTTACGTAAATCAAGCTGGAAGTCCTTTGCAAAGGGGAATGCACGTCGGCGGCCGTCGATCAGATTTTCAACACGTGCAGCGGGTGCAACTTGCCGGTGAGCAAGTGCCCCAACGCCATTAGGTTGCCGCGCAAGCGCCCGGGGAAATCTTTGATACGTACCCCCAGTACCGTCTTGGCCGAGTTGGCGGTGACGTTGCGCAACATCAGGGTCAACGCCTTGCGCCAGCTCATGGTGCCTTTGCGCAGCAGGAACACTGGGTTGGAGATCTGCGAATAGCCAAAGCGCACACCGCTGGTGCGACCGCCACTGACGCCCAGGTGAACCCCGAGGCAGTCCGGCTGCAGCACCAGCTTGCCGAGGGCCAGGGCGCGGTTGGAGTAGTCCCAGTCTTCCTGCCAGCCGTACATCGGCAGGTTTTCGTCGAAGCGATAAGAACCGGCCATGGTGCCGCGGTAAACCATGTTGCATCCGTATAGGCCTTCCAGTTGCTCGACCTTGGTGGAGCTGGACCAGTGGCTCATAGGGGCCTTGGCGCCACTGAGGTACAACGGGGCATCGGCCTCGGGGATCCCGAACTCGGTCAACACGCCGTCGGCCAGGACATTGCCAGTGATGCCAACGATCTGCCGGTCCTGCTCCATGGCCTTGGCGGTATTGGCCAGCCATTCCGGGGCAGGGCGGAAGTCGTCGTCGAAAAACGCCACGAACCACTCTTCAGGGCGCAGGTCTTTGACCGCAGGGGTCAGGGCATTCAAGCCGGCGTTACGCTGGGTGGTCAGGCCGGCACTGGACAGCATGCTGACCGCCAGGCCCTGCACGCTCAGCGGGTGACGATCGAAGCCTTCGATGTCTTTTGGCTCGCTGCCGACTAAGAGGATCTGCTCGGCCGCCAGCGTTTGCTGGGCCAGGTAATCGAGCAGTACATAAGTCTCCTTCGCGCGCCCTTTGGTGGCGATAACGACGAATGCCTTCATTTGGTGTGTCCCTTGGAATCGAGAGTGAACAGACGGGTGAGGATGCCCATTTTCCAGCAGGCGAATGTCAGGCCGAGCAGCACCAGGGTTTCCCCGCCGATGCGCGCAATAGCCATGCCAATACCGCCGTACTGCAGGCCCAGGGGCACCGCGCAAAGCAGGCTTATGGCAGCGCTGATCAGCACGACCTTAGCCAGCAGGCGTTCCTGGTGAAGCGGGATCAGCACGTAGCTGCTGAGAATCAGGGTGATTGCGTTGATTGGGAACAGCAGCGCCATGCATTGCAGAATCGCCACGCTGCCTTCAAAGCCAGGGCCGAAGATCAGTGGCACGACCCAGTGGCCGAGCAGCAGGCTGCACACCAGCCCGGCGCAACCGATGGCCAACAGCAAGAGCATGGCTTTGCGCACCAAGGCGTAGGCGGCGCGTTCATCGCTGACGAACAGCGCGGTGACCCGTGGCAGGAAGATCTGCCCGGCCGGCGCCATCACGCTCAAACCGACGGCGACCAAACGCTCGGCGCCGCCAAAGGCACCGACTTCAGCCGGGCCGGCAAGCAACCCGAGCAGATAAGTGGAGGAGGCGACCAGCAGCGCCGAGCTGCCGGTGTACAGAAAGATCGTGCCAGAGGAGCGTATCAGCCCGGCGCCGGATTTCAGGCCTAGGCTCACCGGACGAATCTCGCCGCGTACCCACCAGTGGGCAACGGCCAGGGCAATGATCGCCGAGCAGAGCAACGACAGCATCACCACATGGGCATCACCTTTGCCACGCACAAGGGCGAATATCAGCACCAGGCTGACCGCAAAGCCGAGTACTTCCAGCTTGACCGCGCTGCGGGGGCGGTGGCTACCGATGAAATACCAGCCCAGGTTAAAGGCCGAGACGATCCCCAGCGCCACTGCCGCGATGCCCGTCAACGGGTTGGCCGACAACACCGGCGAGGCCACAATGGCGATACCGCCGCCGACCACGGCCAGACCACTGAGCAGCAAACGGCCGCTGGCATGGGCACCGAACAGGGCGCTATAGCGTGACGGGCTGGCGGTGGCGATATCGCGCATGCCCACCGGAGAAAAACCCCACTCGACCACCCGCCAGGCGATGGTCATCAGCGACATGGCCGCCAGCACCACGCCATAGCCTTCGACGCCCAGTACCCGGCCGAAGAACGGGATCAGCAGCAACAGGTACAGGTAGCGCAACGCGTAGGCGATGTAGACGAAATAAAAGTCGGCCCGCGAGCGACGCGTGTCCACAGTGTTGTCGGTGGTGGTAGCGGTCATTTTGGCATTCCATGGCTGACATGCGCGGACAGCGGCATGGCCAGTGGGTAGGGCGTTGGTCGAGGCATCTCGCGCTGGCGTTTAAGGTCGCTGATGACCACCGCCAGGGCGATGCCGAACAGGAACGCGTTATAGCTGCCGAAGTCCGGCGTGGTGGCGGTCAGCAGGGCCACGATGAACGAGGGAATAAAGGCATAGCGCACGGCGCCGAGCATCACTTGGCTGGTCGGGTCGGCCCCAGGTGAAAGCTTGCGGCGCACCGTTTGCAGCACGAAACCGAAGTACAGCAGCCCGCCGATCAGCCCGGTGTTGCTGAACACCGCGGCGGCGAAGTTGGAGGTACGGGTGGCGCCGATGCCCACGCCCAGGCCCCAGGTATCGATCAAGGCGTTCCAGCCCGTCGCGGTCCACATGCTGCGCTCTTCGAAGGAGCTGGTTTGCGACTTGTTGAGGACCATCTCGTTGACTTTCTCCACGATAGGGTCGAGCAGCGAGGGGGCAAACAGCACCACGCAGCCGACCACCACCAGCAGGCTCCAGGCGGTCCAGAATTCGACCCCCATGCCTTTGGGCGAAATGCGCCCAGCGCGGCGGGTGCCCTTGCGCACCGTCCACTCGATGGTGGCGCAGAGCAAGAAGACAAACAGGCCCACATAGGAAGCCGAAGAGGTCGACAGCCAGATCATCGCGATCAACAGCAGGATCAGGATGGGCGCGGTGCGTTCGCGGGTCTGGCGCTTGTGCATGGCGTAACGGAAGAAGTAAGTCAGGCTCAGGAACATCACGCATAGGCCACCGTAGGCCGACGCCTCAGGCATCAGGCCAACCACGCGCTTGCCGCCCATGATCTGCACTTCGGTCATCAGCGAATAGCTGGCGGTGCGAAACGGCGACAGCAGGGGGTCGAGGCCGACGTAACCACTGGCGAAGTCGAGCAGCCCAGTGAAGACCGCCATCCCAGCACCCACGCACATGGCCTTGAGGGCGTGCTGGCGAATCAGCGGATCGCGCAACAAGCGCGCGAAGGCGAACACGGCGAAGATGGAGATCGTCATGTAGGCCAGTTGCGAAATGTTTTGCGTAGTGGGAAACAGGGGTTCGCCGAACGTCGACAGCTCCAGGCGTACCGGAATAATGATGATCTGACCGGCGAAGAAACGCGGCAAGAACAGGGTTGCCAGGATCGCGGTGATCCAGAACAGCAAGAGCAACAGCAAGCGCTTGGGCGACAGCGCCGAGGTGGCGAAGAATACGAAGCCGCCCGGGCTGCACAAGCTGCGGGCAATGATCAGCATGAGCACCATGGGCGTCGGGGTAAAGGTCAGGCCGCCGGTCAATTCCGACGGAATAACCGCGAACGCGCCGAACGCCATCGAGCCAAAGAACAGGTACAGCTGTACCTGGGCTTTGCCGAACAGGGCCCACAAGGCGAGGCCCCAGAACAGGAGGATGGGTAGCGCTTCCATGGTTTATCGCAATGCTCTACAGATAAAGTTGAAACCGCCAGGCCGGGAGATCCCCGGCCGGCGCGTTACGCTATGGGCCCTAAGGCTCAATAGATGTTCTTGGAAAACAGCGACAACGGGGTCTTCACCAGGATCTTGATGTCCAGCCACAACGACCAATGGTTGATGTAGTTGAGGTCCTGGTTAATCCGCATCTGCATTTTTTCGACTGTTTCGGTCTCGCCGCGGTGGCCGGTGATCTGCGCCAGGCCGGTAATGCCGGGCTTGATGCGGTGGCGGGCCATGTAGGCGTTGATCTTGTCGTTGTAATACATGTTGTGGGTGACGGCGTGGGGGCGCGGGCCGACCAGGGCCATTTCACCGAACAGCACGTTGAACAGTTGCGGCAATTCGTCGATCGAGGTGCGCCGGATAAAGCGGCCTACCGAGGTGATGCGCGGGTCGCCGATGGTGGCCTGCTTGACCACGGTTTCGTCGTTGTGCACGCGCATCGAGCGGAATTTCCACACCTTGATCACTTCGCCGTTCCAGCCGTGACGGTCCTGCTTGAACAGCACGGGGCCAGGGGAGGAGCGCTTGACCGCGATAGCAGTGCCGATCATCAGTGGGCTGAGCATAAGGATGGCCAGCGCGGCCAGGCTGCGTTCCATGGCGCTCTTGAGGAACAGGGCGGCCGGGTGCGAGCTGATCGGGCTCTCATTGAGGTAGATCGCCGGCATGTGCTCGATTTCCGAGATCGACTGGTTGAGCAACAGCATGCCGCCGAAGTCTGGGGTCCAGACCACGTCGACGCTCAAGTCCAGCAGGTCGATATAGATGCTTTCGATGCTGGCGACTTCTTCCAGGGGCAGGGCGATATAAACCCGGCGAATCCCTGAGGTCTCGATGATTTGCCGCAAGTCTTTCAGGTCGCCGAGGATCGGCAGGCTGCAGTTGGCGTCGGGCTGGCTGCGGCTGGTGGTGATCAGGCCGAGCAGCGGTACGCGGCCAGGGCTGCTGAGTTTCTGCGCCAGGGTACGGGCCAGCACGCCGGTGCCGACGATCGCCGAACGGCGTTCGTTACGCAGGCTGCGTGAGTGCATACGGGTGAGCAGGCGCAGGGGCAGGTAGGTCAGGACCTGTACCAGCATGCCCAGCATGGCCCAGGTGAACATCACTTCACGGGAATACAAGTGCGAGGTCTGGGTGGCGAACGCAACGGTCAGCAGGCCGCACAACAGCAGTGCCCAAGCAGCCGCCAAGCGAGCCAGGCCCGAGATCATGCGGTGGCGCTTGTGGTAAACCTGGCACACCGCATAGGCCGGCACTGAACCCAGGATGGTCAGGATGCCAAGCAGACGGTATTCGCTGGGGACGGTTTCAAAATGCAGTAAAACCAGGATGGAAAGCAGGGCGTTGACCATGAACATCGACGCCGCCCACTGACCCCAGAACGTTAGGCCGCGGCGGTTTGCTACGAAACTGCTGTGTTGGGAAGCCATTAGATTTTACCCCCAGTGGATGTGCAGAGCTGTTGGGCCCTGGTGTTGTGTTCAGCCGCTCCGTGGCAGATTACGTGTTGCAACCCGGCGAGCCGGGCCAATCGAAAGAGGGTCAGGGCATCGCCACGTGGGCCTGCCATGACTTTGTGCATCGACTCCAGGGCCGTACCGCGTTGCCCGCTGTTAAGCTCTGGCCAGGCGCGCAGGCCAATGCTGGCCAACTCCAGTTGCACGTCTGGGCGCCAGGCGCCCCATTGGTTAGCCTGTTGCACGGCGTGTTGGTATTCACTGTCCAGTTCACCCAGGGCGAACTTGATGGTCGCCAGGCGCGCCCAGGTGTTGGGCCAAGTCGGCCGCGCGGCCACGGCCTGGCGGTACGCTTGCAACGCGGCCAGTCGCGATTCCCGCGCCTGGGGCGCGCCCGCCGGTACGTCGAAGGCTTGCCAGGCTTGCACTTGGCCGAGCTGATCGAGGTAGGCGCCGCTGGCAACCGGGTAGCGAGCGTTGGCCCGTTTCGCCGACTCCAGTACCGCCTGAAACTGTTGTGCTTCGGGCGCCTGGCCAAGACGGCTCCATTGCTGCAGTGACGCGCTCACGTGGCTACTGGCCAAGCCGGCACTGAGTAACTGCCAGCCCAGCACCAGCGCTGCGGCGGTGGTAGCCAGGCACGCAGCGTTGGCGGCTTTCTGCAGCTTCGAGGCCGGCTTCTGCACCGTGCGGCTACGGCGGCGCTCAGTGCTCCAGCCGGAGGTGTCGAGGACACTATCGTTCATGCTGCATTCGCCTTGAATTGGTCCCGGACAATGCGCCACGGGTTGTCTTGCACCAGTTTGCGCGCTGCGCTTTCGCCGACCAGGCGGATCGCCTGTTCCAAGCCAGGCAGCAGATTAGGCGGCCGATGGCGCATGTTGTGGGCATCGCTGGCGATGACGCAGACGTTGCCGTCGAGCAACAGCCGCTCGGCGAGGGCTTGCGCCGAGCTGCCGAAGTTGCCCGTGAGCGAACCGGCGGTCACTTGCAATAAACAGCCTTGGTCGAGGAACGGCGTCAGTTGCTGGTGGTTACCTTCGCCCATCAGCCCGCGGTTGCGTTCCGGGTGAGCAATGAGCGGTTGGATGCCGTTTTTCAGCAGCCAGCCGGTGAGTTTTTCGGCATGGGCGGGGATCCGTGCATGGGGAAACTCCAGCAACAACACTTGACGTTCGTCCCATTCGCCGAGAAACGGCAATTGGTGGTTCTTGGCCAAGGTCATGAGTTGCGAGTCGAAGCGTGCTTCGGCCCCCGCGCTGACCTGCAAGGGCACCCCAGCCTGTTCCAGCGCGTCGCGAAAACCGCGCAAAGCGGCCGCGATGCTGGCGGCATCGTTGCTATAGCGGCCCTCGTGCAGATGCGGCGTGCAGAGCATATGCGTGGTGCCACAGGCAACGGCGTGTGCGGCCATTTCCAGGGCATCTTGCATGTTATCTGCGCCGTCATCGATACCGGGTAGCAGGTGGGAGTGCAGGTCAATCATGCGGCCTCGGGACGAACGCGTCCTTGCCATTGCTTAGTGACACCGCGCAACAGCGCGGGCAGGGCGGCAAGGCATTCAAAAATAAATATCTAATTAGGGTGAAAGCCGGTAGCGAACGCCGCCGGCATGAACCCTGGTTTTACTCAGCTCTTGGCTTGCGCCGAACCGTAACTCTGGTAGTAATTGGCATAGCTGTAACGGCTCTTCTCAGTACGCGTGCGGTCGACCAAGTTGAGGACCATCCCGGTTAACGGTGCATTGTTCTGCAGTAACTGGCTGATTCCTTTTTGCACCAGGGGAATCGATGTGCTTTCGGCACGAATCACATAAATGACCGCATCGGCATGGTTGGCCAGCAGCATCGGGTCGCTGACCGCTTGGGTCGGTGGCGAGTCGATGATGATGCGCTCGTAACGGCCTTTGAGTTCTTCCAGAATGCGCGTCAGGCGCACCGAGGACAGCAGCTCCTGGGGGTTAGGCGGCACCATGCCGGCACAGAGCATGTCGACATTGCCAACGGTGCGAATGCAGTCAGCCAGGTCAGCCGTACCAGCGATGACGTTAGCCAGGCCAGGCTGGCCTACCGGGAAACTGAAACTGCGGGCCATGGTCGGTTGACGCAAGTCGGCGTCGATCAGCAACACGCGTTCGATGTGCGCCAGCGAGAACGCCAGGTTGTTGGCGATACTGCTCTTGCCTTCGCCGGGCACCGACGAGGTGATCAGCACGACTTTGCGCGGGGTATCCAGGGCCGACAGAATCAAGCTGGTGCGCAAGGTTCGTATCGACTCACAGAAATAGCCATCGTCGTTCTGTTCGAACAGGTTGGCGATCTGCTTGCGGTTCTTTTTCGGCACCAGGGGCACGATGCCGAGCACTGGTACGTTGAGCTTGCTTTCGACTTCTTCGGCGTTCTTGAAAGTGTTGTTCAAGGCGTCGAACAGCAGGGTCAGGCCGATACCGATAACGCCTGCCAGGATCCCGGCAATGGCGATGATCAGCGACTTGTTAGGCTTGGCTGGTTTGCTCGGGGCAATGGCCGGGTCAACGATGCGTGCGTTCGAGGTGTTGATGTCGGACGTGGCAGCGGTTTCTTTCAAGCGCGTCAGGAAGGTCTCGTACAGCACGCGGCTGCTGTCGACGTCACGTTGCAGCTCGCGCAGTTTGAATTCCTTACGGGAAATGTCCTGGATCTGCGCTTTGTTCTTGTCGAACGACGCGCTCAAGGAGTTTTCGTTGGCGCGGGCCAGCTGGTAGTTGCGCTCGATACCGGCCACGACCAGGTCAACCTGGGACTGTAGGCTGGCGGTGGCGGCGGTGAGGTCCGAACGGGCGGCGATCATGGCCGGGTGGCGGTCGCCGTAGCGAGCCGACAGTTCGTCGACTTTAGCCTGGGCGCGCGCCTGGTCACCCTTGAATTGCTGAATCAGCGGGTGGCCGAGCACCGCAGGCACACTGGCCAGGCGGTCGATGCCACCGTTTTTCAGGGTCTGCACTTGGCGGAACTGGCTTTCGGCTTCGGCACGCTGGCGGCGCGCGTCGATCATGCGGTTGCCGGTTTCCGACAGCTCGTTGGCGCTAATAGTAGCAACACCGTCGACGTCGACCAGGCCCTGGCTTTCACGGTAGCCCTGCAACAGGTTTTCCGCCGCGCGCAGTTTCTGCCGCAGTTCGTCCAGGCGCGAGTTCATCCAATTGGTGGTGGATACCGACACGGCCAGGTTGGCGTCCAGCTGGCTTTCGTTAAAACCCTCCGCCAGGGCGTTGGCCACGTCGGCGGCCAGTTGCGCGTCAGGCAGCTCGACGCTGACGGCGAGCAGTTGGCTCTTGCCCACTTGCATGGCCGAGATGCGGTCCATCAAGCGGAGGGTGACGAAGTTGAGAATGTCTTGTTCGGTCGGCGCCACGGTTTCTTCCGGCACGCGCAAGATCGGGATGAACTCGTCGATGCGGAATGTGTGCAGCAGGCCGCGGATGGTAAACGACGGTTGTGCCTGTTGGCGTGGGTCGAACAGCGGGTTGTGGGTCAGGTCGAGCTTGCGCACGGCGCGTTCGGCCAAGCCACGGGACTGCAGCAGGCCCAGCTGGGTCTGCAGGTATTCGCTGGTGTTGTTCGACGGGTCGACCACCTGCTGAAACGACAGCACCGGCTTGTTTTTCTCTTCGATCACCAAGGTCGCGGTGGCGCGATACTGGGGCGTCAGGTTGAGCACCGCGACCACGGCCAGCATGGTCACGATCACCACCAGGGCGGCGATGTTCCACTTGGCGCGCCAAACCACTTTCCAGAACTTCACCAGGTCAATGGCGTCGCTCTCTTCGGCGTGGTGGACAGGTGGCGCGACACCATCGAGGTGGTTACGCTGAATCATATTCATCAGAAAAAGCCCTGGTCGATGGTGATGGTGTCGCCCGGTTCAACTCTGGAGTTGAACTCGGCTTGCAGCTCCGAACGTTTGTCGCCGGTACCGCGGGTGATGGAGATTTTTTTCTTTGAAGCGCGCTCTGTCAGGCCACCGGCCAAGGCCACGGCTTTGTCGACCGTCAGCCCAGGCTGGTAGGGGTAACCGCCGGCTTTGATCACTTCCCCAGAGATATAGAACTCGCGATAGGACACCGCAGAGATCGTCACCTCGGGGGCTTTCAAGTAGCCGCCGTCGACCAGTTTTTGCTTGATGATCTGCGAAACTTCATAGGCAGTCTTGCCAGCGGCTGGGATCATGCCGATAAAGGGCGCGGAGAAGTTGCCCGCATCATTGAGGCGGATCTCCTCAGCGCTAAGATCGGGCTCACCATAGACCACGAGTTTCACCACATCACCGGAGGCCAATTTGTATTGCCCAACGCTTTGGTCGTCCGCAAAAGCGAAAGGGGTCAGCAGCAGGCTTAGAAACATAAAAACGATAATGCGTGTCATAGCTAGGGCTCTATTCGCTGTGTATCAAAGGCTCGCGGTCATGCTGATCATATAAATGTTGCGGGTGAAGCTTTGGTCATCGGCGGTCGAGTCGTTCACCCGGTGCCGATAGCCGGCCGAGATATCCAGCCAACGGCGCATTTTGTAAGCCACGGACAGGCCACCTTCGCTGATGTCGTCGGTGCGGTCCTGGCCTTCGTAGGCCAGGCGGGTCAGGTTGAAGCTGGCGGTGGAGACCACGCGCTCGGTCCAACCGTGGGCCCAGGCCACGCCGGCGCTGGTGCTCTTGATCGCGTCAGCGCCGTCGTCGCCTTCGTCGAAGGCCTGGCGGGCGCTGACGCTGAATTTCGAATAAGTCAGTGGAGCCCAGTCGACGCTGGCTTCCAGCATTGGGCTGGAAAGGTCTTTGCGGCTGTTGTCTTCAAAGTCTTTCTTGGCATAGCCCACCCGCAGCTTGCCGGTGGTGCGTGCGGTGGCGTCCCAGGTGCCGCCCACCAGCAGGGCGTTTTCTACGCTGTTGCGTGGGCTACTGGGGGTCAGGTAGTCGTAATCGTTGTGGCGCAGTTCCACCAGCGCGCGGGTTGAACCGCCCAGGCGGTGAAACCAGGTCGCCCCCAGAGACGAGGTGTCGCGTTCTTCGTCCGAGTTCACCCCGTTGCTATTGTCAAAGCGCATTTCCTGGTATTTGGCCGCCAGGTCAATGCGGTTTGCCGCCGTTAGCGCACCGTAGCTAAATACGCCGCCAACGTACTGGGTGTGATACTTGTCGTTCTCATCCAGCACGCTGGTGGAGTTGGTGACCTCTTTCTTGGCATAACCGGCCTCCAGGTTCAGGCGGTTGCGCGAGGTGAACTCCAAAATGCTTTCGAGCTTGACGTCATGGTCGGTGTGGCTAGCGCTTTCGGCGTCGTGAAAAATGTCCCGCGAGCCCAGGTAGGTCAGGCGGTAAGCGCTGTTGCGGTCTTCTGCCTTGAATTCGAAACCCGGTGCGACCGTGGTGATCCAGGAGCTCTCTTTATTGCGTTCCACTTCGCGAAAGTTGTCGTCGAAGGTTTCGCCGACTTTCAGGGTCGGGGTGAACTGAAAGCCGAGAATGTCCACGCTGGCCGCTTCGACGGCCGACGCTTGCGAGGGCAGGAATGCAGGAGTGGCCAGAATCATCGCAAGCCGACGGATCGATTTCATTAGCAGGTCCATGGTGGTTCAGTGAGGTCGCGGCAAGCGACCCATACAGAGTGCTTGTATCGTTAAGTAATCAGTTCGGGCTGGCAGCGCTGACGCTGCCGGTGCCTGCATTGGCGCTGCTCGGTGCGCCCGGCGCATTCACACCCACGGTGTTGGCCTCAGGGCCCGCCGCGGTGGGCTGGGTTTCAGTGAGCAGAACCGCCAATTGGCCAGACTGCTCAGGTGCTGCTTGAACCGTTGCGGCAAAAATCTGTTCGGATTGGGCGGGCGCGGCAGCCAGGGCTGCACTCATGATCGGCCCGGCCAATTGCGGGTTCAGCGGTACGCTCGCGGCGATGATGGCTGCGGCATGCTCAGGGGTGACCAACACCAACTGACCCAACAGGGTGACCAAGGCGTCACCTTCGGCTGCACTGATGGCCTGAAGCTGTTCGGCGCTGATCTCGATATTGGCTGCTTTCAATGCATCGGCCGTTGCGGGGTCTGCATGAGCCGCATTGCTTGCCAAAATCGCCAAGGCTGCTGCAATGAGTGTGCTGCGCATGTGTAGGTCCTTACTGTAGGCGGCCAGCGCCATTGGGTTGAGCTCCAGCCATACTCGCGTCCAGGGCGTATTGCCGGGCCCTTGAGGTTTGCTTGGCTGAAAAGTTGAGCAGTTCGTAATGATCGTCAGAAATGTCTAGTCAGGCCCGCACGTTCTCTCGACAGGGGCTGCGCTGATGCTCGAGGTCGGCATCGGCGGCGGCCGCCAGGCCATGGCGCAAGGTGCACTGCAACAGAGAGTCGGCGTGAGATGTGCGTGGTGTATGCATGGCTGACCGGGCTCCCTGTGGTAAGTGTCGTTCGGAGAAATTCGCCGCCGCTAACAGTGCGGGGCGTGGTGAATCTCAAGTTGCCATCATATTGCCATGACTCGAGTCAATATTACAACAGTGCACTATTAACTTTTGGATCACTGGCTGACGGCGGTGGAGGGTGTCAGCAAGTGCGTATTTGGTTTAGCAATATCCGACCAGTGGTTTAAAAAACTTTGAACTCTTAAAATCTTGCTCTGTCACCGCCAGCGGTGTTTCACCCGAGTAACAGTTGCGCGCCGCACCGCCTATTTATTGGCGCGGCAAAAACTCCTTTAGCGCCTCATCTTTCTGCCCTATGGGGCAGCGTTCTCGACCGCCAATTGCCGCCTAACTCACCCTTTTGAGCCGAAGCTGTATCGCCAACGCGCAAAGCCTCGCGAACCGGCAGGCCTTGTGAATCGACAGCGGGAATGGGTAAAGCATTTGTGGCGAAGCTTGTTTTAGAAGTGTGCTCTGCGGCACGACTGCACGAGCGGCATGCAGCGCTCGTGGAGAGATATATCTACTATTTCAGAAAGGCTGTCAAATTTTTTCGTCAAAAAAGTGTACAGGTGGCATTTATAAAAACTGAAACTTCGTAAGTGATTGATTTATAAGAAGTTATCAAAGTGTCATCATCTCTTTGAATATTTATTGACACAAACGGGACGGTCAACGCTCAATCGAGTTTTTCACAATCCATAAAAGCCTTGTTTTACAAGGGGTTAAGCCCTATATGTCAGGGTTCATACAGTCTGCGATGTGAATAATGCACAAGTGCAAGCGCAACGCTCTTATTTAGCTGTGACGTTCAAGTGGCGCCGATAAAATGACATTTGCATCATTATTGCAGCAACGGCGGCATCAGGATCGAAATTATTCACTGCGGGAGGTTAAACGTTTCACTCATACGGGTTGAAAAATACCCGCCAAGTCAAACACTTCATCGGACTATTAAGATCGTTTGTCGCGTCGTTGACATGCCCTGGTGTATGCCCATAAAGCATGCAGAATGAACGCAAATGTCACTTCCGTTATATGAAGCTCGGGCTTCGGTGTGTCTGAATCTTCAAATTGAAACGCATTGCCATCATTAGTGTCATTACGCTATATCTCAGGTTAAATTTGAACCTGTCCCCACGTACAGAGCGTTTTAATGTCTTTCCTTTCAGAAAGCCACGGTTGCCAAGGTTGGCACGGCGAAATGTCCGAGCGCATCAGAGCGTTCGACTGGACCCCTACCGACCTGGGGCCGATCGATAGTTGGTCGCAGAGCCTGCGGGCCACCGTGCAATTTATGTTGGGCTCGCCGGTGCCGTTGGTAATGCTCTGGGGCCGCCAGGGCTACATGATTTACAACGATGCTTATTCTTTGTTCGCTGGCGCGCGGCATCCGCAGTTGCTTGGTCGTGCGGTGGAGCTGGGCTGGCCTGAAGTCGCAGAGCTTAACCGCCAAGTACTGGATACCTGCCTGGCCGGCGGCACTTTGTCGTTTCGCGACAAAGAGCTGGTACTACTGCGTAACGGCGAGCCGGAAACCCTTTGGCTGGACCTCAACTACAGCCCGGTAGCGGACGACTCCGGCGCGCCTGCCGGGGTCATGGCGATTGTGGTTGAAACCACCGCCCACGTGGTGTCCGAGCGTGCCCGCCAGCATGCCGAAGCGGGTTTCCGGGCGGCCGACGAGCGTTTGCAGTTGGCGCTCAATACCGGTGCGGTGCTCGGCAGCTTTGTGTGGGACATCCCGAATAACCGAGTCTCCGGCGACGAACGCTTTGCCCGCACCTTTTCCTATCCCCTCGAGCAGTCCACCGAAGGGCTGCCGGGCCAGGTCGCCAGCGAGATTATCCACCCCGACGACCGCGACCGCGTGGATGCCGATATCGAGGCCACCGTTGCCACCGGCTGCCCGTACCACACTGAATATCGCATCAGGCGCCCGGATGGCAGTTACCTCTGGGTGCTCGCCAGTGGCCGCTGTGAGTTTGACGCAAGCGGCCAACCGCAGCGCTTTCCCGGGGTGTTGATCGATATCGATAAACGTAAGCAGGCTGAAGAGGCCCTGATGCAGCTAACCCGCGAACTGGAGCAGCGGGTTAGCGAAGAAGTACTGGCGCGTTCCAACGCCGAGGAGCAATTGCGCCAGTCGCGTAAATTGGAAGCCATTGGCGGGCTAACCGGCGGCGTAGCCCATGACTTCAATAATGTGCTGCAGATAATCTCTGGCAACCTGCACCTGCTGGCTCGCATTGAACCGGATAACGACAAGATTCAGCGGCGGGTGGCATCGGCGGTGACAGCGGTGGAGCGGGGCGCCAAGTTGTCCTCGCAATTGCTCGCCTTCGCTCGGCGTCAGCCATTGAGCCCGGTCTTGTATGACCTGGGCCAGCTCCATGAAGGTTTCGACGAAGTGCTGCAGCGGGCCTTGGGTGAGACCATTCAAATCAGCGTCAAGCTGCCTGCCGAGCCGTGGTCGATCCATGTCGACCGCCACCAGTTGGAAAATGCAGTGCTGAACCTGGCCATCAATGCCCGGGATGCGTTGGGCGGGGAAGGCACCATCGCGTTCGAGGGCGCCAACGTGGTGCTGGATGCGGTTTTCTGTGCTGGCAAAGAGATCACCCCTGGCGAATACGTGCACCTGGCCGTGACCGACCGAGGGCGCGGCATGCCGCCACAGGTCCTTGAGCAGGCATTCGAGCCATTTTTTACCACCAAACCGGTTGGCCAGGGCACTGGCTTGGGTTTGAGTATGGTGTTTGGTTTTGTCAAACAGAGCGGCGGCCATGTGGAGATGGTCAGTGAGGTCGGGCGGGGCACCAGCGTGCACCTGTACTTTCCGCGCAGCATCGACCACCAGGCACTGGCACCGCCGGCAGTGCCTATCGTCCCCAGCAGCCTGGACCAGGCCAGTATCCTGGTGGTGGAAGACGACGAAGAGGTGCGGGCCACGGCGGTCGACCTGTTGCGCAGTTTCGGTTATCGGGTGTCGATTGCGGCGAACGGCGACGAAGCCTTGCGCCTGCTTCAAGACGGGGCGCAGGTGGACCTGGTGTTTACTGATGTGGTCATGCCAGGGCAGGTCAAGAGCACGGCGCTGGCCGCCTGGGCCCGGGCGCGAACACCGCCTATCGCCGTGTTGTTCACCTCAGGGCACACCCGCGACCTGATTTCGGTCAACCACGAACTGACCCCTGATATCCACTTGCTCAGCAAGCCCTACGGGCCGCAAACGCTGCAGGCAATGGTGCGTATGGTATTAAGCGGCCGCCCTGAGATGTAAGGCTTCACCCAGAAAGTTGCCGAATTGGTTGTTTTGCTGACTGTGTTTCAGCGATGAATACAGTATTGTTGGCACTGAAGAAAAGTCGGAAGCCTGGCCCGCCAGGCGCTTGCCACGTGATAGAGGGTGTCATGAGTAACGAAAGCATTAATTGGGACAAGCTTGGGTTCGACTATATCAAGACGGACCAGCGCTACCTCTCGCACTGGCGCGATGGCGCTTGGGATGAAGGTACCCTGACCGAAGACAACCAGTTGCATATCAGCGAAGGCTCGACCGCGCTGCACTATGGCCAACAGTGCTTCGAAGGGCTTAAAGCGTACCGCTGCAAGGATGGCTCGGTTAACCTGTTCCGCCCCGACCAAAACGCTCTGCGCATGGCGCGCAGTTGTGACCGGGTGCTGATGCCTGCGGTGTCCACTGAACAGTTCATTGATGCCTGCCGCCAAGTCGTCAAAGCCAACGACCGCTTTATTCCGCCTTATGGTTCCGGCGGGGCGCTGTATCTGCGCCCATTCGTTATTGGGGTGGGTGACAATATCGGCGTGCGCACGGCGCCCGAGTTTATCTTTTCGGTGTTTGCGATTCCGGTGGGGGCCTATTTCAAAGGCGGTATGAAACCGCACAACTTCCTGATTTCCGGTTATGACCGCGCGGCCCCCAGTGGCACTGGTGCGGCGAAAGTCGGTGGCAACTATGCCGCCAGTTTGATGCCGGGCGCTGAAGCGAAGAAGCAGGGGTTTGCCGACTGCATTTATCTGGACCCCCAGACCCACAGTAAGATCGAGGAAGTGGGTTCCGCCAACTTCTTCGGTATTACCGCGAACAATGAGTTCGTGACGCCTAAGTCGCCATCGGTACTGCCTGGCATCACCCGTCTGTCGCTGCTGGAGTTGGCCCAAAGCCGTCTGGGTTTGACCGTGGTCGAGGGCGAAGTGCATATCGATCAACTAGACCGCTTCGTCGAGGCTGGCGCCTGCGGCACGGCGGCGGTGATCACGCCCATTGGCGGTATTCAATACAAAGGCAAAATGCACGTGTTCCATAGCGAGCAGGAAGTGGGCCCGGTGACCAAGCGCCTGTATGCCGAATTGACCGGCATTCAAACCGGCGACATCGAAGGTCCAGAGGGCTGGGTGGTCAAGGTCGATTAATCGCTTGAGCGACTGAGTTCGATCAGCGTCGCGTGCCCTGCGCTTCGTGAAAGTAGTCACGAAACGCCTGCATGGCTGGGGTGAACGGGTGCCCTCGGTGCCACGCCAGCCCCACGCTCATGGGCGCTACCGGGTCGCTCAGGCCTACGGTCTCGATGCGTTTGCCCTCCAGTGACCACGGCCGATGGACCAGGTCCGAAAGGATCGCCACTCCACTGCCATTGGCAACCATACTGCGCACTGCCTCCACCGAACTGGTGCGTAACCGCACCGTCGGCTCAAGGCCCGCCTGGGCCCAATAGCGGCGCGCACTGTGTTCGGCTTCATCCACGGTCAGCATGATGTAGGGCTCCTGGGCAACATCGGCCAGCCCGACGTTAGCGCGCTGGCTAAGCGGATGCTGGGCTGGCAGCCATAGCCGACGTTCAGAATTGAACAGCGTCTCGGAGACGATATCCGGGTGGATCAGATTGGCCGTCAGCACCACCGCCATGTCGTATTGGCCGCTCAATAGCCCTTCTTCGATAGCGCTGCGTTCCTGTTCGTAAATGTCGATGGTGACGTCTGGGTGCCAATGGCCCAGGCGCTGTAAGTGGTGCGGAAGGAAGTAGCCGATCACCGTATAACTGGCGGCCACGCGCAACCGGCCGCTGGCCCGCAGGCCTGGCAAGGGGCTATTGAGGGCATCGTCGACGCTGCGCTGGACCCCATAAGCGCGGTTGAGAAAGTGCCGCCCGGCTTCGGTCAGGCTCATGCCGTGGGCAGAGCGCACGAACAGCACCGTGCCCAGCAACGCTTCGAGCTCTTTAATCGCGGTCGTAACGGCCGACTGGGAAATATTCAGGTGCAGGGCTGCCTGGGAAATCTGGCCGATTTCGGCGGTCGCGATGAAATAGCGAAGTTGGCGTAGGGTCAGCGACATCGATCATGCCTTCGAAACGTGGGAAACAGGACGGATCATAGCGCCCTGCGGTAATAGCTATATGCCGTATTTTATCCTCGCAAAACCCTCAAGCCCAGGCGGGGCGCGCCGATACATTGCCTAGGACGGGCGTACAACTGGGCGAAGCTGAACGTTTTCGCCGTCTGTCATGCGCATGTCATTACCCGAACTTCCTCCGGACTTGCACCATGACCCAAGATAATTCCACCTTCATTGATCTCAACGATGAGAACACCGACCTTGGGTCGCTGTTGAATGCCATCGATCGCTCCCAGGCCATTATCGAGTTCGACCTGCAGGGCAATGTGCTCAATGCCAACAAGAACTTTCTCAACCGCATGGGCTATGAGCTGGAAGAAATCAGGGGGCGCCACCACCGCTTGTTTTGCCTGCCGGACTACGCCACCAGCAAAGAATACCTGATGTTCTGGGAAAAACTGGGAACTGGCCGTTATGACTCCGGGCAGTACCAGCGGCTGGCCAAAGACGGCAGCCAAGTGTGGTTGCAGGCCAGCTATAACCCGGTGATGGACAAACGTGGCAAGCCGATCAAAATCGTCAAATTCGCCAGCGATGTCACCGAGAGCCGTAACCGTAACGCCGAGTGGGAAGGCAAGATCATCGCCATCGACCGCTCCCAGGCCATGATCGAGTTCACTCCGGATGGCCACATCATGTATGCCAACCGTAACTTCCTGGATGCCGTTGGGTACGAGTTGGAAGAATTGGTGGGCAAACATCACCGTATATTTTGCGAGCCAGGCTACGCCACCAGCCATGCTTATCGGGAATTCTGGGAAAAACTGGCCCGCGGCGAGTACGACTCCAACGAATACAAGCGCGTGCGTAAAGATGGCAGTGACGTGTGGATTCAGGCTTCCTATAACCCGATCCTCGACCCCCAGGGCCATACGTACAAAGTGGTTAAGTTCGCCACGGATGTCACTCAGAGCAAACTGCGTAATATGGAGTTCCAGGGCAAGGTCAACGCCATTGACCGCGCCCAAGGGGTGATCGAATTCGACCTGAGCGGCAATATCCTGAGTGCCAATAGCAACTTTCTCAATTTGTTGGGCTATCGCCTGGACGAATTGAAAGGGCAGCATCACCGTCTGTTCTGCGAACCTGAATATGTGAAGAGCTCTGCCTACCGAGAGTTCTGGAGCTCGTTGGGCAACGGTAAGTTCTTTACCGGGCGCTTTATGCGGGTGAGCAAATACGGCCAGCGTATTTGGATTCAAGCGACCTACAACCCAGTGTTCGATGAATTGAACCAGCCCTATAAGGTGGTCAAGTTCGCCATCGACATCACCGCCCAGGTCGAGCTGGAAGAGGCCATCGAAGCCAAGACCCAGGCCATGGACCAGTCCGTAGAAACCCTGATGGAGGCCATCGGTCAGGTGGCCCAGAATACCGGCCATGCCAATGACTTGGCGCGTATCACCCGCGACGAAGCCGAGCGCGGTGCGCAGACCCTCGACCAGGCCACCGACGCGATGGTCGCTATCGGCAAGTCGGCCGAAGATATTCAGGAGATCATTCAAGTCATCAGCGAGATCGCCGGGCAGACCAACATGCTGGCGTTCAATGCTGCCATCGAAGCGGCGCGGGCTGGCGAGCATGGCCTGGGCTTCTCGGTGGTGGCCGACGAGGTGCGTAAGTTGGCGGAAAAATCCAGCCATGCGACCAAGGAAATCAACAAGCTGATTCAGGAAACGGTAAAGCGTATCGACAGCGGCAATGCGATCTCCCGTAGCGCGGGCGATGCCTTTGCGCGGATCGTCGCCGGAGTGGTCAATACCACCGACGCCATGGACACCATCAACACCGCGACCACTGACCAACTGCGCTCCGCCGAACGGGTCGGCGAGCTGATCAAGGAGCTGAACCAGATCAAAGTGAGCAACGGTATGGGCGGTAAGGACCCGGCGGCATGACCACTGATCGAGCCTTCGGTGTGTTGAAGGTGGCGCAAATCGAGGTGGCCCTGGACGGGCTGGCGCTGGAGCAGGTAGTCAACTGGCCGGCCCAGATCCAGCGCCACCCGCTGACCGGTGGTGCCTTGCTGGGGCTGTTCAGCCTACGGGGCAAGGCTTTGCCGTTGATCGACCTGCCTCACTTGCTCGGCGCCGAGCGTCACGAACCGAGCGCCGCCAAGGTGGCCATCGTTCACCATGAAGGTGGCCGTTTTGGCTTGGTGATCGACGCCGTCAGCGATGTGGTGAAGATCGACGCTCAGCACATCTGCCGCCTGCAGCAACCCCACGCGTCACCGGCTTTGTTGCCGGAACTGGCGTTGCTGGGCGAGGAGCGCATGGTCTATTTGCTCGACCTCGCGGCCCTGGCGGCGCTGCCTGATGTATTGATGGCCCAGGTACCCCGCACGCTAGCGTTGGCGCCCACGCAGCAGGCGAACTACGCGGTGCGTCACCTGTTCGTGTTCGAGTGCGACCGGCAGCGTTTTGCCGTGGACGCCCGAGCGATCACTGAATTGGTGGACCGCCCAGAGTTGCAAGCGAGTAAGTTCGGCCACGAGTACTGCCTGGGTATCGCCAACCGCCGCGGCGTCGATGTGCCTGCCCTGAACCTTAGTCTGACGCTCGGGCTAGAGGTCGAAGTGGACCTGCAGAGCAAGCAGCAACTATTGGTGCTGACCTCCACGGCGGGTTACCGAATCGGCTTTGCCTATGATCACTTGGTGGCCATCGAGCGGGTACGGGCGCAGGATATTTTGCCGATCCCAACCTATGGCTTGCGTGAGCCGAGCCTGTTCGCTGGGGTCATAGGCCGCACCAACGGCAACCAGGCATTGCTGCTCGAGCACGTGGCGCTGCTCGACCGCCCGCAGACGCTGAACTTTGCCAAAATTCATCAGACCTCGCCGCCAGCGGCGGGAATGGCAGTCAGCGACACCCAGCGCTTCAACCAGGCTTGCCTGGTGTTTCACGCACCGGTGCAGTTCGTGGTGGCGTTGGAGCAGATTCTGGAAATTCTCGAGATACCCGATGCATTCATTGGTTTGCCGCAACCGGAAAATCACCTGCTCGGCCAGTTCAACCTGCGCGGCGAGCAGATCCCACTGATTTGCCTAAGCAGCCTGATCGAAGGCGCGCCCCAAGCGCCGGGCATCGAGTCGCGGGTGCTGTTGGTGCGCGGCGAGCAGCGCAGTTTCGGCCTGGCAGTGTGCAGCACCGACTCCATCGAAGCCTTCACCCACTCGTCCGATCGACACCCCGAGGGCTGGCGCGCAGGGGAAAACAAAGCCGCTTCGGCCAACAGCCGGGTACGCAGCCTGGTGAGTATCGGCAATGGCGAGCAGAACCGCTGGGTCACCCTCATCGATTTGAAAAAGGTGGTCGCGGACCTTGAGCAGCGTGCGCTGCATTAAGAAGCTGGGCCTGGCGGCTGATGCTTTTTCAGGCGGTAGGCAAATTGCGCCCGGCTGAGGCCCAGCAGGCGCGCGGCGGCGGCGACATTGCCGGCTGCGGTGTGTAATGCCTCGTTGATCAAGCGCGCTTCGAGCCCGTCGATGGTGAACGCCTGATCCAAGCGGGTCAGGCTGTCGAGCAGAGCAGGGGCCTTGGCTGGCTCGTCCAGGGGCACGGCCAGGCTGCCATGGGCGTCGACGCCGTAGACAGGCTCAGGCAGCGACTCGTTGCTGAACAAGTGTTGTACGTCAATGGCTTCACCCTCTTCGCTGGCGATCAGGCCGCGTTCCATCAGGTTTTGCAGCTCGCGCACGTTGCCGGGGAAATCATGGCGCAGCAATACTTTAAGGGCGCGCATGCTCAACCCAGCGTTGCTGCGTTGGTATTCGTGGCAAAAGCGCCGCAGGAACGCATTGGCCAGTAATGGGATGTCGTCGCGGCGCTCGCGCAGGGGCGGCAGTTGTACCGGGAACACGTTCAGCCGATAGAACAAGTCTTCGCGAAAACGCCCCTGTGCCACGGCTTTGCGCAGGTCCAGGTTGGTGGCGGCGACCACCCGTACATCGACTTTCAGCGGCTGGCTGCCACCCACTCGTTCCACCTCGCGTTCTTGCAAGGCGCGCAGCAGCTTGCTTTGCCCGGGCAGGTCGAGGCAGGCGATTTCATCGAGAAACAGCGTGCCGCCGTTGGCCCGCTCGAAACGCCCGGCACGGGCGTGGGTGGCGCCGGTGAACGCGCCGCGCTCGACGCCAAACAGCTCGGCCTCGATCAGGTTCTCCGGTATGGCCGCGCAATTGAGCGCCACGAAAGGCCCTGCATGGCGCGGGCTGAGCAGGTGCAGTTGGCGGGCGAACAACTCTTTGCCAACGCCCGACTCGCCACTCAACAAGACCGTGGCCGGGGTCGGCGCGACCCGTTGCAGGGCCAGCATCGCCGAGTTGAACGCCGCACTCGCGCCAATCGGGCGTTGCCCAGCGCTGCTATGGGGTTCAGCGGGCGAGGCGGGCGGCGCAGGGGCCGGCGCCTGTTCAGGCTTGAAGGGGGCACTGCCGGCATTCAAGTAGCTAAGGTCGTGCTCGGCATCTCCCCATTGCTCAGCGGTCTTGCCCTGCACCCGGCATTGTTGATGGCCCATGCCACGGCATTCGACCTCGCGGAACACCACCAAATGGCCGAACAGGCCGCTGACAAAACCCATGGCGTAGCCGACTTCTGTCCAGCACACCGAGTCTTGCCCCGTGCCGAACCCGGCGATGTGTTCATCGGCTTCACAGGAGTGATGCCAAACGAACTCGCCTTCGTAGAACCCCGACTCGGCATCGAAGCGAAAGTGCAGCGGCTCGACCCGGGTCATGCCTTCGAGGGTGTGCAGGTACGTGCCTGCGGCGAACACGGCGGCGGCGTCGGCCTGGGGCCAACGTTCGCGGATCAGCCGGGCATCGCGGGCCCCGGACAGATAACCGGCGCGGGTAAACAGACCGCGTGCCTGCTCCAGGCCCTGGCGTTCGATGATCTCCCGGCGCAAGGCGCCAAACGAGGAGCTGTGCATCAACAGCATGCGTTGGTCATTGAGCCAAATGCGCCCGTCCGCCGGGGAGAAAAACAGGCAATCGGTGAGTTCGGCAGCGGTGGGCGAGTGGGCCGCGTTCAACTGGCTGCTGTCACCCCGTGGCGCGAAATGGGTGGTAGGGATACGGGCGTCAGGGATCGGACAGCTGTGTTGGGCCATGGCATGCATCCTCTTTGGGAGGCTAGATGAAAAGATGACTTGCTGGAATAGTTATAAAACATAACTTTACCAAATGAACAAGCCGATTTTCCCCGAGCGGGGCTACTGCAGCGGTCGCCAGACACCTCTGTAATGGGCTCAGGGCCAGGCTAGAGCGCCCCGAGAGGTGCGGGGGGGAGGGTAGAGACAAGTCGGCACAGGGTTTGCTCTGATGAGCTTAGGTATGAGGCGATTACAACCACAAGAGCCGGAGTCAAAGCATGTCAGAGTTGAACAGCGAGCGCTTTCTGCGCGACGAAACATGGGCCGAACGTGTATTCAATGGGCAGTGGGTCGTGCCTGCGGGGGGGCGTTGCCAGGTGGTCGAGCCGGCCACCGGCGAGCCATTGGGCTACGTCGGGTTCGCCGAGGCGCAGGATATTGTCCAGGCCTGCGCGAGCGCGGCCGCTGCGCAAACGCAGTGGGCGGCAAGCGACCCACGCGCGCGCGCCGAGGTGTTTTATCAGGCCGCGAACCTGGCCCAGGCGCATTTTGCCGAGTTGGCCTTGTACGTCGCCCGGGAAACCGGGGCCAGCCTGATGAAGGGCGAACACGAGGTGCGTGAGGCGGTGGTGCTATTGCGCCAAGCGGGTGGGCTGTTGGCCCAAGGCCAGGGCTTGGTCTTGCCCAGCGCTGGCGGCCGTTTGTCGTATGCCAGGCGCCAGCCCCACGGAGTGGTCGGGGTGATCTCACCGTTTAACTTTCCTTTGGTACTGTCCCTGCGTTCGGTCGCTCCGGCGCTGGCCGTGGGCAACGCCGTGGTGCTCAAACCGGACCCGCAAACCCCGGTCAGCGGGGGTTTTATCATCGCGCGGCTATTTGAGGCGGCGGGTTTGCCCCAGGGCGTATTGCAGGTGCTGCCCGGCGGCGTAAACGCGGGCGAGGCACTGTGCCGCGACCCCCATGTGCGCATGATTGCTTTCACCGGCTCAACCGAAGCAGGGCGCAAGGTGGCCCAGGTGGCCGGCAGTCATTTGAAAAAAGTCGCGTTGGAGCTGGGCGGCAAGAACCCGTTGATCGTGCTGCCCGATGCCGATCTGGACTTGGCTGCCAGCAATGCTGCCTGGGGCGCCTGGCTGCACCAGGGGCAGATCTGCATGGCCACCGGGCGGATCCTGGTGCACGAGTCGATTGCGCCAGCGTTCACCGACAAACTGGTCGCAAAAGCCCGTCAGTTGACGCTAGGTAATGCGGCCCGGGGTGAAGCGGCCCTGGGCCCGCTGATCAATGAGCGCCAGGCGCAGCGAGCCCAGTCGATTGTCGCCGACAGCCTGGCGGCAGGGGCCACCTTGCACCTGGGCGGCGCGGCGGATGGGCGTTTCTTTGCGGTCACGGTGCTCAGTGATGTGCGCCCAGGCATGCGCGCATTCGATGAAGAGTTCTTTGCCCCGGTGGCCTCGGTCATTGCGTTCAGCGACGACGAGCAAGCCATCGACCTAGCCAACCGAGGCGATTACGGCCTCAGCGCGGCGGTGATCTCGGCCGACGTGGGCCGGGCCATGGCCCTGGGTGAACGGCTGAACTGCGGGATGTTGCATATCAACGACCAGACCGTGGCCGACGAGTGCGTCAACCCCTTCGGCGGGCGCGGCGCCTCGGGCAACGGTGGCAGCGTCGGCGGGCCGTCCGATTGGGACGAATACAGCCAATGGCAGTGGGTCACGGTTAAACAGGCGCCGCCGGCTTATCCGTTCTGACGTACGTGAGCAAGCACCTAACAAAAACAAGAGGGCTTCGACATGAACTTGAGCAATAAGACCATCGTGATCACCGGCGCCTGCTCCGGCATCGGCGCAGAACTGGCTCGCTTGGCGCGCTTTCAGGGCGCCACGGTGATTGGCATCGACCGTAATCTGCCACAGCTGACCCTGGACGGTTTTTTTCAAGCCGACCTGGGCGACCCCGCCAGTATCCAAGCGCTGGTGGCGCAATTGCCTGCACGCATCGACGCTCTGTGTAACGTGGCGGGGGTGCCGGGCACCTCCCCGACGGACCTGGTCGGGCGGGTCAACTACCTGGGCCTGCGCGCGCTGAGCACGGCCCTGGTGCCGCGTATGCCGCCTGGCAGTAGCCTGGTCAACATCGCCTCGGTATTAGGCGCTGAGTGGCCCCTGCGCCTGGAACAGCACAAGGCACTGGCCGGGGTGCAAGGTTTCGCCGAAGGTCAGCAATGGCTGGCAGCCAACCCGGTGCCCCAGAGCACCTGTTACCAGTACTTCAAGGAAGCGCTGATCGTGTGGAGCCTGCAGCAGGCTGGGGTGTGGTTTCGCGACCACTCGATTCGAGTCAATTGCGTGGCCCCAGGCCCGGTGTTCACGCCCATCCTTGATGATTTTGTCAGCATGCTCGGTGAAGAGCGCCTGGCCCGTGACGCGGCGCGGATCAAACGCCCAGCGCTGGCCGACGAAGTGGCGGCTGTGATCACTTTTTTGTGCAGTGATGCTTCGCGCTGGGTCAATGGCGCGAACATCCCGGTGGACGGTGGACTCGCGGCCAGCTACGTCTAGGCGGCGGTCTAAGTCGGCGCAGGCGTCTGCGTCGGCTCCCATAACAATAACAACAGGACCTACAACATGCTCAAGCCTCTCCTGCGCCAGGCCGTAGCGCTTTCCTGCGCCTCGCTGGCCTTCAATGCACTCGCTTATGACTTGCCGGGAATGAACCTGGGGCTCACCAGTTTTTACGACGGTTCGCCGGCCCCCGACGGCCCTGGCTGGTACGTGGAGGAGTATCTGGCCTACTCCAGAGCGACACGCTTCAACGACGCCAGCGGCAACAAACTGCCGTTGCCCAAGCAAACCCTGGAAATCTTTGCGCCGACTACGCAACTAATCTACCTCGGCCAGCCCTTGGCCAACGGCGCTAACCTGGGCGTTACGGCGATTTTGCCGGCCTTGGCCCATGTGGACGTCGACGATGGCCTGAACAATGCCGCGTTGAGCGCCCGGGAAGGCTTCAGCGACCTGACCCTGGGCGCCTTTGTGCAATTGCCGACGATCATGACCCCGCAGGGCGGGCCTCGGCTGACGCAGCGCGTCGAGCTGGACGTGGTATTGCCAACGGGGGCTTATGACCGTGATAAGTCCATCAGCCCGGGCAGCAATTTCTGGTCGGTGGAGCCGTATTACGCGGCGACCGTGTGGGCTACGCCGCAGTGGAGTTTCAGCGGGCGCTTTATGTACCGCTGGAACGGCAAGAACGACGACCCCTTGACCAGCTTCGGCGACGTCTCCGACACCCAGGCCGGGCAGGCCTTGCACGCCAACCTGACGACCCAATACGCGCTGACCCCGCAATTGAGCCTGGGTATCAACGGGTACTGGCTCAAGCAGATCACCGACACCCGCATCGACGGTAGCGAAGTGAGCGGGCGCAAGGAAAAGGTCTGGGCCATCGGGCCGGGTCTGGTTTACGCGTTTAGCCCGAAAAACGTGCTGACCCTCAATGCCTACTTTGAGCAGGACGCGGAGAACCGCACGGAGGGCGACAAGCTGGTGCTCAACTTCTTGCACAAGTTGTAATGGGCAATGGCGCTGAACTGTGGCGCGCGATTGTGGCCTTAAAAAGACCATCCGCCAGAGGACAGCGCCATGAGCGACGAGCAAAAACCTGAGCCCCAGGACGATACCCCGGCCCATTCCACGCCTGAAGAAAAGGAACGGTTGAAGGACTTCAACAAAAACGGCATCCCGCCAGGGTCGTCCTGAGTTGGACGGCATTGTTTGGTGAAAAGATCGGGGCCGTAGGAGGGGCCTTGGCCCCGATCTTTTAATTGGCCGCTGGCTTCAGGCCTGGACCTGCGGCCAGGGGTCGCTGCGCGGGATAGCCAATTGCGGTGCCATGGCCAACAGCGCCGGCATGGGGTTATCCAGTGCCAGCGCTACTTGGTCGGCAGGCATTGGCTTACCGAACAGATACCCCTGGGCGTAATCACAGCCGTGCTCGGTGAGCCATTGCGCCAGGGCGAATTGTTCCACCCCTTCAGCGGTAATTTTCATCCGCAGGCTCTTGCCCAGCCCCAGAATCGAGTCGACCATCTGCTCTTGATTGTCCAACTGGGAGTTGAGAAACGAGCGGTCAATCTTGATCTTGTCGATGGCCAATTTAGTCAGGTGGTAAAGGCCAGAGTAACCGGTGCCGAAATCATCCAGCGCCACACTGATACCCCGTTGCCGGAGGATCTGCAGATTACGCCGAGCCGCCACCAGGTTGCCCACCAGGGCTTCTTCCGTGACCTCCACCTCTAGGCGTGAATAGGCAAAACCTTCTTCGTCCAGCTGCGCGCACAAGCGGTCAGGAAAGCCGTCGTCTTCGACCATGGCGGCGTTGACGTTGATCGCCAGGGTCAGGTGGCTCGGCCACTGTTGCGCGTCCGTACAGGCTTGATGCAGCAGCGAGCGGGTCATGTCCGGGATCAAGCCCAAGCGGTCGGCGATCGGAATGAACTCCAGCGGCGGCACCAGGCCGCGCTCCGGGTGGTGCCAGCGGGCGAGAATCTCAAAGCCGACCAGTTGGTGCTCGACCAGGCTCACGATAGGTTGATAGTACGGGGCAATTTCATTGCGGCCAATCGCGCCCTCTAGTTCGCGCTCGAAGCGCACCTGGTTCTGATGTTCTTCGTCGAATGCGGCTTCGTAAAAATGGAACACCGCGCGCCCGGCCTTTTTGCCCCGGTACATCGCGCCGTCGGCGCATTGCAGCAAACCTTCGGCGGTGTTCGCGTCGGTGGGCGAAAGGGCAATGCCCACCGTCGCGGCGACGGTGACTTTGCCCGCCATGCAGGTCAGCGGCGCGGCCAGGCGGCTGCACAGTTCCTGGCCAAGCTCAGCCAACTGAGCCCGGCTGTAAGCTTGATCCAGCACCAAGGCGAACTCATCGCCGCCCAAACGGCTGGCGATCCCTCGCCATTGCCCGGCAATCACCCGCAAGCGCTCGGCCATTTCGCAGATCACGGCGTCGCCTGCCGCATGGCCATACAGGTCGTTGATGGGCTTGAACTGGTCCAGGTCGATTAGGCACACCACGGTTTGTTGGCCGCTGCGGGCCAACGAGCTGTCGATGTGTTCAATCAATACGCGGCGGTTGAACAGGCCGGTCAGGCTGTCGTGGCGGGCCAGGGATTCAGACTGCAGCTGGGCTTCGACCAGGGCCACATAGCTGGCGCGCAAGGCCTTGAGCAGGCGGGTCAGCAATAACCACGGAAGCAACAGGGACAGGGCGGAGAACCCGGTCGAGGTCATGATAAAGCGCCAGCGCTCGGCCAATTCGAAGTCGCCGTCGTATTCGATACCCAGCGCGGGCAATACCACACCTTCGAGCTTGAACTCCCATAAAGCGGCCAACAGAAATACCGTCACCAGCGACAGCGACAGCAGCGCGGGGACTTTGAACAGGGGGTGTCTAAGGGATCTTTGCACGAAGGTAGGCTCGCAGAGTGCGGCCATTTGCCGCGTATTCAGTGTTATCGACGGGTCCGCCATAAGCTTGAAGCCAGCGGCCGCCGGGCCCGATCTGCCGCCGGGCAGTTGCAGGGGCAAACGCTTCAAGCTACGGTGAACGGCCCATACGAACGACGCTGGCCGCTATGACCGATTCAACGCAACCCCCCAGCCCGCGCAAACGGCGTGCGCCCAAAGGTGAAAAACGCCGCGAGGAACTGCTTGATGCCGCCCTGCAGTTGTTTTCCCTGGAAGGGTTCGGTGGCACCTCCATCGCCCGTATCGCCGACATCGTCGGTATCTCCGTGGCCGGTGTGCTGCACCATTTTCCCAGCAAAAGTGCGTTATTGATGGCGGTGCTGGAGCGCCGTGACGAAGTCAACCTGAAGATCGCCGAAGAAGTGCGTCGAGAGCTGAGCCTCACCGGCCTGCTCGACAGCCTGCGCGCGATTAATCGCTCTAACGCCACGGCACCGGGGGTGGTGCGCGCGTTCAGTATTCTCAACGCCGAAAGCCTGTTACCCGGCCACCCGGCATGGGCGTGGTTTCAGTCGCGCTATGAGGCTATTCACCAGCGTTCATTGGGGCAGTTCGAGGAGTTGCAGCGTAGGGGGGAAGTGCGCGGGGATGTGAATGTGAGCGGGGTGGTGCAGGAAATTCTAGCGATGATGGACGGGTTGCAACTGCAATGGCTGCGTTTCCCCGAGACGTTCGATTTGGTCGGGCGTTTCGATGACTATATCGCGCATCTGGATGCGTCCATACGCCACCCGGATATGGCTCGTCCTTGAGCCATACGTCGTTTAGCTAAGCCTTAGTAACCGACCGAGCTGCCTTGGCCAGTGCTGGTCGACGACTCAGTGTCGTAGTCGCCGCCTTCGCTGGTGTCTTCGTCCGAGCTTTTCGTGGTGTTGTACAAGCCTTTGGTGTTGATGGCCGGCAAGATCACCTGGGTCGACTTCAACGCCGCCCGTGGCAACGGGTTGCTGGTGGTGGTCGACAGTTCCTGGCGGATGGTGTTGACCAGGGTGGCCTTCAACGGCAAGTTGTCAGACGAGCCGCCCACCGACAGGTTGAAGGTATCGGCGTCGATCACCCACTGCTTGCTGTCGGTGTCGTAGTAGGCCAGCGAACGATCGTTGAGCTCGATGGTGACCCGCTTGCTTTCGCCCGGTGCCAGGTAAACCTTCTTGTAGCCCTTGAGTTCCTTGAGCGCGCGCTCGACTTTCGGGTGCTGCTGGCCAACGTACAGTTCGGCGACCTCGGAGCCACCGCGCTTGCCGGTGTTGGTCAGGTCGAACGACACCTTGATGGTCGCGCCCGGCACGGCGGTGCCTGGGGTGACTTTCACGTTGCCATAGCTGAAGGTGGTGTACGACAGGCCATAGCCGAAGGGGAACAGCGGCTTGGTGCCTTTCTTGTCGTAACCGCGATAACCCAGGAACAGATCATCCTTGTAGCTCATTTCCTTCAACGACAGGTTGTTGTCGAAGTTCGGGAAAGTGGCGTAGATCGGGTTGTCTTCGATGTTGCGTTCGATGCTGATCGGCAGCTTGCCCGACGGGTTGACCTTGCCGAACAAGATCTCGCCCAGCGCTTGGCCGCCGTTCTGGCCAGGGTAGAAGGCGTGCAGGGCGCCGGCAACGCCTTCGATCCAGTCGCTCATCTTCAAGCCCGTGCCACCGTACAGGGTGACCACGGTATTGGGGTTGACCTTGGCGATGTTCTGGATCAGCTGGCCTTGGAATTCCGGCAGGTCGAAGCTATGGTCGAAGCCTTCGCCTTCGTATTCAGCACTGTTACCCGCTGCAACCACGACCGCGTCGTACTTGGACAGGTCTTGTGGCGCTGCCAGGGACGCCCAGCTCAGTTGCACGCCAACCAGGCCGCCCATGGTGGAGATGTAACCGTTGCGGCGCGAGTACTCGAGCTTGATGTCGTAAGCCTTGCCCGCTTCCAGGTTGACCTTGGCGAATTCCGGAATGGTTGGCGGAATGCTGTTGGTCGGCAGGTGTTCGCCGTCACCGTTGTTGATGATTTCCTTACCGTTGACCCACAGGCGTACGGCACCGTCGGCACGGACCTTGAACACTTGCTCGCCACTGACGGTCGGGGTGACCTTACCGGTCCAGCGCACCGACGTGTTACTGGTGTCGCCATTGGTGGGCAGGTCGGAGTCGTTCGCCCAATCCAGGTTGACCTGGCGGTCGGTACGGGTGGCGGCTGCTTGGCCGGACCAGTTAGCGTTGGTGAAGAACTCGGCGCTGAGGCCTTTTTTGCTATCGCCGTTGCTGTCTTCATGGCTCCACACCGAAGCGGCCGGGTCCAGGGACAGGGCATCGATGAAGTCGACTTTGACGTTCTTGGCCGTTTGCGCAATACCGCTCAACTGGCTGATGTACTGGCGGGCTTCAACGTTGGCGCTGCCGAAACCGGTCGGCGGAGCGTACTTGGCGAGGTTACCGACCACTGCGATCGACTTGACCTTGGTTTTATCCAGGGGCAGCAGGTCGCCTTGGTTTTTCAACAGCACGATGCCTTCGCGCGCTACGTTCAGCGCGGTCTTGTTGCTGGTCGAGCTGTTCATGTTGTGGGTGGTCAGCGGGGTCTTGCTGTCGAACTTGTACAGGTAGATCTGCTTGAGCAGGCGGCGTACCTTGTCGTCGATGGTGGCAACATCCAGGTCACCGCTGTCGATGAACGGCTTGAGGATGGTGCTGTTCATCTGGTAGCCCATCATGTCCAGATCGGTGCCACCCTTGGCGCCTTTGAGGCCATTGACCACGGCGTTGTAGTCGCTCTGGACGAAGCCTTTGAACCCCCATTCCTTTTTCAGGATCTGCTGGATCAGGTGCTCGCTTTCGCAAGCGTAGTCGCCGTTCACCAGTTGGAACGAGCACATCATCATGGCCACGTTGCCGTTCTTCGAAGCCGATTCGAAGGTGGGCAGGGTCATCTCACGCAAAACCCGCTCAGGGATTTTTTCGTCGAGGATAAAGCGGTTGGTTTCCTGGTCGTTGGCCGCGTAATGCTTGGCGTTAGCCCAAACACCGCGCTGCTGGATACCGTTGATGAGGGCTGGGCCGAGGCTGGCGCCGAGGAACGGGTCTTCACCGGACAGGTATTCGAACGCACGGCCGCCGTAGGGCATGCGATACAGGTTCATGCCGGGGCCGGTGACGAACTGGTAGCCGCCGGTCGCGGTGTCGTAGCCCAGCGCGCGGCCGAAGTCGATGGCCCGGCGCGGGTTCCAGGTGGCAGCCAGGTTCGGTCCAGACGGATAGACCACGCCTTGGTCGTTGCCTTCGCTGGTATAGCGAACACCGGCGCCGCCGTCGGCACCGTGGATCTGCGGGATACCGTATTGGGTCAGTGGCTTGACGTCCCAGCCGCCGGTACCGCCGATGTAGTAGAGCTTTTCTTCCAGGGTCATCTTCGCCAGGGTCTTGGCGGCGGCCTGGTCGGCGCGTTGTTCGCGCGCCTGCAGGGTGCTGCTGTCAGCGGCGTGAACCTGGGCCACGGCCAAGGCTAACAAGGCCAAGGCGGACTGTGCGCCCAACTGAGTGCGTTTGTTCATTTGTTGCTCCAATGGACTGTAAAAAATGTTCTTTGCTAAGTTCCTGCGACTTATTGTCGCGCTCTTTCGCCGGGCAAAACGTGTCTTAACCCTGGTCGAATAATTCAAACTAGGGTGACTTTAAAAACCACACGTTTTAACGAGTTACTGCAAACTTATCGGTCATTCTGTTTATATGGGAAGTTGCCATTAATGTGCCATCGTTTGTGTCTGCCTGACGTCGATCGGCGGCGGAATTAAGACAATTCTTGTCCGATTTTGTCAATCGAAAGGTTTTTTTTCGTGTTTTTTTGCGTTTTTGTATCTGAGTGTGTGAACCTTCACTAAACCTACTGGTCGATTGGTTTAGTAAAATCGCCTCGCTAGCAGGCCACTTTTAATATCCCTCGATTGTCCTACAGTTCGCCGGTAATTGGCGGCTTAGGGTGGCGCGGGACTTTTTACATCCTGGAGTTAGTTATTATGAAACTGTCTTTCGCAGCCGCCTGTGCCGCCCTCACTTTGTCTTTCGCCAGCGCAACTTTTGCCGCTGAAGAAAGCGAAACCGTACAGACCCCTGATCAGGCCGCTCAGGCTTCCGGTGCGGCCGATGCTGGCGTCATGACCCAAGGGCGCAACGACAAGGCGCAGGCCAAGCACAAGAACGAGTCCGCCAAAGGCGGCCGTCCGCTGAACTCCGACGCGGCGAAAGTGTCCAACTGATCGCCCTTGCGTCACGGAAGGGCGTCACCCTGATGCCTTTCCCGCCCCTCATATGAACCATGCCCGTGCCTATGCCGCTCAACCACGCCGACGCTCCGAGCCTGCAAGTCCCGTCCAGCGAGGCGATCTGCCGTTGGCTGACCCTCAATGCCGGGCTGAAGAATGTCGACCTGGAACGAGCACGCCGCCTGGCAGCGGAAAGCCCTGAAGACGAGACCGACCTGCCCGCGCTGCTGACGCGCCTGGGCCTGGTCTCGGAATTGGAAATGGCCCGCGCCTGGTCGGCGCTGTTGTCGGCACCGCTGGTCATGGCCGAAGACGCACCAGCGGTACTCGACCCCTTACCGCCACTGACCGAGCGCTTTATGCGCCACTACCGTGTGGTGCCGGTGCGCTGGGACGAGCAGGGCGTGCAATTGCTGGCCGCCAACCCGGCCAATACCTACCCGATCGACGCCGTGGGCTATGCCTGCGATGCGCCGGTGTTGCTGGCGGTCGGCTTGAGTAATGAAGTCGACAGCCTGATCGAGCGCTACTACGGTAAAGGCCGCTCGGCCATGGGCTCGTTGATCGAAACCCTCGACGAAGACAGCGGTTCCCTGGAAGACATCGAACATCTTAAAGACCTTGCCTCCGAGGCACCGGTGATACGCCTGGTCAACTTGATCATGCAGCGTGCGGTGGATCAGCGTGCTTCCGACATACATATAGAACCGTTCGAGAGCCAGTTAAAGGTGCGCTACCGCATCGACGGTGTACTGCACGAAGCCGAAGCGCCGCCGTCGAGTTCATCGGCTGCGGTCATTTCGCGGATCAAGATCATGGCCCGGCTCGACATCGCCGAGCGCCGCCTGCCCCAGGACGGGCGGATCATGCTGCGCATTCAGGGCAAAGAGCTCGACCTGCGAGTGTCGACCGTGCCCACCAGTTTTGGCGAGTCGGTGGTGATGCGTTTGCTGGATCGGCAGACAGTCAAGTTCGATTTCCAGAGCCTGGGCTTCGATGGCGAGCGCCTGGCGGGCTTTCTCGATGTATTGGAGAACCCCCACGGTATCTTATTGGTCACCGGGCCGACGGGTTCCGGCAAGACCACCACCCTGTACACCGCGCTGTCACGGCTCAACACCGCCGAACGCAAGATCATCACCGTCGAAGACCCGGTGGAATATCAGCTTGAAGGGATTAACCAGATCCAGGTCAAGCCGGCCATCGGCCTGGATTTCGCCGGAGCCCTGCGTTCGATCGTGCGTCAGGACCCGGACGTGATCATGATCGGTGAGATGCGTGACCTGGAAACCTGCCGCATTGCCATTCAGTCATCGCTGACCGGCCACTTGGTGCTGTCTACCCTGCACACCAACAGCGCGGCAGCGAGTATCACGCGCTTGCTCGATATGGGCGTGGAAAGCTACCTGATTGCCTCGACGGTTAAAGGCATTCTCGCCCAACGCTTGGTGCGGCGCTTGGACCCAGCCACGCGGATTGCCTTCGAGGCGCCGCCAGAGCTGGTGGCCGAGCACGGCCTGGAGCGCTTCACCGAGCAGCGGCCGATCCTGCTCTATCGGCCCGCCACTGAGGCGCCAGGCGGCGGTTATTTTGGCCGTAGCGCGATCACTGAGCTGCTGGTCATGAATGAAGAACTGCGCAGCCTGCTGATGCGCCAGGCCGATGCTTCGACCCTGGAGCAGGCGGCCCGCCGTGGCGGCCTGCGTACGCTCTATGAAGAAGGGCTGCGTCAAGCGGTGGCCGGCGTCACCTCCCTGGAAGAGGTGCTGCGCATCACGCGCGGCGATTGATAAAGCATGGCTCATTTCAAATACCGCGCCCTGGACGCCGATGGCGCCACGCAAAACGGCAGCCTGGACGCCAACGATCAGGCGGCGGCCCTGGCCCTGTTGCAAAAGCGCGGGCTGTTGGTGCTGAAGATCGACCCCGTCAGTGGCCCCGGCCTGCGCCAGGGCCTGGGCCGCGGCACCCTTAGCGGTGCGCAGTTGGTCAGTTTCACTCAGCAGTTGGCGACTCTACTGGGCGCCGGGCAACCGTTGGAGCGCTCGCTGGGCATCCTCCTCAAGCAGAACCACGAACCCAAGGCTCACGCGCTGATCGAGCGCATTCGCGAACAAGTGAAGGCGGGTAAGCCGCTGTCCCAGGCGCTAGAGGGTGAGGGCGGGCAGTTTTCGACGTTGTACATCAGTATGGTGCGTGCCGGGGAAGCCGGTGGCGCGCTGGAAAATACCTTGCGCCAGTTGTCCGATTACTTGGAGCGCAGCCAAGTGTTGCGCGGTGAAGTGATCAACGCCCTGATTTACCCGATCTTTCTGGTGGTGGGTGTGCTGGGCTCGCTGGCGTTGCTGCTGGCCTATGTGGTGCCGCAGTTCGTGCCGATCTTTCGCGACCTGGGCGTGCCGATCCCCCTCATCACCCAGGTGATTCTTGGCTTGGGCGAGTTTCTCGGCAGTTATGGTCTGGTACTGCTGGGCGCTATTATTGTGGCGATCTGGGCTACAGCCGCCGCCATGCGCGACCCGCAGCGCCGCGAGCGTAATGACCGCCGGCTGCTCAAGGTCCGCGTGATCGGGCCATTGTTGCAGCGTATCGAAGTGGCGCGCCTGGCACGTACCCTCGGTACATTGCTTAACAATGGCGTGGCACTCTTGCAGGCGTTGTTGATTGTGCGGCAGGTGTGCGGCAACCGGGCGATCCGTGCGCAAATTGCCCAAGCCACTGAATGGGTCAAGGGGGGCAGTACCCTGGCCAGCGCGTTCGGCGACGATCCGCTGTTGCCCGACCTGGCGCTGCAAATGATCGAGGTCGGCGAGCAGGCCGGCCAACTCGACGGCATGCTGCTCAAGGTCGCCGATGTGTTCGACGTCGAAGCCAAGCGCGGTATCGACCGTATGCTGGCCGCGTTGGTGCCCACCCTGACCGTGGTTATGGCAGTGATGGTGGCGGTGATCATGCTCGCTATCATGCTGCCATTGATGAGCCTTACCAGTAATATTTGAGGAAACTGTACGATGAACCGATTCAATGCTGCCCGCCGCCAACGCCAGGGCGGTTTTACTCTGTTGGAAATGCTCGCGGTCATTGTGCTGCTGGGCATCGTCGCGACCATCGTGGTGCGCCAGGTGGGCGGTAACGTCGATAAAGGCAAGTACGGCGCCGGTAAGGCGCAGTTGGCCAGCCTGAGCATGAAAATCGAAAGCTACGCCCTGGACGTCGGCGCACCACCGCCCACGTTGCAAGCCCTGGCCAGCAAACCGTCTAATGTGACCGGCTGGGCCGGCCCGTACGCCAAACAGTCGGACCTCAAAGATCCGTTTGGCCATGCGTTTGGCTATCGCTTTCCGGGCGAGCACGGCAGCTTCGACTTGATCTTCTTCGGCCAGGACGGCCAGGCCGGTGGCGAAGGCTACAAGGCCGACCTGGGTAACTGGGAATAAATGCTCGCGCGGCGCGGCAACCGTGGCTTCACGCTGTTGGAGCTGCTGGTAGTGATCGTGCTGATCGGCATCGCCACGGGGCTGGTGGGCTTTGGACTGCAACAGGGGTTGCGCCAGGCCAGCGAGCGCAAGGTGGTCGCGCAAGTGGTCGAGGCCCTGCGCGCCACCCGGGTGCGGGCGATCGTCACCGGCCAGCCGGCACGCACCGAGTTTGACCTGGCCCAGCAACAGTTCCAGGCACCCGGGCAGCCAAGGCGCAGTTGGCCCAAGGGGCTGCGCGTGCAGTTGCAGACCGCCGCCGAGTTGGGCGCGGCGTTCGAGTTCTACCCAGACGGCGGCGCCAGTGGCGGTAACGTGCTGGTGAGCCAGGGCGAGCGCCGTTGGCGCGTGGATATCGCCTGGCTCACCGGCACGGTCAGGTCACAGGCACTGCCATGAAGGCTGAGCGCGGTTTTACCCTGCTGGAAATGCTCGCGGCGTTGGTCATCCTGGCGCTGTGCAGTACTGTCTTGTTGGTCTCGTTCGGGCAGGCAGCGCGGGCATTGCAGCAGGTGCAGCGCAGTGATCGGCTAGTAGCGGCGGCCCGTTCCGTGCTGGATGAAGAAACCAGTGGGCCGTTGCAGCCTGGCCAACGCCAGGGGCGCTGGGCCGGTGACATCCGTTGGCAGTTGGACATACGTGAGGTGCCGGGCGGACATCGCCAAGCCCGCTTGCTGCACCTTAACCTGAACGTGCGCGAGCACGGCCGCGAAGCCAATTTCAGCACCCTGAAGCTGCTCGGCCCGGCCAAGGGTGAACGCCCGTGAGGCGCGCCGAAGGTGGCTTCACGCTGCTGGAAATTCTGGTGGTGCTGAGCTTGTTGGCGGTGTTGCTGGCGCTGGTGGGCGGGGCCATTGTGGGGGCGAACCGGGCGGTGACCAAGGCCGAGCGTTTTACCACGGCGCTGGATGAAACCCGCGCGGCGCAGAATTTCCTGCGCCGCGCGGTAAGTGGCGCGCTGCCATTGGATTACGCTCGCAGCGGCGCCAAGCAGCGTGTAGTCTTCGGCGGCTCGGCGCAGCAGTTGGAATTTGTCGCGCCATTGCCCAGCTCGTTAGGCGGGGGCGTGTATTTACATACCCTGGCGTTGCGCCAAGGGCGCCTGCAAGTTGACTTCGCTGAACTGCGCGGGCGTGACTTGCAGCCCCTAGGGCAAAGCCAGGTGCTGCTGCGGGGTGTGGACAGCTTGAACATTAGCTACCGTGGTTATTCGCCCAAAGGCGAGCTGACCGGCTGGCTGCCGAACTGGCCTTGGCCCACGCGGCTGCCGCGTAGCGTGCGCATCGACGCCGAGGTGAAAGGCGCAATACCTTGGGTGGCGCAAACGATCAACCTGCAGTTGGAGTTGTCCGGGGCGGTGGGTCAATGAGGGGCCAACGGGGTGTTGCCCTGTTGCTGGTGCTTTGGGTGCTGGCCTTACTGAGTATGTTGCTCGCGGGGCTGGCGGGCTGGGTGCAATTGGAAAGTCGCCAGGCGCTTTGGCAACGTCAGCATACCCAGGCGTTGCTGGCGGCCGAAGCCGGGGTCAACCTGGCGGTGGCGGGTATTACCGATCCCGCACGCCAGCGTGAGTGGCTGGCGGACGGGCGGGTACATGATTTGCAGTTCGATGGTGTGGCCTTGCGTGTGAGTGCCCGCAGTGAAGTGGGTCACCTGGATGCCAATGTGGCCAGTGCTGCAGACTTCACCCGCTTGCTGGTGGCCTGCGGTGCCGACCCCGCGGCGGCGCGTACCGCCGCCCGAGGGCTGGAAGTGCGGCGCAATGGTGGGCAGGCCCCGGTGCGGGTGGTCGAGGAGCTGCGGCAACTGCCGGGCATGCGCGCGGCGGTCTACAGTTGCATGGCGCCGAACATGACGCTGTGGAGCGGGCTGGAGCGGCCCGACCCAGGGTTTGCCACGCCCTTGCTCAAGCGGGTATTGAGCCTGCCTACAGTCGCGGCGGTGAGCGATGAAGGTGGGCCGATCGTCACGCTGATCAGCACGGCACGTTTGCCCCAGGGGCAGGCGGCCACGTTGCGCGTGACCCTATTACTTAACCCATCCACGGACGGGGCCCGACCGTATCGGGTCCTGCATTGGCAAGAAGAATGAAGTTACTCGACCCACAACGCCTGACCCCGCTGCTGGCCTGGCGCGACCGCCTGGCCGGGCATTGGCGCGGCAGCCAGGCTGAGCGTGGCTGGCATTGGTGGCGCGACGAACTGCTGGGCATGCTCCCGGCCCCAGTGCGCGCGCGCCTGGGTGCCGGTGCCAGCGTGCAGTTGATCGACTGGCCGCTAGCGGGTGTACCGGCGGCCAACGAGGCGCGTCAGGTATTGCTGTTGCCGCGCACGACGGTGCTGATTCAACCCATCAGCCTGCCGTTGGCGGCAGCCCGCGACGTCAATGCCGTGCTCGGCTATGAGCTGGACAAATACACGCCGTATCGCCCGCAAGAGCTTTATTACTGTGCACGCACCCTGGGTAAACAGGCTAATTCGGTGCAGGTGCAATTGGTGGCGATCTTGCGTGAACGCCTGCAGCCGATCCTCGATGAATGCCGCGCCCAGGGGTTGCACCTCAGTGGGGTGGACGTGCGCGGGGCCGACGGCGGGCGCCTGGGGGTCGATTTGCTGCCGGGTTCTCAACGCTTGCAGGCCAAATCCCGCGGCAAACGCTTGAACCTGTGGCTGGGTCTGGCCTGCGCAGGCTTGTTGCTGACCCTGATGTGGCTCTGGCTGGACAGCCGCCAGGCGCTGCTGGCGCAGATGCAAGATGAAGTGCGCGAACAGCAGCGCCAGGTCGCCGAGGTCCGCCAGTTGCGCCAGGAATTGGCCAACACCCAAGGCGCCGCCAGTTACCTGATCCAGCGCAAGCTGGCGCAACCGACCCTGAGCACGGTGCTGACCGAGCTCGCCAGTTGTTTGCCCAAGGACAGCTTCGTCGAGCAGCTGGAAATCAATGACCAGGGAGAAGTGTCTTTTTCTGGCCAAAGCAGCAAAGCCAGTGCTTTGATCGGTGCCATGGCCCGCTGCCCGAGCCTCATGGATGCCAAGTTCGAAGGCGTCATCCGCCCCGATGAAGACACCGGCAAAGACCGCTTCAGCCTGCGCGCGCAACTGCACAAGGAGGCCGCTGATGCGCCGACCCCTGACCCTACGTGAGCGCCGTGGCGCCGCACTGATCCTGCTAGTCGCCGCCATTTGGCTGCTTTACTGGCTGTTGATCGGCAGCTGGTTCGCCGGCCCCCTGGCCGACATCGACGCTGAGTTGGAGACCCTGCGCGAGCAGCAACAGCGCTACGTCGGCCAACTGAGCCAGCGCGATGCGCTGCAAGAACAGCTGGAACAGGCCCAGCGCGACCCTGCCAGCCGTGACAGCCTGCTACCGGCTGGCGACCCGAGTGCCGTGGCGGCTGACTTGATGCAGCGCATCGCTGACCTGATCAAGCGTGAGTCCCGTCGCGGTGCCGGCTGCGTGGTCACTCAGCGCATGCCCATCACCCCCGAACAGGACGGCGCCGAGCCATATCGGCAGGTCAAGGTCAGCCTGACCATGGACTGCTCGATCGAACCGTTGATCGCCCTAATGCACACCCTGGAGTACGAGCGTCCATTTTTGTTCATCGAAAGCTTTAATATTCGTCGCGGTGGCGATTCGCCCGAAAAAGGTGGCGCGGGCAAACTGGCGGTGCATCTGCTGATTCGCGGCTACCTGCCGCCCGCACCTACTCAAGCACCCGCTCGGCAGAACGCCTCATGACGCTTAACCCCCGTATGCTCACATTGCTGTTGCTGCTCATAGGCCTGGGGCTGGCCGGCGCGTGCGCGGCGCTGCTCAGCGGCTGGGGGCAGAGCCCCGAATGGCTGCCAGCGCCGGCCGCCAAGCCACTGGCCGCGAGCGCGGGCCCGGCGCGCCAGGCCCCCAGTACCGACCTCGACAGCCACGCACTGGCCTGGCAGCAGCCGATTTTCAGCGCCGACCGCAGCCCCGATGTCGCCGTGCAGGGGGCCAGCGCCGACCTCGCCGGATTTACGCTCAGTGGGGTAGTGCTGGACGGCGGTACCCAAGTGGCGCTGCTACGCCAGGCCAATGGCCGTAGCCTCAGCGTGCGCCGGGGTCAGCGCCTGGACAATGGCTGGACCCTCGAACAGCTCGACCCCCATGAGGCGCGCTTCACGCTTCAGGGGCAGACGCGCAGCTTGCGCTTGCCGTCGCCGCGCCTGCCACCGCCTTCGCGGTCGGCGCTGCCAAAACTTCCTAACGTATCCGCGCCATGAACGGCCCTCTTTCAGGAGTCAGAAACATCGCTACTTTGCGCACACCCATGCTCTGCCTGGCCGCCGCCGTCGCTCTAGGCGGCTGCGCGGCACCTCCTTATTCGCTCAAAGGCGACCAGGCGCTGATGCGCGAAGGCCTCGACGGCACCGGCAGCCAGCGCCGCCCGGTGCCCGACAGTGTCGCCGTGACCCCGGCCTCTGGCAGCGCTGGCGAGCAGGCCAGCGCCTCGGTACCCGCGCCCCAGCGGCAGATCATTCGCGGCAATCAGCGCATGATTCGCTCACCCAGCGCGGCGCCGAAGGCGGGGGCCAACGCGGTCGAAGGCGATATCGTGTTCAACTTCAACAACCAGCCCATCGAAGCGGTGATCAACACGGTCATGGGCGACCTGCTGCAGGAGAACTACAGCATCGCCCAGGGCGTGACCGGGGAAGTGAGTTTCTCCACGTCAAAACCCGTGAACAAGCAGCAGGCGCTGTCGATCCTGGAAACCCTGTTGTCCTGGACCAATAACGCAATGATCCGCCAGGGCGACCGCTACGTCATCCTGCCGGCTGCCCAGGCAGTGGCCGGCAAACTGGTGCCAGAGATGGCCGTGGCGCAACCTTCCAGTGGCTTGTCGGCGCGGTTGTTCCCGCTGCGCTATATCAGCGCCACGGAAATGCAGAAACTGCTCAAGCCGTTCGCCCGTGATAACGCTTTTTTATTGGTCGACCCCTCGCGCAATGTGCTGAGCATGGCCGGCACCCCGGAAGAGCTGGCTAACTATCAGGACACCATCGACACCTTCGATGTGGACTGGCTCAAAGGCATGTCGATTGGCGTTTATGGTCTGCAACGGGCTTCGGTGGGCGAATTGATGCCCCAGCTTCTGCAAATGTTCGGCCCGCAGAGCGGTACGCCGCTGGCCGGCATGGTCAAGTTCCTGCCGATCGAACGGACCAACTCGGTGGTGGCAATGTCGTCGCAGCCCGAGTACCTGCATGAGGTCGGCGAGTGGGTACGCACTATTGACGAAGGCGGCGGCAACGAGCCGCAGATGTACGTCTATGATGTGCGCAACATGAAGGCTTCGGACATGGCGCGTTACCTGCGCCAGATCTACGGCAACGGGCAGATCAAAGACGAAGAAGCAGCCAGGGTTGCCCCTGGCCTGCGCACCACCACGCTATCGTCGCTCAACGGCAGCGGTAGCGGCGGTAGCGGCACCCTGCAAGGCTTGGGCAGCAGCGGTGGCGGCGGTATGAATGGCATGAATGGCATGAATGGCAACAGCGGCGTCAGCACACGGATACAAGGGGGTGAAGAGGGCGGCGACGGCGACGAAGACAGCCCGGACGAAAGCGACAATGCCGCAGGGGGCGGCAGCGGCGGCAAGAGCCTGGACGACAGCACCCGCATCACCGCACAAAAAAGCAGTAACCAACTGCTGGTACGCACCCGCCCAGCGCAATGGAAGGAAATCGAGTCCGCCATCAAGCGCCTGGATAACCCGCCCATGCAGGTGCAGATCGAAACCCGCATTCTCGAAGTGCGCCTGACCAATGAGTTGGATCTGGGCGTGCAGTGGTACCTGGGCAACCTGGCGGGTAATTCCGGCACCACGGGTGTCGCCAACCAATCCGGCAGCCAGGGCGCGCTGGGCGGCGGTGGGGTCAACGTGGGCGATTCGTCGCTGTTCTACTCGTTCGTCAGCAGCAACTTGCAGGTCGCCTTGCGCGCCCTGGAAACCAATGGCCGCACCCAGGTGCTGTCGGCGCCCTCGCTGGTGGTGATGAACAACCAGCAGGCGCAGATTCAGGTGGGGGATAACATTCCGATCAACCAGACCACCGTCAACACCACCGATGCCGACACCACCCTGAGCAGCGTCGAATACCTGCAGACCGGGGTGATCCTCGACGTGGTACCGCGCATTAACCCGGGCGGCCTGGTGTATATGGACATTCAGCAACAGGTCAGCGACGCCGACGACTCCACTATTACTGATACCCAGAGCAACCCGCGCATTTCCACCCGTTCGGTGGCTACCCAAGTGGCCGTGCAGAGCGGGCAGACGGTGCTGCTCGGCGGTTTGATCAAGCAGGACAATTCCGAAAGCGTGTCAGCCGTGCCCTACCTGGGGCGCATCCCTGGCTTGCGCTGGCTGTTCGGCAATACCAGCAAGTCCAAGGACCGCACCGAGCTGATCGTGCTGATCACTCCGCGGGTGATCACCAGTAACAGCCAGGCGCGCCAGGTCACCGACGATTATCGCCAGCAGATGCAGCTGGTGCGCCCGGAACCTACGGCGCGACCCTGACCCAGATGCCCAGGCCCGGCAAACGCTCACGGTCGTGGGCGCTGTCGAACGCCTGGGCCGGGCCCTTAGGCACGATGCGGGTGGGGTTGATGGTGGGGTGGCTGCCGTAGTAATGGCCCTTGATATGCTGAAAGTCGACCGTTTCGCCGATGCCGGGCCACTGGTAAAGCTCGCGCAGCCAGTTGGACAGGTTCGGGTAGTCGACGATGCGGCGCAGGTTGCATTTGAAGTGGCCGTGGTAGACGGCGTCAAAGCGGATCAGGCTGGTGAACAGGCGCACGTCTGCTTCGGTGAGGTATTCGCCGGCCAGGTAGCGCTGTTCGCCCAGTGCCTCTTCGAGCCGCGCAAGCTCGGCGAACACTTCATCGAACGCTTTTTCATAGGCGCCCTGTGAAGTGGCGAAACCGGCGCGGTACACGCCGTTATTGATCGCTGGGTAAATGCGCTCATTGAGCTGGTCGATGCGCGGGCGCAGGGCTTCGGGGTAGAAGTCCAGGCGGTTGCCGGTCAACCCGTCGAAGGCGCCATTGAACATGCGAATAATGTCCGCCGATTCGTTACTGACGATGCAACCGGTTTGCTTGTCCCACAACACCGGCACTGTCACCCGGCCGGTGTAGTCCGGGGTTTCGGCGGTGTAGCGTTGGTGCAGAAACTGCAGGTTGTCCAGGGCGTCGCCCGTGGAGCCCAGTGCCGTGTCGAAGGTCCAGCCGTTTTCCCCCATCAGCCAACTGACCACCGACACGTCGATCAGGCCTTCCAGGCCTTTGAGCTTGCGCAGCAACAGCGTGCGGTGGGCCCAGGGGCAAGCCAGGGACACGTACAAGTGATAGCGACCGGCTTCAGCCGTGAAACTACCGGTGCCGCTAGGGCCCGGTTGGCCGTCAGCGGTGATCCAGTTGCGCCGTTTCGCGGCCTCGCGCTGGAAGGCGCCGTCTTCGCTGCTTTCGTACCACTGGTCACGCCAGTGTCCTTCGATCAACAGGCCCATGCTGGACTCCTTTGCCGGTAATAGAAGCTTGGAGCCCAGTGTACGGTGAGGCGTTCGCTCGAAAGGTGCAAACGGCAGGTGCAATTGATCGATCAGCGCGATAGGTGGCGGGCGCTCCAATAGCTTTGGGCGGCAGCGAACGCTTGTTCCTTGGGCTGGCCTAGGCCGCGCAAGGCCAGCGCCATGGTGGCGACCACCGCCAACTCGCCATAGCTGTCAGTGGCCTCGCCGTGCCATACCGCAAGCAGCAGGGCAGGGTCCAGGCTCGCCGGTTTGACATGGCGTTGGGCGGCGAGGGCGGGCCATTCTTCGTCCCAGCTGACGCCGCCTTGGGTGCCATAGAGGTGGCTGGGGCTGTCGGGGTTGATTTCGATCTCGCCACCGTCACCCTTGACCACAATCGCCGTATCGCCCAGCAGGCCGCTGGCGTCGCGATGCACTGCCTGGTAGCCCGGGTGAAAGATGCTTTGCAAGCCGCATTTGGCGCCGAGTGGGTTCAGAATGCGCGCCAGCGAGTGGATGGGCGAGCGCAGGCCGAGGATGTTGCGCATCTCGATCATCTGTTGCAACACCGGCGCCCAGTCTTGCAGCGGGGCGAAGGCCAGGCCGTGTTGGTCAAGGGCCGCTGCGACCGCCGGCCAGTCCCGGCACAGGCTGATACCCAAAGGCTCCAACAACTGCTCGGTGTACAGGCGCCCGGCGGTATGGGCGCCGCCGCCGTGGATAAAAATGCGCAGGCCGTTATTGGCCAGGCACTTGGCGGCCAACAGGTACCAAGGCAGGTGGCGCCTTTTACCGGCGTAGCTGGGCCAGTCGATATCCACTGCCAGGGCTGGCACCTGCAAGCGCTCACGCAGGGCGTCGGTGAAGCCGGCCAGTTCCTCGGGGCTTTCTTCCTTGTTGCGCAGCAGCATCAGGAACGCCCCCACCTGGGCGGCTTCGACCTGTTGGTCCAAGAGCATCCCCATGGCCGCGCGTGCCTCGCTGCGGTCAAGGCCGCGCGAGCCGCGTTTGCCCTTGCCAAGGATGCGCACGAATTGCGCGAACGGGTGTTCGGCTGGGGTTTGCAGGGTCAGCGGGCTAAGGTCGGTCATATGCAATTGGTCGGCTTCGGCAGGCCCGCCAGCTTGGCGGCGAGTTTGGCAGGGGTGCCATTGAATAGGCGGTTGAGGTGCAGGCTGTTGCCTTTTTCGGGCCCTAGTTTCAGCGCCGTGTACTTGATCAGTGGGCGCGTGGCCGGGGACAGCTGAAACTCTTGGTAGAACTGGCGCAGCAGCTCGATGACTTCCCAATGCTCGGCACTGAGTGTCAGGCCCGCCTGCCCGGCGAGCGCGTTGGCAACCTCAGGGGACCAGTCGCTCAATTCGCACAGGTAGCCGTCCTGATCCAGCGCCAGGTGACGGCCGTCGACGGTCAGGGTACTCATAGCCAGCTGTTGACCTTATGGTAGGCCAAAGATAGCGCGACGAAACCTGGGTAATTCACCACCTGCACCCGTGCATCGGGGCTGATCGCCCGCGCTTGCAGGTCTTCGCTCAGCGCGTACAGCTGGCCCACGGCGTGTAGTTTTGCCGCCGCTTCGCTATTGGGCAGCAGGCCGTAGACGGCATCCCCAGTCAGCAGCAGCCCATCGGCGTCGCCCAGCAGGCGCAGGCAGCTGTCGAGCCGAGCGTCGCTGAAGGGCGAGTGGGAGAGGATATGCAAGGTACTCATCAGAGGGTTACCACGTGGTCGTAGCGGTCGAGCAGTGCGCGCAACTCGGCTTCATCGAGGGCCTGGGCAGGGATCGCCAACTGCCCGGCGCTAACCCCGCGAGCAGCCAGATCGGCTGCAGCGACATACAGGGCATCGACGCCAAACATCGGTAAGGCTTGCAAGTTGGCGCCGAGGTTTTTTTGCTGCAACGCGGCGGGTGCCTGGCCATCCAGCAATTGCAACACGCCGTCGTCGAGAAACAGCATGGCCAATGGCAGGTCGAAAGCGCCACCGGCCAGGGCGATGTCCAGCGCCTCCCGGGCTCCAGGGCCAGCCCAGGGCGCCTGACGACTGATGATCAACATGGATTTGGCCATCAAGCACCCCCGAAGCTGACAAGCCGATCGGCCTGTTGCACGGCTTCATGCAGCTGGCCCAGCCCGGACAACTCCCAAGGTGCAGGCAGATTGGCCGCCGGCCGCGCGTAACGCTGAGCTTCTTGCGCGTTCAATACGCCACGGCGCAGCGCTGCCGCAATACACACCACAGCGTCCAGCCGGTGCTGGCTGATGAAATCGCGCCACTGCGCGGCGACGTCCGTTTCATCCTGCCCCACCACCACGTTGGCCGAAGCAGTGTGCACGCCATCCTGGTAAAAAAACAGGCGGACGATCTCATGCCCTGCCGCCAGCACCGCTTCGGCAAACAGCAGGGCGCGGCGCGCGGCGGGCGCATGGGCAGGGGCAAAAACAGCGATGGCGAATTTCATGGGCGGCTCTTTGGCGGGCAACCCGGCAATGATAAAGCCTGTGCTGGCAGCGACCAAGGACTACGTGGGTGCGCTGCCCGTCAGCCTTCAAACACGCGCAAAAAAAGCCCGCTACAAAGAGCGGGCTTTTACGCTGCGGGGTGCGATCAGTCGTCGCGGCCCATGATGCCAAACAGCTGCAGCAGGCTGACGAACAGGTTGTAGATGGACACATACAGGCTAACGGTTGCCATGATGTAGTTACGCTCGCCACCGTGAATGATCGCGCTGGTCTGGAACAGAATGCAGACCGACGAGAACAACACAAAACCGGCGCTGATAGCCAACTGCAAGCCGCTGATCTGGAAGAACAGGCTGGCCAGTACCGCACCCATCAACACGAAGAAGCCGGCGGTGATGAAGCCACCGAGAAAGCTCATGTCTTTGCGGGTGATCAGCACGTAGGCCGACAAGCCACCGAACACCAGGGCGGTCATGGCGAATGCCGAGCCAACTACTTCAGCGCCGCCCTGCATGCCCAGGTAGCGGTTGAGGATTGGGCCCAGCAGAAAGCCCATGAAGCCGGTGAGGGCGAATGCCGAGACCAGACCCCACGCGGAATCGCGCAGTTTGTTGGTCAGGAAGAACAGGCCGTAGAAACCAATCAACACGACGAAAATGTTGGGGTAACCCACCCGCATCTGCTGCGCCACGAAGGCCATGACGCCGCTGAAGGCGAGGGTGAGGGCCAGCAGGCCGTAGGTATTGCGCAGGACGCGGCTAACTTCTAGCTGCTCTGCCTGCGAGCTGTGATTAACTGCATAATCCTGTTCGCGCATGGCGAGACTCCTGTGGTCGTTACGTTAGATCCGGGGTCGGAGCCGCCTAATGGCGCTCCTGAAACGTTCGGATGCAAAGATCATAACAGACCCATGCAAAGCCGCTACACAGAGAGTTTGACAGTGTGTTTCATTCCGGTATTATGGCGCCCGCAACGCGGCAGACCGCGATGTGTAGCATCCGCGGGGAATTGGCAGAGTGGTTGAATGCACCGGTCTTGAAAACCGGCGAACGTTAATAGCGTTTCTAGGGTTCGAATCCCTAGTTCCCCGCCACATATAGAGATGAAGCCCTGCTTATGCGGGGCTTTTTCGTTTCTGGGGACCTTTGAAACGCTTGAGAGCTCGGGGGCAAGCCCCCTCCTACGGGGCGCACTTCATAATCGATGCGCGCCGTAGGAGGGGGCCTTGCCCCCGAGCTTTTGATCTCCACCCAGCCAGCGCTCGAATGCCTATTTGTCAGAGGAAATTAGATGCCTTACGAACTGGACAACCGCCTGGTCATCGGCGTCGCCTCAAGTGCTGTTTTTGACCTGCAGGCGTCCGACGCGGTGTTCAAGAGCCAAGGCGAAGCGGCGTATCGCAAGTTCCAGGAAGCCCACCTCGACGACCCGCTGCCCAAGGGCATTGCCTTTCCTTTTATCAGGCGTTTGTTGTCGCTCAACGACCTCAGCGCGGACGCCAACGACCCCTTGGTGGAAGTGGTGCTGCTTTCGCGCAACGACCCCGACACTGGCCTGCGGGTGATGAAAACCATTGAGCACTACGGGTTAGGCATGACCCGGGCGATTTTCATGCAGGGTCGCTCGCCTTACGAATACATTCCGGCGTTGAACATTGCGCTGTTCTTGTCGGCCAACAAGCCAGATGTAGACGCTGCCATTCGCGCGGGGCACGCGGCTGGGCAGGTATTGGCTTCGCAGTTCGACGATGATGATGAAGACCGCACCCTGCGCATCGCGTTTGACTTCGACGGGGTGCTGGCGGGGGATGAGTCCGAGTCGGTGATGCAAGCCGAGGGGCTGCGCGAGTTTCATGCCCATGAAGTGAAAAACGTCATGCAACCGCACAACCCCGGGCCGTTGAAGGAGTTTATGGTGCGCATGGCCAGGATCCAGGCCGCCGAAGAACAGCACAAGGTCCTGCACCCGGACTACGAGAACCGCCTACGGGTTTCCATTGTCACCGCCCGCAACGCGCCTTCCCACGAGCGCGCCATGAATACCCTGAAAAGCTGGGGCGTCATGGCCAATGATGCGTTTTTCCTCGGCGGCATCGATAAAGGCCGGGTATTGGCGGTGCTCAAACCGCATATTTTCTTCGACGACCAGCCCGGCCACCTCAAGTCCGCCAGTGCGGTGGCGCCATCGGTACATGTGCCGTTTGGCATCATCAATCAACCGGCTACTTAAGGTTGCCAGACCTCGACCGCACCGGCATCCACCGCCTTGGGCAACAGCCCGGCCGCGAAGAAGGCGTCGGCGATCTGCTGTTGTTCAGCCAATTGTTCGCGCTTGACGGGCTGCACCCGGTAACTGCGATGAGCGTTGGCGGCCTCCACCGTGGCCACGTCCAGGTTGCCCCACAGTGGGCCTAGGATTCGCGCGGCTTCCCCAGGGTGGCCTTTTACCCAGTTACCCGAGGCTTGCAGCTGTGCATAGACGTGCTGGAGTACCTCGGGGTGAGCCTGGGCATAGCGGGTGCTGGTGAGGTAATAGCGCTTGTAGCTGGCTAGGCCGTTACCGTCGGCCAGGGTGCGGGTGGGCAACTGGCGCTGCACGCTGGTGAGAAACGGTTCCCAGGTCACCCAGGCATCGACCTTGTCATTTTCGAACGCGGCGCGGCCGTCCGCCGGGGACAGGTAGGCGGGCTGGATGTCGGAGAATTTCAGCCCGGCCTTTCTCAATGCGGCAATCAATAGGTAATGGCTGCCAGCGGCTTTGGTCACGGCAATTTTTTTGCCTTTGAGGTCGGCCAATTGCTGCACGGGCGAGTCTTGGCGCACAACGATGGCTTGCGCTTGCGGCGAGGCGGCCTCTTCGGCGAAATAGGTCAGTTTGGCCTGGGCCGCCTGGGCGAAAATGGGCACCGTATCGGCGACATCCGCACTGATGTCAACATTGCCTACGTTCAGGGCTTCCAGCAGGGGCAGCCCGCTGGGAAATTCATGCCAGGTGATCTTGATGTCGTCTTTGGCCAGGGCTTTTTCCAGGGTGCCCTGGGTTTTCAGCAACGTCATCAGGGTGGACGATTTCTGGTAGCCGATGCGCACGGTTTCTGCCGAATAGGCCGGGTTTGCCAGCAAGCCGGCAGCAGCGGCCAGCAGGCCAATCCAGAGGGGCCGACGCAGCCTTGAGGCGGTCGGGGAAAAACGCGGTGGCATAGGGCGCTCCAAACACAGTGGGACGTTGGATAGGATTTGGGTCTGATCATAAAGTTATAAAAAATATTATTTAAATACATTTTATGCATTAGCTTATGCGCCCCATGGGCAGCCCCAGCCCTGTCTGGTCAAGCCACGCCAATTTTCCACTGGCCCGGCGGGGCGGTGCCGTTCACCGCGTAGTCGCCGACGATCCGGTCTTTATAAAACCTGGGGTTGTGGGAGGACAGGGTGCGGGCATTGCGCCAGAACCTGTCGAGCCCTTGGGGGCGTAACGTGGCGGAGGCGCTGAGGGCATCGAACGCCAGCGTGCTGGCGTCGAGTATCAATTGGCTCACCAGGGTTTGCGATTGGGCCACTTCCAGCTCGGCGATGATCACCGCCTGTTCGATGGCTTGGGTGTCACCGGCCAGCGTAGCGACGTGGGCCCGTTGCAGCGCCTCGGCGATCTTCAGCACGATGGCCCCCGCGCCGTAGGCAGCCCCGCGCACTTGCCCGACCACCTGCAACACCTGCGGGTCGTTGGCCACGCGGTCGGCATTGCCGTTGCTGAAGCTGCGCGTGCGCTGGGCTACCGCACGGGCGACTTGGTTGGTCTGGGCGCGGCCGATGCCGGCCAGATTAGCCAGATGGACCATCTGGTAGAACGCTGGCGAGTAGCCGAAACGCTGCTCGAAACTGACCACATTGGCCGGGTCCACGTGCACGTCACGAAAGTGCGCCGTGCCGCTGGCGGTCAAGGTCTGACCGAAGCCATTCCAATCGTCGATCACCTCGACACCCGGCGCATTGCTGCGCACGGTAGCGCCCAGGCGTTCGCCGTCGGGCCCGCTGGCGCTGACGAAAATCCAATCACTGTAGAGGGAACCTGTGGTGTAAAACTTGCTGCCGTTGAGCCGCCAGCCGTTGGCGCTCGATTGCAACTGGGTACCATGTTGGGCTTGGCGCGCCTGGCCGATTTCGCCCGTGGCGGGGCCGACTACTTCACCGCGGCCCAGGCGTTCCAACCAGCGCTGGCGATAGGCGGGGTCTGGGTGGTTGAGCACGTCTTCGACGAAGCCGAAGTGCCCGCGCAAGGCTTGCACCAAGTTGGAGTCAGCCGCGCCCAGCTCGATCAGCAAGTTGAACAGCTCAGGCAGGTTAGCCCCCCGCCCACCGTATTCGACGGGAACACGGACCGCTGTAAACCCGGCGTCTTTCAGGCTTTGCAGCTCTTGCCAGGGCAGGCGGCGGTCCAGCTCGCGCTCGATGGCGCCTTCAGCAAGGCTGGCGAAGAGTGCTCGGAAGGGTTCGGCCAGGGCTTCGTAGCCAGGGGTGGGGCCGGCGCCCCAGGCGGAATCAATTTGGCTCATCAGGGTTGCTCCTTGAAGCAGAGGGCTTTAGGCCGAGGCCCGTAATTGACGTTGGCGCGCTGCTGGATGCTGCGGATAAGGCAGGCCCAAGTGCTCACGCAAGGTTTTGCCAACGTAACCCGTGCCGACCAGCCCACGGCGGCGCAGCTCGGGCAGGATCAACTGGATAAAATCGTCGAGGCCCTCGGGATAGGTCGGCGGCAAAATGTTGAAGCCATCGGCCCCTCGGCCCTGGAACCAGGCTTCCAATTGGTCCACCACTTCCGTAGGTGAACCCACCAGGGTCCAATGGCCGCGGGCGCCGGCCAGGCGCAGGTACAGCTCACGCAGGCTCAGGCCTTCTTCGGCCAGTTGCAGAATCAATTGTTGGCGGCTCTTCGAGGCATTGGTGGCTGGGACATCGGCGGGCAAGGGGCCGTCTAGCGGTAAGCCGCTGAGATCGACTCCGCCCAACAGCGATGACAACAGGCTGAGCCCCACCTCCGGGTGCACCAGGTCTTGCAAACGTTGGTGCTTGGCATGGGCCTGGGCGGAGGTCGCGGCTGTAAAGATGCTCACCCCAGGCAGCACCTTGATGTACTCGGGGTTACGCCCCAGGGCTTGCGCGCGGCCCTTGATGTCCTGATAGAAAGCCTGGGCATCGGCCAGATTCTGGTGGGCGGCAAAGATCGCTTCGGCCGTGGCCGCAGCCAGTGCTCGGCCATCTTCAGAGGCTCCGGCCTGCACCAGCACCGGCTTGCCTTGGGGTGAGCGCAGCACGTTCAAGGGACCGCGTACGGCAAAGTGCTCGCCGTGGTGGTCGGTAAAATGGCGCTTGTTGCGGTCGATGAATATCCCGTTGGCGCGGTCGAGCACCAGCGCATCGTCTTCCCAGCTGTCCCACAGCTTGTCGACCACCGTGTGGAATTCCCGTGCGCGTTGATAGCGGTCGGCATGGGCGGCCTGGCCGGCGCCGCCAAAGTTGTCGGCTGCTTGCGGGTCGCTGCTGGTCACCAGGTTCCAGCCGACCCGGCCCCCGCTGATGTGGTCCAGGGACGCGAACTGACGCGCCAGGTTGTAGGGTTCGCTATAGCTGGTGCTGGCTGTGGCAATCAGGCCGATGCGCGAAGTAACGGCTGCCAGCGTGGCCAGTAGCGTCAAGGGCTCGAACGTCAGGCTGGGGGCGATCACCCGGTCGAAGGTGCTCGAATCGATGCCGCGTACCGAGACGCTATCGGCGAGAAACAGCGTATCGAACCCGGCGGCTTCGGCTTGTTGAGCGAGGCCGATGTAGTGCTCGATACGCACCCCGGCATCGGCCTGGGCGCCTACGTCGCGCCAGGCCGCCAGGTGGTGCCCGGTGGCCCGCAGAAACAGGCCCAGCTTGAGTTGGTCGGTACGACGGGTCATGGCAGTGCTCCTGAACAATCTCGATGCTTACCAGCCCAGCGCAAAGGGTAGGCCGATGATGGGTGCCCTGCGTGGGCCGGGAATGGCCTCGAGCAAACGGCGTGTATACGGGTGTTGGGGTTGTGCCCACAGGGCCTGAGCGCTGGCTTGTTCGACGATGCGTCCGGCTTGCATCACCAGCACGCGGTCAGCGAAGTAGCGCACCACCGAGAGGTCATGGGAAATGAACAAGTAAGACAAACCAAACGCCTCGCGCAGCTCCACTAACAGGTTGAGGATCTGCGCCTGGGTCGATACGTCCAAGGCCGACACGGGCTCGTCGCAGATCAGCAGTTTGGGGCGCAGAATCAAAGCTCTGGCAATGCCCACCCGTTGCCGCTGGCCGCCGGAAAACTGGTGGGGCAAGCGCTGCAGGCTGCTGCGCGGCAGGCCGACGGCATCGAGCATGGCCTCGCGGTCGCGGCGCATCTGCTGGCGATCGGTTTGCCCGTGCAGGCGCTGCACGCGGGTCAGCAGGGTGTCGATGCTGTGGCGGGGGTTGAGGGCGGCAGAGGGGTCCTGGAAGATCATCTGCACCTGGCTGCGCCATTGCAGTAAGGCCTGGCCGCTCAGCTCGGCGCAGTCGTTACCCTGGTAGAGCACGCGGCCCTGGCGGCGCGGCAGCAGGTTGAGCAGTGCGCGGCCAAGGGTGGATTTACCACAGCCGGACTCACCCACCAGGCCTACGGTTTCACGCTCGCCGATGCTCAGTGACAGTTGATCCAGCACTTGGCGGCTGCCGTAGCCCACACTGAGGCCTTCGGCGACCAGCAAGGGCGGCCCGGCTTTGGGCGGCTGGGGGCGTTGGGCGGCCGGGTAGTGGGTGGGGCTGACCTGATAATGGTTCGTCCGGTGGGCGTGGCGGGTGACGTGAATTTCCGCCAGGCGATTGTCCAGATAATGTTGCCGGTGTTGCTGGCCCAGGGATGCCTGGAGCAAGCCCCGGGTGTAGGGGTGCCGAGGGTTTTCGAATAGCGCCGCAGCGGGCTGAGTCTCAAGAGCGCGGCCGTCGTGCATGACAATCACCCGATCGGCGTGCTGCTCGACCACCCCCAGGTCGTGGGTAATCAGCAGCAGGCCCATGCGCAGCTCACGCCGCAGGCCATCGAGTAAATCGAGGATCTGCGCTTGCACGCTGACGTCCAGGGCCGTGGTGGGCTCGTCGGCGATCAACAGCCGGGGCTCGCAGGCAATCGCCAGAGCGATCATCACCCGTTGCCGCTGGCCGCCCGACAAATGCTGCGGGTACTCGCGCAGATGGGCTTTGGGCCGGGGCAGGCGCACCAGGCCGAACAGTTCTTCAGCCCGCGACCAGGCCTGGCGATGAGTGAGGTCAGTGTGGGCGAGCAAGCTTTCGCACACCTGCTCGCCCAGGCTGAGCACTGGGTTGAGGCTGGACTGCGGGTCTTGGAAAATCATCCCCACGGCGCTGCCTTGCAATTGGCGCATCTGCCGCGCTCGCAGCGCCAGCAGGTCGCGGCCTTCGAACCAGGCTTGGCCGTGGAGTTGAGCGCTGTCGGGGAGCAGGCGCATCAACCCAAGGGCGGTGGTGGACTTACCGCAGCCCGACTCCCCCACCAATGCCAGGGTTTCGCCGGCGCCAAGGGTGAAGCTCAAATCGCGTACGGCGGCCACCCCGTCGTAGCTCACGCCTAATCCACGCACATCCAACAGGCTCATGATCGATACCGCCGCAGGCGCGGGTTGAGGGCATCGTTGAGGCCATCCCCCAGCAGGTTCAACGCCAGCACCAGCACAATGATCGCTACGCCCGGTAGGGCGGTCAGGTACCAGGCAGCGGCGATCTGTTCCCGGCCGCTGCCAATCATGCCGCCCCAACTGGCGTGGTTTGGGTCGCTCATGCCGAGGAACGCCAGCCCGGCTTCGATCAGCACCGCCGAAGCCACCAGAATCGAGCTGGTCACCACCAGGGCGGCCAGGGCATTGGGCAGGATCTCGCGTAGGATGATCGCCCGCTGACTGAACCCCAGGCTGCGCGCCGCAGTGACGAAATCGGCTTCGCGCAGGGTGCGAAATTCAGCCCGGGTCAAGCGTGCGACGGTGGGCCAGGACGAGACGCCGATGGCCAGGGCAATCACCCCGACGCTGGGGTTGCCGATGGCGACGATAACGATGACCAGGAGGAACGACGGTACGGTCTGGAACACCTCGGTGACGCGCATCAGGGCGTCCCCCAGCCAGCCGCCGTGGTAGCCCGCGAGGGCTCCCACCGTTACGCCGATCAACACGCTGAGCAGCGTGGCGCTCAAGGCGATCAACAGCGACACGCGGGCGCCGTGGGCAATGCCGGCGGCGACGTCGCGCCCCAGCGAGTCGGTCCCCAGCGGGTAGGCGGGGTCGGCGCCTGGCCATTGCAGGGGCAGGCCGACCATCTCCAGCGGGTCACCGGGGTAGAGCTGATCGGCGACAAATGCCAGCAGCACGACGCTGCTCAGCAGGGTCGCACCGGCCAGGGCGGCGGGGTTACGCCGCAAGGCGCTCCACAGCGTTTCACTGTGCCCGCCTCGATCGGGGTTCAATAGCGCGATGTCCATGTGCAGCTCCTTGCGTGGGGCAATCGTCAGTCGGGTTGAATGCGTGGGTCGAGCCAGGCCTGCAGCAGGTCCACCGCGATGTTCAGCACTACCACCAGCATCGAAGACAACAGCAGGATCCCCAGCAGCAGATTGAAGTCGCGCGACATCACCGCCTCCAGGGTCAGGCGGCCCAGGCCGGGCCAGCCGAACAAGGTCTCGGTGACGGCTGCGCCGCCGAACAGCGCGGCGAAGTGCAGCCCCGCCAGGGTGGTCACCGGCAGCAGCGCATTGCGCAAAATATGCCGCAGGGCCACCCGCGCTGGGTGCAAGCCTTTGGCCCGCGCCGTGCGCACGAAGTCCTGACGCTGTACGTCGAGCATGGCGGCCCGGGTCAGGCGGGCGTAGAGGGCGATATAGAAGGTCGCCAGGGTGAAAATCGGCAACAGCGCGTGTTTGACACGGTCCAGCAGCCAGGCGCTGCCCTGCAGGTCTTGGCCAAGGGTGGCGATGCCGTCACTGGGCAGCCAGCCCAGGTGCACCGAAAACAGCACGACTGCCATCAGACCGACCCAGAAACCGGGGGTCGAGTACATCAGCAGCACCACCAGTGAGATCAGCCGATCCGGCCAGCGCCCGACCCAGGTTGCCATGGCCGCCCCCGCGGCAAGCCCCACCAGTAAGGCCGTACCTAGGGCACCGAGCATCAGCAGCAGAGTGTTGGGTAGCCGCGCGAACACCAACTCGGTCACGGGCAGGTTGAAGCGCGGCGACAGCCCCAGGTCCAGTTGCAGCAGGTGGTGCAGGTAAGCCCACAATTGCTGGCCCAGGTTCAGGTCCAGGCCGAAATGCTCGCGCCAGCGCGCGAGGGTTTGCGCGGTGGCGCTGCCCGACTCGGCCGCGAGCACGTCCACCGCATCGCCAGGAATCAAACGCAGCAAAAAGAAGTTCAGCAGCACGATGCCGACCACGGTGGGCACGGCCTGCCATAGGCTGCGCCGGGTCAGCCGCCATAAGCGTCGTTCAGCCATGGGCGACTGCCTCGGCGTCGAGGCTCACGCCGGCCAGGCTGCCGTTGAGGCCATTGCCGTCTTCTTCGAAACCGCGCACCCGGGCGTTGAACACGGTGACCTGTTGCTGCATGACCAGGGTGATTGACGGCAGTTCTTCAATGACGATTTTCTGGAACGCTTTGAACAGCTCAGCCCGGCGGACTTCGTCCGTTTCTACGGCGGCGGCTTCCAGTAGGCGGTCCACTTCTGGGTTGTGGTAATGGCTGCCATTGGAGAAGGGCAGGCCCTTGCGGAAATTCTTCGACCAGAACAGCCGCTGCACACCCACCGTGGGGTCGTACATGGAGCCCATGCCGACCACGGCAAAGGCGAAGTCGCGATCGGTATAGATGCGTTTGACGTAGGTGGGAAAATCTTGCGCGCGCAGCTGCACGTCAATGCCGATCCGCGCCAGGGCCGAGCGGATATACGCTCCGGTACGTTGGTAGCTGTCACCGTAGGGCAGCGGGTCGAGGGTCAGGCTGAAACGGTGGTCGCCGTTTTTGGCCAAGCCAGCCTCATCGAGCAACGCATTGGCCCGTGCCACGTCGAACGGGTAGGGGTTGGCGCCTTGGTAAACGTAGTCTTTGAAACTGGCCGGAATGGGCGACACACTGGCTTCGGCATAGCCGTAGTAGACCACCTTGCGGATGACCTCGCGGTCCAGCGCGTGGGCAATCGCCTGGCGCACTTCCAGGCGCCCCAGCAACGGGTGGTCGAGGTTGAATTCGAGCATGGTCGGCACGACCGAATAGCGGTAGCCACGGGTGGTGGAGCGCAGTTGCCCCGAGGCGGTCAGGCGTTGCAGGTCGCTGAGCGGCACGGGGGTTTCGCCGCCAATGTCGAGGCTGCCGTTTTGCAGGGCTGCCAGGCGCGCGGCCGAGTCAGGAACGATTTTCAGGATCAGCGTATCGATCGCCGGTTGCGCTGGGTTCCAATAGTCGCGGTTGCGTTCGTATTCGATAAAACTGCCGCGTTCCCAGCGCTTGAAGCGAAACGGCCCGGTGCCGATCGGTGCATTGTTGTGCGGGTTGCTCAGCGGATCGCCCGCTGCGTAGAGGTGGCGCGGCAAGATCGGCGTTTCGCCACCGGCAAAGCCGCGAATCAGGTAGGGCGCCGGCTTGCTCAGACGCACAATGGCGGTGAAATCATCCGGTGTATCAACGCCGATCAGGTTAGCGAACGTTGCACTGCCGCGCGGGTGATAACGCTTGATCAGATCCAGGGAAAAAGCCACGTCGGCCGAGGTAAAGGGCTGCCCGTCGTGCCATTTGACGTTGCGGCGCAGGTTGAAGTGGTAGCTCAGGCCGTCATCGGCCACGCTCCATTCGGTGGCCAGAACGGCCCGGGGTTGCAATTGATCGTCATAACCGAGCAGCCCTTCGAGCACCTTGCTGCTAGCCAATATGCTGGTGCCGGCACTGGTATTAAAAGCGCTTAACGAGGGTGGTTCCGGGTTGCTCAGGAGGCTGAGCAAACGTGGCCCCGTGGCAGGGCTGGTGCTGGCCAAGGCATTGGCTGCAAAGGGTAGGGTGGCGCCCAGCAGCGGAAGGGCAGACAGGCCTGCGACGAAGTGGCGGCGGGTGACGGTCATGGGCAAAGTCCAGGGCAAGAGATTAGTGGCGCAAGCCGGCTTGGCGCAGTAACGGCAAGACGCGCTCGCCGAACTGTTCGAGGTCGGGGGCAAAGTCGAAGAAGCTCAACTGCAGGCCATCGATGCCGGCCTCTTTGAGGCGGATAATGTCGCGCACGACCGTCTCGGGGCTGCCCACCAGTTGGATATTGCCGCCGACGTATTTCTGCTCTGGCTGATGGCCGCGCCAGGCGTGGGCGTCGCTGGCCTCCCTGGCATGGCCGGCCAATGCCCCGGGGTCGCCGGCGGCGCTGATTGCGCCATGCACCTCCCAGGCTTCGGCATCGCTGTCGCGGCAGATCACCAGGGGGTTGATCAGGGTGCGCAGCTGTCGCCCGTGTTGGCGTGCGGCGTGCTTAATGCGCTGCAAGTGCTCGGGCAGTTTTTCCAGGGCGTTTTCGATTTCGGCGCTGCCGGGGCTGGTGGTGAAGACAATGTCAGAGTGGCGCGCGGCGAACTCGATACCGGCCGCCGAACCGGTCGCGTTGACCAGCACGGGGCGGCCATAGCGTGGCTTGACGCTCACATAGGCCTCTTCCAGGCGGTAATGCGCGCCGGCAAAGTCCAGGTTGTCCGGGCTCTGCCATAAGCGTTGCACGATCTCGATAAACTCTTCGGCCTGGCGATAGCGCTGATCGTGTTCGATGGGCGCCTGGCCGAACCGGCGGTGTTCGCGGTGGCGGTGCCCGGTCACCAGGTTCAACCCCCAGCGGCCATTGCTGATGTGGTCCAGGGTTGCGCCGAACTTGGCCAAGTGCAGCGGATGCCAGGGGCCATAAAGAACATGCAGGGTCGATATCAGCAGGATGCGCTGGGTGACCGAGGCCAGTGCAGCTTGGGTGATAAAAGCGTCCAGGGACTCATCGTGGTAACGGATATCGCCACCATAGCCGCCTTTGCCCAGCCATTCGGCGAGGGCAAATACCAAGTCGAAACCCAAGGCTTCCGCCCTCAAGGTTAGTTGGCGGTTATAGTCGAACGTCCAGGTTGTGCTGCGTGGCAGCGCTGAGGGGCTCCAGCCGCCTGACTGTACCGGGAGGAATAAACCCAGAAATAACGGTTGGCGAAACGCTTGGGATAAAGGGCTGTCTGGGTAATCCAGGGGCGAAGATGACACTTCACGTACTCCACAATAAGGCCTGATATACAAGCCAGAGCAAGTGCTGTGCCATTTGGTTTAACTTGTTGATTAATATGGTTTTGAGCGGTTTTTTAAATTTATCGAATAAACCCCGGTAAGTTTGAATTGGAGCGTATTTGATGATTGACTGTTGCTCGGCGTACAGTGCTATTCAATCGGCATAGGCTTATGACTTTTTATTAAGTGTGTACGGTGCGTTTTTACGCTAAGTAATGAATGGATGTTAACCGTTTCGACTATCGCTTAATGGAGTCTCGATGAGCACCATCAACTATCGCACCCTTGGCCGCCACGGCCTGAAAGTCTCGCCGCTAACGCTGGGGACCATGATGTTCGGCGGGCAAACGCCAGACGACGTAGCCGCGCGCATAACCGCCAAGGCCTTCGAGCAAGGCATCAACTTTATCGACACCGCCAATGGCTACAATGCCGGCCGCTCGGAAGTCGTCGTCGGCCGGTTGATCGCCGAACGTCGCGCGCAATGGGTGCTGGCCACCAAGTTCGTCAACCCCGACCCCGACGGCCATGGCCCCAACAATCAGGGCGCCTCGCGCAACAACGTTATCCAATCGGTGGAAGCCAGCCTCAGGCGCCTAAACACCGACTACATCGACCTGTTCTACCTGCACCGCGAAGACGCCAGCACCCCGGTGGAGGAAACCTTGCGCGCTCTCTCGGACTTACTGCGTGCAGGGAAAATCCGCAGCTACGGTTTATCCAACCACCGCGCCTGGAAACTCGCCGAATTCAGCCGTACCGCTGACTTGCTCGGCATCGAGCGCCCAACCGCCAGCCAGCCGCTGTATAACCTGGCCAACCGCCAGATTGAAGTCGAGCATCTGCCGGCGGCCGACTACTATGGAATCGGCGTCGTGTCCTATAGCCCCTTGGCCCGTGGCGTGCTCACGGGTAAATACGACCCACAACAGGCGCCAGCGGCCGATACCCGTGCCGGGCGCCAGGACAAACGCTTGCAGCAGACCGAATGGCGGCCCGAATCCCTCGACCTGGCCCAGCGCATCAAGGCCCACGCCGAAACGCGCGGCATTTCGCCGGGGCAGTTCGCCTTGGCCTGGGTGTTGAACAATCGCTTGATCACCTCGGCCATCGCCGGCCCACGGACTGAGGCGCAATGGGATGACTATTTGCCGGCGCTCAATTACGCGTTCACTGGCGAAGACGAAGCGCTGGTCAACGACCTGGTCGTGACGGGACATGCGTCGACAGCGGGTTACAACGACCCCAGCCATCCGTTTTTCGGCCGGCAACCCTTTACTGCCTAGAATTTCTCTGGCGAGCCTCCAACGAAAAAGGTCTCGTGGCGCAACAGCTTAGCCATTTAGCAGGCGGCCGCCGTCCAGGACGATTTCCGAGCCCACCGTCCAGCGCGACTCGTCGGAGGCCAGATACAGTACTGCCTTGGCCACTTCGTCGGCGGTACCGAAGCGCCCGAGCGGAATGGTTGCCGCGATCTCTTGGTTAAGCTGTTCGCGATAAGCTTCGGGAATACCGAGCTTGTCGTAGAGCGGAGTCTCGACCGGGCCAGGGCTCACTGCGTTGACCCGGATGCCACGGCCGAGCAATTCGGTCGAAAGCGTCTTCGACATATTGAGCAATGCAGCTTTCGTTGCGGCGTACACAGACGAGCGATCTGCGCCTGCATGCGCGCTTATGGAGGTCGTCAACACGACCGAAGCAGGATTTGCGAAGACCGGCAACAGCGCCTGCATCAGGAAGTACGGGCCTTTGACGTTGATGTCGAAGGAGCGGTCGAACATCTCTTGGGTCCATTCCTCAATGGGCTTCCAGACAGATACCCCGGCATTGAGGAAGGCCACGTCGAGTTGGCCATAGTGTTCCTTGATCACCTGCGCCAGCTCCTGTTGTGCGGCAACGCTGGCTGAGTCGGCGCGCAGCACCGGCACTTGCGGGCCTAATTCGGCCTGAGCCCTGGCAATCGAATCGGGGTTGACACCCGTTACGATCACGCGGGCACCCTCGGCCAGAAATTGCTTGGCCGTTTCCAGCCCGATGCCACTGGTGCCGCCAGTGATGAGCGTACGTTTACCTTGCAAGCGGGACATATGAATTCTCCGGTGAATGACGACCACCGCGGTCGATATGGAGAACTATGCGCTTATGCTCTTTATCGGATAAGACTGCCGATTGGCATATAATCCATGCAATTTAGGCATGAATAGGTGGGGAAGTGGACCGATTTGTTTTGATGACATGCTTCGCGCGTGCTGTAGAAACGGGCAGCTTTTCGGCGGCAGGGCGTGATTTGGGCCTGGGGCAGCCCAATGTAAGCCGCTATGTAGCGGCGCTGGAGGAGCATTTGCAGACGCGTTTGCTCCACCGGTCGACCCGCAAGCTGTCCTTGACGCCGGAGGGCGAGCGCTACTATGCGGACATCCGGCGTATCCTGGACGCGGTGGATGAGTCCGAATCGTCCTTCAGAAACAATGTCGACCCGTCGGGACTCTTGCGCGTAGCCTGTCCGACAGCCCTCGCACATGCGTTCGTGCTGCCGTACGTGCCAGCCTTTTTGCAGCGCTACCCTCGATTGATCTTGGATCTGCAACTCAACGATCGATACGTAGACCTGGTCAATGAAGGCACCGAACTGGCCATTCGCATAGGGCAACTGGAGGACAGCGCCTTGCGCGCCCGGCCGCTTGGTTGGTACGACCGGGTATTCGTTGCCAGCAACGATTACCTCGCTAAACGCGGCGTTCCGCAGACCCCGGATGATCTGCGCGACCACGACTGCATCATCTACACCTTACTGTCGTCCGGGGCGACCTGGCGTTTCCGCGATACGGAAATTCCCCTGACCGGCCGCTTCAGGGTCAACTCGCCCGACGCTGTGAGCGCGGCGGCCGTGGCAGGCCTGGGTGTGGCGCACGGGCCCGCCTGGCTGTTCGAGGCCGGGCTGAACAGCGGGAAATTACAGTTTATCCTCAGCCAACATACGGCTCCCCCTGTCCCGGTGCAGATGGTTTATGTCGCCAACCGATTGCTGCCTACGCGGGCTATCGTGTTTATGGATTTTATGGCTGAGGTGTTTGCAAAGATCCCAGCTTTGAACGGCAATATCCCTGTGTCGCTTTCATAGGCCGGGATGCCCCAGCGGGCTTGGTCGAGGCGCAGAAAGTACCAGGCCTGGATCACGCCTCGGCGAAATCGCTGAGCACATCGTCGCGCAACGCAATGAAGCGCGAATCGCTGCGGTTGCGGGGGCGCGGCAGGTCGATGTCGAGGATGCGCCGGATGCGCCCCGGGTTCGGCTGCATGACCACCACACGGTCGCCCAGAAATACCGCTTCGTCGACGTCATGGGTGACCAGGATCATGGTGATTTTTTCTTTCTCCCAAATGCGCTGCAATTCCCCCTGCAGGCGTCGCCGGGTCAGGGCGTCCAGCGCTCCAAGGGGTTCATCGAGCAACAGCACCTGAGGCCGATTGACCAAGCCCCGGGCAATCGCCACCCGTTGCGCCATGCCGCCGGAAATTTGCTGGGGGTAGGCCTGGGCGAAATCCTCCAGCCCTACCAGGGCAATGTGTTCGCGCACGCTGTCGTGCTTCTGCGCGGCAGACAGCGGCGCGTTTTTCAAGCCTACGGCAATGTTCTGTTCGACCGTCAGCCAGGGGAACAGCCGGTGGTCCTGAAACACGATGCCGCGTTCCAGGCCGGTACCCTTGATGGCTTTGCCATCGAGCAGGATACGCCCGTCGAACGCTTCATCCAGGCCCAGAATCAGGCGCAGCAAGGTCGACTTGCCGCAGCCGCTGGCCCCCACGATGCTGATGAATTCGCCGGCGGCGATGTCCAGGTCAATGTTGTCCAGCACATGCAGGGGCCGATCGTTCGCCGATTGGTTGGGGAAGCGTTTGCTGATGTTTTCCAGGGTCAAGCTATTGCGTTGCATGGGGCGGCTCCTTGGAAGCTGATCAGTGTGGGGCAATGCCGTAGAGGCGCTGCATACGGCGTTCGGCAATGCGCGCCAGGGCGTTGAGGCTCCAGCCCACCAGGCCGATTACGAGCATGCCGAACAACACCAGGTCCATCATGAAGTGCTCGCTGCCTTCAATCAGGGTATTGCCGATACCCACCCCAGACACCAGCAGGTACTCGGCGCCAATGGTCGCCAACCAGGAGTACACCAGGGCCAAATACAGGCCGGTAAAGATCGATGGCAGGGCGGCGGGCAGCATGACCCCCACGATGGTTTGCCAGCGGCTGAAGTGATACACCCGCGCCAGCTCCAGTAGGCTGGTAGGCACGTTGCGCAAGCCATCGCAGGTGTTGACCACCACGGGCACCAGCGCCGCCAGGGACAGAAACACCACCTTGGCCACATCCCCCAGGCCGAACCACACGGAAATCAGCGGGATCCAGGCGAACAGGGAAATCTGCTTGAAGGTATTGAAGCTGGGGCCGATCAGGCGCTTGCTCAAGGGCGACAGCCCCAACAGGCAGCCGAGCAATAAACCGAGGGTGGTGCCGATGGCAAAACCACTCAAGTTACGCGCCAGGCTGGCGCTGATGGCCCGCCAGAATTGCCCGGAAGCCACCTGTTCCCAACCGGTTTCGAACACCTGTTGCGGCGACACCAGTAAGGGGGATTGGCTCCAGCCCTGGTCCGCCGCCCACCACCACAGGGCCACCGCGGCCAATGGCAAGACGGCGCCGCGATAGCGATTTGTCGGCTTGAGTGCGTCGCTCATGCTTGCCCCCAGCCTTTGTGCAGGCGTTGTTCGAGGCGTTCGAAGCTGCGATCGATCACCCAGCCTAGGGCCCCGACCACCATCACTGCGGCCATGACCAAGTCCAGTTGAAACAGCTGGCGGCCGTAGACAATCAGATAGCCCAGACCTTCGCTAGACGCCACCAGCTCGACCACCACCAACGATAACCAGGCCTTGGTAAACCCCAGGCGCAAACCGGTGAACAGGGTAGGCACCGCTGCGGGCAAGACGATGCGCAACACCGCCTGGCGAGGGCTGAAACCAAACGCGCGGCCTACTTCCAGAAGTGCCTTAGGCGCCTGGTGGAAGGCCTGCAAGGTGCACAGTGCCACCGGGACCATGGCGGCCTTGGCGATGAGCACGTATTTGAGGGTTTCACCGATGCCGAACAGCAGCAGGGCAAAGGGCAGCCAGCCCAGTACCGGGATCTGCACCAGGGCATTGAAGGTGGGCAGTAGGTAGTCCTCGACGCGGCGTGACAGCCCCATGGCACAGCCCAGGGCGATGCCCAGCACGGCGCCAAGGGCGAAACCCAGCAACACCCGTTGCAGGCTGGCGGCGGTATTGAGCCATAGCTCGCCGCTACTGAACAGGTCGGCCAAGGTTTCGTAGACATACGCCGGTGGCGGTAGCACTTGGGCCGATAGCCAACCCTGTTCGGTGCCCAGGGTCCATAACCCGAGCAGCGCCAGCGGCAGCAACCAGGCCAGGCCCAAGTCTGTCACGCGGATGCGCCAGCGGCTCGCGCCGCCGGGCAGCGCCCGCCGGGGCGGCGTTGAAGTTGCCAGTGTGCGCGGTTGGCGCACCAATGCATCTGCCTGGGCCATGTTCAACCTCCGCTCTTGACGGTCGCTGCCTGGGCGGTACTGGCGGCGCTCGATTTGCCGTCGGCGCCGTAGGCGCTCCAGTACCCCTGCAAGCCTTGGGTTTTCAGGGCCTGTTCGAGGTAGCGGGTCTCGAACCAGCCGTCGATGCTTACCGGCCGGCGGATCAACTTCTCCTCGCGGGCTTGGTCGGCCACTGCTTGGTAGCGCTGGCGGACGAAGTCATCGATCAGCGGCGAAACATTGTCGCGTAGCGCCGGCTGGGGGAAGTCCGCCTGCAATGACGCCAGGGGTTCGTTGGTTTTGGCCCATTCGGCCAAAACGGCGTCGCGATTGTCCTGCTCCGAGGCCCAGCGCGCCGCTTGCACCACGGTATCGACCACCTTCTGCACTTGCTCCGGGTGGTGCTTCTCATAGTCGCCGCGCACCACCAGGGCGGTTTGTCGGGTATAGCGCACGTCTTCCTCGGGGTTGGTGTAGATCACATCGATCAGGCCTTGGTCGCGTAGCTTGAACAACTCGCGGCCACCGAAAGCGGCATCGACTCCCTGGGACGCCAACGCGGCCAGGGTGCTGCCGGTGTCCAGGTTGATCACTTTCAGGTCTTTTTCTTTTAGACCGTGGGCGGCCAATAGGTTGATCGCCACCAAATGCCCATTGGTGCCGCGAAAGATCGCCACCTGCTTGCCTTTCAAGTCAGCGAACGACTTGATCGGTGAGCCTTTGGGCACCGCCAGGTAAACCCGCGAGCGCACCCCCAGGGCTGCGAGCAATCGGGTGTCCAGGCCGTTGGCCCGGGCCACGACCTGGGGCAGGTCGCCTTCAAAGGCGAAGTCCAATTGCTGGTTGGACAACGCCTCGTTGACCGCAGGCCCGGCCCCTTTAAAGAAAAACCACTGAACTTGGGTGTCACTGCCGGCGAAAGCTTTTTCCAGCAGTTGCTGGTTGCGCACAATGCCTAATGACGAGCCGCTGAACGTGACCGGGTCGCCGCCGCCGGCGCTGGCTACGCCGATGCGCAACACGTCGGCCTGGGCTTGGCTAAAACCCAACAGGCTGGTGAGGGCGACGGCCACGGCCGATAGGCGCAGCCGCTTGGATAAGGTGCGATTAGGCATAGAGTGAGTCCCGGTGGGTGGTCAGGCAGCGAGGTGTTTTTTGTCGCTTTCGTGTTTGGGCGAGCGCGCATCCGCACTGGGCTTGATGGCAAGGCTCGGTTGCCCATCGACCCCTACCAGCACGTCACCGTCCAGGGTCGTACGGCGTACGATGCGTTCGGCTTCGCCGTAGTCGTTAATGGCCACGTGCTGGGTCGCGCGGTTATCCCAGATCACCACGTCCCCGGTTTGCCAGCGCCAACGCACGGTATTGTCCAAGTGGGTGATGCGCTCGTGGAATAAACGCAGCAAGTGTTTTGAATCGTTAGGCGCAAGCCCCTGAAGTTGTTTTACGAAATGCCCTAATACCAGCGCCTTTTCACCTGTTTCAGGATGTACATGAACCAGCGGATGTTCGGTTTCATAAACATCCGCAGTGAACTCTTCACGGTAACGGCGACTGCCCAATTCGCCGGTATGGCGCGGCACGACATAATCGTAGACATTACTGTGAAGGGCACGAAGTTGTTCGGCGAGTAATTGCAGCGGGGCCGGTAAGTCCGCATACGCGGCCGCCGTATTGGCCCAGACGGTATCACCGCCAAAGGCCGGTATGACCACCCCGCGCAGAATGGATATCTTGGGTGGGTTGGCCACGAACGTCACATCCGTATGCCAGGAGTTCGCCCGGGTTTCCCGCGCGTCCAGGTGCAGGATCGCCTGGCTTTGCTGGGCCGAACGGACGGTTGGGTGGGGCACTTGTTCGCCGAAGTAGCTGGATAAGTGTTCGTGTTGGCGATCGTCCAAATGCTGTTCGCGAAAGAACAATACTTTGTACTTGAGCAGGGCTTGATGCACCGCATTGAAAGTTTCCGCGCTGAGGTCTGCGCCCAAGTTAACACCACTGACTTGCGCGCCGAGACGGCCGGCGACCGGCTGAAATACGATGGACATAACAAGCACCCACTGAAAGTTAAGAGGTGAAGCGACAATAGTGAGGGCGTCAGTAAAAATCCAATCACTCTTTCGTCTAACTATAGAAGGTATGAATGTGCCGAAAAGTAAGCAAGTTATAACTTTTATAACTTGCAGCATGGCTGCTAGGTATTAAACCGCAAGGATGGCGCCGTGATTGCTGCCAGTGGCCGGTCTCGGGTAGCATAGCGGGCATGAAAAAGTCCGCTATCCCCCTTAATACCGCCGCGCAAATAGCCCAGTCACGTGTTGCCGCCCAGCTCGCCGCTGACGTGCTGGCGATGATCGGCGAGTATGTCAAACCCGGCGTCAGCACTGACGAGCTTGACCGCTTGTGCAACGACTATATCGTCAATGTGCAAAAGGCGATTCCTGCCAACGTTGGCTACCATGGTTTTCCCAAGACGGTTTGCGCCTCGGTCAACCACGTGGTGTGCCACGGCATCCCCTCACCCAAGGTGCTGGAGGAGGGCGATATTCTCAACCTCGATATCGCCGTGATCAAGGACGGTTGGTTCGGCGATACCAGCCGTATGTATTTCGTCGGCACCCCCAGTGCCGAAGCCAAACGTTTGGTGGACGTGACCTTCGAGGCCATGTGGGCCGGTATCCGTAGCGTGCGCCCGGGGGCGACGTTGGGCGATGTCGGCCACGCCATTCAGACCGTGGCCGAGCGCGGAGGCTTCAGTGTCGTACGTGAGTACTGCGGCCACGGCATCGGCCAGGTCTACCACGACGAGCCGCAGGTGCTGCATTACGGCCGGCCCGGAGTAGGCCTGGCGCTCAAACCGGGGATGATTTTCACTATCGAGCCGATGCTCAATGCCGGCAAGCGTCAGGTGCAAACCCTCGCTGATGGCTGGACCGTGGTCACCCGCGACCAGTCACTGTCTGCCCAGTGGGAACACATGGTAGTGGTCACGCCTGACGGTTTCGATGTACTCACGGCGTGGCCAGATCGCTAACGAAACAGCGATCTTCACGCAGTAGCTCTTCCAGTGGCCCCAAAGGTAGGGGCCGGCTGAGCAAGTACCCCTGCACTTGATCGCAGTCGTTGGCGGTCAGGAACGCCAATTGCTCCGGGGTTTCGACGCCTTCGGCCACCACTTGCAGGCCCAGGCTATGGGCCAGTTCGATAATGGTGCGGGTGATCGCGGCGTCCTTGGGGTTGCTGGTCACCTCCCGAATAAAGGCAATATCGATCTTCAGTTTGTCCAGAGGGAACCGCCGCAGGTAGGCCAGGCTGGAATAACCGGTGCCAAAGTCATCAATGGATATCTTCACTCCGCTGCCCTGTAGCTCGCGCAAGCTGGCGACGGTGTGGGTGGTGTTTTCCATCAGCGACCCTTCGGTCAGTTCGACTTCCAGCCAGCGCGGGTCGACCTGGTGATGGGCCAACGCCTGCTTGATGTCGGCAATCAGGTGGCCTTCGATAATCTGCTGGCCAGACACGTTGACCGCCACCTCCCAAGGGCCCAACCCGGCGCTTTGCCAGCTTGCGATCTGCCGGCAGACGCTATCGATCACCCACTTGCCCAGGTCGGTGATCAGCCCGATGCGTTCGAGCACCGGGATAAATACCGCTGGCGAAATGCTCGGCTGGCCCGGCCGCGGCCAGCGCAGCAGAGCCTCCAGGCCACAGATGCGGCCGTCTACCAAGCTGATTTTGGGTTGGTAATACAGCTCGAATGCCTGCTTGAGCACCGCCTCGCGCACCGCGCTTTCTAGCCCTAGGCGTTCCAGTACTTCGGTATTCATTTGCGCGGTGTAGAAGCAGTAGCTGTCGCGCCCGCTGGTTTTCGCCCGGTTCATCGCGGTGTCAGCGAATTTGACCAGGCCGAGGGCGTCTTCGCCATCTGCCGGATAGAGGGCAATGCCGATACTGGCGGTCAGCACTTCGGACGAATCAGTGCCCATGGGGAAGGGTTCCCTTAGGGCTTCGCGGATCCGTTCCACGCGTTGTTGGGTGTCAGCCTGACCGCCACGGATCATCAGGATCACGGCAAATTTAGCACCGTCCATGCGCCCGACGGTGTCGCTGATGTTCAGGCAGTTGCTCAGCCTGCGGCCCAACTCGGTGAGGATCTGGTCACCGATCAAATGGCCCCAGGTTTGGTTAACGCTTTTGAAGTCGTCAAGGTCGACGGTCAACACCGCCAACTGCCAATGGTTGAACGCGGCTTGGGCCAAGCCCATCTGCAGGGCTTTGTAGAAGTGGTTGCGGTTGGGCAAGCCGGTCAGGGCATCGTAGTGGGCCATCTTCAGCAAGCGCTGCTCGGACTCTTTGCGCTCGGTGATGTCGTGGAACACGCCAACGATGATCCAGTCGTCGCCGGCCTGGTAGGCCTGCCGGTGGACTTCCACCACCGCGTGGCTGCCACTGCGGCGGCGGATACGCATCTCGATCGGCCGCCCCGGACCCTTGCCAGCGATGATCGCGTCGTACAACACGGCCAGTTCATCGATCGACGCGTCGCCCAGGTCCGCCGGGCTTAGCTTGAGCAGCTCGGCGGGGCTGTAGCCGAGCAGGGTGCAGGCGCTCTTGTTGAACTCGATAAAACTCATGGTGCGGCGGTTCACCAGCAAGATGGCATCGCTGGACGCGTCCATGGCCGAGCGAAAGCGCTCCAGGTCTATGGTGCGTTGCTGCAGTTGCTCCTCCAGCATCGCACTATGGTCTTTGAGGTCGTCGCCGAGCTCCTTGAGCCGCAACAGGTTGCGCACCCTGAGCCATAACTCCGCCCGCTCAACCGGTTTTTGCAGGAAGTCTTCAGCTCCGGCTTCCAGGCCCGAAAGGCGCGCGCCTGGCTCGCCCAGGGCGGACAGCATGATGATGGGAATATTGGCCGTGGCGCGGTTGGTCTTGAGCTGGTTGGCGACTTCATAGCCGTCCATGCCGGGCATCATCACGTCCAGAAGAATAAGGTCGGGCGGTTGTTGCTCGACCAGGGTTAAGGCCTCTTCGCCAGAGCTGGCGGTGAGGGTGCGGTAACCTTTGTAATGAAGCCAGACTTCCAGCAGTTTACGAACATTGGCATCGTCGTCGACGATCAACAGCATGGCGGGTGTAGTGGACATGGACGGGCTCAAGTCAGTGGCTATTGAGGCAGATCGGTGGCAAGTAGGGTATCGATGACTTCGTACAGCTCCTTATAGCGAAGCGGCTTGGTGATGTAAGCGTTGCATCCGGCCAGCCGGGTTTTTTCCCGGTCTTCTTTCATGGCCATGGCGGTCAGCGCGATCACCGGGATAGCGGCTGTCTGGGCATCGCCCTTGAGCAGCGAGGTTGCCGCCAGGCCGTCCATGCCTGGTAGCTGGATGTCCATCAGTATGAGTTGCGGCTGGTCGTTGCGGGCCAGGGCCAAGCCGGTCTCCGCGTCCCTGGCGCACAGTACGCTGTGGCCGGCCTGGGTCAACAGCAGGCAGGCCAGGCGCATATTGGCGGCGTTGTCTTCGACGATCAGGATTTTGGCCATGTGGCCTCCACGCGGGCGGCACGTCGGATCGGCAACCACACCACGAAGCGCGCACCAAAGCCTTTGCGGCTTGACACGGCAACACTGCCGCCATGCAACTCGCTCAATTGCTTGACCATGGCCAGGCCGAGCCCGGTACCTTCGAATTTGCGCGCCAGGCTGCTGTCGATCTGGGTGAAGGCCTTGAACAGTTTGGGCATGTCATCCTGGGCAATGCCGATACCGGTATCGCTTACGCTCAGTTCGATGAACCGCTCGAAGCCCGCAGCTGGCGGGGGGCCGCTGTACACCGGCCAGTCACCTTCGATCGAGCCTACCTGGTGGCGCTCGACTTCGCGCACGGCCAGGGTCACGGTGGCGCCCGGGGTGCTGAACTTCACGGCATTGGCCAGCAGGTTGTAGACGATTTGTTTGGTCTTGCGCAGGTCCAGCGCCAAGCGGCCTACCTGGATGTCGGCGGCCAGCTTGAGCTGAATGCGTTGGGCCGCGGCTTTTTCCCGGACGATCAGCAAGCTGTTACTTAACAGGCCTTCGAGCTCGACCGCTTCGAGCTCCAGTTCCATCATGCCGGCTTCGACCTTGGACAGGTCGAGGATGTCGTTGATCAGCGAGAGCAGATGTTGACCGCTGGTGAAGATATCGCCGATGTACTCGCGCTGGGTATCGCTCATGTCCCCCACCAGGCCGTCTTTGAGCGCCTCGGAAAAGCCGATCACCGCATTCAACGGGGTGCGCAGTTCATGGGACATGGTGGCGAGAAATTCAGACTTCATATGGCTGGCGTGTTCCAGCTCGATGTTCTTTTCTTCCAGGGTGCGTTCAAAACGCTTGCGCTCGGTGACATCGCGCGCCGCAGCGAATACACCTTGTAGCTGGTCATCGCGGTTATGAAAGGTCGCGGCGTTATAGGACACCACTGTTTCGCTGCCATTGTGGGCCCGGACGGTCAGCTCGTAGTCGCTGACTTTGTGCTCCATCAGCACCTGTTTGATGGCGGCTTCGGCCCGGGCCGGGTCGGTGAAGAAGTTTTTGCACGGCGCGCCGATCAGCTCGGCGCGGGTACGCCCGGTCAGGGCCAGCATCTGTTGATTGACGTCGGAGATGATCCCGTGGGGGTCGGTCATCATCAGCGCGTCGATGTTCGACTCGATCAACGAGCGGGTATAAAACTGCTGGTCGCGCAGGCGTTGGTCGAGCAGCGCCTGGGTGGCTTCTTCGAGTTTACGCGCGGTATTGTCGGTGCCGATCAGCAGGTAGCCGATGATCGCTTCGCTACTGTCGCGTAGGGAAGTGACCGACACCATCGCCGAGAGTCGGCTGCCGTCCTTGCGGATGTAGGTCAGCTCATAGATATCTTCGATACCGCGCGAAGCCTTAAATACCAGCGCTTCGAAGCCGGGTGTGATGGGTTCGCCCAACTCCAGGCTCAGGGCCGCGGCGCGGGTGATCAATTCGGCAGGGTCGGAGATGTCGGCGGGGGTGATCAGGTTGACTACGTCTTGGGCCTGGTAACCGAGCATGCGCTCGGCGCCGACGTTGAAGATCTGGATGACGCCTTTTTCGTCGGTGGCGATGCTGGAAAAATACGCGCTGTTGAAGATCGCGTCCTGCAACGCGCCAGTTTTGAGCAGGGTTTTTTGCCGGCGAAACTCGACGATTTTTGCTGCCCGCGATTGCGATTCCGCAGGGGGGGTGTCTATGGGCTGTTTATCCACTGTTGTGGCCTCGGTTGCGATGCCGGTCAGGTGCTCTTATTTAGCACCCAGTGGTAGTCACACGAAGCGTCGTGGACTTTATTTACCATAGCAGATTGGTTTCAGTTCCGAGGCGCTATAAACAATCCTTTTCGGCCTTCTAGGCATCAACTAAGCCCTGCGTTGAGACAGGGCTTAGTGGGTGGGTTAGATCACGGTGAAACCGTGGGTGCCGTCTCGGCCGAGTTGTTCGACCAGCCCGTATTCCCAATCGAGGTAGGCTTGCATCGCCGCCACGGGCGCGTTGGTGCCCTCATAAGGGCGCTGGTAGCGGTCGGTGCGCGGCACGGCCAGGCGTGTTTCGCCCTGTTCTACCGGCTGGCCGGCGTCTAGCCAGGCCGTGGTGCCGCCGCGCAGGACAAATACGGGTTTACCAGTCAGGGCCTCGACTTCGGCCACCGCGTAGCGCGCCAGCAGGCTACTGCCGCAGGTCAGTACATAGCGCTCGGCGCTGGGAATGGCCGCCAAGCCTTGGCGCAGCTGGCTACGCAGCAGCCACCAAGCCCCGGGTATGTGCCGGGCCACGTACTGGGCGCTGCTGGTGAAGTCCAGTACCTGGACCTGGCCTTGCGCCTGCCATTGCACCAGGGTCTCGACCTCGATGGCTTCAAACGCGCTAGGGGCGGGCACCGGTGGCTGCCAGGGGCCGCGCTCACTAAAGGCCGATGCCGCGACGGGCTCCAGCACACAGACCTCCCAACCCAATTGCGCCAACCACGAGCCAGTCATGTTGGCGCGCACGCCGTCGTCATCCACCAGCACCAGCCGAGCACCGCGCACGCTGGCGTAGTGGTCCGTCTCTTGCACCAGTTGGCCGCCGGGGGTCGAGCGGGCTTGGGGTAGGTGGCCGGCTTCGTATTCAGCGGGCGTGCGCACATCGAACAGGTAAGTGGTGCGCTGCGGCTCTTGGCCCCAGCGCTGGTAATCCGCCAGGCTGGCCGTTGCTACACCGGCGCGCGCGGCCACGCGTTGGGCATCGGCACGGGCCTGCTCGAGGGTGGTCGCGCTGACGTCGCCGAACTGCCGCGCCTGGCCGTGTTCCAGGGCCTGGCCGGCCAGGGTCCAGCCGATGGTGCCATTGCGCAGCGCACTGATGGGGTTGGGCAGGCCGGCATTGACCAGCGACTGCGTGCCGATGATGCTGCGGGTCCGCCCAGCGCAGTTGACGATGATCCGCGTGCTTGGGTCCGGGGCCAGTTCGCGGGCCCGCAGCACCAGTTCGGCACCGGGCACGCTGACCGAGCCGGGAATGCTCATGGTTTGATATTCATCGAAGCGCCGGGCGTCGAGCACCACCATGTCAGCCTGCTGGTCCAGCAGCGCCTGGACCTCTTCGGCGGCCAGGGACGGGGTATGCCGCTGGCTCTCGACCAACTCGCCAAACGCCTTGCTCGGCACATTGACGTCGATGAACAATTCTCCGCCGGCCTTGGCCCAACCCTCGAGGCCGCCGCTGAGCAACGCCACGTCGCTGTAGCCCAATGCCTGCAGGCGCTCGGCGGCGCGTTGCGCCAGGCCTTCGCCGTTGTCATAGAGGGTCACGGCGGTATCGCGGCGGGGGATCCGTGCGAACACTTCAATTTCCAGTTTCGACAACGGGATGTTCACCGCGAACAATGGGTGCCCTTGGGCGTAAGGCGCTTCTTCGCGGACGTCGACCAGCGCGAGCTCTGCGCGGGCCAGCAATGCCTGGCGGATGTCTTGGGGGGAGCGAGTGTTTGAGGTCATGGGGCAGGGTGCTCTTTAGACAGGTCCCAGATGTTCGGGAGGGTGCGGTTGGAGTAACCGGAAATAAACGACTTTTCGACGCCCTCAGGGCTATACACCGCGCGGCGTACTGCGCCGATGTTGGCGCCGTAGACATGAATGCTGATGGAGACTTGGTCGTCGTGGGCGTTGCGTACCTGGTGAATATCATTGTGGTTGGGCGTCAGGGCTTCGACTTGGCCCGGGCGCAACAACAGGGCGGGGCCGTCTTCGCGCAATTGGCCGTCGCTGTCCCACTGGTAGCCTTGGGAATATTCGCTGCCGCGCAGCATGCCGATCAGGCCCCATACCCGGTGGTCATGGATCGGCGTGCGTTGGCCCGGCCCCCAGACAAAACTGACCAGGCTGAAGCGCTGCCGTGAATCCACATGCAGCAGGTATTGCTGATAGTGCTCGGGGTGCGGCTGGGCATAGGCATCTGGCAACCAATCATCATGGCTGACTAACTGCCCTAGCATTTGGCTGCCACGGTGCTGGCGGTCGCCATCGCGAGGGGCGGCGTCGAGCAGCTCGGCGAAAGCGCCAATAAACGCACGCAGCCGTTCAGGGTGTGGGGTGGCGCTCATCAGGGGGCTCCGTTGAGTTCTAATATCCAATTAAAGCATTAAGATTAATCCTTATATGCAATTAAATAATAATTAGCTTATGCCTATAAGTGATTTCCAACGCCTTCGTGCGCCGTGCCCCTGACATCGCGCGGTGCTTGAGCTACATTCTTTCCATCATGAGAAGCCGCGAGGGCTGAGCGTGCTGCAAGTATTGGCGATCACGGCCCCTATCTTCATCATCATCGCGCTAGGCTATTGGGCGGCCCGCTTGGGCCTGTTAAGCCTGGAGCAGATCCGCGGCATTGGCATTTTTGTCATTACCTTCGCGTTACCGGCCTTGGTGATCAAGGCGTTGGCCCAGCGCCCGATTGGCGAAGTGCTCAACCCCCACTACCTGATGGCCTACGCGGGCGCATCTATGGCCAGTTTCGGCGCCGGGTTCTACTGGTTTCGGCGCATGCGCGGGGCTGATCTGCAAAGCAGTGCGATTGCCGCCATGGGCATGTCGGTGTCCAACAGTGCCTACATCGGGTACCCGGTAGCGGTGATGGCGGCGGGAGCCCCGGCGGTGGTTGCCTTGGCCTTGGGTATGCTGGTGGAGAACCTGTTGATGGTGCCATTGGCCCTGGCGCTGGCGGAAATCGGCCGCCAACCTGGCGCGTCGAGCCTGGGCTTGGTATTGGGCACCTTGAAACGCTTGGGTAAAAACCCCCTGATCGTGTCCATCAGCCTTGGGCTGTGCCTGTCGTTATTACAGGTGCCGTTGCCGGTGCCGGTGTTCAAAGTCATCGACATGCTCTCCATGGCCTCGGCGCCTGCGGCGTTGTTCGTCATCGGCGGAGTGCTGTACAGCACGCGGGTGCGCGGTCAGTTCAATGAAATCGCGATCATCGGCACGGGTAAGCTGCTGGTGCACCCGTTATTACTCGGCTTGGGCTTTTTGATCGTGGGCGATATCGAACCGGCGATGATGCTCGCCGGCTTGATTCTGGCGGCGGCGCCGATGATGAGCGTCTACCCGATTTTGGGCCAGCGCTACGGCCAGGAAGGGCGCTGTGCAGCGGCGCTGGTGTTAACCACCTTGACCTCATTCTTTACCCTGAGTGCTTTGTTGGTCATTGCGCGCTGGTGAGGCGCGCCTGGGCTAGGGAGGGCGGGAAAATGTTTGCAGAACACACCATAGGCGCGTTCCGAATAAAACTTTTGAAACATATTCCCGCTGTGTGGTGCTTAGGTTTTACCCCTAGGATCGACTTCCCTAGTCATTCAAGATCGTACATGAACGCCCTATCGGTACCCCCCGGCAACTCCCCTCGCTGTACCTCCCCATCGACCTGCCTGAGTAACCTGCCATGGAATGGATAGCCGACCCCACGGCCTGGCTAGGCTTGGCCACGCTTATCGTGCTGGAACTGGTACTGGGTATCGACAACCTGGTGTTTATCGCAATCCTCGCCGACAAACTACCGCCGCACCAGCGCGACCGTGCGCGGGTGCTGGGTTTATCTTTGGCGCTGATTATGCGTCTGGGCTTGCTGGCCAGTATTTCGTGGATCGTGACCCTCACCGAGCCCTTGTTCGAGGTGTTCGACAAGTCCTTCTCCGGGCGCGACCTGATCATGCTGTTCGGCGGTGTGTTCCTGCTGTTCAAAGCCACCATGGAACTTCACGAACGCCTTGAAGGCCATGTAGTGCAAAGCACCGGGCCGACCCGCTATGCAGCGTTCTGGCCGATCGTGGCGCAAATTGTTGTGCTGGATGCGGTGTTCTCCATGGACGCGGTGATCACGGCTGTCGGTATGGTCGATGACCTGGCCGTGATGATGATCGCTGTGATCTTCTCCATTGGCCTGATGATCGTGGCCAGCAAACCGTTGACCCGCTTCGTCAACGAACACCCGACCGTGATCATGCTGTGCCTGGGCTTCTTGATGATGATCGGCTTCAGCCTGACTGCTGAAGGCCTGGGTTTTCATATTCCCAAGGGGTATCTGTATGCGGCCATCGGCTTCTCGATCCTGATCGAGCTGTTCAATCAGCTGGCCCGTCGCCGCCGTCGGCATAAAGAGACTGACCGGCCGTTGCGTGAGCGTACCGCCCATGCCGTGCTGCGCCTGCTCGGTGGCCAGAGGCTGGCAGCCGACGAGGTGGGCGAGGAGATCGCCGACATGCTCGACACCGCAAGTGATGCCCCGCCTGTGCTGTTCGACCGCCGTGAGCGGGTGATGATCAGTGGCGTGCTGGCGCTGGCTGAGCGTCCGATCCGCGCCATCATGACCGTGCGCACGGCCATCGACCATATCGACCTGGCTGATTCGCCCGAGGCGATCCGCGCGGCCTTGATGCACTCTTCGTACTCGCGTTTGCCGCTGATCCGCGACGGCCGTATCGACGAGCCTTTGGGCTTCGTGCACAAAAAGGAACTGCTCAAGGAGCTGCTGGCCGGTAACGAGCCAGACCTGGCCGGCCTGGCTCGCCGCGCGATCAACCTGCTCGACAGCTTCAGCATTCTTAATGCGTTGGAGCAGATGCGCGCACAGTCCACCCACATTGCCTTTGTGGTCAACGAGTTCGGCGACTTCGTCGGTATCTTGAGCATGACCGACATTCTCGAGTCGATCGCCGGCCAACTCCCCGACGCCAGCGAAGTCGAAGGCCCAGGCATCGAGCCCCAGGGCGATGGCTTTCTGGTCAGTGGTGCCTTGAACCTTAGCCAGTTGCAAGGGCGCATCGGTTTCGCCGCACCCGCTACCGACGACTACCAGACCCTCGCCGGCCTGGTGATGAGCCTGCTAGATCGCTTACCCAGCCAGGGCGACACCCTACGCTGGGAGGATTGGCAACTGACCGTGGTAGCCGTGCAGGAGCGGCGGGTGCGCCAGGTGCTGATGGGGCGGGTTAGCGACTAGCGCTTTGGCGGCGCTGTCGGGCCAGGTGTCGACTGCCTTCAAGGATCAGCACCAGCACGGCGAGCCAGATTGGCAGGTAGGTCAGCCACTGATCGGCGCTGATGCTCTCGCCCAGCAACAGCGCCACCGCCACCAGCAACACCGGCTCGACGTAACTGAGCAGGCCGAACAGGCTGAACGCCAGCAGCCGGCTGGCAAGTACGTAGCAGACCAACGCCAGCGCGCTGATCAGGCCCAACAGGGGGATCAGCCCATAGAGTGCTGGGTGCGCGGCCAGGCCTGCGCTCGACATCGGGCCAGTCAGCACGAACGCCGCCGCGACAGGGATCATCAGGGCCATGTCGACCCACAGGCCACCCAAGTGATCAGTGCCGCATGCTCGGCGAATAATGAAGTAAAACGGATAAGCCCCGGCCACCAATAGGGTTTCCCAGGCGAAGCTGCCGTGCACCAGTAGCTCGTGGCCCACACCTACGGCTGCGCAGGCTACGGCTATCTTTTGCAAGCGCGACAAGCGCTCGCCATAGACCCAGCGGCCGGTCAATACCATGCTCAGGGGCAGCAAGAAGTAGCCCATGGACACTTCCAGGCTGCGCCCGTGCAGCGGCGCCCAGAGGAACACCCACAGCTGCAAGCCCAGCAAGGTGGCGGTGGCAATGCAGCCCAGCCACAACAGCGGCTGGGCGGGCAAACGTCGCAGTAGTGAGGCTATCAGGGGCCAATCGCCGCTAAAGCAGAGGAACAGGCTGACACAGGGTAAGGTCAGGAGCATGCGCCAGCCGAAAATTTCCTCGCCATCCATGGGCGCGAGCCAGGCCGTGAGGTAGTACATGCAGGCGAACAACGTCGATGCCATAACTGATAACAGGATGCCTTTACTCAAGGGTACCTCGCCACACGGGCCAACAAAGGGCGCCATAATCGCAGCCGCTATGGCGTATGCACAGCGGTTTTGCTGACTATTTCGAACGCGCCGCCAGGGCTTCGACGAAGGCTGGGCCCGGCATGGGTTTGGCGAACAGGTAGCCTTGCAGATAATCGACCTGACGCGCGACCAGGTAGTCGCGCTGCGCCTCGGTTTCGACCCCTTCGGCGACGATTTGCAGGCTCAGCTTGTTCGAGAGGTCGATGATGCTGTCCAGGATATGCCCGGACAGCGCGTCACCGCCGATCATGCCGACAAAGCTTTGGTCGATCTTGAGGATATCTACCTTGAACTCACGCAAATAGCCGAGGCTGGAGTGGCCCGTGCCGAAGTCGTCGATGGCGATCAACACCCCCAGGCGGTGCAGGTGTTCGAACAGCTGGTGAGTTTGCGCTGTGGGCTCAAGCAATTCACGTTCGGTGAGCTCTAGCACCAGTAACACCGAGCCGGCGGGGAAGGCGTCGAGGAACCCCCGGCAGTCGTCCAGCAGACCCGGTGCCTGGCAATGTTTGGCCGTGATGTTGAAGCCGATGTGCAGCGGGGTGCTGAACTGCGCCGCCAGGGGCGCCAGTTGCCGGGCGGCCTGGCGCATGATCAGGCGGGTCATGGGGATGATCAAGCCGCAATCCTCGGCAAACGGGATGAACAGGTCTGGACGCACCAAACCGTCACGCGGGTGCCGCCAGCGCATCAACACCTCAGCACCGGCCCACTGCAGGTCGGGGCCACGCACCACTGGCTGAAAAAAAGCTTCGAACTCTTCGGCGTGCAGCGCCCGTTGTAATTCCTGACGCGGCGAATGGGTGCGCTTGAGCAGCCAGTTACAGGCCAGACCGGCCGACGCACCGAGAAATGCCAGCAGGCCGAACAAAGCCAGGTAACGTTCGCGGATAAGCTGCCAGGTAGCCCCCTCGGCGAACCCGCTGTGCAGGCTTAAGCCATAGCGGTTAGACAAAACCTGCACGGGCGCCAAGGCAAAACGCGGCAAAGGCCCGCTGTGCACCTGGCCCTGCTGGTCTAGCCAACGGGGGCCGACTTGCAATGCCAGTTCCTGGCCACGGCCGATCATGCGCAACGCGTTGCTCAGGTGGTAACCGTCGAGGCTGGCCAACGCGCTGCGCGGCCCCACCGCCTCTCGGTACACCAGCAGGGCCTGGCCTGGGGTGACGGCATTGCCAGGCATCAACCAAAGGCGCCCGTCGACATAATCCGCCGGGTCGACCACCTCGCTAAACGGGCCAAATAGGGAGCTGCAATACAGCCGGTCGGCGTAGGCCAGGTTCACCGAGCGCACGAACGGGCCGCGGGTGACTTGGTCGCGCAGGGGCAGTTGGGTTTCTGTGCAGGGGTTGCCCGCCAGTGGCACCACTTCGCGGGCCGCCTGGGCGACGCTGTCGAGCATGAGGTCCAGTTGTTCGACCGCCTCGGTGGCGGTTTGCAGCGCCTCGCTGTGCAAGGCCTGGCCGGCTTGCCAGTGCATAATTGCGACGCCTAAGACCAACGGAACGGCGGCCGCCAGCCACGGCAAGCCGCGCGGTGGCAAAGGAGAGGTGAGGGGCATAGGCGTCCTGGCTAGCGATATCCTGTCTTGGGATCCATTCTAGCCGTATTTTTTGGATAATGGCCAACCCTGCTGGCCCGCATGGGGCTCACGGGGTTTGGCGCTGGGCCACCAGGCGCGGAATAAACTTCACCACAGGGGCCAACGAGCGATCGGACGCCTGACAAATACGGTTGCGGCCGTTTTGCTTGGCGATGTACAACGCCTCGTCGGCGCCTTCTACCAGGCTGATCGCCGCACGCGTGAGGGGGACTTTGCCGGCGTACACGCCACCGCTTACCGTCACGTTGCCCAGCGGGCTGCCTTGGTGTTCCAGTTGGGCATTGCTGACCGTGGTGCGGATCAACTCAGCCACTTTCACGGCACCGGCCAAGTCGGTGTCGGGTAACAGCACCACGAACTCTTCGCCGCCGTAGCGCGCCACCAGGTCGGCGGGGCGGCGCACGCATTGGCGGATCAACTGGGCCACCTGGCGTAGGCAGGCATCACCGCTGACATGGCCGTAGGTGTCGTTGTAGGGCTTGAAAAAGTCGATATCCAGCACGATCACCGCCAGGGGCAAGGCGCTGCGTGCGGTACGCGCGAATTCGGTTTCCAGGGTGGTATCGAATTTACGGCGGTTGGCCAGCCCGGTCAGGCTGTCCGATTGCGCCAGGCGTTCCAGCTCGGCGTAGGCGACCACCAGTTGTTTCTGGGATTGCTCGCGGCGGCGGATCTGCCGCGCCAGCACTGAACCAAGCAGGGCGAACGCGACGATCATGGCGCCCGACAGCAACACGTTACGCGAGGCTTCTAGGCGCCACGGCGCGAGAATCGACTCCTGCGAAAGCCCCGCGGCCACCACCAGCGGGAAACGTGCGGAGTCGGTATAGCCGTATAGGCGCGTCACACCGTCGACCATCGAGGTAATCATGACCGCTCCTTGCCGGGCTATTGGCAGGTGGCGGCTGAACAGCTCGCCGCCCGCCACGTTGTCCTGGGTCGATGTCGGGATGGACGGCATACGCACCAGCACCGTGCCATCGCGCAGGGCGAGGGTGATCGCGCCTTTGTCATCCAGGGTCAAACGCTGCATGAAGGCTTCGAAGTAACTGACCGGGATGGTGGCTAGAACCACACCGGCAAAGCTGCCATCGGCGTTCTGTAGGCGGCGGCTGACCGGCACCACGCGCTCGCCACTGGTGCGGCTGATGATCGCCGCGCCGATGTGCACGTCCATATCGGTATGGTCGCGGTGATGGGCAAAATACTCCCGCGAGGCATCAACCCCGGGGTTGTTCTGACTGCTATTGGACGTGGTGACCGCCCGGCCATCTGCGGTGTAAATGTACAGGCCCTGCAGCCCTGTGAATGAGGTTACGTGGCGCTGCATCAGACGGTGCAAGCGCTCGTTGCTCAAACCCGCCAGGCCGTTTTCGTCGACCCGCTCAGCCAGCTCGATCAGCAGCGTATCGGCTTGTTGGATCGCGTCCTCAGCCTGACGGCCGACGGCGCTGGCCAGGTTACCAACGGCCACCTCGGCGTTGTCCAACTGAACCTGCTTGGCGTTCTGGGTCAGCCAGAAAGTCACCGTCAGCAACAAAAACGACACAAAAGCAATGAGTGCCACGAGGCGCCGAAGAATGCTCCGGACCTCAACTGCTTGATTATTATGGGTTTGTGGCATCGACTTCACCGTCAATAAAATGGTGTTGTCTAAGCCTATGGAATTATCGTGCCACTATTAAAATATTACTTCTTGTTTTGCGAGTGCCCCAGTGCGCGGCCCGATGATTTGTCGGGCCGCGCACCGGGGGCCGCCAGGGTTTAGACCACTTCGCCTTTATCCCACAACCGCACCAATTCACTTGGGGCGCTGTTTTCCGGAACCTTGATAATGCGTTTTTCAGCTTGATCCTTAAGCCGATAACTCAGTTCGATCTGGTAGAAACGCTGATCGCCACGCCCAGCGTTACCTGTCTCGGCCGCCAGAGGCATGCACCCGGACAACAGCGAGCAGATCTGCGAACGCTGCTGCGGGTCACATTGGGCGAATTCGATTTCACGCGGCCGGGTCAGCGCCTGGATGGCAGCGACGCCGCCCTGGCGAGATACGCGCACGATGGCGTCTTCGCCCAGTTCCGGAAACTCGTTCATATGTAGGCCTACCTTGGTTTGACCCCAACCTGTTCCCAGGCCTTGGCGATAGCCTCGGCGACTCTGGGTTCGGCGCTGAAGCGGGATTTTGCGTTAGTGATAGTCAGGCCGGCGAAATCGCTGAACTCGGCGACATTGCTCAGGCGTTTATCGCACAGCGTGTCGTACCAAACTTGCCCAGCGCGTGCCCAGGCAAACCCACCGATGGCCAAGGATGCCAGGTAGAAAGCGCGGTTGGGAATGCCCGAATTCAAATGCACGCCGCCGTTGTCGTCCTGGGTATCGATGTAGTCATCCATATGCGCTGGCTGTGGGTCTTTACCCAGTACCGGGTCGTCATACGCCGTGCCGGGGTTGGCCATCGAGCGCAGGGCCACGCCCTTGACTTGGTCGGTCAGCAGGTCGGCGCCGATCAACCAGTCGGCCTGGTCAGCAGTTTGCTCCTGCACAAATTGCTGGGTCAGGGCGCCGAATACATCTGACATCGATTCGTTTAACGCGCCTGACTGGTAAGCATAGACCAAGCCGGCCTCGCTTTCGGTGACGCCATGGGCCAGTTCGTGGGCGATCACGTCCAGCGACAGGGTGAAGCGGTTGAAAATCTCCCCATCGCCATCACCGAAGACCATCTGCGCGCCATCCCAGAAGGCGTTCTGGTAGTCCTTGTCGTAATGCACGGTGCCGACCAAGGCAAAGCCGCGATTGTCTATGGAATCGCGGCCATAAATACGCCAGAAGAAGTCATGGGTGGCCCCGAGGGCGTCATAGGCCTCGTCGACCGCTGGGTCGCCGCTGGCGCGCTGGCCCTCGGCACGCACTAATTTCCCCGGCAGTTGGGTGCCGTTCTGGGCATCGTGCACGCTGCGGCGCAGTTCTCCAGCGGGGCCGCGTTCGGCCACGGCCGCCTGCCGGGGCAGGGCGGTGGGTGGCCCGGGGTTATGTCGTAAGCTGTTGACGTGGCGTAGGGTGCCGGAGGCTTTGGCACGCTGCGGTTCGCTGCCGTTAGCGATCAGGTGCTTGAGGATATAGGGCGGGATAAAACCACGGTAGTGGGCGGTGCCAGGCATCGGTGCCTCCTTTGCGCGCTGCTGGTGGGCTTGTTTGTTAAACCCGTGATACAGGTCTGAGCCCTGGTTGGCCATTGGGTTCCCGCAGACACCTTTGCTTGTGTCACTCGCCGGCGCTGCAACGATAGGCGCTGACTATTGAAGGCGATAGCAGGCACCCAGGATGCGCCTTTGCTAAGCTGCAAGCTCCAGGCGCGTAAGCGCGCGGCCTGGACCCCCAATGACAAGAGAGCCGCCCCATGAAAACCGTCGCCCAGGTGTTAAAACTCAAGGCCGCCCAAAACCACGCCGTGCACAGCGTTACCCCAGGGCACATGGTGTTGGATGCAATTAAACTGATGGCGGAGAAAAACGTCGGTGCGCTGTTGGTCATGGAAGCCGATCGGTTGTTAGGCATCGTCAGTGAGCGCGATTACGCGCGCAAGATGGTCCTTAAAGGGCGCTCGTCGGTGGGCACACCTGTCAGCGCGATCATGACCGCGCCCGTGCGGACGGTCAGCCCGGCACAAACCATCGAGGCCTGCATGGCGATCATGACCGACAGCCATTTGCGCCACCTGCCCGTGGTGGACGAGGACGGCACGTTGCTCGGCCTGCTGTCGATCGGTGACTTGGTCAAAGAGGCGATCGCCGAACAGGCCGCCCTGATCAAACAGTTAGAAGCCTATATTCGCGGCGACTAATAAGCGCATTACACCGCCAGGTCGGCGAAGCTATAGCCATTGCGGCCGCGCCGTTTAGCCTGATACATGGCCGCATCGGCGCTGGCCAACAGGGCCTCGGGGCCGGCCGGGCTGTCGGCAGGGCACAGCACGATCCCCGCGCTGGTGCCGATGGTGACGCTGCCTTCGCTCAAGCAAAACGGCGTGTGCAGGGCCTGGCAGATGCTTTCGGCGATCCGGCTGCAGATGCTGCTGTCAGGCACGCCATTGGCTAGCACTACGAATTCATCCCCCGCCAGGCGGCAGACAAAATCATCCCGGCGCACGGTGTCACGCAAACGCTGCGCCACTTGTTTGAGCAGTTCATCGCCCGCCTCATGGCCGTGTTTATCGTTAACCGCTTTGAAGCCGTCCAGGTCCATGAAAAAAATCGCAAACGGCGCCCGCGCGCCATGGGCGGGCGCCAGGGCCTGGTCTAGGCGCCCCTGCAATGCGCGCCGGTTCGGCAGGTTGGTGAGGGGGTCGAGCATGGCTTGGTCGTGCATCAGGCGTTCGGCGCGTTTTCGCTCGGTGATGTCCTGGGACATGATGTAAAAACCGATGACCTCACCGTTAAGCACCTCAGGAATGTAGGAGGCGCTCCAGACGCGCTCTTGCTCCAGGCTGTAACAGACGTTGTCCAGCGAGACCCGCTCGCCGCTCAGCGCCTGCCGGAAGTAGGGTAGCAACTCAGCATACAGCTCAGGGCGCAGCACGCGCGCCAGTGGCTGGCCACGCAGGCTGGCGGGGTCCACACCAAAGATTTGCCGGTAAACCTCGTTATTGAAGCGGTAGCACAGGTCACGGTCGACCTGCGCAATCAGAATCGGCATATTGTCGGTGATGGTCTGCAGGGTTTCACGGCTGCGTTCGAGGTCGGCGGTGCGTTGTTGCACGCGCCGCTCGAGTTCAGCCTGATAGTCGTTGAGCATCGCTTCGCTTTGCTTGCGCGCGTTGATGTCCTGCACCACCAGAATGTAATGCAACGGCTCGGACTGATGGTCGCGTACCAGCGATACGCTGATGCTGACCCACAACAGCGCACCGTTGCGGTGAATGTAGCGCTTCTCCAGGGAATAGCTATCCCTGGCGCCCCCCAACAGTTCGGCCACCAGCGCCAGGTCAGGGGCCAGGTCGTCGGGGTGGGTCAGTGCCTGGAAGGTGGTGCTTTGCAGCGCCTGGGCCGAGTAACCGACGATCTCGCAAAGCATAGGGTTGACCTCGACGAAACGCCCTTGCAAGTCGACGATCGCGGTACCCGTGGGGGTTTGCTGAAATATGGTGGAAAAGCGCGCTTCGCTGAGCACCAGCGCGCGGTGGCTATGCTCTTGCACCTGTTGGGTGTCCCGCGCGGCTTCGCGTTGGATCAGCTCGCGCTCGGCCATGCGTGCCAGGTCGGTGAGGGCTGATTCTTCCGCTGACGTCAGCGCGCGCGGCTGGGTGTCGAGCGCGCAGAGTGTGCCGAGCACCAGGCCCTCACTGGAGCGCAAGGGTACGCCCGCGTAAAAACGAATGTGCGGGTCGCCTAATACCAGTGGGTTGTCATTGAAACGCAAGTCGTCGAGCGCATCTTCCACCTGCAGCAGTTGCGTGCCGCCCAGGGCGTGGGCACAAAAACTGACGTCGCGCGAGGTTTCGCAGGCGTTCAACCCGACCCTTGACTTGAACCATTGGCGCTGGTCGTCAACCAGAGACACCAAGGCGATAGGGACGTGCAACACCTGGGCCACTAGGCGAGTAATGCGGTCGAAGCTTTCCTCCGGCGGTGTATCTAACACCGCCAGGCTGCGTAACAGGCGTAAACGGGCGTCTTCGTTAGCAGGAATGGGCGCGGTCAGCATGCAACGTTCTCGATCAAGGCGGGAGGCTCTCTGGGCTCTGGGTAGCGCCCCAGGGAATGAGTCAGTGTCTTATGTGACGATCATCTTGTAACGCATCTATTCGCGATGCAATGATTTAGCCATAAGCCCGGCCAACACCCGCCATGGGTAGGTATCGGTGGCCAGCACCGCTGCGCAGCCCTCTTCGTGCTCGAAGGGGCGACCGGCATTGTAGGGCCATTGCCGCCAGCCACAGCTGGCGCATTGCAGGTGGTCGGCAATCAACACCCAGCGTTGGTTGAAGGCTTGCATTTCTTCACTCATTGGGCCCCTCCACAGGACGCCGAACTTCAGACGATTTGGGTCAAGCGGTAACTGCTGACCAAGCGTTTATATTCTTGCATTTCGCGCGCGACGCGTTCCCCGATCTGTGCGGGGGTCAAACTAACCGGCTTGAGCGACAAATCTTTTTGCAACTGACTGAATTGAGCGGTGGCTTGGGCGGCGCTGACCTTCTTGACCAGGGCCTGGTGAGCGCCGCTACTGAGGTTGGCGGGCGCGAACCAGCCGTACCAACCGCCGATGTCGAGGTCTTGCACACCTTGTTCGACGAACGTCGCGACGTTGGGTAAAGCGGCCATGCGTTCTTTACCGCTTACGGCAAGGATGCGCACCGCTGGGTCGAGCAAGGATCCGTTTGAGCCAGCCACCACGATACCCGCGGCCAGTGAAGCGCTTTTAAGATCGCTGGCCAACGGGTTGACGGAACTGTAGGACTGAGGCCTGAGGGCGACCTCTTTGGTACGCGCCAGCATCAGGGTGATCAGGTGTCCCTGGGAGCCATACAGGGTGAAACCCAAGTCGCGGTAATCGGGGTTCAGCCTGACCCACGCGAGGTATTGATCAACGCTTTTTACTTGCGTGGGTACGGCAGGGCCAACCACCAAAGCGTAGCAATAGTCGCCCAGCGCCGCGATGGGGGTGAAGTCGGTCAGGGGCGCATAGCCCAGGGAGCGATACATACTCGGAAACAGCACCATGGGCGCCGACTGGACGTGCAGCAGCGTGGCACCGTCAGCATTGGCACGCTTGACCCGTTCGGCAGCCTGTAGCGTATTGCGTGAATCGACGGTGTCGAGTTCGTAATAGGTGTCGAATTGGCTGTCAAGGACCCCCAGTAAACCCTTGGCCAAACGTTCGCCGGTGCTGCCGGTCGGCAGCCCGAACACCAGCCGACCGGTTTGGTTACGGGGCTGAGCCTGGCCCAGGCTAGGGTACGCCGAGGCCAGGAGAAGGGCTCCGCCACCGCCGATAAAAGTGCGTCGATTGATCATGCTGCACCACCTGACCGCAAGCCATGGGCCTTCATGCGATTTGACTCAAGCCATAGCTCGACACCAGCTTGCGGTATTCTTGCATCTCGTTGCTCATGCGCTGGCGTATGGCCGCGGGGCTGATGGGGGCCTGGGTCAGGAGTAAGCTTTTTTGCAAGGCCGTGAAGTCTTCGGTCGCTTGCAGCGCCCGCAGGCGCTCCTGCCACGCCGTCGCCGTGGCGGCGGGCAAATTGGCGGGAGCGAACCAGCCGTACCAGCCTTTGATATCCAGGTTAGGCACCCCTGACTCGGCAAAGGTGGGCGCATCCAGGCCGTTCAGGCGTTGGTTGCCGGTGATGGCTAATGTACGAAAACCTTCCATTGGCATACGCGGGGTGGAACCGGCGATGGTCACGGCGGCCGCCAGGGATTGGCTACGCAGGTCGCCCATCAAAGAGTCGACGGTTTTGTAAGACTGCGGGCGAATGGCGATCTCTTTGCTGCGCCCCAGGATCAAGCTGACCAAGTGGCTTTGCGAGCCATACAGGGTAAAGCCGATGTCTCGGTAGTCAGGGTTGCTTTTGACCCAGCTGAGGTATTGATCGACGGTCTTTACCTGGGCCGGTACGGCGGGGCCGACGGTCAAGGCAAAGGCGTACTCACCCATTACGGCCAAGGGGGTGAAATCGGTCAAGGGGTCGTACCCTAAGCTGCGATAGACGCTGGGGAACAACACCATGGAGCCGGACTGGGCCTGTAGCAGAGTGCTGCCGTCGGGCGCTGCCTTTTTGACGGTGTTGCTCGCCTGCTGGGTATTCTGCGCGTCGATAATGTCCAACCGGTAGTCGGTGGCGAATTGCTTCGCCAGGATATTCAGTGCGCCCCCTGCCAGGATATTGCCGACGGCACCTTGGGGTAGGCCGAACACCAGGCGCCCGCCGGATGCAGGGGCCGCGCCCGCCCAAGCGGGCAGCGCCGCTCCCGCCATTAACAGGCTGGTGGTGGCGAGAAAATGTCTGCGGGTGATCATGATGTGACTCCTTTCAAGGCCTTACCGGCGGTCCTTTTTATGTGCTGCGGGCAGTTATGAAACGCTTTGTCAAAGTATAGCCAGGCGGTGCCAACGTGCTGGGAACCTTGGGTGTCAGTCCAGCCTGTCGATGTCGTAAGTTTTTACCAGGGCGGCATAGCGTGCCGTCTGTTGGCGGATACGCTCGAGCAGGGCTTCAGGTGTCAACTCCAGTGGCATCACCAACAGGTCTCGTTGCAAGGCACTGAATGCCGGGGCCGTTTGCATGCGCCGCACACCCTCGCGCAGGTTAGTCAGAATCGGCAGCGGGGTAGCGGACGGGGCGAACCAGGCATACCACGGCGCCATGTCCATATCGCTGACACCCTGTTCCTGCAAGCTGGGTATGTTGGGCCAATAGCTCAAGCGCTTGGCCGAGGTGACCCCCAGTGAACGCAATTTGCCGCTAGTCCACCACTCAGGCTTGCCGTTCCCGGCCGCCGTGAACCCAGCCAGCAGGGCGCCGCTGGCGAGGTCGTTGAGCATCGCTGCCGAACCCTTGTAAGGCTGCGGGCGGGTGCTCATGCCCAGTGAGCGGCCGAGCATCAGCGTCGCCAGGTGGCCTTCGGAGCCGTAAATAGAAAATCCGATCTCCCGCAGGTCGGCGTTCTTCAGCAGCCAGGTGTGGAACTGCTCAAGGTTGGTCACTTGCGGCGGTACCAGCGGACCTACGGTCAGCGACAACGCCACCTCACCGACAGTACCCAGTGAGGTGAAGTCCTGGATCGGGTCATAGCCCAGCTTTTTATAGACATTGGGTAGCAGGCACATGGATGTCGAGTGCGCCTGCAGCAGGGTGTGGCCGTTAGGCATGGAATTCTTGACGTCTTCAAGGGCCTGGCGAGTGTTGCGTGCGTCGACGTTTTGCAGCACATATTGCAAGTCGCTGGTGTCGGCGAGGACGCGCAGGGCCCCTTGCGCCAACTGGCTACCGAGGGCGCCGGGCGGATAGCCAAAGATCAACCGCTTGACGTTATCGCGCGAGGGTTCGGCCATGGCTTTCGTACCCAGCAACAGGAGGCTGGAACCGAGTAGAAAGTGCCTGCGGTTTATCATTAGGGTGTCCTTTGGATCGGCGCGAAGCGGGTGTGGGCAACTCGCTACTACTGAATTTATCGGGAGCGGCCGCAGAAACTGAAGGCATGGCGATGGACGGTTGGCCTCTCAAAGCGCCCACCAGCCCCTTCGCCAGCCGATTAGCCGCGTAGTTCGGCGATTAGCAACTGCCAGACCCGTTTCAATGTTTGTTCAGCCAGGCTTTGCGGCGCGGCCTGGAGCTGGATGACACCGCGAATGCGCAGGGGCAGGGCCGTGGAGTCACTATTTTCGACACTGAAGTTGACCCGGTGCTGAGCCGCCACCGGCACCGAGCGGCCCTTGTCGTCGGCCTGGGTGGCGATGGGCCCACCGTAGCGTGAGCTCAGGCTGTCCGGGTTGATGAATTCGCTGGCACTGTTATCCAGGCTGGTCAGGCGCACCCGGGCGCTGGCTAAGCTGGCCTCATCGCTGACAAAACGGCCTTCGGCACCCAGGCGCAGGCGCGGCAGGTCTTTTTCATTGACGAAGCCGCTGGCATCTTGCACGTCGCCATGCAGCAAACGGCCCAGGGTCTGATTCGGTTTGACCCATTGCCCAGGTTGCAGGTTGACCGGGACGTCGACCAATACACCGTCTTGCGGCGCGCGCCACTCCAGCAAGGTGGCGCGTTCGGCCAAACCGTCGAGATCGGCACGGGCTTGCAACTGCTGCTGCCGCAATACAATGGCCTCGGCCCGGTCTCGGCTGTCGCCGCCAATGCGGTCGAGGCGTTCGCTGGCGATGGTCAGATTCAGTTGGGCAGTGGCGCGTTTGCTCTCCAGCTCCGGCGAGTAAAAATGTGCGACGACCTGGCCTTTGCTCACGCTGCTCCCCGGCGGCACCCGCCAGGCCTCAATACGGGCGTTCTCGGGTGCCTGAATCGGTGTTTGCTCGCCCCAGCCAAGCATGGCAGGCACCTCGACGCGGCGGTCCAGGGGCAGGAAGAACAGCAGGATCAACGCCGCCCCGCCGATGCCCAGGCCTATGCGCCGCCGCCGTTGCACACGCGGCCCCAGCGACCAGCCGTGCTGCAAGACCCGCCAGATACGCCGCCCAACGAACTGCCACAGGGCATACAGCAACAGCACTACCCCGGCGCTTTTGAACAGGGTTTTGTAGGCCAGCCAGGCGATGCCGCAACTGAGCAAAATCTGGTAGCACCACACGCCTGTGCCATACACCAGAAAAAACGCCGCGCGGCCCCTCGATGCAGGCTCCGGCGGCGGCTCCACCGGCCCGAGCAAGGCGCGGCCCAGCAGCCACTGGTTATAGGCCAGCGCCCGCGGTTGCAGATTGTCCATACGCAACGCATCGCTGAAAAAATAGTAGCCGTCGAAGCGAGCCAGCGGGTTGAGGTTGACCAGTAGGCTGGTCAACCAACTCGAGGTGGCGACCACAAACGCCACACTGCGCGCCGTGCCTTCGGGCAACACCGCCCAGGCCAGGGTCGCCAGGCCGGCGACAAAGGTTTCGGCCAGCACGCCGCCGGCGGCTATCCAGAGGCGCTGGCGATGGTCATTGAGGCGGGCGACATCCCCCAGTTCCGTGTACAGCATGGGCATGCCCATGAAGATCGACACGCCCATGCTGCCGACTCGGCAGCCGTGGATGATCGCCATATAGGCGTGGCCCAGCTCGTGCAATATTTTCAAACCTATCAAGGCCACGCCATAGCCCAGCAGGCCCGAGAGGGAAAAAAACTCACTGAACGTGCTGACGAATTGGTCCCACTGACGCGTCGTCAGATAGAGCCCCAGTACCGTTAGTAGCGCCCACACACCCACTACCCAGCGGTGCCCAATGGCTTGCACTGTTGGCGCGAAATAGTTGATCAGCGGATGCGGGTTCCACAACGGCAAGCGGAACGCCATCAGCCGATTAATCCCGCCGCGCACGCCACTGCCACGTTGTTTGGCGGCTTGTTCGGTCAGTGCCTGGCGCGCCTGGCGGCCGCTGTTACGTAGCAAGTGATGCTGGTTGAGAAAGCGCAGCAAGCCGTCCAGATGCTCTTCGTCGAGGGTTGCATCGCGCTGGCGCAACGCATCGCGCAGGGTGCCGACCGTGGCGCTCGACCACAGCGCGAGCAAGGCCACGTCGTCCTCGCCAATCAGAAAGAAGCGGTGCTGCAAAGGATCGTACAGGCGCCAACGGGCAATACCCTCGGCGCTCGGCGTGGCGCTTTCCATTTGCAGGTCCTGGCGCAGGGGCGGCAACACGGCTTTGTCGTCGAGCATACTTATACCCCGAGGTACTGGCGCACGGCGGCAATGGGCCGGCGTAGCAACTGAAATGCCAACGGCGCGTACTCGCCATACACCCGGGCGGTGCCCCGCGAGCCGATACGCGGGGTCGTTTCGGCGCCGGGGGAGGCGACCAAGGTGTAGCTGGTCAGGTTACCCGCGCTGGTGTGCGGGGTGTAGCTGACCGAGCGCAGCTTGGCCTGCAAGCCACCCAAGGGCGAGTTTTCCAGATAGATGCTGACGGGGTTGCCGACGGCTAACTCGATTGCGTTGCCGGTGGACAGGTCGATGCGATAAGCCACTCGCGTGGGGTCGGCGACTTGCAGGATTTCTTCGCCCACCATCACCGAGCGGCCCTCCCAATCACGCCGGTCACTGTACAGGGCCAGGCCCGCGCTGGGGGTGTGCACCAAGGTGCGCTGCAGCACTTCCACCGCGTAGTCGTAGCTGACCCGCGCCAGGTCGTGTTCGGCCGCGGCGATCGCCAGTTCGTGGGCTGCCTGTGGGTCACTGAAGGCGGCGGCGGAGGTGCGGCTATCGCGGGCCTGAGCCACCGCCAATTGTTGCTGGGCCAGGACCATTTCGTTGCGCGGCTGGATGTCTTCGAACTGCACCAGAGGCTGGTTGGCCTGCACCGCCGTATTGGGTGCGATCAGCAGGTTGCGGATGACCCCGTTGATCGGCGCAGTCAGGACATAAGGTTGGTCGGCAATCACCTCTACCGGCGCCATCACGCTCAGGCGCACGGGGACACACGCCAGGGCCACCACTACCAACGCGGCTATGGCCAGAGCACGTTTGGACAATGGCAGACGTTCGAGCAGGCTGCGTTGCCCGCCAAACCGCTGCAAGGCGTGGGCGTAGGTCTCGCCCAAGCGTTCAAGCAGCGCTTGCTCCCTGGGGCTAAAGGGCTGCTCGCGCAAAAATAGCGCGCCGGTGCTGAGGCGCCCGTCGGCATCTTTGAGCGGCAGCCAGAGCGCATGGCGCAGGGCGTAGTCGTCCAGGGTTTGCCCATGCACAGCGCCTTGGCCGAGCGCTGGCAGCTCAAATGCATACAGGTTGCCCAGCAACCCGGTCCGCTCATGGCTTGCCAAGAGGGCCTGGAGCGCCTGGGCCAGCGGGGTGTGGCGGTCAGCCAGAGGCAGCCCGGACACCGCCCGCAGCTGCAGCGCCTGGCGAGCCCGCTGGCGCCGCCAGGCCATGGCCTCGCCATAGGGGACCATCTCTTGAACCGCATTGACCAAATGGAACAGCAGCTCTTCACGGGTCGGCTGGCGACGGATTTCAGCCTCTAGGGTCAATAGGTGCAGCGCGGCCTTATGCGCTTTATCGGTGTCGCCGGGTGGGTTCGGCGGTAGCTGCACGTTGATACTCATTGCCCGTTGCCCTCCTTGGCGAAGGTGGCCGTACCGCTCATGCCGGGAGTCGCCATACCGCCGCGGTTGGCGGCAAAACGGCCAATGATTTTCACGGTCTTGCTCACCGGGTCAACCGAGGGCAACAGCCGATCGACCACCGCGCTCAGGGTTTGCCCGGTTTCATCGACCTGGAACGTGAAGGCCGTACCGGGCTTGAGCCACTGCAGCCATTTGGACGGCACGATCAGGTCCAGCTCCAAAGTCGTGGTGTCGATGATCCGCAACAAGGGTTCGCTGACCGAAACCGACTCGTACAGGTGGGTCATGCGTTCAGTCACACGCCCGGCAAAAGGGGCGAACACCTTGCATTGTTTGAGCTGCGCCTGCAGGGCTTCGACCTCGGCTTTGGCCTTGTTCATTTTCGACACCGAAATGAGCACGTCGAACTTGCCCACCGAGTTGAAGCGCTCCAGTTCCTGATTAGTCTCTACGGTTTTTTCTTCCACCTGCATCCCGGCCTGCGCTGCACGCAACTCGGCCTGGCCGCGATCACAGTTGAACTCCACCAGCAGGTCGCCTTTCTTGAACGCCGAACCTTCACTGAACGGCATCTTGATGATCTGCCCCAGCATGTTCGACGATAAAGTCGCTTCGTTGACCGCACGCACCACGCCACGGGCCTGGTTGTCGGCACTTTGCCGGGCTTGCGCGCTACGCTGGCGGGCATCGCTGGCCGGTGCGTTGGTCAATGTGGCAGGCAGTGGCGAAACCAGCGGGCTGACCATGGCCGGCGTGCCCGGTGTGGGCTTGGGCAGCATCGCGGCGCTCGGCGCACCGGCGGCGACTTCGGCGGCCACGCCATGGCCAAGCAGGGCGGTCAGCAATGCACCACCAGTACACAGGGTAAGCAGGCCCAAGTATTTGCGGTTCATCATTCGGTACTCCCGGGCTGTTCAGGCATAGGCGGCAGACTGGTTGCACGGTCGGTCCAGTGCTTTTGCAGTTTTTCAGCGATCTCGCGGATGGGCGTATCCGGGTGCACCTCGATATCGAAGTTGTCCAGGCCCATGGAGGCGTACAGGTTGGCAAAGGCGTTCTGCACGTCCGCGTAGGCGGCGTCATAGCGGATATCGGCCAACACCGAGTTCATTTCTTCGCGTACCAGGTTTTGCTGGCTGACGGTGCGGGCCTGGAAGCCACCGCGGGAGAGTTCGAGAATTCGTTCTTGCACTTCCGAGGAGTTGCGCGTGGTTCCTAGCTCCTGGGAGAAGCGGATGAAGCGTACCCGGGCCACGTGGATCTGGGTCATGACCGCCAACGTCAGGGCCAGTTGGCGCTGTTCGATCACGGTGTTCTCCGCCTGTAGTGCCCGCTTTTGCGCGGGGTAGCGGAAAACATTCATCAGGTTCCAGGTGATCTGCCCGCCGTAGTTGGCCCAATTGGAGTGGTAGAGGTACTGGTTGGAATCGTAGTTGAGCCCCAGCACGCCTTTGAGGCTGGGCAGGGCGCGGATCAGCGCGGCGTTCAGTTCGTTCTGATTGATCCGTTGGCGGTACGCACCTTCGCGCAACTCTGAGCGAAAGCGTAAACCCACCATGACCATCTCATCGGCAGAGCCTGGCAGTTCCGGGACCACATCGGTGCGGTCGGGCAGCTCCAGGCTGAAGCGGGTTTCGGGCTTGAGGTTGATCAGCGCGGCCAGTTGGTTTTTCGCCAGCGAGAGTTCCCGTTGCAGCTTCTGCACGTCGCCCTGGACCTGCAGCAAGTCGCGCTGGTAATTGAGCACCGTGAGCGGCGGCACTAAGCGCCGCGATTCCAGTTGTTGGGTCTGCAGTAGGGCTTTTTGCGCCAAGGCCTCCAGGTCGACCAGTTTTTTATAGGTGCGATCCGCACTTACCGCGCGCCAGTAGGCCGTACGTACGTCTTCTTGAATGCGATTGACCACCTTACGCCGGCGCTCGGCCGCGATCAGCTGTTCGTCGGCGTCCTGTAGGCCGCGCACATAAGACAAACCAAAGTCGAGCACATCCCAGCTAGCCGTCAGGCTTGCTGTGCTGTATTCGCGCTCGCTGGAGGTGGAGGGTTCCAGCGACTGGCGCCCGGACAACAGCGAGCGGCTACTGGAGCCGGCTTGGTTGTTGCGGCCGTTGTAGCCCATGGCGGCGCTGAGCATGGGCAGCATGCCGGAACGGTTGAGTTCCAGTTGGCGCTGGCGCAGCTGCTCGTCGGTCTCCTCGATTTTCTGGTCGAGGTTGTACTTGAGCGCTCGCGCCATCGCTTCATAGAGGGACAGAGGGCCACTGAGGGGTTCTTCAGCGGCGATGGTGGCGTCGATGCGAGCCTTTTGTTGCAGGGCCGCGGCGTCGACATCAATGGGTTGCGGAACGATGGTGCAGGCCGATAGCCAACATACGCAGCCTATGGCCAGCAGGTAAGGCTTAACAGCGGACCCTTGGCGGGGGAAACTCGACTTATCCATAAGTTCTCTATTACAGGCGCCACTTCTCAAGGCGCTCGATTCACTACCGCAGGGCGGTATTCTCGCGGCCCTGGTTCATTGTTCTGACAATGTGGTGTCGGGCTTCCCACCACATGGATCCACGTTTCTTAGTGAAGCAGGGTTTTACCCGCTAGGCAAAATTCCCCTGAAAATCATTGTTCACGGCGGCTTCATCCGGCTAACAGCCGGGCCAGGGCGTCCCGCTCCAGTACTCGGCGCTGGCTTGCCAGTTGCAGCTGCTCGGCCAGTGTCAGTGGGGCATTGGGCACATTGTCGATTGCCGAACCAGGGTCTGTAGCTGGCGAAGCCGCGAAGGGCTCACCAGACGCCGGCCCACTATCGGTATCGCTAGAGGCTTGGGGCAGCAGATCGACCGTACGCGAGGGGGCGGCGGTGTCTGGCTTCATCTCACTAACATCCAACGGTTGCCGATTGGGCTCATTAAGGTCGCCCAAGGCCTGGGCGACCGGGGCGGCCTCGGTGCGCAAATCGTTTGATGCGAGTTTCTGGATGCCATCAATGGCCGCCGCCAGGGGCCGGTCTGCATTCAGGGTGGCCAAGCCATCCAGCCGTTTCACCGAGTTCACGGCGTCGAGCAGCACGGGTTCGAACTGTACGATGCGCTGGTAGGTTGGTTCGCCACTGGACGTATTTTCCGGCACTAGGCCCAGGCCCCGGCGCTGGGTTTCGCTGCCCGGAGCCAGGCCCATAAATGGGTTTGTGGGGTCAGTGCTGGCGACCGGCGTAGTAGGGCTGGTCGGTGTGGTCGGTTGGGTGGGCGTGGTGCCGCCGTTGCCAGTGCCGCTGCCGTTATCACTGGCGACCGCCAGCGTGACCGTGGCGCTGGTCACGCCGCCATCGGCATCGCGCACTTGGTAGGTAAAGCTGTCAGGCCCACTGTAGCCGGCCGCCGGGGTATAGATAAACTGGCCGTCGGCGCCGAGGCTCAGGCTGCCGTGGTTGGGGCCCTGCTGCAGGTCAAAGCTGAATGCATCGCCATCACTGTCGCTGGCGCTCAGGCTACTGCTCAGCGGTGTACCCGCGGCCACGTTGAAACTGCCGCCCGCCGTGATGGGGGCCGGGTTAGTCACGGTCAGGGTGACGGTCTGGCTGGCGCTAAGCTGGCCGTCACTGGCGCTTACGGTCAGCACATAGACGCCATTGTTGCCCAGGGTCGAGGCATTATTGAGCAAGGTGCCGCTGATCAGACCGGTCTGCGGGTCAAGGCTTAGACCGGCTGGCAAGCCGCTAACGCTGTAGGTCAGGGTATCGCCGTCGGGGTCGCTGAACGTGCCGCTGAGCGCCAGTTGGAACGACCCACCGTCTACGGCCTGCTGCGCAGCGATGGGCGTCGCCAGCACAGGCGTCTGGTCGCCGCTCGCGGACACAGTAAAGGTCACGCTGGCGATGGCAGTGCCACCATCGGCATCAATGATTTGATAGCTGAAACCGTCCTGGCCGGTGAACCCTGGGGCAGGGGTGTAGCTGTAGCTACCATCGGCATTAAGGGTCAGGCTGCCGTGGGCGGGAAGCTGCGTCACGGCATAGCTCAGCGCATCGCCATCGCTGTCATCGGCCTGCAGCACGCCGCTGTAGGTGCTGCCCTGCAGTACGGTCAGGCTGCGGTCGCTGGCAACCGGCGCGGGGTTCTCGGCGGTAAGGGTGAAGCTCTGGCTGGCAATGCCGCCCGCGCCATCGCTGGCGGTCACGACCACCGTGTAGACCCCACCCGGCACCGCGGCCGATGCGCTGCTGCCCAGGGTACCGCTGATCAAACCAGTCAACGGATTGATGCTGATCCCGTTAGGCAGTCCAGTAGCGCTGTAGGTCAGGGTGGTGCCGTCTACGTCAGCGAAGTTGCCCGCAATGTTAAGACTAACTGAGGTGCTGTCATTTGCGCTGATAGCCGCGATAGAGCCTGTAGCCACTGGCGCGTCATAGACGGGTGTTACGTCGAAAGTGATGGTAGCGGTGGTGACTGCGCCATCAGCGTCAGTCACCGAGTAGCTGAAGCTGTCCGTGCCGTTGAAGTTGGCGTTTGGCGTGTAGGTGTAGCTGCCATTCGGGTTCAAGACCAGCGTGCCGTTAGTTGGCTGAGTAGTGGCGGCGAAGGTGAGAGCATCGCCGTCTACATCGGTGGCGGTGGTCACGAGGTTGCCGGTGACCGGGGTGTCTTCGGCTAAGGTGACGGTGGTATTGCTCGCCGTTGGCGCCGGGTTGGTCGCTGTCAGTGTGAAGGTTTGGCTGACTGTGCCGCCTAAGCCATCGTTAACGGTCACGATTACGGTATAGATGCCGCCCGGTACCGCGCTGGAAGCGCTGCTGCTCAGATTCCCACTGATCAAGCCGGTCGTTGGATTGATGCTGATCCCGTTAGGCAGGCCTGTGGCGCTGTAAGTCAGTGCAGTGCCATCCACGTCCGCGAAGTTGCCCGCCACATTCAAGTTGATCGCGGTGCTGTCATTCGCACTAACCGCTGCGATAGAACCCGTCGCTACCGGTGCGTCATAAATGGGAGAAACATTAAAGGTGATAGTGGCCGTGGTCACCGCGCCATCAGCGTCAGTCACCGAGTAGCTGAAGCTGTCCGTGCCGTTGAAGTTAGCGTTTGGCGTGTAGGTGTAGCTGCCGTTGGGGTTCAAGACCAGCGTGCCGTTAGCTGGCTGAGTGGTCGCAGTGAAGGTCAGAGCATCGCCGTCCACATCAGTCGCGGTGGTTACGAGGTTGCCTGTGACGACGGTGTCCTCGGCCAACGAAACGCTGGTGTTGCTAGCAGTCGGCGCGGGATTTGTCGCTGTAAGTGTGAAGGTCTGGCTGACCGTGCCGCCCAAACCATCGCTGGCCGTTACGATTACGTTGTAGATGCCACCAGCGACGGCGCTAGAAGCGCTGCTACCCAGATCCCCGCTGATCAACCCGGTTGTCGGGTTAATGCTGATCCCATTAGGCAGCCCAGTAGCGCTGTAAGTTAGGGCCGTGCCATCAACGTCGGCGAAGTTACCCGACACGTTTAGGCTAACTGAGGTGCCGTCGTTGGCGCTGATGGCTGCGATAGGACCTGCAGCCACTGGAGCGTCGTAGACCGCTGTTACATCAAAAGTGATTGTGGCAGTTGCGACTGCCCCGTCCGCGTCGGTAACCGAATAAGTGAAACTATCGGTACCGTTGAAGTTAGCGTTGGGTGTGAAGGTGTAGCTGCCGTTCGGGTTCAACACCAGCGTGCCGTTAGCTGGCTGAGTGGTCGCAGTGAAGGTCAGCGTATCGCCATCTACATCGGTGGCGGTGGTCACGAGGTTGCCGCTGACCGGAGTGTCCTCGGCCAAAGTGACGGTGGTATTGCCTGCTGTCGGCGCGGGGTTCGTGGCTGTCAGGGTAAAGGATTGACTGACTGTGCCGCCCAAGCCATCGCTGGCCGTTACGATTACATTGTAGATGCCACCTGCGACGGCGCTAGAAGCGCTGCTGCCCAGATCCCCGCTGATCAAGCCGGTGGTCGGGTTAATACTGATCCCATTAGGCAGACCAGTAGCGCTGTAAGTTAGGGCCGTGCCATCAACGTCGGCGAAGTTACCCGAAACGTTTAGGCTAACTGAGGTGCCGTCGTTGGCGCTGATCGCCGCGATAGAGCCCGCAGCCACAGGCGCGTCGTAGACAGGCGTCACGTCAAAAGTAATGGTAGCCGTGGTCACCGCGCCATCAGCGTCAGTCACCGAGTAGCTGAAGCTATCCGTGCCGTTGAAGTTAGTGTTTGGCGTGTAGGTGTAGCTGCCATTCGGGTTCAACACCAACGTGCCGTTGCTTGGCTGAGAAGTGGCGGCGAATGTCAGGGCATCACCGTCGACATCAGTCGCACTGGTCAAGAGGTTGCCGTTGACCGGGGTGTCCTCGGCCAAGGTGACGGTGGTATTGCCTGCTGTCGGGGCGGGGTTCGTGGCTGTCAGGGTAAAGGATTGGCTGACCGTGCCGCCGAAGCCGTCGCTGGCGGTCACGATAACATTGTAGATGCCACCTGCGACGGCGCTAGAAGCGCTGCTACCCAGATCCCCACTGATCAACCCGGTGGTTGGATTGATGCTGATCCCGTTAGGCAGGCCTGTGGCGCTGTAAGTCAGTGCAGTGCCATCCACGTCCGCGAAGTTGCCCGCCACATTCAAGTTGATCGCGGTGCTGTCATTCGCACTGACCGCTGCGATAGAACCCGTCGCTACCGGTGCGTCATAAACGGGAGAAACATTAAAGGTGATAGTGGCCGTGGTCACCGCGCCATCAGCGTCAGTCACTGAATAGCTGAAGCTGTCCGTGCCATTGAAATTGGCGTTTGGCGTGTATGTGTAGTTGCCGTTTGGATTCAACACCAGCGTGCCGTTAGCTGGCTGAGTGGTCGCAGTGAAGGTCAGCGTATCGCCATCTACATCGGTGGCGGTGGTCACGAGGTTGCCGCTGACCGGAGTGTCCTCGGCCAAAGTGACGGTGGTATTGCCTGCTGTCGGCGCGGGGTTCGTGGCTGTCAGGGTAAAGGATTGACTGACTGTGCCGCCCAAGCCATCGCTGGCCGTTACGATTACATTGTAGATGCCACCTGCGACGGCGCTAGAAGCGCTGCTGCCCAGATCCCCGCTGATCAAGCCGGTGGTCGGGTTAATACTGATCCCATTAGGCAGACCAGTAGCGCTGTAAGTTAGGGCCGTGCCATCAACGTCGGCGAAGTTACCCGAAACGTTTAGGCTAACTGAGGTGCCGTCGTTGGCGCTGATCGCCGCGATAGAGCCCGCAGCCACAGGCGCGTCGTAGACAGGCGTCACGTCAAAAGTAATGGTAGCCGTGGTCACCGCGCCATCAGCGTCAGTCACCGAGTAGCTGAAGCTATCCGTGCCGTTGAAGTTAGTGTTTGGCGTGTAGGTGTAGCTGCCATTCGGGTTCAACACCAACGTGCCGTTGCTTGGCTGAGAAGTGGCGGCGAATGTCAGGGCATCACCGTCGACATCAGTCGCACTGGTCACGAGGTTGCCGGTGACTGGGGTATCCTCGGCCAAGGTGACGGTGGTATTGCCTGCTGTCGGCGCGGGGTTCGTGGCTGTCAGGGTAAAGGATTGGCTGACCGTGCCGCCCAAACCATCGCTGGCCGTTACGATTACGTTGTAGATGCCGCCAGCGACGGCGCTAGAAGCGCTGCTGCCCAGATCCCCGCTGATCAACCCGGTTGTCGGGTTAATGCTAATCCCATTAGGCAGACCAGTAGCGCTGTAAGTCAGCGTAGTGCCATCCACGTCCGTGAAGTTGCCCGCCACATTCAAGTTGATCGCGGTGCTGTCATTCGCACTGACCGCTGCGATAGAACCCGTCGTTACCGGTGCGTCATAAACGGGAGAAACATTAAAAGTGATAGTGGCCGTGGCGACCGCACCATCGGCATCAGTCACCGAGTAAGTGAAGCTGTCCGTGCCATTGAAGTTGGCGTTTGGCGTGTAGGTGTAGCTGCCATTCGGGTTCAACACCAGCGTGCCGTTAGCTGGCTGAGTGGTCGCAGTGAAGGTGAGCGTGTCGCCATCTACATCGGTGGCGGTGGTCATGAGGTTGCCGCTGACCGTGCTGTCCTCGTCCAAAGTCACCAGGCTGCTATTGGCAACAGGGGCTGGGTTGCTGACGTTGAGGGTGAAGGTCTGAGTGGCCGAGGCGCTGCCGTCGCTGGCGGTCACCACGATGGTGTACAGGCCGTTCTGACCAGGGCCTTGGGTGGACGCGCTGCTGTCCAGGGTGCCGCTGATAAGGCCGGTGTGCAGGTCGATACTCAGGCCATTGGGCAGGCCGCTGGCGCTGTAATTGAGTGGGTTGCTGTCGACGTCGGCGAAGTTGCCTCCTACGTCCAGGCTGAAGGCAGCGCCGTCACGGCTGGCCTGGCTGGCGATGCTCCCGTAGCTAACGGGGGCGTCGTCGACCGGCGTAATGATCAAGTTGATTGTGGCGCTGCTCGTGCCGCCGTCGGCGTCGATGACTCGATAAGTGAAACTGTCGGTGCCGTGGAAATCGTGGGCAGGGGTGTAACGGTAGCTACCGTCGGCATTTAAGGTGAGCACCCCGTGTAGTGGCGCGCTGACTGGGGTGGTGTCGACCCGTAGGGTGTCGCCGTCGAGGTCGCTGGCCGTATCCAACAGGTTACCGCTGACACTGCTGTCTTCTGCCAGGGTCACGGTGCTGCCGGTGGCGGTGGGCAGCGGGTTGCTCACACTGAGGGTGAAGCTTTGCGTGACAACGGCGCCCTGGCCGTCGCGGGCGCTGACCACCACAGTGTATTGGCCATCGCCGTTAGGGCCGCCGGCCGAGGCACTGCTGCCCACGATGCCGCTGATGGTGCCGTCGGCACCGATGCTCAGGCCGCTGGGCAAGCCGCTGGCGCTGTAGAACAGCGTGTCGCCGTCGACATCGGCAAAGCGCCCGGCCAGGGCGAGGTTAAATGGGCTGCTGTCAACGCCAGTCTGGGCGGCGACGCTACCCAGGGCGACCGGGGCATCGTTAACAGGCGTAACGCTTAGGCTCACGGTGGCGCTGACCGTTGCGCCGTCGGCGTCCGTCACTTGGTAGGTGAAGCTGTCGCTGCCATTGAAATTGGCATCCGGGGTGTAAAGGTAGCTGCCGTCAGCGTTCAGCACCAGGGTGCCGTGGCTTGGCCCAATGCTGGCGGTGAAGGTCAGGCGGTCGCCGTCGACATCACTGGCCAGTAAGTTACCGGCCAAGGGGGTGTCTTCGGCAGTGCTCAGGGCACTGTTGGCGCTGCTCGGCGCGGGGTTGCTGACGATCAGCACAAAGCTCTGTTGCACCGTGGCACCGTCGGCATCGCGGGCGCTGACCGTGACGTTGTACTGTCCGCCACCATTGAGGCCGTCGGCGGACGCACTGCTGCCCAGCGTACCGCTGATCAGGCCGTTGGCGTCGATGCTCAGGCCCGCGGGTAAGCCGCTGGCGCTGTAGCTGAGGGTGTCGCCGTCGACGTCGGTGAATGCGCTGGCCAGGTTCAGGCTGAAAGGCGCACTGTCGTTGGCGCTCTGCGCCGGCACGCTGCCGAGCGCGGTAGGCGCGTCGTTGACGGCGGCAATGGTGAGGCTGACCACCGCCGTGGCTACGCCCCCATCGGCATCCACCACCCGATAACTGAAGCTGTCCGCGCCGTGGTAGTTGGCCTCGGGTGTGTAGGTGTAGCTGCCGTCGCCGTTGAGTACCAAGGTACCGTGGGCTGGGCCCTGTTGCGTGCTGAATGTCAGGCTATCGCCATCGACATCCGTCGCACTCAGGGTGCCGCTGATTGGCGTATCTTCGTTAAGGGTCAGGTTGATAGCACTGCTGCTTGGTGCCGGGTTGGTAACGGTTAGCACGAAGGTTTGCGCGGCCGTCCCGCCATGGCCGTCGCTGGCGCTGACGGTCACGATGTACTGGCCGCTGCCGTTGAGGCCACCAGTGGACGCGCTGCTGCCCAGTACACCGCTGATCACGCCATTGGCATCGATGCTCAGCCCCGTGGGCAACCCGCTGGCGCTGTAGCTGAGGGTATCGCCATCGACGTCACTGAATTGGCCGGCCACGTTCAGGCTGAAGGGCGCGCTGTCGACAGCACTTTGGGCACCGAGGCTGCCGGCGGTGGTGGGCGCGTCGTTAACGGGCAGCAAGGTCAGGGTGACTGTGGCGACCGCCGAGCCTCCATCGCTATCGATGACCCGATACTCGAAGCTGTCGCTACCGTTGTAGCCCAGGGTCGGGGTATAGACGAAGCTGCCGTCAGCGTTAAGCACCAGGGTGCCATGGCTGGGCCCGCTGACAGGTTGGGTGTCGACCCGCAGGGTGTCACCGTCGGGGTCGCGGTCGTTGCTCAATACGTTGCCGGTCAGCACGCTGTTTTCATTGCCACTCACGGCATCGGCGAACGCCAGGGGCGCAGGGTTGCTGACCGTCAGGGTGAAGCTCTGGCTGAGCAAGCCACCCTTGCCGTCGCTGGCGCTGACCACAATGGTGTAGGCGCCACTGGGCACCAGGGTCGACGCGTGGCCGCCGAGGGTGCCGGTGATTGCGCCGGTCTGGCTGTCGATGCTCAGGCCCGCTGGCAAGCCGTTGGCGCTAAAGCTCAGGGTATCGCCGTCAGGGTCGCGGAACGCACTGCCCACCGCCAGGTTGACGGCCTGGCCGTCGACTGCGGTTTGGTTGAGGATCGGGCTGGCAATGGGGTCGGCGTTGGCGGCGGCATTGATCGCCACTGTCACCGTGGCAGTTTCCAGGGTGCCGTTGGAGAGTACGGTATAGGTGAAGGTGTCGGTGCCGGTGAAACCCATGGCTGGGGTATAGAGCGCATTGCCCTGGGCATCGATGGTCACGCTGCCATGGCTGGGCGTGCTGAAACCTTGCACCACGCGGCCGCTGTTCTCGAAGCTATCGTTAGCCAACACGTTGAAGCTGACCTGGGTATCGGCGACCGTGGAAACGTGGTCGGCGACGATGTCGGCCACAGGGGTAATTGTGATCGGCAGTTCTGCGCTCACGTTAAGAATGCCGCCGGCCAACTGGCCCAGCTGCAGGGTGACCTGGACCGGCCCATTGTAATCGGCACCCGGTGTGTAGAACACGCCGTTGAGCGCCGCGTTGATGGCCGCTAGCGTGCCGCTGATGCGCACACTGGTGTCATGGTTGCCGGTGCCTTCACGCAGGTCGATGCCTGCCGTCTGGGTCAGCGACAGGGTGCCCACGGGTACGCTGATGCGCAGGTCGAGCACCTGGCCGTCGACATCGCCCACGCTCAGTTGCTGACCCAGCAGGTTGGCGAACAGCAGCGGGGTATCTTCGGCCAGTATTTGCAGGGTGGGCAGGGTAAGCGTGGGCAGGTCGAGGACCGCTGCGATCACGACAGCAATTTGGCCGGTCGCGCTGCCGCCATCGCTGTCGCGGACCGTATAGGTGATGGTGTCGAGCCCGTTGTAGTTGGCATTCGGGGTGTAGGCCAAAGAGCCGTCGGAGTTGATCGTCACGCTGCCGTGCTGGGCGCTGGCCGTGGTCAGGGTGACGCCGTCACCATCGGGGTCGATGACCGCCAGGGTCGTTACGCCGATGGTCAACGGGGTGTCTTCGACGCCCTGGACCGTCACGCCGACTGCAGGGATCGGCGCCGGGTTGCTCACCTGGATCAGCAGCGTCGTAGAGGCGCTGGCCCCGGACAGGTCAGTGGCGGTCACGGTGACGTTGTAGGCGCCAGCGGCGCCATTGACCGAACTGTGGCCGTTGACCTGGCCACTGATCAGGCCGCTCAGCGGGTCGATGGTAAGCCCGGTGGGCAAGCCGTTGGCGCTGTAGTGCAGAACGTCCAAGCGGTCGGCATCGCTAAAGGCCTGGGCAGTGGGGACGCCAATCACCAGTTGGGCATCGAGCAGGGCCAGGCTACCCAGGTTACCGTTGACCAGCGGGGCGGTGTTGCCGACGCTGACGTTGACGCTCACTTGCTCGGTCACGCCACCGGAGCTGACGGTGTAGGTAAAGCTGTCGTTGCCTTTGAAGCCCAACGCTGGGGTGTAGGTGACCAAACCGCTGGCGTCGAGCACTACCACGCCATGGCTGCCCTGGCTAACACCGACAATAGCCGGTGTAGCTTCGAACGTGTCGTTGGCCAACGGGTTGAAGGTGAGCGGCGCCAAGGGGCCGGTCTGCAGGTTATCGCTGACACCATCGGCCACTGGGGTGATGTTCAGGGCAATGCTGCTGGCCTGGCTGAGCACTCCATCGCTGGCCAGCACGCTGAGGCTGGCACTGCCGTTGTAGTCCGTGCTGGGGGTGAAACTCATGCCTTCCAGGGCGGCGTTGATGGCGGTCGCGCTGCCACGCACTACCATGCTGGCATCGGCGCTACCGTCACCGCTGACAAAGGTCAGCCCAGCGGTTTGCGTCAGGGTCAGGCTGCCGTGGGTGCTTTGCAGGGTGACGGTGAGGGTGTCGCCATTGGCATCGGCCACCACGATGGCATTGCCCTGGGCACTGGAAAACACCAGGGTGCTGTCTTCAGCGAGGGCCTGGCTGGTGGGCGCGGCGATGCTCGGGGCGTAGTTGGGCAGGGCGGTGGAGAGGTACACGGTGGCGGTTTCTTGGGTGCCGTTGGAGGTCACCGTGTAGGTGAAACTGTCATTGCCCACGTAGCCAGTGTTGGGGGTATACAAGGCATTGCCCTGGGCGTCGAGGGTGACGCTGCCATGGGCCGGTGTGCTGAATGCGCTGACCACGCGCCCGCTGTTCTCGAAGCTGTCGTTGGCCAGCACGTTGAAACTCGCCGGTGTGTTGAGGGTGGTGCTGACGTGGTCGTCGACAATGTCGGCCACTGCGGCGATCCCAACGGGCAGCGTCAGGTGCACATTGAGAATGCCGCCCATCAGTTGGCCCAAATCCAGGTTGATAGCGACGGGGCCGTTGTAGTCAGCGTCTGGGGTGTAGATCAGCCCGCGTAGCGCGGCGTTGATGTCGGCCACAGTGCCGGATATCTGCAAGGTACTGTCATTACTACCGGTGCCTTGGCTGATGCTCAGCCCGGCGGTTTGCGTCAGGGTGAAGGAACCCACCGGCACGCTCAATTTGAGGTCGAGTACCTGGCCATCGATGTCGCCCACGCTCAGTTGCTGGCCGAGCAGGTTGGCAAAAATAAGCGGAGTGTCTTCAGTCAATAGGGGGATATTGGGCAAGTTCAGGACCGGCAGGTCCGGCACCGCTGCCAGTACCACCAGAATATTGCCGGTGGCGACCCCGCCGTCCACGTCGCGCACGGTGTATGTGATGGTGTCCAGGCCGTTGTAGTTGGCATTGGGTAGGTAGCTCAGCGAGCCGTCGGCGTTGATGGTCACTGTGCCATTGAGGGCCGTGGCCTGGGTGATGCTGAAGGCATCGCCATCGAGGTCAAGGATGCCAATGGTGCTCGCGCTGATACCCAGCAGGCTGTCCTCGCTGCCGCCCACTTGCAGGCCGATCAGCGGAATGGGCGCCGGGTTGCTGACCTGCACCTGTAGGGTCGAGGTGACGGATGCGCCGGACAAATCGGTTGCGGTCACCACCGCCGTGTAGTTACCCGTCCCGGCGGCGCCATTGACCGACGCATGGGTGTTGACCAGCCCACTGATGATGCCCGTCAGCGGGTCGATGGTCAGGCCAGCCGGCAGGCCGGTGGCTTTGTAGGTGAGCACGTCGAGTGCGTCGGCATCGCGAAAGGCCAATGCCGCGGTCACCAGCACCAGGCCGCCGTCAACGGTGGTCAGGGTCCCCAAGCTGCTGGCGGTGGGCGCGCTGTTGCCCACCGTGACGTTGACCGCCACCACTTCGCTCGCCCCCCCTGAGGAGACCGTATAGGTAAAGGTATCGCTGCCGATATAGCCCAGGGCCGGGCTGTAGGTGATGTTGTTGCCTAGCAGTTGGACGGTCCCATGGGCGGCGCTGCCAACCGCGGAAATGCTCGGTGTGCCTTCGAAATTGTCATTGGCCAGCGGGGCGAAGGTCACCGGCGCCAGGGGGCCGGTCTGCACGTTGTCCGCAACGCCATCGGCGACCGCGGTGATGCTCATGGCGATCATCGCGTTTTGCACGGCGGCGATGCCGTCGCTGGCCTGCACGCTAATCACCGCGCTGCCGTTGTAATCGGCCACGGGAATAAAAGCCAGGCCATTGAGCGCGGCGTTGATCGCCGCGGCGGTGCCGCGTACCACCATGCTGGTGTCGGCCACGCCGTCGCCGCTGGTAAAGGTCAACCCGCTGGTTTGCGCCAGGGTCAGGCTGCCGTGGGTGGCGCTGAGGGTGACGCTCAATAGATCGTTATTGGCATCGGCCAAAGTAATGGCATTGCCCTGGGCGCTGGAGAACACCCGCGTGCTGTCTTCGGCGAAGGTCTGGGTGACCGGCGCGCTGATGGTGGGGGCGTAGTTGATGTAGGTATTGACTGTCACCGAGGCGGTTTCCGTAACCCCGCCAGAGGTCACGGTATAGGTGAAGGTATCGCTGCCGCTGTAGCCGCTGGTTGGCGTGTATAGCGCATTGCCCTGGGCATCGATGCTCACCGTGCCATGGGCAGGCGCGCTGTAGCCGGTCACCGTGCGCCCGGCGCTTTCGAAATTGTCGTTGGCCAGTACGTTGAAGCTGGCAGTGGTGTTCTGCGGCATCGTCACCGTGTCGGCGACGATATCGGCGACGGCCGCCAGGTTCATGGTAACGCTGGAGGTGGCACTGCCGTTGAGGGCGTCGGTGGCGATCACGGTCAGTTTTACCGCACCATTGACGTCGGCGCCGGGGGTGTAAACCAAACCATTGAGCGCGGTGTTGACTGCGACGATGCTGCCGGAAAAGGTCATCAAGCCATCGTTCACACCGTCGCCGGCGGTGAAGGTGAGGCCCGCCAGGGTCGACAAGCTGACGCCACCGCTGGGCACGCTGAGGGTCACGGTGGTCGCGGTTTGGTCGCTGTCGCTGATGGTGATCGCATTGCTGCCGCCGAGGATCAGCGCCGTGTCCTCGATGCCGCTGATGGGGCCCGGTACCCGCACCACCGGTGGCGAATCCACCATAACCGTCACCTGGGCGCTGCCCAGGACCAAGCCAAGGCCATCTTTGAGGGTGTAGCTAAAGGTATCGGTGCCGGCGTAGCCTGCAGTTGGGGTGTAGGTCAGGGTATTGTCGGCGTTGATCACCACGGTGCCATGGGACTGCCCGGTGACGCTGGAGATCTTCACCGTGGCGCCGAGCACCACTAGGTCGTTGTCCAGCACCCGCAGCACGTTAGGGGCGCCGTGGTAGACCACCGCGGTGTCATTGGTCGGCGCTGCCACCAGCAGGTCGTGCTGCCATTGGCTGGCTTGAACCGCGCTGGCCTCGATGGTGCCGACGTGGCTTTCCAGGGTCCAGTCGCCACCCACGCCGGTGGTGTTGGTGGAACCGGCCACATCGGTGTTGAGGGCCTGGGCCAAGGCCATCATGGTGGCGGCGCCTTCGGTGCCGGCGGCGAGGTTGCAGCCGTAGAGCAGTACGTCGCCGCCGCTGCTCATATGGGTGCCGATTTCGGCAAGTAGGTCGTGGTACTGGCCCTCGATGTTGCTGGCGGTCAATTCGGTGCCGCCAACCAGCAAGGACCCTTCGGTAGCGTGGGTCAGCAGGTGAATCGCATCTATGTCGCTGCGCCCTTGCAGGGCGCTGGAGATTTGCGCGAGGCCATCGGCCTGGCTGTCGAGGTAGATCACCTCAGCGGTACTGGGCAGGGATGACACCAGGGTATCGAGGTCCGGCAGGCTGGAGTCGACGAAGTAAATCTCCTGCCGCGTGTGGCCAGCGTCCAAAGGCGCGGTGGCGGTCAGGGCGTATTCCAGGGCATCGGTGTCACCCGTAGCGGCGGGGTCGCTGCTGTGATGGCTAGTGTCGACCGCGGCGGGCGTGTCGCTGGCGTGCACAGCGTCATGTTGCTCTGCCACCTCGGTGGCCGGCGCAGCGGCCGCAGCTGGCGCGCTCACTGCGGCCTCCACAGTGGCGACTGCTGCGCCATCGAACATCAAGCGGTTTTCCAGCGCCAAACGAATGGAAGAACTGTGGGTGCGCTGGCGTTTCATTAAGGTGCCTCCTGGCTTGGAACAGTGATGATCCCTGGATACCCTATAAGGTATAGAAGTCAGATCGGCTGAGGGCTAAATGGCATGAAGCCGTTCGTCTGAAGGGTTGCTTTTTGCTCCCAACTTACCCCAGTCGAAGGGCGGGCTACCCAGTTGTGCTGCTCGCCCTGAAACTGAGCGCTGTGCTGGACCTTACGCTCTAAACTGGATCAATCGGTCAAATATATTTACTCAAGGCTGCGTTTTCACTGGCCAAAAGTGACCTGGCATATATCCTGCTCTCCAAGCTCCCACTCCCTACCCAGCAGTCAGGTATGACCCAATGACCGAAACCCCTTGGACCGCCCATGAACCTTTGCTTGCCGCTGCCCGTGAGGCCGCCGGGGCGACGTATTCGCCTTACTCTGAATTTCCGGTAGGGGCAGCGCTGTTGACGGCCGACGGGGAAGTCGTGCACGGCTGCAACGTGGAAAATATCTCTTATGGGCTGACCAACTGCGCTGAGCGCAGCGCTCTGTTCTCGGCCATCAGCCAGGGTTGCCCGCCGCGCAGCTTTACCGCCATGGCCATTTACGCGCCCAAAGTCGAGCTGATCAGCCCCTGTGGGGCGTGTCGTCAGGTGCTGTTGGAACTCATGGCCCCCGATTGCCGCATTGTCTGCCAGGGCAGCGACCCGGCCCAGACCCGGGTATGGACCCTGGAACAACTGCTGCCGGGCGCATTCAACGCCTTCTGAATGAATTAAGCCTATCTGGAGTTACCTACGCATGATCAGTCTTGTGGGAATCGCGGTGCTTATTCTGGTCGCGCTGGCGCTGTCGCGGCACCGGCGTGCAATCAAGTGGCGCACCGTCGGCGGGGCCTTTGCGATCCAGGTGTTGATCGGCGCCTTTGCCCTCTACGTGCCTTGGGGCCAGGCCACCTTGCAAGCGCTGGCCAACGGCGTTTCGTCGTTACAGGGCTATGCCAACAAGGGCATCGAATTTCTCTTCGGTGGCCTCGGGTCGGCGCAGATGTTCGAAGTCTTCGGCGACGGCGGGTTCGTGTTCGCGATCAAAGTACTGCCTGTGATCGTGTTCTTCGGCAGCTTTATCTCGGTGATGTACTACATCGGCGTGATGGGTTGGATCATCCGCATCATTGGCGGCACCCTGCGCTTGTTGCTGGGCACCAGCCGGGTGGAGTCCATGGTGGTGACGTCGGCGATTTTTGTCGGGCAGTCCGAGGTGCCATTGGTGGTGCGGCCCTTCATTGCCTCGCTGACCCGCTCAGAGCTGTTTGCGGTGATGGTGGGCGGCTTCGCTGCGGTGGCAGGTTCGGTGTTGCTCGGCTATGCCGGCTTGGGCGTCGAGCTCAAATACCTGATCGCCGCTTGCTTCATGGCGGCGCCAGGTGCGTTGCTAATGGCCAAGCTTATGGAGCCGGAAACCGAGGCAGTGCGCGAGGCCAGTAGCCTGCAAGTGCTCGATGACCACGAGCGGCGCCCGGCCAACCTGATCGATGCGGCCGCCGAAGGGGCCCAGGCGGGCCTGCGCCTGGCCGTGGCGGTGGGGACCATGTTGCTGGCGTTTATTGCCTTGATCGCCTTGCTCAATGGCCTGTTAGGGTGGTTGGGCGGCTGGGTGGGGTATCCTCAGTTGACCCTGCAACTGATCCTCGGTTACCTGTTGGCCCCAGTGGCCTGGTTGATCGGCGTGCCCTGGAGCGAGGCGGTATTGGCCGGCGGTTTTATCGGGCAGAAACTGGTGTTGAACGAGTTCGTGGCCTACGCCGATCTGGGCCATTACCTGACGGCCGCCAAGGCCGCGCAAGCCGGCGTTCCCTTGTTGTCCCAGCACACCCAAGTGATCGTCACGTTTGCGCTGTGCGGCTTTGCCAATCTGTCGTCGATCGCCATTCAATTAGCCGGCCTTAGCGGCATTGCCCCGCAGCGTCGCCATGAACTGGCAAAGCTGGGGCTGCGCGCTATGATCGGGGGGACCTTGTCGAATTTGATGAGCGCTGCCATCGTCGGGTTCTTTATTTCGTTGTGAGCACGGCTCAGGAGGCTGCTCGATGTGGCTTGCTCAGGAAGTCATCCGGCGCAAACGCGACGGCCAGGTGTTGAGTGATGAGGATATCCGCAGGTTTGTCAGCGGTATTACCGATTGCACCCTCAGTGAGGGGCAGGTGGCGGCCTTTGCCATGGTCGTGCTGCTCAAGGGCATGGACATTGGTGAGCGCATCGCCTTGACCGCTGCCATGCGCGACTCGGGTGATGTACTGCGCTGGGAGCTGCCAGGGCCGGTGGTGGACAAACATTCCACGGGCGGGGTGGGCGATATGGTCAGCCTGATCCTGGCGCCCTTGCTGGCAGCCTGCGGCTGCTATGTGCCGATGATTTCCGGGCGCGGCCTGGGTCATACGGGCGGCACCCTGGATAAACTCGAGAGCATTCCGGGTTATGACTGCCAACCACCCTCGGCGCGGGTGCAAGCCATTGTGGCGCAGGTCGGCTGCGCCATCATCGGCCAGACCGGTGACCTGGCCCCGGCCGACAAGCGCTTGTATGCCATCCGCGACGTCACCGGAACGGTGGAATCCATCGATTTGATCACTGCGTCCATTCTGGCCAAGAAGCTGGCCGCGGGCCTGCGGGTGTTGGTGATGGACGTGAAGACCGGCAATGGCGCCTTCATGGAAGATCCGGGCCAGGCCATGGCGTTGGCGGACAGCATCGTCGCGGTGGCCAATGGCGCCGACGTGCGCACCTGTGCGCTGGTGTCGGACATGAACCAACCCTTGTCGCGCAGTGCCGGCAATGCCTTGGAAGTGGCCGAGGCCATTGCGCTGCTCAAGGGTGAAGTGCGCAGCGAGCGCCTATGGGCCCTGACCTTGGCGCTTGCCGAGCAGGTGCTGGTCACCGCAGGTCTGGCCAGCTCCGCCGAGCAGGCGCGCGAGCAGCTGTTGCAGGCTTGGCGCAGTGGCGCCGCGCTCGCTCGGTTTGGCCGCATGGTTCACGCACTGGGCGGCCCGGAGCATTTGCTCGACAACCCGCTGGCTTACTTGCCCAGTGCAGCCGTGGCCATGCCGGTGTGGGCGCACGGGCAGGGCTACGTGACTGGCGTTGACACCCGTGCGGTGGGTATGGCCGTGGTGGCACTGGGCGGCGGCCGGCAGCAGCCCAATGATGTCCTCGACCTGTCCGTGGGCTTTAGCGAATTAGCGTTCCCGGGTGAGCCGGTCGGCCCCGAGCGCCCCTTGGGCTGGGTGCACGCCGCTTCAGCGGAGCAGGCCGACATTGGCGCTGCGGCCTTGCGGGCGGCGTATCAGGTCGGCTCTGAGGCGCCAGCGGCAACGGCGCTGATCCACGCTTATGTCGGCTGCGCGGCGCCGGGTTAGAAAAACCAACCTCTAGGCGGCCGATCTGCCATGCTGCATCTGCGCACTGGCGCCGCTGACCTTGAGGAGATACGCAATGGACGACATTCAGCAACTGGGCGATATGTTGCGACACTATGCCGACAGTGAAGCCAACAAGCAGCGCACCTTCGACAGCCACACAGCGCTTTGGAGCGCACACATCAGCGCGCTGTACGATCAAATCGAAAGCTGGCTGGCGCCGGTGCTTGCCCCCGACCTGCTGGAAATCCAGCGCAGCCCGTACGTTGCCAGCAATGCTCAGGTGCCCGCTGAAGGGTCGCCGTTCAAGAGCGAAAAACTCACCCTGTTGCTCACGGCCAAACCGGTGGAATTCGTGCCTGAAGTGATGGGAGCCGGCGGCGCTATCAGCCTGGCCGTGATGGGCCTGACTTCGGCGCGCCACGGCAGCATCTCGCTGGTCTGCCAGCCACCTTCGAGTCTCTGGCAGTGGCGCAAGACCAACGGCCTCAAGGAAGCCGATACGTGCCCATTCGACGCCAACTTTCTTGCGTTGCAATTACAGGGCTTGATTCCGCGCGAACGCGGGTAAACCCTAGGGAACATGCCGAATATCGGACAAACTTTGTAAATTCTAGCTTCAGGATATGATGCTCGTCATGACAGGTCATGGCGGAGTTTCAATGGACCCCCACGCGCTCGCTGAAATCCGCTCCCGATTTGCCACCGCATTACTCGATGGCCATGTCTGGCCGGCTTTCCAGCCGCTGATTCACTTGCGTACCCGGCGTATTTCCGGCTTCGAGGTGCTCGCTCGCTGGAGCGACCCTGCGCGTGGCCCCGTGCCGCCGGTGGACTTTATTCCGGCTCTGGAAGACTGCGAACTCATCGACACCCTGACGCGCTACTTGCTGGTACGCGCCTGCCGTGAAGCGCTGGGCTGGCCGGGGGATTTTTTCCTCGCCTTTAATATCTCGCCTGTGCAGTTGAAACGGCCAGGGTTGACCCAGCTGGTTTGCGAGGCGGTGGCGTCCACGGGGTTCCCCCTGCACCGCCTGCAGGTGGAAGTGACCGAAGGTTCGTTGTTCCAAGACATCGAGGCCGCCAGCCTGATTTTGCGCGAGCTGGCCGGCCGCGGTGTCACAGTGGTGCTGGACGACTTTGGTACGGGCTTCTCCAGCCTCACCCGGTTGCAAGCCTGCCCGTTTCGTGAAATGAAGATTGATGCCAGTTTCATCCGGAGCATGGGCAGCCTGCCAGAGAGTTACAAAATCGTCACGGCCATTATTGGCCTGGGCCATAGCCTGGGCATTCGGGTGGTGGCCGAAGGGGTGGAAACCCTGGAGCAGGAACAGGCCTTGAAAAAGCTGGGGTGTGACCTGGTGCAGGGCTGGCTTTATGCCAAAGCTGTCCCCAGCGACTCGGCGCGGGCGCTACTACGGGCTTTTGGTGGGACCGATAGCACCGGCCAGGTCCTCGACACTTCACCGTTCCAACGCTTGCATCAACTCAATGCGCTGTACATGCACTCGCCGTTGGGTTTGTGTTTCATCGATCGCTTGCTGCGCTGCGTGAGCGCCAATGACGCCTTTGCCCAGCTCCTGGGCCGGCCGGTTGCCGAGCTGGAAGGGCAGGTTGCCGACACCCTATTGGCTGGCCTGGACGCTGGCGCGCTGGTGACCGACATTGTCCGGGTATTGCAGGACGGCGAGCACTGCTTCACTGAACTGACCGTGGGCGAGCAGTGCTTTACCCTGTACGGCCAACAAGTGGTGGACGACGCGGGCGACGTGTTGGGGGTATCCCTGGTGGCGGTGGACATGACCGAGCGGCAACGCGCTATGCATGCCTTGGCCGAAAGCGAAGAGCATTTTCGCCGTACCGTGCTGCTTAACCCCACCATTGGCTGGGCCGCCGACCCCCAGGGGGTCGTCAACTATATGAGCCCGACATTCACCGGGCTTGGCGACGGTACCGCCCAGCAGCGGCTTGAAGTCTGGCGTTCGATGATGCACCCCGACGATCGCGATCGCGTGCGTGACAAGTGGCTGCAGTGGATCCCGTCGGGCGAGCCTTGGAGCGTGGAGTTTCGCATTCGCTGGGCCGACGGTTCCTGGCGCTGGATGCACAGCCGCGCCGAAGCCAGTTTGCATGGCAATGGCACGGTGGAACGCTGGTACGGTGTGATTACCGATGTCACCGACCGTAAATTGCTGGAAATCAAATTGCTGGGCCTGGAAAACCAGTGCGCGGCCTCAAAGTGCAAGCGCCACTGACGCCAGCCAGGCCGGCGCCGACTTACCGAATTCGCCGACCAGCGGCGCTGTAGGCGCTCGAAAAAAACCTCAAGCCCAGACCTTTCAAGCCGCTAAACCCAGCGTGGCAGGAGACCACATTGGCGCCATGGCAGGCTTACTCGTACTCGTTACCCCTGAGTTTGCTGGCATGATCGACACCACCACCTGGAATCTGACCATTCCCCAAGGCACCCCGGCGCTGACCGTCGCAACGGCCAGCCTGCGCTCGTTGCAATCGCCGTACTACGTAAAAACCGACGCCTCCATCGTATTCTGGGCCCCGGTGACCGGGTCCCACTCCGGCACCAGTGACTTTCCCCGCAGTGAGCTGCGCGAGACCGCCGTAGACGGCAAGGCGCGTAACTGGCTCTACAGCAGTGGGGTCAACACGCTGCAGGGCACGCTGGCAGTGAATCAGGTGCCGTCCACCGGCAAGGTGGTGGTCGCGCAGATCCACGCCAAAGATGCGCCGACGCCGTTGGTAAAGCTGCAATATCGGTACGAGAAAGGGGTCGGCAATGTCGACGTCACCTACCGCTACAAGCCTGGTGACGCGAAGAGCCCTATCACCTATACCTTGACCAACGTGCCGCTGGGCAAGACGTTCAGCTATGTGTTGCAGATCAACAAAGTCGGCCAAGTCACCGTGCTGATCAATGGCACCGGCTACCAGACCAAGCTGGACCCCAAATGGGCGGGTTACCTGTTCTACTTCAAAGGGGGTTGCTACACCCTGGACAACGTTGGCTATGCCACTGAAGGCGGTCGAGTGACCTACTACAAACTGGTCGCGACCCACCTGTAGTCGGCCAGGGCAATGCCCCGGCCGTTTCAGCATCAGCCTCGCGGCGCGGCGACGGCGTTGACATAAGTGGCGTACAGGGAATGCCCGCCGGTGATAAACAGGCGGTTGCCTTTAGGCCCGCCGAATTCCAGGTTAGAGACGGTTTCGGGCAAGTGCAGGGTCGCCAGCGGCTTGCCGCTAGAGGAAAACACCCGCACGCTGTTTTGCTCGGCGTTACCGGCCCAACTGCACCAGAGGTTACCGTCGCTGTCGACGCGAAAGCCGTCGATCACGCCGTCGCGTTTGCCATCGATCAATACGCTGCTGCCGCTAAGGGTGCCGTCGGCAGCGACATCGAAAGCGCGCACATGGCACGGTTTGTCGGGGTGGCCGCCGCCAGCCGTGTCGCTGATGTACAGGCGTTTACCATCCGGGGAAAACGCCAGGCCATTGGGCCGGCCAAAATCCCCGGCGGCCACGCTGGCCTTACCGGTGTCGGGGGCGATGCGGTAGACATTGGTGGGCAGCTCGAACGCGGCTTTGTGGCCCTCATAGGGGCCAAGAATGCCGTAGCCGGGGTCTGTAAACCAGATCGCGCCGTCGGCGGCAACCACGACATCGTTCGGGGCGTTCAAGGGCTTGCCGTCAAAGCGGTCGAGCAAGATGGTCAGGCTGCCATCGTGCTCCCGACGCGTTACGCGGCGGGTTTCGTGTTCGCAACTGAGCAGGCGGCCTTCACGGTCACGGGTATGGCCGTTGGCGTTGTTGGATTGGGCGTCGTAAATGCTGATATGGCCGTCGTCAGCGCTCCAGCGCATGACCCGGTTATTAGGGATGTCGCTGAACAACAGGCAGCGCGAGGCGGGCATCCAGACCGGGCCTTCAGTCCAGCGGCCGCCGCTCCACAGGCGTTCGACCATGGCATTGCCGAGCCTGCCTTCGAAAGCAGGGTCGTGGAGCTCCCAGGCTGGGTCTGGCATGACCATGGCGGGCTGGCCATTCCAGTCGCGGTCTAGGCCGAACCGGTCAGCCGCCATGGCGCGACCGGCCAGCAGGCCGGCGGCCGATACGATTGAAGCTCCCACGAAAGTGCGACGGGCGAAGGGCATGGTCGATCCTTTTTTATTAAGATTGGAAACAATCGACTGCGACCTGCACCTGCGGTTCCGCTGCTTCAGCGTTTACCCATCGACCTTCTGCTACCGTTCGGCGCCCGGCTGGGGGTTTTGTCGTGGCTGGATTTACCGGCCCCGGGGTAGTTCGGCGTGGCCTGCTTTTTCGCCTCGGCGAAGGCTGCGGGGTTGAACGGAAAGCTGAAGGCGGGCACGCGCTCCTTGTCCGGCGTGGCTTGCGCCTCGGCGGGGGGCGATGGCGGTGCGGGCTTGGCAGGCATGATGGGCTCCATGGGAAGGGGCAGAGTGGGCGGTCGGGCGGCAAGCATGACCACAGGTGCGGCAGTATACCGCGTGGGTCAGTTGCCAGGCGCCAGTTGAGTAAGGTATTTACCCTGGCATATCATGTTGCTACCTGGGCCGGTCAGCGCGCTTATTGATGCCCACCTCACTCGAGTATCAGACAACCATGCCCCATATATCCTTGACGGCTGCTGAAGTGGCGGCGATCGCCCAGGTTGAGTCCACCTCTAATATCCTGCGTCTGATGACCCGCATGACGTCTTTGCGTTTTGCGGCTATCGCCAAGGTGACCGAAGCTCAATGGATCGCCTGTGCGGTACACGATGAAGTGCATTTCGGCATCGGCGCCGGTGACGAGTTGGCGTTGGAGTCGACCCTGTGCAACGAGGTGCGCCAGCATCATCAGCGCATTGTTTTCGAGCATGCCAGTGCCGACCCCAAGTTCGCTAACCACCCGATCCCCAAGCAGTATGGCATCGAGAGTTACGTGTCGATCCCCATCATCAAGGCCGATGGCGTCTTCTTCGGCACCCTGTGCGCTATGGACCCGCAGCCCATGCGGTTTGCCGACCCACAGTTGTTGGAAACCCTAGGCATCTTCGCTCAGCTGATCGCCACGAATCTGGATATGCAAGAGCGCGTCGCCAATGCCCTGGACGAAGAGGTCGCGGTGGCCATTCAGGGCAAGGCCCGGCAGATCTTTCAGCTTAGCCAGGACGCCAGCGTGCGTGACCTGGCCCTGCAAATCGAGCACCACCTCAGCAGCCGCGATAACCAGGCCATGCGCTCCAAAGCCGAAACCGCTGAGGCGTCCGCCGTGTAGGAGGGGCCTTGGCCCCGATCTTTTGATTTTTAATTGATCCTTCGCCAGAAATTATAAGAGCTCGGGGGCAAGCCCCCTCCTACGGGCAGCGGCATATTTGACACCGCTGACCGTAGGAGGGGCCTTGGCCCCGAGCTTTTAATCTTTGCTATTGTCCTACCCGTAAATTTGTACCAAGGAGTTTCATATGCCTGAAGAAGGCAATCTATTGCAGGCCGCTGTGGTGTTTTTGTTCGCGGCTGTGTTGGCGGTGCCTCTGGCCAAACGCTTGCAACTGGGCGCGGTGCTCGGTTATCTGCTCGCGGGGGTGATCATTGGCCCGGCCGTGCTGGGGTTGATCGGCGACCCGCAAAGCGTGGCGCACTTTTCCGAGTTGGGCGTAGTGCTGTTGTTGTTCATCATCGGCTTGGAGCTCTCGCCACGGCGTTTATGGCTGATGCGCAAAGCGGTGTTCGGCGTCGGCCTGGCTCAGGTGCTCTGTACTGCCCTGGTGCTGGGTTGCATTGCCCGCTTCGGCTTCGCCCAGCCGCTCAATACCTCGGTGGTGCTGGGCTTGGGCCTGGCGCTGTCGTCCACGGCGTTCGGCCTGCAGAGCCTGGCCGAGCGCAAGGAACTGAACCGCCCCCATGGCCGGCTGGCTTTCGCCATTTTGCTGTTTCAGGACATCGCGGCGATCCCGCTGATTGCCCTGGTGCCATTCCTGGCCGGCGGTGCCCACGAAACCAGCATGGCCGAAGACGTGCGCCACGGCTTGCAGGTATTGGCCAGTATCGCAGTGGTGGTGGTCGGCGGTCGCTATCTACTACGGCCGGTGTTTCGCGTCGTAGCCCGCACCGGGTTGCAAGAAGTGTCCACTGCAACCGCCTTGCTGGTGGTCATAGGCACCGCCTGGCTGATGGAACTGGTGGGGGTGTCCATGGCGCTTGGGGCTTTTTTGGCCGGGCTGTTGCTGGCCGACTCCGAGTATCGGCACGAACTGGAAGCGCAAATCGAGCCATTCAAAGGCCTGCTATTGGGCCTGTTCTTCATCAGCGTTGGAATGGGTGCCAACCTGTCGCTGCTGGGCAGCGAACCCTCGGTGGTGCTGGGTTTGACCCTGTTGCTGGTGGCGGTGAAGCTGCCGCTGCTAGCCGCCGTCGGGCGCTGGGGGGGTGGGCTCAGCGGGCAGAGCGCCGTGCGCCTGGGGGTAGTGCTAGCCGCTGGGGGTGAATTCGCCTTTGTGGTGTTCAAGATCGCCCGCGACCATGCGCTGTTCGACCAAGCTTTGTACGACCTATTGGTGCTGTGCATCACCTTATCCATGGCGATCACGCCACTGTTGCTGCTATTGGTCACCCGTTGGCTCAAACCCAAGACGACCCAGCGGGAAGTGCCAGAGGCGTATCGCAATATCGATGCCGAGACGCCGCGGGTGGTGATTGCCGGCATGGGCCGTATGGGCCAGATCGTCGCGCGGATCCTGCGTGCGCAAAACATTCCATTCGTGGCCCTAGACACCTCGGTGGACTCGATCGAGTTTTCTCGCAGCTTCGGCGACGTGCCGGTGTTTTACGGCGATCCCCTGCGCCCCGAGATTCTGCGCGCGGCCAAGGTTGACCAAGCCGAGTACTTCGTCATCGCCACCGATGACCCCGACACCAATATCAAGACCGCTGAGCTGGTGCACAGGCTTTACCCGCATCTGCACATCATTGCCCGTGCGCGCAATCGCCAGCACGTGCACCGGCTGGTGGATGTTGGCGCCCAGGCGGTCCGCGAAACCTACCATTCCAGCCTGGAGATGAGCCGGCAGACCTTACTCGGGCTAGGCCTGAGCCAGGCCCAGGCGGATGCGCGGATCAAACGCTTTAAACATCATGATGAGCAGGTCCTGCAGGCTCAGCACCTGGTTTACGATGACGCCGCCAAGGTGATGCAGACCGCCCAGCAGGCCCGTGCGGAACTGGCGCGGCTGTTCGAGTCAGACCTTGAGGAAGAACAGAAACGCGGCGCCAAGACCCTTAAGCCGTGAACCGGAGTGCCTCTACTGCACCCCTTCGTTTGCGCCCGCCATCGGTAGGCTAAATCTTCTGTAGCAGGCCCAGCAACTGGCTGCGCTCGGCATCATTGAGCGCAGCGGTCGCTTCGCGGTCACTTTCAGCGGCCAGGGCTTTGAGCTGCACTAACAGCGCTTGGCCGGCAGGGCTGAGAAATACGCCATAGGCGCGTTTGTCCTGTTGGCCGCGCACCCGCTCAGCTAACCCGCGGGTTTCCAACTTGTTCAACAAGGGCACCAGTTGCGGCGGTTCGATCGCCAGATGCCGAGCCAGGTCAGCCTGCATCAGGCCCGGCTCATTGTCGATGATGACCATCGCAGTGAACTGCGCGGGGCGCAGGTCGAACTCGGCCAGGCGCGCCACGAGTTGTTGAAATACCTTTAACTGCGCGCGGCGCAGTGCGTAACCCACCAAGGTATCGAGGGTGACTGCGCTGTGGGGGCCGAGGCTGGGTGTGGCGGTTGAGCTCATGGGGCAAGGTCCAGATGATTAAACCAATTAACGATTCTCGCACCCGTGGGTGGCCATGACCAGCGCTCGGAACTGTCGAACCCTGGCTGGGGTCAAGTGATCACCCCGTTTGATAGAAGCTTGAGGAACCACCATGAATATTTTCGAAGCCCTACGTGACAGCCATGAACGCCAGCGCAGCTATGCCGATGCCCTGATCCAGACCCACGGCGACAGCGCCGAGCGGGCCGAAGCGTACAAACGCCTCAAGGAAGAACTGCAAGCCCACGAGACCGCCGAAGAGCGCCACTTCTACATTCCGCTCATGGCCCATGACAACGGCATCGACCCCAGCCGCCACGCCATTTCCGAGCACCACGAAATGGACGAGATGATGGAGACACTCGACGAAACCGAAATGTCCAGCCCGGCCTGGTTAGCAACGGCGAAGAAACTGGCGGAGAAGGTGCACCACCACCTGAAGGAAGAAGAACAGAAGTTCTTCCAGATGGCGGGCAAGCTACTGGACGATAAACAGAAAGAAACCCTGGGCGGCAAATACCTGAAAGAGCATAAGGAGCTGTTGGCTTCCTAGTAGGGGCGATGGCCACTACGCGCGCTCGACCGCCAGGGCGACCCCCTGGCCACCGCCGATGCACAGCGTGGCTAGGCCTTTGCGCGCATCGCGGTGGACCATCTCGTGCAGCAGCGTCACCAATACCCGGCACCCTGACGCCCCAATAGGATGGCCCAAGGCGATGGCGCCGCCATTGACGTTGACCTTGCTGGGGTCCCAGCCGAGCGCTTGACCCACTGCCAGAGCCTGCGCCGCGAAGGCCTCGTTGGCTTCGATCAGGTCCAGTTGGGCGAGCTGCCAACCAGCTTTGTCCAGGCAGCGGCGCGTGGCCGATACCGGGCCGATGCCCATCAGCGCAGGGTCGACCCCGGCACTGGCATAACTGGCGATCCGGGCCAGGACGGGAAGCTGGAGGCTGGCAGCCTTGCTTGCACTCATCAGCAGCACCGCAGCGGCGCCGTCGTTTAACGAAGACGCGTTGCCGGCGGTGACACTGCCGTCTTTTTTGAACGCTGGGCGTAGCGCGGCCAGGGCCTGGGCGGTGGTGCCGGGGCGCGGTTGCTCGTCGGTGTCGAAGCTGAGGGCAGGGCCTTTGCGTTGGCTGACCTGAATCGGCGTGATCTCAGCCTTGAAGCGCCCGGCCTCCACGGCTGCCTGAGCCTTCGCCTGGGAGTCTGCGGCAAAGGCGTCCTGGGCTTCGCGGCTGATGGCGTAGTGTTGCGCCAGATTCTCTGCGGTTACGCCCATGTGGTAGTCGTTGAAGGCATCCCACAAGCCATCGGTGATCATGCTGTCGACAACCTGCCCATGGCCCATGCGCAAGCCCGTGCGGGCTCCTGGCATCAGGTAGGGGGCCAGGCTCATGTTTTCCATGCCGCCGGCGATGATTACTTCAGCGTCGCCACAGCGAATGGCCTGTGCGCCCAGGTGCACAGCCTTGAGGCCGGACCCACAGACTTTGTTCAAAGTCATGGCGGGCACCGCGTGGGGCAGGCCTGCCAGCAATGCCGCTTGGCGCGCCGGGTTCTGCCCAGCGCCAGCAGTCAAGACTTGGCCTAGAATCACTTCATCGACAGCCTCTGGGGCCAGCCCGGTGTGTTCGAGCAGGCGACTGATCACTGCAGCGCCCAGTTCGACCGCAGGCACACTGGCCAGCGCACCCTGGAAACTGCCGACAGCGGTACGGGTGGCGGCGACGATGACGACATCTTGCATGCAGGGATCCCCTTATTGTTGTGCGAGCGACGGTAGCCGCCGCGAGGTAAGGGGTTGATTGTCACGCGCCGAGCCGGTTTTGATAAATGAGTTTTTCAAACCAATCGCTACGAATGAGCAATCAATGGGTCGTCAACCGCCGGTCATGTTCATAAAGCGCACCACCTGTACATCGTCATTCAGTTCGAACTGATGGGACCAGGGTTTGAGCTGCATGGCCGCGATGATCGCCTGTTCGAGTTTTTCCGGGTGGCCGGGGTGGCTGCGTAGAACGCTCTTGAGGTCGGCCGAGTGTTCATTGCCCAGGCACAGCAACAGCCGCCCCTCGACGGTCAGGCGCACCCGATTGCAGGTGGCGCAGAAGTTGTGGCTGTGTGGCGAAATGAAGCCCAGGCGGATGTCGGGCGCTTCGGCCAGCCGCCAGTAGCGGGAAGGCCCCTGGGTCGACTCGGTGGACGGCACCAGCGTATAGCGCTCGGCAATTTTCTCGCGCACTTGCTCGCTGGAGAAAAACGCCTCGGCGCGGCTGTGTTCGCTGATGACTCCCAAGGGCATTTCTTCGATAAACGAAATGTCCAGGCCGCGTTCGATAGCGAAGGTCACCAGGTCGGTGACTTCATGGTCGTTGCGCCCCCGCATCACCACACAGTTGAGCTTGGTGTGAACGAAGCCCGCCGCGTTGGCAGCGTCGATGCCTTCGATGACCTTGCTCAGGTCGCCCGTGCGGGTCAGTTCGCGGAAACGCTGGGGGTCGAGGCTGTCGAGGCTGATGTTGAGGCGCTTGAGCCCGGCGTCGAACAAGGGCTGAGCCAATTTGCCCAGTTGCGAGCCGTTAGTGGTCATGCACAGCTCTTGTAAGCCCGGCAGTGCCGCGATACGCCGGCATAGATCGACGATGCCGGCGCGCACCAGAGGCTCGCCCCCGGTCAGGCGGATCTTGCGCGTGCCCAGGGCGACGAAACTGGCGGCGATTTGTTCGAGTTCTTCCAGGCTGAGGATCTGCTGGCGTGGCAGGAAGGTCATGTCTTCAGCCATGCAGTAGACACAACGAAAATCACAGCGGTCAGTGACCGACATGCGCAGGTAGTCGACTTTGCGTGAAAAACCGTCTTTCAACATCCGCTTAGACATAGGCACCAGGGGGTCGAGGCATTTCTTTATAGAACGGCAGGGTCATAAAGAGGACCTTCCAGGCCCGCGCAGGTTTCACCGAGTGTGGCTGCAAGGCTAACGCGGCGCGGCGACAGGGTCCAATTGCTTGATTGTATCGGCTGATTGAAGCGATTGATGAGGCGCGCTGAAAAAAGCTCAAGGCCTGCAGGGGCCGCAGCAGTTGATCTTTGTGCGCATCTGCCCTAACGTCGGCGCGCTTTCATTTGCACCTGGGGCAGGAAGCCGGTGAGAACCCGGCGCGGTCGCGCCACTGTATACGCGGGTCAACCCGCGTGAGCCAGACCTTGCCCCAGGCCTTCCCGCTTCTTATTGGACGCGTTATCCAAGGAGTTCTCCGTGATATCAGGTTATTTTCGCCCGGCGCTATTGGTTTTGGGCGTGGTGGCTGCGCTGCCAGCGTTCGCCGCCCCGGGCGGTACCCAGTACCCGCTGATACTGAGCAACTGTGGGCAACAGCTGAGCTTTGCCCAAGCGCCCCAGCGCGTGGTCAGCCTGGGCCAGGCCAGCAGCGAAATTCTGCTGTCCCTGGGCCTGGCGCCACGCATGGTCGGTACCGGTGTCTGGTTCGGGCCTCTGCCCGAAGCGTTGCAGGCGGCTAACGCAAAGGTGCCACGCCTGGCGGACAACGCGCCGAGTTTCGAAAAGGTGGCCAAGGCCAATCCAGACCTGGTGACGGCGCAGTACACCTACCACATAGGCCCCAGCGGTGAGGTCGCGACTCCTGAGCAGCTGACGGCGCTGGGTATTGCCTCCTATGTTTCGCCCAGCGACTGCGAGGGCAAAGGCGTGACGACGACGTCCAATGCCGATGGCAGCCGCAGCGCGCCGTTTTCCCTGGCCTTGATCGACCGCGAAATCAACGAGCTGGCGACCATTTTCGATGTGCAGGCGACCGGTGAGCGGTTGCTCACCCAGTTGCACCAGCGCATCGACGATGCGGTGCAGAAGGTCAAACGTGATCAGCCCAAACCCTTGTCGGTGGTGTATTGGTTTTCCAGCACACGCCTGGAAGGCGACCCATGGGTGGCTGGTCGCAACGGGGCACCGGGTTATGTCAGCGAGGTGTTGGGGCTGCGCAACATCATCGAGAGCGACGAGGAATGGCCTGGCGTGAGCTGGGAGAACATTGCCGCGCGCAACCCTGAAGTGATCGTAGTGGCGCGGATGGAGCGCCGCTTGTACCCGGCCGACGACGTCGACAAGAAAATCGCCTTCCTGCGCAATGATCCGGTGACCCGCGAGCTGGACGCCGTACGCAATAATCGCATCGTGGTGGTCGACGCCCAGTCGTTGAACCCGTCCATGGACGTGGTGCGCGCCATCGAGGGGGTCGCCGCAGGCCTGCAAGGCGCGAGCCCGGCCCGGTGATCAGCGGGCTGGCAGGCGAGCGCGGGCTGCGCTGGCGGCTGCTCCTGGCGGCGCTGGCGCTGGCCAGCCTAGGCGTATCGATTGCCCTGGCGGTATCGATCGGCGAAATGCGCATCCCCTTGCCGACCACGGTTAAGGCCATCCTCAATGGCCTGGGGTTGGGGACGTATACGGTGCAACGCATCGAGCAGGGCATCGTCTGGGAATACCGCCTCAGCCGCGCCCTGGTCGCCGCCTGCTGCGGCGCTGGCCTGGCGATTTGTGGGGCGGTGCTGCAAGCGCTGCTGCGCAACGTGCTGGCCGAACCTTACGTGCTGGGGATTTCTGCCGGCGCCTCCACCGGCGCGGTGGTGGTCATGCTATTGGGGATCGGCGGCGGGGTAGTGGGGATTTCCCTGGGCGCGTTCCTGGGCGCTGGCCTGGCGTTCGCCATGATCCTGCTGCTGGCGGCCGGGGTGCGAGGCGGGCCCAGCCAGGTGATCCTTGCGGGTGTCGCGGGCTCGCAGCTATTCAACGCATTGACGGCCTATATCGTTTCTACCTCGGCCAACGCCGAGCAAGCGCGCAGTGTGATGTTCTGGCTGCTGGGCAGCCTGGGTGGGGTGCGTTGGCCAGACGTCTGGCTGGTGGCTGTGGTGGTCGGCTTTGGCTTGCTGGTATGCCTGTACCTGGCACGTACCCTCGACGCTTTCGCCTTTGGTGAAGACGCAGCGGCGAGCCTGGGTGTGTCCGTAGGCCGTGTGCGTTTGCTGTTGTTCGCCGTCACGGCTTTGATTACCGCCACCATTGTCAGCGTGGTCGGTGCTGTCGGCTTTGTCGGGCTGGTGGTGCCGCACATGGCGCGGTTTCTGGTCGGGCCGGGCCACTTACGGCTGTTACTGGCCTCGGTGCTCATCGGGGCGAATTTCATGGTGCTGGCCGATATCGTTTCCCGGGTCATCGTACCGGGCCAGGTCTTGCCGATTGGCGTGGTCACCGCCCTGGTGGGCGCTCCGGCGTTTGCCTTGATCCTCTACCGCACGAGGCGCGCCACATGAGCCTGTCACTGAGTGGCGTGAGTTGGACCGCCGGTGGCCGGTTGATTCTCGACGACGTCAGCCTGGAGGTTCCCCCAGGGGGGCTACTGGGCCTGATCGGCCCGAATGGGTCGGGTAAGTCTTCGCTGCTGCGCCTGCTGGCTGGCCTACGTGCACCTAGCCAGGGTTCGGTCTGTCTGGATGGGCAGCCTTTGGCGAAGCAGCCGCGGCGTCAGGTAGCCCGCCAAGTCGCATTGGTCGAGCAACACGCGGCCACCGAGGTCGACATCAGTGTGTTGGAGGTGGTGCGTTTGGGCCGCACGCCCCATCGTTCGCCGCTGTCGCCCTGGCGCCAGGACGACGATCTGATCGTCGAACGGGCACTGGCTCAGGTCGGTTTGTGGCACCGCAAGGACCAGTATTGGCAGACCTTGTCCGGTGGTGAACGCCAGCGCGCCCAAATCGCCCGTGCCCTGGCCCAGGAGCCCAGCGAGCTGTTGCTCGACGAGCCGACCAATCATCTGGACATCCAGCACCAGCTCGAACTGCTGCAACTGGTGCGCAGCCTGCCACTGACGTGCGTCATGGCGATCCATGACCTGAACCTGGCGGCCATATTCTGCGACCTGCTGGTGGTACTCAAAGAGGGCCGAAAAGTGGCTTGCGGCAGCCCTGCCCAGGTGCTGAACGCTGGGTTGATCGAGCAGGTGTATGGCGTCAGGGCCGATGTCGTGCTGACGGAAAATGGCCGGCCCCATGTGCGCTATTTACTAGGCTGAGCCGCGTCGGCGAAGGGAGTTCAGTTGCCCAGCAGCGCCGCCAGCCGGCGGATAATTTCGTCGATCTGCCCATCGTCCACGGTCAACGGCGGCAGCAGGCGGATCGTGGTGCCCCGGGCGACGTTGATCAGCAAGCGCTGTTCATCGGCGGCCCGGCGCACCAGGTCCCGCGCTGGGCTGTGCAGCTCTATGCCCACCATCAAGCCTAAACCGCGCAACTGTTTTACGCAGGGCAGGTGCCCCACGGCGGCGCGCAAACCCTCCAGCAGGCGCTGCCCCTGGCGGGCGGCGTTGGCGGGCAGGCCTTCTTGTTCAACGATATCGAGCACGGTGCAAGCGACCCTGCACGCCAGCGGGTTACCGCCAAAGGTACTGCCGTGGCTGCCAGGCGTGAACAACTGAGCCACCTGGGCCCGGGCCAGGCAGGCGCCGATGGGGATCCCATTGCCCAGGGCTTTCGCCAGAGTCATAACGTCGGGCAGGATGCCTTCGTGCTGAAACGCAAACCACTGGCCGGTGCGGCCGATACCGGTCTGGATCTCGTCAAGCATCAGCAACCAGCTTTGCTGGTCGCACAGGGCGCGCAGCGCTTTTAGATAGCCCGGCGGCGCTACCCGCACGCCGCTCTCACCTTGCACCGGCTCTACCAGCACGGCGCAGATCCGTTCGCCGAAGGCTTGGGTCAGGTCGTGGAGCACGGACAACTCACCGAACGGCACCCGCAGGAACTCCCCAGGTAATGGCTTGTAACCCAAGCGCACCGCCGAGCAATCGCTGGCGGCCAGGGTGCCGAGGGTGCGTCCGTGAAAAGCGTTTTCCATGACCACCACTAGGGGCCGCTCAATACCCCGGTGCTGGGCATACAAACGCGCGAGCTTGAGCGCTGTTTCGTTGGCTTCGGCACCAGAGTTGTTGAAAAACGCCTGTTCCATGCCCGACACCTGGGCCAAGCGTGCCGCCAGGCGTTGCTGCCATTGGATGCCGTAGTGGTTAGAGGTGTGCAGCAGTTGCCCGGCCTGCTCGCGAATGGCGTCGACCACCCGCGGGTGGCAGTGGCCAACACTGGTCACCGCGACCCCAGCCAGGGCATCGAGGTACTCTCGCTGTTCGCCGTCCCACAGCTTGCAGCCTGCGCCGTGGCTGAAGCTCATCGGTAAGGGTTGATAGGTGGGCATCAGGTGGTGGGCAGGCATGGCGTGGGTCTCCGTCAGGTGTTCGCGCAGTATCCTTTGCCCATCAGGGACGGATAAATAGCGCGTTTATTGCAACACCTTGAAGCCCTACTTGATAATTGCCGGGTTTAGGAAAGGAAGCCTCCATCCACATTCAACGCAGCGCCAGTGGTGTAGCTGGAGGCGGCACTGGCCAGGTATAACACCGCCCCGGCCATTTCGGCTGGCGCGGCCACCCGCTTGAGTGGTACCTGTTGCAGCACACCCTGGAGGATGGCCGGGTTGCTCACCAGGGCGGAGGCGAATCGGGTGTCGGTCAAGCCGGGCAGCAGGGCGTTACATCGGATACCGAACGCCGCGCATTCTTTGGCGAACACCTTGGTCATGTTGATCACGGCGGCCTTGGTCATGGAGTAGACACCCTGGAACGCCCCGGGCGACACCCCGTTGATCGACGCCACGTTGATGATGCTGCCAGCGCCGCGTTCGCGCATGAGTTTGCCGGCTTCCACAGACATAAAGAAATAGCCGCGGATATTAACGTCCACGGTCTTCTGGAACGCGGCCGGGTCCGTGTCCAAGACATTGCAGAACTGGGGGTTGGTGGCCGCGTTGTTGACCAGCACGTCCAAGCGGCCGAAGCGCTGGCGGATCTCGCTGAATAACTGGGTGATCTGCTCGAGCTCGCCGATATGGCAGGCCAGTGCGGTGGCCTGGCCGCCCTCGTCGCGGATCGCCTGGGCGACCGCTTCGCAGCCGCCCAGCTTGCGGCTGCAGACGATCACATGGGCGCCCTGTTGTGCCAACAAATGAGCGATGGCAGCGCCGATGCCGCGGCTGGCACCGGATACCAGGGCGACCTGGCCGTCGAGGTCGAACAGTTCGGTCTTGCTCATGGGCGCGGACTCCCTGGTATACGCGGGCGGGGTTCAGCCGGTTTCAGACGGGAAACAGTTCGCTCAGTTTCATCGCCAGCATCATGTCCCCTTCAGCGCGCAGCTTGCCGCCCATAAAGGCTTGCATGCCGTCGGTTTCACCGCTGACGATGCCTTCCAGGGTTTCGCTGTCCATCACCAGGGTCACGTTCGCGTCAGGGTTCTCGCCTTCCTGCAGTTCGCAGGTGCTGTCCTTGACGATCAGGTTGAAGTGTTTGCTTTCGTCGATGCGAAAGCCAAAGATCAGGTCCAGGCCAGCGGCAGCGGCCGGGTTGAATTTGGCTTGCATGGTTTTTACGGCGTCAGCTACGGAGGTCATGGCGCGGTCCTTTTTTTGGAGGTAGGCAGTAATAGCGGTGATGAAAGTCTAGCGAGGGTAGGGGTGGGCCAGGCGCCTGTCAATAAAAAAACATACGCTTGTTTGAATTGCCGAATCGCGCTCGTCTGCAACGCACTGGCAGGCGTCGAGCCCCCCCGGTATGCTTGGCCGATACTATTGTCCTGCGGTGTTGCGGGGCCTTTCGCAATGAGGAGTTGCTGTGGATTTTCTAGCCGATTACGCCGGCTTTCTGGCCCGTACCGTGACCTTGGTCGTGGCTATCATTGTCGTGTTGGTGGCCATTGCTGCGCTGCGCGGTAAAGGGCGGCGCAAGGCCGCTGGCCAGTTGCAAGTCAGTAAACTCAACGATTTCTACAAAGGCTTGCGCGAACGTCTCGAAGCCAACCTGCTCGACAAGCATCAGCTTAAAGCCTTACGCAAAGAGCAAAGCAAGGCGCAGAGCAAGACCGACAAAAAGCAGAAGAACAAACCCGACAGTAAGGCGCGGGTTTTCGTGCTCGACTTCGACGGCGATATCAAGGCATCGGCCACCGAGAGCCTACGCCATGAGATCACCGCCGTACTGACCCTGGCGACGTCCCGCGATGAAGTGGTACTGCGCCTGGAAAGCGGCGGCGGCATGGTCCACAGTTATGGCCTGGCGTCCTCGCAACTGGCACGTATTCGCCAGGCGGGTGTGCCACTTACCGTGTGCATCGACAAAGTCGCGGCCAGCGGCGGCTACATGATGGCCTGCATTGGCGAGAAGATCATCAGCGCCCCGTTTGCGGTGCTGGGCTCCATCGGGGTAGTGGCGCAATTGCCGAACGTCAACAAGCTGCTGAAAAAGCACGACATCGATTTTGAAGTGCTCACGGCCGGTGAGTACAAGCGCACCTTGACGGTATTTGGCGAAAATACCGAGAAGGGTCGGGAAAAATTCCAGGAAGACCTAGACGTCACCCATAAACTATTCAAAAGCTTCGTGGCCCATTACCGGCCGCAGTTATCGATTGATGAAGTGGCTACCGGTGAAGTCTGGCTGGGTATGACGGCGCTGGAGAAGCAGCTGGTGGACGAGCTCAAGACCAGCGACGAATACCTGGCCGAGCGCGCCAAGCAGGCTGAGGTGTTCCACCTGCACTATGCCGAGCGCAAGAGCCTGCAGGAGCGAGTAGGGTTGGCCGCGGCGGTGTCGGCGGACCACCTGTTGACCAGGGTGTGGGGGCGTTTGAGCGGTCAGCGGTTCTGGTGATTGCAACGTATGAAAAGATCGGGGCCAAGGCCCCTCCTACGTTGGTAGGAGGGGCCTTGGCCCCGATCTTTTCCGTTTAACGGCGACGAAACAGCGGCTGTGGTTCGTCGCTGGCGGCCTGGTAGGTCACGGAAAAGTCTTTCAGGCTTTCCAGCGCTTCGTACGGGTCTTTGTCCGGGCGTAGGGCAAAGGCATCGAAGCCGCAGCGGTGCAGGTAGAAGAGTTGATCACGCAACACATCGCCAATGGCTCGCAACTCGCCCTTGAACCCATAACGATCACGTAACAGGCGCGCATTGGAGTAGTTGCGGCCGTCGGTGAAAGACGGGAAGTTCAAGGCAATCACTTGAAATTCATTGGCCTGGTCGCCAATTTCTTCGGCTTCTTCGTCGCTGTCTAGCCACACCCCAAGGCCGCCGTCGCGGGCTTTCAGGGCGTGCCCGTGTTCGCGCCAAAGGGCCAGCGGCACGATCAGGTCGTCGCAGTTGCTGATGCCGTCGAAGCTTGCGTCCTTGGGCAGCAGGTGCCAGGTTTCGTCGACGACTTCATTGTTCTTAATGATTCGCTGCATAGACGCGCTCCTTGAAGGGCTCAATGCCGATACGCTGGTAGGTGTCGATGAAGCGTTCGTCTTCGGTGCGCTTCTCCACGTAAACATCGATCAGCTTGCCGATCACATCAGGCATGGCATCCTGGGCGAACGAAGGGCCGAGAATCTTGCCCAGGCTGGCGTCACGGCTGGCGCTGCCACCCAGGGACACTTGGTAAAACTCTTCGCCTTTCTTATCCACCCCAAGAATGCCGATGTGGCCCACGTGGTGGTGGCCGCAAGCGTTCATGCAGCCAGAAATGTTCAGGTCAAGCTCGCCAATGTCGAACAGGTAATCCAAGTCGTCAAAGCGACGCTGGATCGACTCGGCGATTGGAATCGATTTAGCGTTGGCCAGAGAGCAGAAGTCGCCGCCAGGGCAGCAGATGATATCGGTCAGCAGGCCCACGTTCGGCGTGGCGAAGCCACCCTCACGGAGCTCGCCCCACAGCTCGAAGAGGCGGGTTTGCTCGACATCGGCCAGGATGATGTTCTGCTCATGGGACGTACGCAGTTGGCCGAAGCTATAGCGGTCGGCCAGGTCAGCGACGGCGTCCAGTTGCTTGTCGGTGATATCACCGGGGGCGACGCCCGTCGGTTTCAGCGACAGAGTCACCGCCACGTAGCCCGGCTGTTTGTGGGCCAGGGTGTTACGGCTGCGCCAGCGCGCGAACCCAGGGTGTTCTTCGCCCAAGCGGTTGAGCTCAGCGTCGAACACCGGCAGGGTTTTGTAGTCGGGGTCGACGAAGTGCTTGGCGACCCGTTGCAGCTCGGCTTCGGTCAGCGTCGTGCTGCCGCCGCGCAAGTGGGCCATCTCGGCCTCGACTTTCTCGGCAAACACCTGGGGCGTCAGCGCCTTGACCAGAATCTTGATACGCGCCTTGTACTTGTTATCGCGCCGACCGTAGCGGTTATAGACCCGCAGGATAGCGTCTAGGTAGCTGAGGAGGTCTTGCCAAGGCAGGAATTCATTAATGAATGCGCCCACCACCGGCGTGCGGCCTAAACCGCCGCCCACCAGCACGCGGAAGCCCAACTCGCCGGCCTCATTACGCAGCGGCTCGAGGCCGATGTCATGCACTTCAATGGCGGCGCGGTCGCTGGTGGAGCCATTCAGCGCAATCTTGAACTTGCGCGGCAGGTAGGCGAATTCCGGGTGGAAGGTGGTCCACTGGCGAATGATTTCGCACCAGGGCCGCGGGTCTACCAATTCGTCGGCAGCCACACCCGCAAACTGGTCGGTGGTGACGTTGCGCAGGCAGTTGCCGCTGGTCTGAATCGCGTGCATTTGCACGGTGGCCAGTTCAGCCAGAATGTCCGGGATGTCTTCCACGGCGGGCCAGTTGAACTGCACGTTCTGCCGGGTACTGATGTGGGCATAGCCCTTATCGAAGTCGCGGGCGATCTTCGCCATCATGCGGGTCTGCCGCGAGGTCAGTTGGCCGTAGGGCACGGCGACTCGCAGCATGGGCGCGAAGCGCTGGATATAAAGCCCATTCTGCAAGCGCAGGGGGCGAAATTCTTCTTCGCTCAACTCCCCGGCCAGATAGCGGCGGGTCTGGTCACGGAACTGCTTGACGCGGTCCTCGATGATCTGTTGATCGTACTCGTCGTAAACGTACATGGTAGTCCTGTTCTCAGGCTGCTAACGGCAAATCTGCGCGCACGGCCGCGCACTCCCAGCGGAGCCGACGGACAATAACAGTTTGGTAATATGCGTAAAAGTGAACTTTTAATATATGCCCATAACTGAATGGTCTAACGGTTCCATGGGTGGTTAATATCCCTGCTTGTGCAAAGGGCATTCGTAGGCTTAACTCCAGGTTGCGTCCACACAATAATCACAAGAGACGAAGCCTAATGAACAACTCTGCCAAAACTCAAAAGTCTGCCAGTAAAGTCGATGCCTGGGCCATAGCCTTCCTGATGGTGTTGGTGTGTGTGGCCGTCACATATTGGTTTATTCACCCTTAATTATCATACCCAAGGTTGGGAGCCAGCCAGCGCTCGCTGACTTCCAACGCCTGGCCTTTGCGCTCGGTGTAGCTGAGCACCTGGTCTTTATCCACTTTGCCCACCGCAAAATACTGGGCCTGCGGGTGGGCGAAGTACCAGCCGCTGACGGCGGCGGCGGGGAACATGGCGTAGTGTTCGGTCAAGGTCACGCGGCTTTGGCCGTTGTGGTCGAGCAATTCGAACAAGGTGCCTTTTTCCGTGTGGTCAGGGCAGGCCGGGTAGCCGGGGGCAGGGCGGATACCTTTGTATTGCTCTTTGATCAGCGCATCGTTGTCCAGTTGTTCGCCTTGGTCATAGCCCCAGTGCTCTTTACGCACCTGCTGGTGCAGCCATTCCGCACACGCTTCAGCCAGGCGATCGGCCAGGGCCTTGACCATGATCGAGTTATAGTCGTCCCCGGCGTCCTGATAAGCCTTGGCCACTTCTTCGGCGCCGATCCCGGCGGTGGTGATAAACCCGCCTATATAGTCGGTGACGCCACTGGCCTTGGGCGCGACAAAGTCGGCGAGGCTGAAGTTGGGTTTGCCATCGGTCTTGAGCGTTTGCTGGCGTAGGTGGTGCAGCTTGGCCAGCGGCTGGCCGGCATCGTCGTACAGCTCGATGTCATCGTCCTGCACTTGGTTGGCTGGCCAAAAGCCAAACACGGCGCGGGCACTGATAAGTTTTTCGTCGATCAGCTTGCGCAGCATCTGCTGGGCATCGGCGAACAATGCGCTGGCCGCTTCGCCCACCACTTCGTCGGTGAGGATGCGCGGGTATTTGCCGGCCAGGTCCCAGGAAATAAAGAACGGCGTCCAGTCGATGTAATCGGCCAGCACCTGCAGGTCGATGTTCTCCAGCACGCGGGCACCGGTGAAGGTCGGTTTGACCGGGGTGTAGTTGGCCCAATCGAAGGTGGCCTTGGCGGCCACGGCCTTGGCGTAGGTCAAGCGCTCGGTGCGTGCACTGCGGTTGGCGGTGCGATCCCGCACCTCGATGTATTCCAGGCGGGTTCGTTCGACAAAGGCAGGCTTGAGTTCCTTGGACAGCAGTTGCGTGGCCACGCCAACGGCGCGCGAGGCATCGGTGACGTAGATTACCGCGTCGTTGCTGTACTTGGGCTCGATCTTCACCGCCGTGTGGGCTTTGGAGGTGGTCGCCCCGCCAATCATCAATGGCAGGTGGAAATCCTGACGTTGCATCTCGCGGGCCACATGGACCATTTCGTCGAGGGAAGGGGTGATCAAGCCGGATAACCCAATGATGTCGCACTTTTGCTCACGGGCCACCTGGAGGATTTTTTCTGCAGGGACCATCACGCCTAAGTCGACAATGTCGTAGCCATTACAGCCCAGCACCACGCCGACAATGTTCTTGCCGATGTCATGCACGTCGCCTTTGACCGTGGCCATCAGGATCTTGCCCTTGGCCTCGGGCTTGTCGCCTTTTTCTGCTTCGATGAAAGGGATCAAGTGGGCCACGGCCTGCTTCATCACCCGGGCGGATTTGACCACCTGGGGCAGAAACATTTTGCCCGAGCCAAACAGGTCGCCGACGATGTTCATGCCGGACATCAATGGCCCTTCGATCACCTCGATAGGGCGTTTGAACGACTGCCGCGACTCTTCGGTGTCCACCACGATATGGGTGGTGATGCCCTTGACCAGCGCGTGCTCTAGCCGCTGATTGACCGGCCAGTTGCGCCACTCTTCGGTTTCGGCTTCCTTGACGCTGCCGTCACCTTTGAATTTGTCGGCGATTGCCAGCAGGGCGTCGGTGCCTTCAGGGGTGCGATTAAGCACCACGTCCTCGACGCGGTCGCGCAACTCGGCAGGGATCTGGTCGTAGATTTCCAACTGACCGGCATTGACGATCCCCATGCTCAAACCGTTACGGATGGCGTAGAGCAGGAACACCGAGTGAATGGCTTCGCGCACCGGGTTGTTGCCCCGGAACGAGAACGATACGTTGGACACGCCACCGCTGGTCAATGCATACGGCAGCTCATCGCGGATATAAGCACAGGCGTTGATGAAGTCGACAGCGTAGTTGTTGTGTTCTTCGATGCCGGTGGCCACGGCGAAGATGTTCGGGTCGAAGATGATGTCTTCCGGGGGGAAGCCCACGTCGTTGACCAGAATGTCGTAGGAGCGCTTGCAGATTTCCTTTTTGCGCGCCTCGGTGTCGGCTTGGCCGTCCTCGTCGAACGCCATCACCACCACCGCGGCACCGTAGCGTTTGCACAGTTTGGCGTGATAAATAAACGCGTCGACGCCTTCCTTCATGCTGATGGAGTTGACGATGCCTTTGCCCTGGATGCATTTGAGGCCGGCTTCGATGACTTCCCATTTGGACGAGTCGATCATAATGGGCACACGGGAGATATCCGGCTCGCCGGCGATCAGATTGAGGAAGGTCACCATCGCCTTCTTCGAATCGAGCATGCCCTCGTCCATGTTGATGTCGATGACCTGGGCGCCTGCTTCCACTTGTTGCAGGGCCACTTCCAGGGCTTCGGTGTAGTTTTCCTCACGAATCAACCGTGCGAACCGCGCCGAGCCGGTGATGTTGGTGCGTTCGCCAACGTTGACGAATAGCGACTGGCGGTCGATGGTGAACGGCTCGAGGCCAGAAAGCCGGCACGCTTTGGGGATGTCGGGGATGACCCGCGGCGCATACCCGGCCACTGCCTGGGCGATTGCGCCAATGTGCGCCGGCGTGGTGCCGCAGCAGCCACCGACGATATTAAGAAAGCCGCTTTGGGCGAACTCCGCGATGATCTGTGCGGTTTGCTCCGGCAGCTCATCGTATTCGCCGAAGGCATTGGGCAGGCCCGCGTTGGGGTGGGCCGACACGTAGGTCCCGGCCTTGCTCGACAGTTCCTGCAGGTACGGGCGCAGTTCGCTGGCGCCCAGTGCGCAGTTGAGGCCGACGGAAAGGGGCTTGGCATGGCTCACCGAGTTCCAGAAAGCCTCGGTGGTCTGCCCGGAGAGGGTGCGGCCCGAGGCGTCGGTGATGGTGCCGGAGATCATGATAGGTAGCTCCACCCCCAGTTCTTCGTAGACCCCTTGCACCGCGAAAATCGCCGCCTTGGCATTGAGCGTGTCGAAAATGGTCTCGATGAGGATCAAGTCCGCCCCGCCTTCGATCAGGCCTCGGGTCGCTTCGCTGTAGTTCTCCACCAGTTCATCAAAGGTGACGTTGCGATAGCCAGGGTTGTTGACGTCCGGCGACAGCGAGCAGGTGCGGCTGGTCGGGCCCAGTACACCGGCGACGAAACGCGGTTTGTCTGGCGTTTCCAGGGTTTTCGCGTCCGCCACCTGGCGGGCGACCCGCGCGCCCTCGACGTTCAGTTCGTAGACCAACGCTTCCATGCCGTAATCGGCCTGGGACACTTGGGTGGCATTAAAAGTGTTGGTTTCGAGGATATCGGCGCCGGCGTCCAGGTAGGCCTTTTCGATGGCGGCGATGATGTCGGGGCGGCTGAGCAGCAGCAGGTCGTTGTTGCCTTTGACGTCGCTGGGCCAATCGGCGAAGCGCTCACCACGGTAGTCCTGTTCCTCCAGGCGGTAGCTCTGGATCATCGTACCCATGCCGCCGTCGAGGATCAGGATGCGCTCTTTGAGAGCTTGCTGGAGGGCCTGGAGGCGGGCGCTGCGGTCGGACATGGGAACCACTCTAGAGAAAATTGCCGATGGAAAGCTGTGACAGAGCCGCGAATCATAACAAACCTGCGGGTCGCTGGAGGGTGGCAAGGTTCTAGATGAATTTCATTCATGTTGGCCACACCTTGATTATGCTCAGTCGCCGTGCCGGCCGCGCATCGTCCGATGGTCAGGCGGGCGGTGAAAATTTCGCGACCTTTCTCGCTTTTTTGTAGTCCCACTGTCAAAGCGCCCCAAAATGAGGCGTGAAATGTGGGTTTGTAAACAGGCGGTAGGCAATGTTGATTTCGCTTCAAGCCTTAAGGGCGCTGGCTGCATGGATGGTGGTATGCCACCACTTTATGCAGATATTTTTTGACTTTCACGCCAGCGGTCCCATTGGCCAGTTTTTTACTGACCGCGGGGCGGTAGGGGTAGACCTGTTTTTTGTGATCAGCGGCCTGGTGATTTTTCTCTCGACCCAAGACAAAGACATGCCAGCCGGGCGCTTTCTGCTTAACCGCGCCATTCGTATCATCCCGGCCTATTGGCTGTACACGGTGTTAATGGGCTTAATGCTGGTGGGCATGGGCGATTGGCTGCCGCATTCTGCTATCGATCTGCCGCATTTCGTCCTCTCCTTGCTGTTCATTCCCTCGGAGAACCCTGGCGGCTACGGGCTTTACCCCACGCTGAATGTGGGCTGGACGCTCAATTATGAAATGTTCTTTTACCTGCTGTTCTCACTGGTGTTTACGGTACCCCAGCGCTACCGGCCGTTGATCGTGGCAGCAGCGCTGTTTGCCGTTAGTCAGGTATTGGGCCAGTACGGCGGCGCCAGCCGTTTTTACCAGAACAACATCATTTATGAATTCTTGCTCGGTATCGGCATTGGCGTGCTCTATCGCCGAGGCTTGATCAAGCAGGCATTGTGGGTGCCGTTGCTGGTGGTAGGGGTTTGCGCCGTGGTGATCTACTACCTGCCGCCCAGCAACCGCTTGCTTAACTGGGGCGTGCCCAGCGCAATGATCGTGCTGGCCTGTGTGGCAATGGAACCATGGTTTAAAGGCAGCCGCTGGTTGAAATCGTTAGGCGACTGTTCTTATTCGGTTTATCTGGTGCATGTATTGGTTTTGTATGGCGGCTGGCTGGCCAGCCAGCGCTGGCAACTCAACCCCTATGCGGTCTTCGCGGTATGCGTCCCATTGATCGCGGCCATTTCGTGGTGCAGTTACGTGTGGATCGAGAAGCGTCTGTATCAGCGGGTCAAGGCGTGGACCGATGCTCGCCTGGCGCGGCCCGCCAGCACGCCGATTGCCTGAGCAAAATACTAGGACTTTGTCAGGCGGCCCGCTTTGGCGTAAACTGCCGACAAGTCTGTGAGGAACCAAAATGAGCGCCATAACCATTACCGACGCCGCCCACGATTACCTGGCCGATCTGCTGAGTAAGCAGAACACCCCCGGTATCGGCATCCGCGTATTCATCACCCAGCCAGGTACCCAGTACGCCGAGACGTGCATTGCCTATTGCAAACCGGGTGAAGAAAAACCTGAAGACACCGCGCTAGGGCTCAAGAGCTTTACCGCCTGGATCGACTCGGTCAGTGAGGCCTTCCTCGACGACGCCGTGGTCGACTACGCCACCGACCGCATGGGCGGCCAGTTGACCATCAAAGCGCCTAACGCCAAGGTGCCGATGGTCAATGCCGATAGCCCGGTCAACGAACGCATCAATTATTACCTGCAAACCGAAATCAACCCAGGTTTGGCCAGCCATGGCGGCCAGGTCAGTTTGATCGATGTGGTGGACGACGGCATCGCCGTGTTGCAATTCGGTGGCGGCTGCCAGGGTTGCGGTCAGGCTGACGTGACACTGCGCGAGGGCATCGAGCGCACCCTGTTGGAACGAATTCCCGAGCTCAAGGGCGTGCGCGACGTTACCGACCATACACAGAAAGAAAACGCTTACTACTGAAGGCGTGGGGCCGGGCAGCGCGCTGTCAGGCCCCTTCTTAGTTTCAGTGCTATCAAGACGCCTTGGGCAAACGCCGAGGCCGGCGCAACAACTCCCCGCTGCAATTCGGGCATTTGCCCTGCAAGGTCTCGCTGGTGCAGGTCGCACAGAACGTGCACTCGTAAGAACAGATAAACGCTCGCTCACTGTCAGCAGGTAAAGCCTCGCTGCAGCGTTCACAGGTAGGGCGCAGTTCCAGCATCTCGATATCCTTTTATTCAGAGCGATATAAATGGGCATGCCCGGCGCGGTACAGCGCCGATTCGGCAAATTGGTCATTGCCCAACACCCGGCCTACCAGGATCAACGCCGTGCGGCGAAACCCCTTGGCCTCGACCTTTTCCACGATATCGCACAACGCCCCAGTTACCCAGTCCTGATCCGGCCAGCTGGCCCGGTGTACTACCGCGATCGGGCAGTCGGCGCCGTAGTGCGGGGTCAATTGTGTGACGATCTTGGCCAGGTGCTGCACGCCCAGGTGAATGGCCAGCGTCGCCCGATGGCTGGCCAGGCTGGCCAGGTCTTCCCCCAGCGGCATTGGCGACTTGTCGGCATAGCGGGTCAGGATCAGCGTTTGCGATATTTCCGGCAGGGTCAGCTCGGCCCCCAGCAACGCCGCGCAGGCGGCCGTGGCGGTCACACCGGGAATGATCTCGAAGGGAATACCCAGCTCGCGCAGGTGGCGGATTTGCTCGCCAATGGCGCCGTACAAAGATGGATCACCAGAATGCACGCGGGCAACGTCTTGGCCTTTGGCATGGGCGCTGGCCATTAGTGTGATGATCTGTTGCAGGTGCAGTTCGGCGCTGTTGATCACCGACTCGGCCTGGTGCCCTTGAAGAATCGCAGGCGGTACCAGGGAGCCGGCGTAAATAATCACCGGGCATTGGCGAATCAGGCGCTGGCCTTTGACGGTGATCAGGTCAGGGTCGCCGGGGCCGGCACCGATGAAATAGACGGTCATGAGGAATCCTGGAAAGAGTCAGCGGGGCAGTTTAACCGTCACGCGCGCAATCGCCACCGTTGCGCGTGCGATGGCGCGCCGCGGTACGATCAACTGCGCGGGTGCCGAGCCCAACTGTTCGGCCAGAGCCAGGGCACTACTTTCAGCGACCCCGGCAGAGCCGGTAATGGCCTGTGCCAAGGCGGATACGTGGGTCAGTTGCGCTGTGTAACCACTTAAGTGCGGCGCATCGAAAAAATACAACCCCACACCCAAGGCCTCCGCCAGGCGGTGCAAGCCGGCTTCCTTGCGCTTGTACTCGACACTGGCGATGGCCTGCAACTGATCCAGCTGCAGGCCGTTTTCGGCCAGGCTGCGCAGTAACAGTTCGCGCAACTGCTGCCATGGGCAGCCGTGCCCGCAACCAAAACCGGCAGCCAGTGCGGTCTGGCCAGTAACGCTGGTGGGCATGGATGTGTCCTCGGCTATTTAAGGGTAACGGGCACCCAAACGTTGGGCCGCAGCAGACCACGGCGCAGGGCGGTGGGTCAATTGCAGCGGCACGATTGACCTGGCCCGGCCCACTGCGTAGCCTTGCAGGTTCGAGGTTCCGAGGCACACGCCTGGGCTAAGATGGGAACGCGGTAGATGCCGCGGCTGCCCCCGCAACTGTAAGCGGTGAAGGGCTAGGCGAGACCACTGCGAATCGACGCGGGAAGGTGCCTGGCATCAGGTTCTGCAGCGTTTGCAGGGCGCTACCGCGAGCCAGGAGACCTGCCTCGAACGTGCTTCCTCATATTCAACCGGGCGGGGTGATCCGGTGGCGAATTCTACCGTGGGCCTGGCGCCTGCGGTTTTCGTCGCGCATGCCCGCCACTTTGCCAAGGGCACCCGATGAAAACATTGGCCAAACTTCCCGTCACCATCGTTACCGGCTTTCTCGGTTCGGGCAAAACCACCTTGCTGCGGCACATGCTCGACAACGCCCAGGGCCGCCGTATCGCCGTTATCGTCAATGAGTTCGGCGAGCTGGGTATCGACGGGGAGATTCTCAAGCAGTGCAGCATCGGCTGCAGCGAAGAAGAGGCCCAGGGCCGTGTGTATGAACTGGCCAACGGTTGCCTCTGCTGCACCGTTCAGGAAGAGTTTTTCCCGGTGATGCGCGAGCTGGTTGCCCGCCGTGGCGACCTCGATCATATCCTCATCGAAACCAGTGGCCTGGCACTGCCCAAGCCGCTTGTGCAAGCGTTCCAATGGCCGGAAATTCGCAACGCCTGCACGGTGGACGCGGTGATCACCGTGGTCGACAGCCCAGCAGTGGCGGCCGGCACGTTTGCCGCCTACCCCGATCAGGTGGACGCCCAGCGCAAGCTCGACCCCAACCTTGACCACGAATCGCCGCTGCACGAGCTGTTCGCCGACCAGTTGGCCAGTGCCGACCTGGTGATTCTCAATAAAGCCGACCTACTGGCCCCAGAAGCCCTGGCCGGTGTGCGCGCGCAGGTGGCCGAAGAGCTGCCGCCGGCGGTCAAAGTGGTCGAGGCCAGCAGTGCCCGTCTGCCGCTGGAGGTGCTACTGGGCCTTGGCGCTGAGTCGGAGCAACATATCGATGGGCGCAAGACCCACCATGATCACCACGAAGGTGACGAGCATGACGACCACGACCACGATGCCTTCGACTCCATCTCCCTGGAACTGCCGGCGGCCGAAGAACGGCTGCTGCTCGATGCGCTGACGCAATTGGTGGTGCGCCACGGCATTTTGCGGGTTAAAGGGTTCGCCGCGATTCCTGGCAAACCTATGCGTTTGCTTATCCAGGGGGTGGGGACGCGGTTTGACAAACACTTCGACCGCGCCTGGAGCACCGACGAGCCGCGCAGCACTCGCCTGGTACTGATCGGCCAGGGCCTCGACGCCCAGTTGCTCGAAGCGCAACTGCGCCAAGCCCTGGCGGCCTGACCCATGCACCTGCTGCGTACCCAGCCCGGCGGTTTTGTCCCCGACGACAGCATCGCCGACCTGGGCCAGACACCGGCCGAGCTGGTGATCCTGTGCAGCGGCGATTCGCATCTGGCGCTGCTGGCCGAGGCGGCTCAGCACCTGCCAGCGGACTTCCCCAGCCTGCGCCTGGCCAACCCAATGCAGGTGCAGAATCACGCCTCAGTCGACCTGTACGTCGACGAGGTGCTGCGCCACGCTAAGGTCATTCTGATTTCTCTACACGGTGGTATCGGTTACTGGCGCTACGGTGTCGAACGCTTGGTCGAGCTGGCCGAGCGGGGCGTGCGCCTGATCATGGTGCCGGGTGACGACCGCGCCGACCCCGAGCTCAGTGGTCTGAGTACCGAACAGCCCGAGGCGGTCGAGCGCCTTTGGCATTTTTTGCGCCAGGGCGGGATGGGCAATGCGCGTTCGCTGCTGCATTGCCTGGCTAGCACCTGGCTGGGCCGCGATTACCCCTGGATTGAACCCCAGAGCCTGCCGCGCACGGCCATCTATCATCCGCAGCACGACCAGCCGAACCTGGACCACTGGCGCGCCGATTGGGTGGCTGAGCAGGCGGTGGCGCCGGTGTTGTTCTATCGCTCGCACTTGCAGGCGGCCAACACCGGCTTTATTGATATCTTCTGCCAGCGCCTGCTCAGTGCTGGCTTGAACCCGCTGCCGATCGCCGTCGCCAGCCTGAAAGACCCCGCCTGCTTGGCCCAAGTCCAAGACTGGCTGGATGAAGTCGACGCGGCGGTTATTCTAAACACCACCGGCTTTGCCCAATCCAGCCCTGAAGCGCCCCATGTAAGGCCCTTTCGCCGGGACATTCCGGTGATCCAGGCGATCTGTGCCCAGGACAACCTCGACGGTTGGCGCGACAGTGCCCAGGGGCTGGGCGCGCGCGACCTGGCCATGCACATCGCTCTGCCGGAACTGGACGGGCGCATTATCAGCCGCGCCATCAGCTTCAAAGACTTGGCCTGGCGCAGCGAGCGCAGCCAGTCAGACGTCGTCTGCTACCGCGCGCATCCCGAACGTATGGACTTTGTCGCCCAGTTAGCCCGGCGCTGGAGCGCCTTGGCCCGGCGCCCGGCCGCCGATAAGCGGGTGGCCCTGGTGCTGGCCAATTACCCGACCCGCGACGGTCGAATCGGCAACGGCGTGGGCCTGGATACTCCGGCGGCGGCGCTGAATATCCTCACCGCCATGCAGGCCGAAGGCTACCCGGTGGCCGATCTGCCGGACACGGGCACGGCCCTGATCCAACAACTGTTGGGCGGCGTGACCAACGACCTGGAACGCCTCGATCAACGCCCTTGCGCCCAGAGCATGGCCATGGACGCTTACCTCGACGCCTTTGCCCAGCTGCCTGAAGCCAATCAACACGCCGTGCGCGAGCGCTGGGGCGAGCCGCAACAAGACCCGATGTGCCGAGACGGGCGGATGATGGTCGCCGGCCTGCGTTTTGGCCTGACCTTCGTGGGTATCCAGCCGGCACGGGGCTATCAGCTGGATGTCAGCGCGGTCTACCACGACCCCGACCTGGTGCCGCCCCACGGTTACCTGGCCTTCTATTTCTGGCTGCGCCACGCCTATGGCGCCGACGCCCTGGTGCACGTGGGCAAGCACGGCAACCTGGAGTGGCTACCGGGCAAAGGCGTCGGCCTGGCCGACACCTGCTGGCCCGACGCCCTGTTAGGGCCCATGCCGAATATTTACCCGTTTATCGTCAACGACCCCGGGGAGGGCGCCCAGGCCAAGCGCCGAACCCAGGCGGTGATCATCGACCACTTGATGCCGCCCCTGACCCGCGCCGAAACCTATGGCCCGCTGCGTGACTTGGAGCTGCTCGCCGACGAGTACTACGAGGCGCAGTTGCTTGACCCGCGGCGTGCCCGCGAGCTGGAAAACGACATCTTCAAACTGGTGCGTAGCACCCGTATCGACCAGGAACTCAAGCTCGATGGCGACCCCGATGCTGCTGTCTGGTTGCCGCGCCTGGATACCTACCTGTGTGACCTGAAAGAGTCACAGATCCGTGACGGCCTGCATGTGTTTGGCGAATCTCCCCAGGGGCGCCTGCGCATCGATACGCTGCTGGCCTTGCTGCGCATCCCCCGGGGCGATGGCCGGGGCGCCCAGGGCAGTTTGTTGCGAGCCCTGAGTTCGGCGTTCCAGTTGGGTTTCGACCCACTGGACTGTAACCTCGGTGAACCCTGGGCCGGGCCCCGGCCAGCGGCGCTGCTGGGGCTCAGCGAAGCGCCCTGGCGCACGGCCGGGGATGCCCGCGAGCGCCTTGAAGGGTTCGCCAGCCAATGGATCGAGCAAGCGCTGAGCGGCACTTTGTGCATGCCCGCCGATGAACCCTGGGCGCCGTTACACGCCATGGCTGAACAATTACGCGATGTCGTCGCGCCGCGCCTGGACGCCTGCGGCCCGGCGGAGATCCAAGGCCTGCTGGCGGCCCTGGGTGGTCGCTTTGTCCCGGCTGGGCCAAGCGGGGCGCCCAGCCGTGGCCGCCTGGACGTGCTGCCCACCGGGCGCAATTTTTTCTCGGTGGACGTGCGTAACCTGCCCACCACCACGGCCTGGCGTATTGGTTTTGCCTCGGCCAACCTGATCCTCGAGCGCCACCTGCAAGACCACGGCGACCATTTGCGCCAGCTTGGCCTGTCGGTGTGGGGCACGGCCACCATGCGTACGGGCGGTGACGATATCGCCCAGGCCATGGCGCTGATGGGGGTGCGGCCAGTGTGGGCCACCGGCAGCCAGCGCGTCGACGATTTTGAAATACTGCCCTTGAGCCTACTCGACCGACCACGGGTGGATGTCACCCTGCGGGTCTCGGGTTTCTTCCGCGACGCCTTCGGTAACCTGATGCGCCTGTTCGACGCCGCCGTGCAGGCCGTGGCCGGGCTCGACGAGCCCGACGACATGAACCCCTTAGCGGCCAAGGTACGTGCCGAGCGCGCGGAACTCAGCGCGGCCGGTGCCAGTGCCGAAGAAGCCGCGCGCCAGGCCGGTTGGCGGGTCTTTGGGGCCAAGCCGGGCGCCTATGGCGCCGGGGTACAGGGGGCCATCGACGGCCGTCTGTGGCAAAGCCGCGAAGACTTGGCCGAGGTCTACCTCAACTGGGGCAGCTACGCTTATGGCGCCCAGGATGAAGGCACGCCGGCACGCTCGCGGTTTAGTCAGCGGCTGGGGCAGATGCAGGCGGTGGTGCAAAACCAAGACAACCGCGAACACGATCTGCTCGATTCCAACGATTACTACCAGTTCCAGGGCGGTATGCTCGCGGCGGTGGAAACCCTGGGCGGTGCGCCCGCCGCCAGTTACCACGGCGACCATAGCCAGCCCGATGTGCCGCGAGTGCGCACTTTGAAGGAAGAGCTCAACCGCGTGGTGCGCGCCCGTGCGGCAAACCCCAAGTGGATCGATGGGGTCAAGCGTCACGGTTACAAAGGCGCGTTCGAAATGGCCGCCACGGTCGATAACCTGTTCGCCTTCGACGCCACGACCCATCTGATCGATGACCACCAGTACGCGTTGCTGGCCGACGCCTATGTGCTGGACGCCGACACCCGAGCGTTCCTGCAACAACACAACCCGGATGCCTTGCGCGATATCACCGAACGTTTGCTTGAAGCCCAACAGCGCGGCCTCTGGGCCGAGCCGGGGGCCTATCAACAGGCCCTCGAAGACCTTTTGCTGGACAGCGAAGAAGATGCCTGACGAGAGCCGAACATGAGCGATACCCCACAGTTTCCCCTGGCCGCAGTGGTTGGCGCCGATGAGCTGAAGCTTGCCCTGTGCCTGAACGCTATCGACCCACGCATTGGCGGGGTATTGATCGAAGGACCCCGTGGCATGGCCAAAAGCACCATGGCCCATGGCCTGGCGGACATGCTCGGCACGGGCGCATTCGTCACGCTGCCGCTGGGCGCGACCGAGGAGCGCCTGGTCGGCACTCTGGACCTGGAGGCGGCGCTGGGCCAGGGCCGTGCCCAGTTCTCTCCTGGTGTGCTGGCCAAGGCCGACGGTGGCGTGCTGTATGTCGATGAGGTCAACCTGCTCGCCGACCATCTGGTCGACCTGCTTCTGGACGTTGCCGCCAGCGGCGTCAACCGCGTGGAGCGCGACGGTATTTCCCACCAGCACTCAGCGCGGTTCGTGTTGATCGGCACCATGAACCCGGAGGAGGGCGAGCTACGGCCACAGTTGCTCGACCGTTTTGGGCTCAACGTGGCCCTCAGTGGTCAGCCGTTGCCCAGCGAACGGGCGGAGATCATCCGTCGGCGCCTAGCGTTCGATAGCGACCCGCACACTTTCTGCGGGCAATGGGCGGGCGCTCAACAGACGCTGCGCGAGCGTTGCGCCCAGGCGCGTGAGCACTTGACCCGTGTACCGTTGGACGAAGGTGCATTGGCGGCAATCACCGAACGCTGTTTTGCCGCTGGCGTCGACGGTTTGCGCGCCGACCTGGTCTGGCTGCGCGCAGCGCGAGCCCATGCGGCCTGGCGCGCTGCCGACAACATTGGCGAGCAAGACATCGAAGCGGTGGCCGAACTCGCCTTGCGCCATCGCCGCCGCGATACTCCGCCCGCCGCGCAGCCACCCGCAGCGCCAGCGCCCTCCAAGCCTTCTGGTACCGACGATGCACAGGGTGGCGCAGGTGACTGGGGGCAGTTGCCGGCTAAACCGGTGGCGGCGGACGCCCGCCGCGAGATCCCGGCCTGGCCGCCAAAAAAGTCCTGAGCATTCGCCCATCGGTTGCGCCACGGGCGGATGCAGGGGCTGGCCGGGGGCGTCAAGGCCAGGCCAGGGCGGCGGAGCAAGGGCGTATCGACTGGTTGGCGACCCTCTTGGCCGGGCGCCCGCGGCAGCTTGCTGACCTGCGTTGGCAGCAACGCCGCGCAAGCGCCCACGAGAGCTGGCTGGTCATCGTCGATGCATCGGCGTCTACCCTGCGCCATGGCGCGCTGGCAGCCGCAAAAGGCGTGCTGGAGCAATTCTTCGACGATGCTTATCAGCAACGCGCCCGCCTGACCCTACTCACGGCCAGCGGCCGCCAGCCCAGTTGGCAGCGTCATGGCCTGAAGGCGTCGATGGCGTTACAACCCTGGTTGAAAGCCCTCGGCGGTGGCGGTGGCACACCCTTGGCCGAGGCGCTGGTTCAGGCCCACGACTGGCTGCAGCGGCGTCGCAAGGCTTATCCCGAAGAGTGTCAGCGCTGCCTTATATTGACCGATGGCCGCGTTAAACAACTGCCAGCGATGCAACCTTTAGGGTGCGATACGCTGCTGCTGGACATCGAGCGAGGTGCGATTCGCCTGGGCAAGGCGCGGCTGATCGCCCAGGGTTTGGGCGCGCAGTATCGTCATGTCGACGGGCTTTGCTAATAGGCTTGGGTCAATGGGCGGGGCGCATGGGCCCCGCGTGTTCAAGCAGTGACGGGGGAAGATTGACGCCACCGAACTGCTTCGATGCCGAATTTCTCCGCCATGGGTTGGGTGGTTTTTTTGACTTGGTCGCGGCCGAACTTGCCGATCCTGCCCACGCCTGCATCGCAACTTGCCCAATGCCACGCTTCGCCGTTGTCCATCTTATCGGCGCGGATGACAAAAGATTTGGGCTCCCCGTGCAGGGTATAGTCGATAACGAATAATTTAGCGCTCATGGGTGTAGTTTTTCTCCCTGTAGTCTTTAACGGAGTATCCCTCGCCGGAATAATTCACTCGGATATACCCAATGGGCTGTACGAGTATCTGTGGCCTAGGCAAATTGCCATTGATCTGCGTCACCCAGGCATTAATACAGGTGAAACAAGCCGACCTGCGGTGCCTCGCTCAACCAGCGCCGGCCCACCCGCCAACCCGCCTGGGCAGCTAAATGCGTCAGGGACTGCACGGTAAACTTGTGCGAGTTCTCAGTATGCAGCCGCTCGCCGGCGGCGAACTCGAAGTGTCGGCCAGCCACATTGACCGACTGCGCCCGGCGGCTCACCAGGTGCATTTCAATGCGCGCCAATTCCGCGTTCCATAGCGCCAGATGATCGAAGCCGTGCACGTCGAAATCGCCCCCAAGCTCGCGATTTATGCGGGTTAACAAGTTCTTGTTGAAGCGCGCCGTGACCTGCTGTGCGTCGTCATAGGCAGCCTCCAGCGTGGCGGCATCCTTGACCATGTCGACACCGATGACAAAGCTGGAGTGACGGCCTAGCAGCTGCCGTGCCGCACGTAAGAACTCCACGGCCTGGTCGGGAAGGAAGTTGCCCAAGGTGGAGCCAGGGAAAAAGCCGACTTTTGCCAGCTCGCGGCTGGCGCTGGGTAACTGCATGACCTGAGTGAAATCGTCCACCTGGGGCTCGATGCGCAGCCCCGGGTAGCGCGTGCGCAGGGCCTGGGCGGCTTTATCCAGAGAGTCACGGCAGATATCGATAGGCACATACATGTGCACGTGCGGGGCAGCGTCGAGCAGCAGGGCGACCTTGTCGCTGGCGCCGCTGCCAAACTCTACCAGGGCGGCGCCCTCTGGGATCAGCGCGGCGATTTCGCCAGCGACCTGGGTGAGCAGGGCGGTTTCGGCACGGGTAGGGTAGTACTCGGGTACCGCGCAGATGTCCTCGAATAGCTGTGAGCCCAGGCTGTCATAGAAATACTTCGGCGACAGGCTCTTGGGCTGGCTGGCCAAGCCCTGTACAACATCGCGGGCAAAGGCTTCGCTAGCCTCATCGCGCGCCGGTGTTGGCGGAACATCCCGGGCCAGGCGCAGCCCCGAGAACATCCAGCGGCAGCCCGTAGGGAAGAAGTTGCGGTAGGTGCTGCGGCTGTGCCCGCGAGGTGTCACGCTGGCGCCGCCACGCAGTACCATCTGGTTGACCATAAACTTGCCGTTGTATTCGCCTACCGCACTGGGCGCGGCGCGAAATCCCGGGTAAGCACTGTAAGCGCTGGCCGTCCACTGCCAGGCGACGTCGTCGACCTGTTGCAACTGACCCGTGCCAGCCGCCACCTCCCATTCGGCTTCGGTGGGCAGACGTGCGCCAGCCCATTGGGCGAATGCACAGGCTTCGAAATAACTAATGTGGGTGACCGGCGCATTCGGGTCTAGAGGGTGCAGGCCGCGCAGAGTCAGCTCTTGCCAGCCGGCAGTGCCCTGTTGCCAATACAACGGAGCGTCCCACTGCTGGGCCTGCACGGTGGCCCAGCCTTCTGACAACCATAACCCGGCTTGACGGTAGCCGCCGTCATCGATGAACGCCAACCACTGGCCATTGGTCACCAGGCGGTCGCTGATCTGAAACGGCTGCAAAAAGGTTTGGTGGCGTGGGCCTTCGTTGTCGAAAGCAAAACCATTCCCCGCATGGCCGATCTCCACCAGCCCGCCTTCGATGCTTATATAGCGCCCGCGACGCCCGGCGACATCGCGCGGCCAATGCGCCGAATAGCTGGGTTTGAGCATCGACACGCTAAACAGGTGCAGGATATCCATGAGCAGCAATTCTTGATGCTGCTGCTCGTGGGCCAGGCCCAGCTCAATCAGGGCCTGGGCGTCGTCCGCTAGTGGCTGGTCGAGCAAGCGTTGCATGTGCTGGTCAACATGATGCCGATACGCATACACCTGGTCGAGCGCCGGACGGGTCATCAACCCCCGCTGCGGCCGCGGCTGGCGGGGGCCCACGGCTTCGTAGTAGGAATTGAACAAATAGCTGAAGTCGGCATGGAACTCGCTATAGCCGGGCAGGTGTTGCTTGAGCAGGAAGGTCTCGAAGAACCAACTGGTGTGCGCCAGGTGCCACTTGGCCGGGCTGGCGTCGGGCATTGACTGCACCACCATATCTTCGGGCGACAAAGGCGCCGCCAGCGCCTCACTGTGCTGACGCACGTGCAAGTAGCGTTGCGCGAGTGATTCATCGGTAGCGATGTCACTGGGCAACGCTTGGCTTAATGTGCGGTTCATCATGAGACGGCTCCGTCGATGGCGACGATAGGATGCATGTAAGAGGGTGCAGAATTTGTGAGTGAGTAAAGCCCAGCAAAGTTCGGAATTTATTGTAGGAGGGGGCCGGGCGGCGCTCCGCTGTGCCCCCGATCTTTTAATCTTCGCCCCCGATCTCTCCCCATACGGTTGTTTGCCCGCTCATTTCAGCGGACAATCGCGGCTTTTTTTATGGCCGGTCAGCGGAGACCCAACGGATGAACGATCAGGCTAACAGCCTAGACCCAGCTTACAGCGCCGCACCCACCCACCTGCCAGCCTGGGGGCGGCAAGACACCACCTGGATGCTCGGCCTGTTCGGCACCGCCATTGGTGCCGGGACCCTGTTCTTGCCGATCAACGCCGGCTTGGGCGGCTTCTGGCCGTTGTTGCTGCTGGCGCTGCTGGCGTTCCCCATGACGTTTTATGCCCACCGCGGCTTGACCCGGTTTGTTTTATCCGGGCGTGACGGCGCTGACATCACTGAGGTGGTGGAGGAGCATTTTGGCGTCAAAGCGGGCGCTCTTATCACCTTGCTGTATTTCTTTGCGATATTCCCCATCCTGCTCATCTACAGCGTTGCGCTAACCAATACCGTGGGCAGCTTTATGCAGTACCAGCTGCATGTTCAACCCCCGCCTCGGGCCCTGCTGGCACTGCTGTTGATTGTCGGCTTGTTGGGTGTGGTGCGCTGCGGCGAGGCGATGATCGTCAAGGCTATGAGCTGGATGGTTTACCCTTTCATTGCCGCATTGTTGTTGCTCGCCGTGTTTCTGGTACCGCACTGGAACGGTGGCATTCTGGCCACCGCCACGCGCGTGCCTGAGCCGGCGACGCTGCTGCGTACGTTATGGCTGGCCATTCCGGTGATGGTGTTTTCGTTTAACCATTCGCCCATCATCTCGGCATTCGCCGTGGACCAGAAGCGCCGGTACGGGCGCCAGGCAGAGGTGCGCAGCGGGCAAATCTTGCAGCGTGCCCACGGCCTGATGGTGGTCATGGTGCTGTTTTTCGTGTTCAGCTGCGTACTAACGCTATCGCCCGCGCAACTGGCCGAGGCCAAGGCACAGAACCTGTCTGTGTTGTCCTACCTGGCCAATCACTTCAACAACCCGATCATCGCGTTCGCCGCGCCCTTGATTGCGTTCGTGGCCATCGCCAAATCTTTCCTCGGCCATTACATCGGTGCCAGTGAAGGCTTCAAAGGCCTGGTGGCGCGCAGCGGCCGGCGCCCGGCGGCGAAGACCCTGGACCGGGTCACGGCCGGCTTTATGTTGGTGGTGTGCTGGTTGGTGGCGACGCTGAACCCCAGCATTCTCAAGATGATCGAGACCCTGGGCGGCCCAGTCATCGCGGCTTTACTGTTTCTTATGCCAATGTACGCCATCCGCCGAGTGCCGGCGATGCGCCAATACTCAGGGCAGCTGTCTAACCTGTTCGTCACCCTGGTCGGCCTGGTGGCGATCAGCGCGCTGGTCTATTCGCTGATTCCCTGAACCCATCCACAACCGGGGCCTGGCCCCGGTTTTCCCAGGAGGCTGCCATGCAACCCCGGCACATTTACCTTGCCGGCTTCGACGTGTTCCGCGCCGATGCCAGGGCCCAGGGCGAACACCTGAAGCAACTGTGCGCCGACCTTGGCCTCATCGGCCAATACCCGCTGGACAATCAGGTGCCTGCGGATCTGTCGGGCAGGGCAGCGGCACAGTGGATCTGCCAACAGAATCTCGCCATGCTGCAACGCTGTGATGCCGTGCTGGCCAATCTAAATACATTCCGCGGCTTTGAGCCGGACTCCGGCACCGTATTCGAAGTCGGCATGGCGGTTGCGTTGGGCAAACCGGTGTGGGCCTACTTCACCCCTGCGGGCACGCTGCGCGAGCAGGTACCACACGACGCTGACGGGTTCGATGCCCAGGGCTATCAAGTAGAAGATTTTGCCCTGCCGCGTAACCTGATGCTGGCCTGCACTTGGGCCGGATATCGCGCCAGCCCCCAGCAAGCCTTGGCCGAGCTGGCCCGTCAACTGATGTAGGCGGTGCGCTCAGGCGGCCAAAGCCGGTTGCGGCCATTGCTCTTGGCTTTGGCCAGGGCCTGTTGCGCCGCCTGAACCAAGCTGTTAGGCAATTGTTCGCTGGCGCTACCTGCCCAAACGTGAATCCCGGCGCTGATGGTGACAATCCCGTTGTGATTGCCCGCGTGGTGCAGGGCCAGGCCGCGTACGGTGTGGAGAATTTTCTCCGCGACCAGGCGCGTGCCGCGCTCGTCGCTTTCTGGCAGCACCACCAACAGTTCTTCGCCACCGTAGCGCACGACTAAATCACCTGCTCGACCGACGCAACTGAGTACCGCCTGGCCAACGGTGCGGATGCACGCATCGCCGGCTGCCTGGCCATAGAGATCGTTGAAGCGCTTGAAGTGATCGATGTCCAGCATGATCAAACCCAACGGCCGCCCGCCGCGACGGGCACGGCCGATTTCGTCGGGGAGCGCGGCGTCCAACTGACGACGGTTAGCCAGCCCGGTGAGGCTGTCCTGCATGGCCAGTTTGTGCAGTGCCGCATGGGCGTTGCGCAGCTGCGCCTCGACTCTGTCGCCGTGGCTGATTTGCCGGGCCAGCACCCTGGCACAGAGTCCCATGGTGGCCAACACCACGGTGACGACCACCAATGAGCGAATCAGGTTGGCGTACCAGGTGGCCAAAACCGCCTGCTTGGACTGGGCATTGGTGACCACCAGGGGGTATTTGCTGACCGCCCGGTAGCTATAGATCCGTTCGACGCCATCCACCTGGGCCCGGGAAAACAGGGTGCCGTTGCTGGAGAAGGGCAACATGTGCGTGAAGATGTCGCCCCGCGCCAGGCTGCTACCGATGACGTTCTCGCTGAACGGACGGCGGGTCAGCAAGGTACCGTTACGCAGCGTGAGGGCAATGACCCCTTGAGGATCGAGCTCGAACTGGCTGTAGAAACGGTTGAAGTAATCCACGCTCAAGGTCGCCAGCGCAACCCCGGCAAATTGACCATCGGCGTCATTGATTCGTCGTGATAGCGGGATAATCAGCTGGTCGGTGGAACGGCTGCGGATAACCGGGCCAATGTGCAGGCCGCGGTCGGTATTGTCGCGGTGGTAGGCAAAGTAGTCGCGGTCCGAATTATTGGCATGGGGTGGGTCAACGGTGTTCGACGATGCCAGCCAGGTGCCTGACTTATCGTACACAAACAAGCCATGGAGCTGCTCTAGCTCGCTTTGACGCTGACGCATCAGGTGGCGCAGGCGCTCCACGGATAACGGGGCGAGGCCGTCGGTCTCGACCCGCTCGGTGAGGTCGCGTAAGACTGTGTCGGCTTCGTCGAAGGCGTCTTCCGCGTGTTGGGCCAGCGATCGCGCCAGGTTAACGGTAGCCACCTGCGCCGCGCTCAAGGCTTGTGAGCGCGCCGTCCAGCTCTGCCAGCCATCCATCCCCAGCAACAACAGCGTGACCAAGGCAATACAAGTGTATGCCATACGCTGGGAGGCCAGGCCGGTGCGGCTGGCAAAGCGTGAGGGGCTCGGGGAGTGCGGGTTCTCAGACATCAGTGCGGCTTTTTGGCGGGAGTCGCACAGAGTCTAGAGGTATCTGTGCGCCCTCGCAGCCTAGATTTTAGGCGACAGCATCGACTTGACCTTATCGCGCAGCTGGTCGATGGAAAAGGGCTTGCCAATGCTGGACATCCCGGCGGGAACCTCGAGGTTATCGGCATAACCACTGGCAAATAGCACCGGGAGTTCGGAGCGCAACTCACGCGCGGCGATCGACAGATCCTTGCCGTTCATGCCAGGCAAGCCCATGTCCGTCATCATCAAATCGATGGATTGTGCAGGATCCTTAAGAATCTCAAGCGCCTTGTCTGCGTCCTCGGCTTCCAGCACTTCGAATTCCAGCTCTTCGAGCACATCAACTATCAGCATGCGCACGATGGAGTCGTCTTCTACGACAAGAATAGTGCTTTTAACGTCGACCATCGGTTGATCCCAGGGCGTGAAAATGTAGGAAAGAGTGAATCTTGGCTATTACTGAGTAAACCCCGAGCCATGGGAAGTTCCGTACAGATCCCCGAGGGACGGCCTTAAATGCCCAAAAAAGACCCATGGAGCGCGGTTTACTGACTTTCTTAAACGGGCAGATCTGCGCTGAGACGCCTCCTAAAAGGGCCTTATCCGGGAAATTCTAGATGTTTTCGGAATTTTCTGTAGGAAAAATAGATCTTTGAGTCAGATTTGCTGCAAAATCCAGCGCTTCAACGCTAGCGCCCCGGGCCAATGGACATGAATAAACCCGCTTTGATCGATGAATCGAACTTTCGCAAGCTGCTCACCCGCAACGTGGGTCTGCCCCTTGGTGTTGGCGTGCTGAGCACTCTGGTGTTCGTTGGCATCATTGCGTACCTGATGAAGAACATCGAATGGGTCGAGCACACCGACCGGGTCATCAACAATGCCAACGAAGCGGTGAAGCTGTCGGTCGACATGGAAACCGGCATGCGCGGCTACCTGCTCAGTGGCGACGAGCGCTATCTGAACCCCTATGAACTGGCCAAACCCCGTTTAGCCGCCGAGTTGCCTGCGTTGCAGACGTTGGTCCAGGACAACTCGCGCCAAGTCGACCGCCTTACCCGAATCATGGGGCTGCAAAAGGATTGGGTTAATTATGCCCAGGGTCTTATCGAGCAAAAACGCACGTCGGGCGACTACAGCAGCGCGGTGCAAACCGGTCGTGGTAAGCGCCTGACCGACGAGATACGCCGGGAGTTCGAGCAGTTCATTGCGCAGGAGCAACAGCTGCGTATCGATCGCAACAATGACGCAGGTAAATCGGTCACCCTGTCGGTCACCATTTACCTGTTGTTTATGGTGCTGTTTAGCGTCGCCCTGGCTTTGACCGGCCGCCGCGACATGTTGAGCCTGTCGAAAACCTACAGCGCCAACCTTGAGGCCCAGCGCCAGAGCTCAGAGCGGTTGCAGGAGCAGGCCTGGTTGCGCGAGGGCCAGACACAACTGGCCGAGCAGGTGTTGGGCGAACTGCACCTTCAAGTCCTTGGGCGTAATATCCTGCAATTTTTTGCCCAGTACTTGGGTAGCGTCGTGGCTGCTGTCTATGTGCGCGACGAGCAAGGCAACCTGCGTCGAGTCGCCAGCTACGGCTTTTCCCACGCCCAGGAATCCCATCAACAAGTTCTAATGCCTGGCGAGGGTCTACCGGGGCAGGCCATCTTACAGAAGCGCCTGATCGCTCTGGATGCCGTGCCCGATGACTATTTCAAGGTCGCCTCGGGCCTGGGCCAGGGGCTGCCACAAAGCGTTCTGGTCATTCCGACCGTAAACGACGGGCAGATCAACGGCGTGGTGGAATTGGGTTTCATGCGGCCCAGCACCGACCGCGATGTCGACTTACTCGAGTTGATCGCCGGCAATATTGGCACCTCGATCGAAGCGGCGCGTTACCGTCAGCGCTTGCAAGAAGTGTTGGCCGAAACCCAGCAGCTCAATGAAGAGCTGCAGGTGCAGCAAGAAGAGCTACGCACCGCCAACGAAGAATTGGAGGAGCAGTCCCGGGTACTCAAAGAGTCCCAGGCGCACCTGGAGACGCAACAGGCCGAGTTGGAACAGACCAACGAGCAACTGGCCGAGCGCACTGACGCATTGAGTGAGCAGCGTGATGCGCTCAATCGCAAAAATGCCGAACTTAACCAGGCCCAGGTGCAATTGGAGGAGCGCGCCACCGAATTGCAACGCTCGAGCAAATACAAGTCGGAATTTCTCGCCAATATGTCCCACGAGCTGCGCACACCGCTGAACAGCTCGTTGATTCTGGCCAAATTGCTGGCTGAAAACGCTCACGAAAACCTGACCCCCGAGCAGGTTAAGTTCGCCGAGTCGATCTACTCCGCCGGCAACGATTTATTGAACCTGATCAACGACATTCTGGATATCTCTAAAGTCGAGGCCGGTAAGCTCGAGGTACGCCCGGAGAACGCCAGTGTCACGCGCCTGGTCGACGGCCTGCGGTCCACGTTCGACCCCCTGGCCCAGGACAAGCAGTTGAGCTTCAGCGCGCAAATTCAAAGCGATGCCCCGGCCATGTTGTTCACTGACCGCCAGCGCGTGGAGCAGATCCTGAAAAACCTGCTGTCCAACGCGTTGAAGTTCACCGAAAGCGGCAGCGTTACCCTGACCGTGGCGCGGCAACCTGACGAAGGCATTGCCTTTCAGGTGCGCGACTCCGGGATTGGCATTGCGCTGGATCAACAACAAAGTATCTTCGAGGCATTCCGCCAAGCCGATGGCACCACCAACCGCCGCTATGGCGGTACCGGCCTGGGGCTGTCGATTTCCCGTGACCTGGCGCACCTGCTGGGCGGCTACATCACGGTCAGCAGCGCGCCGGGCCAGGGCAGCGTATTTACCCTGGTACTGCCTGAGCATTACCAAGAGCAGCAGCGCCTGATCGAAGCGCCGGCTTTGATGCACGAGCCCGCCCCTAGGGTGCCCGTGGCGCGCGCCGTGGAACCGGTGATCGAGGTGCCGAGCATTGTCATTGCGCAGTTTGCTGACGACCGTGGCAAGGCGCCTTTCGACAAGCGTTGCATTCTGGTGATCGAGGATGAGCCCAAGTTCGCCGGTATCCTTTTCGACCTCGCCCATGAGCTCAATTACAACTGCCTGGTGGCCCATGGCGCGGATGAGGGCTTCGACCTGGCCTTACGCTTTGTGCCGGATGCGATCCTGCTCGACATGCGCCTTCCAGACCACTCTGGGCTGACCGTACTGCAACGTCTGAAAGAGCAGGCGGCCACTCGGCATATTCCGGTGCACGTAATTTCGGTAGAGGACCGCGTCGAAGCTGCGCTGCATATGGGCGCGGTGGGTTACGCAGTCAAGCCTGCCAGCCGTGATGAGCTCAAAGATGTGTTTGCCCTGTTGGAAGCCAAGCTGACCCAAAAGGTCAAGCGCGTACTGCTGGTGGAAGATGACGACCTACAGCGTGAAAGCATCGCGCGCCTGATTGGCGACGAAGACATCGAGATCACCGCCGTCGGCTTGGCCCAGGATGCCCTCGATCTGCTCCGTGAGCATGTCTACGACTGTATGATCATCGACTTGAAGCTGCCCGACATGTTGGGCAACGAGTTGCTCAAGTGCATGGCCACCGAAGAGATCCGTTCGTTCCCGCCGGTGATCGTCTATACCGGGCGCAATTTGACCCGCGATGAAGAAGCGGAGCTGCTCAAGTATTCGCGCTCGATCATCATCAAAGGTGCGCGCTCGCCCGAGCGCCTGCTGGATGAGGTCACTCTGTTTCTCCACAAAGTCGAGTCGCAGCTGTCCCATGAGCGGCAGAAGATGCTGAAAACCGCCCGTAGTCGCGACAAGGTGTTCGAGGGCCGCAAAATACTGGTGGTCGACGACGATGTGCGCAATATTTTCGCCCTGACCAGCGCTCTGGAACACAAAGGGGCGATTGTCGAAATTGGCCGTAACGGCCGTGAAGCCATCGAACGCCTTAATGCGGTCGAAGATATCGACCTGGTTTTGATGGACGTCATGATGCCGGAAATGGACGGCTACGAAGCCACTCGCGAGATCCGCAAGGACCCGCGCTGGCGCAAGTTGCCGATTATCTCGGTGACGGCCAAAGCCATGAAAGATGACCAGGAGCGCTGCCTGGAAGCAGGCTCCAACGACTACCTGGCCAAACCCATCGATCTGGATCGGTTGTTTTCGTTGATCCGGGTCTGGCTGCCGCAACTGGAGCGCATTTAGTGACCGATGCACATGGCGGGCGCTCTGGGCGCCTGTCGGCTGGGGACAACCTGGATATTGAAATTCGCCTGTTGATCGACGCGATCTACCTCAAGTACAGCTACGATTTTCGCGACTATTCTGGGGCTTCGATCAAGCGGCGCATCGTCCACGCCCTAGGGCAACTGGAATGCGCCACGGTGTCGGCGTTGCAGGCGCGCGTGCTGCGCGACCCGGGTGTGTTCATGCAGTTGCTGCAATACCTCACAATCCCGGTTAGTGAAATGTTTCGCGACCCCGAGCACTTTCTGGCCTTGCGCCGGGAAGTGGTGCCACTGTTGCGTACCTACCCGTCGATCAAGGTCTGGATCGCCGGTTGCAGCACGGGGGAGGAGGTCTATTCGATGGCGATCCTGCTGCGCGAGGAAGGTCTTCTCGAACGCACCATCATCTATGCCACCGATATCAACCCGGCCTCGCTGGACAAAGCCAAGCAAGGCATCTATTCCATGGAGAGCGTGCGCACTTACACCGAGAATTATCAGCGCGCCGGAGGCCAGCAGGCGTTTTCCAACTACTACACCGCAGCGTATGGCAACGCTATCTTCGACAGCAGCCTGCGCGACAACGTAACGTTCGCCGACCATAGCCTGGCGACCGACAGCGTCTTTTCAGAAACTCAATTAATTTCATGTCGCAACGTATTGATTTATTTCAATAAAAATCTTCAGAATCGAGCTTTCGGATTGTTTCACGAGTCCTTGTGTCATCGAGGATTTTTGATGCTGGGTAGCAAGGAAACCCTCGACTTCTCGGCCTACAGCGCGCGTTTTGAAACGCTTTTGCGCTCGGAACGGATCTACCGCAAATCATGAAGGAATATGAGGCGATCGTGGTCGGGGCTTCCGCTGGCGGGGTTGAGGCACTGATCAGTGTGTTCAGCAGCTTACCCAGCCAGTTCAGCCTGCCGGTCATCACCGTTTTACATCTGCCGGACCAGCGGCATAGCCATTTGGCCGAGGTTTTCGAACGCCGGCTACACCGCCCGGTGCGCCAGGCCCGCGATAAAGAAACCATCGAGCCGGGCATGTTTTACTTCGCCGGCCCCAGTTACCACCTCTCGGTGGAACGTGACTATAGTTTTTCCCTCAGCCAGGAAGATCGCGTGCATTATTCCCGCCCAGCCATCGACTTACTGTTTGATTCCGCTGCCGATGCCTACGGCCAGGCCCTGGCAGGTGTTCTGCTAACCGGGGCGAACGCAGACGGCGCCCGAGGCATGGCCAGTATTCAAAACGCCGGTGGTTTGACCATCGTCCAAGACCCTCGCGAGGCGAGTGTGTCAGTGATGCCCGAAGCGGCTCTGCGGCTGATCAGCCCGGACCATATTCTTTCACTCAACGGCATCGGCAAGCTGTTGGCCGAGCTGGAACGAGGCACATGTTAAGTCACATTGAAGCGAAGCTCCTGATTGTCGATGACCTGCCAGAGAATCTGCTGGCCCTGGAGGCATTGATAGCCCGCGACGACCGAGCCGTGTATAGCGCACAGTCGGCTGACGAAGCCTTGTCCCTACTGCTGCAGCATGAGTTCGCGCTGGCCATACTGGACGTGCAGATGCCGGGCATGAACGGGTTTGAGCTGGCGGAAATGATGCGGGGTACGGAGAAAACCAAAAACATCCCGATTGTGTTCGTGAGTGCGGCGGGCCGGGAGATGAACTACGCGTTCAAAGGCTATGAAAGCGGGGCAGTGGACTTTCTGCACAAGCCCCTGGACATGCACGCGGTTAAAAGTAAGGTCAATGTATTCGTCGACCTGTACCGCCAGCGCAAGGCGATGCGCAGCCAGGTCGAAGCCTTGGAGCGCAGCCGCCAGGAGCAGGAGGTGTTGCTCAAGCGCCTGCAGGTCACCCAGAACGAGCTGGAGCACGCGGTGCGCATGCGTGACGACTTTATGTCGATCGTATCCCACGAGGTGCGCACGCCGCTCAATGGGCTGATCCTGGAGACCCAGCTGCGCAAGTTGCATTTGGCCCGCGACAACGCCGACGCCTTCACCCTGGATAAGCTGCGCGCCATGGTCGATCGCGACGAGCGCCAGATCAAAAGCCTGATCCGGTTGATCGAAGACATGCTCGACGTTTCGCGGATTCGCACAGGCAAGCTATCCATTCGCCCGACCCAGTTCGACCTGGTGCAGATGGTGCAAAACCTGCTGGAGACCTTTATGGCGCAAGTGGCCGCAGCGGACTGCACCCTGACGCTCAAGGCCCCAGAACCTGTGCTGGGCACGTGGGATGAGTTTCGTATCGAGCAAGTAGTGTCCAACCTGATTTCCAATGCGTTACGCTATGGTGGCAAAGGGCCTGTTGAGGTGACGGTGTATGCCCACAACGGCCAGGCGGTATTGGAAGTTCAGGACCATGGCATCGGCATTAGCAAAGAAAACCAGGCGCGTGTTTTTCAACAGTTCGAACGGGTGTCGGGCAGCAATGTGGCGGCCGGCCTAGGGCTGGGTCTGTTTATTTCCGAACAAATTGTTGCGGCCCACGGCGGGCGTATCGGTGTCGAGAGCGCTCTGGGCGAGGGTTCGCGCTTCACTGTCCGGTTACCCCTCTAAGGGGATTGGCGCAAACCCGACATTTAGCGCAACCTCTGGCGCTGCCCATGGTCGTAATGGCAGCGAGTCTTTCAGCACATAGGTTTCCCATGAGTGAAGATGCACAAGATGTCGTTCTGATCGTAGAGGACGAGCCCCTGATTCTAATGCTGCTGTCAGATTATCTGTCTGGCCTCGGTTACCGGGTCTTGCAGGCAGAAAACGGTGAACAGGCTTTTGAGATTCTGGCCTCCAAGCCGCACCTGGATTTGATGGTGACCGACTACCGGCTCCCGGGCGGCATCTCGGGGGTGCAGATCGCCGAGCCCGCCCTGATGCTGCGGCCGGATTTAAAAGTGATTTTCATCAGTGGCTACCCGGCAGAAATTCTCGACTCAGGTAGCCCGATTGCTAAACGTGCGCCGATTCTCGCCAAACCCTTCGACATGCACACGCTGCAGATAGAAATTGAAAAGATGCTCGCCTGAACATTGTTCAGGCTTCGATCATTTCCCTGACCCGTGCGGTTAGCAGGTCAAACGCAAAGGGTTTGGTGATCATCTGCATGCCCTCGTCGAGAAAACCCGCCCTTACCGCAGCGTGCTCGGCGTATCCGGTGATAAACAACACCTTAAGGCCTGGGCGTAGCTGGCGGGCGATGTCCGCCAGCTGGCGGCCATTCATGCCCGGCAGGCCGACATCGCTGATAAGCAGGTCGATGCGCTGGGCAGACTCGAGGATCGCCAAGGCCGCGTCGGCATGGCCTGCTTCCAGGTAACTGTAGCCCAGTTCGTTGAGCACTTCGCAGACCAAATGGCGCACGGCGCCGTCATCTTCCACGATCAATACACTCTCACCCTGGCGAGCCCTCACCACAGGGCTTTGCATGATCACGGTGTCGTCGCTTTCGACGCCAACGAAGCGCGGCAGGTAAAGCCGTACCGTGGTGCCCACGCCCATCTGGCTTTCAATCGCTACGTGCCCGCGTGATTGTTTACTAAACCCGTAAATCATCGATAAGCCCAGGCCGGTGCCCTGGCCAATCGGTTTGGTGGTGAAGAACGGATCGAAAGCGCGCTGGATTACGCTGTCGGGCATACCGCAGCCACTGTCGGCCACGCTCAACTGCACGTAGTCGCCGGGTTGCAGGTTGGGGTGTGCGGCGGTGAAGGCGGGGTCCAGGTGGGTATTACTGGTGCGTACGCGCAACTGGCCACCGTTGGGCATGGCGTCGCGGGCGTTGAGCACCAGGTTGAGCAGGGCACTCTCCAACTGGTGCGGATCGGCTTCGGCGACCCACAAGTCGTCACTCAAGTGCATATCCAGGTGAATACTTTCATTTAGGCTGCGTTGCAGCAGCTCATCCATGGCCTGTACCAGTTGGTTCATGCGCACGGGTTTGGAGTCGAGCGACTGCCGCCTGGAGAACGCCAGTAGCCGGTGAGTCAGCCCCGCCGCGCGATTGGCCGAAGTGATACCCAGCTCGATCAAATGGGCAAATTCTTCGGTGCGCCCTCGGGCCAGGCGCCTGCGCATCAATTCCAGGCTGCCGATGATGCCGGTGAGCATATTGTTGAAGTCGTGGGCGATGCCCCCGGTCAACTGGCCCACGGCCTCCATTTTTTGCGACTGGCGCAGCGCCTCTTCGTTGAGTCGTACCTGGGCTGAGCGCTCTTCGACCTGCTGTTCGAGGTTCTCATTTAGCGCGCGCAATTGCTCCTCGGCCAGCTTGCGCTCGGTGACGTCGGCCGAGACGCCCACCAGCCCGGTGACTTCGCCGCGGCTATTGTGGATCGCCCTGGCGCGCACATCCACCCAATGCACGCTGCCGTCGGCCCACTGGTTACGGTACTGCAGGCTGTAATCGGCGCCATATTCGATGCTATTACGCAAGGCTTGGCTGGCTTTGGGCCGGTCCAGTACGTGGATCGAGTTTTGCCAGTCCTGGAAGGTAAACGCCTGGCGCTCGCCGTAGCCGTAGTGGGCGCGGGTCAAGGCCGAGCTGGTCAGTTGGTAGCTGGGCAAGTCGAGCTGCCAGGCGCCCAAACGCCCTGCAGTCAAAGCGTGCTGCAGGCGCTGCTCGCTTTCACTGAGGTCCAGCAGGCGCGCACGGGCTTCGTACTGGCGCCGGCGCCCACGGATGGCGGTGGTCACCAGGCTGATCAGGGTGACGGGGTGGAAAGGACGTTCCAGGAAGGTTACGTTGCCCAGTTGGTTACCAAACAGCGTGGCGGGCGTCTGGTTGGGCCCGCCGTGGTGGGTCATAAACACCACCGGCAGGTCCGACCAGGCCGGCTGCTCACTGAGTACCGTGGTCAAAGGGCTCAGATCGACGTGATGCAACGCTTCGTTGGCAATGATCGCCAGGCCAGCGCCCAGACGCAGTTCATCGCATAGGTGCGGCAGGTCGCGGGCGGCGACGGCGGTGTAGCCGGCGCGCGCCAACAGGTCGATTGCGATCTGGCTGTCGCGGCCCATGGGCGCCAGGATAATTGCACGTTCAGACGTAGGTTGCAGGTCACTCATTGCTCGTGGTCCGGCAGTAGCGGGTTACGCTCGCCGATATAGGTGGGTACACCTCGTAGTACGCCTTGGAAAGCGGAGAGCGGCTCACCCACGGTAAGCCCGTGGCCGCCAATCTTGTATTCGCGAATGGTCGACTCATGCCCGCCAAAGCGCTTTTTGATCACCGACATGGCGCGGCGAACTTCGCCATGGGCTTCGAAGTAGCGCAGCAGAATGACCGTATCGGCCAAGTAGGTGAGGTCCACCGGCGCGCGCATGTCGCCCACCAGCCCTTGCTGGGCCACGGTCATAAAGGTCGAAGCGCCGCGGCGGTTGAGGTACAGCAGCAGTTCGTGGATATGCAGTACGGGCGAGGTTTCGTCGAGCATCGCGGCCTGGTAGCCATTGATGCTGTCGATGACCACGGTCTTGATCTCTTTTTCATCGACGCTTCTGCGCACCCGGTGGGCAAACTCGCCCGGCGACAGCTCAGCGGCGTCGACTTGTTCAATCAGCATCTTGCCACTGGCTTGAAATTCTTCGAGGTCGACCCCTAGTTGTTTCATGCGCTCGAATAGTAGGCCCAACTCTTCGTCGAAGATAAACAGCGCCACCCGCTCGCCGCGCGCCACGGCAGCAGCGGCGAAGATCAGTGCGATCAATGACTTACCGGTACCGGCCGGGCCCAGTATAAGTGTGCTGGAGCCGTTCTCGATCCCACCGCCCAATAACCGGTCCAGTGCACCGATACCGCTGGTGAGCTGAGTGCGCGCGTAATGGGCACGATGCTCGGCCGCTACCAGACGCGGGAACACCTGGATGCCGCCTTGATGAATGGTGAAGTCATGGTAGCCGCCCCGATATTGCTGGCCGCGATACTTCATGACCCGCAGGCGACGGCGCTCGGCGCCATAGGTCGGTGCCGTCTCCTGCAGGCGAATTACCCCGTGGGCGATGCTGTGCAGGGTTTTATCCAACGGCTCGCTGGTCATGTCGTCGAGCAACAGGACCGTGGCGTTATAGCGGGCGAAATGGTGCTTGATCGCTAGAATCTGGCGGCGGTAGCGCAGCGAGCTTTGAGCCAGCAGGCGTACCTCCGATAGGCTGTCGAGCACCACACGGGTGGGGCGTACGCGCTCTACCAGCTCGAATATCTGCCGGGTGACCTCGCCCAGTTCCAGGTCGGATGAATACAGCAGGCTCTGTTGCTGCTGCATGTCGAGAATCATCTCGGGCGGCGTCAGCTCGAAAACTTCTACTTGCGGCGGTAATTCCCAGCCATGGGACAGCGCACCTTCACGTAGCTCTTGCTCGGTTTCCGAGAGCGTGATGTACAGGCAGCACTCGCCAGCCTGGGCACCATTGAGGAGAAACTGCAATGCCACCGTGGTCTTGCCAGCCCCGGGTTGGCCTTCAAGCAAAAAGATATGACGGCGAGACAGGCCACCCCCCAGGATATCGTCCAAACCGGCGATGCCGGTGGCTGCTTTTGCCGTGATCAAATAGGTCCCCTCGGGTAGCCAGCAAGTGATAGGGCGACGTCATGCGTACGTCGCTATGTTCTCGACCATGGCGGCCAAGTGTCGTTCCATTTACTAACTCAGAGCCCCTGTTGCAAAACTGGGTCGTCGGGGTTTTGTTGCTCCAGTTCCGCCAGGCGGATCTGCACGTTTTGCAACTGACCGGTCTCTTTCCAGTATTGAATCAGTAATACCCGAGCGCGACGATTGGCGGGGTGCTGACGGACGATTTCATCCAGCTGAACCTGGGCCGCGTCGACCTGCTCGAGGTCGTGCAGGGTGGTCGCCAGACGGTAGCGGTATTCAACGTTGTCGCCCTGCAACTCGACGGCTTTAGCCAGGGCCAGCAGAGCATACTCACCCTGGTCGTGGGCCAGCAACCAAAGGCCCAACTGATGCTGCAAAAACGCCGATTGCGGATTGCGTTGCAATTGTTCGGCGAGCATCTGCCGTGCAGCGTCGCCCTGACCGAGTTTTTCCATGACTTGCACACGGATGGCCAGCGCCTCGAGGTTATCGGGTGCCAACAGCTGGACGCGCTCGAGTGCGCGGGCGGCCTGGGGGTAGTCGGCGTCATACAGGTACAGGCGCGCCAATTGTAGCTGGGCGGCGCTGTCGTCGGGCGTCTGCTCCAAGGCTTGTATGTACTCGTCGAGCACCGCCTGGAGACGGCCAAAAAACAGGCCCAACTCGTCCGGAGAGAGGCCCAGCAGCGCCCGCGTGGCCTGGAAGCGGATCGACTGCTCGGAGTCGTCCAGCAGCGGGCCCAGGACTAGGCTCAGTTGAGCGGCGGGGACCAGGCCGGTTACCGCATCGATAGCAGCATGCCGCACGACGAGGGCGGCATGATGGAGGTCGCCATCGGCCAGTTTTAAGGCTTGTGGGCTGGGGTAATTGGGCAGTTCCCGGTAGAGCCTGGCACGCCGGCTGCTACTGAGGTCGTCGCGCGCCAGCTGCTGATAAAGCACTCGCGCAGCGCCTGGCAGGCCGTTGCGAGCTCGTTCCAGCGCGGTTTCATAGCCGTTTTGCAGGGTCTGCGGTGAAGGCGTTGGCGCCGTCTGGGCCAAGCGGACGGCCATCAGGCCGAGGCCGGCGGCGATCAGCACGATAAGCAGCACTAGGTGCGAACGTTTGAACATGCAGCGATCCGAAGCGCGAAGGCTTTTGCAGGGTAGGGTTATCTTAGCATTCACTCACCAGCATCTGGCCCATTGAGCAACTACCCGCTGGCGCCAAGGTAGGACGTTTCAGTTGGCAGGCGCTGAACGAAGCTGTAAAAGGGCGGGGCCCGGGGTGCAATGTGTGGCCCTGTCCACTGAGTGCCCGGGCGCCGACCTTTCTGCTATTTCGACATTCAGGCCCCCCATGACCTCGCCAACTGCGCGTACCGAAATGACCCAAGCGATGGTGGTGTTTTTCTCCTTTTGCTGTGGGGCGATCGTTGCCAATTTGTACTACTCGCAGCCAATCATCGCGCTGATCGCCCCGGCAGTCGGGCTGTCGAGCCACGGCGCCAGCCTGATCGTGTCCCTGACCCAGATCGGTTATGCCCTGGGGCTGCTGCTGTTGGTGCCACTGGCGGACTTGCTGGAAAACCGTCGGCTGATCCTGGTGACGACGGCGGTGGCGACGGTGAGTTTGATCGGCGCGGGGCTGTCTAGCCAGCCGGGGGTATTTTTGGGCTTGGCGTTGCTGATTGGTTTCAGCTCGGTGGCGGTACAGATGCTGATTCCACTGGCGGCCAACCTGGCGCCGGAAGCAGCGCGGGGCAGGGTGGTGGGCAACATCATGGGCGGGCTGTTGCTCGGCATCCTGCTGGCCCGGCCGGTGGCCAGCCTGATCGCCGACCATTTCGGCTGGCGCGCCGTGTACCTGGCGGCGGCGGCCGTGATGGCGGTGATTCTGCTGGTGATCGCCAGAACCGTGCCACGGCGTGAGCCCGCCCACCAGGCCAGCTATGGCCAACTCCTGGGCTCGTTATGGACGCTGTTGCGGCGTTACCCATTGCTACGCCAGCGGGCTTTGCTGCAAGGCCTCATGTTTGCCGCGTTCAGTTTGTTCTGGACCGCCGTGCCCATCGAATTGGCTCGCCAACACGGCCTCAGCCAAAGCCAGATCGCGCTTTTCGCCCTGGTCGGGGCCCTGGGGGCCGTGGCGGCACCGATTGCCGGCCGCCTGGCTGACGCCGGTTATACGGTCAAAGCTTCGTGGCTGGCGTTGCTGCTGGCGCCCTTGGCGTTCCTGTTGGGGGTCAGCCAGTGGGGCTATAGCGTCGTCGGGCTGGCCCTCACGGGCGTCGTTTTGGACTTCGCTGTGCAACTGAGCATGGTATTAGGCCAACGCACCATCTATGGCCTGGACCCCCACAGCCGCGCACGCCTGAACGCGGTGTACATGACCAGTATCTTCCTTGGCGGCGCGCTGGGTTCGGCAGTCGCCAGCGCGCTGTATGAAAACTATGGTTGGAGTGCCGTGGCCTGGGTGGGCGCGCTGCTGCCCGCATTGGCGTTGCTGGTGTTTGCCTGGAGCAGGCGCACCCAGTAGAGCCTACCACTGCACCTGTAGCCCAAGGTTGGCCTGTAGGCCGCTGCCGCGCTGGGCGTCCAGGTGGCGTCGGTAATCCAGGTTCAGATGCACCTGGGTGGCAGGGGCAGGGCGGGCCAGCAGGCCGATGCCCAATTCGCCGACGGCGCCTTGGTGGTCGGTGTGCATGGCGTCGCGCCCGCCGAAGGTCACCCGGTCGCCGCCGCGCAGGCCTTGCCAAAGGTTCGCGCGTAGGGACGGTTCCAGGTACTGGGTGCCCACTTGCTGGCGGCTGAAGACTCTGGCGCCAACGCGCGCGGTCAAGCTCAGATCATTGTGTAACTGCACCGCTGACACCGAATCGCGCGCACCGCGCCACTGGATTTTCTCCGCGACTAGCTGGGCTTGTGGCTCGAACCAAAGCTGTTCAGCCCATTGCAAGGGCTGACCCGCCTCCAGTGAAGCACTCCAGGCGTGGCCGCGCAGGTTCATACCCAGGCCAGCGTCAGAGCGGGTGTGGCCACTGAGGCGGCTGCCCATCAATACCGCGTCGAGGTAGCCCGCACTGGGGTTGGTCATGGTCCAATAAGCGCCCAGGCTGTTGGCGTCCAGTTCCAGCGAGCCGACCCGCGTGCCTTCGAAGCCCAGGGCAAAACCTTTGGCGTCACCGCGTAGCGTGCCGTGGGCAATGAAAACGCCTGCCCGTTGCGGGTAGGCGGAGTCCCGCTGGGCGAACAGATCATGGCCGACTTGGAAGCCCGTCACATGACCATCGAGTGCCGGGCTCAATTCGCCATCCCATTGCTGCTGGCGACGCTCACCTAATACCCGGCCCCAACTGCCTTCGCCTACCTCTTGTGAGCCGCGGCGTTGATGATAGGTAGCCAGCGTCGCCTGGCTCAACCAATGGGCGCCGCTGGCCGCCGCCGCATACAGCGGCGCCTCTGGGCGGTACAGCGGGATGGCGCGCCCGGGCTGGGCCTGGGGTAACGCCGGAGTGCCTGCCGCCGGGGTGCTGGCGGGGCTTTCGATCACGCTGGAGCGCAGGTACCAGTCCTGGCTGGCGCTGTCGCTCGGGGCACCGCGGAATAGGTAGTACTCGTAGGCCCCAGCAGCGACCCGCTGGCCGAGGCTGAAGGCCGTGCTAGCGGTGCTGCCGCCTGCCGTGGTTTCGACTACGCGAATACCGTCACCCTCGGTAAGCCCGCCCGTGCCGCCCACATTGCTCACGTACAACGCCGTGGTGCCGGTGGCGGCGCCTTGGGCGATGACCAGGCGATCACTGGGCGAATCGTCGCTGCCCAGGGCGCTTTGCAGCTTGAGCCGCGCGCCATTGCCCTGGTAGTCGCCCACGAGGGTCAGGCGATCTGCGCTGGAGGCGCCGCTGCTGGTCAGGTCAAGGGTACCGCTGTTGCGCACGACCACGTTCTGCCCTGCCTGGTTGGCGCGTACTGAGGCATTACTGGCGGCCAAGGTGCTGCTGGCGTCGATGTCCAGGCTACCGCTCAGGCTATCGGCATCGCCCAAGACCAGGTCATCGTCCAAATAGAGACGGCTGGTGCGGCTCAGGGCAATGCTTTCCCAATTGATAAAGCGCCCGGCGCCCGCCGCCTGTGAATCGGCAAACAACAAGCTGTCGGTGCCCAGGCCACCATCGAGCAACGGTGTGGACGCCAGCGTTGCTTCTGCCAACCCACTCAACAGGGCTGAATCGTTGCCTGCGGCCATCAGCACCTGCCCGCGAATCACCCCTGCATCACGCCAGATGAAGCGGTCGTCACCAAAACTGAGCAACAGGTTGCCGCCTACCTCACCACCGCTGATCTCGACCAGATCGTCGCCGCCGCTGACGCTGATATTGCCGCCAATGCGGCCGCCGCTTAGGCGAATTTGGTCGCGGCCAAAACCGGCCACCAGGTTGCCGATGATCTGGCCGCCGGAAAGGTCGAACAGGTTATCGTCCAGCTTCATGTCGACACGGCCAATGGTGCCTCCAGTCATGACCGCCACGTCACCGTCTTCAAAAGCGCCGCTGATGGTCCCGCCGGTCATGAGAAAGGTGTCCCGGCCATCGCCCTGGGCTAACGCCTGGATTTGCCCGCCGTGCATGACGAAGTCATCGATACCGGCGCCCTGGTTGACGGTGCCGGTGATTTGGCCGCTGGCGATTTCCACTCGGTCCACCCCTGGCCCGAAGTTAACGTTGCCCGCCAGGATGCCGCTACCGCCTGCAGGCAGGGTCAAGCTGTTATCGCCTCCCAAGTCGGTCAGGCCAGAGCTGGAGGTGCCGGAATCACAGAGGTAGGTGTCGTTGCCGGGGGTAGGGGCAAACGTGCAGTCGGCACGGGTTTCCAGTGCGATTGGCATAGCGATCAGGCCAACCAACACGGCTTTGTTAAGTGACATAACAGGTCCGGATCTTAGGGAGTCGATCCGAACATTCCCAAGAACCGCGCAGGGCGCCAAGCTGGCAGATGTGTTAGGGAGAGAACACTGCCCGCAACAAAGAGTGGCCTTTGGCCATTTGACTATTAGTTGCGGCAGCACTATACGTGTGCGTCGGCAATGCAATTTGCCACGTTAATAAGGTGCAACAGTGCAAATTGCCCGAACCAATAAATTCGGTAAATCTCTAAGTTACTGATTTAAATCGGATAAGCATTGCCACAAATTTGGGCATGAATAGTGCACAGCTAGGGCATGCCCTTTCAGGGATATCATAACAAGGAGTTTCACCATGCTGTCGACTCTAGAACTGCGCAACATCATTGAAACCAGCTTCCTGCCAGTGCGTTGCCAATGCATTCAGGCGCAAGATAAATCTCTCACTGTGCGCGTTTTTGACGCCAGCGCTAGCCAAGTCGACCTCACTGTTACAGGTATTCGCGCTGAAAAGCTGACCAGTAGCCGAGCCATTTCCAATCTGATCGCCGACATGCGCACTGGCCTACTGAGCAGCAAGAACCGCGTTGCCGATCCGCGCTTTGCCAACGATTCACTGTAAAACCCCGCCTCTGGAAACCTGCACGGTCGCGTACTGGGCAGGTTTCACCGTTACCACCCTCAGCCACAACGCCTTCAATCGCGGTAAAACACTTGCACCAAGTGATAGCCGAACTTGCTTTTGATCGGCCCGTGCACTGTGCGTAGCGGTTTTTTGAAAATCACCTGATCGATGACCCCCACCATTTGCCCTGGGCGCACTTCGCCAAGATCGCCGCCGCGTTTGCCCGACGGGCAGACCGAATATTTTTTGGCCAGTACATCGAAGGCTTCGCCCTTGGCTATGCGTTGCTTAAGCTGCTCGGCTTCTTCGGCCGTCTTTACCAGAATGTGCCGGGCTTGCGCCTTCATAACAATTGCTCGCGGGTAAAACCGGCAATTATGCCGGATTTCTATCGGCCGATCATGCCACGCAGGCACAGTGCCAAATGGTCGAGGGTGAAGGGCTTGGCCAGTAGGTCCATGCCCTCACCGAGAAACGCCTGCCGTTCTGCAGCACTCTGCGCGTAGCCGGTCATAAACAGTACCCTCAAGCCAGGTCGGTATTGGCGGGCGATTTCTGCCAATTGCCGGCCATTGAGGCCTGGCAAGCCGACATCGGTGACCAGCAGGTCGATACGTACGGGAGACTCCAGCAGTGCCAGCGCGCTTTCGGCATCGGCCGCCGGAAGGGCCTGATAGCCCAGCTCATCCAATACATTGAGCACCAACATGCGCACCGCGGGGTCGTCTTCGACCACCAGCACGCTTTCCCCGGCCTTGGCCAAAGGGGCAGCGGCGGGCGTCGGCGCGAGCCCCGGCTGTTCGATGACGGCCAAATGGCGGGGCAGGTAGAGACGCACACAAGTGCCTTCGCCTTCACGGCTGTGCAAGGTGACCTGGCCGCCGGACTGTTTGGCAAAACCATAAATCATCGACAAGCCCAGGCCCGTCCCCTGGCCGATCGGCTTGGTGGTAAAGAACGGATCAAAGGCTTTGGACAGCACGGGCGCACTCATGCCGGCGCCATCGTCGCTGACGCTGATCATCACGTAGTCACCCGGCTCGACGGGGTCGAGCGTGGCGCCGTCAGGGCTGGTATCCAGTTGGCAGTTGGCGGTTTCGATATTCAGGGTGCCGCCGCCGGGCATCGCGTCCCGGGCGTTGATGACCAAGTTGAGCAGGGCATTTTCCAGTTGGCTGGCATCGGTATTCACCGCCCAGATACCCTCAGCCAATTGCATGTGCAAGGTAATGTGCTCGCCTTGGGTGCGCCGGAACAGGTCTTCCAGAGAGCCCAGCAACTGGTTGGGGTCCAGCGGCCTGCGGTCCAGCGACTGGCGCCTGGAGAAGGCCAGCAGGCGGTGAGTCAGAGCGGCCGCGCGGTTGGCAGAGGTCACTGCGGCTTCGGTGAAGCGGCCAATCTCACTGGCCCGGCCTTTGGCGATGTAGCGCTGCATCAGATCCAGGCTGCCGATGATGCCGGTGAGCATATTGTTGAAGTCGTGGGCGATACCGCCGGTCAACTGCCCCAGGGCTTCCATTTTCTGCGCATGGCGCAAGGCTTCCTCGGCCCGTTCGCGCTCTTGCATTTCCGCCTGCAGTTGCACGTTCAACTGCGCCAGGGCGCGGGTACGCTCGCCGACTCGCTGCTCCAGGGTCTCGTTGAGGTCGCGAACCGCTTGTTCGATACGCCGGCGGTTGTCGATGTCCTCGGTCATGCCGAACCACTGCTTGACCTCGCCAGCGGCGTCGAGCAACGGCAGGGCGCGGGCGTGCATCCAGCGGTAATTACCGTCGGCCATGCGCAGGCGGTATTGCGCGTCATAGGGTGCGCCGGTGGCGATGGCCCGATACCAGGTGTCTAGGGTCGGCTGATAGTCGTCGGGGTGGACCACAGTGGCCCAATCGGTGAACTCGACTTCATGCCCTTCCACGTGGGTCAGCTGGCGCCAGCGCTCGCCATGGGTCGGCAGGTGGGCCTGGCCGTTGGCATCGGCGGTCCAATGCAAGGCAGGGGACAGTTCAATAGCTAGGCGGAAATAGGTCTCGCTCTCGCGCAGGCTTTGCTCGATGCGTTTGCGTTCGGTGATATCGATAGAGGCGCCGACAAAGCGCGCGGCATGGCCGTCTTCGTTACGATAGCAACGCCCTCTGGCGAGCACCCAGCGCACGCTGCCGTCGGCTTGCAGCAGACGATATTCTTCGGAGTATTCATGGCCTTGGGCGATGCAGTGGCCAATGCTGCGGGCAATGCTGCCGCGGTCTTCGGGGTGCACGCCTTGCAAATAGGCGGTGATCGGCAGGACCCCCGCCTGCAGGGGGTCGACACTGTGCAATTGGGCGAAGTGGGCGTCGGCCATAAAGATGTCGGTCTGGATGTTCCAGTCCCAGGTGCCGATTGCATCGGTGGCTTCGAGTGCCAACTGCAGGCGTTCCTCTACCTGGCGTTGGGCATCCTGGCTGGCATCGGCAGTGCGCTGCAGGTCGGCGGCGAGTTGGCGGCGTTCGTTCGCTTCGATCAGGGTGACCAGAATGCCAGCCACTGCGCCGCTTTCATCCCGCACCGGGCTGTAGGTGAGGTCTAGCCACACCTCGACACGCCGAGGGCCATGGGGCAGGTAAAAGCATTTTTCGTGGAAGGTGCGGACTTCGCCTGCCATGACCGCCGCGTACACCGGCGCGGTGAACGCCTGCAGCTCCGGCCAGATAGCGTCCACCGGCTGGCCAAACGCCCGGGGGTGATTGTTACCGATCAGGCGTGCCAGGCTGTCGTTATACAGCTGGCACAACTGCGGGCCCCAGAGCAGCAGCATGGGCATGGGCGTGTGGCTGATAATGTCGACAGCGGTGCGCAGGCTTTGCGGCCACGCGGCATAGACGGGCAGGGGACTAGCGGCGGCGCTCAGGCCCGCAATCAGCTCCAGGGTAGAGCCCGCCTCGGTGGTGCCATTCATTGCGTTATCTTGCATATACGTCGGCCGCAGCTCCTTGAGTCGCGGTATATTACTTTTTTTTCGATGGCTTTGCGGACTTTGCCCATGGAACTTCAAGCCCTGCTCAAGATACTCGCCAGCCAGGACGGGTCGGACCTTTACCTGTCCACCGGTGCGCCACCGTGCGCCAAGTTCAATGGCGTGCTTAAACCCCTGAGCGCCGAAGCGCTGAAGCCGGGCGAGATCGCCGCGGTGGCGGAAGCGATCATGGACAGCGAGCAGCGGCTCGACTTCGAACGTGACCTGGAAATGAATCTGGCGTTGTCACTGCCCGGGGTGGGCCGCTTTCGCGTCAACATCTTCAAGCAGCGCAACGAAGTGTCCTTGGTAGCGCGTAACATCAAGTTGGACATTCCCCGCTTCGAGGACCTGAAACTTCCGGAAAAACTGCTCGAAGTGGTCATGGAGAAGCGCGGCTTGGTGCTATTCGTCGGCGCCACCGGCTCGGGCAAGTCCACCTCCCTGGCCGCCCTGATCGATTACCGAAACCGCAACAGCAGTGGGCACATCATCACCATCGAGGACCCGGTGGAATATATCCATCGGCACAAAAAGTCCATCATTAACCAGCGCGAGGTGGGCGTAGATACGCGCAGTTTTCAAGCCGCGCTGAAAAACACCCTGCGCCAGGCGCCGGATGTCATCCTGATCGGCGAAATTCGCGACCGTGAGACCATGGAGCATGCCCTGGCCTTTGCCGACACCGGACATTTGGCCATCTCCACGCTGCACGCCAATAACGCCAACCAGGCGCTGGACCGTATCATCAATTTCTTCCCGGAAGACCGCCGCCCGCAGTTGCTCAACGACCTGGGCAACAACTTGCGGGCGTTTGTCTCCCAGCGCCTGGTGCGCACCACCGACGGCAAGCGCCGCGCCGCGGTCGAAGTGATGCTTGGCTCGCCGACGGTCCGTGATTTCATTCACCGCAACGAATTTTCCGAGCTCAAGGGCATCATGGAGAAGTCGGTGAACCTGGGCATGCAGACATTCGACCACGCGCTCTACGGGCTGGTGTTGGAGGGCGCGATCAGTGAAGAGGAAGCATTGAAGAATGCCGACTCCGTGAACAATCTGCGCTTACGCTTGAAGCTGCACCGCGAGGGCGCTGTAGAACAGACCAGCGCCCCGGCGGCACCGGCCCCGGCGGCAGATGTAAAAAGTGCCGACTGGGGGCTGGTGGCCGATGGCGACGAGCCCGGCCAGTCGTTTTAGCGGTTTACCAAAGCGCGGCGGGTGCGCTCAAGGCGCGTTCGATAGCCTGCAATGCTTGCTCCACTTCTTCGGCGCTGGTATAGCGGCCCAGGCTCAGGCGTAGACTTGCCAGCGCTTGGGTCGGTGCCAGGCCCATCGCCAGCAGCACATGGGAGGCCGCGTTGCTCGCCGAGTTACAGGCCGACGTCGACGACACCGCCAGGGCTGAACTCAGGCTGGCGGGGTTAAAGCCAGGGTGATCGACGCGCAGGTTGAGGGTATGGGCGATGCGCTGCTGGGGGCAGCCGTTCAAGCGAATCTGCGGGTGTGCCAGTAAACCTGTTTGCAAACGCTGGGACAGCGCGGCGATGCGTTGGTTTTCTTCAGCCATTTCTGCACTGGCGATGGCATAGGCAGCCCCCATGCCGACGATCTGGTGCGTGGCCAACGTGCCTGAGCGCAGGCCCTGCTCATGGCCGCCACCGTGGATCTGCGCTTGCAGCGAGCCACTGGCATGGGCGCCGACGTACAGGGCACCGATGCCCTTGGGGCCATAGATCTTGTGCGCTGAGAACGACATCAGGTCGACCGCCAGGGCGTCCAGGTCGATGGCCACTTTGCCGGCCGCCTGCGCCGCGTCCACGTGGAGCAATGCGCCGTGGGCTCGGACCAGTTCGCCGATGCGGGCAATATCGGTCAGGGTGCCGAGTTCGTTGTTGACCATCATCAGGGACACCAACAGGGTGTCCGGGCGCAAGGCTGCGGCGACTGCTTCTGGGGTGATCAAACCGTCGGCGTTGGGCACCAGCCAGGTCACGGGCACCCCTTGAGCCTCTAACTGGCGGGCGGTATCGATCACCGCCTTGTGTTCGATGACACTGGTGATAATGTGCCGCCGCGAGCCCTGTGCGGCCATGACGACGCCCTTGAGGGCCAGGTTGTTCGACTCGGTGGCGCCTGAGGTCCAGATCAGCCGTTCGGCTTGCGTGCCAACCAATTCGGCGACTTGACGCCGGGCCAATTCAACGCTCTGCCGGGCGCGATTACCATAGGCATGGGACGTCGATGCCGGGTTACCAAAGTTGGCCTGACGCCCCAGGCAAGCGACCATGGCCTGGATGACGCGGTCATCCACGGGGGTGGTAGCGGCGTAATCGAAATAGAGTGGGGAGCTGGACATGGAGATAACCCGGTGCGCGATCAATGAGAAGACAGGGAAATACTACGGCGGATCCAGGGCAAAAAAATTGACTTATTGACCTTCATTTGCGCATCAATTAGAAAAATATTCTAATAATGGATAGTTATTAGGTTATGTGTTCGAAACCTTCCCTGCTGGCGGCGCTATCCGGTGCGCGCCTGCCCGCGCGGCAAAAGGTCGCAATCGCCTGTTCCGCGGTTTACCCGCCAGGCATAAGGCCCTACAATTTCGCCCAAGCCTGCAGGCTGCCGTAGTACTTATTGGCAGCATCTGCGCACTATTCCAAGAAAAAAGCCCGTCAAATGACGGGCTTTTTTCGTTTACAGGTTTGACGATTTTATTGCGAGGTTGTGTTCATGTTGCGCCCGGTGTTGACCTATCTTTATCAATCCTTCAAGCGCCTGGGCAGCCCCGGCGATGAGCGCCGTGGTGTGCTGGAAGAGGGGCAGCCGCGCACGTCGCTGTGGGCGTATGCAGTCATGGCGGCGCTGCTCCTGTATATCCTGGGTGGCTTGGGCTACTACGCCAAGTTTCACATATGGGATGAGATGACGCCCGAACAGCAGGCGATCATGATCAAGTCGATGCAGGTTGACCCACAGCTGCTTTAAACCGGGGGTTGCCGCGCCACTTCGCTGGCGGGCTGCCGGCCATGCTCGGCCGGATGTACCGTTTTGCTGGAAATCTCTGCGCGCAACTGCGGCAGGCATTCGGGGTAATTGCGGTTGATGAAAGTGATCAGCCGTTCACGCACGTGGCAACGGGCATCCCAGCTGCGTGAGGAGTCCGGTGAGCTGAGCAGTATCCGCAGTTGCATGGATTTTTCGCTGGCGTCGGTGACCTGCAACACGCAGACCCGGCCATCCCACAGGTGTGGAATCTCCGCGCACAGGCGCGTGGTTTCCTCACGCAGCGCTTCCAGGGGCACCGAGTAATCCACCCACAGAAATACCGAACCGATCAAGCTGGAGGTGCTGCGGGTCCAGTTCTGGAAAGGCTTCTCGATAAAATAGGACAAGGGCACCACCAGGCGCCGCTCATCCCAGATCTTCACCACCACGTACGTGCCACTGATCTCTTCGATTCGCCCCCATTCGTTTTCGACGATGACCACATCATCTAGCCGTATGGGCTGGGAAATGGCGATTTGCAAGCCGGCGATCAGGTTCCCCAGGACAGGCTTGGCGGCAAAACCTGCCGCAAGCCCGGCCAGGCCAGCGGAGGCCAGCAGGCTGGTGCCAATTTGCCGGACCGCCGGAAAGCTCATTAGGATCAGGCCGGTGCCGAAAATCAGCACAACGGCGTTCAAACAGCGCATCAGCACTTTGACCTGGGTCTGAATGCGTCGGGCGTTGAGGTTGTCTTCGATGTCCAGCGGGTGGCGAATTGCCAAAGTGTCGGCCACCGCCGTCACGCAGCGCAGGCCGAGCCAGGTCATGGCGGCGATCAGGAGCATGCCATTGATATGCTGCACGCTCTTAATCAGCATCAGGTCATCTGGGGCTGACGTCCACACCGCCTGCAATGCCAATAGGGGCAATAGCCACAGGCTTGGCTGTTCTGCACGTTTGAGCAACTGGCTAGCAAGGATGAATGATTTCGCTATACGGCGCAGGACCACCAGGCCGATCCAGCGCACCAGGAGTACCACCAACACCGCCACGGTGGCCGCGAGCAGTGTGCTTAGCCAGGGTAGCGGGACCTTGTCGAGCCAGGATTGGGGAAGTATATGTTCCATCGGTGTTTGGCGCTCCAAGCATTGAGTCAGTTTAGGTCGACTGGCATAGCAACACCTAGGTTCCCCACGTTAGGAAAAGACCGCTCCTTCAAGCAAGCTAGGCAGGCCGACCTTTGCGCCCGATCGGCCGATTCTGCGAGACTACAACCTTTCACACCGTCATAGGCGGCCCGCCGTGTTTTATCGCTTAGTGTTGCTGATCCCGCTGTCGTTCGTTGTGCCGGCGTTCGCCGATGACATCGCAATCATCTGGCCTGCGGGCTGGGAAGTGGAAAACACCCCTGCTGCGCCGGGAGCCGACGCCGCCGGGGTGACACGCCAGCGGGCGACCCGCAATGACGCCAATGGCGACCCCGTGATGGTCGTAGAGTTGACCCGCTCGCCGCTGCAGCCCGGGCATGAGGTCAACCTCAGTGGGGTCGTGTTGGAAATGCGCAAAGCGGTGCAGATCAACTTCTCCCAGGGCGGCTATCAAAGCCTCTGCACAAAAATTCATGACGGCTCACTGGGTAATCTGCCGGCCATGGAAACCACCTGTAAGGTGACCCTCAACGGTAACCATGTGATGACCCAAACCCTGGTCGCCGCCGCTGGCCAGGGCGCCGCGTATGGCTTCAGCTATGCAGGCTCCGCAGCGGGGTATGCGCAGTACCAGGGCGAGGTGGCTGACATCCGTGGCCGATTGCAGTCGATGTCGCAGTAGCCCGAGGCCTTTGAGGGTGTTTCCGACACATTTATATACGCTTTGATTATTGATAAATATCAATGACCTATAAACCTGTGCCGGCATTTCGCGAACGGTCATTGCGCAGAGTGGAGGCGAGGTATATACCCATTGAAAGCGCTTCAATTAATGAAGCGCAGCGCGGTGAGGGATGGGTCATGTTTTTATATGGACTGAGCGACATCGAACTACGCAGTTATATCGAGCGTGTTTTTTGGCCTATCAACTGTGTTTGTACCGTCGACCGGGACGCAGAGACGCTGAAGATTCGCTTGCACGACTCGCATACCGGGCGCACTGCAGATTTCCAGCACATCCCGTTCAAGCGTATTGAGCATGCCCGCAGCCTCAACGCCCTGATCGCAGAGCTGCGCTCGCGCTGGAGTGAGTCGGAGCAGGAGACTCGCCACGCTCACGCCGGTTGACAGTGCTTTTTTCGCTGCTAAGCGTCGTCTTGGTTTTTTTTTGCAATCGATGCGTAGGCGACGCTTCAATTCGTGGTTAACTTTGACCTTTCTCACTTTACAGTCAGAAGGATCAGGTTAATGGCTCAAGTAACCCATAAAGGCAACCCCATTCAAGTCAAAGGCGAGCTGCCTCAGGTCGGCGCCCAGGCACCGGCATTTTCATTGGTTGCAGGCGATCTGGCAGATACCACGCTGGCTAGCTTCGCGGGCAAGCGTAAGGTCTTGAACATCTTCCCGAGCATCGACACCCCCACCTGCGCCACATCGGTGCGCAAGTTCAACGCCCAGGCCAATGAGCTGAGCAACACCGTGGTGCTGTGCATCTCCGCCGACCTGCCGTTCGCCCAGGCACGCTTCTGCGGCGCCGAAGGGCTGGAAAACGTCAAGAACCTATCCACCCTGCGCGGCGCCGAGTTCAGCGAAACCTACGGCGTGGCCATCGCTGAAGGCCCCCTCAAAGGCCTCACCGCCCGGGCCGTGGTGGTGCTCGATGAACAGGATAAAGTGCTGCACAGTGAGCTGGTCCCCGAGATCGGCCAGGAGCCCAACTACGAGGCCGCACTCGCTGTCCTCAAGTAACGGGTGCGTTGGGGCATTTGTTCAACGTCTTTGCTTAGAAGCGACCTGATTGCTCAGGTCGTTTTCATTTTCAGCGCCCCGTGAAAATGTATGCAAAGGTAAATTGCCGGTAAAGGCGCTTTGCAGCGTTACCGGCAGTGCTTATCGTTCAGCCTCATCCAGTAGAAGCCTTTCCCTTAATGGTCGACCATTCCATGCATCCCCCCGCTACTCGTCGCTCCCGTCGTTGGTTCTTTGCCGTGCTCGTCCTGTTACTGGTTGTGGGCCTTTGCTGGTGGTTTTGGCCCACCCTCAGCGGCAACTCTGGCGCAGCCGACGCCGGCAAGGCGGCGCGCCCCGGTTTCGGCGGCAGCAGCGCGGCCACACCGGTACGCGTGGCCAAGGCCGAGGTCGGCGATTTTCCGCTTTATTACAAAGCCCTGGGCACGGTCACGGCCACCAGTACGGTCAACGTGCGCAGCCGGGTGGCGGGTGAGTTGGTGAAAATCAACTTCAAGGAGGGGCAACGGGTCAAGGCAGGTGATCTGCTAGCGGAAATCGACCCTAGGGCCTATCAGATCGCCTTGCAGCAGGCCGAGGGCACCCTGGCGCAGAATGAGGCCCAGTTGAAGAATGCGCGCATCGACTTGCAGCGCTATAAAGGGCTTTACGCTGAAGACAGCGTGGCCAAGCAAACCCTGGATACCCAGCAAGCCCTGGTCGGGCAGTACCTGGGTACCATCAAAACCAACCAGGCAGCAGTCAATGACGCCAAGTTGAACCTTGAATTCACCCGTATCCGTGCGCCCATTGCCGGGCGCCTGGGGCTGCGTCAGTTGGACATCGGCAACCTGGTGGCGGCCAACGACACCACGGCTCTGGTGGTGATCACCCAAGTGCAGCCCATTAGCGTTGCTTTTACCCTGCCAGAAACTCAGCTTGCCCCGGTGCTCGCACGCTTTCGCAGTGGCGCCACATTGAGTGTGGAAGCCTGGGACCGTGGCGACCGAGAAAAACAAGCCACGGGGGTTCTAGCGAGCCTGGATAACCAGATCGATACCACCACCGGTACCTTGAAATTCAAGGCGCGCTTCGAGAATACCGACGAGGCGCTGTTTCCCAACCAGTTCGTCAGCGTCAGGCTGCTGTCCGACACTTTGAAGCAAGTGGTGCAGATCCCCTCGGCGGCGATTCAGTTTGGCAACGATGGTGACTTCGTTTACGTCCTGGATGGCCCCGACAAAGTGCGGATCCGCCCACTCAAAATAGGCCCCACCGATGGCGAACGCACGGTGGTCGAAGAGGGCCTGGCCAGTGGCGACAGTGTCGTGCTCGAAGGCACCGACCGCCTGCGTGACGGCAGCGCGGTCGAGGTGGTCGAAGACAGCAGCGCGGTGCCGACTACCCCAGGGCAACAGCTGCAGGGTACCGATAAGAAAGGCCAACCTGCCGCAGGCCAAGGCAAAGCCGGGGCATGAATATCTCCAGGCTGTTCATCCTGCGCCCGGTCGCTACCACCCTGACCATGTTGGCGATCGTTTTGGCTGGCTTGATCGGCTATCGACTGTTGCCCGTATCGGCGCTACCCCAGGTCGATTACCCGACCATCCGGGTAATGACCCTGTACCCCGGCGCCAGCCCGCAAGTGATGACCAGTGCTGTTACCGCACCTCTGGAACGCCAGTTCGGGCAGATGCCGGGGCTCACGCAAATGGCCTCGACCAGTTCCGGCGGCGCTTCGGTGCTGACCCTGCGCTTTAGCCTGGACATCAATATGGATGTCGCCGAGCAGCAGGTGCAGGCGGCGATCAACGCCGCCAGTAACCTGCTGCCCACGGATCTGCCCGCACCGCCGGTGTACAACAAGGTCAACCCCGCCGACACCCCGGTGCTGACCATCGCTATCTCATCCAAGACCCTGCCGCTGCCCAAACTCAATGATTTGGTCGACACCCGTATGGCGCAAAAGATCGCGCAGATCAGCGGGGTAGGGATGGTCAGTTTGGCCGGTGGGCAACGTCAGGCCGTACGGATCAAAGTCAACCCCCAAGCGCTGGCCGCCAATGGCCTGAACCTGGCCGATGTCCGCACTCTCATCGGCGACTCCAACGTCAACCAGCCAAAGGGTAACTTCGACGGGCCGACCCGGGTGTCGATGCTCGATGCCAACGATCAACTCAAGTCGCCAGCTGAATACGCCAACCTGATCCTGGCCTATAACAACGGCGCGCCACTGCGGCTCAAGGACGTGGCGCAGATCGTCGATGGCGCCGAGAACGAACGGCTGGCGGCCTGGGCCGATCGTAACCAGGCGATCCTGCTGAATATTCAGCGTCAGCCTGGGGCCAACGTGATCGAGGTGGTCGACCGGATCAAAGCGCTGCTGCCTTCGATCACCGACAACTTGCCGGCTGGCCTCGACGTCACCGTGCTGACCGACCGCACCCAGACCATCCGTGCATCAGTCACCGACGTGCAGCACGAGTTGCTCATCGCCATCGCCTTGGTGGTGATGGTTACCTTTTTGTTTCTGCGCCGGGCCAGCGCCACCCTGATTCCCTCCATTGCCGTGCCGCTGTCGTTGATCGGTACGTTTGGGGTGATGTACCTGGCCGGCTTCTCCATCAATAACCTCACCTTGATGGCATTGACCGTGGCCACGGGGTTTGTGGTCGATGACGCCATCGTCATGTTGGAAAACATCGCAAGGCATATCGAGGACGGCGAAACGCCCATGCAAGCAGCGCTCAAGGGCGCTCGGCAGATCGGTTTCACCCTGTTGTCGTTGACCTTCTCGCTGATTGCCGTACTGATCCCCTTGCTCTTCATGGCGGACGTGGTGGGGCGGCTGTTCCGCGAATTTGCCATTACCCTGGCTGTGGCGATCCTGATTTCGCTGGTGGTCTCCCTGACCCTGACCCCGATGATGTGCGCTCGTTTGCTCAAGCGCGAGCCCGAAGCCCATGAGCAGGGGCGCTTCTACCGCAGCAGTGGCGCGGCGATCGACTGGATGGTCGAGCGCTATGCCGTTGGCCTGCGCTGGGTGCTCAAGCGCCAACCCTTGACCTTGCTGGTGGCCGTGGCCACCCTGGGGCTGACGGTGCTGCTGTATCTGGTAGTGCCCAAGGGGTTTTTTCCGGTGCAGGACACCGGCGTCATTCAGGGTATTTCCGAGGCGCCCCAGGCGGTCTCTTTCAAGGCCATGAGCGAACGCCAGCAAGCCTTGGCCGAGATCATTCTAAAAGACCCCGACGTCGCCAGCCTGTCGTCCTATATCGGTATCGACGGTGACAACGTCACCCTCAACAGCGGCCGCTTGCTGATCAACCTCAAGCCCCACAGCGAACGCAGCCTGACCGCCAGCCAGGTGATCGAGCGCCTGCAGCCCGCTGTGAACACCTTGGTCGGCGTGCGCTTGTTCATGCAGCCGGTGCAAGACCTCACCATCGAAGACCGCATCAGCCGTACCCAATACCAGTTCAGCTTGTCGTCACCCGATGCCGACCTGCTGGCGACCTGGAGTGGGCGTTTGCTTGACGCGCTGCGCCAGCGAGGCGAGCTGGCCGACGTCGCCAGCGATTTGCAAGACAAAGGCCTGCAGGTGTACCTCGACATCGACCGGGACCAGGCGCGCCGCGTCGGGGTGAACGTGGCCGATATCACCAACGCTTTGTATGACGCATTCGGCCAGCGGCAGATTTCCACCATCTACACCCAGGCCAGCCAGTACCGCGTGGTATTGCAGGCCATGGATGGCAATGTCATTGGCCCGCAGGCCCTGGAACAGATCTACGTGAAGGCGGGCGATAACGGCCAGGTACGCCTGGCCAGCCTGGCGAAGATCGAGCAGCGCCAGGCGCAATTGGCGATTACCCATATCGGCCAGTTCCCTGCGGTGATGATGTCGTTCAACCTGGCCCCCGGTGTCGCCCTGGGCCAGGGCGTGGAGGTGATCGAGCAGGTGCAGCAGGAGATCGGTATGCCGCTGGGCGTGCAGACTCAATTCCAGGGCGCCGCCGAAGCGTTCCAGGCATCTTTGTCGAGTACGCTGCTGCTGGTGCTGGCAGCCGTCGTCACCATGTATATCGTGCTGGGGGTGTTGTACGAGAGCTACATTCACCCCATCACCATCCTCTCGACCTTGCCATCGGCGGCTGTGGGGGCGTTGCTAGCGCTGCTGTTAAGTGGCAATGACTTGGGCATGATCGCGATCATCGGCATCATTTTGCTGATCGGTATCGTCAAGAAAAACGCCATTATGATGATCGATTTCGCCCTGGACGCCGAACGTAATCGCGGCTTGGCCCCTCAGGAAGCGATATACGAAGCCGCGCTGCTGCGGTTCCGGCCCATTCTGATGACCACCCTGGCGGCGCTGTTCGGCGCGGTGCCGTTGATGCTTGCCAGTGGTTCGGGCGCCGAGTTGCGTCAGCCGTTGGGCCTGGTGATGGTGGGGGGCTTGCTGGTCAGCCAGGTGCTGACGCTGTTCACCACACCGGTCATCTACCTGTATTTCGATCGGCTGGGTCGCCGCTGGCGGCGCAAGCCTGCCGAGCAGGATCCGGTGCCTCGATGAACCTGTCCGGCCCCTTTATTCGTCGCCCGGTCGCGACCATGTTGCTGAGCCTGGCGATCATGCTGCTGGGGGGCGTCAGTTTCGGCCTGTTGCCCGTCTCGCCGCTGCCGCAAATGGACTTCCCGGTAATCGTGGTCAGCGCCAACTTGCCCGGGGCCAGCCCTGAGGTCATGGCGTCGACGGTAGCCACCCCACTGGAACGTTCGTTCGGCGCCATCGCTGGGGTGACCAGCATGAACAGCCGTTCCAGCCAAGGCTCGACCCGGGTGATCTTGCAGTTCGACATGGACCGCAATATCGACGGCGCCGCCCGCGAAGTGCAGGCGGCCATTAACGCTGCGCGCAATTTGCTGCCCAGTGGCATGCGCAGTATGCCGACGTACAAGAAGGTCAACCCGTCCCAGGCACCGGTCATGGTGCTGTCGCTGACCTCTGATGTTTTGCAAAAAGGCCAACTATACGACCTGGCGTCGACCATTTTGTCCCAGAGCCTGTCCCAAGTGCCGGGGGTCGGCGAGGTGCAGATCGGCGGCAGTTCGCTGCCTGCGGTGCGAATCGAATTGCAACCGCAGTTGCTCGATCAATATGGCGTGTCTCTGGACGATGTACGCAGTGTCATCGCCGACGCCAACGTGCGTCGGCCCAAGGGTTACGTCGAGGACGCCGAACACAGCTGGCAGATCCAGGCCAACGACCAGTTGGAGAAAGCCGAAGATTACGCGCCCCTGGTGATCCGTTACCAAGACGGCTCGGTGCTGCGCCTCAGCCATGTGGCCAAGGTCAGCGATGGGGTAGAGGACCGCTACAACGCCGGGTTCTATAACGATGCCTCGGCGGTGCTGCTGGTGGTCAACCGCCAGAGCGGCGCGAACATCATCGAAACCGTGAACCAGATCAAGGCGCAACTGCCGCAGTTGCAGTCGTTATTGCCCGCCAGCGTCAAGCTGGACCTGGCCATGGACCGCTCGCCGGTGATCAAGGCGACCTTGCACGAGGCCGAGATGACCCTGTTGATCGCCGTGGCGCTGGTGATTCTCGTGGTTTATCTGTTCCTGGGCAGTTTCCGCGCGTCGCTGATTCCCACCCTGGCGGTGCCGGTGTCACTGGTGGGTACGTTCGTGGTGATGTACCTGTGGGGTTTTTCCCTGAACAATCTGTCGCTGATGGCGTTGATCCTGGCCACCGGGCTGGTGGTGGATGACGCTATCGTGGTGCTGGAGAACATCGCCCGGCACATCGACGAGGGCATGCCACCGCTCCAGGCGGCCTATCGCGGCACCCAGGAAGTCGGTTTCACCTTGCTGTCGATGAACGTGTCGCTGGTGGCGGTGTTTCTATCCATTTTGTTCATGGGCGGGATCGTCGAAAGCCTGTTCCGCGAGTTCTCCATTACCCTGACCGCGGCCATTGTGGTCTCCTTGATCGTTTCGTTGACCCTGACACCGATGCTCTGCGCCCGCTGGCTAACACCCCATGGGCCGGCAGCATCGAGCCGCCTGCAACGCTGGAGCCAGCGCCTCAACGAGCGCATGGTCAAGGGTTATGATCGCAGCCTGGGCTGGGTGCTGCGGCATCCACGCCTGACCCTGGCCAGTTTGCTGGTCACCATCGTGGTCAATGTCGCGTTGTACGTGGTGGTGCCGAAAACCTTTATGCCGCAGCAGGACACCGGGCAACTGGTGGGGTTCGTGCGTGGCGACGACGGCTTATCCTTCACCGTCATGCAACCGAAGATGGAGATCTACCGCCGCGCCTTGCTGGCCGACCCGGCGGTGCAAAGCGTAGCCGGTTTTATCGGTGGCAACAGCGGCAGCAACAACGCCACCATTCTGGTGCGGCTGAAACCGCTCAAGGAGCGACGTGCTTCGGCTCAGGAAGTGATCGAGCGCCTGCGCAAGACGTTGCCCAAGGTGCCGGGCGGGCGCTTGTGGCTGATGGCTGACCAAGACCTGCAATTCGGCGGGGCGCGGGAGCAATCCACCTCGCAGTATCAGTATGTTTTGCAAAGTGACGATCTGGCCACCCTGCGCTTGTGGTACCCCAAAGTTGTCGCCGCATTCAAGGCGCTACCGGAGCTCACAGCGATCGATGCTCGTGAAGGGCGCGGTGCGGCTCAGGTTACCTTGATCGTCGATCGCGACCAGGCCAAACGCCTGGGTATCGACATGAACCGGGTGACCACGGTGCTCAACAATGCCTATAGCCAGCGGCAGATTTCCACCATTTACGACAGCCTGAACCAGTACAAAGTGGTGATGGAGATCGACCCCCGTTACGCCCAAGGCCCGATTAGCCTCGATCAGGTCAATGTGATCAGCGGCGACGGCGCACGGGTGCCACTCTCAGCGTTTTCCCACTACGAAAATAGCCTAGCCGACGATACCGTGACCCACGAAGGCCAGTTCGCTTCCGAGAACATTGCCTTTGACCTGGCCGAGGGTGTGCCACTGAACACCGCGAGCATCGCCATCGAGCGCGCTTTGGCCAAGGTCGGCTTGCCCCAGAGCGTGATCGTCAAGGTCGCAGGTACCGGGGACGCCTTCGCCGCCGCGCAGAAAGGCCAGCCGTTTATGATTCTCGGCGCCTTGGTGCTGGTGTACCTGGTGCTCGGTGTCTTGTATGAAAGCTATATACACCCCTTGACCATTCTGTCGACGCTGCCCTCGGCGGGGGTAGGGGCATTGCTGAGCATCTACGTGATAGGCGGCGAATTCAGCCTGATCTCGCTCCTGGGGTTGTTTTTGTTGATCGGGGTGGTGAAAAAGAACGCCATCTTGATGATTGACCTGGCGTTGCAACTCGAGCGCCATGAGCAACTCGACCCGCTGGATTCGATCCGCCGTGCGTGCCTGATGCGCTTGCGGCCGATCCTGATGACCACCCTGGCGGCGATCCTCGGCGCACTGCCGCTGTTGCTCAGCAGCGCCGAGGGCGCCGAGATGCGCCGCCCGTTAGGGGTGACGATCATCGGCGGCCTGGTCTTCAGCCAAATTCTCACGCTGTACACCACCCCCGTGGTTTACCTTTACCTGGACCGCCTGCGCCATCGTTTCAACGCCCGGCGTAATGTGCGGACCGACGCTGCTTTGGATGAACCGCTATGAATGCACCCCGGCTCAAAGGCCTGAACCTCGGTAAGCCAAGCGCCCTGTGCGGCGCGGTGCTGCTCGGCAGCCTGTGGCTGGCGGGTTGTACCCTGGGCCCCGATTACCAGCGCCCGGCGGCGGCGACGCCCATGCAGTTCAAGGCCGCCGAAGGCTGGCGTCAGGCCCAGCCCAGCGACGCCCTGGCGCGTGGGGCCTGGTGGGAGCTGTACAACGACAGCCAGCTCAATGCCTTGGTGCAGCGCTTGAATAGCTCCAACCAAACCGTCGCCCAATACGAGGCCCAGTATCGCCAGGCCCAAGCGCTGGTTCGCAGCACCCGCGGTACGCTATGGCCCAGCGTCGACCTGAGCGCGGGCAAGACCCGCTCCAGCCAGGGCACTGGCAGCAGTAACTCCAGCCTTAGCAGTGCCAGCAGTGGTATCCGCGACACCTACAGCACGCAATTGGGGGTGAGCTGGGAGGCCGATATCTGGGGTAAATTGCGCCGTGGCCTCGAGGCCGATCGTGCCAGCGCCCAGGCCAGCCTGGCTGACCTGGCGGCCATGCGCCTGAGCCTGCAATCGGAGCTGGTGCAAAATTACCTGCAACTGCGGGTAATCGACGAGCAGCGGCGCTTGCTCGAAGCGACGCTGCAGACCTACGAGCGCTCGCTGCGCTTGACCCAGAACCAGTACCGCGCGGGTATCTCTGGCAAGGATGCGGTGGCCCAGGCGCAGACCCAACTGAAAACCACCCAGGCCGACCTGATCGACCTGATCTGGCAACGGGCGCAGTTGGAAAACGCCATTGCGGTCTTGATGGGCGAGGCCCCGGCGCAATTCAGCCTGGCCGCGGCTACCGATGTACCGGCGTTGCCAGCGATTCCGCTGGCCATCCCCTCGCAGTGGCTGGAGCGGCGCCCGGACATCGCCGCCGCCGAGCGCACGGTTATGGCCGCCAATGCGGAGATCGGCGTAGCCAAGGCGGCCTATTTTCCCGACCTGACCCTGAGCCTGAGCGGCGGCTACAGCAGCAGCCAATTCGCTAATTGGGTGAGTTTGCCGAACCGGTTTTGGTCGGTGGGGCCCGAGTTGGCGATGACCTTGTTCGATGGCGGCCAGCGTTCGGCCGAGGTCGAGCGCACCCAGGCCGTGTATGACCAAACTGTGGCGCAGTACCGCCAGACCGTATTGGACGGCATGCGCGAAGTCGAGAACTACCTGATCCAGCTCAAGGTCTATGAGGATGAGGCACGGGTGCGTGGCGAAGCGCTGGATTCGGCGCGCGAGTCTCTGCGTCTGACCGAGAACCAATACAAAGCCGGGCTGATCGGTTACTTGGACGTGGTCAATGTCCAAGCAACTGCATTAAGTAACGAACGCAACGTATTGAATTTATTAGAAAGTCGCCTTGTGGCTAGTGTACAGCTCATAGCTGCCTTGGGTGGCGGCTGGGACGCGCGCGTGGATCTGACTCAAGAGCAATAATCGGTAGCCCATCGCTATCGTCGACGCTTGGAGTTGTTTACACTCCGCGCCTGATTACGAGCATGGATGCCGGCTGACTGCCTCTTTGAGATAGCCCATGTTGACTGGTAGCTACTTTCCCTCCCTCGTGTTCATTTCGGTGTTTGTCGCTGTATTGGCGTCTTACACGGCATTGGATCTGGTCGCCAGAATTGCCACCGCACAAGGCCGCGCCGTCCATTACTGGCGCTTTGGCGGCGCGCTAGCGTTGGGCTTTGGTGTGTGGTCGATGCATTTCATCGGCATGCTGGCTTTCCACTTGCCCATTGAGCTGGGCTACGACCTGGCCACCACCGGCTACTCCCTATTGATCGCAGTGCTGTCCAGTGGCTTCGCGCTGTGGCTGGTCAGCCAACCGCGCCTCACGCTGCCTATGCTCATATTGGGTGCGCTGATTTTGGGCGCCGGTATCAGCTCGATGCATTACACCGGCATGGCCGCCATGCAAATGCAGCCGCCCATTGTCTATGACCGGGGGTTGTTTCTGGCTTCACTGCTGGTGGCCGTAGTGGCCTCGGCGCTGGGCCTGGCGATTGCCTTTCGGCTACGTAGTGCGGCCCCGTATGTCCGGCTGGCTCGGGGGGCGGCCGCGCTGGTCATGGGCGGTGCCATTGTGGGTATGCACTATATCGGCATGGCCGCAGCGGGGTTCGCCGAGGGCAGTTGGTGTGGTGCGGCCGTCGATGGCATCAGTGCTCGGGGCCTGGATTATATGGTGGTGGTCACCACATTGGCGGTGCTCAGCGCCACGCTGCTTACCTCAGTGCTGAATGCGCGCATGGAGGCCAGTACCCAGGCGCTCAGCCATTCGCTACGCCTGGCTAATCAGGAACTGACCCAACTGGCGCTGCACGACAACCTTACCCAGTTGCCCAACCGGCTGTTACTCGCGGAACGGGTCAGCCAGGCAATCAACCTCGCCGATGAGCAGGGCGGATGTTTCGCTCTGCTATTCATGGACCTGGACGGGTTCAAACCCATTAACGATGCCTACGGGCACCAGTTGGGCGACCAACTGTTGCAGGCGGTCGGGCGGCGCCTGCGCGACGCGCTGCCAGCAGACGACACCCTGGCACGCATCGGTGGCGATGAGTTTGTACTGTTGGCCTACTTAAGCGCGCCCGCCGATGCCATGGATATCGCCGCGCGCCAGGTCGAGCTGATTGCCGCACCCTTTACGGTGGGCGAGCATTCCCTACAGGTGTCGGCCAGTATCGGTATTGCTGTGTTTCCAGGCGACGGCCAGGCCCCGGATGAGCTGTTGATGAACGCCGATGCCGCGATGTACGCGGCCAAGAACGCCGGGAAGAACAGCTTCAGTTTTTTCGAAGCGTCCATGAACACTGATGCGCGGCGCAAACTGCAATTGCTTCAGGACCTACGAATGGCGTGTAAGTTGGGCCAGTTGCGCCTGCATTACCAACCCAAGTTCAGCGTGCGCGATGGGGCGATTCTCGGCTGTGAGGCGCTGGTCCGCTGGCAGCATCCGGAACACGGCTTGTTGCTGCCCGCCGTTTTTATCAGCGTGGCGGAGAAGAGCGGGTTGATCATCGAGATCGGTGACTGGGTTCTCAACCAGGCGTGCCAGCAGATGCGCGTATGGGCCGATCAGGGCTACGGCCATTGGCGCATGGCGGTCAATCTGTCGGCGGTGCAATTTGCCCACCCTGATTTGGCCGCCAGCGTTGCGCAAGCGCTGCACCGCCATGGCTTGCCGGCTAACAGCCTGACCCTGGAAATCACCGAAAGCACGGCCATGAGCGATGCCCAGGCCAGCATGGATGTACTGCAGGGGCTCTCCGACATGGGCGTGGACCTGTCCATCGACGACTTCGGCACCGGCTATTCGAGTTTGATGTACCTCAAGCGCTTGCCCGCCAACGAGCTGAAGATCGACCGTGGGTTCGTTCGCGACCTTGAACAAGACAGCGATGACGCTGCGATCGTCTCGGCCATCGTCGCACTAGGCCGCGCCCTGGGCTTGCGCATCGTTGCCGAGGGTGTCGAGACCGACAGCCAGCAAGTATTTTTGTCGGAACTGGGCTGTGATTCGCTGCAGGGGTTTCTGTTGGGGCATCCGCTGCCGCCTGACGCCTTCATGGCCCAAGTGCAGGCCAGCCAGGTGAGCGCCAAGGCGCTATGATGACCCGCTGAGCAAGTTTACGGGTTATCAGGAGCGACGATTATGGATGAAGTGATACTGATCACCGGTGGCACCCGCGGCATCGGTGCGGCCACCGCGCTGCTGGCTGCTCGCCGCGGCTATCGCATCTGCATCAATTACCAGGCCGATACCCACGCTGCCCAGCGAACCCTGGACCAAGTGCGCGAGTTGGGTGCCGAGGCCATTGCGGTCCAAGCTGACGTGAGCAGTGAAGAGCAAGTGCAGCGCCTCTACCAACAGGTCGACGCCGAACTCGGGCCGTTGCGTGCCCTGGTCAACAATGCCGGTACTGTCGGCCCAAGGGCTCGGCTCGATGAGATGAGCCAGGCGCGCCTGTGGCACTTGATGCAGACCAACGTCATAGGGCCCATGCTCTGCGCCAAACATGCGCTGCTGCGTATGTCGACCCGCCATGGCGGGCGCGGTGGGGCCATTGTCAATGTCTCGTCTGCGGCTGCACGTTTGGGTTCGCCAGGCGAGTACGTGGACTACGCCGCGTCCAAAGGCGCCATGGATACATTTACTTTAGGGCTGGCCAAGGAAGTGGCCGGGGAGGGAGTCAGGGTCAATAGCGTGCGGCCGGGGTATATCTATACCGAATTTCACCGCTTGAGCGGCGATGCGCAACGGGTGAGCAAACTGGCGCCGGGCATACCCATGGGGCGGGGCGGGCAACCGGAAGAAGTGGCTGAAGCGATTATCTGGCTGTTGTCGGAGCAAGCCAGCTATGCGACGGGTACGTTCGTGGATTTGGCGGGCGGGCGTTGAGCGGTCGAGGCCAAGGCCCCTCGCTACAGCGAGGGGCCTTGGGTGGGTTGCCGTCAGACTTTGCTGATGGCTTCCAGGCGCAGCCGTTCGTACTCGGCTTCGCCCATAGGTACCGCATCCGGCTTGCCTAGTTCGCTCATCGGAATGCGGTAGGTTTCCTTGGCGAAGTAAGCGGCGGTGGCGGCGATGACGGTGACCCCGAAGGCGATCGCACCCACGGTCACTGGGATGTTGCTCGAGCCGGGCGGTGCCACTGCAGCGAACAAGGCCGGGAGCAGGGCGGTGAACATGGTCCCGACGTTTTGCGAGATGGCCATGGCCGAGACCCGATAGCGGGTTTGGAACAGTTCCGGGTAAAAGCTGGGGAAGGTTGCGTTGTAACCCTGGTACACCACGCCCCACATCAGAATCGAGGTGGCGAAGGCCAATGGCACACTGTGGATGCTGATCGCATACAAGTAGACAAAGGCAAGCAGGCCTGAACCCAAAGCCCCACCGATGATCATCGGGCGGCGCCCGAAGCGGTCGGACAAGTTACCCACGAAAGGGATGATCAACACGGCAACCACGTTGCCGATCACTGGGATCCACAGGTAAACGCTTTTCTCGAAGCCGATTCCGTAGGCCGGTTGCACGGCATACGCGGCGCCGAAGATGGTCGCAACCACCGGAATCACGTTCATCAAGGCCATGCAGGTCACCAGGGACATGGTCTTCCAGCTGTGGCGGAAGGCTTCTGCAATCGGTGACTTAGGCGCTGCTTGCTTCGCTCCCTCACCAACGAACGCTGGTGTTTCATTGACTTCGCGACGAATGATAAAACCGGCGATCAGTACCACGGCACTGAGCAGGAACGGGATCCGCCAGCCCCACGAATTGAAGGCCTCTTCTGGCATGAAGTAAGCCAGTGGGAGGAATATGGCTGCGGCGAAAATCTGCCCGGCTTGCACACCTTGCAAGGTGAAGCTGGCATAGAAACCTCGCCGTCCGAACGGTGCATGTTCGAGGATCATCGAACTGGCCCCGGAAATTTCCCCCGCCACGGCGAAGCCCTGGATCAGGCGCAGAATCACCAGCATGATAGGCGCCAGTACGCCAACCTGGCCGTAGGTAGGCAGCAGGCCCACCGCCATAGTGGCGAAGCCCATAAGGAACATGCACAACAGCAAGACGTTCTTGCGACCGCGGGTGTCGCCCCAGTGACCGAGCACGAAGGCACCAATGGGACGCGCGATGTAGCCCACGCCGTAGGTTGCCAGAGAAGCCACAATGGCGACTTTAGGGTCGGTGGAAGGGAAGAAAATCTGCGGGAAGATCAGGGCTGCCGCTTGGGCATAGATGAAGAAATCATAGTATTCCAGTGCTGACCCGACCCAACCACTGGCGGTCGCCTTTTTGGTCTGGCGCGCACCGTGCGCCTCATTTTCTGCGTGGCTAGCCATGCTGTGTCTCCGTTGTTTTTATTATCGAGCGTTGTGCCATGAAAGCTTGCGTTCTGGGTAGGTGGGCAAAGTGAAGGCGTCACGCGGACGCACTCTGCACACCATGCAAAACTAACTGGGTAGTTAATAAATATCAGGTCGCTGAAAGCGCGTCAATACCGCCTGCCCACACCCAGTGTAATAGCATGCTGCACTATTGCATGGGCAGGATTGACAGATCTTTGCTCAGACCATCGCCAGCCGCTGTTTACGCCGGGGCGCGGGGAATGCCGCGTCCAGGCTTTGCAGGTCTGCTGGGGTCAGTTGCAGGTCGGCAGCGCCAGCGTTATCCCGAACATGGGCCAGCGTGACGGCCTTGGGAATGGCGATCATATGCGGCTGTCGCAACACCCAGGCCAGGCACACTTGGGCCGGCGTGACGCCATGCTGCTGGGCGATCGCCATGACGCTGGGGTCGGCCAGGAGCCCGCCCGCCTGGGCGATGGGGCAGTAGGCCATGGTTGGCAGGTGGGCCTGTTGGCTCCATGGCAGCAGGTCGAACTCGATGCCTCGCTCTTCAGGGTTGTACAGCACTTGATTAGTGGCGCATGCCGGGTTGTCCAGCTCTAAGAGGTCGGCCACGTCAAAATTGGAAACGCCCCAGCGGCCAATCTTGCCCTGCTCGCGAAGGCGCTCAAAGGCATCGACCGTTTCTGCCAGCGGATATTGCCCGCGCCAATGCAACAGGTATAGGTCGATATACTCGCAGCCCAGGCGCTGCAGGCTGCGCTCGCAGGCTTGTGCCACGCCCTGGCGGCTGGCGTTGTGGGGGTAGACCTTACTCACCAGAAACACCTGGTCGCGGCGGCCGGCAATCGCTTCGCCGACAATTTTCTCGGCACCGCCTTCGCCATACATTTCTGCGGTGTCGAGCAAGCTCATGCCCAGCTCGATGCCCTCACGCAATGCTGCGACCTCTTTAGCCCTGGCGCTGGGGTCTTCGCCCATGCGCCAAGTGCCCTGGCCGATGACGGGAACGTGAGTGTCAGCTAATTTGCAGGTACGCATGGGTCTCTCCTCGAAGTGCCAATGGGTGTTTCGGCAACCTTAGCCGCCACAGGTTCAGGCTATTGAGCCAGGGACTGCCCAAGGGTAGTGGATCAACACTTCTTTCAATGCCTGTGCCGCCGCCGATAACTTATGCTCCGGCAAACTCAGCAAGCCGATCTGGCGCTCGATGCCGGGGCTCTTCAAGGCGACGCAACAGGCGCCTAGCTCGTGCATCTGCCCTTGGCAGATCGAGGGCACGGCACTGACGCCCAGGCCACTGGCGACCATCCGGCCGATGGTGCTCAATTGATGGCTCTCGAACGCCACGGTCAATCGCCCGTGCTGCTCCAGGATGCTCTGCTCCAGCAGCAGACGTACCGCCGAAGGGCGTTGCAGGGCGATAAAGTCCTCGTCGAGCAATTGCTGCCAGGTGATTTCCGCGCGCTCGGCCAGCGCACTGCCGCGGGCCACCACCGCCACGAAGCGGTCGAGCAACAGCGGCGTGAACTGCAAAACGCTGTGGGCGTGTGGCTCGAAGCCGACGCCCAGTTCAACGCGCCGGTGTTGCACCATCTCCAGCACCTGCTCGTTGATCACATCGTGCACCGTCACATTGACCTGGGGGTGGCGGTCACGGAATACCCTGAGGGCGTCAGGTAACAAATTGCCGGCGAAGGAGGGCATGGCGGCAATGGCAACGTTGCCCCGTTGCAGGGTAAAACGCTGGCGCAGCAGCTCTTCAGCGTTGTCCCAGTCGGCCAGCAAGCGCCGGGCCAGGGGCAACAAGGTTTCGCCCTCAGGGGTCAGGCTGACGCTGCGGGTGGTCCGTGCCAGCAGGGCGCCACCCAAGTCTTGCTCCAGGCTTTTGATCGTCAGGCTCAGCGCGGGCTGTGACAAATGCAAGCGTTCGCAGGCCTGGGCAAAACTAAGGGCCTGCGCCACCGCTACAAATGCCCGCAGTTGTCGAACGTTCATATATTTAGAAACCCAATAAAAACCACTTAAAAACAAAATTAACAAATTAGCGCGATGGCGAGAAGATAGCCTTTCAGAACAATAAGCGGGGGATCGATATGGCTGGCCTCGACAAGCGCGTTGCCTCTTACGCAGAGGCTCTCGCGGGCCTGAACGACGGCATGACCGTGCTCAGCGGCGGCTTTGGCCTGTGTGGCATTCCGGAAAACCTCATCAATGAGATACGCCGCTTGGGCGTCAAAGGCCTCACCGTTGTCTCCAACAATTGTGGTGTCGACGGCTTTGGCTTGGGGGTTTTGCTGGAGGAGCGGCAGATCAGCAAAATGATTGCGTCCTATGTGGGCGAAAACGCACTGTTCGAACAGCAGTTGCTCAGCGGCGAACTTGAGGTCGAGCTCACCCCACAGGGCACCCTGGCCGAAAAAATGCGCGCGGGCGGGGCCGGTATACCGGCGTTCTATACCGCCACCGGGGTCGGCACGCCGGTGGCCGACGGTAAGGAAGTACGGGAATTTGCCGGGCGCCAGTACCTGCTGGAAGAGGCAATCATCGGCGACTTTGCCATCGTCAAAGGCTGGAAAGCCGACCATTTCGGTAACGTGGTGTACCGCCATACCGCGCAGAACTTCAACCCACTGGCCGCCATGGCCGGTCGAATTACCGTGGTTGAGGTCGAGGAGATCGTCGCACCTGGCGAGCTCGATCCCGCGCAGATCCACACGCCTGGCATCTACGTCGACCGCTTGATCCTTGGGCAATTCGAAAAACGTATCGAAAAACGCACCCTCAAAGCCTGACAGGGCGCTGCCTGCTTATTGATAAGAGGTACCTATGGCACTTTCCCGTGAACAAATGGCCCAGCGCGTGGCGCGCGAACTCAGAGACGGTTTCTACGTCAACCTGGGCATCGGCATACCTACATTAGTGGCCAACTACGTCCCCCCTGGCATCGATGTGATGCTTCAGTCGGAAAACGGCCTGCTTGGCATGGGTGAATTCCCCACTGAGTTAACCGTAGACGCCGACATGATCAATGCAGGCAAACAAACAGTCACCGCACGGCCTGGCGCATCGATTTTCAATTCAGCCGACTCGTTCGCCATGATTCGCGGTGGGCACGTTGACTTGACGGTGCTGGGTGCTTTTGAGGTGGACGTGGCGGGCAACATTGCCTCCTGGATGATCCCGGGCAAATTGATCAAAGGCATGGGCGGCGCCATGGATCTCGTGGCCGGCGCCGACAACATCATCGTGACCATGACCCACGCGTCCAAGGACGGCGAATCGAAATTGTTGCCGCAGTGCAGCCTACCGCTGACGGGGGCGGGATGTATCCGCAAGGTACTCACCGACCTCGCTTATCTAGAGATCGCAGACGGCGCTTTTATCCTTCGTGAATACGCACCGGGGGTGAGTGTCGAGGAGATTGTGGCAAAAACAGCGGGGAAGTTGATCGTGCCGGATGACGTGATCGAAATGACGTTTTAGAGGAGGGAAGAGCGACAAGGCAGGGCTTGCCGCTCATTAATGCCGTTCAACCGGTTGCGGTATCGATGTCCGCATCCACGTTCCCCTCGTCCTCGCCAGTAGATTCCTGGTCGTCAGGTTCGAAGTCGGGGCTGTACCGGTTGTCTTCGCTGGTGTCGGCGCTATTACCGGTACTCGCGGGTTCCGGCGAGCCCGCTGTGCTGCCGTCAGGGTCGATCGCCGGGTCATTACGCGGCCCGTCCTGATCATCAGGCGCTTGTGTGGCGTCATCGTTGGGGGCTGGATGTGGATCGGCCATATCATCTTTCTCCAAGGCTACTTGGTGCTAGAGCCATCAGCACCTTCAGAACCGGTGCCATCGCCCATATCGGTTTTATTTTTTTCCGGATTGGTCGCACCGCCCATGCCACCCATAGTGCTGCCTTCGGGGTTGCCCGTGTCCTGGGGTTTGATCGCCTTGGTGGTGCCGCCCGGGCTAGTAGGGGCGGCAGAACCGTCGACGTTACCGTTCGGCAGGTTTTTGCCGCTGCCTTGGGTCGCAGGGTTGGTCGTGCCAGTGCTGGAATCCGCAAGAGCAGGCAGGGCGGCGGCGCACAGCAGGCCAGCGAGGGCCAGGGCGTTAAGTGATGAGGATTTCATGGCGATTCTCCGTTTTTATAGGCTCAGTGAATTGGGCTGCACCTATTTACAAGAGGTGCCACCCGACCGACGAACGGTCATGGGCCTGTCATGATCGCCGCACAAGACATCGCTTATTACGCAGGGTAGAATCCAGTTACGAATAACAACAAGGTCAGGGCACTGCTTTATTGCAACTGCCAACGAACCTGAGGAGTTTCTATGTCGGATCTCGCTGCAAACCCCATGGGCCTGATGGGGTTCGAGTTCATCGAATTCGCCTCACCTGTTCCCGGCGTGCTAGAGCCTGTGTTTGCAATGATGGGGTTTACTCACGTCGCCACTCACCGCTCGAAAAACGTCGACCTCTACCGCCAGGGCGAGATCAACCTGATCTTGAACAAAGAGCCCAATAGCCTGGCCGCGTACTTTGCTGCCGAGCACGGGCCCTCGGTCTGTGGCATGGCTTTTCGCGTGCGCAATGCCCACCAGGCTTATGGCCGCGCCCTTGAGCTGGGGGCTCAGCCCATCGCCATCGCCACCGGGCCTATGGAACTGAACCTGCCGGCAATCAAAGGTATAGGCGGGGCGCCGCTGTATTTGATCGATCGCTTCGGTGAAGGCAGCTCGATCTACGACATCGACTTCAATTTCATCGAAGGCGTGCCGCGTAACCCCAGCGGTGCCGGTCTCAAGTGCATCGACCACCTGACCCATAACGTGTATCGCGGGCGTATGGCCTACTGGGCTGGGTTCTACGAGAAACTGTTCAATTTCCAAGAGGCGCGCTATTTCGACATCAAGGGCGAATACACTGGCCTGACGTCCAAGGCCATGAGTGCACCTGACGGCCTGATCCGCATTCCCCTGAATGAAGAGTCTTCCAAAGGCGCCGGGCAGATCGAAGAGTTTTTGCTGCAGTTCAATGGCGAAGGCATACAGCATGTGGCTTTTCTTTGCGACGACCTCGTACGTACCTGGGACGCCCTGAAGGCGCTGGGCATGCATTTCATGACCGCGCCTCCAGCCACTTACTATGAGATGCTCGACGGCCGCTTACCCCATCACGGCGAACCGCTGGATGCGCTGCAGTCCAGAGGGATCTTGCTGGACGGCGATACCCAAGGCGGGGAGCGCCGGTTGTTGTTGCAGATATTCTCCGAGCCCGCGTTAGGGCCGGTGTTTTTCGAGTTCATTCAGCGCAAGGGGGACGATGGATTCGGCGAAGGTAACTTTAAGGCGTTGTTCGAATCCATCGAGCGTGATCAAGTGCGTCGTGGCGTACTGGGCGCGGCCGCTCAGGGGCTCAGCTCGGCCGCAGGCGACGCGTCATGAAGTAGTGGCAGGTGCCGCCAGCGAGGGTACCCAAAAGGAGTAGTGTGCCCAGTATGGACAACAGCTGGGTCCGGTAGACACGACTAACGTATTCCTTGGTATAGCCAGCATGCACGTCATAGCCGAACACCGCTGATTTAACTATCAGGTGAAATTGGTCGTGGTCGGGGAGGTCCTTGTCCCTGGCGATACGGTCGCTAAACAGGAACACCCCGTCTACCTCAATGCCGATCGTCACCTCGCGCTGGATGAGCTCGAGCATATAGGCGATGAAGCGGCCGTCGACCATGGTGCTGACACCCAGTGGTGCGTCGTAGATGCGATAGGTCAGCGCACTGGTTATGGGCATCATGGCGTTGCCAGCGCGCAGGCTCAAGCGCTGGTTCAGGGCTTCATCTGTCAGTTTTGGCCCAAGTTCAGCGCCGGAATAGGAACTGCAGTAGATCTGACTGCCCTGGATCAAGTTCGCCCCGCGCAAGAAGGGCTGTACTACCACCTCTTGGCGGACTTGCTCAATAACCGCGTCACAGGCTTGGCCGGCTCGCGGTAGCAGGCGGTTGGCAGTGCTCTCTGCTTGGTAGAGCACGTCATCCAGGTGCTCTATGGTGCGCGCGGCGGCCTCGTGGGTGGCCGATGCGAGGTTTTCGGTAACGTTCCAAAAGGTGACCAATAGCCCGCTGCCAACAGGCACCATGCCTACCAGCAGAGAGCAGAACATGGCCTTGAAACTGCCGGGGCGTATTGAGGATGTTTTCATGGGGATCTTCCGTGATCGCGATGGCCGAAGCGCTCAGGGTAGGGCCAGTTCGGGCGCACGGGGCGTCAATCATCAGGCTGGTAGCTGTAGGAGCCCTCCTATTAAGCGCAGACCTTTATCCGCGCTCACGCATAAAGAACCCGGCGACATATTTGCGAAAGGTCTCCAGACTCTTGAAGTCGGCCAAGCGTTTGAAGGTATCCGAACTGGGTTCGGGGCCAGTGGGCTGGGCTAACAACGAGACCGACAGCACGCGGTCGAGGTCCGAGCTCAGCACCAGTTCGTCCATTACCCGTGCACCGATCACCGGCCTGCGCATGACCACCCGCACCCCTTTGCCAGCCATCCAGTCGATCAAGGACACCAACATTTTCAAAGGCTCGCGTTCTTCGTCGCGGAACACCGGAAACAGGTGACCTTTGGAGAGTACCGGGACGGTGGCCACGTGGATCATTTGATAGAACTGGCTGCCTGCCGTCGCGGGCGAATAAATGGCCAGCGCCAGCAGCGGGCCAGTGCTTTTGGCGCCACCCCACAGCCAGTGATGCCCTTGAAAGTCGAACCCCGTGCCGCCGCCATTAGTGATGACCTTACGCCCGCGTATTTCCATGACGCAGTCGAGCAGCAGGCCATGGCGGCGCTGGTTAGCAAATACGGTCGCCTCTTGCAGACGCGCCTTGAGCATCAGCATATGCTTCATGTCGATGCGCGTTTCCAGATAGTTGCTGGCAGGAACGCGTTCTATAAGCGGGTAGCGGGTGGCAACGCTCCGCAGCTCGATGAACTGGCGGGTCAGGTCTTTTTTCAGGTCTGTGGCGTAGACGTTCAGGCCACTGGCCTCGATCAGGGTCAATAGCAGCGATAGCAGGCGTTGCTGGTCCTTGCGCGATGGGCCGGGCGCCGCGCCGCTGCCGGGCTCGGCCGCAGCGCTGCGGTATGCGCCCACCAGCTTTAACGCCATGTCTGGGGGCAACCAGGCGAGCGCGGGTTCAGCGTTGCCATCACCCTGCTCGCGCTGGGTGCGCTCACTTTTGCGCATCGGGCAGTCGGCAGCGTGTTCTGGGGTGCCGGGGTTGTTTTTTAGGAACAACGTACCGGTATTGCCATTGAGCGTGACATTCATCACCGGCAGGGTGTTGGGCTGGCAGTCACAGGCCAGCCATTGCCCTTCAGCACGCACTTTCAGTAGCCAGCGGTTAACTTGCAAACCCCGCGGGCCGTCCGCCAGACCTTGCTCGAAATCCTCCACCAACGCCTGCTCCGCTGCGGTCAAGGTGCGCACTAACGCGCCGTTCTTCTCGATGATTCTCATGGGCTGCAGGCTCAGTCCTGTTCGTTCATACAGTATCGGCCGAGGGCCGGCGAGGTGCAAGGACAGCCGCCAAGGTACCAGCGCCAATAGCCCTGGATTAGGCTTAGCAGTTCAGGGCGGACTGAGCAGATTAAACAGTACCTGTTGGGCTGCGCTGGAGCCGAGCACGCACGTTACGTCATGGCCGCAACCAGGCACGATGGTCAATCGTCGAGGCGCGTCCAGGGGCCGCTGGGCGTTCTCGGCGGCCACATAGGCCTGGGCGCGCTGAAGGCGGAAGGGCCCTTGAGCCATGGCGGCACAGGACTTGTCGAGAATTCGGTAGAAAGCACCGGGCGCCTGGCTGCTATCCAGGGCGCCCACCAAGTAGTCGATGGTCGCCGTTGCATAGCGTGACTTGGCTTGCGCAATGCCTTGCTCGAGCCAGGGCGGGGCGCCTTCCAGGCCATAGCGCCATCGGTTGCTGCCAGGGCAGTGGGCGACGGGGAAGGGTCGTGCAGGATCGAAGTACAGGTAGCTGCCAGGCGATGCCACGGCATAGCGCACTGCCTGGATGCTGTCAGGCGCGGCTTGGGCAAAGCCGATGTAGTGCTGGACCATCTGCGCACCCGCGGAAAACCCTACCACGGTAACTTGCCTCAAGCTCGGCCACTGTGCCGCCAAGTGGCGCAACAGCGCATCCAGGGCGCTGAAGGAGGTTACGGCTGGCTCGTTGTCGGCGGGCGCACCTTCCACCCAGGATCGGCAGGTCCACAACAGCTCATTGGTTTGCATAGCTGGCACATTTGGCCCTGTGCAGTGGGCCGCTGCGTCTTGACCCACTTGAAACTGCGGCGCGATCAACAGCGTTGTCGCGGCCCAGGGGCTCCCCTGCAAAGCCTGAGTAACGGCGTTGAATGAGCGCAGCGCGTCGCGCGGGTGGCCGTGCAGGACGATCAGGGCCGCCCGGGGGGCGCCGTTGTTGGAGCTGTAATAGTGCATCTGGCCGTGCCCCGGGACTGGCTCGAAAGCCAGATAATCCGCCGCCTGCGCGCCCAGCGCGGCGCATAGGCCGAAACATGCCCCCAACCAACGCAACATGCTCGCCACCTCGGGCTGACTGAAACCGCCAGTTAGCGGCCTGCCGGCACCCGCGTCAATAGGCGTCAGACATGTAGAGCCCGGCCTAAGGCCCGCATGGCGACTTCCTGAATGGCCTCGCCCAGGGTGGGGTGCGCATGCACGGTGCCGGCGATGTCCTCCAATGTCGCGCCCATCTCCAACGACAGGGCAAAGCCCGCCGCTAGCTCGCTTACGCTTTTGCCCACCGCTTGCCAGCCAAGAATCAGGTGGTTATCGGCACGGGCGACGACTCTGACGAAACCGTCGCTGGATTCCAGAGTCATGGCCCGGCCATTGGCCGCGAATGGGAAGCTGGCGACTTTGCAGGCTTGGCCCTGCACCTGTTCAGGGCTCAGACCCACCACCACCAGCTCTGGATCGGTAAAACACACAGCAGCAATCGCCGCTGGGCAGAACTCGCGATGTTGGCCGGCGATCACCTCAGCCACCACCTCACCCTGGGCCATGGCCCGATGGGCCAGCATCGGTTCGCCGGTAAGGTCGCCTATGGCCCAGACGTTGCGCATGCTGGTGCGGCACTGGGCGTCGACCTCGATGCACCGGCCGCTCATGCTCAGGCCGAGGCTCTCCAGGTTGTAACCGGCGGTGCGTGGGCGCCGGCCTATGGCAACCAACACCCGGTCGGCGTTGAGCGGGTGCGCGTTACCCGATGCGTCTGTCAATCTCAGGCACTGGCGCTGCTCGTCGTAGCTTTCGACGCGGTGCCCGAGGTGGACGCCGATACCCAAACGCTGCAGCCGTTGCAGGATCGGCGCCGTCAGCTCGCGGTCATAGGTGGGTAAGATCCTTGATTGCGCCTCGACGATGTCGACCTCACAGCCGAATTTGCGGTAGGCGATCCCCAGCTCCAAGCCAATATATCCAGCACCCACCACACAGAGCCGTCGCGGCAAGGTCGAGGGCGCCAGCGCTTGCGTGGAAGAAATCACCGACGCTGCCCAGGGCAGGCCGGGCAGCTCTACACTTTCGGAGCCGGTGGCCAACACCAGGTGCTCGCATTCGATACGCAGGTCGGCGCTGGCCACTTCAACCGTTTTGCCATCGACTATGCGCCCCTGGCCATGGATTACCTGCACGTTATGTTTGCTCAGCAAGGCGCCGACGCCGCTGGTCAAACGGTCGACGATACGGTCTTTCCACTGCACGCTGCGGGTGATATCCAACTGGGCGGCGCCCACCGAGATGCCCAGGCTAGCGTCTTGCTGCAGGCCGGCCAGTTCATGAAAGCGCTCGGCCACGTGAATGAGCGCTTTGGAAGGAATGCAACCTACATTCAGGCAGGTGCCACCCAGGGCCTGACTCTCCACCAGCAGGGTCGGCAAGCCCAATTGCCCCGCACGAATGGCCGCGACATAGCCGCCAGGGCCACCGCCGAGGATCAGCACCGAAGTGCGTACTGATTTCATGCGCGCTCCTCCAGGTCGATGAACAGGCACGCCGGCTGCTCCAACAGGCCGCGCAAGGCTTGAATGAACTGCGCTGCGTCCATGCCGTCGACCACGCGGTGATCGAAAGAGCTGGAAAGGTTCATCATCTTGCGCACCACGATCTGGCCATTGACCACCACCGGCCGCTCGACGATACGGTTGACCCCCACGATCGCCACCTCTGGCGTATTGATCACCGGGGTGGAGGCAATGCCGCCCAAGGCCCCCAGGCTGGTCAAAGTCATGGTTGAGCCGCTGAGCTCTTCCCGGCTGGCCTTGCCTGAGCGCGCGGCGTCGGCCAAGCGGGCAATTTCCTGGGCGCTGGCCCACAGCCCGAGGCTTTCGGCGTGGCGCAGCACCGGCACCATCAAGCCGTGGGGGCCTTGGGTGGCGATGCCGAGGTGCACGGCGGCATGCCGAACGATGCAGGGTGTGGCTTCCTGATCAAGATAATGGGCGTTGATTTGCGGAAACTCGCGAGCCGCCAGCACCATGGCGCGGAGCAAAAACGGCAGCAGGGTCAGGCGCCCCCGTTGCTCGCCGTGGCGTTTGTTCAAGTGCTCGCGCAGGGCCTCAAGCGCGCTGACGTCGACTTCCTCGACATAACTGAAATGCGCGACCTGCTGGGTCGCGGCCTGCATACGCTGGGCGATTTTGCGGCGCAGGCCCGTTACCGGTATGCGCTGCTCGCCGTCGCGTTCGGCGTAGGCCTGGCGGGCAGCGCTACCGGTGCTCGCCGAGTTCTGCAGGTAGTGATCCAGGTCGGTATGCAGTACGCGCCCGGCCGGGCCGCTGCCCTTGACGAAGCGCAATTGCACGCCATTGTCCCAGGCGCGTTGGCGGACGGCAGGCGAGGCCAGCGCTCGCTGGGGCGCTGGGGCGTCGGTTTGGACCGGTGGTGTGGAGGGAGTGGGTTGCGGTGCGACGCTGTGCGTTGGCTGCGGCGCATGTTCTGGTTCGGCTTTGGGCTGAGCTTCGGCGCTGGTCGACGCTGGGGCCTCGCGGTGGTTTCCTTCGCCTTCGACTTCGATGCGAATCAGCTCGCTACCGACGGCCAGGACTTCGCCCGGTACGCCCCCCAGTGCTAGTACCCGGCCGGCCACGGCACTGGGGATTTCGACGGTGGCCTTATCAGTCATCACATCGGCGAGGATCTGGTCTTCGCGAACCACATCACCGACCGCCACGAACCACTCGACCAACTCGACCTGGGCAATGCCTTCGCCGATGTCCGGCATTTTGATTACGTGAGTGCCCATTCAAACCTCCATAACGCGTTTAAGCGCTGCGCCGACCCGTGCAGGCCCAGGGAAATAAGCCCATTCCTGAGCATGGGGGTAGGGCGTGTCCCAACCCGTCACCCGTTCTATGGGCGCCTCCAGGTAGTGGAAGCAATGTTCCTGGATCAACGCAACCAATTCAGCGCCAAAACCACAGGTGCGGGTTGCTTCGTGAATCACTACGCAGCGGCCGGTCTTTTTCACCGATGCGACGATGGTTTCCAGGTCCAGCGGCCACAGGCTACGCAAGTCGATGACCTCGGCGTCGATGGCAGTTTCCTGCGCGGCCGCCAGGGCCACGTAAACAGTGGTGCCATAGGTCAGAATGGTGGCGTCCGCCCCAGGTCGCAGCACGGCTGCGCTATCCAGGGGGACTTGGTAATAGCCGTCTGGCACGGCACTTTGCGGGTGCTTGGACCAGGGTGTAACAGGGCGGTCGTGATGGCCATCGAAAGGGCCGTTGTACAGGCGCTTGGGTTCAAGAAAGATGACCGGGTCGTCGTTCTCGATGGCCGCGATCAGCAACCCTTTGGCGTCGTAGGGGTTGGACGGCATCACGGTGCGCAAACCGCACACTTGGGTGAAAATCGCCTCCGGGCTTTGGCTATGGGTTTGCCCGCCGTAAATGCCGCCACCGCAGGGCATGCGCACGGTCATCGGCGCGCTGAACTGGCCCGCCGAGCGGAAGCGCAGCCGCGCCGCCTCGGATGCAAGTTGGTCATACGCCGGATACACGTAATCGGCGAACTGAATTTCCGCCACCGGCCGCAAGCCATAGGCGCCCATACCCACGGCAATGCCGACGATGCCGCTCTCGGAAATGGGCGTATCGAACACCCGATTGCAGCCATATTTGGCCTGCAGGCCTTCGGTACAGCGAAAGACCCCGCCGAAATAGCCGATATCTTCACCAAAGGCCACCACGTTGGGGTCGCGCTCCAGCATCACGTCCATGGCCGAGCGAATGGCTTGCACCATGCTCATGACGCTGGTCGAACCCTGGTCGGCCGCTGCATCCAGTTGCCGTGTGTCGGTGCTCACGTTCATGGTTCAGACCCCCATCTGCTGACGCTGCTGGCGCAAGTGCTCAGGCATCTCTTTATAGACATCTTCAAAAATCGTCGCCGCACTGGCGACTTTTCCGCTGACCAGGGTGCCGTACGACTCGGCCTCCTTCTGCGCCGCCAGCACCTGGGCTTCGACTTCGGCCAGCAGTGCCTCATGGCGCTCGTCGGACCATTGGCCAAGCACAATCAGGTGCTGTTTCAGGCGCGCGATCGGGTCACCTAGGGGAAAATGCTGCCAGTCATCGGCTGGGCGGTATTTGGAAGGGTCGTCTGAGGTGGAGTGGGGGCCGGCCCGGTAGGTGACCCATTCAATGAGCGTAGGGCCAACATTGCGCCGCGCCCGCTCGGCCGCCCAGCGCGAAGCGGCATACACGGCAAGAAAGTCATTGCCGTCGACCCGCAGCGAGGCGATGCCACAGCCCACACCGCGGCCGGCAAAGGTGGTGGCCTCGCCGCCGGCGATCCCTTGAAAGCTGGAAATGGCCCACTGGTTGTTGACCACATTAAGGATGACCGGCGCGCGGTACACATGGGCGAAGGTCAGTGCGGTGTGGAAGTCCGACTCGGCAGTGGAGCCATCGCCGATCCAGCCCGAGGCGATTCGCGTATCGCCTTTGATCGCCGACGCCATGGCCCAACCGACCGCCTGGACGAATTGGGTGGCAAGGTTGCCGGAAATACTGAAGAAGCCATCTTCTTTATAGGAGTACATCACCGGCAACTGCCGACCCTTGAGGGGGTCGCGTTCGTTGGAGAACAGCTGGCACATCATGTCCAGTAGCGGTACGTCGCGCGCCATAAGAATGCTTTGCTGGCGGTAGGTGGGGAAGCACATATCGCTGCGCTGCAGCGCCAGGGCGTGGCCGCTACCGATGGCTTCCTCGCCGAGGCTTTGCAAGTAGAAGGACATTTTCTTCTGCCGCTGCGCCAGCACCATCCGCGTGTCGTAGCAGCGGGTTTTGACCATGGCGCGCAGGCCTTGCTGCAAAATGCCCAGCGGGATATCGGCGGCCCAGGGGCCTACCGCATTGCCGTGGTCATCGAGCACGCGTACCAGGCTCGCGGCCAGGGCGGCGGTGGCGGCGGGTTCCACATCAATGGGTGGCTTGCCCACAGCGCCCGCAGGGCTTAATGAAAGATAGGAAAAATCGGTAGGGCAGCCGGGGCGGCCGCTGGGTTCGGGGACGTGCAGTTGCAGCGGGGTGTAGTCATCCATGTTATCGCTACCCTAGGTCTTGTTATTGTGGGTTTGAGCGTTATATGAAGCGTAGCCCGATCAGGGCTGCTTGCTGATTATCCTAATCGCCAGCGATGCAAAATATTTCCCGGTTTCGGCCGAAAAAAGCGGCTGTTGTGCATGGTTTATGCGCGATATCGCATAAAAGGGAATTATTCATTCAATTAACAGGGCGCGTTCCACGGCCAGGGCGCCGAACGATACCGTAGGGTCGATGTAGCGCATCGCCGATTTCATGTCTTTCCAGCCCACGTAGCTCATCAGCGACTTAAGGTCCCAGCCGTTGGCGATGGCCCAGGTGGCAAAACCGCGCCGCAACGAGTGGCTGCTGTACAGCGCGGGATCGACCCCGGCCCCTGCGAAAATCCGCCGCAGCAGTGCCACCAGGCTGTTGCTGTTCAGACTGGACTCGGCCAGGTGGCCCCAGCGGTCAAGCTTGCGAAAAACCGGGCCATGGGCAATCCCAGCAACCGTCAGCCAGTCGATGTACGCCTGCACCGGGCACAGGGTTTTAAGGGCCGGGGTGCTGTAGTGGGTGCCCACGTGCTGCCGGTCCGCTTTGCTGTGGGGCAGGTACAGGGTCATGCCTACTCCGGCGTTGGCCTGGATGTCCTGCACCTGCAAGCGCGCCAGTTCGTCACTGCGAAAACCCCGCCAGAACCCTAGGAGCACTAGGGCCAGATCGCGACGGGCGCGCATCTGCATAGGTAGGTCATGCAGGGCGGCGCCCTGTTGTGCCTGCCGCTGTAGGTGCTGTACGACTTGCTTGAGGTGTTCGATCAATAACGGGGCGGCCTGTTTCTCCTGGGCCGGGTGCAAGGCGCGAATGCCTTTGAGCACCTGCCGTACCACTGGCGCGCGGGTGGGGTCGGCAAAGCCTTGGGTAGCATGCCACTGGGAGAGAGCCGCTAAGCGCAGCTTCAAAGTATTGATGGAATGACTGGCCGCATGGTCGGCCAGATAGCGCGCCACGCTTTCAGCCGTTGCGGGCAGCAGACCACCCCAGTTCACTTCGAAATGCTCAACAGCGGCCTGATAACTGCGCCGCGTGTTGTCACGTGTACCGGCCGCCAGGTAGGTCGCTACATCACTCATGTTCAGCCCCATAAGATGCGATAACGCTCGATTATTCTATCTTTGAATTATGTTTTAAAGTAGGAATAAAAGTGGTTTCGTGGTACATATTTTCACAATACGTAATACAGTACGAAATTGATGGAGCGATCATGGCCCGAGGCGGCGTAAACAAGGCATTAGTTATCAAGGCGCGGGAGTCCCTACTGGCCCGTGGCGAACATCCAAGCATCGATGCAGTCCGGGTGGCACTGGGCAATACCGGGTCGAAGACCACGATCCATCGCTTTCTCAAAGAGTTGGAGCAGGCTGAGGGAGGCGCCCCGGCAGTGGCCCCGTCTCTCAACGACGAGCTCGCGGGCCTGGTCAGCGGCTTGGCCGAGCGTATCCAGGGCCAGGCAGCCGAGCAGGTAGCCCATATGCAGCGCCAGTACGCGGTGCAGCACGCCGAATGGCGCGAACGCCTGGATGCCGCCGAACAGGCGCTTGCAGAGGCCCGCCAGCACATCGCCACGCAGGCGCAAGCGCTGAAGGTGGCGGACGAGCAGGGCCAGGCTTGGCACAGCGCGCTGCAAACCGAGCAAACCCGTAATGCCCAACTGAACCAAGCCAATGTCGACCTGCAGCGACGCCTGGATGAGCGCGCTGAACACGTGCAATCTTTGGAGGACAAGCACCGCCATGCTCGCGAAGCCCTGGAGCATTACCGGGGCGCGGTGAAAGAACAACGCGACCAGGAACGTCAACGGCACGAAGGCCAGGTGCAGCAAGTGCAGGCGGAGTTGCGGTTGCTGCAGCAACAATTGGCTGTACGCCAGGAAGCGCTCACCTCGCTCAATCGCGACAATGAACGGCTGGCATTCCAAGCTGCAGCGGCCGAAGCCAGCCAAGCGGCGCTGCAGCAAGAGTACGGGCAAACCCGCCAAGCGCTGGAGGCATTGCAACTCAGCGCGGCACAAACCCTGGGGGCGAACGCCGAACTGCGCCAGCACAATACCGCCCAGGCCAGCCAACTGGCGGCCCTGCACGTCGAGCTCAGGGAGCAGGGGCTATTGATTCAGGCCCAAGCCCAACGCTTGGCTGAAACGACGCCCGCGGTCTTTTGACCTTGCCGGGCCGCGGCAAGAGCTCGGGGCTGAGGCCCCTCCTACGGGCGTGGCTTGAATTGGAGGGGGGGTTGCCCCCGATCTTTTGACCTTTTTTTTCCGCGCCAGCCCCGCAGAAGGCTGAGTCGATGCCGACCGTAGGACCCTTCCGCTCGTGATCTAAGAGCATTCCTATAGGTGCGATAGCCAGCGCTCACTAGAGTGTTTTCGCCTTGCTACACAGGCTGTAAACCTCTATTCAGGCGGCGCCGTCCCATCAATCTACGTTCAGACGGGCGCTCATTCTTGTAGGAAATTTCTTGTCGTGTTAAATCCATCAGAGGAGGCCCTGACCGGTCATCACACGGAGTATTCCAGCATGCGCAGCAAAGAACCCCGCTCGCTTAACACCGCTTCGAAGTTCAGTCGCTTGCGTTTGATGTTGCTGGATGACCACGACTTCATTTTGCAGGGCCAGGGTGCGGTGTTGGCCCAGTATCGCGATATTGAAGTGGTCGGTGCTTTCACCCGCGCCCTGGACTTGCAGGCTGCGTTGCGCAGTGAAACCGTGGATGTGGTGGTCATGGACTATTGCCTGGGCCCCGAAGAGGTCGATGGCCTGAACCTGATCCGCGCCCTGCGACGCAACCACCCGAGCGTTTCCCTGTTGGTCCTATCGGCGCTTTACGACCCCGCCACCGTGGCACTGGCGCTGCGCTTTGGCGCCCATGGTTTTATCGGCAAAAACCAGCCCAAGGAAGTCCTCATTGCGGCCTTGCGCAAGATCGCCAACGGTCAGGTGTACCTGCACCAGGACATGGATGCGCAATTAGGCGAGCACGACATCCCCACAATCGCCCAGGGTTTTGCCGCGCAGACGCCGGGAGACATGGAAGGCGCCGTCAGCTCCGCCAAGTTAAGCCCGCGTGAGTTGGAAGTGATGCGCTGCTGCCTGCAAGGCATGACGGTAACGAGCATATCGGAGAAGTATAAACGCAGCGTTAAAACCATCAGCACTCAGAAGCGCTCGGGCATGAGCAAGCTAGGGGTGCGCACCGATATTGAGTTGTTCAAGCTGCGTCGCCAGCTTGAGCCGTCGTCGTGAGGGCCTGGCCTTTAGCGGCCCTGCCTTTAGCGGCCCTGCTGGTTGGCTGCATGCTGACGCCAATTGCATCGGCCATGGAGGCGCAGCTGTTCACTGAGGCGGAACGTGAGTGGATGCGTCAGCACCCGACGGTACGCTACGCCATCGATCCGTATTGGCCCATGGAATACGTCGAAGGCGGCCAGCTCAAGGGCCTGACCCGGGAATACCTGGCGCACATCGAGCGCATCAGCGGCCTGCGTTTCGAACGGGTCGAGACGCCTGACTGGCAGGCCACCCTCGATGGCCTTGCCAATGGCCAAATCGATCTCAGCACGGCCGTCTCCCAAAGCCTGCTGGGGGAGGCCGAGCGCAAGCGATTGCTATTGACGGAGCACTATTTCGCCGGTTCTTCGCTGGTGATCACCCGCTTTGGTGAGCCCATCATGTACACCGGGCAAAAGCTCAATGGCAAGATTGTCGCAATCAAAGGCGGCGGCGGGTATGAGCGCTACCTGCGTGAACACTACCCGGCTATCAAGTTACGCCCCATCAACGATGTCAGTGCGGCATTGACGGCCCTGGCTGCGGGGGAAGTGGATGCGGTGGTAGGTCTCGATTCGGCCCTGCAACCCATGATTCGCCGCCAGTTTCTCGGCACTCTGCACGTGGCCGGGGTGCTCTCGGAAATGCCTGTCGTGGTCGCCATGGGGGTATCACCCCTGCAGCCGCCGCTGCGCTCCATTATTGACAAGAGCTTCAGCCGACTCACGGCGCAGGGCACCGATAGTATGGTGGACCGATGGATTGCCGGCACTGACTACGGTGCGCCGTCCTGGGGCTCGATCCTGCGCTACTACCTATGGGAGCTGGCCGCGTTCGCGTTGTTCATTCTGCTGCTGGCCCTGTTCGCCCAGCGTGCGCGGCGTGCGCAACGCGCTGCGCAAGACAGCGAAGCCGACAAATCGGCATTTCTGGCCATGATGAGCCATGAAGTGCGCACCCCGATGAACGCGGTATTGTCGGCGGTCGAACTACTGGGCCGTACGCCATTGCAACCCAGCCAGCGCCAGTTGGCGGAGCTGGCCAGCCATTCGGCCGTCAACTTGCTGGAACTGCTCGATGGTGTACTGGATGCGTCGCGTCTGCAGGCCGGCAAGCTCGACTTGGCCCAGCAACCCCTGGACCTGATCGCCCTCGCCGAGGGGGTGGCCGCGCTGCATCGGCTCGGCGCCGAGGCCAAAGGGGTCAGCCTGGCGTGCCAGACTCGCGGCCTACAGGGCCTTGCTGTGCAGGTCGACCCGTTGCGCATGCGCCAGATCCTCTCCAACCTACTGTCCAACGCCGTGAAATTCACCCCGGCCGGTGCCATTCGCTTGAACCTTGAGTACCAGGCCCGCAATGCCGAAAGCGGCACCCTGCGGATCACGGTCAGTGACAGCGGCATCGGTATTGATGAACATCAGCAGGCCGACCTGTTCAAAGCGTTTGCCCAGGCCGACCGCTCCACCAGCCGCCGTTACGGGGGCAGTGGGCTCGGCTTGTCGATCTGCAAGCAGCTGGTCGAGCTAATGGGCGGGCAGATCAGTCTGCACAGTCGCCTGGAGCAGGGCACCAGCGTGACCCTGACGTTGCCCGTAGCGGTAGCACCGCTGGCGGCACAGACGCTAACCGATGGTGACGACACGGTACGCGCCCCCTGGCCGGCACGGATTCTTGTGGTGGAGGATCAGCCGGTCAACCAGCAGGCGATTGCCGCACAGCTGCAAGCTTTGGGCTATCACTTCTGCCTGGTTGAGGACGGCCCGGCCGCGTTGGCCGAGTTAGCCTCGGGGCAGACCTACCACCTGATGTTGCTCGACTGCTACCTGCCAGGCATGGACGGCTACAGCCTGGCCGGCGAGGTGCGTCAGCGCGAACGCGAGGGCGGCCTGACAGCCTTGCCGATCATTGCCATTTCCGCAGCCACCGACGCCCAGCATCGGCTGCGTTGCGCCGACAGTGGCATCGACGCTGAATTGAGCAAACCCTTGCGCCTGGGGCCACTTAGCCAACTGCTAGCGATGTGGCTGGCACCCCCGCCGCCAACGCCCGCGCAGCAGGACCCCATGGTACAGCTGCAGCAGGTGTTTCTGGATGCCTGTGCCGAAGACCTGGAACAGTTGAAGGTGTGCCTCGCCGGTGGCGATACCCTGCAGGCTCTGCACCACACCCATCGTATTCATGGCTCAGCGCTGACCGTGGGGGCTAGGTCCATTGCCGACATCGCGCACGTCATCGAGCAGCGCCTACGCGAAGACGATGACCTCGGTTGGGAGTGGCAGCGAGCCCTCAACGCACTGGAAGACGCCATCCGTAGCTGGGCGCCGGGCGGCGCTGCGCTTGCTGCCACCCCACCCTCGGATGCCAAACACGCAACCCACCCGTAGGAGGGGCCTCGGCCCCGAGCTCTTCAGCGGCTACGCGGTGTGGGAAAATATGTCGCTGACCGTAGGAGGGGGCCTTGCCCCCGAGCTCTTGATCTTCAACCCACACACCAGAGCAAGAACTCGGGGGCAAGGCCCCCTCCTACGTGGCGGTGTGTAGGCGGCGGGCCTCGGTCAGCATGGATATCGTCAGTTTGCGCACCTCCAACTTGCTGACCTCGATATGCGAGCGCAACAGGCGCAAGGCTTCATCGCGTTTGCGGGCTTGCAAGGCCTTTAGGATCGCCGCATGTTCAAGGTAGGTCTGTTCGATGCGGGCGCTCTTGAAGAAGTCCAGGCGCCGCACGATACGAATGCGTTCGGTCACATCCACGTGCACCCGGGCCATCTCGGTGTTGCCGGCGGCATCGAGTAAGCCCGTGTGAAACTGCTCGTCCAGGTCCGCCACCACTTGCATATCGGTGTGGCGCTGGCTGGGCTCGACCAGCCATTGCTCACGCAGCGTCGCCAGGGCAGGGTGCACGTGCGCGGCGGCGCAGATGCGCTCGATGGCCGCCGACTCCAATACGATTCGCAAGTCGTAAAGCTGGTCGATCTGCCCAAAGTCCAGGGCCCGCACCGACCACCCCCGGCGAAACTCCACGTCCAAGTAACCCTCGCGCTGCAAGCGATACAGGGCATCGCGCACGGGGGTGCGGGAAACCTGGTAACGCGCGGCCAGCTGGGTTTCGGTGAAACGGTCATGGGGCAGCAAGTAGAAGTCGAAAATTTCCTGTTTGAGGCGGCGGTAGACCTCTTCGGCCAGTGCATTCGTTGCGTACAGCGTGCTCAAGGGGTTCCCTCCAGCGTACTCAGGTCGATACTGACGTGGGCGGCGACCACCTGCCAGCGCCCATCGAGGCGCGCCCAGGTTTGCATCTGCCGCCCACGCCGGGTGGTGACGCCATCGCGAAACTCGGTACTGACCGTGGCGAAGTCCTCGCCGAAGGTGCTTACCACCGTCTGTTCCAAGCGACGCCCGGGGCCCACCGGGGTGCACGTGCGCCGGTAGGCGGCGATGTCTGTCGCGCCGTAGAGGTTCTCGGCCACGCCAAAGCGCACAGTGTGGGCTGAGTCCCAGAAGTAGTCATCCAGGGTTGTTAGCTCGTTGGCCAGCAGGGCCCGTTCGTAGTCGTCGAAAGCCGCGCGGACCGCAGCCACGACCTCGGGTAGATTGATGGCGGGCTTGGTGCTCATGCTTCACTCCTGTGGAAGGCGGCCTGCAATGCGGCCAGCGGCGCTACCCGGCCGACGATGCCGCCCTGTGCGGTGATCATCGCCAAAGTCGCGCGTTTGAATTCGGCAAAGTAGCTTTCAGTGGCGTCTTCCACCAGCAGGCAGCGATAGCCACGGTCATTGGCTTCGCGCAGGCTGGTCTGTACGCACACCTCGGTGGTGACCCCAGCCACGATCAAGTGGCTGATACCGGCAGCCTGCAAGCGCGCTTCCAGGTCGGTACGGCAGAACATGCCTTTGCCGGGTTTATCGATCACCCATTCGTGGGCCAGGGGGGCCAACTCTGCAATGATCTGGTTACCGGGTTCGCCGCGCACCAGGATTCGCCCCATGGGCCCGGTGTCGCCAATGCGCAATCCGGGCAGGCCGTGTTCGAGCTTGGCGGCGGGGCAATCGGCCAGGTCGGCGGAATGGGACTCGCGCGTATGAATCACCGTCATGCGTTGCTCGCGCGCCAACGCCAGCAGGCGCTGCACGGTGGGGACGATCGCTTGTAGCGGGCGTACGTCATTGCCCAGCGCGGCACCGAAACCGCCCGGCTGGAGAAAATCACGCTGCATGTCGATGATCACCAGGGCGGTGTGCTCGGGGGCAAAGGCAAAGGGGGAGGGCTGGGCGTTGACCTCGATCATGCGGGCTCCGGCGTGTGTTGCTCGGCCCCCGCCATATGGCGGCCGAGTTGGTTGCGATCGGCTTGACTGGCCAGGGTCTCGAACACCAGTTGGCCTTCGTGAATCACGGCGATACGGTCGGCCAGGCTGAGCAGCTCGTCCAGGTCCTCGCTGAGCAGCAAGACCGCGCTACCGCCGTTACGGGCATCGAGCAGGCGCTGGTGAATTAGCGCAACCGAGGCGAAGTCGAGGCCGAACACAGGGTTGGCGACGATCAGAACCGCGACCTCAGCGTCCAGCTCGCGCGCCAGCACGGCCCGCTGGACATTACCGCCGGACAAGGTGCCGATGGGCCGTTGCGGGTCGGCCGGGGTCACCTGAAAGCGCTCGATCAAGCCCTTGGCCTGGGCGGCGACGGCCTGGCGGTCGATGCGCCAGCCTTGGCGGCACAGCGGCGGCTGGTCGAAATTGCGCAAGGCCAGGTTATCGGCAACGCTCATGCCTGCGATGCAGGCATTGCGCAGGGGCTCTTCCGGCAGGCTGTAGACTCGCAGGCGTTGCATCTGGTCGCGGCTGGCATGGTACAGCTGGTCGTTGATAAACACTTGCCCAGCTTGAATGGGGCGCTGGCCCAGCAAGGCTTCCGTCAGCTCGCGTTGGCCATTGCCGGAAATCCCGGCGATGCCAAGAATCTCCCCGGGGAGTACTGCCAGTGATAGGTCGCGCACGGCCAAGGTGCCTTTGTCGCCGACCACGTCGAGGTGCTTCACCTGCAGGCGTGCCGAGTGTTCGCCCACTGGTTGGCGCGCTGTGTCCAAGCGATGGCTTTGGGCATGTCCCATCATCCAGGTCGCCAGGCTTTGCGGGGTGCTTTGCGCCACGCTGGTGCTGCCGACCCAGCGGCCTTTGCGCAGTACCGTGACATCGTCGGCGTAGGTGCTCACCTCACGGAATTTGTGGGTGATCATCAGCACCGTTAGCTCGCCGCCATGGGCCATGTCGCGCAGCAGCCCCAGCACTTCATCGGCCTCTTGGGGGGTCAATACCGAAGTGGGCTCGTCGAGGATCACCAAGCGGCGCTGTAGGTACAGTTGTTTGAGGATCTCCAGCTTTTGTTTTTCTCCCGCCGCGAGGCTGCTGACCGGGCGTTCGATGTCCAACTGCAAGGGCATGCGCGCCATAAACTCGCGCAGGCTGGCGCGTTCGTTGCGCCAGTCGATCCGCCAGGGCAGGTCGCCCCGGGCCAGTAGCAGATTCTCGGCGATGGTCAGGCCCGGCGCCACGGTAAAGTGCTGGTACACCATACCGATGCCCAAGGCATGGGAGTCGCGCGGGCTGCGCAGGCTGCATTCGCGATTATTCACCAGGATGCTGCCGGACTGCAGCGGGTCGTAGCCAATGATGCCTTTGACCAGCGTGCTTTTACCCGCGCCGTTTTCCCCCAGCAGCGCGTGTACGCTGCCGGCACGGACCTTGAACGAGACGTCATCGAGGGCTTTGAACTGCCCGTAGGTTTTGCTCGCGCCGATGGTTTCCAGGCTCAGGGCACGCATGTTCAGCGCTCCAGCAGGTCGATCAGTTGCTTGGAGTGCGCCACTGCCCCGAACACGCCGCCCTGCATCTTCACCATGCTCAACGCGGCGGCATGGTTGGCCGGGTCGGTGGCACCGCAGCAGTCTTCCAGCAGTACGCATTCGAAGCCACGGTCGTTGGCCTCACGCAGGGTGGTGTGCACGCAGACGTCGGTGGTGATGCCGGTGAGGATCAAATTGGCGATGCCACGAGTGCGTAGAATCAACTCCAGGTCGGTGGCGCAGAACGAGCCCTTGCCCGGTTTATCGAGAACGATCTCCCCAGGCAGCGGCGCCAGTTCTTCGATGATCTCCCAGCCCGGCTCACCGCGCACCAGGATCTTGCCGCAGGGGCCGGGGTCGCCGATCCCAGCACCGATGCGTTGCGAGCGCCAGCGTTTGTTGGCCGGCAGGTCGCTGAGGTCGGGGCGGTGGCCTTCGCGGGTATGGATCACCAGAAAGCCCTGCGCGCGCAGCGCTGCCAGCAGCGCCTTGATAGGTTCGATCGGCGCCCGGGTCAGGGCCAGGTCATAGCCCATGCTGTCGACGTAGCCGCCGACGCCACAGAAGTCGGTCTGCATGTCGATCACCAGCAAGGCGGTGTTACCGGCATGCAACTCGCCGTTCCAAGGCCAAGGGTAGGGTTGCGCGTCCAGATAGCGTTGGCTCATGGGGTCATTCCTCGCGGGGGGCTGGGGTAGGGGCGTAGACCCGCTCTGGGGTGGCAAAGCCGCAGGCACTACCGTCGGTGTGCTTGACCTCAGCCTCCCACGGCAGGCGGTAGGTGCCGGCCGCCAGGTCGTGCATATAGGTGTAGGGGCAGTCCTGGGCGCCACCTTTGACCGCCACGTAACCGCGGTGGCCGAATTGGTAAATATTGTTCTCCACGCCCCAGTTGATCCGCGCTTCGCGGACCAAATCCGGGCGCAGTTCGCAGCACACGATTTCATCGGCGCGGCCACCGCCTTCGGCCATGGGGGTACCGTCGAAGTCGACGAACATAGCTTCTCCCATGGAATCGAAGGTGCCGTCCGAGCCGCTCATGCAGACGCTGGCGGTCTGCATTAAGTTGCAGAATGCGTTGGCCTGGTTGGTGATCTTCCACGAGTGGCGGATCGGCGCGGTATAACCGGCCGTGCGCAGCATGATCTCAGCGCCTTTGTAGGCACACTCCCTGGCCATCTCCGGGAACATGCCATCGTGGCAGATGATCAACGCCAGTTTGCAACCCCGCGGCCCTTCGCAGACGGGAATGCCCAGGTCGCCCGGCTCCCAGGGCTCGACCGGTACCCAGGGGTGCAACTTGCGATAGTAAAGGCGCACCTCGCCTAGGTCATCGATGATCAAGCCGCTGTTGAACGGATTACCGTGGGGGTTGGCCTCCATGATCGAAAAACAGCCCCAGATGCTGTGCTCGCGGCAGGCTTGGCGCAGGGCCGCGACTTCGGGGCCATCCATATCGCACATGATGTCCGCAGCGGTGCTCATGGACAGCCCGTGCAGGGAGTATTCCGGAAAGACGATCAGGTCCATCGCCGGGTTGCTGCGCCGCGCTTTGGCGACCATCGCCACCACCTTTTGCGTTTGCGCCCACAGCGCCTCGCGGGTATGGGGGTCCGGCAGCGCGAGTTGCGCCAGGCCGATCACCACACCGTGCGGGGATTTGTTCAAACCTCCAAGACCACTGGCCATGGCATTGCCTCCTTGAATCGATAAATAAAGTCAGCGGGTCAGGCTCAGTTCGCCCGGTGCACCGCCCACGCTTTGCCCCGGGCGGCAGGTGATGCACATCACCAGTAAGGTCAGGGCGTAGGGCGCAGCGGCGAACAGGTAGTAACCACTGCTGATGCCCACAGCTTGCAGCGCCGGGCCAATCGCCCCGGCCGCGCCAAACAGTAATGAGGCCCACAGGCATGCCATAGGCCGCCAGCGGGCGAAAATCACCAGGGCCACGGCCATCAGGCCCTGGCCACTAGACAAGCCTTCATTCCAGCTCCCGGGGTAGTACAGCGACAAGTAAGCGCCGCCGATCCCGGCCAGCGCTCCGCCGACCGCGGTGGCCACAATGCGCACGCGCAGCGGCCGGTAGCCTAAGGCCTGAGCGGTTTGCGCGTGGTCGCCGGTCAGGCGCAGCATCAGGCCCCAGCGGGTAGCCCGCAGGGCCCAATGCAACAGCAGCGCCAAACCCACACCGGCAAAGAACAGCACATTGATATTCAGCGCCGAACGGACCCGCTCGGCATCGCTCCATTGCCCTAAGGCCAGGGACGGCAGCATCGGTGCCTGAGGTTGGATGAACGCTTTGCCAAGGAAAAACGCCAGGCCCGTGCCCAATAGAATCAGCGCGATGCCAAAGGCGATGTCGTTGACCCGAGGCAACGAGCACGCCAGGCCGTGCGCCAGCCCCAGCAGCAAACCAACGCCCGCCGCCGCGAGCACGCCGAGCCAGGCGGAGCCGCTGAGGCAGGCCACGGCATACCCGGACATGGCCCCGGCCACCAGAATTCCTTCCAGGCCCAGGTTGATTCGGCCGCTTTTTTCCGTCAGGCACTCGCCGAGGCTGACAAACAGAAAAGGTGTGCCCACCCGAATGGAGCCCGCCAGCAAGGCCAGCAGAAAGGTAGCGAGGTCGAACTCAGCCATGTTGCAGCTCCTCAGTGCGCACCGTTACGGTTGTCTGCAGGCGTAACCGCCAGGCGGCGATGCGCCCACCCAAGGCTTCCCACAACAACAGATTGGTGAACAGCAGGCCTTCTAGAATCAGCGTCGTCGCATCCGGCAAGCCTAAGCGCCGTTGCAGTAACCCGCCGCTGGCCTCCAGGCCGCCGAGCAAAATGGCGCAGAAGATAATCGCCAGTGGGTGATGGCGCGCCGCAAAGGCCACCAAGATGCCGCTGGTGCCATAACCGGCGATCAGCGCCGCGTTAGCGCTGCCTTGTACGGCACTGACTTCGAACATCCCGGCCAGGCCCGCAGCGGCACCGCCCAGCAGGCAGCTAAGCAGCACCAGGCGGTTGACCGGCAAACCGAGCATGCGGGCGGCGCGGACATTGCCGCCCACCACACCCAGGGCAAAGCCTTTGACGCTGTGGCGCACCAGAATATAAGCGAGCAAGCACGCCAACACGCCCACCAGCAGGCCCCAATGCACCTCGAAACCGTCGCTGATGGTGCCTATCAAGTAGGCTTCGTCCAGCGGCGCTGTGGAGGGTTTATTCAGGCTCGCGGGGTCGCGCAACGGGCCCTCGACCAATTGGCGAAACAGCGCGATACCCAGGTACGACAGCAACAGGCTGCTGATGGTCTCGTTCACCCCACGGGCTTGGCGCATCCAAGCGCTGAGGCCGATCCACAGGGCACCTACCAGCATCGCCGCAACCGCCATGGCGGTCAGCATCAGTAGCGCCGGCAGCCCGGGTAAGCAGAGCGGGGTGACCGCCGCCGCGAGGCCGCCGAGTACCAGTGCCCCTTCGCCGCCGATCACGATCAGCCCGGCACGGGCCGGCAACGCCACGCAGAGCGCCGTGAGCATCAGCGGCGCCGCCCGTTGCAGGGTGTTCTCCAGGGCAAACCAGGAACCGAACGCGCCTTCGCCGACCAGTTGCAGGGCCTGCCAGGCCGGCTTGCCCTGGGCCAGTAGAAACAGCATGAACAGCAGGCACGAGGTGATTACCGCCAACAGCGTTGGCAGGCCCGGCAGTGCTGCGCGCGCCAGGCGCACAACAGGAATGGGCAAGCTCATAGGGTGTCCTCACATCTGGCCACGGACGCCCTCGACCAGGTAATTCATGCTTTCCAGCGCAATGTCGGTCTGGGTGTGGCTCACGCCGTCGGCAATCACCAGGTTGCCTTTGTTGTCTTTGAGTGGGCCTTTGAAGATGACGAAAGCCCCGGTCATCATCTGCGCCTTGATGGCGTCCGCCTGCTGCTTGGCTGCCGAGCTGACCGCAGGGCCATAGGCCGACGTCTTGACGTAGCCTTCTTTGAGTCCGCCGCGCAGAAAGTTGTTCATGGGCGCGCCGCTTTGCGCCGCTGCCACGTGGGCGCGGTAAGGTGTCTCCCAATTCCACTCAGCCCCGGTCAGGTAGCCCTTGGGCGCCAGGGCCGCTTGGCTGGCGTGGTAGCCGCAGGTCATGGCGCCGCGCTTCTCGGCGGTTTCGACCAGGACTTTCGGCCCGTCGACGTGGCAGGTCAGCACATCGCAGCCTTGGTCGATCAGGCTATTGGCGGCCTCGGCTTCCTTGACTGGCAGCGACCAATCACCGGTAAAAATCACCGTGGTGACGATGCTCGGGTCCACCGAGCGTGCGCCCATGGCGAACGCGTTGATGTTACGCACCACTTGCGGCACCGGTTTGGCAGCGACAAAACCGAGTTTTTTCGACTTGCTCATATGGCCCGCCACCACGCCATTGAGGTATTGCGCCTCGTCAATGTAGCCAAAGAAACTGCCGACATTGAGAGGGTCGCGGCCTTGCTGCCAGAGCCCGCCACAGTGGGCGAAACGCACGTCGGGGTATTTTTTCGCCACTTTCAGTACATGGGGGTCGAAGTAGCCAAACGAGGTGGGGAAAATCAGCGTGGCGCCGTCCTGGCGGATCATCGCTTCCATGGTTTTCTGCACGGCCACGGTTTCCGCGACGTTTTCCTCCTCGATCACTTTGACGTTGGGCAGGCTTTTGATTACGGCTGCAGCCTGGGCGTGGGCCTGATTGTAGCCAAAGTCGTCGCGGGCGCCGACGTAGATAAAACCCACCACCAGCGGGGCATCCGCAGCGTAGGCACGGCTGAAGGGCAGGGCGGCGCTGACGCCGATGATCCCTGCCAATTTGATAAACGTACGGCGGTCGAAGTCAGACATTCGGCAATCCCCTTGATCAATGGGTGGTGACAGTGGTCAGCGACGCGCGATAGGCGCGCCAGCCTTTGAAATCAGTGATATCCGTGGCGCCATCGAGGCCACCGGGTTCGCAAATAAAGCCTTTGACCCAACGACCGTTGGCCAGCTCCAGCGAGCCAATGCCCAAGGGCGCCGGAATCTGCGCCACGAAGGCGCCGAACAGGCGGGTCGGCAGGGCCCAGACTTCCACCTCGATGGCTGTACCCTGCTCAGCGACCCGCACCAGGCCCGGTTTGGCCGGTTGCGTATGGGCCAAGGCATACAGGCGGTAGTGCGCCGCGGTGTGGGTGCAACTGATACGCCGCGCACCGGCTTGCAGCAGCTGCCCATTCAACGGCTGGCCGCTCAGGTGGGCGCCGACGACGGCCACCTCGATAACAGGCTCATTGAAAGGCAGTGGCGCCATGGCGATGGCTTCCGCCTGGTCGGGCGCGCCGAACAGCGGTTGCCAGGTCGCCGCGAGGTAAGCCAACTGGTGATCCGTGCCGGCGGCGCCAATCAGGGTGATGCCCGCCGGTAGACCGTCGTCGCGCGCGACCCCAGGCAGGGCAAAGGCGGCCATGTTCATCAGGTTGACGAAGTTGGTGTAATAACCCAGCTGCGCATTGAGGCGCAGGGGGTCGGCAAGCACTGCCTCGATGGTCGGATGGCAAGGCGCGGTGGGCACCGCCAGCACATCAACGTCGGCCAACAGTTGCTCGGCTTCGCGGGTCAGCTCGGCAAGCCGATAGCCGGCCTTGAAGGTGTCCACCGCGCTGAAACGCTCGGCGCCCTGCAGAATGCCGCGCACCACCGGGTGAATCGCATCCGGCCAAGTGTCGTAAAAAACTTCGACGGCTGCCCTTCGCTCGGCCACCCACGGGCCTTCATAAAGCAAGCCGGCGGCCTCGACAAAGCTGGCGAAGGCGATGGGCACGATCTCCACCCCTGGGGCGCGCTGCAGGCATTCCAAAGTATTGGCCCAGGCGGCGGCCGCAGCGTGGTCGCCGTAGAATTCGCAGTGGGCGGGCACCGCCACCCGCTGCGCCCCCGGCTTAAGCCCGCAAGCCAGTACGGGGCGAGACGCCGGGTCTTGCCGGTCGTAGTGGGCCGCCACTTGAGCCACCTGCCAGGCGCTGAGGGCGTCCTTGGCAAAAATCGACAGGCAATCCAACGTGCGGCAAGCCGGCACCACACCACGGCCGCTGAACAAGCCGACACTGGGTTTTAACCCGACGATACCGTTGAAGCCTGCCGGAACGCGCCCGGAGCCGGCGGTATCGGTGCCCAAGGCAAACGCCACATAGCCGCGCGCCACCGCCACCGCCGAGCCGGAGCTGGAACCGCCACTGACATAGGCGGGGTCATGGGCGTTGCGCACCGCACCGTAGGGCGAGCGCACCCCGACCAAGCCGGTGGCGAACTGGTCCAGATTGGTCTTGCCCAGCAGTACCGCGCCGGCATCCAGCAGGCGCTGGACCACATGGGCGTTAGCGCTGGCGATGTAGGCGAACTCGGCACAGGCGGCGGTGGTCGGCAGGCCCTGCACGTCAATGTTGTCTTTGACCGCGAAGGGCACGCCGAATAACGGCAACTGCGCCTCCCAGCCCGGACCCAAGGCCGTGGCCTGGGCCTGCAATTGCTCGGCCCGTTCGAGTAGGGCGGCCAACGGCTGACGGTGCAGCCAGACTTCGCCACGACCGTCGCGATCAATGAAGTCCACCAGGTCGGTCAGAAGTTGCGCCAGGGTGATGTGCCCAGAGCGCAGGTTGGCGTGCAAGGTCGTGATGTCGAGTACGGGCATGGTCGGGTTCATTCATGTATACAAGATTGAATATGCCAAGCACGAGCTGTGCCAATGCCGACGATTGGGCCGGTCTGGCGTTGCTGGCCCATCGGATCAGCAGGGCGGGGCGATAGGGCAGGCAATGGCCTGAGGAGCAGGCGCGTCGATGTACCAGTGCAATGCACCAAGGTGGACCCAAACCAGCGCGCACGCACAAAAACCAATCACGCCTCGGGGGACTGTGCTTCCATGGCTGCGTCGGTCGTCTAGGCCCTTAACCCCTAACGAGCGAGCTGAGCATGCAAGCGCTGCTGGTCGAAATCCTTGAAGAAGTGCGGCCCCTGATTGGCCAAGGCAAAGTCGCCGATTACATCCCGGCGTTGGCCGGGGTGCCGGCCCAGCAATTGGGCATCGCGGTTTATGGCAACGATGGGCAGGTGTTCTGCGCCGGCGATGCGCACACGGCGTTTTCGATCCAGAGCATTTCCAAGGTGTTCAGCCTGGTGCAGGCGATCAATCATTCGGGCGAAAGCATCTGGCAGCGGCTAGGCCATGAACCCTCGGGGCAGCCCTTCAATTCGCTGGTGCAGCTGGAGTTCGAACGCGGGCGCCCACGCAACCCGTTTATCAATGCCGGCGCGCTGGTGATTTGCGACATCAACCAGTCGCGCTTCGCCGCGCCGGCGTTGTCGATGCGGGACTTCGCGCGGCGTTTGTCCGGCAACCCCCAAGTGATGGTCGACAGCGTGGTGGCCGATTCGGAATACCAGCACCGTGCCCGCAATGCGGCCATGGCTTACCTGATGCAATCATTCGACAACTTCCACAACGAGGTGGAGTCGGTACTGCGCAGCTACTTTAGCCACTGCGCCCTGCGCATGGATTGCGTCGACCTGGCCCGGGCGTTTTGTTTTCTGGCCAACGAAGGCCTGTGCAAACACAGTGGCGAACAAGTGCTCAGCGCGCGCCAGACCCAGCAGGTCAATTCGATCATGGCCACCAGTGGGCTGTATGACGAGGCGGGTAACTTTGCCTATCGGGTCGGGCTGCCGGGTAAAAGCGGGGTGGGTGGGGGCATCGTGGCGGTGGTGCCGGGCCAATTCACCGTATGCGTCTGGTCGCCAGAACTCAACGAGGCGGGCAACTCCCTGGCGGGCATGGCAGCCCTGGAGCTGCTCAGCCAGCGGATTGGTTGGTCGGTGTTTTAGCGCCCAGCTCAGTCCACCGTCAGCTGCGCGGCCAGGTGCTCGATCAGCACCTTGAGCTTAGGCAAAGGCGCCCGCCGCGTCGGCCACACCAGGTGTAGCGGCAAACCGTCGATGGCCAAGTGCGGCAGGATAGGCACCAATTCACCACTTTCCAACTGCTGCCTGATCAACCAGGTGGACAATTGCGCGACTCCATACCCCGCGGCGACCGCAGCCGCTTGCGCCTCGGCGTTGCCGACCACCAGTCTCGGCGGCGTAGCCCAGGCCGCCGGCTGGGGCGCGGCGAACAGCCAGGGGCTGACGCCGCCGTCGGCCTTGCCATATTGAATACGCGCATGCTGCTGTAAATCCTCGCCGGTGGCGGGCGTACCGTGGCGTAACAGATAGTCGGGCGATGCACAGAAAATCAGCTGCTCGACCCCCAAGTAGCGGTGCGCCAGGCCAGCGCCGCCCGGCGCCGGGCCGCCGATACGGACCGCCAAATCAATGCCCTCGTCGAGGATATCGACGAAGCGGTCAGTAAACGACAAGTGCGGCAGCATCTTTGGGTAACGCGCGCTCAGTTGCAGAATCAATGGCAGCACCCGCAGGCGCCCGAACGAGGCGGGGAGGTCGAGCCGCAGCGTTCCAGCTGGCTCGATATGCTGGGCGGCCAGGGTCGTTTCGGCACTTTCCAGGTCGTCCAGTACCCGCGTGCAGACTGCCAGGTAGGCCTCGCCAGCCTCGCTCAAGGCCAATTGACGGGTGCTGCGCTCGAACAGCCGCGCCCCGAGGCGGCCTTCCAGGCGTGCAACGCTTTTGCCGACGGCCGAATTACTGAGGTTGAGCCGCTCGGCGGCGGCGGTAAAACTGCCCGCCTGGGCGACAGCAACGAAGGTGGCAATGCCCTTAAGACGGTCGGACGCATTCATCGACTCGCACCTTTATGGAAAATAATTCCATAGTCTACGGAAAAACCACCCGAGATAAGCACTCAATTCTCGAATAGGCTAGCGGCACATTTTCCCAAGGGGCCGCTCCATGTCTGTTTCAACTAGCGCTACCGCTGCGCCCGCCGACCAAACAGGGGCCGGATGGTCCGTGACCATTTTGGCCTTGGCGGCGTTTGTCATCGTCACCACCGAGTTCCTCATCATTGGCCTGTTACCGGCCATGGCGCGGGACCTGGGCATCAGTATTTCCACCGCTGGGCTACTGGTCACCCTGTTCGCATTCACCGTAATGCTGTGCGGCCCGCCTTTGACCGCCATGCTTTCGCACCTGGACCGCAAGCGCACCTTCATCGCCATCCTGATGATCTTCGCCTTTGCCAACGCCTTGGCGGCGCTGTCCACCAACCTGTATGTGTTGGCCCTGGCACGGCTGATCCCGGCCTTGGCGTTACCGGTGTTCTGGGGCACCGCCAGCGAAACCGCGAGCCGACTGGCCGGGCCCGAGCGCGGCGGTAAAGCCGTGGCTCAGGTGTACCTGGGCATCAGCGCGGCCATGTTGTTCGGCATTCCGCTGGGCACCCTGTTTGCCGATGCTTTTAACTGGCGCGCGGCGTTCTGGGCGCTGAGCGGCCTGTCGGTGGTAATGGCGGTGTTGCTGTGGCAAGCCATGCCGCATTTGGCGCCCACGGCGAAAGTACGTTTGGGTGAACAGGCAAAAATCCTTAAAGATCCGCGTTTTCTCGCCAACCTGTTGCTGTCGATCCTGCTGTTTACCGCCATGTTCACCGGCTACACCTACCTGGCCGACACCCTGGAGCGCATTGCTGGCGTGGCCCCTGCGTACGTTGGCTGGTGGTTGATGGGGTTCGGCGCCGTGGGTTTGATCGGTAACCAACTGGGCGGCCGCTTCGCTGATCGCAGCCCACTGGGCTCGACCATCGCATTTGCCCTGCTGTTGGGCGTTGGGCTGTTGGCTGTGGTGCCTGCGTCCGGCCACCTGGCGTTGCTGGCTAGCGTGCTGGTGATCTGGGGCATTGCCCACACCGCATTGTTTCCGCTGTGCCAGATCCGCGTGATGAACACCGCGCCGACGGCTCAGGCGCTGGCCGGGACGCTGAATGTGTCCGCCGCCAACGCTGGCATCGGCCTGGGTTCGACCCTGGGTGCGATCATCATCGAGCAAGCCGGCCTGGCGTCGTTGGGCTATGCCGCCGGTGCAGTGGCCGGGTTAGCGTTGCTGTTGGCGCTGGTGATGGGTCGGGTACCGAGCTTGCGCTAAGGCTGGCTCAACGAGGGCGCGCCACTCAACTGCCTGGCGACTGGCGCCGTAAGGTGATTCTGGTCAGCTCCGCCGGTTTGCCCAGGCGCAGGGCAAAGCCCGGCCACAGCGCAGTGCCATTGTTGACGTACAACTGCATGGCGCCAACGTTATATAGGCCCGAGACATAGCCCTCGTTGGCCATGGCGATAAACCGATCCAAGCCGAGGATCATGCCCCCATGGGTGTGCCCGGAAAGCTGTAGCGCGACCCCTTGTTGCGCCGCAGTGGCGGCGTTTCGCGGCTGGTGGTCCAGCAGAATGATCGGCACGCCCTGGGGGGCGCCGGCCAACGCCTGTTTCACGTCTGGGGCCGGGAAGCCGGTTCTGGGCGCCGTCACGTCCGTCACGCCGGCCAGTACGATGTGCGCGCCGCCCCGTTCGATCAGGGTATGGCTGTTGGCCAAAGGGATCATGCCAAGGGAGCGGAAGTGTTGCATCCAGGCTTGGTTGTCGAAGAAATACTCGTGGTTGCCCGGGATGACATAGACCCCGTCCGGGGCACGCAACTGGCTCAGGGGTGCGATATCTTGCGCTCGATCGACCACTGAGCCGTCTATCAAATCACCGGTCACCACGATCAGGTTGACCCCCAGCGCGTTCGACGCCTTAACCACCGCCTCGGTCCACGGTTCGTTGAATAGCCGACTGATGTGCAGGTCGGTCAGTTGCAGCACTTTATAACCGTCGAATTGAGGGGGGAGGTCGGCAATCTTGAATTCGACATCTTTTACCGCAGGCACCCCCACGGCTTGATGCACGCCGACTGCTGCCAGCATCAGTGCCAGGCTGCCAAACCCGTAGCGCAAGCGGGCAGGTATTGCCAGCCAGCGCCGTCGAACCAGCATGGCGAGTAAGGTGCCTAGATCGACGATCACCTGGAACACGGCGATCAATAGAATGGCACCGAACCCCCAGTTGAAAAGCATGACCACGGCACGGGGAAACTCCGGCGAAAACACACTGCCGGACGACAACCGGGCGTACAGGTGATATTGCGAGGCGCACACCAGCAACAGCCCCACCGCCAGCCTGGTCGATAACGCCCAAGGCATCGGCCAAATAAAACGGACGATGACGTACAGGCAAGGCAGGCTGAACATAAGGTGAAACATTGATTTAAATTCTCGTTAAATGAAGGTGTGGTATAGCCGGCACGCCAGCTATACCACACCCGGTAGGAGGGGGCCGGGCGGCGCTCCGCTTGCCCCCGATCTCTTGATCTACCATGCACTGGCTGAAGATCAAAAGATCGGGGGCAAGCCCCCTCCTACGGGGTAAGATTCGACGGAATATCTCATGTGGCGAGGATTTTATGAAGGCTGTTATCTACGAGGCATTCCGCGCACCGCCGACTTTGCAAAGGGTCGCCGATCCTACCCCGGAAACCCACGGTGTGGTGCTCAAAGTCATGGCCACTGGCGTTTGCCGCAGCGATTGGCACGGCTGGGTCGGCCATGACAGCGATATCGAATTACCCCATGTGCCCGGCCATGAGCTGGCCGGTGTTGTCGAAGCCGTGGGTAAAGATGTCACCCGCTGGAAGGCCGGTGATCGTGTCACGGTGCCGTTCGTAGGCGGCTGTGGTGCCTGCCCACAATGCAGCGCCGGGCAGCATCAGGTGTGCGACCGGCAGTTTCAGCCAGGTTTCACCCACTGGGGGTCATTTGCCGAGTACGTCTCCATCCACCAGGCCGATATCAACCTGGTACGGCTGCCCGCAGCGGTGAATTTCGCCACCGCCGCGAGCCTGGGCTGCCGCTTTGTGACTTCCTTTCGCGCCGTGGTGGACCAAGGCAAAGTCAGCGCCGGGCAGTGGGTAGCGGTACACGGCTGTGGTGGGGTTGGCCTGTCGGCGGTGATGATTGCCAACGCCCTGGGCGCCAACGTGGTGGCCATCGACATCTGCGATAAAACCCTGGCTCTGGCTCGCTCGTTGGGCGCAGTGGCGACGGTGCAAGCCGCCAATGTCGCGAACGTGAGCGAAGCGGTCATGGAGATCACCGGCGGCGGTGCCCATGTTTCCCTGGACGCCCTGGGTCACCCTACAACATGCTTCAACTCCATCAGCAACCTGCGCAAGCGCGGTAAACATATTCAGGTCGGGCTCATGCTGGGCGAGCACACGGCGCCCAGGGTGCCGATGAGTATGGTGATCGCCAAAGAACTTGAGATTCTGGGCAGTCACGGCATGCAGGCGCACCGCTACGACGCCATGTTCGCCATGATGCAGTCAGGCAAGTTGGCACCGGAAAAACTGATAGGCCGAACGATTAGCCTTGAGCAGTCCATTGAAGCGCTGATGAACATGGATAAATTCGGCTCGCCCGGGGTCACGGTGGTCACCGAATTCTGACGGCCGTCAGGCGTTATCCAGAAAACGCCCAGGGTGATCCGCGGTGGGCAGGCGCGAGGCGTCGTAGCGGCCGAATAAGCGATAGCGGTTCAGCGCTATTTTGTCGTACAGCCAGTCCCGCCATGGCCCGGGCACGACACGCGCCAGGGCCAGCCAGCGCCACGGCGCGCCCAGCCGGGCGAACACGTTGAACATCGCTGCGCTGCGCACAGACACGTCACCGTCGGCGATCAACACCAGGGTATCGAACCGATCCTGGGGCAGGCCTGCCCACCCCAGCAGAGCCTGACCCTCGGCCGACTGGACGGTGGCCAGCTGAATGCGCCGGGCCTGGTCATGGCGAATGATAAAGCGCGCCCAGCCGTTGCAGAGTTTGCAGGTGCCGTCGAACAACACGACCACTTGATGGGCTGCGAGGGGTGGGGTCATGGGGCAGATGCCTTATGGTCGAGGAGCGTCATGGCGCCGTGGGTGACTTACCAGGCCGAGGGCCCTGCAGCCTGTAGCCCATCCCGTGAACGGTGTGCAGCAAGGGGGTATCGAACGAGCGGTCGATGATTTTACGCAGCATGTAGATATTAGTCCGCAAACTGTCGGAGTCCGGCTGGCTGTTACCCCAGATCGCTTGTTCTAGCTCTCGCCGCGTGACCACGGCAGGGCTCTTACGCATCAGCAATTCGAGAAAGATCATGTTGGTCGGGTTGAGCTTGAGTAATGTGGCGCCGCGTCTGACCTCTAGAGCGTCTAAATCGTAGGTCAGGTCATGGATATGCAGTACTCGGTTTTTCATGCCCCTGAACCGCCGAGTAACAACTTCGACCCGGGCAAGCAGTTCAGACAGTGCAAAAGGTTTGACAATGTAATCATCGGCGCCCACTTGAAAACCGGCTAGGCGGTCGCGTAACTCGTCGCGGGCCGTCAGCATTAGGATAGGGGTTTGGTTCTTACTGTTTTCCCGCAGTGTCTTGCACAGCACCATACCGTCCATGCCCGGTAACATAAGGTCCAGGATAATAGCGTCGTAATTACCCGTCACTGCATGATGCAGCCCACTGAGCCCATCCAGCGCCTCGGTCACGTCACACCCTTTTAGGGTGAAATACTCGCTGACGTTGGCCAGGATATCCCTGTTGTCTTCGACCACCAGTATGCGCATCAGTTGATCCCTTCCCTTACTGGCCTGTGGCTGACAGGTAGTGTCTGCAGTAACTCCGCCTGCGGCCGCCAGCCGTAGAAGACGAGGGCGGTGGAAAATGTACAGAACCAGACGATAACCCCAGCCTACAGAGCTGCAACGGCAAATGTAGCTAGGCAATGTTCAATTCGAAGTGAAATCGCTGTGAAAACTGCCTGTGATTCGGCGCGTCTGCGCTCAACTTCTTTTTGACATCTCGTTCACTGATCTACAACAGGGCCCACCATACCGTGCTGGCAACGGAGGGCCATGCGCTCGTCTGCAACCTTTTATTTGAGGAGCCTCAGTGTGGTAGACGCGCAATTTCATCCCTTGCCTTCAAGCCGCAGTACCTTCGGCAAGTTGCACTTCGACGCGGCTTGGTTGGCCCGCTCATCGATCGGCATGGCGCTGCTGCTCCTGATAACGGCGCTGGGTTGGTTAGTCACAGCGACACCGGTGGTCGATCTGGCGGCGGCCGATAGCTGGGTGCAGGCGAAGCTGTATGCCGAATGGGCGAAGGGCAATGTGGTGGTCATGGTCAGGCATGCGGAACGCTGTGATCGTTCGTCCAACGCCTGCCTTGCCAGTGCTGCTGGCATCACGGTCAATGGCAGCCTAAGGGCTGCGGATGTGGGGATCGGCTTACGCCACCTGGGTTTGGCCAATGCGCGCGTGATCGCCAGCCCGCTGACGCGAACCCAACAAACCGCGCAGTTTATTTCAGGGCACGCGGTGGCGAGTCAAGCGTGGCTGGAGGGCTGTGACAGTGGTTTCAAGGACGCCGTGCTCGCACACAAGCGGCCTCGGGAAAACCTGGTGCTGATTACCCACAGCGGCTGCATCGATCATTTCGAGCGCGAGCTGGGCGTGCGCGGGGGCCTGCGTGACAGTGGCTACACCCAAGCCTTTTTCGCCAAAGTCGATGGCCGACGAGCACCCAGCCTCATCGGCTCACTGAACGCGTCGGATTGGGATAAATTGCCTCACTAATCTTGACTGGCGGGCGTCGCCGGGCTCAGTTCAACCGTCCGGCAGTAGTCCATGAACAGGCGCGTGGCGCGGGTCGGTTGGTTGTTGCGCAAATAGGCCATGACCAAGGTAGAGGCGGGCATGTCGTCTTCGATGTCCAGTTGCACCAGCAGCTCGCCATCGTAGGTCATGTTGGTTTGTGGCCGCGTGACCAAGACCGAAAACCCCAGGCCCTGGCCGACCATACAGCGCACCATTTCAATCGACGGTGAGCTGTACGCCACCACGGGGGAGTAGCCTTTTTCCGTGAAAATATCGATGAAGTAGGTTCGGCTGGGCACTGCATCCAACAGAATCATGGGTTCGCGACTCAACTCCAGTAAGGTCACGGTGTGCTGGCTGGCTAGCGGATGAGCGGCAGGTAGTAGGGCGTACGGCTTGTGCGGTGCGTTCAATTGCTCTTTGTTGATCGTCGTGCCCAGCTCAAGGTCGTACAAAAAAGCGACATCGAAGCGGCCGCGATGCAGCCCATGCATCAACTCATGTTGTTCCCCGTCATATAACTGCAGGGTGATATCCGGGTATATCCGCTTAAAGCCCGCCACCAGCCGGGGCATATACAGGGGTGCGGCCGATTCGAAGCAACCGATGGCGACGGTGCCAGATACATGACTGTTATCCGGGCGCGAGTCGTGTTCAAGTTCCTCGGACAGGCGCAATAACTCCTTGGCCTTCTCATACACTTTCCCACCGCCTGAAGTCAGTGAAACGCCCTGGGCGTGGTGACGGATGAACAGCGGCTGATCGAACGCTTCTTCCAAGTTTTTAATTGCGACCGAAATAGACGGCTGTGAAATATGCAACTGCCGAGAGGCCTCGGCAATACTGTCCATTTCCACTGCGGTCACAAAATACTTCAGCTGTTTTAACGTGAAGTGCGCCATTGAATACCTCGCCCTGGTGGCAGCTTACGCCATGCGGTTTGAATAGCTTTTACCTATGCAGTAGCGAGGAGCGTGCCAGGCGTCGGGCTGTCTGAATCAACGCTAACCAGGCGGATCTCCGGACCTTCGTCATCCACTTGGTTGCATAGCAAAAATCCAGCAAATGCTGGCATCGCACCGATTCAGAGCAATTAATCCATGCCTGCTGGATCCTGCGTCAAAAGCGTGCACGGTCATTACTGGCCCATCTAGGATCCGCAGCCCACCACGATGTTGGGAACAGACAGATATCGCCGAGTGACCCTTTGCTTAGGATTTTCCTAGCCTCGGGTATAAAACTTCGTATTTGTGAGTCGGCCTTGGCATCAATCATGATGGTTGCGCAAGGGGGGCAGCGTGAAGTCCTTATCTTAAGTGGGGTACCTGCCCAGCACTAGCCATTGACCGAGCGAGCAGCCGATGACGTTTGATTGGAATTACATGTTTAGCCTTCTCGGCGATACGGAGTTTTGGCTGGCCTCGTGGACGGTCATTCAACTTAGCGTCCTGACCTGGCTTATCAGTATTGTTCTAGGCTTCGTGCTTGCCTTGGCCAAGCAATCTGCACTGCCTCTGATCAACTTACCGGCCAAGGGGTATATCTGGCTGTTCCGTAGTTTGCCGTTGCTGGTGTTGTTGATATTCGTCTACAACTTGCCGCAGGCCATCCCGGCAACCTCAGTGGTATTGGCCGATCCGTTCTGGGCAGGCTTGATCGCTCTGGTCATGTGCGAAACCGCCTATGTAGCGGAGATCCACCGTGGCGGCCTGCTGTCGATTGCCAAAGGCCAGAGCGAAGCGGCCAGGGCCCTGGGCCTGCGTTTCGTTGGCACCCAATGGCGCATCGTCATTCCGCAGGCGTTGCGCGTAGCGTTGCCATCGCTGACCAACGAATACATTTCCATTGTCAAACTCAGCTCGCTGATTTCGGTGATTTCCCTGACTGAAATCCTTATGGTCGGCCAGCGCCTGTACTCGCAGAACTTCCTGGTGATGGAAACCATGGCGGCGGTGGCGTTCTACTACGTCTTTATTGTCACGGTGTTCGACTTCCTGCTCAAACGCCTTGAGCGTTATCTGGACGTGACCCAGCGCAAAGGCAAACGTGAACCCGGTGCTGATCTGCTGGCACTGGCCACCCAGCCCCAGGCGGCCAGCGCCCGCCCGGTCATCGACTACACAGGGCCTGCGCTGCAGGCCACACGCTTGCACAAGGCGTACAACGACGTCGAAGTGTTGGGCGCCGTTAGCCTGCAGATTCAGCCTGGGGAGGTCGTTTCGGTGATCGGCCCATCGGGTTCCGGCAAAACCACCCTGATTCGCCTGCTCAACGGCCTTGAGCAAATCGACAACGGTGACATCAAGATCAACGGCCAACCCTTCATCCACCTGGTTCGCCAGGGCGCGATGAAACCGCGCTATGTCGAGAACTCAGCGTATCGCTTGAACATCGGCATGGTGTTCCAGAGCTTCAACCTGTTTCCGCACTTGAATGTGCTCGGCAACTTGCTTCTGGCCCCCAAATACCACGGATTGGCGCCCGTGGAGGCGCTCAAGACCCAGGCCTATCAGCTGCTGCACAAGGTCGGCATGCTCGAGCATGCCTGGAAATACCCGCATCAATTGTCGGGTGGGCAACAACAACGCGTGGCCATCGCGCGAGCGCTGATGATGCGTCCGCAAATCATGTTGTTCGATGAACCGACCTCGGCCCTGGACCCTGAAAAGGTCAACGAAGTGCTGCAAGTCATCGAGACCCTCGCCCAGGAAGGCATCACGATGATCATCGTGACCCATGAAATGAACTTCGCTTTCAAGGTCTCCGACCGCATCGTGTTTATGGAGAAAGGCCGCGTGATCTGCGATGAAACCCCACAAGTGCTGCGCGACGGCCAGCACCCCCGGGTTGAAGCTTTTCTCAAAGATGTCTCACTGGCTTAGTGCCTTAACGCCTATCTATGGGGGTACGAAATGATTGAACAATGGCAAATAGACCAGTTTCACGAGCAAGGTTTTCTGGTGGTGGAAAACGTCCTGTCAGCGGACGAAATCGCCGCGTTGCAGCAGGACTTCGACCATTGGGTAGAAGACAGCCGCAGCCAAACCCAGGCCTGGGGGCAAACGCTGGATGGCCGCCCGCGCTTCGACGTTGAAAGCGATCACCGCCCCGACCATCCCTCCCTGCGCCGGGTCACTTCACCCACGGAAATTTCGCCGGCCTACCGGCATACGGCGTTCGCATCGCCCATGGCAACCATCGCCGCGCAGCTGATCGGTGGCAAAGGCACACGCTTCCACCACAGCAAGATCAACTCCAAGCTGCCACACACCGCCACCCAGGTGAAATGGCACCAGGACTTTCTGTTTACCCCCCATAGCAACGATGACTTGGTCACCGCGCTGCTGATGGTCAGCGAGGTGACCCCTGAAAACGGCCCGCTGAATGTCGCACCGGGTAGCCATAAACAAGACCTGTGGTCGCACTGGCAAGACGACCGCTTCACCGGCGCGGTGGAAGACAGCGTGGTTCAAGCCCACTGCCAGCAGCCAGTGGCCTGCTATGGCCCGTCGGGCTCCGTGTGTTTTATGCATACCCGTTTGCTCCACGCGTCGAGCCCCAACAACACCCCATGGCCGCGCACGCTATTTATCAGCGTCTACGCCGCCGAGGACGCACTGCCTTTCGCTGAGAACCCATTGCCCAGCGAGCACGCCGGGCTGATGGTCGCAGGGCAGGAGAGTGGCCTGATCCGCAGCACCGGCCACTGCATACGCTTGCCGCAAAAACCCAAAGGAGCTTCATTTTTCGTCCAGCAGGCCGGCAAAGACGCCGCTGCCTGACCCCCATTCCATCCGCGAGGTGCACCTATGAAATTGTCAAACCTGATCGTTCGGCCTATTGCCTTGGCGTTGTTGGGCACCGTGGTGAGCTTGTCGTCGACCGCGGCTCTGGCCTTTCAGCAGCCAGGCAAGATCATCGCAGGCTCGGACATGACCTTCTTTCCTTATGAATACATGGACAAGAACCGTCCGGCAGGCTTTGACATCGAGTTCCTCGATGGGCTGGCCAAAGTGATGGGGCGCACCGCAGAAAATATCGATACGCGCTTTCCCAACCTGATCGGCGGGCTTCAGGGTGGCCGGTTCGACATCACCAATTCATCGATGTACATCACCGCCGACCGCCTGAAAGTCATCGACATGATTCCCTACCTGAAAAGCGGTGAGGCGATTCTGTCCGTTAAAGGCAGCGCCTATCAGCCTAAAACCCCGGAAGACTTCTGCGGCCACAAGATCGGCTCCATGGCGGCCACCTCCTGGCTGCAGCAGCTGCAGAAGCTCTCCACCGAGTACTGCGAGAAGAATGGCCTGAAACCGATTGCTATCAGCGAATACGGTACCGACCCGCAGACCACCCAGGCCATGTTGGCCCATGCCGTTGAGGCGCAAATTACCGACGCTGCTGTCGCCCGCGGCGTGGTCGACAAGTTGGGCAACCGCGTAGTGATCTCTTCCGAAACGCTGATTTACCCGGTACTCAACGGCTTTGGCGTGAAAAAGGGTAACGACGAAGTCAAGCAGGCCTTGGTCGAAGGCCTCGAGAAGTTCAGCAAGACCCCCGAATATGCCGCGCTGCTGGAAAAGTACAAGTTCCAGGCACCCTCCGCCGAGGATATCGCAGCGTTGATGCCCAAGCCCTGATCACCCAAGAACGCGGCTGGCGACAGCCACGTTCGCGCCGAGAGCAATTAGCATGGCCCTTAACTTTGAAGAGCAAACTCGCATAGACCTGGCCGCCACGTTTCGGATTATCGCGCACCTGGGTATGCATGAAGCAGTCGCCAACCATTTCAGCGCAGCCCTGTCAGCGGACGGTAAGCAGTTTCTGCTCAACCCCAAGTGGAAGCACTTCTCCCGCGTGCGTGCCAGCGACCTGTTGCTCCTCGACGCCGATGATGCCGAGGCGGTGCATCGCCCCGATGTCGACGCCACAGCTTGGTCTATCCACGGCCAGGTCCACCAGCGTTTGCCCCAGGCCCGGGTGGTCTTGCACCTGCACCCGGTCTACACCACCGCCGTAGCGTGCCTGGCCAAACCCTATATCGCCCCCATCGACCAGAACACCGCGCGCTACTTCAACCGTGTGGCGATCGACGAACTGTATGGCGGTATGGCCGACACCACGGCCGAAGGCGCTCGCTTGGCCAGCTTGCTGCAGGACAAGAGCCGCCTGTTGATGGGCAACCATGGCGTGATCGTGACCGCGCCGACCGTGGGCGAAGCGTTCGACGACATTTGGACACTGGAGCGGGCTTGCCAGATTTTGGTCACCGCACTGTCCACCGGCCAACCGCTAAAAATCCTCTCCGACCCGGTGGCTGAAAAGACCGCCCAGGATTGGCAGAAGATCACCGACTTCTCCCAGCAGCACTTCGAAGAAATGAAGCTGCTGATGATTCAGGCCGACCCGTCGCTGTTGGACTGATTGAGCCTGCGAGTTCTCACTGTGCGGCTGTAGCGGGCGCAGGGCTTGTTATGCCTGTTACCCAGCGTTTTTTACCTTTTTCACCGCATCAACACGTGGGTTATCACCTGTTGAGGGATGCCAGAATGAAAGAAACCATCACAGAAATCGACACACTGGTCGTCGGCGCTGGGCAGGCCGGCGTGGCCACCAGCGAGCACCTGAGCCGCCTCGGTATCGAGCACCTGGTACTTGAAAAACATCGTATCGCCCAAGCCTGGCGCAGTGGCCGCTGGGATTCCCTGGTCGCCAATGGCCCGGCCTGGCACGACCGCTTTCCAGGGCTGGAATTTGCCATGGACCCGGACGGGTTTGCCGGTAAAGAGCAGGTGGCCGACTATTTCGAGCGCTATGCGCGCAAATTCAACGCGCCGATCAAGACCGGCGTCGAGGTCAAGCGCGTGACCGCTAACGTCGGCCGTGCGGGTTTTCGTGTAGAAACCAGCGCGGGCACCTATGTGGTCAACCATTTGGTGTCGGCGACCGGGCCATTTCAGAACCCCGTGATCCCCTCGATTGCGCCGCCCGCCGGCACCTTGCAGCAGATCCACTCCGCGCATTACTACAACCCGCAACAGTTGCCTGACGGGGCTGTGCTGGTGGTGGGGGCGGGCTCCTCTGGCGTGCAAATCGCCGAGGAGTTGATGCTGGCGGGCCGTCAGGTTTACCTCTCTGTCGGCCCCCACGACCGTCCGCCACGGGCCTACCGTGGGCGTGATTTCTGTTGGTGGCTCGGGGTGCTGGGGCTGTGGGACAACGAGACTCCGCAGCCCGGTAAGGAACACGTGACCATTGCGGTCAGCGGCGCGCGCGGCGGCCACACCGTGGACTTCCGGCGCCTGGCCCAGGCTGGGATGACCCTGGTGGGGCTGACCCAGGAGTTCGTCGGCAGCAGGGTGCGCTTTCAGGATGACCTGAACAGCAACCTCGATCAGGGTGATGCGAACTACCTGTCACTGCTCGACGCGGCCGATGCCTATGCCTCGCGCAATGGGCTTGATCTGCCCCAAGAGCCGTCCGCTCGCGAAAAGGTAGCCGATGCGGCGTGCATCACTGACCCGCTGAGGGAACTGGACCTGGCCGAGGCGGGCGTTACGTCGATCATTTGGGCCACGGGTTACTCGCAGGATTACAGCTGGCTGCAGGTCGACGCCTTCGACAGCCGAGGCAAGCCGCTGCACCAACGCGGCGTGTCCAGCGCCCAGGGCCTGTACTTCGTCGGCTTACCTTGGTTGTCGCGGCGCGGCTCGGCCTTTATCTGGGGGGTGTGGCACGACGCCAAACATGTGGTCGACCAGATCGCCAACCAGCACAAATACCGCGCCTATGACCAAGGCAAACGAGCGGCCGCAGTCGTTCCATTGCGCAACGTCAAGCGTTGATCAAAGCCCCCAGGCAACCAGGAGTTCTTCTATGACTACGCCGACCCATACCCGTATTCGCATGTTCAACACCAAAGACACCTACCCCAACCAAAGCCTGGACAACGACCTGTGCCAGGCAGTGCGGGCTGGCAACACCGTGTACGTCAGAGGCCAGGTGGGCACTGACTTCGAGGGCAACCTGGTGGGCCTGGGTGACCCGGCAGCGCAGGCTAAACAAGCGATGCAAAACGTCAAGCAACTGCTGGAAGAGGCGGGTAGCGATTTGTCCCACATCGTCAAAACCACCACTTACATCATCGATCCACGTTACCGCGAGCCGGTCTACCAGGAAGTAGGGAAATTCCTCAAGGGCGTGTTTCCGATTTCCACCGGGTTGGTGGTCTCAGCCTTGGGTCAGCCGCAGTGGCTGATGGAAATTGACGTGATCGCCGTCATACCTGCGTAAGGAACCTTCGCCATGACTCTTTCCATTACGGCCCGGTGCGCGCGTACCGGCCAGTTGGGCATCGCCATCAGTTCGTCGAGCATCGCCGTGGGCGCCCGTTGCCCCTGGTTGCGCGCGGGTGTCGGTGCGGTGTCGTCGCAAAACATCACTCTGCCGGCACTGGGCCCGATGACCCTGGACCTGATCGAGCAGGGCCGCTCGCCCGCTGAGGCCCTCGACGAGGTCATGGCCGATGGGGTCTTCGCCGACTACCGTCAGGTCACCGCCATCGACCATCTGGGCCGGGTGGCGAGTTTCAGCGGCAGCGAAACCCTGGGGATCAACAACGCCGTGCACGGCGATCAGTGCGTAGGCGCCGGCAATATGCTGGCCAACCCTGGGGTCATCGAGGCGATGGTGCGGGCGTTCGAGCGCACTCCCGGGCCGTTGGCCGAACGCCTGGTGACTGCCCTGCAGGCAGGGCTCGATGCAGGCGGCGAAGCCGGGCCGGTGCACTCGGCCGCTCTAAAGGTAGTCGCAGAACCCTCCTGGCCCATCGTCGACCTGCGCGTGGACTGGGCAGAACAGGCTCCCGTTGCGGTGTTGGCGAGCCTCTGGCAGGCCTACCAACCGCAGTTGCAAGACTACCTGGAGCGCGCCCTCAACCCCAGTGTCGCGCCGGGGTACGGTGTGCCCGGGGATGAGCGATGAGCACTAGCCGCACTCTGTTGGCGCAGTTGGTGGCATTCGACACCACCAGCCGCCTGTCCAACTTGGCATTGATCGACTTCGTGCAACGCTACCTCGATGGCCATGGGGTCGCCAGCGAATTGATCTACAACGAGCAGAAGACCAAGGCCAACCTGTTCGCGACCATCGGCCCTGCGGACGTACCCGGCATTGTGTTGTCCGGTCACACCGACGTGGTCCCCGTCGATGGCCAGGCCTGGACATTTCCTCCCTTCGAGCTGAGCGAAGCCGACGGCAAACTCTACGGCCGAGGCACGGCCGACATGAAAGGCTACATCGCCTGCGTATTGGCCCAAGTGCCGGCCCTGACCCAGGCGGCCCTGCGCCGGCCTGTACATATTGCGCTGTCTTATGATGAAGAGGTGGGCTGCCTGGGGGTGCGCTCATTGCTGACATCGCTGCAGGCACGGGCCGTGCAACCGATGCTCTGCGTCATCGGTGAGCCCACTGAACTTAAACCGGTGCTCGGGCACAAGGGTAAAGTCGCGGTGCGCTGCGATGTGCGCGGCGCCGCTTGCCACTCCGCCCACGCGCCCAGTGGCGTCAACGCCATTGAATATGCGGCGCAGCTCATCAACGAGTTAAGCCGCTTGGGCCAGGGGTTAAAAACCACCCAGCCGCTGGACGCCCGCTATGACCCGCCGTTCTCCACGGTTCAGACCGGCGTGATCAGCGGCGGCGCTGCCTTGAATATCGTCCCCGAGCAATGCCGCTTCGACTTCGAGGTGCGCGCGCTGCCTGCTTACGACCCGCAACAAGTCGTCATGGCCATGCGCGCTTATGCTGAACAGACCTTGCTGCCCGCCATGCAGGCCGTCAGTGCCCAGAGTGAAATCCGCTTCAGCGAGCTGTCGAGTTACCCGGGGCTGGATACGCCGCTGGATAGCCACGCCGCCGCCCTGATTGGCGAATTTTGTGGTTCTCAAGCCTTCGCGACGGTGGCTTTCGGCACCGAAGGCGGGTTGTTCGATCAGTGCGGCATCGCAGCGGTGGTCTGCGGACCCGGCAGCATGGAGCAGGGGCACAAGCCGGACGAATTCATTAGCGCCGAGCAACTGGATGCCTGCGATCAGATGCTTGCAAGAGTGCTAGCCTTTGCCTGCCGTTGAGCGGCACACCACGCGCAGTGAAAAAACTTTCACCCGCAGTGCCTCTATGCCATAAAAGCTGATTGAATACCGGGCATTCTATCGATGCTCCATTAGCGGCCGTGATCCAAGCGGTTAAGGTTTTGTATGTCAGTGCACCCGGGCATCAATCGTCCGCTATTCGTTGCAATGGATGGCCCCAAAGGCACTGGCAAAACCACGCTGCTCGAAGCCCTCACGCACGCGCTGCGGGCACAGAACAGAAAGGTCATTCGGCTTTGTGAGCGCAAGAGCGACCCGTTTCGGGCGCAAACCATGGCCATGGTCAACGAACTCGCGAGAAACCCTTGCCGGGAGCTGGAATGGGCAGTCTGTGAGCGCTTCGCCCTCAGCCGAGCGTGGATTTCCCAGCAGGTACTGCCTAAACAACCGGCAGACAGCATTATTCTGATCGACCGTTGGTACCCCTCGGAGGCCGCGTTTCGGCGCACCATCCCGTTCGCGCAGATCCTGCGCTTGAACCTCGAGCAAGGCGTGCGAGTGCCCGACCTGCATGTCGGGGTGGTCACCGCGCCTGAGATTTCCTGGGCCAGGGCTATGGCACGCTCACGGGGCTTGAGCAGCACGCTGCTTTACCACCAGGCGGAGCATGCCGCCGGTACCTCGGCGTTCGAGCAGGCTGTGGCAGACAACGGCTGGGCGCTGTGCCGTAACGATGGAACGCTGGAGGAGGGGGTGCGTCAGGTCATGGCCACGCTCGTTAGGTTGTTTTGATGCCGATAAAAACTCAAGCCGCTGTGAGCGTTAGCCCCAGCTCAACCACCGCCAGCCTGAAAAAACAGATAGGGGTGGCATTCGCCAGCACCGGGGCGAGCCTGCTGGCGGTGTTCCTGATCGACATCATTGCGGTGGTTTACATCAGTTTGCTGCATAACGAGCAAGCCCTGGCCGCCTACGGGGTGGCCAAATTGTTCATCTTTTTTATCTCGACCATAGTGAGCGCCTTCACTGTCGCCTGCGGGGCGCTGCTGTCGCGGCTCATCGGCCTTGGGCAGCAACACGCGGCCGGCGCTTTTATCAAATGCCTGTTTACCGTGGCATTGGCCTGCATTGCCCTGATGGTAACGGCGCAATGGGCAGGCTTCAGCCTGATCGCGCACGGCTTGGGGCTGCAAGGTGAAATCGAAGCCAGCGCCCATCACTACGTGTCCATTGTTGCCCCTGCCATGGTGGTCATGGCCGCGGCCCACTTGAACATTCAGGTCATGCGCACCTATGGCAGGATGAAAACGGCAATGGCGATCACGTTGGCCGGTACGGCCGTGTTCGCAACGATTGCGCCAGTGCTGATGTTCGTTCTGGAACTGGGCCTCACCGGTACCGCCATCGCTTATGGGGTGGCCGCAATAGTCACCGCCGTTGCCTGCCGCAGCAGGCTTGTCCGTGTCCCTGCCACGTCAGTGAGTGCCCCCTTGTGGCCGAGTGTCCGCACCTATGCACCCATGCTGCTGCGGGTGGCCTTTCCAGCTTGGCTGGGCAACCTCGCTACCTTTGTCAGCCTGGCCTATCTGCTACACACTCTGGTGGCGTTCGGCGCGCCGGCGTTGGCGGCCATGACGGTAATCGACCGGCTGATTCAGACCTTCTATTGCTTTTTCTTCGCCATCCCAATTGCCCTGGCGCCCATCATCGGGCATAGCGTCGGTGCCCGGGAGCCACACCGGGTACGGGATGCAATCGCTCACGCCCGTAGGCTGGTGCTGATTTACGGCGTTTGTGTGTGGTTGTTCAGTATGGGCCTGTCCACTTCGCTGGCCCGTTGGGCCAGCCTGTCGCCGGAAGGCAGCGCCATGCTGGTACAGGTGCTGATCTTCGCTGGACCCTTGTGGATACTGGTCGGCAGAGAATTCGTCGCCGTGGCCATATTCGTCAGCTTTAAGGCGGCGTGGTATGTTCCAGTTTTCGCCTGGCTGCGCGCAACCCTGGGTACCGTTCCGTTCGTATGGCTGGGTGCCTCGCTCTACGGCAGTTCTGGCGCGTTTATCGGCATGTTGGTCGGCGGCGCCTGCTTCGCGGTCATTGCCAGTATTTTTAGTCAACGGGTCAGTTTGAAATGGCAAAGCCACGCGCTGAACACCATCAAATGAAACCACTATCGATATGCCTGTGAGCCCTACCGACGCCAATGCACCGCCCAGCGTGAAACCCCAGCGCCTGTCGAAGGGCGATCAACGCAAAGTCGATATCCTTCGTGCCGCGATGATCATTTTCGCCCGCGACGGCTTTGCCGGTTCGTCGCTGGCAAACGTCGCCAAGGTGGCAGGTTTATCCACGGTGGGCCTGCTGCACCATTTCCCGAACAAATTGGCCTTACTGCAGGCAGTGCTAGCTCAACGCGATGCCTACATCGCCGAGAAATTACAGCAAGTGCAACAGGCGCCGTCACTGGCCGGCTTTGTCGCTTTTTTGCAGCTGGTCTTGCAGTTCAGTGCTGAAGACCCCGCCGTCAGCCAGGCGTTGATCATCATCAACACCGAAAGCCTGTCAGTCACCCACCCGGCTCACCAATGGTTCACCGAGCGTTTTGGCATTGTTCATCAGCATCTTCAGGCGCACCTGCAACTGTTGATCGATTCGGGGGAGATACGCTCTGACGTTGATCCCAAGCAGCTCAGCCTAGAGATCGCCGCGATGATGGACGGCCTGCAGATTCAATGGCTGCGGTCACCGGGGCAGGTGCAGATCGAAAGCGTCTTCGGCAAGTTCCTGGCGCGGCTGGCCGCAGATCTGGCGAGGCGCTAAGGGCGTTTGCAGCGAGGAACAGAACCGGTGGCCATTGCGGCCACCGATCAGATTGGGTCAATAAGCCTGCGCGGGCTGGACCTGAACGGCCTTGCGCAGTGGCAGAGGCAGGGGGTTGGAGTCACGCGTGGTCAACTGCTCAGCATAAAGCGCCTGCACTGTGCGGTTGAGGGAGAGGTTTTCCGAGTCGGTACCCACCAGGACCTTGAACTTGCCAGGGTCCACATTCCAGCTCACAGAGTCCGGAGAGTAATAGGCGAACGAGCGCGAATCCAAGGCAATGCTGACGGTCTTGCTCTCGCCTGGCTTCAGGTAAACCTTGGAGAAGCCCTTCAGCTCTTTCTCCGGGCGCTCGACCTGAGCTTTCGACGGTTGCACGTACAGCTGCGCCACTTCAAAGCCTGCCTGGTTCCCCGTGTTGGTCACCGTGAAGGTGGCGTTGATCGTGGCGCCAGGGGTGAGGACATTGCTCGACAGCTTGAGGTCACTGTACTGGTAAGTGGTGTACGACAGACCATAGCCGAATGGATACAGCGGCTTCGCATGCTTTTTATCATAGCCGCGGTAGCCCATGAACAGCCCTTCGCTATAGGTCATTTCAGTAGGCGGGTTAGGGCTGCTGAAGTAGTACGCCACCGGGTCTGAGAAGTTAGCAAAGCTCGGGTTGTCCTCGGCCTTTTTATCCAGGGTGATGGGTAGCTTGCCCGACGGGTTGACTTTGCCGAAGAGAATCTCCGCCAGCGCCTGGCCGCCTTGTTGCCCCGGGAACCACGCATGGAGCGACGCGGCCACCTTGTTTGCCCATGGCTGCATGTCCATGCCACCACCGCCATGAAGCACGACGATGGTTTTCGGGTTGGCCCGCTGCACATGGCTGATCAGTTCGGACTGGAACTGCGGCAGTTCGAATGGGTGATCCAGCGACTCACCTTCATATTCGAAGTTGCTCCCTGCTGCTACGACCACCGCGTCATAGTCACCAAGATTGGCCGGTGGACGCAGCGAGGCCCAACTCATCTGCACGCCATTGAGGCCGCCCAGGATGGGAATGTAGTTACCCTGCAGGCGGCGGTATTCCAAGCGCACGCTGTACTCTTTACCCGCCGTCAGATTGACCGTCTTGGCCGTGCGCGGGATCACCGGAATCAGGTCGAACGAGACTTGCCGGTCGTCATCCTGGATCACCAGCTCATCGTTGAGCCACAGTTTGTAGGCGCCATCGGCCCGCACTTTGAGCACGTGGGGCCCAGAGATGGTGGGTTTGATTTTGCTGGTGAAACGCGCGGAAAACGCACCGGGGGTGGGGCTGTAGCCAGAAACTGCAGTGGTACCGCTGTCGGTAACGTTGCTGCTGGTGGTCCAGCTCAAGTTAACGCCCGGCTCTACGCGAGTGGCAACCGGATCGCCCGAGAGCGAGCTATTGGCATAATACTCGGCCTTTACCCCAGCGTTACTGATCGCGTCCTTACCTTTGCCAGTGCTGGGCTGATACCACACCGAGGCTTTCGGGTTGAGGCTCATGGCGGCGATGTATTCGACGTTCGCGGCACTCGACGCGAGTTGTTTCAGGCCGCTGAGCTCACTGACATAGCTTTCCGGGGTGGAATAAGCCGTACCGAAGGGCGATGTGGGTGGCTGCAAAGCGAGGTCACCGATGACGGCAATCTTCGCCGTCTTGGCCAATGGCAACAGCGGCTGCTGGCCGTTAACCGGTTCGTTGCGCAGCAGGACGATGGATTCCCTAGCGACGTTCAGCGCTGCCAATTGCCCATATTCACGGTGCACCAGCGGCTGGGCCTTGTTGATGCCCTTATCGAAGCCATAGCTGACCAGGGCCCTGAGGTTGCGCCGCACTTTGTCGTCGATCACGCTTTGATGCAGTTGGCCATTCCAGACGTAGGGCAGCAGCTTGGCCTCGGTAAACTGCAAGCCGCTCGGCATGTCGATGTCGGTCCCCGCCCAAGCGCCTTTGAAGGCGTCCTGAATCGAGTTGAAATCGCTCATTACGTTGCCTTGGAAGCCCCACTGACCTTTGAGAATGTCAGTGATCAAATGATGGTTTTCGCAGGCGTACTCACCGTTGATTTTGTTGTAGCCGCACATGACCGAGGCGACATTGGCGTTTTTAACCATCGATTCGAACGCCGGCAGATACAGCTCTTGCATCACGCGCTCGTCAATCTTCACGTCGAGGTAGTGCCGGTTCGCTTCCTGCTCGTTCATCAGGTAGTGCTTGGCTGCCGCCTGCACGCCCTGAATTTGAATGCCGTTGGTGACGGCTGGCGCCAGCACCGCGCCGAGGAACGGGTCTTCACCGCTCATGTATTCGGCCGAGCGGCCATTGAACGGGGTGCGATACAGGTTGACCGCCGGCGAAAGCATCTGCTGACCGCCCGCGATTCTCGTTTCATAACCGATCGCCAGGCCAAACTCTTTGGCTCGGTTGATGCTCCACGTGGCCGCGAGGGCCGAAGGGGAGGGGTATTGCGCGCCGAACGTCTTACCGCCCACCAGCACACCCATCGCCGAATCGTAGGCGACGGTGCCTTGCAGGCCCTGTGCGTCCAGCTTGGGGATCATGCGCCCGTCATTGACGCGGGTGAAATTGATTTTTTCCGACTGACTCATGTTGTCGAGCATGGCGCCGACGCGTGCCTCGACTTCGTCGCCCGTCATTGGGGTCACGGCAAGCGCGCTACTGGCTTGCGCCACGCTGAGCGCGAGCAGGCTCAAGCGTAAGCCTTGTTTGATCATGGACATGCAACCACTCCTGGAATTATTCGATGGCTGAAACTGTGTGCTGGCCTTGCAGGGCTCACTTTTTCTCACTGCCAGACGGGGCGTCTGCGGTGTCCACAGGCGCGTCTAGAACCGTCTGCGCGCCCGCAGTTCCTTGGGTTTTCACGGTATTGGCGCCCGTGAGGTGCTCACGCTGGGCATCGACTTCAACGCGCACGTCGCTCGAGGTCGACGCGGATGAATGATGAGCATCGGCGGCTGAGGCGGATAAAACGGTAAAGCTCAGCAACAAAGTGGCAGCAAGAGGCAACAAGCTTCTAGCCATCGGGAATTACTCCAAATAGAAGGGGGGGTAGGGCATTGAGGTCACGCGGGCCAGTAGGACTTAGCGGCGGGTGGCGAGCGTTAAGGCCGTATATTGAGTGAAAAAGTTTCAATAAAGCAAAAGGCGGGGGAGAAAAACGCTTTTAAATGGCACTTATATCGAAATCGTGATCGCTGGAAATCTGTTTCTATGGGTGATATGTGGCTCAAAATTCGTATATTTAGCTTTCCAGAAGCTAGTCTATTATCAAACAAGCAATATTAAGCCTTTTTAAGAAAACCTAACAAGCGTTCTGTTTTTAGGTATTGCCTTATGGGGGATAGACCAAGTAGGGTGAGAGAAATGAGGGTCGAGCACTCAGCTGAAACCAATAATAGTTACCTGTAAGTGGGAGCATATCGAATGCCCTATCACGGGCTACTGCGCAGCCGTTCGAGGACAAGCCCCCTCGTACAATCAGTGAGACATTTAAATCAGTTATATCGCCGACTGTAGGAGGGGGTCTCGCCCCCGAGCCCTTATTACCCGGCCGCTACCGAGCCCGGTACCCACGGGCCTTTAACGTGCACCGTCGGGAACGCGTCATCGCTAATCTGCAGGTGCGCGTCTCTGGGGGTGTTGTCGCCCTGGCCCTGAATATTCACGATGTCCTGTGGGCAGGCGGAGAACGCGACGAAGCAGTCCATCTCAGCACGCAACGTGATGTAGTCCCCAGGGCGGGTAACCGTCGGTAATGTGGCCAAGGTGATGTTGTCCGGCTGTACGCGAATGTTCATGAAAATATTGAACGAGGCCAGATTGCGCCGTGGCGGCGTGACGCCCAGTTCCAGCATGCCCTCGAAGAGGTTATCGCTGCAGTTACGGTGGTAGTGGGTGCAGCCGAGTAGCTCATAACGGCGACGGTCGCAGGCTGCCATAAAGGTGTCGTGCACACCCGGCGAGGTATCTTCGACCAACGTCAGAATGGGGTGGCGAGCACTGGTGACGAAGCTGTCACCCACCACCGGGTTGAGGTGCTGCGTCCAAACACGCGTGGCTTCCATGCACATGAACTCTTCAAGGTCATAGGCATTCCAGGCCCAGCAATCGACCACTTGGGTGCCGTGGGTGTTAATCACACGGACAGCTTGCCCGGCTTTCAAGCGTACGGCCTTGCCATGGCCAGCAGGAATGGTCAGGGTAGTAGGTATCAAGGACATAGCGAACTCCAATTCAGGTTCAGGTTTTGGCCAGACGATGGCGGTGCAGACGGCGCTCCAGGGCACCGGCGGCGGTATCCAGCGACCAGGTAATCAGCCAATAGGCGAGGGCGACGACCAGGTAAATTTCCAGTGGGGCATAACTGCTGGAGATGGCTTGCTTGGCGGCGTACATGAACTCTTCCACGGCGACCACCGAGAGCAGCGCGGTGTCTTTGATCAGGCCTATGAGCAAACCTATCGAGGGCGGCAGTGCCACGGGCAGCGCTTGCTTGAGCAGCACGTGGCGCAGGGTTTGCCAAGGGCGCAGGCCCAACGCGGCACTGGCTTCGTACTGGCCGCGGGCAATTGCGCCAAACGCGCTACGCAGCACTTCGCCCATGTAGGGCCCGTAATACAGAGTCAGTGCGGTGACCCCAACCACGGGCGAACTGAGGGTGATGCCATATTCCGGCAAGATAAAAAACAGCAGGTAGATCAGCACCAGCAGCGGTAGGCCCAGCACGAAATCGATGTAAGTGCGCAGCGCTGCACGCAGCCACAGTTGCCCTTGCAACAATCCCCACGCCAGGAGGGCGCCAAAAATCAGCGCGCAGCAGGCCCCGATCAGGCTTAGGCGCAGCGTTACTAAAAGACCTGCCGCCAGGTCCGGCGCATTATCTACAACGGCTGACCAGTCCATTAGTGGCTCCTGGCGCGGTTGAAGCGAGCTTCCAGGCGCCGCGCGAGTTTGAGGGTCGGCCAGCACACCAGCAGGTAGCCGGCGGTAACGATCGCCAGCACCGGGGTGGCTTCGTAGGTGCGTGCAATCACCAACTGCCCGGCATAGGTCAGCTCGGTCACCGCCACGACCGACGCCAAGGGTGTGGTCTTGAGCACCAGGGTGAACTCATTGACCAACGCCGGTAGGCTGGCGCGCAGCGCTTGTGGCGCCGAGACGTACCACCAGCCCTGCCAGGCCGACAACCCCAGCGCTTGGCAGGCTTCGGTCTGGCCATAAGGCAGGCTGCGGTAGTGGGCACGAAGAATTTCCGCGACATACGCCGCGCTATTCAGCCCTATCGCCAGCACCGCGGCCAACAACGGCCTACCGCCCAGCCCGATGAGGGGCAAAGAGAAAAACACGATAAACAACTGAACGATGGACGGTATGCCGCGCATCAGACTCACGTACAGATGACCGAGCCCCCGCCACAGCGGCGTCGAGCGCCCCCTGAGCCACCAAATCACATGGCCCATGGCAAAGCTGGTCAAGCCGGCGAGCACAGTCAGCTGCAGCGTGACCCAGAGACCGTGCGCCAGATCGGGTAGGGCGCTGAGCAGCGGCGAGTAGGCACTCATGGGTCAGGCCGTGAATGCGCTGAGGTCTTCGGCCACCGCCAACTCAACGGCACCGGGCTGATCGTTACCGGCAATCCCGGTGCAGCAAGTTGCAACCACGAACAGGGTGTCCAGCACCACCCGACAGATCACCGAGTCGCCGGCTTTCACCTGGGTCGGCATCGGCTTGAGCGTTCCTTGCTGATCGAGCTGTACGTGCATGAACAGGTTGATCGGGTCGGGTAGTTTCGGTTGCTGGCGGCCGAGCCGCTGTAGCTCAGCCGCCAGCGCTTCCACGCAGCCGGTTTGCCCCGGGTAGCCGTTGGCCGCCAGGAAGGCGCTGGTAGAGGCGGGCATTAACAAGTCGTGCTGGCCGACGCTGTCCTTGCCCAATACCATCACCGGGCGTCGACGGTTATTGACCATACGCATGCCTGCGCCTAGCACATATGAGTTGCTGAACACCCGGGTGTGGTGCACCGACAAGTGCACGCTGGGCTCAGCTTCGCTGAACCCGAACAGGCTGGCTACCGCACCATCCTGCAGCGCGGTAATTCGCAGCAGTTGGCCGCGTTTGACCAGGATCGAGCCGGCGCTGGCGGCCGGCACTTGTACCGACTGCGGCGGCAATGGCGCGCGAGTTTCGATGGCGTCTTTCATGATCAGCATGGGAAAGTCCTTAGGCGAGCGCCGGTTCGTCGTTGGAAATGACAATGTCGATAGGTGTCACCAGCAAGCCATTACCAGGAATGATGTCCTGCGGACAGGACGACACGGCGCAGACCAGATCCTTCAAGGCGCGAAAGATAATTCTGTCGCCCGCCTGACTGGTTGGGTCGGTGACTTGCATGCGGCAATCGGCTGTCACCGGCCCGTTCTGAAACAGATTGAATGGCTCGGGCACGTTCACCGGCAGCACACCGTAGTGGCCGAGGCCTTCGTGCAGGTTGTCCAGGCAGTTGCGATGGCCATCGACCCCGAAATCGACGCTGAAACGGGTGCAGTCGCACGCCGGCACGTTGGCGTCATGCACGCCAACGGTGTCATGCAGCACCTGCAACAGGGGCTCGTCGGCGTTTGAATAGAGGCTGTCGCCGACGGTGAAAAACAGCGAGCTCAAGCGACGGCGGGTGTGGGTCGGCGACAGGTATTGCTCGGGCTGACCGTCGACAATGGCGACGAAATCCGCCGCCTGCTGCCCCTCACGGTCGATCACCGTGATGAATTGGCCGCTGCGGACCGCAAACGTGCGGCCATGCCCGGCGGGCACGTGGACGTGGGTAACGGGTGAAGACATGGGGGTTCTCACTTGGCAGGGATAAAGTCAGTGGAAGGCAGCTCGAAGGTCACACCCAGGTACTGCTGTTGCAGCTTCTGCAGCTCGCCTGAATTCTTCATGGCAATGATCTGGTCGCTGATGACCTTGTTGAGGCGCACGTCATCTTTGCGGGTGGCCCAGCTGATCCACTGGCTGTCACCTAGTTCGCCCACCTGACGCACGTTATCCGGGTGCTGCTGGCGCAGGCTGCCGAGCACGGTGATGTCATCGAGGATGAAATCCGCCCGTTTGGTCATCAGGGCAGACAAGGTTTGATCGACACTGTCAACGCCGACGATCTTGATCGGTGCCAGCCCCTTGGCTTTGAGCTCGCCGTTGAACTGCTTGACCAGTTGCTCCGGGGCCGACGTGGTCTTGACCGCTGCACTCAAGCCCGAAAGGCTTTCGACTTTCAGGCTAGCGGGGTCCAGCCGCGTATCGTTGGCCCGGGTCATGACCGCGTTGACGCTTTTGCCGAACGGCGCCACGAATAGCACCTTGCTTGCGCGTTCGGCGGTCACATTCAAGGACGAGCCTTCGGCATCGACCGAGCCTGAAATCAACGCCGGGATAATGCCGCTGAAGGCCATCTTCTGGTATTCGACTTTCACTCCAAGGGTTTTAGCCACTTCAGCCATGATCGCTGGGGTATAGCCGGTGATCGCGCCGCTGGCGTCGGTGTATTCGTAGGGCGCGAAGGTCGGGTCGATCGCCACGACCAGCGTGCCCCGGGCTTTCACATCGTCGAGGGTGTCAGCCGAGGACACAGGCGCATACAAAGCGGCGCCGAGGGTCATTACAGCCAGAACGAGCGGAATGCCGGGAAAGGTTTTTTTCATGATGGCGCCCTTGGGTTCGGTATGAAGACCCAAGGGGTATCGCAGTTTCTGTGCCAGTGCCGTGAGCGTGCGGGAAAGAAATCGGCAGGCCTCTAGAAACAAGGGTTTCAATTGGCAATATACAGAAACCTATGTTCCATGCCCCCTCTAGCCATACACTCGCCATGACCCACGGCGCCCTGCGCTGGTGCGCATAGGGGCGCTTATGGTGCTTTTCCGCCGTTTGCCCGGTGGTTACTCGAGCTCGCCCAGTTGCTGATGCAGCACCTCGGCGTCGGCCAGGTGCGTCGACTTTTCGCTGGCCAGCTCACGGCCCACCAACGAACACAACAGGTTGGTGATGCCGGCAACGCTCGAGTTGCTGTCGAACATCAAGGTCCCCTCGGTGTGGCAACGAATCACCCAACGTGCCAGTTTCGCCGGCTTGCCGGCCAATACGTCGGAGATATATAGAATCTGCACGCCGAGGGCCTGCATGGCGGCCATGCCACGTTCGAGCTGGGGTAAGCGACGGCGCAAGCCAATGCAGATCGCCACGTCGCGCTCGTCCAGCCCGGCAAGGTATTCGGCGAGGGAGTCGCCGGGTACGGGCAGCAGCAGGATATCGCTGCGCACTTGAATGAGATTACTGCGAAACATCACCGCCACGGTCTGGCTATGGCGATAACCGATCAACACCACCCGCCGAGCGTGGGCTATCGCCTGGGCCATCTGAAACAGATCGGCCTGGGACAATGACTCGTAGGTTTTCACCAGGTTGCTGATTTCCTGACTCAAGTGGTGCTGAATCAGCGCCTGAGGATCGCGCTCTTCGTCGCCCATATGCTGTAAATACAAGGGCGATCCACCGCTGCTGGCTTTACGGGCATCGCGGCGCGCCTTCTCGTACGAGTCGTAGCCCAGCGCGCGGAAAAAACGGGTGGTGGTGGCTTTGGACACCCCCGCACTGGTCGCCAGCTCGGTGGCAGTCTGCATTGCCAAATGGCCGGGGGAGGCGAGGATCACGTCCGACAGCTTCTGCTCTACCGCTGACATCTGTTCATAACGGCTACGGATACGGCTTTCCAACGAAGCGGTCGGCTCGGCGGTTCGGGGGGTCACCTTGGCTGACATTAACGTTCCTAGACTGGCGGGTTTAAAGCTCCAGTCTATAGCACATAGTCAGCTAAGAGCTCGGGGCTGAGGCCCCTCCTACGCACGCATACACACAGACACACCACCGGGTAGGAGGGGGCTCGCCCCCGATCTCTTAACAGGTCTCAAGCCTGGCAAAACTCAAGTATCACGTTCCCTGCCGCCTGCGGCTCCACCAAGATCCGCCCTGATACTTCACGATGGGGCACGGCATTGCGCGCAAGGATCGAGCGCAGTTCACTGAAGCGGTGGGTGCGCAGGCGCAGCGCAATTGCGTGGGGCCGTTGCTCAACAAAGCGGGGCAACTCGATACCGGGAAACTCCAATGCAGCCGTCGCCCCATCAATGGCGCGCAACACGCCGCAGCCTGTATCGGCCTCCAGCACCGTGCCTTGGTAGGTCACCGCATCGCCATAAATCGCGCGCCAGCGTGGCTCAAGCTCGGCCGGGTCGGCCAGGTAGGTAATGGCTAAAATCCCGTCCGCGCCATTGGGGTGCTGCTGCCACCCCGGCACCCAGATGAGCTCAGGGCGGTGCTGATGGCAGATAAAATTCGAGGCATCACCAAGCTTGGGGTCGATAAACAGCGCCAGGGACACCACGGCTTCATCCGGGCGGCCATCGGGCAGGGTCATGGCCCGGCGAAAATCGATCCGGCCCTGGCTTTCCAGGCCCGCTTGGACTAGCCGGGCGTGGTCGGCATCGGCGTCCTGGCTGTGCAGCGCGACCAATGAAACACCTTCTTCGCCCCGCTCAAGAAACGCCCCCAACTGGCGCCCGAAGCAAAACCCGTTGACCGCGTTAGTACCGAACTTGGTGGGGTCGTCCACGCCAATCAGCTCGATGAAATTGCTCGGGAACATCATCAGCGACGTGACCGTTCCCCACGGGTGGTAACTGATCGGAGAGGGCGCAAAGCCCATCTGGCGGTACTGCTGCAACGCCTTGGCGTGATCGCGCACGGTCACCAGCGGGTGATCGATGCCCTGGGCAAACTGAGCGACGGCTGCCATGGTGTGCCTCCTGTTAGAGTGTGGATTTTGCCGTAAAGGTCGCCAGCGATGCCGGCGCGTCGCCGACGACTTTCGCCGGCGTACCAGCCACCACCGTTGCCGCCGCCACCGGTTTGAGCACCACCGAATTTGCCGCGACGATGGCGTTAGCGCCCACCTCGATATTGCCCAGCACGGTCGCCCCAGCGCAAATCAGTGCACCGCGGCGAATTTTTGGATGCCGGTCGCCGGCTTCGTTGAGGGTGCTGCCCAGCGTAACCCCGTGCCAGAGGCTCACCTGGTCCTCGACCACCGCGGTCTCACCGATCACCAAGCCAATGCCGTGGTCGACGAACAGCGCAGCCCCCAAGCGCGCTGCCGGATGAATATCGATGCTCCAAGTGTTGGCTGCCCAGTTCTGCAGCAGCACAGCGCTTTGCACGTCGCCCTCCGTCCACAGCGCGTGGGCCAGCCGATAAGCCTGAACCGCCTGGATTCCGCGAAACGTCAAAAACGCTGTGAGGTGGTCTGGGCACGCAGGGTTAACGGTTTCCAGGTAGTTGATATCCGCAGCGGCTGCGCTAGCGATGCCCGGGTGGGCATCGATAATGGACTTGAACCAGCCCTCTAACGCCACCTGGCTGGCTTGGCCTTGCAATTGACGGGCAAGGTTGGCCGCCAGTGCCGCCTCGAACGAGGCATACGCCAACAGATGACTCGTCGCGTACTCGCGCAATACCGGGTTGCGCTCGCTCAACTGCTGAGCTTGCTGGCGCAGGTGCTGCCAAAGAGGGCCCATATGCATCTCCTGTTGCGGATGGGCCGAGTATGGTCACCCCCGTTACGCTACGGCAATAACCGAGGCTTGGGATGTTTGTTGCTTTTAGCGCAACGCTGACGCCGGGCCCCAGCGCCATGGCATGCCTCGGGGGCGGCTACGATTCGGCATAAATAGGCAACGGATGTGCAGGTTTTGGCACACGTTGGCGGGGCGAGTGCTCTTAACCTCGTGTCACCAACCAGGGAGTTAGACATGTTGAAAATCGAAGATAAAGTCGTCCTCATCACCGGCGCCAGCAGCGGCATCGGTGAAGCCGCTGCCAGGCTGATCGCCGCCAGAGGGGCCCATGTGGTGCTGGGCGCGCGCCGTATTGGCCGCCTGCACCAGCTGGTCGCCGAGATCCGTGCGCAAGGCGGCTCGGCCAGCGCCTGCGCCCTGGACGTAACCGATTACCCCGCCATGCAGGCCTTCGTGGCCTTTGCCAAGGCGCAGCATGGCAAAATCGACGTGATCATTAACAACGCCGGCGTCATGCCGCTGTCGCCCCTGGCAGCGCTGAAAGTCGAGGAGTGGAACCAGATGCTCGACGTCAACGTTCGTGGCGTACTGCACGGCATCGCCGCGGTACTGCCCGGCATGCAGGCGCAAGGCTATGGCCAGATCATCAATATCTCGTCCATCGGTGGCCTCGCCGTGTCCCCGACCGCGGCCGTGTACTGCGCCACTAAATTCGCGGTGCGGGCAATCTCGGACGGCCTACGCCAGGAGCACGACAATATCCGCGTGACCGTGGTTTGCCCAGGCGTGGTGGAGTCGGAACTGGCCGACTCAATTTCCGACGAAACCGCCCGCACAGCCATGCAGGCATTTCGCAGCGTCGCACTTGGGGCGCACGCTATTGCCCGGGCGTTGGCTTATGCGATTGAACAGCCGGATGATGTGGACGTGAGCGAGATTGTGGTGCGGCCTACGGCCAGTCCCTATTGAGAGCAAGGGGGGAAATGATCAGTGGCCTGCTTCACAAAACACTGCAACAGTGGGCTGTTTCGCCCTATGGGTCGGTGGTGTATTTTGCGCCAGAACCTATTCTTGAGGGACATCTGAACATGAGTCTGCAGTCAGTTAAAGCTTTTCTCGCCCAACATGCCCCGGATATTGCAGTAGTCGAGCTTGAGTCCAGTACGGCCACCGTCGCGCTGGCAGCTCAAGCGCTGGCCGTTGAACCTGGGCAGATCGCCAAAAGCCTGTCGCTGCGGGTCAATGACGAAGTGATCGTGTTGGTGGTTCGGGGAGATGCTCGCTTGGACAACCGTAAGTACAAACAGCAGTTCGGGGTGAAGGCCCGGATGCTGGACGCTACTGAGGTTGAGGCGCAGACGGGCCATCCGGTGGGTGGCGTTTGCCCATTTGGTTTGGTTGAGCCGCTGCGGGTGTTTTGCGATCAATCGTTGAAGGACTTCGCAGTGGTGTTTCCGGCCGGTGGGGCGGTCAATGCGGCGGTGCGCATTGAGCCCGAGCGGTTGGCAAGCTTGGTGAAGGCTCAGTGGGTGGACGTTATCCAGTAGCGCGAGCTCACGCAGGCTTTTGCCGCACTCGCCGCCGCGCCTGCCCCAAGTGGCGCCGCTCGATGTGGCTGAGCAGGCGCACCAGCGGCCACAACAGCAGCAGGTACATAAGGGCGGCAAGTACGACGGGCGACGGGTTGTAGATCATCGACTGAGCATCACGCGCGGCCTTGAGCAATTCAGGCAGCGCCACGACGCTGGCCAGGGTTGTCATCTTCACCACCTCGATGCTATTGCCCAATAGGTCCGGTAGCACATTGCGCGTGGCCTGGGGGATGGTCACGTAGCATAGCGCCTGCCAGGCGCCCAGGCCCGTGGAGCGCGCAGCCTCATCTTGCCCCTTAGGCACGCTGGAAAGGCCTGCGCGAAATACTTCGGCGTAGTAGCTGGAGGTATTGAGGGTAAAGCCCAGGGCAACGGCGGCCAGTTTGGGCATGTCCCAGCCAAAGAACGGCGTCGCGAAATAAATGAAAATCAGCAGTACCAATGGCGGAAAAGCGCGGAAGAAATCCACGTGAATCGCCACCAACACCCTCGGCCAGCGCGGCCGACTGCGGGTCGCTACGATCGCAAGCGCCAAGCCAGTCAAGAGGCCGAGGGGGATCACCAGCAACGACAACCACACGGTGCTCCACAGCCCATTCAACAGATAGGGAAATACCTGCCCATAGACCTGAAGATTAAAGAAATTCTCGCGCAGCGCTTCCATTACAGCCTCCACGCCAGGCGAGTTTCCAGCCAGCGGCTGAACAGCACCACTGGGATGAATATTGCCAAGTAGGCCAGTGCGCCTAGCACCAGGGGAGTGGGGTTGCCGGCGTTGCTGCTGGCCGATTGCGCATTGTTGAGGATTTCGCTCAGCGCCACGACAGAACCCAGTGCGGTGTTTTTAGCGACGCCTATGACTCTATTGGTCAAGCTCGGCAGAGCCAGACGCCAAGCCTGGGGTAGTACCACCGCGTACATGCACTGCCACCACGACAAACCGCTGGCCCGCGCCGCTTCCCGCTGCCCTGGGGGGACCGCGCAAATAGCCGCCCATAGGCTTTCTTCGGCATAGGCGGCGAGCACGAGGGTGAGGGCCAGCCAGGTAGCGGTGAACGCGGACATGGCCAAGTCGACATAGGGGAAGGCGAAGAACAGCATGATAATCAGGATCAGCGGCGGCAGGGCACGCAGCATATCGGCGAAGATCACGATGGGAATGTTCAGTAGCCGCCAGCCCAATGAGCGTATCAATGCCAGTAGCAAACCCAGTCCCAGGCCGCTGAGGGCTATCAGCACGCTCAACTCCAGGGTCAGGAGCATGCCGGCGACGATGTCCGGCCAGTAGCGTGCGGCAATGGCGCCGTTGGCGAAAGTGAACAGCAGGCTGTCGATGTCCATCACTGGCTTACTCCACTGAGAAACGCCTGGGTGCGTGGATGCTGCGGAGCACCAAATACGTCTTCTGGCGCACCCTGCTCGACGATCACACCCCCGTCCATAAACACCACGCGGTCGGCCACCGCGCGCGCGAAGGCCATTTCGTGCGTGACCACCAGCATGGTCATGCCGGTTTCGCGCAGCTCGCGCATAACCTGCAAGACACTGCCGACCAGCTCTGGGTCGAGTGCGCTGGTGGGCTCGTCGAACAGCACGATTTTAGGCTGCAAAGCGATCGCCCGAGCGATGCCGACGCGCTGCTGCTGGCCGCCAGACAACGCCGTGGGCCACGCCTTAGCCTTGCTTTCCAGGCCCACCCGGGTCAGCGCCGCCAGAGCCCGCTGGTTAGCTTCGGCGCGTGACAGACCTTGCACCTTGCGCAACGCCAGGCTGACATTACCCAGCACATCCAGATGCGGGTAAAGATTGAACTGCTGGAACACCATGCCGATTTTCTGGCGAATGCGGTTGAGGTTGGCGGAAAGTTGGGTGAGGTCGTCACCATCCACTATCACCTGACCACCGCTGGGTTGTTCGAGTAGGTTGCAGCAGCGCAACATGCTGCTCTTGCCCGAACCCGACGGGCCAATCACGCATACCAGTTCGCCGGGGCGCACGCGCAGGTCAATACCCTTGAGCACTGCAAGATCACCGTAGTGCTTGTGCAGGCCCACCAACTCGAGGATCGGGTAGCGGTTGCTGCTCATACCCGGCAATCCAGCGTGACTGGCGTATCGCGATAGCCCGGCATGCCAGGCACCCCGTAGCCGGGGCTGACTTTCACCGCGGCGGACTCTGCGCCTGGAGTGAAACCAAACCACTTCTGCGCCAACTTGGCCAAGGTGCCATTTTGTTTAAGACATTTGACCGCGCGTGACACGGCTTCACGCCCATCCTCGTCGTTGTGACGGAACGCCAGGGCCCACACGGCACCTGTTTTGATGGTGTAGCTGGTTTGCAGCAGTGGGTTGCGCTTGGCCGCATAACCGGCCACGGTGTTGCCAGACAGGTTGGTGTCAGCGCGTCCCGACAGTACGGCCTGTATGGCATCGGCAGTGGTGCCGTAGACATCGAAGTTAAAAGCGTATTTTTCAGCGTTGGCGCGTGCCCAGCCCTCGTAGTTCGAGCCTTTATTGACGCTCACCTTCATGCCTTTGAGCGCGTCCAGGGTAGTGAGCGGCGCAGCGCCTTTCTTCTGCACGAAGGTGTAATCGGTATCCAGGTAGGCTTCGGAAAACAGCAGCGCCTGGCTACGCTCCTCCGTGACCGTAACCGGGGCCAGGATAAAATCGTACCGCTTGGCGTTCAGCCCCGGAATCAGCCCGGAAAATTCTGCGGCTTCAATGTTGAGGGTGCGGCCCATTTGCTGCGCTACGGCATTGCCCATGTCGATATTGAAGCCTTGCAGGCCTCCGTCCAGGTTTGGCATCGCGTGGGGTGCGAAGGTCGCGTCCACGGCGGTACGCAAGGGCGCCTCTGCGGCCACCACGGGAGACGTGAGCCAAGCGCTGACGAACAGTACCGCCATAGTCGATAGAGTCTTCATTGGGCATCCTTTTGCGAGGCTTGGGAATGTTCGAACAAGGTCCGAACAAAGTTGTCAGGCGGGCGCAGCGCACGGGCCTTGAGAACAGGCTCCGGCACCCCGCAGCGTAGGTATTGTCCCGAGCCACGGCCAACCTGCAGGGTTTGATCCTGCACCACTATGCGGCCACGGCTGATGACCACCTCCGGCCAACCTTTGATACGACGGCCTTCGTAAGGGGTATAGCCGACGTTGTCATGGAGCATGCTGTGGCTGATCAGCACCTCGCGCTCAGCGTTCCAGATCGCGATGTCGGCATCGCTGCCTATGGCGATAGTGCCCTTGCGCGGTAGCAAGCCATACATGCGGGCATGGTTGGTGGCGGTCAGGGCCACGAATTCGTTGATGGTGAGGCGGCCGGTCTGCACACCCTCGCTAAACAGCAGGGGCATGCGTACTTCAAGCCCTGGCAAGCCATTGGCTATCTGCTTGAAGGTGGTCTTTTCGCCGTTGGGCAGCTTGCCGGAGTCGTCATAGCGGTACGGCGCGTGATCCGAGGAGAACAACTTGAGTGTCCCGTCCAGCAAGCCTTGCCATACCGCCTGTTGGCTCGCGGCATCGCGCGGTGGTGGGCTACAGCAGAACTTGGCGCCTTCGACGCCCGGTAGGTCAAGGTCATCGGCCTTAAGAAACAGGTACTGGGGGCAGGTCTCTGCATGGATATGCGCGCCCAGGCGCTGGGCTGTGCCGATGGTCGCAATCGCCTCGGCCTGGGACACATGCACGATCAACATCGGCGTATCCAATAAGCGCGCCAGTGTGATCGCCCGGTTTGTGGCTTCAGCCTCGGCCAGCGGCGCATGGGCGACGGCATGGTATTTGGGCGCGGTGTAGCCCTGGGCTTGCAGGTGACGCACCAGCCAATCGATGATTTCGTTGTTTTCCGCATGCACCATCACCAGCGCGCCCTCGCGATCCGCCACGGCCAGCACATCAAGGATCTGATCGTCACCCAGCTTCAGCGCCTTGTAGGTCATAAACACCTTGAAGGAGGTGATGCCGTCACGGATCAGTGTGGGCAAATGGTCGGTCAGCGCTGGTTCAGTCGGGTCGGTCAAAATCAGGTGAAACGCGTAGTCGACTACCGCTTTTTCCGCCGCTCGGCGCGCGTAATCGGCCACTACGTCGGGTAAAAGCTGACCACGGTGCTGAGCGGCGAAAGGGATAATGGTGGTCGTTCCACCAAAGGCTGCAGACACGGTGGCGCTGTAGAAGTCATCGGCACACATCACGCCCATGCCGGATAGCTGCTCGACATGGCAGTGGCTGTCGATTCCCCCGGGCAATACCCAGCGCCCGGCTGCGTCGATATCGTGCGCCGCAGGCGCCAGGCCTTGTTGCAGAGCGACGATACGCCCGTCGCGGATACCAATGTCAGCTTCGTACGTTTCACTCGCCGTGGCGATGCGTCCATTGCGGACAGTCAGGTCGAACTCACTCATCGAAGGCGCTCCATGGAAGGCTCAGAACGTGCCGGGGAAGGAACCGCCGTCCAACAACCAGTTCTGCCCGGTAATGAAACCCGCGTGCTGGCTGCACAGGAAGGCGCAGGCGGCGCCGAACTCGGCAGGGTCGCCGAAGCGCCCCGCGGGGTTGCTGCGGCGTCGCGCGTCGAGCACCTCGTCGACGCTTTTACCGCTGGCCTTGGCAGCTGCGGCAGCGGTGGTGCGCAAACGATCCGTGTCGAACGGCCCGGGCAGCAGGTTGTTGATGGTGACGTTATGGGCGACGGTCTTGCGAGCCAGCCCCGCAACGAAACCGCACAGGCCCGAACGCGCGCCGTTGGAAAGCCCCAGCACATCGATAGGCGCCTTGACTGCCGCTGAGGTGATGTTGACGATACGGCCGAAGCCGCGCGCCTGCATGCCGTCGACCGTCGCCTTTATCAGCTCGATGGGGGTCAGCATGTTGGCGTCGAGCGCCGCGATCCAGTCCTCGCGCTGCCAGTCGCGGAAGTCCCCAGGCGGTGGCCCTCCGGCATTGGTCACCAGAATGTCCGGGGCAGGGCAAGCAGCAAGCGCCGCGGCCCGTCCCTGGGCCGTGGTGATATCACAGACCACCGTAGTGACCTGCACGCCTGTTGCGGCGGCGATGGCTTCGGCGGTGGCCAGCAGTGCCTCTGCGCCCCGCGCCAGAAGGGTCACCGTCACGCCTTCACTTGCCAGAGCCATGGCGCAGGCCCTGCCTAGCCCCTTGCTCGATGCGCACACCAGTGCGGTTTTTCCAGTGAGGCCCAGATCCATGTTCAGTTCCTTATTCAATGGGTTGGCGGCCACCGACGTCGAGCGGCGACCAAAGCGAGCGCAAGGGGTAGGGCAGAGGCAACGAACACCGCCGAAGCCTTTGCGCGCCATGAGGGAGGACCTGCGTCGCTGAGCTGATGGCTGCATTCTTGCGTTGCCGGTAGCGCGCTGTCGTATGCTTTTTCATAGCAAAGCCATAACAACGGATTAAGCCTCTGAGGCCGCACTCAGCATGTTGTAGCCATGGTCGAACAATACTTTTTTCATCGCTTTGACCAGCTCATGGGCCAGTTGCGACATCGGCTCGTACTTGCTGTGCACTAGGCTGGCGACCAGTTCCGGCGAGCCTTCGACAGGCCTCACCACGAATGCGCCCTGGCCCCAACTACGGGCCGAGAACTCGTCGACCAGGGCTACCCCCGCACCGCTTTGCACCAGCGCGCAGGCGTTTTGCGGCGAGCCGACTTCGATAGCCACGGTCATCGGCTCGTCGGCGGCCTCGTACATGGCGCTGACGATCGTGCCGAACGGTGTGGCGCGGTCGTAGCTAATCAGCGGTGAGCCGCGCAAGTCTTTGAGATGCAGCGTCGAGCGCCGCGACAGCGGATGGTTGTAGGGTACGACGCAGACCATGCGCCCCTTGCAGAGCCCGGTAACCTCCAGATTAGGGTGTTCCATGGGCATGATCACCACCCCCAAATCGGCATGCTGATCGAGCACCGCGTCGCGTAAAGGCCCGTGGCTCATGTAGCTGAACGTGCATTTGGCCTGTGGCTGGAGCAAACGAAAAGCGGCGATCGCTTGTGGGATGAGCATTTGACCAATGCTCGGCGAGGCAATGATATGTACGGAGCCTTCAGCGCGTTCGGCCAATTCATGGGCAAGGGTATTGACGCGTTGCACCCCTAGGTACACTTGCTCGACTTCTCGAAACAACTTTTTGGCTTCGGGAGTAGGGTACAAGCGCCCCTTGACCCGTTCGAACAGGCCAAACCCCAAGCGGCTTTCGGTATAGGACAGCAGGCGGCTGACCGCGGGCTGCGAGACCAGCAATAAACGCGAAGCACCGGTAATGGAGCCGGTGGTCATCACCGCGCGAAAGACTTCGATTTGACGCAAGTTCAACGACATGGTCCTTCCTTGAGCGCACAAACGCGCATAACGGTACGTTATGGACGGCAAACGAATCAGCAACAAACATGCCTAGTGCATCTGGTTACACTGCAGCGCATCGACCTTTGCGGTCTTTGCTGTGGTGATCCGTCATGTACTTGCCTCTATGGGTGATCAACCCCAACAGTAACGCTGCCGTCACCGCTGGCATCGATTCGGCACTGGGGCCTTTGCGTATGGCCGGCGGCCCGCCGATCAACTGCCTGACCCTTACTGAAGGGCCGGCAGCGGTGCAAAGCCAGCAGGACTTAGCACAGGTCACGCCCATGCTTGGCCGACTTATCAGCGAACACCAGGCAAACGCCGGCGCATTCGTCATCGGCTGCTTCAGCGATCCGGCCCTGGCCCTGCTGCGCGAAATCAGCCGGCGGCCGGTGTTTGGCATCGGCGAATGCGCCGTGCTCGATGCCTTGAGCCGTGGCCAGCGCTTCGGTGTGATCGCCATGCAGGGCAGCGTGCTGGGTCGGCATCTGCGCACTTACGGTGCAATGGGCGTGCTGCAGCGCTTCGCCGGGGAGCGCGCCGTTGAACTGAGCATGACGCAACTGGCCGACCCGCACGCCACCTTGCAGCGGATGCTGCAGGTCGGCCGCCAGTTGCGTGACGACGATCAAGCCGACGTGCTGATCATGGGCTGCGCCGGCATGGCCGCCTACCGGCAAGCCCTTGAGCGCGAATTGCACGTGCCCGTGATTGAACCCTGCCAGGCCGCCGCGGCCATGGCCCTAGGACGAATTTTGCTGAATGGAGAGGGCGCCTGATGAAGCCACAATTGATTGAACAGTTCATCGCGCTGCTGGGCCAAAGCGGCGTGGTCACTGACGCTGAAGCCCGTCAGGCCTATTGCAGCGACTGGCTGGGCAAATGGCAAGGCGCCACGCCGGTAGTGTTGCGCCCGGCAAACACCGAGCAAGTCAGTGCCGCCGTAAGGCTTTGCCATACTCATAACCTGCCGATCGTCCCCCAGGGCGGTAACACCGGAATGAGTGGCGGCGCCATCCCGGACACCAGCGGCGCCCAGGTCGTGCTCTCACTCGAACGCATGAAACGCATTCGCGCGGTCGACCCCATCAATGACACCATCACCGTCGATGCGGGTGTGCTGTTGGCGCAAGTACAAGAAGCCGCGCGCGACGTCGATCGTCTGTTTCCGCTCAGTCTGGGGGCGGAGGGCAGTTGCACCATCGGCGGCAACCTGGCGACCAACGCTGGCGGCACCGCTGTGCTGCGCTACGGCAACATGCGCAGCTTGGCCCTGGGGCTGGAAGTGGTGTTAGTGGATGGGCGCATCTGGGATGGCTTGCGCGGCTTGCGCAAGGACAACACGGGCTTCGACTTGCGGGACCTGTTCATCGGTTCAGAAGGCAGCCTGGGGATTATCACCGGCGCTGTGCTCAAGCTCTACCCCCAGCAACTGGGCCGTTGCGCAGCCTGGGTTGGCAGCCAGACGCCAGAGCAATTGACCGCATTGCTGGCCCATCTGCGCAGCGCCTGTGGGGAGCGCCTGGTGGCCTTTGAAATGCTTTCCGATGCCTGCCTGCAGTTGGTTCTCAAGCATGTCGACGGTGCTGTGGCGCCGTTATCGAGCCAGACCGCTTACCACGCCCTGATAGAGCTCAGTGATACCCGTCTTGCAGACCTCGCGGCGTTGCTTACCGAGTCCCTTGGCCAAGGCCTCGAGGCCGGCTGGATCGACGACGCCGTCGTGGCCAGCAACGAGACCCAGGCCATGCAGTTCTGGCGCCTGCGTGAAGGCATTTCCCAGGCCCAGGTGCGCGCCGGCAAGGCGGTCAAGCACGACATCGCGCTGCCAATCTCCAGGCTAGCGGCGTTCATCAGCGAAGCCGATACCTTATTGGGTAAGCAATTCCCAGCCTTGCAGCTCCTTAACTTCGGCCATTTGGGTGACGGTAATCTGCACTACAACGTGCTACTGCCCTGGGATGTAAGCGCTGAGGATTACCACCGTTATACCGCCGAACTGAACCGCGCGGTCCACGACCTGGTGATGCAGCACAATGGCAGTATCAGCGCCGAACATGGCGTCGGGCAATTGCGCCGTGACGAAGTTCGTCATTACAAGTCGCCAGTGGAAATGGAATTGATGCTCAGCATTAAGCAAGCGCTGGACCCCAATCAATTACTCAACCCTGGAAAAGTGCTGTAAGGCGGCATTTCCACCCACCTATTTCGCAGCGAGCGCACCTTTCTACGACTGCGCATTCTGCCGCCGCGCTGTATTAAACAGTGCGCTCAAGACCCAAGTAAGGAGATTGAAAGTGCCGCTGATCAGCACCCACTCAAAAGGCGTTTACGTTATTGGTGTCACGCCGTTCGAAACGAACGGTGCCATCGATTTTGCCAGCCTCGATCGAGTCGTCGACTTTTATTATGCAAAAGGTGCCGATGGCCTGACCATCCTGGGAATGATGGGTGAAGCACCGAAACTGACTCAAGCGGAGTCGGTGGAGGTGACGCGCCGCGTCTTACTTAGATCGGAAACAAAGCCCGTGGTGGTCGGCGTTTCCGCACCCGGCCTGGCGGCACTGGGAGAACTATCCAAAGCGGTTATGGATATGGGCGCAGCCGGTGTGATGGTGGCTCCTCCTTCTGCTCTGCGGACAGATGAGCAAGTCATCAATTATTACCGCAACGTAGTGGAAACCCTGGGGCCCGATGTGCCCGTGGTCCTGCAGGATTTTCCGCTGGCGACAGGGGTGCAGATTTCTTCCAGCACACTCCAAACGATTTTCGCCGCTCACCCGAGCATCGTCATGCTCAAGCACGAGGACTGGCCAGGCCTGCAAAAGGTCACCGACCTGCGCACCGCCGAGGCCAAAGGAGCCCGACGCATTTCCATTCTTTGCGGCAATGCCGGGCTATTTCTCCCTGAGGAGATGCAACGGGGCGCCGATGGGGCTATGACTGGGTTCGCCTTCCCGGAAATGATGGTCGATGTGGTGCGCCTAAGCCAGCAGGGCAAGTACAACGAAGCGCATGATCTTTTCGACGCCTACTTACCGCTCATGCGTTACGAGCAACAACCTGGTTTGGGTTTGGCGGTGAGGAAGTATGTGCTGGAGAAGAGGGCGGCCATCGCTTGTTCGGCGCAGCGTCGACCCGGGTTGTCGCTCAGTGAAACTGCAAAGCGCGAAATTGACCGTTTACTGGTGCGGCAGGAGGCCAGGCTTTGCAGTGTGAGATCCTCCAGCGCGCGATAAACATCAACACCCAGTGGTGAGCCGCACGTTGCAGAGGTATCTTCCAGGTTTGCCCCATAGCCAATCTGGACGAACCTCCAATGTCAGACTACATAGTTGCGGTACCGCTAGAAAAAGCCTACCGACTGATCAATCATGGCCCAACGGTATTGGTCTCTGCTCGGCATGCTGGCGTAGATAATGTCATGGCCGCGTCGTGGGCGTGTGGTCTGGATTTCCAGCCCGCCAAAGTGACACTGGTGGTCGACAAAATCGCCGCAACTCGCAAGCTTATTATCGACAGCGGCTTTTTTGCTCTGCAGGTGCCGACCGTGGCGCAGTTGCAACTGACCTATGACTTAGGTAACACGAGTCTATCCAAAGACCCCAACAAGCTCGCCAACGCAGGCGCAGAGCTGTTCGATATGCCCGAGCACGGCGTGCCGCTGGTACAGGGGTGCGCGGCTTGGCTGATATGCCGCCGAATTCCGGAGCCCCATATCGAGAATACCTATGACCTGTTCGTTGGCGAGGTGGTAGGCGCCTGGGCGGATTCCCGGGTCTTCGATAACGGCCACTGGCACTTTGAACAGGCTGAACCGGATCGCAGAAGCCTGCATTACATCGCTGGGGGGCAGTTCTATGCAACCGGCCAAGCGCTGAACGCACGTACCGAATGACCTGCTCTGTAGAGCAAAAGTGCACGAGTAAGCGGGGATTTGCTAGGTTCTGTACGTAAAGTCGCCGAGCGGCGATCAGGCAAGGCAAAAACAGGCGAGGAACGGTTGGAGTCGCATTCGACTTGACTGGTTGTCAATGAGCATTCCGATCGGACTCGCGCCCGAGCCTGTTTTTAACGCAGCATGGTCGACGCGCAGGCACTTTACGTACAGAACCTAGGCTCGGTCCCTATTTGGAGATACCCAATGACAGTCAACGCCCAATCGAAACTGGCCGCCCGCTATGGGGCAGCAGACATCTCGCCGCTCAAGCCCTGGAATGAGACGATCGACCTACTGCTCGACCATCGCAGCGTGCGCGCCTTCACTGATCAGCCACTGCCCGATGGCACCCTCCAGGCGCTGGTCGCCGCAGCGCAATCGGCCTCTACCTCGTCAAACCTGCAAGTCTGGAGCGTCGTCGCTGTTCAGGACAGCGACCGCAAAGCGCGCCTCTCAGCACTGGCAGGCAACCAGGCTTATATCCGCCAGGCTCCGCTGTTTCTGGTCTGGCTTGCCGACCTTTCCCGGGTCGCACGGGTGGCGGGGCAGCAAGAGGTGGAACTCGAAGCAGTGCCTTACCTGGAGAGCCTGCTGCTCGGCACGATCGACGCCGCTTTGGCGGCTCAGAATGCCGTAGTCGCGCTGGAGTCTCTGGGGCTGGGCAGTGTGTACATCGGCGCTATCCGTAACGACATTGAAGGCGTGGCGCAAGAGCTTGGTCTGCCCGCGCAGGTCTATCCCGTGTTTGGTCTGTGTGTGGGCTATCCGTCCAGCGAACGGCCAGCGCAAGTAAAGCCGAGACTGCCGCAAAACGCCGTGCTTCACCACGAAACCTATTCGGTAGCGGCGGATGTAGCTGCCGTCGCTCAATACGATGAGCGCTTGGGCGCTTTTTATCAGCGTGAGGGGATGAAAGCTTCCGGGTGGTCAGAGCAGGTGATCAACAGGCTTAGCAGTGTCGCGAACCTGCATGGGCGCGAAGCGCTCGTCGAGGAGCTTAAACGCATGGGCTTCGGGCTGCGCTGACCGCAACAGCGGCGATCGGCTTGTTTGACGGCCGCAGGGGGGGTACAAGCGCGTCAAGCTAGGTTCTGTACGTAAAGTCGCCGAGCGGCGATCAGGCAAGGCAAAAACAGGCGAGGAAGCGGAGTTGACTGGTTGTCAATGAGCATTCCGAGCCTGTTTTTAACGCAGCATGGTCGACGCGCAGGCACTTTACGTACAGAACCTAGTGCTGGACATTGAATTCCGACAAAATACCGGCATGAAAAATGAAAAAGACATTCACCCCGAAGCAGCCGTCGCCCCGGGCTATCTAGCCACTCACGCAGAACGCGTTTTCAACCGCGCGACGGAGACCGCGCTACGGGCCCATGGCACCTCGTTGACCCTGTTAGGCCCTTTGTTGTGGCTGTCCTGGCGCGGCCCCATGCTCCAGCGCGATCTGGTCAAAGCGTCTTCAGTGAAACAGCCGGCAATGGTGGCCACGCTCGACAAGCTTGAAGCGGCGGGGCTTATCCAACGCACCGTGGTCGCCACTAACAAGCGCGCCGCAGACGTCAGTATCACCGCCCGCGGTCAGGAGGTTGCCGCAACAGGGCGGCAGGTCCTGCTGGACACCAACGCGCGCGGGATGCAGGGATTTACTGCAGAGGAAGCGACCCTGTTCGTGGCGTTGCTCAAGCGCTTCATCGTGAATCTGGAGGAGTAGCCATTTATATCACGCATGATATTGATTTATATCACGCATGATATTGATTTATATCACGCGTGATATAAGATGCGGATCACAGGAGAATTCGCATGGGCAAAAAAATCCTCATCAGTGGGGCAAGTGTTGCAGGCAACACCACAGCCTGGTGGCTTTCCCGCCACGGCTTTAATGTGACCGTGATCGAAAAAGCGCCTGGGTTTCGCGACGGTGGGCAAAACGTCGATGTGCGCGGAGCAGGCCGAGAAGTATTGAGGAAAATGGGGCTGGAGCAAGCAGCTCTCGCCCTTAGCACTGGCGAGGCCGGCACCGATTGGGTAGACGAGCACGACAACCCGATTGCCCGCTTTGCCGTCGACGATATAGGCGACGGCCCGACCGCAGAGCTGGAAATAATGCGTGGCGACATCGCCCGCATGATCTACGAACCGGCCCGTCAGCATTGCACCTACCGCTTCGACGAGACCATTACATCTGTGCAACAGGATGCCAGCGGCGTCACTGTTCAATTCCACAACAGCCCCCCCGATCGATACGATATGGTCATCATTGCGGAGGGGGTTGGATCACCCACTCGCGAACTGATTTTCCCGGGGGAGAACAAGCCCAAGTGGATGGACATCACCATTGCTTACTTCGCGATACCAAAGACCGCTGCCGATGGTGCGTTCGCCCGTCAATACAATACGCTCGGTGGCATCGGTGCGACTTTGAAACCTGGCCGCGGGAACACCGTACACGTCTACCTGGGCATGCAGAAAAAACCCGAGGGTGAGAACCAATGGCCTGCCGAGCGGCAAAAACAGTTCCTGCAAGAGCGGTTCTCTAACGCCGGTTGGCATTTTCCACGCATTCTCGAGGGGATGCACAAGACCGATGACTTCTATTTCGACGTTCTTCGCCAAGTGAGGATGAGCCGTTGGCATGCCAATAGGGTTGTGCTGACCGGTGACGCTGCTTGGTGCGCCACTCCCTTATCGGGCATCGGCACTACACTCGCGGTCGTGGGTGGGTACGTATTGGCTGGAGAGTTGTCGAAGACGGACGATCTTCCAGCCGCACTGGCTGCCTACGAACGGGTTATGCGGCCGTTTGTAAAAGAGGGGCAGGGCGTGCCGAAGATCGTGCCGCGCATGCTTTGGCCCCACACGCGCGCAGGGTTGGCGCTGTTGAGGGGAGTTATGCACATTGCGGGAAAACCGCTGGTGAGAAAGATATTTTCCAAGTTGTTCCTGCGCGATTCTGAGAAGGTCGGGCTTGCGGATTATCCAGGCAAGGTTGGCGGTTGAGGGGCGCTAGGCTTGAGTGTCATTGGCAAAGTGAAGTTGGGATATAGAGTTGAATAATTCAACTCTATATCCCAATGATGGGTTACCGCAGTGTGCAACTCAAGCGTGAGAAGCCTTCACCGGTCAGCCGTAGACGCTGGCCGGTTTCGGGGTTTAATGAGTTGATGGACCTTGTCACTTGATCAGCGGCACACCACTGAGGGATTGCAGATCTTCGAAGCTGATATCGGCCAGGATCTCCCTGACCTGCAAGCCTTTGGGTGTAACGTCCAGAATGGCCATGTCGGTATAAATCCGGGTCACACAACCAATACCGGTCAGCGGGTAAGTGCATTGCGGCACCAACTTGCTTTCGCCCGTTTTGGTCAGGTGATCCATCATGACGAATACTTGGCGTGCACCCGTGGCGAGATCCATGGCGCCGCCCACTGCCGGAATCGAACCTTCGGCACCGGTGTGCCAGTTGGCCAGATCACCCTTGACCGAGACCTGGAAAGCACCCAGAACGGCGATATCGATGTGCCCACCACGCATCATCGAAAAAGAGTCTGCGTGATGAAAGTAGGCACCGCCGGCCAGCAGGGTTACGTGCTGCTTGCCAGCGTTGATCAGATCATCGTCTTCCTCACCCGGCGCGGGACTCGGGCCCATGCCCAACACACCGTTTTCACTGTGCAGGAACACTTCCTTGTCACCTAGATAATTAGCCACCAGCGTCGGCACGCCGATGCCGAGATTCACGTAAGATCCTTCGAGGATATCGTCGGCCACACGCTGGGCCATTTCGCTACGTGAGAGTTTATTCATAGCAGTCATGGCGGGCCTCAGTTGACGTTGGTTTTAGGAAGTAAAGCTTGCGGCACGGCTACCACGCGCTGAACGAAGATTCCCGGTGTGACAATGTGCTCAGGGTCTAGCTCGCCCAACTCGACGATCTGGTTGACCTGAGCGATGGCAGTGGTCGCCGCCATGGCCATGATCGGCCCAAAATTGCGTGCAGCCTTGCGATAGGTAAGGTTGCCCCAGCGGTCTCCCTTCTCTGCTTTAATCAGCGCCACATCGGCGCGCAGCGGCATCTCCAGCACGTAATTGCGACCGTCGATCACCCGCGTCTCCTTGCCTTCAGCCAGTAGCGTGCCATAGCCTGTTGGCGAATAAAACGCACCGATGCCTGAACCCGCGGCGCGAATGCGCTCGGCCAGGTTGCCCTGCGGGACGACTTCAAGCTGTACCTTTCCTGCCCGGTAGAGTTCGTCGAATACGTAGGAATCGGCCTGGCGTGGAAACGAGCAGATAACCTTGGCAACCCGCCCGGCCTTGAGTAAGGCGGCAAGACCGATTTCACCATTGCCGGCATTGTTGCTGATGATGGTCAGCTCGCGGGCGCCCGAGGCGATGACACCATCCACCAGCTCAGATGGCATACCAGCGGTACCAAAACCACCGACCATGATGGTCGAGCCATCGGCTATTCCATCCAGTGCAGCTGCGACGGACTCAAACGTTTTGTTGATCAAGGCGTTCTCCTGTTATTTATCTTGATTGAACAGACCAATCAGCATGCGAACCGCAGGGCTGCCGGCGCCTGCAGCGATATGCATAGCGTGCCAAATAATGAGCGGAGGAGGGTGTCCGAACAGGCGATGTCGTGCGATTAGCGAACGCAACTGATCGCCCCTCGGCGACTTGGCGTACAGAACCTGGGTGACTTGCAAGGCCCAAAAGTTCGGATTGCGAAATTCATTAACTGAAGATATCGGTGAGCCAGCCCATAAATGCCCGGACTTTCGGAGAGCGGTATTTGCGATCACTCAGCAGCAGTGATACTGGCTTGGGGATAGTGACGAGGTGCGGGAGGACTTCAACCAGCTCACCCGCATCAATATGGGGCTGCAGGGACGGGCGTAGGCCCTGCATCAGGCCTAGGCCAGCGAGGCCGCAGCTCAAGAATGCCTCCGAGTCATCCACTACAATCCCGCTCTTGAGCGTCACCATGACCGTCTCACCGTCGATTTGAAATTTCCAGGGCATGATCTGGCGGCGATGATCAATCCTGGAGAATCACCAGGGCCGAGATGCTTTTGGTAGTATCTGCGAAGCTGTTCGGAAAGTTTTTTGCCGCCTGATGACTTGGAGTTGTTTTGCCATTCATCCCCATTACCTCCAAATCCGCGCTGAGCATTAATCTCGTGGATTTTGATCAGCCCTTCGACAGGGTTCTTTTCTAGAGGGATCTCGTGCTCTGAAAGCCTCTGAGGTGATGCCCAGCGTATAATCCCACCTGGTGTATGCAACTCACCCCAATCCAGGCGGCACGGCCGTATTTTTAATAGCCTGCCAAGCCGTCGACTGAGGTAGTCGGTTAGACTTTGAGGCCATAGAGTTAAGCTGACTGGGTGTTGTCTTGAGTCGCCGCTGTTAGGCTAAGACGGCGATCAATGCCTGCACACGCTTGCGCTGCTTCTGATAATCCATGAAAACCTCTGTGACATCCTCTGGTCCTAATAGAAACCGAATGCCGATTAGACCTCCATCCCATTAACAATTCGGGATCAAATCTCGAACGCAATGGTACTCACTTGATTCTGCGCTGATCCAGATGTCAAGGTGAGAAAGCCAATCATGCCAGTCGTTAGCTGTTGGGAGTAGATCGCGAGGACTAGCCATCTCCCATGAATGGTCGATCTCGATTATACGATCGAAGTGACAGAACGTGAGATCCTGCATTCGAATTCCAGACGCCTTCCCGCCTCAAAATGGGCGCAAAGCGAGCATGGCACATGACTTGCCGCTGTTATTAGCACCCGCAAGCAGAGTGGTCTTAGCGCATAAATCTATTCGTACGGAGTTAAGCTTGTGGACATTGGCTATTTTCAAGTGTTTGATTTGCATTCGCCGTCCCTGAACAGTGACAGGCAGATGTTACGGTTCAGGCGAATATAGCTTGAAACACACTAGTGACCACCCTGTGAACGACTGAGCGTGAGTCACAGGTGTCCTTAAATCACATCGGCCGTATCCACAATATTATCGGTTTCCAGAATATGCGAAGCGCGCTTCGCTGGTGCGGCGCAGAGGGCTTAAATCTGGAAAAAGTTGCACCGTGATATTAACCGTCCGACTGAGCCTCCATGTCTTCCAAGGTCACAATCCTAGGCTGCAGCCAATGGGCATCCGGGATAACAAATCGAACGTTAGATTCCGTCTCTGGCTTCATCTCCAAACTCAATGCCCAGCGAGGGATAGACAAAGCAGAGCTCACGTCTGCAACGACATCAGCGGCAGAGTAGGATGTTCTATACCGAGTCAACCAACGATCCGATTCCGGTGGCACATCCACAAGAATCTGGCGTCCCTCCAGAGTGACCGCAGTCAATTGGCGGCGCTTATCTGTATCCATCAGATCTCCAGTTTCGAGGGGTACAGACTCAATGACGAGGGCATGCTTGCTGCTATCCCCTGGAGTGAAATAAAGACGGGCGCCTGCTTTCACCAACCGCGCCTGGATGAACAAGGTGACATCTGAATATTCTTCATTTGCAAGGAGGGCGAGAGGCTTGGCAAGATAGCCTGCTTTGGGGAAGTCTCGCAAAGTTCCTCGGGCGTCGAAATAGATTTCGTACACCATACCCGCTAGTAAATATCGTGCAACAGGCTCGGGGAAGCGCTTGAGGCGTGTCTCCAAGTTAGCCATGAAGTCCATGGCTTTTTGGGCGTTACCACACGCGGCCTGATAGATGTTTCGCCCTAGGACAAACCAAGACGTTGGAGGAAATTTCTCATCGACTATTGCTCTGAGCTTCTCGATGGCCGGATTTTGAACATACCAATTGTGGGATTGAAGTGAACTAATAATCTCATTGAGTTGACCAGGTGCGTCAGCCTGGTAGGTTGCATCATGGTAACCCTCGCGCTCGATAACCGCTGCAATATGATCTTCAAACGTAGCTAGAGGCGCGTTAGAATCGGGTTGGATATCCTCCAGCGGATTTTGCTGAGCGTCTGCAACAGCTTCTTCTAGAGCTACCGCCTGGTCAGGTTCCTGCGCATGGACTGGCTCCAAAGATGAACCTTCCTCTCTAGCTCCTTCGGGTTGCGGCGGTGGGGCTGTCTCTTCAACTACAAGAGGACAGCCATCAGCTGCAGCTGCGGAGTCTAGTTCCGGCGGCTTAGCAGTCTCGGTCGGAGTGGGGAGTTCTTCATTAGCCACCAGCTCGATCTGAATCGCTGCAGCTAGCTCGCTGACGATCGAAGGATCGGTTTTCGATAATCCTTGCACTAGTAAGGAAAGAGTACAGATCGAGACATTCGCATGACCGACTAGCTGATCAAACTCAGAGATCAACCGAGGGTCAATAATCTTCAGTTTGGGGTTGATATTACCAACTGGAATGGTGCCCTTGCGGGTATGTTCCAGACGCTTCGCAGGAGCATAGACCCAATCGGGTTTCTCATCATTGGTCAGGAAAAGTACCTGCTTGAAATCAGCTTTTCGGGCAAGGCTGTACTCAAGTATTTCCATCCACACGATGAGATCGCCGAGGCGATTTTCGGGTTTTCCATCATCACGAAAACCTGGTGGCAAACGATGTTCAATTCGTGCGGGCCCCTCTTTTGCTGCACGATCGCATAGGGATGCAATCGGAGACTGAAGCACCGCTGGCCCTAGATGCTCTTCAATCTCAGCGTGGATTTTATCTGGATCAAACTGATGCTTGAATGCTTGGGTGTACTGCTTGAGTCCATCTATAGATGCACGAAATCCCAAGAGGTAATCGTTGCGTGAACCTGGAAATTCGGCCGATCTGAGCACGCTCTCGTCGACAAACAACGCTGCCGTGTCCAACATCGCCTCCAAGGCCTTTCTCGGCTGGTCGTCACCTTTGCTCTTCGGAGTGTACGAGTGTAACGAGCTCTCCCGAACTTTGGCCAAGTATTCACCCGCACACCACGCCGGTAGATACAGTCGCTGCTGGTTTATTGCGGACACTGCCCAGTCGAAAAACTCTTGTCTAGCACCCGCGTGAAGCTTGAACAGGTATGCCAGTATGTTCGTATCAATGAATATTAGAGTATCTGGGGACTTGGCGAGATTGGCAAGATCCGTGAGAAATTCGTCCTTGGTCCTCTTGATCAGATTGAGCCCGAGCAGCATGGTCCTTCCTTAGCATGTGCATGTGCATGTGCATGTGCATGTGCATGTGCATGTGCATGTGCATGTGAGAATGTAGCTTAGCTTTAGGGCTAAAAGGAGTCTATAGCAACGAACAGCTCTACATGTTTTGTCGGTTGAGTCTTCCTGAGTGTCTGGCGAATACACGTTCATAATCCCCTGATTACGGGCGATGGCGTTCGCTTTTTTTACTCATTGTCATTCCAAGCCGTAACGAGGGGCATCGCATCTCGTTACGTAATGTCTTGTCTTGCCTTGCTGTGCCTAGCTGAATGCTTTGAATTTGCGATCTATGCTTGGGTAACGAAGGACACAATCCCAACACAGATGAGGCTTAGTCCTAATAGTACTCGTTGGACCGAAGGAAGCTTCCCAAGCCAAGTGGAAAATTGCGGATTTGCATGCGGCAGCTTTGCCAAGCACCAGGTGCTCAGGTTGAGCATAGCTATGCAGGACAGCCCGACAATACCGACGGTTCCCCAGAACAGTAAAGACCCGACTCCCTTGCTCAAATAGATGTCGGGTGCTTGGATCAGAAATCCTCCCAAGATGATGCCGGTCATTGCTGCACCAATACCGAATGCTCCTTCCAGAAGTGCTTTTGAAGCCCTGCCAGCATTGATCAGCGCCGGACACACGATGCTCAATCCCAAGAGCAATATTCCCGGAAGGCCGACGGCGTCCCAGAGAGTTGGCCCCAAGCCCTGGTTGGCAGCAGCCTCGAAGTACGACTGGTAGCGGCCTTGGGGTAAAAATCTGGCAGCGAAGATCAACACCGCCCCTACCAGAGTGAAAAAAGTGTAGAGCCAAAGCCCATCCTCCAACTCGCGCTTCGAATACAACCCTCGTTCCTCAAACCAAGCCTGGTTCACAACCTGACGTGGAATTTTCATAAGCAAATCTCCTGTCGTTCACTTTCAAGTCGATTAGGGTTCATCTGACTACTACGTTACTACACAGGCGGACATAGGAGCCATCCTACACCGTGTAGTTACTACATAGGCACTGCTAACAATTGGCAGCCTTATTACGAGTGTCTCAGAATGTCCTCCGTTAGAGTGTTGAAGTGCGTACTGAATTCGATCAGGAAGTTGAGCGTTTGGGAGACCTGGGTGTACGGGTGCTCGCACAGTGACAAACGGAAGGCGCAATCTCAGCGTCGCCTCTAAGGCGAATTCGGCAACGGTGACGCACGTCTTTGACATCTGTCGCACACGCTCTAAGCACGTTTGGGGGAACCGTTCTGCGACTGCCTGAGTGACCAAGAGAGCACCGCCCACTTCGAAGCATCTGTTGGCGACGATCTCTGGCGGTTCGTCGGTCACGATGAAAACAGATCTCGCTCGGCTTGCTTTTGCACTCCGCACAAACATAAAGAATTACGCAAGCGACCCAAGCGTGCGAAGCTGCCGCCACAGTTTCTACGCACTGTGATCCATCACGAACCGGACGACACCCAGTGTGCTTGCGGCTGCCAGCCTCAGCGCATTGGTGAGGACGTCAGCGAAAAGCTGGACTACACACCGGGCGTGTTTACCGTCGAACATCACGTTCGTGGGAAATGGCCTGCCGGCGGTGCGAAACGCTGATCCAGGCGTCGGCGCCGCGTCAAGTAATTGACAGGAGCATCCCCACGGCGGGCCTGCTGGCCCGAATGATGGTGGCCAAATTCGCCGACCACCTGTCGTTGTATCGACAGGAAAAGATCTTCGGCCGTACCGGTCTGGCTATCCCGCGCTCGACAATGGCGCAATGGGTGGGTCAAACAAGCGTGCAGCCTCAGCCGCTGGTCGATGCGCTGCGCGAAGTGGTGCTGGCCCAACGCGAGCTTGTGCCAGAGGGCTCGGCTACGGCTAAGACCTTGGATTACAGCCTTAAACGCTGGGTAGAGCTGACGCGCTACCTGGAAGATGGTGCTGTGCCCACCAGATCGAGAACTTGATCCGGCCGTGGGCGCTCGGGCGGGTGAACTGGTTATTTGCAGGGTCGCTGCGCAGCGGCAAGCGCGCGGCGGCGCCGGTCATGAGCCTGATCCAGTCGGCGCGCATCAATAAGCATGATCCGTATGCTTATCTCAAGGATGTACTGACGCGGCTGCCGACGCAGCGGGCCAGCGAGATCGAGCAACTGCTGCCGCATCAGTGGATTCCTGCCTGATCTGTGCAAGGTGTGTTTGCTAGCCGCTTACGAATGATCACCACAAAAGGCTCCTTTTCAAAGCCTGCGTGCTGTCGAAGTAAGTCGTCATCACTGAGTTTGCACAACGCATTCCGCGGGTTTCCTCTGTCTATCTATGGGCCCAGGAACATAGCCTGAGCATCTGTTTCCAGCACATTTTAAGACGGTACGAGTCAGCTCAGGTTTGCACCCACCTGTAATTCTCGAGCATGTCACGTGTCAGTTTCTAGCAATGGGTTTGCCTAGGCTGGCAAACCCTTCAATTCACGAGCGGGTTGCCTCCCGTTTTTTGGTGTTTTCGATTTCTGGCCGATGCGAAGCGTTGAGCGTCTTGCTAAGCATTCTGACAGTGATGGTATGCTAATTCGCCAGTACGAAGGTTCTTCAGGGAGAGAAATGATGGGATGGAAAGGCACGCTACGTTCGATGCAAGCTTCAGCAAGGAGGGCAGAACGAAATGCTCATCGGCGACAGCGAGAATTAGAGCGTCGGCAAAAAGAATACTCTCGCATGGAGGCGCTCGAGCAAGCAGCCTACGAAGTCGAGGTTTACGAGAACCACCTGGAGGTCTTGATTTCGGTCCACAAGGAAAGTGGAGACACGATTAAGTGGAAATCTATGCTCAATCGTACTGAACCGAAAGAGCCATCTTTAGCCTCCATTTCTGAAGATGCGGCTTCTAATGCGCTGGCTACCTACGCGCCGAATTTTTGGGCGCGTCTATTTAAACTGGAAACTCGGCAGCGCAAAGCTCTTACTCTCAAATTGGAGGAGGGTAAGGTCGAGGATGCCAAGCGGTTCAAAGTGGCGCAGTCTGATTGGCGCGAGGAACACACCAATTGGGCGGAAGAACGTGATTTGGCGCAGCGAATAATCGGCGGGGATAAGCAGGCTAAGCTCGATGCCATTGAAGCTTTCGAGCCCTTCACTGAGATTTCTCACCTTGGTTCTGGTATCGAGCTGATTGTGCATGAGTCCGGCCATGTTGAGGCGCGCTTGGCGATACATGGCACGCACGTCATTCCCAGTGAGATCAAGTCTCTCCTGAAGAGTGGAAAGCTTTCGACAAAAGCCATGCCGGCTGGCCGGTTCAATGAGCTGCACCAGGACTATGTATGCAGTTGTGCGCTTCGAGTTGGTCGTGAATTGCTAGCGATCTTGCCAGATGACTTGGTGCTTGTGACAGCACTTGATAACGTCCTAAACAGCAAAACTGGGCACTTGGAGGAATTGCCGATCCTTAGTGCAGCGTTCTCCCGATCGACAGTGAATTCGCTAAATCTAGACGCAATTGATCCTTCCGATGCCATGAAAAACTTTGTCCATAAAATGGCTTTCAAAAAAACGCAAGGTTTCACCGCAGTTGCTGGACTGGACGCGAAGGAGTTCTCACTGCAGTCCGTTTGACTCGCCCCTTCGATAGACAAGACGCCGGGTTCCACCCGAGCCAATCACACCGTGAGCGCACTGCTCGCGGCTTGATGCGTCGAGGTGTACGCACAGTATCCTCAACCATCGTAGACGCTGTACTTCTGTAGTTTGAATAGCTGGCACCTCATGAATTGCGGCACCTACGGCAATAGAAGGTAAGCGTCTGGCGAACCCACCTTGCGGCTTTGTAACGAACATACCGTGGAGCAGCTTGGTTATCGGGAATCGTGTGGCCGGCCTCAGAGCTTGGCTAGCTTCAATCTTGTCTCCAATTGACCTACGCACTCACCCGCAATGCTCCTCACAGCTGGATCAATCCATGGCTTTAGAAGCTCATGTTCGCGAATCAAGCCCAGCTGTAGTAATACGCTGACAGCAGTCGTGTAAAGCGGCCCTAGGCTTCCGTCTGCAATTTTAATAGCTATACCCAGGCCGCGACTACGAATCCCAACCGTGTAGACGCCATCTGCGCCGACCTTAGCAATGCAATCGCCATTAGATGCTAGCGCTATGGCCTGATCACAACGACCCGTACCTGACACCATCTCGGGGTGGGCAGCCATCGCGGAAGCAATCGAAGACAATGCATTATCGTGATCACTATCGATCCCCGACTCACCAGTGGCAAGACGCGCCCAGAGCAACGCAAGGCGCGACAATGACATGCCATAGTTTGGAGCACTGCAACCGTCTATTCCAGACCAAAGCTGGTTTGACGGGAGGTTTGCCAGCCTCGCAATGCCTTGACGGATATCTACTTGGAGAGGGTGATCCGGATCAAGGTAATTTTGGTTATGTCCATGTAAAGAACAGTAGCCTAGAAATCCCGCATGTTTACCTGAGCAGTTGTTATGTCTCTGATCGAATGTGCTCCCAAGCGGTGGAAGGTTGTGTTCACCGTATTGAATCGGTAGATGGCATCCGCAACGCAGGTCAGCTTCTGTCTTGGAAATTTTTTCAAGCAACCGGGTGACTGCTATCACGTGAAAATCTTCGCCCGAGTGACTGCCACAGGTAATGGCTAGCTCAGCCGCAGAGAATCCAAAGTGATGGTGACCCCCATCCCTTACCAGTGGTACCGCCTGAAAAGGCTTTAATGTCGAGCGCGAAAATACGTAGGTGTCAGGGGCTCCGACATGCACAACTGATGTGCCTGTGGCATCCACCACGGCGACTGATCCCCAGTGGATGCGTTCCACATAAGTATTCCGCGTTGCTACGATAATCGGAGTATGGGCAGGTGATGGCATCACAGGATCCTGAAGCGAGTAAATAATGGCGGTCAGTAGAGCATCATTGTGATGCCTCAAGCTAATCCAGCCACCCTGGCTAAACAGATGCCCACTTATGAGGTAGCAACTCGGTAATTTCACTCGCCCGCTGCATCGGCAGACGCATCAAAACGTCTTTCAGGGAAGCATACGGATCATGCCCGTTGAGCCGCGCCGACTGGATCAAACTCATGATCGCCGCCGCACGTTTACCGTCGCGTAACGAGCCAGCGCACAGCCAGTTCGAGCGCCCAAGAGCCCACGGCCGGATTTGATTCTGGCACCAGTTGTTATCGATGGGCACAGCTCCGTCATCGAGATAGCGCGTCAGCGCTATCCAGCGTTTGAGGCTGTAATCCAGCACCCTGGCGATGGCCGCCCCCTCAGGCACAAGCTGTCTTTGGGCGATCATCCAGGTATGAAGTGCGTCGGCGATTGGCGCTGCTTTTTCCTGCCGTATTCGCTGCCGATCGCCCGGCTCCAGCTCTCGGACTTCTCTTTCAACTTCGTACAAGGCCGCGATGTAGTGCAGCGCTTTTTCGGCGCCCTGGCTCTTGTTGGTCGCGTGCAAATCGAAGAATTTCCGGCGGGCATGGGCCATACAGCCGATCTCCGTAACGCCCAGTTCAAAGCCTGCCTTGTAGCCGGCAAAGTCATCGCAGACCAGCTTGCCGTTCCAACTGCCCAAGAAGGCTTGGGCATGTTCGCCAGCGCGGCTCGGGCTGAAGTCGTAAACGACCGCCGCCAGGTCGGCGAACTGACTGGTGGCATAGGCCCAGACGTAAGCGCGATGAGTTTTTTTCGCGCCAGACGTCTGCATTTGTACCGGCGTCTCGTCGGCGTGAACGACGCCGTGGGTCAGCAGGGCTTCGCGCAGCGCATCAACCAGCGGCTGTAACTGCACGCCGCAGTTGCCCACCCACTGCGCCAAGGTCGAACGGGCGATGGGCAACCCGGCGCGGCCGAAGATTTTCTCTTGGCGATACAGCGGCAGATGGTCGGCGAACTTGGCCACCATAATGTGGGCCAGCAGGCCTGCGGTCGGGACGCCTTTGTCGATGACGTGCGCCGGTACGGGCGCCTGGATTAGCGTTTCGCACTGCTCGCAGCCGCACTGGCAGTGGCTGTTGTCCGGTTCGTGCTGGATCAGAGTGCGAGGAAACTGCGGTGGCAGCGGTGCGCGCTTGGGTTGCTGGCGCACTTTGGCTTCGACAGGTGCCGGTTGCAGCGCCTTAAGTTCGGCTTCGATAGCGGCGATATCCGTATCGATCAAGTCGTCGAGCAGGCTGGCTTGATCCGGGCTCAACTGCTCGCTGCGCTTGGAAAACTTGAAGCGTTTGAGCAGCGCGATCTCGTGGGCCAGTTTCTCGTTGACCGACTTGTGATATATGGGGCTGCAGGGAAGGGCGCAGGCCCTGCAACAGGCCCAGGCCAGCGAGGCCGCAGCTCAAGAACGCCTCCGAATCATCCACTACAATCCCGCTCTTGAGCGTCACCGTGACTGTCTCCTCAGCATCCCAGCGGTTTCCCGCTCGCCCTGTTTTGGCAACCTGGGCGAGTGAGGCGCCGGTCAATGTGCCTTCTCAGTGACCAGGCCCGCTGCAAAATGCTCGACCATGAAGTCGACGAACACTCTCACCTTGGGTGCCATTTGCCGACTACTTGGCCATACGATATGAAAGGTGTTTCCTCCGGTGAGATGAGAATCGAGCAGCGGCATCAGACGCCCATGGGCTATGGCGTCCTTCACTGCGAAGTCAGGTAGACAAGCTACCCCGCGCCCGGCTTTTGCCAGGTACAGCAAAGCCTCGATGTCACTGCAAACCATCGCGATGGGGAGCGTGCCTGCGGCGTCCTTAAGTGACTTCTTTTTGAAAGGCCACTGATAGAGCTTGCCTGAATTACGCCACCGATAGTGCAGGCATGCGTGGTTCACAAGATCTGCAGGCTTGCCGGGAGTACCCTTTTTCTCCAGATAACTGGGCGCCGCCACTATGCAAGGACGATAGGGCCTCAACGGCCGAGACATTAGCCGTGAATCGCTCAGATCACTCCCCCTGATGACCACGTCAAAACCCTCATCGATGACATCGACCAGGCGATCGGTGAAATCAAGATCCAGCTCAATCTCCGGAAAGCTCTCCATGAATGCAGAAATGGCAGGCAAGGGAAGTCCTGCGGCGAGAGCCAAGCCAACTTTGAGTCGACCGCGCGGAAACTGAGTCATGGCTGACAAGTCATCCTCGGCTGCCTGTATCTCGTCGAGGATTCGCTTACATCGCTCAAGGAATACTTCGCCTTCGGAGGTAAGCCGAACAGTTCGCGTGCTGCGCTGGAAGAGCCTGACCCCGACTCGCTCCTCCAACCTGGAGATACTTTTGCTTACGGCAGAAGCGGAAATCCCCATTTGCCTGCCCGTGGCGATAAAGCTCTGCGTCTGAGCCGTTTCCACAAAGATGCCGAGGCCGCTCAAGGTCTCCAATGCTATCCCATCCTATTGCTGACTTAATTGTCACTACTGTTATTCACCCTAGCCCCCTTAATCCACCAGAGTCAACTGGCTAGTATGAATCCATGGATATCTTCGTCACACCCACTGTTGAAGCGTTAGCGGTAGAGAGTTCATCATGAGCAATACATCCTCAGACATTTCGTCATCCCATAGCCACAGTCAGGATACGGGTGACAAGTTACCCATGGCAGGCCTCGCGGCGCTCGCTATGGCAGGCTTTATCATCATCCTTACGGAAGTGCTTCCAGCGGGGCTGCTGCCCCAAATTGCCTTGAGTCTCAACGGAACAGTGCCGGCAATGGGCCAATTGATCACGGTGTACGCGCTAGGATCGTTATTGGCGGCAATCCCGCTCATGACAGCCACGCAGACCATTCGACGTCGCCCCCTGTTTCTTTCGGCCATTATCGGATTTGGCATCGTCAACACTGTTACTGCGCTTTCAGACAATTTTGTTCTCACACTCATCGCACGATTCTTCGCGGGTGTGTCGGCGGGCTTGGTATGGGCCATGCTGGCGGGGTATGCAGTACGGATGGTGCGTTCTGAGCAGGCGGGGAGGGCCATTGCCATAGCAATGGCAGGTACTCCCATTGCGCTTTCAATCGGTATTCCCGCAGCAACCTTTATGGGCAATGAATTTGGGTGGCGGGCCGCCTTTGGTGCATTGAGTGGGCTAACGTTAGTGCTGATAGCCTGGGTACTGGTATCGGTGCCGGACTTTGCTGGCACCCGCGCTGAGAAACGCCGAAGCCTTGCGCAAGTGTGGGTCTTGCCGGGGATCCGCCCCATACTTTTCATCACACTGCTGTACGTGCTCTCCCAAAATATTCTCTACACGTACATTTCGCCTCAGTTGGCCCTCGCCGGATTGTCGGAAGAAACGGACAGGGTATTGCTCGTGTTCGGCGTCGCGGCTCTGATCGGCCTTTGGGCAGTTGGGACTATGATTACCCAATGGCTATGGCAGCTTACGTTGCTGAGCATTCTCCTGTTTGCGATCACGAGCCTGGTTTTGATTTTGCTCCCGACATCTCAGTTCGCAGTTTATGTGGCGGTCGCAGTGTGGGGACTTGCATTTGGCGGGGCGGCGACGATGTTTCTGACCGGCATTTCAAATGCCGCCGGCCCATCGCAGGATGTTGCCCAGTCAATGATGGTCACCTTCTGGAACTTCGCTATTGCTGGAGGAGGGCTGGTCGGCGGCCTTCTCCTGGGTTCGTTCGGCGCACCCTCGTTCTCTGTCGTTACATTGGTGCTCTTGGCTATTGCCGCATGGATCCTATGGCACAGCCGCGGCCAATCCTACTGGAGAGGAGCAAGGGACAACTAATGGCGCTGCAGGCATACCTTGGTGCCTGCAGCTGCAACGCATAGATCAGGCGCTTATGCCTTCAACGATAAAAACACGGTACTCCGCGCCCTTGAGGCGATGCTCAAGAGCCTTCTGATACAAGGGGCTTTCATAGGCAGCTCTGGCCTCGGCCATCGTAGGAAACTCAACGATAACCGCACCGTCAACAGTTAGGCCCTCCAACGTTTCAACTTCTCCGTAAAAAGCGAGAGGTTTAACGGGATGGCCAACCGATGCTGCCGGCGCTAGTTCCTGATACTTCGCGAACTCTTGCGGGTCAGTGATTCGGTCCCTGATGTAAATCATGTAGGCGCTCATATCTCATCTCTCCGTAGAAGCCCGCCATCTGCGGGCGTGAGTGGGGGGAATAAAAAGTGATTCAGGCAGGTGGAAGGTCGCTCAAGCGACCGGCAAAGTTAAGCTCGAAATCGCTCACTTTACCCAGACCAGCAGCTCGCCCATGCAACTGGGACTCGGCCCACCCTTACGAATAGTGGCGTAATCCCGTCCTTCCCTCTGCAACGGATGCAAGGACGCCATGTTCAAACCCCTGACCCTTCTAATGCTTTTTGCTGCAATCAGCGGCTGTCAAAGCCTGACCCGGCCCGTCGATTACGATTCCTTGCTGGTTAGGATGCGCTGTATGGCGATCGCTGGTAAAAAACCGCTCGAACGCGACAACCTCCGCTACATCGAGCGCTTTGCCGACTACGAAAACGCCATGTGCAAGTCCTCGTTGGGCAAGATGTATAAAGAGGGCAGATACGGCGTCGATCAGGACTTCACCAAGGCCCGTGCGCTGTTTGTCGAGTCTGCCAAGCTCAATCCCGCCGCCAACATTCTGCTGGGGCAAATGGCCGAACGCGGTGAAGGCGAGCCGGTGGATTACGCCAAGGCGCGGGCGTTCTATCGCCTCTCGGGCAAGAATGCCACGGTGGCACTAGGGCGCTTGATGGAAGAGGGCAAAGGGGGACCGCAGGATTTGCCCGGTGCCTTGGCGCTCTACCTGGATTCGACCGAGCGCTTTGATGATAGCGCCTGGGAGGCAATGAACCGTTTGCGCAAGCAGGGCCAGCCACTGAGTGAGGCGCAGAAGGTGCGGTATCAGCAACTCTGGATGTCGGGGTTTCTCCAAGAGCAAAAACGCCGCATGGGCGTGCGAGAGATTTTCGATGCGGTCAATGCCACGGGCGCAGCTAAGATCGTAAAGTTGTCCTTTCGCTTCAAGTCCGACAGTGCTACGCCGCAGGTGACGATGCTCAGCGGCTCGGGGAATTCGGATGTGGACAGTTGGGTTATGGAGGCCGCGTCATATATTTCGATGGCGGACTCTGCGCCGCTGACCGACAGCTCCGGTGAGCTGGAGATCGTGGCGCCGCTGGTATTCTCGCCGCGGGACACTAGACGCATGTTATTTCTGTGCGGGGGAAAACGTTGCTCTTGATTAATCTGGGGTTGAGGCTGGTGGGGGCTAATTGGGCGGTTGGGCCGGTGTGTGAGCATGTGGCACTCACTCTTCAGGAGTGACTAGTAACTCAGGCATGAGCTCCAATGATCTCGCGGGCTTGGCTGAACTCCTCATCTGATGATCGATTGTCCTCTCTACGTCAGCGGCAATAGTGACGTCGATCATTGGGCTGTCGGAAGTGCAATACGAACAGAAGCGTGACTTCGGCGGACTTAGCAAAAAGCAGGCAGAACACTCCGCACCGCGATGCTCCCATTCACGCGCTGCCTTGAGACGAGTCGCGACAATCAGGTACTGACGCTGTAGCAATGGAACGCTGGCTCCGCCGTAATTCGAGGGCCTTCCTGCCTGAAGTCCCGCTCGCCGGGCTTGGCATTTGCGGTGTTCACCAAGTTCCTGCGCCCGCTGGTTCGCGAGAGCTCGCTCTGCGGCTTCTCGCGCCATCTCCAGAGCTGCCTGCGCCGCTTTCTCGGCAGCCCATTGGGCATCAAGCTCTAACACCCGCGCCTGCAGATTTGCTTCCAGGCGAGCTTGCAGCTGCTCAGCCCGCAATGACCTGATCCAGGATCGGTTACCAGGTTGGCGGAGCACAAAGGTTTCGAAGGCCTGGCGATCGAATACCTGCTCTAACGTGAGCTTGTGGAGGTCGATCTCAATACAGGATTTGTGGAGGCTATGAAGATAACGATGTCGCTCGAACTCGTTTCGGGCCGACATCTTGATTCGAATCAGAAGCTCGTGGCCGCGTACTCTAAAGACCGCATGAGCCCGTGCTTCACCCAAGTCGACGAAACGACTGACGTGGTCTGCAGTGACAAGCTGCGGGCCGAACTCAATGGATTCCGTCAGCAGTAGACCACTTGAACAGGATACTCTGGCTTTACCCTGATAAGCGGGAAGGGTGAGGTTCATCTGTTCTGCGATCAACGCGACGGCGGCCCTGCGAACACCTTCGCGAAACCCTGTTTCGCATGCTGAAGATTGAGCGTGCCGAAAATACGGAGCGATTTTCTCTCCTTGGTTAGCCGCATTGAGCGGATGCTTACAACCTGGGCAGATACACTTGCATCGCAGGCCATTCTCGACCTCGTCGGCCCGAAGTAGTAGACCCTCTCGTTCTCCAAACGGTATGCGGTTGCTGCTCACAACGTCGCTCCCCATTCGGCTTGAAGACACCGGATCCTGCCCATTTGCTTACTTACCTGAATGCTTATGACGAGCGTACATCACAGCACTGCCTCCTGACGCACCTCGTGCTTGAAGCTCGAATGCGTGGTGATGTCCTCTGATCAGATCACTCAGTTTTTTGTAGCCATGCGTCCGAGGGTCAAACTCTGGCCGCAGCTTTGAGATATTGGCGCCTAGCGCGCCTAAATGTGCCCAGCCATCCTCGTCAGCGATGTCGTCCAGAATTTTTGCGATAAAGCCTACAGGAGCTTTGGGCTTCTTGGGGGCATCCATCTGGGCGGCGGGTGCCGAGGAGTCAGGTTTGGTCGGTGGCGTATTGGGCATTTCTTCAACGGGTACCGCCAGCGCATCCTCTCGTAGCAACTCGATGTACACGAATTTATCGCATGCCGCTACGAACGGCTTCGGTGTTTTTTCCTCTCCGAAGCCATACACCGTCAATCCTTCCTCGCGAAGGCGAGAGGCCAAGCGCGTGAAATCACTGTCACTGGACACCAGACAAAACCCATCAAAGCGGCGGGTATACAGCAAGTCCATTGCATCGATGATCAGCGAGCTGTCAGTGGCGTTCTTGCCTTTGGTATAGGCGAACTGCTGAATAGGCTGAATCGAGTGATCAAGGAGTACCTTCTTCCAGCTGCCAAGCTGCGGGCCTGTCCAGTCTCCATAGATACGTTTAACGCTCGCGACGCCGTACTTTGCGATTTCCTCAAAGAGGCCTTCCACGGTGGCCGCGGGGGCGTTATCGGCGTCGATCAACACAGCGAGGTGTTTCTGAGAGTTGTGATTTGCCATAAACCATCCTTGAGTTAAGGCAATACGATACTCCGAAACTACTCAAAAGCGCTCGACTTGGTCTGGGGGATATTTGACCCGCGTCAGTTGAATCGCCCCTGGTTTCCTAAACACTCTTCAAGCTCAGGAAATAACGTTTCTCATACTCTACTGGAGACAGCTGCATAGCACTGCTGTGCCGGCGTTTAGGGTTATAGAACATTTCGATGTAATCGAAAATATCACTTCGGGCGTCTTCACGCGTTGTGTAGATCTTTCGTCGGATTCGCTCCCGCTTCAAAAGGCGGAAAAAGCTCTCGGCTACGGCCTTGTCGTGGCAGTTTCCTCGCTGACTCATGCTGCTGATTACAATGTTGGCCTTCAAGAAGCTTTGCCAGTCTAAACTACTGAACTGACTGCCTTGGTCTGAGTGGATCAGTACTTGCTGCTGTGGTTTGCGTTGCCACACAGCCATCAACATCGCATCGATAGCCAGGTCGCTGCACATCCTTGGCTTCATTGACCAACCAATTACTTGGCGTGAGAACAGATCCAGCACTACTGCCAGGTAGAGCCATCCTTCATAGGTGCGGATGTAAGTGATATCTGTCACCCAGACCTTGTTCGGCTCACTGACCTTGAACTGCCGCGCGAGGTGGTTGGGCGAGGCCACTGTTGGTTTTCCACCGTAAAACCCTGAACGCCGCCGATAGCTCGTTTGCGAACGCAGCCCCTCCGCCTGCATCAAGCGCCCGACTCGATTTCGCCCGCATGCCTCTCCCAGCTCACGTAGGTCATCGTGAATTTTGCGATAGCCGTATACACCTCCGCTCTCCAGCCAAGCATGTTTAATCAAGCCAAGCAGGTGTTGATCTTCTTTTGCTCGGGCAGATTGAGGCTCGCCCAGCCAAGCCTAGTAGCCGCTGGGATGTACCTTGAGAGTTTGGCAAAGGCGCCATACCGGGTAATCAGTTGAGTGTTTCTTGATGAAGGCGTACTTCAGCCGCACTCTTTGGCAAAGTACGCGGCGGCCTTTTTTAAGATGTCTCGTTCTTCAGTCACACGCTTGAGTTCGGCGCGAAGCTGACGCAGCTCGGCTTGCTGGTCATCGTCTTGCTCACGCTGCTCTTGTGGTTTGCTGTAGAGCTTGATCCAGGCGTAGAGGCTGTGAACGGACATGCGCAGGCGCTGGGCAACATCGGCGACAGGTTTGCCTTTCTCGGTCACTTGCTTGACCGCTTCGATCTTGAATTCTTCGGGGTAACCCTGACGACTCAGGGCACCTCCTATTCGGGCCTCATTATGAGGCTTGGAGGTTTCTCGGAAACCAGGGGCGATTCATTTGTAGGGGTCTAATAAAGCCGGACACCCATTTAGGCGAGAATGCTCGCCAGCTCGAGGTGTCAGATATCCAAGCAACGGCGCTCCTTTACTCTTGAATTCAAGCGCGATGCAGCCGACCTCGTGCTCAAACTAAATTACAGCTACATCGAAGCCAGCCGTTCACTCGGCATTGGTGGGCCATCGAACTGCGCAGGAAGCGCAGCGCTATATCAGCTATTTTTTGATGCATCGCTACAACTGGATTCGGCCTCACCAATTCAACGAGGGGTTGGCATCAGCACGCGCCGAGGAAAAACTTAACGTCGTGTCCGGGATTAATTGACCACTACAATCATCCTTTAGGTGGGCATTCAAGCAAAACCGATTCTAGGTAACAGCAAGAGCCCGCGAGAAGTCTCCGAACGAGCCCCATTTTCGCTATATAGCGCCCGCCCTTACACTGCCCATCTAGCCTGAAAACTGGGCCCATCCGAAATCGGGGGTTGAGTAGGGCGTCCTATCTGAATGGTTACTGGGATTGGGAAGTCAACACCCACCATTGCAACTTCTCCCTGCTTGAGGTTCGGCAAGAAGGCAGCCGCCGAACGATCAATCTCACCACATGCCCGCTCGACTACCTCCCGATCACGGTCGTTGGTAAGACGATGAACCAGCAGTGTCCCCATCTGACTAAGCACTCCTTCGGTGATGTCGCGGGGGCGCTGGGTTGCAAGGCAGATGTTCAAGCCATATTTACGGCCTTCCTTAGCAATTAGCTCGAAGGCGTCCAGATTCTGCATATCGTCTTCGCCGCCTATGACTTTGCCCAAAAAATTATGGGCTTCGTCCAAAATGACGATCAGTGGCCGATCTCTGAACACTTCTGCCCGGGCTCGATTGAGAAGGAGTCTGCCGATGACATTAGCGATTACCTCCCGCGCGTTGAACTCATACCCCACAGCGCTTAAACAGACCCGGAATAAGCGCTGCTCGCCTGCAAGGAACCCGTCCAGTTGTTCAACGAAGTTGCCTGCGTGCTGGGGTGGTTTGAACACACTGTTCAACGAAGGAGAGCCCATTACGCCCAAAATTCGAGTCAAGAGCGAAGAGCAGTAAGAGATCTCATTGCTCGCCGATCCGAACCGTTCTGGATCTTTTTGGGCGGTGGGGTAGCAGCATTCCTGTACTAGCTGACGCACCAGCATTTTGGGGTTAAATGGCTGGCTCGGACTGTCGACGAGATTGGCATGGTTGGGGCGGTTCATCGCCTCTTGGTAGAGTGAGCGGGGTTGATCAACCTTCCAGATAATTCCTTGGGGAAACAGGTCTGGCGCAAGATCTACTAGCCTGAGACTTTTGATCGCATCGCGTAGTTTCGGCCCCTGTGTTTTACCTGAAGGCTGAAAGAGTGCGATGAAATCACTTTCTGTAAAGCTCGTGGGCGGAAGCCCTACCTCGATGGAGTTCTGCGAACGGAACATTGGATTGCCAAGGTGGCAATGAGCAGTGTCAGGCCCTTCTAGCGAACGGTATTCACCGGTGGCATCGATCAGAACGACTTTCGATGCGAATCTGCGGCACTCTTCGATCAATTTCGACGTCGTCCAGCTTTTCCCGCCACCTGTTGAACCTAGGATGGCACAATGCCGCCCAAAGATTTTTTCCGGGGTCACGGAGATCGGAAAACCGCCATCGCCTGCTATATGACCAAGATTTAGTAATACATCTGGAATGGCACCATCAACCCCTGCTGATGTGAGTAGCGGGATTTGAGAAATGAAGGTACTCGGGGCTGAGTAAACGCGATCTCCCAAGCGTGGATATGAGCTGACTCCAGCTGTCACCTTTAACGTGTGCGGGTTTACGGAGCCCAGTAATCGGACGAAGCCAATAGCGTCAACTTGGCGGCTGCCAGAAAAGTCCTGCGAAATCTCGGTGCGATCTCGATCTGGAAGAGAGACTTCGGTAACCCGCCCCAAAAGCACCGCCTGCTGTCCTTCGATGAGAACCAGCTCACCGACCTCACCCCGCCCGTACCTATGTTGTCCAAGATATTGCCCACTGACGTCGCCTGCGTGCGCCAGGTTGGCTTTGATCAGCTGGGCGCTGACGCTCGATACCACGCCAATTTTCATGTTACTCGCGAGAATCCCATCGAGCGATGTCATGAGTGGTTGGCTCCAATGCGCCGGACAGCGTTTGCGAGCTGCTCTGCCGGTGAGGCAGTGCGCAGATGAGGGATGTAGCTGACAAGATCGCTGAACGTACCGCTGACGAAGTGGATGTCTAACCCCTGCCGGGCCAGATCATGGAACCGTCCCCAGTAAGGACTAGAACCATGGAACCCCCGGTTGTGCACGTGAGGGATGCACTGAAAATCGCACAAGATGAGCTTCAGGCTTGGGTTCGACTGGATGGCAGAGTAGATGGGCTCCGAAAGGTGATCATCGTTAAAGCCAAAGCCCGCCACCATCAGGCAGCTGTTGGGTTGACGAAGACATTCCAGATAACGCGAGAGCAATTCCAAGTGAGGTTGCAGAAATGCCTGTTGATATTTGCCTTTCGCTGGGTAAATCAGACAGGCGTTTGCTGGTGTTGGCGCAGCATCCTCAAAAATGTCGAGGCCCTCGCGGCTCCAACTGACTGAGCCATGGAGCTTGAGGAGCTGAAAGACGCCTTCAGTGAATTCATGAGCATCCGCCTCTCTTCGCACGATGTCGTACGTGAAGTGTTTGCCATCAAACCTGCGCCTTCTGGTGTAAGAGAATCCGTCGATCGCTACCATGCCCAAATCTGATGCAGCTGTCTCGAAGCACATATCGTAATTGGTGGTGAAAACCTTCAGCCTTGGATCTCGCACTCGACGCCTGGCAAGTTTTTGTAGAAGGTGGCGGTAGGCAGATATATCAGACTGGGGTGTCTGCAGGAACGTCGAGCAGGCATCAAGAATCAACGCCTTCACATCGCTCACGAAATCCCGAACTTGAAGGTCGTCGTTGAACGATAGATAGGCATCACACTGAGACAAGAAGTGCTCAATGTTTGTCGACCCGTTGGGGTACCTGACTTTGTCCATGACACTGGAAGCAGCTAGGGTCAGGGTGCCTGAGGCTGGCTCGCACATTGCCAAGCTCCAAAGGTAGCCCATGCTGGGCCCTCCCACCGGGCCAAGGGACGTTCCGCTCCCTGCTAGGAAGCAGAGATTGGGAACTTGGAGGGCATTAGAGAACATGTCTGCCAAAGCCGAGCGATACTGCGCTGTCTGATTTGGCTCTGTCGGCGGCTCGCCGTTGAGTACAGCATATGCGTGATCATTGAGCGGCAACCATTCGCCTCCTGGAGGGAGGTAAGCCTGCAGACCAGTGCGATCCTGTGCCAGTGCAATAGGCGGTGGCGGAGGGGGGGCTTGCAGCGGTGCCGGTGGTGGAATAGGGGCAAATGGAGCAGCAGGCTCATTGGGCATCAACGCCTTCCTTGTCTTGTGTCGTGGTCACCGGTCAGGCGCAACTCCAGCCTTCCCTTTGAATGGCAGTTCTTATCTGGTCACTGGGCCATCTTGAACGCATTTATGGTAAAGCAATCAGGTGATCGCTGACGCGTACTATGGACAAGGTGCATTGATAATGCAGCTGTAATTCGGCGAGCGTTCCTATCTTAACGGCGTTCCGGGGCGGCCTCCCTCCTAAAGCCATCCCCGAAATTCAATCATGGTATCTCTCAGGGCTCCAACAGCGCCTGCTGCCCACGAGCCTTGAAATATCTGTTGATGATGCTTGCGAACCGCCCCTTGGGCTCAGCGGCCACGATTTTTTTACAGACGTTGACGAAGCGTTCGCCGATGTCTCCAAAACTGTTCTCATAGCTTTGCCTTTGCACCTTGAACTTAAGGCTTTGCAGGAAGATATTTTCCAAGTCAGCCCCGGTAGCCGAGCGTATTGCCACTTCAATTTCAGCTTCGCTGATAGTTTTCAGCAGGTGCTCTTCTGAGCTGCCCCAGGCACTCACAGAGCGTATTTGCTGGCATGCCTGGGCATAGGTGACTGCAGACGAGTGCCGAGCATAAGCTGCGTCCAGAGCCGCTTCGATCTTAGGATGTATGAGGCGATGTAGCTCCGATCCCGAGTACTCTAGGCCATCTGGATAGGCCGCATCCAGTGCTGCCGTACATGCGTCGATAAACTGCTGACCCAGTGTCTGGTTACCCGTCCTGGCCGGCTCCCAGCACGGCAGGTCAATGGCTTGATCGGCTTGGGTTGGTCAGCAAACGGCGTTTCAAGCGTCGGCACGGAACCTCCCATACAACAATGCGAGAGGCCAACGAGCCAAACAAAACCTGGTGCGTTGACTACAAAGGGCAATTCAAGATGCTCAATGCGCAGTTGTGCTTTCCGCTGACGGTTACAGACCATGCCTCGCGTTTGATTTTGGCTTGCAGAGCCCACGCTAAAATCATGACCCAGCCTGTAAAGCAAACCTTTGAAAGGCTTTTTCAAGAACACGGCATGCCCGAAGTCATCCGCTCTGATAACGGGGGACCTTTCGCTTCTCCAGGCCTGGCAAGGATGTCCACACTGGCCGCCTGTTGGATCCGTTTAGGTATCTATCCCGAGCGGATAATGCTGGGAAGACCTGCTCAAAATGGCCGTCATGAACGAATGCACCGCAGCCTGAAACTTGAGCTGCCGCTAGGGAATAATTTGGTTGAGCAGCAGCTTTTGCTCGAGCATTTCAGGCATGAGTTCAATTACGTTCGCCCTCATGAGGCGCTTGGTATGAAACGTCCAGCGGAGCTCTATGTGCCGTCTAATCGAGCGTACCCAGGATGCCTGCCAGAGGTGGAGTACCCGGCAGAAATGAAGGTTCGAAGTGTCAGACAGGACGGATCAATGAGGTGGAAAGGCAAGTTGGTATTCGTCAGCGAGGCGCTGTGTGGCGAGCGAATAGGGCTTAAAGAGATAGACGATGATGTTTGGGATTTGTACCAGTGTGATTATCAACTGGGGAGGCTTGGACGAGGCATGACCCACGTCCAAGCCTCAAATGTGTAAACGATGTCCCCGGTTTCAGATGTAAACGATGTCTACGGTTCTACAGGTTGATAGCTTTAGCGGGTGGTACTTGGCGCCACTATTCGTTACGGGGACATAGGCGTTCATTGAGAGCCGGTCTCTAGCCAGTGGTTGCCGAGGGAATGTAATAAACGACGATGTCCAGTTGGACGGTGACGAATCGACCTGCCAAGTTCGAGATTCCTATGCAGAGATGGCTCATGGTCTCTATGCACTTGCCACTCTCGGAAAGCATTACTACCGTCCTATCGGTGCGCCGGCGGTGGACAACGGTGACTCAACGACAGCCACGTTTAACGAAACCATCGACGCATCTGTGTTTGATCGCTGGCGCAAGGTGAGTGACTATCGACCTCAAAATCTGGTTGAGTGGGCAAAGCTGGTCGGCGTTGACCCTGCTTAGTTAGGTGGTGCTGTGCTGACAGGCTCTCCGGGCACGATTGTGCAGGCCTGACTACGGATATCTGCGCGGACTGTTTAACCCGCCGGGTTATCTTTGGCCAGGGTGGGGGCGAACAGCTGTGTGGCGCTTCGGATGGTCACGTTTGCAGGCATTGCGGTTATAGGGAGTTTGTCCAGATGGGCTACTTCCCGACGAACCTCTCTTGGAGTCGGCTCGCGCCTAAGTGTAAGCGTCAGCGGGGAGAGGCCATTTTGGTGGGCGTGGGCCACTCTGGGAGTGTGAGCCTTGAATTCGTGATAGAGCTAACGAAGCAGTTAAAAACGCATCTGCCGACGTCCGCCGTGCTGCACCTGGCGCTGGCCTCGTTTCGATTGGCGGCTCGGTCATTCTACCGCCACCTGAGCTTGCGCCGGATGCGGAGACAGAGCAGGGTGCCATAAACATTATTCGCTACTGGCCGCCTTGATTTCCCGTACATTTCGCCTATACCGGTGATGTCATAGTGACAGATCAAGGCTAGAGGGTTGGGTATGCGGGTTAGTTTTCTGATTTACGGCGTGGCGATTACCGTCACTTTGACCGGGTGCAACACCTCAAAGCCTGAGTCAGGTGGCGTACTCAAGGCATGGTCTGAGAGCGTGGCCACACTGGGGATCCGCCCAGTCTACCCCCTGCAGGAAAACGTGTTTCCAGGGAATATTTTCCTAGTGCCAACCTACCCTGGGAAAAAGCAGTCCGATGAAAAGCCCGCCGAGTTTTACACTCACTACAGCGCGCCAGTAGGCTCACTAGATCTCTGCAGCCTATACCTGTCGCTTCAAAACGAGCCTGAGCTTTCCAGCATATCAGGGTATAAAGCTTCATTGGCAGGCTCTTCGGAACCCAAGGTTGTCGAGACCTGGCAGCCCACAGCTATAAAATATTCAAATTTCAAATGCAAAGACTATGAAGGCCCAGACTTCAACCTGAACCGAGCGCTCTCGTTCCCGGCCTTCACATTTGGATCTGTTATGGAGTCCGGACTAAGTGCAAATTTGATGACGGGTTCGGTAGGTGCCAAGGGCGGCGTGGCTAACAGGGGCACCTATGAACTTAAGGTTTCAGTACCCAGCGCGACGATGATTCGAGTTGACCTGCAAAGCGTGATGACCGCGCTCCATAGAAAGTCATACAGCCATGCGGGCACTGATTACAGTGTCGAAAATATGGTCGCAATGATGATGCCTTTCCAAACCCTTCGGGATGGGGATGTGGTTGCCAAGCCCGAAATGCTGGTGGTGACCGAGGTTTACTACGCCAACGCCATTGATGTTTCAGTCACGAGCACTGCCTCTCAAGCAGCCGAGTTATCACTGAGCACCCAAGCGTTAGTCGAGCGCTTTTCAAGACTGACCGAGCTGCGGGACAAGCTCAACCTCCTGGGCTCAGCCAAGGACACCAAGACCAGCACAGGTGACCAAGCCGCAAAAGAAGAACTGAGCAAGCAGCAAGCTGAGGTGGACAGCCTTAAACAGAGAATCAATGCTGAGCAAAGCGCGATCGATGCCCTAACAAAAACACTCGTTCCGGATGCTCCCGGTGTCACTGGGGGAATCAAAAACATCTCGACCTCAGGGGTCACGCTTACCCAGGTGCTACCACGGCCTATGGCGTTTGGGTACCGGGCGCTTGGGCTCAACCCGGAGAAGTTCATCGCGCCGCAGTGAATCGGAAGAATGGCTGGCCAATCGCGAAGCCTCACTATTGGCATAGCGCCTATATGAAAAGGTCTAACTGAACCCGTCGCCCCTTGCTGTAGCTCTCAGCCAACTACAGCGGAAGGATCAGTTGATGAGCATCGTCGGGGCTATGGGGTCGGCGCTTGAGGTCTACAGAATCGACGAACCATTTGCAAGCTAACAGGCATCCTGGTTGACCTCTCGACTTTTGGGCACATAGTAAAGCGCTATACAGCCATGGCTGCTGAAAGCGCATTGCTGTTCAGTTCTAGTGGGCCAGATAGTCTTTTAAATCGTCCCTTATGTTATGTTGGCAAATCGCCATACAGGAGTTCCGCGCAATGCCTACCCCGACCACAGACCAAGCAAAGAGCGCCGTTACTCTGCTCGCAAAAACCGCCGTACCCAGAACAGGCTCAGATAACCTGCCAGGCTATTACTCTCCGCACCATGACATGTGGGTGGTAGAGACTCCTAATGGGATCAAGCCCATCATCGCTCGCGGCGCGCTCGACGAGCTTCTCACCAAGACCAAGGTAAACGCCGAAGAGGATGACGACTCCTTCGTCACCCTTGAGACGCTGACCAAAACGTACGCGACCCCAGAGAGTGATGATGACCTGAGCAACAATGGCTGCGGATCACACCTGCTGCAGCTAGTGACTAAGACCGATACGGTGATAGAAGAGGACGATCCAGGTACCTGCTACGCCATGCTGGAGCTTATGACCAAGACCGAAGCTGAGCTCGAAAACGATGATCCTGGCGATCCGCTGTTTGGCCTAGACCAACGTTTCTACCTGGACTGAGGTTCTTCATCATGTTTTTATTGGTGACAAACCGCCGCGATATCACGATGGATTTTGTGGTCGCGGAGCTTCAGAAACGAAGCTTGCCTTACTTCAGGCTCAATACCGAGCTACTTCCTCAATCCCGAAGCACCATGGGCCACACCGCCATGGATGATTGGGCAATTGAGTTGGAGGGGCGGGAGATCTCCGGAGGTGATATCACCGCCGCATACTTCCGTCGGCCAGGTGCTCCGCAAGCTCCCGCGCTGGTCGATGATAACGGCGAGCGGTCTTACATCGAGGCAGAATGGAGCAGCTTCCTCAAAAGCCTTTATTTCCGTTTGGGGGGTAAATGGTTCAGCGACCCTACCCAGATATTTCTCGCTGAAGACAAACCACGGCAGCTCATCGTTGCCCATCAGATCGGTTTCAACATCCCCAGCACAGCCATCACCAATCGACTGAAGTCGGCCGAATCCTTGACAGCAGGAGGCTGCGCTATTGGAAAGCCTTTGCGCCAAGCGGTCTTACCGGGTGCGCTGGAAAAGGTGATGTTCACATCAAGGTTGCAACCATTGACCGCCGGGGATGAACCGGCTCTTAGCCTTGCGCCCCTGATCATTCAAGCGGAAGTGCTCAAGAAATACGATGTTCGTGTCACGGTGGTGGGCTCCCAGGTTTTTTCAACAGCTATCTGGTCACAGGAAAAAGACGAAACACAGGTCGACTGGCGCCGGGGCAGCAATCCTGACTTGAAGCATGAGGCGATCCGCCTGCCGGATGAGGTAGCCGAACAATGCCGGGAACTGGTGCGCCGGATGAACCTGGGATACGGGGCTATTGATTTGATCTGTGATCGTGATGGAAAGCTTTGGTTTCTAGAGATCAATCCAAACGGCCAGTGGGCCTGGATCGAAAACCAAACGGGATACCCGATCGCCGCTACAATTGTTGATCAGCTGGAGAGCATCCAACATGCCTTGGTTTGATAGGGAAATATTCTGGCCGACTCTGGTGCCTCCTACGGCTGCTCAAATCGCAGCAAACGACCAGATGCGCGACGGGTGGAAGGCATCGGTCAGGAATGGTAACTGGGATGCGCAGAGCGAAGTAGCACTTGAAGAAGCTCGTCGTATGTACGATGCAGAGCAGGAGCGGCGTAAGGGAGCAGATACCAAGGCAGGTGTATACCTGGCAGCAGTGACCGCGCTGATACCCGTACTGGTGTCGTTGCTACCAAGCCTCTGGAGTGAAAAGGCCAGTAAAGTCCTGGGTGCGCTCTCGCTAACCGTATTCGCGATTGCGGTGATCTATGTCCTGCGAGCCGGCTACAGCGCGTTCTGTGTGCTGCGCGTGAGCGCCGCGAATACAGTGGGTGCCACCGATATATCCCAGACCTGGGACACATCGCAGCCAGTAGCCAGCCTTGCCAAGAACATCGCTATCAAAGTCATTGATAACTACCCGGGCAACAACGCGAAGGTGAGCCATATCAAGCTCGCCCACGGCTATCTGTTGAGGTCGTTCTTCGTCTTTGCCTTACTGCTCGCTGTGCAAGCACTCTGGCCTAGCGCTGCGTGGGTGGTCGAAGAGGTCACCAAACTCATGGCCCCCGCGGTTAGGCAGCCGCTGATGATGTGCTACTCCTGATCAACCTAGCTGCGGCAGGGGACAGGATCGAGCTCGGGATAATCGATGAGTCAGCCTTCAACAGCCGAGGTTGCTCTAACGGCGAGGGATGCATCGTGGTCGAGCTACGCGGGTAATGTCTCACTTCAGTTGAGGCGCTGCGCTACCCGCGGTACGCCCAGTACCTGCCGGCTACGAGAGGCCGCTACCGACGTTTCACACTGAGCCCGCTCGTTGCCCGACATTGATTTTGAAAGTCCGGCTCCAAAAAGCCTAGATACCGCGCTAGGCCCGGTGGCTACGAGGCGTTTGATAACGCCAAGTACCGCGCAGGTAAAAACCAATACAAGCTCGTAAACCAATACATTGAGCTGGCTGCGAAAACTGAGGATCGACGCGCTTTCAAAAAGGGGGTCGAATGGGCGCAGTATCTGAACATCAAGGTGCGTTGGTTGCGGGATGATGAGCCCACCGAGGAGAAGCTGAACTTCGTTTACTCCATGCTACAGACGGCTCGATACAACCATCAAATGTAGCACGGCGTCCGTGCGGCACCTCTAGACTCAGGCCTTGATCAGGCAGCGTCAGAGCACTGGTCGTTGTAGCATCGCCGGGGCAGTGTCGGAAACCGCATGCCCGCACTGACGCTATTCGCGTGGAGGTGGACACAAACCGCTGGATGGAGTACCAGTCTTACTTTCAGATTTCATGGCACATTGATATTGTGGTGTAGAGGATCCCATCACTATCTGGAGGGGTGCCTGCTACGATCCACTCCTCAGTAGGTGACCATGGACAAGTCTATTAAATGGCTCAGGTGTTTGAGCGCTACCGCTTTAGTGATATTTGGCCTCGTGGGGTTCGGTTGGATTGAGCATGCACACGCTCGCGGCGGGGCAGTGCACGTCAGTGGCTACACCCGAGCCAACGGAACCTACGTAGCGCCCCATTATCGCTCGGCGCCTGATGGTAATTTTGCAAACAACTGGAGCACCCTGAGCAACATCAATCCATATACCGGAAAACCGGGCACGCTGACTGAGCCACACGGGTCATCTAGTTCAGCATCTGTACCAGCTTCGTCCATACCGGCATACACTCCAACGCCAATCGGCACCCCTAGCTCAGAGTCCGTGAGTTCCCAAGTTAAGCTCCCGGCGCACTCGAAACTGGACTACTCAAAGCGAAACTGGGAGTGCATCAAGGGATATCAACAAAGTGGCGACGCGTGCCTCGAGGTCGTGGTCCCTCAACACGGCAAGCTTGATTACTTTGGTCAAGGCTGGACGTGCCAGCGAGGTTATGTGCGTCAGGGCTATAGTTGTGACGCAGTTGTAGTTCCGTCTCACGCAAGCCTGGACTTCTTGGGCCACGGCTGGGATTGCACGAAGGGCTACAGGAAGTCTGGCAACACCTGCAGCGCCGTCGGTGTTCCAGTCAACGCTAGGCTCGACTATTTGGGCCATGGGTGGGAGTGCGTTGCGGGTTACATGCGATCGGGAGAGGGATGTACAGCGGTGCTGGTGCCGCGAAACGCCAAACTAGATTATCTCGGCCATGGCTGGGAGTGCACACGAGGCTTCAAGCGGGAAGGGGAGAAATGCGTTCCTGTCCAGGTACCTCTTGATGCCAGCCTTGATTACGTTGGTCACGACTGGGCGTGTAATGCGGGGTTTCGCAGAGCTCAGCAAAGCTGCACGTCAGTCGCTAGGCCTTGAATGCTCCAGCTTGGATAATATGTACCCAACAGGTCCTCAGCTCCGACGATGCTCTGAAAGCTTGAGTGCCGTTACAAGCATTCACCGTCTTACTGGCAGGAGAGTCTTGCCGATGTGTCGGCTTTTAGAGATCGTCCAGAAGGCGCTCCGACTGAGCATTCTTCTAGGTACTGAGCAGCTCGATGGGGTCAGTTCCAGAGCGCCGAGACGAGTAGAATTGATACACCCAGCCTTCGGGGGCTATAGCAGGTATGACAGTAATCGAGGGTATTGCAATGATTGCAAGGCGTGATAATCCAGCCATCCGTCTCTGCCGTCAGCATACCGCAGTAGGTCTCAGCCCAATTTTTTGTAACTAGCCGGCGCATGACTCGCACCCATAGGGCAATCTCGCGCAGTACCTGACAGGCCTCCCAGGCACTCAAGACTTTTGCGTTCATAGGGGCGCAGACACCCGCGGGGAAGGCCGACCAGAGTACTTGGTAACTGGTGAATCGCCGAGGTGAATAAGATAATCCTCAAAGCGATGAACGAACTTTTGGCTGAGCATCTTACCCGAGGGCATAAACGACGAACGAGGGCGGTGCCACTCCCAGCGACCATGCTCATTTTTAAAGAAAAATGCCAACGCGCCAGAGGCTTGTGGAGTCTCGATTACCTCATCTATTGAAATGTTTGTATACCTCGCGAAGGCCATGTACAGGATGACCTAGCGTGGGTTAAGGCCCTTGCGCTCAGCCTCAGAGACACGGTGGAAAATCCACTGCATTTCATGGTCACTCAGGGCGTCAGTAGTCATGGCCGCAGTCAGTGTCACAGCGAACTCTTGGGGAGTGAAAGTTTGACCGTTCGGATGACGCACCCAGGAATTAAGGTGGCAGTATGGAAAGAAGCAGGCTGCCCAACTGTAATTCCGGCGGATAATGCGCAGGACGCTAGCTAAGGCAATTCCTTGCTGATTCGGCTGCCGTCCTTTGAAGGGCGTTGACGTACCGTGGACATGCCTTTGCACCAGTCCAACTGGTCGGAGGGTACAGGGCTAGCAGGTCGTAAACATACATGACAGCATCTTCAATTTAACATAATATACATTATGCGTACCCATAGATCCTTACCAATGCATCCTCACCCTCAACCGTTCAACCTCTGAAAGCCACCACCTCACTCACCAGTCGTGCTCATAGCCTCCGATGATCTACAAACCACCCCACAAAAAATCCACCCGCCAAGCTTCCCAAACCAACACACCGCCAACCACAAACCCACCACAACGCTCAATCATGTTAGCGTACGGCCGCCCATGACAACTTGAACGCTCATCAGAAGCCGCCTCATGCTAACCAGAAATAAATTAGTCCCCGAGTTGCTAGTGACGGATCTCACTAGAAGTCTGAATTTTTGGGTCGGTAGCTTAGGGTTTGACGTCGCCTATGAACGTCTCGAAGACGGATTCGCTTACCTCGATCTAAACGGTGCTCAAGTGATGCTTGAGCAATTCGACCCTCGGTCTAATCAATGGCTAACCGGCTCGTTAAGTCCGCCCTTTGGCCGAGGCATCAATCTGCAAATCGACGTTGGGGCTGTTTCTCCTATCATTAAAAGGCTCGAGGCGGCGTCCTATCCTCTTTTTCAGGCCAGTAAGGACACCTGGTACAGGGCTGATAGGCTTGAAATTGGGCAGCGTGAGTTGCTTGTGCAAGACCCTGACGGTTACCTGGTCAGGCTGATAGAACCCCTAGGCGAAAGGATATACAGCCCTTCTAACCAGGTTATTTAGTTATAACTCTACTAAATAACCATTTAGTAGAGTTAAGTAAGTCATAACATTACCGACCCTACCCCCAGCACCTAAACTTTCGATAAACCAAATCACTATTTCTTAATCTACCCCCCCCCAAAATCCCCAAACCGCCACCTTACAAGATTGTCATCTCCCGCTCACGCCCCTGTTAAGTTGCCTGGCCTATCATCACCATCAATTCCTGAAAAGCAGTTCGAATGCTGGACAGGTTTCTGCCATTTAACCTAAACGGTACTTACCATGAATTTTATCAAGTCAATGATGTTCACTGTCGCCGCCCTTTCCTCCACTGCGGTGCTGGCCGAAGACGGCAGCGAGCGCGCAGGCCAGGCCGCTCAAGAAGTACGCTTCGCCCAAGAAGGGCGTGTCAATGATCAAAACGGCACAGGAACTTCCCGGTTTGTCAGCTCTGACGAAAAACCTCGCGTTGAGCAACCGGAGAAGTCAGAAGGCTAACTCTTACTCCCTAGCATTCACCTTTAGCAGCTTCACAGCTCCTTTGGTCAAGGTGAATTTTCAAGCGTCCTTCGGGGCGCTTTTTTTTGCGCTGCTATTAGAGATGGCATGGCAAACGTCTAGGAAATATCACATATAAAAACGCCCGCGGCTGTTTCCAGGCGCGGGCGTTGGGTCAAGCAGCGGACCTATTTACACCTCTTCCTCGCGACGATGCGCCCACTGATACAGCGCAGGCAGCACCAGCAGTGTCAGTGCCGTGGAAGAAAGAATGCCGCCAATCACCACGGTCGCCAGGGGCCGTTGCACTTCAGCCCCCGTGCCTGTGGCCAGTGCCATTGGGATAAAGCCCAGTGAGGCCACCAGTGCCGTCATCAACACCGGGCGCAGGCGCGTCAATGCCCCTTCGTTGATCGCATCGCCCAACGAGCGGCCCTCCTCTCGCAGGCTGCGGATAAACGAGATCATCACCAGACCGTTCAGCACGGCGACCCCGGACAACGCGATAAAGCCTACCCCGGCTGAAATTGAGAGGGGAATGTCGCGCAACCACAGGGCCATGACGCCACCGGTCAGCGCGAATGGAATGCCGGTAAACACCAACAGCCCGTCCTTCATGTTGTTGAACATCATGAACAACAACGCCAGAACCATCAGCAAGGCAACGGGAACGACTATCTGCAAGCGCTTGGCGGCAGACTGCAGTTGCTCGAACTGCCCTCCCCAGCTGGTCCAGTACCCTGCCGGAATTTGCACACTGTTGTTGATGGTCTCCCCGGCGTCTTGCACGAACGAGCCGAGGTCACGGCCGCGCACGTTAGCGCTGACGATGACCAGACGTTTGCCGTTCTCCCGACTGATCTGGTTGGGCCCCAACACCAGGTCCAGGCTTGCCACCTGGGAAAGGGAGATAAAGCTGATTTGTTGATTAGCGCTGTTTGCAGTGGCGGGCACGGGGATCAGCAGGCTGGAGAGCCCAGCGACGTCCGTTCTGAGTGTCTCGGACAAACGCACCACCATGTCGAAACGACGATCCCCCTCGTACAAGGTGCCGGCCTGACGGCCACCGACAGCGATCGCGATGGCGTCTTGTACATCCCCCACGTTCAGGCCGTAACGGGCGGCCTTGTCGCGATCGATGTTGATTGTAAGCACGGGCAGGCCGGTGGTTTGCTCGACCTTGACCTCAGAGGAGCCCGGGACCTTTTGCAGGGTGGCGGCGATCTTCGCTGCCGTCTGGTTCAGTACGTTCATGTCGTCGCCGAACACCTTGACCGCGACGTCGCTGCGCACCCCTGAGACCAGCTCGTTGAAGCGTAACTGGATGGGCTGGGACAGCTCGTAGTTGCTACCGGGCACGGTCGCGGCGGCCTGCTGCAATTCGGCGATTAGGGTTTCGCGAGATTTGCCGGGGTCAGGCCATTCACTTTGCGGCTTGAGCATCACGTAGCTGTCAGAGATATTCGGTGGCATCGGGTCGGCAGCGATTTCGGCGGTGCCGGTGCGGGCGAACATACGCTCTACTTCAGGCATTTTTTCCATGACGGCTTGTTCCAGACGCTTCTGCATGTCCACCGACTGGCTCAGGCTGGAACCCGGGACCCGCAGCGCCTGCAGGGCAAAATCACCTTCACTCAAGCTGGGGATGAACTCGCTGCCCATCCGGCTCGCCGTGAAGCCTGAGAGTACGATCAAGCCAAAGGCCATAGAGAAGGCGATCAAACGGTGGCTCAGCACCCACTTCAGGACCGGCGCGTAACGCAAGCGGGCGGTGCGCATCAGCACGCCCTCCTCTTCCTTCACCTTACCGGTGACGAACATGGCGATGGCGGCCGGCACGAAAGTGACCGAGAGGATCATGGCGCCCAACAGCGCAATTACTACGGTAAAGGCCATGGGGTGGAACATTTTGCCCTCGACGCCGGTCAAGGCGAAGATCGGCAGGTACACCACCATGATAATCAGTTGACCGAAAATCAGCGGCCGGCGGGCCTCCTTGGCGGCGGCAAATACCTCGTGGAAGCGCTCGGAACGGGTCAGCATCCGGCCGTGTTTGTGCTGCGCGTGGGCCAGCCTGCGGATGGCGTTCTCAACGATCACCACGGCACCGTCGACGATGATGCCGAAATCGAGTGCGCCAAGGCTCATCAGGTTGGCGCTGACTTTGTTGGTGAACATACCGGTGAAGGTGAACAACATGGCCAACGGAATCACCATGGCGGTAATCAGCGCGGCACGGATGTTGCCGAGAAAAAGAAACAGAATCGCGATAACCAGAATGGCCCCTTCGATCAGGTTCTTCTTCACCGTAGCGATGGCTTTTTCCACCAGGTTGGTCCGGTCGTATACCGTGACCGCTTCTACTCCCTTGGGCAGTGAACGATTGATATCGGCCAGTTTGGCGGCCACGGCCTGGGAGACCGTGCGGCTGTTTTCGCCGATCAGCATAAACACCGTGCCTAGCACCACCTCACGGCCGTTTTCCGTTGCCGCGCCGGAACGCAATTCCTGGCCGAGGCCCACATCCGCCACGCTGCTGACCCGGATGGGTGTGCCCTGTACGTTGGCAATCACGATATTGGCGATGTCTTGGACAGTACCGAGCTGGCCGGGGGCCCGAATCAATAACTGCTCACCGCCGCGCTCGATGTAGCCTGCGCCAATGTTCGCGTTATTGCGCTCAAGTGCCGCCACCAGATCGTTCAAGGTCAGCTTGTAGGCCGCGAGTTTCTTTGGGTCTGGGGCGATCTGATATTGCTTGGCGAAACCGCCAATGGTGTTGATCTCGGCTACACCCGGCACGTTGCGCAGTTGCGGCTTGATGATCCAGTCCTGGATGACCCGAAGGTCGGTCGGCGTGTAAGGCGTCCCGTCCTCTTTCAGCGCCCCCTCTTTTGCCTCGACGGTCCACAGGAAAATCTCGCCAAGCCCGGTGGAGATCGGCCCCATGACCGCGTCGACGCCCTCGGGTAATTGATCCTTGGCAATTTGCAGGCGCTCACCTACTAACTGGCGGGCGAAGAACAAGTCGGTGCCGTCTTCAAAAATCACGGTGACTTGGGACAGGCCCGAGCGCGACAGCGAACGCGTCTGCTGCAGACCCGGCAGGCCGGCCATGCTTGTTTCAATCGAGAAGGTTACCCGCTGTTCAGTTTCCAGGGGTGAAAAACCTGGCGCTGAGGTATTGATCTGGACCTGTACGTTGGTGATGTCCGGCACTGCGTCGATGGGCAGTTTCTGGTAACTGGCGATGCCCAGCCCAGCCATGAGCAGAACAGCGAGCATCACGACGATGCGCTGTTCTATCGCGAATTGAATCAACCGTTCAAACATGGAGTTGTACTCGTGCGAAGCCAATCAATGGGAGTGCTCAGCAGAGCCTTTACCCAGCTCGGACTTGAGAATGAAACTGCCTGTCGCGGCCACGGGTGTGCCGGCGGCCAGGCCTTGAACAATTTCCACGTAGCCGCCGTCGCGCCTGCCGACTTTCACTGGGCGCAGTTCGAAGCCTTCGGCATTGCGCACAAATACCGAGGTTGAGTCTTCAATGGACTGGATCGCCGACTCAGGCAAACTGACTGCCGCAATGGCTTTGTCTGCCGTCACATCCACCGACACAAACAGCCCCGGGCGCCAGGCCCCCTCAGGGTTGGCGAGCACCACGCGAACGGTGGCGGCGCGGGTTTGCTCGCCCAGCAAGCTACCCACATAACTGACACGGCCTTCCACTTGGGCATTTAGATCAGGCGCACTGACAGTTACCGAGCGGCCCACCACCACCTTATTCAGATCCTGGGGGGCCACGCCGAAGGTGGCCCACACTCTGGACAAATCCGAGAGGGTGAACGCAGTGCTGGATTCATTGACCACTTCACCGATGGCCAGGTGTTTTTCAACGACCACCGAGTCGAACGGGGCAATCAGCTCATAACGATTGCCTGCGGCAGAATTGAGGCTGGCGCCAATGGCACTTAATTTCTGACGGCCATTGGCGAAGCTGATTTCAGCCTCTTGATAGGCCTGACGTGCCAGCAGGTAGTCCTGTTCGGCAGAAATCTTGTCTTCCCAGAGCTTTTTCTCCCGCTGCAAGGTCAGGCGTGCCAGTTCAAGGCGACGTTGCGACGCGTTGAGCTCACTGCGTTGGTCGGAGATTTGCTGGCTGGCGATAACCGCCAGCACCTGGCCCTTTTTCACAGACTGGCCCAGGTCCACTTTGACCTCTTCGACAATCCCGCCGACCCGCGGCACGACATGGGTGGTGCGGTCTTCGTCGAAGCGGATTTCACCTGGGAAAGTAACACTAGTGCTCATCGGCCTGGGCGCCGAGACAACCATTTCTATACCGGCGGCGCTAATCTGTTCGGCACTGAGCTGTAATTTGCCTTCTTCGTCATGGGACTCACCTGACGCCTCATTCTCGTCGTGGCCCTCAGCGCCGTGGTCTTTTTCATCGGCATGTTGCGCTTCGTCGCCATGCCCATCTTCGCCCGCGTGCCCCTCTTGCTCCGAGTGCTGGGGCTTTTTTGCGGGGTCATTGCTGGTCGGCTTAGGCTCAGCAGCGGTAGGAAAACCTTGATCGCTTAGGGTCAGAGTGCCCAAGCCAATGATTGCGACCACAGCCAGTGCCGTGATCATGCTCCGTTTGTTATCCATGGATGCTCCCGGCGATCAGCTACGCGCGTACGCAACGACCGCCCGATAAATGCGAGAAATGAATTAAGGGGTGGTCGTAAACAGATTCAGATCGCCGTAGATACGCTCGACCGTCACTCTGGCGTCAGTCGCCATGGCCAGGGACTCCAGGTATTGGCCACGGGCCGCAATCAGCGTGCGTTGCGCATCGAGGACTTCCAAGAAACCGAACTTGCCCATCTCGAAGCCACGCGTAGCGGCATCGACGGCGCTTTTAGCTGAAGGCAAGATGACTTGGTCGAAAGACTCCACATCCTCCATGGCGGTCGTCCATTGATCCAGCGCCGATTGGGTCTGGGTGCGCAGTCTGAGTTCTACCGCGTTACGCAAGTCCCGAGCCTGATCGGCGCGCCGCGAAGCCGCCAGCACGTTCCCCTGGTTGCGGTTGAACAATGGCAAAGGCATCGACATGCCTACAACGTTGACCCGCTCACGCTCCTCGCGGCTGTACTGGCTGCCGATACTGACGGTAAGGTCCGGGATCCGCTGCGCCCGCTCCGAGCCCAGGGCCGCCTCGCGCTGCTCGATCTGGGCTTCGGCCAGACGCAGTTCGGCGGACTGATTGATAGCGGTGAGCATCTTCCTCGCCGGTGGCGATTTGCCCGGCGACAGCTGCCGATATTCCAAGCGCTCAAAGGATGACGCTGCAGAGCCAGCGGTCTCGGCCAGCTCACGGTAGCTGTTGGCCTTTAACGTTTCGGCGCGCCGGACCAACGAGTTAGTTTCCGCCAGTTGCACCTGGGCACGGGTGACTTCCACCGGCGAGGATTTACCCGCGCGTACACGGCCTTCGGCCACTTCGACGCCACGCTGGGCAAGCCGCTGCGACTGCCGTGCCAGATCCAACCCGGTTTCGGCCCGCACCGCAGTGAAGAAAGCCTGAGTCACTTGGGCCCGCAGCTCGTTGCCGCGGCGCTCTAGCTCCAACTGCGCCGCATCCTGGCCGCGCTTCGCGACGTCGATACGCGCCCCGCGCTTGCCGCCCAGTTCCAGCGCCTGGCTGAGCATGACTGTCGTTGTGCTGGTGTTACGCCGCGTGTCCTCCACCTCCCAAGACAACTCTGGGTTGGGCATCAGAGCGGCCTGTTGCCTGTCGCCCTCGGTGACGCCGATCTCCCATCGCGCCGCTGCAAGATCAGGGTTCTTGGCAAATGCGGCTTCGATCGCTTGTGGCAAACTCAAGCTCTGGGTAGCCGCGACGCCGGGGCCGCTGAACGACATCAGCGAAGCCCACAAAACGCCGGCTTTGATAAAGGGCGGTATGTTCGAAAACGGCCACTTGGGGGACACTCTGTACTTAAGCACGTTCGCACTTCTCCAGCCGCATAAATCGCCCATCTGAAAACAACATTACCCCGCCCCCGCTGGGCTGGAGTTTGTTGCGCAGACTTTATGCGGGAGGAGATATCAGAGCGATTGCTGGAAAATTACAATTCTGTAATTTTAAACTTCGCGTTAGTTATCGTCCTTACATCGTGTCGTGCTTACGACGATAACTCTAGAAACAATACGCAACACCTTTCTTATTGAATTACTGAAAACCACACAAAAAAACGCGCGCCTAATCCTTATGAATTTTTTCACCGTGAGCCGTTGACCCTGAAGCGGCTACAGACTCTAGAATCGCCCGCCATACGGGGTCTTGTGAGGCTGTCCTTCGGCCCTTATCGCCCATATCGCTTTCCTCATTGTCATTATCCCTTTGATTAAAACAGGACATTCATATGCGAATCCTTGTAGTAGAGGACGAGCCCAAAACGGCCGAATACATGCACCAGGGGCTGACGGAGAGTGGTTATGTCGTGGATGTAGCCGTCACGGGGCTCGACGGGCTTTACTTAGCCCAGCACCAAACTTATGACATCGTGGTGCTGGATGTTAACCTGCCGGAAATGGACGGCTGGGAAGTATTGGCGCGGCTTAGACGAACCGACAATACCCGCGTCATGATGGTCACCGCGCGCGGCCGCCTGGATGAGAAAGTCAGGGGGCTGGAGATGGGGGCCGACGACTACTTGGTTAAGCCCTTTGAGTTTCCAGAGTTGCTCGCACGCGTGCGTACCCTTATGCGCCGCAGCGAACAAAGCAGCTTGCCGGACGTGTTGCGGGTGGGTGATCTGGAACTGGATCAGGGTCGACACCGAGCGTTTAGAGGCACCCAGCGGATTGACCTGACCACCAAGGAGTTTGCCCTGTTGCATCTGTTGATGCGCCACAGCGGGCAAGTCATGTCCCGCACCCAGATCATCTCGCTGGTATGGGATATGAATTTCGATTGCGACACCAACGTCGTTGAAGTGTCGATCCGCCGCCTGCGAGCAAAAATCGACGATCCTTTTCCCAGCAAGTTGATCCATACCCTGCGCGGCGTGGGTTATGTGCTGGAAGTTCGCGAATGAAACCGACCCGTTTGTCCATGAGGTTGGGCCTTACGGTCACCGCGATGAGCGCGGTGCTGGTCGTGGTGATGGCGACATTCGCCTACGCCACCATCTCCCATCAGTTGGAAGTGCGAGCTCAAGCTGGCCTAAGTGAAAAACTCGGCCAGATCGAGCACAGCCTGGCCGAGAGCCTTTCCTCGACAGCTGACATCGTGCTGCATCCGCACAACCTGCGTGACCAGATCATCGGTCACGATAACTTCACCCTGACCATTCTCGACGCGAGCGTTCCTCGAAAGCGCTTGATGAACCTGGGCAGCAACGAGGCATTGGAATTACCGGTACCCGACGCCGGGGGGCCATTGCACGACTTTCGGCGCATGAAGTCCGGGGAAGGTTACGAGGTGCTGGTAGCGTACAAAGAGGTACGTTTAGCCAGTGGCCAACAGATCCTGATCATTCTGTCCCTGGATAGAAAAAGTGACGTCACACTGCTCAATGCATTTGTGAAATCGACCCTCATTGGCCTGCCTTTTATTTTGCTGTTGGTCGGCGGCTGCGGCTGGTGGGTCGTGCATCGCGGGCTGAGGCCCTTGCGCGCGTTTCGCAAAATCGCCGAAAGAGTCACCGCCAGGGATCTTTCCTTGCGGATGCAGGTGACGGGGCTACCTGACGAGCTGCGCGACCTGGCCCACGCGGTCAATCTCATGCTCCATCGACTGGACGGCGATGTTCAGCAACTAGCGCAGTTTTCGGACGACTTGGCACACGAACTGCGATCCCCCCTGAACAATTTGATGGGCAAGGCTCAGGTGACCTTATCCAGAGATCGGCCGCCCCAGGAATACAAGCAGGTGCTTGAATCATGCACCGAGGAACTGGAGCGGCTGTCGCTGATGGTGTCGCAGATGCTTTTCCTGGCGAGCGTGAATCAGCCATCCATTCGCCTGGCGTTCGGCCCAGTGGACCTGTATGAGGAAGCGCGCAAGGTGGCTGATCTGTTTGCTTCATCGGCTGAAGAGAAAGCGATGTTGGTACAGGTCCACGGACGTGGCCGTAGTCAGGGCGACCGGCTGATGATCCAGCGGGCCATCTCGAATCTGCTGTCCAACGCCATACGCCACGGTACGGCCGGCAGTACCGTGACAATAACGCTCAATGAGCAGCCTGATGAAGTATCACTGGCGGTTCGCAATGCTGGCGACGGCATAGAGAGCGAACACCTGCCCCGCTTGTTCGATCGTTTCTACAGAGTCCACCCCAGTCGTTCCCGGCTCCAAGGCGGCACGGGGCTGGGGCTGGCCATCGTTCGCTCGATCATGACGCTGCATAGGGGGCGCGTAACGGTTGAAAGCGAGCTGGGGCACTCTACGGCTTTTACTTTGCATTTTCCCAGCTAGCTTGGATGTGTGGGGGTAGAGCTCGGGGGCAAGGCCCCCTCCTACGGGCAGCGGCATTGCTGGCATGAAATATGCCGCGTGGGGGGAACGGGCAGCGGCATAGCTGGCATCTTATATGCTGCCTGTAGGAGGGGGCTCGCCCCCGATCTTTTTCAGCGCTTAAGCTTGCGCTTATTACGGTACTGGTCGATCACCACCGCCACCACAATGATCAAGCCCTTGATGATGTCCTGGATATACGCATCTACCCCCACGAAGGTAAAACCGCTGGCCATCACCCCAAGAATCAATGCGCCAATCACTGTGCCGGTGATGCGCCCTACTCCGCCGGCCAGGCTCGTGCCGCCGATCACCGCTGCCGCGATCGCATCCAGCTCGTAGGACATGCCCATGCCCGCTTGGCCGGTGGCCGCACGCGCCGAGGCGACTACCCCGGCCAGGCCGGCGAGTAGGCCGGCGATGCTGTAGACGATGATCAGATGGCGTTTGACGTTGATCCCCGAGGTACGCGCCGCCTGCATGTTGCCGCCAATGGCATAGGTGTACTTGCCGTATTTGGTGTAACGCAGGGCGATGTGGAAGATCACCGCCACCACCAGAAAGATGATCACCGGCATCGCGCCGTGACCAATGGCCGTGTAGGAATCCGAGAGCATGCTTACCGGCTGGCCTTCGGTGTAGTAACGCGCCAGGCCACGGGCCGAGACCATCATCCCCAGGGTCGCAATAAACGGCGGGATACCGGTGACGGCGATGATGCTGCCGTTGATCGCGCCCGCCAGCAGCCCCACACCCAGCCCCGCCGCTACCGGAATCCACACCGGCAAATCCGTGAGGCTGGGAAACACCGCCCGAGAAAAGTCGGAGGTCTGCGCCAGGCTCGCGGCGATCATCGCCGACAACGCCAGCACTGAGCCCGAGGACAGGTCGATGCCCGTGGTGATAATCACCTGGGTCACGCCAATGGCCAGCAGGCCAATGATCGACACCTGCAGGATCATCAGTACCAGGCGCTGGGAGTTCATCAGAAAGCTTTGGTCGCGTACGATCCAGCCGAACAGTTCAAACACCAGGCCGATGCCGATCAATACCAGAAAGATGCTGAGTTCAGTCGGCATCCGTCGACGCGTTTTGCTCGACACTGTGGCCGGTTTGTTTTCGGTTATTACGTTCATAGCCCGTCACCTTTTTATTCTTTATTTCAGTGGACCGTGGTCATTCCGGAGGCTAACTGCATGACCTTTTCCTGGGTCGCCTCGGCCCGGTCCAGGGTGCCCATCAGGTCGCCTTCATGCATGACCATGACCCGGTCGCTCATGCCCAGCACCTCGGGTAATTCAGAGGAAATCATGATCACGGCCATGCCTTCGCTGGCGAGCGCAGCGATCAAGCGGTAGATTTCAGCCTTGGCGCCAACGTCGACGCCACGGGTGGGTTCATCAAGAATCAGCAGGCGCGGGTGGGTCATCAACCAGCGGGCCAGCAAGGCTTTCTGCTGATTGCCGCCAGACAAGGTGTCAATGCACTGTTCCAGCGACGGAGTTTTCACCCGAAGTTTGCGGCGCATGTCTTCGCACAATTCGCGCAACGCTTTTTGCTGAATAAAGCCATGGCCCGAATAGTGCGGTAGCACCGCCATTTCCATATTTTCCAGCACCGACAGGCATGGAAACAGCCCACTGAGCTTGCGGTCCTCGGTTAACAACGCAAAGCCTCTTTCGATCGCCATGTGCGGGTCGGTAATGTGCAGCGCCTGGCCGTCGAGCAGGACCTCGCCAGCGCTGGCGGGGGTAATACCAAACAGGGTCTCCGCCACATTGGTGCGGCCCGAGCCCATCAAGCCTGCGATGCCGAGGATCTCTCCGGCATGCAGGTCGAAGGACACGCCCTGGAACACCCCGTCCAGGCGCAGGTCGCGCACCGACAGCAGCAGCTCACCGATGGGTTTATCCCGCACAGGGAACAGCTGACTCAGCTCACGGCCCACCATCATCGAGATAAGGCTGTCACTGTTCATGCTGTCAGCGCGCTGCAGGCCGATGTACTGGCCGTCGCGGAACACCGCCACCTCATCAGCGATTGCGAACACTTCGTTCATTTTGTGGGTGATGTAAATGATGCCTTTGCCCTGGGACTTGAGGTCGGCAATGATCGAAAACAGATGCGCCACTTCCTTTTCGGTAATGGCCGACGTCGGTTCATCCATGATCAGGATGTCCGAGTCGTAGGACACCGCCTTGGCGATCTCGACCATTTGCCGTTCAGCGATACTCAGGTTGCCCACGTGCTCCTCAGGGTCCAGCTTGATGCGCAGGCGGGCCAGTAATTCGGCGGTGCAGCGATGCATTTCGCGATGGTTGACCAGGTGCAGGCCGTTGAGCTGCTCGCGCCCGATCCAGATGTTCTCGGCGATGCTCATGTGCGGCATCAGGTTGAGTTCCTGATGAATCATCGCGATTCCGGCTTTTTGCGCCGCCAGCGGTGTCGCAAAAACGATCGGCTGGCCCCGCAGGCGAATTTCCCCGGCATCAGGTTGGTAGATGCCGGCGATGATTTTCATCAGGGTCGACTTGCCCGCACCGTTCTCCCCCATCAGCGCCAGCACCGAGCCGGGGCGCACCCGTAATTGCACGTCGTCCAGCGCCACGACGCCGGGAAAGCCTTTGCTGATATTGAAAATTTCCAGCAGGTAGGGCTCGTCCGCCAGCTCGGGCTGGCTGACGGGAGGCGGCGAGACAGTCGCTTTAGCGAACATAGAGAAGTACTCCATTGGCAAGGCGGCCGTGACCGCCCTGGCCATCTATTTATTTTTGTTATGCCAGCCTATTTGAAGTCTTTGACGTTATCCGGGGTGATCAACTTGAACGGGATGACAATGTTCTGTTCGATCGCCTCGTGCTTGGCCAACTGGCGTGCGGCTTCAAGCGAACCCACCCCTTGGCCTTTGGCGTCCTGGAAGACCGACACGGCCAGCTCGCCTTTGGAAATCGCATTCAGGCCATCCGGCGTGCCATCCACCCCGGCAATCAATACGCTGCCCGGCTTGCTACCCGCTGACTTGAGCGCCATGGCCGCACCGATTGCCATCTCGTCGTTGTTGGCCAGCACGGCATTGAACTCGCGGCCTTGGGTCAGCCAATCGTTGACCAGGGTCATGCCCCTGTCGCGCAACCACACACCGCTTTGTTCCTGTTCGATCTTGATGTTCGGATACTTGGCGAGTACCTCCTTCACCCCTTTGGTGCGATTGGTGGTGGAGTTGTTCGCCAGGTCGCCCAGCAGGATCACAATCTTGCCCTTGCCGCCGAGTTTGTCGGCGATGTACTGCATTTGCAGCTTGCCCGCCTCTTCATCATCGGAGGTGACAGCCGCTACACCTTTGGGCAAGTTAGCCTGGTCGGGACGGCGGTTGACGTACACCAGAGGAATGCCGGCGTCAGTCGCCGCTTTGGTGATCCGCGCCGTGGAGGCCGTATCGACCGGGTTGACAATCATCGCATCGACTTTCTGGCTGATGAAGTTCTCGACCTGGCTCAACTGTTTGACCACGTCGGCACGGGCGTCCTCGAACTGCAGTTGCACGCCATCGCCCTTGGGGTAGGACTTGGCTTGTTTGTCCATGTGCTCACGGACGTTGGCCAGGTAGGTGTCATCGAACTGCGACATGCTTACGCCGATTTTCAGGTCGGCAGCGGTAGCGAATCCGCTGCTCAGCATCAGGGACAACGCTAGCGCAGTAAAACGGATCGAGGTCTTCATGAACGGTCTGTCTCCAGTATTTTTATTGTTTAAGACGTTACGTTTGCGGCGAGTCAGGATGTAATGCGTGCAACCTAAGAACGACTATATTGGAAGATATTTTCTACATCAATCTTATTTGGAATTTTATTCCTTTTAAGTCGCCCGGCGTAAACGCACCCTCAGCCATAAAACGCCGGGCGCGGCGGCAAGCTCACCGGGACAATCTGCCCGCTGCCTTGCGCCTCGATGCAGGCATCGGCCGCCACCGCCGCCGCGAAGCCATCCCACGCCGAAGGCCCAGCGACTTGCCCGGCGCGTACGCCGTCGATAAACGCCTGCAATTCCACGTCATAAGCCTTGATAAAGCGATCCTTCCAGTCCATCAGAATCGCGTTGGACAGCTTCGCCCCGCTACGCAACTGCACTTGGGAAGGCTCCGGCAACTTGCCGATACCGGTCTCCCCCACCACTTCGCACTGGATGTCGTAGCCGTATTGGCAGTTCACGAACACTTCCACATCGATACGCGTGCCCCTGGCGGTTTCCAGCAGCACGATCTGCGGGTCACGTAGATGCGCCTGAGCTTTGCTGGATTTGCGCGGGAACACCACTTGCACTGACACATAGTCATCATTGAGCAGCCAGCGCAACACATCCAGCTCATGGATCAAGGTGTCGGTAATCGCCATGTCGGTCTTGTAGTGCTCGCCCACTGTCGGGTTGCGGTGCGCGCAATGCAGCATCAGGGGTTCACCGATCTGGCCGCTGTCGACGATGGCTTTCAAGGCCCGATAGCCTTCGTCGTAGGGGCGCATAAAGCCGACCTGTACCAGGCGCTTGCCATAGGCCATTTCGGCGTCGACGATATGGCGACAGCCCGCAGCGGTCACCGCCAGTGGTTTTTCGCAAAACACCGGTTTGCCGGCACTGATAGCGGCCAGCACGAACGCTTCGTGGCTTGGCCCCCATGAGGTCACCAGCACGGCCTCGACTTGAGGCGAGTTGATCAGCGCCTGCCCGTCGGGGTAAACCTCGGCGTCCAGCTTGAGCTCGGCCACTACTTTGGCGGCCTGCTCCAGGTCGATGTCGGTGACCGCCACCACCTGGCTGTTGAGCAGGGTTTGCGTGCAACGACGAATATGGTCACGGCCAATGGCGCCGGTACCGATCACTCCGAGTTTTAACGACATACGCACTCTCCTGTTTTTATTTTTAGTACTGCCGAGCCTGGGCCAACTGCTCATTGAGTTTTTTAGCCGCGGCATTGGTGCGCTCGCGGGTCGAGACCTGCGCGACCCCCACCCGCCACCACGACAGATAACCGTGGATCATCGTCTTGGGCAGTACCTTGATATCGATCAGGGTCGAGACGGTTTGGCGGCGGGCATCGGCCAACGCGGCTTGCAGTTGCTCCACGGTGGTGACCTTGTAGGTCTTGCAGCCATAGGCCTGGGCGCTCATGGCGAAATCCACCGGTACAAGGGCGCCATCCAGTTGGCCGCTGTCGGGGTCGCGGTAGCGGAATTCGGTACCGAAGCTGTCCATACCCTGGCCGAGTTGCAGGTTGTTGATACAGCCGAAAGCCATGTTGTCGAGCAGCACCACGTTGATCTTGCGCCGCTCCTGAATCGAGGTGACCAGCTCTGAGTGCAGCATCATGTAGGAGCCGTCACCCACCAGGGCATACACCTCTTTGCTCGGTTCAGCGAGTTTCACCCCAAGCGCGGCGTTGACCTCGTAGCCCATGCACGAGTAGCCGTACTCGACGTGATAGGTGTTGACGCCCTTGCTGCGCCAGGCGCGCTGCAGGTCGCCGGGCAGGCTGCCGGCCGCAGCGACGATAATGGCGTCGTCGGCCAGAGTGTCGTTGAGCACCCCGAGCACGCGGCTTTGGCTCAGGCACGAACCGGTCAACTCGATGAATTCGCGCAGTACCGCGCGGTCCAGGCGGTCATCGACTTCGGGCACAAAGTCGTCACCCTGGTATTGCACCTGATACACCCGGTCCACCTCTGCTTGTAACTGCGCCCTGGCCTCGGACACTTGCTCGCCCCAGCCGCCCCGGTAATCGCCCAAGGCATCGGTGAGCGCCTGCAATGCCAGTTGCGCGTCGGCCAGCACTTGCACGCCGTCCAGCTTCAACACATCGCATGGGCTGATATTGATATTGAGAAACTGCACCTCGGGGTGTTTGAACAGCGACTTGGAAGAGGTGGTGAAATCGCTGTAACGGGTGCCGATACCGATGATCAGGTCCGCTTCGGCGGCCAGCAGATTGGCTGCCAGGCAGCCGGTTTCGCCAATACCACCGACGTTCAGCGGGTGGCTGGACACTACGGCGCTCTTGCCGGCCTGGGTTTCCGCGAAGGGGATGGCCAAGCGCTCGGCAAACGCCTGTAGCGCGGCATTGGCGCCGGAATATTTGACCCCGCCACCACAGATGATCAGCGGCTTACGTTTGCCTCGCAAAATGGCCAAGGCATCGCCCAGCATCGCTGCGGTGGGTGGCCGGCGGTCCAGCCGATGCACGCGTTTTTCCAAGAAATAATCGGGGTAGTCCCAGGCTTCGCCTTGGACGTCCTGGGGCAAGGCCAGGGTCACCGCGCCGGTTTCGGCCGGGTCGGTGAGTACCCGCATGGCGTGGATGGCCGCCGTCATCAGTTGCTCGGGCCGGTTGATGCGGTCCCAGTATTTGCTAACCGAACGGAAAGCGTCGTTGGTGCTGATGCTCAGGTCGTGGAACTGCTCGATCTGCTGCAATACCGGGTCCGGTTGCCGGCTGGCATACACGTCGCCGGGCAGCAACAGCAGCGGAATACGATTGGCTGTGGCGGTTGCTGCGGCGGTGAGCATATTGGCCGCGCCTGGGCCCACCGACGAGGTGCAGGCGTAGATCTTGCGGCGCAGATGCTGCTTGGCGAAGCCGATGGCAGCATGGGCCATGCCCTGCTCGTTACGGCCCTGATGCACCACCAGTTCGCCGCTGTCCTGTTCCAAGGCCTGGCCCAGGCCTAACACGTTGCCGTGGCCGAAAATGGTAAACACCCCGGCGACAAATTTACTCTGCACACCATCGACTTCGATGTATTGGTTATCCAGAAATTTCACCAGGGCCTGAGCCATGGTCAGTCGGGTAGTCGTCATGTCGCCCCCCATCGGTTCGGCAGAAAGTTTCACTTGGCGGTGGGCATGCTGAACTCAGGGCCCTTGGCGATGCTGTCCGGCCAGCGTTGCATCACGCTTTTATAGCGGCTGTAGAAGCGTATGCCCTCTTCCCCGTAGGCATGATGATCGCCGAACAGCGAGCGTTTCCAGCCACCGAAGGAGTGCCAGGCCATGGGTACCGGGATGGGCACGTTGATGCCGACCATGCCCACCTTGATGCTGCGGGCAAAGGCCCGGGCGATGCCGCCGTCACTGGTGAAGCAGGAGACGCCGTTGCCGAATTCATGGGCGTTGATCAAGGCCACGGCGCTGGCGAAATCGGCCACCCGCACGATGCCCAGCACTGGGCCGAAAATCTCCTGTTGGTAGATGCTCATCTCGCTGGTCACGTGATCGAACAGCGTTGCCCCAACGAAGAAGCCATCCTCGGCGCCAGCGACCTTGCAGCCACGACCGTCGACAACCAACAGGGCGCCCTGAGCGACGCCCTGGTCGATAAAGTCCTCGACTTTGGCCTTGTGTTGCGGTGTCACCAGCGGGCCCATGTCGCTGTCCGGGAGCATGCCATTGCCCACCTTGAGCTGCTCGATGCGCGGTAGCAGTTTATCGATCAGCTGGTCACCCACCTCGCCGACCACCACCGCAATGGAGATCGCCATGCAGCGCTCGCCCGCCGAGCCATAGGCCGCACCGATCAAAGCATCGGCCGCCTGATCGAGATCGGCGTCGGGCATCACGATCATATGATTCTTCGCCCCGCCCAACGCCTGCACACGCTTGCCGCGCTGGGTCGCCTGCTGGTGGATGTACTCAGCGATCGGCGTGGAGCCGACAAACGAAACCGCCTCGACATCCGGGTGTTGCAGCAAGCCGTCAACCGCGCTTTTATCGCCCTGCACCACGTTGAATACGCCATCGGGCAGCCCGGCCTCGGTCAGCAGGCGCGCCATCAGCAAACTGGCGGACGGATCGCGCTCTGAGGGTTTGAGGATAAAACAGTTACCCGTGGCCAGGGCCAGTGGGATCATCCACAGCGGCACCATGACCGGGAAGTTAAAGGGCGTGATGCCGACGCAGACACCTAGGGGCTGGCGCATACTCCAGTTATCGATGCCGCCACCGATGTTGTCGCTAAAGCGCGTGGTCAGCAGGTTGGGCGCGCCGCAGGCGAACTCGACGATTTCGATGCCGCGGGTCACCTCGCCTTTGGCATCGGCGAACACCTTGCCGTGTTCGCGGCTGATAATCTCGGCCAACTCGGCATGGTGCTGGTCCAGCAGTTCCTTGAATTTGAACAGCACCCGCGAACGCCGCAACGAGGACTGCTCGGACCACTGCGCAAACGCCTTGACGGCCGAAGCAACGGCGGCGTCGACGGTCTTCGGGCTGGCCAGTGCTACCCGCGCCTGGACCTCGCCCGTGGCGGGGTTGAACACGTCGCTGAAGCGCTCGCTGGGGCTGTCTTGCACTTGTCCGTCGATGTAGTGGCCGATCACCGGGATGCTGCTCATTATTGTTCTCCGTCGCCAAGTTAAAGGTCGAGTAACCAGCTGTGCTGCGGGTCATTGTGGAAATGCCAGGCGCGCTTGGGGCCGGCCATCACGTTCAGGTAATAAGACTCGTAGCCATAGGGCACGCTAACGGGGTGATAGCCCTTGGGCACCACCACCAGATCGCTGTTTTCCACCGCCATGGCCTCGTCGAGGCTGCGATCGTCGGTGTACACGCGCTGGAACACGAAGCCCTGCGGCGGGTTGACCTGGTGGTAATAGGTTTCTTCCAGGCAGCTCTGGTGCGGCAGGTCATCGGTGTCGTGCTTGTGCGGCGGGTAGCTCGACGAATGCCCGGACGGTGTGCGCACTTCCACCACCAGCAGAGAATGCGCCGGTTCGCTGTCCGGCAGGATGTCGCACACATAGCGGGTGTTGGCGCCTTTGCCGCGCACGCTGCGCTTGCACGCCTCAGGGCGGATTAGCCGCGGTGCGTAGCCCCCGGCCCCGGGCGCGGCGCAGACGGCGATCTGCACGTCGCTCAAGGCCGTGACCTGCACCTGGGTACCCGGCGGCAGGTAGGCGGCGAACGGTGATTTGTCTTCGAACACCGACTGGCGATCGCCCAGGTTTTGCCAATCGATGGCCTCACCCTCGATGTTCACCCGCCCGCTCAGCAGTACCAGGCACAGCTCTCGATCGCCTGCGTTGACCGGGAGGGTTTCGCCAAGGCTCAGGCGGTAGGCGGCAAACCCCACGTACTGCAGGCGGCCTTCTTCAAGGGCAACTAAGGTCTGCCCGTGTTTGTTGCGTTTGACCAACAGGCTCATTGTCCTATCCTCTGGTTAAGCAGCGCGCGCAACGTGTCATAGCCTTTTTTCGCGTAGGCATAGCTGGGCGCTACCGCCGGATCCTGCTCGGCTTCGACCACCAGCCAGCCGCTGTACTGGGCCGCGAGCAATACGTCCAACAACGCCGCAAAGTCGATATCGCCATCGCCGGGCACGGTGAAAGTGCCGTTGACGATGCAGTCGGGAAAGCTCCACATCTGGTTGCGCGCCAGTTGCACCACCGGTTTGCGCACGTCTTTGAAATGCACGTGGCATACGCGGTCGAGGTGTTTGCGCAGCACTTCGATGGGCTCGCCGCCGCCCATGTAGCAATGGCCTGAATCGAACAGCAGGCCCACTTCAGGGCCCGTGCGCGCCATCAGCTGGTCGATGTCTTCAGGGGATTCGACATAGGCGCCCATATGGTGGTGGTAAGCCAGGCGCACGCCTTGGGCCAAGGTGAAACGCGCCAGTTCGCTGAGTTTGTCGGCGTAGTCTTGCCAGGCCTGTGCGGTGGCAAAGCGTGGCCGTTCGATGAGCCGAATCGGCGAGCCCTGAATCGAGTCGGCGACTTCGCCATAGACCAGGACCGAGGCGCCATTGCGTTTGAGCAGTTCGACGTGACCGGCAATGGCCTCAATCTCTTCAGCCACCGAGCGGCGCGCCAAACGGCTGGAGTACCAACCGGAGACCAGGGCCAGGCCGTAGGGGCGCAGCACATCGCCAACGCCCTGGGCGTCCTTGGGGAATTTGCCGTTGAGTTCGAAGCCTTCGTAGCCGATCTCCTTGCCTTCGCTCAAGGCGGTGCTCAAGGGCGTTTCCCCGCCTAACGCCGGCAGGTCGTCGTTGCTCCAGGAAATCGGGTTGATGCCAATTCGGATAGCGGGCATGGCTGCACCTTTTATTGTTTTCAGATAACACGCAGAGCTGCTTGATTGCACCTCAGGCCCGAGCGCTACGCCAGGCATCGATCAACTGTTGGAATGTACCCTGCACGCGCTGAATCAGGGTTTCGTCGTCGATCTCCCCCGCCAGCCACGCTTGGCTCGGCTCCTGAAAGATCGTGCGGCCCACGGCAAAGCCCCGGCAGGTGGTGCTTTGGCTGGCTTGGCGAAAGCCATCGGCCAGGGCTTGGGTGGAGGCATTCAGGCCAAGCAAGACAACGCCGCGGCAATAAGGGTCGCGTCCTTGAATCAGCTCATCGAGTTGTTTCCACTGCTCGGCAGACTGGGTCTCGATCTTCCACCAGGCCGGGTAGATACCCAGGTTGTAAAAGCGCTTGAGGCTGCGGTAGAGCACATCGGGATGGCTGGACGGGTGATCTTTGGGCGGGATGATTTCCAGCAGCAGGTCGTGCCCGCTGGCCAGCGACGCGTCGTACACCGCCTTGATTTGCGCCTCCTGCTCCAGGCGCAGCAGAGGTTCGTCGTCTGGATGAAACTGCACCAAACACTTGATAATGTGCTCCTGGGGCCAAGTGACCAGGGTGCTGCCAACCGAACGCCCGTGCTCCAACGCCAGCGGGCGCGAGTTCTGCACTTCCACGGGCCGGGCGATCCACCAGCCGCGCCCCGAGGCGGCATTGAGCGCATCCTGGCCGAAGCGCTGGTCGGCCAACAGGCCAACATCGGCCTCGACACCCTGCTCACGCAGTTGCTGCTCGACCCGCGCCACCGCCTCAATGAATAACTGCTTGAGCGCGGCGATACGCTGCGGACCCTGGCCCGCCTTCTGCGCCAGGTCGACGAACTGCCAGCGATGGTCGAAGGCAAACACAAATAGCTGCTGCCAGTGTTTGCGCGGTACGCTGACCCGGTGCAGGCGTTGCAGCACCGGGTCCAGGTCAGGGCGGGTAATGGGTACTGGGCTGTTGAACAGGTACTCAAGCTCCACGGGCGTGGGCATCGCCGGTGCGCAAGCGTGCCGGGACACCACCAGGCCGCCGCAGGCATTGGCCAACTGGCTGCAACGCTCGTCGCTGGCATCGTTTAACCAGCCGCTGAGGAAACCCGCCATAAAGGCATCGCCTGCGCCGAGCACGTTAAGCACTTCAACCCGCACGCCAGGGTAAATCGCGCCGTCCTCGAGCCGCGTGGGGATCGCGCCGTGGATCACCGTACAGCCTTGCGGACCGAGCTTGACCACCAAGGTTGCCGGGGTCAGTTCACGCACCGTGCGCAGGGCGCAAAGCAGGTCTTCACTGCCGCCAGCAATCAAAAACTCTTCTTCGGTGCCGACGATAAGATCGAAACGCGGCAGGATCTTCTGCACATGCTGGCTGACCGTCTGATCGGCGACAAACCGGGTTTCCCCATCGGCCTTGCCTGCCAGGCCCCACAGCACTGGGCGGTAGTCGATGTCCAGCACGCACCTGACGTTATGCCGGGCGGCGTAGTCGAGCGCCTGAATGCTGGCCGCGTAGACGCCGTCGGTGGAGAAATGCGTGCCGGTAATCAGCAGGGCTTTGCTCGAAGCGATGGACGCTTCACTGATGTCCTCAGCGCACAACGCCATGTCGGCGCAGTTTTCGCGGTAAAACACTAAAGGGAAGGTTTCGCGGTCCTTCAGGCCCAACAGCACCAGCGCGGTAAGGCGTTCGGGGTCGACCTTGACGCCACTGACGTCACAGCCCTCGCGAGCCAGGGCCTCCAGCAGAAAGCGCCCCATGTGGTCGTCACCGACCCGGCTTAACATCGCCGACTTCAAGCCCAACCTGGCCGTACCGAACGCAATATTGGCGGACGAGCCGCCGAGGTACTTAGCAAAGCTGGACACGTCCTCAAGCCGCGCGCCCACCTGCTGTGCATAGAGATCGACGGCTAAGCGGCCAAGGCAAAGCAAATCCAACTGACGCCCACTGGCAAAACGAGACTGGCCCATGCTGGCTCCTTTTATTTTTATAAGCCGGCGTTGCTGCGCGGTAGCGACGGCAAAACGCACTTGGTGCAAGCAGCCTAGAACGTTCCCCGGCCGTAATCAATATATATTTTCCATATTTATTGATATGGAATTTATATTCTAATAACCTCCGGCCTAGGCGCTGCGTCCGGTCGCACGGCATTCGTGTTGCCTACCCTGTAGACTTGCCCCATCGACCCGCGTACCAAGAAGAACAAGCCAGAAGGATTGCCCATGCCCCGCACCGATCAGCCGGCCACGCCAGAGACGACCCCGCACGACGTACTCGCCAGCGCCCCGATCAATGCCGAACGCCTGTTGCAGATGATCACCGAGCAATACGACAACCTGCCACGCCAGCTCAAACGCATCGCCAGCTACATCAGCCAGCAGAGCGACCGCATTATGGTCGACCGCATCAGTGACATCGCCGGCGAATGCGAAGTGCACCCCTCGGCCATCGTGCGCTTCTCCCAGCGCTTTGGCTTCAGTGGTTTCAGTGAAATGCAGGCGTTGTTCCGCGAAGCCTATACCCACAAGACCACCCCGGTGCGCAACTACCAGCAGCGCATCCGCAGCATGATCGCCAACAAATCGCACAAGGCCAGCGCCGCCGACCTGGCGCGCGAATGCGTCCATTCGACCCTGTCAGGCATCGAGCGGCTGGGTGCGGAGCTCGACGAAGCCGCCTTCGAGCAAGCCGTAGAGCTGGTGGTCAATGCAGACAATATCTACGTGGTGGGTGTGCGCCGCTCATTCGCGGTAGCCGATTACCTGGTCTACAACCTGCAGCACACCAACAAGCGCATCCACTTGATATCCGGGCTGGGTGGCAGCTATCGCGAGCAGATGCGTAGCGTGCGCGCCAATGACCTGGTGATCGCCATCAGCTTCACGCCCTACGGCAAAGAAACCCAGCATTGCTTGCGGATCGCCCAGAACCATCAAGCCAAGACCCTGATTATCACCGACAGCAACCTCTCGCCGCTGGCCAAGCGCGCCAGTACGATTCTGCTGGTCAACGAAGGAAGCTCTTTTGCCTTTCGCTCCCTGAGCGCGACCCTGTGTTTATGTCAGGCGTTATTCATCGCCGTGGCCTACCGGCTGGAATTGAAGGTCGATGAGATCCATGAACAATTGGGCTTTGACGACTGATTCGGGCGAATCAGGTCCGCCTCCAAGAAAAAAATAATAATTCTATAAATTGCACATAACGAATATTTATTCTATAAACCAGCCACTGAAAATAAAAACCAAAAAAGAGGTGTGTGATGGGCGAGCTTGGAATCGGACTCATTGGTACGGGTTTTATGGGCCGCGCCCATGCCCTGGCCTTTCGCAACGTTAGCGCGGCATTCCAATTACCTTTTACCCTACGCTTGGCTGCCCTGGCCGATGCCGATCCGCTGCGTGCCCAGGCCTGTGCCAGCGCCTGGGGCTTTGCGCGCGCCCACGCGCAGTGGCAGCATTTGATCGACGATCCCCAGGTCGACCTCATCGCCATCACCACACCCAATCACCTGCATTACCCCATGGCCATGGCCGCGCTCGCTGCCGGTAAGCCGGTGTATTGCGAAAAGCCGCTGGCAGTGAGCCTGGAACAGGCCAGCGCGCTACACGCAGCGGCCCAGGCGGCCGGTGTGGTTACCCGGGTTGGCTACAACTACCAGCACAATCCGATCATCGAACGGGCGCGGGAGTTGATCCAAAGCGGCAGGCTTGGGCAGATCATCAGTTTCCAGGGCGAGTTCAGCGAGGACTTCATGGCCGACCCTGCCTCGCCTTGGTCATGGCGCTGCGAGGCCGCACACGCTGGCGGGGCGCTGGCAGACCTGGGCAGCCATTTGCTGGGCATGGCGCGGTATCTGCTGGGCGATATCGAAGCGGTCTGCGCCGATCTGCAAACGGTGCACCGCCAACGCCCGGCCACGTCCGGTAGCCAGGAGCAGCGGGCTATCATGGTTGACGACGTGACGCATGCGTTACTGCGTTTCAGCAGTGGCGCCCGCGGCACTTTCAGCAGCAGCTGGCTCAAGCATGGCTACAAAAACCATCTGAGCTTTGAAATAAGCGGCACCCAAGGCACCTTGTCGTTCGACCAAGAGCGCTTGAACGAGCTCCGCCTGTGCCAAATGGGCCAGCCAGGCTTCCAGCGCCTACTGGCAGGCCCGGACCTGCCCGGCTACGCGGCATTCAGCCCGGCGCCGGGGCACCAGCTAGGCTACAACGAGTTAAAAACCCTGGAAGTGCATGAACTGATTATGGCGTTGGCCGGTCAGGGCCAACTGGGCACTGATTTCGCGCAGGCCCTAGAGGTCGAGCGGCTGGCCACCGCGATTCGCTTGGCGGCACGGGAACAGCGCTGGGTTAACCTGAGCGAGGTTCAAGGGCAATTTGCTGCTGGGTAACTATGCTTTATAGCTTCACGACCCAACACGACGGACTGCTCCTACATGAAGCTCGGATATTTCATCGCACTTGCGCTGTTATCAGCCCCTGCCCTGGCCAGTAACCCCCTGCTCCCCGACCTCTCGACCGATTGCACCTTGCAGCAATCGGCCGTGCAGTCGCTGTCCATCAAGGGCCAAGGCCTGGCCTTCAATGGCACGCGTTTCGGCGATGTCGGTACGTACACTTATCTGCTGGCCGAAGCCAACGCCACAGTGAGTGCCAATGACCCCTGTGCCAAGTCGATTGTCGACCTGGCCAATGCGGCGGACGAGCACGGCCAGGTGGCGTACCGGTTCGACGTGGTCATCCTGACCCCAACCGACCCGGCCAAGGCCAATGGCACCCTGCTGTATGAAGTAGTGAATCGGGGCCGGGCGATTGCCATGGCGGTGCTGCAGGATGGCGGCGCCAACGATCTGTACAACGCCGTGCGGCCCAGTGTCAGCGCCGACAAAGTGGTCACCGGCCAGGGGGCCGGCAATGGGTTTGTGTTGAATCAAGGGACCACCCTGGTGTGGTCTGGCTGGCAAGGCGATCGGCCGCAGTCGCTGCACGGCGAGACCGCGCAGATCAGTGCGGCGCAGCCTTGGCCGATGCTGGGCATGAGCTTGCCGGTGGCGCGGGATCGTGCCCATGGGAACCGAACCCTGGAAGCTTTTGTGCAAGATGAGTTTATCGCTAACGATGCCACCTCACAGTTGCTCGGCACCTACCATAAGCGCGCGGCGGATACCTCGGCGCGCCTGACCCTGCAACGCACGCCGCAAAGCCCGGCATTGACGGTGCCGGAGAAGTTCTGGCGGTACACCGCGGGCAGCGCCGAAGCCGAAGGCGGCAATGTAACGGGCAAAGGCTACGGTTTTGTCACCATCGACCGTGCCGCGGTTCGCGCCGATGCCAGCCTGCTCGCCGGCCTCGACGCGGGCAGTGACAATGGCTCGATCTACCACTTCAGCTACACCGCCCAGGAACCAAAAGTCATGGGCCTGGGCTTTTTGGCCACCCGTGACCTGATCAGTTTCCTGCGTTATGCCAAAGCCGACAGCCTGGGCCAGCCCAACCCATTGGCAGGCCGGGTGCAGACCACCCTGGGTACCGGTATCTCGCAATCCGGGCGCTATCTGCGCGACTTCCTGTGGCAGGGCTTCAACACCGATGCGCAGGGCCGGCGGGTGTTCGACGGGATGCTGCCCCTGGTGGCCGGCTCGCGCAAAACCTACACCAACTACCGCTGGGCCAAGCCGGGTGATTTCTCCTTGCAGCAAGAAAACCACTACACCCCCGGTGACCAATTCCCGTTCAGCTACGCCACCAGCACCGACCCGCTGACCGGCCGCACCGACGGCCTGCTCAAGCGCTGCCTGGCGCAAGCCACCTGCCCGAAGGTGATCCAGTACGACAGCCCGGTCGAAGCCTACGGTGCCCGTGCTTCACTGCTGGTCACTGACGGTGCCGGGCATGACCTGGCCATACCCGAGGAAGTCCGCCTGTTCTACGTACCCGGTACCACCCATACCCCCATGAGCCTGAGCCGGGCCGCCGAGACTCAGCCGGACTTTTCCGTAGACCTCACGCCACCGGCGACGGCGATCTCCGCCTCGCCTGGGGCGAATGTTTCGAGCTCGGCCCTGTACCGCGCATTACTGGTCAACCTGGAAGGCTGGGTCAAACAACAACGAACGCCCCTCGCCAGCCAGTACCCTACCCTGTCCGACGGTACTCTAGCGCTCGCCAGCGCGCAGCCGGCAAGCCTGGGGATGCCTGACCTGGCCGCGCTTGGATTGGGATTTAGCGGCAGTTACAACCACCTCAGCGTGAACGACGAAGGGGTCCTGCCGACCCAACCGTCACAACGCTTTTACCAGGTTTACCTGCCGACCACCGATGGCCAAGGCAACGAGCGCGGGGGGGTGAAGATGCCGGATGTCGCCGTGCCGCTGGCCACCTTCGCCGGTTACAGCCTGCGTCGCCGGGGGTTTGCCGAAGGCCAGCAGAACGGACTGAACAGCTCGCAGCTGGCCTTCGCCTTGACCCCCGCCACACGCGCTGCCGCCGACCCACGCCAGAGCGTACTGGAGTTGTACGGCAGCCGCGCAGGTTATGTGAAGGCGGTCGACCAAGCCGTGGACGGCCTAGTCGATCAGCAGTTACTGCTCGACGGAACAGTCGGTGGCGTCAACGACGCCGCCGACTACAAGGCCCGCGCGCGCCTGCAAAGTCAGCAGGCGCATTTCAGCCAGTTGCCCTAATCGAGGCCCAGGCACTTTAGGTGCAGAACCTAGTGCAGGCTCTGGCTACGGCTCTGCTTCACCTGCAGCGGAGTGACCCGCGCGCCGCTCTGGCCGAAGCGTTGCAGCACGAAGGTCGACACGGCGGCCAGTTCCTTGTCGCTGTAGCCACGGGCGAAGTCCGGCATCTGCTGGGCGACGCTGGCGTTGGGGCGCTGATGGCCGCCCAGTAGCACAGCGATCAGGTTGGTGCCTTGGGGGTCGTTAACCGTTTTGATCCCCAGCAAGGTCGCAACGCCGGTCTGGTTGCCCTGCCCGTCCAGGCGGTGGCAGGCCGCGCAGGCATCCACGAACAGCTTGCGGCCCAGTTCGTCACCGGGTTTGAGGGGGCCATCGTTGATCTCGGCCTGTGGCCGCGCGATGCCCTCGGCTTGGGCCGGGGTGCTTTTGAGGTACAGCGCGATGGCTTGCAGGTCGCTGGGCTGCAGGTAACGCAAGCTATGTTCTACCGCATCGGCCATGGGCCCGCCTGCCATGCCGTAACCGGGGGCATAGCCTTTGCCCAGGTAGCTGACCAAGGCTTCTTGCGGCCAGGCGCCGATGCCGTAGCGGCTATCGCCGCTGATGTTGTAGGCCTGCCAATTGCCCAGCAGGGTGCCGGCCAGGGGCCGGTCTTTGTCCACCGCCTGGAACAGGTTGCGCGGGGTGTGGCACTCACCGCAATGGCCAGGGCCTTGCACCAGATAGGCCCCGCGGTTCCATTCGGCCGACTGCTGCGGGTTGGGCTGGAAGCGCTGGTCGTCGAGGAACAACGCATTCCAGAAGGCCATGCCCCAACGCTGGTTGAACGGAAAGCCAATGTCGTTCTCGGGCGGCGCCTGCTTGACCGGGGCCAGGCTGAACAGATAAGCCTTGATGGCGAGGATCTCCTCGCGCGGCATCAAGGTATAAGAGGTGTACGGAAAGGCTGGGTAGTAGTGCTTGCCGTCTTTGCCCACGCCCTTTTGCAAGGCGCTGACGAAATCGTCGTCGCTCCAGGCACCGATACCGGTGTCGACGTCAGGGGTAATGTTGGGCGAATACAGCGTTCCGAACGGTAGCTTGAACGGCAGACCGCCCGCAAAGGGCTTGCCGCCAGCCACGGTATGGCACGCCGTGCAGTCGGCCGCACGGGTCAGGTACTCGCCTTGGCTGACCAGGTCGTCGGCAGCGGCTGCACTCAGGCACAAGCCTGTGGTCGCCAGCGCCAAGGCGTATTTCAATGGGTTCATGTCAGCGCTCCTCACAGGGTGTAGTAGCCAGTACGGCTCAGGGGCAAACGCCGTACCCGGGCGTTGGACGCCGCGTGCAAAGCATTCACTAACGCGGCGGCGACCGGCACCACGCCGGTCTCGCCGACCCCGCCGGGGGCCTCCTGGCTGGGCACTAGGTGAACTTCCACTGGCGGCGCATCGCTCATGCGGATCTGCCGATAAGCATGGAAGTTGTTCTGCTGCACCTGGCCGTTCTCGATGAGGATTTCGTTGAACAGCGCCGCCGACAGGCCAAACAGCGTGCCGCCTTCGATCTGGGAACGGACCGAAGTGGGGTTGTTAACGAAACCGCAATCGATCACCGAGAGCAAACGCTTGATCTTCAAGCCCCGCTCGCCGTGCATTTCCAGCTCCACCACGGTGGCGATGTAGCTGCCGAACACGGCGCTGACGGCGACGCCACGACCCTGCCCTTTAGGTAACGGCGTGTTCCAGTCGACCAACTCGGCGGCGCGCTTGAGCACCGCTTGGGCCCGTGGTTGCCCTGCCAGCAAGGCCAGGCGGTAGGCCACCGGGTCGGCTTTGGCGTTGTGCGCCAATTCGTCGATAAACGACTCCACCGCATAGGTGCTGCGCAGCGGCCCGACCCCGCGCCACCAGGACACCGGGATACACTTGGGCTCTTCGCGGATATAGCGCACTTGTAAGTGGGCTAGCTGGTAAATGGGCTCGATGGCCACTTCCACGGCGTCGCTGTCGACGCCGTTGTCGGGCAACTTGCCGGCATAGGCGGCCAACACCGAAGCGCCGGCAATCCGGTGCTCCCAGCCGATGGGCGCGAGCTGGTCGTCGAGGGCAGCGTGCAGGCGGTCGACGTAGTACGGCCGATAACGGTCGTGGGTCATGTCTTCTTCGCGGCTCCAGATCAACTTGATCGGGTAGCTGAGCTGGCGCGCGATGTCCACGGCCTGGTAGATAAAGTCCGATTCCAGGCGCCGACCGAAGGCGCCACCAATCAATTGGTTATGGATGATCACCTGTTCCGGGGCCAACCCGCTGATTTTCGCAGCGCCGGCCTGGGCGAAGGTGGGCGCCTGGCAGCCCACCCACAGTTCGCAGGTATCACTGCGCACATGGGCCACGCAGGTCATAGGCTCCAAGGGCGAGTGGGACAGGAAAGGCTGCTCATAAACAGCCTCGAAACGCTGATCGACCGCATTTAGCGTGCTGTCGATATCGCCACTGCGCTTGGCAACCACGCCGTCGGCTTTGCTGGCGGCCAGCAAGGCTTTGTCTAGGCCCGCCGAGTGGGCGCTGGCGTTGTCGCCCAAGTCCCACTCCACCTGCAAGGCCTTGAGCGCTTGCTGGCAGGCCCAGAAATTACTGGCCGTGACCGCCACCGCATTGCTCAGCCGCACGATGTCGCGAACCCCGGGCACTTGCCGCGCGGCGCCTTCATCAAGGCTGCGCAATGTACCGCCGTGCACCGGGCAGGTCAGGGTCGAGGCAATCAACATGCCGGGGATCTGCAAGTCGATGGTGAACAGCGCCTTGCCATTGACCTTGTTCGGCGTGTCCAGGCGCTTGGCCGAGGTGCCGAGCAATTTGAATTCGGCCATGGCTTTGAGCGGCACCTCTTGGGGCAGCGGCAACTGAGCTGCTGCATCCACCAGGTCGCCATAGTCAGCGCGCTGGCCATCGGGGCCCAACACCCGGCCCAGCTCGGCACGGCATTGGCTAGGGGCAACGCTCCAGCGCAACGCGGCAGCCTGCACCAGCAGCATTCGCGCGCTGGCACCGGCGCGGCGCAGCGGCTCCCAGGTGGCCCGGGTCGAAGAGGAACCGCCGGTGGCCTGAAACTGCAGAATCGAATCGGTATACAGCGCAGCGTTGGCCGGTGCCTCTTGCAGGTCGACCTGATCCAGGCCGACTTCCAATTCTTCAGCCACCATCATCGCGATACCGGTCTGCGCACCCTGGCCCATCTCGATCTTCGGCGAGATCACGGTGACGCGGCCGTCATGGCCGACCCGCACGAAGGCGCCAAAGCCTTCTGCGGCGGCATCCCCCAGCCGCGCCGATGCGGTGGCCTGGGCTGCGGCCCCTTGGGCAGTGAACGCGGGCAGCCAGGTACTCAGTACCAGCCCGCCGAAAGACAACGCACCGCCCTTCAACAGGCCGCGGCGCGACATTGAATATGCATTGGACATGAACGGGCCCCTTAGGCTTGGCTGACGCTTTTGATCGCGGCGCGAATGCGCGTGTAGGTCGCGCAGCGGCAGAGGTTGCCCGACATGGCCGTGACGATCTGCTCATCGTCGGCCTTGGGGTGCTCTTCGAGCAGGGCCACGGCGGCCATGATCTGCCCAGGCTGGCAGTAACCGCACTGCACCACCTCGTGCTCCAGCCAGGCGGCTTGCACCTGCTGGCCAATGGCGCTGGTAGCGACCCCTTCGATGGTGCCGATTTCATGCCCCACTGCAGCGCTGACCGGCAGCACGCACGCGCGCACGGCGCGGCCGTCCAGGTGCACTGTGCACACGCCGCACTGGGCGATGCCGCAGCCGTACTTGGTGCCGGTCATGGCCAGCACGTCGCGCAGCACCCACAGCAGCGGCATATCGTCGGGGACATCGACCTCGTGGGTCTGCCCGTTGATGGAAAGTTTTTGCATGACGACCTCGGCCTTGAATCACGGATGGCAGGCTATGTAGGTGGTGTTTGCTGCAACACCCAATGCGTGCCGTGGCCGCAAAGTCGCAATGCTTTGGGCCTTGTAAGTATTTGTGTCTGGATCTAAGTGGCGGATTCTAGACTGCTTTCCCTGATGACCGCGAATTATTTAGGCCTGCGGGGGGCTTGCGGCGGCCTGCGCGCACGCCTAGTCTCCTGGCACCCCCCCTGTGCGGATCTCCCATGGCCCTGCAAACCGTCGCCCACACGCACCCGCGCCTCACCGCCGCCGCTATCGTCGGGGCTATCAGTGGCATCTGGGTGCCGGTGGACGGCGTGGTGCTGCACGCGCTGTGTGGCTGGAACATCGGCGTGTGGTTGTACCTGGGGCTCGCGGCCTGGTTGCTGTGCCGGGCTAAGCCGGAAACGGTGCGCGCCACCGCCCAGGTCGAAGACGCCAACGCGGGCTGGGTCTTGGTGACGGTGTGTGTGGCGACCCTGGTCAGCCTGGCGGCGATCGGTTTCGAACTGGCCGGCAGCAAGGGCCCGGCCACCGGCCTGCAAGCCAGCCACTACTTGTTGACGGCCTCGACCATCATCGGCTCGTGGTTACTCACTGCGGTGATCTTCGCCTTGCATTACGCGCGGCTGTTCTACACCAGCACCGCTAAAGAGCCCCCTTTGCGTTTTGCGGAGGGTCTGCGCACGCCGGACTACTGGGATTTTCTCTACTTCTCCTTCACCTTGAGTGTCGCCGTACAGACCTCCGACGTGGGTGTGGCGTCCCCGGCGCTGCGCCGGGTGGTGCTGGGGCATTCGTTGATCGGGTTCGTGTTCAACACGGCGATCCTCGGCTTTTCCATCAACCTGGCCGCCGGCCTGCTCAATTGAAGCGGCTGCAGACGACACGCGGTGGTTGACGCTGAGGCCGCTTTGGTGTCTCCTGAAACCGGTTTCAATGCCTGTCAATAATATCCATAAAAGGACCCAGGCCGTGAGTAGCAGCACCTTGCATCGCCCCCGTGTCACCATGCTCGACGTCGCCCAGCGGGCCGGCGTGTCGAAGGCCAGCGTGTCGCGCTTTATCGGCGAAGACCGCGCCTTGCTGTCCGACAGCATCGCCCAGCGCATCGAACACGCCATCGACGCCCTCGGCTACCGGCCCAACCAAATGGCCCGGGGCCTCAAGCGCGGGCGTACTCGCCTGATCGGCATGCTCATGGCCGATATTCGCAACCCCTATTCCATCGCGGTTATGCACGGCGTCGAAACCGCTTGCCGACGCCATGGCTACAGCCTGGTGGTATGCAACACCGACCGCGACCCGCAGCAAGAACAACAGCAACTGGCGGCCCTGCGCTCCTACAACATCGAAGGCCTGATTGTGAACACCCTGGGCCACCATGTGGATGAGCTGCGCGAGCTGCAAACCGAAGTGCCCATGGTGCTGGTGGACCGCAAGGTCAACCAACTGGGCAGCGACCTGGTGGGTTTGGATAACGCCCAAGCCGTGGCCCTGGCGGTGGCGCATCTGCTCGAACGCGGCTATCGCGACTTGGCGATGGTCAGCGAAGCCCAGGACGGCACCAGCTCGCGCCAGGAGCGCGTGGCCAGCTTTCAGCAACACGGGCCCTGGCCGGTGCTGGAGGCCAGCGGCGACTTGGAAAACCAGCTGCGTGACTTCCTCGCCGCGCCAGGTCCGGGGCCCAAGGCGCTGTTCTGCGGCAACGGCATTGCGGCCCTGGCGTGCACCCAGGCCTTGCAGGCCATTTGCGGGCGCTTCCCGGACGACATCGGCTTGCTCGCCCTCGACGACCTCGACTGGTATCCCCTGGTCGGCCAGGGCATTACCGCCCTCGCCCAGCCTACCCATGAAATAGGCGTACGCGCCTTCGACTGTCTGCTCGAGCGCCTGCACGGTAGCCAGGCGCAGGCGCAAACCCACGACTTCGCCGCGCAGCTGATCGTGCGTGGCAGTACCCGCCAACGAGATTAAGCCTGCGGCATGGTTTGCAGGCCATCTTCGCTGAGTAAAAATGAAACCGGTTTCAGAGGCTAATAACAATGAATCTCTCCCCCGTCTCCATCAGCTTGTCCAGTTATGGTGCCGACCTGGTAAGCCGCCTGGGCCAAGCCCATTTCGCACCGCTCTTGCAACAGGCCGGGGCTACCCACCTGGAATTGCGCGAAGAACTGTTCGTCCAGGCCGATTTGCGCGAGCTCAAGCACGCCATCAGCGACCATGGCCTGATCGGCGTGTATTCCTCGCCCCTGGAAATCTGGCAAGCCGGCCTGGCACAGCCCAACCCGTTGCTTAGGGAAGCCTTGGCCAATGCCCAGGCCTGCGGGGCGATATGGCTGAAAGTGTCCCTGGGATTTTTCTCGCCACACTGCGACCTGCAGGCACTCGACGCGTTACTGGTCGGCCAGCCGGTGCATTTGCTGATCGAGAACGACCAAACGCCACAAGGCGGCCGTATTGAACCGTTGTTGCAGTTCTTCGATGCGGCGGCCGCGCTGGCCCTGAAGGTCGGTATGACGTTCGATATCGGTAACTGGCAATGGCAGGCGCAGTCGGTCAACAGCGCTGCGTTGCAACTGGGTAGCTACGTTGAATATGTGCATTGCAAGGCTGTACACCGCAATGCTCAGGGCAAGTTAATAGCCACGCCACCCGGCGAAGTTGACCTCAGGCTCTGGGCGCAACTGTTCGAGCGGCTGCCCCAAGGCGTTGTGCGCGCCATCGAGTACCCCCTGCAGGGGGCTGACTTGGCCCTGCTCACCCATGAGCATGTGGGCACCCTCGCCCGCCTCGCCCACGCCGAGGTGTCCCATGGGTGAACACGATATCCTCTGTTTTGGCGAAACCATGGCGATGCTGGTGGCCGAACAAAGCGGCGACCTGGCCTCGGTCGAGCGTTTCCATAAACGTATCGCCGGTGCTGACAGCAACGTGGCGATTGGTCTGGCCCGCTTAGGCTTCAACGTCGCCTGGCTAAGCCGCGTGGGCAGCGACTCCCTGGGCCGCTTCGTGATCGCCAGCCTGCAGCGCGAAGGGCTCGACTGCCGTTATGTCGGTATCGACAACAGCCACCCTACCGGCTTTCAGTTCAAGTCCCGGGAAACCGACGGCCGCGACCCCACCGTTGAATATTTTCGCCGCGGTTCGGCGGCCAGCCACCTGAGTGTCGCTGACGTCGCCCCCAGCCTGCTAAAGGCTCGCCACCTGCACGCCACCGGGATACCTCCGGCGCTGTCATCCAGCCTGCTGGAATTGTCCCACCACTTGATGCAGCAGCATCGCCAAGCCGGCCACACGGTTTCGTTCGACCCTAACCTGCGGCCCACGCTGTGGCCCGACCAGGCCTCCATGATCGAGCGCATCAATGCCTGCGCCGCCTTGGCCGACTGGGTCTTGCCAGGGCTCGCCGAAGGCCAGTTGCTCACCGGCTACAAGGCGCCGGCCGACATCGCCGCTTTTTACCTCGACCAAGGCGCCCGCGCCGTGGTGATCAAGCTGGGGCCCGAGGGCGCCTACTTTCGTAGCGCCGAACAGCAAGGCACGGTCGCCGGTGTCGCCGTGGCGCGGGTGATCGACACAGTCGGGGCCGGCGACGGCTTTGCGGTAGGGGTGATCAGTGGCCTGCTGGAAGGTTTGCCCCTGGCCAGCGCCGTGACCCGCGGCAACTGGATCGGCAGCCGCGCCGTGCAAAGCGTGGGCGACATGGAGGGGCTGCCGACCCGCCGAGAATTACGCGAGCAAGCGCCAAACTCGTAAACGACACTCAACACCTGCTGCCACAACAACAAAATGCTCAGGAGAGACACCATGCACATCGCCAAACTTGCCCAGCGCCGCTGGTGGTACATCATGCCCATGGTGTTTATCACCTACAGCCTGGCGTACCTGGACCGCGCCAACTATGGCTTCGCCGCCGCCTCGGGCATGGCCGCGGACCTGATGATCACCCCGGGCATGTCGTCCTTGCTCGGGGCGCTGTTCTTCCTCGGTTATTTTTTCTTCCAGGTGCCCGGCGCCCTCTACGCGCAGAAGCACAGCGTGAAACGCTTGATCTTTGTCAGCCTGATTCTCTGGGGTTCGCTGGCGACCCTCACCGGGGTGGTAGCAAACGCCTATTGGCTGATCGTCATCCGCTTTATGTTGGGGGTGGTCGAAGCGGTGGTCATGCCAGCCATGCTGGTGTATCTGTGCCACTGGTTCACCCGTGCCGAACGCTCGCGGGCCAACACCTTTCTGATCCTGGGCAACCCGGTGACCATGCTGTGGATGTCAGTGGTGTCCGGCTACTTGATCGAACACTTCAGCTGGCGCTGGATGTTTATCATCGAAGGCCTGCCAGCGGTGCTCTGGGCGTTTATCTGGTGGCGTCTGGCCGATGACCGGCCAGCCCAGGCCAAGTGGCTCAGCGAAAGCGAAAAAAGCGACCTGGCCGATGCCCTGGCCGCCGAGCAAGTCGGCCTGAAACCGGTGAAAAACTACGCTGAAGCGTTTCGCTCGGGCAAAGTGATCATCCTCTCGGCGCAGTTTTTTCTGTGGAGCGTGGGGGTCTACGGTTTTGTGTTGTGGCTGCCGTCGATCCTCAAGCAAGGCTTGCAGATGGACATGGTCGAAGCCGGCTGGCTGTCTGCTCTGCCCTATCTGGCGGCCGTTATCGGCATGCTCGGGGTGTCCTGGGCGTCGGACAAACTGCAACGGCGTAAACGCTTTGTCTGGCCGCCGTTGCTGCTGGCGGCCCTGGCGTTCTATGGCTCCTATGCCCTGGGCAGCGAGCATTTTTGGCTGTCCTACAGCTTGCTGGTAGTGGCTGGAGCCTGCATGTACGCCCCCTACGGGCCGTTTTTCGCCATCGTTCCGGAGATTCTCCCAGCCAACGTGGCCGGCGGCGCCATGGCCCTGATCAACAGCATGGGGGCGCTGGGTTCGTTTACCGGCTCCTACCTGGTCGGTTACCTCAATGCCAGTACCGGCAACCCCGGCGCTTCTTACCTGTTAATGAGTGGCGCCTTGTTGCTGTCTGCGCTGCTGACCCTCTTGCTCAAACCCAGCGGTTGCGATGCGCTGGTAAAGAGCGCTAGCCAGCGTCGCCGCCCGCTGGCCCACTGAAAAGGCTGAATCATGAAAAAGCATGTCGTGCTTTATAAAAAACTCTCGCCCGCCCTGCTCGCGCGTTTGCAGGCCCAAGCCCATGTGACCTATATCGAGCAGCCCGGCAGTGCCGAAGGCCAGCAACAGCTACGTGCGGCCTTGCCCCAGGCCCATGGGATACTCGGCGCCAGCGTGCGCCTGAGCCCCGAATTGCTGGACCTGGCGCCGCAGCTGCAAGGCATCGCCAGCGTTTCGGTGGGCGTCGACAACTATGACTTGGCGTACCTCAACGCGCGCCGTATCGCCCTGTGCAACACCCCCGACGTCCTTACCCAGACCACCGCCGACACCGGCTTTGCTTTGATACTCGCCGCGGCGCGGCGGGTGGTGGAACTGGCGAACTGGGTCAAGGCTGGGGAATGGCGCGGCAGTATTGGCCCGGCGCATTTCGGCAGCGACGTACACGGCAAGACCCTCGGCATCATCGGCATGGGCCGCATCGGCGAAGCCCTGGCCCAGCGCGGCCACTTCGGCTTCGGCATGCCTGTGCTGTATCACAGCCACTCGCCCAAACCGGCCGTCGATCAGCGTTTCAATGCTCGCCACTGTGACCTCGACACGCTGCTGAGCCAGGCCGACTTCGTTTGCCTGACCCTGCCCCTGACCGCCGAAACCCAAGGGCTGATCGGCGCCAGGGAGTTCGCCCTGATGCGCCCCAGCAGCATCTTTATCAATATCTCCCGGGGCAAGGTGGTCGACGAAGCGGCGTTGCTGCAAGCCTTACAACAGCGCAGCATCCGCGCCGCCGGGCTGGATGTGTTCGAGCGTGAGCCGTTGCCCAGCGACTCGCCCCTGCTGGGCCTGGACAATGTGGTCGCCACCCCGCATATGGGCTCGGCCACCGAAGAAACCCGCGAGGCCATGGCCCGCTGCGCGGTGGACAACCTACTGGCCGTGCTCGCGGGTGAGCGGCCGGCCAACCTGGTCAATCCGCAGGTTCTGGCGAGCTAAGTTAGGCCGCTGCTGGCACAGCACGGCGCCACAGACGTGGGCCGAAGACATTGATCAACAACCCCACCATCACCAGAGCCCCGCCGCACATCTGCAAGGGGCTCATACGTTCATCCAGCAACCAAGCCGACGAGCTGATGCCCACCACAGGCACCAGCAGGGAAAACGGCGCTACCTTACCTGCCGGATAGCGCGACAACAGCCGGCCCCATAGGCTGTAGCCCAACATGGTGGCGACAAATGACAGGTACACCAGCGCCAGCAGTGAGTTGACGCTGATGGTGCGCAACGATTGCTCGATCAGTGCCGGGCCTTCCAGCCACCATGACAGCGCCAAGAACGGCAGCGGCGGAATCAATGCGCCCCAGATCACCAGCGCGACAAGATCGATATTGCCGAAACGGCGGGTGATGATATTGCCCATGGCCCACATGGCCGCGCCGCATAAGGTCAGGATAACCGCGAACAGCGGCGTGGCCGCGTCACTTTCCAGTCCGATCAGCGCCAACCCAGCAGCCGCGACCACCAAGCCCATTACGCTGGCGGCACGCAGCCGCTCGCCGAGAAAAATCGCGGCAAAGAACAAAGTAAAAAAAGCTTGGGATTGCAGCACCAACGAGGCCAGCCCTGGGGGCATGCCGTGGTGCATGGCTTCGAACAGAAAGGCAAATTGGCCCAGGGAGATGGTTGCCCCGTAGGCCAACAGCCAACGCCAGGGCAACTGCGGGCGGCGTATCAGCAGGATTGCCGGAAACGCCACCAGCGCAAAGCGCAGCGCCCCCAGCAGCATGGGCGGTAGACCGTCGAGGCCCACCTTGATCACCACAAAGTTCATGCCCCACGCGACAATCACCACCAACGCCAACAACAAATCCCTGCCCGACATCATGTCCTCACCGCACTCAGTTACATTTTGTAAAAGCATATCCTTATGCTTCCCGAGTGCCTACGGATTTAACGCCCCACTGTCATTCAATCGACACCTGCAAGGCATAGCCGGTATTGCTGGTGCCACTGCTAGAGGTAACGGTGATCTTGCCGGTGCCGACGTTATAGGCCTTGGCCGGAACGCCCGCCGCGATGGCCGAATGCAGGGCCGGGGGCAACGATTGCCCCAAGGTACGGATCGACAGCCGCTGGGCGGCCTTGACCAGCAAAGCGGTCGAGGATTTGGATGCTTTGGCCTGGACCATATTGAGTACCAGCTTAACCCGCTTCACTTGGTCGGCCTGGCCTTCACCCATAAACTGCAGGCTATCGCCCTCAGGCTTGGCCGGGTCGACCAGTTGTAGCTGGCTGATGCAGCTCCACTCACCCGTTTTACGTTCGGTCCAGGCGCCACCGGCCAAACCGGTGTCTTTGATCACTGCGCAGGTGCGGCTGGCCGTATCGGCACGCAACTCTGCATAACTGTTAGCGGCAGCGCCCAAGGCAATCACCGCAACGCAGAACATCCTCATATGACACTCCATTTGGATCCATTACGATCAACGCCCACGGCGCTGCGCGTTAAAGCATTGCTTTCGTGGAATACGTGCGTGAAACGAGCGAAAGAACCCTATCGGGGCCGGGTGAGTGACAAAAAACCGTCGATCGAAAACAGACAGCTTTGCCTCATGGCTGGCCAAGTGACTCTATCTTGACACAGCAGGAATTAAAAGGGATTTGGCATTCACGGATTGTATCAATTTGGCTGATGGCCGAATAGTGGCGGCGATGGATATGGCATTAGCACAGGCCCCGCCCTGCCCCCCGTAGGCAGCTCAGAGCCTGCTATCAAAGATGGGTAGCTTTTAGCTGGCCAGCATTAGCGCACCTGCTCCCGCCGCAATCATCCCAAGCCCGCGGATGAGCGCCGCCCCAGCCAACGGCATCCAGCGCGCCAAAGCATACCCGGCCCCATGCAACGCCGAGGTCGCAGCCACGAACCCTAGGGCATATCCTACTGGGCTGTTCATCGCCGGTAATTCAAGCCCGTGGGCCATACCGTGGGCCAGCCCGAACAGCCCGCTGATCACCAGGCTCACTGCCAAGGGCGGGCGAGCCGCCACGGCCACCAGCACGCCAAGGGCCAGCACGGATGCGGCGATGGCGCCTTCCAAGTAAGCGATTGCCACCCCGTCGAAGCCCAATAGGCCGCCCAACAACATGGCGCCGACAAAAGTCAGCGGCAACCGCCAGCGGCCGTGATGGGTTTGCTGGGCAGCCCAGAGGCCCACAGCAAACATTGCCAGCAAGTGATCCACCCCGCTCAAGGGGTGAGCCATGCCAGCGATCAGTCCGGAGTCAGCGTGCCCGGGATGGGCAAAGGCAAGCACCGGTACCACGCACAACGCAGTGCCCAGGGCCAGCCGTACAAGTGGAATCAATCGCATAGAGCGCTCCTTGATGATGAAAAAAAAGCAAGGCGCGAGCGCCTTGCAAGGGCTGTTTACCCACGCGGTGGCTTGGGGAATTCGCCACGTGCTTGTTCGTAGGCCTGGGCCACACGCAATGCAAGGGCGTCCTGGAAACGCGGCGCCACGATCATCATCGCCACCGGCAGACCGTCCGCCAGACCCGCCGGAATCGAGGTGGCCGGATGCCCGGTCAAGTCGAATGGGGCGGTATTGGCGAGCATATCCAGGGCGCTGTGCACGTACTCCTCAATGGGCGCGTCGGCCGCAGTCAGCGGCGTTGCTACGAAGGCCATGGTCGGCATCACCAGCACGTCAAAGGCGGCAAAAGCTTCGTCGTATTGGCGGGTCAATTCGGGTACCAGCATGCGCGCCTTGGCGTAATACGCACCGTGCAGGTTTTTCAGGCTGTAGTGCCCGGTCAGGGCAACCGCCTGCACGCTGCTGGACAACGCATCGGCGTGCTCGCGGCGCTTCTCGCCGAAATAGCTCATGATGTCTGGATCGTAGTAGCCATCGACGTTCATACCGTAGCCGTTGCCTTGCAGCATCTGGTACGCCGCGCCGTCGGTGGCGATGACGTTCCACAAGTCCATGGCCACCCGCGAATGCCAGGGGGCACTGGCTTCACCCACCGTGGCGCCGAGTTTTTCCAGTTCCTGGACCGCCGCTTTGACCAACGCGTCCACCTGTGGCTCGGACACACCGGGAATCGCGAACCCTTCGCGCAACAAGCCGATTTTCAGACCGGCCACGCCTTGGTCGAGGGTGGCCATGCAGTTCACCTCGGGTGGGTTTTTCTGCCGCGAATCCAGGCCGTCTGCGCCGCCGATGACGTCAAGCATCAGCGCTACATCGCGCACATTGTTGGCCATGGGGCCGACGTGGTCGATGGTGCGCTCAATCGGAAAAGCTCCGGTATAGGGCACCAGGCCGTAAGTGGGTTTATGCCCGACAATGCCGCTCCAGGCCGAGGGCATCCGGATCGAGCCGCCCTGGTCGCCACCGATGGCCATGTCGACTTCACCGAGTGACACCAGCACCGCGCTGCCGCTGGACGAGCCACCGGCGTTGCGGCTCAGGTCCCAGGGGTTTTTCACCGGGCCGCTGGCGGCGGTGAAACTGGCGCCGGAGAAGCACAGGTCTTCGCACACCGATTTACCCACCACCGTCGCGCCCGCCGCCAACAGGCGCTTGACCACCGTGGCGTCTTCGCTGGGCACGTAACCATCCAGGCTCAACGAGCCGTTGGCCATGGGCACCCCCGCCACCGAGACGTTGTCCTTGATCACCACGGTCCGGCCGGCCAGGGGGCCGTGGGCGGCACCGGCAATGCTGGTTTTCACATACCAGGCGCCGTGCCGGTTCTCGGCGTCGGGGGCTTTGCTGTACTCACGTTGTGGCGGTTGCTGCGCGATATTGGCGGCGTACAGCGCATCGATGGCTTCGTAGGAGTTCAAGGTTTCATCGGCCAGGCTAAGGAAGGCCTGTAACTGGCTGTCGGACAGATGATAACCATGATCTTCGGCAGCGAGCAGAAAGTCGGCTTTGCTGGGGCGTTTTACGGACATAGTGATCTCCAGATAGGTTAAGGACAGCCCCTCGTTCGGGCTGTCGTCGACACGAACCGGCCGTGCTCTCTGCACCGGCTGCGGTTCTCCGGAGGACTCCGTTGTCCAGGCCGGCCACCACGTGGCGCTCCATACGTGCCGAATAAGGGCGTATGGCAAACGTCCGCGCAGAAGAGGGTTCGGCCCAAGGGCCGGACACTCAAAGGCTGTTCAGCTACAGGCGCGTTGAAACAACTCGTGGGCCTTGACCAGCGCTTCGGCGATCTTCTCCACCGGTTCGCGCTTGGCCATGGCTTGATCGCGCAAGGCGTTGTAGGCGTCGATTTCCGACATGCCCTTGGTTTCGATCAGAATGATCTTGGCCTGCTGCACGGTACGCATCACCGCCATGCGCCCTTCCAGGCGCTTGACGTGCTTCTCCCGTTCGCGGGCCTTGCGTGACTGGCTCAGGGTGATCGCCAAGGCCGTGAGCAGGCCGAAGGATCTGACCGGCGACGGGATCACCGAGCAAGCGTTTAGCTGTACCAGCGCCTGCACGATGATCGGGTTTTCATAGGCGATCACCGGAATGATCGGCGGCGTGCTGGCGTGCAACAGCCAGGGGGTATTGGTCGACAGGCTGTCGGGCGAAACCGCTAACACGATGACATCGGTTTCCAGGGTCAGGCGCTCTGGAATTGGCCATTGCACCCGCACTTGGCAGCCGATGCGCTGCAATTGCTCGATCAGGTTGCGGCCGTCATCGTCGTCCGGGTGCATCACCAGCACGCTGATGTCGCGCAGGTCCTTGATGCCCCCGGCGCTATCGGGGCGCAGGCGTTTCTTGGCGGCGCGCAGAGTCATGGCAGGCTCCCGGCCGAACTGGACCAGTCATTGAAATTCGGCGCGATGGCGTAGGGGTCGGGTTTGAGCGCGGTCTGGCTTTCGTAGAGGATGTCGAACTGGCCCTGGGCATTGGCCCGGCCGATCCTGGAAAACAGGTACGTGTGGTGGTTGTTCGCGTCGACCCGGATACGCCCCTGTGGTGCCTCGAATTCAAGGCCACGCAGGGCCTGCAGGACATCCTCCAACTCAGTGCTGGCAGCGCGAATGATCGCCTTGGCCAACAAGTGCACCTGAAAATACGCGGCCTCCCAGCAGCGGTCAGTCACCTGCTGTTGGCCGAATAGCGCCCGGTATTGGGCGATGCACTCACGGTTGTTCGGGGTGTCCACCGATTGGAAGTAGGTGGCCGCGGAAATATGCCCCGCGCCCAGGTGCACGCCCATTTGCTTGATATCGGTTTCGCTGGTGGTCAGGCTGGCGATCGGCATGATCGCTGGGTCAAAACCGGCATCGGCGTAGGCCTGATACAGATGACCCATGGTCTGCCCCACCACGGTGGAGAAGATGAACGAAGGTTTCAGCTCGCGGGCTTTGTCCATCAACTTGGCAAAATCCTCGGGCCGGGCGTTTTTCAGCGGCAGGTAATACTCGCCCAGTTTGGTGCCGCCGCGCTCGTACAGCAGGTCGCTCATCAAGCGGTTGGTTTCGTAGGGGTAAACGTATTCAGAGCCGATCATCAGCACGCGCTTGCCGAAGTTTTCCAGCATGTAACTACCCAACGGCAACGCGTTATGGTTCGGCGTGGCACCGGTGTAGATGATGTTGCGCGAGTACTCGAAACCTTCGTAGTACACCGGGTACATCAGCAGCGCATCGTAACGCTCGACGATGGGCAGCGCTGCCTTGCGCGCGGCCGAGGTGTAGCAACCAAAGAAGAAACGCAGGTGCTCTTCGCGGATCAGTGCCTCGATGTGCATGGCGTACAGCGCAGGCGTCGAGTCGGGGTTGCGGGTGATGAGCTCCAGGGGGTGGCCATCGACACCACCGGCCGCGTTTATCTGCTGGATCGCGAACTGCGCACCGCGCATCGTCGAGCCTTCGGCAGCCGCGGTGACGCCAGTGTCGGAAAACAGACCGCCTATGCGGATCGACTGCTTAACCATGGGAAAAACCTTGTTCAGCGTGGGATGAGACGCCCGCCCATAGGCAGGGGTCTGGAAGTCGGTGCGTAGATAAGACTGAGCGAACACCGTGGGCGGCGGTGGCTCTCAGGCCGGTTGTGCCTGGGGCTGGCGCGACTACGCTGTCGCGGCCAGTCGTGCGAGGGGCCTTCCACACCTGCCGAGAGTGGGCGTGTGGCAAGGCACCCTGCGAGGATGTCGTGCAAGAGTAATGCAGATAGCGGGCCATGCCCCACGCCAGGCTAGATACCGCGCAAAACCCACGGGGGGCATCACGCTTTTGGTGCGCACAGGGGCTTCGTTGCGCCAAAGCGGCGCAGGCGATTACACGGTTGCTATAGATGCAGTGAAACACCGCAGACCCAGGCGCGCATGCCGAAAAACCGCGCTGGCGGTAATTGGCACCACCCTTGCTATAACTCATCTGAGACATCACGCCAGCTGTTTGCCCTACGCCCCACTCGGCAGGTAGGGAGACACCTCGCGTACGACTGGATCGGACACAGTTGTCCCGCCAGATTCGGCACAAGAAGCCTGACCTCCCGGTTATTGAGTTAACCGGGACGTCGGGCTTTTTTTATTCCTGGGGAGAAACGCAATGCACAACGAGAAACGCCGCTTGATCAAGCACGCCCTACTCTTGGGGGCTTTCAGCCTGTTGCCGTTTTCCCTGGTTAGCCAGGCCCAGGCAGACACCGTGAAGGTCGGGATCATCCATTCGCTGACCGGCACCATGGCCATGAGCGAAGCCTCAGTGGTAGACGCGGAAAAACTCGCGATCGAAGAGATCAACGCCAGCGGTGGCGTGCTGGGCAAAACCATCGAGCCGATTGTCGAGGACGGCGCCAGCGACTGGCCGACCTTCGCGGAAAAGGCGCGCAAGCTGTTGGAAAACGATCACGTGGTTGCCACCTTTGGCGCCTACACCTCGGCCTCGCGCAAGGCCGTGTTGCCAGTGTTCGAGCGCAACAAGGGCTTGCTCTACTACCCGACCTTCTATGAAGGCCTGGAGAAATCCCCGGCGATCATCTACACCGGCGCCGAAGCCTCCCAACAAACCCTGGCGGCCGTGACCTGGTTGATGGCCAACAAAGGCAAAAGCGTCTATCTGGTGGGTTCGGACTACATCTGGCCGCGCACCACCAACAAGCTGGCGCGGGCATCGGTGAGCAAGCAAGGCGGTTCCATCGTCGGCGAAGATTACCTGCCCCTGGGCAACATCGAGTTTTCCTCGGTGATCAACAAAATCAAGGCCGCCAAGCCGGACATCGTGTTGTCGACCATCGTGGGCGGCTCCAACGTCGCGTTCTACAAACAGCTTAAGGCCGCGGGTATCGACAGCAGCAACCAGACCCTGATGGCCCTGGCCGTGACCGAAGAAGAAGTCACCGGCATTGGCGCGGAAAACCTTACCGGTTTTCTTACCTGCATGAGCTATTTCCAAAGCCTGAAAAACCCGGTCAACGAGAAATTCGTCGCCGCCTTCAAGGCCCGCTATGGCGAGAAACGCGTGGTGGGCGACCCGATGGCCGCCGCCTACACCGCCGTGTACCTGTGGAAGAAAGCCGTGGAAAAAGCCGGCAGCTTCGAGGTGCCGGCGGTGATCGCCGCATCTTCGCAACTGACCCTGGACGCACCTGAGGGCGAAATCAAGGTGCACAAGGACAACCACCACCTGTGGAAACAGGCGCGCATTGGCACCGTCAATGCCCAGGGCCAGGTGGACGTGATCTACGAATCGGCGCCGATCGAGCCCAATCCATTCCCGAAACTGTAATACCGGACCGGGCGCGAGCTGATGCGCGCCCTTTTCCCCGACATGGCCAGCTCGCCTGGCCGGTCAGCGTGCAGCGACAGGTAGCGACGCAATGACATTCGATATTTTGCTGATGCAGGTGTTCAGCGGTTTCTCACTGGTCTCGGTACTGGTGCTGATGGCGCTGGGGCTGACCATCGTGTTTGGCCTGATGGGCGTGATCAATATGGCCCACGGCGAGTTGATGGCGCTGGGGTCGTACATGACCTACGTCACCTCCCTGGTGTTCCAACGCTATTTTCCGGACTTCATGGGCTGGTATTTCATTGTGGGCATCGGTGTCGCATTTGCGGTGACCTTCGCCTTTGGTTTCCTGCTTGAACGCTGCTTTATCCGCTTCATGTACAAGCGCCCGCTGGACACCTTGCTGGCGACCTGGGGCCTTTCCATAGTGTTGCAACAATTATTTCGCCAGGTCTTCGGCCCCAAGGAAGTCAGCGTGCCCACCGTGCAATGGCTGCAGGGCGCCTGGAAAGTCAGTGAAGGGCTGGAATTGCCGCTCAACCGGATTTTTATCATCGGCCTGACCCTGGTCATCGCCGCCGCCGTGTTTGTCTTTCTCTACCGCAGCCGCTGGGGCCTGCGCATCCGCGCCGTGACCCAGAACCGGGCCATGGCCGGCGCTGCCGGGATCAACACCGCCCGCGTCGATGCCGTGACATTCGCCCTGGGCTGCGGCCTGGCGGGGATCGCCGGCAGCTCGTTCACCATGCTCGCCTCCACCGGCCCCGTGAGCGGCCAGCAGTACCTGGTGGACACCTTTATTGTCGTGGTGTTTGGCGGGGTGGAGAGCCTGTTGGGGACCTTCCTCTCGGCGTTCGCCATCGGCCAGACGCAGATTTCTCTGGAGTACCTGACCACCGGATCAATGGCCAAGGCCATCACGCTGCTGGTGGTGATCGTGCTGCTGTTCTTCCGCCCTAACGGCTTGTTTGCCGCCAAAGTGAGACGCTGAGATGAATGACACAACCCATAAGCCTCTCCAGCCCCCCCAGGCCGTGGCGCCGGTGCCACGCTGGTTCAAAGCAGGCTGGTTACCGATGATCGAGCGCCACAGCCTGATCTGGCTGGCGGTCCTGTTGCTGGTGGTATTGCCGTTGAGCCTGGGCGACTTCCGTCTGGGCCTGGCCGGCAAATACCTGAGCCTGGCGTTCTGCGCCGTGGGCATGGTGATGATCTGGGGCTACGGCGGAATCCTCAGCCTGGGCCAAGGCATCTTCTTCGGCCTGGGCAGCTACATGATGGCGATGTACTTAAAGCTGGAAGCCACGGCCACCGACGAAGCCGCCAGCGCCCTGGCCGCCTTTTATGGCTCGGCGCTGCCGGACTTCATGATCTGGAACAGCGTCGAAAGCCTCCCCTGGTGGTGGAAACCCTTCGAGTCGGCGACCTTCACCTTGGCCGCGATCCTGGTCCTTCCGGCGTTAGTGGCGTTCCTGTTCAGCTACGCCTATTTCAAAAAACGAGTGGGCGGGGTGTATTTCTCGATCATCACCCTGTCCCTGGCGGCGATCATGTCCATCATGATCATCGGCCAGCAAGGCTACACCGGCGGCGTCAACGGCCTGACCGACTTCAAGACAGCCTTCGGCCTGAGCCTGCAAACAGCGCAGACGCCATGGATTCTGTACCTGATCACTGCCCTGCTGCTGCTCGCCTGTGTCGCGTTGTGCGGGTTCATCCTGCGTAGCCGCCTGGGTAAGGTGGTGGTGGCGATCCGTGACCGTGAAGACCGAGTGCGGTTTTCCGGCTACAACACGGCGCTGTTCAAGGCGTTCATCTTTGCCGTAGCCGCGCTGATTTCAGCCCTGGGCGGGGTGATGTTCACCCTGCAAGTGGGGCTGGCCTCGCCTTCGCTGGTGGGCATCATCCCGTCGACCGAGATCGTCATCTACGCCGCGCTGGGCGGGCGCCTGTCGCTCGTGGGCGCGGTGTACGGCACGTTGCTGATCGGCGTGGCGAAAACCTACCTGTCGGAGAACTTCGTCAACTTTTGGCAGTACTTCATCGGTTTCCTGTTCATGGGCGTGGTGCTGTTCCTGCCTACCGGGTTGGCTGGCCTGCTGCAGCGATTGAGCAAGCGGGAGGTCGAGCAATGAGCGCCATTTTGCTGAGTGTCGAAGACCTGACCGTTTCCTTCGACGGTTTCAAAGCGGTGGACAGCCTGAATTTCTACGTCGAGGAAAACCAGGTGCACGTGGTGATCGGGCCCAACGGCGCCGGTAAGACCACCCTGCTGGACATGATCTGCGGCAAGACCCGCCCAAGCGCCGGCAGTATTCGCTTCAAAGACCTACAGCTGGCCAACATGATCGAATACCAGATCACCCGCGCAGGCGTCGGCCGCAAGTTCCAGAACCCCTCGGTGTACGAAGACCTGACGGTACGGGAAAACCTCGATATCTCTTCGCCGGACAAGCGTGGCCTGTTCAATTGCCTGTTCGCTCGCAAAGACCCAGTCCTGCAACGGGAGATCGAGCAGACCGCCGAGATGATCTTCCTGCAGGATCAGTTAGGGCGCAAAGCCGGGCTGTTATCCCATGGCCAAAAGCAATGGCTGGAAATCGGCATGCTGCTGATGCAACGCCCGCAGCTGCTTTTACTGGACGAACCGGTGGCGGGCATGAGCGCCGGCGAAAGAGAAAAGACCGCCGGCCTGCTCAAGCGCATCGCCCAGGGCCGGGCCATGGTGATCATCGAGCACGACATGGAGTTCGTGAAATCGGTGGCCGACAAAGTCACCGTTCTGCACCAGGGCAAGACCCTGGCCTACGGCTCGATGGATCAGGTGCAAAACGATCCGCGCGTCATTGACGTCTACCTGGGGCACTGAGCATGCTGAGCGTTAATCAACTGAACGTGTATTACGGCGACAGCCACATACTGCGTAACCTCGACCTAGAACTGGCAGCCGCCGAATCGCTGGCGATCATGGGTCGCAACGGCATGGGCAAGACCACCCTGCTCAGAAGCCTGGTGGGCATGCTGCCGGCACGCAGCGGCAGCATCAAACTTGCAGGCCAGGAGCTCAGCGCCAGCAAGAGCTACGAACGGGTCGCCGCCGGTGTCGGGTTCGTGCCCCAGGGCCGGATGATTTTCCCGTACCTGACGGTGGAGGAAAATATCTTCACCGGCATGCAGGGCGCGCCCTACGCGCCGATTCCCGATTACATCTATGAGTACTTCCCGGTGCTGTTCGAGATGCGGCGGCGCAAGGGTGGCAACCTCTCCGGGGGCCAGCAGCAACAGCTGGCGATTGCCCGGGCGCTGGTCGCTAACCCCAAGGTGTTGATCCTCGATGAACCCACCGAGGGCATTCAACCGTCCATCATCAAAGATATCGCCCGCGCCTTAAACCAGCTGAAAAAGGAGCGTGGCTTCTCGCTGATCGTCTCTGAGCAGGTGCTGTCGTTCGCCATGGCCGTGGCTGACCGTTACCTGATCATCGAGAAAGGCGAATTCGTCCACAGCGAGGTCCGCGCCAGTGTCGACCGTGAGCGCATCCTGCGCTACCTGACGATCTGAACCCGGCCCTGGAGCACCCACCATGTTGATACTCGAGCAAATCCTCGGCCAGGCCAGCGACCCTGCCCTCGCCGACCGCCTGCACGACCTGGGCCACGCCGGCCAGGTGGAAATTCTCAGCCTATCGGCCAGCGATATCCAGCGCCATCGCCTGCGGCTGGCCAGCGACCGCGGCACCGATTGCGCGATTCGCCTGGAGCGCCACCAGCAATTGCGCAACGGTTCGGTACTGCTGCTCGACGCTCAGCGCGCCATCGTCGTGCAGATGCAGGACCAGCAATCACTCGGCTTGAAACCCCGCGATAGCGCGGCCGCGCTGGAGCTGGGCTACTTCGCCGGCAACATGCACTGGGCCGTGCGTTTCGCCGGCGACACCTTGCATATTCCGCTCAATGGCCCTGAAGCCGATTATCTCGAGCGGCTGGCGCCCATGCTCGCCGATGGCCGGGTGCAGCGCGTATGAATCGGGCGCCAACTACGTTGGGCAGCAGCCTCCTGGCGCTGCAGCAGGCTGACAGTTTTTTCCCCGGCGGCGCGGTGGCCTGGTCGTGGGGCCTGGAAACCTTGGTGACCGACGCACAGCTGGGCACGCCGCCTGCCACCCCCAGCGGGCGCCGCCCGCGAGGCATCAGGCACAACCGCAGCGAACAGGTCCGCGCCTTCGTCGAAGGGCAGTTGCGCCATCGCTGGAACAGTTTTGACCGGGCCTTTTTGGACGCCGCCTGGCAGGCCGCCGACGACCTGCCAACGCTGATGCTGCTCGACGCGCAGGTTGAAGCCCTGACCCTGGCCGAAGAACTGCGCCAAGGTTCACGCCGGGTCGGGCAATCGTTGCTTGGGGTGCATGCCGCGCTCGGCACCCCAGGGGCTGCGCCTTATCAGCACCAGGTGGTGGCCGCCGCGACCCCAGGGCATTTGCCGGTGGTCCAGGGGCTGATCTGGCATCAGCTCGGCATGCACCGCGAACACTGCCACCTGGCGGCGGCCCACGGCTTGTGCACTGCGCTGGTGAGCGCTGCAGTGCGCCTGGGTGTGATGGGGCATGTGGACGCGCAGCGGGTGTTGACCGATATCCAGCCGTTGCTGCTAGAGCTACTGGACGCAGCGCCCTGCACCCTCGATGAGGCCAGTGGTTTCACCCCCATGGCCGAAATCGCCGTGATGCGCCACGAGACCCAACCTCTGCGGCTTTTCGCTAACTGAGCGGCCCGGCCCACAGCCCGCCGCCCGTACAGGAGCTTCAACATGCTGCTGACCCCCACTGAGCTAGAACGACTCACGCTGTACAGCGCCGCCGAACTCTCGCGCAAACGACGGGCCAAAGGCCTGCGCCTGAACTTTCCGGAAGCCTCGGCGCTGATCGCCGACGAGATTCTCGAAGGCGCTCGCGAAGGCCGCAGCGTCGCCGAACTGATCGGCTTTGGCTCGACCCTCCTCAACACCGATGACGTCATGCCGGGGGTTGCCGATCTGCTGCCAGTGCTGCAAGTGGAAGGCACCTTCCCCGACGGCACTAAGCTGGTCACCGTGCATCAACCGATCCGGCCGGGGCTACAGCCGCTGGCAGACCTGCCCACCCCTGGCGAGATCCTTTCGCCTGACGCCGATATCCAGCTCAACAGCGCACGCCCCACCGCCACGTTACGCGCGGTCAATACCGGCGACCGACCGGTGCAGGTCGGCAGTCACTACCACTTTTTCGAGGTCAACAAAGCGCTGGATTTTCCCCGGGAAATCGCCTTTGGCATGCACTTGGACATCCCCGCTGGGACAGCGGTACGGTTCGAGCCGGGGGAGCTGCGCGAGGTCCACTTGGTGCAGTTCGGTGGTAGCGGAGACATCCACGGTTTCAGCGGTTTGACCAACGGCAACCTGCACGATCCGGCCTGCAAGGCAATTGCCCTTGAGCGCGCCCGTGCACAGCTTTTCAAAGGGGCTTGACCCATGGCAACCATGACTCGCAAGGAATACGCGGCCATGTATGGCCCCACTACCGGCGATGCGGTGCGCCTAGGCGATACCTCGCTGCTGGCCGAAGTGGAATTCGACCACGCGGTGCCCGGCGATGAATGCCTGCACGGCGGCGGCAAGACCCTGCGCGATGGCATGGGCCTGATGCCCGGTCACGACAGTGAAGACGGCGCCCTCGACATGCTGATCTGCAACGCGCTGATCATCGACCCGGTGATCGGCATCGTCAAAGGCGATATCGGCATCAAGGACGGCAAGATCGTCGCCATCGGCAAGGCCGGCAATCCGCAGGTGATGGATGGCGTACACCCACAATTGATCTGTGGCGTCGCCACCACGGTACGCGACGCCGAAGGCTTGATCGTCACCCCTGGCGGCATCGATGTGCATGTGCATTTCGACTCGGCGCAATTGTGCGAGCACGCCTTGGCGGCAGGCCTGACCACCCTGATCGGCGGGTCGCTGGGGCCGATCACCGTCGGCATCGACTGCGGCGGGGAATGGAATGTCGGCAAGATGCTACAAGCCGCCGAAGCCTGGCCGATCAACTTTGGATTTCTCGGCCGCGGCAACTCCAGCAAGCCAGAATCGCTGCTGGGCCAACTGCGCGGCGGGTGCCTGGGCTTGAAAATCCACGAAGACTGGGGCGCCATGCCAGCGGTCATCGACACCTGTCTGAAGGTCGCCGACGAGTACGACTTTCAGGTGCAGTTGCACACAGATACCCTCAACGAATCGGGTTTTCTCGAAGACACCTTGGCGGCCATCGGCGACCGCACCATTCACATGTATCACACAGAAGGCGCGGGCGGCGGCCATGCGCCGGACATCATCAGCGTGGCGGGCAAGCCCAATTGCATCCCCTCCTCCACCAACCCGACCAATCCGTACACCATCAATACGTTCGACGAACACCTGGACATGATCATGGTCTGTCACCACCTCAACCCGGACGTGCCGGAAGACGTGGCCTTCGCCGAATCGCGGGTGCGCCCGCAGACCATTGCCGCCGAGGATATCCTGCACGACACCGGAGCGATTTCGATCCTCGGTTCGGACAGCCAGGGCATGGGCCGGATCAACGAGGTGATCTGCCGCACCTGGCAGTTGGCATCGAAGATGAAGGACCAACGCGGACGCCTGCCCGAGGAGAGCACCGCCTTAGGCGACAACGAACGCATCAAGCGTTACATCGCCAAATACACCATCAACGCCGCGCGGGTGTTCGGCATCGACAGCTACATCGGTTCGCTGGAACCGGGCAAGCTGGCCGACTTGGTGTTGTGGCGCCCGGCGTTCTTCGGCATCAAACCGGAATTGGTGGTCAAGGGCGGCTTTATCGTGCATGGCGTGATGGGCGACTCCGCTGCCTCGCTGTACACCTGCGAGCCGTTGCTGATGCGCCCGCAATGGGGCGCCTTCGGAGAAGCCAAGCAGGCGCTGTCGGTGAACTTCGTCAACCGCCTAGCCGTGCAAGCGAATACGGCGGAAAAACTGGGCCTGAAAAAAGCCCTGCTGCCGGCCTTCGGCACCCGCACCCTGCGCAAGGCCGACATGCTGCACAACGATGCCTGCCCGGACATCCGCGTCGATCCGCAAACCTTCGATGTCTACGCCGACGGCGAGCGCCTGACGTGCGAACCGGTCAGCGAAGTCCCCTTGGCCCAGCGTTACATGCTGCGCTGAGCGCGGCTGATAAAAGGAACCTGATGATGAGCACTGTATTGCCCGGCCTTGCGCCACAACCACGGCAGGCGCACCTTGGCGCCGCTCGCGTGGGCATCGGCGGCCCAGTGGGTTCGGGTAAAACCCGGCTGCTGGAGCAACTGATCCCGCGCTTTATCGCCCGTGGCACCGAGCTTGCGATTATCACCAACGACCTGGCCACCCGCGAGGACGCTGAACGGGTGCAGCGCAGCGGCCTGATCGATCCGCAACGGGTGCTGGCCGTGGAAACCGGGGCCTGCCCGCACACGGCGATCCGTGAAGATCCAACCCTCAACTTGCAAATGGCCGATGAGCTGGAAGCGCGTTTCCAGCCGCTTGACCTTATCCTGATCGAATCCGGCGGCGATAACCTGGCCTCGACCTTTTCCCTGGACCTGGTGGATTATTGGATCTTCGTCATTGATGTGGCCGGCGGGGACGATATCCCGCGCAAACGCGGCCCGGGCGTGTTGAGCTGCGATCTGTTAGTGGTCAATAAATACGATTTGGCGCCCTACGTCGGCGTCGATCTGCCGCGCATGCGCCGCGAATCGGCCGAGGCCCGTGACGGCCGGCCGGTGCTGTTCACCAATTGCGCCCTCGGTGAGGGGGTCGATGCCGTGGTCGACGCTATCAGCCGCGCCGTGCTGTTCGACCAGCCATGAACGCGCCGCCAATGCTATGCCAGCCAGCGCCGTCGCTGCCCCGGGCAGAACCCGCGGTACAGGCGCGGATCGCTTTCAGTAGAGCAGCGTCCGGGGCCAGCTATATCAGTGCCCAACAAGTAGGCTACCCCTTTCATCTGGGCCGCACCCTGAAACTGCCCGATGACCCGGCCGGCATGGCAGCGGTGTATCTGCAATCGTGCTCCGGGGGCCTGTTTGCCGGGGAAGATCTGCACATTCAGTTGCATGCCGGCCCGGGCAGCCAGGCCCACGTCAGCACCGGTGCCGCTACGGTAGCCCATAGCATGGTCGAAGGCGCTGCCCGCCAAACCATCAGCCTGACCGCCGAAGCCGGGGCCTTATTGGAATACCTGCCGATGGCCACCATCGTGTTTCCCCAGGCGAAGCTGCATAGCCGGGTCAATGTGGTGTTGCATCCCGGCGCCCGAGTGATGCTCTGCGATGCGTTTGTCCTGCACACGCCCCTGGGCACGAGCGGCCTGTTCGACGCTTACCGGGCCGATCTGGCAGTACACTGCCCCTCCGGGCGGCTACTGGCGGGGGATCGACTGGCGTTGACCGGGCTAGACATGACGCGCCAGTTCCCCGGCGTGAACGGCCCTTTCCAGGCGCTGGCGACCTTTATGCTGGTGGGCCAGGGATTGCCGGTGCAAGCGCTCAAGGCCGCCCTACGTCACGCCCTGCACGGCTTGCCTGACAGTTATTTAGGCGTCAGCGCGCTGCCCAATGACTGCGGAGTTTGCGTACGCATCCTAACGCTGGACGCGGTGGCGCTGCGCAACAGCCTGCATAGGGCATGGGCCAGCGTGCGCCAGACGCTGACTGGCGTGGCACCACGCCCGCGGCGCAAATAACCCCCCACGCACCGCGATCGCAGCGGCGCGGGCGCACCTCGCCGCAGCGGATGTTGGCATCCGCGCCAATCCCACTCTGCCCCAGCCTTAGATCCCGCCCCCCGCTAAAACCATTTGCACGATTAATCTTATGGTATACCATCAGACCACATACATACCCACATGCCGTGTCAGCACCCTGGGAGCCCGCCATGAGTTTTGAAATTCGCAAGATCGTCAGCTACATCGAAGAGACCTTTATCGAAGGCGGCAAAGCCGCTGACAAACCGGTTAAGATGGTCGGCCTGGCCGCCGTCATCAAAAACCCGTGGCACGGACGCGGCTTTGTCGACGACCTCAAGCCTGAAATCCGCGCCAATTGCTCTGACCTCGGCGCATTAATGGTGGAGCGTTTGACTGCAATTATCGGCGGTGCTGACCAGATCGAGGCCTACGGCAAGGCCGCCGTGATCGGCGCCGACGGCGAAATCGAACACGCTTCGGCGATTATTCACACCCTGCGCTTCGGCAATCACTACCGCGAGGCGGTCAAGGCCAAAAGCTACCTGAGCTTCACCAACAAGCGCGGTGGCCCGGGCACCTCTATTCAGGTGCCGATGATGCACAAAGACGACGAAGGCCTGCGCTCGCATTACATCACCCTGGAAATGCAGATCGAGGACTCGCCCCGCGCCGATGAAATCGTCGTGGTATTGGGCGCTGCCAACGGCGGTCGCCTGCACCCCCGTATCGGCAACCGCTACCTGGACCTGGAAGAACTGGCGGCGGAAAAAGCCCAATAAATGCTCGTCGTCATTACCGATAAGGCCTGTGCAGGAGCGCTTCATGATTCGGCTCACCGCTGAACTCACCCCGGCTGGCACCAGTTACCTGGCGACCGGCCAAGGCCATCCCGTCGTATTGATTCACGGGGTTGGCCTGAACAAAGAGATGTGGGGCGGACAAATCGTTGGTTTATCCCCCCACTATCGGGTCATTGCCTATGACATGCTGGGCCATGGCGCGAGCCCGCGCCCTGACCCGGACACCGGCCTGCCGGGTTATGCCGAACAACTTCGTGAACTGCTCGAGCACCTTGGCGTGCCGAGCGCTACCGTGATCGGCTTCTCCATGGGCGGTTTGGTGGCGCGTGCCTTTGCCCTGCATTTTCCCCAGCACCTTTCGGGTATGGTCATTCTCAACAGCGTGTTCAACCGCAGTGCCGAGCAACGGGCGGGCGTTATTGCCCGCACCAGCCAAGCGGCGGAGCATGGGCCCGACGCCAATGCCGCCGAGGCGCTGTCGCGCTGGTTCAGCCGCGAATATCAGGCGGCCAACCCGGCGCAGATTGCGGCGATCCGGCAGATCCTCGCCAGCAACGACCCCCAGGGCTACCTGACTACCTACAAACTGTTCGCCACCCAGGACATGTACCGCGCCGATGATCTGGGGCAGATAAAGGCACCGACACTGATTGCCACCGGTGAGCTGGACCCAGGTTCCACGCCAGACATGGCCCGCCAGTTGGCGCTGCGAATTCACGGCGCGCAGGTGGCGATACTGCCCGAGCAACGGCATATGATGCCGGTAGAGTCGCCGCGCCTGGTCAACCAGGTGCTACTGGAGTTCCTGCGCAAAATGGACGCCCAACACACCCCGGCAAAGGAGATCGTCGCATGACGCTGACCCGATTTCAGATGTGCATTGACGGCCAATGGGCCGACGCACTGTCCGGCAACACCTTCGAAAGCCTGAACCCGGCGCTGGCGCAGCCCTGGGCGCAACTGCCGGATGCCGACGAGGCCGATGTCGATCGCGCCGTCCAGGCCGCACAAAAAGCCTTCGAAGGCGCGGCATGGCGCACGCTGACCGCCACCGCCCGAGGCAAACTGCTGCGCCGCCTGGGCGACCTGATTGCCGAGAACAAAGAACAACTGGCGCAATTGGAGAGCCGCGACAACGGCAAACTGATTCGCGAAACCCGCGGCCAGGTCAGTTACCTGCCGGAGTTTTTCCATTACACCGCAGGCCTGGCCGACAAACTCGAAGGGGGCACCCTGCCCCTGGACAAGCCCGACCTGTTTGCCTACACCGTGCACGAGCCCATGGGCGTGGTCGCCGGGATCATCCCCTGGAACAGCCCGCTGTACCTCACCGCGATCAAGCTGGCCCCGGCCCTGGCCGCGGGTAATACCATCGTGCTCAAGCCGTCGGAACACGCTTCGGCGACGGTCCTGGAACTCGCGCGCCTGGCGCTGCAAGCGGGGATCCCGCCAGGGGTGGTCAACGTGGTGACCGGCTACGGCCCAAGCACTGGCGCGGCCCTGACCCGCCACCCGCTGGTGCGCAAAATCGCCTTCACCGGCGGAGCGGCAACGGCCCGCCACGTGGTGCGCAGCAGCGCCGAGAATTTCGCACGGCTGTCGCTGGAGCTGGGCGGCAAGTCCCCCAACATCATCTTTGCCGATGCCGACCTCGACAGCGCCATCAACGGCGCCATCGCCGGTATCTACGCGGCGTCCGGGCAAAGCTGCGTGTCGGGCTCGCGACTGCTGGTGCAAGATGAGATCTACGACGAGTTCGTCGAGCGCTTGGTGCAACGCGCCCAGCGTATTCGCATTGGCAACCCCCAGGATGACGCCAGCGAAATGGGCCCGATGGCCACCGCTCAGCAATTGGCCGTGGTCGAAGGCCTGGTGGCTGACGCGCTGGCCGAGGGCGCCACGCTGCGCACCGGTGGCAAGCGCCCGACCCTGGACACTGAGGGCTGGTATTTCGAGCCGACGCTGTTGGAGTGCGATCGCAATTCGATGAAGATCATGCAGGAAGAGGTCTTCGGGCCGGTTGCGTCGGTGATTCGCTTCAAGGACGAGGCCGAGGCGCTGGCCATTGCCAACGACTCGCAGTTCGGCCTGGCCGCCGGTATCTGGACCCGTGATCTGGGCCGCGCTCACCGCCTGGCGCGGGACGTGCGCTCTGGAATCATTTGGGTCAACACCTACCGCGCGGTGTCGGCGATGGCCCCCATCGGCGGTTTCAAGAACAGCGGCTACGGTCGCGAGAGCGGCATCGATTCGGTGCTGGCCTATACCGAGCTGAAAACGGTATGGATCAACCTCTCGCAAGCCCCGATGCCCGACCCTTTCGTGATGCGTTAAGCGAGGCTGCTGCAATGATCGAACCCGGGATTTACAAAGACGTCATGGCGTCCTTCCCCTCAGGCGTCACCGTGGTCACAACCCTGGACCCCGACGGCGCCCTCGTGGGCATCACCGCCAGCGCCTTCAGTGCGTTGTCGATCGATCCAGCGTTGGTGTTGTTTTGCCCCAACTACGCCTCCGACACCTACCCGATCCTGCGCGACAGCAAGCGCTTTGCGATTCATTTGCTGTCTGCCGAACAGACAGCCGAAGCCTATGCTTTCGCGGGTAAAGGCAAGGACAAGGCCAAAGGCATCGAGTGGCACCTGAGCGAACTGGGTAACCCGTTGCTCAACAACGCCACGGCGATCATCGAGTGCGAGTTGTGGCGCGAATACGACGGCGGCGATCACGCGATCATCGTCGGCGCGGTGCGCAACCTGATTCTGCCGACCGAGCCGGTAACTCCGATGGTTTACCATCGTGGCAAGCTGGGGCCGCTGCCGGCGTTTGCCTAGCCCGGGCAGGCCACGGGTGGTGGGTAGCACACGGCGTGATAAACTCAGGCACCATTTCGGCCCTGCAAAAAGGCTGGGCCTCAGCCAACCCGTTGGCTGTCCGCCAGCGCGCGGTTGTGATTCAAGCCGCGCCTGCGCCCCGGACAACCACATTTAGAGCGGACTCCATGAAACGCCTGCCACTCGACGACAGCTTCAAGGTCAATCGCAACCCCATCACCCTGCGGGAAATCGTGCTGGACAAATTGCGCAGCGCGATCATGAACTTTCAGCTTATGCCCGGCGATCGCCTGGTCGAGCGCGACCTGTGCGAGCGCCTCGGCGTCAGTCGCACTTCGGTACGTGAAGCCCTGCGCCACCTGGAGTCCGAAGGCCTGGTGGCATTCGCCGATGCCAAAGGCCCGAGCGTGGCCATCATTACCTTGGCGGACGCCTGCGACATTTATGAACTGCGTTGCGTCCTCGAGGGCCTGATCGTCCAGTTGTTCACCCTACGGGCCAAAGCCAAGGACATTCGAGCGCTGGAAAAAGCCCTCGAAGAAAACCGCAAGGCGCTGGAGGAAGGCGAGCTGCAACAGGTGCTCGATTCGGTGCAGCGCTTCTACGACGTGCTCCTCGAAGGCTCGGGTAATCACGTGGCCGCCACTCAGTTGCGCCAGTTGCAGGCGCGCATCAGCTACTTGCGTGCCACCTCGGTGTCCCAGGACAACCGCCGGGGCGCCAGTAACCAAGAAATGGAAAAACTGGTGGCGGCGATCAAGAGCGGCGACCCACTGGCCGCGCATCAGGCTTCAGTGGATCACGTCCGCAATGCCGCCAAAGTGGCGATGGACTACCTCAAATCGAAACAGGACGATGCCGGCAAAGTCCGCGAGATCGTCGTACCCGTGGCGCTGAAGGAACCCCGCATAGGACGCTGACATGCCTGTCCCACGCTTTTGTTCACAATGTGGCAGCACTGAACTGGAACAACGCGTGCCGAGGGGCGATACCCACCAGCGGCTGGTGTGCACCCGCTGTGATTATGTGCACTACGTCAACCCGAAGGTCATCGCCGGGTGCATCATCGAGCAGGAAGGCCGCTACCTGCTGTGCCAGCGGGCGATCCCGCCGCGCCCAGGCACCTGGACACTGCCTGCAGGTTTCATGGAAAGCGGCGAAACCACCGAACAGGCCGCGCTGCGCGAGGTTTGGGAAGAAAGCGGCGTGCGCGGCGAAATCATCTCGCCCTACTCTATCTTCAGCGTGCCGCAGATCAGCGAGGTGTACATTGTATTCCGCGCGATTGCCCTTGAAATCACAGGCCAATTCGGCCCGGAAACCCTGGCGTGCCGATTCTTCGCCCCAGCCGACATCCCCTGGGGCGAGATCTACTACCCGGCCATCCGGCAAATCCTCGAACGTTACATCGCCGAGCGCCAGGCAGGTGTCTATGGGCTGTACGTGGGCAATGACAGCAGCGGCACGGTGCATTTCATTCGTTGATCGCGCCGGGGCGCGCTGACGGGCCGTTTTGTGGTGTTTGGGGAATTTGTGTTTGCAGGGGCAAAAAGCTCGGGGGCAAGGCCCCCTCCTACGGTTGGCGCAATATTCGATAGATAAATATGTCGATCACCTACCCGGCGAACCCCTCCACGATGACAATTTCGGCATGGGCTACACCCTGCCTATGGCTCATGGCCTCTTGATACTCGTCTGATCGATAACAGGCCAGCGCTCGCTCGTAGGAAGGAAACTCGATGATCACCGTGCGTTGTGGGGTATCGCGTCCCTCCAGAGCTTGGGAGCGCCCGCCACGGGCCAGGAACTTCCCGCCAAACAAGGCGAACGCGGCCGGCCCGCGCTGGGTGTATTGGCTGTACTGCTGAGGGTCCGTCACATCCACGTGGGCAATCCAATAACCTTTCATCGCGACCTCGCTTTGCATGGGGCTCTTTCAAGTAGAGCGGAACTGTGAAATATCTTGTCTGATGGTATACCAATAATCTACTGCAACCACAGGGGTACCCGGCTTATGGCGTTTGAGCCCACCGAAGACCAGTACTGAACCATCAACAATAGTCCAAGAACCGGCAAGGATGCAGCCAGTTGGACGCCGGGCACGCGGCAAAACACTTGCAGAAAGTTTGGAATACCATAATATGATATTCCGTAGGCCGAAGCGTTAATCAGTCAGGTGCGCCCACTTGGGACAGCACAAATAACAGCCCCTGACCGGCCCCGTTTTTTTCAAGGTCTAAGGATCGCAACCTCCTAAGACCCACTGCTCCCGACAGGCGGGCACTTGCAGCCCGCTCAAAAACACAACAAATGAGGGCGTGAAAATGGTGTTGATTCAACGTGCAACAGCGGTTTTGACGGCGGGTCTACTGGCCCTCTCCTGTCATGCGGCAGTGGCTGCGGACAGCGTCAATTTCGTCAGCTGGGGCGGTTCGACTCAGGATGCGCAAAAGCAAGCCTGGGCAACCCCTTTCACCCAAGCGACCGGTACTGCGGTGGTTCAGGACGGTCCCACCGATTACGGCAAACTCAAGGCCATGGTCGAGAGCGGCAACGTGCAGTGGGACGTGGTGGACGTCGAGGCAGACTTTGCCCTACGCGCCGCGGCTGAAGGCTTGCTCGAACCCCTCGATTTCAATGTGATCCAGAAAGATCGCCTCGATCCTCGCTTCGTATCCGACCACGGCGTGGGCTCGTTCTTCTTCTCGTTCGTGCTCGGTTACAACGAAGCCAGGCTGGCGGGCAAGAAGCCCCAGGACTGGGCTTCGCTGTTCGACACCAAGACCTATCCCGGCAAGCGGGCCCTGTACAAATGGCCAAGCCCTGGCGTGCTGGAACTGGCACTGCTGGCCGACGGTGTCGCCGCCGACAAGCTTTACCCGCTGGACCTGGACCGCGCCTTCAAGAAACTCGACACCATCAAAAAAGACATCGTTTGGTGGGGCGGAGGTGCACAGTCCCAGCAGTTGCTCGCGTCGGGTGAGGTCGCCCTTGGGCAGTTTTGGAACGGCCGGGTCTATGCCCTGCAACAGGACGGTGCGCCAGTGGGTGTGAGCTGGAAACAGAACCTGGTCATGGCGGACTTTTTGGTCGTACCCAAAGGCGCGAAAAACAAAGGCGCTGCCATGAAACTGATCGCCCAAGCCGCCAGCGCCAAAGGCCAGGCCGACTTTGCCGGGCTCACCGCCTACGCGCCGGTCAATCTGGACAGCGTGCAAAAGCTGGACCCGGCGTTAGCGCCTAACTTGCCGACCGCTTACGCTAAAGACCAAATCACCCTCGACTTCGCGTACTGGGCCAAGAACGGCTCGAGCATCGCGACACGGTGGAACGAATGGCTGGTCAAGTAAAAATGACGGCCGCCACCGGTCCTCACTCCACTGCGGCCGCAGGTGCTAACGGCACCAGCGGCGCGGCATTTAATCAGGGCGTGAAGATGAGCCAGAGCGTAGCGTTGTCGCAGCGTTGGAAAGGCAGCCGAAACCTGCTACCGGCGCTGATCTTTCTCGGGCTGTTTTTCTTCGCACCGCTGATTGGCCTGCTGTTGCGCGGCGTGCTCGAACCCACCCCGGGGTTTGCCAACTACGAGCAACTGTTCGCCAACTCGGCCTATGCCCGGGTGCTGTTCAATACCTTCTCGGTGGCGGGCATGGTGACGCTGTTCAGTCTACTGCTGGGGTTTCCACTGGCGTGGGCGATCACCCTGGTGCCTCGCGGCTGGGGCCGCTGGATGCTTAATATAGTGCTGCTGTCGATGTGGACCAGCCTGCTGGCGCGCACCTATTCCTGGCTGGTGCTGTTGCAGGCCTCCGGGGTTATCAATAAAGCACTGATGGCGCTGGGTATTATCGATCAGCCGCTGGAGATGGTGCATAACCTCACCGGTGTGGTGATCGGTATGACTTACATCATGATTCCGTTCATCGTGCTGCCGTTGCAGGCAACCATGCAGGCCATCGACCCCATGGTGCTACAGGCCGGTTCCATCTGCGGCGCCAGTCCTTGGAGCAACTTCTTTAAGGTGTTCCTGCCGCTGTGCCGCCCCGGGCTGTTTTCCGGCGGGCTGATGGTGTTCGTCATGTCCCTTGGGTACTACGTGACCCCTGCTCTGCTGGGCGGCGCCCAGGACATGATGCTGCCGGAATTCATCGTGCAGCAGGTGCAGTCGTTCCTCAATTGGGGCCTGGCCAGCGCGGCGGCGGCGTTGCTGATCGTGATTACCCTGGTGCTGTTCTACTTCTATCTGAAGCTGCAACCGGAATCCCCGGTCGGCAGCACTTGCGCGAGGTAACCCTGCATGCTCCTGACGCCCAATGCCATGAGCTCGCGCCTGCGCGGGGGGCTCTACCTCACCACCGCACTGATCGCCCTGTTCTTGCTGTTGCCGATCGTGTTCATCGTATTGCTGTCGTTCGGCTCCTCCCAGTGGCTGGTGTTCCCGCCACCGGGCTGGACGCTGAAGTGGTACCAACAGTTTTTCAGCAACCCTGAATGGATGGCCGCTGCCTTCACCAGCTTGAAAGTCGCGGTGTTGACCACCGTTTGCTCGGTGGCGTTGGGCTTGCCCACGGCCTTCGCCCTGGTGCGTGGGCGCTTCCCCGGGCGTGACCTGTTGTACGGCCTATTCACCCTGCCGATGATCGTGCCGCTGGTGATCATCGCCGTGGCGGTTTACGCGCTGTTTCTCAAGCTGGGCTATACCGGCACGATGTTTTCGTTCGTGGTCAGCCACGTCATCGTTGCGTTGCCGTTCACCATCATTTCGATCATCAACTCCCTGAAGCTGTTCGATCAATCCATTGAAGACGCCGCGGTCATCTGTGGCGCCTCAAGACTCCAGGCGGTGCTGAAAGTGACATTTCCCGGGATTCGCCCGGGCATGGTCGCCGGTGCCCTGTTTGCGTTTCTGGTGTCGTGGGATGAAGTCGTGCTCAGTGTGATGATGGCAAGCCCCAACCTGCAAACCTTACCCGTCAAAATGTGGACCACCCTGCGCCAGGACCTCACCCCGGTCATCGCCGTCGCTTCGACGTTGTTGATCGCCCTGTCGATGCTGGTCATGTTTATCGCCGCGACCCTGCGTCGCCGCAACGAAGCGAGGATGTCCTGATGAGTGCCGTGATCAAAGAACCCGCGCCAGCGGATCAGCGCACGCTGGTCAGCCTGCGCCACCTAAACAAGCACTACGGCAATTTCGCTGCGGTCGACGATATCTCCCTGGATATCCAGGACGGCGAATTCCTCACCTTCCTCGGCTCCAGCGGCTCGGGCAAAAGCACCACATTGTCAATGCTCGCAGGCTTCGAACAGCCAAGCTCCGGGGAGATTCTGGTCAACGGCCAATCGCTGGTTAACGTGCCGCCACACAAGCGGGACATTGGCATGGTGTTTCAGCGCTACTCGCTATTTCCACACCTGTCGGTGCGCGACAACATTGCCTTCCCCCTGGCGATTCGCAAGCTGGCCAGCGCCGAACGGGAGAAACGTGTCGATGCCATGCTGAAGTTGGTGCAGCTCGATCAGTTCGCCCACCGCCGCCCTGCGCAGTTGTCCGGTGGCCAGCAGCAACGCGTCGCCATCGCCCGCGCGTTGGTCTACGAGCCGCGCATTCTGCTGATGGATGAGCCGCTCGGGGCGCTGGACAAAAAGCTGCGCGAAGACCTGCAAGACGAATTGCGCCAGCTGCATCGGCGCCTGGGCATCACCATCGTTTACGTGACCCACGATCAGGAAGAAGCCATGCGTTTGTCCCAGCGCATCGCCATTTTCAGCCACGGCAAGATCGTCGGTCTGGGCAGCGGTTATGACCTCTATCAGAACCCGCCAAACGCCTTTGTCGCCTCCTTTCTGGGTAACTCGAACTTTCTCAAACTCAAGGCCCAAAGCAACGCCGTGGCGACGTTCGAAGGCAAGCCGTTGGCCATTCGGCCCACCGCCAACCTGCAAACCGAGCAAGACCTATTGCTCATGATTCGCCCGGAAAAAGCCTTGGCCCTGAGCCCTGCGCAGGCGCAACTCGAGCCGTTACCCAGCGGCTGGAACGAGGTGACCGCGACCGTCACTGAAATGCTGTTCCTGGGCGAAAGCCAGACCTGCTCGGTAGTCACGGCCACAGGCACCGCCATGACCGTTAAGGCGCTGTCCGCCAGCGGCATGCCGCTACAGGCCGGTGATGCGGTCTGCGTGCGTTGGGCCAGCGCCGATGCGTGCGTCTACACGCAGTGGACAGAGAGCGACCTGAACAAAGCCGCCGGCGCCCATTGATCGCGCTCGAGCGCTGCGCGGTGACCACCCAAGCATCAGCGAAAAACCCTTGCGCAGTTAGTATTACGGTATACCATAAGACAAACAAACCAATCACCTTCAGCACTGACTGCCGAGGTAGAAAATGATCGACGCGAACGCTTACAAGAACGTCTTAGGCTCCTTCCCTTCCGGTGTCACGGTCATCACTACGCTTGACGATGACGGCCAAGTGGTAGGCCTGACCGCCAGCGCGTTCAGCTCTTTGTCGATGGATCCGCCGTTGGTGCTGTTTTGCCCCAACTACACTTCGGACTCTTATCCGACGCTGATTAAAAACAAGCGCTTCGCCATCCATTTGCTGTCGGGCACGCAACAGAACGAAGCCTATGCGTTTGCGCGCAAAGGTAAAGACAAGGCTGCGGGCCTGGACTGGACCTTGAGTGAGCTGGGCAACCCGCTGCTGCCCAACGCCACGGCGATCATCGAGTGCGAACTGTGGCGCGAATATGAAGGTGGCGATCACGCGATCATGGTGGGCGCGGTGAAAAACCTGATCTTGCCCCAATCCCCAGCCAGCTCGCTGGTGTACTGCCGAGGCAAGATGGGCGCACTGCCCGCCTTCGCCTGATGCCGGCCAGCATTCGTCACCATCACGGCCTATCTAAAATGACCCGCTCACAGGGTCGGTCATGGGCAAACCCGAGGGACGCGTCATGAAATTTTCGCTGTTCGTACACATGGAACGCTGGGATGAATCGGTCAGCCACCGCCAGCTGTTCGAAGATCTGACTGAACTGACACTGCTGGCGGAAGCCGGCGGCTTCAGCACGGTCTGGATTGGCGAGCACCATGCCATGGAATACACCATTTCGCCCAGTCCCATGCCATTGCTGGCGTACCTGGCGGCGAAAACCACCACCATTCACCTTGGCGCCGGCACCATCATCGCGCCGTTCTGGCACCCCCTGCGGGTGGCCGGCGAATGCGCTCTGCTCGATGTCATCAGTAACGGCCGCATGGAAGTGGGCCTGGCGCGCGGCGCCTATCAGGTTGAGTTCGACCGGATGGCCGGCGGCATGCCTGCGTCCCAAGGCGGCCAGGCACTGCGTGAAATGGTCCCGGTGATTAAGGCGCTGTGGCAAGGCGATTACGCCCACGATGGCGAGATCTGGAAATTCCCCACGTCCACCAGCGTGCCGAAACCGATCAACACGCCACCGATGTGGATCGCGGCGCGGGATCCGGACTCCCATAACTTTGCGGTCAAGAACGGCTGCAATGTAATGGTGACGCCGCTCATGAAGGGCGACGAAGAAGTGCTCGACCTGAAAAACAAGTTCGAGACGGCCTTGGCCAATAACCCCGATGTGCCGCGTCCACAGTTGATGGTGTTGCGGCATACCCACGTGCACGCCGTGGACGATCCCGAAGGCTGGAAAGTCGGCGCCACCGCAATCGCCAAGTTCTACCGAACTTTCGACGCCTGGTTTGGCAACAAGACTACGCCGGTCAACGGGTTCCTCGCGCCGAGCCCCGAGGAGAAGTTTAAGGAGCGCCCAGAGTTCGAGCTGGACAACATCCACAAGAACACCATGATTGGCACGCCAGAAGAGATCATTGCTCGCATCCGTTATTACCAGGAACTGGGTGTCGATGAATTCAGCTTCTGGTGCGACAACAGCTTGCCCCACGCCGAGAAGAAAAAATCCCTGGAGCTGTTCGTCAAGCACGTGGTGCCTGCGTTTAGCTGAGGGAATGAAAAGCCCGGAGTCTGGGTTAGGCTCCGGGCTTTTTTACGTCTGATGTTCTGGCTTGGGCTCAGTGGTTGTAAGCACGCTCGTTGTGCTCAGCCAGGTCCAGCCCCATCTCTTCGACCGACTCATGGGCGCGTAAGCCGATCAGGGCATTGACCACTTTGAGGATGATCCAGCTCACCGCAAAACAGTAAACCGTGGTCATCAGCACACCTTTGATCTGCGCCACGATCTGGTCGCCCATGCTCACGCCTTCCACCAGTCCGCCCAACGACGGCACGCAGAACACCCCCGTGAGCAGCGCGCCGATCATACCGCCGATACCGTGCAGGCCGAAGACGTCGAGGCTGTCGTCGTAGCCAAAACGCTGCTTAAGCACCGTGACACTGAGGTAGCAGAATACGCCGCACAACAGCCCGATCGCCAACGCGCCGCCCACGCCCACGTAGGCGCAGGCTGGGGTGATACCGACCAACCCGGCCAACGCACCACTGGCAAGCCCCAGCGCGCTGGGTTTACCGGCCTTGAACCACTCAGTGAACATCCAGCCGAGGATCCCCGCGCACGCCCCTAGCTGGGTGTTGAGCATGACGATGCCGGAGGTGCCATTGAGCCCGCCGCCGGAGCCGATATTGAACCCGAACCAGCCGACCCAGAGCATGGCCGCGCCCACCATGGTCAGGCTCAGGTTGTGCGCGGGCATGGGCGTGTTTTGGTAGCCTTTGCGCTTGCCGAGCACCAGGCACGCCGCCAGTGCGGCAACCCCGGCATTGATATGCACGGCGGTGCCGCCGGCGAAATCCAGAACGCCCCAGTTATGCATCAGTGCCCCCGCGCCGCCCCAGACCATATGCGCTACCGGTGCATACACCAGGGTAAACCATAGCGCCATGAACAGCAGCGCCGCCGAGAACTTCATGCGCTCGGCGAAGGCCCCGGCAATCAGCGCTGGGGTGATGATCGCGAAGGTCATCTGGAACGTCACGAACACCCCTTCAGGAATATCCCCCACCAGGCTGTCCGGGGTCATGCCCGCCAGAAATGCTCGACTCAGCCCGCCGACGAAGCTGTTGAAAGTCACCTCGCCTGCGACCATGTTGCTGCTGTCGACCACCATGCTGTAGCCGTAAACCACCCACAACACGCCCACCAAGCCGGCGATGCCGAAACACTGGGTAAACAGCGAGAGCATGTTTTTCGCCCGCACCAGCCCGCCATAAAACAGCGCAAGGCCCGGGAGGCACATAAACAGCACCAGTACCGCCGCCATGACCATCCAGGCGGTACTGCCGGTATTGAGGGTGGGCGCGTCGGCCGCTTGGGCCAGGGGAACGACCGCGCCAAGCGCCATTAAAGCCAAAAAAGATGTGCCGGGGTGACGGTTAAGCATGTTCGAAGCTCCTGCAGAGAAGGGAAAAGTGCCTGGCAGAAAGCGTGGGGAATACCGGGTCTTCGCGACCTCTTGGAATGGGCCAAAGGCGCCTGTAAGAGCGCGCCAGCCGGGATCGCTAACCTTTAGTACTGCGAGCCCGGAACCCACGAGGTTCCAGCCAACGGCACCCGGGCCATGGCGGCGGATTCGACGGTCAAGGCCACCAGATCCTCCGGGTCCAGGTTATGTAAATGGGACTTGCCGCAGGCACGGGCCATGGTTTGCGCCTCGAGCACCAGCACCCGCAGGTAGTTGGCCAGGCGCCGACCGCCCTCCACCGGGTCCAGCCGCTTGGACAGTTCCGGGTCTTGAGTGGTGATGCCCGCCGGGTCGCGGCCGTTCTGCCAGTCATCGTAGAAACCCGCAGCGGAGCCGAGCTTTTTCAGTTCCTCATCCAGGCGTGGATGGTTGTCGCCCAGCGCGATCAATGCCGCCGTGCCGATGGCCACTGCATCCGCGCCCAGCGCCATGGCCTTGGCCACGTCGGCGCCGTTGCGGATGCCGCCAGAGACGATCAGTTGAACCTTGCGGTGCATGCCCATTTCTTGCAGCGCCTGCACCGCCTGAGGGATGGCGCAGAGGATCGGCAAGCCGACGTGTTCGATAAACACCTCTTGGGTCGCCGCCGTGCCGCCCTGCATGCCATCGAGCACGATGACATCTGCGCCCGCCTTGACCGCCAGTTTGACGTCGTAGTAAGGGCGGCTAGCGCCGATTTTCACGTAGATCGGTTTTTCCCAGTCGGTGATTTCCCGAATCTCGGCGATTTTGATCGCCAGGTCATCCGGGCCGGTCCAGTCCGGGTGGCGGCACGCGGAACGCTGATCGACACCGACCGGCAAGGTCCGCATGCCCGCCACCCGCTCGGTGACTTTCATGCCCAGCAGCATGCCGCCGCCACCAGGTTTGGCGCCCTGCCCCAGGACGATTTCAATGGCATCGGCCTTGCGCAGGTCATCCGGGTTCATGCCATAGCGCGACGGCAGGTATTGGTAGACCAGATGCTGCGACTGGCCGCGTTCTTCCGCTGTCATGCCACCGTCACCGGTGGTGGTGCTGGTCCCGGCGATGGTGGCGCCACGGCCCAGGGCTTCTTTGGCGTTGGCCGATAGCGCGCCGAAGCTCATGCCGGCGATGGTCACGGGAATCTTCAGGTGGAGCGGCTTCTTGGCGAAACGATTGCCCAGGATGACGTCAGTGCCGCACTTCTCGCGATAGCCTTCGAGCGGGTAGCGCGACACACTGGCGCCCAGCAGTAGTAGGTCATCGAAATGCGGCAGCTTGCGTTTGGTGCCGCCCCCGCGAATATCGTAAATACCGGTTTCGGCGGCCCGCTGAATTTCCTGAATGGTCAGGCGATCGAAGGTGGCCGACTCGCGCAGCACAGGGGCTGCTTTGGGCGTAGGGGTGTCGCTCATGTTCTGTGCTCCTGGGATCAGTACGCGGACGCGTTGTCGACTTTGAAGTTATAGAGCTGACGGGCCGAACCGTAGCGTTTGAAGTCCGAGGCTTTTTCGTTGAAGCCGGCACGGTTCAGTAACCCCTGCAGCTCCTCCAGGTGTTCGGCACGCATCTCTTTGGCAATGCAGTCCGAACCCAGGGACTCCACCTTGCCTTTGACGTAGATGCGCGTTTCATATAACGAGTCGCCCAAGGCATCGCCAGCGTCGCCGCAGACCACCAAGCGCCCGGCCTGCCCCATAAAGCAGCTCATGTGGCCGATGCTGCCGCCGACCACGATGTCGATCCCCTTCATGGAGATCCCGCAACGGGCCCCGGCATCGCCTTCGATCACCAGCAGGCCGCCATGGGCCGTGGCCCCAGCCGCCTGGGAGGCGCTGCCTTTGACCCGCACGTAACCGGACATCATGTTTTCCGCACAGCCCACGCCGACGTTGCCGTGCACGGTGACCGAGGCTTTTTGGTTCATCCCGGCACAGTAGTAACCCGCATGGCCCTGGATATCGATGGACACGGCTTGATTGACGCCGACGGCGAGGTTATGCGCGCCGTTAACATGGGTAACGAGCCATTCGCGGTCCTGCAGGTCGTTGACTTGATCGTGCAAGGCTTGATTCAGCTCACGCACGGTAGAGCTAGAGAGATCGATCGTTTTCATGTGGGGGTTCCTTAAGCCGACTCGCGTTCCCAGATGTACATGGTGGCCGGGACCGGTTCCCAGACCTTGGCGTTCTCGATCCCGGGCAGGCTCGACAACGCCTGGTATTCGGAGGCCATGGCCACGTAATCGTCGGTCTCGGCGAGGATGGCCGGCTTGCAGGCAATCGGATCGCGGATCACCGCAAAGCCGTTGCGCGTGCCGATGGCGAAGGTGAAAAAGCCGTCCAGCGCGTCCAGTGAGCTGTCTAGGGCGGCCTTCAACGAGTCGCCCTGCTGCAGGCGCCAGGCCAGGTAACCGGCGGCGACCTCGGTGTCGTTCTCGGTGTCGAAATGAATGCCTTCGCGGCGCAATTGCTGGCGCAGCCGGAAGTGGTTCGACAGCGAGCCGTTGTGCACCAGGCACAGGTCCGCACCGGTAGAAAATGGGTGGCTGCCTTCCATGGTTACGGCGCTTTCGGTGGCCATACGGGTGTGGCCGATGATGTGGCTGCCTTGCATGCTGCCCAAGCCGAAGCGCTCGGAAATCTCCTTGGGCAGGCCCATGCCTTTGAGGATTTCGATGCTCTTGCCCGCGCTCATGATGCGCACGCTGGGGGCCAACTCAGCCAACAGGGCTCTTACTGCGGCTTCTTCGGCCTGGATCTTGAGGACCACGGCGCTGGCGTTCTGAAACCAGTCGAGCGGCGCAACGAGCCGGCTTGCAACCTCGGCCATCAGCCGTTTGAAGTCGTAGTGATCGGTGGTTGCCTGCAAGGTCAGTTTGACCCAGCCGTCGCCCACCTCATCGCCATAGATGGCAAAACCGGCGCTGTCCGGGCCACGGTCCGTCATGGCTTCGAGCATCGGCTCGAACAGCTTGCCCAGCTGGGGCTCCAGCGCTGGGTTTTTCAGATACAGCCCTACAATTCCGCACATATGCCTCACCTTGATCGGGAGCGGCCGACTTTGCGCTTCAACGCCGGCCGCCTAGACAGAAAATTGTGTGTTGAGCACCAGCACGCGGGTATTGGCCGCTGCTGGCTTGAAGCGTGGAGCGGCAATCAGAAAAATTCGGTATAGCGCTTGATTTCCCAGTCACTCACATGGCGGCTGTATTCCACCCATTCCATGCGCTTGAGCTTGATGAACTCGCCGACGATTTCCTGGCCCATCACCTCGGCAAACAAGGGGTCGGCTTCCAGGGCATCGCAGGCTTCCTTGAGGGACTGCGGCAGGGTTTTGATGCCCTTGGCGGCAATGGCTTCAAGGCTCAGGCTGTAGAGGTTTTCGTTGCAGATTTGCTCTGGCATCAGTTGGCGTTCGATGCCGTCCAGACCCGCCGCGATGATCGCGGCGCTGACCAGGTACGGGTTGCAACCGGCGTCCGGCAGGCGGAACTCCAGCCGCCCGTAAGGCACGCGCACCATGGCCGAGCGGTTGTTGGCGCCGAAGGCGATAAAGGCCGGTGCCCAAGTTGCGCCAGACAACGAATTACCCACCACCAACCGCTTGTACGAATTGACCGTAGGCGCCGCGAACGCACACAGGGCCGGGCCGTGGGCCAGCAAGCCTGCAGCGAAGTGATAGGCGAGTTTCGACAGGCCCATGCCGTGTTTGTCCGCGGCATCGAAAAACAGGTTCTTGCTCTCGGCACTGGCGATCGACAGGTGAAAGTGCATGCCGTTGCCGGCGCGCTTGGGGTCGGGCTTGGGCATAAACGAGCAGATCATGCCCAGGTCGTTGGCGATTTCGCCGGCGGCCATACGGAAGAAGGTAAAGCGGTCAGCCGACTCCATGGCATCGCTGTAGGTGTAATTGATCTCGAACTGGCCGTTGGCGTCTTCGTGGTCGATCTGATAAATGTCAAAACCCACCGGTTGCAAGGCCTCGGTGAGTTTTTCCAGAAACTCGCGGGAACGCGACAGCCCTTTGTAGTCGTAGCAAGGCTTGTCCAGCGTGTCGCTGGCATCGACCAGTTGCAGTGTGCCGCTGGTGTCTCGACGCATCAGGTTGAACTCAGGCTCCAGGCCGGTATTGAGCGTCCAGCCTTTGGCTTTGAGGCGCTCGACTTGCTGCTGCAGCACATAACGACTGTCGTAGGGCCACGGCTCGCCGTTGACGTGCCCAATGCAAACGACGCGGCCATAACCCGGCTGCCACGGCACGGGCGTCAACGTCGATAGATCGCCCTTGGCCATGAAGTCCGGGCCATGGGGCTCCATGCCCATACCGCAGATGGCGAAACCGGCAAAACCGGCGCCGTCTTCTGCGACCAGCGACAGGCCTGAGACCGGTACCGATTTGGTTTTGGCGCAACCGTGGATATCCACGAACTGGGCGAGTACGTACTTGATGCCGTGCTCTTCGATCAGGCGCTGGGTGTCTGCTGGTAACATTGCGGCTGCGCTCCATATTCCGATTAGGAAACTAACTTTCTCAATAGGAATGCAAGGCGCTTGCCAGGTTGGCATACCAAGGAATATCCCTGCGGAGTACGAGCATTTCCTCTTTATATATGGGAATATTCGATTCTTGGGAGGAATAAGCCCCGGCTCACCCGCTGATAATTGCCAGCTGACGCACATTCCCAGTGCGAAAATATATTTCTTGAACGGAAACAGTGCGCACCTGATGAACATGCCTAACGAAATCCAGCCGAAGCTGAAGCTTGAGCAGTACCTGGGTATCCAGATCAAACGCCAGCGTCAGGCCCAGGATCTTAAACTGGCGGATGTCGCACGCATCGCTGGCATCAGCCAGGGCATGTTGAGCAAAATCGAAAACGCCCAAGTGTCCACCAGCCTCGACAACCTCAGCCGGCTATGTGATGTACTGGGCATGCCCATGTCGAAATTGTTCAGCCAGTACGACCAACAAGGTAGCAGCGCGCTGCTGGTCAAGGCTGACGAAGGCCTGGAAGTGGTCCGCCGAGGCACCGAGAAGGGCCACACCTACCACTTGCTCAACCACACGCGGGGCCCGAAAAAGAGTTTTGAGGCCTACATGGTGACCATGGACGACGCCAGCGAAGAGTTCCCTACCTTTTCCCATCCCGGCACCGAGTTCCTTCACCTGCTGGAAGGTGAACTGGTGTATCGCCATGGCAACCAGCTGTACCGCATGGAAGCCGGCGACAGCCTGACGTTCGACGGCGACATCCCCCACGGCCCGGAAGAACTGGTGCAGGTGCCTATCAAACTGTTGTCGATCATGAATTATGGGGCGCAGGGGGAGTAGGCGTTACAAACCATGCCCGCGCTTTAAATTCCCCTCAGTTAAAAAACTTTCCAGAAATCACTGGACGCTGGATTTCCTTTCCCCTATAAAACAGCCATCAAGAATATTTAATTCCTGACGGGAATTTTTGTTCGCCCGCGAAATGCTGTTTTACCCCTGAATTTTCCCATTGCGCTGCACTGCCGCCATCTTCCGAGGACATGCGATGCAACACCAGAAGAACCCTTTCATACTCAAGATCAGTTGCCCGGCGACGTCTGGGATCGTCGCAGCAGTGGCCTCCTACCTCGCGGGCAACGGCTGCTATATCGGCGAGATGGCCCAGTTCGATGACGAGTTCAGTGGCAAGTTCTTCATGCGTGCGGTGTTCCGCTTCAACGACGACCATGGCGCAGATATCGCTCAGCTCAAAGCCGGCTTCGAAGACGTGGCCCGCGCGTTCACTATGCAATGGTCGCTGCACGACACCCGCGAGCCCATGCGCGTGTTGTTGATGGTGAGCAAGTTCGACCATTGCCTCACCGACCTGCTGTATCGCTACCACAAGGGCGAGATGGACATGACCATCACCGCCATCGTGTCCAACCACTTGGACCTGCGTCCGATGGCCGAGCGCGAAGGCATCCGCTTCATTTATTTGCCGGTGAGTAAAGACACCAAGGCGCGGCAGGAAGCCGAGCTGATGCAAGTGGTGGATGAAACCCGCACTGATCTGGTGGTCCTGGCGCGCTACATGCAGATTCTTTCCGACGACCTGTGCAAGCAGATATCCGGCAAAGCGATCAACATTCACCACTCGTTCCTGCCCGGTTTCAAGGGCGCCAAGCCTTATCACCAGGCGTACGAACGCGGGGTAAAACTGATCGGCGCCACCGCGCACTACGTCACCAGCGACCTCGATGAAGGCCCGATCATCGAGCAGGAAGTCCAGCGTGTGGATCACGTTTATCTGCCGGATGACCTGGTCGCTATCGGCCGTGACACCGAAACCGTTGCGCTGTCCAAGGCGGTCAAGTACCACCTCGAACACCGGGTGTTTCTGAACAAGGACAGAACGGTGATCTTTCGATGAGCAGCGCGAAAATCATCGATGGCAAGGCGTGCGCCCAACGCCTATTGATCGGCGTAAAGGCCGACGTGGAGCGCCTCAAAGCCGACGGCATCGCGCCAACCTTGGCGGTGATTCTGGTGGGCGCGGACCCGGCGAGTCAGGTCTATGTGCGCAACAAGATCCTGCGCGCGCAGGAGTGCGGCATCCGTTCATTGGAGTACCGCCTGGCCGCAGATAGTGGGCAAACCGAGTTGCTGGCGTTGATTAGCCGATTGAATGCCGACAGCGAGGTCAACGGCATTTTGCTGCAGTTGCCGTTGCCAGCCCATATGGAGGAACCCATGGCGTTGCAGGCAATTGCCCCGGGTAAGGACGTCGATGGTTTTCACAGCGAAAACGTCGGTGGCCTGAGCCAGGGCCGCGCCGTGCTCACGCCCTGTACGCCCAGCGGTTGCCTGCATTTGCTTGAACAGGTTTGCGGCGACTTGAGCGGCAAGCACGCGGTGGTGATCGGCCGCTCCAATATCGTCGGTAAACCCATGGCCGCCTTGCTGCTCCAGGCCCACTGCTCGGTGACGGTGCTGCATTCGCGCAGCGTCGGTGCCCAGGCTTTGTGCCGCCAGGCGGACATTGTGGTCGCCGCCGTCGGCCGCCCGCGCTTGATCGACGCCGAATGGCTCAAGCCCGGCGCCGTGGTGATCGACGTCGGCATCAACCGCGTCGAGCAGGACGGGCGCACGCAACTGGTCGGCGACGTCGACTTCGCCAGCGCCCTGCCCCAGGTCTCGGCCATCACCCCGGTGCCCGGCGGCGTCGGCCCGATGACCATCGCTTTTCTCATGAAAAACACGCTGACCGCCGCCGTGCAGCAGGCCCACGCGCAACGCAGCCCATCGGAGGCCGTATGCCTTTCAACCTATTGAAATACGGGCTCAGCTCGGAGTACCCGGTGGAAGTGGATCTGCCGCCGCCTAAAGAGCTCAAATCGTCCTACGACGTAGTGATTATCGGCGCGGGCGGGCACGGCCTGGCGACCGCTTACTATTTGTCCAAATACCACGGCATCAGCAACATTGCGGTGTTGGAAAAGGGCTATCTGGGCGGCGGCAACACGGCGCGCAACACCGCCGTGATCCGCTCCAATTACCTCACCAGCGAAGGGGTGAAGTTCTACGCCGAGTCGGTAAAGATGTTCCAGGGCCTGTCCAACGAATTCGATTTCAACATCATGTACTCGGAGCGTGGCCAGCTTACTCTGGCCCACACCGACGCCACGGTGCGTTCGTTCCGGCAGCGCGCCGAAGTCAACAAGCACTTCGGCGGCCGCACCGAAATGATCGACCGTCAGCAGATTCGAGAGTTGGTGCCCACCCTCAATCTCGATCCGGGCCATATTCCGGTCCTGGCCGGCCTCTGGCATATCGACGGTGCCACCGCGCGGCATGATGCCGTGGCTTGGGGCTATGCGAAACAGGCCGCCAAGCGCGGAGTAGAGATTCACCAGTTAACGGAAGTGCAAGAGCTGGTTATCGAGAACGGCACCATCACCGCCGTCAAGACCAACCGCGGGACAATCAAATGCGGTTGCGCGGTGCAGGCGGTGGCTGGCATGAGTTCACAACTGATGAAAAAGGCCGGCATTCGCTCGCCGATCCAGACCTTCCCGCTGCAAGCCATGGTCACTCAACCGTTCAAACCGTTCCTCGACCCATTGGTGAGTTCCTCTGCCCTGCACTGCTACGTGCAACAGACCAGCCGTGGCGAAGTGGTGTTCGGCGGCGGCTCCGACCCGTACCCGCTGTTCAATACTCGCTCGACCCTCGATCTGAAGGAAAGCCTGCTCGCCCATGCCGTCGAGATGTTCCCATTTCTGGCCAACGCTAAATTGATGCGCCAGTGGGCCGGGATCACCGATATGACCCCCGACTACAGCCCGATCATGGGCCTTTCGCCGGTGAACAATTACTACCTGGATGCAGGCTGGGGCACGTGGGGCTTCAAGGCCACGCCGATCTGCGGCAAGACCATGGCAGAACTGGTGGCCAGCGGCGGCAAAGTCCCTGAGCTGATCAAGCCGTTCGGGCTGGAGCGCTTTTCGACGTTCCGGCAAGTCAACGAAATGGGCGCCACCGCCGCCAGCCACTGACCCGCTACCGAGTAAGGAACAGCCCATGAAAGTCATGACGTGCCCGCTCAACGGGCCGCGCAATATCAGTGAGTTCACCTATGGCGGTGAATTCAAGCAGATGCCTGACCCCCAAACCTGCAGCGATGCCGAATGGGCCGATTACGTGTTCAACAGCGAGGACACCCTCGGCGTGGTACGCGAGTGGTGGATGCATAACCCGTCGAGTTACTGGTTTCTCGCCGAGCGCCACACCGGCAGCGATGAAATCCTGCGCACCTTCGACCCCAAAGAAGTCTTCAGTGCCCGCATCGACTTCCCTGTCGCTGCCAAGGAGCCCGCGCAATGAGCCGCCTACCGGCCCCGATGGGCTTGCTGATCGACCGCAATCGGCCGCTGGATTTCACTTTTGACGGCAAACCCTACCAGGGCTTCGCGGGCGACAGCATTGCCAGCGCCCTGCTCGCCAATGGCCGTTTCCTGCTGTCTCGCTCGTTCAAATATCACCGCCCGCGTGGCCCGCTGACCATGGCCGGGCAAGACGCCAATACCCTGGTGCAACTGCCCAGCGAGCCCAACGTGCTGGCGGACAGTCACCTGCTGGAAAACGCCCTGCAAGTCACCGGGCAGAACTTCAAGGGTTCGCTGGACAACGACAAAGACGCCTACCTAGGCAAGTTCTCCAAGTTTATGCCGGTGGGCTTTTACTACCGCGCCTTTTACAAGCCCAAGGGCATGTGGAAAGTCTGGGAGCCGATCATCCGCAAGAAAGCCGGGCTCGGCGTGCTCGATTTGACCTTCCAGCCGGAGTACTACGACAAAGCCTATCTGTTTGCGGACCTGGCCGTCATCGGTGCCGGGCCGGCCGGTTTGCAAGCCGCCCTCAGCGCCGCCAACGCCGGGGCCAAGGTGTTGCTGATCGAGCAGCAGCCCATCCTCGGCGGGTCGCTGACCTATGCTCGCTTCGACCTTGCAGGCAGCCGCGGCGAAACCCTGCGCCGCGAACTGGTCGGTGCCGTCGAAGGCCACGCCAATATCCAGGTGCTAAAAAAAGCTACCTGCAACGCCTGGTTTACTGACAACTACCTGCCGGTGATCCAGGGCAAGCGCCTGTATAAGGTGCGCGCCACCCAGTGCTTGGTTGCCAGCGGCTCGTTCGATCAGCCGGTGATCTTCCGTAATAACGACTTGCCCGGCGTGATGCTGACCAGCGCCGCACAGCGGTTGATGAGACTCTATGCGGTCAAGCCCGGCAACCGCGCTGTGGTGCTGACCGGCAATGACGACGGTTATCTCGCGGCGCTGGACCTACAGGATCAAGGCGTTGCAGTGGCAGCCCTGGTCGACATGCGGGCTAATCCGGCGGATCGTGCCTTGCTGCTGGCCCTGGAACAACGCGGCATAACCTGCCACCTCGGCAGTACGGTGTTCGAAGCGCTGCACGATAAAGGCATGCGTCACGTCACTGGCGTCGAGCTGCGCAAGATCACCGGGCAAGGGCAAGTCGCGGCTGAGCGGCAAGTCGTCGAATGTGACCTGCTGTGCATGTCCGCAGGCTACATGCCGGCCTATCAGTTGCTGTGCCAGGCCGGCGGGCGTTTGGCGTATGACGATCAACTGGCCGGATTCACCCTCAGTGGCCTGCCGAAGCACCTAGGCGTGGTCGGTTCGGCGAACGGCTATCATGCGCTGGACAACGTCCTGGCGGACGCCACGCTGCGGGCGGCAGAAGTGGTGGCGGCATTGGGCCTGCCACTGGCGGCTAAACCCTTGCCGATGCAAGCCGAAGCTCAGGTTAACTTCCCGTGGCCGATCTTTGCCCACCCCAAGGGCAAGGATTTCGTCGACTTCGATGAAGACCTGCAGGTGCGCGACATCATCAACGCCACCAAAATCGGCTACCGCGACATTCAACTGGTCAAGCGCTACTCCACCGTCGGTATGGGCCCCTCCCAGGGCCGCCACTCGGCGCTCCCCACGGCGCGCCTGGTTGCCGCTTGCACCCAACGCAGCGTCAGTGAAACCGGGGTCACCACCGCGCGCCCACCGTTCGAAGCGGAAAAACTCGCCCATGTGGCTGGCCGCGCGTTTGACCCTTACCGGCAAACGCCGATGCATCGCCGCCACCTGGAGGCCGGCGCACACATGATGCCTGCGGGGATCTGGCAGCGCCCGGCGTTCTACGGCAAGCCGGCGCAGCGCAATCGCTGCATGCAGGAAGAAGCGCTGCATGTGCGCAACAAGGTCGGGCTGATCGATGTCTCGACCCTGGGCGGCCTGGACATTCGCGGCGCTGACGCTGCCGAACTGCTCAATCGGATGTACACCTTCGCCTTTCTCAAGCAGCCCATCGGCCGTTCGCGTTATGCGCTGATGACCAATGATCACGGGGTTGTGATTGATGATGGTGTCTGCGCGCGCTTTGCCGATAGGCACTTCTACGTCACCGCCACCACCAGTGGCGTGGAGCGCATCTATCAGCAAATGCTCAAGTGGAACGCGCAGTGGCGGCTGGACGTCGACATCGCCAACGTCACCGCAGCGATTTCAGCGGTGAACCTGGCCGGGCCTGACTCGCGCAAAGTCCTGGAGCGGGTCTGCAGCGATCTTGACCTGTCGGCCGAAGGTTTCCCCTATTTGGCGGTGCGCCAAGGCACCGTGGCGGGCATCAAGGCGCGGGTACTGAGGGTGGGTTTTGTCGGTGAGTTGGGTTACGAAATCCACGTCCCGGCCCGTTACGCCGAGAAACTCTGGGATGCCTTGATGGCCGCCGGCAAACCCTTCGACATCCGCCCGTTCGGCGTCGAAAGCCAGCGCCTGCTGCGCCTGGAAAAAGGCCATGTGATTATCAGCCAGGACACCGACGGCATGACCCACCCGGGTGAAATCGACATGGGTTGGGCCGTGAGCCGGACCAAGCCGTTTTTTGTCGGCCGCCGCTCGGTGGACATCCTCGAAGCCCAGCCGCAGACGCGCAAACTGGTGGGCTTCACCTTGCCCAAGGGCAGCGCGCAGCCGCTGGAGGGCCACCTGGTGCTCAAAGGCCCTGATATCAGCGGCAACGTCACCTCGTGCGAGTACTCGCCGACCCTTGGCCAGATCATCGGCTTAGCCTACGCAGCCTTCGAGCAAAGCCAACCCGGCCAACAGATTCCCATCCGCGTCGAGGGCGGTGTGGTGGTCCAGGCCACTGTGGTGAAACTGCCGTTCTTCGACCCTGAAAACCAGCGCCAGGAGCTCTGAACATGTCCAGCCTAACTATGCAGGGCTCTAGTCCAACCGCAGCGCAGCCAGGGTGCACGCTGGTCGACCTGAGCGAGCTCCCCAGGGTCGGCTTTCGCGGCGTGGACGCTAGTGCTTATCTGTTGGCACGGGGCTTCGTGCTGCCGGACGCACCTAATCGGGCCGTCACACAGGCTGACGGCTGCCATGTCGCGCGCCTGTCGCAGACGGAGTACCTGATCCTCGGCAGCCTGGTCGATGGCGGCGAGCGCATCGCCGCCGAGGAGGCGCGCTGGGCAATGGACCACAGCGCGAACTACCTCCTGCCACGGCAAGACAGCCATGCCTGGTTGCAACTGCGCGGCAACCCAATCGCTGAAGTGATGGCCAAACTCTGTGGGGTGGATCTGCGGGCCCAGGCGTTCCCCGTCGGCGCCGTGGCACAGACCTCGGCGGCACGCATCAACGTGATCGTGATCAATCTGGGCTCGACATCGACACCGACATTCCAGGTGCTCTGTGACCGTGCATCCCTAGCCTATTTCATGGGGGCGATGCTCGATGCCATGGGGGAGTTCGCTGGCACGCTGCTCGGGATCGATGCATCAAGGGCTTAGCCGCCGTTGACCGCTTGAGCGGTGCAAATCGGCCAAGGGGCGTGTTGAGCCTACAAGGAGGCCATATAACTGCAGTGATACGTATGCGACAATGGGCGCAATGTCTGGTCTCAACCCGCATTTTATCGCCCAACCGCTCGGGCACAGCGTGCAGATGCTCTTGATGAGCGTCTGCACGCTGGATCAACTCGGCCAATGATTAGCCACAGCTCAAAAGCTCGATGTTGCTCCGAAGTGGGTCCGCAGTCGCGACGATGCCTCATAAGTTATTGATAGGTAAGCCCTTTGATCTCCACCGCTAACATCACCATGCAATTCGGCGCCAAGCCGCTGTTCGAGAACGTCTCGGTCAAATTCGGTGCCGGCAACCGCTACGGCCTGATCGGCGCCAACGGTTGCGGCAAATCGACGTTCATGAAAATTCTCGGCGGCGACCTCGAGCCTTCCAGCGGTCAAGTGATGCTCGAGCCGAACGTGCGCTTGGGTAAATTGCGCCAGGACCAATTCGCCTACGAAGAATTCAGCGTAATCGACACGGTCATCATGGGCCACGAAGAGCTTTGGAAGGTCAAAGCCGAACGCGATCGTATCTACTCCCTGCCGGAGATGACCGAAGCCGATGGCATGGCGGTGGCCGAGCTGGAAACCGAGTTCGCCGAAATGGACGGCTATACCGCCGAATCCCGTGCCGGTGAACTGTTGCTGGGCCTGGGGATCGGCATCGAGCAGCATTTTGGCCCGATGAGCGAAGTCTCCCCTGGCTGGAAGCTGCGCGTGTTGTTGGCCCAGGCGTTGTTCTCCGACCCTGAAGTGCTGCTGCTCGATGAACCGACCAACCACCTGGACATCAACACCATTCGCTGGCTGGAAAACATCCTGACCCAGCGTTCCAGCCTGATGATCATCATTTCCCACGATCGGCACTTCCTCAACAGCGTGTGCACCCACATGGCCGACCTGGACTACGGTGAGTTGCGCCTGTTCCCAGGCAACTACGACGAATACATGACCGTGGCGACCCAGTCCCGCGAGCAGTTGCTGTCGGACAACGCCAAGAAAAAAGCACAGATTTCCGAGCTGCAATCGTTCGTCAGCCGCTTTTCGGCCAACGCCTCGAAGGCTAAACAGGCCACGTCCCGGGCCAAGCAGATCGACAAAATCCAGCTGGCCGAAGTCAAACCGTCCAGCCGCGTCAGCCCGTTCATTCGCTTCGAACAAACCAAAAAGCTGCACCGCCAGGCGGTGATCGTCGAGCGTATGGCCAAAGGTTTCGACGGCAAGGCCTTGTTCAAAGACTTCAGCTTCACTGTCGAAGCTGGCGAGCGCGTGGCGATCATTGGCCCCAACGGCATTGGCAAGACGACCCTGCTGCGCACCCTGGTCAATGAACTGACCCCTGATGCCGGTAGCGTCAAGTGGACCGATGCGGCAGAACTGGGCTACTACGCCCAGGACCATGCCCACGACTTCGAAGACGACTGCACGCTGTTCGACTGGATGGGCCAGTGGACCCAGGGTGGCGAGCAACTGGTACGCGGCACCTTGGGCCGCATGCTGTTCTCCAACGACGAGATCCTCAAGTCGGTCAAAGTGATCTCCGGGGGTGAGCAAGGCCGCATGCTGTTCGGCAAGCTGATCCTGCAAAAGCCTAACGTGCTGGTCATGGACGAGCCCACCAACCACTTGGACATGGAGTCCATCGAGGCGCTCAACCTGGCCCTGGAGAACTACCCTGGCACGTTGATTTTCGTCAGCCACGACCGCGAGTTCGTGTCTTCGCTGGCTACTCGCATCATCGAATTGAGCCCCAGCGGCGTGATCGACTTCAGCGGCACCTACGATGACTACCTGCGCAGCCAGGGCGTGACGTTCTAAACCACTTGGGCAATTGATTGGGGGGCCAAGCCCCCCGATTTGTCAGCTTTTTTACATAGCAAGCTTTCAATTACTCCCTGCCTCTACCATCATGGCTGCTCTCCTACCGCCCGCCAGCGACCGAGCCCATGACTGCCCGTGCCCCGACCAGCCTGTCGATCAACCTGCAAATCATCAGCATCGTCTTCTACACCTTCATCGCGTTTATCAGCATCGGCCTGCCGATTGCCGTGCTACCTGGCTATGTCCACGACCAACTGGGCTTCAGCGCCGTGGTGGCGGGCCTGACCATCGCCTCGCAGTACTTGGCCACCCTGCTCAGCCGCCCACTGGCCGGACGCATGGCCGATGGCTTGGGCACCAAACGCACCATCATCGTCGGCCTTAGCGGCATTGCCGTCAGCGGTGCGCTCACCCTGCTCTCGACCTTGCTGCAGAGCAGCCCTGACGCCAGCCTCGCGGTACTGATCGGCGCGCGCCTGCTGCTGGGGGCGGCCCAGGGGCTGGTGGGCGTGGGCACCATCAGTTGGGGCATCGGCCAGTTGGGCAGTGAACACACGGCGCGGGTGATTTCCTGGAACGGGATCGCCTCTTACGGGGCGATTGCCATTAGTGCGCCCCTGGGCGTAGTGATGGTGGGCTCCAGCGGTTTCTGGACCTTGGGCGTCGCGTTGATGGCCCTGGCCGGATTGGCGCTGTTGCTGATCCGCGATAAACCCTCGGTGCCGGTCCTGCGCGGCGAGCGCATGCCCTTCTGGGCGGCGTTCGGCCGCGTGGCGCCGTTTGGGCTAAGCCTGACCCTGGCGTCCATCGGCTATGGCACGCTGACCACTTTCATTACCCTGTATTACCTCGACCGCGGCTGGCAGGGGGCCGCGTACTGCCTAAGCGCGTTCGGGGCCAGTTTTATCCTGGCGCGGCTGCTGTTCATCAACAGCGTCAGCCGCCTGGGTGGTTTCACCGTGGCGTTGGCCTGCATGGGTGTGGAAATCCTCGGGATGATCCTGCTGTGGCTTGCGCCCAATACCGTCACGGCGCTGCTGGGGGCCAGTTTGGCCGGTGTCGGCCTATCGTTGGTGTACCCGGCGCTGGCGGTGGTCGCGATTCGCACGGTACCGAGCAGCAGCCGCGGCGCTGGCCTCAGTGCATTCGCGGTATTTTTCGATCTGTCCTTGGCGTTGGCTGGCCCGCTAATGGGTGCCATTGCCCTGAACCTGGGCTATCGCTGGATTTTCTTCTGCGCGGCGTGGCTGGCGCTAGCCGGGCTGGGCCTGACCGGGTGGCTCAAGCGCCGCCATGGCTGATCATTGATCGGCGGTTTGCAGGCCTGCTCGGCTGGGCTGGCCCAGGGCGTTGGCAAAAAAGTGCTGAGCTTCACTGACCAGGCTGCGGTGGATGCCTTGGCGGTCGACGCCTTCGGCATCGGTGCACAAAGCCGGCATGCTCGCCTGCTGCTCGGCACTGCACGGCGCCATGAAGACAAAGTGCCCGGCCCCGGCCAGCACGCGATAATCGGCAGGGATCGGCAACTTACGCGCCAACGCCGCAGCGTTTTTATCGTTTGCCACCAATTGGTCATGGTCGCCGCTGTAGATCAGGGTGGGCACATGCACATCGGCCAAAGTGTGCCGGCCGAACATCAAGCCCAGGGGCGCCATTAGCAGCAAGGCGCGCACCCGTGGGTCGGCTTCGGGCATCAGGTCGTCGCGGTCAGCGACCAATTCGCCACCGCGTTGGCACGCATCGGCGTCGCCTGGACGCTCTTGGCAGTACTGGCGCAAGCGCTGCAGGTCCGGCTGTGCCCCCGACAGGATCAAAGCGGTTTCGCCCCCGGCCGAATAGCCGATCACCCCGACCTGATCACGGTTGACGAACGGCGACAGCATGGGGTCTGCCAGCGCGGCGGTGATGGCTTCGGATATTTGCAGCGGTCGCCCGTATAAATTGCTCAGGGTGCCCAATCGGCTGTGATCCTGGGCGTTGTCGCCGGGGTGCGTCACGGCCACCACCACGAAGCCTTTGCGGGTCAGCGCGGTGATCAGATCATGCAGGGCCAGGGGCGTGCCGGTATTGCCATGGGACAGCAGCAGCATAGGGAAGCGGCCGATGGCAATTTTGGCGTCCTCGCCGGCGGCGACGTTGTAACCCTCCAACGCAGTGACGTGCCGGGGGTCAGTGGAGGGATAGAACGCTAGGGCGTGCATCGGCTGCTGGTCCAGCGGGTCCAGAAAGGTCAGGCGATGGAAGCCTGCGCTCCATTTTGGTTGCAAGTCAGCTTCGGCGTGCACCGAAAGAAAGCCTGCTAATAAACACAACAACAGCCCTGCACTGTGTCGCCCCATGGTCGCGCCCACCTTTTCCTTTGGCCTGAACCTGCTGCCCGAGCGGGATACCCGCAATACCTGGCCCCTATAAAGAATGACTGCCCCCAGGGCTGATAGTTAGCCAGCTCAGGAAAATTCATTTAAGGGCAATATCGCTTGGCCCTCGCATAAAGCGGGCCACAAAACGAAAAACACCCCCAAGGTTCAAGCCCTTGGGGGTGTTGTATGGCTATTCTACGCTTAGGCGCCGGCGAACAGGCGCTCGGTGATGCTGTCTTGTGCTTCTTGCATACCCTTGGCGTGCATTTCCGGGCCGTAAGCCAGGCCATGGGCGCGGACGAACTGGATGTCGGTAATACCGAGAAAGCCGAACATCACCTTGAGAAACTCTTCATGGCCAACCCCGGTAGGTTCGCCCACATGCAGGCCACCGCTGGTGGACACCACAATCACCTTTTTGCCCCCGCACAGCCCTTCAGCACCGGCTTCGGTGTAGCGAAAGGTCTTGCCGGCGACCGCGATGCGGTCAATCCAGGCCTTCAGTTGGCTGGGGATCGAAAAGTTATACATCGGCGCGCCGATCACCAAGGCGTCAGCGGCGAGGAACTCTTCCAAGGTGCCGCTGGTGGCGGCGCCGGGCAGGTTGGCTGCGCTGAAGTGCTCGATGGCTTCGCCGGCGAGGTCGTGGTAAGTCACTTCCACGGCAGGGTTGGCAGCCTTCCATGCGCTCACCACGGCTGCGGTGAGTTGGCGCGAGGCAGAATTGTCGCCCAGGATGCTTGAGTCGATGTGCAGTAGTTTCATTGAGCTCTCCTCTAAAGGCCGGTAGCGGATACGGCGTAATGGAATGAGTGTATCGGATAGGCCAATGCATGATTAGACGGCGCAAATGCGTTAGATTGTCCCACTGATAGGACAATGGTGTAGCTTATGCAAGACCTCAACGACCTCTATTATTTTGCCAAGGTCATCGAAGCCGGCGGTTTTGCCGCCGCTGGGCGCCTGCTGGGGGTGCCGAAATCGCGCCTGTCTCGGCGCGTGGCCGAGCTGGAAGAGCGCCTGGGCGCACGCCTGCTGCAGCGCACCACCCGGCAATTGAAACTGACCACGGTGGGCGAGCGTTACCTGCGCCACTGCCAGGCGATGCTGCTGGAGGCCGAGATGGCCGACGAGGTGGTTGCCAGCCTATCCAGCGAACCTCGGGGGCCGCTCAGGGTGTCGTGCCCGGTGACCATGGCCCACGACATGTTGCCGGACATCATCGCCAGTTTTCTCGCGGCTTATCCATTGGTGCAGTTAGACATGGTGCTGCTCAACCGGCGGGTCGACTTGATCACTGAAGGCATAGACGTAGCCTTGCGCGTGCGCGAGCCCTGGGACGAGGACCCGGGGCTGGTGACCCGGCGGCTGGCGCCGGCGCGGGTGGTTTTGGTGGCCAGCCCCGCGCTGCTCGGTGAGCGCAGCATTACCAGCCCCGATGATCTGCTCACGCTACCGGCGCTGGGCGCCCTGGAGCCAGACCGCCTGGTCCACGTACTGTTGAGCGACGCCAGCGGCGCGCGGCGTGAGCTGGTGATGCCAGCGCGGCTAGGGGTCGATGACTTTGTCGTGCGCAAGGCCGCCGCGCAGGCGGGCCTGGGCTTTACATGGTTGCCGTTGATCAACTGCCAGCAGGAATTGCTCGATGGCCGCCTAGTGCAATTATTGCCCGAGTGGTCGACCCCCGGCGGATACGTCCAGGCGGTGTACCCCCATCGGCGCGGCGTGATGCCAGCGGTACGCGCTTGGATCGACCATTTGGTGGGGTCGTTCGAGGCGTTCCACGATGACCTACTTTAGGTACAGAATCTAGAAAGCAGAGCCGCTGAAATAACGCCCATTCAACACCAGGTGGTCGAACCAAAACGCCTGGTGCACCGCGACAATCAACCAGAAGGTCACCTGGAAACTCACCTTACGGGTTTTGTGGCGCAACATCTGCTGCGCGAGCAGTGCCCCAGGCCAACCGCCGCACAGTTCCAGGCCGTGCAAGACCTTCTCCGGCGTACGCTGGCGCGCCTGACGCGCGCGGCGTTTGTCGCTGCCATAAAGGGCGAAGGCCACGGCGCTGGCGACCAGGTAGATCAGCAACGGCGCGGGTGCACTGGCGAACAGCGCCAACTGCACGCAGCCCCACCCTGGCAGTAGACACAGCAGGGCAAAGGCCACCAGCTTGAGTTTCAGGTAACGCGCCTGCCCAGGGCGCGCATCGGCGCTTGAAGGCTTAGCCTTGGACATGGGCCCAGTCGATCCAACCCAACTGCCAGGTGGCCAGAATCACCAAGCCAAACACGATCCGATACCAGGCGAATACCGCGTAGCTGTGGCTGGCAATGAACTTGAGCAGCCCCCGCACGGCGATCATGGCGAAGATAAACGAGACCACAAAGCCAATCGCAAACACCGGAAAATCCGCTGGCTGAAACAGGTGGCGGTACTTGAACCCCGAGTACACCGCCGCGCCCACCATGGTCGGCATGGCCAGGAAGAACGAGAACTCGGTGGCGGCCTTGCGCGACAGGCCGAACAGCAGGCCGCCGATGATGGTCGAGCCGGAGCGCGAAGTGCCGGGGATCATTGCCAGGCACTGCGCCATACCGACTTTCAGGGCGTCGCTCCAGTGCATGTCATCGACTTGCTCGACGCGGATCACGTGGTTGCGTTGCTCGGCCCAGAGCATGATCACCCCGCCCACCACCAGCGCAATCGCCACGGTGATGGGGTTGAACAGGTACTCGTGGATCATGTCGGCGAAAATCACCCCCAACACCACCGCTGGCAAGAACGCGATCAGCAGGTTGATGGTGAAGCGCTGAGCGTTGCGCTGGGTGGGCAAACCGGTGACCACTTCGAGAATCTTTCGGCGAAACTCCCAGACCACCGCCAGAATGGCGCCGAGCTGGATAATGATGTTGAACGCCATGGCCCGTTCGCCACCGAAGTTGATCAAATCGGCAACGATGATCTGGTGGCCGGTGCTGGAAATGGGCAAGAACTCGGTCAAGCCCTCGACAATCCCCAGAATCACCGCCTGAAAGGCGCTCCATACATCCATTACTTCCCCCGAAGTGCCCACATGGGCCCTGAAATAGTTAGCGCGACTGCAGTGTCGCGCGCGGCGGCATGCTACCAGAAGTGGCCATTACAAATCGCGCCCCGCTGGGCGTAAAAACCGCACTGAAAGAAAGTTTCATTCAGCCATGGGCCCCGCGGCGAGGTTACAATGCCCGGCTTTGGGTGTTACCGGGGAACCACCATGTCCATGCTTGAACTGTTCGCCGCGTCCCTGGGTGTGCTCGCGGTGTGGTTGACGACTCGGCAAAACGTCTGGTGCTGGCCCATCGGGCTGGTCATGGTGCTGTTGTACACCTGGATATTTTTCGATATCAAACTCTATTCCGACATGCTCTTGCAGGTGGTCTATGCCGCACTGCAGGTGTATGGCTGGTGGCAATGGACCCGCCCTGGCAGCGCGCGGCCGGCCCGGGCAGTCAGCTGGCTGGCCCCTGGCCCATTGCTGGCGAGCCTGGCCCTGGGGGCGCTCGTTAGCCTCGCACTCGGCGCGGCCATGGCCCACTGGACCGATGCCGCCCAGCCCTGGCTCGACGCCGCGTTAACCGGGTTCAGCCTGGTGGCACAGGTGTGGATGGCGCAGAAGCGCGTGCAGTGCTGGCCGTTGTGGTTAGTGCTGGATGTGATTTTCGTCGGGCTGTTCCTTTATAAAGACCTCTACCTCACCGCCGCCCTCTATGCCCTGTTCACCTTGCTCGCGGTACAGGGCTGGCGAGCCTGGCAGCGTGACCTGGCCGTCGCGCGATGAAAGTGCTGGTGCTGTGCGGGCCGGAATCGACCGGCAAGAGCTGCCTGGCCCAGGCCTTGGCGGCACAGTTCGGCGCCCACGTGGTGCATGAGTACGTGCGTAAGTTCATCGAGCAACAGCAGCGCGACACCTGCCTGGCCGATATACCGGCCATCGCCCGCGGGCAACTGGCTGCCGAGGATAGCGCACGGGCCGCCCTGCCCCGGCTACTGGTGCTCGACACCCATCTATTGAGCAACCACCTGTGGAGTACCACGCTGTTTGGGCAGAGCCCAGCCTGGTTGCTAGAGGCCCTGCAGAGTCGGCACTACGACTTGCACTTACTGCTTTCGCCCCACGGCATGCCCTGGCAGGCCGATGGGCAGCGCTGCCAGCCCCTGCTCGAGGAGCGCGAAGCCTTTTTTAGCGCCAGCGAAAACTGGCTGCGCCAACAGCACCAGCCTTACGCCGTGCTTAGCGGCAGCTGGGAGGCTCGCCTAGCCGAGGCCTTCAAGCAGGTAGAGCACCTGCTTGAAGCGTGAGGCTTAGCGGATCTGGTGCTTGTGCAACAGCCGATAAAAAGTCGGCCGGGAAACCCCCAACACTCTAGCCGCCATGCTCAGGTTGTCGCTATGGCGCACCAGTACATCACTCAAGGCCTGGCGTTCGGCGCGGTGCTTGTAGTCGTCGAGGGTGCCCATGGGGGTTTCTTCTTCCGGCAGGTTGGCCAGGCCTAGGTCAGCGGCATCGATTTGCCGGCCTTCGGCCAAAACCAGCGCGCGGCGTACGCGGTTCGAGAGCTCACGCACGTTGCCTGGCCAATCGTGTTTGCCCATGCTGACCAGCGCTCGCTCACTGAAGGTCCGTGGCCGCCGGCCGCTATCGCTGCTGTAGAGCTGTGCAAAGTGGTTGGCCAGCAGCGGTAGGTCACCGTAGCGCTCACGCAGGGGCACACTGGTCACCTCCAAGACATTGAGGCGGTAGAACAGGTCTTCGCGAAAACGCCCCTGGGCCACGGCGGCCTCAAGATCGACATCGGTGGCGGCCAACACCCTGACATCCAGGGGAATGGCGCGATCGCTGCCACTGCGCTCGATCTGCTTGCCCTGCAAAAAACGCAGCAGGCTGGCTTGCACGGTGAGTGGCAGCGCGGCGATCTCTTCAAGAAACAGCGTGCCGCCATGGGCCGCTTCCAGCCGACCGACCTTAGGGTGAAGCGCACCGGGAAAGGCACCTTGTTCATGGCCAAACAGTTCCGACTGGATCAGGTGATCGGCCACCGCGCCGCAATTGAGTGAGATAAACGGCCCGGCATGGCGCAACGACTGGCGATGCAGAGTGCGCGCGACCAACTCTTTACCCGTACCGTTTTCACCGCGGATCAGTACCGGCGACTCAGTAGGCGCCAGCTTACCCAGCAATTTGACCAGCTCCCGGACGGGTCGGCTATCGCCCAGCAGGTGGTGATGCGGCGCGTCGTCCTGGCCAGTTGCGGGGCGCGGCGGGTGTTTAACGCCCAGGGCCCGGCCTAGCGCCAGCTGCATGCGCGGCATGTCGAGCGGTAGGGTGTGGAAATCGAAGAACCATTGGCTGACGAAGTCATCGACGTTTTTCTGACGCAGCACCTCGGGGGTGAGCACGGCAATCCATTCGATATCACTGCGACTGATCAAACCCTTGAGGCTTTCCGGGTTTTCCAGGTGTTCAGGTTGTAAGCGCAACAAACCTACGTCGCCAGACCGTGCCGAGGCGCTGTCAAAATTGCAGCTGTCCACGTCCCAGCCCACTCTGCGCAGGGCTGGCAGCAAGTCGTGGCAGTGATCACAGGGATCGACCATCAATAAGCGACGGTTGGGTACGACTTCGAGCATGATCAATCCTTGGCGTCAAAAATAGTAAAAAGGCCGGATAAACAGAGGCTTGGAACGCCTGTTGCTTACAGTAGCAATTAAATTGACACTAATCTTTAACCGTTTGTCAGGGATATGCCTAAACCCCTGGTAAACCTGGGAATTATTCTTTTTCGAGGCTTTCTGATACCCGGGCCTGTAACGCCAACCGCCAGGCTGCGAAGATTATTTGCGCGGCGCTGTGACTTGGTGGCGGTCTTCAGGCATCAGTACTGATAACCGCCCTGCCACTTCTGGCCACGGCGAATATTTGTTTGGGCTCACAGAGAGAACGACCCCCATGAACGCGCCGCTGCGTGTCAATGAAGCACTTCTGATTGCAGGCCATGCTTTCAAACCTTTCCAATGCGTCGCCTGGGAAGTGTTGAATGGCAATGGTGAACTCACCCTTTCAGTGTTGGACCGCACCAGCACGCGCATTGGCAGTGAGCAGATCCCATGCGGGATCTACAGCGACCCCGCGCAACTGAGCCATGTCATCGAAACCGTCAGGGCCAAACTGAGCCAGGACGGCTACCAGCTTCAGCCCTGGGCCATGCCAGCCTGACGGAACCCCGTGGCCTGCGCGGTGCCCAAGGGGGCGTTGGTCTCCACCCCCTTACCTGAGCAGGCCTGTGCATGACCCCTTTCGATTGGCAGCGAATGCTGTTAAATGACGTCTCCCTGGGCTTTTTAGGGGAAGTCGCGGCTCGCACAGTGCTGGCCTACAGCGTTGTGTTTATCTTTCTGAAAATCGCCGGTCGCCGGGGCGTGCGCCAGTTGTCATTGTTCGAACTGGTGGTGATCCTCACCTTGGGTTCGGCGGCCGGCGACGTCACCTTCTACGACGATGTGCCCATTCTGCCGGTGCTGATGGTGTTTCTCGCCATGATCAGCCTGTATCGCCTGACGACCTTCCTCACTGAGCGCAGCACGCGCTTTGGCGAATGGCTGGAGGGCAAACCGGCGTTGATCATTCGCGATGGCCGCTTCGAAATCGAAACCCTGGAAAAAAACAACATTACCCACGCCGAATTTTTGATGGAGCTGCGCCTGCGTGGCGTCGAACATTTGGGCCAGGTGCGCCTGGGCATTCTGGAGGTCAACGGCGACGTCAGCCTATACTTCTTCGACCGCGAGCAGGTCAAGCCAGGGCTGTCGATCTTGCCCGCCGAGTGCCGCACGCCTGCCAGCATCGGGGTGTACGCCTGCGAGCGCTGCGGGGCGTTGCAACGCTCGGCCGCTGCACCAGACCACGACTGCCCGCGCTGCGCCCATGGCGTGTGGAGCCCGGCACTGGATACCCCGCGCCAATAGGGGGAAAAAAGATCGGGGGCAAGCCCCCTACTACAGCATGGTTGATGATGTCGTAGGAGGGGGCTTGCCCCCGATCTTTTTCGCCCCCCCCCCGCCGACCGCCGCCCGCCGCGCAGGCTTCAGCCGCTGCTCTCGCGCACCACCAGTTCAAAGCCCAAGTCGTGCACCTCTTGGTTACACGGCTTGCCATCCATGCGTTCCAGCAACATATGAGCGGCGCGCGTGCCAATGGCGGCGCGCGGCGTGCGTATGGAGGTCAAGCGCGGCACCAGGTGCGCCGACGCCGGCAGGTCATTGAAGCCCACCATCGCCACGCGTTGAGGTATGGCGATAGCCTGGCGTGACGCTTCGAGGATCGCGCCTTGGGCCAGGTCGTCGTTGCAGAAGAAGATCCCGTCGACCTCGGGGTGCTTGCGCAGGAGCTCGGTGAATAACTCACCCCCCAGGCCGATGCTGGACGGCACCGGCGCCATGATTTCCAGTGCAGGGTCGTGCAGCCCTGCTTGCACCAGCGCTTCGCGAAAGCCGGCGCCGCGCTGCAGGGCGCGGGGGTCGAGCTGGGCGGCGATGTAAGCCAAGCGCTTGCGCCCGCCAGCCAACAAATGCCGCGCCGCCGCCAGGCCCGCCTGGCGCTGCGAGAACCCCACCGCACTGACGCCCGGGGAATGGTCCAGCTCCATCATGTGCACGCAGGGCAAGCCACTGGCGGCCAGCAACTGCCGGGAGCCTTCGCTGCGGTCGAACCCGGTCAGCAGCAGGCCGCGTGGCTGGTAAGCCAGATAGTTGCGGATCAGGTTTTCTTCTTCGTCGATGTCGTAGTGATAATTGCCGATCAATACTTCCAGCCCGCGCGGGCGCATCACCGCGTGGATCGCTTCCAGGGTTTCGATGAACAGTTGGTTGGACAGCGAGGGGATCAGCACCACCACGGACTGGCTGTGGCGTGACGCCAAAGCCCGTGCCGCCGTGTTTACCACGTAGCCCAGCGACTGGGCCGCGGCGTGCACCCGGCGAGCCCGCTCAGGGTCGACCGAAGCCACGCTGCGCAAGGCCCGCGACGCAGTAATGGGGGAAACTCCGGCCAGTTCGGCGACCTCTGCCAGCGTAGGACGCCCTGTAGCCCGATTAGCGATTTTGGCCATATTTATTGTTTTTATCTGCTTGCAATGTGTAGGAATTGGGGAATAAGGTAGCGCTGTCTCGGCCTGGCGGCAATCTCCAATTGCCCAGCCTAGCGCTTTCGACTGCACCAATGCGTTTCGACAAAATCAATAAGATTGAAGGCCCAGCCGCGACCTCCAGCCCTTCTGGTATCGCCGCGCTGTAGGCCAGCAGGAGTGACTGATGAATGCCCCCCTTTCAGCCCTCGTCGTGATGGGTGTTTCTGGCTGCGGTAAAAGCAGCGTCGGCGCCCAGATCGCGTTCAAGAGCGGCGGCCGCCTGATTGAAGGCGACGCCTTTCACCCCGCCGCCAACATCGAAAAAATGAGCGCTGGCATTCCCCTCGATGACCACGACCGAGCCGGTTGGCTGGAGCGCCTGGGCGTCGAGATGCAAGCTTGCATCGCTGAAGATGAGCGCGCAGTGCTGACCTGCTCGGCCCTCAAACGGGCCTACCGCGACAAGCTACGCGCGGCCGTCCCCGGCCTGGGCTTCATATTCCTGGAGCTGACCCGGGAAGAAGCCGCCAGGCGGGTCGCCAACCGCCCCGGCCACTTTATGCCCGCCAGCCTGATCGACAGCCAATTCGCCACCCTCGAACCGCCCACCGGTGAGGCGCTGACCCTGACCCTGGATGCCGCGGCGCCGATCGGTCAGCTGGCTGAAGAAGTGGATAGCTGGCTCAAGCTTCAAGGGGCGTCTACGCTGGCCTAGTACGCCAACGCAGGTATGCCTGGAAAAGACAGCGCTATCTTGACCTGTTTCACCGCACACGCTGTGCCCACAACAACGACAACATGAGGCTTACACCATGCTGGGTTTAGCTACAGACACCTTTTTGCTACTCGACGCATTAGTGACGATCATCGGGCTTATTCTGCTGATCACCCACTTCAAAGTTCACCCCTTCGTGGCCCTGACCCTGGCAGCCGGTTTTCTCGGGCTGACTTCGGGCATGCCCGTGGTCAAGGTGATGAAATCGTTCCAGGACGGCTTCGGCGGCGTGCTGGGCTTTGTCGGTATTGTCCTGGGTCTGGGGACCATGCTCGGCAAGCTGATGGCTGACTCGGGGGGCGCCGACCAAATTGCGCAAACCCTGATCAAGCGCTTTGGCATTCGCAATGTGCACTGGGCCATGATGTTCTCGGCGTTTCTGGTGGGCATCCCACTGTTCTTCGAAATCGGCTTCGTGCTGCTTATCCCGCTGGTGTTTATCGTGGCCCGCCGCTCTGGCGTGTCCCTGGTCAAGATCGGCATTCCGCTGCTGGCTGGCCTCTCGGTAGTGCATGGTCTGGTGCCGCCGCACCCGGGGCCGCTGCTGGCCATCGGGGTGTTCGGCGCTGACATCGGCAAGACCATTTTTTATGGCCTGATCGTCGCGCTGCCCACCGCCATCATCGCCGGCCCGCTGTTCGGCAACTTCATTTCCAAGTACATCCCGGGCACTCCTTCCAAGGAGCTGATGGAGCAGATCGCCAAGGAAGCGACCCACGAAAACCTGCCCAGCTTCGCCATCACCTTGATCACCGTGCTATTGCCAGTGTTCTTGATGCTGCTGAAAACCTTCGCCGACGTCGCCTTCCCGGCGGAAAACAGCTTCCGCCAATGGATGGACCTGATCGGCCACCCCATCACTGCCCTCCTCGCCGCCTTGCTGCTGGCGTTCTACACCTTTGGTTCGGCCCGGGGTTTTTCCCGCCAGCACATCATGAAACTGCTCGACCAAAGCCTCGCGCCGGTGGCAGCCATCGTGCTGATCGTAGGCGCTGGCGGTGGCTTCAAGCAGATGCTCGTGGACACGGGCGTGGGTAACGTTATCGGTCAGATGGCCGTGCAGGCGGAAATTTCGCCGATCCTGTTGGCCTGGCTGGTGGCCGCAGTGATTCGTATCGCCACCGGCTCCGCCACCGTGGCTACCATCACCGGCGCCGGCATTGTCGCTCCGGTGGTGGGCCTGGTGCCCGGGGTCAACCGTGAGTTGCTGGTATTGGCCACTGGGGCCGGGTCGTTGATTCTGTCCCACGTGAACGATGCCGGTTTCTGGTTGGTGAAGCAGTACTTCAATATGACCGTGGCAGAAACCTTCAAAACCTGGAGCATGATGGAGACTATCCTCTCGGTGGTCGGCATCATCTTCATCATGCTGCTGTCGTTGGTGGTGTAAAGGCCAGGGCCACTGGGCCCTGATCTTTTACAGTTCGAAGCGCTCCACAGCGCGGCGGCGTTCGTTGTCGTCGCGCATGTCGTAGCTTGCTGTGGTCTGGATGTTGCTATGGTGGGCCAGTTTTTGCGCAATCGACAGGTCGTGGTCTTCAATCACCCGAGTGATAAATGACCGGCGAAAATCATGGGGCATGATCTTGACCCCCACCTGCTCACCGCGCTGGCGGGCGATGTAGTAGATCGCGTGCTTGGTGATGCGCTCACGGGTGATGTGGCTGCCGCGGCGGATGCGATTGAACAGAAACGGGTCGTCTTCGGCCCCAGCGGGTAACTGCTCCCGGCGAAACGCCAGCCAGGCGTCGAGTTTGGCGAAGGCCCAGGCCGGGGCGTACTTGATCAGCTCCTTGTCGCCCTTGCCCATGACCCGCAGGCTGCGTTCAGCCGGGTCAACCTGGGCCAGTTCCAGGTTAACTGACTCAGACTTGCGCATGCCCGTGCCATACAAAATGGCAATCACCGCTGCATCGCGCAGGCCCTGAGGCCTTGGATCGGCCGCACAGACCGCCATCAGCTCGCGAATCAGCGAGCGGCGCAGATTACGCCCATTGCCCAACCGTGTGCCCTGCGCGGCTTTGACCGAGCGCATCTTCAACAACTGGTCGTGGCTGATCAAGCTCAAGCGCCAGGCCTCGTTCATCACCCCACGAATCGCATTCACGTACAAGGACGAAGTATTGGGCGCATAGCCGTCTTCGCGCAGCGCGCTCACCAGGCCGGTGATATGCCCCGGCTCCAGGGCGTGCCAGGGCACCTCGCGAATATCGGTGTCGGCGAACCCCAAACGGTCGGCGGCGTCTTGCAGCACGTAGTGCATGGTCAGGCGGCTGGAAGGCATCAGCCGAGCGAGGTACTGGACGAGGGGGTTGTGCAGATCGGTCAAACCTGGGGTCCTGCTGTGGGGTTAAAAGCGCGCTATGTTACAGCGCCAGGCCTTGAGCTGCGAGCGACACACCTTGCCCCCTTACTCGGCTGCGGTCGGCAAAACTTGCTATCCTCCCCGGCTTGCCCCCGTCCGAGACCTGTCGTGACCGCCGCTGCTCCCTCATTGCTGCACTCAAGCCTGCTCGGTTTTGCCCAGATCATTGCCTGGGGCGGCTCGTTCTACCTGACCGCCGTATTAGCCACGGCCGTGGTCCAGGACACCGGCTGGGGCCAGCCATGGGTGTACGGTGCGCTGTCCCTGGGCATCCTCACCTCTGGGCTGCTGGCCCCGTGGGTGGGGCGGCGTATCGCCCTGCATGGGGGCCGGCAGATGCTGCTGGCCAGCGCCCTGGTATTGCCCGGCGGGTTACTCTTGCTCGCCGCGGCGCCTAATTTGCCTTGGTTCGTACTGTCCTGGCTGGTGATTGGCGCAGGCATGGCCGCGGGGCTGTACGACGCCCTGTTCGCCACCTTGGGCACCCTATACGGGCAGAACGCGCGCAGGGCGATCACCCAGGTCACGCTGGTCTCGGGGTTCTGCACCAGCCTGGTTTGGCCGTACATCGCCCTATTGGTCGAGCACCTGGGCTGGCGTGGGGCCTGTGTCGCCTACAGCGCGACGTTGCTGGCCAGTGTGCTGCCGATTTACCTATTCACCTTGCCCAGGCACGTACCCGCCGCTGTTGCGTCAGACTCGCCAAGCGAGCCGCCCGCCGCCATCCCCGAAGGCAAAGTATTCTGGCTGCTGACCGCCAGCTTCACCCTGGCGGCGATCATTTTTACCAGTATTTCGGTGCAGTTGATCAGCTTGCTGCAAGAGCTGGGCCTGTCCTTGGTCGCGGCATTGGCGGTGGCCGCGCTGATCGGCCCTAGCCAGGTCGCGGCACGGGTGCTGGAAGTGGTTGTAGGGCGCCAGGCACACCCGATCTGGAGCACCCTGGGCTCGGCACTGATGGTCACCCTGGGCCTGGCTCTAACCTGGTTCGAACCACTGTACGCCGCCATCGGGCTGATCGTTTATGGCACCGGCAGCGGCCTTCGCTCAATCGTTCGCGGCACCCTGCCCCTGGCGCTGTTCGGTAGCCGGCTGTACCCCCAAGTGCTGGGCCTGATCGCCCGGCCGACGTTGCTCGCACAAGCCATCACGCCACTGTTAGGGGGTTACCTGCAAAGTCATTTCGGCGCCAGCGCCACCTTTGCCGTGCTGATCGCCCTGGCGGCTCTCAACGTACTGCTGGTGCTGTGGCTGAGTGCAGCCATTGCCCGTTAAACTTTCCTGACCCCTGCGCGGAGCACCTCCAATGAACCTGAAAAACCTTCTAGCTACAGTCGCCGTGTGCCTGGGCCTGTTCAGCAGCGCCTCGGCGCTGGCCCATACCCACCTGAAAACCCTGGTTCCAGCCGCCGACAGCAGCGTGGCGCCCACCAACGAGTTGCGCATGAGTTTTTCGGAAGCGCTCGAAGTTTCCGTCAGCCAGGTGCAACTGCTGCGCGTTGACGGTGCAGCCGTGGGCCCGGTGGTACTGGGCCTGGCTGAGGACGACAACAAGACCTTGCTGGTGAAAACCGCAAAGCCATTGGCACCAGGTGAATACCAAGTGCAATGGCGGGTGGTATCGAAAGACACCCACACGGTAAAAGGCACCTATCGCTTTAACGTCAGGCAATAAGCTAATGATTTTATTAGCTATTGTTAAATTCATTCATTTCACGTCATTGTTGCTGGTGTTCGGTGTGAGTCTGCTGCGGCCCCTGCTGCTGGCCCACCCCGGCCAGCAAGCGCGCTTGCGTAATCTATTCGACCCTCTGCTGTGTCTGGTGGCAGGCCTTGGGTTAATCAGTGGGGTTGGCTGGTTGCTGCTGACCACCGCCGACATGGTCGGCAGCCTGGATACGGCAGCTTTGAGCCGGGTGCTCACGCAAACCTTCTTCGGCAAGGTCTGGGCACTGCACCTGTTGCTGTGCGTGGGCCTGCTGGTTTGCCTGCGCATTCCAGGCGCGCGCACGCGGGTAGTTGCGCGCCCCCTGAGCGCCCTGGCGGTGGCGACCCTGGCGCCAATTGGCCATGGCAGCCTATTCGAAGGCCTGCTCGGCCAAGTGATGGTCATCAACCAATTGGTGCATTTGCTGTGCGTAGGGGCCTGGCTGGGGGGGCTGCTGGCGCTGTTGTTCGTCATGGCCAGGCCCAACGGCGAAGACCTGCGCCAACTCCTGCGCCGCTTCGGCAACTTGGGGCTCTGGCTGGTGGCCGGTGTGGCGGTTACCGGGCTGATCAACGTGCGTGCCCTGACCGGCACTTTGTGGCCTTCGCCCGGCATGTCGGGCTTCGCCACCGTGTTGAACATCAAGGCACTGCTGGTGCTGGCGATGCTTGGCCTGGCGCTGTTCAATCGCCGCTCCCTGGGTGACCCCGATTGGGATGTACAACGCTTGAAAATCAGCGTCGGCCTGGAATGGCTAATGGGCCTGGCGGCGTTACTCGCCGTCTCTATGCTGGGGGGTATGGCGCCCTGACAGCCTCGCCAACTGGCCTCTCAGTAATTCCCAATAAACATTAAGTACGTTACGGAAACTACTGAAATGCAAGATAAAAAAAACCTTCTCGCAATCGGCTATGTATGGCCGGAGCCGCGTTCCTCGGCAGCGGGTGGGCATATGATGCAACTGCTCCAGGCATTTGTGGCCCAGGGCTGGTCGATTACTTTCGCCAGCCCAGCGGGTGTCGGCGAGCACAAAGCTGACCTGGCCGCACTGGGTATTGCCGAACAAGCCATCGAGTTGAACAACAGCAGCTTCGACCTCTTCATCAAGGGCCTGAACCCCCACGTGGTGTTGTTTGACCGCTTTATGATGGAAGAGCAGTTCGGTTGGCGCGTCGAAAAACACTGCCCCACTGCCCTGCGCGTACTGGAAACCTCGGACCTACAATGCCTGCGTGGCGCGCGCGAGAGCTTATTCAAAACGCACCTCAAGACCCACGCCGGAGACGACTTCAGCCCCTGGTTCAACGCAGCACAGGCACAGGCACTCACTGATGTGGCGCAAACCGATCTGTGCTTGCGCGAGCTGGCGGCGATCTACCGCAGTGACTTGAGTTTGGTTATTTCAGAGGTAGAAATCGACTGGTTGCAACGCCAGTTCAACGTGCCTGCCGCACTGTTGCACTGGTGCCCTTTGCTGGTGAACAGCGCTGAGGCCGGTGGACCAGAGTTTAACCAGCGCGAACACATGCTCAGCATCGGTAATTTCCGCCATGCGCCCAATTGGGATGCCGTGCTCTGGCTCAAACAAGCGGTGTGGCCGCGCATCCGCGCGCGGTTGCCCAGGGTGCAATTACACATCTATGGGGCCTACACCCCGCCCAAGGCCACCGCCCTGCACAATACGGCTGAAGGGTTTTTGGTCAAGGGCTGGGCCCCCGATGCCTTGCAGGTGATGCGCAGTGCCCGTCTGGCCTTGGCGCCCCTGCGGTTCGGCGCAGGCATCAAAGGCAAATTGGTCGATGCGATGCAATGCGGCACGCCCAGTGTCACCACGCCGATTGGCGCCGAAGGGATGCATGGCCACTGGCCTTGGCCCGGCGCGGTGGCTACCAGTGCTGAAGCACTGGCGGAGGCCGCCACCAAGCTGTATCAAAACGAAACTCAATGGCACGACGCCCAGCGTTTGGGCTATCAACTGCTGTCCGCCCGTTATGAAAGTGCACACCACGCCAGCGCTTTGCTCGATCACGTGGACAGGCTGTTGCAGGTGCTGGACTCGCACAGGCGGGTCAACATAACCGGGCAATTGCTCCGCCATCATCACCATAAAAGCACTCAGTACATGGCGCAGTGGATAGAGGAAAAAAACAGGGTGAGGTGAGCCAGGATCCAAAAGTTCAAATTTAAGGATCCAATTCGTAAATATTGTATTATATTGTTTACCTGGAAGTTCGCTTACCCGCCATAAAGGACGGCTACACCATGCCAAAACTGACCGGAAGCTCCATCTACGACGTGCCCTTGATGCACGACCTCACTAACCTGAACGCTCACCTGACCCGTGCGCCGGGCAAGGTCGCCGAGTACATTTTGCGTCATCCGCTCAAAACTGCGCTTATGAGTATCAACGAGCTGGCCGTAGCGACCAAGACCTCCACCGCGGCGGTGAATCGACTGGGCAATCAGCTAGGTCTAGGGGGCTTCACTGGTCTACGTGGCGCCCTGGTGTCCCACGTCACTGAGTTCTTACTGGCATCCGAGCAAGTCGGCCACGAGCTGCACCAGTGCCCCGACGGAGGGTTCAGCCTGGAGCAACAGTTACGCGTCACGGTAGGCAACCTCGAATTGGTCAATGAGCTGAACCCGCCAGACACCTTCAGCCTGATGGTGGACTGCCTGGCAGGCGCTCGGCACATCTACATCAGTGGCTTTGGCGCGGGCTATAACCTGGCCCACATCCTTGCTGACGGCCTACTGCCCCATTGCCATAATGCCTCGGCGGTCAATACCAATGGCTGCGCCGAAAGCACGGCGTTTCGCATGGCCGGCCTAGCGAGCCAGGATGTGTTTCTGGCGATTTCCCTGCCGCCTTACGATGCCGAAAGTGTCCGGCTGGCTAAGTTCGCCCTGGAACGTGGCGCCTGCGTGCTGGCTTTGACTGACTCGCCGGCCGCCGCCCTGTCCCATATCGCCCAGCAAACCTTGTTCGCCCCCACGCACCACCCAGTGCTGGGTAACTCCTTGGGCCCGACCATGACGGTGATTGAGGCTCTGCTGGCCGCCATGGCGCTGCGCAACCGAGAGGCGTCCAACCAGACCCGCGAGCTGGCCGACCGGGCTTTGGCCTCTATGAACGGTACCCAGGCCACTGAGCAGTCGCCACGCTAGGCCGCTCATGGCGCATGGACGCGCCCCGCCATTGGCGGCTATTCTGCGAAGAATGTCCGCCACCCAGACCTGACCATGACGCGAGCAGCCCGCACTCACGACCCTTCCTATGAGTTGATGGACGACCATGACGGTCTGTCGATCATCTACCGGCAACACGGTTTTCCGTGCCCACTGGTGCGCTGGCATTTCCATAAGGAGTACGAGCTGCACCTGCTGGTGGCGAGCAGCGGCAAGGTGTTTGTCGGTGACTATATTGGCAACTTCAACCCCGGCAGCCTGTTTCTCACCGGTCCGCACTTGCCGCACAACTGGATCAGCCAACTGGCCGAAGGTGAAGTGGTCGACAAACGCGACATGTTGGTCAACTTTACCGACGAGCTGTTCGACAGCGCCCAGTCGGTCTTCAGCGAACTGAAAAGCCTCGGCCCTTTGCTCGACCGCGCCGCCCATGGCATCGAATTCCGCTGCCGTGACACTATCGCCGAAGCGGCCACCCTCATGCAGCTGATCGCCGATACCCGGGGCATCGCGCGCCTGGGGCACTTTCTTATCCTCATGGAACGGCTGGCCGCTTGCGACGACTATCAACTGCTGTCGGGCACCCGCGCAGCGCCAGTGGCCGATGAGCACAGTGCCGACCGCACCAACCGTGCGGTCGATTACATCTTCAGCCACTACGCGCGGGAGCTGCCGCTGGAAGAAGTGGCCGAATTCCTCGGCATGAAGCCCACTTATTTTTCCCGTATATTCAAACAGGCGACGGGGCGCTGCTTTGTCGAGTTCGTCAATCGGCTGCGCATTAGCAAGTCTTGCGAGTTGCTCGCCCAGGGCGACAAGCCGGTGACGGATGTGTGTTTCGAGTCAGGCTTCAACAATATTTCCAACTTCAATCGGCGCTTTCAGCAGCTCAAAGGCATGACCCCTTCCCACTATCGGCGCTTGGTTATGCAGCGTTTGACTGAGCAGAATCGGGCCTGAAAAGATCGGAAAAGATCGGGGGCAAGCCCCCTCCTACTGGCGTGCGCGCATAGGTAGGAGGGGGCTTGCCCCCGATCTTTTGATCTTAACAACCGGTACTCTCTCAACTACCCCGATCGGTGGCAACCGCTCTAGACAGCCCGCCCTAAGCACTGCCGGGTTCTTACCCACTGCAAAATAGTATCGGTTAACGTGCCTCAAAGGATTTGTCCTGGCGGGCATTCAGGTCTGTAATCATGCCTAGCTGCTTCCTCGCTTCCAGGAAGCCAAAAAAAACAAAAACCACAACTTCGGGCCCTTGGGACCGAAGAGGAGAGCACGATGCAATTTCCCGCGAAAAGACTCTTTTGCGCCATGGCCCTGGCCGCCTGCCTGCCGCAAAGTGCCAGTGTTCTGGCTGCCGACACGCTGACCATCGCCACCGTCAACAACAGCGACATGATCCGTATGCAACGCTTGTCTAAAGCGTTTGAAGAGCAGCATCCGGACATCAAGCTCAATTGGGTCGTGCTTGAAGAAAACGTCCTGCGTCAGCGCCTGACCACCGACATCGCCACCCAAGGTGGGCAGTTCGACGTGCTCACCATCGGCATGTACGAAGCCGCACTGTGGGGTGCCAAGGGTTGGCTAGAGCCGATGACCGACCTGCCCGCCAGCTACGACCTGGACGATGTGTTCCCGTCCGTGCGCGAAGGCCTTTCCGCCAACGGCAAACTCTACGCCCTGCCGTTCTACGCCGAAAGCTCCATGACCTACTACCGCACCGACTTGTTCAAAGCCGCTGGCCTGAGCATGCCCGAGCGCCCAACCTGGGAGCAGATGGCCGAATTCGCTGGCAAGCTGAACAAGCCCGAGCAAGGCCAATACGGCATCTGCCTGCGCGGCAAAGCCGGCTGGGGCGAGAACATGGCCCTAATCACCACCATCGCCAACAGTTACGGTGGGCGCTGGTTCGATGAAAAATGGCAGCCGCAATTCAATACCGACGCGTGGAAAAAAGCCCTGGGCTTCTACGTGGAGACCATGAAGAAATACGGCCCACCGGGCGCGACCAGCAACGGTTTCAACGAAAACCTCGCCCTGTTCAACAGCGGCAAGTGCGCCATGTGGGTCGACGCCAGCGTGGCCGGCTCGTTCGTCACCGACAAGAGCCAGAGCAAGGTGGCGGACAGCGTCGGTTTCACCTTCGCCCCTCATCAGGTCACCGAGAAAGGCTCGGCCTGGTTGTACTCCTGGTCCCTGGCCATTCCCACCAGCTCCAAAACCAAGCCAGCGGCCAAGGCGTTCACTGCCTGGGCCACCTCCAAGGACTACGCCGCACTGGTCGCGCAGAAGGATGGCGTGGCTAACGTACCGCCAGGCACGCGCAAGTCCACCTACAGCGATGCTTATATGAAAGCGGCGCCGTTCGCCAAGATCACCCTGGAATCACTGAAAGTCGCCGACCCTAAACACCCGACCCAAGACCCAGTACCGTATGTGGGCATTCAGTTGGTCACCATCCCCGAGTTCCAAGCGGTCGGTACCTCGGTCGGCAAGATCTTCTCCGGTGCGCTCACCGGCCAGGCCAGCGTCGATGCGGCATTGGCGGCCGCACAGACTGCCACCGAGCGCGAGATGAAGCGCGCGGGCTATCCGAAGTAGCCAGCCCGTACACCCCGGTCTTTTCAACCCTGCAGGCCGAAAAGATCGGGGCTCAGCGCCACCCGCCTGCCCCTGAGCTAAGGACATTTCTATGAGCACTACCACGCGCCCGGCAAGGCGCCTGCAGCGAAGCCCTGGCTGGTTTTTGGTGTCACCCTCGGTGGGCCTGTTGCTCCTTTGGATGATCGTGCCCCTGGGCATGACCCTGTATTTCTCACTGATCCGCTACAACCTGCTCTACCCCGGCGAAAACGAATTCGTCGGCCTGGAGAATTTCAGCTACTTCATCACCGATGCCGGCTTTCTGCCCGGCGCCAGCAATACCTTGCTGTTAGTGGGCAGCGTCTTATTGATTAGCGTGGTGTTGGGCGTGCTCATCTCCGCGCTGCTGGAAGCCAGCGAATTCTTTGGCCGCGGTATCGTGCGGGTGTTGTTGATCTCGCCCTTTTTTATCATGCCCACGGTGGGCGCGCTGATCTTCAAAAACCTGATCTTCCACCCGGTGTCCGGCATCCTTGCCGCGCTGTGGCGAGCCTTCGGCGCTCAACCGGTGGATTGGCTGGCGAACTACCCGCTGCTGTCGATCATTATCATTGTGTCCTGGCAGTGGTTGCCCTTTGCGATTTTGCTCTTGATGACCGCCATGCAGTCCCTGGACCAGGAACAGAAAGAAGCCGCACGCCTGGACGGGGCTGGCGCCATCGCGATTTTCTGGCACTTGACCCTGCCGCACCTGGCGCGCCCCATCGCCGTGGTGGTGATGATCGAGACCATCTTCCTGCTGTCGGTATTCGCCGAGATTTTCACCACCACCAACGGTGGCCCGGGCTTCGCCTCGACCAACCTGGCGTACCTGATCTACAACCAGGCACTGGTGCAGTTCGATGTGGGCATGGCCTCCGCCGGCGGCTTGATTGCCGTGGTGATCGCCAATATCGCCGCCATTATCCTCGTCAGGATGATCGGCAAAAACCTCACCGATAAAAACTGAGGCGCCTGCCATGACCTTACAACAAACCCGTCGTCTGCAAAGCGTGGTGCTCGGTTGCCTGGCCTGGGCCATCGCCCTGGTGCTGTTTTTCCCGATCTTCTGGATGGTGCTGACCAGCCTCAAGACCGAGATCGACGCCTTCGCTACTCCACCGCAGTTTATTTTCATGCCGACCCTGGAAAACTACCTGCACATTCAGGAGCGTAGTGACTACCTGCACTTTGCCTGGAACTCGGTGGTGGTTTCCTTCAGTGCCACGGCGCTGTGCATGCTCATCGCGGTGCCGGCGGCCTACTCCATGGCGTTCTACGAGACCCACCGGACCAAGCGCACCCTGTTGTGGATGCTCTCCACCAAGATGCTGCCGCCGGTGGGCGTGCTGATGCCGATCTACCTGTTGGCCAAAGGCGCGGGCCTGCTCGATACCCGCGTGGCGCTGATCGTCATCTACACCCTGATCAACCTGCCCATCGTGGTGTGGATGGTTTACACCTACTTCAAAGACATCCCCCGGGACATCCTCGAAGCCGCGCGGCTGGACGGTGCCACCCTGGCCCAAGAGATGCTGCGGGTGCTGCTGCCCATCAGCAAAGGCGGCTTGGCCTCGACCGTATTGCTGTCGCTGATCCTGTGCTGGAACGAGGCGTTCTGGTCGCTCAACCTGACCAGTTCGCAAGCCGCGCCGCTGACCGCCTTGATCGCCTCCTATTCCAGCCCCGAAGGCCTGTTCTGGGCAAAATTATCGGCCGTTTCCACGCTGGCCTGCGCGCCCATTCTGATCTTCGGCTGGATTAGCCAGAAGCAGCTGGTACGCGGCCTGTCGTTTGGTGCGGTGAAATAACTGACTGATTGGAGCTTCCCATGGCCACATTGAAAATAAGAAACCTGCAGAAAGGCTTTGAAGGTCTGTCCATCATCAAAGGCATCGATCTGGACGTCCACGACCGCGAGTTCGTGGTGTTCGTGGGCCCCTCGGGGTGCGGCAAGTCCACGCTGCTGCGCCTGATCGCCGGCCTTGAGGAAGTGACCGAAGGTAGCATCGAGCTCGACGGCCGCGATATCACCCAGGTCAGCCCGGCCAAACGCGACCTGGCCATGGTGTTCCAGACCTACGCCCTGTACCCGCACATGAGCGTGCGCAAGAACATGTCCTTTGCCCTGGACCTGGCCGGGCAGGACAAAGCCCTGGTGGAGAAAAAGGTCAGCGAAGCGGCACGCATTCTCGAACTGGAACCCTTGCTGGAGCGCAAGCCCAAGCAGTTGTCGGGCGGTCAGCGCCAGCGGGTCGCAATTGGCCGCGCCATCGTGCGCAACCCAAAAATCTTTTTATTCGACGAGCCGCTGTCTAACCTCGACGCCGCGCTGCGAGTGCAGATGCGCCTGGAGTTGTCGCGCCTGCACAAAGAGCTGCAAGCCACCATGATCTACGTCACCCACGACCAGGTCGAAGCCATGACCCTGGCTGACAAAGTGGTGGTGCTTAACGGCGGCCGGGTCGAGCAGGTGGGTTCGCCGTTGGAGCTGTACCACGCCCCCGCCAACCTGTTCGTGGCCGGCTTTCTAGGCACGCCAAAAATGGGCTTCCTGGCGGGCAAGGTAGCCGCCGTCGACAGCGCCGGGTGCGAGGTGGAACTCGATGCCGGCACGCGTATTCGCCTGCCACGGGTCGGGCCAAATCTTACCGTCGGCAGCCCAGTGACCCTGGGCATCCGCCCGGAGCACATGGACCTGGCGCAACCGGGCCAGTGCCAGCTCAGCGTCATCGCTGACGTCAGCGAACGCTTGGGCAGCGACACCTTCTGCCATGTGCGCACCGACGCCGGCGAGCCCCTTACGTTGCGTATCCGCGGCGACCTGGCCAGCCAATACGGCGAACGCCTGAGCCTGCACCTGGACGCCGAGCATTGCCACCTTTTCGACGCCGCCGGCCTGGCCGTGGCCAAACCACTGCGCGCCGCCGCCTGACTTGAGACCCGCCTTATGAAGCTCAATCGCCAACACCTCGACCAACTGCCCGGCGCAATCCAGCGGCCGGCATATCAGCGTGATCAGTTGCAGCATGGCATCGTCCACATCGGCGTCGGCGGCTTCCACCGCGCGCACCAGGCGTTCTACACCGATCGCTTGCTGAACCAGGGCCTGGCCAAGGAATGGGCCATTTGCGGGGCTGGCCTGCGGGCCGAGGACCGCGGTGTGCGCGACGCCCTCGCCGCCCAGGATTACCTGTACACCTTGGTGGAACTGGCTGACACCCCGGACACCGAAGTGCGGGTGATTGCCGCCATCAGCGACATGCTCTTGGCCGAAGACAGCGCCACCGCGCTGATCGCCAAGCTGGCCGAACCTGCGGTGCGTATTGTCTCGCTGACCATCACCGAGGGCGGCTACTGCATCGATGACAGCACCGGCGAGTTCATGGCGCACCTGCCGCAGATCCAACATGATCTGACGCACCCCGATGCACCGCACACCGTGTTCGGTTTTCTCTGCGCCGCCCTGGCCCGCCGCCGCGCCGCCGGCACCCCGGCGTTCACCCTGATGTCCTGTGATAACCTGCCGCATAACGGCCAAGTCGCGCGCAAGGCGCTGCTGGCCTTCGCTGAGCAGCTGGACGCTGACCTGGCCAGCTGGATCGACCAGCACGTGAGCTTCCCCAACGCCATGGTCGACCGCATCACGCCCATGACCAGTAAGGTCCACCGCCAGCAACTGCTGGAGCGCCACGGCGTTGAAGACGCCTGGCCGGTGGTCTGCGAACCCTTCGTGCAATGGGTGCTGGAAGACAAATTCAACGCCGGGCGGCCCGCCTGGGAGCAAGTCGGCGTGCAGTTTACCGACGACGTCACCCCCTACGAAGAAATGAAGATCAAGCTGCTCAACGGCAGCCACCTGGCCTTGACCTACCTGGGCTTCCTGCACGGTTATCGTTTCGTTCACGAGACCATGAATGACCCTTTGTTCGTTCGCTATATCCGCGCGTATATGGACTACGACGTCACGCCGCAACTGGCCTCGGTGCCGGGCATTGACCTTGAGGGCTATAAAGACACCTTGATCGAACGCTTCTCCAACCAGGCCATCGCTGACCAACTGGAGCGCGTGTGTTCCGACGGCTCGTCGAAATTCCCCAAGTTCACCGTGCCCACTATCAACCGGCTGATCGCCGACAGCGCCGACCTCGAGCGCGCGGCGTTGGTGGTAGCGGCCTGGGCGCTGTACCTCAAGGGCGTCGATGAGCGTGGCGCGAACTACGACATCCCCGACCCACGGGCCGCGTTCTGCCAGGGGCTGGTGGCTGATGACAGCACCCTGACCGAGCGCTTGCTGGGCGTAGAGGAGATTTTCGGCAAGGCGATTCCCCAGTCCGCTGCATTCGTCGCCGCGTTCGAAAACAACCTGGCGAACCTGCGCAGGTACGGCGTACACGGCACCCTTCAACGCCTGCTGGACAAATAGAGGTCACGCCCATGTACCTTGGTATCGATTGCGGCACCCAGGGCACCAAGGCGCTGGTCCTTGACGCCCACGGCGGTCGCGTATTGGGCATCGGCGCGGCGCCCCATAGCCTGATCAGTGAAGCCAATGGGCGGCGCGAGCAGGCCGTGGAACAATGGCAGGTGGCACTGCAGGCGGCCACCGCCCAAGCCTTGGCCAACGCCGGCATCGACGGCCGGGAGATCGTCGCCATGGGCGTTTCGGGCCAGCAACATGGCCTGGTTCTGCTGGATGCCGGCGGGAGCGTGCTGCGCCCGGCCAAGCTGTGGTGCGACACCGAATCCAGCCCGCAAAACCAGCGCCTGCTGGATCACCTGGGCGGCGAACGCGGCTCACTGCAGCGCCTGGGCCTGGCCATCGCGCCCGGCTATACGGTGTCCAAGCTGCTCTGGACACGCGAGCACCACCCCGAGCTGTTCGCCCGCATTGCCCATATTCTGCTGCCCCACGACTACCTCAACTATTGGCTTACCGGGCGCTGTTGTAGCGAATATGGCGACGCCTCCGGCACCGGTTATTTCAACGTGCGCACCCGCCAATGGGACCTGGCGTTGCTGGCTGAAATCGACCCCACGGGCCGGCTGGCGCAGGCCCTACCCGAGCTGATCGAGGCCGATCAGCCGGTCGGCAGATTGCTCCCAGAGATCGCCCAGCGCCTTGGGCTTAACCCCAACGTACAGGTGGCCAGCGGCGGCGGCGACAACATGCTGGGGGCCATCGGCACCGCCAACATCGAGCCGGGTATTTTGACCATGAGCCTCGGCTCATCCGGCACCTTATATGCCTACAGCGATCAGCCGCGAGTCAGCGAACACGCCAGCGTGGCAACGTTCTGCTCGTCTACTGGCGGTTGGCTGCCGTTGATTTGCACCATGAACCTGACCAACGCCACTACGGCCGTGCGCCAGTTCCTGGGGTTGGACCTGGCGGCCTTCAACAGTGCTGTGCAAAGCGCCCCGATTGGTGCCGAAGGCGTATGCATGCTGCCGTTCCTCAGTGGCGAACGGGTGCCCGCCCTGCCCCTGGCCAACGGCAGCCTGCACGGCCTGACCGCCAGTAACATGAGCGCCGCCAACCTATGCCGGGCGGTGATGGAAGGCACGACCTTCGGCCTACGCTACGGTCTAGACCTGCTACGCGCCAGTGGCGTGCGCAGCGACAGCATTCGCCTAGTGGGCGGCGGCGCCAACAGCCCGGTATGGCGGCAGATGGTCGCCGACGTCATGAATACCCCGGTCACCTGCCCCGAGCAAGCCGAAGCGGCCGCATTGGGCGCAGCCATCCAGGCGGCCTGGTGCAACGGGGTGGGCACACTGGCGCAGTTGTGCGAGCGCTGCGTGCACCTGGATGCAAGCCGCCTGCAACGGCCCGATGCCACTCGCGCCATGGCCTACGAGCAGGCTTACCTAACTTATCGTCGCTGGGTGGGGGTCGTCGAACGGGTTAATTGAATGGGGTTAAACCCACGGCGGGTAATTAATGTTGGGCGGCTGGCTGCCTTTAAGCCAAAAAAAGTGCATTATTCGTGCACTCGGGAACTTGCTGCGCGGCCCTGGGGACTTAAATGAAGGGCCGTGGCAATTTTGCTACCCGACCGCTCGCCAACATTATTAAAGGGGTGCTCCATATGTCCAGACTCGCCGAATACCGGGCGGCCGAAAAGGCCCTCAAAGAACAACTTGCCCAGTTGGAGTCGATGAAAAACGACTCGGGTTTGAAAAAGGAAATTGAGTTCGAAGAAAAACTGCTGGACCTAATGAAGTCCTACAGCAAGGGCCTGCGTGACGTAGTTGCGATCCTCGACCCAGCCGCCTACAGCCGCCGCCCAGCCGCACCGGCAGCGCCCAAGCAGCGCCGGGCGCGAGTGGTCAAGGTGTACGAAAACCCCCACACCGGTGAGCTGATTGAAACCAAGGGTGGCAACCATCGTGGCCTCAAGGCCTGGAAGCAGGAACACGGCGCTGACACCGTCGAGGGCTGGCTGCGCCCCTGAATGGATCCTCATTGCGAGGTTTTCACAGGATTTTCACACCGCCTGTTCCACCATGGAGGCCGCTAAAGGAATAGCGCCCCAATGCCCGCTTCGGCGGGCTTCTTATTGCCCGCGAAAAACCCTCTTACACTTTTAGCGCTTATAAGACTTGCGTATCATCCATCATCCGATACGAACTCTGGCGCCTCGATGGTTTCAAACCGACGAGCCAGATTATTCAACGATGGAGTTAGCATGAGCTTGCAAGCCTTGAACAACCTGCCCGGCGTTACCGCCCAGGCCGATGCCGCCACCCATAACTTCGTGTTCAACCACACCATGTTACGGGTTAAAGACGCTACCCGCTCGCTGGACTTCTACACCCGTGTACTAGGTTTTAGCCTGGTGGAAAAACGCGACTTTGCCGAAGCCGAATTCAGTTTGTACTTTTTGGCCCTGGTGGATAAACAGCAGATTCCCGAAGATGACCAAGCCCGCACCCAATGGATGAAGTCGATCCCGGGCATTCTTGAGCTAACCCACAACCATGGCACCGAGACCGATGCCGAGTTTGCCTACCACGACGGCAACAGCGACCCGCGCGGGTTCGGTCATATTTGCGTGTCGGTGCCTGATATCAAGGCGGCGTGCGAACGCTTTGAGGCACTCAATGTGCCGTTTCAAAAACGTCTGAGCGATGGGCGGATGAAGAGCATTGCCTTCATCAAAGACCCGGATGGGTACTGGGTCGAGATTATTCAGCCGACGGCTTTGTAAAGCCATAACAGCTCGGGGGCGAGCCCCCTCCTACCGGCAACGTACGCCCGTAGGAGGGGGCTTGCCCCCGAGCTTTTACCGCACCCAACTATTATCAAGCCGGCGCAGACGTACGAATCAAATGATCAAACGCCGCCAACGAAGCCTTAGCACCCTCGCCCACCGCAATCACGATCTGCTTGTACGGCACGGTAGTAACGTCACCGGCCGCAAAAATACCTGGCAGGTCGGTTTCGCCGCGAGCATCGATCATGATCTCGCCGCGGTTCGACAGCTCGATTGTGCCCTTGAGCCAATCGGTGTTAGGCAACAGGCCGATCTGCACGAAGATGCCTTCCAAATCGACCGTGTGTTCTTCGCTGGTCTGCCGATCTTTATAGCGCAAGCCATTGACCTTCTGCCCGTCACCGGTTACTTCGGTGGTCAACGCCTGGGTGATGACCTTAACGTTCGGCAAACTGTGCAATTTGCGCTGTAACACCGCATCGGCGCGCAACTGGCTGTCGAATTCGATCAGCGTCACGTGGGCGACAATACCGGCCAGGTCGATGGCCGCTTCTACGCCTGAGTTACCGCCACCAATCACGGCCACACGCTTGCCTTTGAACAAAGGGCCGTCACAGTGCGGGCAATAGGCGACACCGCGGTTGCGATACTGCTGCTCGCCCGGCACGTTCATTTCCCGCCAGCGCGCGCCGGTGGCGATAATGACCGTCTTGGCTTTGAGCGAAGCACCGCTGGCGAATTGCACTTCATGCAGTTGGCCATCTTTGCCGGGAATGAGCTTTTCGGCACGTTGCAGGTTCATGATGTCTACTTCGTACTGCTTAACGTGTTCTTCCAGCGCCGTGGCCAGCTTGGGCCCTTCGGTTTCCTGTACCGAGATGAAGTTTTCGATAGCCATGGTGTCCAGCACCTGACCACCGAATCGCTCGGCGGCGACTCCAGTACGAATCCCTTTACGCGCCGCATAAATAGCAGCGGAAGAACCTGCCGGCCCGCCACCCACTACCAATACGTCGAAGGCGGCCTTGGCGTTGAGCTTTTCGGCTTGGCGGTCACCCGCGCTGGTGTCGATCTTGGCGAGAATTTCTTCCAGGCCCATGCGGCCCTGGCCAAAGTTTTCGCCATTCAGGTAAACGCTGGGCACCGCCATGATCTGCCGGCTTTCCACTTCGGCCTGGAACAAGGCGCCGTCGATGGCCACATGGCGGATGTTGGGGTTCAAGACCGCCATCAGGTTCAGGGCCTGGACCACGTCCGGGCAATTTTGGCACGACAGCGAAAAATAGGTTTCAAAGTTGAATTCGCCTTTCAGCCCGGCGATCTGCTCGATCACTTCGGCGCTGGCTTTCGAGGGATGGCCGCCGACTTGCAGCAGGGCCAGCACCAACGAGGTGAATTCGTGGCCCATGGGGATACCGGCAAAACGCAGGCTGATATCGCTTCCAGGGCGGTTGATGCTGAATGAGGGCTTACGCGCATCGGTGCCGTTGTCGAGCAAGGTGATCTTGTCCGAGAGGCTATCGATGTCACGCAGCAGGCCGAGCATTTCCTGGGACTTCGCGCCGTCGTCGAGGGACGCGACGAGTTCGATCGGCTGGGTGACGCGTTCCAGGTACGATTTCAACTGGGCTTTAAGATTGGCGTCCAACATACGAGGCGATTTCCAGATAAATAAATTATGTGTGTGTGTGTAGGAGGGGGCTTGCCCCCGATCTTTTGATCTTTTGATCTTTAAGACGTCTTGCCCCTCGATCTTTTGATTTTCGGCGCATTTGAAAGATCGGGGGGCGAGTCTAAGAGCTCGGGGGCAAGCCCCCTCCTACAGGGGCAAGCCCCCCCCTCCTACCGGGGGGGCGGTTTTAGATTTTGCCGACCAGGTCAAGGGATGGCGCCAGGGTGGCTTCGCCTTCTTGCCACTTGGCCGGGCACACTTCGCCTGGGTGGGCAGCTACGTACTGGGCAGCTTTGACTTTGCGCAGCAGCTCGCTGGCGTCACGGCCTACACCACCGTCGTTCAGTTCGACGATTTTGATCTGGCCTTCAGGGTTGATCACGAAGGTGCCACGGTCAGCCATACCGGCTTCTTCGATCAGCACGTCGAAGTTGCGCGAGATCACCTGGGTGGGGTCACCGATCAGCGGGTATTGGATTTTGCCGATGGTCTCCGAAGTGTCGTGCCAGGCTTTATGGGTGAAGTGGGTGTCAGTGGACACACCGTAGATTTCCACGCCCAGCTTCTTGAAGTCTTCATAACGGTCGGCCAGGTCGCCCAGCTCGGTCGGGCAAACGAAGGTGAAGTCGGCCGGATAGAAGAACACTACGGACCACTTGCCTTTCAGGTCGGCTTCGCTCACATCGACAAACTTGCCCTGGTGATAGGCAGTGGCTTTGAACGGTTTGACCTGGCTGTTGATGATAGGCATCGGTAAAGCTCCTTCAGGGTTGAAAAACTGTGGGAGCGATAATAGACAACGAGCCCACGTAGGGCTCATTGCTAAAGCTGATGGGCTGCATTGCTTTTGGCTATGGCTTAGGCAAGTGCGCGTCGGGGGGAACCTCGGAACGCTCGATTTTGACGCAAGAGAGCTTGCCCTGAATGGGATCTGTACCGCGTCGAAACTTCCAGACTAGAAGAATTCCGGCAACTGCTACGTGGCCATTTTGCACATTGTAGAACTCATTGAAGTCGTAGAAATTCAATACACTGGTTCTTTGTTTGATTGTCTTAATCTCGATGATGAAATTCTGATCTCCTGTGGGTGCGCAAGAGGGGGTATCGAAAAACGTCAGCGTGGTCGCCGACCAGCCCCGCTGCATCATAAAGCCATAGGCGTCGTCGTTTGAGCAGCCTGAAATATTCTTCAAGTTGTAGGTACCGGTTTTCATGGTGATTGTGCAGTTGGGGGAGCCGTCCCGATTGCGGATCAGCAAGGCCCCATGTTCGCGCTGTTCCGGGTTATCTGGCATTTCCGGGATGTCTTGTCGGGCCCCATCGCCTGGCGCACGAGGATTCACCCTCCGAGCTGTCTGTACTGGGTAGTCTTCAAGTTTGAGGTCCGCATCGCCCGGCACGTCGGAGCGGGTAATGTAAATGCAATGGAAGGCACGGCCTCTAGGGGTAATCGATGATTTCCCCGTCAGCATCACGCCGGGGGCGATGACTTCATTTGCGCCAACGTTATCAAAGGCTCCCAACACGCTCATGCCACGGGCATTAGTGGGCTGCTTTATGGTTTTCCAAGTCATGGCCCAAACGGTGTTTTCGCACTTACCATAGTCGTTCATCTCCTCGAACCTCAGAGTAGTGGCAGAATGACTATTTGCAATCTGCACCCAATACGTCCGATGGGTACTTGGCACACACGAGCCGGGTATCCGCGCCACACTGGTGACTAAATCAAACTCGCAACTCGTCGCGGAATCCCCATTTCTGGTGATCATAATCACCCCCGGGCGGTCATCTGCCGTGTTGCCGACTGGCTGACAGCCCTGCAGCATCAGCCCACCCAGCATCCCAATGGCCACCTTCTTCCACCCGGCTGTCCAATTCATCGCCCTGCTCCGTCGCTTAGGATTACTCACCCCCAAACTACCCCACTGAACTCCCCGCACCACACTGGCAGACCTGCCAGGTAGGCAAACGCGGCAGGCTTCTTAAGCTGGCCCTTTCTGACCAGAACAGGGCCACCCCATGACACACTCTTCCGACGTCAGCTCCAGCGCGTTTTCCTTCATGGGTTTTTTTGCGGGCAGTATGGACCCGCGCACTGGCCAGTACGGTTTATCGATCACCCTGCCGACCTTGATGGGCAACGATCTGGCCGGGCCCAACCTGGAATGTAGCCTGGCGTTCAGCTCGCTCAATACCCGTGACAGTGGCTATGGCCATGGCTGGAACCTGAACCTTAGCCAATACACCCCACACAATCGGATCCTGGCCCTGAGCACCGGCGAAACCTTCAAGGTGACCGGCAGCGGTTATCAGCCCGAGATTGCCGAGAAAAAACTCGATACGTTTCACTTTTACGACCTCGGCCGGGCCCCAGGTGCCGAAAACCGCCCAGGCTTTTACAAGGTGGTGCATAAATCCGGCCTGGTGGAGCTGCTGCAGTTGATCGACGGTGACGTGGCGGGGCGCACCGCACTGCCGGTGGAGTTGCAGTCGATGTACGGGCGGAAACTAGCCCTGCGCTACCAGATCTTTCCAGGCCAATTGATCCTTAAAGCCGTGGCTGACGAAGCGGGCCGGCAGTTGCTGGATGTCGTGCGGCAAAACGATGAACTGACTTTTACCTTTTGGCCGGGCGAGGCCGAGACCGCCACCTATCGGTTGCTGTTGCGCCGCAGTGACAGGCGGGTCGAGCGTGTAACGCTACCGAGCGACGATGGCGCCGGTTGGGACATCCACTATGAAACCTTCGACACGCTCCCCGGCCACCTGTATGTGCAATATGTCAGGGGCCCCAGCGGCGCGGTGGAAACCCTTAACCACTCGGGCGAGCACCGCGACCTGCGCTTCCCCGGTGACCCCAGTGGGCGGCCACCGCTACGCCGGGTCACCAGCCATCAGCTCGCCCCGGGTGGCGGCCAGCCCGCCGTGCTCACGCGTTACCGCTACCCCGGCGGCTACAACTTTCTCGGCTATGGCGCCCAGGGCCTCTCCTATCAGGAAGATGGCCTGGATAACCTGTACCGGGTGCGAGAGGCCTACCGCTACAGCAGCGTCTCCACGGTGGAAGAAGGCGCCACCCACGCCAAGGCCGGCACGGTGCTGCGCACCATCAGCCGTACCTATAACCGCTTTCACTTGCTGGTCGAAGAAGTGACCCAGCAGGGTCAGAACGTCTACACCCAGGCCACGGACTACGCCGCAGACGAGCAATTACCCTTTAGCGCCCAACCCGCGTACTTCCAGATGCCGGCCAAAGTCACTCGGCGATGGTACGTCGACGGCGTGGTGGGCGAGTACTTTGAAGAATCGGAAACGTCCGCCTACGACCCATACGGCAACTTAGTCGAAACCGTGGCCGCTGATGGCAGCCGCACCACCTACGAGTGGTACCCGGCCGAAGGGCTCGTGGGCCATTGCCCGCCCGACCCGTAGCAATTCGTCCGCACCCGGCGCAGTGAGACGCAATGGCCCGCCCCGGCCGAACACGGCGCGGCGCCGATTGTGGTCACCCGCGAAAGCTATGCGACCTTGCCAGCGTTCGCCGCAGACACTCCCGCGCCCCTGGTGCTCACCCGCACCCGCACCCTGGAGCGCATGGATAACCTTGAGCATGAATGGGCCCAAGCCAACTACAGCTATCACCAGGATCGCACCGATCCGCTGCAATATGGGCGCATAAGAAGCCAGGGCACGACCCTAAACCGGCACACCCGTTTCATTGAATACAGCTACCATAAAGCGCCTGGCCGCACCGGGCAGACGGTGCTGTTTACCACGGAACGGGCGAGCAGCGATTTCGATACCCAGACCAAGCAGGTCACCCAGCAAACCTCGTTGCTGCACGGGCTGGCGTTGTTGGAGGAGAACGACGAAGGGCAAATGGTCGAATCCGTCTATGACCGTTTGTTGCGCATGGTGCGCCAGACTACCGCTGTGGGCACCCCCCACGAAGCCAGCATCACCTTCCGTTACCGGCTCAGTACTGATGACAGCCAGCAAGCCTACCAAGAAAACACCAACGTCAAAGGCAGGGTGACCCGCCTGCTGTTCGACGGCCTGAATCGCACTGTGGCCGAAACCTGTATCGACCAGGCCAACGCGGCGTTCCTCAACCAGCCGCGGCCAACCTACAGCGCGAGCTACGACGCGCTTGGCCAACTGGTCAGCGAAACCCACTATGATTGGCTCGGCGACCAGCAATACCCCTTGACCACCCTGACCCGCTACGACGACTGGGGCCAACCCTGCCAGATCACCGACCCCGATGGCCTGGAGCACTTCAGCGTGCAGTCGCCGACCCAGCGCACCCTGCTGGCCTGGGACTACAGCGCCGCACAACAGCGCAAGTCGGCGCAAACCCTGACCTACCTCAACCGCTTTGACAAACCCGACCGCCAGTTGGTGTTTGCTGCCGACGCCGACCCTGTCACCGCCTTCCCGCCACTGGCCCAACACCTCTGGCACTACAATGGCCTAGGCCAATGCACCGAAGAAACCGAAATAGTCCAGGGTGATGCGGCCCCGCACGTTGAGACGACCACCACCTACACTTACGATTTCTGGGGGCGCCTGGCCACCTCGACCCTGCCCGACTACAGCAGGGTGGTGCATACCTATGCGGAGCATTCCGGTGAGGCGCTGAATGTGGCCATCGCCGTTTATCCCTACGGGCGAGACGCCAGCGCCGGGCCTATTACCCTGGGCCGCCGCACCTTCGACAGCCTTGACCGGCTGACCAGCAACACCTGCGCCCAGCGTACCGAAACCCTGCATTACCAAGATTCACAGATGCGCCCGCAATGGCTTGAGACCGCGGACCAACAGCGCTTCGATTACCTCTACCTGCCGCAACTCACCGAAGCGCCGATTGAGGTTAAGGTCAACCAGCACGTCAAGCGCTTTACCTACGATGACGCCAACGCCCAGTTGCTGCAGTCCACCGATGCCCAGGGCCATTACGCGTTTACTTACGACCAGCATGGTGCCCTGGCCCAAGAGGTGTACACCGCCAGCGATGCCCAGCAGTGGACTCACGACCAAGTCAATTCGCGTCTGGGCCGGGTGCTCAGCCGTAACACCCACGGCGGCTTGCAGACCGTCTATGACTATGACCGCCATGGCCGCTTGGTCGGCGCGCGGCAAGGGGCGCTGCAAGCCACGTACAGCTACGACGGTTTTGGCCGTTTGCGCCAGAGCGTGTGCCTGAACCAGGCGAGCCAGGAAACCCTCACCACCGACCTGGAATATGACGACCTGGGCCGTGAGGTCCTGCGCCGGGCCCACACGCCCGGGCACCCGACCACTGAGTGTCGCCAGGCCTGGCGCAGTGACAACCTGCTGGTGCGCCGCCACCTGCTGGCGGGGGACACCACCCTGCTGCTGGAAACCTTCGACTATGACGAGCGTAACCGCCTGCAAATCTATACCGCCACGGGCACTGACCTACCCAAAGACCGCTATGGCAATGCACTGAAGTGGCAATTCTTCACCTATGACAGCTTCGATAACGTGACCACTCGCCTAACCGATTACAGCCATGGTGGGCGTGACATCGCGGGCTATGAATACAACGCCGACGACCCCTGCCAATTGTTGGCCATCACCCATAGCCTGGCACCCTACCCGGCCCGTACGGAGCTACGCTACGATGCCGCCGGCCGCCAGCAGGTCGACCTGGACGGGCGACAATTGGCCTACGACGAACGCAGCCGCTTGGTCGCCGTGCGCAGCCCGGATGGCCAAGAAACCCTGGTGCGCTACCGCTACGATTGCCACGACCGCCTAATCGGCGTCACCCACGGCGACCAGCCTGAAGTCCTGCGGTTCTACGTCGGCACCCGGGTCGAGCACACGGAGCAGGCCGGCCGGCAAACCTGGTACCTGTACAATGGCGACAGCGCCATCGGCCAGCAATACGTGCAAGCGGGCCAACCGGGCCAGGCCCTGCTGTTGCTGAGCAATGCCAACTTGAGCGTGATCGGCGAGCTGGACAGCGATGGCCTGCGCCGTACTACCTTCGGCGCCTATGGCGAAACCGCTGACGACCCAGCCCGCCAGTGCAGCCTGGGCTTCAATGGCGAACAGCGCGAACTGGCGACCGGCTGGTACCTATTGGGCAACGGCTACCGCGCCTATGACCCGGAACTGATGCGCTTCCACTGCCCTGACAGCATGAGCCCTTTCGATGGTGGCGGGCTCAATGCTTATATGTATTGCTTGGGTAATCCAATTGGCTATCGGGACCCGACAGGGCATTTATCCACGGAGTCTTGGGCGGGGATCGGGCTCTCGGCGTTGTTCTCCTACAAGGCAGTGCTCGCGCTTAAGGTTGCAGTCGGCATCATATTAGCACCCGCGACGGGTGGTCTTAGCTTCGCCATCGCCGTCGGCTCAGCGGTTGCCACAACAACCTTTTTGTTGGGTACAGCGATGGCGACCGCTGGAGGCATCTGGTTGAGCGAGACCGATGAGCCAAGGGCTACCGAACAAGCGAAAGCTCTGCTCTACGCTGGGATCGCCCTAACGCTGTTATCGTCATACGCAATGGCGGGGGCCAGCTCGCGTCAGCGGGCGCTGGCTAAGGGGAGTGCACCAGGGTCCGCTTCAAGAGGTTCGAATCAAGCCCTACCGCGGCCAAGCCTGACTGATTCGGACTACCTCTCTGAAGCGGAGCAGTTCATGGGGTTTAGGCGCCGCACAGTGGTGCGGTTTGCTCCAGGCACCCGAGGGGGGAGTGTTTCAAGCGACTCAGGGTGGAGTTTTTCAAGCTCCTCAAGGGGGAGTGTTTCAAGCTCCTCAGCGGGGAGTATTCCAGGCCCCTCAGGGGGGCGTGTTCCGAGCCTACCAGCCGGGAGTGTTTCAAGCTCCTCAGGGGCGAGTGTTGCAGGCCCCGCAGGGGGGGTTGTTCCAGGCTCCCCAGCGGGGAGTGTTTCAAGCTCCTCAGTGAGCAAAGTTTCAAACGCCTCAGTGAGGAGGATTTCAAGCTCCTCAACTGGCAGCGAGAGTGGCAAAACAGTTATCGAAACCAACGTTAGCCCGTTCTACAAATTTGGTCCGCGCCCTGCAAACACGACAGTGCAGGGGATTATTTCAAAAGGGCCCGAGCTAAAGGATTTTCGCTTCGACCGGTACTAATCCGACAAAACCTTAAGAGCCAGCATGTAATGACATCTCACTTTATGCCCCCCGGTCTTAGCCAACACGCAGGGGTGGCTTTGGGTATGCAGGCGCTGGTCCGCGCCTCGAGATCAAAAGATCGGGGGCAGGCGGAGCACCGCCCAGCCCCCTCCTACCAGCCCAACCTTACTCCGACACTACCGCCCCAAGGCTGTTCGACCCGGCCGCCGTGGGTGGTTTCCAGGTCGGCGTACACTTGCCAGCCGCTGCTCAGGCTCAGCGTGACCCCCGCGCCCAACTCGGCGCGCTGCCCGGAGAGGTCGCTGGCGAAGCGATTGCCGTTGACCTTGATCTCGTTGCCCTTGGCAAACTCATAACCCCACGCGGCGCGCAGGTAGGGGCGCAGGCTGTTGCCTTGGTCCAAATCGAAGCTATGGCCCACGGTGCTGCCGACTTTACCCACCAACGAATGGCTGGTCTCGCCCTCCACGCGCAGGCCGTTGTCCAGGCGATAGTCTTTGCCCTGAGCGACCAGGCCGCTCCATTGGGTGAAGGGTTCGATAAACCAACCGCCGTGCAGGGCCATATGGCGGCCGAACTCTACGGTGGCGCCGGTGCCCAGGTTGGCGTAGCGGCCCTTGGCTTCCTTACCGTCGCTCAAGCGCGCCCGGGCCTGGTGCTGGAAGCGGTTGAGCTTGACGCTGCTGTCCAGGTAATAGCCGCTGGCGGCGTCCAGCCAGGTGGCGTAGAGCCCGGCATAGTAGCTGTTGGTCTCGCCTTCACTGCCGCGCTTAAGGCTGAGCTCCGAGCGGCTGTAACCGCCCATCACCCCCAAACGCCATTGGCCATCGCCGGCCGCCAAGCGCGTATCGGTGCCCAGCGACAAGCCCTGCTGGTTTTGTTGGTAGGCACGGCCTTGGCCGCTGTCGACCTGGTAACGGTTACCGTAGGTGCGCATCCACAAACCACCGGTGCCGCCGTCCAGGCGCAGTTCGCCCATACGGCTGCGCAGCGAGGTCATTTCGCCGTACCAGACCGACGCCGTGGCGTCCTGCAGCCCCAGCACGGTGGCGGTGCTGGCACTGACCTGGCGCTGGTTGGCGTTGAGAAACCAGCCGTTGCCGCGTTGCTCCAGGTCGTAGGCCCAGGTGCCTAGGTCCACCGCCCCGCCGGCCAGGTCGAACTGCGCGTCCCCCCCGCCGATCTGCACCACCTGTAACTGAGCGTCGCGCAGAGGGTCGGCGCCCGCGCTGGCGATAAGGATCTCGTGGCGACCGGTAGCGTTGCCGGTGACGTCGAGAAAATCACCCAGGCCCTGGCCAATGTCGACGTCCATTATAAAAGTGCCGCTGCCGGACAACTCGCCCACGGTCAGGCGCTGATACTCATTGGCTTCACCGAAGCGAATAGCGCCGCCGGCCATGCTCAAATTCTCGATACTGCTGTCTTCGACCATGGTCCAGCGCGCGCCACTGTTGATAGCCACGTTCTCGACGTTTACCAGGCGCCCGGTCCACTGGGCAGCGTTGCGCAGTTCAAGGCTGGCGCGGCTGCCCACATCGACCACCATATCGCCCACCAATTGACTGTTGTCCACCTGCAGGTCCAGCTCAGCACCGCGGGCCACTTCTACCAAGTTGCCATTACCGCTGACCAGGGAGCTGCCATTGGCCAACACTAGGGTGGTGCTCGTGCCTGTGCCCAGGTCGTACGAGTCGACCCGCACCGCCGCTCCGTCGATGCCTTCAACGACGGTGTTATCCAGCTCGATTAAATTGTCATTGGGCACCGCCGGGTCGACGGTGACCAGCATGCCGTTGGTCCGCCCTTCTATTCGGCTGCCCACTGCTTGCATCTGGCCGTTATTGAACATGGCGCCCGCGCCACGCTCTGAAACCACCTGGGTGTTTTCCAGCAGCAATTGGGCCCCCGAGGCCACTTGCACGGCGGCCTGATTCGCCCCAGTGGAGCGCACCTCGCTGTTGCGCAGCGCCCCCGTAGCGCCCGGGCGGATTAGCACCGCTACCCGGTCGGCCAGCAGTTGGGTGTTGTTCACCTCGGCATGGCTGCCGGAGGCCACCGCCAACGCGTTAAGCGTGCCAGTGGCGGTGACTTGGCTGCCCTCGATGTTGGCCCGGGAGCCCTCGATGACGTTGATGTCAAAGGTTGTGGCGCCGGTGGCGTTAAGCACGCCGCCATTGCGCACGGTCCAGTCCTGAGCGGGGGTGCTGGCGTTGATGCTGCGCTCGGTGCCGTCGACGATGCCGGCGTGGGCGCCTACGCTGGCCATCGCCAGGGGCAACCAGGTGACGCAGAACAGCGCGCGGGCCAGGGGATTAAGGGTAAACATGCGACCTCCATGGAAAGCAAACCGGCCCCACAGGGCCGGCCGTCAAAAGTGAGAGGTGCAGGCTAATTATCCTGCTACTAGATGTATCTAGGAATGGTCCTACTTACCTAGCGGACTTCGGCTACTGCGGTTGGCGGAGGAATACTGCAGGTACCGCCGGGCTGGACCATGGCCACATACTTCTCGGCCATTGGCGCCCCGACCGTCTGGCCATCGATCAACAGGCTGTAGTTCAGGCGGGCTCGGCCAATTTGGCTGTCATCATCGATATAGGTGGGCAGGATGTGGTCTTCGTAGGGTTCGATTAGCCAGGTCAGACCATTGGCTTGGTCAGCTTCGGTGACGGTCAGGGTGGCCTCTTTGGTCGCCGAAGCAATGGGGGCGCCGCCCGACGTCCCCGTCAGAGCCTCCCATTTCAGCTCGACGGTGCGCCCGGCCAGCAAGTGCTCGTTGGGCGCAATCCGCACCTCTACGCCGTAGCTGTCTTTTGCTGGGTGCTTGACCAGCGAGACGCAGGTCAATAGCTGGGTCGTCGGATGCACGCGCAGGAACTCAGCCATCGGCAGGATCACCTGCACCGCTTGCACGTCGACATCGGTCGCCGGCGATCGTTGGCTGTTGCTCTGGCCCGTTTGGCTCAACTCATAGTGCAGCGGTAAAGCGGCGTTGTTACCCCCTCGGCGAATCAAGTCCCACGGTAGCCGTACGTTAATTTCCTGGCCTTCCACGTCGCCCGCCTGGATGTCGTAGCTGGGCCCTGGCAGCCCATTCCAGAAAAAGGTGACTGTCTGCCCCACTGTCGGCGACGCGTACAATGTCAGGAAAAGCGTTGCGTCTTTCTCGAAATGCTTCTCCTCTAGCTTATTGCGATCTGTTTCGCCCTCAGCCAGCACTTCTGGGGGAGGCAGGGTGGGGTTGACCGGTGACGGCTCGTCGGGGTTATCTGGCCCAGGCAAGGAAAGATCCACGTTCACCTGCAGCCCTGTGCCCTCTTCGATCGGAACCAGGAGCTGCTCGACCTCGTACTCGACCAACGCGGTCTGTATGGGAGTGGGGTCGCTGAAATCATAACCGGCCTTGAGGGCTGCCCAGGGCACCGGCAGACTCAACGGAAAGCTGTAACTGGTGCCCAGGGTAAACGGCGCGAGTGGCACGCCGGCCCAGGTGGCACGTATCGTGTCGCCCGCGGCGTGGTTGTCATATTCATCGATCAGCACCGCCAGGACACTGCTGGGCCAGGCGTCGTCGCGGTCGATAAGGTTATCGTCATAGGCGGTGACCCGTGGCGGTTTCAGGTTCTCCGGCAATTGCCCCAGAGCCACTACCAGGGTCTTGACCTCAGAAATCCGGCTGATATTGCCAGCGCGGTCGATCACGACATAAAACGCCTTGAGTGCGCCACTGCCGACGCTGCGAATCTTATCGCCACTAATGGTTGCGGTGTAGCCGGCGGTAATCGGTTGGATGGCAACTACGTGGGGGCCGTGGCCAGGTTGGGTGGGTAATTCACGCGCCCAGCAGATCACTAACTGATCCCCAGGGGCCTCATCCGGGTGAACGGGTATTTGTAGCTCCAACTTATCGGCATTTTGCGTCAGCCAAGCATCCGTAATCGGCTCAGAGGGCCCGCCGGTCATTTCTCTGGGGACACCGTTGTACCAGGGGGCCAACGTGTCAGCCCGTAGGGGTATCAGCTCACTAACGTTGTTACCGCCCGACCATCCCTCCACTGCATAGCGCAGGTAGAGTTGCTTGTTAGCTTCGCCCAGCAGCCACTCGATGGCGAGCGGTTGAATGAGCGGAAATTGCTGATCGGCGGGGATATCCTGCGGTTGAAAGGGCCGCCACGGCCCTATTGGTGTGTCTGCCACTTCTATTTTCAGCTCATCAACAAAAGCAGATCCCGGTGGTGGCCGTGAGCTCCATTCATCAATCTTAAGGTCCAGGTCTTTGCCTTGTTTCATAAACGCGTAGGTGAGCAACCCTTCGGTATCGCGGTCGATGATTTCAATTTCTTTGGTAGGATCTGGTGGGTTGCCGTCATAAACATCGATCGTCGGTCTCGCCAGAGGCGCCAGGTCACGGGCCAGGCGTTTCGCGCGCTCGCGGTGGGCGGCTTTGCGGGCGTTGATGGCGTCGAGGCGACGCTGCTCAAAGGGTGTCAGTGGCATGATTTCCGCATCCAGGTAGAGGCCCGAGGCCCGGGTGTTCAATCAATCACGGCCTAACCTCGCCCGACTACCTGACAAAACAATCAGGGAAACGCTTTTACCTCATTTGCGCATCAACTTTTCCTACGCTCCAAAACCCGCAAACCTACAGAAATGCCCTACATCACCTATTAATATCGCCTACCTGTCATTTCTTACAGGTTTCAACCGCAGACCTCGGCGATATAACCGTACCGAAAGCTTTGAACACTCTCACAAGCGCCACCTCACAAGGCGCTGCATCCGATTAGGGAGATCGATCATGCTGCGGGACGGTAATGAGAATGTGCGGGACCACGGGGAATATTTCGCGGCCTTGGTCGCGGGCCGTCAGTTTTCCCTGACCTATATGGAACGGCAGGTGCTGCGCTGGAGCGCAGCGGGTAAATCGTCGTGCGAGATTGCGGTGATATTGAAACGCTCGGAATCGGCAGTGAACTTTCACTTCTGCAATATTCGAGAAAAATTTGGCGTGAGCTCCCGGCATACGGCCGTACTGATGGCGCTGTACGAGGGGTTGATCGACTTCCCCTGACACTGCCAGACCCGCGTACTGCCAGGCAACGCTCTCACCCCTATGGAGTTGCGTGTGAGCATCAAGATAATCCTGGCAGACGACCATCCTGTAGTGTTGGCGGGCCTGCGCGTCGTATTGCAGCGGGTGCCGCGGCAGCGCTTCGAAGTGGTGGCTGAGGCCACCGATGGCGCCGCGTTACTGCAAGCCCTGCGCGAGCACCCGTGCGACATATTGATCAGCGACTACAGCATGCCCTCACCCGCCCAGGCCGACGGCCTGGCGCTGCTGGGGCATATTCGGCGGCATTACCCTGAACTGCCGCTCATGGTGATTACCACCCGCAACGACATCGACACCCTCAAAGCGCTGGTTGCCTTGCAGGTCAAAGGCATTTTCGACAAACGACAGTGCCTGTCGGACCTGCACCGGGCGTTAATGGCCCTGCGTAATGGCCGAACCTGGTACAGCCCGATGATGCAACGCTGCCTGGAACGCGTAGCCCACCTGCAGATGGCCGGGCACCGCGCATTATCGCCGCGGGAGGTAGACGTGGTGAGGTTGTTGTCCGAAGGGCTGACCGGGCGCGCCATTGCAGCGCGCCTGAACCGCAGTGAAAAAACCATCAGCCGACACAAGCGCAATGCCATGGACAAGCTGGGGCTTGAACATGGCATTGCTTTTGGCCAGTACCTTAGAGGGGTCGACTGACCCCGGCGTGGCGGGGATCTGGGTCAGATGGCTCGAAGGCGCCCCAAATCAGCTCGTACCCTACGCCCAAAATCGCACCTAGGCCGGCGCCGAGCAACCCGCCGACCAGGACGTACACGCCACCAGCGCCCATATCCGAACGCTATTCCAATTGAACCCATGCCCCGTCGGATCCACCCTATTCACCAGGTCCCCCCACAATAGGCATACCCATTCAACCCAGCCTTTTCATCGAACGGCCCGGCCGGCCTCAGGCTTCCCCAGCACGCTCTGCTGGGCATCGGTGAGCAGGCCGTCGGCTGCGCCGTCGCTTTTGATTTCAGCCAACAGGTGCTCGCCACCGCGCATGATCCGGGTGTTTTCGTCAGGCCCTACCAGGTTGACCAACACGTCATTGCAGTAGTAGCGCCGTTCGGTTTTGCCGGCCAGGGTGCTTTGGCTTAGCACATCTTGGGCGTCGTAGCGGTAGAGAGTCGGGCTCGCTGCTGGGTCGCCCACGTTGATCAAGCGCCCGTACTCGTCATAAAGCAGGTCATTGCCTTTCTCATCCTGGAGCATGTTGCCGTCATCGTCATAGGTAAACTGCACGGCGGGCGGGTAAGCAGCATGACTGTTGCGCAGGGCCGTCAGTTGCGTGGGGTCCTCCACGGCGTCGTAGCTGTAGGTCTCGATATTGCGCCCGTCTGGGGTGTCCGTCAGCACCGTGATAATGTTATCGATGCTGTCGAAGCCGAACACCTGGCGCAGGATCGGCTTGCCGATAGCGTCCACTGGCGCTTGCGCCCCGCTGCAACGATAGTCGGCCAGGCGCCCGCGCTCGTCGTAAGCGTAATGCTCGTCCCGTAACACGGTGCCTTTATCCAGGTCGCTCAAGGTGCGCTGGGTGACTTGGTCGACACTGTTGTAGGCCTGCTCCAAGCGCTGATTGAAGCCCTCGCGGCTGGCGAAGGTGCGGCTGATTTCGCGGCCGAATGGGTCATACTCGAGGCTTACCGTAAGCTGCAAGGCGCGATCGCCTTCGCTGCTGGCAATGCTCGACACCAGCCCTTGGGCGTCATACCCGAACAGCGTCGTGGTGCCCTGCAACTGGGTTCGCTGTAGGCGCCCGGCGTCGTCGTAGTGGTACGTCTGGGCCTGCCCAAGCACATCGGTATAGCTCAATAGGCGCCCGCGCAGGCTGTATTGATAGAACATCTGCCGCCGTTCAGCGCCCTCACCGCGGGTTTCGCTGCGCAGTTCACCGTTGCTGGCGTACTCGCGCAGCACCGTCTCGGGCTGGCCGTCGTCACCCGCCTCCTCGCTTTTGAGCAATTGCGCGTTCAGCGGGTCGTAGGTGTACGCCGCCCGGTGCGCCGCCGTACCGCGTGCGGTGGGCTCGGCGCCTAATTGCGGGTTGTAGGTATAAGCGATGTTTGTCCCGGCAGGCGTGACCACCTCAAAGGGCTGGCGCTCGCCACCTTTAAAGCGAAACAGCCGGCGGCGGCCACCCGTGGTGGCGCTGGTCATGCGCTCGAGGCTATCAAACGTTTGCTCACCCAGCAGCGCTTGCTGGCGCATCGTACGCTTGCGGCTGTCGCGGAAATAACCCTCTACCGCAATCCGGGTGGGCAGATCTTCGCGGCTATGGCGGGCAAAGTCGCGGTGAACAACCGAACCGTCCGCCAGGGTATTTTCGATCAAGCGGTCGAACAGGTCGTAGCGGAACTCCTTGATGCGCTCTTCGCCGCCATCGACTTGGTCGTTCTCCACCCGTGTGCGGCCCAAGCCGTCGTACTCACAGGTACGCAGGGCGGCCTGGGTCTGACCATCGGGTGCCAGGCGCTCCACCTTGAGGGGCTTCTCGAACAGGTTATGGTGGGTGACCGTGACGCCCTGGCCCGGTAGCCACTCAGTGGTGGTGAGTGCGATGGGGTCTTTGACGCTGTAACGCTTGACCTGGTCAGGGCCTTGGGTCAGGCAGGGCTCGCCCCAGTCGTCGTACTCCAGGGTGGTGGTCAGGGCCAGGTCTTGCTCGCCCAGCCAGTCGTATTCGGTCTCGCTGCGCAATTGCCCCAGCGCGTCGTACTGCGCGGCATAGATGGAGCGCGCCTCACCGTGCCTGCCGGGGTTGTCTACGTCCACGCGGGTTTCGCGCACCACCCGGTTCAGGCCATCGAAGTAACTGACGGTGACCACGCCCTTGACGTCGGTGGTGTGCTGCTCGGATTGTCGGCCGGGGTCGCTGCTCAGATAGTACGCATAGCGCCGGCTGGCCTCGTATTCGGTGCCTGGGCCGACGGTTTCCTGGGTCACCCGCACCAGCTCATCGTATTGGTAACGCACCATCGCACCGCTGTCTTGCGCCGCCGTGCCTTCTTGCTCAGGGCTCTCCACGGTGAGCAACGGCTCGCCGTGCAACAGCGAATGCTCCAGGTCGATGGTGCGGCTAGCGGCGTCAAAATCGCTGCTGTGTACTTCTTGGGTGTGCAGTACGGTTTCGCCGACTCGGCGGCTGAAGTCTTTGCGGTAGCTGAACTCAGTGATGCGGCCAAGCCCATTCAAGGTGACCTTGCGCTGTTTTTGCCGGCCGTGCAAAAGGCTGTCTTGGGGCGTGTCGAAGTAGTCCAGCTGGGTTTCTTCCACCAGGGTTTGCTCAGCGCCACTCACTTGCAGCAGGGTTTCCTGGGTGCGTACCAGGAACGCGGCCGACGTGCCCTCCAGCGGGCTGAGTAGGCTGTACCGGTAGGCGGTCAGCAAGGTAGGCGCTGCGTGCGCGGAAGCAGCCGGGACCACCCGCTGGCTGCGCTCATGGCGTTCGAAGCCTTGGGGGTCGCCGGGCCAATCGGGCAACGCCGCGCTGGCGGGGTACCACTCGTATTGGGTGATCACCCCGTTGGGCTCTGTGCGGCTGGTCAGGTTGCCGGTGTCGCTGTAGGTGGTGCGTTCGATCTGGCTGAACTGTTCACTCTGGCCTTCAAGGTGCCAGCGCTGGGTCGAGATTCTAGGCAACTGAAATTGCGGGAGCTGGCGACTAAAGGGCAGCGTGTCGTCGGCGTAGTAGTCGGTGAGCGTGCTGCTGACGTGGCTGCCTTGTTGGGTGATTTCTTCGGTCAACAGGTGGAAACGGTTAAAACGCCGGGTGATGGTGCGCACAACCTGGCCGTCGACTACCTGGCTTTCGACCGAGCCATAAACATAGCGCTCGTTGGCGCGGTACAGGTTATCCAGGCCATCTTCCTGGTAGACCAGGTTCTGCGCGCCATAGCCGAGGAAGTTGTAATTACCGCCGTCTGGGTCATAGCGGTAGCGGGTCACGCTGGGCGGCTGGCCGCTGCCAGGCTCGACGCTGTGGCTGTCGACCCGGCGCAATGGCACACGGCTCGGGGTGCCCGGCGTACTGGGGTAAGACAGTTCACTGCGATGGGTAATGGTTTCCACCGCGCCGGTGGGGGTTTGCACGCGGCTGAGAAACAGGTACCCCGGCAACCCTGGAAACGACTCGTAGGCCAACTGCCAAGCCGCCTTGTCAGCGCTCGGCAGCTCGATGCGCCCCACGCGCCGGTCGCTGCTGGTCAGGGTCATGCGGTACAGCACTGCATCGGCATCGTCGGGCCACATCTGCAGCAGCACTTCATAGTCGCTGCGGGTAATGCGCAAGAGCAGGCGCTGCTCATCGCGTACTTCTTTCAACAGCGGCCAACTGGCGTAGGTGCCGTAGCTGAACGACAGCCGACGGCCCTGCTCGCTGCGGTGCTCAACGGGTAGCGCGGTCTGCGCGGCACCGGTGCCCTGAAGCTGAAGGACCTCGACCAGGCCGGACTTGTGCACCACTTTGTACTTGCCGGGCTCGGGGTTGAGCGGGTCGAACCCCAAATTATAGAAGTGGAAGCTGTCGAGTTTCTTTTCAGCGATCTCCGGTTGGAAGCCGCTGCCCGTGACCTTGAAGGTTTCCCCCGTGCTCAGGGCGAGGATCTGGTCCCGTGGCGTGTACTGGCTCAGGTTGATGCCCCAGCCATGGCCGAAGCCGCTGTCCTCGGTTCGCAAGGGGTTGAAGTCCAGCTTCAGCGCCAGGTCGGGGCCAGACAAATCGTTGCCTTTGAGTTCCGGCACATTGATGCTCAGCGGGTACTGGCCGGTGCGCGGGTCAACCCCGGTGGTGAGGAAACTCATGAAATCGAACGCTTTGGAATGCACTGCTGTTTTTGCGGCACCAGGGCCGGCGCGGCCTAATGACATCAATTCAAGCTGATTGCGGTCTTCCGGGAGAAAGGCCAGGTGTAGGCGATGGGGGTTGCCATCCAGGTCGCGCAGGAATATTTGCTGCGGTTTGGCCAATGGGTGGCGGTGGGAATACTTCACGTCCATTCTGCGCATCAAGGCTACCAACAGCTCACCCGCAACGACTCGCTCACTGGGTACTATTTGCTTGTCAAGCTTATCACCCAAGAGGCCAGGCGCAATGCGGTCGAACGTTAGCGTCTTAACGGTCGCATTGCTCTTAGCGGGTATGAAGGCGTAACCCGTGTAGCTGAACATTTCTTCAGCCAGTTGCTTGCTCTCCCACTGCACGGTGGATTCGTTATCCTCGAACGACACCTGTACGAAGCGCCGGGCAGCGCCCACCGGGCCTTTGAGGGACAACCGCCAGTAGTCTGTGGTGGTCAGGTGGTAGTCGAAATCATCTTCCCCGCCGGGCCCAGTGCCGACTCCGCCGCCGGCCACCCGTTTGCGCTTGAGCTCGTAATCTTCACTGGTAAAGGTGGGCGTACGCACGGGCTGCAGTTCGAGGATGCCGTCTGGGTTATGGTTACCGTCAATGGTTAGCGAGCTATGAAATTTCCCCAAATCGTCGCGAAACTTAGCCACGATTTCCAGGGGCAGGTCGGCCAGGGTATGCACGAACAGCGTGCGCACTGCCCGCGCATCGTCGGCCAACGGCAACGCGGCGTTACCTTCGAAGGCAAGCGCCTGACTAGCCTGGGACTGACGCATGTCGTACTGGTTGCGTTGGGTCGAGACGGCCCAGCCGTGGCGGTTGGCCTCAGTGTCGGCCATGCCTGCTTCGAAGGCCGGCAAAAACGGCAGTTCTTGCTGAGTAGCCCGGTTGACCAACACCAGGCTGGCGAGCTCCTGATTGGTAATGGGGATCAACTTGCCGTCGACGGCCGCCGTGACGATCTCAATGTCCACCGGGATCTGCTGGTAGCCGTTGGCGAACGCCGTGGGTGTGATCGCGGGCTTGAGCTTGAACGACGCCAACTGTTCCCAGCGCGGTTCCGGGACGAAATCTGTGAGCATAACGGTGGTGTAACCGACGAAGAAAACGCTGCCCTGCCACACGCCCTCGCACAATACCAAGCTGGCTGGGTGGGTGATGGTGGCAGGCGCTGTGTAAATGGCGCCAACGCCATCGGAACTCGGGGCAATGCTGCCCTCCCCGTATACTGTCCAGAGGTAGGTCACTGAGTCATCAACCACGTCAGGGATGATGTGCAATTGCTGGTCGGCCAGCAAGGCTTGGTCATCGTGATCCAGAATGATATCAAATTGCCCTGTGGGCAGGCCTATCACGGCCAAAGTGCGATCACCGGTTGAGCGGTCCCGCACTTGCACCACGTCCACGGCCAACCGCTGGTCCGCCGGTAGGTCAGCCGGCGCAGTGTAAGTGGCTGAATAGCCAGAGGCTGTCAAGGTACCAAGGCCGGCCCCCAACAAGGTCCAGGTTAGTTCGGATGCTGCGCTTTGGGTGGTTGCCGTGATCACCAAGGGCTCCGGCGCGATTTCCCCCAGTTTCAGCACGCTCACATTCGGGCTCAACGCCAACGGCCGCAGGCTCACGGCGACCCTGGCCGAGCGAGTGCGGGTATGCCCTGTCTCAGGGTCGACGTAGCTCGCCTGGACCAGGTTAAGCACATCCGGGTGGTCAAAGTTGGCCCCAGAACTTGCCGTGTACCGCCCATTCCCATTGACCGTTCCTGCAGAGTTGCGGTTGTTCAAGCTCACCACTTGCCAGGTGGCGGCCAAGGGCGCGCCTTCGCTATCAAACAAACGGAACGGCTGCTGCCCGTTCGGCCGCACCCGGCTAAACGCTGGCTCGACCCTGGTGTAGTGAACCCCCGGCGCAATATTGCCAAAGGCGACCAAATCGTGGGGTTCATGCTGGCTGGTGGCGGTGAAGGCGAACTCGCTTGGGAACAGAAAGCTACTGATCAAGTCAAGCCGATCGCCCTGGGCATGGCCTCTGTGCTTATGGTTGAGCACCAAGCTGGCGGTAAACTCTGGCTGCCCCTCGCTGTCACGGTCGTTGGGGATCAGAAACGGAAACTGGCTTTCGTCGGCCGGTAGGCTGCCGTCAAACTCATCAGCGGCTGTGGAGATGAACAGCACCACAGCGCCTTCGCCAAAATTCTCCGCATTTCGTTGCTTGGCACCGGGAGCCGCTTGGGTGCGGACGATAAAACGCGCCGGGCGAATAGGGTTATTACCGGCATAATCGACGGCCGACAATAAGTATTCACAACGGGCCGACGGCTGCGCGTCAAGAAAGCGCGCGAAAGCCTTGCCCATTTCGAGCTGGCTTAACTCACCTTGAACCAGACTGCACTCGAACTGCTTTGCTCCCCGCAAATTCAAGCTCAAGTTGCCATGATTGTCGAATTCACCGAGAACACCACGCAGGTCAATGTCCATCGAGAACGAATGGCCCATGCCCTCGGTGATGAACGTCGCCTGACGTACATCGCGGCCGGGGCCTATGTGCTTGTACGCCAGCGAATATTCGCCCGAGAGCAGCGGCAGGGTCACGCGCACAGTGGAATTGTGCAGGCTGGCGGTTTCGAAGGAAATGTGCGGAGCGCCCAATACGGCGTCTTTGAGTATATAAAGTTCAGGCGTCTCCGGTAATTCGAGCTCCACATTGAACGGCGGTAGGTAGTTGAACTGTTGCAGGCTGTCGAGGTGTTGCTCTAGCAGCAACTCGTTAAGCCGAGTGCGGCTGTACACCATTAATGCACCCCAACCGAACGTCATGGGTTTGCCCGCCATGAGGGTGAGCAGCTCTTCGCGTGAATAACTAGGCATGGTGTGGCTCTCTCTAATTAATAACGGGAGTGGGTGGGCGCGGTGTTGGGGTACTGAACCAGCGGCAGCGGCACGATGAGGTGGCCCTGAAACATGCGCCCACCCGGGCCTGCAAACTCGGCCACGATCAGGGCGAATGGCAGTCCGGCTGTGTCGGTGGGGACGACATATACATCGGGGCTGGATGCATCGAAATAGCCCGCACCCTGTTCGACCTTGAAGCTCGCTGCAAGGGGCGCATTGTTGACCAGCGCCAGGACCTTGACGCGATCGGGCCCCGAGTCCGGGTGTGCCCAGTCGAGCCGAACGACCAAGCTTTCATCGCTGTGTTGAACCACCACATAACAATGTTGTTCGGCCCCGGTAGCGGGGGCTCTGAATACCAGGGTCTGCGCATGAAACGTCGTGCCCGCAACCCTGGGGCCAGCGGTATAGGTGAAGTCTGAGTCTTGATCGGCGTTCTTGACGATCCGCCCCCCCCATACGTTGCTGTCGGAGACACTGGCCTCAATGGTTCCAGAACCCATTAGGCTGGCGGTGTACTGACGAGTCTCACCAAAACGGCAAGTTTGAATGATAGGGTTACAACTGATCGCTCTCTTCATCAGTGTGACGATGGTCGAGTTACTCTGGGTGCCCGCAGTAGCCGTGATTCGAACTCGCGTCATGGACGTCGGCAACTCGGCGCTCGCAGGTGCCCGATACACGCCCGTAGCCGGGTCGATGCGCCCGGTCGGATAACCTTCATAACCAGGCAACGCCTCCACGCTCCAGCGCACGCCGGATGTCGCCGGCCTTACCAAGAACGCGAGGCTGCTGTTGTCGGATAGCACCGGCCGATCAGGCGTGACTTTGAACCGCGTGCTTTGCGGGTTTACATGGCCGAATGCACCGAAGTCGCCGTTCCACAGGTCGCGCCCGTGCCCTTGGAAGTACCGGGTAGGGACAAAGCTCGATCCCTGTAACGACACTTGCAGGTCGGTTGCTGGGGTGATCGAATCATTCGGGTAGATAAACAGCGGCGGAGCGACGTTTTTCGTCAGGTAATCCCGTGTAGCCTGCTCTAAGTCTTTCTTAACGGCCGGGAGGTAGCCTTCAAACCCAAACCATGCGGTAAACATGAAACCCGTACTGAACGCCAGCCGTGGGGGTTCGACATTTTCTGATTCGCCGTTACACAACACGACAAACTTGGCCGTCACGTCATGGGTCTTGCCGTCACCCGTCTTGACCTTCAATTCCATTTCTAATGTTTGGCTGCCGCCGGCCGTTGCGACCTCGGTAATCAAAAAAGTGAGCTTTAGCGAGTGCCTAACATCAGCGAAGGTCAATACCAAATCACTACCGCCGTGCACGGTCGCAGCCGGCAAATGCATAATGCCGTCGGCCTTCGCTTGGAGGGTGTTCTCCTCCTCGTCGATGGAGGTGATGAAGGCTTGGAAACTACGCGAACTGCCAACGATCATCATCGACAACGACGCCCGCAACTTGCTGAGCAACAGGCTGGAGGTATAACCAGGGGCGACGTCGTTCGGAATCAGATAGCGAAAGTCCTCCCCTGACGTAGGCACATTGCCCAACTTGCCACTTAGCATCTTGACGAATGCCACGACGGCACCTTCGCCAAACTCAGCCGAAGCCCGATCGCTCGCCGAAGGTCCGCTGGCTTGTGTGCGCACGCTCACAGAATCAATCGCCAACGCGAGCTCGGGCCGCTGAATAAACCTGACCAACTCGCGAATGCGCACATTCGCAGGCAGTTGGCTGAACGCTTGCTTGAACCAGGTGCCACCTAGCTGGGGGTCACCGGCTTGGGCGGGATAATGCAGCACGAACGTATGGGCGTCTTTGAGATCGAAATGCACGGCGCCGGCGCTGCTCACTTCGACCAGTGCGCTTAGCTTGACCCGTGCGCTGAGCTTTTGATGGTCCAGGGCATCGTTGACAATGAGCCTGGTTACCCTTGGCGAGCCGGTGACATACGAGACCGTGGCCATATTACCGGAGAGCACGTTCATGTTTAGGCTGGCCCAGGAGTCATCCAGGTTGGCCTGTTCGAACGAGAGTAATGGTGCATCCATCTGGTAGTTAGACAGGAAGTTGTACTGGCTGTCGCTTTGCCGAAACTGCCCGGCAAAGGGTGGTAGATAATCACCCCGGTCAAAACGCTCGATGTAGTCCTGCAACAAAGCGTCGCCCAAGGTGTGCTGGTCAAACGCCATGATCATGTCCCAACCGAACAGTCTGCTCTTCTGGTTAAGCCACTCACGCAACTGTGCTTCTGAATAGGCCATTATTGCTCTCCTGCCATAGGGCGGTGTTTTTTGCATAGGGCGTGGGCTAGCTAACCAAGCGGCCGCGCACGGTGGTGAAGTCAATGAAGGTCTTACCGCTGTCGAAGCTGACGCGGGTAAGCAGGCTGAAGGGGGCTCCTAACTGCAGCATCTCTAGTTTTTCTCGGGACAACGCCAAGCGCACCCCAGCGACGAGTTCAGGCACCTCAACCCGGCGATCGAGCAATGTCTCTGAAAAGGCCGCCCCGTTGCTGGCACGTAGGCCCGTCAGCACCACCCTCAGCTGATTGGCAGTGCTTATGAATAGCCAGCGCGCTAGGGTTAATTCGGTGCCATTGGCGTTCTCTGACAACAGCAAGTCACCGTTGGGATGCATTCGTGCACACTGCAGCACCGGCCAGGCGTCTATGGTTGGTGCCAGGATGCGCAACGACAACTCGGCTGACTTTTGCACGCTCTGGTTAGGCTCGGTCGCGGTGTAATACACCTTGAAAGGCTGGCCGAAGTTGGACGGTATGTACCGACTGGGCACGTTGTAAACCTTCGGAAAGTTGGGGGCGTGCTGGTCAAGCACTACCCGGCCCTGTGTGAGCTCGCCCTCCCAATGCACGGCCACAGTGGTTCCCGTCGGCGGATTGAATGCCTCGGGCAATACCACCTGGGCACCGCTTGAAACCAGGCTGGCGTCGAGTCTGTACTGGCTTGCGCTGCCGTCCGGGTTTGCCTTGGGGATTTGTACCAGGGGCATGTTCAAGGGCCGCCGCACATTGGCGCGCAGGGCTTCGCTGCCCAGGGATACATCCCTGCGCGAGTGGTGGTAGCTGAATGTGATAGGGGCGCCGACATTGACCGTCAGCAACAGTTGAGGCACCAACAGACGCACGGATTTAGTCGCGATGTTGCTTGGGTCGAGGCGAAGGTGCAGGCGCAGAGAATTGGCCAGGCTGCTACCGGTGACTTCGAGCAACACCCAATCGCCACTGCGCATAGTGGTGGAGAACGGCACCTCGATCGGCATACCGTTGGGGAACTGGGCGGGGTCAAACACCGTCTCGTCGGGGTACCCCACCACTGTGGGCGGTGCTAGTAGCGGTTCGCTGGCCGGGCGCTCGACCACGTCGAAGTGCTGGGTGATCGACGTCGACTCCACAGCATCCGGCCCCACATGGTGTACCTGGTAATACACCCGTGAATCTTTACCCAAGGCGGTACTCAGATGGCCCCGCGGCACCGGGATGGCCAGCGGCCGACCCACATCAGCAGCCGCCACCACTTTCTGGTATTGCCGAAGCACCGGTGCCTGGCCGTTTTCATACACCCCCCAATGCACCACCACGCGGTCGCCCACCGCTTGCGAGGCGTACGGCATGACGAGCACCTGCAGCGAGGTCGGCAATGAGTAGAAGTCAATCTCAAGGTTATGGGATGGCCACAGGTCTGTGACTGGTAGTTCTACTTCCGGGCGAGTCGCGCGCGTTCCGACATAGAAGAACCTGCGCGGCGAGATCCGTTCGCCGATGAGGCCCTGATCGACGACATAGCTGAAGAATGCCCGGCCATTATCGATGGGCCCTAGCAGGCCTCTGTTAAAGGATATTTGGTAGCCAAGGCGCGGGTCGTAATTATCCTCGTCCAACTCATCTAAAATGGCGAAATCACTCACCTGACCCTCAGGACCACAGCCGTAGAAATAAACATTGACGGCTTCCCCAGGCGCCATACCCTCGTAGTAAACCCAGCCAACGAACGGCCCAGGATTCAAGTCCAGCCAGTATTCGTCGTATTCGTTCAGCCCCTCCACCCGGGGCATTGGCAAATCTGGCAACTTCGGCATGGTGTCGTCCTGTGGTTGATCGCCGGGCCATGACTATGGCCTTAGTAGCGTTTTTAACCCCAGGCCCAGCACCCTGCCTACTGACAGAACTGCCAGGTAGCACACCCTCCAGCAACGGCTAGAGACAGCTAACTCATTGAAAACGAGAGTTATCTCATAGTCGCCAGGCGCCCGAATTCCCACAATTGCGCGGTCGAGACAACCTGCCATGGCGCAGGTGGCCCTTAATTAGATAAGCCCGCGGTCGGTCTCGATCACGGGCGCCGTGGGTAACCGGGAAAGGAAACTTAGAAATGAAAGTACGTATGTTGCCACTGGCCTTGGCCGCCGCCCTCGGCGTGACCGGCCCTTCGGCGTTCGCTGCGGTAAATGGCTCCGGCGAGGTGCGCTTCGAAGGCACCATCACCGATACGGGCTGCCCTATCGAAATCGTTAACCCCAGCCTCGGCTCACCCAACGCGCCGATCCAGCTGGGCGACGATATCAACAAGAAATTGTTCAAAGCTGCCGGCGACACCGCTGGCTTTGGCGAGTTTGCCCTGCGGATTAACCCAGGCGCAGATTGCGTAGTAAACCCGGGGGATGAAATCCAGATCACCTTCCAAGGCGCTTATGGCGCGACCACTCGCAATAACTTCTCGCTTGAGCCTAATGGGGCGACCGGCCTAGGCCTAGCGCTGCATTACAAAACCACCGGGGCCCAGGTTAAACACAACGTTCCTCTGACTGATATCGCCGTGAGCAACACCGCGCCGACCGTGATTCCGTTCACAGTCAACTACGAAGCCGAGGGCGCCGCCGTCACCGTCGGCCGCGCCAACAGCAAAATCACCTTTGTCGTCGCACCTAACTGATAAACAAACCCTTCGGCGCAGCACTGCCCGCCGAGGGGTTTTTGTCCCAGCTCAGGCTATTTCCCCATGAACGTTTGCCTCCCCCACAACACCCGTGCCTGGCTAGCTAGCCTGGCTCTAGCCCCCTTGCTGTTCGGCACCAGCGCCAGTCACGCGGCTTTGACCGTCAACGGCACACGAGTGGTCTACGACAGCGCCAAGCGCAGCGTCTCGATGATCGTCAACAACCCCAGCCAAGTGCCCTATGCGGTGCAGTCCTGGGTCAACACCGTGACCGATGACACGCAAACCCCTGTGCCGTTTGTCGTGCACCCGCCATTGTTTCGCCTGGAACCCGGGGCGAGCCAACAGGTGCAGATCAGCGGGTTACCCAACGAGCTGCCCCGGGACCGCGAGTCGCTGTTCTACTTCAACGTGCAAGAAATCCCCAAGGCCAGCGACGGCGAGAACACCCTGACCATCGCCCTGCGCACCCGTATCAAACTGTTCTACCGGCCAGCGGAACTCAACAACGACCCGGTCAAGGCCTACCCTACGCTCACCTGGCGCCTGGACAACAGCCGGCAACCGGCCGAGCTCGAGGTGTATAACCCCACGCCCTACCACGTCTCGTTTCTGCGCATTGACATCGAAAACAACGCCCACTCCCAGCATTTGAACAGCCCCGCCATGGTCGAGCCTTTTGCCCGGCAACGCTATGCGCTGCCCGGTTACCGCCCAGGCGGCAAGCCGCAAGTGCGTTTTCGAGCCATCAACGATTACGGTGGCTACACCCCTGTAGGTCCACTGGCGGTCACGCTCACCCCCTGAGCCCCCACTGATTGGCTGGAAACCCCAATGAACGATGAAATGTATCTGCGCCGGCGGCCGGCTTGTCTGTGCCCGGGCGTTGCGCTAGCCCTGGGCGGCGGTCTGACCTTGCTCTCCCTCAACATGGCTATGGCCAATGAGCACATCCGTTTTGAGTCCAGCTTTATGCGCCAGGGCGATCAGCATGGCGGTGATGCCGGTGCCCTGGCCATTCGCGAACTGGCTCAGCGCCTGGATGTGGGCTCCGGCCGCCACCGCGTGCAGGTCTACGTTAACTCGCGATGGGTCGACGAACATGACCTGGACTTCAGCGCCGAGAGTGCCCAAGCGCCGTTGCAGCCCTGCCTGTCGGCCGACCTGCTGGAGGCCTGGGGGGTGCGCCTGGCCAGCATCGCCGACCCCAATGCCTTGCAAGCACAATGCATTGACCTGGCGGCGGCGATCCCCCATGCCAGTACCCGGTTGAACGGGCAAACCCTACGGCTCGATGTGTCGATCCCGCACATGGCGATGCGCCGCGACCCCTCGGGCACCCTGGACCCCAGCCGGATCGACCATGGGGTCAGCGCCGCCTTCGTCAACTATCAAGCCACCGCCCGCCACAACCAGCACCGTAGCCAAGGCGCCAGCCATGCCCAGGATTTGCTGCTCAATACCGGCGTCAACCTGGGCGCATGGCGCCTGCGCAGTGATTTTTCGCTGTCCGATAGCAGCTCCGGCGAGCGACACTGGGAGCGTGGCCGCACTTATTTGCGGCGCGACCTGCCGGGCACCCATGCGGCCTTGACCCTGGGTGAAACCTTTACCCCTGGGGAGGTGTTCACCAGCCTGCCGATCACCGGAGCGGTGGTGGCCAGCGACTTGACCATGCTGGCCGATGCCATGCAGGCCTACGCCCCCGTCGTGCGCGGCGTGGCCCTGAGCCGGGCGCGCCTGGAGATACGCCAGAATGGCTACCTGGTGTACACCACCTATGTGAGCCCGGGCCCCTATGAAATCGATGACCTGAACGTGGGCGGCAGCAGCGGCGAGTTGGAGGTCACCCTGACCGAGGACGACGGGCAGGTACGCCGCTATACCCAGCCCTACGCCACCTTAGCCAACCTATTGCGCCCGGGTACCTGGCGCTACACCGGCGCCGTCGGGCGCTACACCCCCACCTCCGAGGCGCTTGAGCAACCCCTGCTGTGGCAAGGTACGCTGGCCATGGGCGCAGGTTGGAACTCCACGCTGTATGGCGGCGCCCTGGCCAGCGATTTCTATCGCGCGTTCAGCCTGGGGGCCGCCCGTGACTTTGGCCAGTTCGGCGCCTTCAGTGCCGACGTCATACGCTCGCAGTCGACCTATGACCAAGGCTCGCGGGAAGGAATGAGCTATGCCTTGAAGTACGGCAAGAGCTTCGCCAGCCGCACCCATCTGCGCTTCGCCGGCTACCGCTACTCCACCGAGAATTACCGGGAGTTTGGCGAGGCCTTGAGCGAGCGCAACCCAGGGATACGTTTTACCGGCGGCCGCCGTAGCCGCCTCGATGCTTCGATCGCCCAAAGCATCGGCCAGCGCAGCTCGCTGAACCTGACATTCAGCCAAGAAGACTATTGGGGTACAAGGCCTTCGCGCCAGCAGTTCCAGATCAGCGCCAACACCACCCATGCCCGTGTCAGCTATGGCCTGTATGCCTCGCAATCCTTGAACCGCACCGCCGGTAATGACCTGCAGGTCGGCTTGAGCCTGTCGATGCCGCTGGAATTCGGCGCCGCCTCGTCGCTGAGCCTGGACTGGCAACACAGCGCCAGCGGGCAAAGCCAGCGTGCCAGCTTTAACGGCCGGCTGGGGCAGAGCGCGCACTACGGCGCGTCCTTGGCTAACGACCAGGCTAACCGCAAGACCGTCGCGCTGAACGTTGGCCAAGCCACCGGCGTGGGCAGTATGGGCGCCGGCCTGAGCTACAGCGGCGAATATCGCAACATCAATGTCAACGCTTCGGGCGCCCTGCTGGCCCATGGCGGTGGCATCGAACTGGGCCCTTACCTGAGCGAAACCAATGCCCTGGTGCACGTGCCCGACACCCCAGGTATCGGCGTGCGCAATGGCACCAAAGCGCAAACCGGAGCCAGTGGTTACGCGCTCATGCCGGCCCTGCGCCCCTATCGGGTCAACCAGGTTGAACTGGACCTCGATGAGTTGGGCATGGACACGGAACTGGACAATGGCACACAGCAAGTAGTGCCCAGCCGCGGCGCTTTGGTCAAGGCAACGTTCGAGGCGCGCCGAGTTAACCGCGTGATCCTCAGCCTGCAAGATGCTCAGGGCCTGGCGCTGCCATTCGGTGCGCAAGTAGTCGACGAGCAGGGCCAACCCCTGGGCATCGTCGGCCAAGGTGGGCGGGTCATGCTCACCCTTGGCAACAGCGAACAGCGTGTGCAGGTACGCTGGGGTGAGGGGCCAGACCAACAGTGCGCCGCTGCAGTCGACCCGCAGGCGCTGCCTGCCAGCGAAAATGGCTACCGCCTGCATAGCCAACGTTGTGATTAGACCTACCGTTCTTTTTTGAAGGTGACCCCATGAAAAACTTTAGCCGCCGCGCCGCCTGCCTGGTCGGAATGCTTCTGCCTATTGCTGCGCTCAGCAATGACACCGTCTACCCCCCTGAAAATAGTTGTGGCTGGCACCCCGTCTGGGGTGTGGGGCCGTCGATATTCCAGCAGGATTTGGGGACTATATATGTGCCTCGGGATTTACCCGTCGGCTCGATTTTCGGCGAGCTGCCCAGGGTACAGCCATGGGCGCAGCCAGGCTATGGCTGTACTTGGTACAAAGAGGCGCCAACGTTCACTTTTGACCAAAAGCCCACGCAGCCAATCTATACAGGCCAATCAGATAATTTCGGCGGCTTCTCTACCCGCGGCAAAGTCTTCCAGACCCCCATCCCGGGGGTCGGCCTGGTATTGCGGATGGCAGAAGCAACCCCTATGCATTGGTGGCCTGCCCACGATGGCAACACACTGGCGCCCTATCGATCCACACGCAGCAGCCCGGAGCTACTCGTGGTGTGGCAACCAAGATACCTACGGGTATTCCCTGCCTTCGTCAAAACCGGCCCGATTGCCCCAGGGCCGCAAAGCTTCAACAACACGCTTTTTTTTGAAACCTTTGTCACCCCGGTGGTGAATAAGGTCAATGAGGCGCGCTTTAGCGCCACGATTATCCAGGCCCAGTGCGATCTCACCGCCAACCCGGTGAACCCCGCTCCGGTCCAGTTAGGCCAATGGCCTGCGGCCGATTTTACCGGTGAGGGCTATTTCACCGATGCGACTGACTTCAACATCACCTTGAACAACTGCGTCGATGACCCAAACAACGGGGTTGCCGCTGCGCACCTGCGTCTCGATGGCGCCCATGGCTCGACGCCGGTCGCCCCTGACATCGGCGTGCTGAGCCTGGCCAGTGACGCCAGTGCCACCGGGGTGGGTATTCAGATTCTGCGGGCCGACAGCACCCCGATGCCGCTGCTGGCTGAAGTCGATTTTGGCAGCATTCCCACGGGCAGTAACAACATGGTCATCCCCCTCAAAGCGCGTTATTACCAAACCGGGCCCACCGTCACGCGCGGCAGAGCCAATGGTGCTTTGAGCTTTACGGTCAGCTACAAATAAGCGCCGCTAGGCTTGCAGCAGAATCTGCGTGGGCTCCAGCGCCAGGTAACTGATGCCGCCATCGAAACTCAAGGCTACATCGAGGTGCACGGTGGTGTCTGGCGCCAATGAGGCCAGCCAGTCGCGGGGTAGGCACAAGTCGACACCCAGGAAGCTTTGCAGCAGGTCAATGGGCATTTGATCCGCCAGGACCTGGCGCGAATTCTCTTGGGGCGGTTGAGTGTCCACGCGGGCCTGGGCATTGATGCACTGGCCGGGTGCGCCGAAAACCCACGACGCCAGGCGCAACAGTACGTCACCGGCAGGCAGTTGGCTCAAGCGTAGCGTTTTACCGGCGGCCAGCGGGCATTGAATGATCGGCAGGTGCTCAGCCGGCACCGCGACGATCTTCAGCACCCTCGGCGTAGAGTACAACACGCGGCCACGCACCACGACCGCGTAGTCTAAGGTCACATTTTTGTTCATCAATGCAGCCACCTGGGCTGGCGCCAGGCGATAGGTGCGACTGCCCCGGAACAACGGTGCAACTAAAGTGCTGGCCCCCCATTCGCCCGGCACACCCACCCGCACGCTTACCCGCTCGATACCGTTGAGGTCCGCCGCGGCGGGGATGTGTATCAACGCGCCGCGTACGGCCTTGAGGGCCGGCAACTCAAGGTGCCCGTCTACCCGTTGGGCACCCTCTACTTCCGGCTCAGGCAGCGTGCGTTTGACCACTCGTACCGGGCTCGAATGGGACAGGCTGCTAGGGTTGCCAGCGTGGTCGGTCACACTGAACGAGGCGATAAAGTCGCCGTAGCCATGCTCCAGGATCGGCGCTTCTTCCAAAGTGAAAAATACAGGCTGATCTTTGTCGCCCAGGGTCAAGATTTTTTCCGCGATGACCACCCCTGGCAGTTGTTCCCGGGTCCAGTGCAGTCGCAAGACATCTCCCACCGCTGGGGAAAGGTAGCTTGGCACGTTGACCCGCACTCGATAATGGTTGCTGGCCAGATAGGCTTCGGTGATCCCGGCCGACACCACTTCGGCCGGAAATTGCGGGGCGTTGTCTATGAGCAGCTGCGGGGCCCGGCGGTCCAGGGTCAGCGGCGTTAGCTCAGAGCCTTGGGGGGTGCCGCTGAAACTGGTCACTACATAGGTCACACTGTGCACGCCATCGACCAGGCCCACCAGCGAGATATCGACAAAGTGGTCTTCCGGCGCAATGGGCGCGACCCACTTTTTTTCAGCCAACAGCTGGCCGTTCACGAACACTCGTAGCCACTCAGGCAGCGCCGGTGAAGGCTGCGAAGTGGGCCAGGGAGCGACCTCCACGCGCAGGGGCCGCGCTACGTCTTGCACCGCAATTAGATTGACCTGCCCGCCTTCGAGGTTCGGCCGATGCTTGAACGTGGGCGCAGGCAGTAAATCAGCAGCGGATGATGCAGCGCTTGGCGGGGTCATGGGGCAAGGCTCGTGGTTGGGTCCGGGCCTTGATTAAAACGCCCGGCGGCGTAGCCGGGCACTGGCAGAACCGCTAGCTGTTCAGCGCTGGACCGGTGTGCGCAGGGTCACCAGCTCCTCCGCTGAGGTGGGGTGTACGCCAATGGTGTCGTCGAACACCTGCTTGGTGGCCCCAGCCTTGATGGCCACGGCGATGCCCTGGATGATCTCGCCGGCATCCGGGCCGACGATGTGGCAACCGAGCACGCGGTCGTCGTCGGCGTCCACCACCAGCTTCATCAGGGTTTTTTCCTGACAGTCCGTTAGGGTCAGTTTCATCGGCCGGAAGCGGCTCTCGAATATCTTCAGGCTATGCCCTTGCTCACTCGCTTGCTCCTCAGTCAGCCCCACCGTACCGATGTTTGGCTGGCTAAACACGGCCGTTGGAATGTGGCGGTAATCCACCGGCCGATACTGCTCGGGTTTGAACAGACGCCGCGCCACCGCCATGCCTTCGGCCAGGGCCACGGGGGTCAGTTGCACGCGGCCGATGACATCACCCAGGGCCAGAATGGAAGGCTCGCTGGTTTGGAACAGTCCGTCAACTTCGATAAAACCCTTGTCGGTCAGCTTGACGGCAGTGTTGTCCAGGCCCAGGTTGTCGAGCATGGGGCGTCGGCCAGTGGCGTAAAGGATGCAATCGGCTTGCAGTTCGCGGCCATCCTTAAGGGTGGCCTTGAGACTGCCGTCGGCGAGCTTATCGATGCGAGCGATGTCGCTGTTGAATTGCAAATCCAGGCCACGCTTGGTCAGCTCTTCAGCCAAGTGTTTACGCACTGAGCCGTCAAACCCACGTAGAAACAGGTCGCCGCGATAGAGCAGTTGGGTTTGAGCGCCGAGGCCTTGGAAGATCCCGGCAAATTCCACCGCAATATAACCGCCGCCCACCACAATGACACGCTTAGGCAGGGCCTCCAGGAAAAACGCTTCGTTAGAGCTGATGGCATGCTCGCGCCCAGGAATCTCGGGGATCATCGGCCAGCCACCGGTGGCAATCAGAATGCGCTCGGCCGTGACCCGCTGGCCATCGACTTCCAGCTCGTGGGGCCCAGTCAGGCGCGCATGGCTTTCGAAGATTTGTACCCCGCTGTCTTGCAACAGCTTGCGATAGATCCCATTCAAGCGCTGGATTTCGCGGTTTTTATTAGCGATCAAGGTCGGCCAGTCAAAGCTGGGGGTGGGCACGCTCCAGCCAAAGCCTTGGGCCTGTTCGAATTCGTCAGCGAAGTGGGCGCCATACACCAACAGCTTTTTCGGCACGCAACCCACGTTCACACAGGTGCCACCTAGGTAACGACTCTCGGCAACCGCTACTTTAGCGCCGAACCCTGCGGCGAAGCGTGCGGCGCGTACGCCACCGGAACCGGCGCCAATCACGAATAGGTCGAAATCGTAGGGCATTGCAATCTCCTTGCAGTATCAATAGCCGGGTAAACGGGCAGCGGCCAGCAATAAAAAAGCCGCTGAGGCCATGGGGCGTCAGCGGCGTTTATAACAGACAGGTCGCAGTGTTACTGCACCGCGCCCTTCTTGTAGAAGTTCTCGAAGCAGAAGTTGGTCGCGTCGATGTAGCCTTCGGCGCCGCCGCAGTCGAAGCGCTGGCCTTTGAACTTGTAAGCCAGCACGCAGCCATCTTGCGCCTGTTTCATCAAGGCGTCGGTGATCTGGATCTCACCGCCTTTGCCGGGCTCAGTATTGCGGATGATCTCGAAGATGTCCGGAGTCAAAATGTAACGGCCGATAATGGCCAGGTTGGAAGGTGCATCTTCCGGCTTGGGTTTTTCCACCATGCTTTGTACGCGATAAATATCGTCGCGGATCATTTGGCCGGCGATGACCCCGTACTTATTGGTTTCCTGCGGGTCGACTTCCTGGATGGCGACGATCGAGCAGCGGAACTGGTTGTACAGTTTGACCATTTGGGTCAGTACACCGTCGCCTTCGAGGTTGACGCACAGGTCGTCCGCCAGGACCACGGCGAAAGGTTCGTCACCGATCAAAGGCTGGCCGCTAAGGATGGCGTGGCCCAGACCCTTCATCTCGATCTGCCGAGTGTAGGAGAAGGTGCAGTTGTCGATCAGTTTACGAATGCCAACCAGGTATTTTTCCTTGTCGGTGTTTTTGATCTGGTTTTCCAGTTCGTACATGATGTCGAAGTGGTCTTCGATGGCGCGCTTACCACGGCCGGTGACGATGGAAATTTGGGTCAGACCGGCTTCCAGGGCTTCTTCGACCCCGTACTGGATCAGTGGCTTGTTGACCACTGGCAGCATCTCCTTCGGCATGGCCTTGGTGGCCGGGAGAAAACGGGTGCCGTAACCGGCTGCAGGGAACAAGCATTTCTTGATCATCAGGAGTCCTTAAACACGGGCTTTGGCGTACGAGAGTCGGCGCAGTCTAATCAGGCGCTGGGGAGGTTACAATTCCCTGCTGCCGGCCGATCGCTTGGTTTCATAGAGAAAATCAGGGCGGGATAGTTCCAGGCCTGGATAAATATTACCGCAGTGGCTGTACCGCCGCCTCAGCAATGTATAGCATTTAGCTATCTTTGCACGCCACCGCCCTATTTAAAGAAGCCTTCCATGAAAAACACATTGATTCTGCTCGCCATACTCGCCCTTGGCGGCTGTGCCACGGCATCCCCCACGTACCTCAAAAACGGCGAGCAAGGTTTGAGCATCGACTGCTCCGGCGAGGCCATGAACTGGCAAGCCTGCTACCAGAAAGCCAGCGATTCCTGCGCGGGCGGCGATTACGACATTATCGGCACCGACGGCACGCCCCAGCCCAAGCCGGACCAGAAAACCCTGGGCGCCGACCTGGGCAACTACAAAAACCGCAATGTGGTGGTGGTGTGCAAATAAAACCGCTTAGCCGGAGATGCATTTTTCCACGGCATCGCGGATATCGGTGGGCCGAATGGGTAAGTTCGACAGTCGCTCATGCACTTTGATGGTGCTGCCATTGCTGCGCTCACTGATATCTACCAAGGCAGCCGGATCGGTTTCGGACAGTTTTTGCGGCACGATCACCCGATACCCCTCGTGAATCGGCTCGATCACCGAAGGGCCGCGGCTCTCGGTCAGCTCATCGACTAGGCAAGTGGCGAAAGCCTTGGGGCTCTTGCCGGAAATCACGCTCATGGTTTCCGGTGTCTCGGCGATGTCGGAGACACTCGCACAGCCGCTCAACAAAACGCCTACCACTAACCACCACGCCTTCATAACGGACCTCCATAAAAGAGTCTGTGACCCCGACAACGGGGTTTTGCTCCCCTGAATGTCGGAAAAACACCCAGGCCTGCAGCTATCCAGCCTGCCCGTGGTAACCTTGGCGTTTTGCATGTCAGAAAGCGGCGGAGCACCAGCATGAAATTCGTACACCAGCGCGAGCACCTCAATGAAGACGACATCGTCGTGATCGAATGCTCCCAGCGCTGCAACATCCGCTTGATGAGCGACGCCAACTTTCGCGCGTTCAAAAACGGCGGCCGGCACAGCTACCACGGCGGCGCGTTCGTCGACTTTCCTGCGCGGATCACCGCCCCGAGCACCGGCTTCTGGAACATCACCATCGACACCACGGGCAGCAAACCTACGCCCAAGGTGCGCAAGCCGCCGTTCAAGCATACGATCAAGATCATTCGCCGTACCGCGTCCAAATTCAGCTGACCCAGGAGCGCCCGCTTTGACGGCCACCACTAAATACGTGATCCGCTACAAACTCGACGGCGAGCGCCGCTGGGATTTCGCCCAATTGGCCACAGGTTCATTGGAAGAAGCCCAGGCCGCCCTGGCCAAGATCCACACCGACCCAGCGTTGCAAATCACTGAAATCCATGTGAGCAAAGCGCTGTAGCGAGGTGAGATGACCCTCAACCTATTCGCCGAAGCCGAGCTGGCTCAGCCACCCCGGCGCGAGCAGTTAGCGACCCAGACCTTCGTATTGCGCGGCTTCGCCCTGCCCTGGCTGCAAGCTCTGCTCCCTGCCCTGCGCCAAGTGGTGGCGGCGGCGCCATTGCGGCGCATGGTCACCCCGGGCGGCTTTACCATGTCGGTGGCCTTGACCAATTGTGGCTCCCTGGGCTGGACCACTGACCGCCAGGGCTACCGCTACAGCCCGCTCAACCCCGCCACCGCACAGCCCTGGCCAGCCCTGCCCGATTGCCTGCGCGAATTGGCGCAACAGGCTGCTGCCGCAGCGGGCTTCGCCGACTTCAACCCCGATGCCTGCCTGATCAACCGTTATGTGCCCGGCGCACGCATGTCGCTGCACCAGGACAAAAACGAGCGAGACTACGCCGCGCCCATCGTGTCGATTTCCCTGGGGCTACCGGCGCTGTTCCAGCTGGGTGGCGCGCAACGCAGCGACCCGTCCCTGAAAGTCCCGCTTTTGCATGGCGATGTCATGGTGTGGGGCGGCGTCGACCGGCTGCGCTTTCACGGCGTGCTGCCTTTAAAGGAAGGCGTGCACGAGGTGATGGGCGCCCAGCGCATCAACCTTACGTTGCGCCAAGCGGGCTAGCGACGCCGAGCTGTTCACGCCCTGGCCATACGCTATATAGTTGGCTATATAACGAATGACTTTCGGAGCTTTACCCATGTCGCTGCTGACCAAAACGGCTCTCGCCGGCCTGTTTACCCTCGCCCTTGGCCACGCCCAGGCCGATGAAGTGCAGGTCGCCGTAGCGGCCAATTTCACCGCGCCTTTGCAGGCCATCGCCCCAGGCTTTGAAAAAGCCACCGGGCACAAGTTGGTCGCGGCCTATGGCGCCACTGGCCAGTTCTACGCACAGATCAAAAATGGCGCGCCCTTCGAGGTGTTCCTGGCAGCCGACGACAGCACCCCAGAGAAACTCGAGCAGGAGGGCCAAACCCTCGCCGGCTCGCGCTTCACCTACGCCATCGGCACCCTGGCCCTGTGGTCGGCCAAGCCCGACTACATCGACACCAAGGGCCAAGTGCTCAAGGCTAATCAGTACCAACACCTGGCCATCGCCAACCCCAAAGCCGCCCCCTATGGGCTGGCGGCGACCCAAGTTCTGGGCAAACTTGGCCTGAGCGAGGCCACCCGGAGCAAACTGGTCGAAGGCCAGAGCATCACCCAGGCCTACCAGTTCGTCTCGACCGGTAACGCCGAACTGGGCTTCGTCGCCCTCTCGCAGATCTACAAAGACGGCAAGCTGACCCAGGGTTCGGCCTGGATCGTGCCCGCCAACCTCCACGAACCCATCAAGCAGGACGCCGTGATCTTGAACAAAGGCCGTGACAACCCAGCCGCCAAAGCCCTGGTCGAATACCTCAAAGGCCCACAAGCCACTGCGATTATTCAAGCGTACGGCTATACCCGTTGATGCCACTGGATGCCGGCGACCTGGCCGCTATTTGGCTGACCGTGCAGCTAGCCAGCGTTACCACGCTCATTCTGCTGCTGGTGGGCACGCCACTGGCCTGGTGGCTCACGCGTACCCGCTCCTGGTGGCGCGGGCCGGTGGGCGCGATCGTGGCGTTGCCGCTGGTGCTGCCACCGACGGTCATCGGCTTCTACCTGCTGTTGGCCCTGGGCCCCCACGGCTGGATCGGCCAGGCCACGCAGGCCTTGGGCTTGGGCACGGTAGTGTTCAGTTTCAGCGGTTTGGTGATTGGCTCGGTGATCTACTCCCTGCCCTTTGTGGTGCAACCCCTGCAAAATGCTTTCACCGCCATCGGCGAGCGGCCCCTCGAAGTGGCGGCCACGCTACGGGCGAGCCCCTGGGATTGTTTCTTCAGCGTGGTGATCCCCCTAGCGCGGCCAGGTTTTATCACCGCCAGCATCCTGGGTTTTGCCCATACAGTGGGAGAATTCGGCGTGGTCTTGATGATCGGCGGCAATATTCCGGAGAAAACCCGGGTGGTGTCGGTACAGATTTTTGACCATGTCGAGGCCTTGGAATATGCCCAGGCTCACTGGCTGGCCGGTGCCATGCTGGTGTTCTCGTTTTTGGTCTTGCTGGCACTGTATGGCAGCCGCCAGCGCGCCACTTGGGGCCAGCCATGATCGATGCGCGTATTGAACAGCGCCTGGGCGATTTCAGCCTGGAGGTCGACTTGCACCTGCCCGGCCGTGGCGTGAGCGCCGTGTTTGGCCCTTCCGGCTCGGGTAAGACCACCCTGCTGCGCTGCCTGGCCGGCCTGGAGCGGGCCCAGGTGGCGCGGATCGAAGTCAATGGCCAGTGTTGGCAAGACAGCGCCGCTGGCGTGTTTGTCCCGACTCACCAGCGCGCCCTGGGCTACGTGTTCCAAGAAGCCAGCCTGTTCGCCCATCTGTCGGTGCGGGGTAACCTGGAGTACGGTTTGCGCCGGGTGCCAGCGGCCCAGCGCCAGATACCCTTGGAGCAGGCCTGCGAGTTGCTGGGGATCGAGCATCTGCTAGAGCGACGGCCGCTGCATTTATCCGGTGGTGAACGCCAGCGTGTCGGCATCGCCCGCGCCTTGCTGGCCAGCCCACGCCTGTTGTTGATGGACGAACCTTTGGCTGCGCTCGATTCGGCGCGTAAACGGGAAATTCTGCCCTACCTGGAGCGCCTGCACGCCGAGCTGCAAATACCGCTGCTCTATGTGAGCCATGCCCAGGATGAAGTGGCGCGGCTGGCTGATCACTTGGTGATCCTTGAACAAGGCCAAGTGGTTGCCAGCGGCCCGATTGGCGAAACCTCGGCGCGGCTTGATCTGCCCTTGGCCCTGGCCGATGACGCCGGGGTGGTGCTGCAAGGGCAAGTCAGCGCCTTTGACCCCGACTACCAGCTATTGACCCTGGCCCTGCCAGGCGGCGGCCACCTGCGGGTTACCCACGGCGCCCTGCCCTTGGGTGCACCATTGCGTATGAAAGTTCAGGCGCGGGATGTCAGCATCAGCCTGCAGGAGCAGGCTCACAGCAGCATCCTCAACCGCCTGCCGGCACAGGTGCTGGAGCAGCGCCTGAGCGACACCGGCGCCCATGTGCTGCTGAGCCTGGACATCGGTGCCACACCATTGCTGGCGCGGATCACCCGCTATTCGGCCGAGCAACTGGGGTTGCAGTCTGGCACGCGGGTGTGGGCGCAGATCAAATCGGTGGCGGTGTTGGCTTGATTCGCAATTGATGCGCAATTGCACGTGAAAAGATCGGGGGCAAGCCCCCTCCTACGGGATGTGCCCCAAACCGTAGCAGGGGGCTCGCCCCCGATTTTTTCGCCGGTTTCAACGACGCTTCAGGCGGTCGATAATCACTGCCAGCAGCAAGATGGTGCCGCGAATCACATATTGGTAGAAGGTATCGATGTTCTTCAGGTTCATGGCGTTTTCGATGATCGCCAGAATCAGCACCCCGGCAATCACATGGCGGATCATGCCGATGCCCCCGGCGAGCGATACCCCACCCAGCACACAGGCCGAAATCACGGTTAATTCGAAACCCTGGCCAATCATGGGCTGGCCCGAGGTCATGCGCGAAGCCAGCACCACCCCGGCCAGGGCACCAATCACGCCGTGCACGGCGAAGATAATGATCTTGGTTCGGTCAACGTGCACGCCGGCCAGTAACGCGGCTTCCTGGTTGCCGCCAATGGCCATGGTATTGCGGCCATAGGTGGTGTAATTGAGCAGCCAACCGAAAAACACGAAGCACACGACCGTAATCAAAATGGGCACCGGCACGCCGAACAGCTGGCCGTTGCCAAACACGAAGAAATCTTCCTGCATCACCCCAACGGCTTTACCGTTGGAAAAAATATAAGCCAGGCCGCGGACGATCTGCATGGTCGCCAACGTCGCGATCAGCGCATTAATGCGCAGTTTAGCGATCACGATGCCGTTGATCAGGCCCACGATCAGGCCCATGCCCAACGCCGCCGAGACGCCCAGAAACACGCTTTCGGTATCGCGCATGACCACCGCCGTGATCACCCCGGCGCAGGCGATGACCGAACCCACCGACAAGTCGAAGTGACCGGAAGCCAGGCAGTAGAGCATGGTGCAGGCCGCGATGCCGACGGTGGAAATCGCCAACCCAAGGCCGCGCATATTCAGCGGCGAGAGGAAATTGTCGATCAACAGCGCGCACAACACGAAAATGCCCAGGGCTGCCAACAGCATGACCCAGTCATCAAGAAAACGCCGCATATTAAGGCCTTGGCGTGGCGCCTGCAGGGTATTGGGAGTGGACATGTGCACCTCATTGTTATTGTATTCGGTCATGGCGATGGATCAGTGGCGAGTACGTGGCAGGGCCAGTTGCAGCAGATGGGATTCTTGCGCATCGGCCCGGGCCACCTCGCCGGTCAGGGCGCCTTCGCTCAGGACCAGAATCCGGTCGCTGATGCCGATGACTTCCATCAGGTCGCTGGACACCACAATCACCGCGATGCCGCTGGCCGCCAGGTTGTGGATGATCTGGTAAATCTCGGCCTTGGCCCCGATGTCGATGCCGCGGGTCGGTTCGTCGAGTAGCAGAACTTTCATGGGCATCGACAGCCAGCGGCCTAAAATGGCTTTTTGCTGGTTACCGCCGGACAAGTACATAATCAGTTGCTCGGCCGAAGGCGTCTTGATTTTCAGCGCGCTGATCTGCTTTTGCGCATTGTCGTGCTCCCAGCGCCCATCGATCAGGCAGCCCATGTGGGCGTGGCGGCTGCGCGCGCCAATGTTGATATTTTCGGCGACGCTGCCCAACGGCACGATGCCTTCTTTTTTACGGTCTTCAGGGCACAGCAGAATCCCGGCAGCGATGGCATCGCGCGGGTTCTTCAGGGCCAGCGTTTGCCCTTCCAGGCTCAGGCTGCCCGCCTTGATCGGCGCCAGGCCGCAAAGCAAGCGCAGCAGCTCGGTGCGCCCTGCCCCGACCAGGCCGAAAAATCCCAGGACCTCGCCTTTGTGCGCGGTAAAGCTCACCGGTTCCTGCAGGCCATGCCCCAGCAGCCCTTGCACCCGCAGTGCTGCACCTTGCTGCGGGCGCGGCCGGTAGTCATAGATGTCCTCGATATCACGGCCCACCATGCACGTCACCAGTTGGTCATGGCTGAGGCTACTCATGTCATCGAAAGTACGCACGAAGCGGCCGTCCTTGAACACCGTGACGGCATCGCAGATGCGGAAGATCTCTTCCATGCGATGGGACACGTAGAGGATCACCCGGCCCTCATCGCGCAAGCGCCCAATAATCGCCATCAACCGCTCGATTTCCCGGGCCGACAGGCTGCTGGTGGGCTCGTCGAAGGCGATCACGTGGGCGTTGCGCGACATGGCCTTGGCGATCTCCACCAGTTGCCGCTGGCCCAGCGATAAGTCCCCCAGGCGGGTCGCGGGGTCGATTTCATCGGCCAGGCCCTTGAGCAGCTCGCGGCCCCGGCGCAGCATGGCGCCGCGGTTAACCAAGCCGAAACGTGCCGGCATATGGCCCAGCAGCAGGTTCTCGGCCACGCTCATCTCGGGCACCAGGTGCAACTCTTGGTGAATCACGGCAACGCCGCTGGCGATGCTTTCAGCGGCCGACTTGAACACCATCGAGCGCTCGCCGATACGTACCTCACCGGCGCTGGGCGCATAGGCGCCGCCGAGGATTTTCAGCAGGGTCGACTTGCCCGCGCCGTTTTCGCCCATCAGCGCGTGCACCTGACCCGGCTGGGCCTGGAAGCTAATGTCGGACAGCGCGCGCACACCCGGAAAGTTCTTGCCAATGCCCTGAAAGCTTAGGCACTCGCGGTTATTGGTTGAAACAGCCATGCAGGGTTCTCCTCGAAAAAACGGCGGGCCGTAGCGCAGGAAACGGGCCCCTGCGCTACGGAAGGATCAATTCCACAAACCGATTTTTTCCAGTTCCTGCTTGAAGTTTTCCCGGGTGATCAGCGTCACCTCATCCATCGCGGTGTATTTGGGCGGCTCTTTGCCCTGGGTCACCCACTCGAACACCATCGTGGCGGTCTGGTAGCCTTCCAAGTGCGGGCTGGGCAACATCGAACCGAAGAAGCCGCTATCGGCTTTTTTCAACTCGCCGATGGCGTCAGTGCCGTTGATGCCGATGCCGATCACGTTGGCCGCCTTGAACCCAGCGCTTTCAGTGGCACGCACGCCACCCAGTACGGTGTTGTCGTTCATGCCACCAATGATCAGGTTCTTCGCCCCGCTAGGCAGCTTGACCAACGCCGAGTTGGTGGCGTCCATGCTGCCGGGCACGTCGAGGGTTTTCTGCGCGGCGTAGAGGATATGCTCTGTCGGGAAGCCCGCTGCCTTGAGGGCGTCGACCGAACCGTCAGTGCGTTTTTTGCCCGTATCCAGCTCGTTGTAGGTGTTGATCACCGCGTAGGTTTCTTTCCAGTCCCAACCGCGCTTTTTCGCTTCGCCAGCCATGGCGGCGCCCTGCTTCTGGCCCACCTCGAATGCGGCCATGCCCAGGTAAGGCACGTCTTCCATCGGCTTGCCCTTGGCGTCGACAAAGCGGTCGTCCACGGCCATGACCTTCATATCATTGAGTTTGGCCTTGGCAACAATGGCCGGGCCAAGGGATACGTCGGGCGGGCAGATCACAAAGCCTTTGACGCCGTTGGCGGCTAGGCTGTCGATGGCCGACAGGGTTTTCTCGCCGTCGGGTACGGCAATCTTCACCACCGTGAAGCCTTTGTCCTTACCGGCTTTTTCGGCGAAGGCCCATTCTGTTTGAAACCAAGGCTCCTCAGGCTGCTTGACCAGGAAACCGATCTTCACCGGATCGGCGGCCGAGGCAGTACCGGCGCCGAACATGGCGACGGTCAACGCGGCGAAACACAGGGAACGAATCCCATGACGACTCAACATAGCTGACTCCTTATTTTTATTGACTAGCTACAGCGTCCAGCGGGTGAAACGGATGACCGCGTCAGTCTTAACACAGGATCGACGGGCCTTGGGTAACCTAATGTCACGCCTGAGCGAAGCGCCGGCAAGGCAGCCCTGGCACCTCCACCCGAGCCATCAGCACAGCACCGTCCAGGGCACTAGGGCCGGCCGCGCTGGTCACGTAGAGGGTGCGCAGGTCGGCGCCGCCGAACACGCAACTGGTGGGCCTGGCCACCGGCAGTTCGATCACTTCGCGGCACTGCCCATCGGCCCCTAAACGCAGCAGGCAATGGCCATCCCAACGGGCATTCCACACTTCGCCCTGGCTGTCCATGGCCGAGCCGTCGGGAAAACCGCGCGCATGGGCGCTCGCCCAGACCTGGCGCGGGCCGAGCTGGCCGGTGGCGGTAATGGGGTAGCGGTAAATCACCTCATCCAGGGTGTCGGCGCAGTACAGGGTGTCGCCAGCGGCATTCCACAGCAGTGTGTTAACGATGCCTTGGCCGCTGAGCAGTGGCGTGACCACTGCACGCGCATCGACACGAAACAAACCGCCGGAACGCCGCGTTAACGGCACATCGCCGCCTTGGGCGTCGAGGTTGTTCTGCATGCTGCCCAGCCACAGGCGGCCGTGGGCATCGCAGCGCGCTTCATTGGCGCGGTTGCCCTCGACCGGGTCGGCCACGCAGAAGAGCCTCAGGCGCGGGGCTTGCGCAGGGCTGCTGAGGTCGAGGCGGTAGACTCCGCTGGCCAGGGTAACCAAGGCATCGCCAGATTCGGTGGGGATAAACGCAGACACAGGCTCGTTGAGCTGCCACTGCTGATAGCACTCGCCCTGCAAGCGACAGGCGAGAAAACCGGCGATATCGGCCCAGTACAGCGCCTGGCTGGCGACGTCCCAGAACGGGCCTTCGGCAAGCCGGTAGCGCTGGGGGGTGATGGGATGCCACTGCATGGCAGGTCTCCAATTTTTATTATTGTGCTCGCCTATGACCGGGATCAATGCACGCTAGACACCTAGCGCTATGATTGCAGCCACCCCGGCAGGGTGCTTGGCTCAAATAGTATTACTATTTATTTTAAAATCCACTGTTTTTCGACTATACCTGCTCAAATCCGGAAAAAACTCTGGATCTAGTCAGACAACATTGACTTTGTAGCCCTCTAACAACAATAAGGAAGCCGCTATGACCCTGCCCATTTACCTGCGCACGCCGCTGCTCAGTAGCCTAGGAACCGCGCTCATGATCGCATCGCTGTCCGCCCACGCCGGGCTCAGCCAAGACCGCAGCAACTTCGGCGCCCTGCCCGATGGCACGACCATCGAGAAATTCACTCTGCGCAACAGCCATGGCATGCAGGCCAGCGTGATCACCTATGGCGCGACCTTGCAGGCGCTCTTGGTGCCGGACAACAAAGGCCAAGTGGCCGACGTGGTGTTGGGGTTCGACTCGGTCAAGGACTACCAGGCCAACGGCACGGTGTATTTTGGCGCCACCATCGGCCGCTTCGGCAATCGCCTGGCCGAGGGCCGTTTCAGCCTCGACGGCAAGACCTTCCAAGTGCCGCAGAACGACAAGAGCAACGCCCTGCACGGCGGCCCCCAGGGCTTCGACAAGCGCGTGTGGCGAGCCGAACCAAGCAACAGCGAGGGCCGTGTGGGGGTCAAACTCAGCTATACCTCGGCCGATGGCGAGATGGGCTTTCCCGGTACCTTGCGTACCGAAGTTACTTACAGCCTGGGCGAAGACAACGACTTGCGCATCGACTACCACGCGGTGACCGATAAACCCACCGTGCTCAACCTCACCAACCACAGCTACTTCAACCTGGCGGGCGCCGGCCACGGCGATGTGTTGAAGCAGGTCGCTACCCTGCACGCGGCCCACTACACCCCAGTGACTGAGAAGCTGATCCCCACCGGTGAACTGGCGCCCGTGGCAGGCACGCCCATGGATTTCCGCCAGCCCACGGCCATCGGCAAGCACATCGCAGCGGATCACCCGCAGCTCAAGTTTGCCGAACCCAAGCACGGAGGTTTCGATTTCAACTGGGTCTTGGACAGCAAAGGCAAACTCGACGCCCTGGCCGCCGAAGTGCGTGACCCCGCCTCCGGCCGGGTGCTCAAGCTTTACACCAGCGAACCCGGGGTGCAGTTCTATACCAGCAACTTCCTCGATGGCAGCGTCCACGGCAAGGGCGGCAAGGCCTATGCCCACTGGGGTGCGTTCACCCTGGAAACCCAGCACTACCCCGACGCGCCTAACCAGCCCAGCTTCCCCAGCACTCGCCTGGACCCCGGCAAAGCCTATACGCAAACCACCGTGCTGAAATTCTCGGCGCAATAACCCAAGCAAAAAAAAGCCACCGCACGTTGAGTGGGGTGGCCAAAACCTTAACCAAAGGAGTTCGAAGGGGAGCAGACTCACACTGTAGAAGCACCTGGGCGGGGAAGGTCCAGATGCAAAGAGTCTGTTCAAACTTCGAGGGCAAACGTAACACGGGGTGGGCTGTACGCCTTATCGTTCCTGTCGATAGTCACTATCGCTAATGCCATTAATGGCTGCAGGTGCCCTATTGCGTCGGGCTGCAATGGCCCGTCTAGCCCCCCGCGCGCGCTATAAAGACGATCCTAGGGAATCTCGGACCCTTAGGTATTGTCATATTGCCGTCAAGGCGCCAAAGTTCGCATATTCCCCCGCGTTATTGCGACAGGGCCTCGTCATCGGATGACCTTTCTCTCAATTACGTAGCCCATGATCATAGAACGCTCGCCCGTTTCGCCCCTGCTTGTTGCCCCGCCCGGTGGGCAGATGGGCGCCACGTTGCGCGCCACAGACTGGTCGGCCAGCCCCTTGGGCGCCTTCGACCAGTGGCCTGCCACCCTGCGCGCCACCTTGCGCCTGATGCTGGTATCGACCCAAAGCCAATACCTGGCCTGGGGCCCGGAGCAATTGCTGTTCTTCAATGACGCCTATCGGCCACTGCTGGGCGATCGCCTCGACGGCGCGCTGGGCAAACCCTTGCGCAGCGTTTTGCCCGAGGCCTGGGTGGCACTGCAGCCGCTGCTCCAGCAGGCTCAGAGCGGCCAGGCCGTCGAGGTCGATGAGTTACAGGTCAGCATCATAAGGGACGGCGAGAACCAGGAAACCTATTGGTCATTGGCTTGCAGCCCGATCTACGACGAGCGCGAGCTGTGCGTCTTAGGCGTGCTCTGCACCACCCGCGAGACCACCCACGCCAGGCGCCTGGAAGCTGAGTTACGCGACATCCAGGCGTTCAACGCCCGGGTGCTGGCGTCGAGCAACGACTGCATCAAGGTACTCGACCTGGATGGCAAACTCACCTTCATGAGCGATGGCGGCATGCGGGTCATGGAGGTCAGTGACTTCAATGCCATTCGCGGCTGCCCTTGGCCGGACTTCTGGCAGGCCCAGGGCAATATCGATGCAACCGCCGCATTGGCGGGCGCCAGGTTGGGCATATCCGGCCGTTTCCAGGGCGCCGCCGACACCTACCTGGGCACGACCAAATGGTGGGACGTACAGGTCACGCCGATCATGGACAGCCAGGGCCGACCTGAGAAGATCCTCTGCATCTCCCGTGATATCACCGCCACCCGTGAAGCCGAAGAGGAACTGCGCCGGCTTAACCTGACCCTGATCGAACGGGTGCAAACCCGCACTCAGGACCGTGACCGGCTGTGGCAACTGTCCACCGACCTGATGCTGGTCGCCGACTTCAGCGGGCATATTTTTGCCGCCAACCCAGCCTGGTCGCACGCGCTGGGTTGGGACCATGAAGAGTTGATCGGCCACAGCTTCGTCGACCTGCTACACCCCGACGACTGCGAAGACACCGCCGTCGCCGCCGCTGACCTGGCCCGCGGCGACAGTGTGCAAAACTTCGAGAACCGCTACCGGCACAAAGACGGCAGCTACCGCTGGATTTCCTGGACCGCCGTGCCAGACCGCGACTATATCCATGCCATTGGCCGTGATATCCAGGCCGAACGCGAAGCCGCCGAAGCCCTGCGCAAGACCGAGGAGGCTCTGCATCAATCGCAAAAGCTCGAAGCCATCGGCCAGCTCACGGGCGGCGTGGCCCATGACTTCAATAATTTGCTCACGGTGATCAAGTCCTCGACCTACCTGCTCGGGCGCAGCCTGGACGAGACCCGGCGTGCCCATTACATCGAAGCGATTTCCGACACCGTGGACCGGGCCAGCCGCCTGACTTCACAGTTATTGGCATTCGCCCGCCGCCAGGCACTGCGGCCAGAAACATTTGACGTGGGCCGCAGCGTGAAATCCATCGGCGAGATGATTGGTACCCTGATTGGCGCACGCATCAATGTCCATATCGAACTGCCGCAGCAAGCCTGTTACATCAAGGCCGATGCTGGCCAGTTCGATACCGCGCTGGTCAATATGGCCGTCAATGCTCGCGACGCGATGGACGGCGAAGGCCAGTTGAAACTATCGGTACGCCCGGTGGTGGGCCTACCAGCCAACGCTGGCCGGGCCCAGCAGCCCGGTGAGTACGTCGCCGTGAGCCTGACGGACACCGGTTCAGGAATCGGCGAGGAGCAAATGCAGCATATCTTCGAACCCTTTTTCACCACCAAGGAAGTGGGCAAAGGCACCGGCCTGGGCTTGTCGCAGGTATTTGGCTTTGCCAAGCAGTCCGGTGGTGAGGTGACCGTGGACAGCTCTATCGGCGGTGGCACCACCTTCACCCTTTACCTGCCACGGACCTCGCCCGACGGCGTGGTAGAGCTTCCCGCGCACCCGGACGATGATGCCAGCGACGGCGCTGGGGCCTACATATTGGTGGTCGAAGATAACCCCGAGGTGGGTGAGTTCTCCACCCACACCCTGAGGGAGCTGGGCTACAAGACCCACTGGGTGAAAACCGCCGCAGCCGCCCTGACCTTATTGGCGCAAGAGCCTAAGCAGTTTCAGGCGGTGTTTTCCGATGTGGTGATGCCAGGAATGAACGGGATTGCCCTGGCTGAGCAGATCCAACAGCGTTTCCCGGGCTTGGCGGTGGTGCTGACCAGCGGCTATAGCCCTACCTTGATGCAGGGGTCGACCCACACATTCGTGCAAAAACCCTACTCGGCCCAGGCATTGGCGTACGCGCTACGCACCGCCATCAGGGCTCAGTGAGGCTTGCGCGGATGAACGTCTCCCCCCGTTGGATCATCTGCGAGCATTGCGACTCGTTATTCGAATCGGTGCCCCTGGCCAAGCGGCAGAAAGCCGAGTGCAGCCGCTGCGGCGCGGTACTGGAGCGCAGCCGCCGGCTGAGTGTGCAAGCCCTGTTCGCCTTGGCCATCACTGCTGCCCTACTGTTCGTGTTCGCCAATGCTTTCCCGGTGGTGATCATCAGCATGGAAGGCCTGAGCAATGAAGCCACCCTGTGGAAATCGGTCGAGGCCCTGGCCCAGGGGCGTATCACGCCCATGGCGGCAGTGACCGGGCTGACCATCATCCTCGCGCCGATGCTACAGATCGCCCTGCTCTGCTGGCTACTCGGGTTCGCCAATGTCGGCCGCGCCGCCCCAGGTTTTAAAGCTTGCATGCGCGCCTTGGAGCACTTACGCCCGTGGAGCATGTTGGAGGTCTGCCTGCTGGGGATCCTCGTGGCCATCGTCAAGCTGGCTGGCATGCTCAACGTCAGCCCAGGCATGGGCCTATGGGCGCTGGGCATGCTGTGTGTGCTGTTGATCCTGATTTCCGGCAAGGGTATCCGGCGTTTGTGGGACGACCTCGAAGGGCAGATCCGATGAGCATGCCGGCCTATGCCCGTAGTTTGAACCTGGTGCTATGCCACACCTGCGGGCACATTTGCCAGCACTCAGACCCGCGTTGCCCCCGCTGTGATTCCCCGGTGCACCCGCGCAAGCCCAATAGCATCGCGCGCACCTGGGCCCTATTGATCGCCGCGCTGATTCTCTATATACCGGCCAATCTGTTGCCGGTAATGCGTACCAACATGTTCGGCCGAGCCAGTGAGAACACCATCATGAGTGGTGTGATCGAATTCTGGAAAAGCGGCTCGTGGGACATCGCCGCGCTGATCTTCTTTGCCAGCGTCGTTGTGCCCTGCATGAAGTTCCTGATTTTGGGCATGCTGCTGGTGACCTGCCAGCGCAAAAGCCGCTGGGCCATGCGTGAGCGCAGCCAGCTGTACCGCTTTATCGAGTTGATCGGGTATTGGTCAATGCTCGATGTTTTGGTGGTGGCGCTGGTGGCCGCGTTAGTGCAGTTTCGTTCGTTGAGTTCTATCGATCCCCTGCTGGGTATCGTCTTTTTTGGTGTGGTGGTAGTGCTGACGATGTTGGCCGCCATGAGTTTCGAGCCCCGGCTGATCTGGGATGCAGAGGTGGAAGATGTCTGATCGTTCAAGTTCCCCAGGTTCTCCGGCCGCGACCCCGGTGGTGCGAACCCGGCGGGTCAATGTCTCGCTGATCTGGATCGTGCCCATCGTGGCGGCCCTGGTGGGCTTATCCATGCTGATCAACAACGCGATCTCCGCAGGCCCGCAGATCAGCATCAGTTTCCAGACCGCCGAAGGCCTGGAGGCGAACAAAACCCAGGTCAAATACAAGAACGTGGTGATCGGCCAGGTCACCGCCATTACCCTTAGCGAAGACCGCAGCCATGTGGTGGCCACGGTTAACCTGAACGCCTCGGCACAGGCCTTCACCGCCCAGGATTCGGTGTTCTGGGTGGTGCGCCCGCGCATCGGCGCCAACGGTATCTCCGGGGTCGACACCCTGCTCTCTGGGGCCTTTATCGGCGCTGATGCGGGTAGTTCGGAGCAAACCGAAAAGAATTTTGTCGGCCGCGAAACACCACCGCCAATCACCTACGGCGAGCAAGGCAAGCGTTTTACCTTGCATACCGATGACCTCGGCTCCCTGGACATCGGCTCGCCCGTTTCTTACCGGCGCATTCAGGTCGGCCAAGTGGTGTCTTACCATCTTTCCGAGGACGGCAAGGGCGTCGATGTGGACATCTTTGTCCATGCCCCCCACGACAAGTTCGTCACCACCGACACCCGTTTCTGGAATGCCAGCGGCGTCGACGTGACCTTTGGCGCCAGTGGTTTGAAGGTCAACACTGAATCTTTGTCGACGATACTGGCCGGCGGCGTGGCGTTCGTAGAACCCAAGTACAGCCCTGACGCCAAGCCCGCCGCCGAGCAGGCCCGGTTTGGCCTGTTCGCCAACCAAGAGGCCGCCATGGCGCGCCCCGACGGCGAGCCGCGCTATTTGCGGATGAGCTTCGACCAGTCCTTGCGTGGGCTGGAAGTCAATGCACCGGTGGAATTTTTGGGAGTCAACATTGGCCGCGTGGTGTCGGTCGACCTCGACTACGACGCCAGCACCAAGACCTTCCCCAGTGTGGTTGGCGTGGTGATCTACCCGGACCGCCTGGGCTTGGCCCACGACAAGATCCTCAAAGAACTCGGCGCCGAAGACGATGCCCGCACCGCGCAGTTGATGTCGGCCTTCGTTAAACAGGGCCTGCGCGCCCAAGCTCGAACCGCTAACCTGCTGACGGGCCAATTGTACATCTCCCTTAGTTTCATTCCCAAAGCGGCGCCGGTTACCTTTGACATGGCGGCGCGGCCGCTGGTGATCCCCACCGTGCCAGGCAGCTTCGACAAGGTGCAAGAGCAACTGCAGGGGGTACTGGACAAGATCAGCAAGCTGCCGCTGGATCAAATTGCCAATAACCTCAACGGTAGCCTGGCGGAAATGCAAAAAACCCTGAAAACGGTCAACGGCGAAGTGCTGCCGCAGCTGCGCGGCACCCTGGTGCAAACCCAGAAAACCCTCGGCACCGCCAACGCGAGTCTGGCCGAGGACTCGCCAGAACGGCAGCAAATCAGCCAGGCCATGTCTGAGGTGCAGCGCACGGCGCGCTCGGTGCGTATCCTCACAGATTTCCTCAGCCGCAACCCGGAAGCCTTGCTCCGGGGCCATACCAAACAGGGCGAGCCGGATGCCTACAAAGCTCCCAGCCATTCCTCACGCGCAGTCTCACCGGAAGCACAGCCATGAAAACCCGCATCCTGGCCCTGGCGGCCTGTGTTGGCCTGAGCGCCTGCAGCACCCCCGTGGCCCGCTATTACACCCTGCAAACACCGGTGGCCGATGCGCCGGTGGCAGTGGCCGCAGCGCCTTTCCAATTCGAGATGCTCAGCGTGCGCGTACCGGTGCAGGTCGACCAGCCGCAGTTGGTGGTGCGCCAGGGCCAGGGCGGCCTGGCGATTCTGGAGAACGACCGCTGGAGTGCGCCGCTGGCCGACGAGTTCCACGACGCCCTCACCGACCGCCTGGAACGTCGCCTGGGCACCCGCGACCTGGCTGGCCTGCCCAAGGCCCCAGGGCGTGAGGTGCTGTCGGTGCAAGCCGAGGTGCGCCGCTTCGACTCCCTGCCCGGGCAGTACGCTTTGCTCGATGTGGTGTGGAGCCTGGGCCTGCGCGGCAACGACCAGCCCCGCCAAACGTTGACTTGTGCCAGCCAGCTACGCCAACCGGCTGGCGTCGAGCTGGAGAGCCTGGTGCTGGCGCACCAGGTGCTGATCGACCGATTGTCGAAAACCATTGCCGATACATCTAGGGCTTGGGCCCAGGGTGGCGTCAACGGCTGTCCGTAAGATCAAAAGATCGGGCCGGTAGGAGGGGGCTTGCCCCCGATCTTTTGCCCTTTTGCCACCGATCTTTTGCCCCCGATCTCTTTTGGTGCACTGGATTTATCATTCCCAGTGATACTTATGTTCAAACCATTCGATTCGTCGATGATCCCCGTCGCGCTCATGATCCGCCCACTCTCTATTGACCTCTGGCGGATTTTCCCATGGAACAGTCTCTCAAACCCTTGCGTTTGCCCCTCGCGGCCCTGGCCGTATTGGTGCTCGCAGCCTGTGGCCGCGCACCTGAAGCTCCCCCTGCAGCCAGCGCGGCCAAAGTCAGCGTAGCCAAGGTGTTGGAGCAACCGGTGAACGAGTGGGATGAGTTCACCGGGCGCCTGGAAGCCCCTGAAACCGTCGAAGTGCGCCCACGGGTGTCGGGGCAGATCGACCAGGTGGCATTCACCGAAGGCGCTCTGGTGAAAAAAGGCGACCTGCTGTTCCAAATCGACCCACGGCCTTTCCAGGCTGAAGTCCGTCGGCTCGAAGCGCAGTTGCAACAAGCCCGCGCCAGCGCCTCGCGCAGCGACAACGAAGCGCAACGGGGCCAGCGCCTGAAGACTGCCAATGCGATCTCGGCGGAACTGGCCGAGTCGCGCAGCAGCGCGGCCCAGGAAGCCCGCGCGGCCATGGCCGGAATCCAGGCGCAGCTCGATCTGGCGCGCCTGAACCTGAGTTTTACGCGGGTCACCGCGCCCCTCAGCGGCCGCGTCAGCCGCGCCGAAATCACCGCCGGCAACATTGTCACCGCCGACGTTTCGGCACTCACCAGCGTGGTCTCCACCGACAAGGTCTACGCCTACTTCGACGCCGACGAACGCGTCTACCTCAAATACACCGAACTGGCCCGCGCCGGCCAACGTGGCCAAGCCTCACCCGTGTACCTGGGGCTGAGCAACGAAACCGGCAACCCGCACCTGGGCCAGATGAACTTCGTCGACAATCAGGTCAACCCGCGCACCGGCACTATTCGCGGCCGTGCGGTGTTCGACAACCGCGACGGGCAGTTCACCCCCGGCCTCTATGCGCGCCTGAAACTGGTGGGCAGTGCCACCTACTCCGCCTTGCTGATCAAGGACGAAGCGGTGGGCACCGACCTGGGCAAGAAATTCGTCCTGGTTTTGGATAAAGACAACAAGGCGGTTTACCGCAGCGTCGAGCTGGGGCCCAAATTGGAGGGCTTGCGGATCGTGCGCACGGGCCTGAGCAAGGACGACAGCATCGTGGTTAACGGGCTGCAGCGGGTACGCCCGGGGGCAGCGCTGGACCCTGAAGTCACGCCCATGGCCAGCCCGGCCACGTTGGCGGCGCTCGCTCGTCAGCGCGAAGCCCTGGAAGCCAGCAACGGCAAAGCCCCAACACCAGCGGTCAAGGTTGTCAGCCTCGCCACACCACGCGGTTAAGGAACATCAGCGATGAACTTTTCTCAATTTTTTATCAAGCGGCCGATCTTCGCTGCTGTGTTGTCTCTGCTGATCCTGATCGGCGGCGGTATCTCACTGTTCCAACTGCCCATCAGTGAATACCCGGAAGTGGTGCCACCGACCGTCGTGGTGCGCGCGACCTTCCCTGGCGCCAACCCGAAAGTCATCGGTGAAACCGTGGCCTCGCCGTTGGAGCAGGCCATCACCGGGGTCGAGAACATGCTGTATATGTCCTCGCAATCCACCGCTGATGGCAAGCTCACCCTAACAATCACCTTTGCCCTGGGTACAGACCTGGATAACGCCCAGGTGCAGGTGCAGAACCGCGTCACCCGCACCCAACCGAAACTGCCCGAGGAAGTCACGCGCCTGGGTATCACCGTCGACAAAGCCTCGCCTGACCTGACCATGGTTGTGCACTTGACCTCCCCGGACCAGCGCTACGACATGCTCTACTTGTCCAACTACGCCACCTTGAACATCAAGGACGAACTGGCGCGCCTGGACGGCATCGGCGATGTGCAGCTATTCGGCATGGGCGACTACTCCTTGCGGGTGTGGCTTGACCCAAACAAGACCGCCTCACGCAACCTCACGGCCACTGATGTGGTCACCGCCATTCGCGAACAGAACCGCCAGGTCGCCGCCGGCCAACTGGGCTCACCGCCCGCGCCCAACGCCACCAGTTTTCAGATGTCGATCAACACCCAGGGCCGCCTGGTGACCGAGGAAGAATTCGAGAACATCGTGGTGCGCGCCGGGGCCAACGGCGAAATCACCCGCCTTAAAGACGTTGCCCGCATCGAACTGGGCTCCAGCCAATACGCCCTGCGCTCCTTGCTGGACAACCAGCCGGCGGTCGCCCTGCCCATCTTCCAACGCCCCGGCTCCAATGCCATCGATGTGTCGAACCAGGTTCGGGCGAAAATGGCCGAGCTCAAGCACGACTTCCCCGAAGGCATGGACTACAGCATTGTTTATGACCCGACCATCTTTGTTCGTGGCTCCATCGAAGCGGTAGTGCATACCCTGTTCGAAGCGCTGATCCTGGTGGTGCTGGTGGTCATTCTGTTCCTGCAGACCTGGCGCGCCTCGATCATTCCCCTGGTGGCCGTGCCCGTGTCGCTGATCGGCACCTTCGCAGTCATGCACATGTTCGGCTTTTCCCTCAACGCCCTGTCGCTGTTCGGGCTGGTATTGGCCATCGGTATCGTGGTGGACGACGCCATTGTGGTGGTGGAGAACGTCGAGCGTAATATCGAGTTAGGACTGGAACCGGTGGCCGCCACCGAGCGCGCCATGGCCGAAGTGACCGGGCCGATCGTCGCCACGGCGTTGGTGCTGTGCGCGGTATTCGTACCGGCTGCCTTTATTTCCGGGCTAACCGGGCAGTTCTACAAGCAATTCGCCCTGACCATCGCGATTTCCACGGTGATCTCGGCCTTCAACTCGCTGACCTTATCGCCGGCCCTGGCCGCTGTCTTGCTTAAACGCCACGATGCGCCCAAGGACGGCTTCTCCAGGGTACTGGATAAGCTATTGGGGGGCTGGTTGTTCCGCCCGTTCAACCGGTTTTTCGTCAAAGCCAGCAATGGCTATGTAAAAACCGTGGCCCGGGTGATCCGCAGCAGTGGCATCGCCCTGCTGGTCTACGCCGGCCTGATGGTGCTGACTTGGTTCGGCTTTGCCGCCACCCCGACCGGCTTCGTCCCGTCCCAAGACAAGCAATACCTGGTGGCGTTTGCCCAACTGCCGGACGCCGCCAGCCTGGACCGCACCGAAGACGTGATCAAACGCATGTCCGACATCGCCCTCAAGCAACCGGGGGTGGAAAGCGCCGTGGCGTTCCCGGGCCTGTCGATCAATGGGTTCACCAACAGCCCGAACAACGGCATCGTCTTCGTGACCTTGAAGCCGTTCGAGGAACGTAAAGACGCCAGCCTGTCGGCCGGTGCCATCGCCGGCGCGCTCAATGGTAAGTTTGCCGGCATTCAAGATGCTTATATGGCGATCTTTCCGCCGCCACCGGTGATGGGCCTGGGGACGATCGGCGGCTTCCGTCTGCAGATCGAAGACCGTGGCAACCTGGGCTATGACGCGCTCTACAAAGAAACGCAAAACATCATTGCCAAGAGCCAGAATGTGCCGGAGTTGGCTGGGCTGTTCACCAGCTACACCGTGAACGTGCCGCAGGTCGATGCCGCCATCGACCGCGAAAAAGCCAAGACCCACGGGGTGGCCATCAGCGAGATTTTCGACACGTTGCAGGTGTACCTAGGCTCGCTGTACGCCAACGACTTTAACCGTTTCGGCCGTACCTACCAGGTCAACGTCCAGGCCGAACAGCAATTTCGCCTGGAGGCCGAGCAGATCGGCCAGCTCAAGGTGCGTAACGACCAGGGGCAAATGATCCCACTGGCGACCTTCCTCAAGGTCACCGACACCGCCGGGCCTGACCGAGTGATGCACTACAACGGCTTTGTCACCGCTGAGATCAACGGCGCCGCCGCCCCCGGTTACAGCTCGGGGCAAGCGGAAAAGGCCGTGGAGCAGTTGCTCAAAGAAGAGCTGCCCAACGGCATGGCCTACGAGTGGACCGAGCTGACCTACCAGCAGATTCTCTCGGGCAACACGGCGCTGTTCGTCTTCCCGCTGTGCGTATTGCTGGCCTTTCTAGTGCTTGCCGCCCAGTACGAAAGCTGGAGCCTGCCGCTGGCTGTGATCCTGATCGTACCCATGACCCTGCTTTCGGCCATCGCCGGGGTGATGATCGCCGGTAGCGATAACAACATCTTTACCCAGATCGGCCTGATCGTACTGGTGGGGCTGGCGTGTAAGAACGCGATTCTGATCGTCGAGTTCGCCAAGGACAAACAGGCCGAAGGCCTCGACCCGTTGGCGGCGGTACTGGAAGCCTGCCGGTTGCGCCTGCGGCCGATCCTGATGACCTCGTTCGCCTTCATCATGGGTGTGGTGCCCCTGGTGCTGTCGTCCGGTGCGGGTGCCGAAATGCGCCACGCCATGGGTGTGGCGGTGTTCTCCGGGATGCTGGGGGTGACCTTCTTCGGCTTGTTGTTGACCCCAGTGTTCTTTGTTCTGATCCGCCGTTATGTCGAGCGCAGCCAAGCCCGCAAAGCCGCCCGCGCCGTGTCTCTGGAGGCGCGCCCATGAGCCCGTTGAAACTTTTTGCTCCGAGCCTGTTAGTGCTGGCGCTGGCCGCGTGTGCGGTGGGCCCTGACTACCAGGCGCCCAACACCGCGCCCGCAGCCGTGACGGCCGCTAACGATGCCAGCCGCTTCGCGCCCAAGGACTTCGAGGCGCAGTGGTGGCAACAGTTCGATGACCCGATCCTCAACCAGTTGGTCAGCCAATCGTTGCAGGACAACCGTGAGCTGCGGGTGGCCTTCGCCCGGCTGAAGGCGGCCAGGGCGATTCGTGATGACGACGCCAACGATAACCTGCCCGTGGTCACCAGCCGCGCCAGCAGTGAAGTCGGCAAAGGCCAGATCCCTGGGCAAACCACCCGCCGGGTCAACAGTGAGCGTTACGACCTAGGCCTGGATATGGCCTGGGAGCTCGACTTGTTTGGGCGCATCCAGCGCCAGTTGGAGGCCAGCGATGCCGAGATAGGCGTCGCCGACGCCGATTTACAGCAACTGCACGTGAGCCTGATTGCCGAGCTGGTCGACGCCTATGGTCAGCTGCGCGGCACCCAGCTGCGCGAGAAGATCGCACTGGCCAACCTGAAGAACCAGAACGATTCGCGCGGCATCACCCAGACCCTGCAGGACGCGGGGGTCGGCAACCAGCTCGATGTGGTGCGCGCCGATGCACGTCTGGCGGCGGTAGAGGCCAGCGTCCCGCAGTTGCAGGCCGAGCAGGTGCGTGCGCGCAACCGTATTGCGACCCTGTTAGGGCAACGACCTGAACAATTGACCGTCAACCTGGCCCCCGCCGAGTTGCCCGCCATCGCCAAGGCGCTGCCCATCGGTAACCCGGCCGACCTGCTGCGCCGCCGCCCTGATGTGCGCAGCGCGGAACGCCAGTTGGCCTCAGCCACCGCCAACATTGGGGTGAACACCGCCGACCTGTTCCCACGCATCAGCCTTAGCGGCTTCCTGGGCTTTACCGCCGCTCGGGGCTCGCAGTTGGGTTCGTCGGCGGCTAATGCCTGGAGCCTGGGCCCCAGTATTACCTGGGCCGCCTTCGACCTGGGCAGCGTGCGCGCTCGTATCCGCGGCGCTGACGCCAATGCTGAAGGGGCTTTGGCCAATTATGAGCAGCAGGTACTGCTGGCCCTGGAGGAGTCGGAGAACGCGTTTAGCGATTACAGCAAACGCCAGCAACGCCTGGTGGCGTTGATTCGGCAAAGCGAGTCCAGCCGCGCGGCGGCCGACCTGGCCTCGATCCAATACCGTGAGGGCACAGTGGACTACCTGGTGCTACTGGACGCCGAACGCGAACGCCTCAGCGCCGAGGACGCCCAGGCTCAGGCCGAAGTTGATCTGTACCGGGGTATAGTCGCCATCTATAAAGCGCTGGGCGGAGGCTGGGACGCTTAATCGGCTGCTGGCGCGGTGATCCCATTGCGTAGGAGGGGCCTTGGCCCCGAGAGGCCGCGCCAGCGGCCGGTTATAGGCGCCGCGGTATATGTTCCATCGCCAAGGTCAAAAGATCGGGGCCAAGGCCCCTCCTACGCGCCGGTGATTGCTCGGGGGATTTCGCTTAGGGCGACGACCTTTTTTGCGCCGCCCAATTTGATCGCTTCCTTAGGCATGCCAAATACTACGCAACTGGCCTCATCCTGGGCGAAGGTGCTGGCGCCCGCCTCGGCCATTTCCTTCAGGCCGCGGGCGCCGTCGTCGCCCATGCCGGTCATGATGATGCCCGTGGCGTTACGACCGGCGAACTTGGCCACCGAGCGAAACAGCACATCCACCGAGGGCCGGTGGCGGTTAACGTGGGGGCCATCGCGTACTTCCACCAGGTAGAACGCACCGCTGCGTTTGAGCAGTAAATGCTTGCCCCCGGGGGCAATCAGCGCCAGGCCGGGCAATACCCGGTCGTTGTTGCGCGCTTCACGCACTTCGATCTCGCACAGCTCGTTGAGCCGCTGGGCAAACGACGCGGTGAATTTTTCCGGCATATGCTGGACGATGACGATGCCTGGGCACACCCTGGGCAGGCGCGTCAGCACATGCTCCAGGGCCTGGGTGCCCCCGGTGGAAGTGCCCAGGGCGACAATGCGTTCGGTGGTCGACACCATCGCCTGGCCGTTGCCCGGCGCCAGTATCGCGTCGGCGCTGTGGCGCTCCACTACCACACCGGCTGGCCCGGCCACTGGCGGTTTGGCGGCGGAAAACGGCGTTGGGGCGATACGCCCCAGGTTACGCAGATTAACCTGGGCCGCACCGCGCACCGCATGGACCAGTTCGTTGGCCGATTCCAACAGGAAATTTTTCAAACCTACCGTCGGCTTGGTGATGATATCCACGGCACCTGCGGCCAGCGCCTGCAACGTCGTTTCGGCGCCCTTTTCCGTCAGCGATGAGCAGATCACTACCGGAGTCGGCCGCTCGCTCATGATTTTGCGCAGAAAAGTGATGCCATCCATGCGTGGCATCTCCACATCCAGAATGACCACATCCGGCCACTCCTTAAGCATGCGATCAATGGCGAACAACGGGTCGGAGGCGGCCCCCATCACGCGAATACCTGGCTCGGCTTCGAGGATTGCCTGCATCACCTGGCGCACCACGGCTGAGTCGTCAACGATCAACACACTAATGGGTTTCATGCAGCTCCCTAGGTAACGCAGCGGCCATCCTTGGCGGGCGGCGCAAGGGGTCTTGGCGCACCCACACATCGCCGCTGGCGAGGTCGAATAGCACTTTGCGGTGGCCGAGCCCGCCCAAGTCTTCGGCAATCACATTGAGCCCCAGACGCGCGGAAATCTCTCGCGCTGCCTGGGCATTACGGTAGGCGACGTCGGCCACGGCGCCCACCACGATAAAGTCGGGGAACATGTTCCCCGCCCCAAACAGTTTTACCTGAAACTCGCGCAAGGGCCGCTTATAGGGCGCCAGCGCGCGCAGCAGCAGCTCCACGGCTTCATCGGTGTACTTGCCGTCCAGCCCCTGGCCACGCTCACGCCGGCCCGGCAGCAAGGCATGGCACATGCCGCCGACCCGCAACTGCGGGTGCCAGAACGTGACCGCCACGCAGGAGCCTAACAACGTGCTGATGCGCGTCCCGGCTTTACCGAAATAATAGTCACCAATGGCCAGGTTGACCTCGTACGCGCGGCCGGGCAGATCGATAAAGGCGCTCATGGTTTGCGATAGATCGAAGGGACCACCAACTGCAGGCTCTCGCACACGCCGTTAAGGCTTTCGGAGTGACTGACGATCAGATGGCCACCAGGCTTAAGCAGCGGCAGCATGCGCGCCACCACTTGGCGCTTGGTCTGCATATCGAAATAAATCATCACATTGCGCAGGAAGATCACGTTGAATTCACCGAGGTTGGGAAGGCTCTCGTTCAAGTTGACCTGCAAAAATTGCATTCGATCCCTGAGCGCTTTCTCCACCAGAAAGGTGCCTTCCTGACGGCCGATGCCTTTGAGGCAATGCCTGACCAATTGCTCATGGGGCAAGTTGCGCGAGCGTGCCATCGGATAGTGGCCACTACGCGCTTGGGCCAGCACCTGGGTGCTGATGTCCGAAGCCACGATTTCCCACGGCGTGCCGCTGGGCAGGCCGTCCGCCAGGGTCATGGCCAGGCTGTAGGGTTCTTCGCCGGAAGAACAGGCGGCGCTCCACACCCGAAAACTGCGCCCCACCGCTGCCGTGGGCAAGACCTTGTCGCGGAGAAAATCGAAGTGTTTGGGCTCGCGAAAAAAATACGTTTCATTTGTTGTCAGCATGTCCAGCGCGACCTGCAATTCGGCCGCGCCGCTGCTGCCCATGATCAAACGAAAGTAATCGCCATAACTGCTTAGCTGATGGTGACGCAGGCGCTTGAATAAACGCCCGGCGACCAGAGGCTTCTTCGCCGCCGACAGGCTGATCCCGGCAGTGCGGTGCAGCCACTCCTGGAACTGTTGAAACTCACTGTCGTTGAGCGGGATAGCGTTCACGCGGCGGTCCTTTGCTGATGAAGGTAGCGGGTCAACCTTGGCCCAATGCTGGCGTATGCGCAGCGGCCATCTGCGCCATCTCGTCCACCGAGAGCACCCGGTCGACGTTGAGCACGATGACGAACTTACTGTCCATACGCGCCATGCCATTGATGAAATCGGCGTTGATCCGCGCACCGAAGCTCGGTGGCGGTTCGATCTGGCTGGCCGGGATATCCAGCACCGCCGACACTGCGTCTACCAACAGGCCGATGTCCTGGCGCCCTTCCTCAGCCGAATGCGCTTCGACGATCACCACGCAACTGCGCCGGGTTACGTTGGCATTCGGCTGGCCGAAACGCGCCGCCAGGTCGACCACCGGCACCACCGCGCCGCGCAGGTTAATCACCCCGCGGACGAAGTCCGGCATCATCGGCACCACGGTCAGGCCGCCGTACTCGATAATTTCCTTGATCCCCAAAATGGCGATCGCATACATCTCACTACCGAGGGTGAAGGTCAGGTACTGGCCGTCTTCCTCGGACGTCGCCGCAGCGCCGTTACTCACTGTCAAGCCGCCCATGGCATGCCCCTCAAAACCGGGTGAATTCGTGTTCCGAAACCGCCGAACCGGACGACACCGGGCGCAGGCTCGGCACCGCGCTGGCTTTGACGGCCGGCGCGCGCGGCCGTTGTACAGGGGCGAAGCCGGCCGAACTGCTAGCCAAGGTGAAGAAGCTCATGGCCTCTTGCAGTTGTTCGGCCTGGCTGCTCATTTCTTCAGCGGTGGCGGCCAACTCTTCACTGCTGGAGGCGTTCTGCTGGGTGACCTGGTTCAATTGCGCCATGGCCGTGTTGATCTGCCCTACCCCAGCGGCCTGCTCTTCTGAAGCGGCGCTGATTTCCTGAACCAGGTCGCTGGTTTTATTGATCGACGGCACCATTTCGTTGAGCAAACTGCCAGCCTTCTCGGCCATTTCCACGCTGCTGGTGGACAGCTCACCGATTTCCTGAGCGGCGATCTGGCTGCGTTCGGCCAGCTTACGCACCTCGGCGGCTACCACGGCAAAGCCTTTACCGTGCTCGCCAGCACGGGCGGCCTCGATGGCGGCGTTGAGTGCCAGCAGATTAGTCTGGTAGGCGATGTCATCGATGATGCTGATGCGCTGGGCGATCTTCTTCATGGCAACTACGGTTTGCTGCACCGACTGGCCGCCTTCGGTGGCTTCGCGCGCGGCTTTGCTGGCCATGCCATCGGTGACCCGAGCGTTCTCGGTGTTCTGGTTGATACTGGCGCTCATCTGCTCGATCGACGCGCTGGTTTCTTCCACGCTGGCCGCCTGCTCGCTGGTGGCTTGGCTCATGGACTGGGCCGTAGCGCTGACTTCTTCCGAGGCGCTGGCCAGGTTGTCGGCCGCGTTGCGCACTTCGCCGATGATGTGCGAAAGCTTGCCAACCATATTTTGCATGGCGGTCAGGACCATACCGGTCTCGTCACGGGAGGTCACCACCACATTGGCGGTGAGGTCACCTTCAGCCAGGCGGCCAGCAATCTCGGCGGCGTTGTTCAACGGCCGGGAAATGATCCGAGCCACGAATACCGCCAGGAACAAGCCCAGCATCAGGGCAATCGCCAGGGCAATGATGATCGCCAGGCGAGCGCTGGCGTACAACGCATCGCCGGTTTGGCTCGCCGCGGCGGCGCCGTCGTCGTTGAGTTGCACCAGCTTGGCAGTGGTCTCGGCGATGCTATCGGAATAGCGCTTGGACTCGGTGGTCAGGATGGTCTTGGCCTCCTCCACCCGACCGGCACGGGACAGGTCGAATACCGTCTTGTTCAGGGCGGTGTAGCCAGCCCAATCCTTCGCCAGACTGTCGTACAGAGCGCGCTCTTCAGGGCTGCTGACCAGTTTCTGGTAGTCGGTCAGACGGCTTTCCATCTGGCTGCGCGACTCACCGGCCAATTGCTCCTGGGCCGCCTTCTCTTCGGCCGAGTCGGCCAGTAGGTGGCGCATTTCACGGGTGCGGAATTGCGAGGCATAGAAGCGCATGCCGGCCGCCGCACGCATCGACGGTATCCAGTTCTCTTTCATCTCCGTGGAGGTGGAGTTGACCTGGGCCAGTTGAAAGATCGAAAAGCCACCAATCAGCGCGGTCAGGGCCAACACCGTAATGAAAGAGGTAAGCAGCTTGGTGGATATTTTCAGGTCGTAAAACCATTTCATGAGCGTTGCTCCGTGCGATACGTAAAGAAAGTCAGCTGACAGACGGTGAGTGATTGAACGACGGGGTGCGGTCGCCTTCGGACAGCCGCGTGAACAGTGCAGGTATATCGAGGATCAGCGCGACCGCTCCGCTGCCCAAAATGCTCGACCCGCCAATGCCATGGAGCGCGCCGAACAATTTGCCCAGGGGTTTGATGACGGTCTGGTACTCGCCCATCAACTCATCCACCACTAAGCCAATTTTTTTATCCAGGTAATGCACCACCACCACGTTCTGACGACGCACGATGGGCCCTTCGATCGCAAAGTAGTCGCGCAGAAACAGCAAGGGCAGCACCTGCCCGCGCAGGTCGATATAGCCGCAGCGCCGGGCGCTGTCGTGGGCAGTGGGGCTAAGCTCCAGGCACTCCTGCACGCGCTCCAGCGGCACCACATAGGACGCCTCGCCCACCCCCACGAGAAACCCGTGGATAATCGCCAGGGTCAATGGCAGGCGAATGCGAATGGTCGTGCCCTGGCCTGGGCGGCTGTCTAAATCGATGGTGCCGCGCAGTGCAGTGATGTTGCGCTTGACCACGTCCATGCCCACACCGCGGCCAGACAAGTTGGTGACCGCCGCCGCCGTGGAGAAGCCTGGCTCGAAGATCAGGTTGTAGATTTCCGAGTCGCTCGGGGTGGCCGTGGCTGGGATCAGATTGCGTTCGCGGGCCTTTTCCAAAATGCGCTCACGGTTGAGCCCAGCTCCGTCGTCGGCGATTTCCAGAATGATGTTGCCGGCATCGTGAAACGCATTCAGGCGCAGCCGCCCTTTCGCTGGCTTGCCCGCGGCCAGGCGCACGCTTGGCGCCTCGATGCCGTGGTCCATGGCGTTGCGCATCAGGTGCATAAGGGGGTCGCCGATGCGCTCGACTACGGTTTTATCCAGTTCGGTGTCGCCGCCGCTGATGGTCAGCTCGATGTCTTTACCCAGCTCCTGGCTGACGTCGCGCACCACCCGCTGAAAGCGGCTGAAGGTGTCGCCAATGGGCACCATGCGCATGCGCAGGGCGCAGTCCAGGGTCTTCTCCACCAAGTCGGCGACGCCGGCAGTGGCGTCGCGCAGCTCCGCCTCGGCAGCGTCTTTGGCCAGCAACTTGGCGCCCGCCCCGGCGATCACCAGCTCGCCCACCAGGTTGATCAGTTCATCCAGCTTGTCGGCGTGCACCCGCACGTAGACGTTTTCCCGCGCCTTGGCTTCTCGGGCCTGGGGCACCACGGCGACAGTGGTGTCGGCGGCGGCGGTGGCTTCGAATACGGTCGGCAGGCTAGCGGCCGACTCGACGCTGGCCTGTGGCGCAGCTTCGAGCAACTGCTGCCACTCGGCATCGCTGAGGGAACCTGCGGCCAGCAACAATTGGCCGGCCTCCTCCTCGCTTTCAGGCAACTGCCCGACCAACTCGCGATAATCGGCCAGGGTGCCGTGGGGCTCGATGATGCGAATGGCGCAATCTTCGCGAACGAAGTCGAACACTTCGGCGATGGTTTCCGCGGTTTGCTCGGAGCGCAAGCGGATTTCAAAGCCCAGGTAGCAGGACTCAGGGTCCATTTGCGCCAGCTCCGGCATGCCTTGCGCCGTGGTGGCGATATTCTGGATCTCGCCCAAGGTGTTGAGGTAGCGCAGGAAGGAGAACGGGTCCATGCCGTTGCGGAACACGTCTTCGCCGAAACGCAGGGAAATATGCCAGTGCGGGCTAGCCACACGGGGCTCGCCGTCCAGCACCCTCACTGCGCCCTCTGGGGCTGGCTTGGCGGCAATCGCCCCAGCGGCCTCGGTACGCTGCCCCTGATAGGCCAGCAGACGCTCGCGCAGGCCGGCTTCGCGCTGCATGGCGGGCGCATCGAGGCTACCGCCGCGTTCGGCGACGACCTCCACCAGTTCGGCGATATGGTCGGTGCAAGCCAGCAACAAGGCGATCAAGTCGCGGTCGATGGCGACATGGCCGTCCCGCACGCGGTCGAGCACATCTTCGACAAAGTGGGTAAAGCCGACCACTGGAGTCAGGCCGAACAGGCCCGCAGAGCCTTTGATGGTGTGGGCGCCACGAAAGATACGGTCGATGGTATCGCTGTCGGTGGGGTCGCTTTCGAGTTGCAGCAGGGCTTTTTCCATGTCCTGCAGCAGTTCGCGAGCCTCAACGATATAGGTCTGCAACGCTGAATCGAGATTAATATCCATAGTGCGCTTTCGCGACCCTCCGCACGCAAGCCTCAGGCGAGGCTCGCTTGTCCTTCAAACATCGTCCAGGTGTTGCACAGCTTCAGGGTGTCACGCACGGCGGGGCTGCACTCGATCAGGGTCAGGCTCTGGCCCGCGGCCAACACCTGGCGGCGGATCAGCAACAGCAACTGCACGCCGGCGGCATCGATTTCGCTGACTTGGGCCAGGTCCAGCCGGGTCTGCGTGGCCGGCTCCAGCCAACCGAGCAGCTCACCCTTGAGTTCAGCGGCGGTGTAAATGCTCATCTCGCCGTCCACCGCCAGGGTGCACGTGCCGTTGAGGGTCTGGGCGACAATAGCCATGCTCGTTACTCCCAGGGGGCCTTACGGCAACACCAGCTTCGACACGGCAGCCATCATCTGGGCCGGCTGGAAGGGCTTGACGATCCAGGCTTTCGCACCTGCCGCTTGGCCTTCCTGCTTTTTGCTTTCCTGGGACTCAGTGGTCAGCATGATGATCGGGGTGAATTTGTAGCTGGCCAGCTTCTTGACCTCTTTGACAAAGGTGATGCCGTCCATGTTGGGCATGTTGACGTCGCTGATCATCAGATGAACCTTCTGCCCGGTCAGTTTGCGCAGCGCGTCCTTACCGTCGCAGGCCTCGATAACGTCGTAACCGGCCCCCTTAAGGGCGATGCTGACGACCTGGCGTACGCTGCTGGAATCGTCGACTACCAAGATGGTCTTGGCCATGGGAACTGCTCCTCAGAAAAATGTAATCTCGTGTTCGGTATTGGCGTGGCGGGCCCCGCCGCTGTGGATCTGGCGCTGCTCGTCGGTGGCGTAGGTGCGCTCCATGTCCTGCAGCCAAGCCCGTACATCCAGGTCATCAGGCTGGCCAGGCGTGGCTTCGCGCTGTTGCAGGTGGGCTTGCAAACGGTCGAGGTTGTTGCGCACATGGGCGAGGATTTGGCTAGTGCGGTCTTGGAACTGCAGCGAAACCAATACGTCGTTCACTTCCTCGCGGATACCGCTGCCTTCGCGCTGGAGCAATTCGGCGGAATGGCTGAGGCGCTCGGTGACTTCACCGAAGCGGTCGAGCACACCCTGGATGCGCGCTTCGGACTGGCTGATCAGGTCGCTGCTGTGCTCGCTACTGTCACCCGCCACCGCCACCACGCGGCTGATGGCGCTGTTGATCACATCGACTTTGGTCGACATCTGCTTACCGGTCTCGCTCGACTGTTTGGACAGCGTGCGTACGGCGTCGGCCACCACGGCAAAGCCTCGACCAGCCTCACCCGCTCGGGCCGCCTCGATGGCAGCGTTGAGGGCCAGCAGGTTGGTTTGTGCGGCAATGGCGCCAACGTCGGTGGCCATGGTGCGCAGCTCGCCGGTGTACTCATTGAGCTGGCGGACTTCTTCCAGCATCTCGTCGCGGCTACGCTGGGTGGCTTTAAGGGCTTCGACCACGGCGCGCAGGTCGCTTTCGCCAAACGCCAGGGTGTCGCGGGCACTGCCCTGGCCTTGCCCGGAAAGATCCCCGGCGGCTTGCTGGGACGCCTGGACAGTCTGTTCCAAACGGGTGGAGATGCCGACAAAACGGTCGGTCAGCTCGATGACGGCGTTTTCGGTTTGCTGGCGCGAGCTTTCCACCTGACGCGACCAGATCGGCGTGGCCTGTAAGCACAGATCGTGCAGGCCGCCGTCGATGGCATCGGCCGCTTCAAGCTGGCTGCGCTCGCTGGCCAGCGCCTGGCTCTCGGCCTGGCGCGCCAGCCAGGCATGCTGGCGCATGCTCAGCCATACGGCACACGCCAAAGCGACCAGCAACGCGACCGCGACGCTAACGGCCCAGTGCAGGGCAAATGAGTGTTGCAGGTATACGCAAGCGGCGCTGACCACGCCGACTAGCATCACCGGCACGGCAACGCTGGGCATTGGCGCAGGCGTAGAACTATAGGCAGGGTTATGCTGAGCGTACATGCAATCTTCCTTGATCAGGAGGGTGCGAAAGTCTTGACCTGTTACAGGCTCCTGACCCTGTATCTGCGCCGCCCGGCAAAACTTAAACCCGAGTGAGTAGCCGAACGCTCAAACGAGTGGAAAAACCCTACAAAAAAAATTTAAGTCATTGTTTTGTAAATATATTTTCAAGAAATGCTGAGTAAACCCATTTAGCTCAGATCATGCAGGGCCTTTTGCAAGGGCGCGGTCACGCTGAACTCGGAAAAGGCCACCTCCAACCCACTGCGTTCGGGCGTACAGCACACCGGCCCTACCAGATAACTGTCAGCCGCTGGAAAAGGCGCCAGGCGTAGCAAGGGCCAGCGCAGCCCGTCCAATGAATACTGGATGCGCACCACCGCGCCGCTGACGGTGACCCGTAGCCAGAAGCCGGCTTCGTCACCGTCATAAGGCCCAGTCGCCCAATCCGATTGCGGGTTGGTCAATACACTGCACAATAGTAGCCGCTCATCACTGACCTCAACGCCTGCCTTTATCCAGTGCTTGGCATCGATACGGACCATTAGCCCGGCTTGGTCATAGAGGTCGCTATAGTTGCCCCGCAGGCGAACCTGAGCGGTGAAGTCGCCCTCGGTGCGCATGCCGAAAAAATGCCCGCTATCGCGCTCGAAGCCATATTGGGTCTGCTGCCAAAAATCCGTATTGGCATCGGTGGTCACCGTCAGGCATTCAGGGCTGAGTGTCCAACGTTCAGGTTCGTTGAGCCACTGGCATTTTTCGAGCATGGCATTCCTTATTGATCTTGGCTGGGGCAGGTACATTTTCGGTTGCCAGAAAGCAAAAAACCCGCCGAGGCGGGTTTTTCAGAACCAATCCAACTCCTGTCGGCAGCCCTCCGGGGCGATGGTCGATCTTCCTTGATCCTGCAGGGTTCCTACTCTGCAGCTGATGGGTCTAGATTACTCACGGACAAGCCAAGGTGCATAGAGCAAAGCGCTGTAAGTCGTGTAAGCCTTTCGCTATAGGTAAACGAAAGTCGTTCGCATAGGGCGATATCAAAGATATAAATTTACACATCAAGCAGTTAAAGGCGTTTTCTAGTGCTGTGCATGAACAACCGCGTGCAAGCTCACGGTAAAACCCTTACGCGCGGTAATGGCCAATAAATGGCCAGCCCCTGTGCGAGCGCCTGGGTTCGTGACGCACATCAAAAAGCCTAGTTAAATTGCTCTTTCTGCGAAATATTTCACAACAAACATGGAACCCAATGCTATTTTTAAGACTCAGGAGGCGCGCTTGTGGGCGCCTCTGGAGTTTTGGACGGTTGCCAACGCAGGAGGTCGGGTAGCATGAATAAAATGACCTTTCCCAACGCATGCCAAGTGATGCGCTGGCACTTTCATCCTCTGGGGTTCGAGGGCAGCATGGACGCCCCCAGTAGCATGGTGGCGCGTCTGTTCGACCGGGCTACCGGTGAAACGCTCATTGCTATTGCCGGCCTGCCCTGCGCGACCGTGATGAACGCCGCCGATGTAGAGCGCATTATCGAAGCGGTCGAAGCCGAGCTCGAAGCGTTCGTGCCACCGATGTTGGCCTATAGCTAAGCCTGGATCCGGCGGCGCTGATCATCGAAGCATGCCTTGGCCGGGTCAACCTGGTCCGAGGCACGGGGCTGTTGGCCGGTGTCCTTGCCAGCTTCTTCGACATACCAATAGCAATCACCCGCTGCCCGGGTGATACCGACATAGGCCAAGCGCAAGGCTTCTTCCTGCTGCGCCTTGTCGAACGCCTGGGGATCACCTGGCTTGCCGAGCCCAGCCAAGCGGTACACTTGGTTCTTGTAAGGCGAGCTGCTCAGGTGCTGACAATCCCCCACTAGAAACACCGCATCGGCCTGCAAGCCTTTGGCACTGTGGTAAGTCAACTGCTTGAAACGCCGTTGCTCAGCCGGGGCCGCGCGGTCTTCTTCGACAATGCCGCCCAAGTGCTCGGCCACCAGCGCTCTGTCACTGCTCTTGCGATACAGCAGCAACACCGAGTCCCCGCGCCGGTAATGCTCCACCACCCGACGGCCGAGGTCCGCATCATCGCGTTTGAAGACCTGCACCGGCCGGCGCGCCTCAGCGTGCTCGGCACAGGCCCGGGCCTTCTTGCCCGGCAAGGTGGGAGTGGCGCGCACAATGTGCTCTGCAGCCTCGATGATCGACGCCTGGCTACGGTAATTTTCCACCAACAACACGCGGGTGTGGCTGGGCGCGGCAAAGGTCTGAGTAAATTCCATGAAGTACTGCGGCGAACTGCCGCGCCAGCCGTAAATCGACTGCCAATCGTCGCCCACGCATAACAACGATGAATACTGTGCCACCTGCCCCGCCTGCAGCCCTGGGCTACGTCTGCGGATCTCGCGCAGGCTGGCCCGCAGCCAGGAAACGATCTGCGGTGATACGTCCTGAAATTCATCGATCATTAAATGCGCCAATGGGCGCAAATGGGCATCAGCCACCCGTTGCAGGTTCTCCGGGGAGTTTTCCCCAAACAAGGCGAACATTCGATTGTAGGTCATGACCGGTGGCGTCATGCCCAGCAGGTGCTGTTCGAACGCTTTCCAATACAGGCTCAGGGCCTCGAAAAACAACCGATCACTGTCGTCCTGGGCGAAACTCATGCCGGCCACCGCCGCTGTGACATCGAGCCCGAGGTTCTCAATAAACCCGGCACAGCCGACGAAAGCATCCAGCAGCGGCACGCTGCCGAGCTCCCCTTTAACCTTGTAGTCAAAACCCGGCCCCGCCACAGCTTCGGCCGCCAGGGCCGGCACGAGGCGCTTGGCGTCACGATAGTTTTCCATCCATATCAGAGGCTTATCGCAGAAAGCTTGAAACAGCGTGCGCTTGACTAACCATTCGGCCCAGACCGGTAATTTGGCCCCGTTCCGTTTGATCTGTTGACTCTCGCCGGGGTCACAACCGAGCACCACCCAGGCATCGAGGCTAGCAATATGGCCATGCACGTGAAAGGTGCTGCCGTTGATTTCAAGGGTTTGGCGACTCGGCTCAATGCCTTTGATCGGCCAAGCGCCTGCCGCGAACCATAAGTCTTCGATGACATCGCAGAGTTCTTCGTCGCGCTGGGCCGACAGTTCGGTGACCATCACGCGCTTCTGCACATCGGGGTGGTCGCGGTCCAAGGGCTTGAGCTTAAGGCTGTGCAGGCGCAGAGCGCCCACCAGCTCAGCAAAGCGGGGGCTGGCGCTACACAAATCGCGGTAACACAGGTTCAATTGCTGGCGCTGGGCATCGTTGAGGCGTAGATCGAACGGGTTGCTGTCGGCTTCTTCGCCCTGCCGTTCACGGCTGCCCAGGTTCTCGAAGGCCTGGAGCTGAGCGAAGCCTGGCAGGCTGCGAACCAGTGGCAAGATACGCGAGTGAAACGTACGCACCAACTCCTGAGCGCTTTTTTCTGAGATATTTAATTCAAATAAATCAAACAGTTGGCGTAACTTTTTAATAAAATCTTTACGCGATTCACGGGTAAACGTCACTACCGTCATAGCAGCCAGTTCGAAGCCCAGGTAGTGGTGCAGCAATAGAATGCGCAGGGCCAGGGTGGTGGACTTGCCGGCCCCTGCTCCGGCAACCACACAGGTGCTGGGGGTGTCGCTGAAAATCATTTTCCACTGGGCGGCACTGGGCTGGCTGTGGGCCGGCAGGCGCTGCGCGACGTCGGCCTTTATACGTTTTTTCAGGCCCGCGTCGATCGGTAGTCGCCAGTCGTCGAACAACAAATCGTCGACTCCGGGTACAGCATGCCCCGGCGCGCGCGTGTCGCGAATAACCAGCACTTGCTGCCCCTCTTCATAGCCGTCGACTCGCCCCTCGTCATAGCCATCACGCACTCCTTTGGCGTGGCCAAGACGCTGGCCAGCGGCGTGCCCGTGGAACCAGGAGTCACGGTGCTGCGCATTCAAGCGGCTCAGCCCGCGGCCCAATAGGCGCGCGACCCAACGCTTGAGCAGCGGCAGTTGTTGGGGGGGATGCAGTTCGTCAGGCTGTTCGGGGCGGGAGGCAGGCACGCGGGCTCCATGGCAGGGTTGGCAGCAGCGGCTATGGTCGCGCTGTTGCACGATTTTGGCCAGTAATGAGTTTAGGATCAGTCAATTAGGCGACGAAGTGAATTCGCTTTAAGAGGTATAACATCTGATTATTAGATGGGTTTACGGCAGTTTTTACGCTTTTTATCGATAACCTTTTTCGTGAAACTGGCTGCCTGCACACCATAACGTCTGCCATGGCGCAGCGTTTCCTTACAGGAGATCAGCATGCTCGAACTCAGACCTTTCACCACCTTGGGCGGCGCCGACCACGGTTGGTTGAACGCCCACCATCATTTTTCCTTCGCCAGCTACCACGATCAGGCGCGGATGAACTGGGGCAACCTGCGCGTCTGGAACGACGACGAGATTGCACCTGGCACGGGCTTTCCAAAGCATGCCCACCAAGACATGGAAATCATCACCTATGTCCGTGAGGGGGCGATCAGCCACCAGGATAACTTAGGTAACAAAGGGCGTACCGAAGCCGGTGACGTGCAGGTGATGAGCGCCGGTACCGGCATCGCCCACAGTGAATATAACCACGAAAGCACCCTGACCCGGATCTTCCAGATCTGGATCATGCCGGACGAACGCGGCGCACCGCCTTCCTGGGGCGCCCGCCCGTTCCCTAAAGGCGAACGCGGCGAAGGCTTCGTTACCTTGGCCAGCGGTCGCAGCGAAGACGCCAGCAGCCTGCGCATTCGCGCCAACGCACGCCTGGTGGCGGCCAGCCTGAAAGCCGGGGAAACTGCGGAATATGCCCTGGACGCCCAGCGCAAGGCGTATCTGGTACCGGCCAGCGGCGTGATTGAAGTCAATGGCTTGCGGGCGGTTGCACGGGACGGGGTAGCCGTTGCAGATGAGGCGGTGTTGCGGGTTACGGCTATTGAAGACAGTGAGATTGTGCTGGTTGATGTGGCTTGAGATTGGGGGTGAGTGGGACAAGATCGGGGGCGAGCCCCCTCCTACGGTCAAATTGCGTAGGAGGGGGCTTGCCCCCGATCTTTTCACCCGATCTTTTACGCGATAGCGTTATCCACCAACACCTGCGCCTCGCCCACCAAACGTTGCAAATGCGCCTCGTCGATAAAGCTCTCGGCGTAGATTTTGTAGATGTCCTCGGTACCCGATGGCCGTGCCGCGAACCAGCCGTTAGCGGTCATGACCTTCAGGCCGCCGATTGCCTGGCCATTGCCGGGCGCATGGCTGAGGATCTGCTCGATGGGCTCACCGGCTAACTCAGTGGATTTCACCTGCTCGGGCGCCAGTTTACCCAGGGCCGCTTTCTGCTGCGGGTTGGCCTTGGCTTCGACGCGGGTCGAGAATGGCTGACCCAGGGCGTCCGTCAGCCCTTGGTAGGCCTGGCTGGGGTCGCGCCCGGTACGTGCAGTGATTTCCGCAGCCAACAGGGCGGGGATCAAACCGTCCTTGTCGGTACTCCAGACGCTACCGTCCTTGCGCAAGAACGACGCCCCTGCACTCTCCTCGCCGCCAAAGCCCAACGAGCCTTCGAACAGGCCGTCGGCGAAATACTTGAACCCTACTGGCACTTCGTACAGGCGACGGTTTAGCCGTTGGGCGACACGGTCAATCAGGCCGCTGCTGACCACGGTCTTGCCTACACCGGCATCCGCGCGCCATTGTGGGCGGTTCTGGAACAGGTAATCGATGGCCACGGCCAGGTAATTGTTAGGCGCCAGGAGGCCGCCTGATGGCGTAACAATGCCGTGGCGATCATGGTCGGGGTCGCAGGCGAATGCTACGTCGAAGCGCTCTTTAAGGCCAATCAGGCCCTGCATGGCGTGGTTGGAAGACGGGTCCATGCGGATCTGCCCGTCCCAGTCGACGCACATAAAACGAAAGGTCGGGTCGACCGCCTGGTTCACCACTTCCAGGTCCAGCTTGTAGTGCTCGGCAATCGCCGACCAGTAGCGCACCCCGGCACCGCCCAGAGGATCGACGCCCAAATGCAGGCCAGCGCCGCGAATGGCATCGAAATCGATCACATTGATCAGGTCGGCCACGTAGGTATTGAGGTAGTCGTGGCGATGGGTCGTGGATGCCTTCAGGGCCTGGGCATAGGGCATGCGCTTGATGCCCTTGAGGCCATCGGCGAGCAGCTCGTTGGCTTTGGCTTCAACCCATTTGGTGACGTCGGTGTCTGCTGGGCCGCCGTTGGGTGGGTTGTATTTAAAGCCGCCGCTTTGCGGCGGGTTGTGCGATGGGGTAATCACCACGCCGTCCGCCAGGCCACGTTCACGGCCACGGTTGTAGCAGATGATCGCGTGGGACACGGCCGGGGTCGGCGTGTATTCATCGTGTTCGGCGATCATCACCTCGACGCCATTACCGGCAAACACTTCCAAAGCCGACACCGCCGCCGGGGTAGACAGCGCGTGGGTGTCGATACCGATAAACAGCGGGCCGTCGATCCCCTTGCCTTGGCGGTACAGGCAAATGGCTTGGCTAATGGCCAGAACGTGGTCTTCGTTGAAGCTTGCCTCGAACGAATTGCCTCGGTGCCCGGAGGTGCCGAACGCCACCCGCTGGGTCGGCTCGGCCGGGTCGGGCCGTTGGCTGTAGTAGGCGGTGACCAGGCGCGGGATATCGACCAGCAACTGGGCTGGGGCAGGTTTGCCCGCAAATGGACTGTGCGTCATGCAAAAACCTCGGAATCAAGAAAATTCAAGACAGGGTGACAGGTTACTGGCACTTTGACCGCTTGGCGAAATAATAGATCCAAAACCCACGAAATACCGGCCGTATCGGCTCAAACCGCCCACCAAGTAGGCAGCAAGCGGCGCACCGATGGCTGGGCGAAGCGATCGTCAATCAACACCACTACGCCACGGTCGTCCAGCCCGCGGATCACCCGCCCGGCCGCCTGAACGACTTTTTGCAGCCCAGGGTAGAGGTAAGTGTAGTCGTAGCTGGCGCTCGTACCGTCGACGAAAATAGCGCCCATACGCCGCTTGAACTGCTCGTTCACCGGGTTGAATTGGGGCAGCCCGAGGGTGGCGATGAACGCGCCGATCAGGCGCCGCCCCGGCAGGTCGATACCTTCACCGAACGCCCCGCCCAACACCGCGAACCCCACCCCGTGGGCATCCTCGCCAAAGCGTTCGAGGAAGCTGCGCCTGGCCTCTTCATCCATCTGCCGGGTCTGCGCCCATTGCGGCACCTGGGGTGCACTGCTGGCCAGTTGCGCCGCCACTTGTTGTAAATAATCGAAGCTGCTGAAGAACGCCAGGTAATTGCCAGGCTGGGCCTGGTACTGCGCGGCGATCAGCTCGGCAATCGGCTGCACAGATGCCTGGCGGTGGGCATAGCGCGTGGAGATACGCTCGACGATGCGCACCTCCAACTGCTCGGCGGCGAACGGCGATGACACATCGATCCAGGCGCAATCGGCCGGCATGCCGAGCATATCGCGGTAGTAATGCTGCGGGCTGAGGGTCGCGGAGAACAGCACGGCACTGCGTGCGGCCTTCAAACGCCCAGTGAGCAGCGGCGCGGGCACCACGTTGCGCAGATTCAGGCGCGCCTGGCGCTTGCGCCCAGCGCCAGCCTGGACGATGTCGAACAGAAAGTGTTCATCGAACAGTTCGGCGACGCGGCTGAACTGCAACGCCTCGAAGTAGAAATCCAGCAAAGGCCGATCCATGATCAACGGATCACTGTTCATCTGCTCGCCGATCAGGCCGATGCAGCGCAGCAAACTGAGGAGAAAACGCTCCGGCAAACGCTCCTGCGCCTGGTACTCCACGGCTTGCTCGGCATACAGGGCATTCCACTCACGATTCAAGCGCTGCAACGGCCCCTTCAGCGCCGCCGGCGGGGCCTGGCGTAAAGCGTGCAGTGCACGCTGATCGAGGCTGGCGCTGTACATGCCGCGGGCCCGGTCCACTAAGTTGTGCGCTTCGTCTACGAGCACTGCCAGTTGCCATTGCTCCGCCTGGGCTAAGCCAAACAAGAGTGCTGTCAGGTCGAAGTAATAGTTGTAGTCCGCCACCACCACGTCGGCCCAACGGGCCATTTCCTGGCTGAGGTAATACGGGCACACCTGGTGGGCCAGGGCCACTTCGCGCAACTGCGCTTGCCCCAGCAAGGGCACATTCACCGCCGCCAGCCGGGCAGCGGGCAAGCGGTCATAGAAGCCCTTGGCCAAGGGGCAGGCGTCGCCGTGGCAGGCTTTGTCCGGGTACTCACAGGCCTTACTGCGGGCCACCAGCTCCAGGCCGCGCAGCGGCAAGCCCGGTTGGCTGGCAAACAGCTGTTGCAAGGCGCCCAGGGCCAGGGCGCGCCCTGGGGTCTTGGCGGTAAGAAACAGCAATTTGTCCAGTTGCCGGGGCGGCATCGCCTTGAGCATTGGAAACAGGGTGCCGAGGGTTTTGCCGATGCCGGTGGTCGCCTGGGCGAGCAGGCAACGGCCTGTGCTCACCGCCTTGTATACGGTTTCGGCGAGCTCGCGCTGACCACGGCGAAAGTCGCCATGGGGAAACTTCAGCTCGCGCAAGGCTTGGTCGCGCTCGGCGCGGCGCGCCAATTCCTGCCGGGCCCAGGCCAGAAATGCCCGGCACAGCTGGGCAAAATGCTGCTGCAAGGCATCGGCACTGAGGGTTTGCTCGAACAGGGTTTCGCGGTCGCTGTCGACGTCCAGATAAACCAGGGCTACGCGTAATTCAGCCAATTCGTGTTGCTGGCAGAACAACCAGCCATACACCATCACCTGTGCCCAGTGCAGCTGCCGATGGTTAGCGGGCTGGCGCGCCAGGTCGCCGCGATGGGTTTTGATTTCTTCCAAGCGCTGCAAGTTGGGGTCGTAGCCATCGGCGCGACCGCGCACGCTGAGGGCCTCGAACTCGCCGCTTAAGGGCACTTCGGTCTGGTAGCCTGCGCCGCGCCCGCGGGCCACCCGGGCGTGCCCGAGCATGCCCTCCTGGGCCGTCGGTGAAGGGGTGAAGCGCAGGTCGAGGTCGCCTACTTTGGCGGTGAACTCACAGAGCGCGCGAACAGCGACGTGATAGCTCACGCCGTCGCCCACTGCACGTAGCAGACCTGCACCGGCATGCCGTGCCGGGCGCAGAAGTCGAGCCAGCGCAGTTGGTTGTCCTGCAAGCGGTCGCCGGGGCCTTTGACCTCGATCATGCGGTAGCGTTGGTCTTGCGGCCAGAACTGAATAAGGTCCGGCATACCGGCGCGGTTGGCTTGCACATCTTCCAGCAGGCGCTCGAAACAGTGGCGCAGGTGCTGGGCCGGCAAGCACGCCAAAGCCTGGTGCAGTATCTCGGGGGTCAGGGCGCCCCAGTGGACGAAGGGGGACTGCAAGCCCCACTTGCTTGCATAGTGTTCCAGAATCGTGGCCCGGTAACGGCCGTCGTCGAGCTGCGCGAAGCAAGCGTCGAACAGCGCCGCCCGGCGCTGACGGAAATCAACCTGATGCAGGTCAGCCGGGCCGCTCTGGAACGGATGAAAAAACGCCCCAGGCAATGCCGCAAAGATCGCTGGCCAGCAGAGCAGCCCGAACAACGAATTGAGCAGGCTGTTTTCCACGTAGTGCACCGGCCCCTGCTCTTCGTGCAGATGCTCGCGCACGCGGTGCTCGACGCTGCCACGGCCGAGGTCAAGCTCGAGCAGCAAGTCCAGGCGGGCCACGGCGGCGGCTTTGCTGCGAGGGGGGTTGGGCAGGCCGAGCTTACGCCGCAACCGCGGCAACGCACGGGCTATCAACTGAGCCTCAGCGGCACTTTGCGGCGCCGCCAGGGCCAGGTTTGCCAAGGCCAGGGCCTCTGCTGGCCGATCGCTGAGTTCGAGCACCCGGACCCTGCGCTGGCGCGCTCGCGGGTGAGCGGAGCTGGCATACAACTGCAACGCCAGGGGCCAGTCGGCCGCACGCTCACAGGCTTGCCCCATCTGCAACAGCAACTTGTCACGGCGCCCCAGTAGCCAGGGGTTGTCTGTGACCAGGCCGTTGACCCTGGCCAACACGCCTTGCAGGTCGCCGCCCTCCTCCAGCACCGCGCGGCAGGCATGCAGCTCCACGCAGGCGTGCACGTCGTCGCGACTACGCAGTGCGCGGGACTCGTCGCTCAAGGCGACCTGCTCGTAACGATAAATGCCCAGATCGGCGAGGACGAACTCTGTCCAGTCCTGGTGCAGATTGCCAAAAAACAACAGCCGCAGGCGGTCGCATAGCGCCTGCACGCGCAAGGCATACAGGGTGTCATTAAGCTGCGGGCACCAGGCGGCGAAAACCTGCGGCTGCGGATAGTGTTCGAGCAGTTGTGCCAATAAGTCAGCTTTACGCGCTGAAACCTGGCTGATCTGCCCCTCGAAGCAGCGTAACACCTCGGGCTTGAGCAACACCTCGAACAGCTGGGTCAGCTCGATGGGCGCCTGGTCGTCTAGCCAGCCGTTGGCCAGCAACACCGCTGCCGCGTCTTCTATCGCGCCGATCTCCGGGTAACTCAAGCGACCGGCGCGAAATAACGTGCCCTTGCGCATCACCATGCGCACCAGCAGCGCCTGGGCCGCCTGCGGAGCCTGGCGAAACCCTGCGATAAAGCTGCGTTCCTCTGGGTCCAGAAGGTCGGCGTAGCGCAGTTCGAGCCAGTCGAGCACGCGCAAAAAGTTATCGAGGTAGTAGAAAGGGTTGTCGAGCCGTTCGTTTGCCACGGGGTACGTCAGCCAGGATAGATGCAAAACACTGTTTATACATACATACCCATTACCCTGGCAATGCCGGCCTGACCGGCGGGCCGCCTATATGCGCTCGCGCCACAAGGCGTCCGCCAGCGCCTCCCACACCGGCTCTTGCGACCAGCCTTCCCCCCACCAGCAACCCAGGCGCATGGATTGGCGGTGCAAGCCTTGCAGGCTGAACACCTCACCCGGTGCAATGACGATGCGCTGGCGCACCAGGCGCTCGAACACTGCGCTGAGGTTTACCGGGTAGCCCGCCTCCAACCACAACGCCGCGCCACCCAAGGGCATTTGGCACGCCATCATCTCGCCCAATGCCACGTGCGCCTGCTCGGTCATGGCTGCCAGGCGCTGCTGCAACGAGGCGCGCAATTGCACCAGGTGGGTGTCGACCGCGCCCTTGAGAAACAGCCGCGCCAAAGCGCGCTGACGGATCGGCGGCAAACGGAATGAGCGTTGCAACCACTCACGTTGTAGCGGTGCCCGAGCGTGCCGCGACAGCAGGTAGCCGTAGGGCATTTCCGCACCGACCAATGGCTCCAGGGCGCCCATGACCATCAAGCGCTCGGGGTTGACCGCGTCGCGAAAGCGCAAGGTGTCGTGGAAGCACAGGTCGCCGTCCAGGTCGTTCTCCAATAGCCAGACCCCATGGGCATCCAACAACTGGGCGATTGCGCGCTTGTCGGCTGCCGGCATCAGGCTGCCGCGCGGCGTGCAGACGGTAGAGCTGAACAGCGCCAGGCGCACCTCGCCCGCGCTTAACACCCGCTGCAAACGGTCCAGATCGACCCGCCCGGCGCGGCACAGGGCAAGCTCCAGCACCTTGACACCCGCGTCGCGCAGGGTGCGCAAGAGCGTCCACGAGCACGGCGACTCCACCACCACGGTGTGGCCGGCCAGCCCAAGGGCAGCAATAACCCCCTCCAGCACCCCGCGAATGTCGGCCCCCAGGAAGACATCCTCGGCGCTCCAATAGTCACCCAGCGAACGGGTATAACGGGCGGCCAAGACCCGACGCAGTTCCGGCTCACCGAACGGGTGGCCCGGCACGCCGAGGATATGCGGATATTGGCGCAGCAAGTCACGCTCGACGGCGTGCAAAGGCGCAGCCAACGACAGCAACCCACAGGGCTCGGCCTGGCTCATCAAGCACATTCCCGGCCAGCTGGCACAGGCATTGAGCCGCGCCAGAGGGTCTTCTAAAGTGCCGCCAAAGGGTTTGGCCAAGGGCGCCCGAGCGTAGTAGCCAGTCTTGGCAACCGAATAGACTTGCCCTTCCGCCTCCAGCAAGGCGTAGGCGTATTGAATGGTGGACATTGACACATTCAAGCGCCGGGCCATGTCCCGCAGTGAAGGCAGCTTCAATACCTGCCCCGGCTCAATGTCGTTGATCAGCGCACACAGGTAGCGGTAAACCTCCTGATAGGCAAACGAAGCATGCTGACCAGGCGCTCTCAAGCGGGCAGCCGCAACTCGGCGACCGAGTTACAAACGCCGCGGGTGCGCTGGTGGTAAAGATGGCGCAGAGCTTCTATGGGTAACCCGCTGACGTCTTCCAGCCATTGCACCACCTGATCCGGCGTGGGCTTGTCGCGTAACGCCTTATGCAAATACGGCAGCACCACCAACATCCCAGGGTGGGCATGCTGCAGGTAAGCCTCCAGTGCCTGCCCATGGTTGACGAATGGCGCAAACAACAGGCATTGCTGTTGGGTGTCGTTCAGCCGGTAATGCGCGAAAACGTAATCTGCCAGGTAGCGACGCTGGGCCGGGCTACTCTGCGGTTCGCCCAGCCATACATAAGGGGCCAGGCCCTGGGCATAGGGCCGGGCCTGCAAATGCTCGGCGCGCAGCCCCTGCAGATGGCCGTGAAGCAGTGCGTCGCACCAACGGCCGCGGGCCGGCATCACAGTACTGGCGGTGGGTGGCGCGATAAAGCTGTTGACCAGGCGGTGCAACTGCGCCGCGGGGCCCGCCAGAAGATCGTCGACTGGCACCACCCGCACGGGCCGCCCGCGCTGGCCGACGCTGCCCGGTAGTACTGGCCGGTAGTGGGCCAGCCAGGGTCGCGAGCTAGGCAAGCAGGCATCGAAGGCCTCCAGGAAGGCGCTGTCGTTGTAGCCATCGGTGTAGGGCCAGCGCTGCCCACAGCGCTTGGCCTCGCGTCGGCCCCAGGCCAGATAACGGGCCCGCCGACCAGGGGGATCGCCGACGACCCAGGCATCCACCCCACCCTGCCAACCTAGCGCGCGCTGCAGGAACTGGCTGAAGCCATGATACTGATAGCCCTGCAAGGCATTAGCGACGTTGCCGCCAAACAAGTGGCTGCTGTAAAGAATTTCCATGCGGTTGGCCAGACGTGCGCGGTCTGCCAGCCCAGCGCGGCTGTCGAACGGCTGCACCTCGAAGTCGTCTACTTGCAACAGCTCGACCCGCGGGTCGTCCTGCAGGAACAACGCGCCGTGGCTAGTGCACAACCGAGCGAAATCGCCCTCGGGCATCCCTGCATGGTGGTAGCTGGCAACACGCAGGCGAAAAGTGTCTTGGTTGCGAGCCGCCAGGCTCAATTGCGCAGCGCGCAGAAATGCCAGGGTCACCATTGAGGTTTTACCGGCCCCACAGGCGAGCATCACCCGGTAGTCCCCCAGCCGCTCGGCACCGCCGGCCGCCGCTACCAGCCGCTGAATGAGTAATTGCAGGCTGGCGCGCTGGGTCTTGCCGAGCTGCCCCAGCAGTTTGTCCAGCACTTGTTTATACACATAATTCATGGCCTGTTGATGAATCGCACTCATAGCGTCTTCCTTGCAATCTAAGTTCGGCCCCGCTAACTAGTAAAGCCCCTCGGCTGATATAACGTGAGCATTAATCCATCGAATGACGGCTCTATTTGAAACAAACCTGTGCCGTAACGCCCTGTCGCGCCAAGTTTGTTTATTGATGATTAAACATCTTAGGAAACATCCTACAACTTCCTACAAGCAGTGCCGGCTATAGGCGCTCATGTATTAATCGAGGCCATTTAGCTTAATAGCGATGGCACTTCTAACGGTACTCGGCATAAGCGGCCATTATCGACACTTAGCACTCGAATAAAAGATACAGATATTCAAAAAAAACCAGTGCAGATTAGCGTCAGTTAAACCGTTTTAACGGGTTGCGCCAGGCAGCAGACGAACGGCCCAGAGCCAACGTAAAGATGTCAGTAACAGGAGGGATTAATCGATAGGGCAATTGACAAGCGCCGTCTTACCGGCGCTTGTCAATCAGGCTTTCAGGCCAGCTTGAGGGCGACCCGGCCGCCGCAAGGGCACTCGTCCATATAGCGGTGCGCCTCGACGAATTGCTCGAAGGGGAACACCCGGTCCAGTTGTGGCAGCAACACGCGATCAGCCGTCAACTGGTTGATATCACGCAACGCCCGCTGCAAAGCCTCGGCGTCCTGAAGGATGCCCAGCTCCGGCTTGCCAGTGAAATTGCCAAGGCAATGGACGAAGAACTGTATGTTCTTTTGAAAGGCCGCGCAGGCCGGGAATGGGGTCTGGTTACCGCCCTGCAGGCCATATAGGATCAAACTGCCACGCGGCGCCAGCACGTCCCCCAGCATTGACATCTGCGGGCCGCCCAAACCATCGAGCACCATGTCGACGCCGCGGTTCTGGGTGTATTTGTTGACCTGCATGAGCAAGTCCTGCTCTTCGGTCACGATAACCTTCGCCGCGCCCAACCCCAACAGGTAGTCGCGTTGCTCTGCGTTTTTGGTCGCCGCTAATACGTTAAGGCCCAAAGCTTTGCCCAACTGCACACAGGCGGGCCCGGAACAGTGGCTGGCATCGGTGATCAACGCCGTTTGCCCAGGCTTGGCACGAGCCAGGTCGACATAAGCAAAATAGGCGCACAGCAGCGGCGTGTAATGCACGGCTGCCTGTTCGGGGGTGAGGATGTCCGGGTAGCGGGTCAATGCTTGCCGCGCCATGACGACCATTTCACCATAGACGGGGTAGTCGTTCGGGCTCAACGCCGGAAAACTCGCCACCCGGTCGCCCACGCGCAAGTCGTCCACGCCGCTGCCCAAAGCAGTGACGATGCCCGCCAGCTCGTGGCCCAGCCCAGCCGGCAGCACCGCTTGAGAAGGGGCCAGGTTTTGCCGCCACAGCACGTCATACCAGCTCACGCCGATGGCTTCGACACGCACCTGCACCTCGCCGGGTGCGGGTGCGCGGGTATCATGCTCTTCGCACTTCAGCACTTCGGCCGAGCCGAACTTGTGAAAACGAATCGTGCGGGACATCGCAAACCTCGCCTTATTCAACCACTATTGCCATGCACTCTATACGGGCTTTTGCTGCGCGACCATGGGTGGCTATTAATAGTCACCATGCCCACCATCGATTCCGAAAACGCCCGTAGGCCAACTAAACGCAATTTTCCGCTGCAGGTTAGCAGGCTTTAGCCTTAAGATTCACCTGCGAGCCTCCCAACCGTCGTTATTTGCGACCCACTGCGAAGCGAATCTGATGAATCGTAACGACCTGCGCCGCGTCGACCTGAACCTGCTGATCGTGTTCGAAACCCTGATGCACGAGCGCAGCGTGACCCGCGCGGCAGAAAAACTGTTCCTCGGCCAGCCCGCCATCAGCGCCGCGTTGTCGCGCCTGCGCGGCCTGTTCGACGACCCGCTGTTCGTGCGCACCGGTCGCAGCATGGAGCCTTCAGCCCGCGCGGTGGAAATCTACGCCCTGCTCTCGCCGGCCCTGGACTCCATCTCCACCGCCGTCAGCCGCGCCGCCGAATTCGACCCGGCCACCAGCACCACGGTATTTCGCATCGGCCTGTCCGACGACGTCGAATTCGCCCTGCTGCCGCTACTGCTCAAACGCCTGCGCGCCGAAGCCCCGGGCATCGTCCTGGTGGTACGCCGGGTCAATTACATCCTGATGCCCAACCTGCTGGCCTCCGGGGAAATATCCATCGGCGTCAGCTACACCAGCGACCTGCCCGCCAATGCCAAACGCAAAGTGTTGCGGCGCAGCCAGCCGCGCCTGCTAAGGGCCGACAGCATGCCGGGCGCCTTGAGCCTGGACGACTTCTGCAGCCGCCCCCACGCCCTGGTCTCCTACGCAGGCGACCTCAGCGGCTTTATCGACACCGCCCTGGAACAACTCGGGCGCAAACGCCACGTGGTCCTCGCCGTTCCTCAATTCAACGGCCTGAGCGCCCTGCTCACCGGCACCGACATCATCGCCACCGTCCCCGACTACACCGCCGACGCCCTCACCGCCGCCGGCGGCGTACGCGCCGAAGACCTGCCCCTGGATACCCAGACCTTTGAATTGCACATGGCCTGGCGGGGTTCGCAGGATAACGACCCGGCGGAGCGTTGGTTGAGGTCGCGGATACAGATGTTTTTTGGGGATCCTGAGAGTCTTTGACCGCCCCCCCTGGAAGCCATAAAGCCCTTAAATCCATGAAGTCAGCTACTTTTTTGTATCCAATGCCGTCTATCAGAACCTATTTAATTCAAGCTTAATGGGGGGATGGGGGTGCCCGATAGCCTGTATGGAGTTCCAGTAAATTCCCTAATATTTTTTATAACAAGCGCTTATTGAAAATGTCAGTCCACTGTCGTTTGTTTAAATCCAATGGCGTATCTGGCCAGAGTACAACACCACTCCCATGGCTTTTGCGGGATCTACAGGACCTGCATTTCATCAAGCATCGAGGCGCATTACCGCGCACATTCATTCGGGATACCCCCGTAGCCCGAGCCAAAGATACCGACGTCCAATGGCGCACACCACGCTCAAGGCGCTCACACACCAAGCAACTCGGTAAGCCGAGAACAGTACTTTCCCCAGCTATGTTCTCGTGCAGCATGCATCTTCTAGCCAGGGAATACGTCTGAGACTGTATTCCAGGTAGGTGCGAACAACTGCAGAAGGATGGCGATGCGCAGGATAGAGAAGGTTCAAGGAGAACTCTGGTAATGGATAGTCTGAAAGCAGTGGCACCAGCTTTCCACACTGAATAGCGTCCTTGACTATAAAAGGCGGCAATTCGGTGATGACCTCGCCTGACATCGCGCTGTGGAGCAGGTGCATGCTGTCATTCGTTGAAAGCACCACGTTAGGCTTCACCGTTAGGCCAGGAAAACACCAGGTCGCGCTTGTATTGGTGTCCAGGCTCCAAGTCGCACAAGGAAACCTGCCCAGATCCTGCGGGCTGTTTGGCTGGCCATAAGATGCAACGAACTGCGGGCTGGCGACTACCACGTGTCGATAATCGAGCAAATGCCTTGCGATCATAGCCTCGTGCTCCACCCGGCCGACCCGAAGTGCCACGTCTATCCCATCCTCAATAGGGTGAACACGGCGCTCCGTTGAAAGCAGATGCACGCGGATGTCAGGATGTTCTCGCTGAAAGTCCGTAATCAACTGCCACCAAGGCGAGAACGACGGGGGTACCGACAGACGCAGCTTGCCTTTGATGTGGGTTTGATCGCTGACAAGTGCGTCTCGCCCTTCTTGCAAAAGGTCCAAACCCCGGGTGGCATGCTCAAATAGGCGCGCTCCGGCTTCGGTCAACTTAACGCCCCTGGCTGAGCGTTCCAACAATTCCACTTCGAGTTCCTGCTCAAGCGCGCGAATTCTTCGACTTATAGTGGGCAGTGGCACTCTTAAACGCTCCGCGCCTGCTGTCATACTTCCCGATTGAACGATCGTCACCAGCATCTGTACCGCATTGAGATCCATCGACCGCCCTCTCATTTATGAAAGACATGGTCTCATTTATGGGCATTCTCTTTCAAACCTGTGACATCTAAAGTGGCGTCTCTTCGTTGAATATGGAAAGCGCAAGTGTCTTTATTCACATTTATCGTGATTGCCAAGATCGCCCTGCAGCCTGACGCCCTTGCCGCCTTCCTTCCAGTGGCAGCAGCAAGCTCGGCTGCGGCGCTCAATTTTTTTGGAACTCAGACACCATGAAGCTCTTCGTCTACGATCACTGCCCCTTCTGCGTCAAAGCCCGCATGATCTTCGGGCTTAAGCAAATAGCCGTCGAACTCGTCATTCTCATGAACGATGATGAGGCTAGCCCCATCCGTATGATTGGCAAGAAAATAGCGCCGATCCTTCAAGACGCTGATTTATATCTGGCCGAGAGCATGGATATCGTTGCCCATATCGATAGTCGGTCGGGCGCCAAGATCTTGTCCGGTCCAAGTAATCCAACCCTGGCCCAGTGGAACAAAGACGTGACTGGCCCGCTCTATTCGCTGGCAATCCCACGTTGGGCTGTTTCGGATTTCGAGGAGTTTGCTACGCCCGCTGCGCGCGACTATTTCACCCGGAACAAAGAGCGCATGCTTGGCAGCTTCGAAGGCCATCTGGCAGCCAGTCCCGATTATATTGAGTCGCTCAATCGCCAGTTGCTGGCGCTGGAACCACTGATCCAGTCCCCCAACGCGGTGAACGGCGAGCTGTCGGAAGACGACATTCATCTGTTCGCCACTCTGCGTAGCATGTCGATCGCGCAGGGTATTGTGTATCCACCTGCGGTTCAGGCCTATCGTAGTCGAATGGCGGAGCAGAGTGGGATCAACCTCCACGATCCGATAGCGATTTAGGAGGTCCAAATCGGGTACTTGAAGATGTGCTGCCCTGAGGAACGCTGGAACAAAACCATAGAGAGGGGCTGCAATCATCGATTGCAGCCCCTCTTTACGTTGCGGCTGGCTCAACGCGTCGTCTTGTGCAGCGCCCGGCAATCTAGCCACGCAGCCAAATCTATACACAAGACATAATTGTTCCTATTTATGGAACTATCAATCGCATTCAGCCTTATTTATCTCTAATTCAGGATCTTTATCATAGACCCAACGAAACGCAACATTCTTATTACACAGAAGGAAACGACATCATGATTGACACCCGCACTGCCCCTTACGCCGCACTCGTCATGCGCTTCGCACTTGGCATCATGTTCATTGCCCATGGCCTGACGAAGGTCCTGGTATTTACCCCGGCTGGCACCGCTGGCTTTTTTGAATCGATCGGGTTCCCTGGTTTCCTGGCCTACCCAGTCATGGCATTCGAAGTAGTGGGCGGTCTGATGTTGGTATTAGGCGTTTACGCTCGTTGGGTAGCCGCGATTGCGGTTGTGCAGCTCTTCGTTGCTGCCACTGTGCATTTCGGCAATGGCTGGAGCTTCACCAACGCCAATGGCGGATGGGAGTATCCGATTTACCTCAGCGTGACGGCACTGGTTGTGGCGCTGCTGGGTGATGGGCCCTTTGCGTTGAAATCTGCAATCAAGGGGTAAGTCTGCTAGGCAATTGCCGATCACATCGAAGCCTTAAGCTTAGTTCTTTCCCACCCGGTTGAACGCTCCGCTCTCACTTTTCAACCGGGCTTTTTAAGCGAGTGCACATGTCCTGTAATCAATTCTGGTGACTCACAGGGCCAAACCTTGAGTGCACCACTAATGGCACCGCGATTGCCAGTGATGCGGTGATTAGCGATCAGAGGCGCAGTCCCAGAGGGATTGAGTGCCTTGGCAGGCCGATATTTGCGCGACATTGACAGATTCGCTGATTTATTTGTGACCCACCCCGAGGAGATGAACAGCGTGGAATATCGGCGGCTAAACCCGCGATGTGGCAGCTTGACGCATGCGACTCCCTATACTCCCTACCAGTATGTGAATATACTCCCCTCCAGTACCTGGAATACTCTCTACCAGTACTAGCATAGATAGTTCGTCAGGTTTGACTAGGATTATCCCGATGCCAGATTCACCTGAATAGAAAACACGCGTCTTGGCGAGAGTCCGGCGAGTTCGGGGGTGACTGGACGCTCTTGAATCAGCTCTCCAGGCTGGGACGGGATGCGGTCCGCGCTGCAGCAGATCGCCGCCATGAGGGGCGCTGTGAACGGACTGATGCCCGGGGTACTGGAAAGCCATCTTAGGGAAGCGTTCATGACTTTAAGCAACACAACGGACGCCAAGCGGGCTTCAATCGATGAAGTGAGTTCTCTGGTGCGCACTTACCTGAAGCAGCCGCCACTGGCCCATGCCGATGACGGTACCCATCTCAATGAGCACTACCTTTTGGAGAAGACCTTATGAAATCTCGTGCAGCCGTAGCCTTCGAAGCGGGCAAGCCGCTTCAGATTGTTGAGATTGACGTAGCACCCCCTCGTGCAGGTGAAGTGCTGATCAAGATCAGCGATACCGGGGTCTGTCATACAGACGCCTTCACCCTGTCCGGTGATGACCCCGAAGGCCTGTTTCCTGTGGTACTCGGTCATGAAGGCGCCGGTATCGTGGTTGAAGTCGGCGAAGGCGTTACCAGCCTCAAGCCTGGTGATCACGTCATCCCGCTGTACACCGCAGAGTGCGGCGAATGCCTGTTCTGCAAGTCAGGTAAAACCAACCTGTGTACCGCCGTGCGCGCGACCCAAGGTAAAGGTGTGATGCCCGATGGCACCAGCCGCTTTTCTTACAACGGCCAGCCGCTGTATCACTACATGGGCTGCTCGACCTTCAGCGAATACACCGTGGTTGCAGAGGTTTCGGTCGCCAAGATCAACCCTGACGCCAACCATGAACACGTCTGCTTATTGGGCTGTGGCGTAACCACCGGCATCGGCGCAGTGCATAACACCGCTAAAGTCCAGGCGGGCGACACCGTGGCCATTTTCGGTCTGGGCGGTATCGGTTTGGCTGCCATCCAAGGTGCTCGTCAGGCCAAGGCCGGTCGTATCATCGCCATCGACACCAATCCGACCAAGTTTGACCTGGCACGCCAATTCGGCGCTACCGATTGCGTCAATCCAAAAGATCACGAGCAGCCGATTCAGCAAGTGATCATTGAAATGACTGGCTGGGGCGTCGACCACTCCTTCGAGTGCATCGGTAACGTTCACGTAATGCGCGCCGCGCTCGAGTGCGCCCATCGTGGCTGGGGCCAATCCATCGTCATCGGCGTCGCCGGTGCCGGCCAGGAGATCTCCACGCGGCCATTCCAGCTGGTTACTGGGCGTACCTGGAAAGGTTCGGCATTCGGTGGCGTCAAAGGTCGCAGCCAGTTGCCAAAAATGGTTGAAGACTCGATGAAAGGCGAAATCGAACTTGCCCCGTTCGTGACCCACACCATGCCGCTGGAACGTATCAACGAAGCGTTTGACCTGATGCACGAAGGCAAGTCCATCCGCACTGTCATCAAATACTGACAGGTTGCCCGGGGCGCAAGCCCCTGGGAGCTTTTCGTATCAACCCCGAGCAATTCCGGAGATACAAATGAGCAATGTAAAACTGCATCCTTCGCTGGACGCTGGTATCAAGCCAGCCGCTGCCGATTTCGCCGGTGGCACCTTGCAATGCTTGTGCGCGACTAACAAGGTAGAGGTCAAGATTGACGCTCAAACCCTGCACAACCACGCTTGCGGTTGCAGCAAATGCTGGAAGCCTGAAGGCGCAAAATTCGCGGTAATCGCGGTCGTTCCACGGGACAAAGTCAGCGTGACTGCAAACGCAGCCAAACTGGCCATCGTCGATGAGAGCGCCACCATCCAGCGTCACGCCTGCAAAGACTGCGGCGCGCACCTGTATGGTCGCATCGAAAACACTGGCCATGCATTCCACGGCCTAGACTTCGTGCACACCGAGCTGTCGCCACAAACCGGTTGGGCCGCGCCTGGCTTCGCTGCATTCGTGTCGTCGGTCATCGAGACTGGCACCCCGCCGGCCGAGATGGATGGTATCCGTGCTCGCTTCACCGAAATTGGCCTGCCGACCTATGATTGCCTGTCTCCAGCACTGATGGATGCTTTGGCAACTCACGTCGCCAAGCAGAACGGCGTGCTCTAACCGAGCAACAATACCGTTAGTTTTAGTAACAAACCCGATAGCACTTAGTGCTATCGGGCGTACCCGCTCGCCCTTCATAAAATCTGCGAGTGGGTACGTCCTTTTTTCTCTACACACTTTCAAACTTTATTTAGGTATTCCAATGAAACACAACGTCGGAATTGTCGGTGGAGGTGCCAGTGGACTCAAGGCTTAAGGTATTTTTGCAGTCGCTCGAACCGACCGTGAGCTCAGATGGATCATGCCGCCCGGTACTCGACTGTCAGGTGAGTGACCTCGTGCACAGGCTTCAACGCGGCCCGCACCTGCTCAGCAGATAAGTCTGCACTGCCGGACACACTCACGATGGCGGCTCGCGCTTGCGGGCCAACGCGCCACACATGCAGGTCGGTGATTTGCAGATGTCCCGTTTGATCGAGTAGCTCGCGAATTTCTTGCGCCACTTGGTGATCGGTCTTGTCCAGCAACACTGCAGCGGTGTCCTTCATAAGCGACCACGCCCAGCGGGCGATCACCACCGCCCCCACGATACCGATCAGCGGATCAAGCCAGACCCATCCCAAAAACTTGCCTGCCAGCAACGCGGCGATGGCCAGCACCGAAGTGACGGCATCCGCCAGCACGTGCACATAGGCTGACCGCAGATTGTTATCCGCGCCGGGAGCGTGTTGGTGATGATGGTCGTGTGCGTGTGCGTGTGCATGATCATGCCCGCCACCGGATAGCAGCAACGCGCTGACGATATTTACGATCAAGCCAATAACCGCGATGAGGGTGGCGGTGCCGAACTGAACACCTGTCGGCTCGAGCAAGCGAATGACCGACTCTGCGCCGATACCCGCTGAAATCAGGCCGAGGATAAGCGCCGAGGCGAAACCACCCAAGTCCCCCACCTTGCCAGTGCCGAAGCTGTAGGCGTCGTTACTCGCATGTTTGCGTGCAAACCCATACGCCGCGGCAGTGATCCCCAAGGCGGCGGCGTGGGTGGCCATATGGAACCCATCAGCGAGCAGCGCCATAGAGCCGGTGATGTATCCGGCAGCGATTTCACCCACCATCATGACGAGGGTCAATACCACGACCCAGAGGGTGCGGCGGGCGTTTTGATCGTGATCGATGCCCAGGAAGTTGTGGCTGTGGCTGTGGCTTGACGTCGTGCTGTTCATAACGGCTTCATTTCCCATAGCGGCGTATGGCTTCGAGCAACTCGCGGGTACCTTGGGCCCGATCTTCATCGCTCAAACCCGCTTTGGCCACGTGCTCCCAGGCATGGTCTTCGATGATTTCATCCAGCAGCCCGTTCATGGCACCGCGGGTCGCGGCTACCAGGTGGAGGGTCTTGGCACAATCTGTGTCGCCTTCTAGCGCCCGTTCGATGGCCTGAACCTGGCCAGCAATGCGCTTGACCCGTTTGAGCAATTCGTCTTTACCCGTTTCAGTGTGCGCCATAGCATACCCCCCTACCCTATCATGCCGAGCATATTGCACTGCTCGGTGGTGGGGCCGCAAGAACAGAAATGCCCAGCAGAACGCCGGGCATTTCTCAAGCCACCTGATGGCGCCCCGCAGGGCCTACAGCGGTAGGGTCAGTTTGATCCAATAAGCCTCGCCCTCAGGCCGTTTGCGAACATCGTCAGAACGGATAAGGCTGGTCGGAAGGCTCCACCGTGACCCATTTCACCTCAGTGAACTCCTCTACCACAGCGCTACCGTCAAAGCGGCCATATCCGCTGCTCTTCATTCCGCCATAGGGCGCCTGTGGCTCGTTCTGCACGGTGGCGCCGTTGATGTGCACGCAGCCTGCGTCCAGACGACTGGCAAGATCCAGTGCACGGCTTATGTCTCGGCTGAAAATCGCGGAGGAGAGTCCATAGGCGGTGTCGTTAGCCACCTCCAGCGCGTGTTCTGCGCCTTTGACACGGACGATGGTGGTCACCGGACCGAAGGTTTCCTCGTCATAGATCGACATGGCAGACGTGACCCGGTCGACCAATGTCGGGCTCATCAAGGCGTGGTCCCCCAAACCGCCGGCAACGATCTTGGCCCCTTTGCCAATCGCATCATCGAGCAGTTGATTGATCCGCTGTACGGAGCCTTGAGCGATTACCGGCCCAATGACGCAGGACGGAGTATCGACCGGATTGCCCTGTTCCAGTTTGCGGACACGGTCGGCAAGTTTTTCGACGAAAGCATCGGCAACGCTTTCGTCGACAACGAAGCGCTCGGTCGACATACAGATTTGGCCTTGGTACAGAAATGCCCCAAATATCGCCGCGTTCACCGCACCTTCCAGGTCAGCGTCGTCAAGCACGACAAAAGGCGCTTTACCTCCCAACTCCAGCAAGCAACGCTTGAGATGCTTGGCGCTGGTCTGGGCGATCATTCGGCCAACGTGAGTAGATCCGGTGAAATTCACACGGCGCACCGTGTCGTGAGCGATCAATACTTCGGTGACGGCGCCCGCATCTTCCGGCGCTGTAATGAGGAAGTTCAGCACGCCTGCCGGCAGCCCTGCCTCGATGAAGGCTTCGGCCAGCAGTTCGTGGGTCCGCGGGCTATTCTCCGAGCCCTTGAAAATAACGGTATTGCCGCAAGCCAGCGGATAAGCAATGGCGCGCGCTCCGAGGATGACCGGGCCGTTCCACGGCACAATGCTGAGCACAGTCCCAACCGGTTGGCGAAGCGTCATCGACAAGGTGCCAGGCTTATCGGTGGGAATGGTCTCACCTTTGATCTGAGTGGTCAGCGCAGCGGCCTCGCGCAGCAGGTTGGCCGAAGCCCCCACATTGAACTGCGCCCAGAGCTGCGATGCGCCGATCTCCTCGGCCATTACGGTGCAGAACTGCGGCATTTTGCTTTCCAGCACGTCGGCCGCGGCCAGCAAAAGCCGACGTCGCTCGGTAGGGCCGACCTTCGACCACTGCTTGAAAGCCTGTTGCGAGGATTCAGCGATTTTGAGTGCATCCTCTACCGACGCGGCCGCACCGGTAGTAACGGTTTTGCCGCTCAGGGCGTCGTGCCGCTGGTAAGTCTTGCCTCCTGAGGCGGGTTGTTTGACGTTATCGATAAGCAGTTGAACATTCATGCTGATACCTCTTGCTGAGTCGCGCAAAATCGGGACTTGCCGCTTAAACGGGCATGCGCAGGATGGGCTTGATGGTGATACCGCTTTCGCTGTCGGCCATCGCTTCGTTGATCTGCTCGAACGAGTAGAAGCGGCAGAGTTTGTCGAACGGGAAGCGGCCCTGCAGGTGAAGGTCGACCAAAGTCGGAATGAAAGCGTTGGCGACCACGTCACCTTGCACGATGCCCATGATGCGTTTGCCGGGAATCATGACGTCGTTGATGTTGAACGCGACCTCTGTGCCCATCTTGGTGGCACCGACAATGCCGCAGGTACCCAAGGTGGTGATTGCATCGATGGCTTGACGAAGCACCTCGGCACGGCCCGAGCACTCTAGGCTGTAATTCGCGCCGCCGCCGGTGATCTCACGAACCCGTTGCACCGGATCCTCTCCGCGACTATTGATGACATGGGTCGCGCCCACCTCCAGCGCCAACGCCAGCCGGCTTGGCGTGACATCCACCGCGATGATAGTGGTCGCCCCTGCCACTTTGGCCGCCATCACCGCCGCCAGGCCCACTGCGCCGGCACCGAAGGCCACAAAGCTGGCACCAGCCTCGACTTTCATTGCCTTGAGCACGGAGCCTGCTCCCGTCTGGATGCCGCATCCTAGCGGGCCGAGCAATTCAAGCGGAGCGTCTTTGGTGACCTTGACTACGTTGCGCTCGTTGGCCACGACGTAAGTCGAAAACGAAGACTGACCGAAGAAGTGATCATGGATGGGCGCATTATCCTCACAACCACAGGTCGAGGTACTGCCATCAAGGCGGCCACCTCCGAAGTTGAGTGGATGCATGTGCGAACAGTGTGCTGGGTGCCCGGTTTCACAGGGCAGGCACAGGCCGCAGGACATGTAGGTCATCACCACATGGTCACCCGGGGCAATGGTGGTGACCGAGGCGCCGACGGCTTCGACTACCCCCGACCCCTCATGGCCAAGCACGATGGGCAAAGGAGTAGGAAACAGCTGGTCGCGCACCACCATATCGGTATGGCAGACGCCTGTGGCGACGATGCGCACGCGTACTTCATCGGGGCGAGGAGCGCCGAGATTGGCACGCTCCAGTTTCAACGGTGCCCCTGCTTCTCGCAGAACAGCCACGGTGACTTCGACAGGTTTGAGTTCAATTACGGACATGCCTTGATCCTCTTTATTGGTCTTGTTCGGGGTGGGCGGTGTAGGTCGATTTTGCTGCAGGACGCGCAGCCAACAGCGTGGGCGTCAGTCGCGAAACGCAGCTTCAGGCCGGCTCTTTCCAGCCGAGCCGGGCGTGCGCTTGGGTCAGATCAGCGGTCATGTCGTGGTTCCACAGCCAGTCGAAACGGCTGGCCAAAGTGGACGACATCAGCGCTTCGTCACCCTCCACGTTTTGGTCTCGATACTCGTAGAGCTCTCCGGCTTCGCGGGACGTGCGCTGCACGCGACACGCTCGTGGACGGCGAATCTCGTCATAGACCTTGAGCAACGCTGTTGGACTGGTCTCGATCACGCGCGGGTCCGCCAACAGTTGCGCCAACAGCCAGGCATCCTCCAGCCCCTGACCAGCGCCAGCGCCCTGATGCGGAAGCATGGCGTGCGCGGCATCGCCAATCAGCCCGACCCGACCATGCACGTAGCAAGGCAACTCATCGAGTTCATGAAGGGCCCAGAGCGTCGGCGCAGGAATGCATTCGAGCAGTACACGTACCGCGTCCCCCCAATGCGCGAAGGCTTCGAGCATCTGCGCCTGCGAGGTCGTTTTTACCCAGGGTGTGTCTTGCGGCCAGACGGGCTTGGCGACGCTGCGGTCGGAAATGAAAGCGACTACATTGATCAACCTGCCCTGCTTGACCGGGAAGGTCAGGATGTGCGCGTCGAGGCCGAGGTACATTTGCGGGACGTTGATGAGGTGTTCATCGACCCCAGCGGCGCGATAGGCAGCTCGTAGCCGTTGGCTGTCGATCATCCCGCGATAGGCGCAGGTACCGCTGAATCGGGGAGACACCAGGGGCTTGCCTAACCCCTCAAGCACATAGTCGCGAATATTGGACTTGATGCCGTCGGCTGCTATCAGCAGATCGCATTCATGGGCGCTGCCATCAGCGAAGTGAACCCGGACACGCTCGCCCTGCTCCTCTACGCGCGTGGCACGTTTGTCAAAACTCGCCACGCCCTTGGGCAAGCGCTTGGCCAATGCATCCAGAAAGTCGGCACGGTGAACGGACGACTGCCCTACACCCTTGGCCTCACTTGCGCCCAGATAACCTGCGTCTTCGCCACGGCGCCACTCGAACCAGATGTCTTGCCACGGGTCTGCGGTTCGATCAGCAATGAGCTCGTAGGGCTTACCCAGGCCAAGCCCTTCGATGGCCCGTACGGCATTGGCACCGAACGAAACACCCGCACCGACCTCACCGAACGCGGGGGCGGCTTCGAAGAGTTGAACCTCAAGATGGGAATGACGGCACAGATCCAGTGCCAACGCGACGCCAGCGATACCACCACCAACAATACCGATTTGCAGTTTGGAATGAGGGCTAGTCATGGGGAGACCTTATGTGTTGTTTTTGGAATAGACCGATCATGACTATTCACAGACCATTGATAAATGGCCTCAACGCCATACACACTATCACCGGCGTGAATATTCCATTCATGACGGTTTTTCCCTCTACCCTTGAGAACTCTCATGCAGCTACGCGAATTGGATCTGAATTTACTGGTGGTTCTTCATCAGTTATTCATTGACCGCAGCGTGTCCAGGGCGGCGGAAAACTTGGGAATGACCCAGCCGGCTGTAAGTAATGCATTGAGACGTTTAAGGGGGGCGCTGGCCGATGATCTATTCGTTCGGACTTCACTGGGCATGGACCCGACGCCCTACGCGTTACAGCTGGCGGAGCCGGTGTCCCATGCAATCATCACCTTGCACGGCGCCCTCAACCGCCATGACCATTTCGACCCCGCTACGGCGCAAAAGCGTTTCATCGTGGCGATGACCGATATCGGTGAAATCTATTTCATGCCGCGACTGATCGAGCGCTTGCTGGCGACGGCTCCGGGAATTTCAGTCAGCACCCTACGCAGTCATTCGGGTTTATCCGAGGGACTTGCCAATGGCGATGTTGATCTTGCAATAGGGTTGCTACCGGACCTGCAGGCAGGATTCTATCAACGACGGCTGTTCCACCACCGCTACGTATGCCTTTGTCGCGACGGCCATCCAATTACCCGCACTGATATGACACCTGCGATTTTCTGCGAATACGGCCACGTGAGGATCGTGGCTGCCAGCACGGGGCATGGAGAAATAGACACCTACATGCAGCGAGCCGGGCTCATCCGGGACATTCGTTTGGAAGTGCCTCATTTCGTTGCGGTGGGCCACATTCTGCAAAACACGGATCTGATTGCCACCGTACCCGAGCGTTTTGCCGCAAGCTGCGTTGGGCCTTTCGGATTGACGACAGTCGGCCTGCCCTTACCGCTGCCGGAAATAGCCATCAACCTGTTCTGGCACACGCGCTTCAACCGCGACCCGGCCAATATCTGGCTGCGCAATTTGATGTTCGAGCTCTTCAGCGACTAGCACGGCACCTGGTAAGTGATAACCGTGGATCAGGACCACCCCTGGCAAACCTTCACCAATTCATCGACTACATAGCGAACCTTCGGGCGCAAATGCGAAACCTTGGGCCATACGGCATGTACGTCCACCGCCTCCGGTTCAAACTCCTTCAGCACCTCCACCAGCCTGCCGGCGTTGATGTCGTCCTCCAGCAGGGCACGGGGCATCTGACACAGACCAATCCCGGCCACGGCGCCCGTGATCATGACCTCGCCGTCACCGATCTGGTGGGATGAGGGCGGCGCGTAGCGGACCGTTTCGCCTTTGAGCTTTACCCGCCAACTCAAGGGCTGACCGCGTCGATGACCGACGATACATTGGTGCGTCGCAAGCTCGGCCAGGCTACGCGGTTCTCCGGCACGCGCCAGGTAGCTCGGCGCCGCGCAGATGACCCAACGCTGCTTGGTCAGCAATCGCGCGACTAACCCATGGGTATCCTTCAACTCGCCAAAGCGCACCAACAGGTCGATACCCTCTTCGATCGGATCAACCAAGTGATCGGAGAAAGTGATGTTCAGTTGCAGCGCTGGATAAGTCTTGGCGATCTCGAACAACAGCGGTGCCCCCACTCGGCGGCCGAAGGCCACCGGCATATCGACCCGCAACCGTCCAGAGGGCTCGCGGTCTCCGGGGCCTAGTCCGCGTTCGGCTGTGCTTATTTCTTCAATACCCGCAGAACACGCAGAAAAATAAGCCTCCCCATCAGCGGTCAGGCTGATACGCCGGGTGGAACGATGAAACAGCTGAGTGCCGAGGCGTTCTTCGAGGCGGGCGATGGACTTGCCAACAGCGGATTTTGAAATTCCGAGACGGTCGGCGGCCTCGGTAAAACTTTGGGCCCGGGCGGCTACGACGAAGGTAAGTACGCCCTGAAGAGTATCTGTGGGTAGCATGGCTTCCAACTACTGTAGATATAATCTCTACCCACATGAGACATGCAGGCTGTTTATCGCGATTAATTTCTACACTAGCATGGATTTATCTCGAAAGGTGACCTAGGCGCAGTGCTCAGCGCGCTGCGCCACTACCGCCCACCTCGAGAGCGCGAAGCCGGATAGTGGCTATCAGGCCGCCGACTTCTCTACTCATTCATGACGTCATCTAAAAGGAATATCCCATGCCTGTAGTACGTGTGAGCTGGTTCGAAGGTAAAGAACACGCCGCTAAAGAAGCTGTTGCCAAAGAAATCACCGAAAGCATCGTCAAGAACACCGGTACCGATGCCAATTACATCTACGTCCTCTTCGAAGACATTGCCCCGTCCGACTGGGCAGGTGCCGGCAAGCTGTTTGGTGGCGGGCCCGACAAGTCCTGATTTGTCTGCACGTCTCAATGCATCGGCTAGTTGAGCGGTGCATCACCCTGCTCGTCTGCTGACGGCATCCTCGACGGAGAAATTTCTCATGCACCCGTATATTTCGTGCTTATTCACGCTCGCGGTAAAACCTGAAGAGTTCGCAGAGTTCAAGGCCCTGATCGCCCAGATCGTTCCAGAGACCCAAAAGGAACCTGGCACCCTGGTCTACGAGTACAGCGTCAACGAAGACAACAGCACCGCGCACATCCTCGAACGTTACAAAGCCGACTCCGTCGTCAGCCACGTCGACACCACGTTCGCCCCCTTTGGCGAGCGCTTCCTGCAGCTGTGCACGATCACCAGCCTGACCGTCTATGGCACACCTGATGCGCAAGTCCGCAAGCGCCTTGACCCGTTCGGTGCCGTATACATGACGCCGTTTGATGGCTTCAGCCGCTGATCGCTGTACTGGCGCGGGCCCGGCCGGCAAGCGTCGGGCCGTGCAGTGGCACCCTGTAGTTGCTGAAACATAGTTCAAGACCTGCGCGAGTTGGTTTGATCGCACAACAGATGTGGGAGGAACGGCCAGTTTGAGCAGGGCTCGCACCACCCACACATGTTCTTGAGGAGTCATCATGAAAATCGATTTGAGCGGTAAACGCGCACTGGTCACCGCTTCTACTGGTGGTATCGGCTATTCGATAGCCAAAGGTCTGGCCGAGGCAGGCGCAACGGTCGTCGTCAATGGCCGCAGTGACAAGTCTGTCAATGAAGCCGTCGCACGTCTGCAAGCTGAACTGCCAGGCGCTGCAATCGTCGGAGTGGCCGCGGACCTGGGCGACGCGACTGGCGCAGCTGCCCTCGCCAGTGGCGCGGGTGACATCGACGTGCTGGTCAACAACGCCGGCATCTACGGTACCCAGGATTTTTTTGAAACAGACGATGATGTCTGGGACCAGTATTGGGCCACCAACGTGATGTCAGGTGTAAGGCTGAGCCGCGCACTGTTGCCGGCCATGGTCGCGAAGGGCTGGGGTCGGGTAGTCTTCATTGCGTCGGAGTCGGCCCGCAATATTCCTGCCGACATGATCCACTATGGCGTCTCCAAGACCGCCCAGTTGGGCCTGGCTCGAGGTTTGGCAAAGCGCGTTGCGGGCAGTGGCGTGACCGTCAACAGCGTGCTGCCTGGCCCGACCTTGTCCGATGGACTGGCCGAGATGCTCCAGGCTGAAGTTCAGCGCAGTGGCAAATCTCTGGAAGCCGTAGCCGCCGAATTTGTCATGGAACACCGCCCAAGCTCGGTGATCCAGCGCGCCGCCTCCACCGAAGAGGTGGCCAACATGGTCGTATACGTCTGCTCGCCTCAAGCCAGCGCGACAACCGGCGCTTCACTGCGGGTCGACGGCGGCGTGGTCGACGATATCGTCTGATGTGCTGGGGCGGTGCAGTAGGCCGCCCCAGCCAATTATTACAGGGCTTCAAATGGATTACCCACTGCAGGATCTGTCTCTTCGCGATGTGCTCGGCGAGGAATTCTACTTCCCCCACGAGATCGTCGGTCAGCCATACAAAGCGTCGGATTTTGCCGCGCTCACGATCAGTAGCTTCGTCACCAGCGACAACGTCAATCTTGCCTACTGGGAAGCCGGCGCTGGCAAGCCATTGGTGTTCATCCCGGGGTGGTCGGCAAACGGCGCCATGTACTTCCATCTCATGTATTTGCTGAGCCAGCACTATCATGTCTACGTGCTAGACGTTCGCAACCAAGGACTTTCCGAAAAGGCAGACTATGGCAATCGCATTGCCCGCTATGCGATGGACGTCAAGGAATTCGGCGAGCACCTGGAATTGGCGCAGGCCGATTATTGTGGGTGGTCGATGGGTGCCTCGGTCATGTGGGCATACATTGACCTGTTCGGCACCCAGGGCATCCGCACACTGAGTATGATCGACCAGGCACCCTCCATCTACTGCCATGCCGACTGGACTGAACAAGAAAGACTCGACGCGGGCGCATTCACCAGCTCCCCAGAGCGAATGATCGCTTCTTATACGGGTGCAGGGACCAGCAATATGCTGATTTGCGGAACTCGGGTACTCGAACGCGCGGTCGACCTCTCGTCCCCCTACTTTCACAACGTCCTCAGCCTGGCGCAAGCCGTGGTCGATGACGACATGGCCTATACCGCGCAGGTGCTTTTCGATCACACCACTAACGACTGGCGGGATGTAATTCGCACCAAGATCGATATGCCCACAGCGATCTTTACCGGCGAATACAGCGACTGGCTGCATAGCCAGCACTGGATGGGCTCTGTCATCAAGCGCTCGCAGCTTCATGTCTATACCGAAGCCGAGGACGGCGATCACTTTCTGGCGTTCAAAAATCCAGAGAAATTCACTGCCGACCTAAGCCGTTTTCTCGATAGCGCCTGACGGTAGTCATCGAGTAACACAGCTCTAAGGTTCACGACTCTTTGCCCGACCGACAGTTTCGCTCCATTTCCAGTCGGGCCTTTTCCTCACGCTTCATTACTGCTCCCATACCGGGTGCGCGAATCGCTCAGCCAGAAAATTGACCAGCGCCCGCACCTTGGGGGGCAAGTGCTTGCGCGATGGATAGACCACGTAGACTCCCAGCTCAATCGAGCGATATTCGGGAAGTATCTCCTGCAACAATCCGGCCCGCAGGTCCTGCGCCACCATAAAACTGGGCTGCAATGAGATGCCGCCTCCTGCCAAGGTGATGCTGTGGCAGGTATCGCCATTGTTGCAGCGCACTATCGGACGAGTACGCACGCTATCAGGCCCGGTTGGCCCTTCAAACGTCCAGTCATTGCCACTCGCGAAGTTGGTGTAGGCCACTACGCCGTGCTCAGCGAGGTCTGCCAAGGTGAGCACCGGCGGATGACTCTGCAGGTAGTCTGGCGACGCACACAGACACATCCGAGTCGTCGCGAGGCGGCGCCCCACCAATGATGAGTTTTCCATGCGTGCGATGCGAATGGCCGCGTCGAACCCCTCCTCCACCAGATCCACCAGCCGGTCGTTAAGGCTGATATCCAACTCTATCTTGGGATAAGCCTTCATGAAGTCCGCCCAGACGGGGCCCAGGTGCAATACACCGAAACTGACTGGCGCATTGATCCGCAAAACCCCGGTGGGCTCGGGCGCCGCTGAAGACACCGCTTCCTCCGCCGCATCCATCATGGCCAATACGTCCTTGGCCTGGTGGTAGAACTGCCGTCCCTCCTCCGTTAGCGACAGTCGCCGCGTGGTGCGATGCAATAGCCGTGCGCCTAGTCTTTCTTCCAGCCCGCTGACATACCGTGAGATGGCCGCCTTGGACATCTCCAGAGGTTCTGCTGCTCCTACGAAGCTACCCCTGTCGACCACCGTGCAGAACACCTGCATCTCTAACGCTCGATCCATTACTGTCTCACTTAGTGGAACTATTAATCATTTTTAGCCTTATTTATGCATTTTTTCAAACCTATAAACTGACCTCCATCGAAACGCAAACCAACTCAACGAGGTAACTATGAAAATCACAGTAATCGGTACCGGCAACATGGGCTCGGCGTTCGCAAAACAACTCGATGCTGCCGGTCATACCGTACGCATCACCGGTCGCGACCTGGCAAAAGCTAACACTGTCGCTGAACCGTTTGCCAACGTCAGCGCGTACAGCGCGGCGCAAGCTCTGGGCGACAGCGAAGTAGTGATCGTGGCTACTGCGTTCCCGGACGCCGCTGCAGCGCTTCAAAGCCTCGGCGATCTGAACGGCAAAGTGGTCATCGACATCACCAACCCACTGAGCGCTGACTACATGTCACTGACCATTGGCCACGTCACCAGCGCTGCCGAAGAAATCGCCAAGGCAGTGCCCGGCGCCCAGGTAGTCAAAGCCTTCAACACCCTGTTCGCTCAGGTCCTGGCCGACGGCCCGCTGTTCGCCTACAACCAACGCGGTAGCGTATTCGTCGCCAGTGACAGCGAACGCGCAAAACAAACCGCCGTATCGCTGGCCCGCAGTCTGGGCTGGAACACTGTGGACGCCGGCGGCCTGGTCAATGCGCGTTATCTGGAGCCGCTGGCTGGCTTCAACATCTATCTCGGTTACGGCGCAGGCCTGGGCACTTCGGTTGCCCCCGTCTGGCTGAACAAGTAACTCAACCCGGAGTAAACACCATGAACACATCGTACCCTCTGCTGTTCGTGTCTCATGGTGCTCCCATGTTTGCAATCGAGCCCGGTCTGGCTGGTAAGCATCTGGCCGAGCTCGGTCGCGAACTACCGCGACCCGACGCGATCGTCATCCTCTCTCCACATTGGATGACTCGCGACGAGGTCAGCGTTACCGCGAGCACCGCACCTTCCACCATTCACGATTTCGGCGGCTTCCCAGACGCTCTTTACCAGATTCAGTATCCAGCGCCGGGCTCACCGGCACTGGCGGAGCAGATCGTCGACATGCTTCACGGGGCCGGCTGGAAGTCCAGTCTGAACGTCAACCGCGGGTTGGATCATGGCGCCTGGGTACCGCTTCTGTACCTGGCGCCCGAGGCCGATATTCCCGTGGTGCAAGTATCCATGCCCGCTTCGCTCGACACGCGTAAAGCCTGGAAGTTAGGCCAGGCGCTCAAGCCGTTGCGGGACATGAACGTGCTGATCATCGCTTCCGGCAGCCTCACCCACAATCTGTACGAGTTCCGCGGTGCTACGCCCCATGGTGCTCAATACGTCAAGGACTTTGCCGCCTGGACAGCCAAGACCCTGGCCTCGGGCAACCTCGACCAGTTGCTGGACTACAAGCAATATGCGCCCTCGGCGCAACGCGCACATCCAACGGATGAGCACTACTTGCCGCTGTTCATCGCGCTGGGCGCTGCCGGCGAGGACTATGAAATACGCGTCGTCGAAGGCGGCGTGACCTACGGTGTACTGGCGATGGATAGCTACTTATTTTCTTCGGCTGGCGCAGTGCTCGTCGAGTCGGCTCAACCTGCACAAGGCGGTAATTGACCATGGCTACTATCACGTTCTCGGAACCGGCCTGCGAGCAGGAATCCGGGATCTTCTTCCGCAAGGCTTGCAACACCTCGAGCCCCAAGGCGCGCTTGCTGCTGCTTCATGGCGTGGGCTCCAACGAGGCCAACCTGGCCTCGTTGGCCGCCTCGCTACCACAAGACATTGAAATTCTTCTGCTGCGCGGCCCACTGCAAGTCGGCCCGCAGGGGTTCGCTTGGTATCAGGTCAACTTCACCAGCAATGGCCCATCGTTCAGCTATGAGCAAGCCGAAGGCAGCCGCAAGCGGCTACAAACCTTCATCGAAGCGTTGCCCCAACTGCCGACCGTGATCGCCGGCTTCAGCCAAGGCGGTATCCTGAGCTCAAGCATCGGGGTCACCGAGCCGGAGCTGGTCAAGGGTTTTGCTTTGTTGAGCGGGCGCATGTTGCGTGAAATTGAACCGCAGATCGCTTCAACCCAGCGCTTGAAGTCGACCTCGGCGTTTATCGCCCACGGTCTACGCGACAATGTATTGCCAATCGACTGGGCCAAGGAAGCCGATGCTTGGCTGGATCGGATTGACGTTATCCACGAGACCCATCACTACGACATGGCCCACGAAATCATCGGTGAAGAACTGGCCGACTTTTCCAAGTGGCTGACCAAAACGTTGCAGTTGGCTGACTGAACAACACCCTCTCGCAAGAATGCCGGACACTCAAGTGCCGGCATTTTTGCTTTGATCTTCAGCCAGGTCTTTTAGCCAAGTTGCTTAGCCATGAAGTCGACGAAGGCCTTGATCTTCGGTAGTGGCTGGCGACTTCAGGGCCAGGGAATGCTGAAGGGACGATAGTCGCGCACATACGTCTCGGGCACCGGCACCAATCGTCCCTGGGCGACCGCCTCCTCCACCAAAAAGTCAGGCAGACAGGCGATGCCCAGCCCCTCTTCGTCAAGGGTAGCTGCGCGTGGCTGGATATACTGCCCTGCGGCAGATGTGTAGACTCCCCCGCCAGGCAACGCGATAGGGGGTTTCATGCCACACACACCAGAAGAGAAAAAACGTGTTCTTGCACGCGTTCGCCGGGTTCGCGGACAGCTGGACGCGTTGGAAACCGCACTGTCAGAAGGTGCTGAGTGCGGTCCGGTGCTCCAGCAGATAGCCGCAATGCGTGGTGCCGTGAACGGCTTGATGGCGGGCGTGCTCGAGAGCCATCTCCGAGAAGAGTTCACCAACCTGGATGACACTACAGAGGCCCAAAAGTCCTCAATAGACGAATTGATTTCCTTGGTCAGAACTTACTTGAAGTAATTTGCAGTTACGTAGTTATTTACGGCGCGACGTTATTCAACTACGGACTGCGTCATCCAATTGGCGATGCCATGAGTCTGCTCGCCAGTGATAGCGTGTCGCCCTCAGAAGTATCCAATTGCGCGGTGTAAGGAGCAGATGGGCAGCTTCACCGTGGCCGGCATCGAGATCAGCGGCATCTACGCGGCACAGATCGGACATTCGAGCTGTGCCGCACGCCAGACGGGCCGGCGCAGCGCTGCAAAAGAACTGATCAGCCCTTGATCCAGCTGCCATCCTTTTGGGCATCCGTCGCAACATTGAACGTCTGAAGATAATTCGACACCATTCGGTAGTAACCGACCACGATGGTTGCATCGCTCAGCTCTTCAACCGAAAAGTGCTGCAAGGCGTGTTTGAACATCACGCCAGGCGCTTTGCCGTTGGCGAGAATCGCCTTGCCGAACAGCAGCAGAACCTGCTCGTCCTCCTTGAAGGCCTTGTCGTCATTGATCCGCTCCTCAGCTATGGCGATGAACTGATCCGGGCGAACCCCTGCCACTTGAGCGATGGAAATATGCTGCTCCCATTCGTAGCTCACCTTTTCATGGGCGGCCACCAGCAGAACCAGCAGCTCCTTGTGATAATCAGAGATATTCAGATCCCGGAATATCGCATTGGTCAGGTCGATCATCGGAATAAACGCGCCGGCGCTGTGGCCTATCATCCGAAAAAAATTGACCTTGGTCGGCAGACTCTCGAATTTGCTGCGCACGGCTACCGGCAGTTTGGCGAAGTCTGGATAGTCAACCTCTACTACAGAACTAATGTTGTCATTGGAACGAGTTGAATTGGCCATACGGCCCTCCTGCTTAGCGGGGTAAAAATCTACTGGGCCTGGGCGGATGCCGGGTGAACGCGAACCAGCTTCTGGTTGAGAAGAATGCAAATGACCAGTGCCGCCACACAGACCCACATCGACTCGGACATGCCATTGGCGAATGCGGTTGAATCATCGCTTGCTATCAAGATGCCGAAGACCGCCACTCCAACTACACCGCCCAGTTGCCGCGCCGACGACATCAGGCCGGAGGCCATGCCGGCGTCCTCGGGGCTTACCGCGGCAAGCATCGAGTTGTTCATCGAAGGCACCGTTGAGGCGCTGCCAATACCGACAATCATCATGGCGCCATTGAGCAGCCAAAACGAGCTTTCAGGCCCTATTTGGGATAGCAGCGCAAAACCCACAATTTGCAGCGCCAGCCCCGTAGTCATGATGCTCAGCGCGCTGATGCGTTTAGCGATGCGCGCCGACGTGAGCGAAGAAACAGTCATGACTGCGGTCAGCGGAATAAACGCCAGGCCGGTATGAAGCGCGTCGTAGTGCAGGATCGTCTGGAAATAGATGCTCAGCACAAAGACGACGCCGAAGAACGTCAGATTGATAACCGCCCCGGTGAACATCGTCCCGAGCAATACGTTGTTGCGGGCCAGGCGGGCAGGCAACATCGGCGCCTGTGCCTTCGTTTCCACGAGCATGAACACCGCCAAGGCCAGCGCGGCAAGGCCCATGCTCGAGACGGGGATTACACTCCACCCCAGGCTGCTCGCCTCGGTCAGCGCGTAAGTCAGCAGTGCCAGGCTGATCGCAATACTGATTTGCCCGGCAACATCGATCTTTTTGTCTATACGTGACGATGCCGGCGTGAACCGCAAGGTCAGCATGATCGCCAGTATCCCCAGCGCAATATTGATGAGGAACACGCTGCGCCAACCTAGGTGTTCGATCATGATGCCGCCCAACACCGGGCCCGCCGCCAGCGCGATTCCGCCGCAGGCGCCCCATAGCGCAACAGCGGAACGCCGCTGGTTCAGATCCTTGAAGTTCTGGCGGATCAGCATCAAGGAGGTGGGGATGAGGAACGCCGCGCCGATGCCCTGAACGCAGCGCATTGCAATCAATATCGGCATGTTTGTCGCCATGCCACACCCCGTCGAAGCCAAGGTGAACACGGCAAAGCCAAAGATGAACACCCGTTTGGCGCCAAATTTGTCGCCAAGGCCGCCACCGAGGATGAGCAGTGCAGAGAACACCAGCGCATAGCTGTTGATCACCCACTGCAGGCCGGTCAGATTAGTATTGAAGGCTGATTTCAAAGCGCCGAGACCAACGTTCACCACACTGACATCCAGTTGAACAACAAGGTATCCCAGGCAGGTAGCGACCTTGATTGCGTTCAAATTAGAAGTTTTGTACATGTGCCAGCCGTAATTTCAGATGTCATGAAAGCCTATGCCTTGACCTGCCATGCGTAAATACTAAAATACGCGGATATACCATGCATGAGTGCATAGATCTTGAACTGGGAAGACGTCCGCTATTTCCTGGCTATCGCCAACGCCGGAACGCTTTCAGGGGCGGCCAGGCAACTCGATGTCGATCAAGCGACCATCAGCCGCCGCTTGGCCACGCTTGAAGCACAGCTAGGAACACGCCTGGTCAATCGGCTGCCCAGGCGGGCCGAATTGACGAGCCTGGGTCAGGAGGTGTTTGAGCAAGCGCTGGCGATCGAGGACAGAATGTTCTCGATCAAACGCTTGGCCATGACGGCCCATAGTGAATTGCGCGCCAAGATCACTCTCTCCGCGCCGCCAATCCTTGCACGGCATTTTCTGGCACCTCATCTGTTGACCCTCTCCCAAGGGCTGCCGCAGGTGCAGATTTCGGTGTTAAGCGAACCTCATTTTGCGTCCTTGTCCAGACTCGAGGCGGACCTGGCCATGCGCCTCGCGCCAGGCGTTACGGATTCCGACATCGTCAAAAAAATCGGCCAAATGGAATTTGCCCTGTACGCGACAATGGCCTACCCCAACATCGCTACGCCTGAGCACTGGGAGTTCATCGGCTATACCGCGCATGAGCTGTCTTTCGATCACAAGACCTGGCTATACCAAATCATCGGACATCGCCGGGTGATCTGCGAGGTGGCCGACCTCAGTAATCAATATGAGGCGGCCTGTAGCGGAATTGGGGTCGCCGGGCTGCCGTGTTTCCTTGCCGACAGCGACCCCCGTCTGGTGAAGTTGCAGACAACCGAGCCGATGTTGAATCTCGGTATCTGGTTGGCTTTGCACCCTGACCGCCGCAATGATCGACGGGTACGTGAGACGACTGCGGCAATCATCGGCTTGGTGGAGGCGTTGGGGCTCGAATAGGCCGGCCGGTGGAGGGTCTCGCACTTTTGTTTGGCGTGTACCGTTTCATGTCCATGGCCATTGCCACCTGCAACACCATCGGCAATGGCGTAGCGACGGTGGTGGTGTCCAAATGGTGGGGGGAATTCACTGAACAGACTGCCCAGGCCGAATATCAGCGAGTGCTGGGGCGTCATCTAACGGCAGCGCTTTAACCGATCGAATGGCCTATCGGTAGGAAGTGAAAACTCCCTGGAATGACTGAGTTTCCGTCGTTGTAAAGGGCCTTTGGGAGGCCCTTTTTTTGCTTAGAAATTTTGCTAGCACTGAAGAGATTGTTGGGCAAAAGCTGTTCGTTTTGGGCCAATTGTATTGCTTAGCGACGGGCAGCTGTCGATTGCCGCCGCCCGCCGCGCAGGTCATGGCAAATGATCGACGAACTATGGACGACTCCCGACTTCAGCCACTTGTGCGGTCCAGGGCACAACCTGTTCGCTCAGAGAAAGGCCAAGGCCAGGGCGTGTCGGTACCAGCATACGGCCTTCGCGCGTTTCGAGACGTTCGTTGAAAAGCGGTTCGAGCCATTCGAAATGCTCGACCCACGGCTCGGTGGGATACGCCGCTGCCAAGTGCACATGCAGTTCCATGGCGAAATGTGGGGCCAGCATCACGCCCGCCTGTTCGGCCATTGCTGCGACCTTCAGATACGGGGTAATACCCCCTACACGTGGAGCATCAGGCATCAGGAAGTCAGCGCCTCGCAACCTGATGAATTCGGCATGCTCGGCGACGCTGGTCAACATCTCACCCGTAGCGATCGGGGTGTCGAACTGTTGTGCCAGAGCGGCATGGCCTTCAGCGTCGTAACAGTCCAGCGGCTCCTCGATCCAAATCAGGTTGAATTCTTCGAACCGCCGGCACATGCGCTGGGCGGTCGGACGATCCCACTGCTGATTAGCATCGACCATCAGCGGGAAGTTGTCGCCCAGGTGCCTGCGCACGGTGCTGACTCGCTCAATATCGATGGCGCAATCCGGTTGGCCAACCTTCAATTTGATACCGCCGATGCCTTTTTCCCGGGAGATGTCAGTGTTCTTTAGCAGCTGGTCGAGCGGCGTGTGTAGAAAGCCGCCAGAGGTGTTGTAGCAGCGTACCGAGTCTCGCTGAGCGCCTAACAGACGAGCGAGGGAAAGATTGGCGCGCTTGGCCTTGAGGTCCCACAGCGCCACATCGAATGCACCGATGGCCTGAGTCGACAAACCACTGCGCCCAACCGAGGCGCCAGCCCAGCACAGCTTGGTCCAGAGCTTGGAAATGTCGCTGGGATTTTCACCGATCAGCGCCGGCGCGATCTCCTTCGCATGGGCAAACTGACCCGGGCCGCCCGCCCGTTTCGAGTAGCTGAAGCCCAAGCCCTTATGGCCATCGACCGTCTCGATTTCGGCGAACAGAATGGCAATTTCCGTCATGGGCTTCTGCCGTCCAGTGAGTACCTTGGCGTCGCTGATCGGGTTGGCCAAGGGCAGAAAGACCGAGGAGACTTTGACGTAGGCGATACGGTCATCGTCGGCAGATTTTTGGCTTTGTTCTTGTCCGAGCATGGTGCTCTCCCTAAGTGGAAAAATAGGTGATGCGTTATCAGGAACGTGGATTGGTCAGTTCGGCCTTCAGCGGCTCAGGTGCCGGCGTGGGCGAGTCGTTCAGGTCATCGATGTCCATACGCTTGAGCGGGCCCACAATGAACAGGTAGGCGAAAGCACCCAGCAGCCCCATCGCGCCCACATACATCAGCGCAGCGTCGAAAGAGCCCAATTGATTGACCAGCACACCGATCGCAATGGGGGTGACGATGCTCGCAATGTTGCCGCAGAAGTTGAACATTGCGCCGCTAATACCCATGGCCCGCTTGGGCGAGACATCGCCGACGATGCACCAGCCAAGGTTGCCGACACCCTTGGCGAAGAACGCTATGGACATCACCAGGATGACCAAGGACACGGACTGGGTATAGTTGGCAACAACGATGCTGCTCGACAGCAGCAAACCGCAGATGATCGGTGTCTTGCGGGCGGTGGTCAGGCTGCAGCCCTTCTTGAGCATCCAGTCGGACCACACACCGCCGATCATGCCGCCCAGGCAACCGGCGATGGGCGGAATGGCCGCGACCAGGCCAACCTTGAGCATGGTCATGCCTTTGGCTTCGATCAGGTAGGTGGGGAACCAGGTCAGGAAAAACCAGGTGATGGATGTCAGGCAGAACTGGCCCAGGTAAATGCCCAGCATCATGCGATTGCCGCCGATGGCGCGCACATTCTTCCAACTGAACGGCGTCTTGGTGTCGCCGATACCTGGTAAGCCGCCACCTGCTTCGATGTAGTCAATCTCGGCTTGATTGGCGCGCTTATCTTTGCGGGGTTCGTGAACCATTTTGAACCACAGCAGGCCGATGAGTATCCCTGCCCCTCCCGTCCAGAAGAACACATGCTGCCAGCCAAAACTGTTGAGCAGTAACACCATCAGTGGGGTAAAGGCTGCCAACGCAAAGTATTGCGCTGATTGGAAAATCGCCGTAGCCAGACCACGCTCGTGGCGCGGAAACCACATGACCGTCAGGCGATTGTTGGCTGGGAACGCAGGAGACTCGGCAACGCCCATCAGAAAGCGCAGTACGAAAAGTGCCAGGAACGCGGAGCTGAAAAGGTCCACGTAACCTTGCAGGAAGGTCAGTGTCGACCAGAGGATCAGGCTGATGCCCAGCGTCATCCGCGAGCCGAAGCGATCAAGCACGATGCCGCCCGGGATCTGCATGCTCGTATAGGCCCAGCCGAAAGCCGAAAAGGCGATGCCCATGGTAATCGCATCGAACCCCAGATCAGCGCGCATCGCGGGCGCAGCAATAGACAAGGTGGCACGGTCGACGTAGTTGAACACCGTAACGATGAAAATCATCGCCAGGATAAGATAGCGCACGTTGGTCTTTGCGACCGGGTATACGGGTGTCTTCACTTTTATTGTCCTTATTGTGTTTTAGCGCCTTGCAACCTTGGGATCAAAACTTCTGGCCGAGCTTATGATTGCGCAATCATACCCAAGTCAAAAAAAGCCACCCCTGTGATCCCGGGATGACCGTTGTAGCGATCCTACACTGATTGCGCAATCATTCAAGCGTGCGTTGGTCGGTTTTTCAGCTGCAACCGGTTCAAGTGGTGTGCCGATCAACGAGCGTAAATCCGGTGTCAATTCGCACGGGCTCAGCGCTGCCCGCCGGGTATTGGAAGCGATCCAGCAGAGCCTTGGCGACTTGGTCACCAATGCGCTTGCCGTCCACGCTCACCGTCGACAACGCGGGATAGACATGGGCCGCGCTGCTCAGGTCGCCAAAGCCCATCACCGCCAGGTCTGCAGGTACCTGTAGACCGCGGCTGGCGGCTTCAGCAAGCACACCTTGGGCGATAGTGTCGGAACTGCATACAACCACCTCGGGTATCGCGCCCTGTTCGAAAAGCTGGCGCAGACCCTCACGGCCGACTTCCAGCGTGGCAGGCGGTGTCATGATCTGCATTGGCACGTCAACCACACCCTGATGCTGCAACTCGGCAATCATACTTTTGCAGCGCCGAAGACCGCGAGGGTCGCTGATGGTGACCACGGCAAAGCGCTTGTAGCCTTTAGCAAGCAGGTGGCGAGCTGTGGCCTCCCCTACCCCTTCATGGGAAAAACCCACCAGCATGTCCAACGGAGATTCGCTCAAGTCCCAAGCTTCGACCACCGGGATACCCGACTGAGCCAACCGCAAGCGGCTGGACTCCGTGTGCAGGGTCCCGGTCAGGACGATGCCGTCAGGCCGGCGGCCGAGGACGGCCTCGAGAAGTCTTTCTTCCTGTTCGGCGCAGTAGCCCGTCAGGCCCAGCAAGGTTTGATAGCCGGCTTCAGTGAGACGGTCCATCAACGCTTGCACCGTGTCGGCGAAGATAGAGTTAGCGATGGTGGGCAGGAAGATCGCCACTAGCCGCGACTTGTTGCTCGCCAAGCCGCCGGCCAACATGTTGGATACGTAACCCGTAATGCGCACCGCTTCGAGCACTTTTTCCCGAGCTTCCTTGCTAACCACTTCGGGGCGATGTAGAGCACGGGAAACCGTGATAGGCGAAACGCCGGCAACCTTGGCGACATCGATCAAGGTCAAGCTTGACGTTTTCTTGAGCTGCGAAACGTCGGGGGTGCCGTGCTTTCTGCCAGGTTTCTTTGCCATTGGGTTTCCGTGTTCGAGAGATATGACATAAGGTCGATGACGCGTGCGCTGCGGATCGACCCTCTGCTCAGCGTATCGCGTTTGACTTGGCGGAGCATCCTATACGCCGGTCATAAAAGACGCTACGGTCAAGATTCACTCGGGCCCCTAGAATAGGCATTCCAACCCGGTGATCTTCGCCGGCGAGGGGCTGCTATGGGCTGTAAATGGCAACCGAGCCCTGTGATGAAGCGGCACAGACCTTGGAGTCGCATCCATAAGCGAATTGGTTTCGTGGTTACGCACGGCATCGCTCATGGATTTATCGTTGGTATGAGCAAGCCTGAAGGGTTCGACTGCCAGTTCAACCCAAATCTCCGCCTCCTACCGGCAGCGTGACGCCGGTGATATAAGAAGCCTCGTCGCTGGCCAGAAACAGAATGGCGCTCGCTTGTTCGTTGATCGTGCCGTAGCGCTTCATCAAGCTGCTGTCGACGGTCTGGTCGACAATCTGCTGGTACCACCGTTGTTCGTCGGCGCTGGGCGCTTGGGTGTTGCGGGGAATGCGTCGTGGTGGCGCCTCGGTGCCGCCCGGCGCCGTGGCGTTGACTCGGATGCCTCGTTCGGCGGTCTCGAACGCCAGGCAGGCGGTAAGGGCGTTCACCCCACCCTTGGCAGCGCCGTAAGGCACCCGGTTCACCCCGCGAGTCGCGACCGAAGAAACGTTGACGATCGCTCCGCGACCCTGATCGATCATGTAGGGCAGTACGGCGTGGCAACACCACAATGTCGGGAACAATGAGCGACGTACCTCAGCTTCGATTTCTTCGCAGCGGTAGTGCTCGAAAGGCTTGGCCCAGATGGTGCCGCCAACGTTGTTGATCAGAACATCGATACGCCCGAATCGGCCATGGGCAGCGCCCATGACCTCACCGCATTCGGTGCTCTGCTCGTGGTCGGCGGTGAGCGTCACCACCCGCTCGCTCTTGAGCTCGTGCACCAGCTCGGAGCGGTCCACCGCGACCACCCAGGCGCCCTCCTCCAGCAGGCGCCCGACCACGCAAAGACCTATGCCCTGTGCAGCGCCGGTGACCACCGCAACTTTGTCTGTAAAACGTAAGCTCATATCAACCTCCTTATGCGACATCGCCGGTCACGACGGCGTTTGGGGTGAATTTCTCGTAATGAAAACTGGCGGGGGTCACGCCCTGCTCGGTGAAATACTTGCGCACGGCATCGACCATCGGTGGCGGACCGCACAGGTACACATCGACATCGCCGTCATTCAGGACGCCCGAAGACATGTGCTGGGTGACATAGCCTTGGCGCGAATGGGCTGTAGCCGGGTCGGCAACACAGGTCACGAAGCTGAAGTTTTGCAAGCGATCCGAGAAGCCCTTCAAGACGTCGACCATCACCAGATCCTGATCGCGGGTGACGCCATAGATCAGGCAGATCTGCTGGGCCTCGCCTTTTTCAGCGAGCACTTCGAGCATCGCCAGAAAAGGCGCCAGACCGGTACCGCCGGCCAGAAACAACAGAGGCCGAGTGACTGCACGCAGGTAGAAGCTGCCCAGTGGGCCGGTCATGCTGACCTGCTCGCCGACGCTGGCACCGGTCAGCCAGCTGCTCATCAGGCCCCCGGGCACCTGTTTGATCAGGAAGCTGGCCTGGGTATCACCGGGGCGGCTGCTGAACGAATACGAGCGCGTCTGCTGGCTCCCAGGCACGGCAATATTGACGTACTGGCCCGGCAGAAAAACAGGCGCCTGGTCGAGGGTGAAACTGACCTCCACAGCGGCGTCGGCATGGGTAACGATGCTCGAGACCGTAGCGCCAAAATGCGTGGTCCCCGTCTTGCAAGCACCGGAAGGTACCGGCACGCTGAGCACGCAATCGGACTGCACCACCATCTGGCAAGTGAGGACCTGACGCTGCTCGGCTTCATCCCCGGCCAAGGCATCCTCTAGGTAATCGTCGCCCAGTTCGTACTCGCCCGTTTCGCAGTGGCACTTGCAGGTGCCGCACACCCCATCGGAGCAGTCCATGGGCAGATTGATACGCTGACGATAAGCGGCATCCAGCACCTTTTCGCGCGGCTCGCAGTCGATGAATCGGGTCACCCCATCCTCGAAGTTCAAGGCAATCGAATACGTCATGGCTGTGCCCTCAGATGTGGTAAATGTCGATGACTTGATGGATGTAGTCGTTCTTGAGCACGATCTTCTTGCGCTTGATCAGCGGGTGTTCGCCTTTGACGTCCAGGCGATAGAACGAGGTGCCGAAATACGAATCCGTGGTCTTGTAGCGATGGCTGAGGGTGTGCCAATTGAAGCGCAGCTCGACGGTAGCGCCGTCGTCGCTCAGCACTTCCAGGTTGGCGATCAGGTGTGCAGTGCGTGGCTCTGGCGTACTGGCACTGGAGCGCTCTGTCTTGATGCGGAATACCCGGTCTTCCAGGCCATCGCGATTGGGGTAGTAGATCAGCGAGATTTCCCGATGTGGGTCTTCGGTGAGGCTGTCCTGGTCAGCCCAGGCCGGCATCCAAAACTCCACGTCCGGTGAATAGCATTCCAGCCACTCATCCCACTGGCGATCGTCCAGCAACCGCGCCTCGCGGTAGAGAAACGCCAACAGCAGGCCACGGGAGGTGCTCATGACTGCACCTCCTTGTCGGTGACGATCAACTCTTTACGCTCGGACTCCAGCGCGGTCAGCAGGCGTGATGCCCAGAACGCATGCTGGCGCACGAACAGGCCCTCGTCCTCGGTCTTCACGCCACTGAGCTGGGGACGCATGCCCATGGCGTTGGCATTGTCGTCCGGGCCTTCTACCCACTGCTTCGCGCCCCGGCTCAGATCGTTCCACAACGTGGTGGCACCTTGATAGCCGGCCTGGCAGGCGCGGAACTCTTCCAGATCGTCCGGTGTACCCATGCCGCTGACGTTGAAGAAATCCTCGTACTGACGAATGCGGGTGGCGCGCTCCTTGTCGCTTTCACCTTTTGGCGCCATGCAGTAGATAGTCACCTCGGTCTTGTCCACGGCAATCGGTCTCACCACGCGGATCTGCGTGGAAAACTGGTCCATGAGATAGACGTTGGGGTACAGGCACAGGTTGCGGGTCTGGTCGACGATGAAGTCCGCGCGCGCTTGCCCAAGGCGTTCGGCCAGGGCTTCACGGTGGGCATGCACCGGACGTACTTCGGGATTGAGCAAGCGTGTCCACAGCAGAATATGCCCGTGCTCGAAGGCGTACACCCCGCCCAGGCTCTTCGACCAACCATTGGCATCGACGGTGCGGGTACCCTCTGCCTCGTAGTTGCGTCGACCCATGGTCGCCGAGTAGTTCCAGTGCACGGAACTGACGTGGTAGCCGTCGGCACCGTTTTCGATCTGCAATTTCCAGTTGCCGTCGTAGATATAAGACGAACTGCCGCGCAACACTTCCAAGCCTTCGGGCGCTTGGTCGACCATCTGGTCGATGATCGTGCGGGTTTCACCCAGATAGTCGCTCAGCTCGGGCACCGCCTCGCTCAGGCTGCCGAACAGAAACCCACGATAGCTCTCGAAGCGACCAAGCCGACGCAGGTCATGGGAGCCGTCGCAGTCGAAGCTGTCAGGGTAGGCGCCGGTCTTGGCATCCTTGACCTTGAGTAGCTTGCCGGCATTGCTGAACGTCCAGCCATGGAACGGGCAGGTAAACGAACCCTTGTTGCCTTGCTTGCGTCGGCAAAGCATGGCGCCGCGGTGAGCGCAGGCGTTGACCAGACCGTGCAGCTGGCCTTGCTTGTCCCGGGTCACCACCACCGGCTGACGGCCGATGGAGGTAGTGAAGTAGTCATTGATTTGCGGCACCTGGCTTTCGTGCGCCAGGTACACCCAACCGCTTTCGAAGATGTGTTTGATCTCCAGGTCGAACAGCTGCTGATCGGTAAAAATGTCTCGGCGGCAGCGGAAAACGCCAGTGGCAGGATTTTCCTGAACAGATTCACGGATCTGTTGAGCAAGCGCGTCGATATTCTGGTTCATGGGCTGGGCCCTCCATTGTTCTTGTATCAGGCACTTTCACCTTAAGTGCCTCGCCTTCCTGGCGATATCCAGCCACTGCACATCGCTATCCGTTTACTGCAAGGCCCTCTTGGCAGCGACGTGTGGTCTGCGATGGCAGTTCACCGAAGCGCTTGCGATAGGCTTCCGAGAAACGCCCCAGGTGCAGGAAGCCATGATCCAGCGCAACCTCTGTGACGCTGCGGGCAGCGGGCGACTGCAGCAACTCATGGACCCGCTCCAGTCTGCGCTGGCGCACGTAATCGCGCGGCGACACACCCACCTGCCTTTCGAACAGCAAGTACAGCGAGCGCTCGCTCACCCGTGCAACAGCCATCAGCTGTTCGATACTGATCTCTTTGCGCAGGTGTGCATCGATGAACTGCCTCACCGCCTCGAACCCCTGGCCTTGGGATTGCGCCGGTATTTGTCGGGCTACGTTATTGGCGAGCATCCCCAGCAGCTTACTGGCCATAAGGCGTTCATAAAGCACCTGGACCTCAGGCGCTGCCGCGCTCTCTGCCTCCTGACAAATCAATCCCAGCAGTTGTACGAAACACTCATGGGTACTGAGGTCATGACGCGAAGCGGCGAAGCGTATGCCGTTGCTGGGCAGTACCCATTTCTGCTCCACACAAGCACTCTCCAGGAGGCCAACGGGCACCTTGATGATGAATTTTTCGCAATCCGCCGAGTAGGTCAGGTCGACAGGGTCATCGGGATTGATCAGCAGGATCTCGCCGGGGGTGTAAATTTGCTCTCTACCGCGGGCAAAGGAGCGACAGTGGCCGCGCAACAGGATTTGCAGGTGATAGATCGATTCCAGGGCCGGGGACAGCACCTGCACTCGCGCGCCGTAACTGATACGGCACAGGTCCAGGCTGGAAAAAGTCCGATGGCTGATGCTCGCCCGCGGTTGGCCTTTGGGGGGCATGCGAATCTCATGGCTGCCCACATGCTGGTTCACGTATTCGGACACCGCGTAGGCATCCGCCTGGTTGAAGATGCAGCTGCATTCACTCAACAGGGTGGTCATGGTGTGCGCCTCTCTTGTTTTTTTATAAGCAGGCTCGGGTTGACGACAAAAGCTCCCGCCGCATTGCGGTCGGGAGCTGAACACTTCAGCGTTTCGTCATCAGGCCTCCAGCGCCCTCACCCGCTCGCGCTTGTCCTGCTCCCTGAGCTCTTCGGTAGGCTGCAGCACGAAGTCGAATTCGATCTCCGCATACCGATCACCGCCGTCTTCGTTGAACGTAATGTCGGCAATCAGCTCGTCACGTGTGGCATAGGCGAAATCGTCGTGCAGGTACTTTTCGCCCGCCAGGTTGATCTGGGTAGTCAGGTGGCGATAGCCGGGTCCGGAGATGAAAAAATGTATGTGCGCCGGGCGTTGACCGTGGCGGCCGAGCTGATCCAGCAGCGCCTGGGTCGGGCCATCCGGAGCGCAGCCGTAACCGGAGGGCACGATGCTCTGAAAGCGGTACCGTCCCTGGTCGTCGGTCTGAATGCGGCGACGCAGGTTGAACTCGGACTGCGAGGGGTCGAAGTAGGAATAGGTACCTGCCGTGTTGGCATGCCACACATCGACGATGGCATTGGCCACGGGCTCGCCCGCCACACTGCGCACCTGGCCTTTCATGTACAGCAATGTGCCAGGATCCTGGCCATCGTCGAGCCGCGCTTCGTATTGCGACAGCGGCGCGCCGGCCACATACAGCGGGCCCTCGATAGTGCGTGGAGTGCCGCCCACATGGCCGGCCTGCTGGTCTTCAGCGTCCATCAGCAGGTCCAGGTAGTGTTCCAGGCCTAGTCCAGCTACCAGCAACCCGGCTTCCTGGCGAGCGCCCAGCTCATTCAGGTAGTTCACGGCTTTCCAGAACTCCTCGGACGTGACCTGAAGGTCTTCGATGATCTTGATGCTGTCGGTCAGCACGCGATGGATCACGGTCTTCATGCGGGCACTGCCGGCGGTCTTGTCAAAGCCGGCGGCGCCTTCGAAAAATTTTTGCACTTCGGCGGTATGGGAAATACGAACGGTCATGGCGGTGTTCCTCATCTTTGTTCTTGTGGAGACAAACGTCATTATTGTAAAGACATATGGCTTATTTCAGCGGTCGTCGGCGTAGATCGACGAGGGGTGTCTGCACATGGCCATGACTTCGATGTCCATGTAGGGATACAGCGGCAGTTGCATCAGCGTGTCGTGCAAGGCTTGGTTATCGGGCACATCAAAGATGCTGACGTTGGCGTACAGGCCGGCGATACGCCAGAGGTGTCGCCAGGTGCCCTCGTGCTGCAGGCGCTGAGCCAGTTCCTTCTCGTCGGCCTTGAGCCTTGCTGCTTGATCGGCTGGCATGTCGGCAGGAAGTTTGACGGTCATGCGTACGTGAAAAAGCATGGCAGGTTCCTCAGTTGAACAAGTGATGGCGTTTATCGACGGGCGAACCGCGCCAGGCGTGCTTCGTCCAGTTCCAGACCCAGGCCAGGCAGGCGCGGGATCAACAGCTGGAAGTCGCGGTACACCGGTGGCTGGACCACAATATCCTCGGTCAACAGCAGCGGGCCGAACAATTCGGTGTGCCATTCAAGCTTGTCGAGAGTCGCGAAAGCATGGGCTGCGGCCAGTGTGCCGATGCTGCCCTCGAGCATGGTGCCGCCGTACAGTCCGATGCCCGCAGCTTGGGCGATGGCGGCCGTACGCAACACGGCGCGAGGGCCACCGGTTTTGGCAATCTTCAGGGCAAAGATGGGCGCCGCGCCCATCTGTGCCAGGGCAAAGCTGTCTTCGACAGACTCGATGGCCTCGTCGGCCATCAGCGGGATCGGGCTGCGGGCGCTGAGGCGTGCCATGCCGGCGCGGTCGTGGCGCGACAGGGGTTGTTCGATCAACTCGACGCCGGCATCGGCCAGCCGACGGCACGCATTGATCGCAATCGCTTCGCTCCACGCTTGGTTGATGTCCACCCGGACGCTGGCCCGGTCCCCCAAGGCGCGCTTGATAGCCGCGACATGGGCGATGTCGCGGGGAGGGTCGCCTGCACCGATCTTCAGTTTGAAATGGCGATGGCGGCGCAGATCGAGCATGCGCTCGGCTTCCTCGATATCCTTATCGGTGTCACCGCTGGCCAGCGTCCAGGCGACTTCGACTCCGTCGCGCACTCGACCACCCAGCACCTCGGCCACGGGCAGGCCCAGACGTTTGCCCAAGGCATCGAGCAAGGCGGTTTCTACCGCGCTACGAGCAAAGGTATTGCCACGGATGGCTCGGTCCACGCGCTGCATGGCAACGTTGAGGTTGCTGGCATCCTGACCAATCAATAGGGGCGCAAACCAGGTATCGAGGTTGGTCTTGATGCTTTCCGGACTTTCTCCGGCGTAAGCCAGGCCACCAATGGTGGTGGCTTCGCCAATACCTACAATGCCGTCGCTGCAGCGAATGCGCAGAATCACCAGCGTCTGCCCGTGCATGGTATGCATGGCCAGCTTGTGCGGGCGAATGGTGGGCAGATCAACGATCTGGATATCGAAATGTTCGATAGTGGCGGTCATAAAATCCGTCCTGTTTATGTTTGTTCTGTCCCCAGATTGACGGGGGATGACACGCCGGTCCAATATTGAATAGGTCTCGTTAAATACCCAGGAGGTATTGTGGAGCTTCGTCACCTACGTTACTTCCGGGTTGTGGCGCAAACCCTAAACTTCACCCGTGCGGCGCAACAGCTGAACATTGCTCAACCGCCTTTGAGTCGGCAGATCCAGCAACTGGAGGACGAGCTGGGCGTCCAATTGCTGGAACGGTCGCGCCCGCTGCGACTGACCGAAGCGGGTCGATATTTCCAGGAAAAAACCGGCTTGCTGCTCGAGCAGCTGGAACGTGTCAGTACTGACACTCGCAGGATCGGCACGGGCCATAAGCGCTGGTTAGGCATCGGCTTTGCACCATCGACACTTTACGGGGCCCTTCCCGACCTGATACGGCGGCTACGGAGCTATGGCGACATCGAACTGGGCCTATCAGAGCTCATCACCCTTCAGCAACTGGAAGCACTCAAAAGCGGGCGTATTGATATCGGCTTCGGCCGTTTACTGTTCGATGATCCGGCGATCACCCAAAAGGTGCTTCGTGAAGACCCACTGGTAGCCGCGCTTCCGGCGGGGCACCCCTTGCTCGCCGAGCCGGTCACCATGCAGCAGTTGAGCGCAGAGCCTTTCATTCTGTACCCAGGCAACCCACGGCCCAGCTATGCCGATCACGTGTTGGGGGTGTTTGCTCAGCGTGGCTTGAAAATCCACGTCGCTCAGATGGCCAACGAGTTGCAGACAGCGATTGGCTTGGTGGCCGCCGGGGTGGGCATCACATTGGTGCCTGCCTCGGTGCAGCGGCTGCACCGGGATGACATCGGCTATGTGGCACTGCTTGATAGCAGCGTCACGTCGCCGATCGTTGTCAGCTACCGTACCGGCGACTTCTCGGATACTTTACAACGTTGCCTGCAGACCATTGCGCCGCATTGCTGACCCAGCAGCAGCGGGCGGCGGCGATCATGAGCCTGATCCAATCGGCGGGTATCAATGGGCATGATACGTATGCTTACCTCAAGGATGTGCTGATGCGCCTGCCGACGCAGCGAGCTAGCGAGATCGCTCAGCTGCTTGCGCATCAATGGATATCTGCATAGCTTGGAAAGGGGAGCTTTTCGTGGACAATATATCGGTAATCCAAGCGCTTATTTCAGAAGATCCCATCCGCTGGCGACTACTGAAGAAGGTGCGCTCCCTCAATTTGCCAGACTGCTGGATAGGAGCAGGTTTCGTCCGAAACGCGGTTTGGGACTATTTACACGGGCGCAGTCCTTCTCCTTTATCAACAGACGTCGACGTTATTTGGTTTGATCATAGACGTTGCTCTCCAGAGGAAGATAAAGCCTTGGAGACTCACCTCAGCGGGCTAGACCCAACCGCAATGTGGTCTGTAAAAAACCAAGCCAGAATGCATGTTCAGAATGGGGATGAACCATACCTTTCAACGACTGACGCAATGCGCCACTGGCCGGAAACCGCAACGGCGGTAGCCGTGAGACTAGGAGAGTCAGGTTTATGCGAGATCGCAGCGCCATTGGGCCTCGATGATCTGTTTGGGTTGGTTATCAGGCCAGCAGGGAAATTTGCCACGGAGAAAACAAAGATCTATCAAGAACGCTTCAAGTCCAAAAACTGGATAGAGATCTGGCCATTGCTCACACTTGCTTCACCACCTCTGTAGAACGCTTTCTCTCATGCTGAAATTTTCCGTCGATATATGAATCTGTGCCATCTTATTGGAGTGTAGACCTTGAAAACTCCCCTACACATTTCGCTTGAGTCACCTGACCAGCCAGAGGTGGCAGCTCTCATTGAAGAGCTTGATGCCTACCAAGCCCCTCTTTATCCAGCAGAAAGTAATCATGGCATCGACATAGCAGCTCTTTCTTCAAAAAATGTACTTTTCGCTGTTGGGCGTTCCTATAACGGAGGATCCGTAGCATGCGGGGCTCTGCTGCTGTGTCCAATGTATGTTCGGATATTTTCACACCGTATTGCGGTTGACCAAGCTTTTCCACTAGAAATGAAAGTTCCCAATGCGAAGACCCGCTTGGCTATGGCCGAAGCAGAAGAGATCGTGCGAGATAAAAATGCACGCTTTGAATCAACAGGCGGGCTGTTCGATGACCTCAAGAAAAACAGCGGCGAGTAAACGTGCAACGTTACCTCGCGTGTCTGACTACGCGAAGGCTTTCCTGAAAAATTGGGAGCGACTTTCCCGCTCCGGCCGTTTTGATCTCCACCGAATCAAGTAAGTTATGATGCTGTTGATCTCTAATGAAGGAGCCTTAGCGCCTGAATGGTTAGATCATCCTTTAAAGGGCAACTGGGCTGGCTTCCGGGAGTGTCATGTCGGTGGAGATTTCCTGCTGATTTACCGCTTGGCTACAGAAAGCAAACAATAACAAATAGTATTCGTTCGGGCAGGAACCCATGCTGACCTTTTTGAAGATTAGAAAAACACATTGCGCTGATCGTCGCCAGACGTAGCGGCTGGAGGAAGCCCAAGGCATGTTGCCCTGCTGCCGTCCACTCATGGAACATCAATCATCTAGGCTAGTGGGCAGCGAGATCATCCGGAAGTCATTAGGCGCGAGCGTAACCTTGTAGACCGGGATACCGATTTCGCTGCAGATGGTCAGGACCTCAAGCGCATTGCATCCGAGATTTTAGCCCCAAGATGGACAGCATTGTTCACCCGGCAAGGCTGCTCGCCTGGAAATCGGCGATCTGTTGCCACATCGCGATGGGGTTGGAATACATCGGAAAATGGCCGCAATCAGGAATCGGCGCTAGCCGGACACCCTCGGCCTGGATATACGAGAGATAGGACAATGAAGCGTTCTGCTCTCCGTACATGAACATCTTGGGGCATTGCAACCCGAGGAATTTGCCCATCAAATCGGCTTTATCGGAGAGATCGACCATCGACTGAAAAATCCCCCGCACCGCACCGGCACGTACCTTGTGCCGCAAGCTCGCGGAATAGAGTGCGCTGGCATACGCCGGAGCGTGTCGGGCACGTTCGATGAAGGCGGCGAAAAACACCTCGGGATCGTTGCTCGGGTAATCAATGATCTGCCGGCTGAGAAAGCAGTCTTCAGGGGCGATATTGCCTTCGATATCGACGAAGCTGATTACTCGGTCCGGAAACTGATGCGCCAGCATCAGTGCGGTCAGACCGCCCATGGAATGGCCGACCAGATGGAAGCGTTCGATGCCGAAATGTGCCAGCACCTGCAGCGCTGTCTGCAGCAGAAAGGGAATGGAAATCCTGGAAAGATCATCGCACTGGCTTTCACCACAACCCGGTGCGTCGTAAGCAACGAAAGCGTGACCGGCGAACGCGGGCTGCTGCACGATGTCGGCGTAGTCCTCCTTGGTCGAACCAAAACCATGCAGGAAGACGATTGGCGCAAGGACACCGGCGCGATGGATGGCAGGCACGTTCAGCTGAACATCCTCCACGGTCATCGGGAGTTGCACGTGAGTGAACGTTTCTGGTGAGGGCACGTAATTGACTCCTTGAGCGAAAAGGTTGGGCCGAGCCTGGGTTGCAGGCAGCCAGGCACGTAATTTCAAAGGAATCGAGCCATCTGTAAATTCCTAATACGGGAAGTTTTTCATAGGGCAAACCTATCAACCGATAGTTCGCGCACATTCCTTGACCCACTTAAAATTTGGCCCGGAACCGAGCCACAACATCCTCCACGACCGGATTGGGCCGATCTGCATTCCAGGCCACCGCGCTCGTCACGACATTGAGCTTCTGGCTCAGAGCCCGAAACACCACGTTGTTCGGCGCCAGTTTTTTCAAGGATGCCGGGACCAGTGCGATGCCTTGGCCATAGCTGACAAAGGCGATTTGCGAAGCGACGGAACGCACTTCATGCAGCACCCTAGGGGAAAAGCCGCTGGCCCGGCAAGTCGCGATCAGATTGTCGAAATACACCGGGCTGACCTTTCGGGAAAACATCACCAAGGACTCATTGGAAAGACTAGACAGACTGATCCGAGTACGCGAAGCCAAGGGGTGGTCACTGGGCAGTGCCACCACCAGGCGATCCTCCAGTAGCGGCAGTGAGTTGATCGAAGCCCCAAGATCACCGTCCAGCCGAGCGAAGGCCAGGTCGATGTCGCCGGCCTCCAGCGCCGGGACGGCTTCGACGCTGTCGATCTCCCGCACGGAGACAGTGAGGTGCGGGTAGTCGCCCTTCAGTTGCTCGATCAGCCCCGGCAAGACATCAAACATGGCTGTGGAAATAGCACCAATGGTCAACATTCCCGACTGTCCCGCCACCGCCTCCTCCACGGCGAGTTCCAGACGTTCCAGTTGGTCGGCGAATTTGCGCACCGCCGGCAGAATCGCCGCCCCCACTGGAGTCAGCTTTGCACCACGGCGTGAACGGTCGAACAGCTTGACCTTGAGCGCCTGCTCCAGCACCTGAATCTGCTCGCTCAGCGGTGGCTGGGACATGCCCAAACGCTTGGCTGCACGGCCGAAATTCTGCTCTTCGGCCACCGCCAGGAACAACCAGAGATGACGAATCAGTCGAAAATTGATCATGATTAATCCATAGGCTTAACGTATCTAACGTATCCGTGATTAGTAATATACCTATCAAATTGTCTCACTGACACTGGGCGCCTCTGTCACCACTGGGGCTTTCCCATGATCAATAAGAGTTTGCTGGATCGCTTGGCAGCGCTGGATACCAATACGGTCTCCGATGCGCTCGACTTCCTCGGCCTGCCAGGTGCCACTGTTGGGCTGCGCCCACTGTGGAACTGCCCAAAGATTGTCGGCCGCGCCAGCACCGTGCTGCTGGCTCCTAAATCCGATAACGTTCCCACTGTGCACCTGGTTACCCCCGTGGTGGAACAGATCGACAGCGATGATCGTGTGCTGGTGATCGCAGGTGGAATCGAAGGCATCTCTTGCTGGGGCGACATCCTCGCCAATGCAGCGGCCAGCAAGAAAGTGCGCGGCACCGTAATTGACGGTTTCAGCCGCGACATCGACGGCAGCGAGTCAATTGGCTACCCGGTTTATGGCCGCGGGGTGACCATGATCAGTGCCCGCGATCGGGTGGTTCAGATCGATGCCGCCGTCACCATCAACGTGGCCGGCGTCGACGTCAGCGAGAACGACTATGTCATCGCCGATACCTGCGGCACCGTGTTCGTGTCCCCAGCCTATATCGAGAAAGTGCTCGACCTTGGCGAGCGTATCGCCCGCCGCCAGGACGGTATGGTCGAGGCTGTTCGCAGCGGTCGCTCGGTCGCCGAAGTGATGCATGACACCCAATTCGAAGCGATCCACACGGAGCACGCCTGATGAATATCGAAGACAAAGAACTGGTCGCCTTGTTTGAAGGCCTGGACACCCCGGGTGTTTCCGATGCGCTGGACAAACTCGGCCTGCCCGGCCAATGCCTCGGTGTGGCGCCACTGGACAACTACAGCAAAGTCATCGTCGGTCCCGCTTTCACCGTGCAGTACGTGACGGCCAGCGTACCGCCCGGCACCGTGGGCGATTTCATCGACGACGTCGCGCCCGGCGAAGTGGTGGTCATCAACAACGGCGGTCGCACCGACTGCACCGTCTGGGGCGACATCATGACCCAGTACGCCGGTACTCGGCAGATCGCAGCCACAGTCATCGATGGTGTTTGCCGTGACGTAAACAAAGCGCTGGGCGATGGCTACCCGATGTTCAGCAAAGGCCGCTTCATGCGCACCGGTAAAGATCGGGTGCAGGTTCAATCGGTCAACCAACCGGTGTCCATCGGCACCTCCCGGGTCTGTGCCCGCGACATCGTGGTCGCTGACGCCAACGGTGTGGTGGTTGTCCCCCGCGCTCGCGCAGCTGAAGTGGCCGCGTGTGCCCGCCAAATCGAATCGGTCGAAGCCGACATTCGCGCCCTGATCGCTCAGGGCAAAACCCTTAAAGAAGCGCGGGCCGCACTGGGTTACCACAACCTGCAGAGGAAAGTCTGATGACTATGCTCCCCCTGGATTCTTACGCACGGGCAAAAGTGCTGGGCAGTTCGACGCTGTATGAAGCATCTCATCTGCCTTGCGCGGTCGACAGCGCGATCCGCCCGATCTGGGACGGTGCCTTTATCTCCGCCCCCGCTTACCCTCTGGAATGTTCACCCGGCGACAACCTCGCCCTGCACCTGGCCATGGAACGTGTGCCCCGTGGCAGCGTGCTGGTCGTAGGCACGGGCAGCTTCATCGCCGGTTATTGGGGCGAAGTGCTGACCGTGGCGGCCGAAGCGGTTGGCGTGGTCGGGCTGGTGATCGATGGTGGCGTACGCGATATTGCGGCCCTGAGGAAACGCCAGTTCCCGGTGTTCGCCCGCGGCATCTCGCTCAAAGGCACAGTCAAGGCCAGTGCGCCTTCGGTGGGGCAACCGTTCAATTTCAATGGTGCTTTCGTGACACAGGGCGACTGGGTGGTGGCCGACGATGATGGTGTGATCATCATTCCCAAGGCGGATGCCGCACGCACTCTGGCAGAAGGTGAAGCGCGGGCGGACAAGGAAGCGCAGATGATGCAGGCGTTGACCGAGGGCCGCTCCACCCTGGAACTGATGAACCTGACTGAGTGGAGAACTCGCGCATGAGCGCCGATATCCAACGTCTGAATCAGCGTCTTGCCAATGCGCAGCCGTCCGCGACTTACCGAATCATGGATCGGGTGGCAGAGCGCCGGGCGCAAGGTGCGAAGATTATTTCGCTGTGCGCCGGCGAGCCCGATTTCGATACGCCCAAGCATGTGCGCGAAGCGGCCATTCATGCCATTGATCACGGCCACACCCGCTACACCCAGGTCGCCGGTGTACGTTCGCTGCGGGAAGCGGTGGCGGCCAAGTTTCGTCGTGAGAACGGTCTGGACGTAGCCTGGCAAGACACCCTTGTCTGCAACGGTGGCAAACAGGTGATCTACAACGCCTTGGCCGCAACCCTCAATGAGGGTGACGAAGTCATCGTGCCGGCGCCGTACTGGGTCAGTTACCCGGAGATGGTTCAATTATGTGGCGGTGAAGCCCGAATCGTTACTCGCGACGCCGACACTGGTTTCAAGCTGACGCCCTCGGCGCTGGCCGCAGCGATCACACCGCAGACCCGCTGGTTGATCCTCAATTCGCCGTCCAACCCGACCGGCGCGGTGTACAGCCAGGAAGAACTGCACGCCCTGGCTGAGGTGTTGTTGGCTCACCCTCACGTGCTGATTCTGGCCGATGACATTTACGAGCATCTGATTTTTGATGATCAAGCGTTCTACACCCTGGCCCAGGTTGAACCACGACTGGTACCGCGCACCCTGACCATGAACGGGGTGTCCAAGGCCTATGCCATGACCGGCTGGCGAATCGGTTTCGCCACAGGGCCGCGCTGGTTGCTGGAAGCCATGGAAAAACTGCAAGGTCAGCAAACCTCTGGCGCCAGCGCTGTGTCGCAACAGGCTGCGCTCGCGGCACTGGAAGGTCCCAAGGATTTCATTCGTGAAAGCAGGGTGGCATTCCAGAGTCGTCGCGACTTGATGGTGGAACTGCTGAACGACACCCCAGGCCTTGAATGCGTCAGTCCAGCTGGGGCGTTCTACGCGTTTGCGTCCTGTGCCGGATTGATCGGGCGTACCTCAGCGGGCGGCCGGGTACTGCACACCGACGAAGATGTCGCGCATGCACTGCTCGACGAAGCGGATGTGGCCGTAGTGCATGGTAGCGCCTTTGGTCTTGGCCCTTACATTCGCATCGCCTACGCCCTGGATGACGCTTCATTGCGCCGGGCGTGCGAGGCGATCCGTACCTTCTGCACCTCACTCCGTTAATCAGTTCTCTTCCCATAATGCGTGGCTATCGCCATTGCCTTGGCTGGCCACGGATTACGACCTGATCGAGGTTGCCCGACTCCTTTATGACGCCATGGACATGCAGTCGCACTCGCCGTCGATCACATCACGAAACGGTTGCCAGGCGTGGTCAAGCCCATGCGCTCCCTCAGTGTTCCAGGTTCATATTCCTGGCGGAACACCCCTTTGGCTTGCAGCAAGGGCACCACGCCACGGGTGAAGGTTTCGAAGTCGGTGGGCAGAAATGGAAACATGAGGTTGTAGCCATCGACGGCATTTGATTCGTACAACGCTGCAAGTCTGTCCGCAATATGCTCCGCGGTTCCCATCAGTAGCCAGGTACTCGAGCTTTTGACCAACTGGCGGCCTATCTCGCGAATGGACAAGGAAGTGTCATATTTTTTGAGCAAAGCCAGTTCGGTTCTAATGCCGTCAAACTCAGACTCATCCGGCAACGCCGGTAATGGGCTGTCTGGCGATAGCCCCGTCAAGTCCAGACGGGTGTAGCTGGAGACAAGGTCAATCGCTACGGCATCGATGATAAGACTGTCCTCAAGTTGCTGACGTCGTTCTTGCTCAGTCTCATCCTCAAGCACCACGGGAAGTACGCCGGTGATGATTTTCAGATCACTCGATTGCCTGCCCTTGGATTCGAGCCGACGGTTTAGATCGGCCCTGTACGCCAGCCCCTCTTCGACCGAATTGATAAAACAGAAGTGCACGTCCGCATGGGCGGCGGCCAGGTTCTTGCCGGCCTCAGAAGAGCCCGCCTGAGCAAGAACCGGATACCCTTGAGGGGGACGGGGCACGTTGAGCGGCCCACGCACATTGAAGTGTGCACCTTTGTGATTGATCGGGTGAATTTTCGATGGGTCGGCAAAGTCACCGGTGCCCTTATCGAATTTAAGCGCACCTTCTTCCCAGGAGTCCCATAGCTGCTTGACGACGTGGATAAATTCTTCGGCCCGAAGATAACGATCAGCGTGCTTCGTCACGCCTGACAACCCGAAATTCGCGGCCTCCTCTTCCAGCCAGGAAGTTACGATATTCCAGCTGGCTCGCCCTTCGCTGAGGTAGTCCAGCGAAGCAAAATATCGCGCGAGGTTGAAGGGCTCGTTATAGGAAGTCGAAGCGGTGCCCATCAGCCCAATGTGCTCGGTCACCGCAGCCAGTGCGGACAACAGCGTGATGGGCTCAAGACGGGCGTTGGCATAGTGTTTCAACCCGCTGGCCACGGAGTCCCAGACCGCAACGTGATCCGCCACAAAAACCGCATCGAACTTCGCCGCCTCGGCCGCCTGCACCAGTTTTACGTAGTAACCCAGCGTCAGTATCTCTTGGGTCGGTGATTTCGGGTGGCGCCAGGAAAAACGATGGTCCCCTTGGGGGTTAAAAAAGAACAAATTCAAAATCATGCTTTTATTCGACATAACGCCTCCGCAACCTTACCCAGGTCGCACTCATTTTCACTGGGCCGTCTTGGCGGTATGTTCGGCGACCCACTGCGCCGCGACTTTCGCGGGGTCCTTGTGATCGATATCTACCAGGCGATTGAGTTGCTTGAGGTCGTCATCGGTCAATTTTGCAGAGACCTGGTTAAGTGCTCTGGTGACCTGCGGGGTGAGCAACGCCTTGCGCGCCAGCGGTGTGATGTTTTGCAGCGGCTGTTGGTGCTTGTCGTCCTCTAGGACCACCCAAGGCTCCTTAGCCAGGATGCCTTGCGTGGAGACGACCGTTGCCACGTCGATAGCGCCGGAGTTCAACGCTAGCCGTGACAAGGGGCCGCCCATGTCCAGCGACTTGACACTCTTGAAGTTGATCCCATAGACCGCCTTCAACCCGGGCAGGCCTAAGGCGGCCGTGGCGACTTCGGGAGGCCCGCCCAGGGTGAAATTGCCCGAGACGGGCGCCAGGTCGGACAAGGTGTGCAAGTTGTACTTGTCTGCGGTTTTTTTGGTGACGGCCCATGCGGTAATGGAGCCTGCGGACGAAGGTTCAAGCAGCTGGAGATCGGTCGGCAGCTTTTGTTGCAAAGCACTGAGGATCTCCTTTTGGGTGGTCAGGGCGGTCTTGTCGTCATAGAAACTCAACAGTGACCCCAGGTATTCGGGGACGATGTCTATATCGCCGTTTTCCAGGGCCTGGGCGATGATCTGGCGGTTGCCCAGATTGAGTCGGGTGGTGACCTCTATCCCTTGATTTTTCAGGGCTGATGCATAGATGTTGGCGAGAATCGTCTGCTCGGAAAAATTGGCCCCTCCAATAATGATGGACTGAGCGCTGACCAATGCGCTGCCCACCAGCAAGCCTAGCCCCACCAGCAATGAAAGCGGATGCGTTGAGTGTGCCTTCGAACGTCGTTTATTCTTCATGTGGGTTTGTACCTCTGCAGAGTTAATACACACTATTGGATGCCCATGGTCAGGGCGCGCTGAGTTCAACAGTGCCCCCTCGCCATTTGTGCACCATGAGCTTTTCTAACCTTGAACAAATCCACTCACTGAAAATCGCCAGTGCCGACACCATCACGGCACCGCCAATAATTTGCGGCGTATCATTTCGGCCAAGTCCATCAATAAGAAACCTGCCCAGCCCACCGAATCCGGCATAGGCAGCGATGGTCGCCGTGGCGATAAGTTGTACCAGGGCTGACCGGACCCCTGAAAAGATCAGCGGAAAAGCCAGCGGCAACTCGAGCTGAAAAAACATCTGCCCTCGGCGCATGCCCATCGATCTGGCAGCTTGCTTTAGAGATGAATCCACCTGACCGATGCCAACATAGGTGTTGGTTAATATCGGCGGGATGCTCATGGCGACCAACGCGATAATGACCGTGCTGGTTTCATAGCCAATGAGCATGATCGCAAGTATCACAATACCGAGAGACGGTAATGCTCGTCCAAGATTGAATATCCCGATCGCGAGCTGTGCACCTTTACGGAAGTTGGCGAGAAGTACGCCAAGGGGCAACGCTATCAAACAAGCAATAAACAGACTCAAAGATACATAATAGATATGCTCTGCCAGCCGAGTCAGTATACCGTTTTCACCCAACCAATTATCAGAAAGGGAAAACCAAAGGTAGACACCCGCGATCATGTTCATCAGCGCACCCAAGACACCAGCCATTTATTGATTGAATAAAATAGAAAGTCAAAACATAACGCCAATACCACCGTCAGAACCAGGCTGACCACCACCGGCGTAGTGAAACTTTGCGCCAGCCCGGTGATGAACAGCTGGCCTAATCCCCCTTGGCCAATCAAGGCGGTAACCGTCACCAGCCCCACCAACGTGACCGAGGTGGTGCGTAAGCCTGCCAATAACGCAGGCAACGCCAGTGGAAGTTCAACCCCAAGGAATCTCTGCATGCGGGTATACCCGAGCGCACGGGCTTCCTCCAATACATCCGCAGGGTTACTCGCAAGCCCGGCCAAGGTGTTCTGTAACACGATAAGCAAGGCATACAGACTCAAACCAATGACCGCCGTGGTTTTGGATAACCCGGTAAACGGCATGATCAAAATAAACAGTGCCAGAGACGGAATGGTAAAGAGTATGCCGCAGGCATAAATCATCGGCTGCGCCAACCCTGGCTGCCACATCGTTAACAGCACCATCGTGCCCGCTAACAGCACGCCGATGCACAGGCCCAAGGTCACCAGTTGAATATGATCAACTAACAACAGGCTAATCTGTTGCCAGTTTTCAACGATCCACGGCCAGTCAATCATTGCGCACCTGCCAAGCGATGCTGATTGAGCGCGTTATGAAGGCTGGAGATCGAGAGGCAACCTTCGTAGCCGCCCGCCTCGTCCACCCGTACAACTACCCCAATCGGCGCCGCCAGAATCTTAATCAGTGCGTGGTGCAATGAGTCGTTACTCGACACCGTGGTCAGTTGCGGAACAGGCACGTCTGCTTCACCGACCCACTTCAACGGGTTGGACTTTTCATCCAGCAGCAGTTTGAACTCACAACTGACCTCATCCGCCGGGAGATCGGCGACCTTCATCAGCGACAGCCTTTTCAATAGCGGATCCTTGCCGATGAAGTTTTGCACGAACTCGCTGGCAGGATGGGCAAGGATGGTGTGAGGTGTATCGAACTGAGCTAGCCTTCCATTGCCTTCGAAGATGGCAATCCGGTCGCCAACCTTGATGGCCTCCTCCATATCGTGAGTTACCAAAATAATGGTCTTATGCAAACGTCTTTGCAGCGCAACCAGTTCATCTTGCAGTCGTTCACGTATGACTGGATCAAGCGCGGCGAAGGGTTCATCCATCAATACAACCGGTGGGTCCGAGGCCAACGCCCTCGCCAGAGCGACACGGCTTTGCTGCCCGCCCGACAGTTGATTAGGGTAGCGCTGAAGAAATTCCGGCTGAAGTCCCACCAGGGAGATGAGCTCGCTCACACGCTGGCGGATTTTATCTTTGCTCCAGCCCAAGAGCCGGGGTACTGCGCCTATATTTTCTGCAACTGTCTGGTGGGGAAACAAGGCAGCGCTTTGCATCATGAAACCAATGCCACGGCGCAACGTGACGACGTCGAGCTCATCGGTTGCCACGCCGTTGACACAGATGCGGCCACTGTCTTGAATGTCCAGCCTGTTGATCATCCGCAAGATGGTTGTTTTGCCACACCCGCTAGGCCCGACAAATACACAGATCTCACCCTCGCGCACGTGAAGCGTCAAATCGCTCACGGCCATTGCCGGGTTGCCTTTATGAGTTTTCTTGATGGCTTCAAAACGTATCATTTTCCGACGCCCACATTAGCTTGCTTATCGTTAGTGCTCAGCTGGATGGCGAGGACAATCCACGGGATTGACCAGATGTTTCTGCAATAACTGGAAGTAGCCATCAATGACATAGCCATCGTTTCGCGCGATCCATTGTTCACGCCTGGCTCTGTACACCTTGGGTAAGTGGAACCAGGGCAATCCGGGAAGATCATGATGAACCAGGTGAAGATTGAGGTTGAGAAACAGCCAACTCAATAACCCCGACGATTCATTGATAACCGTGCGATGTTGCGCAAGCGTTGCTGGCCGATGCTCGTAAAAAGACCTGAGCATGGCAATCGAAAGCGCTGGCAGGGAAACCATGAATAGGTACTGTATGGCGCTGATGGCGCTGTATTGCTCAACCAAAGCCAACACTATGCCAACACTGAGTATATGAGCGGCCCACATCCGCCAAGCGTTACGCTTGGTGTGAAACAGCCCTGCGAGCTCACCACCCACGAGGGTTATCACTGCCAGCGGTGCGCCCATAAGCAAACGACCACCCATGGTCTTGTTTGCCCATAACAACGCTTTCATATACCGAGGCGAGCGCAACCAAAAAGTACCGGAGACATAACGACTTTCCGGATCTTGGCCTGGCACCGTTAGCACCTCGTCGTTGTGATGCGCCAAATGTGTGTCCCTATAAATGTCGTAGGGGTACCACACGGCAAACGGCAGAAATCCCAAGGCTTTGTTAATCGCGGGCCACCGGGTCGGATGACCGTGGATAAGCTCATGCTGAATCGACATCCAAAGCACGAGCAGAGGAACCAACAGGGCGATGGTGAATCCTTCGCCAAGTACTTCCCCATAAAAGATAATCGCCGTCCACGCCAGATAGAACCCGGCTAACAAAAGCCAGGTAGGCCATTCAGTTTTACTGGTTATAGTCGTGCTCAGCTCAACGATTTCAGCTCGATGAGTTTCATCCAAATAGTTTGCCATGTTTGTTAGTCGCGATAGATCTTGCTCGGAACAAGCGCCCAATCACTTCCTCTTCAAACTGCAACCCGAACCGGGCGTTAGCTAAAGTGGAGTTGGCTGGACTATCGGTACGCAAAATGCCTGATGACGACGATTCACATGGCGTGGAGCAGAAATGCCAAGCCTTCGCCGATTGCGCTGCAGGCTTCGCTGTTGGCCTGACAAGAGAGAGGTTTGCCGGTCACGAATGGAACGGCGATAAAAGAAAAATGAGTTATAGAGGTATTGCCGGCATGGCAAATCGCTGCGTGGGCTGCGTCATGGGACAGAGCCACAAGGCTGACTTTTGAGATTCGGGCGCCGGACATAGTCGTACCATAATAATAGGGTTGAACATATCCGGCGGTCCGGTGACAGCAAAGTAGCACGATGAACCATATGATCAAGGAATATATTTCTTTATGCTTATTCAATAAAGGAATAAACAATAGAAGGTATCCCTTAATCCATGGGCTACCTAGGCAGTCGTTGAATCACCAGCAAGCTGCGAAAACCGACCGGTCACGACTCAATCTTGCAAAAATCAAGACTCGCCCGCTGATTCGCTAAGATTGAAGCCTGAGCGGCATCACACTCCACCACTTAGGCATCAAGGCTCAAACCAATTCGGCCAAAGATGCCGGATTGAAGCCTTTCAAGTTGGTGTAATCGCCTTTTTCAACTTTCGCGACCCAATCCTGGTCACTCAACAGAACCCGCCCTACAGCGATCAAATCAAACTCCTCACGCTCCATGCGCTCAACGAGGCGCTCCAGACTTGCAGGCGCTGACCCCTGACCAGCGAACGCATGAGTCACATCATTATCCAGCCCGACCGAACCAACGCTAATGGTTGCAGCTCCGGTTACCTTCTTGGCCCAGCCCGCACAGTTGAGCCCGTTCGCACCGTCAATTTCAGGGAACTCAGGGTCCCAAAAGCGTCGCTGCGAGCAATGCAGAATGTCGACGCCAGCCTCAACCAAGGGCAGCAACCAGTTCTCCATCAACGCAGGCGTCTCGGCCAGGCGCACGCTAAAATCCTGCTGCTTCCACTGACTGACGCGCATGATAATCGGGAATTCGGGCCCGACGGCATGACGAACCGCAGACACGATTTCAGCGGCAAAACGAGATCGCTCTTCAATCGTCAGCCCACCGTAGCGGTCAGTGCGCTGGTTGGTACCCGCCCAGAAAAACTGATCGATTAAGTACCCATGCGCCCCATGGATCTCCACCGTGTCGAAACCCAGACGTTTGGCGTCGGCTGCAGCCTTGGCGAACGCGGCCACTGCGTCCGCAATGTCTTCCTCGCTCATGGCCACACCGCGTGGGGTGTTTGGCGAATCGAGGCCGGATGGGCTTTCGACCGGCGCATCAGGCTCCCAGCCGCTCGCATCACGCACGGCACCGGTGTGCCAGAGTTGCGGCCCCATACGGCCCCCCGCAGCGTGCACGGCATCGATCACCTGCTGCCATCCCGCCAATGCTGCTTCACCGTGGAAAAAAGGAATGCCGGGGCCGTTACGTGAAGCCGGACGGTCGATAACGGTCCCTTCCGACAGAATTAACCCGGCCCCGCCCTCAGCACGCCGCCGGTAGTAGGCGGCGTTGCCTTCACCAGGGATACCCTCTGGCGAAAACTGCCGGGTCATCGGTGCCATGACAATCCGATTTTTCAGCTCAAGCGAGCGCAGGGAAAAAGGACGAAATAAGATGCTGGTATCAGGGTTTGCCATTGGATGGACTCCATTTGCTTCGGAAGCCCATTAAGTATATTTTGTAGACCTAAAGTCAATTAGGCACCTGGCGTCGCCTAGGTATACGTGAGGAAACTTCCATGCTGGAATTAAACCCGCAATGTTTTTCATCGGAGTGCCCTAGCCGGGCGCTATTTGATCAAATCGCAGATAAGTGGTCGATGATGGTGCTGGCCGTGCTTGATGACGAGCCACATCGTTTTAACGCCATCAGGCGCCGCCTTGAAGGCGTCTCACAGAAGGCACTGACACAATGCCTGAGGCGCCTGGAGAGAAATGGTCTGGTCTCGCGCCAGGTAATCTCGTTCTCCCCCGTGGCCGTGCAGTATGAGATCACCGAACTGGGTCGCACACTGCAGCAGCCATTTCGCCAATTGCACAAATGGACATTGGATAAATTGCCCGAAGTTGAAGCGTCCCGCTTGAAGTTTGACGAGTCTGCGCGGGATAGCCTGGCGCAGTGATTGTCGCGCTTAACACGGGAAATCGCCTTGGTATTTCCTACTCCACGACTACCCGCACTCTTGCCAAATTGCTGACCTGGGCGAACTCCGTCGTGGCGTCACCCTCACGCTGGACGGTAGCGCGCAGCACGGGATAGTAGGTGCCAGGTTTTGAGTAAATGAATGTTTTATGTACGGCGAGCGTTTCTGACGGCTGATGAGCAAGTGGAGCGTCTAGAAACCCGTCGTTGCCTGTCTGGCTCCATTGTGTTTTGACAATCTTGCCGGCAGATGCCGGGACGCTAATATCACCCAGCAAAGTGACCGGCTCCCCGACTTTGGCACTGATTCTCTCGCCGCTTCTGGACGTCAGCTTCACAACGGGCTGGATACCCTGCCTGGCAGATGCGTTTGCGGGTAATGAGACCTGGCCGTTATTGAGCGCATACTTAGTGGAGCGAGGCGGCGCTATACCCTCTTCCACCCAGGCACTTACGTCCCTGACCGCTTGTTCGAGAATACCGTTGTAATCGATGAGCCTCACAAACTCGTTGTCAGCCGTGCCCGAGGCGACAACGCTGCCATCCAAGTGGTCTGCATTATCGTTTAACCAGACCCGCACCTTGGCGTCGTACTGATTACCCTCTGCTGCCTTCAATCGCCGGCCATACCAGTCGGCATCCCAAGGGTAGGCATCGACATCAAGTGCGTTGGCTATGATTATCATCTTGCTGTTTATCTTGCCGGTGAAGCTTGCGCCTGCGCTGACACCTGCGCTGATTATCGGGCCTACCTCTTTAGGGCGTTGCGGGTAGCGCGGTGAGCCGTCTGCATTGCGAAACTGGTCCCACACAGTAAATTCACCAGAAGCTGGCACCTGATGCCGATGGTAGGAGGTCAGCGCAATTGCCCAGCGATTATCGACACGAACCCTCGCTCCATTTTCCAGCGCGTTAAGCACATCGGCTGGATTTTGTGCGGACAGCATAATGACTCCGTGGGCGGCATCCAGCGCCCCATATACCGTTCGATTGTCGCCTCGCGCCCCTTCGAGGGTGAAGTCCAACCAAGCGCTGTTTTTGATTTGGGAGAGCCCAGCCACGTGCAAACGTAACGGCTTGCCCGCTAAGTCGCGATCTATCCTTTCAACCGACACGACGCGATCAACTTTTGCCCTTCGCAGTAAGTTACCAAGCGCTGATTGCTCGGTTCCCAGGTAGCCAGGTTTGCTCCAGAAGTCCTCGGCATAACCGGGATCAATGCCCTTGACCGAACTGGCAAACCCCAGTAACCCCTGCGGGTCGTTGAGCCCAAGGAGGTAAGCGTAATTATCCCAACCGCGCAGGGGCACGCCCATTGCCGTGACCTGGGCAAGAACAGAGGCTTGGGTGGGGTCAAGTGCTGCAAAAGGATTGCCGCTACCTCCCGGTCGCATAGCGTCGGCAATGTCGGCGGCCTTATCTTCGAGTACAAGACGTGCGAAAGCCCGTACAAAAAAATTGGTTGGAATCGATGTTGGGACGCCAATGACGAATGGCACGGCCCCCTGCCATACCCCCGACGAGTTCTCAGCCGCAGCGATGGTCAGATAAGACCCACCGCTGCCACCATAGATATAACCGTGAATCTGAGAAGCGGCTACTCCATAGTATTGACCGGCAACCCGCTTGGAGAATTTTGCAGCCGCAGCGTTGGCTCGATAGCCAGAGGGCGACACCGTATCCACGGTATAGGCACCACTTTCGGCAGCAAATTTGATTACCCGGTCTGGAACGCTACCGTCGCCCAAGGGATAAACCTTGTGGAAGAAGCGCCCTTTCCACTGGTCTTTCGGCGGGAAGAAAAAGCTGAACGTTACATCAGTGCCTTCGAAGTGCCCGGAGACGCGGTGCGTCAGAACAGGGCTTTGCACATCTTCTCGTCTATCAATTACCGGGCGGTCGAACTGCGGATCGACGCAGTCTTGAGTGATGAATATGATCCCGCCCGGTGGTGTTTCGCACGCCGGAGGTTGAGGCCCGGCGCAAGCTAATGTCGACAACCCAACCAGTGACATTGCAAAGACTAACCTTCTGCAAGCAACGAACCTTTGATTAAAACCGTGACCACGATGGAAATCCGTGCCCAGGGGCGCAGCCAGCAGATTCAGGTTTTCAGCGTTGTTCATAATAGCTTTGAAATTCCTTGAGGCGCTTGGAGGATGAGAACGCTCCGGCTGAGTCTTATTAACGTCCAGTTTTGATATGTTCAACGATCCCCGCAGAATGCACAAACCTGGACTCGACATCAGCGGCAATCTGAGGCCACAGGGGCGGCCGGATCACACAGCGAGGCGTTTACCGTCGGCAATCGAGCGTGCCTGAGCAATTTAAGTGTTGATCAGGCCTACAGTTTTCTAAACATAGGCCGACCAAATAAATACCTAGGCGCCAGGGATGAGGCCAATTACGTCTATCGAGTCTCGCACTATGTCCATCCCGTTTTTACGCCGTGATCGTTACGCACTCCACCAGTTGATAGCCGCCATCAAAAGCGGCCAAGCACCCGATCTCAAAGGCTGCAAAGAGGCCCCAGTCATCCTTGATGTCTGGGGGACTCTCGAATCATCCAGGCGCGCGTCCCTGTCGCGCATGGAGCAATTGGAAAGCGAACTTGAAACTCACCGTGAGCTACTGCGCGAGTCGGCAGCTAACGCGTCAACCCACTCCGTTAGATTCGACTTGGTCAATCGCGCCTCAAGCGAAGGCCTGTGGGACATGGAGGTAGTAGCGGGTGACCCGGTTAATCCAAAAAACCGGTTTTGGTGGTCGCAGCAATTGCGCAATCTTCTCGGATTCAATGACGAACGTGATTTCCCGAATGTCCTGGCCAGTTGGGCTGATCGCCTTCATCCGCAGGATAAGCAGGCGACGCTCGATGCTTTTGCTCGGCATCTCAACGACAAATCGGGAAATACGCCTTACCAGGTGAAAAACCGGCTAGCGATGAAGGATGGTTCCTATCGTTGGTTTCATGCCCAAGGTGAAACCCTTCGTGACGAGCAAGGAACGCCGATCCGCGTCGCCGGCTCGCTACGGGATATCCATGAACAACTGCAACGCGATGAGGAACATGACGTCATCATCACCCGCTTCGAACTGGCCAGGGAAATGCTCTCCGATGGTTTGTGGGATATGGAGGTCATTGCCGGGGATCCTGTGAATCCCAAAAACCCGTTCTGGTGGTCGCCTCAGTTCCGAAGACTGCTCGGTTTTGAAACGGTTGAAGAATTTCCTGATGTCCTGGATAGCTGGGCATCCAGGACATCAGGATGATAAGGAGCGAAGCCTTAACGCTTTCGGCGCTCACTTGAATGATAGGTCGGGAAAAACGCCATTCGACATTGAGTACCGGTTGAAGATGAAAAGTGGTGAATACCGTTGGTTCAGAGCACGAGGCCAGACTCGGCGCGATCCGCAAGGTGCTCCGCTGCGTGTCGTCGGCGCGCTGGTGGATGTCCACCTGCAGCACGAGCAAAAGGCACTGCGAGAGGCGGAGGTTAACCATCAACGGACCCTGGAGGCCAGCCTTGCTCAGTTGTCGCAAATTGTAGGCACGATACAGAGCATTGCCAGCCAGACGAATCTCCTGGCGCTGAATGCGGCCATTGAAGCGGCACGTGCTGGTGAGGCTGGGCGCGGTTTCGCTGTCGTGGCCGACGAGGTTCGTAAACTCGCGACGCGTACTACTGAAGCAACCGAACAAGCTGCTGGGATGATTACTCGTCGCAGTTAAACGTCATCAGCAAGCAGGATTGAAGGCACCTGCAAAGATCCACCCGCATCAAGAGCACTTGAGCGGGTGGAGAGATTTTGGGGTTATCCCATACTCCTCACAGCCACTCAAGACGAGGCCTTGGTACTGGCGGCAAAGTTATTAGACCCTGAATCCATAAACGCCGAAGAGAACTGATGTCGCCAGCCAATCACGCTTTACCGGGTTATGTATCCAGCCCCCTTTTGCTCTTTGGCCATGCCGACATCGCAACATCAATGAGGCCGCCAAGCGTCTGGCCAGTTGCGCCGACCGAAGGCAGATTAACGACAGCCTGCAGTACCCCATAGTAATACCAAGCCAATACCTCTAAATCGGCTTGCTGATCGATCTCACCGTCCAACTGACCCTCAGTCAATATATCCATAAAGATCTGCCACTGCTGGCAAGCCGCATAATTCGCGGCCTGCTTTCCTGCGGCAGTGAGGTCTTCTTGCTCAGCGTTGCTGCGCGATATCAGGCAACCCTGCGGGCGCTCCAGCCCAGATTCCATTGGCAGAAACTCACGTAACAGTGCTTCCACGCTCGCCCGGGATGTCTGTGCTCGAGTCGATTTCATTCGCGTTGTGACGCGGTCGGTATACAGCTGCAGACACTCGTTAAAGAGCCCATCCTTGTCGCCGAACCGCTGATATAGGCTTGACCGAGACAGACCGGTGGCCTCGGTTAGATCGCTCACCGAGGCGTTGGCGAACCCATGACGCCAGAACACCCCCGTCGCCGCTGTCAGGACTGCCGCTTCGTCATATTGCGGTTTACCGCTCATAAATCCTCCGTTGACAACATGGAACGATCGGATCAACATACATGGACCGATCGTTCCATAATAGAGGAAGTGTGAAATATGCCCATTCAGCCGACTAACCGCTCGCAACCACTCACCATCGCCATTGCCGGCGCGACGGGCCGGGTGGGCAGTCAGTTGATCCGCCAATTCGCCCAAGACCCGGTGACAATACTGGCCCTCACTCGGGGGAAATCAGCCACGGCTTTGCCAGAAGGCGTGGCAGTTCGGGAGTTAGACTTTGCCGAGCCAGCAACCCTTACGAAGGCTCTCGCTGGGGTCGACAAACTGTTCATCGCCCACGGCACTTCCCCTGAACAGGTCGCCAACGAGATTGCGCTGATTGACGCTGCAATAGAAATGGGCGTTCGGCACATCGTAAAGCTTTCGGTAATGGGACCCTCGACTTCGATTAATCCATTTGCCTGGCATTCATTGATAGAAGCACATCTGGGGCAGCAATCTGTAGCCTCTACTGTATTGCGACCCACCACCTTCATGGATGTACTCAAGCGTGCTGGTAACGCTGTCGCCACGGGAACCTGGGCCGGTGCCGCCGGCAATGGGCGGGTAAATCTGATCGACACACGAGATGTAGCGGCCTGTGCGCGCGCAGCGTTACTGGAAGAGGTAGCCGCTGGCTCCAAACATGCGTATCACCTGACAGGGCCTGAGAATTGGAGCATGCCGCAAATAGCGGAGCAATTATCCCGGCTGTTAGGCCACCAGGTTGTATACCAGCATCGTTCTCCTGCCGCTCAGCACGATGCGTTAGTTGCCAACGGACTCTCAGCATTTGTTGCCGAGCTTCTGGTTGGGCTTGATCGCATTTTCAATGACTGCGTACTGATCGAACGGACATTGACCGTTGAAGACCTCACCGGCCACCCGCCGCGCTCGCTGACAGCATGGCTTTGCGAGAACATTGATATGTTCAAGAAATAGAAGCCACCGCACACTGCGTCTGCCCGTTATGCCATGCACCACGCCACCCATTGCGGGGACGTGGTGCGCCTGGATCAGCTCATTGCTGGAGTCGCAGCGACACCAACCCGCTGCGGCGACGCCAATGCGAACAAGTCATCGACGCGGGCAATTTCAGCCGGGCTTGGCTTGAGCGCAAATGCGAAACCGAGGAACACCAACGCATTGAAAATCACCCCGATAATGCCGCTGGTCAATGAACCCAATGCGGGGATGTCATCGGGGTAAATCACCGTCAGTACGATAGCGATCAAAATACCCACCAGCATTCCGGCAATGGCGCCCTGCTTATTGCCACGGCGGCTGAAAATGCCGAAGAACAGTGGCACTGCCAGCTGGATGATGCCCTGATAGGAGATCTGCGCCAGCAACTGCAGGCGTGCGTAATCAAAGGTCAGGTAAGCCAGCAGAGACGCCGCAGCGATGAACACCACCATGCCGGATTTCGCCAATACGGTTTTTTCACGATCCGTACGTGGCTTGTTCCAGGTGGCCAGGTCGTTGGCGAATTGCGTTCCGCAGACTTGCACGCAGCCGTCGACGTGGCCAATGCTCGCGGCCAGGACAATGACGATGGCAAGGGCCAGCAACCACGGCCCCCCGATGTCGAAGAGCGACAGGAACCAACCGTTTTGCGGATGCGCAGCGACCGCTGGGTCCTGGCTGATCGCCGCCGCGAATAGCATAAGAATGCCGTAGAACCCTCCCACGAGCAAAATGGTCAGCAGCGTACCCTTTTTAACTGAACGCACACCGCTGGCGGTGTAGATGCGCTGGAAACTCATTGGCCAGCACATCGACCCGATAACGCCAGTAAAAATCAGACTGAACATGTACATCGGACCATAGGTGCTGCCCGTGCCGCCAGGAATCACCAACATGCTTGCCGGCAGCTGCGACAGGTTCGAGAAGGATGCCGCCTCACCGAACATCAGGTACACGCACAACGCAGCGCACAGTACATAAGCGATCAGGCCTTGGTACATGTCGGTCATGATCAGCCCGCGCATCCCCATGCTCACGGTCCAGTACTGACGAATCAGCACCACCCCCACGCCCACCATCAGGCACGTCGTGACGCCCCAGCGGCCGAAACTGGCGAACTGAAACAAGGTAGCCAGCGCCTGAATCCCCATCACCACCCATGGGAATACCGAAATGATGCCGATGATCGACGCGATGCGTTTGACCGCTGGGCTGTTGAAACGCATGCCCAGCAGGTCCGGCTGCGTAGTCAGGTTGAAGCGCTTGCCCCAGGTCCAGGCTCGGTTGGCCATCAAGTACATCGCCGTCACACCGAGTGTGGCGTAGACCATGCCGTAGAAACCCAGCGCACCGCCCACCGACAATGCAAAAAACGCAGTAAAGGTCGCGCCCGGCCACCACGAGTTGGTGTAACACATGGCGATGTACCAAGGCCCATAGGAACGGCCGCCCACGGCATAATCGGCAAAGCTGTCGCTTTTACGGTTGGTCGCATAAAGCACTGCGATCATGCCCGCGAGAAACACGCCGATCAGGCCGAAGGTAATGAACAGGCTTGAAGCACTCGTGGTACTGATCATTTCGCGTCCCCCTCATCAGGTATTTCGCCGGTCATGCACTCGACGACATACAAGACCCACAGGCCGAGCCCCATCAGTACAGCGATGGATATCCAATAGAAGATCGGCAAAGGGATGCCAAGCACGATGAGCGTACTGCTGCTTACGCTGAGGTAAAACGGCGGAAACAACGCCATCATCAACAACAGTAGAAAGTAAGCGCCGAAGACCAGCGTCTTCAGCCGCCCCGGCGGCGCAAATGAATGGTTGCTTTGCATAACGTTGTGCTCCTTGAATTTTGCATCTGGTTGCTGGGCAATCTGATAAAACTCAAGCAGTGAAAAAAGAATGCGGAACACGCCGCTATTTTGTTGTTATGCGAATAAGGGGCGATGCCATCAACACCAGGCGTCGATACCGAATTCGAGTGCAGCACTGGCTGCAGGCTCAAGCCTGTCTTAGCCAGTTTTCCCATTGCGAATCATTGATCACGCTGCGTGCGCGCATGTGCTTCCACACACCGTACTTGTAGAAGTCGAAGTCCAGTTGCGAGACCGCGTGCTGGACCATGGCCCAAGTCGACCATTTAAGATCGGCGAGCGCCTTATTGAGTTTGATCCGCGCCAGGGTCTGAGCCGTGACTTGGCCGAAGTAATCCTCGACCAGCGCCAACTCCATATCGTCGGTAAAAAACATCTCGCCGAACCACAGTGCCAGTTCGTAATGCCGGTCGTTGTTAGAGGCGTATTCGAAATCCACCAGGCGGATCTGCCGCGCATCGTTAAGCATGAAGTTGCCGGCCAGCGTATCGTTCATGCACGGTGCCAGGTCGATACCCGAGGCTTCCAATGCTTGCCGGGCCCGCTGGTATTGCAGGCACAGCCAGGCATTGTCGGGAGGCGTGTAGCCGTTGAGTTCAGCGACCTGCCCCTGATGTTCGCTGATCATGTCAAACGCGGTTTTGGTCTGGATCAGCGCCGGCTGATCGTTAAAGGCCTTGAGCGCGTGCAATGCGTTGTGCCGTACATCACGCTGTAAAAAGTCGTGATTGGACGAGGCGCGCCAGCCCTCCATGAATTCAAAGACCTCTACCCCTAAGGCTTCGAGAAACGCGAATACCGGGGCGCCGTAACCCGTTTGCGCAGCCTTGACGCTAGCGTCGTGGGCGGTGCGCCGGTCGATGAACATTTCGGTTCCGACCCCGGGTATCTTGAAGAAATACGCCGTGTCGGCACCCTGCACCTCTACCCGCCAGTTGGTGTTGGAAATTCCACCGCTGACTGGCTGGTACTGGATGTGCCGACCGCTCCAACTGTCGACGCTGCCAATAGCAGCTTCAAGCTGGAGCTCGGCCGACGTCGCCGCCTGACCCAATGCTTTCATGCTTCACCCCCATGCACCTGACGTAGCCAGCTTTCAAAGCGGGCGTCGTGAATCCCTTGTCGGCAGCGCAACAAGGTCCATTGCCCCACCTTGGAAAACTCAAGCCCGCGCACTGAAGTCGCGCCGCTCCACAGCCCCCACAAAGTCCAGTACCAGTCGTTGATCAGCGCATACAACCGGCAGCGGGCGTAATCCACCTCCCGGCATTCACCGGCCCATGCCCGGATGCCGTCGCGCCACTGGCTTTCGAACGCAAACAGTTCGTTCAAGGTGATCGCTACGTCGTACCAGGGGTCGAAACAACCGCCGTAGTCGAAGTCGATCAGCCGCAGTTCAGCGCCAGGCCCGATCATCACGTCGCTGGCCAGTCCATCGCCATGCAATGGCACGTTTTCATGGGCAAGCTGTTGCAGGGCATGCCAAGCCAGGTCGATGCAGGTGTCGATCCAGGCACAATCGGGCGGCAGGGTCACGCCATCGCGCAGGCACAAGTCGCGTAGCTTCTGCACATCAGCCATCGGCGAACGGGCAAAGCCCGGCACAGGGCCTGCGTGGACTTGTTTTTTCAGTGCCCACAGCGCCTGCAATCGCGGCGCGGCGGTTAATTCATCGAGCCGTGCCCAGCGCCAGTCGGGTGCGGGCAACGCCTCGAACAGCAACACGCCGTGTTCTACGTCAGCCAGGATCAATGCCGGTGCCGCGCCACTGTCGGCGGCGCATTGGCTGGCCTGGGCGCTGCGCTGGACATCGATCAGTGGCGCCATGTCGGCATGCAACACCTTGGCGTAATAGCGGCCTTCGGCGCTGCTGACGAAAAAGCCCGCCCATTCGCTCGCCACTCGGATCGGCGAGGCGACGCCGGCCGTGCCCGCATGGAGTTGAACCTCAGCGGCAAAGCCCGCCGCTTTGAGTGCATCCAACAGGCGCAATTCACAGGATTGAGTCGGCATGATCAGCCCTCAGCAGAATGACGCGGGTGCGGAACAGGCCCGATACAGCAGTGATGTCAGCATGCTTAGACCGTTGCGCATGTCCTCGTCGTTGGTGTACTCGGCCTCGTTGTGGGACACGCCATTACTGCTGGGAATGAACAGCAGGCATGCCGGGTATTTGCTGTTCAGGCTGATGGCGTCATGCCCGGACACGGTGATGCTGTTGGCAGTCGGCAAACCCAGCTGGTGACCGACGCTGTAAGCCAGCTCGGCGAAACCGTGGTGCAATTTCGCCGGTTCACGCAGGACGCTACTCTGCACTTCGAAGCCTGTAGCGGTCTTCAGCGCGATAGCTTCAAGCGTTGTATTGAGCCGTGCGCCCGCGGCGGCAAGTAGCTCGACATCGCGTGAACGGTATTCCACCAGCAACGAAACGCGCGATGGCACGACATTCGGCGAGTTGGGATAGATTTCCAGTCGTCCGACCGAGCTGTGCATGTCCAGCCCGTGCAGGTCGGCCTCCGCACGCACGGCGATCACCGCATGCGCCGCTGCCAGCAGCGCATCCCGACGGGCAGCCATGGGCGTCGGGCCGGTGTGATTCTGCTCACCGTCGAAGCGGACGCGGCTCTTCAGGGCCGCCCAGGTTTCGCGCACCACCCCGATGGCCAAGCCGTCGCTTTCCAGCTGTGCGCCTTGCTCGACGTGGATCTCGATGTAGCCGGCCACCGCCAGCTCGACCATGCTCTCGCCCAAATAACCGATGCTGCGCAGCGCCTGCTCAAGAGAAATGCCATCGCCATCACGGCAGGCCCAGGCATCCTCCAGGCTCATCGCCCCGGTAAACACGCTGCTACCGATCAGGCTGGGTTGAAAGCGCGCGCCCTCCTCGTTCGTCCAGTTCACCACCGCCAGGTTGCAGGCCGGGGTTTCGCCGCGCGCGGTCATCTGCCGCGCCAGGCTCGACACCGCGACCGCACCCGCCAATACCCCGTAGATGCCGTCAAAACGCCCCGCGCTGGGCTGGCTGTCCAGGTGGGAGCCACACAACAGATACGGCGCCGCCGGATCGAAGGTCATCAAGCCGAAGATATTGCCCACCGCATCGATGCGCACTTCAAATCCGTGGCGGGTCAACCAGGCGCAAAACATGTCCCGCACTTGACCGTCCTCAGCCGAGGCCGAAAGGCGATGCAGGCCACCGCCAGGCGTCGCGCCGATGGCTGAACTCAAGCGAAACAGCGCCTCAAACTCGGCGAAGTCGGCTGCGCTAGGCGATAACAGTTCAGGGGAAGAGGATTTCGACATTATCTTGCTCCAGACGGGCCGAAAAATCGTCGGACAACGGGCGATTGGTGACCAAGGTAGTAATCGCGCCAAACGGCAGCGTGTTGATAAACGTCCGATGGCCGAATTTGGCATCATCGGCCAGCACGACACTGCGCAAACAGTGAGCGGCCAAGGTACGGCGCAGTAGCGCCTCTGGCTCTTCGTAGTCCATGAAGCCGAGTTTCAGGTCCACGGCGCCAATGCCCATAAAGGCGATGTCGTAATGAAACTGGCGGGCAAACTCCAGGGTGTGGGCGCCGATCAGGGCGTTGTCATTGCGCCGCACATCCCCAGGCGCCATCAGCACGTTGTTGTCGCTTTGCTGGGTAATCAATTGGGCTATGTCGAGAGAATTAGTGATGATCTTCAGGTTGCTGAAAGCGGTAAGTTGCTGGGCAAGTGCCAGGGTCGAGGTGCCGGTGTCGAGAAAGATCGCCATACCCTCGCTGACCAGTTGCGCAGCCCGCGCAGCGATCTTAGCCTTGGCCTGAGGCTTGATCCGGGTGCGCACCTGCAGCGGCTGTTCTTCGTTGGGGCGCGGCAGGATCGCCCCGCCGTGAATACGGCGTAATTTCCCGACCTCCTCCAGGTATTTGAAATCCCGGCGGATGGTTTCCTCCGAGACGAACAGCGACTGGGCCAGGTCCGACGCCTTGACGCGCTGGTGCTGCGCCAGCAGACGCATGATTTCGTCCAAGCGCGGTTGATTGAGCAAGGGGGAAACAGTGCGTTGCAAAGTGAGGCCTCCAATGTGCCGAGCCTGGGTTTGAATCTTGGGTGGATGGACTTACCGCGTCAGCAGCGGTGGCAGATGCTGATCCCACGGCGCCAGCGCCTCAAAAGCTGCGCAGAACTGCAGCACCTCGGCGTCCGCGAAACGCGGGCCCACCACCTGCAGGCCAATAGGCAAACCGCTCGGGCTGAAGCCGCAGGGCATGCTCGCCGCCGGGTTGCCGGTGATGTTGAACGGGTAAGTAAAGGGGGTCCAACGTGCCCACGGCACCGCGCCGCTCTGGCCGATAAAACTTTCTGGGGCCACGCCGTCGGCAGCAAACGGCAGGATCGGCAGCGTCGGCATCAGCAGCAGATCGAACTGTTCGAACAGCGCATGTACCTGATTGGCGAACGCAGCACGTTGCTGCACGGCGCTCAGATAAGCGGCCAGGTCATATTCCGCAGAGCGCTTGATCAAGTCAGCGAACCCCGGATCCAGCAGGTCCATCTGGTTGACCAGCGCCTTGCCGTAGGCAATGCCACGCCCGCCCACCCACAGGGTTTCAAAGGTACAGAGCGGGTCCTGCCAGTCCAGCTTAAGCGTGGTGACCTTGATGGGCAGTGCTTGCGCCATGCCCTGCACCGCCGCCTCCACCGCTGATGCAATGAGCGGATCGACCGGCGTATCGAACAGCGTCGGGCAGTAGCCGATCCGCAGCGCACGCAACGGTTGGTCGCAGCGCGCCAGGTAAGATTCAGTGGGTGCCGGCAGTGCCTGATGATCCAGCGGATCTGGGCCGGACAGGATGTCGAAAAGCAACGCGCTGTCACGCACCGTGCGGGTGATGGGCCCAGCGTGGCTGAGCATTTCGGTCGCCGACCACGGCCATGTGGGAATTCGGCCCAGAGAGCCTTTCAGCGCAAAGGCACCACAGAACGCTCCAGGAATACGCACCGATCCGCCGCCGTCCGAACCCAAGCTGGCAGGCACCATTCGCGCAGCCACGGCAATGGCGGAACCGGAACTGGAACCGCCACTGGTGAGCTGCGGGTTCCACGGGTTGCGACCGTTACCGAAAACCCGCGAAGTGCTGGCGCCGGTCCAGCCAAATTCGGTCGTAGCGGTTTTGCCCAGGATGATTGCCCCCGCGTCCTTGAGCCGACGGATGATCGGCGCGTCCTGCACCGGCACATTGTCCAGACCGGTCAGGGAGCCCTTGCTGGTGCGCAAGCCTGCGGTGGAAAACAGATCTTTGATGCCAAATGGAATGCCATGCAGCGGGCCTCGATAGTTGCCGGCCTGAGCCTCTTCAGTCAGGGCGCGCGCCTGTTCCAACGCAGCCTCGGTGTAAACATCGCCAAACGCGTTAAGTGTGGGATTGTGGGTTTTGATAGCTGAGAGACTGGCTTCAACTAGGTGCAGGGGCGTGAGGCGGCCATCACGAATGCCAGCGGCGGCGTCGATGACAGTGGGCATGCTAAGTTGGCTTGGTTCAGCGTTCATTGGGTGCCCCACTTTTGCCGAGGTGATGCCTGAGTGAATGGGCATTAAAGTCAGCACAAAATTAACAGTCAAGTGGGTTTTGTTGAATATGTTGGCTTTGTGGGCTTTATTGATTTTTTGGCGCTACAACGGTGCAAAAAAACCGTGGATTCGATGCTTAATCGTGATTACGCCCAATATGGGGGCAGACGGATAAAGATCGAGGGCAAGCCCTCTCCTACCGGTCGGTGGAACATTCCGCCACCCGTAGGAGGGGGCTCGCCCCCGAGCTCTAAGCTAATGCATAAAAGATATTTAGAGCGTACTTCTTAGAACCATATGATTGCTGGTTAGCGCCTAACCAGTTCGAGTACTCTTGATGAAAGCCATGAAACCCCTATCGTTGTCAGCTCTATTGGGATCCGCAGTGCTGTTGAGCGCGGCGTGCTCTTTCTCCGCCATGGCAGGATTACTGGAAAAAGGCCGCACTAGCGGTCTGACCGCAGGCATCGCCAACGAACAGCCCTACGCCTACATTGGTACGGATGGTAAAGCCACCGGGGCCAACGTTGAGGTATTGAAAGCCGTCCTGGCGCCACTGGGCATCAGCAAGATCGAAACCCCGATTACCGACTTCGGCTCACTGGTTCCGGGGCTCGCCGCTGGGCGCTTCGATTTGATCGGTGCCGGGCTGTTCATCAACCCCGCTCGTTGCAAAGTGATCGGTTACTCCAATCCGGTTACCCGCTCCGGCGGTGCTTTCATTGTCAAAGCCGGCAACCCGCTCAAGCTGCACAGCCTCAAGGACGTTGCCGCCAATGGCAAAGCCCGTCTGGCTACCCAGCCTGGCAGCAACCAGGTTCAGGAAGCCAAAGATAGCGGGATCGCCAACAGCAACGTCGTGTTATTCGACAAGGACACCGAAGCTTTGGCCGCGCTGCAAGCCGAACGCGTCGACGTGGTGTATTTCCCGGATGCAGAAATTATCAGTCTGCTGAAAAAGGCCAACAGTTCGGACATTGAACGTGCGCTGCCTTTCGAGCAAATCCCTGATGCTCAGGGCAAGCCAACCTGGAATTTCCATGCCTATGGACTGCCAAAAAACGACCCTGAATTCACTCAGGCATTCAACGAGCAACTCGCCAAACTGCGCGCGTCAGGCGAGTTGTTCAAGATCTTGCAGAAATACGGCTACACCGAGAACGAACTGCCGGAAACCACAGTGACCGCAGAGCAACGCTGCAGCCTTTGAATCATCGACCAAGGCGAGTGGCTGATCCCCCTCGCACCGTTGCATGCCAGCACTCTTTGAACATCACACGCTGATCGTTTTCGCCGCCGCTGGTGGCGGCATTGAAATCTGAGCGGCAAACGGCCTCAACCCATACGAGTACAGGCCATGTTTTTCGATCCTTCTGTTGTCGATACCGCAGGTTTTATAGCGCGTCAGCTGGCTTCTGGCGCGCTATTGACCGTTAAAATCACCCTGCTCGCCCAAGCCATTGTCGTGGTGATGTCTTTCATCATCGCCTTGATGCGCCTGTCGCCCTGGCGCGCGCTACGCTGGATCGCCACAGTCTATGTTGAGATCCTGCGTGGTATCTCGGCGTTGGTTCTGCTGTTCTATCTGTATTTCATACTGCCGTTGTTCGGCATCAGCCTGTCGCCGATGACCACTGGCGTACTTGGCCTCGGCCTGACCTTTTCAGCTTACGGGTCTGAAATCGTGCGTTCGGCACTGACCAACGTCAGTCAAGGACAGCGCGATGCAGTGCGGGCGCTGGACTTTGACTCGATTACGGCCTTTCGCCGGATCATCCTGCCCCAGGCACTGCCTTTCATGTTGCCGCCGATGGGCAACCAATGGGTGGAGCTGCTCAAGACCACTTCACTGGTGTCACTGATCAGTTTGAGCGACCTGACCTTCTCCGGTGCGCAGTTGATCACGACCCTGGGCCAGCAAACCCTCATCTGGTGCATTGTGCTGGTGTGTTATTTCCTCATGGCCTGGCCTTTGAGTTGGCTGGTGCGGCGTTATGAGCGTCACGTCACGGCCTGGCGCGAGGAGACATCGGCATGAGCTTTGATTATGCCTTCGCCTGGTCAATCCTCCCCGAGCTGTTCCTGGGGTTGCTCGTCACTATGCAGGTGGTCGTGCTGGGTTTTTTGTTGGCTGTTTTGGTGGGGCTGGTGTTGGCAATTGCCCAGCGCTCGAAACGCATATGGCTGTTTCGGCTGAGCAGCAGTTATTTGAGTTTCTTCCGCCACACCCCTCTGATGGTCCAGCTTTATGTGCTGTTTTTTGCTTTGCCCCTGGCGGGCATCACCCTACCGGCCATTTCTACCGGCGTGATAGGGCTGGGCCTGTATTACGGAGCCTATGTTGCTGAAGCCTATCGCGGCGCCATTGAGGGTATTCCTGCGGGGCAATGGGAGGCGGCACGAGCCCTGGACTTCGACAGGGCCACCACCTGGCAGCGCATTATTCTTCCTCAGGTGCTCAGACCCATGCTGCCCATCCTGGGTAATTACCTGATCGGTATGTTCAAGGAAACCCCGCTACTGGCAGTGATCACCATTCCCGAGTTATTCCAGGCCGCCAAACAAATCGCCGGCATGACCTATCGCTATAACGAACCTTATACAGTGATGGCGCTGATGTTCCTGGCGATCAGTGTGCCCACTTCCCTACTCTTCAAACTTCTCGAAAGGCGCAGTCATGTCTGATCTCGCAAACAGCCTTGCAGGCGCCCCGCCGCAGATAATTCTGAAACAGGTGGTTAAAGACTTCGGCAGTACGCGGGTCATCGACCACCTTGACCTGAGCATCCCCCAAGGCCAGAAAGTCGCCTTGATCGGGCCGAGCGGTTCGGGAAAATCTACCATCCTGCGCTTGATCAAGGGCCTGGAAACCTACCAGCACGGCAGCATTGAGGTCGCCGGTTCGCCAGTGCCAGACAAACAATCAAGCTGGCGCTGGCCGGGGTCAAAAAAGCCACCGGTGGTGCACCGGGTCGGTATGGTGTTTCAGCAGTTCAACTTGTTTGGGCACCTTACCGTGCAGGAAAACGTCACGGAGGCGCCATTGCGGGTATTAAAACTCAGCCGCGAAGAAGCTGAGGATCGTGCCGCACAATACTTGGGTCTGGTGGGCTTGGGCCATAAAGCGGCTGCCTATCCAGGCCAACTCTCCGGCGGCCAGCAACAACGTGTTGCTATTGCACGGGCGCTGGCCATGCGTCCGCAGGTGATGCTATTCGACGAGGTAACCTCGGCGCTGGACCCGGAGCTGGTCGGCGAAGTACTGGCGGTGATTCGCTCCATCGCCCACGAACAACAGATGACCCTGTTGCTGGTGACACACGAAATGAAGTTCGCTGAGGATATCGCCGATCGAGTGCTGTTCATGGAAGCCGGAAAGATCGTCGCTGACGGCAGTGCCAGGCAAATACTGGTCAATCCAGACAACGAAAGAACACGACGTTTTCTGAACTTGGTGGAGCAGCGTTGAAATAAAGTTTAGCGACTTGCTTACACTATCGATCTTCAAATCGCTGAGACGATCTCATGCTCAATAGGTGGTGCGGGTCGAGAATCAGATATGGCGCGCCGGCATTGATCGGCGAGCGCACGTCGCTCTCGCTGGAAGAATTGGTCGGCCGTACCCTGATCCTGCAAGGCTCGCTGTCGGGCATGGGCATAGCCTATGGAGAGTGGTTCAAGGCCAATGGTGTCAGCATCAGCCGATCGATCACGTGCAACAATCTACTCGGGCAGATCGGCCTGGCCGTTTCAGGCCTGGCCACCGCCTACCTGCCCGCTCATTGCCTGAACCACCTGGTGGAGAAAGGCTTGCTGCACAAGCTGAGCGTCACCCCTGCCCTGCCAAAAATCACCTACAAAGCCATTCACCGCAGCGTCGAGGGCGATCAGTTCATGCTCGACATCCTGGCGATCACCCAGGCACGGTGCGACTTCTCGAAATGGGTGATCCGGTAAATTTAATAGCCTGGGCTAAGTTCTGTACGTAAAGTCGCCGTGCGGCAGACAGCCACTTAGCTATAGAACCTAGCAAGCCACGGGCCTCGAACCCGTTTTGCAAATGCTGCGTGCAACTTCAGCACCAGCCCAACCGAGATTTTTTCATGACCACCCTGGATATACAGCTTCTAATGACCGCGCTTGTCAGCGTCGTGGTGCTGGTGGCGCTCATTGTGTCGCGGCTCAAGATGCACCCGCTTTTGGCCCTACTGGTGGTTTCCATCGGCGTGGGCTTTGCCACCCAAATGCCGCCCGACAGTATCCTCGCCCACTTGATTACCGGCGCCGGAAAAACCTTGGGCGCCGTGGGGATCGTCATCGCGCTTGGCGCGATGTTAGGCAAAATCCTGGCGGATGCTGGCGTCACCGAGCAAGTCGCGCAGGTGATCCTCAAGCGCACCTCGGATCGCATGATTCCTTGGGCCATGATGCTGGTTGCATTCGTGATCGGCATACCCATGTTTTTCGAAGTGGGTTTGGTGATCATGCTGCCGCTGATATTCAGCGTGGCGCGAAAACTCGAAGGCCAGGCACGCTTCAAAGGCTCGTCGTATGTGTACGTGGGTGTACCCGTGATCTCGGCGCTGGCCGCCATGCACGGCATGGTACCGCCGCACCCTGGCCCATTGACGGCCATCGCCGCGCTGAAAACCTCAGTCGGGCCCACGATGCTTTACGGTTTTATCGCGGCGATACCCGCAATGATTCTGGGCGGCCCGCTGTACGGCGCGTTCATTTCCAAGCGCATGAGCACTCGGCCCGAGCAAGCTTTACTCGATCAATTCACCCTTGCCGAAAAAACCGACCATCAAGCCCGCCCCGGCGTTTGGCTCGGCGTGTTGGCAGCCTTGCTACCGGCGATCTTGATGTTGATCAATGCCATTGCCGAGATGGTGCTGCCCAAGGGTAATGCGATCCTGCAAATGGCCAGCTTCGTGGGTAACCCTCTGATATCCATGCTACTGGGTGTGCTTTTCGCCGGCGCAAGCCTAGTCCTGGCGCGCGGTGGCAGTGCTGAACAACTGCGCGACTCCCTGGGTAAAAGCCTCAAGCCGATTGCTTCGATCATTATGATCATCGCAGGCGGCGGGGCGTTTCAGGAGTTGCTCACCAGCGCTAAGGTGGGCGATGCGATTGTGCACCTGATCCAGCAGTCCGCCTTTCCTCCGTTAATCCTGGGTTGGCTGATCGCAATGCTGCTGTCAGTCTCCACGGGTTCAGCCACGGTGGGTATTGTCGGAGCCGCGGGCTTGCTGGCGCCGCTTGCAGGTGCCGATCCCAGCCTCAATCTTCCTTTGCTGGCCTTGTCCATCGGCTGCGGTTCGCTGTTCTTCAACTATGCGAACCATGCAGGTTTTTGGATGGTGAAAGAGTCCTTTGGCATGACCATGGGAGAAGCGACGAAGACAATTTCGGTGGTTCAGTCCATCGTTGCGCTGGTTGGGTTGATGATGGTGTTGATCCTGAACGCGCTTATTTCAATGAATTGATTCCGGTCTCGTTCGCAGCCGTGGGGCCTGTACAAGCGAGCCATGCCTAATGGCTCGCATGGAGTCGACGGGCGCGTGTATTGCGCTTGGGAAGCTTGGACAGCCCTACAGACCCGCCCTTCAACCAAGACAATTTTCAACAGCTCTTAGCTCTAAACCACGCCCCGATTGAATCATGGCGGCGCACTCATCCCGGGGCACCGGTTTGCTGAACAGATAACCCTGTATTTGATCGCAGCCGTTCTTGATAAGCAGGTTGAGCTGCTCCACGGTCTCGACGCCTTCGGCGATCACGTTGAGATCCAGCTCGTGAGCCAATGCGATGACCGCCCGGGTGATTGCAGCGTCTTCGTGATTGTTGATCACGTCCTTAATGAAGCTTCTATCAATTTTGAGCGTATCCAGGGGAAAACGCGTCAAATACGACAAGCTCGAATACCCCGTGCCGAAGTCATCAACTGACAGGCTGATACCATAAGATTTTATATCCCGGAGTATTTCCACCGCTGCTGCGGGGTCAATCATCAGAACGGACTCGGTCAGTTCGAATTCCAGAAGCGCAGGGTCGATCGCGTATTCTTCGAAGATCATCCTGATGGTAGAGGCCAAGTCTTTGACCTGAAGCTGCCTGGCGGACAGGTTGATCGCAATAGGCACCAATCTGATGTTGTCCTTCTTCCAGCCCTTGAGGGTTTCACAGACTTTGCGAATCACCCATTCGCCGACAGGGATGATCAACCCGGTGTCTTCCAACATAGGAATAAACTCAGCGGGAGAAACCAGGCCATGCTCTGGGTGGCTCCAGCGCAATAGGGCCTCCAAACCGCTGATGCGACCATTGGTCAGGCTTAACTTTGGCTGAAAATGCAGAATGAACTCGTCGCGGTCGAGGGCGCCGCGCAGCAGCGTTTCAGTTCGCAAGCGCTTGATGGCGCTCTGATTCATCTCGGCCTGGTAAAACTTGTAATTATTGCGGCCGCTCTTTTTAGCGCTGTACATAGCGGTATCAGAATTTTTCAGAATAACCCCTACGTCATCGCCATCATGGGGGTAACTGGCGATGCCTACACTGGCTGAAACGAATATCTCCTGACCGCGAAGCACAAACGGTTTTTCTAAAGCGCTCACTACGTTCGCCGCCAGATTTTCCATGGCCTGTTGTGAGTAACAAGGGTGATTGACCACAATCGAAAACTCATCGCCGCCCAGCCGCGCGACCATACTATGGTCATCGATGCAATCTTCTAAACGTCGACTCGCCTGGACCAATAGCTCATCCCCGACCGAGTGCCCCAGGGTGTCATTGACCGTTTTAAACCGGTCAAGATCGATGAACATGACGCTTATTGCGGCGGGCAATGGGAGTTTTCGAGCAATGGCTGCATGCAGATAATTGTTGAGAAACCAGCGATTGGGTAGATTGGTCAGCGAGTCGTTTTCGGCCAGGTAGGTCAGCCTATTTTTTGCACCATCCCTTTCAAGCGCGGCGGCGAATAGGTTACCCAAGGTTTGGATGTAGCTAACATCTTCGCGGGTAAACGGGTGATCCGTTGTGCTATAGGCCCCCAATACACCCACAAACACTTCGCTGTCAGCAACATACACCTCGATGCTATTAGTAATACCGCAAGCCTCCATCACATTATCAGGGAGCAGCTTGGGCACGTGACCCTCAGTAGGAAAGCGCGCGACAACGCTATCATCCAAATCGATGTCGGTGAACAGCCCGGTTTTGCGCGCCTCGTTATACATATCAATGTTGGCAAAACCAACGTTAGCGTCAACGATCACTGCGCGGGTCAAGCGGTTAACGACTAACAACGCCACCCTCTGCAGACCCAACCCTTGCGACGCGGTCAGCGCCGCCAATTCTCCCAGCGCTTTGACGTTTTCTTCTATCAAGGCCTGCTGGCCGAATGCAGCAATCAGATTTTGCCTTCGGGCGTTATCCAGAATTGCCACCTCGAACTCTTTACGATCGGTGATATCGATATCGATACAAATATATTTTCCGACCCTGCCGACGTCATCGAGAATGGGGATGATCGTGCGTCGATGCCATCGTGCAGCGCCAGTGCGGCTCAACAGCTTGACCTCACCATTCCATATCTCGTGGGTGGGCGCCCATTGCCACGGTTGGAGGTCTGCAGACAGGGTTGTCCAGACTTGGTCGATGGTCATTTGCAAGAGCTCAGCGCGGGAATGTTGTGAGCTTCTTACAAACCTATCATTCACATAATGGATATGACCGGAGGCCGAAATCTCGCAGACGATAGACACCTCATCCATGGCATTTTTATGTTGCACCAAGGTGTTCATCAGCGATTCGATACGCTGGCCAAAGTGGCTGCGCATGCTCGCCGCCGTTCGGTTGACCGCTTTAATAGCCTCCTGGATCTCCATGGGGGCATCGCCTACCAATATCGCTTCTGCTGCCACCGCGCCCGAGGCAATTTGCGCTTCATAAGAGGAAAGCTTGCCCAAATGCGCGAGCGAGCGCTTGATCATAAACCCCATCAAAATAAGGCTGACCAGTAAAAAACACACCGCAAACAGCGTGGCTTGCAGGACTAAATTGTAAAGTTCGCTAGCGATTTTTTCGGCGTTGAAGGACAAGCGCATCACGCCATAATCTTTGCCGCCGACGGTGATTGGACGATTCACATCAAACAATCGCGAAGCGACTTCGGCCCCTATCCAGTCAGGCACATCCCCCATAGGGGCATTCGATGCCTGTAAGCGAATCACGCCCCCGGACAAATCAATAAAAACGGCTGACTTGAAAGGCGATCGTGCCAGGGTCTTTTCTAACGTTCTTTTTATCGTATCGTAGTCGCCGATGACGACACTTTCCTCCACCGCCTGAGCGGCAACCTCGATTAACATGCTGGCGGAGTCTTGTATTTCTTCAATATGTTGAAGCAGCTGGTTTTTATAAAACAGTCCCAGCCCCGTCATGACAAAGGACACGGTCAAAATAGACAACATCGCGAGTATTCGCGATGTCAAGGATTTAGGCAACAGGCTTTTAAATATATTCATTCATAGCCTTCCCAGCTAATGTTAAAGTAATTTACTTATTATTGGCGGGCAAGCTATTATAAAAATCACGGTAAGCCGTGTAGTCGGCTTCCGTCGCAGGTATGAAGGTCACGGGGGCCTCGGCCTGAACTAACTCGGTGACTTCACGAAGGACTCTGCTGCCGTCTGCATCATTGTGCATGTCGAAGAATGCCTGGGCGACGGCTTTAAGTTCTGCCGCAGACACGCGTGGAGACACCATGAGCGCTAAATCATTGAATGAGGGTGAGCTCCACAGCACGCGGAACGACTTCCCTTCCCTCGCCATGTAACCCGCGAGCAACTGTGAATTAACCCCCATCGCCTGAGCTTTACCACTGAGCAACTGGCTGAAAGCGCCGTCCATGTTGCCGGCAAAAACAGTAGACGTAGAAATCTTTCTTTTGACCAATTCCGAGCTCGGCACTTTATAAGCAATAAAGGCTTCCGGCCCGGCATACACCAGTTCTTTACCTTCGAGGTCGGCAAGCGTTTGGATGGGCGAGTTGGCAGGCACTATGATTTGCCCCTCGATGGGCGGCGCGTCGCGCCGACCGAATACCTTCCAGCCCATCTTGTCACGTTCGGGGCTGAAGAGGTGATTCGTAAAGGCAAAGTCGACTTCTTGCGCGAGCACATAACTTGTAGTGTCCGCCGAAGTACGCCCGAGTTTTAGTGTGAGGCTGACACCGCTTTTCTCGGACACATACTTTATGATGGGGTTCCAAAAGCCTGCAGAAAGACTAAGATTGTATTGATTGACGGGCGAAAAATTATAGACTTTCTGTGTTTCAGCGAACGCCAAATTTGACAATGCAAAACAGAGCAGAATCAGAATGGTTTTGCAGTGCCAGTATCGTTTCACTTGTCAGCTCCAGATTATATTATCGCCTACCCAAGAGGCATCAGAGCCCATTAAGGTTTGCGCTCACACTCTCCATCGGCCGAGCCAGCAAAACCTTAAGCTTGCGCAGCGGCTATACCGTCACGCACCCAGCAGCGTCCTCAGCACTTGGGCAAACGCGCGACCGCTTTGCTCTTCGTCGGCATGCCGACCGTCGCGCACGACCCACTGGCCATTGACCATGACATCGCGTAGCTGCCGATCACTGCCCGCGAATAGCCAGCGATTGAGAATCTGCTCCGCTGCCGCCGTTGCCAGGTACGGATCGTTACCATCCAGCACAATCCAATCCGCGCGTTTGCCAACCTCTAGGCGACCGATCGGTTGGCCCAGTGCCTGCGTGCCACCGTCCAGCGCGGCGTCGTATAGCGTGCGACCGACGACCGGCTGATCACGGCGATACAAGCGATTGCGGCGCTGGTCGCGCAAGCGCTGGCCGTATTCGAGCCAACGTAATTCTTCTACGACGCTCAATGACACATGGCTGTCAGAACCAATACCGATGCGCCCACCCTGGGCCAGGAAGTCGACCGCCGGGAAGATTCCATCGCCCAAATTGGCTTCGGTGGTCAGGCACAGGCCGGCGATGGCGCGGCTTTGCGCCATACGCGAGACTTCGTCGGGGTTGGCATGGGTGGCGTGCACCAGGCACCAGCGCGCGTCGACCTCGACGTTGTCGTAGAGCCATTGCAAGGGCCGCTTACCGCTCCAGGCCAGGCAGTCGTCCACCTCTTTTTGCTGTTCGGCAATGTGAATATGCACCGGGCATGTCTTGTCGCTAGCCGCCAGAACTTCATTGATTTGTCCGGGCGTTACAGCTCGCAGTGAGTGGAAACACAAGCCTAATTGTTGCGCCGGCTGCGCGGCAAGAATCGGTTGCAGGCGCGCCTGTAGCTCCAGGTAGCCCTGGGTGCTATTGATAAACCGCCGCTGGCCGTCGTGGGGTGCCAGGCCGCCGAACCCGGAGTGGCTATACAACACCGGCACCAGTGTCAGGCCAATACCGCTACTGGCTGCGGCCTGGCTGATCTGACGCGAAAGTTCAGCCGGGTCGGCGTACGCCTGGCCGCTGATGTCGTGGTGTACGTAGTGGAACTCGGCCACTGAGGTGTAGCCGGCCTTGAGCATTTCGATGTACAGCTGGCGGGCGATAATCTGTAACTGATCCGGGCTGATCTGGCCGACCATGCGGTACATCAGGTCGCGCCAGGTCCAGAAGCTATCGTCCGAATTTCCGGCCATTTCCGCCAAACCGGCCATCGCCCGCTGGAATGCGTGGGAGTGCAGGTTCGGCATGCCCGGCATCAGCGGGCCTCTGAGCAACTCGGCGCCGTCCGCACAGGCATTGGCCGCGACCTGGGTTAGCAGGCCGTCGGCGCCAATTTCAAGTCGTACATCGTTAGCCCACCCAGTGGGCAGCAACGCGCGCTCGGCAAAAAAAGCAGGCATGAAGAAAAGCTCCGGTGGCAAACTGAGGATGTATATACATATACAGCTGTTTGACTGCTCGGTAAACTGCGGCGGTCTATGCTCCTCTCTAGCGCGCGGTTAACCCCCCCAAAATTTCAGAACGCTTAATAAGGACTTTGCCCCCCCATGAGCACATTAACCTTAAGACGCGCCGCCGATTACATCGCTATGCCGTGGAAAAATGGCGGCGGTACCACCCAGGAGATCGCCCGTGATGCGGGCATTGATCTGGAAGGGTTTGGCTGGCGAGTGTCGGTTGCCAGCATCGGCGAGTCGGGGGAGTTTTCCAGATTTTCCGGTTATCAGCGCGTCATTACCGTCATCACCGGCGCAGGCATGCTGTTGAACATAGACGGCGTGGCTCAACCTGAGTTGTTAGCGTTACAACCGTTCGCATTCAAGGGTGACAGCCTGGTTGAATGCCGCTTGCTGAATGGCCCTATCAGCGACTTCAACCTGATTTATTCGCCTGAGCGCTTCCACGCGCGGTTGCAGTGGGTGGATGGGCCCCAGCGTTTTTTCAGCTCGGCGCAAACGGTACTGGTATTCAGCGTGGGTGATCAGGTGCAGGTGCAGGATCAACGGCTGGGGCGTCACGATTGCTGGCAGATCGACGCCAACACCGACCTGCTGGATATCTCAGTCGTCGGGCCTTGTTGCTTGATCGAACTGACCCAACGCGGTTAACGCAGCGGGAGTTGGTCATAACCCTCAGCCATCTCCCCCAATCCTTCTTTGCGCCGCGCTCATTTCGCACTGATTTGTTTCCGATAGCCCCATTAGGGTGCACCGCCGTAACCACTCGCAAAAAAATCAGCCCCCTCCCCCAGGATCACCTACCTAGCCTCTGAAGCCCAGTTTCCGGGGCTTTTGCGCTCTGCGAGGCAAATAAAAACACCTTTTGCGGGATTTGGCAGTTCAATTGCATGCACTTGTATGTACAAGTAGATGTGTGTGTATATGAGCCATCTGCAATACCCCACACGAATACCGTTTGCGCATCGAACCCAGGAGTTCCTGCTGTGACCAAGCCTACGAAACACCGTGACGTCGAAATTCGTGCCGCCCGTGGCAATGTGCTGACGGCCAAGAGTTGGTTGACCGAAGCGCCACTGCGCATGCTGATGAACAACCTTGATCCACTGGTGGCCGAAAATCCGAAGGAACTGGTGGTCTACGGCGGCATTGGCCGTGCGGCGCGCAACTGGGAATGTTACGACCAGATCGTTGAAAGCCTGACCCATCTTAATGACGATGAAACGCTGCTGGTGCAATCCGGTAAGCCGGTCGGGGTGTTCAAGACTCACCGCAATGCCCCGCGCGTGTTGATTGCCAACTCTAATCTGGTACCCCATTGGGCCAGCTGGGAGCACTTCAACGAGCTGGATGCCAAAGGTTTAGCCATGTATGGCCAGATGACCGCCGGCAGCTGGATCTACATCGGCAGCCAGGGGATCGTCCAGGGCACCTACGAAACCTTCGTCGAGGCCGGTCGTCAGCATTACAACGCCGACCTCAAAGGCCGCTGGGTACTGACTGCGGGTTTGGGCGGCATGGGCGGTGCGCAACCACTGGCCGCAACGTTGGCCGGTGCTTGCTCGCTGAACATCGAATGCCAGCAGGTCAGCATCGATTTCCGCCTGGCCAGCCGCTACGTCGACGAACAGGCTAGCGACCTTGACGACGCCCTGGCTCGCATCGATCGATACACCAAAGCAGGCAAGGCGATCTCGATTGCCCTGCTGGGCAACGCCGCCGAGATTTTACCCGAGCTGGTCAAACGCGGGGTTCGTCCGGACATGGTCACCGACCAGACCAGCGCCCACGACCCGCTCAACGGCTACCTGCCCGCCGGTTGGACCTGGGATCAATACCGCGCCCGCGCCAAGGTCGAACCCGCCGCGGTCATCAAGGCGGCGAAACAGTCCATGGCCGAACACGTCAAAGCCATGTTGGCCTTCCAGAACCAAGGTATTCCGACCTTCGACTACGGCAACAACATCCGCCAGATGGCCCAAGAAGAAGGCGTGACCAACGCCTTTGATTTCCCAGGTTTCGTCCCGGCCTACATCCGCCCGCTGTTTTGCCGTGGCATCGGCCCATTCCGCTGGGTTGCATTGTCTGGCGACCCAGAGGACATCTACAAGACCGACGCTAAAGTCAAAGCCCTGATTCCCGACGATGCCCACCTGCATAACTGGCTGGACATGGCTCGCGAGCGCATCAGCTTCCAGGGGCTGCCAGCGCGTATCTGCTGGGTCGGCTTGGGCCAGCGCGCCAAACTGGGTCTGGCCTTCAATGAAATGGTGCGCAGCGGCGAGCTGTCCGCCCCTGTAGTGATCGGCCGCGACCACCTCGACTCCGGTTCCGTCGCCAGCCCGAATCGTGAAACCGAGTCGATGCAGGACGGTTCCGACGCTGTGTCCGACTGGCCGCTGCTCAATGCCCTACTCAACACCGCAAGCGGCGCGACCTGGGTGTCGCTGCACCACGGCGGCGGCGTGGGCATGGGCTTTTCGCAGCATTCAGGGATGGTGATTGTGTGTGATGGCACCGACGAAGCCGCCGAGCGGATCGCCCGCGTATTACACAACGACCCGGCCACCGGCGTGATGCGCCATGCCGATGCCGGTTACCAGATCGCCATCGACTGCGCCAGGGAACAGGGCCTCAACCTGCCGATGGTGTAGGAGTGCCAATTGCCGAACGCCTAATCCTGCCGGTAGAGCAGTACGCGGCACCGAAGGCAACGAGCGCAGCGAGTGCGCCAAGCTCACAAGCCTGATGGAACATTGATAGGGCATGACGCCTACTGACTGCCGTAATCCATTTCAAGATTGGGAGCGTCACACCATGAAAATGCATAAAACCTTGTTAGGCACTTTGTTCTGCGCAGGTTTGTTAGCCACGGCCAGCGCCCAGGCGGCCGGTTGGTGCGAATCGGGTAAACCCGTCAAGTTCGCTGGGCTGAATTGGGAAAGCGGCATGTTACTTACTGACATCTTGCAAGTGGTGCTGGAGAAAGGCTACGACTGCAAGACCGACAGCCTGCCGGGTAACTCCATCACCATGGAGAATGCCTTGAGCACCAATGATATCCAGGTGTTCGCCGAAGAATGGGTGGGGCGTAGCCAGGTCTGGAACAAGGCCGAGCAGGCGGGCAAGGTGGTGGGTGTCGGAGCGCCGATCGTGGGCGCCGTAGAAGGCTGGTACGTGCCCCGCTACGTCATCGAAGGCGACGCCAAGCGCAAGCTCGAGCCCAAGGCGCCGGACCTGAAGAAGATCGCCGACTTGGCCAACTATGCCTCGGTCTTCAAAGACCAGGAAGAACCTTCCAAGGGCCGCTTCTATAACTGCCCTGCCGGCTGGACCTGTGAGCTGGAGAACAGCGAAATGCTCAAGCGTTATGGCTTGGAAAGCACCTACACCAACTTCCGCCCCGGCACGGGCCCAGCACTGGATGCCGCGGTGCTATCGAGCTACAAGCGCGGCGAACCGATCTTGTTCTATTACTGGTCGCCAACGCCGCTGATGGGCCAGGCTGACTTGGTCAAGCTGGAAGAAGAGCCTGGCGTAGACAAACAGGTGAGCATCAAAGTCGGCCTTTCCAAGACGTTTTACCAACAAGCACCGGAACTGGTGGCCGTGCTGGAAAAGGTCAACCTGCCCATTGATCTGCTGAATCAAAACCTGGGGCGCATGGCCAAAGAGCGGATCGAGTCGCCCAAACTGGCCAAGCTGTTCCTCAAGGAACATCCCGAGGTCTGGCACGGATGGGTGAGCGACGAAGCAGCCCGGAAAATCGCAGCGGCCTTGTAATTCGAGTGCGCCTGGCCTCCTTGCGCAGGCCCGGTAGCTGGGCTGCAATCCATTTGATCGAGGCACTGTATGTTCCCTGAAAGTTTTACCTTTTCCATCGCCGACTGGGTCAACGGTTGGGTGGATTCACTGGTGTCCAACTACGGTGCCGTGTTCCGCCATATCTCCGAAACCCTACTCTGGGCCATCGTTAACCTCGAAAGCCTGCTGCGCGCAGCGCCCTGGTGGCTGATGCTGGCCATCGTCGGCGCGATTGCCTGGCATGCCACACGTAAGGTGCTCACCACGCTGGTTATCGTCGGCCTGCTGTTTCTGGTGGGTGCCGTCGGCCTGTGGGACAAGCTGATGCAGACGCTGGCGCTGATGATGGTCGCCACTGTGATTGCAGTGCTGATCGGTATTCCGCTTGGCATTCTGTCCGCACGCAGCAATCGCCTGCGTTCGGTATTGATGCCGCTGCTGGACATCATGCAAACCATGCCCAGCTTTGTGTACCTGATCCCGGTACTGATGTTGTTTGGCCTGGGCAAGGTGCCGGCGATTTTCGCCACGGTGATCTACGCTGTGCCGCCTTTGATTCGCCTGACCGACCTGGGTATTCGCCAGGTTGACGGCGAAGTCATGGAGGCGGTCAACGCGTTCGGCGCCAACCGTTGGCAGCAACTGTGGGGCGTGCAACTGCCCTTGGCCCTGCCTAGCATCATGGCCGGGATCAACCAGACCACCATGATGGCGTTGTCGATGGTGGTGATCGCTTCGATGATCGGCGCCCGCGGCCTGGGCGAAGACGTGCTGGTGGGCATTCAGACCCTCAACGTAGGTCGCGGGCTCGAAGCTGGCCTGGCCATCGTGATTCTGGCCGTGGTGATCGACCGCATTACCCAGGCCTATGGCCGCGCGCGACATGAGGTGAGCAAATGACGGCTGTCAGCAAAATTGAAGTAAAAAACGTCTACAAGATTTTCGGCGGCCGCTACAAAGAAGCATTAGCGCTGATGGGCCAGGGTAAGGACAAGGGCCAAGTACTGGCCGAAACCGGCTGCGTGGTCGGCGTGGATGACTTGACCCTGAGCATTGCCACCGGCGAGATTTTCGTAATCATGGGCTTGTCGGGTTCTGGCAAATCCACCCTGGTGCGCCACTTCAATCGCCTGATCGACCCCACCAGTGGCGCGATCTTGGTGGACGGCGAGGACATCCTGCAACTAGGCAAGGACGCTCTGCGCGAATTTCGCCGACACAAAATCAGCATGGTGTTCCAGAGCTTCGGCCTGTTGCCCCACAAGAGCGTGCAAGAAAACGTCGCCTACGGCCTGAAAGTGCGGGGTGAGCCCAAACACGCCTGTGTCGAGCGGGCCTTGCATTGGATCGAGACCGTGGGCCTGAAGGGCTACGAAAACAAGTACCCGCACCAACTGTCCGGCGGCATGCGCCAGCGTGTCGGCCTGGCCCGCGCGTTGGCCGCCGACACCGACATTATTCTGATGGACGAAGCGTTCAGCGCCCTCGACCCACTGATCCGTGCCGAGATGCAGGATCAACTGCTGGAGCTGCAGCAGACCCTGCACAAAACCATCGTGTTCATCACCCACGACCTGGATGAAGCGGTGCGCATCGGCAACCGGATCGCGATTCTCAAGGACGGCAAGCTGATCCAGGTCGGTACGCCGCGCGAGATCTTGCATTCGCCCGCGGATGAGTACGTGAATCGGTTTGTTCAGCGCCGCGTGGCAGTGGTTTGAGCGTCTGTACGTAAAGTGCCTCTGATTGGGTCGTCCATTGTGCAAAAAACAGAAAGAGTAGAGATGTCCCAGGCTGCAAGAATCATCATCGCCGACACGCCGCTGCGCTGGCAGGATGTGGTCGCCGTCGCACGCGCCTATGCGGTGCTCGAACTGTCTGACCAGGCGTGGCTGCGGATCGACAACGCCCATGCCATCGTCAAGCGCATCGTTAGCAGTGGCGAGCGCGCCTATGGCGTCAACACCGGTCTGGGCGCGTTGTGCAACGTATCGCTGGCAGGCGAAGAACTCGGCCAACTGTCGCGCAACACGCTGCTCAGCCATGCCTGCGGCGTTGGCCCGGCGCTCGCCGATGAGCAGACCCGCGCAATCATCTGCGCTGCCATCATCAACTACAGCCAGGGCAAGTCCGGCCTACATCCGCAGGTCGTCCAGGGCTTACTGGCGCTGCTCAACCATCAGATCACTCCGCAGGTGCCGTCCCAAGGCTCGGTTGGCTACCTGACCCATATGGCCCATGTAGGCGTGGCGCTGCTGGGTATCGGCACAGTCAGTTACCGCGGGCAGATCGTACCCGCGCAGCAAGCCCTGGCGGCCGAGGGCTTACGCCCGGTAGTGCTGGGCGCCAAAGACGGCTTGTGCCTGGTCAACGGTACGCCCTGCATGACCGGCTTGAGCTGTCTGGCCCTGGCCGATGCCTATCGCTTGCTGCAATGGGCCGATGTGGTCGGTGCGATGAGTTTCGAAGCACTGCGGGGCCAGATCGACGCGTTCGATGCAGAAGTCATCGCGCTCAAGCGCCACCCCGGTATGCAACGGGTCGCCAGCAACCTGCGCGGTCTGCTCGACGGCAGTGAAGTGATCGCCAGCAGTAAGGGCATCCGCACCCAGGATGCCTTGAGTATCCGCTCGATTCCGCAGGTCCATGGCGCATCCCGCGACCAGGTGGAGCATGCGGCACGGCAAATCGAGACCGAACTCAACGGTGCCACCGACAACCCGCTGCTGCTCGGCACGCCCGAGCATTACCGGGTGGTGTCCCAAGCCAACCCCCATGGCCAGTCGGTAGCGTTGGCGGCCGATATGCTCGCCATCGCGATGGCCGAAATAGGCTCGGTCGCCGAGCGTCGCTTGGATCGCCTGATTAACCCCCACGTCAGTGGCCTACCGGCATTTTTGGTGAGCAACCCCGGGGTCAACTCGGGGATGATGATAGTCCAGTATGTCGCCGCCTCTTTGTGCGGGCAGAACCGCCAGCTGGCGCAACCTACGGTACTCGACAACTTCGTGACCTCTGGCTTGCAAGAAGATCACCTGAGCATGGGCACCAATGCCGCGCTCAAGCTGCAGCCACTGCTGGCCAATGTCGCGCATATCCTCGCCATCGAATACCTGCTGGCGGCACAGGCGTTCGAATTTTTCCCGGAGCAGCATTTTGGCGCGGGTACCCACAGCGCCTGGCGCTTGTTGCGTCAGGTGGTGCCCGCCTATGACCAGGATCGTTGGCTGGCGCCTGACATCGCCGCCGCCACCGCCCTGCTCCAAGACCCTGGCTTGCTGCAGCAAACATTCCGTGATTTGCACTAACTGGAGGCGTTGAATGAAAGTTCTTTGGCAGCACTGCCACATCGCGACCATGGCGCAGGGCAAGTATTCGATCATTGAGGACGCCGCCCTGGTGACCGCCGATGGGCTGATCCAATGGGTCGGCCCCCGTAGCGAGGTGCCGGTGGCCGAGTATGCCCACGCGCATGACTTGCACAACGCGTGGGTCACGCCGGGCTTGATTGACTGCCATACCCACAGCGTGTTCGGCGGCAATCGCAGCGGCGAGTTCGAACAGCGCTTAATGGGCGTGAGCTATGCCGAGATTGCGGCCAATGGCGGCGGGATCGCCAGTACCGTGCTCGCCACCCGCGCGGCAAGCGAGGATGAACTGTTCGCCAGCGCATACAAACGCCTGCGAAATCTCATGCGCGATGGCGTCACCACGGTCGAGATCAAATCTGGCTATGGTCTGGACCTGCACAATGAGCGCAAATTGTTGCGGGTGATCCGCCGCTTGGGCCAAGCGCTACCGCTCAGCGTACATGCCACCTGCCTGGCGGCCCACGCCCTACCCCCCGAATACAAAGATCGCGCCGATGCCTACATCGACTATATCTGTGCCGAGATGCTTCCAGCCCTGGCCGCCGAGGGGCTGGTAGACGCGGTGGACGCGTTCTGTGAGTACTTGGCGTTTTCCCCGGACCAGGTCGAGCGCGTGTTCATCGTGGCCCAGCAATTGGGGCTGCCGGTAAAGTTGCATGCCGAGCAATTGTCGTCGCTGCGCGGCTCCAGCTTGGCGGCGCGCTATCATGCGCTGTCGGCTGACCACCTGGAATTCATGACTGAGGAAGATGCTATCGCTATGGCCGCTGCCGGCACCGTCGCTGTGCTGCTGCCTGGAGCCTTCTACTGCCTGCGAGAAACCCAGTTACCGCCAATGGACGCCCTGCGCAAGCACGGGGTCAAGATCGCCATTGCCAGCGACCTTAACCCAGGCACCTCGCCAGCGTTGTCGATACGCCTCATGCTAAACATGGCCTGTACGCTGTTCCGGATGACCCCGGAAGAGGCCCTGGCGGGCGCCACCCACAACGCAGCAGCGGCATTGGGCATAGGTGCCAGCCACGGCTCGTTGGAGCCAGGCAAGGTCGCCGACTTTGTCGCCTGGCAGATCGATCGCCCGGCCGACTTAGCCTATTGGCTGGGCGGCGAGTTGGAGAAACGCGTCGTACGTCACGGCGTTGAGGTTACCTTCTGAGGGTAGTGCTGTGGACAACGTTCTGAACTTCAAACCGGGCCGCGTGCCTCTGCTGATCAGCATGCCCCACGCCGGCGTGCGCCTGACACCCGCGGTAGAGGCTGGCTTGATCGCCGAGGCACGCAGCCTGCCCGATACCGATTGGCATATACCGACCCTCTATGACTTTGCCGAAGAACTGGGCATAAGCGTTTTAGCGGCGCAGTACTCGCGGTTCGTCATCGACCTGAACCGGCCTGCTGACGACGCGCCGCTTTACTCAGGGGCAACCACCGGCCTGTACCCCGCTACCTTGTTTGACGGCGTGCCGTTGTTCCAGGAAGGCTTGGCGCCAAGCCAGGCCGAGCGCGCCAGTTACTTGCAAAAGATCTGGGGCCCCTATCACCGCACCTTGCAAGAAAAACTGGCGCGGCTCAAGGCCGAGTTCGGCTACGCGCTGCTGTTCGATGCGCATTCGATCCGCTCGGTCATCCCCCACTTGTTCGAAGGTAAGCTAGCGGACTTCAACCTCGGCACGTTCAATGGCGCCAGCTGCGCCCCAGCCTTGGCCACTGAGTTGCAAGCCATTTGCGCGGCCCATCCGCAGTACACCCATGTGCTCAATGGGCGCTTCAAGGGTGGCTACATCACCCGGCACTATGGCAACCCGGCCCAGGATATCCATGCCGTACAGTTGGAGTTGTGCCAAAGCACCTACATGGAGGAGTTCGAGCCATTCCGCTATCGCGCGGACCTCGCCGAGCCCACCCGGGTGGTGTTGAAGCAACTGCTGACGGAGTTACTGGCCTGGGGTGAGAAACACGCTCGAGGCTGAATCAGTGTTGCTCATGCTGCCTGCGCAACAACCCGCCACGGCAGACTTCAAGTATTTCATCGGCCAAGGCCGAATCATCCGCACACGCCCGGGACAACATCAGCGCCCCCACCGCCTGCGCCAGTAGCTCGATCATCTGCTCCCGCGCATTTGGCGCAGGCGTTTGCAGCCCGGCTTGGGCGTTTTTTTCCAGCGCGGCGAGGGTGTTTTCAACGCCGCTGGCGAAGGTGGTCTTGAGCGCCTCCGGCTGGCGCGCAGCGTCGCCGCACAATGCCGCCAGAGTGCAGCCTGTAGCTCTGGCGTCGCGGTGACGCTTGGACACATAGACGTTGATGAAATCGGCTACCTCGAGCTCGGCGGCGCTAGCGCTGGACTTCGACAGGCTATGTTGTGCGGCTTCGGCCATTAGGTCGGCTTTGGACGCAAAATGCTTGTAGAAACCGCCCTGGGTGAAACCCGCCGTGGCCATCAGCTCCGCCACCCCCACGCCGTCGTAGCCGCGCTCGCGAAAGAGTGCCGAGGCCGTCTCTACGATATGGGCGCGATTGGCCAATGACTGAGTCTTGGTGATTTTCATAAAGGCCCCTTGGCCTGCCTGATCGATGGGCTGACTATACTCTGATGTCGATCATAATCAAAACCGTTGACAGTTTTGATTACGATCGACATCATTGGCGCGCATTCCTTAGCCTTTTCCTACTTTCCCTACAGAGCATCCAGCCATGAGCCATTCCTCTACCGTCCTGATTACCGGCGCTTCTACTGGCATCGGTGCCACTTATGCTGCGCGCTTTGCCCAACGTGGGCACAACCTGGTGCTGGTGGCCCGGGATAAGCAGCGGCTGGATGCCCTCGCCGCGCAGCTGAGCGAACAATACAAGGTCAGCGTCGATGTGCTGCGGGCCGACCTGACCCAGCCCGACGATTTGGCGGCGGTAGAGCGCCGCCTGCGCGATGACGCCAGCATCCAGATCCTCGTCAACAACGCCGGCGCTGCGCAGTCGGGCAGCTTTATCGAGCAGTCCACCGACAGCGTGGCGCAACTGGTCACACTCAACACCACCGCCCTTGTCAGGCTCGCCAGCGCCGTCGCCCCACGCCTGGCCCAGGCCGGGGACGGCGCAATTATCAACATAGGTTCTGTGGTTGGCCTGGCGCCTGAATTGGGCATGACGGTGTATGGCGCCACCAAGGCCTTCGTGCTGTTTTTATCCCAGGGCCTGAGCCTGGAACTGGCGCCCAAAGGCGTGTACGTCCAAGCCGTGCTGCCAGCGGCCACGCGCACCGAAATCTGGGAGCGTTCGGGCATCGACATCAATACCCTGGCCGAGGTGATGGAAGTCGGTGATCTGGTTGACGCGGCGCTGCTCGGTTTCGATCGTCGCGAGGCGGTGACCATCCCCGCACTGCACGTGGCCGAGCGCTGGGATGGGTTGCAGGCGGCACGTCAAGGCTTGCTGGCGGATATCCGCCAGGCCGACGTCGCCGAGCGTTATCAGGTGAAAGCGTAAACCGGCCCTTGGCAACGATAAAAGTTGAACACCGATGAAGGCATTTACGATCGAGCGATACGGTAAGCGCAATGGCCGCCTCAGCGAAATGCCCCCGCCTGAAGTGGGCAACTATGACGTATTGGTTCAGGTACACGCCGCGAGCGTTAACCTGCTCGACGCGAAGATTCGAGCAGGTGAGTTCAAAATGATCTTGCCGTATGCGTTGCCGTTGACATTGGGCAATGACTTGGCGGGCGTGGTCGTTCGCGTGGGGGCTGCCGTACGGCGTTTCAAGCCGGGCGATGAGGTCTACGCGCGTGCCCCACAGACGCATATCGGCACTTTCGCCGAGCAGATTGCCGTGCACGAGGACGCGCTCGCGCTGAAGCCTAGAAACCTCAGCATGGAGGCCGCCGCCGCCCTGCCCCTGGTCGCGCTAACGGCCTGGCAGGTGCTGGTTGAAACCGCCCAACTGAGACCGGGGCAGAAGGTCTTTATTCAGGCCGGTTCCGGAGGCGTCGGCAGTATTGCCATACAACTCGCCAAGCACCTGGGCGCTTTCGTCGCCACCACCACCAGCACGGGCAATGTGGGGTGGGTCAAGGCATTGGGGGCCGATGTGGTGATCGACTACACCCAACAGGACTTTGCACAGGTTCTGCGCGACTACGATATTGTCTTGAACAGCCTGAAATCAGATGCACTGGAAAAATCGCTGGGTATTCTCAAACCCGGCGGCCAGCTTATCTCCATCTCAGGGCCGCCAACGCCTCAATTCGCGCAAGCGCAAAACCTATCCTGGGTGTTGCGCTGGATCATGGCGACATTGAGCGGCGGCATCCGCCGCAAAGCTAAGAAGAAAAATATCCGCTATTCGTTTGTCTTTATGCGCCACAGCGGTGCTCAACTCGGCGAAATAACCGCCTTGGTCGAGTCTGGGAAGATCACACCAGTGATTGACCGGACCTTCCCCTTCGAGTCCACAGCCGAGGCATTGAGCTATGTCGAACGTGGGAGAACCCAGGGCAAGGTGATTGTTAAGGTCTTGTAGCCTGGCTGCAGAACCTATGTCTTCAGCTTAAAGATCGGCGGCGAGCCCCCTCCTACGATCAGCGACCTATCTGATATGCAAATGTGTCAATGATTGTAGGACGGGGTGGCCGAGCGTTATCGGTCTGCAGGGGCAAAAGATCGGGGGCAAGCCCCCATCCTACAACGGTAGGGGTACGAACATTTGTAGGAGGGGCCTTGGCCCCGAGAGGCCGCCACGCGGCCGGTTTCAGGTATGGCGCCGGGCGTCCTAACATGAAAATCATAAGCCCTTCCCGCAGTAAACCTTGGCTGAACACCGGTGGGTATGCAATCGTTGCCGGCAGCCAATGGCTGACAGATGGGGGCCACCCCAATAAGCCACGCTTGTCTCGAGGACATCACCATGATTGAAGCCCAACGCCCGCCGCTGCCGCCTTTTACCCTGGACAGCGCCATACAGAAAGTCCGCGCCGCCGAGGATGGCTGGAACTCCCGGGACGCGGCTAAAGTCGCCTTGGCGTATACCGAGGACACCTATTGGCGCAACCGTAGTGAGTTCATCAACGGTCGCGCCGAGGCTCAAGCCTTTCTCCAGCGAAAGTGGCACAAGGAGTTGGACTACCGGCTGATCAAAGAACTATGGGCCTTTACCGACCACCGCATCGCCGTGCGTTACGCCTATGAATGGCACGACGACTCGGGCAACTGGTTCCGCTCGTACGGTAACGAGAACTGGGAATTCGCCCCCAACGGGCTAATGCAGCGGCGCTTTGCTTGCATCAATGATTTGCCCATCGCCGAGTCCGAGCGCAAGTACCACTGGCCACTGGGGCGTCGCCCGGATGACCACCCCGGTTTGAGTGAACTGGGGCTGTAGCTGCCGGGCCGGGTCATGGGGTGGGCGGGTCAGCTTGGTTATGGCTGCTACGCACGGCACCGGGCGATACGCCCAGCGAACGCTTGAACGCGCGGCTAAAGGCGGCCAACGAGCCATAACCCAGTTGGCCGGCAACGCTGTCCAGCCCTTGCTGCCCGCGTTTCAGGCTGAGCAACGCCAGGCGCATTCTTAGCTCCGTAAGGTAGCGCAACGGCGTGACTCCGGTGGCCTGAAGAAAACGCTGGGCGAACACCGAGCGCGATTGCCCCGCCTCACGGGCCAGCGTCGCCACGGTCCACGGCCGGCCCGGGTGCTTGTGCATCATAACCAGAGCGCTACTCAGTCGCGGGTCCTGTAACGCGCCCAACCAGCCGGTAGCGCCACCGCAGCCGTTGGCTTACCCAAGCCCGCACGATGAGCGCTGCCACCACTTCGGCCAAGCGGGCCAGAATGCTCATGTGCCCCGCCTGTAGCGCCAGCGCTTCGCGCTCCATGGCGTTGAGCATGGGGCGGATTTCGGGTGAAGTGTCCAGCAGCGTGCTCACCTGCAGCACCGCCGGCATCTCCCGGACCAACGGCTGCATGCCGCCCAGCTCCAAAGCCATGCAACAACTAAACACCACCGCCCCCTGATGCGAGCGTGGCTCAGACGCGCTGATCAACTCCGCGTGCGTGCCCAATTCAAGCGGCTGCACATCGGCCAAACGGGCGTCTGCAGCGGGCAATAGCCCATGGGGGCCGCCATGGGGGATCAGCACGGCATCCCCGCTGTCGAGCCGATACCGCTCTGCACCTGGGCCCTGCAGCCAGACCGGGCCTCGGCCGATGAAATGAAACTGAGCCCGCCCCACCTCGTTACTGAAACCCACCCCTTGCGCCGGGCACATTTCGATTCGGCGGAACTGCACACCGAAAAGACGCATGCCAAGCAGCAGTTCGCTCATCAGTTCATTGGAAGGCGTTTGCATAACAGACACGCATATCAGGACTAATAATCAATAAGTGAAGACCCTAGATCATAGACCGTCCTGCGGCGGCTACCTAGACTCGTTTCACCCCCATTGAACTGGATAGCGTGTATGAATTTTGCCCTTTTTATCCGGCACCTCAGCCGACTCTGGCTGATAGCCCTGTTAGCCGGCCTCGCACCAATGGCGACAGCAGCCGAAAAGCACTACAAGGTTATGGCAGCGGACGGTGTCGAACTCGCGGTCCAGGAGGCAGGCAACCCTGACGGTGCGACGATCATCTTCATTCACGGCTTGCTGGGCAGCCGCCTGAATTGGCAACAGCAAACCACTAGCCCCCAACTGCAAGGCTACCGGATGATCACCTATGACCTGCGCGGTCATGGCCGCTCGGGTAAGCCCGAAAATAGCGAAGCCTATACCGACGGCCGCCACTACGCCGATGACTTGGCGGCCATTATCAAGGCCACGGGTAGCCGTAATCCGGTACTGGTGGGCTGGTCGTTGGGCGGTGTGGTTATTTCCAACTACCTGGCGGGCTACGGTGACGCCGCTATTGGCGGTGCCCTGTATGTCGACGGGGTCATTGAACTCAATTCGGCGCTGATTACCGCCCACCCTGAAGTCTATGCAGGTCTGGCGTCGGACGACCTGAAGACCCACCTGGACGCCGTGCGTACGTTTCTCGCACTGTGCTTCCACAAGCAGCCCGATACATCGACATTCGAGCGGCTGCTGGCCAACGCGGCCATGGCCTCGTGGACGATGACCCGCGCCACGCCGTCGATGAGCGTAGCCGCCGCTGCAGGTCTGCCCAAGGCACGGGTTCCGGTCTTGATGCTGTATGGCGCGAAAGACCAACTGGTCCAGGTGCAAACAAGCCTCGCCCGCGCCAAACAGCTTAACGCCGACGTGCAAAGCAAAGTCTATGAAAATTCAGGGCATGCACCGTTTCTGGAGGAAGCTGCGCGTTTCAATCAGGACTTGGTAACGTTCATGCAGTCCGCAGCTCACGCGCGCGCAGTGCGTCGATGATCAGCGCGGCGCATCCGCCTTGGACAGCGCGTGCCACATATGCACCTTAGCGACAAACCCCTGCCCCACCGCGACCGCCAAAGGCTCTACCCCGAATGTTTTGAAGCCCAAGCGAGCATAGAGCCCTTGCGCGCCGCTGTTGCCTTCGGTGACGGTCAGCTGTACCAGCAAGAGTTGGGGCTGCGCCTGGGCGTAGGCCAGAACGGCACGCACCAGTTGCTCGCCGATGCCTCGCCCGCGGTGCGCGAGCGGGACGTACATGCCGAATAGAGTGGATTTGTGGCGGGCCTTGCTTCTGCGTTGCACAGAAAGCCCGGCTACCCCCAATAATTTCTCGCCTTCGACGGCGGCGAAGACCACTTCATCCGGGTCTGGCCCGCTATCGAGCCGTCGCTCCCACCAACCCATGGGCAATGTTTCGCGCTCGCTGACAGTGGAGGTAAACGCGTCTGCATGCAGCCGATAAGCCTCGAGCATAAGCGCCCGATAGGCGCTAGCGTGGTGCCGGGTCAGCCGTTGAATGATCGGGCTCATTGAAATCGCTGCCTAGAGGCTTGCATGGATTAAAGGTCATCCCAATAGGGCGGATTGCCAATGGCTTCGATCAGGTAATCGGTGACAGCCTTTACTTTTTTCGAGCGCAGGCGGTTTTCCGGGGTGATCAGGTGGATCTGGCTGGGATTGTTTTCAACCGCGCCAATCCACTCTGGCAGCAGCTTGATCAAGCGGCCACGACGAAAATTGTCCTGGCTGAACAACCAAGTCGGGAAAAACACAATACCCAGCCCCGCCAGCGCGGCTTCTACCAACGCTTCGGCGTTGTTGCTGCGCAGCGGGCCATCGACGCTGATGACCTCAGGAGCATCCGCTTCGTGCCGGCGAAAATACCACTTCTGCGCACCGCTCAAGCTTTTGTAGACCAGGCAACTGTGTTGCCCAAGGTCAGCCGGGCATTGGGGGACGCCTCGCTGCTCAAGGTATTGAGCGCTGGCGCACAGCACATAGCGCTGATTGCCGATGGTGCGGCCGATAAGCCCGGAATCTTCCAGGTGGCCGACCCTCAAGGTGATGTCAGCCCCCTCCTGCACCGGGTCGACGAACAGATCGGTCAGGGTCAGTTCGACCACCAACTCGGGGTGGCGCTCATGCAGGCCTTTGACCAGCCGGGCGATGTGCCCGCGGCCCAGGGCCACCGGCGCATTGATGCGCACCAGGCCACGGACATCGCTGCCCTTGCTGGCGGCATCCTCGTGGGCGGCGTCGAGCAACTCCAACACTTCACGAATCTGCACATAGTAGCGCTCCCCCGCCTCCGTCAGCTTGACCGCCCGCGTGTTGCGGTAAAGCAGCTGCTGACCGAGCTCTTCTTCCAGGGCCGCGATAAAGCGCGACACCGAAGATGCCGGGAATTGAAAGTGGCGGGCCGTGGCCGCGAAGCTGCCGGTCTGCGCGACCATGGCAAAGAATCGTTGGGCTTTGAGGTGCATAGGCGATCCAGGGCAACGGAACGAAGGGTCGAGTTGCGATTCTAGCAATTATGTATTCGCCCTTGGGCGGATTGTTCTGATTTTGGCACCCGCCTAGGATAGCGTCAGGCCGAGTTCACAGCCGCACCCAGCTATGACGCTCGGCACACGATCCATAGCCAGGGAAAAACGATGAATCAGCCCACACCCCGCAGCACACTGCCAGACGACTTACAGCGCCATCATGGCTTCGCTCGGGTCTTTGCCCCTGGCAAGTTGACCTTCGGCTTTATCGCACCCCTCGAAGGCTACCCCGACTCACCCGGGCCCACCATGGTAGAGCACGAACGCATGGCACGCCGGGTCGACCAAGCAGGGTTTTCTTCGATCTGGCTGCGCGACGTGCCCTTCTATGACCCGGGGTTCGGCGACGTAGGCCAGCAATTCGACCCCATGGTGTATGCCGCGTTTCTGGCAGCGGTCACGCGCACTATCGCCATTGGCACGGCGGGCATCGTGTTGCCCTTGCGGGACCCGTTGATCGTCGCCAAGCAAGTCGCCAGCGTCGACCAACTGCTGGGCGGGCGTTTCGTCCTAGGGCTGGCGTCGGGGGACCGACCCGCTGAATATCCGGCGTTCGGCAGCGACTTCGAGAACCGCGCCGCACGTTTTCGCGAAGCGTTTGCGATCGTCCAGCGCACCCTGGGCAGCCCATGGCCGCGCTTCGCCAGCCAGTATTACGGGACGATGGACGGCCACCTCGACCTGGTGCCTAAACCGGCCGCCGTGCGCGTGCCCCAAGTGGTAGTAGGCTTTGCCGGACAGAGCCTGGAATGGATCGCCACTCAGGCCGACGGGATCATTTCATACATGGCCGACCCCGCCAGGACCGCCGACATGGTCAAGCAATGGCAGGCGCTCGGCAACCCTGAGGTGTTCCGCCCCTACGGTTACGGCACCTTCTTCGACCTGTGCCAAGACCCAGACGCTCCATTACAGCCGGGCCGGGTCCTGCGCGCCGGGCGTAATGCGCTAATTGAGCTGTGGGCCCGACAACAGGAGCAAGGCGTCGCCCACGTGGCGCTCAACCTCAAGCCCCTGAGCCGTCCGGCCGAAGCCGTCATAGACGAAATGGCCGAATATATCCTGCCGCACTTCCCGTCCCACACGCCGTTGACCTGAGCCCAAAAAAAAGCCGCCCCCTCGGTTGGAGGGGGCGGCTTCAGTGTAGCGCGGCGGTCGATCAGCCTTTGTAGGGCGAATAATCGATATAACCCTCTGCTCCACCACCGTAGAAGGTGGCGCGATCAGCTTCGTTCAGCGGCCACTGGTGCTGGAGGCGCGCCACCAGGTCGGGGTTGCTGATGTAAGCCGTGCCGAAGGCCGCCAGGTCGATCACCCCGTCGCCTATCAGTTGTTCGGCCCGTTCGCGGGTCATACCGCCTGCCAGGATCACAGCAGTGTTGGGCAGCTTCGATTTGAAGCTCGACAGCAGATTGATAAACGCCTGATTAGAGCCGCCATCGCTGTCCTCTTTGCCCGGGGCCGGGAAGTTGGACTGGTCCATGACATGCACGTACGCCAGTTTACGCGCACCGATTTCACTGACCAGCTCGCTGTAGGTCTCGTCGATCTGCTCGTAAACAGGCATATCGAACAGCTCCCCATAGGGTGAAATGCGAATGCCAACGCGGCCCGCGCCGATACGCGCGACCACCGCGTCGATCACCTCGAGGGTAAAACGAATACGGTTGCGCAGCTCGCCAGCGGAGTACTGGTCTGTGCGGTCATTGACCAACGGGTTGAGGAACTGCTCATGCAGGTAACCGTTGGCGCCGTGGATCTCGACGCCGTCAAAACCGGCGACTATGGCGTTTTCCGCGGCCTGGGCAAACTCGCCGACGATCCGCCCAACCTCTTCGGTGGTCAGCGGGCGCGGCGCAGGCGGCTCCACTAAGGCCGGTGAGCCCTCGGCGTCATAGCCGAAAGCCGAGGCGCCCTCAGGCTTCTTGCTGCTGGCGCTCACCGGCAGCTTGCCGTCTTCCTGAATGGAAGGATGCGACACTCGGCCGACGTGCCAGATTTGCGCGAACATCTTGCCGCCCGCAGCGTGCACCGAATCAGTGGTCAGGCGCCAGCCGGCGATCTGTTCGGCGCTGAAGATACCTGGGTTGAACAGGTAGCCCTGCCCCTCGCGGGAAATCGGCGTACCTTCGCTGACGATCAAACCGGCGGTCGCACGCTGCGTATAGTAGAGGGCCACCCGTTCGGTGGCCGCGTCGTTGGGCGAGCGCGAACGGGTCAGAGGCGCCATGACAACGCGGTTGCGCAAGGTGATATCACCCAGGTTGAACGGTTCGAAAAGTTCGGTCATAAAATTTTCCAAATTAGTTGGGGTGACCAGCACCATGGTTGCCAGCAGCACAAAATGCTGACCGGCGGCGCCAGGGTCACCTAGGGATACTCAAGCCGTGGGCCTGAATATCTAGGCAAAAGTTGCGTCGATGCTAGCCCCCTCGCCCTAGTGCTACTACCCGCCGGCAGCGCAAATCACTATTGCCCGATGAGCAAGGAACCCTCGACGACTGCCACCCTCTGCGCGCCCATGGCGCAGTAATGGCCAGCCCAGAACGAACTTCCCCAACGTGCCTGAGTCGGACCATAAGGACCGAAATAGGAGCACCCATGACCAGCCCCCACCCACAGCCGCTACCCGAGCAGGCGCCCGCGGTACATGCCTTGCGGGTACTGACGGTCAATACCCATAAAGGCTTCAGCCCGCTCAACCGGCGCTTTGTGCTGCCAGAGCTGCGTGAGGCGGTGCGTGCCATGGGCGCTGATGTGGTGTTCCTCCAGGAAGTGCACGGAGCCCACCGGGCCCATGGCAAACGCTTCTCCAACTGGAGCGAAGTGCCCCAGTACGAGTTTCTCGCCGACAGCATGTGGCCGCAGTTCGCCTATGGGCGCAACGCGGTTTACCCCGACGGCGACCACGGCAACGCCCTGCTGTCGAAATTCCCCATCTTGCGCCACGAAAACCTCGACGTCAGCGTCAAGGGCACCGAAGAGCGTGGCTTGCTGCACTCGGTCCTGGCCGTGCCTGGCCAGGGTGAAGTGCATACCGTATGCGTGCACCTGGGCCTGGGCGAGGGCCAGCGCGAGCAACAGTTGCATTTACTGGGGCGCTTGCTGGAAAGCCTGCCGGCCGACGCGCCAGTCATCGTGGCAGGCGACTTTAACGATTGGCGCAAAAAAGCCGACGCCATCCTTGAGCGCTGGGGCCTGCGCGAGGTGTTTACCGAAGCCCTGGGTGCCCCCGCTCGCAGTTTCCCGGCGCGCTGGCCGTTGCTGAGCCTGGACCGTATTTACCTGCGCAACGCCCAAGGGCGACAGCCGCGCATTCTTTCCCGAAAACCTTGGTCGCACCTGTCCGACCATGTTCCGTTGGCAGTAGAGGTGCATCTATGAGTGAGCAATGGCGGGACAACAATCAGGTTCAGCTACTGATTAACGGCGAAGCGTTTTTCCCCAGTGTGTTCGAGGCCATCAGCCAAGCCCGCGAAGAAGTGCTGATCGAAACTTTCATTCTGTTCGAAGACAAAGTCGGCTGCGAACTTCAGCAAACCCTGATCGAAGCCGCCCAACGCGGCGTGCGGGTGGAGTTGCTGGTGGACGGTTACGGCACCGCCGAACTGAGCGAGGGCTTTTTACGCGACCTGGTCCAGGCCGGGGTCAAGTTGCTGGGCTACGACCCCCAGCCGAAAGTCATGGGCATGCGCACTAACCTGTTCCGCCGGCTGCATCGCAAGATCGTGGTCATCGATGGCGAAATTGGTTTTATCGGCGGTATCAACTACAGCGCCGACCACTTGGCCGACTTCGGGCCCATGGGCAAGCAAGACTATGCGGTAAAAGTCCGTGGCCCGATTGTCGCCGACCTGCACCGCGCCACCCTCAAACTGCTGGACGAAACCAGCCACCTGGTCCGCCCTGAACAGCCCTGGCGCACCCGCGGTGCGCCCATCGATGCCGACAGTGCGCAAGCAGCCATGCTGCTGAGCATCCGCGACAACGATGAACACACCAACGACATCGAGCAGCATTACCTGCAAGGTATCCGCGAAGCCCGGCAGCGAATTATCATTGCCAATGCTTATTTCTTTCCCGGCTACCGTGTGCTGCGCGAGCTACGCAATGCGGCGCGCCGTGGCGTCGAGGTCACGCTGATCCTGCAGGGCATGCCCGACATGCCAATGGTACGCCTGTGCTCACGGCTGCTTTATAACTACCTGCTGCGCGACGGTGTGGTGATCCGCGAGTACACCGAGCGGCCCTTGCACGGCAAAGTCGCGATCATCGACGATGAGTGGGCCACGGTGGGCTCGAGTAACCTCGACCCGCTTAGCCTGTCGTTGAACCTGGAAGCCAACGTGATGATCCGCGACCGGCGCTTCAACGAGAAACTCCACGAACACCTGGCCGAGCTGGCGCGTACCCAATGCAAGTCGATTACCCTGCAACGGGTGCTGCGCGGCTACTGGTGGCGGGCGCCGTTGATCTTTCTGACCTTCCACTTTCTGCGCCATTTCCCGGCTATCGTCGGCTTTATCCCGGCCCACTCGCCCAAGCTTAAACCCTTGCTGGACGTGCAGCAGGACGTTAAACCGCTGGGCTATCGAGAGGAAAAAAGCGTATGAGCCAGGCAGCCACGGCCAGCAACTCCGAGAAAAAGCCGCGCAGTAAATGGATCTGGCTCAAGCGCATTGTCACCATCGGCTTTTTTATCCTGGTACCCGTACTGCTCTACACCCTGGTAAAAAACCTCGATTGGCAAGAGGTCAAACAAGCGCTGACCTCTTACAAGCCTACGACCCTGCTGCTGGTTGGGCTGATCGCGTTGGTGAGTTACCTGGTCTTTTCCAGTTATGACCTGGTTGCCAAACGCTACACCGGCCACTCGGTACCGAGCCGCCAGGTATTGCCCCTGGCGTTTGTTTGCTATGCCTTCACCCTCAACCTGAGTTCATGGGTGGGCGGGGTTGGCCTGCGCTACCGCCTGTACTCCAAGTTGGGTCTGGAGGTGTCGACCATCACGCGTATTCTTAGCCTGTGTTTGATCACCAACTGGCTGGGTTATTTGTTCGTCGCCGGGGTGGTATTCACCATGGGCCTGCCTGCGCTACCCGCCAGCGTGGAGATCGGCGCTACCGGCTTGCGCCTGATCGGCGTGGCGATTCTGCTGGTGGGGGTGGGGTATCTGCTGGCGTGCGCTTTTTCCAAGCGCCGCACCTTCCATATTCGCCAGCAGGAAATCACCCTGCCTACCCTGCGTATGGCCCTGCTGCAAGCGGGCCTGGGGGCGCTGAACTGGTCGTTGATGGCTTTGCTGATCTACTTGCTGCTGCCCGACAAGGTCGGTTACCCAACAATCCTCGCCGTGCTGTTGATCAGCAGCATCGCCGGGGTGATCACCCACATCCCGGCGGGGCTGGGGGTACTGGAGACGATCTTCATTACCCTGCTCCAGGGCCAATACTCCAAAGGCACCCTCCTCGCAGCGTTGATCGCCTATCGCGCGTTGTATTTTTTGATGCCTTTGGCGATTGCTTTTGTGGTGTACCTAGTCTTGGAGCGCCGGGCTAGGTAGAGGCTTTAATCAAGGGATCGGGGGCAAGGCCCCCGATCTTTTTGATATCAATCACCAACACCCGCTCAACCGATTACAGCTCAACCGCCCCTGCTCCCCGCTGGAAGACGACACCCGGCTCAGCACATTCCAGCCGACTTTACGGCTCACCCCAATCCACACCTGGCCGTTGCTGGTCAACCCGCTGAACACATATAACGCGCCATAGCGGGTGGTGGTCTGGGCCCAGCGCTGCTGGCTACGGGCATCGAAACCGGCGACCGTTATGTCTGCCCCCACCGTGGCCACGCTGTAATGGTTACCACGCTCATCCGCACAAGCCAGCACGGTCGCGCTGCGTACACAGTGGGCCGCTGGCATCAGCGTGGGAATGTCGCTGTAGGCTACTGGCGCCATCAGCAGGCACAACAGGGCAAATGACAGGCGTGGCGGCAAGGGCATGGTGACGGCTCCGGCATTCAGCGTTCGGCGACGACAGCCTGCAGGCGCCGTTCGATCTTGCTCCGATACAACCGGGCGGGTTCACCGCCTGCGGGGCGGTGGTACATGCCTGCAGCGCTGACCCAGTCACCGGTTTGCCGATAATACTGGCGCAACAGCAAGGCCGCACTCTGCAAATTATGAATCGGGTGCAACGCGTCGCACGGCTCGCGGAACCGAGTGCGGCCAATATAGCCCCAATTCTGCTGGGTCAGGCCAATGTCCACCGCGTAAATACCCTGCTCGGCAATGGCCTTGCGCACGGCTTGGCAGGCCAGCTCGCGGGTTTCAAAGCGCATGGGCTTGCCTTTGACGTTCAGCGTCCACGGCCAGGGGTAGTAGCCAATGCGCAGTTGCGTATTACTTTCGGTCTGGGCCACGGCGTACAACAATTGCTCGGGAATGCCAGCCGCCGCGGCGACTTGCCGGTAGGCCGTAGGCGGTCTGGCGCTGGCGGATTCGGCGCCCAGCCACAGGAGGAGCGCCACACAGACGCCAGTTCGATAGGCAGGCACCCGCCTGGCACAAGGGTTCAATAGCGTATCTCCGGCATCGAGCGCTGGTTATTCAGGCGCTGCTGTTGCATCTGCTGGCGCAGACGTTGTTGTTCGACGATGCGTCGCTGGGTAGCGCGCTGCTGGTCAAGTTGCTGCTGGCGCAGGCGCTGTTGCTGATAGCGCTGCTGGGTTTGACGGGCGTTCTTCAATTGCTGGCGCTGCTGCTGAGCGCTCTGGCACTGTGCGACGATAGCGGACAACTGGCGCCGAGCTGCGCCGGCGGCGATGGCATCATGGTCGGCATTGGCCTGGGCCAGACGCTGGCTTACGCTACTGTGTGCCTGGGCGCAGGCGCCGGGTGAAGGGCCAGCGGCCTCGGCCAGCCAAGGCAATAGGGCCAGCGCCAGGCACAGCTTGAATTTCATAGGCAGGTCTCCAGGGTAACGCCACGCTTGAGCCTAAGTGGTCATGACCGGCGAAAGCGTTGCATACACTGCGGCCTTAGTACCCAAGGGTGCGCCAGCCCGGATCAATATCCAGGGCCAGGCCCGCATCGTGTACCGCCTGCAGTAGGTGATACAGCCCGCGACGGTCGGCGATCGGGCATTGGGCTGGGTAATCCCCCACGGGGTGGGGCAAGAACAGCATGGCGGGAAAGTCATTAGGCGCCAGGCCCCCTGGCCTGGGCCGGATGTCCTGGCTGAGCAAGGCGATGCCGGCGGCATCGTCGTCCAGCGCGGCAAGAATCATCTCGATGCGCCCGGCCAATTCGGCGCACGCTGGGTCGACGGCCACCGGGTGCTCGCCCAGGCTGCGCCGATAAGCCGCATTGCTGGCTTGACTAGAGGCGTAGCTGGGCCCGCCGTAGTCCAGGAGCGGCGCCAACACCAACAACTCGTAGGCGGCCGGTGAGCAAGTCGTCGCGCCGCGCCGCTGCTCCAGCCTGATAGGCTCGCGGCCCTGCCACAGGCTCCAATGCGCGGGGCTCTCGCGCAGCACATGAAACGAGACAATATGGTCGTTCAGGCCGAGGGTCTGCAACGGCCTGACGCCATCGCGTTCAGGCCCCATCGCAAGCATTTCGCCTTCCTGCAGCAGCTGCCGCAAGCGCGTGTCATGCAACAACGCCGCTGGCCCTTGCGGGTGGCTACCGAGGGGCCAGGCATCGGCGGCCAAGCGCGGGTTGGGCTGATAAAAACCATCAGGCCCATCGAGTTCGCACAGCGGCTGCTCGCCCACCCACAATTGGGTCAGCGGCTCACCGTGGGGGCGCACCCCAAAGACTAGGCGGCGGCGTTCGGCAAAACGCTGGAAGGTCTGCGCGTGTTGAACTGGCATGCCCGCGCGCAGCAAGGCCTGGTCAAGGTGGTCTTGTACCGCCCGCGACGGCGCGGCGGCCATGGCTGGCCGGACCTGAAGTGTGCCACCAATCTTGAAGTTCGACATATTCGCCTCTCACGCGCGAAAGCCTTCTGGAAGGTAGTCGCGTAGTTGCGTACGGGCCCGGGACAAACGCGAACGGACCGTCCCAATGGGAACACCCAACGCATCGGCGGCTTCCTGATAACTGCCTTCGGTTTCCACCGTGACTTCCAGGGTGTAGCGCATCACGGCAGGCAGCACGGCAATGGCCTCGACAGCCCGCTCAAGGTCACGGTAACTCTCAATATGACCGCAGATATCCTGGCTGGGTTCGGCGTGGGCCAGTTGTTCTTCGAATTCCACATGCAGCGGGCGGCGGTACATTTTACGGAAGTGGTTGCGGATCAGGTTCAGGGCGATGCCGCATAACCAAGTCTCCGGCTTACTTTGTTGCATGAAGCGACCTTCAGCGCGCAAGGCTTCGACGAAGGTCTGCTGGAGGATGTCTTCGGCATCTTCCTGATTAATGACGCGCTTGTAGATGAAGTTTTGCAGTTTCTGCACTTGTTGCTGGGTCAACTGGGCGAAGCAGGAGGTGCCGGTCCGCGAAGGCAGTAAGCTCTGATTCATGTTTATGGCGTCCATACAGGTAATCCTCGGGTCACTCACCGTGAGCGCTTCACGGTGATGCTCGAAGAGCTATAGCGAAACCTGTGCCAGCCCTTAAAAAATCACTAACCCCTTGTTATGTAACAACTTCCAAACAGCTTACGGTTGGATACTGCGCAAGCCTTTGCAAGCCGGCCAGAAAAGTTGTGCAAAAAATTTCAAACTCGATACCCGGCGCTAGCGCACGCTCGCAGGATGGAACCAGACCGCCGCTGCGACCACACAAGGGGGGTGTTCCCCATACGCGTAGCCGGCCCATGCCCCTAGAACGCCTCAGCACAATGCCCCCCGCCAACGTGCAGACTGCCGCCGCGCAGGCATCGGCAGCGCCTGCAGCCAAAGCGACTTCTGCCAGCGTGCACCAGCACCACGAGTCGGCGCACCTGGCGCAACTGATGGGCGCAGCGCTGGCCACCGCCAGCAAAGCCCTGAGCCAACGGGAAGTGGTGTGCGGGCAGCACGCGAGCAGTCAACCGATGAGTTTGCAGCAGTTGCTGCAGGGCATGGCCAACCATGGCCCCGCCCAACTTAACGCCCAGTTGAATAAAGTCCGCCAGCAACTGCGCCAGCAAAAATCCACCAAAGAATTGCTCAAAGACAACGGCAATAGCCCGCTACAAACCCATTTGCTGCTCAGTGAAGTCGCCCACCAGGCCAAGGAGCAAGGCAACCAGGCCGAGGCCGAAGAGGCCCTCGAACACCTGCAAGCCCTCGAAGCGGAGCATGGCGAAGAGATTCGCGCCGGTTTGAGCGTCACCCCGGCCCTTACCCATGGCATTCAGGAACCCGACCTACGAGACAGCTTGCGCAAGGTCTATTACCAACACCTGATCAAACACCCTTCCCTGGGCAACTTCATCGAGGCGGTGTTGCACCTGTGCGGCGAGGACCACTTCCTCAAGGGCCTGCGCGCCTTGCAACAGGCCCTGGCCGACGACATCGCCAATCTGGCGCGCCAACCCCAGGAAGGCAAACTGCGCTCGCTGATGGAAAGCCTCGGGCGTACCCGCCAGCTCAACAACCTGGTACACGGCTGCTCGGACCTGGTCCAGCGCATGGCCACCAAGAACCCGGCCATGAGCCTTAGTGCGTTGTTGCTGATGCGCCAGCTGATGCAGTTGGCCAATCAATCCATGAACGTGCGCGACACTCAGCAGCTATCGGAAAAGGTCGGCGGGCGTTCACCCACCCTGCAATTGACCTTTCTCATCGGCTTGCGCCACCTTCTCAACGACCTACCCCACGCCCTCTGGCGTGACGATAAAAACCGGCAAACCTCGCTGCGCAACCTGGTGCTGGTGATGGATGAATTGACCCAGACCGAGCGCAAGGCCTTGCCGCCACCGAGGAGCGCACTATGAACAGCTTGCTCAATGGCTTGACCCGGTTGGCCGTGGCGGCCTCCAAGCGCTCTGAGGTGGCAGGCGCAATCATCGTGATTGGCATCGTCTTCATGTTTATCACGCCACTGCCCACAGCCCTGGTGGACGTGCTGATCGCGGTGAACATCTGTGTCTCCTGCTTGCTGATCATGTTGGCGATGCAACTGCCCCGGCCCTTGGCCTTCTCCACGTTCCCGGCTGTGTTGTTGCTGACCACGATGTTCCGCCTGGCGCTATCGATCGCCACCACCCGCCTGATCCTGCTGGAGCAGGACGCTGGGCACATCGTCGAGGCGTTCGGCAACTTTGTGGTGGGCGGCAACCTGGCGGTGGGCCTGGTGATCTTCCTGATTCTCACCGTGGTCAACTTTCTGGTGATTACCAAAGGCTCGGAGCGGGTCGCCGAAGTGGGCGCGCGCTTTACTCTGGACGCCATGCCCGGCAAGCAGATGTCCATCGACAGTGACCTGCGCGCCGGCTTGATCAGCGTCGACCAGGCGCGCCAGCGGCGGGCCGAGCTGGGCAAGGAAAGCCAACTGTTCGGCGCTATGGACGGCGCCATGAAGTTCGTCAACGGCGACGCCATCGCCGGGCTGATCATCGTCGCCATCAACTTGATTGGCGGCATTTCCATCGGCGTGGTACAGCATGGCATGACCGCCAGCGACGCCATGCATTTGTACTCGGTGCTGACCATCGGTGACGGCCTGATCGCGCAGATTCCAGCCCTGCTGATCTCCATCACCGCCGGCATGATCATCACCCGCGTGCCCAACGAGGAAAACGATGAGAACTCCAACATCGGCGGCGACATTGCCAAGCAGTTGGGGGCGCAACCCAAATCGCTGATCATCGCGGCGGTGGCCATGCTCGGTTTCGCCGCGCTGCCGGGCATGCCCACCCTGGTGTTCGTGGTCATCTCGGTGGTGGTGGGCAGCTTGGGCGTGTTTCTGCTTCGCCAGCGCAACCCCAAGGCCCAGGCGCTGGCCGCCTACGTGCCCCCGGAAAAGACCGGTGACCGGGATATTCGCGAGTTTTTCCCGTGCCGTACGTTTTTGCTGCAATTTCACCCCGAGCAGGACCAGGGGCTGATCCTCGACATGATCACCCAGGTGCGCCAGCGGCGTAACCAACTGGTCGCACAGTTCGGCATCACCCTGCCCTCCTTCGATATTGAATACGCCGCCCAACTGGCGCCGGACGAGTTTCGCTTTCTGGTGTACGAGGTGCCGCTGCTCCGGGCGACCTTCACCCCCCATTACCTTGGCGTGGAACGCCAGTTGCTGGCCGCCGAACCGATTAACGCCCACCCCGGCAGTATCATCCGCGAAGAAGCCGACCTGCTGTGGGTACCCCACGACGACCCCGCACTGCAGCAACCGGGGCTGCACCCCAGCACGTCCACCGAATTGATCGTGGAACGGATGTTTCGCGCCATGCAGGCTTGCGGCCCACAGTTCATTGGCTTGCAAGAGAGCAAGGCGATCCTTAGCTGGCTGGAGCGTGAACAACCGGAACTGGCCCAGGAGATGCAACGGGTGCTGCCGTTGGCGCGGTTTTCGGCGGTGCTGCAACGCTTGGCCAGCGAATGCGTGCCCCTGCGCGCCATCCGCCTGATCGCCGAAGCGTTGATCGAACACGGCCAGCACGAGCGCGACGTCGGCGCCCTGACCGACTATGTCCGGATCGCCCTAAAGTCGCTGATTTTTCACCAGTACTGCGGGCCGGACGGCCTGCACGTATGGCTGCTGTCGCCAGAAAGCGAGCACCTGATGCGCGACAGCCAGCGGCAAACCCAAAACGAAACCTTCTTCGCCCTACCGGCCGAGGCCAGTCAACAGCTGGTGGACCAACTGCGCCAAGCCTTCCCCCGGCGGGCACGGGCGCCGGCGGTGCTGCTGGTGGCCCAGGACCTGCGCAGCCCGCTACGCACCTTGTTGCAGGACGAATTTCACCAAGTGCCGGTGCTGTCGTTCGCCGAATTGAACAGCAGCGCCCAGGTCAAGGTGCTGGGCCGCCTGGACCTGGAAGACCAATTGCAAACCCTGCCCGACGAGAATGCGGCATGACTGTAATAGATACTTCGAGGAGTCACAGATGTACGAACTACGCGTATTGAATGGCTTGCACCGTGGCGCCGCCCTGCCGCTGATTGGCGAGCACTGGTTGATGGGCAGCGATGAGCAGCACGACTTGCTCCTGCAAGACCCCGGTATCGCCCGCCGCCACTGCCGGCTGACGCGCGACGGCGAACGGTGGCGGTTGCAGGCCGAAGACGGTTCGTTGACCGACCCCCAGGGCCAGGCATGCGACACCCTGGCGGCACTGGCGCCGGAGCAGACCTTTCAACTGGGCACGGTGCAACTGATCATCATGGCCAGCGAGGCGCAGTGGCCGGCCGTGGTCGAGCCAGCACCGGCCGACACGCAACAGCCAAGCGCTGACGCCGATGCGCAACCGACACCCGCCGCTGCCGCGCCACGCGCAAAGCGCCCGGCCCTGCATAAACGCCTGGCCATCGCCGGGGTGGTGGTGACCCTCGCCGGCAGCGCCTGGGCGCTGTCTACCCCAGCCCCGGTGAGCACCCCGCGAGCGCCCACCCAGGCCCCGCAAACCAACGCCTTGAGCGCCGCACAGAGCGTGGAAAAACTGCGCTCGATGCTGCGCGAACGGGAGTTGCACGACGCGGTGCAGGTGGTCAGTAGCGCCCAAGGGATTGAACTGCGGGGCGCACTGACGCCAGAGCAGATGGCCCTGTACCGGCGCATGCTCGAACGTTTCAGCCAACAACACCGTAGCGAAGTGGCAGTGCTCGACCAAGCCAAGCCGTTTGGCCGAAAGCTGCCGTTCGAAATCGTCCAGATCACCAGCGGTGCCCGCGCTCACGTGGTCCTGAGCGACAACCGGAGGCTGTTCCTGGGCGACGAAGTCGATGGGCTGCGCCTGACCAAAATCGACAACAGCCACATTGAGTTCGACGGCGATGAGCACTATGAGGTGAAGTGGTGAGCAGCGCGGCCGTGGCGGCCTGGGCCGATGCCTATCGCACGCGGCTAGATAGCCTGGCACCGGTGGTGGTCAGTGGCCGCGTTAGTGCGGTCAACGGGATCCTCCTCGAATGCCAGGTGCCCAAGGTGCGCATCGGTGATTTGTGCCGGGTGTACAAGACGTGCGGGGAAACCCTGTTGGCGGAAATCGTCGGGTTCACCGAGGACTGCACCCTGCTTAGCGCCCTCGGTACACCGGAGGGCATCGAACAGGGTGCGCGCATCGAGCCCCTGGGCGTACGCCATTGTGTGAGTGTGGATGACAGCCTGCTCGGCAGCGTTCTCGACGGCTTCGGCCGCCGCCTGGATGGCCAGGGTGACGGCGCGTTCGCTTTACCCGGGGAACATCGGGCCACGCAGCCGGTGATCTGCGATGCCATCCCGCCGACCCAACGGCCCCGTATCGTCGACGCGCTGCCCACCGGCCTACGCGCCATCGACGCTGCCATCACCCTGGGTGAAGGCCAGCGCGTCGGCCTGTTCGCCGGTGCAGGCTGCGGCAAGACCACGCTGTTAGCGGAGCTGGCGCGCAATATGCCTTGCGACGTCATCGTGTTTGGCCTGATCGGCGAACGGGGTCGGGAGCTGCGCGAGTTCCTCGACCACGAGCTCGACGACACCCTGCGCGCCCGTTCGGTGCTGGTCTGCGCCACCTCCGACCGCTCCAGCATGGAGCGCGCCCGTGCCGCATTTACCACCACCGCCATCGCCGAAGCGTTCCGCCAGCAAGGTAAGCGCGTGCTGCTGCTGGTGGACTCCCTTACCCGCTTCGCCCGCGCCCAGCGCGAAATCGGCATTGCCGCCGGCGAACCCTTGGGGCGTGGCGGCCTGCCGCCCTCGGTGTACACCCTGCTGCCGCGCCTGGTAGAGCGTGCCGGGCGTAGCGAGCAGGGCTCGATCACCGCCATCTATACCGTATTGATCGAGCAGGACTCGATGAACGACCCAGTGGCGGACGAGGTCCGCTCGCTGATCGACGGCCATATTGTCATGTCACGCAAACTCGCCGAACGCGGTCATTACCCGGCCATTGACGTGCAGGCGAGCCTGAGCCGGATCACCGGCAGCGTCACTGACCGTGCGCACCAGCGTGGCAATATCACCCTGCGCCGCCTGCTCGCCGCCTATCAACAGGTGGAAATGCTCCTGCGCTTGGGTGAGTACACCCCGGGCAACGACGCCATGACCGACTGCGCCGTGCAACTGCACGAGCAGATCAACGGCTTTCTACAACAAGACCTGCGCGAGCCCCTGGCCCTGCCCGAGACCCTCGAACAACTCTATGCGTTGACCGCCCATGCGCCTTAGAGCCACGGTCGAGGAAACCCCGGTAGACGTCGACCATGAAGCGCAGGCCTTGGCCGATGTGGTGACGCTGCTCAAACCCCTGCGCGAGTTGCGCAAACACGCTGCGCAACGGCACCAGCGCCAGGCCCAGCAAGTGGCCGAAGCCATGCAAGCCAGCCTAGCCCAGGCGCAATTGGCCTGCGCAGAAGACCTCGACCTGCAAAGACAGCAGCGCCGCGCCCTGGCCGCGCAATGCGAGGGCCAGGTCATGAGCCTCAACGGTATCCAGCAATGGCATCAGGAGGAGCAGCGCCTGATGGATCGGCAAGCCCAGTTACGCAGCCATGTGCAGCGCCTGCAACTGGACCTCGAAGCCCAGCGCCAGCGGGTCGCGCAAGCTCAGCTGCAAGTACGCGCCAGCCAGCGTGCCCTGGAAAAACTGGCCTGCCTCAGCGAAACCCTGGGCTGATCCGTAGCCCCTACTTTCAGGAGACGCCATGAACCTCAATAGCGCCGTGGAGCATCGCCCGCCACCTGCCCCGGAGCGCCGCGAGCCTCCAGCCAGGGCTCCAGCACAACGGCCGCAGGCCCAGACCGGGGCCGAGCCCGAACGGCCCCGGGAGGCGCCTGGACGCGAGGCCAGCAAGCTCCGCCAAGGCGAGCCCGAGCGCCTGGCCGACGGGCTGTTTTTCCAACAGTTATTGGCCCCCTTGGGCAATTCCACGGGCCAGGGCCAGGGCGGCTCCCATGGGCAGTCGAACCTGAGCCAGGCCGATGGCTTTGGCGCCGCGGGTCTGGCGGGTTGGGGGCAATTGGTGGACGACCTCGCCCAGCGCTTGCCTGGGGGCGCCGGCCAAGCGCTGCAAGCCACCTTGTTTATGCCCAACCTGGGCCGTATCGGCCTGAATGCGCGGCATCGCCCGCCGCAAGGTTGGGACATCGAACTGAACTGCGCCCAGGCCAGTGCCGCCGAACGCCTGACCCAGCAACACCCCCGCTGCCAGGATGATCTAGGCCGGGCGTTACGCCAGCCGGTCAACCTCAGCGTGCGCCACGGCGGTGGCCTATGACAACTCAGGCGTTGCCACTGCGGCGCGTCAGCGCTGCTCAAGCGAGGCTCGCCCGGCACCTGGCCGGCGAGCCCTGGATGGCCTTCAACGTGGCCGGCCAAGCCGGCCGCCTCAGCCTGCGCGCCAGCCAGCGCACGCTAACGGCCGAACCCCTGCAATGGTTCGAGTGCACCTTGGGCCCACTCGGGCTCAGCGATGCCCAGCCAGTACTGGCGGCCTGGTCAAGCAACCCGACCTTCGTCGGCGCCGACAGCCAAACGCAGAACGCTTGGTTCTGGCCGCTCTATAACGCCGGCCTGGCAAGCGAACTGGCAACGCTGCTGGGCGCCCTGCAGCCGCGAGGCGCACCCAGCGCTGCGGACGGCCCCATCAGCTATTGCGAACTGACCCTGGAGTTGCCCCAGGGGCGCATCCATAGCCTCCTGGCGTTGCCCAGCGCGGGCCTTGGCGAAGGCTTCGAGCGGGTGCCATGGAACGCAAAACCGCCTGCCGACCACTCAGGCATGACCCTGGCGTTCGCAGTACGCCTGGGCCGCCTGAATTTGCCCCAGCAGCAAGTCCAGACCCTACGCGCCGGAGACGTGCTGTGCCCCGCCGAGGCCGATTTCGACAGCACTGGCAACGGCCTGCTGAGCCTGGGGCCCCGGCGCCTGCAGGTCCGGGTGCTCGAGCAGGCCGAGCGCTTGCAACTGCAAGTCGTGCAAATCGAGGAGAACGCGGTGGTAGAAGACAACCCACTGGACTACCCCGCCCAACCGGCGGATGAAGTCTGGGGCGACGACCCGGCTTACGCCTTTAGCGAGGACAGCGACGCCGCCGCACAGGGCGAGCCGTTCGCGGCGCCCGAGCGGCGCCCAGAGCCGCTGACCGAGACCTTCGCTGACCTCTCGTTGCCCCTGACGCTGCGCTGCGGCGAGCTTCGCCTGAGCCTCGGCGAACTGGCCGCTTTGGCGCCCGGCGCGGTGCTCGAAGTGCCTGGGGTGACCCCTGGCCTGGCCGGCCTGTACTACGGCGAGCGGCGCCTGGCCCAGGGCGAGCTGGTGGATGTCGAAGGCCGCCTGGGCCTGCAGATCACCCAGGTGGATGAGCGCCGATGACGCTCAATGACACCAACCCGATCATGCTGGCGCTGTTTCTCGGCGCCCTGTCACTGCTGCCCTTCTTATTGGTGGTGTGCACTTCGTTTTTGAAAATCGCCTCGGTGCTGCTGATCACCCGTAACGCCATCGGCGTGCAGCAGGTTCCGCCCAATATGGCCCTGTATGGGATTGCCCTGGCCGCCACGCTGTTCGTCATGGCGCCGGTGTTTGCGGAAATTGCCAGCATCGCCCAGGAGCGCCCCCTGCAACTGCGTGACACGCGTGATCTGAGCCAGAGCGCCAAGGCACTGATCGCACCGCTGCAAGCGTTTATGGCGCATAACGTCGAGCCGGATGTACTGACCCACCTGCACGAAAACGCTTTGCGCATGTGGCCCAAAGCCATGGCCGACGCCGCCAGCCGCGAAAACCTGCTGCTGTTGATCCCGGCGTTCGTGTTGTCCGAGCTGCAAGCGGCTTTCGAGATCGGCTTTCTGATCTACATCCCCTTTATCGTCATCGACCTGATCGTGTCCAACCTGCTGCTGGCGCTGGGCATGCAGATGGTCTCGCCGATGACCATCTCACTGCCGTTGAAAATCCTCCTGTTCGTGCTGGTCAGTGGCTGGACGCGCTTACTCGACAGCCTCTTCTACTCCTATATGTGAGGGTGCGATGGAAGCCTTGAACCTGTTCAAACAGGGCATGATCCTGGTGGTGCTATTAACCGCCCCACCGCTGATCGTGGCCGTGGCGGTGGGCGTGCTGACCTCATTGGTACAGGCCTTGATGCAGGTCCAGGACCAGACCCTGCCGTTTGGCCTGAAGCTGTTGGCGGTGGGCCTGACCCTGGCCATGACCGGCCGCTGGATCGGCGTCGAGCTGATCCAGTTGACCAACCTGGCATTCAACATGATTGCCCAGACCGGCAAGGGCTGAGCATGGTCGATGCCCAGTTCGCCTACGACCTGCTCAACGGCATCGCCCTGTCCATGGCGCGCCTGTACCCGTGCATGTTTTTGGTCCCGGCGTTTCTGTTCAAACACCTCAAGGGCCTACCCCGTTATGCGGTGCTCACCGCCCTAGCCTTGATCCCGGCACCGGGTATCGGCCAGGAGCTGAGCCGCCTGGGTGAGTCCTGGAGCGGGATCTTTTTGCTGATTTTCAAGGAGATGCTGCTCGGCACCCTGATGGGCCTGGTGTTGTACCTGCCGTTTTTTCTGTTCAGTGCAGTGGGCGTACTGCTCGACAACCAACGCGGTGCGTTGACCGGGGGCCAGCTCAACCCGGCGTTGGGCGAGGACGTCACACCGCTGTCGCAGCTGTTCGAAGAAACCCTGATCATGCTGCTGATGATCCTCGGCGGGCTGCCGCTGCTGATGCAAGTGATCTGGGACAGCTACCAGACCTGGCCCGCCACCAGTTGGTGGCCGAGCCTGCAAGCCCAAGGCTTCGAGGTGTTCCTAGGCATGCTCAAAGACACCTTCAGCCACCTGCTGCTGTACTCGGCACCTTTTATCGCCTTGCTGTTGCTGGTCGAAGCCGCCATGGCACTGATCGGTATCTACAGCCCGCAGCTCAACGTGTTCATTTTGGCGATGCCGGCCAAATGCGTGATTGGCCTGGCCTTTCTGGTGGTCTATTTGCCAACGCTGCTGGACCTGGGCGGCGAGCGCCTGGAGCTGCTGCGCGATGTGCGCCATAGCCTGCTGCTGATCGTCCCCGGGCCCAAAGAGCCGGCGCCATGAGCGAAAAAAACCAGGACGCCACGCCCAAACAGATCCGCGATGCGCGCCGTCGCGGCCAAGTCGCGCAGAGCCAGGACCTGCCCAAACTGCTGATTCTGGTAGTGGTCAGCGAGATCACCCTGGGCATGGCCGACGTCAGTATGCAAAAGCTGCAAGCGCTGATCGAACTGTCGGTGACCCGCATGGACCAGCCGTTCCTGCGCACCGTGGGCGAAGTCACTAGCCAGGGCGCATGGCTGGTGGCAAGTTTCGCGGTGCTCAGCGTCGGCGTGGCCATGCTTATGCGCCTGTTGGGCAGTTGGATGCAATTCGGCCTGCTGTTCGCCCCCGAAGCCCTAAAACCGAGCATGGAAAAGCTCAACCCGTTCAGCCACCTCAAACAGATGTTCACCCTGCGCAGCCTGATCACCTCGCTGTCCGGGGTGGTCAAAGCCGCTATTATCGCCACGGCCATGTGGCTGATCGTGGAACCGGCGCTAGGCACCCTCATCAGCCTGGTGCACTCGGACCTGGTGACGTTCTGGCACGCTCTGGCCACCCTATTCCAGCGCATTTTGCGGGTCACCTGCGGGCTGCTACTGGTGCTCGCCGCCGCCGACTTCGCGATCCAGAAGTACTTCCACGCCAAGCAGTTGCGCATGAGCATGGAAGACATCAAGCAAGAATACAAAAACTCCGAGGGCAACCCGGAGGTCAAGGGCCATCGCCGCCAGTTGGCCCACGAGCTGCTCAACGAGGCGCCCAAGCCCCCCGCCAAGCCCGTCAAGGACGCCGATGTACTGATCGTCAACCCGACCCATTACGCGGTGGCGCTGTACTACCGCCCGGAAGAAACCGCCCTGCCGCGCATTCACTGCAAGCACCTGGACGCCGGCGCCCTGGCGTTGATCGAGGCGGCCAGGCGCGAGGGCATCCCCGTGGTGCAATGTGTCTGGCTGGCGCGCACCTTGTACCGCGTCCCTGAGGGGCGCTTTATCCCGCGCGACACCCTGCAAGCGGTGGCGCAGATCTATGGGGTCATCAAGCAATTGGATGACGACGCCAAGCGCGAGGTGATCCAGGCCAACGACATCGACATTTTTTAGCAACTCGCCGGGCCGCAGACCCCCTTGGAACCGTTTTCGACGTGCCAACCACACACGGATAGAATCAACGAGGCCACCGTTATGCTCAATTCCCTCGCAGCACGCCTGCATCGCCCTACCAACACGGTCCAGACGCCGCCCCTGCACAGCCAGGACAAAGCGCCCAAGCTCAATCAGGATCAGAGCCGCTCCGCTCGGGTGGCGGTGGCCCATTCATTGAGTAAGGCCGGCAGCAAGTTCACCGGGCTGTTCCGCGCCCGCCAGCGCGAAGTCAGCAAACACGAGCAGCGCGACTGGCACGCGCCGCTGATGGCCATCCCACCCAACGACAGTGCGGCGGGCCTGCAAATGGTCAACTCCAGCGCCGCCCACGCTATCACCCAGAAGCTCAATGCCGAAGGCAAGTACAAAGATATCCGTGCCTTGCAGGCCCACGAAAGCGGCGTGGGCGTGAAGGGCTTCGTGATGCGCGACCAAGATGGGCACTATCACCAGTTGCAACAGAGCGCTGCACTGATCAGCACCCTGAAGTCATCGATGCCCACTCGCCCGGATACCATGGCAGGCACGGGCCACCAGGCCGAAAGCAGCGCGATCTTCACCGACCACCAAGGCGACCAGCACACCTTGCACGGCCGAACCCTCTACCACTTCGACAAAACCGCCGACCGCTGGACTCGCACCCAGCCTGAAAAAAACGATATTTCCCGGCTGTCCCTGGACCACCGTGGTGAATTGATCCTCTACCGGCACAAAGACAACGTACGCGATCACAGCTCCACCAACACCCACCTGGCGCAGTTGCACCGTGACGGTAAGGTCCACCTGGCCAAGCAATCGGACCTGGACAATGGCGTCGATGTCACCCTGCGCAACGCCAATGGCGAAGACATTGAGGTACAGCGCGTCGGCTTGCTGCCCCGACACAATGACCAGCCGACCTTGTTTGCCATCGATAAAGAAGGCCAGCTGTATCACCGCCCCCTCCCCCAACAGCTCACCGGCAACGTGCCGCTGACCGTGCATCCGGTGAAGCTCGACTTCGCCCAGGCCGTCGGCAGCGAAGCAGGCAAAAAAGCGGCGCTGGAAGGCTTTATCGCCGACTCCGGCGCGCTTAAGGCCGTGCTGCGCGATGGCATGGGTTTGCGCCATAGCGCTACCCTTGAGCATCCACGCCTAACCAACACGGGCACTGCAACGGCCAAGCTCAGCCCAGGCTGGCGGCTCAGCGAACAACTGCACTTGCTCAACCAGAGCGGCCTGCCCGAGCGTATTGGCGCGGACGACACCCAGGTCCGCCTGCACGGCGGTGCAGCCTTGGGCCTGAATAAAACCGGCGACCTGTGTGGCTGGAACGAGACCACCCAGCACTGGGACAAACTCCACGTGCATGGGGTCAGCCAGTTGCTACGTGGCCTGGACGACAAGCCCTACATCATTCAAGACGGCCAGCCCAAAGCCGTCGACGCCAGTTTTGCCCAGCCTAAATTGAAAATGGGCAATGACGAGGCCGTCGCCCTGGGCCGTTCCACCGCCGCCGAGGTGGGCCGCGTCCTCAGCGAAGAGCCCACGCAGCACTGCGCGGTGCTCGATGATAAGCATTTCGCCCTGCTTAGCCGCGCCGCTGACGGTGCGCCCGCCAACCTCAAGGCCAGCCTCGACGGCCTCAGCGTGGACATTCCCGCGCCCCGCGACAGCGCTGGCGCGCCCCTGGCCATTGACAGCGTTGCCCTCGACCAAAGCAAGCACCTGTACGTCGCCGCCGGCGGCAACCTGTTCAAGTTGCCCCACGACCAATGGACGCAAACTCACCAAGGGCCCAGCGCGGCGTGGCAACCGGCCGGCTGGCAAGCCGGTGACGGCAAGGACATGCTCCAGGACAAAATCAAGGAGGCCCTGCAAGCAGTGCCCAACCTGGGCGTGACCGCCGCGCAATTGGCCCAGGCTAACGTGGCCATCGACCAGGTCGCGATGGGCGCCAACAAACGCCCAGTATTGCAGGCCAGCTTGCACAGCCCCGCCGCCGCCAACCCCGCGCCGGGCCAGCCCGCTGGCGTCAGCCACGCGCTGGAGCTGCATTACGACCGCAACGGCAACGCCGAACTGCGCCCGGTCAAAGCGCTGGCCAACCCCAAGGCCAACAGCCAGTGGGAAACCATGCAGGCGCGCAATCACACCACCACCAAGATCGGCAACGCCAACGGCAGCGCCACCACCACGTTGTTGGGCTCCACCAACGACAACGTGCGCACCGGTACGAACAAGAACATCTTTAAGAACGCCGCCGAAGGCTTTCGCAAGATGAACCAGTCTTACCAGCACCATTTCCACCCCATCGAGGCCCCTAAGGCCAAAGCCACCGAGGTGGTCAAAGCCTACACCGCACAGGATACCCTCAAAGAAAAACTGCAAGCCGCCGGCCATATGGCCGTAACCGCCAAGGCCCGCAGCCGTGCTGGCTTGAACCCGGTGTACCGAGAATCTCAGCGGCTGTACGAGAGCTTCAAGAACCCCACAGCCGTGGGCAATAAAGCCCCGTTCGACGCGCGCTTGGCGGGCCTGGAGCAGCCTGAAAAAGCCCAGACCCGTGACCAACTAGAGCAAGCCCAGCTGCACAAGGGCCTCAAAGCCCTGCGCGACGAAGCCGAGGACAGCAGCTACCAGGCCATCGTGCGCCTGGGGCAACTGCACGGTCTGCTCGACGAACGCGGCGAACCGCTGCAAGCGGCCGTACCCGGCCAGACCGCCAAAGGCCCGGTGCAGGTGCTGGCCAGAGCGCTCAGCTCCAGTGGCCTGGACGCCACCAGCAAACCCCGGGCCAAGCTCGACCAGTTGATCAGCCTGGGCCTGGAGCTACCCGAACGCTCGTTCGCAACCAGCCTGGATAACCCCGGGCGCAACAAGAGCCCCAGCAGCCTGTTGGAAGACCGGGTGCTGCTCGACGCCCAAGCGATGCACCAGATGGGCGATTTATTGACCCGCGTTTACAGCCATGGCCTGGTCACCGGTGCCCAGGTGGCCCCCGGTAAAAGCACTTCCCTGGATCAGCTACAAGGCCTGCGCCAGGCTTATGAGAACAATGACATCAAGCTGTTCAGCGACAACGGTGTGGTCAGCCATCGAGCCCTGGAAAAACTGCAACAAGCCCGCGATACCGTAGCCCGGGAACTGACCGGCAAGTACGGCCTGAACTACAACACCAGCCGTTCGTTTGGCGCCGACCTGCGGGCCATCGGCGACCACTTGGGCAACCTTGAGGTGGGCGACGCCACCGCCCTGTTGCGCAGTAAGGGCGCCACCCTGACCAGCCCGTCCCTGGTCGTTCCCCTGACCCCGGACGGGGGCGGGCTTTACCTCAATTTCGGGGTGGGCCGCGAACATGGCTTCGGCCTGAGCAGCGAAGGTGGCGAAAGCGCGACCACCCTGGGCTTGAAAAACAGCCACAGCACCAACCAGTTCCTCAACGTCGGCTACTACCACGCGCCCTCGGCGGTCACCCATCGCCTGCTGGGCGGCGACCCCAACTACAGCCCCAGCCGCACCGGCCAGTTGTACAGCGCCGATGTCAGCGCCAAAGCCACGCAAACCCACGCCATCGCCGGCTGGCTGACCGCCTCCAACGCCAGCATGGCCAATGTCATGGAAAACCTGCTGGACCCCAGCGCCTCGCTGGCCGACCTGTACCGCCTGGGCCAGGAAAAAACCGGCACGGTGGCCCACAGCAAGGTGTCCCAGCAGACCCTGGGCGCGGGTATCAGTGTCGACTTGGGTCGGCTCAGCCTCGGCGGCTCCCTATTGAGAGATGACGAACGCAGCACGTGGAATGCCTTTCTACGCGCTACGGCAGGCCTCAGTGCCGACACCACCCTGCTCAATAATTCCAAAAGCACGGTCACCACTCACAAAGGTGAGGGCCAGGACGCCTTCGCTCAGGCCCGGGCCCGTGAGGTGCTGCCGGCGGCCAGCGTCGGCGCTTATGCGCGGGCCGGTATGTATACCGGAGGCTACGCCCATTCGGACTCTACCCCGAACAATATGGGGGTCAATAACCATGTGCTGATCGGCCAAAGCACGGTGCCAGATGCGCTCAGCGTGAGTTTCGCCATGGACCGGGCCAAGAACGACGAATTCAAACTCAACTTCAAGCCCGGCAAGGCTGTGACCACACCGCTGCTGCACGATGTCGAGAAAGCCCTGGGCAAAGTGCTCAAAGACAGCGTGGTGGCCGCGGCCCTAAAAGAACGGCAAGACCTGATGAAAGCGCTGGACCAATGTGCACCTAGCGCTGCGCCAGCCCCGGCGAACCTGCGGGCCAACCCCTTCGGCGGTTTCCAAGCCCCCGACCTGCCCGCCAGGCCGCGCCCGGTGGACACCCGCCTAAATGAGCTGAGCGGCCTACTGCCGCGGCTGCGCGCTAATCTGCCAAGGGAGGCGAACCAGGTGCAAGCGTTGACCGATGCCATCGCCCACCTGCCCGCCAGCGCCAGTGACGCTGACAAGGAAGCCGTGCTCGAGAGTGCGCAAACACTGGCAGCGGTGATGCGCTCCTACAACAGTGGCGCGGGTACGCAGGCCTTACGCGAGAAAGCCACCAAAGCGATCGAGGCCGGCGAGCCCCTGGACGACCCGGAAGGCCATCTTAAAGCCCTGAAAAACGTGGCCGACCAGCTCAATCACCTGCCCCACGACAGCGATACCTTGCGTGAACTGCGCTACAGCATTGAGCAGTTGACTAAACATAACCAACTGTCCAAGGCCGGCGGCCGCTACCTGGCCTCCGCCGAACACAAATACACCAGCACCGGGGTGCAGTTGCGCCAAGGCGGTTTGATCGGTGCCAATGCTCCCTGGCGCCAGCGCACCTCCAGCCAGAACGCCAATGCTATCGCGGCCTATATCAATAACCACCCAAGCTTGCAGGAGATGGCCCGGCGCGCGGAACGCGAGGGCCCGACATCCATGGAGCTGACCCTGGAGCTCAAGCCCAAGGTGCTGGAAAAACTCGAAGCCAGCCTGAACGCCCAGGCGCCTGATCTGCAGGAGCAACTCAAGGCCGCCTTGAGCGACGACAACAATATTCGGATCAAAAGCATCACCCTGCTCCGCGGGGCCGCCCAGACCGACAGCAAAGCGACACCTAACCTGTTGCTGAGCGCCAAGAGCAGCGCTTCGGTGACCGACTCGGTGGTGCTGGCTTCCATGGCGTTCAAATACAGCCAGGAGCAGGAGCATCAGCCGGTCAGCGTCACGCCCGGCGGCCTGCTGGTGCAGGCGCATGTCGACAAGGCGGTGCGCGACGACCTGGAGCAGCGCAACATTGCAATGATGGGCAGCCGCAACCGCAAAGACCTGCACAGCGCCAGCGACGAAGACGTGGCCCGCGATGCGCCCGCCAAGAGTTCGGTGGAGCACGCCACCAGCGCCGGTGGCGGCAGCGCCAATACCGGCAGCACGCCCCACGGCACGGGTGCTCTGTGAGGCACTCGGCTAACCCCTTTACCCCAACCTGCAGAAGGAAAACACCATGATCGCAGCACTCGCTCCCCTCACCCGCGCCCTCGCTCCGGTGGCCGAAAGCGCACTGCAAGGCGTGGCCCAGGGCGCTGGCCAGCAATTAGCCGAAAACGGCGCCAACGCCCTCAAAAACTTGATAGGTGGAGGCCAACCGCAAGGCTCCGCAATCGCTTATGGTGACGAACAAACCGAGCACAAACCCGCCACCTACTGAACGCAAGTCGGGGCCTACGGGCCCCGATGCTTTTAGCTCAATCGCGGCTAGCGCTCCCAGACCCGGCTGGCGCTCAAAGAGGTACGTGCTTCACGAGCTTTACCGCTGGCAGGCGTGCCATGGGTCGCGCCACCCTGGGCAGCCAGGGTCTGGAGCATGCCTTCGGCCTTGGCCACCAAGCGCTCGAACATCGCGATCAACGCTGGAGCATCCAGGTAAGCAAACCGCTCGCGGCTCCACAGGATGACGCTGCGCTCGCTGCCGATCACCGTGACCGAGATCGCTGGCGCCGTAGGGTCGATATCGTTGGCCCCCAGCAACGCCCAAGCGAGGCCCGCATGGGCATCGCCAGGCAACGCGCCAAGGCTGGCGACCATGAGCAATTCGCGGTCATTCAAGGGCGTCAGTTGCAACTGCAGATGGTCGAAATCGATCCGTACGGCCGACTGCTCATCCAGGGCTGGAGGGTTGACATTGAGGTGGCGCAACAACGGCGCAATAAGGCTTTTAAAAGGCACAGCGCCCATCCTCACACCTCCTCGGGAGGCTGCGGCAAATGCCGCTGCGCCAGTTGTGCGCCGCGCGCCTGGCGCTCGTAGTCAGCGCGGTCCACGGTGTTTTCGAAGAGTTGGTTGAAGTCGTCCTGGTTCTGGTAACGCACACCCAGGTTGCGCAGCCCGTGAGGCTGCTCGCGCAGGCCAATGTCAGGGCGCGCGGCCAGGGTCTGGGCGTAGGATGGGGTGCCTTTGAGCTGGTTGATCTCGGCCACGCGGCCTTCATCCACCGCCGCCACTTCAATCATCTCGTCCAGGCCGAACCGAGCCTTCATCCCCGGGTAGTGCACGGCCAATATCCGCGCGGGGTCAGGCTGAAACTGGGCGTTGTCGAGCAGGTGGGCTTTGGCGAACGACGGCCAGGCATCCACCACAATGGCCTGGCGCGGCTCGCGCAGATCGCCGATCAGGTTGATTTGATGGTCGGCGTCGTTCGCCGCCGCGTAAGTAAAGATCGGCCGATCCAATTGCATGTCGGCCAGGTACGCCAGGGTCAACGCGCAATGCTCGGCACAGGCGCCGGCTTGGGCCGCCAATGCCGATTTGGCCAGGCCATTATCGTCCCCGCGAAAATCCACTTCGCGCAGGTGCCGCGCGGCCACGCTGCGCTGATAACTGGCGCCCTCGCTGAGCATAAAGTCGCTCTTGAGGTTACCGGCGCCGTGGCTGAGGTTTTGTTTTACCGCATCGATCACGCTCTGGGCTGTCTGCAGGTCGCCCATCAACTGCGCCGAGACGCTGACGGTTTGGCCACGGTGAGTGCCGGGCATGGCCTGCCAGAGTTTCACCGTGTGGGGGTCGCTGGCGTGGCGCGCTGCGGCGCCCACCGGGAGTATCGGAAACATGCTAAGCACCTTTGCCTTGAGTGTGTGCGCTCAGCGCGAGAGCGTAGCGCGCAAGGTGCCCAAGCGGTCAGCGAAACCCATGATCAACTGGGTGAACGCCAACTCGTCGAGCAAGCCGAGGTCGTGCTGGGTGCACAAACGCACACTGTCTTGGGCATCCAGGGCCAGCCAGCAGCCGCCCAGTTGCTCCGGCTTGAAGTTGAGCTGCAACAGCCGCTGGTGAATGCCCCTTGCGGTCAAGTCCAGGTCGAGCCGGGCGTGCACGAAGACCACATCGCCGGGGGCTGGGACTTCGATATTGGCCAGCTCCTGGCCCTGCTCGTCGGCCAGTGCGCAGAGGCCGTCTTTGAAGATCAACGGGCTGCCGGCCTGGGTGGCCAGCGCGGCGAGCAAGCGTTGCGCGTGGGGGGTGGTCATGGGAGGCTCCTTGTCTATTAGGCAGTTGGCTAGGGGGTTGCGATCAATGGCGAACCGGCAGGCCCTCGCTCAAATGCTCCAGCCCCATCAGTTGCAACTGGTGGGCACTGATGTCGTCCAGCGCAGCATTGTTCAGTTCACCAGGCAGGCAATGCCAGACCACAAAGTCGCGGCGTGAATCCAAGAACAGAAAGTAGTCGTTGTAACGCTCCGGGTCTTCGAAGCGCCGCTCCAGGGCCTCGCCCAGTTGCGAAGGGCCGAGGCTGTGCCAGTCGACCTGCAGAGCCAGGCCCCAGTCGAGGCATTCGCGGCGCGTGCAAAAAGCCACTCCGGCCGCGATCTCCCACATGGCAGGGCGCCCTGCCACGACCTCGGCGTAGAATTGCGCCTTTTTGTTGTCACGAGTGGACATAGGGTTCAGTCCTCCAGAGGCACTCGAGTGAAGTCGACCTGGTCATCGCCCCGGCCCAGGCCGTCGCGCATGTCGGGCGGCCACCAGATGATGACCTCGCGGTCGGTTGAACTGGGCCGGTCGCACGCAGGTTTGGCACAGCCAGAGTGGCCAAACGATGAGCAACCGCTAAGCACCAGCAAGAGGATGGCAAGCACGGCATATTTCATGGCTAGCGAGCCTCCGCGTGGCTGAGCAGAGAACGACGCTGCGGCGCGCCGCTGTTGACCTTCGGTGGGCGCAAGGCAATGAACACCTCTGCTTCGCTACCCGGCGCCACCCAGGCGTCGGGCCAGACACTCACGCCCACGGCATAACGCCCGCCACAGCTGGCTTCATCGACCCGCTGTGGGGTGTCGCCGGTATTGCGCACCAAGGCCACGGCAATGCCGAAGCCCTGGTCGCCGGCGTACCACTGGGCACGGCGTGGGTCGAGTTGCAAGGCCGGGTTGCCGTCGCAAAGGGTCTCAGGGCGCAGCGGGATAGCCGCCGCGGCGAACCCGGCGGGTACGCTGCCCTGGATCATGTCGCGCAAGGCGTTGCTGACCGCGTTGCGGTTGGGCCGGTCGGGGCCTTCGCGGCGCTGCTTGATCTTGTCGAGGCGGTCCTGCACATGGTTGGGGTTGGCGTACTCCACATAGCGCATGGGGTTGACCTGATCGCCAATCAGCCGTGGCGTGAGAATAAACAGGCGTTCGCGGTTGGACTCATTGCGCTCTCGGGCGGTGAACAGCAACTTGCCCAAAATCGGAATGGCGCTGAGGTAAGGCACGCGTTTCTCCCGCCGATTGTTTTCATAGACATGAAAACCGCCAACCACCAGGGAGGCCTTTTCCGCGATCACTGCCTGGGTGCTGACATTACCGCGACGTACGGAGGGCTGCTCGGCGCGAATGGTGGACTGTTCGATTTGCCCGTCCTCGATGTCCACCACCAACTGGATCATCTGGTCCTTGGCGTTGGCGGGGGTGATCGAGCGCGGGATCACCTGCAGGCTGGTACCGGCGGTCAAGGGTTCGAAGTTGGCTACCCGTTCGCCGACGGCTTCAAGGATTTCGGTCTGGCTGAAGTCGATCACGGCGGGCTGGTTTTCCAGGGTCAGCACCGAAGGGTTACCGATGACCGAAGCCAAGCCTTCGCCCTCTAGCGCACGCAGGCCGGCAAAGAAGCGGTCCTGATCCTGAACGAACATGGTCGAGCTGCGGCCGTTCTCGGCGAGGCTGGCGCCACCACTGAAGTTGCCAGCACTCAGGCCCCAGTTGCTCGACAACTCGTCCATTTTGCTGCGGTCGACGTCGACAATAATGGCGTCGATCTCAATCACATTGCGTGGCTTGTCCAGCTCTTCGACCAAGTCTTTATAAATGGCGCGCCGCTCGGGGTCGTCATAGATCAGCACGGCGTTGTTGCGCACATCCGCCTCGACCCGAATATGGTTGCGCGAGCGGCTGGAAGCGCGCTCATCGGCGCTGGGCGGCAGGTAGTTCTGCCCTGCGAAATTGCTGGAGCGGGAATCGTCGAACAACTGCGGGAAGTTACTGGCATCGGCACCAAAGCCACCCATGCCGGGGACCCCCGACAAGCTGCCAGAACGCAGCGCATCGGCACTCAACGCGCTGCCGCCCAGGGACGAAGCGCGGCGCTCCAACAGGTTACGCAGCAACGAGGCCACACCATCGATTTTCAGGCTCTCGCCGCGGTATTTGATCGGCCGGTCAGCTGCGTTGGCGTAGCGCAGGGGCAGGTAAATGACTTCCTGTTTTTCGTCGCGGCTTTTCTGCTTCTGGCTGAACTCCTGAATCAGCTCAACGTAACGCCGAGGCCCGCGCACCAAAACCACCCCCTGCTCCGGCAAGGCGCCCCAGCCAAAGCGGGGGTCGAGCAGACCGACATCGGTGAGGGCCTGGTTGAGGTCGTCGACGGACTTTTCATCGACTTCGATCCGGGTCGATTGCTGCTGATCGATGGGGCTGACGTACAGGCTGTTATTGTAGACAAACCACTGGAACTGATGCTCCAGGCCCAAGCGGTCGAGGAAGGCTTCCGGGCTCTCACTGCGCATCCGGCCATTGACCGTACCGTTGATGTCGTCGGCAATCAGCTTGACCCCAAAGCTCTCGGCAAAATCTTTCAGCACCTGGCCCAGGGGCGCATTTTTCGCATCGTAGGCATAGGGCGTGTCGCGCCATTGTTCCGGGACGACGGCCAGGGTGGGCGTCGCCCACAGCATGGCGGCCATCAGCGGCCAGCAGGTCCATGCAGCTTTAGCCATTCATCAATCCTCTGTGCACCAGCCCCAACCCCAGCGAAGCACGCATGGCTGGTCGGTTTGGCGCTTTGCGCGGGGCCTGTTCGGCGAGCACCAGGGCCCATGCCGCTTGCTGGTTGGCCAGGTGTTCGATAGTCGCGAGCAACTGGGGGGTATCGGCCTCGGCAGGCAGCCAGCGCACCAGGCAGGCGCGCTGCTGGCGGCCGTCATAGGCCAGGGCAATCGGTTCGGCCGCATTCATGCTGGCCTCGACCAGACGCAGCAGCGGCGCCAGTTGCTCGTTCTGGGTGCCGATCCGGCCAGGCAGGGCCACGCGACAGAAAAAGCCGCCACGGTTGTGGACCTGAATACTCACACCGTCCACCCAGCACTCGAACACCGCGCCCGCCTGGCGCCGGCACGCTTCAAGCTGGGCGTACAGCTCATTGGAAGCCATCGAGCACCGTCTTAGTCAGGTTGTGCTTGACCTTGAACGCCTGATTCATGGCGAAGTTGGCCGATGAGGTGTTCATGGTTTCCTGAAAGATCGCCTGCATGTTCTCGACACTGGGGTCGTCGGTGGCCGCTTCGGTGACCGCCTCATAGCTACGGTTGGCGCGTTCGTAGTTGTTATCCAGCCTTCTTTCCAGGGCGTTGGTCGACATGACGGGTTCTCTCGAAAAGGGATGACATCGATGAGTGGTCACCCCGGGTGTATCGGTTCCGTCATTTGGCCATTTTAGGTATCGAACCTAGGCCAGTTCAGCGAGGCGCGCACACAGGTGCTGCCAGTCAAGGCTGAAGTCGCCGGTCGGGCTGCTCAGGCACAGCGTCCCGGGTGCCAGGCTGGTGTCGCACTCCAATTGCCAGTGGGCCTGGGGGTTGTGCTGCAGCCAGTGCTGCACGGGGGCGTGCAGGTCCGTGGCGCAGCGCAAGGTCGCCTGCACCGGGCGGCTCTGGCTTTGCGCTATCTGGCGCACCAAGGCCTCGGCCCGCTGCGCTTGGGAGAACTCTCCCAGCAGCGTGGTGAGGGTTTGCTTGATTAGGCTTTGCGCCTGGTCGACCAGCACCGCCGCCTGGGCTTGGCGCTCGGCTTCCCAGTCGCTGAGGAATGCCTCGGCACGTTGGTAAAAATCTGCCCGGGCCTGGGCCAGCCATTGCTCGCCCTCAGCGTGGGCCTGGCTACGAATATGTTCGGCTTCGGCGTGGGCACGCTTGAGGTATTCGCCGGCCAAGGCCACGTCGCTGAAGTATTCGCGCCGTAGCAGCGGTTCAGCCAGGCTGGGTGCTTGGGGGTCGAGGTTAAGCCTGCGGCGAATGAACATGGGGAGCCTCCAGGACACGTTGCAGGGCAGCGCGCCAGAGCCTGTCCAGGCGCAGCGGCTCACTGCAGGGTAACGAAGGGTTCACGGCTAGCGCGGCGTCTCGCGGCCAGAGCAGGCGTAGGCGCTGCCACTCCTGTTCGCCCCGCCAGAGCGCCAGCAGTTGCAAAGGCTCGAGGCCTTCGTCGGGTAGCCAGCTACCTGGGCGCAATGCCTTAGCGACGCTGCGACACCAAGGCCGCAGGCTTTCATCCGCTAAGGCACGTTTGGCGCGGGCGGTGCACAGGTGCTCGACCACGGCCAACACCGCCTCACGCTGGCCGCTGAGCTGGATCAGCCCAGCGATGAGCGGGTCCGGCAGCGCCGGAGCGCAGGGCTGCACGGCAAACGCCGGAGCGATGCGCTCGGGGTACAGCGCCGACAGCTGGGCGAATTGCCCATCGCTCAATTGCTGTTCCACCAGGGCCGCCGACCAACTGGGGTCGGCCCACTGCCACGGCCGCGCCCACCACTGTAGCCAGTATTGGGCGAGTGCCGGGTTCACGGTGTGCGCTCGGCAGCCGCCAGCGCCGTACCCACCGCGCCCTGCGCCGGGCGCAAGCCAAGGCGCTGCAGCAGGCTATGGCGCCAGGCCGGACGCAGCCACAGCAGCAGGCCGCCGAACAGCGCCGCCAGGGCCAACAGGCTCGCACTGGCCAACCACTTCACCGTAGCGACCTGCTGCTCGGGCAGCAGAAACGGCCCATAGTGGGCCAGCACCTGCTGCTCTTGGTAGGCTTGGGCGTCGACAAACACCACAGAGAGCTTCTCGGTGTTGTCCAGCGCGCCGGCCATGCCTGGGATACTGCTCGACACCATGCGCCGGATGCGCGGCAACACCGTATCCGGGTCTAGGCTGGCGGCATGTTTGATAAACACCGCCGCCGATGCCGGTTGCACTGGCTCACCCGGCGCCACACGCTCGGGCAACACCACATGGACCCGGGCGACGATCACCCCGTCGATTTGTGACAGGGTCGATTCCAGTTCTTGGGACAAGGCGTAGATATAACGGGCGCGCTCTTCCAGCGGAGTCGAGATGACCCCTTCTTTCTTGAAGATTTCCCCCAGATTGGTCCGCGTTCGCCGTGGCAGGCCCGCGGCGTCCAGCACCCGCACCGCGCGGTTGATGTCGGCGGCAGAGAGCAGCACGCTGACGCCCTCCTTGTTGCTGCGCTTGCTGGCCTCGATGTGTTTGCTGGCCAACTCCGCGATCACGTCATTGGCGTCGTTCTCCGAGAGCTTGCCATGCAACTCGATCTGGTCGCCGCACCCGCCCAGCACCAATAGCACTGCCAACAGGCCCAGGTATCGCGAAATATGCCTCATCAGCCCATCCATCACTGCATGTTGGTGAGTTTGTCCAAGGCCTGCGAGCCCTTGCTGATCATTTTTACCGACAGCGAGGTTTGCAAATAGTAGGAACTCAGCGCACGGCTGGCCTCCATGAACTTCATCGGGTCGCTGTCCAGAGACGCTTCCCGCAGCGCCTTGCCGGCATCTTTGGACATGTCTTCGAGCGACAGCGCTTTGCGCGTCAGTGGGTTCATCACCTGCTCGGAAAAACTCCCGGCCGCCGTGGTCGGTTCAGGGCGCTGCAGGGCCGCCTTGAACCAGTCAGCGTCGCCCCGGCTCGGGGCATCGAGTGCCTCTTGCGGCGCTGGGGCCGCTACGGAGGCCGAGCTGTTGTCCAGTTTCCCAATCGTCATATCGACCTCCATTGCGGTTATCAACCAAACATCTTGTCCATGATCGAACCAGCCGCTTGCGTGGCGTCTTGGTTCAAGGCCTGACTTTGTGCGCTGGAGCCGCCCTGACTGCCCTGGACCAGGCTGAGGAACTGCTCGGCAGTGAGGGTGATGCTGACATTGCTGTCGCCCAAAGCCCCGCTGCCAGCGCCAAACCCGCCACCGCCGTTGCCACCGGCTTCATCGGCGGCAATGGGCGTGGTGCTGTTGGCCAGGGTGCCGGAAGGCTGCGCCGAACCACTGGCAGCGCTCTGGCCGAGCATCTCGATGGCCTTGGCGAAAGCCTCGGCCTCGCCGGCGTCCAGGTAAGTATCGGCCTTACCTTCCGGCCCGCTGCTGGTGCGTTCGTTGACCTCATCGGTCCACGAGCGGGTGCTGCCGTCGGCGTTATCAGGGGAGCCAAATTCTTCGGGGTGCTGGTCCATGAATTGCGCGACCTGCTGCATGAGGTCTTTGTCGGCTGTGTCGAAATCCGCGCCACCGAGCTGCTCATTGGGCTGCAGCAAGCCATTGAGTTTGTCCTGGGTCAGGGCGCCAAGCAGTTGCGAGAGCATGTCTTGCCCACCGCCCTGCCCGCTTTCACCGAAACCGTTGCCACTTGGGGCGTTGCCGCCCATCAGTTGTTCGAGCATGCCACTGAGGGCGTTTTTCAGTTCCTCCGGTGACATGTCCTGCACGGTCGCAGCCCCAGAGCCCTGGGTCGCGGCTTGGGCGTCGCCACCGGCGCCGGATTGTTGCAGCATTGAGGCAAGCATCTTCTCAAGGAACTCGCCGAGCATCTTGACCAGGGGGTTCTCGCTGTTGACCTGGCCTTGGTCGTTGGTCATCGACTTGACCAGGGCGTCGAGCGCCTGGTCCATGGTTTGCGGGCGCTCGCTGCCCTGGGACGGGTTCATCGTGCTCGTCAAGGACTGCAACTGCAGCGGCTGCTCAGTTGCGCCGATGCGGCTGCTGGTTTGATTCATGGGGGTGGTTAACATGCCTCTGCGTCCTCTAGATGATCAGGCACACACAAGGGGTCGGCGGCGACCCGGCTAGGGCCACCGCCGCCAGTGATCAGTAGCTAATGGAACCGACGTTCTGCGAAACGTTGTTCATGTGATTGATGTCGGCCTTCTGCACCATGCTCTGCACGGCGTTTTCCGCTTGCACCTTGGTGTTTTCGATGCCTGCGTTGGTGACCTTGGAGTCGGCGGCACCCGTGGCGTCAGACATGCGCCCGGCGTTTTCTGCGGAACGGTCGGTCATACCACCGTCGCCACCTGCCGATAGGGTATCGAACGTGCTGCTAATGTTGCTCATACCGTTGTTCAGGGAAGTTAGCATATTGCACCTCAGCCTAATGATTAGCGTGGAACAGCTCAGGCCTAGCAGGGTGTGATCGCTAGTCCTGACCCTGAGTGGGCGCTAACGGCAAAGCGGTTCCACATCCGCCCAAGCTTTGCTACAAGAGGCGCGGCGGCCGTGGGGGGCGGGGCTCAGGCGGAGAGGCTTTTGATCCGGTAGTACAAGGTGCGGCTGGAAATGCCCAGCTCGAAGCTAGCGGCCTCGACGCTTTGCTGGTGGCGTTTCATGGCTTCGTCGATGAGGATGCGCTCGATCACCCGCAGTTGCGCCTTGAGCTGCAGGCGGTCCGGCGAACAGGGGTGCGCCAGGGGTGCAAAGCCGAGCAAGAAGCGTTTGGCGCTGGATTTCAGTTCACGGATATTGCCCGGCCAGGAATGCCCGATCAGTTGCTGGGTAACCGCCGCCGGCAAGGGCGGCGTGGGGCGCCCGAGCAACTGCGCCTGGCGGCTCAGGAAGCGATTGAACAAGGGGATGATTTGCTCGCGGCGCTCGCGCAGCGGTGGCATCTGAATACTGACGACGCTGAGCCGGAAATACAGGTCGCGGCGAAAGGTGCCCTCCTCGACCAGTTCTTCCAGGGGACGCTGCGAGGAGGTGATCACGCACATGTCCACCGGGATGAACTCGGTCGAACCCAGGCGTTCGACACCGCGGGTTTCCAGTACACGCAAGAGCTTGGCCTGCAGCGACAGCGGCATGCTATCGATCTCATCCAGGTACAAGGTTCCACCTTGGGCCGCTTCGACATAGCCACTGCGCGATTTGCTGGCACCGGTGTAGGCGCCGCTGACCACACCGAACAATTCGCTTTCGGCCAGGCTTTCCGGAATCGCCGCGCAGTTCATGGCGACGAACGCGCCGCGGCGCCGCGACAGGCGATAAATTTGCCGCGCCAGGGTGTCCTTGCCGGTCCCCGTCTCCCCAACGAGTAAGAGGTCGATATTTAAAGGGGCCATGTTGCTCGCCAAGTATTGCAAGTCCACAAAGTCGCCAAAATAGGCAATGTCTTTGGGGTCAATTTCAAACTCGCGTTTGTCCATGTGAATACCCTTTTCGCACTAAGGCCCAGCGTCCCGACCTGTTCAATATGCACACTTGCACTTGATAAAAACTCAGGGCGGAGCAATCCGGCTGGCTATTTTCAAAGAAATCTTCTCTTCTCTCTCCTTCTCCATACACCGGCACGGAGGCAGAAGGGACGATAGAGCGGGGGGCTGCGTGGCTTGAAGTGGTTCGCATCATCTGGACCTTGACGCAGAGCCTTTGGTTCCGCAAAAAAACCGCGCAACTTGATGATTTTGCGAACAACGACCTGGCAATGTCAAACCTGGCCAGCCCAGGCTTTTTGCATTTCAGACGACATTTAAAAGGGCTTTTCAATGGCTATGTCCCCGTGCACGGCACTGTTTGGTGCGCGCGACGACACAAGCGCGTAGTTATCCTGATGTACCTGCCAGCTGGATGTACCACGCCAATAAACATACAGGGCTAGTTGAATTCGGCGAACCCGGTGATTAAAGCAGTGCAAAATAGTACGCCTGCCTGTGAAAGAGAGTATTCAATAGTTGTACACCTGCATTAGTTCGCTTTATTAATTATTAGCCCGTCGGCAAGGCCATTGGCTAATAAACGCGGCGGTTAGCCCGACACTGGCCGGTTGCTCCAAGATACCTGGGTGATTGAGCAGGTAAGCGTTGGCGGTTTTAACCACCTGACCTGCGTCGACGCCCGCCTGGCTGCAAAACAGCAGCCCCGCTTGCGCGTCATAAACCCCCTGCACGTAGCCCAACGCCTGCATCTGACCGGGGGTCAAAGTTTGCCCCTCACGGATGCTTTGCAGCGGCGCTTGCAGGTCTCGCCCACTGAAAAAGGTGCCCTGGGCCGCGGTAAAAAATCCCCCTAGGAAAAGGCTCAATGCCAGTTGAGCGACCTGCCTGCCGATCCTCGCGCGCGCGGGTAAAAACAGCGCTTTGATTGAATATGCCGGCAACGCCATGGGCTCGATTCCGTGTTCGATCTGGCCTGAGTGGTCAGCCAGCCAGAATCGGTTCCACGGCCAGCGATGGTTTTTTTCCAAGGAACCGATTCATCCGCCTTGGCCACACAACCACTACCCACTCACCCCGCCGACCGTCAGTACTGGCCCGCCAAGCAGCAACCTAGCTCCATCACCAAGAGTGGGCCGGGCCCGTCCATTGAACCAACCGTTTGGAGAGAGCACATGAAACTACCTGGACTCAGCAGTTCGCCTCCTAAGACCCCCGACGTCACCCCGAATGCCACCAAACCCGACCCCAAGCCCGATGCGTCCAACAGCAAACCGGCCAACACGCCCAACGATTCCGGCAACGGCGGCAGCCGCGCCACCGGCAACTTCAGCAATGTCGCCCAGGGTACGGGGGCCCTGGCGAGCGGAGGTGCGGCCATCTACCGGGCCGACCAAAGCACCCAGAACCCGCAACAAAGTACCCAAGCTGCCCCACAAGGCTCGCCTGGAGCCGTGAGCTATGGGGGCGGTCATAGCGGCTCGGGTAACGCCGCGCTGCCGCCCAATCAGAGCCAGAACCAAAGCCTGTCCAGCGCGGGTGGGCTGGCCAAACTGCTCTCGCCGTTGGCGCAGATGCTGGAGAAAGTCATCGGCACGATGCTGCAGCATTCCGGCGGTGGTTCGAGCATGCAGTACGTGGGCGGCAATGGCGCTGCCCAGAACAAACCGCAGCCCACCATCGAAATCAATATTCAGCTGGGTACGGCGGGTAAGAACGGCGCGCCCGCCGCCGAGTCGGCCGCTGCCCCACAGCAAGCCGCGCCTGCCACCGCCAGCGCGGCCCCGGTGGCCGCCAGCGCGCCTGCGCAGCCCGCGGTGCCGACCGAACAAGACACTTCGACCCGGCCCACAGCCCCTACCGGGCGCCCTGAGGGCGATACCCGCAGTGCCGAGGAAATCATCGCGGCCAACCCGATTCTGGCCAACCTGGGCGACCAGAAGGACATCAATCGTGAAGGCGCCTACGAGCAGTTGGCGATGGAAGGCCCTAACGGCGAGAAGCGCAGCGGCGATTGGACCGAGAACAACCCCGACCCAGAGGCCCGCGCCGATGCGGCCTATAACGCTGCGCGGGTGCTTAACTATATCGATGCCTCAGAGGGCGCCAATGACGGTGACCGTGGCGACAAAGTGGGCAACGGCGATCTGGAGGGGATCACCAATGACGGCGATGCTCGCCACGGCACCCCAGCGGGTAACTGGAAGGACTTTACCGAGCAGGGCTATGGCGCCCTGAAAGCGGACCACAAGCTGGATGAAACCAACGACACCCACGTGAAAGCCGATGGCAGCAATAAAGACAACCTGCCTTGGGCGGCCGGCGAAGCGGGTAAAGCCTTGTGGATGGTGCCTGGGCTGAGCAACGTGCTCACCGGCATCGGTGACTCTGACGGTAGCGTTGGCGGCATGATCAAAGGCGGTGTGGAAGGCGCCATCGATACCGCCGAAGGTGCGCTGAGCGGTATCGCCGCAGGCCGCGGCAACCCGGCTGCCATGCTGGCGGGGGCCTACGCTGGAGCGCTGTCTGAGACTAAGGCCGCGCCTGAAGAAGTCCGCCAGGTTGCCGGTATGGTGTCCTGACGTTAAAGATCGGGGGCAAGCGGAACGCCGCCCGGCCCCCTCCCACCATCACGTTGATTGTAGGAGGGGGCCGGGCGGCGTTCCGCTTGCCCCCGATCTCTTCACCCCAATTAAGCCAGTTTTAAGCCGCACACCGTAAGTTGGCCATTCGCCAACTTTGTACAGGAGTGCAGCTATGACGGGCCCCATCGGTAAAAAATGGCTTTGCTTTAAGAAGACCTTGGGTTACGTCGGCTGGTCATTGCTGTGGTTGTTGCTCTGGGACCTGGCGGTGACCACCGACGTGATGCTAATTGAGGGAAAAGGCCTCGATTTTCCGCTGATGCCCCTGACCCTGCTGTGCTCGGCACTTATCGTGCTGATCAGTTTTCGCAATTCCAGCGCCTACAACCGTTGGTGGGAGGCGCGGACCTTGTGGGGCGCGATGGTCAACAGCTCGCGCAGTTTCGCCCGCCAGGTACTGACCCTGATCGACGGCAGCGGGCAAGCCCGGCATAACCCGGCCAAAGCGCTGCTGTTTCGTCGCCATGTGGCCTACCTGCGGGCCCTGCGCGCGCATCTGCAAGGCAACGTGCACAACGCCAAACTCGACGGTCTGCTGGCGCCCAGCGAAATACAGCGAGCGACTGCCAGTAATAATTTCCCCAATGATATTTTAAATGGCTCCGCGTCGATCATTGCCGACGAGTTTGCCGCCGGCCGGCTCGATAGCATCCGCTTTGCGCGGCTGGAGTCGACGCTGGTGGATTTGTCCAACTGCCAGGGCGGGATGGAACGGATCGCCAATACCCCGCTGCCCTACCCCTACGTTTATTTTCCACGGCTATTCAGCACGCTGTTCTGCGTGATCATGCCGTTGAGTATGGTGACGACTTTGGGCTGGTTCACCCCGGTGATTTCCACCGTGGTGGGCTGCATGCTGCTGGCCATGGAGCGCATCGGCACCGATTTGCAGGCGCCCTTCGGCAACAGCCAGCACCGGATCCGCATGGACGAGTTGTGCCTGACGATCGAAAAGAATCTGCGCTCGATGTACAACGAGCCCAAACCGGGCCCGTTGCTGCCGTTTTTCAAGGGTTCGGCGGTGTTGCGTTAGAAGGTCAAGAGATCGGGGGCAAGCCCCCCTCCTACAGCCAGCAAATATGCCACCGATTGTAGGAGGGGGCCTTGCCCCCGAGCTCTTGGCTACGGTCTATACCCCGCGCGCACCTTCGCTTACAGCGTCCACTTGACCGAGAACATCAGGTTGCGTGGGTCGCCGTAGGTGCCGCTGCCGCTGCCGGTGGGGATGCCCTGCCAGTACTTTTCGTCGAGCACGTTGTTCAGGTTGACCCGCGCATCCCAATGCTCGTCGAAGCGGTAGCCGGCCATCAGGCCGACGACGGCGTAGGCGTCTTGGTTGGCGTGGCCAGTACCCACTCGGGCGTAGGTCGAACTTTGCCCGAGCACATCGGCACCCACGCGGAATTTTTCCAGATTACCCGGCAGGTGGTAGGTGGTCGCTGCCTTGAACAGGTGCTTGGGCTGATCTGGCGCGAAGATGTCGCCTTTAGTGCGAACCTCGTCTTTGACGTATTGGCTAAGCACCAAAGTATAGGCTGCGGAGAACTGCCAGTTGGGGGTCAGGGCTCCGCTCAACTCCGCGTCGATACCGCGGGCGCGCACTTCGCCAGCAGAACTGAAGCAGGTAGGCCCGCCCACGCAGGCGCCACTGGTGATTTGATAGGCACGATTTTGTTGCGTCATATCAAACAACCCGACCGACGCGTTGAGCCCGCCGTCGAAGTACTCTCCCTTTAGGCCGATTTCATAGCTTTCGCCAGTCAGGGGTTTGAGCACGCTACCCCCTACTCCCGTCTCGGTCTGCGGCTTGAAGATCTCGGTGTAGCTGGCGTACACAGAGTAAGTGTCGTTCAGGTCATAGACGACTCCAGCATAAGGTGTGACTTCCTGGGTCACCTTGAAGTCGTTGCTGCTGGTGTTGAGATCTTGGTAGTCGTACCACGTCACTCGGCTACCGATGATTAGGTGCAACGGGTCGATTGGATTGAAACGCGCGGCGGCGTACACACCTTCCTCCGTCGCGGTATAGGTATTGGAATAAGGCTGTCGATCGCCACGGGACGGCTTTGGAATCGCGCTAGGATCGAAGTTGTAGATATCAATCGGCGTCGAGCCCAGCCAGAACCCACCATTCTGATCAAACTTCTCCTGCCTACGGCTCAAGCCAAACGTCAGCTCATGTTCACGGCCGAACAACTGGAACGGCCCGGACAACGACGCGTCGAGGTTGGTCTGTACGTCGGTGGTGTCGTACTGGCCGGAGGTCTGCAAGCCCACGCCGTTGATGGGCGCGGCCACCAGGTAGTTGGAAAAGGTATTGGACTCAGCCCAGATGCGCGAGGCCGAGAGTTTGCCGGTCCAGTCGTTGTCGAAGCGGTGGGTCAGGTCGGTGAACAGCGAGATGTTATCGCGATCCCAGTAGGCCCAGTCGTTGCTCAGGAAGGTCGAGCGCGACAGGTGCAGGTCTTCACCGTTGGGCCCGGAGGGCAGGCTGCCCCAGTCGGAGGTAGCGTCGTCGCGCTGTTTAGAAGCACCCAGGGTCCAGGTGGTGGCATCGTTAAGGTCGGCTTCAAGAATGCCGTAAAAGGTCTGCCGCTGGGTTTCGCGCACGTCGATATAGCTATTGTTGTCTTCGTAGGCCGCGACCACCCGGCCGCGCAAGGTGCCCTGTTCGTTAAGTTTGTTCGATGCATCCACTTCGGTGCGGTAGCGGTCCCAGCTGCCGGCGCTGGCGGTGACGCTTACTTGCGGGGTGGCCGTGGGGCGCTTGCGCACCAGGTTGAGGGTCGCCGAAGGGCTACCCGCCCCCGACATCAGGCCAGTGGCGCCGCGCACCACTTCGACCCGGTCGTACATGGCCAGGTCCGCCGAGCTGATGGTGTCCAGGGTGAAGGTGCCGACGCTGGTAGGCAGGCCGTCGTACATGATGTTGTCGATGGTAAAACCACGGGAGCGAAACTGCTGACGGTCACCGCCGAACTTGCGCAAGGTGATGCCAGGCGCGTACTTGACCACGTCATTGAGGTTGTTCATGCCCTGGTCGTCCATGCGCTGGCGGGTCATCACGCTGACCGACTGCGGCGTTTCGCGGATCGACAACGGCAGCTTGGTGGCCGTGGTCATGGAACCGGTGGTGTAGGAGCCGCTGCCTTCGGTGGTGGCCGTACCAGCAATGCCACCGCCTTCGGCGTTGATATTGACACTGCCCAGATTCACCGCGCCAGCGTTGCCACTGGGCGGGTACACCACCGCCGCATTACCTTCCACCGCCGCCGTCAAACCGCTGCCCGCCAACAATTGGCTGAGCGCCTGCGCCGGCTCCAGATCGCCACGCAAAGCTGGCGCCTGCTTGCCAGCCACGGACTGGGGGTCGAACTTCACTTGTAACCCGCTGGCCTGGGCCAACTGGTTCAAGGAGGTGGACAACGGTTGGGCAGGCAGGTTGAAACTGACCGGTGCAGCTAAGGTGGCCGATGCGATAGCCAGGGCCAAAACACCAGTCAGCGAAGGTAGAAACGGACGGAACATGCGTGGGCATCCTACAAATGGGCAAAGAGTCATAAGGCGAAGCGCGGAGGCGCGACGCGCAGATTAACAATTTTTTTACATTTGTGAATGTTAATTAGTTGCAGTTAGATTTGTATCATAATTTGTCATAGCAAGCTTTAGCCGGTTTGCCAGACCATACGCGTTAAACCTTTGGCCCTCGCCCACAGTCACTTGCTAACGGGAGCAAGGCCAATCAGGCGCTCCGTTGGATCGACAGGAGGGCCCATGCCCAGAGCCATTTGGAAAGGTGCAATCAGTTTCGGCCTGGTGCATATCCCGGTGTCGTTAATCTCAGCAGTGAAGTCGGACCGGGTAGATTTCGACTGGCTGGACAAGCGCACCATGGACCCGGTGGGCTACAAGCGGGTCAACAAGGTGAGCGGCAAAGAGGTCAGCAAGGACAACATTGTTAAAGGCGTGGAATACAAAAAGGGCCGCTACGTGGTGATCAGCGAACAGGAGATTCGTGAAGCGCGCCCCAAAGCCACTCAAACCATCGACATTTTTGCTTTCGTTGGCGCCGACGAAATTCCTTTGCAACACTTCGACACCCCGTATTACCTGGGCCCCGACCAGCGCGGCGGCAAGGTCTATGCGTTGTTGCGCGAAACCCTCGAGAGCACCGGCAAAGTTGCCCTCGCCCGCCTGGTGCTGCATACCCAACAACACCTGGCCCTGCTGCGCCCGCTGGACGATGCGCTGGTGCTCATTACTTTGCGCTGGCCCGAGGAGGTGCGCGATATCCAGCGGCTGGAGCTGGACAGCAGCGTGACCGCAAGCAAACTCGACAAGCGCGAGCTGCAAATGGCCAAACGGCTGGTGGAAGACATGAGCAGCCAGTGGTCGCCGGACGAATACCGTAACGACTTCAAAGACACCATCATGCAATTGGTCGACGAGAAAGCCAGCAAGGGCAAGATCGCCGTGGTCGATGCCGTGGAGGAGAAGGAAGACCGCAAAAGCGCCGACATCATCGACCTTACCGACCTGCTCAAACGCAGCCTGGCGGGCGGCGCCAAGGCGCCGGCGAAAAAGAAGCCCGCGCCCGCCAAGCGCACCCGCAAGAAAGCCTCTTAAGGCGCGCTAGCCGGTTTACTTCAGACCCAGCTTGCGGCGCATGGCCTGGGTAATCGATTGCCGGGTCGCGGCATAGTCGGCCCAGGGGTCGTCGACGCTGTCCAAGCGTTCGGCGAGGTTGAACAGGGTCCACTGATCAGCCCCCTTGAGGTCGGCCAGTTCATCGCGATGGATCGGCACCGACACCGCCATGCCCTCACGGGCGCGCAGGGAATAGGCGCAGACCGTGGTGGCGCTGCGGCTATTGCGCAGGTAGTCGATGAAGATTCGCCCTACCCGGTTTTTTGGGCCAGACACCGCCACGATTCGCTCGGGAAACAGCTCGGCCAGGTGCTTGACCATGCTATGGGAGAATGCCTTGACTTCATCCCAACTGCTGCGCCGTACCAGCGGTACAACGATGTGGATGCCTTTACCGCCACTGGTTTTGAGAAACGCCTTGAGGCCCAGTTCGTCCAGCAGGGTGAGGGTCAGGTGGGTCGCCTCGAGCATGGCCTTCCAAGGCAGCGCCGGGTCAGGGTCGAGGTCCAGAATCAGCCGGTCCGGTTTGTCCAGGTGGCGGTCAGTGGCATTGCCGGTGTGCAGCTCCAGGGTATTCATCTGCACCGCCCCCAGCAGGCTGTCGGCGCGGTTGATGAACATAGCGCTGGGGTCGGTATCGTCGCGGCTGACCAGCCCCGGAATATCCAGGTGGGCGGCGTTTTTCTGAAAGAACTGCTCCCCGGCCAGGCCCTCCGGCGCTCTCACCAAGGCCACCGGGCGGTGGGCCAGGTGCGGCATCAGCCACGGCGCGACGCGCACATAATACTCAGCCACTTGGCGCTTGGTGGCGCCACTGTGGCGGTCGATGATGCGCTCCGGGTGGCTTAGGCGCAGGGTTTCTTGGCTAGGTTGGGCCTTCACGGGCTGCTCCCGTTCGATCTGGGTGGCGGGTTTGTCGTCGCGCAGGCCGTGGAACACGGCGTGACGCACCGCGCCGTCGCGAGTCATTTGCGCGTAGCTGACTTCGGCCAACAGCTGCGGTTTGAGCCACTGCACGCCGCGGGCATCGCTGCCGGTGGGCGGCTTACTGACGGCGGGGTGAGCGCTGGTCAAGGGTTGCAAGCGTTTAAGAATGCTCTGCAGGCTCGCCTGGGTAAAACCGCTGCCGACTTTGCCAGCGTAGCGCAGGTCGCCACTGTCGGGGTCGTGCAAGCCCAGCAGCAAAGCACCGAAGCCCTCGCGGCTGCCCTTGGGTTGACTGTAGCCGACCACCACGAACTCCTGGCGCTGTTGGCATTTGAGCTTGACCCATTCACTGCTGCGTCCGGCGCGGTAGAGGCTGCCCTGGCGTTTGCCGATGAGGCCTTCGAGGCCCATATGACAAGCGCTGGCCAGTAGTGACTCAGGCGCCGCGTCAAAGTCTTCCGAGTAGCGCAGCGCTGGCGCCTGGCAGTCTTGCAGCAAGGCCTTGAGGGTCGCGCGGCGGTCTTGCAGCGGGTAGTCGCGCAGGTCATGGCCGTCCAGGTAAAGAAGATCGAACAGGTAATAAAGAATCGAGGCGTCCTGGGCCTGATCGAACGCACTTTGCAGGGCTTGGAAGTCCGCTACGCCGTTATCGTCCGCCACTACCATTTCCCCGTCCAGCCAGGCCGATGTCAGCCCAAGGCTTGCCAACGCGGCGGCCACGCCGGGCAGCTTGGTGGTCCAATCGTGGCCATTGCGGGTGAACAGCTGAACCTGGTCGCCTTCCAGCCGGGCCAGCATGCGGTAGCCGTCGAATTTGACTTCATAGCGCCAGTCGCCGCTGGGGGGCGAGTCGACCAGGGTGGCCAACTGCGGACTGAGGGCCTCGGGGAATGCGACTTTTTTAGAGCGCTTGGCCTTGCCCGGCTTGCCGGCCGGTGGCCTGGGCTCGGCGGGCTGCACCAGGCTGCGCTCGCTGAGGACACTGTGGGGCTCGGCCGCGAGCACGTCGTAGTCAGCCTCGGCCCGGGCCTGCTCGTCGGCCGATTTGACCAGCAGCCATTGTTGCTTCTTGCCGGCCATGCGGGTGCGAAACAGGTTCCAGGTACCCGACAGCTTCTCGCCCTGCAGAGTGAAATGCAGTTTGCCCTGGGCGTAGGCCGCGTGGGGATCACCCTCGGGCAGCCACACGCCACGGTCCCAGACAATGACGTCGCCGGCGCCGTAATGGCCGTCGGGGATGGTGCCTTCGAAGCTGGCGTAGTCGAGTGGGTGATCCTCCACCTCCACCGCCAACCGGCGCACCTGCGGGTCCAACGACGGCCCCTTGGGGATAGCCCAGCTTTTCAGGGTGCCGTCCAGCTCCAGGCGGAAGTCGTAGTGCAGATGGCTGGCGTCATGCTTTTGAATGCAGAACTGCAAAGCCCGCGTCTTGCCGCGCCGCACGGCCTTGCCGCTGGGTTCGGGGGTGGCATCGAAGTCACGCTTGCGCTGATAGTCTTCCAGGTTTTTCGCCACGGTAGCACTCCAATCGAACCGGCGCGGTATCTGCTTGGGAAACGCCAACGGGGGGTAGAGTTCAACCTGGTGCACATTTGCAATTGCTGGGCAGTGCCTGTCGGTATTGCGGTATATCGCTGTGCGATGGCGTGGGGAATGAAGGGCTCGGGGGCAAGCCCCCTCCTACCGATCAGCGATGTTCGTAGGAGGGGCCTTGGCCCCGATCTGTTGATCTTCAACCACGCCACCAGGGCATTGGTGTCTGCAAGGGCGTGAAGGGCTCGGGGGCAAGCCCCCTCCTACCATCAGTGGCATATCTGATATTTAGATGTGTCACTCGGGGTGTGGGTTTTGCCATTCGTCGCCGCCATCGGTATTGCTTTCAACTTTTGAATGCAGCCGTGCCTCTGATTCCTGTAACCCGTTCACCCATGGCGACAGGAATCAACTCAATGCGCGACTACCCTACTCCCCCCTTTGCCCCGCAAGCCCAGGCCGTTCCAGGCAGCCAACGGAAGATGGTGCCCCAGCCCGATTGTGGCGAGCAAAGTTACGTCGGCAGTGGCCGCCTGGAAGGCAAGATCGCCTTGATCACCGGGGCCGACAGTGGCATTGGCCGTGCGGTCGCCATCGCCTTTGCCCGGGAAGGCGCCGATATCGCTTTGGCTTATCTGGACGAGCATGAAGATGCCCAAGAGACCGCGCGCTGGGTCGAACAAGCGGGCCGTCAGTGCCTATTGTTGCCCGGCGACCTCGCGCAAAAAGACCAGTGCTACAAGCTGGTGGCCGATACCGTTGCGCACTTTGGCCGCATCGACACCCTGGTCAATAACGCCGCCTTCCAGATGACCCACGCCACCTTCGAGGAAATCCCCGACGAGGAGTGGGTGAAGACTTTCGATATCAACATCACGGCGATGTTTCGGATCTGCCAAGCGGCGGTCCCCTCCATGGCGCCGGGCAGTTCGATCATTAACACCAGCTCGGTGAATTCCGACGCGCCCAAACCTACGCTGCTGGCTTACGCCACCACCAAAGGCGCCATCGCCAACTTCACCGGGGGCCTGGCGCAGCTGCTCGGCGAGCGTGGCATTCGGGTCAATAGCGTGGCGCCGGGACCCATCTGGACGCCGCTGATCGTCGCCACCATGACCGATGACGACGTTAAAAGCTTCGGCGCCGAAACCCCGCTGGGCCGCCCTGGGCAACCGGTGGAAGTGGCGCCGATTTACGTGCTACTGGCCTCGGATGAGGCGAGCTATATTTCCGGTTCGCGCTATGGCGTGACCGGCGGCAAGCCGATGCTGTAAGGCCGGTTGCAGCAAGTGCCCGGCCCCTACCCCACCACCCCAGACGGCCGCTACTTTGTGGTTAAAGGCCGCCTGTGGCGCTGCAGCAATCCGGACCTGGCAGAGGATGTACGTCAGGCCCTGGTGAACCAGCTGATGCAGGCCCGACGCGACGTCAAAGCCGCCAAGGCCGCCGCCGACTCCGGCCAACTACGCGCCGCCCGGGCGCAGGTGCAGGCGGCCAAGGTGGCCTTGGGCGAACGCGGGCCGGTGTGGTGGTCGGACGGCGCTGCGGATTTCAATCGCTATAAAATTGAAAACACGCCTTATGCCTAACGCCTTTTACGGCGATCAATTCCAGCCACCCCCCATCACCTTGTACAAGGTCACTCGGTTGCTTTGTTCAGTCAGGCGCAGGTTGATCAGATCTTGCTCCGCGCTGTAGAGCGAACGCTGAGCGTCCAGAGCCTCTAGGTAACTCTGCGAGCCGCCGCGGTACAAGGCATCGGACAGCTCGAAGCTTTTCCGGCTGGCCTGGGTCAGTGCCTGTTGGGCAGCGATACGGCGGTCCAGGGTGCTGCGTTCGGCGAGGGCGTCGGCCACTTCGCGAAAGGCGGTTTGCAGCGTCTGCTGATAGGTCTGGACCTGGATATCACGCTCCACCTTGGCCGAGTCCAAGGTGGCTCGACGACTCCCAGCGTCGAAAATCGGCACGCTGATGCTGGGCGCAAAGGTCCAGGCACCGCTGCCGGATTTGAACAGGCCGGCCAACGCCGAACTGGATGAACCGGCATTGGCGGTCAGGGTAATACTGGGGAAAAACGCTGCGCGGGCCGCGCCGATGTCGATATTGGCGGCCTTGAGCGTATGTTCGGCCGACAACACGTCCGGGCGCTGTTGCAAGAGGCTCGACGGCAAGCCAGGCGGAACATCAACCAAGGCCGCCGACGGCTCCAGGGCAGTTGGCAACAGGCCTTCGGGCACATCACTGCCCACCAACAGGCGCAGCGCGTTGCGGTCCTGGAGGATCTGGCTTTCATAGGCTGCTAGGTCGCCCCGGGCGGACTCGACGGTGGTTTGTGCCTGCGCCACGGCCAGGGCGGTCGAACCACCCAAAGCGAAGCTGCGCTGGGTCAGGTCATAGGTCGCCAGTTGGCTGGTCAGGGTGTCTTCAGCCAACTGATGCAGCTCGCTATCAGCCGCCAGCGTCAGCCACGCCGTCGCCACCTCGGCCACCAGGCTGATCTGCGTGCTACGCCGGGTTTCGGTCAGCGCCAGGTAATCCTCAAGGGCTTCATCCTGCAGGTTCTGCACCCGGCCAAAGAGGTCCAACTCATAACTGCTCAAGCCCAATTGTGCACTGTAATCGTGGCTGGTGAGCGCCGTGCCGTTTTGCGAGAGTGAGCCCGGCGTACGGCTATGGGTAGCACTGGCGCTGGCATCGATCTGGGGAAACGCCTCGGCGCGCTGGATGCGGTACTGGGCCTGAGCTTTCTGGATATTCAGGCTGGCCAGGCGCAGGTCTCGGTTGTTCTCCAGGGCCAGGCCTTGCACTTGGGCCAGGCGATGGTCGGTAAAGAACTGCTGCCATTTGATATCGGCCGCCACCTGCCCTTTGGGCAGGTCGGCCTGCGCCAGCCATTGTGCGGACACCGGCGCTGCGGGGCGTTCGTAATCAGGCGCAAGGTTGACACAGCCACCCAGGGCCAGGGCGGCCAGCAAAGGCCAATAAGAATTGATCATGCTGCACCTGTCGGGGCTGATGGGCGAACGGTACTCACTCGGCCGAAACGGCGGCGGATCAGTACGAAAAACAGCGGTACGAAGAAAATCCCCAATAGTGTGGCGCTGAACATACCGCCCAGCACACCGGTACCAATGGCTTGGCGGCCCGCCGACCCGGCGCCGCTGCTCAAGGCCAGCGGCAAGACGCCAAACATGAACGCCAGGGACGTCATGAGAATGGGCCGCAAGCGTTGGCGCACGGCGGTCAGCGTGGCCTCGACCACGCTGTTGCCCTGCTCTTGCAGATGCTTGGCGAACTCGACGATCAGAATAGCGTTCTTGGCCGCCAGACCCACGGTGGTCAACAGCCCCACCTGGAAATACACGTCGTTGCTCAACCCGGCGATGCGGGTGGCCAATACCGCGCCGATCACGCCCAACGGCACCACCAGAATCACCGCGAAGGGCACTGACCAGCTCTCGTACAACGCCGCCAGGCACAAAAATACAAACAGCACAGAGACTGCGTACAGCAGCGGTGCCTGCGACCCGGAGAGCTTTAGCTGGTACGACTGCCCCGTCCACTCGTAGCCGATCCCCTGGGGTAATTGCTTGATAATCGCCTCCACGGCGGCCATGGCATCACCGGAACTCACGCCGGGCGCCGGGTCACCGACCACTTCCAGCGAAGCATTGCCGTTATAGCGCTCCAGTAACGGAGAGCCGTAGCTCCAGGAGGAACTGGCGAACGAAGCAAACGGCACCATTTCGTCGTTGTTATTGCGCACAAACCAATGGTCGAGGTCCGCGGCCTGCATGCGGGCCGACGCTTGACCCTGCACATAGACTTTCTTCACCCGGCCCTGGTTGAGGAAATCATTGACGTAGGTGCCACCGAGGGCCGTCGACAGCGTGCTATTGATATCGCTGGTGGTAATGCCCAAGGCTCCCGCTTTGCGGTCGTCGATACTGACCTTGAGTTGAGGCGCGTCGTCCAGACCGTTACTGCGCACACCCAAGAGGCGCGCATCCTGTTTAGCCAACTGCAGAAATTGCTCGCGGGCCGACACCAACGCATCATGGCCCAAGCCTCCTAGGTCCTTAAGTTGTAGGTCGAAACCGGAACTCTGGCCGAGGCCACGCACGGTGGGCGGCTGCATGACGAAGGCGTCAGCGTCCCCGATGCTGGACAACGCCATGGTTGCCCGTTGGGCGATGTCGGCCGCGCCCTGGCCTTCGCCACCACGCTCGGCCCAGTCCTTAAGGCGAATAAAGGCCCGCGCGGTGTTCTGGCTGTTGCCGCCCATGCCCAGGCCGGTGATGCTGATCAAGGCCTCGACTTCCGGCTGTTTGAGCAGATAGTCCTCGACTTGCTTGACCACCGCCTGTGTTCGGCTGTCGGTGGCCCCCACTGGCAATTGGATCTGCGCCAGAAGAATGCCCTGGTCTTCATCCGGCAAAAACGAAGTGGGCAGCGTTGCATAAGCCACTGCCATCACCGCCAACACCACGCCATAGCCCAGTAACGCCAGCTTCCACCGGCGCAATACGGCCCCTACCCAGCGTTCATAGCCCGTGCTGGTGCGCTCGAAGGTGCGGTTGAACCAGCCGAAAAAACCGCGCTGAGCCCCGTGCCCCTGGCCAGTGCGCGGCTTGAGCATCGATGCACACAGCGCAGGCGTGAGGGTCATGGCCACCACCACCGAGAGCACCATGGCCGAGACAATGGTCACAGAAAACTGCCGATAGATGATCCCCGTAGAGCCGCCAAAAAAAGCCATGGGGATAAACACCGCGCTGAGCACCAGGGTAATGCCCACCAGCGCGCTGCTGATCTCGCCCATGGACCGGCGCGTCGCCGCCTGCGGGGACAGCCCCTGGTCCATCAGGCGTTCGACGTTTTCCACCACCACGATGGCGTCGTCTACCAACAAACCAATGGCCAAGACCATGGCAAACATGGTCAGGGTATTGATCGAGTAGCCGCACAGCGCCAACACGCCAAAGGTCCCCAGCAACACCACCGGCACCGTAATCGCAGGGATCAAGGTCGCCCGCGGGCTCTGCAGAAAGAGAAACATGATCAACACCACCAACACGATGGCCTCGCCCAACGCTTTGACCACCTCTTCGATGGACAGGCTGACAAACGGCGTGGTGTCGTAAGCAATCACATTCTTGAGTTGCATCTCGGCCGGGTAGAACGGCTCCAGTTCGGCCAGTTTGGCCTTGACCGCTTTGCCCACCTGCAGTGCATTCGCACCGGCAGCCAGTTGCACACCCATGGCCGCCGCCGGCCTGCCGTTAAGGGCGGTGCTGATGTCGTAGCTTTCGCTGCCCAGCTCCACCGTCGCGACATCGCCCAGGAGCACCACGGCCCCATCACTGCTGGACTTGACCACCACATTGCGAAATTCTTCGACGGTCTGCAGCTTGCTGCGGGCGCTGATCGTAGCGTTTAGCTGCTGGCCTCTGACCGCCGGCAGTGCACCCAGTTGGCCGGCCGAGACTTCGGTGTTCTGCGCTTGCAGCGCGCTGCTGATGTCCGAGGTCATCAACGCGTATTTTTCCAGCAGCGCCGGGTTCAACCAAATACGCATGGCGTAGCCTGAACCCAGGGCCTGCACGTCGCCAACCCCGTCGATGCGACTGATGGAGTCCTGCACGGTGGTAGAAATGTAGTCGCCGATCTGGGTCGCGGTGACGCTGGGGTCGTCAGACGCCAAGGCGGCGATCATGAGAAAATCCGAGCCGCCTTTGGTCACAGTCAGGCCCTCGCTCTGCACCGATTGCGGCAGCCTGGACTCCGCCTGTTGCAGCTTGTTCTGCACCTGCATCTGCGCGACGTCCGGGTCAGTGCCGGCGGTAAAGGTCAGGTTGATACTGGCGCTGCCCGCCGAGCTGCTGGTCGAGGCCATATAGGTCAGGTTGTCCAGGCCTTTCATTTGCTGTTCGATGACCTGGGTCACCGAATCTTCCACGGTCTTGGCCGATGCACCGGTGTAGGTGGCGGAAATTTTCACCGTGGGCGGGGCGATGTCAGGGTATTGCTCCAGCGGCAGCTGGCTGATGAACAGGCCCCCGCCGAGCATGATCACAATGGCGATGACCCAGGCAAAAATAGGCCGGTCGATAAAGAAATGGGCCATGCTCAACCCTCCTTCGCGGGGGTCGAAGGTGCGCTCGCCTGGGTATCAGCCGAGCTCGTCGCCGGCTGCACCTGCACCGCCGCGCCCGCGCGGACTTTCTGCCCGCCTTCGACGATCAATTGATCACCCGCCTTCAACCCAGCCGTAACCCACCACTGATTGCCCACCGCACGGTCGACGGTCAACTGGCGCTGCTCGACCTTGCCATCGACCACCAGCAGGGCGCTGGTCACGCCACTGGCGCTGCGGCTGACCGCCCGCTGAGGCACCAATATGGCCTGTTCATCGCGCCCTTGTTCAAGCACGGCACGCACGTACATGCCAGGCAGTAGCAGGTGTTGCGGGTTAGCGAATTCGGCCCGCAGGGTCACGGTACCGGTGCCTTCATTGACGCTGACACCGTTGACTTTGAGCCGCCCTGGGTGGTCATAGGTGCTGCCGTCATCAAGTAGCAGGCTGACCGTCGCCTCACCTTCGGCGCTGGCTTGCAAGGCGCCGCTGGCCAAGTCGCGCTTGAGGCGTAACAGCTCAGTGGTCGACTGGGTGACGTCGACATAGATGGGGTCCAACTGCTGCACCGTGGTCAGTGCGCTGTCCTGGTTAGCCACCACCAGCGCGCCTGGGGTCACGCTGGAGGTCTCACTGCGCCCGCTGACCGGCGAGGTGATCCGGGTATAGGCCAAGTTGATTCGCGCACTCTCGACATCGGCCTGGGCCACTTGCACGTCGGCCGCGGCGGTCAGCACGTTGGCTTGGGCATCTTCATTGTCTTGCTGGCTGATGGCGTTGATCTTCACCAACTCGGCGTTGCGGCGGGCCGTGGCCTGGGCCGACTTCAGCGAAGCCTGGGCCTTGGCCAGGCTCGCTTTGGCCTCGGCCAGGGCCGCGGTATAGACCGCCGGGTCGAGCTGGTAAAGTGCCTGGCCGGCCTTGACGTCGGCGCCTTCGACGAACAACCGGCGCTGGACGATGCCGCCCACCTGCGGACGAATCTGCGCCACCATGTATGCCTGGGTGCGACCCGGCAATTGGGTGGTCAGCACTTGGCTCTGGGGCTGCACGCGGATGACCGACACCTTCGGGGTAGGCGCTGCCGGTGGTGGATCCTCGGCGGAGCAGCCGCCCAGCAGGAGCATGGTGATCACAGACAGGAACACCGCAAGGGTGACCAGATATTTGGCGAGTATTTTCGTCGACATAGGTGCCTCTGCAAGACGGATCGGCTTGGGCCGGTGGCCATCTTGCTGAGCAAATGTGCAGGAAAATTGAAGATTGCCCGGCTGGGTTGAATCTTTTCCGGGGGCAGGCCTAAATGGTCGAGTCATTTCTCACCGGCCGCAGCCCATGAAGTTAGGTATCTCCAGCAAATTGTTCGGCGCCGTCCTGGGAGGTGTATTGCTGGTTATCCTGAGCATGGGCCTGGCCACCAGTTGGAGTTTCACCCGAGGCTTTCTCGGCTACCTCAACGAACAGGCCCTGGAGCGGATGGCACCCGTGCTGCCGCGCTTGGCCGCGGCATACGCGCGCGAAGGCAACTGGGATTTCTTACGTAACCAGGCAGACCGCTGGTTCGAGATCATGCGCCCCGAACTCGGCGAAGACCCGGCCAAAAATGACTTACGCACGCCAATGGCCTCGGACCTCACCGGGGCGCTGTTTCGCATTGCCTTGCTGGATCAGCAGAAAAAACGCGTAAACGGCTACCCGGACATTGGCACCGATGCCCTCTTGCGCCCTATCGTGGTGGCAGGCGAAACCGTGGGCTGGCTGGCCGTAACCCCCTTCCAGAGCGTGACCGAGGCCGGCGGCGAGCGCTTCCAGCAGTACCAACTGCGCACCAGCCTGGCCATGGGCGCGTTCTCCTTGCTACTGGCCATGCTGATTGCCTGGTGGATCGCCCGGGCACTGCTGGAACCGGTCAAACGGGTCGCGGCGGCCACCCACCGCCTGGCCAGTGGTGACTACAACAGCCGCGTGGCCGTGGCCTCCAACGATGAAGTGGGCCAGTTGGCGCGTGACTTCAATCAGCTCGCCTATACCCTGCAACGCAACGAACAGATGCGCCGCGAATTCATGGCCGACGTCTCCCATGAACTGCGTACGCCCTTGTCGATACTGCGCGGGGAACTGGAGGCCATCGAGGACGGCGTACGCACCCTCAACCCTGGCACCCTGAAGTCCCTGCAAGGCGAAGTGGGCATGCTCAGCAAACTGGTGGACGACCTCTATGAGTTATCGCTGGCCGATGTCGGTGCACTGACCTACCGCAAAGCCCCCTGTGCCCTCGACCAACTGCTGCAAAACAGTGTGAGCATGCTTCAGGAGCGCCTGAACGCGCGTGCGCTACAGGTGGAACTCAACCTACCCGCCCAGCCCCTAGAGCTGGTGGCCGACGCCAACCGGCTGCACCAACTGTTTGCCAACCTGCTGGAAAATGCCGTGCGCTACACCGACCCCGGAGGGCTGATACGGATCAACGCCAGCGTGCAACGCAACGAGCTGTGCATCGACGTGCTCGACTCCGGCCCAGGTGTCTCGGCCGAGCAACTACCGCGCCTGTTCGAGCGTTTTTATCGCGGCGACTCCTCGCGCAACCGCGCCTGTGGCGGCGCCGGCCTTGGCTTGGCGATCTGCCAAAGTATCGCCCTGGCCCACGGCGGCAGCCTAAGCGCCGACCATTCGCCCCTGGGCGGCCTCTGGCTAAGCCTGCGCCTGCCAAGGAATGCCTGAGCATGCCCGACGAAAGCCCGATTCTAATCGTCGAAGACGAACCCAAACTCGCCGCCCTGATGCAAGACTATCTAAACGCAGCCGGCTACCCGACTCAGTGCCTGGACAACGGTTTGCAGGTGGAGCCTGCCGTACGGGCCCAGGCACCGCGCCTGATCCTGCTCGACCTGATGCTGCCCGGCCTCGACGGCCTGCAGGTGTGCGAAAACCTGCGCCGGTTCAGCGCCGTGCCGATTGTCATGATCACTGCCCGCGTGGAAGAAGTGGACCGCCTGCTCGGCTTGGGTGGGGGCGCCGATGACTACATCTGCAAACCCTTCAGCCCTCGCGAGATGGTCGCCAGGGTCAAAGCCATCCTGCGCCGCAGCCCACAGTTGCTCAGCAACGCCGCTCAGCGCCTGGTGATCGACCCGGCACGCTACCAGGCATCGCTGGACGGCATCGCGCTGGACCTCACGCCCTTGGAGCTGCGCTTGCTGAGCACCTTCGCTGGCGCCCCCGGCCGGGTTTTTTCCCGCGACCAACTGCTCGACAAAATCTACTCCGACCACCGGGTGGTCACCGACCGTACAGTCGACAGCCATATCCGCAACCTGCGCCGCAAGCTCGAGCAAGCCTGCCCCGGCGAGCAGCCCATCGAATCGCTGTACGGGGTGGGTTATCGGTTTCAGTTGGCCGAGCGCTGAAGCGCCGGGCTGTTCGCTTTGAGATCAAGAGCTCGGGGGCAAGGCCCCCTCCTACGGTCGGGGGGATATTCGATTTGGTGTATGCCGCACATCAGGTAGGAGAAGGCTTGTCCCCGAGAGGCTGCGCAGCAGCCGGTTAGCGCGTTAGCAGTGACGCGCTCAGTCAACTCTGACCGCTGCGTTAAAGCATCCGCCCCGCCTAAGACTTACAGTCCAATCGCCATAAGAAGCCACCCAGCTCGCAATTCCAATAATAGAGCGATGCCAATGAGACCGACCCTAACCCTGCCAGCGTGCCTGGCACTCAGCTTCGTAGCCCTTGCTAGCAACGCCGCAGACGGCCCGCCGCCGCCCTCCGTGGCCCAGCCCAGTGGTATCAACCTGGGTGGGACGAGCTTTTACGATGGCTTTGCCGGCCCCCCTGGGTTGTCTCATCAGACCTACCTGAAATTCAGTACGGCCAGCAGTATCCGCAACAACGCGGGCAAGAATAACAGCGCCTTCGATGATCCCAAGATCAACGTCATCACCCTGATCAACCAGCTGAGCTATTACTCGCCCAATAGTATTGGCGGCGGCGCCCACCTGGGTTGGAGCCTGTTGGTGCCCATCGTCTCCCTGGATGGCGACTTCGGCGACAACGGCGTCAAGTTGCAAGACAACGCCACCGGCCTGGGCGACGTGACGTTCGGCCCACAGGTGCAGTTCGACCCCATCGTCGATGCCCATGGCCGGCCGGTGTTTGTCCAGCGCATAGCCCTGGATACGATCTTCCCCACCGGCAAATACGACAAGCATAAAGACCTCAACCCCGGCTCCAACGCCTACTCGATAAACCCCTACTGGGCCGCTACATGGATGCCAGTGGCCGGCTGGGAGGTGAGCTGGCGCTTGCACTATCTGTACAACTTCAAGAACGACGACCCTGCCAGCAGTTCGGCCCAGGTCTACGAAGGTCGGCCCGTGCGCGACACCCAGGCGGGGCAGTCGGCGTGGGCCAACTTCACGGCCTCCTACGAGGTGGTGCCGAATGTCTCGGTGGGCATCAACGGCTACTACTTCAGGCAAATCTCCGACGATGAAGCCAATGGCAGCCGCCTGCGCGATTCTCGGGAAAAAGTCCTAGGTATTGGCCCCGGGCTGTTCTGGAGAGTCAGTGACCGCCAAGGCTTTTGGCTCAACACCTACAAAGAAACTGAAGTGCAGAACCGCTCCCGCGTGGATTACGCCGTGCAACTGCGCTACGTCCACCAATTGTTCTGACCGATACGTGCACCCGTTGGTGGACACATGGCGGGCTATTGATCGAGGTGAGGTTTATGAACGCGCTTGCAAGCATCGACAGTAAACAATCATTGGCTGCTATTTGCCTGATGATGGTCATATCCCTGGGCACCCTGCAGATCCAGCCCATCTTGGGTGGGGCCTTTATCGACCAATTGGGTCTACCACTCAACGCCATTGGCGCCATCTTCGCTGCGGAGCTGACTGCCATGGCGCTAGCCTGTGGCGTCTGCGCGATGCTCATGACCAAGGTCGACCGACGTCGCTTCGCCCTGGCGGCGCTGCTAATCCTGACGCTGGGCAACCTGGCCAGCACGCAATTTCACAGCCAGACGGGCTTGCTGATTACCCGGGTGATCTGTGGCGCCAGCGGCGGCGCGGTCATGGCAATCGTGTACGCCACCGCTGCGTTACGTACCGGCAAAGACGCCACATTCGCGGTGATCAATATCGGGAACCTGCTATGGGGCATGTTGCTGGTCACCTGCATGCCCATTCTCCTCAGTACCTACGGCGTCAACGGCGCCTTTGTGCTGCTCGCGGCGGCCAGTGCCCTGGCCGCGCTAGGTGGCTGGCGGGTGCCCAGGCACTACCCCACCGCGCAACGCCTGAGGAACCCGACGATCCAGCCCTTCGGGCTTACGGCCATGCTCTTGATCGTCCTGTTCGCCCTGCTGTTTTTCGGCCACTCGGCGCTGTGGGTGTACCAGGAGCGCATTGGTAAAAGCCTGGGTTTGGCGCCGCAACAGATTGGTGGGATTCTGGGCGGCAGTATTCTTGCTGGCGCCCTGGGTGCGGGCCTGGCGGGGCTGCTCGGGCGCCGCCTGGGGTTATTGTTTCCGCAACTGCTGAGCTTTGGCACGGCGTTGCTCGCCACCCTGATTATGGTCTACGGCGACAGCCCCATCGCGTTCGCCGCCACCGCGTGCCTGATCCACATGGTGTGGTTTTTCAGCCTGCCTTACCTGCTGTCCATGGCGGCGGAGCTGGACCCTTCTGGGCGCCTGGCCGGGCTGGGCAACGCGGCTATTTTCGTCGGCCAGGGGTTAGGCCCCTTCGGCGCGGCCCTGGTGGTTGGCGAAGGACACTTCCGTGCCGTCGGCTGGCTCGCCGCCTCGGCGTACTTGGTGGCCTTGGTGATCTCGTGCCTGGTGGTCGCACGCTTTCGCCGTGGCATGCAGGCCGCCGCCCCCACCCTGGCGCCGCAATCGGCCTGATCGCCACTTGAATATCACTGACGTCAATGAGGTCGCTCCATGCCCAACCCATTCCCGCGAACGCCTGAATTCTCTGGCGCCCTTTATACCCCCAGCCGTGTCGAGGCCGAGGTGTTCGACTTGGAGATTGAAGGCACCCTACCCGCCTCGATCCACGGCGCCTTCTACCAAGTCGCGCCGGACCCGCAGTTTCCGCCGATGTTGGGCAACGATATTTTTTTCAATGGCGACGGCATGGTCAGTGCTTTTTACTTTGCCGACGGCAAGGTGTCGCTGCGCCGCCGCTACGTAAAGACTGATCGGCTGATGGCCCAGCGCCGCGCAGGACGCTCACTCAACGGTGTCTACCGCAATGCCTACACCAACGATCCCCTCGCGGCAAAAAACAACACCACCGCCAACACCACAGTGGTGCCACACAACGGCGTATTGCTGGCCCTCAAAGAAGACGCCCTGCCCTGGGCGCTGGACCTCGACACCCTGGAAACCCTCGGCGAATGGGACTTTGGCGGGCAGATTCGCTCAGCCACTTTTACCGCCCACCCCAAGCTCGACCCCGTCACCGGTAATCTGCTTGCCTTCAGTTATGAAGCCAAAGGGGACGGTACCCCAGATCTCGCCTATTTCGAAATTTCAGCCGACGGCAAGCTGCTCCACGAGACCTGGTTCCAGGCGCCCTACGCGGCCATGGTCCACGATTTCGCGGTGACCGAGCACTACGTGGTGTTTCCGTTGATTCCGCTGACGGTAGACGTCGAGCGCATGAAGAACGGCGGGCAGCACTTCCAATGGCAACCCGACCTGCCGCAATTGTTCGCGGTTTTGCCACGCGCGGGCAGTGCCCAAGACGTACGCTGGTTCAAAGGCCCCAAGGACGGCTTTCAGGGGCACACACTTAATGCCTACGATGAGGGTAATAAGGTGTACGTGGACATGCCCGTCACCGGGGGCAATATCTTCTACTTTTTCCCGCAAGCCGACGGTTATGTGCCGCCCCCCGAGACCCTGGCGGCCAGCCTGATGCGCTGGACTTTCGACCTCGACAGCACGCAAGACGAAGTGCAACCGCAGCCGTTCACCGACTACCCCTGCGAGTTTCCTCGCTGCGACGCCCGTTACCTGGGGCGCAAGTACGAACACGGTTTTGTCATCGCCCTAGACCCAAGGCGCCCGTACAACCCTTCCAATGGGCCGATGCCGTTTCAATTCTTCAACCTGCTGGCCCATGTCAACCTCACCACGGGGACCACCGATGCCTGGTTTCCCGGCGACAGCGGTTGTTTCCAGGAGCCGATTTTCATACCCCGCGCGGCCGATGCCGCCGAAGCGGACGGCTACGTGGTTGCCCTGCTCAATGACCTCGTCAGCGGCCACAGTGAGTTGGTGGTGCTGGACTCGCAAAATATGGCGGCGGGCCCCATCGCCCGAATAAAAGTGCCTTTGCGCATGCGCATGTCGCTGCACGGTTGCTGGGCCCCGCAGCAAAAGTAGCACCATCGATTGTGCGGGGCGATCGCCCTGCACACCCGCCTTCACCCCACCTGCGGCAGCATAAAATTAATTAATTCCATAATGCGGGATTTTTGCAGAAATCCCGCTTTACAGGATTATCCTTCAGGTCTAGATTAACCCCTAAGCCGCCCCAACCGAGCGTGCAGCGCTGAACCTCTTCGCCCGAATGCCTTTGCACTCACCCTGACCAGGAGCCTTCCATGAAACTCGCAAGCTTCATCATCCACGGCCGCAGCACCTACGGCATCGTCGATGGCGATCACGTTCTCGACCTGGAGTCGGTCAAGGCGACGCTCGGCACCGACCTCAAGCATGCCTTGGCCAACAACCGCCTGGCGGAGCTTGCCCCAACTGTGCTGGCTGGGCTGCCGCGCATAGCCCTGGCTGACGTCACTCTGCTACCCGTGATCCCCAACCCCGGCAAAGTGCTGTGCATCGGCATCAACTACGCGACCCACGTGCGCGAAACCGGCCGCGAGATGCCCACCTATCCGATGATTTTCACCCGCTTCGCCGACAGCCAGGTCGCCCACTTGCAGCCCATCGTGCGGCCCAAGGCTTCGCACAAGCTCGATTTCGAAGGCGAGTTGGCCGTGGTGATTGGCAAACCGGCGCGCCATGTCAAACACGCCGATGCCCTGGACTATGTCGCCGGCTACGCCTGCTACAACGATGGCAGTGTGCGCGACTGGCAGAAGCACACGATTCAGTTCATACCCGGCAAGAACTTCCCCAACACCGGCGGCTTCGGGCCATGGCTGGTCACCGGCGACGAAATCGGCGATCCGCAGCAGTTGCAATTGACCACGCGCCTGAACGGCGAAGTGATGCAGGACACCCGCACCAGCGACATGATCTTCGATGTCCACCACCTCATTGAATACTGCTCGACCTTCACCGAGCTGGCGCCAGGCGATGTCATCGTCAGCGGCACCACCGGCGGTGTCGGTGCGTTCCGCGAGCCGCCGGTGTGGATGCAGCCGGGTGATCAAGTCGAAGTCGAGATTTCCCGAATCGGTATTTTGCGCAACAGCATCGTCGACGAGCAGTGAACATGGACCCACTCATCACCACTCCCCTGCCCGCAGAGTCAGAGGCGGACGCCAAAGGCTCGAGCCTGGAGCGCATGCTGCGGGTACTCGACCTGTTCACCGAGGCCGACCCGATCTGGGCGGTCGACGACATGGGCGCCACCCTGGGCTTTACCCGCTCGACCATCTACCGCTACGTGCGCGAACTGGCCGAGGCGAACCTGTTGTTCCAGGTCGAAGCCGGGCGCTACTCCTTGGGGGCACGGATCATTACCTGGGATCGCCAACTGCGCGTCAGCGACCCCCTGGTGCGCGCCGCCCAGGCGTTGGAGGCAGACTTTCCGCGCTGGTGCGAGCAACAGGTGTGGCTGATCTGCCGCCTGTTCAAGGACCGGGTGGTGTGCATTCACCAGACCGGTGAATTGTTCAGCGAAGTCAGCTACTCCCGGGGTTCGCCACGGCCGTTATTCCTTGGCGCCACCTCCAAGGCGATCCTGGCCAACCTGACGGCGCGCCAGCACAACCAGCTCTTTCTCGATAACCCCGCCGACGTGTATGCCAGTGGCCTGGGCCAGACCTGGGAAGCGTTCCGCGCCTCGCTGCAGCGCCTGCGCCGCCAAGGCTACGTGACCAGCGCTGGCGAGGTCGACCCTGGCGTGTATGGCCTCGCTGCGCCGATCTTCGACGGCGACGGCAAAGTGGTGGGCAGCATCAGCTGCGTGCGCCCCATCGAACAAAGAGACGAACCACAGCAACCGGCCCAGGGCGAGCAGATCCTGGCCCTCGCGCAGCAACTGTCTCAGCTCATGGTGGCGCTGGCCCAGCGCGGCAAACCATTGAGCTGAGCCATTGACCTGACTGAGCCTTCGGAAGAGAACAATAATGACAACCCGAAAAAGTATCACCGCTGAAGTCTTGATCGTCGGCGCCGGCCCCACCGGGTTGACCCTAGCCAACCTACTGGGCCTGGCTGGCGTCAACACCTTGATTATCGATCGCAAGCCCGGCACCGTTACCGAACCGCGCGCCGTCTCCATCGACGACGAGTCTCTGCGCACCCTGCAGGCCGTCGGCCTCGACCAGGCCGTGCTCCGCGACGTGGTGTCCGGCTATGGCGTGCATTACTTCACCCGGCCGGGTGGCCGCTGTTTCGGTAAGGTCGAGCCAACCGGCAAGCTGTACGGCTTCCCCAAACGCAACGCCTTTCGCCAGCCGCTCTTGGAACGCACCCTGAAAGACGGCCTGGGCCGCTTTGCCTGCGTCAGCACGGGCTTCGAGCAGGAGCTGCTGGAGTTTACCCAGGACCGCCAGGGTGTCCGCGCGCTGATCCGTGAGGCCAACGGGGACATGCTCGAGGTTAACGCGGCCTATATGGTGGGCTGTGATGGCGGCCGCAGCAGCGTGCGCAAGCAGTTGGGCATACAGATGGTCGGCTCGAGTTTTTCCTCGCGCTGGCTGGTGGTCGATACCGACCAAGATACCGACACCTTCTGGCAAACGCGGGTCTACTGCGATGCGCGCCGCCCCGTGGTCGAAGTCCCCGGCCCGCACCGCACCCGTCGTTTCGAATTCTTGCTCAAGGCCGATGAAAGCGACGAGCACATGCTCAGCGAGCAAGCGTTGCAAGACCTGCTGCGGCCCTTTCGTGGTGACACACCAGTCAGCGTGGTGCGCAAGACCATCTACACCTTTCATGCCCGCGTGGCCGATCGCTGGCAGGCGGACCGGGTGTTTCTCGCTGGCGACGCGGCGCACCTCACCCCACCCTATGCGGGCCAAGGTATGAACAGCGGCGTGCGCGATGCGCATAACCTGGGCTGGAAACTGGTCGCCGTGCTGCGGGGGAAAATCGCTGAAAACGCGCTATTGTCCTACGAAAGCGAGCGGCGCGATCACGCCTGGGCGTTGATCAAACTGGCGTTGAACCTGGGTACGGTGATGGCGCCCGCCACAGTGCTACGGGCCCGTTTGATCAGCGCGGCGTTTGCCGTAATTGGTTTATTGCCACCGCTGCGTGATTACTTCCTGCAAATGCGTTTCAAGCCCAAGCCGCGCTTCACCAAAGGCCTGGTGCTGACCGACGGCAAGGCCGGCGGGCTGTCCTGTGGGCAGATGTTTCCCCAACCGCTGCTCACCGACAGCCAGGGCCAGGACGTGCTGCTGGACCACATCATCGGCGCCGGCTTTGCGCTGGTCCAGTACGGCGACCCGACACGCCAGCGGGTGGACGAACTGCAGCACCCATTATGGAGCCACCTGGAAGCCAAACGAATCCTGATCCTCGCCGAACATGTCGGGAGCATGCCGTCGATTCCCGGCTGCACCGTGCTGCATGACCGCCAGGGTGCGCTCAAACCCATCCTGGGCGAATCCAACGGCTTCTTGTTGCTGCGGCCCGATCGCTACATCGCGGCCATCTTCGACAAGCCCGGCGAAATGCAGGCCGGGGACGCTTTGCAAGCGCTACTGGGCGTCGCGACGGCGCGCCGCCAAGACATCGAACCGGGCGTGACAGCCCTTTTCACCTGAGCCATCCCAGCCCTAGAGGTGTTTATGCAAACACTGCAAACTTCCACACCCGCGCGCCTGTGCTACCTGCACCTGGCGAGCAAAGCCGCGCAAGCCCAAGTCGACTTCTACCGGCGCTTGCTGGACATGGACTGCCAGCCACAGGCCGATGGCAGCTGGGTCCTGAGCGGCCCACAACGCACGATGCTGGTATCTCCGGCCGATCACAGTGGCCTGCTGGCTTTCGCCTACGACCTCGGTGACCCGGCGCGCCTGCAAACCCTGCGCAGGCAACTGAGCGAACGCGGTTGCAGCCCTGAAGACATTGACTCGCCGCTGCTGGAGCCGGGCGCCTACGCGATCCGCGACCCTCAAGGCCGGCAAACCCTCTTTGGCCTGGCGCGCCCGGCTGCAGCAGAGAGTGCCACAGGCCTGCCCGGCCGCCTCCAGCACGTGGTATTCCAGACCACTGAGCTGGAGGCCATGGTGGACTTCTATGTCAACACCGTGGGTTTCACTATCTCCGACAACGTGGTCGACGAGCAGAGCGGCCAGCTAATGGTGTGCTTCCTGCGCTCTGATGATGAGCATCACTCCCTGGCGTTTTTCCGCGGTTCGAAAAACGAATGGGACCACCACTGCTACGAAACCAATGAATGGAATGACATTCGCGATTGGGCGGACCGCTTCGCCAAAGACCACATCAGCATCTTCTTTGGCCCAGGGCGGCACGGCCCAGGCAACAACCTGTTCTTTATGGTGGTGGATGCCGACCGCAATCGCTTGGAGTTCTCCGCCGAGCTGGAAGTGACTGATGCCGCCCGCGAACCCGGGGTTTGGCCGCAATGTGAATACACATTGAACTCCTGGGGACGAGCCTGGATGCGCAGTTGAACAAAGCCGCTCGCTTTGCGACGCCGATAGGGCTCTCCTTCATTCAGAGGTACGACCATGACCACAGAACAACACGCACCCTACGCCATCAGCGGCGACCAATATATAAACGCTAACTGGCGTGCCGGCCGCTCTTCGCGCCGCCTGGACGACCGCAACCCGTTCGACGACAGCCTCTTGCTGGAAATGCCGTTGGCCTCCATCGCCGACCTCGACGACGCCTACCAGGCTGCCCAACGCGCTCAGGCCGGCTGGGCGCAACTGCACGCCAGCGAACGCAGTGGGCTGTTGGAAAAACTGGCCCAGGTCATCCAGGGACGCGGCGACGAGATCATCAACTGGCTGATCCGCGAGTCCGGCAGCACGCGAATCAAAGCAGGCATGGAATGGCAGACCACCCTTAACCTGGTGCGCGAGTGCGCGACCCTGCCGATGCAGGTCGAAGGGCGCATACTCACCAGCTACAAGCCCGGCGAACAAAGCTTCGTGTTCCGCGAGCCACTGGGCGTGGTCGGGGTCATCAGCCCGTGGAATTTCCCGCTGTACCTGAGCATGCGCTCGGTGGTGCCCGCCCTCGCCCTGGGTAACACCGTGGTGCTGAAACCGGCCAGTGACACGGCGGTGACCGGTGGCTTACTGATCGCCCATTTGTTCGAAGAAGCCGGTTTTCCCGCAGGCGCCCTTAATGTGGTGGTAGGCGCCGGCTCGGAAATCGGCGATGCGTTCGTCGCGCACCCAGTCCCCAGCCTGATTTCCTTCACCGGCTCCACCGACGTCGGGCGTAATGTGGGGCGCATCGCCACCGGCGGCAAGCACATCAAGCGGGTGGCTCTGGAGTTGGGAGGTAACGCACCGCTGGTGGTCTTGCAGGATGCCGACATCGAGATCGCCGCCCATGCCGCAGTGGTCGGGCGCTTCCTGCACCAGGGGCAGATTTGCATGAGCGTCAACCGGGTGATCGTCGACCGTACGCTGCACGCCGATTTCACCGCTTTGGTAGTCGAGCGCGTGCGCAATCTCAAGAGCGGCGACCCAGCCCTCGCCGACACCGTGATCGGCCCCGTGGTGAACCGCAGCCAGCTCGATGGCCTGCTGCGCAAAATCGACGCGGCCAAGCACGCAGGCCTTGAGCAATTGTGCGGTGGGCCCGCCAACGGTCTGGTACTGCCACCCCACGTGTTCGCCAAGGTGGGCGCGGATCACGAACTGGCGCGGGATGAGACCTTCGGGCCACTGTTGCCATTGCTCATCGCAGAAAACCAGGAGCACGCCCTGCAGTTGGCCAATGCCAGCGAGTATGGCCTGTCCAGTGCAGTGTTTACCCGTGACATGGCACGCGGCCTGAGCTTCGCCCGGGGGATCGTCGCAGGCATGACCCACATCAACGACATCACCATCGACGATCAACCCAACGCGCCGTTCGGGGGCGAAAAGAACTCCGGCCTTGGCCGCTTCAACGGCCATTACGCCATCGATGAATTCACCCGGGCGCACTGGGTCACCTGGCAACCCGGTGGTCACCGCTACCCCTTCTGATAGGCGTCGGTATCGCTTCGGGCTACGGATGGCCCTTGTTGCCCACCCACAAAAACAATAAGCAACCCCGAGAGGCGCAAGATGACTAATTTAGCCTGTGTGTCCACCGAGCAGGTGGTTCGCTCCGATCGCCTGATGAAGTGGAAAGAATTCATGAGCGATCATCTGGGGCGTACGCCGGAGTACATCAAACGCTTGGAGTCGACGCAAATCGAACCCCTGCACGACAGCCCGTTCCAGGGCCGCCTGGAATACGGTGACCTGGGGCAGTTACGCTTTTGTCGCATGACCGCCAGTGCGCACCGCTATTCGCGCCACCTAAGCAAAGCCGTGGACACGCTGGACACTCCAAGGATGCTGATCCTGCAGATTGCCGGTGTCAGTCATTTCGAACAAGGCCAGCGCAGCAGTACCCTAGCCCCCGACGAACTGCTGCTGGTCGATAGCGGCCAGCCCTTCAGCGTGACCAGTACCCACGGCTGTGAACACTTCATCCTGCTGTTTCAAAACCACAGTGAGTCATTGGCCAAGGCTGGGGATGTGCACATCAATGGGCGCAACGGCCTGGGCCGCATGCTGATGCACCTGGTCAGCGATGCCTATAACCAATACCCCCTGCTCAATAACACCTCGGCCAGTTTGATCGGCGCCAGCATCGTCGGGCTACTGGACAATGTGTTGCAGAACAAACGGGAAGAAAAGCAGTTGGAACACGACTTTCGCTTCTTCAAGCAGAACCGCCTCAAAGCGTACATCGAACGCCACCTGGCGGACCGCGAGCTGAGCATCGAACGCATTGCCAGCGCCGAACAGTGCTCGGTGCGCAGCCTGCACCGCACCTTTCAGGACGAACAGGGTTGCAGCATCAGTGAATACATCTGGCAACGCCGCCTGGCCCGCTGCGCCGAAGACCTGCGCAACCCGGCGCATACCCATCGCTCACTGACCGACATCGCCTACGCTTGGGGCTACGGCAGCAGCTCGCACTTCAGTCGGCACTTCAAATCGGTGTATGGCATGTCGCCGCGGCTGTTCCGCGATACCGCCAGCGAGGGCCTGAAATCCAGCGCTGCCTAATTCGCCGCGCTGACCATCGCCCGCAGCAGCACCGCGCACCCAGCGGCCAGGTCTTCGGGGCTGGCGTTTTCGATTTCGTTGTGGCTGATGCCCCCTTCACAGGGCACGAAGATCATCCCGGCCGGGCCCAGTTCAGCGAGGAAAATCGCATCATGGCCAGCGCCACTGACAATGTCCATGTGGCTCAAACCTAACTGCACGGCCCCGTCACGAACGGCGTCCACGCACTGGCTGGCGAAGTCCAGCGGCGGAAAATCGGCGGTGGGTGTGAGGCGTTGGGTCAAGCCGTGCTGGTCGCAGGCCTCGGCGATGGCCTGCTGCACCTGGTCGACCATGGCCTGCAATTTGTCGCTGTGCAGATGGCGCAGGTCGAGGGTCATTTTGACCTCTCCGGGGATGACGTTGCGCGAGCCGGGATGCACCTCGAGGCATCCCACCGTGCCGCAGGCGTGGGGTTGCAGGGCATGGGCGATGCGATTGACCGCAGCCACCACCTGGGCGGCACCGACCAAGGCGTCCTTGCGCAATGCCATGGGCGTAGGGCCCGCGTGGGCCTCGACACCGCTGAGGGTCAGATCGAACCATTTCTGCCCCAGGCAGCCCATCACCACGCCGATGGTTTTGCCTTGATCCTCAAGAATCGGCCCCTGCTCAATGTGCGCTTCGAAATAGGCGCCGACGGCATGGCCCAGCACCGCGCGGCTGCCGGCATAGCCGATGCCCTGCAGCGCTTGGCCCACGCTGATGCCCTGCTCATCGCGCTTGGCGAGGGTCTCGGCCAAGTCGAACCGGCCGGCGAACACCCCCGAGCCCATCATGCAGGGCGGGAAGCGCGAGCCCTCTTCGTTGGTCCACACCACCACCTCGATGGGCGCGGCGGTCTGCAGCCCGAGGTCGTTCAGGGTGCGGATCACTTCCAGGCCGGCCAACACCCCAAAGCAGCCATCGAACTTACCGCCGGTAGGCTGCGTATCGATGTGACTGCCGGTCATCACCGGCGCGCGCTGCGCATCACGCCCGGGCCGGCGGGCGAAGATATTGCCAATGGCGTCCACGCTGACGCTGCAACCGGCCTCGGTGCACCATTGCACGAACAGGTCACGGGCCTGGCGGTCGAGGTCGGTCAAGGCCAGGCGGCACACGCCGCCCTTGGCGGTCGCGCCCAGCTGGGCGAGGTCCATGAGCGACTGCCAGAGGCGTTGGCCATTGATCAAAGGCGCTTTGGCGCTGAACAGCTCTGCGGTGGTAACGGAGTGGTTCATGGTGATGCTCCCTTTAAGCGGCGATAGCCACGGCCAGCTTGACCAAACTCAAATCACTGCCGCGCGGGCCCAGCAAGGCGATACCCAGCGGCGCGCCGTCCTTGTTGGCCAGTGGCATGCTTAACTGGGGCATGCGGCATAACACGGCAATGGCGAGCAGGTGGTGGGACAACTGCCGAGTGGTTTCGATGTCTTCGTCCTTGGCGCTGAGCAATGGCGCGATATCCGGCACCGTCGGCATCACCAGCACGCGATCGCCCAGCAGCGCGTCCCAGCGTGCGGCGAAGCTTTCCCGAAACGCACAGGCCTCGGCGTACTGCGTATCGCTGACCGCTTTGGACCAGGCGAAGCGGGCCGCCACGTCAGGGCCCAGAGCCAGGCCATGGCGTTCGATAAACTCACCCTGGGCCTCCCAGGCTTCACGGCCCTGGATATAACGGAATGCCCAGTACGCCTGTTCCAGCGACGGCAACTCCCCGGCCAGTTCATGCATCGGCCCGGCTCTGCGCTCGATCTGCTCTAGAGCCGGGCGCAAGGCATCGCGGGACGCTGCGGGCAGCCGGCAAAACAAATTGTCATGGGTGAGTAACTGCGGGTGGGTCGGCAAGGGCTCGGGATCTTCATCCAACAAACACTCGGCCACGCGCCCGAACAGCTGGGCGTCGCGGGTGAAAAACCCGGCCGTGTCCATGCTGGGGCACAGCGCCTGGGTGTCGGCCAAAGAAATCCGCCCATGGCTGGGGCGCAGGCCGAACAAACCGCAATAGCTGGCCGGGGTGCGTACCGACCCGCCGGTGTCGGTGCCCAAGGCAAAATCACACAAGCCATTGGACACCGCCGAGGCCGAACCCGACGACGAGCCTCCGGGAATGCGCTCAGGGGCAGCGCCATTGCGTGGCGTACCGTAATGGGCGTTTTTACCGCTCATGGAGAACGCCATCTCGTTGGTGTGGGTTTTCCCGATCATCCGTGCGCCAGCATCCAGTAAGCGCTGAACAGTCGGCGCGGTCTGCTGCTTAATCCCGGACATCGCCAGCACATGGGGATTACCGCCGCCAGTGGGGTAACCGGCCACGTCGAACAGGTCCTTCACGGCAAAGGTATAACCGGCTAGCGGGCCGTCGGCCGCGTGGGGCACCGCGACGCTCGGATAAGGCATAAAGGCAAAGGCGCAATCAGTCATGACAGGGACTCGCAAAGGGGTTGAACGGGTTCCCGCTGCCAGTGATGGCAGCTCACGTGGTGGTCGCCGAGCACGCGTTCGCTGGCCGGCACGCTGCTGCGACACACATCGCTGGCCAGCGGGCAACGCGGGGCGAAACTGCAACCGGGGGGCAGGTTGGCCAGGTCCGGGGGCGCACCGGGGATGCTGATCATCCGCTCGCCCTTGCGCAGGCCGTCCTTGGGCCGTGTGCCCAGCAGCACCTGGGTGTAGGGGTGTCGGGGGTTGTCGAGCAATTCAGCCAACGCGGCCTGCTCCACGATGCGTCCGCCGTACATCACCGCGACGCGGTCCGCCACTTCCACGGCGGCGCCGATGTCGTGGGTCACGAAAATGATCGACAAGCCCAGGGCCTGCTGCAGTTCACGCAGCAGAATCAGGATCTGGATTTGCACCGTGGCGTCCAGCGCCGTGGTGGGCTCGTCGGCCAGCAGGATCTGCGGCTCGCAGGCCAGCGCCAGGGCAATCATCGCCCGCTGGCGCATGCCCCCGGACATCTCGTGGGGGTAGGCATCCAGGCGTTGTTCCGGACTGGGAATGCGCACCCGACGCAGGGCTTCAAGGGCCGTGGCGCGGGCTTGCGCCCTGGACATCGGGCGATGCCGACGCAGGGCTTCGACGATCTGCTGGCCAATGGTGTACACCGGGTCAAGCGCCAGCAACGGCTCCTGGAAAATCATCGCCGCGACCGGGCCACGCAGGGCTTGTAGCTGGCTGCGCGAAAGCTGCATGAGGTTTTGCCCGGCGATCTCGATGTCGCCCTCGATTCGGGTCGAACGCTCCGAATGCAGGCGCATCAGCGCTCGCAGGGTCACGCTTTTGCCAGAGCCGGACTCGCCGATCAAGGCCAACACTTCACCGCGGGCGACCGTCAGGCTTACGCCATTGACCGCTGACAGCGTTTGGCGGCCGCGGGTGAAGCGTACCTTGAGGTCAGTCACTGCGACCATCGGTTGTTCGCTCATGCCAAGGCTCCTGTGGGGGTGGGCTTGGCCGCCGGGCTTTGGCTGTGGCCAGCCCCCGGTTGCACCATCAGGCAGGCAGCGAAATGGCGCTCGTGGGTTTGCTGCAATAGCGGCGCGGTCTGCGCGCAAATGGCCTCGGCGTGGGGGCAGCGGGTGTGAAAGCGACAGCCCGAGGGTGGGTTGATCGGACTCGGCGGGTCCCCCGAGAGGGGCGACAGCAGGGTCCGGTTCGCCGGGTCCATGGACGGCATGGACGTCAGCAATGCCTGAGTGTAAGGGTGTTGCGCGGCAGAAAATAACGCTTCGGCGGGGCCGATTTCAACGATTTCGCCCAGGTACATGACCATGATGCGATCGGACAGATAGCGCACAACGTGGAGATCGTGGCTGATGAAGACGTAGGTCAGTTGCAGGCTGTCCTTGAGGTCTTGCAGCAGGTTCAACACTTGCGCTTCCACCGATTTATCCAGCGCCGAGACCGCCTCATCGAGAATCACCAGCCGCGGGTCCACCGCCAGGGCGCGGGCGATATTCACCCGCTGCCGTTGGCCGCCGGACAATTCATGGGCGTAACGCCCGGCGAAACGGGTGGGCTCCAGCCCTACCCGGTCCAGTAAGTCGCGGGCGCGCTGCAGCGACTCCTGCTGGCTGATCCCGTGCACGGACGGGCCGAACGCCACGGATTGCTCCATGGTCAGGCGCGGGTTGAGCGAGGAGTAACTGTCCTGGAACACCATCTGCACCTGCCGCCGGTAATCGCGCAACGGCAACTGATGCCCCCCCACCGTCATGGCATCGAACACCAACTCGCCACTGTCATGGGCGATCAACTGCATCAACAGGCGCGCTGTGGTGGACTTGCCGCAGCCGGACTCACCCACCACGCCAAGGGTCTCGCCCTTGTGCACCTCGAAGTCGATGCCGTCGACCGCACGCACCACACTGCGCTGGCCGAGGTGGCCTTTGACCGGGAAGTGTTTGACCAGTTGGGTCACTTTCATCAAGGGTTGCGCCGGGCCGCCAATATCACGTTGGTTCATGCTCAGCTCCTGATCGCCATGGCCGCCCGCAAACGGTCGGCCAGCACATTGAATGAAATCGAGGTGATAAAGATCATCGCCCCCGGCAAGGCCGAGACCAGCGGCTGGGTGTAGATGGCGGTACGCAGGGTGTTGAGCATCAAGCCCCACTCCGGCTCCGGCGGCGTCACCCCGAGCCCGAGAAACGACAGCCCAGAAGCGAGAATCATCGACACGGATATCAGCCCGGTGGTGAAGACAAAGATCGGCCCCAGCACGTTGCCCAGCACCTGGGTACGGATGATGGTGAATGAACTGGCCCCCGAGGCGCGCGCGGCTTCGATGTAATCGCGGTTACGCACCTGGGTGGTGACGCTCTCGGCGATCCGCGCCACTTGGGGCACGAACACCAGGGTCAGGGATATCAGCGCGTTGCCAACCCCCGCCCCCAGCGCCCCGGAGAAAGCGATCGCCAAGAGTACGGACGGGAATGCGTAGAACACATCCACGGTACGCATGATCAAGCTGTTCAGCCAGCCGCCGAAGTAGCCGGCGATCACGCCGATAGCGCCGCCGATGAAAAACGCCAAGATCACCGGGGTGATGCCCATAAACAGAGACAAGCGCGCGCCAAGCATCAAACGCGAGAGTAAATCGCGGCCCAGCTCGTCAGTGCCCAGCGGGAAGCCTTCGGTGCCAATGGGTTTGAGGCGTTTGAACATGGAGGTGGTGAATGCATCACCCGGCACCAGCCAGGGGCCGAACACGGCCAGTATCAGCAACACCCCGATCACCGCGGCGACGCCCAGCGCCACCGGGTCACGGCAGACTCGGCTGAATACTTCGCTCCAGTAACCCGGCGAGCGGGGTACCGGTACAATCACCGACGCGGCCGGCCGCCCTATGGATAGGTTCATGCTCAGCCCCTTTTGATACGTGGATCGAGCAAGGTCTGCAGGATGTCCACCAGCAGATTCAGCGCGACGAAAAACAGCGCCAGCACCCAGATCGTGCCCTGCAACAGCGGCAAATCACGCTGAAAAATGGCCGAGTTCAGAAGCAAGCCCGTGCCAGGCCAGGCGAATACCGTTTCAACCAGAATCGAGCCGCCCATCAGGTAACCGATTTGCAGGCCCATCACCGCCATGGCGGTGGGCGCGGCATTTTTCACCACGTGGCGAAACAGGCCCCACTCCCCCAGCCCCTTGGCGCGCAAGCCAACGATAAACTCCTGGGCCAGGGTTTCCGCGACCTGGGCTCGCACCGTGCGGGCGATGATGCCGGTGGGAATCACCGACAAGGTGATCGCCGGCAACAGCATAAACTGCAAATGCGCCCAGTCCCACGCCCACCCCGACTGGCCCATTGGCCCGCCCCCGGTGGCCGGCAGCCAGCCCAACTGCGAAGAGAACACGATGACCATCAGCATGCCCAACCAGTAATGCGGCACGCTGACGCCAATGGCCGAAAACGCCGAGGCGACTTTGTCCAGCCAGCTGTCCTGAAAATAGCCACCGACAAAGCCGAACAGGCTGCCCAGAACGAAGCCGAACAGCGTTGCCAGCACCGCCAGGCGCAGCGAATAGCTGACCGCGTTGAGCACTTCACTGCTCACTGGCCGGCCGCTGGCAATCGACATGCCCAGGTCGCCCTGCAGCGCATGCCAGACCCATAGGCCAAATTGCACGGGTAAGGGTTTATCGAAACCGTAGGCCGTCACCAACTGTTGGCGCAGGGCTTCGGACGCATCCGGCGGCATCACCGACACCAGGGGGTCGCCCGGGGCCATGTGCACGAGCATGAAACAGACCAACGCCACACCCAGCAGGATCGGTGTCGCCAGCAACAGGCGGCGAAAGATATAGGCAAGCATGGGCTTTCCTCATTGGCTGTGGAGCACCAGGTTGGCAGCCTTGCCAGCGCTATCGGCAAGGCCTTCTGCGAGCGGCTGACTCAGTCCTGCTTGGACACCCGGGTCAGGTCGATAAACCAGCTTTGCGGTTGCACCACTCCGGTCACCTTCGGCGAAATCGCCCGGGGACCGACGTCGTGGGCGACAAACAGGAACGGTGCTTCATCGACGATGGCGGCATGCAACTGGCCGGAGGTCTCATCCAATGCCTTTGGGTCGAAGGCGTTGCGCACCTGGGTGATCAACTTCTCGACCTCTGGGGAGGCGAAGTAGCCCCAGTTGTTGGAAACCGGCGCAAACGCCTTTTCGCTGGCAAAGCGCACCATGCCGAAGTAAGGGTCCATCACCGCCGCACTGACGTTGATCGCGTTGGCGCCCTGCGCCGCTGGGTCTTTGGCGCCCAAACGCCAGCCGCTGAACAGCGTGTTCCATTCGGTGACGGCGATGTCTACGTCGAAATAGCAGCCCTTGAGGCTTTGCTGGATGTATTCGTTCATCGGCAACGGCTGCATCTGGCCGGAGCCGGAGGCCGAGGTGAGGACTTTGACCTTGACCGGTTTGTCTTTACTGAAGCCGGCATCCGCCATGAGTTTTTGCCCAGCGGCCTGGTCGTATTTGATCTTGAACGCGGGGTTGCCGTACCACGGCGAATCCTTCTCGTAGATACCCGTGGCTTCCTGCATGTAGCCCCCCAGGTAGGCCTTGAGCTCGCTGCGGTCCAGGCACAGGTTGGCCGCCTGGCGTACGCGTTTGTCCAGCCACGGCGAGCCCGGCGCGAAGGAGAACTGCCACGGCCACAGGTGTGGCTGACCGTTGGCGTAGATCTTGAAACCTTTGCTTTTGAGCTGGTCCATGGCGTCGGCGGACGGCGCCTCGATCCAGTCGACCTGCCCCGACAACAAGGCCGCAATCCGCGCATTGGCCTCGGGCAAGGGGATCAGCACCACGTGATCGACCTTGGGCACGCGCTGGGCATCCCAATAGCTCGGGTTCTTGTCCAGCACCAACTCCTGACGCGGCACCATGCGGTTCATCTTGAACGGCCCGGTGCCCACCGCGTGGGTGGCGAATGCCGTCCAGGCCAGCTTGGAACGCTCAGCGGGGTCCGTGGTGGTGGCCGGCACGGCGTCGAAGTCCTTTTTCCATGCGCTCGGCGAGGCCATGAACAGGTTGGTGAGGTTATACGGCAGCACCGCGTCCGGCTCGCTGGTGGTCAGCTCCACGGTCAGGTCGTCGATTTTTTGCGCGCTGCGCAAGGTCGGCATGCGTGACACCGTCATGCCGATTTGCCCAGGCGCATACTGCGCAGCTTGTTTGTCGAGCACTTTGTTGACGTTCCACACCACCGCGTCGGCGTTGAATGCCGAGCCGTCGTGGAAGGTCACCCCAGGGCGCAGTTTGAATACCCATTTGGTGTGATCGTCAGGTTTGACGGCCCACTCGGTGGCCAGGCCTGGCACCAGGGCGCTGGGCTTCTCGGCTTGGGACAGGTCCCACTCCACCAGCGAGTCGAACAGGGTGATACCGGTAAATCGATTGCCCTCGTAGCCTTGATCCGGTTGACCATGGGTCAGCGGGATGTCCGCTGCAGTCATGGCGATGCGCAAGGTGCTTTCGGCCATCGCCGCCAAGGGTGACAGGGCACCGAAGGCCATGGAGCAGGCCAGTGCCAGCCGGGTAAAACTGCGTGCGCGAATTCCTTTAGCGTGCGTCATGGCTTAGGTTCCATCAGTCAAGTTGAGAGAGCTGACAGAGCAAAAGCAATGGCCATACCAGTTTTACCCAGCGTTTATGAATCGCGCTGGCGCTGATGATTTTTTCTCATACTTTCAATTACATAAGCTGAATCTCAACAACCTGCCCAACCTTACCCAATCGTTTGGGTAGCGCGCCTGGACGTTTCGTGCAATCTTTTGGGACTCAGCGCTCCAATGCGGCGCAGAGCTCCCGCGGGGTCAGACCGAGCATGAAAAAACACCCAGCCACACTGCGCGGTATCGCTCAAGCACTCGGCATTCATGTGTCGACTGTGTCCCGGGTGCTCAATGGCAGCGTCGACCACGCCGGGCGCGCGGCGTCCAAGCAAACCATCGAACGGATCCGCGCCCTGGCCGCGAGCCTCGACTACCAACCCAACACCCATGCCCGCACCCTTAAGACCCGGCATAGCCAAGAGATCGCCGTGCTGGTGCCACGGCTGTCGGATATCGTTCTGGCGACTATCTATGAAGGCATAGACGAAGCCGCCTGCGCCGCACGCTACAGCACGTTTGTCGCCAACACCCTCGACCGCCCCGAGCGCCAGCGCGAAAGAGCCGAACAAGCCTTGGCACGCAATGTCGCGGGTTTGATCATCAGTGATGTGCACTGCACCCCAGAGCCGGGGTTTCTCGAGGAACTGCAAGAGCGCCAAGTGCCGCTGGTGTTAGTTAGCCGCCGGCGCGGCAGCCATTGCTCCATCACCGCAGACGACGAAATGGGCGGCCGCCTGGCCGCTGAACACCTGTTTGCCCAAGGCCACACCCGGGTTGCCGTGATCGCGGGCGAGTCCCACAGCAGTAATGCCCGCGAGCGCACCGCGAGCTTTGTGCAGTACTACCAAATGCACGGCATCGAGATCGGCGCCGAGCGCATTATTAGCGGGCCTTTTCACACCGAGGCGGGCTTTGCCATCGGCGAACAGCTGCTGGCGCACCCGGTACCGCCGACGGCGATTTTTGCGGTCAACGACTTCCTGGCGATTGGTTTGATCGGTGCGATGCGCAATCGCGGCCTGGTCGCCGGCCGCGATATTGCGGTGGTGGGTTATAACGACACGCCCCTGGCCGCCCACATGCAGTTGACCAGCATCAGCACCAGCATGCATGCCCAGGGGTTGCGGGCTGTCGAGGCGCTGCTGCGGCGAATCAAGGGCGAGCCGGTGCAGTCGTATCGGTTTGCCGCTGAACTGCGAGTACGGGCCAGCAGCGTATGTTCACCCTGAGGCCTGGAGCGTGGCAGCCCGCAGTATCGTTGGGTCTTCCCCGCGGTACAGGGCTTCCACCTTGGCCGCGCGCCAGAGCAATACGGCACGCTGATTGATCGAGCCCTTGTCGGTGATTTCACCGCGGTCGATGGATGCCGGCTCTTCCAGCAGCACCAACCACTCCAGGCGGCTGGCATTACCGGTAGCGCCGCTATTGAGCCGCTGCAACCAGTCGCTGAACCACTGGCGCACGGCGGCGCAAGCCAGCACCTCGGCGTCGCTGGCCGAGGCCGCCAAGCCCGCCAGGCGGCGGCACTCGAACACGCGGGGAAACACCAGCAAGCCCAGGCATTCACGGTCGGGGGCGGCGACCACCACGTCCTGTACATAGGGCGAGCCCTCAAGCACCGCCCGATTACGCAGCGGCCCGACGCTGACGAACACCCCAGACGACAATTTGAAGTCTTCGGCGATACGCCCATCAAACATCAGCCCCAGGTGCGGCTGGCTGGGGTCGGCGAGTTTCAGCGCGTCGCCGGAGCAATAGAAGCCATGCTCGTCGAACGCTGCGGCGGTCTGCTCTGGCGAGCGCCAATAGCCCGGCATGATATGCGGGCCGCGAAAGCGCCCCTCCAATTTGCCGCCCACCGGCACCAGACGTACTTCGCAACCGGGGGCCGGCAGGCCGATGTACCCGGCCATGGCCAACGGCCCGGTGGTAAAAGTGCAGGACGGAGAGGCTTCGGTCATACCCAGCCCGGCCATCATGCGGATGCGTTCGCCGCAATGCTGCTCGGCGACTCGGTCAAGCCGGTCCCAGATGCGCTGGGACAAGCCTGCGGCGGCGAAAAACAACAGCTTGATGCGGGCGAAGAAGCACTCACGCAGGTCGGCATCCTGCTCTAACGCGTTGACCAATTCTTCCCAGCCCTTGGGCACCGTCAGGTAAGCGGTGGGGGAAATCTCTTTGAGGTTGCGCAAGGTCTCGGCAAAGCCCTGGGCCGTCGGCTTGCCGTCATCCAGGTAAAAGGTTCCGCCGTTGTACAGCACGATGCCGAGGTTATGGCTGCCACCAAAGGTATGGTTCCAGGGCAGCCAGTCCACCAGTACCGGCGGCTCTTCGCCGAACACCGGAAAAGTCTGCAAGAGCATCTGCTGGTTGGCACACAGCATGCGCTGGGTGGTCACCACCGCCTTGGGCAAGTGGGTCGAGCCCGAGGTGAAGAGAAACTTGGCGATGCTGTCGGGGCCCGTGGCTGCGAAGGCCTGCTCGGCCTCTACCCCACCCGGCTGTTCCAGCAGGCTGGCGAAGCTGACTTGGGCACGGCCCGGTACCTGGCCGCGGACCGTGACCAAGGGAACCGTGGCGGGTAGCACCGCATCAATGGCCCGTTGGTAGGCCGCCGCGTCGCTAACGAACACCAGCCCCGGTTGCAGCAGGTCGCAGACATGCCGCAGCTTGGCGAAATCCGTGGAGAGCAACGCGTAGGCCGGCGACACCGGGCAGTAAGGAATGCCGGCGTACATCGCGCCTAAGGCCATCTGCAGATGTTCGATGTCGTTCCCAGACAACAACACCAAGGGCTTTTCGGCTGACAGCCTATAGCTCAGCAGGCTTTGGGCAATAGCGCGCACGCTGTCGAGCATCTGCGCATAGCTGACCCGTCGCCAGCCGCTGCCAGCGCGGGCGGCAATAAAAGTTTGCTCCGGGCGCACCTCGGCCCAGTGCAATAAGCGCTCGAGCAAGCGTGCGGGGGGCTCGGTCAGCGGCTCCAGGGAGCGCATTTGCAGCACGCCCTGGTTTTCAATCACCTCCACGGGCGGCGTGCCGATGGACACCGCGCGATAGCGAGGCGCGGTCGAGTGAAGCGGGGGTTGCAGCTTGAATTCGGAACTCACGGGATGCTCCTCAACCAACGTCGGCGTGCGCCACCTGGGGTGGCACGCGGCGCTTTGCAGCCGCCCGATCAGGCGGGCGGCGTAAGGTTATGACGGGTCGCCAGGGCGACGGCTCAGATCGGGTAGTGGCGCGGGCCGTTCTGCAGGGTTACCCAGCGCAACTGGGTAAAGTGCTCGATCGCCGCCTTGCCGCCGAAGCTGCCGTAGCCGCTGGACTTGACCCCGCCAAACGGCATCTGCGCTTCATCGTGCACGGTCGGGCCGTTGATGTGGCAGATGCCAGACTCCACCCGTTGCGCCAGGGCCAGTGCACGCGCGGTGTCACGGCTGAAGATCGCCGCAGACAAACCGAACTCAGAGTCGTTGGCCAGGCGCAGCAATGCCTCATCGCCCTCCCCGCGCAGGATCACCGCGACCGGGCCGAACGATTCTTCGCGATACAAGCGCATGCGCTCGGTGACCCCATCGAGCAATGTCGGCTGCAAGATACTGCCGTGCAGTTGCCCGCCGCTGACTAACGTCGCGCCCTGGGCCAGGGCATCGTCGATCAAGGCCTTGATGCGCTCGCCGGCGCGGCTGTCGACCAACGAGCCGAGTACCGAAGCTGGCGCGCTGGGGTCGCCTGCCGGCAAGGTGGCGATCTTTGCCGCCAACTGAGCGACAAAGGCATCGGCCACCCTGGCGTCGACGATCAGGCGCTCGGTGGACATGCAAATCTGCCCCTGGTTGAAGAAAGCGCCGAACGCCGCGGCGGCAACGGCCGCTTCCAGATCGGCGTCGTCCAGTACCAGCAACGGCGCCTTGCCGCCCAGTTCGAGCAGCGCCGGCTTGAGATGACGCGCTGCCAATTGGCCGACTATCCTGCCAACGTGGGTGGAACCGGTGAAGTTGACCCGCCGCACTGCGGGGTTAGCGATCAGCCGTTCGACAATGGCGGCGGCATCGTGCGGCGCGTTGCTGATGACGTTGACCACGCCATCGCCCAGGCCGGCATCCTGCAGCACTTGGCCGACCAGGCGGTGCACGGCCGGGCTTAGTTCGGAAGCCTTGAGCACCACGGTGTTGCCACAGGCCAGCGGCATGGCGATCGCACGGGTGGCGAGGATAATCGGGGCATTCCACGGGGCGATGCCCAACACCACCCCACACGGCTGGCGCAGGGCCATGGCAAAGCTGCCGGGCACATCGGAGGGGATCACCTCGCCGGTGATCTGGGTGACCATCGACGCCGCTTCGCGCAGCATGTTGGCCGCCAGACGCACATTGAAGGCGTACCAGTTGGCCATGGCCCCCGTTTCCCCAGCGGCGGCGATAAATTCGCCGCTGCACGCCTGCAATCGTTCCGCGCCCGCTAACAGCCGGTTGCGCCGCTCGCCAGGGGCCAGCGCGGCCCAGCCAGGGAACGCGGCTTGGGCGGCAGCGACTGCCGCGTCGGCGTCTTCGAGGGTCGCGGCGGCTACCCGCGACACCGCTTCGCCGCTCACCGGGTTATGGCGTTCGAAGGTACGGCCGTCACGCGCAGGGCATGACTGGCCGCCGATCAATAGGGGCACGTCCAGCATGGTGATTCCTCTTTATTGTCTTTATCGGGAATACGTTCAAACAGTGTAAGCGCGATGGCAGCGGTCAGCGCTTATAGGCTTGCAGGCCGGGCTTGATGCTCTTGTCGTCGAGAAATTGCTTCATACCTTGCTCGCGGCCGCCTTCGGTGTCGAGCAAGCGTGACTGGTCGAGTTTGGCGTACAGGTAGTCTTCGTTTTGCTCCCAGGTCAGCTCGCGGCAGCGCTTGAAACCATGCTTGGCCGCACGCAGCACCACGGGGTTTTTCTCCAGCAGGTTGCGTGCTAGCGCCACGGTCACTTCACGCAACTGTGCCAGGGGCACGCTTTCATTGACCAGGCCCATCTCGGCGGCTTTCTGCCCGCTGAAGGTCTTACCGGTCATGATGTAGTACAGCGACTGGCGGTGGCCCACGGTGTCGGCCATGGCCTTGCTGACCAGGTTGCCGGGGGGGATGCCCCAGTTGATTTCCGACAGGCCGAACGTCGCCTCATCGGCGCAGATCGCCAGGTCGCAGGCCACCAGAGGGCTGAAACCACCGCCGAAGCACCAGCCGTTAACCATGGCGATGGTCGGTTTGGCGTACATGCGCAGCAACTTCCATTGCCATTGCGAGGCTTCACGGCGGATTTTTTCTTGAAGGATCTCCGGGCCTGCGTCCACCTCGCGGAAATACTCTTTGAGGTCCATGCCGGCGGTCCAGGCATCACCCGCGCCAGTGAGCACCAACACGCCAGCCGCTGGGTCTTGTTCGAGGGTCTCCAGCACGTCGATCATTTCCCGATTGAGGGTCGGGCTCATGGCATTACGTTTTTCCGGGCGATTGAGGATGACCCAGGCGATGCCCTCTTCGACTTCGACTTTAACCGTGGTCCAGCGGCCTTGGTAATGGCTCATGACGATTTTCTCTTGTTGTGGGCTGACGATGGATAAAAGCTAAACCGACAAATTGGTTATGTCAATTAACTGTTAATGTTTTTAATCTTTTTATTTTTGGGCGTGGCAAGAGATTGGGGGCAAGCCCCCTCCTACGGTCAGTGGTATGTTTGAGATTTGCGGGGGCGGGGATTCGATTTGATATCTGCAGGGCCGGGATTTAATTCGATATTTGCGGGGCCGCGATCGTGTAGGAGGGGCCCGGGCGGCGCTCCGCTTGCCCCCGAGCTCTCGATCTATCCGGCGCTGCCCACTGGGCGCCCAGGGTGGGTCGCTGGCCTGGCTTAGAAGTCCGCCACCTTGCCCCGGGCGGACGCCTGGAAGCGGTCGGGGTGATACGGCCGTGGGTCGACGATAGGCGTGGCGCCACTGACGATATCGGCAATCAGATGGCCCGCGCCTGGGCCAATCCCAAATCCATGCCCGCTGAACCCCGCCGCCAGCACCAGGCCGGGCAGTTCGGCCATTTCGCCAATGCCCGGTACACCATCGGGGGTGCTGTCCACGTAACCGGCCCAAGCGCCAAGCACTGAACAGGCCTGCAACGCCGGGACCAGTGCAATTGCACGTTGGTGGGTCAGCTTGACGGCTGCGGGGTCTGCCTGTGGATCGAGGATGCGCATCTTTTCCATGGGCGTTGGCTGGTCCAGGCGCCAGCGTTTCCAGCTTTCATGACCTGCGCGCAGGCCTTCGAGCCCGCCGGGGGCCAGGCTGCGCCAGCGGCGTTGAAACATGGGCAAAAACTGGGTGGCGAAACCGAGCAACTGGGGGGTCAGGTCAACCCGCCCGCGGCCGCTGATCGCGACGGTATAACTGCCATCGGCGCGCCGGGTCATGGACACCCCTGGGGTGTGCAGCGCACTGGGCAGCTCCCCGCCAGGCGCTGACATCGACAGCGCCGTTTGGCGAATGGTGGCCTGGGGAAAGCGAATACCATACTGGCGGCAGAACGAAGACGCCCAGGCACCCGCGGCCAGCACCGCCGAGGCGGTCCGAATGGTGCCTTTTTCGGTGACCACCGCAGACAACCGCCCGGCCTGGGTTTCGACGCCCCGCACGGCGCAGCCCTGGTGCACGGTGCCGCCCAGCGCCATGATCGCACGGGCCACGGCTGGCGCTGCGCGGGACGGGTCGGCAATGCCGTCGGTGGGGGCAAATACCCCGCCTTTCCACTGTTTACCCGTGGCCTTGCCGCGCTCAGCGGCCTGCTCAGGGGTCAACATGTAGGTTTCAACATTGGCGGTGCGGGCGAACTCGCCCCAGCGGGCCCAACCGGCCAGTTCTTTCTCGTTGTCGCTCAAATAGAGCAAACCACAGCGAGTGAAGCCTGTCTGTTCACCGCTATCGAGGCCGAACTGCTCCCACAGCTCCAGGCTCTTGGTGGCCATGGGCAGCTCGCGCTCATCGCGGTTCTGCTGGCGACACCAGCCCCAGTTGCGGCTGGACTGTTCGGCGCCGATACGGCCTTTCTCCACCAGCGCGACCTTCATACCGCGCTTGGCCAGGAAGTAAGCGGTGAACGAACCAATGATGCCGCCACCGATCACGACCACATCGGCTTCAGTGGGTAAATCAGGTGAGCTGTCTACGTGAACTAAAGGCGCTGGCATGTATTGAGTATCCGTTGGCGGGCGATGGTTCGGCGCTGATTGCAGATGGCTGCGGCCGAACGCTCAAGCCCCATTAAATCATCGGCGACCGAGGCATAAAAACTTAAAAGCCCGGCCTCCTGAGTACAAAATACCGTTTACCCCGCCCAGCTCGGCACACTTGACCCAGAGCGCCTAGCGCACTTCGTTGACATACATGAAGTGATCCGTAGAGGCGCGTTGATGGGTCATCATGACCGGGGTGGCTGCCTGGTCGAACGACACCGCGTCGATCACCATCACCGCGTGGGGGGCGGTCAGGTCCAGCAAGCGGCAGTCTTCATCACTGGCCAACCCTGCGGTCAGTTGCTCACGCACTGCCGCCACCCGCAGCCCGTATTGGTCGAGCAGGAAGCGATAAAGCAACTCGGGCAACGCCTCAGGCCCTGGGAAGTTGGGCACCTTGCAAGCCACCAGGGTAAAGCGCTCATGCATCGCGGCCACCCCGTCAATGCTGCGCAAGCGGTGCAGGCGATAGACCGCGCTGCCCTCCTCGATCAGCAGCTGTTGCGCCTCCAATGGGCTGGCTGCACCCAGTTGGTAGTCGAGCAACAGGGTGCGCGATTTGAGCAGTGCACCTGCCTTGCTGTGCAAGCGAAAGTATTGAAAGAAGTAGCGCAGGTTGTGCAGCGGCGCCCAGCCGGTCACCACGGTGCCGGTTTTGCGCCGACGCATCAGCATGCCTTCGGCCACCAACTCCGCAAGCGCACGTCGCACCGTGCCCACCGACACACCGAAGTCACTGGCCAAGGCCATTTCACTGGGTATGACCGTGCCGCTGGCCCACTCCCCCAGCAGAATAGCCTCGCAAATATGGCGCTTGACCACTTCATAAAGCGGCGCGCTGTCGTGCTCGCTGACACGCAAAAAAGAACGGGTTCGCCCAGACGCCGCGTTGCTATCGGTCATTTTTTTCCCTTGACGGCTGACATGAAGGTACTTAACTATAAACTATATAGAAATAGCTACAGGACCAAAAGATGTCCACCCACGCAGCCTTGCAGCAGGCCCTTGAGTCGATCGAGGCGGATCATGCGTCGATGGTTAACGATCTGCAACGAATGATCGCTGTCGATACGTGCTTTCCACCCGGTTCGGGTTATTCCGCGTTTGCCGACCTGATGGAGACCCTGGTAGCACCGCTGGGCCTGCAGACCCAACGCGTCACCGTTCCGCAAGCGTTGTGGCAGACCCGCAACGGCGAGGCTTACGGTGAGCGCATCAACCTGATCGCCCGGCAACCCGGTGATGGCGAAGTGTGCAGCCTGTATTTTCATGTCGACACGGTGCCGCCCGGTGACGGCTGGACCCAGCCGCCCCTGCAATTGACCGAGGTCGACGGCCAACTGATCGGGCGTGGTACGGCCGACATGAAAGGCAGCGTGGCGGCGACCCTGGCCGCCTTGCGTGCGGCGCAACGCTTCAATCTGCCGCTGCGCTTTTGCCCGTCTTTATTGCTGTGTACCGATGAAGAGGGTGGCCTGTACCCTGGCATCCGCTACCTCGCCGAACAGCAACTGATCGAGGGGCACATCCTGAGCTTTAACGGCGGCGCCGCCCCCCGGATATGGGCCGGTTGCTTTGGCAGCGTCGACTTGAAAATCGTCGTCAAGGGGCGCTCCTCCCATTCGGGCGAACCGGTGGATGCCATCAACGCCATCGAACAGAGCCTGCCACTGCTCAATGCCCTGCACAGCCTCAAACAACAGGTGCAACAGAGGGCCTGGCCAATGCCCTCGCCCCCCCATTACCAGGGCGCGCCGTTGATTTCGCGCATGACCCTGGCGGCCGCCCACGGCGGTAGCAAGGGCTCTACCGTGCCGGCCCAGTTCGAGATCCTGATCAACCGCCGCTATGCGCCCCAGGAGCCCTTCGAGGCGGTGATGGCTGAGCTGCGGGCTTGCATCGACACGGCGATGGCCGGCTCAGAGGCGCTGTCGGTCGAGCACGAAGTAATCGGCCATCTGGCCCCCGTGGCCGACCCCACGGGGCCCCATTGGCCGCGCTGGCAGGCCGCCCTGGGGGTTGGCTTCGGATTCAGCGCCGAGCAGTTTCAATGCTACGGCTCCTCCAGCAGCTCGGACATGGGCTGGGTCCAGCAGGCCGGGATTCAGGAGATTCTGCTGGGTGGGCTGATCCGCCCGCAGAGCCGCATTCACGCAGCCGATGAATACACCACGCGCAGTGATCTGGTGGCGCTGGCGCAGTCGATCCTGGCCTACCTGGCGGCCGATTTCGCCCCACCCGCTATTGCCGCCGCCGTGCCTGACTGAGCATTGCGATTACCGAAGACCGGCGCCAAGACGGGTCATCGGCTTTTTTTTACGCAGCTGCCCCACGCTTCTCTTCTTGCCCTGTGGAGTATTGCCATGAATACCGTCTTGCGGCTCAACCGCCGCTGCTTCCTGACCGCCTCGGCCATTGCTACCGGCACTGCGCTGCTGCCGTTTTCCACCTCGCTGTGGGCGGCTGCGGCGGCCCAGAAAGGCGGCACTTTGCGCATCAGCGTCGACCAAGCCGTCGGCATGCTCAACCCGCTGCTGGTCAGGGTCAACCCCGAGTACCTGCTCAGCGAGTTGCTCTACAACGGCCTGACCCGCCTGAGCCAGGACATGCAGGCCGAGCCCGACCTGGCACAAAGCTGGAGCCACAACCCCGAGCTCACCGAATGGACCTTCACCCTACGCAGCGGCCTACGCTTTCACGATGGCAGCCCCTGCACCGCCCACGATGTGGCTGCCAGCCTGCAGGCGATCCTGGACCCGAAGACCGCCTCGCCGGGCCTGCGTAACATCGGCCCGATCCAACAGGTCGAGGCCCTGGACGAGCTGCACGTCAAGCTGACGACTCACATAGCCTATGCCGACTTGCCCGTCAGCCTGGCTTACCCGGACGCCAAGATCGTGCCGGCAGCGATTGTGCAAAGCGACCTGTCACGACTGTCGCGCGAAGCGATCGGTACCGGCCCCTTCAAGCTGGTGTCATTCGAGCCTGAGCGTAGGGTGGTGGTCGCCCGTAACGAGCATTTTTACGACCCCCAACGGCCGCACTTGGACCGGGTGGAAATCCACGTTTACCCCGACCCGGCGTCCGAAGGCTCGGCGCTGATGTCCGGCGATATCGACCTGATGCTGTCGGCCCAGGCCACTGAATTCAGCCGCCTCAGCCAAGCCAGCGGGGTCAGCGGCCTGCGGGTCGCCTCTGGGCAATTTCTCAACATCAACATGGGCTGTGATCAGCCGCCCTTCAATGACGTGCGGGTGCGCCAGGCCTTGGCACTGTGCGTGGACCGCGCCGCGCTGGTGGACTTCGTCGCCGAAGGCTTCGGCACGCCCGGCAACGACACACCGCTCAATGCCGCGTACCGCTACCACAGCGATATCGCATTGCGCGAAGCCAACCTGACGCAGGCGAAAAAGCTCCTCGCCGAGGCCGGTTACCCTAACGGGCTGGACGTCACCTTGGTGGCCTCGGACAAACCATCGACCCGCACCCAACTGGGCATTGCCGTAGCGGAAATGGCCAAGCCGGCCGGCTTCAACATTACCGTAGCGACCATGGCCAACAGCACCTACTTGGACCAAGTCTGGAAAAAGGGCAACTTTTACGTGGGCTTTTACAACATGCAGCCCTCGGCCGACGCCGTGTTTTCACTGCTGTACACCTCAGACGCGGCCTGGAATGAAACCCGTTGGAACAACGCTGAGTTCGACGCTGCGGTAGCAGCCGCCCGCGGCACCGACGACGCGGCCAAGCGCAGCGCGCTGTACGCCACCGCGCAACAGTTGATGCACGAGCAAGTGCCGTCCCTTATCCCAACCTTCTTCGATGTACTGGCCGCCCAGCGCAACCACGTTCAAGGCTACCAACTGCACCCCCGCGGTGCGGTGTTCCGCCTCGATCAGGCTTGGCTCGATGCCAGCGCCATTAAGCGCGGATAAGCCGAGGATAAGCCTGTGACTGCTGCCTATTTGACCAAGCGCTTATTGTTAGTGGTGTACACCCTGCTAATCGTGTCGCTGCTGGTCTTCGCCATCACCCAACTGCTGCCCGCCGATGCGGCGGTGACCTTACTCGGCCAGAACGCCACCCCCGAGGCCCTGGCTGCACTGCGAGAAAAACTCGGCCTGGACCAGCCAGCCTGGCTGCAATTCAGCCGCTGGCTGATGGCGGTACTGCGAGGCGACCTGGGCGTCTCGATGCGCAATGGCCAACCGGTGCTGGGCGCGCTGCTCGACGCCCTGGGCCGCTCACTGTTGCTGGCCAGTTGCTCGTTATTGCTGATGCTGGTCGTTGCCATTCCCCTGGGGATTATCGCGGCCGTACGCCGGGGCCGCCCAGTGGACCTCATCATCGGCATGCTCACCTACATTGGCGTGTCGTTGCCCGAGTTCGTCACCGCCACGCTACTGATCCTGCTGTTTGCCGATGTCTGGCAACTGCTGCCCGCGACGGGCTACGTGCCGCTAAGCGATGACATCGGCGAAGGCATCCGTCACTTGATCCTGCCCACCCTCACGGTGTCCATGATCATGGTCGCCCACGTGTCGCGCATGGTGCGTTCGGAAATGATCGACGTGCTGCACACCGACTACATCCGTGCCGCCCGCCTCAAGGGGCTGTCGCGGCGGCGGGTGCTGCTGCGCCATGGCTTACGCAACGGTTTGCTGCCCACCATCACCATTGTCGCCCTGGACGTCGGCTACCTGCTGGGGGGCATCGTGGTGGTCGAAGAGATCTTCAACATCCCCGGCATCGGCCGCGAGCTACTGGTCGCGGTGGCTGCTCGCGATTTGCCAGCGATTCAGGGGGGTGTACTGATCCTCGCGGCGACCTATTGCCTGGTCAACTTCGTGGCTGACCTGGCCTATGCCTACCTCGACCGGCGAATTCAATATGCGTAATGTCCTCTACCGCCTGCTGACCACGCCCCAGGGCTTACTGGGCAGCCTGATCCTGCTGCTGGCCGTGGTGCTGGTATGCGCCGGCCCGGCCCTGGCGCCGTACGACCCGCAAGCGATTTCAGTCCTGGCTCGCTACCAACCGCCGAGCCTGGTGCACTGGTTCGGCACGGACCAGTTGGGCCGCGATATCTTCAGCCGCCTGCTGATGGGCGCCCGCGCGACCATTGCGCTATCGGTGTTGGCCACGGCCATGGCGATGTTCATCGGTGCCTTGCTGGGCACCCTGAGCGGCTACCTGGGTGGGCGCGTCGATGAAGCGCTGATGCGCACCCTCGACGCGGTGATGTCCATCCCTACCCTGCTGTTCGCCCTGCTCATCGTCAGCACCCTGGGCCGCAGTGACTTCAACGCAGTATTGGCGATCACCATTGCCTTCGTTCCCAGCATGGCGCGGATCGCGCGCAGCGTCGCCCTCGCGGCGCGGCGCCAGGACTATATCAATGCCGCTATCGCCCGAGGCGAGTCGACCGGGTACATCGTGGTACGGGAAATGCTGCCCAATATCGTCGCGCCGATCATCGTCGAGGCGACCATTCGGGTGGCGTTCGCCATCATGTTGTTCGCCACCCTCAGCTTCCTCGGGCTGGGCGCACAACCACCACAACCGGAGTGGGGGCTGATGGTCGCCGAAGCACGGCGCTACTTCTTCCAGGCGCCGTGGATGATGCTGATGCCGGGGCTGGCCATCGCCACCGTGGCGATCGGTTTCAACCTATTGGGCGATGGCTTGCGCGATGCCCTCAACCCCAGGGGGCAACGTTCATGAGCCAGGTTCTGCAAGTAGCTGACTACAGCCTTGACTATCAACTGCCCAGCGGCCCCCTGCACGTGCTGCAAAACATCGACTTTAGCGTGGCGGCCGGTGAAGTGGTGGGCCTGGTGGGCGAGTCCGGTTCGGGCAAGACCACCCTGGGTTGGGCAATCATGCGCTACCTGGCGGGCAACGCCCGGGAGCTCGGCGGCAGCATTCGCTTGCAGGGCGAGAACCTGCTGCAGATGCCCCAGCGCCAGGTCGAAGGCCTGCGCGGCGGGCGCCTGGGGATGATCTTCCAAGACCCCAGCGCCTCGCTCAACCCCACCCTGAGCCTGGGCGAGCAGGTGGTGGAAGCGCTCACCCGCCATCGCAACCTGAGCTACCGTGATGCCTGGGCGCTGGGCGAGCAACTGCTGGCCGACGTCGACCTGAAAGACCCAGCGGCGATGATGAAGCGTTTTCCCCACGAAGCCTCGGGCGGCGAAAAGCAGCGGGTGCTGATTGCGACCGCCTTCGCCTGCCGCCCCCAGTGTTTGATTTTCGATGAGCCGACCACGGCCCTCGACGTGATCAGCTCCGCGCAAATCCTCCAGCTGTTTCGCCGCCTGCGCGAAGAAACCGGAGTGGCCTCGTTGTACATCTCCCATGACCTGGCACTGGTGTCGCGGGTCGCTGACCGGGTGTGCGTGCTCAACCAAGGGCGCATTGTCGAGCAGGCGCGCGGGGGGCAGATTTTCAGCGCGCCCGAGGATGCCTACACGCAACGGCTGGTCGCCGCCGTGCCAGCGGCCGACAAACGCTTATTGGACGAGGCCAGTGTCAGCGGCGAGCCGCTATTGCGGGTCAGTGACCTCAATGTGCGCTATGGCCGCCCCGCTCTACTGGACAGCCTGCTGCGCCGCCAGTCAGCCGCGACCCTGGGCGCTCGCGATCTGAACCTGAGCATCGCCCGTGGCGAGATTGTGGGGATCGTCGGCGAGTCCGGTTCGGGCAAGTCCACCCTAGCCAAGGCCCTTACCGGCCTGACGCCATTCACCGGCACCGTGCATTTCGACGGCGCGGCGGTGCACGGCCCAGCGCAGATGAATCAGGCTTATCGGCGCAAGGTGCAGATCATTTTTCAGCACCCGGACGCCTCCCTGAACCCACGGCAGACCATTGGCCAGATACTCTCGCGGCCGCTGCGCCTGTACGGTTTGACCGAGGGAGAAGCCCAAGCCCAGGCGATCGCGCGGCTGCTACGCGAAGTGCGCCTGCCCGAGGATTTTGCCAGCCGTTACCCCCATGAGTTGTCCGGTGGGCAAAAGCAACGGGTGGCCATCGCCCGCGCCTTCGCCGCGCGCCCAGAGCTGGTGATCTGCGATGAGATCACTGCAGCCCTGGATGTCTCGGTGCAAGCGACGGTCATAGAGCTGCTGCTGGAACTGCGCCGCCAGCACGGCACTGCCTACCTGTTCATCACCCACGACCTCAACCTGATCCGCCAAATCGCTCACCGCATCGGCGTGATGTACCGCGGCGACTTGCTCGAAGTCCTGCCAGCGCTGGGCATGGCCGCCCAGGCCAGCCACCCCTATACCCGCGCCCTGCTCGACGCAGTGCCACAGCCTCTGAACGAATTGGAATCGCCTTATGACGCCTGAATCGCTACTCGACCGCATCGACGAGACCTATTGCCTGGATTTTCTAGCGCGCATGGTCCAGCACAAGAGTTACAGCGCCACCCCCGAGGAGCGCGCCCTGGCGCAGTACATGGCGGAACAGATGCAGACCCTAGGCCTGGCCACTGAACTCATGCCAGTGCCCGGTGAGCGCCTGAATGCCATCGGCACCCTCAAGGGCCAGGGCGGCGGCCACAGCCTGCTGTTCAACGGGCACCTGGACACCAACCCGGTCACCGAAGGCTGGACCGTAGACCCGTGGGCCGGGAAAGTGGATGACGAGTTCATCTACGGCATCGGCGTGTCGAACATGAAAGCCGGCGATGCGGCGTACTTTTGCGCGGTCAAGACGCTGATCGACGCCGGGGTGAAGCTCAAGGGCGATGTGATCCTCACCTACGTCGTGGGTGAACTCCAGGGCGGCATCGGCACGCTCGCGGCCATCGAGCAGGGGGTCAAAGCGGATTACTTCATCAACTCGGAGCCGACCGACTTACAGGCCGTGACCCTACACGTCGGCTCACTGATGTTCGTCATCGAACTGACCGGCGATACCCGCCACCTGTCCAAACGTGAAGAGGCCGTAGATGTCATCACCGCCGCCGTGCAACTGATACCGCAAATCAACGGCATCACCTTCAGCGGCGCTCGCTCGGCGGAGCATGCCAAGGTCAATCGTGGGCATATCGGTGTGGTCCGAGGCGCATTGGGCCGCGACCTGGTGGAATGGCGCGCGCCGCAAGTCGCCGACTTTCTGCGCCTGCGCGGTTCGGCCCGCTACACCCCAGGGCAAACCGTTGAGTCAGTGCTGGCCGACCTGCAGCGCCTGCTTGACCAACTCTGCGAGCAATTCCCTGGCTTGCAGGCCACCTTAATTAATGACAGCGACAACCAACCGCTCATGCCACCGTTCGAAGTGGCCCACGACTCGCTGATCGTGCAGGCAGTCAACGCCGCTTACCAACAGGTCAGGGGCGAACCGCAACCGACCGGCATCATCATTCCCCCGGCCTACTTTGGCACCGACGCCGCGCATTTTTATCAACGCCTGGGCATGCAAGGCGTGGTCTGTGGGCCGGGCGGCAAGTTCAACACCATGCCGGACGAGCGCGTGCACAAACGCGATTATCTGGACATGGTGCGCGTGTATATCCTGGCTATTTTGCGTATTTGTGAGGTGGATACCGCAGAGTAAAACAGCGCTATTGCAAGCTTTCTTCGCAGTCGGTAACAATGGATTGCCTGCCTCTGTAACCAAGCGTCGAACAAAGTTCGCAAACCCGCTTTGCGGCCTGGGCGTACGCGGCACACAAGGCTCGCCGGTCTTGATCAATACGAGCGACTTTTTTCGGCAATATAACGACAGCGGTTAGGAGCACAAGGCAATGTTGACTCATTTGAAAGTCCGCACCGGCATGATCGGTGTATTGAGCGCCTTTGTGCTCGCACTATTATTGGCCTGCCTGAACGGGTTTTATGGGGCCCGCGCAAGTGATCAACAAATTCAAGAGTTGAACCTGCTGACGGCGGTACAACTGAACAAGCTCAACAATGCGGCCATTTGGGTGACGCGAGCCAGTGCCACCAGCCATAGCTCATTGCTCGATCGGCTGGCAGGCCGCAGCGAATCGGCCGATCAAGGCGTCACCGCCGCCGAAGAACGCCTGAACAATGCGAAAAAGTTGATTACCGAAATCATTCCCACCCTGACCGACCCGCAAATGATCACCGCCGGGCGCGAACTCGAACAAGTGTTCTCTGAATACGCCAAGGTGGTACAACAACAAATCAATAGCACTCGGCTAGGCGATTTAGCCGAATATGCCAAGATGAATGACAACGCCAAAGCGCTGGGGCAACGGTATGGGCAGGTGCGTGATGCTTTTACTGCGCTCATTACCGCGCACATAGCACAGACCATGGCGGATTCCCGTCAGCGCATCGAAGAGGCTCAACTCGCCACCACTGCCCTGCTGATCCTTACGCTGTTACTGGCGATCACATGCTGGCTGTTCATTTCAAACCGCGTACTGTTGCCTTTACGCCAAGCCGGTGAGCGTTTCGATGAAATGGCCCGCGGCGACCTCAGCCAACCGATAACGGCCGCCAGTCGCAACGAGATAGGTCAACTCTTTGCCTCGTTGGCCAACATGCAAAAAAACCAACGCAACACCCTGTCCCAGCTCAGTAAAACAGCCGCACTGGTGGCCGATGCGGCGCAGAACCTCAACGGTATCACCCACGAAAGTGCTCAGGACTTGCAGCAACAACACGCCGAACTTGAAATGGCCGTCACTGCCGTCACGCAAATGACCTCAGCGGTCGAAGAAGTCTCGCGCAATGCGGTGTCTACGTCGGAGGCAGCCCAGGCCTCCAATCGCCTGGCCAATGAGAGCCGTGAACAAGTTCGACGCGTGCGCACCGAAATAAGCTCGATGAACAGCGACGTGCAACTGACCGGCGAAGTCATCCAGCGCCTGGCGAGCCAAGCCCAGGATATCGGCAAGGTCCTGGATGTCATTCGGTCGGTATCTGAACAAACCAACTTACTGGCGCTCAACGCCGCCATCGAGGCGGCCCGTGCTGGTGAATCAGGACGCGGGTTTGCAGTGGTAGCCGACGAAGTACGCACGCTGGCCTATCGCACCCAGCAATCGACCCTAGAGATCGAAGAAATGATGGGCCGCATGCAGACCAGCAGCAACACGGCGGTTCAGTCCATTGCTAAGAATAGCGAGCGGGCCCAGCAAACCCTGGAAAGCACGCAGACCAGCGAGCACATGCTCGAAGAGATCTTTTCCGCCATTGCCGAGATCAATGACCGCAACCTGGTTATCGCCAGCGCCACCGAGGAACAGGCACAAGTGTCGCGCGAGGTGGACCGCAACCTGTTGAACATTCGCCATTTGGCCGCGCGTTCCGGCGAGGGCGCGGCGAGGACCGAGCATTCGAGCCAAGAGTTATCGCGGCTGGCTGTCGAGATGAACGAGATTGTGGGGCGGTTCAGGCTGTGATGGGGGGGGCAAAAGATCGGGGGCAAGCCCCCTCCTACGGATATTTGGTGTGTCGCAACGTAGGAGGGGCCTTGGCCCCGATCTTTTGATCCTGGAGCCACTGAGCACAACAAAAATTTCAACAACAAAAAAAGGACCCGAAGGTCCTTTTTTTGATTCGTTTCACACTTCGCCAGGAAACATGAAACGCGATATTTGGAGCGGGAAACGAGACTCGAACTCGCGACCCCGACCTTGGCAAGGTCGTGCTCTACCAACTGAGCTATTCCCGCAGGGTGTCGATGGGCGCCATTTTAACGGTTCTTAAACGGCAGTCAAGCCCTTGATTCAAAAAAGTTTTATTTCTTCTCAACGGTGTAGCGCAGGTGCGGCCAGGCGGCGCGTAGGTAGTTCATCATGGACCACAGGGTCAGGCCGGCGGCAACCAACAGCAGGCCGTAGCCGGTGAACACCCAAAATGTCAGGGTGGGCGGGTTGGCCAGGAGGATTACCAAAGCGAGCATTTGTGCGGCGGTTTTCCATTTGCCCAGGTTGGACACTGCAACATGGGCGCGGGCGCCGATTTCGGCCATCCATTCGCGCAGGGCCGAGACCACGATTTCGCGGCCGATGATCACCGCTGCCGGCAGCGTCAGCCATACATTGCCGTGTTCCTGCACCAACAGCACCAGCGCCACGGCGACCATCAGCTTGTCGGCAACGGGGTCGAGGAAGGCGCCAAATGGCGTGCTCTGCTCCAGCCGCCGCGCCAGGTAACCGTCCAGCCAGTCGGTGGCGGCGGCGAAGGCGAACACCGAACTGGTGGCCATGAAGCTCCACTGGTAGGGCATATAGAACAGCACAATGAAGATCGGGATCAGTAGAACGCGCAGTACGGTAATCAGATTAGGGATATTCATCGGCACAACTGGCTACTAGGTGAGTGGGGCATTCTACTCGCTGTGTAGGTTCGCATAAATCGACTCCGCGAGCTTTTTGCTGATTCCGGGTGCCTTGGCGATCTCATCGACGCTGGCCCGGGACAATTCTTGCAAACCACCAAAGTGCTTGAGCAGGTCGCGGCGGCGGGTCGGGCCCACCCCCGCCACCCCTTCCAGGGTCGAGGTGCGCCGTGTTTTGCCGCGGCGGGCGCGGTGCCCGGTAATCGCAAAACGGTGCGCCTCGTCACGGATCTGCTGGATCAAATGCAGCGCCGGTGAATCGCCCTTGAGGGTGAACTCATGGGCTACGTCGTTCAAGTACAGTGTTTCGAAGCCCGCCTTACGGGTAGTACCCTTGGCCACGCCGAGTAATATGAGGTCCGGCACGGCCAGTTCGTTGAGCACGTCGCGGGCCATATTCAGCTGCCCTTTACCGCCATCCACCAATAGCACGTCCGGCAGCTTGCCTTCGCCGTCTTTGATCTTGCTGAAGCGTCGGGTGAGGGCCTGATGCATGGCGGCGTAGTCGTCACCGGCGGTGACGCCTTCGATATTGTAGCGGCGATAATCGGACTTGATCGGCCCTTCCGGCCCAAATACCACGCACGAGGCCACGGTGGCCTCGCCGCTGGAGTGGCTGATGTCATAGCATTCAAGCCGCTGCGGTGGCTCATCAAGGTTGAGCACCTCGGCAAGGGCTTCGAAGCGCGCAGCGACGTGTTGGCGATTGGCTAGACGTGCGCCGAGGGCCTGCTCGGCATTGGTGACCGCCAGTTGCTGCCAGCGCGAACGGGTACCGCGTACCCGGTGGCTGATGCTCAGTTCGCGGCCGCGCAGGGTTTCGATGGCTTCAAGCAAGGCCGGGTAGTCTTCCGGCAGCACGTTGACGATCAGCTCGCTGGGCAAGTCGCGCTCGCCGCTACTCAAGTAATACTGGGCCAAAAAAGCCGACATCACTTCGCCGACCTCCTCTTCGATACCCACTTGGGGAAAGAAGTTTTTGCTGCCCAACACCCGCCCGCCGCGCACGCTGATCAAGTGCACGCAGGCGCCGCCTGGGTTGGTAAAGGCCGCCAGCACATCGACGTCGCCACTGCCGCCTTCCATGCTTTGCTGGTCCTGCACCCGGCGCAGCAACGCCACCTGGTCGCGCAGTTGGGCAGCGCTCTCGAAATCCAGGCTCATGGCGGCCTGCTCCATGCTGCTGGAAAGCTCATCACTGAGTTGATTGCTGCGCCCTTCGAGGAACATCACCGAATGACGTACGTCTTCAGCGTACTCAGCCGGCTCCACCAGCCCAACGCAGGGCGCTTTGCAGCGTTTGATCTGGTGCTGCAAGCACGGGCGGGTGCGGTTCTTGTAGTAGCTGTCTTCGCATTGACGAACGAAAAAGGTCTTCTGCAGCAGGCTCAGGCTTTCGCGAATGGCCCCAGCACTGGGGTACGGGCCGAAATAACGGCCTTTGGCTTTTTTCGCGCCCCGGTGAATGCTCAACCGTGGGAAAGGCCCGTCGGAGAGAAACACATAAGGGTAAGACTTATCATCGCGTAGCAGAATGTTGTAGGGCGGCCGCGATTCTTTGATCAAGGTCTGCTCAAGCAGCAGCGCCTCGGTCTCGTTGGACGTAATGGTGGTCTCGACCTGGGCGATGCGCCCGACCAATGCGGCCGTTTTGGGGGCCAGCCCGGTTTTGCGGAAGTAGCTGGCCAGGCGTTTTTTCAGGTTTTTCGCCTTGCCGACATAAAGCAGCCGCGCGTCGCAGTCAAACATCCGGTAGACACCGGGGCGGCCGCTGCAGGTCGAGAGAAAGGCACTGGGGTCAAAGGGGCTGGTCATGCTCAAAGACTGGCGTCGACCATGCCATGGCGAACGGCCAGGAGGGTGAGCTCGACATCACTGGCGATCGACAGTTTTTCGAAGATACGGTAACGGTAGGTATTCACGGTTTTAGGCGACAGGCAGAGTTTATCGGAGATGATCTGCACTTTCTGGCAGCCAACGATCATTAAGGCGATCTGGATTTCGCGCTCGGATAGCAGGTCGAACGGCGACTGCGAGGTGGTGGGTTGGAACGATTTGAGCGCCAATTGCTGGGCGATTTGCGGGCTGATATAGCGCTGGCCAGCGAAGACCAGGCGGATCGCCTGGACCATTTCATCGAGCGCCGCGCCTTTGGTCAGGTAGCCGGCGGCGCCGGCCTGGAGCAGGCGGGTGGGAAATGGGTCTTCCTCGCACACGGTGACGGCAACCACTTTGATCTCCGGCTGGCTACGCAGCAGTTTGCGCGTAGCCTCGAGGCCACCGATACCCGGCATCTTGACGTCCATCAAGACCACGTCGGGCTTCAACTCGCGGGCCTTCATCAGGGCTTCCTCGCCGGATTCAGCCTGCGCGATCACTTGCAAGCCGTCGATGTCGGCGAGCATCCGCGTGATGCCTGTGCGCACCAGATCGTGATCATCGACCACTAGCACCCTAATCAAGCAGACACCTCGTCTTAGCGGCAATTGAATGTTAGCTACCTTATCAAACAAACCGCTGCACCACCTCAACTGTGTGACAAATCTGTACCACTCTCAGTCCTCAAAGGCTCTAGGACTTGCGTGTACCGGGGCGCGTCCGGACGGGCGGGTTGGCCGAATAGGTGCCGGATATCTCGGCCAGGGTGCAGGCCATTTGCTTTAGAGCTGCTTGGCCGGCTGTAGGAAGTGTCCGATAGTCAAATAGGACTTTTTCCTCTTCAGGACTCAAACCCGCGCCTGCGATGGGCGTGCGCTCGCCGGTCAAGACGTAGCGAACATCAACGCCATGGCAGGCAACGGCGGCTAAATAGTCGGCTTTAGGGGTTCTTTCGCCGCTTTCGTACTTGCCCTGAGCATTGGCGGCCACGCCGCCGAGGGCGCCGAATTCTTTTTGCGTCAGCGATAGTTGCTCCCGCTCTTCACGCAGCCGCGGTCCAATTCCACTCATTTGAATGTATAATCCATTACTGAAACACTCATAACAGTGCTTACGCACCTTCCAATTCAACAAAAATAAACGGATTTGAACTATGCCCGCTATACGGACTGCGGCACAAGCTAAGGCTTGGCTCGACCAACAAGGAAAATCGGTACAGCAATTCGCCAGGGAACATGGGGTGGACCCTGCCACCACCTATCAGTTGCTTTCAGGGCGCAAGAAAGGCAAGCGCGGCGAAGCCCACCGAATTGCCGTGCTGCTGGGCATGAAGCTGGGGGTCGACGCCTGTGAGCTGGACAGCCTTCAACGCTGAATCGCCTGTTCCATGCGCCAGAAGCAGGCCTCCTCCCCCACCTCGACGAAGCCGTGGCGCTGGTAAAGGTGGCGTGCGGGGTTGGTCTTGAATACGGTCAGGCGCACCCGGGCAAAATGCTCCGACCTGGCCCGCGCCTGCACCTCATGCAGCACCGCACTGCCAAGGCCTTGCCCACGGGCAGCTTCGAGCAAATGCAGTTCGCGGATATACAAGGCGCGCAGGTCGCGGCTGAGGCTGAGGTAACCCAGGCGCTCGCCGGCGACCTGGACGATCAGGTTCTCGCGGCCCTGCCAGGCCAGGTCGAAGGCTGTCTCCTGCCAGAGCAGGTCGAACCTTGTGTAGTACGCCAGCATGCCACGCCGGGTGAGGTCGCGGGCGAACTTCAGGTCGCTGGCGCTGGCGGGGCTTAGGTACAGGTCCATAAATGGCTCGGCTAGAACGCTGAATAGACACTCAGCATACGAAAATTTTCCTTGAATGCCCTGCTCAGGCTGAAGTAACCTCGAAACTCACATCGGAGACAGCTAATGTCACACGCCACTTGCAACCCCGTCACCTGCACCGCCAGCGCTTTGCGCCAGGCTGCAGTTGCGCCTGCAGTTGCGCCTGCTTGTGCGCCGATGGAATTTTATTATGGGTATTGGTTTAGCCACTGGCGCGCCTAATACCCAAACTGGCGCCCACTGAATAGGGGTCGCCTGACAGAGATTTTCTCAACCCCCGGTCGGCCTCCCGACCGGGGGTTTTGTTTTTTTAGCGCTGCATTTCACCCACCTGCACGAGACTTTCGACATGACCCAGAGCTTTTATTACCGCAACTACACCCGCTATCTCGCTTGGCGATTTACCCGCCTGCACTCGATGCCCACTGCCAATGCCCTGAAGGGCGACTGTCGAACACCTCGATAGGGCTGCCCTGCGGCCACGACGCCGCGCCAGCCCCAAGGAACCGTTATGAAAACCGCTACCCACGCCCTGCCCAACCCTTGCACCAGCCAAATCCTGCCGCCTGCTGCAAACAGCCCTGTAAGCCGGCGCTTGCCCAGCAGTTTCGAACTCAAACAGCAGCGCCCCCTGGCGCCCTCCCTGGCACGCCAGGTCGAGGCCCAGCGCGAGGCGGTGCGCGCCATTTTGGCAGGCGACGACCCGCGTCTGTTAATAGTGGTCGGCCCGTGCTCACTGCACGAGCGCGAATCGGCGCTGGAATACGGCGAACGTTTGGCCGAGTTGGGCCGTGAGCTGCAAGGCCAGATGCTCTTGGTCATGCGCGCCTACGTGGAAAAACCGCGCACCACCATTGGCTGGAAAGGCCTGGCCTACGACCCCGGGCTCGATGGCAGTGACGATCTACGGGCAGGGCTGGAACTGTCCCGGCAATTGATGCTGGACCTGCTGCAACTGGGCCTGCCGCTGGCCAGCGAACTGCTGCAACCGCTGGCCAGCGGCTACTTCGATGACCTGCTCAGTTGGGCGGCGATTGGCGCGCGCACCACTGAATCGCAGATCCACCGCGAAATGGCCAGCGGCCTGGACTTCGCGATCGGTTTCAAAAACGGCACCGACGGTGGCGTGGGCGTGGCCTGCGACGCCATGGCCAGCGCCGCCCACCCGCATCGTCACTTCGGGCTAGACCCCCTGGGACACCCGGCGTTGATCGAAACAGCGGGCAACCGGCATACCCATCTGGTGCTGCGCGGCGGTCATGGCGGGCCAAACTACGACCAGCAGAGCGTGGCTCGGGTCCGCGACGCCCTGGCCCAGGCGAACGCATCGCCGCGCCTCATGGTGGACTGCAGCCACGCCAACAGCGGCAAAGACCCGTTGCGCCAACCTGCGGTGATGGCCGAGGTGCTGCGTCAGCGCCTGGCTGGGGACCGTTCACTGGTTGCCTTGATGCTGGAAAGCCACCTGTTCTCTGGCAAACAAACCTTGGGCCCGGACCTTCGCTACGGCGTGTCGGTCACCGACGGCTGCCTGGGCTGGGAGGCCACCGAGCGACTGTTGCGCGACAGCGCTGCTGCACTGCGGGGAAAAATCCACTCACCAGTGTGATTGAACTTTTGCGCGAAAAGCTCGCCTGAATCCGGTAGCCTGATGACTTTAATGTATGGAGATTTACATAATGGCCAAAGCCACTGCCCGTCACATCCTGGTATCCAGCGAAGAGAAGTGCAACGAACTGAAAGCACAAATCGAAGGCGGCGCTGACTTCGCTGAAATTGCCAAGCAGAACTCCACCTGCCCTTCGAGCCGCCAGGGCGGCGATCTCGGTTCCTTCGGCCCAGGCCAAATGGTCAAAGAGTTCGACAGCGTGGTATTCAGTGCGCCGGTCAACACTGTGCAAGGCCCGGTGAAAACCCAGTTCGGCTACCACCTGCTGGAAGTCACCAGCCGCCAGGACTAATGCCCAGTTTTAGCACTGTTGTGCCAGCCAGTGGCTTACCCCACTGGCACTGACGACCCGCTCCGGCGGGTCGTTTGGTTTGCGAAGTTTTATTTGCCTGGCTTTTGCTCCATCATGCTCTCCACCTTCCGCCCCCAGGGTCAGATAAGGCAGCCAATGCGCGCGGTACTTCATAGTGTATTTTTTGCAGCCCTGTTGCTGAGCTTGCCTACCGCCTTCGCGGCGCCCCAACACTTTCTTACGGTCTACGGCGAAGCCCCTAAGTACCCGGCCGGCTTCAAGCATTTCGACTACGTCAACCCGGATGCGCCCAAAGGCGGTAGCCTGCGCCGCTCGGCCCTGGAAATAGGCCAGTACGACCATATCCTGCCCTACATAGACAAAGGCTCGGGCATCACCCAGATCGACGGCCTGCTGTACTCCCCGCTGGCAGTACGCTCGCTGGATGAACCCTATACCGTGTATGGGCTAGTGGCCCAGACCATGGAGCGCGGCGAAGACGGCCGCTGGCTGCGGTTCAACTTGAACCCCAAGGCGCGCTTTGCCGACGGTTTGCCGATCACTGCCGAGGACGTCGCCTACACCTACCGATTATTTATGAGCGAAGGCAGCCTACGCTTTCGCACCTTGTTCGCCGACGTCAGCGGCGTCGAAGTGGAGTCACCCCACCAGGTCCGCTTTGACTTCAAGAGCAATGAAAGCCGTACCCTGCCCCTCGACCTGGCCAGCCTGCCCGTGCTGCCGCAACACTGGTGGAAAACCCGCGACTTCGCCAATGGCGGCGGTTTCGAGGCACCGCTGGGGAGCGGCCCGTACCGCCTGGGCAAAATCGACAACGGGCGCAGCGTCACGTTCGAACGCAACCCCGACTGGTGGGGTAAAGACTTGCCCGTCAGCCGAGGCATGTACAACTTCGACCAGTTCAGCGTGGAGTATTTCGGTGACACCGAGGTCGCTCGCCAGGTCCTGCGCGGCGGCGGTTTTGATTTCAACCGGGAATTCAGCGCCACCGGCTATAGCATCGGCTACAACAGCCCGGCGCTGGACGAAGGCCGGCTGCAAAGGGCGCAGTTGGCTCCCCAGAGCTTGCAGTCGGCCCAGGGCTTCGTTTTCAATTTGCAACGGCCGGTGTTCCAGGACCGCCGCGTGCGCCAGGCCATTGCCCTGCTGTGGGATTTCGAGTGGAGCAACCGGCGCATGATGCGCAACTTCTACGTGCGCCAGCAGAGCTATTTCAGCAACAGCGAACTGGCCGCTCGGGCACTGCCCGACGCCGCCGAACGGGCGATCCTTGAACCCCTGCGCGGGCAAATACCAGACGAGGTGTTCACCCAAGTATTCAGCGCGCCGAAGACCGATGGCTCAGGCTTGATTCGCAACCAACAGCTACAGGCCCTGGCCCTGCTTGAAGCAGCCGGCTGGCGCGCCAAGGACGACCGTCTAGTGAATGAAGCCGGTGAGACCCTAGATTTCACCTTCCTTAACGCCCAGTCCGGGGTCGACCGCCTGCTGCTGCCGTGGAAGCGCAACCTGGCGCAGATCGGCATCCGCATGGAAATTCGTCGCATCGATGCCTCGCAGTACATCAACCGGGTGATGGCCCGGGACTACGACATGATCATCACCGGCTACCCGGTATCACCATCGCCAGGCCTGGAGCTGTACAACTATTTCGGCTCTGGCGCCGCCCTCGACCCGGGTTCGAACAACTACATGGCTTTGCAAAACCCGGCAGTGGACCAATTGATCAGCGGCTTGGTCAAGGCGGACAACCTGCCCGACATGCAACGCCACGCTCACGCCCTGGACCGGGTACTGCAGTGGAATTACTACTGGGTGCCCAACTACTACCCGCCCGGCATTTCCACGGTGTGGTGGAACCGTTTCGGCATTCCCGCCACCCCGGCGAGTAACGATGAGGCCCTGGAAACCTGGTGGCAAGCCAGCCCCACGGCGCTGTCCAATGCCCAGATGAAAGCCTTGCAAAACCAGGGGGCGAGTCACTGATGTTGGCCTATGTGCTGCGGCGCCTGGCGCTGATCGTCCCGACTCTGCTGGTGATCCTGCTGGTCAACTTTGTCATTGTGCAAGCCGCGCCCGGTGGCCCGGTGGAGCAAGCCATCGCCCGCCTGCAGGGGGTCGGCGGCGGTAATGTCGGCGGCGGTAGTGAAGCGCTGCAAGGCAACTCGCGGGCCAGCCGAGGCCTGGACCCTAAGTTGATCCAAGACATCGAACGTCAGTACGGCTTCGACAAATCCGCCCCCGAGCGCCTGTGGTTGATGCTGAAAAACTACGCAACGTTGGATTTCGGCAACAGCTTCTTCAAGGGAGCCAAGGTCACCGACCTGATACTCGACAAACTGCCCGCGACCCTTTCCCTTGGTTTTTGGGCCACCTTGATCACGTATTTGGTGTCCATCCCCTTGGGCATTCGCAAGGCGGTACGCCATGGCAGCGCGTTCGATATGTGGAGCAGTACGGCTATCGTCATCGGTTATGCCATGCCGGCGTTCCTATTTGCGATGTTCCTGATCGTGCTGTTTGCCGGAGGCACCTCATTGAACTGGTTCCCCGTGCGCGGGCTGGTCTCGGACAATTTCGCCGAATTGAGCCTGCTGGGGAAAATCGCCGACTATTTCTGGCACCTGGCCCTGCCGGTAACCTCCCTGGTGATCGGCGGCTTTGCCACGTTGACGATTCTCACGAAAAACGCCTTTCTCAATGAAATCACGCGGCAATACGTGGTGACCGCACGGGCCAAGGGGCTCACCGAAAAGCGCGTGCTGTATGGCCACGTCTTTCGCAACGCCATGCTGTTGATCGTGGCCGGCCTGCCCCAGGCGCTGATCAGCGTGTTTTTCGCAGGCTCACTGCTGATCGAAGTGATTTTCTCCCTCGACGGCCTGGGCCGCATGAGCTACGAGGCGGCCGTGGCGCGGGACTACCCGGTGGTGTTTGGCTCGCTGTTTATCTTCACGCTGTTCGGCCTGCTGATCAAACTGGTAGGTGACCTGTGCTACACCCTGGTCGACCCGCGTATCGACTTCGCCGCGAGGAACGCCTGATGCTGGCTCTGTCCCCTTTGGCGCGTCGGCGCTTGGACCGCTTCAAAGCCAATCGCCGTGGCTGGTGGTCGTTATGGCTGTTCCTGGCACTGTTTGTCATGAGCCTGGGCGGCGAGCTGATCGCCAACGACAAACCTTTGTTGCTCAAATACGACGGCGCCTACTACTGGCCGGTGTTCAAACGGCATACGGAGCAGGAATTCGGCGGGCAACTGCCCTTCCAGGCCGACTACCGCAGCGACTACGTGCGCCAACTGATCGCCGCCAAAGGCGGGTGGATGCTATTCCCGCCGATCCCATTCAGCGCCGACACGCCCAATTACGACCTCGACCAGCCAGCCCCCAGCCCGCCCTCGGCGGTGAACTGGCTGGGCACCGACGATCAGTCCCGCGACGTCTTGGCCCGGGTGATCTTCGGTGCCCGGGTCTCGATCTTATTTGCCTTGGCCCTAACGGCCATCAGCTCGCTGATCGGCATTGCCGCCGGGGCGCTGCAGGGCTACCACGGCGGTTGGGTCGATTTGCTCGGCCAGCGCCTGCAAGAAGTCTGGTCGGGCCTGCCGGTGCTGTACCTGCTGATCATTCTGTCCGGCTTCGTCGAGCCGAATTTCTGGTGGTTGTTGGGCATCATGGCGTTGTTTTCCTGGTTGGCCCTGGTCGACGTGGTACGTGCCGAGTTCCTGCGCGGGCGCAACCTGGAGTACGTCAAGGCGGCTCGCGCGCTGGGCTTGAGCGACCGCCGGATCATCGTGCGGCACATCCTGCCCAATGCCATGAACGCCACCTTGAGTTTTCTGCCGTTTATCCTCACCGGCGCCATTTCGACCCTTACCGCCCTGGATTTTCTCGGTTTCGGCATGCCTGCAGGCAGTGCGTCCCTGGGTGAATTGATCGCCCAGGGCAAACAGAACCTGCAAGCGCCCTGGCTAGGCCTGACGGCGTTTTTCACCCTGGCAGTGATTCTCTCGCTGCTGGTGTTTATGGGCGAGGCCCTGCGCGATGCGTTCGACCCCCGTGCCTGAGGCTCCTATGCAAGACAACCTGATCGACATCCGCCACCTCGATGTGGCGTTCAACGGGCAGTTGGCGGTGCGCGACGTGTCGCTGCACATCGGTCAGGGCGAATGCCTGGCACTGGTGGGCGAATCTGGCTCGGGCAAATCGGTCACCGCCCACTCCATTTTGCAACTGCTGCCCCAGAGCGGCTGCACAAGCCGTGGCAGCATTCGTTACCGGGGCCGGGAGCTGCTGGGCGCCGACGGCAAAACCCTGCGCGAGGTGCGCGGCAATCGCATTGCCATGATCTTCCAAGAGCCCATGACCTCGCTCAACCCATTGCACACGGTGCACAAGCAGCTGGGCGAAACCCTGCTGGTGCACAAAGGCCTGAGCGGCAAAGCGGCGCAAGCGCGGATCGTCGAACTGCTGGAACTGGTGGGCCTACAAAACCCCCAGGCGCGGCTCAAAGCCTACCCGCACCAGCTTTCCGGCGGCCAGCGGCAACGGGTGATGATCGCCATGGCCTTGGCGTGCGAACCCGACCTGCTGATCGCCGACGAGCCCACCACGGCCCTGGACGTCACCGTGCAACGGCGCATTCTCGAGCTCCTGCGTTCGCTGCAGCAGCGCCTGGGTATGTCGCTGTTGCTCATCAGCCATGACCTCAACCTGGTGCGCCGCATCGCCCAGCGCGTGTGCGTGATGCGCGCTGGGGAGATCGTCGAGCAGGCAGATTGTGAGGCGCTATTCTGCAATCCCCAACACCCCTACAGCCGCATGCTGCTAGATGCCGAACCGGGTGGCCGCGCGGTGTGCCGCGAAGACCGCGAAGAAGTGCTGACGGTACGCGACCTCAAGGTCTGGTACCCCCTGGACGGCGGCCTGTTGCGCGGGCCACGGCACTTTATTAAAGCGGTGGATGGCATCAGCCTGGGCGTCCAGCGCGGTAAAACCCTGGGCATCGTCGGTGAGTCGGGCTCGGGCAAATCCACCCTCGGCCAGGCCATTTTGCGCCTGCTGGACGCCGAGGGCAGCATCACCTTCGAGGGCGCGCGCCTGGACGGCCTGGACAACCGGCAGATGCGGCCCTGGCGCAAACGCATGCAAGTGGTCTTCCAGGACCCCTTCGGCAGCCTCAGCCCCCGCCTCTCGGTGGCGCAGATTATCGAGGAAGGCTTGCAGGTGCACAGTGAAGCTGGCGCTGCCGAGCGCGAGCAGCGGGTGATCGAGGCGCTGCGGGAGGTAGGCCTGGACCCTGCCAGCCGACACCGCTACCCCCACGAGTTTTCTGGCGGTCAGCGCCAACGCATTGCCATCGCCCGGGCCTTGGTGCTCAAGCCGGCGCTGATCCTGCTCGACGAGCCAACGTCGGCCCTGGACCGTACCGTGCAGAAGCAGGTGGTGACCCTCCTGCGCCAATTGCAGGAACGCCATGGCCTGACCTACCTGTTCATCAGCCACGACCTGGCCGTGGTGCGCGCCCTGGCCCACGATGTGATCGTGGTCAAAGACGGCCAAGTGGTGGAGCGCGGCCCCAGCCAGCAGTTGTTTGACCAGCCACAGCACCCCTACACCTGCGAACTGCTCAAGGCGGCGGCGATTCTCTGACCGCCTGCACCGGTTTTATGCCGCTCGGCTGCCGCTGTACTGAAAAGTAGCGAGCGGTGATACTGCGGTTTTGCCCCGCGCCTTCTGGAGCCCGATGAAACGCTACGAAAAGTTTGCCGAACACATCGCCGAGCTGATTCGCACCGGCGTGCTTGGCCCGGGCGCCCGGGTGCCGTCGGTGCGCTACGCCAGCCAAGCCCACGGTGTCAGCCCCTCGACCGTGTTTCAGGCTTACTACCTGCTGGAGCGACGCGGCCTGATCCATGCCATGCCGCGCTCGGGTTACTTCGTCAACGCGCTGGCCCATGCCTTTGAGCCGCCGATGGTGCAGCCCGCGCACAGCGAATCCACGGCGGTGGACGTCAGCGAACTGGTGTTTTCCATCCTCGACTCGATGAAAGACCCGCACATGGTCCCCTTCGGCTCGGCCTTCCCCAGCCCACGGCTGTTTCCCCTGCCGCGCCTGGCCCGCTCCCTGGCCAGCGCCAACCGCGACATGCACCCAGACCTGACCGTCACCGACCTCTCCCCCGGCAACCCGAACCTGCGCGGGCAAATCGCGTTGCGTTATCGAGTGGCCGGGCTGGCGCTGCCCATGGAGGAGTTGCTGATCACCAACGGCGCCCTGGAGGCACTCAACCTATGCCTGCAAGCCGTCACCGAACCCGGCGACTTGGTAGCCATCGAGGCACCCGCCTTTTATGCCTGCCTGCAAGTGTTGGAGCGGCTCAAGCTCAAGGCCGTGGAAATTCCCGTGCACCCGCGCGATGGCATCGACCTTGAAGTGCTCGAGCAAACCCTGGAGCGCTTGCCGGTCAAAGCCTGCTGGTCGATGACCAACTTTCACAACCCCATTGGGGCCAGCGTGCCCGAGGCGCGCAAAGCGCAATTGGTCGAGCTGCTGGCCAGGCACCAAGTGCCGCTGATCGAAGACGATGTGTATGCCGAGCTGTATTTCGGCCAGCAGGCGCCCAAACCGGCCAAGGCTTTCGACCGCGAGGGGCTGGTGCTGCACTGTGGTTCGTTCGCCAAGAGCCTGGCGCCGGGCTACCGGATCGGCTGGGTGGCGGCTGGGCGCTTTGCGCAGAAGGTCGAGCGGCTCAAGTTGATGACCACCATTTGCGCATCGATGCCCGCCCAGGCGGCAATTGCCGATTACCTGCAACACGGCGGCTATGATCGCCATTTGCGCAAACTGCGCCTGGCCCTGGAAGCCCAGCAGCGGCAGATGCTCGCCGCCATCGCTCGCTACTTTCCCCGGGAAAGCCGGGTCAGCCAACCGGGCGGTGGTTATTTTCTCTGGGTCGAGCTACCCGAGCGAGTCGATTCGCTGCAGCTGTTCCACCTGGCCCTGGCCAAAGGCGTGAGCATTGCCCCCGGGCCGATTTTCTCCGCCACACGGCGCTTCAAATCCTGTATCCGCTTGAACTACGGCAGCCCCTGGTCGGCCCGCAGTGAACAGGCCATGGCGACCCTGGGCGAACTGATCGGTACCTTTTGACTCAGGTCATCGGGTTATCGAACTGCACGTACAGGCAGTAGAACGCCAGAACCACCCAGAACAGGCTGAACAGCCATGGGCTGCGCAAAGAAAACATCAGGGATTTGCGGTAGGCCACTGCACTCGAATCCCGCTCGGAGAACAGCGGTGAATCGTCGTACGCTGCGCCCATGGCCGGTTCGGCGCTGAGCAACTGGTTCTGCTTGAAATGCCAGTGATCGATGATCACATAGGACGCACGAATGCCCGGCCAGGCATGCAGCGAACTCACCAGCCCGAGGGCCGCCATCAAGGCCGGCACCACTAGAGTGAACAGCTTGCCCCACTCTGGGTTGAGGTTACCCATGGACGAGGCAAAGGCGATCACCAGAAAAGACTGCGCCGATAGGTAAGCGTTGGTGCGATTGGACAGCATGCTGGTTTCGTACTGGATCTCACGGCGATAGAAATCCAGACGGTCCTTGGGCGTACCGAACATGTGCGTATCGGTGCTGCTGGCGGGGTCCGGCAGGTGGCTGTCGGAGGTAATGATGGAGGCCACGGGGTTTCTCTTGGCGGGAAGATAGGCCCATTGGAGCCTCCTCCCGCTCAGCAGTTCAGCTTGTCCTCAGATGCCGTCGCGGGCGAGGTCCATGGCGAAGTAGGTAAAGATCAGATCGGCGCCAGCGCGCTTGATCGCGCCCAGGCTCTCGCGCACGACCCGGGCCTCATCGATAGCCCCGGCTTGCGCGCCGAATTTGATCATCGCGTATTCGCCACTGACCTGATACGCGGTCAGGGGCAGGCGCGATGCCTCGCGGATGTCGCGAATGATGTCCAGGTAAGCGCCCGCCGGTTTGACCATCAGGGCGTCGGCACCTTCCTGTTCGTCGAGCAGCGATTCACGCACCGCTTCCAGGCGGTTCATCGGGTTCATCTGGTAGCTCTTGCGGTCGCCCTTCAACGCACTGCCGCCAGCTTCGCGAAACGGCCCGTACAGCGCCGAGGCGAACTTGGTGGAATAGGCCATGATCGAGGTGTCGAAAAAGCCTGCGGCGTCCAGCGCTTGGCGAATGGCTTGGACTTGGCCGTCCATGGCTGCCGATGGCGCGATGAAGTCTGCCCCCGCACGGGCTGCCACCACCGCCTGGCGGCCGAGGTTCAACAGCGTGGCATCGTTGTCCACCACGCCATCATGCAGCACACCGCAGTGGCCATGGGCGGTGTACTCGCAGAAACAGGTGTCGGACATCACCACCATCTCGGGCACCGCGTCTTTGCAGATACCGACCATGCGCGAGATCAGCCCGTTGTCGTTCCAGGTGTCGCTGCCGTCGGCATCCAGGTGGTGAGACACCCCGAAGGTCATCACCGACTTGATGCCCGCGCGCGCGTAACGCTCGATTTCACCCGCCAGCTTCGATTCAGGAATGCGCCGCACCCCAGGCATGCTGGTGATGGGAATGAAGTCGTCGATGCCCTCCTCGACGAAAATCGGCAGTACCAGGTCGCCCAGGTTGAACTCGGTTTCCTGAAACAGCTGGCGCAAGCTGTCGTTGCGCCTTAGGCGACGGGGGCGGACGGCAGGAAACTGACTAGGCATGGGCACTCCAAAAGACAATGGAAAAGCCCGCCAGGGTATGCCTCTGCTGAGGCTTTGCCAAACCCCTATTCAATAAAAGAGCATTGCGCGAATCGCAAGAGTCCTGCCCGCCTACAGCGCCCGCACCGCGCCAGGCGCCAACGGCGTGGGGCCGCTGCCCACCGAATTGCTCAAGGGTGCGCCAAAATCGTCCAGGCTGATTTCAAAGCGGTCACCCGGGCGGGTTTGCACGCCGTCGGCGAACGACAGAGTGGCGGTACCAAAGTAGTGAATATGCACATCGCCAGGGCGCAGGAACTGAGCGTATTTGAAATGGTGGTACTCCAGGTTCTCGATGCTGTGGCACATGTTGGCCTCACCGCTGAGAAAGGCTTTTTCCCACAGCAGTTCGCTGCCGCGCCAGATCCGGCTGGTGCCTTGCAGGTGCTCAGGCAACGGGCCGGTCCGCAGCTCCGGGCCGTACGCACAAAAACGCAGTTTGGAATGGGCCAGGTACAGGTAGTTGCGCCGCTCGGTGACGTGGTCGGAAAACTCGTTACCCAGGGCAAAGCCTAGGCGGTAGGGCGTGCCGTCGTCGCCAATCACGTAGAGCCCGGTGAGCTCGGGCTCTTCCCCGGCGTCCTCGGCAAATGTCGGGGCGGGCAAAGCCTGGCCGGGGCGCACGACGCTGCTGCCGTCGCCCTTGTAGAACCATTCCGGCTGCGCTCCCACTTGGCCGGGCGCAGGCTTACCACCCTGCAGGCCCAGGGTGAACATGCGCAGGGTGTCGGTCATCGCGCTCGGCGCCTGCTCGGCCTGCTGGTGCATGCTGTCCCGGGTGGCGGCGCTGCCCAGGTGGGTAAGCCCGGTGCCACTGACCAGGCAGTGCGCCGGGTCGGGGTGGTCCAGCGGCGCCAACACCTGGCCGCTGTCGAGTAAATGGGTGTAGTCGGGGCCTGGCTCGGTGCCGCGCAAGGCCACCTCCGCCGCCAGGCTGTGGCCAGCGCGAATCGCGGCCAAGGCCAACTCACGGGTGCTGTGGGTGGCCTTGACCAGCTCCAGGCTGGCCCTGTCGACGCGACCGACCTGGCGCAGGCCGTCACTGCTGAGAAATTGGATCAAACGCATCAAAGGTGACTCCTCGGCGCAAACGTATGGTCATTCGATGATGTTGAATTCACCGAGGTACGCTTCGTTGATCTCCAGGCCCAGGCCTGGCAGATGGTCATCGAGCTGGATAAACCCATCGACCGGCGCCGGTTCACCCTTGAACACGTAGTAGAACAGCTCGTTGCCCACTTCCACGTCGAACACGGGGAAAAACTCGGACATCGGCGAGGCTGTGGTGGACAGGGTCAGGTGGTAGTTGTGCATCTGCCCGGCATGGGGAATCACTGGCACCGACCACGCCTCGGCCAGGGCATTGATCTTGCGCGCCGCGGTAATACCACCGACGCGGTTGGTGTCGTACTGGATTACGTCGATCGCACGGCGCTCCAGCAGGTCTTTGAAACCATAGGCGGTGAACTCGTGCTCGCCGCCGGAGATTGGCATGATGCCCATCTTCTTCAACTCGACATAGCCTTCGATGTCGTCGGCAATCACCGGTTCTTCCAGCCAGCGCGGCTCGAACTCGGCCAGCTTGGGCAGCATGCGCCGGGCGTATTCGAGGGTCCAGCCCATATAGCATTCCAGCATGATGTCGACGTCCGGCCCGGCCAGCTCGCGCAGCGCGCGCACTTGTTCGATGTTGCGGCGCATACCCGCCGGGCCGTCTTTCGGGCCATAGCCGAAACGCATTTTCAGGGCGGTGAAGCCTTGATCAAGATAGCCCTGGGCCTCGGCGAGGAACAGGTCGAGGTTATCGTTGGCGTAGAGCTTGGAGGCGTAGGTCCAGATTTTCTCCTTGGTACGCCCGCCGAGCAGCTTGAACACCGGCTTGTTTACCGCTTTGCCCATGATGTCCCATATGGCGATATCGATGGCCGAGATGGCGGCCATACCGATGCCTTTGCGGCCCCAGGCGTGGCTCTGGCGGTACATTTTTTGCCAGATGTATTCGTTGTCGAAGGGGTCTTCCCCCAATGCGATGGGAGCCAGGTAGGTATCGATGATCTGTTTGGCCACCCTGGGAGCCAACGCGCAATTGCCGATGCCCACCAGGCCGGTGTCGGTCTCGACTTCCACTACCAGCCAACCGTGGAAGCGAAACGAGCCCATGGCATCGCCTCGCTCGAACAGAATGTCGCTGGCGTTGGTGCAGAAGTGGGCCTGGGGCGGCACCACCTTGCCTTTCCATTCAAATACGCGAGTTCGGATCGTTTTTATTTTCATGCGAACAATTCCCAGGGCGATGTATGGACGAGCCCCCGGCCATTGGGCCGGTCAGCGCGATGGGCAGACTCTAGCGAGCTGGGCGATACCCTGCTAATCACTTATGGGCATTCATCGATAACCTTGGGTAATTGCAAAATCGGTGTATGACGGGGGAAAAGATCGGGGGCAAGCCCCCTCCTACGATCGGGACTGATCGTAGGAGGGGGCTTGCCCCCGATCTTCTAGCCACAACTGCGGCTCCCGGTCAGCTACCGAACCGCCGTGTGGTCACCACGCAAATCGCCAACCCCAACGCCGCCAAAGCACCGCCGACGAAGCCGACATGGGCCACGCCCAGGCTGCCGCTAACCACGCTGCCGAGCAACGCACCGCCGCCGATACCAATGTTGTAGATGCCTGAGTGCAGGGCCATTGCCACGTCCGTGGCGTCCGGTGCGAGCGCCAGCACTTTGGCCTGCATGACTAAACCAAAGCACATGATCATGATCCCCCACACCACGCACAGCGTGCCCAGAGAAGGCACACTCAAGGCCATCGGCAAGAACAGCAGCAGGCAGACCGCCAGGCCGCCGATCGCGGACGTCAAGAAGCCCTTGGGATAGCGGTCACTGAACTTGCTGAACACCACTGAGCCCACCACCCCCGCGCCACCGAACAGCAGCAACAGCACTGTGGTCATGTCGCCGCTCATGCCGGCATGGGCGGCGAACGGCTCGATGTAGCTGTAGGCGGTGAAGTGCGCCGTCACTACTAGCGCCGTCAGGCAGAACAACGACACCAGTGCAGGGCGCTTGAACAGCACCGGTAAGCTGCGCAACGAACCTGAATTCTGGCTGGGCAACAGCGGCAGCGATTTAGCCAACCACAACACCACGCCACCGGCGAGCACGGCAATACCGACAAACGTGGTACGCCAGCCCAGGGCTTCACCTACGATGCGCCCCAGGGGAATGCCCAGCACCATGGCCAGCGACGTGCCGGTGGCGAGCAGCCCAAGCGCCTGTACGTGCTTGCCCACCGGCGCCATGCGTACCGCCAGGGAAGCGGTGATCGACCAGAACAACGCATGGGAGAAGGCAATACCGATACGGCTGATCAGCAGTACGGTGAAACTCCAAGCCATGGCCGACAACACGTGGCTGACGATAAACACGCCGAACACCACGAACAACAACAGCCGGCGTTCGACGTTACGGGTCAGCAACATGATGGGCAGCGACGTCAACGACACCACCCAGGCATAGACGGTCAACATGGGCCCCACTTGGGCCGGGGTCATGTCGAAGCTGCCGCCAATGGCACTCAACAGCCCCACCGGGACGAATTCAGTGGTATTGAAAATAAATGCGGCTAGCGCCAGGGCAACCACGGCAAGCCAGTTGCCGCGCTGCTCAATGGGGGACTCACTCATAAATAGGTCATTTAACACTCAAGGAGCGTTTCTGCGCTGACGCTGGAAACGCTCGGTACAAGGGCCCATGGCAAAAACGCCAACGAGCAGCCAGCCCCCGGCCTGGATGATCGGAGGGGGTGGCGGCCATTGGCGTCTTATTCTGGATGGGGGAAATACGGACTGTAGCGTGCAATTCTACGAGGTCAGGCGGGGCGATCACAACCGCCCCCTAGTTCACACCACTTTGAGAACGATCTTACCGACGTGTCCACCCTCCTCCATGCGCCGATGGGCCTGGGCCGCATCGGCCAGGTCAAACACCTGGTCGATGATCGGTAGGCAGCGGCCCTGGGCCAAGAGTGGCCACACGTGGCTGTGCAGGGCTTGGGCGATCTCGGCTTTTTCCTCAAGCGTGCGCGAGCGCAGCATCGAACCGGTCACCAGCGCCCGCTTCGCCAGGATAGACAACAAATTGAACTCCTTGACCTTGGCGGAACCGAGGAAGCCTATGATGACCAAGCGCCCGCCGCGTGCCAGGGCGGCGACGTTACGTTCGAAATAGGGCCCACCCATGATGTCCAGAATCACCTGCACGCCCTGGCCTTGAGTATGCCGTTCGATCGCCTCAGCGAAGTCTTCTTCGTGGTAGTTGATCGGGATACCCCCCAGCTCACGGATACGCTCGCACTTCGCTGCGCTGCCTGCGGTGGCATAGGCTTTCATATTGAACGCCTGGCTGAGCATCAGGGCGGTGGTGCCGATGCCACTGGTGCCGCCGTGGATCAACACGCTGTCGCCCTTGACCGGCTGGCCCAGGTTGAACAGGTTGGCCCACACGGTAAAAAAGGTTTCGGGGATCGCTGCGGCGCTGAGCATATCCATGTCGGCCGGAACCATCAGGGTCTGACTGGCGGGCACTGCACAGTACTGCGCGTAACCGCCGCCATTGGTCAGCGCACAGACTTTATCGCCCAATTTGAAGCCTTGGGCGTTGGGCCCCAGGGCAACCACTTCGCCGGCCACTTCCAGGCCGGGGATAGGGTTCATGCCCGGCTGCATTGGGTATTGGCCTGCACGCTGCAACAGGTCAGGGCGGTTGATGCCTGCGGCGTGAACCTTGATCAGCAGTTCGCCGGCTTCCAGGTTCGGTAACGCTGCCTGGGCCGGTTTAAGCACCTCAGGGCCGCCAGGCTGGGCGATTTCGATATAGGTCATGCTGTGCGGCAGGGTCTGGCTGGACATCACGAAGGTTCCGCTCTATGGGCTTAAGGGAATTGAACACGCCATGGCGCAAAGGTGCCGGAAAAAATCCGAAGCAAAACCCGGGTCGCTGCATACGGCCTTCTGACGGTCCGGTTCGTGGGGGTCTGGGAGATATAGGTTTGCAGGGGTGAAAGATCGGGGGCAAGGCCCCCTCCTACGGTTGGCGACGGGGGTTTTCAGGCACAATACTGGCCCCGCCAACCTGCTTAAGCCTTGCCCACTATGCCTTTGGAACTGAGCGTCGACCTAACCACCCTGGCCATTCTTGTGGCGGTGGCCTTTATAGCCGGTTTTATCGACGCCATTGCCGGCGGCGGTGGCCTGCTGACTACACCCGCCTTGCTGACCGCCGGGCTGCCGCCGCATCTGGTGCTGGGTACCAACAAACTCAGTTCGACCTTTGGCTCGGCCACCGCCAGCCTGGCCTTCTACCGGCGCAAGCTATTCCGCCCGCAGCAATGGCAGCGGGCACTCTGGGGCACACTGGCCGGGGCGCTGCTGGGTGCTGCGGTAGCCCAATACCTGCCTGCCGAGTGGCTGAATAAAATGCTTCCGGTGATCGTCTTCGGCTGCGGCTTGTACCTGCTGTTCGGCGGCACCCCCAAGGCCCCGCTGGACAGCGACGCGCCCATTGCCAAACGCTGGCAACTGCCCCAGGGCCTGACCCTGGGCTTCTACGATGGCGTGGCGGGCCCGGGCACCGGGGCGTTTTGGACGGTCAGTAGCCTGCTGCTCTACCCGCTCGACCTGGTCAGGGCCAGCGGCGTCGCGCGCAGCATGAACTTTGTCAGCAACATCGCCGCGTTAACGGTGTTTATCTATTCCGGGCAGGTTGATTGGCTGATCGGCCTGAGCATGGGCCTGGCAGTCATGGCAGGCGCGTTTTTCGGGGCCCGCAGCGCCATTGGCGGCGGGGCGAAGTTTATTCGCCCGGTGTTCATTACCGTGGTGCTAGGGCTCACCGTGCGCCTGGCCTGGCAACACTGGTTCGGGCAGGCCTAAGCGGCGCGCCACATAGAGGTCGATCAGGTAACGGGCAATGGAACGCCCGGCCGGCAGCGGCGGTAAAGCATCCACGGCAAACCACTGGGCGTCCTCGATTTCGTCGGGCTGGGGCACGATCTCGCCACTGGCGTATTCGGCATGGAAACCCAGCATCATCGAGTGGGGGAACGGCCAACACTGGCTGCCCACGTATTGGATGTTCTTGACCTTGAGCTGCACCTCTTCATAGACCTCGCGGCGCAGGCAATCTTCGGCCGACTCGCCGGGCTCCGCGAAGCCTGCCAGGGTGCTGTAGACGCCGCTGACAAAGCGCGGCGAGCGCGCCAGGAGAATCTCGTCGCCACGGGTCACTAGCACGATCATGCTCGGGGAAATGCGCGGGTAACTGCGCAGGTTGCAGGCCGTGCAGTGCATCGCCCGCTCCCCCGCCACCTGTTCCATGGCCGCGCCGCAGCTGCCGCAAAAACGGTGCTCACGGGCCCAAGTGCCGATCTGCGCGGCGTAGCCGAGCATGCGATAGACCTCGAACTCGCCCTCCAGCATAAAGCCCCGCAGCCCTTGCCAATGGCAGCCAGGCAACTCGCGAGCCGCCTGCAACTCCAGCAGGTAAACCGGCTCGCCGTCGAAATAGCCAATGCCGTGCTCGGCCAATACCGCCAGGCCCTGCCCGTGCAACCACTGGCGGGAAAACAGCGGGCCCGAGCTGCCGAGCAGAAAGCCTTCTGGCGAACGCGCGACGGCCAGGCCACCGACGGTTTCAGTGGCGAGTATTGCAGTGGTCCAACGTTGCGGCATGGTGAAATTCTCGGTGGCGTCAGGTCAGTCGTCGAACAAGGCTTGCTGCTTGGTCATGCTGGCGGCCATGGCCACGCGCAGGTCGGTGGACTGCAACATGGCGGCGTTCCAGGTGGCGATGTATTCCAGCCCATCGTCGACCCGGTGGTCGCGCATATAGCGGATCATCTCTTTGGTGCCTGCCACGGCAATCGGCGACTTATCAGCGATTTCCTGGGCAATGGCCAAGACCCCTTCCAGCAGCGCGGCATGCCCGGCGTAAACTCGATTGACCAAGCCGATCGCGCAAGCCTGCTGGGCGTCGATCATGCGCCCGGTATAGGCCAGCTCGCGCAGCATGCCGTCGCCAATGATGCGCGGCAAGCGCTGCAAGGTGCCCACGTCAGCCGCCATGCCCATGTCCACTTCCTTGATGGAAAACTGAGCGTCGGCGGCGGCGTAGCGCATGTCGCACGCAGCAACCAGGTCGATGGCCCCGCCGATGCAATAGCCCTGAATGGCCGCCAACACTGGCTTGCGGCAACGGTCCACGGCATTGAACGAGGCTTGCAGTTGGAGAATCTTGGCGCGCAGCAGGCGGGCATTGCGGCCAACATCCTTACCCAACTCGGAGGCCACCGAGGCCAGCAGGGAGAGATCGATCCCGGCGCTGAAGTGCTTGCCGGCGCCGCTGAGCACCACTACCCGAACGCTGTCGGTGGCATCGATCCACTGAAAAATCTCGACGATTTCGTGCCAAAACGCGCTGTTCATGGCATTGGCTTTGTCGGGCCGGTTGATGCACACCTGGGCGATATGGCCAGTTACCTCGACACTGAACGCCTGATAGTCGGGCACGGTAAGCTCCTGCTGGGGTAGACGCCACACTCTAGCAAGCCGCCGCGCACAGCGCAGCCCCTCAGGCCTTGCGGGCCCGGGCCTGGGCTGGGCACTCGGCGTGATAGAGGTTGAGCGCCGTGTTGATGATGCCGATATGGCTGAACGCTTGCGGAAAATTGCCGAGCATCCGCGCCGCCTGGGGGTCGTATTGTTCGGCCAGCAGGCCGACGTCATTGCATAAGCCGCTCAGGCGCTCGAACAGCGCTCGCGCAGCGTCCTCTCGGCCAAGCAGCACATAAACATCGGCCAGCCAGAACGAGCACACCAGGAAGGTCCCCTCGCCTGCAGCCAGGCCGTCCGTGCCGCTCTCGGTGTCATAGCGCAGCAGCAAGCCGTCGCGCATTAGGGTGTTCTCGATCTGCTCGACGGTCGCGAGCACCCGCGGGTCATCCGGCGGGAGAAAACCGGTAAGGGCTATCTGCAACAAGCTGGCGTCCAGATGTTTAGAGCCGTAAGCCTGCACAAAACAACCGCGCACCGGGTCCACGGCCTTCTCGCACACCTCTTGGTGAATGCGCTCGGCCACCGCCCGATAGTGCTTAGCCTCAGCGGCACCCTGCTCGGTCATCTCGGCCAGGCGCGCCGAACGGTCGAACGCAACCCAAGCCATGACTTTAGAGTGGGTAAAATGTTGCGGCTCGCCGCGAATTTCCCAGATGCCTTCATCCGGCCGCTGCCAGATTTGCTCCAGAAACGGCATGATCACCCGCGCGATCGCCGAGGCCCGCGGGTGGCGCGGCAGGCCGCCGCGAATGCCCTGGCTGAGGGCGTCGGCGACCTCGCCGTAGATGTCTATCTGCAGTTGGCTAGCCGCAGCATTGCCGATGCGCACCGGCGCCGATTGCTCATAACCCGGCAACCAAGGCAGTTGGTATTCGGGCAAGCGCCGTTCGCCGCCTAGCCCATACATGATTTGCATCTGTTCCGGGTTACCCGCCACCGAACGCAGCAGCCATTCACGCCAAGCGCTGGCTTCCTCGAAATAGCCCAGTTTCATGAACGCCAGCAGTGTCATGGTAGCGTCACGCAGCCAACAAAACCGGTAGTCCCAGTTGCGCTGACCGCCCAGTTGTTCAGGCAGCGATGTGGTCACCGCCGCAACAATGCCGCCGCTGGGCAGGTACGTCATCGCCTTGAGGGTGATCAGCGAGCGTTTGACCAACTCGGTGGAGGCGCCCACTGCCGGGCAACGGTCCGAGAAAGCCCGCCACCAGGTCTGCGTCGCGGCAAGGGCTTGGTCGCCATCGAAACCCGGCGCCAGGGGTTGGCTCGACAGCTGATAAGACAAGCGAAACACCTGGCGCTCACCGGCCGCCACGCTGAAACGGCCTGCCGTGCGCTGGTCGCGGCCATGCAGCGCCGCGGTACTGCGCAGCACTAACAGGTCCGGGCCTGCCACGGCGGTCAGGGTCAACGGGTCGACCCGCTCCACCCACGGCACGCTATTGCCGTAGTCCATACGCATGGCCAGGTCGAATTCGAACTCAACGCTGCCGCTGAGGCCCTGGACGATGCGCAACACGCTGTCGTGCTCGGCCATGGGCATGCAGTCGATCAGGCAAGCGCTGCCGGTGGCCGTATGAAACGTGGTTTCTAGAATCAAGGTACCGTCGCGGTAGGCCCGCGAGGTCTGCTCCACCTTACCGCTGGGGGCGATGCGCCAGCGGCCATTGTCGGGCGTGCCCAACAAGGCCGCGAAACAGGCCGGCGAATCGAACCGAGGAAAACATAACCAGTCCAGCGAGCCGCCCTTATCGACCAGAGCGGCGCTGCGACAGTTGCCCAACAGCGCGTAGTCTTCGATCATTGCCGCCATGCTGCCCCCGTAAGTCAGAGAAGAAATTCAAGCGCGGGGCAAGATCCACCGCTCGATGGCCATGGCCACGCCGTCCTCTTTGTTGCTGCCCGTCACCTGATGCGCTTGCTGCTTGACGCTGTCCTCGCCCTGCCCCATGGCAATCGCCAGGCCGGCTTGCTTGAACATCGCCACATCGTTACTGCCGTCGCCGAGCACCGCCGTTTGCGCCAACGGCACATCGTAGGCCTCGGCGAGGGTGATCAGCGCCGAACCTTTATTGGCCGCCAGGGCGGTCACGTCCAGGTAGTACTTCTGCGAGCGCGCCGCCAGGGCCTGCCCCTCGATCAGGGGCTGTAAACGCGCTTCCAAGCGCACTAGCAGGTCGAAGTCGGCGCTGCTGGCGACGATCTTATCGACCCGGTCCAGGTACGGCTCGAAGCTGTCCACTTGCACGGGCTCGTAGCCCAAAGCATGTTGCTCGACCCCCACATAGTCACCCTGGGTGTCGCGCAGCAGCCACTGGTCATCGGCAAACACCCAGACCGCGACCGGCTCTTGGGCGAACAGCTGCAGGCAGGTATCGACCGCTTTACGGTCGATGGGATGGGTGCGCCAGTAACTGCCGTCGGGCTTGACCAGGGTCCCGCCATTAAACCCGGCGGTGGGTAGGTCGACCTTCAGGGCTTCGACCTGGGCACGCATGGCCCGTGGCGGCCGGCTACTGGCCAGGCTGAAGAGAATGCCCGCCTCACGCAGTTGCGCAACAGCCTCGATCACCCGGGGCGACAGGCTGTGATCGGGGCGTAATAGGGTGCCGTCCATGTCGCTGAGCACCAAACGGATGGGGCCTTGCGTTGCGCCGCTCATCCGAGGGAGTGCCAGCGGCGGCCGTCACGCGCCAGCAGGTCCTGGGCACCCTGAGGGCCATCTTCGCCCGCTGCGTAGGTTTCTACCTGGCCGGCTTCGCGCCAGGCATCGAGAAACGGTTGCACCGCGCGCCAGCCGTTTTCGATGTTGTCAGCGCGCTGGAATAGGGTCTGGTCGCCAATCAGGCAATCGTAGATCAGCGTTTCATAGCCGGTCGAAGGCTGCATTTGGAAGAAGTCCTTGTAGGCGAAACCCAACTCCACGTTTTCCATTTCCAAGGTTGGCCCAGGCTTTTTCGCCTGTAGGTCGAACCACATGCCTTCATTGGGCTGGATCTGGATCTTCAGGTAGTTGGGCTTGACGCGGTCGATCTCGGTATCGCGAAATTGTGAATAGGGCGCTGGCTTGAAGCAAATGGCGATCTCGGTGTCGCGCACGCTCATACGCTTGCCGGTGCGCAAGTAAAAAGGCACGCCCACCCAGCGCCAGTTATCGATCATGACCTTCAACGCGACGTAGGTTTCGGTCTGGCTGGCGGGGTCGACCTTGCCTTCTTCGCGGTAACCAGGCTTGTCACCCACCCCCGCGGTGTACTGGCCACGTACCGAGTTCTTTAACGCCTCGGCCTTGGACCAGGGCCGAATAGCCCCCACCACCTTGGCTTTTTCGCCACGCACGGCGTCGGCACCAAAGGCGGCAGGTGGCTCCATGGCAATCATGGCGAGCAACTGAAACAGATGGTTAGGCACCATGTCGCGCAGGGCGCCGGTGCTGTCGTAGAAATTGCCCCGGGTCTCCACGCCCACCGTTTCGGCGGCGGTAATCTGCACGTGGTCGATGTAATGGTTGTTCCAGAACGCCTCGAAAATACCGTTGGAGAAGCGGCTGACCAAAATGTTCTGGACGGTTTCTTTACCCAGGTAGTGGTCGATGCGGTAGATCTGCTTCTCGCTCATGACCCCCAACAGGCATGCGTTGAGCGCCTCGGCGCTGCGCAAATCGGAGCCGAAGGGCTTCTCGATCACCACCCGGCGAAAGCCCTCAGCGCTCTCTTTGAGCAGCCCGGCCTGGCCCAACTGCTGCGCTACTTCACTGAAAAAGCGCGGTGACGTGGCCAGGTAAAACACTGCATTGCCGGTGCCATTGGCTTGGATACGCTCAGCGATAGCCTGGTAGGTGGCGCCATCGACGAAATCGCCGCATAGGTAGCTGATGCGTTTTTCCAATTTGGCCCATAAGGCGGGGTCTAGCACGCTGTCGGGTTCTTGCCCCTTGGCCACGGCCTGCTCGGTGATGAAGTCACGCAGTTTGTTGGCGAACTCGGCGTCGCTGACCGCATTATGGTCCACGCCAACGATGTGCAAGCCGTTGTCCAGCAAGCCATCGCGGCTGAGGTTGTACAGGGCCGGCATGAGTAGGCGCTTGACCAAGTCACCATGGGCACCGAATAGAAACAAAGTAGTGGGCGGCGCCGCTTCGACCTTCGACTGGGTCAAACTCATTTAGGCACCTCGATATGGCCACCAAAGCCAAAGCGCATGGCCGACAGCATCTTGTCGCCGTAAGTGCTGTCCTGGCGCGAGCGGAAACGGGCGAACAAGGCACTGGACAATACCGGCACCGGCACAGCCTGCTCGACAGCAGCGTCGATGGTCCAGCGACCTTCGCCGCTGTCCGACACGGCGCCGGAATAGTTGGCCAACTGCGGGTCACTGGCCAGGGCATCGGCGGTGAGGTCCAACAGCCAAGAGGAGACTACGCTGCCACGCCGCCAGACTTCTGCGATATCGGCCATGTTCAGGTCGAAGCGCTGGTCCTGCGGCAGTTCGCTGGAGGACTTGGTCTTGAGGATGTCAAAACCTTCAGCGTAAGCCTGCATCAGGCCGTACTCGATGCCGTTGTGGATCATCTTGACGAAATGCCCGGAGCCGGCCGGGCCCGCATGAATGTAACCGCGCTCGGCACGGCTGTCGGCCGTGGGGCTGCGGTCGCGGGTACGCGGGATGTCACCGATGCCTGGGGCCAGGCAATCGAAAATCGGGTCGAGGCGTTCGACTACGTGGGATTCGCCGCCGATCATCATGCAATAGCCACGGTCTAGGCCCCACACGCCGCCCGAGGTGCCGACGTCTACATAATGCAAGCCCTGCTCGGTGAGGGTTTTGGCGCGGCGGATGTCGTCTTTGTAGAAGGTGTTGCCGCCATCGATGATCACGTCATCGGCGTCCAACAGGCCACTGAGCACGTTGATTGTGTCTTCAGTGGGCGGGCCGGCGGGTAGCATCACCCAGATGGCTCGTGGTTTTTCCAAGCTGGCCACCAAGGCCGGAAGGTCGCCAGCGCCGGTGGCGCCGTCCGCTGCCAGGGCGGCTACGGCCTCCTGGTTGACGTCGAAGACCACTGCCTGATGCCCATCGCGCATCAGTCTTCTGGCAATATTTGCGCCCATGCGCCCCAGTCCTATGATTCCCAATTGCATGCCGATGCTCCACTTACTACAGAAAAAGGGTGTACCACCCTAACGCGCAAACTCGCTTTGAGGTTAGTCCAACGCTGCGCGACTAGGTTCACAAACGACCATTCATCGGGTCGCACGAAGGGTTTATTACCTCGATGATAGCCCTTAGCCCAATAACGACGGGCATTTGGCGTCAAAAATAAAAAAGACACGCCGACCGTAAAAAATAATTTAGTTCCCACCCGGGCTAAAAGAATCCAGAATCGGTGCCGATAGAGGGACTGAAGCTGATCAGTGTACGCACTGCAGCGCTCTTACCTCAGTGTTGTGATTGCCATTTGCGAGGTGTGCAATGGGTACCGTTCTTCAAGCTAATCTTCCTCAAACTCTTTATGTCAACGTGCGTCGCGACGAGCTGCGCGAGTTGAAAGAAGAACGCGATCAATTGCAACTCCAAGTGGCTCAGTTGACCATGGTGTTGCAGTCCCACGGCCTGATGCTGGCCAGCCCTACCCGCGTGCGCCTTGCCTAACTAAAGGCCAGCCCGACACGGATACAGCACCGCGCAAGCGCAACGGCGTGCGCGGTCTAATGAATAGGGCAGCACTGGCTGCCCCTATTCATTCAAGCTTCTTGCTCCTGGTCTTCCAAACTCAAGAACAACTGCCGATCCAAAGGCGGATCAATGCGGCTGCGCTGAATTTCAATGACCTCCCTGCCACTCATATGCTGGGCCAACTGCGCCTGATAGCCCATTTTGCGTTGCTCTGCCGTCTTCAAATGGGCGCGGGTATAAGCAGACGCCGGGGCTAACGTACTGGCGTAGTGGAAATGGGCATACCAAAGCGGCTGCCCATGCTTATCGCTGATCGCATACTCTTGCAGGTAATCACGGGCCTGGCTGGTGGCCAGGTGGATGCGCCCACCGACCTTCTGGATACTGACCTCCCCCTGGCGCTTCAAGTAGTCCACTCGGCCAGCGTCTGGCGGCAGGGTCTTGACCCGCTCGATACGCATCAAACGCCCCTCATCGATGAGCTCCTGCGCTTTGTCGCGCAGTTGGCGAACCTTCAACTCCACTGACTCGTGACCGTCAACGGACAGGTCAGTCTGGTTGCTGCGTACGACGAATTTGTCGAGGGCATCAGCGGTCTCGGCCAAGCGCTCGCTGCGCATGCGCATGATGTCTTCCATTTCTGAAGGGTATTGCGCCACACGCGCCTGAGCTTTAGCCGCCAAGACCTGCCCTGGGAGGGCGTCCAGTGCGCTTTGCGCGCTATGCATCAACTCACTCAGGGTTTTCGCCGCACGCTTGCTTAGGCCGCTGGCAGTCTTTTTCGGCGCCTCAGAGGGCATTTGCTCCCAGGTCTCGCCACCGGCTTCACGACGAAAAGACGCGATGGTTTCATTGTTCACCGGGTCAACCAAATCCACCACGTCGCGCAGAACGCCTGGGGCGTCTCGCCAGTGGCCGATCACCATGCCATGGCTCCGGGTCCTAATAAGGGCTTTGTGCCTTTTCGGCTTGACCTTTTTGGCCCGCTCACTTTGTTGGGCTTGGGCACGGGCCAACGGCTCCAGATCGGTCCTGGCCCTCACGAGCAATTCTTCGACCAGGTGGGCCAGGCGAGTCAGCTCGTGGGGCCAGTCCAATTGGTTGTCCAGACCTTGGTAAAACTGCAAGGCTTCCAACAGGCCGCCATAGCGGGTGATCACGCTGTCGAGCACCTGCGTTCGCTCTGGCAGGGTGAACTCGGTATCGGACAATGCGGCCGCCGACTGCACCGCCAGGCGTACCGGCTTGGTCAGCTCATGCAAGCCCTCGGCCAAGGGGTGGTCGCCCAGCTTTTCTTCGCCGAGAATGCTCAGCATCTCAAGCAATGGGGAGGCGGCGTACAGCACGCCATATTGTTCTTTCCAGTATTTTTTGACTTCTGTCAGATGGATTTCGCCGTGATAGCGTACCCCTTCCAATTGCTGCATCCCGGCCTCGAGCTTTTTGCTGTACTCAAAAGACTGGCTCAACGAATGCATACTGTCACGATCGAACGCGGCCAATTGCTCCAACTGCGCCTCTGAGGCGTTCTCGTCAAGGGTGTCCAGCAGCGGCCGTATATTTCGCCGCAAGTCGATCCTCTCGGCGTCTTTTAGCACCATCAAGCCGATTATGTCCGTGCAATAGGATTCCAGCAGCGTGGCCTTGGTTTCCAACGCCCCACTGCGCACTTGCAACTCGGCTAGGCTTGAGCAGGTATCGATGGCCGTCAGCAGTTTGACCACCCGCTGTTCGAGGCCTTTGGTGTAATGCTCGCGCGCCTGAGCCAGGCCCGAAGCGTGAGTGGTGGCAGCTTCCTTGACGATGGCGCGGATTTTATTTAGCCGTTCAACGTCCTTTTGGTCCTCCTTGGTGAACGCCAGCAACTCCGCCTTCAACGGAATGGCAGCCTGTTCGTTGGCGGCGCGTAAAGAGGCCACGGTTTTCTTTGGCGAGCCACCGGCCAAACGCATACGCAGGTCAAGATGCCAACGCCCTACCTCGTCCTTTTTTAACCAGGGCCCAAAATGCCCGGGGTTGCTAGGGTCGACCACCCGCGCCGCTTGCCCGTCGGGATCGACCATAAACAGCGAACCGTCGACCTCCGCCAGCCAACGCCCCTCATTCTGGTACAAGCCCCGCCATGGCCCATGGGGGACTGCCGCGCCGAGATGGGACGGCCGAGCCATAACGAATTTCGCCAGCGCACGCCGCTCGGCAGGCCCCAAAGCATTGGCTGGGCTGGCCCAGCTGAAATCCAGTTGGCTCTCTATGTGATGGGTGACGCGGGGGGCCAATGTGATGCTCAGCGTGCGCTCCGGCTCGAAGTCCGTGCGCACGCGATTGGGCAGCGAGGCAACCACCTTGTCTGTGTGGACCAGGCCGCGCCCAATCCCCTCACCCAGCAAAATCAAGGCGCTATTGAACAGAAAATCGATGAACGTATCCAGGATCGCTTCTGTGTCACCGTCGGCCCTTGCCTGCAAAGCTTCTTGCAAGCCACTGAGGGTTTGCACCATCCAGCCGGCGGTCGCCATAGGGCCGCTGACCAGCGGCAACACTGCGTTGAACAGGGTCCAACCCAACTGCCCATAGGCGATCCAGCGGTTTTCCTCGTTGGACACCGAGCGCCGGTCGGCACAGGTCAGCAGGGCCTCTACCGTCTCGGCATACAGCACCTGCACGACATCGCCGATGATTGCGCTACAACTGAGGGTGGCCGGCGCCGGGCGGTCAATTGGGGCGAAATCGGAGCCTTGGCCAAAACGCACGATATGTGGCTCAGCGAACCCGCCATTGGCATACACCGGCCTGGCCGCCGCGCTTAGCCAGTCGAGCACACTTCGTTGCAAATCACCGGGGCGTTTGATGGCAGCGAACAAAGACGCACGATCGGGGTATTCCTGCAACGAAGGCTGGAACAGCGGCCGGTAGAGCACGTGAGGACCATTGGGATCATCCACGTTGGCGAACACAAACATGTCGGCGACCAGGTCTTCTTTGGCGCCAGGACGAGCGACAAAGCCCAACGTCGCCAGCATGGCTTGGGAGTCACGCACCAATAACACGCGCTCGACCAAGCCGTAGCCGACCTGCGTCATACCGTGCAAACCCCGTATGGCATATTCGAGCGCCAACATCGGTAGCTGGCGGCGCAGTTGCCGCTCGTAGCGCCCCCGGCGCACGGACGCCTGCTGCGCATCGCTTCTGAGCTCACGTCGCAGCAGCGCCAGGTAAGAAGCACCGGCATCGACGCTCTGCACCAAACCCTCCACGGCCTGGGTGTCCAGCCACGCCGGCAGCACCGCGCCGGCTCGCGGCTTGATTTGCACATGGCCACGCGGGCGCCCGGACAAGTTGAACAGTGCCAGGTCGGTCAAGCTGATGCACTGGTCATTCAGGGTAAAATCGCCCGCATTAATGATTGCCAACTCGGCATTGGGCGTTGTCAGCAGGTGCACTTCGATGTCGGTGAGAGCGGGGATTTGCTCGTCCGGGTGCAGTTCGCGCAGTTTTGCTTGCAATGCTTGGGCGGTGAATGCTTCGATCGACGGAATTCCATCTAAAAAGGATTGCCCCTTAACTTCTCGCTGTATGGCGGCCAGCTCACTGAGATGCACGGCATACAAACGCCGCAGGCCGTAGTCGGCCCGGGTCAACCAGCTCGGCATGACGCGGCTCAATGCCACCAGCTTTTTTTGCTCTTGGGCGGTGTCGATCTCGAACATGCACGTGGCCCGCTCGATCGACAGCTCTAATTCGAATACCGCGCGTGGCCCCTCAGCCTTGCCCTGCATTGCAGCGGCCAGTACGCGCACATCCGTGATTTGCTGTTCGGCCAGGGCCTGCGCCTGGGCCTCGAAAATATTGCCCAGCGGTTGGAATAACGACAGCTGCAAGCTCCCGGACGCGACGTAGGCCAGCTCCCGCCCGCCCATCGAGTCCGCCAGAGCCTGCAGTGAGTCATAGGCTTCGACACCCGTAACCGGGCTATACAACAGAACGATCTCCCGATTTGATATCTGCCGCCGAACGACCAGCGCGTAGGTCAACTCGGGGCCAGCGAGAAACTGGACGTCACCGAAGCTATCAATACGCAAGAGTGACGCCTGGGTCGGTGCCACGGTATCCCCTTGACTACGCCGGTGCGCATCAGGAAAAGCCAGCACCACCATAGCCACCGCGGCTTGCGCTGAATCCAATTGGCCGGCGTCCACTTGCCGTTCCACGTCAAGCTTGAAGTGGTTGCGCAGGTAATCGGCGAACCATTGCCAGCGGCATGCTCCCGCCCCCTGAGGGGCCGTCCAGAATTGCGTCAGTGCATCCAAATAAGCATCCAGCAGCCGGGGCGCCCACTGGTTGATCATCGCTTGCACCTCGAACATATCGATGGCCAGCGAAGCGGGCTGCTCAGCGCCTTTTTGCCGAGTGAGAAAGTCGTAGCCCTGCACTAACGTCAGCAGCTTGCCACTGACGTACTGCTGCAACAGCACGTCCACTAGCAAGGTCATGTCGTAGCCGTTGAACCGGGCGCCCACACCGGTCGGCGAGGCCAACCAGAGGTTATGCAGGTCGCTGCCCAACGCCGGATGCTTGGCGAGCAACTCGGTGTATAGGAGCTGGCCTGCGACGGAGCGCAAACTGGGGCGGGCGGAAAATTGTTTACTGACGCTGTTGGCCAGAGGGGCTCCTAGGGCAACCATGGCACTGAGTGATAGTCTTTCGGTCATGAGCGATATCCATAGCGATGTGAGCCCCTATCACAAAGCTCTTCGCGCCCCCTTAAGTGGTATGCCTGTAGCACCCTGCCGCTGAATCCTTTCTCCTATAAAAACCTGCCTCCGCCAGTCGCCTATTTGAGTCTTTTTTTCGGAAACCTCCTACACTCAAAACTACGTCCGTGCACCGCTTTGGGGGGCCGCCAGAAATTTGTCGAAACTTCTGTAATTGCTACAGGTCAGCTTATATAGATAGGCCGATGCGTTACGGTGCCCAGGCAAGCCGACTTATCCCTTTTAGACAATTCGCTGTCGGCGCGACCCGCCGATGTGCGCTGCGCTTGTGCGCTTGATCTGCAAGGGTTGGGGAAAACCGTTAGTAAGTAATTGGCCAGTAGCATTAATGTAATGGAGAGAACAATGATCAGTGCCGCTGTCGAGAACCATGGAGAGCGCTTTAACCGCCAGGCCCCAGAGCCTGCGCAGATGCCGGTATTGACGTCGACGAGCAAGGCACTTCAGACGCATTCTGTAACAAAACAAAAAGTTCTCTTTGTTACTTCTGAAATTGCTGATTTGGTTAAGACCGGGGGCCTGGGTGACGTATCTGCCGCCCTGCCCCGCGCGATGAGCCCGCTGCACGACGTTCGGGTATTGATACCGGGTTACCCTCAAGTGGTGAATAGCGATAACCCGATTCATGTGGTTGGTGAGTTGGGTGGGCATGCTGCTTTACCGCCCTGCAAGATTGGCCGTATGGACATGAAAGATGGCCTAGTCATCTACGTGTTGCTTTGCCCTGAGCTGTATGAGCGCGAAGGCACCCCTTACGGCGCGAACAACGGCCGCGATTGGCCGGACAACCATATTCGCTTTGCCCGCCTGGGCCTGGCGGCGGCCGAAATCGCTGCGGGCCAAGGCATGGTGCACTGGAAGCCCGACCTGGTTCACGCCCACGACTGGCCAGCGGGCTTGGCCCCTGCCTATATGCACTGGCGCGGCCTGAAAACCCCTACTTTGTTCACTATCCATAACCTTGCTTATCAAGGCGTGGTCAGCCGAGGCTGCTGCCCCGAGCTCGGCATCCCCGCCCATGCCATGCAGCAAGAAGGCCTGGAATTTTACGGCAAGTTGTCTTTCCTCAAAGCGGGTATGGCGTACTCCAGCCATATCACTACGGTAAGCGCCACCTACGCCGAAGAGATCACCACCCCCGAGTTTGGTTGCGGGCTGGACGGCTTTCTCAGCAGCAAAGCGCAGCAGGGCCAGCTCAGCGGCATTCCCAACGGCATCGACGATAGCTGGGAGTCGGCCACTGACCCGCATCTGGTCTGCCCTTTCAGTTTGAACGACTGGGACGGCAAGGCAGTCAATGCTGCTCATGTACGCGATTTGTTCGAACTCGAACCGTCCACCGGCCCGCTGTTTGCGGTGGTTTCGCGGTTGGTGTTTCAGAAGGGCCTGGACCTGACCGAAGGCGTGAGTGAGTTCATCGTCAATGCCGGCGGCCAGATCGCGATCATTGGCCGTGGTGAACCTGAGGAAGAGCAAGCCATGCGCGAGCTGGCCCTGCGTTTCCCCGGGCAGGTGGGTGTACGGATTGGCTTTAACGAAACCGATGCACGGCGCATGTTTGCCGGCAGCGACTTTCTGCTGATGCCTTCGCGCTACGAACCTTGTGGCCTGAGCCAGATGTACGCCCAGCGCTTCGGTTCGCTGCCGGTGGCCCGCCGCACCGGCGGCCTGGCCGACACCATCGAAGACGGGGTTACCGGGTTTCTGTTCGACGAGTCGAGCATCCCCAGCTATCAGGAAGCGCTACGCCGCGCTTTCTACGTGTTTGACCAGCCAGACCTGCTCAACGCCATGCGTTGCCGGGCCATGACGCAACCGTTCAACTGGTGCAAGGCGGTTCAGCCTTACGCCAAGCTGTATGACGAACTGGTCGGTAGATCAGTGGGTAAATCGGGCACTTATTAATCAGAGAAGAGGTTTCATCAATGCCGTCACGGATATCTGAAACCTGGTCTCATGGTGCAGTTGTTTTGGAATCAGGGTCCACCCGTTTTGCCCTCTGGGCGCCGGATGCGACCCAGGTCAGTGTAGAGATCGGTAGCGACGGCGATGCTCGTCAGTCCCTGCCGATGCAAGCCCAGGCAGACGGTTGGTTCGTCGTAGAAAGCCAGTGCCCGCCAGGCACTGCCTATCGCTACAAGATCGATGCAAAGCTGGAGGTGCCGGACCCGGCATCCCGCGCTCAGCAAAGTGACGTGCACTCCCCCAGCCTGGTGGTCGACCCCCATAGTTACACTTGGCAAAACACCGAGTGGCAGGGGCGCCCCTGGCATGAAACAGTCATTTATGAGTTGCACGTTGGGGCACTCGGCGGCTTTGCCGGCGTCGAAAGCCACCTGGCGCGCCTCGCTGACCTGGGCATCACGGCCATCGAGCTGATGCCCATCGCCGAGTTCCCAGGCGACCGTAACTGGGGTTACGACGGTGTACTGCCCTATGCGCCGGAAGCCTCCTACGGCACCCCGGACCAGCTCAAGCATATGATCGACTGCGCCCACGGCCACGGCATTTCAGTGATTCTCGATGTGGTCTATAACCACTTCGGTCCGGATGGCAACTACCTCGGTGCCTACGCCAAAGAATTCTTCCGCCACGATAAAACAACGCCCTGGGGCGACGCCATCGATTTCCGCCGCCAGGAAGTGCGTGACTATTTTATCGACAACACCCTAATGTGGTTGCTGGAGTACCGTTTCGACGGCTTGCGCTTCGACGCCGTGCACGCGATTGAATCGCCTAACTTCCTGCAAGACCTCGCCAAGCGGGTGCGCAGCGAAGTGGCGCCGGGGCGTCACGTGTTCCTTACCGTCGAAAACGAACACAACGATGCCGGCCTGCTGGAAGAAGGTTACGACGCCCAGTGGAACGACGACGGCCACAATGCCCTGCATGTGCTGCTGACCGGTGAGGACGAGGCTTACTACCAAGATTACGCCGAGCAAACCACTGAGAAAGTCGCGCGCTTCCTGGGCGAAGGGTTTGTCTATCAGGGGCAAGTGAACACATTTGGCGAGAAACGTGGCCAACCCAGTGGGCACTTACCTCCCAGCGCATTTGTGCTGTTCTTGCAGAACCACGACCAGATCGGCAACCGCGCATTCGGCGAACGCTTGAGCCAGCTGTGCTCGGACGATGCCCTGCGTGCTGCCACCGCAGTCCTGTTGCTGTCGCCAATGACGCCGATGCTGTTCATGGGTGACGAGTTCAAGGCCGCTGACCCCTTCCTGTTCTTCACCAGCCACCACGGCGAACTGGCCGAGGCCGTGCGCAATGGCCGGCGTGCTGAGTTCAAGGCGTTCGCCGCCTTTGCCGACCCAGAGCGCCGGGCGAAGATCCCCGACCCTAACGCCAAGTCGACCTTTACCGACTCCATTCCCGACTTCAGCGCCATGCAGCGCGAACCGGGAGCCACCTGGCAGGCGCTGTACAAACAATTGCTGGGCCTGCGCGCACGTGAACTGGGCCCTCGTTTGCCCGGTAGTCAGGCATTGGGCGCCGAGGTCATCGGCCCACGCGCGCTCACCGCCCGCTGGTGCCTGGGGGACGGCAGCGAACTGCGCCTGGACCTCAACCTGGGCGATACAGCGGTCACACCGAAAGCCCCCCTGCCCGCGCCCGAGCACCTGTTATTCGCGAGCCGCAGCGAGCCTTCGGCTGATGCCAAAGGGTTGGGCCCACAATTGGCCAGGGTCAGCCTGATCCCCGCCGACCAGGGAGCCTCGGCATGAGTGAAGACAAACTCGAGCACCTGGCCAAACTGGCCGGGATCGCCGTGGACTGGACCGACGCCAACGGCCGCGCGCAACGGGTCAGCCCCGAGGTACTGCGCAAGGTCCTGGCCGGCCTCGGCCACCCCGCCGACAGCCCCCAGGCGATTGATAGCAGCCTCGATGAACTGCAAGCAGCTGCCGGCAGCCATACGCTGCCGCCGCTGCTGACCGCTGACTACGGTCAGCCTCTGGACCTCAAAGCCTACTTCGCCCCTGGCACGGCCTGCCAGATAAGCCTGGAAGACGGCGCCTCCCTGGACCTGCGCCTGGACGACCACGCGGCTCTACCGGGCATCGTTCCGGTGGGTTATCAGGATGTGCGCATCGAGCAGCAACACTTTACCCTCGCGGTGGCGCCCGAGCGCTGCTACAGCGTGGCCGACGCTGTTGGCACTTCGGTGGCCCATGCTTGGGGCCTCGGTGTCCAGCTGTATTCCCTGCGCCGCGAGGGCGATGGCGGTTTCGGCGATACCCAGGCCCTCGAAGACCTGGTGCGCAGCGCCGGTGAACGGGGGGCTACCGCCCTGGCCATCAGCCCGATGCACGCCATGTTCAGCAGCGACAACCATCGCTACAGCCCGTACTCACCCTCTAGCCGCCTGTTCCTCAACAGCCTGTACGCAGCGCCGGGGTCAATTCTGGGCGAGCGTGCGGTGCGCGCCGCCATCGACGGCACCGGGCTGGGTGAACGCCTCAAAGAACTGGAAAGTCTGGAATTGATCGACTGGCCAGCCGCCGCGAGCCTCAAGCAAAAACTGCTGAAGACCCTTTATGAAGACTTCTGCAGTGGCGAGCATCCGCTCAATGCCGACTTCAGCAGCTTCCGCCACAGCGGCGGTGAAGCCCTGGAAAACCACTGTCGTTTCGAAGCCCTGCAGGCCCAGTGCGCCGCCGACGGCAAACCGCAGGACTGGCGCCAGTGGCCTGAACAGTGGCGGCACCCACGTAATGAGGCGGTCAAACAATTCGCCCGCGACCACGAAACCGAGATCGGCTACTACGCTTTTTGTCAGTGGCTGATCGACCGCAGCCTGGCCCGCGCCCAGGCCGCTGCCCGCGCCGCTGGCATGCAGGTCGGGCTTATCGCTGACCTCGCTGTGGGCGCCGATGGCGCCGGTAGCCAGGCGTGGAGCCGCCAGGAAGAAATGCTCGCTGACCTGACCGTCGGTGCGCCACCGGACGTGCTCAACAGAGCCGGGCAAAGCTGGGGTATTTCCGCGTTCTCCCCTGAAGGCTTGCAACGCAACGGTTTCCGCGCCTTTATCGAAATGCTCAGGGCTAACTTCGCCCATGCCGGCGGCCTGCGTATCGACCACATTATGGGCCTGCAACGGCTATGGCTGATCCCTAAAGAGGCCAAACCGGGCGAAGGCGCCTACCTGCAGTTCCCTATCGACGACATGCTGCGCTTGCTCACCCTTGAGTCCCATCGGCATCAGGCGGTGGTGCTTGGCGAAGACTTGGGCACCGTGCCGGACGGCCTGCAGGACAAACTCGCAGCGCGGCAGATCCTCGGCATGCGCGTGCTGCTGTTCGAACAGACCCAGACAGGCCAATTCAAAGACGTGCTGCAATGGCCTGACAACGCCTTGGCGACCACCACCACCCACGACCTGGCTACCCTGGACGGCTGGTGGAACGCGCGCGACATCGACTGGAATAACAAGCTCGAAATGATCGACGCCCAAACCGAAACCGACTGGCGCGCCAGCCGCGAACAGGAACGCCTTGGCCTACGCCAGCACCTGGCCCGCGACCCGGTGAACTTCCAGGGCGAAGGCAGGGAAATCGACCAACTGATCGACGCCAGTGTGCGCTTCATCGGCCACACCCGTGCGCCCCTGGCGCTGCTGCCCATCGACGACGCCCTGGGCGTGGCCGAACAACCTAACCTGCCCGGCACCATCGACAGCCACCCTAATTGGCGCCGGCGCTATACCACCCCCAGCCAAACCCTGTTGGACGACCCCGACTGCGCCCGCCGCCTGGAACTATTGGCGTGCGCAAGACAACAAGCCAGTGAGCGTGATCGATGAGTGTAATGACTGCCAGTGTTCGGCTACAGCTGCACAAGGATTTCACCCTGGATGACGCGGCAGCCCAAGTGCCGTACTTTCACCAACTTGGCATCAGCCATGTTTACGCCTCCCCCATTCTTAAAGCCCGCCCTGGCTCCATGCACGGCTACGACGTGGTCGACCCGACAGTGGTCAACCCGGAGTTAGGCGGCGAACCAGCGCTGGTTCGGCTGGTAGCCGCGCTACGCAAACACGACATGGGGTTGATCCTGGATATCGTGTCCAACCACATGGCTGTGGGCGGCGCCCACAACCCGTGGTGGCTGGACCTGTTGGAGTGGGGCCGACGCAGCCCTTATGCAGAATTCTTCGACATTCAGTGGCACTCGCCCGACCCAATGCTCGAAGGCCAACTGCTGCAGCCCTTTCTCGGCGACGATTACGGCACCGTGTTGAAGGCCGGCGATATCCCGCTGCGCTTTGATGCCCAACGCGGCGGCTTTCATATCGAGCATTACGAGCACCGCTTCCCCATTTGCCCACCCGATTACGTCGAGCTGCTGGGCGCCTCCGACAACCCCAAGTTAATCGAACTGGGCGCGCGCTTTGGCGCTTTGGCCGAGCGCGACGACGCTTACCTGCAAGCTCAGCCTCTGCGCAGCGAGCTGGCCGCGCTGGCCAGTGATGGGAAGATTGCCGACGCCATCGAGCATGTGCTGCAACAGTACGACTCACGCACCGAAAACGGCTTCAAGCGCCTGCACAATCTGCTCGAGCGCCAGCACTACCGGCTGGCCAGCTGGCGCACGGCCGGTGATGATATCAACTGGCGGCGTTTTTTCGATGTCAACGAACTGGGCGGCTTGCGCGTCGAGCGGTCGGCGGTGTTCGAAGCCACCCATAAAAAGACCTTCGAACTGGTGGCCAACGGCTTGGTCGATGGCCTGCGCATCGACCACATCGATGGCCTGGCCGACCCCCGTGGTTATTGCCGCAAACTGCGTCGGCGGCTGGACTCACTCAGCCAGCAGCGCCCTGCGAGCGCGCCATCGGGGCATTTGCCGATCTACGTCGAGAAGATTCTCGGTGCGGGCGAACAACTGCACCGGGATTGGCAAGTCGATGGCACCACCGGTTATGAATTCATGAACCAAGTATCGCTGTTGCAGCATGACCCAGCGGGTGAACAGCCCCTGGGCGAGCTGTGGAGCGAGATCAGCGGCCGTACCGCCGACTTCCACGAAGAAGCCCTGCTGGGCCGCCACCTGGTACTCAGTGGCTCGTTGGCCGGCGACTTTGAATCGGTAGCCCAAGCCCTGCTGCAAGTGGCCCGCAGCGACCTGATGAGCCGCGATATGACCTTGGGCGCGATCCGTCGCGCGCTGCTGGAGCTGATCGCCCACTTCCCGGTGTACCGCACTTACGTGAGCCCGTGCGGGCGCCCAGCCGAGGACGAGCCGTTCTTCCAGCAGGCTATGGAAGGTGCGCGGGCAACCCTGGGTGAGGCCGACTGGCCGGTGCTCGATTACCTGCAGCGCTGGCTCGGCGGCGAGCCCTGGCGCAAACTGCCGCGCGGCCGCCAGCGCAAGCTGACCCGCTTCGCCTGCGTACGCTTCCAGCAGTTGACCTCGCCTTCAGCGGCCAAGGCCGTTGAAGACACCGCGTTCTATCGCTCGGCAGTGCTGCTGTCGCGCAATGACGTGGGCTTCGAAACCGAGCTGTTCAGTGCGCCTGCGCAAGCGTTCGATCTGGCCTGCCAGCAGCGCCAGGCGGCGTTCCCGGCGAACCTGCTGGCCACCGCTACCCACGACCATAAACGCGGCGAAGACACCCGCACGCGTCTGGCCGTGCTCAGTGAGCGTGGGCCGTGGTATGCCGCTCAAGTCAGGCAGTGGCGGGAACTGGCTGCGCCGTTACGCGGGCGCTTTGGTGATGAGTCGGCGCCCACCGGCGGCGATGAATTGATGCTCTACCAAGCTCTGCTCGGTAGCTGGCCGCTGGAGCTGCGTGCCGACGACCAAGCGGGCCTCGAGGCCTACGCTGAACGTCTCTATCAATGGCAACAAAAAGCCCTTCGCGAAGCCAAGCTGATCAGCAGCTGGAGCGCCCCGAATGAGGCCTATGAAAACGCCTGCCGCACTTTTCTGGAGCATTTGTTGCTCTCTGATCAAGGCTTGCCCTTGCGCCAGGCCTTGGCCGAGGCCGTGGCGGCGATTGCGCCTGCCGGTGCTATTAACAGCTTCACGCAGACCCTGCTGCGCATGACCGCGCCTGGGGTGCCAGACCTGTACCAAGGTGCAGAATTCTGGGATTTCAGCCTGGTCGACCCTGACAATCGCCGCCCCGTCGACTACGCCGCGCGCCAGCGCAGCCTGGCCGCCGAGCCAGGCCCGCAGGAGAGTCTACGCGACTGGCACAGTGGCCAGCCCAAGCAGTTGCTGATCGCTCGCACGTTGCGCGCCCGCGCAGCCGACCCGGCGCTGTTTCTGCAAGGCGAGTATGAACCGCTCAAGATCGTCGGTACCCATGCCGACAAAGCCTTTGCCTTTGCCCGTAGCTATCAGGGGCGTTTGGCAATTACCGTAGTACCGCGCCTGGCCAGCAACTTGCTGGGTGAATCAGACGGCCCGATGATTGCACCCGAGCAGTGGGGCGACACGCGCGTCCTGCTGCCCCAGCATCATTCTTTGCCATCGTTGAAGGGACTTTTCTCAGACTTCGCAGTCACATCGGATAAGGAGTTGCCATTGAGCACTGCGCTGAAGGATTTTCCAGTCAATCTCTTCATACAAAGTGAGCTGTAACAGGAGTGTTTAAATGAGTGCTGACGACAAACGCATCAAAGAATTCGCTTATCAAATCTGGGAGTCGGAAGGTAAGCCCGAAGGCCAGGGCGATCGGCACTGGGAAATGGCTCGTAAGCTGGCGGAAGCCGAGGCTCTGGCCCCTTCCAAGCCCAGTAAAGCCAAGGCTGCTCCCAAGGCCAAGGCCGACAAGCCTGCGCCAGCGGCGGCCAAACCCGCGGCTAAAGCAGCCAAGCCTGTAGCGGCCAAGCCCAAGCCAGCCAAAGCTGCTCCTGCAGCGCCAGCGGCGGCTAAGCCTGCAGCGGAGAAAAAGCCTGCTGCTGCGAAAAAACCGCAGGCGGCGAAAAAGCCTCCTACCAGCTGAGCGGCCCCCGCTCACGCAATACCCCCACGGCGGTTCGGCGACTGGTCGCCCCCGCCTGGGCATCTCTCTACTGCGCCGCAGGCGAAGCCTTCCTAAGCTTCAGCGCGACCCAAAGCGCCGCTTCCGCTTGCCCGGAGTCTTTCCCAGGGGTCTTGCCCCTCACCTATCCAGCAAGGATTCGTTATGAGCCGTTCCCGCAAACCCACCCCTGCGCCAGAACTCGAACCTTCGCGCATTCGTGAGGGCCTGCCCTATCCCCTGGGCGCTACATGGGATGGCCTGGGCGTGAACTTCGCGCTGTTTTCGGCCAACGCGACCAAGGTTGAGCTGTGTTTATTCGACGCCGACGGTGAAGTGGAAATCGAGCGCATCGAACTCCCTGAATACACCGACGAGATTTACCACGGCTACCTACCCGACGCTCACCCAGGCTTGATCTACGGCTACCGGGTGTACGGGCCTTATGACCCGGAGAACGGCCACCGCTTCAACCACCATAAGTTGCTGATCGACCCCTACGCCAAGCAACTGGTGGGCAGCTTGAAATGGTCCGAAGCCTTATTTGGCTACACCATTGGCCACCCCGATGGCGACCTCAGCTTCGATGAGCGCGACAGCGCGCCGTTCGTGCCCAAAAGCAAAGTCATCGACCCTGCCTACACCTGGGGCCGCGACCAACAAGTGAAGGTGCCGTGGGACAAAACCATCGTTTATGAAGCCCACGTGCGCGGCCTGACCATGCGCCACCCCTCGGTGCCCGAAGCGGTCCGCGGTACGTTTGCCGGGATGATGGTGCCGGATGTGGTCGACCACATCAAAAAGCTAGGGGTCACTTCGGTGGAGTTGCTGCCCATCCATGGCTTCGTCAATGATCAGCACCTGCTGCAAAAAGGCCTGAACAACTTCTGGGGCTATAACAGCATCGCCTTCTTTGCGCCCCACCCGCGCTACCTGGCCAATGGCAAGGTGGCGGAGTTCAAGGAGATGGTCGCGCACCTGCACGACGCTGGCCTGGAGGTGATCCTCGACGTGGTCTATAACCACACCGCCGAGGGCAATGAGCAAGGGCCGACATTGTCCATGCGCGGCATCGACAACGCTTCCTACTACCGCCTGATGCCCGAGAACAAGCGGTTTTATATCAACGATTCGGGCACCGGTAACACCCTCGACCTGAGTCACCCTTGCGTCTTGCAAATGGTCACCGATTCGTTGCGTTACTGGGCCAGCGAGATGCACGTCGACGGCTTCCGTTTTGACCTGGCGACTATTCTGGGCCGTTACCACGACGGATTTTCCGAACGCCACAGCTTTCTCGTGGCCTGCCGCCAAGACCCGGTACTGCGCACGGTCAAGCTCATTGCCGAACCCTGGGACTGCGGCCCCGGTGGCTATCAGGTGGGCGGCTTCGCCCCAGGCTGGGCCGAGTGGAACGACCGCTTTCGGGACACGGTGCGGGCTTTCTGGAAAGGCGACGACGGCCAACTGGCCGATTTTGCCGGGCGCATGACCGGCTCTGGGGACATGTTCAACCAACGGGGGCGCCGCCCCTATACGTCGGTCAACTTCGTCACCGCCCATGATGGCTTTACCCTTAAAGACCTGGTCTCGTACAACGACAAGCACAACGAAGAAAACGACGAGAACAACCAGGACGGCACCAACAATAACGTGTCGTGGAACCATGGCGTCGAAGGTGAAACCGACGACCCGCACATCATCGAGCTGCGCTTGCGGCAAATGCGTAACTTCTTCGCCACGCTGCTGCTGGCCCAGGGTACGCCGATGATTGTGGCCGGCGACGAATTTGCCCGCACCCAGTACGGCAACAACAATGCCTACTGCCAGGACAGCGAGGTGGGCTGGGTCAACTGGGCCATGGATGAAAATGGCAAGGGCCTGCTGCGCTTCGTGCGCCGCCTGATCAAATTGCGTATGGCCTACCCTATTCTGCGGCGCAATCGCTTTTTGGTCGGTACCTACAACGAAGCCATTGGGGTAAAAGATGTGACTTGGCTGGCCCCCGACGCCAGCGAGATGACCACCGAACAATGGCACGACAGCCACGGCCGCTGCCTGGGCATGCTGTTGGACGGCCGTGCGCAAGTCAGCGGTATCCGCCGGCCCGGCGCCGATGCCACGCTGCTGCTGATCGTCAACGCGCACCATGACATCGTCCAATTCACCTTGCCGGAAGTGCCCGAAGGTGAGTACTGGAATTGCCGCATAGACACCTACCGCCCCGACCTCAACGAACACGAGCGCCTGGAGTTCGGCAGCGAGTTCGCGGTGACCGGGCGCTCACTGTTGCTGTTCGAATTGCATCGGGAAGAACAAGAATGACCACCGCCGCACACCTGGCCGAACTGGCCTGGCCGCCCCTGGGCTACCCCAACGCCGCCGCTCTGGCGCAGGCCATGGGCGCTTTGCAGCGTGCCGGCCATGACCGCCTGCCGTTGCCGGGCAGCGGCCAGACCCTGGCCCGCTGGCAGGCGCTGGCGGCCATGGGTGGGCACGACCTGGCCCTGTGCAAACTCTATGAAGGCCACACCGATGCCTTGGCGATCATGGCCGAACTCAACGCCCCGGCCACGCCCACTGGCAGCCTGTGGGGCACCTGGGCCGCCGAGCCACCCCAGGCCCGGGTCGAAGTACGTCGCACAACGGATGGCTGGCAGCTGCATGGCCGCAAAGCCTGGTGCTCCGGGGCTGCCGTACTCACCCATGGGCTACTGACGGCCTGGGATGAACAGGGCCAACAACAGTTAGTCGCCGTGGCCTTGCAGCAACCCGGGGTAGCAGTCAGCGACGGCGGCTGGGTCGCCGTCGGCATGGCCGCCACGGCCAGCGGCACGGTGCAGTTCGACGGCGCCCAGGCCAGCCTGGTGGGGGGCCCAGGAGACTACCTGGCACGCCCGGGTTTCTGGCAAGGCGCAATCGGCATCGCCGCGTGCTGGTTCGGCGCGGCCCGACAGTTGGGCCGAGTGTTGCAGGCGCATTGCGCGCAGCGCGACGAACCCCATGCGCTGGCCCACTTGGGCGCCGTGGACACGGCCCTGTATGCCGCAGCCTGTGTATTGCGCGATTGCGCCGAAGCGGTAGACCGCCAACCTGAGGCGGATGTCGCCCTGCTGGCCCGACGCGCACGCAGCGTAGTTGAACGCGTAGCGGAACAGGTGATCCAACATACCGGGCGCGCACTCGGTGCAGGGCCCTATTGCCAACAAGCACATTTCGCCCGGTTGATCGCCGATCTGCCGGTTTTTCTGCGGCAAAGCCATGCCGAGCGGGACCTTGCCCACCAGGCGCGGCTCCTCGACACTGGCACCCAAAGGATCTGGACGCTATGAAACCCAACCCCATCGTCGGTAACGGCACATCCCTCCAGGCCTGGAAAGCTTCCCAGCATTTGGCGGCCCTGCCCACCATCGACGCCGCCACGCTGGTGCCCGACGGCTGCCGCGCGGTGATCATTGCGCCTCATCCCGACGACGAAGTGCTCGGCTGTGGTGGCTTGTTGCAGGAACTGGCACGCCTGGGCCGGGCCATCCAAATTATTTCCGTCACCGACGGCAGTGCCAGCCATCCAGGCTCGCAGCGTTGGTCGGTGGAGCGCCTGAGTGCGATAAGGCCCCAGGAGAGCGCCGAAGCCCTGCGCCGGCTGAAGCTCCCCCTGCACAGCTTGCAGTGGATTCGTGGCGGCTTTAGCGACAGCCAGGTGGCTGCCCGCGAGGCCGAGTTGACTGAATTCATCACCCGTTATTTGCGGCCCAGTGATGTGGTATTCGCCACCTGGAGCGAAGACGGCCATTGCGACCACGAAGCCGTAGGCCGCGCCAGCGCGGCGGCGGTGCAGAAGGTCGGCGCCAGATTGCATGAGCTGCCGATTTGGACCTGGCATTGGGCCGAGCCCGAAGACTCCTCGATCCCCTGGCAGCGCGCGCACAAGATCCCCTTGGACATTCATTCCGTGGCCCGCAAGCGCCACGCCATGCACGCCTTCGCCAGTCAGCTGGAGGGCGACCCGGACATCGGTTTGCCGCCGGTGTTGGCTGACCATGTCTTGGAACGGCTGCTGCAACCGTTTGAAGTGGTTTACCTATGAGCGTCGAGGACGGTTATTTCGACGCCATGTTCCAAGCCAGTGACGATCCCTGGGCGATGCGCCAACGCTGGTATGAGCGGCGCAAGCGCGCCCTGCTGTTGGCCTGCCTGCCCCTGGAACGCTACGCCAGCATCTTCGAGCCCGGTTGCGCCAACGGTGAAACCAGCGCGGCCCTCGCCGAGCGCTGTGACCACCTGTTATGCCACGACACTTCGCTGCCCGCCGTCGCCCTCGCCCGCCAGCGCCTGGCAAGCTTTGCTCATGTCCAGGTGGAGCACGCACGTTTGCCGCGCGACTGGCCCGATCAGCGCTTTGACCTGATCGTTCTGAACGAACTCTGCTATTACCTTGATGCCGCTGACCTGGACCGAGTGATCGAGCAGGCCCGCGCTTCGCTGACCAGCACGGGCCAGGTATTGGCCTGCCACTGGCAAGCGCCGATCGAGGGTTGCCCCCTGAGCAGCGCCCAAGTGCATGCCAAGCTTGACCAACAACTGGGTATGCAGCGCTTGCTCAGCCACGAGGAAGCCGACTTCCGCCTGGACCTGTGGGCTATGGATGCGGCCTCGGTCGCCCAGCGCGAAGGCTTGCGTTAGTGCCTGTCAATCACCGAGAGCGCCCGTGACCATCGACCGCCCAGATCCCCTGCCCCGCGAGACACGGCCGGTGCACCAGCTACGGGTGCTGACGGTCAACACCCACAAAGGCTTCACGGCATTCAACCGCCGTTTCATTTTGCCGGAGCTGCGCGAGGCGGTGCGCAGTACCGGTGCCGACTTGGTGTTCCTGCAGGAAGTGCTCGGCGGCCACGACCGCCATGCTTCGCGGGTGATGAACTGGCCCAGCACCTCGCAGTACGAATTTCTCGCCGACAGCATGTGGAGCGATTTCGCCTACGGGCGCAATGCGATTTACCCTGACGGCCATCATGGCAATGCCTTGTTGTCCAAGTACCCGATTCTGCAGTATCGCAACCTCGATGTGTCCATCACCGGGCCAGAGCGACGCGGCCTGTTGCACTGTGTATTGCAGATACCGGGGCACGAACGGGTACATGCGATCTGTGTGCACTTATCGCTGTTGGAAAGTCATCGGCAATTGCAGTTGGCGTTATTGCGGCAGTTACTTGAGGGGTTGCCAGCGCACGACCCGGTGATCATTGCGGGCGATTTCAATGACTGGAAGCTCAAGGGCAACGCGACCCTGACGGCCCCTGGCGACCTCCACGAGGTGTTTCAGTACCACTACGGGGTGCTCGCTAAAACTTACCCGGCACGCCTGCCGCTGCTGCGCCTGGACCGTATCTATCTGCGCAATGCCACCAGCCACGGGCCGCGGATTCTGGGCAATAAGCCTTGGAGCCATTTGTCGGATCATTTGCCGCTAACGGTCGAAGTCAACCTTTAGCGGCTGCAAACGCAAGATCGGGGCCTAAGCCCCGATCTGTTTACCTTCACTCAGGCTTAAGGATCAGCACGCCCAAGGGCGGCAGGTTCACGCACACCGAGTGCGACTGGCCGTGGCCTGGCACCTCTTCGGCGTAGACGCCACCGCCGTTGCCGAAGTTGGAACCGGCATAAGTGTCGGCATCGCTGTTGAGCACCTCGGTCCAGCGCCCAGCGATGGGCACACCGATGCGATAGGCTTCGCGCGGCACCGGTGTGAAGTTGGCAACCACCAATAGCGGCGCACCCTCCTTACCCCAGCGCATAAAGGCAAATACGCTGTTGCCGGCGTCGTCGCCAATCACCCATTGGAAGCCCTCGGGCACGCTGTCCTGCTGATGCAGTGCAGGCTGCTCACGATACAAGCGGTTCAGGTCACCCACCAGCTTTTGCACGCCTTGGTGGTCGGCGTACTGCAGCAAGTACCAGTCCAGTTGGTGGTCGTGGTTCCATTCGCGCCACTGGCCGAACTCGCAGCCCATGAACAGTAGTTTTTTGCCCGGGTGAGCCCACATAAAGGTTAAGTAGGCGCGTAGGTTGGCGAACTTCTGCCAACGGTCACCGGGCATTTTGTCAATCAGTGAATGCTTGCCATGGACCACTTCGTCATGGGAGATCGGCAGAATAAACCGCTCGGAATAGGCGTACACCAAGCCAAAGCTCATCTGACTGTGATGATGCTTACGGTTGATCGGGTCCTGCTCCATGTACTTGAGGGTGTCGTTCATCCACCCCATGTTCCACTTGAAGTTAAAGCCTAAGCCGCCTTCCTGGGTAGGCGAGCTGACGCCAGGCCAGGCGGTGGATTCTTCGGCGATGACCATAGCGCCCGGGGCTTCGACATTGACCACGTCATTGAGGTGGCGCAGAAAATCGATCGCTTCCAGGTTTTCCTGGCCGCCGTAACGGTTCGGCACCCACTCGCCCTCTTTGCGCGAATAGTTGCGATAAAGCATCGAGGCCACCGCATCTACCCGCAAGCCGTCGATGTGGAAGTGCTTAAGCCAATGCACCGCCGAGGCGATCATAAAGCCGTGTACTTCGGTACGCCCCAGGTTGTAGATCAGGGTGTTCCAGTCTTGGTGGAAGCCTTCCAACGGGTTGTCGTATTCGTACAGCGCGGTGCCATCGAAACGGGCCAGGCCGTGGGTGTCGGTGGGAAAGTGCGCCGGCACCCAGTCGAGAATCACGCCGATGCCGGCTTTGTGGCAGGCGTTGACGAATTCGGCGAAGTCTTCTGGCGAGCCATAACGGGCTGAGGGCGCGAATTGCGAGAGCAGTTGGTAGCCCCAAGAGCCGCCAAATGGGTGCTCCATGATCGGCATCAATTCAATGTGGGTAAAACCCAACTGCTGCACGTGGGGGATCAGCCGTTGGGCCAGTTCGTGCCAGTTATAGGAGCGCACGACCTCACCGAATTCATCGATTTCGCACTGCCAGGAACCGGCGTGCAACTCATAGATGGAAATAGGCGCTTCGGCACTGTGGGCGGCGCCGCGGCGCTCCAGCCACTCATCGTCTTGCCACTCGAAACGCAGCGGTTTGGCCACGCGCGAACCGGTGGCCGGAGGTAACTCGGTGCAACGCGCAACGGGGTCGGCCTTGAGCGGCAGCACGCCGTCTCTGCCCAGAATCTCGTACTTGTAGACTTCGCCCGGCTGCAAACGTGGGATGAAAATTTCCCACACGCCACTCGGCAGGCGCTGACGCATCGGATGGCGACGCCCGTTCCAGCCGTTAAAAGTGCCGACCACCGAAACCCGCCGGGCATTGGGTGCCCATACCGCAAAGCGTACACCGTCGACGCCGTCGACCTGAGTGGCTTGGGCACCGAACACATTACCTAGATCGCGGTGGTTACCTTCGGCAAACAGGTAGAGGTCCATGTCGCCAAGCAGTGCACCAAAGCTGTAGGGGTCCTCGGTAATTTGCTCACCACCGGCCCAGTTGATGCGCAGCAGGTAGGGTTGCCGGTTGTCCAGGTGCGCGGCAAAAAAGCCGGGGATGTCGTGTTGCTCCAACGTGCCGATGGTTTCCCCGCTGGCTTTGTCCAGCACACTGACGCTCAAGGCATCGGGCAGGTAAGCTCGGATAAATTGGCCCTGCGCGCCGTCGGCGTGCGGGCCCAGCACTGCAAAGGGGTCTCCATGCTCGGCGCGCACCAGCGCTTCGATCTCAGCCTTGGGCGGGAATGCTCCGCGCTGGCCATTGCCGTATTCAGTCTGCGCACTCATTACTGGTCTCCCTTGGTACTCAACAGCCCGAACAAGCCCTGCAGTGGCACAGCCAACCAGCTCGGGCGATTTTCGGCTTCATAAGCGATTTCATAAGCAGCCTTTTCCAGGCTGAACAGTTCTAGCGCAGCACGCTCTCCGTCGGCGCTTTCCCAGGCATGCGGTAAGTCCGCAGTGGCCAGGCGGTACGCTTGGATAAAAGCCTGCTGGGCCTCTTGCAAATAACGTTGGGCAACCCGCTGCCGCACCGCTGCGGTTTCTTCCGAGGGGTCGGCGCTCTGGGCATTACGCACGGCCATGGCCGCAGCGTAATCGAACGAACGTAACACGCCGCTGACGTCTTTGTACGGGCTGTATTTGCCGCGACGCTCTTCCAGCGGCCGGGTAGGCTCGCCTTCGAAGTCGATGAGGAAGGCATCGCCTTGCACCACCAGCACTTGGCCCAGGTGCAGGTCCCCGTGTACACGCATCACCAAGCCGCCGGCAGCTTGCTTGGCCAGGGTTTGCACATGGGCCAACAGTTCTTTGCGCCGTGCCAGGAGTTCGGCCACCAGGGGCTGGTCGTCGGCGTCCAGGTCGGCTTTGCGCTGCTCCAGCAGGGTCAGGGCACGCTCCATCTGGGTGACGACCGCCTTGCCCCAGGCTTGGCTTTCACGCTTACCGCTCGGCGCCGACTTGAAATCGGCGTTGCTGGTGGGTGCGGCAAGCACCTTGTGCATTTCACCCAAACGCTGGCCCAGCATGCCGGCGAAGTCCGCCAGTTCACGCAAGGCTTCGTCGTGGGGCTGCTGCGCCGTATGGGGCGTTTCCAACTCGTCGCGGATCGCCCGGTCCAAGTTGTTTTGTGTCCATTCCCAAGCGTCGCCCTGGTTGCTCAGGTAACCCTGGGCAATCATCAGCAGATGCGGCACGCCGTTGGCGTCGGTGCGGCTGACCGAGCCCAGCAGCGGCGAAATATTGCCAAAACCGGCGGCAGTCAGGTAGGCGCCCATTTCCAGCTCAGGGTGGACGCCACCGCTGACCCGGCGGATCATTTTCAACACCATGCTGGTGCCGATGACCACCGAACTGTTGGACTGCTCGGCCGACAGGTAGCGCACTTGCGGCTCGGCCGCAAGATTCAAGCGAGCCAGCTGTTCAGTCGGCTCGAACTTGATTGCGCCATCGACGCTGTCCAATACAGTGGCAGCTTGCAAGCCTTTAACCACCGCGCGGATAAAGCTCTCCAGCACGAACGCGTCGGTGATCAAGCCCACTTGGCGCCCACGACGAACCCGCGACAAGGCCAATTGCTGAGGCAGTGCACTGCCGGTCTGGTCCTCGGGGAGCAGGCCGAACGGAAATTGGTAGCGGTTGATTTGGCCGCCGCTGTGCACCTCGATTTCACTGAGCAGCACCGGGCTGTCACTATCACCGAAGCGCACGCCATAAGCTATGCGCAGTTGTTCGATGGCGCTGTCTTTTCCACCGAACCAGCGGCGCTTGGGCAGGTACTGCGGCAGCGCGGTATTTTCCAGGAGGCCGCGCGAAGGGTCTTCGAGCAGTTCTTCCAGACGTTCTTTTAAAACCAGGGTTGCGAAATCAGGCATGCTTTGGGCCGGTTCGACGTGCCAGCTGGGCATCTGGGTTTCTGCGGCCAGCAGGAACCAGTAGAAGCCGTAAGGTGGCAGGGTGAGTAGGAAATTCAATTGGCCAATGGGCGGGAACGCGCTGCCGCCGAGCATTTCTACCGGGACCATACCGGCGTACTGGGCCAGATCCAGCTCGGCCGCCTGGGCCGCCCTGGACACGTTGGCCACACACAGCACCAGTTCGGTCTTGCCGTCGGCACCGGTGTATTCGCGAATATACGCGAGGATCCGCCGGTTGCTTGGCGATAGCATCTTCAAGGTGCCGCGCCCGAAGGCTTTCTGCTGGCGGCGCACGGCGAGCATGCGCCGGGTCCAGTTAAGCAGCGAATGGGGGTCGTTGGCCTGGGTCTCGACGTTAACCGACTGGTAACCGTAGAGCGGGTCCATGATCGGTGGTAGCACCAGGCTGGCCGGATCGGCGCGGGAGAAGCCGCCGTTACGGTCGATCGACCACTGCATAGGCGTGCGCACGCCGTCGCGGTCGCCAATATAGATGTTGTCGCCCATGCCGATCTCGTCGCCGTAGTACAGCGTCGGCGTGCCAGGCATCGACAGCAACAGGCTGTTGAGCAACTCAATGCGGCGCCGGTCGCGCTCCAGCAACGGCGCCAGGCGCCGCCGAATGCCCAGGTTGATACGCGCACGGCGGTCAGCGGCGTAGTAATTCCAGAGGTAATCGCGCTCGCGGTCGGTGACCATTTCCAGGGTCAATTCATCGTGGTTGCGCAGGAAAATTGCCCATTGGCAATTGGCCGGAATTTCCGGAGTCTGGCGCAAGATATCAGTGATCGGAAAACGGTCTTCCTGGGCCACCGCCATGTACATGCGCGGCATCAATGGAAAGTGGAACGCCATGTGGCATTCGTCGCCATTGGGGCCCTTGGCATCGCCGAAATACAGCTGGGTGTCTTCAGGCCATTGGTTGGCTTCGGCTAGCAGCATGCGGTCTGGATAACGCGCATCGATCTCGGCACGGATCTGCTTGAGCACCTGATGGGTTTCCGGCAGGTTCTCGTTATTAGTGCCATCACGCTCAATCAAATATGGAATGGCATCCAGACGCAAGCCATCGATGCCCATATCGAGCCAATAGCGCATCACATCGATAACCGCCTTCATCACCTGCGGGTTATCGAAGTTGAGGTCGGGTTGATGGGAATAGAAGCGATGCCAGAAATACTGGCCCGCCACCGGGTCCCAAGTCCAGTTGGACTTTTCGGTGTCGAGAAAGATAATCCGGGTGCCGTCGTACTTCTGGTCCGAGTCGGACCACACGTAGAAATCCCGCGCCTTGGAGCCTTTTTTCGCCAGCCGCGCGCGTTGAAACCACGGGTGTTGGTCAGAAGTGTGGTTAATCACCAACTCGGTAATCACCCGCAGCCCGCGTTTGTGCGCTTCGGCAATGAAGCGGCGGGCGTCGGCCATGGTGCCGTAGTCCGAATGCACTGCTTTATATTCGGAAATGTCATAGCCGTCATCCCGTCGCGGAGACGGGTAGAACGGCAATAACCAGATGGTATTGACGCCCAGGTCGGCGATGTAATCGAGTTTGGCGATAAGCCCGGGAAAGTCACCGATGCCGTCGTTATTCGAATCGAAATAAGACTTTACATGGACCTGGTAGATCACCGCGTCCTTGTACCACAACGGGTCATCGATAAACGCTTGAGCCCTGGGCTTCTTCGCCATAACGCGTACCTTTATAAGTATTGTTAAACAGCACTAATACGCCAGATACCGAAGGGCTGATAGCCTGGGTCGAGGCGCATCCACTGGGTCTTGCCGTACCAGGACCAGCTGTGTCCGTTCATCAGGTCTTCGCCGCGAGTTTCGGCGCTGTCGTCTAACCCGAGCTCCCACAGCGGCAACTCGAAATGAGCTTCCTGCGCGTTATGCGGGTCTAGGTTGACCGCCACCAGAATAAAGTTGGAGCGGTCAGCGGTGCGCTTGCCGAAGTACAGGATGTTGTCGTTGTAAGCGGTGTAGATGGCGCAGCCCAGGTGAGTCTGCAATGCCGGGTTCAAACGGCGGATGCGGTTGAGCTGGGCAATCTCGGCAATGATATTGCCGGGCTGGGTGTAGTCCCGAGGGCGAATCTCATACTTTTCCGAGTCCAGGTACTCTTCTTTGCCTGGAATGGGCGCGGACTCGCACAGTTCGAAGCCCGAATACATCCCCCACAAGCCCGAGCCCATAGTGGCCAGCGCCGCGCGGATAAGAAAGCCCGCTCGGCCGCTGTCATGCAGAAAGAACGGGTTGATGTCGGGGGTGTTAACGAAGAAGTTAGGCCGGTAGCAATGGGCCAATGGCGCCTGGTTCAGCTCGCTGAAATAAGTAGCCAATTCAGCCTTGGTATTGCGCCATGTGAAGTAGGTGTAGCTCTGGGAGTAACCCACTTTGCCCAGGCGCGCCATCATGGCCGGCTTGGTGAACGCTTCGGCGAGAAACATCACGCTGTTGTCTCGGGCGCGAATGTCTTCGATCAGCCATTGCCAAAACGGCAGCGGCTTGGTGTGAGGGTTGTCTACGCGGAAGATTTTCACCCCTTCCTGCACCCAGCCCCAGACCACGTCCCGCAACTCCAACCAGAGACCCGGCACGGCGTCGGCTGCGTAGAAGTCCACATTAACGATGTCTTGGTATTTCTTCGGCGGGTTCTCCGCATAGCGGATGGTGCCGTCGGGGCGCCAGCTGAACCAGCCTGGGTGTTCTTTGAGCCAGAGGTGGTCCTGGGAGCACTGGATAGCGAAATCCAGGGCGATCTCCAGACCATGCTCGGCAGCGGCGGCGACCAGCTCACGGAAATCTTCGCGGGTGCCCAGTTGCGGGTGAATGGCGTCATGGCCGCCGTCGGCACTGCCGATCGCGTACGGGCTGCCCGGGTCGTCGGGGCCGGCAGTCAGCGAGTTGTTAGGGCCTTTGCGGTGAGCCCGGCCAATCGGGTGGATGGGCGGGAAGTACAACACGTCAAAGCCCATGTCACGGATCATCGGCAGACGGTTGTGCACGTCTTTGAAAGTACCGTGGCGGGCTTTGTCGTCGGTGATCGAACGTGGGAACAACTCGTACCAACTGGCGAACTGGGCCAGGCTGCGCTCCACTTCCACCGGGTATTCAGGGCTGCTGGCGAGAAACGCGCGTTGATCGGCCAGGGCCATCAGCTCGGCAACTTCACTGCCCAACAGCAAGGCTACCTGCTCTGCCGAGGCCAGCTCAGCGAATTGTTGCAAGCGCTGCTGCAGCTCAGCGCGCAACGTATCGCTGCTACGCTCGGCGGCATGCTGCAGATGCAGACGCCCTTCTTCGAGCTCTAGGTCAATGGCCACGCCCGCAGCGAATTTCTTTTCCAGCTCGTAGCGATAGCTGGCGAATTGGTCGATCCAGGCATCCAGGCAATAAACAAAGCGGCCGACGCTGTCCATGGCAAATTCGCCCTGCCAGCTGTCATTGCCCAGCTCGCGCATACGCAGGCTGTGCCAAGTGTCTTGGCCAGCGGCCTGCCAGCGCAGCACCACGGCCATTTTGTCGTGGCCGTCGGCGAATACTTTGGCGTCGACGGTGATGCTCTGCCCCACCACGGCTTTGACGGCGAAGGCGCCGCCATCGAGCACCGGCTGCACGTCTTCGATGGCGATACGTGGCAGCAGCAGCGCCTCGGACAAGCTCAACGCGTGCTCCGCGGGACGCTCGTGCACTTGAGTTTCAACGGTTTTGTTAGGTTCATCAGCGCTCATCGAGCATCGCTCCTATACGCCCCGTGGACGCGCATATACTTGGGAAAACAGGAAAAATCGTGCCTAAGTTCGGAGCCAGGGCCGGGGGGAAAGTTCACAAGTATTTGCCGGGCGCGGCGGGAACCGGCCTGAAAGCGAATATATAACGAATCATCGGGGGGGCGTGGCGGTCAACTGTCAGCTAGCCAACACATCTACGACCTAGACGAGGTAAGCCCCATGACCCTGCCAGACCCCGTGCAACGTCCCGACCCTAACATCGACGAGCCGCCCTTGCCGCCCGTGACACCAGACGATAAACCGGACGTCAGCCCGACGCCTCCCGTGGGTGATCCACCGAGCGGCGAGCCGCCTGTTCACGCCTGCTAACGTATTGCACCAGCCGGGGCCCGCACAGGGCCCCATTGCATCGAGGGGGTGAGCGGCTCGCAAGTGGCTGCGTGCTATTGCGCAAAACCGCCGCCCCATGTCCGTGCACAGCGCACAAACCAAGTGCTCTATTCCAGACCAAATGGTCTGTTCAACGCTTAATAAATATCTAAGCTGCTGTTTTAAATACCAATAAATTTAATGGCCCGCTTCCTGCTTTGACCTTCAGCAACAGGCTTCAGGCCGCCGCGCCTGGCTGCATTTGGTGAATTGCACAAGAGGTCAACTCATGGACATTGGTATCTTCATCCCGATCGGCAACAACGGCTGGCTGATTTCCACCACGGCCCCGCAGTACATGCCCACCTTCGAACTGAACAAAACCATCGTGCAGAAGGCTGAGCATTATGGGTTCGACTTTGCCCTGTCGATGATCAAACTGCGCGGGTTTGGCGGTAAGACCGAATTCTGGGAGCACAACCTAGAGTCCTTTACCTTGATGGCGGGCCTAGCGGCCGTGACCAGTCGCATCCAGTTGTTCGCCACAGCTGCCACCCTAACCCTGCCGCCGGCCATCGTCGCGCGCATGGGCTCGACCATCGATTCGATTTCCAACGGCCGCTTTGGTGTCAACCTGGTCACTGGCTGGCAGAAACCCGAATACGAGCAAATGGGCCTGTGGCCCGGCGACGAGTTCTTCTCGACCCGCTATGAATACCTGAGCGAGTACGCCCAAGTGCTGCGCGACCTGTGGGACACGGGCCGGAGTGATTTCAAGGGTGAACATTTCAGCATGGACGATTGCCGCGTCAGCCCTAAACCCCAAGCATCGATGAAGGTCATCTGCGCCGGGCAAAGCGAAGCAGGCATGGCGTTCTCTTCCCAGTACGCCGACTACAACTTCTGCTTCGGCAAAGGCGTGAACACCCCCACCGCCTTCGCCCCCACCGCTGCCAAACTGATCGAAGCCAACGCCAAGACCGGCCGCGAAGTGACCTCCTGCGTGCTGTTCATGATCATTGCCGACGACACCGACGAAGCGGCCCGGGCCAAGTGGGAGCTGTACAAGGCGGGCGCCGACGAAGAAGCCATTGCCTGGTTGAGTGAAAAAGGCGCCGCCGACAAGAGCCCGGGCTCGAACATGCGGCAAATGGCCGACCCCACCTCGGCGGTGAACATCAACATGGGCACCCTGGTGGGCTCATGGGCCAGCGTGGCGCGCATGCTAGATGAGGTCGCCACGGTGCCGGGCACCCAGGGGGTGATGCTCACTTTCGATGATTTCGTCAAAGGCGTGGAAAACTTCGGCGAAAAAATCCAGCCGCTGATGAGCAGCCGTCAACACATCCAGACCTTGCAGGAGTCCGCGTAATGAATGCCCCCGCCGCCCTGTCCGGCTATACCTTGCCGGCAAACCTCGATGCAGCGCGCAACTTACCGGCGCGCCCCGAGCCCCTCAGCATGAAGGCCTGTGAGACCGCCCTGGTGGTGGTCGACATGCAAAACGCCTACTCGACCCAGGGCGGTTACCTGGACCTGGCCGGCTTTGACGTCAGCAGCACCGGCCCGGTGATCCAGCAAATCCGTAAAGCTCTGGCCACGGCCCGGGCGGCAGGCATGCCCGTGGTGTTCTTCCAGAACGGCTGGGACCCCGACTATGTCGAAGCAGGCGGCCCCGGCTCACCCAATTTCCATAAATCCAACGCGCTGAAAACCATGCGTAAGCGCCCCGAGCTGCAAGGCCAACTGCTGGCCAAAGGCGGTTGGGACTACCAGTTGGTCGATGAGCTGCAGCCCGAACCGGGCGACATAGTAGTTCCCAAACCCCGCTATAGCGGCTTCTACAACACCAATTTCGACAGCCTGCTGCGCAGCCGCGGCATCCGCAACCTGGTGTTCACCGGCATCGCCACCAATGTGTGCGTGGAGTCCACCCTACGCGACGGGTTCTTCCTGGAATACTTCGGCGTGGTCCTGGCCGACGCTACCCACCAGGCCGGGCCGGCCTTCGCGCAAGAGGCGGCACTGTTCAATATCGAAACTTTTTTTGGCTGGGTGTCCAGCGTCGAAGATTTCTGCAGCACTTTCGCTAACCAAGGAGTTAACGCATGAGCAAAAAAGCCATTATCCCCGCCGGTACCGGCGTTCCCATTGCGCCTTTCGTGCCAGGTTCCATGGCCGATGGCGTGCTCTATGTGTCCGGCACCCTGCCCTTCGATAAGGACAACAACGTGGTACACGTGGGCGATGCCACCGCCCAGACCCGTCACGTGCTGGAGACCATCAAGGGCGTCGTCGAAGCGGCAGGCGGCAGCATGGACGATGTCACGTTCAATATGATCATGCTGCGCGACTGGGCCGACTACCCGAAGATCAACGCGGTATACGCTGAATTTTTTGCCGGTGAAAAACCGGCCCGCTATTGCATTCAGTGCGGCCTGGTGAAACCCGACGCACTGATCGAAATCGCCAGCATCGCCCATATCGGCTAACCGCCCGCCACCGGCCACCTGCGCTGAGCGGGTGGCCCAGGAGCCCTGCATGCACTATGAGATTCTTGGCCGCCAGGAGGCCGACGCACCCACCTTGGTCTTGAGCGCTGGGTTGGGCGGGTCGGCGCGTTTCTGGGCGCCGCAACTGCCCGTGCTGACTGACACTTATCGGGTGGTGGTCTATGACCAACTCGGCACCGGGCGCAGCCCCGCCGAGTTGCCTGAAGGCTATTCGATCGCACACATGGCGGCGGAACTGCTGGCACTGCTCGACCACTTGCACATAGAGCGTTGCCACTTCATAGGCCACGCCTTGGGCGGGCTGGTGGGGCTGGAACTGGCGCTAGAACGCCCGCAATTATTGCAAAGCCAGGTGCTGATCAATGCCTGGAGCAGCCCCAACCCCCACAGCGCGCGTTGCTTCGCCTTACGTAAAACGCTATTGCGTGACAGCGGCCCGCAAGCCTACGTGCAGGCCCAGGCACTGTTTCTCTACCCGGCTGACTGGATTGCCAGCCACGGCGAGCAGCTGGCGCAAGACGAAGCCCACGCCTTGGCCCACTTCCCCAGCCAGGATAATTTGCTGCGCCGGATCGCCGCGCTGCAGGCGTTCGACATCGAAGCGCGCCTGGGTGAAATCACCACGCCGACGTTACTGATCGCCAACCGGGACGACATGCTAGTACCCTGGCAGCGTTCGCAGCACCTGGCCGACCACTTGGTGGCTGGTCAACTGCAACTGCTCGGCTACGGCGGCCATGCGTCCAGCGTCAGCGATGTCGAACCGTTCAACCGTGTTTTGCTTAATTACCTCGCCAGCCAGGCGTAACAGGAGTCGCTATGTCCGCCCACCCCGCCGCCGTGCTAGCCGAGCCCGCCATCGCGGTCCCCAAGCAAGACTTTCGCAACGCCATGGCCGGGCTTGCGGCTGCCGTCAATGTGGTGACCAGCGATGGCCCCTACGGCCGTGCCGGGTTTACCGCCACGGCGGTGTGCAGCGTGACCGACGACCCACCCACCCTGCTGGTCTGCCTGAACCGCGCAGCCTCGGCGCACCCGGCGGTGACGGCCAACGGCGCCTTGTGCGTGAACACCCTGGCCGACGCCCAGCGCGGCTTATCCAACCTGTTCGGCGGCAAAACCAGCATGGATGAGCGCTTCGCCGCCGCCCAATGGAGCGTAGGGGTCAGCGGTTCGCCAGTGCTGGAAGGCGCGAAGCTGTCGTTCGATTGCCGCATCACCCAGACCCAAAGTGTGGGCAGCCACGATGTGCTGATCTGCGAAGTACTCAGCGTGCGTCACGACGACGAAGCGCCGGCGCTGGTCTACTTTGCGCGCAATTACCATGGATTGCCGGCCTGAAGCCTGGGTCCATCGGCCTGCCCCCCTCTAAAACCATTTCTCGCTCAAGCAATTGCCTTGAGCGCCGATAAACTGTGCAAGGGATGAATCCGTACCCGTTCACTAGCGCGGCCTGAATCAACCTGCTACCCGCCAAGACCTACAATACTGGGGAGTACCTATCATGGGCCGACTGCGCCGTTTACCGATCAAACTCCGTCTGTGGCTGATTCTGCTGGTCACCCTAGTGGCGCTGTTCGCCCTGGGCGGCTTGACGCTCCAGCAATTGCACGGCGAACTCTATAGAGGCAAGGGCGACCAGACCCGCAATGTGGTGCAAACCGCCGCCGGGGTGTTGCGCTATTTCCACGGCTTGGAACAAGCCGGCAGCCTCGATCGCGCCACTGCGCAGAAGCAGGCCATGGCCGCCGTCGGCGCGCTGCGCTACGACGATGACGACTACTTCTGGATCAACGACCAGACCCCAACCATGGTCATGCACCCCAATGCCAAGCTGGTCGGGCAAAACCTGGCCGGGTTCAAAGACGTCAACGGCAAGTTCCTGTTCAACGACATGGTCGAACTGACGCGCGCCAAAGGGGCTGGCCAGGTCGACTACTTGTGGCCAAAACCGGGTGCCAGCGACCCGGTGCCAAAAATTTCCTACGTCGAACTGTTCCAGCCGTGGGGCTGGATCATTGGTTCGGGTATCTACGTTGACGATGTGCAAACCGAGTTTGCCGCCCAGGCGCGCAACACCTTGCTCATCTGTCTGGGCATCACCCTACTGATGGCCGCGTTGATTGCTCTGATCGCCCGCAGTATCTCCCACCCGCTGCGCCAGGCGGTGCAGGCCATGGCCAATATCGCCAGCGGCGAAGGTGACCTGACCCAACGCCTGGATACCCACGGCAAAGACGAACTGGCGGCGCTGGCCGAGCACTTCAACCGCTTCACCGAGAAGCTTCGGCAGGTGCTTGGCCAAGCCCTGGGCGCCGCCGGTAGCCTCGACGGCTCGGCGCGCGCACTTGGCCAAACCGCGGGCGATGCCCAGAGGCATGGCAACCAGCAAGCGTTGCAAATGGAGCAAATCGCCACGGCGGTGAATGAGGTTACCTACGGCGTACAGGACGTGGCCAGCAATGCCGAACAGGCCTCGGTCGAAGTGCGCAGCGCCGAGGCCCAGGCGGCCAAGGGGCAGCAGAGCGTAGACGCCAGCGTGACGCACATTACCCAACTCTCCGAGACCATCAACCAGGCCGTTGCCGTCATGCAAAGCCTGGCCCAGGAGAGCACCCAGATTGGCAGCGTTCTGGAAGTGATTCACAGCATTGCCGAGCAGACCAACCTGCTGGCGCTGAACGCCGCCATCGAAGCGGCCCGCGCGGGCGAACAGGGCCGAGGTTTTGCCGTGGTCGCCGACGAGGTCCGCCTGCTGGCCCAACGCACGCAAAAGTCCACGGCAGAAATCAAAGGCCTGATCGAGCGCTTACAGCAAAACTCCAACGCGGCGGTGACGGTGATCGGCGAGAGCCAGCGCATGTCTCAGGAAACCATCGAGCAGGCGCATCGCTCGGGTGCAAGCCTGCAGCAGATCGCCCAGTCGCTGCGCACCCTCACTGGCTTGAACGCCTCGATTGCCAGCGCCACCTTGGAGCAATCCCATGTGGTCGAGGACATCAATCAAAACGTCACCCAAGCCGCCGAGCTCGCGCAACAGAACGCCCAGGCTTCGGCCCACGCCAGCCAGGCCAGTAACGAACTGGAACAACTGGCGCAGCGTTTGAATGCTTTGCTCGGGCAATTTCGCATCTAAGCCTACGCGGGTGACGCCAGGCCGCGCTCAGGGCGCGGCAGCGGCCTCGATTTCCGCCAGGTAGGCACCCAGCACACGGGGGATTTCTGCCAGGTAGAAGTCCATCTTGCGCGGGGTCAACTGAAACGCCACGTGCAGCGCCCCAGCCGCCACCGCATGCATCATGGTGGCATAGGCGTCGCGCTTGCTCTCGTCCAGCCCTGGTAGGCGCACTTCAAGCACCCCGCGCAGGGTCTGGATAAACGCATCGTCGTTGTCCGACGTCGGCTGCCCATGCATCAGCGGAAAGAAATCCGGGTGGCGCTGCATGTACTCGATGTAAGGGGTGGCCAACAGCTGCATCAGCCGTGTGGGCGGCAAGTCCTGCCAGGTCGAAGGGGCAAGCCCCTGCACTTGGCGGTTAAGGCCATTGACCGCCAGGTGATGGCGATCACACAACGCCTTGAGGACGCTGAGGCGATCAGGGAAGAAGTGGTACATCGAGCCAATGGAAGTTTGCGCGCGCCGCGCCAGGGTGTGCATGGTGACGGCGGCCAGGCCCTCTTCAGCGATCAGCTGCGCAGCCGCATCGAGAATCACCTCAACCCGCTCGCGCCCTCGGGCTTGACGCGGCACCCGCGGTAACGACGGCTGCCCGGCGCCGAGGGCTGCAAGTTGGTTGCGGCGTATTAGCTGGTCCATAACTCCCCGAAGCCCGCAACGGGCGAAAATTTCGGGGAATTATTACAAAACTAGACAACCTTGCCTATATCCGCAACCGTCAAAAGCTGACGCTGGCGCTCAGGCGGGCAGTCCTCGGCTCGCCCACGTTGACGGCCAATTGGCTGCCCGTAGACGAGGGGTAGTACTCTTTGTTGAACAGGTTATCGACGTTCAATTGCAAGCTAGTCTTCTGCCCGAACAGCGGTGATTCCCAGCGCAAGAAGGCGTCGGCGACGGTGTAGCTGCTCAGGTAGAAGTCGTTCTCGTTATTAGCGGCTCGCTCGCCGATATAGCGTGCGCCCGCCCCGGCATGCCACTGGCCGAACTCGGCGGGGACTTGCAGGTGGTGGCTAAGGTACAGGCTGGCGGTGTGTTTGGGGGCGTCGGTCAGGCGGTTACCTTCGTTGGCAGGGTCGTCGAGAATTTCCGTGTGGGTATAGGCGTAGGTGCCGATCATGTCCCAGTTCTCGGCGATGCGGCCGGTGACGTCCAGTTCTATGCCTTTTGAGGCTACTTTCCCAGCTGCCTGTAAGTTATCGGCCGCCGCAGTGCCGGTGACGACGTTCTGTTTGACGATATCGAACAGCGCGACATTAACGTTGAAACCCGGTGCCGGCTCGTATTTGGCACCGACTTCATAACTACGCCCCTTGGAAGGGTCAAACGAAACGCCAGCGTTTGTCACGGCAGTGTTGGGCTTGAACGAACGGCTGTAATTGCCGTAGAGCGACAGCGCGTCATCGACCTTGTAGACCAACCCCCAGAAGGGTATGAATGCATCACCACTGCGGTCTACCTGAGCGTCGACCGTATTTATTCCTTGCTTGATGTACTGGTCGTAATGTTGCTGCCGACCGCCAAAGACTGCGATCCAGCGGTCATTGAGGTGCCAGTTGTCCTTGAAATAGATGGAGCTGGAGGTCAGTTCGTTGCGCAGGTTGCTTTGGCCAGGGCTGATCACGCTAGGTTCTGCAAGGTTGCCGTAGACAGGCGAAGTGATATCGATACCCGCCTGTAGCGGGGCGCCACCATTTCGATAGGTCTTGCCGCGATACTGATCCGAAGCCTCGGTGTCGACGCCTACCAACAGATCGTGGCGCTGGCCGAATAGCGTCTGCTGGCCAATGAAATCCCAACTGGCGTAGCGCGTTTCATCGTCGTAGTGAGCCCCATTGGCCCGCCGTATAAAGTTGTTGCCAGTTAGTGAAAACGGCTGCGCAATCGAAAGACTGTACCGATCATTATTCCAACCATAGGTCACCCGCGTCTTCCAATCGTCACTGAGCTCATACTCAAACCGCGCCGAAGCGGTTTCGCGAATACCGGTGCTTTTTGCCCACGGCTCGTCCAGGCGCTTGTCGTAATCGATATCCGCCGGGCTGCCGCCAACGAATACGGTGCCGCGGTCGAAGGGGTTGGAGTATTCGTTGTACTCGTAGCTGAGGGTCAGGCTGGCGCGCTCCCCGGTCCAACTCAGCGAAGGCGCCACCAGGGTGTTTTCGTTCACGCCAAAGTTGCGCCAGTAGTCTTCATGGCCCCGTTCGGCCACCAGCCGATAGGCCAGCCCGGTGTCGCCCAGGGGGCCGGTGGTGTCGACGCCAAAGGTGCCGCCGCCTTCGCTGTAGGCCGAGCCGCTGAGGGTGGTGCTTTGGTTGTACTGCGGCTGCTTGCTGATGACGTTGATCAAACCGCCCGGTTCCAGAGCGCCGTAGAGCATGGACGCCGGGCCCTTGAGCACCTCGACGCGCTCAGTGGTGGCACTGAAATTGTGCCCCAGGTTGGAGCGCACGCCGTCGCGCAGGATCGAACCATCGTCGTTGGTGCCAAAGCCGCGCTTGACCAGGGAATCCCGAGAATTGCCCAGGGTATTGCCCTGGCTGACGCCGCTGACAAACTTCATTGCATCGTCCAGGCTACGTACCTGGTAGTCCGCTATGGTCTGCGGGGTAACCACATTGACCGTCTGCGCTTCCTCCTTGATCGGCACATTGCCTTTGCTCGCCGTGCTGCTTTCGTTGGCCGTATAACCGCTCTCTTGGCTAATGCGCTCGGCGCGAATATCGGTGGCTGGCAGCTCGGTGGCTTCCTGGGCGGACAGCGGGCCAATCATCAAACAGCAGGACAGTGCGGGAAGCGTGCGTTGCAGGGTCGAACGGCGGCGGGCGAAGGGCAAGGGACGATTCAAAGGTGTGCGCTCTAAAGTGTAAGCAAATGATAGTCATTATCTCTTACAAATTAGCGAGGGTAAATACTCTCATCCCCGCAATAGCATGGCCAAGTCTGCTTTTTTCACGCATTGGCCTTGGCCGGCACCAGTAAACTCAGCCCTGATGCGACAATTAGCAGCAGGCCGGCGAACATCTTCAGGGTCAGGTGCTCATCGAACAGTAACGCGCCCCACATCACGGCGAATACCAGATAGACGTAATCGAACGCCCCCACCACAGAGGTTTCGCCCAGTTGGTAGGCCCTGGCGATGGCGGCGGTCACCACCACCGCCAACACTGCGAGTAGGCCCATCAAGGCCAACATCGAAGCACTCATGGCCCCCCAGGTGCCGAGTAAGAAACGGTAGGTCGGCTCTGGCCAAGGGCCCACCGCCCATAACACTGCCGTGCCCACCAGCCCCATCAGCAGCAAGGTGAAATTGGCTGCGAAGCTGAGCGCCAGCGTGCTTTCCGCCTGGCAGCGGGTTTTGGTCAGCACCGCCGCCCAGGCATAAAACACAGCCGCCAATACCGGTAAGAGCACCCAGGGGCTAAAGCCCTCTGCCCCCGGGCTAAGGGTAATCAGCACGCCGGCAAACCCCACCAAAATGGCCAGGCCTTTGCGCCGGGTGATCTGCTCATGCCCGGAAATGGCAGAGAACACTGCGATAAACAGCGGTGTGGTGTAGATGGCCAGGGCCGCCAGGCTTAGGCTGATCAGCGGTAGCGCCGCGTAGAACGCGACCCACATCAACCCTAGCAGCACGCTGCGTGCGTAGACCCAGGCCCATGATCGCGGCAATAGCGCGCCCCGCCCGGCCGCGTTGAACAATGGCAGCAGCAACAACAATGTGGCCAAGCCGGAGCGCAGCACATACAACTGCCACATGGAGAAATCCGCCGCCGACGCCTTGATCAGTGCATCCGATACCGAGAGCAGAAATACCGCAACGACAATCAGCAGCACCGCTCGGCCAGTATCGCTGCGCATCATCCTTGCGCCGCCTCAATGATCGCCAGCACGTCATCCATGGCGGCTTCCAGGTACAGGCCCGCTTTGTACTCGGCCAGCACCTGAGCATCGCCGGCCACCACGGCCCGGGGCCGCTCGACGAACTGGCCAAGCAGCGCGAATTGGGCGTCGAGCACTAGCACCAATGGCACGGGCACCCTGGCCAGGCCCAACTGCGCAGCGAAGTGATTTTCCGCGCGCCCTTTACTGATCACCGCCAGTTGCAACGCACCTTGGCGACGGCACATAAAGTCCAAGGCAGTGACATTGAGCTGGCAGTCGGGGCACCAGATCTCCCCGGCCACGAGCAGGTGGTAGCGCCCTGTTATCGCGGCCAGGCGCGCCAAGGTGGCGGCGCTTATGGCCTCGGGCTCAGCCAGTTGTTGCTCGACACGCTGTACGCTGGCCAATTCGTGGGCCAGGCCCCGGCGCGCAAAGTCGGCAAACGACTCACCCACCTCGAACAATTGCTCAAATGACACCATGGTGACGCTGCTCCGCTGCGCTAAGGCATGAAACCTTGACCGTTCCCGCGCGTTAGCACAAGCCCACAGGCGCCAGAGTGCATGCGGACGGCCCCCTTGGAACAGGCAACTGTGCTTAAATGCGCCCCCCGAAAACCGCCGATCTGCCCATGAATACCGAAGCCCTGCACACCCTACATACCCACTTGCTAAACAGCCTGGCCAACCCTCCCAGGGAAACCCGGCGCTTGTTTCACGGCCGCGGGCGGCGCTGGCCGGGGCTTGAACAAATCACCGTGGACTGGCTGGAGGGCGTGCTACTGGTGGCGCTGTTCAAGGAGCCCGCCCCCGAACAGCTTCAAGCGCTCAAAAAGCTGCTGCTGGAACTCAGCACCGCTGAAGTATGGCAACAGAGCGCGGCACAGGCCTTGCTGTTGCAACACCGCTACCTGCCCCAAAGCAACACTGAGTGGCTCTGTGGGCAGCCCAAGGCGCAGCACATACTGAGCGAAGGCGGCCTGCGCTATGGGATTGATCTGGGGCAAAAACAGAACACTGGGCTGTTTCTCGACATGCGTTATGGCCGCGACTGGGTCAGGGCCCATGCCGACGGTAAACGCGTGCTCAATCTGTTCGCCTACACCTGTGGATTTTCCGTGGCAGCCATCGCCGGTGGCGCGCAGCATGTGGTCAACCTGGATATGTCGCGCCCAGCCCTGAGCCGCGGGCGTGACAACCATCGGCTCAACGGCCACGACCTGAGCAAAGTGAGTTTTCTTGGCCATGACCTGTTCAAGTCGTGGAGCAAAGTCAAAAGCGGCGGGCCCTATGACCTGGTGATCATCGACCCGCCCAGTTTCCAGAAAGGCAGCTTCCTGTTGAGCAAAGACTACCCCCGGGTGTTACGCCGCTTGCCAGAACTGCTGGGCCCTGGCGGTACGTTATTGGCCTGCATGAACGACCCCGCCCTGGGGCCTGATTTTTTGCTGCAGCAAGTGGCCCAGGAGGCGCCCGACCTGCAATTCGTCGAGCGCCTGGAGAACCCACCGGAGTTCGCCGATATCAACCCCGAAAGCGGCCTGAAGGCGTTGCTGTTCGAGCGCAGGTCGTAAGGGTCAACTGCTCGCCTGGGCACACCATTTATCCCGGCCGCTTTGCTTGGCCAGGTAAAGCGCCGCGTCTGCCGCCTGGAGCAGCGTTTGCGCCGCGATATCGACGCTGACTGGGTCTTGGACATGCACCCCGGCACTGGCAGTCACCCGGCCGGCCGGGCTGTTGCCATGGGGCAGGTGCACCTGGCGGATCGCCTCGAGCACGCCCTCGGCCACTGCAGTGGCGCCGGCATAATCGGTGTCGGGCAGGATCAACGTTAATTCTTCGCCGCCATAACGAAACGCCAGGTCGGTGGCACGGGGCAAAGCACGCTGGACCACCCAGGCCACTCGGCGCAGGCACTCGTCCCCGGCGGGATGGCCGTACAGGTCGTTGAATCGTTTGAAGTAGTCGATGTCCAGCATGATCAGCGCCAACGGTAGGCGGCCGCGCTGCGCTCGTAATAGCTCGGCAGCCAGATGCAGGTCGAGGCTGCGGCGGTTGCCCAGGCCGGTCAGGCTGTCTTTCAAGGCGAGCTCCTGGAGGGTCAAGTGGGCCTGGCGCAGCTCGTTTTCCATCAGGATGCGGTAACGTAATTGGCGTAGCAGACTGAAACCAAACAGGCCCAGCCCCGCCAGAAACAGCAGGACTACCCCCGCCGATTTGATCAAGTCGCGCCGCCACGCGGCGATGATGTAGGCCTGGGAGATACCGGCCTCCACCACCAGGCCGTAGTCGGGGATCATTTTGTAGCCGTACAGCCGTGGGGTGTTGTCGACCTGGGAAGTCATTCTCAGAATGCCTTCGGTGGCCCGTGGCAAGTAGTGCTGGAAAATCTCGCCATCGGCAATGCTGAGCCCGACCGCCCCCTCCAGCGCAGGGCGCCGGACCAGGATCGTGCCGTCGGGCAGGGCCAGGACAAATACGCCCTGCTGGTCGATCTTGAACTCGGCGTAGTAATCGGAAAAATAGCTGAGGTTCAGCGTGCCCACCAAAACCCCCGCGAATGAACCGTCCGGGTGATCCAGGCGGCGCGAGATGGGTATGACCAGATGGCCGTTGATCCGGCTGGTGATCACTTTGCCTAAGTGCGCATCACGCCCTGCGTGGGCGCGGTGGTAGGTGAAATAATCATGCACGCCGTCCACCGCATCCGGCGGCGCAGTGCCCCTGTCGGTAATCACCCCACGGCCTTGGGCGTCGAATACCGTCAGCCCGTTGAGCTGGGGCAATATCGCCCGTTGTTGCTGCAACAGCCGGCGTAAACGCGGCACTTGGTCGCTGCCCAGGCCATCTTCTTCGATGCGCTCGCGCGCGGCGATCAGCAGGGTATCGACCTCGCGGATGGTGTCACCGGCGTGCTGGGCCGCCGCACGGGTCAGGTTGCCGACCGAGTCGCTGGCGGCAGCGAACGCATGCTGATAGTCGCGGCTGATTCGCCAGCCTTCCCACCCGGCGATAAACACCACCACCAGCACCATAAAAGCCACAGTCAGGCGAAAGAGCCGCACGGCGTGTCGGGGGTCTTGGGTGGGTATGTCGATACGCTTGCGTCTGGACTCGGGAACCAAGGAACCGTTCTGCGCGAAAGGAATAGGGCTCGTTGCAAGCGGACAGTATGACGGGGTTAATGTTTTGTCGGCTAGGGATTTGCAGATCGGGGGCAAGACCCCCTCCTACGGTCGGCGGCACATCCAGCAGATATGTCACCGATCGTAGGAGGGGGTCTTGCCCCCGATCTTTTGCTCTGCCGCCGATCTTCTGCCCTATCAACGCACGCTTTTGCGCATGGCAGCAACCAGGGTGTCGACGTTGTAGCGGAACATCTGCGCATAGGTGGCGGCAGGTCCGCCAGCTTTGGACAAAGACTCCACGTACAACTCGCCGCCCGGCTGGGCGCCGCTGGCCGCAGCGATCTGCTTGACCAACCGAGGGTCACCGGAGTTTTCGAAGAAATAGGCACTCACATGTTCGGCCTTGATCTGCCGGATCAACGCCGCCACGTCGGCGGCCGAGGCCTCATTCTCCGTGCTGAAGCCCAAGGGCGAAAGAAACTTCACCCCGTAGGCGTCACCGAAGTAGCCAAACGCATCATGGGAGGTCAGCACTTTGCGCTGGGCGGCCGGCACCGACTGCACTTGCTCACGCGCGTATTGGTCCAGGGCCTGCAATTGCTTGAGGTAGCGGGCCCCATTGGCTTGGTAGACACTGGCGCCGCCAGGGTCGGCCTGGCTCAGGGCAGCGATGATGTTGCGCACATACACCTGGCCATTGGCGGCGCTGTTCCAGGCATGGGGGTCGACAATCTGTTGGCCGTCCTCTTCCATGGTGCGGGTTTTCACGCCCTCACTGAGCACCACCGGCGCCTTTGCGTAGCCAGAGGCATTGATCAAGCGGTCCAGCCACCCTTCCAGGTGCAAACCGCTGACAAACACCAGGTCAGCGCGTTTGAGCGACTGCGCATCGCTGGGGGTGGGCTCGTAGACGTGCGGGTCGCCGTTGGGCCCGATCAGCGAGGTCACCCTCACCCGCTCGCCGCCGACGTTATGCACCATATCGGCCAGCACAGTGAACGACGCCACCGCCTCCAGGGGCTTGGCCTGGGTCAGGCCGGCGATTGTCGAGAAGGTCAGGATGCACAACAGGCGGGCTAGGATTGAACGTTGCTGGGTCATCTTTCATGGGCTCAGGTGGGGGGATGGGAACAACCGCCGCAACACGCCGCTGCGGCCGAACAACAGGGAAAAACCATAAAAGGCGCTGGCGCTGAGGACGATGGCGGGGCCCGAGGCGACGCCCAAGTGGTACGACACGATCAGCCCAATCAAACCAGACAAGGTCGCCACCAGGGTCGCGATGGCCATCAGGGCCCCCAGGGAGGTAGCCCAGAAGCGTGCGGCGGTGGCGGGCAGCATCATCATGCCCACCGCCATCAACGTGCCGAGCGCCTGAAAGCCCGAGACCAGGTTCAGCACCACCAGCAACAGAAACAGCACGTGATACAGCGAACCCCGCCCACCCACCGCACGCAGGTAGCCCGGATCGAAGCACTCTAGAACCAGGGGCCGATAGATCAACGCCAGCAGCAGCACAGTAAACGAGGCGATGCCGCCGACCAGGTAGATAGCCCAGTCATCGATGGCCAGAATCGTACCGAACAGCACATGCAGCAGATCCACGCTAGAACCGTGCAATGACACGATCATCACCCCGGCGGCCAGGGAGGTCAGGTAAAAACTGGCAAAGCTGGCGTCTTCGCGCAGGCTGGTGAGGCGGCTGACTATCCCCGCCAGCAGCGCCACCGTCAGGCCCGCGATCAAGCCGCCGAAGCCCATGGCCGGTAACGACAGCCCGGCGAACAGAAACCCCACCGCCGCCCCCGGCAATACCGCATGGCTCATGGCATCGCCCACCAAGCTCATGCGCCGCAACATCAGCAGCACCCCCACCGGCCCCGAGCCGATGCCCAGGGCCAGGCACGCCACCAGTGCACGGCGCATGAAACCGAACTCGACAAAAGGCTCTATCAACGCCGCGTATAAGCTCATGGGCCGGGCTCCTCGGGGTGCTGGCTGCACAACTCGGCGGCGGCGCTCCAGTACTCGGCCATATTGCGCGCCTGGCGCAGGTTATCGATGCTCAAAACCTCGGCGGTGTTGCCCCAGGCAATCGCATCGCGAGCCAGCAGCAAGGTTTGCGGAAAATGCTCGCGCACTTGCTCTAAGTCATGCAGCACGGCAATCACCGTACGGCCCTGGCCATGCCAGGTGTGCACCAGTTGCAACAAGTCGTGGGTGGTGCGGGCGTCGATGGCAGTAAAGGGTTCGTCTAGCACGATCACTGCGGCGTCCTGCACCAGCAGCCTGGCGAACAGCACCCGTTGCACCTGCCCGGCCGACAACGAACCCATGCTGCGCCCGGCGAAACCCTCCAGCCCTACGGCTTGCAGGGCTGCGGCCGTGCGCTGAGCCTGTTCACGGCCCAGGCCAAAGAACGCGCCGATGCTGCGCCATGCGCCCATGGCCACGACGTCCGCCACACTGAGGGGGAAACTGCGGTCGATTTCGGCGGCCTGAGGCAGGTAACCCATTGTCCGCGTCGCCAGTTGACCCCGTTCCACCCGCCCGGTCGCGGGTTTAAGGGCACCGACGATGGCTTTGATCAAGGTGGACTTGCCTGCCCCATTGGGGCCAACGATGGCCGTCAGGCTGCCGGCTTCGAAGCGACCGTTCAGGTGGTGCACCGCTGCCCGGCGCTCATAGGCGACCGTCAGGTTGTGCAAGGCGATGGCAGCACTCATGGAATCGCCACCGACCAGGCGATGGCTAGCCACAACGGCGCCAATAAGAACAAGGTCAATGCCACACGCTGGCCCGCTGAGCGAGCCAACAGCGAGCGGTGAAGCCCGGCGGACGGAGAAAGGGGAATAGGCACGACGGATTACCAGAATAGATTTGTTACACTATAACGTATCTATTCATCCCTGGTATGAAATATCCGCAAGCAACGCGCCCTGCTACAACACCTCCCCCAGAGCCTCCAGCGCCATGGGGCGGGCGAAATAGTAACCCTGAGCCTGCCCTGCCCCCATCTCGCGCAATAGCTCTAACGCGGCCGCGTCTTCGACGCCTTCGGCGACCAGCGACAGCCCCAGGGATTCGGCCATGCGCACAATCGCCCGGACAATCGCGCGGCTGCGGGGGCTGGTGGTCAGCTCGAGGATGAACGACTTGTCGATCTTCAACCCGCTGAATTGGTATTGGTGCACATAGCTCAACGAGGAGAAACCGGCCCCGAAGTCGTCCAGCACGACACCCATGCCGTTGTCCGCCAGGCGCTGCATGGTCTGCCGGGCCTGTTCGGGTTCGGCCACCAGTGCGCCTTCGGTCAATTCCAGGCAAATGCGCGCCGGCGCCACGGCGTAGCGCTCCAACAGGGCCAGCACCTCCCCGGCGAACTCGGGGCGGGTGATGCTATAGCTGGAGCAATTGACGTGCACCGGCGGCCAGTGGGCGAACGCCGGGCGGGCGAGGATCTCGACGATGCTGGTGAGCATGTACAGGTCCAGGCGGCCGATCAGCCGCAGGCCTTCGAGGGCCGGCAGAAATTGCCCAGGCGCGACCACGCTACCGTCGGCCTGGCGCCAGCGAATCAGGGCTTCCAGCGCTACCGTGCGGCCACTTTCGACGTCGATGATCGGCTGGAAGTAAGGCACCAGTTCATCGTCGCGCTTGAGCGCATTACGCAGTGCGCCTTCGCGCTCGACCTGGTCGGAAACTTCACGCCGCGCTTCCTGGTTGAATACGGTATAGCTGTCGCGGCCGCCGTTCTTGGCCCGGTACATGGCGGCGTCGGCATCGCGCAGCAAGTCGGCCGGCTCGAAGTGGAACTGCCGGTCAGCGCTGACGATACCCACACTGCACGACGAAAACAGCGTGTGCCCATCAATGAAAAACGGCACGTCAAAGGCGGCGAGGATGCGCTCGGCGATTTCCACCGCGGCTTCCGGCGGGGCCTGGGGCGCCAGCACGGCAAATTCATCACCGCCCAGGCGAGCCAATAAATCGCCTCCACGCAGGCAATCGCGCAAGCGGTGAGCCGCTTCTATTAATAAGCGGTCGCCGAAATGGTGGCCGAAGCTGTCGTTGACCATCTTGAAGCGGTCCAGGTCGATGAACATCACCACCAGTTCCTGGCCCTGCAATTGGAACTCCAGCCAGCGGTCGCGCAGGCGCATCTGCAAATGACTGCGGTTGGCCAGCCCGGTCAGGGCGTCGTGGGTGTTCTCGTGTTTAAGCTTGGCGTTGGCGTGATCCAGCTCGCGGGTGCGGCTCTGCACCCGTGCCTCCAACTTGAGGTTGGCAGCCTGCACAGCCTCAGCGGCGCCCCGACGCGACAACGCCGTATCGATGTGACGGGAGACGAAGGTCAGCAGCTCTTGGTCGCGCCGGGTATAGAACACTTCCTTGGCGTAGCTTTGCACCGCCAGTACGCCACGCACGACCTCGTTGTCGAACAGCGGAATGCCCAACCAGGACTGTGAGCGAACGGCCTCTGAGGTGTCTTCGATTTCCTGGCTTTCACGCAGAAAAGTCGCACCTTCGTAACTGACCAGGCAGGCCCGCCGCTGGCGAATCACGTATTCGGTCAAACCCCGGCGGCCGCGCCGTGGGGGTGGCGGCTGGGGTAATTGCTCGTCGACGTAATAGGGGAAGTTGACCTGCCCGGTGGTGGGTTCGAACAGGGCAATGTAGAAGTTACGGGCGTACAGCAGTTCAGCAACGATGCCATGCAGGCGCTCGAACAGCTCGGCCATGTCGCCCGGCTGGCTGGACAGCTCGGCGATCTGGAACAGCGCGCTGTGCAAATGCTCGGCGCGCTCGCGCTCGGCCACCTCCAGGCGCAGCGCGGCATTGACCTGGGACAGCTCCTGGGTGCGCCGCGACACCGTTTCTTCCAAGCCGACGCGGTGCAGGATGCGGTCCAGGGCCATCGCCACATGCCGCGCCACCACCAGGAACAGCGCGCGGTCTTCGGCGCTATAGACCCGCGTGACGTCATAGACCTGCATGGCGATCATGCCGAAGACCTCGTCAGAGGCGTTCTTCAACGGTGCGCCCATCCAGTACTCCGGGCGCCGTCCGCGACAAAAGAACCGCTGCTGGATCTCTGCCTCCTGGATACCTGCGGCATCGATCAACAATGACTGGCCGCGGGTCAATACCAGAGAGGTCAGAGACAGAGCCTGACGATCGAGGTACTCGACGTTGTCCGCTTCCAACGCTTCGGTGTCGCTGCAATCGACGTAATAGGGATAACTGATGCGGCCGGTCTGCGAGTCGTATAACGCGACGTAGAGGTTCTCTGCATCGATCAGCGACGCTAGCAGGCGATGCACCCCATGCAGGAACGCCGCGCGGTCGCGGGTGGAGCTGGCCAGGTAGGTGATTTCATACAGCACGCGCTGGGTGACTTGGGCGCGGGCCAGGGCCTCGGTTTGCAGGTAGGTGCCCAGGCGGCTGGCGAAGATCCCCAGGTTGGTTTCATCGGGGCCGCCCTTGGGCGCCAGCAGCCAGCCCAGAGCATGCTCGCCTTTGCCGGTGGCCCAGCGCTGGAAACCGTGCTGCTGGCAGATGAGGTCTAGCTGCTCCTGGCTAATGGTCGTCGGCCACTGGTGGGCGCCTGGCCCCTGGGCCGCCAAATGCCAATGCTCCCCTGCCCGGTACCAGGCCCAGCCGCCGTCACTGACCCAACTGGCGGCCTGCCCGAGCAAGTCTTCAAGGCTCTCTTGAGCAGTGGAGGTGACGAATGTAAAAGGGGGATTCATCCTGGCTCCAGAACCGCTAACCGAAAACGCTATAGTCCGTTGCCGCGCGAGGCCCTGCAAGCGCCTTATGCGGTTGATCCAGGGCAACATACAGCGCAACCGAGCCGGTTAAAATACGCAGCGGCCGAAGTTACCAAGTTAGTGCTGGGTAATAACCAACTAAGGCAGTAGGTTTTAAACCACACAGCAGCCCGGCAAATGGTATTAATTATCATTACAGCTTGGCAAGTTAGCGCGCAAAAAAACATGAAACATAATCCGCAGGCCCTACTCCAGCCCCACGAAACCGCCAGCGTGAGCTACATTGGAGGAAGCACAACGAATGAAGCTTAGAATTAATTTGCCGCAGAAAATTTACTTGCTGGCTGTTTACCCATAAAATCAAAACGATAGATCCAGCTGCGACATTTCGTCACTGCCTTTAACTCTTTTCAAGCACAGAGATTCACACCTCTGTTAAGGACTTCAGATGCCCGATTCGACTGGTCTCATCGCCCACAACTGGGGCTTTGCCATTTTCCTGCTCGGTGTCATCGGTCTTTGTGCGTTCATGCTCGGTCTGTCCAGCCTGCTAGGTAGCAAGGCCGTTGGCCGCAGCAAGAACGAACCCTTCGAATCCGGCATGCTGCCGGTCGGTAGCGCCCGCCTGCGTCTGTCTGCCAAATTCTATCTGGTCGCGATGCTCTTCGTGATCTTCGATATTGAAGCCCTTTATCTCTTTGCCTGGTCTGTGTCCGTCCGCGAAAGCGGCTGGACCGGATTCGCCGAAGCACTCGTTTTCATAGCAATTCTGTTGGCAGGTCTTGTCTACCTTTGGCGAGTGGGGGCGCTCGATTGGGCTCCCGAAGGTCGCCGTAAGCGGCAAGCGAAGCTGAAACAATGAGGCTTTGGCAATGCAATATAATCTCACCAGGATCGACCCGGATGCACCCAACGAGGAGTATCCAATCGGTACACGGGAAACCGTTTCCGACCCGCTAGAAGACCAGGTTCACAAAAACATCTACATGGGCAAGCTCGAGGACGTGCTCAGCGGCGCGGTCAACTGGGGCCGCAAGAACTCCCTGTGGCCGTACAACTTTGGCCTGTCCTGCTGCTACGTGGAAATGACCACGGCGTTCACCGCTCCCCATGACATCGCCCGCTTCGGCGCCGAAGTGATCCGGGCCTCGCCGCGTCAGGCCGACTTCATGGTCATCGCCGGCACCTGCTTCATCAAGATGGCGCCGATCATTCAGCGCCTGTATGAGCAGATGCTCGAACCCAAGTGGGTCATTTCCATGGGTTCGTGCGCCAACTCCGGCGGCATGTACGACATTTACTCGGTGGTCCAGGGGGTCGATAAATTCCTCCCCGTGGACGTTTATGTGCCTGGCTGCCCGCCCCGCCCCGAAGCGTTCCTGCAAGGCTTGATGCTGCTGCAGGAATCGATCGGCAAAGAGCGCCGCCCGTTGTCCTGGGTCGTGGGGGATCAAGGCGTGTACCGCGCCGAGATGCCTTCGCAAAAGGAACAGCGCCGCGAACAGCGTATTGCGGTTACCAACCTGCGCAGCCCCGACGAAGTCTGATCCAGTTCTGGGTTTCACAAGAACCGTAACCACCTGGCTTCATTCTCTACGTTGACCGAAAGCGACCGAGACCATGACAACAGCGGACACCGCTCTGTATATACCGCCCTATAAGGCCGACGACCAGGATGTGGTCGTCGAATTGAACAACCGGTTTGGCCCCGAGGCATTTGGCGCCCAGGAAACCCGTACCGGCATGCCCGTACTTTGGGTAACCCGCGCCAAACTGGTAGAAGTCCTGACCTTCCTGCGCCACGTGCCCAAGCCTTACGTGATGCTCTACGACCTGCACGCCGTGGACGAACGCCTGCGCACTCACCGCCGGGCGATTCCGGCGGCGGGTGACTTCACCGTGTTCTACCACCTGCTCTCGATAGAACGTAACAGCGATGTGATGCTCAAGGTCGCGCTGAGCGAAGGCGACCTGAACCTGCCCACTATCACCGGTATCTGGCCCAATGCCAACTGGTATGAGCGGGAAGTCTGGGACATGTTCGGCATCGACTTCGCCGGCCACCCGCACCTGTCGCGCATCATGATGCCGCCGACCTGGGAAGGTCACCCGCTGCGCAAGGATTACCCAGCGCGGGCCACCGAGTTCGACCCGTTCAGCCTGACCCTGGCCAAGCAACAGTTGGAAGAAGAAGCCGCACGCTTCAAACCTGAAGACTGGGGCATGAAGCGCTCCAACACCAATGAGGACTATATGTTCCTCAACCTGGGCCCGAACCACCCTTCGGCCCACGGCGCGTTCCGTATCATCCTGCAGTTGGACGGTGAAGAAATCGTCGACTGCGTGCCTGACATCGGCTACCACCACCGCGGTGCCGAGAAAATGGCCGAGCGCCAGTCCTGGCACAGCTTTATCCCCTACACCGACCGCATCGACTACCTGGGCGGGGTGATGAACAACCTGCCCTACGTCCTCGCGGTGGAAAAGCTCGCAGGCATCAAGGTGCCGCAGAAGGTCGACACCATCCGCATCATGATGGCCGAGTTCTTCCGCATCACCAGCCATCTGCTGTTCCTGGGTACCTATATTCAGGACGTGGGCGCCATGACCCCGGTGTTCTTCACCTTCACCGACCGGCAAAAGGCCTACACGGTGATCGAAGCGATCACCGGTTTCCGCCTGCACCCGGCCTGGTATCGCATCGGTGGCGTCGCCCACGACCTGCCGCGCGGTTGGGAAAAACTGGTCAAGGACTTCGTCGACTGGCTGCCCAAGCGCCTCGACGAGTACACCAAGGCCGCGCTGCAGAACAGCATCCTCAAAGGCCGGACCATCGGCGTCGCCGCTTACAACACCAAAGAGGCCCTGGAATGGGGCGTCACCGGTGCCGGGTTGCGCTCCACCGGGTGTGACTTCGACCTGCGTAAAGCGCGCCCGTATTCGGGCTACGAGAACTTCGAGTTCGAAGTACCGCTGGCCAACAATGGCGATGCCTATGACCGCTGCATGGTGCGTGTCGAAGAAATGCGCCAGAGCATCAAGATCATCGACCAGTGCATGCGCAACATGCCCGAAGGCCCGTACAAGGCGGACCACCCGCTGACCACGCCGCCGCCCAAAGAGCGCACGCTGCAACACATCGAGACCTTGATCACGCACTTCCTGCAGGTTTCGTGGGGCCCGGTGATGCCGGCCAACGAGTCCTTCCAGATGATCGAAGCGACCAAGGGCATCAACAGTTACTACCTGACGAGCGACGGCGGCACCATGAGCTACCGTACCCGGATCCGCACTCCAAGCTACCCGCACCTGCAGCAGATCCCTTCGGTGATCCGCGGCAGCATGGTCGCCGACTTGATTGCGTACCTGGGTAGTATCGATTTCGTTATGGCTGACGTGGACCGCTAAGCATGAACAGCACGCTTATCCAGACAGACCGTTTCGCCCTGAGCGAAACCGAGCGCTCGGCCATCGAGCACGAGTTGCACCACTACGAGGACCCGCGCGCGGCGTCCATCGAAGCCCTGAAGATCGTCCAGAAAGAGCGCGGCTGGGTGCCCGACGGCGCGCTCTACGCTATTGGCGAGATACTTGGCATTCCGGCCAGTGACGTCGAAGGCGTGGCCACGTTCTACAGCCAGATCTTCCGCCAGCCGGTGGGCCGCCACATCATTCGTGTGTGCGACTCGATGGTCTGCTACATCGGCGGCCACGAATCGGTGGTCAGCCAGATCCAAAGCCAACTGGGCATCGGCCTGGGGCAAACCACCGCTGACGGGCGTTTCACCCTACTACCGGTGTGCTGCCTGGGCAACTGCGACAAGGCCCCGGCCCTGATGATCGACGACGATACCTTTGGCAATGTCCAGCCCGCTGGCGTTGCCCAACTGCTGGAGGGCTACGTATGACCCTGACCTCATTCGGGCCAGCCAACCGCATCGCTCGCAGTGCCGAAACCCACCCGCTGACCTGGCGCCTGCGCGACGATGCCGAGCCCGTTTGGCTCGCCGAGTACCAGGCCAAAGACGGCTACAGCGCCGCTCGCAAGGCATTTGCCGACATGTCCCAGGACGACATCGTGCAAACGGTGAAGGACTCGGGCCTCAAGGGCCGTGGCGGTGCGGGCTTCCCCACTGGCGTCAAATGGGGCCTGATGCCCAAAGACGAATCCATGAACATCCGCTACCTGCTGTGCAACGCGGATGAAATGGAGCCCAACACCTGGAAAGACCGCATGCTGATGGAGCAACAGCCCCATCTGCTGATCGAAGGCATGCTGATTTCCGCCCGTGCCTTGAAAGCCTACCGCGGTTATATCTTTCTGCGTGGCGAATACACCACCGCCGCCAAGCACCTCAACCGCGCCGTGGCCGAAGCCAAAGCGGCGGGCTTGCTGGGCAAGAATATCCTGGGCTCCGGTTTTGATTTCGAGCTGTTCGTGCACACCGGCGCCGGGCGTTATATCTGCGGTGAAGAAACCGCACTGATCAACTCGTTGGAAGGCCGCCGCGCCAACCCGCGCTCCAAGCCGCCCTTCCCTGCCGCCGTGGGCGTGTGGGGCAAGCCAACCTGCGTGAACAACGTTGAGACCCTGTGCAACGTGCCCGCGATCGTCGGTAATGGCATTGACTGGTACAAGGCGATCGCCCGCGAGGGCAGCGAAGACCACGGCACCAAGTTGATGGGCTTCTCTGGCAAGGTAAAAAACCCTGGCCTGTGGGAGCTGCCCTTCGGCGTGACCGCCCGCGAGCTGTTCGAAGATTACGCCGGGGGCATGCGTGACGGCTTCAAGCTCAAGTGCTGGCAGCCTGGCGGCGCCGGTACCGGTTTTCTCTTGCCCGAGCACCTGGACGCTCAAATGTACGCCGGCGGTATCGCCAAGGTCGGCACCCGTATGGGTACTGGCTTGGCCATGGCGGTGGACGACAGCGTCAATATGGTCTCGCTACTGCGCAACATGGAAGAATTCTTCGCCCGGGAATCCTGTGGGTTCTGCACCCCTTGCCGTGACGGCCTGCCGTGGAGCGTGAAGCTGCTGCGCGCCATCGAAACCGGCAACGGCCAGCCAGGTGACATCGAAACCCTGCTGGGCCTGGTCGGCTTCCTCGGCCCAGGCAAGACGTTCTGCGCGCACGCACCCGGCGCCGTGGAGCCCTTGGGCAGTGCGATCAAGTATTTCCGCCCGGAGTTCGAGGCAGGCATCAAGGCGACCAGCCCAGCCAGCCTGACCCAGGTGGTCAGCCCGACCCTGGTCGGCGCCTGACAAACTTTGCCCCGGCGGCCCGTGCCGCCGGGAGGCCAACCGTTGACGCGCCTGGCAAGGCTGCGCCGGTTGGCCGCCACGTTTTCCATTAGCCACGCCCGCTGACACCGGGCCAACGAAGACCTTTGAACCATGGCCACTATCCACGTAGACGGCAAAGCGCTCGAAGTCGATGGCGCAGACAACCTGTTACAGGCCTGTCTGTCGCTGGGCCTCGACATCCCGTATTTCTGCTGGCACCCCGCCCTTGGTAGCGTCGGCGCCTGCCGCCAGTGCGCGGTCAAGCAGTACACCGACGAAAACGACACCCGTGGGCGCATCGTCATGTCCTGCATGACACCCGCCTCGGACGGCAGCTGGATCTCCATCGAAGACGAAGAAGCGAAAGTGTTTCGCGCCAGCGTCGTCGAATGGTTGATGACCAACCACCCGCACGACTGCCCTGTGTGTGAGGAAGGCGGCCACTGCCACCTGCAAGACATGACCGTGATGACCGGCCACAACGAGCGGCGTTACCGTTTCAGCAAACGCACCCACCAGAACCAGGAACTCGGCCCGTTCATCGCCCACGAGATGAACCGCTGCATCGCCTGCTACCGTTGCGTGCGCTTCTATAAAGACTACGCCGGCGGCACCGACCTGGGCGTATTCGGTGCCCACGACAACGTGTATTTCGGCCGAGTCGAAGACGGCACCCTGGAAAGCGAATTCTCCGGCAACCTCACCGAGGTCTGCCCTACCGGCGTGTTCACCGACAAAACCCACTCCGAGCGCTATAACCGCAAGTGGGACATGCAGTTCGCCCCGAGCATCTGCCATGGCTGCTCCAGTGGCTGCAACATCAGCCCGGGCGAGCGTTACGGCGAACTGCGCCGCATCGAAAACCGTTACAACGGTTCGGTGAACCACTACTTCCTGTGCGACCGTGGCCGTTTCGGCTATGGCTACGTCAACCGCAAGGACCGCCCGCGCCAGCCCCTGCTGGCCGCCGGCCAAGTGAAGCTGAGCCTCGATGGCGCCCTGGATAAAGCCGCGGAACTGCTGCGCGGGCGCAATATCGTCGGCATCGGTTCGCCCCGGGCGAGCCTGGAAAGCAACTACGCCCTGCGTGAACTGGTCGGCGCCGAGCATTTCTACTCTGGTATCGAAGCCGGTGAGCTGGAACGCATTCGTTTGGTGCTGCACGTCTTGCACAACAGCCCATTGCCGATCCCCAGCCTGCGCGAGGTGGAAGACCACGACGCGGTATTCGTGCTGGGTGAAGACCTGACCCAAACCGCTGCGCGCATGGCCCTGGCCCTGCGCCAATCGGTCAAGGGTAAGGCTGAAGCCATGGCCGAAGCCATGCGCGTACAGCCGTGGCTCGACGCGGCGGTGAAGAATATTGGCCAACACGAGTTGAACCCACTGTTCATCGCCAGCCTGACCGACACCAAGCTCGACGACGTCGCAGAAGAGTGCGTGCACGCGGCCCCCGAAGACTTGGCCCGGATCGGCTTCGCCGTTGCCCACGCCATCGACCCGAGCGCCCCAGCGGTGCCTGGCCTGGACGCTGAAGCGCTGGCATTGGCCGAGCGCATTGCTGCAGCCTTGCTGGCTGCCGAACGCCCGTTGATCGTTTCCGGCACTTCCCTGGGCAGCAATGCCTTGATCGAAGCGGCTGGCAACATCGCCAAGGCCCTTAAGCTGCGCGACAAGGCCGGCTCCCTGAGCCTGATCGTGCCCGAAGCCAACAGCCTGGGCCTGGCCATGCTCGGCGGCGACTCGGTAGACGCCGCCCTCGCCGCTCTTAGCAACGGCCAGGCCGACGCGCTAGTGGTGCTGGAAAACGACCTTTATACCCGTGTCGATGCGAGCAAAGTGGATGCTGCACTCGCCGCTGCCCAGGTGATCATCGTCGCTGACCACCAACACACCCGCACTGCCGAGCGCGCTCACTTGGTGCTGCCGGCCGCCAGCTTCGCTGAAGGTGACGGTACCCTGGTGAGCCAGGAAGGCCGCGCCCAGCGTTTCTTCCAAGTGTTCGACCCGGTGTATCTGGACGCCGGCAACCTGATCCACGAAGGCTGGCGCTGGTTGCATGCCCTGCGCAGCACCCTGCTCAACCAACCCGTGGACTGGACCCAACTGGACCACGCCACCGCCGCAGCGGCCGCGAGCACCCCGCAGCTGGCGCGCATTGTCGATGCTGCGCCCAGTGCCTCGTTCCGCATCAAAGGCCTCAAGCTGGCTCGCGAACCGCTGCGTTACAGCGGCCGTACGGCCATGCGGGCCAATGTCAGCGTACACGAGCCGCGTACCTCGCAAGACACCGACACCGCGTTCGCCTTCTCCATGGAAGGCTACTCAGGCTCGGCCGAACCCCGCCAACAGGTGCCGTTCGCCTGGTCGCCGGGTTGGAACTCGCCACAAGCCTGGAACAAGTTTCAGGATGAAGTGGGCGGCCATTTGCGCGCCGGCGACCCCGGCACGCGCCTGATCGAGCCCCAGGGCGACCGCCTGAACTGGTTCGCCCAGGTGCCTGCGCCCTTCTCGCCTGCCCGTGGTACTTGGCAAGCCGTGCCGCTGTATCACTTGTTCGGCAGCGAAGAGAACTCCTCGCGTGCTGCCCCCGTGCAAGCGCGCATTCCGGCGGCCTACGTGGCCCTGGCCAAGTCCGAGGCCGACCGCTTGGGCGTTAATGAAGGCGCACTGTTGAGCCTGAGCGTCGGCGGCCAGGCCCTGCGCCTACCGTTGCGCATCAGCGAAGCGCTGGGCGCTGGCCTGGTTGGCTTGCCTGCTGGCTTGGCGGGCATTCCTCCTGCGTTTGCAGGCTTGAGTGTCGAAGGCCTGCAGGAGGCAGCACAATGACTTGGTTCACCCCTGAAGTGATCGACGCGATCATTGCCGTCGTCAAGGCCGTCGTGGTGTTGTTGGCAGTGGTGGTGTGTGGCGCCTTGCTGAGCTTCGTCGAACGCCGTCTCCTGGGCTGGTGGCAAGACCGCTACGGGCCCAACCGGGTCGGGCCGTTCGGCATGTTCCAGATTGCCGCGGACATGTTGAAAATGTTCTTCAAGGAAGACTGGAACCCACCCTTCGTCGACCGGGTGATCTTCACCCTGGCGCCAGTGGTGGCCATGAGCGCCTTGCTGATCGCCTTCGCCGTTATCCCATTGACCCCTACCTGGGGCGTAGCCGACCTGAACATCGGCTTGCTGTTCTTCTTCGCCATGGCGGGGCTATCGGTGTACGCCGTACTCTTCGCTGGCTGGTCGAGCAACAACAAATACGCCCTGCTCGGTAGCCTGCGGGCCTCGGCCCAGACCGTGTCGTACGAAGTGTTCATGGGCCTGGCGTTGATGGGCATCGTGATCCAGGTCGGCTCGTTCAACATGCGCGATATCGTGGAGTACCAGGCGCAAAACCTGTGGTTCATCATTCCGCAGTTCTTTGGCTTCTGTACCTTCTTCGTCGCGGGCGTTGCGGTGACTCACCGGCACCCCTTCGACCAGCCGGAAGCGGAACAAGAACTGGCCGACGGTTACCACATCGAATATGCCGGCATGAAGTGGGGCATGTTCTTCGTGGGTGAATACATCGGCATCATCTTGATCTCGGCGCTGTTGGTCACGCTGTTCTTTGGCGGCTGGCACGGCCCGTTCGGGATTCTGCCGCAACTCTCGTTCGTCTGGTTCGCATTGAAAACCGCGTTCTTCATCATGCTGTTCATTCTGTTGCGCGCTTCCATCCCGCGCCCCCGGTATGACCAGGTAATGGATTTCAGCTGGAAGTTCTGTTTGCCGCTGACCCTGATCAACATGCTGGTGACCGCCGCGATCGTGTTGCTAAACACGCCCGCCGGCGCGGTTCAGTGAGGAATTGACCCATGTTCAAATATATTGGTGACGTCGTTAAGGGCACTGGCACCCAGCTTCGCAGCTTGGCGATGGTGTTCAGCCACGGCTTCCGTAAGCGTGACACCCTGCAATACCCCGAAGAAGCGGTTTACCTGCCACCGCGTTATCGCGGCCGCATCGTGTTGACCCGCGACCCCGACGGTGAAGAACGTTGCGTGGCCTGCAACCTGTGCGCAGTTGCTTGCCCGGTAGGCTGTATCTCGCTGCAGAAAGCCGAAACCGAAGACGGCCGCTGGTATCCGGACTTCTTCCGCATCAACTTCTCCCGCTGCATTTTCTGCGGCCTGTGCGAGGAAGCCTGCCCGACCACCGCGATCCAGTTGACACCGGACTTCGAAATGGCCGAGTTCAAGCGTCAGGACCTGGTCTACGAGAAAGAAGACCTGCTGATTTCCGGCCCTGGCAAGAACCCCGACTATAACTTCTACCGCGTCGCGGGCATGGCCATCGCTGGCAAGCCTAAAGGTGCTGCGCAGAACGAAGCCGAGCCGATCAACGTGAAGAGCTTGCTCCCTTAAGGAAGAAAGATGGAATTCGCTTTCTATTTCGCATCCGGCGTCGCGGTGGTGGCCACTCTTAGGGTCATCACCAACACCAACCCCGTGCATGCCCTGCTCTACCTGATTATCTCGCTGATCAGCGTGGCCATGACCTTCTTTGCCCTCGGCGCGCCGTTCGCTGGCGTGCTGGAAGTGATCGCCTACGCCGGCGCCATCATGGTGCTGTTTGTGTTCGTGGTGATGATGCTCAACTTAGGCCCCGCCTCGGCGCAGCAGGAACGCGCCTGGATGACCCCGGGTATCTGGGCTGGCCCCGTGTTCCTGGCCGCGCTGCTGTTGCTCGAACTGCTCTACGTGCTGTTCGTCAACCCCAGTGCCGGCCCCATCGGCCACACCACCGTCGACGCCAAAGCCGTCGGCATCAGCCTGTTCGGCCCTTACCTGCTGGTGGTCGAACTCGCGTCGATGCTGTTGCTGGCGGCAGCGGTCACGGCTTTCCACTTGGGCCGCAACGAGGCGAAGGAGTAACCGTATGCCTGCTATCCCTCTGGAACATGGCCTGGCCGTCGCCGGCATCCTGTTCATCCTCGGTCTGGTCGGCCTGATGGTCCGCCGTAATATTCTCTTCGTGTTGATGAGCCTGGAAATCATGATGAACGCTGCGGCACTGGCGTTTATCGTGGCAGGCGCGCGTTGGGCGCAGCCGGATGGGCAGATCATGTTCATCCTGGTGATCACCCTGGCAGCCGCCGAGGCCAGTATCGGCCTGGCAATCCTGCTGCAGTTGTATCGCCGCTTCCACACCCTCGACATTGACGCTGCCAGCGAGATGCGCGGATGAACCTAATCTTCCTGACGTTCGTATTCCCCCTGATCGGCTTCCTGCTGCTGTCATTCTCCCGCGGGCGCTTTTCGGAAAACCTTTCGGCCCTGATTGGTGTCGGCTCCATTGGCCTCTCCGCCGTGGTGGCGGCTTATGTGATCTGGCAATTCAACATGGCGCCACCGGAAGGTGGCGTGTACACGCAACTGCTGTGGCGCTGGATGTCGGTGGGCGATTTCCAGCCTGACTTCACCCTGTACCTCGATGGCCTGTCCATCACCATGCTGGGCGTGGTGGTGGGCGTCGGCTTTCTGATCCACCTGTTCGCCTCCTGGTACATGCGCGGGGAAGACGGCTACTCGCGGTTCTTCGCCTACACCAACCTGTTTATCGCCAGCATGCTGTTCCTGGTGCTGGGCGACAACCTGCTGTTCATCTACTTCGGTTGGGAAGGCGTGGGCCTGTGCAGCTACCTGTTGATCGGTTTCTACTACAGCAACCGCAACAACGGTAACGCGGCGCTCAAGGCCTTTTTGGTCACGCGCATCGGTGACGTGTTCATGGCCATCGGCCTGTTCATTCTGTTTCAGCAGTTGGGCACCCTCAACGTGCAGGAACTGCTGGTGCGGGCGCCGGAACATTTCAAAGTGGGCGATTTCTGGATCGTGCTAGCCACCTTGATGCTGCTGGGTGGCGCGGTCGGTAAGTCGGCCCAATTGCCCCTGCAAACCTGGCTGGCGGACGCCATGGCCGGCCCTACCCCGGTCTCTGCGCTGATTCACGCGGCAACCATGGTGACCGCCGGCGTGTACCTGATCGCTCGGACCCACGGCTTGTTCGCCCTGGCCCCTGACATCCTGCACCTTGTGGGGATCGTGGGCGGGGTGACCCTGGTACTGGCCGGTTTCGCCGCGCTGGTGCAGACCGACATCAAACGTATCCTCGCCTACTCGACCATGAGCCAGATCGGCTACATGTTCCTGGCCCTGGGTGTCGGCGCCTGGGACGGCGCGATCTTCCACCTGATGACCCATGCTTTCTTCAAGGCGCTGCTGTTCCTCGCGTCGGGCGCGGTCATCGTCGCCTGCCACCATGAACAGAACATCTTCAAGATGGGCGGCCTGTGGAAGAAACTGCCCCTGGCCTACGCCAGCTTCATCGTCGGTGGCGCTGCACTGTCGGCCCTGCCGTTGCTGACCGCAGGCTTCTACTCCAAGGACGAAATTCTTTGGGAAGCCTTCGCCAGTGGCCATAACGGCTTGCTCTACGCTGGCCTGGCCGGTGCGTTCATGACCTCGTTGTACACCTTCCGCCTGATCTTCATCGCGTTCCACGGCGAAGCCAAAACCGAAGCCCACGCTGGCCATGGCATCGCCCACTGGCTGCCGTTGGGCGTGTTGATCGTACTGTCGACCTTCATCGGCGCCTGGATCCACCCACCGCTGGCCGGCGTACTGCCGCAAAGCGTGGGCCACGCCGGTGGCGAAGCCAAGCACAGCCTGGAAATCGCCTCCGGTGCCATCGCCCTGGCCGGTATCCTGCTGGCGGCGCTGCTGTTCCTTGGCAAGCGCAGCCTGGCCACGGCGATCGCCAACAGCGGCCCGGGGCGCTTGCTTTCGGCCTGGTGGTTCGCCGCGTGGGGCTTCGACTGGATTTACGACAAGTTGTTCGTCAAGCCCTACCTGTGGATCAGCCACACGCTGCGCAAGGACCCGGTAGACCAAACCATCGGTTTGATCCCTCGCCTGGCCAAGGGCGGTAACAGTGCCACCAGCCGTACTCAGACTGGCCAATTGCGTTGGTACGCGGTATCGATTGCGATCGGCGCCGTACTGGTCATGGGCGCTGTCGTCCTGGCGGCGGTCTGATATGAATCTTGCGACTTTGCGAAAGGAAACGAGCCTGTCATGATTTTGCCCTGGCTGATCTTGATCCCCTTTATCGGCGGCCTTCTGTGCTGGATGGCGGAGCGCTCGAGCGCGACGCTGCCCCGCTGGATCGCCTTGCTGACCATGTCCCTGGAACTCGCCCTGGCCCTCTGGCTATGGGCCCACGGCGACTACACCCTGGCCCCGGCACCCGGCGTAGAACCGGCCTGGGCGCTGGAATTCAAAGTCAATTGGATTCAGCGCTTCGGCATCAGTGTGCACCTGGCCCTCGATGGCTTGTCGCTGCTGATGATTCTGCTGACCGGGTTGCTCGGCATCCTCTCGGTGCTCTGCTCGTGGAAAGAAATCCAGCGGCACGTGGGCTTCTTCCACCTTAACCTGATGTGGATCCTGGGCGGCGTGGTCGGGGTGTTCCTGGCCCTGGACCTGTTCCTGTTTTTCTTCTTCTGGGAAATGATGCTGGTGCCGATGTACTTCCTCATCGCGCTCTGGGGCCATAGCTCCTCGGACGGTAAGAAGACGCGGATCTACGCAGCCACCAAGTTCTTCATCTTTACCCAGGCCAGCGGCCTGATCATGTTGGTGGCGATCCTCGGCCTGGTGCTGGTCAACTACAACACCACCGGCGTGCTGACCTTCAACTACAGCGACTTGCTCAAGGCGCAACTGCCGGCCGGCACCGAGTACCTGTTGATGCTGGGCTTCTTCATCGCCTTCGCGGTGAAACTGCCGGTGGTGCCGTTCCACTCGTGGCTGCCGGACGCCCACGCCCAGGCGCCGACCGCAGGTTCCGTGGACCTGGCGGGGATCCTGCTGAAGACCGCGGCCTATGGCCTGCTGCGCTTTGCCCTGCCGTTGTTCCCCAACGCCTCGGCTGAGTTTGCACCGATTGCCATGACCCTCGGTTTGATCGGGATTTTCTACGGCGCCTTCCTGGCGTTCGCCCAGACCGACATCAAGCGCCTGATCGCCTTTTCCAGCGTGTCGCACATGGGCTTCGTGCTGATCGGGATCTACTCCGGCAGCGTGCTGGCCTTGCAAGGGGCGGTGATCCAGATGCTCGCCCACGGCTTGTCGGCAGCGGCGCTGTTTATCCTCAGCGGCCAGTTGTACGAGCGTTTGCACACCCGCGACATGCGCGAAATGGGTGGCCTCTGGTCGCGTATCGCTTACCTGCCTGCCATCAGCCTGTTCTTCGCTGCAGCCTCGCTGGGCCTGCCCGGCACCGGTAACTTCATCGGTGAGTTCCTGATCCTGCTGGGCAGCTTCGTGGCCTCGCCCTGGATCACGGCTATCGCGACTACCGGCCTGGTGTTTGGCTCGGTGTACTCGTTGATCATGATCCACCGTGCCTACTTTGGCCCGGCCAAGTCCGACGCGGCACTGGCCGGCATGGACACCCGCGAACTGATCATGGTGCTCGGCCTGGCGGTACTGCTGGTTTTGCTCGGCGTGTACCCGCAGCCGTTCCTCGACACCTCCGCTGCCACCATGTCCGGTGTGCAACAGTGGCTAGGCACCGCCTTCACTCAACTCGCTTCGGCCCGGTAAGAGCGCTATGGACCTGACGATTCAACACTTTTATGCGCTAGCGCCACTGCTGATTACCAGCCTCACCATCGTTGTGGTGATGCTGGCGATCGCCTGGCGGCGCAACCATGCACAAACCTTCCTGTTGACCTGTGCCGGCTTGAACCTGGCACTGCTGTCGATCCTGCCCGTGCTCAAGCTCACCCCGATGCAAGTCACGCCGCTGCTACAGGTCGACAATTTCGCCGCCCTGTACATGGCGCTGATCCTGGTCGCAACCCTGGCCTGCGTCACCCTCGCCCACGCCTACCTGGGTGATGGCGAGACGGGCTCGGGCTACCCCGGCAACCGTGAAGAACTCTATCTGCTGATCCTCATGGCGGCCCTGGGCGGCTTGGTATTGGTCTGCGCGCAGCACCTGGCTGGGTTGTTCATCGGCCTGGAGCTGCTGTCGGTTCCGACCTACGGCTTGATCGCCTATGCGTTCTTCAACCGGCGCTCGCTGGAAGGCGGCATCAAATACATGGTGCTGTCTGCCGCCGGCTCCGCGTTCCTCCTGTTCGGCATGGCGCTGCTCTACGCTGACGCCGGTAGCCTGAGCTTCGCCGGCATCGGCAAGGCCCTGGAGGCTACCCACTTGCCGAGCATTCTGGCGCAGTTGGGCCTGGCCATGATGTTGGTCGGGCTGGCCTTCAAACTGTCGCTGGTGCCTTTCCACCTGTGGACCCCGGACGTCTACGAAGGCGCCCCGGCGCCGGTCGCCGCCTTTCTGGCCACGGCCAGCAAGGTGGCGGTGTTCGCGGTGGTGGTGCGCCTGTTCCAGCTTTCGCCTGCCGCCAGCAGCGGTATCTTGCACGACGTCTTGGCGGTGATCGCCGTGGCATCGATCCTGATCGGCAACCTGTTGGCCGTGACCCAAAGCAACATCAAGCGGCTGCTGGGTTACTCCTCGATCGCCCACTTCGGTTATTTACTGATTGCCTTGGTCGCGAGCAATGGTCTGGCCCTGGAGGCCATTGGGGTGTACCTGGTGACTTACGTCATCACCAGCCTGGGCGCCTTTGGCGTGATCACCCTGATGTCCTCACCCTACAACGGCCGCGACGCTGACGCCCTGTACGAATACCGCGGCCTGTTCTGGCGCCGCCCGTACCTGACCGCAGTGTTGACGGTGATGATGCTGTCCCTGGCGGGCATTCCGCTCACTGCGGGCTTTATCGGCAAGTTCTACATCATCGCTACTGGCGTCGAATCGCGCCTGTGGTGGTTGGTGGGGGCCCTGGTCATCGGCAGCGCCATCGGCGTGTTCTACTACCTGCGCGTGATGGTCACCCTCTACCTGATGGAACCCAACCTACGCCGCCACGACGCTCCCATGAACTGGGAGCAACGCACCGGTGGCGTGATGCTGCTGGCTATTGCCATCGTCGCCTTCGTCCTCGGCGTGTACCCACAGCCGCTGTTGGAGCTGGTGCAGATGGCGGGGTTTCAACTGGCGGGTTGATTGACCGCTGAAAAGATCGGGGGCGAGCCCCCTCCTACGGTGGGAGGGGGCCTTGCCCCCGATTTTTTTGTACCTAGCGAAACTACCAGCTTGGCTCTATGGCACCATCCGCTAACCTGACGAGATCAGGCCCGGAGTTGCCCTTATGCAAACAATCAGCTGGTTGGCTACAGATCCCCAAGGCTCAGTGCTACAGGTGCTTTCAGGGCATTGGCAAACGCTGGTCTACACCGCCTATGGAGATACGCGGGGCGCTGAAGGGGGTAGTCACCAGCTCCTTTACACCAGCCAAGTAAGGGAATTGTCCGGGCTCTACTTATTGGGCCGTGGCCACCGTTCATATAGCGTGACCCTGCGGCGCTTTCTTCAGTCCGATGCCCATAGCCCGTTCGAGGTTGGCGGTTTGAATGGCTATGCCTACTGCACGGGTGACCCCGTCAACCTTACAGACCCAAGCGGCCGAGCGCCCGGATTGGCTGCGCTGGTTACCCTTGTGACAGGCCGATTGGGTAGCCAGATACCTATGTTGGCCGCGAATTCGGTGCCGTATTTGCTGGGCACGACCTCGGTCGCAACGGGTATTGCCGCCGCGTTGCCGGGCGTCCCTGTGGAGGCGCGCTGGGCATTGGGGGCAGCCAGCGTGGTGAGCGGTGCGGGTGCGGTGTTTGCGAGAAATTTAAGTAAGCCGTTACCGACATCATCAACCTTACCTAAAGCGCCCACGCTGTCTTCAATGGACGTCATTAGGGCAAGGAACATGGAAGTGAGCAGGCCCACTCTGACTCCAATGAACGCCACAGAGGCAAATAAAACGGTTGCAACGCTAACGATGCCCGGAGGACGTACCATTCAATTCCAGACGAGTTCCGATCCGTTAGACCAGAATAAGGTTCTTCTCCAGGCTACCAAAATCCGCAAAAAGATGGGTGGATGATTAGACGTAGGAGGGCCCGGGCGCCGCCCCGCTTGGCCCCCGAGCTGTTTAGCCCTACCGCCCTTCCCGATCGCCTTCCACCACGTACCCGGTATCGATACTCACCACCACCGACATCCCCGGCCGCAGGCGCTGGGCGGCGGGTTGGTCGGGGTCGACCGTGATGCGCACCGGGATGCGCTGGGCGATTTTGACGAAGTTGCCGGTGGCGTTGTCCGCCTGCAGCAAGGCGAACTCGGACCCGGTCGCCGGTGATATCCGCTGGACATGCCCACGCAAGCGCAAATGGTTCAGAGCGTCGACCGTAAAGGTCACCGGCTGGCCGACACGTACGTCGGCCATTTGCGTTTCCTTGAGGTTGGCGATCACCCAGAGGGTGTCTGGCACTAATGCCATCAGTTGGGCACCGACGTTGACATAGGCACCCAGGTGCACGCTCACCTGCCCCAACTGGCCATCGCGCGGGGCGGTGATGCGCGTGTTGTCGAGGTCGATGCGCGCCAGTTGCAGCGCAGCCTCGGCGTTGCTCACGGCGGCCGCCAGGGCATCGCGATTGACGATCACGCTGCGTAAGTCTTGCCGGGCAATGTCCAGATTGGCCTTGGCTTCTGCCACGGCGGCAGTGGCTTGGGCATTGGCGGCGCGGGTAACGTCCAGCTCGCTGCGCGACACCGAACCGTCGGTGATCAGCGCCTGATTGCGCCGTAGGTCGGCGGCGGCCTTGCTGGCCTGGGCCTGGGCGTCGGCAATCGCCGCCTGGCGCTGGGCGATGGTTGCTTCGGCGCTGCGCCGCTGTTGCAGGTTGTTGGCCAGCGAGGCCTTTTGCACGTCGACTTCGGCCAAGGCCTGGTCCAGGCGCTGGCGGTAGATACGGTCATCGAGGCGCACCAGCAGGTCGCCCGCTTTGACGAATTGGAAGTCTTGCACCGCCACCTCGTGCACGTAGCCCGCCAGCTGCGGGCCGATGATCGTCACCTGGCCGCGTACCAATGCATTCTCGGTGCTTTCAATATGGCTGCTGAACGGTGGCAATTGCCAGGCATACAACACGAGCAAAATGCCAACGATGGCAATGCTGGCGAAGACCAATGAGGACAGCAGGCGCACCCGCCGCGAGCGGGGTTCGTTGCTGGGCGTCGACGGCGGGCTTTGCCCCTCCGGGGTGGCGGCAATGGCGTTGGTGGTGGTGCTGGCAGGTTCGGTCATGTAGGCGTCGCGTCGCGGCTGGAAATAGGGGGTGTGGGTGGGCGGGCTTGGGCTTTACGGGTGGTACTGACCAGCCACAGGCTACGGATAAAAATCAGCAGCATGGTCAGCACGGCAATGATGGCAATCAGCATGAACACGTCATTGTAAGCCATCACATTGGCCTCCCGAGTAGCCGCTGTGGCCAACGCCTGGGTGCCCAGTTTGCTGCGCAAGGCCGGGTCGGCCACGCTGCCCAGGTAAGCCGCTGCGCCGCTTTGGACCCGCGCCTGGACCAAAGGATCGAACTGGCTAAGGTGTTCGACAATCAAGCTGGAATGGTATTTCTCCCGCACGATCTGGAAAGTGCCCAGCAGCGCCGAGCCAATGAGCCCGCCCAGGTTATTGCAGATGCCGAACAGCACCGAAAAACTCACCAGGTTACGCGGGTTGGTAATGACGTTACCCACCCCCAGCACCATGGTCGGGCCCAGGAAAAACGTACCGCCGAAGGCCAGTAAGAACTGGCTGAGGTACATATTGGCCGGGCGTGTCAGGTTATTCGAGAAACTGTCCATGCCAGCTCCCACGGCCATTAACCCTAGGGAAATCACCAGGGGCATAAACAGGTGCTGGGGGTGAATGGTCAACGCGCTGACCACCAGCCCCGCGGCCGCTCCAAGCAACATCACCGCGTAGAGGCTGCGCATCTGTTCGCTGCCCATGTTCAGCGCTTGCATAAAGCCTACCGCGCCGGTGGATTGCTCCGACAGCACCATGCGCGTGAGGATCACGCACAATGCCAGGCGAATCGCGACGCCGCTGCCCAACCAGCGGGTCATCAGCATAGGGTTGCTACGATTGTGCTCAATGGCCAGGCCACCCAGGATCAGCGCGATAGACGCGGCCGCGGCAATGCCGATCCAGGGCGCCTCCAGCCACCACTCGATCCGCCCCAGGGACAGCACCGCGCAGAGCAAGGCAAAGCCTCCGGCGAGGATCGCGAAGGTGACGAAATCCAGGGGTTCGAAGGTCTTGAAGCGGTCGCCCGGCGGCAGCTTGAGCATAAACACGCAGCCCAATGCGATCAGGGCCAAGCCCAATTCGAATAGGTACAAACCGCGCCATTCAGCGATTTGCAGCAGGTCTTCGGAAAACACCCGTGCCAGTGGCAGGGCCAATTGCGCGGTACCCAGGCCCAGTACCAAGGCTTTGAGGCGCCATTTGGCCGGGAACGCCTGGATCATGTAATACAGGCCCAGTGAACTCAGGGCTGCGCCAACCATGCCGTGGGCGGCGCGCACGGCGATAGCGGAGTTCAGGTCATTGACGAACAAATGGCCAAAGGTCACCAATGCGTACAGCAGCAGAAATAATTCGGTGAATGCCCGCAGACCAAACTGCTGGCGAAACTTCACCAGCAGCAGGTTCATCGACACGTTGGTCATGACATAGGCCGCTGGCAACCAAGCCATTTCCGCCGTTGTCGCGCCCAGGGCGCCCTGCAGGTACTGCAGGTTGGCGACCACCAGCGCGTTGCCCAGGCCACCGGTCAGGGCTACCAGCAGGCCCACGGCGGCGAACGCCAAGCGCTTGGGTGTCGAATGCAGCGGTGTTGAAGGCGAACCAGGCAGGTTCGGCCGTTCGTGGGGCAACCACTCGCGCGAGGCGTAACGGTCCATCAGGGGCCCTTAGGGGAGTGAATTGACGGTATTAGTATTTACCCATGAAGTCACGCTTGCCCACTTCAACGCCGTGGCTGCGCAAAATGGCGTAGGCGGTGGTGACGTGGAAGAAGAACTGCGGCAGGCCGTAGCTCAATAGGTAGTTCTGGCCGTTCAAGCGCTTTTCTTTATCGGTGCCGGGGCGCAGGACGATTTCACGGGTTTCCTGGCCGTCGATCTGTGCGGCCTCAAAGCCTGCGATAAAGGCCCGGGCTTTGTCGAGCAGTGCATACAGGTCAGCGAAGCTTTGCTCAGTGTCAGCCCAGGCGGGCACTTCGACCCCGGCCAGGCGCGCACTGACACCTTTGGCGAAGTCGACTGCGATCTGCACCTGGCGCACCAAGGGGAACATGTCGGGGTACAGGCGCGCTTGCAGGAACACCGCAGGCTCGATTTTCTTCGCCGTGGCGTGGGCCTCTGCTTTGGCCAGGACGTCGGCCAGGCTGTCGAGCATTTGCTTGAACACGGGAACGGAAGCGGCGTAGAGGGAGATGCTCATAATTATTCCTTAGCAGTTGCTGCATAATGCGGGCTATTCGCTAGCCCAGAGAGATGACGCTATGTCTGCCGAACACGATACTCCAGAAGCCCCTTCCCTCGACAGCACGGAAATCAGGGTGTTGGGGGCGCTGATCGAAAAGCAGGCGGCCAGCCCCGAGACTTACCCACTGACCCTCAACGCCCTGGTACTGGCCTGCAATCAGAAAACCAGCCGCGAACCGGTGACCCACCTGACCCAGGGCCAGGTCGGGCAAAGCCTGCGTGCGCTGGAAGGCCGCGGCATGACGCGGTTGGTCATGGGCAGCCGCGCCGATCGCTGGGAGCAACGCCTGGACAAAGCCCTGGAGCTGGTGCCAGCGCAGTTGGCACTGCTGGGCCTGATGTTTCTGCGCGGCCCGCAGACCCTCAACGAACTGCTCAGCCGCAGCGCGCGCCTGCATGAGTTCGAGGACACTGAGCAAGTCCAGCACCAGCTCGAACGCCTCAGCGCCCGCGGCTTCGCCCTGCACCTGCCGCGCCAGAGTGGCCAGCGCGAAGACCGTTACACCCACGCCTTCGGCGACCCGGGCGACATTGAAGCGATTCTTGCCGCCCGCCAAAACGGGGCTGCTGAGCGGGTGGTGCCGGACAATGTAGCAGCCGAGCGGCTGGAGGCGTTGGAGGCACGGGTCCAAGCGCTAGAAGAGCGCCTGGCCCAGTTGGAAGGCTAGCCTCGGGCGAACTCGGCGGCCAAGCGCACCTGCTCTGCACTGGGCCGCACCCCGGTGTACAGCACGAATTGCTCCAAGGCCTGAATCGCGGCGACCTCAGCCCCGCTAATGACCGGCTTGCCCAGGCTTTGCGCCAGGCGGATCAACGGCGTATCGGCGGGCAAGGCCACTACATCGAACACCCGCTCGGCGGCGGCCACTGCGGCCTCGTCAAACGCCAGGTCCTGGGCCTGGGGGCCACCACTCATGCCGATGGGGGTGACATTGATCAACAGCCCAGGCCGCAACCCGCCCAGCTCGGGCTGCCAGGAATAGCCGCAAGCCTGGGCCAGTGCTGGCCCTGCCAGGCGGTTGCGCGCCACGATGACGCCTTGGCTGAAGCCCGCATCTCGCAACGCGCAGGCCACCGCTTTGGCCATGCCGCCACTGCCCTGCAGCACGAACGGGGTGTTCACCGGCACCGCATGCTCGTCGAGCAACTGCCGCACCGCGATGTAATCGGTGTTATAGGCTTTGAGGTGGCCGTCTTGGTTAACGATGGTGTTGATCGAATCGATCGCCGCTGCGGATGCGTCCAGCTCATCCACCAGGGGGATGCAGGCCTCCTTGAACGGCATCGATACGCCACAGCCGCGCACGCCGAGGGCTCGCAGGCCGGCGATGGCTGCGGGCAAGTCGCCGGTGGTAGCGGCCTTGTAGTAGTAATCCAGGCCAAGTAGATCGTAAAGGAAGTTGTGAAAGCGCACCCCAAAGGTGCCTGGCCGGCCGGCCAGGGACATGCATAAAGTGGTGTCGCGGCTAGGCATAATCGCCATCATGGTCTCCCTATGTATCGTTAAGCTCACAAAACAGCGGGTGACCTTACACAAAATTTACCCACCGCCCCCATCACTTTTTTTGGCCTCGCTGTCATAGTGTTATCCCGCGACATGTTTTGAATCTATTGCAGGTTCAAGCGCTGGGATAGGAACACGAGGAACTATCATGATCCGTCAAATACCCAAGATTGCCTTGCTGGTCGGTGCCCTCGCCGTTGCAGGTCAAGCCAACGCCCACGGGGGCGGCTGGGGCGGCGCAGGCCCAGGCGTGCTGGGCGCCGTGTTGGGCGCAGCGGTAGTGGGTGCCGTGGTTTCGTCGTCCGGGCCGCGTACCGTTTACGTAGAAAGGCCCGTGTACGCGCAGCCGGTCTACGTACAGGCACCGCAACCGGTTTATGTTCAGGGCCCACCGCCGGTGTATGTGCAGCCCTACCCGGTTTATGCCGCGCCGCCACCGCCGCCCCGTGAGTACTATTACGGCCCGCCACCGGGTTATTACGGGCCGGCGCGCTGGTAGGCGGAAAAGCTCGGGGGCGAGCCCCCCCCTCCGCCACCGCCTGTAGGAGGGGGCTCGCCCCCGAGCTCTTCACATGATTTCACCCACATGACCACGAATTATTTTTTCTTCAGACCCCCTCCTCACCCCGCAGAATCATCGACAGCCGCCTGCCTATACTCCTAATATGTAACATTATTTCCAAAAGTGACCGCCGAGCGCGCGGTCCTTGGCGAACGGCATTCAACCCACCAGTGAGCGCAGTACTTGAAAACCCCTCTTTCGATTTTGAGCCTGTGGCTAGTACTGACCGGCAGCAGCGTTGCCGCCAGCGCCGTAGCCCAAGAAAAGGCCGCCGTGCCACGCGACCCCTCAACGCTGCATTTAGCCTCGGGCAGTGCACTGTTAATCGACCTGCAAACCAACCAGGTAATCTACGAAAGCCACCCTGACGTGGTGCTGCCCATCGCCTCGGTGACCAAGCTGATGACCGCCATGGTGGTGCTTGACGCCAAGCAATCGATGAGCGAAAGCATCGACGTCGACATCAGCCAGACCAAGGAAATGAAGGGGGTATTCTCCCGGGTCAAGCTGGGCAGCGAACTCAATCGCAAAGACATGCTGCTGATTACCCTGATGTCTTCCGAGAACCGCGCGGCCGCTAGCCTGGCCCACCACTACCCCGGTGGCTACAGCGCGTTCATCGCCGCGATGAATGCCAAGGCCAAAAGCCTGGGCATGAACCATACCCGCTATGTCGAGCCGACCGGGCTGTCCACCAGCAACGTATCCACGGCCCGTGATCTGAGCAAACTGCTGATGGCGGCCCGGCACTACCCCATGCTGGTGGAGCTAAGCACCACCCGCGAAAAGACCGTGGCGTTTCGTAAACCCAATTACACGCTGGGCTTTCACAACACCGATCACTTGATCAACAAAAACAACTGGGATATCCAGATCACCAAAACCGGCTTCACCAACCAGGCCGGGCATTGCCTGGTGTTGGTCACGCGTATGGGCAACCGCCCGGTGGCCATGGTGATTCTCGATGCCTTTGGCAAGTACACCCACTTTGCCGACGCCAGCCGCTTGCGCAACTGGGTCGAAACGGGCAAGGCGACTGCGGCGCCGGCTGTGGCTTTACGTTATAAGACCGACCGCAAGCAACTGCGCGAAGCGGCGCAGTAAAGCTCGCTCAGGCCTTGGCGCGGGCGCTGAATCGGCCCGCGCACATGGCACCCTCGGCATCACTGAGCAGTTGCTTGACGTTAGGGTGACGCTGCGGGTCGTACTCGATCTGCCCCACGCTGAAAGCCAGGCCGTAGCGCCTACGCCCCGCGCCTAGGTGCTCGCCGAGGGCCAGGCGCAAGCGCTCGATGATCGCCGGGCCATCATTGGCGCTGGACCCTAACAGCAGCACTACAAAGACGTCACCGCTTAACCGGCCAACGATGTCCATCTCGCGCAACACCTGGCGCAGCACCCCGGCAAAATCGGCTAAGGCCCGGTCGCCTTCCACGTGGCCGTGGGCCAGGTTGAGTGCTTTGAAATCATCCAGATCCAAGTACAGTAAAGAGGCCGCCGTGCCCATGCGCTTGCTCATGCTCAGCGCGTGCTCGGCCAGCGCTTGGAAACCACGCCGGTTGGACACCTGGGTCAATTCATCGATGTTGGCCAACTGCATGGCTTCCAGTTCTTGCTCGGCCATTTTCGCCAAGTCGCGCAACAGGCCCCGCTGCTCGGCATCGAGCACCCGTGGCCGCGTATCGATCAGGCACAGGGTGCCCACGTTGCTGCCTGAGCCCACCTTCAGTGGGCAACCAGCGTAGAAGCGAATGCCAGGCGCGCCAGTGACCAGTGGGTTGTCGTGGAAGCGCTCATCGGCGCTGGCATCGGGGATCATCAGGATTTGGTCACTGAGGATGGCGTGGCCACAAAAAGAGATGTCCCGGGAGGTTTCATTCACCTCGAGGCCCGAGCTGGATTTGAACCATTGCCGTTGGTTATCCACCAGGCTGACCAGAGCGATGGGTACGTCGAACAGGTGGCGGGCCAAACGGGTCAAGCGGTCGAAGCGCTCCTCGGGGTGGGTGTCGAGGATGTTCAACAGGCGCAGCGTATGAATGCGCTGCCGCTCGTTGGCGGGTTGCTGTGGTGCCAGCATCGGGTAACTCCATGTTAAAGGCCACCGGCAGCCTAGCGCATTCAGCCGAGCTAGCAAAATACTGGCCACCGCAGAAATGCGAGGTGGCCAGCATTTTTTTCAAGCGGTGGTGTTGACGCTCGAACCACTGCTGCTGCCACCTTCGGCCAGCACCGCTTGGAGCAATGCGCCAGTGGCGGTCTGCAAGGCAGCGGACGTAGAACTGACCTGCGCTTGGGCCGCAGCCACCGCAGCCGCTTTGGCCTCTTCACTCATGTCGCTGGCCTGGGCCTTTTGCAACGCCTGCTGCTGTTGCTGAAGTTGCTTCTGCAACTGCTCGATCTGCTTCTGCAATTGCTTGATGGTATCGGACGATGAACTGCTGGCCGAGCTCTGGCCGCCACCACCGGCCCCACCCACTTTGGTAGAACCACTGCCGCCTGCGCCCAACCCCGTCACCGCCGGGCTGCCAGTGGATTCGGCGGATGTGCTACTGGCGATCTTGCTGACGCCCTGAATGCTAAGCCCGGAGGCGATATTACTGACACTGCTGACCATGTCGATGCATCCTTGGACGGAAAAATAGAAGTTGCCCAATGATCGGCCGTTACTGCCATTACTTTAGCGCTGAACTTCAGGCGTAATCCACACAGCCCAACCGATGGGTCAGCCGCGCCAGGACGGCGTCTTCATGCTCGCGAATAAAAAAGTGCCCGCCCTCGAACATATCCAAGGTAAACGGCCCCTGGGTTTCCTGCGCCCAGGCTTGGAGCTGTTCGGCACTGGCTTTATCCGTGCGCCCGCCGAAAACGTGCAGTGGGCAGCGCAGCGGCGGCCGTCGTTGGTAGTCGTAAAGCCCGCATAGCAGAAAATCGGCGCGCAGCACCGGCAGCGCCAGGCTCATCAGTTCAGGGTTGCCGAGCACCTCTTCACTGGTGCCGCCCAACTCGCGCAGCTCCTCTATAAGCTGTGGGTCTGTTTTAGGGGTGCGCCAGCCTCGCTCGTAGTCCTCACGGCGGCTAGGCGCGGCGGTGCCGCAGGCGATCAGCGCCTGGGGCGGCGGACAGCCCAGCGCCTGCAGGGCGTGGGCCAGTTCGAAGGCAAGCAAGGCGCCGAGGCTGTGCCCCAGTAATATATAGGGCTGCCGGGCCTGCTGGGCGTATTCACGTGCCAGCTGTGCAGCCAACGCCTGCAAATCGGTGTGCAACGGCTCGGCAAAGCGGGTGCCGCGCCCAGGCAGCTCCATACAGTGCACCTGCAGGTTGGCCGGCAACTTGCGCCGCCAACGGCTGTACACCATCGCACTGGCACCGGAACAGGGCAGGCAAAACAGCGTGACCGGGGTGGTCATTTCAGTTCGTCGCTGCGTTGGCTTCCATCTGCTTGCGCAGGCTCAAGGGCCGCATGTCGGTCCAGACCTCTTCGATATAGGCCAGACACTCCTTCTTGAAACCACTTTTGCCCACGGTACGCCAGCCGTTAGGCACTTCCTTGTAATCTGGCCAGATGGAATACTGCTCTTCGTGGTTGACCACTACCTGGAACAGAATGTCTTCGCGATCGAAAACCGAGGTCATTGCGTTACTCCTTCAGTGAGCCGACGCCATGAAATACGGCGCCCAGCGGATTGCCTGAAGTAACGTACGAGCAGCGGAAAAAATTAGCCGGCCATGGCCTTTGCGCTAGCCTTCGTTTAGGCCCGGCGAAGATGAAAATATCTTCAGACAAGGCAGCGCGATTAATTGGCACAATGACATCCTCTAACGCATCCTTGCAGGAAAGCCCATGACCCGCGTTTTGACCATCGAAGACGACGCCGTGACCGCCCGGGAAATCGTTGCCGAACTCAACAGCCATGGCCTGGAAGTCGACTGGGTCGACAACGGCCGCGAAGGGTTGGTCAAGGCAGTCAGTGGCAACTATGACGTGATCACCCTGGACCGCATGCTCCCAGAGCTGGACGGCCTGGCCATCGTCACCACCTTGCGCACCATCGGCGTGTCCACGCCCATCTTGATGATCAGCGCCCTCTCCGATGTCGATGAGCGCGTGCGCGGCCTGCGCGCCGGTGGCGACGATTATCTGACCAAGCCCTTCGCCTCCGACGAAATGGCCGCGCGCGTCGAAGTATTATTGCGCCGTAAAAACACCGTGGCCGCGCTAGACACCTCGTTGAAGGTGGCCGACCTGGAGCTCGACCTGATTACCCGCGAAGCCCGCCGTGGCGGTCAGCCGCTGAATCTGTTGCCCACCGAATACAAGTTATTGGAATTCCTCATGCGCAATGCCGGGCAGATCCTCACCCGCATGATGATTTTCGAAGAAGTCTGGGGCTATCACTTCGATCCGGGCACCAATCTGATCGACGTGCACATCGGCCGACTGCGCAAGAAGATCGACCCACCCAGTGTTCCTGCATTGATCAAGACCGTGCGGGGCTCGGGCTATGTCATCGCTGAACCCCTCTGAAGGCTGGCGCTCCTCCACTAGCCGCCTGCTCGCACTCTATAGCTTCCTATTCGTGGCGTGGAGCAGCCTGCTGATGGGGGTGCTGTATTACGAAGTATCCGACTACCTCGCCGGCCTGGCGCGCAATTCGTTGCTGCAACGTCAGCACCTGTTCTCGCGCTTCCAGGGTTCGGCCCTGGAAGACGCGCTAGCCGCCAGCGAAGCCTTCGACGACCGCACCTTCGATGCCTACGGCCTGTTCGACAATGACCTGCGCCCGCTTTCGGGTGAACTGCTGCAGATACCCCGTGGGTTGCCCCTGGACGGGCAAATCCATGACCTGGACGAATGCATGGATGCCGACGACCCGCATTTGCCTCAAGACAGCTGCGATGCGGTGGCCATGCGCACCCTGGACGGCCGTTGGCTAGTGCTGGTGCGCGACAACGGCTCGCTGTTCGCGGTCACCCGGATCATTCTGCGGGCGTTGTTGTGGGGCGTCTCGTTGACGATCATTCCCGGTGTAGCCGGGTGGCATTTGCTGCGCCGGCGGCCGCTCAAGCGTATTCGCGGTATTCAAGCCAGCGCCGATGCCATTGTCGCCGGCGACCTGACCCGCCGCCTGCCGCTGTCCAACCGGCGCGACGAACTGGACATGTTGGCAGCCATCGTTAATGCCATGCTCGACCGTATCGAACGGCTGATGATGGAGGTCAAGAGCGTCAGCGACAATATTGCCCACGACCTGCGCACCCCCTTGACGCGCTTGCGGGCGCAACTCTACCGCATCCAGCAACAAGCCCCCGAGGACTCCACCCAGGCGCTGCAGTTGGACGAGGTGATTGCCGAGACCGACACCCTGATGGCGCGCTTTCGCGGGCTGCTACGTATTTCCGAGCTGGAAGACCATCAGCGCCGCTCGGGCTTCGTCGAACTCGACCCGCTGCCCCTGCTGCACGAACTGCACGACTTCTACCTGCCCCTGGCCGAAGAGGCCGAAGTCAATCTGCGCGTCGACCTTGCAGCTGCGGTGCCCGCCATCAACGGCGACCGCGCACTGTTGTTCGAAGCCATTGGCAACCTGCTGAGCAACTCGATCAAATTCACCCCGGCCGGCGGCTTGGTGGTGCTCAAGGCGTTCGTGCGGCAAGGCAGCACCTTTATCGAGGTGACCGACAGTGGCCCCGGCATCCCTCAGGGCGAGCGCGAGGCCGTGTTTCAACGGTTCTACCGCTGCGAGGATGGCAACCAGCACAGCGGTTTTGGCCTGGGGCTTTCGATCGTCGCGGCGATCGTCAACCTACACGGGTTCCTGCTGGATGTCGGTACCAGCGAACAGGGCGGTGCACGCTTGACCTTGAACTGCCGCCAAAGCAAGGCACGGGTATGAATTTATGAGCCTGTTGTACATCACCGACTCGCCCGATGCAGCGCTGGTGGCCGACCTGATGGCGCAGGGCTACGCCACATCGTGTTTATCGCCACAGGCCCTGCCCGAACAACTGGGCCGCGGCCACCGCTTTATTCTGCTCGACCTGCCCCGCCTGGACGCGCAATTGCTGGCCCGCTGCGTGGTCCAACGCGCTGATGCCGCCGTGCTGGTGCTACTCGAGCACGGCGACCCGCAGGCGCGCATCGAAGCACTGCGAGGCGGAGCCGAACTGTGCCTGACCCGCCCCGTTCCATTCAGCGAACTGCAAGCGCGCCTGCACGCCCTGCACCGCGATCACAGCCCGGGAAACGGCACGCGCCTGTGGTTATCGCACACGCGCCTGACACTGGGCCGTGGTAACCGCCAGCAACCGCTGACGGTTAGCGAGCACCGGCTGCTGGCTGTCCTGGCCAGAGAGGCTGGCGCGGTCAGCCGCGAGGTGATCGAGCGGCACCTATGGGGCGCCTGCGCAGGGTCGCGCAGCGCATTGATCGAACGCCATGTGTGCAACCTGCGGCGCAAGCTCGATGAACTGGACGCCCCGAACGCGCTGCAAACCTGGCGCGGGGTCGGCTACAGCCTGCGCGAGCCGGTAGATATCCGCGTGTAACGAATGTGGCGGGGCGCCTGGAAGAGCTCGGGGCCGGGGCCCCTCCTACGCGTTCAGCGGCGCTGGCGCAAACGGTAGGAGGGGGCTTGCCCCCGATCTTTTAATAGCCGCCACGTTAGAGGCTGCCCTGGGCGCCTTCGAACCAGGCCAGTTTCTCGCGCAACACCACCACTTCACCCACGATCACCAAGGTCGGGGCATGCACTTCGTGGTCTGCCACCAACTGCGGTAAATTTGCCAGGGTGCCCGTGAATACCCGTTGATTGACGGTGGTGCCCTGCTGGATCAACGCTGCCGGCGTATCGGCACTGCGCCCATGCAAGACCAACTGCTGGCAAATGATCGGCAGGCCGATCAGGCCCATGTAGAACACCAGGGTCTGCCCCGGCGAGACCAGATCCTGCCAGGGTAGGTCGCTGGTGTGGTTTTTCAAATGGCCGGTAACGAAGCGCACCGACTGCGCGTAGTCGCGGTGCGTCAGGGGAATGCCGGCGTAGGCCGCGCAGCCGCTGGCGGCGGTGATGCCCGGGACCACCTGGAAAGGGATGCCCTCGGTCGCCAGCTGCTCGATTTCTTCGCCGCCGCGGCCAAAGATAAACGGATCGCCGCCTTTCAAACGCAGAACCCGCTTGCCCTGCTTCGCCAGATCGACCAACTGTTGGTTGATCTGCTCCTGAGGCACGGCATGTTCGGCGCGCCGCTTGCCCACGTAGATGCGCTCGGCGTCGCGGCGGCACAGGTCGAGAATCGCTGGCGCCACCAGGCGGTCGTACAGCACCACATCAGCCTGCTGCATCAACCGCAAGGCGCGAAAGGTCAGCAGGTCGGGGTCGCCGGGGCCGGCCCCGACCAGATAAACCTCACCCGGCGCGTGGGGCGGTTCGCCGGCGACCTTGGCGCGCAGCAAGCGCTCGGCTTCAGCGCCCTGCCCGGCCAGTTGACGATCGGCGATCGGCCCTTGGAACACTTCCTCCCAGAACGCCCGACGCTGCTGCACATTCGGGTACAACTGCTTGACCTGCTGGCGAAAACGCGCGGCCAGGCCGGCCAGCTCGCCGTAGGTGGAGGGAATCCAGGTTTCCAGTTTGGCCCGGATCAGCCGCGCCAGCACCGGCGCGTCACCGCCACTGGAGACCGCGACCACTAGGGGCGAACGGTCGACGATGGCCGGGAAGATCACGGTACACAGCGCCGGGGCATCCACCACGTTGACCGGTACACAGCGGCGCCGCGCATCCATGGAAACCTGAGCATTGAGTGGCTCGTCATCGGTGGCAGCGATGATCAACTGGCAACCGTCCAGGTCATCTTCCAGGTAACCACGTAAGCGCGCCTCACCTCCACTGGCGTGGATCAACGCGAGCAACTGCGGGTCGATGGCCGGGGCTACCACCCGCAGCACCGCGCCGGCGTCGGCGATCAGGCGCGACTTGCGTAAGGCTATCTCACCGCCGCCCACCACCAGCACCTGGCTACCGCGCAAATTGTGAAACAGCGGGAGAAATTCCATCTAGCCGATGACCTCTAGACCGCCCATGTAGGGCTTGAGCACCTGTGGCACACGAATAGAACCGTCGGCCTGCTGATAGTTTTCCAATACGGCTACCAGGGTACGCCCCACCGCCAGGCCCGAGCCGTTCAAGGTGTGCACCAGCTCTGGCTTGCCGGTTTCCGGGTTGCGCCAGCGCGCCTGCATACGACGCGCCTGGAAGTCTCCCGTGTTGGAGCACGAAGAGATCTCGCGGTATTTGTCCTGGCTGGGCACCCACACTTCCAAGTCGTAAGTCTTGATCGCGCTGAAGCCCATGTCGCCCGTGCACAGCGCCAACACTCGGTAAGGCAGCTCGAGTAGCTGCAGCACGCGCTCAGCGTTGGCGGTCAGGCTCTCCAGGGCCTGCATCGAGGTGGAAGGTTCGACCACCTGAACCATCTCGACCTTGTCGAACTGATGCTGGCGGATCATACCGCGGGTGTCGCGCCCGGACGCCCCGGCCTCGCTGCGAAAGCACGGGGTGTGGGCGACGAACTTGAGGGGCAGTTGCTTGGCGTCGAGAATCTCCCCGGCCACGATGTTGGTCAGCGACACTTCTGCGGTAGGGATCAGGTAGAGGTCAGCCTCGCCTTCGCGGCTGATCTTGAACAAGTCTTCTTCGAACTTGGGCAGCTGCCCGGTCCCTTGCAGCGCAGGCGCCTGGACCAAGTAAGGGGTGTAGGCCTCCTCGTAGCCATGTTCGCTGACGTGCAGGTCGATCATGAACTGCGCCAGTGCCCGGTGCAGGCGTGCAATCGGCCCGCGCAGCAGGGCAAAGCGGGCGCCGGACAGCTTGGCGGCGGTTTCGAAGTCCAGCCAGCCGAATTTCTCGCCCAGGGCGACGTGGTCTTGCACGGCAAATTCGAACGCGGTGGGGGTGCCCCAGCGGCGTACTTCGACGTTACCCTCTTCGTCTGCGCCTACGGGTACCGATTCGTGGGGCAGATTGGGGATGCCCAGCAGAATGCTGTCCAATTCAGTCTGCAACTGGTCGAGGTCGGCTTTGCCGGTGGCCAGTTCAGTGGCGATGCCTTCGACCTGAGCCTTGATCGCGCTGGGGTCCTGGCCCTGTTTCATGGCCACGCCAACGGCTTTGGACAGCGCGTTACGCTCGGCCTGCAACTGTTCAGTACGGGTTTGTACGCTCTTGCGCTGGGCTTCCAGCGCCTCGATACGTACGACATCCAGGCTGTAGCCGCGGCTCGCCAAGCGTGCGGCGATGTCCTGAAGCTGGCTACGTAACAGTTTGGAATCGAGCATTTCAGTCTCTCGTTATCAGTATTGGATCAGATTTTGGTCAAGGCCAGCCCAGCCCAAGTGGCGAGCAGGCCGCCGAATACGCTGACGGCGCAATAGCTGATAGCTATCAACGCCTGCCCGCTTTCCAGCAGGCGTACCGTATCCAGGGAAAAGGACGAAAAAGTTGTCAGGCCGCCCACGAAGCCGACCATCAGGCCACTGCGAACTTCGACGGGGATGTCCGGGCGCAGCATGAACAGCCCGTACAGGTAGCCGATAATCAGGCAGCCAACGATATTAACGGCCAGCGTACCGGTATAGAAGTGCCGAGGCCAGTTGGCATTGACCCAGGTGGCCGTGGCGAAGCGTAGCCAGGTGCCGACGATGCCGCCCAAGGTGACCATGAGTAAGGTAGGGATCATCAGGTGCGCCTCCGCCGGGGGCTGTTGCGATCCAGCTCGGCCAGATGCCCGAGCTTCTCGCGAATCTTCAATTCGAGGCCCCGGGGTACTGGCTGATAGTAAGGCCGTGGCTCCAGTGCTTCGGGAAAGTAGTCTTCACCAGCAGCATAGGCATCCGGCTCATCGTGGGCATAACGGTATTCATCGCCGTAGCCGAGCTGCTTCATGAGTTTGGTCGGTGCATTGCGCAAATGCAGTGGGACTTCCAACGAACCATGCTCGGTAGCTTCGCGCATGGCGGCTTTGAAGCCCATGTACACCGCGTTGCTTTTGGGCGCACAGGCCAGGTAGACAATTGCCTGGGCCACGGCCAGCTCGCCTTCGGGGCTACCCAGCCGCTCCTGTACGTCCCAGGCCGAGAGGCACAGGGCCAGCGCACGCGGGTCGGCATTGCCGATGTCTTCGCTGGCCATGCGCACCACCCGCCGCGCCAGGTACAAGGGGTCGCAGCCGCCATCGATCATCCGCGCATACCAGTACAGCGACGCGTCTGGGTTAGAGCCGCGTACCGATTTGTGCAAGGCTGAAATCTGATCGTAGAAGGCTTCGCCGCCTTTATCGAACCGGCGCCGGGTATCACCCAGCAAGCTTTGCAACAAATCGCTGCCGATCTCCTCGCCGTCTTCGGCCAGGTCAGAGGCGTTCTCCAGCAGATTGAGCACCCGCCGGCCATCGCCGTCGGCTGCGGCCAGCAACATGGCAAAGGCTTCGTCGCCCAGGCGCAGGTGACGCTGGCCCAGGCCGCGGTCTTCGTTCAAGGCCCGGTCAACCAAGCGACGCATGGCCGCCTCGTCCAGGCTTTTGAGCACATAGACGCGGGCGCGGGACAACAATGCATTGTTAAGTTCGAAGGACGGATTTTCCGTGGTCGCCCCAATGAATATCAGCGTGCCGTCTTCCACATAGGGCAAAAAGGCGTCCTGCTGGGATTTATTGAAGCGGTGAACTTCATCGACGAACAAAATCGTGCGGCGGCCGTACTGGCCGGCCTGCTGCTTCGCCACCTCGACCGCCTGGCGAATCTCCTTGACCCCCGCCAACACTGCCGAAACGGTCTCGAAGTGGGCATCTGAGACTTTCGCCAGTAGCCGCGCCAGTGTGGTCTTACCGACACCTGGCGGGCCCCAGAAAATCATCGAATGCAGTGCGCCCTGCTCCAGCGCCTCGCGCAAAGGCTTGCCCCGGGCAAGCAAATGCTCCTGGCCGACGTACTCATCCAGGTTGCTGGCCCGCAGCCGCGCGGCGAGCGGCTGGGCAATGGGTTCGGTGCGAAACAGGTCCATGGGACGGTGGTTACTCCGGGCGAGCGGTCATTCCTGAATGACGTCAGCGCCCTTGGGGATGTCGAATTTGAACTGGCTCGCGGGAATCGGCTCGTTGGCCTTGACGCCTGTGAACAGAATATTAGTGCGCTGGCCCACGCCATCGATCAACTGCATGTCGTTGATGGTGCCGCGGCGGAACGACAGACGCAGGGAGTCGAACAAGGTATCCCGGCCTTTGGGCTTGAGGACGAAGTCGATCACGTCGCCGGCTTCTTTGGCGCTGATGTCGAACGTTTCGCTGATCTTCGACACATCGCCCGACAGCAGCAGCGCTGGGGTCTGGCTCAGGCGCTGGTCCAGGGCTTTGACAGTGACCTGTTGCAGGTCCGGGTCATACAACGAAACCTTCTTGCCATCGGAGACGATCAATTGCTCCTGCGGCGCATCGGTGTGCCAACGTAGCAGGCCCGGCCGTTGGATCTGCATTTGCCCGGTGGTTTCCTGCAACTGGGTGCCGCTGCCATCGAGGGTCAGTTGAGAAAAGCGAGCGCTCAAGGTCTGGGATTTTTCCAGCAGTTGGGTCAGCCGAGCGACATCTTTGGTGTCGGCGAAAGCGTTGACGCTGGAGAGTGCCAGGGCAGAAACCAGCAGCATGCGAATCAGGCGCATGGAAGTCCTCGAAATCAAAAGTGAGTTAGTCACGCATCGGCCCCGGGGCAATGACTTCCCGGGATCCATTGGTGTTCATGGGCGTCACGACGCCCGCCATTTCCATGGCCTCGATCATGCGCGCGGCACGGTTGTAGCCAATTTTCAGCTTACGTTGCACGGCAGAAATAGAGGCTCGACGGCTTTCCAGCACGAAATTGACTGCTTCATCATAGAGCGCATCGCTTTCGCTGTCGTCGCTATCACCCCCGCCGCCGCTACCGCCGTCGAAGCCACTGCCGACTTCTTCCACCCCGGCCAGGATGTCTTCGTTGTAATCAGGCACCCCGCGCAGCTTCCAGGCCTCGACCACGCGATGCACTTCATCGTCAGAGACGAATGCACCGTGCACGCGAATCGGCAGGCTGGTGCCCGGCGGCATGTAGAGCATGTCGCCATGGCCAAGCAGTTGCTCGGCGCCGCCTTGGTCGATAATGGTCCGCGAGTCGATCTTGCTCGATACCTGGAACGCCATACGGGTAGGAATGTTGGCCTTGATCAGACCGGTGATGACATCCACCGACGGCCGCTGCGTAGCGAGGATCAAATGAATACCGGCGGCCCGAGCCTTTTGCGCGATGCGAGCGATCAGTTCTTCGACCTTTTTGCCGACGATCATCATCATATCGGCGAATTCGTCCACCACCACTACGATGGTGGGCAGGCTCTTGAGCAAAGGCGCCTCGTCGTGGATGCTTTCGCGCTTGTACATCGGGTCGCTCAACGGTGTGCCTGCCTCTTCGGCGTCCTTGACCTTGCGGTTGAAGCCGGCCAGGTTGCGCACGCCCATGGCCGCCATCAGTTTGTAGCGCCGCTCCATTTCGGCGACGCTCCAACGCAGGGCATTGGCCGCGTCTTTCATGTCGGTGACCACAGGGCAGAGCAAATGCGGAATGCCCTCGTAGATCGACAGTTCAAGCATCTTCGGGTCGATCATGATCAGTTTGGCGTCTTCAGGGCCCGACTTGAACAGGATCGACAGGATCATCGCATTGACCCCCACCGATTTACCCGAGCCGGTGGTGCCGGCCACCAGCAGGTGAGGCATCTTCGCCAGGTCGGTGATAACGGGTTTACCGCCGATATCGTGGCCCAGGGCTAGCGTCACGGGTGACTTGGCCTCATCGTATTCGGGCGACGACAACACCTCGGAAAAGCGCACCATCTGCCGGTCTTCGTTGGGGATCTCGATGCCCACGGTGGTCTTGCCAGGGATCACTTCCACCACACGCACGCTGAGCACTGCAAGCGAGCGCGCCAAGTCTTTGGCCAGATTAGAGATACGGCTGACCTTGACCCCGGCGGCCGGCTGGATCTCGTAACGGGTAATGACCGGGCCTGGGTGGATGGAGTCTACGGTGACTTCGACACCGAATTCCTTGAGTTTGATCTCCAGCAGTTGGCCTACGGCTGCCAGGGATTCCGGCGAGTAGTTGACCTTCTTTTTCTCGGCGGGGTCGAGGATGGAAATGGGCGGCAGGGTGCCCTGCACTGCGCTGTCGACGAACAGCGGCACCTGTTTTTCCTTTTGTACGCGTTTGCTCGGCTCGGGCGGACGGCTCATGGCCTCCGCCGGCAAGATCACCGGCGCGCTGCCCTGGGCACGCTCGGACAGTGGTTTGATCGGCACGGGGGTACGCACCAACACCGGCTCCACCGGTTCTACCGGCTCTGGGGAGCGTGTCAGGCGCGACTTGATTGACTCACGCGGCTCCGGGGCGCGACTGGCCAGGGCCGGCTCGTCGACTTCACGCAACTTGGCGACCAGTTGCCGACGTTCGTTGTGCGCCGCCCACCAGCGGCTCGCGGCGCCTTGGAACAGCTCGAAGAGGTCCAGGGTGATCTTGCCGGTAAGGTCCATGACCTTGAACCATGAGAGATCGGTAAACACGGTCAAACCACAGAGAAACAACGCGATGAACAGCAGCGTACTGCCTTGGGTGTTCAGTGCGTTACGCGCCAAGTCGCCCAGGCTCTCGCCCAACGCGCCTCCGGCCGAAGCCGGCAGACTGGCGGCGGAATGGAAATGGATATGCGCCAGGGCTGCACCTGACAGCACCAGAAACACCAGGCCAATCAGACGCCAGGAAAACAGCCAGCCGCTCCACTGCCATGGCTCGTGGCGCTGGCGGAAGATCTGCCAGGTCTTGACGGCCAGCAGCAGCGGGAAAATGTAGGCGAAGTAGCCCAGTACCATAAACAGGATATCCGCCGCATAGGCACCGGCACGGCCCGCCGCGTTTTGTACCTGCTCGACATTGCTGGTATGGCTCCAGCCCGGGTCGGCCTGATCGTAAGTCAGTAGCGCCATCCACAGGTACAGGCACAAGGCACCGATGGCAATCAACGCCCCTTCTTTGAGGCGATAGTGCAGTTGCTGGCGCCACTGGGGCACGGGGACGGATGTTGCAGCGGTGGATTTCTTCAAAACGCTTATATTCCTGCGCCTGCTAGCGCGAACTACGGGTGATTGACTATAAAAAATACTGGCTTGGCGGCCAGTTTGAAAAATGACGACGAGCTGCAATAGCGCATTGTACGGGTTTTGCGAAGAATCGCATCAAGCCTGCCAAGGGCTCGCTGAAACTTCACCAATTTGATCACGCATTGCCTTTGCTGACAAAGGCTTATGCGTCGATTCTACAGAGCAATCAGCTCAGACCTTCAGGCTTGAAGTGAGTTTCATGTTCAGCGCGGCTCGACGGCTCGCGCCGAGGCTAGGATACTGGTAACCATCGACCTCCCCTCCCCCACCGGACCCCACCCTAGACCACTATGCTGACCTGGCTCGAACGCAACCGACTGGATTTCCCTGCACTGGACAAAGCCCTGCGCGAACCTAACGGGCTACTTGCCGCTGGCGGAGACCTCAGCCCCGCGCGCCTGGTGGCGGCCTACCGGCATGGCTGCTTTCCCTGGTATCAGGACGGCGAACCGATCCTCTGGTGGTCGCCCGACCCACGCACTGTGCTGTTTCCCAATGAACTACACGTCTCGCGCAGCCTGCGCAAATTGCTGCGTCAGCGCCGCTACCGGGTCACCTTCGACCACGACTTCGCGGCCGTGATCAAGGCCTGTGCGGGCCCGCGCAGCTACGCCGACGGCACTTGGATCACCGGCAGCATGCAGGCGGCCTATGTGTCGCTGCACCAGCAGGGCTATGCTCATTCGGTGGAAGTCTGGGACGGTGATAAGCTGGTGGGCGGCCTCTATGGCCTGGCCATAGGCCAACTGTTCTTCGGCGAATCTATGTTCAGCCACGCCGACAACGCCTCCAAGTTCGGATTCGCCTGCCTGGTGCAGCACCTGCAGGCCGCAGGCTTTGTCCTGATCGACTGCCAGATGCCCACCGCGCATTTGCACAGCCTGGGGGCCCGGGCCATTTCCAGGGAAGCGTTCAAGGGTTACCTACAGCGCCATCTCGACCTACCGAACACGGCCGACTGGGTTTGCCAGGCGCATTGCGCCACCCTGGATTACACTGATTAAAAAGCTTTTCCCTAGGGGTTTATCATGACAGAGCTGGCACGCCTGAAATTTTATGCCACTCAACCGCACGCCTGCAGTTACCTGCCCGAAGAGCAGGCGACCACGCTGTTTCTCGACCCCAGCCAGCCCATGGACGTCAGTGTCTACGCCGACCTGTCGGAGATGGGCTTTCGCCGCAGCGGCGACCACCTGTACCGGCCCCACTGCCAACACTGCAATGCGTGCGTGCCGGCCCGTATTCCCGCAGTGGGCTTTGAGCCCTCACGCCAGCAGAAACGCATTCTCAAGCGCAACGCCGACCTGACCGTCAGCATGGCGCCACCGGCGTTCACTGAAGAGTACTTCGGCCTTTATCAGCGCTACATCGAACAACGGCACGCCGACGGCGACATGTTCCCCCCCAGCCGTGAGCAATTTTCCACCTTTCTGGTGCGCGACTTGGCGTTTTCCCGTTTTTATGAGTTCCGCCTCGATGGCACCCTTATCGCGGTGGCCGTGACCGACCTGCTGCCCAATGGGCTATCGGCGGTGTACACGTTCTACGAGCCGACCCACGAACGGCGCAGCCTCGGGCGGTTTGCGATTCTCTGGCAAATCGGCGAAACCCTGCGGGTGGGGCTAGGGGCGCTTTACTTGGGCTACTGGATCAAGAACTGCAAGAAGATGAATTATAAGACGCAATATCGGCCTATCGAGCTGTTAATTAACCAAAGATGGGTCACGCTTAACTGAAGCCCTTGGCTTGAGCCCCACTTTTCGGGCACAATGCACGCCGCTTTTGCCTGGCGCAGTTGCACCGGGCCATTTACTGGACACCGAGGGCTTTACTGCATGTCGAAAGAAGACAGCTTCGAAATGGAAGGCACTGTCGTCGACACCCTGCCCAACACCATGTTTCGCGTGGAGTTGGAAAACGGGCACGTCGTAACCGCGCATATTTCCGGGAAGATGCGCAAAAACTACATTCGTATTCTCACCGGTGACAAGGTGCGTGTTGAATTGACGCCCTATGACTTGAGCAAAGGGCGCATCACCTACCGCGCTCGATAAGCGAAGACAACAAAAACGCCCGGCAACTGCCGGGCGTTTTTGTGCGTCTGGGTTTTTTTGCGCGCAACTCGGGGGCATGCCCCCGAGTGCTTACGCCATCTCTGCAGCGGTCTCGAACTCGAACGTGAGCTCCCCATCGCGGATGTCGATATGCACCACACCGCCGTGGTCCGCCAGTTCGCCAAACAGAATCTCCTCGGCCAACGGCCGTTTGATTTTGTCCTGGATCAAGCGGGCCATTGGCCGTGCGCCCATCTGCACATCGTAACCGCCCGAAGCCAGCCAACCACGCGCCGCTTCGGTAACGTCCAGCTGCACCCGCTTGTCTTCCAGTTGCGCCTGCAGTTCGGTGAGGAACTTGTCGACGACGCTCTTGATGACCTCGTGGCTGAGGCGACCGAACTGGATGATCGTATCCAACCGGTTGCGGAACTCAGGGGTGAAGCTCTTCTTGATCACTTCCATGGCATCGGACGAGTGGTCCTGATGAGTGAAGCCGATCGAAGCACGGGATGCGGTTTCCGCGCCTGCGTTGGTGGTCATGATCAGGATGACATTGCGGAAATCCGCTTTACGCCCGTTGTTGTCAGTCAGGGTCCCGTGGTCCATGACCTGCAACAGCAGGTTGAAGACTTCAGGGTGGGCCTTCTCGATTTCATCGAGCAACAGCACGCAATGAGGCTGCTTGGTGATCGCCTCAGTCAGCAGGCCGCCCTGATCAAAGCCCACATAGCCTGGCGGCGCACCGATGAGGCGCGACACCGTGTGCCGCTCCATGTACTCGGACATGTCGAAGCGCACCAGCTCGACCCCCAGGGCCTTGGACAGCTGCCTGGCCGCCTCGGTCTTGCCGACCCCGGTGGGGCCTGCGAAGAGGAACGAACCGACTGGTTTGTCCGGTGATTTCAAGCCTGCCCGGGACAACTTGATCGCCGTCGCCAGCGAATCGATGGCGGCGTCCTGGCCGAACACGGTGAGCTTGAGGTCACGCTCCAAGTTGCGCAGCAGCTCTTTGTCGGAACTAGTGACATGCTTAGGCGGAATACGCGCGATTTTCGCCACGATGTCCTCAACCTGTGGCACCTCGATGCGCTTGACGCGCTTCTCCACTGGCTGCAAGCGTTGATAAGCGCCCGCTTCGTCAATCACGTCGATGGCTTTATCAGGCATGTGCCGGTCATTGATATAGCGTGAGGCCAGCTCGGCAGCGGCACGCAGTGCCTCTTCGCTGTACTCGATATCATGATGCTGCTCGAAACGCCCCTTGAGGCCGCGCAGAATGCTGATGGTGTCTTCGACCGACGGCTCACTCACGTCTACTTTCTGGAAGCGCCGGGCCAAAGCACGGTCTTTCTCGAAGATGCCGCGAAATTCCTGGAACGTGGTGGAGCCGATGCAGCGAATGTCCCCGGAAGAGAGCAGCGGCTTGAGTAGGTTAGACGCGTCCATTACCCCACCCGAGGCGGCACCGGCACCAATGATGGTGTGGATCTCGTCGATGAACAGGATCGCCTGGGGGCGCTTTTTCAGCTCGTTGAGCAGGGCCTTGAAACGTTTTTCGAAGTCACCGCGGTACTTGGTGCCGGCCAGCAACGCGCCGAGATCCAGGGAATAGACCACACTGTTGGCCAGCAGGTCAGGCACCTGGTTGTCGACGATACGCTTGGCCAGGCCTTCGGCAATGGCTGTCTTACCGACGCCCGCCTCGCCCACCAGCAGTGGGTTGTTCTTGCGGCGCCGGGCAAGGATCTGGGCGACCCGCTCGACTTCGCTTTCACGACCCACTAGAGGATCGATACGGCCCTGGCGAGCCAATTCGTTCAGATTGCTGGCATAGGCATCCAGAGGATTGCTGGACGCCGATGCCTCACCCCCTTCCTCATCCTGCATATCCTGCTCGCCTTCGGAATGATCGCCGTGGCCTGGAACCTTGGAAATGCCATGGGCGATATAGTTGACGACGTCAATGCGCGCCACGCTCTGCTGCTTGAGCAGAAACACGGCCTGGCTTTCCTGCTCGCTGAAGATCGCGACCAGCACGTTGGCACCGGTGACTTCGCGCTTGCCAGAGCTTTGCACGTGGAACACGGCGCGCTGCAGTACGCGCTGGAAGCCCAACGTCGGCTGGGTCTCGCGGTCTTCGTCGTGTACCGGGATAAGGGGCGTGGTGGAGTCGATGAACTCTTGCAGATCATGCTTGAGCTTATCGAGATTGGCGCCGCACGCCCGCAATACGGTGGCAGCAGCTTCGTTGTCCAGCAGGGCCAGCAGGAGGTGCTCGACCGTCATGAATTCATGACGCTTGGAGCGGGCCTCCTTGAAGGCCAGATTAAGGGTGACTTCGAGCTCGCGGTTTAACATAGCTTCACCTCATACCCAAGTGGTCGGCGTTAACCGTCCTTCTCGATTTCACAGAGTAGCGGATGCTGGCTTTCCCGGGCGTACTGGTTGACCTGCATGGCCTTAGTCTCGGCGATGTCGCGGGTAAACAATCCACATACCGCCCGCCCTTCAGTGTGGACGGCCAGCATGACCTTGGTCGCCAGCTCGCGATTCAGGTTAAAAAACACCTCGAGCACTTCGACGACGAAATCCATCGGTGTGTAATCATCGTTGAACAAAACCACCTTATACATAGGTGGGGCCTGCAGCGCAGGCTTTGATTCCTGTACGGCCAGCCCGGCCGAATCGTCCTCATCCGATAGCGGGCGATCTTGGTTATAGGTTAGTCGAATCTGGCTAAATGCATGCATGGAAAGAAGATTCATCGTTAGCGAATAGGGTGTTGGGTTGACTCACATGGCCGAATTCCTGCTCGGCCGCCGCATGACCTTGACTATCGGCTAAACGGTGTTACAAACAATAGAACCCACATTGGGTAAGAAAGGTCCGCGCAGTCAACCAAATTTTTTCATCGGGATCCGTAAACGGATGCGTTGTGGATGATACTCCAGCGATGGAGTCCTTTGCAGAGGGATATGAACATGGCGAGCGGTAAAGTCAAGTGGTTCAACAACACCAAGGGCTATGGCTTCATCAACGAGGATGGCCAAAGCGATGACCTTTTTGCCCATTATTCAGCGATCGCCATGGAAGGCTATAAGACCCTCAAGGCCGGGCAGCGGGTGAGTTTCAACATCATCCAAGGCCCCAAAGGCCATCACGCGGTCGACATTCAAGCCGAACCGGTCGCCACCCTTAAGGCCGCCGAGGCCTCGCCCATAGAAGCAACGCCCACAGAAACCGCGGTTAGCGCCTGACCGCATGCCTTGGCGCCCTGCCCCCTGGCGGAGGCAGGGCGCTCGGCGCAAACCGGTGCGCAGTGATATACTGCGCCGGTGACTCAACAGTCACTGGGGGTCGACCCGTCCGATGCAAGGGCGCGCAGGCCCGGGAGCGGCTGTACCGCGCCCGTCGCCCGACCTCTTGACGCTCTACTGATGCATCCCACGTCACTGCGGCGTTTCTCGACTTTAGGCTCATTGCTGGCAACGAGCCGAAGCGCCTATGCTGCGCATCTCGAGATCCTGCACGCTCAGTCAAGAAGAGAGTTAATCCGAATATGCCCACCCGCTCGAAGATCATCTACACCTTCACCGACGAAGCCCCAGCCCTGGCTACTTATTCGCTGCTGCCCATCGTAGAAGCCTTCACCGCCTCCGCGGATATCGCTGTTGAAACCCGCGATATTTCCCTGGCCGGCCGTATTCTTGCAAGTTTCCCCGAGCACCTGGGCGACAAGGCCATTGCCGATCACCTCGCCGAATTGGGCCAACTAGCCAACACGCCTGAAGCCAACATCATCAAGCTGCCGAATATCAGCGCCTCGGTGCCCCAGCTCAAGGCCGCCATCAAAGAACTGCGCGACCAGGGCTTCAATATCCCCGACTACCCGGAAGCGCCAGCCACCGAGGCTGACAAAGAAGCCAAGGCACGCTACGACAAGATCAAAGGCAGCGCCGTGAACCCGGTACTGCGCGAGGGTAACTCCGACCGTCGGGCGCCGCTGTCGGTCAAGAACTACGCGCGCAAGCATCCGCACAAAATGGGCGCCTGGAGCCCTGACTCCAAGTCTCACGTGGCACACATGAGCGAAGGCGATTTCTACGGCAGCGAAAAAGCCGCCGTGATCAAAGCCGACGACAGCGTCAAAATCGTGCTGACCGCCCAAGACGGCAGCCAGACAGTACTCAAAGAAAAAACCTCGGTCAAAGCCGGCGAGATCATCGACTGCTCGGTCATGAGCAAGAAAGCCCTGCGTGCTTTTATCGCTGCGCAGATCGAAGACGCCAAGCATCAAGGCGTGTTGTTCTCCGTCCACCTGAAAGCCACCATGATGAAGGTCTCCGACCCGATCATGTTCGGCGAAATCGTTGCCGAGTTCTATCAAGCTGCTTTGACCAAGCATGCTGACGTGTTGAAAGAGATCGGCTTCAGCCTGAACAACGGTATCGGCGATCTGTACTCGCGGATCAAGGCCCTGCCTGCCGCCCAACAGGCCGAGATCGAAGCCGACCTGGCAGCGGTTTACGCCACGCGCCCGGCATTGGCTATGGTCAACTCCGACAAAGGCATCACCAACCTGCACGTGCCCAGCGACGTCATCGTCGACGCTTCGATGCCGGCCATGATTCGTGATTCCGGCAAGATGTGGAACACCGAAGGCCAACTGCAGGACACCAAAGCAATCATCCCGGATCGCTGCTACGCCAGCATCTACCAGGTGGCCATCGACGACTGCAAGAAGAACGGTGCATTCGACCCGACCACCATGGGCAGCGTGCCGAACGTCGGCCTGATGGCGCAGAAAGCCGAAGAGTACGGCTCCCACGACAAGACTTTCCAGATCGCTAGCGCAGGTGTGGTGGACGTCATCGATAGCCAGGGTAATGTGCTGCTCACCCAGGCCGTTGAAGCCGGCGATATCTGGCGCATGTGCCAGGCCAAGGACGCGCCGATCCAGGACTGGGTCAAACTGGCCGTCAACCGTGCGCGCGCCAGCGACACCCCAGCAGTTTTCTGGCTCGACCCTGCCCGTGCCCACGACGCGGCGATGATCGAGAAGGTCCAGAAGTACCTCAAGGACCACGACACCAGCGGCCTGGACATTCGCATCATGGCGCCAGTGGACGCCATGGCGCTGTCCCTGGAGCGCATTCGCGCCGGCAAGGACACCATCTCGGTGACCGGCAACGTGCTGCGCGACTACCTCACCGACCTGTTCCCGATCATGGAGCTGGGCACCAGCGCCAAGATGCTCTCCATCGTGCCACTGATGAACGGCGGCGGCCTGTTCGAAACCGGCGCTGGCGGTTCGGCCCCCAAGCACGTCCAGCAATTGCTGGAAGAGAACTTCCTACGCTGGGACTCGCTGGGTGAATTCCTCGCCCTGGCAGCCTCGCTGGAACACTTGGGCACCACCTACGACAATGCCAAGGCCAAGGTCCTGGCCAGCACCCTGGATCAGGCCACTGGCAAGTTCCTCGACAACAACAAGTCGCCTTCGCGCAAAGTCGGCAACATCGACAACCGCGGCAGCCACTTCTACCTGGCGCTGTACTGGGCCCAGGCCTTGGCCGCCCAGAGCGAAGACACCGCACTGCAAGGGCAATTCGCCCAGCTGGCCAAGACCTTGGCCGACAACGAGGCGAAAATCGTCGCCGAATTGAACGCGGTACAGGGCAAGGCCGTGGACATCGGTGGTTACTACAACACCGACGCCGAACTGACCCGCAAAGTGATGCGCCCTAGCGAGACCCTCAACGCTGCCATCGCCGCGCTGAAGTAAGCTGGCGCCGTAAGGCCTTTGCGCCACCGCAACCCCGGCCCCGTGCCGGGGTTGCTCTTTCTGGAGCCCTCTATGAGCTGGAACCCGCATATTACCGTTGCGACCATCATCGAAGACCAAGGGCGCTTTTTGCTGGTCGAAGAGTTACAAGGCGGCGAATTGGTACTGAACCAGCCCGCCGGCCACTTGGAACCCAATGAAAGCTTGCAGCAAGCGGCTATCCGCGAAACCCTCGAAGAAACCGGCTGGACAGTCGAGCTGACCGGTGTCGTTGGCATTTACCTGTACGTCGCGCCGAGTAACGGCGTCACCTACCAGCGCATTTGCTTTAGTGCACGCACGCTCCAGCACGACCCGTTGCGCCCGCTGGACCCTGACATCCTGCGCACCTGTTGGGCCACTGAGGCCGAACTGCTGGCGCAACCACAGCGCTGGCGCAGTGAACTGGTGCCGCGCTGCATTGCCGACTACCTGGCAGGCCCACCCCACAGCCTGGCCCTGATCCGTGATTAAATAGCCGCTTAGCCCTAGCGCCTGCAGCCTGTTAGAATCCCGTCCTTTTTCGCAGATACACATTGAAACCCTATGCGTGAGCCAGACCCAGCAACCCAGCGCGTCATCGTCGGCATGTCCGGCGGCGTGGACTCCTCCGTTTCCGCCGCACTGCTCATCGAGCAGGGCTATCAGGTAGAAGGCCTGTTCATGAAGAACTGGGAGGAAGACGACGGCACCGACTACTGCACCGCCCGCGAAGACTTGGCCGACGCCCAGGCCGTGTGCGATCGGCTGGGCATAAAACTGCACACCGCGAACTTTGCCGCCGAGTATTGGGACAACGTGTTCGAGCATTTCCTGGCCGAGTACAAAGCCGGGCGTACGCCTAACCCAGACATCCTGTGCAACCGCGAGATCAAATTCAAAGCGTTCCTCGACTATGCGCTGATGCTTGGGGCCGACCTCATCGCCACCGGGCATTACGTGCGGCGCCGCGACGTCGACGGGCGTACCGAACTGCTCAAAGGCCTGGACGCGAACAAAGACCAGAGCTACTTCCTGCACGCCGTCGGCGGCGAGCAAATTGCCCGCACGCTGTTTCCGGTAGGCGAACTGGAAAAGCCGGCGGTGCGCGTCATCGCTGAGCGCTACGGCCTGGCCACGGCCAAGAAGAAGGACTCCACCGGTATCTGCTTTATCGGCGAGCGGCGCTTCAGCGACTTCCTCAAGCAGTACCTGCCCGCCCAACCCGGCGAGATCAAAACCACCGAGGGCGAGGTCATTGGCCGCCACCACGGCTTGATGTATCACACCATCGGCCAGCGCCAGGGCCTGGGCATCGGTGGCCTTAAAGATGCCAGCGATGACCCGTGGTACGTTCTGCGCAAAGACCTGCAACGCAACGAGCTGATCGTTGGCCAAGGCAACGAGCACCCCTGGTTGTTTTCTGGCGCCCTGCTCGCTTCGGACATCTACTGGGTCAACCCTGTGACTCTGGAGCAGCCCCGGGCCCTAACGGCCAAGGTGCGCTATCGTCAGGCAGACCAGGCCTGCACCCTGGAGCGTACGGCCGATGGCTACCGCGCCGTGTTCGAACAACCGCAGCGGGCGGTCACGCCTGGGCAATCGGTGGTGTTCTACGAAGGCGAGGTGTGCCTGGGAGGCGGCGTCATCGAGAGCGCGCTGCCTTGGCTTCATAAGGAAACCGCGGCATGACCCCGATTCAAGAGCAATTGGTCGCCCTCGGCGGCGTGTTCCAGGCAGCCGTGCTGGTTGACCGTATCGCCACCACCGGCCAAGCGGGCGAAACCGGGGTCGGCTGCATGATCGGCAGCCTGCTGGTCCTTGACCCTAAAGACACCCTGCACGTCTACGGCGGCGACGATGAGCAACTGCGCGAAGGCTACCGTGCGCTGGTCAGCGCGCTGGAACGCAACCCCGGCAGCCTGCAGCGCGAACCCTTGCGCTACGCGCTGTCGATGCTGGGCCTGGAGCGCCAGTTAGCCAAGCGCGACGAGATGCTCGCGCTGATCGGCCAACGCTTGCCGCAAATTCAGAACCAGGTCGAACATTTTGGCGTGACCCATGAGAACGTCATCGCGGCTACTGGCGCTTTGTACCAGGACACCCTCAGCACCCTGCGCCAGCGGATCCAGGTCCACGGCGATATGCGCCACCTGCAGCAACCCAACAACGCCTCGAAAATTCGCGCCCTGCTGCTCTCCGGTATTCGCTCGGCGCGGCTTTGGCGGCAATTGGGCGGCCATCGCTGGCAACTGGTGTTCAGCCGCCGCAAGCTGCTCAAAGAGCTCTACCCCATGATGCGCGGTGAACCGCGCGACTAACTTCCCGGGGGCGCCTTGTCGGCCTCGGCCGACTTCAGTGCATTTTTAATGTATGATATGCGCCCTTTTCGTTGCCCGACTGTCCGAGAACACCCTATGCAGCTTTCTTCGCTCACTGCGGTTTCCCCTGTTGACGGCCGTTATGCCGGCAAAACCGAGGCCCTGCGGCCGATTTTCAGCGAGTACGGCCTGATCCGCTGCCGCGCATTGGTCGAGGTTCGCTGGCTTCAGCGCCTGGCTGCCCACCCGCAGATCCCTGAAGTCCCCGCGTTCTCTGCCCAGGCCAACGCCTTGCTCGACGCGCTGGCGAATGACTTCGCCCTGGAGCACGCCGAGCGTGTGAAAGAGATCGAGCGCACCACCAACCACGACGTCAAGGCCATCGAATACTTGCTCAAAGAGCAAGCGGCCGAGCTGCCAGAGCTGGCCAAGGTCAGCGAATTCATCCACTTCGCCTGCACCAGTGAGGACATCAACAACCTGTCCCACGCGCTGATGCTGCGCGAAGGCCGCGACGACGTACTGTTGCCGCTGATGAAGCAGATCGCCGAAGCGATCCGTGAACTGGCGGTGCGTTTCGCCGAAGTGCCGATGCTCTCGCGTACCCACGGCCAGCCCGCCTCGCCGACTACCCTGGGCAAGGAATTGGCCAACGTGGTCTATCGCCTGGAGCGGCAGATCACCCAAGTGGCCGCGGTGCCCCTGCTGGGCAAGATCAACGGTGCCGTAGGCAACTACAACGCGCACCTTTCTGCCTACCCGGACATCGACTGGGAAGCCAACGCCCGCGCCTTTATCGAAGACGAACTGGGCCTGGGCTTTAACCCCTATACGACGCAGATCGAACCCCACGACTATATCGCCGAGCTGTTCGACGCCATCGCGCGCTTCAACACCATCCTGATCGACTTCGACCGCGATATCTGGGGCTACATCTCCCTGGGTTATTTCAAGCAGCGCACCATCGCGGGCGAAATCGGCTCTTCGACCATGCCGCACAAGGTCAACCCGATCGACTTCGAAAACTCCGAAGGCAACCTGGGCATTGCCAACGCACTGTTCCAGCACCTGGCGAGCAAGTTGCCGATCTCGCGTTGGCAGCGCGACCTGACCGACTCCACGGTGTTGCGTAACCTGGGCGTCGGTTTCGCCCACAGTGTGATTGCCTACGAAGCCAGCCTCAAGGGCATCGGCAAGCTGGAGCTCAACACGCAGAAGATCGCCGCCGACCTGGACGCCTGCTGGGAAGTGCTGGCCGAACCGATCCAAACGGTCATGCGCCGCTACAACATCGAAAACCCGTACGAAAAACTCAAAGAGCTGACCCGGGGCAAAGGCATCAGCCCCGAAGCCCTGCAGACGTTCATCGACGGCTTGGACATGCCTGCCGAGGCCAAGGCTGAGCTAAAGAAACTCACCCCCGCCAATTACATCGGCAATGCGGTTGCCCAGGCTAAACGTATCTGACGCCTGCGGCACCGCTCAGACGCCCGGCCGAGCCGGGCGTTTTTATTACTGCTGCGAAACGGCAATCTTTCAATAGGTTACACATGAACGCTGACATCCCCCTGCAATTGCTAGGCGGCATTACTGCCCGTGAATTCCTCCGCGACTACTGGCAAAAGAAGCCTCTGGTGATACGCCAAGCGTTTCCCGACTTCGAAAACCCCATCAGCGCCGACGAACTCGCGGGCTTGGCACTGGAAGATGAAGTCGAGTCGCGTATCATCCTCGAGCATGGCGAACGCCCCTGGGAAATGCGCCGTGGCCCTTTTGCCGAAGACGCCTTCGGCCAATTGCCCGAGCGCGACTGGACCTTACTGGTGCAGGCGGTCGACCAGTTCGTCCCAGAAGTTGCCGAGCTGCTCCAGCACTTCCGCTTTCTGCCGAGCTGGCGTATTGACGATGTGATGATCAGCTTCGCCACCCCAGGCGGTAATGTCGGCCCGCACTTCGACAATTACGACGTGTTCCTGCTGCAAGGCCAGGGCCGCCGGCACTGGAAGCTCGGGCAGATGTGCGACTCCGACAGCGCCCTGCTCGAACACGCCGATTTGCGCATCCTGGCGGATTTCCAGCAAAGCCAAGAGTGGACGCTGGAGCCCGGTGACATGCTCTACCTGCCACCGCGCCTGGCGCACTATGGGGTGGCGCTGGATGACTGCATGACCTACTCGGTAGGCTTTCGCGCCCCTAGCGCGGCCGAAGTGCTGACCCACTTCACCGACTTCCTGAGCCAGTTTCTGCCCGACGAAGAACGCTACAGCGACGCCGACGCGGTGCCAGCGGCCGACCCCCACCAGATCCAACACGACGCCCTCGACCGCCTCAAGCGCCTGCTGGCCGAGCATATGAGCGACGAGCGGCTGCTGCTGACCTGGTTTGGCCAGTTTATGACCGAGCCGCGTTACCCAGAGCTGGTCGCTGGCGAAGAACTGGATGAAACCGACCTATTGGACAGCCTCGAACAGGGCGCCCTGCTGATTCGCAACCCTAGCGCACGCCTGGCCTGGTCGGAAGTGGACGACAACCTGCTGCTATTCGCCAGCGGCCAAAGCCGCCTGCTGCCCGGCGAACTGCGCGAGCTGCTCAAGTTGATCTGCTCGGCCGACGCGTTGCATTCGGAAAACCTTGCCCCCTGGCTGAATGACGACCAGGGCCGTATGCTCCTGTGCGAATTGGTCAAGCAAGGTAGCCTGGGGTTTGCCGATGAATAGAATTGACGTGCGTGTGGCCGACTGGCAGAAGAGCAACAGCGACATTCGGCGTATTCGTGAAGCGGTCTTCATCAATGAGCAATCAGTCCCGCCAGAGCTTGAGTGGGACAGTGAAGACGCCACCGCTGTGCACTTCCTCGCCGAGGAAGACAACTACGCGGTCGGCACAGCACGCCTGCTGTCAGGCGGCGAAATTGGCCGAGTGGCGGTGATGCGCGATTGGCGCGGCATGAACGTCGGCGACCTGCTCATGCGCGCGGTTATCGCCGAAGCGGAGCGCCGTGGCCTCGCCCCGCTGAGACTGGTCGCCCAGACCCAAGCCACCGCGTTTTATCAGCGCCATGGGTTCGTGGTGACCAGCGAAGAGTTTCTCGAAGCGGGTATTTCCCATGTGGAGATGCTGCGCCAGCTCTGACTTCGCTCAAAGACGGGGTGAGGCCGCGACGGCCGACAACCTGCCTGTTCTGCCAGTTTTAGCGAGCGCGGCTATTTCATAGGCTAGCCACTCATTCATTTGAGCAGGACAGGCATCATGACTACTTCAGCAAAAGACGCGAGAGCCTTGCCCGGGCCGCACCTCCCGCCCATAGTCAAGCGTGGCGAGGATCTGCACATTCACTCCAGCCTTAAGGCTATCAACCAGGCCAAAGTGGGCGGGGTCAATCTGATCACGTCTTCTTCGACACCTGGCATTCACTCGGTATTGATTAGCGATAAGGTACCTCTTGGCGAGTCTGAGGTGAGCGTGCATACCATGAACGATGAGTCGCAGGTGGTGGGCAGAGTAATCGTCACCGCACAAGAATAAACCTGCCGGCGGGGCGCCGTAGCGGTGCTCCGCCTTCCCTACTCCCTACTGTCCGCGCTGCTCATGGACTAGTGACACACCTGTCAATTCTGCCAGTTATTCTGATCTAACGTTCGCCCTACGCTAACCACTCAACCAACTAGCAGGGTGAACCATGAACGAAGAAAATCTGATCCCGCTCACCGTCAGGCCTGAGCGGGTAAAGGCCGGCGACAAGATCTATATCAAGGGCAACGGGCTGTCTGCGGTCAGTTACATTCAGATTATGAATAGCAGGCTGACCGCCCATCACGATGGCGACGAATACGCTGCGACGGTCAGCGAAGATGTCAAGCCGGGTGGCTGGCCCGTCTATGCGCTGGACCCAAGCAACAAACAGTTAGGCCGGGGCTCGGTCATCGTAGACGAATGACCACGGGCAAGTGGGGGTGGCGACGTGCTCTCCCACTTGCGCCATACTGTCCGTACCCCCTCGCGGAGATCACGGACATGCCGCTACGCCCCTTGTTAATCAGTCTGCTACTGCTGTTCAGCGCGCCCGCTCTGGCGGCCACCCAAGTACTGCCCCTGAATCACCGCACCAGTGCCGAGCTGTTGCCCGTTGCTCAGGATTTCCTAGGCCGAGAAGGCACCGTCAAGGCCTACGGCAACCAGCTGATCGTCAATGCCGACCCGGCCAAAATCGACGAACTCAGCGCCCTCCTCGACCAACTCGACCGGCCAGCCCGCCGCTTGTTGATCAGCGTTGATACCAGCGACAGCAACAACGCTGATACCCAGGGCTACAGCATCAACGGCGGCAGCCAGGGCGTGCAAGGCCGCGTGATCCAATACGGCACCAGCAACCGCAGCGGCGGCGTTCAGCAGGTTCAGGCCAGCGAGGGCACCCCGGCGCTGATCCAGGTCGGCCAGAGCATCCCGGTGACTAGCAGCCAGAGCGACGGCTATGGCCGCGTACAAAGCCAAACCCAGTACCGCAACGTGACCCAGGGTTTTTATGTCACGGCCAGCGTCACAGGCGACACGGTGCACCTGAATATCAGCACCAACAATGACCGGATCAGCGAGCAACGCCAGGATGTAGTGAACGTACAAAGTACCGACACGCAGGTCAGCGGCCGCTTAGGGGAATGGATCACCTTGGCCGGGGTCAACGAGCAAACCCAGCTCAACCGCAATGGTTTGGCCCGCAATTACGCGACCCAGGGGCGCAATGACATGACTTTGCGGGTAAAAGTCGATGCATTTGAGTAAAACCGTGACCGGGGAGTCTCGACTCTAGCACCTCAAAGTGACTAATCAGGCGTATTAGACCAAAGATGTAGTGGGCATAAAAAAGCACTACAAAACGTTTGACGAGCCAAATCCCTAGGGGCATGATGGCCTCGCTCCCGCTGTTCAGGGGCCCATTAACTCGGGGCCTCCCAAGCGCGCTCTGCCAATCACCAGCCAGAGCCGAACCCTGTCCGTACCGCCCAAAAGGCCGTCGGCGCGGGCCTGACCAGCGAGTGCCACCGGTGTACTGCTCACCGCAGTGCCAGGCGGAGCGAACCTATTATTGAAACCTATGCGACGAGGTTTATCTCCATGGCTCTGACACGCGAACAACAAATTGCGGCCCTCGAACAAGACTGGGCGCAAAACCCGCGCTGGAAAGGCGTCACACGTAATTACTCGGCGGCTGACGTGGTGCGCCTGCGCGGCTCGGTGCAGCCCGAGCACACCTTCGCCAAGCTCGGCGCCGACAAGCTCTGGCAGTTGGTCACCCAAGGCGCCAAGCCGTCATTCCGCCCCGATAAAGACTTCGTCAACTGCATGGGCGCCCTGACCGGGGGCCAGGCCGTGCAACAGGTCAAGGCCGGCATCCAGGCGATCTACCTGTCGGGCTGGCAGGTGGCAGCGGACAACAACTCGGCCGAGTCGATGTACCCTGACCAGTCGCTGTACCCGGTCGACTCGGTGCCTACCGTGGTCAAGCGCATCAATAATTCATTCCGCCGTGCCGACCAGATCCAGTGGAAAGCCGGGAAAAACCCGGGCGATGACGGCTACATCGACTACTTCGCGCCAATCGTCGCCGATGCCGAAGCCGGTTTCGGCGGCGTATTGAACGCCTATGAACTGATGAAGAACATGATCGAAGCCGGCGCGGCCGGGGTGCACTTCGAAGACCAGTTGGCCTCGGTGAAAAAATGCGGGCACATGGGCGGCAAGGTCTTGGTGCCCACCCAGGAGGCGGTGCAAAAACTCACGGCGGCGCGCCTGGCCGCTGACGTGGCGGGGGTGCCGACCATCATCCTGGCCCGCACCGACGCCAACGCGGCCGATTTGCTGACCTCCGACTGCGACCCCTACGACCAGCCCTTCGTGTTGGGTGAGCGCACGCCCGAAGGTTTCTACAAAGTACGTGCCGGGCTCGACCAGGCCATTGCCCGTGGCCTGGCCTACGCGCCCTACGCTGACCTGATCTGGTGCGAAACCGCCAAGCCGGACCTCGATGAAGCACGCCGCTTCGCCGAAGCGATCAAGCGCGAATACCCTGACCAACTGCTGTCTTATAACTGCTCGCCCTCCTTCAACTGGAAGAAAAACCTCGACGATGCCACCATCGCCAAGTTCCAGCGCGAGCTGTCGGCCATGGGTTATAAGCACCAATTCATTACGCTGGCCGGTATCCACAACATGTGGCACAGCATGTTCAACCTGGCCCACGACTACGCGCGCAACGACATGACCGCCTACGTCAAGCTGCAGGAACAGGAGTTCGCCGACGCTGCTAAAGGCTATACCTTCGTGGCTCACCAGCAGGAGGTGGGCACTGGTTATTTCGATGACATGACCACCGTGATCCAAGGTGGCAAGTCGTCTGTGACCGCTCTGACCGGCTCCACCGAGGAAGAACAGTTCCACTGAGCCAAACCGGTGCATCCATAGTGGTCAACCATCGGGGCCCGCCTCGCGCGTTAAGCGCGTGGCGTGGCCCCGGTGCGTTTACCAGCAACCCGGCCCAATTATTGCTGCCTTGCCCTGACGCCCACTCACTGCGACAGGGAACCGCGCATGACGACGCCCACCGAGTACCCCCTCACCGAAGCACCACGTGAAGGCCGCAAGGGCCTATTGTCAGTATCCATGGTGCTGTTCAGTTTTACCTTCTTTACCGGCACCATGTTTGCCGGTGGCAAGCTTGGCCTCGCCTTTAGCCTGGTCGACATGCTCTGGATCGCCGCGATCGGCAACAGCCTGCTGGCCCTCTATGCTGCGGCACTGGCCTGGATCGCGGCGCGTAGCGGCCTGAACACAGTACTGATGGGGCGCTTTTGCTTTGGCGAAGCCGGCAGCCGTTTATCGGACGTGTTGCTGGGTTTTGCCGAACTGGGTTGGTATGCCTGGGGCACGGCCACGGTCGCGATTGTGCTGGTGAAACTCCTTGGGCTGGCGGAGGGTTTCACTTCGCCACTGATGGTAGTGTTTGGCTTGGGCTTTTGCCTGACCGCTCTGGTGGGCTACAAAGGCCTGGACATGCTGTCACGGCTGTCGGTGCCGCTGATGTTTGTTTTGCTAGTGATTTCCATGGTCATCGCCACGCGGGATATCGGTGGCTGGCAGGGGCTGGCGGCGGTGGTACCGCAGCAGAGCATGGGGTTTTCCGCCGCCATCACCATGGTCTTCGGCACCTTTGCCAGCGGTGCCACCCAGGCCACAAACTGGACGCGCCTGTCGCGCAGCGGCCGTGTCGCGGTGGTTGCCAGTGTTTTGAGTTTCCTTCTGGGCAACGGTTTGATGATCGTCGCGGGCGCCTGGTGCGCCATGGTCTATCAACAGGCCGACATCGTCGAAGTGATGATGCTGCAGGGGCTGTCGTTCGCTGCGGTCATCATGCTGTGCCTGAACCTGTGGACGATTCAGGGGCCAACCATCTACAACGTCGCCGCGGCCGCCTGCCACTTGCTGCGCAGTGAACGGCGGCGAAGCTTGACCTTGGTGGCCGCCGTGGTGGGTATTGTGCTGGCCATCGGCGGCATGTACGAGTGGCTGATTCCCTTTCTAATATTGCTGGGCTCGATCATTCCGCCCATCGGTGGGGTCATCATGGCTGACTTCGCCTACCGCCATCGGGGCCGTTACCCTACGCTGGCCAGTGTTCAGTTGCCCCGCTACAACGTCTTCGGCCTGACGGCCTACGCCATGGGTGCACTGCTCGCCTATGCGTCACCCTGGATTGCACCGCTGGTGGGTATTGGCGCTTCGGCACTGTGCTATATCCTGTTGCTACAACTCTTCGGCCAGCGGCACCTAAGCGCCCATGCCCTGCCCCCGATGAACGACGCCCGATGACAGGAACGCCCATGAAGATTATCAATGCCACCCTGCGCAAGCGCACTGGCCTGTACACCGTGACCTGCAACGCCGAGCGCATTGCCGCGATCGAGGAGCAAACCGCAAGCGTGGCAGCAGCCCCCGGCGACATCGATGCCAGCGGCCAATTGCTGATCGCGCCCCTGGTGGAACCCCATATTCACCTGGACGCCACCCTGACCGCCGGCCAACCGCAATGGAACATGAGCGGCACGCTGTTCGAGGGCATCGAGCGCTGGGGCCAGCGCAAAGCCAGCATTACCCACGAAGACACTAAGCAACGGGCCCACACCACGGTGCGCATGTTGGCCGAGCACGGTATCCAGCATGTGCGCACCCATGTCGATGTGACTGATCCTACCCTGGCCGCCCTGGCCGCCATGCTCGAAGTGCGCGAAGAAAGCCGCCACCTGATCGACCTGCAAATAGTGGCGTTCCCCCAGGAAGGGATCGAGTCCTATGCCGGCGGCCGCGCCCTGATGGAACGTGCCATCGCCATGGGCGCCGACGTGGTAGGCGGTATCCCGCACTTCGAAAACACCCGCGAGCAGGGGGTGAGCTCGATCAAATTTCTCATGGACCTGGCTGAGCGCACCGGTTGCCTGGTGGACGTGCACTGCGACGAGACCGATGACCCCCATTCGCGTTTTCTCGAAGTGCTGGCCGAAGAAGCCCGGGTACGCGGGATGGGCCCGCGGGTCACCGCCAGCCACACCACGGCCATGGGTTCCTATGACAATGCCTACTGTTCCAAGCTGTTTCGCCTGTTGAAACAGGCCGACCTGAACTTTGTTTCCTGCCCGACTGAAAGCATCCACCTGCAAGGCCGCTTCGATACCTTTCCCAAGCGCCGCGGCGTGACCCGGGTGGCCGAACTGGACCGCGCGGGGTTGAACGTGTGCTTCGGGCAAGACTCGATCAAGGACCCTTGGTACCCCTTAGGCAATGGCAACATCCTGCGCGTGCTCGATGCCGGCTTGCACATCTGCCATATGATGGGCTTTGAAGACCTGGCACGCAGCCTGGACTTGGTCACCGACCACAGCGCCCGCACCCTCAACCTGGGCGAAGGTTACGGTGTTGCAGTGGGGCGCCCGGCCAATCTGGTGGTGTTGGACGCCGAAAGCGATTACGAAGCCGTGCGCCGCCAGGTCAAAGCCAGGGTGTCGATTCGCGCGGGCAAGGTATTGATGACCCGCGTACCGGAGCGGGTGGAGTTCAGCCACCTGGCCCAGGTGCCAGCCCAGGCCGCGCACGGCTGAGTCAGCCCTGGCGGGCCGCGGCCCAGAGGCGAGCGATATCGCGGGCGCGCTCGCGCAGCAGCCGTGGCGCCTGCTCACACGCCTCGGCCAGGCTGATGGGGCCCGGGGCCAGAGCGAAGGCCGCGGCGATGCCGTGTTGGTAGATGGCCTCGTAGCCTTCACCCAGGGTGCCGGCCAGCAGCACCACCGGCACGCCTGCACGCTGAGCCACCCGGGCCACGCCGATGGGGGTCTTGCCGCGCAGGGTCTGCTGGTCGCAGCGGCCTTCACCGGTGATCACCCAGTCGGCCCCCTGCACTTTATCGGCCAGCCCTACCAACTCGGCGACCACATCGACCCCTGGGCGAAAGCTGGCGCCAAGGAACATCTTGGCCGCGAACCCCATGCCTCCGGCAGCGCCTGCGCCGGGTTCATGGCGCATGTCGCGGCCGAGGGCCTGGGCGCAGCCATCGGCAAAATGCCCCAAGGCCGAATCCAGCGCTGCCACCTGTTGCGCTGACGCGCCCTTCTGCGGGCCGAACACATGGGAAGCACCGTGGGGCCCACACAGCGGATTGTCGACGTCGGCAGCCACCTCGAACTGGACCTGCTCAAGCCGAGGGTCCAGTTGGCTCAGGTCGACCGTGGCCAGGTCAGCCAGGGCCAGGCCGCCCGGCGCCAGTGGCACGCCGTCGGCACCCAGCCAGCGCGCACCAAGGGCGCTGAGCATGCCCGCTCCGCCATCATTGGTGGCACTGCCACCGATGGTCAGAACCACTTTACGTGCCCCAGCATCCAGGGCTTGCAGGATCAATTGCCCGGTGCCGTAGGAACAACTGCGGGTGGCATCGCGCTGAGCTAGCCCGAGCAATTGCAAGCCACTGGCCTCGGCCATTTCGATCACGGCCATGCGCACATCGGGCACCCAGCCCCAGCGCGCCGTGACCGGCACACCCAAAGGGCCGTTGACTTGCGCTTGCTTTAATACGCCCTGCAAACCGACCAGAATGGCTTCGACCGTGCCTTCGCCGCCATCGGCCATGGGGCAACACAGCACAAGGGCATCTGGCAGGGCCTCGGCCACGCCCTCGGCAATGGCAACTGCCACGGCTTCGGCGCTTAGGCTGTCTTTGAAAGAGTCTGGGGCAATGACAATTTTCACCGGGCCAGCCCCTGGCGGTGCCGCCATTGCTGGGCGATATCACTCAGGGTGGTCGCCCCGCCTGCATCGATCCAAGCCATCAGGGAGCGGTCGAACGTGAAATTATCGCCACATTCAGCACGGAGAAAACGTCGAACATTTTGGGTTTTTTTAAAGTTCGCATCGATGATCGTGGCCCCGCTAAGCGGGGCACGGTGCCAGTCCAATGCCATGGCGGCGCCTCCTTAGGGCCTTAGTCCAAGCCCTAGGTATAAGCGATTGGCGCATGCCAGGCAATGTCGAAAGATCGGGGGCAAGCCCCCCTCCTACGATGGCGGATGGGGTAGGAGTGGGCTTAACACTCAGCTGGCCGCGACGGCCCGGCCCATGCGGCAGGCAATTTCGAAGGCTTGACGAATGGCGCCGACATTGGCTTTGCCCTGCCCCGCGATATCGAAGGCGGTACCGTGGGCAGGTGTGGTGATTGGGATCGGCAAGCCGCCCTGCACCGTGACACCCCGAGAGAAGCCCATCAGTTTGATCGCAATCTGGCCTTGGTCGTGGTACATGGTGACCACCGCATCAAAGGCTTTGCGCTCGCCTTGCACCTTAAGAAAGATAGTGTCGGCCGGGTATGGCCCATCGGCCTGGATGCCCGCCGCCCGCGCGGCCTTTACGGCGGGCCCGATGATGTCCAGTTCTTCGCGGCCGAAGCTGCCGTTGTCGCCGTTGTGCGGGTTGAGCCCACAGACGCCGATGCGAGGAGCTGCCAAGCCACTACGTTTGAGTTCATTGTCGATCAACTGAATGGCTTCGAGCACCCGCTCATGGGTGATCATGCCCGGCACCTCGGCCAGCGCCACATGGGAAGTGGCACGGGAGGTCCAAAGGTCATCGAGCACATTGAATTCGCAGAACGGGCCTTGATAGCCCAAATACTCGGCAAACCAATGCAATTCGTCGCTATGGGCCATACCGGCCATGTGCAGCGAGGTCTTGTTCAACGGGCCGAAGATGATTGCATCGGTGCCACCGTCGGCAGTCAAGCGCAGGGCCTGCTCCAGGGTGTCGAGGCAATAGCGGCCGCCGATGACGCTGGCTTGGTTACGTGGAAATTCGCCCTGGGCGGCCCCTCGAAACGCAAACAGCAGCGGAACGTCATCCGCGAAATCGAGATTTTCCAAGCTATTAACAGCTCGAAACACAAAAGCTTGCCCAGCGATGTCCATGCCTCGCCGCGTCTCCGCTTCGTCGGCGATAAGCACGAAGCGCGCCTGCTGGCGGACCTGGGGGTCGCTAAGCAAACGCGCAATCAGTTCGGGGCCAATCCCGGCCGGGTCACCGAGTACCAAGGCAATACGGGGTAGGTTCGTGCTCATGGGGGACCTCTATGCTTATCATTATTAAGGCGGTAGCTGCCCGATGATACCCGCGGGGCACCGATAACCGTCTAATCAAACCTCTTTATACGGCCATAACCCCTGGCTATCGCTCGTGGCACACAATGCGCCATAGCCCAAGGTTATCGGTGTATGCGATTTTTTGACTAGACGGGCATCGCAGCCTTTCCCACACTCAGCCCACCATAACAAACACAATAACGAGGTATTTATGCCCACTGCTATCGGTCGTCCCTTCGCGCACCTGCTCGCCGCCTGCAGCTTGTTTTGCGCCACCAGCCTGCCTGCGCTGGCGGCCTGGCAACCGGACAGCAACGTCGAGATTCTGGTCGCCGGCGGGCCAGGCGGCGGCACCGACCAGCTTGGCCGGCTGATTCAGTCGATCATCACCCAGCACAAGCTGCTGGAAGTCAGTACCGTGGTGATGAACAAAGGCGGTGGGAATGGCGCCGAGGCATTCCTGGAAATGAAGCAGAGCGCAGGCCAGGCCGAGCGCTTGGTGATTGGCACCAATAATGTGTACCTGCTGCCGTTGGTGGCCAAGATGGGTTACCAGTGGACCGACCTGACCCCCGTGGCGGCCATCGCCGAGGACGACTTTATCCTCTGGACCTACAAAGACGCTCCCTGGCAGGACGCCAAAGCCTATTACGAGGCAGTCAAGGCGGACCCGGCCAAAATGCGCATGGGCGGTAGCCAGTCCAAGGACGTCGACCAGACCCTCACCTTGCTCTTGAACAAAACCACGGGCAGCAAGCTGATCTATATACCGTTCAAAAGCGGCAGCGAAGCCTCGACCCAGTTGGCCGGCAAACACATCACCTCCAACGTCAACAACCCGGCCGAAAGCCTGAGCCAGTGGCGTGGCGAGCAGGTACGGCCGCTTTGCGTATTCAGCCGCGAACGTATGGGCTACACCGAAAAAGCCACGGCGACGCAGGCCTGGGCCGACATTCCCACCTGCCAGGAGCAGGGCTTGGGTGTGGACCAATATCGCTTTCCACGCACGGTGTTCATGCCCGGTGGCGTAACGGACGAGCAGCGCGACTTCTACGTGGATCTGCTGCGTAAAGTCAGCCAAGCGCCTGAGTTTAAAGAGTACATGGCGCGCAATGCGTTGGTGCCAACCTTTCTCGACGGTCCAGGGCTGGTCAATTACATCGAGAAAGATACGGCGCGGGTGAGCCCGGTGTTCAAAGATGCCGGCTGGTTGAAGTAAGCCCACCCAGGGCGCCGTGCTGGCGCCCTTAGCGAGAGGTATGTGCCATGTCCACGTCCACTTCATCGTTGGTGGCCACGCGTTGGGTCGAGCTAGGCCTGGCCACGTTTACCGCTGCCCTCGGTGCGATCGTTATGTACGGCAGCTATACCAGCGGCATCGGCTGGGGCGACGCCGGCCCGGAAGCTGGTTACTTTCCGTTCTACATCGGCCTGATGCTCACTGCGGCCAGCCTGGCCAATATGCTGCTGGCGCTCTTGCGGCGCACCACGGGGGATGCCTCGTTCGTCAGCCGAGAAGCGTTCGGCCGCGTATTAAGTGTGTTCGTGCCGATCGTGCTGTTTGTCGCCAGCATGCCCTTTGTCGGCTTGTACCTGGCCTCGTTCAGCTTTATCGCCTGGTTCATGTGGCGCGACCGCCTTCGGCAAAAGCCCTACGGCTGGTTGTTGATCACCAGCGTAGCGGGCGGCGCGGCACTGGCCAGTTACCTGATTTTTGCCCTCTGGTTCAAAGTCCCGTTGGATGCAGGCCCCCTGGGCGATCTGGCGAATGCCGCGAAGCGAGCACTGACATGAGCGAATTCGATTCATTGATGCAAGGCATGAACCTGATTCTCACCCCAGGACACATTGGCCTGATGGTGATTGGCGTGCTGCTGGGCATTCTGGTCGGCGTGCTGCCGGGCTTGGGTGCACCCAACGGGGTGGCGTTACTGTTACCCCTGACATTCACCATGTCGCCGACGTCGGCGATCATCCTGCTGTCATGCATGTACTGGGGCGCTCTGTTCGGCGGCTCCATCACCTCGATTCTGTTCAATATTCCCGGGGAGCCGTCCTCGGTCGCGACCACCTTCGACGGTTACCCCATGGCCCGCCAAGGCAAAGCCGGCGAGGCGCTCACCGCGGCGTTCAGTTCAGCCCTGCTGGGGGCGCTGGTCGGGGTACTGCTGCTGACCTTCCTGTCGACCCGTATCGCCGCGTTCGCCATGGAGTTCAGCTCGCCGGAATTCTTTGCGGTGTATCTGCTGGCGTTCTGTACTTTCATTGGCATGAGCAAAAACCCGCCGCTGAAAACCCTGGTGGCAATGATGCTGGGCTTTGCCATGGCGGCCATTGGCATGGACACCGTGTCGGGCGACTTGCGCCTGACCTTCGACCAGCCCTGGTTGCTCTCGGGTATCAGCTTCGAAGTGGCCGTGATCGGCTTGTTCGGCATCGGCGAAATCCTCTGCACCGTCGAGGAAGGCTTGGTGTTTCGCGGCGAACACGCGCGGATCACGCCCATGGTGATCCTGCGCACCTGGAAAAAAATGCCCCGCTACTGGCTGACTTGGCTGCGCAGTACCTTGGTGGGCTGCTGGATGGGCATTACCCCTGGCGGACCGACGGCGGCCTCGTTCATGAGTTACAGCCTGGCCCGACGCTTTTCGAAAAACCGCGAGAATTTCGGCAAAGGCGAAGTCGAAGGCGTGATAGCCCCAGAAACCGCTGATCACGCTGCAGGCACCAGTGCCCTGCTGCCGATGCTGACCCTGGGCATTCCCGGCTCGGCCACCGCTGCCGTAATGCTCGGCGGCCTGATGATCTGGGGCTTGCACCCCGGGCCGACGCTGTTTGTCGAACAACACGACTTTGTCTGGAGCCTGATTGCCAGTATGTACCTGGGGAACGTGGTCAGTCTGATCGTGGTGTTGGCCACCGTGCCGCTGTTCGCCTCGATCTTGCGTATTCCTTTTTCGATCATCGCCCCGATCATTGTGATGGTGTGTGCCATAGGCGCTTACTCGGTGCATAACTCGCTGTTCGACGTGGCCATGATGCTGGTGTTTGGCGCCCTGGGTTATGTGTTCAAGAAACTCGGGTACCCGATTGCACCGTTAGTGCTGGCAGCGGTATTAGGTGACAAAGCTGAAGATGCTTTCCGTCAGTCGATGCTGTTTTCCAATGGTGAACTGGGGATTTTCTGGTCTAACCCCCTGGTGGGCTCGCTGACCACCGCTGCTTTGCTGATGCTGTTTTGGCCGCTGCTGGCCCGCGGTCTGAAAACCCTGACCGGTCTGAGAACCCGGCGCCTGCAACGCGTATCGTAAACGGATAAGAGCAAAAGGTCGGGGGCAAGCCCCCCTCTACGTCCCCCGATCTTGTAACGGATAAATGGTCATCAAAATCAGGCCTCTGGCACCTCAAGGAAAAGCACGCCAGGCCGATGCAAATGGACCAGCCCTCCCCCCGGATACAGAATCTAATGTTCAATAAGCGCTTGAGTCAGGAAGTCGCCGCCCTCCGCGAGCAACTGTCCTCGCATGAACAGGTCAGGCATAGCCTCTACGAAGAAATGATGGCGATCACCCTGGACCCCGCCGGGAAATTCGAGTCGGTCAACCCAAATTTCGAACATGAAATGCACTATCGCCCGGGGGCGTTGAGTGGGCGTCCCATTGAAGAACTGGTACCGGAGCACGCTAAACGCTTGGAGCCGTTCCAGCGATTGCGCACGGCCTTGGCCCGCGGCGAGCATTTTAGTGGGACCATCCGTTTGCTGCGCGGTGACGGCCGTGAAGCCTGGCTGCGTTCGATCGTGGAGCCGGTGAAGAACAGCGCGGGTCAAGTGCTGCATTTTTCCATTTATGCCGACGACCTCACCCGTACCATCGAACGCTCACGCGAAGACGAAAGCCTGATCAAGGCCTTGCTGCGCTCGCAAGCGGTGGTCGAGTTCACGCTGGAGGGGGAAGTCATTACCGCCAATGACCGCTTTCTCCACGCGCTGGGTTACACCCTGGAGCAGATCAAAGGCAAGCACCACCGCCAATTCTGTGTGGCCGAGGAATACAACTCGCCTGAATACACGGCGTTTTGGGACAAACTGCGCCGTGGCGAGTTTGTCGTCGACCGCTTCAAACGCGTGGACAGCCGTGGCCAGACCGTGTGGCTGGAGGCCTCCTACAACCCGGTGATCGATGCCAATGACCGGCTGTACAAGGTAGTCAAGTTCGCCACCGTGATCACCGATCAGGTCAACCGTGACCAGGCAGTGTCGAGCGCTGCCAGCGTGGCCTACGGCATATCCGTACAGACCGACACGGTGGCGCAGAAAGGCGCCGAAGTGGTGGGCGAAACTGTGGAGGTGTTGCGCGATCTGGCCAAGAGTATGCAAGAGGCCACCGTCGGTATCGAAGCCCTGGATAAACAGTCGCAACTGATCGGGACGATCATCAAGACCATCAGTGCGATTGCCTCGCAAACCAACCTGCTGGCGCTCAACGCCGCCATCGAAGCGGCGCGCGCCGGCGAACAGGGCCGCGGCTTTGCGGTGGTGGCGGACGAAGTGCGGCAACTTGCTTCCCGGACCAGTTCGGCCACCGAGGAGATCACCAACGTCGTGCAGCAGAATCAGCAATTGGCCAGCCAGGCCGTGACCTTGATGGGCACCGGCCGGCGTCACGCCGACGAAGGTTTAATACTGGCCGGGGAAGCGGGCTCGGCGATTCTGGAAATCCGCGACGGGGCGCAAAAGGTTGTCGATGCGATCGGCCAGTTCGCCAATCAGTTTTCGGTCTGACAAGCTCGTCGAAAAAGGGAGAAACGATTTAGCCTGGGGCTGGTCTATGCTTGACTGATTATTTTCAAGCCTAGGAGGCGATACACCATGACCCAGGCCTATAGCTATGCCGCCCAAAGTGCCACCGAGCCCCTCAAGCCTTACCGCTTCGAGCGTCGCGACCCGGCGGCAGACGACGTACAGATCGAAATTCTCTACTGCGGTGTCTGTCACTCAGACCTGCACACCGCGCGCAACGAATGGAAAAATACCCTCTACCCTTCCGTACCCGGCCACGAGATCGTCGGCCGCGTGACCGCGGTGGGCAGCAATGTCAGCCAGTTCAAGGTCGGCGACCTCGCCGGTGTCGGTTGCATGGTCGACAGCTGCCAGAGCTGCGCATCGTGCGCCGAAGGCGAAGAGCAGTACTGCGAAAACGGCTTCACCGGCACTTATAACGGCCCGGTGTTCGGCGGCGAAAACACCTTGGGTGGCTATAGCGACTCTATCGTGGTCAAGCAGCAATTCGTCCTGCGCATCGCTCCAACTGACAACTTGGCGGCCATTGCGCCTCTGCTGTGCGCGGGCATTACCACCTATTCGCCACTGCACCACTGGAAGGTCGGCCCCGGCATGAAAGTCGGTATCGTCGGGCTCGGCGGGTTGGGCCATATGGCGGTCAAGATCGCCCATGCCATGGGTGCCCATGTCGTGCTGTTCACCACCTCGCCGAACAAACGTGATGATGGCCTGCGCCTGGGCGCCGATGAAGTGGTGGTGTCCAAGGATGCCGAGCAGATGGCCGCGAAAGCCAATAGCTTGGACTTTATCCTTAATACCGTCGCCGCGCCCCACGACCTGGACGCATTCCTCAACCTGCTCAAGCGCGATGGCACCATGACGCTGGTGGGCGCGCCGGACAGCCCGCATCCTTCGCCCAATGTGTTTGGTTTGATTTTCAAGCGCCGCAGCTTGGCCGGCTCGTTGATCGGCGGTATCAAAGAGACCCAGGACATGCTGGATTTCTGCGCCAAGCATGGGATCGTGTCTGACATCGAAACCATTGCGATTCAGGACATCAATGAAGCCTACGAGCGGATGCTCAAAGGCGATGTTAAATATCGCTTTGTGATCGACATGGCTTCGCTGAAAAAAGAATCCAACGCTGCCTGACCTGCCGGCTGGCGGCGGGCGTCCAGCCCGTCGCCGGCCTGCCCACACGCAACACACCCTGCTATAATCGCGCCATTCCAATATCTCCAATTGCCCTCACGCCGCCTTCGGCCGTGGGGCATTTGCGCTTGCAAGGTAACCTATGTCCCTGAAAGATCTACGCGGCAATGTTCTGGCTGGCCTGACCTCGTCGTTCGCGCTAGTGCCCGAATGCATCGCCTTTGCCTTGGTGGCCCAAGTCAACCCGCTGATGGGGCTCTACGGCGCCTTTATCATCTGCACCCTCACCGCCCTGCTTGGCGGGCGCCCGGCAATGATTTCCGGTGCGGCCGGGTCCATGGCCGTGGTGATTGTGGCATTGGTGGTACAGCATGGCGTCGAGTATTTATTAGCGACGGTGGTACTGGGTGGCGTCTTTATGATGCTGTTCGGGCTGTTACGGCTGGGTAAATTGGTACGCATGGTGCCCCATCCCGTGATGCTCGGCTTCGTCAACGGCCTGGCCATCGTTATCGCCTGGTCGCAACTTGAGCACTTCAAGAACCACCAGGGCCAGTGGCTGGACAGCACTGCGCTGCTGGTGATGGTGGGCCTGACCTTGCTGACCATGGCCGTGGTTTATCTGCTGCCGCGCCTGACCAAAGCCGTGCCTGCCGCCTTGGTCGCCATCGTTGGGGTAAGTCTGATGGTCGCCGGGCTGGACTTGCCGACGCGCACCTTAGGAGACATGGCCCAGATCGCGGGCGGGCTGCCGAGCTGGCATTGGCCAAGCGTGCCAATGAATGGCGAGACCCTGCGTATCATCCTGCCCTACGCCGTGCTGATGGCCATGGTCGGTTTGCTGGAAACCCTGCTGACCTTTAACCTAACCGACGAATTGACCGAAACCCGTGGCCAGCCTAACCGCGAGTGCGTCGCCTTGGGGTTCGCCAACATCACCTCCGGTGTATTCGGGGGCATGGGCGGCTGCGCGATGATCGGCCAAACCGTGATCAACCTGAGTTCGGGCGGCCGCGGTCGCCTGTCGGGGGTGGTCAGCGGCGTGATGATCCTGCTGTTTATCCTGTTTCTCTCGCCCCTTATTGAGCGTATTCCGTTGGCCGCCCTGGCCGGGGTGATGTTCGTGGTGGCACAACAAACCTTTGCCTGGGGTTCGCTGCGGGTGCTCGGTAAAGTCCCGCTCAATGATGCCCTGGTGATTGTGGCGGTCACTGTCATCACCGTCTGTACTGACCTGGCGACTGCCGTATTGTGCGGCATCCTCATCGCCGCGCTGGCGTTCGCTTGGCAACATTCGCGGGAAGTGCGTGCCGATATCGACGAGTCCATCCCTGGGCAGAAGACCTACACACCCCATGGCACGCTGTTCTTCGCCTCGACCACGCATTTTCAAGCCTTGTTCGACCCGCAGAACGATCCTCAGCAGGTGACCGTGGACTGCCGCTACCTGCACTTGGTCGACCACTCGGCGATCGCTGCACTCGAAGGGCTGGCGGCGCGCTATGCAAGATTCGGCAAACGGTTTGTACTCAATCATTTATCCGAGCGCAATGAACGGCTGTTGCAGCGGGCCGGCGTCACCATCGAGCTGGCAACCACATGACCGCCTGTCGGATCGCTGGCACCTCGCGGGCACTAGGCGGGACCAAATACAAGTAGTCCCACGTCCCATCCCTAAATAAGGAAAGCCCCATGCTCAGGACAAATATTGCATCCCTTACCCTCGCGGCGTTGCTCTCGGCGGCTTCGGTCGCCGCTTTCGCTGGCGCCTCCGGCCCTGTCAGCCCTGGCACCAACAGCACCATGGGTACCGGTGACGACGCCACGGGCAGCAGCACTAAAAGTGCGGCCGACGACGACATGGTCAATCAAGGCCAAGGCAACGGCGGCGGCGGTAGCGCCACCGGTACCGACAACACCGGCGCAGGCGGCTCCAGTGGCAACGGCAGTGGATCCGGCAGCGGTAGCAGCAGTGGCGGCTCGGGCGGTGCATCGGGTAGCGGCAGCAAGTAACTGCTAGCTGCATCCGTTTCGTATAAGCCCGACCCTGCGTCGGGCTTTTTGTTTTTTTGCTTTTAAACGAATGCCCTGCGCGCGTCAAATTAAAGACGCCAGCCCACCTCCCCTTCGAAATCGCCTGCCGCCAACTATGCATACGCCATTTTAATGGCGCTTCGTCATAAAAAAGTCTGAAATCCGCCGATGTACGGCTATAACTTTTCCCAAAAAATGGGTTCATAGTGCTCGTGCGTTATTTATTTGACATTCCGCCTCTCAAGGCTCACGCCACGGAACTAACACTATGATTTACAACGTAAAAGACTTCGGTGCGATTGGTGATGGCCTGACTGACGACACTGCGGCAATCCAGGCGGCCATTGATGCGGCGGCAGCAGCAGGGGGCGGAGAAGTTTACATCCCCACAGGTACCTTCATTGTTTCAGGTGGTGAGGAGCCTTCAGATGGCTGCCTGATGATTAAAAGCAACGTGCACATCACCGGCGACGGCATGGGCGAAACCGTTGTAAAGCTCGCGGACGGGTCCGATACCAAAGTCACCGGCATCATTCGTTCAGCCTACGGGGAAGAAACCCACGATTTCGGCGTTAGCCACCTCACGATCGACGGTAACCGCGACAACACCACCGGCAAGGTCGATGGCTGGTTCAATGGATTCATTCCTGGCAAAGAAGGCCATGACTCCAACGTCACCCTGGACAGCGTGGAAATCAAAGACTGCTCAGGCTACGGCTTCGATCCCCACGAACAGACCTACAACATGGTCATCAAGAACAGCGTGTCCCACGGCAATGGGCTGGATGGTTTCGTCGCCGATTACCTGGTCGACAGCGTGTTCGAAAACAACGTGGCGTATGACAACGACCGTCACGGCTTCAACGTCGTCACCAACACCCACGACTTCGCGTTGACCAACAACGTTGCCTATGGCAACGGCAGCACCGGCATCGTGGTCCAGCGCGGCAGTGAGAATATCCCGTCCCCCGCCAATATCACCATCAGTGGCGGCGCGGTGTATGGCAACGCCGCCGAGGGTGTATTGATCAAGCTGTCCAGCGACGTCAGCGTCAGCGGTGTGGACATCCACGACAACGGCAGTGCCGGGGTACGCATTTACGGGAGCTCGGGTGTCGAGGTGGTCGACAACACCCTGACCAACAACTCACTGGCAAACCCTGTGCCTGAAGTCATCATTCAGTCCTACGACGACACTGCGGGTGTCTCCGGCAAATACTTCAATGGCAGCGACAACGTTATCCAGGGCAACGTAATTACTGGCAGCGCCCTCTCCACCTATGGCGTGGCCGAGCGCAATGAAGACGGTACCGACCGCAACAGCATCATCGGCAATACCATCAGCCATACGTCCAAGGGCTCTGCACTGGTTTATGGCGACGGCAGTTTCGTCAGCGATGTAGCGCCGGTGCAGACACTGCAAGGCACGGCTGGGGCCGACACCCTCAATGGTGGTGACGGCGCGCAAATTCTTCTCGGCCTGGCCGGCAAAGACGCCCTACTGGGCGGCGCCGGGGACGACACCCTGATAGGCGGCGCCGACGCCGACAAGTTAACCGGCGGCAGCGGTGCCGATACCTTCCGTTTCGACACCCTCACCGACAGCTATCGCACGGCTAACGCCTCGTTCGCTGACACCATCACCGACTTTAACGTCAGCCAGGACAAGATCGACCTGGCCGACCTGGGCTATACCGGCCTGGGCAGTGGCCTGGATGGCACCCTGAACGTCAGTTACAACGCCAGCAGCGACCGCACCTATATCAAAGACTTCACCGCTGACAGCAACGGTAACCGCTTCGAGCTGGTCCTGGCCGGCAACCTGGTAGACACCTTGAAGGCTAGCCATTTTGTCTTCGACCGCGTGCTGCAGGGCACCAGCGGTAACGACGCGCTCCAAGGCACCGAAGGGGCGGACACCTTGTTGGGCCTGGCAGGCGCGGACGCCCTCAGCGGTGCCGGTGGCGCCGATCGCCTGGATGGCGGCGCCGGGGCTGATACCCTGAGCGGCGGCGCGGGCGCCGATACCTTTGTCTTCAGCGACCGCATGGACAGCTTTCGTAACTACAATGCCGGCGGCGCCAACCTCGGTGACACCATCACGGATTTCAAAGTCAGCGAAGACCGCATCGACCTCTCTGCCATCGGCTTCACCGGCCTGGGTGACGGCAAGAACGGCACCGTTTACCTGGTGCTCAACAGCGCCGGGACCAAGACTTACGTCAAATCCCTGGACACCGATGCCAACGGCAACCGCTTTGAAATTGCCCTCGAAGGCAATTTGCTCAACAGCCTGACGGCCGCTAACTTTGTGTTTGCCAACACTCCAGGCTCGGGCAACAACGCGCCAGTGGTGGCCACCCCCTTGGCCGACCAAAATGCCAGCGAGAACACGCCCTTCAGCTACACCGTGCCGGCCATCGCGTTCACCGACGCCGATAACGACACCCTGAACTACAGCGCTACCCTGGCCGACGGCAGCCCTCTGCCCACCTGGCTCAGCTTCGACGCCGCTACACGTACTTTCAGTGGCACCCCTGGCGACAGTGCAGCGGGTAGCTACGAAGTGAAAGTCAGCGCCAGCGACGGCAAAGTCGCCAGCAGCGACGCCTTCGTCCTTGCCGTGCAAGACACCCCGGCGAGCAATGCCGGGGTGATCACTGGTACTGCGGGCAAAGACACCTTGATCGGCACTGCTGCCAATGAGCAATTGCTCGGCGGCGCCGACAATGATGTGCTCAATGGCGGTGGCGGCAACGACATCCTCAACGGTGGCGCAGGTGCCGACAAACTCACAGGTGGCAGCGGCGCGGACATCTTTCGCTTCACCTCCACCCAGGACAGTTTCCGCACCGCAACCACCACGGCCAGCGACCAGATTCTCGACTTTGACCTCAAAGCCGACAAAATCGACGTCTCCGCCCTAGGCTATACCGGGTTGGGCAATGGCCTGAACGGTACCCTGCAGGTCACCTACAACGCCAGCCTCGACCGCACCTATATTAAGGACCGCGTAGCAGACGCCAACGGCAACCGTTTTGAGGTGTCTCTGGCGGGTAACTACCTGGCCGGCCTGGGCAGCTCGCATTTTGTCTTCGCCGGGCAAGACACGCCCAGCAACTCGGCGCCGGTGGTCACTGACCTGCTGCAAGACCAGACCGCCACCGAGCAAACGGCTTTCACTTATACCCTAGCGAATACCAGCTTCGTCGACCCCGACAATGACGCCCTGACCTACGTGGCGACCCTGGACGACGGCAGCGCCCTGCCCAGCTGGATGACCTTCGATAGCACCACGCTGACTTTCAGCGGCACACCTGGGCCGGACGCGGCAGGCGATTACCGGGTACTGGTGACCGCCAGCGACCCGACTGGCGCGTCGGTCAGCGACGGCTTTGCCTTGAGTGTGGCCGATGCCCCGGCCCAGACCGTTACCGGCAGCGCCTTGGCAGATACCCTGGTCGGCGGCAGCGGCGACGATTTGATCCTGGGCCTGGCGGGCGCCGATACCCTGCGTGGTGCAGCCGGCAACGATATTCTTGACGGTGGTGAAGGCCGCGACTCGCTGTACGGCGGCGCCGGTGCGGACACTTTCCGCTACTCGGCGGTATCTGACAGCTACCGTGACTACGACAGCGGCGGCCTGACCGCAACCGACACCCTTTACGATTTCACCCACGGCGAGGACAAAATCGACGTCTCGGCCTTGGGCATCCTCGGGCTTGGCGACGGTAGCAGCCACACGCTGTATATGACGCTCAACGAGGCGGGCGACAAGACCTACATCAAATCCGCCGAAGCCGACGCCGACGGCAACCGCTTCGAAATCGCCCTGGCGGGTAACCTGCTCAACACCTTGACCGCAGACGACTTTGTCTTCGCCGAGCGCGCGCCCCAAGAGATTCTCTTCCTGCCCACCCTCGGCCAGTCCAACGCGCGCCTGATGCGCATGACCGAGGACGACAACGAGTCCGGCACCTCGCGCATGGTCAACGACCTCGGCCGTTACACCAACTACGACGTGCGCAGCCAATTCACCGATGCCGATGGCAATGGCATCGACGTCGCCGTGGGCGGCAGCACCGTATCGGGGCTATCCACCGGTTCAGCCGAAGAAATGCGCCTGTGCTGGTGGTTGACCGACACCAACGAGCCGGGTCCGGCGTTGTTGCGGGCAGTAGAATTGCTCAAAGGGCAAATGGCCGAACTCAGCGCCATCGATAAAGTGACCATGGGAATCGTTTGGGGCCAGGGCGAAGAAGCCGCCCAGGAAATCGCCCGTGCCACCGACAAAGCAGCAGCCGCAGCCCAGTACAAGGCCTCCACTGAAAAAGTTTTCGACTACCTGCACGCGCAGTTGGGTGACTTCTCGGTGTATCTGATGGAGACCGGGCATTACCAGCAAGACGCCGCCCGCGCTCGCGGCTATAGCGAGGAGAAAATCGCCTCGATCGTCGAAGGGGTCGGATACGTGCGCGCCGCCCAGGAAGCCCTGGTCGCCGAACGTGATGACGTCAAATTGGCGGTGGACTACACCGACCTGCCCTTGCGCTATGAAGTCGATCCGCTGGTGTATCCGGATGACGTCTGGCATTTGCATGAAGAGTCGGCGGAAATCGTCGGCCAACGCCTGGCCGATGCCATCGCCAATGACCTGGGCTTCCAGGGCAACCCCGACGATAACAACAAGGCCAGCGACATTACCCAGGGCAACCAGAACGAAGGCGGCTCGATTTTGGGCACCGACGATGACGATACCCTGGTCGGCAGCGCCGGTAACGACATCCTTAACGGCGACCTGGGTGCCGACACCATGATCGGCGGTGACGGCAACGACATCTACGTGGTGGACAATGCCTTCGATATCATCGAAGAAACCAACCCCTCACTGTCGCAGATCGATACCGTGCAAAGCTCCGTCAGTTGGACCCTCGGGGCTAACCTGGAGAATCTGATCCTAGGCGGGATATCGGCAATCAACGGCACCGGCAACGGCCTGAAGAACTTCATCACCGGTAACAACGCGGCCAACCTGCTCGACGGTGGTGAAGGAGCGGACTCGCTCAAGGGCCTCGACGGCTCCGACCGCTACGTGGTCGACAACGTGGACGACCACGTTATCGAAACCAACAGCGACCAACAGACTGGCGGCGTTGATACGGTATTCAGCAGCTTGGCGACGTACACTCTAACGGCCAACGTCGAGAACCTGGTCATCGCCACCGGCTTGAGCGCCAACGCCATCGGCAACGAATTGGACAACACCCTGTATGCCGGGGCGGGCGCTAACCTGCTGGACGGTCGCGCTGGTGTAGACACCCTGTCTTATGCCTTTGCCAGCAGCGGGGTAAGCGTGAATATCTCCACTAGCGCGCAACAGAACACCGGCGGCTCGGGGCTGGATTCGATCAAGAACATCGAAAACCTCAGCGGCAGCCAATACGCCGATGTGCTGACGGGCAACAGTGGCAACAACGTGCTTCACGGCGGCAATGGCAACGACACGATAGTTGGCGGTTCGGGCAATGACACCCTGATCGGCGGCAACGGCAGCGACACCCTCACCGGTGGCACCGGGGCCGATACCTATGTGTTTGCCAGCGTCGGCGAAATGGGCCTGGGGGCACTGCGGGACGTCATCAACGGCTTCAAGACCGCCGAGGGTGACAAACTGGACTTCTCGGCCCTGGACGCTAACCCCCTCACCGCCGAGCATGACGCCTTCACCTTTATCGGCAGCAACGCCTTCGATACCGACGCGACCGGGCAACTGCGCTTCGTCGATGGCGTGTTGTACGGCAGCAGCAATGCCGACGGCGCGGCGGAGTTCGAAATCCAGCTGGTGGGTGTGAAGGAACTGCATGCGGCCGATGTGCTGGTTTGAGATCAAAAGATCGGGGCCTAGCGGAGCGCCGCCCGGCCCCCTCCTACGCGGTCGTGGCAAATATGGAATACACCGCGCGCCGTACGGATCGCGGCAAATATTGAATATACCGCGCGCCGTAGGAGGGGGTCTTGCCCCCGATCTCTTCACCGATCTGCGCCGCCGCCAAGATCAAAAGCTCGGGGCCGAGCGGAGCGCCGCCCGGACCCCTCCTACGCGGTCGTGGCATTACAGATGCTGAGGTTTAGAACATGCCCTGCAGGCGCTCCAACACCGCGCGGTTCATCTGCCCGGTGTGGGTGTGCAAGGTGACGTAGCTAAGCAGCATGTCCAGCTTGGTGTTGAGCAGATCACGCCGGGCCTGGAATAGCCGTTGTTGTGCATCGAGGATATCCACCGTAGAGCGCACGCCGCCCTGGTAGCCCTTTTCGGTGGACGTCAGGGCTTTCTGGTTGGAGTCTACGGCGCGTAGCATGGCGCGGCTTTTCGCCTGGCCGGCCACCACGCCCAGGTAGTCGGTCTCGACGTCTTCGGCCAGTTGCTGGCGTTGCACGTCATAGTCGGCCTGGGCGCCTGCCAGGGCGGCTTCGGCCTTTTTCACCGAAGCGCTGACCGAGCCGCCGCTGTACAACGGAATGTCTAGCGACAGGCCCACATAGTAGCTGTCCTGGCGCGGTTGCAGTTCTTGATACTGGGAATTGTCGCGGCGGGTCAGTTGCCCGGTCAGGGACAGGGTCGGGTAGTGCCCGGCTTTTTGTCCCTCGCTTTGCGCTTCAGCCACGCGCACGGCGGCCTGGCGCGCGGCCAGTTCGGGGCTGGCGTCGCGGGCGATGCGGGTCCAGTAGCCGAGGTCGTGCTCGGGTGCCAGCAAGCCCTCACCCAGGCTGCGTTCCTGCATGGGCGGGATATCCTGCACCGCGATGTTAGCCCGGCCTGATAGCGTGCGCAGTGCGGCTATACGCTGGGTTTGCGCCTCGACCTCTTGGGCGACCACCAGATCATAGCGGGCCTGGGCGTCGTCGATGTCGGTCACGGTGCCCTCCCCCGAGGCGAATAAGCGCTTGTTCTGTTCCACCAGCCCGGCAATCGCCGCTTTCTGCTGGCCAATCAGTTTGATCTCGTTTTCCACCCTGGCCACTTGAAAATAAGCCTTGGCGACCCGCTCGAAAAGCGTCTGGCTGGCGACGTCGAACTCCAGCTCACCCAGTTGCCCCCGCGCCTTGCCCTCCTGATAGGCCGCCCAGCGGGCCTTGTCGTACAAAGGCTGCTGGGCGGTGAGCGACACGCTGTTGGACTGGTAATCGTCACTGTCGACATAACTGGCGTCGGTGCCACCGTCGGTGCGCCCGCCTTTGCCGTAGCGTGAGCCGAGCGACACTTGGGGTAGCAGGCGCCCACGGCCAATTGCCTCCTCGTTTTGTGAGGCCTGGTAGGCGTACGTGGCCGACTGGATGGTCGGATCGTGCAGGCGCGAGGCATCGTATAGATCGGCCAGGCTCAACTCGCCGCCCGCGGCGCCTGCCGTGCCAGCCCAGGTCAAGCTAAGACCAACCAAGGCCCAAGGGGGTAAACGCATGGCCACGGTCATTCCTCCTTGAACGCGGCCAACAGGCGTTCGCGCAGCGGCTTCATCAGATAGTTCATGAGGGTACGCTCACCCGTGACCACGGTCACATCGGCCAACATTCCTGGCTTCACCTGCAAACCGGCAGCGCGCAGGCTTTCCACGGTTTCCCCGGGGATCAAAACCTTGGCCGAAAAATACGGCTGTTTGGTCTGCTCATCGATCAGTTGGTCAGCCGAAACCGTGCTGACCGTGCCGATCACCGTGGGGGTGTCGACGCGCTGCAGTGCAGTAAAGTGCACGTGCACCGGCAAGCCCGGCTGCAGCTTGTTGGCCATCATCGGCGGAAAGCGCGCGGTCACCCCCAGGGGCGCATCCAGCGGCACCACCTCCATCAGGGCCTGGCCGGCCGTGGCCACACCACCGATGGTGTGCACCGCCAGCCCCATCACCTGCCCACCCACCGGCGCCTTGAGCGCGCCGTTGCTGACTTCGAATTCCAGGGCGCGGATTTGGTCGGCATACCCCGAGGCTTCGCTGGCTACGTCACTCAACTGGGTTTCAGCGTCGCGACGAAACTCCTGTTCCTGCTGCAATGCCTTGAGCCGGCTTTCGTTGATAGCCTGCTGAGTCTTGCCGATATCGGCGATGCCGGAGGCGACCTGGCCAGCCAACTGGGCGGTATTACGCTCCACTTCAAACAGCTTGTTGCGCGGCACGTAGCCGTCCCGGGCCAACTCGCGCAGGCCGGCGACCTCTTGTTGCTGGAACTGCATCTGCGAATCGTAATTACGTTTCACCGACTGGTAGGCCTGTAGCTGTTGGCTGAGGGAAGCCACTTCGTGCTCGACGATTTTCAAACGGCTGTTGAGCTCGGCGCGGCGCGTAGCGAACAGGTTCTCCTGCAAGGCCATTGCCGCTTGAGCCCGCGGGTCGCCCGCGCGCGCCAACAGGTCAGCGGGCCATGCGATCGCTGGGCGGTTGAGGCGCTCGGCGATCAGCCGCGCTTCGATGCTACGCGCACTCAACAGCTTACCCAGGGTGACATCGAGCTGGGCTTGGGCCTGGATGGTGTTGAGCTGAATCAGCAACTGCCCTGGACTGACCAGATCACCATCGCTGACCAGGATCTTTTCCACCACGCCCCCCACCAGCGACTGCACGGTCTTGCGCTCGCCAGAGACCACCACAGTGCCGCTGCCGACAATGCCTTGGTCCAGCGGCGCGAGAAACGCCCACAGCAAGAACCCGCCAAAGGCCACGGCGAGGAACCACACGCCGTGGCGTGCCGAGCGCGAGGCGTCGGTGCTGGCTTTGGCCGGGGTTGCCGCCTGCAGGGCGCCAGGCGGCGTGACGCGCTCGGCGGAAACTTCACGCATCACGGCTAGCCTCCTGCACGGCAGTGCCTGGGGTGGGCGCTGGCATCAAGGTTTTGAGGATCTGGTCGCGGGGCCCAAACGAATGCTGCGCGCCGTTCTGCAATAGCAGGATTTTATCCACCATGCCCAACACACTGGGCCGGTGGGTGATGAGCACGACGGTGCTGCCGGCCTGCTTCAGGGCCCGCAGCGCTTGAACCAAGGCCACTTCACCGGCGTCATCGAGGTTCGAGTTGGGCTCATCGAGAACGATCAAGGCCGGGCTTCCGTAGAGCGCCCGAGCCAGGCCGATGCGCTGCTTCTGCCCACCGGAAAGGCCCAGGCCGCCCGGCCCCAACGGCGTGTCGTAACCCTTGGCAAAGCGCAGGACCATTTCATGGATGCCCGCGTAACGCCCGGCTTCAATGATCTTTTTCGAGTCCAGCTCGCCAAAGCGGGCGATATTCTCCGCCACCGTGCCGTCGAATAGCTCGATGTCTTGGGGCAGGTAGCCTAAGTGCGGGCCGAGGGCCTCATGGGACCATTGATTGATCTCGGCATTGTCTAGACGCACAGAGCCGCCCAACGCCGGCCAAATGCCAACGATGGCTCGGGCCAAAGTGGATTTGCCCGAAGCGCTCGGCCCGATGACCGCCATGACTTCGCCCTTGCTCAGCGCCAGGTTGATCCCACGCAAGGTAGGCTGCCGGGAACCCGGCGGGCCCACATGCAATTGCTCCAACCGCAAGGCACCGGTGGGCGCAGGCAGCGCCATGGGCACTTTGCGCACGGGCTGCTGCTCCAGTAACCCACTCAAACGCCGGTAGCCTTCACGGGCACCGCCGAACTGCTTCCAGGAACCGATAGCAATTTCTACCGGCGCCAGGGCACGCCCCAGCAGCAGCGACATGGCGATCATCATGCCTGCGGAAATCTGCCCTTCCAGCACCAGCAAAGCGCCCAGCCCCAACGACAGCGACTGCCCGGAGATCCGCACGAAACGGGTCATCGAGGTGATCCGCGCACTGCGGTCGCTGGCCCGCGCTTGGGCGCTAATCACCCCTTGCTGCATGGTCGCCCAGCGCTGGCGCAACGCCGGCAGCATACCCATAGCCTGGATCACCTCGGCGTTTTGCAGGGTGCTGTTGACGTAGGCCGCTGCCTTGACCGATTGCTGGTTAGCTTCGGCCAGGCTGCTGCGGGTGGCTAATTCACCCCATATCGCCAGGCCGATGAGGATCAACGCCAGTACCAGAGTCAGCACACCAAACCAAGGATGAAACAAGAACGCCACCACCAGAAAGATCGGCAGCCAAGGGGCATCCAGCATAGCGATCAAGCCCTGCCCGGTGATGAACTGGCGCAAGGTGGTTAAATCGCTGAGCACCTGCGCCGGGTTGGCATTCTGCTCTTTGAGGCTGCGCTCGAAGGCCGCGTCAAAGACCCGCCCGCCCAACTGCTCGTCAAGGCCTGCGCTCATGCGCACCATCACCTGACCGCGAATCCATTCGATCAAACCGCTGAACATAAACAGCCCGAGGGCGATCAGGGTCAGCATCAACAGGGTGGTTTCGTTGCGGCTGGTAAGGACGCGGTCATAGACCTGCATCATGTACAACGAGGGCACCAGCACCAACAGGTTAATGACGCCACTGAACAGCGCCAGTGACCAGAATACACGCCGGTAGGTCAAGAGAGCGGCATCGATATCATGCCGAGGATCGAGGAGCAAACGCATAGGGCAACGAACCAATTTTGCGAAGGGACTAAGGGGTCTGTATTGCCTGTGACAAGATCGGGGGTAAGCCCCTTCGCTACTGGTAGCGAAGTGGCTTACCCCCGATCCTTTGTCCCAAAACGTTACGAGATTAACAAGAAAGGCTGAAAGTCTATAGCCCTGGCTTACATTGCCGGATGGGCGCTGACCACCCGCAGGCACAAACCTTCATAGGGGTCGAGGGTGATGGTGAAGTCACCCGCCTCGGTCAGGTCGCCTTCAACGCGCTCGTTGATGATATCCACCACCGGGCCTGGGGTAATGCCCGGTAAATGAAGGGTCTCGACGATCGGGTCCTTGCTGAAGTTCAGCGCGGTGATTTGCGTACCGCGCCCTGCTGGTAGCTCGTGCACCATCAGCAACAGGCCTGGGTGCTCGACATCTGGCACCAGCAGTTGGCGGCTGGCGGCGATGTCGTAGGCACTGCGTACGGCGAGGATCTTCTTCAATTGGCTGGCGAATGAATCCGGCTGCTGCAATTGGCTAACCAAACTGCCATACAACGCGCGCGGGCGCGGCATGCCGCCGGCGGAGGTCTCGGCCTCCGGGTTGAGGTCGGCCAGGTCGTAGGCCCCACGATGAATCCAGCGGGTGTCACCATCGGCCATCAGGTGCGCAACTTCGTCCGCAGGCAGTGGCAACGCCCCCACCAGGTCCCAGCCCGAGAGCGCGAACACCCCTGGCTGCATGGCGTTGTACATTACCAACAACAGGTGGATGTGCTTGATTTGCTCGACATCGGCGGCAGTCAGGGTGTCGAGATCGCGAATACCCAGCGCCGCCGTGATGATGCTAGCGGTGGTGCAGGACACGCCATTGGTGACGAATTTCAGGTTGTAAGGCGCATGCTCGCCAGTCAAATGCTCGTACATCTCCTCGCGAATATGCTCGCGCAGGATATTGCCTGGGAAGGTTTGGCCTTGATAGTGATAGGTGTCGTGGGCGTGCAAGGTCCAGAAGTGCACCAGTTCCAGGGTCAATTCATCGTGGTTTTGCAGGGCATGGATCAGCGAAGCCGGATCGATGCCGAAAGCGTGCACCTGGCGCAGCATCAGCCGCAGGAACTCGGTGTTGCCGGTGAGCAGCGCATGCTGGTAGGCCGGGCGGGTAATGAAGTCATAGGAGAGGTCGGCGCCGCCGTGGGACATTGACGCAATGTCGTCGATGGTCAAGTTCAGCTCCTGGAAGCTGAAACCACCGGCCTTGCGGATCGCACCACCGAGCAACTGGTTGCCCGTGACGGACAACGGGTGGCTTTCCGACCAGGCATTGCCTTCAGGGCGCCGCTCGACCCCGAGGAAACCGTTGGCGTCCAGGCGCAGGATCCGCGCGCCCATGACATCGATGGAATGCAGGGCATCGCCAATAATCATTTGCTGCGCGGCAAAGCTGGGGTCCAGCCAGTTGAGGGATGGCTGCCCCTCTTTGAAGTAGTGCAGGTACACCCACCGCCGCGGCTTGTCATCAACGCCGACTATCACTGGCGTCACGCTCCAGTCGGTCTCCTTGACCCCCGGCTCGAAGAAAATCACCCGCTGCAACTGGCCAACGATGTAGTACTTGTCCCGCAGGATATCCACCACTTCCGGGCTCAGGTTCTGCGCATCGCGGCCTGCGGGCACCTCAGGCAGCAGGCCCCAGTCGTCTTCCTTGATCTCGACCATGTGATACAGGCCGGGATAGTCGCCGTAGGCCAGCTCCGCCAGGCGAAAGTCAGCGCCTTTACCGGTGTGCGAGGGAATGGCGTCGTCGATGACAATGGCGTTGTGGGCCGCAGCGATGCGGCTAAGCATGAGCATCTCGGCATCGGTGCCCAGAGTGGGGTCGATCTCGAAGCTTTGGCGGTCGAAGTTACCGTCGACGCTAGGCGTACGCTCCCGCCCCTTCAGCCCCCCAGACAACTTCAGCGGGCCGTTATGGATACCTTGCACACCGACTTCCGACAGCGCGTGCCAAAGCGTCTCGTCGCCCAGCGCCTGCAACACCGAGCCGCCTTCACGGGTGACGATGGAGGCTGGATAGGCGGTGAACCAAACCGATGCGATCGCCGAAGCGTCGCGCGGCCGGGCCTGGGCATACGGCCGCTGCCAGAGCCGCGCCTGCCCTGAGTAGAGCTTGGCGCGCTGCCTGGCGGCATTGAGCATGGACTGTTCTTCCAGCCATGCCACGTAGTCCTTGTCCGGCTTGGTCATACGATACTGCCTCCGCGGGGATAATAAGCGTCCCTTGTATGAGTGTGTCCGGAGGTGATGGTTGCATTGACAGCGAAACCTAGACTCAGCGGCTGACGGAGCAAGCCCTTAGGTGCTACACGTGGGGTGGGCCACTGGGTTTGAGATGACCATCGGCATCCAGTAACCAAGCGTCCATGACCTGCCGCACCACGGGCCCGGCGACCCGACCACCCGCCTCGCCGTTCTCGATCATCACCGCCACGACGATCCGCGGATGCTCCGCCGGAGCAAACCCTACGAACAACGCGTTGTCACGGTTGCGCTCTAAGGTCTTGAGGCGGTTATAGCGTTCGCCTTGCTTGATCGCCACTACCTGTGCCGTGCCGCTTTTACCGGCAATACGATACTGCGCGCCGGCCGCCGCATCGCGGGCGATACCGCGTGGGTCGTGCATCACCAATTGCATGCCATGGTTGACCTGCTCCCACTCGCTATTGTTGTGCAACACGATATTGGGCATGGGGTTTTCGTCCACTGGCGCGACGCCGCCGACTGTCTGCGCCAGGTGCGGGCGGTGCCAGACACCCTTGCTGGCAATCAGCGTGGTGGCCTGGGCCAATTGCAGCGGGGTCACCTGCATATAGCCCTGGCCGATGCCAAGAATCAGGGTTTCGCCGGGGTACCAGGCCTGGCGGCGGGTGGCGCGTTTCCACTGCGGCGACGGCATCAAGCCAGGGGCCTCTTCGAACATGTCCAGGGAAACTTTCTGACCCAGGCCGAACTGGCTCAGGTAATCGTGCAAACGCTCGATGCCCAAACGGTGGGCCAGGTCATAGAAGTAGGTGTCATTGGAACGCATGATAGCGGCGTCCATATTCACCCAGCCGTCGCCACTGCGGTTCCAGTTACGGTATTTATGATCGTAGTTGGGCAGTTCGTAATAGCCCGGGTCGAATACCCGGGTGGCGGGGGTCACGGCGCCACTGTCGAGCCCGGCAATCGCCACTTCAGGCTTGATTGTCGAGCCCGGCGCGTAAAGGCCGCGCAGCACCCGATTGAACAGCGGACGGTCGATGGAGTCGCGCAAAGCCGCGTATTGCTTGAAGCTGATCCCTGTGACGAACAGGTTGGGGTCAAAGCTGGGCTTGCTGACCATCGCCAACACTTCCCCGGTGTCCGGGTCAATGCATACCACCGAGCCGCGGCGGTCGCCCAAGGCTTTCTCGGCGGCTTCCTGAAGGTTGATGTCCAGGCTTAGGGTGATGTTTTGGCCCGGGGTCGGATCGGTGTGCTTGAGCACCCGCATGACCCGCCCTTGGGCGTTGGTTTCGACTTCTTCATAGCCCACATGGCCGTGCAGTTGCGGCTCGTAGAAACGCTCGACGCCGGTTTTACCAATGGATTGGGTGCCCCGGTACTGGACGGAGTCGAGCTGCTTGGACTCTTTTTCGTTGATCCGGCCGACGTAACCCACCGAGTGGGCAAAATGATCGCCGCGTGGGTATTCGCGGATGAATTCAGCGTCGACATCGATGCCCGGCAGACGGAACTGGTTGACCGCAATCAGCGCGATTTGCTCTTCGCTCAGCTCGTACATGAGGGTGACCGGCTCGAACGGGTGCCGTACCCGCTTGAGGTCTTTGTCGAATTGGCGGCGCTCCTCTTCGGGTAAGTGCAGGACCTCGGCCACGGTGTCGAGCACCTTGGCTGAATCACCGGCGCGTTCGCGGGTAAGGGTCAAGTCGAAGCTGGGCCGGTTTTCCGCCAGCACCACCCCGTTGCGGTCAAAGATCAGCCCGCGTTCCGGCGCAATCGGCAACACATGTACGCGGTTATTTTCCGAGACTGTGGAGTTGTAGTCGAACTGCAACACCTGCAAGACATAGAGGCGCCCCACCAAGGCCAGACACAAAATGATAACCAGCAGCGCGCAGGCAATCAGCCGGCGGTTGACCAGGCTTTGCTCCTTGTCGTGGTCTTTGAGGGGGATGGGTTGCGGCATGGGCATCGCTCGGAAAAAAACGGAAAAGCCATAGGCAAGCCTACAGCGAGCGCGATGGTACCCAATGCACGGCGTCAGGCTCAAGGCCGGCAGAACGCCTCATTGAATCAGTGGATCCATAATAAGCGCGGCTGAGTGATAACGCGCCAGCACATCATATTCACCAAACCCATTTTCTACGCCGTATCCGCTGGTCAACTGATTATATAATTCACTTGATTAACTATTATTTTTGAGCACTAATGGATCCATAGAAAAACAAAAACCCGATGAGGACCTGGCTTATGTATCCAAAAAACACTTGGTATGTTGCGTGCACACCCGATGAAATAGCCGGCAAGCCACTCGGCCGGCAAATCTGTGGGGAGAAAATCGTTTTCTTCCGTGGGCCTGATCAACAGGTCGCTGCCGTCGAAGACTTCTGCCCACACCGCGGCGCTCCCCTGTCCCTGGGTCGGGTGGAAGACGGGCAACTGGTCTGCGGCTACCATGGCCTGGCCATGGGCTGCGATGGCAAAACCGCAGCCATGCCCGGTCAGCGGGTCCGCGGCTTTCCCTGCAACAAAACCTATGCGGCAGTGGAACGCCACGGCTTCATCTGGGTCTGGCCAGGTGATCAGGCCCTGGCCGATGCCACCAGCATCCCCCATTTGCACTGGGCCGAGAGCGACGAGTGGGCCTACGGCGGCGGGCTTTACCACATCGCCTGCGACTACCGCCTGATGATCGACAACCTGATGGACCTGACCCACGAAACCTATGTGCACGCTTCCAGCATCGGCCAAAAGGAAATCGACGAAGCCGCGCCGACCACGGCTGTAGAGGGCGATCATGTCGTCACTGCCCGGCACATGGAAAACATCATGGCGCCGCCGTTCTGGCGCATGGCGCTGCGCGGTAACGGCCTGGCCGACGATGTGCCGGTTGATCGCTGGCAGATCTGCCGCTTCAGCCCACCGAGCCATGTGCTGATCGAAGTCGGCGTGGCCCACGCCGGCAAAGGCGGCTACCACGCGGATGCCCGGGACAAGGCGTCAAGCATCGTGGTCGACTTCATCACCCCGGAAAGCGACACTTCGATCTGGTATTTCTGGGGCATGGCACGCAACTTCAACCCGGGCGATACCGCGCTGACAGCGACCATTCGTGAAGGCCAGGGCAAGATTTTCAGCGAAGACCTGGAGATGCTCGAACGCCAGCAACAGAACTTGCTGGCGTATCCACAACGTAACTTGCTCAAGCTCAATATCGATGCCGGGGGCGTGCAATCACGGCGCATCCTCGAGCGTCTGGTGGCCGCTGAGTTGGGTAAGGAGCAGCAGCCATGATCTCGGTCATCGTCACCGCCTGCCACGCCGAAGCCGAAGGCATCCAGAGCTATGAGCTGGCCCGGGCCGATGGCACTGCCCTACCCCCTTTCACCGCGGGGGCGCACATTGACGTGCAGCTCGCCCCGGGCCTGGTGCGCCAGTACTCGTTGTGCAACCCACCCCATGAACACCACAGGTATCGTATCGGGGTACTCAAAGACCCCGCCTCGCGCGGTGGCTCCGTGGCCATGCATGGCCTCCAGGTGGGCGCCGAACTCAGTATCAGCGAACCGCGAAACCTCTTCGAACTGGCGCGTGAAGCCCACCACAGCCTGTTGTTCGCTGGTGGTATCGGCATTACCCCAATCCTGTGCATGGCCGAGCACTTGGCGCACCAAGGCAAGCCCTTCGAACTGCATTACTGCGCCCGCTCACAGGCCCAGGCCGCCTTTTTACCGCGCCTACAGGCTGAGCGCTTTGCCGGGCGCACTTATCTGCATTTCGACGACCAGCCCGGTACCGGCCTGGATACGCCGCAGGTGCTCGCCGACCCGGCGCCCGGCTCGCACCTTTATGTGTGCGGCCCTGCAGGGTTTATGGCCCATGTTCTGCAAAGCGCAGAACAGCAAGGTTGGCCGTCCGCCAGCCTGCACCGCGAGTACTTCAGCGCCGCGCCGGTGCCGCAGGGTGTCACCGAGGGTGCCTTCCAGGTCAGGCTGGCGCGCAGTGGCGAGGTGTTCGACGTGCCGGCGGACCAAACCATCGTGCAGGTACTGCGCGAACACGGCTATGAAATTCCGGTGTCCTGCGAACAAGGTATCTGTGGCACCTGCTTGACCAAGGTACTGGACGGCATTCCAGAGCACCGCGACCTTTACCTAAGCGAGGACGAGCAGGCGCAAAACGATCAGTTCACCCCTTGCTGTTCCAGGGCCCGGTCACCGCTGTTGGTACTGGACCTATGAACCATCGCTCGCGTCGCGGGTGATCACGCGCACTTGCTCACTGTGCCGGCTGTCGAAGATTTCGGCGTAGCGCAGGGTCGCATTGGCATGTTCGCGCATGATCGCTTCGGCGCGAGCACCCTGGCCGTGCACCAGTGCATCCACCACCGAATGGTGTTGCAGGTGGGCGTAATTGAAGCGCCGGTATTCGCGGCTCAAGTTCTCGCAGTCAACGGCCAGGGCGCTCACCGAAGCAAAAGGAAGGTGCGCATTGCGCGCCAGGGCGCTGGAGATGGCTGGGTTGCCGCTGGCATCGATAATCACTTGGTGAAAGCGCATGTTGAGGTCGTGGTAAAGGGCCAGATCGGCCTCACTGACAAAGCCTTTTTCGAACAGTGCATCACCCTGGTCCAGGCACTCGCGCAATTGCTCAATGGCCTGGCCAGAGAGGCCGCGCTCAGCCGCCTGGCGCGCGGCAAGGCCTTCCAGCACGCCGCGGACTTCAATCGCACCGGCGATGTCGTGAGCATCCACTGATCGCACTTGATAGCCGCGAGCACCAAAGCGCACCAGCAGCCCCTCTTGCTCCAGGGTACGAAAGGCGATGCGCACCGGCGTGCGCGACACGCCGAGCAGATCAGCCGTAGACACTTCGAACAAACGCTCCCCGGCACTCAGCTCACCGGAGGCGATCATTTTGCGCAGGGACACCAGCACCCTTTGGCCAGGCTTGCTCATGGGACAGATCCAGACATCAGTGGCAGGCATGGTACCTGCCACTGATGCCGCATACTAGGGCAAACGCGGGCGGTCTGCTGGCAGGCGAACTTGCTGCTTGGTACTGACGAAAATTCCCCAGCTGGACATGAACAATGCAGCAATCAGCGGCCCGATCACAAATCCGTTCAGGCCGAACACGGCCAGACCACCCAAGGTCGAAACCAGGATCAGGTAATCAGGCATGCGCGTGTCTTTGCCAACCAGGATCGGGCGCAGCACGTTGTCGACCATGCCAATCACCAAAATGCCGAAGGCGCTGAGAATTACCCCGTCCCAGATCGCTCCGCTGAGCAAGAAGTACGCCGCCACCGGTGCCCAGACAATGCCTGCGCCGATAGCGGGCAAGAGCGACAGTAAGGCCATGAGCACCGCCCACAACAACGCGCTCGGGATGTCCAGAACCCAAAAGATAAAGCCCCCCAAAGCCCCTTGAGTGACGGCCACTAACAGGTTGCCCTTGACGGTGGCACGCACCACCCGGTTGAACTTCAGCTGCAGTCGGCGCTTCTGCTGTTCAGCGAGCGGCACAGCGATGCGAATGCGTCGGACCAAGTCCGGGCCGTCGCGCAGAAAGAAGAACAGCAGGTACAACATGATGCCGAAGCTGACAATGAAATCGAGGGTGCCCTGGCCAAAACTAAAGGCTTGGGTAGCGAAGTATTGGCTGCCCTGCATGGCCCCTTTGGTGATCTTGTCACGCAGGCCCTCAAGGTTGCCCATGCCAGTACGGTCGAGCAGATGCTGGAAATAACTGGGCAGCGCGTGCTTGAACTCTTCCAAGTAGTTGGCGATGTCCAGCTCCCCACTTTCGACGTTCTTGTACAACAGCGCGCCTTCCTGAACCAACAAGGCGCTAATGATGATCACCGGCAGGATCGCGATGACTAAGCAGGTGGTCAGCGTAATCAGTGCAGCCAGGTTGCGTTTACGTTCTAACTTGAGCATCAGCCGGCGCTGCATCGGCGCAAACACAATGCCCAGGATCACCGCCCAGAACACTGCACCGTAGTAAGGCAAGAGTATCCAGATAAACGCCAGGGTGACCAGGATCAGTAGGATTAGCAGGGATTTGTTTTGCAGGGTGGTTTCGTTCATGTCCGATCCGTGTCTTGAGGTCAACAGGGCCAGTACTTGGCCCTGTTGCTTAGTCCTCCTAACAGCGGACGAGTTTAAACCGATTGTAATAAACCCCTCAGATACGGAATTGCCCCACTAACTGGCCACCGCTGAAGTTTTGTGGTGTCGGGGAATTTGTATTTGCAGGGGCAAGAGCTCGGGGGCAAGACCCCCTCCTACGGTCAGCGAAATTTTCAAATTTGTCGCCAACTGTAGGAGGGGGCTTGCCCCCGAGCTCTTCGTTACAGCCACGCGCACACCTTCAGCGGTAGACGCATCCCCGGTCAACCCCGCTGCGGCAAGCGCACCTCTACCCGTAGCCCGCCCAATGGGCTTTCGGCCAAGGTCAGCGAGCCGCCGCAACTGTCGACGATGTCCCGCACGATGCCTAGCCCCAGGCCATGGCCGTCGACCTGCTCGTCCAAACGAGAGCCACGGCTGAGCACTTGCTCCCGCGCACTGGGCGGGACGCCCGGACCATCGTCGTCGACCCACAAAAGATAATTGTCGGGCTGCTCGGCAATGGTCAAGCGTACCTGCGCGTCCGCCCATTTACAGGCGTTGTCGAGCAGGTTGCCGAGCAGTTCCAGCAAGTCTTCACGGTCCCACGGCAAGCGCAAACCGGGCGTGACAGTGTGCTCCAGGTTCAGGTGGTTACCGTGCAGCATGTCCAGGGTCGCGAACAGCCCAGGCAGTTCTGCGTCGCAATCGAACTGCATCCCGGGCAGCGAGTCACCTGCCAGCCGAGCGCGGTTGAGTTCGCGGCTGAGCCGCGCTTGAATCTGTTCCAGTTGCTCGCGCAGCAGCCGCGAGACTTCCGGCTGGCCCGCCAGACGTTCACTGCCGGCGAGACTAAGCAGCACCGCCATAGGGGTCTTCAGCGCATGCCCCAGGTTACCCAGGGCGTTACGCGAGCGCTTGAGGCTGTCTTCGGTGTGGCTCAATAGATGGTTGATTTGCGCGACCAACGGCTCCAGCTCAACCGGCACCTCGCTGTCGAGCTGTGAGCGCTGGCCCTGCTGCAACTGAGCGACTTGCTCGCGCGTGCGCTCCAGCGGCCGCAACGCGCGTTTGACGGTCACCCGCTGCAAAATCAGGATTAGAATCAAAGCGCCCAAGCCAATGCCCATGCCAACTTGCTGCATGCGGCGGAAGCTGTCGCGTACGGGGGTGTAGTCCTGGGCGACGCTGATGGAAATCGGTTGCCCTAAACGCCGGTAGTCGGCGCGCAGCATCAGCAGTAGTTGACCTTCAGGCCCTAGTTTGAGGTCAGCACGCAAGCCCGGATGCTCCGGCCTGGGCATATCGAGGTCCCAGAGCGAGCGCGAGCGCCAGTGCCCATCCGGGAAATCAATGCGAAAGTAATGGCCTGAAAACGGCCGCTCATAGCCGGGTGATATACGCCGTTCATCCAACTGCAAGCCTTGCGGCCCCCGGACCAAAGCGACCAGCAGGTTTTCGCTTTCATTGCGCAAGCCAGCTTCGAGGTAACGCTGCAGGCCCACTTCGAACAACCACAGGCTCAGTTGTGCGACAGCAAGCCCAATGACCACCAGTACACTGATCAAGCCAATGCTCAGGCGAGCCTGAATGGATTTCACGCGGCGCCGCCGAACATGTATCCCTGGCCACGGCGGGTTTCAATGACCTCACGGCCAAGTTTACGCCGCAGGTGGTTGACATGAACTTCCAATACATTGGAGTCACGCTCGCTTTCACCGTCGTATAGATGCTCAGCCAAATGGCTCTTGGAGAGAATTTGCCCCGGGTGCAGCATAAAGTAACGCAGCAAGCGAAACTCGGCCGCTGTGAGCTGAGTGTCGACGCCGTTCTGGCTGACGCACTGTCGGCTCTCGTCCAGGTGCAAGCCTGCCGACTCCAAGCGTGGCTGATTGACCATGCCACGGGCGCGGCGCAACAATGCCTGAATGCGCAGCTGCAACTCTTCGGGGTGGAAGGGCTTGGTCAGGTAGTCATCGGCCCCTGCCTTTAACCCCTCGATACGTTCGGCCCAAGAATCGCGGGCGGTGAGAATAAGGACCGGCACCGCCAAACCGGCAGCTCGCCATTGCTCCAGTACTTCCAGCCCTGGTAGTCCAGGGAGGCCTAGGTCGAGAACAATCAAATCATAGGGCTCGCTACTGCCCTGATAGACCGCGTCCCGGCCGTCGGCCAACCAGTCCACCGCATAGCCCTGCCCCTTGAGGCTGCCCATGAGCTCATCGGCCAATGGCACGTTGTCTTCTACCAGTAACAGACGCATTAATCGTCTTCCTTGTCTTTCAGTACTTTACCGGTGGCGGCGTCGAGTTCGATTTCACGGACTCTGCCGTCCACGGTCAATAGTTCGACTTCATAAGTGTAAACATTGTGCTCCAGCTCCAACTCCGCCTCCAGTAGCCGGGAGCCTGGGTAGAGGTCAGTAGCATGTTTGACCAGTTCTTCAAATGGCAGAATGACGCCCTTCTGGCGCAGCCGCAGAGCTTCGTCCTGGTCCAAGTCGCGGGCACTGGCTAAAGAACAGATAGCCAGCAGGCCAACGATCAATAAGCGGCCTCTGCGCATTAGTGGTCCTGATGATCCTTGACCACTACGCCCGTGACAGCGTCGACCTCTACGTCCCACTCAACGCCCTGCTGGTCGCGCAGCTCCACTTGATACATGTATTTACCATAGTTCTCCTCCAACTCGGTGTCGCCGACGGTTGCACCAGGGTGTTTGGCCAGGGCCGCAGCGTTGAGTTTTTCGAACGACAAGATAGTACCAGCGTCGCGTAACTTGAGGGCCTGGTCAGGCCCTAGGTCTTTGGCATTGGCCAGGCCGGCGGTCAGGCTAAGGGTGGCGATGGCTATCATTGCAGTCAGGCTTTTCATTGGGTGTCTCCATGGGTGGATAAGTTGTATAGGATCCACAATACCCATGTCGACTTAATTGAAGCTGAAATCAATTACTGCCAATCATAACTCAATTCTGGCGCAGGCCTTTAATAGCGCAGATCTGACCGGGCGGGCGGCCCAGCGCGCGTTGCCGAGGTGGTAAACTGTTTGCTGGCACGTCATATCGAGTTAAAAATACGTGGAAATTTATAAAGAGTTCACTTTCGACTCCGCTCACCGCCTGCCTCACGTACCAGAGGGGCATAAATGCGGCCGGTTACACGGGCACTCGTTCAAGGTTGCCCTCTACCTGAAAGGCCCGGTGGACCCGCACACGGGGTGGATCCGAGACTATTCGGAGATCAAAGCGGTTTTCAAGCCGATCTATGAGCAACTCGACCACAATTACCTGAACGATATACCCGGCCTGGAAAACCCCACCAGCGAAGTGCTCGCAAAGTGGCTGTGGGAGCAGGTCAAGCCACTATTGCCGGAGCTCTCGCGCGTTCGAGTGCACGAAACCTGCACCAGCGGCTGTGAGTATCAAGGCGACTGACACGCACAGTCAGCGCCCTCCAAAGCCACCCTTGCGGTGGCTTTTTAGCAACTGGAAAATGCCCGAAAACCAGAAAAACAAAACCCCCACCTGCCTACGCAGATGGGGGTTTCGGAATTTAATCTTGACGATGACCTACTCTCACATGGGGAAACCCCACACTACCATCGGCGATGCATCGTTTCACTACTGAGTTCGGGATGGGATCAGGTGGTTCCAAGGCTCTATGGTCGTCAAGAAATTCGGGTACCGATGCGCTTACGCGTCTCGGCAAATCAGGTGTGTGATATCGGTGGTTTGTGAGTGCAAATTTTCGGACTCTGCAGTCTTCACAACACCGCAATCCGCTCTCTCGAGTCAAATTGCTTGGGTGTTATATGGTCAAGCCTCACGGGCAATTAGTATGGGTTAGCTCAACGCCTCACAGCGCTTACACACCCCACCTATCAACGTCGTAGTCTTCGACGGCCCTTTAGGGAACTCAAGGTTCCAGTGAGATCTCATCTTGAGGCAAGTTTCCCGCTTAGATGCTTTCAGCGGTTATCTTTCCCGAACATAGCTACCCGGCAATGCCACTGGCGTGACAACCGGAACACCAGAGGTTCGTCCACTCCGGTCCTCTCGTACTAGGAGCAGCCCCTCTCAAATCTCAAACGTCCACGGCAGATAGGGACCGAACTGTCTCACGACGTTCTAAACCCAGCTCGCGTACCACTTTAAATGGCGAACAGCCATACCCTTGGGACCGGCTTCAGCCCCAGGATGTGATGAGCCGACATCGAGGTGCCAAACACCGCCGTCGATATGAACTCTTGGGCGGTATCAGCCTGTTATCCCCGGAGTACCTTTTATCCGTTGAGCGATGGCCCTTCCATACAGAACCACCGGATCACTAAGACCTACTTTCGTACCTGCTCGACGTGTCTGTCTCGCAGTCAAGCGCGCTTTTGCCTTTATACTCTACGACCGATTTCCGACCGGTCTGAGCGCACCTTCGTACTCCTCCGTTACTCTTTAGGAGGAGACCGCCCCAGTCAAACTACCCACCATACACTGTCCTCGATCCGGATAACGGACCTGAGTTAGAACCTCAAAGTTGCCAGGGTGGTATTTCAAGGTTGGCTCCACGCAGACTGGCGTCCACGCTTCAAAGCCTCCCACCTATCCTACACAAGCAAATTCAAAGTCCAGTGCAAAGCTATAGTAAAGGTTCACGGGGTCTTTCCGTCTAGCCGCGGATACACTGCATCTTCACAGCGATTTCAATTTCACTGAGTCTCGGGTGGAGACAGCGCCGCCATCGTTACGCCATTCGTGCAGGTCGGAACTTACCCGACAAGGAATTTCGCTACCTTAGGACCGTTATAGTTACGGCCGCCGTTTACCGGGGCTTCGATCAAGAGCTTCGCTTGCGCTAACCCCATCAATTAACCTTCCGGCACCGGGCAGGCGTCACACCCTATACGTCCACTTTCGTGTTTGCAGAGTGCTGTGTTTTTAATAAACAGTCGCAGCGGCCTGGTATCTTCGACCGGCATGAGCTTACGGAGCAAGTCCTTCACCCTCACCGGCGCACCTTCTCCCGAAGTTACGGTGCCATTTTGCCTAGTTCCTTCACCCGAGTTCTCTCAAGCGCCTTGGTATTCTCTACCCAACCACCTGTGTCGGTTTGGGGTACGGTTCCTGGTTACCTGAAGCTTAGAAGCTTTTCTTGGAAGCATGGCATCAACCACTTCGTGTTCTAAAAGAACACTCGTCATCAGCTCTCGGCCTTAAGATCCCGGATTTACCTAAGATCTCAGCCTACCACCTTAAACTTGGACAACCAACGCCAAGCTGGCCTAGCCTTCTCCGTCCCTCCATCGCAGTAACCAGAAGTACAGGAATATTAACCTGTTTTCCATCGACTACGCTTTTCAGCCTCGCCTTAGGGACCGACTAACCCTGCGTCGATTAACGTTGCGCAGGAAACCTTGGTCTTTCGGCGTGGGTGTTTTTCACACCCATTGTCGTTACTCATGTCAGCATTCGCACTTCTGATACCTCCAGCCAGCTTCTCAACTGACCTTCACAGGCTTACAGAACGCTCCTCTACCGCATCATCCTAAGATGATACCCGTAGCTTCGGTACCTGGTTTGAGCCCCGTTACATCTTCCGCGCAGGCCGACTCGACTAGTGAGCTATTACGCTTTCTTTAAAGGGTGGCTGCTTCTAAGCCAACCTCCTAGCTGTCTAAGCCTTCCCACATCGTTTCCCACTTAACCAGGATTTTGGGACCTTAGCTGACGGTCTGGGTTGTTTCCCTTTTCACGACGGACGTTAGCACCCGCCGTGTGTCTCCCATGCTCGGCACTTGTAGGTATTCGGAGTTTGCATCGGTTTGGTAAGTCGGGATGACCCCCTAGCCGAAACAGTGCTCTACCCCCTACAGTGATACATGAGGCGCTACCTAAATAGCTTTCGAGGAGAACCAGCTATCTCCGAGCTTGATTAGCCTTTCACTCCGATCCACAGGTCATCCGCTAACTTTTCAACGGTAGTCGGTTCGGTCCTCCAGTTAGTGTTACCCAACCTTCAACCTGCCCATGGATAGATCGCCCGGTTTCGGGTCTATACCCAGCGACTAAACGCCCTATTAAGACTCGCTTTCGCTACGCCTCCCCTATTCGGTTAAGCTCGCCACTGAATATAAGTCGCTGACCCATTATACAAAAGGTACGCAGTCACAGAACAAGTCTGCTCCCACTGCTTGTACGCATACGGTTTCAGGATCTATTTCACTCCCCTCTCCGGGGTTCTTTTCGCCTTTCCCTCACGGTACTAGTTCACTATCGGTCAGTCAGTAGTATTTAGCCTTGGAGGATGGTCCCCCCATATTCAGACAAAGTTTCTCGTGCTCCGTCCTACTCGATTTCATTGATAAGAGATTTTCGCGTACAGGGCTATCACCCACTATGGCCGTACTTTCCAGAACGTTCCGCTAATCTCAAACCAACTTAAGGGCTGGTCCCCGTTCGCTCGCCACTACTAAGGGAATCTCGGTTGATTTCTTTTCCTCAGGGTACTTAGATGTTTCAGTTCCCCTGGTTCGCCTCTTGTACCTATGTATTCAGTACAAGATAACCATCTTATGATGGCTGGGTTCCCCCATTCAGACATCTCCGGATCACAGTCTGTTTGCCGACTCCCCGAAGCTTTTCGCAGGCTACCACGTCTTTCATCGCCTCTGACTGCCAAGGCATCCACCGTATGCGCTTCTTCACTTGACCATATAACCCCAAGCAATCTGGTTATACTGTGAAGACGACATTCGCCGAAAATTCGCACTTGCTCCTGAGAGCAACTCACAAATTTTACCTTAGCCTGAACACCACCAGTGAAAGTGGCCTTCAGTCTATACTTCTATCACACACCTAAATTTTTAAAGAACGATCTAGCCAAAGACTAGAAATCAACATTCAAGCACCGGTTTGGTGGAATGCTCATTTCTAAGCTCTATAACACGAAGCAGTAATGGTGGAGCCAAGCGGGATCGAACCGCTGACCTCCTGCGTGCAAGGCAGGCGCTCTCCCAGCTGAGCTATGGCCCCGTATAACTACAGGCATTTCCCACACAAAATTGGTGGGTCTGGGCAGATTCGAACTGCCGACCTCACCCTTATCAGGGGTGCGCTCTAACCAACTGAGCTACAGACCCAATTTCGAGCTTGTAGCTTTGAGCCAGGCTTAAAGCTGCTTCTATCGTCTTCTTCAATGAATCAAGCAATTCGTGTGGGTGCTCATGAAACAGCTGAGTCTGTCGATTAAGGAGGTGATCCAGCCGCAGGTTCCCCTACGGCTACCTTGTTACGACTTCACCCCAGTCATGAATCACACCGTGGTAACCGTCCTCCCGAAGGTTAGACTAGCTACTTCTGGTGCAACCCACTCCCATGGTGTGACGGGCGGTGTGTACAAGGCCCGGGAACGTATTCACCGCGACATTCTGATTCGCGATTACTAGCGATTCCGACTTCACGCAGTCGAGTTGCAGACTGCGATCCGGACTACGATCGGTTTTGTGAGATTAGCTCCACCTCGCGGCTTGGCAACCCTCTGTACCGACCATTGTAGCACGTGTGTAGCCCAGGCCGTAAGGGCCATGATGACTTGACGTCATCCCCACCTTCCTCCGGTTTGTCACCGGCAGTCTCCTTAGAGTGCCCACCATAACGTGCTGGTAACTAAGGACAAGGGTTGCGCTCGTTACGGGACTTAACCCAACATCTCACGACACGAGCTGACGACAGCCATGCAGCACCTGTCTCAATGTTCCCGAAGGCACCAATCTATCTCTAGAAAGTTCATTGGATGTCAAGGCCTGGTAAGGTTCTTCGCGTTGCTTCGAATTAAACCACATGCTCCACCGCTTGTGCGGGCCCCCGTCAATTCATTTGAGTTTTAACCTTGCGGCCGTACTCCCCAGGCGGTCAACTTAATGCGTTAGCTGCGCCACTAAGAGCTCAAGGCTCCCAACGGCTAGTTGACATCGTTTACGGCGTGGACTACCAGGGTATCTAATCCTGTTTGCTCCCCACGCTTTCGCACCTCAGTGTCAGTATCAGTCCAGGTGGTCGCCTTCGCCACTGGTGTTCCTTCCTATATCTACGCATTTCACCGCTACACAGGAAATTCCACCACCCTCTACCATACTCTAGCGTGCCAGTTTTGGATGCAGTTCCCAGGTTGAGCCCGGGGATTTCACATTCAACTTAACACACCACCTACGCGCGCTTTACGCCCAGTAATTCCGATTAACGCTTGCACCCTCTGTATTACCGCGGCTGCTGGCACAGAGTTAGCCGGTGCTTATTCTGTCGGTAACGTCAAAACACTAACGTATTAGGTTAATGCCCTTCCTCCCAACTTAAAGTGCTTTACAATCCGAAGACCTTCTTCACACACGCGGCATGGCTGGATCAGGCTTTCGCCCATTGTCCAATATTCCCCACTGCTGCCTCCCGTAGGAGTCTGGACCGTGTCTCAGTTCCAGTGTGACTGATCATCCTCTCAGACCAGTTACGGATCGTCGCCTTGGTGAGCCATTACCCCACCAACTAGCTAATCCGACCTAGGCTCATCTGATAGCGCAAGGCCCGAAGGTCCCCTGCTTTCTCCCGTAGGACGTATGCGGTATTAGCGTTCCTTTCGAAACGTTGTCCCCCACTACCAGGCAGATTCCTAGGCATTACTCACCCGTCCGCCGCTGAATCAGGGAGCAAGCTCCCTTCAACCGCTCGACTTGCATGTGTTAGGCCTGCCGCCAGCGTTCAATCTGAGCCATGATCAAACTCTTCAGTTCAATACTGCATGGGTTTTGTAAAAACCCTAAACTTGGCTCAGCAATCGCAAACTCGAACCCGAAGGATCGAGGTAACTCTTTGATTTCTCGTGGAGTTCTTGTGATGCTGATAATCTAGTTGACATCAGTCTGAGCTCACAAGCACCCACACGAATTGCTTGATTCAGTTGTTAAAGAGCGGTGGGTTGATTCTTTCGTCTCAACCGAGGCGCGCATTCTACGCTAGCCTTGCATCTTGTCAAGCGTTTATTTTGAAGTTTTTCCAGAGAATCTCTAGCAACTTCAACCACTTGACCGCTTCGATCACTCGTTAGCGGGAGGGGAATTCTACAGCGTTTCAAACCGCTGTCAACCACCTTTTTAAACCGCTTTCGATCAACTCATCGAAACCCTTCGTAGCGCAGCTTATTACCACTCCACTTGAGATAAAGCATTGATTCTCAAGGAGTTTTCCGTTTCGACTGCGCCGGAAGTGGGGCGAATTATAGACAGCTGAGCGAGGGCGTCAAGGGATAATTCCGGTTTAATCCTAAAAATTGATCCTGCGCACTATATTGCTCAGCCCGCCCTCGTGCGATCATTATCGCCCTCTTTCCTTTAATAAAGACTGCCGCTCCATGCATACCTTAACCAAACCCGCGTCGCGGGGGCTGGCTTCAGCCCTGGTACCTGTTGCCATGCTATTGATTGCCATGATCTCTATTCAAACGGGAGCAACCCTGGCCAAAAGCATGTTTCCAGCGGTCGGCGCCCAAGGCACCACAACCCTACGCCTGCTGTTCGCCAGCCTTATTCTGCTAATCGTATTGCGCCCCTGGCGAGCCAAACTGACACGACAGTCGCTGCGTACGGTGGTGATCTATGGCATCGCCCTGGGCTGCATGAACCTGCTCTTCTATATGGCACTGCGCACCGTGCCGCTGGGAATTGCCGTAGCGCTGGAATTCACCGGCCCTTTGGCAGTGGCCTTGTATGGCTCACGGCGAAAGCTCGACCTATTGTGGATAGCCTTGGCAGCTGTTGGCCTAATGCTACTCATGCCCGCTGGCGCCACCCAGGCTGCGCTAGACCCTACAGGCGTCGCCTACGCACTGGGCGCGGGTGCCTGCTGGGCGCTCTACATTCTTTATGGGCAAAAAGCCGGTGAAGACAACGGCGTGCAAACCGCCGCCCTGGGCGTAATGATCGCCGCTCTCGTCATTACTCCCGTGGGCATTGCCCATGCGGGCAGCGCTTTGCTGTCCCCGGCATTACTTCCAGTTGCCTTGGCAGTGGCAATTCTGTCCACTGCCCTTCCCTATAGCCTGGAGATGTTTGCCCTGACCCGTATGCCAGCGCGTACCTTCGGCACCTTGATGAGCATGGAGCCTGCAGTCGCGTCGCTTTCGGGCCTGCTTTTTCTTAATGAAGTGCTGTCTGTGCTGCAATGGATGGCGATCCTGGCGATCATCTGCGCCTCGATCGGTGCAACCCTCACCATGCGGCCGGCGGTGAGCGCCTCCCCCATACCGGCCGATTGAAACTTATTGGATACATGTAGGAAGGGTCTGGTATTTATTGCACAATTGAGCGATGTTAAAGCCTGCATTGGCCTGGACATGGATTAGCCAATGCAGGCTCCCGACTTCCTTAGCGGCAATAAGGGTAACAATGAAGTACCTGATCATCTTGATGGCCGTGCTATTAATGGCTGGCTGCGCAGCCACCGCTCAAACTGAGTACAAACGCGGCAAGAAAGGCCTGCACATTAATTGCTCTGGTTTGTCTTCATCCTGGAACAAATGCTATGCCCGCGCGCAAAAGTCCTGCGAGAACGGCTACAAAGTCATAGCCAAGTCTGGGGACGGCGTTGAAGACCCAGGCGATTACCCTTTTGGCATCAACCCCGCCGGCTACACCAGTCGTAGCATGATCGTCGTCTGCCGCTAATCGCCTCACACGGGCCGGGTGCGCTCCAACAGCCAACGCGTCGCCGCCTCACCAAGCAAGGGTGCCACGCGCTGCTCGACCATTTGATGGTATTCGTTAAGCCACTCACGCTCGGCCTCGTTCAGCGCGGCTATGTTCAAGCACCGCGTGTCGATCGGGCACAGCGTCAGGGTTTCGAAGCGCAGGTACTGACCGAACTCAGAGCCGCCAGCCACCTGGTTCAAGACCAGATTCTCAATACGCACTCCCCAGCGCCCAGGGCGATAAGTGCCGGGCTCGATTGATGTGATCATGCCAGGCTGCATAGCCGTTTGAGCCAAGGCTTGCGCCTGGTAGGCGATGACCTGCGGGCCCTCGTGCACATTAAGGAAATAACCGACGCCATGACCCGTGCCGTGCCCGTAATCGACGTGGTCCGCCCAGATCGGCGCGCGCGCAATGGCGTCCAACAATGGCGATGCGATGCCTTTGGGGAAATGGGCGCGGGATAAAGCGATAACACCTTTGAGCACCCGCGTGCAGTCATCTATTTGCTCATTGGACGGCATACCGATGGGCACCATGCGCGTGATGTCAGTCGTGCCGCCAAGGTATTGGCCGCCGGAGTCGATCAGCAACAGGCCGTTACCCTCGATGCGCGCGTGGGACGTCTCGGTCGCACGGTAGTGGGGCATGGCACCATTGGCGTTGAAAGCCGCAATGGTGGCAAAGCTTGGCGAAACAAAACCAGGACGACGAGCCCGCTGTGCCGTCAGCAGTTCATCCACACTGACTTCGGTAAGCACCTCACCCCGCGCCTGCGCCGCTTCGAACTCCGCGAAAAATTCGCATAGGGCCGCCCCGTCCTGCTCCATGGCCTGCCGAATATGTGCGGCGTCCGCAGCGCTTTTGCTCGCCTTGAGCAGGGTGCTGGGGTTCAGCGCCTCGACACGCTCGACCGCCGGGGAAACATGCTGCAAAAGCCCCAACGTGACCCGTGCTGGGTCAAGCAGCAAACGGCTGCCTGGTGGCAACTGCGCCAAGGCCGTGCCGGCCTGCGCGTAATCCAATACCTCGACACCCTCTTCAGCTAGCTGCACTGCTAGATCGGCCGGTATCTTGCCAGAGCCCACAAACAGAGAGGCGCGGGTTTCACCCACCAACGCGAAGGCCAGAAAAACCGGATTATAAGAAACATCGGAGCCGCGCAGGTTGAACAACCAAGCTATGTCATCCAATGTCGCCAAGAAGTGCCAGTCGGCTCCGTTGGTGCGCATTCGCTCGCGTACTTGACGCAACTTTTCGCCGCGTTCGAGGCTAGCGTAAGGCGCACAGTGCTCATAAACCGTGGCGCCAGGCAAAGCGGGGCGCTCCACCCAAACGCCATCGAGTGGATCACGGTCGGCACGCAGGGTCAGCCCCCTGGGCCGCAGCTTTTCTTCCAACTGGCGAGCGGAAGCCAGCGACATGGCGGCACCATCGACAGCCACCACCCCACCTTCGACCACCTCGCTACCTAGCCAGTCGAGCGGCCCCGGCTGGCCGGGGAGCAATTTCATCAGGTCGATCCCCGAGCCCGCTAACTCAGTTTGAGCCTGTTCCCAATAACGGCTGTCAGCCCACAAGCCCGCTACCTCAGCGGTCACCACCAAGGTGCCCACCGATCCGTGGAACCCCGACAGCCAGCGGCGCCCCTGCCAATAGCCAGGCAGGTATTCGGACAGGTGCGGATCGGCCGAAGGCACTAGCACCGCATCGATACCGTCTGCAAGCATCTTGGCGCGCAGGCGAGCGAGACGCTCGACTGTTGTGGATTCGCAGTGCTGCATATTCATTGGGGCTCCTGCTGCAAACGGTGATGATTTTATTGGCCTCGATAATGGAACAGCGGACCGCACTGGGCAACCGTGCGCGCCACTGGATGTCCGTAGTTGTCGCATTGGCGCTACTCATCGTGATCCAGCCGCAGCAAATGCCTGGCTAACGCTTTGGCTTGCAGGGCAACGTCGGTGACCGCAGTACTTTCCCACCACATGCCGCGCAGGGGCGGCCCCAGGGCAAACAGCCGGTGAGAGGCGCGACCGTCCGAGCCAATCAGCGCGCCATGGGTGTCGGCGAGCACCCCCAAGGCCAATGGACCGGGCTGGACCAGCCCACGCGCCAGCAATTGCTGGGGCAAAGGTTGACGAACTCGGCGCCAGTCGTACTCGATCCCGCTGGAATTGATCAGCGCGTGCCCTTCCCGTCGACACACCTGGCAGTGGCCGCGCAACTGCACGTCAATGGCAACGCCTGTGCCTTGTTTGGCGCTAAGCCCCCGGTAAGCACCGGCCTGCACATGCAGGCGGCCGCCGCCCAGCAAGCGTTCTATAAGCGCCGCGCCCTGGGGCGGGGAACGGTGATGGTGGCTCTCCCACCAGGGTCGAAGGTGGCGAACGAACTGGCGTTTGTGGCGTTCACTAGCCTGACTCCACAACCGACCAATGTGCACACGTACTGTGTCCAGCGGCGCTTGCCAGTCAATGCCGGCCGCTTGGGCCAGGCGACACTGAGCGCGTAAGGCTCGGGACAGTTGCAGAGGCGTCGCCAGGGCCGGGGCAGCGGCGAGAAAGTCCGGCCATGCCGGCGGCTGTCGGCGAACGTGGGGGAGCAATCCATGCCGCGAGTACACTTCTATAGGCCCCCGATGCCCGGCTTGATCGAGGGACACCAGAGCATCGACCATGGTCAAGCCCGAGCCGATGATCAATACCCGAGCATCAGTGGGCAAATCGGCCATCGCCGCGACATCCCAGGGGTCAATCGCCACCTGGTTGAGCCCACTGGTACTCTGCTGGGCAGTACGGGCCGCTGCATACATGCCTGTTGCAAGAACGGCGAGGTCCGCCGTCAAGGTGCGCCGGTCAGCCAGATCCACCTCGACACCCTCGGCAGAACAGCGAACGTCCACCGCGTCGGCACGGACATGCTCAAGCGTGGACCCCTGACCAGCCCCCTGGGCTACAGCTTCGGCCAAGCGTTGCCGCACGTAGTCACCAAAATAGCCACGCGGCACGAACAGCTCCGCAGTAGGCACCGCCTGGCCATGGGCCTGGGGCCAACCACCCTGCCCCAGCCAGCCTTCGAGCCACTCGGTCAGGTCGTTGGGGTCGTCGGGCTCGACGCTCATGCGCGCGGCATTGCCATTAAGCGTATGCCCGAGTTCACTGGCACTGTAGGCCTCGCCGCGGCCCAGCTCCGAGCGACGCTCGATGATGCGCAGCCGCCGTGCGCCCGGCAGGCGCAGTAGTTGGATCGCCAGCAGGCTACCGCTCAGGCCCCCACCGATTATCAGGATATTTTGCGCAACCTTTGGGGTCACGGGCATGGTGTCGCCTCCACGGTGGTTCGCCTCTTGGTCCGCCTATCTATTCAAATCACCACATTGCGTACGAAGCGCGCGGCGCAGGCACCATCATTGCGGTAGCTATAAGGTTGATCGCTGGGGTAAACGAAAAAATCACCCGGCCCAAGTACACGACGCTGCTCGGCCAACTGCACGGTCAGTGCACCTTCGAAAACATACAGCTGCTCACTCCAGCCCTGGGCATCGGCTTGCGAACAATACTCTTCGCCAGGTTCCAGTCGCCATTCCCAGAGTTCCACCTCACGGCTGGCCGCGGCACTGGCCAACAGCACCGCGCGGCTACCGGCAATCGCACCGGCCCAGGCCAGCTCGTTGATGCGCGTGCGGTCCGGTTGTTCAGGAGCTTGCACCAGTTCGCTGAAAGCGACATTGAGCACGTCGGCGAGGCGGTCCAGAGTAGTCAGGCTGACGTTACGCTCACCTGCCTCAATCGCCACCAGCATGCGCCGGCTGACTCCAGACTTTTCACACAGCTGGCTCTGGCTCAATTGCGCTGCGAGCCGCAGGCGGCGGACGTTCTGACTGACATGCCGGAGAACTGAGCCGCGCGAGCCGGTGTCTGTACCCATGGGCGTACCTCGTTGGCGACTGGATAAGGCGACGGCGGGCGCGATGATGGCCAGGGTAAGGTCGATTCCGCCGCCGCGGTAAAAGCTTGTCATAAAAAAACCCGCGGATACGTCACCCCAGAGGGATTCTGCCACAGGTTGCGGCTTGGTGATCGTCGATGTGCACCGTATGATCGTTTGATAAATTCCCGCAGATCAGAAATCTATGTCCTTGATAGTTCTACTGCTTCTGCCATTTCTAGGCAGTTGTCTGGCAGCCCTGTTGCCCCACAACGCACGTAACAGCGAATCGCTGCTAGCCGGTTTGGTTGCCCTGGCTGGCACAATCCAGGTGGCGATGCTCTTCCCGCAGGTCGCCGATGGTGGCGTTATTCGTGAAGAATACACCTGGCTACCCAGCCTGGGCCTGAACTTCGTCCTACGCATGGATGGCTTCGCCTGGCTGTTTTCCATGCTGGTATTGGGCATCGGTACCTTGGTGGCCCTGTATGCGCGCTACTACATGTCGCCGCAAGATCCAGTTCCACGCTTCTTCGCGTTTTTCCTGGCGTTCATGGGCGCGATGCTCGGCTTGGTTATTTCGGGCAATCTATTGCAACTGGTATTTTTCTGGGAGCTCACCAGCCTCTTCTCATTCCTCCTGATCGGTTATTGGCACCATCGCGCCGACGCCCGCCGAGGCGCCTACATGGCATTGATGGTCACCGGCGCGGGCGGCCTGTGTTTGCTCGTTGGCGTGTTGTTGTTAGGCCACGTAGTGGGCAGTTACGACCTGGACAGAGTCTTGCAGGCCGGCGACCTAATCCGTGGGCATTCGCTGTACCCAGTACTGCTGACGCTGATCCTGATCGGAGCCCTCAGCAAAAGTGCGCAGTTCCCGTTTCACTTCTGGCTTCCCCACGCCATGGCGGCGCCTACGCCTGTATCGGCGTATCTGCACTCGGCGACCATGGTCAAGGCCGGGGTATTTCTGCTGGCCAGGCTTTGGCCTTCGTTGTCAGGCAGCGAGCAGTGGTTCTGGATCGTCAGCGGCGCTGGCGCCTGCACTTTGATGTTAGGCGCCTACGCGGCGATGTTTCAAAACGACCTCAAGGGCCTCCTGGCTTATTCAACCATCAGCCACCTGGGCCTGATCACCCTCCTGCTTGGCTTGAACAGCCCGCTGGCAGCAGTGGCTGCGGTGTTCCATATCCTCAACCATGCCACCTTCAAGGCTTCTCTGTTCATGGCCGCGGGTATTATCGACCATGAAAGTGGTACCCGTGACATCCGGCGCCTGAGCGGGCTGTTTCGCCTGATCCCATTCACCGCGACGTTAGCCATGGTCGCCAGCGCCGCCATGGCGGGCGTGCCATTGATGAACGGTTTCATCTCCAAAGAGATGTTCTTCGCCGAGACTGTGTTCATATCGTCAACGCAATGGGTAGAGATCGCCCTGCCGGTGATTGCGACGGTAGCTGGCACGTTCAGCGTGGCGTACTCCCTGCGTTTCACGGTCGACGTCTTCTTCGGCCCGAAAGCGACCGACCTGCCCCACGTCCCCCACGAACCCCCACGCTGGATGCGCGCGCCAGTCGAACTACTGGTGCTGGTATGCCTGGTGGTTGGGATATTTCCGGCGCAGTCGGTAGCGCCCCTACTAGCCGCGGCTGCCCGGCCGGTGGTGGGCGGGCCATTGCCTGAGTACAGCCTGGCGATCTGGCACGGGCTAAACGCACCGATGATCATGAGCTTGATAGCCATGTCTGCCGGCGTTCTGCTGTACCTAGGCTTGCGCAATCGTTTCAAACGCGGCTTGCTGCTGACACCGCCGCTGGTGGGTCGGCTCAACGGCAAGCGCCTGTTCGAACGCTCCCAGGTCAGCATGATGCGCATGGCCAGGCGCCTTGAAAACGCCGCCACCACGCGCCGACTCCAAGCCCAACTGTTCATGCTGGTGCTGGTTGCCTTGCTCGCAGGCCTTACGCCCCTGCTATTTAGTGGCCTCAGCTGGGGTGACCGGCCCAAGATCCCAGGCTCTGGCGTGTTCGTGATCCTTTGGCTGATCGCCATCGCCTGCGCCCTCGGTGCGGCCTGGCAAGCCAAATATCATCGCCTGGCTGCGTTGACCATGGTCAGCGTTTGCGGGCTGATGACCTGCATCACCTTCGTCTGGTTCTCGGCGCCCGACCTGGCGCTGACCCAGCTTGTGGTTGAGGTGGTCACCACCATACTGATCTTGCTTGGCTTGCGTTGGCTGCCGCGGCGCATAGAGGACGCTTCGTTGCGTTCCGGCAGCCAGCAACGGGCCAGGGTCCGGCGCATCCGCGACTTGATCCTGGCCGTCGGTGTAGGCGGCGGAATGGCCGTGCTTTCTTACGCCATGCTGACCCGCCCGACGCCTAACGCCATTTCATCGTTCTACCTGAGCCGAGCGCTGCCGGAGGGTGGCGGTACCAACGTGGTCAATGTGATGCTGGTGGACTTCCGCGGTTTCGACACCTTTGGCGAAATAACCGTACTGGCCGCCGTGGCCCTGACCGTGTTCGCTCTGCTGCGGCGCTTCCGGCCCCCACGTGAGAGCATCCAACTGCCTGCCCAACAGCGGTTGCTGGCCGCCGACGTGGATACCGACCTGGTGAACCCTCGTAGCGCCAACGATACCGCCTTGGGCTTTATGATGGTTCCGGGTGTGTTAGTACGGCTACTGCTGCCCATTGCCCTGCTGATCTCCATGTACCTGTTCGTGCGCGGGCACAATCAGCCTGGCGGCGGGTTCGTCGCAGGCCTGGTGATGTCGGTCGCGTTCATCCTGCAATACATGATCGCGGGCACCCAGTGGGTTGAAGCGAAGATGAGCCTGCGCCCACTGCGCTGGATCGGCAACGGCCTGCTGTGTGCCGTCGCCACCGGGCTGGGGTCGATTTGGCTGGGCTACCCGTTCATGACCACGCACACCGCCCATTGGGTCATACCATTACTTGGCGACTTGCATATTGCCAGCGCCCTATTCTTCGACATCGGGGTATACACCGTAGTGGTCGGCTCGACTCTATTGATCCTAACGGCCCTGGCCCACCAATCGGTGCGTAGCCATCGCCCTTCGAGCCTGCCGCGATCCGTCGCCCCCAAAGGAGCTGCCTGATATGGAAGAAGTCATCGCAATCGCCATCGGTGTGCTCGCCGCGTCGGGGGTATGGCTGATCCTGCGGCCGCGGACGTTTCAGGTGGTCATGGGTCTGTGCCTTCTCTCCTATGGAGTGAACCTGTTTATCTTCAGCATGGGCAGCCTGTTCATCGGCAAAGAGCCCATCATCAAAGACGGCGTCCCCCAAGACCTGCTCAACTACACCGACCCCCTGCCCCAGGCCCTGGTGCTGACGGCCATCGTTATCAGTTTCGCCATGACAGCGCTGTTTCTCGTGGTGCTGCTCGCATCCCGCGGGTTAACCGGCACGGACCATGTCGACGGCCGGGAGCCGCGCGAATGACTTGGATGCCTCACTTGATCATGGCGCCGATCCTCCTACCGCTGCTCACCGCCGCCGTGATGCTCCTGCTTGGGGAAAAGCGCCGGCCGCTGAAGGCGCGCATCAACCTCTGCTCCAGTGTGCTGGGGCTGGCGATATCGGTCTACCTGATGCTATGGGTGCAACAGGGCAATGAGGCCAGTTCCATCGGGGTCTACCTTCCAGGCAACTGGGAGGTGCCATTCGGTATTGTCTTAGTGGTCGATCGTTTGTCTGCATTGATGCTGGTGCTCACGGGCATCATCGGAGTCAGTGCATTACTATTCGCAACCGCACGCTGGGACCGCGCAGGGGCCAGCTTCCATGCACTGTTTCAGATCCAACTGATGGGCCTGTACGGGGCTTTCCTCACAGCCGACCTGTTCAACCTGTTCGTGTTCTTCGAGGTACTGCTGGCGGCATCCTATGGCATGATGCTGCACGGCTCGGGCCGAGCGCGGGTTTCGTCGGGCCTGCATTACATTGCGATCAACTTACTGGCCTCATCGCTGTTTCTGATCGGCGCGGCCATGCTGTACGGCGTGACTGGCACCCTCAACATGGCTGACCTGGCCCTGAAGATTCCCCTGGTGCCAGAAGCCGATCGCGGCTTACTGCACGCGGGGGCGGCTATTCTGGCCACGGCATTTCTGGCCAAAGCAGGCATGTGGCCGCTGAACTTCTGGCTGGTCCCGGCCTACTCCGCCGCCAGCGCGCCGGTGGCGGCACTGTTCGCGATCATGACCAAAGTGGGTATTTATACGCTGCTACGGCTGTGGACCCTGTTGTTCTCCAGTCATGCTGGGCCCTCGGCACATTTTGGCGGCAGTTGGCTGATCTACGGAGGCTTGGCCACCATCGCTGTCGCCGCCGTCGCAATCATCGCCGCCCAGCGTCTGGAGCGCATGGCCAGCCTGAGCATTCTGGTCTCGGCCGGGACATTGCTGGCCGCAGTCGGCTTCGGCCAACCCGCGCTAATAGGCGCGGCACTCTTTTATATGGTCAGTTCGACTCTGGCCTTGAGTGCCCTGTTTCTGCTGGCTGAACTGATCGAGCGCTCACGCTCTGCCAACGAGGTGCCGTTGGAAGACGACCTGGACCCAATGCCCGCCGCGCTCGAGTCACTGAACCCACCCAAGGGCATCAACCTGGATGATGAGCAAAAAGCTGTGGTCGGCCAGGTAATTCCCTGGACCATGGCGTTTCTAGGGCTCAGCTTTATTGCCTGCGCGCTGCTGATAATCGGCATGCCTCCGCTGTCAGGCTTCATCGGCAAGCTCGGCCTGATCGGCGCGCTACTTAACCCAATGGGCTTAGGGAGCCCGGCAACGCCCACCCTCGGGCTGGCCGGATGGGGCCTGATCTCCTTGCTGGTGCTGTCGGGGCTGGCTTCGCTCATCGCACTGGCGCGCGTGGGCATTCAGCGTTTCTGGACACCTCGCGAACGCCCATCGCCATTGTTACGGCGGCATGAGTGCATCCCTGTAGTGATTCTGCTGGGGCTTTGCATGGTCATTACCTTTAAAGCCGAGCCCCTGTTGCGCTATACGGCCGATACCGCGCGCCTGCTCGACGACCCAACGCAATATGTCATGGCGGTCATGGCGACCCAACCCACGCCCGCCCCCGCACAGGCGGCGCAACTATGAAAAAACTGTTCCCGGCCCCCTGGTTATCCCTAGCCCTATGGTTGCTCTGGCTACTACTGAACCTTTCTCTTAGTCTGGGCAATGTCCTGCTGGGTGCCCTGCTGGGCTTTCTTGCTCCACTGTTGATGGCGCCCTTGCGACCGCAACCGGTGCGCATTCGGCGCCCGCTCTCGATTCTGCGCTTGACCCTGCAAGTAGGCATGGAAGTCGTCAAGTCCAATGTGGAGGTGGCCTGGCTCGTGTTGAACATGGATCGCCGGCCTCCCCGCTCAGCGTTCGTCAAGATCCCACTGACGCTGGACAACGCCAATGGTCTGGCGGCACTTGCCGTCATCAGCAGCGTCATCCCGGGAACCGTTTGGTCCGAACTGGCCCTGGACCGGCGCGTGCTGCTGATGCATGTATTCGACCTGGACGATGAGCAGGCTTTCATCGAACACTTCAAGCAGACCTACGAGCGCCCCCTGATGGAGATTTTCGAATGAGCGGCCTGCTGTCCAATGCCATTTTGCTCAGCCTGTTCCTTTTCGCGGCGGCCATGCTGATCACCCTGGTCAGGCTATTCAAAGGCCCGTCCGCACAAGACCGCGTACTGGCCTTGGACTATCTCTACATCCTGGCGATGCTCATGATGCTAACCCTGGGCATCCGCTACGTCAGTGATACCTACTTCGAGGCCGCGCTGCTGATCGCCCTGTTCGGTTTCGTCGGCTCTTTCGCCCTGGCAAAGTTTCTTCTGCGCGGTGAGGTAATCGAATGATTGACTGGAATAATCTGCCGCCTTGGTATGAAACCGCGACAGCCCTATTACTGGTGCTTAGTAGCCTGTTCGCCTTGGTTGGCGCGCTTGGCCTGCTGCGCCTGCAGGATTTCTTTCAGCGCATGCACCCACCGGCGTTAGCTTCCACCCTGGGCGCTTGGTGCGTGGCGTTGGCGTCGATCGTGTATTTTTCCGGGATCAAGCAAAGCGTGGTGTTGCACGCCTGGCTGATCCCCATCCTGCTGGCTATAACAGTGCCAGTCACCACCTTACTACTAGCGCGCACTGCTTTATTTCGCAAGCGTATGGCTCGCGAGGAAGTACCCTCGCAAGTCAGTACCCGAGACACGAGCGACTAGTTGAGGTGTGCGCTCACCTTGTCAGCGACATCCCCAGGTATCCAGGCACGCCACACATCGGGGTTAGTCTTGAGAAAGTTTTCAGCTGCCTGGCGAGGGGCAGTGTGCTTTTCGCTCATTTTCGCCAGCGCATCGTTGAGCGGTTCGATGGGAAAACTGACTTGAGCGAAGAACTTCGCTAATTGCGGGTACTGCTGCTGAAATTCGCTGGAGACGCCGATCGATAGCTTGGAAGGTGGCGAGCGGGTCGGCTTGGGGGCGGGATTATTAGCGTCGGTTAGGGTCTTCCAGGCTTCGGCGTCAAAGGCTGGCTCTTCCAGCTGGACCAACTGATAGCGGCCAAGTAACGGCGTTGGTGACCAATAGTAGAACAGCACAGGTTGGCCACGCCTGATCGACGAGGCGATTTCGGCATCCAATGCCGCTCCCGAACCGCTGCGGAAGTTGCTGTAGCTGTCAGCCAGCCCATAGGCCTTGATTTTCTGCGCGTTGACCACCTCGGAAGTCCAACCTATGGGGCTGTTGAGAAAACGGCCTTTGCCGGGTGATTCTGGGTCTTTGAACACGTCTTTGTAACGGGGCAGGTCGCTGACGCTACGCAAGTCAGGGGCCATGGGCGCGATGCCTTTGGCCGGGTCCCCTTTGACGACGTACTCCGGCACCCACCAGCCCTCGGTTGCACCTTTGACGATATCGCCCAAACCGACCACTTTGCCTTCAGCCTCGGCTTTGATCCAGACCGGACTGCGCCCGGCCCACTCCTCAGCGATCACTTGAATATCGTTACGCGCCAGCGCCGTTTCCAGGGTGATGGTCGTACCCGGTTGCGTCTCAGTGGGCAGTTGATAACCCCGCTCCACGATAACCCGCAGCACTTCGGTGATCAGGCTGCCGCTTTCCCAGTTCAAGTCGGCGAACTTGATGGGCTTGGCTGATTCAGCGTAGACGGGGGCCGAAGTCAGGGCCAACCCTGTAGCCAATACGCCGAGTAGTGCACGTAGTCCTTTCATAGCGGTACCTCGCAGCAGATGACAGTAATCAGTCAACTCACTGTAGCCAAGGTTCCACGGCACACGAGCGCTTATTCACTGGCCTTGAACGTGAGCTCGCCTTTGCGCCACTTAGCGGCTTTGCCCGTGGCGGCTTTGAGAATCTTGGCCAACCCCACTTGCAGTTGCTCATGGGCGGCGAACACTAACATGACCCGGCCGCTCTCCTTGAACAAGATGCCCTCGCCCTCGGCAGTGCTGACAAACGCATATTCGCCCAGGCCATACAGGGTCAACTTGATGTCGCGAAACCTGATCTCGAACTTGCCACCTTCGCGGCTGGGCAGTACCGCCGCTCGAAAGTGGTCACCCACCTTCAGTTCAAGGCCAGGTTTGTCATCGACCACCAAAGCACTTTCGGTGTCGATTTCAGCCATGTAAATGCCTTCGGCCGTCTGCTCGGTGATATAGACAAAACGGGATTGGAACTGTTTGACCAACTTTGCGCGTAAATCGCCCAGTACAAACAGTGCGTGCATCTCAAGATTACTTACTGCCAATTAAAAAACCCTCGACCGCGATAAAAACAGCACCTGCCCCCGTGCACCTATGGCAGCGAGCAAGACTAACCGACATACAACGAACTCGATCTTCACCAAAGCCAACCCGAAACGAAGGAAAAAGCTGCTTAACTCGCCATCCATTGTCCAGGAAAGGTCCAGGAAAACATTTTCCGAAAATTTACCGGCGGGGAAAGGCAACTTCCTACAGCGCGAAACCGATAAATATGTGATTTCTGCAACCAGGTTCTGACCGCTTCAACGGGCAGCCTGCTGCGCAGCTCCACGCCTAGTAAATGAACAGGCGATTAGAAATCTCAGATCAGAGGAAAGTGTATGCCCGAACAATTCAAGAATGATTCCAAAGGCCAGCATGGACCGATCTCGCAATCCGCGCCTATGCCGAACACATTTTATTACGCAAAAATGACCGCGTTGCAAGTGGCTTCACTCAGGCACGCAGTCATTCCTGCCGGAAGGTCTTTCTTTCATATTACCGAAAAGGCTACGGGTAGGGTCAAGGGCTTTCGCGGTTGCCTGCATCAGGCTTGGGCCCTGGCCCACGCTTTGCAGCGGCGGTAACGGCCAGCGAGGTAATGGCCATTAATCGATAGCTGCCCTGGGGCGAGCTAAACAGCACCGACGCAAGACCAACCGAACTCTTGCCCATGCTACGGCTCACATGCTTCACACACCCAGCAAGGAGTCACCTATGGAACTGCAAGAGCACACTATCAATACGTTATTCGCTCAACTGGGCCTTGACTCGGACGAAGCCAGCATCGACGCGTTCATCGAGGCGCACCCGCTGCCCGAGGGCGTGAAATTGAGTGACGCCGACTTCTGGAGTGAACAGCAAGCGCGTTTTCTCAAGGAAGAGCTAGTACAGGATGCGGAATGGGCGACAGTGGTGGACGAACTGAATGTCCGCATGCACCAGTCGCCGGCCTGACCTCGATCGGGGCGCGAGCCCCGACGGGTAACGCCCTGCTTAGGCCTGGCGTTGATGCTTGTCGATCTGTTCGTGGCGCTCTTGGGCCTCGATGCAGTATTTGGTCGTCGGGCTGATCAGCAGCCGCTTCAAGCCAATGGCTTCGCCACTGTCGTCGCACCAGCCGAAGCTCTCGTCAGAAATCCGCCCCAACGCCATCTCAAGCTGAGGCAGCAAGCGTTGGTCACGTTCGATCGAGTTGACCAACCAATGCCGCTCTTCTTCCACAGAAGCAGCATCGGCGGGGTCTGCCGGGGTATCCAGGCTTTCGATGGCTACACGGCTCTGCTCGATACGCTCGTGGGTTTCGAGCTTCGTGGCCTGCAATAGGCTTACGAAAAACGCCAACTGCTGCTCGTTCATGTAATCATCAGCCGGCATCGCCAGCAGCTCTTCCTTTGTCATTGATATCTCTACAAAAAAACATGCATTAAGACAAATCGGCGATAGTACCCGAATAAGTCAGGCGCCCCGAAACGTTCAGAGCACCAGCGGGTACTCAAGATTTACGAAGGGGCGGCAGTCTAAGGCGGGATTTCCCTTACAGCAACTGAATTGACCGTAGATTCGCGCATTTAAGGGCGCTGGTTGGGCTTCACCCTTTCAGCGCTGGGCAGAATTTACTCGCGGGGCCCGGCTTCGCGGTCATCTCGCCTGCCCAAGTACCAACCCAGGCCGCCCCAGAGGGCAGCACAGCCAGCGCCGACCAGAGCCACCAATAGTGTGCCTTGGCCCAGCAGATCGAGAAAACTCTTGGCCCACCCGCTCAATGCATCGCCGCCCCGATAGACGACGGTATCGATAAAGTTCTTGGCCTTGTATTTGGTTTGCGCATCCAGAGGCGCAAAGATCATTTCCCGCCCTGGCCGCAGGAAAGCATATTCACCCACCCGCCGCACGATCATGACCGCCGCCAGCATGCCGAACGTCGGCATCAATGCAAGGCCGAGAAACCCCACACAGACCAATAACGGCACGCTGGCCAGTAGCATTCTCACCCCCAGCGCCTGGGCCACTCGGCCGCTGATGAACAGCTGGGTAAACAAAGCACCTGCTTGCACAATGACATCGATCAGGCCAAAGACCCGCACCTGCGCCTCGCGTTCGGGAAACAACTGCGCCACCAAGCGCGCCTGCTCGAAATAAAGAAATGTGCTGACCGTCGCCAGCAATAGTACGAAACCACAGACAGCTATCAGGTAAGGCGAGGCCAGCACCTGGGTGATACCGCTAAAGGGATTGCCGGGTACCGGCTGTGAGGGGGGCTGGGTGACTGGCGCTGCGGGCCGCCCCGCTCCGCCTAAGGCACGCCAGCGCATCAGGAAGCGCTTACAAAACAGTGCTGCCAGCAGCAGCAACGCGGCGATTAGCGTCAGCCCACTGGCATCAAGGTAGGCGACCAGCAGCGCACTGGCGGCCGGGCCCAGCAAGCCACCGACGCTAGCGCCAGCGGCAATGAAAGCGAACATCCGTTTAGCCTGCTGGCCATCGAATACATCGGCGAGCAGGCTCCAGGCAACCGAGACCACGAACAGGTTGTACACCGAGATCCATACGTAGAACACTCGCGCCAGCCAGGTGCTATCGCCCAGCAGCGCAAATGCCAGGGCGAACAACAGCAGATTACCGGCAAACAGGGCGAACACCCAGTCGACGAAATGAGCCCTGGGCACCCTAGAGTTAAGCCAGGCGAACAGCGGCACCGCTATCAACATGACGACGAAGGTGGCGGAAAACAGCCACTGCAGGTTATTCACCCCGCCCTGGATGCCCATAGACTCGCGTATCGGCCGCAGCATGAAATAGCCACTGAACAGACAAAACATCAGGGCGAATCCGCTGATCGCCGGCCGCACCTCCCCGGGCCGCGCGTTGATTGCCCTACCCAGCCGCCCCGCGAGCGTATTCACCATCGCCGCCACGACTTCATGCGAACGCCTCGACGATACGTTGGCGTTGACCGGCATCGGGCAGGCGCCCATGGCCAGCCGCCAGGTTATCGAGCATGTAGCGTGGCTTTGAGGTAGCCGGAATGACGACGGTCACTGCCGGATCAGCCACCACGAATTTGAGCATCAATTGCGCCCAGGAGGTGGCATCCAGCTCGGCCGACGCCCACTCCGGCACAGGCTTGCCCTTGACTCGGTCGAATAGCTCCCCCGCCTGATAAGTGCGGTTAATCAAAGTGGCGATGCCGTGGTCCCGGCAATAAGGCAACAGGGCTTTTTCCGCGCCTCGCGCGCCGACTGAATAGTTGAACTGAACGAAGTCGACCGGCTCGCGCTTAAGCACCGCCAATAGGTCATCGTGGGCGGACTCAAGGTAATGGGTCACGCCGATGTAGCGGATACGCCCTTGCGCTTTCAACTCGCGCAGGGTCGCCAGCTGAGTTTGCGTGTCCTGCAAATTATGCACCTGGATAAGGTCGATCCGGTCAGTCTGCAGCGCCTTGAAACTGGCTTCGATCTGGCGCAACCCCGCCTCGCGGCCGGTGCTGGACACCTTGGTGGCGAGGAACACTGACTCGCGCGCTTTCGCGCCCGCCACCAGCGCACCGCTGATGGCTTCTGAACGCCGATAACTAGGAGCGGTGTCGATCAATTTGCCTCCCCCGGCAATGAACGCGGCCATGACTTCGCGCAGGGGTTGCAGCTCGGCCGATGCCTGGTCGATGTCGAAGGTTCGCGAGGTACCTAGCCCGATCACTGGCAGCCGCTCACCGGACGCCGGAATGCTCCGGTTAAGCATGCCAGCCTCGGCCAACCCATAGCGCGACCACCAAGGGCTGCTGGCGAAGAAGGCGCCCATCAGGGCGCACTGCTGCATGAAGTGACGTCGGCTCGACATGACGAACTCCTGAAGATTCCTGATAGGGCAACCGGGCCCAGAATGGGTGGATTGGCTCACAAGTATGGCTGCCCAGGCCGGTCTGGCCAGTCAGCGGCTCCGCGAGCCTGCAACCGGATGTTGCAGAAGCGCCCACAGAATGCGACAAATGAAGGCTAGACCGCCGCCTGGGGTACATCTCAATGCCTGACCTAACGCCTGACCGCGAGGGCGCCGCCTTGTTGGTCATCGATGTGCAGAACGACTTCATGCCGGGAGGACGGCTGGCCGTCACCGACGGCGCCGCGGTGGTGCCGCTGATCAACCAACTGGGGCAACGCTTCGAGCAAGTGGTGATTACCCAGGACTGGCACCCCGCCGGGCACGCCTCGTTTGCCAGCAGCCACCCTGGGTGCCAGCCGTTCGAGCGCAAACAATTGCCCTATGGGCTACAAATCTTGTGGCCGGACCATTGCATTCAAGGCAGCCACGGCGCGCAATTGCATGCCGAGCTTAACTTGCCCCATGCCCAGTCGATCCTGCGCAAAGGTTGCAACCGGCACATCGACAGCTACTCGGCGTTTATCGAAGCTGACCGGCAAACCCCAACCGGGCTGACCGGCTACCTGCGCGAGCGCGGCATCAGCGACCTGTACCTCTGCGGTCTGGCCTTGGACTACTGTGTGGCATGGTCGGCATTGGATGCGCGGGCCGCAGGTTTCAATACCTGGGTGATCGTGGATGCCTGCCGCGCTATCGACCTGGACGGCTCGGGCGCGGCGGCGCTGGTGCAGATGGAGGCTGCGGGGGTGCGCCTGATCGACGCCCCCGCGCTGGGCTGACAAGCAACCCAGCGCAGCCCCGGGCCAATCCTCAGCGGTAACGTTCCAGCCAGTGCGCGTACTGGGCTGGCAGTGTCCAGGAGGCTTTGTCCACGTTCAGCTCTTTGGCCGCAGCGTAAGCCCAGTGCGGGTCGGCCAAATGTGCACGACCAATCATCGCCAGGTCCAACTGACCCTGCTCGACTGCGTCGTTAGCCAGTGTCGGCGTACCGAAGCCCCACGCAGACGCCACGGCAATGCCCGCTTCGTCACGCACGCGTTTGGCGATTGGGCCGAGGAACGCCGGGCCCCAAGGGATGTTGGTTTGCGGGATGGTAAAGCCCACGCTGACGCTGAGAAGGTCGAGGCCACCCGCTTTGAAACGACGGGTCAGCTCGATGGACTCCTGTAAGGTCTGCTCGTCACGTCCGTCGTACTCAATCACGCCAAAACGCGCTGTAAGCGGTAGGTGCTCGGGCCAGACTTCCCGCACGGCAGCCAGAGTTTCCAGGAGAAAGCGGCTACGGTTGTCGAAGCTGCCGCCATAGGCATCGGTGCGCTGGTTGGAGTGCTCGGAGAAAAAGCTCTGTGCCAGGTAGCCGTGGGCGAAATGCAGTTCAAGCCATTCAAAACCCGCCGCATGGGCACGTTTGGCAGCGTCGACGAAGTCTTGGCGGACCCGGGCAATGTCGTCCAGGGTCATGGCCTGGGGCACTTTGGGCAGATTGGCGCCAAAGGCAATGGCGGATGGCGCCAGGGTCTGCCAGCTGCGTGGGTCGCTGTCAGCCATGTGGTCATCGCCTTCCCAAGGTCGGTTAGCGCTGGCCTTGCGCCCGGCGTGAGCGATTTGAATACCTGGCACCGAACCTGCGGCTTTGATTGCTTGCACCACGGGAACGAAGGCTTGGGCCAGTTGGTCATTCCATATACCCGTGCAGCCTGGCGTGATACGCCCTTCAGGAGCCACGGCAGTCGCCTCAACGATCACCAGGCCGGCACCGCCGCGGGCCATGGAGGCCAGGTGCACCTGGTGCCAGTCGTTGATCAAGCCATCTTCGGCCGAGTATTGGCACATCGGCGGCACGGCGATGCGGTTGCGTAGGGTGATGTCTTTGAGGGTGTAGGGTTGAAACAGGGCAGCCATGGGAAATCTCCAAGATGGGACGAGACGCTTATTTCGATACTATTCGAACTATGGAGATTATGTAACCCCCCGTGTATGATTCTCACCCATGCGAGCATTCAAACACCCCGCCCCAGCCGATTTCGCCCTCGAGCGCGTGCTTCACGCCCTCAGCGACCCCGTGCGCCTGGACATCGTTCGCTGCCTGGCCAATGTGGCCGAGGCCAGCTGCGGCGAGCTAGACGGCGGCCGGCCAAAGTCCAGCATGTCGCACCACTTTCGGGTATTGCGCGAGGCGGGGCTGGTATGCACCAAAAACGTCGGTACCACCCATATGAACGCCCTACGCCGCGCAGATATGGAAACGCGCTTTCCGGGCCTGCTCGGGGCTATTCTTGCGCAGCCCGCCGACGCCTGAACGCTATTGCAGAGGCGACAGCCAATGACCAGCCGAAACGTTACCCAGCAATACCCCGCATTGCGCGATGACATCGCCGACCTGAGCACTCGCCGCCCGCTCCCGGGCCCTGGGCTCGAACAGCTCGACCCCTTCCTGTTTCTCAACCACCACGGCCCGCAGGTATACCCCCCGGCGAACCAGGGCCTGCCTTTCGGCCCTCACCCCCATCGCGGTTTTGAAACCATCACGTTCATCCTTACCGGAGAACTCGCCCATCTGGACAGTGGGGGCCATGAAAGTGTCATTCGCGCTGGCGGCGTGCAATGGATGACTGCCGGGGCGGGAGTGGTCCACGCCGAGCTGTCGCCCGCCTCTTTCAAGCATGCAGGCGGCCCGTTGGAAATTCTGCAACTGTGGCTCAACTTGCCCGGCAAGCTGAAAATGACCGCGCCGGCCTACACGGGCTTGCAAGCTGACGCCATTCCCGTGCTGCAACTGGACCAAGGGCGCGCCCGGGTACACCTAGTCAGCGGTGAAGTGGCAGGCCAGCGAGGGCCCTTTCAGTCCCTCACCGACACCTGCCTGATGAGCGTGCAACTGAGTGCCGGTGCCGAAATCGAACTGCCCGCGCCTCTAGGCCGCCAAGTGTTCCTCTACGTAGTCGACGGTGATCAGGTCAGCGTGGCCGGCACCGCTCTCAATGCGCAACACTTGGTCGCGCTGGATGACAGCCATGCCGGTGTGCGCCTGACCAGCCAGGGCGACGCCACCCTCCTGTATGGCCACGCTGCCCCCCTGAATGAGCCCGTGGTGTCTTATGGGCCTTTCGTGATGAATACCCAGGAAGAAATACGCCAAGCCGTGGTGGACTACCGGGCGGGGAAATTCGGGGAAGTACCGGGGCACTAAAAAGCCTTGAACCAGGTCGGAGTCATCTCCGTTCTCACGTTTTGCAAGGAACCCCAGATGACTCGATTCCTGGCCGCACTTTGCCTGTTGCTCAGCGCTAGCCTACAGGCGGCTCCCGCGCTGCACGAAGATTTGCCCCTCAGCTATCTGGAACATCGCGGTAGCACCCAGGATAAACCGCCGCTGGTGATCTTTCTGCACGGCTACGGCAGCAATGAACTGGATTTATTTGGCCTGAAGGATCTGCTGCCTCAGCAATACACTTACCTGTCAGTCCGTGCCCCGCTGACTCTAGCCCCCGGGCGGTATCAGTGGTTTCGCGCGCACAATGAAGACACCGATTACAACGGCGACACCGGTGACCTCAAGCGCAGCCAGCAGCGCCTGGCGGGTTTCGTGACCCAAGCCACGGCTAAATACCACACTGAGCCCAACCGGGTGGTGGTGGTGGGCTTCAGCCAGGGCGCGATGATGAGTTACGAGCTGGCGCTGCGAGAACCGGCCCTGGTGCGCGGTATCGCGGCGTTGAGCGGCAAGATCCTCCCCGTGGTGCGTACCCAGGTATCCACTAGCCCCGCCCTGCAAGCCCTGGCGGTTTTCATCGGCCACGGTACAGCTGACCAACGCGTGCAGTACTGGGGTGCGACTCAGGCCGCGAGCTTCCTGGCCCCACTGAAAATCACCCCACAGTTTCACAGTTACCCTGACATGGGGCATTCGATCAGCGAAACCGAAGTGATCGACCTGCGCCTATGGCTACAAAAGCTTCTCGGCGCCTAGGCCAAAGCCGAAGGCACGTCTGGCTACAGGGTGCGGTCAGATGAATAACCGAGCTGAAAGGCTCGGGGGCCTTTACTTGGAGCGCTTGCATGAGTTTTATCGGATGGATGGCCGTGTTCGGCGCCTTGTTGCTAATGCTGGCCCTGACTTCGGCGTACCTGCGCTGGCTGCCAGTCACCACGGCGGTGGTGTGCCTGGGCTTTGGCCTGGCCATCGGCCCGCTGGGGCTGGATCTGTTCCAAATGGATTTCACCCAGGCCGCGCCCTGGCTGGAGCGCCTGACCGAAGTGGCGATTTTATTCTCGCTGTTCAGCACCGGGCTCAAACTGCGTTTATCCCTGTCACGCAAGGCTTGGCACTCGGCCTACCTAATGGCGGGGCCTGTGATGTTGCTGTCGATCCTCGGCACCTGTTTGGCGGCGCACTATTTGCTGAATCTTTCCTGGGGGCTGTCGGCCTTGCTCGGGGCCATTCTGGCGCCGACCGATCCGGTGCTGGCGGGCATGGTGCAGGTCAACGATGCGCAGGACTTCGACCGAGTGCGCTTTGGGCTTTCCGGCGAAGCCGGGCTCAACGATGGCACCGCCTTCCCCTTCGTGATCTTCAGCCTGCTGTGGCTGCATAAGGGTAGCCTGGACAGCCAGTGGGTCGGCCAATGGGCCCTGGAAAACCTGGCCTGGGGGGTGCCCGCCGGGCTGCTGATTGGTTATGCCCTAGGCCGGGCGATTGGCTATCTGATGATCCGCCTGCGCACCCACCATGCCGACAGCACCGAGTCGCCGAACGATTTCCTGGCCCTGGCGCTGATCGCCCTCAGTTATGTGGTGGCGAACTACCTGGGTGGGTTTGGTTTTCTCGCCGTGTTCACAGCGGGCTTGGGCTTGCGCCAGGCCGAAGTGCAAACTTCCAACTCCGACATCCCCGCAGAGAACCTGGCCATGGCCGTGGTGGGGCATCGGGACAAACCGCCGGAGCAAGCCCTGGCCCACAAGGCTGAGGGGCTGCAAGACAGCCAACTGGCGGCCGGGGTAATGATTGGCGATATCCTCACGTTTGGCGGGCTGGTAGAGCGTTCGCTGGAAGTCCTGCTGATTACCGTTTTGGGCGCGGTCTTGTCCAGCTACTGGGACTGGCGCGCCATCGGCCTGGGCCTGGTGCTGTTCTGCGTGGTCCGGCCCCTGGCGGTGTGGCTGCTGATCAGCCGCAAGCTCCTCAATGGCCATCAGCGCAGCTTGCTGGGATGGTTCGGCATTCGCGGGATCGGTTCGATCTACTACCTGTGCTACACCTTGTCCCACGACCTGCCTGAATCCGTCGAGCGCACCTGCATCAGCCTCACGCTGTCGGTGGTGGCCATGAGCATCCTGCTGCATGGCCTCAGCACTCAGCCACTCTTGCAGCACTATGAACGACGCAGCCGCGCCACCAAGGCTTGCAAGGCTTCGTAGTCTTGCACCCGATGAAAATCCGGCCGACCGGCGAATTCGCTGAAATCCGTCTCGCCGTAGCCCGCTACCTGGGCTCCGGCGGCAAACCCGGCCAGCACCCCTTGCACGCTGTCGTCTACCAGCAAGCACCGGCGCGGGTCCAGGCCTAGCAACTGCGCCGCGGCCAAGATCAAACCCGGCTCAGGTTTCCACGAGTTCACTTCGTAGGCACTGGCAATATTGGCGCCAAACAGCTCAAGCAGGCCTGCCGAGCGCAAGGTTGTTTCGATTTTGTCGCGCGGGCCATTGGAGGCCACGCATTTAGGCAGGTCGAGCCCCCTTAAGAACTCGCCCGCGCCGGGCATTTCGTCCATTTGCTGGCGGAACATTGCCAGGCTGTCTGCGCGGAACGCCTGCATAAAAGGCTCGGCATCCAAATGCGGGTGCTCTTGTTTGAGCTCGGCGACGAAGGCGGCGAACTGCACGCCGCGAAAACGTCGCAGCACTTCATCGCGATCAAGGTCGATGTTGCGGTCCGCGAGCATGCGCTGGAGCAACTCGGCAGCCACTCGTTCGCTGTCGACGAGCGTTCCGTCGTTGTCAAAAATCACGCCGTCAATCAGGCCGTCGATGGTCAAAATGCAGGGCTCCCGGGTCAGGTATAAAGAAGGCTGAAAGCAGAGCCTATCATCGTCCCGTCGCGTAGCTGAAACGTTATGCTCCCAGCAAATAGCAAAATGAGTATAGAATTCGCGCTAATTAGGGGGTTAGCCGCCAGACTTACCACGCCTCGACAGCTTGGTGGGCGCCCTATGGGCTAACTCTCGCGTCACTCCATACAGGCAGGTCAGGCATTGGAAGAATTAAAGCGCCTTGAAAGCGGCATCGACGGGCTGGACTTGTTGTTGAAGGGCGGCTTTGTCGCTGGTGCTTCGTACATCATCCAAGGGCGGCCGGGTTCCGGTAAAACCATCCTGGCCAATCAGTTGGGCTTCCACCACGCTGGCAAAGGTGGTCGGGTGCTGGTCGCGACCCTGCTTTCCGAATCCCATGAACGGCTATTTCAGTTTCTGTCGACATTGAGCTTTTTCGACCCCTCGAAAATCGGCGCCGAACTGCAATTCGTCAGTGCCTTCGACACCCTCGAAAACGAGGGGCTGGACGAGGTCGTCAAATTGCTGCGCCGGGAGATCATCCGCCAGAAAGCCACGGTTCTGATCGTAGACGGCCTGCTCAACGCCCGTTCAAAAGCCGATTCGCAAATCGACACCAAGAAATTCATCGCCGAGCTGCAGGGCCATGCTGCGTTCGCCGGTTGTACGGTGCTGTTCCTCACCAGCTCGCGCCTGGACGATGGCAGCCCAGAGCACACCATGGTCGATGGTGTCATTGAACTGGGCGAAGAATTGTTCGGCACCCGCTCCGTACGTCGCATCCAACTGCGCAAAACCCGCGGCAGCGGCGCGCTGTCCGGCCTGCACGAGTGTGAAATCACCGATCAGGGGCTAGTGGTCTATCCGCGTCTGGAAAGCCTATATGGCCATCCATCGCGCGCCCACGACATGGAGTTGACCCAAATCCCAAGCGGTATCGATGCCCTCGACGGCCTGATCGGCGGCGGCCTGGCGCGCTCCTCGGTGACCCTGGCGATGGGCCCGTCCGGCGTGGGCAAAACCAGCCTGGGCTTGAGTTTTCTCGCGGCGTGTACCCCCGAATCGCCTGGGCTGCATTTCGGTTTCTACGAAACCCCCACCCGTACCCGCATCAAAGCCCGAGCCTTGGGTATCGACATTGAAGCCCTGGAAGCCTCTGGGGCGCTGCACCTAGACTGGCAGCCGACCACCGAAGGCTTGCTCGATGCCTTGGGCATCCGCTTGCTGCGGTTGGTCGACGAACAAGGCATCAAGCGCCTGCTGATCGACAGCTTGGGCGGCATGGCCCGTACGGCGATCAACAGCCAACGCCTGACCGAGTTTTTCAGCGCCTTGATGAGCGAGCTGCGAGCCCGTGGCGTGACCGTTTTTGCCACCTGGGAAATTCGCGGCCTGTTCGGCCCCGACATCACCTCCCCGGCCCCCGACCTTTCCAGTATCGTCGATAACATCCTGGTATTGAGATTTGTCGAACATGAGTCTGAACTAAAGCGGCTCCTGTCCATTCTGAAGATTAGGGACAGCTTTTACGATCCGTCGTTATTGGAGCTGGTTATCAACGGTCATGGACTCGACTTGCGTAAGGCATTCAAAAATGCAGAGGCAGTATTATCAGGCAGCGCCTCGACGACTTCGAAGCCGTGACTGTAACGGGGTCGCTTTGACATGGCTACGATACTGATCGTCGACGATGAGTATCTGATCGCGGATATTCTCAGCTTCGCCCTCGAAGACGAGGGCTACATGGTAGTCACCGCCAGCAACGGTATGAAGGCGCTCGAAGTGCTTGACCGCGAGCGGCCTGAGCTGATCATCACTGACTTTATGATGCCCGTCATGGATGGCTTAGAGTTTGCCAAGACCGTGCGCGAGCGTCCCGCATTCAGCGCCTTGCCGATCCTGCTGATGAGCGGTGCGCAGGCTGACATCGGCCACCAACGTCCCGACCTGTTCATCGGCGTATTCGAGAAGCCTTTCGATATCGAGCGCGTCATCGGTCGCGTGAAGCAAATCCTGCCCCTTGGCTCACCTCCTTAAAGCCCGCTAAAGCGCTGGCACGAATGCTTTGTGCCAAGGTCTCATACGCGATATCTCTAGTCGCCTCCTATGAGAACTGCCATGGCCCTCTCCCTCGATCAGCGCAACAGCCGGTCCCTCGATGCATTGAACTTCTTTTTGGCCGACGTACGCGATGGCCTTGGCCCCTACCTGGCGATTTATCTGCTGGCGGTCCATCACTGGGACCCTGCCAGTATTGGTGTGGTCATGACCATCGCCGCCTTGGCTGGCCTGGCCACCCAGGGCTTGGCCGGCGCGCTGATCGACCGCACCCGCAGCAAACGCGCGCTAGTGGCCGTCGCTGCACTGATGGTTACGGCCAGTTGCCTAGTGCTGCCCTTCACCGAATCCTTCACCCTAGTCGCCCTCACCCAGGGCTTAAGCAGCATTGCTGCCTCTGTATTTGCCCCCGCCATCGCCGCCATTTCGCTTGGTATCACCGGCCCCAAAGCCTTCACCCGGCGTACCGGGCGCAATGAAACCTTCAACCACGCCGGCAACGCTGTCGCTGCCATGCTCGCGGGAGGCTTCGCTTACCTGTTCGGTCCGGTCGCGGTGTTCTACCTGATGGCCGTTATGGCGGTGGCCAGCGTGTTCGCTATTGCCGGGGTATCGGCCCGGGCTATCGACCATGACGTGGCCCGCGGCCTCGATAAGACCCGCGACCATAGCGACCAACCTTCGGGCTGGCGGGTACTCCTGAGCAATCGCTCTTTGATGACATTTGCCATCTGCTGCGCGCTGTTTCACCTCGCCAACGCCGCCATGTTGCCCCTGGTCAGCCAAAAGCTCGCGCAGATTGACTTGAGCATGGCCACCCCGTTGACCTCACTGTGCATTGTCGCCGCGCAATTGGTAATGGTGCCGGTGGCCATGCTGGCAGGGGCCAAAGCCGACCAGTGGGGACGCAAACCCTTGCTGTTGCTAGGCTTTGTCATACTGCCGATACGTGGCTTGCTGTACACCTTGTCCGATGACCCGTACTGGCTGGTCGCCGTGCAACTGCTCGACGGCTTCGGCGCAGGGATTTTCGGCGTCATGTTTCCCTTAGTGATCAAAGACCTCACCCATGGCACGGGGCGCTTCAACGTCAGCCTCGGCGTGCTGTCCACCGCCTTTGGCCTGGGCGCGGCGCTGAGCAGCAGCGTTGCCGGGTTCGCGGTCAAGTGGGGCGGCTACAACGCCGCCTTCCTGACCCTGGCGGCGATTGCCACGCTGGCGCTGGCCCTGGTCTGGCTGAAAATGCCAGAAACTTTGGCGCGGGCGACGGCTAACGAGCCGTCCAAACCCACCCCACAGGCGGCGTGAGGCACCCATGCTAGAGAGTCATTCTGCTCTGATTACTTGGGTGATCGCCGCTATCGCCACAGCGGGTGTGATCTTGCGCCCGTGGCGGGTGCCTGAATACGTCTGGGCCCTGAGCGGCGCGGCGCTCTTGGTGGTGCTGGGTCTGCTACCCCTCAGGGCAGCCGGGCATGCGGTGGCCGAAGGCGGCGACGTCTACCTGTTCTTGCTCGGCATGATGGTCCTGGCCGAGCTGGCGCGCCAGGAGGGCCTGTTCGACTGGCTGGCCATGTTCGCCGCACGCCATGCCAAAGGCTCGGCGACGCGCCTGTTTGACCTGGTCTTTCTGGTGGGGATCGTGGTGACGGTGTTTCTGTCCAACGATGCGACCGCGGTCGTTCTGACCCCGGCGGTGTATGCCGCAGCCCGAGCAGCCAAGGCACCGCCCCTGCCCTATCTGTTCGTTTGCGCATTTATCGCTAATGCCGCCAGCTTCGTCTTGCCCATTTCCAACCCGGCCAACCTAGTGATATTCGGCGCGCAGATGCCACCGCTGGCGACCTGGCTCTGGCACTTCAGCCTGCCCTCGGCAGCAGCCATTGCCGTCACCTATGTGGCCCTGCGCTTGACCCAACGCGAACAGCTGCGCCAACCACTGCAGACCACCTTCGAGCCTCAGGTACTAGGCACAGGCGGGCGCCTGGCGGCAGTGGGCATTGTTCTGACGGCGGTAACCTTGCTGGTGGCATCGGCGCTGGGCCTGGAACTGGGCCTACCGACGTTTTGCGCGGGGGTGGCCTCGGCGGCGCTGATCCACCTGCGCCTGCGGCGCAATCCCAAACACGTGCTCAAGCATCTGTCCTGGGGGGTGCTGCCCTTGGTTGCCGGGTTATTCGTACTAGTCGAGGGCGTTGCCCATACGGGCGTCATTGGCCAATTGGGCCAAGCGTTGCAAGCCCTGGCCAGCCATTCACCACAACAGGCCAGTTGGGCCGCAGGCCTTGGCATAGGTTTGGCCAGCAACCTGATGAACAATTTACCCGCCGGGCTTATCGCAGCCTCCCTGGGGCAAACCGCCACACTGCCCCTGCAGACCACCAGCGCGCTGCTGATTGGTGTCGACCTGGGGCCCAATCTATCGATCACCGGTTCCCTGGCAACCTTGCTGTGGCTGGTGGCGGTACGACGCGAGGGCTTGCACGTGAGCGCCCTGGAATTCCTGCGCTTGGGCGTGCTGGTGATGCCACCCGCGCTATTGGCGGCACTGGCGGCGCTGGCACTCACGGCGGCTTAGTTTGAGGTGCCGCAGGGGCGGCTGGCGCTGCCGTTGCCCCGGCGGGAATCTCCAACCAACGATCCCAATCCGGCTCCCGCGGGAACCGTTCGGCGAGAAAATCCAGCAACCGCCGCAGGGCGTTGGGCATGTGCTTGCGCGAGGCATACACCGCGAACAGATCAAGGTCGCGCAACCTGGCGTGGGGTAGCAGGCGCACCAGCTCGCCACTTGCCACCGCCGGCCCCACCAGATAGCTCGGCAACATGGCGACCCCAGCCCCACGCAGCGTGGCTCGCTGCAGGGTCATGACTTCGTTGGCGGTCAAATTGCCCTGAACCGCGACTTCTACCACCTGCCCATCGATCTCGAACGGCCAGACATGGCGGCCGAAGTAGGAATGGGTCAAGCAATTGTGCTCGCTCAACTGGGCAATTTCGCTGGGCTGCCCATGGCGCTGCAGGTACGCGGGTGCGGCACAGATGACCGAGCGACATACCGATAAACGCCGGGCGATCAATTGAGGCTCGACGTCGCCAGTGGTGCGTATTGCCAGGTCGATCCGCTCATCCACCAAGTTGACGGTGCGATCGAGCAACTGCAGGTCGATCCGCACCCCGGGATAAAGGGCTACAAAATCAGCCAGCGCGTCGGCCAGGTGGGTCTGGCCGAACGAGGTACTGGCACTGATGCGCAGTTCGCCCTGGGGCTGCGCTTCGGGCAGGCTGACCGCCGCGTGCAGGTCAAGGGCCAGCTCCAGCATCTGCCGGCAGCGCGGGAGGGTTTCCAGGCCCGCCGCGGTCAGGCTCAGTTTACGTGTAGTGCGGTGCATCAGGCGCGCGCCGACCCAGTCTTCCAATTCCGCCAAGTAGCGGGAAACCACCGGCCGAGAGAGGTCCAGATGATCGGCCGCCGCCGACTGACTACCTAGCTCGACCACGCTGACGAACACCCGCATTGCAGTGAGACGGTCCATGATTTGCCCGGTTTTAGAAATAAACTATGGGCAAATATCGCATTTTTACCTATGGGATACGCAACTAAGCTCGTGCCAGGCCCCCACTTTATTCATCTACCTGAAAGGAGCTCCCTATGAGCAAGATCGCAATCATCGGTGCCACCGGTCGTGCTGGCAGCCAACTGTTGGAAGAAGCCCTGCGCCGCGGCCACACTGTGAGCGCCTTGGCCCGTAACGTCTCGAGCCTCGCGGCGCGCAGTGATGTCAACGCCGTGGCAGTCGACGTACTCGACAGCCACGCTTTGCAGCAGGCGCTGTCGGGCCACGACGTCGTCCTCAGCGCCGCGCACTTCAGCACCGTGCCGGCGGCGGCGCTGGTCGAGCCGGCCAAGCAAGCCGGGGTCAAACGCCTGCTGGTCGTCGGCGGCGCCGGCAGCCTGCTGCTACCGTCCAACGAGCGGGTAATCGACAGCCCTGGCTTTCCACCGGAGTACAAGGCCGAAGCCAGCGCAGGCAGCCTGTTTCTCGATGAGCTGCGCAACGAGCAGGCCCTGGATTGGACCTTCCTGTCGCCCTCAGCCGAATTCGTTGAAGGGCCGCGTACCGGGCAGTTCAAGCTGGGCCAGGAGCACCTGTTGGTGGACGCCGAAGGCCGGAGCTGGATCAGCTTCGCCGACTTCGCCATTGCCATGCTGGACGAGGTCGAGCGCCCTCAGCATTCGCGCCAACGTTTCACCGTGGGTTACTAGGTTCTGTACGTAAAGTCGCCGAGCGGCGATCAGGCAAGGCAAAAACAGGCGAGGAACGGTTGGAGTCGCATTCGACTTGACTGGTTGTCAATGAGCATTCCGATCGGACTCGCGCCCGAGCCTGTTTTTAACGCAGCATGGTCGACGCGCAGGCACTTTACGTACAGAACCTAAAGAAATAGCCGCGGCGGGCGATAGCCACACAGGCTTTCGCTCGTCGCGTGTCGCAATCGCGCCCCTTAGCTACGCCCGTCGCCTGATGAAAAATATCAGTCGGCATCGGGAAACTTTTCCGGTAAAACAGCAATCACAGGAGTGATGTCATTTAGCAATCACTTATACCGCCGAAGAGAATCCCATGTCCGACCCTATCCACGCTGAACAAGAGCGGCTGGCAGCAGTCCACGCCCTGCAGTGGTTGGAAACCGCCAAAAGTGAAGACTTCGACCGCATCTGCCGCCTGGCAGCAGCGTACTTCAAAGTGCCCACCGTGCTGGTTTCGCTAGTGGAAAAGGACCGACAGTGGTTCGCCGGCCGGGTCGGTTTCGATGCGCCCGAGACCCCCATCGATCAATCGTTCTGTGCCCATACCATTCGCCAAGACGACGTCATGGTGGTGCCCAACGCCTGCCAGGACCCACGCTTCGTTGCCAACGCCCTGGTGACCCGTGAAGGCGGCATTCGCTTTTATGCCGGGGCGCAGCTCAAGACGCGCCAGGGCTTGGTGCTGGGTAGCCTGTGCATCATCAACCGGCTGCCGGACCAACTCGAGGAAACCGAGCGGCGTGCGCTGAAAGACTTCGCCGAGATGGTCATGGCGCAGATCGAGCAGCGGCAGATGCTCAATCACCGCGACCCCATCACGGGGCTGCCCAACCTGCGCCAGTTTCTGGTCGACCACGCCTACCGCAATCCAGCCGAAGACGGCCGATTGCTGGTGATGATCGACGCCCTCGACCGCCACTGGGGCCAGGGCATGACCCTGACCCACGGCATCCGCCCCCTGCATGCGGTGATCAAGCGCCTGGCAGAGCGCCTGAGTCGGCGCCTGGAAGACACCACGCCGCTGTACCACATCAGCGAACGGCAGTTCTGCTTCATGTTGCCCGCGCAGATCCCTCACCGCGAAGCCATGGTGCACTCGGTGGTATTGATGTTGTGCGAAAGCGAATTACTCGAAGGGGTCACTACGCAACCGGCAGCGCGTGCGGGCGTGGCGCAGTTCGACAGCCCTGACGAGAGCATCACCGACTTATTGCGCAAGGCGATGTATGCGGTGGAAACCGCCACCCAGGGCCGCACCTATTGGGCGACCTACGATGCGGTGAAAGACAGTGCCTATCGTCGCGCCTTCACTTTCATTAATGACTTGCCACGCGCCCTGACCAACGGCGAGATTTATCTGGAGTTCCAACCCCGTTTCAGCCTCGGCGACGGCCGGCAGGTTAGTGCCGAAGCGCTGCTGCGCTGGAAACACCCGGTACTGGGGCAGATCTCCCCAGCCGAATTTATCCCAGTGATCGAGCGTGATGCTCAAATCAGCCGCGTGACGCGCTGGGTTCTGGATAACGCCATGCAGACCATGACCCGCTGGAGCAACCTGGACTGCAAGCTGTCGATCAACCTCTCGCCCCTGGATTTCCAAGGCTTGGGCATCGCTGATGCGATCCAGCAGGCCTGCGTGGAACATCATGTGGATGCACAACGCCTGGAATTCGAAATCACCGAAGGTGAGTGGATTCGCAGCAACCCCAATGTGCTGGAGCAGTTGGCGAAGATTCGTGGGTTGGGCGCCGATGTGGCCATCGATGACTTCGGCACCGGCTACAGCAATTTCGCTTACCTGCACGAAATTCCGGCCAATGTGATCAAGCTCGATCAGTCGATTGTCACTAACCTGGAACACAGCAAACGCAACCGCGTAATTGCCCGCTCAATTTTTCAATTGGCCCACGATCTCGGGTACCGCACGGTGGCCGAAGGCATCGAAACCTTCAAATGCATGGAATTGGTCCGCGAGTTCGGCTGCCATGAGGCACAAGGCTATTTCTTTAGCCGGCCCATCTCGGCAGAGCGCTTTGCCGCCCTTTGCGATGCCAACCGCTTTCCGCTGCAAGCCCTCTCCTGCGTGGTGCCCGTTAGCGAGCCCCCGCATGGGCGCGGCCTACTCAACGCCCCTCAACCCGCCCCGCTGTTTGTCTGAACCGGCACCTGGCGTCAGCCGTGCGGGTGCTTGACGGGTTTCAGGCCGCTCTGCTCGATGGCTTTTTGGGCTGGCGCCGTGAGCAGGTAGTCCAGCAGGGCCTGGGCTTGCTGGGGATAGCCGCTGCGGCTGACCACGGCGGCGGAGTATAGAGTCATCTGCTGCGCCTGGTCGGGGATCAGGCCGACGATATCGATGCCCGCCACTGGCTTCAGCTCACTAAGTTGCTGGAAGCCCAGTTGCGCTTCGCCCCGTGCAATGACTTCCCCCACGGGCCCTTCGGGCACGGTCAGGCTCTTGTCCTTGAGTTGCGCCTGCAGCTTCATGCGCGGGAACAACAGGTGCGACAGGTAAATCCCGCTGGAGCTGTCTGAATACGCGAGGGACTGGGCGTCCAGCAAAGTCTGGCGGAAGGCCTCCATGCTGCCGATGTCCGGATGCGGTGCCCCTTGGCGCACTGCCATGGCGATAAACGACTTGCCCAGGTCCACCCGGCTATTTTTCTCCACTTGCCCCTGATAGACCAATTTGTCCAACGTGGCGCCGGCCAGGAGTACCACGTCCGCGGGCTCTTGGCGGGCCAGGCGGGCGGGGATCGCTTCGGCAGCCTGGCCTCTAGGCGGGGCTGCTTCCAGCACCAACTTCACGCCGGTGGCTTTTTCGTACTCCGGCGCTATGGCTTGCATGGCGCCCATGATCCCACCCGCGCTCAAAACGGTCAGGTGCACAACCGGCGGTGGGGCTTTGGCGGCGTTGGCGACACTGGCGATGAAAAGGCCACAGGCCAAGGCAAGACGGGGAAAAAAATAACTCATAAAAGGAAAGTCCTAGGTATAGACACCTGACTGAATCAGGCGGTGAAGGCGATATAAATGCCGTAAAGATCGACCAGTTTAACGTGTATGGCCCATCCCGCAGGCGCCGATCGCAAACAAAAACGCGCAAGCAAAAGATCGGGGGTGTAGGACGGGGCCTTGCCCCCGAACTCCTTCAAGACCGTCAGGGCACGATCTTTTACCCTCGCACATCCAACCACAACCTCTCTATATATATTCGAAAAGGCTATTTAGTTTTTCGGTTATTCCCTATTAATCTAAATAAACCGGTCCACCGGACAGCGCCCCATTCTTCTATTCGCGAGGTTCGAGTGTGACTGCATTTGCCCATGGGCATGGGGTGGACCAACCCCCTGCCCTGCACCCCGCCCACATTATTGCCAACGACGCCGAAGCCCTGGATGTCGCCCAGCACTTCGCTGCCTATGCCAAGGTTGACGCCGCCGTGCGGGACCGTGATCGGCGCCTGCCATGGGCCGAGCTTGAACGCTTCACCGCGAGCGGGCTGGGCAGTATTAGCGTGCCGCGCGCGTTTGGTGGGCCTGGGGTGTCGTATGCGACCATCGCCCAGGTGTTCAAGCTGATTTGCGCCGCCGACCCGGCCCTGGGGCAGATCCCGCAAAACCATTTCGGCCTCACCAGCGTCATCGCCCACGTCGCCGACGAGGCGCAACAGCGCTATTTCTACGGGAAGATCCTGCAAGGCTGGCGAATCGGCAACGCCGGGCCCGAACGCAACAGCAAGCACACCTTGGACCTGCAGGCCCGAGCACTGCGCCAGGCCGACGGCAGCTACCGTTTCAGCGGGCAAAAGTTCTATTCCACCGGCGCGCTGTTCGCCCATTGGGTGACGGTCAAAGCCCTGGACGATGAAGGGCGCCAGGTGCTTGGCTTCGTGGCGCGCGGCACTGAAGGGCTGCGTATCGTCGACGACTGGTCGGGCTTCGGCCAGCGCACCACGGCCAGCGGTACAGTACTGCTGGACAACGTTGCGGTGCCGGCCAGCCACGTACTGCCCAACGACCGGCTGAGCCACACGGCCAATATTCAAGGCGCCTACGCGCAGCTGATCCAAGCAGCCATTGATGCCGGGATCGCCCACGGCGCACTGGCCGACACCCTAAGTTTCGTGCGCGAGCGGGCCAGGCCGTGGGCAGACGCCAACGTTGACGAAGCCCGGCTGGAGCCCTACCTGATCGCCGAAGTGGGCAAGTTGCAGCTCGAGCTGCACGCGGCCGATGCTTTGCTGGCCCGGGCCGCACGGGTGCTGGACGAAGTGACTGCGGCGCCCATCGATGCCGACAGCGCCGCAAGAGCTTCCATTGCCGTGGCCGAAGCCAAAGTGCTGACCACTGAAATCGCCCTGCTGAGCAGCGAAAAGCTCTTCGAACTGGGCGGCAGCCGAGCAACCCTGGCCGAGTATAACCTCGACCGGCATTGGCGTAACGCCCGCACCCACACCCTCCATGACCCCGTGCGCTGGAAGGTCCACGCCGTGGGTAACTACTACCTCAACGGTGCGCTGCCACCGCGCCACGCTTGGATCTGACCATGAGCGCTCTCTACACCGACACACCGGCTGCGCTGATCGAGAATGATCAACAGGCCCTACAGGTCGCCGCTGAGCTGGCCCAGGCGTTCGCCCAAGAGGCCAGCGTGCGCGACCGTGAACGACGCCTACCCTGGGCCGAACTGCAACGCTTTTCGGCGTCGGGGCTGTGGGGCATCAGCGTGCCCAAGGCATTCGGCGGTGCGGGGGTCAGCAGCGTTACCCTGGCCCAAGTGATCGCCCGCATTGCCGCCGCCGATGGCTCACTGGGGCAGATTCCCCAGAACCATTTCTATGCCCTGGAAGTGCTGCGAGTAAACGGTACCCAACAGCAACAGCAGCGGTTGTTCGGCGAAGCGCTGGCCGGGGTGCGCTTCGGCAATGCCCTGGCGGAACCGGGGGGCAAGACCTCCCAGGTACGCACCACCACGCTGACCGCCGAAGGTGAGGGGTTTCGCCTCAACGGGCGCAAATTTTACGCCACCGGCGCGCTGTACGCGCAGCGCATCCCTACCTCGGCGGTAGATGCCAACGGCGTACAGCACATGGCGTTCGTGCAACGGGATGCGCCAGGCCTGAGCATCATCGACGACTGGTCAGGGTTCGGCCAGCGCACCACCGGCAGCGGCTCAGTGGTGCTCGATAACGTCTACGTCAGCGCCGCCGACGTGGTGCCGTTCCAAAGCGCCTTCGAGCGCCCTACCAGCGTCGGCCCCTTTGCGCAGATCCTCCACGCGGCCATCGACACCGGCTTGGCTCGCGGCGCGTTCGAAGCGGCGCTGCAGTTCATTCGCCGACACGCACGCCCCTGGCCAGACGCCGGGGTCGAGCAGGCTTATCACGACCCGCTGACAATCAGCGAAATCGGCCGTTTGGCCATCCGCCTACACGCCGCTGAAGCGCTGCTGGAGAACGCCGGCTTGGCCCTGGACCGCACGCGCCTGGCGCCCGATCCAGAAAACCTGGCCCAAGCGTCCCTGGCCGTGGCCGAAGCCCGGGCCTTGAGTACCGAAGTGTCGCTGAGCGCCGCCAGCAAGCTGATCGAACTCGGCGGCGCCCGCGCGTCACTGGCAGAACATGGCCTCGACCGCTATTGGCGCAATGCTCGCGTGCATACCCTGCACGACCCCGTGCGCTGGAAATTCCACGCGATCGGCAACTACCACCTCAATGGCCAACGACCACCGCGTAAGGGTTACCTGTAAATGACTGCGGCGAAAAAAATCCTCCTCAATGCCTTCAACATGAACTGCGTGGGCCATATCAACCACGGGCTATGGACCCACCCCAGGGACCGCTCGACCGACTACAAGCGGCTGAGCTACTGGACCGAACTGGCGCAAACCCTGGAGCGCGGGCTGTTCGATGGGCTGTTTCTGGCTGACATCGTCGGCACCTACGATGTTTATCGGGGGAATGTCGACCTGTCCCTGCAAGAGAGCATTCAACTGCCCGTCAACGACCCCTTGATGCTAGTGTCGGCCATGGCGGCGGTGACCCAGCACCTGGGCTTTGGCCTGACGGCCAACTTGAGCTACGAAGCGCCCTATCTATTCGCCCGCCGCATGTCCACTCTCGACCACCTGAGTGAAGGCCGGGTGGGCTGGAACATCGTCACCGGTTACCTGGAAAGCGCCGCCCGCGCCATGGGTCGCCCGGCCCAGGTGGAGCACGACCGGCGCTACGACCAAGCCGACGAATACCTCGAGGTGCTGTACAAACTGTGGGAAGGCAGCTGGGCCGACGACGCCGTACTCAACGACCGCCAGCAGCGCATCTATGCGCAACCGCACAAAGTGCATAAGGTCGAGCACCATGGCGAGTTCTATCAGGTCGAGGGCTACCACCTGTGCGAGCCTTCGCCGCAACGCACCCCGGTGTTGTTCCAGGCCGGCGCGTCACCACGGGGCCTGCGCTTTGCCGGCCAGCATGCCGAATGCGTGTTTATCTCCGGCAAAGACCACGTCGGCGTGCGCCAACAGGTCAACGCCCTACGCGAAAGCGCCCGCCAGGCCGGCCGCGACCCACAGGCGATCAAAATATTTATGGGCTTGAGCGTGGTGGTCGGCACGAGCGCAGCCCAGGCCGAAGAGAAATACAACGAGTACCTGCGCTATGCCAGCCCAGAGGCGGGCCTGGCGCACTATGCGGCCTCCACCGGCATCGACTTGTCGCGCTATGGGCTGGATGAGCCGATTCGCTACGAAAAGAACAACGCTATCGAGTCCGCCGTGAAGGCCCTGACCCGTGATAGCGACTGGACGGTGCGGCGCATCCTCGAAGAAAACGCCCTGGGCGGGCGCTACCCCGCCGTGGTCGGCAGCGCGTCACAGGTCGCCGACGCACTAACCGCCTGGGTCGACGAGACAGGTCTGGATGGCTTCAACCTGACCCGTACGGTCACGCCCGAAAGTTACGTGGATTTCGTCGACCTGGTGGTGCCTGAACTGCAAAGCCGCGGGCGCTACAAAAGCGCCTATAGCGAAGGCACGCTGCGCCATAAACTACACGGCCAGGGTGACCGCCTGCCGGCCCAGCACGTCGGCGCCCGCTGGCGCCGGTAGGCTGGGCAAGGCTTAGGTCAGTTGCTCGGCAAAGGCTTTATCGGCCTCCAGCAAAGCAGGCAGCTTTTCAAACAACAGGTCCAGGTCAATCCCTTCCAGCAGCGGACCTTCCAAGGCCACGCGCGCGTCCGGGGTGGCGCCACCGTGGGCTTCCAGCGCATCGGAAATGCAGATGGCCTGGGCCAACACCTTGGGCAGCGGCGCATTGTTAGGTGCGTGGAATGGATTGGCCTGATAGGCAATGGCGGTACGAATGAGCTCCGGCAGATGCCAGCGCTTAGCCAGCTCGGCGCCCACTTCCGGGTAGCCGAAGCCCAGCTGTAGGGTTTCATTGGCGGCTCGGCTAGCGCCACTGGCACGAATAATGGCGGCAAACCTTGGCGCGCCGGCCTGGATCAGCAGCTCACCGATGTTGTGCATCACCCCACAGGTGAAGGCGATTTCGGCGTCGACCCCAACCTGTTTGGCCAATAGCCGCGAAATACTGGCCACCTGAAAGCTTTTCAGCCAAAAGCCCTTGAGGTCGAAGGCCGCTTCAGTCTTGAAGGCACCGGTGACCGCAGAAGCCAGCACCAGAGTGCGTAGGGTGTTGAAGCCCAGGCGCGAGGCCGCATCTTCGATACTGGCCGACTCACGAGCACCACGGAACCGCGCCGAGTTGGCCAAGCGCAGGATCTTCGCCGCAATGACTGGGTCTTTCTCGAGGTTACGCGCCACACTTTCCAGGCTGGAGGCGGGGTTGTCGAACTGTTGGATCAGGTCTTGGGCGACCTTGGGAATACTCGGCAGGCTGTGCAGTTCGGAAAAAAGCGCTTCAATATCCATCGGTCACTCCTGGGCTCAACGGGCAGCCCACACATGGGCGATTTAGCAAGATTGTGCATCTTGCAAAATCGCTATCGGCCGCAGGAGCGAAAGGATGACCACGCGCTGTTTCGAAACAATAGCGCGGTTACAGGCAGGCTTTGGCCATATTGGCCCATGCAGTGCTTTCGGCCCACTCAGGGGGCAACGACACGGTGACTTTGGAACCGCTGCCTTCCTGGTCGATACGCGCTTGGCTCAACGAAGCGGTGAACGGTGCATGCACATCGATCTGGTAACCGGTATCAGTGGCGACGGGCTGCACTTGCGGGCTGAACTGCTGCCACTTGGGTGCCAGGCAGGCAGCGTATTCCTGCGGTGCCTTGGTGCTCGACGCCGAGAGCGTCGGTTGCTCACGCCAAGAGCCGTTGCCAGTGCAACCGGCCAGTGCGGCCAGGGTCAGCGCCCCCATCAAAATTCGCATGCTGTTGCCTCATTGTTATGGATTCAGGTGACAAGAGCCCCGCGAATATAGCGGGGCTCTCGATAGTTTGCCGGGGATCAGGACTTGTCGTCATCTTCACCGGGAATTTTTGCAGGTCCTATCGGATCGGTCTGCGGGTCTTCCAGGTCCGGGGAGTCGGGATCAAAACCCAGATCTTTTTTAGGATCGGACGGTTTGGAGGGGGTTTGCCCATCTGGCGCATTCGGCGTGTTGGTCATGCTCACCTCTTCATAGCCGGGCCAGGATCATCTCAGCCCTGGGTATCAGAGCGCTTCACCCAGGCATCGTGCCCAATTCCGGACGAACGGTCAAATACCCTGGCAGATCTATCTCAATCGCCCCCTCCCTCTACAGAATCGGCCAGCACCGCCGACACGTTTAACAGCACCTGATGAATCGGGCACCGACCCGACCTTTTAAAAGTTGACTATGATCAAACCACTGCCCAGCGGATCCAATAGCACCACAGCGCCAACGACGACTCCTGCACAGCGCCAATTCGAACCTGTGACCGCCGTCGAGCCCGCCAGAGGCACCGGATCGGGCGTGCACTATCGCCTCCTTAGAGAGATCACTTTGACAAGCAAAGCGCTGATCGCAAAGCTGCAGGCGTTCTTCTCGGTGCGCGCGGACAACCCGCGCCTGCTCAAGGCGCAGTACATCGCCCTGGCCCGCCAACTGCCTCTGATGTACTTCATTTTGCTGGTCAACACCTGGGCCCTGGCCTGGACCCACATGGCGCACGCCCCCACGTGGCTGGTGGTCTACGTACCGACACTGCTGACCCTGGTGTGCGGGTTGCGCGCCTGCGTATGGTGGTTCACGCGGCATCGGCAGCCGTCCACAGAGCTGATCCTGCGCGCGCTGGTGCGCACCAATCGACTCTCGGCGCCCATCGCCATCGGCTTTACCAGCTGGGCGCTGGCGTTGTTTCCCTATGGCGACGTCTATGGCAAATCCCATGTGGCGTTCTACATGGCCATTACCGTTATCGGTGTGATCTTCAGCTTGATGCATTTGCGCCCCGCCGCGCAGACTACGGCGCTGATCGTCAACATTGCCTTCGTGGTGTTTTTCGCTTCCACTGGTAACCCGACCTTCATCGCCACGGCGCTGAACGTCTTGCTGGTATCGATCACCATGCTGGTGATCCTCAATAATCATTACCGCGCGTTTACCCGCCTGGTGGACGCCCAGGCCCGTGCTGAAGAACTCGGCAACGAGAACCTGCGGCTGGCCAATCAGGACAGCCTCACAGGGCTGCCGAACCGCCGGCAGTTTTTCACCACCCTCGACCGCGAACTGGCCAGGGCTAAAGCGAAGAATACCCGGCTGGCCGTGGGCATCATCGACCTGGACGGCTTCAAGCCCGTTAACGACCTCTATGGCCACAGCGTGGGCGACCGTCTGTTGATTCAGGTTGGCCAGCGCCTGCTGGGTTTGATCGGCCCGGACATGCATCTGGCGCGCCTGGGCGGTGATGAATTCGCGCTGATCCTGAGCAATGGTGCCGATGACCAACAGCTCGCGCACTTCGGTCAGCTGGTCTGCGGGGCACTGGCCGCGCCCTTCATGCTGACCGATCTACCGATCCAGATCGGCGGGTCCCTGGGCATCGCCACCTTCCCAGACATCGCCACCGACGCCACCGAGGTGTTCGAGTACGCCGACTACGCGCTGTACCACAGCAAACGCACCAACCGTGGGGTTATGTCACTGTTTGCTGGCCATCACCTGGAGCAACTACGCCGCGACGGCTTGACGGAGCAAGCCCTGCGCCGCGCCGACGTGGACCACGAATTCAGCCTAGTCTTCCAGCCAGTGGTCGACCTGCACAGCCAGCGCACCGTGGCCTTCGAGGCTCTCGCCCGCTGGCACAGCCCGAAGCTGGGCAACGTCTCGCCTTATCAGTTCATTCCGGTGGCCGAGCGCATTGGCATGATCAACCGCCTGACCCTACCGCTGTTACGCAAGGCGTTGGCCACGGCCAACGGCTGGCCGCAGAACATCCGCCTTTCGTTCAACCTCTCGGCCCACGACTGTGGCTCGGATGAAATCACCGAACAGATCGCTGGCGTGATTCGCGAAAGTCGTTTCGACCCACGCCGCTTGGACTTGGAAATCACTGAAACGGCGATCATGCAAGACATCGTCCAGGTACACCGCACCATCGACGTGTTCCGCCAACTGGGCTGTGGCATCTCCCTGGACGACTTTGGCACCGGGTACTCCAGCCTCAGCCAATTGCACTCCCTGGCCTTCACCAAAATCAAGATCGACCGCAGCTTCGTGACCGGTTTGCACGAGAAACCAGCCAGCTACAAGATCGTTAAGTCGTTGGTGGCGCTTAGCCTGGACATGCAGTTGGAATGCATCGTCGAAGGCGTGGAAACCCGCGAAGAGCTCAATGCCCTGGCCAGCCTGGGCTGTTCCAAGGTGCAAGGGTATTTCTTCTCGAAGCCCATGCCGCCTGGGGAAATCGAGCAATGGCTGGCTAACGAGACGTCGCGTTAAAAAGATCGGGGGCTGTAGGAGGGGGCTTGCCCCCGATCTTTTCCCCCCGCCAACGCAAATTCTCCAGACACCACCAATACCCCACACCAGTTGAACTCCCCGCCCTACCCTGCACTCACACGGCAAACACGCCTATAAAAAACCGAGGCAGGCCATGCGCAGCGCAGCGATTTTCCATACCGACCTGCCCGCACGACTCGACCGTTTACCCTGGGGCCGTTTCCACACCCTGCTGGTGTTTGCCTTGGGCATCACCTGGCTGCTGGATGGCCTGGAAGTCACCCTCGCCGGCTCCGTAGCCGGTGCCTTGAAAAGCAGCCCGGCGCTGCAGTTCAGTAACAGCGACATCGGCCTGGCCGGCGCGGCCTATATTGCCGGCGCGGTCCTTGGGGCCTTGCTGTTCGGCTGGCTGACCGACCGCCTGGGGCGGCGCAAACTGTTCTTCATCACACTGTTTCTGTACATCGGCGCGACGGCACTCACGGCGTTCTCGTGGAACCTGTGGAGCTTTCTGTTTTTCCGTTTTCTCACCGGCGCGGGGATCGGCGGCGAATACACCGCGATCAACTCCACCATTCAGGAATTCACCCCCGCGCGCTACCGTGGTTGGGTCGACCTGACCATCAACGGCACCTTCTGGATCGGCGCGGCCTTGGGCGCCGTGGGCTCTATCGTGTTGCTCGACCCCGACGTGGTCGGCGGCGACAACGGCTGGCGGCTGTGCTTCGCTATCGGTGCCGGCCTGGGCCTGATCATTGTGTTTATGCGCCTGTGGATTCCAGAGAGCCCCCGCTGGCTGATGATCCATGGGCGCCACGCCGAGGCCGAGCAAATCGTCGAGGCCATCGAGCAGCGCTTTCGCGATGAGGGCCACACCCTGGCGCCACTCAGCGAAAAACCCCTGCGCCTGCGCGCCCGCGACCACACGCCGTTGGCCGAAGTGTTCAATACCCTGTTCGTACGGCACCGCATGCGCGCGGTGGTGGGCCTGAGCCTGTTGACCGCCCAAGCGTTTTTCTACAACGCGATTTTCTTCACCTATGCGTTGGTCCTGACCGACTTTTATAACGTGCCTGCCGAGCAAGTCGGCTGGTATGTATTGCCGTTTGCCCTGGGCAATTTCTGTGGGCCGCTGCTACTAGGCCGATTGTTCGACGTGGTCGGGCGCCGCGTGATGATCAGCCTGACCTACGCAATTTCCGGCGTATTGCTGACCATCAGCGGTTATCTGTTTCAAGCAGGCCTGCTCACGGTGATTGAGCAAACTCTGGCCTGGAGCGTGATTTTCTTCTTCGCCTCAGCGGCGGCCAGCTCGGCCTACCTGACCGTTGCCGAAACCTTCCCGCTGGAAATACGCGCCCTGGCCATCGCTGTGTTTTACGCGTTCGGCACCGGTCTGGGCGGGATCGTCGGCCCGAGCCTGTTTGGCGCGTTGATTGAAAGCCAGGACCGTAGCAACGTATTCGTTGGCTATGTGATTGGCGCCGCCTTGATGATTGGCGCCGCCTGCGTGCAGGCTATATGGGGTGTCGCGGCTGAGCGCAAGTCCCTGGAAAGCGTCGCCACCCCCCTTTCCCAAGTTCACGACGAGACTTGAGCGAAACCTCGCTCAATGGGCCAGGATCTGCTGGAGAAAGCCTTGGGCACGGGGCGTCTGCGGGGCATCGAAAAATTGCGCCGCCGGGGCGTCTTCGATGATCTCACCGGCGTCCATGAACAACACGCGGTCGGCCACTTTGCGCGCAAAGCCCATTTCGTGGGTTACGCAAAACATGGTCATGCCCTCTTGGGCCAACTCGGTCATCACCGCCAGCACCTCAGCCACCATCTCTGGGTCGAGCGCCGACGTGGGTTCGTCGAATAGCATGGCTTTAGGCTCCATCGCCAAGGCCCGCGCAATGGCCACGCGCTGCTGCTGACCACCGGACAACTGCCCAGGGAACTTGCTGGCCTGGGCGCCCAGGCCAACGCGCTCCAACAAGCGCTGGCCGCGCTCATGGGCGGCAGCTTTGGGGCGCTTGAGTACCTGGGTCTGCGGGATCACCAGGTTATCCATCACGGTCATGTGCGGGAATAATTCGAACTGCTGGAAAACCATCCCGACTTGTCGGCGTAACAGCGGCAGGTCGGTGCCTTTAGCCCCGACACTGACGCCGTCGACATGAATTTCACCGCTGTCGAACGGTTCCAGAGCGTTGATGCACTTGATCAAGGTCGACTTGCCGGAACCCGACGGGCCACAGACCACCACCACTTCGCCTTTATTGATGTGGGTGGTACAGCCCTTGAGCACCTGGAAGTTGCCATAGAATTTAGACAGCCCCTTGATGTTGATCATCGTGGTACGCCCTCGCTGAGCAGCTCAAGCAACGTATTGGCAACCACCTGGGTGGCCCGCCGCAGGTCGTCCAACGGCACCCGCTCATCGGCGCGGTGCCCGTTGGCTTCGATCAAGGTGCGCGGCCCAGCCCCGTACATCACCGTGGCGATGCCGGCTTCGCTGTAAAGCCGCGCGTCGGTGTACAGCGGCACGCCCACAGGTGTGATGGGCTCGGCAAACACTCGCTCGGCTTCGCGGCAGACCAGCGCCGCCAGGCGTTCACTGCCCGCCACCGGGGTGAACGGCCTGGCCAGCAGGACCCGCTTGATGTCCAAGGTAATCCCGGGCTGCTCGGCCGCTGCGCGGATGAGCAGCTCATGCAGTTCGGCTTCGACCGCTTCAGGCGACTCCTCGGGGATAATCCGTCGGTCCAGGCGCAGGGTCAGGCGGTCGGCAACCACGTTGGTGTTAATGCCGCCCTCGATCAGGCCCACGATCAAGGTCGGGTGGCTGATCCCAGGCGTGCTGCTGCGCCGTTCGCGCAGGCTGTCGCGGTAGCCATACAGGGCCTGCAACACCGCGACGCTGGCCTCGATCGCATCGACCCCGGTGTCGGGCATCGCCGCGTGGGCGGACGTTCCGCACAGGGTCACCTCCAGGTGCAGGCAGCCGTTGTGCGCGGTGATCACGTGGTAAGAAAACGCGGCGCTGAGTACGTAGTCCGGGGCACTGAGTTTTTCTTTGAGCAGCCAGCCGGGCCCGGCTAAACCGCCGGTTTCTTCGTCATAGGTGATGTGCAGTTCAACGCTACCGGCCAAAGGCAGATCGAGGGTTTTCAGGGCGGCCAACGCATGGGCATAAGTGGTGATATCAGATTTGGAAACCGCTGCCCCGCGCCCGTACAACCAACCCTCGCGGATCTCGCCGCCGTAGGGGTCGCTACTCCAGCCGCGCCCTGGCGGCACCACATCGCCATGGGCATTAAGGGCGATGGTCGGCCCCGGACCGAAGCGGTGACGCACGATCAGGTTGGTCGCACTCACCATACCCGCCGCCTCGACCACCGCAGCCGGTACCGTATGCCGCTCTACCGTAAACCCCATGGCCTCGAGCAGGCGTGCGGTGACCTCGGCATGGGGGGTGCAGTCACCCGGCGGGTTGTCTGAAGGGGTACGCACCAGCGCTTGAAGCATCTCAGTTTGAGCAGCGAAGCCTTGGTCAATCACAGCACCTAAGGTCTGTTTGGGGTCGGTCATCTGCAAATAGCCTCGTTCATAAAGGGTTGCCAAAGCGCTCGATACGGTACGCAGACACATCTAAATCGGTGCGCCCTTGGGTTATCAATTCGGCCACGGTGCGCGCCACGATGGGGGCCAAGGTATAACCATTGGAAGTCACGGCGTTGAAAAAGCCCGCCACACCCGGTACTTCACCGAGGATCGGCGCGCCGTCGATGTTTACGTTCATGCCCGCCCAGCTGCGCAGCATATGCAGGCCCCGCAGCGCGGGCAAGACGCGCGTGGCGACCCATAAGTTGCCCTCGATGCTGCCGCGCAGTGCCGTGTTCATACGCATGGCGGGCGAGAAACCGGCACTCCAGCCGCCGCCGATCAGCAGCCCGCCATTGGCCGTTTGCTTGAGGCTCAAGTGGCGGTCGGCGTGGGCGATCAGGTGGTCCACCAGCGGTGGCGCACGCTCGGTGACAATCATCTGCAAAGGTGCGCCCGTGACCGGCACGTTCACCCCGAGCAATTGCCCAACCCGCTTGGACCATGCCCCCGCCGCGTTGACCACGCGCTTGGCAACGATCACGCCGCGACTGGTGGTGACGCGAAAACCGCCATTGGCCAGGGCTTCGATGGCCTGTACGTCGGTGCCGCGCTGAAAGCGCGCGCCCAAGCCGCGGGCCAGATCGCCCACCAGGTAGGTCGCACGCAAGGGGTTGATCTTGCCTTCCAGGGGGCACCATTCAGCGCCTAGCAGGTCCGCCGACAAATGCGCTGAAAGCCTGCGCAGCTGCGCGCCGTCAAGCAGCTCGGCGGCAATGCCGTAGCGGCGTTCCAGGCGAACTTTGTCTTCAAGAAAGCGCAGGCCTTGGGCGTTCTCGGCGACCATCAGGCCACCGGTCAATTTGATCTCCATGGACTGCCCACTGAGGCGTTCCAGCTCCTGCCAGAGGCCCACGGCCAAAGGGCCCAAAGGCAGCGTTTGCGCCGCAGGGCCACCACCGCGCTGGGCCTTGGCACCAAAGTCGAACGAGAGCAATTGCACATGCAGGCTGCCCGCGTTGGCGCCCGAGGCTTGCAGGTTGGCATCGTCGCGGTCCACCACCAGCACCTGCGCCCCTGCCTTGGCCAAGTAATAGCCCAGGCAATTGCCCAGCACTCCGGCACCAATCACCAGTACGTCGGTGTGTTGCTGAGGCAGCGGCGGCTGTTGCACCGGTCGCGCCAGGTTGGGCGTGCTCGCGGCCACATGCCCGCCCCACTCAGCGTGCTCGAAGGCTAACGCGGCGATGGCCACCGGCTTGGCCGGGGGCCTAGGCGCAAAGCCGCTGTCGATACTGGCGGGTCGGCCCAGTCGCTGGCTGATCAAACAGGCGCCCACCCCCGCGCAATAACGCCCTTGGCAACGGCCCATGCCTAAGCGAGTGAAGCGCTTGAGGCTGGCCAGCGTGTCGTAGCCTTGATCCAGCGCTTGGCGCAAGGTGCCCAAGTCGATGTCTTCACAACGACACACCAGGGTGCTGTCCGGTAGTGCGTTCAGGTTCACCGGGGGAGCCTGATACAGCGCCCACAGGCCCGCCTGGAAAGATTGGGCGCGCTGCAACTGGCGTTCAGCGGCTTGCTGGCGCGGGGGGTCTGCGGCTAAACCCAACTGTACAGCGACAGCCAGCCCCGCCAGCGTGCCGCGGGCCAACGCTACACGAGCGCCACCCACATCCGCACCGTCGCCGACCACATAGACGCCTGGGACCGAGGTGCTGGCGTCCAGCCCCGTGCGAATGGCCGGGGTACTGAACGGCGCCTCGCGCAAGACCTGCTCACACCCCAACATGCGCGCCAGCTCGGTCGAGGGAATGAAGCCGTGGCCCAGACACAGGGCGTCGCACTCGACCCGCCGCTCACTACCCGGCACCACCGCGCCATGGGCGTCCACGGCGGCCACCGTGACGGCTTGCAAACGCTGCGAGCCGTGGGCGGCAATGACGCTATGGCCCCAGTGCAAAGGCACCCCAGCGCTTTTCAGCCGGCCCAGGTAAGCAGCGCCATCGCGCAGAAGGTCACTACCACTGCGCAGCATGCGCACCACCTGGCGCCATTGTTTGAAGCGCGGCTTGGCCGCCGACTCAAGTACCTCGCACACGGTTGCGCCGCCGCTGAGTAGCTCGGCGGCCAGCTGCAGGTTCAGCGGGCCGTTGCCGCTGATCAGCACCCGTTGCCCGGCGCCGACCCGATACGCTCGGCCCAGGGTTTGCGCAGCACCGGTGGTCATCACCCCTGGCAGCGTCCAGCCGGGGAACGGCACCGGCCGCTCATAGGCGCCGGGGGCCAGAATCAGTTGTTTGGGTTCGAACAGCCACGCTTGGCCGGCAATCACCGCCGCCACTTCATTGGGTGAAAACGCCGCCCACACCGTTGCGTTTTGCTGGATCCGCACCCCGGCCTGGCGTGCTTGCGCCAGCAGCGCCAAGCCATGGGCAAATTGCTTGGCAGGCGCTTTGACGAAGCGATGGGACGGCGCGAGTGGCTTGTAAAACTGCCCGCCGCTTTCGGGTCGCTCATCCAGCACCCAAACGCTGGCCCCCTTTTGCGCCGCCGCCAACGCGGCGGCCAAGCCTCCAGGACCGGCGCCCACCACCAGGACATCTGGCCGTGCGACCTGTGGCGCGCTGCCCTGTGGAGCCTCGGCCAAGGGCTGCAACGCATACTCTGCAGGCAGCCCGCTGCGCACTTGCATGCCGTCAGCGACTTTGACCAGGCAACTGCGCTGGCCTGCCTGCCCGTCGATCTCAACCGCGCATTCGAAGCAGGCGCCCATGCCGCAATACAGCCCGCGCGCCTGGCCGTCGCGGGTTTGGCGCAGCGCGAGGATGCCGGCGCGCGTCAGCGCGGCAGCTACGGTTTCACCCTCCCAGGCAGGCACCGCAACGCCGTCCATATAGAGCTCGAACGTGGCGCCGCTGCGCTCAATAGCAGGATGAATCAGATGCATGGTCGCCTCTCAATGAGTTTGCATACTGATTGTATACGTATACACTCGGTATGCAATCACTGGCGAGCATGAACCCATGACAACTTTTCGCGGCACCTACACGGTCCTTATCACGCCTTTCACCTCCGACGGCTCGGCTATCGACGTGCCCGCCCTGGAGCGTTTGGTGGACTGGCAAATCACCGAAGGCATCCATGGCCTGATTCCGCTAGGCAGTACCGGAGAGTTTCTCTCCATGACCCGCGAAGAACGGCAATTGGTCATCGACACGGTCGTGCGCACCAGCAATGGGCGGGTTCCGGTACTGGTCGGAACCGGCGCGGAATGGACCCGCGATTGCGTCGAACTGAGCCTGGAAGCCCAGTCCATGGGCGCCGACGGGGTGATGATCATCCCGCCGTTCTATAGCTGCCCCAATGAAGACGAGCTGTTCGCCCACTACCGTGCCGTAGGGGAAGCAATAGACGTACCGATCATGCTCTACAACAACCCGGCCACCGCCAATGTCGACCTCATGCCCAGCACAGTGGCACGCCTGGCGCAGATCGATACCGTGCGCTACATCAAGGAATCGACCCTGGAAGTGACCCGGGTGCGTGACATCATCGAGCTGTGTGGCGACCGCATGAATGTGTTCGCCGGCATCCTGGGCTATGAATCGTTCTGGCTGGGCGCCTGCGGCTGGATCGCGGTGGCGTCCAACCTGCTGCCCAAATGGTCGGCGCAGATGTTCGAAGCGGCGGTTGAGCGAGGCGACCGCGACGCCGCCCTGGCCCTGTATAAGAAAATACTGCCCATCGTACGGGCCGTTGGCGGCCCCCACTATGTGGCCGCCAGCAAGGCCGGGCTGAACCTGCTCGGCCTGCCCGTCGGTGACCCTCGCGCCCCGCGTTTGCCTTTGGCACTGCCCCACCAACTCGCCCTGCGTCAGGCGCTCGAAGACCTCCAGGTCATTGGCAGCTTGCGTAGCTAAATCTCACGACTCGGGAACACCCACCATGAAATCTAACCTGCGCCGTTCGTGTAATGCTGGTTTGCTCGCTTCGTTGTTGTTTTGTGCTTCAACCTTTGCCGCCGAGTGTGCAACACCCACGCAAGCGGCCCTGATCAACCCAGGGCACCTGAGCATGGCCACTAACCCCACCTTGCCGCCGCTGCAATTCGTCGACGCCAGTGGTGAGCTCAAGGGCATGCGCATCGAATTGGGCACCGAGATCGCCAAGCGCCTTTGTTTGCAGGCCGATTACACCCGTATCGAATTTTCCGCGATGGTGCCAGGCCTGCAGGGGCGGCGTTGGGACATGATCAACACGGGGATCTTCTTCACCCCCGAACGGGCGAAAATCATGTGGATGATCCCCTACGAAAACCAGGCGATCAGCCTTTCGGCGCTGCCCAGCAACCCCGGTAACATCGCCGCACTGGACGATCTGGCCGGGCAAAGCGTGGGCGTAGAAATAGGTGGGTTCGAGGAAAAATCGATCAAGACAGCCAGCGCCGAACTGGTGGCCAAAGGGCTCAAACCCATCGACGTGCGCACCTTCGATAATTTTGCCATCGCCTTCCAGGCCTTGCGCGCCGGCCAAGTGCAGGCCGTCGTGAGCCTGGACTCAGTCGCCGCCGAGTACCAGCGCCAAGGCAACTTCAAGCAAGTCATCGCCGGCCTTGAGCCCACCCCCGTCGCGCTCGCCTTCAAAGACCAGGCCCTGGCCAACGCAGCGGCCAAGGTGCTCAACGACATGCGTGCAGACGGTAGCCTGGAGGCGCTGTTCAAACGCTATGGCGCCCAAAGCACCCCAGGCGCTTTCACCGCCCAGGGCCCCTCCTCGTAAACTCAACGACACAGGTATTAACGATGAATCAGGGCTGGAGCTGGACGGGCTATTTCGAATACCTCGGCAACCCCTTTTTGCTGATGGGCGCTGTTTATACCGTCTGCCTGACCCTGGCCGGAATGCTCGGGGGCCTGCTGCTAGGCACACTGCTGGCCTATGCGCGCCTGTCGCCACGGCCTTGGTTGTCGTTGCCAGCGCGGGCTTACACCTGGGTGTTTCGTGGCACCCCACTGCTGGTGCAGTTGATCATCATCTACACGGGTTTACCGCAGTTGGGCATCCGTTTCAACGTGCTGGAGTCGGTGCTCCTCGGCTTGGTCCTGAATGAGGCGGCCTACCTGGCGGAAATCATCCGCGGTGGCGTCCAAGCCATTGCGCCCGGGCAACTCAACGCGGCCAAGGCGTTGGGCTTTCGAGGCCTGGCGGTGCTGCGCTTCGTCATCTTCCCGCAAACCATGCGGCTGATTCTGCCGACCCTGGGCAACAGCTTCAACAGCCTGCTCAAGACCACCTCGATTGCCTCGGTGATCTCCATGGAAGAGTTATTGCGCCGTACGCAGATGCTGATCCAGGAAAAATTCATGGTGCTGGAGCTGTTTATGGTCGCCGCCACCTACTACCTGATTCTCACGACACTCTGGGATTTCCTGCAACGGCGGATCGAACGCCATTATGCCCAGGCTTACCGCACCGACCGCGACAGCGGCCCGGCCAATGCGCCCTCTGCGAAAGCGCCCCTTCCGCCGGTGGCTTGAGCCCCCACAGTCGACCTGCCTGGCGCGGCCGATTACACTCCTCGCCAAGGCCCTATGGCCAATGCTCACCCCCTACTTTCAATGGACCCGAAGACTTCCATGCCGGACCACCAAGACCATGCGTTGGCCGCCCTCATGGCAGCCAAACCGCTTTATCTGAAATCTTCCAGCCTGTCAGAGCAGATCTACCAGCTGCTACGCGAGTTGATCCTGGAACGCAAGATTCCAGGGGACAGCGAAATGTCCGAATCACGCCTGGCTGACGAGCTTCAGGTGTCGCGCACGCCCATGCGTGAAGCGCTGGTTCGGTTGGCCGGCGAAGGCCTGCTGGTGCGTCGCGGGGCCCGCTCCTATGCAGTGCGCGCAGTCGACACCAAGGAATACTTCGACAGCATGGCCCTGCGCGAGCTGCTGGAGTGCGAGGCGATCAGCAAAGCCGTGGAACGTATCGACCAAGCCGCGCTGGAAACCCTGGCCAGCGAACTCGACGCACTGTCCAAGGGCGAACACGACGAAAGCAGCCACTGGCACTTCGACGACCGCCTGCACAACTTTATCGCCGAAGCCTCGGGCAACCGGGTGTTGGTCAAGATGTTGGTGCAATTGCGCGCCAATGCCCGCCTGTTTCGCTTGCACAGCCCACTGCATCGGCAGAAGGAAAACCATGAAGAGCACCTGGACGTGATCGACGCCCTGCGCCGACGCGATGCTCAGGCCGGCACGGCGGCCATGCGTCAGCACCTGCACAACCTGCGCAACGAGGTGCTCAAGGCCTTGTCAGGCGGCTGAGAGGCCGTCCGTTACAACTTGGTCACGACCGCCGGCCTTGGCCTGATACATGGCGGCGTCGACCCGGCGGGTCAACTGGTCGAGGGACTCCGGCGCGGCCCACTGGGCCACGCCGAAGCTACAGGTGATGGGGCCTACCTGGGGAAACGGGGTAGCGGCCATCAGCGTGCGCAGCTTTTCGGCCAAGAATGCCGCCGCTTCCAGCGCAGTGCCGGGGCACACCAAGGTGAATTCCTCGCCGCCTGTGCGGCATAACATATCGCCGCTTCGGGTCGCGCCAAGTACGCGTGCGCAGAGGTTCTTGAGCACCGTGTCACCGCCCTCATGGCCCCAGGCGTCGTTGACCTTCTTGAAGTGATCGACATCGAACATGATCAGCGACAACGGCGGCGTGCCGTCTTGGCTGTGCTCTAACAAGCGCACCACCGATTGCTCGAAGTAACGCCGGTTATACACCCCAGTCAGGTGATCGGTGGTACTCAAGGTGCGCAACTCGGCGGTACGGCTTTCCACCAGCCGGAAGGCCCGAGAGCGCTGGCTGATCAACAGGTAGACGATCCAAGTCAAGAGCAGCGACAGCAAGCCGCCGCTGGCGCTGATCACATACAACGACAGGACGTTGCCGTTGGCCTGGAGAAAATGCTCGGTGGGGCGCAAGTTCAACTGGTAGCGCTGATTGGCCACCAGCAAAGTGCGTTGGGCATTGAGGTCCGACGCTGCCGCCACGGCGACGCTGTGGTAGAGCTCATCGCTGGGCAGTGTCGCATTGGCATGGGCCAGGCTGATGCTAAGGTTGCGCAGGCTCTGGGCCGGAATGCCATGCTCCATCAGGTAGGTCACCCCCACGGCCGCGGTGGCGAAGCCGCGCAACCCGTCATCACCCGGGTAAGCCGGCAAACCGTCGGTGAACACTGGCGTGTAGAAGACCACACCCACCTGGCCGTTGCTCAGCACCAAGGGGTCGGAGACACCCAATTCGCGGTTCATCCGGGCGCTTTCCAGCAGCATCGAGCGCCCTGGGCGCGAGGCGATGTCTAACCCCGGGGCCACGTTCAGGCCATCGCGGTTCAACAGGTAGGTGACGATAAAGTGCTCGGGGCGCTGTTGCATCGGCACGCGCGCCCCGTTGAGCGGGTCGCTGTCATGGTAGACAAGATTCTCCACGCCAAGCCTGAGCGCTTGACGCTCGAAGGCCTTCAGCTCGTGGTGGCGAACCCGCCGAACCCAACCGTAGGATTCGCCCTCATCCGCCAATGGCTCGACAAAGCCTAGAAATTCCTTGCGGGTGACTTCGTCGGCATTGATGAAAAAGCGTCGAACGTTGTCCAGCTTTAAATCCTGGACCGTAAAGCGCCGCTGCAGACGGCTGACCCGTTCGTCTACGGCCAGCTCGAAGGCCGCCTGCAGCGCTTTACGATTGGCCGTTTGGGCCATGAGGCAAACCGCCGCGGTGATCAATAAGCCCAGCACCAACACGGCTGCGCATAACAGGAAGTCTGCGCCCTTGAGCGGCTGGTCATGACGGTACACTCGCGCGGGCCCCCTGGCAGAAATTTGCATAGCATGCTAAATGACTGTCTCGGCACGTCGCTCGATTGCTTGAACATTCTTCAGTCGCCAGGCCTGCAAGGCCGGCCTGGCCTATCCACGGACAGAACCTCGAGAGTACCTGCGCCCATGCCCGGCCCATTCGTAGTACCCGTTCACGGTGACCTTGAACTGCCCGCTGAAGTCGATGTGGTAGTCATCGGCGGCGGCATCATTGGCGCCTCCACGGCGCTCGAGCTGGCCGAGCGCGGACAGCGCGTGGCGCTGTGTGAAAAAGGCGGCATCGGCCATGAGCAGTCCAGCCGCAACTGGGGCTGGGTGCGCATCTCCCGGCGCGACCCGCGTGAGGTGCCGCTGATGGCCCACGCGTTGACGCTGTGGCAGGGCATGGATCAACGCCTGGGCCGCGACACTGGATACACCCGAGCCGGCATCGTCTTTGCCTGCCACGACCAAGCCGAGTACGCCGACCACGAGCGCTGGAATCACAACTTGGCCGGTTATGACCTGGATTCGCGCATGCTCTCCAGCAACGAGCTGCAACGTTTGCTGCCCGGCCAGTCGATGCCCCTCGAAGGCGGCCTGTATACGGCGGCGGATGGCCGCGCCGAGCCGCAAAAAGCCACCTCAGCCATTGCCGAAGCGGCGCGTGAGCGTGGCGCCCGGATCCTCACCGAATGCGCCGTGCGCGGCATCGAAACCCAGGCCGGGACGATCAGCGCGGTGGTCACCGAGCGCGGCGTGATTCGCTGCAAGGCCGTGGTTTTGGCCGGCGGCGCCTGGTCCAGCCTGTTCTGCCGGGCCCACCACCTGCGTTTGCCCCAACTCAAAGTGATGAACTCGGTGCTGCGGACCGAACCCTTAGCCGGCGGACCGGAGCCGGCGATCTGGAGCAAGCATTACGCGGTACGCAAGCGCCAGGACGGCGGCTACACGGTTGCCTGTGGCCATGAGAACGTGGTGGACATCGTGCCGGACTCGTTCCGTTTCGGCCGCGATTTCACCCTGGCCCTGAGCAAAGAATGGCGCTCACTGAGCTTTCGCCTGGGCGAGCGTTTTTGGCTCGAAGGGCGCCTGCCCGAGCGCTGGGCACTGGATGAGCCGAGCCCATTCGAATACGCCCGGGTGCTCGACCCCAAACCCTCGAAAAAGCTTGCGGACGGCGCCTTGGCCAACCTGACCCGGGCGTTTCCGGTGTTCCAGCAGGCGCGCATCGCCCAGCGCTGGGCCGGTTACATCGATGCGACGCCGGACGCGATACCGGTGATCTCCGACGTGCAGAGTTTTCCAGGTTTCTACATCGCCACCGGGTTTTCCGGCCATGGCTTTGGCATTGGCCCCGCCGCCGGGCGCTTGATGGCCGATCTGGTGACGGGCGATAAACCGGTTGTCGACCCCACGCCTTTTCGCTTTTCGCGGTTCAGCGACGGTTCCAAGATCGAAATCATCAGCGGGTTCTAGCAGGCCTAATCTAACTTTTAATTCTATAAAACAAGCTAAATGTGATTATTCGGGCATAGATAACCTTGGTAGATTGCAGCTCACTCTCTCGTGCAGTCGCTGCCATGTCTAACGACCTCGACACTCAACACCGCGATCATATCCAAGCCCTGCAAGCCAGTTGGACAGCCCACTGCACCCCGGTACCCGAGGTCCCTTTTGAGCATTGCACAATTACCGATGTACACGGCACCTGACGCAATCGAGCAGGCCAGTAGCCAATGGTTGGCACTGACCGCACAGCTGCTGGGGGTCGAAGTAGCGCCGTTTCACGGCGAGCTCGAGGCACTCTGGCGCCACCCTCGCCTGCTGCTGGCGCAAACCTGCGGTTACCCGCTGGTGACCCGTTTGCACGGCGCAGTCAGGCTAGTGGGCAGGCCGTGTTTCCAGTTGCCCGATGCCGAAAGCGGGCAGCACTGCAGCTTGCTGCTGGTCAAGGCCGACGACCCACGCCAAAGCCTGGCAGCGCTGCACGGGTGCCGTGGGGTGATCAACGCCTACGACTCCAATACCGGCATGAACCTGCTGCGCCATAGCGTGGCGCCATACCGCCGCGACGGCTGGTTCTTTCGCCGTATGGCGGTCAGCGGCAGCCACCGCGCAAGCCTGCGCCAGATCGCCCAGGGTGAAGCTGATCTGGCCGCCGTCGACAGCGTCACCTTCGCTTATTTAAAGCACCATGACCCGGCGCAGGTGGCAGGTGTGCGGGTGATCGCACGCAGCGTGCAAAGCCCCACGCTGCCTTACATCACCCGTGTCGACGGCCCTGACCCAGGCGAGCTGCGCGATGCGCTGAACCAGGCCCTGGCGGCGTTACCCGCCGTTGCCGAGGTCCTGGCAATCACTGCGGTGCTGGCCACCGAGCTCGATGACTACCAGGCCTTGCGCGGTTATGACACCGGCCCACTTTGAATCGCGGCTAACGCACATTCTGATAGAGCATCAGGCGCGAGGTCTCGTGCAGGCCCCGAGCGAGTTGGCGCAGGCGCACGAACTCTTGCGGGTGTTGCTCGGCGACGTTTTGCAGCGGCGTCGCTGAAGCCAGGTCGTGCAGCGTGGGTGAGGTGCCGTCGTGCTCCATTTGCAGCAGGAAATCCTGGGTCACCGCGCCTATCAACGGAAACGTGCCCTCGCGCAACACCAGCGGCACCGCCCGCTCGCCCTCTGGCGGCGGCTGTTGAATATCGCGGCCCATGGCGCCGTTGCTAAAGGGCATGCCCGTCATTCCCGCCAGCGTAGGCAACAGGTCGGCCAGGCCGACCGCCTCCTCGACCACCTTGGGGGCCAATAGGGCTGGAGCATGGATCAGCAGCGGTACGTTGTTGCTCTCCAACCCCAGTTGCTCAAACGCAGGCGCCATGTGCGGGATCTGGCTGATGCGGGTGTTGTGGTCGCCGAACAAGACAAAGATAGTGTTCTCGTAATAGCCGCCCGCTTTGGCCAATTGCATTAGCCGGCCAATGTTGAAATCCAGCAAGCGCACCGCGTTGTATTGCTCCACGCTGCGCGAGCCAGCCGCCTGGGCCTGCTCCAGGCTGACTTGGCGCACCTCGAAGCCGTCATTCTGCGCGGGGATGGTAAACGGGCGATGATTACCAGCTGTCTGAATGTAAGCGAAGAACGGCCGGTCTGGCGGCAGGCTTTGGATGATCTGGTCAGTTTGCTTGAACAGGTCCAGGTCGGAAATCCCCCAAACGTCCACGGCGGGGACCTGCCAATGGCGCTCATCGTAGAGTTTTACCCCGTCGATGCTGCGGCGCACCAAGGCATTCATGTTGGCCCAGGCGGAATTGCCGCCGATCAGGTACAGCTTTTCATAGCCTTGAAAATCATTGATCAGCGTGCGCTGGCGGGTCAGCAATGGATGGCGGGTGGCGGTCTCCTGGCGGGTCACATCAGGCACCCCGGTGATGCTCGCCCACACCGTTTTGGCGGTGCCGGTGACGGGCACGTAGAAATGCCGGAAGAACCAACTCTGGCTGGCCAGTTGGTCCAGGTTCGGGGTTGGGTTCAACGGGTTGCCATAGGCCCCAACGGCGCTGGTGCCGAGGGACTCGAGCATGACCAACACAACATTCGGCGGCCGCTCGCCAGGCGCCAGCCGATAGGCCTGTGGCGCCTGCTGGCGGGTGAAATTCAGGGCCTTGGGGTCAGGTGCGGTGACCCCGAGGTAGTGCGCCACCACCGGGTAGTGCTCGCGCACCTGGTCCTCGTCGTAGCGCGATTGGCCGGCTTTGAGGGTGTCATAGAAGAACAACACAGGGTTCAGGCCCAGCGCCGCCACTTGGTTGTTTCCGGAGAAAAACGCATCGCTCCAGCGCAGGGGCACCGGATTCTCCAGGTTGAGGTGGTCGAGCCGGCCGAGCAAACCCAACAGCACCGCGACACTGACCAGCAACGCCCCCAAGGCGGCCGCGCGCCCGCTGACTACCCGCCGCGCCCGGTCCAGGGTCAGCCGCTCCCACTTGCGCAAGGCCACGCCACACAGCGCCACGCAGCACAGCCACGCAGCGCTGATCCAGAGCACCGGATAGCTTTGCCAGAGCATGTCACGGGAAATCTGCGCGTCGTCCAGGTAGCGCAAAACACTGGCATTGATGCGCACGCCCAAATACGCGTAATGGCCGAAATCGATCACCTGCACCAGGGTCAAAACCGCCGCTGCCATCACCAGATAAACCCTGGGCAACCAGCGTAGCCGAGGCCGCGTCACCAGGTTCCAGCGCGGTAACCACAGCAACGGCACTACCGGCAACAGCAGGAGCAACGCCAGGCGTAGGTCAAAACGCAGCCCTATGCCGAGGGTGGGCAGGACCGCCGGGTCGGTGACCAAGGCGCTGGCGGGCAACCCGGAAAAGCCGAAAAAGAACAGCACCCGGCCTAGCAGCGATAACAGAAAAAATAATCCGACGGCGCCCAACCAATACTGCAGGCGGCGTGAATGCATCCAGCCCATGTCTATCCCTCTGCTCTGGTCGGTCGATAGGCCCGCCAGCCTTGGCGTAGCAACCCATACAGCACGGCCGCGCAGGCATACAGCGCGATCAACGGATCGACCAAGTAATCCCAATAATTTTCCGAAGGTTTGAGGCGCAGGGCGAAAGCCAAGGTGGCGGCTCCCAATAGAGTGACCGCCAGGGCGTTGCCCAGGTACAACAAGGCAAAGCTGAGCAAGGCCACGGCCAGGATCAGCGGCTGCGGGTTAAACCCCCAGCGGTAGGGGTCGAAATAGGTCAGGCCCAGCGTCGCCGGGTACAGCAACACCGCCAGCAGCGCGACGACCACAAGCGCCAACGGTTTCTGCCCCTCCCCCGCTGTCGCCCAACCCAGCCGGCGCAGCGCCAGCCAACCGAGCAGGACGAGGCTGGTGATCGCCGTGTCGTCGGTAAGACTGCGCACATAGGCGGCCAGCGATAGCCCATCGATGGTGGCCATGCTGAGCAAGGCGGCCAGCGCCAGTAACCCCCAGCGCGCGCGCAAGTGCTCGGTAAATGACGCCAGCAGCAGAAAGACCGCCAGGGTAAACGCGAGATGGGCTTGCCACAGGGCAATCATAGAAGGCGCTCCGCCAACCAGGCTTGATTAAAGGTCACGTGCTTGATGAAGGTGTTGTTCCACGAATAAACCAAGTGATACAGCCCGTCGGGGCTGCGGATGAAATAGGGGTACTCGTACTCGAAATCACACCCTTGCGCTGAGCACACCCGCTGGTCGAGGCCGCTGATAAATTCGGCCTCCAGGGCCTGGCGGCGCGCGCCGCTGGACGCACGAAAGCCCTCGCCAATGATTGCCTTGTAAGCCTCCATGGAGAACGGATTACCCTGGGGGTCGGGTGATCGGTCCAGATCGATCAGTGCTCGCCAGCGCTGCATACGCTCGTCGGTGCCGTACAGGCTCAAGCGAAAGCGCCCGTCGCGCAGGTCGTTCAGGGCCACCAACAGCCCACCGCCCGGGGCGCCGACGGCGGCCAGGGAAGAGTTGGGGTTGCTCGGGTCCAGCGGCAGCGGCGCACTCCAGGTCTGCCCGGCGTCCTCGGTGCGGCTGGCCAGCACCCGATGATGGATGTCGCCCGCATAACGAAGCAGGGCCACCGCCCGCTGCCCATCGAGGGGTACCACCGTGGGTTGCAGGGCATTTTTGCCACGGCTGATGCGAAATTTATCGATCACCTCGCCATCCTTGCCGAGGTACAGGTACTCGGCAAACTTGCCAAGAAATTCGTGGTAGACCGGCAGGCCAATCGAGCCATCGGCGTGAAACACCGGCGCCGCACGCACCAGGGTGCTGATGTTCATGAACGGCGAGGTGATCAACTGGCGTGGCGCCGACCAAGTGGCGCCCAGGTCGTTGGAGACCATGGCGTTGACCGTACTGCCCGCCCAGCCACCCACCGACACCGAGACATAGAACAACCACAAGCGCTGGTCTGGCGCCAAGGCCACCACCGGGTTACCCAGTTTACGGATGTACTTACCCGTTCCGGCCTGGGTCGACGCGCGGGTGGCCAGCACCTGTTCCGCGCCCCACTCGCCGGCGCTGGCGTCGTAGCGCGCTGCGCGGATCTCGACATCCCCAGCGCCTTCGCGCGAGCCGGCAAACCATACCGAGAGCAAGCCGCCGTTGGGCAGCGCGGTGACGGCCGAGGAATGCACGAAATCGTCGAGGTCCGAAGAAGCAAAACGGCTGCGGTAAATCGCTTTGGCCTCGCCAGCCCCAGGCACGTCATCAACGGTGGCCTGGGCAAACCCGGCCAATTGATGCGCGGGGTGACTGAGCCAGGCCCCGGTAAAAATCAACAGCAGGCTCAGGGTCGCGGCCAAACAAGATAAATTCGGGAGAGCTAGGCGCATAAACGTCCGCCACATCAGCAAGGATAAAAGGTCTGTAGATCAGTCGCCGCGTTCATCGGGCAGGGCCCGGCGGCGCCCGGTGACCATCGACAGCGGCAGGTTGTCACGTACCAGAAAACTTTCGTACAACGCCGCCAGCACATGCACCGCCACCAACGCGCACAGCCCGTTGGCCAGGGTTTCATGGATCTGCAACGGCCAGTCCGCGCCCCACAGAGCATCGACTTCCTGCATGGCCCAACCGCTAACGCCAATGCCCAAAATGCACAGCATCATCGCCAGCATCACCAAGGCCCCTAAGGGCGAATGGCCAAGGCGGTGCAGCGGCCGGCGTGCCAACAGCGCCTGCACGTGGGCGCGCAAGCGCGTTGGCGTCGGCCAGAAGTCGGCCCAACGGGCGCTGCGTGGGCCGATAAAGCCCCACACCAGCCGCACCCCCAGCCAAGCCACGGCGTAGTAACCGAGCCAGACATGCCAGTCACCACCGGCTTCATTGAAGAAGTAGTTGGCAACGAAGACCCCTGCCAGCGAGGCGTGAAACAGCCGCACCAGGGGGTCCCAGAGGCGCAGCGATGCGCGGGGCATGGTTACTCGATCTCGGTCTTGACGGCTTTGCCTGACACTGGGTCGTGGTAAATCTCGACCTTGCGCTTGTCTTTATCGAAGCCATAAATTTCGTAGCAGTTGCCATCGGTGACCTTGAATTTGCTGATCTGATAACCCTGGGCTTTCAACTGCTCTTGAAACTTGGCAGGGTCCTGCCACTGCGCGCGGTCGGCGCTGGTGCATTGCGGGCCGGCCACAGCCAGCGGGCTGGCGATCAACAGGGAAATCAGCAAGAATTTACGCATAGCGGGCATCCGTTAAAGTGAAGGAGCCGCTACTGTGTAAAATCAAGCTTAGGGAAAGCTTAACCAGCAACAAAGAGTTACATCTACTTTTGCAAGGCCCCGGCCGGGCGCCTCGCTATCGATCACTGGAAACCCTATGCGCCTGCTGCTTGTAGAAGATGACCGTGCTGTCGGCCAAGGCATTCGCGTGGCCTTGGGCGGCGAAGGCTATACCCTCGACTGGCTGCAAGACGGCGTCAGCGCCTTACACGCCTTGCGCAGCGAGCGCTTCGATTTACTGCTGCTCGACCTCGGCCTGCCCCGCCTCGACGGCCTCGACCTGCTGCACCAATTGCGCGCCGAGCAGCAGGGCCTGCCCGTGCTCGTCATCACGGCCCGCGACGGCACCGCCGAACGCATCGCCGGCCTGGATGCTGGCGCCGATGACTACTTGATCAAGCCCTTCGATGTCGATGAACTCAAAGCCCGCGTGCGCGCCCTGCTACGCCGCAGCCAGGGGCGCGCCCAGCCATTGCTGGAGTACGCCGGGGTGAGCCTGGACCCGTCTTGCCAACAGGTCCTGTACCACGGAGCAGAGGTCGCAATGACTCCCATGGAATATCAACTGCTGCATCAATTGATGGTACGCCCTGGCAAGGTGGTCACCCGCGAGCGCCTGTCCTCGACCCTCTATGGTTGGCAGGACCGCGTCGAGAGCAATACGCTGGAAGTGCTGATTCACAATCTGCGCAAAAAGCTGTCTGCAGAGCTGATCCGCACCGTTCGTGGCATCGGCTACCTACTGGAGCACAAGGCATGAACTCGGTCCGTGCGCGCATCCTCGGCCCGGTGCTGTGCCTGTTGTTGCTGGGCGACCTGACCATCAGTTGGCTGGCCCTGCGCGACAGCCACCGCGAAATCGAAGAAATCTACGACGCACAGTTGGCCCAGGGGGCCCGTTTGCTCCAGGGGGTTTTGCGCCAGAAGGCCCCCGGCGATCTCGACCTGAACGCTCTGTACCAGGCCTTCGATCAGGCCATGAGCCGGGTCGAGGGCGGCGAAGCCGCGCACCCCTATGAGACGCGCCTGACATTTCAAGTTTGGGACAGCGCCGGCAAGTTGCTGGTGCGCTCCGCTGAGGCCCCCGTGCTGGCCGCCCCGCCCGCCACGGTGGGGTCCCATGATTTTCTCGAGAACGGTCGCGACTGGTGCGGCTTTCTGCTGCCCGACCAACAGCAAGGGCTGCTGATCTGGGTGGGCGAGCGCGACGATGTGCGCCAGGACCTGATCCAGCGCATCGTGCGCCATACCCTGTGGCCGACCCTGCTCGGCGTGCCCCTGCTGGCCCTGGCCATCTGGCTGGCGATTGGCTGGGGCCTGCAGCCATTGCAACGCATGGCCCGGGTAATCCGTGGGCGTGCGCCCGAAAGCCTGGCCGCCTTGGACTTAGCGCCGCTGCCCAAGGAGCTGCAGCCAATGCAGACCGCTTTGAACCGGCTGTTGCAGCAGATCGACAACCTGCTTGGCCGCGAGCGGCGCTTTATCGCCGACGCGGCCCACGAACTGCGTACACCCTTGACCGTCCTGCGCATTCACGCGCAAAACGCCCGTCAGGCGCCAACTGCGGCGCAGCGCGATGAAGCGCTGGACTTCCTGGTGCTGGGCGTCGACCGCGCCGCCCGCATCGCCAGCCAACTCCTGACTCTGGCGCGCTTGGAGCCGCGTCTGGAGGGCAGCGAGCTGCAGACCTTCGAGTTGGGCACCCTGGTGCGCGAAGAACTCGCCGAACTGACGCCCCTGGCGCTGCACAAGCAGGTCGAGTTGGTACTCGACAGCCCGCAAGATTGCTTGTTGCATAGCGCTCCCGCCGCGATAACTATCGCTTTGCAGAACCTGCTCACCAACGCCCTGAATTTCGCCCCGGCCGCCAGCGAGGTACGGGTCACCCTGCTGCGCCAGGCCGATGCCAGTGTGCACCTGCGGATCGAGGATGCCGGCCCCGGTATCGACGAACCCCAGGCAGCGCGGCTGCTGGAGCGCTTCTACAGCCAGGGCAACCACCAGGGCGCCGGCCTGGGCTTGGCGATTGTAGACATGGTCGTTCGCAAATTGGGCGCCAGCCTGCACCTGCACAATAGACCCGCTGGCGGTCTCTGCGCGGAGCTGCGATTCAAAGGCGACAGTGTGGTCACTGCCGCCAGTGGGGCTTGAGAAAGGCCGCCTCGGCACCCGACAGCGTCGTGGCAAGGCTGTTGAGCAACGCCTCGGCGTTGTACTTGGGCAGCACCGCCACGAGCAAGATCACCAGAGCGCCCTGGATCAACGCGAAGGGCGGGATGCGCAACACCGGCCGCGACTCGGCGGCGAACAAGAACGCCAACCCCGCGAGGCTGCCCACCAGGGCCCCGGCAATCGCTTCGGGCAACGGGTGCACCAGAGGTGCCACGATAAAGGCGCTGATCAGCCAGGCCAGCACCAGGCCAAGCACCGCGGCCGGCCAGCGCAACGCCCCAGCGCACTGCCGCGCCAATAGGCTCAAGGCGACCGGTAGCACCAGGCAGGCATGCATCGCGTGGCCGCTGAACACCGCAATATCCAGGCTGCCCAGGCCAATGCCCCAGCCTTTGAACAACAGCTTGCTGCCGCCCACGACCGCGTAGGCCGCCGCCAGGCTCATTGCCCAGTACAGCGCCAGGCGCCGGGAACCAGCGGCCCATAGCCAAAAGCCCAACACCAGCGCGGTGGGTAACATCACGGTGATGCCCGCGTAGGCGCCTATATAGTTTATGTCCAAGGTCGTTCTCGGTAAAAAGCGCAGCTTAGGGGGCGTGCGAAGGTCTTGGGAAGGGCGGGGGCGCCACTGTACACGAATATCATATAGCCATCACCTCCTCCACCCCTCCGGGTTTGTTACCTGATGCAACTTTCATGCTTGGCGGTTAGCCGAGGGCCGAGCTGGGGAAAAACTGTCACACCTTGTCCAACCTTTATGACTGAGGATGCATACGATTCGCTTTTACGCGAACCTTTGAAGGACACCCCATGCATCGTTCTCATTGCCTGCGGCCTGTTGCCGTGCTGGTCAAACTGTCGCTGGCCTGCCTGACCAGCACGGCCCTACACGCCGAAACCCTGCCCACTGCAGCCGCGCCAGTGACGGTGCTTGAAGAGATGGTGGTCACCGCGTCAGGCTATGAGCAGAACCTTGAAGATGCGCCGGCCTCAGTGACCATCATTGACGGCGATGATCTGCGCAAGCGCTCGATTCGCGACCTGGGCGACGCCGTGCGCGATGTCGAAGGGGTAGTGGTCAATGGTGGAGCCAACGAAACCGACATCAGCATTCGTGGCATGCCGGCTGACTACACCTTGATCATGGTCGACGGCAAACGCCAGAGCGGCCGCGAATCTCGGGTCAATGGCAACAGCGGCTACGAGCAAAGCTTCGTGCCCCCCGCCGCCGCCATCGAACGCATTGAAGTGGTCCGCGGCCCCATGTCTTCGCTGTATGGCTCAGACGCCATTGGCGGGGTCATCAACATCATCACCCGTAAAGTCTCACCGCAATGGGGCGGTTCAGTGTCTTACGATTACTCGGCACGCCAGCACAGCGACCAGGGCAACGCTCGGCAGACCCAGTTCTACCTCAATGGCCCGATCAAGCAGGACTGGCTGGGCTTGCAAGTGTGGGGGCGCTACCTGGACCGTCAGGCCGACGATAACGTCGAGCAAACCAACGGCTTCACCAAGGCCGACCATAAGGACCTGACCACCCGCCTGGCATTGACCCCAACCCCAGACCAGGACCTGCTGCTGGAAGTGGGTTCTACGCGCCTGAAAAACGGCGACGGCGTAAGCCCCAACTGGGCCACGCGCGAACAGGAAAACCGCCGCGACCACTGGTCACTGTCCCATGAAGGGCGCTGGGATTGGGCGACCTCCAGCGTGTCGCTCGCCCATGAAAAGACCACCCGTGAAGGCAAAGCCAGCGCTACCCAAACCGACGTATTGGGGCGCAAACCGGAAATCCGCAATACGGTCCTGGACGCCAAACTGGTCATCCCCACCGAGCAGCACATTACTTCGGCCGGCCTGCAATGGAACGAGGGCACATTAAGCGACTGGAACCAAGGCCTGGGCGACCGGGTGAACTACGAATATTCGGTGGTGCAAAAAGCGCTGTTCGCTGAAGACGAGTGGGCGCTCACCGACAGTTTTGCGCTGACCACCGGGCTGCGCCTGGACCACCACGAGCAGTTCGGCTCGCACTTGAACCCAAGGGTCTATGGGGTTTGGCACCTGGATGACGCCTGGACGCTAAAAGGCGGTGTGGCCCGCGGCTTCAAAGCCCCGGAGCTGCGCGCGGTGATCGACGATTACGCGGTGATTCGCCGCAACCGTTTTGTGATGTTCGGTAACTCGGGGCTCAAGCCAGAATCGAGCACCAACTACGAAATGTCCTTGCTGTGGTCCAACCGCGACGATTTGTCCGCAGGGGCCACAGTGTTCTACAACGACTTCAAGGACAAACTCTCGACCGTCACCACCGACCGGGTGTCCAACGGCTTGATCGTCATGGAACGGGTCAATGTAGACAAAGCGGTCATCCAGGGCCTCGAGCTCAATGGCCGCTGGCAGGTCAACCCTGCCTTGGCTTTGAAAGCCAACTACACCTATACCGACTCCGAACAGAAAAGCGGCGCCAATGCCGGCGCGCCACTGGCCCTGACCCCCGAGCGCAAAGCCAACGTGCGGGCCGATTGGGACATCAACGACCGCGCTCAGGCCTGGACCTCGCTCAATTACTATGGCCGCGAGTACGGCAACACCCTAGCCGATGAAGCGTCCCCGGCCTATACCACCGCCGACGTGGGTGGCTCCTATGAGCTGACCACTCACCTGGCGGTCAACGCTGCCGTCTACAACTTGACGGACAAGCGCCTGGACGACGAAACCTACGGCACGGTCAACTATGGGCGTACGTTCTGGCTAGGCACCACGTTGACGTTCTAAAGCGCGGGCAAACGCACCACCGCACATAACCCCGCCGGCGGGCGATTCTCCAGGGTCAGCTCGCCGCCGTGGGCCTGTACGCAGGCCCTGGCGATGGCCAAGCCCAGCCCTACACCGCCGCCATTACGAGTATCACCGCCACCCGGGCTCAATTGCACGAAGGGTTCAAAGACCTGCTCTAACCAACTGGGCGTGATTCCTGGGCCATGGTCGAGCACCTCGATGCGCACCATTTCCGGCCCGTCTGCGTAAATGCGCAGGCTGGCGTCTCCACCATGATGCACGGCGTTGTCGATCAGGTTGGTCAGGGCGCGTTTGAGCGCCAGGGGCCGGCATTGGCAACACAACGGCGGGCCGCCGTTCCACACCACCGGCTGGCCCAGGGTGCGGTAGCGCTTGGCCAGGTCGTCGAGCAATTCCGTCAACGAGACCGTCACGGTTGCTTCTTGCACCGCGTCGCCACGCACGAAATCCAGGGTTTCACGGACCATCGCGCGCAGTTCGTCGAGGCTTTCCAACATGTCGTCCCGAGCGCTACCTTCTTCCAACAATTCGAGCTGCAAACGCAACTCAGTGATCGGCGTATTGAGGTCATGGCTGACTGCCGCGAGCATGCGCGTGCGACCCTCGACGTGCCGGGCAATGCGCTCCTGCATCAGATTGAAAGCAGTGGTCAGGTCGCGGGCTTCCTGGGGCCCCGACAGCGGCAAGGGAGCGATCCACTCACCCCGGCTGACCCGCTCGGTCGCCTGGGCCAGGGCCTTGACCGGGCGCACGATGCGCCGCATGAAGAACACCACGATCAACAACAAAGGCAGGCTGGTAACCGGCAGCGAATAGGCCAGCAAACGGCGCATTTCATAGGCCGATACCGGGTGCTGGACAATGTTCAGGTAGCGGCCGTCGCGCAGGCCGATACTGCTGCGCAAGCGCAACGGCGCCCAGCCTGCCGGGGTGAACAAGTGCCCGCGGGCCTGGCTGCCGCTGACGCGCTCCAGTTGCTGGCTGATGCCCCTGGCCTCGGGCAAGGCCAAGTGCGCGCGTACTTCATCGCTCAGCCGCTGCTCCTCCGGGTGCATGGCGAACGGCTCGACTTCGGCCTCGGCAGCCACCCAGAAATGCGTATCGGCGCTGCCCATTGACGCCAGTAAGCGCTGGGCATCGGCCGCGCCCAGGCTGTCCGCGACCTGATAGGCGGTGACCAGGCGCTCGATCACGAACTGTCGCGACAAGGGGTGAATCAATGCGCCGGTACTGCGTAACCACACCAGCGCCAGCGCATTGGACGCCAGCAGCGCCACTAACAGCAGCAACGTCAATTGGTTGGCCATGCCCCGCGGCCACAGGCGCGGCCAGCGCTTCATGGCGCGGATGGGGCGACATCGGCGGCCAGCAGGTAGCCGCCGCCCCAGACGGTCTGCAACGGTGTTTCAGCCATTTCGCCCGAGAGCTTGCGGCGCAGCCGGCTGACTTGCCGATCGATAGCGCGGTCGAACACGTCGCTGCCCGGCGTTGCCGTCAGGTCGATCAAGCGGTCACGGCTCAATACCTGGCTAGGATGGGCAAGAAAAACGCTGAGCAAACGGCTTTCGGCGGTGCTCAGCTTGACGCATGTGGCGTCACCGCGCACCAGTAGCCGGGTCGCCGGGGTAAAGCTCAGGCCGGCGAACACATAGCGCTGCGGCCCCTGCGCGGGCACTGCGACGGGCTGCGGGCGCGCCGCGCCGCGTCGGCGTAGTAGGCTGTTGATGCGAGCCACCAATTCGCGCGGCTCGAAGGGCTTGACCACATAGTCGTCTGCGCCTAGGTCGAGCCCGCGTACTCGATCGGCGGCGGCGTCGCGCGCTGTTAACAGGATCACCGCAGCGTCCGCGCGCCGGTGCAGTTGTTCGCATAGGTCAAAGCCGTTGGCGTCGGGCAGCATCACATCCAGCACAATCACGTCGAAAGCCTGCTGTTTAAGCAATTGCCACATGCCTGCAGCGTCCTCGGCGGTCCTGACGTCCATCGCATAGCGACGCAGGTAAACCGCAAGGGGATCACGAATTTTGCGGTGGTCGTCCACCACCAGAACGCGCGGCGTGGCGCAGGCGCTGAGGGCCAAGGGGGGCTCCTTGCAGAGGCTAGCAGGTGGCTATCTGCGGATGATTATCGGTTGCGGGTCGCAATGATAGCGTATTGCGCTAGCACTGGCATCCGGGCAACTGAGCTGAACTTTCTTTAGCGCTGGCACCTCCCATTTCTGACTGATACGCCCTCTGCCACCGTTGCGAGGGCGCCTGCCCTGCCCCATTTTGGAGTTCATCATGAGCAATCGCCTAGAAGGCCAGAAAATTCTATTTATCACCGCTAACACCGGCATCGAGCGCGACGAGTTGCTCAAGCCCCTGGAAACCCTGGGTGGCTGGGGCGCCAGCGTGACCCATGCGTCGATTGAAGGCGGCACCGTGCAGACTTTCCTGCAAGACACCGAGAAAGATCGCACCGTGGACTCGAACACAAAACTGGCGGGCCTCAGCGCTGCGGACTTCGATGCCCTGGTCATCCCCGGTGGCACTGTCAACGCTGACACCCTGCGCCAGGACAGTGACGCCCAAGCCTTGGTTAAGGCATTCGCGACCGCTGGCAAAACTATCGCTGCCATCTGCCACGGGCCTTGGCTGCTGATCGACGCCGGCGTGGTCGAAGGCAAAACCCTGACCTCCTACCCAAGCGTGCGCACTGACCTGGTCAATGCCAAGGCAGCGGCCTGGGTCGACGAGGCCGCCAAGACTTGCCCGGCCAACGGTTGGAATCTGGTGACCTCGCGCACCCCCGACGACCTGCCGGCCTTCAGCGAAGCGATCGCTAAGGCGCTGGTCAAGGCGTAAACCGCGCAGCGCCGCAATGCCCAGCGCGCATCCCATCGGTTAACCGGCTGATTCGCCCGTAATACCCAGGTTAAACCTGGGCAATGGCTGGGCGAAGCCGGTAACTGATGCGACACTGAGCGCCCTTCCAACAACGGATGATAGGCGGCCGATGAAGCCCCAGCTTGCAAACGATCCGGTCTGGAATAAAGCACTGGACTGGCTCGAATGCCTTCACAAGCACCCTGATGACGCTCGTCTTCAGGCTCAATGTGATGCCTGGAAAGCACAGGACCCGGCTCACGCCAGAGCCTGGAAACGCGCCCAGCGAGTCTGGCAGCCGACAACGGGTGCGGCGCCCTTGGCCGCCGCGACGCTCGATACCTTTGCTGATGCCTATCCCGCTCGCCCTCCACGACGTCGACGTTGGTGGGCGTTGACGGCTATTGCCATACTGGCCGTGGCCGTGGTGCCGCAACTGCCGGTATGGCAGGCCGATTATCACAGCGAAACGGGGCGCATGCTGCACGTGGCCCTGAGCGACGGCAGTCAGGTCACCCTGGGCAGTGACACCCTCCTCAATGAACGATTCTCCCCCGGGCAGCGTGACGTCGAGTTGCTGCGCGGTGAAGCCTTTTTCGATGTCACTCCCGACACTAACCGCCCGTTTGTGGTCAAGGCAGGCAGTGGTTCGGTGCGCGTCACGGGCACCGCCTTTGACGTGCAATTCAATGGCCAGCGCCTCGACGTGGCGGTGCAGCATGGCAGCGTCAAGGTCAGCGACCAGCGTATGGCCTCGCCTGCGCTGAACCAAACGCTGGTGGCCGGTGAGCGCTTGCAGCTGGATTACCAGCATGCCAGTACGTTGCGCAATCGCACCCGCGCCCAACAGATCGCCAGTTGGCGCCAGGGGCAGCTGATTGCCGACGACCAGCCCATCGCTGAGTTGCTGCAAAACATACGGCGCTACTACCCCGGTTTGATCGTGCTCAACGACGAGGTGTTTGGCGAACGTAAGGTGACCGGTGTGTACAACCTGAACGAGCCTGAAGCGGCCCTGCGCGCGCTGGTCCAGGCCCACGGTGGTCGGGTCAAGGCGCTGGGGCCTTGGGTGTTGCTGGTGCTCGGTTCGTAGGCCCTGCTGATGCGCATGCATAACCCTTGGCTGGGCACTCTCGGCGCTGCCAGCGCTCTGCTCTGCGGCTTGGCGGTGGCCGCTGAGGTCCGCCAACCGTTGGCGCAAAGCCGTGCTTTTGCGATCCCGGCGCAACCGTTGGCCGGGGCCTTGCTCGCCTTTGGCCAACTGACCGGGGTTCAGCTCAGCGCCGCCAGCAGCTTACTGCAGGGCCGCGTCTCCCCCGGTAGTCGCGGCCAACACACCGCCGCGCAGGCACTTACCGAGCTGCTGGGTCACAGCGGCGTAGCCTGGCGGTTAAACCCCAGCGGCGACACGGTGCTGCTGGAAGCCAGTGCCGTGGCACTGGAAATCAGCGAAAACATTGTTGTGCTGGGCCAGAGGGATAATGACTTTCAGGGCTCCACCCCGATCGAGCGTAGGGCCATCGAAGCATTTCCCGGCGCCAATGGCGATATCACCACCCTGCTACAGATGCACCCCAGCGTGCAGTTCGCTGGCGCCGAGAAAAACGCCACTACCGGCGGCGAGATCGACCCGGCGAACATCAGCATCAACGGCGCCAAGTTTTATCAAAACAGCTTTATGATCGACGGCGTCAGTATCAACAATGACCTGGACCCCGCGGCGCAGAGTATGGGGCAGTATCGAGGCATCGAAAATCTGCCCAGCCGCTCCCACGGCATTGCTTTGGACGCCGACTTGCTGGAGACAGTGCACGTCTATGACCATAACGTGCCCGCCGAATATGGTGGTTTCAACGGTGGCGTGGTCGATGGGATTACCCGCCGCCCCAGCGAAGGCTTGCACGGCAAAGTGTCCGCCAGCATGACCCGCTCCAGCTGGACCTCCTTTCACATCGCCGACGACAACCGTGCAGCGTTCGAAAACTCCACCGATGAGGACAACCAGCCGCATTTCGAAAAGCTCACCGTGCGCGCCACCCTAGAGGGCCATGTCACGGAAAACTTTGGCCTGGTTGCCAACGTCTCGCGCAAAAGCGCCACCATTGCATTGCCTGCGCAAACCGAGGGTTACCAGAGCACCAGCGACCACGCCAGCAAGGACCAGACTCGGCAGATCGATAACTTTAGGGTCAAGGCCTATTGGACCGCCAGCGAACGCCTGTACACCAGCCTGAGTATTACCTACGCCCCGCAAACCTCGGTGTTGTACCGGGTTAACACACTCGATTCGCGCAGCACCATTAACCAGGGCGGTGAGCAAGTGGCATTCAGCGCAACCTGGCTCGGCAATGCGGCCACCTATAAGCACACCCTGGCCTACACCCGCGTGCAAAGCTCGCGAACCTCGGCACAAAACGACTACAAGACCTGGCGCTGGTCAGAGGAAAAAAACTGGGGCAGCCCGCTGCGCGACGGCGTGCCATCGGCGACCGCCGTGAGTAATGAGGGCGGCAATGGCCAACTGGAACAGACCCAGGCAGCTACCGCTTATACGGTCAAGGCCGACTGGTTAGCGCTGACCGGGTTGGGTATCACCCACAACCTGCAAACCGGCCTGGAACTGGAGCAAAAAGTCGCGCGCTACAGCCGCGACCAGCCGATGTCCGTGGCCAGTGGCCTGCGCACCAACGCCAACACCGCCGGCAACCTGACCTGCACCGACGGCGCCGGGATGGTGGACAGCGACTTCTGCTCCATCAGCGACAATGCCCTGGGCGTGTCCACCCGTCAGTACCACACCAGCCTTAGTGTCTACCGCGCTGGCCGCATAGCCGTCACACAAAACCGCTATGGGCTATTTTTTCAGGACCAGATGCAATTGGGCCAATTGAGCCTGCGCCCGGGCCTGCGCTGGGAGGGGGATGACTATATGGACAAGCAGACCGTCGCCCCGCGTTTCGCCGCCCAATACGACCTGTTCGGTGACCGTACCACGTTGCTCAACGGCGGCCTGAACCGCTATTACGGGCGCAACCTGTTTGCCTACCGGCTCAATAGCCTACGCGAGTCTTTGCGCTCGCGCCGTACCCGAGCCGCCAGCAGCGGCCCGGCCCTCAATGACTTTGGCGCGCTGGAAAACTATGGAGTAGACGAAACCGCCTTCCGTAAGCTCGACATCCCCTACGACGATGAGCTGGCGCTGGGCATTACCCAGCGCTGGTACGACACGACGTTTGACCTCAGCTACGTCAAACGCGAGGGCCGTGACCAAGTCATGCGCGCGCGGGCCAGTACCCTGGGGTTGCCGGCTGGGGACGGCAGCCAGCTCATCAGCAACTACTACACCTACACCAACGTGGGCAAAAGTGAGAGTGATAACGTCAGCCTGACCGTGACCCCTGACTGGAAACTCAACAGCCTGCACACCTCTACCTCCCTACAACTGGCCCTGAGCTGGAGCGCCACGCGCAGCAATATGCAGGGCTACGAGCGGTTGGTCAGTGCCAGCGAGCTTGCGGACGACGATGTGGTGTATGACGGCAAGGTCATGCACTGGAGCGACCTGCCCGCCGGCGATTTCAATCGCCCCTGGACGGCACGCTTGACCACGCAAACAGATATCCCCCTGCTGCACCTGGCCTGGAGCAATTTTCTGCGCTACCGCGGGGGCTACAAGCAGATCGTCGACCGAGGGGCCAGCGTCAGCATAGGTGGTGTGAACTATGACCTGTACGAAGCAGCCAGGGTCAAAGCTGCGCCCACCTGGGACACCCGGGTGCAGTGGGAACTGGCCACCGGTATCGAGCAATCCGTGTTCATGGCGATGGACATCATCAACGTCGCCAACCGGGTCGTACCCGTGGTAACCAGCGGCGGCATTGAGAACGTGGAGAACGGGCGCCAGTTCTGGTTGGAGTTAGGCTACCGCTTTTGACCCCCGCGCCTGGCGCGGGGGGGTTGTCGGCCTAAGCGTGGAAGAACTCTGCAATCAAGACGGCGCCGATGAACGTGCCGAAGTTGGCCAGAAACGATACCAGCACGATGCGCCAACCCAGGCGGCGGAAGGCTGGCAAGTCCTTGGCGATCGACAGCCCGGCGAACGCCAACATCGGCGTGATCACCGCAAGCATGTTCACCGCGCCGCTGGCGGCGCTGATTTGCGCTGCCCAGGGGCACAGGGGCGAGGTCAGGAACATCGCCACCAGCGAGACCCAGCACACGGCCGGAATTTTGCGGCGCGTTGCGCTGCACAGCAGCTCACCTACAAACGCCGCGCCAATCATCACCGCCATGCCTGCGAAAGCCGCCGGCGACAGTGTCTTGTAGCCGACGTAATTAGCGATCAAGGCCAAGGCCCCTGCCGCCAGCCAGGCACTCACTTTGCCGGCCCAGCCCAACTCGCGCACGTCGAGGGAGACGTCGCTCGCCTGCAGCCCTTCGGTGCTGTAGGAAGCCTTGGTGGTACGGCCGATCAACGGCTCCAGCACGCGGTAACCCCAGACCGCCAAAGGCAGCGAAATAAACAGGGTGAAGTAAGTACCCAGGGTGGTGGTGATCAGGTTCGCTGCAGCCGCCAACGCCATGACTTCCTTGGCCATCTCCGGCGTTTGCTGCGCCGCAATCGCCCCAGCTGCGGCGGCCATCATGCTGCCGGAGCCGATGCCCGAGCCCATGGCGAGGGAATAAGGGTGGAATATCCCTAGGCTGGTAATAAAGCCTGCAACGATAGCAATAAACAAAGCGCCGAACAGGGTCCCGGTGAGGTATTCAGCCAATACCCCACGGCCCTCTGGGGAGTCCATACCGTAACGCTCGCCGATGATCGCCAGGCTGGGTTCGCGCCCCACCGAGAACGTCGCACCGATTGCTTCACGCTTGATCCCCAACAACAGCGCCACCGGCAGCCCCAGGACCACCGTACCGACAAAGTGGCCGAACTCCTGAAACACCAGCGCCCAGCCAGCGGCGAACACCACGGGCAACGAGCCACCGACCACCAGCCCTAGCTTGGCGATAAAAATCAGCAAGGCCGGTTGCAACACTGCGGCGGCGCGCAATTGAGTGGCGGGGTCCAGGCCAATGCTGCCGGGCATGCGCCGGCTGGCCAGGCCGATCATGGCGCCGAGCAGAAGCGCCCAGACCATCGGCAGCAAGACCACTTTGCCGGGGCCCAGGGGGATACTGATGGCACCGATGGCTTCGGCAGCGATCAGCACGACCGCAGCCCAGATATACAACTTCACCGTGGCCGATACGGCTTGTTGATCGCCCAGGGGTACAGTTTGAGTCGGTTGCATGGGGTTCCCCTCACCTGCCGAGCAGCCGCAGTAAGGCTGCTCAGAGCATTGTTGTGTTTTTCAGGAGGCGCCTTCCGGCGCCCAGGGCAGATTGTGCAAAAGCCATACAAACATGGCGGCTCGATAAACGAGTGTGTATTGGTTTTTTTAGAGGGGGCCGATATAGAACGGCCACACCCTCAGTATGGGCAGGCCGAGAATTGACTCCAATAACGGCTTGGGGATTTATTGTTGCCTTGACGGCAACACACCAGGCCCCGGCGCGCGCCCTGGGACGGGCAGCGGCCAAGGACTTTTCGGTTAGTCGTTGAAGGGCTCTACGACTGTGCGGCTGCCAGTAAAAAACGCATCGGCGACCAGGCGCAGCGGCTGCAGGTCGGTATCGCTGGCACCGTCGCGGATCAACTGGGCGAAATGTCGATAAAGCGCGGGGTACTCGGCTTCTTCATCCACCGGCAAGGCCTGGCCATCGAGGCTCAGGCTTGCGCCGCCGTGGTCCAAGCGCAGGGTGCCATCGGCGCAGCGCACGTCGATGCGCCATAGCTCATCGCCGACGTGCCCCCAGTCAAACTCGGCATGCACCGCCAAGTCGTGGGAATCGGTCATGCGCACACTGGCGGCAATAGGCGCCTGGCGGTTGCTGGGTACCCGCAGCTCGGCACTTTTGACGAACAGTGGCTGCTCCAAGAGGTGAGTGACAATGGACAGCGCATTGATGCCCGGGTCGAACACGCCAAGGCCGCCTGGTTGCCAGATCCATTGCTGGCCAGGGTGCCATTTGCGCACGTCTTCCTTCCACTGCACAGTCACCGCCAACACGCTGCGTTGCGCCAGCCAGGCCTGTGCCGAAGCTACCGCAGGGGCAAAACGCGAGTGCCAGGCGAACAGGCAACTCAAGCCACGCTCACTGGCCAGCTCGGTCAGGGCCATGGCCTCGCCCAGGCTGGCACAGGGCGGCTTCTCCACCAGCACGTGTTTACCCGCCAGCAACGCCCCGCGGACCTGAGCGTAACGGCCCTGGGGCGGAGTGCAGAACGCCACGGCGTCGAGGTTCGGGCAATGCTCGAGCATGGCCCGCAGGCTGTCGTAGTTTTCGACCCCTGGGCAGGGGTCGCCGAGGGTAGCCACGGCACATAATTGGTAAGCCGGATTGGCCAAGATGGCAGGTACGTGTTGGTCCTGGGCGATCTTGCCGTAGCCCACCAGCCCGAGACGAAGAGGTTGCATCGGCTGACTCCTGGTTTTTTATTGTTGGAAAAGACAGCGCTTATAGCAGCAAATGGCCCAGGCCTGCACCTGCGCCGTTACGCCAGCACTTTGAGCAGTGTGGCAATGGCCTGCAAACTGCGGCTATCGCCCTTCTCGCCCCAGCACAGGGCAATCATCTGCGGCCCTGCTTCGACCTTGAAGACGTCGCCCGGCAACCCGGCAAAATGCTCCAGCAGCACAGCGTCGGTGCACGGCTCACGCCACTGGTTCAACCAAACCCCGGGGGCGCTCTGCCAATAGCACCATTGCGCGGGCTGGCGGCCCCGGCGAGCGCGCTGGAACTGCGCACAGGGGCTCGGCGGTTGCACTGGCAACCAGTGGGGCCAGGCTTGCGGGGTCAGTTGCATGGACAACCCCATGCGCCGAGCTTCCAGGCGCAAGGCCATCTTGCCGCCTTGATGGCGGGATGGGCGTAGCCAAGCCAGGGGGCTTAACATCAACGCAAGGATTGACACCACTACCCATACCGTCATATCACTAGCCCCCTGAAAATCCATATAAATAAGTTGGTTAGCAGCCTAATAGGCGCCGTGCGTCAATAGGGCCATACTAGGCGCATAACTCATTCGTTCAGGAGCGCAACACATGCCCTACACCCACATTCTGGTCGCCGTCGACCTGACCGAAGAATGCAACCCGATCGTCAAGCGCGGGCTCGACATCGCCATGACCAACGGCGCCAAGCTCTCGCTAATCCACATCGTTGAGCCCATGGCCATGGCGTTTGGCGGTGACGTGCCCATGGACCTGTCGTTGCTGCAACAACAGCAGTTGGACCAAGCCAAGGAACGCATGGCGTCCCTCAAGCTGAAATACCCCGAACTGGTGGCCGGTGAAACCCTGCTGACCTACGGCCAGCCCCGCCAAGAGATTCACGACAAGGCTAAAGAGCACCACTGTGACTTGATCATCGTCGGCAGCCACGGGCGTACCGGCCTGGCCCTGCTACTGGGCTCGACCGCCAACGATGTGTTGCACGGTGCACCCTGTGACGTATTGGCCGTGCGCTTGAAGCGCGATTAACGGCAAGAAGGCCGCCAGCTTACTTGGCGGCCTCTGGCTTCAAGCATCCAGCTCAGCCCAACGCTCGAGCATCACGTCGAGTTGCTGTTGCAGTTGCTCAAGGCGAGCAATCACGTCGGCCCTTTCACTGGCCGGGCGCTGGTAGAAAGTAGGCGAGGCCATTTCCGTCTGCACATCGGCAATCACCTGCTCCTGGGCTTCGATCTGGGCGGGCAACGCCTCCAGTTCTCGCTGCACTTTGTAGCTGAGCTTTTTCTTGGCAGGGGCCGGCGTTGCAGCCTCAGCGGCGGGGACTGCCGCTGGGGCGCTGACCACCGCACTGGCCAGTTCAGCCTTGCCGGATTTATTTTCGGTGACCCCCAGCAGTTTTGGCGAGCCGCCCTGGCGAATCCAGTCCTGATAACCGCCGACGTATTCGCGAACCTTGCCATCACCCTCGAACACCAGAGTGCTGGTCACTACGTTGTCGAGGAATGCCCGGTCGTGGCTAACCATCAGAACGGTACCCTTGAATGCTGACAAAACTTCTTCGAGCAGCTCCAGGGTTTCTACGTCCAGGTCGTTGGTCGGCTCATCGAGCACCAGCAAGTTCGCCGGTTTGCTGAACAGCTTGGCCAGCAGCAAGCGCGCACGCTCGCCACCGGACAAGGCCTTGACCGGCGTACGCGCCCGCTGCGGGCTGAACAGGAAGTCGCCCAGGTAGCTCAGCACGTGACGGCTCTGGCCATCGATCTCGATGAAATCGCGGCCTTCGGCAAGGTTGTCGATGACGGTTTTTTCCAGGTTCAGCTGGTGGCGCATCTGGTCGAAGTAGGCGACTTCCAGGCGCGTACCGGCGGCCACGGTGCCGCTGGTGGCCTCGAGATCGCCAAGCATCAGCTTGAGCAGGGTGGTTTTGCCCGTACCGTTGGCGCCCAGCAGGCCGATGCGGTCTTCGCGCTGCAGGACCATGGAGAAATCCTTGACCAAGAACGGCCCGCCTGGGTGGGCGAAGCTGACGTTCTCGATGACCATCACCTGCTTGCCTGACTTCTCGGCCACATCCAGCTGGATGTTGGCCTTGCCCTGACGCTCGCGTCGCTCGCCGCGCTCGACGCGCAGTTCCTTGAGGGCGCGCACACGGCCTTCATTACGGGTGCGGCGCGCTTTGATGCCTTGGCGAATCCACACTTCTTCCTGGGCCAGGCGCTTGTCGAACAGCGCGTTGGCGGTTTCTTCAGCTGCCAATTGGGCTTCTTTGTGCACCAAGAAGCTGGCGTAGTCGCCGTTCCAATCGATCAGGCCGCCGCGGTCCAATTCCAGAATGCGCGTGGCCAGGTTCTGCAGGAAGGAGCGGTCGTGGGTGATAAACAGCACGGCGCCACCAAAGCTCGACAGCGCTTCTTCGAGCCAGGCAATGGCGCCGATGTCCAGGTGGTTGGTGGGCTCGTCGAGCAACAGCAGGTCAGGCTCGGACACCAGCGCCTGGGCCAGCAGCACGCGCCGGCGCCAGCCGCCGGATAGCTCGGCCAGGGTCTTTTCAGCGGGCAGCTGCAAGCGGCTCAGGGTGCTGTCGACCAGTTGCTGCAAGCGCCAGCCATCTTTGGCTTCGAGGTCTTGCTGAACGTGCATGAGCTTGTTCAGGTCTTCATCGGTAACGATGTTCTGGCTCAGGTGGTGATATTCGGCAAGCAGCGCCCCAACCCCGTCCAGCCCTTCGGCGACGACGTCGAAGACGGTGCGGTTGTCAGCCACCGGCAATTCCTGGGGCAGTTCGCCAATCTTCAGTCCCGGCGCGCGCCACACGTCGCCTTCGTCGGGGCGCTGGTCGCCCTTGACCAGGCGCAACATGCTGGACTTACCGGTGCCATTGCGGCCGATGATACAAACCCGCTCACCACGGGCGATCTGCCAGGACACCTTGTCCAACAGCGGCATGGCGCCGAAAGCAAGGGACACATCGCTTAATTTGAGCAGGGTCATGGGCTTCTCCAAAAACGGGGGGCGCATTCTAACCGAGTTACGCGCGGATCACAGCACAAGCCGATGGAGCGGCTCGCTCACAAGCGGATACAAGCACGGTGCTTTCATCCCCCTCGGGCAAAAGCTAAGCTAGGGGCAATCAGTGCCTAGGGTCGCTAGGCGCTTGTCATGCTTTCACCTGCTTGGATGCCCAATGCGCCGTCGCCTTTTCAGCCTGTTGTCCTGCCTGCTTCTCACCGCCTCGGCGGTTTCCACTGTTCAGGCTGGTGATTTAACCCTGCAACGTCAGTATTACGATGAAGCCAAACGCGCGCTAGCCAAAGGCGACAGCGGCCCCTACATGCGCTATGCACCTATGCTGGTGGACTACCCGCTGGAGCCTTACCTGGCCTACGACGAGTTGACCGCTCGGCTGAAAAGCGCCAGTAATAGCGAAATCGAGAAGTTTCTTACTGAGCACGGCGACCTGCCCCAGGCCAACTGGATGAAGCTGCGCTGGTTACGCTGGTTGGCCGAGCGCGGCGACTGGCAGCCTTTCGTCAAATATTACGACCCCAAGCTCAACTTCACCGAGCTGGACTGCCTAAACGGCCAGTACCAAATTGGTCACGGCCAACGGGCCGAAGGCTTTGCCGCAGCGGAAAAACTCTGGTTGACCGGTAAAACCCAGCCGGCGGCCTGCGACACGCTGTTTGCCATGTGGGCCGCTGAAGGCCAACTGACCGAGCAAAAACGCTGGCAACGCGCCAAGCTGGCGGCCCAGGCGCGTAACTATCCGCTGGCCAACAACCTGGTCAAAACCCTCACGACTTTGTCGAGCCAGGGCCAACTGCTGCTGGATGTGGCGCAGAAGCCCGAGCTGCTGGCGCAACCTGGGCGCTTTGTGCCGGTCGATGAGGCCATGTCCGATGTGGTCAGCCTGGGCCTACGCCGCCTGGCCCGGCAAGACCCCGAGCAAGCCATGCAGATGCTTGATGGTTACGCCAGCAGCATGCGTTTCTCGGGTGAAGAAAAGGTCGCCATCGCCCGCGAGATCGGCCTGACCCTGGCCCGCCGCTACGACCCGCGGGCCCTGCAACTGATGACCGGCTACGACCCGGAGCTGCGCGACGACACTGTCACCGAATGGCGCCTGCGCCTGCTATTGCGCCTGGGCCGCTGGCAAGACGCGTACGACCTGACCAAACGCCTGCCCACGAGCCTGGCCGAGACCAACCGCTGGCAGTATTGGCAGGCGCGCAGCCTTGAGCTGGCGCAACCGCAGAATCCGCAGGTGCAGGCCCTGTACAAGAATGTCGCCAAAGAGCGCGACTTTTACGGATTCCTCGCCGCAGACCGCAGCCAATCGGCGTATCAGCTCAATAACCGGCCACTGCCGCTCAGCCAGGCACTGATGACCAAGGTGCGCACTGCCCCTGGGGTCCGCCGTGCCCTGGAACTGTATGCCCGTGGGCAGATCGTCGACGCGCGCCGCGAGTGGTATCACGTCAGCCGCCACTTCAGCCGCGACGAGATGGTCGCTCAGGCCCGCCTGGCCTACGACATGCGCTGGTACTTCCCGGCCATTCGCACCATCAGCCAAGCGCAGTATTGGGACGACCTGGACATCCGTTTCCCCATGGCCCACCGCGACACTTTGATCCGCGAAGCCAACTTACGCGGTCTACACACCAGCTGGGTGTTCGCGATCACCCGCCAGGAAAGCGCATTCATGGACGATGCCCGCTCCGGTGTGGGCGCCATGGGCTTGATGCAATTGATGCCCGCCACGGCCAAGGAAACCGCACGCAAGTTCAGCATTCCGTTGGCCTCGCCTCAACAGGCATTCGACCCTGACAAAAATATCCAGCTCGGCGCGGCCTATCTGAGCCAGGTGCATGGGCAGTTCAATGGCAACCGGGTGCTGGCATCGGCCGCCTACAACGCCGGCCCAGGCCGGGTCCGCCAATGGCTACGTGGGGCGAACCATCTGAGTTTCGACGTGTGGGTCGAATCGATCCCTTTCGATGAAACCCGCCAGTACGTGCAGAATGTTCTGTCTTACGCGGTCATCTACGGGCAGAAGCTCAATGCACCGCAGCCTGTGGTGGATTGGCATGAACGGTTTTTCGATGACCAGTGATTGCGGCATAGCGGAGATTTGATATGCCTTAAAAGATCGGGGGCGAGCCCCCTCCTACGGCCCGAGACATATTTGATATATGTCGCTGACCGTAGGAGGGGGCTTGCCCCCGATCTGTTAGGTTCAACCCAACAACTGTTAGGTTCAACCCAACAACTCAGACCCCAGCTGAAACGCCACCCACAGCGCCAGCCCCGTGGCAAATACCAACGCCACGTTCTCGAACAGGTTGTTGCGATACTTCTCGCCGAGCAGCGATTTCTGGTTCGACATGATCAGCAACCCCAGGGAGATAACCGGCAGGCCGACGATGTTCAAAGCGTTTACCCCGATGGTCAGGGTGACGAAGTCAGGCATGCCAGGCAGCGACCAGATCAGTGGTGTCACCAGAATGAACAACATAAACCACTTGTGCATCGGGTCGTGGTGGAATTCCTTGCCATAGCGCTCCCGCCGCTGGGGGCGGATATGTTGGAAGGCGTCGGTGATCAGCATCGGGAACGCTGTGGTCTTGCCGGAAATACTGGCAAACAGCGTAGCGAACACGCCAACGAAGAAGATGTACCAGCCCAAAGGCCCAAAAAACATCTCCATGGCCTTGCCCAGATCGCCCAAGGTATTCACTTCAATGCCGTTGGGCCGCAGAATTTCAGCGCCCACCACCCAAATCGCCAGGTTGATCACGATCCCGACAAACACCGCGAACAGCAGATCGTTACGCTGGATACGCTTGTGCTCCGGCCCTACCCAGCCTTTCTGGCGCATGACATAGGGGTGCACGAAGTTGGCGATCGAGCCCGCCACCGCACCGATCACTGACACCGCCACCAGCACGGCACCGTGTACGCCTTCGTCCGGGGGAATGCTGAAACCGATGGTGCCTTTAAGAATGCCCATCACATCGGGGCCAGACATGACCGCCAGGGCCAGAAAGGCCAGCGTCATAACGGCCAGCAGGCATTTCATGACCCCTTCGATCATCGCGTAGATGTTGCGCCCTACCAGCAGCCACACCACGATCACCACCGCCAGCGAACACAGCAGCGGTTGATTGATGTGCAGCAGCATGGCCAGTGCCTCGCCTGCACCTTTGATCATGTAGGCGTTGATCAGGTGGCCCATGAGCAGCGCGTAGCCCAGCATGAACCAGGCGAAGATCGGATGCAGTTGCGCATAGCCCTGCAGGATGGTCATACCTTGGTTATTACATAGCTGAAAGCGCGCGATGATGTTAACGATCAGGAACCTGAGCAGCAGCGATACAGCCAGTACCCACATCATCGCATAGCCATAGTTGGCCCCTGCGACAGAGGAGGTGATCAGGTCGCCTGCGCCGAGCCATGACAGCACTGCGATAATGCCGGGGCCTAGCAGTTTGGCTATGCGCTTGATGCGCGATTGCCCAGGCGCAAGCGCCTTGTCCGCGACGGAAGGTGTGCTCGCCATTTGAGCGAATCTCCATTGTTGTTTTTAGTGAGAACGCCGCCAGTCAATCACAAGATATGATGTCGTACAACAGCCGAATGAGCACCAGCTTACGGAGGTGTTACTAAAGATTTCATGGCGTTTTAACCCCTGCGAACTAGCTGCTCAGACCGCTTGGACGCGCAGGCCTAACACAAGGGGTCTATGCCATTTGGCAGTAGCACACCGGATACGGGGCCTATAGATTGGCCTCGTCAATGTTATGCAAGCCCCTGGCAGCAAGGCTGCGGACTCGGGAACCCCCGGAGCCACAGGCCCTTACTGCGAAAATCTATTGTCGAGGTATTGGATGAAATCTTCGCTGTCTCGCCGCAAAGTGTTGCAATGCGCTTGCTGCCTCCCGGCAGCCGCCGTGCTGGCTCAATTGCCGCTGCCTGCCCTTGCCGCCCCCGCCTCGGCACCGCGCACCACCATGACGCCCGACCAAGCGCTGCAAGCGTTACGCGACGGCAATCAGGCGTTTATGAACGACAAACCCATGAATGGCGAACGTGATCGCAAGCGTCGCCTGGAGATCGCCAAAGGGCAAACGCCCTTCTGTGTGCTGATCTCTTGCTCGGACTCCCGTGTGCCGCCCGAACTGCTATTCGGCCGTGGTCTGGGTGAGTTATTTATCGTGCGCAACGCTGGCAACACGGTCGATACCGTGGCGCTCGGCTCGGTGGAATATGCCATCAGCCAACTGGGTGTGCCGTTGGTGGTGGTAATGGGCCACGAGAAATGCGGCGCCGTGGCGGCAGCCGTTTCCGTAGTAGAAGAAGGCACGTTTTTCCCGGGGGCAATCGGGGCGATGATCGAGCCAATCGTGCCAGCGGTGCTGACTGCCAAAGGCAAAAAAAGCAAGAACTTGCTGGAAGATTCGGTACGCAGCAATGTGCAGCGCACCGTGTCACGCTTGCGCTTGGCCTCGGAGCCCGCCCTGATGGCTCCGCTCAAGGCCGGCCAGGTCAAGGTCGTGGGCGCCTACTACAGCCTGGAAAATGGCGAGGTCACTTTCTTCGACGTCTGACCAGCCGCCCGCGCAGTAGACCACGGGATCCACTGCGCGGGCCGTCAATGGGCGCCGCTATGGCCAGCATGGCCGTTGAGCGCTCGTACCGGAGCAAGCACCTCGATGGCCTCCTGGGTACCATCGGTGGCTTCGACGGTCAGCTCGAGTGCAACCTTATCGCCCTCTTTCACCTGCCCCGCCAACCCCATCAGCATAATGTGATAACCCTGGGGGTCGAGTTTGACCGGCACGCCCGCCGGCAGGTCGAGCCCATCGACGTGCTCCATGCGCATCACCTCATTGGCGGTGCTGGAACGGTGGATCTGCGCGCTCTTGGCCGCCTCTGACTGGACGCCAACCAGCTTGCTGTCGACACTGGCGGTCAGCGTCATGAAGGCGCCCGTCGCAGGCTGGCCAGGTACGGTCGCGCGTACCCAGGGCTCGTCGACTCGCGTCTGGGCCGTGGCGTGGCTGGTCAAGGTCAGCAGTGAAAGCAGCGCCAGTGCGCGCCATGCTAAAGGTTGGGCAGATTGCAGGTTCATCAGCAGACTTCCATTACGGTGAGCATGTCTTCTGCACATTCCTGTGCAGTCAGTGAAGAGGCCAGGCCAAGGCGCAACACGCCCCGGGAGTCGAACACGAAGCTAGTGGTGCTGTGGGACAGGGTATAGCTTTCACCGAAGGGGACCTTCTCGTAAAACACGCCGAACTCCTTGGCTGTCGCGGCGGTTTCGGCCAGGGTTCCGGAGAGGGCCACGAAAGAGGGATCGAAGGCTTTGACGTAGGCGTCCAGCACCGCGGGGGTGTCGCGTTCCGGGTCGAGGGAGATAAAGATCACCTGCAAACGATCGCCATCACGGCCCATCAGCTTTTTCGCCTGGGCGGCCCGGGCCAGCGCCGTGGGGCACACCGCCGGGCACTGAGTAAAACCGAAGAACACCATGGGCATCAAGCCGCGAAAGCTCGACAAGGTTTTTTCGTTGCCTTGGGGGTCTTTGAGTTTGAAGGTACGGCCGAGGATCTGATTGCTCAGGTCCTTACCGTACTTGAACGATAACTTGCTCTCGTCGGAACACCCAGCCAGCAAACCGAGGCCGAGCAGCCCCATACCGGCAATCGCCTCACGGCGGGTCAAAGAAGGCATCAGCTATTTACCATCGTTAACGAAGGCCGCCATTCTAGGGGAAATGTTCACCGAGCGGTTCGCCTCAACCTGTCACATTTTGTGAGGCGCAACGAGATAGCTGACTAAGGCAGGTGCAACGTAAATAAACCACCACCCAGGCGCCCGCCATTGCCAAGTTCGATGCGTCCACGGATGCCATTGCGTTGGTGGCGCCCGGCGATTTGCGCGGCGAAATAGAGGCCCAACCCGGTACTGCCGGTCGACTGATCAATGCCCTGGACGTATTCGGACTGAAACTCCACCAGCTCGGCCGGGTACCCTGGGCCGTCGTCGTTGATACTCAACGACAACTGCCCGCCCTCCTCGCGCACCTCAATATGAATAGCGTTGCGAGCGAAGCGGATGCCGTTGATCAAAATATTGGACACCACCGACCCCATCAGCTCGCGGTCGAAAAAACCCAATGGGCATAGGCTGTCGACGTCGTAAGTGGCGCTGATGCCACGGCTACCCAGGACTTCCTGATGCCAGGCCAACTGCGCCTCGATAAAGTCATCCATCTCGTGGTATTCGGGGCGCAAGGGTAACTGGTTGACCTGCAGCTTATACAGGCCCAGCAACTGCACCATCATGCCGTTGAGGTGGGCAAACTCATAGTCGATGACCGCGCGCTCGGCCGTGTCGCGTTGCGGCTCGGCCAAACGCCCCTGCCATTGACCATGGGCCTGCATCACGGTCGCCAGGGAGTTCTTCATGTCATGCACGGTAGAGGCAATGACCATGGAAAAATCCAGACCTGCTTGCTGTTCACTCATGCGCCAAACGCCCTGATCTGCATTTTCTGGAAGCGCTCGTAACGCGGGTCGCTGTCTGGCATCTTGCCAACCATTTTCAGGCAGGCCCGACACTCCTCCAGCTTGGCCGCATCAGCCGCAGCGCCTTTGGCCGGCAGTAGAGATTGCGCCAAGTTCAGCGCGAAACTGATGTTTTTAGGCTGTAAGCCCAGCGCCTGGCGGAACAGCACTTGGGCCTCTTCCAACTTGCCGCCCTTGTAACTGCGTACACCCTGCACGTTCAAGTCCATGGCGACCTTGTTGGCCCCTAAGATCGCCGGGTCGTCGGTCTGGCTGGCGATGCTTTGCATCACCACCGGGTCGTCGCCGTAGATCTCCGCGCAACTTTTCAGCACCCCAGCCCCCGCCTCGGCTTGACCTAAATCCTGCAACTGGGCCGCCACCGCCAGCGCCGCATCGGCGCTCAAAAACTCGTCCATGCCCTGCAATCGCCCCATGGCTTCCTGAGTGAGCTTAGCTGCCATTTCAGGATCCGACTGTTTCAGGCTAGTGGCCTTCATCAGCCGAGTGCGCACTTGCAGGCCTTGGTCTTGCCCATGCTCTTTGGCCACTTCGCCCAGGGTCTGGTTCAGTTCGAGTCGGCTGCGCGCATCCAGGCCCTGGTCGCCATTTTTGCTGATCAAGGCTTGGGCGAAACCTAAATTGGTTTCCGGGTCTTTGAAACGCGAATGCTGCCCTTGGGCCACGGCGTGGCGATAGGCCTTGGAAGCGCTGTCGAAGTCTTTGTTATCCAGGGCCAGCTTGCCCAGCAAACGCTGGCGGCGCACGGCTAGGGGGGACAGGCGTACGGCATCTTCCAGAACGCCCTGGGCCCGCTGGGTGTCGCCCAGGGCGACCAGGACATCCGCCATGCCGTCGTACAGTGCCGGCAGCATAGGGAATGCTTTAAGGGCGCGCTCGTAAAGCTCCTTGGCGTCGGCGTATTTTTTCCGCTTGCACAGCAGACTGCCCAGCGCCCCGTAGGCCCACGGCGTGGGGCGATCGGCGAGAATCGTCTTGAGGAACGCTTCCAGGGCGTCATATTGGTTCAGATCGCGCAGCGCATCGGCCTTGTAGCGCAAACACAGCGGTGCATAGCGTTGGTCTTGCTCAGTGAGGCTGGTACAGGCTGCCAGCACCTCGTTCGGCAAACCGCGATCCAGCGCTTGCAGAATCGGCTTGAGCAGGGTCTTGCGTTGCACCAGTTTTTCCAGACGCTGGGCCAGGCCGGCACGGTTGAAGGGTTTGGTCAGGTACGCGTCCGGCTCCCACTCCAATGCGCTCATGACCATGGCCTGGCTATTCTCTGCCGTGACCATGATAAACACGCTTTCGTGGCTCAACAGTTTGTCCACCATCAAGTCTTCAAGCACGTGCTGGCCATTCTTGCGGCCATCGCCCAGGTTGAAGTCATGCAGCACGAAGTCATAGCGTTTCTGCGCGCACATCTTGAGCGCCAACTCCCCTGAGTCGGCCGTGTCCACGTCTTTCACACCCAATTCGCGCAGCATGGAACGCACCGAGCTGCGGAAATCGGAAAAGTCGTCGACGATCAGAAATTTTCTTTGGTTGTACGCCAGCATGGGGGGTCCTGTAGGAAGGGGAAGCCAATGAGCGCAATGGCCAACACAAAGTGTTTATCGGCATGCCTTGAAATTTCTAGAGATTTTCCCCCGCTGTGTACTCAATCGGAGCCTTGAGGCTCGGCGGCGGCGCCATTGGCGGCGGCGTTGGCTTTGACTTCGAAGGCCTGGCGTTCTTCCTGGCTGAGTACCCCACGGTCCCACAGCTCCATGGCGGCGGAGAGGATCCAGCCGTGATAAAACGCTTTGGAAAGATCACGGGTCTCGCTGCCCATGGCTTCAAGCAATGAATTGAGTTGGACTAGCTTGCGAGCTTTCAGGGCTTCGGGGCTTTCGGAGATTTCAGGGCTTTCGAAGGTCATTGCGGGTCCTTGGTACTAGGGCCGGAGGGCTATAGGAAATTGCCGCCATCATAGAATATTCCGTTACTGCCCGCTCAGCCCTCAAGTGCTCTCGCGTTCCACCACCTCGCAGGCCAGCAGGTTCAACCGCTCCAGGCTGCCCTGCCCGGCTAACACGCCAAGGCTCTGCAGTACCCGGGTCGCCGCCAGGACACCAATCTCCAAGGCCGGTGGCCTGATCGTGGTCAGGCTTGGCATCAACATTTCGGCGAAAGGATAATCGCCAAAGCCAAGCACTGCGCAATCCTGGGGGATCCTTACCCCGGCGCGTTGCCCTGCCAGTAAGGCGCCGGCGGCCAGGTTGTCGTTGGCGAAAACAATCGCATCGGGCCTTTGTGCCCTGTCCATCAGGGTGTCCATGGCCTGCTTACCTGCTTCGAATGGCGCGCGATCGGCATCTGGGACGAACAGCAGGGGTTCCAGGCCCAGCTCATGGAGGGTGGCCATGTAACCGTCCCGGCGCTCCAGCGCACTGAAATCACCGGCGGCGCTGTTCTGCACAAAGGCAATCCGCCGGTAGCCACGGTCATAAAGGTAACGGGCCGCGCTCACCCCTACCTGATGGTGGCTGAAGCCAATTTGCATCATTGCTCGCTGGGGTTGGTAATCCCACATTTCGATCACCGGGATGTCGGTATCGGCGAGCATTTTTTCCGTCGCGGGGCTATGGAAGTGGCTGGTCACCACTAACGCGGCGGGCGACCAGCCGAGAAACGCCCGTACCGCGCTTTCTTCTTGATCGGTAGAGAAATAGCTGGAGGCCAGAAGCAACTGATAACCGTGCCGGCTGAGGGTGTCGCTAAAGCCCTGAATAGTCTTGGCGAAGATGGGCCCCGAAATATTCGGCACCACCATGCCGACGATGCGACCTCGGGCGGATGCGAGGCCGCCGGCGACCAGATTGGGCACATAACCCAGCTCGGCCACGGCCGCAGCGATCTTCTGGCGCTGGTCTTCAGCGACCTGCTCAGGCTGATTGAAATAGCGGGAAACGGTCATCATCGACACGCCCACTCGCTTGGCCACCGCCTGCAGCGTGACCCGCCCGGCGCTACGACGCTTGCGTGTCGGCTCTTTATGCTCACTCAAGCAGAACGCCCTCGACAAAACAAAAAGACATATAAAAATAATTTTTAAGTATTGGACGGTCTATAAAGCACATACGGATACTGCTGATGTTAGCGCTAACTAACTGTGTATGCCAGCTACTCGCACAAGCGAATGTGGCCCGACATTGCGGCGCATCATCAGGCGCAGTGGCCATAGAGCCACGAGCCGCCAGGGCACTTTCCATAGCGAGCAATCCAATGCGGGATACTTTTGTAAAACTCTATAGCCCAACCAGACTGGCTCACACCATCACCGCGGCGCTGGCGCTGAGCAGTTTGCCGACCCTCGCCACTGCCGACGACGGCCAGGCCGTCACGCTGCAGGCGGTCACCGTCACGGCCACGCGGCGCGAAGAATCTCTGCAAAGCGTTCCAGTGGCCGTTTCGGTGGTGCAAGGCGAGCAGCTGGAGCGCGACAACCGCAACAGTGTCGCCAGCCTGGCTCAGCAGGTCCCCAGCCTGAATTTCCGTACGGGCGCCTCGAACAAAGACACCTCGCTGTTTGTCCGTGGGGTCGGCACCATCTCGACCTCGCCAGGCGTCGAACCCACCGTGGCCACCGTGGTCGACGGCGTGGTATATGCGCGGCCCGGCCAAGCCACCCTCGACCTGCTTGAGTTGGATCGCATAGAAGTGCTGCGGGGCCCCCAGGGCACACTGTTCGGCAAAAACGCGTCGGCCGGGGTGATTAACGTGATCAGCAAAGCGCCCAGCGCAGACACCCACGGTTACATCGACCAGGCGTACTACAGCGGCAACGAAAGCCGCACCCGTTTCGGCATCGGCGGCAGCATCGTCGACAATATCCTCACCGGCTCGGTCAGCACCCTGTTCGGCAGTTACGACGGCAACGTCGATAACCAGGCCAACGGCCAGGAGGTCAATGGCTATAACCGCAAGGGCGTCCGGGGGAAACTGCTGTTCACCCCCAACGACGAGTTGACCCTGACCGTCATCGCCGACTACATGCAGGCCCACGATGACACACCCAATGGGGTGATCAGCCAGGCCCTGACCCCGGCCTTCGCCGGCGCCCTGGCCCCGGTGCGCGCCGGTAGCGACAACCGCGACATCCAGAGCGACTACCGCAGCCACGTGGAAGACACCAACAAAGGCTTGTCGGCCCAACTGGACTGGAGCTTGGGGGACTACACCCTGACGTCCATCACTGCCTGGCGGGGCTGGAACAACACCCAATGGCAGGATGGCGACCGTCTGGCCAATATCAGCGCGACCTTCCCTGGCACCGAAGACAAAGGCGAGCTGGACTTCAACCAATACTCCCAGGAACTGCGCCTGGCCTCCCCCAAAGGCCAGTTTCTGGAATACGTGGGCGGCCTGTTTTATATGCACGGCAAGGACGAGGAGACCTACCGGCGTACGCTCATTACCCCGACCACGCGCAATGTCGGAGTGGCAGACTACAGCACCACCAGTGATAGCTATTCGGTCTTCGGCGAAAGCACGCTGAACTTCACCTCGGCTTTTCGCGGCATCGCCGGCCTGCGTTGGACCCACGACCAACTCGAGTACGACCACCGCCGCGTGTCCACCTCCGCGACAACCGTCAGCGGCATCCAGCCCGGCACCCGCAGCTCCGGGTCGGTGGATGAAGACGGCTGGTCCGGTCGCCTGGGGGTGCAGTACGATTTAGCCGACAACGTCATGACCTATCTCACCTACTCACGCGGGTACAAAGGCCCGGCCTACAACGTGTTCTTCAACATGCAGCCGCGGGACACCAGTGCCCTTCGCCCGGAAACCTCGAACACTTGGGAGCTGGGGTTCAAAGCCACGGCATGGGATGACCGGGTGACCAGCAATGTCGCGCTGTTCCATAGCGAATACGACAACTACCAAGCCAACTTTTTCGATACCGTGGCCAATCAGGTGGTCACCCGCCTGATCAACGCTGGCAGCGTCACCACCCAGGGCATCGAAACGGATATCAGCCTGCAGGCCACCTCACGTCTTAAGTTATCCGCTGCACTGGCCTATACCCGCGCGCGCATCGACAGTTTTGCCTGCCCGGTAGGCGCCACGGCCAGCTGCAACGTCAACGGCAAGACCCTGCCCTATTCGCCGGACTGGAAAAGCTACCTGCGGGCTGACTACACGATCGCGCTGGACAACGGCCTGGACGTCGAACTGGGCACCGATTACAGCTGGCAGAGCGAGGTGCAATACGACATCACGCAAAACCCGGATACCCGCCAAGGCGCTTACGGCATCTGGAACGCCAGCGTCGCCCTGGCCGACTACAACGAAGGCTGGCGTGTGGCTTTACTGGCCAAGAACTTAGCGAACACCTCCTACTCCCCGATGCTGGCCAGTGGCAGCGGCTACATCTACCGCGCCGTCCCGCGAGACGACGAGCGTTACTTCGGTGTGCAATTGCGCAAGGATTTTTAATTCACCATGACCACTCGCAATCGACAGATCAGCCTCGGCGCCTTTCTGATGGCCACCGGTCACCACGTCGCGGCCTGGCGTCATCCCCAGGTGCCCGCCGATGCCGGGCAAAACTTCAGCCATTACAAGCACCTGGCGCAAGTCGCCGAGGCAGCGAAATTCGACGCTTTGTTCATCGCCGACAGTATCGCCGCGCCAACCGAGCAGGCGGCCAGCGCGATGGCGCGCTCCGACCTGTTCGAGCCATTGACGCTGCTCTCGGCATTGAGCGCCGTGACCGAGCGTATCGGCCTGATCGCCACCGCCACCACCAGCTACAACGAGCCCTACCATGTGGCGCGCAAGTTCGCTTCCCTCGATCACTTGTCGGGCGGGCGCAGCGGCTGGAACTTGGTGACTTCGGATGCGGCGGCCGAAGCGCACAATTTTGGCCGCGCCGAACACTTCAGTCATGCCCAGCGCTATAGCCGCGCCCGTGAGTTCTATGAGGTCGTGACTGGGCTCTGGGACAGCTGGGACGACGACGCGTTTATCCGTGACAAAGCCACTGGGCAGTACTACCGGCCGGAAAAACGCCATGTACTTGATCACATCGGCGAACACTTTCAGGTGAAAGGCCCGCTCAATGTCGCCCGTTCGCCCCAAGGGCAACCGGTGGTGGTACAGGCAGGCTCTTCCGAGGCGGGCCAGGCACTGGCGGCAGAAACCGCTGAGGTGGTGTTTACCGCACAACCGTCGCTGGCCGCAGCGCAACAGTTTTATCGTGGCCTCAAGGCCCGCTTGGAGCGTTTCCAGCGTCAGCCCGAAGCCCTGAAAATCATGCCTGGGATGTTCGTGGTATTGGGTGCCAGCCAAGCCGAAGCTCAAGAGAAATTCGACGCCTTGCAAGCGCTAGTGCAACCGGAGGTGGGCATCGCTCTGCTGGGCCGTATGCTGGGCAACTTCGACCTTAGCGGCTACCCACCGGACCAGCCCCTGCCGCCGCTACCACTGACCGACAGCGGCCAACGCAGCCGCCAGGCGCTATTAACTCAGATGGCCGCGGCCGAGCAACTCACCCTGGCCCAACTGGGCCGCAAGATCGCCGGTGGCCGTGGCCATTACAGCTTGATCGGTACGCCAGCGCAGGTCGCGGATGAACTGCAGGCCTGGTTCGAAGAAGGCGCAGCCGATGGCTTCAATATTCTGCTACCGCACCTGCCCGCAGGCCTGGAGGACGTCGCCCGCTACCTGGTGCCTGAGCTGCAGCGCCGCGGGCTGTTCCGCCAGGATTACAGCGGCACCACCCTGCGTGACCACCTAGGCCTGGCCAAGCCGGCCCTACGCGTAAGAACCTGAATGAGAGCCCTAATGATGAAAGCCTACTTCCTGGCATTGCTGACACTCCTGCTCGCCCCTGTGGCGCTGGCCGCCGACCCTGCTCAGGTACGCATCGGTTATCAAAAGGGCTCAATAGCCCTGGTTCTGGCCAAAGAACACGGCCTGCTAGAGCGGCGCTTTGGCGGCACCGCCGTGCAGTGGATTGAGTTCCCGGCCGGGCCGCAGATGCTCGAAGCCCTCAACATTGGCGCCCTGGACGTGGCCTCGACCGGGGATATTGCGCCCCTGTTCGCCCAAGCGGCAGGCGCGGACCTCGCCTACATTGGCGCCGAACCTGCCAAGCCCCATGCCGAAACGGTGTTGGTCAAACGGGACAGCCCGCTGCGCACGACCGCTGACCTAAAAGGCAAAAAAGTGGCGTTTCAAAAGGGCTCCAGCTCCCACAATGTGGTCTTACGCGCCTTGAATGCGGCGGGTTTGAGCTATAAAGACATCCAGCCGGTGTACCTGACCCCCGCCGACGCCAGGGCGGCCTTCGAGCAGGGCAGCGTCGATGCCTGGGCTATCTGGGAACCCTATGCATCGCTGGCCCTGACCCAGGGGCAGGCGCGGCTGCTAGTAGACGGCTCCGGGCTGGGGTTATCCGGGCCGATCTATTCGGCGCGGCGCGAGTTCGCCAATGATTACCCCGCGTTCATCGAGGCATTACTGCAGACCCTCAGCAGCGCAGAAGCCCTGACCCGCAGCCAGCGCAGCGAAAGTGTGAAGATCCTCACACGTTCCATGGGCCTGCCTGAAAACGTGGTGGTTCGTTATATCGACAATCGCCCGGCCTCCCCCATCTCACCCGTGGGTCCAGAGGTCATCGCAGCGCAACAGGCCACGGCTGACCTGTTCTATCAGAACCATTTATTGCCAAAAGCGTTGACGGTGCAGCAAGCCGCCTGGAAAGCCCCGGAGCCCCTACCCGGCGGCGCCCGTCAGAAGTAAGCGATGGACATAAGCTAATACCTATTAGGTATTTATTCGTTCTTTTTTAGATCAATTAGCATCAGTCAACCTGCGGCATCTGCCAGCCTTGCTCTTCAAAAAAAGGAAATGTTCCCATGCACGCTCTGCTCCGTTTACCACGGCCGTTGCTGGCAGCTTTCGCCCTGTTCAGCGTCCTGGCCAGCCCTGGGGCCAGCGCGCAAGCACCGGCGCAATTGCGCCTGGACTACGCTTACTACTCCCCCACCAGCCTGGTGCTGCGCCACTTCGGTTGGCTGGAAAAAGCCTTGCCGCAGACCCAGGTGCAGTGGGTCCAAAGCCAGGGCAGTAACCGCTCCCTGGAATACCTTAACGGCGGCAGCATCGACTTCGCCTCCACCGCTGGCCTGGCGGCCGTGTTGAGCCGTGCCAATGGCAGCCCGATCAAGACCGTGTACATCGCCAGCCGCCCGGAGTGGACGGCCCTGGCCGTGGGCAAAGACTCGCCGATCAAGACCGTGGCCGACCTGAAGGGCAAGAAAATCGCCGCCACCAAAGGGACGGACCCTTACCTGTTTACCCTGCGTAGCCTGCAACAGGCCGGGTTGAACAAGGACGACGTGGAACTGGTTCACCTGCAGCATGCCGATGGCCGTACCGCGCTGGAGCGCGGCGATGTAGACGCCTGGGCCGGGCTTGACCCCCTGTTGGCTGCCAGCCAATTGCAGGCAGGCTCGCGGCTGATTTACCGCAATGTCGACTTCAACAGCTACGGCGTGATCAACGTGACGGAAAAGTTCGCCAAGGAGCAACCCGAAACTGTCGTCGAAGTGCTTAAAGCCTACGAACAGGCACGCACTTGGGCCCAGGCCCACCCTGACGAGCTGGCCGCTTTGCTGGCCAAAGAATCGGGCCTGCCTTTGGACGTGGCCAAGCTGCAGCTCTCGCGCACCGACTTTAGCGACGCCCAGCCAGGCTCCAAGCAGGTTCAAGCGCTAAAAGCCGCAGCGCCGATTCTGCTGGCCGAAGGCCTGGTGCGTAAGGGCGTAGACGTGGACCAGGTGGTGGATCAATTGATTGAGCCGCGCTTCAGCGCTCAGGTCATCGGGAGGCCTTGAACCCATGGCTGCGTCGCCCCAATCCCTCGCCTCAGGCACTGCAACGGCTGGCCAGCGCCGCTCCGGCCGCTGGCTCGCCCGCGGCAAAGGCCTGGTGCTGCCGGCCCTCATCATTTTGTTGCTAGAGCTGGTGGTGCGCATCGGTTGGCTGCCTGCCTACCAGATGCCAGCCCCCAGTGATGTCGCCCTGACCCTGCTTGATCTGGCACACGGCGCACTTGGCAAACACGTATTGGCCAGCCTCGGGCGGGTGCTGGCCGGCTTTGCCATTGGGGCCAGCCTAGCCCTGCTGTTTGCGGCCTGGGTAGGCCTTAGCCGGGAAGCCGAAGCCTACTTGGAACCTACCTTTGCTGGCCTGCGGGCCATCCCCAGCCTGGCCTGGGTGCCGCTATTGTTGCTCTGGCTGGGTATCGATGAAACCTCAAAGGTGGTGCTGATCGCCATCGGCGCGTTCTTTCCGGTGTACGTCAACGGCGTCGCCGCCATTCGCAATATCGATCGTAAACTGGTGGAAGTTGGCCAGATGTACCACTTCGGTGCGCGTCGGCTGACCCTGCGCATTCTTCTACCTGCGGCGCTCCCCGGCTTGTTTACCGGCTTGCGCAGCGGGCTGAGCATGGCCTGGATGTTTCTTGTAGCGGCCGAGTTGATTGCCGCCACCAAAGGCTTGGGCTATTTGCTCAGCGACGGCCGCGAAACCTCGCGCCCGGATATCGTGCTGGCGGCGATCCTGGCCCTGGCGGTGCTGGGGAAAATCTCCGATGGCCTGCTCGCCCGCCTGGAAAAACGCTGCGTGGCCTGGCGCGACACCTTCAGCGGCGACCACCCCAGGGGTGCCCAATGAGCGAAGCATTGCTGGCCCTGAACATTCGACGCAAACGCTTCGCTGCCAGCCTGGTGCTCAAGGACGCGCATCTGCGCTTGTACCCCGGCGAAGTGGTCAGCCTGCTGGGCCCCAGTGGCTGCGGTAAGAGCACACTCCTGCGCATCGCCGCCGGTCTCGAGCGCGACTACGAAGGCGAAGTCCAGGTCACCGATGAGCAGTTGGCGTTTGTGTTCCAGGAGCCGCGGCTGATGCCGTGGTTGAACGTAGAGCGCAACATAGGCTTTCACGATGACAGCGGCTATGATCGTGCCTGGGTCGCCCAGTTACTGGAAGAGGTGGGCCTGAGTGGCTTCGGCCAGGCCTTGCCCAAGGCATTGTCTGGGGGCATGGCGCAGCGGGTCGCCATCGCCCGCGGGCTCTATTCGCGCCCACGGGTATTGCTGCTCGACGAGCCCTTCAGTGCGGTGGACGCCTTTACCCGAATGAAGCTCCAGGCCCTGTTACTGGACCTCGCCCAGCGTCACCGCATCGCCCTGTTGCTGGTCACCCACGATATCGATGAAGCGCTGTACCTGAGTGACCGCGTATTGGTCATGGGCAACCGCCCGAGCGGCATCTGCGCTGAGATCGCCGTGGCCCTGGCGCACCCCCGCGACCGCGGCGCCGCGCAACTGGCCGCGCTGAAAACGCAGACCCTGGCGCAGTTGCACAATGCCGGTGCCCTAGCACCCGACGCAGCTTCATAAAATCAGAATATTGCATATTAAAAATATTTTATGATTCTAAAAACAAATAATTAGCTTAGAACAAAAAAGACTTTTACAGCGCTAACTCATAAGAATACGGTCTTAGGCAACCCTCGTCTGACCTCCGTTTATGAGCGCTTTATGACCCTTCCCTCTTGCGACCGAGCCCTCGCCGAGATTACCCAAGCCCTGGCCGCCACCGCTGAACAGGTCGACCTGCTAGGCCAGTTCCCTGCCGACAACTTCGCCTTACTGCACCGCCATGGCCTGCTGGCGCTGACCGTACCGCGTGCGCTGGGCGGCGCTGGCGCTGACTTGGCCCACGCGCGTCAGGTAGTGGCTGCGGTGGGCAAAGGTGAGCCGTCCACTGCGCTGATTCTGGTCATGCAATACCTGCAACACGTGCGCCTGCAGGACGACCCGCGTTGGCCTCGGCTGCTGCGTGAACGGCTGGCCCGTGAGGCTGTGATTGACGGTGCGCTGGTCAACGCGTTTCGCGTCGAGCCCGACCTTGGAACACCAGCCCGCGGCGGCTTGCCCGCCACCGTCGCACGACGCACCGCCGAGGGCTGGCGCCTGAGTGGGCGCAAGATCTACTCCACCGGCAGCTATGGCTTGACCTGGTTCGTGGTCTGGGCCCGCAGTGATGACGCCGACCCACTGGTGGGTAGCTACCTGGTGCACCGAGACAGCCCAGGGGTGCAGATCGTCGAAGACTGGGACCACCTGGGCATGCGCGCCACCTGCAGCCACGAAGTACGCTTTGACGACGTTCTGATCCCGCTGGAACACGCCGTGGGGGTCAGCCCGCTGAGCGCACCCAGGGCAGAACTGGACAACGACGCCCAACGCTGGATGGCAGTACTGCTGGCCAGCCTTTACGACGGCGTCGCCCAAGCTGCCCGCGACTGGCTGGTGACCTTTTTGCAGGAGCGCCGCCCGGCCAACCTGGGCGCGCCGCTAGCGAGCCTGGCGCGCTTTGAGGAGGTGGTCGGGCGCATCGACACCCTCTTATTCACCAATCGCACCCTGCTCGACGCCGCGGCGGCTGGTCAGGTCGCGGCGCAGCATGCCGGCCAAATCAAACACGTGGTCAGCAGCAACGCGATCCGCGCCGTGGAACTGGCGGTAGAAGCGGCGGGTAACCCTGGGCTGTCACGCCACAACCCCTTGCAGCGGCATTACCGCAACGTGCTGTGCAGCCGTATCCATACCCCCCAGGACGATGTCGTGCTCAGCCAGGCTGGCCGTGCGGCGTTCACCCACGTTCAATAACCACACTGGAGCCCACCATGAGTTCATTGTCGACACTGCCCGCCCCGGCCCACAACGTTCAACAACGGGTCAGCGCCGAAGAGTGGCAGGTGCGCGTCAAGCTCGCCGCCGCTTACCGCATGGCCGCGCTGTTTCGTTGGACCGACCATATCTACACCCATTTTTCGGCACGGGTACCCGGCCCCCACGAGCATTTTCTGATCAACGCCTTTGGCCTGCTGTTCGACGAAATCAGTGCCTCCAACCTGGTTAAAGTCGACGTCGACGGTACCGTGATCGACGACCCTCTGGGGCTGGGCATCAACCAGGCCGGCTACGTGATCCACAGCGCCATCCATCAGGCACGCCCGGATTTGCTGGCAGTGATGCACACCCATACCCGCGACGGCGCGGCGGTCTCAGCCCAGCGCGGCGGGTTGTTGCCACTGTCGCAACACGCCCTGGCGTATTACAGCCGCGTGGCCTACCACGACTACGAAGGCATCGCCCTGGACGTTGAAGAACAGCAACGCCTGGTCGCCAACCTCGGCAGCAGTAATATTTTGATCCTGCGCAACCACGGCCTGCTCACGGGCGGCGTCAGCGTCGAGCATGCGTTTCGCGAGCTGCATGGGTTGGAGCGCGCCTGCAATATTCAGATCGCCGCCCAGGCCGGTGGCAATGCCGACCTGCATTACGCCCCCGCTGCGGCCATCGACAAAGTCCGCCAGCAGTCGGCCCTGCAGGCCAGCGGCGATGGGCCCGGCATCGCCCGCCATTGGGACGCCCTGATCCGCCAATTGGATCGCCAAGGCCAAGGCTACGCCCAATAAACCTTCCGCGACCACGAGTATCCATCATGCACAGCTTGCGCTTGTTTACCCGGCTACTGGCCGCCTCGGCCGCCGCTCTGACCCTGCTGGGTTGCTCACCCGCGCAGCCAGACAGCACTGCCGACAAAACCTTGAAGATCGCGTTTTTCCGCGACAATACGACGTTGGTCAGCCTCAACCCGTTTCAGGTGTACTGGCTGGAGCATCGCGTGGTGCTGCGCAATGTGGTCGAGTCGCTGACCGACCAAGACCCCCAGAGCGGCGCGATCATCCCCTGGCTGGCCGAACGCTGGGAGGTCAGCGACAACGCCCTGGAATACACCTTCCATCTGCGTCACGACGTGACGTTCAGCAACGGCAGCCGTTTCGACGCCCACGCCGTGAAGACCGCTTACGACAGTAACAAAGCCTTTGCCAGCGAGCTGCCAAGCACCTTCGGCGCCACCTACCTGGCGGGCTACGATCACGCCCAAGTGCTGGACGACTTTACCGTCAAGCTAGTGCTGGCCAAGCCCAACGCCGGGTTTCTGCAGGCCACCTCGACCACCAACCTGGCCATCCTGGCACCGGAGTCTTACCAACTGACGGCCAAGCAACGGGCCCTGGGGGCGATCATTGGCACCGGGCCCTTCACCCTGCAGAGCTATACCCCGGAGATCGGCCTGCGCCTGGTCAAGCGCGCAGGTTACGCCTGGCCCTCAGCCAATGCGCAAAACCGCGGCGAAGCGCACCTGGAGGCGGTAGAGGTCAGCTATGTGCCGGAAGAAAGCGTACGTAACGGTCAGTTCCTGCAGGGCCAGGTGGACATTTTGTGGCCGCGCAATCCTTTCTCTGAGGTCGACCTAAAGCTGTTCCAGGCCAAGGGCGCGACTATTCAGAGCCGCTCATTGCCGGGCCCAGCCTTGAACCTATTCCCGAACACCCGGGGCTCGCGCATTCTCGCCGACCGCGACGTGCGCCTGGCGTTGCAGAAAGGCATCGACCGTAAGAGCTACGCGTCCACGGTCTATAACGCGCAATTTCCGGTGGTCGACAGCCTTTACGACGCCACCACACCGTTCTTCAAAAGCCAGGGCAGCAAGCTGGCCTATGACCCTGAAGGCGCCGAGCGCTTGCTCGCCCAGGCCGGCTGGCAAAAAGCCGAGGACGGCTATCGCTACAAGGCCGGCCAACGGTTGCAGCTGGTCTACAACCTGTCGCCGGCGGAGACCCCAGGCGACGTGCTGATCCAGGACCAACTGCGCAAGATCGGCATCGACCTCAAACTCAATGTGCTGACCACCGCCGAGTGGGCAGCGGCCAATGCGGCGGGTAACTACGACCTCACCTACAACTACATGACCCGCGCCGACCCGATCGTACTGCAAACCATCATCGATCCGCGCAGCGCTAATAGCTCCACCTTGGCCACTAACCTTTACGCAGCTGAAACCCTACCCAAGGCACTGGCCCTGTTCGACGCTGGCTTAACCGCCACCAGCAGCCCTCAGCGGGCCGAGGCCTACGGTCAGTTGCAAGACCTATTGATTGACGAAGGTTCGGCACTGCCCGTCTACGAGCGGGTGTGGCAGGCCGCAACCGCGGCCAAGGTACGCAATTTCCACTGGACCGCCGAGGGCTTCGCGCTGCTCAACGACATCGAGGTGCGAGCGCCATGAGCCGCTATGTCATGGGCCGTATCGGCCAGGCCTTGCTGGTGTTATGGGGCGCCTACAGCGTCACCTACTTCATTCTGTACCTGCTGCCCGGCGACACCCTGTCGATCATGCTCAGCGCCTCGGGGGTCGAGATCGACTCCCTCTCGGCCCAGGACTTGGCCAAGGCGAAAGCCTACTATGGGCTGGACCGCGGGCTGTTGGAACAGTACTTCGAGCTGCTTTGGGGTGCCCTGCGCGGTGATTTCGGCACCTCCCTAATGCTCAACCGACCCGTCAGCCAAGTGCTGCTCGAGCGCTTGCCACAGACCTTATCCCTGGCAGGCCTGGCCATCGTCCTTTCGCTGTCGGGCGGGATCGGCCTGGCCTATTTGAGTGCCTACGTGCGCTGGCGACCGCTCAAAATGCTCCTGGCGCGGCTGCCGGCGCTGGGGTTTTCCATCCCGGTGTTCTGGCTGGGCCTACTGTTTATCCAGGTCTTTGCGTTCAGCCTCGGTTGGTTCCCAGCGACCGGCAACCAAGGGTTCGCCAGCCTGGTTCTGCCCGCCGTAACCCTGGCGATCCCCAGCGCCGCCGTGTACGCCCAGGTGCTGCAACGGGGGTTCCAGCACGTATGGCGCGAACCTTACATCGCCACCGCCTATGCCAAGGGCCTGAGCCGCGCCCAGGTACAGGCCCGCCACGGCCTGAAAAACGCTGCGTTGCCGCTGCTCACCCTGGTGGGCCTGCAAGTGGGCAACACGGTGTCAGGGGCGGTGCTGGTGGAAACCATTTTTGCCCGCGCCGGCGTCGGCCGGTTGGCCCAGGAGGCGGTGTTGCGCCAGGACATCCCGGTGGTGTTGGCCATCGTCGCAGTTTCGGCGGCGGCTTTCGTGCTGGTCAACCTGATCGTCGACCTGCTCTACCCCGCGCTCGACCCGCGTATCGCCCACACACCCAAGGTCTCATAACGCCATGCCATTGCCCTATAGCCGCGTTGAATCCCTGCCGGCGCTGGAGCGCCAGGCCCCTACTCACCCCGCCCCCCTGTGGCAACGCCGCAGCCGCCTGCGCCGAGCCCTGGGGGCGACCGCGCCGCTGTTGCGCCGGCCCGGTTTTGTGCTGGCACTGCTGGTGCTCGGCTTTGCCTTGCTGGCAGCCTTGGCGCCCAACTTGCTCAGTTCATACGCCCCCTACACGACCGCGCCCATGGATAAACTCACGCCACCCAACGCGCAGCACTGGTTCGGCACCGATGAACTGGGCCGCGACCTGTATAGCCGTGTGGTGCATGGCGCCAGCTTGTCGGTGCAAGCCGCGTTGCTCGCGGTGGGCCTGGCTCTGGCGGGCGGCTTGAGCCTGGGCATCGTCGCGGGTTTTGCCGGGGGGCGGGTCGATGCCGCCATCATGCGCGTGGTGGATGTGTTGTTGGCGCTGCCGGGGTTGCTCCTGGCGCTGGCCATTGTGACCGCCATTGGCTTCGGCACGCTGCCGGTGGCCGTTGCGGTCGGTGCCGGAATTGTCCCAGGTTTTGCCCGCACCGCCCGCGCCGAGGTCATGCGGGTCAAGACGCTGCCCTACGTCGAAGCCGCGCGCCTGGGGGGAGCGAGTTGGACGCGCACCCTGTTGCGACACATTTTGCCGAACGCCTGGGGCCCGGTGGCAGTGCTGGCCACCCTGGACTTCGGCGCGGCGATTCTGGCGACCGCCGGCTTGAGTTTCCTGGGTTTCGGCGCCGCCCCGCCCGCTGCGGAATGGGGCACCCTGATCGCCAATGGCCGGCACTTTCTCATCACCGCACCGTGGGTCTCGCTACTGCCCGGGCTGTTTGTGGTGGCAGTGGTCTTTAGCCTCAACCATATCGCCCGGACCCTGGAGGAGCAGCAACGATGAGTACTCCGACGCCTTTGCTCGAACTGCAGAACCTGAGTGTGAACTACCGCGTCGAAGGCCAGGTACACACTGCCGTGCGCAGCGTTTCGTTCAGCGTCAGCCCTGGTGCAACCGTGGCGATCGTAGGCGAGTCCGGCTCGGGTAAATCGACGTTGGCCAATACCATTCTCGGCCTATTGGCCGATAACGCCGAGATCCGCGCGGGCCGGGTGCTGGTGCACGGGGAAGATGTCACCCAAGCGCCCGAGCGGGTCAGACGACGCATCCGCGGGAGCGTCATCGGCCTGGTACCCCAAGACCCCATGGTCAGCCTCAACCCGACCCAGCGTATCGGCCGGCAAATTGCCGAGGCCCTGCTCCAGGCCCGCGGTGGTCGCTATCGCGGCGTCGATGCAGACGTGATTGACCTGCTGCATCAGGTGGGTCTGGATCAGCCCGTGCAGCGAGCCCGTCAATACCCCCATGAACTGTCCGGGGGCATGCGCCAGCGCGTGTTGATCGCCATCGCACTGGCCGGTAACCCGCGCTTGATCGTGGCCGATGAGCCCACCAGCGCCTTGGATGTCACGGTCCAACGCAAGATTCTCGATCACTTGCAGGGTTTGGTGGCCGAACGCGGGATTGCCCTGTTGATCATCACCCATGACCTGGGCGTGGCCGCCGATCGCGCCGATCAAGTGCTGGTGATGAGCCAGGGTGAGGTGGTTGAACAGGGCCCGCCCCGGCGCATCTTGGTAGCGCCAACACATCCCTACACCCGCGCCCTGATTGCCGCCGCGCCGTTAGATGGGCTGAACCCGCGGCCGCCAGTGGTGACCACCGCAGTGCCGATACTGGCCTTCGAGGGGGTCGGCAAAACCTTCCGGCTGCCTTACGTCAAAGGCCAGGCTGGGGTGCACCAGGCCTTACAGGGGCTCGACTTGCAAGTCTACCCAGGGCAGACCCTGGCCATTGTCGGTGAGTCGGGCTCCGGCAAAAGCACGGCATTGCGCATCGCCCTGGGCCTGGAAAAACCTGATGTGGGGCGTGTCTGGTTTGCCGGACAAGACCTTACCCAACTCGACTGGCGCGGGTTCAGGCCCTTACGTCAACGCATGCAACTGGTCCAGCAAAACCCGTTCGCGGCGCTGGATCCCCGTTTCACGATCTTCGACAGCGTGGTCGAACCCCTGGTCTCGTTTGGTCTGCTCAAAGGTCGGGCACTGGAACACGCGGCACGCGAGCTGATGGACCGCGTGCATTTGCCCACCGCCTACCTCGATCGCCTGCCCCGGGAACTGTCGGGCGGGCAGCGCCAGCGGGTGGCGATTGCCCGCGCATTGGCTTTGCGACCCGACCTGCTGCTGCTCGATGAACCGGTCTCGGCGTTGGACGTTTCGGTGCAGGCGCAGATCCTCGACCTGCTCGAAGAGCTGCAACGCGAACTAGGCGTCGCCTATGTGCTGGTCTCCCACGACCTCGCGGTCGTGGCCAGCGTGGCGCATCAAGTACTGGTGTTGCGTCAGGGACAAACAGTGGAACACGGCACCGCAGAGCAGGTGTTGCGCGCACCCGCAGCGGATTACACCAGGGAACTGCTGCAGGCGGTGCCAGGGCGTGGGGTAGCGGCCTGATCCCAATAGGGCCGCGCTGACGGGCGGTTTCGTGGTTTCTGGGAAATTTGTGTTGTCGGGGTAAAAGATCGGGGGCAAGCCCCCTCCTACGGTTGGCGACATATTCGAGATATAAATATGTCGCCGCCCGTAGGAGGGGGCTCGCCCCCGAGCTCTAGGTTACGTTAACAATAGGCAATGATTATAGGAAAACTCCGATACACCCGCCCCCCAGCACAAACACCCTCCATTAAAAATAAACAAACACCGCCCTCCCCCGAGTAGAAACCCTCCTGTTAAAACATGTAGTGTTTAGTATTACTTTTGCCTGTAGGAAACTTCCGATAAATCTTTATACGGTGCTCAGTTCGTATGGGCCAAGACCGTTATCTAAGCTAAGGTGCGCGCTTTAATCACTCCTGCCACAGGGCATTATTATGAGTTCCGTATTGATAGTCGATGACCACCCCGCCATTCGCCTGGGGGTGCGGATACTGCTCGAAAACGACGGCTACACCGTCGTCGCCGAATGTGACAATGGCGTCGACGCCATGCAACTGGTGCGCGAACATCAACCGTCGCTGGTGATCCTCGACATTTGCATCCCCAAGTTGGACGGCCTCGAGGTCCTCACCCGTTTTAATAGTATGAACAGCGGCACTATGAAAATCCTTATACTGACCGCGCAAAGTCCGGAACTGTTTGCCGGGCGTTGCGTTCATTCCGGCGCGGCTGGTTATGTGCGCAAGAGCGAGGCAGCCACCGAACTCATGAGTGCGGTCAAGGCGGTACTGGCTGGCTATAATTATTTCCCTAGCCAAGCCTGGCAAGCCGAAAGCAACCAGCAGGCCGCCGAGACCGAACGGTTCAAATTAGTTAACGACCGCGAACTCATGGTGCTGCAACTTTTCGCCCAAGGCCGCAATAACAAAGAAATCGCCAATGGTATGTTCCTCAGCAATAAAACCGTCAGCACCTATAAAAAACGCCTGATGCAGAAACTGGGAGCCCGCTCCCTGGTGGAACTCATTGAGATGGCCAAAAGAAATGCCTTGGTGTGAGTGAACCCATGCAGCAGCGCACGTTAAGAATCGTGGCCTGGCTCGCCTTGCCATGGCTCGGCATCGGGCTGGCACTGGCCGACACGTCCGTCGCCGACCATTACGCTCTACTGGGGCGAACGACATTCAGCCACCTGCGCGTCGAGCTGTCCCCTGAGCAGGAGCAGTGGCTGCAACAGCGCCAGGCACTGGTCATAGGTACCTCCGCGCCAGACTACCCGCCCTTCGACCTGACCTTCAGCGGCCGCGACTATGAGGGGCTCACCCCGGACTACGCTGACCTTATCGGCAGAGCCCTGGGGCTGAGCGTGAAGGTCGCCCGCTTCGAAGACCGCGAGGCCGCCATCCAGGCATTGGTCGATGGCGAAATCGACCTGCTCGGCAGCGCCAACGGCTTCGAAGCGGCAAGCGCGCAACTGCTGCTCACGCAACCCTACGCCGTCGACCGCCCTGTATTGGTTAGCCGCAGCGATGAAACCCGAGCCCTCGATGGCGCCCTCGACGACCTGCGCTTGAGCATGGTCTACCACTATTTGCCGGAGGCGGAGGTCAAGGCCACGTATCCGGGCGCCAGCGTCACCCTCTACCCGTCGTTTCAAAGTGCCCTCAATGCCGTTGCCTTCGGCCAAGCGGACGTGTTTCTTGGCGACGCCATCTCTACCCACTACCTCATCGAAAAAGGCTATCTGAATAATATCCGCATGGCCCGCTTCGGCCAGCACCAGGCCGTGGGCTTTGGCTTCGCGGCCAATCAGGGCAATGCCCAATTGATCAGCATCATTGACCGCGTGCTACAGGCTATTCCCCCCAGCGTGCGAGACAACATCCTCAAACGCTGGAGCGCCGGCAGCGGCCCCTTGCTCACTGACCGCTCGCTGCAATTGAGCGAACGCGAGGAGCGTTGGCTGGCACAGCACCCGGTCCTGCGCGTGGTGGTGGACGAAAGCCTGGCGCCCTTGAGTTTTTTCGATGCGGACAACCGATTCCGCGGTATCAGCGCCGATGTGCTGGAACTTGTGCGCCTGCGCATAGGTGTCGACTTCCAGATCCAGCGCGCCGCCGGGCTGGGCAACCTGATCGAACAAATCGATAAAGGCGAAGCCGACCTGGTGGCGGCGATCAGCCCCAGCGAGGAGCGCCAAGACCAACTCGATTTCAGCCGCCCCTTCGTCAGCAACTCCCCCGTACTGCTGAGCCGCTCTGGCCCCGACAGCCCCCGTAGCCTGCAGCAGATGGCCGGTCTACGCCTGGGCATCACCCGCGGTGACCCGCTGGAGGAATACTTACGCCAACGCTACCCCGACATCGAACTGGTAGAAACCGAAGACAGCTTTAGCGCCCTCGACTTGCTTGCCCAGGGCCAGACCGACGGCGCGGTCAACTCGCTGATGATCGCTAACTACTTCCTGGCCTCACAATTGTTCAAAGACAAACTGGTGATTCGCGCCACCATCGGCAGCGAACCCGCCACTTTTGCCCTGGCCACGGCACGCCACACCAGCGAGCTGTCAGCGATCCTCGACAAAGCCCTGTTAAGCATCGCGCCTCAGGAGTTAGAAGCAATCAACAGCCGCTGGCGTGGCTACAGCCCACCGCCGGACACCTACTGGCGCAACTATCACCGACTTATCCGGCAGATCATCACGGGCGCTAGCGTATTGCTATTGATGAGTAGCGCATGGATTTTCTATATGCGTCGGCAGATCCGTCACCGTGTGCAGGCTGAGCGCGCCCTCAGCGACCAGGTCGAATTCATGGGCGCGCTGATCAATGGCACCCCTCACCCGATCTATGTCAGAAATCGCCAGGGCGTATTGCTGAGCTGCAACGAAAGTTACCTGCAGACCTTCAACGCCCGGCGCGACGACGTTATCGGCAAAGATGTCCTACAAGGCGCTCTGCCATGCATGGAACAGTCACGCACCTTCGACCAGGACTACCAGCAGGTCATGCGCGAAGGCACCCCGCTGATCATGGACCGGCCCCTGCGTATCGGCGCTCGGGAGTTCACCATCTACCACTGGATTCTGCCGTTTCACGACTCCTTGGGCGAAGTGCGCGGCATCATTGGCGGCTGGATCGACATCAGTGAACGCCGCCAACTGCTCGAAGACCTACGGGCCGCCAAAGACCAGGCCGACGCGGCCAACCGCGCGAAAAGCACGTTCCTGGCAACCATGAGCCACGAAATACGCACGCCTATGAACGCGGTGATCGGCATGCTCGAACTGGCCCTCAAACGCGCCGACCAAGGCTTGCCAGACCGCGCCGCGATTGAGGTCGCCCACGACTCGGCACGGGGGCTGCTGGACCTGATCGGCGATATCCTCGACATCGCCCGGATTGAATCCGGGCGTCTTAGCCTGTGCCCCGAACGGGTTCGCCTGCACGAGCTGATCGAATCCGTGGTGCGGGTGTTCGACGGCCTGGCGCGGCAGAAAAACCTCAACCTGATGCTGGCGCTCGCCCCAGCGGCAGATCGCGATGTGCTGGTCGACCCGCTGCGCCTCAAGCAGATCCTCAGCAACCTGATCAGCAACGCGATCAAATTTACCCAACAGGGCTGTATCACCATCAGCATTGAAGCTCAGCCCCTGGGCAACGGCGAGCGCCTGCAGGTGAAACTGCAGGTGGAAGATACCGGTATCGGTATCAGCGCAGCCGATCAGGCCCGCCTGTTCAAACCCTTCGCGCAGATCGGTTCGGCGGCGCAACCCGGCCATGGCGGCGCCGGGCTGGGGCTGGTGATCTCGCGCAGCTTGTGCGACATGATGGGCGCCTCGATGAGCCTGTTCAGCGAACCCGGCAAAGGCACCCGGATCGCCGTCGAAACCACACTGACCTGCCTGGAGGCATTGCCCGCCACCAGCACACCTGCCCAATGCTTGCCCCCTATCGCCCAACTCGACGTGCTGGTGGTCGACGACCACCCGGCCAACCGTTTGTTGATGACTCAACAGCTGGAGTACCTGGGCCTGTGTCCGGTTACCGCCAACGATGGGGTGGCCGGTTTGGATGCCTGGCGCCAGGAACCTTTCGATTTACTGATCGTAGACTGCAACATGCCCCACATGAATGGCTACGACCTGGCCCGAGCGGTACGCCAGGAAGAAGCCCAGCGATTGCGCGAACCCTGCGTGATCCTGGGCTACACCGCCAATGCCCAACCCGAGGAACGCGAGGCGTGCCAGCGCGCCGGCATGAACGATTGCCTGTTCAAGCCGGTGAGCCTGGCTGAACTGGGCGCGCACCTGAGCCGGGTGAAAAAGACCACCCCACGGATGCACGATATCCTCGCCGTGGAAGCGCTGAGCCAGTTGACGGGCAACGATTCGACCTTGATCCGCCGCCTGTTGGAGGAAGTCCAACGCGGTTGCGATGAAGACCGCGCGGCGCTGGCCGCCATGCCCCGGGACGACGCCAACGGGTTGGCATTACTGGCACACAAGATCAAAGGCGCGGCGCGTATCGTCAGGGCACACGCAGTTAGCTCGGCGTGTGAAGTGCTGGAAGCTGCCTGCCTGCAAGCCGACAGCGTCCATGACATCGAGTTTGCCCAACAGAACGTTCTGCAAGCTCTGGACGATTTGGCGCACGCGCTGCATCGGCATTTGGGCGACCCGTAGCCCGCGCGCGCACCGTACGAAAAAACTGGAGGTAAGGGACTGCCAATGCTCAGGTAGGTCGCGCCTGAGCATTGCACAGCTCCAACTGAAGAACGCTTACGCCACTGCGGCCGGGTGCATGCTTTCGCCAAGGATAAAACCCAGGGCCTGGAGGTCTGAAACGTACCGATCAATAAGCGGCCGGTCGATCCTAGGCACCTCAACGGGAAGGCGGGAGCCTTCGCTCAGGGCCAACTGAAGCCTTGTGGACGACATGGCTGAACCGCGTTGTACCTTAGCCGGTTGCGCCAGGCTATGCAGCAGGGGCAGCATTGACTGAGCTTTCACAACCTCCGGTAAGTCCCGCAGGCTTTGTTCAAAACGCCGAAGCCACTCACCATAGTCATTGATTGTATTGATCTGTACCCCGCCTTTTCTCATCCATTCAATAAACGAGTCTAGCGAGACACCGTCATCATGGTGGTTCACCAAGTGGAGCGTACGGTAGTGTCCGGCAGTTTGCCCAAGGCTGGTTTTAATGATCGCCGCCGCCGTGAAATCTACTGGAAGGCCATCATAATGAGCGTGCTGCTCAGCGCCCTGTTCATCGGCTTGATAAAACGAGCGTGGGGCTAACCCGGTCGCCGCTACGCTGAGCAGCAGCCGAGTAAACATGTCCGGAACGTTGAGCTGTCCAGCTGCTTGGCTATGCGCCAAAATCATGCTGGAGCGGTAAACGGTAACGGGCAGCCCAAAACGCTCATGGGCTTCACGCAACAGCACTTCGCTCGCCCATTTGGTCAAACCGTATCCAGCGGCATAAGTGTCCTCTGCCGATACGGCTGCTGCCCACTTGCGAATATCCAGGTCTTCGTCCAACGGCTGGGCGGGATGCTCACCTAGCAATGTCGACACGGCGATACTCGACATAAAACTAATCGGTTTGTGCCGATGAGTAAGAGCGAGACCGATTAGCTCTGCGGTACCGTTAACGTTTGCGTCGAACAGGCGTTCATAGGGCAGGAGGTGGTTCACCAAGGCGCCGACATGGATGATGCTATCGACTTCCTCGCTTAGCCTCGCCCACGTGGTAACGTCTAACCCGAGGCGCTCTTCACCGATGTCGCCAGCAATCACTTCTACTATGTTCATACGCTCGGCAAAGCGCTCTGCGAGCACCCCGCCGCTGTCGCCAAACACCGCACGCAGACGCTTGAGGGCAAGTTCATTGTCTTTCGCTCGCACAATGCAGATTAGCTTCCCGCCCTCTTGCGCAACACGAGTCAGGAGATCGAGGGTTAGAAACCGGCCTAGAAATCCGGTGCCTCCGGTGAGCAAAATCGTCTTTGGCTGCTGACTGGAAGGGGCGACAGAGTCCTGCTGAACCAATAATTCAGGGGCAAGAAACTTTTCCAGGGAGAGGTCTGACGCGTGGAACAGGGTGACGTCCTTCCCATGCACGTCGTTAGCCGTGGGCCGAACTGAACCTGCTTGAGCCTTTTTCGTCACGTAGTCGGCGATATGTTGTAGGTCGTAGGCAGGGCTGATCACAACGTCGACCGGTACTGCAATGCTAAAGGCCTCTGACAACAAGGTCGATAACGTCACTGCTGAGAGCGAATCTCCACCAAGGTCACGAAATTGCATAGTCGGGTCAATCGTCTCGGCGCAAATCCCGAGGACGGTTCCCGCCGCCTGTAACACTACCTCGACGGCTGGACGCTGCTTGGCTAAACGGTAAACATCCTGAAGTTGTGCTGTTTCCTGATAGCTGATCTTCGCGTGGAGCTCATCAAGCTGTGCTGCATACAGCTGCCGCAGCCTAGGCCATAAAGGTTTGCCATGATCAGACAGCATTCCGTTCTGCTGCGTGAAGCGCTCAGAGGCAAGGATAATGTCTCGCGGAATTTCAAAGCTTCGCAGGTCTGCTCCTTTAGCCGTATCGCGAATAGCTTCGATCAGATGAGCCTTTATTAGTTTTTCATCTCCAGCCAGGCGAGCCGTGAGGCGCTCGTTCGGCACCACCACGGCTAAAGGGTACGACCACGTGCTATTGGCATGCACGAAAATGCTGTCTAGGTCGGGAATCCCGGAAAACAATGTTTCAAGCCTGGCCAGTGTGACGAACTCCCCTTGGGAGAGTTTTACAACATTTTTTCGCCGATCCACGAAGTGGAGCTTACCGCCCCCTTGTTCAGCCACGATGTCACCGGTGCGGTAATAGCCCGATGAATCGAATAGTTCCTCTAGCAGCTCAGGGCGCTTGTAATAACCTGGGACAATAGACGAAGTCTTAAGCAGGAGTTCACCACGCGGATGGGGACGGTCCGTGAGGTAGTAGCCCAACTCCGGCACGTCCACAAGCTTGTAGTCTTCGACCGGTGGGCGCAGCAGCTCATTATCGATCCAGATCGCACCGGCCTCGGTTGAGCCGTACACGTTGTGCAGCGGGATACCGAGTAGACGCTCAGTGAACCCTTTGAGCTCAGGCCCGATGGGTGCAGAACTGCAACTGGCCCAGGTCACACAGCCACCCGTATCTTCTGCGCGCATTGCGCCGAGGATTTCGATCGAGCGCGAATCACCGTCCACGGCGTGGTGTCGAGCCAGTTCACCTTGGTATTTCTGGTAAAGCATTTCGCATACCCGTGGCACCAAAGACAGCTCGGTGGGTTTAACTAGCGAAATATCCTCAATCAAAGTTGATAAGTTAGCCTGGGCGGTAAAGAAGCAGGTACCGCCGCGGGCTAACGTGCTTTTGAGCGAGGAGTGACCTGCCACGTGGCTCATCGGCATATAGTGGAAAGTGTGCGCTTGATCTTCAGAGAAGATCGTTGACCAAGTTCCCCCCCACATGCCCGCTGCCAGCTTTTGAGTGTACATCGCCCCCTTCGGTAAGCCCGTACTGCCAGAGGTGTAGATCAGCATTGCCAGTTGATCATCGCACCCCGGCCTAGTGTCCAGTTCCACTTCCGGCAGTCGCTTGCCTGCTTCAACACTGTCATGGAACGTTGAAACCTCAGCTGCATGCCCTAACCCTCGCAATTTTACCCGGGCGTTTTCAATGGCTGAGAGATGGGCAGCACTAGGCTCTGCGACGTCGAGGACCATAAGGCGTCGAATGGATGGGGTTGCGGCAAGGCATTCGATCGCCGTGTCGAGCTGCTCGACGCTGCTTGCCAGCAAGGTCGGGCGGGTCTCGTCTAGAATCGCGAGCAGATCAACCAGGGAAGCTCCGGTTTGCACCGGCACCGTCATTGCCCCAATCCTGATGCAAGCGATATCCAGTGCCGCGTAGTCGGCATTGGTGAACGACAGCATCGCGACGGTATCCGCTGCGCGCACCGGAGCTTGGCCGTGATGATAGAGCGACGAGGCAACATAGCCAGTTTGTTGCCAAAGTTGGGAGTAGGTCAGCGTGTGGTAACGAGGTTCTAATTCAACGGTCTTGCCGCCGGAGGCTCCGGTGACAAGACGGCGGACGCGCATACCGATAGCAGCGCGATCGGTGTATTTCTCAAATACAGCAGCGACGAGGGTGGCCAAACTCATGACAGAATCCTTTGTACTGATCGGCAGATATAAGGAAAAGGTGTACCGGTCACTCCGGCAGTTTTTTGGGGAGCCATAAGATAGCGAGCACTGCAACGACAAGCGTCAGGAGCCCCGCAATGCCTAATGCGACATGCATACCGGTCAGAAAAGCTTCCTTGGCCTGCTGGATCGCTTCCAAGGGGAGAGATGCCTGATCGAGCGTTTCATTCAGCGTGCTGCCTACGCCCGGGCCATACATCCGGAACCAATAGGCGGCCACAGAACCCAGCACCGTGATCCCCAATGCATTGCCAATCTCATTGCTGGTCTCAGCGATCGATGCAGCAGCCCCCGCACGCTCTGGCGGCACAGCCGATACCGCGATTTCAGCGACCAAACTAAAAGACAGGCCGTAGCCCACGCCGGCAATGATGGTCGAGGCCACAAAATAAACAGCACCGTGTGTTGTCGATGTCAGCAACAGCAAGACCATTCCAGCGGTAATCAGCAGATGGGTCGCAACGAGCGCCCATTTGCGCCCGACGCGTTCAACGATCTGGCCTGTCCAAATGCAAGTGGCGGTAAGTACCAAGGCTCCGGGAATAGTCAACAATGCAGTTCTAAAGACGTCGAAACCCAGTACCGATTGCATGTACACGCCGCTGAGGTAAGCGGCAGAGGACCATACGACGAGTGACAGCAGCCCTGTCAAAATGGCGATGGTGAAGATCCGATCTTTGAACAGCCGGACATCCAAAAGCGGATGCTTGAGATGACGCTGACGCTGAATAAACCAAAGCAGCCCGAGCATACCTGCCGCGCCAATAGACAGTTGTTCAGTCGACACTCCGTGCACGGCGCCTGTCTTCAGGGCATAGGTGAACAGCAGAATGCCAACGAATGAAAGCAGCAGGCTGAGTAAGTCAATTTTACCTTCGGTAGGCGCATGCACCTCCTTGAGCAACTGTGGCGCGAATAGCAGGAAGAGCACAACGACCGGCACATTGATCAGAAACACCGAACCCCATGTGTAGTGCTGCAGCAGTATTCCACCGATCAAAGGCCCTACTGCAAAGCCCGCCGCAAACGTAGCTGCGAAGACACCAATCGCTTGGGCTCGCTGTTTGGGATCAGGAAAGAGATTTGACACGATGGCCAATCCCGAAGGCAGAAGCGTTGCCCCGCCAAGGCCCATCAACGCACGAAATGCGATCAGGCTTATTGGAGACTCCGACAGGGCGGCGCCCACGGAGGCTAAGCCGAACACCGTAGCCCCGACCATGACTAACCGCAGCCGACCGAAGCGATCACCAATGTTGCCGAACGCGACCAGCAGAGACCCAACCACGAAACCGTAAATATCCAGGATCCACAGTGCTTGATCGGCAGTAGGCGTAAGCGCCGAGTTGATATGTGGCATGGCGAGATAAAGCACAGAGCCATCCATGGCTACCAGTGCTACCAGTCCAAGCACCATGAAGAGGCCGAGCCATGCCTGCCTACCTGCAGGCTGGGTGAAGGTTGCTTCTTGCATATCGTACATCCTGTTATTAGTTGCTAAGTGTTAAGAAATTAGCGCCTTGGCGGCCTCACCCAGAAGCCTGTCGCCCTGTAACGAGAGAATGGATTCGGGATGGAATTGAAACGATGTGAACCATGGGCCACGCACGGCATGGACTTCGCCGCTGGACCGATCACGGCTCAGGTAGGCTGTGATGCCTTGAGGCATCGTCACCGTGGAAGTTGAGCTGGCAGCCGAATACGCGTTGTAGAACCCGACCCGCGCGGCGTCGCCAAAAAGGTCGATCTGCCGCTGAGCACCCTGGTTAGGCCGCTGTTTTTGCGTAACTTGCAGCCCCAAATGTCGACACAAGATTTGGTGGCTTAGGCAGATGGCGAGGAACGGTTTGCGCTCCAAGAGCAGCCTCTGCACAGCGCTCTGAAGCCTGGCGACGCGTGGATCTGTTTCGTCATTGGGATCACCAGGGCCAGGCCCTAGGACAACCAGATCGTACCCATCAGGGTCAATAGCTGCTGCTGTGCTTGCGACGCAGACGTTTAAGCCAAACGACGACAACTGGTGACAAATCATGGCGGTGAAGGTGTCTTCAGCGTCCAGTACGAGAACTTTTCGCCCGTCCAGGATCGGATCGGGTCGATAACGCAGCGATGGCGAGGTCTGCCAGTAAACCGAGATATTATCGTTACGGCTTTGCAAGGCCCGGATCACCCGAGAATCCTGAGCGATCTGGCCAAGAACGGCCGCATGGCTAATGCCAGCAACGGTGGCGTCTGCTTGGCTGCCCAATGACCCCAGCGCGCTGAGCATGCCAGCCGCCTTCACCCGGGTTTCGGCGGCTTCGCAATGAGGAATTGAATCCCGTACCAGCGTAGCGCCCGTAGACAAGCGTAACGTGCCGTATTTGTTGATATCTGCAGTTCGGATCAGGATCGACGAGTCCAGGCTTTCATTACCCGCATCATCGCGGCCAAACAGAGCGATCACGCCGCTGTAGTAGCCTCGCCCCTCGGGCTCATACTTCTTGATCACCCTGCACGCATTCTCCAAGGGGCTGCCCGTGATCGTTGGGGCGAACAAGGTTTCTCTGATGATTCTCCATGGCGGTAACGTGGTCGACCCACTGATCAGGTATTCGGTGTGGGCGAGTTTTGCCATGGGTTTAAGATACGGGCCATTCAAGGTCGCGCCTTCACCGCAGACCCGGCCCATCATCTTCAACTCTTCATCGACCACCATAAAGAGCTCTTCGCGCTCTTTACTATCGGCCAGAAACTCCAGCACGCCTTCGACAGTCGGCCCAGTCGATGGGTAGCGGTAGGTACCGCTGATAGGGTTCATGGTGGCGACACCGGCCTGCAGGCTGACATGCCGTTCGGGGGTGGCACCGATGAACACTCGATCGCCGGTATCAACGAGGAAGACCCAGTAAGTCCCAGCACTTTGCAATAAAAGCCGACGATAGAGCGCAAGCACTTTTGCGCGAGAGTAGTTTCTTATAGAGGCGACGTAAGAGCGTTTAAGAACGAAGTTTGCCCCGGCGCCGGTACCGATCTCATCTTGGATTATTTGCAACGCGGTTCGCGCGTAATCATCGTCTTCGAGGTCGTAATGGCCGTCGACGAGTTCAATTTCAGCATCGGCGATCGCCTCGATCAAAGCGCTCTTACTGAGCTGACTGGCCGCGCCAATGGACATAACCGACAGAGGTTCGCCATCATCGACACATTCAAACCCCCGTTCGGTGATCTGCCGGTAGGGGATGATAGCGAGCATCTCGCTGCCACCTTTACCGTTGGAATAGGCTTGACGCAGGTCAGGAATATTTTCCAGCCGCTCAACAACGCTTATTGTCCCGGTCAATAACTCCACCTGCGCGGAGTGAGTCTCAGGTCGGTACAGCAAGGCATAAGCACCTGAGTGGCCGTTCAGAACGGAGGCAAGTAGTTCGTCTTGGCAAAAATAATCGCTCTCTGCCTTCATACCAGTGTCCCAGCGGTGGTGCACAGCACGGCACATCGTTGAGATGCATATTTCAAAGCAAGCTGGTGATCTTGCTCAGAGAAATCAGCCACCGCATCTGCCACTAGAAACGTCTGAATGTCGTTGGTAAATGATTCAATCGCTGTGGACAGCACGCCTATGTGGGCATAGACACCACAGATCACTAACTGGTCTCGCCCAGCAGCGCGCATTCGGTCCAGAAGCCCAGATTGAAAAAATGCGCTATAGCGCCACTTGGGGGACATCCAGTCGGCGTCAGACGCCTCCAACTCATCGACTACTTTTCGATCTTCGGGATCAACTTTCATACCGGGCCCCCAGAAGTCGTTGAGTAGCCCCCTTTGTTCGGTCGTCATTCCCCCCGGTTGGGCAGAAAACGCTATGGGTACTCCACTACGACGGCTTCGTTGGCACAGCAGTGCGACGTTGGAGATCAATTCATCTCGTAGTGGAGCGGCGAAAGGTTTGAGGAAGTAGCGCTGCATGTCATGGACAAGTAGCAAAGCGCGGTTGGGGTCTATTGCCCAGTTAGCCCGGTTAACCGGGAGCTCAGCGGAGCTGGGCATAGGATAAGCGGGGATGAAAGGTATGCCTGCCATGAATCTCTCCTTGATCAGCAACAGACGGTGCCCGGTAACGCCGGGACTGAGGTACAGCTGAAAGCTGCAAAAAAATAATGTCACTCGCAGACATATTATGTCAACAGTCAGAATACACCCAGTGACATAGTTACCTAAATGACATTTAAAGTTATTGGCCAGCCCCGTCGTCTTGGGCTCAATGACCACGGCCCACCAGGGGAGTGATCGGACTTTGGCTGAGTAAAAAAAGGTTCACCGCATGACAAATGTGTCTCGGTGTAAGAAGGCTCTATGCGACTGAATCCAAGTGCCGTAGCATCAGTGCTGCTGGTACGCCGGGTTGCGTTGGCAAGACACGCCCGCACAAAACGTGAGAGGCAGAGTGAAAAATACTGAAGAACTGGGACGTCGCGAGCGGAAAAAACTAATGCTGCGCGAGGCTTTGATTGAGGCCGCCTACAACCTTTTTGAGCAAAAAGGTTTCGATGACACTCGGGTGGAAGACATCACTGATACAGTGGATGTCTCCTCCCGAACCTTCTTCCGCTATTTTTCCTCTAAGGAAGATATTGTTCTTGATTATCAAGAAGTTGAGCACCATGAGGTGATCACGGCCCTCATCGCGAGGCCTCAAGGCGAGCGCATACTGACCACGCTTAGGCGGGCTGTCGTGGAGGTCGTACATGGTTGTGAGATGGGCTCTTATGGCCTGGACTCCAATCGATTTCAGGTGCTGAAACATCTGATTCGCGGCCACCCTCTGGTATGCGCCAGAAACCTGGAGCGCACGCAGGATCGTAAACGAGCGTTAATCGAAGTACTCGCGGCCAAGATGCAGGTGGATGCCAAATTGGACAATCGGCCAAGCCTGGTGGCCAACACGTTGGAATATGCGTACACGGTGGCGTATGACATCTGGAAGGAAATCCCTGACGCAAGCTGTATGTATTCATCCGTTCTTGACGAAGTATTCGAGGCCATAGAATCCGGCCTGAATTACCCTTGTCCTAAACCCAGCGAGTGATCATCGACGCCTGTTCAAGCAGTCGCGTGCCAAGGAAGGCAGCAGCAGCGTTGGATAGCTGGTAGAATCTTCGGCGAAATTACTTATGAGGATTGTTCAATGGCTACTAACCGCTCTCGTCGCCTCCGCAAAAAACTTTGCGTTGACGAATTTCAAGAATTGGGCTTTGAGCTCAATCTGGGATTCAAAGAGGACCTCGACGATGCAGCAATCGACGCATTCCTCGATGCATTCCTGGAAGAAGCCATGGACGCCAACGGCCTTGACTATGTGGGCGGTGACGATTTCGGCTTGGTTTGCCTAGCTGACCGTGGTTCGGTGACCGAAGAGCAGCGAGCAACTGTTGAAAGCTGGCTCAAGGGTCGTAGCGAGCTGACCAAGGTAGAAGTCAGCCCACTGATAGACGCCTGGTATCCAGAGACGCCGATCGCTGCTAAGTGATCGTGCTTAGGCGCAGTATCTGACTGCTAGCCTGTGAAGAGACCACCTTTCGAGGTGGTTTTTTTTGCCTACCTGCACGGGATTTCACATTTTCATTCTATTCGCGCTTAGGCCTTTTGCCAGCCCACGGGCTATTGCGCGATCATTCGCCCCTGTGGCTGTCACTGAATGAAAAAATTCACCGATAAGCGTGTTGCTCCGCTCAACGCCCCGCCACCTTGGGGCATAATGCCCACTTTCGCCGCCAAACATGGCGCGCGCGTACACAGGGGGGCTTCATCTCTTTGCGCTCCCGGTTTTTCACCCCTCTTCTGTAGGGCTCCATCGTCAATGATCAAATCTCTGCGTCCTTACCTGCTCGCCGGCCTGCTGTTGCCAATGGCCTTACCCACCCCCGCCGCTGTGGTCAACTCTTCGCTACCCCCTAAAGTCGCCCAGGCCCTCAAGGCCAGTAAGCTGCAAGACGACGCCTTATCGCTGGTCATGCTGCCGCTCAATGGCCCCGGCAACGCAACCGTGTTCAACGCTGACGTCTCGGTCAACCCGGCCTCGACCATGAAATTGATCACAACCTACGCGGCCCTGGAAATGCTCGGCCCAACGTACCAGTGGAAAACCGAATTCTTTACCGACGGCACATTGAGCGACGGGATCCTGCACGGCAATCTCTACCTCAAAGGTGGCGGCGACCCCAAGCTGAACATGGAAAAGCTCTGGTTGCTGATGCGCGACCTGCGCGCCAACGGCGTGCGCCAGGTCACCGGCGATCTGGTGCTCGACCGCAGCTATTTCGTGCAACCCCAACTGCCGGAGTTCAATGACGACAGCGGCGACGAGAACGCGCCGTTCCTGGTCAAGCCAGACGCCTTGCTGATCAACCTAAAAGCGCTGCGCATGGTCACCCGTAACGATTCCGGCAAAGTACTGGTGTCCATTGAGCCACCCATCGCCAATATCCGCGTCGATAACCAAGTCAAACCCCTGCCGGGCAAAAAGTGCACCGGCGACGTGCGCTACAACCCCGTCACCCAGGCCGATGGCGTGACGGTGGTGGTCAGCGGGCAACTGGCCGATGGCTGCAGTTCGCAGAGCTACCTGTCCTTGCTCGACCACCCCACCTACGCAGCGGGCGCCGTGCGCGCTATCTGGAACGAACTGGGGGGCAGCGTGCAGGGCCGCGACCGCCTGGGCGATGTGCCCAAGGATGCGCGTCTGCTGGCCCGCGCCTTCTCGCCGGACCTTGTTGAAATCATTCGGGACATCAACAAATACAGCAACAACACCATGGCCCGCCAACTGTTCCTCAGCCTGGGCGCGCAGTTCCGCACCGATGCCGATGGCGACGACTCCAAAGCTGCGCAGCGAGTGATGCGCCAGTGGATGGCGAAAAAGGGCATCACCGCGTCGCACTTGGTCATCGAAAACGGCTCTGGCCTGTCCCGTGACGAACGGGTCAGCGCGCGGGAAATGGCGATCCTCTTGCAAGCGGCCTGGAAAAGCCCTTACGCGGCTGAGTTCATGAGTTCCATGCCGCTGGCTGGGATGGACGGCACCATGCGCAAGCGCCTCAAGCGCACGGCCATGGCTGGGGAAGCCCATATCAAGACCGGCACCCTGAACACTGTGCGTGCCATTTCTGGTTTCAGCCGCGATATCAATGGCAATACCTGGGCCGTGGTAGCGATCCTCAACGACCCAAAACCGTGGGGTGCGTCATCGGTGCTCGACCAGGTACTGCTGGAACTGTACCGCCAGCCGAAAACCGCCGATACGGCCATTTCCCTGCAGAACTGACCGTTACAGCAGCTCGGGCTGGACGCGATCGCGGCCAGCCTGCTTAGCCGCATAGACCCCAGAGTCGGCCCGCAACAACAAGGCATCGGCGCCCTCGCCACGGCGCCAGGCGGCCACGCCGAAGCTGGCGGTGACCACCCCGACCCCCTTCACGCTAACGCTGCGCAGGGCTTGCCACAGCTCGGTGGCGAGAATATAAGCCTGCTCGCCGTTTACACCTGGGCAGAGCAGAATGAACTCTTCGCCGCCCAATCGGCAAAATACGTCGGTGCGGCGCAGGCGCTGGTTGACCTGCTGGCAGATGGCTTGCAGGACCCTGTCACCCACGGCGTGACCGAATTGGTCATTGATACGCTTGAAGTGGTCGATATCCAGCATAATCACCGCCACGTCTTGCTTGTCACGCTGGGCGCGCTCCAGCTCCGACTTCAAGCGCTCCTGGAAGTAGCGACGATTGTAGATACCGGTCAGAGAATCGGTTACCGACAGCGCGCGCAGTTCTTGCTCGACCCGTTTCAAGTCGGTGATATCGGAAAAGAACCCGTGCCAGAGCATGCCACCCTCCGGTGCCAGCTCCGGTACCGCCTCACCGCGAATCCAGCGCAGGCCTTTATTGGGTAACTGCACGCGGAATTCTTCACGCCAGGGCGTCAACCCTGCACGCGACTCATCGACCGAGGCGAGGATGCGCTGTAAGTCTTCGCCGTGGATGCGTTGGTATGCAGGTGCGGCGTCCTGCCCCAACAATGCCGGCTCGACCTCGAAAATTGCCTGGATGCCAGCACTGCAATAGCTGAAACGCGGCAGCTCGCCAGGCGCCTCACGGTATTGATAGATCGCCCCGGGCACCCGCGCGCTGAGCTTTTCCAGCAAGCGGTCGCGCTCGGCCAACGCCTCATGCACGCGGTGGCGCTCGGTAATATCGATACACACGGCCAGATGGCCGGCCCATTGGCCTTTGTCATCATGCAACGGGGTGGCCAACATGTTGACAAGTACGTGGCTGCCGTCGCGGCGCACCAGAGTCCACTCCCCCTCCTGCTGGTCGCCTTCGTGGATAGCGCCCATCAACATGGCTTGGGCCGACGCAATGGGGCGCCCGTGCTGGGCGCTCAGTTGCGCGGCGCGGGCGATCAGCTCTTCGGGCAGGTGCAAGGTGGTCAGCGTCAGCTTGCCCAGCACTTGGGCTGCCGGATACCCCAACATGCGCTCGGCGCCTGCGTTGAACGTAGTGATAACGCCCTTGAGGTCAGTGGCAATGATCGCAACCTGGGTGGCCGCATCGAGCACGCTGCGCAATTGCCCGTGGGTACCGCGCAAAGCTTGCTCGCTGGTGCGTAGTTGTGCAGTGCGCTGTTCGACCAGCTTCAACGCGCGCTGGCGCTGGTTCACCTGCACGTAGAGCAAAGCACTGAGCAGCACGCTCAGTAGCCCACCCAGCAAGATCACCACCCCCATCGCGGCCGAACGGTTGGCTTGCATAAACACGTGGCTGGGCTGGATCTCCACGCGGTAGCTGCGGTCGGCGATGCTCAGCTCCCGCGCCGCGCCCAAGGACGATTCGCTGTCGTCGTCGCTAGACTGGAACAGCACCTGTTCGGTGCCACCGGTGACGTCGAAAATACGCACGTTCAGGTTATCGTCGGCATGCACCGGCAAACCTTCGGCCATCAATTGCTGCAGGCTAATGGCCGCGGCAACGAAACCGGCCACCCCCGCCATGGGCTCACCACGGCTGGGCACGGGCGCGACCATCAGCACGCCGTGTTCGCGGCCTGGCTCGGCCGAGAGCAGCCGCAGCGGCGCCGAGATAGCGATGGAGCCGCGCAGGCTAGCGCTGCGCAGGGTGGCCTGGCGAGCAGGTTCAGAGAGCAGATCGAAACCGATCAATGAACCGATAGGCGCCGAGGACTGGAAATACAGCACAGGCATGTACTCACTGCGGCGGCCCGCCGGGGCCAGTTGGCCGTCGCTACGCAGCTCGCGCAAGGTAAAATCGCCGCCAGTGCGCCCACGTTGATGGCGCTCGAAAATCTCGCGGTCGTTATCTTTGACCAGGGGCGCCCAGACATAAGCCTGAGTCCTCAGCAGCAGGGGCCGGGCATAGCCTTCGAACTCGGCGCGCCCCACATCGTTGGCGAAGAAAAAGAACCGTCGCAGGCTGTCCAGGCGTTGCACTTGGTCGAGAAAACGTTCTTCGATGCGGCTGAAACGCTCGGTGGCCAACAGCTCAAAGCGCTGTTCCACCTGCCCGTCGTACAAGTGCTGAGTACCGAAACCCAGGATCACGGTCAGGGTGATACCCGCAGCGAAGGCCGCGCACGCTACACCCCAGGCAGACGAACCTTCATTGATAAAGCCAAGGATCTTCGGCTTAACGGCATGCAACGACATAAGCGCAAAACTCAACAACGCCGGCGTGCTTCTTCACTTTGGCTTGATGCTCTGTTATAGCCATATGCCACTAATTTGACTAGGGAGCGCACGACGAAAGGTCAGATAGCATAGGTAGCTGCCCCGAATACCCGGTCGGGCCCTCTTAACGAGGGCCTGGGGCGGCTCCCACCCTGCCTGATGAAACGAGTTTCAGCGAGCCTGGATCTTCCAGGCCCGATGGATTTTACCGTTGCGGGCGAAATCCGGATCGAGGGTTTGTGCGGTAATGTCCTCGACCGAGTAGCGGCTGCTCAAATGCTCATCGAGCTGAAACTTGCGGAAGTTATTCGAGAAATACAACACGCCCCCAGGCGCCAAGCGGGCGACGGCCAGGTCGAGCAACTGCACGTGGTCACGCTGAACATCGAACACCCCCTCCATGCGTTTGGAGTTGGAGAAGGTCGGCGGGTCGATGAAGATCAGCTCGTATTCGTCGCGGCTCGCTTGCAGCCAAGCCATCACATCACCCTGCTCCAAGCGATTCTTATCGGAGAAGCCGTTGAGCGACAAATTACGCCGGGCCCAGTCCAGATAGGTCTTGGACAGATCGACACTGGTGGTACTGCGCGCGCCGCCCTTGGCCGCATGCACGCTGGCCGTCGCGGTGTAGCAGAACAGGTTGAGAAAGCGCTTACCCGCCGCCTCCCGTTGAATGCGCAGACGCATCGGGCGGTGGTCAAGAAACAGCCCGGTATCCAGGTAATCGGTCAGGTTGACCAGCAACTTCACCCCGCCTTCGTTCACCTCGGTGAACTGGCCCTGGGCGCTCTGGCGTTCGTACTGGCGGGTGCCGCTTTGTCGCTCGCGACGCTTGATGATGACTCGGCTTTTATCGATGCCCAGCGCTTGGGGAATGGCTGCCAGGGCATCGAACAGGCGTGCCGAGGCCTTTTCTGGGTCGATGGAGCGCGGCGCGGCGTATTCCTGCACGTGCACCCAGTCATGGTAGAGGTCGATAGCCAGCGCGTACTCCGGCATATCGGCATCGTAGACCCGGTAGCAGTCGATGCCTTCACGGCGAACCCACTTGCTGAACTGCTTGAGGTTTTTTTGCAGGCGATTGGCGAACATCTGCCCGCCTTCACTCAGGCGGGCTTGCTCCAACGGGGCGCTTGCCGGCGCAGGTGCATTGGCGCTTTCCGGCGGTTGCTCACGCTCGGCCTGACGCTGCTCGGAAGTCTTACGCTCACCGGTGACAAACTGGTCAGGCAGCACTTTGATCAGCAACAGCTTGCACGGCAAGGCACCGTTCCAGAACGCATATTGTTTATGGCTGCGGATGCCCATGCGCTTACCCAGGTCCGGGGCGCCCGTAAACACCGCTGCTTCCCAATTCAGGCAGGCCTGACGCAGGCGTTCGCCCAGGTTCTGATAGAGATAGAGCAGGCTTGCCTCGTCACCCAAGCGCTCGCCATAGGGAGGGTTGCAGATGACCAGGCCTTTTTGGTTCTGGTCCGGGCGCGGCTCGAACGTCGCCACTTCACCTTGATAGATTTTGATCCAGTCGCTCAGGCCGGCGCGCTCGATATTATTGCGCCCGGGCTGGATTAGCCGAGGGTCGGCCTCGTAGCCGCGAATCCACAGCGGCGGGCGCGCCAGGCCAGCGCGAGCGCGCTCGCTAGCTTCGCCGTGGAGTTTGTTCCACAGGGCCGGCACATGGCCCAACCAGGCACTGAAGCCCCAGCGCTCACGCTTGAGGTTAGGCGCCAGATCGGCGGCGATCATCGCCGCCTCCACCAGGAATGTCCCGACCCCACACATAGGGTCAGCCAGCGCCCCGCCGGCCGCGGCAATGCGCGGCCAACCGGAGCGGATGAGGATCGCGGCCGCAAGGTTTTCTTTCAGCGGCGCGGCGCCCTGCTGCAGGCGATAACCGCGTTGGTGCAGGCTGTGGCCCGACAAATCGAGGGAGAGAATGGCTTCGCCACGGTCCAGGCGCAAATGAATGCGCAGGTCCGGGTTGAGCTTGTCGACGCTGGGCCGCTCGCCACTGGGGGTGCGCAATTTGTCGACGATGGCATCCTTGACCTTGAGGGCGCCGAAGTGAGTGTTATCGATACCCGAACCGTGCCCGCTGAATTCCACGGCCAATGACCCGTCAGGGAGCAGATGATCTTGCCAGTCGACGCTGTTGACCCCTTCGTAGAGGTCTTCGGCGTCTTTCATGGGGAAGCGTTTGAGTACCAGCAATACCCGGTTACCCAGACGCGACCAGAGGCATAAGCGATAGGCCGTTTCCATGTCGGCCGTGCCGCGCACCGCTGAGGTGTGCTCGCGGACCTCTTCGAGGCCAAGCCCAGCGGCCTCCTCGGCGAGTAGACCTTCGAGGCCCTTGGGGCAGGTGAGGAAGAGTTCGTAGCGATCCGACATGATACATCCAAGGCCAATGGCCATAGTGAACGGCAAACGCATTGCTCGTTCAGGGTTAAACCAGGCGCTTTTCTCGAAGAGCGCCCGAGTGACACCACCGTGGTGTCGGTCCGCCGCAATGGGGGGTAAACCCATTCATCGGCAGTCGAAAGGACGATGACGAAGTGCCATAAAACTCGACCCTTCGTCGATTTAGCGATTCAGCACAGTGCCACCATCGCTTGCAAATACAGGGGGTATCTTACCCTGCAAGGCACGGTACAGGGGCTTTGACGCGAATAATAAGCAGAATCAAAATTTTACTTATCACTTAGACGGCAAAATAGTTACGTCCTTATGACAAAACGATCATTCCCACAGCCGGATCGATTGTTTAGAAATCTACCTGGGCCTGCAACGCAATGGGCGGGCCCTTCAGCTCGCGACGCCGGCAGCGAGCGCAAAACCGGCAGAACGACTCTGCCCGGCCTCAGACGAGGTCGACGGGACATTACAGTCAACAGACGAGGGCAATACCCTATGAGAAGACTCAAGCGTGATCCGTTGGAAAGAGCTTTTTTACGCGGCTACCAATATGGTGTACATGGTAAATCCCGTGAGCTTTGCCCTTTTACTCTACCGTCGGTTCGCCAGGCCTGGATTAACGGCTGGCGTGAGGGACGCGGCGACAACTGGGACGGTATGACCGGCACCGCGGGAATCCATAGGCTCAACGAACTTCACGCCGTCGGCTGAATTAAACACCCCATAGACCCACCATGCGCGCCCCACCCGGGCGGCGGGCGAAAGCCCAAGGGCCTCTTCAAGAGGCCCTTTTCGTACCTATCGCAGTTCAGCGGCCCATGGCGGCGATTGCGTCGACCGATTCGCGAATCAATGCCGGCCCTTTATAGATAAACCCGGAATACAACTGCACCAGGCTCGCCCCCGCCGCGATTTTCTCAGCGGCGTGGCGCCCTTCGGTGATCCCGCCCGCAGCAATGATCGGCAGCCGCCCGGCCAACTCAGCGGCCAAGACTTTGACGATATGGGTGCTTTGCTCGCGCACCGGGGCGCCCGACAACCCGCCGGCCTCGGTGGCATGGGCCAGGCCCTCGACCCCGACACGAGACAAAGTGGTGTTGGTGGCAATCACCGCGTCCATGCCGGAATCCAACAGCGCGGTGGCCACCAGCGCGGTTTCCGCATCGGTCATGTCAGGGGCGATCTTGATCGCCAAGGGCACCCGCCGCCCATGGCTCACGGCCAACGCCTCACGGCGCACGGCCAGGGCGTCGAGCAATTGCTTGAGCGATTCGCCGAATTGCAGGCTGCGCAAACCCGGGGTGTTTGGCGAACTGACGTTCACGGTTATGTAACTGGCCTGGGCATAGACCTTTTCCAGGCAGATCAGGTAGTCGTTCACCGCCTGCTCCACCGGCGTGTCGAAGTTCTTGCCGATATTGATCCCCAGAATACCCCGGTAACGGGCGCCAGCCACCCGTTCCAGCAGGTGGTCTACCCCCAGGTTGTTAAAGCCCATGCGGTTGATGATGCCCTCGGCCTGCGGCAGGCGAAACAGCCGGGGCTTGGGGTTGCCCGGTTGCGGGCGCGGGGTGACCGTGCCGATTTCGACGAAACCAAAACCCAGCTGGGCGAAGCCGTCGATGGCCGCCCCGTTTTTGTCCAGACCTGCCGCCAGGCCCACGGGGTTGCTGAAGGGCAGGCCCATGACCGTGACCGGCAACTGCGCGGGGGACTTGGTCAAACGCCCGTTGAGGCCAAGGCGCCCTCCCGCTCCGATCAGGTCCAGGGACAAGTCGTGGGAAGTTTCCGGGGAGAGTTTGAACAGTAGCTGGCGGGCCAGGTTGTACATGGGCAGGCTTAGCTCGGTTGGCGGCTGAAGGCTGGGGATTATACCGGCGACTGCCTGGCCGAACCACCACGCCGAGAGGTTGCGCACTGGCATATGCCTTGCTTGGGCTTGACCATCAGTGCCCCGATCAACGAAGGTCCGGGCCATCGACAACGGCGTCGTCACCCGCCGTGCGTTTCATTTGCCCAGTGGGCGAGGCGCACGGGGGGTCACGACGCTTTTTTTTGCCCCAGGGAGCACACCATCATGAGTGAGATAACGGCCAACCCGCTGGCTTGGGTCGGGGGCAGCGATGCGCCCGAAAAACATAGCCTGGATATCGGTTTCATGGCCCTCACCGACTGCGCGTCGCTGGTGGTCGCCGCGACCCAAGGCTTTGCCCAACCTTATGGCCTGACCCTCAACCTCAAGCGCCAAAGCTCCTGGGCGGGCCTGCGGGACAAACTGGTCAGCGGCGAACTGGACGCCGCCCACGGCCTCTATGGCCTGATCTACGCCGTGCACCTGGGCATAGGTGGTGTCGCCGCCACCGACATGGCGGTGCTCATGGGCCTGAATCAGAACGGCCAGAGCATTAACCTATCGCCCACCCTGCAAGCCGTTGGCGTGACCGATTCCGAGGCACTGCGCCGCCATGTGCACCAAAGCGACTCGCGGCTGACCTTCGCCCAGACCTTCCCCACCGGCACCCACGCCATGTGGCTGTATTATTGGCTGGCCAGCCAAGGCATCCACCCCTTGCAAGCGGTGGACAGCGTGGTGGTCCCGCCGCCGCAAATGGTTGAACACCTGCAAGCCGAGCGTATCGATGGCTTTTGCGTCGGTGAGCCCTGGGCCGCCAGCGCCGTTAACCAAGGCCTGGGTTTTACCCTGGCCACCAGCCAGTCGATCTGGCCAGACCACCCGGAGAAGGTCCTGGCCTGCACCCAGGCCTTCGTCGATGCCTACCCGAACACGGCCCGCGCCTTGGTCATGGCCGTGCTGGAGGCCAGCCGCTTTATCGAACAAAGCCAGGAAAACCAGCGCAGCACGGCACAGTTACTCAGTGGCAGCGAGTACCTGAATGCACCCCTGGCCTGTATTGAGCCGCGCTTGCTGGGGGCGTACCAGGATGGCCTCGGCAACCAGTGGCAAGACCCACACCCGCTGCGCTTTCATGGCGATGGCGCAGTCAACGTGCCGTATGTGTCCGACGGCATGTGGTTCATGACCCAATTTCGCCGTTGGGGCCTGTTGCGCGAAGACCCCAACTACCTCGCGGTGGCGCGCCAAGTGCAGCAACTGGACCTGTATCGGCAAGCCGCGCAAGGCCTCGGGCTCGCCCCTGACAGCGGCGAGCTGCGCAGCAGCCGCCTGATCGACGGTAATGTCTGGGACGGCGCCGACCCCCACGGCTATGCCCGCAGCTTCGCCTTGCATGCCCTGGCCGATCAGTGAGCGGAGACTGACCTATGCTACGTATCCTATTGATCAACGACACCGCGAAAAAAGTTGGCCGGCTCAAGGCGGCTTTGGTCGAGGCCGGCTTCGATGTCATTGATGAATCAGGCTTGACCATCGACCTGCCCGCGCGCGTCGAAGCGGTGCGCCCGGATGTGATTTTGATCGATACCGAGTCACCCGGGCGCGACGTCATGGAGCAGGTGGTGCTGGTGAGCCGCGACCAGCCACGCCCGATCGTTATGTTCACCGACGAACATGACCCGGGGGTGATGCGCCAGGCCATCAAGTCGGGGGTGAGCGCCTATATCGTCGAAGGCATCCATGCTCAGCGCCTGCAACCGATCCTCGATGTGGCCATGGCCCGCTTCGAAAGCGACCAGGCCCTGCGCGCCCAGCTGCACGCGCGGGACCAGCAGTTGGCCGAGCGCAAGCGCATCGAGCAAGCCAAAGGTCTGCTGATGAAAATGAAGAATTGCAAGGAAGACGAGGCCTATACCTTGATGCGGCGCCAGGCCATGAGCCGCCAGCAGAAGCTCATTCAAGTGGCTGAACAGATCATCGCCATGCACGAATTGCTCGGTTGAATCATTTGCGCCGCAAGCTGGCCCGGCTCTTGCTTTAAACCGTTTCATCAAAGGTTTGGCAGCCAAAGGCGGTTGCTCACCTCGAACGACAAAGGCGTCGCTCATCTCTTCCACAAGCGTGGAGCAGGTGGCGACGTCTTTTTTGTTTCTGCCCAGTGCTGGGGATTGTCGACCTTCCATTCAACTCGCCGTCGAGGTGTCAAATATGAATACCAGCTTCTGGAAATCCGGCCATACGCCCACGCTGTTTGCAGCGTTTCTCTATTTCGACCTGAGCTTTATGGTGTGGTACCTGCTCGGCCCGCTGGCCGTACAAATCGCCGCCGACCTGCAACTGACCACTCAGCAACGCGGGCTGATTGTGGCGACGCCGATCCTGGCCGGGGCGATTCTGCGCTTTTTGATGGGCCTGCTGGCCGACCGCCTCTCGCCGAAAACCGCTGGCCTGATCGGCCAGGTCGTGGTCATCGTGAGCTTGGCATGCGCATGGTATTTCGGTATTCACAGCTATGAACAAGCCCTGCTGTTGGGCGTTGGCTTAGGCGTAGCGGGCGCCTCGTTCGCCGTCGCCCTGCCCCTGGCTTCGCAGTGGTACCCACCGCAACACCAGGGCAAAGCCATGGGTATCGCTGGGGCTGGTAACTCGGGCACGGTGTTCGCCGCCCTGTTTGCGCCGCTGTTGGCCGCCGCGTTTGGCTGGAACAACGTGTTTGGCTTCGCCCTGATTCCTCTGGTGCTGGTGTTGGTCGCGTTCGCCTTGATGGCGCGCAATGCCCCAGAGCGGCCCAAGCCCAAATCCATGGCTGATTACCTCAAAGCCCTGGGCGACCGTGATACCTGGTGGTTCATGTTTTTCTACAGCGTCACCTTTGGCGGCTTTATCGGCCTGGCCAGTGCCCTACCCGGCTACTTTAACGACCAATATGGCCTAAGCCCGGTCACGGCCGGCTACTACACCGCTGCCTGCGTATTTGGTGGCAGCTTGATGCGTCCCTTGGGCGGCGCCTTCGCTGACCGTTTCGGCGGCATTCGTACCCTGCTCTGGATGTACACCCTGGCGGCGGTATGCATCGCTGCGGTCGGTTTCAACCTGCCCAACTCCTACGCGGCCCTGGCCTTGTTCGTCAGCGCGATGTTTGGTCTGGGCGCCGGCAACGGTGCGGTATTCCAACTGGTACCGCAGCGCTTCCGCCAAGAGATCGGCGTAATGACCGGGCTGATCGGCATGGCCGGTGGCATTGGCGGTTTCCTCCTGGCGGCGGGCTTAGGCACCATCAAGCAGCAAACTGGCGACTACCAGATGGCCCTGTGGGCATTCGCGGCCCTGGCCGTGGTCGCCTGGTTTGGCCTGCACGGTGTCAAGCGCCGCTGGCGCACCACCTGGGGTTCGGCGGCAGCGACCGTGGCCCGCGTCTGAGGTGAGCCTGCAGCTCAGCTTCGCCCAGGCCTCGGCCACCGGCCCGCGCGCGGAAAACCAGGATGCGGTCCGCCTGGTCACCCCCGGCGCGGCCTTGGCGGCCAGCAAAGGCTACCTGTTCGCCGTCGCCGATGGCGTCAGCCAGTGTGCCGACGGTGGCCTGGCGGCGCGCTCCACCCTTCAGGCCCTGGCGCTGGACTATTACGCCACGCCGGAGACCTGGAGCGTGGCCCAGGCCCTGGATCGCCTGCTCTGCGCGCAAAACCGCTGGTTGCAGGCCAACGGCGGCGGCCAGCCGCTGCTGACCACCCTCAGCGCCCTGGTATTGCGTGGCCGCCGCTATACCCTGGCGCATGTCGGTGACTGTCGCGTCTACCGCTGTCAGGGGCAACAGTTACAACGTTTGAGCACGGATCATGTCTGGGAACAGCCCGGCATGCAGCATGTACTCAAACGGGCCATGGGCCTGGACCAACACTTAGTGGTGGACTATCTGGAAGGCGAACTGCAACTCGGTGAACGCTTTTTGATCGTCAGCGATGGCGTCTGGTCGACCCTCAACGACAGCATGATCGGTTCGATCCTACGCGAGCAGTCAGAACCGGAAAAAGCCGTACAGACGCTGGTCGATGCCGCTCACCTGGCAGGCAGTCAGGACAATGCCAGCGCCTTGCTGGTCCAGGTTGACCAGATCGGTACCGACACCTTGGGCGATACCTTGGTGCAGTTGCGCCAATGGCCGCTGCCGCCAACGCTGAAGGTCGGCCAGGTGTTCGAAGGCTGGCACGTCGACACTTTGCTTGGGCAAAGCCGTCAGTCGATGATTTACCGAGTTCACGACAGCCAGCAGCAAGCCTGGCTACTGAAAACCCTGCCCGCGCTGCGCCGTGACGAAGTGGGTGGGCAGCAGAGCCTGCTGCTGGAAGAATGGTTTTTGCGCCGTGTGGCCGGGCGCTATTTCCCCGAAGTGCACAGTCTGCCTCAACGCCAACACCTCTACTACGTGATGCGCGAATACGACGGGCGTACCCTGGCGGCCGTATTCAGCGACAACGGGCCCCTGCCCCTGGCGCAGTGGCAGGATATCGCTAGGCGGTTATTGCGTGCGGTCGGCATGTTGCACCGGCGCAATATCCTGCATCGCGATATCAAGCCAGATAACCTGCTGCTCAGCGCCGATGGCGAACTGCGCCTGCTGGATTTTGGCTTGGCCCATTGCCCGGGGCTGTCGGCCGAGCTGCCCAGCGATGTAGCAGGTACGCCTAACTTCATTGCCCCCGAAGCCTATGCCGGGCACGCCGCCGATGCTCGGCACGACCTGTATGCCGTAGGCGTGACCCTGTATTTTTTGCTGACTGGGCACTACCCCTATGGCGAAATCGAGGCTTTCCAGCGCCCACGCTTTGCTCAACCGATCAGCCCTGGCCGCTATCGACCCGATACGCCAGAGTGGCTTGAGCGCATGCTTACGCGCAGTGTGCTCAGCCTCCCGGAACAACGCTTCGAAACCGCCGAGGAGTGGTTGTTGGTGCTGGAGCAAGGGGAAAACAGCGCACCTGCTGTACGACCAAGGCCGTTGCTGGAACGCGAGCCATTGAAAGTTTGGCGCACTTTGGCGTTGCTGTCGTTGTTGGGGAACTTGCTGTTACTGGTATGGATGCTGCGAGGCTAAAGCTGCGGCGCCACTAGACGACGCGTAAAATACACAAATTGCAGACAAAGAAAAACCCGGCCTAGGCCGGGTTTTTCTTGTAGAGCGCGAGCCGATTACTTGGCTTGAGCTTCTACTTCAGCTTCTACGCGACGGTTTACAGCGCGGCCAGCTTCAGTTGCGTTGTCAGCAACTGGACGGGTTTCGCCGTAGCCTACCGAGTTCACACGATTACCACCAACACCGTACTGGTTAACCAGAACTTGCTTAACAGCGTCGGCACGACGCTGGGACAGCTTCTGGTTGTAAGCGTCAGGACCGACGGAGTCAGTGTGACCTTCAACAGTAGTGGTGGTTTGTGGGTACTGAGCCATGAAGTCAGCCAGGTTTTTGATGTCACCCATGCTGTTAGGCTTAACAGTAGCTTTGTCGAAGTCGAACTTGACGTCCAGCTCAACACGAACCACTTCAGCTACGGCTGGGCAGCCATCAGCGTCAACGGTAGCGTTGGCAGGGGTGTCAGGGCACTTGTCGACGTTGTCGCACACGCCATCGTTGTCGCTGTCGGAGCAAACTTCAGCAACAGGTGCTGGAGCAGCTACTGGAGCAGGCTTGGAGCCGCCACCGAAGTTTACGCCCACGCCAACGGCTGGAGCCCACTCGGTGTCGCCTTTGTCGATGTTGTAGAGCGCTTCAACGCCGGCACGGGCGTAGAAGTTTTCGGTGAAGTAGTACTTAGCACCGCCACCCAGCTTAGCCAGAGTGGAGTGGTCACGACCACCAGCGTCTTGACCGATGCTCTGGTGAGCAAAACCGGCCGAAACGTATGGGCGCAGGCCTACACCTGGAGTACCGAAGTGGTAGAACGCGTCCAGGGCGGTATCGGAGCCCTTGATGTTCTTGCCAGCATCGCTACGAATGTTGTGGACTTCGTCGTAGGACAGAGCCAGTTCAACGTCGTCGGTCAGGAAGTAGCCAATCGAGCCGCCGAACAGGTTGCCGTCGTTCTTGTAGTCGCGGCTGCTGTCGGTCATGTATTTTTTGGCGAAGCCTTCCACCTCGACAGCGCCTTGGCCTTGTGCCAATACGCCGAACGAAGTCACGGCAACAAGAGAGCCAATGGCAAGGCCTAAGGTGTTTTTCAGTTTCATCCGTTAAATCCCCATCTGGTGATTGTTAAGCGGCCCAACAACCATGGGCCAACTCGGCGACAAGTCTAGCAGAACTTGCCTACACGTTAGAGACATTTGCACCGAACTAAGTTTCGGAAATACCTGCAAATTTCTCACGTAATTTATCAAGCGCACGCTTGTAACGCATTTTGGTGGCGCTGAGCCCCATGCGCATGATGTCTGCGATCTCCTGAAATTCCAGCTCTGCGACGAAGCGTAGCACTAAAATCTCACGATCGATCGGGTTCACATGCACAAGCCAGCGATCCAACCCTCCTCGCTCCTCCGGTTTCGGCGCCTTGTCTTCGGATGCTTCCTCGAGCGGGTCGAGGCTAAGAGCATCCATGAGGCGACGCTTACGCCGTTCTTTACGGTACTGCGTGATGCATTCGTTGTAGGTGATGCTGTAGAGCCAAGTCTTAAACTTCGACTTACCTTCGAAATTCTTTAACCCGTAAAGCACTTTTAGCATCACTTCCTGACAGACATCGTCAGCATCACGATCGTTCCCTAAATATCTCGAACACACGTTGAAGAGTGTCCGTTGGTACCGTCTCATCAGCTCCTCGTACGCCCTGGTCACATGAAACAGCTCGTCATGAGAACGCGCCACCAACTCCTCGTCAGAGAGCTCGCGGGGGTCGTAGCGTACCGGCAGCGTATGTACTTTATTCAAAACAGGTCGGGCCGACAGTCAGGTCAATGTCCGCCAAGACCCGCAGGACCGGGCATTTTCGCGGCGGCATACATTAGCAAAATCCTGCACTAGCGGCTACTGACCCGCTGCTCCAAAAGAATCCGATTGGACACCGACACCAGCTCGCCGTCATCGGTCAGCACGGTGGTCTTGACCGTGCCGATCTCTTCGATCTGCCCCTCGACCTCTTCAATCCGCACGTGCTGGCCTACCTGGTAAAGCTCGCGCACATAAATACCGGCGATGATCTGGCCGGCAATCTCACGGCTGCCCAACCCCATGGCCAGTGCAACGGCCAGACCAACGGTAATCAAAGCGATCACGATCACATGGTTGAGCAGGTCGGTCTTGACCTCCAACTGGCTGATCGCGACAGAAATACTGATGATGATAACCAGGCCCTGGGCGATTCGGCCCATCCCTGCGGAGTAATCCAGGCCCACGCCCTCAGCGGCGCCTCGGACCAAGCCATTGACCAACTGGGCCAACAGCACACCAACCAGCAAAACCAGCGCTGCACCAAATACTTTGGGCAGGTACAGCATGAGCATGTCCAGCGTCGCCGACACACGTTGCAGGCCTAACAGCTCAGCCGCCGAGACCAGGAAGGTGAGCAGAATGAACCAGTAAACGATCTTACCGATCACCGTAGAGATCGGCACTTGAATCCCGCCGCGCCCTAGCAACTTTGTCAGGCCCGTGCCCGCCATCAGCCGGTCCAGGCCCATTTTGGCGAGGAGTTTCGACAGTAGGGTGTCCAGCAACTTGGCAACCACGAAACCAAGCAGTACCACCACCAACGCTCCGAAGAGGTTGGGAATAAAGTTGGCCACTTTGGTCCACAAGGCAGTCATTGCAGTGACCAGGCTTTGGGTCCAGAGGTCAAGTTCCATAGTCAATCAACCTTATCCGCGTGGGCGGCAGAGCGAGTACGTCGTGACACCGGCGCAACATGCGCCGAGCCATTGTTGACGGCAATCAGGAACGCCTGGCCCCAGCGCCCCATCAGACTAAATAGATCACCGGCACCGACCTGGCGGTTAGCGGTTTTCAGCACGCGCCCCAGGCACGCATCGTCATCACGGCTGGAAGACGAAGCCTTGAGCATGTCGCGCAGCGATTCTTCAAACGGATCGTGCATGTTCACCTCACGCTATATCAGTCAAAGACGCAGACCACTGCGGGCGAGTCACATGATCGAGCACGAACGTACCTCTATATAGAAAGCTCACCAAAGAGATCCAGCACAGTACCCGCCCCTTCATACCCAGCGCAGTCGGCGGAACAGCAGCCACTGGCCCAGCGCAACGGTCAGCATCATCAGGCACGCCACTAAAAAACCGTAAGGGCTGTCGGCCCCCGGAATGCCGCCCACGTTGATTCCCAAAAGGCCGGTGAGGAAACTCATGGGCAAGAATATACCGGTGATGATGCCGAATCGGTACATGGTGCGGTTCATGCGCTCGCTCAGACGTCGGCTTTCGGCTTCCATGACCAGGCCGACGCGTTCGCGGGTCAGCTCCAGTTCTTCAAGGTAGCGAGTCAGGCTGTTGTTCAGCTCGTTCCAATAATCGGCATCGTCCTCGACAAACCAGGGCAGGCGGTTACGGGCCAACTGAGCGTAAATTTCCCGCTGTGGGGCGAGGAATCGGCGCAAGCCTGCGGCGCGTCGGCGGATCTGCAGAATGGCGCCGTGTTCGGGCGTGTAACGCTCGTCGCTGTCGATTTTATCTTCTTCGTCATCGACGATCTCCCCGAGGTCAGTGACCAACGCCTGCACCTTGTCGGTCAGCAACTGGGCCAGGGCCAGGATCAATTCAGACGCGGTTTTCGGCCCTTTGCCGGCTTCCAACTCGGCCAGCAACTCGTCGGTGGCGCGCAGTGGCCGCAAGCGCAGCGAGATAATGCGCTGGCGCTCGGCGAAGATGCGCACCGACACCATGTCTTCGGGTTCCGCACCCGGGTTCAGGTTGACCCCGCGCAAGAACAGCAGCAGCTCGTCTTCGGCCAGCGCCACCAGGCGCGGCCGGGTGTTTTCCTCGAGCAACAGGTCGCAACTGAATTCACTCAGGCCGCTATCCTGACGCAGCCAGGTCTGGGTCTGCGGGTGGCTGCGGTCCCAGTGCAACCATAGGCTTTCGCATTCGGCCAGTTGCAGGCCGTCCAGATCAGTTCGAGCAAGCCAACGCGCCCCGCCATGACCATCCAGCACCAGGGCATGCACCAGCCCCCATTGCGCGTTTTCTTCCTCGAACATACGACCCCGCTGTTGGATAAGGTTATTCAGGCATCTGCAACGGACTAGGCGATACGATCACACCGTTATTGTCGGCATACAGGTACTCGCCTGGGCGGAAGGTCACCCCGGCGAAATTGACGACGACGTCGACATCACCGATACCGCGCTTATCGGTTTTCAACGGGTGGCTGGCGAGTGCCTGGACGCCGATGTCGGTTTGGGCAATGACATCGACGTCCCGGATGCAGCCATAAATCACGATGCCTTCCCAGCCATTGTGGGCGGCTTTCTCGGCCAGCATGTCACCCAGCAGCGCGCAACGCAGGGAGCCGCCGCCATCCACCACCAAGACCTTGCCATGGCCGTCCAGCGCCACTTGCTCCCTGACCTTGGAGTTGTCTTCGAAGCACTTGATCGTGACGATCTGGCCGCCAAATGAATCGCGGCCACCGAAATTGCTGAACATGGGTTCGAGCACGTGGATCAGTTCTGGGTAGGCATCGCACAGATCGGGCGTTAGGTAGTGCATGGGGAAACTCCTGTCGCAGGCGTGGACATCGATGGGCTGGAATTCACTCACCCAGCCTAACCGCTGGTTTAGCCCACCGCCAGCAACGGTTGTTGCAAAGGGCTAGGCGCGGTGTGGGCGACCAGCCAACGCTCAACCATTGGCCAGACCTCCAGTTGAGCAGCCTTGCTCACCAGCATCTGCACGTGGTCGAACTCTTCACTGAAACCCTCGGCTCGGCCCAGGCAAACGAATTGGCGCGCCGCCGCGCTGCATTGTTCGAACAGCGCCCGGCAGGCCCAGGGCGGATCCTGCTGATCGCCGTTGGCGGCCACCACCAGCAAAGGTAATTGCACCTGGGCCAAACCGGCCCACCAGTTGCAGCCGGCCTCACGGAAGCCGCCAAACAGGCCGTGCCAGCCCATGAACTCCAGTGCGACGCCGATGGGCTCATCCTCGGGGCCGCGCTTGAGGCGAGCGCCCGACAGGTGAGCAAAGCGTTTGAGCAGCAAGCGCCCGCCCCACGCCACCGGCGGTATTTTCAATGGCCAGTAGCGACGGCTGACCTGGCTGCCGAACAATGCCACGGACGCTACCTGCCCAGCCTCGAGGTACCCGCCGCCGAGCGCTGCCGCCAGGGTGATCCCCCCCAACGAGTGCCCCACCCAGTGCGGCACTTGGCCGGACTGCTCATGAACGAACGCATTGATCACCGGCAAATCGAAGCGCGCGTAATCGGCTACGCGATTGTTGGCGTAGTCCAGGTTACGCGGCGACAAGCCGTGCCCACGCATCTCCGGAATCCACACGTCATACCCGGCGCGGGCCAACCAGGCGCCCAAGCCTACGCCGCGCGCCGAATACCAGAAGCGTCGATTGGAGAAACTGCCATGCAAAAGAATGACTGGCACGCCCCGAGGGGCTAGTGAGTCGGCCAACCCCAGACGAGTAACGGCCAGTTCGACGCTGGCATCGGGGCTATTGGCCGCTTTGATGCGATAGACGTCTTCACTGAGGTCGCCGCGCCGCTCGGCACTGAGCAACGCCACGGGGAAAAGTTTGCTGCTGCTTTGCATAGGGTTCTTGCGTATGAGGAATGTGCGGGCTCGGCTGGGGGGCGGGTTAGCCCCCAGCCGAGGGCCCCAGTTTAACTGCCGATCTCTTTCTCGGCCAGGAAGAACCAAGTCTCCAGGACCGAGTCCGGGTTCAGGGACACACTTTCGATGCCCTGCTCCATCAGCCACTTGGCCAGGTCGGGATGGTCCGACGGGCCCTGGCCGCAAATACCAATGTATTTACCGGCCTTGTTACATGCAGCGATGGCGCTGGCCAACAGCTTCTTCACCGCCGGGTTACGCTCATCGAACAAGTGGGCGATGATCCCCGAATCGCGATCCAGGCCCAGGGTCAACTGGGTCAGGTCGTTGGAGCCGATGGAGAATCCGTCGAAGAACTCGAGGAATTCATCCGCCATCAGGGCGTTGGAAGGCAGCTCGCACATCATGATGATGCGCAGGCCGTTTTCGCCCCGGGCCAGGCCGTTTTCCGCGAGCAGGTCAATCACTTGGCTGGCTTCACCCAAGGTGCGCACGAACGGCACCATGATTTCCACGTTGGTCAGGCCCATGTCGTTACGCACCCGCTTCATGGCCCGGCATTCGAGCTCGAAACAGTCACGGAACGACTCACTGATGTAACGCGAAGCGCCGCGAAAGCCCAGCATCGGGTTTTCTTCTTCCGGCTCGTACAGCTTGCCGCCGATCAGGTTGGCGTACTCGTTGGACTTGAAGTCCGACAGGCGCACGATGACCTTCTTCGGCCAGAACGCGGCCGCCAGGGTGCTGATGCCCTCGACCAGTTTTTCGACGTAGAAGCCCACGGGATCGTTGTAGCCGGCCACGCGCTTGTCGACGCTGTCGCGGATTTCCGGCGGCAGGCTGTCATAGTTGAGCAACGCCTTGGGGTGCACGCCGATCATACGGTTGATAATGAATTCCAGGCGGGCCAGCCCTACCCCTTCATTGGGCAACTGGGCGAAATCGAAGGCGCGATCCGGGTTGCCGACGTTCATCATGATTTTGAACGGCAACTCGGGCATGGCGTCGACCGAGTTTTGCTTGATATCGAAGCCCAGTTCACCTTCGAAGATATAACCCGTGTCCCCCTCTGCGCAGGATACCGTCACTCCCTGGCCATCTTTGAGCAGCTGGGTGGCGTTGCCACAGCCCACGACGGCAGGGATCCCCAGCTCACGGGCAATGATCGCGGCGTGGCAAGTACGCCCACCACGGTTGGTAACAATGGCGCTGGCGCGCTTCATCACCGGTTCCCAGTCCGGGTCGGTCATATCGGACACCAGCACGTCGCCGGCCTGGACTTTGTCCATCTCCGAAACGTCGTGAATGATCCGCACCTTGCCTGCACCGATACGCTGGCCAATGGCCCGGCCTTCTACCAGTACCGTGCCTTTCTCTTTGAGCAGGTAACGCTCCATCACATTGGCATTGGAGCGGCTTTTTACCGTTTCCGGGCGCGCCTGCACAATGTACAGCTGACCGTCATCGCCGTCTTTGGCCCACTCGATGTCCATCGGCCGGCCGTAGTGCTTCTCGATGATCAGCGCCTGTTTGGCTAACTCGGTGACTTCCCCATCGCTCAGGCAAAAGCGCGCACGCTCGGCCTTGTCGACATCCACCACTTTCACCGAGCGCCCGGCCTTGGCCTCGTCGCCGTAGATCATCTTGATCGCTTTACTGCCCAGGTTGCGCCGCAGGATGGCCGGGCGGCCGCCTTCCAGGGTTTGTTTATGCACGTAGAATTCGTCGGGGTTGACCGCCCCCTGCACCACCGTTTCACCCAGGCCATAGGCGCCGGTGATGAACACGACGTCGCGAAAGCCAGACTCGGTATCCAAGGTGAACATGACCCCGGCGGTGCCGGTTTCCGAGCGCACCATGCGCTGCACACCCGCCGACAAGGCCACCAGCTTGTGGTCGAAGCCCTGATGCACGCGATAAGCGATGGCGCGGTCGTTGAACAGCGAGGCGAACACCTCCTTGGCCGCGCGGATAACGTTTTCCACGCCGCGGATGTTCAAAAAGGTCTCTTGTTGGCCAGCGAACGAGGCGTCGGGCAAGTCTTCGGCGGTGGCCGAAGAGCGCACGGCGACGGCCATGTCCGGGTTGCCCTTGGACAATTGGGCGAAGTGGCTGCGGATCTCCTCGTTCAACCGCTCAGGGAATTCGGCCTCCATGATCCATTGGCGGATCTGCGCGCCAGTGCGGGCCAGGGCGTTGGTGTCGTCGACATCCAGGGCGTCCAGGGCGGCGTGGATCTGAGCGTTGAGGCCGCTGTCGTCGAGAAAGTCCCGGTAGGCCTGGGCGGTCGTGGCGAAACCACCCGGTACGCTGACCCCGGCGCCCGCGAGGTTGCTGATCATCTCGCCCAGGGAAGCGTTCTTGCCCCCTACGTGTTCGACATCGTTAACGCCGAGCTGATCGAGGGAAACTACGTACTCTGCCAAGGTGATCTCTCCACTGACGATGTTGGAAAAACTCAGTATCCCGTACGCCCCAAGAGCGCTCCGAGCGGTGATGGCCTACGCCCGCAAAATGAGTGAGAATGCCAGGCATTCCAGGCCGTTCAACCGGGCCTATCATATCCAAGAATCGTCACCAGCTTAAGGGCCGGGCGCAAATGAAACGATCAGCATTTTTCATCTCCGACGGCACCGGCATTACAGCAGAAACCCTCGGGCAAAGTCTTCTAGCGCAATTCGAGAACATTACATTCAATAAGTTCACGCGGCCCTACATCGACAGCGTCGAGAAGGCCCGGGTGGCGGTACAGCAAATCAACACCGCGGCCGAGCGCGATGGGGTGCGGCCGATCATCTTCGACACCATCGTCAACCAGGACATCCGCGAGATCCTGGCCACCGCCGATGGCTTTATGATCGATATCTTCTCCACCTTTCTCGCGCCCCTGGAGCAGGAGTTCAACGCCCGCTCCTCCTATTCGGTCGGCAAGTCCCACTCCATCCTGCACAACGCCAACTATATGGAGCGCATCGAGGCGGTGAACTTCGCCCTGGACAACGACGACGGCGCCCGCACCCACTACTACGACAAAGCCGACCTGATCCTGGTAGGCGTGTCCCGCTGCGGCAAAACCCCGACATGCCTGTACATGGCCATGCAATTCGGTATCCGCGCGGCCAATTACCCATTGACCGAAGACGACATGGAGCGCCTGCAACTGCCAGCGGCCCTCAAGGCTCACCAGAGCAAGCTGTTCGGCCTGACCATCGACCCCGACCGGCTCACTGCGATCCGCCATGAACGTAAACCCAATAGCCGCTACTCCAGCTACGCCCAGTGCGAGTTCGAAGTGCGCGAGGTCGAAGGCCTGTTTCGCCGCGAAAATATCCCCAACATCAACTCGACGCATTTTTCCGTAGAGGAGATTTCAGCGAAAATTCTCGTGGAAAAAGGCGTGGAACGTCGCTTCAAGTAAAGGTGATCCATGCAGTACCTACATAATAATAAACAGCGTACCGCCCTGTTCGCTCTAATGGCCGCCTTCTGCCTGTCGAGCGCCCTGCACAGCCGGCCCGCACACGCAGAGGCAGACGCGGCCAAGGCCGAGAGTAAAGCCAAGGTATTGGAGCGCAAGGCTGCGGCCCACAGCGACGCCCCGCCACCCAGCAGCCAGGCTTTGACCCGCGCCGAAGCCCAGGCCATCGACCCTGCCGGGGCCAATGCCTTGGACGACACCCTGACGTGCCTGGCGCGCAGTATCTATTGGGAAGCCAAAGGTGGCGAAAGCGCCGACATGGAGGCCGTGGCCAATGTGGTGATGAACCGAGTAGGCCATGAGGACTTCCCGGACACCGTGTGCGGGGTGGTCAAGCAAGGCTCGGAAATGAAGCATTGCCAATTTTCCTGGTGGTGCGATGGCCGCCCGGACGCCGTGCAGGAAGAATCGCGCTATGCAATCGCCAAGGAAATCGCGCGCAAGGCGCTGAACCAGCAACTGCGTGACCGCACCGGCGGCGCACTGTTTTTCCATGACCGGCGGGTGAAGCCTGGCTGGGATAAAACCTATGTCAAAACGGGCGAGAGCGCGGAATTCTTTTTCTATAAAGACAAATGACACCGCCAGCTACTGTATAGCCGAGGGGCCGGGGCGAGCCCCGCCCCCTTGGCTGCGGTCAAACCACGAACAGGTCCATGAAACGGTGTACAGGCGTAGCCTCAAGCTTCGCCTGGTCCTTGCACAGCGCAAAAATGCTAGCCGCACGCTGCGCGGTGAAACGTGTGGCCAGGTTGGCTTTGAACTTGTCTTCCAGCAGTGGAATACCATCAGTACGGCGACGGCGATGGCCAATGGGGTACTCCACGGTCACTTGCTCCGTGCTGGTGCCATCTTTGAAGAACACCTGCAAGGCGTTGGCGATCGAACGCTTGTCCGCTTCCAGGTACTCACGGCTGAATCGCGGGTCTTCGACGATCTCCATCTTTTCGCGCAACTGGTCGATGATCGGGTGGGCATTGTGAAAATCATCTTCGTACTGCTCGGCGACCAGGTTGCCAAATGCCAACGGCACGGCCGTCATATATTGCAGGCAGTGGTCACGGTCAGCGGCGTTGGCCAGTTGGCCGACTTTGGAAATGATGCGGATCGCCGACTCGTGGGTGGTGATAACGATTTTATCGATGTCTCCCAGGCGGTCCTTGACTTGCGGATGCAGGGTGACGGCCGCTTCGCACGCGGTCTGCGAGTGAAACTCGGCCGGAAAGCTGATCTTGAACAGCACGTTTTCCATCACGTAGGTGCCATAGGGCTGGGACAGGCTGAACCCGCGCTGGTGTTCCGGTTTCAAGGCCAGGTCCTTGTTGGTGTGGCTGAACAGCACGTCGTAAAAGCCCCACTGCGGCGCGCTGAGCACACCTGGTATGCCCATTTCGCCACGCAGGGCGATATCCGCCAGGCGTACCGCACGGCTGGTGGCATCCCCCGCCGCCCATGACTTGCGCGAACCGGCATTAGGCGCGTGGCGATAGGTACGCAATGCCTGGCCGTCGACGAAAGCGTGGGACAAAGCTGCCAGCAGTTGCTCGCGGTTGGCGCCCATAAGCTTGGCGGTGACCGCGGTGGAAGCCACTTTCACCAGTAGGACGTGGTCCAGACCGACCCGGTTAAAGGAGTTTTCCAGGGCGATCACACCTTGGATCTCATGGGCCATGATCATCGCATCCAGCACCTCACGCATGCTCAACGGCGCTTCACCGTTAGCGACACGCTTCTGCGACAGGTGATCGGCCACGGCCAGGATACCGCCGAGGTTGTCCGATGGGTGGCCCCACTCGGCTGCCAGCCAGGTGTCGTTATAGTCGAGCCAGCGGATGATGCAGCCAATGTCCCAGGCTGCCTTGACCGGATCCAGGCGCAGGCTGGTGCCCGGCACGCGGGCACCATGGGGCACCACGGTACCTTCAACGATAGGGCCCAGGTGCTTGGTGCATTCAGGGAAACGCAAGGCCAGCAGACCGCAACCCAGGGTGTCCATCAGGCAGTTACGGGCGGTGTCCAGCGCTTCGCGGGATTCCACCTTGAAGGTCAATACGTAGTCGGCGATATCCTGCAGCACTTGGTCATAGTCAGGACGGTTATTCAGATCAACATTGGCACTCATGACAAACTCTCTAAAGGGGTTAAAAGGGGGCAATCAACGCTGCGCGAGGGGCACGTAAGGACGCTGCTGGACCCCGGTGTATTCGGCGCTGGGGCGAATAATGCGGTTGTTGGCGCGCTGCTCGAACACGTGGGCAGCCCAACCGGTCAGGCGCGAACACACGAAGATCGGGGTGAACAACTTAGTGGGGATGCCCATGAAGCGATAGGCCGAGGCATGGTAGAAGTCGGCATTGGGAAACAGCTTTTTCTGCTCCCACATGACCTTGTCGATGGCCTCCGACACGGGGTAGATCACTTGGTCGCCCACGTCGTCGGCCAGCTGCTTGGCCCAGCCCTTGATCACTTCGTTACGCGGGTCACTGTCTTTGTAGACCGCGTGGCCAAAGCCCATGATCTTGTCTTTGCGCTCCAACATGGCCAAGGTGCCGGCCACGGCAGCCTGGGGCGAATCGAAGCGTTCGATCATGGCCATGGCCGCTTCGTTGGCCCCGCCATGCAGCGGGCCGCGCAGTGAACCGATCGCGGCAGTGATGCACGAGTAAAGGTCCGAGAGGGTCGAGGCACAAACCCGCGCGGTGAACGTCGAAGCGTTGAATTCGTGCTCAGCGTAGAGAATCAGCGACACGTCCATGACCTTACGCTGCAACTCGCTGGGCGGCTTACCGTGCAGCAAATGCAGGAAATGCCCGGCCAGGGTCGGTTGGTCGCTGCTGCTGGCGATACGCACACCATGGTGGGCGAAGCGGTACCAGTAACACATGATGGCGGGAAACAGCGCCAGCAGGCGCTCCGTAACGCCCTGTTGCCGCTCGAAACTAAGCTCCGGTTCGAGGGTGCCCAAAAACGAGGCCCCGGTGCGCATGACGTCCATCGGGTGAGCATCGGCCGGGATGCGCTCGAGCACCTCCTTCAACGCCTGCGGCAGTTCCCGCAACGTACCCAGGTGCTGAGTGTATTCAGCCAGCTCGGCCTGACTAGGCAGCTCGCCATGCAACAGCAGGTAAGCCACTTCTTCGAATACGGCGTGCTCGGCCAGCTCGCGCACATCATAGCCGCGATAAGTCAGCCCGGCCCCGGGCATGCCGACGGTGGAAAGGGCCGTTTGCCCGGCCACCTGGCCACGCAGGCCGGCCCCTGCGAGTACTTTTGCTTCAGCCATGGTTTTCTCCTGTCTTGGATTTCTTATGGAAAAATGTGCAGCAAAGGTTGTCGCTGAATCAGCCTTTGTGTTGGTCGAACAGGGCGTCGAGGCGCTGCTCGAAGGTGTGGTAATCGATGGCGTCGTAGAGCTCCATGCGCGTTTGCATGGTGTCCAGCACCTGTTGTTGGGTACCGTCGCGACGGATTGCCGTGTAGACGTTCTGCGCCGCCCGGTTCATCGCCCGAAAAGCCGACAGGGGGTACAGCACCATGGCCACCTCGACGGCCTTCAATTGCTCGACCGTAAACAACGGCGTGGCGCCGAACTCGGTGATGTTCGCCAGAATCGGCACTTGTACGCTTTGGGCGAAGCGCTGGTACATCGAAAGCTCAGTGATCGCCTCAGGAAAGATCATGTCGGCGCCTGCTTCGACACACGCCTGGGCGCGCTCCAGGGCCGCCGCTTCGCCCTCCACCGCGAGGGCGTCGGTGCGCGCCATCACGACAAAACCGGGATCGGTGCGGGCATCCACTGCCGCCTTGATACGATCGACCATTTCCTCCAACGGCACGATGGCTTTGTTCGGCCGGTGCCCGCAGCGCTTGGCACCGACCTGGTCTTCGATATGAATGGCGGCGGCGCCGGCCTTGATCATCGAGCGGACGGTACGCGCCACGTTAAAAGCTGAGGCACCGAAACCGGTGTCGACGTCCACCAGCAGTGGCAGGTCGCAGACATCGGTAATGCGCCGCACGTCCGTCAACACATCCTCCAGGCCGCTGATACCCAGGTCAGGCAACCCCAGCGAACCTGCCGCAACGCCCCCCCCTGAAAGGTAAATCGCCTTGAAACCTGCCCGCTTGGCGAGGAGCGCGTGGTTGGCGTTGATGGCGCCGACGATCTGCAACGGTTGCTCGGCCGCCACAGCGTCGCGAAAGCGCTGCCCTGGAGTATTCGAATGACCCATGACTCACCTCTCGTGTTTTTTGTTGTGCTCGGGAAGGTCCCGATAGTGCCGCTCGATGTTGCGCCGCGACGCGCCGATATGACGGCGCATCAACAGCTCGGCCAACTCACCGTCGCGATCGGCGATGGCGTCTAAAATTCGATGGTGCTCGTTGAAAGCCTGGCGCGGCCGGTTCGGCGTACTGGAAAACTGGATGCGATACATGCGCACCAACTGGTAGAGGTCGCCGCAGAGCATCTGCGTGAGCATCCGGTTACCGCTGCCTTGGATGATCCGATAATGAAAGTCGAAATCACCTTCCTGCTGGTAATACCCCTCACCGGCCTGAAACGCCGCATCACGCTCGTGGGTGTCGAGCACCTGACGCAATTCATGGATCTCCTGGGGCGTCATGTTCTCAGCCGCGAGGCGGCAGGCCATGCCTTCCATGGACTCACGGATCTGGTACAACTCGATCAATTCAAGATGGCTCAGGGAAACCACTCGCGCGCCCACGTGGGGAATGCGCACCAGCAGGCGTTGCCCTTCCAGGCGGTGAATGGCCTCGCGCAGGGGCCCGCGGCTGATGCCATAGGTGCGAGCCAGCTCTGGCTCGGAGATCTTGCTGCCGGGGGCGATATCGCCACAGACAATGGCTGCCTGAATACGCCGAAAAACATTTTCCGAAAGTGTCTCGGATTCAGCGGCTGGCACTGGGGTAAACCCGGTTGCATCGAGCATTGTGTCGACACCTCATATTCTTATAGTGCTGAAACTAGCTAATATAAGGGCATCTGTCAAAGCTGATCACTGGATTGTCGACAATCAGCCAGTGGCGAACTTATCCTTTTCTACCCCGTCAAACCCATCAGCCGCTGGCGCCACGAAACCAGCGTGATAGAATCCGACCCGCCCCCTGCCTGGGGCCTACATCATCCTGCCTGCCATTGAGTCATGGCGGGTTCACATGGATGCAAGGGTTTACCTGCCAGGATTATGAGACTCAAAGCCTTCCCCTCCTTTATATGCCTGCTGCTCGCACCCGGCTTCAGCCTGGCTGCAGATAAAACCATCTACGGGCTCAACGAGTACATTCGGCTCGATGAAATCGACCTGCAGGTCGCCGCGAAGCTGGACACCGGCGCCAAGACCGCCTCACTCAGCGCCCGCGATATCAAACGATTCAAACGCAACGGGGAGTCCTGGGTGCGCTTCTACCTGAGCATCGATGCCGCCCACGACCACCCTATCGAACGCCCGTTGGCCCGGGTCAGCCGAATCAAGCGCCGCGCCGGCGACTACAACCCCGACGAAGGCAAAAACTACACGACTCGGCCGGTGATCGCCTTGCAAGTTTGCATGGGCACGGCCTTGCGCACGATCGAGGTGAACCTCACCGATCGCAGCGCCTTCGAGTACCCACTGCTCGTGGGGTCCGACGCGCTCAAACACTTCGGCGCCCTGGTCGACCCCAGCCTAAAATACGCGGCAGGAAAACCTGCCTGCGCCACTGACGCTAAAACCGCAGAGTAATGTGAATGCGCTCTCTAACCCTCCACCTGAAGATCCTGATCACCGTACTGGTCGTGCTTGGCATTGCCATTACGGCCTATCAGATCTTCGCCCTCGGCATCCCGGTCACCGAGGATGAAACCGACGACCTGTGGAACATCGACGCCAAAGTGGAATTCGTTCCCAACCCGAAGGATTCGGTCAAGATCCAAATGTTCGTGCCGCCCCTGAGCCGCGACTATGTGAGCCTCAACGAAAGCTTCATTTCCAACAATTATGGCGTGAGCGTTAACCGCATCGACGGCAACCGCAAAGTCACCTGGTCGGCGCGGCGAGCTACTGGCAACCAGACGCTGTACTACCGGTTGGTCCTGACCAAACGTTACAGCGGTGAAAAAACCAAGGTCAAAGGCCCGATCTTTCGCGACAGCCTGGCCGTCGAGGGCCCGGAAAAGATCGCAGCCGAAGCGCTGCTGGCACCTATTCGCCAGCACTCGGCGGATGTCGAAACCTTCGTCAGCGAGACCATCAAGCGGGTCAACAACCTGGCTGACGACAACGTCAGGCTGCTGCTCGCCGGGGACACCTCCACCGTGCACAAGGCGAAAGTCGTCGATCTATTGCTGTCGATCGCCCACGTGCCCATGGAAAAGGTCCACACCCTGCGCCTGGTCGCCGACCTACCGCAGAGCCCGGAGCTATGGCTGCGCAGCTTCAACGGCAAAGACTGGCTGTACTTCAACCCTGAAACCGGCGAGCAAGGCCTGCCCAGCGATCGCCTGCTCTGGTGGACCGGCGATGACAACCTGATCAGCGTCGAAGGCGGCAAAAAGGCTACGGTTACTTTTAGCTTGAACAACAGCGAAATGAACGCCATCCGCCTGGCCAAGCTCACCGATGAAAACACTGACGCTGACTTTCTCGAGTACTCGCTCTATGGCCTGCCGTTGGAGACCCAGCGGACCTTTATGATCATGGTGATGATCCCCATCGGCGTGCTGGTAATTCTGATCCTGCGCAACCTGATCGGCCTGCAGACCCTCGGCACCTTCACCCCGGTACTGATCGCCCTGGCGTTTCGTGAAACCCAGTTGGGTTTCGGCATTGTGTTGTTTACCGTCATCACCGCGCTGGGGCTGTCGTTACGGTCGTACCTCGAACACTTGAAACTGCAGATGTTGCCTCGCCTGTCCGTGGTCCTGACATTCGTTGTGGTGCTGATCGCGGCCATCAGCCTGCTCAGCCACAAACTTGGCCTGGACCGGGGCTTGTCGGTGGCACTGTTCCCCATGGTGATTCTCACCATGACCATTGAACGACTCTCGATCACCTGGGAAGAACGCGGCGGCGGCCATGCCATGAAAGTCGCCATCGGCACCCTGTTCGCAGCGTCCATCGCCCATCTACTAATGAGCGTGCCGGAGCTGATCTACTTCGTGTTTACCTTCCCGGCCGTGTTGTTGGTTCTCGTCGGTTTCATGCTGGCCATGGGGCGCTACCGGGGTTATCGCCTTAGCGAGCTGATCCGCTTCAAGGCCTTCGTCAAGGATGACGCCTGATGTTCGGCCTCTGGAAAACCTGGAAAGCCCTGGAGGCCCGGGGCATCATGGGCATCAACCGGCGAAATGCCGACTATGTGCTCAAGTACAACAAGCGCAGCCTCTACCCGATTGTCGACGACAAAATCATCACCAAGGAGCGCGCCATCGCGGCGGGCATTCACGTGCCGGAAATGTACGGGGTGATTTCCACGGAGAAGGATATAGACCGCCTGGAAAGCATCATCGAGGGGCGCAGTGACTTTGTCGTCAAGCCAGCCCAGGGCGCCGGCGGCGACGGTATCCTGGTGGTGGCCGACCGTTTCGAGGGGCGCTTTCGCACCGTTTCTGGCAAGCTCATCAGCTTGGAAGACATTCAGCATCAGATTTCCAGCATCCTCACCGGTTTGTACTCCCTGGGTGGGCACCGCGACCGTGCGCTGATCGAGTACCGAGTCACGCCCGACCAGATTTTCAAGAGCATCAGCTACGAAGGCGTGCCTGACATCCGCATCATCGTCCTGATGGGCTACCCGGTGATGGCCATGCTGCGCCTGCCGACCCGCCAATCAGGCGGCAAAGCCAATCTGCATCAGGGCGCCATTGGCGTTGGCGTCGATCTGGCGACCGGAACCACCCTGCAAGGTACCTGGCTGAACAGCATCATTAGCAAACACCCCGATACCGCCAACGCGGTAGACGGTGTGCAACTGCCCAACTGGGACGGTTTCATGAGGCTCGCCGCCGGTTGCTACGAGCTGTGCGGATTGGGTTACATCGGTGTGGACATGGTGCTCGACCAAGAGAAAGGCCCGCTGATACTCGAACTCAATGCGCGCCCAGGGCTTAACATCCAGATCGCCAACGATTGTGGGCTGACCCACCGTACCCACGCCGTAGAGGCACGCCTGGCTGAACTGGCCGTCAGCGGCGAGGTGGAGGACGCCGAACAGCGGGTACGCTTTGCCCAGCAATTGTTTGGCCATGTGCCGGCGGTGATCGCCTAGGTTCTGTACCCAAGGTCCACGACAGCAGCATGCAGGTGGATTACAATCGGCGCTCCGCCCGCTGACCCCTGCCCAATGCCGACCTGCGCCTTACACCCCCTGCCTTATCATGCCGACCCGGCGACCTACTTTTCGCGCATCCAGGGCGCTCCCGGCGCGGTGCTGCTCGACAGTGCTCGCCCTGCGGCCAGCCGAGGCCGTTTCGACCTATTGAGCGCTTGGCCGGTCGAGCGCCTCGAAGCGGCCCCCGGCGAGCCCGGCCGCGACTATCTGCAGCGCTTGCGCGCAAGCTTGGCCCGCCTCGGCCATGCCGAACTACCGCAGGGCTGCCCGCTGCCTTTCGCTGGCGGCCTGATGGGCTACCTGAGCTACGACTTCGGCCGCCGCCTCGAGCAACTGCCCTGCGGGCCGACCGATGATATCGGCCTACCGGATGCACAACTGGGCCTGTATGACTGGGCGTTGATCAGCGACCACCAAGCGTGCACCAGCCAACTGGTGTTCCACCCCAACCTACCGGACAGCCGCCGAAAAACCCTGGTGCAGTGCTTCGAGGCCCCTGAAGCCACCCTGGCTGGCCGCTTCCGCCTAAAGGCCAACTTTGCCAGTGACCTGGATGCCGAAGGCTATCGCCAGGCATTCCAACGCATCCAAGCCTACATCCAGGCCGGCGACTGCTATCAGGTCAACCTCACCCAGCGCTTTCGTGCGCCCTGTGAGGGCGAGCCGTGGCACGCCTACAAAGCCCTGCGCCAGGCCTGCCCAACGCCGTTTTCCGGGTTTATTGGGCTAGCCGATGGCAGCCACTTGCTGAGTTTCTCCCCCGAGCGCTATCTGCAGGTAGGTGATGGTCAGGTCGAAACCCGCCCGATCAAAGGCACCCGACTGCGCGCCAGCGATGCGGCGCAGGACGCCGCCAATGCTCGCGAGCTGCTGGCCAGCGCCAAGGACCGGGCGGAAAACCTGATGATCGTCGACCTGCTGCGCAACGACCTGGGCCGCAGCTGCCGCATCGGCTCGGTGCAGGTGCCACAGTTGTTCGGCCTCGAAAGCTACCCCAACGTGCACCACATGGTCAGCAGCGTCACCGGCGAGCTGGCGGCCGGCAAAGACTGCCTGGACCTGCTGGCGGGCAGTTTCCCGGGTGGCTCCATCACCGGAGCACCGAAAATCCGCGCCATGCAGATCATCGACGAAGTCGAGCCGACACGCCGGGCATTCTATTGCGGCTCGTTGTTGTACATGGACGTGCGAGGAAACCTGGACAGCTCGATCGCGATTCGCAGCCTGCTGGTCAAGGATGGTCAGGTTTTTTGCTGGGGCGGCGGTGCGGTGGTCGCCGACTCACAGTGGCAGGCCGAGTACGAAGAGTCGATCTTCAAGGTCCGAGTGCTGCTCGACACCCTGCAAGGCCTTGGCTGAGCAAGGCTCTGCTGCATTTGCTAAGATTCGCCTTCTATGAGCGCAAAGCGCCACTTTACCGCCTGGAAGCCGCCTGATGATCACGAACCTTGACGTCGCCGAACTCGCCGCGACCTACGCCAACAAGTCGCCACAAGACATTCTCAAGCTGGCCTTCCAGCATTTTGGCGATGAGTTGTGGATTTCCTTCAGCGGAGCTGAAGACGTAGTACTGGTCGACATGGCCTGGAAGCTGAACAAAAACGTCAAAGTGTTCAGCCTGGATACAGGCCGCCTGCACCCGGAAACCTACCGTTTTATCGAACAAGTGCGCGACCATTACTCGATCCAGATCGAGATCGTCTCACCAGACTCCGCTCGCCTCGACCCTTTCGTGAAGGAAAAAGGCCTGTTCAGTTTTTACCGGGATGGCCATGGCGAATGCTGCGGCATTCGCAAGATCGAACCCTTGCGGCGCAAACTGGCCGGGGTTCAGGCCTGGGCCACGGGCCAACGTCGTGACCAAAGCCCTGGCACCCGCAGCCAAGTGCCGGCTTTGGAGGTCGATGGCGCGTTTTCCAATGAGCAGCGCACCCTGTACAAATTCAACCCGCTGGCGCAAATGACCAGCGAAGAGGTCTGGGGCTACATTCGCATGCTCGAACTGCCCTACAACAGCCTGCATGAGCGCGGTTTTATCAGCATTGGCTGCGAACCTTGCACGCGCCCGGTATTGCCTAACCAACACGAGCGTGAGGGGCGCTGGTGGTGGGAAGAAGCCACCCAGAAAGAATGCGGGCTGCATGCCGGTAATTTGATCGGCAAGGCCTGACCCACTTGGCCAGGGCCACTCGCCCTGGCCTCAGTGAACCGGCAACTCAACCCTATCGAAGAGCGCTTCGAGCTCCTGCTTGTTATGGCACTGGATGGCCTTGGCCATGACTTCGCGGGTGAGGTGCGGGGCGAATCGTTCGATAAAGTCGCACATGAACCCGCGCAGGAAGGTGCCACGGCGAAAACCGATCTTGGTCACGCTGGGTTCGAACAGATGGTCGGCGTCGATCATCACCAGGTCGGCGTCCAGCTTGGTATCGACGGCCATTTTCGCCACGATGCCAACCCCCAGGCCCAAGCGCACGTAAGTCTTGATTACGTCAGCATCGGCCGCAGTGAATACCACCTTCGGTTCCAGGCCCAGGCGGCTGAAGGCTTCGTCGAGCTTGGAACGACCGGTAAAGCCGTGCACATAGGTCACGATAGGGTGATCCACCAGGCTTTCCAGGGTCAGCTTGCCCTGCTTGATCAGGGGGTGGCCCTGGGGAACCACCACGCAACGGTTCCAGCGGTAGCACGGCATCATGATCAGGTCACCGAACAGCTCCAATGCTTCGGTGGCGATGGCGAAGTCCACCGTACCGTCGGCGGCCATTTCGGCGATCTGCATTGGCGAGCCCTGGTGCATGTGCAGGGCAACGTCGGGATATTGCTTGATGAAGTTGCTGATCACCTGAGGCAATGCGTAGCGCGCCTGGGTGTGGGTAGTGGCGATCGACAAGGTGCCTTTTTTCTCGTTGGAGAACTCTTGAGCGATCTGCTTGATGCTCTCGACCTTACGCAAGATCTCACCGGCCGTGGTGATGATCCGCTCGCCCGCCGGGGTGACCCGGGTCAGGTGCTTGCCGCTACGGGCGAACACCTCGACGCCCAGCTCATCCTCCAACAGGCGAATCTGCTTACTGATACCCGGCTGAGAGGTGTAAAGACTCTGTGCGGTGGCGGAAACGTTGAGGTCGTGGTGCGCCACTTCCCAGATGTAGCGCAGTTGTTGAAGCTTCATATGCAACCCTCAAAGCAATTGAAACGCTAGGCATCAGCGAAGGGTTATAACTATATTAAAGGTCGCAACCATAAATCTAGAACTTTTTAACTGGTTTTTAACTCAGTACGCATCGAACGGTGCTTATGCTTTCGGCAGAGGTACCATATACACCGGAACCTGGGCCAGTTGCAGCACGTGGGCCGCGGTACGGCCCAGGGGCTTATCACTGCCTTGGCAATGGCAGTGGCTGCCCAGCACTACCAAGTCGACACTCATTTGCCGCACCTGCGCCAGTATCACTTCGGCCGGGTCACCCTGACGCACACGAACCGCCCTAATCAGCGCCAGGTCCTGCCCCTCCCCCAGTTCTTCGCGAAACGTTTCCAGGACTTTTTGCTCGATTCCATCCATAGCGGTATTTACGCCTTCGCTGTGCAAAGCATTCAGGGTCGGCTGGTCGAGGTAGCTTTCGAGCACCGACTGAGCAAACAGGCCCATGGGCTCTACGGCGTGGATCACGTAGAGCTCTGCGCTGAAGGTACGTGCCAGCGCCAGCGCGTGCTGCATGACATAGGGTGCATAGGCCCCAAGATCGGTGGCGTAGAGCATTGATTTAATCATCCCGACTCCCGGACTGCCGTAAAAGCAGATATTTGCAGCTTAGCAGCGCAGAGCGACCCGCCAAGGTCTGTAATGTTCAATTTATTGCCGCGTCCCCCTGAACACCTCTGTGGAATACCCCAACCAACCCGCTCTGAAATGCTCGAAATAGGTGCGCTCTATCGCCACAAAGCAGACGTTGCCCATTGTAGAGCCAAGGCCTAACGCGCTAAGGTTCCGTCCCCCGCTGCACATAATCATGCTGTGCTCCGCCGCGCGGGGTCGCTGGCGGCCGGCACCCGTGACCTGACGAGTAACACGATGGCTGACTTACCGATCGACGACCTGAACGTTTCCTCCAACGAAACCCTGATCACCCCCGACCAGCTCAAGCGGGAAATCCCCCTGAGCCAGGCTGCCCTGCAGACGGTGACCAAGGGGCGTGAAGTGGTACGCAATATCCTCGACGGCAAAGATCACCGGCTGTTCGTGGTCATCGGGCCATGTTCGATCCATGACATCAAGGCCGCCCACGAGTACGCCGCGCGCTTGAAAGCCCTGGCCGCTGAGCTATCGGACACGCTGTATTTGGTCATGCGGGTGTATTTCGAGAAGCCGCGTACCACGGTGGGCTGGAAAGGTCTGATCAACGACCCTTACCTGGACGACTCCTTCAAGATTCAGGACGGCCTGCACATCGGTCGCCAGTTGTTGCTAGACCTGGCGGAGATGGGCCTGCCCACGGCGACCGAGGCACTGGACCCGATCTCCCCGCAGTACCTGCAAGACCTCATCAGCTGGTCGGCCATCGGCGCTCGCACCACAGAGTCGCAAACGCATCGCGAGATGGCTTCGGGCTTGTCTTCGGCCGTTGGCTTCAAAAACGGCACCGACGGCGGCCTGACCGTGGCCATCAACGCCCTGCAGTCGGTCTCCAGCCCCCACCGTTTTCTGGGTATCAACCAGGAAGGCGGCGTGTCGATCGTCACCACCAAGGGCAACGCCTATGGGCATGTGGTCTTGCGCGGCGGCAACGGCAAGCCTAACTATGATTCGGTCAGTGTCGCGGTGTGCGAGCAGGCGCTGAACAAGGCCGGCATCAAGCCCAATGTGATGGTTGACTGCAGCCACGCCAACTCCAACAAAGACCCGGCGCTGCAGCCGCTGGTGATGGAAAACGTCGCCAATCAGATCCTTGAGGGTAATGAATCGATTATCGGCCTGATGGTCGAAAGCCACCTGAACTGGGGCGCGCAATCGATTCCAAAAGACCTGGCCGACCTGCAGTATGGTGTTTCCGTAACCGATGCCTGCATCGACTGGGCGAGCACCGAGGCGACGCTGCGCGGCATGCACGCCAAGCTCAAAGGGGTTTTGCCCAAGCGGGCGCGCGTTCTGGCCTAAACGTCAGATAGCAAAACGCCGGGCTCGATGCCCGGCGTTTTCGTTCATGCCTTCAGAGTTTCGCCGCCTGACGTTGGTGGCGCTCCATATAGCGCTCCACGTAAGAGCAGGATGGGATAACCGTATAGCCCATGCGCTCGGCGTATTCGAGCGCCTGCTCGGTCAAAGCGGCCGCGATGCCACGGCCACGTAAGGCGTTGGGCACGAACGTGCGATAAATATCCAGGGTCTGCTTCCCGAGATCCATGTATGTCAGGTAAGCGCGATGACCATCGACATTGGTCTCGAACTGGTGACCGGCCTGGTCATGGTGAATGGACAACGCCTCGCTCATCACTACTGCTCCTCGCGGGTCTTGGATTTTGACCCTTACCTTACCGATCTTTTTCCGGCGAAGGAACCACTACGCCCTTGGGTTTTTTTTAGACAACAAGACCGGTGGCGTCGTTCTTTCCGAAAACTGCACTTTGGCCAAACTCAGCGCCCCTGGGGCGAGCACCGGCCCAGAGCACAAATGGGCCTGCTGACAACATTGTAAATGCGTACATCAGAATAAAATCATCTGCAAGTAGGTGTGACGCCAGCGGACCCATAAAGTCACTATTAGTTCGCCCTCGCTTAAGCGCTGATGCACCGCTTTGTTGCTGTCGCAACTAACGCCTCTTCGTGTGCCGACCAACAGGGCCGGGGCCAAAACGGCTGCTGGCGAGCACCTTACGGAGCCGGCAACGATACATCGAAATACGACTTTTTAGCGCTTCTTGCACAGTCTGCGTTTACTTACTACAACTAATGGGTACTATGTGTCTCGGCTATTTTCTCATCGGTGAGAGATGGCTACTAATCAGAAAGTCCTTGAAGGGGAACCCGATGAACAACGCTCTGAAACTGTCCGCACTGGCCCTGGCCGCTATCCTGGCTTCCGGCTGCAGCAGCGCCACCAAAGAAACCGAAGCTCGTCTGACTGCAACCGAAGACGCTGCTGCTCGCTCTCAGGCACGCGCTGACGAAGCCTACCGCAAAGCTGACGAGGCTCTGGCCGCTGCTCAGAAAGCTCAGCAAACCGCTGACGAAGCCAACGAGCGCGCTCTGCGCATGCTTGAAAAAGCTAGCCGCAAGTAATAATCCCTAGGGATTGTTCTCCAAAGCCGCCCCTTACTCAGTAAGGGGCGGCTTTTTTGTGCGAGCCGGAACCCGCAGCGGGCAACCGATGGCCCGCCACAGTAGCCTTACTCGGAAGCACCCGGAACCTGCGAAACAATGGGCGCATTGGGCACGGCGATTTCTACCGGCATGCCGTCTTCAGCCGCCACCACGTCACGCACGGTGTTCCAGTCCATTTGCAGGTTGTTTGCCAGGTCCTGGCGCTTGAGCAGCGCGTTGATCACCGCAGTGTGCTTGTCCACCACTGACGGCGCACCTTGGTCGTCGAGCGGCGTGTGAGCTTCCAGATAAACCTTGCCACCGCTGACGCCGAACTTGTACGGGTCGCTGATGATGCGCACCGGCGTACCCACGGGAGCCATCTTGGCCAGCTCCAACACGTTATCGTTGAACATGCGGAAACAGCCGTGGCTGGTACGCATGCCGATCCCGAACTTTTTATTCGAACCGTGAATCAGGTAGCCAGGCACGCCCAGGGTGAACTTGAAAGGGCCCAAGGGGTTGTCTGGCCCGGCCGGCACCACATTGGGCAAGGGGTCGCCATCGGCGGCATGCTCAGCCTTGATGGACGCCGGGGGTGTCCAGGTGGGGTTGGCGGTTTTGGCGATCACTTTGGTCTGGGCGATGGGCGAGCCCCAACCTTCTCGACCGATACCCAGCGGGTAGGTGTGGACGACGTTTTCACCTTTGGGATAGTAATAAAGGCGGTATTCAGCCAGGTTGATGACAATCCCCTCGCGCGGCCCCGGCGGCAGTATGAAGCGGGTCGGCAACACGATTTCAGTGCCTGCGCCCGGCAACCAAGGGTCGACCCCAGGGTTGGCGGCCACCATCTCCAGGTAGCCCAGGTCGTTGGCGGTGCCGATGTCGGCGAAAGTGTCTTCGTACTTGGCGGTTATCACCCGAACTTCGCCAATGATGTCTTCGCCTGCTGGCGGCAATGCAAACTCAAGGGCAGCGGCCGAACCACTGGCCAACAACGCGGCCAGGGACAGGCAGCAGGTAATGCTGGGAAAACGCGACGCCATCCGAAAATCCTTCGCTGGTACTAAACGGGGTAAAACGCGATTGTACACCGCAGCCCGCTAGACTCCAGTGCCCCTATGGGCTCGACTGCAGCTCCGGCCACACCGGCCGGGTGCCTTTGCGCTGGGCAAATAGAATGGCTCGGCACAGCTTACACAGGCGCTGATCGCGAAAAATGCCCTTGTGCACCACCAGGCGCCGAGGCTGTGCTGGTAACAACGTGCCACACAATGTGCGATCGATCGAGCCGCCCAGTTCCAACTGCCGGGCAAGCAGGTGCACGCGTTGCTCCTGGCAAGCGAACAGGTCAAGTTGCTCATCGGGCTCGATCAGTTGGTAAGCGAACAGGGACCAGACAGGACGCGGCATTAGTGGCTCCAAACAGGGGGCGCCACATTAGCCGAAAGCCCGCCGCTAGAAAAGCGTCAAAGCAAGGGTTTTAGGGCCGGCCAGGCATTCTCCAACAACTTGCCCTGGGCCGCCTGGGTAGGATGCACGCCATCGGCTTGCATCAGCTCCGGCACACCACCGACGCCTTCAAGGAAGAACGGCACCAAAGGCACCGACTTCTCGCTGGCCAGTTCACCATAGACCTTGGCGAAGGCCGTGGTATAACGCACACCGTAGTTCGGCGGCAATTGCATGCCCAATAAAAGCACCTTGGCACCCGCCGCCTGGGAGGCGTCGATCATCGACGCAAGGTTTTGTTTCAATTGCGCTGGCGGCTGCCCGCGCAGGCCGTCGTTACCGCCCAATTCCACAATGACCAGCGCCGGCTTATGCGCTGCAAGCAGCGGCCCCAGCCGCGCCGCGCCGCTGGCACTGGTGTCACCGGTGATGGAGGCGTTGACCACTTTATCGTCGAACCCTTCGCGCTTGAGCCGTTGCTCCAATAAGGCAACCCACCCCTGACGGGTATCCAGGCCGAAACCCGCGCTGATACTATCGCCCACTACTAATACGGTTCCCGCCATTGCACCCTGAGCCAACAAGCTCAGGGCCAGGCCGGCACTCAATAACCACACTCGCATCGGATTCTCCATGGGCGCAAGCATTCTAGAAGCTCGGAACCTTAGCAAAGTGGTCAGCAGCGCGGAAGGTGAATTGACCATCCTGCATGCGTTGTCCTTGGAATTGAGCAAAGGCGACAGCCTGGCCATCGTCGGCGCTTCAGGCTCGGGCAAGTCTACCCTGCTCGGCCTGCTGGCCGGCCTCGACTTACCCAGTGCTGGCAGCGTGATCCTGGCCGGTAACGACCTCAGCGGCCTGGACGAGGACCAACGCGCGCGGGTCCGTGCCGAGCACGTGGGCTTCGTGTTCCAGTCATTTCAACTGCTCGACAGCCTCAATGCCCTGGAAAACGTCATGTTGCCCATGGAACTGGAAGGCCGTAAAGACGCCCGCGAACAAGCCCGTGAGTTGCTCGAGCGGGTTGGCCTAGGCCAACGCCTGAGCCATTCGCCCAAGCAGTTGTCGGGTGGCGAACAACAGCGAGTGGCCATTGCCCGTGCCTTCGCGGCCCATCCAGCGGTGCTGTTCGCCGATGAGCCCACCGGTAACCTGGACAGCCATACTGGTGCCCGCATCAGCGACCTGCTGTTCGACCTCAACAAAGAACGTGGTACCACTCTGGTATTGGTGACCCACGACGAGCGGCTGGCCCATCGCTGCCGCCGCCTCATTCGCCTGGATGCCGGCCGCCTGGTCGCGCCGTTGGAGCCCTGATGGCCCGCCTGCCGTTGTCACGCCTGTTTACCCTGGCCGCCCGCCAATTGCTCCGCGACGCCCGTGCGGGTGAATTGCGAGTGCTGTTTTTCGCTTTACTGGTGGCCGTGGCCGCCAGCACTGCCATCGGCTATTTCGGCGCACGCCTCAACGGCGCAATGCTGCTGCGCGCCACCGAATTCCTCGGCGCCGACTTGGTGTTACAGGGCTCCAGCCCGGCGCGCCCGGAACAGGTACGCACGGGCCGCGACATGGGCCTGGACCACGCCAAAGTGGTGGAATTTTCCAGTGTAATTGCCACCGACAATGGCATTCAGCTGTCCAGCATCAAAGCGGTCGATGAACAGTACCCGCTGCGTGGCGAATTGCGCAGCGCGGCCGAACCCCAAGGCCAGGAGACCGCCGGCTCGCGCCCGGCGCCCGGTGAAGCGTGGGTCGAACCACGCTTGCTGGTGGCGCTCAACCTCAAGGTCGGCGACAGCATCGATGTCGGCACTAAAACCCTGCGCCTAGCCCGGGTTCTGACCTACGAACCGGACCGGGCCGGCAATTTTTACAGCCTCACCCCGCGGGTCATGATGAACCTCGACGACCTCGAAGCGACCGGAGTGGTCCGCCCAGGTAGCCGGGTGACCTACCGCGACATGTGGCGTGGCAACCCGGAATACCTCGAGAGTTACCAGCAAACCATCGAGGCCGGGCTGGCCCCCAACCAACGCATCCGCGACTCCCGTGATGGTAACCAGCAAATCGGCGGCGCACTGGGCAAAGCCGAACGTTACTTGAACATGGCCAGCCTGGTAGCGGTGCTGCTGTCAGGAGTGGCTGTGGCTTTGTCGGCCAGCCGGTTCGCCGCGCGGCGTTTCGACGCCAGCGCGCTGCTGCGCTGCCTGGGCTTGTCACGCCGGGAAGCGCTGCTGATTTTCTGCTTCCAGTTGGCGCTGCTAGGCCTGGCGGCCTGTATCAGTGGCGCGGTGCTGGGCTGGCTGGCCCAGTGGGTGTTGTTCCTCTTACTCGACGGCCTGGTGCCATCGGTGGTGCCCAGTGGCGGTGTACTGCCGGCCCTGGCCGGCATCGCCACCGGCTTGGTGGCGTTGGCCGGCTTTGCCTTGCCGCCCTTGGCCGCATTAGGCCGCGTGCCACCACTGCGGGTATTACGCCGCGACATGCTGCCGATTCCTGCCAGCAGTTGGCTGGTCTACGGCACCGCCCTGCTCGCCCTGGGCTTGATCATGTGGCGCCTGAGCCTGGACCTGCTCCTCACCTTTGCGCTGCTGGCCGGTGGCCTGCTCGCCGCCCTGCTGCTGGGCGGCGTGCTACTTCTGGCCCTGCAAAGCTTGCGCCGCCTGCTCGCTGGGGCTCCGCTGGCCTGGCGCCTGGGCCTGGGGCAACTGTTGCGCTACCCGCTAGCCGCCGCGGGCCAGGCATTAGCGTTTGGTCTGATTCTGCTGTCCATGTCATTGATCGCCCTGTTGCGCGGCGAGCTGCTCGACACCTGGAAAAACCAACTGCCCGCCGACGCCCCCAATTACTTCGCACTGAACATTCTGGCATCGGAAAAACCGGCCTTCGAACAACAATTGCAAGCCATTTCCGCCCGGGCGGCGCCGTTGTATCCGGTAATTCCAGGGCGCCTCACCAATATCAACGGCGAGCCCGTGCAAGACTTGGTCGACAAAGACTCCCGCGGCGAACGTGCGGTACAGCGCGATTTGAGCATCACTTGGTCCGCTAACCTGCCAAACGGCAACCAATTGACCAGCGGCCAATGGTGGCAAGCCCCCCCCGTGGCAGGCAGCCCACCTGGCGTCTCGGTGGAGGCCGACGTGGCTGAAAGCCTGAAGATAAAATTGGGTGACCGCCTGACCTTCAACATCGCCGGGGTCGAGCGCGAAGCCGTGGTCAGCAGCCTGCGCAAGATCGACTGGAACAACTTTCAACCCAACTTCTTCATGATATTCCAGCCCGGCACCCTGGAAGACCTGCCCACGACCTTCCTCACCAGCTTTTACCTGCCCCCAGGTAGTGACCGCCAGGTCATTGAGCTGTCCAGAGCATTCCCGGCCGTGAGCATTCTGCAAGTGGAGGCCTTGCTGGAGCAATTGCGCAGCATTCTCGCGCAAGTCACCTTGGCGGTGGAGTTCGTACTGCTGTTCGTCCTGGCCGCCGGCCTGGCCGTATTGTTCTCGGGCTTGCAGGCCACCCTGGACGAGCGCATCCGCCAAGGCGCGCTGTTACGCGCACTGGGGGCCGACCGGCGCCTGCTGGTGAAGTCACGGCGCATCGAGTTCGGCCTGCTCGGCGCCGCCAGTGGCGTGCTGGCCGCCTTGGGAGTGGAGTTGATCAGCCTGGCGCTGTACCGCTACGCATTCGACCTGACCTGGAGCCCACACCCGTGGTTGCTGCTGCTCCCCGTGGTCGGTGCCTTGCTGGTGGGCGGTGCCGGTGTGTTCGGCACCCGCCGCGCGCTGAATGCGAGCCCATTGACGGTACTGCGCGAGGGCTAGTGCAAAGAGTTTGGCTTATCTTTGATGCGCCGCGCCGCCTATTTAGGTTAGGCGCCGCGGATCCTCAGCCCCGTCAAGAATTATAGGAAGCCTGTGTTGCCAACCAACATTACTACTCGTGCAGGCCATAACGCCTTGAAAGCGGAACTGGATCATCTGTGGCGAACCTACCGCCCTGAAATCACGCAGAAGGTCGCGTGGGCCGCCTCTCTGGGGGATCGAAGCGAGAATGCGGACTACCAATACAACAAGAAGCTTCTTCGAGAAATTGATCGAAGAGTCAGGTATCTGCGTAAGCGCTTGGAGGACGTTCGAGTTGTCGATTATTCGCCTGAACAAGAAGGCAAAGTATTCTTTGGGGCATGGGTGGACATTGAAAACCAAGAGGGGCTGGGCAAGCGATTCCGCATAGTTGGCTACGATGAAATCTATGGCCGAAACGACTACATCTCGATTGACTCACCAATGGCACGCGCGCTTTTGAAGAAGCAAGAGGGAGATGAGGTGGTCGTCCAAACACCTACGGGCGAGGCGCTGTGGTACATAGAGTCCATTTCTTACGAAAAGACTGAATCCACATAACGCTCGGAGGGTGATATGCCCGATCACACATTGGCTATATATAGCGCAGTGATCGGCTGTCAGGACACGCCAGCTTTACGATGAAGTCCAGGATATCAGGGATTATGACTCGCACTTTCTTAGCACTTTGGAGCGCATTGCTCCTGAGCGCAGCCACGGCTCTCCAGGCAGCACCGGTCACTCTCGACGCAACCGAGCAGTGGGCAATGACCAGTGCCGAAGGTCGTGAGTACCGCATCATGATCAGCCTCCCAGAGGGCGACGTCCCCTCTACGGGTTACCCGGTGATTTACTTGCTTGATGGAAACGCTTACTTCCCTGCCTTTCATGCCGCCAAGCGTGCACAGGCGAGGTTGCGCGGCGCTGTCCTGATAGCCATCGGTTACCCGAGCACGACGCCGTTGGACTTCGTACGTAGAGCCTTCGACATGTCGCCGCCTGCGCCGCAGAATCGCAATACGCCGCCACAGGGCGGACAAGATCTATTCCTCGACTTTATCGAAACGCGCCTGATGCCTAAGGTCTCCCAGCAATTTAAGGTCAACCAGGACCAACGCAGCCTGGTAGGGCATTCTTTTGGAGGAATGCTCGGCGTATACACCCTCTTCACTCGGCCCGGCCTTTTCCAACATATAGTGGCCGTGAGTCCGAGCCTTTGGTGGCAGGATAAATATCTATTGGCACCTGAACGTGCATTCACCCGGCGTACCCTCGCAGGGCAAGTGGACCTGACCCACAATAGCCTAACCATCTTGATGGCAGAGCGTGACTCCGTTCAAATGATCCAGGATGCCAATGCTTTGCAGTTACGCCTGCAGGGGTTGTCGCAATTTGGACTGCGCAGCGGCTTCATCGTCGAACCGGGCGAAGACCACGCTTCAATCCCTTTCCGTATTCCTAACCGCGTTTTAGACGAGCTCATTGGCACCAGGCGCTTCTAAACCCACTTAGTTGTCAGTGGGGCCTCCCAAACTGAACACCTTTGCGAATATCGCAAACGATTCTCATTTGTGGTATTTTGCCGCGCTTGCTTCCCTCCCCTTTGAGGTTGCTTCATGTCCGGCCCAGATCTGAAGGCGTTGTATCTCGCACACCGTGGTGAGATTCAGGATTATCTGGATCGCCGCTTGCGCTGCAAAGAGACAGCTGCCGACCTGACGCAAGACACGTTCATTCGTCTTTCTGAACATATGAGCCGCACGCCGATCGCCAATTTCCGGGCCTACCTATACTCTAGCGCCCGCAATCTTTTTATCGATCACACCCGGCGCCAAGCGCATCGCAAAGGCGAGCCACTGGATCAGCAAACGAGCAGTAGCTTTGAGCAGTCGACACCCACACTCGAGCAAGCGGCTATTGCCAATCAGCAGCTGAAAGCCTTGAACGATGTGATTGAGAATATGCCCGCGACCTGTCGCGAGGTGTTCTTGATGGTGCGAGTGGAAGGCCTGACCTACGTCGAAATTGGCCAACGCCTCGGTATTCCCGCAAAGACAGCTTATAGTCGTATGGTCAGAGCCCTGGACTTGTTGAAGATCGGTATGTCCGAATGAATACCCTGCGCTGGCAGCAAACACCGCATCGCCAGCCTTACAGGTACCCGCTGGTTTACAATCAGCCAATTGCCGTCCGCCAATGTGAACTGATCACCCTATGAGTGCCGATCCCTCGCAGCTCACCTCTGCTCCCCGCGTTGATGACATCAGCCATCAAGCCAGCGCCTGGTTTGCGCTGCTCCAGGGCGGATCGCCAACTCAGGCCGAGCGCGAGGAGTTGGCGGTGTGGCTCAAAGCAGACCCGAGACATGCCCAGGCGTACGCTCAACTCGAAGATTGGTGGTCAGCATCAGCACTGGTGTTGTCGCCTGATATGCCGGCCCCGCACGCTCAGCTGTCGCGGCGCCGCTTCGTAGGGCTCGGGGTAGCCGCCAGTGCGCTGGCAGTCACTGCAGGCGCATCGACGTTTTGGCTTACAGATATGCAGTTGTCATTCGCCGACATCCGCACGTCGGTTGGAGAAAGGCGTACGGTGAACCTGCCTGACGGATCGAGCGTTGACCTTGCCGGGAATACAGCGCTGAACCTGGACTTTGCATCGGCTAAGCGCTCGGTAGAACTGCTTCACGGCGAGGCGTTTTTCAGCGTTGCGCCTAGCGTGGGAGATGAATTCAAGGTGAGCACGAAGAGCGGCCAGGTGCTTACCCGCGAAGGCGAGTTTTGCCTGTCATGTGACCACTCCTCGACGCTTGTCGCTGTGAGTCGCAAAACCGTTAGCGTAGTAACCGCTGATCAACGGACTGACTTGGCAGAAGGTCTGTCCCTGCGTTTTAGTATGAACCGAACCGGAGAAATTCAACGAGCAGAGCTCGATCAGATACTCGCCTGGCGGGGCGGACGGCTGGTGTTCTTTGACAAGCCGCTGCTGACTGTTGTGGATGAGTTGCGACGTTGGCGAAAAGGGAAAATCTTCATCATGGACAAGCCACTCGCTGACCGACGGCTGAGTTTAATTCTCAATATTGACCGGCCTGAACACATGCTCGATGCGATCACCAAGGCACTTGCGGTACGCGTGGTTCGTTACACCGACATGGTCACTCTGATCTATCCCGCCTGAGCCCACCGACCACCTTCTGGTGATTTTTCATAAGCTCCCTGCCCAGGCAGTGAGCCTTCGACGCGGCTTTATGAGCCGTTCATAAATTCTTCACAGTGCCTTCAGGAATTGCGATTGCCCGTGCGTCTTAACCTGACTGATTGGTATTCGCATATTTTTGCGCTCTCAAAGGAAGCAACCTGAATGGCCACGCAACACCCCCAAGGCTCGAGAATTGAAAACCGCTGGCAACGTCATGCTCTTGGTACCGCATTGGCTTGCACACTGCTCGTTAGTGGCTGGCAGGCTCACGGGGCGGCCATTCAGGCTACGGCGGCTTCAATAGAGAAATTGCCGCTAAACATCCCCGCCCAGGGGCTGCGGCAAGCACTGCTGGCGTTCAGCCAACAATCCGGGCAGAACGTGCTCTTGGACGGAAATCTCGACACAGCCCTACGCAGCACTGCAGTGGTGGGCAATTACTCCGCGCAAGACGGCCTGTCGACGCTGCTGCACAACAGCGGCTACACCTTTGCACGCACTGATGCAGTGACGGTATATCTCGTCCCAGTCACGAATCAGCCGGCCCGCAGAGAAGTCAGCCTGGCGCCTACTCAGATCCAGGATTATTCCTCGCCCGAATTCAGTCAGAACGTGGGTTACCAAGGCAAGGCAGCCTCCAGTACCACGCGCTTGGGCCTGAGCGCTAAAGAGACGCCGCAGGCAATCACCGTGATTACCCGCGAGCAAATCGACGATTTCAAACTCAACAGTGTAAAAGACGCATTGCGCAACGCCCCATCGATCACCGTCGAGCAATTCGAAACCGATCGAACCGCCTTCACTTCGCGCGGCTTCAAGATTGAAAACTTTGAATACGACGGCATGAGCCTGCCCTTCTCCGGTGGCGTGCTGGTCGGCGATCAAGACATGGCCGAATTCGAGCAGGTTGACGTACTGCATGGGGCAAACGGGCTAATGAGCGGTGCCGGCGATCCTTCCGCCACGGTTAACCTTATCCGCAAACGCCCTACCGATACCTTCCAGGCAAAAATCGACAGCAGCGTCGGCTCTTGGGACAACCGCCGGTTGGCTCTGGACGTGGCCGGCCCGTTGACAGAAAGCGGTAATGTACGTGGACGCTTCATTGCCTCCCACGCCAAAGGTAACTCCTACCTTGACCAATACGGTCGCGAGGTTAACGGGGCCTCGGGCTTGTTGGCATTCGACCTATCCGACGCCGATACCCTGACCGTCGGTTTTACCGAGCAAAATAGTTACTCGAACGGCAGCACTTGGGGCGCACTGCCGATTGCAGGTGCTGATGGCAATCGAATTCACTACAGCAGTCGCAGCTCCAGCGTCGGCCAACCATGGACTTACTGGAACGTCAAAACCCAGCGCGCTTTTGCCGAATTGACCCACGTGTTCGACAATGGCTGGGCCAGCACCGTTACCCTGACAGGTATGAGTCAGGACTCCGATACCAAGATGTTGTATGCCATCCCCGCCACTGCCACCACCGTCAATGCTTACATCAACCGCACAGTCAGTACTGAGCACCAAGTAGTAGGTGAAGCAACGTTATCTGGCCCTTTCACGCTCCTCGGACGGGAACATGAATTGACCCTGGGCGCCAACTACGGGCGAACCCACCATGACGAACGTGGATACTATAGAGATGTATCAGGCAATCAGATCGAGAGCCTCGCGGATGTACTGGCCGGCAATGTCGCACAACCGGCCCTGAACTACACCGATGATCGCAACACCCAATTGTTTACCGACCGACAAAAAAGCCTGTTCGCCGGGGCGCGATTTAGCATTGTCGATGACCTGCACTGGATTGCCGGGGCCCGCATGCTCAGTGCCGATGGCGATGGGGCTGGCTATGGATCACCGCACAATACCCGAGTGCACGGTAAGGTCACGCCTTACACCGGCTTGGTCTATGACCTGACCCCGCAATGGAGCCTTTACACCAGCTGGACAGAAATCTTTAAGCCGCAGTACGTACGGAGCACGGGCGGCGGAGTGATCCTGCCACTTGAAGGCAAAAGCATGGAAGCCGGCGTAAAAGGCCTGCTGCTCGATGAGCGACTAACCGTAACGGTTGCGGTGTTCAAAACAGACCAGCAAAATGTGGCGGAGCTCACTGGGGAGATCGTGGGCGGCCAATACCTGTATCGAGGCACAAACGTTAAAAGTCGAGGCATTGAACTGGGAGCTTCCGGGGAGGCTGCGCCTGGCCTTGAACTAACGGGAGGCTATACCTTCGTACGCATCGAAGACGACGATGGAGACGAAGCTCGTAAATACATCCCCACCCACACCTTACGCGCCAGTGCCACCTATCGCCTTCCCAGCCTGCCTCAAGCAAAGGTCGGGACCCGTGTTCAGTGGCAAAGCGCAACCGAACTGGACAACAACAGCGCCGTTAAGCAGAACGCTTACGCCGTGGTGGACTTAATGGCCAGTTATGATATCGACGACCACTGGAGCACGTCCCTGAACATGAATAATGTCTTGGACCGTAAATACCTGCTGTCGCTGTATCAATCCGCGGGTTCCACCAACTATGGCGCGCCCAGAAACTTCACCGCGTCTGTCACTTGGAAGTATTGAGTCAACTCAGGGCTGGTACCAAATTGAGTGATGATCTTCAGCGCTCGCAGGATTCACCGCCACGTAATCAACCCCTGGCGAGCCACCCGCAGCAATTGCCTGATCACCTCTTCAGCGCGCTCCGGGCTGGGCGCTTGCACCACCGCCAGGTCGAACTGGCGGTCGGCAAAGCCCGCGAGGGATGCTTGATCGTCGAGAAATTGCGCGGTGAACGCGCCCGCCTTGCCCTGGCGCCGTGGCCAGCCGTCAAGGCAGCGCAGCAGGGTCGGCTGGTGCCGGCCCATCAACAAGATACGAGGGGTACGTGGGGTTAGGCTAACCGGTGCAGGCGCCAAGCAAACGACAGGACGTGGAACACTCATGATGACTTCTCGGCCTCACCCGCTTCAAAGGAGCAGAAGCTGCTGGGCAGCGGTGGGAGGCATCACCGAACCAGCGCTTTAGCGGTACTTCGGGAACCAAGGCCCCCAGGCGCCCCGCAAGTAGCTGTCTAAATCGGCGCCTGGGCATCCTAGAGGGGTTCAGCCGAGCGTGTCAACTTCAGCGCGTGATCGCCCGGTCCAGAGACCAACGCCCTGCCCCTTCGACCAATACTGCCAAGGCCCCGCCGAGCAGCGCCAGGGCGAACTCGTAACCGTTGTTGGCCATGAACAAGCCGTTATGCAGGTGCACCGTGGCGATGGCGACCACCAGGGTCGCGGCCAATGCCGCTGCTGCCGGGCGTACCAATAAACCGATCACCAGAGCCAGGCCGCCGAAGAACTCGGCACTGCCCGACAACAACGCCATCAGCAGCCCAGGAGCCAAGCCGATGCTTTCCATCCACTGCGCCGTACCGCTGAGCCCGTAGCCGCCAAACAAGCCGAAGAGCTTTTGCGAGCCGTGGGCCATAAAGATGATACCGACGCATAGGCGCACGAGGGTCAGGCCGTAACCAGCACGGGTATGGGTCAGGCGAGCAAGCATGGCTTTCATAAAGACGATCCTTCAACGGCAAGAATTAGGCAGGGTTTGTGTGTCGGCATATTAATCCAATTAAAGAATGATAAAGCCGCATTAAGTCACTATTAAGGATCTACAAATTAGATCTATTCGTTTAGGACCACTTTCCCATTGGCCGGCTCCAGTACCGATCGCTCCCGGTCATATGCCAGGTAATACTTGTTCACACTGCTGACAAAGGTCACCACCCCCATGCCCACCTGTTCCATGGCGACGCGCTCCACCTGAAAAAACCATTTGTCCGGGTTCAAACCGCGCCGCTTTGCTTCGCCGCGCATCGCCTGGACCCGCTCCGGGCCCATGTTATAGGCGGCCAGGGTGAAGGCCATGCGCTCACGCTCATTGAGCTTGGGGTTGGCGAAAAATTTGCGACGAATCATCGCCAGGTAGCGGGCCCCGGCCTGCACGTTGTTATCAACGCTTTGGATATTGCCCACGCCCACCCGCTGCGCAGCCGCCGGGGTGATTTGCAACAGCCCGGTAGCGCCACTGGCACCGCGCGCCGAGGGGTTGAGTGCCGACTCTTTAAAAGCCAGCGCCGCGAGGTTAAGCCAGTCCATATTCTGCTCGCGGGCATGGCGCTGCAGCACCGGCCGCAGTTTTTCCAGGCGCTGGCGGTCGCCGCGGGCCAAGGGGTCGTGCACTTGGTACAAGCGCCGGTAGACCCGGGCAAAAGCGGCGTCTTGGTCATCCGGCGGCCGATAGCCTTGCAAAAAACGGTCAACACTGGCGCGCAGCATGGCGGCGTCACGGCGCACGTACCAGCTCATGGGCGCCGGGCTGCTGATCACCACGCGCCGATCAAGGCGTAACTTGGGCATGACCTTGGCCCAGCGCTCGGCAATCGGCTGCTCTACCACCGTGAGCGGGTAGATGCCCGCCTGGACCATTTCCAGCACGTCCTCCACCGCCAGGCTCGGGTCGATCCATTCGAAGCGGATTGGTGCCAGCTTGCGCAGTGCGAGCTTTTGATTAAGGCCCTGCAACGCCTGCGCGGCCGCACTGCCGCTGGGCAGGGCGAGGGTCTTGCCGGAGAGCTGCTCGATACGCGAGTAGCGGCGTGCACCCTTAGCGCTGACCAGGATCATCGGCACATTGGCTAACACCGGGTCGCTGGCGCTGACAGCATGGCCGGCCGCTACCTCGATCAACTCACCCGGTGCCACCAGGTCGGCTTCACCCCGCTGCAAGGCCGTGAGCAACTGCTCTTTGGGGCGCGGTATGATCTTTAGCGTCAGGCGCTGGCCGTTGCTTTGATAACCATTGAGGTACTGCTCGAAGGCGTGCAGCCGATGGTACTCGACGCCAATGGATTGCCCTTGCACCTCCCCGGAGCTATTGCGGCTCTGGTTGACCAACACCCGCAGCACCTTGCTCGCGCGAATCTGCGCCAGATCGCGGGTTTTGGCGCTCGGCGTGGCCTCTGCCGGGCCGCCCAGGCGGGCATCGGCTGGCGTGCCCAGGGTCAAGCTCAAGCAAAACGCCAGCATCATCAATGAGAAACGCGTCATCCAAACTCCGGCCGCTACCTGACCCAGCGCAACAGACATTCATAAGGTATTGAAGTTCTTGGTTTTATTCACACTTCCCGAGCTCTGGTATGCTTTGCAGCCTGCGACCTGAGGTAGCACCATGCAACTCATCGACATCGGCGTCAATCTGAGCCACGAAAGCTTCGCCCAACGCCACCGCGAAATTCTCCAGCGCGCCGAGGCCGCTGGGGTCTGTCAATTGGTGCTGACCGGCACCGATATTCCCGGCAGCGAGCAGTCATTGGCGCTGTGTGAAAGCCTGGACGACCGTGCCACGCAACTCTTCTGCACGGCAGGTATCCACCCCCATAGCGCCAGCGCATGGAACAGCGACACCGCCGGGCAATTGCGCGGCCTGCTGCAACACCCACGGGTGCGAGCCGTGGGCGAATGCGGGCTGGACTTCAACCGCGATTTTTCACCGCGCCCGCAGCAGGAGAAGGTGCTTCAGGAGCACTTGGCACTGGCGGCCGAACTGGGCATGCCGGTGTTTCTCCATGAACGCGAGGCCAGTGAGCGTTTGCTGGATATCCTCAAGGATTTTCGCGACCACCTGAGCGCCGCCGTTGTGCACTGCTTCACTGGCGAACGCAAAGCATTGTTCAGCTACCTGGACCAGGACCTGCACATCGGCATTACCGGCTGGATCTGCGACGAGCGACGCGGCACGCACCTGCACCCTTTGGTCAAGGACATTCCACGCGGGCGCCTGATGCTCGAAAGCGACGCGCCGTACCTGCTGCCCCGCAGCCTACGGCCCAAGCCCAAGAGCGGGCGCAACGAGCCGGCCTACCTGACGGAAGTGCTGCGCACCCTGGCGCTGCACCGGCAAGAGAGCGAAGCCGATTTGGCCGCCCATACCACAGCGTGTGCCCGAGCGTTCTTCGGCTTGCCTGACACAGGTCAATAACCGGGGTAGTTATACGGCGGAAAATGATGGCACCATGCCCCTTATCCGCCGCGAGCCCACCATGTCTGCCTGGATCAGCAACCTTTCCCTCAAATATAAGTTCTGGGCGGTCAACACGGTCGCGCTGCTCACCACCCTACTGTTGGTGCTTTACGCCATAGAAACCGAGCGCCAGGGCCGTGTCCAGCAACTGCACGAGGTGGCGCAAGCCCAGCAGCAGTGGCAGCAGCAGGGACGGGCCGTGCTCGCCGACCTGCCCCCAGCGCCTACTTTGCTCGAGCTGATCCACGAGCGCGCCGCGCAGTACGCCCTGGCCGTGTGCGTACTGACGCTATTGATGCTGGGCGCTTCCCAGTTGCTCATTCGCTTCCTGCTCGGCCAGCTCAACACGCTCAAAGACGTCATGTTGCATGTAGAACGCAGCGGTGATCTGAGCGCGCGCGCAGCGGTGACCAGCGGTGACGAAGTGGGCCAGATGGCACACGCTTTTAATGCGCTGCAAGCTGGCTACCAGCGCGTGGTCGGCACCGTTGCCCAGAGCGCCGCGCAACTGGACAGCGGCGCCGCACGCTTGGCGCAGACCATGGCCCAGGTACGCCAAGGCATGCTGTGGCAGCAAAGCGAAACCGACCAAGCCGCCACCGCGATCAACCAGATGTCCGCGACCGTCTACCACATTGCCGGGCATGCAGGTGCCACCCGCGACCTCTCGCAAAGCGCCGATGCCCTGGCCGGTAGCGGCCAAGCGGTGGTTGCAAGGGTGCAGCAATCGATCACCGGGCTGTCGGCCGGCGTCCAGCAAACCGCCGAAATGATCCAGCACCTGGCCGAAGGCAGTCAGAAGATCAACAGCGTGGTTGGGGTGATCCACAGCATCGCCGAGCAGACCAACTTACTGGCCCTGAACGCCGCCATCGAAGCCGCCCGCGCCGGTGAATTGGGCCGTGGCTTTGCGGTGGTCGCTGACGAGGTGCGCAACCTGGCCAAGCGGGTCCAGGCGTCTACCGACGAAATCACCGAGATGGTCAGCGCCTTGCAGGCAGGTACCCGCGATGCCGTGGACTTTATGCAGGAGAGTTCGCTCAAGGCCGACGATTGCGTCGCCCAAGCCATGGAAGCAGGCGAAGCGCTGCAACAAATCACCGGTGCAGTCACCCAGATGCGTGAAAGTAATGTGCAGATCGCGGTGGCGGCCAACCAGCAAAGCCAGGTGGCCGAAGACATGACCCGTTCGGTACTGAGTATCCGCGACGTGACCGAGCAAACCGTGCGCCAGACCCTCGACAGCGCCAGCACCAGCGACGAATTGGCCGCCCTGGCCCGTGCGCTGAACCAGGCCATCGGCCAATTAAAACTCTAACTATGGCAGCCATAGCAACAGTCCATTCGACCCCCACTCCCTGCGGCTCTATCGTTAACCCATCAGCTTCGGCAGGGCCGCAGCGAATCACACGACAGGGGTGCTTAACATGCAAAATATTTCTCGTAACGTCCTCAACTGGTCCAGCGCCCGCCAGGGTCAACAACTGATCGCTATTCCTCTGGCGGTACTCTCGGTGCTGCTGGTGGTGTCGGGGTTGGACGACCTGAGTGCCGCGCAGCTCAGCGTCGGCGCGATCGGCCTGGTTGCCGCTGGCGTGTTGCAGCGCAAAGCCCGTTAATTCACCGCTAGCCGAAGCTTTTCCAAGACCCGGTCGGCGCGCTGCTCAGCCATTGCTAAACGGCTGCGCCAGCCCGGCACGCAGGCGGCCAGGTCAGACTGCTGCGCGGCCTGGGCCAGCCACTGCCAGTGATCATGCCAATCGCCTAGGGCAGCTTGGGCCGATTTAAGACGCTTGACCAACGCTGGGGCCAGTGGCTCCAGTTCAGGATAGGCTTCAGCAGCGTAACGCGTGCGTTTGATCAGCAAACGCACGCGGTGCCGGTCGTGGGCTGGATCGCGCAGTGCCGCATTGAGCGTTCGCCATTGCTTGGCCAAGCGCTTGGCAACTCTAGCTTTCGCCCCCCGCAAGATCCCTTGGCGCTGGGCCGCGCGCAGAAATGACGGAAAGGCATCGAGCAGTTGCAACAGGCTCAGCACCTCGGAAGATTTAGCCACGTTAGGAAAGCTGCCCCGCAGCTGCTGGCGACGGGTCGCCGCAGCCGCCGCAAAACCCTGGGCTTGTAGATGGGTAGCCAGCACCTCTAGATCACGCAACGGCGTGGTCACCTGGCCTACTTGCCGGGCGGCCTCTTCCAGCCGATCCACCCCCGGCATGCCGCGCAAGGGCCGCAACAGGCTGCGCAAACGGCGCACCGTGGTGCGCAGGTCGTGCAGGGCCTCCGGGTCAGTCTCGGCCTCCAGGCGGGCCTGGCACGCCATTAATTTAACGTGCAGTCCAATCAGCCGGGCAATGAGTTTGTTGACCATCATGCATCCTTTATCAATTCTCTATTTAGCCTGTTTACCCAGGGTGCGTCGCAGGGCTTTGAGCCGTCGTTCGAGGTCTTCACTGGAAACCGCCTGCCCAGCATATTGACGGGCGCTGAACGCTTCGGCGAAGCCCATAATGGCCTCAGCCTGAGCAGGCAACTGGGCGGCGGCGCGCGCGGCGAAATCCAGCGGCCCTTCGCCCACCCGTCGGGTTAGCCCGCGCCGCGCTAACAAACGTTCGAACGCGTGATACTGGCGAAGTTGCGCATTGCTAGCCCGGCGCCAAGGCTTGAGCAGCGCCAGGGCCAGCACGCACAGAATCGTCACACCCCCCAGGGGCAGGACCAGTTGCTCTAGCCCTTGGAACCAGCGCTGCAGAAAGCTCAGCTGAGTGTCCCCCTGGTAGCCGAGCACCCAGCGCTGCCAGTTGTAGTTGAGGTTGTCCCATTCCAGGCGCAAGCGCTCGAAACCGCGCAGGCCAGCAAAGCCACTGCGGCCTTGGACGAGGAAGTTTTCATCGGCCTCCAGGGCCTGGGCCAGGCCTTGCTCGATGCGTTGTGGCGCCACTGCTGCGGTGGGGTCGACGCTGCGCCAACCCTGCCCAGGCTGCCAGTATTCGACCCAGGCATGGGCGTCGTATTGGTGCACCGTCAAGTAGTCACCCGCCGGATTGGCCTCGCCCCCTTGATAGCCCACCACCATCCGCGCCGGGATACCTGCGGCGCGCAGGACAAATGTCATGGCGCCGGCGTAATGGGCGCAAAAACCACGGCGGCTGTCGAAGAGAAACTCATCGATGCTGTCCGTGCCGAGCACGCTGGGTTTGAGGGTGTAATAGAACGGCTGGGTATTCAGGTACGTCAGGATCGCCTGTACCATCATCGCGGGCTGCGGGTAACGGGCCTTCAACTCTTGTGCCCACGCTCGGCTGCGGGGATCGCCCTGGGGCGGTAATTGCAGGCCCATGCGCCGGCTCGCCTCACTCAGCTCGGCACCGCGCTGGGCCTGCGGCCAAGAGCTGACCGTATAAAGCAGGGCCTGGTCGATCGGGCGCCGCCGCTGCCAGCGGAAATCGCTCAGCTGGCGGGCATCCGGCAGATTGATCTCGGCCATGTCCAAGGCGAACAGCCAAGGTTTGCCACTGGGCTGCTGGATGATCTGGTAGCGCAGCGCATCGCCACGTTTCTCCCACGTGGGCGACGGCAAAAACTGGGTTTGTTCGGCTTGGCTCCAGCGCCGGCCATCGAAGCGCTCCAGGCTCAACGCCCGCCAATACAGCTCGCGCTTGGCAGGCAGCGGCCCGCTGAAACTGGCACGAAAGGCCACCTCGGTGGAATTGCCCAGCTCGGCCACGTCGGCCGGGCTCATGCTGTCACTGAGGCCGATTCGTGCCTGCTCAGTGCTGGGCAGTGGCAGCGACCAGAGCGGTTCCAGCCGCGGGAAAAACACGAACAACAGCAACATCAGGGGCAAGGCCTGGGCCATCAAGCTCAAAGCCAGGCGCAACGTCGCCTGCGGCTGGCTGATCAGGCGCGTCTGCTGCAGGCCGATCAAGGCCGCCAGCAACGCACTGAGCGGTAGCAGGCTGTATAACGCCCAGGGCAGGCTGGCATCGAACAGATAGGCCACCGCCACACAAAAAAAGCCGAGGAAAATCAGCACCCGAGCATCCCGTGGCGAATGCATTTCAAGCATCTTCAGGACGAACGTTGCCACCAGCAACGCCGCGGCCGCGTCCAGGCCAATCAGGCTTCCACGGGTCAGGTAGACCCCACCCGCAGTCAGTATCAACAACAACGCTTTGAGCAGCCGCCCCGGTACGGGTGCGCGCATACGGAACATCTGCACCCGCCAGCCGGTGCATAACAGCCATAACCCGATCATCCAGGGCGGCACATGGGGCCAAAACGGCACCATCACCAGCGCCTGCGCCAGCAGTAGCCAGGTCAGGCTAGCCCGGGGTATCAACTGGTTCACGGGTGTTGCCCATAGAGCGCCAGCGCGCGTAAGCAGGCGTCGCGATGGGCGATACCGCTGGCGGCGGGCAGGTGCTGGCCGGGCAAGTCGAGGGCGAACGGCTGCTCACGTCGCGACAACTCCAGTACCCAGTAGCACAGCCGGGAAAGGCGCTGCTCGACATCGCCCCCCAGCGCGAGAAAATCCAGCGCCAGCTCCTCGGCGGCGTGGTCGGCAAAGTCTTTGATCAGCAAGCCGTCGCCCCGCGACCAGGCTTTCCAGTCCATGCGCCGCCAAGAGTCGCCGGGCTGATAAACCTTGAGCCCCTGAAAGTCATCGACCCCAGGGCCGGCCAGGCGTTGGCTGGCCGCAGCGCTGTCGGTTCGGCTGACCCCACGCAGCGGCAGCTCGCCTTGCAGGGGCTGTGGGTAGACTAGGGCCGCTTGCTGGGTGTCGAGCCAACTCCAGACTTGCAACACCCCCAGGGGGAAACCGCTTTGAATACGTATGGGTGGCGCGACCAGCCAGCCACGGGCGGCGCTGGGCAGGCTCAGCTCCAGCGCCTGCACATGGGCCGCCGCCACGTCGAAATATTGCGCAACGCCGGCGCTCCAGCCCAAGCCGATAGCCTGGTGTTCACGGCCCTGGCTTTCCAGACGCAGGGTAAAACGTGCGTGCTCGCCGGCAAACACCGGTGTCACCGGCGCCGCGCTGATCACCAGCCCCGCCAGATTGCGGTAGGTATGCAAAATAGCCACGACAAATACCGACCCCAGCAAAAACACCAGGGCGTACACCATACTGTTCTGATAGTTGATCGCGGCCAGCAAGTTGAGCAGCAACACCAGGGCGAAACCGCTGCCGCTGCGACTGGGCAGGATAAACAGCCGCTTACCGTCCAACTCGATGCGCGCAGCGCCCGCCGCGCGCCGCTGCTGCCAGCGCAACCAGGCGTGGCCTAGCGCGTTGCTCAAAGGGCCGGTACTTCGCGCAGCAACCATTGCACCAGGCTACCGCCACTCTGCCCGGTGGGGTCGGCACGCTCGCGCAAGCGATGGCTCACCACCGAAGGCAAGACCGCTTGCACGTCCTCGGGGATCACATAATCACGCCCCAACAACAGGGCCCAGGCGCGCGCGGCACTGAGCAATGCCAGGCTCGCCCGTGGCGAAAGGCCCCAGGCGAACTGCGGCTCATTGCGGGTCGCCTCCACCAGGCGCAAGACATAGTCCACCAGGGCATCGCTGACCCGCACCTGACGCGCTTGGGCCTGGATCGCAGCCAACTGGCTATGGGTAAGAATGGCGGCCATACGCGGCACCTGCTCGCGCCGCGACTCGCCCATTAACAAGGCCTTTTCCGCCGCCTTGGCCGGGTAGCCCAACGACAGCCGCATCAAAAAGCGGTCTAGCTGCGACTCGGGCAGAGCAAAGGTGCCGCCCTGGGTGGAAGGGTTCTGTGTGGCGATCACGAAAAATGGCCGGGGCAGCAGGCGGGTAGCCCCTTCAATGGTGACCTGCCCCTCCTCCATCGCCTCCAGCAGCGCACTTTGGCTTTTGGGGGTCGCGCGGTTGATTTCGTCCGCCAGCACCAGCTCGGAGAAGATCGGCCCAGGATGAAAGACGAACTGGCCGGAGTCCTTGTCGAACACCGAGGTGCCGAGAATATCCCCAGGCAGAAGGTCCGAGGTGAACTGAATACGTTGAAAACTCAGCCCCAGTACCCGGGCCAGGGTATGGCTGAGGGTGGTTTTGCCCATGCCCGGCAAATCTTCGATAAGCAAGTGCCCATTGGCCACCAGGCAAGTCAGGGCCAAGCGCACCTGAGTTTCCTTGCCCAGGAGGACTTCATTGATCGCCTGCAGGCAGGTGTCGAGTGGGCTGCGCATGGGGCAAATTCCTTTTTAGATGGAGCATCAAGCCGAGTGCGACGCGGCCGTCACTTCGCTGCAGACCGCCTGGCGCCAGGTTGTCACCCCACGCCCAGGCCCATGAACTGACTCAACGCCCTGCGCGCGACTCACGAATATAAAAGCGAGCCTTCTCGGCTTTGTGCATACAGCCGTCGTACACCTCGAACTGCTGCTGGGTTTTAGCGCCCGTCAGTAACGACAGTGCCTTGGAGTAACTCACGGTGCCAGCCAGGCCCTCAGCCTTGGCCAGGTCCAGTTCGCTCCAGGCGGCGTCCAGTTGGGTGGCGCAGGTTTCTCGGTAGGCGGTTTTGCCAGCGCAACCTGTCAGCAGCGCGACTGCCAGCAAGGGCACACAGATCCAGGCTTTCATGTGTCGATACCTTCTAGAAATACACGATAACGGTGCTGGCTAAGACGTCAGGGCAAGGCAAAAGTGCCCATCGGCGCCCATACCAATATTGCTCCCGGACGCGCTAGCGTGCATTGTTAACGCCCCTGACCGCAAATGGAAAGAGCAGTGCCCGCCAAGAAAAAACGAGTTGCCCTGGTCCTCGGTTCCGGGGGTGCCCGCGGCTATGCGCATATCGGCGTGATCGAGGAGATCGAACGGCGTGGCTACGACATCGCCTGCATCGCAGGCTGCTCCATGGGTGCCGTGGTGGGCGGCGTGTATGCCGCCGGCAAGCTGCCGGAATATCGCCGCTGGATCGAAAGCCTGGACTACCTCGATGTACTGCGCCTGGTGGACGTGAGCTTTCGCCTGGGTGCTATTCGTGGTGAAAAAGTATTCGGGCAGATCCGCAAGATTGTCGGCGAGATCAATATCGAAGACTTGCGCATCCCTTACACCGCCGTGGCCACCGACCTGACCAACCAGCAGGAGATTTGGTTTCAGGAAGGCTGCCTGCACCAAGCCATGCGCGCGTCGGCGGCGATCCCCAGTTTGTTCACCCCCGTGGTGCAAGGCAACCGTACGCTGGTCGATGGCGGCCTGCTCAACCCGCTGCCCATCGTACCGGTGGTCTCCAGCCACTGCGATTTGATCATTGCGGTCAACCTCAACTCGACCAACCAAAAGCATTACACCTTGCCCGTTATAGAGCGCCCAGCGGCGTTCAAAAGCCGTTTCGACAGTTTGATGACCTCCCTGGGCTCGCATCTGCCGTTTCGCCGCCGCCAGGCCGAACAGATCTTGCGCATCGAGCAAAACGTGCTTAAACCCGCGGCAGCCAGCGCCAACCCGTGGCTGGGTGATATCTCCCTGCCCATGGGCGAACAACCCGCCGCTGCGCCGCAAGCACCTGGCGCGCCCGCCTCGGCCACAGGTTCGATCATCGTCGACAACGTCGGCCCTGCCTCATTGCTGGACTTGATCAACCAGAGCTTCGAAGTCATGCAAACGTCGCTGGCGCAGTACAAGATCGCCGGCTACCCACCGGACATCCTCATCAATGTGCCCAAACGGGTATGCCGTTTCTTTGAGTTCTACAAAGCCCCGGAACTCATCGCCCTGGGCCGGCAGATTGCCAGCGACACCCTGGACCAATACGAACGCGAGTGACCCGCGCACCCCATCGACGCTTAGCCAAGAGCCCGCAATGATTCATATCCGCCCCATGACCGCCGCCGACTTCGACCGTTTCTGGCCCACTTTCCAGGCCGTGGTCAGTGCCGCCGAAACCTATGCCTACGAGCCCAGCACCACCCGCGAACAGGCACAGGCCCTATGGCTCGACTACCCGCTGCACACGCTGATCGCCGAGGACGAGCAAGGCACCCTGCTGGGCAGCTACTACCTCAAGGCCAACGCGGCCGGCCCCGGTGGGCACGTGTGCAACTGCGGCTATATGGTGAGCGCGGCCGCCCGTGGCCGGGGCGTGGCCCGGTTGATGTGCGAGCACTCGCAACAACTGGCGCGTGACCAGGGCTTTATGGCCATGCAGTTCAATTCGGTGGTCAGCAGCAATGAAGTGGCGGTAGCGCTGTGGCAAAAGCTAGGCTTCGAGGTGGTGGGCCGGTTGCCCAAAGCCTATCGTCACGGTCAATTGGGGCTGGTGGATTGCCTGGTGATGTACAAGTGGTTGCTGCCGCAACCCGCACAGCCGGGGCTAATTGGCCGGAAAAATATTGAATCGGTGGTCTCGCGCCCGAGGCGTAAAACTTAATCCGTCACATTGGGTTCATCAGCTGATTAAAGGTTTGCCACCGGCGGTCGATTTTTAAGGATCGAAGTTGAATTATTTCAAAATTTAACTGCCCAGGAGCAGCGGCATGCAGATGTGGAAGACGGTTTACGAGTCTATCGAGAAGCAATTTTTCGATAGCCTGACCAAAAAACTCTCCAGCCTGTTCCTGCTCGTACTGGTCAGTGCACTGCTCTACTGGGTGGCATTGAACCTGCGCGGCGAGATCCTCCAGCCCTTGCGCGGCGCAGCGCTGGACCCAGCCCTTTTGAGCCAGATCGAAAGCCGCCTCGACCTATTGAACAACTTTATCCTGGCCAGCACTCTGTTTACTTTGACGCTGGTCAGTTTTATGGTCTGGTACTTCCGGCACCTGATCGTGCGCCCGGTCAACAACATGACCCGCGCCCTGGAAGAAGTGGCCAATGGCGAAGGTGACTTGTCCAAAGACCTGCCCCTGCTCACCCACGACGAAATCCGCACCCTGGCCAACACCTGCAATCGCTTCTTGGGTAAGCAACGGGAAATCATCAGCAACGTTCAAGCCCTGACCGTGCATATTGCCGTCGAGTCGGCGCGGTCGCTGAAAAACATCAGCGACTCCAGCGACAGCACGACCCACCAGGCGCGCTTCGCCAAAGAGGTCATGGAACAAAGCAACACCGCCGTTGGGCGCATCGAAGAGGTCTCGCTGCAAACCCAGGGTATCTCCAGCACCACCGCGCAGAACCTCAGCATGGCCCGCAACTCTTACGGCGAACTGCTCGACGTGACCGGTAAGATCAGCGAGATATCCACCCGCCTCAGTGAGTTCGGGACCTTGGTGTCGGCGCTGAACCAGCGTTCATCCAGCATTAAGTCCATCGTCGGCTTGATCCAGCAGATCTCTTCGCAAACCAACCTGTTGGCCCTCAACGCGGCCATCGAAGCGGCCCGCGCCGGCGAGAGCGGCCGCGGTTTCGCTGTGGTCGCCGATGAGGTACGCACCTTGGCGCAGAACGTCAGCCGCGCCACTGACGATATTTCCAGCAACATCGATGCAATGTTGCTGGAAGTCAGCAAGACCCACCAACAAACCGCAGAGATCAGCGACAGCGCGCGCCAAACGCAAAACGTGGTGGAGCGCGCTTCCGGGCACTTCGAGAGCATGATTGGCGATTTCGAAGCCACCAGCGGCAAACTGGCTGACATCGCCGAGCATATACAGCAGTTCGCCGACAGCAATACCGGTATCAACGACCGTGTCACCCAGATCTACGCGGACAGCCAAGCCATCGATCAGCGCATGCAGCACTCGGCGACCGCCACCCGCGACCTCTCCGGCGTCGCCGAGCGGGTGCAAACCCTGCTCGGCCGTTTCGTCCTCGGCCACGGCGCGCTGGACGCGGCGATCACCCGTGCCAGCCAGTGCCGCGACCGCTTGCAGGAGCACCTGAACGCCTTGCACAAGGGTGGCTTGAACCTGTTCGACCAGACCTACCGGATGATCCCCAACACCGACCCCAAACAATACCTGACCGCCTACACCGAACGCTTCGCCCAGGTCTGCCAGCAAGAGATCGACATCCTCGCCAAGGGCACCCCGGGGGGCAAGGTGGCGTTTATCGTCGACACCAAAGGCTACTGCCCGGTAAACAACAGCTGGGTCTCGAAAACACCGACAGGCAACCGCGAAGTCGACCTGCCCGTGTGCCGCAATAAACGCATGTTCAGCGACCCCACCGGCCTGCGCGCCGCCAGCAATACCCAGCGTTTCCTGCTGCAAACCTACCTGCGCGACACCGGAGAAATCATGACCGAGATCGACGTGCCGTTCTTTATCGACGGCCGTCACTGGGGCAACTTGCGCCTGGGCTTTGATGCGTCATTGTTGTTGGTGGAGTGATGGAAAGCTGTCCGGGCTCCGAGAAACCCTCTGCTGGATTACCACTTGATACCCTCAGACTAACCGGCAATGGATGACTGACCGTCGGTCGGCACAAGGTCATTTTGCTTTGAACACCGCCTACTCGCGCGCGCACCAAATAAGGGTATCCCCATTCCTATGCGCGAGAGATAACAATGCCAATACCTTCCAAGCTTCGTTCAGCTGCGCTGCTGTCCCTGTGTGTTGCCGGCTTGGCCGCGGGCCTGAGCGGCTGCGCCCGTGACCCGGAAAAACGCTCCGTTTCCGAATTGGCTGTGAGCAGCACGAAAAGCCTGCTGCGCACTGACGCGGATATGCAAAAGGTGCTGAACAAATTCGCCAGCTTCGATGCCAAAGCGGTCGAAAAAATCAGCCCCGCCGAAGCCCGCCAGCAACCCACCATCGCGGACGCGGTGAAGGGTGTGCTCGCCGACCAGAAGCGCTCCAGCGAGCCGACTGATTTGGTGCCAGGGGTGACCACCCAGGAGATCAGCATCCCGGGCGCGGCCGGCAACAGTATGCCGGCGACGGTCTACACCCCCGCCGGTACTGGCCCGTTCCCGGTGGTGTTGTATTTCCACGGCGGTGGCTGGGTGTTCGCTGACCGTAAGGTGTATGACGGCGGCGCCCGTGGTCTGGCCAAACAGGCTAACGCCATCGTGGTCTCGGTGGACTACCGATTGGCCCCGGAAAACAAATTTCCCGCTGCCCACGATGACGCGCTCGCGGCCTATCGCTGGCTCAGCCAAAACGCCGCCTCGCTTAAAGGTGACCCACAGCGCCTGGGCCTGGCCGGAGAAAGCGCGGGGGGAAATCTCGCGGTGGCCACGGCCGTCGCCGCTCACAAAGCCGGTTTGACTGCCCCACGCCATGTGCTGGCGGTGTACCCGGTCGCGCAAACCAAGACCGATACCCCGGCGTACCTGCAGTATGCCGATGCCATGCCGCTGAACCGGCCGATGATGTTGTGGTTTGTCGCAAACGTGACCAAGAACACCAGCGACCTACAAGACCCTCGTTTGGATCTGGTCCACGCTAACCTCAAGGGCTTGGCGCCGGTAACCTTGATCAATGCTGAAATTGACCCATTGCGTGACGACGGCGCGCAACTGGAGCAGGCCTTGCGCAACGCTGGGGTTAGCGTTGAGCGCAAGGTCTACCCAGGGGTGACCCATGAGTTCTTTGGCACCGCCGCGGTGGTTAAAAAAGCAGAAGAAGCACAGGCTTACGCCGGTGCACGCTTGCAAGCCGACCTGACTCGCTGATCGACCACTGGGGCGGCCACACCGCCCCGGTGCTGCTTACTTGAAGGTCGCCAAGTAGGCCAGCAGGTTATCCACTTTTTCGGCATCGCTGATGCCCCAAAGGCGCATTTTGGTCCCGGGCACCACCTCGCTGGGATCCGCGACAAAGGCGGTGAGTTTTTCGCGGTCCCAGACAATCCCCGAGGCTTTCATTTCAGGCGAATACACATAGCCCTCGGTACTGCCTGCGCGGCGCCCAAAGATACCGTTGAGCTCAGGGCCGAAAGCGGCGCGTGCTGAAGGCCCGACCTTGTGGCAGCCACCGCACACTCGCGTGAAGAGTTTCTCCCCGGCTTCGAGATCAGCGGCCTGAGCCTGACACGCCATCACCATAACCAAGCCCACCCACCACGACGTAACAACATTCTTCATAGATACTTTCCGCAAATAACGCTCTGAAAATTTCAACGCAGGCGCCAGCCCTTGCCGGTCGTGCGCGCCCTGGGGTCGCCCGCCATGCACCACGTCACCTCGGTTTGCTTGATCTGCTGCAATGCTTCAGGGGTAAGGCGCTGGCCATAGATCTGTTGCAACTTGGCGGCATTCTCTAGCGCGTTCTGGTAACGCTTCTGCGCGCTCCGATCGCAGGCATCGATGTCCTGGCGAAAGCGCGCGGCCTGGGCTTGCCCGACTAGCGTAGGGTGCACGAATGCGGTATCGGCGTAGCGCTGCTGGGCGTAGTCGATAGCCACCGACGGGCTGGGCTCAGGCTGATTCGCGTTCGGGTGAGCGCAACCGAGGCACAGGGCCAGCAGGGTCGCAACGGCCATCGAGCGGGCAGCATTGCGTGGCATAAGGGCGTCCTCCTGGAAATCATCCACTGTAACCATCGAGCCCGGCCTAGGGAAGCGATGAGTCAGGCCGGCACTGATCGGCTGTCGAGCGATGGCAGAAAGATCTTAGGCCAGCCCCCTGGCTAGGCTAATATCGCCCCATCGCCCCTTCCCTTTTTGCTGAAACCAGCAGCGGAGCCCCATGAACGACGATTTGCGAGCAGAACCGGACCTAGACCAACCCGCCGTATTCAAACCGCGACGCAAACCACGCAGCAAAAATTGGCTGGCGTACCAGATCGCGCTGGGCATCATCCTGGGCGGCAGTGTGTTGTGGACATTAGCGACCCTCATCAGCTTTGCGGCTGCGCGCTTATTGCTGGGGCAATGGCAAGTGACGGTGCCAGGGCTGACGCACTGAGGGATGAGACAAAAGATCGGGGGCAAGCCCCCTCCTACGACGGGTGCGTAGGAGGGGCCTCAGCCCCGATCTTTTGATCTTCTGGCAATACCGATCACGATCAAAAAGTCGGAAGCTATATTTAAGGCATGTCTAGTCCTGAAATAGGTTTACACCTGTTTCACGCTCAAAACGCCCGATGCACCGCATCGGGCGTTTTGTATTTCAGGGATAAGTGTGGCCGCTCCCTATTGTAGATCTGCACCGATTCATCCACCATTTTCACTGCATCTGCCAAGTCTTTAGGCCGATTGAGTAGAAACTCAGTCTTCAATATCCCGTTTACCCGCTCGGCCATAGCGTTCTGGTAGCAGTCATAGCCATCAGTCATCGAGCACCGGATTCCATACCTGGTATGCAGCCGCTGATAGAGGTCGGAACAGTACTGGGCGCCGCGATCTGAATGATGAATCAGTATCTGATCGGTTTTTCGCTCTCTTACCGCTTTTTCCAGTGCCTTTATCACCGACTGGGTATGCAGGCTTTCATGCACGTGATGGCCAACAATCTTGCGTGAGTACGCATCTGTCACAAGGCTCACGTAGGCCACGCTTTCCTGCGTAGGCAGGTAGGTTATGTCTGCAACCCAGACCTGTTCGGGCCCACTAGCCACAACTTGTTCCGGACCTGCTTTGAGCAGGTTGGAATGCCGGCGAAAGCGATGATGGCTATGAGTGGTCTTGTGATAAGCCCGTTTGCGCGGAACCAGCTCGCGCGCATCACGAAGGATGGTAAACAGACGGTCTCTACCCACGCACAACGACGCAGGAGCTTCGACGCTCATCAAGTAGTGCAGCTTGCGCGTTCCCAGCCTAGGCTGGCGACGCCGCTTTTCCAGGACGAAGTCCATCACCTCTTGGTCTTGGCGGACTCTCGCGTCAAAAGCGCGATTGCGCTTGTAATACGCTTGGCGCGAAATACCCATGAAGAGGCAAGCCCTGCTAATACTCAGGTCTTGGATTTGCCCTTGTGAGAGGACTTGCCGGGTCGCTTTTTTACGACGGAAACACCGTAGTCATTTTTCAAGACGTTCACGACAGCTTCAAAGAACTGGGCCTTCTGATTGCTCAGTGCCAGTTGCTCTTCAAGCTCTTTAATCCGCTGCTCGGGTGACGGCGGGAGGGTTGGCTCGGTCATGGACCTGATCCTCGGCTCTCGAATTGATGCGCCTTGGCTCCAATCCTGTCGACCGTGCTTTCGTAACCAGACCAGCACCGTCGACCGGCCTTGGATGCCATAGCGTCGCTGGGCTTCTTTATAACTCAACTCGCCTTTTTCAACCTGGTCTACGACCGATAATTTAAAGGCTAGCGTGTAATCGCGTTGGCTGCGCCTTTTACCCGAATCCATTAAGTCCTCCTGAGGAAAGGTCAGAAGGTGTAAACCTTATTCAGGACGGGACAGCACCCACAAAAAGGCCCGGCATTGCGCCAGGCCTTTTTTTACCGCACAGCCGTTAGCCGCGTTTTTTCTTCTTGGTTACACCCAGCTCGAACATCAACACTGAACGCCCAGTGACTTGATACTGGTCGCCGAAGTTAAACGTGTCACCGGGCTCGAATTCTTCCTGGTTGGTGTCCAGTTGCAACATCCAACGCTCGCCCTGGGGTACCGACGGCAGGGTGAATTCGACCATGTCATAGTGGGAGTTGACCACGATCAGTAGCGAATGGTCGGCACCGGCCTTGCGGATACCGCTTGGCTGAGCACGCCCATCGAGCAAGATGCCCATGCACTTATTGTTGCCATCTTCCCACTGCTCCGAGCCCATCTCCTCGCCATTGGGCTGGATCCAGCTGACGTCCTTCACGCCCAGGGTTTCGTTGTAGTCGCCAGTGAAGAAGCGATTACGGTGCAGGATCGGGTAGCGGCGACGCAGGTCGATCAAGTAGCGAGTGAACTCCAGCAGCTCGGTGCTCTTCTCGCTGATGTTCCAGTCGATCCAGCCGATTTCGCTGTCTTGGCAGTACGCATTGTTGCTGCCGCCCTGGGTGCGCGCGAATTCGTCACCGGCCAGTAGCATCGGCGTGCCCTGGGCCAGGAACAAGGTAGAGAGCAAATTGCGCATTTGGCGGTAGCGCAGTGCGACGATCTCGGGATCATCAGTCGGGCCTTCCACGCCACAGTTCCACGACTTGTTGTCGGAGTGACCGTCGCGGTTGTCTTCGCCGTTGGCTTCGTTGTGCTTGTCGTTGTACGACACCAGGTCGTTCAAGGTGAAGCCATCGTGGGCAGTAATGAAGTTCACCGACGACGCTGGCTTGCGCCCGCGGCGGTTGAACTGGTCGCCAGAGGCCAGGAAGATCTTGGCGAAATGGCCCAGTTGCTCGTCTTCGCCCTTCCAGAAGGCCCGGGAAATGTCGCGGAACTTGTCATTCCACTCCATCCAGCCTGGCGGGAAGTTGCCCACCTGGTAGCCGCCAGGGCCGCAGTCCCAAGGTTCGGCGATCAGTTTCACCTGAGCCAGCACCGGATCCTGACGGCAAGCGTCGAGGAAGCCACCGCCCTCACTGAAACCATGAGCTTCGCGGCCCAGAATGGTCGCCAGGTCGAAACGGAAACCGTCCACGCCCATCTCCGTGCTCCAGTAGCGCAGGGAGTCGGTGACCATTTGCAGCACGCAAGGGTGGCTCATGTTCAGGGTGTTACCGGTGCCGGTGTCGTTGATGTAATAACGCGCATCGTCGGGCATCAGGCGGTAGTAGTTGGCGTTGTCGATCCCTTTGAGGGACAACGTCGGGCCCATCTCGTTACCTTCAGCGGTGTGGTTGTACACCACGTCCAGGATCACTTCCAGGCCAGCCTTATGGAAGCGCGAGACCATGATCTTGAACTCGCTGATCGACTGCCCCGCCATATAACGCGCATGGGGTGCAAAGAAGCCCAGGGTGTTGTAGCCCCAATAGTTGCGCAGGCCCTTTTCCAACAGATGGTTGTCATCGAGGAAATAATGGATTGGCATCAGCTCGACCGAGGTCACGCCCAGGTCGCGGATGTATTCCACCACGTCGTTCTCGTTCAACGCGGCGAACGTGCCACGGATCGACTCCGGTACGGAAGGGTGCTGCATGGTGAAACCGCGAACGTGGGTTTCATAGAAAATAGTCTTGTCCCACGGGGTGTTTGGCTTACCCGTGGTGCCCCAGGTGAATGCCGGGTCGACTACTCGGCAACGCGGCATAAACGGCGCGCTATCACGTTCGTCGAAGGACAGATCGCCATCGGGGTGGCCCACGGTGTAGCCAAACAAAGCATCGTCCCACTGCAACTCACCAGAAATCTGTTTGGCGTAGGGGTCGATCAAGAGTTTATTGGGGTTGAAGCGGTGGCCATTGGCGGGGTCATACGGGCCGTGAACGCGGTAGCCGTAGAGCGTGCCAGGACGGGCGTCGGGCAAGTAACCGTGCCAGATCTCGTTAGAGAACTCCGGAAGTTCGATACGCTCGATTTCTTCATTGCCGTCGATGTCGAACAGGCACAGCTCGACTTTGGTAGCGTTGGCGGAAAAAATCGCAAAGTTGACACCTGAACCGTCCCACGTGGCACCTAACGGATAAGGCAGGCCCTCGCTGACGCGACTGGCTGGGCGCGTGCCCTCGGTGTCGGGAAGTTTGATGCCGGATGATAGGTCTGTCATGGTCGAACGCTCGAAAATAAAGGATAGGGCTGGAAATCCTGAGGCTGCAACGATCAGCGACGTCTAGGGATAGAAGCCGCTGCGCGCAAACAGTTCAGGAAATCTCGGCGCAGACCGATATTTGGCGGGACGCTGTGATAACAGATTGGGGCCGAGCCCCCTGCACATCCGATGCGTAGGAGGGGGCCGCCCCCGATCTTTTGCCTTGATGCGGTATTTGGGGCTGAAGATCGAGAGCTCGGGGCTGAGGCCCCTCCTACTTGGGCCAAGGGCCCTCCTACCGGCAGACGGGCGTTTCGTTCCAGTAGACCAAACTTTTGCCTGCCCGTTTGGCCAGGTACAACTGCTGGTCAGCCTGCTTGAGCAAGCTGGTGGAATCGGCCCCTGGCCCCCAGGTGGCGATGCCTCCGCTGAAGGTAAAGCTGAACCCCAGGGTCGACTCGCCGCGCACGGTGCTCAGTAAATCCTGCAACTGCGTTTGCACCTCCATATCGCTACGCCCGCGAAACAACACGCCGAATTCCTCGCCGCCCAGGCGACCATAGCGTTGTTGGCCCATGCAGCGGCGGAAGGCATCGGCCATCCAGGTCAAGGCTGCATCGCCTTGCGCGTGGCCGTAGCGGTCGTTGATCGCCTTAAAGTCATCGATATCCAACATGGCAATGTGCAGGCTCTGCCCATCAGTTTCCGCACAGGCCTTGTCCAATGCCGCCATTAGCGAACGGCGGTTCTCCAACCCGGTCAGGCCATCGGTTTCAGCCAGGGTCCGGTAGCGTTCGGTGAGGGCATGGGTGGTTTGCAAGGCGCGCAGGAACGTCATGCTGAGCAAGGCGCCCATGCCCAGGGTCATGCCGATCAACAGGTACAGCAGCCCGGTATCCACCGACGGCACGATCAAGTCATGCCGGCCGTACAACACCATCGCCCACACGCAAATGCAACTGAGCAGGTAATCGAACAGATGGGAAAAGAACGCCGTGACCCCCAGGCAGATCAGCACCGCCACCGGCAGCAACCAAACGCGCCCGGGGGCGCCCATAGCGTCGATCAGCGAGATATAAGCCAGGCCCTCGAACACCACAAAGATGCTCAACGACAGACGCCAGAATAAAAAACGCCGGGATAGCAGCATCACGGCACTGCAGAGCAACATGCCGGCATAACCGAACCAGCCGGTGGCAACCGAAACGCCCTGCAAGTAAGGATTGAGGATCACGCTCAACGGAAACGCCACGGCAGCAAAGCCGTGGGCAAGTAAATTGGGCAGGCGCAGCACATTTTGCAAGTGCAGCGTGTAGTGCCGGGAATTGCTCAAGAGGGAACTCGCGATAGACCACCCACGCCATCCAGGCGTGCAAGCGGGCACTCAAGGCACCTTATTCCTAACAAGATGGCCGTTTGATATCAATATTGTCATGATATCGGCCATCCTTACAGCGGCTTTAGACTCCCGGTGCAACCTTTGGTCGCACAGCCCGCCCCATTACGGTGCATCGGAGACCCACGACTTGGCGGCCATCCCCTCTATCGGCCGGCTTGTCCCGGTCTTAAACCGCTGTGCTGTGGCGCCTATGCTCGCTGCTCAGATTCACCCGCGCCAACTGCAACTCCAGCGCTTGGGCAATTTCTCCAGCGCGGGCCGGCAATACCGACAGCAAGGTATCGCTCAAACCATGGGAGTGCTGGCTAAACCCCTGGATAAAGATGGGCGTTTCCAACTCAGGGCGGGCGAGCAGCTGGTAGCTGCGATCGACGCGAAAATCATCCAGGTAGTCTTTTAGCGGCGCCAGTAGCTCACGGTGAGAGCGGCGCTCGTAGCCCGTCGCCAGAATCACCGCATCATAGCCGCGGGACTCGTGGCTGCCCGTGGCCAGATCGCGCAATTGCAGGTGCAAGCGGCCATCGAGCGACTCCACCGATTCGATCGAGCGCCGGCACAGGAAGCCATGCCGAGGCTGGCCCGAGACCTTCTGCCGATACAGAATGGCGTAGATACGTTCGATCAGGTTCAGGTCCACCACCGAATAGTTGGTGTTGTGGTATTCGCGGATCAGCCGCTCGCGCTCGGTTTCCGGCTGGTTGAACACCAGGTCGGTGTAGTCCGGGCCAAAGATCTCATTGACGAATGGGCTGTCATCGGCCGGCTTCAACACGGCGGCGCGCAGGATCATGTCCACCTGCACCGATGGGTAGCTGTCATTCAAATCGATGAATGCCTCAGCTGCACTCTGCCCTGCCCCCACCACGGCGATGCGCATGGGCTTGCCTTGGCTGCAGGGTTGCCCGGCCATGGCCGACAAGTAGCGGGCGTGGTGAAACACCCGTGGGTCGTCCTTGAACGGCGTGAACGCCAGGGGAATCTTCGGCGTGCCGCCGGTGCTGACCACGGCAGAGCGCGCCAGGCGCGCCTGTTCGCGGCCGTGCACGTCACGGCTGATCACCTGCAGCCGGCGGATTCGCCCACCCTCGTGCACGGGCTCGACGCGCAGCACTTGCTCACCCAAACGGGCCTGGGCGGAAAACTGCGTGGCCACCCAGCGCAGGTAATCGTTGTACTCCATGCGGCACGGGTAAAAGGTGCCCAGGTTGATAAAGTCCACCAGGCGGCCGTGGGCCTGCAAATAGTTAACGAAAGAGTAAGGGCTGGACGGGTTGCGCAGGGTGACCAAGTCTTTGAGGAAGGAAATCTGCAACTCGCTCTGCGCCACTAGGGTATTGCCATGCCAGTGGTAATCGGCCTGGCGCTCCAGAAACAGAGGCTTGAGCGCCTGACCGGTCTGCTCGCCACGTTCTTGCAAAGCGATGGCCAACGCCAGATTGGAGGGGCCAAAACCGATACCGATTACGTCATGTACCGAGGGCGAAGGGGCGTGTTGCGTCATGTCGTCGATTCCTTCCAGACAGGAATGGGAGGGTCGGTAGTGCGTGGGCTACCGAATACAACTTATACGGTTGGCGGGCCTATGGATTTAGGCCCTTTTAGCGGCGCTTGATGGCCTGGACCTAGGCCGTTTCGGTAAGCGGCGGGGCTACCTCGCGCTCACTGATCTGCCCGCGCTCGAGCTTGATCAACTGGTCGGCCAGGTGGAAGTAACGATCATCATGGGAAATCACCAGCAGGGTCCTACCCTGGGCACGCAACTGGGGCAGCAGCTCGCGGTAGAACACGTCACGGAAGGTCGGGTCCTGGTCGGCCGCCCATTCGTCGAAAACAATCACCGGGCGGTTCTCCAAGCAGGCCGCAATCAGCGCCAAGCGCTTGCGCTGGCCTTGGGAGAGATCGCGGGTAGAGAACGCCCCTTCACTGACGCTGACTTTATGTTCCAGATGCAATTTGCTTAGCCACTCCCGCGCCTTGGCATCAAAGGCCGGATCCGGCGCTTCCAGTAGCGAGTCAAATAAATGAAAGTCGGCGAACACTGCCGAGAACAGCTGCCGATAAGCGCCCCACTCCCCTGCCACCAGCTGCCGGCCGTCCACCTTGATGTGCCCGCTCTCCGGGGTGTACAAACCGGCTATCAGCTTGGCCAGGGTGGTCTTGCCGCTGCCATTGCCGCCCACCAGAAAGGTGGTTTCACCGGCCTTGAGGGTCAGGTTGATCGGGCCCAGGGTGAACACTTCGTCTTCGCGCTCATTGAAATAACCATGGGTCAGCGCCTGTAACTCCAGGGTGACACCGCGCTGGCCGGTGGCCAATGGGCGGGAGTCGTTTTCCACCTCGGCGCGCAACTCGTCCAGGGTGGATTCGATACGAGCACTGGCCACCTGGGCCATGCTCAACTGTGGCAGGCTCAGTAACACCCCTTCCAGCGGGCCCATCATGTACAGAAACACCATCACGTAACCGGTGATCACGGCCGCATCGGCCGGCATCCACAGGCGCAAAAATAACACCAGGCCAATCAGCACCAAAAACAACAAGCGGCCCCACGCCCCCGTGATGGAAAACAGCACCAGCCCCTTGGCCCGGTTGTAGCGCACCCGCTCCACCGCCGAGACCAAAACCTCCTCAACAAAACGCCGGGCTTTGCCGCGGTTCAACTTCAGTTCCTTGGCACCTGAGACCATCGCATCGAAATGGCCGAACAACTCATCTTGGCTGCTGCCCGCCGTGCGGAAATATTTGAGCATATGGGTATGGCACAGGTGATAGCCCAGGGAGCCTAGGCCGATGGTCAACACCGACACCAAAAAAATCGACCACGACAAATACGCCAGATAACCCAAGCACCCGAGCACCACCACCAAGCTGGTGACCAGCGTCGGAAAACCGGTAAAAAAGTTCGACAGCGTGGTGGTGTCATCTGCCAAAGCCGCCTGAATACGCCCCCGCCCGGTCTGCTCCAGGCGCCGCAGCGGCGCCGCCACCACGTGCCGCGCGATATGCACGCGCAAGGTCGCCAAGCCCTGCTGGCTCAACTGCGCAAACATCGCCCGCGACAGCACCTGAGTGCCCATCACCACGGCAATCGCCAGCACAAACGGCAGCGCATAACCACCCAGCCCCTCAAGGGGCGCGTTAAGGGCCTGATTGATCAGCGCCACCAACACCACATTGGCCAAGCCACAAACCAGGCTGGTGGCCACGGCCACGTACAAAAGCGTGCGCGAAGCTCGGACCAGCATACCGAACAATGACATGGTGTCTCCTTGGGGCAAACGGGGCGCAGGGGGATGAAGTCAGGGGTTTAGACGAGGGGGCGTGAGGGATATTTAGGCGGGGGCTGGAGGTACTGCGCGGGTGTGGGGAAGGTCAAGAGCTCGGGGGCAAGGCCCCCTCCTACGGTCAGCGGTAGATTTATATATCGAATATGTCGCTGATCGTAGAAGGGGGTCTTGCCCCCGAGTTCTTCGTTACGGCCCCGCGCACACCTTCAACGGTAGACACATCCCCGGTTTGCGGCGCGATAGCGCGGCATCGAAGACGACGGGGGGAGCTTCTACGCGCAAGGCCCTACACGCAGGCTCGGTTGCGCCCTTGCTGTTTGGCCTGGTACAGCAGGCGGTCGCACAGTTCGATCAAATCGTGGGCTTCGACCACTTCCGGGGATTGCGCCAGGGCGGCGCCGACGCTGATGGTGATGCCGTCGTCGCCGTCGATGCGGTGCCGGTGTTCGATGCGCAGGTCGGCCAGGGTTTGCACCAGGCTGTTGGCCATGCGGCTGAGGGTCAGGGGGTCGGTGACCGGCACGAGGATGGCGAACTCCTCGCCACCGTAGCGGAATATCTGAGATTGTGCCGGGTCGAGGGAGTTGACCAGGGTAGTGGCAACTCGAATCAGGCAGAGGTCGCCAGCTGGGTGGCCGTAGTGGTCGTTGAAGGGTTTGAAGTAGTCGATGTCCAGCAATAACAAGGCGAAGCCCTGCCCTTGCGCCTGTAGGGCGTCCCAGTGCTGCGCCAGTCGCAGGTCGAAGGCGCGGCGGTTACCTACGCCGGTCAGGGCATCGGTGACGGCCAGCGCTTGTAGGCGCAGGTTCAAGGCGGATAACTCGAACTGTTGCCGTTGTTGCTCGAGGTCGGCGTAAAAGGCCCTGCGTACGCCCATGATGTTGTGCCAGCCAATAAATAGACTGAATGCGACCACCGGCAAATACACCACGCTAAACACCAGTACCGACCTGGCATCGCCAGGGTGCAGCAGCACCACGTTGCCCAGGGTCAAGGCGACGATCAACAGGGAACACACCAGCGTGCCCCTTAATGAAACCCTGACGCCCAAGTTGCACAGAATGATGAAGATGACCGACGCGAATACAAAGCTCGGCACGTCTGGCGAGGTGCTGTGTTTGAGCAGTTCGAACCAGGCCACGGTGGAAAGGATGTCGTGAAACGGCATCAGTTGATCCAACAGCACCACATTGCGGCTGTAGCGAAACAGGATAAATACATCGAACAGGCCCAGGGTCACCATACTCAGGCGGGTGATCAACGAGGCTTGGGCCATGTCGGGAATGAGTAACGCATCGGCGATGACATAGGCCATGAAGGCGGCTGCCGCGATGAGATTGATAGCGAGCAGAAACCCCCGGTAGTGTTTGAGTACGTAGGCATTGAAAGCAGGCCGTAACGGCGCAGGGATCGGCGGGGGACGCGATAGCGCGTGCTCGGGCAGGTTCATGGGCAAGCCTTATGGAGGGGGTGAAGGCTGACAGGTGCGGAGGAAGTTTATGAGCAATGTGCCAGTAGCGTCTACGCCAGCAGGCCCCTTAAGTGAATGATTTAAAAGATAACTATCATGTAGTTAATGACGTCAAAAAATTTACACGAAAACTTCGCAGCATTATTTTCAGATGTTAATGTTTCGCCCTGGAGGCAGTTCGTATCTTATTCAGGGGCGATTGCAGTCGTTCGCTGACCGCCCCCGGCACTATTGATCAACGACAGGAGTTGCCAATGAGTCTTCCCGCTTTTTTCCTTAACGTCGTGGTGTGTACCAGCCCAAACCTGGAAACCTGTATGCCACCGCAATTCGTCTGGGCTGAGGACAAATCAGTGCCCGAAACCAAGCGTGTCGCCAACTGCCAGGCCCGCGCCCAGGAGCTCAATGCGGCGCGGGAGGATAAAAGCATGCATTACCGCTGTGAGGCACAGCGCGGCGCCTGAATGCTCTGCAGGCTGGCGGCTGACGCAAAGCGGGTGCCGACGGGCGTTCAAAAAAACGTCGGGAATGCCTCCAACACCCGAAACTCGTCGTCCACCCAGCAGGCCATCCGCCATTTGTCGAATGTCAGGCAGGGGTGCGAGGTGCCGAACGAAATGATGTCGCCGATGCTTAGCTCGCAGCCCTCAGGCACCGACATAAATGCATGTTGGTCCATCAACGCGGTGACGCGGCAGGCACTTACATCATCGCCCAGCGGCGGCTCGACCTCTGCCCGATAGCGCTTTAACGGCCTGGGCAACCCGGCATCGAAGGCCACGTCGCGCTTGCCCAGTGCGACAACAGCTAGGCCTGGCTCGGGGAGCGACTGCACGTGGGCCCACACTTCCAATGCCGGGCGTAGCGCATCGTCAAGGTCGCCCCGGCGCGCCAGCACGGCGCACTGCGCGTCTTGATAAATGCCGTGGTCATGCACCACGTAACTGCCCGGCCGCAACACCGCCAGAAAATCGCCCCGTGCCGCGCGCGCATCGAAAGCCTCGGCAATCAAGTCGTACCAGGCCGAGCCCGAGGCCGTGACGATCGGCCGCTCCAAGGCAAAGGCACCGCGGGCCTGCAGAACCAGCGCCAGGTCGACCATGGAACGGGCGAAGGCGCGAATGTCCCCCTCGGCCTGTGCACCGTGGATCACCCCTTCGTAGCCCTCGATGCCCGTCAACGCCAATGCCGGGTGGGCGGCGATGGCCTCGGCCAGCGCCAGCACCTGATCCGGGCTACGGCAGCCGCAGCGGCCACCAACGACGCCGTATTCGATCATCACGTTCAGGCGCAGCCCGCGCTCGGCGAAGAATTGCCCAAGGGCTGCCACGTTGTCTGCGTGGTCGACCATGCAATGAAATTCGAAGTCCGGGTCAGCCAGCAACTCGGCGATCAAGGCCATATTCGCCGCGCCCACCAGCTGGTTGGCCAGCAACACCCGCCGCGCGCCATGGGCATAGGCGGCGCGGGTTTGCACCGCAGTCGCCAGGGTCATGCCCCACGCGCCTGCCTCCAGCTGAAGCTGGAACAGCGCGGGGGTCATGCTGGTCTTGCCATGGGGGGCCAGTTGCGCGCCGCTAGCTTCTACGAATGCCTGCATCCAGCGGATATTGTGTTCCACGGCACTACGGTGCAGCACCAGCGCGGGCAGGCTGACGTCGCTGACCAAGCGCGCGCCCGGCGCGGCCCAGCCTTTTTCTACGGTCCAGTGAATGGCGCTCATGGGGCCTCCGGAGTGTTTCGGTCTATGGCGCTTTATACGCGACGCAATCGATCTCGACTTTGCAGTCGACCCTCATGGACGCCTGCACACATGCGCGGGCGGGGGCCAGGTGGCTGGGGAAGTATTCAGCGAAGACCTTGTTGAAGCTCCAGAAATCACGCGGGTCGTCCAACCAGACGCCGGCGCGCACTACATGCTCAAGGCCGTACCCGGCTTCTTCGAGAATAGCGATGAGGTTCTGCATGGTTTTGTGGGTTTGCGCGACGATACCGCCGTCGATGATTTCGCCGTTTTCCATGGCGACCTGGCCGGACACATGCAGCCAACCATCGGCGGCAACGGCGCGGGCGAACGGCAGGGGTTGGCCACCGGCGCCCACTGCGCCAGTGCCGTAACGGGTAATGCTCATGGGATGAGTCTCCAAGGCGGCACGCCAAGACGGCGCGCGGTCATGACGGCCCGCGCAGCGCGGGCCCGAACCGCCAGCCTAAAAGACCCTGAGCCCGAGGCCAAGAGGCGATTGGCTTAAACCGCCAATGTCAGCACTCCCGTTTCAATCGGCGCCCTGCTCAGAAGGCAGAAACTCACCCTCCAGACCATATTGGCGCAACCGCAGCTGGACCCGGGCAATCAGACCCTCTACGTGCTGGTCGTTGTGCAGATCGGCGACCGCCAGGTAAAACCGCTGCACATTCTGCGCGTGGGTGCCTTCGCTGAGCATGTCATGGCTCACTACCGGCCCACCGCGCCAGAGGCAGCGACGCTCACCGTCGTTTTCGTGGGCGGTGACAGCGCCGGGTTTGACCAGCCAGATTTCAGTGGCGCTGCGCAGATCGGCGGTGTCGATTTGTGTCTCTTCTATTAACGTATTCATGGGTACCTCATCGGGTGCTGGCGTGTGCGAGTTAGGAGGGCCCGATGGACCTGCAAGTTCAAGGAATCGTAATGGCGCCCCTGTATGGCCGTGCCCCCAGGAAAAACTGAATTGGACGCCCCCACCAAGGTCAACTCTTTACATTAACCACAACAGGCGACCCACCATGAACCTTCATGAATTGGCCAAACAGGTCAAAGACGGCAGTGTGACCGAGATCAATCTGGTATCGATGGAGGGCGGGTCTTACGTAATGCATGCCCTGGCGAGCGATATTTCGACCCCAGTGGCCGAGAGCAATGGCGCCACCCTGCACGTGGCCTCGGTTGAGGAAGCGCGCAAATTGCTGTCCGGGCTCGACGGTGTGCAGTTGTTCCTGGTGCAGGCCGCCGTCCATGATGAAATGGTCGGGCTGCAAGATGATGCCGGCCAAGCCGCTCGCGAGCCGATCCCCTTGCGCTCGAGCCTGTAACGCCGTCCGCCCTGCCCCCGCCTGCATACTGGCCGAAGGTGAACTAAGCTTGGCATAAGGCGCGACCGCCTGGCCGCGCCGCGACATCCAGAACAAAAATGCCGAGCCACTGAGAAAGGGGTCGATCATGAAAAGTTTGTCGAGCATGCTGCAATGGTCAACGGTCACCGGGGCGTTCCAATCCGCCGACGCCTATACCCGCGGGCGCCCGGGCTACCCTCCCGAGGTCGACGGTTGGTTGCGCAAGACCTTGGAAATCAAAAAAGGCACGCGCGTGCTGGACCTCGGTGCAGGCACCGGCAAATTCACCCAGCGCTTGCTTGACATCGGTGCCAAGGTCACCGCCGTGGAACCGGAAAAAGCCATGCGTGACGCCCTTATGCAGCAAATTCAGGCGCGCAGCGCGCCGGTAGCTGCGGGTGACTTCAGCCTGTTGAGTTGCCGCGCCGAAGAGCTGGAACACCATGTCGAGGGCGGCAGCATCGATGCTGTCGTTTGCGCCCAGGCCTTCCACTTATTCGCCAATGTACAGGCCATGGCGCAGATTCACCGAGTCCTCAAGCCCAGCGGGCGTCTGGGGCTGATCTGGAACCTGCGCGATGCCAGCCAGGACTGGGTCGCGCAGCTGGCGAAAATTGTTGCCCGGCACGCGGGCGATCACCCGCGCTATTACGATGGCGAATGGCGCAAGATGTTTCCCTGCGGTGGTTTCAGCATGCCCAAGGAAAGCCACTTCCAACATCACCACCGGGGTACCCCGGATAATGTGATCGTTAACCGCATTCGCTCCATCAGCTTTATCGCTGACCTGCCCCAGGAGCAACAAAGCCAGATCATCGAAGAGGTTCGCCAGTTGATCGCCAGCCACCCGGCCCTGGCGGGCCAGGCCGAGGTAAGCGTGCCTTACAACACCGTGGCGTTCCATGCCATTAAAATCCTGCCGACCTATACGCCGATCGAACACAAGCCAGGCATGCAGCAGTTGGATGCCTTGATGCTCAAGTAGTACCCTTGGCGAAGGATATTCACGCTGCGCCGGTGCCCACCGGCGCCTCCCCCCCCACAGGGTTCAATACCGATGACGATACGTTTTTCGTGCACCAGTTGTGGCAAATGCTGTACCGATCATCATGTCCCCCTGACCCTGGCGGAAGCCCAGATGTGGGCCGAGGACGGCGGCCAAGTGATCGTCCTGTTGGAGGCGTTCATGGACCAGGCGCTACGCCAGGGCATCGACCTGTCACCCGCGCAGTTGGAGCATGCCCGCCGGCGCTCGCTGGCGATCGAGTGCGGTAGCACCCAGGTGTACGTATCCATCACTTTTGCCGCGTTCAACAGCGGGCGCTGCCGCAATCTGCTCGAAGATAACCGCTGCGCGATCTACCTGCGCCGCCCATTGGTGTGCCGCATCTACCCGATGGAAATCAACCCAAACATCCCATTGCGCCCGCAAGCCAAGGATTGCCCCAGCGAAGCTTGGGACAGCGGCCCGGTCATGATCCATGGCAATACCCTGGCCGACCCTGAGCTGGCCGGCCATATCGAACAATCACGTCAGGCTGACCGTGACGAAATTGCCGCCAAAGCGCATATTTGCGAACGTCTGGGGTTCACCACCATGGCCCTTAAAGGCGATGGGTTCGCCACCTACCTGCCGGACATGAGCCATTTTCTCCACACCCTGCGCACGGTAACCGAGCCGCTTCCCGGCTCGACTCAGCCGTGGCTGCTGCACATCCCCGACGCAGAACTGGCCCAGGAAGTGATCGCCAAAGGCGCGCACATTCGTTCGACAGCTCCACAGGGCTGCGCCTTCATTAGCGTGCGGGCTGCTTGAAACTGGTAAAGGTTTGAATGATTGCCGGGCGCTGAAGTCTGATCTGGTACGAGCAGTAGAAACCACCCAGGAGCAGTCTATGAACATGAAAGCCCTTTTTGCCGGTATGGCCCTTGCGGGTTTGATGGCTGCAGGCAGCTTGCCGGTGCAAGCCGCCCAAGAGCCCACCGTCAACGTTAAATCCCCCGGTGTGGAAGCGGAAAGCCTGGAAAAAGGCGACAAAATTTCCGACCAATACCGGCGCAAGGAAAATGCGATTTCCAATTGGAAACAGAAGGGCCTCCCCGCGCCGAAAGAAGATACGCAGTGGGCGCTGGTGAACGACAAGTACGTGCTGATCGAAATCACCAACGGCACCATCATTGATATCGTACCGGTCACCAAGTAAAACCCTGGAGGGGCTGGCGCGATGGCGCCGGCCACTTTAATGAGCGTCGTTACCAGACCCCCAACGGGTATTCGACCGCCAGCCTAAGCTGCTGAGCATCCAGTTCAGCCTCCGCCGTATTGCCTCGGTGCAACGCGTGGCGCAAGGTCACCGATAGATTTTTTGCCGGCCCCGACTGCACCACATAGCGCGCTTGCAGGTCACGCTCCCAGTGCTTGCCACCGCGTCCATAGCCCAGATAAGCGTAGCCGCCCCGTGGGTCGACATGGCTGCCATCAATACCGCTGCCACGTACGTAGGCTGCCCCCAGGGTCAAGCCAGGCAAGTCGAAGGCGGTCATGTCGAAATCGTAGCGCAATTGCCAAGACGCCTCATTGGGCGCGTTGAAGTCGGACAATGCCACCGCATTGCCGAGCAATATCGCGCCGCGGGTCACGTAGTCGAACGGCGTGTCGCCGTCGATCTTCTGGTATCCCACGCCAAACCGATGAAAGCCGTTGGCCCAAGTGGTCATTAGGCTCCAGGCGGTGTTGTCGATTTGGCCCGATAGCGCCTGGCCCTGATCCTCGCTGCGATACAGGTTGAGGTCGAAGGTCAACGCCTGCTCCCGGCTCAAAGCCCACACATAGGTGCTGCCTATATAGTGCTGGCGCCAGGTGTCTTCGTAGAGGGCGGTGAAAAAGCTCGCGCTCAGGCCCGGCAGGCCGTTGTAACGAACCCCGGCCAGATCGAAGTGGTTGCCTTGTCGGCCATTGGAGTAATTCACCACAAAACCGCGATCATGATTGCTCGCGTTACGGTCGGTGCTGCCGGTGAAATGGCCAGCGGACAACTGCGTGGACTTCCATTCCCGGCTATGGAGCCACAGCCCGGTAGCAGTTTCAGGCAACAGCCGGCTGTCGGAGGAGCCAAATACCGGGGTTTTGACCCTTTGCTCGCCGTAGCGCAACTCAGTCGAGGACCAGCGCAACTTCAGCGCCGCGCCGGCGCGGCTGAAGTCATCCTTGGGATGGCCGTCGTTATCGACGCCGACCAAGCGCGCCTTGCCGGCACGCCCGCCGCCGGAGTCCAGGGTGCGGCCATAGTAGCCATGGGCGTCCAGGCCAACGCCTACGGTGCCCGGGGTAAACCCTGAAGCGAAATCGGCCATTAGCCCATAGGCCCATTCTTCAGCCAAGTCGCTGCGCGCCGCCCTGGGCTTGAACCCGTTGCGCGCACCGTTGCTGAGCGAGCCATGGTGATAATCCCGCCGGTCGTAGACAGTGCGGTTAAGTACAGTCAAATGGCTGTCGGCGATGAAGCCGGTGGCCTCGTCCTGTTCGGCGGCAGTGACGAGCATTGAAGGGCCGCTCAACATCAGCAGCAAACTGCGGGTGGTAAAGGGGGTCATGGGGCGCTGGCATCCGGGAAGAAAAGACTAAAAAAGCAACTATATAACATTACTTTAACGGTCGTAAAAAAAGATCGGCCCAGGTCCCGTCGCCGATCTTTGTTCCAGGCTCAACCGCCAAAGCGCATCCGGTGCAGGCTGACGGTATCGTGTAACACACGCGATAACTGCTCTACCGAGTAAGGCTTCTGCATCAATGGGTAACCGCAGCTGCCATGCTGCTCCAAAATATGACTGTAACCACTGGTGACCACCACCGGCAGCTCCGGGTAGCGCTGGCGGATTTCATCGGCCAGTTCAAGCCCACTCCCGCCCGGCATCACTACATCGGCAAACACCACACCAAAACGTGCCCAGTCCGATTCCAGCGTGCGTAAGGCCGCCTCCGCCGAAATGACCCAGACCGCCTGATAACCCAGTTCCTGCAACGACTCCGCAGCGAAGACCCCCACCTCGGGGTTGTCCTCGACCACCAACACGCTCATGCCATTGCCCTCCACCCCCTGCGGCTCGGCGTCCTCGGGGCCGGTGCACGCCTGGGCGTCGTGGGCCTGCGGCAGGTACAGGGTCATGCTGGTGCCCTGGCCGACCTGGCTGTGAACTTGCACGTCGCCACCGGACTGGCGAGCAAAGCCGAATACTTGCGACAACCCGAGGCCAGTGCCATGGCCAAAGGGTTTAGTGGTGAAGAACGGCTCGAAGATGCGCTCAAGGTCGGCCGGCTCGATACCGCTGCCCGTGTCAGTCAGGGTGACGGCCACAAACGGGCCGGGGCGCAGGGCTTCTGCCCCCAGGGCGGGAATGCTTTTGACGGGCTTGAGGGCAACGGTCAAAGTGCCCTGCCCGCTCATGGCGTCACGGGCGTTGGCGGCCATGTTGACCAACGCCGTGTCGAACTGGCTGTGATCGGCGTGGATCAGGCAACGCCGCGAGGGAATCTGCATATCAATAGTCACCCGTGAGCCGACCAGGGTGGCGAGCATGTCGCTAATCGCTGTGACGCTGGCCCCAACATCGAATATTTCCGGCTGCAAGGCCTGACGACGGGCGAAGGCGAGCAATTGGCTGGTCAGTTTCGAAGCCCGCGCCACGGTACTGGAAATCGCCTCGACATAGCGCCGACGGCGCTCTTCCGACAACCCAGGGCGGGCCAAGAGGTCGACCGAGGAGCGTATCACCGTCAGCAGGTTGTTGAAGTCGTGGGCTACCCCACCGGTCAGTTGCCCCACCGCTTCCATTTTTTGCGCCTGGCGCAACGCTTCTTCGGTGGCCATCAGAGCCTGGGTACGGGCATTGACTTGCTGCTCCAGCGACTCGGTGAGCGCCCGCAGGTTGATCTCGGCGCGCCGCCTGGCTTCGGCGGTGCGCGTGCGGGCAGCCACCTCGCGAACGAAGGCGATGTCCGCCTCGGGCCACGCGCGTGCTTGGGCATGATTGAGATACAGCAGCGCCACCAGCCCGCCCTCTTCGTGCACCGGCATGTTGATAAACGCCTGGGCACTGATGGCTTTGAGGGAGTCAGCGGAGCCCGCCGTGCGCGGGTCGAAATAAGCGTCGGCCACCACCACGGTCTGGCCCAGCTTCAGGTCTTCGATGTAATGGCCGTAGTCGCGAAAACGCAAGACGCCTGCCAGGCTATCGACCCCTGGGTGGTTCCAGTCGCGCTCGATCACAATGGTTTCGGCCACCGGGTCGATCCAACCATAGCCAGCGCGGCTGACCTCTAACGTTCGCGCGAGGATTTCGGAGGCGATAAACGCCAATTGCGCGGGGTCGCTAACGTCGCGAATACGTTCACTCAAATCGGCCAGGGCCAGACGCCGCAATTCTTGCCGCTTGCGCTCGGTAATATCCTGAGACACCCCCGCCATGCGCGTCACCTGACCCTCCGGGCCCAATAACGGCTGGCCGCGCACCGCCACCCAGCGCACTTCGCCCGTGGCGGTAATAATGCGGTACTCGATGTCGTAGTCGCCCCCCTCGGCAATGCTCGCCTGCACCGCACGGGCCATGCGCTCGCGGTCGTCGGGGTGAATGCAGGCCAGCAGGTCGGCGTAAGTGAAGGGCCGCGCGGGGTCGCGGCCGAAATTCTGCTTACAGGTGGCCGAGCAGGCTAGCTGGAGGTTTTCCAGCGCAAGGTTCCAAGTGCCGAAACCGCCGGCTTTCAAGGCCAGCGCCAGCTCCACGGAATTACCGAAAGCGGGTGAACCCGCTTCTACGTCGGCTTCTTGGCGACTGCTCATGGTTGACTGGCTCAGGACCCATAGGTCGTTGTCGGGTGAAAGAAAGTTTACAAGCTTGACCATTTGAGCGCTGCGCGTCCACAAGGTTCGCGACGATCCAACGATCAGCCCCATTCTCCCCCGGCCATGGCTCAGTACCCTTTGAAATGCGGCTCACGCTTGCCGATGAACGCGGCCATGCCCTCTTTCTGATCTTCACTGGCAAAGGCGGCATGAAACACCCGCCGCTCGAACCGCACGCCTTCGGCCAGGCTGACCTCGAACGCTCGGTTGACGCTTTCTTTGACCATCATGGCCACCGGCAAGGACTTGGCCGCGATCTGCGCAGCCACCTCCAAGGCCTCCTCGAGCAGGCGCTCGGCCGGCACAATGCGGGCAACGAGACCTGAGCGTTCCGCTTCTTCGGCGTCCATCAAACGCCCGGTCAGGCACAGTTCCATGGCTTTGGCTTTACCCACAGCGCGGGTCAGGCGCTGGGTGCCGCCCATCCCCGGGAGCACGCCCAGTTTTATCTCTGGCTGGCCAAACCGCGCATTATCGGCCGCCAGGATAAAGTCGCACATCAATGCCAGTTCGCAGCCACCGCCCAGGGCAAAACCGGCCACTGCGGCGATCATGGGCTTGCGCCGGGCGGCAACGCGGTCGCTTTCAGCGAAGAGGTCGTCGATGTAGATCTGCGGATACCGCAGTTCAGCCATTTCCTTGATATCGGCGCCAGCGGCGAACGCCTTGGCCGAGCCGGTCAGGACAATACAGCCAATGTCGCGGTCGGCCTCCAGGCGATCCAGGGCCTGGTTCAGTTCGTCGATCAACTGCGCGTTAAGCGCATTCAGGGCCTGGGGCCGGTTAAGGGTAATCAGGCCAACGCGGCCGTGGACCTGCAGCTGGATCGTTTCAAAACTCATGGGCGGCTCCTTTTATAGGTTACGGGCAATCACCAGGCGTTGGATGTCGCTGGTGCCTTCATAAATTTGGCAGATACGCACATCACGGTAGATCCGTTCTAGCGGGAAGTCGTTCAGGTAACCATAGCCGCCCAGGGTTTGCAGGGCATCAGAGCAGACTTTCTCGGCCATCTCGGAGGCGAACAGCTTGGCCATCGAGGCCTCGGTCAACGCCGGCCGGCCGGCGTCGCGCAGGGCCGCGGCGTGCCAGACCATTTGCCGGGCGACGGCAATTTGGGTGGCCATATCGGCCAGACGGAAGGCCACCGCTTGGTGTTCGATCAGGGCCTTGCCAAAGCTGTGCCGCTCGCGAGCGTAGTCGCGCGCCACCTCGAACGCCGCCCGCGCCATACCCACCGCCTGCGCAGCAATGCCAATGCGCCCGCCTTCGAGGTTGGCCAGGGCAATGCGATAGCCCTGGCCTTCCTCGCCGAGCAAGCTGTCGAGGGGCAAGCGCAGGTTATCGAAGGCGATCTGGCAGGTGTCGGTGGCGTGCAGGCCAAGCTTATGCTCGACCCTGACGACTTGGTAACCGGGGCTGTCAGTGGGCACCAGAAAGGCGCTGATGCCGTGTTTACCGGCAGCCGGATCGGTGACGGCAAACACGATCACCACCCCGGCGTTTTGCCCCGAGGTAATGAATTGTTTGCTGCCGTTGAGCACATAGTGGTCGCCTTCACGGCGTGCGCGGGTTTTCAGGTTGCTAGCGTCGGAGCCAGCCTGGGCCTCAGTGAGAGCAAACGCGCCCAACATGGCTCCGCTGGCCAGGGGCGTGAGGTAGCGTTGTTTTTGCGCCTCGGTGCCAAAATTGAGGATCGGCACGCAGGCCACCGAATTGTGCACACTCATGATGGTCGAACAGGCCCCGTCGCCGGCGGCGATTTCTTCCACGGCCATAGCGTAGGCCAGGTAGCCAGTGTCGCAGCCGCCCCACTGCTCCGGCACCAACATGCCGAAGAATCCCAGTTCGGCCATCTCCGCCAGCGCCTGGCGGGGGAAGCTGTGGTCGCGGTCCCACTGCTCGGAAAAAGGCCGCAGGCGCTCTTGGGCAAATTGCCGAGCCGCTTCACTGATTTGCAGTTGTTCGTCGTTGGCTAACATAACGGTTCCTTTGCTTGAGCCTTCAATACACGCATTCGATGGCCACGGCCGTGGCCTCGCCACCGCCGATGCAGATGGCGGCGATGCCTTTTTTCAGGCCGCGTTGGCGCAGTGCGTGCAGCAGGGTGACCAGAATGCGCGCACCCGAAGCGCCAATGGGGTGGCCCAGGGCGCAGGCACCGCCATGCACATTGACCTTGTCCGCAGGCAACCCCAAGGCGCCCATGGTCGCCAGCGTGACTACGGCGAACGCCTCGTTGATTTCAAACAGATCCACCTCCTCCATGGCCCAGCCTGTGCGCCGCAACAATTGCTCGATGGCACCAATGGGCGCCAGGGGAAACAGCGCCGGGGTACTGGCAAACACCGCATGCCCATGGATCAACGCCAAGGGCTGCACCCCGCGCTGGCGCGCCGTGCCCTGGCGCATCAGCAGCAAGGCCGCGGCACCGTCGGAGATCGAGCTGGAGTTGGCCGCCGTCACACTGCCGCCCTCGCGAAACGCTGGCTTGAGCTGGGGAATTTTCTCCAGGTTGGCCTTGGGCGGCTGCTCATCGTCTTCAATGAGGCGCGCCTGCTTACCGTCCAACACCTGCACCGGCACGATCTCCGCCCGGAACAGCCCGGCGGTGATCGCTTGCTGAGCGCGGCTCAAGGAGGTTACAGCGAACTGGTCCTGCACCTCGCGGCTGATGCCTTGGGCCTCGGCGCAGTCTTCGGCATAAGTGCCCATCAATCGACCGGGCTCGTAGGCGTCTTCCAGGCCGTCGAGAAACATATGGTCGATGACCTGGCCATGGCCCATGCGGTAACCGCTGCGGGCACGGCTGAGCAAGTACGGCGCATTGGACATGCTCTCCATACCACCGGCCAGCACCACCCTGGCACTGTCAGCCAACAACAGATCGTGGGCGAGCATCAACGCCTGCATGCCCGAGCCGCACATCTTGTTCAGGGTGGTGCAGGCCGTTGCGGTACTCAGCCCGGCGGCCAAGGCCGCCTGACGTGCCGGCGCCTGGCCCAAACCGGCTGCAAGCACACAGCCAAACAGTACTTGCTCTACGCTGTCGGCCGCCAGGCCCGCGCGTTCCACCGCAGCGGCCAGCGCCAAGGCACCCAACTGGGGTGCGCTGAGGCTTTTTAGCGCGCCTTGAAAGCCACCCATAGGGGTGCGCACGGCGCTGACAATCACAATCGGGTCTTGGTGCATGAAAACCTTCCTATTTCGCGGCCATGCGCAACGCGCCGTCGAGGCGGATCACTTCGCCGTTGAGCATGCTGTTTTCAATGATATGGCGCACCAGCGCGGCGTACTCATCGGGCCGCCCCAGGCGCGGCGGAAACGGCACCCCGGCGCTCAGCCCAGCACGCACTTGATCGGTCATACCGGCCACCATGGGTGTCTCGAACAACCCCGGCGCGATGCTCATCACGCGAATCCCGTAACGCGCCAGCTCGCGCGCTGCCGGTAGAGTAAGGCTGGCCACCGCGCCCTTCGACGCGGCATACGCGGCCTGGCCAATTTGTCCGTCGAATGCCGCCACCGATGCGGTATTGATGATCACCCCGCGCTCGCCCTGGGCGTCGCCGGGCCCTTCGGCGATGGCCGCAGCCGCCAGGCGCAACAGGTTAAACGTACCGATCAGGTTGACGTTGATCATGCGCGCGAAGCTGGCCAAGCCGTGGGGCCCCTGTTTGCCGAGAATTTTTTCGCCGAGCAAGATACCCGCACAATTGATCAGCCCGTGTAATGCTCCGAACCTCGCCAGGGTCTGCGCCACAGCCGCCTGGGCCGCTGCTTCATCGGTGATGTCGGCGACCACCGAGGCCACTCCCAACGCCTCGGCCTGGGCGGTTAGCGCGGGCTCGTTGAGGTCCACCAGCATCACCCGGGCACCGGCCTCGCTGAGCATTTTGCCGGTGGCCGCACCCAGCCCCGAAGCGCCGCCGCTGACCATGAATACGCTGCCTTCGATTTGCATCACAACCTCGCTTAGGCGCTCAAGGCCTGTTGTTTCGCCACTTCCTGTTGCCGCAGGAGGAAGCGCTGTAATTTGCCGCTGGGGGTTTTCGGCAAGGCATCGACGAATTCTATTTCCCGGGGATAGGCATGGGCTGCCAGGCGCTCACGCACGTGCAAGCGCAGCGCCTCGGCCAAGTCGGGGCTGGCCGTGTAGCCCGCGCCCAGCACCACAAAGGCTTTGACGATTTCGGTGCGCTGCGGATCGGGCTTGCCGATCACCGCCGCCTCCACTACCGCGGGGTGCTCGACCAGCGCGCTTTCCACGTCGAATGGGCCGACCCGGTAGCCGGACGTGGTGATCACGTCATCACTACGGCCGACGAAGCTGATGCTGCCGTCGGGGCTCCATTCGACGGTGTCGCCGCTCAAATAGTAATTGCCCTGAAAAGCCTTGGTCGGCATACCCATGTAGCCCTGAAACCAACACAACGGGGACTGTGTGCGATCCACCGCGAGGATGCCAGGCTGGCCCACCGGGAGCTCTTGTAGCTGCTCGTCGAGTACCACGATGCGATGCCCTGGCACAGCAAACCCGGCCGCCCCCAGGTGCACCGGGTGGCTTAGGCCATGGTGATTGCACAGCACCATGCCCAGTTCGGTCTGGCCATAATGGTCATGAATGACCACCCCCAACTGCTCGGCGAACCAACGGATAACCTGCGGGTTCAAGGGTTCGCCAGCGCTGCTCACCGCACGCAAGCGGCCCCTGATCGGATCGGAAAATTCGCTGCCGCCTGCAATCAGCAACCGAAACGCCGTGGGCGAACCAGCCAGATTGCTAATAGCGTATTTATTGATGATGTGGCAGGTGCTCTGCAGCGAAAACGGCCCCTCGTAGAAGGTGGTGGCGTGGCCCAGGGCCAGAGGGCCGATCACTGCGTAGTAAAGGCCGTAGGCCCAGCCGGGGTCGGCCAAATTCCAGAAACGGTCTTGCGGGCGCAAGTCGATGGCATCACGCAGATAACCTTGGAACGCCAGTATGGCTTTAAGGGGGACCTGCAGCGGCTTGGCTGCGCCGGTTGTGCCAGAGGTGCACATCAGCAGCATCGGCGCCTCGCCATCGAGCCATACCGCAGGGCAATCCGTTGAGTGCTCACGCAGCACCGCATGGAAGTCGAACTCGCCGGGGCCGCTGTGCTGGGCATCAACGGTGACCACCAGCGGGCAATCGGGCAAGCCATCGAGCTTGTCGCGGTTGGCCCGGTCGGTGACCACTAGCCTGGCGGCCGAGCAGCCCAAGCGATGCTCCAGGGCCTTGGGCCCGAACGCCGTGAACAGCGGCTGGTAAACCGCGCCGACGCGCCAGGTACCGAGCACCGTCACCAACAACTCGACATTACGCGGCAGCAGCCCGGCCACGCAGTCCCCAGGGCGCACGCCCTGAGCCAGAAGAAAGTTGCCGAAACGGCAGGCTTTCTCGTGGAGTTCACTGAAGCGGTAGCTGGCGCTCGCGCCTTCGGCGTTTTCCCAATACAACGCCACCGGATCGTCGCGCAAATGACGGTCACAACACTCGACACAAGCGTTGAGCCGCTGCAAATTACCGAACAGCGCCGCATCAGCAGCGCTCTGATAGTCGAAGGCCGCCACCGCAGCCGTGTAGTCGCGCATCGCCACAGTCCTTTTTTTTGTTGTAAGCCAGACTAGGCGCTGTGGCCGCCAACCGGCAATGGTCAAAACATTCAATTGAGCTGACTGGTTTGGCCACTGCTGAGGATCAATTGGCGGTACTGGCCTGGGCTCGCGCCGAACCATTTACGGAAGGCTTTGTAAAACGAGCTGGTGTCGGCAAAGCCCAAGCGCTCGGCGATCTCGCCATAGCTCACCTCAGCCTCGGCCAGCCAGGCCACGGCCAACTCTTTACGTACGCGATCTTTCAGGGCCTGGTAGGTTTGGCCCTCTTCGGCCAGGCGGCGGCGCAGGGTCGAGGCCGACAGGTGCAGGCTCTGCGCCAGGCCCTCGGTTTCCGGCCAGTGCTGGGCAGGGAGCCCGCGCAGGCGCTGGCGAATACGCCTGGCCAGGCTGTCGGGGTCGCGGTACTTGACCAAAATATTGCCCGGTGCCCGCGCCAGAAAACGCCGGCGCTCGTCCTCGCTGCGGCGCGACGGGGCATCGAGGCCCTCGGCGGGAAAAATGATGCGCGTGCGCGGCCGGCCGAAGCGCAGATTTTCCGAAAACATCACCCGGTAGTCATCGCAGTAATCCGGCTCGGCGCAGCGCGATTCGACGGCCAGGATCGGAATGCGCCGGCCAGCCAACCAGCAGGCCACCCCGTGCACAATCATCCACAAAGTAAAGTAAGCGAACGGCCGCAGCGGCGGCTGCTGGCCTTCATCCAGAACGATCTCGGCCAGGCCCTGTTGGCGCACCAGGCGCGCGCTGAAACCACCGAACATCAACGACAGAAACTCTAGCCCGGTTTCCAGCCCCTGGGCCAGGGTGGGTTGCGCCATCGCCACTTTGCACAACAATGCCAGGCTGCCGGCCCGCAGAGGGCGTGGGTCCATGGCAAAAAACTCGTCGTCCAAATAACGCGCTAGGCGCCGCCATAAGCGGGCGTAAGCCTGGGCCGGTACGCGCGCGTCGGGATCGTCGAGAAGCCGCGGGTCAATGCCTACCGCAAGCAGCAGGCGTGCGCGCTCCTCGAACGCAGGGCAGCTCTGCAGTAAGGCTTCGCGCACCATGGGCATGGCGATGGTGTCTTTCGGCGCAGGGGCTGGCACGGTGGCTCCGATGAAAAGACGTGAAGCGTGATTATGAGTGTATCCGCAGATCTACGGCGAGCCCGGTTCGAAGACACAAGCTGATACCTTTGCCTGAACGGGTTGACTGTCAAACAGGCTAAGTTAATGTCAGACCTTTCACCGACCATCTCAACGGGCTCCGCCATGCTCAAAACCTCACTGCTCGCCACGCTGTTATTGTCCTCCCTCGCCCACGCCGCCGAACCGCTCACCATCGACGTCCACCGCGACGCCAACTGCGGCTGTTGCAAAAACTGGATCAAACATTTGCAGGCCAATGGTTTCGAGGTCCGTGACCACGTCGAGGCCGACATGGCTGCGGTCAAGCAGCGCTTGGGTGTGGCCCCGCAGTTGGGCTCTTGCCACACAGGCGTGATTGACGGCAAGTTCGTCGAAGGCCATGTGCCGGCCGAACAGGTTAAAGCTTTGGTCGCTCGCCAAGACCTGCGCGGCATCGCCGTCCCAGGCATGCCCATGGGCTCGCCAGGTATGGAAGTGGGCGGCCAGCAGCAACCCTTCGACGTGATCGGGCTGGCCCGCGATGGTCAGAGCCAGGTTATCGCCCAATACCCCCGCCCGTGATAGCCGTTTTCCAGAGGAAGTTTCGCATGCTGCGTACCAGCGCTTTGTTAGCCGGCCTGTCGATGGCCTGCAGCGCCCAGGCCCAAACCCCGGAACCTAGCTACGGCCCTGAGCTGCAGGGTTTCCAATACCCCTACACCCTGCACCATTACGCGTTCGAGTCCCAAGGCAAAGACCTGCAGATGGGCTATATGGACGTGGCGGCCCAAGGCAAGCCCAACGGCCGCACCGTGGTGCTGATGCATGGCAAGAACTTCTGCGGCGCCACCTGGGAGAGTTCGATCAAGGCCCTCAGTGACGACGGCTACCGAGTCGTGGTTCCGGATCAGATCGGCTTCTGCACCTCCAGCAAACCCGAACACTATCAATACAGCTTTCAGCAACTGGCCCACAATACCCACGCTTTGCTCAAGCAGTTGGGTGTGCAGCAGCCGATCATCGTGGGCCACTCCACCGGCGGCATGCTGGCAACCCGCTACGCCCTGCTCTATCCCAAGCAAGTCGAACGCCTGGCAATGGTCAACCCCATAGGCCTGGAAGACTGGAAGGCCCTTGGGGTGCCCTACCGCACGGTCGACCAGTGGTTCACCCGAGAGAGTCAGGTCACCGCCGAAGGTATTCGCAAGTATGAGCGCAGCACTTACTACGGCGGCCGCTGGAAGCCCGAGTACGACCGCTGGGTCGACATGCTCGCCGGCCTTAATCGCGGCCCAGGGCACAACCAGGTGGCCTGGAACTCGGCGTTGATCTACGACATGATCTTCACCCAACCAGTGGTCTACGAATTCAAAGACCTGCGGGTCCCTACCCTGCTGTTGATCGGCGATGCCGACACCACCGCCATCGGCAGCGACATCGCCAGCCCGGAGCTCAAGGCGCGGCTGGGCAACTACAAAGTGCTGGGCAAACAGGCCAAGGCGCAGATACCTAATAGCACGCTGGTGGAGTTTCCAGGCCTAGGCCACGCGCCACAGATGGAAGACCCTGAGCGTTTTCATCTAGCGCTGCTACGCTGGCTCAATCCTAACTAGGTTCTGGAGGCACGGGTGGCTCTGCATATTGCGGTAATCGACGATTGGCAAGGCGTGGCGCAATCGGTAGTGGACTGGTCGCCCCTGGCGAGCATTGGCTTGGTCAGTTTTCTGCGCGACTACCCGGCCGACACTGCCACGCTGATCGAACGTCTGGCGCGGTTCGACGTCATCTGCGTGATGCGCGAACGCACCCGGTTCGACGAAGCCCTGCTGCTGGGCCTGCCGAACCTCAAGTTGCTGGTCACCGGCGGCATGCGCAACGCCGCCCTCGACTTGGCCACGGCCAAGCGTCTGGGCGTGGCGGTGTGTGGCACCGACAGCTATAAACACGCCGCGCCCGAACTGACCTGGGCGCTGCTGATGGCGTTGGTGCGGCAGATCCCCAGCGAAGCCGCCGACCTGCGCAATGGCGGTTGGCAGCTAGGCCTGGGTGGCGACCTGCATGGTAAGACCCTCGCGGTACTAGGCCTGGGCAGTATTGGCGAAAAAGTCGCAAAGTTTGGCCTGGCGTTTGGCATGCAGGTGATTGCCTGGAGCGAGAACCTGACCCAGGAACGCGCCGATCAGGTGGGCGTACAGCGGGTCAGCAAGCAGCAGTTGTTCGAACGCGCCGACGTGCTGTCGGTGCACCTGGTGCTAAGTGAACGCAGCCGCGGCCTGGTCGACGCCCAGGCCTTGGCGTGGATGAAGCCTTCGGCATTGTTGATCAACACCGCACGCGGGCCCATCGTCGATGAAACCGCGCTGGTGGCGGCCCTACGCGCCGGGCGCCTAGCGGGTGCGGGGCTGGATGTCTTCGATGAGGAGCCGTTGCCCCTGGCACACCCTTTCAGGCAATTACCCAATGTATTGGCCACACCGCATATCGGCTATGTCAGCCACAACAATTACCAGCTGTTCTATAGCCAGATGATCGAAGACATCCAGCACTGGCATGCGGGTACGCCGCTACGGGTACTGGGCTGAAGCGAATCGCCCGCTTTGCATCTCCTGCAAGCGGCTGAGCGTGCGACGAAACGCAAAGGCCAGGTAGCCCTCGCTGTACAGGGCTGGCAGGGCCACCTCGGCCTCCAGGTACAGCGGCACCCGGCGGTCATAGCATTCGTCAACCAGCGCGATAAACCGCCGTACGCTGTCGTCATGCACCGAAAGGGCCGGCAGCGCTCGGTCGCCCGCCGCCACGCGCAGGGCGGCATCCTCAGTGCCTCGGGCGATCTTCGCCGGGCGCGGCTCGGCGCTCAGGCATGGCACGCTGCTGAGGAGGATGACCTCAAAGCGATCGCACAATTGCATAAAGTCCATGGCAGCAAAGGGTCGCTGGCACAGTTCGGCGAATTGGCACCACAGCACCCGCTGGCCCGCGCGCTCGACCTGTAGCAGGCGGTGGCCAACGGCCAAGGGGCCGGTGCTGCATAGCTGCTCGGTATTGAGTTCGGCAAACAGCTCAGCGAACTTACTGGGCTGGCCAGGCGGGCGTTGCCAGTAGCGTTGGATCGGCGCACCGGGGTGCAGCCTGTGGTCCTGCTCGCCATCCACGGCCACCGCAAGCATATGCCGTTCAATCGCGGCAATCGCTGGGAGAAAACGCTCGCGGTTGAAGCCATCGGCGTACAGCTGCCGGGGCGCTTGGTTGGAGGTCAGTACCACCGTTACGCCGGCCGCAAACATTGCCTGGAGCAATCGCCCGAGAATGATCGCATCGGCGATGTCACTGACAAAAAACTCATCGAAACACAGCACGCGGATTTCCACCGCCAATTGCGCTGCCAACGCCGCCAATGGCTCCGGCGTGCCGTGGAGCAAGGCCAGGCGGCGGTGCACGTCGCCCATAAAATGATGAAAATGCTGGCGCCTGGCAGGGACCGTTAAGCACTGGTAAAAGGCGTCCATCAGCCAGGTCTTGCCGCGCCCTACGGGGCCCCACAGGTAGACGCCCTGGGCCGGCCCTAGGCTCAGGGCCGCGAAACAACTCTGCAGGGCGTCGACCGCCCGGGATTGCGCCGGGTCGGGGTGAAAGCCTGGCTGTTGGCACGCGCGCCGGTAGGCAGCCAGGGGCGAATCGAGGGGCTCGGGCATCGGAAAGGTCGCTCAGCGATCAATCCGCCAGTTTACTCCAGGCCGATCTTCAGCAGTTCACCGTCCTTGGCATCGGTCAGCACGTAGAGAAAGCCATCCGGGCCCTGGCGCACGTCGCGAATCCGCTCTTTGCGGTCGGCCAGCAGGCGCTCTTCGTGCACCACTTTGTCCCCGTCGAACTGCAAGCGAATCAGGTCTTCAGAGGCCAAGCCACCAATGAACAAGTTGTGCTGCCAGGCTTTGAAGCGGTCATTGTCGTAAAAAGCCATGCCGCTGATGCCCGGAGATTTTTCCCACACATGATGGGGCTGCACCGTCCCCGCGACGGTTTTACCTTTGGCTTCGGGGATGGGATTGCCGTCGTAGTTGATACCGTGGGTCGCCAGGGGCCAGCCAAAATTGCCGCCGCGCACCACGATGTTCAACTCATCTCCGCCTTTGGGCCCATGCTCGTGGGTCCAAAGGGTGCCGGTCCAGGGGTTGAGCGCGGCGCCCTGCTGGTTGCGGTGGCCGAACGACCAGATCTCAGGGCGCACGCCCTCTTTGCCAACAAAGGGGTTGTCGTCAGGGATTTTGCCATCAGGAAACAGGCGCACGATTTTGCCCTGCAGTTTGTCCAGGTCTTGCGAAGTCGGCCGGTCGTTGTTCTCACCCAAGGCGATGAACAGGTAGCCGTTGCGGTCGAACACCAGCCGGGAACCAAAGTGGTTACCCACGGATAACTTGGGCTCTTGACGGAAGATCACCTGGAAATTGCTCAACCCACTCAGGTCTTCAGCCAGGCGCCCACGCCCTACTGCGGTGCCAGCCTTGCCACCTTCGCCGCCGCCTTCGGCGAACGAGAGGTAGACCATGCGGTCCTGTTTGAAGTCCGGTGACAGCACCACGTCGAGCAAACCACCCTGCTTCTGCGCCCACACTTTCGGGGTACCGGTCAGGGGTGCGGAGACCTTACCGTCTGCGCCAATCACCCGCAGATTGCCGGTTTTCTCGGTGACCAGCATGCCTTTGGCGTCGGGCAGAAAGGCCAGGCCCCAAGGGTATTCGAGGTCTTTGGCGACCGTGGTGATGTTCAGACGGCCCAATTCACTATCGGCCTTTTCGACCGTAGCCGAGGCGACGGCCGCCGTAGCGACGGTCGCCCAGGAACTACTCAACAAAGCAGTGGCACAAAGCGTGGCCAACAGGGTTTTTCGCAACATGCAGCTTTCCTTTTTGCAGGATCGAAGGGAATTCAGCCGCGCCCGGCCATTCAGGGCGTCTGCCGAGGGGAGCGGTTATCGGTAGATTTGGGGCTGGACGTACTCCCCGGCGCGCGCCGCAAGTTCTCGCCATTACCGATACCGCGGTTTTCCAGGGTGGGTGGGCGCGGGTTAGTCAATTGCGGGTTCACGCCACGCACCGGCGGCGTGCTGGGTGCGGTGCCCTGGCGACTGTTGGGGTTGCTGCGCCGGATAGGGCTGTTATAAGGGTTGGACGTATCGCTGGCGGCCAGTAGCCCGGCCGCAACGGGCGACGGCTCAGCCGCCAGGCCCGCACTGAACAACAGGGCAATTGCCAGGCCTGCAAATGGCGCAATCATCAATAACGCTCCCCCGTGGCCTAGGTCGATGGTCGTTGGATAGCCTAGCTCGGCGAGGGTTCTATTGGTCAACGGCTTTACCCGGCAAGATAATTCAGTATGTAACAACAGCACTCACCGATTCGCCTGCCCTATGTAAACGAACGCGCCGCAGACCGCGCGGTCCGACGCTTATCGGCCCACACCACCTCAGATTAGAGAGCGACTATGCGTACCCTCCTCCGCCCTTGCCTCGCCGTTTTATTAAGCCTTGCGTTGGGCGCCTGCGCGTCGTTCAGCCCCCATGATCCGGTGAACATCACCGTGGTGGGCATCCAGCCATTGCCCGCTCAGGAACTGGAAGTGCGCTTTGCTGTGAAGCTGCGCCTGCAGAACCCCAATGAAACGGCCATCGACTACACCGGCATCGCTCTGAGTCTGGATGTCAATGGCCACGCCCTGGCGTCCGGGGTCAGTGATCAAGAGGGGCGCATCGAGCGTTTCTCCGAGGCGGTCCTGGTGGTGCCTGTGAGTATTTCGGCGTTCTCGGCATTGCGCCAGGCCGTGGGCCTGAACCCTGGCCAGAGCCTCAACGATTTACCCTATGAGTTAAATGGCAAGCTGGCGGGCGGGTTGTTCGGGACTTCGCGTTTCAGTGCCACAGGGCGACTGAATTTGCCGAGCTACTGAGGCATACAGGTCGAACCATGGCCTGAAACGCAGGTCTACCGGCTGAACAAGAATTTTTGCAGTCAGGACAGGCGAATTTATCCATTGAAAGTTACCGTAGCGGCTGTCAGGATCGCCCAGGTTTTGCGCTAATTAATGGAAAATTCAAAATAAACAGGGACTTAGTGATGATTGCAGAGGCTTTTCCAGCGTGCCAGCCAGCGCCGATCAAGTTGGACGCCCAGGTCTACGGTGAGGTGCGCAACCGTGTCGGCCACCTGACCCTGAACCGCCCCGAAGCGCTCAATGCGTTGAGCCTGGACATGGTCCGGGCTATGCGCGGTTATCTGGATGCCTGGGCCCTGGACCCGCATATCAATGCGGTGGTCTTGCGCGGTGCCGGTGACAAAGCGTTTTGCGCCGGCGGCGACGTGCGCAGCCTGCACCAGAGTTACACCAGTGGCGGCACCCTGCACGAGACCTTCTTCGTTGAAGAATATGCGCTGGACCTGTGCCTGCATCACTATCGCAAACCCGTACTAGCTTTGATGGACGGCTTGACCCTCGGCGGCGGTATGGGCCTGGCTCAGGCCGCCGAGCTGCGCATCGTCACCGAGCGCAGCCGTCTGGCCATGCCGGAAACGGCCATCGGTTATTTTCCCGATGTCGGCGCCAGCTACTTCCTGTCTCGGGTACCTGGCGAACTGGGCACTTACCTAGGGTTGACCGGGGCGCAAATCGAAGCGGCCGACGCGCTGTACTGTCGGTTGGCCGACTGGTACGTCGACAGCGAACGCCTAGCTTTGCTTGACGAGCGTCTGGACCGCGTGGTGTGGACCGACTTCCCTTTGAAAGACCTGCAGGGTCTGCTGGCCAAGATCGGCGTACAAGCCCTGCCGCGCCCACCCATCGACCGCCTGCGCTCGGCCATCGACCATTTTTTCGGCCTGCCAGACATCGCCAGCATGATCGAACAATTGCAGGAAGTCGCCGTCGCCGACAGCCAGGAGTGGGCGCGCAAGACCGCGATGATCATGCGTGCCCGCTCCCCCCTGGCGATGGCCGTCAGCCTGGAGCTGCTGCGCCGCGGCCGCCATTGCAGCCTCGAAGACTGCTTCGCCATGGAACTGCACCTGGATCATCAATGGTTCGCTGAAGGCGAACTGATCGAAGGCGTGCGCGCCATGCTGGTGGACAAGGACAAAGCCCCACGCTGGAACCCCGCCAGCATCGATGACCTGCCAGCGGGTCGCGTAGCGCAGTTCTTTCGCGGTTTATAAAGGCCCCGGCCCCTGTGCGCCGAGGCCGCTGACCGAGGCGCTGCGGCCATTGGCGCGCCTGCTCAGCAGAACGTCCCAGACCAGCAACGCCAACAAACTCCAGCCCAAGACGGGCAATGCCAGCCCCAGCGCCAGCGCGACCAGCAGCACCCCGGCCTGAGCCACTCGGCTCAACTGGCGCCACGCATCCAATAAGGTCGGTTGCTTGGCCAGGGTTGGCCGGCGCCGCCACCACATCAGGTAACCGAGCGCCACCATCACCAGCAAACCGCTGGCCAACGCCACCAACACCAGTTGGTTGGCCAAACCAAACAAGACCCCCATGTGCGCATCGATGCCCCATCGGGTCAGTTTCGCGGGCAAAGAATACTGGGCGAACTCGACCTGGTCCACCACCGCCAGGTTGCTGGGATCGATGGCAATCGCGTCGACCTGGCTGGGCCAGCTGCGGTCGATCTCTGCCACGACCCACGCTTTGTCGCTGCGCGAGGCCGGGCGAATTTCCAGCTTGGCCGCCTCGATATTTGCGCTACGCGCCTTGGCCAGAACCCGGTCGAACAGCGTTGAATCGAGAGCCACCGCAGCCGTGGGCGCTGCCCCCATGTGATGCTCGGCGTGCTCGCCCATAGGCATGGACATCCCTTGCCCCGGCGCCAATGCGGTGGCCACGCTGGGCGTCGACCAACCGTAGTGGGCGCGCAGTACTCCGATGTTGCCCCCTGCGTACTGCGACCACGTCAGCCCGGTGGCGGAAAAAAACAACAAGCCGAGTAACAGGCCCAGCCCCAGGCTCGAATGCACGGCGCGCAAACCTCGCGCGCGACCTCGGCGGCGACGAGCGGCCCATAACACCACGCCGCCGAGTGCCGCCACCCATAGCCAGGACGCGGCCAGTTCGCTGTACAAGCGGCCGATATCGCCCAACAGCAACTCACGGTGGAAATAGTCGATCCAGGTACGCAACGGCAGTACGCCGCTGGTGCCGTACACCGGTAGATCGCCGCGCACGGCACCACTGGCCGGGTCAATAAATACCGCCCGATGGGCCGAGTCGCCCAACGCCGGGGCACTGAACATCACCCGCGTGGTGTCGCCTGCGGCGGGGGCCGGGCGCACCGCGGCCACGCCGAGGTCTGGGCCGACGTATTGCCGGGCGATGTCTACTTGCTCGGCCAGGCTCAAGGCGGGGCCACGGCTATCGGTGTGCAGGGCTCGGGCATACAACTGGTTTTCGATCTGCGGGGTCAGCGCATAGAGCACGCCGCTGAGGGCAGCCACCAGAATAAACGGGCCTACGAATAGGCCAATGTAAAAATGCAGACGGCGCAGCAACGCCGTCAAGGCGCCTGCCGCAGGTGGCAGTGGCGCGCGAGGGGTATCTGACATGAGGTCTCACCAAACAGCTATGCACCCGGCACAGAACAGCCGCGCCAAGGTGCAGGGTCGATAGGTTTTTGTTCAACGCGAGCAACGCCCGCGTGGCCACTGGGGCCTATCAGGGGGCTTGCGGGTTGAGTGTCGGCAAGATCGCCCGTGGCGGCCGCGTGCAGCCCGTGGGCAAGCACGGCACTGGCGCGCGGCGGCTGCGCAACAGCCAGGCCAGAGCGACGAAGCAGACCAACGCCAGCGGCAAGGTGCCAGCGAACGCACAGTCGCCTGACAGCGATTTCAGACTGGAGGACATGTCCATGCTGTGGGCCATGCCGGGCATGGCTGAATGATCGCCGTGATGCATGGCGCCGTGCTGCATACCCGCGTGCTCGACGGGAGACGCTTTATTGGCTAACCCAGCGAGCATCTGCCCATGGCCGAAACTGCAGACGAGCCCATTGAACAGGATGAAAGCAAACAGCATCCAGGCAATGCGCACGCGGTGGGTTCGGACAAGGTTCATGGGCGCGGAATTTACCACTGTCGAGCCTGCAGGAACACTCTTTTGCCCGCTTTCGCGGGCTAGCGCGTTGCGATATCGGCCCGATACTCCCTGGCACTCGCGGCATACCTGGCTCGGAAGACCCGGCTGAAATAGGCCATATCGGTGAAGCCCCAACGGTAGGCCAGCTCACTGATCTGCCGCATGGCCTGGCCAGGGTCGCGCAGGTCACGGGCGCAACGCTGCAAACGCTGGTGCAGCAGGTAGCGCCCAAACGTCGTGTCGTCGTCTTGGAACAGTCGGCTGATATAACGCACGCTGACAGCAAACTTGCGGCTGACACTGGCCAAGTCCAGCTCACTGTCCCCCAGGTGGGCCTGGATATGGTCCTTGATGCGCAGCAACAGCGCCGAGCGCCGCGACGCTTGCGCCAGCCCACCGCAACTGCGCTCGCCCAGGGCCATAGCCAGCAGGTCAAGGCTTTGCTCGGCCAAACGCTCCTGTTGCGGCGCGGCCAGGCGGCCCTCCACGCCGGCTAAGCCGCCTAACAAATCGAACACCAGGCGTTCCAGCGGGTTACCGCGCGACATCGGCAGGGCCGTCAGGTATTCCAAATGCCCCAGCCGTGCTTGCAACCGAGCCCGAGGGATCTGCACCACGGTTTGCCGAAACGCACCGTCAAAGTGCAGTTGATAAGGCCTGCGTGTATCGTAAATGGCGAAATCACCCACCTCCAGCGCCGCTTCGCGATCCTCCTGCATCACCCTGGCGCGGCCCTCTAGGGCCAGGCTGACCAAGACGTATTCGTCGTCGCTGCGGGCAATGCGCCGCGCATCGCGAGTGACCCGTTGCGCGGCCGCGCCCACCTCGACCACCGACAGGCCGCCCACCGCGTGGGTTTGCAAGTGGCCGTGGAAATGGCCCGGGCTGGGGAAACTGCAGTCAAGCTCGACAAACGTGTTGCAGACGACCTCTTGCCAGAATGCCAGGCGCTCACCCACCGCGACGCTATCGGTATGGAAATGCATGGTCACGGGAGGCCCTCGCTGCGCGGCTTGGAAACGGTTTGATCGCTTAAGGCAACAGCCCATGCAATTCCAACACCAGGCTCGGTAGCTTGGCGCAACCAGACAAGTATCCGTTCCGTCTGGTCCTACTGGCGGATAAAGCCCTCGATTTAGCCTGTAACTCCCCGCCAACCTGAGCCTTTAGCCATGCATGAACCCGTCAAAGTCGCCTGCGTACAGGCCGCCCCGGTCTTTCTCGACCTGGATGCCACGGTCGATAAAACCATTGCCCTGATCGAACAAGCCGCCGCTGCCGGGGCGCAATTGATCGCGTTCCCGGAAACCTGGATCCCCGGCTACCCATGGTTTCTCTGGCTCGATGCCCCCGCCTGGAATATGCCGCTGATCCATCGTTATCATCACAGCTCGCTGGTCCTGGGCAGTGCGCAAGCGCAACGAATCAGCGACGCCGCGCGCCAGGCCGGTATCTACGTGGTACTCGGTTACAGTGAGCGGGCCCAGGGCAGCCTATACATCGGCCAGTGGATCATCGATGACCAAGGGGCAACCGTTGGCGTACGCCGCAAACTCAAAGCCACCCATGTCGAACGCACGTTGTTCGGCGAGGGGGACGGCGCATCGCTCAACGTCTACCCCACGCCATTAGGCATGTTGGGGGCGTTGTGCTGCTGGGAGCACCTGCAACCCCTGTCCAAATACGCCTTGTACGCGCAGAACGAACAGATTCATGTGGCGGCCTGGCCCAGCTTCAGCCTGTATCGCCAGGCAACCGCGGCCCTGGGCCCAGAGGTCAACATCGCCGCCTCCAGGGTATACGCCGCCGAAGGCCAGTGTTTTGTACTCGCGCCCTGCGCCCTGGTTTCCGCTGAGATGATTGAGCTGCTGTGCGACAGCGATGCCAAGCATAGCCTGCTGCAGGCCGGTGGTGGTCATGCGCGCATCTTCGGCCCGGATGGCAGCGACCTGGCCCCTGCCTTGGGCGAACACGAGGAAGGTCTATTGTTCGCCACCCTGGACCCGGCCGCGCTGATTTCTGCCAAGACCGCCGCCGACCCTGCCGGGCACTACTCCCGGCCCGACGTCACTCGGCTGATGCTCAATCGCACACCCAACCCCTGCGTCGTGCCTTTTGCCAGCCCGCCCATGGCCAGCCCCGCGCTCGTCGTCGCGATGGAAGACCCGGCAGATGCCGTAGACCTGGAGGTGTAACGTGGAATCCGCCATCCCCAAGCACTTGCAACAACCTCGTTTGCACCCGGCCGCCACCCCTGCCCACTACCAACCGCCCTACCCGGCCTGGGCGGCTCGTTTTGACCCGCTGATCGGTCAAGTGGTGATGGCATATTTCGGCGTGCAAGGCGAGCAACCGGTGCCACTCAGCGCGTTGGCCGAGGTCACCACACGCTTGCGTGGCGATAACGCCCCTGGGCACTGGGACGCCGCCTGCTGTACCGATGCCGCGGGCTACCACAACACCGTCGCGATTGCCTATTGGGCTGACATACAAGCCTTCGAGCGCTGGCGTGAAGGGTCAGGCTTCAACCGCTGGTGGCAGGACAGCGCGCGGGAAACCGGCCCCCTGGGCTGGTTTATCGAAGTGGTATGCCCGACGGCCGATCGCTTCGAGACCGTATTTTCGTCCGCCCAAGTCACCGAAGGCATTGGCCACCTCGCCAGCCATTTGAGTGCGCCTATCGTTGAACACGGCTACTGGGGCAGCGCCCGGGATCGCCTGGCCATTGCCCAACGCGAGGAGTTGGCGGGCAGCCACGTGCCGATGCCAGCGCCCAGCGGCCGACGCGTACGCGTCAGCGGGCGCGACAATCTGTGCCTGATCCGCTCCGGGCAGGACTGGTCGGCCACCACCGGCCACGAGCGCCACCTCTACCTCGGCGAGGTGCAGCCCACATTGGCAAAAGGCATGACCTTCCTGCGCGATGAAGGCGGCGCCATTGGCTGCCTCAACTGCCGCTTCATGCAGGTGCTGGACCCACAAACCGGCACCCCACTGGAGAAAACCTTTGGCCTGGCCTACTTCCAGGAGCTGGCCCAGTTGGAAAGCTGGGCCAAGACCCATCCGACCCACGTGGCGATCTTTGGCGGCTTCATGCAGTACGTGCAGACCCTGAACTTCGATATCCAGCTGCGGCTGTACCACGAAGTCGCCGTGATCCCGGCCGCCGCCCAGTACTTCGAATACCTGAACTGCCACCCCGCCACCGGCCTGATCGGCCGCGCCTGAGGACTGCCAGCATGACTCGACTGTCCAATTTTCGGCTCGCGGCGCACCTTGTGGCCGCCGGTGCATGGGCCTATAGCAGCGGCGCCAGCGCCCTGGAAATCAGCCCAGGTGATTATGAGCCCTTGCCAGCGGGCACCCATGCATGGCTGCTGTACTACCAACACGCACAGAGTTCAGCGTTCTATCGCGATGGCCAGCGCAGCTCAGATTTTCGCCTTAGAAGTGACGTGAGCCTGCTGCGCTATATCCACTCCATTGCGCTAGGCGACAAGACGGTCATCGAGCCGCAGTTCATTTTGCCCTATGGCCATTTGCACGCGGGCGGCGACGCCAGCGGCTTGGGGCAAACCACCGGCAGCGGCGACTTGATCCTGGGCGCACCCATCAAATGGAGCCTGGCCACGGCCAACGCCGACGTATTTTCCCTGGGCCCCTATGTTTATCTACCTACCGGCAGTTACCAGCGCGATGACTCGTTGAACCTCGGGGAAAACCGCTGGCGCTTATTGCTCCAGGCGGCGTATATCCATCACTTCAATGAGCGCTGGGCCCTGGACAGCGCCGCCGACGTTTCCTGGTTCAGCCGCAACGATGATTTCGGCGCGGGCGGCACTGCGCAAAAGCAGCAGGCCCGCTACGAGTACCAAGCGTACCTGCGCTACAGCATGCTGCCCGGCACCCAGGTAGGCCTAGGCGGCGGCCATATTCATGGCGCGCGCAGCAGCGTGGATGGGACCCGCCAGGACGATGCGTTGAGCAGCACCTATGTACGGCTCAGCTTGACCCACTGGCTGACACCGTCGGTGCAAGTGCAAGCAGTGCTGGGCCGCGATCTCGATGTCGAACAAGGCTTCAAGGAAAACGCGCGGCTCAATCTACGCCTGGCCAAGCTGTTCTAGCAACGCCTCGACATCCACCCGCGCCGGCGCATAGGCGCCGGCGTTGCGGCACGAAATCGACGCGCAGGCCGCAGCGAAGCGCAAGCGCTCAGGCAAGCCCTGAATGTCCAGCAAGCCAGACGCCAACCAGCCGGCCATGCAGGCATCGCCGGCGCCGACGGTGTCGACTACGTCCACGGCAATCGCGGCTTGCTGGTACACCTGGCCCTCAGGGGTGTACAGCACCAGGCCCTTTTCGCCCCGGGTGAACAGAATTTGCGCGAGCGGGTTGAGCTGGCGCAGTTCAGCCAAAGCCTGCGCCTCGTCCAAACCCGGGTAGATGTGCTTGAGGTCTTCGTCGGACAGTTTTAAATCGTCGGCCAGGGCCACCATGCGCGGGAAGGTGTCGCGGCGATAGCGCTCATCCATCAGGTTGCGCCAGTTCGGGTCGTAGCTGATCACCTTGCCCGCCGCTTTGGCCCGCTCGGCCAGCGCCACTAATCTGGCCGCCAACGGTTCGCGCGCCAGGCTGATACAACTGAAATGGCACAATTGCGCAGCGCCGAGCCAGCCCTCGGGTAACTGGCTCGGGTCGAAATGCAGATCGGCCTCGCCCGCGAAAAAATACCGTGGGGGGCGGCTCGACGGCACGATCGCCACCAGCGGATCTGCGTCGACCCGTTGCAGAAAACGCAGGTCCAAGCCTGCGGTTTCCGATTGCCAGGCGATCTCGTCACCCAGGGAGTCGCAGCTGATGGAGCCACCGAATGCGCTGCGCACACCCAAGCGGGCGAGGCCCCGCGCCACGTTCCATGGCGCACCGCCGGGAAAGCCCTGCCACTGCCCCGGGACACCCTGGACGATATCGGTCAAGGCTTCGCCGAAGACCATTGCGCGGGGTAGGCTCATGTCAAAAATCCTTCGCTGGGTTTTATTGTAGGGCGCACCTTACGCGGATAGCGCCCTGGCCTGCCAGCACGATAACAGACCGCGGGTGATACTTTTTTTGACTGAACTGGGCGGCCGCTGCTGGGTCATCTATTGCTAACCTGGCGCGCGACAGCGACTCGCCAACCCCCGCCGCTGCGGCAGCGACCCCTTGGGAGCGATCCATGAACGAACGACACAGCAAGCTTTTCAGCCCCTGGACGATCAACACGGCGAACATCCCCAACCGCTTCGTGCTGGCCCCCATGACCCGCATCAGCGCCACCCTCGAGGGCAGCGCCACCGAGCGTATGGCCGCCTATTACGAGCGCTTCGCCCAAGGCGGCTTCGGCTTGCTGATCAGTGAAGGGGTGTACATCGACCAGGCTTATTCCCAGGGCTACCAAGGCCAACCGGGCCTTAGCGACGACGCCCAGGCCCGGGCCTGGCAGCCCGTGTTGCAGCGGGTCCACGCAGGCTCGGCGTTGATGTTCGCGCAGCTTATGCATGCCGGCGCCCTGACTCAGCACAACCGTTTCAAAGACCACACCCAGGCGCCCTCGGCGGTCCAGCCCAAGGGTGAACAACTGGGCTTCTACCATGGCAGCGGGCGCTACCCGGTGCCCCAGGCCATGGGCGCGGACGACATCGCCACGGTGCTTAGCAGCTTTGCCCAAGCGGCGGCGCGGGCCATCGACATTGCCGGGTTCGACGGCATCGAACTGCACGGCGCCAACGGCTACCTGCTTGACCAGTTTCTCACCGACTACACCAACCTGCGCGACGACGCTTGGGGCCAGGGGCTGCAAGGGCGGCTGACTCTGGTGCTGGAGGTCATCGCAGCGGTACGGGCTAAGATAGGGCCGCATGTTCCGCTGGGTGTGCGCTTGTCCCAGGGCAAAGTGAATGACCTGGAACACAAATGGCCCGAAGCCGAACGCGCCGCCGAAATCATCTTCAGCGGTGTAGCAGGCGCCGGCGTCGACTTTATCCATATTACCGAGCACAAAGCCTGGGCCCCGGCCTTCCCGGGCGGTGACGCCAGCCTGGTCAACCTGGCGCGGCGCTATGCGCCTGGCGTCACCCTCATCGCCAACGGCGCCCTGCACGAACCAGACCGCGCCAGCGCGTCGCTGGACGATGGCGCCGACCTGATTGCCATCGGTAAAGGCGCCCTGGCCAACCCAGACCTACCCGCGAAGGTCCGCGCGCAGCAGCCCCTGGCCGAGTTCGACGGATCGGTCCTAGGGCCCATCGCGGACATCAAAGACCGCGAGTTATCGCTTTAAGCGCTCATGCGTGCGGTGACCTCGGAAAGCTGCCCAGACAACCCATGCAGGTGCTCACTGGCCGCCTTGGTGCGGCCAACGTTGTCTTGGTTGGTGTGAGCAATCGCGGTGATCTCCACCAGGTTGTGCGAGATGTCTTCGACCACAGCGTTCTGCTCTTCGGCGGCGGTGGCGATCTGGCGGTTCATGTCGCGGATCGCCTCCACCGCCAGGGTGATGCGGTTCAATACCGCACCGGCCTTGACCACCTGATCCACGCCTTCGTCACTGCGCGCCTGCCCCGTCTCGATAGCGCGCACCGCGTTCACGGCGCCGGTCTGCACGGTGTCGATGATTTGATGGATCTCCGCCGTGGACGACGCGGTACGTAGCGCCAATGTACGCACTTCATCGGCCACCACTGCAAAGCCCCGCCCGGCGTCCCCGGCTCGAGCCGCTTCAATAGCCGCGTTGAGGGCCAACAGGTTAGTCTGGTCGGCGATGCCGCGAATCACTTCTAGCACCTTACCGATGCGGCCGCTGTCGTTGCGCAGCTGGCGAATCACATCACCGGTCGCGACAATTTCGCCACGCATGCTGGTGATGGTGCCAATGGTCGCCTGCATGGCGCTCTCACCGAGGCGAGCAGACTGATCCGCTTCATCGGCGGCCGTCGCCGCACTGGCCGCGTGACGCGCCACTTCCTGGGCGGTGGCAGACATTTCCTGCATGGCAGTGGCCACTTGGTCGGTGCGCTCGAACTGCTCTTGGGTGCCTTGGTACATGACAGCCGCAATGGTGTTGAGCTCGCCGCTGGCTTTGTCCAGGTCCGAGGTGCTGCGCTGCAGGCGGTTGAAGGTGTCGGCGAGGAAGTCGCGCAGGGTGTTGGCCGCCAACGCCAGGCGCCCTAATTCATCCTGGCGGTGGCTGACCACGCTTTCGCCGAAGCGACCCTCGCTCAGGCGGGCCACGTAGTCGATCAAGTTGCGAATCGGCGTGACCAGATTACGGTTGATCAACCACAGGCTGAACAAGCCCACCAGCACACCGGATACCAGCATGATGGTGATGCCCAGGGTAATAGTCTGCGCGCCGTGCGCGTTAATCAGCGCCGATTGCTCATCGGCTTGTTTACGCAGGGTCTGGACCAAACCATTGAGCTGCTCGCTGGTGGCCCGGTCTACACCGGCCACCGCACGGTCACCGGCCGCGGCGTCGGCACCGCTGGCGACAAAGGCATCCCGGCCCTTGCGGTAAGCGGCACCCAGGCTGGCATGTTCGCTGCGCAGCTTGCCTGCACTGGCCTGGATATCGGCCGGCACACCCGCCAGTGCGGCCAACTCAGCCAAGGTGGCTTGGACGTCGCGCTCCTCCTGTTCGAACTGGCCCCAGTATTTATCCAGCGCCTTGGGGTCCTTGCCACGCAACAGGACGTTCTTCCATTCCTGCACTTGGGTTTTGAACTGAACGTTGGCGCGGTCGACCAGCTCCGTTGCCTTCAGGGGGCCTGCCACCAAAGCACTGTAGTCGGCCAAGCCGCCCGACAGAAACTTGAAGCTGCCCAGGGCAATCAACAGCAGAATCAAAAGGCCACCACCCAGTAATGCCAGTACCTGGGCCCTCAGTGACGTTTTAAGCATGATAAACCTCGTGATAAGGCGCCTATGGGAATGTAGGCGCGTTACCAATCTATCGACCGAGGCTACATGATATTAAATCGCAATCACTGCCATTCATCGCCCGCCGTCAACGTTATATTTTTTCATCCAGCGCCATAGGGTCGTGGTGCTGATGCTCAAGGCCTGGGCGGCCTGGCGACGGTTACCCCGGGCATTGGCCAACGCCCGCAGTAACCTGGCCTGCTCGCCCAAGGGTGCGGCCGGCATGGCTCGCCCCGCAGGGTCGGGGAAAGTATCGTCGAGGGTTTCAGCCACCAGCGCTTCGTCCACCTGGCCGTCGTCACTCATCACCGCCAAGCGCTCGGCAATGTTGCTCAGCTGGCGAATATTCCCCGGCCAGGGGTAATCGGCAAGCCGCGCCAGGGCTCCGGGGGCCAGGCGGCAATCAGGCAGTTGCAGCCCTTTGAGCAGCACCGGCAACAACTCAGGAATGTCCTCGCGGCGCTCGCGTAGCGCAGGCAGGGTCAGTTTTAGAACACAGATACGGTAGTAAAAGTCTTCTCTGAACAGCCCTTGAGCCACCAGGGCCGGCAGGCGTTTATTGCTGGCGGTGATGATACGGATATCGATGGGGGTGACTTTGTCGTCGCCCATGCGGATCACCTTGCGCTCCTGCAAGGTGCGCAGCAATTTGAGCTGGATATCGGCGGAGGTTTCGCTGATCTCGTCGAGCAGGATGGTCCCGGTGTGGGCCAATTCGAAGATACCGGCCTTGCCCTCGGCCAGGGCCCCGGTGAAGGCGCCTTTGACGTAGCCAAACAGCTCGCTCTCCAAAACACTGGGGGCGAAGGCTGCACAGTTGATCGCCACGAACGGGGCATGGCGGCGCTTCGAGGCATTATGGATACTCTGGGCAAACAGTTCTTTGCCGGTACCGGTTTCCCCTTCGATCATCACCGTGCTGTCCACGGCGGCGTAGCGCAGGGCCAAGGCCTTGGCCCGCGCCAGGGCCGGGCTGCTACCGATGATATCGTCGAAGGTTCGTTCCGCCCGGTGGGTACGGGCCAGCAGCCGGCGCATCTTTTGCTCGATGTGCTGAATCTCGGTCTGGGTCTGTAAGGTCGCGACCGCGCCGATCACCTGCTCGCCCAGCGTGATCGGCGCGATGCTCAGGGTGAGCGAGTGGCGGCCGAGCTTGATCAAGCCGCCGCGCAACGGCTTGCCCCCGGCCAGCACCGGCGTGAAGTAATCGCGCCCGATCAGCTCGTGCACTGTATCGCCAACGGCCAGGCTGCCCAGGTAGGCGGTCGCCACGCTATTGAGGTTGGTGATCACGCCGTCCAGGTCGATGCTGAAGATGCCTTCAGAGACGCAGTCAAGGATCGACCGGGTCATCTCGTAGCGGCTTTGCAGCTCCAGGCTTTTTTGCCCGCGTTCGATTTCGATCTGCAACAGATGCGAGGCTTCGTCGATGGCGTCGTTGACCGCGTCGGTGTCGGCATCGGACATGATGTAGTGGATCCCCCGCGCCACCACCGCCTGTTGCAACGAAAGCCCACCAATGGCGACTTCGATGCCCTGCGCCTGCAACGCGTCGAGTTTGGCCTCGGTGGCGGCAAGGCTATCGAAGGGGTCGATGGCGCAGAGGGTGACCTCATCCAGGAACGCCTTGGACTTTTGCAAAATACTCAAGTAACCCTGCGAGGTGGCCAGAAAGGCCACCTTGGCCGAGACCTGGCGGGCCTCGCGGTAGGCGTTCACGCAATCGAAAAACGTATGCCGGACCTCAACGATGGGCACGCGCAACTGCTCACGGAGCAACTGCGCGGTCCTGCCCCTGCTGATGATCACCCGGGCGCCGTCGTCTATCAGCTGCCGCGCCAACGCTACCGCCGTGGTTTGCGAAGCCTGAACCAGCATCAAGGGAATGCCACGATGACGTAGCAAGGCTTCAAAGCGGGCGGTGAGTTGGGTCGAGGGCGATATAACAGCGATTTTGCCCTGCATGGCGAACCTTATTATTGGGTATTCATTGCGATGCTATTCCTCGAGTGAAATGCAATGCAATGTTTTGCAATAGCGCTACGCCAAATGTTTCGCCCCTGCCCGCACGCACAGAGCCCCAGTTAATTAATCAACCCATTGATATGTAAAGAATTTAACCTGGTTGACAGCACCTCAAAGCGCCATGATGGCGTTGCTGGCACAGCCCTTGCTCTAGCTCCTGCATAACAATCACAAAACAGGAACGCCCATGGAACTGGTCTTTATTGGCTTCGGCGAAGCCGCCTATCACATCAGCCGAGGGTTGCGCTCAACAGGCGATATCAGCCTCGGCGCTTATGATGCCAACGCACAGCACCCGGCTAAGGGCCCCCTGATTCGCCAACGCGCCGCCGAATTAGGCGTCAGCCTGTTCGATAGCGCGCAACAGGCCTGCGCGGATGCGCGTTTTGTCGTCTGCCTGACCAGCGCCAGCAGCGCGTTGGCGGTTGCCCAGGGCCTGATGCCGCTGTTACGCCCAGGCCAGACCTACGTCGATATGAACTCGGCCGCCCCCACCGTCAAGCAGTCCATCGAGCAACTACCGCGGGCCAGCGGCGTAGGTTTTTGCGACTGTGCCGTTATGGGCACGGTACCCGGCAACGGCCATACCGTACCGATGCTCCTGGCCGGCAGCGGCGCCGCCGCCTTCGCTGCACGCTTCACCCCGCTGGGCATGCGCCTGAGCGTGCTGGACGCCGAGCCCGGCGCGGCTTCAGCGTTAAAGATGCTCAAAAGCGTGGTGATGAAAGGCCTGCCTCAGTTGCTGCTGGAATCGTTCGTGGCCGCAGAACGCTTTGGCGTACTGGACAGCCTGGTTACCACATTGGGTGACTCGCTCAATGGCAAGACTGTGGAACAGTTAGCCAACACCTTCTGCGCCCGGACCCTGCTGCACGCTGAGCGGCGCAGCGCCGAAATGGCCGACGTGGTCACCACCCTACAGGCCCTAGGGGTCGACGCCAGCCTGTCGCAAGCGACCCAAGCGCGGCTCGCGGCACTCGCCCAGCACAACTGGCACAGCCTGCTCGGCGCCGATGCCAGCGACATGGGCTACGCCGCCGCGATCAAGCACCTTGCCAATCACGCCTGAGGTTACTGCCATGAATACCGAACACTACCACGCCCTGCCCGAGCTGATCCCCGAGCACCTGCTCGAACGCTTGCGCGCCCTCAGCCCGGCGCAACTGTGCGACGGCATGCAGAGCCTGGGGATCCCCCGCAACGGCTGCATGGACGCCAGCTTGATGCCCCTGGATGAAAGCAAAGTCATGCTCGGCACCGCCTACACCGTGGACACCGAAGACGGCGACAACTTTCCCATTCACGTGGCCATTTACCAGGGCCAGCCGGGCTATGTGCTGGTGGTTGCGGGCAAGGCCTACCCCGGCCGAGCCTATATTGGCGACCTTATGGCCGGTGCGGCCGAAGCCGTAGGCCTCAGCGGGCTGGTGATCGACGGCTGTGTACGGGACAAACTCGGCCTGGCCCGGTTGTCGATACCTGTTTACGCCAAGGGCATCATGCAACGCAGCCCGGCCAAGCAAGGCCCTGGCAAAATCAATAGCCCCGTGACCTGTGCCGGGGTCGAGGTGGCGCCGGGCGACCTGGTTTTCGGTGACTACGACGGCGTCACGGTCGTGCCTCGGGCACGCCTGGAAGAAGTGCTGCAGGCCTCGGAGAAGAAAAACGCCTACGAAACCCAGCGCCGGGCGGTCATCGACGAATACGCCCGCTGCCGCGCCAGCGGTGAACCCCTACCGCCGCTGGCCCCGGCATGGGTGACTGAGCTGCTCGAAGGCCGCTGAACCGCCATAGCGGGGCCGGCACTGGCCCCGTGCTGTACCGCTGCACTCACTATAAAAACAAAAAAGTGGAGACATTCAGATGCTGACAGTCTTGGGCTATGGCTTGATCACAGCGTTTTTGCTACTGGTCATCAAGCAAAAACTCTCGCCGTTCACCGGCCTGATCGTGGTGTCGCTGGTAGCGGGCCTCATGGCCTGCCTGTGGAGTGGCGTGCCGGTCGACACGTTGGTCACCTGGATCCGCGAAGGCCTGTTTTACTCGCAAGGCAGCAACGGCAAGGTGTCCATCGGCACGGTGAACCCCACCGTGATGATCCTGTTCGCGGTGCTGTACTTCAGCCTGATGATGAACGTCGGGCTGTTCGACCCGTTATGCACCTACTTGATTCGCAAGGCCAACGGCGACCCGCTGAAGATCATTCTGGTCACGGCGCTGACCTCTGCCGTGGTAACCCTGGATGGCGACGGCACTACCACCATCTTGATTATCACCACCGCGTTCCTGCCGTTGTACCGCCAGATGGGCATGAAACTGTCCAACCTGGCCATGCTTATCATCCTCCCCTGTGGGCTGGGCAACTGCCTGCCATGGGGCGGCCCGCTGGCTCGAGCGGCGGCGGTATTGAATTTGGAAGTGAACACGCTGTTCGTGGCGATTTTGCCAATTTTGGGCGTGTCGTTTATCTACGTGTTCTTCATGGCCTACCTGATGGGTATGCAGGAGCGCAAACGCCTGGGCTTCGTGCATGGCGAGAAAGCCATCGTAACCCCCGAGCAGATCGCCGAGATGGTCACGGTGATCGAAGAACACGACAAAGAACTGAAACGGCCCAAGCTGTTTCTGTTCAACTTGGCGCTGACCCTAGGCATGCTGGTGATCCTGATCGCCGGCTGGGCCAGTGGCGCCATCGTGTTTATGCTGGGCACCGCGCTGGCGCTGACGGTCAACTACAGCGCCGTGGAGCAACGCGAACGCATCACCGCCAACGGTGGTGACGCTATCGCGGTCGCCTCGATCATCCTGGCGGCGGGGTGTTTCTTGGGCATCTTCAATGGCAGCGGCATGTCCAGCGCCGTTGCTCAGCACATGGCTAGTCTGATCCCGGAATCCATGGGCAGTCATACGGCGCTGATCTTCGCCTTTCTGGGCGCGCTGGCTTGCTATGCGCTACCGGTGGATGCCTACTACTTCGGCATCCTGCCGGTGGTGGCGCCCATCGCCTACCAGTTCGGCATCACCCCCACGGAGATCGGCGTGGCGTCGTTCATGGGCCAGGCGCTGCGCTACGCGAGCCCCACCGTGGCGTGGCTGTTTTTGTTGATGAACCGCACTGAAATGACATTTGGCGAGTACCAAAAAGAGTTCTTCAAGTGGTCACTGCCGATGTTCGCCATTTTTATCGTTACCGCCATCGTAACCGGCGAACTGCCGATAGGGTAAAGATCGCCGCCGCTGCCCCGATCTTTTGAACTGTCATCACCCTGCACTACACTCCAGTAACCCTTACTGGAGTGCCTCGCATGCCCACACCTACACGCCTGGCCGACATGTATCGGCTGCTCGGCCCACGCCCCACCGCCACCCTCGCCCGCGCGGCCGGGCGCACCCACGAGCCGACCCATTTCGCGGGGCGGCAAGGCTATGACTCGGCATTTCTCGACACCTTCGAGGTGCCCTTACCGCAACCCACTGCCGATGTGTTGCCCATACCCGGCAGCCCCGATAACCGGCTGGACTACACGCACTTCTCGGTGGTGATGTCACGCTCACGCAAGATGGCAATGTTTGTTGCAGTGAACATTGAGGGGCAGTCACTAGTGGCCGTGGAGCGCAGCAATGACCGCTGGTTCTACGACGGCCGTATCCCCCAGGAAGCGCAGTTGGGGGAAGAACTGTACGCCGACAATCTACTCGACCGCGGCCATTTGGTGCGGCGCCAGGACCCCAATTGGGGTGAACTGGCCGAGCAAGCCAATGAAGACACCTTCCATTTCACCAACTGCGCCCCACAGATGTCGGCGTTCAACCAAAAGACCTGGCTAAGCCTGGAAGACTTCGTGCTGGAAAACGCCCGAGTGGCCAAAAGCCGAATTTCCGTCATCACCGGGCCTGTGTTTGGCGAAGGTGATCGAACGTATCGTGGGGTGGGTATTGCTGAGGCGTATTGGAAAGTCATCGCGTTCATGAACGACGACGGCCGGCCATCGGCGACCGGTTATATGATCGATCAATCCAGCGAGTTGGGCCAACTGGACATCATCTTTGGGCGGTTCCGTACCTATCAACGCAGCATCCGCTCGATCGAACAGCTGACCGGGTTGGACTTTGGCGTGCTCAGCGAATACGACGGGTTCTCCAACGAGGAAGCTGCTACGGGTACCCGCATAAAGGCCGAGATCCGCTCGGCTGCGGATATCCTGGTATAGATCAAGAGCTCGGGGGCAAGGCCCCCTCCTACGGTCAGCGGCATATTCGATATTTGGGTGCCGCCATACACTGGTACGAGGGGGCCGGGCGGCGTTCCGCTTGCCCCCGATCTTTTAATGTTGCGCCGCAGCTACGAGCATAAAAAAAGGGGCATGGGCATCGCTGCCCTGCCCCTCTTCCAGGTACTGCTTAGTGCTGGTTACTGGCCGATGGTCTGGCCCAAGAACCATGCACGCTCTTCGGCCTGGTCTACCCACTCTTCCAACAGGCTAGTGGTAGAAATATCGTTGGCCTCATCAGTGATGGTGTGCGTGGAGCGCATGTAGGCGGCCAGGGACTGGTTGTCGTCGTGCAGCTCGGTGAGCATTTGCTCGGCGGTCAGCTCAGTGGCTTCACTGCTCGCCAAACGCTTGAGTTGCACCATCTGCTCCAGGGAGCGAATGGTCGGCTCGCCGATCTTGCGGGCACGCTCAGCAATCATATCGGTGATTGCATACAACTGCGCAGCCTGCTCGTCCAGCAGCAGGTGGTAGTCGCGGAAATGCGACCCCTTCATGTGCCAGTGGTAATTCTTGGTCTTGATGTACAACGCGAACACATCCGACAGCAGCACAGCGAGGGCCTGGCCAACTTCGGCCTGGTTTTCGATGCGGGTGTCTTCGCCTTTATGGGCCTTGGCTTTCACGTTCGAAACGGTTTTGAGTTCTTGCTTGACGTTAGCTACCGACATTGTAGATCTCCAATCATAGGGTCACATAAGGGTGATCGCTGTACGGCCATCACCAGCGTCTAAACAGTCGACCCAAGGCTGAGAGAAAATGTTCAGCGCATTTGTCTATTACGCCCATAGAAGCGATCAATGGTGGGTGTCGTTAGCGGGGGCCGGCCTCAAAAAAAAGCCCCACCTGGCATAACCAGGTGGGGCTTCAGTTTACCGCGTAGGCTTACAGCGCCATGTCTTGCGCCGCGTTGCTTTCACGCGGGGCAGCAGGTTTAGCAGCTGCCGGCGCCTGAGGTGCAGCGGTTGCGCCCTGGCCAATTACTGGTGGCGGGGTCAGTTGCAGCACTTGGCTGGTGTAGCTCCACTCTTGGTAAACGCGGTCAGGCGAACCGTTGAGCTGAGTGCCATAGCTCGGCACGATTTCTTTCAGACGGGTCTGCCACTCAGGGGTAGCGACTTTGTCTTTGAAGATCTTCTCAAGCACGTTGAGCATGATCGGCGCGGCGGTGGATGCACCTGGCGAGGCGCCCAACAGGCCGGCGATGCTGCCGTCCTTGGAAGCGACGATTTCGGTACCCAGTTTCAGCACGCCGCCCTTCTCTTCGTCACGCTTGATGATCTGCACGCGCTGGCCGGCTTGCCACAGACGCCAGTCTTCTTTCTTGGCGTTCGGGAAGTACTCTTTCAACGCCGCCATGCGGTCATCGTCCGACAGCATCAGTTGGCCTGCCAGGTACTCGACCAGCGGGTACTCACGCACGCCCACTTTGGTCATCGGCCAAATGTTGTGGGTGGTGGTGGTGGTCAGCAGGTCGAGGTAAGAACCTTCTTTAAGGAACTTGGTCGAGAAGGTTGCGAATGGCCCAAACAGGATCACGCGCTTGCCGTCCAGCACACGGGTGTCCAAGTGCGGTACGGACATCGGCGGCGCGCCAACCGAGGCTTTGCCGTAGGCTTTAGCCAAATGCTGCTCGGCAATCGACGGGTTGTCGGTAACCAGGAACGAACCGCCCACTGGGAAGCCCGCGTATTCCTTGGCTTCAGCGATACCCGACTTCTGCAGCAGGTGCAAAGCACCACCGCCGGCGCCGATGAACAGGAACTTGGCGTCGGTTTCAGTCTTGGTACCGTCTTTCAAGTTCTTGTACGAGACGCGCCACGAGCCGTCTTCGTTACGGGTGATGTCCTGCACTTCGCTGGACAGCTTCAGGTCGAAGTTAGGCTGCTTCTGCAGGTGCGCGACGAACTGGCGAGTGATCTCACCAAAGTTGACGTCGGTACCGATCGGGCTCCAGGTGGCCGCGATCTTTTGCTTCGGATCACGCCCTTCCATCATCAGTGGGACCCACTGCTTGATTTGCTCAGGGTCTTCGGAGTACTGCATGCCGGCGAACAACGGGCTCGCCTTCAGCGCTTCGTAGCGCTTCTTGAGGAACTTGATGTTGTCATCGCCCCAGACAAAGCTCATGTGCGGGGTGGAATTGATGAACGAACGTGGGTTTTTCAAGACGCCGTTCTTGACCTGCCACGACCAGAACTGGCGGGAGATCTGGAAGGCTTCGTTGATTTCGATAGCCTTAGGGATTTCGACCTGGCCATCTTTGTTCTCGGGAGTGTAGTTCAGCTCAGCCAGGGCGGAGTGGCCAGTACCGGCGTTGTTCCAGCCGTTGGAGCTCTCTTCAGCGACACCGTCCAGGCGCTCGACCATTTCCATCGACCAGCCGGGTTCCAGCTCATTGAGCCAAACGCCCAGGGTCGAACTCATGATCCCGCCACCGATCAGCAGCACGTCGACTTTCTTTGTCTCAGCGGCCAGCGCGGGGTTGAGCCCCATCGCCACGGCCACGCCCAGCAGTACCGTCAGTTTCTTAAACATGTGTGTCATCCATAGGATAGAAGGTCATCCGCCCGCCGTTCTTGCCACGAAGTGCCCTGGCCACGGCAGCGCCGTGGTTCCCCGCACTTCGCAGGACTGCTGGGTGGACCTACAAGGCCGCGGCACTGCCTGCGGCCTCACTTTCATGTCCCTGCCGAGCTGAGTTTGTTGTTGGTCATTGGCTTCAGCTGCTTGAGTAACATTGATTCAGGTGGTGCTTTTTTCTTACGTCAATCAGGCTCGCTCGGTGAACGGGGCTGCCCGCCCAGCCGAACCACTCGATCAAACCCCTCCGGCACAGCCTTCGACGACCGACCCGAGACCCAAGACACATGCAGACGCAATTTATCTTGATCCAGGTCATGAGAGCGCCATCGGGCTTTGTATCGGCAGCAGCGTGCCTTTCAAGAGGGGGCCTGCGCAGCGTGCATGACGCTGGATACCGAATGCCCGTCAACGCGACACGTTAGCGCAGTGTTGCGTTGGGGGCGGGATGGTAACAGGAACAGCGTGGCGGATCGCTACCAGCCGGCCTTTTTTTTCAAAAAAACATTCGCTAAGGGCCGTTCCAGAGCCTTCAGCGTGTTGTGATCAAGGTGCTGATGCGGGCGGCCAGGTCTTGCAACGAGAACGGTTTGGTCAGTACTTGGGTGCGCGGTTGCAGGTGACATTGGTCGAGCACCGAGGTTTCGGCGTAGCCGGTAATGAACAGCACTGGCAAGCTGGTTCGCCCGACTCGCCCCGCCTCGGCCATCTGTCGGCCGTTCATACCGCCCGGCAGGCCGAGGTCGGTGATCAGCAAGTCGATGCGCGCATCCGACTGCAAGGCGCGCAGCCCGCTCTGGCTATCGGCGGCCTCCAGGGTGCGGTAGCCCATGCCCTCCAGCACCTCGACCACCAGCATGCGGACGGACGCTTCGTCATCGACCACCAGCACCGTCTCACCCTGCCCGTCTAGCGGCGGGGCGAAGTCTGCGCCCAGCGGCGCCGCTGGCTGGAGACTCGCCGCGTGGCGCGGCAAGTGCAAACACACGCACGTACCTGCACCGGGCGCTGAGACGATTCTCACCTGCCCACCGGATTGACGGGCAAAGCCATAGATCATCGACAACCCAAGCCCGGAGCCGGCGCCCACCGGTTTGGTGGTAAAAAACGGCTCGAACGCTTTGGCCACGACCTCGCAGCTCATCCCCGTGCCCGTGTCTGTGACGCGGATGCCCACGTATTCGCCCGGTGTCAGGTCATCCTCGCCGCCCCCGCAGGGCTCGACCCATTCGTTGCAGGTCGCGATGCTGATCCGACCGCCCTCGGGCATGGCGTCACGGGCATTGATGCACAGGTTCAGCAGGGCGTTTTCCAACTGCGCCGGGTCGATCAGAGTGGCCCATAGATCGGGGGCCGCATGTACCTGCAGGTCGATGGCCGGGCCGACACTGCGGCGCACCAGCTCCTCCATGCCATCGATCAAAGCATTGACGTCGGTCAACTGCGGCGCCAAGGCCTGCCGACGTGAGAATGCGAGTAATCGATGGGTCAGTGCCGCCGCACGCTGCACGGCACCTTGGGCCACAGTGAGATAACGCTCGACGTCCTCCACCCGGCCTTGGCCCATGCGCATCTTGGCCAACTCCAGGCTGCCCGAAATACCCGCCAAGAGGTTATTGAAATCATGGGCGATGCCACCGGTCAATTGGCCCACCGCCTCCATTTTTTGCGATTGGCGCAGCGCTTCTTCGACCACTTCACGCTCGCGAATGGCCGTTACGATGCGCTGCTCCAGGGTCTGATTGAGCTCCTTGACCGCCGCTTCGGCCTGTTTGCGCAAGGTCACGTCCATGGAGGAGCCAATCAGGCCGACCCGTTCGCCGACTTCATTGATCAGTGGGGCCTTGACCGACAACCACGTGGCGACCGAACCGTCCGGTAAAGTCACCTCTTCCTCCACCTGCTCGGCAATGCCCGAGTCCATGATGCGCCGGTCGGTTGCCATGATCGCCCGGGCCTGCTCGGGGTCGTCGAGAAATTCCAGGTCAGTCTTGCCTAGGTAGAACTCCGCCGGTTTGCCGATCAGCGCAGTGGTGCCCTGGTTCGCCACCAACATGCGCCCTTGCAGGTCCTTGGCGTACACCACCCCAGGGATGGCGGCGCTAAAGGTGTGCAACAGCTCGGTGACGCGATCGCGGTCGGCTTCGGCGCTGCGTCGGCTCTCGATGTCGATCAGTATCCCCGGAAAGCGCAGCGGCTGGCCTTGTGCGTCGGTCTCGACCCGCCCATTGGCCTCTACCCAGCGGTAGATGCCATCACGGTGCAGCACCCGATACTCGCAGCGGTAAGCACCAAGGCGGCTCAAGGCCTCCTCGACACCGCTGTTGACCCGGTGCAGGTCGTCGGGATGAATCGAGGCGGTCACCTGCTGCAAGGACAAGCCTTGTGCGCATTCCAGGGGCGACAAGCCAAACGCTCGGGCGAAACGTTCATCGGCCCAGATCTGGTCACTGGGGATGTGCCAAACCCACGTGCCGATGATCGCACCCGCGTCCAGGGCCAACTGCAGTCGCTCCGCCGCGTCCGGAGTGCTTACACCCATCAGCCCAGGAACGTCGAACGGTGTATCCGCTGGTTTTTCACTCATGGCCTAATAGTAGCTCTGCTGGTCGCTTTGAATTGTTTTGAGTCGCCGCCAGTGCGGGCGTTCCGTGGCGCCTGATCGACACCCCTAGGGCGGCAGCGGCCAGCTACTATGATCTTTTTCGCCCGCTGATTCACGCATCATCTATGCTTCAAGGCCAACCCAATCGTCAGCACGGAACTCCCATGACCTATCTGGCCGACAGCCAACGTTATGAAAAAATGCCCTATCGCCCGGTTGGGCGCAGCGGCTTGGTACTCCCTGCCCTGTCCTTGGGGCTGTGGCACAACTTCGGCGACAGCACCCCCCTCGACACCCAGCGCGCCATGTTACGAACTGCGTTCGATCTGGGGATCAATCATTTCGACCTGGCGAACAATTACGGCCCACCCTACGGCAGCGCCGAGAGCAATTTTGGCCGGCTGTTGCGCGAAGACTTCAGCCAGTACCGCGATGAGTTGATCATCTCCACCAAGGCCGGCTGGGACATGTGGCCGGGCCCCTACGGCCAGGGCGGCGGCTCGCGCAAATACGTGTTGGCCAGCCTCGACCAGAGCCTGCAGCGCATGGGCCTGAGCTACGTCGATATCTTCTATTCGCACCGCTTCGACCCCCTCACCCCCCTCGAAGAAACCGCCAGCGCTCTGGCCACCGCCGTGCAACAAGGCAAGGCCTTGTACATCGGCATTTCCTCCTATTCCGGGGCCAAAACCCTGGAAATGGTCGCGCTACTGCGTGAATGGAAAGTACCGCTGCTGATCCACCAGCCGGCTTACAACATGCTCAACCGCTGGATCGAGCGCGACCTGTTGGACGCCACCGACGCCAGCGGCGCCGGGGTCATTGTGTTCACGGCCCTGGCCCAGGGCCTATTAACCGACAAATACCTCAACGGCACGCCCCAAGACTCGCGGGTTAACCGGCCCGGCGGCGGCTCGTTACAGGCCTCGCACCTGAGCGAGCAAAACCTGGCCCACGTGCGCGCCTTGAACGAGATCGCCCAGCGCCGCGGCCAAAGCCTGGCGCAAATGGCCCTGGCCTGGACCCTGCGCGACCCGCGGGTGACCTCGGCGCTGATCGGTGCCAGCCGCCCGGAACAGATAGTGGAAAACGTCAAAGCATTGGACAACCTGGCGTTCACCGCGCAAGAGCTGGCCGAAATCGATGGGTTTGCCCAGGAAGGCGGTATCAATCTTTGGGAGAAACCGTCCCTGGCGGAATGACCGCAATTGCAGGCTACACATGATCGGGCGGCAGGATTATGTTATATGAGCATGATCCACCGTCGCCCTCTGTGAGTTCTGACCATGAAAATCGATGACATGGACGCCTTTGTCGCCGTCATCCGCTGCCAATCCACCAACCTGGCGGCCGAGGCCCTGCAACTGACCCAGCCGGCGATCACCCGGCGCTTGCAGAATTTCGAGCAGGACCTGGGCACCACCCTGCTCGACCGCCAGACCAAACCGCTCAAGCCCACGCCCATGGGCCTGCGCGTGTACGAGCAATGCAAAGCGATCCTGCGCGAGATCGACTCGCTCCGCGAACTGGTGGCCAATGACGGCGCCCCCAGCGGGGTGTTGCGCCTAGGCGTGCCGCAGACCCTCGGCGACGTCATTCTGCTCGAAGCCCTGGGGCAGATTCGTACGGCATACCCAGCCCTGCGTACCCAGGTCATCAGTGGCTGGGGCAGCCACCTGATTGCCAAGATGGAAAACGGCGAATTGGATGCCGCCGCCGCGCTGTTCCCGGCGGGCAAAATATTCCCCGAAGGCATTACCAGCCGCACCATCGGGCGCATGCCATTACGGGTGGTGGCCGCCAAAGGCAGTGCGCCTAAACGCACCTACAAACTCAAAGACTGTTACCAGCGCGGCTGGGTACTCAACCCGGACGGCTGCGGCTTCCGCGCCGGCCTGCAACGGGCTTTGGCCGAACAGGGATTAGCGCTGCAGATCAACCTGGAAACCTTCGGCACCGACCTGCAACTGGGCCTGGTCGCCAACGGCCAGGGCCTGGGCTTAGTGCCCGCGCCGCTGCTGGCCAACAGTCGCCACCTGGACCACCTGGAAGAGGTCAACGTGGCCGACTTCCGGCCCTCGGTCGACTTGTGCCTGTTTCACCCGCGCTATCTGGGGAATTTACAGGAACCGGTGGAGGTGTTCGGTGCTGTGGCGGTCCAACGCTTGGGGTGATGGCTACCAGGGTAAACGCTCACCTGCATAACTGAAGAACCCGCCATTGTCGGTCGCAACCAGACCGTCCAACACCGCCAGCATGTCAGCCACTGCCTCCCGTGGCGGGCGGGCTTCGGGGCGGAAGGGCTTGGACAACGGCGAGGTCACGGTGCCCGGATGCAGGGCCACCAGGCGCTTGCCCGGCCAACGCCGAGCCACTTCGATGGAAGCCGTCTTGACCAGCATATTCAGCGCGGCCTTGGACGCCCGGTAGCTGTACCAGCCGCCCAGGCGGTTGTCGTCGATGCTGCCGACTTTAGCCGACAGCACCGCCATCAGGCCGTCGCCCCGCAGCAACGGCAAAAAGTGCTGGAGCACCAGCGCCGGGCCGACGGTATTGATTTGGAAGGTATCGAGGAGCTGCTGCGGGTTCAGGGCTTCGAGACTTTTTTCGGGCATGAACTCAGCCCTGTGCAGAATGCCAGTGGCCAGCACGATCAAGTCGAAACCAGGCCCTTGAGCCCAAGCGTGGGCTGCCGCCGCGATACTCTCGGGCAAGGTCAGGTCCAATGCCGGCGCGGTTTTACGGCCCAGGCGAACCACCTGCGCACAGCGTGGGTCCGCGCTCAGCAACTCGACGAAGGCGGCGCCAATGGTGCCGGTCGCACCAATGACCAACGCGCGGTACCCCTCAGGCAAACTATTCATGCCGACCCCTGTGGCTGATGATGATGGGGGGTTGGACAGCAGCGCCCGGCAAACGTCAAACAGTCGCCCTGGAGCCTGGCGAAAATCTTTTTTGCAGAGAAGGCAATATACTGGCCCCGAACCGCGCAGAGCGTCGTCAAAATCGCTTCATTTTCAGACGCTTAGGGCTTGAATCAATGCGCAGTGAGTGGATCGTACTGTTTTCCGTCGCCCTGGCGTGCAGCGCGGCAGCCGTGCAAGCCAAAGAATTAAAAGCCAACGATCGCTACGTGTGCAGTTGGGGCGCTGGCACCGCTGCCAGAGCGCAGGAATTGAAACTCTCGGGCGTGTCCCTGTACGCCGCCAGGCAGAAGCTGCACAGCTATAAATTCAGCAAGTCCTGGATGCACATGATGGCCATGGGCATCACCGAGCAGACCTACGACAGCCATTCGAAAGCCAAACCCGCCGCCGTGCGCCAGAGCTTTTTAGACGGCTGCCTGAAATACAAGTCAGCCCAGCGTTAGGCTATTTAGAGCAAAAGATTGGGGGCAGATGTGCCGCCGCCCGTAGGAGGGGGCCTTGCCCCCGATCTTTTCAACGTCACCCAGGCTGACGAAAACCAGCCAGCTCCAGGCTGGCCCCTGCCTGCAGGGTATGGCGGCCCTCGTGGTAAACGATATCAATACTGGCCGCCTCGGCGTCCAGGGTCAGGCGCAGGCGCTCCCCTTGCAATTGCACGTACACGCCGCTGCCGCGGTATTGCACGCGCACCTCGGCGCGCTGAAGCCCCGCCGGGGGTGCCGGAAATACATGCAGGCCATCCAGCGCTGGGCGTAGCCCCAGGTAGTGACGCTGCAGCACGTCCAGCGACCCGGCCATGGAGCCCAGGTGCACGCCCTCCACCGTGCCGCTGTCGGAGGGTGCATGCAGGTCGGTGCTCAGGCATTGGCGAAAATTCGCCCAAGACTCTTCAGGCGCGTAGTGGGTCAAGGCGCCCGCGCAGACCATGGCCGATAGGCTCGACTCATGGGTAATACGCTCCATGTGAAAACGCGCCGTGCGCTCACAGGCATCAAGATCGAACGCATAGCCCAGGTGCCCCAGCAGGCCGATCAAATCAGCGGGTGCGAACAGGTGCAGCAACATCAGTACATCTGCCTGCTTGGTGAGCTGGTAGTGGTTGCAACTGTCTTCGCGTTTTTCAAGTAGCCAGTCCAGGCGTGGCATGCCGTCTTCGGACCAACCGGCGGGGGCCCGTGCAAGCTTTTCGTAGCCCTCGAACAGGTTCATCACACCGTCGTCCATAAAGGGCACGTACAGGCGCCGAGTCAGCGTGGTCCAGTGGCGGGTTTCCTCAGTGCTCAGGCCCAGACGCGCGGACAACGCGGCAGCGTCGCTGGCGGGCAGCAACTGCAGGCAGTCAAGCGCGCGGTGCAGCGTCCAGGCCGCCATGACGTTGGTGTAGGCATTGTTGTCGAGGCCCGGTTGCGTGGCGCCCGGGTAAGCGGTGTGATACTCGTCAGGGCCGATAATGCCGCGGATGACATAACGGTCACGGCCCGGGTCGTACTCGGCAATGCTGCTCCAAAAGCGCGCCACCTCCAACAGGATCTCGCCGCCCATGCCCGCGAGCAGTTGGGTGTCGCCAGTGGCCAGGAACAACGTCCAGACATCGTAGGCTATCGCCGCGCCCACATGCCGCTGCAAGTAGGTAGGGTCGGCCATCCAGCGGCCCGAAAGGGGGTTGTACTGGAACGGCGGGGTCTGCTCGGTGCCGTCGATCGCGCTGCGCCAGGGGTACATGGCCCCCTGGTAGCCGGCGGCACGGGCTGCCTGACGGGCACTGTCCAGGCGTTTATAGCGATAGGTCAGCAGGTGGCTCGCCAGTTCCGGAAAGTGGCTGCCCAGAAACCCAAAGGCGAGGATTTCGTCCCAGAATATCTGGCCAAAATAGCCTTCCTGCCAACCCCGAGCCGGGAAGCCTTGGTCGCGGCCGACGCTCAGCGGTGAAGTCGTTTGCAGCAAGTGGAAGGCGGCGAAATTCAGCGTCCGCTCCAGCGCCGGGTCGTCGAGGCGCAGCGGCATCTGCCGCCACAACGCCTGCCAGGCCTGCCAGTGCGCATCGCGCAAATCAGCGAACTGGCCGCGCCGGGGCTGCGCGGGCGCACCATCGAGCGTGACCTGAGCGTACAAATCAATGGTTAACGCCTGCCCTTGGGCGACCCGGCAACGGCTGTGCTGCACCACTCGGCGCGGTTCCACGGTAGTCTGCCAGGGCGTATGCGCCAGTGACAGGTCGATTTGCCGCTGCACTTGCACCTTGCGCTGCGGCTCGTGCAAGTGGGCGACCACGGCGGCGTGACCTGCGGCGTCATGGCTGAAAACCAGCCCTTGCAAGCGCTGCCCTTCATAAGCCTGATCACGCTCGACCAGCCCGTTGACGACCCCGCCGTTGAGGACACTGCGCACGTGCAGATCAACGTCTGCCGAGGGCGCGCGCACTTCCCAGCGCAGCAGTAGCAGGTCAGGCTGGTGCATGCTCACCAGGCGAGTCTCGTTCACCTGCACGAGTTGGTCACCCAGAAGAAACTCCAGGCTGCGGTGCACTTCGCCCAGGTCCAGGTTCAACGTCTGCCGGTAGCCCAGTAACGGCACCTGGTCCAGGTCGAACCACTGCTCACCCTCTACGGACACACTCAAACCAAACGGATCCGGCAGATTGACCAGTGCCTCAAGGCCGACGCTTGTGCCGTTGACCTGGCGCGGCGCGTTGTCGTACCAACCTGCATGGTAAAGGCCCTGATAATGGCCCGGGGCATCCACCGCGCCCGCGCGCCAGGAGAGCACCCCATTACCCAAAGCAAACAGCGCCTGGCGGCGTGGTTCGTCGGCCGGATCATAGTGGTCGAACAGGAGTTCATGGGGGCGAGTATCGATCATTGGCGAGTAGGCTCGTCTGGGTAATGGGCTAGCAATACCGACTCGACGCTGCTTGGGCTTGTTCCGAGGGATACGTTTCAAGGTACTTCAGCGAACATTGCCAAGGGTTGTATGAAAAAATTGCCAAGCGACGCGCATTTGCGGGCGAAATTCCGCTTTTCGCGCTAGTGGCGTGCTGCCACAATCGCGCTTTTTTTCGGCAGCACCCAGGCGGACCCAATGGATCGCGTTGACCCCGTACACCCCTTGACTGTGTCCATTGCCGAGCAAGTGCACACGGACCGCCTGCAGCAGCTGTTCCGCCAGTCCTATTCGGCCGTGTTGGGTAGTTTCCTGGCTGCGCTGATGCTCTGCTGGCTGTGCTGGAACCGCCTCGACCGCAGCACCATGCTGACCTGGCTGGCCCTGCTCACCGCCTCGACGCTGCTGCGCAGCGCGATGTTCCTGAGCTATTTTCGCAGCCATGAGCGCGAGCGCACCCCGCAGCGCTGGGAACGCACCTATTGGGTCAGCCTGGTGGTGTCTGCCGGTATCTGGGGCCTGGGCGCGCTGGCGCTGATTCCTTCCGGCGACCTGGCGTCCCAGGCGTTGGTCATGCTGTTCACGGTGGGCATGTCGGTGGCGGCGGTATCTTGTTATTCGGCGTACCGCTATATGACCTTGGTGTCCATGGCGCTGGTGTTACTGCCGTGCACCTTGTGGCTGTTGTTGCAGGGCACGCCCATGCCCATGGGCATTGGCTTTGCCACCCTGGTGTTTGCCTCGTTCGTCGCCGGCGCCGCGCGCAAGCTGTCCAAAGCCCTGGAGAAAGCCTTCCGCCTGACCCGTGAAATGGAGCAGGCGCATCAGCGCTCCCACTACGCCGCGCAAACCGATGAGCTCACGGGACTTAACAATCGCCGAGCGTTCTTCGCGTTGGCCGAACCTTTGTATGAGCACTGCCGGCGCAACCGGCTGCCGTTGTGCGCGCTGATGCTAGACATGGACCACTTCAAACACATTAACGACACCTACGGCCACCAGGTCGGCGACCAGGTGCTGCGGCAGATGGGCCGGGTGATCACCAGTGCCTGTCGTAACGGGCACGTGTGCGGCAGGCTGGGTGGCGAAGAGTTCGCCATGCTGCTGCCCGATACCTCAATTGACGCCGCCCAGGCCTTGGCCGAACGCTTGGTGCAGACCATCGCCAGCCTGGAAACCGAAACCGTCCACCGGGTTACGGCCAGCCTTGGCGTGGCTAGCCTAACGGCAGACGGCGACCTGCACAGCCTGCTCAACAGCGCCGACAAAGCCCTGTACCGCGCCAAGGCGCAGGGGCGTAATCAGGCGGTGGTGGCCCACCACTAGAACAGGCCCATCTGGCCACCCACCAAAGTCGCGAAGTCGTCGTCCACGAACGGCAGAATGCCATCGGCGACGGGTTGTAGTTGGCGGCTTATATAGTGGTCGTAGTCGATCGGCGACTGTCGCGCTTCCAGCGGTTCGGGCCCGGCCAGGGTGATCACATAGCTGATCCAACCGCCGTTCTGGTACTGCCGGGCCCTGCCGTGGCGGTCGTTGTAGGCGTCCGCCAGGCGCGCGGCACGGACGTGGGGCGGGACATTGCGTTGGTAGTCGTCCAGGGGCCGGCGCAGGCGTTTACGGTAAACCAACAGCGCGTCCAATTCGCCGGCCAAGGTCTGGCGAACATAGTCGCGCAGGTAATCCTGGTACGGTTTGCGCTGAAAAATACGCAAGTACAACGCCTGTTGGAACTGCCGCGCCAGGGGCGACCAGTCGGTGCGGACGGTTTCCAAGCCTTTGTAGACCATCTCGTCGCTGCCGTCGGCGCGGGTGACCAAACCGGCATAGCGTTTCTTGCTGCCCTCCTCGGCACCTCGAATGGTCGGCATGAGAAAGCGCCGAAAGTGCGTCTCATACTGCAGTTCCAAAGCACTGGCCAGGCCGTATTCAGCCTGCAGATGCTCGACCCACCACTGATTGACCGCTTGCACCAGCCCCTGGCCGATCTGCGCGGCCTCCTGCTGACCATGGGCGCGGCCGAGCCAGACAAAGGTGGAATCGGTATCGCCATAGATCACCTGATAGCCGCGGTCTTCGATCAACTGGCGGGTTTGCCGCATGATCTGGTGCCCGCGCAGGGTGATCGACGAGGCCAGGCGCGGGTCGAAGAAGCGGCAACCGCTGGAACCCAATACCCCGTAGAACGCGTTCATGATGATCTTCAACGCCTGCGACAGCGGGGCATTGTGCTCGCGCTTGGCGGCTTCGCGGCCTTGCCAGACGCTTTCGACGATGGCTGGCAAGCAATGCCGGGTGCGGGAAAACCGGGCACCGCGAAACCCTGGCACCGAGCTGGCGTCATCCGGTTCGCGCAGGCCTTCGACCAAGCCGATAGGGTCGATCAAAAAGGTACGAATGATCGAGGGATAGAGGCTTTTGTAGTCCAGCACCAAAACCGACTCGTACAGCCCGGGCCGCGAGTCCATGACAAAGCCGCCCGGGCTGGCTTCGGGCGCACGCTCACCCAGATTGGGCGCAACGAAGCCCTGGCGGTGCATCAGTGGCAGGTACAAGTGGCTGAACGCTGCCACCGAACCGCCGCTGCGATCGGCCGGCAAGCCGGTCACGCTGGCCCGTTCCAGCAGGAAGGTCAGCAGCTGAGTGTGGGCGAAGATCCGCGTGACCAGTTCGCAGTCTGTAATGTTGTAGCGGGCCAGTGCCGGTTTGTCCTCGGCGAACATGCGGTTGATCGAATCCATCCGCTGGTACGGATTGTCGATGGCCTTGCCCTCGCCCAGTAGCGTCTGGGCCACCGACTCCAGGCTGAACGAGGGGAAACTCCAAGTCGCCGAGCGCAGCGCCTCGATACCATCGATCAGCAAACGCCCGGCGGCACCGGCGAAGTAATGCTTGCCTGAAGCCTGTTCGCGCCAGGTCATCACTTCGCCGCCGCGCCCCAGACGCAGAGGCACGCCTAGGCTGGTGGCCTGCTGGTGCAACACGCGCAGGTCGAACTGGATCACGTTCCAGCCAATGATGGCGTCCGGGTCGTGCTGTGCCAGCCATTGGTTAAGGCTCTCGAGCAATTGCACCCGGGTATCGCAGTAAGTCAGCTGGAAATCCACATCTGGTGGCGTTGCCGGGGTCGGCCCGAGCATGTACACCTGGCGCTGGCCACAGCCTTGCAGGCCGATGCAATAAAGTTCGCCGCGCTCACTGGTCTCGATGTCCAGCGAGCACAGTTTCAACGTTGGCCGGTAGTGGGGCGCAGGCTTGATCTGCGCCTCGAGCAGCAGGCCGCCCTCCCCCGGCTGCCCATGAAACTGCACGGGGGCGGTGATGAACCGCTCCATCAGGTAGCGCTCGGGGGGCCGAATATCCGCTTCGTACACCTCGACCCCGGCGGCCCGCAGGGTGGTTTCAGCATGCTGCGCCAGGCGTTGCTGGCGGCAGTACAGGCCCAGCACCGGCCGCTGCTGGAAGTCGCGCAGGGCCAGGCGGCGCAGTTCGATGTCGCGCTCACCCTGCAACGCCGCCTCGGCCACACTGCGCTGTTCGGCCGGGATAAACGCCACGGCGGTTTGCAACGGCACCCGCAAGCGTTGCGGCCCCTGGTCAGTGGCCAGCCAAAATTCGACTTCCGTGCCCGCCGGCGTATCGCGCCAGTGCCGGGTCAAAAGGAAGCCCTGTCGTAACTCCACCGCTGTCGACTCCACTGCCTATCCGAAGGGCGATTCTACCGGGCAATGCCGCCGGGCGCGCAGGTGAATCGAGCACTGGGGTTTGACGGGGTCGTCGAGTTTCACCAAGCTAACGCCCTTTTAACAACGACTTCTTGCGAGGAACCCTTAGGTGTCCGAACCCCGTAGCCCCTGGCGCAAACTGCTGTTGTGCGCAGTCCCGGCCCTTGTTCTGCTCGCAGCCTGCGATGGCGGCGCGCCGAAACCCGAAGTCAAACCGGTGGCAACTTACGCCCCGGCCAGCTGGAAGGACCTTCCCGCCGTGAGCGACGCCGACCTGCTGGCTGGTTTCGCCGCCTGGCGCTCAGCCTGCCAACGCCTGGCCAACGACGCCATCTGGAAAGCCCCCTGCGCCGCTGCCAGCACCGTCGACAGCACACCCCAGGCGGTACGCGGGTTTCTCGAGGCACAACTGCAGGTATACGGCTTGCGCTCAGCGGAAAAAGGCGCCCATGGCCTGATAACCGGCTATTACGAGCCGGTCTACCGCGGCAGCCACACCCGCAGCGAGCGCGATAACGTGCCGGTCTACGGTGTGCCGGACGACCTAGTGGTGGTCGCACTGGACAGTCTATACCCGGAGCTCAAAGGCAAGCGCCTGCGCGGCCGGGTCGAAGGCCGTACCCTCAAGCCCTACGATGACGCCGCTACGATTGCCCGCCAAGGCGTAAACGCGCCGGTGGTGGCCTGGTTGAGCGACCCGATGGACCTGCAATTCTTGCAAATCCAAGGCTCGGGCCGAATCCAGCTCGATGACGGTGAGCAACTGCGCATCGGTTATGCCGACCAAAACGGCCACCCCTATAAACCCGTGGGCCGTTGGTTGGTGGAACAGGGCCAGTTGAAGAAAGAAGAGGTGTCCATGGGGCGCATCCGCGACTGGGCCATCGCTAACCCACAACGAGTGCCCGAGCTGCTGGCGAGCAACCCCAGCTATGTATTCTTCAGCCTGCGCCCCAGCAGCAACGAAGGCCCCCGTGGCTCCCTCAACGTGCCCTTGACCCCCGGCTACAGCGTGGCCATCGACCGCAAGGTGATCCCCCTGGGTAGCCTGCTCTGGCTCTCCACCACACGCCCAGACGGCAGCCCCGTGGTACGCCCGGTCGCCGCCCAGGACACCGGCGGCGCGATCAACGGCGAAGTGCGCGCAGACTTGTTTTGGGGCACAGGCGATGCCGCGGGAGAGCTGGCGGGCAATATGAAACAAGAGGGGCAAGTGTGGTTGCTCTGGCCCAAGGGAGCCGCGCTGCCGCAATAACCTTTGGGTCCCGCCTGCCCCAGCAACTTAAGGGTGCAAACTCTGCTGGGTTGGGCGGGCCGGGCTCATCGGCCCGGCCCTATTGATCTATTTTTGTTGACTATGGATATCCGCCAGGCGGGATAAAAACGTCAACGAAGCATCGGTGGCGCTACGTAGGCCGATTCTTGGGTTCAACAAGAACTCGATAAAGTCGCTTCCCAAACCGAGATCGCCCTGAAGCTTACCTCTGAGTTCCTCGGCTTTTAGGGTGATCGACTCCGGCATGATGTTTTTTGCAGCAGCGATTTTTTCTGGGTCAGTCTCGGCAAAATCCCAGTCGTAAGGGAATACGTCTGCGGCTTGTAGCGTGCTTCCATAATGATTCTGAATACCTCGCCTCAGCGCCAGCCCCCCGACCTCAGCCAGATCAAGCCCATGCTCTTTGGCAGCAATATAAGTTTCGGTTAAATTATCCAGATCTGATAATGTCAGGTCCGCCATCACACTACCAGAGCCTAATTTATGCACGCGACTTGCATTATCCAGCTTAATACTTGCGATTTCAGCATTATCACTTTTTAACTGGGCGACGACATCGGCCTTATCCAAACTAATGCCACTGTCCTTAGCCGCCGCAATCATCGTCGACGCCGCCTTATCAAAAAGATAATCGTTATATTTACCTACATTTACGTAACCACTGGGCGGCATATTACCTTGGACCGGCCCGGTAAAAGCGGGAAGATGCTCATCTTTCACATATTCATTTGCAGTGGCATACAAAGAGGAAAGCAATTTTGCAGATTCTGAGATCTGCGTAGCATTGGCTGAATTTTGCGCAACGCTTGCGTGAACAGCGATGTTCGAGTCACGTCGATTCGTGTGAATCTCAGCACTCACCGTAGAAGCGTGCGAATGGGGCATCGAAGTATTTAGGTTGATCACGACCTTCTCCCTGAAGATACAAAATCTCTGACATAGAACCAAAGGTTTTTTAATGTTCTATCAATACGAGTAATGCACCGTGATCGTATTACTGTGTCTCGGATAAACCGGATAGGTCCCCCCTACCATTATGCCTGTGATCTTGAATCTACCTTTCGCGTCTACACCTTTGAAAAACTCGGTGGATCCCACCCGGTTGGCGGACGCATCCCAGCATTTGACATAGGCTGAGGAGTAGCGAGTTGCATAACAAACTTGGAATGCCTGAACCGTAGCGCCGTTTGCATAAAGGCCAATATTCCATGCGACGGACGATACAACGCTCCCCGTGGGAATTGATGTAGGGGTTTGGAAAAAGTTAGAGTTTTCAGTATCCGCTGCGTAGACTTTGGGCGCCAGGAGTGTCTGCGTCCAACTAGACGGATTCGCAAGCCCAACCTGGGCTGATAGTACTGCAACGGCAAAAACAGACAATCTGATGGTTTTTTTCACGAGGGTCAGCCTCTTGCAAGATTGATGGCCTCCATGGCATTCAATGAACGTGAACGAATGAGCACAGCGCGAAGAAAGCGCTCATCCTCGGTGTAACCTAGGTACGCCTATTGTATCGGCAGCGGCGTTGGTTACTTGAGCGAGCTGAAAAGGTTGAGCGACCCGATGGACCTGCAATTCTTGCAAATCCAAGGCTCGGGCCGAATCCAGCTCGATGACGGTGAGCAACTGCGCATCGGTTATGCCGACCAAAACGGCCACCCCTATAAACCCGTGGGCCGTTGGTTGGTGGAACAGGGCCAGTTGAAGAAAGAAGAGGTGTCCATGGGGCGCATCCGCGACTGGGCCATCGCTAACCCACAACGAGTGCCCGAGCTGCTGGCGAGCAACCCCAGCTATGTATTCTTCAGCCTGCGCCCCAGCAGCAACGAAGGCCCCCGTGGCTCCCTCAATGTACCCTTGACCCCCGGCTACAGCGTGGCCATCGACCGCAAGGTAATCCCCTTGGGCAGCCTGCTTTGGCTCTCCACCACACGCCCGGACGGCAGCCCCGTGGTACGCCCGGTCGCCGCCCAGGACACCGGCGGTGCGATCAACGGCGAAGTGCGCGCAGACTTGTTTTGGGGCACAGGCGATGCCGCGGGAGAGCTGGCGGGCAATATGAAACAAGAGGGGCAAGTGTGGTTGCTGTGGCCCAAGGGCGCCGCGCTGCCGCAATAACCTTTGGGTCCCGCCTGCCCCAGCAACTTAAGGGTGCAAACTCTGCTGGGTTGGGCGGGCCGGGCTCATCGGCACGGCCCTATTGATCTATTTTTGTTGACTATGGATATCCGCCAGGCGGGATAAAAACGTCAACGAAGCATCGGTGGCGCTACGCAGGCCAATTCTTGGGTTCAACAAGAACTCTATAAAGTCGCTTCCCAAACCGAGATCGCCCTGAAGCTTACTTCTGAGTTCCTCGGCTTTTAGGGTGATCGACTCCGGCATGATGTTTTTTGCAGCAGCGATTTTTTCTGGGTCAGTCTCGCTGAAGTCCCAGTCGTAGGGGTAAATATCCCCAGCTTGTAAAGCGCTTCCATGACGATTTTGGTGACCTCGATTTGACGCCAGGACCTGAACCTCAGCAAGATCAAGCCCGTTCTCTTTGGCCGTAATATAAGTCTTGGTAAAATTATCAATATCGGAATCTGTCAAGTAAGCAAAATCAACAGTTGCGCCAAGTTTCTGCTTTCGACTGGCATCATCCATTCTGATATTAACCATGTCTATATGGTCGCTTTTTAACTGCGCCAGGACATCCGCCTTCTCCAGGGCAACCCCTTGATCCCTGGCCGCCGCGACCATCGTTGTAGCCGCCTTATCGAATAGGTAGTCATTGTATTTGCCAACATCGATATAAGCGCCTGGGCTGTGATGACCTTTGACCGGCCCCGCGTAGGCTTCGAGGTACTCTTCTTTCAAGTAATCACTTGCGGACGCGTACAACGATGAAAGCAGTTTTGCTTGCCCTGATATCTGAGTATCACTGGCAATGGAGGCTGGCGTTTTTGCACTGCCCTCGACCATTCCTCTGCCCACACCCATAGGATCAACCTGGGTAGCCGGAAGAGACGTGCGCGTATAGGAACTAAAGGTATTGATAGTGACCATGCTATTCTCCTTGGAATTTCACGCCCGCAGCAGAGCGGCAGGCGGTCCTTTAGCGGGATATGGCCTCCATGGCATTCAATGAAGTTAAACGGATAAAAATCTGTCTCATTTGCTATATCAGGAAAGTGTGGCTTTCATCAAAGCACACTTTCTGATAAATTTTGAGGTGCTAAGGCCCAAAATGATACGCCGAGCTATTTGCTGTTATAGATATCGGCCAACTTAGATAGAAACGTCAGCGAATCATCAGTCGCACCACGCAGTCCGATTCTCGGGTTCAATAAGAACTCTATAAAATCCCTTCCCAAGCCAAGATCTCCCTGAAGTTTAGCCCTCAGCTCTTCGGCTTTAAGAATTATCGACTCCGGCATGATGTTTTTTGCGGCGGCGATTTTTTCTGGGTCAGTCTCGCTAAAGTCCCAGTCGTAGGGGTAGAGATCGCCGGCCTGTAGAGTACTTCCACAACGGTTCTGTATACCTCGCTGCAAAGCTAGCCCCTCGACTTCGTTGATATCAAGGTCATTCTCTTTAGCCGCAATAAACGCCTTGGTAAAATTATCAAGGTCGGCTGTCGTTAAATCTGAGTAGACATTATCCCCACCCAGCTTTTTTTGACGGTTCGCCTCATCCAAGCGAATGCTGGCAATGTCAGAATGTTCATCTTTCAGCTGTGCTAGAACATCCTCTTTTGCCAAGTCCAAGCCCTTTTCTTTAGCGGCGACAACCATGGTCATAGCCGCTTTTTCGAATAAGTAGTCGTTATATTTTCCTACGTCAATATAGGCGCCGGGAGTAACGTTACCGTTCACCGCGCCTGAATAGGCTGTGAGATGTTCATTTTTTATATAGTCGCTAGCAACGGCATACAGAGATGACAGAACTATCGCAGAACTGGAGATTTGTGCGTCCTCGGCGGTCGCTGTCGCGGATTCTTCCGCGATGTCTGAGCTGACCCGAGTGGCACCCACTTTATTAGAGAGTGTCGAAGTAGGCAAATGAGATATTGAATTATTAAGTGTGATCACAATTCTCTCCTTGGAATTAAAATCGCCTGAACTACATCCATGGGCGATTAATCAACGCGCTATCAGTACTGATAGTTAACAGTCAGGGTGTTGCGATGCGTTGGATGAACAGGGTACGTCCCCCCCGCTAGCACTCCAGTGATCTTAAACCTACCCCTCGCATCTAAACCATTAAAAAAATCAGTCGACCCTGCCAAATTTCCCGACAGGTTCCAACATTTAACATAGGTGGTGGAATAACGTGTCGCGTAACAGATGCGGTACTCGTGCCTCGTCGCACCGTTCTTGTATAGTCCAACCTCCCAACGGATGGAAGACACTAGAGCCTCCGTGGGAATGGAAATAGAGGTAGGAAAGAAGTTGGAATTTTCAGTGCCAGCAGCGTAAACGCTAGGCGCCGCGAGGGTTTGCGTCCAACTAGAATTACTGGCGAGCCCAACCTGGGCTGATAGGAGTCCAACGGCAAAAACAGACAATCTGATGGTTTTTTTCACGAGGGTCAGCCTCTTGCAAGATTGATGGCCTCCATGGCATTCAATGAACGTGAACGAATGAGCACAGCGCGATGCAAGCGCCCATCCTCGGTGTAACCTAGGTGCGCCTACTGTATCGGCAGCGGCGTTGGTTACTTGAGCGGGCTGAAAAGGGCGCTCGGTATAGCGCGGGCATCGTCGATGACGGTAGCTGTCATTCTGGCGGGGGGCGCAATAGTTGAGCCTTTCGATCTTCTGCCTCCACAGGGCAGAAACCAAAAAACCCGCCGAAGCGGGTTTTTTCCAAGACCATTCCAACTCCCTGTCGGCGGCCTTCCAGGCCATGGTCGATCTTCCTTGATCCTGCCGAGCTTCCCGCTCTGCAGTTGATGGGGCTAGATTACGGGGTTGCCGGCATCCGTGCATAGAGCCGAACGCCGCAGTTCATGTAAGCGATTGGCTATAGCGCTGGCGGGCGCGAGCCTACTGCACGGGCAAGAAGTTCATAAACAGCAGGCTTTGCGCGTAGTTGAGACCGATACGCCGGTAGCGTTCGTCGAGCATTTGCGCCAGCAAGTCGAGGCGCGCGACGATTTTTCCAAACTCCACGGCGAAACTCAGATTACTGCCCTCTTCGGATATTTCATTGGAAAACAGCAGAGGCTCGCCCTGGCTGTTTTGCCGTTGGCTGAGTAACCAAGTGGCTTTCTCGATGTTGCGCGCGGCATTGCTAACGAACTTGGGGTCGATGGTGTCGGTGATGTAGAACTCGGTGCGCCCGCCATGGGCGGTGACCAACATGCTACCGATGGCATAGATAAAAGCGCCGACGCGGTCGCCTTTGAAATCCGGGCTCAGCGCATAGCTCAAGGCCGCAAGGTCGCGGCGCCCACCCAGGGTAGGCATGGGCCTTTGTTGCTCGATCGCCTGACGCACTTCGCGCTCGGCTTCGCTGGCCTGTAAAAAGCCGGACTTGCGCCATTGGGATGGGTTGCGCTGGTAGAGCTTGTTCATCAATAAGTAGAGGCTCGATAAGTTATCGCGCATCTCCAAGGTCGCCATGCGGTCGACACTGGTTTGAAAGAACTCTTCAGGCCGCCCTTTGCTAAATTGGTTGGCAATGTCCTGGCCTTGCTGCTGAGTGCAGCCACTGACCAGCCAGACCAAGGCACAGGCCAGCCAGTGACGGTGGCGCAAACGCCGGGCAGGGGAATACAACGCAGAGGGCATCGAGGCTCGACTCAAGCAAGGGGATGCCCGTGAGCGGCGCATCCTGCCATTGCATAGAGCGGCAAAAAACGAAAAAGTGCGATGAACGGTAGGTTTGGGTGCAGCCCAGGCTTTGTGAACGGCGTGACTACCGGTACCCTCTGGCCTTCAATCATTGCCCATGGGTGAACCTTTGATCCCGCTTAAGGCCCTGCCCCTTAGTGCTCCCTCAGCCGAGCACGATGCCAGCGTTAGCTGCGACACGTGCAGCGCCAAATGCTGTCGCCTGGAAGTCATGCTGATCAGCGACACCGGGGTGCCGGAGCGGTTTATCGAGGAGGATGCATGGGGCTCGTTGACCATGGCCCGCCTGGACGACGGTTGGTGCGCAGCCCTGGACCGGCACACCATGCGCTGCAGCATTTACGAGCTAAGGCCGTGGATTTGCCGGGAGTTTGAGATGGGTGGGCCTGAGTGCCTTGAAGAACGCCAGGCCGACCTCTGGGCCGAGGCCCACTGAAAGATTTCAGCGAGTAAGCTCAGCCTGGGGCTGGTCACCGGCCTGAATGCGCTGCTTGCCACGTTTCAAAGCCGCTTCTACCCCGTCGATCATCTGGCCGAAACTCCAGGGCTTGCGCACGAATTCGACTTTATGCCTTACGCCCGAGCTTTCCGGCGTTTCATGCCCGGACATTACCAGGATAGGAATTTGCGGCCAGGTATCACCCGACCAGTTGGAAAGGTCAGCACCGTTCATTGTGCCTGGCATCAGGATATCGGTCAGCAGTAACGAAACACTTTGGGCATTTTGCTCAAGAAAGCGCTTAGCCTCGTCAGCCGACTCCAAAGAGTGGGTTTTATACCCCTCATCCGTGAGAATTTCACACACGAATTCCCGAATGACTGGCTCGTCTTCGACGACAAGCACCAGCGGTCCCGCGGGACCCTTTTGTTCCATCAATAATGAACTCATGATAATAATCCGTCGGCTGTCGACCCGTCGCGGGAACGACCGTAGTGCTGTTACTTGAGTGTGAACGACAGGACGCCAGAAAATTCCATTTCCTATGGACGAACGGCGGAAAATTGTTAAAAAACGTCCACACTTACCTGCTTTGCAGCGCTTCTCAAGGTTAATGGATCCAGGCCGATACTTATCATGCCAGTTGAACAGGCCTGCCATACATCGCAGGGTCCAGTGGCCCGTATCACCACCCCGTTGTCCAAAAGGACACCTTATGACATGGACCTCACTGCGTATCGTTCGCTACCGCCTAGTGGCCTTGCTGTTTCTCGCCTGTGCCAGCGCGTCGAGCAGCGCCGTGGCTGCGCTGCGCGGGGTGACGGAAGAGATGCCGCCGTTCAACATGACTCAAAACGGCGAAGTCACCGGCATGGCCACCGAGGTGGTGCAAGCGGTATTGCATCAGGCTGCCCTTGAAGCCCCTCTGCGCTCGATGCCGTGGGCGCGTGCCTACGACCTGGCGCAGCACAACAGCAACGTGCTGATCTATTCCATCGTCCGTACCCCACAGCGCGAGCCGCTGTTCCATTGGGTCGGGGTGATTGCGCCGACGCGCTGGGCGCTGTTCACCCTGGCCCGCCGCCCCATTGAGCTGCGCAGCCTGGAAGATGCCCGGCGCTATCAGGTCGCGACCGTCAAAGAGGACGCCGGCGAACAGTTTTTACTGGCCCACCATTTTGCTTTGGGCGTTAGCCTGCAATCCAATACCCGCTACGAGTTGAACTACGAGAAGCTCAAGCAGGGCCACGTCGACCTTTGGATCGCCAACGAACTCAACGCCCGCTATATCGTCCGCGCAGCAGGCGACAACCCCGACGATCTGATTAGCGAGGCCCTCAACCTGCCGGAGCTCGGCGGCGGTGATGGGATGTACCTGGCCGTGAGCCTCGGCACCCCCATCGCCACAGTCGAGCGCTTGCGGCACGCCCTCGATACCGTGCGAGCCAACGGTACCTACGCTGCCATTGCGCGCAAATGGCTATAAAAACCGCCGGCCCACTACGCCCTCGACCGCGCTGGCGAGAGCGCTCGCTGGGGCGGCGGCTGGTATTGGCAACCCTGGTGTTTTCCTTGCTGTTCACCCTCGTCGGGGCCGCAGCACGCACCTGGTTTGCCTGGCAGAGCAACCTGACCACCATGAACACCGAACTGGGGCTGATCGACCAAGTCTTTCAATACACCCTGGGCAAGGCGGTCTGGGAGGTGGACCGCGAGTCGTTGCTCACCCAACTGGACAATGTCGCCCAGGCCGCCCCGGTCGGGCGCGTGGAGCTGCGCATCATCAATGAAGGACGCAAGCCGGAAATACTCGAACGGGTGCGCAGCGACTTCAATACCTCCCGCTACGCCCCCGTGCTGCAACGCAACCTTGTGGTACATCCCTACCCTGGCTCGATCGAAACGGTCGGCTCGCTGCTCATCGAAGGTGATGAGAACATTCTCTGGCAACGCTTATGGCAAGACGTCGCCAGTATCATCATCACCCAGGTGGCCCAGTCACTGGCCCTGGCGGGAATGATCATGGCCATGTTCAACCGTACCGTCACGGTGCACGTGCAACACATCGCCGAACACCTCAGCCAACTGTCCCCGCGCTCGCTGCGCCGGCGCCTGCTGTTGGATCGGTCGCGCAAAACCAATGACGAGCTGGCCCTGTTGGAGAGCGGGGTCAACGCGCTGCAAGACAAACTGGTCACCTACCTGGACGGCCAGCGCGAAGCCGAGCGGGCCCTGGCCGCAAGCCGCGACCACCTGGCCGATCTGGTGCAGGCGCGCACGGCTGAACTGCAGGCGGCCAATCAACGCCTGGAACGCTTGTCGCGCCACGACCCGCTGACAGGCTTGGCCAATCGGCGCCATTTCGACGAGCTGAAAAATATTGAATTCGAACGCGCCCGGCGCCAACAGCAGCCCTTGGCGGTGCTGATGTGCGACGTCGATTATTTCAAGCGCTACAACGACAGCCATGGCCATGCCGGCGGCGATGAATGCCTGCGGCAGATCGCCGAGACACTCAAAGGCACCTTCAACCGCTCTGGTGAACTGATCGCGCGTTTGGGTGGCGAAGAATTTGCGGTACTGCTGCCCGGCGCGGACCTGTCGGGTGCGTTACAGGCTGCCGAGCGCTTGCGCACGGCCCTGGACCAGCGGCAGCTACCCCATGGCGCCTCCCCGGTCTCGCCCTGGATCACCGTTAGCATTGGCGTGGCACAACTGGAGGAGGCGCACATGACGCATTTCGACTCACTGCTGCAAAGGGCCGACCAGGCGCTTTATCGCGCCAAGCAGCAAGGCCGCGACAGGGTCGCGCAATGAACCGGGCGGCCATGCTTTTGCTTACCTGGGCCCTAAGCCCATGGGGCTGCCTGGCGGCGTCATTGGAGGTGGTGACCGAAGACTCGTCCTACAGCTATATGCATGACGGCAAAATAATAGGCTCGGCGACCGAGCAGGTCGAAGCCAGCCTCAAGGCCGCCGGGATCGCCGATTACCACATCACCCTGTACCCCTGGGCCCGCGCCTACGCCATCGCCCAGCGTGAAGCAAGCGTGCTGATCTACCCTATCGTGCGCACCCCGGCCCGGGAAAAACTATTCAAATGGGGTGGGCAACTGGACCGCATCGAGCAATACCTGTACCGCCTGCGCGACCGCACTCACGTGCATATGCAGACCCTGCAAGAGGGTCATCAGTACATCATTGGCGTGGTCCGTGACGACTCACGCCAGGAATACCTGCAAAGCCGCGGGTTTAGCCGAATGGTGGTGTCAGCCAACAACCCCGACAACTTCCGCCGCCTGCTCAATCATCAGGTTGACCTGATCCCGATGCCCGAACGCGAAGCGCGGCACATGTGCGATGAAATGCATATCGCGTTCGAGGACCTGGAGCGGGTCTATACCCTGGATGAACTCGCCAACGGCCTTTACTTCGCCTTCAGCCTGGCGACCCCGGACACCGTGGTCGAGCACACGCGCACAGCCTTTGAAAAGCTGAACCAGGCTGTCATCAAGCAGCCGTAATGCCCTCTTACACTGATTCGGTCACTGCGGCGAACCGAACGAGTGATTCACACTCTGAGAAGCGCCTCACCCCCTTTTCAGCCCGGGACCCAGGCCTACGTGAACGCTATTCGACGCTACGCCTTTATCTTCGTGCCGGTTCTGCTGGCCAGCAGCGCCATGGCGCTGTCATTCACCGACCGTGCGCAAGCGCCAACCAAGGATGGGCTACAGACCTTGGTTTTCCTGCGCCATGCCGAGAAGCCCGCCGAGGGCCTGGGCCAGCTTAACTGCCAGGGCTTGAACCGCTCCATCGACCTGGCCACGGTGCTGCCAGAGAAGTATGGCAAGGCCGACTATGTATTTGCCGCAGACCCGGGCCGGCACGTCGCCGAAGGCGCTGCGGACGATGCCTACAGTTATATACGCCCGCTGCTGACCATCACCCCCAGCGCGATCAAACTGGGTTTACCGGTCAACATCGAATACGGCGCCAACGACACCGGCGCCCTGGCCGACGAACTGCTGCGCGACAAATACCACAATGCCGTGGTCTACACCGCCTGGTCCAGTGGCTACCTGCCTGAGTTGATCAACACCGTGGCGCGCCGCGCTATCGGTGAAAAACTGGTCATCACCGAAGACTGGGCCTCATCAGACTTCGACTCAGTGTATGTCGTGCAACTGACCTGGCGTGACGGCAAAGCCAGCCTGCTTAGCCGAAATGACCGCCAGGGGCTGGACAATGGCCTAGTGACTTGCCCGACCTGACGCTGGGCGCATTAGCGCCACCTGGCCACTTTGCGATCCAAAAGCACGACCCTTCATCATCCATTTGAAACCTCTGCCGAATCCCACAGGTCGACTCTATCGCACGAGGCCGACTTGTGCCGATTGAGCCCAAGCAAGCCAGCATGGGACAAGCGCTACGGATTAAGCCAAAGAGGGACTCCCATGATTGGTGTCGTCATTCCTGCCCACAACGAGCAAGACAACTTGGAGCGCTGCCTGCGTAGCGTGTTGCAAGCCGCCGAGCACCCTATTCTGGGTGGCGAGCCGGTGCGGATCGTGGTGGTACTCGATAGCTGTGATGACGGCACCCAATTGATCGCCGAACGCTACCTGACACAGGTCCTGGTGGTTACCGCGCGCAATGTGGGGGTCGCTCGGGCGACCGGGGCCAGCTACCTGATCGAAGAAGGCGCACGTTGGATCGCCTGCACCGATGCCGACAGCGAAGTCAGCAGCAACTGGCTGGCCAACCAACTGGCTTACGGCGCAGATGCGGTGTGCGGTGTGGTGGAAGTCGATGACTGGAGCCTGCATTCAGCAGACGTGCGCAGCCGTTACGAAGCGGCCTACTTCGATCAGGAAAACCACCAGCACATTCATGGCGCCAACCTCGGCATTGCCAGCCACGCGTACCTATTGGCGGGCGGTTTCCCCGCCCTCACCTGCCATGAAGACGTCCACTTGGTGCGCCGCCTGGAGGCCGTCGGCGCGCGCATCGCCTGGAGCTGCTCGGTGCGCGTACGCACTAGCGCGCGCCTGGATTGCCGCGCCCGCGAAGGCTTCGGCGATTATTTGCGCGGGCTCGGTACACTGGCCTCATGAACGTCGTCACCCTGGTGCATGGCCGTGAAGAACACTTGCGCAACTTGATCCGCGGCCTGGAGGGTTCGACTCTGCGGCCCGACGCGCTATGGGTGGTGTTCATGAACCAACCTACTCAGCCATTGAGCAGCAGCGCCTTCCCGATTCACACCCTGGAAGTGGGCGAACACGGTAAGGCGCTGCCCCTGGCCATGGCTAGAAATAGCCTGCGGCCGTTGCAAGACGACGCCCCGTGGGTGTTCCTCGACGTCGACTGCATCGCCTCCAGCGGCTTGCTCGAGCATTATCGACAAGCCTTGCAGGCTTACCCCGAGGCGTTGCACATGGGTGAGGTGCGCTACCTGCCCCCCGGCGGCGCTGACATGCCTTGGGATGAAGCGGCCCTGCTCGAACGGGCGGCTCGCCACCCCTTGAGTCAATACCGCCCTGCGCCCGGCGAGCCCATGGCCCACCACTTGTTCTGGTCGCTTAACTTCGCCTGCCGTGGCGCGGTGTTCGAACGCATAGGCGGTTTCGACGAGGCTTATGTGGGCTATGGCGGCGAAGACACCGACTTTGCATTTCGCGCCCGCAAGCGCGGCGTGGCCCTACGAGCCGCCGACGCCCTGGCGTTTCACCAGTACCATGATGCCTATGACCCGCCGCTCAATCATTTCGCGGCGATTGTAGCCAATGCGCGGCGCTTCTATGCGCGCTGGCAGTTATGGCCCATGGAAGGCTGGCTGGCAGACTTTGCCGAGCGTGGCTTGATCGCCTGGCACGACGACCGCCTCGACGTCCTCAGGCCACCCCTGCCGGAAGAAACCCAGGCCTGCCTCAACCAAGCCCACCAGGGCTTCTGAACAGCTCATTGAGCGTGCCTTGCAGGATCGCCGCTGCTCTGCGCGCACTCTGCGCGTCAGCCCACTGCTGCCAGGCCAGGCCGTCGAGGGCTTGAGCTCGGGCGAGTAAAGCTGGCCACTGCGCGGCCTCAGGCCAGGCTTCTAAGCCCACGGCCAGGCCCAACTCATCCAGGCGACGGGCTTGCTGTTGCTGTTCCGCAAAGGGCCGCTGTTCGGCGACAGCAATGTAGCGACAACCCAATGAAGCGGCTTCTGACACCAGGCTGTCCCCGGCACTGCCAATCACCACATGGGCCCGCTGCAGCTCGGCCAACGGCTCAGGCACAGGGCCCAGGTAAGTCAGGTTGGGCCTTGGCAGCGGCTCACCACTGACCTGCCCGGCTACGCGAAACTGCTGGTCAGGGCACGCATCGGCCAGCTCGCCCAGGGCTTGGTGAGTGAACGCCGTGCCGCCATGGCCGTTGATCACCAGTACCTGACCGCGCTGCGCTGGCGCCGCTGGAGCCCCCGCGTAACGGGAAATCCAGCCGCTATAGCGGCTATTGCCACGCACCGTCGCGCACGTCAGCGGGCTTTCCATCATTGGCGGATAAGGCGCCAGCAGCACAGCGGCGCACGCGTAGGCCTGTAGGTGGGCAGCGTCATCGCGCTGGCCATGCTGGCGCATATAAATCGTCGGTACCCCGCACAGCCGCGCCAGCAAGGCCACTTCCACCGACACGTCCACCACCAGCAGGCACGGCCAGTGGTCACGCATCCATTGGGTCAATAACACGGCCCGCTGGCGCAGGCCTGGCACGCCCAACGGCGCGTAATGGAGGCTGTCGAACTGCTCGACACGCATCCCCGGCGCGGTATCAGCCGGCAGATACAGCCGTTCGATATGGCTTGGCAGCGGCCCGTCAGGCAGGTGCGAGCCGATCAGCGTTACGGGCCCACTTAGCTCTCGGGCGATGGCCAGCGCCCGGGTTGCGTGCCCGGCGCCCTGATGGTGGACGTAATAGCCGATATGCGGTTCAGACATGCTGGCCTGCCACTTCGGCCAGCAGTTGCTCGTATTGCCCGAGCATGCGGGCCTGGCTCCAATGCAACTCGGCCTGTGCTCGGCAAGCACTGCGGGACTTGCCCAAGGCCACGCCAATCGCTCGCGCCAGGTCAGCAACGTCGTCGGCCTGCGCCAGCGCGCCGGTCTCGGCAGTCAGCAAGTCAGCCACTGCGCCACGATCGAACGCTGCCACGGGTGTACCGCAGGCCAGCGCTTCAGCAATCACCAGCCCGAAGGGTTCTTCCCAGCAAGGCGTCACCAGGGCGACGGCGGCTGCGGCCAATTCCAGGGCCAGGGCCTCGCGTGTGAGGTGCCCTAGATATTCCACCCCAGGCCCCAGGCGCGGGGCGATCTGCGCCTTGAAATAGGCCGGATCGACGGCTTGCCCGGCCAGGCGCAGCGGCAACCCGGCCTGGCGAGCGGCATCGATAGCCAAGTGGGCGCCTTTATCAGCGACCAGGCGCCCGGACCAAAAGCCGTGCTGGCCCACTTCCCCCCGTGGAGCCCAGGCTTGCAGGTCGATGCCATTAGGCACCACGTCGCACCCGGGCACCACTGCCTGCCAATTGCGCGCATTGGCAGCCGATACCGTACAAAACCGCCCGCGGCGACGGCCGTCGGCGCAAGCATTGATCAGTTCGAAAAACGGTGGGGTGTGCAACACCGTGAGCATGGGCGTGCGGATCAACGACGCCATGGTCACGGGAACATAGTGCAGGCTGTTATTGAAGATTACGTCAAAGCCGTAGTCGTCGATGCCCTGCATGACCTTCAGATAAGCATGGTGCTCTTCTATATATTCGGAGCTCAGGCATTGCCGTCGCCCGTCCCGGTAATGCTCGCCCGACCACACCTCCACGGCGTCCAGCTCTGGCGCGCTGGCGCCACAGGCAAAGAGCGTCACCGCATGGCCTAACTCGCGCAGACCCACGGTGACGTCCCAGGTAAAAGCTTCGAGCCCACCCGCGAAGGGCTGGCGGATAGGGTGTTTTATGTGGGTCAGTACACCAATACGCAGCGGCTTGATACGGGGGGTCGCAGACATGGCTCAGTTTCCGAGGGGCTCTGGGGTTCGAGCCACTGCAGAACACTTTGGTTCGACTAACTTTCGTGCTTGATCTTAAGCTTATAAAACGTCACCTGACCGCCTTCGCTGGTGTACCCAGTGTGATCCTGGGCGTAGACGCCAGCCTTGAAGTAAAGCAAGCGGTCTTTCCATTTGGAACTGACCTTGGATGTCCAACTCTCGCCCCGCGCGCTGATCCCCAATGCGCCTTTAGGGCTCAAGTGGATTTTGTAGTTGAAGCGGGTATTGAGCGGCACGTCGTTGGCGATCAGGATCACCTTACTCTTGGACACCGTCGGCGTGCGGCGCAGCTTGGCGACGATTTTGCCGGTCTTGCGGTCGTCACTGTATTGGTACTCCAGCTTAAGCATTGGCTTGGTGCTTTCATACGCGTGGATCTGGCCAATCACGATCTTGCCCGAGGAAGGCACCTGGGTGACTTCCAGGTTCGCGGTCAAACTACTGTCGGCGTCGCCATATTTCCAGTTGCGTAATGCACCGGTTTTGTCGGTTTCGCGAAGTTCAGTACGGGGGTATTTGGCGTTTTCAGTGGTGGAGCCGGTCACAGGCGTCCAGAAGTACAACTTACCGCCGTCGGAATTGAAGTACTTGCCTTCAAAGCCCGCTTTGAGCCGGGGCGTTTCAATGGTCTTGGGCGGTGAGCCTACGGGAATGCTTAGATTCCACACTGCGAGATCGATCATTCGACGGCCTTTTGCATATCGGTTGACGGATCTGAACACGCGCAAGTGTTCAGAAAGGCGAGGAACTTATATAGGTCGTATTCGCATTTGTGAATGGCTTTCCGGCCAACGGATGAAGGCTCAATGCCATAAATTAGTACGCTAATAGTTGGGAACGCCCGGTACAAAAGCGTTACAGCTATCTGACCGTTCGTCGATAAATTTCCTTCAGGGCATCATTTAAAAAGAACTTTTCTGGTGAAAGCCACTACACAAACGTCTATCTATTCCATAGGTTTGACGTCAATTGGGTAGCGCCATGCAGCCACATCCAACCTCGCCGCAACCTCGGCGCCCTGTTAGGGTCCACCTTATTCACCTCACTCGAACTCGATGGACTTACCCATGCCCTCAGACGCTTCGCCCGCAACCCCGCATAGCTGGAATGACCGTTTCCGTACCCATCCGCTGCTGTGGAGCGGCGCTACGTTGCTGGTAGCCATAGCGCTGGTCATCATGCTCTGGAGCATCTATAACGCGCTGGTGCACGTCGATGCCCAGCACACCCGCTATGCACTGTTGGGCGGCCTGGGCGGCTTCGTTGCCACGGCCTTGGGCGCCCTTGTTGCGGTGTTGATGAAAAGCATTGCGGCGCGTACCCAAGACGTCATGCTGGGTTTTGCTGGCGGCATGATGTTAGCGGCCAGTTCCTTCTCCCTGCTGTTGCCGGGGCTGGCAGCGGCAAAAGAACACACCAGCAGCGGCCCGATGGCGGCGGCGGTGGTGGTGATCGGCTTGGGCCTGGGCGTGCTGCTGATGCTAGCCCTGGATAACATCGTGCCCCACGAACACGAGAACAGCGGCCGCCAGGGCCCGGATGCCCAGCGCATCCATCGAGTCTGGCTGTTCGTATTGGCCATTACTCTGCACAACTTGCCAGAGGGCATGGCCATTGGTGTGAGCCTGTCCAACGGCGACCTGGCGGTGGGTCTGCCGTTGACCCTGGCGATCCTGCTGCAGGATATTCCCGAAGGCCTGGCGGTGGCGCTGTCGCTGCGCGCTACCGGGCTGAGTGCGGGGCGCGCCTCACTGGTGGCTGTTGGCTCGGGGTTGATGGAGCCGCTGGGCTCATTGATCGGCCTGGGCCTGTCCACCGGCTTCACCCTCTCCTACCCTATCAGCATGGGCCTGGCGGCGGGGGCGATGATTTTTGTGGTATCCCACGAGGTGATCCCTGAAACCCATCGCAACGGCCATCAGACCCCAGCGACGCTCGGCTTGATGCTAGGTTTCGCCGTCATGATGTTTATGGACACGGCGTTGGGTTGACCGGCCGCGCCATGGAGCCCCTATGAAACGCATCCTCGTGATTGGTATTGGTGCCGGCAACCCCGACCATTTGACGTTGCAGGCGGTCAAGGCAATGAACCGCGCCGATGCGTTCTTTCTGCTCGACAAAGGCCCGCAGAAATCACTTTTGACCGACCTGCGGCGGCAACTTTGTCGCGAACATGTGCAGGATCGAGCTTACCGTTTGATTGAAGCGCAGAGCCCGGAATGGGCGCGCGGCAGCGATGACTACTGCGCCGCCGTGGAGGCGTTGAACGAGGACAAGCAAGCGCTGTTCGGCCAATTGATCGACCAGTTGGGGGTGAACGAGTGTGGGGCTTTTTTGGTGTGGGGCGACCCAACGCTGTATGACAGCACCCTGCGTATTCTGGATGGCCTATTGGCCGACGCCCCGGGGGCATTCGAGGTGGAGGTGATTCCAGGCATCAGCAGCCTGCAAGCACTGACTGCGTGCCACCAGGTGCCCCTCAACGAGCTCGCCGGTGCGGTCACCATCACCACCGGCCGCCGCCTGGCTGCCTCGGCGCAGGCCCTGGGCGACAGCACGCTGGTCATGCTCGATGCCCGCGACGCGTATCTGCACCTGCTGGGGCAAGGCTTGCATATCTACTGGGGCGCTTATTTGGGGACGGCCGATGAGCTGCTGATCGCCGGCCCCCTGGACGAAGTCGCCGAACGCATCGCCCGCACCCGCGAGCAGGCACGCCAGCAGCACGGCTGGATCATGGACACCTACCTGCTCAAACGGGAACCACAGCCCTTCTGACGGCCCGTTTTGCGGTGTATGCAAAAATTGCTGTTTGCAGAAGGAAAAGATCGGGGGCGAGCCCCCTCCTACGCGATGGTGTAGGTCGTTAGCCGGTTGTGCGCCCTGCCCTGCGTAGGATGACGACGCCCAGCAATGCCGCCAGGATAGAGCCCATCAGCACACCGACCTTCACCTCGTCGATCAGGTGGGGGCTGCCGGGGAAGGCCAAGGCGCCGATGAATAAGCTCATGGTAAAGCCTATCCCGCATAGCGCGGCGACACCGTAGAGCTGCAACCAGCTACTGCCTTCCGGTAGCCGTGCCAGCCCGGCTCGGATCGCCAGAACGGCCAGGGCAAATATACCCACCTGCTTGCCCACCAGCAGCCCCAGGGCCACGCCCAATGGCACAGGGTCGAGCAGGTCAGCGGGGCGGATGCCCCCAAGGGCGACCCCGGCGTTGGCAAAACCGAAAATCGGCACCACCGCGAATGCCACCCAGGGGTGCAGCTTTTCTTCAAGGAACTGCAGTGGCGAGCGACCCGGCGCGTCGGGATCGCCCAGTGGAATGCACAGTGCAAGGATGACCCCCGCCAACGTGGCATGGATACCCGATTGCAGCATGCAAAACCACAACACGGCGCCCAGCAATAGATAAGGCAACAACCGTTTGACCCCCGACCGGTTCAGCAACACCAGGAGCACCACGACCCCCACGGCCGCCAGCAGCATCGGCACAGACAATCCGCTGGTGTAGAACAACGCAATGATCACCACTGCGCCGAGGTCGTCGAGAATGGCCAGGGCCGAGAGAAAGATCTTCAAAGACACCGGCACCCGCTTGCCCAGTAACGACAGCACACCCAGAGCAAAGGCAATATCGGTAGCCGCTGGGATCGCCCAGCCGCCCAGGGTCTGCGGGTTGTCGGCATTGAACGCCACATAGATCAACGCCGGTACTAGCATGCCACCTAGCGCGGCGAACCCGGGCAATGCACGCTGGCTCCACGAGGCCAATTGCCCCACCAGCATTTCGCGCTTGATCTCCAAACCGACCAGCATGAAGAACACGGCCATCAAGCCATCGTTGATCCAATGCTCGACCGACAAGCCTGCCAGCTTGAAGTGCAGTGTGGCGAAATAGGCAGCCGCCAACGGTGAGTTGGCGACGATCAAGGCGGCCAGGGCCGCGCCCATTAGTACTAAGCCACCGGCCGCCTCAGCGGCAAAAAAACGGCTGATGAACGCCAGCGAGCCAGTGGCCTGCGAGCGGTTTGCGGGGTTCGACATACAGACTCCAGGCCCACGTTACACAAGCGGCGAATATTAGCATCGGCACCGTGGGCCCGTGGAAAGTCTTACCCGCAGAAACTATTACCGTAAAAGACCAGAAGGGTCACTTCTTCTCAGGGGAATCGATGGACTTGGGCACGGTGCTGTCAGGGACGAACTTCTGCGATTCTTCGGCTTGTGCCTTATGGGCCGCCGTCGCCGCGTCCTTGGCCTTGGCATCGTGCTCAGCTGCCTCCTGCATGTTGTCGTGGGCGGCATCCATTTTTTCATCGGCCTTTTCGGCGTGCTGCTGGGCGTCCTGGGCTTTCTGCTCGGCTTTGTTGTCACAAGCCGCCAGGCCAAGGGAAGCGGCGATCATCAGGGAATAGGCGAGGGATTTGAGCACAGCGGGTCACTCCGTTAGGGCAATGGATATGCAGCTTCGGCCATCCAGACCAAACGAGGTTCCATTTGATTTGCTTCGTTTTTTTACCACCGGCTCAGCGCAACCAGGCTTACGGCGCGCCATACGCTTGCCTGATCGACATGACCCGATCTCGCCCCTGCTGCTTGCCCAAATACAACAAGCGGTCACTTTGATTCAAAGCATCGCGGAAAGACTGGCCCGGCTCGATTGTGACCACTGCCAGGGTGGCGGTCACCTCGTGTGGATCTTTATCGACCTGGCCCGCCCACTCGCGCGTGCGCTGCAGCACACGATCGGCGATCTGCAGGGCCTCGTCCAACGAGGTATCGGGCATGAGAATCAAAAATTCCTCGCCACCCCACCGGGCCGCCAGGTCAGTGCTGCGCACCTGTGTCATCACTACATCGGCCACGCGCTGCAGGATAACGTCGCCATAGTCATGCCCGTGACGGTCGTTGATCAGTTTGAAGTGATCCACGTCCAACAGCACGATCGCAATAGACTTGCCACTGGGCCGCTCAGCCAATTGCCGCACCCGCTGCAGCACCCGGCGCCGGGTATAGAGGTTGGTCAGACTGTCGCGATAGGCCGAATGAAACAGGCTGTATTGCATGCTCAGGGTAAAACGCACCGACAGCGTGGTGGCATGGATCAGCAGGCAACTGGCCGTCAATACGTTAGCGATACCAAACCCGTTCAACAATGCCGGGCTAATCCCTGTGTCGCGGTGCATACGATCGCGCAGGATGTAGCTGCTGACCACCATCGTAACAATCGCCAGGTTTAGACCAATGCGCCTGACCGGCGCCGTTTGAAAACTGAACGCCACGATGGGCAACAGGCAAAATACATAAAGATAAAAATTACTTTCCCAACCCAGGATCCACGTCGCCACACAGGCGTGCACGATGATCTCCACGCTCATGATCATACCCGCCAGGCGGTAATGCTTGCGGCGAATGCAAGCCAGACAGGCGACGTAAGCCGGCATGCTGAACAGGTTGGTCACCAGTAACGCAGTGACATCCAGCACCAGAAACAGCAGAAAAAACACCACGTGAAGTGCGAACGCGATTTTCACGATGGGGGTAATGTGGGTCCAGAATTGGCGCGTGGCGTCCTGCAGCACCTGAGTACGATCGTTGGCGGAAAGGGTATCCATGAAGAGTCTCAAGAAATGCGCGAACAGCGGCTAACGCCCAGGAAGGCGTGGCTCTATAGCCAGCTTATCGACCTGACGGGGGACGGCTTGATAGACGATGGTATAGAAATACCGCAGCGGCTGCCTGGGAGCGGATCCCAGGCCCACCGACAGGGGGCGGCGCGCCCGCCCCTGGGGTAATCAGGAAGCGAACAGCTGCGCCAGGCACGCAAGCCTTTTCTTATAGGAACGCCGCGCCTCCAGCGCTTGCTCCAGGGTCACCGCAACAAAACCGGCTCGCTGGTTGGGTTGCATTTGCCCGATCAGGTCCAAGTCGGCGCTGATCACCGTACCGATCATGGCATAGCCGCCGCCGGACACTGCATCGCGGTGCAGCACGATGGGTTCGAGGCCCGCCGGCACCTGAATAGAGCCAATAGGGTAGCAACTGTCGACAATATTCGACGGGTCAGAGCCGGCACCAAAAGGCTGTTCGCGGGGTTTGAACGCCAGCGCGCTGCCGCCCTTGAAGCGGTAGCCGATGCGGTCGGCCTCGGAACCCACCGTCCAGGCTTCGGAAAAAAAACTCGACTTGGCGGCATCGCTCAAACGCTCGTAGTACAGCCCCGGCACCATCCGCAAGGTCACCGCACCGCCGAGGGTGCGGCGCAAGGCCATTGGCAGGCTCGCGCCCACCCGGCCCTTACCGCCGGCCTCGCCCACCGGCAGTTGGTCTCCGGCTTCAAGCCGGCGCCCGTGGAAACCGCCTAAGGCACCTAGGGTGTAGGTCGAGCGGCTGCCAAGCACCTGGGGCACGTCGATGCCACCGGCCACGGCCAGGTAGGCACGCGCGCCGACTGTGGGAAAATCGAAACTCAGCACCTGCCCTGCCTTCACCACAAAGGCAGTGTCCAGGTGCTGGTGGACGCCATCGACCTTGGGCCTCATATGGGCGCCACACACCGCTACTAAAGTGTCGATGGCAAACGCCAATTCTGGGCCCACCAATGTGCACTCCAACCCCGCAGCTCCCGCGGGGTTCCCAACCAGCTGATTGGCCGCGCTGAGGGCGTACTGGTCCAAAGCGCCCGACGGCGGAATGCCCAAGTGGTAGTAACCTTCGCGGCCTAAGTCCTGCACAGAGGTAGCCAAACCCGGTTTGATAACCTTGATCATGCCAGCACCTCCTGCAGCGACTTGGGATAACCGATGGGGTCGGCGAGAAAGGCGTCCAGGGAAAACTCCAACGGCCGAATACGCAGGTCGAAACGCCCGGCTTCTACCTCAGCGACCGCCTGGTCGTAGGTTTCACGATCGATGGGTTTGAACTGGACGATATCGCCGGGGCGAAAGAACACCATGTGCGCTTTCAGGTAGGCCAGGCTTTGTTCGGGATCGTAGATGGGCGCGGGGGTCACGCCAAACATCTGGTAGCCACCGGCACCGCGTACCGAATAGATACAGCCGAAACAGCCACCATGGCCGAGGGTCAACTTAGGCGTGTCTGTGCGCGGGCGCAGGTACTTGGGGACCTGCAATTGGCGCTCGCGCTCGACCATTTGAAACATGAAGGGCAGACCGGCGACAAACCCCACCATCGAAACGAACCAGGGCGCGCCGCTGTGCGCTGCGATAAATGCCTCGACGCCGGCTAGACCGTTGATCCGTGCCGCGTATTCAAGGTCAGTGGCGTCAGGGTCTTGGTGGCGGTCACGAAAGCGCATCAGGGTCTCGTGGGTCCACGGGTCGTTGTACAGCACCGGGATCTCGATGATCCGCGTTTGCAAAGTGCGTTCGGCGACCGCGCCCGCCTCGGCAGCCTTGACCGCCTCGAGCAACGCCATGGGGGCGATGCGGTCGGGGTCGAAGCGAATCTGGAACGAGGCGTTGGCCAGGCAAACGTCGAGTACGCCATCGAGTTGCAATTGCTCGACGGCGCGGGTGATTGCCATGCCCTTGAAAAAGGCCTCCAGTGACATGCTCTCGCTGACTTCGGCGAACAAGTGCTCATCGGCACCAAAGCTGTAACGCACAGGCCTATTCATGCTCAATCATCTCCGCAGCGGCGTGCCGCCAGCCATTGGTCAAGGGTGCAGCACAGGGGGCGATCAGCGCGGTGCACGCACCGCGATACCCGCTTGATCCAGCGCCCAGCGGGTCGCTTCGACCAAGTCCAGCGCCCCAGGGGTGTCGCTGTGCAGGCAGATGGAATCGAACTCAATGGCCAGATCCTCCCCCTCGACCGTGCGCACCAGGCCGGTCTGACAGGCGCGCAGCACTTTCGCCGCAACCGTGGCGGGGTCCAGCGCCCGGACTTGGCGGGTGAATACAATGGAGCCGCTGAGGTCGTAGTCGCGGTCGGCGTAGAACTCGCGCACCGCCGGTTGCCCCAGTTCTTTTGCCACGTGCCATATCACCGAATCGGGCATGCAATACAGCAGCAGTTCAGGCTCCAGGCGCTGTAAATTTTCCACCAGCAGGCGCGCCGCTTGCTCGTCTCGAGCCAGATGCATATAAAGCGCACCATGGGGTTTGAGGTGCTGCAAAGAGACGCCCTGCACCCGCGCGATTTCCCGCAAAGCACCGAGCTGATAAAGCATATCGTCGACCAGCTCCTGGGCTGAGGCGTCAATGTGCCGCCGACCAAAGCCGACCAAGTCGCGAAAACCGGGGTGGGCACCGATGGCAACCCCACGGCGCTTGGCCTGCTCGACCGTGCGGCGCATGGTCCCTGGGTCGCCCGCATGGAAGCCGGTGGCGATATTGGCCGAACTGATAAAGCCCATCAGTTCGTTATCGACCCCATCACCAATGCTCCAGGGCCCAAAACTTTCACCCATGTCCGAATTGAAATCCACTGCCTGCATCACCGGTACTCCCACGCAAATTACTTCACCTGGGCAACGGTAGGATGAGGTCTACCCCCTTGGGAAGATCTATTATCAGAGGGCCTGTCTTCTGAATTTCAGATACCACGAGCTGCTTCTTAGCCTGCTTAAAATCCGACAGGTCGGCTGAACGCACCAGGCATCTGTGATTAACCCCCCTTTGGGCATGCACACCTGTTATGTTGAATGATGTGCGCGGGTAACCCGCAGCCACTCTAGCCTTCACGCCGGACTTTCCCGGCATCAGCGCAGCCCCTCGCGCGCCCGCTCTGGGCTTGAACCTACTTGTTACTCATTCTGCACGCCCCGGCGAGCGGCACTCGGCTGCTCCCGTGTGATTGAGCATGGAGTCGCCCAGTGAGTCATCACACACCGGAGCAGCAACCCGTCCCTGATCTTGAAGCGGCCCTGGCCAGTTGCGCCGATGAGCCGATCCGCATTCCGGGGGCTATCCAACCCCATGGCGTGCTGCTCACTCTCAGGGCCGATACCCTGCAGATCGAACAGGTCAGTGCCAACTGCATAGACTTGTTGGGCCAACCCGCCCAGGCGCTGTTGGGGCAACCCTTGGCCGTGCTGCTCCAGCCGCAGCACCTGGACCAGGTAAAGCAGGCCATAAGCCGCCCACTGGCCATCGACCATGAGCCGCTGCAGGTCAGCGTCGGCACGCGGCAATTGGGCGCGGCGCTGCATAGGCTCGACGATATCCTGATCATGGAACTGGAGCCGATTGTCGAGCCTGTGCGCGATCAGCCCAGAATGATTGCCCGGGTATTGCGTAACCTGCAGGCTGCCACCACCCTGGAGTCGCTGTTCGATATTAGCGTGCATGAAATCCAGGCCTTGACCGGCTTTGACCGCGTGATGATTTACCGTTTAGAGCCCCAAGGCCATGGCCAGGTCATTGGGCAAGCGCTGGTAGGCGACGAGTTACCCGACTACCTGGGCCTGAACTTCCCCGGCTCGGACATTCCTGCCCAGGCCCGTGAGCTGTACCGGCAGAACTGGGTCCGCGTCATTCCTGATACCCAGTACACCCCCGCCCCGCTGATCCCGCCCCACCGACCTGATACGGGCCAGCCCCTGGACCTGAGCAGCGCGACCCTGCGCAGTGTCTCGCCGGTGCACTGTGAATACCTGAAAAACATGGGCGTGCGCTCATCGATGAGCATATCGCTTATCAGTAAAAACGCACTGTGGGGCCTGATCGCCTGCGGCCACCCTCGCCCGCTATGGATCACCCGGGAGATACGCGAGGCCTGTGCACTGATCGGGCAATTGCTGTCGGCGCAGATCACGGCCATCGTGGCCACGCAAACCCAGTTGGAGCGAGAGGTAAAAGTCAATGTGCTCAAACAGCTGTCTTTGTCCATGGTCACGGCCAAGGGTGATGTATTCGACGGACTAGTTAACCGGCCCGAATGGCTGCTGTCCCTGACCAATGCCCAGGGTGCCGCCGTGCTAATCGAGGGCCGCCTGCACTTGTTCGGCAAATGCCCAACGCCTGGCCAAGTACGCGCATTGCATGTGTGGATCCGGGACGTTGGTCTGCCGCGCCAGGCATTGAAAGAACACGTCCAAGGCATGCAGGGGCTAGGCATCTTCCACGGCGACTCAATGCAGGCCGACTACCCGGCCAGCGCCCACTACATGGGCGTCGCCAGCGGCGTAATTGCGTTCACTTTGCCCAAGCCGGTGGACAACGCAGTGATGTGGTTCCGCCCGCAACTGGCATCACCTATGAGTTGGGGCGGCAACCCACAGCACCATGTCAGCCATAGCGGTGTGGGCACGGCCAGCCATCGTTTGCACCCACGCCAATCGTTCGCGGTGTGGCAGCAGCAGGTTAGCGGTATCGCCCTGCCTTGGTCACGGGCTGACTTGTACGCCGCCGAAGATCTGCGCCGCTCGTCGCTGGAAAACGACCTGGCACGTCAGGTACAGCGCGAGCGAGAAGCGGTGCGTCTGCGCGATGAGATCGTTGCGGTGGTGTCCCACGACCTGCGCAACCCGATGTCGATCATCATCATGCAGTGCGGCATGATGCAGAAATGGGCGGTTAGCGACGCTCTGGTAGAAAACCGCCGTATCCAGCGCGCCTTGGGGACCATAGAGATGGCGACCACACGCATGAGCAGCCTGCTGGAAGATTTGCTCGACACCGCCAAGATCGACGCAGGCCGCTACCATTTGACCTGCGTGCCTCTGGAGGTCGCACCGCTGCTGGAGGACGCTTGCGCATTGCTGGTCAGCCTCACTGCACAAAAAAACATAGAACTCAATTGCACAGTCGCGCCGGGCTTAATCATCAATGCCGATGCCGAACGAATTTTTCAGGTGCTGTCCAACCTCCTTGGCAACGCCATCAAGTTCACTGCAGACGGGGGCCGCATCGATATCGACGTCATCGGCGAAGAGAACAGCGTGCTGTTCAACGTTGTCGATAATGGAGTCGGGATCGCCGCTGAACACCTGCCGCATATTTTCCAGCGCTATTGGTCGGTCAAGGAAGGCAATTCCCGGGGCAATGGGCTGGGGCTGTACATCTCCCGCGGCATCATCGAAGCACACGGTGGGGCGCTCTGGGCCCACAGCGAAGCCGGCGCCGGCAGCCGTTTCAGCTTCAGGCTGGAGCGCTACGTAGGGCCGCTCAACGAGCAATATAGCCACCCGCTGAAACAGCGCAAACAGGCGACACGGGTTGTTGATAATAGCCCGCAAGCGCTCGCGCAGGCCGATCCAGGCCGTGGGACGCTACTAAATGAATTGAACCACCGGGTAAAGAACACCCTGGCCACGGTTCAGGCAATTGCGACACTGACCGCTTACAGCTCAGACTCCCTGGCGTCCTTCCGCACACGTTTCGACGCGCGCATGCAGGCGTTGAGCCAGGCCCACGATTCGCTTTCACGCACAGCCTGGGTGTCCATTCAGCTATTCGAACTGGTAGACCAGGCTCGCGCGGTCTGCGGTGCCGCCAGGGTGACCTTGCAGGGCGATGATGTGGCGCTGACGCCCAAGGTATCGCTGACGGTAGCGATGGTTCTGCATGAGCTCATGAGCAACGCGCTGCACCACGGCGCGTTTACCACCCCATCAGGCCAGGTCACGATTCACTCGACGCTGAACCTGACCGACGCCCCACCCACGTTCAGCCTGGTCTGGACCGAACGCCTCGGGCCCGTGGTTGCTCATACGCCGAACAAAGGCGTGGGCCTGCGCCTCATTCAACGCAGTATCGAGCGCGAACTGAACGGCGTGGCCGATATGGACTTTGCCGCCACGGGCTTACGCTGCTCGATCCTCATACCTTGGCTGCACCGCACCACGAGCCTCCCATGACCGCACAACACACAGCAAACTGCCGCCAACGCGTGCTGATCATCGAAGACGAAACCCTGGTGGCGATGCTGCTCGAAGACATGCTTGATGAGCTGGGCTATGCCATCGTCGCCCATGCCAGCGGCCTACCTGAGGCCCTAGCGCTAGCCTCGACTGGGCAGTATGAGATGGCCGTACTGGATATCAATATTATCGGCGGCAACTCTTTCCCCGTCGCAGCTGTGCTAGACCAGCGCGGTATTCCGTTTATTTTCTGCTCAGGTTACGGCCAGCGCGCCGTGCCAGAGGCCTGGGCACACCACCAATGCGTAGGCAAACCGTTCACCATTGCACAGCTAAGCACGGCGCTGGAAAAGCTGCTGTGATGGCTGTTAGAGGGTCACGAGCTCAGGGGCACCCCCCCCTCCTACGGTCGGCGATACTGGTTGTAGGAGGGGGTCTTGCCCCCGAGCTCTTAACAATCCACACCCTACCGCCTGCTGATTTCCAGTGCCCTATGGTTATCAGTTGCGCTAATGGGTCATAGGCTCAAATCAACGCCAAACCCGTGCAAGCATGGCAAGCTTCAGCGCTTCATTCAGCCACTCCGACGAGCCCTATGAACGGTGAAACTTCCTTAGCGCACCTGCTAGAACACATGAGCCCGCAGCTCAATCCTGGCGAATATGTGTTTAGCACAGTCAGTGATCCCAGCGTTCTAGACCCGCACCAATTGATCTCCAGCATCCGTGAGGCCGAAGGCCTATCAGTGATCGTCGAGCACGGCTATGCCGAGCAATTAGGGCTGCCCTTCGATTACGTCGCGGCGTGGATCACCCTCAACGTGCACTCCGCGCTGTCGGCGGTGGGGCTGACGGCGGCGTTTGCCAGCGCCCTGGGCCAGGCGCAAATCAGCTGTAACGTGGTCGCCGGGCACTACCACGACCACATTTTCGTGGCCAAGGCCGATGCGACACGCGCGATGGAGGTATTGAAAAGCATGTAGGAGAGGGCCTTGGCCCCGATCTTCTCGCCCACACAAAGATTGCCGGCCGAAGATCAAAAGATCGGGGCCAAGGCCCCTCCTACGCCCCCGATCTTTTTAGGCCAAATCGAAGCGATCCAGGTCCATAACCTTCGCCCACACAGCGACGAAGTCACGCACGAATTTCTCCTGCGCATCAGCGCTGGCATAGACTTCGGCAATCGCTCGCAGTTGCGCGTGGGAACCGAACACCAGGTCTACCCGGCTCGCGGTCCAACGCACTTGGCCGGTTTTGCGGTCACGCCCCTCGAATGCGTCGTTAGCCGCCGACACCGGCGCCCACTGGGTGCCCATGTCGAGCAGGTTGACGAAGAAGTCATTGCTCAACACCCCCGGGCGTTGGGTGAATACCCCTTGCTGGCTGTGCCCGGCGTTAATGTCCAGCACCCGCAGGCCGCCTAACAGCACGGTCATTTCCGGTGCAGTCAGGGTCAGCAACTGCGCCTTGTCCACCAGCAGCGCTTCAGCGCTGACGCGGTAGTTGCCCTTGAGGTAATTGCGGAAACCGTCGGCGGCAGGCTCCAGGAAGTCGAAGGACTCCACGTCCGTCTGCTCCTGGGAGGCGTCCGTGCGACCTGGGGTGAAGGGCACGCTGAGCGCATGGCCCGCGTTTTTCGCTGCCTGTTCCACGCCTACGCAACCGGCCAGGACGATAAGGTCGGCCAGCGATACCTGCTTGCCCGCCGTGGCGCTACGGTTGAATGCCGCTTGAATGCCTTCCAGGGTGTTTAGCACGCTCGCCAGTTCAGCGGGCTGGTTGACCGCCCAGTCCTTTTGCGGGGCCAGGCGCAGGCGAGCGCCATTGGCGCCGCCGCGCTTGTCGGAGCCGCGGAAGGTCGAAGCCGATGCCCAGGCGGTAGCCACCAATTGCGCCACACTGAGGCCGCTGGCCTGTACCTGAGCCTTAAGGGCTGCGATGTCCTGGGCATCCACCAACGGGTAGTTGCGCTCGGGCAGAGGATCTTGCCAGAGCAGCTCTTCTGCGGGCATTTCAGGCCCCAGATAACGCGACAGCGGGCCCATGTCACGGTGGGTCAGCTTGTACCAGGCGCGGGCGAAGGCATCGGCCAATTGTTCTGGGTGGGCCAGGAAGCGGCGCGCGATCTGCTCGTAAGCGGGGTCGAAGCGCAGGGCCAAATCGGACGTCAACATGGACGGCGCATGCCGTTTGCTGGGGTCATGGGCGTCCGGCACGCTGGCGGAGCCGTCATGGTTTTTCGGCGTCCACTGGTGAGCGCCGGCAGGGCTTTTGGTCAGTTCCCAGTCAAAGCGGAACATATTTTCCAGGTACTCGTTGCTCCACTGGGTGGGGGTGGACGTCCAGGTCACTTCCAGGCCGCTGGTGATGGCGTCAGCGCCCTTGCCAGAGCCAAAGCTGCTCTTCCAGCCCAAGCCCTGCTCTTCCAGCCCCGCCGCTTCCGGCTCGGCGCCCACATGGTCGGCCGGGCCGGCGCCGTGGGTCTTGCCGAAGGCATGGCCGCCGGCGATGAGGGCCACGGTTTCTTCGTCGTTCATGGCCATGCGGCCGAAGGTCTCGCGGATGTCTTTGGCTGAGGCTACTGGGTCCGGGTGGCCTTCAGGGCCTTCGGGGTTCACGTAGATCAAGCCCATCTGCACGGCCGCCAGCGGATTCTCCAAATGGCGGCCCTGGCTGTCGGTGCGGCCTTCTTCGCTGCCATGCAGTGCCGGTTCGGCTACCAAGGTACCCTCGCCCGGTGCCTGGGCGCCTTGCTTGCCATAGCGTTCAGCGCCGCCCAGCCAGGTGGTCTCCTCACCCCAGTAGACGTCCTCTTCGGGCTCCCAGACATCGGCGCGGCCGCCGGAGTAGCCGAAGGTTTTGAAGTTCATCGACTCAAGGGCAACGTTACCGGTGAGGATAATCAAGTCAGCCCAGGAGATGGCCCGGCCGTACTTCTGTTTGATCGGCCAAATCAGCCGCCGGGCTTTGTCCAGGCTTACGTTATCGGGCCAGCTGTTGAGCGGTGCGAAACGCTGTTGGCCGGCACCCGCGCCACCGCGGCCATCGGCGGTGCGGTAGGTACCTGCACTGTGCCAGGCCATGCGTACGAAGAACGGCCCGTAATGGCCGAAGTCTGCCGGCCACCAGTCTTGGGAGTCAGTCATCAGCGCGTGCAGGTCACGCTTGACGGCGGCGATGTCCAGGCTCTTGAAAGCCTTGGCGTAGTCGAAGCCCTCGCCCATTGGGTCGCTCAGGCTGGAGTGTTGATGCAGGATTTTCAGATTCAGTTGGTTCGGCCACCAGTCGCGGTTCGTCGTACCGCCGCCCGCCGCATGGTTGAACGGGCATTTCGATTCAGTTGACATGGTTCTGTACCCTTGGTCGTGTGCATCCATTTATCAGGCCGGCCCCGCGGGCCGAGCCACAATAAAAGAAATCGATGGCAATCAGATTGCCGACACCCAGAAGGTGTGGGACCTGACGCGTTTATTATCGCCTCATCCGGTTGGGCGCGAGCCCAGGGGGAAAGATTAGCCGCCCATGGCCAGCGCGGCCAGTGGCGGGGCGTGAAAAAAATTCCATGGCGCAGTACTTCAGTGCCGCAAGTTACAGGAACTTCAGCAGCGCCCACGCTCTCCACTTTCCACCCCCTCTTGAGGAAACCCTATGCTTGCCCATAGCCAACAAGGCCAAGGCTCACCCACCCTGGTGTTGATGCACTTTCTTGGCGGCTCACACCGCACCTGGTTCCCCACCCTGCCCTACCTGGACGGCCAGCACCGCTGTATTGCTTTGAACACCCCAGGCTTCGGTGATGCCGCTGACCAGGACGGCTATAGCGTCAGCGCCATGGCCGACCAAGTGGACGCGACGCTGCGCGAACTCGGTGTTGATCGGTGTGTATTGGTCGGCCACTCCATGACCGGCAAGGTCGCTGCGGTGCTCGCCGCGCGGCAACCTGACTACCTGGCCGGCTTGGTGCTGGTGGCCCCCTCCCCGCCGGGGCCGCAGCCCATGAGCGAGGCTGACCGCGATCAGCAGCGCGGCTATGGCAAGTCCCGCGCCGAAGCCGAAGCGTTCATCGACCAATCCAGCGCCCACCGCCTGCCTGACAACGTCCGCGAGGTCGCTATCGCCGATGCGCAACGGCTCAACCTGAACGCCTGGCGCGCCTGGGTCGACCACGGCAGCCGCGAAGACTGGAGCCAGCGCCTGGGCACACTGGACTATCCCGTGTTACTGGTGTGCGGCGCCGATGATCAGCAAGTGCCCGGCCCTGATGAACAACGCCGGACCACCCTGGCAGCGTTTACCAACGGGCGTCTGGCGGTCATCCCCGGCGCTGGCCACCTGATGCCCTTGCAGACGCCGCAAGCCCTAGCCACGCTGATTCTGGACTTCGCCAAAACGCTGTAACACCTTTCGTCGAGTGCCCGGAGCCTCTTCTGCGGGCACGGGTCAGACACGGGTAGGCCGCACGGCGGCCATATTCTTAAGCCTGTCAACGAGGTGTGTATGGATCTGCGAATCAAGGGGCGCGTCGCGCTGATCACCGGCGCCAGTGGCGGCATCGGCCTGGCCACGGCCAAGCTATTGGGTGAAGAAGGCGTACGCTTGGTCCTGACCGACCTCGACCTGCACAGCCTGGAAAAAAGCTGCGCAGGGCTGCCCGGCGAGCCGTTGCTGTTGGCTGCGGACATGACCGTTCAGAATGAGGTCGACCAACTGGTCAAACAGGCCGAAGCTCGCTTCGGCCAAGTGGACATCGTGGTGCACACCGCTGGCGTCACCGGCGCCAAGGGCGACCCCCTGACGTTGGCCGATGCCGACTATGAAGAAGCCTGGAGCACCGATTTTTTCTCAGCGGTACGCATTGCCCGCGCCACCGTGCCGCAAATGCGCACACGAAAGTGGGGGCGCCTGGTCTGCATCACCTCTGAAAACGCCGTGCAGCCCTACTGGGAAGAGGCAGTCTACAACGTGGCCAAAGCCGCGCTGGCCGCGTTTGTGAAAAACCTCTCCTACAAAGAAGCCGCTCATGGTGTGCTGTGCAACACCGTGTCGCCTGCGTTTATCGAAACCGCGATGACCGACGGCATGATGAAGCAGCGCGCCGAACAACTGGGCGTTTCGTTCGAAGAAGCGGTCGCCAGCTTCCTTGACGAGGAACGCCCCGGCATCGTGCAGAAACGCCGTGGCCAAGTAGAGGAAGTGGCAGCGGCCATTGCGCTGCTGGTGTCCGAGCGCGGCTCGTTTATCAACGGCAGCAACCTACGCGTCGACGGCGGCTCGGTCCAGGCCGTGCAGAACTAACGGGGGCGCGGCTACCTTTTGGCCGCCATGGCCGTCACTTCGACGCGCATACCTTCCACGGCCAGGGCGGCCACGCCAACTGCGGCGCGAACCGGCCACGGTTGGCTGAAGAAGCGCTGGTAAACCTCGTTGAAGGCGCCACGGTCGGCCATGTCGGTGAGGTAGATGGTCAAGTGCAGCACCCGGTCCAGCCCGCTTCCGGCTTTTTCCAGGGCCACCTTTAGCGCTTGCAGGGTGCACTCGCTCTGCTCGGTGATGCTGCCCAGGTTCAAGCTACCGTCGGCATGGGTCGGCACCTGGGTGGACACCAACAAGCCAGCGAAACCGGCGACATCGGACGAAATGGATGTCGCATCGGGGTCAGGGATAAAGGTCAGATCAGAGTTGGCCATGGGCGCCCTTGCTGGTAGCGGTAAGGAATGGCAAATCTTACCTCAGTTCGCTTTGTCATCGAATCCGGCTGAACCCTGGCACCCGAGGCTGATCCCAATTATTCGCAATCAGACCCACGTGCCCGAGGCTTACATGATCACCCTGAACAGCTACACCACGGTTAAGCGCCGCGAGCGCGTCCCCCACGCTATTTTTGCCCACTACTGGCGCGACGTTCACGGCCCGCTGTGCGCGCGCCTGCCGCGGCTGGGGCTGTACATTCAGCACCACTTCGACCGTGAACAAGACGCCCACTTGTGGCCGCTGGCCGATGGCATCAGCGAGTTCACGGACTACGAACTCGACGGCGGCGTGGAGATCGGCTTTGCCAACGCCCAAGACCAGAAAGTCTTCCAGGACGCCAGCCCGATCCTGTTCAGCGACGAGCAGAACATGTTCGAGGAGACCCTGGCCTATGACCTGCCGGCGGGCTCCCTGACCCTGCTCAACCGCAGCCAGGATGAACAGCAAAACGGCCTGGATAACTTCGACCGGATTCACCTGCATCTGAGCCCCCGAGAAAGCCTTGACGATCTGCAGCAGTACCTGACCGGTGACTTTCAGGAAATGCTCGCAGCCGCCGAGGGCATCATCAAAGTGCGCTTGCACCTGTGCGCGCCGTTGGTCAATGACGGCCAACACCCGCCTGCACCCAATGTGAACCATATCGCCGTCCCGGCCCGTGAGCGCCTGGCCGTCGCTGAAATCGCCTTTCTCAACCCTATCGCCCGCCGCCAGTTCTTCGCTTCAGCGCGGTTCCAGGCCAGTCTTGCTCAGCAAGCGCAGCATATCGCGCAACTGAAAGCCTTCGCTGTTTCGGGGATCTACACCTACGTTGCCGATGGCCAGGTCACCACGGCCGGCTTGCGCGGCAGCCGTGCCGCAGAATTGATCGAGTACCTGGGCGCTATCAACCAGTTGAGCCCGGAAGTCGAAGAATTGATGTGGCAGGGCGAATGGCCGCAATGAGGTCTGCGCCGGCTGCGTTTAGCCATCGGTAACTTGGCTTGAACTAACCCGCGCCGCTATCCCTCTTTTTAACACTAGGTGCTGTGCGTAATGTCGCCCACTGGCGATTAGGCATTTTACTCACAGCACCTGCCACGCAAATCAGGAGATTGCCATGCGAGCCCTTACGTACCACGGTGCCAACGATGTGAAAGTTGATACCGTACCCGACCCGACTTTGCAGGACGCCGACGACATCATTCTGCGGGTCACCGCCACCGCCATCTGCGGTTCTGACCTGCACCTCTATCGAGGCAAGATCCCCACCGTCGAACACGGCGATATCTTTGGCCACGAGTTCATGGGTGTCGTCGAAGAAGTGGGCTCAGCCGTTACCGCCGTGAGCCCGGGCGACCGTGTGGTGATTCCATTCGTCATCGCCTGCGGCAGCTGCTTTTTCTGCCAGCTGGACCAATTCGCCGCCTGCGAAACCACCAACACCGGGCGCGGCGCGATCCTTAACAAAAAGTCCATTCCACCGGGTGCGGCACTGTTCGGCTTCAGCCATCTGTATGGCGGTATCCCCGGCGGGCAGGCCGAATACGTGCGTGTGCCGAAAGGCAATACCGGGCCCTTCAAGGTGCCGGGTACGCTGGCGGACGAAAAGGTACTGTTCCTTTCCGACATTCTGCCCACCGCGTTCCAGGCGGTGAAAAACACCGAAATCGGCGAAGGTTCCAGCATCGCCATTTATGGTGCAGGGCCGGTGGGCCTGTTGTGCGCGGCGGTCGCCAAGATGCTCGGCGCCACTCGCATTTTCATGGTGGACCACCACCCCTACCGCCTGGCCTATGCCCAACAGACCTACGGTGTGATCCCGATCAACTTCGACGAAGACGATGATCCAGCTGACACCATCATCCGCCAGACCCCGGGCATGCGCGGCGTCGACGGCGTGGTCGATGCGGTGGGTTTCGAAGCCAAGGGCAGCACCACTGAAACGGTCCTCACCGCGCTGAAGATCGAAGGCAGCAGCGGCAAAGCACTGCGCCAATGCATCGCGGCGGTAAGGCGCGGTGGCGTGGTCAGCGTGCCGGGCGTGTACGCCGGGTTTATCCATGGTTTCCTGTTCGGTGATGCCTTCGACAAGGGCCTGACCTTCCGCATGGGCCAGACCCACGTGCAGCGCTACTTGCCCGAACTGCTGGAGTACATCGAGACCGGCAAACTGGCTCCGGAGGCGATCGTGACCCATCGCATGTCGCTGGAGCAGGCGGCTGAAGGCTACAAGATCTTCGACAAGAAACAGGAAGACTGCCGCAAAGTCATCCTGACGCCGGGTAGCCCGACCATCGAAGCGCCCATTCCAGACACCTTCACCGGCGCCGCCATCGCCTGACATCCAGCCAAGGAACCACCCTGTGCAGCTTCTTTACCCCTCCGCCCGTTACAAGCCTTACCACCATGCATCGGGCGGCTGGGGTTCAGCCCATTCGGTGATGAATATCCTGTGGCGCCAGCAAACCCTAGACAAGGGCGGGCTGGCGCTGCTGCGTCAGAACAAAGCCAAGGGCTTCGCGTGCGTCAGTTGCGCGTGGGCCAAACCGGGCAACCCCCATGCCCTCGAATTTTGTGAGAACGGCGCTAAGGCCACGGCCTGGGAGCTGACCCGCTTCAGGGCCGGGCCCCCGCTGTTCGCCAAGCATACCCTGAGCGAGCTGCGCACCTGGAGTGACCATGACCTGGAAAAACAGGGCCGGCTCACTCACCCCATGCGCTACGACGCCGCGACTGATCGCTACCAGGTCACGACCTGGGAACAAGCTTATGGGCAGATCGCCCAACAGTTGCAGAGCCTGGAGCCCGACCAAGTGGTGTTTTATGCCTCGGGCCGGGCCTCGCTGGAAGCGTCGTTCATGTACCAACTGTTCGCGCGTGCCTACGGCACCAACAACCTGCCGGACAGCTCCAACATGTGCCACGAGAGCACCTCGGTGGGGCTGCAGGAAAGCATTGGGGTGCCGGTCGGCACGGTGACCCTGGATGACTTCGAGCATACCGACTGCATCTTGTTTTTCGGCCAGAACGTTGGCAGCAACAGCCCGCGCATGCTCCACCCGTTGCAAGAAGCACGTAAACGCCACGTGCCAATCATCACCTTTAACCCGCTGCGCGAGCGCGGCCTGGAACGCTTCGTCAACCCACAATCGCCACGGGAGATGCTCGGCCCGGAGTCGACGCAAATCAGCACGCAATACCATCAGTTGGCGATCGGCGGCGACACGGCAGCGGTCATGGGCATTGCCAAGCATCTATTGCAGTTGGAACGGCAGGCCGTGGCCGAGGGCAAGCCAAGCGTACTCGATCACCGGTTTATCGCCGAGCACACCCAGGGCTTCGAGACCTTTACCCGCGCCGTAGAAGCGCAGCCGTGGGCGGCCATCGAGCGCCGTTCAGGGCTTAGCCGCACGGCAATGGAAGCCGCTGCGACGGTTTACGCCAGCAGTCAGCGGGTGCTGCTGATCTACGGCATGGGCATTACCCAGCACCGTCACGGCGTGGAAAACGTGCAGATGCTGGTCAACCTGTTGTTACTCAGGGGCAATATTGGCAAGCAAGGCGCCGGGATCTGCCCGGTGCGCGGCCACTCCAATGTGCAGGGCCAACGCACTGTGGGCATCACCGAAGACCCCAGCAAAGTCCCGGTGGCCAAGCTGGAAGCCTTGTTCCACTTCAAAGTGCCAGAGCGCATGGGCCTGGCTACGGTGGACGCGTGCCAAGGTGTCATGGACGGCAGCGTGAAAGGTTTTATCAGCCTGGGCGGTAATTTTCTGCGGGCCGTGCCCGATTCCCAGCGCATGGAAGCGGCCTGGGCCGACTTGGCCCTTAACGTCCAAGTGGCAACCAAACTCAACCGCACGCACCTGGTTCCCGGGCAGAACGGTTGGCTGTTGCCGTGCCTGGGCAAGATCGAAATCGACCGCCAGGAAGGTATCGCGCAGGTTTACACCACCGAGGACAGCACCGGGTTTATCCGCGCGTGGCAGGGCACCACGGAGCCTGCCGCCGATACCTTGCGTTCGGAAGTGGCGATCATCGCTGGCCTGGCTGAGGCCACCTTGGGCCAGGGCTCGCAGATACCCTGGCAGGCTTGGCGGCGCGACAGCGCCCTGACCCGCGCCGCCATCGCCCAGGCATACCCGGAAATCTTCCACGACATGGAAACCCGCATGTGGCAACCCGGCGGCTTCCAACGCCCTCTGCCCGCCCGTCAGCGGCAATGGCCAACGGCAACCGGCAGGGCGCAATTCGTCGCGCCGCGAGGGCTGGACGAGAATGACGATTTGCCCCCCCGCGCGCTGCCAGGTGACGCTGAGCGACGTGACGTGCTGCAACTGATGACCATGCGCAGCAACGACCAATTCAATACCACCATCTATGGGTACAACGACCGCTTCCGAGGTGTACAGGGCACCCGCAGCGTGGTGTTCGCCAATGCCAACGACCTCGCCCGCCTGGGCCTGGCCGCAGGCGACTGGGTCATGCTGCGCACTGCCGTCGAGCCTGAAATCCGCCGCGAGGTGGGGCCCATGCAGATCGTCGCGTATGACATTCCCGAAGGCTGCACGGCGGCCTACTACCCAGAATGCAACCCATTGGTCCCCCTGTGGCACCACGCTGAACGCAGCAAAGTACCGGCCGCCAAAGCGATACCGGTGACATTGCACAAGGCCTAAAGGGGCGGCGCCCGAGGGCCAGTAGCCGCTGGTCCTCCCTGCGGAACCGGGTTTCAGCCATGGCGTCAGCTATTTAAGCCGATGGTCAAAATAAACAGCGCATCGGCGATTCCCCGTGATTGAGCCAATGCCTGGAGATACCCAATGAACGCCCCCACTCCCGCAGCAGTCCCCCTACCTTTCGACCCCAGTTTCGAGCAGGTGCCCGACGACGAAGCGCAGACCAGCCAGGAATTGGCTGAGGCCATGCAGAGCATTCTCGACAAGACTTACGCAGATAACGGCCACGCCATCCGCAGCGTCCACGCCAAGGCACACGGCCTGCTGCGCGGGCAGATCGATATCCTCGACAACCTGCCGCCGGCCCTTGCCCAAGGGGTTTTCGCCAAGCCGGGTAGCCTGCCATTGTTCATGCGCTTCTCCACCAACCCCGGCGACCTGCTCGATGACAAGGTTTCTACCCCCCGAGGCCTGGCGATCAAGCTGGTTGGCGTCAGCGGTGAGCGCCTGCCGGGCAGTACCGGCCAGGTCACCCAAGACTTCGTCATGCAAAACGCCAAGGCTTTCACCGCCGCCACCCCGAAAGATTTTCTAAAAACCCTGAAGATGCTGGCCAAGACCACCGACAAGGTGCCTGGGCTGAAGAAGGCGCTGTCGGCCGTGTTACGCGGGGCCGAATCGGTGGTGGAGGCAGTAGGTGGGGAAAGCGGTACGCTCAAGGCTCTGGGCGGTCACCCCATGACCCACCCCCTCGGCGAGACCTATTACAGCGTTGTGCCCTTTTTGTACGGGCGCTACTACGCCAAGCTGGCGGTGGTGCCGGTGTCGCCGTCCTTGACCGCCCTGACTGACCAGCCGGTGGACCTCGACGGCCACCCAGATGGCCTGCGCGAGGCAATCCAGGCTTACTTTGGCGAACAAGGCGCTGCGTGGGAGTTGCGTATCCAATTGGCCACCGACCTTGAGAAAATACCCATCGAAGACGCCTCTGTAGTGTGGCCCGAGGACCTCAGCCCGTTCGTGACCGTGGCGCGCATAGAGGTGGCGGCGCAAGACAGCTGGTCGGCGCACAACCAGCAGGAGATCGATGAAGCCATGGCTTTCAGCCCTTGGCACGGCATCACCGACCACCGCCCCCTGGGTGGGATCATGCGCGTGCGCAAACCGTCTTACGAGTTGTCATCGAAGTTTCGCGAGCGGCACAACGGCTGCCCGCTGCACGAACCGCGTTAATCTTGAAGAGCCGGTCGGGCCGGGGCGCCTGACCGCTCGTCGGGCGCCTGAAGCCCCCCCTATTTGAGTTCATTTAGATGATGGCATTATGATGTTAATGCTTTAAATAGGGCGCCCTCTCACCTGGATGTGGCATGCGCCGATGACCCCTCTGCCCACATCCAGGACATTAATGAATACCCGATCCCACCTCGCCCAGCTCGTTGAGTCCGAGATTGCTGGGCCGCTACGCGCCGGCCAGTTTCCCGCCCTGCTTGAGTCACGCTACCAGCAAGATATCGATGAGTCCCGGCGACGCCACTTGAGCCTGGCTCTGCTGATCGGGGTTTGCAGTTACAACGGCTTTCTGTACTGGGTCTGGCTGATCCTCAATGACGCCTTCGCGGTCAGCGTTGCGCTATCCGTAGGGGTAGCCACCCCGGTCGCATTGGCCACCGTCATGCTTTTACGCCGCAAAATCAGGCCAGCATTGCGCGAGTTGATCGCCCTGGTGCCCTTCTATGTCGCCCTGGCCACGGCATTCATCGCGGTGCTGGCGTCGCAACAAGCGGACCGCATTATGGTGGTGTTCAGCTGGCCGCTGATTTTGATCTTCGTCAACACCTGCCTTAAGAGCCCGCTGCGCCTGGTGCTGATCTTCAATGGGTTTATGCTGCTGACGGTGGGCTCGATCCTGTTACTGGTCAACGCGCCATCCAGCCTGTTCAGCCTGATTTTTTCCAGCGCGTGCGCCACCGCGTTCTTTTCCATGTTGGCCAACCACTGGCTGCACCGCCAGGAGCGTCGCAGCTACCTGTACAGCCTGCGCGAGCTATTGCGCAGTGAACACTTGAGCACGGCCAATCGTAACCTCCAGCAGTTGTCCGAGACCGACTCGCTGACCGGCCTGGCCAACCGCAGACACCTGTGGCCATACCTTGAGTCGCTGTGGGCCGAGCAGCCGGCCGGCGCCTGCGGGCCCGCGGTGTTGTTACTCGACGTCGACTATTTCAAGGCTTACAACGACCGCTACGGCCATATCGCCGGTGATGAGTGCCTTTGCCTCGTGGCCAGCGCCCTCAGGCGCGCGGTGCCGCCCGGCCAGTTGATCGCCCGCTTCGGCGGGGAAGAGTTCATCGTGATTCTGCAAAACGCGACCCCGCAAGCCACGCAACGCCTGGCCGAGCAAATGCTGGAGAGTATTGGCGCCCTGGCCATTCCCCACCTGGGCCGCCAGGACGGCAAACGCCACTTGACCCTGAGCATCGGCATCGCCTGGCGCGGCCTGCCCGGTATCGATTCGGCCCAAGCCCTACTGGACTCTGCCGACCGCGCCCTGTACAGCGCGAAACGGCACGGCCGCGACCAGTTCCGCCAGGGCCTGGTGGAGCCCTTGGCGGATACCACCTCGACCCTCGAACACCTCGACCAATTAATGCCCCATGACCTGGAGCATGCAGCGCGGCAGCGCCAGTTTCACCTGCACCTGCAGCCTATCTTTGCCGATAACGGCAAGCGTTTGGTGGGCTATGAAAGCCTGCTGCGCTGGCAGCATCCGCGCTATGGCAACATCCCGCCCGCCAGCTTCATTCCGTTGGCCGAGGCTTGCGGGCTGATCACTGAACTGGGCGATTGGGTGCTCAATGAAGCCTGTTCACAGGCGAGTCAATGGCCCGGCGACACATTCATCGCGGTGAATATCTCGCCGCGCCAGTTCGACGACCCGGCCTTTGTCGAACGCTTGCTGGACACCCTTGCCCGCAGCGGCCTGGCGCCCACGCGCCTGGTGCTTGAGGTCACCGAGGGGGTGTCATTGCGGATCGACTCGGCACTGCAAAGCAATTTCGCCCGCCTGCGCCAGCATGGCATCCGCTTAGCCTTGGACGACTTCGGCTCCGGGTATGCCAACCTGACCTACCTGCTGCAACTACCTTTCCAGTGGTTGAAAATCGACCGTGGGGTGTTGTTGATTCGCGATCCCGTACAACGCCGTCAGGTGCTGGCGGCACTGCTGGCATTGGGCCAAGCGTTCAACCTGCAGGTGCTGTGCGAAGGGGTGGAACTGCCGGAAGACCTGGAACTGGTGCAGGCCCTGGGCATCCCGCTGGCCCAGGGGTATCTGCTGGGCCGGCCGGGGCCAATCGCGGCGTTTGTCCATGCACCTGCGGCAATGGCGGGCTGAACCCAGCGGCGGGCTCAGCCCTTAGTTACGGCGCCGCTGGGCCAGGTACGCGAGCACCGCATCCTGCTCGCCGGCGAACTCGATACGGGCCTCTTTGCTTTGCCGTTGGTAGGCGTACATAGGGTCGTAATACTCGCGCAGCAGGCCTTCGATCCATGCCCGGTGCGCATCCACGGCGCCGCTGCGCCGCTGTTCGAGCAAGGCCTCCTGCATGATCGCCCGCAGCGCCTGATGGCGCGCCCCGCCCAGGCGCTTGCTGATGCGGTCGAGGCTCTGCAGCAGGCGCTCGGCGAACCCATCGAAGCCCTGCTCAAGCCCCTGCTGCGCCACGAACTCGCCGCACAGGTCCACCACATAATCACGCAGAATGCGCTCGACCCGGCTGTCGAAGCGGTCCTCCAGCCACACCATCGGGTAGCGCTGCATGCCTTGATGCAAGGCCAGCGGCACGTTGCAACTGCCCACCAGACGGCTTTCGTCCTCGACCACGAATTGCTCGATACCGGCTGCACGCTTCTTCAGCAGGTCGATGGCCAGGCTATTCTCGAAATCGATCTGCCCAGGTTGCCCACTGGCGCGCTTGCCGAAGCTGGAACCGCGGTGGTTGGCATGCCCTTCGAGGTCCAGCGGATTGGGCAATTGCGCCAACACGTCGGTTTTGCCCGTGCCGGTCATGCCACCGACCACGATGAATTGGCACTGGGCCACGGCTTGGTCGAGGGTCTCCAGCAAAAACGTGCGCAAGGCTTTGTAGCCGCCGAGCACGCGCGGGTATTGCACGCCCGCCTCTTGCAACCACTGCTGGACGATCTGTGAACGCAGGCCGCCACGAAAGCAATACAGGTAGCCATGGGGATTGGCCTGGGTGAACGCCAGCCAGGCTTCGATGCGTTGGGCCTTGGTTTGGCCCGAGACCAACTGGTGCCCCAGGCGGATCGCTTGGTCCTGGCCGTGTTGCTTGTAGCAGGTGCCCACTTTCTGCCGCTCCAGGTCGTTCATCAGCGGCAGGTTGTGCACCCCAGGGAATGCGCCCTTGGCGAATTCTATCGGCGCGCGGGCGTCCATCATCGGCACATCGTTGAGGAAAATCTCGCGGTAGTCGCTGCTGTTGCCGCGCATCAGAACACCTCGACCGCGTAGGTCTGTCGCTCGACCAGGGTGCCGATAGGGGTCAGCTCCAGGCCCAACTCGGCAGCCACGCCGAGGAACTCCACCAACCCTTCGGCACTGACCGCCACGAGCAGGCCGCCGCTGGTTTGCGGGTCGCAGAGCACATCACGCTGTTCGTCGGTGAGGGCGGCGATCTTGTCGCCGTAACTGGCGAAATTGCGCAGGGTGCCGCCGGGCACGCAGCCCTCGGCCAGGTAGTGGTCGACCCCCGGTAGGCGCGGCACCGCTTGATATTCCAGGCGCGCGGTCAGGCCCGCACCGTCGGCCATTTCCACCAGGTGGCCGAGCAGGCCGAAGCCGGTCACGTCCGTCATGGCGTTCACCCCGGCCAGCTTGCCGAAGCGGCTACCGGGTTTATTCAAGGTGCACATCCAGTCCCGCGCCAGGCCGATGTCTTCGGCGCGCAACTTGGCCTTTTTTTCTGCGGTGGTGAGGATGCCGATGCCCAAGGGTTTGGTCAGGTACAGGGTGTCACCCGCGCAGGCGGTGTCGTTGCGCTTCAGGTGTTTTTTCAGCACTACGCCGGTGACCGCCAGGCCGAAAATAGGCTCGGGGGCGTCAATCGAATGCCCGCCAGCCAAGGGAATACCCGCCGCGTCGCACACCGCCCGGCCACCACGGATCACCTCACGCGCGACCTCGGGCGGCAACAGGTTGACCGGCCAGCCCAGAATCGCAATGGCCATCAAGGGATCGCCACCCATCGCATAGATATCGCTGATGGCGTTGGTGGCGGCGATACGGCCGAAGTCGAATGGGTCATCGACGATCGGCATAAAAAAATCAGTGGTCGACACCACCCCGCGCTCGTCGTCCAAGGCGTACACAGCCGCATCGTCGCGCGAGGCATTGCCCACCCACAGCTTGGGGTCGAGGTTCTGCGCACCGCTACCGGCCAGGATCACGTCCAGCACCTGCGGGGAGATCTTGCAACCGCAACCGGCACCGTGGCTGTATTGGGTCAGGCGTATGGGCTCGTTCATGGCAATTCTCGGCAGGCTGGCAACGGGGGGCAATTCTAGCCTAGTCTGTCTGGTTCAGAGAGGGTCCGTTCAAAGACACTTGGGATGATGTGGCGCATGGCGTAGTGACAGCCAGCGAGCCGTTGGCAGATTATAGAATGGATATTTTCATCGCCGCGCAGGAGCAAGACTTCGATGAATTTGATTGAGCAGCTAGTGACGCACCTCGACAAGATATCAAGCGTGCGGCACCTGACCGATAGGACTGAAGCTATACAAATAGCGCTGTTTCCTGACCAACCATTCGAAGGGGCAATATCCTATGTAACACTTGGCCTAAGCCATCATCCATTGCGAATGCCGGATGGGCGCGATATTAGACAAGAAATCATCTTTTGCAGCTGGAACGATGCAAACCCAGAGCACATTTCATCGTCTATTTTAACGTTCTGTGAATTTATGCTTTCCAAACATCAACCCTTGCTAAGAGGGGATGTCGTCGGGCCCAGTGTCCCTATATTCGCGGGCACAATGATGAATTCAGTATATGCGGCTATTCCAGTTATATTTCCAGACGACCTGCATTTATTAGGTGAGACTGAGCCTCCAACCGTATTAGTTTGGCTAATACCACTGTATGAAACCGAATCAGCGTTTGTTAAACAACAGGGGTGGCGCGCGTTCGAGCAACTAATGGAATCAAAAAATCCTGACCTGTTGGACTTCAACAGGCCCCACCTCTGCTGACGGATGCGCCAGCCCCTCTAGCTATCGCCAAGAAACAAACCGTACAACTGGGTGAGCCTTCACCACCGCATAAGTGCGGGTGTTGAATGTCAGGTTCACCTTGCCATGCTGGCCTTTCCAGCCCGGGGTCTTATAATCGCCACACTTTTCCCCACTACCCTTGGAGAACCCCATGCTCAAGCGCGCTCTGTCGCTGGCCGCTGGTATTGCCTTGTCCGTGTGTGCCCTGTCCAGCCTTGCGGCGGATGTGTTGCGGGTGTCTGCCATTCCGGACGAAGCGCCGACCGAATTGCTGCGCAAGTTCAAGCCGCTGGGGGCATACCTGGAGCAGCAGTTGGGCATGAAGGTCGAGTTCGTCCCTGTCGCGGACTACCCGGCAGTGGTCGAGGCGCTGGCCACTGATCGCCTGGACATGGCCTGGCTGGGCGGTTTCACTTTCGTTCAGGTGAACCTCAAGACCGGTAACGCGCTGCCGTTGGTGCAGCGCGAACAAGACGCCAAATTCACCAGTAAATTCATCACCAGCGACCCCAGTGTGAAGTCTCTGGCCGACCTCAAGGGCAAGACCTTTGCGTTCGGTTCGGTGTCCTCGACTTCGGGCAGCTTGATGCCGCGTTATTTTATGCTGCAAGACAACATCAAGCCGGAAACCTTCTTCAGCCGCGTCGCCTACTCCGGTGCCCACGACGCCACCGCCGCCTGGGTCCAGGCCGGCAAGGTCGACGCCGGGGTACTCAATGCCAGCGTGTGGGACAAGTTGGTCGCCAGCGGCAAGGTCGACACCAGCAAGGTGCGGGTGTTCGCTACCACCCCCACCTACTTCGACTACAACTGGACCGTGCGTGGCAACCTCGACCCCGCCCTGGCGCAGAAGATCAAGCGCGCGTTCCTCGCCCTCGACCCGGCCAACCCCGAGCAAAAGGCGATCCTCGACCTGCAGGCCGCCAGCCGCTTTATCGAGACCCAGCCGAGCAACTACACAGGCATCGAAGAAGCCGCCCGCGCCGCCGACCTGCTGAAATGACCCTGCGCCTGGACGCCATCGCCCTGCGCCATCGCAACGGTGCCCAGGCCCTGCACCACGTGGACCTGAACATCGCCCCTGGCGAACGGGTGGCGATCATCGGCCCGTCGGGCGCGGGTAAGTCGAGCCTGTTGAACCTGTTCGCCACCGCCTTCGCCCCCAGTGCGGGCCAACTGGACGTGCTCGGCCAGCGCCCTTGGCAGCTGTCCAGCCGCCAGCGCCAGCGCTTGCGCGCCCGTATCGGCCTGATCCATCAGGCACCGCCGCTGCCACCGCGCCAGCGCGTGGTAACCGCCGTGTTGGCCGGGCAATTGGGCCAGTGGGGGCTGGGTAAAAGCCTGCTCAACCTGCTCCACCCGGTGGACATTGCCGGCGCCCAGGCGGTGCTTGCGCGCCTCGACCTGGCGGATAAGCTGTTCGATCACTGCCAGCAATTGTCCGGTGGGCAATTGCAGCGGGTCGGTATCGCCCGCGTGCTGTACCAGGCGCCCGAATTGCTGCTGGCCGACGAACCGGTCTCGGCCATGGACCCGCGCCTGGCCGAACACACCCTCAGCCTGCTGTGTGAACACGCCGTGCAGCATGGGGTGACCCTGGTGGCCAGCCTGCACACGGTAGACCTGGCACTGGCTTTTTTCCCCCGCATCATCGGCTTGCGCGATGGGCGGGTGCTGTTCGACTTGCCCACCGCCGAGGTCGACCCGCGCCAGTTGGACGCGCTGTATGCCAATGAACACCTGACCCCCACGGCCGCCAGCCAAAGCCACCCCACGCCAGGCTTGCCGCGATGCTGAAGGCCACGCCGCGCGACCCCGCGGCCGTCCCGCGCGGGCTGCTCAGCCTGTTGGCCATCGCCCTGTTGTGGCCGGGCATCCAGTTGGCCGAGTTGAACCCGTGGGTCTTGTTGCAGCCCGACAGCACGCGCGCCATGGGCAGCTTCGTCGCCGGTTTCTGGCCCCCGGCCCACGATGCCGAGTTCTTGCGGTTGCTGGGCGATGCCACCTTGCAAACCCTGGCCATCGCCACCGCCGGTATGGCCTTGGCGCTGTTGCTGGCGGTTCCCGCGAGCCTGCTGGCCAGCCGCGCGCTGTCGTTGTCGGCTGCCTCCCATGGCGGCCGGCCTAACGGGCTGGGGCGCAGCCTGCGCTGGCCGGTGCGCGGGCTGCTGATCGTGCTGCGCAGCGTGCCGGAAATCGTCTGGGCTCTACTGTTTGTGCGCGCCGTGGGGCTGGGACCCACGGCGGGCGTGCTGGCCATCGCCCTGACCTATGCCGGCATGCTGGGCAAGGTCTATGCCGAGATCTTCGAGTCGGTGGACCAGCGCCCCGCCCACGCGTTGCTGCAGTCCGGCAGCGGGCGCCTGGGGGCATTTCTGTACGGCATCATGCCCAGCGCCAGCGCCGAGTTGACCTCCTACACGGTGTACCGCTGGGAATGCGCGGTGCGCGCCTCGGTGGTGATGGGTTTCGTCGGCGCTGGCGGGCTTGGTCAACAGATCGACCTGTCCATGCGCATGTTCGCCGGGGCTGAAGTGGCCAGCATGTTGCTGACCTTTCTCGTCCTGGTGCTATTGGCCGACCAGCTCAGCCGCGCGCTGCGCACGAGGTGGGCATGAAACGCCTGGCCACACTCACGGTACTGAGCGCCATTGGCCTGGCCGTGGTCAGCTCGTTCGTTTACCTGGGCCTGGACCTGCGCACCCTGGCCGACAGCGCCAGCCTGGCGCAGATGGGCGCCTACGCCTTACGCTTTGCCCAGCCGGACTTAAGCGCAGCGCACCTGCACGCCATCGGCCACGGCGCCCTGGAAACCCTGGCGATGTCAGCCTTAGGTACCTTACTGGCGGCCGCGCTGGGGTTGTTTCTCGCGCTGCCGGCCGCTGGCCGCTGCGGCTGGCCCCTGCAAGGCCTGACCCAACTGCTGCTCAACGCCCTGCGGGCGATTCCCGAACTGGTCTGGGCGGTGTTGATGGTGTTGGCCGCCGGGCTCGGCCCCAATGCCGGCACCCTAGCCCTGGCGCTGCACACCGCCGGCGTGCTGGGCCGGCTGTTCGCCGAAGCGCTGCAAAACACCCCACCCGGGCCCGCCGCCGCCCTGCGCTTGCAGGGCGCCAGTGCCTGGATGGCATTCTGTTACGGGACCTTGCCCAACCTCTGGGCGCAACTGCTGGCGTACACCTTGTACCGCTGGGAAAACAATATCCGCATGGCCAGTATCCTCGGGTTCGTCGGCGCTGGCGGCCTGGGCCAGATGCTTTACGTCAACCTCAGCCTGTTCCAGGAGGCCCAGGCCAGCACAGTGATCCTGAGCATGCTGGTGTTGGTGTTGGCGGTCGACCTGTTGAGCGGTTGGGCGCGGCAACGGTGGGTGCGCGTATGAGGGCCCACGGGTAATAGCAGGAACCATTGGATCCCTGGCGTCCTCTACTGGCCTCTAAGCCACGTTCGGAAGCCCTCCCCATGCGCGAAAAAACCTCTTTTATCTTCGACCTCGACGGCACGCTCACCGACAGTGTTTACCAAAACGTCGCCGCCTGGAAAGAAGCCCTCGACGCCGAAAAGATCCCCCTGGCCATGTGGCGCATTCACCGCAAAATCGGCATGAGCGGTGGCCTGATGCTGAAAAGCCTGGCCCGCGAGACCGGGATCGACATCAGCGAAGCACAAGCCCAGCGCCTCAGTGAACGGCACGACCAGGCCTATGAACGCTTGCAGCACCAGATCATCGCCCTGCCCGGCGCCAACGCGCTGTTGGATACATTGACCCGCGAAGGCCTGAGCTGGTGCATCGCCACCAGCGGCGAAATGCACACAGCCGAGATCAACCTCAAGGCCCTAGGCCTGAAGCCGGCTGACATCAACCTGATCACCCGCGACGACGTCAGCCAGGGCAAACCTGACCCGAGCCTGTTTATCGCCGCCGCCGACAAGCTGGGCGCGCCCATGGCGGAGTGCCTGGTGATCGGCGACGCCATCTGGGACATGCTCGCCGCCCGCCGCGGCAAAGCCATCGGCATTGGTTTGCTGTCGGGCGGCTACGATGTCAGCGAACTGGAGCGCGCCGGGGCGTTGCGCGTTTACGACGATGCGCTGGACCTGCTGAACCATTTGGATGAAGTGGCGGCGTTTGCCTGAGCGCCGGCCTAACGCGCAAAGCCTACCGTTCGTACCTGGCAATTTATTTTCGGGAATTTCTCGCAGCGCCGCTGGCTCCAAGTGACATACCTAGAAAACCACGGTTGCGCTTATGTCTGCCCTCACCCGCTTCGCCCCGACCCGCACCGACGTCCGCGCTGCAACGCAGCCCACCACCGCCGCTGCGCTCTACCATGCGTTGCTGACGAGTACCGGCCGATGGCCGCTCGACAGCTACGATGTGGCTGAGTATTTGCGCGGGCAGTTACGCGCAACCGAAGGTTTGCCCTGTGATCTACCGCAAAACCCGGCGGATTTCGCGGCCTGGGTGGCGGCGAACGTTACCCAGGTGGCCGACCAGTACGGCGAGTATCTGCAGGCCAGGCGGGCCGGCGCACCCCGACAGTTCTTCCGTAATACGGCCCATGCCCTGTACTTTTTGCAGCGCGTAGCCCCAACCAAATTAGTGGATGGCGCCTGGCTGTACAGCACCCTCAAACACGCTGAAGACCTGCGTTACCACGGGCTTATTCGCACTTACCTGGAAGAGCTGGGCGACGGCGATCCGGGCCTCAATCATATTTCCCTGTACCGCAGCCTGCTCGCCGAGCACGACTGTGCGCCCACCCATGGCCTGGACGACGAGCTGTACGTAGCCGGTGCCGTGCAGTTGGCCCTAGCCTATGCGGGCGAAGATTTCTTGCCCGAGGTGATCGGCTATAACCTCGGCTATGAACAGTTGCCTCTGCATCTGTTGATCACCGCGTTCGAACTGAACGAGCTGGGCATCGACCCTTACTACTTCACCTTGCACGTTACCATCGACAACGCCAGTACGGGCCATGCGCAGAAAGCCGTGCAGGCCGTGGAGGCTTTTATGCTCGCGGCCGACGACCCGCACGAATTTCTGCAGCGCGTGCGCGCGGGTTATCGCCTCAACGAACTGGGCGTGGGCACCAAGGCCATCATCGACAGCTTCGACCTTGAGCATGAAGTGGTGCAAATGCTCGAGCGCAAACGCAGCTTCGGCCAGCACATGCACTCCGACTATTGCCGGCTCGAAGGCCGCACCGTCAATGAGTGGCTGGCCACCCCCGGGCAGATCCCGGAATTTCTGCGTACCCTGGAAAACAAAGGCTGGATCAAACGCGACCAGGACCCCGAGCTGTGCCGGTTCTGGCAATTGATTGCTGGGCCAGGCGCGGCCATGTTCGGTGTGTTCAGCGGCTACGAAATGCAGCTGTTGCGCGACTGGATCGCCGGCAGCTGGAGCGCCGAAGCCCCAGGCAAACCCAACAACCCGTTCCGTGCCCGTTTTCGCAACCGTAACGACACGCCCGTGGCCACTGCCGATTTGCCGAGCCACCCGCCGCTGCTGGCGACATTGCTGCCTCAGCTCTCGCCCGCCTTGCACCCAACGCCCGGCGGGCTGGAAGCAACTCGGCTATTTGCGGGCACCTTGAGCAAAGGTGGGTTTGCTTTATGAACACGCCTATCTCGCCTGCTAGCTTTGACTTTGCAGCCCGGACCGATGACGCCGGGCATGATCTGGCGCTGGTGCAACTGGGCCGCCGCCTGCAAGCGGACGCCTACCACTTTGTCACCGTCACGCCCCTGAGCCACGAGCGCAATAACGCGCGCCCAGGCAACCGCCGCGCGCGCAACCTGCGGGATGTGTTCGGTTGGAGCCGCCCATTCGAAGCTGACCTGCTATCCAAAACCGAGCTGGACGCTCTGGCCAGCAGGGGCGTAATCAGCGCCGAGGGCGGCCTGTGGCGCAGCACAGTGCGTTGGTCCAGCCTGCAAGACCTGCTCTTCGTGCATTCGGCGTTCCCCACGGTCGGCCACGACGCTGTGTTCTTCGGGCCGGACACCTACCGCTATGCCCAAGCCATCGAGCAGCACCTGAGCCACTGCGTGCACCCTATTCGCACTGCCGTGGACATCGGCTGTGGCAGCGGCATGGGCGCGATTCTGATTGGCAGGGCGCGGCGCGAGGCGCAAGTATCGGCGGTAGATATCAACCCGACGGCCCTGCGTTTCACCGCGGTGAACGCTGCCCTGGCCGAGGTGACCAACGTATCGGCCTGGCACAGCGATATTCTCACGGGGGTCGGCGGCGACTTCGACCTGATCGTCGCCAACCCGCCCTATATGCAGGACACCCTGCAACGGGCTTACCGTCATGGCGGCGAGCGTATGGGTTCGGAGTTGTCCGTACGTATCGCTGAAGCCGCGGTGGCGCGCCTGACTTTAGGCGGCACCCTGCTGCTCTATACCGGCGCGCCTTGTGTAGACGGCGTCGACCTGTTCCTCGCCCACGCCCTGCCCGTGGTGGATCGGCCGGAGTTTGCCTGGTCCTACCGAGAGGTCGACCCTGATGTGTTCGGCGAAGAATTAGACACCGAAACCTACGCCAATGCCGAACGCATTGCGGCCGTGGTGTTGACGGTCACGCGGGTCGCGTGAAGCGCCGGCTGAGCTTGCAGACGTAGGCTTGGCCGCAACGGGCCTGGTGGGGTCTGCGGGTCGGCGTGGACACCCCTACGAGCCGTCCGGCGGTTGGTTACGCGCCCCTTGAGAACTCCTTAGGCAGCGCCCTGTAAAAATGCTATTTTCCGCGCAGAAACGCTACGCTGCTCGGTTAGGTGACATCCTGAATCCTCTATCCCTTGAACAACTCCAAGCTGAAAACGATCGCCTGCGCGCGGAGTTGAAGGTTGCCCAGGCACATCTGCAGGAAAGCCGGCGCGCGTTACCCAGCGAAGACGCCCACCAGCGCGCAGTCTTCGAAGAAGCGCAGGCGCGCTACCGGCTGGTGGTCAAAGCCACCAATGACGCTATCTGGGATTGGGACCTGAGCGCCAACCTGGTGCAGTGGAACGATGCCCTGGAAGAGGCTTACGGCCACCCGTTAGCGACGGTGGAAATGACTGGCCAATGGTGGCTCGCGCACATCCACGCCGATGACCGGGCGCGGGTGTACGCCTCGATCCACGCCGTCATCGAGGGCGTTGAATCGTCCTGGACCGAGGAGTACCGCTTCGAGCGGGTCGATGGCTCCTTTGCCGAGGTTCTGGACCGCGGCCATGTCATCCGTGACGAGAAGGGTAAAGCAGTGCGCATGATCGGGGCGATGCTCGAGCTTACCCGCCTGCGTACGGCCGAAGCCGCGCTGCGTCAGACCGAGGATCGTTTTCGGACCATCCTTGAGACGATCGACGCCGCGTTTGCCATCGTGCAGGTTAAATACGACGCCGATGATAAGCCCATCGACTACCGTTTTCTGGAGGCCAACCCGGCCTTCGAACGGCAGGCCGGGGTGAATCTGCGAGGTAAGTGGGTCACCGAGTTCGCGCCGGATCTGGAACAATTCTGGTTCGACACCTATGGCAGAGTGGCCAAGACGGGCATCCCGGCCAGTTTCGAAAGTTACGCCGAGGCCTTCGGGCGCTGGTTCGACGTGCGCGCAGTGCCGGTGGGCGAACGGGCCGACCGCCAGTTGGCGATCCTATTCAGCGACGTGACCGGCCGCCGCGCCGACGAAGAACGCCTGCGCCGCAGCGAGATCATCGCACGGGAAAACGTCGAGCGCGTGCAACTGGCGCTGGCCGCTGGCGCGATCTTCGGCACCTGGCACTGGGACCTGACCCAAGACAGCTTCACCGTAGACGAGGCCTTCGCCCGGGCCTTCGGGCTGGATCCCGCCCTGGGGCACGCCGGCCTGAGCCTGGATCAGGTGATCGCCACCGTCCACCCCGAGGACAAGGCCGGGCTGATCGCCGCCATCAACGAAGTCATCGCCAGAGGCGGCGCCTACGCCCACCAGTACCGGGTACGTCGGGTCGACGGCAAGTATTACTGGATCGAGGCCAACGGGCGCGTCGACCATGCGGCCGACGGCACCCCGGTCAATTTTCCCGGCGTGCTGATCGATGTTGAAGAACGCCGCTCGGTCGAGGCCCAGCGCGACCGTGCCATCGCTGCTTTGCGTAGCCTCAATGACACGCTCGAACAGCGGGTGGCCGAGCGCACCGCAGAGCTGATGCAAGCTGAAGAGAAGCTGCGCCAGTCGCAAAAGATGGAGGCCGTCGGCCAACTGACCGGGGGCCTGGCCCACGACTTCAATAACCTGCTGGCGGGGATTTCAGGAGCCTTGGAGCTTATGGGTGCACGGATCGCCCAGGGCCGCCTGATGGACGTTGACCGCTATCTGCTAACTGCTCAAGGCGCGGCTAAACGGGCGGCCGCGTTGACCCATCGGTTGCTGGCGTTCTCGCGGCGCCAGACCCTGGACCCGCGCCCCACCCAGGTCAATGCCTTGATCGAGGGCATGAGCGAACTGATCCAACGCACCGTCGGCCCCAGCATTTCATTGGCCACCCACGGCGCCGATGACCTATGGCCGGCCCTGGTGGACCCCAGCCAGCTGGAAAACGCCCTGCTCAACCTGTGCATCAATTCCCGTGACGCCATGCACAATGGTGGGCAGATCACCATCACCACGGCGAACCACTGGGTGGATGCCCTGGCGGCCCGGGCGCTGGATGTGCCCGAGGGCGACTACCTCACGCTGAGCGTCAGTGACAACGGTAGCGGTATGCCCCCCGATGTGGTGGCCAAGGCGTTCGACCCGTTCTTCACCACCAAACCGATTGGCCAGGGCACTGGCCTCGGGTTGTCGATGATCTATGGATTCGCGAAACAGTCGGGTGGCCAGGTGCGCATTACCTCAGAGGTCGGCCAAGGCACGACCTTGTGCATTTACCTGCCCAGGTATGCGGGCGCTGCGGTCACGGCAGACGCTGCCAAGGACAAGACCATCGCAGTCTCTACGGGCGTTGGCGAAACCATTCTAGTAGTCGATGACGAGCCTTCGGTGCGCATGCTCCTGGCCGACATCCTCAGCGACCAGGGCTATGTGGTGCTGGAAGCGGCAGACAGCGTGGCCGGGCTCAAGGTGCTGCGCTCGTCAGTGCGCATCGACCTGCTGGTGTCCGACGTCGGCCTCCCGGGCGGCATGAACGGTCGGCAAATGGCCGATGCGGCGCGGGAGGTCCGGCCGGGTTTGAAAACCCTGTTCATCACCGGCTACGCCGAAAATGCCGCCATCGGCGAAGGTCATCTGGAAACGGGCATGCACGTGCTGACCAAGCCGTTCGCGATCGACACCCTGGCCGGCCGGGTGCGTGACTTGATGACTCAATAGCACGCGCGCACCTGGCGCCCGGCTATTGGGCAGTCATTTAGAACGTGTCAGCTTGAGCATGCCGCCGTCGTACCAGGACAAGCCCAGCTCACCGCGCGAGGTGAGGAAAAACGTCGGGCTGCCCTGACCCTCGGGCCCCCAATCGCCCGACTGACACGCCACTGCATAGGCGATGGCCGGTTGCATGCCAAGCTTGGCGAGCCGCTCCTGCTGTTCAAGCGACGGCAGCGCGGCGGTCTGGATAAACCTCGGTTTGCTGCAGGTATCGCCGGTGACCACCGGTTGCTCCCAGGCCAACAGCGCTTCACTGACGCTTAGGCGCTGGCCCATCAGGCTTGGGTCGTTATCGGTCAGCGCCTGTATTCCACTGTTAGAGACGGCGACCCCCGCCACCTGCCAGCGGCCATAGAACGGCGAGGCGTCCTGGGCGTTGGGTTTGCTCGGAGTAGACGGCGCTGAACTGCAAGCGGCCATCAATAGAGCTGAGGTTATGAGCCAAGCGTATTTCATCAGGCGTTTTATCCTTCGGGGATTGAGTCCCCGTTAGAGTAAGCCTGGGCGGACAGGCTAGAAAATAAAATATGCCGGATCACCGGCGACCTTCAAGATTAAATACAATACCGGCCGCTTATCACCCGCCACACAAATGGCGCCGCCAAAAAGGAACGCCCCATGGCCTCCCCGGACAAACAACACAAACGCGCCCAGCGCGCTAAAGCCAAGGCCAAGCAAAACCGCTCGGGCAGAGCCAAGCCCAACGGGGTGCATCCGTTACTGGCCAACCCGCTGATCAACGAGCCGTTCGATGACGTCGAGATCGACCTGAGCACGTTCGACTTCAAAGACATCGAAGAAAACGGCTTCGACCCCGCGCACTTCGACGACTTATTCGAGGCAATGAAGGTAGGCGAAAACATCAGCCTGTTGGCGATGTGCTTGGTGTTCCTGCAGTACCCCGTGCTGGAGCTGGTGGTCTCTGAAGAGTCCGAAGACGCGGCGACTGACTTTATGATGGGCTTGCTCATCACCTACCGTGGGATCTACCACGACGAAGAGGAAAGCACGGCGGTGGATTGGATCGGCAGCCAGGCCTTCCAAAGCGCCTATAGCGAAGCCTCAACGATCATCGAAAAAAAGACCGCCCGCACACGCCCGTAGGAGGGGCCTCGGCCCCGAGAGGCCGCGCTGCGGCCGGCTTCGGGTATCGCGGCGCTTGTTCTGGCGCGAAGATCAAAAGATCGGGGGCAAGCCCCCATCCTACCCCACGTGCCTGGGCGCGCTGCGGCCGGCTTTGGGTATCGCGCTGTTCTGGCGTGAAGATGAAGAGATCGGGTTGTCACCTGCCTCCTACGATTTGATCACCCCGGTCATCGCGGTGAATTGGCTTTGCTTGTGCTGGACCTTGTCCAGCACCTCAGGTGGGGTCGACTCACGGAACACCACCATATGGCCTACGTCTTCGCCACCCTCGGTCACCCGCTCAATGTCGTTGATCATCCAGGTGGTCAGCTCTTGCGCTGTGATGCCCAACTGCTCGGCTACTTGCTGGTGCAACTGCCCGGCGTCGAGCTGATTGGACGGTTCGTTAGTCATGGGTTACTCCTTCATAGGGTGTTAGGTTGTGTCAGCGCACAGCCTGTACAGTTCAGTCGCGTTCGTGATGATGCGACCAGCGTCAGCGCTGCGCTGCCGAAGTGAGCGCCAGATGGCTTTGTACAATTGCTCGAACGCCTACTGTATTGACCAGTGCAATAACTTCAGCAGCGGCGCCGCGGAATCCGCTTGTCCGAATGGCCTGGTTGCAAAAGCTCTCGGGCCTCATCATTTGACTATGATCGTTTTGGTCACTGCCATGGGCCTAGGGGATGTGCAATCGGCAAGCGCAACTGTTGTAAATCAACATCGTATAGGCGTCTTGTGAATTATGAGGTCGAAGAGGAGCACAGGCCTTTTGAGCGTAGCCCCATCCATTTCCCTGGAATCCCCTGACCAGCCAGAAGTGACCGCCCTTATTGAAGAGCTCGACGCTTACCAGACCCCGCTGTACCCAGCAGAGAGCCACCACGGCATCGACCTCGCCGCCCTGTGCGCGCCCCATGTGCTGTTCGCGGTTGCACGCGCCACGGATGGAGCAGCCGTGGCATGCGGGGCATTGGTCATGCACCCGACCCACGGCGAGCTAAAACGAATGTTTACAAAACCGCACTACCGAGGGCAGGGTTTGGCCAGAAAGCTGCTGGCAGCGTTGGAAGACGAAGCACGCCGGCAAGACTGCCTACACCTGATGCTCGAAACTGGCTACCTGCAACACGAAGCCATCGCGTTCTATCAGCGCAGTGGCTATCAGAGTTGTGGGCCATTCGATAAATACACAGACGATCCCAATAGTGTATTCATGGAGAAACGCCTCGCCTCAAAGGCTGCGAGCCCGCAGTCAATGGCTTGAATGTAAACATAGCCGGCTTACCCAGCGCCCTCACCCCTGAGCCCCACGCCGCTGGCCCTGAACAAAACCATGGCGCCGTGCCCGCAGGGCAATGGCCAGGCTGCTCAAGAGCAAGGCCAGCAACACCCATGGAAATGCCACGACGCCCCAGTGCCCGAGCAGCACTCCGCCCAGCAGCCCACCGCCAGCGATCGCGCTGTTCCAGACCACCACATTCATCGACAGCGCCACATCTGCGCCCGCCCCGGCGGCGTCGGCGAGTGCCGTTTGCAGCAGCGTAGCGGCGCCGCCGAACGTCAGCCCCCAAATGAAGACACCGATGTACACCGCTACGCCCGACCCCGGTAGCAGACCGAACATCAATGCCACCGCCGCGAACACGGCCAGGCTGATCAGCACGCTGATGCGCAGGTGCCGGTCGACCAGATGCCCAGTGATCCAGATCCCCGCCAGCGCGGCCACGCCAAATGCCAGCAGTACCAAGTCGACGTCACCGGCCAGCCCGGCGATGGACACAAAAGGGGCGATATAGGTGTAAAGAACGTTGTGGGCCAGCATCCAAGTGAAGACCACGCCTAACACTGCGCCGACGCCGGGGCTCCACAGTACCTCTCGTAACGCCATCCGCGCAGACGCAGCCTGGCCAGGGTAATCCGGCACCTTAACCAGCACCCAACCGATCAAGACCACGGTCAACCCGGACATCAACGCAAAAGCCATGCGCCACCCCATAAGCCCGCCCAGCCAGGTGCCCAACGGCACACCCAGTGACAGGGCGATGGGGGTTCCCACCATGGCCAATGCCAACGCGCGCCCCTGCAAAGAGGGAATGACCATGCGCCGTGCGTAACCCGCGATCAGGCTCCAGGCCAATCCCGCTGACACCCCCGCGAAAAATCGCGCGACCAGCGTTAGCCAGTAGTGGGAAGACAAGGCCGTGATGGAATTGAATAACAGAAAACCGACGATGGTCAGCAGCAGCACCGTTCGCCGCCGCCAGCCCTGGGTCGCGATGGTCAGCGGGATCGCCGCGAGCAGCGAGCCCAATGCATAGACGGTCACCATCTGCCCTGCCAAAGACGCCGAGATACCCAAGCCGGCGCCGATTTCGGGCAATAAACCCGCTGGCAAGGTTTCCGTGACAATGCAGATAAATCCGGTCATCGCCAGTGCCAGCAAGGCGCCGACAGGCAACTGCGTGCCTGGCTGCTCGTTTGTGCTCATTGACATGCTCCGATTAATATACTGATCGGTATAAATGTAAGCGCGCATTGCTGGCTGGTCAATGATTTATGTATCGACTAGTATCTATTTCATCCACTAGGAGGTATCTATGGCCCAGATGGGACGCCCGCGCACCTTTGACCGTGACGTCGCGATCACCCAAGCCATGCACGTGTTTTGGCAGCACGGCTACGACGCGACGTCGCTCAGCCAACTCAAGGCCAGCATCGGCGGGGGCATCACCGCACCGAGTTTTTATGCGGCGTTTGGCTCCAAGCAGGCGTTGTTCGAAGAGGTCATGCAACGCTATCTGCAGACCCATGGCCGGGTGACCGACGCCCTGTTCGATACGCGCCTGCCCCCTAGGCAAGCGATCGAACTCACGCTGCGGCGCTCGGCGAAGATGCAGTGTGAAACCGACCATCCCAAAGGATGCCTGGTCGCGCTGGGCCTGCTAAGCGCCTGTTCAGCCGAGAGCGCCGCCATTTCCGCGCCGCTGGCTCAGGCCCGCGCCATCAACCGTGCTGGCATCGTGGCCTGCGTGGAACGGGCCATCGCCAGTGGCGAGCTGCCCCCCAGCGTGGTCGCTGATGCGTTGGCGACTGTGTTCGACAGCTTTATGCTGGGCATTTCGGTACTGGCCCGCGACGGGGTGCCGTTGGAGAAGATAGACGCGGCGGTGACGCACGTGATGGCTGCTTGGGATGGCTTATTGGAACGGGGGCTGGCCGGAGGAGAGCTAGGGGGCTCTCCTACCCATTAAACCCCTGCCGATTACGCCACGTCACCAGTTGCGAAGGCCTGAGGCGGTAGCGCGCCAATACGCCTTCATGCAGGCGCTGCAACTCCTCGACGATCACCGCGCTCACCCCTCCTCGCTCGGCCTCGGGCACCTTGATCGCGACCGCCTGCTGGATGATACCCAGCGGGTCTTCTTCAGGCTGCGACACGACCTCATGAACAATGCTTTTGATCAGCTCGCGCCATAGCAGGCGAATCGGATCGGGCTCTGCCAGCTCCTGGCGTATCACCAGATACTCTTGTGCTGAGCGCTCATAGGCCCAGACATACAGATCGCGAAGCAGCTCCACTCGGGTCATCTCGTATACGCCCAAAATAGCGCGGCTGTAGGCAACCTCTGGCACGTCCAGGAAAGTCAATGGGCAAAGGTTGGCGCGGAACAGCGGCAGGTTGGCCGCCAAACGCGAGGTGCGCTTATTGATATCGGCGAAAGGCTGAAGATAAGGCAAATGCACCATCACAAAAAACGACTGCTCGAACGGGTCATTGATCTGCTCTGCTTTCTCCAGCACTTCGCTGAGCAAATGCTCAATAGGTTGCGCAGCCGACAATGGGCGATAGGCGCTTTGGCTGATATCCACGGCATGCTGCCGTACACGCCCTTCATCGGCGGCATTGGGCAGCAGGTTTTCAGCCAAGGCGCTGTGCAGGTTCATCAGCGTGTAGCGATTGAATTCAACCGTATCGACGTTTTCCACCAGTAATTCGATCGCAGCTTTGTGATTCAGGATCATCTGCGTTTCAAGCGCTGACTTACCCTGCGCCGCTCGAGCATGCTCAATCAGCTCGCGGGTATCCAACCGGGAGTAAGTGTTGCCTTCCAAGTGGCTGGAGGCCCATGAAAGGTCGATCAACAGTCTGTTCAGAATGGCCCGGCTATAGGTCCCGGCAGGTGCTGGTTGATCAGAGGTGCGGCCGATGTTGTGCAACCGCCGCCTCAGCGATTCCGATAAATACCAAGTACGGTTGGGCAGGTAGGCGTCGAGGAATTCGCGCTGATACCCCACGGGGGTCCGCGAAGAAACCGGTTGGTCGATGTAAGCCAGAATATCGGCACTGTCGGCGGAAAGCGCAATAGCGGCCGGAAAACTATCGGGCTCCTCAGCCACGTAGTTCACGCCAGCGGCCAGATAGCGGCGCGCACGGGCTTCGCCATGGGCCGCGATAATTCCGTGATCGATCATCTGGCTGAGCAGCCGTTGTACCGTGCGGCGGGCCAAGTGAGGGAGCTGTGTGAGTATTTCAGCCACGGTCAGCCCCTGGGGCGCTTGCTGGATTACAGCTCGGAGTTCTTCAGTATTCGGCATGGTGACGGCGCAACTCCTAGACACATGGCGCGATTTTGGCGCGATTTATAGAATCGCGCCAGGCTTTGGCGCGATTTTTGGCGCGATTCTTATAAATCGCGCCACATGTGCCAGCCACCCGGCCTATGCACCAAAATAACCCCGCCACGCACCACTCTGAAGCATTTAATTCAATAAAATAAAAACTTGAATTATATGATTCACAGCCCTAGTCTGAATCCCCAATGGCCGGCTCACGCTGCGCGGCGCCTTGTTGGATTCACTGACTATCGGGGAGCAATACATGAACGTGAAAGTACTCTTGAGCATGGCCGTGGCCACCGCCTTTTCCGCCTCTACCTGGGCTGCCGACTGGACCGTAGGGGCCAATGTGGGCAACGTGCCTTGGGAGTTCCAGGACGCCAAAGGCGATATCGTCGGCTTCGAAGTCGATGTCGTGAAAGAAGTCGCCAAGCGCGCCGGTAAGAGCGTCGAGTTCATCAACATCCCCTTCAACGGGTTGTTCAGCGCCGTGCAGTCCAAGCGGGCGGACATCGCCATTTCTTCCATCACCATCACGCCCAAGCGCTTGGAGTCGGTGGCGTTCGCGCAGCCGTACTACGACAGCGATCAGTCGTTGTCGGTGCTCACCAAGTCGAAGATCAAAGGCTTGCAAGACATGCAGGGCAAAGTGGTCGGGGTCGACACCGGCTCTACCGGTGACATGTGGGTGGCCGCCCATCAGGCCGAGTACAAGTTCGGCGACGTGTCCCGTTACGAAGGGCTGTCGCCCGCCATGCTCGACCTGGCCTCGGGGCGCATGGACGGCTACGTCAGCGACATTCCGGCGGTGCTGTACTACATCAAGGACAAGCCGCAGTACAAGGTTGTGGCGCGTATCCCCACCGGTGAGAAATATTCGTTGATGCATGCCAAGGGCTGGGCGGCGGCCGACCAGGTGAACGACATCATCAGCGCCATGAAGAAAGAAGGCGTGATTGCCGACTTGCACAAGAAATGGTTTGGCGCCGATGCCGGCGCTGATTCCAGCACCGTGAAAGTGGTGCCGGTCCTTAGATAAGCAGCGCCGCTCAGCCCGCCCTCACCGCCGTTAGCCACAAGGAATCACGATGGAGTTGCTAGAAACTTTCTTCAACTGGAAGGTGTTCGTCGATGCGTTGCCCATGATGCTCCGTGGCCTGGGCGTGACGGTCCTGCTGGGGGTGGTGAGCATCGTCTTGGGTTTGCTGGGCGGTTTGCTGTTGGCCATGCTGCGCTTGTACGGCTACGCGCCGGTGCGCTGGTTGGCACGGGTGTATATCGATGTGCTGCGCTCGATCCCGTTACTGGTGCTGCTGGTACTGATCTATTACGCGCTGCCCTTCGTGGGCATCCGCTTGTCGTCGTTTGCGGCCGCCGCAGCGGCCTTGTCCCTGGTGTCTTGCGCCTATTCGGCGGAGATTTTTCGTTCAGGCATCGAGGCAATACCCTGCGGCCAGTTCGAAGCCGCCGCCGCCCAAGGCATGAGTTTTTTCAACACCATGCGTGATGTGATCCTGCCCCAGGCCCTGCGCATCGTCATGCCGCCGATGACCAGCAATTGCATCAACGTAATGAAGGACACCGCCCTGGCGTCGGTGGTCGCTATGCCTGACTTGCTCAAGCAGGCCACCCAGGCCCAGGCGCTGGCGGCCAACCCGACGCCCTTGGTAGGCGCCGCCGTAATGTACCTGCTGCTGTTGCTGCCGTTGGTGCAACTGGTCAGTTGGGTCGAGCGGCGTAACAGCTCGCAGAGGACCCAGCCATGAGTGCGGTGATCGAAATAGAAGGCATGTCCAAGTTCTATGGGGCCTTCCAGGCGTTGGACAATATCAACCTGAGCGTGGAACAGGGCGAAGTGGTGGTGATTCTGGGGCCCTCGGGCTCGGGCAAGTCGACCTTGATTCGCTGCATCAACCTGCTGGAGCAATACCAGGACGGCGAAATTCGAGTCAGCAAGCAACGGGTCGAAGCCGGGGCCCGGCTGGCCAGTATTCGCTGCGAAGTGGGCATGGTCTTCCAGAACTTCAACCTGTACCCCCACCTGACGGTGCTGGCCAATGTTGCGCTGGCGCCTGTGCGGGTGCGCCACATGGCCCGCCGCGACGCCGAAGCGCGTGCCCGGGTGCTGTTGGAGAAAGTCGGCATGGCCGCCCACGCCCACAAGTACCCCAGCCAGTTGTCGGGCGGCCAGCAGCAGCGGGTGGCCATTGCCCGCACCATGGCCATGGAACCGCAGGTGATTCTGTTCGACGAGCCGACCTCGGCGCTGGACCCGGAAATGGTCGGTGAGGTACTGGATGTGATGCAGAACCTTGCGCGCTCGGGCGTCACCATGGTGGTGGTCACCCACGAAATGGGCTTTGCGCGCAAAGTGGCCGACCGGGTGATTTTTATGGAAAACGGCCGCATCGTCGAACAGAACAACCCGCAGGCGTTCTTCACGGCCCCGCAAGAGCCGAGAACCCAAGCGTTTTTGCAAGCCATCCTGCACCACTGATCAGACTCTGGAGTGCTAACCCTTGAATGACACGTTAAATGCCTTGGACATCGATTACGTGCGTAGCCAGTTTCCGGCGCTGCGCGACGGGTATGCCTTCCTCGACAATGCCGGCGGCTCGGCCGTGCTACGCCCCGTCGCCGAACGCATCAGCGACTATCTGCTCAGCAGCGCCGTGCAACTGGGTGCGTCCTACAGCGAGTCGGTGGCTGCCGGCGAGAAGGTGATGCAGGCGCGCCAATCGGTCGCCCAACTGATCAACGCGCAGTACCCGGAAGAATGTGTCATGGGCGGCTCGACCACCCACCTGTTACAGATCCTCTGCCGCGCTATCGCGCCTTCGATCAACCCCGGTGATGAAATCATCGTCACCAATTGCGACCACGAAGCCAATATCGGCCCATGGCTGCGCCTGTGCCAAGAGCGCGGTGCAACCTTGAAGGTGTGGTCGGTCAACCCCCACAGCATGGATTTGCTGCTCGATGACCTGGACCGGCTGCTGACTCCGAACACCCGCTACGTGGCCATGACCCATGCCTCGAACATCCTGGGCAGCGTCAACCCGGTGGCCGAAGTCGCGCGCAGGGTGCATGCCGTGGGCGGCAAACTGTGTGTCGACGCTGTGGCCTATGCGCCGCATCGGTTGGTGGACGTACAGGCCAGCGGCGCCGACTATTACGTATTCAGCTTTTATAAAACCTTTGGCCCGCACTTCGCCGTGCTGTGGGGCCAGCGCGACGCCCTGCTGGCGCTGCCCAGCCTGAACCATTTTTTCATCGGCCAGGAGGTGATCCCATACAAGCTGCAACCGGGCAACCTTAACTACGAACTCTCCTACGGCTGCATCGGCATCAGCGACTACCTGGTGGACATCGGCGAGCGCCTGGGGGCCAGTGGCAGCCCGCGTGAACAGATGCAGGCCGCATTTGATGCTTTTGAACGCCAAGAAGACTTACTCGCCGAAATCCTGCTGAGTTTCCTGCGGGCCAAACCCGGCGTGCGTATCATCGGCAAAGCCCGCGTCAGCGACGGCGAGCGAGTGCCGACCATCAGCTTTGTGGTCGAGGGCGTGCAGTCCGAAGCCATCGTGCGGCGCGTCGACGAGCACCGCATGGGCATCCGATTTGGTGACTTCTATGCGCGCAGGCTGATCGAACAGTTAGGCCTGGCGCCCTATGGCGGCGTAGTGCGGGTTTCGATCGCCCACTACAACAGTGCTGATGAGCTGCATCGGCTGGTCGAACACCTCGACCAGGCGATCAACGACTTGCTTGCCCACTGATTTTGTCGAGCCTTTTATGCCTTTACCGCAAACCCTTGCCGAGCTGCGTTCGGTCATCGTTGAACAGCAGGACCGCCTCACGGCTCGGCAGCGTGATGCCGCGCATTTCCTCACCGAGCACCCCCATGAGGTGGCCTTGAACACGGTGGCGGCGTTGGCCAAGCAGGCGGGGATCCCCTCCTCGGCTTTTATTCGCCTGGCCCAAGCCCTGGGCTTTGCCGGTTTCAGCGACCTGCAGAAGCTGTTCAAGCAACCGTTGCAGCAGGCCGGGCGAAGCAGTTTCAAAGAGCGCATACGCCACTATCGCGGCGAACAGCTGTTGGACGACCCCACCGACGTCGGCGCCATGCTCGCGGCGTTCAGCCGGGCCAATATTGTCTCGCTGGAGCACCTGGCCGAGGGTCAGCAAGTGGAAGCGCTGGAGCGCTCCATCGCCTTGCTGCAGCAGGCCCGGAGCATTTTTGTGGTGGGCATGCGCCGCTCCTTTCCGATGGCCGCGTACCTGAGCTATGCCTTAAGCCGGGTGGGCCGCCGGGCCATTCATATCAGCGGCCTGGGCGGCAGCCTGCGGGAGCAGGTCGGCGCCTTGCACAGTGACGATGTGCTGATTGCCGTGAGCTTTCCACCCTATGCCACGGAAACCGTGGAGGCGTGCCAGCAGGCGGTGGCCGCTGGCACGCCTATTGTGGCGCTGACCGACAGCATTCTTAGCCCTATTGGGCAAAAGGCCAGTGTGATGATCGAGGTCAACGACGCCGAACTGTTGGGTTTTCGCTCGCTAACCGCCGCGTTCTGTGTCGCGCAGACCCTGGCCATGGGCCTGGCGTTTCGCGACGGCCAGACCCTCGACGGCCCCGATCACGAAGCCCTGAAACATATCGACTGCTGAGCAAGGCTCAGCGGTTACCCCAACCTCAGTGACTGTGCAGGAGACTGTTCTTATGGCGTTCCCCCAACGCGATCTGGTCGGCTATGGCCGGCAACGCCCCCAAGGTACCTGGCCCAATGGCGCGCGGCTGGCGATCAACTTCGTGATCAACTACGAAGAAGGCTCCGAACGCTCACTGGCCATGGGCGACCCTGACCAAGAGAGCATGACCGAATGGGGCAGTTATCAATTCCCCGAAGGCGTGCGCAACCTGGCCATGGAGTCGATGTACGAATACGGCGCGCGGGTCGGGATCTGGCGCATTCTCGACATCCTCGAACAGGCCAAGGTACCGGCCACCTTCCATGCCTGCGCAGTGGCGTTCGAACAAAACCCTGAGGTGGCCAAGGCCGCGGTCGCCCTCGGCCATGAGATCTGCAGCCACGGTTACCGATGGGAAGAAGTGTTCCGCCTGACCGAAGCACAGGAACGCGAGCATATTCGCCTGGCCATCGAGTCGTTCGAACGTACCTGCGGCAAGCGCCCAGTGGGCTGGTATTGCCGCTATGGCGCCAGCGTGCATACCCGCCGCCTGGTGGCCGAGGAAGGCGGCTTTCTGTATGACTCCGACGCCTACAACGACGACGTCCCCTACTTCGTCGAAGTACAAGGCAAGCAACACTTGGTGGTGCCCTACACCAGCGACGTCAATGATTTCCGCTACTGGAACTCGCCGGGCCTGTCCCAGGCCTCGGACTTTCTCGAATACATGAAAGAAAGCTTCGATGTGCTCTACGAAGAAGCCGCCGACGGCCTGCGCATGATGTCCATCGGGCTGCACCCGCGCATGGTCGGCCGGCCCGGCCGAGTCCGCGCGATCAAGCGGTTTATTGAGTATGCGCAACAACAGGGAGGGGTATGGTTCACCACTCGGGAAGAGATTGCCAAGGCGTGGTTGCAGCGCGGGTGAAAGCGACGCTTGGTGCGCGGATCGCGGCTCGATCAGATCGCTACCCTGACCTGCATGTGCGTGGTCTGCCACAGCCTATCAGGGTCGACCCTGATCAGCTCGAAACCCTGCCGATACCAGAACTCAACGGCGCCGGCGAGAAACGGGTGGGTGTGCAGGTAGATCACCTCGACCCCGCTCTGCCGGGCGTGGGCCTGCAGCGCCTGGTACAGCGCCCTCGCCAGCCCAACGCGGCGGTATTCGGGCAAGACAAACAGGCGTACCACTTCTACGGCGTTCAGCCCGACATAGTCGATGCCTGCAAAACGCCGGTCGTAGGGTAGATAGCCGATCACGCCGACCACACTATCGGCACGGCGGGCCACTAAGAAATACCCTGGGCCCGTCACGTACACCTGCTCGAACGCGGCAAGGTCAGCGGGCATGGGCGTGTCATGCAGCTTGGGAAACATCTGTTCCCGAGCCGCCTGGACGAAGCTCAGGAGTTCGGGAATGTCCGCGCTGCAGGCAGATTGCAGGGTGATTGATTCAAGCACTGGGGTTTGCACCCTGGCTAACGTGGCCCAAAACGGCCAGCAACCGCTTGAGCGCCTGGGCCTCGACTTCGCCTTCTTGATGCTCAGCACTGAACACTGCACAGGTCGCCGTGTTATGCCCCAGCGTGCACTGGTAGACCGCAATCACCCCGCCCGGCCCTACGCCCGTATGCCCCGTAAGCTTGGGCCCGGCATGGCTAGCGCCGATCATCAAACCCAAGCCGTAACCCGGCGCCGCCCACGGCCTGCCCGGCAGCGGGCCACCTAGGACAATAGCCTCTTGCATTGCGTCCAATAGCGACGCCGGGAGCAGTGGCCCGGCCAACAGTAAGTCCAGTAACGCGGCCGCCTCTGCGAGGGGCCCGACCAGTAGCCCGTGATAGACCCAGCCGGGATCATAGGAAGCCATGGCGCTTGGATAAACGTTAGCCAGGTCCAGCGGGGTTCTGGCGAGCCGCACATGGGCCAAGCCCAAGGGTAAAAAAATCCGTTCGGCCAATGCCTGTTCGATCTCCAGGCCCGTGACTCGCTCGATCAGTTGGGCAATCAGCAGATAACCCACATTGGAATAGCGCCAGCCCGCACCCGGTGGGTAGCGCAAGGTGTCAGCGTCTAGGCGCTGGAGCATGTCGGCGGCGGGCCATGGCGCCTGCTTTTCAGCGACGGCTGCGTGGTACGCCGCCAGCTCCGAGTAATCCGCCAGCCCGGCCTGGTGCTTGAGCAACTGGCGCAGGGTAAACGGCCTTTGCTCGATACATGCATCGAGTTCGATCAGGCCGTCCCGTACCAAAGTCAGCGCAGCCGCTGCCAGCACCGTTTTGGTAAAACTCCACCACGGCACCACCACGCCTGAGTGTTCACTCGACAGCGGCTTGCCGTTCAAGCGTGTTGCGCAAAGCATTCGACAAGGTCCTGGAGAGTAAGCAGACGTGCAGAATAGCCTAGCGCGCCTGGCTTAGTCTTTAGGCGGGGGCGTCGGCGGGGTGCGCCGGCCACTGGCGAATTCATCGCGCTTGAGCGCCTCGTTCAACCCCTGCACGGTGTTGGCCTCGAAGACTTTCCCATGTCGCCGGCTTGGCGGCAGCGTTTCTGTGGAAGCCGAGGATGGCTGCTCAAGTTGACTCAACTGGGCGTGCAGTTGCGCGGCCAGGTCATTACCGAACAGTTGCCCGTGGCGCCGCGCCGCTCGCCCGTTATCGGCCGCCTGCGGCGCGGCACGCGCACTGGCCTGCGCAGGGCTAGGCGCTTGGGCCTCGGCTTCTTCCCCAGAGTTCTTCGGGTCTTGCAGCCAGTGGTCCTCATAGAAGTTGGCGAACTCCTCGTTACTGAACTGATATTGCTGATCTTTAGGAATGCTCGGCGCACCCTCACCGGCGGCACCGGACGCAACTGGCGGCTGATAGGCTGGCGCTTCTGCACGTTTGCCTGCCATTTGCTTGAATGGCGAAGTGACCAGCTGTTTCACCGTCGCGCCCAAGACGGTGGCATGGGCCACCGGCAATGCCGTCATACGGCTGGTTGAACGGCCGTCATCGACCCGCATATCCGCCAACTTGCTTGCCATCTGCCGGTGCATGGTTTGGCTCTGAAAGCGATCGATCTCTTTTTTCAAGGCTTTCTGTTCTGCCGCGATATCGCCCTGGGGACGCTCCGGCGAACGTTCCACCGGGGCTTTTCCCGCCGATGGATTGGGCTGTGCTTGGACCGACGCTTCGGGCAATTCGCGAGCGTGCTCAAGCGCCACCCTGGGCATGTCTTTAACGTTGGTTTCGAACAGACGCAGCGCACGAAAAGCCAGGGCTGCCAGCTCAAGCTTGTCGTCATGGGGCATAAAATTGGCCAGCAGCAGCCCTGGGTTACCGTCCAGCGTCATGCTGGTGCCGAACTGGGAAACCGGCTTGTCCCGGCCCGGGTTGGCCATGAACGCGTCCTTCTCCAGCGCCAGGTGGGCGGCATTGGCCATGGCGCGCTGCTGCAACGTGCCATGGCTGCGCAGCCGGGCGAGGTAGTCTTTGCTGCGGGGGGTCAGCTTATCTTGCAGCTTAGACTGGGTTGACGCCTCCGTACCCCGGGTTCTGGAGGTCGCGGCAGTTTGGGTGGCGCCAGTCTGGAGTGAGTGGGGCACCAGGGGGCTGGGGGGACGATTGACCTGCATGGGATGGCCTCTGTGAACCGAGAGAGAGTGCTCCCTGAGTGGTTCGAGAGCAGATGTGGTTCCTTGGTATCCGCCTGCAGCAGCCAAAATCAGTACCGCGGCCGAAAACGGCCGCTGTTGCGGCCTCGCGGCCCCCCCCTCCTACCCATGCGCCCGATCTTTTTGCCCACTAGGCAAGTTGGTCAATCAGTTCTTCAGCCGACACGACATCAGCGTACTCATCACCGAGGATTGCCAGGGTCAGTTCATAGACAGTTTGCGCGTCCCAAGACTTTCCATCCGCACCGACCACAGGTACTGCTGTCGTGGCGTCCGAGGGTAAGACGATGTTGTACCCCAACGCTTTTCCGGCACGGACAGTGGCGTCCATACTGTTGTGAATCACCACCCCCGCCAGCACAAAACGTTTAACCCGCATCTGCGTGAGCGTGGCGTGCAATTGGGTACCGATAAAGGCGCAGTTTTGCTGTTTGACGATGACCGGTTCCCCCGCTAGCGGCGCTACTTCTCGCTTGATTGCATTCCAGGGACCGTGGGCGTAATAGCTGGAGCTAGGCGCTTGTTCATCGTGTTTGATATGCAAGACTGGCCAGCCCTTCGAGCGCCAGAAGGCCAGCAAGCGCTGGATCACGCCAAGGTAGCCGGGGTTGTTCTTTGCGTTCCAGTTCGGCCGATCGATAGCGTCCTGAACGTCAAGAATGATCAGCGCAATTGGGCTCAGGGCTTGACTCATGAGCGTTTGACCTTCTGGTAGGATGCGACCGGCTGCAGCTTAAAATACAAACGCCTTCATCGCCGAACGTAATCGCTGCGAGACATTCTGTAGCGCCTCGCCCGCCACGGCCGTATCGGCCGCCGAGCGGTTACCGGCTTCGGCCAGCTGCGCGACTTCTTCCATACTGTCGGTGACCTGACGCGAAGCATCGGTGACCTCGCTGGTGGCTGCCACGATGTCGAGCATCGAGCCGCTCGCGACCGCGATCCGCTCTTGCACACCCACCAGCGCCTCCCCGGCCGCGACCACGGTGTCGATGCCCAGGCCCACGTCGCCCTCGCTGTTGTGGATCGATTGCACGGCGCCTTCGATGCTGGCGCGGATCGAATCGATCAAGGCTTCGATCTCCCGGGTCGCCACCGTGGTGCTTGCCGCCAGCCGACGAACTTCATCCGCCACCACGGCAAAGCCTCGGCCTTGCTCGCCGGCGCGGGCGGCTTCAATCGCGGCGTTGAGGGCTAGCAAGTTGGTTTGCCCGGCAATGTCACGAATGGTCTGCACGATGCCGCTGACTTTGTCCGACTGATCGCCAAGGTCGGTGACCGACGCTTGGGTTTCCCGGCTGGAAACGGCCAGACGCTGCACACTTTCCAGGCTTTCCAGGCGCGCGCTGTCGCCGGCGCGTGCCTGGTGGTCGGCCTCGCCTACCGAGTTTTGCGCCGCAGCGGCCTGTTTAGCGATGTGCCCGATGGTGCCGGTGATGTGTTCCATGGCGTTGCCGGTGGTGACCACCGATTCGGCCAAGCGCACCGAATTGGCCTTTTGCTGCCTGAGCGCGGCACTGACGCTGCTGATCTGAATATCGAGCGACTCCGCCCCGGCAGAGGTATCGGCGACCAGGCCGCGAATACGCGCCCGGGCTTCGGCGAGCCCACCGAGCACACTGCCGGCAATCGCTGGGCGAGCGCTGTTGCGTAGATCGCTCGACGCAAAGCGGGCCATTTCCGCTAGCAATTCGGCAGGCTCGGCCCCCAGCATGGTTTTGACTCGACGGGCGACGAACAGGTAAATCAACCAGGCGATCAAGGTACTTAACCCACCCACCAGCCCCAGTACCCAGCGCGCATTGCTGGACGTCGTACTCATGTCCTCCAGTTGTGCGTTGGCATAAGCGTTGGCCACTTGCACAGTCTTGTCGACGCCAGTGCGGTGCTGATCGTAAGCCAGTTTGAGTTGATCGAAGGCCTTGGCGGCGGCGGCCTCATCGCCCTGTTGCAGGGCGGGAATAAAGTTGCTTTCGAGGCGGCTGAAGTAAGCGTCGGACGCCTGTTTTTGCTCGCCCAGCAGGCTGTTCTTTACGGTGGGGTCAAGATTAGAGCTGAGCCAGTAAGCGTTGCGCGTATCAAAATCCGTTCTCAGTGCCCGCAGCTTGGCCAGACCTTCCGCCAGGCTGATGTCGTGGCGAATTAATTGATAAACCGTCAGGTGCGCTTCGATGACGTACAACGGCGGTGGGAGGATATCGGCCACCACGTCCTTACCCTGCCCCATCAGCACGGCGGCCCGGTCCATTTGCCCGAAGGCCGTGACACCGCCAACAAAAATGGCAGCAAACCCCACGCTGCAAGCCAGCACCAAGAGCAACAACATGCCTTTTACGGAGCCGAGTAATGAGTTCACGGCAAATCCTGTACAGAGTGAGGGTCGTTAAATTTTGTTTTCGGCAAGCAATGGGGTAACTGAAGTATTTTGCCGGCCAGGAACAAAAAAATTTTGCCCCCGCATACGCCGCTGCCCCCTGCTGTAGGAGCGAGCTTGCTCGCGAAAACCTAACAGGCGCCGCGTTCTTTCTGGAAATCAGCGTTATGGTTGAGGTTTTTCGCGAGCAAGCTCGCTCCTACGGACGAAGAGAACATTAATGCAACAACCTTAACAATCGCTCGCTGAACTCCGGTGCATTCTTTTTCAAACTGAATAACTTGGCGTCGACCAACCAGGTATGGGTCACGCCCATTAACGCGGTGTACAACAGTACGGCGCTTTGTTCGCTGTTCTGTGCGGGCAGTTGCTTTGAGTCTTGCGCGTGAGCAATCAAGCGTTCCAGGCTGCTGACGATCTTGCGGGTAAGCTTGCGCTCACGGCGCACCGTGCCCGACATCTGCGCGGTGAGTTCGGTTTTGTTCAGCAGAATCTCGAACGACTGGCGGTGCCAGCGGTTCTCCAGGAGCAACGTGAACCATTGCTCGCAGAAATAGCGCAACGCATCCATGGGGGTTGCCTCTAGGGCCAAACTTTGCGCGACCAATTGCTCCAGGGGTGCCTGGGAATAATGCAGCACCGCTTCATACAGTTCGTCTTTGTTTTTAAAGTGCCAATAAATCGGCCCACGGCTAAAGCCTGCGGCATTGGCGATCATGGCCAAGGTGGTGTGGGAATAACCGTGTTGGCTGAACAATTCAAGCGCCGCTTCGATGACTTTCAGGCGGGTGGTTTCGGCATCTTCTTTGGTTCGGCGCATTAAGACTCTTCATCGGCTCAAGGGCATGGCCACGGCGCAGTGACACCGCCGTGGCAGGCTCAACCTACAGCTTTTTGTCGTTGGCCATTTGCATGTAGGTGGTATCGAAACGCAGTTTGACGTTGTTGGCATCGCCGAGCAACTTGCCATTGGGCAGGCTAATACCAATAAAGTCAGCGTTCGCCGCGCCCTGTCCGAGCAGCCCATGGGCGAAAGAGAACTGCCTGACGCTGTCCATCGCTTTGTAGGCTTGCTGGCTTTCAATAAAGGCCAGCGAGTCGGCCGGGGTCCAGAACATTTTCATGCCCTTGAGTTGCGACTCGTAGCCGGCCTGATCCGTACCGGACGCCTCGCCCAGGAACGCACGGGCTTTGCCACCCTCCGGCGTTTGGCTGGCGATAATGCCCATCACCTCGTACCAAGCGCCGACCAACGCTTTACCCAACGCTGGGTTGTCGGCCAGGGTCTTACTGTTGGCCAAGGTCAGGTCCTTGATGTGGCCGGGGATCTGGCTGGAGTCGAAGACTCGATGCACGCCCGGTACGGCGGCGACCTGGTCGAGCAGCGGGTTCCAGGTCACTACGTTGCGCACATCCTCGCTGGCAAAGCTGCCGACGATGTCGGCATCCGAGGTATTGACCACCTTCACATCTTTTTCGCTCAGGCCGACGCTTTCCAATGCATGGGCCAGCAAGTAGTGCGAGACAGATAACTCCACCAGGTTAATCTTCTGCCCCTTGAGGGTCTTCATATCGGCGCTGTCTTTCATGACCATGCCATCGTTGCCGTTGGAATAGTCACCCACGATCAGCGCCGTACTGTCGACCCCGCCCGCCGCAGGAATGGACAACGCGTCCATACTGGTCAGCACCACCGCGTCGTACTTGCCGGCGGTGTATTGGTTGATCGATTCGACATAGTCATTGATCTGGGTGATGTTCACTTTGATGCCGTATTTATCCGCCCACTTTTTCATGATCCCGGACTCATCGGCATACTTCCAAGGCATCCAGCCGGCATAGATGCTCCATGCCAGGTTGAACTGTTGTTTAGCTTCGGCGCTGGCAGTGATCGGCAGGCTGCCGACCATCACCAGGCTGATTGCACAGAGCAGCGTCTTCAGGGGCTTGATGGACATGGTCTGACCTCGTTCGATTTAGAAGAACTTCAGGTAGCGCTGTATTTCCCAATCGGAAACATGGGTGTGGTACGCCGTCCATTCATCACGCTTGAAGTCGATGAAGGCACGGAACAGATCGTCGCCAAAAACCTCGCGCGACAAAGGGTCAGCTTCGAAGGCGTCGATAGCCTCATCGAGATTGCGCGGCAGGCATTCGATGTCCATTTCGGCCACCTGTGCTTCGCTGTAGTTGTACATGTTCTCGCGGTGCGGCAAACCGGGGTCGAGCTTGTCGCGAATGCCTTCAAGACCCGCCGCCAGGATTAACGCCGCGCCCAGGTAAGGGTTGCAGGCGATGTCCGCCGCCCGGCACTCGACGCGGCTGCCTTGGGAAGGAATGCGCAGCATGTTGGTGCGGTTGTTGTTGCCATAGCAGACGAACACCGGCGCCCAGGTCGACCCCGACATACTGCCCTTGCGCACCAGGCGCTTGTAGCTGTTGACCGTGGGCGCAATGACCGCGCAGATGGCCTGCGCATGCTTGAGAACCCCGGCAATAAAGTGATAGCCCAGTTGGCTGACGCCGCATGCATGGACATCGTCGCCGTCGGGCTCGAACAGATTGCGCCCGGTTTCGCGGTCGGCCAGCGACATATTGTAGTGCGCACCGCTGCCGGTACGATCAGCCGACGGCTTGGGCATAAAGCTGGCGAAGGCCCCATGCTTGCGGGCGATTTCGTTGGCCAGCAGGCGGAAGAAGACGAAGCGGTCGGCCATGGTCAGGGCGTCGGCGTATTTGAAATCGGTCTCGAACTGGCCGTTCGCGTCTTCGTGATCGAAGGAGTAGACATCCATACCGATGTCGTTGAGCGCCTCGACCAGTTCGCCAACAATGTGCAGGTTGTCCATCAGCCCGCGCGGGTCGTAGCAAGGCTTGGCCAGATTGTCGCGCTGGCTGAGGGGTTCGAAGCCGCCGTCAGCGGTGTCCTTATACAGGAAAAATTCGGTCTCGATGCCCAGGTTGAAGGTGTAACCCATGGCTGCGGCAGCGTCGGTCTGGCGCTTGAGCGCGCCGCGCGAGCAAGCGCTGAAGGGTTTGCCGTCCAGGTAGAGGTCACTGGCGAACCAGGCCAGTTCTTTATTCCAGGCACACTGAATGGCGCTGGCCGGATCGGGCATGGCCGCCACTTCGTTGTCGCTGATGTCTTGGGGCACACCATCCAATGCCGCGCCGGTGTACAACTCTGAACCGTTGAGCATCTGCCCCAGGTGCGCGAGCGGGACGAATTTGCCTTTGATCACGCCATGCAGGTCGACGTAGCTGGCCATGGCGTATTTCACCCCTTTGGCCAAGAGGGTGTTTTTCAGCTTTTGCGCTTCCGGGCTGTGGCTCATTGCAGGCTATCTCCGCTAATAAGGTCGTGGCGTCAGGCGCCTTGGCACGATTCCTTCATTCAATATACATGCCAGCGTGTATATATAATCGGCCGGCCAGGCCTGGCTGAACCGGGCGTGCAGCGCCCGTGACGCATAGAGGAATGAGCTAAATGATTGAGTTGATAGCAGAAAAGAACTTCATGAGCCTGGGCGACCTGCCCCTGCAAAATGGCCAGGTGATCGAAGACGCCCGGTTGTGTTATCAAGTCGTGGGCCGCGCGAACTCGGCCGGCGACAACATTGTGCTGATCCCGAGCTATTACGGTGGTACGCATTGGGGCAGCTTGCCCTTGCTTGGTGCGGGCAGCCCATTGGCCAGCGGCGATTATTGCGTGGTGCTGACCAACCTGTTTGGCGCCGGTTGGTCGAGCTCCCCGAGCAATGCCAAGGCAGGCCAACGCGGTGCGGATTTTCCGCGGGTCAGCCTGGCCGATAACGTCGACGCGCAGCACCGCCTGCTGGACGCTTTATTTGGCGAATGGCGGCTGGCGTTGGTGTGCGGCTGGTCCATGGGCGGCATGCAGGCCCTGCAGTGGGCGATGCGCTACCCGGAACGGGTCGAGCGTATTTTACCGATCTGCGCAACGGCGCAATGCTGGCCGCACAACTGGGTATTTCTCGAAGGCGTCAGAGCTGCATTGTGCGCCGACAGCCAGTGGCAACGCGGGCGCTATAGCGAGCCGCCACGCGCAGGGCTACGTGCGTTTGGCCGGGTCTATGCGGGGTGGGCCTACTCTCAGGCCTTCTTTCGTAACGGCCTGTACCGTGAGCTGGGCTTCAACACTGTCGAGGCGCTGCTCGAGTACTGGGAGAGCGACCACCTGGCACAAGACGCCAACGATCTGCTGTGCACCCTGCGCACCTGGCAAGACGCCGCACCGGCGAACGGCGCCAGCCTGGCCAGCGCCCTCGCCTGCATCCGCGCACGCACCCTGAGCATGCCCGGCAGCAGCGACCTGTACTTTACCGTCGAGGACGCACGGCATGAAGCCAGCCTGATCAAAGGCGCCCGCGTGCAGGTACTGCAATCGGACTGGGGCCACTGCGCCGGCGGCCCTGGCCGCGACCTGCAGGCCATGGCGCAAATTTTTGCGGGGATGGAGGGGTTGTTGCGGTGATAGCTGCTTGCTGATCGGCTTCGGAGATATTAGGCGACATCCTGTCGGTTCCCAATGGGAATTGACGGTGTAACATACCCCATCACCACCCATTTACAGCCGAGGTTGTCATGACCGGTATATCGCTGAACCTTCCGGAAGACCTATCTAACTCTCTCGCTGACCTCGCCAGGACCCACGGCCAGAGCGCGAGCTTTCTCGCAATGGATGTTCTTCGTGACTACATCGAGCATGAAAAGACTTTGACCGCGCAGATCGAACAAGCGGTGAAGGAAGCAGACGAAGGTAAGTTCGCGAGCGATGCCCAAGTTGCCGAAATGCGCGCTCGGCGCAGGGGGCCGGATGCGGGTTGAGTGGCTAGAGAAAGCCCTTAAAAATCTGGAAGAAGAAGCTAACTACATCGCACTTGAAAATCCAAAGGCTGCAGATGATTTCTCAGATGCAATATTCGCGAGCGTCGACCACCTCGCGCAATTTCCTACGATGGGCCGTGAGGGCCGGGTCAAAAACACGCTAGAGTGGGCTGTGCCTAAATGGTCTTATTTGATTCCCTATAGGGTTCGGGGTGATCGTCTGCAAATACTTGGAGTGTTTCATACTAGGCAGCGGCCTCGCTCTAAGTGGTGACCGAATTGGGTATTGCCCGCGGGCCTTACTAGCACAGAGAAAACCCATTACACCTCAATGCTGCCTCTATGCAACCAACGCCCGCCGCAGCGCAAGTTGCCAAGCTTCATATTGCCCGTGCAACAGCCGCTGCGCATCAGGCTCGAAGCGCTCACGGGGCCGCTCTAGTTCCAATAAGGCCTGTGCGTCGGCCCACAGGTCCAACGCTTTGCCGGCCAGGTGGGCGGCGCCCAGGGCCGAGACTTCCGGCGACAGGCTGCGGATCACCGGACGTTGCAACAGGTCGGCCAGAAACTGCATGAGCCAGCGGTTGCGCGTGGCGCCGCCGTCGACCCAGAGCTCTTTGAGCGGCTCGCCGATGTCCTGCTCCATGGCCTCGAACACATCGCGGATCTGATAACCAATCGACTCCAATGACGCGCGCATGATATGCGCTCGCGAGCTGGCCTCGGTCAGGCCGCAGATCACCCCACGGGCCTGGGCCTGCCAATGGGGCGCGCCAAGCCCGGACAGCGCCGGTACGAAATACACGCCGCCGTTGTCGGGCAACGCGGCGGCCTGCTCGGCCAGCGCGTCCAGGGGCTCGGCGCCGGCCAAGAGGTTGGCCGCCCACTGCACGGCCGCGCCGGTGTGGACGATATTGCCCTCCATGGCGAAGGTCGGCGCCGTGCCGTCGTGCCAGGCCAGAGTGGTCGACAAGCCATGGGCCGACGCCAACGGGCCCGCCATGGGCGTCATCAACGACGAGCCGGTGCCCAACGTGGCCTTGACCCGCCCCGGCAGAAAACCGCCCTGCCCGTACAGGGCGGCATGGGAATCTCCAATCATGGACAGCACCGGCACCTGGGCCGGCAACCGGCCCAGCGCCACGGTGTCGGCGAACCACCCTGCGCTGGGCAGAATCTTCGCCAGCGCCTGGCGGGGAATACCGAACAACGCCAGCAGCTCGTTATCCCAGTCACCGCTGTGCAGGTTATAGAGCTGAGTTCGCGCGGCGTTGGAGGGGTCGGTGGCAAAGGTTTGGCCGCCGCTGAGTTTCCACAGCAGCCAACTGTCCATGGTGCCCAGGCAGATTTCCCCGGCAGCGGCCCGGGCGTGGCCATCGGGGAGGTGGTCGAGCAGCCAGCGCATCTTGCCGGCAGAAAACATCGGGTCCAGGGTCAGGCCGGTCTTGGCCAGCACGCCTGCCTCATGGCCCTGGGCGTGCAATTCGCGGCACAACGGCAGGGAACGGCGGCACTGCCAGCTGATGCACGGGGCCAGCGCGGCGCCGGTCTGCCGGCTCCAGGCCAGCACCGACTCACGTTGATTGCTGATGGCCACGGCATCGATGGGGCGCGCCACCTGGCCTAGGCATTCCTCGATGCTGGCCAGGGTGGCGGCCCAGATCGCCTCGGGGTCCTGCTCGGAAAAACCTGGCTGCGGATGGGTCAGGCTCAAGGGCCGCGAGGCCCGCGCCACGACTTGACCGCTTTGGTTGACCAGCACCGCCTTGGCGTTGCTGGTGCCTTCATCGATGGCCAGAATCAAGGGCGTGCGATCACTCATGGCCCGGCCCTCAGCGCAAGCGCAACGCGGCGGCAGCGATGCCTGCGGCGTCGATGCCGTGCAAGGCGCGGGTAGCTTCGCGCCCACCCGCCGCCGCGTACTCACCGTCGGCGATGCCGAGGCGAATCAGGGGTACGCCCAGCCCGGCTTCGGCGAGTATTTCGGCGACCACGCTGCCGACCCCGCCATTGATATTGTGCTCCTCGACGGTGACCACCCCGCCTTTGCCGCTAAGGGCCTCAAGCAACGCCTCGCGGTTGAGCGGACGGATCGACGACAAGTTGAGTACCTGCGCCGCGACACCCTGTTCAGCGAGCAACTGGGCCGCATCGAACGCCTCGTGGACCACTGAGCCCAGGGCGACCAAGGTTACATCGGCGCCCTGGCGCAAGACATCGACCTGACCCGGGACGAACTGGTAATCAGCGTTATGCAGGGGGCGTAGGGGTTTGCCATCCAGGCGGATATACACCGGGCCGACATGGCGCAACGCGTAGTCGGTGATCTGCCGGCATTCCAGGGGGTCGGCCGGGGCGAAGATCTGCACGTGGCCAAAACCGCGCATTACCGAGATATCGTCAATGCTGTGGTGGGTGCTGGCCAACGGGCCGTAGCTAGCCCCGGCGTTGAGGCCGAACATCTTGACGTTGGCCTGGTTGTAGCACACGTCCACCTTGATTTGCTCGTTGGCGCGGGAGATCAGAAAAGGCGCGGCGTTGCAGGTCGCTGCCACCTTGCCGCCCAAGGCCAACCCAGCCGCCACGCCGACCAGCGCCTGTTCGGCAATGCCGACGTTGACCAAGCGCTCGGGAAAGCGTTTGACGAAGGGGCTGATCTTGGCCGTCGAGGTGGAATCGCTGACCACCGGTACCAGGTCGATTCCGGCGTCGACTGCGGCGATAAAAGCGTCGGTCATGACACTTGCGAAATGCTCGGCTTCAGACATGGCTCAGCTCCTCCAGCGCAGCGGCGATTTCATCGCCCTTGGGCACCCGGTGGTGCCATTCTGGGCGCGCCTCTATAAACGAAACGCCTCTACCCTTGATGGTATGGGCAATCAGCACCTGCGGCGCACCGCTGCGCCCCTGCATAGCCTCCAATTGCTCGATCAACTGTGCTGGGTCGTGGCCGTCGCACTCGCTGACATTGAAGCCAAACGCCTGCCATTTCACCTCCAGCGGGTCGAGCGGCATGATATCGGCAGTCAAGCCCGCCAGTTGCAGTTTGTTCTTGTCGACGATCACGAACAGGTTGTCGAGCTTGTACTTGGCCGCGCACATGGCCGCTTCCCAATTAGAACCTTCAGCCAGCTCGCCATCGCCGGTCAGCACATAGATGCGCCGCCGGCTGCCCGACATTTTCGCCGCTAACGCCAGCCCCACCGCCACCGGTAAACCATGGCCCAGGGCGCCTGTGTTGAGTTCGATGCCAGGGGTTTTCTGACGCACGGGGTGGCCCGGCAAGTGCGAGTTGAAATGCTGATAGGTTGCCAGCCAGTCCAGCGGAATGTAGCCCGCTTCTGCCAGGGTGCAGTACAGGCCGCCGACACCGTGGCCTTTACTCTGGATGTAGATATCGCGCTCAGGGTCCTGGGTGCGCTCGGGCGCTATGTCGAGTATCCGAAAGTACAAGGTGGCGAGAATGTCCGCTTCGGACAAGTCGGCACCGGTGTGGCCACCGGCCGGCGAGTTGGCATTCAGGGTGATGATGTGCCGCCGAATCAACCGGGCACGCTCGCGGATCTGTGTGGCGTCGTACTGGAAAGCATTCATGAACTGTCCCTCGTGAGCTGCCTTGCGGGAGTGGCAACAGGATCGCTTTATTTGAATATTTATTCACGGCTGCAAATATATTTGTATTTAGCCGCCGTTTTTCTCCGACGGTCAAGGGGCTGCGCCGATAATTAAATTGCTTGACAATCACGCACGGCGAGCCGAACCTGAATCTAAATTCAGTTGCGCATATTTATTCATGAGTGGCAAAACCACTCCTCTGAATGGCGCGGCAGGCACCCAGCACACGTACTCCAAAAAAAATAATCAGGAGAACACCCTGTGGATGGCAACGTTTCGGTCCCTCAGTCCGACAACCCCGCATCGGCCGGCAAACGCGCCAAAGGCTCACGCCTGGTCAAACTGCTGCCCAACAACATCGGCGGCCCGCTGATTGGCTTGGCTTTGCTGGTACTGGTCTTTTCCTTCAGCTCCGACTACTTCTTCTCGGTGCGCAACGGCCTGAATATCCTCGACCAAGTCACCGTGCTGGGCATTCTTGCCTTGGGCATGACGGCGGTCATCGTGATCGGCGGCATCGACCTGTCGGTCGGCTCGGTGCTGGCGTTTTCCATGATGATGCTCGGCTGGCTCTATCAGGACGTCGGCTTGCCACTGGGCCTGGCCATCCCCCTGGCCATTGGCACCGGCATGCTGGCGGGGCTGGTGTCCGGCCTGTTGATTTCCTACGCCCGCCTGCCCGCCTTCATCGCCACCCTGACCATGATGTCGGTGGCGCGCGGGCTGGCCAATATTCTCACCGAAGGCCAGCAGATCGTTGGCTTTCCGGAGTGGTTCACCTCACTGGCAACGGTCCGCCATTTCGGCTTTATGTCCGCCACCGTCGGCCTGTTTCTGCTGCTCGCCGCCGGTACCTGGGTGTACCTGCGCTACCGTGCCGGCGGGCGTAACCTCTACGCCATCGGCGGCAGTGCCGAAGTGGCGCGGCTGTCGGGCATCAAGGTGCGCAAGATCACCCTTTGGGTGTACGCGCTCAGCGGTGCCCTGGCGGGGATCGCTGCGGTGACCATGGCCGCGCGTCTGGACTCCTCACAACCCAGCGCTGGCCTGACCATGGAGCTGGACGCCATCGCTGCCGTGGTCATTGGCGGCGCCAGCCTGAGCGGCGGCGTAGGCAGCATCGGCGGTACCCTGGTCGGCGTATTGATCATCGGCGTGCTGCGCAATGGCCTCAACCTGCTGGGCGTCTCGCCGTTCATTCAGCAAGTGGTGATCGGTGTGGTCATCGCCTTGGCCGTCACCCTCGACACCCTACGCCGCCGTAATGGCCGCACCTAAGCGTCGCTTCATACCCGTAGCATCACAATAAAAACCAGGAGTCATTGCCATGTTCAAGACCCGTAAATTGCTGCTCGCGTGCGCCCTATCCGCTGCCACGCTCGCCATCACCGGTGGGGCCCAGGCCAAGGACCTGACCATCGGCCTGGCGGTCGCCAACCTGCAGGCCGACTTCTTCAACCAGATCAAGCAGTCGGTGGAAGCCGAGGGCAAGGCCAAGGGGGTCAAGGTCATTACCGTCGATGCCCAGGGCAACTCCTCCACCCAAGTCAGCCAGATCGAAGACTTGATCACCCGCCAGATCGACGTGCTCATCTATATTCCGGCCGGCGCCACCGCCGCTGGCGTACCCGTCAAGGCGGCCAAGGCCGCGGGTATCCCGGTGATCGCCGTCGACCGCAACGCCCCCGACGCACCGGGCGACACCTTTATCGCCAGCGACAGCGTGGCCGGTGCCAAGGCCCTGGCCGAGTACGTGGGCAAAGTCACCCAGGGCAAGGGCCGCGTGGCGATCTTGCAAGGGCAGATCGGCACCACGCCGGAGAACGACCGCGCCAAAGGCTTTAACGAAGGCCTCAAAGCCTTCCCCGACCTCAAAGTAGTTGCTCAGCAGCCGGCCGAGTGGGCCCAGGACAAAGGCTTTGCGGTGGCCCAGGACATGCTCCAGCGTGACCCCAACATCACGGTGTTTTTCGGGCGCGCCGATGCCATGGCTCTTGGCGCCGCCCAGGCGGTCAAAGTGGGTAACCTCGACCACCCGGTGACCATCGTCGGCTTCGACGGTGACACGGCCGCACTCAAGGCGGTGTCCAGCGGCGTGCTGCAGGCCACCATGACCCAGCAGACTCAGGCCATGGGCCGCTTGGCCGTGGCGTCGGCCATCGACTTCAAGGCTGGCAAGACCGTGCCCAAGGAACAACTGCTGCCTGCCGTGCTGACCACCAAGGACAACGTCGCGCCCTTCATCCAACAGCACCCTTGAGCCGGACGGTGACCATGCACGCGCTAACAGCCAACGTTCCTGAACCACCGGCGGCCAGCGAGGCCGCCCTGTGCCTGCGCAACATCGGCAAAAACTATGCGGGTGTACAGGTACTGGGCGGCATCAATGCCGACATCCAGCCCGGCGAAGTGCTTGCCCTGCTGGGGGAGAACGGCGCCGGCAAGTCGACGCTGTCCTCGATCATTGCTGGCGTGGTGCAGCCGGACGCAGGCGGTAGCATGACCTGGCTGGGCCAGCCCTATGCCCCGGCCACGCCGGGTGCGGCACTGGACGCCGGGATCGGCCTGATCCACCAGGAAATTCGCCTGTTGCCCGAGCTGTCGATTGCCGAGAACATGTTTGTCGGCCGGTTGCCCATGCGCAACGGCCGGGTCGACCGCGAGTACATCGAGGCCCAAGCCGACAAGCAACTGCAACGCCTGGGCCTGGATGTGTCGGCGTCGCGCAAGGTGGCCGGCCTGAGTGTAGCGGCCCAGCAACTGGTGGAAATCGCCAAGGCATTGACCCTCAAGGCGCGGCTGCTGATTCTCGACGAACCTACCGCTGCTCTGGGCGGGGAAGAAACCGAACTGTTGTTCAAGCAGGTCGAGCGACTCAGAGCCGAGGGCGTGTCCTTTATCTACATCAGCCACCGCCTGGAAGAAATCGCCCGTATCGCCGACCGCGTGCTGGTGCTGCGCGACGGCCGGCAGATCGCCGTGCATGCCACGGCGCAACTTCCGGTGCGCCAGTTGGTGGAGGAAATGGTGGGGCGCAGCCTGGAGCGGATTTTCCCAACATTGAGTGAACCGTCCGCACGGGTGGTGCTGCAGGTGAAAAACCTCACCTGCCGCGAGTTTGCCCTGCACGACATCGACTTCAGCGTGCGCGCCGGTGAAGTGTTCGGCATTGCCGGTGTGGTCGGCGCCGGGCGTACCGAGTTGGTGCGGGCGATTGCCGGGGCAGCGGACAATATCCAGGGCCACCTGCAGCTTGAGGGCGAGGATCGCCACTTCAGCAACCCCAATCAGGCGATCCAGGCCGGCGTGGTGCTGGTGCCTGAAGACCGCAAGCAACAAGGCGTGATCGTCAGCCACCGCATCGAAGACAACCTGGCCTACGGCAACACCGACCTGATCGAAGGCAAGGGCTGGGTGATGCCGGCCAGCCTGCGCGACTTCGCGCTCAAGGCTGTCGCGCGCCTGGGCGTCAAGGGCCAGCCCGAGCAGGCGGTGTCGAACCTCTCCGGTGGTAACCAGCAGAAGGTCATCATTGCCAAATGGCTGGCGCGCAACCCCAAGGTGTTCATTCTCGATGAGCCGACCCGTGGCATCGATGTCGGTGCCCGCGCCGCCATCTATGAAGTGATCGCCGAGCTCGCCGCCACCGGCATGGCCGTGATCGTGGTCAGTTCCGACCTCGACGAAGTGCTGGGCTTGTCCCATCGGGTCATGGTGATGAGCCGCGGCCGGCAAATGGGCATTTTGCAACGCGGCGAAGCCACACCTGTCACGGTCATGGAGCTGGCCACCGCCTAAGGGGCTAAAGCCCCACGGCACCCGCTAAACAACATCCAACAATAACGGAGCCTGTATGCAAATTTTTCGTCTCGATGGGCAAACGGCGTTCGTCACCGGTGCCGGCAGCGGCATCGGCCAGGCCATCGCCGTGGGCCTGGCCCAGGCTGGCGCCGACGTGGCGTGCTTCGACCTGCCGAACAGCGCCGGGGTGGCCCAGACCGTAGAGCGTATCCAGGCCCTGGGCCGGCGCGCCGTGGCCCTGAGCGGCACGGTCACCGACAAAGCCAGCCTGGACGCCGCCGTGGCCAGTTGCGAACAGCAGCTTGGCGACTTGAGCGTGGCGGTCAACTGCGCGGGCATCGCCAACGCCCAGGCGGCCGAAGCGCTGGAACTGCAACGTTGGCAAACCATGCTCGACGTCAACCTCACGGGCATTTTCCTCAGCTGCCAGGCGCAAGCGGCGGTCATGCTGCCGCGCGGCAAGGGCGCCATTGTCAACATTGCCTCGATGTCCGGCAGCATCGTCAACCGCGGCCTGCTGCAGGCCCACTACAACACGTCCAAGGCCGGGGTGATCCACCTCAGCAAGAGCCTGGCCATGGAATGGGCCGACAAGGGCCTGCGGGTCAACTGCATCAGCCCCGGCTACACCGCCACGCCCATGAACAGCCGCCCGGAAGTGGCCGAACAGGTAAAAATCTTCGAGCAAACCACGCCGATGGGGCGCATGGCCACCGTTGAGGAAATGGTCGGCCCGGCGATTTTTCTCGCCAGCCAGGCGGCATCGTTCTGCACCGGCGTCGACCTGATCGTCGACGGTGGCTTCGTCTGCTGGTAAGCCCACTCAGGAGTGCGCGACATGTCACAACGATTCACCGGCAAGACCCTCGTCATCACCGGCGCCTGCCGCGGCATCGGCGCCGGCATCGCTGAACGCTTCGCCCAGGAAGGGGCCAACCTGGTGCTGGTGTCCAACGACGCAGCGCGGCTGGCCGCCACCGCCGAGCAAATCGCCAACCGCCACGGCGTACAGACCCTGACCCGGGCGGTCGACGTCACCGACGAAGCGCAAGTGATAGAGCTGTACGCCGCCGCCTTCGAACGTTTCGGCAGCATCGACGTATCGGTGCAGAACGCCGGGATCATCACCATCGATCACTTCGACAGCATGCCGCGCGCCGACTTCGACAAAGTGCTACAGGTCAACACCACCGCCGTCTGGCTGTGCTGCCGGGAAGCGGCCAAGTACATGGTCAAGCAAGGCAGCGGGCGACTGATCAACACCTCGTCCGGCCAGGGCCGCCAGGGCTTCATTTACACGCCCCATTACGCGGCGAGCAAAATGGGCGTGATCGGCATCACCCAAAGCCTGGCCCTGGAACTGGCGCGCCATGGCATCACCGTCAACGCCTTCTGCCCCGGCATCATCGAAAGCGAGATGTGGGACTACAACGACCGCGTGTGGGGGCAAATCCTCAGCACCGAGGACAAGCAGTACGCCAAGGGCGAGTTGATGGCCGAATGGGTCGGCAATATCCCCATGCGCCGCGCCGGCAAACCCGAAGACGTGGCCGGGTTGGTGGCGTTTCTCGCCAGCGACGACGCCGCTTACCTGACCGGCCAAGCGATCAATATCGACGGCGGGTTGATCATGTCCTAAGCCGTGGCCGCTGCCCGCCACCGCGTATTTGTTATGATGCCGGCGGCAGTGCACTGTTGGTACTGTAAAGCCCGTCATCGAGAGAGTCATGAGCCAGATCGAAGAACTACGTCTGATTACCAAGATCGCCAGCCTCTACTATGAGGAAGGCTTGAAACAGTCGCAGATCTCGGCCCAGCTCGACCTCTCGCAATCCTTCATCAGCCGTGCCCTGCAGCGCGCCCTGCAAGAGGGCGTGGTCAAGATCACGGTGATGCGCCCGCAAGGCCTGCAACTGGAGCTGGAGCGCGAACTGCAACAGCGCTACGGCGTGCGCCGGGTCATCGTGGTCGAAGCGACCGTGCCCGACGACGAAGAAAGCATCAAACAGGCCATCGGCTCAGCCGCCGCTCACTATTTGGAAACCACTTTGAATGCCGACGACAGCATCGGCATTTCATCCTGGAGCTCGACCATTCGCGCCATGGTCGGCCACCTGCACAGCCCACCCAGCCGCCAGGCCGCCCGGGAAGTGGTGCAACTGCTCGGCGGCGTAGGCAACAAGGGAGCCTTCGAAGCCACCCTGCTGACCCAGCGCCTGGCCACCCTGCTCAACTGCCCTGCCTACCTGCTACCGTCGCAAAGCATCGAACAATCGGTGCAAAGCCGCGAACGCATCATGCAAATGGACGAAGTGCGCGAAGTCATCGAACGCTTCGACAGCGTCACCCTGGCCATCGTCGGCATCGGCGAACTGGAGCCTTCGCAGTTGCTGCGCAACAGCGGCAACTACTACACCGAAGACATGCTGCGCGTACTCGCCGAACGCGGCGCGGTGGGCGATATCTGCCTGCGCTACTTCGACGCCAACGGCCAACCGGTGCTCGATGAAGATGAAGAGTTCGTGGTGTCAATGTCCCTGCCCAAGCTGCACGACGTACCGCGAGTGCTGGCCCTGGCCGGCGGCCAGCGCAAGATTCAAGCGATTCGCGGCGCGCTCAAGGGCGGGTTTGTGGATGTGTTGGTTACTGATCTGAGTACGGCGCAGGGCTTGCGCGAGGTTTAACGGCTCGGGGCTGTTCCCCTCCTGAGAAGACGACTGCAAGGCAGATGGGCATGTCAAACAGGGCCTGTTGTTCACTTGTCATTTGCAACTCCTGGGATGCGATACTGCTGAGTTCTCAGGGAGGATTGACGTAATGAATACAGCCAATTTTATTTTCACTGCCGTTGCGGCTATTTTTGCGGTGGTTAGCGGGTTCGGCGTGCTGTTGGCGTGGGTAAATACTAATCCTGAAAAGAGAGCCGAGGCGCTGGCTCATGTACGGGCGATGAGTACGTACACGTTTAGGTTCACCGTCATCATTGTGTGCGTCACCGTGGTGCTAATCAGTTGCTGGGACGTCATCCAGTTTGGACGGAGTGACGCGCCGCTGAGGCGCAGAGACATTCTTCAACTGGCGATGAATTTCTGGAATTTCACGGTTTATATCGTCGCCGCGATTGGACTCCCGGCCTACTGGCTCAGAAAGTCTAAGGCCGAACAACGTTACCGCGCTGATGCCCAGACGTAGCACATGCAATATCAACCCTCAAAATACTAGAAGCCCCCAGATTTCTGCGGCTTCTGGTATTTACGTGGCACAGGCCAGCGCTGAGCGATCAACCGTGACCAGCAAATACGCTGAGGCTTACGTGCTCGATTAAGTATGCTCCGGCGCCCCATCGGCTTAACCTTGGCGCACTCAAAGAGGTGGTGAATGATCATCACCCGCACGATGTGAACCGTGGTGTTGGCCCGCTGGGCCGCGCCAGCCTCATCCAGCAGCGACTCGCGCTTACGCGGTCAGGCCGGAGCGGCTTGTTTTCGGGCGAAGATTTGGCTCTCTTGGTAAACTCGCACCCCGTTGCGCTTGATTCGGATCTGAGACCTATAGCTCACAGATCCATCAGCCAGTTTTCTTTCCCCGACGGTCGCCTAATCGAAAGTGGTACATATCAGTTTTTAAGTGGTACATCGTACCACCGAGCCTTAAAAACGGCCTGAAAACGCCCTAAAACGCACTAAAAAACGTCGAGAAAAATGGTACACAAACTCCGCTACAGCCCAGTAAACACGGGGCCTGAGCCCTCCAGACGCTTTAGCGTTGCGCCCATGATGGATTGGACATAGAACTCTGCTTGCCTCCCAGAATCATTACTCGCGAAACACTTGATCGCTGTCCTTCTAGCAAACTTTAAGCATATTCTGTCTCGCCTGCCCCATAGCGCTTCACAGCATTTTTGAGGCGACTCTCAACAGAAATCCGATAGCAAGACACAGAAAAAGCTTAAACCGGGAGCTACATCCATCGACAACGACGCATTTTCACCCGATGCCGGCTAGATTGTTGCTTTTGACCTAGCGTAGGATTGTGCTCTAACTCAATCGACCGACACCTAGACAGGATGGCAAGATGTCTACACCAGCAGTCAAATTAAAGGACGGCAGAAGCGAATGCTGGTCCATTATGGTTACCGTAAATTCCCGCTCATATTTGGACTTGGTTGAAGCCTCTTACGATAAAGACGGTGGATTAGACGGTCAGCGACCCGCGATAAAATCGAAGTCTGGACTCAAAATTAGGAATCGATTGGTTCGTGACATTAGCCAAGGCGCGGTTATTCCTCCAGTTGTTATCGGGGTAGTTTGCTCACCTGAAGACTATGACTTTTTAAGTGTTCTTGATGACTCTGACACCCTCATATCGACTATTAAAGACAAAAGCCTTGACGTCAGCATTATTGATGGCATGCAGAGAACTACAGCCTTAAAAGAAGCCAAAGTAGACGATGCCTTGGTTCGAGTTGAAATATGGCTATCTCATAAAGTCGACAGCTTAATTTATCGCATGCTTGTGCTCAACACCGGTCAAGTACCTTGGGATTTAAAACGACAACTAGACGTGCTTTACAAGCCACTGCTCAAAAAAGTCGGCGAGCAAATCGCTGACATCCGCGTTATTGCAAATGGGGATACATCAAGACGGTCTCAAGCTGGAACATACAAAAGTTCCAGAGTGGTTGAGCTCTTTCTCGCATTCACATCAAGATCTATAGATGTTGACATAAAAGACAAAATGGCTGACGAGTTCGCCAAGATTGACATTACTGATGCTGCGTCTAACGAAGAATATTTCCCTCTTTTCTTGAGTGCATTAACTTTGCTTGTCGATATGGATGCACAGTTCGACAGAGTCTCACGCGGTGTAATCGAAGCAAGTGAAGAGTATAGAATTAAAGTTGGCCGAGACATCTTTACATCCGCCCCTGCATCAATTGGATTTATTGTTGCCGTAGCTGAAGCTGTTTTAGGTATCGCAGGCTTCGATTATGATGTTTCCGAGGCTAGAGAGCGGATGGAAAAGGTCAAGGGTAACGCGGATACCCTTATCAAATTCATGAGTAGCCTTGAACCCCAAGATCTTGCAAACTTTATAGACTTCGAAACTCTAAATGAAGTTCATGCAGGCAGGGGTAAAACGAGCCGAATAGGTGAAGTTGAACGAAATTTTTACCTGCGCGCATTCTCATTTTTGTTCAAACATGTTGATCGTATAATTGAAAATGGCAGCATGTACCCATGCTGGCGGACAGCATGACGAGAAACCCAATAACTTTTATCAAGGGCCCTCTTTTGGAGTGGCTCAAAAAAAACTCTGACGAAGGCATTATAGATGCTTTCTGGCCTGTGCCTTGTGATCGAGAATCCGCAGATTTTCGAGAGCTGTGTAACAATGGTGTACGGCTTTTTCAAAATTGCTACTGGGGCGATGCTGAAAGACTGGATGGAATTTTCTTGTCAAACTTCAAGCTTAATGATGAAAATTATTTCTGCATATCCAGTAGCGACCAACTTTTTGAGACATATGATCCGACAGCCTTTGGTCTTATTGAAACAGAACTACATTTCTTACAGAGCTCAGCCTTTTTAGTCATCAGCGACTTCAAACTTAAAAGACCCATCCCAAGCCGACTATTAAACGGTGATACATTTGAGGATGACTTGCAGAAATTTTTCCCGAAGATAACTGCATTTCGACTCGCGGAAGACAACACCAGAGAATATTTACTAGCCACATACATCAGAGTCGTACTAGCTGCCGAGCCCCCAGAATCCCCTAGCTTTATCTTCAAAGATGAGCTAATAGCACTTGCACTCCTTATTCCCGAAACCGATCACAACTGGCTTTTCTTCCAATTACTTTCACTGATAACATCTAAACGACACGAAAACCTGTACCTAGAGCTATACAGACTATTAGAGTTTTTCTTCCCAATCGCAAACATCTTTAATTTAAAAAACCAAATCGCTTACCCTGGAGCACCACTGGAGCTATTAGAAAACTGTCGAACGCAACTCAGTTGGAACATGAACCACAATACTGGCGCTCGTGCCGCGCTAAAGTATTCTGGGACACGCTTCGCAGAGATACTTTCTGGAGAAGCCTTCAACCTCCCGCCTGACTGTAGCCGAGAGGAACGGGACAAAAAAACACTAGCATTTAAAAGTACTGCAATGGAGTCTCTTGCAGAACTAAGGCACTCCCTCACCCACCAAAACTTTAAAAGAACTACCGTCAAACGTGAAAATCTAATCAAATCCACAGAATCACTATTAGTTTTCCTTGGGGAGGCATTCACTGCATATAGAAGAGATATACTTGGCATCCACTAATTCATCTTCACCCACATTTGAAATACTGACAGATTGCTCAGCAAAGCTATTGCGGACATAAATCCGACTATCGACAGATCACAGTCCATAGTTGACCAAGCTTGGTGGTATAGCTCTGACTTATCATTTCTCGGCGCATACCCCAATCCGGGTTTGCGGGCACGCTTGCTGAGCGCATGTGCCCCTTCCCACCGTTTGTTAATCCGGCCTAGTACAGCCATTACATGAGGAAAGGGGACAGATTTATTTAATATTGATCTAGCCTCGCACGATCTACCCCAGCCCCTCTAACCCATTTCTGATAAACTGCTAAACCTTCGCAATCTCCGTCCCAGATCCCAATGCCCTCAGACATAGCGCCACCGCAAGCCCTGTCCCGCCGCTTTAGCGTTGCCCCCATGATGGACTGGACCGATCGCCACTGCCGGTACTTCCTGCGCCTGCTCTCGCGCCACACCCTGCTCTACACCGAGATGATCACCACCGGCGCCCTGCTGCATGGCGACCGTCAGCGCTTTCTCGGCTACGACGAAACCGAGCACCCGATCGCGCTGCAACTGGGCGGCAGCACGCCAGGGGACTTGGCCGCTTGTGCCAAGCTGGCCGAGCAGGCGGGGTATGACGAGGTGAACCTGAACGTGGGCTGCCCCAGTGATCGGGTGCAGAACAATATGATCGGCGCCTGCCTGATGGGCCATCCGGGCTTGGTTGCCGACTGTGTGAAGGCGATGGTGGATGCCGTGGCGATTCCGATCACGGTCAAGCACCGCATTGGCATCAATGGCCGGGACAGCTACGAGCAGTTGTGTGATTTCGTCGGCCAGGTGCGGGACGCAGGGTGCCGCAGTTTTACCGTGCATGCGCGGATCGCCATTCTCGAAGGCCTCTCGCCGAAAGAAAACCGCGACGTGCCGCCGCTGCGCTACGACGTGGTGGCGCGCTTGAAGGATGACTTTCCCGACCTGGAAATCGTGCTCAACGGCGGTATCAAGACCCTCGAAGACTGCAAGACGCACCTGCAAACGTTCGACGGGGTAATGCTAGGCCGCGAGGCTTATCACAACCCCTATCTCCTGGCTCAAGTCGACCCGCTGTTGTTTGGCAGCACAGAGCCGGTGCCGTCGCGCCAAGGCGTGTTGCTGCAAATGCGCCCCTATATCGCCGCGCACATTGCCAGTGGCGGCAATATGCACCATGTGACTCGACACATGCTGGGGCTTGGCCTGGGCTTTCCCGGGGCGCGTAAGTTTCGCCAGTTGCTGTCGGTGGACATTCACAAGGCGGCGGATCCGCTGGCGTTGCTGGACCAGGCCGGGGCTTTTTTGCAAGGGCATTGAGGAGCGAGGCGATGCTCCCGGCTAAATGACCGTTGAGCGGAACCACCTAACAACCGTTAGGTAGGCTATTGACCGCAGTCAATCGAGCCTCTATGGTTTGTCTACCTAACAACCGTTAGCTAGATATTCCAACATCTGGAGATGGCCATGACTTCCAAACTGCAGCTCTTCACCTCCCCTTCGGCATTTCCCAACCCGCAGCGGCTACGCCTGTTCCTGCATGAAAAAGGCATTGCCGAGCAGTTCGATGAAGTGATCTACGACATGGCGCCTGGAGGTGAGCAGCGCGGGTGGCGTCATTTGAATATGAACCCTTGGGGTGAAACACCGACCCTAAAACTTGCGGATGGCAGCTTTATATCGGAGACCCCGGCGATCGTGCGCTATCTGGATCAGTCCTATCCGGGTCGCAAAATCATGGGTGAAGATGCTTTGGAGCAAGGCCTCGACAACATGTGGGATAACCGTGTTTGGGTGCACATCCTGTACCGCATCGTTACGGCTTTTCATGTGTTACACACCGGCCTCGGCTTCAAGCTTGAATTGACCAAAAACGAGGCCTGGGGCGAGCACTGCCGCAAAGAAGCACTGACCCACGCCGCGCTGGTCAATCGCCATTTGGCCGATGGCCGTGAGTGGCTGCTGGGCGGCGCCAACCCCACGTTTGCTGACATTACCCTGGCCACCGCCATTGCCTTCTCGAAATTCCCGGTCAACGCCACCCCGCTGGACGAGCGCTTCGAGCACCTGGATACCTACTGGCAGCGTTGGAAAAAACGCCCAAGCTTTCAGGCGGCTTACGCTGATCGCAGCAGCGGCCTACCCGAACTGGACGGCCCCACTGCATAATCCTGCACACGGCGTCTAAAGCAATTAAGGTAAAACGATGAGCATCAATGCCCGGGAGGCCATCCTCATGGCCGCCCGTAATATTGCCCAGTCCCAGGGTTACAACGGCCTGAACTTTCGCGACCTGGCTCAGCAAGTGGGCATTAAACCCGCGAGCATTTATTACCACTTTCCCAGCAAGGCTGACCTCGGCGTGGCCGTCGCCAGGCGCTACTGGGAAGACGGTGCAGCGGCGCTTGCGACGATATCGGAGCAAACCCCGGACCCTTTGCAAGCGCTGGGGCGTTTTCCGGAGATCTTTCGCCGCTCGCTGGAAGCGGACAACCGGCTGTGCCTAGGCAGCTTCGTGGGGGCCGAAACCGATAATTTACCCGCCGAGATGGCGCGGGAAATACAAACGTTCACAGAGGTCAATGTGGCCTGGTTGAGCAAGCTGCTGGTAGCGGCGAAGGTCTGCGAGCCCAGCACTAGCGACACCCGCGCGCGCGCGATATTTTCGGCCGTAGCGGGTGCTCAACTGATTGCCAGAAGCCGCGCGGACATCTCGCTGTTTGACACTCTGATCGATGCCTATCGTGACTGTGGGCCGCTGCCGGCCTAATCGAGCACTGCAATGCGCTGAGGCTAAGTACAAAAGTATCGACCAAAAAAAACCCGCCGAGGCGGGTCATTTTTTTCATCAATACCATTCCAACATCCTGTCGGTAGCCATCCCGGCTATGGTGATCATCCTTGACCTCCGCGGCACTTCCTGCGCTGCGGTTGATGTGGCTAGATTGCGCTAGTGTAAGAAAATCGTACAGTGCTGATTCACTGAAAGGCGTGTAAGCCTTTTGCCATATCGCCGGGCGTAACATGAACGCCTCGCGCGCAGGGGCCTGCTATCGTGGCAGTCGGGTAGGACAAGAACGGGAACAGGGCTGACCACTCTTTGCATCACCGCTGGGTGAAAGAGTCAGGATTAGTTTGGATTGGAAGGGGTTTAGCAGAATGGAGGCAACCCCACCAGCCACACCCCGGCACTCAATGTTCCCGCTGTGGCTGCTTCCTTCCGGATCTGACCATGCAAGCATGCCCGCTGATCGTTGCGGACCTTGTGTAACAAGGCTTTCAGGCTTTTGAGGTTGCAAGATGTCTACCGGGCGAACGCACTGCACGAGCATTTAAAACGCAAGGCGCGGCAAGCATTGATCCACGTTGGTGCCCCACCCATAGCCTATTGCCCGCCGCCAACCGGTCTACTGCCTAAACCTTCGATTGCCAAAACATCTATTTCCAAACCGTCGCACCTTGCGTATGTGCCTGAACTTGCGAGAGCAGTCAGACTGCATTATTCCTCGCCAGTTCGCTGGCCCAGCCAGTACACAACTACCTGTATGAGCACCCTCTGACAGACATCCTAATGCTGCGTAGGCGCTGTACTGAATGGCGAGATAGGTGCCCAACCATACCCTTAATAAATCTCCCACACCACCCCATAACGAAGCCTGCGAAATCAATCGCTGATGGTCCGGCTCTGTCTACCATGTCGTCGCGGTATATAGATGAAGGGAAATGTGGCGGTGCGTGGCGTGAGGTCAGCACGCACGAAGTCGAACGCTCATTACGAGATTTGCTCGAACTGATGGGCGACATGCCTGTTGAAGCCTTCGACGCACAGCAAGCACGACTGCTGAAAGAGTGTTTGAGCCGATGCCCTCAACACTTCGGCCTACGCCCTGAGTTCGAAGGTAAGAGTTTGCGAAAGGTTGTCGAGTCGGCTGGCAAGTACAAGAGGATCTCTGCGGTAACGGTGAACAAGGGCTCCGTAAACTCTCTGCATTTCCCAATTGGTGCAAGGCCAAAGGGTTGAGTCTGGTAGTTGCTGATTTACCTACCAGCCACATGCTAGTTGAAGCGAATGGAATCGCTACGCAGATCATGGATGTGATCAACAACATGCTGATCGATCTGATGGCAACAATGGCACTACTGGATCGAGAGAAGCGCGTGGAGCCTATCAGGCAGGGATTGGAGAACAAGAAGAGAGCTGATCCTAGCTGGAAGCCAACAGGTAAAGGACGGAACGCTGCCAACTGGGCGAAGGTACAAACTCTAATGCAGAAGAATCCAACCATGTCTGCTAACAAGATTGCCAAGCTGGCAGACTGTGGTGTAGCCAAGGTGTATAGGATCAAGAAAGAATCGAATGCGCCGTGATTGGATACCTGTGCTGTCTCTGCAGTCCAAATCGGGTACTGTGACACCTGAGCACCGAAGGTTATTTTCAGAAAGCGGCGGCGCTCATTAGGCCCCCTCGCACCTTAGCGGGTTAGGCAAAATCACCAAAATTATTTTTCCAGTCAACGGACCAACCACCAACTCAAGCGCACTACTTTTCTGGCGGCGGGGCAAGGTTTCTATCCAGCACGGTTTTTCTTGTCGTAGGGAGCAGATTCCCAATCCAACTGGTCAAGCTGGTACTTGGTGTTTATGTACTGTTGTCCAATCGTTTGATCGATCCAGCCGTATTGCTGAATGATTCTGGGATTTACCCACCCATCAAAACTAAAGTCCGCAATTTGGCTCCTCCAGCCCTTCAGATACGCCGGAACATCGAACCTTCTCCGCCCCTTCACGGCATCATTAGCCCCGAGCAGATACCATGGGCCATCATACGCCATGTCGAAAACGAGATTGACACTTTTCCGCTGCCAATAGTTGTTATCGACTTCCCGTTGGCATTCTTCGAAATTGAAATGCCCGCCGTACCTCAAGCCATCCACAGCCCGTTTAATGTGAGCCCGAGCCAGCTTACGAGCTTTATAGCGAATGATTTTATCGAAGACAGTAGACATAAGATATTCCGTTGTCAGTGGGTCACAGCAAGATAACATGCACTTGAAGGTGTAGAGCTATCCTAACCGCAGTTTCTGAAGGGCATAGACCAGGGACTCCAGAGCATTATTTTAATGGTTTCTGCATCAGAACCTCGAAGCTTCTCAACTTATTTTCATAATTGTCGCGTTGTTGTTTAGCTTACTTTTGCCCTACCCGTCAAGCTGTATGATGGTCACGGCGTTGAGAGTACCGGCGCTCACAATCCAAGAAGAAGATGGGTGACTCCAAGCATTAGCCGAGCTTCAGTTCTCCTCGCGCTTGGAGATCGCTTACCAACCATAGCCCCGCTTTGGTCATTAAGCAAAATGTAGCTATTACAAAGCCAACTGCCAACCCATCAGCAATGGTCAGTCGCTTTCCATCAGATTGGATCACCGTTTCTTTAATGGGTCCTTCTCCTAGGTACGGCACGGCGGCTTTATGCTTAAAGTTGTCGGCTAGAACGATATAGTTATCAAGCTCTGACTGACTGAGCTTCTTTTCGAAATCATGTCCGAAATCATTTCTGACTTTATTCAGATACTTCAGCGATTCACCGAGCTGAGCAGGTAGTCCGTATGCGATTGCAACCATAAGTTTTTCGTTAAAGTATTTTAGGCACGTACCACGCCTATCCTTTGGGAAAAATTTTTTGCTCTCATCAGGTATTCTTTCTGACAGATACACCTCTAGGAATCTTTCTGAAATGAGTTGAAGGCGGAGAATACTGCCAACGTCGTCATTATTAGCAATGATGTCAGCGTAATAATTTGGATCGATAAATTTAGTGAAATCGTGCCCAAACTTTACCATTCCCTGCTCCATCATGCGGCACCCAACTTCAATATAACTTATGAATTAATATCGTTAGAACCGGTTATGCATATTTACACATACAAACCGTACCATTCCGCAGGTTTGCCATTCAGCAACACCCTTAGTTCTTTCAACGAGACTTAACAGTATAAAGCTTCGACTTCCTAATCGTACCCTTAAACCCTAAGACATCTTGAATATAGTGACGCATGGCATTACAAAGTTCATCCGGAGCTCTAGGATCAAACAATATTGATTCAATCAGATCAACACCTTCGAAATTGACAACTATCCCTTTCAACACACCACTACCGTCTCTGTCGGCATTCGAATCGAATAGAATTGCCCTCACTTCACTTTCGTGCTCAAAAGCCGATCTTTTGATGCACAGTAAATCAGCACCTAGAGAAGGACTGCTAAATTCACTGTCATCCATGAGAGCCTCGACCTGGGCAGTTTCTTTCTTATAATCCACTTGCGCTAGGTATCTAACCTTTTCCAACCTCCTTTTGAAACCTTTATTGTTCGCAGTGTAGGCTTGCATAGCTTGAGTTAGCGTCCCCACCTTAGTACGAAGACGAACGCCAAGAAAATTAGGTGAGTATATCCTCCACATTGCATCAGACATACTGGCTGTAGTCCAGCACTGAGCAAAAATCGCATGATCATAGCTATGTTTCACATGCGTTTCATACGGGTCTTCCCACTGAGACGGGTGCGAAAAAAAAAGCTCGCCCTTTAGCACCTGCACAGCGTGGTCAAACCTCATAATACGATATAGGTATCTATTTCCTGAAATCTTTGCCATGCCACACCTCGTATTTCAGGCATCAAACTCCCCGAACACTAGAAAATATAGCGTTTTAGCAATCCGAAGCCGCATCACCCACTTTACCGTCCACCATCGGAGACAGCGTGGGCATCAATTTATCAAATCACTCCACTGCCGCCTAAAGCCTTCAAAAATATTATCACGCTCATTATTATAAATCCCCACCAGAATTTCGATATCATTATCTTCTAACACAAGTATATAACCCCGCCTATCCTTAGCAGTATCTTTGCATCTTTCCAGCAATAGCGACCTATCATCGAGAGACCGACATACCAGAATACCGACTTCCCCTCTACTTGGCCCAAACCTAGAGGAAAGTTGATCAACTTCAGGATTTCCGACTTCCTTTCCGTAGTTCTTACACTCAACAAATATCAAAGGAGCACAGTAATGAAGAGACAGCCATGCAAAAAATCCACTCTTTGCCTCATTGCTATACGTGATATCAACCCGTTTCCGACCTTGGTGCAAAACAGCTTGTTTCTTAGGATTACAAAGAGAAGGATAGAAAATAACAGAGAAGATTTTTTCGATTACTTTTTCGTAAGCGTCCGCATCATTTCTCCCCGGAGCCAAGGCTTTCATTTCAAGCACCAACAAATCCAGATTAGGAGGTTCAACCCCCTCAACCTCGGAAAGCTGCTCATGAGACAACGGTGGGGAAACGTTACTTTCTTTGAACTCCCTATATTCATCCAGAACCCTAGGACGCAGCTGGGTCTCTCTTACAGCAGCCAACTTATCACGTCCATATTTTTCCATAAGAGCCTTTTTCGTAACTCGCTCCCTACCATTACTCAAAACCTCTACAAGACTTGACCTTGCACTTAAGTGTTCCTGCTGCATCTGAGGTAGCAAATAGGTTCGGTAGTATTCATCAAATCGGTAGCTAAGGCGCTGACGAACTAGAAGCTTAGGAACCAAAATCACTTTTCCATAAGGTGTGATTGGCAAAGGAACGAGAGCCGTTTCCCACTTCCCCGCCTCCGCATTCCATATAGGACCAGAATCAACACCAGGAGTTAAAGGGACACTGTAAAAGGAACACATATCCTGCGTATATCTTATAAGCGGTCCACGCAAAATATTGCACACTGCATCAGATATCATGTCTGTCCCTATGCCCGGAATGAGCAATGCGGTGTCCTCAAGGTCTCTCAGCAAGCCGGTTTTTACAGCCTCACTTTGACTGAGGGCACCCCAGACGCTCTTGGCCGATCCACTTCCAAACCCATGCCCTCGAGACTCATTTGCCGAGTAGCCCAAATGGAACTCATTTCGTTCATTCAGTGATGAAAGTAGCTTTTGTGCTTTATCATTATTTCCGGAGCGGATTAATGTTAAAACTTCTTCAAAGAAAGTCTGGAGGAGGGATGATAATTCATTACCCCATGGACTACTTAAAGACTTGATTGCAGTTGGCTCCAAGAATACAGGAACGTCAGTATCCAAACGAATATCGACAAAATCTAAATAGGGCTGCGTCAGCCCAAGCTTGAAATGCTCAGAAAATCTCATCATTCCCTCGATGACAGTCAGGTCTAGACCTAACAATACCGGGATACGAATCATTTTGCCATCAAGCGACCTGTAGACGACGCATGGACTAGGGTGCGGGATCAAGCAGCAGCGCGCTCACCGTCAAATTGAAATATCGGTCAGAAGCGGACAGGACATTGAAGAATTGGATATAGAATTAGCACGAGATAGCATGCCGCTTACGGTGCACCACTTAAGTGTACTCAAAAGCTGTCACACTTCGAGATTTTTTACTGAGAAAGCCTTTGGAATTCAACAGCTTGCTTGATGGAGGCAACCCCACCAGCCACACCCCGGCACTCAATGTTCCCGCTGTGGCTGCTTCCTTCCGGATCTGACCAGGTTGACGGGTAATCGATGCGGGGGGACCGGTGGGGTCACCATAACGCCACTCGCTTGGCAGCGAGCGGGGCCATTGTACCGGTCTGGCGAGAAGTTACAACCTTTGACTACAGATAAAAATCTGATGGGGGATCAAGCACTTGGCTTAGGCTCTGGTTGCTTGGGACTGGCTGTGGGCTTATAGTCCCGGCGTCGCTGCTCATCAGCGATCGGGTGTGGAAGCCCGGTACAGGCGCATGACCGTCAATCAGCACGCCAACGCATTTCTCAGCGTTGGTGTGTCTGTTCTATGGCGGCTGTGTGCAGGGCACCTTCGGGTGCGCCGGTTCCTGTACCCGGTCTTCCACACCTGTGCACAGCTGCCACCCGTTGTGTGGAAGCGACAGGTGGCGGCCAAGACTCTTACAGGAGTTTCATCATGCCTGATGGCCGGTTTTGCCCGCTTGATGCCGAATTCGGCAAGCTCAATGTCCTGCATATCGACACCCACGCCCCCCTCCCCGATCTTCTCCAATGCACCGAACAACGCCTGCGCCTGGCGCGAAATCTATTGGCCAGCCTGGAAGGTGCGGACACCTGTGATTTACGGCCGGTGGCCGAGGCGGCGCAGTTGTTGTTGGAAGACGCGTGTGGGGTGTTGGGCCAGGTTGATAAGGCGCTGGGCCGGTGGGTGGGGTAGAAGATCGGGGGCAAGCCCCCTCCTACGCGACGTCGTACACATCCCGTAGGAGGGGGCCTTGCCCCCGAGCTCTTGACCCTCGGCCACCCACCAGTTGCCGCCTGACCGCAAAACTGGCAGCTTAGGCCTTTGCATGAGTGGAGTTACAGTCGGTATGCACACGGTTTTACGCGACTACAGCGAGTTGTCTGCCTTTGAGCACGAGCAGTTGCTGGCTTTAGAGGTGAGCGCTGAGCAGCTGGCGTTTTCCGGGGATATCTACAGTGCGTTGTACACCCTCAGCTCCGCCAAGCCGGACGAGATGCGCGGGCTGGTGTTGCTGGCCGACGGGGTGCCACGGGGGTTCTTTTTGCTGAAACGGGGGATCTACCTGCCGGGCTGGGCCGACCCGCGCGCCTGTACCTTGCATGCGTTGCAGGTGGACCAGCGGGTGCAGCGTCAGGGTATTGGCCGGGCTTGCTTGGAGGGGCTGCCGGGGGTGGTCCGGCAACTGTGGCCAGACGTTCGCTACGTGCAGCTCTCCGTGGATGCCCACAACCCGGCCGCCTTGGGCTTGTACACCGCTCTGGGTTGGCAAGACACCGGCGAAGCCTATCGTGGCCGAATTGGCTTCGAGCGGCGGCTGACGCTGACCTTAGGCGGGCTCTAAATACAATTCAATTGAATAAAATGCAGGGTAATAGAATTTTTTTGAATAAGGGAGCTCAGGGTCCCATCCATTACTCACATCAATGTTCAAAGTCTCCTCGGCAGCGTCAGCGGTAAATGTGCCCTCGACGATGTGCCACAGTGGATTGGTTACAGAGGCGCCCCTCAGAAACCAATCCGCCCCGCCTTTGCGGCGAAATTCCAACCGGGTGGGGTGAGCATTCGGGACCACCAGTGCCTTGGTCCTGACTTCCAGTCGATACTTGCGCCCGATTATCAGGCCTCTGAAAGGCTTTTCCAGTAATTGGGCCAACATGGGGCCTTCGGAATCTTCTTTGAACTTCAGAAAGGTGTCGCCGGCATCCGTTTTGCGCTCCAACTTCCAGCCGACATTTTTGGTAACCCAGCCGTTATAGGGTTCATTGGGAAATTTTTCAAAATCGGTATGGTCGATCAACGTTGCGCCGTTGTTAGACATCACAATCTCCTTGGCTGCAAGCTTGCAGCTGAGCCCCACGACCATGCCCACCACGGCCTTGGGAGATTGAAACGTCCTACGCTAGAGTTGCCTACCTAGCTAAACGCCCAGGTAGGCGAACGCCTTAAGCCTGCAACACCTCGTCAGCCCGGCCACCCTTCTCCTGGATCACCAGGTGAATGAAGTGCAGCTTGGCGATGACCGCCGGTGGCAACACGAACGGGTAAAAGTCCGGCTGGCCCATGGCGCGTGACAGCTCGTTGAGCATCCCGGCCAGCTCGATCCAGGCGTTGACGAACGAAAGGAACGCCGGGCCGCTGGGGTGTTGCGGGTTGTAGAGCGTCTCGAGGGGGAATGGCAGGTAGTCGAGGTCCATTTCCCGTGCACTCATGCCAAAGCCCAGCGCCGTGTCGACTGCGTCCATCATGTGCAGGTAGTGGGCCCAGGTTTCGGCCCAGTCTTCCCAGGGGTGCATGGTGGCGTAGGCGCTGACGTAGCCTTGCTGCCAGTCGGCCGGGGCGCCCTCTTGGTAGTGGCGCTCCAGGGCGTCGGCGTAGCTGTAGGTTTCGTCACCAAACAGGCGGCGGAAGTCATCTTGCCAATGGGTGTCGGCGATCAGCCGGTCCCAGTAGTAATGGCCCACTTCATGACGGAAATGGCCGAGCAAGGTGCGGTACGGTTCGCGCATTTGTACGCGAACTTTTTCCCGATGGGCGTCGTCGGCTTCCTTGATGTCCAGGGTGATCAAGCCCTCGGCGTGGCCGGTGGTGGGCAGGTTGCCCTCCAGGTCGATGCCGATAAAGTCAAAAGCAAGGCCGGTGGCCTCGTCCTGCTTCTTCGACACCACCGGCAAGCCGAGGTTGACCAACTGGGCCACCAGGCGCCGCTTGGCGGTCTCCACCTTGCACCAGCGCTCGGGGTTTTCCGCGACGCTCAGGTCAGGGATGGTGCGGTTCAGGTTGCAGGCCAGGCACAGCGCGCCTTCACCGGCGCTATGGGGCACCAGCCAATTGCACGCGGCTGGGGTTTGCAGGTTGGCGCAGCGGCGGAATGTTCCGGCGTCGGGCCGAGCACTTAGGGACCAAGTATCCACTTCTGGGCCGGCGACCAGGGCGGACAACAGGTTGCCTTCAGGCCAGTAACCCAGGCCGGCATTGCACGCCAGGCATTGGGTGTTACGGAAGAAGATCGACTGCCCACACTGGCATTCCCAAACCTTGCTGTGGCGGTTTTCAGGTTTGGTGAAGGGTGCTGCGATACGGGTGCTGATTTGTTCGAAATACTGATACATGGTGATCTCCAGGGCGGCCTGAAGACTAGAGCCTGGCCGTGTGAAAAAGGTTTCATCGGCGTGCTGGGTGGTGAGATGAAGGGTCAGATAGCGGGGAGCACGCCCCCCCGCACGGGGCTCAAAGGGTCTGAAGGAAGCTGAGGAACTGGTCTTCGTCCAACACTTTGAGCCCTAGCTCGTTGGCCTTGGCCAGTTTGGAGCCGGCACCTGGCCCGGCGACCACGCAATGGGTCTTGGCCGACACGGACCCAGCGACCTTGGCGCCAAAGCTTTCCAGCTTTTCCTTGGCCACGTCACGGCTCATTTGCTCCAGCGAGCCGGTCAGTACCCAGGTCTGGCCGGTCAACGGCAGGCCTTCGACCACCCGTTTGCTGCTGGTCCAGTGCATACCGAAGGCCAGTAACTGCGCCTCTACGGCGCGGGCCTGGGCCGCGTTTTCAGGGACCAGGAAATACTCGCGCACCGCATCAGCCTGTCTGGCCGCCAAGGCCTGGCGCAGGTCGATACCGTCGGCACTGATGATCTTTTCCAGGCTGTCGAGCTTGGCCACCAGTTTTTGCGCGCCCGTGGGGCCGACGAAGGGGATGTCCAACTTGGCGATCATCCCCGCCAGGCTGGTGCTGGCGGCGTACTCGGGGTGCACCTCGCCTTCGTCTTGCAACTGCAGGCCGCGCTCGAGCAACTGGGCGATCACAGTACGGTTGTGTTCGTCCTCGAAGAATCGGTGTATTTCGTAGGCCACTTCCATGCCGACGTCAGGCAGGTAGGTCAGCACCGGCGGCAAGGCTTCGCCGACCCGCTGCAATGAGCCCAGCGCGCGCGCCAGCACCTTGGCGGTTTCTTCCCCTACGTCGGGGATGCCCAGGGCATAGATAAACCGCGCCAGGCTGGGGCGCTTGCTGTTATCGATAGCCGCCAGCAGGTTCTTGCTCGACAGCTCAGCGAAGCCTTCCAGGGCCACCACGGCCTCGTAGTCGAGGGTATAGAGGTCCGCAGGCGAGGCCACTAGGCCCTCGTCCACCAGTTGCTCGACGCTTTTTTCGCCGAGGCCGTCGATGTCCATGGCGCGCCGCGAAACGAAGTGGATGATCGCCTGCTTCAACTGGGCCCCGCAGGCCAGGCGGCCGACGCAGCGGTACACCGCGCCTTCGCTGACGGTCTCTTTGCCCTTGCTGCGTTTGACCAGTTGCGTGCGCTCCACCTGGGAACCGCACACCGGGCAAGCGTCTGGAATCTGTACCGCGCGGGCCTCGGCGGGGCGGCGCTCGAGCACCACCTGCATGACCTGCGGAATCACATCACCGGCGCGGCGGATAACCACCGTATCGCCGATCATCAAGCCCAGCCGGGCCACTTCGTCCATGTTGTGCAAGGTGGCGTTGGCCACGGTCACGCCCGCGACTTTCACCGGTTTGAGGCGCGCCACTGGGGTCACCGCGCCGGTGCGGCCCACTTGAAACTCGACGTCGAGCAGCTCAGTGAGCTCTTCCATGGCCGGGAATTTGTGGGCGATGGCCCAGCGCGGCTCACGGGCGCGAAAACCCAGTTCGCGCTGCGCACCGAGGCTGTTGACCTTGAACACCACGCCGTCGATTTCATAGGGCAAGGCTGCTCGGCGCGCGCCGATGTCGCGGTAGTATTCCAGGCATTGCTCAATGTTCTTGGCCACTTTCAGCTCGCGGCTGATGGGCATACCCCACTTTTTCAGCTGCTCCAGGTTACCGATGTGGGTGCTGGCGATGTCGTGGGACACCTGGCCGATGCCGTAGCAGCAGAATTCCAAGGGGCGACTGGCGGTGATCTTCGAGTCGAGCTGGCGCAAGCTGCCGGCAGCGGCGTTACGCGGGTTGGCGAAGGTTTTGCCGCCCACTTCCAGTTGCGCCGCGTTGAGGCGCTCGAAGCCGGCCTTGGACATGTACACCTCACCGCGCACTTCCAGCACCGCGGGCCAGCCTGTGCCCTGCAGCTTCAGCGGCACATTGCGGATGGTGCGCACGTTGACGCTGATGTCTTCGCCGGTGGTGCCGTCGCCGCGGGTAGCGCCGCGCACCAGGGCGCCGTCTTGGTACAACAGGCTGACGGCCAGGCCGTCGAGCTTGGGCTCGCAGCTGTATTCCACGGCTGCGGCGGCGAACAGGTCGCCGCTGGGCAGGTCGAGGCCGTCGGTGACGCGGCGGTCGAATTCGCGCAGTTCGTCATCTTCGAAGGCATTGCCCAGGCTGAGCATGGGGATTTCGTGGCGCACTTGGCTGAACGCCGTCAAAGCGACATTGCCCACACGCTGGGTCGGCGAGTCGGCGGTGACCAGCTCTGGGTGCTCGCTTTCCAGGGCCTTAAGTTCGTGAAACAGCCGGTCGTATTCGACGTCGGGAATGCTCGGCTCGTCGAGTACGTGGTAACGGTAGTTGTGCAGGTCGAGTTCGGCACGCAGTTCGAGAATGCGTTGTTGGGCGTTCATGGGGCGGGTTCTCTATAAAAAGCAAAAGAGCAGCCGCAGCTGCCCTTTGTTGTTCATTAATACAAGGACGACGCTTAACGCCGGTGGGTCATCGCCCGGCGCTCGAACTCGACGATGCGCTGGCGGTAGTGTTCGATGGTCTGCGCGGTGAGAACGCTGCGTTGGTCGTCTTTCAGTTCGCCGTCCAGCTCGTGGGCCAACTTACGCGCGGCGGCGACCATCACGTCAAACGCCTGCTTGGGATGGCGCGGGCCGGGCAGGCCAAGGAAGAAGCTGACAGCACGGGTACTGAAGTGGTCGATGTCGTCCAGGTCGAAAATGCCCGGTTTGACCGCGTTGGCCATGGAGAACAGCACCTCACCGTTGCCGGCCATGCTTTCGTGACGATGGAAAATGTCCATCTCGCCGAAACGCAGGCCGCTTTCCAAAATATTCTGCAACAAAGCCGGGCCTTTGAAGCCGGTTTCGCTGCGGGAAATCACGCTAATCACCAGCACTTCTTCGACTGGCGGCAGATCTTTATCGGGGCTGCTGCTGAAGCTCGGCGCTTTGTCTTCGTCGGGGAAGTCGTTGTCGCGGCTGGAAAAGCTGGGCTCGCCGAGGTCCAGCTTGAAGTTCATATCGCCCTGCCCTGGCTCGCGCTTGCCGCGCTTGGGCTGGGCTTCGCGGGCGGGCGCGCTCATGGACGGCAGGTCCTGCTCGTCGAGCTGCGGCTCTTTATGCTGGTCATCCAATACCCGCGGCGGGCCGAGCACTTCGGTGCTGCCGGCGTCGTCGTCGGGCACGTTGGAGAAACTGCGATCAAGGCGAAACTTGAGCTTGCCCTTGCCACCGCGCATGCGGCGGAAGCCATCGAAAATAATACCGGCAATGACAATGATGCCGATGAGGATCAGCCACTCGCGCAGACCGACTTCCATTTAATCCTGTGCCTCTATAAAAAATGCTGAAAAATAAAGGGTTTAAACCCCTTTAAAACGTGGCGCCAACTCTATGTTCTGACAGGCGTTTTACCCACGCATACGAAATAGTTACATTAAGCTAGCACGCCCTACGAAAACTTTACACCGTCTGTCGTAATCCCCGCGTTTATTGCCTGTTCGTCAGGCGTCGACCAAGGCCATGGCTTCCTCGACGTCCACCGCCACCAGGCGCGAGCAACCGGGCTCGTGCATGGTCACCCCCATCAGTTGATCTGCCATTTCCATGGCGATCTTGTTGTGGGTGATGTAGATGAACTGCACAGTCTGCGACATCTCCTTCACCAGCCGTGCGTAACGCCCTACGTTAGCGTCATCCAGCGGCGCATCCACCTCGTCGAGCATACAAAACGGCGCCGGGTTCAGCTTGAAGATGGCAAAGACCAGCGCCAGGGCGGTCAATGCTTTTTCACCACCGGACAGCAAATGGATGGTGCTGTTCTTCTTGCCAGGGGGCCGCGCCATAATTGTGACCCCTGTATCGAGTAAATCTTCGCCTGTCAGTTCCAAATAGGCGCTGCCACCGCCAAAAACTTTTGGAAAAAGGGCCTGAATACCCGCATTTATCTGATCGAAGGTGTCTTTGAAGCGCTGCCGGGTCTCCTTGTCGATCTTGCGGATGACATTTTCCAGGGTATCCAGGGCTTCGACCAGGTCGGCGTTTTGCGCGTCGAGGTAGTTTTTGCGCTCCGATTGCTGGCGGTACTCGTCGATGGCAGCCAGGTTGATCGCGCCCAGGCGCTGAACCCGGGCGTCGATGCGCTGCAACTCTTCTTCGGCCTCTTTCTCGTTGGCCAGGGCGTCCAGGGTGGCCAGCACACCCTGCAGGTCATAGCCGTCTTCGCGCAGTTGCTCTTGCAGGGCGGTACGGCGCACGCTCAAGGCCTGCCATTCCATACGATGCTGCTCGCGCTGGCCGCGCAGCAGTTGGGCCTGTTGCTCGGCCTGGGTGCGGCGTTTTTCCACGTCGCGCAGCTCGCGGTCGGCATCTTCCAGGTGGATACGCGCGGCACGCATTTCTTCATCGACGCTCATGCGCCGTTCGAGCAGCTCTTCAAGCTTCAAGCGCAGCTCTTCGAGGGGCGCTTCGCCCTCTTCCAGGCCCAGGCTCAATTGTTCGCGCTTTTCATTCAGGCGTTCGGACTGCAACGCCAGGCGCTCCAGGGCCTGCTGGGTGGAATCGTGCTGGGCGCGCAGGGAGCCCAAGCGCACTGCCAGTTGATGGGCACGCTCCTGATGCTGGCGGGCGTCCTGGCGCAAGCGTTCCAGGCCGCTACGCAGGCCCTCGCGTTCGCTGATCAGCGCCTCGCGCTGCTGGGTGTCGTTGGCCATGGCGTCGAGGGCATCTTGCAGGTGCAGGCGCGACTCGCCCAGTTCTTCATGCTCCAGGGCGCGTTGCTCGGCGAGTTCGGCCAGCTCTTCGGTCAGGCGGCTGCGGCGCAGGGTGAGTTGTTCGACCTTGGCTTTGGCGGCCGACAATTGGGCTTTCAGTTCGCCTTGCTGACGGGCTTCTTCTTGCAGCCGGCGGCGCAGCGCCTCGCGTTGCTGCTCGGCGTCATCCTGGCGTTCGCGCAACGCCTGCAACTGTTCTTCCAGGCTAGCCAGGGCGCTTTCGCGGCTGGCCAGTTCCAGCTCCAGGGCCTGCAATTCCTGGGCGCGGGCCAATACCCCACTGTGGGCGTCGCTGGCCCGGCTGACCCTAAGAAAATGCCGGCCGACCCAGTAGCCGTCCTGGCTGACCAGGCTTTCACCTGGCTGCAGTTGGCTGCGCAGGGCCAGGGCGCTGTCGAGGTCGGCGACCGGTTTCACCTGGCCCAGCCAGGGCGATAAATCCACCGGGCTGTCGACTTTGTCGAGCAGGCTGCCCGCCTGGCTCAGCCCGGCATGGCCGGCGCTGAGCAGGCGCAGGTCACCCTGGCTGAACGTGGCCAGGTCCAGCCCGGCGAAATCATCGACCAACACCGCCTGCAGGTCGGCGCCCAGCACCGTTTCGACGGCCAACTCCCAACCGGGCTCTACCTGCAGGCCTTCGGCCAGGCGTGGGCGGCCTTCGAGTCGCTGCTCGCGGAGCCATTCGCTAGTGCCGGTGCCGGGGTCCAGCGCGGCCTGTTGCAAGGCCTCCAGCGAGGCCAGCCGCCCGTTCAGGCGTTGCAGTTCGCCCTGGGCTTGTTGCTGGTCCTGGTTGGCCTGCTGCAAGGCTGTGCGCAATTGCTCCAACTGCTCGACCTGCTGCTGTTCTGCATAGCTGAGTTCTTCCAACTGCAGCTCGCTGCTAGCCAATTGTTCGCTAAGGTCGAGAATCGCCGCGTCTTCCGGGCCCGACGCCAGCAGGGCGTGTTCTTCGCCCAAGCGCCGTTGGCGTTCGGCAAGGCGCTCCATGGACTGCTCCAACTGGGCGATACGCGCCTGCTGCACCTCGGCCAGGCGCAGCGGCTCGGCCGCCCGCGCGGTAAAGGCGTCCCACTGTTCTTGCCAGGCATGCTGGGTGGTTTCGGCCTCTTCCAGCGCCGCGGCGGCTTCTTCAGCGGCGGCGCTGGTGAGAGCCTGCTCGGGCTCGAGCATGGCCAGCTCTTCGCCCAGGGTCGCGAGCAAGGTGGTGTCGTGGCCCAGGTGGGATTCGGTTTCCAGGCGCGCGCGTTCGGCTTCTTTGAGGTCATCCTGCAACTGGCGCAGGCGCTGCTGGCCGTGCTGAATGCTCTGCTCGACCCGGGCGATGTCCCCGCCCACCGAGTAAAAGCGCCCTTGCACCAGGTTGAAACGCTCGGACAGGTCATGGTGGCCGTCGCGCAAGCGCTCGATGCTGGCGTCGGCGTTGCGCTGCTCGGCCACCAGAGCTTCGAAGGCCACTTCCTGGTCGCCGATCACCGCCTCGCGCTGGGCCACTTGCTCGTTCAGGGCTTGCCAACGCAGGGCCGCCAATTGCGCCTTGAGCTGGCGCTCCTCGGCTTTGTATTCCTGGTACTTCTCGGCCGCCTGGGCCTGACGGTGCAGGCGCTCCAACTGGCGCTCCAGCTCTTCACGCAGGTCGGTCAGGCGCTCGAGGTTCTCGTGGGTGCGGCGAATGCGGTTTTCGGTTTCGCGGCGGCGCTCCTTGTACTTGGAGATACCGGCGGCTTCTTCGATAAAATTGCGCAGGTCTTCGGGCCGCGCTTCGATCAGCTTGCTGATCATGCCCTGCTCGATGATCGAGTAACTACGCGGCCCCAGGCCGGTGCCGAGGAAAATATCGGTGATGTCCCGGCGTCGACACTTAGTGCCATTGAGGTAATAGGTGTTCTGGCTTTCCCGGGTGACTTTGCGCCGAATGGAAATTTCCGCGTAGGCCGCGTACTCCCCCAGCAGGGTGCTGTCGGAATTGTCGAACACCAACTCGATGCTGGCCTGGCTGACCGGCTTGCGGCTGGTGGAGCCGTTGAAGATGACGTCGGTCATCGATTCGCCACGCAGGTTCTTTGCCGAGCTTTCGCCCATCACCCAACGCACCGCATCGATGATATTGGACTTGCCACAGCCATTGGGGCCGACCACGGCCGCCATATTGCTGGGGAAGTTAACCGTGGTGGGGTCGACGAAAGACTTGAACCCGGCCAGGCGAATGCATTTGAGGCGCATGCTTAACGCGCCGCCAGAGCGGCGAGCACCAGCTCCGAACTGCGTCGACAGTAGGCGCTGAGCACCTCGCGCACTTGGCCGGTGTCACGGGCCATGACCGCGTCGAGCAAGCGGTCGAAAAACACCAGGTATTCATCCATGGACGCCTGCCGCTGGTCCAAGGCCAGGTAGTAGGCACGGCTCATGGCCGGCTGCAAGTTGTCGACGGTTTCCTGCAGGTACGGGTTATTGGCGAACGGATACGCGGCGCGCATCACGTTAAAACTTTCATCGACAAAAGCCTTGGTGTCCTGGCGCTGATAACTGGCCTGCAAGCGCTGCTGGATCTCGACGAACGGCGCGAGGTCGGCCAGGGTCTGCCACCCCTGGGCCACCGCATGGCCGAGCAAGATGTACATTTCGCTCATCAACGCGCAAAGGCTGAACACCTTGTGCGGGGTCAGCTCGGTGACCTGGGCGCCACGGCGCGGCAAGATGGTGATCAAATGGCGGCGTTCGAGGATCAGCAACGCTTCACGCACCGAGCCGCGGCTGACGTTCAACGCCTGGGTAACCTTTTGCTCCTGTATACGCTCACCGGGCGCGAGTTCGCCGCGGATGATGCGGTCGGCAAGGTAATGGGCGATCTGCTCGGAGAGACTGTCCGGCGCCTTGAACGTCATGGTGGTCCTTCGGGAATCTGTCAACGATGAAAGCGCCGCAGTGTAGCGCAAAACCGCCGTGCGATACCCCCGCCGAATAGGGCCCAAGCGCTGATCTTGCGATCTTTTCAGTAAACCCCGAGCCAATCACCGCCCGCTAATGGGATCTTTCTGACTGCGGGGTCAAGAAAAATTTGACCGCCCCGCCCCAGCTGTCTAAATTCAACCCCACTGCCGCCTATTAAAATATGTGTCGCGAGGCCTTACCGTGATTCAGTTTCTTTTGAACCAGACGTTGCGCCATGAGCACAACCTGGACCCCAACCTCACGGTGCTGGACTACCTGCGCAACCACGCGGGCAAGCCGGGTACCAAGGAAGGCTGCGCCAGCGGCGATTGCGGGGCGTGCACCGTAGTGGTCGGCGAATTACACGAGGGCGCCCTGCGCTATCGCAGCCTGAATGCGTGCCTGACCTTCGTCAGCGCCCTGCAGGGCAAGCAACTGCTCAGTGTCGAAGACCTCAAGCACCAGGGCCAACTGCACAGCGTGCAGCAGGCCATGGTCGACTGCCACGGCTCGCAGTGCGGTTTCTGCACGCCGGGTTTTGTCATGTCGCTGTTTGCCCTGCAAAAAAACACCTGCCAGGCTGATGCCGGGCAGGCCCATGAAGCCCTGGCGGGCAACCTGTGCCGCTGCACGGGCTACCGGCCGATCCTGGCCGCCGCCGAACAAGCGTGCGCGCCGCAGCGCCCGGCTGACCAGTTCGACGCGGCCCAGGCGCAGACCATCGCGCGCTTGCAGGCGCTTGCCACCAGTGCCAGCGCCGAATTGAACGACGGCCACAAGCGCTGCCTGGTGCCCACCCACCTGGCCGAGCTGGCCGAGCTGTACAGCGCCCACCCCGAGGCGCGGCTGCTGGCGGGCGGCACTGACCTGGCCCTGGAAGTCACCCAGCAGCACCGCGAATTGCCCTTGATGATTTACCTGGGCAATGTCGCCGAGCTCAACGGCATCGAAGTGTTTGCCGACCGCGTGGAGATCGGCGCGGCCACCCCGCTCACCGACTGCTACAGCGCGCTGAACGCCGAATACCCCGACTTCGGCGCCCTGCTGCAGCGCTTTGCCTCGCTGCAAATCCGCAACCAGGGCACCCTGGGCGGCAATATCGGCAATGCATCGCCCATCGGCGACTCGCCACCGCTGCTGATCGCCTTGGGCGCCCAGGTGCGCCTGCGCCAGGGCGCAAACACCCGCACCGTGGCCCTGCAAGACTATTTCATCGACTACCGCATCACCGTGCGCCAGCCGGGCGAGTTTATCGAGAAAGTCATCGTGCCCCGGGCGGACCCAGCCCGGGCCTTTCGCGCCTACAAGGTGTCCAAGCGCCTGGACGACGACATTTCCGCCGTGTGCGCGGCCTTCAATCTGCACATCGAACAGGGCATTGTACGCGACGCCCGTATCGCCTTCGGCGGCATGGCCGCCACCCCCAAGCGCGCCAAGGCCTGCGAGGCCGCACTGCTCGGTCAGCCCTGGGCGCAGGCCAGCATCGAGCGCGCTTGCGCTGCCCTGGCGGCGGATTTCACCCCGCTGTCGGACTTTCGCGCCAGCAAGGCCTACCGCCTGCTCACGGCGCAGAACCTGCTGCGCAAATACTTTATCGAGCTGCAAACGCCCCACGTGCAAACCCGGGTGAGCGCCTATGTCTAATATCCTTGCGACACCACGTACTCAGGCCGAGCTGGCCGAGTTATTCGCCCAGGGCCTGACCAGCGGGGTCGGCCGCAGCGTCAAGCACGACAGCGCCGATAAGCATGTCTCGGGCGAGGCGGTGTATATCGACGACCGCCTGGAGTTTCCCAACCAGTTGCATGTCTATGCGCGCCTGTCCGACCGCGCCCATGCACGCATCCTCAGCATCGACACCGGCCCCTGCTACCAATTTCCCGGCGTGCGCATCGCCATTACCCACCAAGACATCCCCGGCCTGAAAGACATCGGCCCGCTGCTGCCGGGCGACCCGTTGCTGGCCATCGACTTGGTGGAGTTCGTCGGCCAACCGGTGCTGGCCGTGGCCGCAGCCGACCTGGCCACGGCGCGCCAAGCCGCCCTGGCCGCCGTGATCGAATACGAAGACCTGGACCCCGTGCTGGACGTGGTGCAAGCCCTGCGCGCCAAGCATTTTGTACTCGACAGCCACACCCACCAGCGTGGCGACTCAGCCACGGCCCTGGCCAGTGCCCCGCAGCGCCTGCAAGGCCAGCTGCACATCGGTGGCCAGGAGCATTTCTACCTGGAGACCCAGGTGTCGTCGGTAATGCCCACCGAAGACGGCGGCATGCTGGTGTATTGCTCCACGCAAAACCCCACTGAGATACAAAAACTGGTCGCCGAAGTGCTGAACCTGTCGATGAACAAAGTGGTGGTGGACATGCGCCGCATGGGCGGCGGCTTTGGCGGTAAGGAAACCCAGGCCGCCAGCCCGGCCTGCCTGTGCGCGGTGATCGCGCACCTCACCGGCCAGCCGACTAAAATGCGCCTGCCGAGGGTGGAAGACATGCTGATGACCGGCAAGCGCCACCCGTTTTATATCGAATACGACGTCGGCTTCGACGCCAACGGCCGCCTGCACGGCATTGCCCTGGACCTGGCGGCTAACTGTGGCTACTCCCCCGACCTGTCGGCGTCGATCGTCGACCGCGCCATGTTCCATGCCGACAACGCCTACTACCTGGGCGATGCCACCATCAACGGCCACCGGTGCAAGACCCACACCGCCTCCAACACCGCCTACCGGGGTTTCGGCGGCCCCCAGGGCATGGTCGCCATCGAAGAAGTGATGGACCGCATCGCCCGCCATTTGGGCCTGGACCCGCTGGCGGTGCGCAAGGCCAACTATTACGGCAAGACCGAGCGCAACGTCACCCATTACTACCAGACCGTGGAACACAACCTGCTGGAAGAAATGACCGCCGAATTGGAGGCCAGCAGCGATTACGCTGGGCGCCGTGAGTCCATTCGGCGATTCAACGCACACAGCCCTATCCTCAAGAAGGGCCTGGCGCTGACTCCGGTCAAGTTCGGTATTTCCTTCACCGCCAGCTTTCTCAACCAGGCCGGCGCGCTGATCCATATCTACACCGACGGCAGTATCCACTTGAACCATGGCGGCACCGAGATGGGCCAGGGCCTCAACGTCAAAGTGGCGCAGGTGGTGGCCGAGGTGTTCCAAGTGGATATCGAGCGCATACAGATCACCGCCACCAACACCGACAAAGTCCCCAACACCTCGCCCACGGCCGCTTCCAGTGGCGCCGACCTCAATGGTAAGGCCGCGCAGAATGCCGCACTGACCCTCAAGCAGCGCCTGGTGGAGTTCGCCGCACGCTACTACCAAGTCAGCGAAGAAGACGTAGAGTTTCGCAATGGTCACGTGCGCGTGCGCGACACCTTCGTCAGCTTTGCCGGGCTGGTGCAACAGGCCTATGTCGGCCAGGTGTCGCTGTCCAGCACCGGCTACTACAAAACGCCAAAGATTTACTACGACCGCACCCAGGCCCGCGGCCGCCCCTTCTATTACTTCGCCTACGGCGCGGCCTGCGTGGAGGTGATCGTCGACACCCTCACCGGCGAATACAAAACCCTGCGCGCGGACATCCTGCACGACGTCGGCGCCTCGCTAAACCCGGCCATCGACATCGGCCAGGTGGAAGGCGGGTTTATCCAAGGCCTGGGGTGGCTGACCACCGAGGAACTGGTGTGGGACAGCAAAGGCAAGCTGCTCACCAGCGGCCCGGCCAGCTACAAGATCCCGGCCGTGGCCGACATGCCGCTGGACCTGCGCATCAAGCTGGTAGAGAACCGCAAAAACCCGGAAGACACCGTGTTCCACTCCAAAGCCGTAGGCGAGCCGCCCTTTATGCTGGGCATCGCCGCCTGGTGCGCGCTCAAGGACGCCGTGGCCAGCCTGGCCGACTACCGCCTGCAACCGGCCATCGACGCCCCGGCCACCCCGGAGCGGGTGCTGTGGGGCTGCGAGCAGATGCGCCAGGCCATGGCGCCCAGCCCGGTGCCCAGCACGCCAACCGAGGTGGCCTAGCATGAACAACTGGATCAGCGCCCTCGCCGACCTGCAACAGCGCGGCGAAGCCAGCGTGTTGGTGACCATCATCGAAGACCGCGGCTCAACCCCACGCAATGCCGGCTCGAAGATGGTCGTCAGCGCCAGCGCGCTGTACGACACCATCGGCGGCGGCCACCTGGAATACAAAGCCTTGCACATCGCCCGCGAGATGCTCGCCAGCGGTAGCCAACAAACCCGCCTGGAGCGCTTCAGCCTCGGCGCCAGCCTGGGCCAATGCTGCGGCGGCGCCACGGTGCTGCTGTTCGAGCCCATGGGCCACGTGCAGGCGCAGATCACCGTGTTCGGTGCCGGCCACGTCGCCCGCGCCCTGGTGCCGCTGTTGGCCAGCCTGCCCTGCCGGGTGCGCTGGGTCGACTCGCGCGAGCAGGAATTTCCCGCACTGATTCCGCCTGGGGTGACCCGGGTCGACAGCGACGACCCGCTGGAAGAAGTCGAGCGCCTGCCCACCGGCAGCTATTGCTTGGTGATGACCCACAACCATCAGCTCGACCTGGAACTCACCGCCGCCATTCTCAAGCGCAACGACTTCACCTGGTTCGGCCTGATCGGCTCCAACACTAAACGCATGAAGTTCGAGCACCGCTTGCGCGACCGGGGCCTGGCCCCCGGGGTGATCCAACGCATGCGCTGCCCCATGGGCCTGGCCGAGGTCAAAGGCAAGCTGCCGATCGAGATCGCCGTGTCCATCGCCGCTGAAATCATCGCCACCTACAACGCCCATTTCGGCCAAGGCAGCGCCAGCACCGACAGCGTGGCGCAACTGCTGCCACTCTCGCGGCGCAGCCAAACCCCTCAATGAGACCTGCAATGACAACTGCCAAGGCCTATCGCGCCGCCCTTTTACACAGCCTCGGCGACCCGGCCGAAGTGGGCATAGACGCCTCCTACGAATACTTCGCCGACGGCCTGCTGGTCGTCGAGAATGGCCTGATCAGCGCCATCGGCCCAGCCCCGGAACTGCTCGCGCAACTGCCCAGCGACGTGATGGTGGAGCACTTCCCCCACGGCCTGATCACCCCCGGTTTCGTCGACACCCATATCCACTTTCCGCAAACCGGCATGGTCGGCGCCTACGGCGAGCAACTGCTGGACTGGCTGAACAACTACACCTTCCCCTGTGAAAGCCAATTCGCCGACGCGGCCCACGCTGAAACCGTGGCAGAAATCTTCCTCGACGAACTGCTGCGCAACGGCACCACCACGGCGCTGGTCTTCGCCAGCGTGCACCCCGAATCGGTAGAAGCGCTATTCGCCGCTGCGCACAAACGCGACCTGCGCCTGATCGCCGGCAAGGTGCTGATGGATCGCAACGCCCCGGACTACCTCACCGACACCGCCGACAGCGGCTACCAGCAAAGCAAGGCGCTGATCGAGCGTTGGCACGGCAAGGGCCGCCTGCACTACGCCGTCACCCCACGCTTCGCCCCCACCAGCAGCCCCGCGCAACTCACACTGGCCGGCCAACTGCTGGAGGAATACCCCGGCCTGTACCTGCAAACCCACCTCAGCGAAAACCTCAAAGAAATCGAGTGGGTCAAAGCCCTGTTCCCCGAGCGCAAAAACTACTTGGACGTGTACGACCACTACCAACTACTGGGCGAGCGCTCGGTATTGGCCCATGGTGTGCACCTGTGCGACGAAGAATGCCAACGCCTGGCCGAAACCGGCTCGGCCATCGCCTTCTGCCCCACCTCCAACTTGTTCCTGGGCAGCGGGCTGTTCAACCTGCCCCAGGCTGAGCGCTTCAAGGTCAACGTCGGCCTGGGCACCGACGTCGGCGGCGGCACCAGCTTCTCCCTGCTGCAAACCCTGAACGAGGCCTACAAGGTAATGCAGCTGCAAGGCCATAAACTCGACCCGTTCAAGTCGTTCTACCTGGCCACCCTCGGCGGCGCCCGCGCCCTGCGCCTGGAGGACCGCATCGGCACCTTGCAAGCAGGCAGCGACGCCGACTTCGTGGTGCTGGATTACCACGCCACGCCGCTGTTGCAATACCGCCTCAGCCAGGCAAGGGACTTCGCCGAGGTGCTGTTTGTGTTGTTGACCCTGGGGGACGATCGGACGGTAGAGCGTACTTATGCGGCGGGGGGGTTGGTACATCAGCGGTAAGTAGCACGGTGGGAAAAAACGCAAATTTATCATTTAGTTACTGGTGTAAAACACGAGGCTGCCGATACAGCAAGCGTCGTTTTTAATCATAAGGACTTGATAGATGCTTTTTCCCACTTTGCGTACCTTGGCAGCCCTGACTTTACTGGCCTGCCTGACCCTCACCGGCTGCGCCCACGTGCAACCTCCAGTAGCACTGGGCCCAGAGTTCTGGGATGCCAAAGAGCAGACCATCGGCGTCGCGACCACGGCAGTGCCGCCACCTGGGCTGGCACTGACAGGCAATCAGGGGTGGCTCGACCTAGCCGTCAACAACGGCATGAATAGCAGCCTGCGCGGCAATGTCGAGAAGTGGCAGGTCAACGACCTCAACACACTGCCGGATGTCATCGTCGCCAAGTTGAAAGCCAAAGGCTACAAAGCCAAGCGCATCAATGAGCCCGTCAACCTGAGCGTTTACAAGGAAACCACCTTCCGCGAAGGCTATATCGCACGCGACCTGTCATCGATCAAAGCCACTTACGGCGTTGATCGTCTGTTACTGATCAACGTCATGGCCACCGGCGCAACCCGCAGCTATTACGGCATGATACCCACCAGCGTACCCATGGCCCAAGTCAGTGGCCAAGCTATGGTGGCCGACCTTACCGACAACAAATTGTTGTGGTTCAAACCATTTGCAACCCTCCAGGCCGCTCAGGGTGAATGGGACGAGCCGACCTACGCCAACCTGACCAACGCCTTTTACCAGGCCATGGACAGCAGCCGGCAACAGCTGATCGCGCCCTTCGAACAATGAGGCCTTCATCGACAGCGCTGGCTGCGCTCATATTGCTGACACTCGCCGGTTGCGCGCAGAAACCGGCTGCCCCCGCCGGTTTCAAATCCCGCGACGCCGTGACTTACGTCGAAGCGCACGGGGTCAAAGTGGACCTGCAGTTGCCGCGCAACTTTGTCGGCGCCAGCACCGTGGTCGACCCCGAGGCCGCTCAACGGGCCGCGTCGTCAAGCCACAACCTGGTCGCGGCTTCTGGCACGGGCGCGGGGCTCGCCGGCCTGCTGGTCGCCAGCCTGATCAACACGCAAATGGGCAGTGGCGCCCTGCAACGCGACGCCGAAAACGCAGCCATCAAAGAGTCGCGGCCACTGGCTGACCTGCTGGCAGGCGTGCAATTGCAGGAGCGCCTGCAACAGCGCTTCCAGCAAGCCACCCAGGCGGCTGGGCTAAAGCAGGCCAGCAGCAACATCAGCGCCCGCCTTTCCATCGAGCCCAAACTGATGCTCACGCCCGATCGCGGCAGCTTCGTACTGGTCAATCAAGTGCAACTGCAAGACATCGCCGGCTCGGCCCTGTACCGCATGCGCATCGAAGTCACCAGCCAGCCGATCCGGCGCTGCGGCAAACAGTGCATCGACGACGGCACCCTCGCCCTACCCCAAGTCACCGCCGCCCTCGACCAATGCATCGACGAAGCCATGCGCCTACTGGCCGCCGACATGACCCTCCCCGACCCCGCCGTCGCGTCTCAGCAGACACTCAGGTACGTGCTGGACGGCCGCCGCGTGGTCGAACGCGGGTATGTATTGGCAAATAGCGGGAGCTATTGGCGCTATCGGGATCTGTATGGCGCGGTAAAGTCGGTACCGGTGCCGTTTGAGGATGCGTTGCTGCAGCAGGCTCAGTCTGAGTTGGGGGGTGAGCAGTGATGCGAGCGCTGATGATGATAGCAGTAGCCGCCCTCCTCACAGCTTGCACAAGCATGCGCCATGACACGCCAGAGGCGCAGGAGAGGATTAGGCAGGACTTGTCGCTGGCGACTATCTTGGACTCCTCCCGAATGAACTGGTGTGTCCATCCTTACGGTAGCGTCCCTGGTTGCCAGCCTGAAAAAGGAGTTGGAGTCCTGACCCCTGACGGCTTGGTAATGGCTAACTTGGTCGAGGGAAGATACGTCGCAGCGCGCACCCTCAAGTCTCTAGATGTGGTCTGCACGTCAATCCAAGGTGGCATAGCTGCGGAAGGCGTTTTGTTTGCCTTCACCAAAAATGAAGCTTTAATGCTGGGTCCACTACAGGCTGACCAAGACGAAATCAATACGCGTTTCAACGCACGGCTTTTCGATTACCTACACAGCAGAGGTCAACGCAGCTTCGTTGGCACTGAAGGGAATTTTCAGCGTCCGACCGGTAGAAAGGTCGAGAAGAAGACTGTATTACAGGCTGGGTTTATCATTCGAGTCATCAACGAAAAAGTCGACGAGCTCGAGATATACAGTCCTTGCCCAACTCCCACATGATCATTAGCCTTGCTGGGATTGAATGTGGAGTGAGCCAGCGACGGCTGGAAGTTGGTGTCCGCTCGCTGGATTGCACTATTGCCGGGGAGCTGTGCACGGGAGGGTCGCCGAACGGAGTTGCGCTCGGTTCAACCAGTACTTAGACGTTACTCGTAAGCAAGCGTCCGGCGAACAAGTCCCCCTCAAGCTGATATGTAGCCATCGCCTCCATTGCAGAGAGGTCGTAGTGGTTATGCAGATTCTGTTCTCTATAATGACTAACCGGCCATGTTTAGGGTGCTTGTTATGCCAGCCTCCGCTGATCAAAACTCCACTATCGTTTTATGCGCGGCTTCCAATAACGACCTGGAAGATCTGGTAGCCATCAGGCTTGAGGCCATGCGTGAGAGCCTTGAACGGATTGGACGATTCGACCCAGATCGTGCGCGCGAACGATTTCTTGGTGGATTCGACGCTAAAAGCACACGCCGCATAGAAGTATCAGGTGATCTGGTCGGTTTTGTCGTTATCAAAGACCATCAGACCGAGCTTCTGCTTGACCACTTGTATGTGATACCCAGTGCTCAAGGAGCAGGAATCGGTTCTGAAGTTCTAACTCAGATTTTCAGAGAGGCTGATGAGATCGGGCGACCCATCAAGGTTGGTGCTCTCAAGGAAAGCGCTTCAAATCGCTTTTACACTCGCCATGGCTTCTTGTTCGTCGAAAGCGGCGAATTCGATAATTATTATGTCCGGGTTAACGGTAATGCCGTCAATTCGGGCGACTAGGCAGATTTTGGTACGGCGCCCCGTCAGAGGCTGCATCGTTAAATGCTCATCCACCTGTGCGGCAGTAGGTCGGTAATCTCGTGGCAAATGGGTCTGTGATGACTGCGAAACGCTGATCCAGGCGCCCGTCCCAGCGCAGATCATCGACAAAGGCATCCCCACCGCCGGGCTGCTGGCTTCAGTAGTTGTTGCCAAATACGGTGATCATTTGCCGCTGTATCGCTAGGAAAGAATCTTTGGCCGGGCTGGTTTTGCCATCCCTCGCTCGCCCCTGGCCCAGTGGGTTGGCGCCTGTGCTGTGCCGTTGCAACTGCTGGTTGATGCGCTGCGCGAAGTGGTGCTCACCTACGACGTAAACGCGCGTCTGCGGTGATGAGCCTTATCCAGTCGGCCAAAATCAACGGGCATGCCCCATACGCTCACTTGAATGACGTTCTCACGCTTCTGCCGACGCAACGGGCGAGTGGAATTGGACAACTGCTGCCACATCAGTGGGGCAGCTAACTGATTGATGTTGGACTGGCAAGTTTTCTACGCCAGGTCTCCTCAAGATCAGTGCTCGCTAGCCGATACTCGCTAATAATGCCGCCAAGGCATCCTCCGCAATTACATGTCTGTTATCAGGGGCACCCCATGATCAATCAGAAAGTTGACGTTAGCGCAAGCTTTAGCGTCAAAAGACGCCTTATGATTTCGACATTTGCCATAATTCTCGTATTTTTCGCATTGTCTGTTTTCATGATCCAGGCCCTCAAAAAGTCTACCGACAATGTCGGTGATTTATTTAATAAGGACTTTCTGGCTACGGAAGTGGTAAACAGTATTGACGGTGCGTTGACTCGCGTAGACATCAATATCCTGCGCATGATCGCCATCGGCGACCCGGTGCAGATCCCCCAATGGAAAGCACAGAACGAAAGTGCCTTTGCCCGCATCGATACACTGACCGACAAATTAATTGCCGAGGGAAGCAAGACAACAGGGGGCGACTCATTCGAAAAACTACAGAGCGACTATAGAAAATTGCGGGACGGAATGCGCCATCAGACAACCGTCATCGAGTCAGGCGACATCCCCGCCGCAGCCAAAGTCAATCGCGAGGAAGTTAAACCGTTTGCCGAACAGGTCTTTGGGACGCTCCAGCAACTGCGCGAACGGGGCAAGAGCCAGGCAGAGCTTCGGTTTCAGGAGCAGGTAGCCTACGCCAGTCAAACGCGCAATATCGCCATCGTCGTGACGCTGCTTATCTCCGTCATAGGCGTAATCGTTACACTGATGACCACGCGCAGTATCCTGCGGTCTATTGGCGGCGAGCCCAGTACAGTGGCTGACTTTACCCGCATAATCGCTCAAGGCGACCTTAGTAATCACATCGAAGTGGTTGCAGGCGACAAAAGCAGCGTGGCCGCAGCTGTCGGCAACATGCAACAGCAACTGCGCCAAACCTTGAAGGAGATCGCCTCATCGGCCAACCAACTCTCGATAGCCTCAGGCCAACTCACTAGCGTCACTCTAGAAGGTGCCAATGGCCTGCAAAAACAAGCAAATGAGATTGACATGGCAGCCACTGCCGTCAATCAAATGACCAGTGCCGTAGAAGAAGTTGCTCGCAACGCCGAGCACACTTCACACTCTTCCAGTAGCGCTACTGCTGCTGCCGAAGAGGGCTCCGCCCTGGTCAAAAAAACTGTCACGGCTATCGACAATATGGGTGCGGATATAGGTAAAACCTCTCAACTGATTGGCGAGTTAGCCGATCAGTCCCGTGACATAGGAAAAGTGCTGGACGTTATTCGTGGCCTTGCCGAACAAACCAACTTGTTAGCGCTTAACGCTGCCATCGAGGCGGCGCGAGCGGGCGAAGCGGGCCGAGGCTTTGCCGTTGTAGCCGATGAAGTCCGTGCGTTGGCCCATCGGACACAACAATCGACTAGCGAAATCGAACGCTTGGTCAACGGTATCCAGAACGGAACTGACCGAGCCGTGGGCTCTATGCAAGGGAATACGGAGCTGGCCGCCAGTACATTAGTCATTGCAGAAGGCGCGAACGAAGCCCTCAGCAAAATTAACGCGGCTGTCAGCGAAATAAACGGGCTGAATTTAGTTATAGCTAGCGCCTCACAAGAACAAGCGCATGTCGCTCGGGAAGTTGATCGGAACTTGGTAAATATTCGTGATCTATCGATCAAGTCATCACAGGGTGCCTCACAGACGACCAGTGCTAGCCATGAGTTGTCGCGACTGGCTGAGGATTTGAGTGGGATTGTTGGGAGATTCAAGCTGATTTGAGATGACCCGAGCGTAGCCAGCCAGTGAGATTATCAATCTTTGCCGCATCAGCTGATACCCGTCGAGGTCACACAAAGTGACTTCCACGGATGCATACCTTGATCTCGCAGGGCTAGGTAGATGACTTGGCCGGACGGATACGATACGCGTACGGATCGTGGCCATTGAGCCGCAACGACGAAGCCCGCCCCATTTCTAACCTTGCAAAATCATCCAGCAAACATGAAAATGAGATTGATTATCATATAAGCCTCTCCAGGTTTCAGCCATGTCCTCCGTCGACCGCCTGCATCAACAGACCGTACATACCCTTTACGCCGATCATCATCGCTGGCTGTGTGGCTGGCTGCGAAAACGCCTGGGCTGTGTCGATCACGCTGCGGACATGGCTCAAGATACTTTCATGCGGGTACTGAACCAACGCAAGGCGCCTGATTTGCGCGAGCCACGTGCGTATTTGAGCACCATCGCGCGCAGTCTGATGATCGATATGTTCCGGCGCCGGACGGTAGAACAGGCGTATTTGGAAACTCTGGCATCCCGACCCGAAGCGCTGGATATCTCGCCGGAAACACGCCTTCTGATCATTGAAACCTTGCTGGAGATCGACCGGATCTTGAATGGTCTGGGCGCTCGCACTCGGCAGATTTTCCTGATGGCCCAATTGGATGGCTTGAGCTATGTGGAGATCGGCCGACAGCTGCGCGTATCAGTCAACACCGTGAAGAAACACGCGGTTCGCGCGTTGATGCACTGCCTGCTGGCCACTGAGGAGTAAGGCGTGGCACTGGATCACGCGACCCTTGAAGCCGCCGCGCGCTGGTACGTCGAATTGCGATGTGATGACGCCGATGAGGCCACGCAGGAAGCGCATCGGCGCTGGCTTGAGGGTGCGCCCGGGCATCGTCAGGCCTGGGAACGGCTGATCCAACTGCAGGAACGCTTTGATCGGGTCGGCCCCGGTTTCGCTCGGCAGACGCTCAACAGCGCACGGGTCAAGCGGCGTGAAGTGCTCAAGGTACTGTCGCTATTGCTTGCGGCCGGTGGTACCGGCACGTTTGCCTGGCGCAACACTGCACTGCCGTCACTAGTGGCAGACCAGCGCACCGTCACAGGTGAAAGCAAAAGCCTGTACCTGGAAGATGGCAGCCAGGTACGCCTCAATACCGCCACCGCGATGAATATTCACTTCAGCCCAAGCCTTCGCGAACTGCAATTGCTTAGCGGGGAAATCCTTGTAGAAACCGCGCGTGATACCCAGGCTCGGCCCTTTGTGGTGCACACCCGCGAAGGCAGTATCCACGCGTTGGGTACACGCTTTATTGTACGTCGCGAAGACGCTCAAACCCGGGTCTGTGTGCTTGAACATGCCGTCCAAGTGCGCAGCGCAACACGCACGCCGTCAGTGCGGGTGGAGGCGGGCCAGCAGGTGTGGTTCAGCCAGGGCCAAATGGGTGACGTGCAGCCTGCGAGCCCCAACGCCGATGCCTGGACCCACGGCATGTTGGTGGTCAACAACTGGCGCCTGGAGGATTTGATCCTGGAACTCCAACGCTACCGTCCTGGGCACCTGGGCTGCCAGGCGCAGGTCGCGGCACTGCGTATCTCGGGGGCGTTTCATTTGAACAATATCGATACGATCCTGGAAAACCTGTCCTCTACCCTGCCTGTGCGCATCCGCCAATTGAGTCGCTATTGGACGCGTGTGGAGTCGGTCTGAACAAGCGTCAGAAAATAAATGCTCGGCAGGGGTTGTTGATTCAAGTTCTCATTCGACTTGGTAGATAGAGGCGTATCAGACGCCGCTCTCACTCTACTGCCACTGGGCGAAAGGAAACGGTATGTCCGTACACAAGCCAACCACTCAACGACCGCCTTCACTGACCCGTATCGTGCGCCGCACGCTGCTCGGTATGGCCCTGGGGGCCCCGCTGACCTTAATCACGGTTACCGAGCCCGCCTGGGCGCAGACGGCCGCGACCCGCCAGTTCGATATCCCTTCCGGCTCGGTCAACACCGCACTGGCGCAGTTTGCAGCCCAGGCGCAAGTCAATATTTCGTTCGACCCTGCCCAAGCACAAGGGCAACGCTCGCCTGGTTTACACGGGGCCTACACAGTCGACTCAGGCTTGCGCCAGCTGCTGGCCGGCAGCAAATTGCAGGCCGTGCTGCTGAGTAATGGCAGCTACTCGCTGATCCCTGTCGTCGACGCAACAGTTCAATTGGACCCCACGAACATCACCGGCAAATCGATTGAGTCCGCGGCCGGTCCAGTGGACGGTTACGTGGCCACCCGCAGCAGCGCAGGTACCAAAACCGATACACCGATCATCGAAATCCCACAATCGATCTCGGTGATAACCCGCCAGCAAATGCAGGCCCAGGGCGCGCAGACCGTCACCGACGCGTTGCGCTACGTACCCGGTGTCAAGGTGGAGGCCTACGGCCTGGACCCCAAGGGTTTTGACTGGTTGTATATTCGCGGTTTCAACGGCCAGGCCAGCAGTGACTACCTCAATGGGCTGCGTCAGCAAAACAACAGCTACGCATTTTTCCGCAGCGAACCCTACTCACTGGACCGCATAGACGTCGTACGTGGCCCGGCCTCCAGCCTGTTCGGCCAAGGGGATGCGGGCGGCATCGTCAACCGGGTCAGCAAGAAACCCGAGGCCGATCACGTCAACGAAGTGCAGTTGACCGGCGGCAACCATGATCGCCTGCAAGCCCAGTTTGATATCGGTGGTGTGCTGAGTGACGATCAACACCTGCTCTACCGAGTGGTCGGCCTGGCCCGAGAAGCCGATACCCAAGTGGACTATGCGGACGGCCACGCGCTGAAAGACGACCGCTTGTATATCGCGCCGTCCCTCACCTGGGCGCCGGATGAAGACACCAGCCTGATCCTGCGCAGTGACTTCATGCGCGATTCGAACGGCGGTTCGCTGTTCGCCTACAGCACGCCGAACGGCCACACCACCAATACGCTGATGGGCGATCACAGCTTCAACCATCTGGACCAAGAACAATTCAGCCTGGGCTACGAGTTCCGCCATCGGCTGGACGACACCTGGGAGTTCCGTCAGAACGCCCGCTACGGACAGGTCGACCTGATCTTCCAGAATCTGCTACCCACCGCCGTCGACACCAACACCGGCAACGTGACGCGGGTCGCCGACCGCTTCGACCAGCACATGGACACGTTCAACCTGGACAACCAATTGCAGGCCGACTTCACCACCGGCCCGCTCAGCCACACCCTGTTGATGGGCGTCGACTACACCTGGCAAGACGCCGATATCTCGCGCTGGCGCACCCAAGCCCCAGACCTGAACCTGAACGCGCCACAGTATGGCCTGGCGATCACTCGCCCCAACGCCGCCAACAGCCTGAACTCGATTGATTACGACCAGACCGTCGAACAGGTCGGCGGTTATATTCAAGATCAGATCAAGTTCGACGACCATTGGATCGTCACGGCCGGGGGGCGCTATGACTATGTTCGCAACGCCCTGGACAACCATTTAGGCGACCCCTCCAACCAGAAAGACACTGCCTTCACCGGTCGCTTAGGCCTGACCTATCTCACCGAGTTCGGCCTGGCCCCCTACGTCAGCTACGCCGAGTCGTTTACCCCCAACACCGGCACGGACCGCAACCGCAATGCGTTCGATCCAAGCATGGCGCATCAATGGGAAGTGGGGGTGAAGTACCAGCCCACCGATGCCATCCTGATGACGCTGGCCGCTTACGACCTGACCAAGACCAATGTGCTGACGACGGAAATCGTCGGCGGCGTGAATACCCGCTTCACCGTTGCGTCGGGCGAACAAGAATCGCGCGGCATCGAAGCCGAGATCAAGGCACGGCTTGATCAGCACTGGGATCTGATCGCGTCCTACACCTACACCCACGCCGAAATCACTAAGAGCAATAGCGGCGACGAAGGCAAACGCCCGGCCAACGTGCCCAGGCACATGGCGTCCACCTGGTTGAACTACACCTTCAACGAGAGCCCCCTCAAAGGCTTGAGCCTGGGCGGCGGTGCCCGTTACACCGGCGTGCTATATGGCGACAACGGCAATACCTACCACATCGACAACTACACGCTGTTCGATGCGGGCGCCAGCTACCCGATCAACAAAAACGTGACCGTCTCGGTCAATGCACAAAACCTGTTGGACACCGAGTATGTGGCCACCTGTGACGATTCTTATGAGTGCTACCCAGGGATGCGGCGTACGCTGCTAACCAGCGTCAAATACTCCTGGTAACCAGATGCACACCATTGACTAAAAAGCGGCTAACCGAGCAATAGGCGTGCTTAAGGTTTTAGTCTTGGATTTAGCCGCCAGATAGTGGCTATTCAATGGCTCAGAATGGTGAGATAGTGGCCCATCTCATCATTCATCGGATTGGTCATGGTCGCTCAAGCTGCTGGCAAGGTTGCTTTGATAGTGGGTGGAGCGGCCGTTGCCGCCTGTGTGACGGTACCCTCCATGCTTTGGTTGAACCGAAGCGCCAATAAGAGCGCCCACGACGCCGGCCAAGCAAAAGGTGAGGCCGCAGAGAAGGCTCGCCAGGAAATATTGCGGCAGAAAAATAAAGTGGCTACAGCAGAAATGCTGGCCAAATACGCTGAGTCCCAAAGGGGCCACAAGATCACCCTCGCCTGCGTCACCATCGGCGTTGCCTGCGCGGCCACATTCGGGCCTGTCAACGATGATGACGTAGCTATGATTAAGGCATACCTCCTCGGTGTTTCCGAGGCCTATATGCCAGGCTTTGTGCGGATCAAGATTCAAGAGGCCATAGCCTCCCCTCAATCTATCAACACCGCCTATGCCCTTGCCGCTAAGGTCGGCTCAGCCGAAAACTGGAAGCTGTTCGATGAGCTCGTAGACCTGGTCATGCAGACCAAGCACTTGGCCAACGCGCAAACCCATTCATCATTCCGTTCGGAATGGCATCTGCTGCGATCCATTGGTTGAGGCCTGGCTGATGAGCGTAAGTGCCGACCGATTCCGCTTGACCCAAGCGTTGCTTGCACAAATCCGTAGTGCTACTTCACTTGTTGCCCTGCCCTCCCCATCTGACTCGCAGAGGGTCCTGAGTGCGCCAGTAGATGAACGGTTCCTCGCCCATGCATTCCTCAAGGAGCCTGTCTTTTTTGCTCTCACTGATGTTGCCGAAACTGCAGTTTCAGCGAGACTCTCCGAGCTTGAGCTTGCCTTTCACTCACAGCGCATAGAGCGTCTTTTCTCTGACACGCGTCGATCAGCGCTCCAGGCAATCGCTGGGCCTTTTGGCGTTGGGAAAATGCTCAGTGCCTACGATAAGACTGGCGGCACTGTGGATACGGTCCACAACGCCCGGGCTGGCGTGTATGCCACTGATGAGGCCGCTCAGAAGTACGCGGACAGGGGTGAGTACACCCAGAGGGTTAAGGAGGACTATCACCACCGTGACCCAGCGTATAAAAAGATGAGCCAGGACAGCACGCGCGATCGGGTGGAAGGCAATGTGACGGATGCTTACACCGGCGAGCAAATGAGCTCCCAGCGTAGTGACAGCCATAGCATTGACCATGTCATCGCCGCCGAAGAAATTCACAACGATGCCGGCAGAATCCTTGCAGGATTGGATGGCGTAGACCTGGCGAACTCATCCACAAACCTGCAGATCACTTCGTACTCAACAAACTCGGCCATGGGCACCAAAACAGCCACTGAATACGTGCAGTGGCTAGAACAGACGAAAGAAAAGCGAGCCAAGAAACAAGCAAGGCTACAGGCGAAGGCAGATGCCGGCGAGCCTATGAGCCAAAAGCAAAAAGACGAACTCGCCAAGCTCAAAGAGCAAGAAAAGATTGCTGCAAATCCGGAGCTGTTGCTTGAGGCTGATAGGAAGGCGCGGGCGGCCAACGAGAAGAAGATCAACGACGCCTACTATCGGAGCCCAAAATTTCGAAATGACTGCTTGAAGACCAGCGTTACTGCCGGTGGCCGCGCGGCATTTCAGGCCGCCATGGGGGCCATCCTGGTCGAATTGTTTGCCGGGATATTTGATGAGGTCAAGGACTGGTACAACAACGGCCGAGCCGATGGCAATTCAGTATTCGCTGAACTCAAGCGCCGCCTAAAGCGGATCGGGCTAAGAGTGGCTAAGCAATGGAAAGCTGTGCTTTCTGCCGCAGCTGGAGGTTTTATCAGCGGCTTCCTGGCGAACCTTGTCACTGTACTGATCAATGCTTTTCTGACCACTGCCAAGCGGGCTGTTCGTATGATCCGCGAAGGTGGCAATGCTTTGGTTGGGGCTTGCAAAGCTTTGATTGTCCGGCCTGAGGGGATGGGGCTTCGAGAGGGCATCCACGAGGCATCTAAGGTGCTAGTGGGGGGCGGCATCATCGTAGGTGGCGTGCTGCTGGAAGAAGCTGTCAGCAAGTCGATGATGATGGTCCCCTTCCTCGTACCATTTGCCGACACCGCTACCGCAGTCATCGTCGGGGCGGCCACAGGTATTATCTCCACCATGGCGGTGTACCTGGTTGATAAGGCCGACGTGCTGGGTGTGAATCGAAGCAAGATGCTAGCTGGCATTAACTCAGAGCTCGACGCATCGCTAGTGGATAAGCGCGCGGAAGAAGACCTGCTGCTTGAGCAGTTTCAGGCACTCTGAGCGCCTCTACGGCATATGCATTGCACTGGTTTCAGGTTAAGTCTGTTCAGGGAATTGCATTGAATGTGCCTCGACCGGCAGAAGTCGATCGATCATGTTGAAAAATTGGGTCAACGCTTCTATGCAAAATCAGCGTGCGGTCGTTGAACAATGTCAGTAACCGTCCGGGCAACTCATCTACCCAGCCCCGCAAAGCCAAGACATGGTGTGCACTTAAATTTAAGTGGGCACCAGTTCTAGACTTTTAAGCAAATATTTCATGCAGCCAACACGCCGTTCCTATTCCAAATCCTTCAAGGCTCAGGTCATTCAAGAGTGTGTCCAGCCCGGCGCTTCGATTGCCAGCATCGCACTCAGCCATAGCCTCAATGCAAACCTCGTCCATAAATGGATTCGGGTGCAGGCGCAGAAAAGCACGGCGCTGCAACCCGCATTTATTCCGTTACCCATGCAGCTGGCCGGAGCAAACTCGCAAGCTGCATCGTCGAATATCTGCGTTGAGATCCAGCACCCGCGTATGCGTCCGGCAAAGTCATCTAGCCAAAGTTTAGGCTAGGCAATACCTTAGCGACTCAGTCCCAAAGAGACTGTGTAGTGCCGATGAATGTCAGATTTAGCACAGGCTCGCGCAAATCAATTTTGGCGAAGATTTTTAAACACTTTTGGCCGGTAGCCGCGATGTGAAGGACTGATAGTGCGTCAAGGGTAGACATTATTTAGAGCCAACCTTGCGCCGACGCACAAGACCATGTGTCATCAGCTAGCTTACGGCATTTGCGTCGTGTCTACGTTGATCCCATCTGTTGGCGATCTGAATCTGGCTGCATCTCGAGCTGGAGGAAAACCAAATAAACGAGTGTATTCCCGACTAAATTGTGAAGCGCTTTCATAGCCAACGGTAAATGCGATGGAGGAGGCATTTTGGGTTTCAAACAGCAGCAGCCAGCGCGCTTTTAGCAAACGCAGTTTTTTTTGGTACTGGATGGGCGTCATCGTCGTGACAGCTTTGAAATGTCGATAAAAGGCTGCCACGCTCATATCGGCCATGGCGGCGAGCGGCTCCACGCGAAAGGGCTCGGTGTAGTGCTCGCGAATCCATTGGGTGGCGCGGCGAATTTGCACAAGGCGTCCTTCAGGACGAGCGAGTTCACGCAACACCGCACCCAGTGGGCCCTGCAATGCGCGGAATAGAATTTCACGCTCAATCATCGGTGCTAGAACCGCAGCCTCATTCGGGCGATCAATCAGCCGCAGCATACGCAGCCAAGCGTCGATCATGTCTGACGATGCGGGCACAGGTGCAAAGCACTTGGCCGGCACTTGCGCGGCTTCTGTACTACTGCCTTCCATCAGAGACGCAATAACTGTTGTGTTCAAGTCCAAACTCAGTGCCAGGTAAGGCTGCTGCGGCCCGCTCGGGTAAATCTCACCGGTAGCTGGCACGTCCACCGGCACCACGAAGTAGGTCGCCTCGCCGTAGTTCAGAACTCGGTCACCGATAGTCAGCGTTTTTTCGCCTTGAAGAACAATGTGCAGCATGGGCTGGTAAACCCTACTGGCACATGCTTCTGCTTTGACCATGGCCACGCGCGGCAGGCCGGTTTCAGTCCAGGTGTGTTGCGCACGCATGACGATGCTGCGCAGTTCATCCATGGGTGTGATGAGAGGATTAGTCATGGTCGCAACATGGCGTATCCCCGAGCATCGCGCAAGCGCGCTGATAAGAACAGGCAAGGATTGGATAGGAACCGGCAAAGGTTTGATCGGACGTTGACTGAATACTGTTGGTAGGCGGAAAGGGCTGAACCCTTAACCGTCGCGAGCTTTGCAAATCATCAGTCAACCTAAGAAGGTCACCCCATGAAACTTGAAGGAAAAATTGCCGTTGTCACCGGCGCCTCCAAAGGTATCGGCGCAGGTATCGCAAAAGCATTAGCCGCGCAAGGCGCTACGGTTGTTATCAATTACGCTTCAAGCAAGCCGGAGGCAGACGCAGTTGTTGCTTTCATCCAAGAGAACGGCGGCACAGCCATCGCAGTTCAAGCGGACATGAGCAAAGGCGCTGATGTAACGCGCTTGTTCGAAACTGTTGCCACTGAGTTCGGCACCCTGGATATTCTGGTAAATAACGCGGGTGTTGCGGTGTTTCAGATGATTGAAGACCTTACCGAGGACGCGTTCCATCATCAATTCAACGTCAACGTTTTGGGTTATCTGCTAGCAGTCCGTGAGGCAGTGAAATTGTTTGACGGCAAGGGCAGCGTCATCAATATCAGCTCTATCCTCAGCACCGATCCGTACTTGGCATCAAGCGTCTATTCGGCAACCAAGGGGGCTGTGGACACGTTGACCTTTGCCTTGGCGCGTGAACTCGGCGCGAAAGGCATCCGCGTCAATTCTATCCTGCCTGGTCACACCAATACCCCGCTCACCAAAGGCAATTTCGACGGTGAGTTTGGCGAAAAACTGATCGCCGGCACGCCGCTAGGCCGCTTTGGCGAGCCTGAAGATATCGCGCCATTGGCCGTGTTCCTGGCGTCCGAGGATTCGCACTGGGTTACTGGTGAATCGATCCGAGCATCGGGTGGCGTGCGTGGGGTTGGTTACTAACGGCCCCCTTATACGCATCAGGCGCAACCCGTGTGCGCCTGTATTACCAAAAGGCTTCAATCATGACCCAAATAGTTCTGGTGGATTCAAACACCACCTCAGCATTACCACCTGCTCCGGCACCATGGAGTGCAGTGGCCGCCATCGGCATTGGCGCTTTTGCGCTGGTCACGGCGGAGTTCCTGCCCGTGGGCTTACTGCCGCAAATCGCCAACGATCTGGGGATAACGCAGGGACAGGCAGGTCTCATGATCACTATTCCCGGTGTGGTGGCTGCCTGCTCTGCGTTGTTGACCATCGGTCTTACCAACGCCTTTGACCGCCGCCATGTCCTCTGGGTATTGCTCAGTTTGCTCGTCGTTTCCAACTCGCTTATCGCCTGCGCAAATGGTTTGCCGTTACTGTTGCTAGGCCGTGTTGTGCTGGGTATTGCAGTCGGTGGCTTTTGGACAATTGGTGTTTCGCTCGGTGCGCGGCTACGGCCTGACGCGGTGGGGAAAGCGACATCCATCGTTTTTTCAGGCGTTACGTTGGGCACTGTTGTCGGCGTACCAGCGGGAACGATGCTTGGTGCTTTGTTTGGATGGCGCATGAGTTTTGCGGTGTCAGCTGTTTTAGCCGCGTTGCTGGTGTTGGCACTGGTTAGGCTTCTTCCAGCTATCCGTCCCGAGCCGTCATCAGGGTTAAAGCACGTTCCAAGCGTATTGAAGATACCTAACGTGCAACTTGGTCTGGTGGCCGTGGCGCTGATTTTTACCGGGCAGTTCTGCGCTTACACCTATTTCGCCGCATACTTGGGAGAGGTGAGCGGCGTTGAACCCAGCGCACTCAGTGTGCTACTTCTCACCTACGGCATTGCCGGGATTCTCGGCAATCTGTTTTGCGGTTGGTGGGTCGGACGAAATCTGCGCCTGGCAGTATTGAGTACATCATTGGTTCTGGGCTGTTCGATGCTGTTGTTAGCGGCCCTAGGAAAAAATCCAGCAGTTGTCACCTTCGCAGTCGTGATGTGGGGCTTCGGCTTTGGGATGCTACCTATCGCGATCCAGAGCTGGATTTTCAACGCTGCGCCTAATCACTTGGAAAGTGCTGCGGCGCTATTCGTCTCCATGGGCCAGTTATTTATGGGCGCTGGGGCATTAGTTGGCGGAATCACCGTCGATAATTACGGCTTGACGAGCGCCGTTTGGGTTGGCGCAGCGGGAACTTTGTGCGGCTCGTTATGGATCATCGCGCACTTTTTTCGCGGTACGCCTGTATCACTCACTCAGCCCTGAACGGCTTGACCTCGGCTTGAATTCTGGCGGTATCTCGCGCAGGCGGCAGACCGAAAACACGCGTGTAATCACGGGTAAATTGGCTGACACTTTCATAACCCACTTCGAAAGCGGCGCTGCTGACGCTGCCGGGGTTGGTCATCATCAGGGTTCGCGCCTGAAGTAACCGAACCCGCTTCTGATACTGCAATGGGCTTAGGGTGGTGATGGATTTGAAGTGGCGATGAAACGCCGACACGCTCATGGCGGCTTTGCTGGCAAGGCTCTCTACGCGGATAGGGTCGGCAAAGTCGTTGCGTATGTGCTGAATCGCCACACTGACCTTAGCCATAGCGGTGTCCGGTGCAGCGATGTCTCGTAACATCCAGCCGTGAGGCCCTTGTAACACCCGAAAGAGAATTTCACGCTCGTAAATCGGGGCCAGGGCCGCGACCTCATCAGGTGTCTCCATCAAGCCCAACATCCGTACCCACGCATCCATCAATTTCGGCGTAACGGCTGCGACTGAAAACCCTGCGTTGTCTTCGAAAATCTCGGTGCTTTTTGGCAGATCAGACATCAATGTGGAAAGCACCGTCAGATCGAGTGTCAGGCTAACAGCGAGGTACGGTTCCCCCGTTGGTGCAGGATGCAAGGTGCCCACGGCGGGCAAATCGACTGACATCACAAAGTACGTGGCCGGGTCGTAGCGCAAAGTGCGCTCGCCAACGGTCATCGCTTTGCTGCCCTGCAAAATGAAGTTGATCATGGGCGCGTAAACGGCAGCCAGCAAATGCTTGGGAACATCCCCCTGAATCATCGAGACGCGGGGAATGCCCGTTTCAGTCATACGGTTCTCTGCCTTCGAAGCTAGGCGTCGCAGCTCGTTCAGTGGTGTGTCCTTGGCCAACATGGTGATCTCCGTCGTTTTTTGCGTAATAAGCGAAAGGTAGGAACAGGCAAGTCCGGGGTAGGAATGCCTTCGCCCGCGCCCACGCCACGCTCTACTGTGGTAGCTCATCTAAACCACAGCGGAGTCACCCTCATGGGCACACTTTTAATCTACGGAGCCACTGGCTATACCGGCCGCATGGCGGCAGAACGCGCTAAGGCGTTGGGACTGAATTTCGAAATCGCTGGGCGTAACGCCGAGCCCTTGAAGGCGTTTTCTACACAGCTAGACGTACCGTACAGGGTATTCACCCTCAATGACCAACCCGAACGGTATTTGGACAGCATCTCTGTTCTGCTGAACTTCGCGGGGCCATTCGCGCAAACAGCAGAGGCCCTAATGAATGCCTGCATCAACTCTGGCATCGACTATCTGGATATCACCGCAGAGATCAACGTTTACCGCCTTGCGCAACGGCTTGGTGCCAAGGCGGCAAAGTCCGGTGTCATGTTGCTGCCTGGCGTTGGCTGGGACGTTGTGACGACCGACAGCTTGGCTGTGCATGTCGCGGCACGGGTCGCTAAGCCTCACACCCTGAGCATAGCGTTGCAAGTACCTGGCTCCATGTCGCGTGGTTCTGCTAAAAGCGTCAGCGAAATTATCGGCGCGGGCCAGTTGTCGCGAGTGGACGGCGAACTCGTTTTAACGCCAGAAATACAACCTCGTTACTTCGATTTTGGCGACGGACCCGTGCTCTGTGCACCGTTGCCTTTTGGTGATCTGGTGACTGCATGGCGCTCCACAGGCATCGCCAATATCGCCATGTACGTACATATTTCCGGCGAGGCCTTTCCAGAGGGTGATCTCGCGCAGTTGGCTGACGGGCCCGACGTTGCACATCGAGATGCGCACAGAGCCCGCGCAGTTGCGGAAGTTGTAGGGGCCTACGGCGAAATCGCGCGTTCGCGGATCGAAACCGTCAACGGCTATTCGTTTACCCCTGTCGCCGCAGTGGAAGCGGCGCGGCGGGTAATGGAGGGTGAACGGCAGGCGGGTTTTGAAACTGCCGCGCGGTTGTTCGGCGGTGATTTCGCAGAAACCATCGCAGGCACAACGATCACCGATGAAGCCGTCGTATAACACGCAAGCGATTGGAGGCACGCCGCCAACTGGTTACGGCCGCACATGAGAATATGCTGCCGAGTGCTCCATCAACCAATCCACAGACGCGTGGACACGAACACTAAGGTGACACTCTTGCATGTACATCACCGAAAGCGTCCTGGGCTCGGGTGGATGCCCCTAACACCGCCATACCGGCGGCCATGCAGGCATTGGTGTCATTCAGCGGTAACGATGTAGTTACTACGGATACCTCCCCCGATCGTGTGCGACCAGGCATTATGCCTTGCGAGAGTAAACCAAATGCCACTTATGCGGCAGCAGTTCGTAAATTTCACTCGCCATCTGCGTCGGCAAACGCGTAAGAACGTCTTTCAAATCTCATATCGCCCTTAGGTGCATGTGCGGACGCCGTCGGTCTCGAATATGCGAGTTCGGAATACGTGTTGGCTGGACGCTTACCAACTACGGGCCTACTTGCTCACGTAGATGACTTGGCCGGAAGGTTACGATGTTTTCGTGAGTGCCTCTCTCTCGAAGCCCGCCCAAGATGTCGTAACCAGATTACCCAGAAAACTTAAGGTTGGTAATTTGACGAGAGAACGTCTCGCTCCACGATGGACGTCACGTCGGATAACCTCAGAGTCCAAAAGCAACCTTGGATACTCTTCGCTTCAAACGCGCCCATGTCCACCGCGTTTTGGTCAAGCTCAAATACTGCCGACCACGATTTCCGCATCCGCCGTTGGAGTTGCAGCGCCGCATCGGAGCCCTCCTCTGCACGCTCCTGAGCCTGATCAAAACCCTGCTCATCAAGCTCCGACGCCGAGACGTAGCACTTGTTGAGTACAAAATGCCAAAGGTCGAAGCACGACAGCACGATCTCTTCTGATGGAACAGACAGCTCAAGCACCACCGGATCATGTAGACCTTCCGTGTCCTCAATGTAAGGCTCGGGATGGTTCTCCTCACGCCTTACCCAGCACCACCAGGGAGATATGCCCGGCTCGGGTGCAAGTATCCCAGCGCTGGCCATCGAGTCCTTCATCCAGGCATATGCGTTCTGAAAGCTCGGGTCGTCGTTAGCTTCGCCGATGGGGCATGTAAGCAGGCCCCCCGCCTCCAGCAATTGCCAAGTCGAGCGCTCCATTAGCGTCCAACACTTTACGCGACCATTTTTGGAAAATTCTATTTGCCATTTCTGAATGGCGGATGTCGGCGACGAATGCATCTGGGATTTAAGCTCAATGATTGATGAGGGGCGGCCACGCTGGAATCCCGCGCTCGACGACAGAAAGCTCTCAGAGCTCAGATAACCATCTTCCCACGTCGAGCCCAAGGTTATGTCCGCAAATCGCTTCATCAGGCCGATTAGTCGCCGAACGTGCGCTCTCCCCTAGGTGTGTTCGCCATCCGCTTACGAAGGAAATGCATTGAATGTATCTCGACCGGCAGAAGTCGATCGATCATGTTGAAAAATTGGGTCAACGCTTCTATGAAAAATCAGCATGCGGGCTGATAGCTAGGACTGCTGACAATCAGCAACGCCGTTGAGGCTCTGCAAAATCACTACCCAAGCCCACGCAGCAACTGAATTGTTCTGTCGTCCTGCCTCCCCCCAAAGAACTGATCAAGCGCCCGCTGAAACAACGGTAGTAGAGGTTGGACATCGTTGAACAATGTCAGGCACGAGCGCAGCTTAAGATCATCAGGCGAGCCGAGAATCTGCAGGGCGCTGGAATCGCCATGCTTGAGCAGAGCTTGGACACACTCCACAAGGCGCGGCCCGAGCACCGGGTGCTCCAGATAAGCTTGAGCCTCTAAGCTATCAGTGATGCCGAAGCGCATCGCCGTTTCGCTCATGCCCAGCCCCTTTAGCTGTGGAAATACAAACCACATCCAGTGGCTCGTCTTACGGCCTGCGTGCAGCTCATCCATGACTCGGCTGAAAACCGGGCGCTGTGCATCAACAAATCGAGAGAGATTGAAAGGATCGTTCATGATGAGTGTTCCTAGTGGACATACCCTAAGCGCTTGAGCGCTGCTTTTTGTCTAGGGTGGACCGCCGATGCTTAGCCGAAGGTCAAAAACCCAGATTTATCTGAATGCACCCACAGGAATCACCCATGAAGCGATTCATTCATGGTGAAGGTCGAGGCCAAGTTGCCTTTGCAATACGCATAAAATTATTGCCGTAGATCGCGTGGATATCCGCATCGGAATAACCCAAGCGCGTTAATTGTCGCGCGACCTCGCCCAGTGCCTCAGGCTGCAACTGAGTATGCCCATTCATCTGGCCATAGCGCTCAATCGGCCACCAATCGCCCTCCTCTTCACCTTCTGGCAAATCCTTATGCTCGGGGTGCAACTCGGTGTCCAGACCTATCCCAATATGGCTTGTGCCAATGCGTTCTGCCAGATAGTCGATTTGTCGAATGTAGGCGTTCACAGAAGCGGATGCGTCACCTAAGAATAGGCCTATACCCGTCAGCCCAATCACCCCACCTTGGCGGGCACAGGCGAATATTTGTTCGTCGTCGATTGTGCGCGGGTGGTCAAAAAGCGCTTTCACATTGGTGTGAGAGAAAAACGCAAAGTGTGCAGGATTCAAAACTAATACTCGGTAGGCTTCTGCCGAAGTCTTGGGGGCCTCGGCGTATCTGCAACGTTTAGAACAGGAAGGTGGAGAGTTACGGAAACTGCCGGTGTAGCGACGCGGGCAGTATCTAGATAATTCCGAGCATCCCCCGAAATGCCTCTGCTTCCATCTCCACCAGGCTGGCAGAGCTGCTGCCCTTATGCTCCAGCAGATATCTTTTAACCAGCTGGAATCCGAGTGAATAACCCAACCATCTCGGCAGCTCGGATGCACCAAAAAACCACTCGTTGTGGGCATAATCCGTGCGGCTCCATTGGCTCGCGGCCATGGCGACATAGCGCCGAATGTCAGACACATCGAGGCGCTCCCAGGGTTCAGGTAATCCGCCGCAGACTTCCTGCGCAAAAACACCCGCCAACCCCTCCGAAACTAGCGCTTCACCTAATGATGCCCCATAACCTGGCCCATCCCATCGGGCGGCATGATGGAGTTCATGGGCGAACATCCGTTCAAGCGATGCGTCCTGGTTGGCCCTGAAAATTGCACTCGTAGGGTCTAGCGTCAGAATAATAAGACCGGGTTCGGGCGCATGCCCTAGATGCCCTTTTTCTGGAATCACATGAATGCCAGCTTTCACAATCACATCGAGTGGGCGCAACGGCATCAACGTATTGGCTTTTTCATAGGTCTCCAACAGACGGCTATGAAGCCAATGGCGATGATCGATAAGCGTGCCGCGCGCGTCGATGAAATGGAAATTTATGGACGTCATGGGGAAGCCTCCTGGCGTAAAACTTTGCAGAGCACGTTCTTCAGATAATCCTGCGTATTATGCCCACTCCCCCGCCGCCGCGGTCGCTGTATGGCGCGCTTTTATTCGATCTGTGTCTAACACGCTACGCGCCACCGCCCTAACATCGACCGCTCCGGTAAGGTGCCTACGATGAAAGAGATTCCCGGCAACATCGATTTTTCAGGCTTGACGGCCCGTCGGCTAGGGCCGAAAGACCTTGAGCTCATTTGTACGCAGCGCGAAACGATGTTCCTAGAGGCCGGAGGAAACCCATCACAGTTGCGGGTGATGACTGAGCACTTCCGGCCCTGGTTGCACCAGCGCCTATTCGATGGCCGCTACTACGGCTTTGCGCTGGTGGACAAAGCGCAGATTGTCGCGGCGATAGGTCTGATGAATATCGACTGGCCACCTCACCCTTCCCATCCGACCTTAGACCAGCGCGGCTATGTGCTAAACGTCTTCGTCGAACCCTCTCACCGCCGGCGCGGGCTGGCATCATCAATGATGAAGTTGGCTGAAGCGGAGTTTGCGCAACGCGGGATGAGTTTTGCTGTACTCCACGCGACCAAGGCCGGCAGGCCGGTGTATGAGGGGCTGGGGTGGGGGGCTACTTCGGAGATGGCTAAGACTGTTTTTTGAATGAGGATTTTGGGAATAGGTTGCTGGGTCCAGCCTTTGATGAAAGGCTGCTTCCGGCCGGCTCTGTTAAAAGTCGGCCCTAGTTTCCATTGCAAGAAATTAAGCGACTGAGATTGAAATCTGAGTTTTTGACAGACGGTTCAAGGCTCGGATTTCAAGTAGCAGAGTGCAAAGACCTGTTGTCGTCCATCAATATTCGAGCGCTTTGGGAAGACCGACTTTTTCAACAGAATCGGCCGCAAGCTGCCCTCCCCCACGATCATCCATTAACCAGCAGAGACCTGCCACGACCCGATACTTTTTGCTTTACAAACGCGCCTTCAATCCTCCACCAACAACTGCCCACCCAACCATCGCACATAATCGCGGATAGCGACCTCATCCCGTTTGCAATACGACCATTTCTGATGCTTTCTCACGCGTATGAGCCCTGCTTCGCTGAGTATCGCCAAATGCCTGCTAGCAGTGGGTTGTGCTATGTCGAGGGCTTGGGCAATCAGCGTCATGCAGACGCCGTATTCGACGGGGTCTGCAGACCACTGGTGGCTGAAGTGTAGGTGTGGGGAAGCTAGCAACTGAAGTACCTTCAAACGCTGCTCGCTGGCCATTGCGGTTATTTGTCTTGATCTATCCATGGGAAGCATCATATCGTCATTTAGCTAATTGACAATATGAGGTAATCGCCATGCTCGATCTCCCGAACACTGCTTTCATTGAGGGCAGCGCTGTGCGATGGGGAAGGATAGGTAAAGGTCCTGCACTTGTTGCAATCCATGGCACACCTTTTTCTTCCCAAGTATGGCGGCGGATCGTTCCTCATCTTGCCAGTCACCGGACGATCTATTATTTCGATTTGGTGGGCTATGGCCAGTCAGAGCAGCGTCTCGGCCAAGATGTATCGCTCGGTGTGCAGAACAAGGTGCTACAGGCGCTGTTTCAAGAGTGGGGCCTTGAACGTCCCGATGTTCTGGCCCATGACTTCGGAGGTGCTACCGCGCTGCGAGGTTATTATCTGAACGGCTTGCGCTATTCGTCCCTGACGATTTTCGATGCGGTCGCTCTGGCCCCTTGGGGCTCTCCGTTCGTTCAGCATGTGCGCCAACATGAGCAAGCATTTTTGGGGTTGCCGGATTATATGCATCGCGCGCTCTTACAAGCCTATCTGCAAACCTCGGCCCACCAGCCGCTATCGGCGCAGGCCATGGACATTTATTCTGCACCTTGGTTAGGCGTAACTGGTCAGGCAGCGTTCTATCGGCAAATTGCACAGATGGATCAGGTCTTTACCGATGAAGTCGAGGGGTTATACGACCGACTCGATTGCCCTGTGACCGTTCTTTGGGGACAACATGATCAATGGATCCCCCGTGAAAAGGGCAACCTGCTTGCCAAGCTAATCTCCGGTCAGGAATGCGTGTCCATCGAAAATGCGGGTCACCTCGTTCAAGAAGATTGTCCGGAAGCTATTGTGGCGGCGGTGCTGAACACGATTAGGCGATAGTAGAAAATGCAGCTGTTGTGGGTGGACAAGCGTCTTGTCCACCTCTACTTCACTCAAGCCCCAAACGCCCCATCAATAGTATGCATCGCCCCGGTCACAAACCCCGCCTCCGGCCCCGCCAGCCAAGCCACCATCCCAGCCACTTCTTCAGAGCGGCCGTGGCGTTTAATGGCCATAAAACTATGCATCAAATCCTTCATCGGGCCGTCCGCCGGGTTGGCTTCGGTGTCGATCGGCCCGGGTTGGACGATGTTGATGGTGATGCCCCGTGGGCCGAAATCCCTTGCCAGGCCGCGGGCCATGCCTTGTAGGGCGGATTTGCTCAAGGCGTAGGACGCCATACCGGGCATGGGCATGCGGTCGCCGTTGACTGAGCCGATGACGATGATGCGCCCGCCTTCGGGCATTTGCCGCGCGGCTTCCACCGAGGCGTGGTAGGGCGCGTGCACGTTGATGCGCAGCAAGCGATCGACCGCGTCGGGGTCTTGTTCCAAGGCATCGCCGAAGATGACGATGCCGGAATTGACGACCAGAATGTCCAGCGGGCCGCTGTCGCGAACTCTGGCAATCACCGCATCGCGGTCGGCGCTGTCGGTCGAATGGGCGCTGGCGCCGGTTTCAGTGGCAAGCTGGCCGGCAGCCTCGGGCGAGCCTGAGTAGGTGAAGGCGACCTTGGCGCCATCGGCGGCAAAGCGTTTGACGATGGCGGCACCGATCCCCCTGCTACCACCCAGTACCAATACGGATTTGTTTTTAAAATCTGACATGATCGAGCTCCTGATTAATGTAGTGGATGCTACAATAAGAACCCATCAGCCTGTCAAATACTTTTGTAATCATGACTACAAAAACATTACCCGTTCGCGGCCGACCGCGCCGTTTCGACCCAGAGCAAGCGCTGGTCACGGCTCAGCATCTATTTCATAGCAAAGGCTACGATGGCGTCAGCGTGACCGACCTGACCAAGGCGCTGGGTATCAACCCGCCGAGTTTCTATGCAGCGTTTGGCAGCAAGGCGCAGTTGTACGCGAAGGTGCTTGATCGGTACTTCCTGGTCGGCGGCGTGCCTATTGAGCAGATCCTCAGTGCGGGCCTGCCGCTGGCTGAGTCGCTCGCCCAGCTACTCGAACAGGCCGCGCGCAGCTATGCAGCCGACCCTTTGGCCACGGGCTGCCTGGTGCTGCAAGGTACCCACAGTAACGACGCCGAGGCGCGCGAGGCGGCCTGTGGCTATCATCGGTCGGCGCAGGATGTCATTCGAAACAGCATTGCCGAGCACTGCCCGGCACAGGCGGATCGGCTGGCCGATTTTGTCTGCACAACCATGGCCGGGCTCTCGGCCAGCGCCCGCCATGGGCAAAGCCTGGAGCGGTTGCTGGCGACGGCCAGGCTGGCTGGGGAGGCGCTTGCTCAGGTGCTCGAACGTGACAGAACCTAGATACGGCCAAGACATTTTATTGAATCTCATTGGGGAGAAGCGAATACCAGTTACCAACGCTACAGATTAGGGTTAATTGCATACACGGATTGTAGAGAGGACGACGAACGCGACAGCCTCACCACTCCACCTAGAGTTTTACATGCGAACATTGTGTAGAAATCAATATCACAAAATGAAATGAAGAACTGCTTTATGGCATTTTGTGCGTGCTACGATTGGCCTGAAATCCCCATCACCAAGGAGCGGTAATTGTGGCTTTCGATCATTTCATACAATGTTACGAGATATCTAGCAAAACTCTTGATACGCAGTATATACACTGGACTGAGTTCACCAGTTACAACAGGGTTGGGATTGAAAATACGAAGTGTGCGTGAGGAACGGCCATGTCTGAAGCACGCACTTTCATCAATACCAGAACCCAGTCGTACCAGTCTTTGAAAGCTAGCCTGCAGGTGTCGGGGCACGCCATAGGCAAACTCGATGTATTGAATGCGCATATTGCCAACAGCGTGGTCATGGCCGGAGAGCTAGTTATTGTGGGCGGCACCCATACCGCCTCCTGTACCAGTCACGAAGCTTTTTTGATGGCCAAGGCTGCTCAGGTACACATCGATCTGCTGACCAACGGGGTGGAGGCGGACGATTTTTTTTTGGAAAACTTCGATTTGCTGCAAAGCGTTCTGGCCAATGCTGCTATTGGCGCTGGTGCGGCCAGCGATGGGTGGAGCAAGCATCTGGGGAACATCAAGACCACTCTGGAGGAGATCGAGAAAATACACCGTGATTACCTTCGCTCCGGCACCCTGCCCGCCCGAGATACGTTTTACGCAAAACGTACCGCTTTGTTCATGAAGCTCGAGAAGCAATTGGGGAATATTGCGGCGTACGGTTCAGGCTTACGTAAACAGGGAAAAATCAAGCAAGCATTGGGGATCTCGACCAAAAGCTACCTGCATAGGGGCGAAATCGCTGGTTACGCCGATAAAGTATCTGGCGTAGCCAAAGCCTCCCATCTGGTCAAAAAAGGCGCTTATATCGGTACCGCACTGGATACTGCGTCCAAAGGTTTATCTATTCACAAAGCCTGCACAATAGGGCGAGAAGAACAGTGCCGTCGCGCCAAATACGTGGAAGGTCCGGCGTTGATAGGAAGCCTAGCCGGCAGCAGTGCGGGCGGATATTTAGGCGGTATGGCCGGCACGGGTGTTTGTGCAGTTGTGCTAGGAATTAGTACAGGCGGCGCAGGAGCCTTGGCATGTGCGGTGGTGGGTGGCGCTGTGGGAGGTAAGATCGGGGGGGACATGGGTAGCACAACAGGCCAGTGGGCGGGTGACTTGTTGTATCGAGAGGTATCGCAATGAACGAGGTCGACCCTGGGCTGGTTGCGTTGTTGATTCTCGCGCCTATGGCGCTGGCCATGGTCGCGCAATGTTACGTCGCGCATAAATACACAGAGCGCTTTGAGTCACTGCTTATCCACTGCGCCTTCATCACCAACAATAAAAATGCCTTTCAGCATAGAGGTTTACCGGGCAAGTTAATGCGCACGGGGTTGATCTCTTTAGTGCTAGCCACACCAAAGATCTTCGTGCGCAGGGGGTTGATTGATGTCAGAGAGGTGCAACGCTTCCCGTTGCGGTCGAAGCAGTTGCTGGTCGGCTTGTTGGGCATTCACGTCGTGTTGTTCACTGCGCTAATCATTTTTCATCATGCACTGCCCCTGTGAAGGGGCGGATGATTGTAGTTAGCGTCCTCCTGCTTGTTCGCTGTTGCGTATCGGCGCCGCCGCTGCCAGTTTAGCCAATAAGGCCGGTTCAGCCTCCCAGCGGCATCGATCCCATCCCAGCCTGGCCGTATCCTCGCCCCGAGCACCCTACTCAGCACAACGAAATAGCCTAAAGGTCGTCGGTGTCACGTCGATACAGGGTGAACATACGGACTCCCCTCCGCCCCCCTTACTTCGTTGTTAAGTTCGCGAGCTTCCTATGAAAACTTCACTTTCACTCGCCATGCGAATTGGCCTTAGCTTCGCGGTCATCTTGGCACTCCTGGCGATCATCACGGCGATCGGCATCCAACGCGTGGCGTTTATCGACTCCACGCTCAGTGATGTGAGCGAAAACGCCGCCAAAGTGCAGCGTTATGCGATTAATTTTCGTGGCAGTGTGCACAACCGCGCTATTTCAATCCGCGATGCCGTGCTGGTCACCGATGACGCGGCGTTGAAGAAACACCTGGCAGAAGTGAAAACCCTGGAAGATGCCTACGCCGACTCGGCGGCCCCCATGGATCAGTTGTTCAACAACTCCGGCGTGACGGCCCAGGAGCGTCAGCTATTGGCCGCGATCAAGGACATCGAACAAAAAACCCTGAAGTCTACCCAGGCATTGATTGCGCTGCGCACAGCGGGGGATATTGCTGGGGCGCAAGCGTTTCTGTTGCAACAGACATCTGCGGATTACAGCGAGTGGCTAAAGCGCGTCAATGCCCTGATCGACTACGAAGAAATCTCCATCAATGGCAAGCTCGGCTCGGTTAAAGCCACTGCCAGCCAATTCAGTAGCTTGATGCTTATCGCAACCGGCATCGCCTTGTTGTTGAGCATTCTTCTATCGGTTGTGATTATTCGCTTCGTTAAATCCACCTTGGGCGCGGAGCCTCCCGAGGTGGCATTGGCCATTGAGCGATTGGCCGCGGGTGATCTGCACCAATCCATCACCACGGCATACCCCAACAGCGTCATGGGGGTGTTGAAAAATGCGCTTGGCCATTTAGCCGAGACCATTCAACAGGTGCGCGATGCGGCGCAAGCGGTCAATCGCTCCTCGCTGCAGTTGTCCGTCACCTCCTCGGCTAATAATGAACACATCAGCCTGCAAACCCGTGAAGCGGAGCAAGTGGCCGCAGCCATTACTCAGATGGCCGCCACGGTGAGCGAAGTGTCCGGCTACGCCGCGCAAGCGGCTGAGGCTTCACGCCGGGCCGAGGTTGAAGTGCAAGGTGGTCACCACTTGGTTGCCAGCACTACCCTGGCGATCGAGCAGTTGGCGGTGGCTTTGCAGCAAACCACTCAGACCGTCGACCAGGTTTCCAAACACGGTGAGCAAATCGAATCGGTCATAGAAGTGATCAACTCCATTGCCGCGCAGACCAATTTGTTGGCGTTGAATGCTGCCATTGAAGCCGCTCGAGCCGGCGAGCACGGGCGCGGATTCGCGGTAGTGGCCGATGAAGTGCGTTCGTTGGCTAACCGTACGCAAAAGTCGACTGAAGAAATCCGCGAGATGATCAGCACGCTGCAAAGCGGAACCGATGTGGCCGCGCAAACCATGCGCAGCAGTTGTGACCTGGTCACTGAAACCGTGACGAAAACCCAAAATGCACAAAAGGCTCTGGATAAGATTAGCGAGCAGGTGGGGGCGATCAATCATATGAATGCGCAGATCGCCAGCGCCTCGGTGCAACAGACCGCGGTCGCCGACGATGTGGCGCAAAATATCAACCGTATCCACGAGTCCACGGTGCAGACGGCCACTGGCTCCCAGCACGTGGCAATGGCAAGTACGGAGCTTGCCAAGCTGGCCGATGGTCTCAGCGAAAAAGTGGCGTTTTTTGGCGCGGCCTAGCCCGAGGGCTTCTGCTGGCTGAGGCTTGGCTTCCCGGCAGAGCGCCTATCATTATTCACGCTGCAAATTCTCCCAGCGACGAAACAGCACGCTGGCATTGACGCCGCCGAACCCAAAACCGTTCGAAAGCGCATAGGTCATCGGTGTTTCCAGTGCCTCTGGCCCGACTAGGTTGAGGCCTTCGGCGGTCTCGTCGGGCGTGCGCAAATTCAACGTCGGCGGCACGATCTGGTCGCGTAAGGCCAATACGGTAAAGATAGCTTCTACGCCGCCTGCCGCACCCAGCAGGTGGCCGGTCGCCGACTTCGTCGCGGTGACGGCAAGGCCCGCACGGGTTCCAAATAAGGCCCGTATCGCCGCCAGTTCGCCCTTATCACCCACTGGCGTTGAGGTGGCATGGGCGTTGATATGCTGGACCTCGGCGGCGCTAATACCCCCTTGCCTGAGGGCCTGCTCCATCGCCTGCCGAGCGCCGCTGCCGTCTGCGGGCCCTGCCGTCAGGTGGTAGGCATCGGCACTCGTCCCATACCCCACCAGTTCCGCCAGCGGGGTCGCGCCTCGGGCCAGGGCATGCTCAAGGGATTCGATCACCAACAGGCCTGCGCCTTCGGACATCACGAATCCGTCGCGGCCTTGGTCAAACGGCCTGGAGGCCTCGGCGGGCTTGTCATTGAAGCCTGTGGACAGCGCCCTTGCTGCGTCGAAACAGCCCAGCGTGACTCGGTCGATGGCCGCTTCGGTACCGCCACATAGGGCGACGTCCGCTTCACCACTTCGGATTAGCCGCGCCGCATCTCCGATCGCTTGAACACCGGCCGCGCACGCGGTCACTGGCGCGCCTAGGGGGCCTTTGAAACCAAACCTGATGGAGACATTGCCGGCGGCCATATTCGCCAGGAAAGACGGCGCCGAGAACGGCGACAGCCGCCGTGGGCCGCGCGTATCCGTCACGCGAATGGCTTCAGCGATGGCGGCAAACCCGCCCACGCCTGAACCGATGACCGTGGCGGTGCGCTGGCGCTGGGCTTCATCGGTCGGGTGCCAATTGGCTTGGGCGAGCGCTTCGTGGGCAGCCACCAAAGCGAACTCGATGAAGCGGTCCATCTTTTTGCGCTCCTTGGCCGGTATCAGCGCATCGGGGTTGTAACCCGCTGCGGGGTCCAGCTCCGGGGTGGGCACTTGGCCGGCCACGCCAACGCCAGTGCCTTCACCGATGTGATCGGCAAGTTTGCTGATGCCGCAAACCCCTGCCAGGAGTCTCGGCCAGACGTAGTCAACGCCGCAGCCCAGCGGGGTGACCAGGCCGGTGCCGGTCACGACGATACGTTGCTGGCTCTCTCGATTTTTCATGCCGTCTCTCCAAATGTGTCATTGATAGGCGCAGGTTTCGTATCTGGGCGGATGCGGAACCAAATTGCGTACATGGCCGGAAGAAAGATCAGGGTCATGATCGTGCCGCCAAAGGTGCCGCCTATAAGCGTGTAGGCCAGGGTCCCCCAGAACACCGAATGGGTCAGCGGAATGAACGCGAGAATCGCCGCCAATGCCGTCAATAACACCGGGCGCGCGCGCTGCACGGTGGCTTCGACCACAGCGTGGAATGGGTCCAGCCCTTGCTTCTCGTTATGATCGATTTGCCCGATCAAAATCAGCGTGTTGCGCATCAGGATGCCGGACAACGCAATCAAGCCCACCAGCGCGTTGATCCCAAAGGGTTGGTTGAATATCAGTAGCGTCGGTACCACGCCTATCAGCCCCAGGGGGGCAGTCAGGAACACCATGCTCATTGCCGACATTGACCTGACTTGGAGGATGATGATCAGCAGCGTGATAGCGATCATGATTGGAAACAGGGGCGCCAGAGCGGCCGTTGCTTTAGCCGACTCCTCAATCGCCCCAGCCTGTTCGATGCGGTAGCCGTCAGGGAGCTGAGCGATGATGGGCGCCAGCGTTTGCATGACGGCTGTGGAAACGTCGGGCGGCTGAAGATGCTCAGCGATATCGCCGCGTACAGTGATCGTCGGAATGCGATCCCGGCGTCGCAGGATCGGGTCTTCCATGCGTACTTCAACAGCGCCAACCTGGGACAGTGCTACTCGCTGCCCTGCGGCCCCGACTAGGGTGAAACCTTCGATTTTCGCAGGGTCGAGGCGAATGTCGCCCGCCGCTCGGCCTACGACCTGGACCGAACGGATGCCCTCGCGCACGGCGGTAATGGGCACGCCTGACAGCAAAAACTGCAACTGCTGGGCCACGGCGGCAGAGCTCAGCCCCAGCGCTTGTAGCCGGTCCTGGTCAAGGGAAAAATGCAAGGCGGGTACCCGTGCGCCCCAGTCGATATTGACCGTGCGCATCATGGGGTTGCCCTGCATGACGGCCTCGACCTGGCCGGCAATTTCTCGCAGCTTGGCAATGTCTGGCCCCATCACTCGATAGGCCACCGGGAAAGGCGAATAAGGCCCAAACACAAGCTGGGTCACCCGCACCCGGGCTTCAGGCGCCAGACCCTGGGCGACGGCTTCGCGGATTTTCAGTTTCAGTGCCTCGCGTGACTCGACGCTGTCGGCAAGCACAACGATCTTGGCGAAAGATGGGTCGGGAAGTTCCGGCGCCATTGCCAGATAGAACCGCGGTGAGCCTTGGCCGATGTAGGAAGTGACGATCTTCGCGGCCTGCTCTTTCTGCAGCCAAGCTTCGATTTTCGCTGTCGCGGCGCTGGTTTGCTCGATGGATGAGCCATAAGGCATTTGCACTTCGATCAAGACTTCAGGACGATCTGAGGTAGGAAAAAACTGCTTTTTGACCATCCCCATGCCCCCAATCGCCAAGGCGAAGGCGAGGATCACAACGCCCGCCACCGCCCACTTCCAGCGGATAACGAGTGTCAGAAACCTGCGAAAGCGATTGTAATGACCGGTGTTGTAAATGGCCGCGTGCCCGCCTTCAACGGGCTTGATCGCCGGGAGCATTTTTACCCCCAGGTAAGGCGTGAACACGACGGCTACCACCCAGGACGCTATCAGCGCGATACCTACGATCCAGAACATGTTGCTGGTGTATTCACCGGCGGTGGACTGCGCGAAGCCGTTGGGCATAAAGCCGACGGCCGTGACCAGGGTACCGGCCAGCATGGGAGCCGCCGTATGGCTCCAGGCATAGGCCGAAGCCTCGATCCGGTCGTAGCCTTCTTCCATTTTCACCACCATCATTTCGATGGCGATAATGGCGTCGTCTACCAGCAGACCCAGTGCCAGAATCAGCGAGCCCAAGGTGATGCGGTCGAAGTTCTTGCCGGTAGCTTCCATCACCACAAACACAATGGCTAAGGTGAGCGGAACCGCCGCCGCTACCACCACCCCTACCCGCCAGCCCATGCTCAAAAAGCACACCACCATCACCACCAACAGGGCGACGAAGAACTTGACCATAAATTCGTCAACGGCAGAGCTGATGTTCACGGCCTGATCGGTCACTGGCGACAGCGTCATGCCCAGCGGCATCGCTTGGTTGATCTTCGCGGTTTCAGCGCGCAACGCTTTGCCCAGATCGAGGCCGTTCCAGCCCTCGCGCATCACCACCCCAAGGATCAGCGCCGGTTCCCCCTGATTGCGCACCAGAAAGGTTGCCGGGTCTTCGTAACCGCGCTCCACTGTTGCGATGTCGGCTAACTTGAGCGTTCGCCCATTTGAGATGATGGGGGTATCGCGGATGGTTTGTAACTTGTCAAAGGCACCGTCGAGCCGCACGACCACTTGGGGGCCACTGGTTTCAATCGCGCCCGCCGGCGCCAGCATGTTCTGGCCGTTCAGCCCCGAGAAGATCTGCTCCGGCGTAATACCGAGTGTGGCTAAGCGTGCATGGGAAAAAGAGACGAAGATCCGCTCGGATTGTTCGCCGATGATATTGACCTTTTTCACCCCCGGGACGTGGAGCAGACGTTGGCGAAGCGTCTCGGCTTGCCGCACGAGCAGGCGCTGGGGTTCGCCGGGGGCCTTGAGGGCAAACAGCGCAAACGTGACATCCGAGAACTCGTCATTGACCAAGGGCCCCACTACGCCAGCCGGCAGGCTTTGCGCTGCGTCACTCAGCTTTTTTCGCGTCTGATAAAACGCCTCCTCGACCTCGGCTGGCGGGGTTTTATCCTGCAAAGACAGCATGGTGAATGCCATGCCGGGGCGGGTGTACGTTTCGCTGCGGTCGTACCATTTGAGCTCCTGCAGACGCTTTTCCAGGGGCTCCGCCACTTGATCCTGCATCTCTTGCGCGGTAGCGCCTGGCCAGGCCGTGATCACTGTCATCTGCTTGACCGTAAAGGGCGGGTCTTCGGCGCGGCCCAGCTTGAAGAACGAAAGCGTACCCACCACAGCGATCAGCAGAATAAGAAATAGCGTGATAGACCGCTCGCGTACGGCAAAAGCTGAAAGGTTTAAACCCTGGCCGTTCATGGTCTGCCCTCGGCCAGGGTGGGCGAATCTTTCGGCGCAACGAGTACTTCCTGGCCCTCCTGCAGCAAGTGTGGGCCCAGGGCGACCACCTGCTCGCCCAACTGCAGGCCTTGGATGGTGGCGCTATCGTCGCCCACACGGGTGATGTGCACGGCTCTCCAGGAAACCTTGCTGGGAGTCCCGGAAATAACCCAGACCCCTGGCCCTTTGCCTGGGTCATAAATGGCAGCCAGGGGAACGCTCAGGCTGTTTGCCGCCGGTAGGTTTGGCGCGATATCAAGGGTGACGGTTGAGCCCAGCGGCGCGTTGGCATGCTCGCCCTCTAACACGTAGCGAGCCTCGAATGTCCGGGTCAGGGGGTCCGCCGCATCGGAGAGCTGGCGCAATTGAGCACTGACGGCAGGGCCGCTGCCACCAAACAATGTGGCCTGGGCGGAACTGCCCAGTGCCGGGCGCATTGTTTCGGGCAATTGCACGATAGCTTCGCGGCGGCCAGCCCTAGCGAGCCTTACGACAGGCTGGCCAGCGCTGACTACCTGGCCCGGTTCAGCCAGGGTTTGCACTACAACCCCGTCAGAATCAGCCGTCAGAATGGCGTAGCCTGTCTCATTCCTCGCTACGGCAGCTTGTGATTGTGCAGCCAGCCACTCTGCCCCGCTGGTCTGGGCCAGCGATTTGATACGGTCGTAAGCGGCCGCCGAAATGGCCCCGGCGGCGACTAAATCGCGATTGCGCAGCTCATCATCGGCCGCCTGTAACGCCCGCGCCTTGGCGGCCGCAACAGCCTGTTCGCGCGCCTTAGCCTGCAACTCCAGGTCTAAGGGATCCAGGCGCAGCAAAAGCTGGCCGCGTTTGACCGCTTGCCCCGTATCGACCAGACGTTCGATGACTTTCCCGCTCACCCGAAAGCCCAGGTCGCTTTGCACCCGAGCCACCACTACACCGGTGAACGAGCGATGGCTGCTCGGCGCACGCTCGGCGCTGGCCACTCGCACCAGCGGTGGCTGGGTACGGGGGTCGTGATTGTTTGGCTGGCTGTCGCACGCCACTAAGAACAAAGGTAGTAGGCACGCGCCGAACGTAGAAGCTCGAAACAAAGGCATGGGATTCCGTACTCGGGTAAGCGGGAAGGAATCCGATTTTGATACTAGTGACCGATTTCGTCAATAGTCACAACTTAGGGTGCCAAGCTTCTTAGAATCAACGCCGGTAAAAGCTCCGACGCCACGCTGGCCGTATCCAGGTTGTATTGCAGCTGCACGGGGTTGATGTATGGCCGCATCACCAGGTAGATGGCCAGGCTCGCTTCGTCCAGGGGCGTCTTGCGTTCGAACTCCCCGGTTTCCCTTCCCTCGAGCAGGATTTGTTTGATCAACAGGTGCAGGCGTTCACCGTGAGCGGCAGCTGAAGGCCAGTTGTCGCGACCGGCGACGGCGGCTATGTCGTAGAGCTTGCGGTCATGGAAAAACAGCTCGCTGCCGGCCTCCGCCAGCGCGCGAAATAGGCGCCGCAGCTTCTCGGAAGGGCTAGGTGCTGTGCTGATGGCTTGATCGACCACTGCCATGATCATGGCCAAGCGATTGGAACAGATCATCTCGCCGATGGCCTGCTTGGACCCGAAGAATTTGTAGATATAAGCCTTGGAAAAGCCGATAGCCTTGGCGAGGTCGGACACGGTGGTTTTTTCGTAACCGTAGTGCCCGAAATGCTCCGTGGCGGCTTCCACAATCTGGTCACGAACGCTGTGATCAGAGGGGCCTCGTGAGGGGAATGCTGGAATTGTGCTGGTCATGAATTCAGCTTATCTCGATGGACCTACGTTGACAACAAGTGACCATATCGTAATATGGTCACTAACTTTTAGGGTGGGTTCATTCGATGCGTTCGCTTTGTAGCTATGCGCTGGCGATCAGCACAGCGTTAACCGCTGGCTGTACTGTGGGCCCGGATTACCAGCGCCCGGACATACCCTTAGGGCCACGGTATCAGTCCCAAGGGCCAGCAAAGGTGAACCAAGCGCCCGACGATCAACGTGGCTGGTGGAAAAAATTCGACGATCCCACACTCAGCCAATCGGTCTCGCAGGCTCTGGCGCACAACCTGGATATAGACCAAGCCAATGCTCGCCTGGCCCAGGCCCGCGCCGGTTTAGGCGCAGCGTCCGCCGCGCTCTTGCCATCTGGCCGCGTCAGCGCCAGCGCAGGCCGCGCCTATCAATCTGTAGAGACCCCGCTTGGGCAAGTGTTGGACTCACAGCCTGGCTATAGCCGCTACGGCAATTCATACGAGGCGAACTTGGAGGCCGGCTGGGAGGTTGACCTGTTTGGTGGGTTGCGTCGTGAAAGAGAGGCTGCGCTGGCCGACTACCAGGCTGCCCATGTTGCTGTCGCGGCGACCCAGCTCGCCGTCGCCGCACAGACCGCCGATCTCTACATCGTGATTCGTGGCCTACAGGCGCGCATTGTCATTGCTCGACAACAGATGACGACCTTGGGCCAACTGCGGGACAAAGCCCAATTGATGTATGAAAAAGGTGCGGCTGCGCAGTTTGAGTTGAGCCAAGTAGAAGGCCAGTTAGCTCAAGTTGAAGCCACTGTGCCGGCCCTTGAAAAAGGGCTCGATGCCGCCATGAACGCCCTGGATGTCATGCTGGGCAGCCCCGCGGGTAGCCATAGGGAAGCGTTGTCGGTGACAACCCGCATTCCAACCTTGTCCGCCCCTGATGCGGCAGGAACCCCCCATGACTTATTGCGCCGTAGGCCCGATCTGATCCTAGCCGAGCGACGGCTTGCGGCCGCTAATGCTCGAATCGGCGCAGCAGTGAGCGAGTACTACCCAAAATTTTCCCTGAGCGCGCTGCTTGGCAGTTCGACCACGGTGTCCGGCGGTCAGCTGTTCTCCAGTGGCGCCAGCCAGTGGGCAGGAGTACTGGGCCTAAGGTGGCGGCTGTTTGATTTTGCCCGAATCGACGCGCAGATCGACTTGGCTAAAGGGCAAGAAGCCGAGGCACTTGCCCTCTATCGCCAAGCGGCGCTGCGGGCCACCGAGGAGGTGGAAAACGCTTTTTCCGCGTTTGGGCATGGGCAGGACGAGATAGCCGCACTTTCGAAAGGTGAGAAAGCGCTGGTAGCTGCTAAGCAATCGCAGTCCGTGGCTTACCAAACAGGGGCGGCGAGCTTGATCGATGTGCTGCGGGCAGAGGAACGCACCCTTGCGATCTCGGACGCTCGGGCGCGGGCCCAGGCTGAGTCAGCCCGTGCTGCCGTCGCTACGTTCAAAGCCCTAGGCGGCGGCTGGGATCTGTAGGAGGGGCCTTGGCCCCGAGAGGCCGTAGCGCGGCCGGCTTTGGGTATTGCGATGTCTGTTCTGGCGTTGAAATCAAAAGATCGGGGGCAAGCGGAGCGCCGCCCGGCCCCCTCCTAAAATCGCGCGGCGTTCATATTGCATTCCCTCAGCACTTCAATAAATGCCTGCAACCCCGATGGGATATGGCGATGTCCTGGGTAATATAAAAATAATCCGGGAATGGGTGGACACCAGTCTTCCAGTACCTTCACCAGCCGCCCTTCGGCCAAAGATCGCGTAACTACGCGCTCAGGCACGTAGGCGATGCCGAGCCCAATAATGGCGGCTTCGGCCATGATTTCCGGGTTATCGAGGGTCAGTTGCCCGCTGGGATCGATGACCAATGACTGCCCATGCTTTTCAAACTCCCATCGATAAGGTTTACCACTGGGCATGCGGATGCCAATGCACTGATGTCGAGGCAGGTCATCGGGGGTCGATGGGCAGGAATGCGTGTTGAGGTAGCCCGGGGAAGCGACGGTTATAAACCGCATATCCGGGCCTATGGGCACGGCGATCATGTCTTGCGGTATCGACTCACCCAAACGGATACCGGCGTCGAAGCCGTTGGCGACGATATCAACCAGGCGCCCATCGGTAACGAGATCGACCGACATCTGTGGGAACCGTTGCAAGAATGTCGGCAGAGCAGACTCCATCAAAACACGAGCCGCTTGATCGCTAGCATTGATGCGCAGCATGCCACTTGGCAGATCCCGGTATTCGTTAACTTCGTCCACCGCCAGCGCAAACTCTCGCAACACGGGGTTCAACCGGCTCAGCAGGCGCTCACCCGCTGCGGTCGCAGAGACGCTGCGCGTTGTGCGATTAAGTAAACGAATCCCGAGCCGTGCCTCTAGGGTCTTCATCAAATGGCTAAGCGTGGACGCCGACAGACCCAGCTCATCCGCCGCTTTGCGGAAGCTTCGGTGAGCAACGATAAGCCCCAAGGCACGTATATCCGTGAGTGACAGCGGTAATTCATTCATGGCTATTATTCATCACGTCATCCGCATTCTGCTCGATAGTAGCAGCAGTTCCAGGCGCGTAGGGTTGACCTCTCGCAAGCCAGCCCGGCTCGCCATAGGGGGAACATACCGATGAATAAGACTTGGTTAGTCACTGGCAGCTCGTCTGGCATTGGCTTGGCAGTAGTTGAGCAATTGCTGGAGCGCGGTGATCGCGTCGCGGCTACTTTGCGCAAGCCCGAGGCACTGGATCAATTGAAAAAGCGCTATGGCGAACGGCTGTGGACAGCGGCATTGGATGTGAACGATACGTCCGCCATTCGCAGTGTCATTCAGCGGGTATTTACGGAACTGCAGCGTATCGATGTCGTGGTCAGTAACGCGGGATACGCACTATTTGGCGCCGCCGAAGAATGCAGTGACGAACAAATCGATCAGCAATTGCAAACCAACCTGGTGGGCTCAATCCAGTTGATTCGTGCGTGCTTGCCTTTTCTGCGTCGGCAAGGGGGCGGCCGAGTTCTGCAAGTATCGTCGGAGGGTGGGCAATTGGCTTATCCCAACTTTAGCCTTTACCACACCAGCAAATGGGCCATTGAGGGGTTTGTCGAATCGGTCGCCCAGGAAGTCGCGCCGTTTGGCATTCAGTTCACCCTAATAGAGCCAGGCCCGACTCGCACGAACTTCGCCGCGGCCTTGGTCCGCCCTCCGGCGATGGCGGAATACGAACAGACGCCTGCCGGCGACGTGCGTAGAGCGGTCGCCAGTGGCGCTTTCCCCCTGACAGGCGATCCACAGAAAATGGCCAAGGCCATGCTGGAAATCGCCGAAGCCGACCCCGCACCAAAGCGTCTACTGTTAGGCAGCGGTGCTTATGAGCGTGTCCGCGCAGCGCTGCTCCAGCGAGTGGCTGAGCTGGAGCAGTACAAGGACATTGCAATGAGTACTGAGATTACGTGAGTTTTGTGCAGTAGGTGACGCCATTCGCCTCACCTTCCCCCATTCAACGTCAACTGCGGATAAGCCGGCACGGGCATCTTGTGCCGCTGCGGTTGCTGGCGGGCAAGCTGCGCCTGCAACAGGGCGACTGCGTCCAGCACGCGTTGCGCCCATTGCTCGTCCTGTGGGTCAACCACCACCACGCGAAACCCGTGGTCGATGCCTTCGAGCTGAACGCCCAGGGAATCATCGACATGCAGGTCGATATCGAATGCCGGCGGCAATTTGGAGGGGGCATTGCAAAGCCCGCGCTCGGCGAGGGCCTGCTTGTGCAGCTCGCTGTTGACCACGCCGTCAACGTGGATGCCGTACAGCAGTAACCAACGGCGAATGTAGGCTGGGGTACGGCCCGATGAGGTGTAGACCCAGATGCTACAACCCTGCCGACGCAGTTCGCGGACCAGGGCACGGGTGCCGTGGCGCAGCGGCTCACCCAACCAGCGATGCACGCAAGCCGGCAACCGGCTGTGTTCGGTCGCACTGTGATGCAGTTGGCAGGCCAGCGTGTCATCGATATCGAAAGAGATACGGATACGCTTGGGCTCGATCACCCGCTTGATTGTGTCGATCACAGAATACCTTCCCATCAACGGCCCCTCGTAACTAAGGGCGCCGGGCTGTCGTTCAGGAAAAAAACCGCTGGGTCAGGGGCTTTATCTTCCAGGAACGCTGCATATTTTTTCTTGATCTTAGGCAGTTCGTACAATGCCTTGGCGCCATGCTTGGCCGAGTTGCGTATGACCGAGGACGGGTTGAAGTAGCCCTCGGCGTTGTCCAGGGTCAGGACGAACGGCGCCAACCCCTCGCGCATCAACAGGTAGCTGACGATCAACGACCCGCTACGGTGATTGCCCTCAATAAACAACTGCGGCTTGCTGAGGACTCGCACGTAGACACCGGCGGCACGCTTCCACACCGGTTCACTGTGATGCTTGCAATACCAGTTGTACAAATCCTTGATGCCACCTTCAACATTGTTGAAAAAGTGGACTTCCGTCGCCGCCAGGTGATGCGCGTATTCCCGACGACGCAATGGATCTCTACCGCACAGCACGGTGGCATTGATCTCCAGCATCAGGTTCAGTTGCTGAAGGTCGAACAGGTCGACACCGCGCCGAACATATTCGTCAATCAGGGCATAGCCTTCAAGTACATTTTCCAGCACCTCGTCCGTGAGTGGATCGCGTGGTTCGGTAAAGCCCCGGCTCAGCAGGGCAAATTGGCTCTGTACCTCACGCAAGGCGCGTTCGATCGCGAGCAAATCTAGGCGACGCTTTACAGGCATTGGCAATCCTGAAACGGTAGATAAATCGATCAACTGAACTTGCCGCTAATGTAATCCCCGGTCATTTGTTCACGTGGGTTTTCGAAAATCTGCACAGTAGGGCCCATTTCCACCAGATAGCCGGTGCGGGTGCCTTCAGAGATGTCTACGGAGAAAAACGCGGTGGTATCGGCTACGCGAATCGCCTGCTGCATGTTATGGGTCACCAGCGCGATGGTGTAGTCCTTCTTCAGCTCGACCATCAGTTCTTCGACGCGGCGAGTGGCGATCGGATCGAGCGCCGAACAGGGCTCATCCAGCAACAGCACTTCCGGTTCGGTGGCGATGGCGCGGGCGATACACAAGCGCTGCTGCTGGCCGCCGGACAGGGACAGGCCGCTGACCTTCAGTTTGTCTTTGACTTCGTCCCACAACGCCGCCCCCTGCAGGGCGTGCTTGACGCGGTCGCCCAGGTCGCCCTTGTAGCGGTTCAGGCGCAGACCGAAGGCAACGTTGTCGAAAATGCTCATGGAGAACGGGTTCGGCTGTTGGAACACCATGCCGATATAGCGGCGCACCACCACCGGATCAACGCCTTTGCCGTAGACGTCCTGCCCGAGGAAATGCACATGGCCCTCGAAACGAAAGCCTTTGACCAGGTCGTTCATGCGGTTGAGGCTGCGCAGCACGGTACTTTTGCCACAGCCCGAAGGCCCGATGAAGCCGGTGATCTTGTTCTTTTCGATGGGCACGTGGCTGTCACGCACAGCCAGAAAGTTGCCGTAGAAAATTTTGTCCAGTTTGCAGTCCATGACCACAGGCGACTGGGTAACAAACGGAGCGGCTATTTGCGCAGAGGATACGTTCAAAATTCAGGTGCTCCCGTTCTTAATACTTAGGCTTGCCGAAAATACGGCTCACGATATTCACGACCAGCACGATCATCACCAGCACCAGTGAGGCCGCCCATGCCAGTTCGAGTTGGTTGTCGAAGGGCATGCCGGAGAAGTTGTAAATCAGCACGGCCAGCGATGCGGTGGGGTTCATTACCGCCAGGCTGCCGTCGTGGTAGATCCAGTAGTTGCTGAACAGCGCGGTAAACAGCAAGGGGGCGGTTTCGCCAGCAGCGCGTGCCACGGCCAACATGACACCGGTAAGGATCGCTGGCATGCCGGTGGGCAAAATGATCTTCCAGATCACCTGCGAGCGGGTGCAACCCATGCCGTAGGCAGCGTCCTTCATGATTTTGGGCACCATCTTCATGGACTCTTCGGCCGTCAGCACCACGATGGGCAACATCAGTACCGCTAATGCCACACCACCGGCCGGCGCCGAGTAGGTGCCGGTGGTCATGACGACCAGGGCGTAGGCAAACACGCCGGCCAGAATGGAAGGCAGGCCTGTGAGCATCTTGGCGGCGAACCGCGCGGCGTTGGCCAGCTTGCTGTCGGGCCCCAGCTCAGCCAGGAAGATAGCCGCCATGATGCCGATAGGCACTGCGATCGCGGCCGCGATACCGACCATGACGAAGGTGCCCGCCATCGCGTTGCCAAAGCCGCCGCCGGTCTCGAAACCGGTCGGCGGCAGTTCGGTGAAAACCTCCAGGCTCAGCCGTGCACCGCCACGCATGATCAGCATGTAGAGCACGGAAATCAGCGGCACGCTGGCCACCAGCGCCCCCAGCCAGACCAGGGTGGTCAATACCAGGCTGCGCAAGGCACGGCCTTCGAACCTGCGCTGCAGGCTGGGGACAGCGCTTATAGGCGACTTGAGGTCAGTCATGATTTGCTACCCCGCTGGGCGTAGAGCATGAGCATCGAACCGATCACGTTCACCAGCAGGGTGATGAACATCAGCACCAGTGCGGCATACATCAATACTTCGATCTCGTTGGGCCCGGCTTCTGGGAAGTTCAGCGCCAACAAGGCGGCCAAGGTATTGGCCGGCGCGAATAGAGAAAGCGAAATGTTGTTGGCGTTACCCACCAGCATGGCCAGGGCCATGGTTTCACCGAGCGCGCGGCCCAGGCCGAGAACCAGGGAGCCGAAGATCCCGGTGGCAGCAGAGGGCACCATCACCTTGAGAATCGCTTCCCAGTGGGTGGTCCCCATACCGTAGGCGGCCTGCTTGGTTTTCATCGGTACGCTGGTGAGGGCGTCCTGGGAAACGGCGGCAATGGTCGGCAGAATCATGATGGCCAGCACCAGCGCCGCTGGCAGTAGCCCTGGGCCGCTCAAGGAGGTGCCGAAAAAGGGAATCCAGCCCAACTCGCTGTTCAACCAGGTCGTGAGCGGGCGAATCGCCGGAATCACCACGTAGATGCCCCATAGGCCATACACCACACTGGGGATGGCGGCGAGCAATTCGACGATGGTGCGAAACACGGCGGCCAGCTTCGCGGGTAGGAAATCCTGGGTCAGAAAAATCGCCATGCTGACGCCGAAAACCCCTGCGATCAGCAACGCGATCAGGGCGCTGTAAAGCGTGCCCCAAATAGCCGGCAAAATGCCGTACTTGCCTTGGTTAACGTCCCAGACGCTACCAAAAATTACATCAAAACCGTGCTTTTCCATACCTGGAAGGGCCTTGCGTCCTACTTCGAAGACCAAAGCGAAGACCACCGCCAGAATCAGCACCACCCCTATTCGCGCGAGCGCACGGAAAGTGCGGTCAACCAGGAAATCCTTTCTAGAGGGCGGCTGGCAGGCGGAATCCGGGTTACCCGGTACGGCAAAAGGTGCGTTCATTAGCTAGTTCCGGAACAGGGGGGAAACTCCCCCGGCGAGGCTCAACGCCCACACCGAGAGAGGCCTCTCAAGCGTTACTGAATGTTGGCGGACGCTTTACGAACCTGCTCGACAACCGATTTGGGCAGCGGGATGTAGCCCATCGAGTCGGCGATTTTCTGCCCTTCGGTCAAGCTGTACTCGACCATTTCACGCATGGCCTTGGCCTTGGCCGGGTTACCGTTATCCTTGCGGAAGATCATCCAGGTGTAGGAAGTGATCGGGTAGGACTTGGCACCGTCCGGGTCCGGCAGCCAGGCCACCAGGCTTTCTGGCATTTTCACTGCAGCCAGGGCTTCGGCACCGCTTTCTGCGTTAGGCACTACGTAATGACCAGCCTTGTTCTGCAACTGGGCAAAATCGACTTTGGCCAGTTTGGCGAAGCCGTATTCGATATAGCCGATAGCCCCTGGGGTCTGGCGTACGGTGGCGGTGACACCGTCGTTTTTAGGCGATTTGATGAACTTGTCGGTGCCGGGCCAGTTGACCGTATTGCCTTCACCCAAGGCCGATTTGAAATCCGGGTTGATCGCTGCCAAATGCTTGGTGAACACCGCGGTGGTACCGCTGGAGTCTGCACGCACCACCACGGTGATCGGCATGTCGGACAGTTTCAGGTCCGGGTTGGCGGCGACGATCTGTGGATCGTTCCACTTGGTGATCTTGCCCAGAAAGATGTTGGAGTACACATCGCGCGGCAGCTTGAGGCCCTTGGGGTTGCCCGGCAGGTTGTAGGCCAGCACGATTTCACCGGCCGTCATCGGCAGCAACTGCACGCCCTCGGCAACCTTGGCGATGTCTTCGTCTTTCATAGCCGAGTCACTGGCTGCGAAGTCGACGGTCTTGTTCAGGAAGTCCTGGACACCCGCACCGCTACCCTTGGACTGGTAGTCGACCGTAACCCCTTCGGTCTTCTTGCTGAAATCCTTGAACCAGGTCAGGTAGATCGGCGCTGGGAAACTTGCACCGGAGCCGGTCAGGCGAATGCTCTCGGCAGCGAATACCGAGGTAGCACTGAGCGAAACCGCAACTGCAAGTGCCGCAGACTTCATCAGACGTTTCATGTAGGAAAATCCCAGTGGTTGGAGGCGCAGCTACTTTGCAACAGTATTGTTACGACTTTATGAATGCTCGGTAGCAATGTGCCCTGCTGCTGCCCTCGCCCGCCGCAATTGCGCAATTGGGCACTCGGCCGTCATGGCTCCGTAACAAATTGCGGCTATGACTTTGCCATCCTCCCGTCATATGAGCCCCCGACCATGTCCTCTGTAGAAGACGCCTTGATGCAGCGCATCCGCCGTGAGCTCCTTGATCACGGAGATGAAGAGCTGGAGCTGGAATTGTCCGAGGATGGGCACGACCTCAACGCGCTGTTCGATGAGCACGTGGGTGAAGGCAGCGAAAAAGCTGCGCGCCGGATTTATTTCAGCGAGCTGTTCCGCCTACAAGGCGAACTGGTCAAGTTGCAGAGCTGGGTAGTCAAGACCGGCCACAAGGTGGTGATCTTATTCGAAGGCCGGGATGCCGCTGGCAAAGGCGGCGTGATTAAGCGCATCACCCAGCGTCTGAACCCCAGGGTCTGTCGGGTTGCCGCACTGCCTGCGCCGAATGATCGCGAGCAGACCCAGTGGTACTTCCAGCGCTACGTCTCGCACTTGCCGGCCGCCGGCGAAATCGTGCTGTTCGACCGCAGCTGGTACAACCGCGCCGGCGTCGAGCGGGTCATGGGGTTTTGTAACGATGACCAGTACGAAGAATTCTTCCGCAGCGTGCCGGAGTTCGAACGCATGCTCGCCCGTTCCGGTATCCAATTGATCAAGTACTGGTTTTCGATCTCCGACCAGGAACAGCACCTGCGCTTTCTCAGTCGCATTCACGACCCACTCAAGCAGTGGAAGCTCAGCCCCATGGATTTGGAGTCGCGGCGCCGTTGGGAAGCCTACACCAAGGCCAAGGAAGTCATGCTCGAACGCACCCACATCGCCGAAGCGCCTTGGTGGGTGGTGCAGGCCGATGACAAAAAGAAAGCCCGGCTCAACTGTATCCACCACTTGCTCGGGCAAATGCCCTACGAAGAAGTACAGATGCCGGCCATCGAGCTGCCGCAGCGGGTGAGGCAAGAGGATTATTCCCGTAGCCCAACGCCAACGGAACTCATTGTGCCTCAGTTGTATTGATGACAGCCGTCTGGGGCATCAACGCCGCCCGCAACGCCGCAGACGCCCCATACAAAGGCACATGCCCACGCATCAATACCTGGGCACTGCGCCGGTAAGCGGCGCTGCCGATAGCCACCTGCCCGCCATGCAGTGCCGCCACCACCGTGGCGTCCAACCGCCCAGCGGGGTTTTCGATACTGACTTCGACATCCGCAAACTCGCCGCCAAGTGGCGGCAGGCCGGTGGCAATGCGCTGCGCCGTAGTGCCCGGGATCAAGCACGCCGACGCGAGGCAGCAGCCGCCCGAGACGGCCATCGAAGCGTGGGCGGTCTGGGGCGTGAAGTAGCGCACGGCGATATGGCCGCCATTGCGTGGGGCGCCGACAATGCAGACTTTGGGGATGGTCTCGCTGCGCTCGACTTCTGCGCGGCTCATCAGCTCGCCGTCACGGCGGCGCAGGCGCATTTTCAGGCCTGCCTCAATCCATACTTCCCGCAGAGCGCTCATAAAAGGCTGATCGGCTTCGAGTTCCGCGATGGATTCATGGGCGGTCTTACCGAAGCTGCTGGCTGCCACAATGACCATCGGCACCGCCACATCGACGCACGAGACTTCATGGCCGGCGACGACATCCAGCACCGCGCCAGTGGGCAGCAGCGCGCCGGTTTTGCTGCCCACCGGCGATTGCAAAAACAGATCGACGCTGGGGAAGGCGCCCCTTACCCCGGGGATTTCAGCACTGACAAATTGGCCATTTTCGTCGCGCTTCATTCGCGCGAGGGTCAGCACCCCGGTGTTGCTGTTGTGTATTTCGATTTCGCAGTGCTGGCCGTCCGGCAGCGCCAACAAGCCCACGTCCACCGCCCACAAAGGCAAGGCGCTGGACATGTTGCCGCAATTCACGCTCCAGTCGATCTGCCCGTGGTCACTGGCCAATTGGGCGAGTGTGCTGATCAAGCGACACCCGTTGGCGGTAGCTTCGGCACGCACCAGGAACACCTTGTTACTGGTCGCCGGCCCGCGCCCGAGCCCGGTCAACTGCCGATTGCCCGGGTGGCTGCCCGATTGCGGGACGCCCATGATATGGCGCAGCAGCTCGGCGCGCAGCGTTTCATCCTGGGGTAACAGCGGCTCCCACAAGACCACGCCCGTCGAAGTGCCGCCGCGCATATGGTGCACAGGGAATTCGATCACGCCGGAATGGCGCTGCACGGTCAGTTGGGGCTCGACCAGGCGGCACGGGTTATCGGTGGGCATGGGGGCACTCCATACAAAACGCAAATAAACAAATGGGTTAAACCTTGGCTTGCTCGTCGTAGCGTTTTCGCGCCTGGTTAAATCCGTCGGATTGCTCGATAACCCATGTCCACAGGGGAATCATCTGCACCAGCAAACCCATTCCCAGCTCGGTCAGCGCGTACTCGACCCGCAGTGGTTTCTCGGCATAATCATGGCGCACGATCAGCCCGTCGCGCTCCAGCTGGCGCAAGGTATGGGTGAGCATGCGCTGGGTGACGCCGTGCAGGCGCCGCCGTAACTCGGCATGGCGCAGCGGGCTGCTCACCCCCAACGCGTGCACCACCGCCAAGGACCAGCGGTTCCCCGAGTGGCCGAGAATATCGCGCTTGAGGCCATCCTCGTCATCGCTGAGCGCCCGGCAGGCGTCCTGGGAACGGCGCACGATTTCCTGCGCGTCCAAGTGGCTTGGTATCACCGATGTACCTACTGTTTGCTGATCGACGCCCATGCCAAGATCCCCGGCCTCACATTGGAAGATGCCTAATAGGAGCTCACCATGCAGGCTGCTATCGCAAACGTCAAACCACGGATCCTCGTCATAGGCGCTGGCGAACTCGGGCTCGCCGTACTGCGCGGACTCGCTGCCCGATCGACCGAATTGGCTAGCGTCAGCGTGCTGCTGCGCGAAGCCGCCTTGCAAAGAACCGACGAAATCGAGGTCATCAAACAGCTTGATATCGCCATCGAAGTAGCTGACATCGCTGACGCGAGTGCGCAAGCACTCGCTGGCGTGCTGGGGCGGTTCGACACGGTCATCAGTTGTGTGGGTTTCACGGCGGGCCGGGGTACTCAGCGCAAGCTGACTGAAGCGGTGCTCACGGCGGGGGTGCAACGCTACGTGCCGTGGCAGTTCGGTGTCGACTACGACGTGATCGGCCGTAACAGCCCACAAGACCTATTCGACGAACAACTGGACGTGCGTGACCTGCTGCGCGCGCAGACACGCACTGAGTGGGTGATTGTTTCCACGGGCATGTTCACCAGTTTTCTGTTTGACCCCAGCTTCGGCGTGGTCGACCTGCCCGCCCGGCGTGTCAACGCCTTGGGCAGCCTGGACACTGCGGTCACCGTCACCACAGCGCGAGACATCGGCACCCTTACCGCGACCATTATTTTGCACAGCCCGCGCTTTATTAATCAGGTGGTGTACACGGCAGGCGATACCCTCACCTACGCCGATCTGGCCGATTTGCTAGAGCGCGTGACTGGGCACAGTTTCGAGCGACGGGCACTGATTGTGCAACGGTTGCAAGCCGACCTTGAACAAATGCCCGACGACAATCTGCGCAAATACCGAGCGGTGTTCGCGATGGGTCGCGGCGTGGCGTGGGACATAGCGCAAACCTACAACGGCGTCCATGGGCTAGCTGTCACCACGGCCGAAGCCTGGGCCCGCGCCCACCTGGATCGCGCTTAGACAGGCTCCATTGGCCCTTGCGCTGACTTCACAGGGTCGACCAACGCCAGTTGGCTGTCGATATGGTCCATGTGGTGCATCATCAGTTCCACGGCCTTGGGCGCGTCGCGGGCATCGATGGCGTCGATCAGTTGCGTGTGCTCATCGTAAGAGCAGTGAGTACTCTCGCGGTTTTCATATTGGGCGATGATCAACGAGGTTTGGGACACCAGGCTGCGCTGAAAGCTGATCAGCGGTGCGTTACCCGCCGCCTCAGCCAGGCGCATATGGAACTCCCCGGAAAGGCGAATGCCCGCCCCGCGATCACCGCGCTGAAAACTTTCGCGTTCTTCGTGGACCAACTGGCGCAAGGCCAACAACTGCTCGGCACTTGCATATTGCACCGCCAAGTCGGTAATGGCCCGCTCGACCATGCGCCGGGCAAAAAACACCTGGCGTGCTTCTTCCACACTGGGGCTGGCCACCACCGCGCCACGGTTTGGCCGCAGCAGCACCACACCTTCATGGCCCAAGCGCGATAGCGCGCGGCGGATGATGGTACGGCTAACGCCGAAAATATCCCCCAGGGCCTCTTCGCTCAACTTGGTGCCGGGGGCTAGCCGCTGCTCCAGAATCGCCTCGAAGATATGCGCATACACCCTGTCGTCCTGCGTCCCACTACGGCCTGCCTGGGCAGCAAGCGGGGCCTGTTTGAGGGGTTGCAGCTGTTCGTTCATTGGCACTCGGCGGGAAGGTCGGGTAAAGCCTGGCATTGTACACAGAGCACCGGACACTGCGTGCCGTGTCGCGGGAAAAAATAACGGCCGCGAGCTTTGCTGCAGAATGTAGGAAACCTCTGAACGGCTGGGTAAAAGATATTCTTTCAAATTTAAATCCCCGGCAACTTCTATATCGCCTCCTATTGCCAAACCACACATTAACTTAAAAGTGTTTATTGGTATTCGAGTTCAAAGCGCACGCGATGTTTAATTAACTGCTGCAAAATAATATTGATCCTCTCCACCGCTTTAGATACGTTCCGTTCTCGCTCCAGCATGCCCCTACAAATACCAGGCTTAACTTCAACGATTCTTTCAGCGCGATAAACAACCCTATGACGACCGCGTGATGTTCTCCATGAACAATTAGCACAAGGATCCGCAAGCATGATTAAAGGAATCGTCCAGACGCCTCCCCTGCCGGTGCCACTGCCCGCAGCCAATGCCCTCGCTTCAGCGACCTCGACCACGGTCCCCATTAACCCGGCCCCGGCAGTCAGCCTGTCAGCACAAGGCCACCAGGCGCTGCAGCGGGCGACCGGTGAACAGGGTGTGGGAGGCCAGGTTGGCTTGCAGGACCTGTTGTCGAAGCTGGAACGCGAGCTTCGCGAAGCAGGCGCCGAGGCCACGCTGCTGTTGCAACGTCCTGACTCGGCCGACGCCGCCAGGCTCGCACTCGCCGACCAGGCCGTGGCGTTCGCGCTTGACCCGGCCAACGCTACCAACCCGTTCGCCGGCCTGGCACGGCAGAACCTTTCAGGCATCGCCTATGACGATTCTGGGGCCTTTACTGCGGCGGAGCGTTCCGCCGCTTATCGCGAAATGTCCAAGCGCGATGATCAATACAATGCCCAACTGAGCGAGCAGATAAAACGCCAGTTGGGGGATAAGGACCCGCACATCGCTGAGCTGATGAGAACCCAAGCGCAGCTCATGTTAGTCGACAGTATGAGCGACGCTGAAAAAGCTTCGTTAACTTTCTCAGTGCAATCACACCAAGCGCAAATGCTCAACGCGCAAGCCAAGGGCATTAACGTGCCTGCGCTTGAACGTTACGACAACTTGCTGAGCCGCAGTGAGGGACGCTTGGCCGCCAGCACGGACGATACAGGCAAGGCCATGTGGCAGGATCTGGCCGATGCCCTATTGAGCGCCAAAGATGGTCAGGGTAACGGCTTTACCGTGTTGCAAACCGCCTTGAACGCCAACGCTCAGGCCACCGCAAGTGCCAGCAGCGGCCCAGGCGCCTGGGTGCACATTTACAAGATCAACCAAAACTTGGTTATTTAGGCTCAACTGCCTCGGTAAGTGGAATAGCTATAGGGCGACAGCAACAACGGCACATGGTAATGCTCCTGCTGCGCATCGATGCCAAAGCGCAGCACCACTACGTCGAGGAAGGCCGGCGACGGCGATGGCAGGCCGCGGGCCCGGTAGTAGTCGCCGGCAGCGAATTGCAGCTGGTAGACGCCGCTGCGGTAGGCTTCGCCCTCCAGCAACGGCGCGTCGCAACGGCCGTCGCTGTTGGTCACGGCGTGGGCAAGCAGTTGCAAGCCGGCCTCCTCCACTCGGTACAACTCGACCTTGATTGCGCTGCCCGGGCAACCGTGGGCGGCGTCCAGTACGTGGGTGGTCAAACGTCCCATGGGGGGTGTGCCTCATTCGGTGTCGGGTGGGAAAGCAGGCGCACCGCCCTGGAGCACTGCGCGCTCTGTTTATGGGTCAAAAACGGGCCGACGGCGCCGGTTGGGCGCTGGCGATGGTTTATCTGACCAAGTGGGCAGGTTTTTTGCAAGTCTTTGTGCAGTGGCCTTTGAATGGGCCTGAGCCGCCAGGCTGCAAGAAAGATCCGAGGATCTGACCTTACAACTGGCAAAAATAATTGTATACAATCCTTAACCATCACCCGCCACGTGCCAAAGCACAGGCTTGCACTCGGTCACACAAGGAACTCTCCAGTGAGCGTTGACTACCCACGTGACCTGATCGGTTACGGCGCCCATCCTCCGCACCCGCAATGGCCGGGGCAGGCACGTATCGCCCTGTCCTTCGTGCTGAATTACGAGGAAGGTGGCGAGCGAAACATCCTGCATGGCGATAAGGAATCCGAGGCCTTTTTGTCGGAAATGGTCGCCGCCCAGCCACTGCAGGGTGTGCGCAACCTGAGCATGGAGTCGCTGTATGAGTACGGCAGCCGTGCCGGGGTGTGGCGCATTCTCAAGCTGTTTCGCCAGGCTAATATTCCCCTCACCGTGTTTGCCGTGGCCATGGCCGCCCAGCGCCATCCTGAAGTGATTCGCGCGATGGTCGCCGAAGGCCATGAAATCTGCAGCCACGGTTATCGCTGGATCGACTACCAGTACATGGACGAAGCCCAGGAGCGCGAGCACCTGCACGAGGCCATCCGCATCCTTACCGAGATCACCGGCGAACGGCCACTGGGCTGGTACACCGGGCGCACCGGGCCGAACACCCGCCGTTTGGTGATGGAAGAAGGCGGCTTTCTGTACGACTGCGACACCTATGATGACGACTTGCCCTACTGGCAGCCCGCCCCCCCTACTGGCAAGCCCCATTTGGTGATCCCCTACACCCTGGACACCAATGACATGCGCTTCACTCAAGTGCAGGGGTTCAACAATGGCGAGCAGTTTTTCCAGTACCTCAAAGACGCCTTCGACGTGCTCTACGCCGAAGGCAGCGAGGCACCGAAAATGCTCTCCATCGGCTTGCACTGCCGCCTGATCGGCCGCCCCGCGCGGCTGGCCGCGCTGAAGCGTTTTATCGAGTACGCGCAGAGCCACGACCACGTATGGTTCGCCCGCCGCATCGACATCGCCCGCCATTGGCACGCCACCCACCCCTATCAGGCCGAACCCGCGCAATGACCCAGCCCCTTGCAACACTAGACCGCCAGGCTTTTGTCCGAGCTTTTGGTGATATCTACGAGCACTCGCCCTGGATCGCCGAACAGGCCTTCGACCAGGGGCCGCTGCCCGACGACGTCGAACAGCTGCATCAGCGCATGAGCGCTATTGTCTTGAGCGCGCCCCGTGGCCTGCAGTTGGCGCTGATCAACGCCCACCCCGACCTGGCTGGCAAAGCCGCTGTGCAAGGCGAGTTGACCGACGCCAGCAAACGTGAACAATCAGGCGCCGGCATTCACCAATGCAGCGCTGAAGAGTTTCAGCGATTCACGACCCTGAACGAGGCCTACAAGGCGCGTTTTGGTTTCCCGTTCATCATGGCGGTCAAAGGCAGCGATCGATACCAGATCCTCGCCGCATTCGAACAGCGCCTGGCGCACTCGGCCGAAGCCGAATTCACCTGCGCAGTGGCTGAAATCAACAAGATCGCGCTGTTTCGCCTGCGCGCTCTGTAACCCTCATTCCAAGGCAGACTCCATGAAAGTTTACGCTGCGCCCTTCGAAAAGTTCGTCAACCTGGCCGACGCTCGCCTCGGCACCCGTGCGCTGTCCGTCACCGATGACTGGTTCGCCGACGTCAACCGCCTGTTCCAACCCACCTCAGCGGTGTGGAAAGAAGGCGTGTTCGACGACAACGGCAAGTGGATGGACGGCTGGGAATCGCGGCGCAAACGCTTCGAAGGGTTCGACAGCACGGTCATTCGCCTGGGCGTGCCCGGCACGGTCAAGGGCGTGGACATCGACACCTCGTTCTTCACGGGTAACTTCCCGCCTTCGGCATCCCTGGAAGCCTGCTTCCTGGCCGCAGGCGACCCCACTGAACAGACCCAGTGGTTCGAGCTGCTGTCGGCGGTAGAACTGCAAGGCAACAGCCACCATTACCACGCGATCAGCCACGACCAGCCGATCAGCCACCTGCGCTTCAATATTTACCCCGACGGCGGCGTGGCGCGCCTGCGGGTATACGGCATCCCTTACCGCGATTGGGCGAGCGTCGCTGCCGACGAGCAGCTGGACCTCACCAGCGCCCTCAATGGCGGCCGGGCCCTGGCGTGTTCCGACGAGCATTACGGCAGCATGAGCAACCTGCTCAACCCAGGCCGTGGCGTCAATATGGGCGACGGCTGGGAAACCGCGCGGCGCCGTACCCCTGGGAATGACTGGGTGATCGTCGCCCTTGGGCACGCCGGGGTGGTGGAGCAGGTGGTGGTCGACACCCTGCACTTCAAAGGTAACTACCCGGACAGCTGTTCGATCCAGGCGGCTTTCGTTAAAGGCGGCACCGACAGCCAGATCGAAACCCAAAGCCTGTTCTGGCGCGAGCTGCTGCCCAGCCAAAAACTGCAGATGCACCAAGAGCACAGCTTTGCGGAGCAGATCAAAGCGCTGGGGCCGATTACCCATATTCGCCTCAATGTATTTCCAGATGGCGGTGTGAGCCGGTTGCGCGTGTTGGGTAAGGTGGCCAGGTAGGTCGGTATGGGCTGAGGGGCTCGGGGGCAAGCCCCCTCCTACGGTTGGAGTTGTATTCCATATTTCGCTGACCGTAGGAGGGGCCTTGGCCCCGAGCTGTTGCTTTGATGAATTCCAGGACCTCGGGGCAAGGCCCCCTCCTACGGATATAGAAGAAGAACCTGCATGCGCACACTAGTGATCGAACCCTTGAGCAAAGCCGCTTTCGCGCCTTTCGGTGACGTGATCGAAACCGACGGCAGTGATCACTTTATGATCAACAACGGTTCGACCATGCGTTTCCACCGGCTCGCTGAAGTACAAACCGCAAGCGCTGAAGACCAAGCCATCATCAGCATTTTCCGTGCTCAGGCTCTGACCATGCCCTTGACCCTGCGCATGCTCGAACGCCACCCGCTGGGCAGCCAGGCGTTCATGCCGCTGTTGGGCAAGCCGTTCCTGATCGTGGTGGCGCCCGTGGGCGAAGTGCCGGTGTCTGGCCTGGTGCGAGCCTTCGTCAGCAATGGTCGGCAAGGGGTTAACTACCACCGAGGTGTCTGGCACCACCCCGTGCTGACGATCGAACAGCAGGACGATTTTTTAGTAGTCGACCGCAGTGGCAGCGGCAACAACTGCGACGAACATTTTTTCGCCGAGGATGACCAATTGCTCCTCGCTCCCACCGCCACACAAGGGTAGTCAAAGCGTGCAAGCACACCTGTTCGAGTGGCTCAACCTGAGCGTGCGCTGGATCCACATGATCGTCGGCATCGCCTGGATCGGCGCATCGTTTTATTTCGTCTGGCTGGAAAACCACCTGGACCGGCGCAACCCGCGCGAAGGCCTTAGCGGTGACCTGTGGGCCATCCACGGCGGCGGCATTTATCACCTGGAAAAATACAAGCTGGCCCCGCCGAGCATGCCGGAAAACCTTCATTGGTTTAAGTGGGAGGCTTACTGGACCTGGATGTCCGGGGTGGCTTTGTTATGCGTGGTGTTCTACGCCAACCCGACCCTCTACCTGCTGGCGCCAGGCAGCAGCCTGAGCGGCGCTGCCGGAGTGGCCATCGGCCTGGGGTCGCTGTTCGTCGCCTGGTTCGTTTACGACCTGCTCTGCGACTCCCCCTTGGGCCAGCGCCCAGGCTTGCTGGGGCTGGTGCTGTTCGTGTTGGTGATCGCCGCCTGCTTCGGCTTCACCCAAGTGTTCAGCGGCCGCGGCGCCTACCTGCACACCGGTGCGGTGATCGGCACGATCATGGTCGGCAACGTCTTTCGCATCATCATGCCCGCGCAACGTGCCCTGGTGGCGGCCATCGCCGAAAACCGTAGCCCCGACCCATCGCTGCCGGCCAAAGGCCTGCTGCGTTCACGGCACAACAACTACTTCACCCTGCCGGTGCTGTTCATCATGATCAGCAACCACTTCCCCAGCACCTACGGCAGCCGCTACAACTGGTTGATATTGGCCGGCATCGGCGTGCTGGCCGTGCTGGTACGCCACTACTTCAACACCCGCCAAAACAGCCACAAATACGCCTGGACCCTACCCGTCGCCGCCCTGGGCATGGTCTGCCTGGCCTACGTCACCGGCCCGGCGCCACTGCCTGCGGCCGATGCCGGTAAAATCCGTTATCAGCCGCTGCCTGAAACGGCGCTAGGCGGCGTGCGCGCCGATCAACGCCCCAAGGTCGAGGCGGCCCCTGCCGCCACTGCGGCTCCAGCGGCAGGGCCGGCGTTTGCGCAGGTCCATGGGGTCATCGAACAGCGCTGCACGGTCTGCCATTCGGCGAACCCCACCAGCCCATTGTTCAGTACCGCTCCGGCGGGGGTGATGTTCGACACGGCCCAGCAGATCCAGCAACAGGCGCCGCGTATTCAGGCGCAGGCGGTGGCCAGCCAGATCATGCCGCTGGGCAACATCACCCAGATGACCCAGCAGGAACGCGATCTCATCGGCCAATGGGTCAGCCACGGCGCGCGGGTCGACTGACCCGCTTTCCTACCTTGGAAACCTGACCAAACGCCCCACTTTTGCCCGCGCCTGCGCTGCAACGGAGCATCCAGGCGACGGGCGTTGGGCTCGCGCCCTGCTCAAATAGCCGAAACCTCCTACCAAACGCATTTCCTATCTCCCAAGACAGGTTTTTTCGACCTGCCCCGGCGTTTGGCTCACCTCTTGCTATAGCTCAGGCGCCACGACCAAAGCTGACCGTTCGGATCACTCGAAAACACCGAGCACAAGGCGCCATTAACGAGCGTCACGGGCTAACACTTATCTCTTGGGAGCAACCGCATGAAACGTATTTTCTCGAACCTGGCCCTCACCGCTGGGCTATTGGCGGGGACCCAGGCCGGAGCCGCCGACCTGTTCCAGTGGCAAAGCAACAGCTTGACTTATCTGTATGGCAAAGACTTCACCGTTAACCCGCAGATCCAGCAAACCGTCACGTTCGAGCACGCCGATGCCTGGGCCTATGGCGACAACTTCCTGTTCGTCGACAAGATTTTCTACAACGGCGAGGCAGACGCCAACCTGGGCGCCAATACCTACTACGGCGAGATCAGCCCGCGCCTGTCTATGGGTAAGATCTTCGGTCAGAAATTCGAATTCGGCCCGATCACCGACGTGCTGTTGGCCATGACCTATGAGTTCGGCGAAGGCGACTCGGAGTCCTATCTGATTGGCCCGGCTTTCGACTTGGCAGTGCCAGGCTTCGATTACTTCCAGATCAACTTCTACCAACGCCACACCGACGGCAATCGTGCGGGTGACAATGTCTGGCAGATCACTCCGGTATGGTCCTACACCATCCCCGTGGGCAAGTCTGACATCTTGATCGACGGTTTCATCGACTGGGTGGTCGACAACGACAGCAATGCCCAGGGCACCTACCACGCCAACCTGCACTTCAACCCACAAATCAAATATGACCTGGGCAAGGCCTTGAACCTGGGCGCCAAGCAGCTCTACGTGGGTATCGAGTACGACTACTGGAAAGACAAGTACGGTATCAAAGACTCGCGCTTCTTCGACAGCGATCAGAACACCGCCAGCCTGTTGGTCAAAGCGTTTTTCTAAGCGCCCAACTAAGCCCAAGGGGGACGCACGCGCCCCCCGTCGGCGGTTTAGCCAGTGCGTTGTTCCAGACGCCGGGCCAGCATGGTGGCCGGTAGCAGTACGATGAAGTAGATCACCGCAATTACTGTGTACACCTCCAACGGCCGATAGTTGTCATGGGCGATGACCTGACCTTGATACAGCAGGTCCGGCAAGGCCAGCACCGACAACAGCGAAGTGTTCTTCAACTGCATGATCGACTGGTTGACCAGCGGCGGCACCATGCGTTTGAACGCCTGCGGCAAGATGATCCACCACATCACCTGATAACCGCGCATGCCCAGGGCGCGCGCGGCATCACCCTGGCCCCGTTCCATGGAAATGATCCCGCCGCGAAAGATCTCGGCGTAGAACGCGCCGCCGTACAGCGACAGGCACAACACCGCAGCGGTCATCGCGGAAATCTCGACGCCGGTCAGCACCGGTAAGGCGTAGTAGAACCACACCAGCTGCACCAGCACCGGGGTACAGCGGAACACCTCGACGTAAGCCCGTACCGGCGCGCTCAGCCAGCGTGTGCCGGACAACCGCGCACATGCCGCCAGCACCCCCACCAACATGCCCAGCAGCACGCAGATCAGCGTGTACAGCAGGGTGTAGCCGAGGCCGGTGAGCAGCAGCGACTTATATTCGACGAGAAAACTGAAATCCCATACATAACCCGACATAGGCCCCTCAGAACTGGACGTTTTTCGGGAAGGCATCGGCTTTGACGCCCGCCAGTTTTTCCATGTTGTCGAGGATCACTTGTTTGATCTGCCCGCTTTGTTTCTCTTGGGCGATCCAGTGGTTGACCGCATTGGTCAGGCCCGGATCGGCTTCTTTCTGCATACCAATGCTAACGGGCGCCGACAGCACCGGTTCGGGGATATGCAGGGTGCCGATGTCGGGGCGTTTGCTCAGCAGGGGTTGCGCCAACAGCACCACGAGGATCTGGCAATCGACCTTGCCAGCTTGCAGCGCCATGGTGGCCGCGCCGGAATTTTCCAAGCGGCTGACGCTGGCCTGGGGCAGCTTTGCGGTGGCGAAGTTGTCATGGGATGAGCCCACGTCTACCGCAATCCGCACGGCGGGGTCATTCAGCTGTTTCCAGTCTTTGTAGGGGTAGCCCTGCTTGCACACGGTGGTATAGGTGTTATTGAACAGGTTGTCGGAGAAGTTCAGCATGTCGCGCCGCGCGGGGGTGGGGGCCATGCCGAACATCACGTCGATTTTGTTCGATTGCAGGTCGAGCACCGCATTGCCCCAGGTGGTTTCCACGTAGGCCACCTTGGCCCCGAGGCTGTCGCCCAGGCTCTTGGCGAAGTCCGGACCAAAGCCTGACCAGGCGCCACTGCCCAGGTTTTTACTGAAATAGGGAATCGCGCCACTGATCACGCCGATGCGCAAGGTCTTGGTGCGCTCGATGCGCGCCAGGCCGCTTTCGTCTTGGGCGTAAACGCTGGCCACGGGGAATGCAGCCGAACAGGCCAGGGTCAGGGACAAGCCCAGGGCGCGCAGGCACGCCAGGTTGGTTCGCATCGGTGTTTCCTCGGTTTGATTGAAATAGGTGTTGTTAAAACGAGGCAGTCAAGAACGTCAACGCGCACACATTGGAAGCTCGATTGGCGGGTGTGCGGCGCCAGGGCCCGCTTTAGCGGGGCACCCATAGCAAATCATTCTTACGGTTTTTCCGGGGGCCCGACAACTGCTTTTCCAACCAGGCGCCCAAGCGAGTTTGAAAGCGCCCGGCGCGATAGGGCCACGGGTCGACTACTGCAGGCGTCGCGGCGATCAAGTCGGCCACCAGTCGGCCGCTGATGGGCCCGGCGGCCAAACCGATATGGCCGTGGCCGAAGGCATGGATCACGTCGGCGCAGGCGCTGGATGGGCCGATCACCGGCAAGCCATCGGCCACCGAAGGCCGATGACCCAGCCAGCGGGTCATGCTTTGCGGGTCGAAGTGGCGCCCTTCTAGCTTGGGGTAGCTGTTCAACCCGTGGTGCAGCAGCACGTCGCTGCGCCGCCAGTTCGCTGGAGCGTCCACGCTGGCCAGCTCGACCTGCCCGGAAATACGCAGCCCGGCCGTGGTGCTGGTGTTGGCCATTTTGCCGTCACTGGGCATCACCGGCATCGAAAGGTGCACCCCGGTGTCACGCAACACCACGTTGTAACCGCGCTCGCTGGCCATCGGTACACGGTCGCCCAGGGCCTGGGCCAAGCCTTGGGAGTGTATGCCGCAGGCCAATACGGCACGCTCGCAGGGCAACTCGCCGACACTGCTGAGCACGCCCCGCAGGCGCCCGCCTTCGCCGCGCAACCCCAAGGCGCGGCCGCGTTGCAAGTGCGCGCCGCAGCGCTGCGCGTGGGCCACCAGGGCGGCGACGTAGTCACCGGGGTTCAGGCAATTGGCGCCCGCTTCGACCCAAACGCCGAAGCTGTAGCGCTCACTGAGGTCCGGCACCGCCGTACGCAGCGCTGGCCCATCGAGCTCGGCCCATTGCACCCCGTTGTCGCGGCGCAAGCGCCAGGCCAAGGCCTCGGCGTCGAAGGCGGCGCGGTCGGGGTAGGCATACAGCAGGCCATGCTGTTGCAGCAGATCGCTGGCGCCCGCCTCTGCCGCCAAGGCCAGGTGCCGCGCGGGGGCATCCTGCAGCAACTGGCGCAAGTGGCGCGCGGTGCGTTCGACCCGGGCGACACTGCTGCCGGCCAGGATAAAGCGCGCCAGCCAGGGCAACAGCCTAGGCAGCGCCTGCCAGCGAATGGTCAACGGGCCGTCGGGGTCGAGCAGAAAACCGGGAACCTTCTTCCACAGCCCCGGCAGCGCCATCGGCACAATAGAGGCCGGGCTCAACCAGGCGCCGTTGCCGTGGCTGGCAGCCTGTTCGGCCCCCGGTTCGCCAGGCTCCAGTAAGGTCACCTGGTGACCGTCGCGCAGCAGTTCAAGGGCACAACAGGCGCCGACGATACCGGCACCGATGACTACCACCTTCATCTGCAATCCTCTTGTAAAAACACCTCAATTCGGGACTATACCGCAGCGCTCAAAGGCCCGGCGTAAACGTTCGACGCCGCGGTCGATCTGCTCCAGGCTGGGGGCGGCGAAGGACAGGCGCAGGCTGCTGGGGTCTGGCTGGTCGGGGTGGAACGGCGCACCGGGGACGAACACCAGGTTTTCCGCGACGGCAGCGTTGAACAACGTCTGCGCATCAATACCCGCCCGGCAGCGCGCCCAGATAAACATGCCGCCTGCGGGCGGGCTCACGCTGAGCAGCGACTCGAGCGGTTCGAGCCCGGCCAACATTCGCTGGCATTTTTCCCGATAGCCAGCGGCCAACACCGGCAGCGCCTGCTGCAGTGCGCCACTGGCCAGGTAGTGCGCGGCAATGCGCTGGGCCCAGGGTGAGGTGCACAGGTCGACCGTTTGCTTGGCGATCAAGCAGCGCTGGCGCACCGCAGCAGGCGCCACCATCCAGCCGACGCGCAGCCCGGGTGCCAACACTTTGGACAAGCTGGCCAAGTGCATCACTCGGCCTACCGAGCCTTCCACCTCGCGGCTTAACGCCAACAGCGAAGGCACCTCTGCGCCGCTGAAACGCAGGGCGCCGTAGGGGTCGTCTTCGATGATCAACAGGTCATGGCGCGCCGCCAGGGCCAGCACCTGTAGGCGTCGCGCCAGTGGCAGGCAGGCACCGGTCGGGTTAGCGAATGTGGGTACGCAATAGAGCAAGCGCACCTGGCCGCGGGGCAAGGCCGCCAACTGCGCCGCCAGGGCGTCGGTGTCGAGCCCCTCGGCGTCGGTCGCGGCGCTCAGCACCTGGGCGCCTGCCATGCGCAAGGCCTGCAACGCCGCCGGGTAGGTGGGCCGCTCCACCAGCACGCTCTGGCCGGGTTCGAGCAACACCCGGATGAGCAGGTCAAGGCCTTGCTGTGAACCGGTGGTAACCACGATGTCATCGGCACACACACTGGCGCCGCGCCGCAGCATCAACCCCGCCAGTTGTTCGCGCAGCACGGGCAAGCCCTCGGTCGCGCCATACTGCAAGCAGTCCAGCGGGGCCTCGGCGAAGGCGCGCTCGGCAGCCAGGCGCAAGCCTTCGCGGTCGAAAAACTCTGGCGGCGGGTAGCCGCCCGCGAACGAGATCATGCCCGGCAGCGACAGGTACTTGAACAGCTCGCGAATGGCCGAGCCGGTGGGCGCTTGGAAGGCTGGGCTAAAGCGATAGTGGACATCAGGCATGGCGGCTTTCCGGGGACAGGGCGAGGGCAAAGGCGGGATCAGCACGAACCCGCTGCAGGGCACTGAAAATATCGAACAGCGGCAAAGCGAAACGGGCGCGCAGGGCGGCGCCATAGGGCGGCAGGTTGGTGCATTCCAGCAGCAGTGCGGCGCAGTCGGGGTGGCGTTGCAGCAAGCGTTCGGCGGCTTCCAGCACGTCGGCCTCAGCGCGCTGTGGGTCGAGGGTGCTGAGGTCTTGCTGGATCACCGGGTAGAGTTCGCGGCCCTGCTCGATCCCTTCGATCACCACCGTGTCGGCCCAAAAGCGCCCGAAGTGCCTGGGCGATAGCACCCGGCCGTCGAAGGTCAATACCCCCAGGCGTTTGCCTGGAGCCAGCTCGGCGCTGAGGGCGGGCACCAGGTTGAGCGCTGAAGACACCAAAGGCACCTCGATAGCCCCGGCGAGCACATCGTGGACCGCGCAAACGAAGCCGCATGAGGTGGTGATCAAGGTCGCGCCCTGGGCTACCAGGCGCTGAGCGGCGGCGATAAGGTCCGCCTGCACCGCCGCCGCGATCTGCCCTGGGGTCACCACGGAGGCTGGGGTGGCCGAGGCCACGGTGTCGAACAACACCGGCCCGCTGAAGGAGCCGGGGTGACCGATATCCCCCAGCGGCCGCGGGAAGTGAGTGTGCAGCTTGATGACGCCAAGGGTGTCCGGCATGGGCGCGGTCCAGGTTGAGAGGGCGTGATAGCGCGCAAACGCCCCCGCAGTATCTGAGCGCTACCGGCATGCGGCAAGCGAGGATTACGCGCGACGTCATTCCGTCAGGGCATGGGTCTGCCCTACCCCCGCCAAAAGTCGAATTTGACAAACCGGTGGCACGCTCAATACTGTAGCTACGTCATACGATGACCGATAACAAAACCAATAACAAAGGAATGCCCCGCATGACCACCCTCTCCAGCTCAAAGCCCTGGCACCGTCTGCTACTCACTGGCGCGGCCGGCGGCTTGGGTACCGTGCTGCGCGAAAGCCTGAAACCCCACTGCGAAATATTGCGCTTGTCGGACATCGCGCCGATGCCAGCCGCCGCCGGGCCCCACGAAGAGGTCTGGCCCTGCGACCTGAGCGACAAACACGCGGTGCACCAATTGGTCGAGGGCGTCGATGCCATTCTGCATTTTGGTGGCGTCTCGGTGGAGCGGCCATTCGAGGAGATTCTGGGGCCTAACATCAGCGGCGTATTTCATATCTACGAAGCCGCGCGGCGCCATGGGGTCAAACGCGTGGTGTTTGCCAGTTCCAACCACACCATCGGCTTCTACCACCAGGAGCAGACCCTGGACGCCCACGCGCCACGGCGCCCCGACGGTTACTACGGCCTGTCGAAAGCCTACGGCGAGGACATGGCGACCTTCTACTTCGACCGCTACGGCATCGAGACCGTCAGCCTGCGTATCGGCTCCTCATTCGCGAAACCGCAGAATCGCCGCATGCTGTGCACCTGGCTGAGCTTCGCCGACCTCACGCAGTTGATCGTCAAAGCGCTGGCCGTTCCCGAGGTCGGCCATACGGTGGTCTACGGCGTGTCGGCGAACAAAACCGTGTGGTGGGACAACCACCTGGCCGCCAGGCTGGGCTACGCCCCGCAGGACAGTTCGGAGACCTTCCGCGCCGAGGTCGAGGCCCAGCCGCAGCCCGAGCCCGGCGACCCGGCGATGATCTACCAAGGCGGCGCGTTCGTGGCCCAGGGGCCGTTCGACGACGCTTGAGGCGCCCCGGTTGCACGGCCCGACACTGCAGCACAAAGGAATGTAGCGATGACGCCCGAATTAATCGTAGATGCACGCAACGCCGTGGGCGAAAGCCCGGTCTGGAGCGCGGCGGAACAGGCCCTGTACTGGGTCGATATTCCCAGCGGCGGCTTGCACCGCTGGCACCTGCCCAGTGGCCAGCAGCAACGTTGGCAAGCCCCGCAGATGCTTGCCTGCATCGCTCAAAGCGGCCAGGGCCAATGGATCGCCGGGCTGGAAAGCGGCCTGTTCGAACTGCGCATCGATGGCGAGCAACTGCATGCAAAGGCTCTGGCAGGCGTCGAACATGCGCAGCCAGCGATGCGCTTCAACGATGGCCGCTGCGACCGCCAAGGGCGCTTCTGGGCCGGCACGATGTTATTGGACATGGCTGTCGGCGCCGCCGTCGGTGCCCTGTATCGCTATGAGCAAGGCCAGCGCAGGCCCCTGGACCCTGCTATCAGCCCCTTGATCGTGCCCAATGGGCTGGCCTTCAGCCCCGACGGGCGCACCCTGTACCTGAGCGACTCGCACCCCAAATCGCAGCAGATCTGGGCCTATGACTACGACCTCGACAGCGGCACCCCCGGCCAGCGGCGCCTGTTCGTCGACATGAACCAGCACCCAGGCCGCCCCGATGGCGCCGCGGTGGATGTAGACGGCTGCTACTGGACCTGCGCCAACGACGCCGGGCTGATCCATCGCTTTACTCCGCAAGGCAAGCTCGACCGCTCGCTGCAGGTGCCGGTCTTGAAGCCCACCATGTGTGCCTTTGGCGGGCCGCGCCTGGACACGTTGTTCATCACCTCGATCCGCCCAGGTGGCGACCTCAGCGAGCAACCGCTGGCCGGCGGTGTATTTGCCTTGAACCCAGGCGTTTGCGGCCTGGAGGAAACCCCGTTCGGCACCCGTACATAAAGCCCAGTTTCGCTTCACCTCGTTGTTCGTTCACCCACAATAATAATCAGGAGAAACACCCGATGAACGTGAAAAAAACCTTGTTGCTGGCGGCGCTGCCGTTGGCTTTAGCGCTACCGCAGTGGGCCAACGCGCTAACCCTGAAAGCCTCGGACACCCACCCGGCCGGCTACCCGACGGTGCTTGCCGTGGAGCAGATGGGCAAAACCCTGGAGCAACAAAGCAACGGTGAGCTGAAGCTGCAGATGTTCGCCGGGGGCGTATTGGGAACCGAGAAAGAAGTGGTGGAACAGGTACAACTGGGCGCGATCCAGCTGGCCAGGGTCACCCTGGGCGTAGTCGGCCCCGTGGTGCCCGATGTCAACGTGTTCAACCTGCCGTTCGTGTTCCGCGATGAGGCGCACATGCGCAAGGTCATCGACGGCGAAGTGGGCCAGGAGATTCTGGATAAAATCACCCAATCGGAATTCCAGCTGGTCGCCCTCGGCTGGATGGACGGCGGTACCCGCAACCTCTATACGAAAAAACCGGTGCGCAGCATTGCCGACCTCAAGGGCATGAAGATCCGCATGATCGGCAACCCGGTGTTCCTCGACACCATGAACGCCATGGGTGGCAACGGCATCGCCATGGACACCAGCGAAGTGTTCAGCGCCTTGCAAACCGGGGTAGTCGACGGCGCGGAAAACAACCCACCGACCTTGTTGGAACATAACCATTTCAGTGTGGCCAAGTACTACACCCTCACCGGCCATTTGATCATCCCAGAGTTGTTGGTGATGTCGAAAATCACCTGGGAAAAACTCACTCCCGCCCAACAGACCCTGGTCAAAACCGCCGCCCGCCAGGCGCAGATGAACGAGCGCGAACTGTGGGACAAAAAGGTCGCCAGCAGTAACGAGAAACTCAAGGCCGCCGGGGTGGAATACATCACCGTCGACCGCCAGCCGTTCAACGACGCCACCGCTTCGGTGCGGGAAAAATATGGCGCGCCCTACGCCGACCTGATGAAGCGCATTGAAGCTGTGAACTGACCCGTGCCTGCGCAGGAATCGCCGCGATGACAAACTCACTGCTGCGCGTGCTCGACGCGCTTTATATGGCCTGTATCTGGGTGGCCGGGCTGGCTGTCCTGGCGGTCAGCCTGATCATCCCCTGGGGCATCTTCGCCCGCTATGTGCTCGGCACCGGCGCCAGTTGGCCGGAGCCGACGGCGATATTGCTGATGATGCTGTTCACCTTTATCGGTGCGGCGGCCAGCTACCGGGCAGGCGCTCACATGGCGGTGGCGGTGCTGACCGACCGCCTGCCGCCCGCGCTCAAACGTGGGGTCAGCGTGTTCGCCCAGGTGTGCATGGCGTTGGTCTGCCTGTTCATGACCGTGTGGGGGGCCAAGTTGTGCCTGACCACCTGGAATCAGTTCGTTAGCGCTCTGCCCGGCGTCCGAGTGGGTATCACCTACATGCCGATCCCGATCAGTGGGCTGCTGACCCTGATTTTCGTGCTGGAAAAACTCTTGCTGGGCGACCAAAGCCAGCGCCGTGTGGTGCGTTTCGACCTGGTCGAAGAAAGCGAAGGGGCTGCCTGATATGGACGCATTAATTTTGATTGGCAGCTTTCTCGCGCTGATCCTCATCGGCATGCCGGTGGCCTATGCCCTGGGCCTGTCGGCGTTGATCGGTGCCTGGTGGATCGACATACCGCTGCAGGCCATGATGATTCAAGTAGCCGGTGGGGTGAACAAGTTCTCCCTAATGGCGATTCCCTTCTTCGTGCTGGCCGGCGCGATCATGGCCGAGGGCGGCATGTCGCGGCGGTTGGTGGCGTTTGCCGGGGTGTTGGTGGGCTTCGTGCGCGGCGGCCTATCGCTGGTCAACATCGTTGCGTCAACCTTCTTTGGGGCCATTTCCGGCTCCTCGGTGGCCGACACGGCGTCGGTCGGCTCGGTGCTTATTCCAGAGATGGAACGCAAAGGCTACCCGCGCGAGTTTTCCACTGCGGTGACCGTGAGCGGTTCGGTGCAGGCCCTGCTCACCCCGCCCAGCCATAACTCGGTGCTGTACTCGCTGGCAGCGGGCGGTAGCGTTTCCATCGCCTCGCTGTTCATGGCGGGGATCGTTCCAGGCTTGCTGATGAGTGCATGCCTGATGGTGCTGTGCCTGATCTTCGCGAAAAAACGCAATTACCCCAAAGGTGAAGTCGTACCGCTGCGCCAGGCCCTGAAAATCTGCGCCGATGCGCTCTGGGGTTTGATGGCCATGGTGATCATCCTGGGCGGTATTTTGTCGGGGGTGTTCACGGCTACGGAGTCGGCGGCGATTGCAGTGCTGTGGTCGTTCTTCGTGACCATGTTTATCTACCGTGACTACAAGTGGCGCGAGTTGCCCAAGCTGATGCACCGCACGGTGCGGACCATTTCCATCGTGATGATCCTGATCGGCTTTGCCGCCAGCTTCGGCTATGTGATGACGCTGATGCAGATCCCCACCAAGATCACCGGAATGTTCCTGACCCTGTCGGACAACCGCTACGTGATCCTGATGTGCATCAACGCCATGCTCTTGCTGCTGGGCACGGTGATGGACATGGCCCCGTTGATCCTGATTCTGACCCCTATCCTACTGCCGGTGGTGTTGGGCATCGGTGTCGACCCAGTGCATTTCGGCATGATCATGCTGGTGAACCTGGGCATCGGGCTGATAACCCCGCCTGTGGGGGCGGTGCTATTCGTGGGGGCGGCGGTGGGCAAGGTCACCATTGAAGCGACGGTCAAAGCGCTGCTGCCGTTTTATGCTGTGTTGTTTCTGGTGTTGATGCTGGTGACCTACGTGCCGGCGTTGTCGTTGTGGTTGCCGCATTTGGTGTTGTAGGGGGTGGTTTGTGGGAAAAGATCGGGGGCTAGCCCCCTCCTACGCAATGTGTCGCGGATCGTAGGAGGGGCCTTGGCCCCGAGAGGCTGCGGCAGCGGCCGGTGTATGCAGACGGCGCCGGTGTAAGAGCAAAAGATCGGGGGCTAGCCCCCTCCTACACCACCGCCTTACGCAGAATGCGCGACAGCTGCTCCACCGAATAGGGCTTGTGCAGCAGTTCGAACCCATGGGTGCCCTGCTGCGCCAGTACGTGGCTGTAACCACTGGTCAACACCACCGGCAACGTAGGGTAAAGCCGGCGGATTTCCTGGGCCAGTTCGATACCGTTCATGCCCGGCATGATCACATCGGAAAACACCACATCGAAGCGGCGCGGGTCTTTGGCCAGTACCTCCAGCGCTTCCCGAGCGTTGTTCGCCCAGGTTGGCACATAGCCCAGTTCACTGAGCGTCTGCACCGCACAACCGCCCACTTGCGGGTTGTCTTCAACCATCAGCACCCGAGTGCCGTGCCCGTCGACTAACTCGGCGGGTTCGGCCACCGGAGCAGCGGCGGGGGCCGCTGCCACCCTTGGTAAGAACAGGGTGAACGTGGCGCCCTGGCCCGGCTCGCTGCTGACCTGAACTTCACCGCCTGACTGCTTAGCGAAGCCAAATACCTGGGAAAGCCCCAGCCCCGTGCCCTGCCCTACGCCCTTGGTGGTAAAGAACGGCTCGAAAACCTGGCCGATCTGCTCCTTGCTGATGCCCTCACCGGTATCGCGCAGCGACACCGCCACATAGTCACCCATAATGGCCGGGTAGCTACCCGGCACTTGCGACACGGGCGCGACCACGATGGTCAACTGGCCTTCGCCATTCATGGCATCGCGGGCATTGACGGCCATGTTGACCACTGCGGTGTCGAACTGGCTCGGGTCGGCATTGATAAAGCATGGCTGCTGCGGCAGCTCCAAAGATACGCCAATGCGCGAACCGGTCAGGGTGCCGACCATCTCGGCCAAAGTCTGCACACTTTGGCCCACTTCGAACACCTCCGGCTGCAACGCCTGGCGGCGTGCGAAGGCGAGTAACTGGCCGGTAAGACGGGCGGCACGGTCGACGGTATCAGAGATGGCCTCGACATAGCGCTCGCGGCGCTGGTGGGGCAGTTCGCGGCGCTTGAGCAGGTCGGTGGACGACTTGATCACGGTGAGCAGGTTGTTGAAATCGTGGGCCACGCCCCCGGTCAACTGCCCGACCGCTTCCATTTTCTGCGCATGGCCCAGGGCCTCTTCGGCGCGCATTAGGTCGCGGGTGCGCGCCTCAACCTTAGCTTCCAGTGTTTCGTTTGCCTCGCGCAATGCCAGCTCGCCGCGGCTGCGCTCTACCGCCATACGCGTGCGATCGGCCATCTCCTGAATGAACGCCAGGTCCTGGTCCGACCACTGGCGGACGTCGGCACTGTTGAGGTAAAGCATCGCAACCAACTGGCCATGCTCTATCACGGGCACGTTGACCAACGCGCGCACGTTGTGGCCCCTGATAGCAGCCGCGAACGGCGCCGTGCGCGGGTCTTGGCTGACATCGTCGATGGTCACCACTTCGCCGCGCTTGAGGTCGTCGATAAACGAGCCATACGCGCGCAAGTGCAACTCGCCGACTAAAGTCTCACTGCCCTGGGCGTTCCAATCGCGCTCGACCCGCAGCAGCTCGCGCTCGGCATCAATGGTGCCGTAGCCGGCGCGACTGAGGTCAAGCGCTTGGCCGAGGATTTCGGCAGCGGCGAAGGCCATGGCCGCCGGGTCGCGCAGCGCGCGAAAACTGTCACTCAAACGCACCAATGCGTCGCTGCGGGCCTCGGCGTGGCGGCGTTCGGTTTCGTTACGGGCAATCTTCAAAAAGCCCTGGCCACTGCCCGTGGCATCCGCAGGCAGCGGGTGCACCGAGCCGCGCATGAACACCTGCGAGCCGTCCTTACACACGTGCCAGCGTTCGTCGTTGGCGCAACCGTCGCGGGCAGCCCGCAGCAGCTCGTGTTCATCAACCCCATAGGCCCTGTCGCGTTCAGTGAACAACACTGACGCCTTGCGCCCATGAATCTCATCGTTGGTCCAGCCAAAGATACGTTCGGCACCGGCCGACCAACTGGTGATGTAGCCGCCCAGGTCGGTGGTCAAAATCGCGTAATCGCTGGCGCTTTCCACCACCAGGCGCATCAGCGCCTCACTCTGGCGCAGCGCCTGGTCGGCCTGGACGCGGACGGTGACATCGACCCCCTCGACAAAAATGCCGGTGACTTTGCCCTGTTTGTCTTTGATGGGTTGGTAGACGAAATCGACAAAACGCTCTTCCAGCGGCCCGTTGGGGCTTAGCTGCACGGCAAACGCCGCGCCGTTGGCCGAGTAGGCTTGGCCACTGTCGAAGACTTCTTCCAGCAGCCGCAGATAGCCCTGATCCACCGCCTCCGGCAGCGACTCGGCGACGGTACGGCCGATCACCGGGCGGTCGCCCACCAGCCGCATATAGCCAGGGTTGGCCAGCTCGAAGCGTTGCTCGGGGCCGCGCAACACCGCCATAAAGGTCGGTGCCTGCTCGAACAACTGCGCCAAGGTGTCGCGCTCCAGGCTGCGGCGCTGTTCGCTGAGGACATGGGCGGTGGTTTCGTTGCACACCACCAGCACGCCGCCGATACCACCAGCTGCCCCGTCGTCATCCACCGGGCTACAACTGTAGGTCCAGTACACCTCCTCCCTGGCGTCGTTGCGGGTGACGGTCATGGCCTGGTCTTCGAACCAAGTGGCCTCGCCCCCCGCCATCACTTGTTCCAGCTGTGGCCCCAGCAGTTCCCAGATTTCAGCCCATACCTGCCGCGCTGGCTGCCCCAGTGACGATGGATGGCGCTCGGGGCCCAATGATTGGGAGTAGGCATCGTTGTAGAAGCACAGCGCGTGCTCGCCCCAAAACAGATACATGGGGTGGCGCGTGTTCAATATCAGACGCACTGCAGTGCGCAGGCTTTGTGGCCAGGCTTCGGGTTGGCCGAGGCTGCTCGCCGACCAGTCATGGGCACGCATCAGCGCACCCATCTCACCGCCGTCGCGCAGAAAATTCAAGGCATTGCGCACAGGGTCGGTTGGCATGGCTCTCGCGCTGCGAAGGAAGGGGGTTTTAATCTCAGCAAACAGATCACGGCGCAAGTGAAAAGGTTCCAGCAAACCCGATGAAACGGTGCACACGCTGGGGGGTCTAGTCAGGTAACACCCTTTCGTAAAAGCAGGAGCACCCCATGTTGAAGTTTCTCGGCGGCACCGTTGGCATTATTTTTATTATTGGCTTGATTGTTGTAATCGCGTTGTTCAAGCTGATTTTCTGATAGGTAAATAGGTAAATAGGTAAATAGGTAAAAGGCTCGGGGGCAAGCCCCCTCCTACGCGACATTATCCGTAGGAGGGGGCTTGCCCCCGATCTTTTAACCACACCAACAGCTTGGGGCCATGAGCCATTTTACAGTTTGAATTTGCTCACCAGCACGTTGAAGGAACCCGCCAGGCGCGACAGCTCTTGGCTGGAGGCGTTGGTTTGGTTGGCGCCGGCGGCGGTCTGGGTCGACAGGTCTTGGATGTTTAGCAGGTTGCGGTCGACTTCGCGGGCCACCTGCGCCTGTTCTTCCGAGGCAGAGGCAATCACCAAGTTGCGTTCATTGATGCTCGACACGCCGCGGGTGATTCGCTCCAACGCCTTACCGGCTTCAAGGGCTTGATCCTGGGTGTTGGTGGCCAAGGTCAAACTCTTGTTCATGGCCGCCACGGCGCCGTCAGCCCCCGCCTGCACCGTGCCGATCATCTCTTCGATTTCCACGGTAGAGGCCTGGGTGCGATGCGCCAGGGCGCGTACCTCATCGGCCACCACCGCGAAGCCACGACCCTGCTCGCCCGCACGAGCGGCTTCGATGGCCGCGTTGAGCGCCAGCAGGTTGGTCTGCTCGGCGATGGCGCGGATAACATCCAGCACCTTGCCAATGTCGCGCACATTACCCGCCAGGGTCGCGACCGACTGGGTAGAGGCGTTGATTTCCCTGACCATGCTGGTCATGCCTTGCACCGCCTGCTCGACCTGCCTGCCGCCATCGGCCGCCTCGAGGCTGGCCTGGTTCGAGGCCTCGGAGGTGGACACCGCATTGCGTGCAACCTCTTCCACCGCAGCGGTCATTTGATTGACCGCCGTGGCGGCCTGCTGAATCTCGTCGTTCTGGCGGGTCAGGCCACGGGTACTTTCGTCGGTCACGGCGCTCAGTTCTTCAGCGGCCGAGGCCAGTTGGTCAGAAGCACTGGCGATTTCGCTGATGGTAGTTTTCAGGCCGGTTTGCATATCTGCCAGAGCGTTGAGCAACTGGCCGGTTTCATCTTTGCGATCGGTACTGATGGCCTGGGTCAAGTCACCACTGGCCACGCGTTTGGCGCTGGCCACGGCAACGGCGATGGGGCGGGTGATCATGCGGGTAATGACGATGCCGAGGATGATTGCGATGATAAAAGCCAAGGCCATGCCGCCGAACAGCGTGGTGTAAACGTTATCGCGCAGGTGTGTGGCGGCTGCGGCCCCTTCTTTGATCTGGCGGTTATTGGACTCGATCATGATCCGCACCAGCTGGCGCATTTCGCGAAACTGGTCGTTGTTCAAGCCGTTGATCAAGTTGCGCGCCGCGCCGGCATCACCGCTGTCGAGCAGGCTAACAATGCGCTCCGAGCTGGCCACATAATTAGGCCATAGTGGCTCGAGCTTATCGCCTGCGGCGCGCTCGTCATCTTCCAGAGGCGTGGCTCGGTAGGTCTTGAAGGCAGTTTCAGCGTTTTTAAGGTCAGTGGCCAACGAATTGCGTACGCGGTCACGATCCTCTTTCGGGACGTCTCCGACCGAGGCATCCAGCACCCGATATAAGCCGCGGTTATGCGCCGTAAGGCTGCTCAGCGTCTCGGCGGTATTGGCCACCGAGACCAGGTTATTCGAGAACGTCAGCTCCAATGCCGAGGACAAGCGGCCCACACCATTAGTACCGACTAGCCCGACTGCCAGGGTGATCAGCGCACACAATACAAACGAGAAGAGCAATTTGGTCGACAGCTGGGCATAACTGAAGAAGTTCATGATGGGTACAACTCAAAGAGGGTGGGAAATCGATATGTTTTTGACGCCACGAAGTCGTCGCTAGTATCACATTGACATTAACGCTAAAAATATAGTTCAGCGCTGCCCGCAATTTTCGACGAGCGTGCTTTCCTACCCATGAGGATAGCCCACCTGAGCAAATCTTGAGCCCCGTGCAAACCCAGTGCTACCATGCCGCACCACCCGGCCAGGCCACCTACTGCCTGCCCGAGAGCCAAGGACCCCGCCTCAGCCATGAGCAGCATCCGCGAGCGCAATACCGCATTGATTCTGCGCGCCGCCAGCGAAGAATTTGCCGAAAAAGGCTTCGCCGCCACCAAGACCAGCGATATCGCCGCGAAAGCCGGGCTCCCCAAGCCCAATGTTTATTACTACTTCAAGTCCAAGGAAAACCTCTACCGCGAGGTACTGGAAAGCATCATCGCGCCGATCCTGCAGGCATCGACGCCATTCAACCCCCTGGGCAAACCCAATGAAGTGCTCAGCGCCTACATTCACGCCAAGGTGCGTATTTCCCGCGACCTGCCGTTCGCCTCGAAGGTGTTCGCCAGTGAAATCATGCATGGCGCGCCGCACCTGAGCGCCGAGCAGGTCGAACAACTCAACGCCCAGGCCCGCCACAACATCGCCTGCATCCAGAGTTGGATCGACAGTGGCCAGATTGCCCCCATCGACCCGCACCACCTGATGTTCAGCATTTGGGCCGCGACCCAGACCTACGCCGACTTCGACTGGCAGATCGCAAGCGTCACCGGCAAAGCCAAGCTCGACGACGCCGATTATGCCGCCGCCACCCAAACCATCCTCCGCCTGGTGCTCAAGGGTTGCGCACCGGACGCCTGACCCTGCGGGTAACCCTATGCAAAGCTGGCGCGAACGCCTGTATGTGATCATCTTCCAAAGCGACACCGACGCCGGTCGCCGCTTCGACAAAATGCTGCTGTTGATCATCATGGCCAGCCTGCTGGTGGTGATCATCGACAGCGTTGAAAGCATCCACCGTGACTACGCCGGGCTATTCGCCTGGATCGAGTGGGGCTTTACCCTGGTGTTCGCCCTGGAATACCTGTTGCGCCTGTATTGCTCACCCAAACCCTTGCGGTATGCCTTCAGCTTTTATGGCTTGATCGACCTGCTGGCGATCGTGCCGGGCATACTGGCGATCTATTACAGCGACGCCCAGTATTTGATGATCGTGCGGGTACTGCGCATGTTGCGCATCTTCAGGGTGCTCAAGCTCAACCGGTATCTGAAACAAGCCAATTACCTACTCTCGGCCCTGCGCGGCAGCCGGCAAAAAATTATTGTGTTCCTGCTCAGCGTGTCGACCCTGGTGACGGTGTTCGGCACCTTGATGTACGTGGTCGAAGGCCCGGAGCATGGTTTCACCAGTATTCCCAAGGGGATCTACTGGGCAATCGTGACCCTGACCACCGTGGGCTTCGGTGATATCGTGCCTAAGACCCCGTTGGGCCAAGTGCTGTCGTCGATGGTGATGATCACCGGCTACTCGATCATCGCCGTGCCGACGGGTATCTTTACCGCCGAACTGGCCAACGCCATGCGCGGCGAGCAGCAGAAACACCCCTGCCCCGAGTGCCGCAAGGACAACCACGAGGCCGCCGCCGCGTTTTGTTCGCGCTGCGGCAGTGCGCTGTTTAACAAACGGGAATAAGCACAGCAGTTATCGATCTTTCGACGCGGGTGAGCGCGCCGTTATAGTCGCTGGCAAAATGCCGCCTACCTTTGACTCCATAGAGACCTTTACGTGAAAAAACTCTTGAGTGCCTCGCTTATGGCCGCCGGCCTGACCCTGGGTAGCTTTGCCCAGGCAGCGCCGCAATTGCTGAACGTTTCCTACGACGTGATGCGCGATTTCTACAAGGATTACAACGCGGCCTTTCAGAAGCACTGGCAAGCGGAGCACAAAGAGAACATCACCATCCAGATGTCGTTCGGTGGGTCGAGCAAGCAGGCCCGCTCGGTGATCGACGGCCTGCCCGCCGACGTCATTACCATGAACATGGCCACCGACATCAACGCCCTCGCCGATAACGGCCAACTGGTGCCCAAGGACTGGGTCACGCGCCTGCCGAACAACAGCGCGCCGTTCACCTCGGCCACGGTATTCATCGTGCGCAAAGGCAACCCCAAGGCGCTGAAAGACTGGCCCGACCTGCTCAAAGACGGCGTGCAAGTGATCGTGCCTAATCCGAAGACCTCGGGCAACGGCCGCTACACCTACCTGTCGGCCTGGGGCTATGTGCTGAAGAACGGCGGGGATGAGAGCAAGGCCAAGGACTTCGTCGGCAAACTGTTCAAGCAGGCCCCCGTGCTGGACACCGGCGGCCGGGCCGCCACCACCACCTTCATGACCAACCAGATTGGCGACGTGCTGGTGACCTTCGAGAACGAAGCCGAGATGATTGCTCGGGAATTTGGCCGTGACCAATTCGAAGTGATCTACCCCAGCGTCTCCGCCGAAGCCGAGCCGCCGGTCAGCGTGGTCGACAAGGTGGTGGAACGCAAAGGCAGCCGTGCCGCTGCCGATGAATACCTGAAGTACCTGTGGTCGCCTGAAGGCCAGGCCATTGCCGCGGCCAACTACCTGCGCCCACGGGACCCGGCGGTGTTGGCGAAATACACCGACCGCTTCCCGAAAGTGGACTTCCTGTCGGTAGAGAAAACCTTCGGCGACTGGCGTACCGTGCAGAAGACTCACTTCAATGACGGCGGCGTGTTCGACCAGATCTATTCGGGTCAATAACGCCTAAGCGGGCACTGCTGCATACAGTGCCCGCTAACTCATCACCCGCTCGGTCACCGGGTGCGGCACCCGCTCTTCGAGCATCAAGCTGTGGCCGATGTCGACGATCACTTCCACGTCATTCTCCCGCCCCCAGTGCTGCAGGCGGCTGACCAGGCGCGGGTCGATCACCCCGAACAGGTACAAGGTTTCCATTTGCTGGTTGCTCAACCAGCGGCCCAAGGGGGAACTGGCCAGGGCCAACTCCAGGTCCAGGCGAAATTCATTGTCGCGAAAGGTCGGCCGAATCGGCAGCACGGCAGTGGACAGCGCGGCCTCGGACGTGCGGTTGTCGAGCTGCACATGCACCATGCTTAGCCCAGCGGCGCGCCAGTCGTGCAGCAATTGCTGCAGGCGCGCCTTGACCCGCTGCAGCTTCATTTCCAGGAGGCTCTCCAAAGGGATCTCCACCTGGCCGTTAACCACCAGCCAGACGGTGCTGCGCTGCCGCGACTTGACCACGATATCACCCTTGACCCGCGCCGCGCGCAACGCCACGGCCAGCAACAACAGCACCACGCTGAGGTAATGGTGTTGCGCCGAACCACCCTGTACCAGCAGGGCCAAGCCAGCCAGCAACAGCCAAGCGTAATCCACCCGCGCCCAGGCCACCTCGCCAAACTCGAAGACCGACAGCCCCACCCAGCAAAACACACAGAACAAAAACGCAAAAGCCAACACCAACCACCGCGCATCGCCGGTCAAGCGGGGCACTGAAACGCCTGCGGGGCTCAACCAAAGCGTACCGACCCACAGCAGGGCCAAGCTGATTAACGTGGGCAGCAAATAGGGTTTATTGAAAAAATGCTTCATGGGACTCCATCGATACTCCGGGTGCGAGGAGCGTATCGGCGGACGAACGGTATTCTTGATGGCTTGGGATTTTGATCGTTAGAAACTCAAGAGCTCGGGGGCGAGCGGAGCGCCGCCCGGGCCCCTCACAATTTCGGTGCACGTAGGAGGGGCCTTGGCCCCGAGCTCTTGCTCTTGCTCTTGCTCCTGCAAATACAAATTGAACGGGCCGTCCGAAGGCCGAGTGGAGACGCTGCGTAGCTGGGTGCGAGGCAGGAGCCGAGCAAGCGCTGTAGGGCCGGATGTAGGGACCAGGGTTTTGGTTACTTTTGCCGCAAAAGTAACCCGCTGTTGGAAGGAAGGGGCCAGGCGCAACAGCGCAGATGCCCCAACGTGACAACGGCCGCCGTAGCGCCCCACCAATCAACAAGATATAAGAACGGCTCGTCGTTATTTGGAGCGGCAATAACATGGTTAGAAATTTCACCATCCCCTACAGCATCGCCATAGCCTTCAACGGTGCGGAGTATGATTTACACAACAATTTCACCGCCGCCAAAATGGAATTCGACTTTGAAAAAAAGTCCCTACATGTCAGATTTGAGCCTTGGGGCGAGCCTGAAGATCGCCAACCGGTTAATTTGATATTCGAGAAGATCGACTCACTCTTTATCTCCCCAGAAATCCTGAGCATAGAGGAACTGTTTTTAGAAGAGCTGGGGTTCAAAAGTCCCGACGATGTAGATTATGACTGGTTGACAAGTGAAGCTAAATCGACCCCTTTAGATCACTTTGTTATCGCGCTGAGCGAATGTAGATACATAAGGGTTTCGTGCAAATCGATCGTGGCTTCACTGGGCCAATGAATAACCCGCAATCAACCCCTCAAGGATGCATACGCCCCAACCCCGGTGGCACGCCATTGCCGTCGGTGGCCTCCCATGGCCCTTGTGGGCTGGTGGACCAGGTCCAGCCGTCGCTCCAGCGGTAATAGGTGCGCTGGCGGTAGTAGGTGTCGGGCTGGTTTTCCAGCACGTAGACCCCCAGTTTCGGGTCCCAATGGCTGGCGCCGCCCGGGGGTGGGGCGAAGCTGGCGGAGGTGCGTGGGGCGGGTTTGGCTGGGGTGGTGGGCGTGCCCACAGGCGGCGCCGGGCGCGTGCTGGGGCTGCCTGACGGCAGGGTTTCGATGGGCGGCGCCGGGGGCTGTTCGGGGCGGTGCACGGCGCATGCACTCATGCCCAGGGCCAGGCCGATAACGGTCATACGAGCAAAAACATTCATGGCAGGTTCTCTACGGATCCGGGCTGTCGATGGTCAGATGCTGCGCCTCGGTGGTGGCGCTGCTCAGGGGCTGGCCGCGGCCGATCCATTCGCCGCGGGTCGGCACGCCTGCGCGGGACACCCGTGCTTGCAATTGGACTTCGGGAAAGTTCGACAGTTTCAGCTGCGGCATCATCGCATCGGCATCGCTCAGTTGGACCTCGGCCGGCAAGTCGGCCACGCTCAAGCGCTTGACCGCCAGGGGTGCCGCCGGGCCATTGAGCGCGCGAGCGAACACAAACACGCTGTCACTGGGCAGCACTTTGCCTGTGAGTTCGGCGCTCAGCGCCACGCGCACCGTTAAACCCGCCGCAGCCTGGGCCGGGGTCGCCGCCTGCCGCTCGCGCGCGCGGTCGATGCCGCTTTGCAGGGCTTGGCGCGAGGCATCGGTGGCGGGCAGTTGCGCCAGCAGGCGCTGCCAATAGCCAACTGCTTCGGCGTAACGCTGGCCTTCGAAGGCGGCGATGCCCAGTAGCCCCAGGCTGGTGGCCTCATTCGGGTTGGCCGCCAGAGCCTCGTCGGTCAAGGCCTGGATCGGCGCGCTCCATTGCTTGTTCTGGGCGAAATACAGCGCCTGTGCCCACTGCCCGAGCAGATCCGGCTGGCGCCCGGCCAGGCGCGCGGCGCGCTCGAACAAATGCGCGGCCTCGGCTGGGCGATTTTGCGCCATGTAGGTACGCCCCAGAAAATACAGGCCTTCGGCCGAGTCGGGTTGCGCCACCACGGCGCGCTCCAGGCGCTCGGTCATCTCGGCCATCGAACGCGGCGGCTGGGCGAACTCGCGGGTCAGTTCGACTTTGTCGCTCGCCCCCAACGCCAGGTAAAGGCCTAGGCCCAGCAAGGGCACCAGCAGTGCCGCCAGCAGCGGCAGGGCCTTGCTGGCATGCTTGGGCTGGGCGACATCCGCGCCGTCGGTGTCGGTCAGCAGCTCCCGCGCCGCCTCGGCCTGGCCGAGGTCGAGTTGGCCAGCGCTGAGCATGCCCTCGTCGCGCTGGGCGCTCAGCTCGGCCACGCGCTCCTGATACAGCGCCACGTTCAAGGCGGTGCGGTCGACCGGTGCTTGCCCACTGCGCCCGCGCAGGATGGGGATTAATAGAAAACTCATGGCTACCAGCAGCAATAGGCCGGTCGCCAGCCAAAAATCGGTCATGGGCGCTTTTTATCCAACGATTCTTTATCAGACAGTTGTTTGTCCAACAGGGCCGCCAGGCGGTGCCGCTCGGCCTCGGACAATTCACTGGGCGACTCGTCGCCCGCACTGCGTCGGCGGCGCACGAGCAACCCGATCACCACGCCGCCGCCCAGCAACAGCGCGGCGGGGCCGAACCAAAGCAGCCAGGTACGGGCGCTCAGGGCGGGTTTGTAGCGAACGAACTCGCCGTAGCGCTCAACCATAAACGCCACCACCTCGGCGTTACTCTTGCCCTCCCCGAGCAGGCGGAAGATTTGCTGACGCAGATCGGCGGCGATGGGCGCGTTGGAGTCGGCGATGTCTTGGTTCTGGCATTTAGGGCAGCGCAGCTCTTGAGTCAGCTCACGGAAGCGCTGGCGCTCGCTGTCGTTGGCGAACTCGTAGGTGTCGATGGCCGCTTGGGCCACGCCTAGCAGGCTGAGGCTAAGAGCTGCCGCGCTCAACCAGCGCTTCATGGCCGGGCCTCGTCGACCAGGGCTTGATAGAGCGGTGCCAGGCGCTCGCGCCAGACCGTCTCGTCGATCACGCCTACGTATTTGTGACGGATCACCCCCTGGGCGTCGATCATAAAGGTCTCCGGTGCGCCATATACGCCCAGATCGAGACCCAGGCGGCCTTGGGCATCGTTGATGTTCAGCTGGTAGGGGTCGTGAAAGTCCCGTAGCCATTTCAGAGCGGCGGCGTTGTCGTCTTTGTAGTTGATGCCGTAGACGCGCACGCCCTGCCCGGCCAGCTTATTCAACACCGGATGCTCGATGCGGCAGGCCACGCACCAGGTGCCCCAGACATTCACCAACGCCGGCTGGCCCAGCAGGTCGGCGCGGCTCAGCGCCTTAGCGCCCTGCACGGCAGGCAGGTTGAATTCGGGGAATGGCTTGCCGATCAGCGCCGAGGGCAGCTCAGAAGGGTTCAGGTACAGGCCGCGATAGAGGAACACCGCCACGGCCATAAACAGGAGCAGCGGTATCAACAGAATCCAGCGCCTCATGCGGTGGCCCCCGTCACGCCGAGCACGTCGCGCACCCGTTGCTTGACCTTGACCCGATAGCGCCGGTCCAGCGCCGCCAGCAGCCCACCGCAGCCAGTGAGCAACCCGCCGAACCAGATCCAGCGCACGAAGGGTTTGACGTGCACGCGCACTGCCCACGCACCGTCACCAAGGGGTTCGCCCAGGGCCACGTAGAGGTCGCGGGTCACCCCGGCATCGATGCCGGCTTCGGTCATGACCGACTGTTGCACGGTGTACAGGCGCTTCTCCGGGGTCAGGATGCTGACCGGCCGCCCACGCCTGCTGACTTCGACAATGGCCCGGTCCGAAGTGAAGTTGGGCCCCTGAAAGTGTTGCGCGCCGCGGAACAGGAAGTGGTAACCGGCCAATTTCATCGAATCCCCCGGCGCCATGCGCAGGTCGCGCTCGGCACTGTGGCTACTGGACAACACCACGCCCACCGCGCACACGGCAATGCCCAGGTGCGCCAACTGCATGCCCCAGTAGCTGCGTGACAAGCCGCGAGCACCGCGCAATAAGCCTTTATGGCGGGTTTTATCGAGCAGGTCACGGCCCCCGGCCAGCACCACCCAGGCGGCCAGGGCAAACACGCTCAACACTGGCCAGTCGAAGTCGCCCACGGCCCACGCGGCCAGCGGCGCCAGCAGCGCACTGCCAATCAGCACCGGCACCAGCATGCCGCGCAGCCAGCGCCAGGGCGTGTCTTTCCAGCGCACCAAAACACCCACCGCCATCACCAGCATCAGCAATGCCATAAGCGGCACGAACAGCGCATTGAAATACGGCGGGCCCACCGACAGCTTGGCCCCGCTGAGGGCGTCGAGTACCAAGGGGTATAGGGTGCCGAGCAGGATCATCGACGCGGCCACTACCAGCACCAGGTTATTACCCAGCAGCAGGGTTTCCCGCGACCACAGGGCGAAGCCCACATGGCTTTTGACCACCGGAGCACGCACGGCGAACAGGGTCAGCGAACCGCCGACCACCAGCAACAGAAAGATCAGAATGAACACGCCGCGCGCCGGGTCCGAGGCAAAGGCATGCACCGAGGTGAGCACCCCAGAGCGCACCAGGAAGGTGCCCAGCAGGCTAAGGGAAAAGGCGGCGATGGCCAGCAGCACGGTCCAGCTTTTGAACACCCCGCGTTTCTCAGTCACCGCCAATGAGTGAATCAACGCAGTGCCCACCAACCATGGCATGAACGAGGCGTTTTCCACCGGGTCCCAGAACCACCAGCCGCCCCAGCCCAGTTCGTAATAGGCCCACCACGAGCCCAGGGTGATGCCGATACCCAGAAACGCCCAGGCGACCAAAGTCCAGGGCCGCGACCAGCGTGCCCATGCGGCGTCCAGGCGCCCGCCGAGTAACGCGGCGATGGCAAACGCAAAGGCCACGGAAAACCCGACGTAGCCCATGTACAACATGGGTGGGTGAACGATCAGGCCAATGTCTTGCAGCAATGGGTTGAGGTCGCGGCCGTTGGCTGGCATCTGCGGCAGAATGCGCGCAAAGGGGTTGGAGGTGAAGATCAGAAACAGCAGAAACCCGATGCTGATCATGCCCATCACCGCCAGCACTCGCGCCAGCATCACCTGGGGCAATTGCCGGGAGCGCACCGATACCGCGAAGGTCCAGCCGCCAAGGATCAGCGCCCAGAGCAGCAGCGAGCCCTCGTGGGCGCCCCACACGGCGCTGAATTTATAGAACCAGGGCAAGGCGCTGTTGGAGTTATTGGCCACGTAGCCGACAGAAAAATCGTCCACCATAAAGCTGTAGGTCAGGCAGGCGAAGGCAAAGCCTAGAAAGGCGAACTGGCCCCAAGCGGCTGGCCGCGCCAGGCTCATCCACAAGCGGTCGCCGCGCCAGGCCCCCAGCAATGGCACGCTGGCCTGCACTACGGCAAAACATAGGGCGAGGATCATGGCCAAATGGCCGAGTTCGGGAATCATCGGGCTGCTCCTGCCTGGGCGCTGTCCTTCAAGGCTTGGCTAACCTCCGGCGGCATGTACTTTTCATCGTGCTTGGCCAGCACCTCATCGGCCACTACCACGCCATTGTCGTCCAGCTTACCGAGAGCGACGATGCCCTGCCCTTCGCGGAACAAATCCGGGAGGATGCCGCGGTAGGTGATGGTCACCTCGCGGTTGAAGTCGGTGACCACGAAGCGCACGTCGAGGGAATCGGCCGAACGCTGCAGCGAGCCCTTCTCGACCATGCCACCGGCGCGGATGCGTTTATCCAGCGGGGCTTCGCCGTTGGCGATCTGGGTCGGGGTGTAGAATAGGTTGATGTTTTCCTGCAGGGCGCTGAGGGCCAGGCCCAGCGCCAGGCTCACCCCAGCCAGTAGGGCCAGGATGATCAACAGGCGTTTCTTGCGGTGCGGCTTCAATTGCCCTTCTCCCGGCGCAAACGACGCGCCTCTTGTTGCAGGTATCGCCGCCGGGCCACCAGCGGTGCCGCCACGTTCACCGCCAGCACCAGCAGGCACAGCCCATAGGCTGACCAGACGTACAACCCATGATGCCCCATGGCGAGGAAATCACCGAATGAAGCAAAACTCATCGGCTGGCCTCCGCGCCCAGGCAGCGCTGCACTTGGGCAACCGCCCAGCGGCTGCGAGCCTCGCGTTTAAGCAGTTCCAGGCGCATGCGCAGGAGGAGCACAGCGCCAAAAAAACAGTAAAAGCCGAACACGGTGAACAACAGCGGTAGCCACATTTCGGCCGGCATCGCCGGTTTTTCCGTCAGGCTAAACGTGGCCCCCTGGTGCAGGGTGTTCCACCACTGCACCGAATACTTGATGATGGGAATGTTGATCACGCCAACGATGGCCAGCACCGCACAGGCTTTGGCCGCGCTGTCACGGTTGCTGATGGCCTGGCCCAGGGCGATCAGGCCAAAATAGAGGAACAGCAAGATCAGCATGGAGGTCAGGCGGGCATCCCACACCCACCAACTGCCCCAGGTCGGTTTGCCCCAAATGGCCCCAGTGACCAGGGCCAGGGCAGTCATCCAGGCACCGATGGGCGCAGCGCATTGCAGGGCGATGTCGGCGACTTTTATTTTCCAGACCAACCCGACCGCACCGGCCAGCGCCAGCATCACGTAGCACGACTGGGCCAGCATGGCCGCAGGCACATGAATGTAAATGATGCGAAAGCTATTGCCTTGCTGGTAGTCGGGTGGCGCGAAGGCCAGGCCCCAGACCAGGCCCACGCCCAGCGCCACGGCGGCGGCGCCTGCCAACCACGGCAGCAGGCGCCCGCTGAGGGCGTAAAAGGTTTGCGGTGAGCCGAGCCTGTGCAACCAGGCCCAGCGGTTCTGCGAGTTGTTCATCAGGGTACATCCAGGGCCTTGTTCAGGCCTCGTTCATTCACCGACGCTGATCTTCAGGCCGGCGGCTATGGCAAAAGGGCTAAGGGTCAGGGTCAACACGGCGAGGCTGGCGAGCCACAGCAGGTAACCGCTGGTGGGCAGGTTTTGCAGGGCTGCCTGCAATGCGCCGCTGCCCAGGATCAATACCGGAATATATAAAGGCAACACCAGCAGCGCCAGCAGCACGCCGCCGCGTTTGAGCCCGACGGTCAGCGCTGCCCCCACTGCCCCCAGCAGGCTCAACACCGGCGTACCCAGCAATAGCGAGGCCAGCAGGACCGCCAAGCAGTCGCCGGGCAGCCCCAGCATCAGCGCCAGCAAGGGCGCCAGCAGCACCAAGGCCAGACCGGAAAAAGCCCAGTGGGCCAGGACCTTAGCCAACACCAGCAGCGCCAGCGGATGGGGCGACAGCAGCCATTGCTCCAGCGAGCCGTCTTCGAAATCGCTTCTGAACAGGCCGTCCAGGGAGAGCAAAACCGCCAGCAACGCGGCGACCCAGACCAAACCCGGGGACAAGCTTTGCAATAATTGCGCGTCCGGCCCCACCGCTAAAGGAAATAACGCGACCACGATGGCGAAGAACACCAGCGGGTTGGCCAGCTCGGCCGGGCGGCGGCACAGCAGCCGGGCTTCACGGCGCAGCAACAAGGTGAACACACTCATGCCGCGTAGCGCCCCAGGTCCAGTTCGCGGTAACCGCCAGGGCGTTGCGCAAGCTGGTGGTGGGTGGTCAGGACCACGCTGCCGCCGGCCAGGCAGTGCGCGGCCAGATGCGCTTCCAACTGCGCCACCGCTGAGCTGTCCAGCGCGGTAAAGGGTTCGTCCAGTAGCCACAGGGGTGGCGGGTCGAGGTACAGCCGCGCCAGGGCGACACGCCGCTGCTGGCCGGCCGACAGGGTATGGCAGGGCACGTCTTCGAAACCGCGCAACCCGACTTCGGCCAAGGCCTGGCGGATCTGCGCCAGGCTGGCGGGGCGATGCAGCGCGCTGAGCCAAGCGAGGTTTTCTTCGGCAGTGAGCAGCTCTTTGATACCGGCGGCGTGGCCGATCCACAGCAGGTGCGCGCCCTGCCTGGCCACGGGCAAGCCATGCAGGCGCACGCTGCCCGCACTGGGCGCCATCAGCCCGGCCAGCAGCCGCAGCAGGCTGGTCTTGCCACTGCCATTGGGGCCGCTGACGTGCAGCAGTTCAGCGCGCTCGAGCTGCAATTGCAGGTGCTCGAAAAGCATGCGCCCGTCGCGCTCGCAGGCCAGCGCCGAAGCTTGGAGAAGAAAGGTCAACGCTTTGCCTTGTGGTTGAGGGCTGTTCAAGTCGTGGCCCGGGCGGCCGCTATAGTGCAATAGCCGCAGAGTCACCGCGCCATGCGCGAACGGGCCGGCATTATACATGGAGGGTTGCCTCCGAATATGCGCTTTTAGACGGGTTAACCTGCAATGACCAGTGAAATCACCAGCCTTGCACCTGCCGCCGCGGCTACTGCGGCCACGCGCCCGATGGTGCCCAGCGGCGAGTTATTGAAGCTGGTGCAGCCGATCGACAGCCTGCTGGCCGTGGGCGAGAGCGCCAAAGCCGAGGTGCTGGCGCTGAAACAGGGCAGCGTCGATTTCACTCTTTTGCTCAAGCTGACCCTGGCCAGCGGCGCCCAGACCACCGTGCAGGCACTGAGCAGCCAGCCCCTGGCCCAGGGCACGCAATTGACCCTGACCTCGTTCACCCCTGGCAGCCTGGCAATCGCGAGCCAACAAGCCAGCGCCGAGAATGTGCGCAACCTGACCCAACTCGACACCGCGAAACTGCCCGTAGGTACCTTGCTGCAAGGCACCGTGGTGACCACCCAGGCGTTGCCGGCCGTCCCTGGCTTGCCTAACGTTTACCGTTCCATGGTGACCCTGCTCAATACGGCCCTGGCCGGCACCACTCTGACCCTCGACAGCCCCCAGCCGCTGCGCTTGGGTAGCCTGCTCAGTGCCCAGGTGCAGGGCAACCAGGCGTTGAGTTTCGTGCCCTTGACCGGGCGCCTCGACCAACTGGCCCTGGCCCAGCAACTCAATACCCAGCAAACCCGCCAGGCCTCCCTGCAAGGCTTGCTGGCCAACCTGCAAAACCCGGATAAAACCGCCGCCCTACCCGCCGACGCGCGCGCGACCCTCACGAGCCTGCTGGCCAGCCTGCCCAGCGTCGAACAATTGGGCAGCGCCAAAACCGTCGCCCAGGCGCTGCAAAACAGCGGTCTATTCCTGGAGCCGCAGTTACTCAGCGGGCAAGCCAGCGCCACCGCACCGGACCTCAAGGGGTATTTGCTCAGGCTGGTGGCGCAGTTAGCGCCTGGCCTGCCTGCCAACACCAACTTCAACCCCAACGCCGCAGCCACCACCCTGGCCCAAGCGATGCCGGGATACGTGCGCAGCGCCCTGGGCATGCTCGGCCAGGTAGGCGCCAAGCCGCAGCTGGGCGGCTTTCCTCTGCCCTCGCGGCACCTGGGCGGGCAAGACGGCGAGCATGATCTGGAACACCTGTTACGCCTGGCGGCGGCGGCCATTTCCCGTTTACAGAGCCATCAGTTGTCGAGCCTGGAACAGACCGGCACCGACGCCGACGGCAAGGTGCAGACCACCTGGCAGTTGGAAATCCCCATGCGCAACCTGCAGGACATCGTGCCGCTACAAGTGAAGATTCAGCGCGAAGACACCCCTGAACCGGACCATCCCGACCCCCGCGACCCCCCCAAGGAGCCGCGCCAACGCCTATGGCGGGTAGAGCTGGCTTTCGATCTGACGCCCCTGGGGCCATTGCAAGTGCAAGCGCAGTTCAGCCAGGGCAATCTGTCCAGCCAGCTATGGGCCGAGCTACCGGCCACCGCTGCGCTGATCGAGAGCCAACTGGGCAACCTGCGTGAACGGCTCACCAGCGTCGGGCTGAACATCACCGACCTTGGCTGCCACCACGGCACCCCACCGCGTGGTCCGCGCACCCACCTCGAACATCGCTGGGTCGACGAAAAAGCATGACGACTCAAGCCCCTCGGCAAGCCATTGCGCTGACCTACGACGGCAGCAACGCCCCCACCCTGACCGCCAAAGGTGATGACGAACTGGCGGAAGCGATCCTGGCGATCGCCCGCGAGCACGAAGTGCCGATCTACGAAAACGCTGAATTGGTGAAGATGCTGGCGCGCCTGGAACTGGGCGACAGCATTCCCGAGGAGCTCTACCGCACCATCGCTGAAATTATCGCGTTTGCCTGGAATCTGAAGGGCAAATACCCCCAGGGGTTCGACCCCTCACCGCCGGCGCTGGAGCGTGATATTACGCCGCGCTGAAGGGCGGTGTTGGTCGAGGAGCAGAAGATCGGGGCCTAGGCCCCTCGCTACAGGGTTACCACCTTGCCAGGGTGGTGTGGATGGAGCATGCCCTGGCACGAATCCGCGTGCTAACCGGGTACACCCTTATGCATTCTTCGTTGATTAGCGAGTCGGGCGCGCACTTTGTCCGCGACCTCCTGAGCGACTTCCCCAGGCCCGATCGGGCCGCCGCCGACGCCGTGAAGCACTGGGCCGCGAGCCAGGGCCTGACCCTGGACCCCGACCAGGTCGAGGCCGTGACCTTGCACTATCGCTACCACAACGGGCAGTGCCTGGCGCAAGTGGTGCAGAGCATGAGCCTGACTCAGGCGCTGCTGGCGAACTGGCAAGGCGAGTCGAACAATGACCTAGTAGCTGCCGCCCTGCACGCGCCTTGGGCAGGTGACCCGCCCCAGGGGCCGCTGGTGCTGGTGGACAGGCTCGACACCCAGGGTCTCTTGGCTTATGGCGCCGATTACCAAGTGTTCAACGGCCTTTATCGGCACGTCACGCCGCAGACCTACGGCCCAGACAACCACGTCAAACTATCGGCCGAAGCGTTCCAGCAGTTCATTTGGGACCTGGACTTCCAAACCCCCTACAAGGCCATGCTCAACAGCTTCTGGAATGCCCACCAGGTGCACTATGGCCAGGCAGCCAAGATCAGCTTCATTGCCGCGTGCAATCGCCAGAGCGCCAATGGCAGCCTCAGTGACGAGGGCCGACGCTTGGCCTGGCAAGTCGCTGGCCTGGAAGCCGCGCCGACCTGGGCAAGCCTGGGCCTGAGCGCGAAAAGCCGCCCCGTGGTGCGGGTGTCAGCATTGAACCTGTATGGCTACGCCGCCACCGACTTGCTCTGCCTGAGCAACGCCGCCAGCGGCCTGACGTTGCTGTACATGCCGGGCAACTCGGCGCCCCTGCACGAGTTTAACGACTCGGCCGCACTGAAAACCTGGCTGGCCGAACAATGCCGCGGGGCTTCCCAGCGCGCGGCGCTGCTGCAACATTTCGCTCCCGCCGATGCCACCGATGGCCTGAGCTACAGCGGCCTGGAAACAGTCATGATCGGCTTAGGCCTGTACCCTAAGGCCCATCATTTTGCTGCAGACGACCACCCAGGCTTCGCCACGAGTGGCTATTGGAACCCTCAGGACATCGTTAACTACAAGCCCAAAGAGTACAGCCCGCTGATCACCGGCGACCTGTTCCAAGCCTTGGCCAGGCGCCAGAAAAAACGCGCATTCCAGGACGCGGACTACCTCATCGAAACCGACAGCCGTGTCACCAAGGCGAAATGGCGCGGTTACCTCAGCTCAGCCATCAACGTGCTCGCTCCGCTGGCGTTGGTCATGCCGGCGCTGGCGCCGTTGTTTGCGGTCGGCGGTGTGGCGCAATTTGGCCTGGGCATGGACGCCCTGCTCACGGGCAAAACCCTCGCACAACGCCAGCAAGGGTTGGAGGAACTCGCCTATGGCTTGTTCAATGCTATGGCCCTGCCCCACGCCGCAGCCCCGGTAAAATTCGAGGCAGCACCCTGGAAGTTCGTGGCGCCCAAATGGCTTAACGGTCGCCTGGGCTACCCGCTAAGCCCGATTGACCCGCCGCACTGGCCAGCGCTACCGCTCGAAGAACCGGTTGCGCAGGCGTTCATGCCGGCCCCCGCCATGGCACCCTTGCCAGAAGCCAATGCCGCAGTGGCTAATTCGGTGATGCGGGTGCTGAAATTCGATGGCCAACGGGACGAGCTGCAATGTGCAATCGGGGGTTACCTGACACGGGTCACTTACGACATTGAAACCGACACCTTCATCAAGCTGGAAGACCTCAACGAGCTGGACCCACCCCGCTATGTCGCCCCGCAGCCGCCGGGCAATGGGATGGTCGAGTGGAACGGCGCCGATCACCCCACCACCAACCAGCATCGCATGGCCAGCCTGCGCGCCTTGGGCATCGACCTGCATATCCCAGTGGATTTCGCTGCCATGCGAGCAACGGACGTCAGCGCCATTCCCGCCAAGATCTCATCGATATGGGTGGGGGAAGCGCTCATCGAACCGGACCTGCTGGCCAACGTTGGTCGCAATGCCGCCAGCCTGGTCAACAGTGGCTATGAATATCAGCTGTTTTTAAGCAACGCCTCAGCAAGCAGTTTTGCCCGTAACCGCGAGTTGCTGCTGGCCCATGCGCCCAACCTGAAAGTGATTGAGCTCGAGCAACACCCGCTGTATGAAGCATTCAGCCAAAGCCCCTACTACGAGCAGTACCGAGCGGCACTCGATGGCAATGGCGGCGTGGCAATCAACAATGCGTCGGCAGCGGACGTGTTGCGCTTCCAATTGCTCAAATACGAAGGGGGGTTGTTCATGGACATGGACGATACCTTGTTGCAGGCCGAACAGCCGCCGGCGGAGGGCGTCGCTACGGCGGCCGTCGCCAGCGTGCCCCTGGTCGCTAGCCCAGATGGCTTACTGGTGTATCCGCCCCTGCGCCATTCGGCGCTGGGTATGAACTGGGAATACAACACCAGCCTGATCGGCAGTCATGCGCAAAACCCGACCCTGGATGCGATCAACGAGGAAATGCGCCGACGCTTCGCCGCCCGCCCGGAGTTTTATCATTCGCGGCCAAATTACGCCGTGGACCCGGCGGGTTTTCGCCGCTACGCCGAGCAGTTGAGTGCAATGACCGGGCCCCGGCTGTTCACCGATGTCATCCAGCAGGCATTGCCCGCGCTGGGTACCTTTCGCCAGGCATGGCTGTTCAACGCGTGCCCAGTGGTCAACGCGCACAATTTTTTCAATGAGGGGCAGTTTATTGAAATGGCCGAGGCCCTGTGCCCTCTAAGCCGTGTCGCCCGCGTGGGCAGCACCATGAGCTGGCGCTATACGTGAACCACTGCACCGCTTAACTGCGGTGCAACTTGCTCATCAACTCGGCCTCGGCCTGGGTCAAACCACAGGCCTGGGTCAGTTCATCGATGGACGCACCCATGCCGACCAGCTTGGCGGCCTGGTTGAACGACAGGGTCGAGGGGTCGCGCTGGGCCACTTGCTCGAGGCGATCGGGCAAGGGCGCCACCACGGCGCGTAATTCATGCAAGGCTTCGCCCATGCGCACGTTACCGTTCTGGTAGTCGTCCACACGTTTGGCCAGGTCGCGAATGCGCTGATCCCGCAGCGCATCGCCCGCCGCCTGCTCGGCTTGAATCTGCCGCTGGCTTTTGCTGTAGGACATGAACAGCGCAATTGTCCCAACCCACAGCACCGCCAGCAGAACCACCGCTACCTCAACGATCAATCAGATGTTCTCCAGGTCCGACCACTCTTCTTCGGACATCATTTTGTCCAGTTCGACCAGAATCAACAACTCATTGTTTTTGTTGCACACGCCCTGGATGAACTTGGCGGACTCTTCGTTACCGACGTTAGGCGCTGTTTCCACTTCCGACTGGCGCAAGTAAACCACTTCGGCCACGCTGTCGACCAGGATACCGACGACTTGCTTGTCGGCTTCGATGATCACGATACGGGTGTTGTCGGTGACTTCGGCATTGTCCAGGCCGAAGCGCTGGCGGGTGTCGATGACCGTTACCACATTACCGCGCAGGTTGATGATGCCCAGCACGTAGCTAGGGGCACCTGGCACTGGCGCGATTTCGGTGTAGCGCAATACTTCTTGAACCTGCATCACGTTGATGCCGTAGGTTTCATTGTCCAGTTTGAAGGTAACCCATTGCAGGATGGGATCTTCAGCACCTTTAGCAGACGACTTGCTCATAACCCTGACCTCTCATTGACCGCGGATAACGGTGTACTTGGTGAAACGGCGCACGACGCACCGCCCTTCATTTGCTTCTTTTGGCCTTGGCAGGTCCGCCGGCCTTGACGCTCTGCAGGTGCTTGGCCCCGCCGCTGGCGATTAGCTCGGCCAGTTGCGCGACATCCAATAACGCACACATGTGTTCGATGACCGTACCGGCCAGCCACGGCCGTTGGCCACGCTGGCCACGCCATTTGATTTCGCTTGGGTCCAGGCGCAGCGAACGGCTGACCTGATGCACCGCCAGGCCCCACTCGTAGCCCTGCACCGAAATGACGTACTGCAGGCCTTGCTTGAAGTCTTCGCGGTAGCGGTCCGGCATGACCCAGCGCGCTGTGTCCAGCACCTTGAGGTTGCCGCTGTGGCTGGGCAAGATGCCCAGAAACCACTCGGGCTGGCCGAACAGCGGCGTCAACTCCTGGCCCGCCAGCGAATAAATCGAGCCCAGGCACACCAGTGGCACGGCCAGGGTCAACCCGGCGACGTCGAACAATAGGCACTCGAACGGTTCGGCAGCCCAGTGCGGTCGACCATCGGCCAACACCGGGGGCAAACCGCCCGTAGCGCTGGGGCGATGCACTTCGACCACAGGTTCCAGCACTTCGGGCACGGGAGCCACGACGGCGGGCGCAGCTACCGCTACGGGCGCTTCGAATTGAGGTTCTGGTGTAACTTCGAGCTGAGTTGCCTGAGGCACGCGCACCGGCTCGGCCATTGCCACGGGAGCCGCTTTGGGGGTTTTCAGCAACAGTGCATCGCGGGCCTGCTCTTCGAGCACCGCGGCCTGGAATTCGTCGACCGGTTCCGGAATGCTTGCAAGTTCTTCGGTGGCTTCGCGCAGCAAGCCGTCCAAATAACTTTGCAGGGCCAGTTGCGGGCGCGTGGCGATCTCGACGGGACGATTCATCAGGCTACCTGCGTCAAAAGCTGTTGCGAAAGGAGGTGTTTGAGCAAGGCTCTGTACGCCAGTACACCTCGGCTCTTGTTGTCGAATTGCGACGGTGTGCGCCCTGCTCGGCTGGCGTCGCGCAAGCGCGTGTCGACCGGAATGAAGCCTTCCCAGACGTGTGCCGGAAATTCGTCACGCAACAAGCGCAAGGTACCCAGCGACGCCTGGGTGCGCCGGTCGAACAGCGTCGGCACAATGCTGAACGGCAGCGGCAGCTTGCGCGTACGGTTAATCATTTCCAGGGTCCTGACCATACGTTCCAGGCCTTTGACCGCCAGGTACTCGGTCTGAACCGGCACCACTAACTGCTGGCTAGCCGCCAAGGCGTTGACCATCAACACACCCAGCAGCGGCGGGCTGTCGATGACCGCGTAATCGAACTGCTGCCACAATTGCGCTAGGCTTTTGGCAACCACCAGGCCCAGGCCACCTTGGCTGGGCGACTGCCGTTCCAGGGTCGCCAGCGCCGTGCTGGACGGTAACAACGAGATAAGCGCGTCGCTGGTGGGCAACAGCAACCGCGCAGGTAAGCCATCAGGCACCCCGCCCTTGTGCAAGAACAGGTCGTAGCAACTGTGCTCCAGTTCATCGGGGTTGTGCCCGAAATAGCTGGTCATCGAGCCGTGGGGGTCGAGATCGACCACGACCACGCGCTTGCCCGCCTCGGCCAGTAACCCGGCCAAGGCGATCGATGTGGTGGTTTTACCGACTCCACCTTTTTGGTTGGCGACTGCCCAAACTCTCATTCTGCTGTTTTCCCACGCACCAGGAAGATCGCCTGGCCGAGACTGTGGAGGTGTAAATTCATAATGCCGGTGCCGGGGTTTTGACGGCTGGCGGCGGCGATAAAGGCTTCATGGGCGTCGGTGCAGTTTGTGTGCCAGCCCGCTTCATTGCCGCGTCCGGTTTGACATTAGCGCTGCCGGACCCAGTCAGGCTGCGCCGCACGTCCAGGTTGCGCGAGATCACCAGCACCACCCGGCGGTTATGACCGCGGCCTTCGGCGGTATCGTTGCTGGCCACCGGTTGGAACTCACCGTAACCGACTGCCGCCATACGGCGCGGGTCGATGCCCTCCATGGCCATCATGCGCACCATGCTGGCCGCCCGGGCGGTGGAGAGTTCCCAGTTGGTCGGGTACTGCGCGGTACGGATCGGCTGGTTGTCGGTAAAGCCTTCGACGTGGACGGGGTTGTCGAAGGGCTTGAGAATCTTCGAGACCTTTTCGATGATCTCGAACGCCTTATCGCTGGGCATGGCGTCGCCGCTGCCGAACAACAGGCTGGACTTGAGTTCGATCTCGATCCACAGCTCATTGCCGCGTACTGTCAGCTCATCGGACTTGATCAAGTCTCCGAAGGCGTCACGTACATTATCGGCGATGCTTTGCAGCGCATCCGGTGCGCTGATGGCCGCGTCTACCTGCTCACTGTCCTTGATCAGCGGCTCGGCCGGTTTGACCGTCAACGGCCGTTCGTCGCCGATAGGGATGGGCCGCAGGCTACGGTCGGGGTCGTTGAAAACGCCAACCAAAGCCTGGGACAGCACTTTGTATTTGCCTTCGTTGACCGAGGAAATGGAATACATGACCACAAAGAACGCGAACAGCAAGGTGATAAAGTCCGCGTAGGACACCAGCCAGCGTTCGTGGTTTTCATGTTCTTCAGCGTGGCGACGTCGGGCCATGGCTACTCCGTGATTCCATCAGTCCATGAAGCCTTGCAGCTTCAATTCAATGGACCGGGGGTTTTCGCCCTCGGCAATCGACAGAATGCCTTCCAGCAGCATTTCTCGGTAACGCGACTGGCGCAGGGCAATCGCTTTCAACTTGTTGGCCATGGGCAACAGCACCAGGTTGGCACTCGCCACGCCATAGATGGTGGCGATGAAGGCCACGGCAATACCGCTGCCCAGTTGCGAAGGATCGGCCAGGTTGCCCATCACGTGAATCAGCCCCATGACCGCACCAATGATGCCGATGGTGGGCGCATAACCGCCCATGCACTCGTAGACCTTGGCCGCTTGCACGTCGCGGCTTTCCTGGGTGAGGAAATCCACTTCGAGAATACTCCGGATCGCCTCCGGTTCTGCGCCATCGACCAGCAATTGCAGGCCCTTGCGCGCGTAGCTGTCGGGTTCGACGTCGGCCACGCTTTCCAGGCCGAGCAGGCCTTCCTTGCGCGCCGTGAGGCTCCAATTGACCACACGGTCGATGCCGCTGGACAAGTCGATACGTGGCGGGAAGAGTATCCAGCGAGCGATTTGCAGGGCGCGTTTGAACGCACTCATGGGCGTTTGCAGCAACGCCGCCGCCAATGTGCCGCCGATCACGATCAGCGCCGCCGGGCCATTGAGCAAGGCGGACAGGTGCCCGCCCTCAAGGAAGTTGCCGCCAATGATGGCGACGAACGCCAGAATAATACCGATCAGGCTCAAAACATCCATCAGACGCAGGCCTCCACCAGGTGGCGACCGATGTCATCGAGGCTGTACACGGCATCGGCCAAGTTGGCCTTGACGATGGCCATAGGCATGCCATAAATCACGCAGCTCGCCTCATCCTGGGCCCACACCTGGCTGCCCCCCTGCTTGAGCAGGCGAGCGCCCTCACGGCCGTCGGCGCCCATGCCGGTGAGGACCACCGCCAGCACCTTGTCGCCGTAAGATTTCGCCGCAGAGCCAAAGGTGATGTCCACGCAGGGCTTGTAGTTCAGGCGCTCATCGCCTGGCAGAATTTTCACCGCGCCGCGCCCGTCGACCATCATCTGTTTGCCCCCCGGCGCCAGCAAGGCCAGGCCAGGGCGCAAGACGTCACCGTCTTCGGCTTCTTTGACGGTGATACGGCAAAGCTTGTCCAGGCGCTCGGCGAACGCTTTGGTGAACGCCGCCGGCATGTGCTGAATCAACACAATAGGCGCCGGAAAATTGGCAGGGAGCTGGGTCAGCACCCGCTGCAACGCCACCGGGCCACCGGTGGAGGTACCGATAGCCACCAGTTTGTAGGCCTTGCGTTTGGGTGTCGGCGAGTGGGTCGACGATGGCGCCGGTGCCGCTGTGCTGCGTACTGCCGGGGCTGGCGTGGCAGCCCGCGGAGCAGGCACGCTACGCTCGCTGGCCGGCGCATGATGGGCAGGCGTCACTGCCGCAGCAGGCGTTGAATGACTGAAACGACGGTTACTGCGCGAGATGGAATGGACTTTCTCGCAGAGCATCTGCTTGACCTTGTCAGGGTTGCGCGAGATGTCTTCGAAATTCTTGGGGAGGAAATCCACTGCCCCGGCGTCCAGCGCATCGAGGGTCACCCGCGCGCCTTCGTGGGTCAGTGAAGAGAACATCAGTACCGGGGTCGGGCAGCGCTGCATGATATGCCGAACGGCGGTGATGCCGTCCATCATCGGCATCTCGTAGTCCATGGTGATCACGTCCGGCTTGAGCGCCAGCGCTTGTTCGATTGCATCCTTGCCGTTGGTGGCGGTACCGATTACCTGGATATTCGGATCCGACGAGAGAATTTCCGAGACACGACGGCGGAAAAAACCGGAATCATCCACCACCAGGACCTTGACTGCCATAAACACTCCATTAGACGGCGTGGGGTTACCACGCCATCAAGATCAGATACGCCGAGCCGCATAGCGCTTGAGCATGCTCGGTACATCGAGAATCAACGCGATGCGACCGTCACCGGTAATGGTGGCGCCTGACATGCCAGGTGTGCCCTGGAGCATCTTGCCCAGAGGCTTGATGACCACCTCTTCCTGGCCCACCAGTTGGTCGACCACAAAGCCGATGCGCTGGGTGCCCACCGAGAGAATCACCACATGGCCTTCGCGCTGTTCTTCATGGGCAGCCGAACTGACCAGCCAACGCTTGAGGTAGAACAGCGGCAGCGCCTTGTCCCGCACGATCACCACTTCCTGGCCATCGACCACGTTGGTGCGCGACAGGTCCAGGTGGAAGATCTCGTTGACGTTGACCAGTGGGAACGCGAAGGCCTGGTGGCCAAGCATGACCATCAAGGTCGGCATGATCGCCAAGGTCAACGGCACCTTGATGACGATCTTCGAACCCTGGCCCTTGGTCGAATAGATATTGATCGAACCATTGAGCTGGGAAATCTTGGTTTTCACCACGTCCATGCCGACGCCACGGCCCGATACGTCGGAGATTTCGGTCTTGGTCGAGAAGCCCGGGGCAAAGATCAGGTTGTAGCACTCGGTGTCGCTGAGACGGTCAGCGGCGTCCTTGTCCATGACCCCACGTTTGACCGCAATGGCGCGCAGCACCACTGGGTCCATGCCCTTGCCGTCATCGGAGATCGACAGCAGGATATGGTCGCCTTCCTGTTCGGCCGCCAGGACCACACGACCGCCACGGGACTTACCCGAGGCCTCGCGTTCTTCCGGCGATTCGATACCGTGGTCGACGGCGTTACGCACCAAGTGGACCAGCGGGTCGGCCAAGGCTTCGACGAGGTTTTTATCCAAGTCGGTTTCTTCGCCCATCAACTCCAGGTTGATTTCTTTTTTCAGCTGCCGGGCCAAGTCACGAACCAGGCGCGGGAAGCGCCCGAAGACTTTCTTGATCGGTTGCATACGCGTCTTCATGACCGCGGTTTGCAGATCGGCGGTAACCACGTCAAGGTTAGACACGGCCTTGGACATGGCTTCGTCGGCGCTATTGGCCCCCAGGCGCACCAGGCGGTTACGCACCAGCACCAGTTCGCCGACCATGTTCATGATTTCATCTAGCCGCGCGGTATCGACCCGCACGGTGGTTTCTGCCTCACTGGCCACCGGTTTCTCGGCAGGCACTGCCGCCTTGGCCGGGGTTGCGGCAGGCGCAGGCGCTGCAGCGGCGGCTGGCTTGGGCGCCTCGGCCTTGACCGGCTCGGGCTTCTTCGCCACGGGTGCCGGGGGCGCTGCGGCAGCGGCCGGAGCAGCCGCCACCTCAGTGAACTTGCCCTTACCGTGCAACTCATCGAGCAGTGATTCAAATTCGTCGTCGGTGATGTTGTCGCCACCACTGGCTGCCGGCGCTTTGGCCGCAGGCGGAGTAGCGGCAGCAGCGGGCGCCAGTGCATCGGGTGTGAACGAGCCTTTACCGTGCAACTGATCGAGCAGCGACTCGAACTCGTCGTCGGTGATCTCGTCACTGGCCGGGGCTTTACTGGCTGCTACCGCAGCGGCAGGGGCCAGCGCCTCAGGGGCGAAGGAGCCCTTGCCGTGCAATTGGTCGAGCAGGGATTCGAATTCGTCATCGGTGATTTCATCGCTGGCAGCCGCTGCGGGCGCTGTTGCAGTGGGCTCCACGGTGACGCTGTCGAGGGAGTCGAGCAGGTGATCGAATTCGTTATCAGTGATATCAGCCGCCTCGGCTACCGGTGCAGGCTCAGGCGCTGGCTCAACAGGGGTAGGTTCGGCACCGGCAGGCTCGGCCAGACGCGTCAGCGCGGCGAGCAGTTCGGGGGTGGCTGGGGTGACCTCAGTACGTTCACGGACCTGGCTGAACATGCTGTTGACCGCATCGAGTGCTTCGAGGATCACGTCCATCAGTTCCGAGTCGACGCGGCGTTCACCCTTGCGCAGGATGTCGAACACGTTTTCGGCAATGTGGCAGCACTCCACCAGCTCGTTGAGCTGGAGGAAGCCGGCGCCCCCTTTTACAGTGTGAAAACCGCGAAAAATTGCATTGAGCAGGTTCGCGTCATCTGGGCGGCTTTCCAGCTCGACCAGTTGCTCGGACAGTTGCTCAAGAATTTCGCCGGCCTCTACCAGGAAGTCCTGGAGGATTTCTTCGTCGGCGCCGAAGCTCATGTGGGTGCTCCCTGGGATTAGTTAACGGTCAACACAGTCTGGCGGTTCTGGCCGGAAAGCCCCTGAGCCACGTCAGCGGACTTTCCTGAAACCCTGTCAGAAACCCAGGCTGGATAGCAGATCGTCGACATCGTCCTGACCAGATACAACGTCTTCACGTTTATCGGCATGAATCTGCGGACCTTCACCCTTGGATGGATCTTTTTCTTTATCTTTTTCTGCAACGATCGCTTGGTGATCATGATCGATCCCCGCAAAGCGATCGACGTGGCTGGCCATGAGCACCAGCTTGAGCAGATTGCTTTCCACTTCAGTGACCAATTGCGTGACGCGCTTGATCACCTGGCCCGTAAGGTCTTGATAATCCTGCGCCAACAAAATGTCGTTGAGGTTGGCAGTCAGTTGGTGAGACTCAGTATCGCTGCGTTTGAGAAACTCGCTGATTTTAGGAGCCAGCAGGCGAAACTCGTTGGCGTCCATCTCGCGGCGCGTGAAGCGTTCCCAATCCAGGCTCAACGCTTTGGCATCGGTCGCAAGGGCCTCAGACACCGGCGTGCTCTGCTCCACCAGGTCCATGGTTCGGTTGGCTGCGTTCTCGGTGAGCCTGACCACGTACGACAGCCGCTCGGTGGCGTCAGTGATCTGCGACACCTCTTCGGCTTGAGGCATATGGGGGTCGATATGAAAGTTGACGATCGCGCTGTGCAACTCACGGGTCAGCTTACCGACTTCCTGATACAGGCCACGGTCGCGGGTCTGGTTGAGCTGATGAATAAGGTCTACTGCATCGCCGAAACGGCCTTTTTCAAGGCTGGACACGAGCTCAGTAGCGTGTCTTTTCAGGGTCGACTCGAAGTCGGCCAAAGATGAATCTTTATTGTCCATAGCGCCCCCGTGGCGGTCATCAGCTGTTGACGCGCTCGAAGATCTTGTCGATCTTCTCTTTGAGCACTTGGGCGGTGAAAGGCTTGACCACATAGCCGTTAACACCGGCCTGGGCCGCTTCGATGATCTGCTCACGCTTGGCTTCGGCGGTCACCATCAATACCGGCATGGTTTTCAGACGCTCGTCGGCACGGACCTGCTTGAGCAGTTCAATGCCGGTCATGCCAGGCATGTTCCAGTCGGTGACCAAAAAGTCGAAGTTACCGCTTTGCAACATTGGCAATGCAGTGATGCCGTCATCGGCTTCCGCCGTGTTGGTGAACCCCAGATCGCGCAAAAGGTTCTTGATGATCCGCCGCATCGTCGAGAAATCGTCAACGATGAGGATTTTCATGTTCTTGTCCAATTAGACCTCCAGCAGTCTTGAACGCACCCAGCCCCTGGGCACGCAATCAAATCGAATCCGTTTAACCAGTACAGCGACTGCCAAAGCAGGCTACTTCGTAGTGAGCCGGGCCAACACCCAGTGGTGTTTACCTGATCACCCCGGAGCGAGCCCGGTACAGATCCGCCCTCCCCCCAAACCCGCGTATTTCTCTACGATCTAGCCCGCCAGTCTTCCAACCGCCCGCGCAGACGCGCCGCGCATTGGCTGTGCAACTGGCTGACCCGTGACTCGCTGACACCCAGCACTTCACCGATTTCCTTGAGGTTCAGCTCCTGATCGTAGTACAGCGACAACACCAGCTTTTCCCGCTCGGGCAGGTTGGCAATGGCATCAGCCAGCGCCGCCTGGAAACGTTCGTCTTCCAGGTCCCGCGACGGCTCCAGCGATCCTGTAGCGCCATCCTCGTGCAGGCCTTCGTGTTCGCCGTCCTGCAACAGGTCGTCGAAACTGAATAGGCGGCTGCCCAGGGTGTCGTTCAAAATCGCGTAGTAATCATCCAGACTCAACTTGAGTTCGGCCGCAACTTCATGATCTTTAGCGTCACGGCCAGTTTTTGCTTCAATTGCCCGAATCGCGTCGCTGACCATTCGCGTGTTGCGGTGCACCGAACGCGGCGCCCAATCACCCTTGCGGACTTCATCGAGCATGGCGCCGCGGATACGGATACCTGCGTAGGTCTCGAAACTGGCGCCTTTGCTCGAGTCGTACTTGGTCGACACTTCTAGCAGGCCAATCATGCCGGCCTGGATCAAGTCCTCGACCTGCACGCTGGCGGGCAGACGTGCCAACAGGTGATAAGCAATACGCTTGACCAAGGGCGCGTAGCGCTCGATCAACTCGTATTGTTGCGATTCCCTAGAAGCCTTGCTGTACATACGGTATCCGCTAGCACTCATGATACTGGCCCCGCGCTGGTTTGCTGAACGAGCCGCTCGACGAAGAATTCGAGATGCCCCCTTGGGTTGGCAGGCAGTGGCCAAGTGTCGACTTTCTGCGCGATGGCCTTGAAGGCCAGGGCACATTTGGAGCGCGGAAACGCTTCATACACCGCGCGTTGTTTCTGTACCGCTTTGCGTACACATTCGTCGTAAGGCACCGCACCCACGTATTGCAGCGCGACATCGAGGAAACGGTCGGTCACCTTGGTCAGCTTGGCAAACAGGTTGCGCCCTTCCTGCGGGCTCTGCGCCATGTTGGCCAAGACCCGGAAACGGTTCATGCCGTAGTCCCGGTTGAGTAATTTGATCAGCGCGTAAGCATCGGTGATGGAGGTGGGCTCGTCGCACACCACCAGCAGCACTTCCTGCGCAGCGCGCACGAAGCTGACCACCGAGTCGCCAATACCGGCAGCGGTATCGATCACCAGTACGTCGAGGTTGTCACCGACGTCGCTGAAGGCCTGGATCAGCCCGGCATGCTGCGCCTGGGACAGATGCACCATGCTCTGGGTGCCTGAAGCCGCCGGGACGATGCGGATGCCACCTGGCCCCTGCAACATCACGTCGCGCAGCTCACAACGACCCTCTATGACGTCTGCCAACGTGCGCTTGGGCGTCAACCCCAAGAGCACATCGACGTTGGCCAGCCCCAGGTCGGCATCCAGCAACATGACCCTGCGGCCAAGCTCTGCCAGAGCCAGTGACAAGTTCACTGACACATTAGTCTTCCCGACGCCACCTTTGCCGCCGGTCACCGCGATCACCTGTACGGGATGCATGCTACCCATGTTCGTTCTTTACCTTGTCTAGACCGGGGCCACACGGAGGGCTGCACATTCGAACATCCGAATAAAGCGTGGCAGTCCATCGATGTAGGAAGATTGCAGTTTCTTGACGCTCATCACCTCAGCCCACCCGCTTATTCGGACTGTGGTAGAGATCAGCGAACATGTCGGCCATGGCCTCCTCGCTGGGCTCTTCCTGCATCTGCACACTGACCGCGCGACTGACCAACTGGTGGCGGCGCGGCAGGTGCAGGTCATCTGGGATACGTGGGCCATCCGTGAGATAGGCCACCGGAAGTCGATGACTGATCGCCAGGCTGAGCACTTCGCCCAGATTGGCGGTTTCGTCGAGTTTGGTCAGGATGCAACCAGCCAGACCGCAGCGCTTGTAGCTGTGGTAGGCGGCCTGGAGCACCTGCTTCTGGCTGGTGGTTGCCAATACCAGGTAATTGCGTGCGCGAATACCGCGCCCGGCCAGGCTTTCCAGTTGCATGCGCAGGGCCGGGTCGCTGGCTTGCAGGCCTGCCGTGTCGATCAATACGACGCGCTTGCGCAGCAGTGGTTCCAGGGCCTGGACCAGGGATTGGCCTGGGTCGACCTGGGTCACCGAAACATTGAGGATACGGCCGAGGGTCTTGAGCTGTTCCTGGGCACCGATACGGAAGCTGTCCATGCTCACCAGGGCAACGCTCTGGGCGCCGTACTTGAGCACATAACGCGCGGCCAATTTGGCCAGGGTGGTGGTCTTGCCCATGCCCGCGGGGCCCACCATGGCGATCACGCCGCCTTCTTCCAGGGGCTCGACCTCGGGGGTGACGATCATCCGTGCCAGGTGCGCCAGCAACATGCGCCAGGCTTGCTTGGGTTCTTTGATATCGCTGGTCAATTCCAGCAGCTCGCGGGCCAGAGGGCCCGACAAGCCGATGCGCAGCAGGCGCCGCCACAGGTTGGCCTGGTGCGGCTGGCTGCCCTGCAGTTGGTTCCAGGCCAGCGAGCCCAACTGCACTTCCAGCAGTTCGCGCAGGCCATTGAGTTCCGAGCGCATCGAGTCGAACAGGCTGCGGTCGACCGCGGCTTGCGCGGCGACCGGTGCAGCTGCAGGACGCACAGGCTCTTCGAAGTGGGGCTCGATCAAAGGCTCGGCAGCGGTCAGCGGCAAGCCGGCAAACAGCTGACGGTTGGCGGTGGTGTCGCTGTCGTTGCGCTGGGTCAATTCGGCCTGGGCTGTGACGATGCGAGACTGGGTCTTGCGCAGTTCTTCTTCCAACTCGAGGTTAGGCACGCGCGGCGCCAGCGCGGACAGTTTGTAGTCCAGCGCAGCGGTCAGCTCCACGCCGCCGGCAATGCGGCGGTTACCGATGATGGCGGCATCGGAGCCCAGCTCATCACGGACCAGCTTCATTGCCTGACGCATATCGGCGGCGAAAAATCGCTTCACTTGCATAACCCACTACCTCAGCCGTTGGGCCCTACTGTCGCAACGATGGTGACTTGTTTGTTGTCAGGAATTTCCTGATAAGCCAACACATGTAAATTCGGTACTGCCAACCGCCCAAAGCGCGACAACATCGCTCTGACCGGCCCCGCCACCAGTAGAATCACCGGCTGGCCTTGCATTTCTTGGCGCTGTGCAGCGTCTATCAAAGACCTCTGCAATTTCTCGGCCATACTGGGCTCCAACAAAACGCCTTCTTCCTGACCCTGCCCAGCCTTCTGCAGACTATTGAGCAATATCTGTTCCAACCTGGGCTCCAGGGTGATCACAGGCAGCTCAGACTCAATGCCTACAATGCTTTGCACGATGGCGCGGGATAATCCAACCCGTACCGCTTGGACCAAAGCGGCAGTATCTTGACTCTTGTTAGCGTTGTTGGCGATCGCTTCCGCGATACTGCGGATGTCCCGTACGGGCACCTGCTCGGCCAGCAGTGCCTGCAGCACCTTCAACAGGTTGGACAGCGAAAGGGTTCCGGGCACCAGTTCTTCCGCCAGTTTCGGCGAGCCTTTGGCCAGAACTTGCAGCAGTTGCTGAACTTCTTCGTGCCCAATCAGTTCATGGGCATGCTTTTGCAGGATTTGGTTCAAGTGCGTGGCCACTACGGTACTGGCATCGACCACGGTATAGCCTAGCGACTGTGCCTGACTGCGCAGACTCAACTCGATCCAGACCGCCTCCAAACCAAAAGCCGGATCTTTGGCGGTGATGCCATTGAGTGTGCCAAACACTTGCCCAGGGTTGATCGCCAGCTCGCGGTCTGGATAGATTTCCGCTTCAGCCAGGATCACGCCCATCAGCGTCAAGCGATAGGCGCTGGGCGCCAAGTCGAGGTTGTCGCGGATATGCACGGTGGGCATCAAAAAGCCAAGGTCCTGGGAAAGCTTTTTGCGCACGCCTTTGATCCGGGCGAGCAACTGGCCACCTTGATTGCGGTCCACCAGTGGGATCAAGCGGTAGCCCACTTCGAGGCCGATCATGTCGATCGGCGTCACGTCGTCCCAGCCCAGCTCTTTGGTGTCCTGGGCACGGGCTGGCGATGGCAGCAGCTCCTGTTGGCGCTTGACTTCTTCCAACGCCATTACCTTAGTTTCATTCTGCTTCTTCCACAGCAGGTAAGCAGCGCCCCCCGCCACGGCAGCCAGGCTCAGGAACGCAAAGTGCGGCATGCCCGGGACCATGCCCATCACCGCCATGATGCCCGCCGACACGCCGAGCGCCTTGGGTGAGGCGAACATTTGCCGATGGATCTGCTTGCCCATCTCTTCCGAGCCCGAAGCACGGGTCACCATGATCGCCGCGGCCGTGGACAACAGCAGGGACGGCAACTGCGCCACCAGGCCGTCACCAATGGCCAACAGGGCATAGACCTTACCGGCGTCGGCAAAGGCCATGTTGTGTTGCAACATGCCCACCAGAATGCCGCCGATCAGGTTGATGAACAGAATCAACAGGCCGGCGATGGCGTCACCCCGGACGAATTTGCTGGCACCGTCCATGGAGCCGTAGAACTCGGCTTCCTGGGCCACTTCGGTACGCCGTGCCTTGGCTTGCGCTTGGTCGATCAGGCCGGCGTTGAGGTCGGCGTCAATCGCCATTTGTTTGCCAGGCATGGCGTCGAGGGTGAAGCGCGCGCTCACTTCAGAGATACGCCCAGCACCTTTGGTCACCACCACGAAGTTGATGATCATGAGGATCGCGAACACCACGATACCGACGACGTAGTTGCCGCCGATCACCACTTCGCCGAACGCCTGAATGACCTTACCGGCAGCGGCGTGGCCGTCTTGGCCGTGGAGCATCACCACCCGGGTCGAAGCGACGTTGAGCGCCAGGCGCAACAACGTGGCCACCAGCAGGATGGTCGGGAATACGGCAAAGTCCAACGGCCGCATGGCGTAGACGCAGACCAGAAGCACGACGATGGATAACGCGATGTTGAAGGTGAAGAACACATCCAGCAGGAACGGCGGGATCGGCAACATCATCATTGCCAGCATGACCAGCAGCAGCAGAGGAATACCCAGGCTGCCCCGACCGGCACCGATCAGGTTGGTTTTTGCTGTGTTGATAAACTGAGTACGATCCACCGACATTTGACGAGCCCCAAGCAAACTTTTGACGCCGCAAGCGCCTTGCCAGAGGGGTGTTGCAAAAAGCTGTCCAACTTTTGCCTGAAGGGCTAAAGAATCATTAACCGGGGCCGAGCCCCCCCATATGTACGTAGGAGGGGGCTCGCCCCCGATCTTTTCACATTGCCGCCGATATCTTCACGCTGCCGTCTGAAGATCAAAAGATCAAAAGATCGGGGCCGAGGCCCCTCCTACGGGGGCCAGGGGCTATTCGTCGCGGCGTAAATCCGGCGGGATGGGGGGCTCTTTGAGGGGGTCGGGGCGTTTGCCCATACCGGCACGGAACTGGCGGATCTGGTAGACGTAAGCCAACACCTGGGCCACCGCCATGTACAGGCCCGCTGGAATCTGCTGCTCGAGCTCGGTGGAGTAGTAGATGGAACGCGCCAGGGCTGGCGATTCCAATACTTGAATCTGATGCATGTTACCGATTTCGCGGATCTTTAACGCGACGAAGTCCGTGCCCTTGGCCAGCATCACCGGAGCGCTGCCTTTCTCCGGGTCGTATTTCAAGGCCACCGCGTAGTGCGTAGGGTTGGTGATGATCACGTCAGCCAGCGGCACCGACGTCATCATCCGCCGCTGCGACATTTCCCGCTGCAACTGGCGAATACGCTGCTTGACCTCAGGTTTACCCTCCGCGTCCTTGTGCTCGTCGCGAATTTCCTGCTTGGTCATCATCAGTTTCTGCTTGCTGCTCCACAGCTGGAACGGCACATCCACCGCCGCAATCAGCACCAGCCCGCAGGACATCCACAATGCGCTCCAGCCCACCAATTGCACGGAGTGGATAATCGCCATCTCCAACGGTTCGTGGGCAATCGCGATCAGATCCGCTTTGTCCTTGGACAACACCACCAGCGCGACGATGAGGATGATCGAGAACTTGCCCAAGGCCTTCAGCAGCTCGGTGAGGGCGTGGGCCGAGAACATACGCTTGAGACCAGACGCCGGGTTCATCCGGCTGAACTTGGGCGCCAACGAGCTGGCCGCGAAGAGAAAACCGCCCAGGGAAATTGGGCCGACGATGGCCGCTATCACCAGGGTGATCAGGATAGGCTGCACCGCAACAATAGCCATCTTCCCCGATATCAGCAGGAAAATGCCCATGGAGCGCTCATCGACCAACACCTCACGGGTCAAGCTGAAGTTCATGCGCATCAGCTCCAGCAGGGTTTCTGCCAGGGAGCCGCCAAACGCCAACAAACCACCGCACCCGGCAAGCATCACCCCGAGTGTGTTCAACTCCTTGGATCGCGCAATTTCGCCTTTCTTGCGAGAGTCGGTTTTGCGCTTTTCCGTGGGGTCTTCTGTTTTGTCCTGACCGCTCTCGCTCTCTGCCATGTCTTAGCGTGCCCGAGCCAATTCGCGCAGCCACTGCAAAGCCTCGGAGGCCAGCGGCTGGTACTGGTTGAGAATGTCAGCCATGGTGATCCAGAGAATCACCATGCCCATGACCAGAATCAGTGGAAAACCAATCGAAAAAATATTCAACTGCGGCGCCGCACGGGTCATCACGCCAAAGGCGACGTTCACCACCAACAGCGCCGCGATGGCCGGTAGTACCAGCAGTACCGAGGCGCCAAACACCCAACCCAGGCGGGTCGCCAAGTCCCAGAAATGATTGACCAGCAACCCTCCGCCCACTGGCAGCGTGGTGAAGCTTTCCACCAGCACTTCGAACGCCACCAAGTGGCCGTTCATGGACAGAAACAGCAAGGTGACCAACATACTGAAAAACTGCCCCACCACAGCGGTCGAAACGCCGTTGGCCGGGTCCACCATCGAGGCGAACGCCATACCCATCTGGATCGCCAGGATCTGCCCGCCAATCAGGAATACTTGAAACAGCAACTGCAACGACAGCCCGAATAACGCGCCAATAATCGCCTGTTCCGCGCACAGCAACAGCGTTTGCAAGCTCAGCACTTCAAAGGCCGGCATCGGTGGCAGCGAAGGGGCGATCGCCACGGTGATAGCTAGGGAAAAATACAGACGTATCCGGGTCGACACGAGCGTGGTCCCGAAAATCGGCATGGCCATCAGCATTGCGGCGACGCGGAACAGCGGCAGCATGAATGCGGCGACCCACGTGCCGATCTGCACATCCGTAAGCTGCAGCATGGCTAGCCGATCAACTGCGGAATGCTGGTATACAGGCCAATGATGTACTCCATAAAGCTGCGCACCATCCACGGCCCGATCACAATCAGGGTGACCAGCATGATCAATAGCTTGGGCAGAAAGCTCAGGGTCTGCTCGTTGATCTGGGTCGCGGCCTGAAACATCGACACCACCAGGCCCACTAATAGACCCGGCAGTACCAGGATGGCGACCATGGTCGTGGTGAGCCACAACGCCTCACGAAAAATATCGACCGCAACTTCAGGCGTCATAACGCACTACCTCCCAACCCGAATCAAACACCGCCGAAACTGCCGGCCAATGTACCGATAATCAATGCCCAGCCATCGACCAAGACAAACAGCATGATCTTGAACGGCAGGGAAATGATCAGCGGCGACAGCATCATCATGCCCATGGCCATCAGCACACTGGCAACCACCAGGTCGATGATCAGGAACGGAATAAAAATCATGAAGCCGATCTGAAACGCCGTTTTCAGCTCCGAGGTCACGAACGCCGGGACCACGATAGTCAGCGGTGCCTGGTCGGGGCTGGCGATGTCGGTGCGCTTGGACAGGCGCATGAACAGGTCCAGATCGCTCTGCCGAGTTTGCGCCAGCATAAAGTCCTTCACCGGCACTTCGGCCTTGAGGATGGCATCCTGGGCCGTCAGCTGTTCGTTCAAATAAGGCTGCAGGGCATCCCGATTCACCCGATCGAACACCGGGGCCATGATGAACATGGTCAGAAACAGGGCCATACCGGTCAGAATCTGGTTAGACGGCGTAGTCTGTAGGCCTAAGGCCTGACGCAGGATGGAAAACACGATGATGATCCGCGTGAAGCTGGTCATCAGCATGACAAACGCCGGGATGAAACTCAGCGCCGTCATGATCAGCAAGATCTGCAGGCTGACCGAGTAATCCTGTTGGCCATCGGCCCCGGTGGTCATTTTGATCGCCGAGATCGACAACGGATCGGCGGCCATGGCCAACGGCGCGCAGCACATCAGCAACAGCGGCAAAACAATGCGCAGCACGCCCATCACTTCTTATCCTTCTGATCCTTGCCTAACAGTTCCATAAGGCGCTGGGCGAACTCAGGTGTGGCCTGCTCGGCTTTGTCCGGGACGCTGACCGGCTTGTGCAAGACGTGCAGCGGCGTGATCCGCCCGGTCGACAGGCCCAGCAGGATCTGCTCGTCGCCGACCTGGACCAGTACCAACCGGTCGCGCGGGCCCAGGGCCCGCGAGCCAATCAGCTCGATCACCTGGCCACCACCCGGGGTAGCCTGTTGCACGCGCCGCAGCAACCAGGCCAGGGCGAAAATCAGCACCACTACCGCTAACAGGCCCAACACAACCTGGCTCAACTGCCCAGCCATACTGCCATTGCTGGCTACTTTCGCCGCAGTCGCCGGGGCGCCCTCGCCCGCCAGTGCCAAGCCCGGTAGCATCAGCAGTACCGCCCATGCACGGGCCACCTTAGCGCAGCTTCTTGATGCGTTCGCTGGGGCTGATCACGTCCGTCAGGCGAATGCCGAACTTCTCGTTGACCACCACCACTTCACCATGGGCGATCAACGTACCGTTGACCAAGACGTCCAAGGCTTCGCCAGCCAAACGGTCGAGCTCGATCACCGAGCCCTGGTTGAGTTGAAGCAAGTTACGGATGCTGATATCGGTGCTGCCGACTTCCATGGAGATGCTCACCGGAATGTCCAGGATCACATCCAGGTTGGGCCCGTCCAGGGTCACCGGCTGATTGCTTTTAGGCACACCGCCGAATTCCTCCATGGGCAGGCGGCTGGCCGAGGGAGCAGACGCGGCGTCAGCCGCCAGCAAAGCGTCGATGTCGTCCTGACCACCATCACCGGATTCGGTCAGGGCTGCGGCCCACTCATCGGCCAGGGCTTGGTCTTCGGAAGAGGTATTGCGTTCGTCAGCCATCAGGTGTCCTCGACGGGCAAAAATTCATAGGGTACGGCGGCCAGCAAGGCGTCGCTTAACGACGCTCGATCGGCTCGGTTACTTGTAGCGCCAGGTTGCCTTTGTGCGAGCCCAGCTTCACTTTGAAGGTCGGTACGCCGTTAGCACGCATGACCATGTCTTCGGGCAATTCGACCGGTATCACATCACCGGGCTGCATGTGCAAAATGTCCCGCAGGCGCAGTTGCCGACGGGCCACGGTGGCGGTCAGCGGTACGGCGACATCCAAGACATCTTCGCGCAACGCTTTGACCCAGCGTTCATCCTGGTCGTCCAGGTCTGACTGGAAGCCGGCATCAAGCACCTCGCGGATCGGCTCGATCATCGAATAGGGCATGGTCACGTGCAGGTCGCCGCCACCGCCATCGAGTTCGATGTGGAAAGTCGACACCACAATCGCTTCACTCGGGCCGACGATGTTGGCCATGGCCGGGTTAACTTCCGAGTTGATGTACTCGAAGTTCACGTCCATGACCGCATGCCAGGCTTCTTTCAAATCGATAAAGGCCTGGTCCAACACCATGCGCACCACCCGCAACTCAGTGGGGGTGAACTCCCGCCCTTCGATCTTGGCATGCCGACCGTCGCCACCGAAGAAGTTGTCCACCAGCTTGAACACCAGCTTGGCGTCCAGGATGAACAATGCGGTGCCGCGCAAGGGTTTGACTTTGACCAGGTTGAGGCTGGTGGGCACGTACAGGGAGTGTACGTACTCGCCGAACTTCATGACCTGTACACCGCCCACCGCCACGTCCGCCGAACGACGAAGCATGTTGAAGATGCTGATGCGGGTATAGCGAGCAAAACGCTCGTTGATCATTTCCAGGGTCGGCATGCGTCCGCGAACGATGCGATCCTGGCTGGTCAGGTCATAGGTTTTGACGGTGCCGGGCTCGCCGAGGGTCTCGGTGGGCACCAAACCGTCGTCGACACCATGCAACAGCGCGTCGATTTCGTCCTGGGACAGCAGGTCTTGCACGGCCATGTCGTGTTCCTACTGCAATACGAAGTTAGTGAAGAGCAACTGGTCGATCACCGACTTGCCCAGCTCTTTTTGCCCAACTGCCTGCACGGCAGCAGTGGCTTTTTGCCGGAGCATTTCCAGGCCCACCGGGCTGGCAATGGTCTCGAATGTCTCACCCGAAAACATCATCACCAAATTGTTGCGGATGACCGGCATGTGCACCTTGAGTTCGTCCAGCGCGGCTTTGTCGCGGCCCTGCAAGGTGATGCTCACCTGCATGTAGCGATCGCGCCCATTCTGTTTGTAATTGACCACGAACGGCGGGGTCAGCGGCTCATAGATCGCGACAGGCTTGGCGTTAGTGGCGACTGCTGGAGCCTCGGCCGGCTTACTGGCCGATTTGTTCATGAAAAACCAGGTGGCGCCCACGGACAAGCCGATGGCCAACAACAAGCCCACGACGATCAGAATGATCATCTTGAGCTTGCCCTTGCCTTTCACCTCGGGGTCTTTTACTTCTTCGCTCTTAGCCATGCCAATAATCCGTCACCATTCAGGGGTTTTACAAACGCTGGGTGAGGACGGAGCAAGTGTTATGCCAGAATTGCGTTGGCGCAGGAACGCGCGGGGATAAAACCATGGCCACTATGTAGTGGCGGCCATGGCTTTCAGGGGCGCAATATCAAGCGTAGTAGTCCACGGCACTGGAGCCGAGCACAACGCTGGCGCTGCTGATTTCAACTTCGTTGGGGGCATGCGCCGCGTCATCGCCACCGTCACGCGAGCCCGTGGTGGAGGCGACCGAACGCCCCTGCTGGGCCTGTTGTTGGTCCTGGTTACGCGACTGATCGGAAACATTGACGTCCAACTGCCCCATGCCCTGTTCGGCGAACATGTCGCGCAGGCGGCCCTGTTGGCTTTCCAACGCTTCACGCACGCCCACGTGGGCACTCATGAAGGTTACCTGGGTCTGCTGGTCTGGCGTCATATTGACCCGCACATCCAAGCGGCCCAATTCAGCGGGCGACAATTGAATTTCCGCCGACTTGAGATTCTGGCTGGACAAGTACATCACCCGATTCACCAGGCCTTCGGTCCAGCCACTCTGTTGCATGGCCAGAGGTTGCGAGGGCGGCAATGCGTTGGCGGTCTTGGGCGTGGCCGCCTGTGTCAGGTTCGCCAGCCGATTGGCGAAGTCGTCCAGGCGTGTATCACTGTTAGCACTGTTGAGGTCTTTGAGGCCGTCATCGAGCACCCCGGCAAAACCTTGATCGGCGCCCTCGCCTTCTGAACCAGGCGGCTGCTGCTTCTCTACCATCGCCGCCAGACCATTGACGAACGAGGTGTCAGCCGACGGATCAGCGTCGGTTTGTGGCGTATCGTTGGCGGCCGCCTTGGCGTGTACCGAAGTCGTTCCCTGGGCCTTGGCACTCTGCTCAAGCGCCATACGCACCGCAGGCAAGTCGGCCAACACGTCGTCCACCGGTTCCTGCGCGGCCTCCACGGGCGGCGCGGCGGGCATAGCGGCAGCCATCGCCCCCAGCGAATTATCCTGCACAGGAATTGGCGCAGCGTCAGTCAATGCAGGCGGCGCCTCGGCCAATGGGGGCGCTAGCGTGGCAGGATCCACCACAGGCTCGGCCACCGCGACCGTATCGCCATCACCGTCATCGTCCGCCTCGGCTTGGTCGCCTTTGCCGCTGGCGGCAGCGCCTTTATCAGCTTTGGCGGTCGGCAAGCCATTGCCGCTATCGGCAACATCCGGCTTGCTGGCGGCAGCGTCGTCCTTAGCGGCGGGTTTATCCTGAGCCTTGTCGGCGACGCTGTCGCGCGCCGACTTGGCCGGCACATCGGGCTTGGCCGCAGCCACCGGCGTTTGTTTGGCGTAAAGGTCAGCAAAGCTGGCTGCGCCGGCCTTGGGGCTGTCGGGGGTTTTGCTCAAGTTGCCCATATTGGCAGCTTGTTTACTGCTGACCGAGTTGGCCTGCAGAAGAGGGTTTGACGTGACGGGCATGAAGAAGATCTCCGCTGAACTGGGATCGTTGGCTCAGTTAGAGGAGATATAGCAAGAGTCGGGCCAAGTCTGAAGTAGGCGACCTAAGCAGCGGTGACGGGCGATACGCGCTGTAGCTCTTGAGCGTAAAGCGCACGTACGGTGTCAAATTCTTCGACAACCTGGGCGATCAGTGACGTAAAATTGCCGCCATCGCCTGACAGACGCGCTTGGTCTTCGAGCGCCCTGCACAACCCCGCCAGGTGAACAGCGCCCATATTGCTGCAACTGCCCTTGAAGGTATGGGCAGCCAGGCTGATTTCGTTAGCCGACGCACATGCCGATTGCAGACGTTTGACTTGATACTCAGAGTCTTGCAGAAACGTGCTCAAGAGTTCTGAGTAGCTCTCTTGCATTACATCTTGCAACACGACCAGCACGTTTTCGTCCATATGCACGATGTCGTTCATGTTCCTTACTCGCTCCACTTTATCGTCCTTGAATCTGGGTCATTACTAGCATACCTAGCACACCCAGTGAAACTCCACGCGGGCGGTACGCCCGTCATCGCTCCAACTGGCATTGCGGCTCAGCTTGCGGATTAGATGCACACCGCGGCCAGAAAAGTCACGGTCACTCGGCGCCCTAGCCAGTACGTTACGGGCATCGAAGCCCGGGCCGCTGTCCTGCACCTCAATGACCAGGCAACCACCGCCCGGCTCCGGCTCTATGCGCAGGTTAATCCGTACATAGCCCTCGCTCAATGCCTCCAGGCGGCGATTGCGTTCGGCGTAGTACAGGGCGAACCCCGCCGCATCACGCTTGAGCGCGGAGTCCAGGCCCAATACGCCGTGCTCCAGTGCATTGGAGTATAGCTCTGCCAGCACGCTGTACAACGCGCCGCTCTGACTACGCAACCCATGGATTTCCTGCAGCAGTTGCAGCAGATAAGGTAAAGGGTTGAAACGTTGCAGGGAGTCGGGGCGCAGTTCGAACGACACCGACCAGTCCCGCGGGCTGGACTCACCGCTGTCGGAATAAATCACCGGGGCATTGGTAAAGCATTCCGGCTCGACCACTTCCAGTTGCAACATACTGACGTCGTCGCGGGATTGGCCGCGAAAGTCTTCCAATGCCTGCAGAATGTCTTCGAATAACAAATCGGGTTCGGTGTTGCGGGCAAACACCGCTTTCAAGCGCTCGACGCCGAAGTTTTCTTCCTGGGCATCGCAGGTGTCGATCACGCCGTCGGACAACAGAAAGACCCGATCACCCAGCATCAGCGGGTAGACCTCGGTACGGTCTTCGAACGTGGCGCTGGACAGTACCCCCAACGGCAAATGCCGGGAATACAAAGGGACGCGCTCACCGCTGTCGATCCGATGGAGGTAACCCTCAGGCATACCACCGTTCCACACTTCCACCACACGCCGCTGAAAACTGAGGTTAAGTAGAATGGCGCAGCAAAACATATCCACAGGCAGGATGCGTTTGAGCTTGGCGTTCATCTCCCGCAGGATCTGCGCCAAACCGTAACCCTTGGAGGTCATGCCATAGAACACTTCGGCTAGGGGCATGGCGCCCACGGCCGCCGGTAAACCATGGCCGGTAAAATCGCCGAGCAATACGTTCATGTCGCCCGACGGCGTGAAGGCGGCCAGCAGTAAGTCACCGTTGAACAGGGCATAAGGCGACTGCAGGTAGCGAATATTGGGTGAATTCAGGCACCCCGAATGAGCCACTTGGTCGAACACCGCTTTGGCCACCCGCTGTTCATTGAGCAGGTAATCGTGGTGCCGAGAGATCTGGTTGCGTTGCTCCAGTACCGTGGCCTGCAAGCGACGCAAGCGATCCATGGCTTTGATCTTCGCCGCCAGAATGACCTGGTTATAAGGCTTGGCCAGAAAATCGTCACCGCCCGCCTCCAGGCACCGCACCAACGCCTGCTCTTCGGTCAGCGAAGTCAGGAAGATAATCGGCACCAGCTCTTCGCCCGCCAGCTGTTTGATTTGCTGCGCGGCCTCGAAACCGTCGAGTATCGGCATCATGGCGTCGAGCAAAACGAGGTCGGGGCGCTCACGGGCGAAGACATCGATCGCTTCCTGCCCATCACCTGCGGTCAGTACCGTGTGGCCCTGGCGCCGCACGATGCTGGAGAGCAGCATGCGGTCGGTCATGTTGTCGTCGGCGATTAAGACACTGAGCGATGGCGCCGGGCTATGCATCACCGCTCAACCGGTGGTTTTTCCAACTCGAATAACTTATCGAAGTTGGAGATCGCGAGAATCTTTTCTACATCAGCACAGATGTTGATAATCTTGATTTTCGCGTGATCCCCGCCGGCGTAATCACGCAGGAGCAACAGCATGCCCAACGCAGAGCTATCGAGGTAGTTGGCATCGCGCAGGTCCACTTCAACGCATTCGAAATCCGAGCGTGAAACCTTTTCATAAGTCTCGCGAAAAGCCTGATGCATGCCGAAGTCAAACCGCCCGGAAACGGCGATCCTCAGCTTTTTCTCATCCTTGACGATTTCAGATGTTACGGCCATGTAAGTCTTACCTCTGGTATGGGCAGCTTTGAAAAAGGTTTAGCACCGGCCGGGCTCCGCGGCAACCTGGCCGAGTGCAAATGCCTAACTATTGATCGTGTCGCGGAAGACGCTGGGACAATTCATCGAGCAATTTCTGCTCGCGTTTGTCCTCGATTTGGCGTGCTTCGATGATGTAGCGCTGCACCAGTTTGCGCAGCCCCTCCACTCGCGCATAGGCCTGTTGCCACGCCGTCCGAGCGTTGTTCAAATTGTTCTGGTGCCAGAGCAGACTCTTCTGTTGTTGGGCAACGGCGGTCTCTAACTGGTTCAAAAAACGCTGGTAGTTCATCAACCATTGCCCGGAAACACCCTGGCTGCCGTTGGTGATCCACTGTTGCTGGTAGTCCTGGCGGAAGCGGTCCAGTTCGGCCAGTTTGGCCTGGGCCAGGTTAACCTGCGCCTGAAACCCACCCAGGCGCTGGGCGGCCTTGCGCTCGACGCTCTCGGCCATTTCCACCACAGGCGCCAAGCGCGCCGCACGGCTCGCCATGAATTAACCCCCCGGCGCCACAGGGTTGAATACGGCTGCCAGGCGCTCACGGCTGCTTTGCAGGCTTTCATTGTCGGTCAGGCCTTGGCGCAGGTAGCGCACCAGGGTCGGCTGCAGGGAAATCGCCAAGTCGGTTTCGCGATCACCACCGGCCACATAGGCACCCACGCTGATCAGGTCGCGGCTCTGTTGGTAGCGTGACCAGAGTTGCTTGAATTGTTGGGCCTGGCCCATTTGTTGCGGGCTGACCACCTGTGGCATGACCCGGCTGATCGAGGCCTCGATGTCGATGGCGGGGTAATGCCCCTCCTCAGCCAAGCGCCGCGACAGCACGATGTGGCCGTCGAGCACACCACGGGCCGAGTCGGCGATCGGGTCCTGCTGGTCATCGCCCTCGGACAATACGGTGTAAAACGCAGTGATGGAGCCACCACCGGCTTCGGCATTGCCCGCGCGCTCCACCAGTTTAGGCAACTTGGCGAACACTGAAGGCGGGTAACCCTTGGTCGCCGGTGGCTCGCCAATGGCCAAGGCAATTTCCCGCTGGGCCTGAGCGAAACGGGTCAGTGAGTCCATCAGCAGCAGGACATTCTTGCCCTTGTCGCGAAAATATTCGGCGATCCGCGTGCAATACATGGCCGCGCGCATACGCATCAAGGGCGCATCGTCCGCAGGCGAGGCCACTACCACCGAGCGTTTGAGGCCCTCTTCGCCCAGAATGTGCTCGATGAATTCCTTAACCTCCCGGCCCCGCTCGCCAATCAGCCCGACCACGATGATGTCGGCTTCGGTGAACCGCGTCATCATGCCCAGCAACACCGACTTACCTACACCGGTACCGGCGAACAAGCCCAGGCGCTGACCACGGCCGACGGTGAGCAGCCCGTTGATACAGCGAATGCCCACGTCCAGCGGTTGGCTGATGGGGTCGCGCTTGAGCGGGTTGATGGTCGGGCCGTCCATGGGCACCCAGTCCTCGGCCTTCATGCCGCCTTTGCCGTCCAAGGCGCGCCCGGCGCCGTCGAGTACCCGGCCGAGCATGGTCATACCCATGGGCAGGCGGCCGGTGTCGGCCAACGGAACCACGCGGGCCCCGGGAGCGATTCCGGCGACGCTGCCGACCGGCATCAAGAACACCTTGGTGCCTGAAAAGCCCATTACCTCGGCCTCGACCTGGACCGGCTGGTAACTCAAATCATTAATCACCACGCAGCGGCTGCCCATGGCCGCGCGCAGGCCCTCGGCTTCCAGGGTCAGGCCGACCATGCGCAGCAAGCGGCCTTCCAGCACCGGCTGGGTCGGCAGGTCGATGGCCGGCACATAGGTGCTTAGGCGCTTGCCAAAACTGGTGCGCTCAAGAAGCATCGCGGTCTTCCAGCGGGATCTGCATATCGGCTTCGGAAGGGTGCAGCGCTTGTTCGTGCATCTGGTCCATCAACAAGGCGATGGCCTGGGTGATGCGGGTTTCCATGGAGGCATCGATACGGCTGTGTTCGGTCTCGACCCGGCAGCCGCCGGGCAACAGCGCGCTGTCTTCGAGGATACGCCAGGTTTCCTCATGCTTTTCGCGCAGGGTCTTGACCTGCTCGAAGTCCTGCGGATTGATGAAAATTCGCACGTTATTAGCGCCTAATGGCAACAATTTGAGCGCCTCACGCAGAACCTTTTCGATCTGCCGCGAATCGATCGCCAGTTCGCGCTGGATAACCTGCCGGGTCAAATGGCCAACCAGTTCTACCAGTGACCGCTCGATCTGGTTGTCCTGCTCGCCAATCGGGTCGAGCAGTTGCCCCATCAGCGCTTCCAGGCTGCTCAGGCGCGCGGCCAAGGCCACTTCGGCCTCTTGCCGCACTTTGATCTGGGTACTGTGGAAACCTTCTTTTTCGCCGGTAGCAAAGCCTTCGTTCCAGGCTTCCTGGCGAATGCTCTCGAGTTCTTCGAGGGTCAAGGGCTGGACTTCTTCCAGCGGCACTTCTTCGCTTTCCTGCTGCACGTGTTCTTCGGCCACAGGTTCGGGCTCAGGCTCAGGCCCTTGCGGGTCGAAGCTGGGCAACGACCAGCGGTCGAATGCTTGCAGGTCGCCAGCGCGGATCAGTTCGCTGGCGGGTTCTTTGCTAGGGCGGGACATGGGCTTTTCCTGAATGCAGCAAGAAACGAAGACGAGGACCCTGCTGGATCGACGCCCTATGATCCTACATCAGTAGGGCCATAGGACTACAGCGTAGATCAGCTGTTCTTAGATCATCTCTTCGCCGCCCTTGCCACCTAGCACAATCTCGCCGGCTTCGGCCATGCGTCGTGCGATGGTAAGGATTTCTTTCTGCGCGGTTTCCACGTCGCTGACCCGCACTGGCCCTTTGGCTTCCAGGTCATCGCGCAACAGTTCCGAGGCGCGCTTGGACATGTTCTTGAAGACCTTCTCGCGCACGCCTTCGTCGGCGCCTTTGAGGGCCACCACCAGAACATCGGAAGACACTTCGCGCAACAGCGCTTGAATGCCCCGGTCGTCCACGTCGCGCAGGTTGTTGAACACGAACATAAGGTCTTCGATCTGACCGGAGAGGTCTTCGTCGATCTCGCGAATGGAGTCCATGAGCTGCCCCTCGACCGAACTGTCGAGGTAGTTCATGATGTCGGCCGCACGCTTGATGCCGCCCAAGGTCGTACGGGCCGCATTGGAGTTGCCGGAGAACTGCTTCTCCAAAATGGTGTTCAGCTCCTTCAACGCCGCAGGCTGCACAGTGTTCAAGGAGGACACCCGCAAAATGATGTCCAAGCGTACTTTATGGTCAAAGTGCCCGAGCACTTCACCCGCCTGGTCGGCGTCAAGGTAGGCGACGACGATGGCTTGAATCTGCGGGTGCTCGTAACGGATGACGTCGGCCACGGCACGCGGCTCCATCCATTTGAGGCTGTCCAGGCCGCTGGTGTTGCCGCCCAAGAGAATACGGTCGATCAGGCCGTTGGCTTTATCCTCGCCCAGCGCCTGGTTGAGCATCTTACGAATGTAGCCATCGGAGCCCACGCCCAGGCTGGTCTGATCGCCGACGATCTCGACGAACTCGCTCATGACCTGCTCGACCTGCTCACGGTGCACATTGCGCATTTGCGCCATGGCCACACCCACCCGCTGGACTTCCTTGGGGCCCATGTGCCGCAGCACTTGGGCCGCGTCGGTTTCACCCAGCGACAACAGCAAGATGGCGGCCTTGTCGACACGGGTCAGCTTGGGCGCAGCGACTTGATTATTACTCATCGGCGTTGATCCACTCTTTCACGACCTGGGCCACACGACCCGGGTCTTCGGCCACCAAACTTTTGATTGCGTTCAACTGCGCGTCATAACCCTCGGTGGGGCTCGGCAGCAGGATGCTCTGCGGCCCACCCAGGGAGACCCGGTCATTGCCCAGTTCACCATCCAGGCCGCCCATGCCGCCGAGCTCGACGTCACCGCCCATCCCTGCATCACTGCGGCTTTTGCCGCCGCCGGTGATGTTGTTCAGCACTGGACGCAGCACGCCAAACACCAGGACCAGGATGAACAACACACCCATGGCTTGCTTAACGATGTCCCAGAACCAGGGCTGAGTGTAGAACGCAGCTTCTGCGATGACTTCGCCGCGATCGGTGGAGAACGGCACGTTCATCACGGTCACGCTATCGCCACGGCTGGCGTCGAAACCGACTGCGTCCTGCACCAGGCGGGTGAAGCGTGCCAGGTCTTCGGCTTTCCATGGCGTGGCGGTGGTCTCACCGTTGGCCGGGTTGATCTTGACTTGGTCGTCCACCACCACGGCTACCGACAACCGGGTCAAACGCCCTTGTTGCTGTTTGGTGTGGCTGATGGAACGGTCCAGCTCGAAATTCTTGGTCGATTGTTGACGCTTGTCAGCCGGGTACGGCGCCAACATCGGCTGACCGGTGGCCGGGTCCATGATTTGCTGACCGTTGGCATCGAGCAACGGCTGGCCTGGGGCGATCGCACTGGCAGTGGCGCCACCGGCTTGGCCGGTCTGCTGCGGCGCAGTCGCCGGGCTCGGTGGTTGATTGCTCAACGCACCTGGCACGCCCTGCGGGCCCATGCTGCTGGAACGCTGTTCGCTGGTCGACTGCTCGCTGCGCAAGGCTGGCTGGTCAGGGTTGAATTGTTCAGAGGTGGACTCGACGGCGCTGAAGTCCACATCCGCCGACACTTCGGCTTTGTAACGGTCATTGCCCAACACCGGTTGCAGAATGTTCTGCACACGCTGAGTCAGCATGGTTTCCACACGGCGGCTGTAGTCGTACTGCTTGCCCGCCATGCTCAGTTCAGAGTTTTCCTGTTCGGACAACAGGTTGCCCTTCTGGTCGACCACGGTCACGCCAGACTTGCTCAGCTCAGGCACGCTGGTCGCCACTAAATTGACGATTGCCAGCACCTGACCAGGTTCCAGTGTGCGGCCTGCATACAATTCGACCAATACCGAAGCAGTGGGCTTACGGTCATCGCGGACGAACACCGAGCTTTTCGGAATAGCCAAGTGCACCCGCGCGCCCTTGACGTTATTCAAGGCGGAAATGGTACGTGCCAGCTCGCCTTCCAGGCCACGGCGGTAACGCGTGGCTTCCATGAACTGGCTGGTCCCCAGGCCTTGGTCTTTGTCGAGAATCTCAAAGCCAATGTTGCCGTCGCTCGGCGCTACACCGGCCTGGGCCAGTTGCAAACGCGCACGGGAAAGGTCGTCAGCTTTGACCAGCAAGGCGCCGGAGTTAGGCTCAACGTTGTACGGAATATTGGCGGTGGCCAGGGTATCCATGACCTGCTTGGTGTCCATCCCCGCCAGGCTTCCATACAACGGCCGGTAATCGGGTTGTTGCGACCACAGCACTACAGCAAAACCGATCGCGACGCTTGCCGCCAGGCCGACCAATAGGCCGACTTGGCGCAGCACGGTCATCTGCGACAGGTTTTCCAGGAACGACATGCCAAACAGCGGCGGCTTGCTCACTGCCGGTGCTGGCGCGCCACTCTTGGCCGGTACGTTATCCACGACTGCTTCCGCCATGACTCAATTCGTCCTCAAACAGGCATCTGCATGATGTCTTGGTAAGCCTGAACCACCTTGTTACGCACTTGGGTCAGGGCTTGAAAGGAAACGCTGGCTTTCTGCGACGCGATCATTACGTCGGTCAGGTCGACCCCACTCTGACCGATTTCAAACGCCGTAGACAGCTGGCTGGAGGCCTGCTGCACGTCGTTGACCTTGTTTACGGCACTGCCGAGCAAGTCGGCGAAGCTGCTGGCGCCTGCTTCCGGTACAGCCGATGCTTTCGGTGCGGCCATGGCGTCCATTTGCATGGCGCGCATGTCCAGCATCAAGCGATTGAATTCGATACCTTGGCTCATGGGTGACTCTCCGGCAACTTGCAATTTTTTGACACTGATACAGCGACTACTGAGGTAGTAGCAAGGAGGGTGCCAGTTGTGTGGGTCCGGTTAAAGATCGGGGCCCAAGCCCCTCGCTACGGATAGCGGGACCGTGACTCAAGAAGCATACAAACTGGCTTCTACGTCCATGCCGGCATCGCGCATCTGCGCCAATTTATAACGCAATGTACGCGGGCTGATACCCAACCGTTCGGCGGCTTCCTTGCGTCGGCCGCGTTCATTGCGCAGTGTCTCGATGATCATTTCGAACTCACGCCGGCGCAGGTCATCGCCCAAAACACCCGCCACTTCACTGGGCATCGCTGGAGCGCGGGCCTGCACCACCAGGCTCAGGGGCGGCAGTGGCGCGCTGCTGAGGGCATGGGACAGGCAGAAATCCTGAGCCTGCACGACCCCGCCCTGCTGTAGGATCAACGCGCGCTGCACAGCGTTGTCCAGTTCTCGCACGTTGCCCGGCCATGGGTAGTCCACCAGGCACGCGCGAGCCTCGGCTGACAGTTGCACCGGCGCGTGTTTCATTTTATTGACGTATTTGGCCACCAGCCGCTCGGCCAGCGGCAGAATATCGGCGCGGCGCGCGCGCAACGGTTGCCAGGCTAAGGGGAATACCGACAAACGATAGTACAAGTCTTCCCGGAAGCGCCCCGCTGCCACCTCGGCGGCCAGGTCACGGTTGGTGGTGGCGACCACGCGGATGTCCAGCGCGATGGGCTTACGCCCGCCGACCCGCTCCACCTCGCGCTCCTGCAAGACGCGCAACAGTTTGGCCTGCAAGCCCATGGGCATCTCGGATATTTCGTCTAATAGCAGGGTACCGCCGTCGGCCTGTTCAAACTTGCCGGTCTGGGCGGCGATAGCGCCGGTAAACGAGCCTTTTTCATGACCGAACAGGGTCGCTTCAAGCATGTTATCGGGGATCGCCGCGCAGTTGATGGCCACGAACGGCTGATCCGCTCGGCGGGACTGCTGGTGAATATAGCGCGCCAGCACTTCCTTGCCGGTGCCCGACTCGCCTGAGATCAACACAGTGGAATCGCTGCGCGCAACCCGCGCCGCCAACTCCAGTAGCGCGACACTGGCGGGCTCTACCGCCACCGGGCCGGTTTCCCGTTCAGCCTGGCTGGGCGCGCCGCGGCCGTGCCGAGCGACCAGGTCGAGCAACGCCCGCGGTTCGAACGGTTTGACCAGATAATCCGCGGCGCCCTGGCGCATCGCCTCAACGGCGCGCTCTACCGCGCCGTGGGCTGTCATCAGCAGCACCGGCAACTGCGGCTGGCGGCTGCGTAACAGGCCAAGCAACTGGTGGCCGTCCATACCCGGCATGTTCACGTCGCTGATGACCAGGCCAAACGCCTGCCGAGCGACGGCCTGCAGCGCCTCTTCGGCGCTGCTCACCGCATGGAATTCATAGCCGCCCAGTTCCAGGGTATCGCACAGCGCCTCGCGTAGCGCCCGGTCGTCCTCGACCAACAGTACCTTGACGCTCATGACGCGTGCTCCTCGGCCAGGCTGCCTGGCAACAATGGCAGGGTAACCATAGCGCAGGTACCGCGGCCCTGCCGTGAGCGGATCTGTAAATCGCCCTGGTGGGCCCGGGCCACTGCCTTGACCACCGCCAGGCCGAGGCCAGTGCCGGTGGTTTTGGTGGTAAAAAACGGCTCGCCCAGGCGCGCCAGGGTATGCGGCGCAATGCCCGCACCGTTATCGCTGATGCACAGGCGCAGTTGCTCGCCACGGGTATAGAGGTGGACCTTGAGGCGCGCGCGGCCAGCACTGGCCTGCATGGCGTTTTCGAGCAAATTGAGCAGCGAGCCTACCAGGGTGTCGCGGTTGCACAGCACCTCCCCTGCCAGGCTGTCGCACTGCCAGCGCACGTCGTGGTCTTGCACGTGGGCCTGCGCGGCGCTCTGCAGGGCCTGCAGCAATTGTGCCGGCGCCAGGCGTTCAGTCAGGGGCAGTTCGCCGCGGGCGAACACCAGCATGTCACGCACCTGGTGTTCCAACTCGTGCAAGCGCTCCTTGAGACGGCCGGCGAAGCGCTGCTGGGTTTCGGCAGGCAAGACCTGCTCCGTCAGGTGGCTGGCATAAAGCAACGCAGCCGACAGCGGGGTACGGATCTGGTGAGCCAGGGACGCGACCATGCGGCCCAGCGACGACAAGCGTTCATGGCGCGCCAACTGCCCTTGCAAGCGGCGGGTTTCGGTTAGGTCGCTGAGCAGCACCAACTGGCCGGGTTCGGCCCCCAAGGACCGGGTGGAGATGGACAAGCGGCGGCCATCTTTCATGGAGATTTCGTGGCCGTCGTCTTCACGGGGGGCGAAGCAGCGGGCGATCACTTCACGCCATAACTCGCCCTCCAGCGGCAGCCCCAGCAGGTCGCAGGCGGCCGGATTAGCTTCACGGATACGCCCCTGAGCATCGATCACGATCACCCCGCCCGGTAGCAAGTCCAGCAAATGCTGCAAGCGGTTCGCCAGGCGCTCTTTCTCGGCCAGCTCGGCCATACGCTGGGCGCTGACCACGGCCAATTCGCCCTTGAGTTCGGCGACGCGGGTTTCCAACATGCTGTAGGAATCGTTCAGTTGGCTGGACATCTGATTGAACAGGGCAAACGCCTGTTCCAACCCAATGCGGCTGGCTTGCTCGGCAGGGAGTTGCGGATCGGTCACTGAGGACATAGGGGCGGCCTGTGGCATGGATCTCTCTCGCGGGGCTCACCGTCATAAAACGGTATCGTGAGAGGGTCAAAGCAATAGCCATGCCGGGGAAAAGCGAGACAGGCGTCACAGAAGCACAAATCGTGAAACAGAACGGGTACAAATGGCCTCAAGCCAGAAACGGCAAGGCGCGGAGGTTTTCGTCTAAAAAGTTACAAGAGGTAAAACCAGAGGCAATCCAACGCCGCGAAGCGCCAGATTGCCGACAATCAGGCGTCAATCGTCTGTCTGATCGTCTTCTTCCCGGCGGCTCATGCCGTATTTACGCATCTTTTCCACCAAGGTAGTACGGCGGATCCGCAGGCGCTCCGCAGCGCGCGCCACAATCCCGCCAGCATCGTCCAGTGCCTGTTGGATAAGGCCCTGCTCGAGTCCGCCCAGGTAGTCCTTGAGGTCCAGCCCTTCAGGCGGCAGCATGGCTGTAGAAGCGAAATCAGGCGTATGGCTGTTGATCGCTACACGTTCCTCCAGGTCGCTGCGCAGGCTGTCCACCAGTTGCTCGTCTTCATCATCGACATAGCGAAACTTCTTCGGCAACTCGGAGACGCCGATCACGCCATAAGGGTGCATGATCGCCATACGCTCGACCAGGTTGGCCAACTCACGCACATTCCCCGGCCAACCGTGGCGACATAGCGACATGATCGCAGCCGAATTGAAGCGGATGGACCCGCGCTTCTCATGCTCCATGCGCGAGATCAACTCGTTCATCAGCAGCGGGATGTCCTCGACACGCTCGCGCAGGGGCGCCATTTCGATGGGGAATACGTTCAAGCGGTAGTACAAGTCTTCGCGGAAAGTGCCCACCTCGATCATGCTTTCGAGGTTTTTGTGGGTCGCGGCAATGATGCGCACATCGATGCTCTGGGTCTTGTTGCTACCCACCCGCTCAAAGGTGCGCTCCTGCAACACGCGCAACAATTTGACCTGCATGGGCAGCGGCATATCGCCGATTTCATCGAGAAACAAGGTGCCGCCATTGGCCAGTTCGAAACGCCCAGCCCGGCTGGTGATCGCGCCGGTGAAAGCGCCCTTCTCGTGGCCGAACAATTCGCTTTCCAGCAACTCGGCGGGGATCGCCCCGCAGTTGACTGGAACGAAGGGTGCGTCACGGCGCTTGGAGTGGTAGTGCAGATTACGCGCAACGACCTCCTTGCCCGTACCCGACTCGCCCAGGATCAGCACGCTAGCGTCGGTGTCGGCCACTTGCTGCATCATCTGGCGCACATGCTGGATGGCGCGGCTGGTACCCACCAGGCTGCGGAACAGATTAGGCTCACGCTGGCGCCCACGGTCGCGGGCTTGGTCGTACATCTCACGGTACACCTGGGCGCGGTGCAAGGTGTCGAGCAGTTTGCTGTAGCTGGGCGGCATTTCCAGGTTGGACAGCACGCGCCGACGCAAGTCGTCCGGGAGTTCCAGCGCACTGGAGTCACCGAGCAACAGCACCGGAAGGAATTCGTCCCAGGCCGAGAGGGTTTTCATCAGGCCGAGGATCTGCCCAGGGGCCTCCACCGTGCCCACCAGCACGCACAGTACTTCGCGGCTGGCGGCCAGCCCTTCCACGGCTTGCTCCCAGTCGTGGCTGGCGCAGGAAAGATTGTCTTCGCCCAGAAAATTGAGGATCACCGCAAGGTCACGGCGGCGAGCGCTATCGTCATCGATCAGCAGAATTTTGGTTTCACGCCACATGCAATAGCAACTTCCCTAGTCAACTCGATGCCCAGACGGGGCCTGCTCGACGTCATTCGCCGTAGTTAGCGTAATAGACGCCAGAAAGAAGAGAACAGCCACTAGTTAAGTCAAAAAACCGTACTCAGTCAAATTTATGGCGCAGTACTTTGAACAAAATGTGTGATCAGCGGAACAGATGGTAAACCTTTGCCGCGTTTTTCGCTTGGTTGATCTGCGCCATTTCATCAACAATCGCCTGGCGCGCGCCGGTACTTTTCTCCAGCAGGAGGCGGTACACACCCAGCAACGATTCCAGGTTGCTGCTCAGCTCAGCTGGGTTTTCCGCCGGCCCGCTTAGCACGCTGTCGACACAGGCGCGACATTCCACATCCAGTACGCCAATGGCTTGCCAGTCACCTTTGACCAGTGCATCGACCAGCGCGTCACGGGTCTGTTCTATTTTTTGTAAGGCACTCATGGGAAGCTCCTTGCTACATTGTTCAGGGCTGATCGTTGGCTGAAATCGCATCCCAGCCACTCTTGACTGTAATCAGCAGTTTGGCCACTTCATCGACCATTTTAGGGTCGCTGTGCACATTGGCCTGGGCCAGGCGGGTCATCATATAGCTGTACAGGCTGTCCAGTTCCTTGAGCGACTCGGTGTCAGTGGTTTTCTCCGGGTCCAGGCCTTCACGCAGACCACCGATGATTTCAATCGCCTTGCCCAGCATGAGCCCCTTCTCGGCAATTTGGCCACGGCTCATCGCGCCCTTGGCCTGTGCCATACGATCGAGCCCGCCCTGCATCAGCATCTGCACCAGACGGTGAGGGCTGGCTTCAGAGGTCTGGGCGACAGAGCTGACCTTCTGATATTGGCGAAGGGCTTTCATGGGGTTCATGTGTGGTTCCTCTTGACAGGCAAAAAGTGTGTGGCCTTCTTGCTATTTCTATCGACTTATAAGCGAAAAACTTTAGCGCTCACCTAGAAGCAAAAAGGCCCGGCACCTTCCATAAGGAACGTGCCGAGCCGCAAAAACTGACTGCGCTTAGTCCGAAGACTTATTGTTCAGCGCGTTCAGCGTAGTCAAAATGCTATCGCTGGTGGCCTTGATTTGGGCGACCAAGGTGTCCATGGCGTTGTACTTGGCGCTCAGTGTGGCGGTCAGGTTAGTGATACGCAGATCAAGCGCTGCTTGATCGTCGACCAGATCTGACAACTTGTTGTTGAGCGTTTTCTGTTTGGACGCCAGGATCCCGCCCGTTTCAGCATAGCTGTCGGTGGCCGCGGTCATGCGGTTCAGAATACCGTTTTCACCCGTGAACAAACCGACCACGTCACCGGAAGAGGTCTTCATCGCGTTGTCGAATTTGGTCGAATCCAGCGTCAATAGCCCGGTGGTCTGCGTGGTGGTAATACCGATCTGCGACAACACGCTCAGAGACCCGCTCTCTCCCGGCTTGGTCAACTCGCTACGAATCGAGCTGACCAGGTTACGCATGGTCGAGTCACCGGTAAGCGCCGCCGCCGTAGTGGCGGCTGTGGTGCTGGTGCTGGAACTGGCCCCGGTGGAGGTCACCTTGGTCTGGGTATTGATCACCGTCATCAAGGCGTTGTACGCGTCGACGAAGGCTTGAACGTTGGCCTTAAGGTCCGTGGTGCTCGACCCTACTGTGATCGTGGTTTCCTTAGAGTCCCCGCCCACCAGCGATAGCGTCACGCCACTGATGGCCGAATCCACAGTGTTACTGGCACTGGTCAAAGGCAGACCATCCACCGTGAACGACGCATCCACCGGCGCGGCGCCGATACGCCCAGCGCCATCGGTGCCTCCGGCTACTGTTCCATCGATGGCCAGAGCCGGGATACCGCTCAAGGACATTTCGGTATTGGCGCCGGTGGTTGTAGACGTCATGACCAAACGCGAATCGCCATTGGCGTCGGTCACCAAGTTGGCGGTGATACCTTTGGCCTGCAGGCTGGTGTTGATCGTGTCACGCACGGTCTGCAAGGTTGAGTTGGCCGGTATATCGATGGTGTAAGCATTGGTACCCTGGGTCAGAGTCAGCGTAGTGGCATCGGTATTCATCACCGTAGATGCGCCACCCTCGACCTTGGCACTGGTGACCTTCGAAGCGGTCGCCAGGTTATTGACCACCAGCGAATAAGACCCCGCAGCGGCTTTTGCGCCGATAGTGGCTGTCGCCACGGTTGGCGAAGAACTGGTGGCGCTCAAGCCGATAAACGAGTTCGTCGTATTGAGTTTGGACAGCGCCGTACGGTAGGTATCGAGCGCACTTTTCACCGAACCGATAGCCGACAGGGTGGCATTGGTCGTGGTTTTTTGCGCAGTGATCTGCGATTGCTTGGGGGCTTTCTCGGCCGCCACCAGTGCTGACACGATGGATGCAGTATCGATACCCGAGCCCACACCCGAAACGGTGGTTGCTCCGGTTGTACTGGATACAGTAGCCATTTTGTTATCTCCTCAATCAGTGACTGTCGCTTTCCTGGCGAACCTGCCCTCAGCCTGGAAAAGATACATAAGCCATGCCAGCCTCAGGCCCTGTCGTCGAACAACAGGCTGCCGGCATCGCTAAGGCTCTGCGCCAGTTTCAACGCAGCTTCAGAAGGGAGCTGTCTGATGACTTCCCCACTGGCGGTCGCAATGACCTTGACTACAACTTTCCCTGTTGAGTCGTCTACGGAGAAGTCCAATTGCCGCCGAGTGGTGTCGACGAACTCCTGGATGTCCTTCACCGCTTTATCCAATTCTGTGCGTTGCGGTTCTTTATTGCTGTTTACGATCTCGCCCGATTGGAGGTCGGACGACGATTGCGAAGCAGGTTGTACGGCAGTTGCCGCCGCCGTTGCCTGATTAGCAGCCGTAGGATAAGACGTGCTCAGCTTGATGCTCATATCCATGTCCACCACCTCACAAATCAAAAAACGGAAGGGCGCACGATGGCGTCCTTCCGTTGATTACCAGGCGCCGATATTACTGAAGCAGCTTCAGAACAGCGGATGGCAGCTGGTTGGCCTGAGACAGGATCGCAGTGGAAGCCTGTTGCAGGGTTTGTTGCTTGGTCAGTTCAGCAGTCTCGGCGGCGAAGTCAGCATCCTGAACCCGGCTGCGCGAAGCAGTGGCGTTTTCAACGATGTTGTTCAAGTTGGAGATGGTGCTGGTCAGACGGTTTTGCTTGGCACCCAGGTCAGCACGAGCCGAGTTAACGGTGGTCAGTGCAGCGTCGATTGCGGTGATGGCCGAGTCGATGGCGGTGTGAGCGCCCGAACCTGCGGCACCAGAGATGGTGGAAGAGCTCAGGCCCAGACCGCTAGCGGTGAACGAACCGGTCAAGCTGAGCGAGATGTGCTCGTCGTCGCCAGTGGCCGAACCCACTTGGAATTCCAGAGTACCAGCGCTACCATCGAGCAGTTTCAGGCCGCCACCGAAGGTGGTGCTGTTAGCGATACGGGTCAGTTCGTCGCTCATCTGACCGAATTCGGAGTTCAGAGCGGTACGTTCAGCCGAGCTGTTGGAGTCGTTACGGGACTGAACAGCCAGTTCACGCATACGCTGCAGAATGTTCGACGTTTCAACCATTGCGCCTTCAGCGGTCTGAGCGATGGAGATACCATCGTTGGCGTTTTTGGTAGCAACGGTCAGACCTTTGATCTGAGTGGTCAGACGGCTGGCGATTTGCAGGCCGGCGGCGTCATCTTTAGCGCTGTTGATTTTCAGACCGGAAGACAGACGACCCATCGAGGTAGCCAGTGCATCGGAAGACTTGTTGAGGTTCTTCTGAACGGTCAAGGAAGTTACGTTGGTGTTTACGGTTAAAGCCATGACTAAATCCTCGTGGGTTGGGTACTGCGGCTGTCCGGCCCTGGCAAGCGCCGGGTTTGGCCTAGAGAACCTTCGTAATAGTTATCGTCGTGGAGTGAGGTTGCTTGAGGGCAATTTTCAATTTTTTTTGCCATCACCTCGCCAGCCCTTGTAACACGGGGCTTACACCCGATAACCACTGCCCAACTTCACTTGACATCGCCCCTGAATAGGCAAATTCGACGGCCTTTCGTCCCCCTAGTCTGGCTTTTTCTCCTGCGCCGTTTGTCGGTCCAGCAGCTCGATGAGCTCATATTCCAGGTAATCAGCCAGCCCCAGGGTGTCTTGCCGCTGCTGGCACTCAAGCATTTGCACCAGCAGGCTCGTCCACTGCGCCTGCTGCGCGCCAGCGACACCTTCGAACAGCGGCGAAACGCCTTCGCAGATGTCGACCATCATTAACCCTGCCTGCACATCGCGGCCCAAGCGGTACAGCCCGGCGCATTCACGGATCAAGCGCGAATGATCGATCATGGGCAGAACTCCGGGTGGAACGCCGTACCGGTGATCATCGCACCGTCTCGGCTGGTATTCAGGAAGCGCACCTGGGGATGGTCGGCGATATAGCGTTCCAGCTCTATAAGGTAGCTACGAAAGCTCAGTTGCGTCGCGACGCGTCGCCCATGGCCGTCCAGCACCCAGTGCCGGGCGAGCGTTGCACTAGGCCCCAGGGCGCCATCACCCCAACCGGAATGGGTCTTGCCGTGGGGGAAAGCGAAATCCGCACCGAACAACACCACCTCTGCGGCGCCCATTTTGACCGCCAAGTCCACGGCGGGGTGAATAACACTGCCGGCCACGTGCAGGTCTGCCTTAGGTACCTGCTGGCGGGCCTGCGCATAGATCGCCGAGGCTGCATAAGCAGCGAAACGTGGCCCCGGCCAGCGTTGCAACAGGGCCGGGTCGACCATGGGCACATAAACCAGTTGGGTAGAAGCTGACACACGCCCCACGGGCAGGTGGTGATCGTTGATCAGCTTGTCGATCGTCACGACGATGTCGGGTTCAAGCCCTTGGTCCAATAACGGACGCAATGCCGTATCGACACAAATAAGCAAAGGCCTATCGGCTGCCGCAACGGCCTGCCGCAAATGCCCGTAGTGGCGCTCCAGACTGGGACCGGTCGCGACCACCAGCGCAGTTCTTCCACACTGGCTGCCGAACAGTTCGGCTACATCGGGGTCGTTGCGCAACAGCGGCAAATTGCTGCTGACTCGCGCGACTAAATCCGGCGCTTGCGCATCGAACTGACGGTTATTGAACGCCACATGATTTTCGCTGACCAGCCGATCACGGATCCTGCCGGCCGTCTCATCCGCCAGCACCAGCTCCGCCGGCAGGGCGAAATAAGGCAGGGCTATTTCCTCGCGATCGTCGGCATATGCCAGGTTAATACGGGGATCTTCTAGCCAGTCATGTTGTTCGAGCAACTGCAGGACTAACAGGAACACCGCGCCGTTGAGGATGTGCACATTGAGCGTCGCTAGCCCGGGAGACTGCAGCAATAACCGCTGCAAGTCACCCAACCCCGTACCGTAGAGATGCAGCACAGGCTGGCCAGGCGGCAGGCTTTGCGCCTGCGCGCGCGCCTCGGCAATACGGTCGTGACGGCTACTAAGTTGTATCCCATCGATAGAGAGGGTCGAGCCGAGCCCCTCCACCAGTTGTGCATCGAGGGTATCACCCGGCTCGCACTGCAGCCGCTGCCACAGTTGTGGCCAGCGCGCCGACAAAGCGGCGCTATTGCGCTGGAACGTTTCGTTGCTCATAAAGGGTGGCCTTGAAATCGCGTCAGCCCAGCATAGCCCAGCGCTTCACTTACGATGAAGAATCGCCGACCCCCACGATAACCCCACACCGAACCCGCTGATCGCCACGCGCTTCCAGGTGGAGGGCAGCACATGCTTTTCCAGCAGCAGCGGAATGCTCGACGAAACGGTATTACCGGTCTCGACCATGTCTTTGACGAACTTTTCCAACGGCGCCTCTTCAAAACGCCGGGCCACGGCATCGACAATAGCCGCACTGCCCTGGTGAATGCAAAACGCGTCGATGTCGTCCGCCTTCAGGTCAGAAGCCCGGAGCAATTCACGCAAATGCTCGGGCACTTTCACTAACGCGAAGTTGAACACCTGGCGCCCATTCATAAAGAACACGCCATTGGTGACTTTAAGGTGCGGCGCGCCCAGACCGTCGGTGCCAAAACTGGCTTTGCCCAGTTGCCAATCAGCCCCTTCGCACATCCAGGTGGCGGTGGCGGCATCGCCAAACAGCATGGTGGTGTTGCGATCTTTCGGATCAACGATTTTTGAATAGGGGTCTGCTGTAACCAACAGGCCATTCTTCAAGCCCGTCGCTTCCATAAAGCCTTTGAGCGCATAGATGCCGTAAACATAGCCCGAGCAGCCCAGGGAAATATCGAACGCGGCGATATGAGTGGGCAATCCAAGCTTGTGTTGAACGATAGCAGCCGTGTGCGGCAAACCTTCTTCATCGCCGTTCTGGGTGACCACAATCAGCGCATCGATAGACTCGCGCTTAAGCTCGGGATTATTGGCAAACAACGCATTGACCGCCTCGACGCACAGGTCGGAGGTTTCTTGCTCGGCCGCCTTGCGCGGCAGAAAGGCCGAGCCGATCTTGCCCAGGATAAACTCGTTATCCTTGTCGAATTTGGCACCCTGCGCGTAGTTGTCCAGGCCATCGACCGGTACGTAACTCGCTATGCTTTTTATGCCAATCATCATGGTTTCCCATTGAAAACTACTGAAAAACAGGTGTCTCGCTCGCCCAAGCGTGGGCAAAAACCCTAGTCGATATAGGCACAAACGGCCTGCGTCGCGCGAGAAATGGAAAGGGTCGTTGGCGTAGCGTCAGCCAGGCGCCATCTCCCTGAGGATTAAACCATAGTGGAGATGCTGGAAGTGACTGAGAAGTCACCTCCAAGATATGAAATTCGCCAAGTGCTTTCTTCGACTATTTGCCCCTCCCCAGAGAGATAGCCCCTACCAAAGCGGCACGCTGCAACTACGCCATTGGGTGGCAGAGAAATTGCTTAGCCTCAAGGTATAGACCACAGCGGCACTTCCTTGACGATCGATTTCGCCAGCCTGCGCGTGGAGCCAGTCCGGAGTCTCATTCTTGAACATTGAACAGTGGGTAGAGTTTCAAATATTGGGCGACCAGCGCGGCAGCATGGTATCGATTGAACAAGGTCGCGTCGTGCCGTTTGACATTAAACGGGTGTATTACATCTATCACACTGAGCCTGGCGTTAGCCGAGGGTACCACGCCCATAAAGCGCTGCAGCAGGTGATGATCTGCGTGGCGGGTAGTTGCCGGGTCGTCCTGGATGATGCTAATACCCGTCAAGACGTATGGCTGGACAGCCCCACTCGAGGCATTTTGGTAAACGGTTCAACCTGGCGAGAAATGCATGACTTCAGCGACAATTGCGTGTTGTTAGTACTGGCCAGCGACCATTATGACGAAAGCGACTACATCCGTAATTATGATGAATTTCTAACTCGGTACGCGCGATGAACTTGAATGGCAGGACTGTCGCCTTGAGACTGGCTGAGGTAGAGGACGCGGAGTTTATTCTTGGGCTGCGCAAAGATCCCCTCCTTAACAGCCATCTGTCACCCACCGACGGTGACATTGGATCGCAAATCGAATGGTTGCGCCTCTACAAACAGCGGGAGCACGCGGGTACCGAATTCTACTTCATCATTCAAAGGCTACCCTCGCTCACGCCCTGTGGCACCGTGCGGATCTATGACATCCGTGAGGGCTCGTTTTGCTGGGGCAGCTGGATATTGAATGAACAGAAAAGCCGTTACGCGGCGCTTGAAAGTGCGTTTCTGGTTTACACGTTCGGCTTTGAGCATCTGGGCCTGAAGCAGTCGCACTTTGATGTCCGTCAGGACAACACTCGGGTGATCTCATTTCATGAAAAAATGGGCGCACGGCGTGTGGCTGAAGACGATCTGGACGTCTATTTCCACATCTCCGTTGACGCTGTGCGGGCGGCGAAAACAAGAATGTCGAGGTTCATAGACTGATGAGCGTTCCTTTTCTGGACCTTAAACACATCAATCAGGCTTCGCGGGACGAATTGATAGCCGCATGCACTCGAGTCATCGACTCAGGTTGGTACATCAATGGTCGCGAAGTTGAGCAGTTCGAGCGACAGTTCGCCCAATACTGTGACACTCGTCACTGCATTGGCGTGGCCAATGGCCTGGACGCCTTGACCCTGACACTTCGCGCCTGGAAGCATATGGGCGTTCTGGCCCATGGCGACGAGGTCATAGTACCCGCCAATACCTTCATCGCTAGTGCGCTGGCGATCAGTGAAAGTGGCCTGGTGCCGGTTTTGGTAGAGCCGGACCCGCACACGTTCAACCTTGATCCTATTCACGTCGAAAAAGCCATTACCCCGCGAACTCGGGTGTTGATGCCTGTTCACTTGTATGGCCGGCTGGCCGAGATGGAAGCACTGACTGCCCTTGCTAATCGGTTCGACCTAAAGGTATTGGAAGACTCCGCCCAGGCCCACGGAGCCCGTGTGGGCAACCGACGCGCCGGACAATGGGGCCACGCGGCAGGCTTTAGCTTCTACCCTGGCAAAAACCTCGGCGCCCTTGGCGATGCCGGAGCCGTGACCACCGACGACGACGAGTTAGCCACGGTGATTCGTACACTAGGCAATTACGGATCGCAGCGTAAATACGAAAATCTGTACCCTGGCGTGAACAGTCGGCTGGATGAAATACAGGCGGCTATGCTCTCGGTCAAACTGGCTTATCTAGACCGACAAACACAAAGAAGACGGGAAATCGCACAACGCTATATCGCTGAAATCAACAACCCAGCCATACAGTTGCCTGAGCCTGCAAAGACCGACATCACTCAACTGCATAGCCATGTGTGGCACCTGTTCGTGGTGCTTTGCGATGAGCGAACGGCGTTGCAGGCCTATTTAGCGCAGCAGCAGATCCAGACACTCATTCACTACCCGATCCCTATCCATCGCCAGCACGCGTATGCGCCATTGGCCGACTTGCACTTACCTATTACCGAAGCGCTGCATCGGCGAGTCCTGAGCTTGCCGATCAGCCCCGAGATGAGCGAGGCCCAGGTGGATCAGGTGGTGCGGGCGTGCAACCAGTTTGAACCACACTAGGCCATTGGCGCATAGCTTTTAGCTATCGCTGGCTAGAACCTGAGCATTGGCGGCCCAAACGCCCAGCCCGCCCCCAGCCACAATACGCAAGCTCAGATCGTGCACAGTGTAGCGGGCACTGACGTAGGCTTGCGCCATGCCCCCCAGCGCATCGAACGTCTGCGCCTCCACCATGACAACGCTTCCAGGGAGGCTGGCGCGATTGTGATCGACCCGGCTGACGGCCAGCGCTTCGCTATCGTTAGGATCACGCCGTAACGAGCCGTCAGATGAAAGCACGCATGGGCCCACGGCGACCACTTCATCCCGCTGCATATGGTTGAGCATCTCGCTCAACCACGCGCCTTGGTCGAACTGCAGGGCCTCGGTGATGAATAATAAAATCGAATGGCTGCAGCGCGCGCGCCCGGCGTTCAGGCGTATGCCGCCGCAACTCGCGTCGCTCTCGACGAATCGAACACGGGAATCGGCCTGGGTATCAAGGGCTGACAGCTGTTCAGCGGTGGCGACAATGACGACTTCGTAATGACTATGAACGGTGTGATGCAGCAAACTTTGCACGCTGGCCAGGCCTTGCTGCCCCATTGAAACCAGGTCGCAAACAATGGAAACAGCCGCCTGCGCAGTATCGCCATAGTTCAGGCGCAGCCCCGCGCCTGATTCGACGCGGACCGCCGCCTGTGCATAACCGCGCACCTGCAAATGCGTTCTGACCGCATCGGCCATTGAATCAATGGCCCCCCGCGACCTCTGCGAATGCAAGATGAATTCGTCGATATGGCCGATGCCGGCCGCGCCCTGCAGCTCAAGCAAACGCAACAGAAAACCCAAGTCGTCCTGGGGAAAATCCTGCCCCCCCTGCTCTGCCAGCGGTATCAGAAACTGACGTGCCAAAAACCAGTGACCGGCCATTACAGCCGGAGCACTCAACAGGTAATCGAGATTGAAATCGGGGCGCTTCACTGCTTTCAAACTGCCGCCGGCGGTTGGCTGAAACTCATCTGCGTAAACAGCGTCGCAAAGGTCAGCCCCCGTCAATTCGCCCAAGGCCATCACCCATCCGCCCGAGCAAAAAGTTTCCCCAGCACTAACGCGCAACATCCAGTCAAAATCATAACGCTGAACCGCATCACTAAGGCATGCCCGGATACCGTCTGGCGTTAGCGTCCGCCAATAGACCCCGTCCGCTGGATTGTCGGCAGGGGGAACCGGGCGTGGAGTCAAAATCAATACCTGCAGCCGCACCTCAGCTGCGGTGGCGTCGCCCAAGCTCTGCAAAGTGCGGGTAAGGGCCTGGATATCGTCGTTGTGGTCCACGATCACGACCAATAATGACAAGGGCTCAGCGCACGCCTGCAGCTTTTGCTGCGCTGCGGTATAGGCGACCGCCGTGGGGTGGCGCAATGTTTCCCACGCTTGGACTTCATCCTTATGCTGCTGGACCGTTTCCTGCCCGGTGAATGTCGCCAGTAAATCGATGCGGCTCCATTGCGAGGGCCGATCCAAACGAGCCCCCATGACAAAACAGCTGTCGAATTCAGGGCGTTGCCAGCCCAGCTGTCTGATCTGACGGCGGAGCAAATGATGGTAGTAGATAGCCGAGGTTGGATCTTCTCGATCTTGCTGGCTGAATTGCTCGGGTGATATGCGAAAAAAAGACAGGGGTTTGGCCAGAAACGCCAAATCGCCCTTCTGCAACAGTTTGACTTGCAAAGCGACGTCGCCTATGGAATTGATCGCCTCGCCTCCCAAGCTGTAGATGCCGTCACCGAACGCCAGTAGCTCCGCACGGCGGCAGAGCATTGAGCTGGGTTCGCCGATGAAGTTCACTGTGTGCTCGCCTAGAAATGACGTGACGTCTTTACCATCGAGTAGCACATCGCAGGCGAAGGGAAAAACGGTCGCAGGGATATCCGGCAAGGGTTCACCCCACTGGTCTATACGCACACGCCGCGAGGACGCCAGGGTGACACTGGGATTACCCTCCATCGCATCAATCAACAAACGCACGCACTCGGGGTCCAGCATATCGTCGTCGTAGAGCAGCTTGAGGTATTCACCTTGTGCCAAGTCGACGCCCGCCTTCACGTTCGCCACTTCGCCAAGGCTAGGCGAATTGTGGATGTAGCGGATCGGCCACGGGCTTGTCGGCCGCAGCGCGTCCACGATGGCGCCGATGCTGTTGTCAGGGCAGTCATCGGTCACGATGATTTCTACATCTGAATAATCCTGGGCCATGGCGCTCTTGAGCGCCGCTTCGAAATAGGCCGACTTGTAGGAAGGTATAACGATGCTGACCAACCCTGGCTGACTCATATGAACCCTTTTTTGTGATAGGTAAAGATTAAACCGCCGAGCACCCACGCGCTAAACCGCAGGCCTCAAGGCTGCCAAGCCGACAACCAGCGCTGAAGCCCAGCGCCATGCAGGACGAAATCCCGCATGACCTGCGCTTTCAGTTCATCCCCGAGGCGGGCATTCGCTTGACGGTCACTCAAGTGCATTCGAATCGCGGCTAGCCACTGGCTAGCGGAGTTATCCTTGACCCTAGTGGCCGTGAGCGCGCCCTGATACGCCAGGGTATCGGAGCAAATCACCGGGTAACCGCACGCGCCGTACTCCAATAGCCGCAAATTGCTCTTGCAGTCGTTAAACACCACCTGCTCCAGCGGCGCCAACGCCAGGTCCAGGTTCAAACTGGCCAGCTTGGCTGGGTAGCGGTCCAGCGTTACGGTTTCATGAAATTCGTGGATATAAGGCCTTAATTCCGCGGGGCACATACCGAAGAATACCCAATCCACTTCTTTAGCCAACGCCTTGACGACATCGGCGATCAGCAACAAGTCGCCGGTGTGGCTCGTCCCCCCGCCCCAACCTACCCGTGGCTTGCGGCTGGTGCCGCGAGCACTGTGCAAGCCCTCCCACAGTTGCGGCGCCAACATGTTGGGAACCACGCGAATATCATCGTTCATCCCGCGCATGGCGTGAGCAAGCGGCTCGGTCGAAACCACCAGCCGGTCGCACAGCCCGATGCCTTTAGGTAGGCTCTGCGCGATGCTCTTGCCAATGTAGCGTTTGTGTTCATTCTGATCGGGAACATTGAGTAGATAATCATCGAGCTCGAAGATGGTAAACGCATCAATGGATTCTTTGATGATCTTGATGCCTTCTACCGGCCCCTCGGTATAACGGCCCTGGAAGATGATCACATCGGGGACCATGCGCTCTATCTCAACCACTTGGGGCGTTCGGTAGTAGAGCGCGCCTTCGATCATGCCGGCATTTTCAAGGCGACCGAATGGGTTGATCAAACGATAGTGACCCACCGCCCCCTTGTTCACCGGCAAACCCAGAATGCGCGTACGGATCTTGCTCTCGAACGGCAGCCAGCTGTTGCGCGCGGCCCCAGCCAGGTTAAAACCGGTGCTGGCCAGGGATAGGTTGGGGTTATAGGCCGGGTCTCGAGCCAGGTCCGGCATCCACTTGCGTAGCACCGCTCTCTGCGCCTCGGGGACTTCGGTTTCGCTAGCAGAGTTAGCTGCGCTAAGTGTTTCGGCAGCCCTGAGCAGCAGCCGGGCAAACGGTGTGAACACGGTCAGATATCCGGCCTGGCGCATCCGCAGGCATAGATCGACTTCCAGGCTGATGTCGCGCAGGTTTTCATCCAGCCCACCGATGGCCGCCCAAACGGTCTTGTCCGCCAGTAAGCAGTGACGGCTCACCGCGCTGTAGTTATGGACGACGATCAACCGCTGCATGTACCCCGCACTGCTCGGCTGCTCGCCCCGGGAAACCGACCCCGCCAGACCACCGAGGCCGAACACCAGGCCTGCGTGTTCGACCGTCCCAGCCTGGTTATATAGCTTGGCTCCAACGGCAGCCACCTCGTTGCGCTGGACGTGCATCATCATCTCGGATAACCACACCGGATCAATGATGCCGGCGTCCTGGCTCAACAGCAGAACGTAGTCCCCCTTGGCCAGCGATGCACCATAGTTGGCTCTTTGCGCGTACTCAACGAGCCCATGCGGCGCCCAGCAGACGCGAAGTTGCTCGCTGCCCAACGAAGCGATGCCATCCAGCCAGGCCCGACCCGGGGCCGATTCCTCTAAGGATGGGATGACGATCACTTCATAAGCGGGGTAGTCGGTTTTTTCCAACAAGCTATCCAGGCAGTTCTGCAGGTGGGCCAAGCGCGCGTCGCTGACGATCACGATGGACACCAACGGCTGCTCGGAGAAGTGATACTGCAGCCGGTTGACCACTTTAGGGCTGACGGGCAAATGAGTGTGGGCCAGGCCGATCCGGTCCAAGTGGCGGGACACGAGCATCGCGCTGGCGCTCTGCACACCAGGCTCGCTCAGCCAACTGGAGTAGGACTGGCGGCAGTGCACCAGTACCTGAGCAATGTGGCCGACCGCCGCAGTGCCGTCGCCCTCGACTATTTTCCAGAGCAGGTCGTGAGGGCCCAGCTCGCCGAATTCAGGATCGAACCCGGACACAGCGAGGAACCGATCACGGCTGAACGCGAGCAGGCGTCCGACGTAGGGGTAACTGCGCAGCAAATCCAGGTTGAAATCCGGCTTGAACACCGGCTCTGTCAGGAACGCCTCGCCCTGGCAATCCTCGTCGCTGTAACAGGCTTGTAAAACCGCGTCCTGGGCGATTCTCTCTGCCATCAACAGCAAAGCATGTTCATGTAGGCAATCACCCGAGCGCAGCAGGTAAAACCAATCGAAACCGTCGAGTTCTGCCAACAGCGCATTGACTTGCTGCGGCCAGGCCTCGGTCAGTGGAGCGTAGAGGGTGGTCCCTTCCACTCGGGTCTCGTGGCAAGCCGACGAAATCACGATACTGGCCACCGCCGGGTAGCTCTGTTGTTCGACGCTTGCCAGGGTTTCGTGCAACTGGGCCGCTGGACGCTCGTCAACGATGACGACCACAAAGCGGGTCTGGCGCGGCCACCCCGCTACTCGTTCCGGCAAATTGAGCTTTTGCCCCTCGGTAAAGTTTTTAGAAGCTACCCATTGTTCATACACGTCATCGAATGTGCGCGCGCCGTCGCCGATATATTCTTTGAGGTTTTCTTTGAGTACGCCCATTTGCCGAATCAACGGCAGTGGCTCGTAAACCCGCTGTGCTTCCAGGGCTGGCAAGTCCTTGAGCGTCACATAGCGAATATCCAGGCTGGTGCCGACCACCTTGGCGCCGCGGGCTTTGAGCAATTTGACGATGGTGCCCAGCTCGACAGCATGCCGGTGATGGGCATTGGCAACGCTGTGCACGCGAGCAGGATCCAGGCGTTGGGTGGCCAGCACCTCGTTGAGCAACACCAGATTGCCGCGGCGCAGCAGGCAGATCAGAACGATGAAATCCAGAGTGACCGAGAACGACTGCGCAGGATCGCTGGCCAGGGCCTGGAGTACCGCCAGTAGCTGCACCCGACGCATCAGTAAGCAGCTCAAGCTACCGAACAGATCGATCGGGTTGGCCTCGAGCAAGCTGAGGATATCCCCCCCTTGCATCAGCACGTCCTCGTGAATGTAACTGGCGTTCTCGACCCGGGTCGGCAGGATGCGCTCTTGAGGGTCGGCCATATAACGCTGGCAGGCCGCTACCCATACGTCAGGGCACTGTTGCAGCGCGGGGACCAGCCGACTGACATGGTTTTCAAATAGCCAGTCTTCATCGTGCAAAATCTTGACGAACTCGCCTGTAGCCAGTTCGACACACTGCTGAACGGCGTTAGCCAGGCCCAGCGCTGCGGGGCTGCGCACATAGCGCAGAGCCACTGTCGACTGCCCCCGTATCTGCTCGACCAAACCGGCGATAACGTCATCAGCGCTGTCGTCGTAAACCAATACCTCCAAAGGCTCGTATTGTTGGCTCAAAGCACTGCGTAAGGCACGGGCGAAACCCTCTGGGCGGCTCGCAGGGATGGCGATGGTGACTAACGGCATAGAAGACATGGACGAAGACCCAGAGCAGAGCTGTCAGCGACAGCCGGAGGGGAGACAAGGCAAGGCAGAAGGGGCGCCAGCAGATGCCGCCCCTTACCTGGGAAGCGTAGCTTAAAGTTTGTTAAACAAACTCAGCTGGGAGATTTTTGCAAACGCCAGTTGCGAAGCCTGCAACATGGTTTGCTGCAAGGTCAATGCAATGGAAGCGCTGGCCATGTCGGTGTCACCGATGGCCGACTGAACGGTTTTATTGTTCAACTCCATACTGGTGTTCTCGGCCGACTGGATATCGACCATATTGCCCCGGCCACCAATGGCACCGCGGGTCACTTCGACTCGATCGTTGGCACTGGTGATATTGCCCAGGGCCGCCTGGATGGCCGCCTGTTGTGCCAGTTGGCCCTGGCGGTCGCCCTCCACCGGTACATTAAGCGCCGCGCTCAACTGATGCAGGGTATCGAGCACGTTCTGCGTCTTATGGCTGTTGACCTGTACCACGTACTGGTCTTTGTCGGCGGGCGTGCCGGTGAAGTCAAAGGTGACACCGGCTACGGTGATCTGCGACGCGCCACCGGTTGACCCAGTAGCGACCGGCTTGCTGCCATCGCTGAGGGGCTGAGCGTACACGGCGTAGTCGGTAGCGCTGCTGAATTTGATGACCGCCCCACTGCTGGGGAACCCTGCCGCATAGGCGGATTTATCGGTTACCACAGCGCCGGTAATCTGCGCCGTCGAGGGGTTGGCCGCACCACGCGATGGGCTTAGGGTGTCGGGCTTGCTCGACAAGGTGAAGGTGTGCCCGGCAATCGCCGCATCGGCGTCGGTGTCAGTGCTCTTGAGGGTGATGTCCAAGGCAAATTCAACGCCGCGCAGGCTGATGGCTGAACCACCCTCCTTCTTCGGGTCGAATACGCCTTTGCTCGGCAGCTCTGCGGTAATGTCATTACCGGAACTATCGGTCACGGTGTAAGCCGTGCTGCTGACAAAGTTGAGCGTATAAGGCTCACCCGCGATATAGCTCTTGTTGTACGTATTGACCGCCTGCAACTGGCCGCCGGAAACGGTAACGCGGTTATCGTTTACAGGAGGCGCGGTGAGGGTAGAATTGGTCCGAGCGGTGTTAATGGCCTGCTCGAACGCGCTGTAGCCGGTTTCGTTGGTCGCAACGCTGAGGGTGTCGGAAATCTGCAGGCTGAGCTGGGTCTGGTCGCCCTGATAGGTGTAGGTACCGTCGCCATTGCGCGTGTAGGGCGGTTCGGTGGTTTTGGAGCCGGCAAAAATATACGCACCGTTGGCGTCGCGGCTGTTGAGCAAGCTGAAGACGTTCGCTTCGATTTCGCTGATTTCACTGGCGATCGACGCGCGATCGTCGTCGCTCATGGCACCGTTACCGGCGCTCACAGAAAGCTCGGTGGCCCTTTGCAGCGCGGTGGTGATGCTCTCCAGAATGCCTTCGCTCTGGTTGAGCGAATTGGTGACGGTGGTGATATTGCCTTTGTACTGAGTCAGCAATGCGCTCTGCTGCTGCAGTTGCAGCAGGCGGGCCGCGCCCGCAGGGTCATCCGACGCGGTATCGATACGCGAGCCGGAGGCAATCTGCTGCTGGGTCTTGGCGGTGTCGGCAAAACTCTTGGTATAGCTGGCCGCGCTGGTCTCGAAGTACTGAGAAGTGGAAATACGCATGGTCGACTTATCCTTTAGAGAGCGTTCATCAGCGCGCTGAAAGTTTCCTGCGCGGTTTTGATAATCTGCGAAGAGGCGGTGTAATACTGCTGGAACTTGACCAGTGCAGAAGCCTCATCGTCCAGGTTCACACCGGACACGGAGTCCCGGTTGGCCTTGGCCGAGGTCAACACGGCGGTGGTAGTGGCCACATCGACGTTAGCCTGGGCGGTACGCGAGCCGACGGTTTCCACCAACGCTGCGTAGGACCCGGTGAAACTGGTGCCCGCCGCGCCATTGCTGACCCCCACGGTAGCCGCCGTCTGCAATTTCAGCAGCTCTTGGGCGTTGCGGTTGTCGGATTTACCTTCGCTGTTGAACGCAACCGTGTAGGCGTCGTCCTTGGCCGGGGCGCCGCCCACTGTAGTCTGGAACGTAAAGCTCTTTTGCGTGGTGCCATCGGCCTCGTACACCGGGTTGCCGCTGGCATCGACCATCGGCACGCTGATGTTTAGGGTGTTGTCCTGACCGGGCACGATGGTACCGGTGCCGATACTCGCGCCCGATGAGTTGTACACCGTATAGCTCTGGGTGCCGCCACCGGCAGTGCCGAACACCAGTTTGACCGGGGTCGAGGTCTGCACAGCACCTTGCAGTTCGGCCAGGTCAGCGCCGCTGTAGATGTCCAGCTTAGTGGTCATGCTTGGCTGCGCCACGGTGCCGGTACCGGTGTTGCTGCCCGACGCCGTGGAGGTCAAGGGGGCTGCCAGGCCAATTTTGTTGCCGTCGGTCAAGGTGGTGGTAATGGACCCTGCAGCCGCGCGGGTAGGTATCACCTTGAAGGTATCACCGGCACTCAGGCCGCCGCCTTTTAGGGCCATGGTAAAGCCGTCGATCACCGGTGCCGGGTCGGTGTCCAGGCTATAGGTGCCCATGGCCTTGCCGTCCGAACGGGTAACCGTATAAGACTTGTCGCTGGTGAATTTCACCAGGTAATCGTTGGTGGTCAGCTTGCTGCTATCGCTGATGGTTACATCGAGGTTGCCGGAACCCGAGCTATTACCCGTAGCAGCCAAGCTGCGCTCGCTGATGGCTTTGGCGCTGTTGATGCTGGAGAACAGCGACGAACCGAAGTCACCGTTGGCATCGACGCCCTGGCCCAATTGACGGTCCAGGGTATCGGCCACAACCAGGGCAACCCGGCCCAGCTCATTCATGGCCGGGGTCAGGGTCTCGCTGCGATAGCGCAGCAGGCCGCCGATTTCGCCACCGGTGACCACGTTGGTCACGTCAGAGCTGAAGCTGGCGTAGTTGATGGTCAGCGAATACTGGCTTTTATCCGTGGTGCTGGGTGCCGCCGACAAGGTATTGGAGGTGACGCCGGACACCAGCGCCTGGCCACTGCCGATGTACACATCGTACATGCCGTTGTTTTCCTGAACGGTGGCGCCCACCAGCTCATTGAGCGAGCGCACGGCTTCGTTGCGCGCATCGAGCAGGCTGTTGGGGGTCGAACCGGTCGCGGTTTTTTCGGAGATCTGCTGGTTCAAGGTCGCAATCGAGCTGGACAGCGCGTTGACCTGTTTAGCCACGCTCGACAGCTGGGTATTGATCGCTTGATTCTGCTGGCTCATCTGCGAAGACAGCGCGTTGAAACGGCTGCTCAGGCCCTGGGCCTGGGTCAATAGTAGCGAGCGGCTAGCGCTGTCAGCCGGCGTCGCCGAGGCGTTTTGCACGGCCGCGAAAAAGCTGGTCAGGACCGAACTGATGCCCGTGCTGCTATCAGAGAGCAATTTGTCGAGGTTGGTCGCTTGTGCCTGATAGGCTGCCGCATCGGTTTTCAGTGCAGTGCTGGTCTGCAACTGGGTTTCCATATAGCTGTTGTAGATGCGGCGGATATCAGAAATCGTCGTACCGGTCCCCAGGTAACCCACGCCAATGTTCTGCAGGTTACTGGCAGTCGTCACCGTGCTCTGACGCGAATACCCCGACGTCGACACGTTAGCGATGTTGTTACTGGTGGTCGCCAGTGCTGCCTGGGTGGCCGCCAGGCCGGATTGTCCGATCGAGATCAACGACATGATTCAAACCTTATAAATTCGTGGTAGCCGAAGGGTTGCGCACGTAAGTGGCAACGCCCTGCATCTGCTTGGCAATACTGGAAATCTTGCTCGCATAATTAGGGTCAGTGGCGTAACCAGCCTTCTGCAGCTCCTTAACAAACTGTTCTGGGTTATCGGCTGACTTCAACACACCTTGATAGCGGTCGTTGTTTTGCAGCAGGCTGACCAGGTCGTGGAAACTGTCTTCAAACGACTCGTAGGAGCGGAAGTCGGCGGTTTCCTTGACCATCTGGCCATTGCGGAACTCGCTGGTGATGGCCCGCGCCTGCTCGCCCTGCCAACTGCCCGTGGCCTTGATGCCAAACAGGTTATGGCTGCTGGTGCCGTCGTCGTTGCGCATCACCGACTTGCCCCAGCCGGTTTCCAGGGCGGCTTGGGCGACCAACACCTTGGGGTCGACGCCAATACGCGCGGCGGCTTTTTCGGCCATCGGCAACATGGTCGCCATGAACTCGTCAGACGAATCGAAAGCCTTCTTCGCCGGTGCCAGCGGTGGCTGGGCCACGCTGCGGCCGGTGATGCGCAGGCTGTCAGAAGCCTGAGCGGTGGTGATCGGCGCGGTCCAGTCGCCGTTGGCGCGGCCAACGCCGGCCACGCCGGTGGTCGCGGCAGCCGAACTGGCCACATTGATACGGTTCTTCGCCGATGCCGCCAGTGCGGTGGCATCAGTGCTGGCCGACGGCACGATGCCAGCCAGCAAGCGGTCGGTCATCTTGCTCGGCAGAGCCAAACGGCGCTGGTTGAGCAGCGCCATGTCGTTGCGCGTGCTGGTGGCTGCGCTGCCACCGGCTTTGAGGTCAGCGGCGCCGTCACGGGTCGCGCCCAGCGGCGTTTGCGCCTGGCCGACATGGGGGAACGGATTATTGGCACCCGGGGTCGGGCCCTTGGTTTTGGACAATTGGCGCATCAGGACATCTTGCAGGCCAATGCCGCCACCCTGCTTGGAGAGGGTGACCGACAGCTGCTGGTCGTACATTTCCTGATACTGCTTAGTGGTCGCCGTGTTGAGCGGGTTGTCCTTGGCCAGCACGTCGTTGGCCGAACGCATCGACTTGAGCATCTCGTTGAGGAACAGCGACTCGAACTCCTGGGCCACCTTGCGCAGGTTGGCCTCGCTGTCGCGATCCCCTACTTTCAAGGAGCTCAGACGGTTCAGGTCGGTATAGGCCCCCGAATCAGTCCCGCTCGATACACCGCCTCTAGGCATGTCCATGGTCGAACCCCTTAAATCACGATCAGGTCGGCTTGCAGCGCGCCGGCTTGTTTCAAAGCTTCGAGAATGGCCATCAAGTCACCGGGCGCAGCGCCCACCTGATTGACCGCACGAACGATCTCGTCCAGCGTGGTGCCAGGGCCAAACTTGAACATCGGCTTGGCTTCCTGCTGAGCGTTAACCCGCGAGCGTGGTACGACGGCGGTCTGGCCGTTGGACAACGGGCCCGGCTGGCTGACGATCGGGTCTTCGGTGATGGTCACGGTCAGGCTGCCGTGGGTCACCGCTGCTGGCGAAACTTTGACGTTCTGGCCGATCACGATGGTGCCGGTACGCGAGTTGATAATGACCTTGGCCACGGCCTGGCCGGGCTCGATCTCGATGTTCTCCAGAATCGACAGGTAATCCACACGCTGGCTGGGGTCGACCGGCGCTGTGACCCGCACCGAGCCACCGTCGATGGCCTGAGCCACGCCTGGGCCGAGCATGTCGTTGATCTTGTCGACAATGTGCTTGGCGGTGGTGAAATCGGAACGGTTGAGGTTCAAGGTGAGGCTGTTGCCTTGGTTGAAACCGCTCGGCACCGCACGCTCGACCGACGCCCCGCCAGGGATACGACCGGCCGACGGTACGTTGACTGTGATCTTCGAACCGTCGCGGCCTTCAGCATCGAAACCGCCGACGACCAGGTTGCCCTGGGCGATGGCGTAGACGTTGCCGTCGATCCCTTTCAACGGGGTCATCAACAGGCTGCCGCCGCGCAAGCTTTTCGAGTTACCGATGGATGCCACGGTAATGTCGATCTGCTGCCCTGGCTTGGCGAACGCTGGCAGGTCGGCATGGATCGACACCGCCGCAACGTTTTTCAGCTGAACCGTCCCGCTGCCCGCCGGCACCTTGATGCCGAACTGCGCCAACATGTTGTTGAAGGTCTGCAGGGTGAACGGGGTCTGGGTGGTCTGGTCGCCCGTACCATTGAGCCCCACCACCAGGCCGTAGCCGATCAACTGGTTGGTGCGCACGCCGGAAATGCTGGCAATGTCCTTCAGCCGCTCGGCGTGGGCGCCGAGGGTGAAGGTGAGCAACATGGCCGCAGCGATCAGCTGTTTAAAGTTGAACATGGTCGTCGACACCTAAAAAGGGAAGTACGGGCTGCCGAAGAACCGATCAAACCAACCGGGTTGGCTGGCATCGGCGAAAGAGCCGGTACCGGAGTAGGTGATGCGAGCATCGGCGACACGGGTCGACGACACAGTATTGTCAGTTGCAATGTCATCTGCACGGATCATGCCAGCAATGCGCACCAACTCTTCACCGGTATTGAGGGTCATCCACTTCTCGCCACGAACCGCCAGGATGCCGTTGGGCAGCACATCGGCCACGGTCACGGTGACCGAACCGGTCAGGCTGTTAGCCTGCGCTGCAGCCGCAGTGCCATTGGTCGAACGGGTGCCGCTGTAACCAGCATTGAGCGTCAAGTCGCCGTCGCCCAATGGGTTGTTGGTGTTAGGAACCGCGCCGAACAGCGAAGTCAGACCAATGCTGTTGGAGCTGTCCTTGCCCACCTTGGAGTTAGCGCTTTTGCTCGCCGCCATTCTTTCGTTAAGGGTCACGGTAATGATGTCGCCGACCCGGAACGCTTTACGGTCGCCGTACATGTTCTGCTCGAACCCGGCCTGGTAGATCGAGCCGTTATTAGCGGCAGCCGGCAGCGGCGTGCGCGGCAGCACCGGCGCGTAGTACGGATCGTTAGGCTTGGGCGGTGGGCCCATGCAACCGGCCAACAAGGTGAGCCCACTCAAGGCAAGAACATTCAACAGACGAGTCATGACACGGACCTCACGGTGTAGCCGGCGCTGGCGGCGCACAGGTTGCTGGTTAACTACGTTGGCTGAGTTACAGGTTCTGCGTAACAAACGAGAGCATCTGGTCGGCGGTGGAGATCACCTTGGAGTTCATCTCGTAAGCCCGTTGCGTGGTGATCATGTTGACCAGCTCTTCCACGGTGCTCACGTTGGAGTTTTCCAGGGTGTTCTGCAGCGTCGTGCCGAAACCATTCAAGCCCGGGGTGCCGACTTGCGGCGCGCCGCTGGAAGCGGTTTCCAGGAACAGGTTGCCGCCCATGGCCTGCAGGCCGGCCGGGTTGATGAAGTCAGCGGTTTGCAGGTTGCCGATCACAGTCGACGCCGGGTTACCGGCGGTGGTGATGGACACCGTACCGTCGGTGCCGACAGTGAAGGTCTGGGCATCGGCCGGGACGATAATCGCAGGCTCCAGCGCCAAGCCACTGGCGGTGACGATCTGGCCGTCAGCGTTCAGGTGGAAAGTACCGTCACGGGTGTAGGAAACCGTACCGTCAGGCTGCATCACCTGAAAGAAACCACGGCCGTTCACCGCCAGGTCGAGCGGCTGGTCGGTGGTCTGCAGGCTACCGGCGGTGAAGTTCTTCTGGGTGCCGACGATACGCACACCGGTACCCACTTGCAGGCCCGACGGCAGCTCGCTGTCTTGGGTCGACTGGGCGCCAGGCTGGCGTTTGATCTGGTACAGCAGGTCCTGGAACTCAGCCCGATCGCGCTTGAAACCGGTGGTGGAAACGTTGGCCAAGTTGTTGGAAATGGTGGTCAGGTTGGTGTCCTGTGCGGACAGGCCCGTCTTGGCGACCCAAAGAGCTGGAAGCATGGTGTATCTCCTCGTGCGCCTGTTCTACGGCGCGAGCGGCTGATAATTAGGCTGTTAATTAGCTAACTTGCAAGACCCGGGCCATCGCCTCGTCGTCTTCCTTGGCGGTGCCCATCATCTTGATGTGCAGTTCGAATTGCTTGGACAAAGCCAGTACCGAAGTCATTTCTTCCACGGCATTGACGTTGCTGGCCTCCAGAAAACCCGAGACCATCCGCACGTTGCCGTCTACTGCCGCGGGTTGGCCGCTCTTGGTGTGGATCATGCCGTCAGTGCCCTTGACCATGGTGCTGAGGTCGGGTTTGACCAGCTTGATGCGGTCCACCTGAGCAAGCGCCGAGGGGTTCTGACCCATGCCGCGAACGCTGATGGTGCCATCCATACCGACTTCGATTTTCTGCTCGGGCGGCACGGCAATCGGGCCACCGTTACCCATCACCGGCAAACCATTGCCGGTGCGCAATACACCCAGGGCATCGACGTTCATGCTGCTGGTACGGGTATAGGCTTCGCTACCGTCAGGGGCTTGTACGGCAATCCAGCCATCGCCATCGACGGCGACGTCCAAGTCGCGACCGGTTTCCATCAGGGCGCCGGCGCTGAAATCGGTGGCCGGCTTTTCCGTCATGGCGTAGGCACGCGATGGGAAGCTGTCGCCGAAGACGGGCATCGAACGCGCCTGTTCCAGGTCGCGCTGAAAGCCGCTGGTGGTCAGGTTGGCCAGGTTGTTGGCATGGGCCTTTTGTGCCAGTGCGTTCTGGCTGGCACCGGTCATTGCCACGTAAAGCATCTTGTCCACAGATTGACTCCTCTGACGGGCGAATGCCGCTTGGAAAGGTTCTGAATGGACTAGAGCAATTAGCGGGCCAACCTGTAAATATTCTCTCCAGCTCCCGAATTTACTGGGCTGTGAGGTTTGTAGTGTTAGGCGTCAAAATATGTCGAGACGGAAATACGGCGCCAACTGGCCGCATGCGGCAATCGCGCGGCAACCGTCAACAAAAAGCCCCGAACCAGGTCGGGGCTTTTCTTAGTGACGTACGCGCATCAGGTCATCTGGATGATGGTCTGCATGATGGTGCTTTCCGTGGAGATGGTCTTCGCGTTCGCCTGATAGTTGCTCTGCGCCTTGATCAAATTGACCAGCTCAGCCGTCAGGTCGACGTTGGAATCTTCCAGGGACGAGGACTTGATGTCGCCCAAGGTGCCCGTGTCAGGCTCGCCAATAATCGCAACACCGGAGGCGAACGACTCTTTCCAGTTGGTGCCGCCAATCGGCGTCAGGCCTTGGGTATTGGCGAAGTTGGCCATGACCACTTGGCCAATGACTTTGTCCTGGCCGTTGGTGAAGTTGGCGAACAGGTTACCCGAGCCATCGACGCTCAGGCCGGTCAACTCGCCGGTTGCATAGCCGTTCTGGTCCTTGGAAGTGGTCGCGGACGCTGCGTTGTACTGGGTGGTGCTGAGCAGGTCCAGGGTGATTCCGGTAGCGCTAGGCGCCGCACCGTTGCCAGCCCAGGTGCCGTCGGCGGCCTTGGCGGCAGGAACCCAGTCGGTCAGCGCCAGGGTGCCGTCAGTCTTTACCGTCCAACCCGTGGAGCCGGTCGGTACGGTGATATCTTTCAAGGTACCGTCTGAGTTGAAGCTCAGGGTATTGACCAGCGGCACCACAGGAACTGCGCCAGGGTCGTTAGGTGTAACACCGTCGATGGTGGAATACATGGTCCAGGTGTTGTCAGTATCGTTTTTGACGAAGTACTGGTTCAGCGCGTGGAGGTTGCCCTGGCTGTCGTAGGTATCGGTGTTGAAGGTGTAGTTATAGCTGGCCGAGTTGGCCGGATCGAACGTGGTCACCGACGGCGTGGTCGCGCTGGAGTTCAGGTTGACGGTCTCGGAGATGCTCGAGGTCGCTTTGGGCGCCAGGTTCGAGGTGTCGATCTTCAAGTTGCTGAGCACACCGGTCTGCAACTTGCCATCGGTGTCAGCGGAATAGCCCTGCAGGTTGTTGCCGCTGACGTCGACGATGTTGCCGGACTTGTCGCTGTAGAACGCGCCGGAACGGGTGTACACCTTCGAACCGTTGTCGCTCAAGACGAAAAAGCCGTTGCCGTTGATTGCCAGGTCCAGGCTCTGCCCAGTCGAGGTGATATTACCCTGGGTGAACTGCTGGGAAACGGCGGCCGTAGTCACGCCGCTGCCCACAGAGGTTTTACCAGAAGTGCCGCGAATCGACGCCGCGTACTGGTCGGCGAATTCGGCGCGCGACGATTTAAAACCGGTGGTGGCAACGTTAGCGATGTTGTTGCCGGTAACGTTCAGTGCCTTGTTGGCTGCTGCAAGGCCGCTGAGGCCGATATTGAAAGACATGGTTCAACTCCTGTGCCGTTACCCGGCTTAAATTCCGACTGTTTGTACTTTGGACAGGGCGACAGTCGTCCCGCCAGCGAGGTTAAGCACCATTTCACCGCCAGTGCTGCTAAGGGAAACGCTATTGACCGTCGCTGGCAGGTTGGTTGACATGACAGTCGAGGTGCCATCGATGGTGGCGACAGCTTTAAAGGTGTAAGTACCCGGGTCGACCACAACCCCATCACCATCCTTGCCATCCCAGGTGAAGTCAGCTTTGCCGGCGCTCTGGGTGCCCAGGTCGATGGTGCGCACCAGCTTGTCGGCACTGTCGTACACGCCCACGGTGGTAGAAGTGCTTGAAGACGACACGTTTACCGAGCCCGTCAGGCCCTTAGTGGTGTCGACCACTGCGGTGCCAGTCTGGGTGATCACCGAGCGACCGACCAGCGACGAGGCCTGCAGGGCCTGGGACGACTGGTAGGAGCTGAGGATCGTGCTGACCGAGTCGTTCAACGTGGTCATACTTTCCAGGCTACTGAACTGGGCCAACTGGGAAACGAATTCGCCGTTGTCCTGAGGGTCCAGCGGGTTCTGGTTCTGCATCTGGGTGACCAGCAACTGCAGGAACGCGTCCTTGCCCAAAGCGCTGCCGGCGGTGCCGGTGTTGCTGTTGCTGCTGGCGGTGGTTTTCTGCAGCGAACTCAGAACTGAACTGGAAACGCCGCTGGTGCTATCTGTCGTGCTCATGGCCTGGGCCCCTTAATTACTGACCGAGGGTCAGCACTTTCTGCATCATGGTTTTAGCGGTGTTCATCAGTTCCGCGTTGGTCTGGAACGAGCGACTGGCAGAAATCATGTCAGCCATTTCTTCGACGACGTTGACGTTGGGGTAGTAAACGTAGCCGTCCTTGTTCGCCGCGGGATGGTTGGGTTCGTAGCGGGCTTCCAGGTTGCTTTGGTCTTCGACCACGCCAGTGACCTGCACGCCCCGCCCGGCGGCGCTTTGGTCCTGGAACAACGAGTCACTGCCGCCCGCCTGCTGGAACACCGTGGCGAACACCGGGTGGCGCGCGCGGTAGGTCTGGTCGAGGCTCGACGAGACGGTTTCGGCGTTGGCGATGTTACTGGCGACGGTGTTCAGCCGAGTGGTTTGTGCACTCATGCCGCTACCGGCAATGTTGAAAACGCTGGCAAGGGACATGAATTATTCTCCACGCAGGGCTGAGACCAGCCCTTTGAATTTGCTGTTGAGTAGCGTAAAGCTGGCTTGGAAATTCACCGAGTTCTCGGCATAGCTCGATTGCTCCAGCTGCGCATCCACGGTGTTCTGGTCGAGCGACGGTTGCATCGGCGTGCGGTACTGCAGCGCGCCATCGGCGTTGTCGTCCAGGCCTTCGGCCGCAATGTGCTTGGCGTTGGTCACGCCGAGGGAAAAATGGCCGGTTTGGGTTTTCTCGCTCTGCGCCTTTAGGACCGAAGCGAAGTCCAGGTCCCGAGCCTTGTAGTTCGGGGTGTCGGCGTTAGCGATGTTGTTCGCCAGCACCTCGGCGCGCTGGGCGCGAAACCCGAGGGCCTTTTCGTGGATACCGAGCGCTTTATCGAAACTGATGCTCATGTTCGGGGACCTATGCGGCAGAACTGATTTTCGTACTTGAGGTATAGCAAGCAGCGTGCCAGTTCTTCAAAGTGCCGTTTTACAAGGGGTCCAGAGGGATTGCCGGGCGGCAATGCCAGAAAAGCGGCAAGCGATTTCCGCAAAGTGCCAGGAAAGCGGCAAGCTTGGCGTCAGAAAAATTGCCGTGCTTGCTGGGGAGGGAAAAACATCGGGGGCGATCCCCTCGCCACCGTAGCGAGGGGGCTCGCCCCCGATCTTTCAATGCTCAAACTCACTTCGCCTGGTAAATGATCCCAGGGCTGCACTGCACCATCTGATACAACTCTGGCAACCCGTTCAGCGCCTCAGAGGCACCCAGAAACAGGTAGCCACCAGGTTTGAGGGTGGCGTGTATGCGCTTGAGAATATCTTTCTTCACTTCGGCAGAGAAGTAGATCAGCACGTTGCGGCAAAACACGATGTCGAACTTGCCGAGGGCGGCATAGCTGTCCAGCAGGTTGATCGGGCGGAACTCGATGCGCGTGCGGATCGCCGGTTTCACAGCCCAACGGCCGGGGCCTTTAGGGTCGAAGTAACGCTGCAGGCGTTCCTGGGACAACCCGCGGTTAATTGCCAGGCTGTCGTATTCACCAGACTTGCAGTTGGTCAACATCAACCCCGAAAGGTCGGTGGCGACTATCTGTGCGCCGCCCTTGAGCTGGCCGGAATTACTGCGTTCGAACTCGTCGATGGTCATCGACAACGAATAGGGTTCCTGCCCCGAAGAACACGCCGCCGACCAAATCCGCAGGCGCTGGCCTGGGCTGGCTTTGATCATTTCAGGCAACACTTTGCTCTTGAGCACTTCAAAGGGGTAGGTGTCGCGAAACCACAGAGTTTCGTTGGTGGTCATGGCGTCCACCACCTGCTCGCGCAGGCCGCTACGGGGCTGGGTCTGGATGCGCTGCACCAGTTCGCCCAGCGACTTGATGCCCTGTTGCTCCATCAATTTGTTGAGGCGGCTGGAGACCAAGTATTGCTTATTCTCGCCCAACAAAATGCCACAGGCCTTTTCCAGGAATACCCGGAACTGATCAAAATCCACATTACCTGTAGCCACTGGTGCCGCCCCTTAACTCGTAGTGTACTGCCGAAGGCTGCTGCCTTCGGCCCTTTGCCTGCATGATCAATGTTGCTTGATGCGATCTGCCACCCGTGCCGCCAAGTCGTCCGGGCGGAATTTAGCCAGGAAGTCGTCGGCGCCGACCTTCTTCACCATCGCCTGGTTAAATACCCCAGACAGCGATGTGTGCAAGATGATATGCAATTTCTGCATGCGCGGGTCGCGACGGATTTCCGAGGTCAGGGTATACCCGTCCATTTCTGGCATCTCGATGTCTGAGATCAACATCAGGAACTCTTCTTCCGGGCGTTTGCCCTCTTCTACCATATTCTTCAAGTAGTTCAGCGCTTGCTGCCCGTCGTTCAACGCCGTGACTTCCACGCCGATGGTTTCGAGGCAACGGGTGACCTGCTTACGCGCCACCGATGAATCGTCCACTGTCAGCACGCGCAGCGTCTGGGCCTTGAGCTTCACTTCGTCGTCGACGACGCCGACGGAAATGTTCTCGGACATCGGTGCGACTTCGGCGAGGATCTTCTCCACGTCGATGATTTCCACCAGTTGGCTGTCCACCCGCGTTACCGCCGTGAGGTAGTGATCGCGCCCGGTGCCCTTGGGTGGTGGGTGGATCTCTTCCCAGTTCATGTTGACGATGCGTTCGACCGAGTGCACCAGAAAACCCTGAATCTTGGTGTTGTATTCGGTGATGATCACAAAACTGTTTTCAATATTATTCAGGCCAGGCGAACCGGTCGCCAGCGCCAGGTCGAGGATCGGAATCGTCGCCCCACGAATATTTGCCACACCGCGTACCACTGGACTGGACTTCGGCATTATGGTCAGTTTTGGGCATTGCAGCACCTCTTTGACCTTGAATACGTTGATCCCATACAGCTGCTTTCCGTTAAGCCGGAACAACAGCAGCTCAAGGCGATTCTGCCCGACCAGTTGAGTACGCTGGTTAACTGAATCCATTACACCAGCCATGCCCAGACCCCCTACGTGAACCTCTGACACAAAGAACCGAGCCATCCGGCACGGGCTTTGCTATTTGCACTGCATGAACCTAAAACCGACAGTTTCCCGACACCTGCTGCGTAGCCTTCGCTACCTGCTGGCCAGCCTGAGCCTTCTGGGGCTCAGCGGGTACACGCGTGCCGATAATGTCACAGTGCCCGAACAGCTTATCGGTGTCACCCAGGGTTTTCTTGAGTTCACCGTTGAAGATTATCTGGCGACCAGCCAAACCGAGGGACGTTTTGAGATTGAAGTCAGCCAGATCGACCCGCGCTTGCGCATGCCCGGTTGTGACAGGGAATTGACAGGCACCCTGGAAAGCCCGGCGCAGCCCCTGGGCCGTGTCACCGTGCGGGTGCGCTGTGATGGCAGCGCACCCTGGACCGTATTCGTGACGGCTCAGGTGAAGCTATTTCGTGAAGTGGTGACCACGGTTCGCCCGCTCAAACGCGACACCGTTATAAGTGAAGAAGATGTCACCCTGCGCGAAAGAGACGTTTCGAGCGTGCCAGCAGGCTATATGACCGGGCTGGATCAGGCAGTCGGGCAGAAGGTGATCCGACCAACGGCGGTGGATCAAGTGCTGAGCCTGGTCAACGTCGAACAGCCAGAACTGGTGCGCAAGGGCGATCATGTGGTGATCATCGCGCGCAGCGGGCCATTGGCCGTACGCATGCCGGGCGAAGCGCTGGCCAAGGGCGGTATGAGCGAGCAAATTCGGGTGCGCAACCTCAACTCCAAACGGGTGGTAAAAGCCCGGGTGACCGGCCCGGGCCAGGTTGAGGTTGCAATGTAACGCTGGTGCTTGGCGCACGCATTTTCTAAACTGTGGCACTCATGGCCCGCGGTTTTCGCGCACCGGCGTTTTTTCAAAAAAAGCGCCTAAAGTTTATTGGGTTTGGGCCGAAACCAAGGTAAGCGTCCAAGTACCCAGAGGTTTTAATCATGGTTATCGACATCAGTCGTTTGAACAATTCCGCTTCGGTGGCAAGCACCACTCGTACCGGCAGCACCAAGGAAGCCGCTGCCGTGACTGCTGACATCGCCGTCGAAAAAACCGCTTCCGTGCCTAGCGGGGAAGCCGTCACCCTCAGCGACGGTGCACAGCAGTTGCAAAAGATCACTGAAAAGCTGGGCGAACAACCGGTTGTCAACAGTGCCCGGGTTGCCGAACTGAAACAGGCTATCGCCGACGGCAGCTACCAGGTCGACAGCAAAAGCGTCGCCAGCAAAATGCTCAACTTTGAAGCCCAGCGCTAAGCTTAGCCCAGCGCAGGGGTTCCCAGCCGCTTGACTACCAGAGCACGCCATGCACGACCAAACGATGTTGCAACTGATTGAAGACGATATTGCTCCAGCGAACCAGCTGCTGGAGCTGTTGCAGGCCGAGTCGCTCGCCCTGCACGGCCGGGACATGCACCTCCTGGAAAATATTCTGGCGCAGAAGCAGTCGCTCATCGTACTGCTCGAACAGCATGGCCGCCGCCGTAGCCAGTTGCTTTTGCAGTTGGGCCTGAGCCCCGATCGTAGCGGCTTGGAACAGCTTGCGGTGCAAACCCAACTGGGCGACGCCATGCTCGAGCGCGGCGATCAATTGACCCAACTGTTGCACAACTGCCATGCGGTCAATGCACACAATGGTCGGGCCATCCAGCTGCAACAGGCGGCCACGGCAAATCAGGTGCGTATCCTGATGGGTGGTGAAGCTCCCTCCTTATACAATGCCCGCGGCACTACGGCGCAGATGGGCAAACCGCGTACGTTAAGCCAAGCTTGACTCCTGGCTGGCGCAGGTGGAGCATAGTGGCAAATTGACATCCCGCAGCATGCTTCTTAGCCTGGAGATCCACCGATCGTGTCCAATGATGATGCTCCGCAGCCGCCAAAGGTCCTGAGCACCCCCCTGGAAGTTACCGCCCACTTGCGCATGCTGTTGGATGGCAATGATCCACTGATCTTCACGTTCGCCGAACGTAGCCAGCGCTTCCAGAGCTACATCATCGAAGTGGATCGTGACAAAAATCGCCTGGTCTTCGACGAAATGATGCCGCGCGATGGTGAAAAGTTTTTGGCCAACGGTGAGCCCTTCAAGGTCGAGGGCTTTCACGACGGCGTACGTATGACCTGGGACACCCGGGGCAGCCTGGAGATCCTCGACGAGGGCGGCCAACGCAGCTACATCGGCGAACTGCCTGGCGAAGTTACCTACTTTCAAAGACGCAACGCCTTCCGCGCAACGATTATCAAGCAACTCAGTGAAGCTGAGCTGAGCGGCGGCCGCGTAGAGAAACCTTACAAGGGTAAGCTGCTGGATATTTCCGCCACGGGCTGCAAGTTGAGTTTCGCCGGTGACATCAGTGGAAGCCTGCAGTTGGGCCAGGTGTACGAGAGTTTCGCCGCCAACCTACCGAAGATGGTCGCGATCAACTCGGCGGTGGAGTTGCGCCATCTGCATTTCGAAGAGCGCATCAACACCACGTTCGCCGGCGTCCGTTTCCATAACATGAGCGGCCTCACTCAACGCAACGTTGAGCGTGTGGTGTATCAACTGCAGCGTGACGCGCGGCTCGATAAAGACGACTAATCCGCGTTAAAGATCGGGGCCAGCTGCAGCCGCGCCAGGCCCCGATGGATCAAACCTTCGCCCCCGCTTCCTCTGGCTCTTCGAACGCCGGTTCGCCGGTTTGCATCTGCTCCTGCACCACATGCTCGTCGACCCGTGGGTCGAGTGCCGCAGCCAGCGGTGAGTTGGCCGCCGGCATAGCGATGTGGTGCAGCGGCGCATCGTCCACCACGTGCAGGTTGGTGACCGCTTTGGGGCGAATCCGCCACACCAGCACCAGGGCAAAGAAGCTGAAGAACGCGTAGAGCATCTGGCTGCCGAAAAATTTCATCAGCACCCCCGCCGCCAATGGCCCGATACAGGCGCCCACCCCGTAGGTGATCAGCAGCATCGCCGTGAGCGATACGCGCCGGTCCGGTTCGACGTGGTCGTTAGAAAACGCCACGGCCAATGGGTACAACGAAAACTGGAGCAACGAGATCAAGAAACCGGCCCCGAATAGCAGTTCCAAAGGCACGCTGGGCAGGATCGCCAACGGCAAGGCCGCCAGCGCCAGGCAGCTGGCCACGATGCGGATCAAGCGAGCGCGGTCGTAGCGGTCTGACAACCAGCCCAACGGCCATTGCACCAACAGCCCGGCAAAAATACAGCAACCCATGAACAAACCGACCTGCTCGGTGCTCAGCCCTTGGCGCGAAGCATACAGCGGCGCCAGGCCGTAGAACGAACCCACGATCAGGCCTGACCCCAGCACGGTGCTCAAGGATTGCGGCACGCGCTCGAGGAAGAAGCGCGGTTCCATGGGAGCTGGGCGCATGGGCGCAGGGTGAATGCGTCGGGTCAGTGCCACCGGCACCAGGCACAGGGCGAAGCACAGGGCCACCAACATGAGTAGTTCAAGGCCCAACTGAGGGTGCACCACCAGAATCAGTTGGCCGAGCGTCAAGCCCATGTAGGAAGCGATCATGTAGCCGCTGAAGACCATACCGCGTTGTTTAGTATCGGCCTGCTCATTCAACCAGCTCTCGATCACCATGTACTGGCACATCATGCCAAGGCCCACGATCACCCGCAGGATCACCCACGCGGGCAAATAATCGACCAGCCCATGGCCAAGCACCGCGGCCCCCACAATGCCTGCGCAAGTGGCGTAGGCACGGATATGCCCGACCCGGCCGATCAAGCGGTGACCAATCTTGCCGCCCAGGGCTAGGCCGAAATAGTTGGCCGCCATCAAGGCGCCGACCCACAGGCCGTCGACGTGATCGGCGGCCAGGCGCAGGGCCAGGTAGGTGCTGAGCAAGCCCGAACCGATCAGCATCATCAGTGAGGCAAAATAAAGGGCGCGAAAGTTTTTCCAGATTTGGCGCATCGGTTTTCCGAGCGGCTCCTTGCATGAGAGGTGGCGACACCGATAGGCGATATCAGGCCTGAGCGGCCAAGGCCCGTGGCCAAGGAAGCAATGTAGCCTTCGATGAACACCTGGCCGAACAGTTCCCCGGCAAACTCACTGGGAGTCAGACGCTCTCGCCGGGTCGCAAAGGTACATGGGCCATGGGTTTCTTTTCCATCCAGAACAGGGCGAACCGGCCGTGCCCAGTGACGTAACGGCCCTTTGCGGCGGATTGACCGGGCTATGCTGCAAGCGTAGCGGGCAGCGAGCTACCATGGCGATAATTTCTGCCTGGGAGGGATTCGATGAACCTTTGGTTGCGCTTGATCTGGATGCTCATCACCCTGCCCTGGCGACCAAGGGTAGCGCTGTTGGCCAGTTCGAAACTGGGCATGATCGTGCTGCCGAACGACCTGGATTTCAACGGGCACGTTAACAATGGCCGCTACTTGACCCTGGCCGACGTGGCGCGCATGGACCTGATGCTGCGCACCGGCGCAGCCCGCGTTGCCTGGCGCCACCGCGCGCTGCCGATCGTCGGCGACGCCCTGGCCAAATTCCGCCGCGACCTCAAGCCGTTGCAACGCTTTGATGTGCACAGCCGGGTGATGGGCTGGGAGGGCAAGTGGGTGTTCATGGAACACCGCTTTATGGCGGGCGGGCGTGTGTCTGGTGTGGTGGTGGTGCGTGGGCTATTACGCGGGCCCCAGGGCAATCTCGACCCGCAGGCCTTGGCCGAGGCGCTTGGCGAACATGGGCCCTCGCCGAGCCTGCCGGCCTGGGTGTTGGAATGGAGTCAGAGCTGTGAAAGCTTAAGCCAAAGCCTGCGCGACGAAGAATGACCGATGTGCATTATTGTCGTGTCGCCGCCCGTAGGAGGGGGTCTTGCCCCCGATCTTTTGATCTTCAGCGCGCACCGTGTAACAGCAAGAGCTCGGGGCCGAGGCCCCTCCTACGGGTACGGGATGTAGGCTTGGGCTTGGCGCGTTAATTGGTCGAGGTGGCGGTCGCGCTGTTTTTCGGCGTCGACCATGGCCCGTTTGCCGTGCTGGTTGAGCAGGTAAGTGTGAATCTGCCGCACCTCCAGCGACTGATAGATCGGCGCCACGTCCACCCGCGCCACGTGCCCGTGCCCCGGCTGGTGGCGGGTACTCATCAATATCTGCGGCCCACGTGCCGCCAGCGCGCGCAGGCCCATGGCTTCGAAACACGGCACCTTGCTGACGAAACAGTCGAGCTCGACCGCAGGGTAACGCTGCATGACCTGCTCCAACAGCGCTCGGCCAATGCCCTGGCGCCGATGGCTGGCGAGCACGGCCATGAAGACAACCACACACGCTTGCGCATCGTCCTGCTCACGCAGGTAAAGCACAAAACCGGTGAGGGTCTCTGGCGCGTCGCGATCGGTGGCAACGATCAGCTCGACCCGTCGCTCGTTGGCACCGGCCATGGCCTGCAGGTACAGGTGCACCTCGTAGCCCACGCCATATTGATAGAGGCGGTACAGCGGGTTGCTGGGGGCAATGGCAATGCTGCTGATGTCGGTGACGTTATCGACCACCAACTGCTGGATCTGGCTGGCCAACGACTCCGGTGGCGGGCTGTTGAAATAAGTGAAGATGGGCATCGGGAACCTGAACCGTTAAAACGCTGTGCAATGCCCATCATACCGCGGCCTCACCTCGCGCTTCCATGTAGGCTCCATAGAATGCCAAGGTCGCGAGATTCTTGTCCTTGGCTTCGAACATGATGTCGAAGCGGTCGGCAAACTGCAGTGCGTACTGGTTGCTCCAGTGGTTCCACATCTGCGCGCTGTGGGCATACAGATCACGCTTGGACACCACCTCCAGCAGTGCCGGCATTTCTAGCTTCTGATCAGCACTGAAGCCCAGTTCCTGCAGGGACTCCTGGGGCTGGGAATAATGCAGGGTCGGACGCACCCCGCGCCAACTGTCGACGATGCGTTGCACGCGCGGGTCATGGGGCGCGATGTAGTCGCCCTCGTGGACCCAACAATGGTGGATATCCAGGACTACGGGCGCCAGGTCGGCCAGTTTCAGACACTCGTCGACACCGTAGGTCTTTTCGTCATTCTCGAAGGTGATGCAGTTACGCGCCACCGCCGACAAGCGCGGCAATACCTCGCGCGTGCCCTCCCCACCCAAGCGGCCGGCGATGTGCACATTGCACTTGAGGTCCTGAAAGCGTACCCCGTAGCCCATCATGCGGATCATATCGGCGTGGTATTCGAACTCGGCCAGGCTGTTTTCCACCACATCTGGCCGGTCTGAGCCCAATACGCAGTATTGCCCGGGGTGGAACGACACCCGGATATCCGCCTCGCGCGCCAATGCGCCAATGGCCGCGAAGCCCTCGCCGAGCCAGGTCTGGATAGCCGGCTCTTGGTAAAAGTCCCTGACTTTGGGATGGCTGTAGAACGGCAGCAAATCGCTGCTCAAGCGCAGCATGCGCAAGGGCGCTGGCAACTGCGCCACGTAGGCCAGCAGGCGCAATTGGGCAGCCAGGTTATGGGTGACGACTTCGACCAGTTTGTCGCGGGCTACTGGCGCGGCCACGCTGTCCATCCAGCGCAAGGTGGTGGTGCGAGGATTGAACGGTGTCTCGATGAGTTTTAATTCAGCGGGGCTAAGGCTGCGCACCGGGTGACGGTATTGGCAGGCGAAACCGATACGGGGGTGAGGCATGGGTCATCCTAGTGCAGGGTATTAAGTGTGGACTCAACCACCTGTAGCTAGGTTCTGCACAAACTTGGCTTTTTCGTGCAGAACCTAAGGCGCCGCGACATACTTAGAACATCCATGGCGGCCGTGTGGTCCCATGCTTTGTCTTTTCACAGGTAATTGGCATGATGTTGAACGCACTGGTTTTTCTCGCCACGCTCATTGGCATGGAAGGCTTCGCGTTGGTCGCGCATAAATATGTAATGCACGGTTGGGGCTGGGGCTGGCACCGCTCGCACCATGAGCCCAGAACGGGCTGGTTCGAAAAGAACGACCTGTACGCTGTGGTCTTTGCCCTGTTCGCCATTGTGCTGATTGCCCTCGGCAATCAGGGCGTGCACCCGCTGGAATGGATCGGCGCCGGCATGACGGCCTATGGTTTGCTCTACTTTCTGGTGCATGACGGGCTGGTGCACAAGCGTTGGCCCTTCAAGTACGTGCCGCGCAACGGCTACCTCAAGCGTTTGTATCAAGCCCACCTGATGCACCATGCGGTGGAAGGGAAGCATCGCTGCGTGTCCTTCGGCTTTCTCTATGCACCGTCTGTTAGCAAGCTTCGCCAGCAACTGCGGGCCAAGCACGGTGGCCCGTTACAGAAGGCTGAAGCGGACGCTGCCACAAATCGGCCGGGCGCTCAGGCCACTGCCGACCACGTGAAGTAACGGCCTGCCCGAGGCCTGCGAACACCAGACGCAGCTTGTCCAGTTTGGAGGTCGACACCCGCCCGTCCCAAGCGTGCGCGCCGCGTTTTTCCACCTCGATACCGATCTCGCGATACACCCCACATGCGGTAGCCACCGCCCACGCCGAACGCCAGGGCAGTGCGCTTAGGCCAGCCTGGGCACTGATATAAAAAGGCTCGGCCAGGTCTACCAAGCGCTTGGCCAGTACGGCCAGGGGCTCGCGGTATTGCGGGTCGGCCAGGTGCTGAGTGGGTATGGATAACTCGTCCAGCCAGGCTTGCGGCAGGTAGCAGCGGCCAACCCGCGCGTCCTCGACGATATCGCGGGCAATGTTGGTCAACTGAAAGCCCATCCCCAAATCACAGGCGCGGTCCAGGGTGCGCTCATCGCTGACGCCCATGACCTGCGCCATCATCAGCCCCACTACCCCGGCTACGTGATAGCAATAGTCCAGGGTGTCCTCGATAAGCAGGTAGTGGCGCTGATGAACATCCATGGCAAACCCGGCCAGGTGCTCCTGGGCATAGCGCTCCTTGATGCCGTGGCGCTTCACCACCTCGGCAAAGGCGGCAAACGCGGGCGCCTCTGCTGGCTGGCCGGCGTACACGGCGTGGGTCTGCGCGACCAATCCAGCCAGGCGTTGGTTGACCTCGTGCTGCTCCACCAGCGTTGCCGAGTGCCCGGCTTCCTGCCCGTCGATCACGTCGTCGCAATGCCGACACCAGGCGTACAGCATCACGGCGCTGCGCCGGGTGGCCGGGTCGAACAAGCGCGAGGCGGCGGCGAAGCTCTTGGAGCCGACGGCAATGCTCTGGGTCGCGTGGTCCAGCAACTGCTGTTCAGGGCTGGGGGCGGTGCTCACAGGTGCAAGTCCTCCAACATCAGGCCAGCGGTGGCTTTGGCCGAACCGATAACGCCGGGCACTCCGGCGCCAGGGTGAGTGCCGGCGCCCACCAGGTAGACGTTGGTCAAACTGGCATCGCGGTTGTGCGGCCGGAACCAGGCGCTCTGGCGCAGAATCGGCTCCAGCGAAAACGCCGACCCCAAGTGGGCGTTCAATTCGGTGCGGAAGTCATCCGGGGTAAAGATGCGGCTGGTGACCAAGTCTTCGCGCAGGCCTGGCATGTAGTACTTCTCCAGGTAGTCGAAGATCTTGTCGCGATAACGCGGCCCTTCGACGGCCCAGTCAATGGGTGCGTTGCCCAGGTGCGGCACCGGTGACAGCACATAGTGGCTGGAGCACCCTTCGGGCGCCAGGCTCGGGTCGGTGACGCACGGCGCATGCAGGTACAGCGAGAAATCCTCGGCCAGGGCATCGCCCTTGAATATTTCTTGAATCAGCTCCCGGTAGCGCGGCCCGAAACACACCGTGTGGTGCTGCAACTGGGGCTGTGGCCGCTTCAGGCCGAAATGGATAACGAACAGCGAGTTGCTGAAACGCTTGCCAGCCAGGCGCTTACCTTCTTCGACACCGCGCGGGTGCCCGCCCAGCAGCTTGGCATAGGTGTGCATCACGTCGGCGTTGGAGGCGATGCTGTCGGCCTGCAGGTGGCGACCATCGACTAACCGAACGCCCGTCGCCCTGCCCGCCTGTACCTCGATGCTAGAGACGTCGGCATTGAGCTCCACCCGCCCGCCGATGTCTTCGAACAGCTTGACCATGCCCTGCACCAAAGCGCCTGTACCACCCTTGGGAAACCACACGCCCCACTCGCGCTCAAGCGCGTGGATCAGGGTGTAGATGGATGAGGTCGCGAAAGGATTACCGCCCACCAGCAACGAGTGGAAGGAAAACGCCTGGCGCAGTTTTTCGTTCTCGATGAACTTGGCGACCATCGAGTAGACGCTGCGCCAGGCCTGCAGCCGGGCCAACTGGGGGCCTGCCTGAACCATGTCGCGAAACGACAGAAACGGGACCGCACCCAGCTTCAGGTAGCCTTCGCGAAAGACCGCCTGGGAATATTCCAGAAAGCGCTGGTAACCCGCCACGTCGCTCGGGTTCAGGGCGTGGATCTGCCGGTCCAGTGAGGCTTGGTCGTTGACGTAGTCGAAGCGCGTGCCGTCTTCCCAGCACAATTGGTAGAACGGCGAAACCGGCAGCAAGTCGACATAGTCGCCGATAGGCTTGCCCGCTACGGCGAACAGTTCTTCGATGGCGGTGGGGTCGGTGATCACCGTTGGCCCCGCATCGAAGGTAAACCCTTGGTCGTGGTAAACGTAGGCGCGGCCGCCGGGCTTGTCGCGTTTTTCCAATAAGGTGGTGTTGACGCCTGCGGCTTGCAGGCGGATTGCCAAGGCCAGGCCACCGAAACCTGCGCCAATCACGATAGCGGTTTTTGAGTCGGTCATTCTCGGTTCTCGTAGTGTCCAGGCCGGTAGCGCAGCATTGCGCGTACCGCTTCGTTGACAGGTACAGGCGGTTTGCCGAGCAACACGTGGAGCTTGTCGCTCAGGCGGGTATCGCCCGCATAAAACCGGCTGATCAAGCCTTCAGGCAGCCCGTAGAAGCGCTGCATGACCTGCCAGCGATTCTGCGGTTTGCCTGCCAGAAACAACATGCGGTTAAGGAGCCGGTAAAACCCTTGGCGCTGCCAGTCTGCAAGGGCCAGCGCGCGCATGCCAGCGTACAGCGTGTCTGCCTCAAAGGTGTCCTGCCGGGCCACCCACTCGGCCAAGCGCACCGCATGGGGCAGCGAATAGCCGGTGGTGCAGTGAAACTGCCCTGCGCGTAATCCGGCGCGGGGCTGGCCGGGGTGCTCGTCCCAAAAACCGGCAAAATCCCCCGCCAGAGTGATCGGCAATACGCCTTGCTCTTCGCGCAGGCAGGCCGCGATGCTCCAGCCCTGGGCCTGCACGTAGTCGGCGATATGCCTGCGCAGTTGCTCGAGGGAATGGGAGTGCCGGTCGACGTAGTGGGTGTCCTCGACCAACAGCGTGTCGGCGGAAAACGGCAACACGTAGACAAAGCGGTAGCCATCACCCTGGGCCACACGGGCGTCCATAATGATGGGCGCTTCCAGGCCATGGGGGGCGGTGAGCTGCAGCAACTGCCCAAGGAAGGCCTGCTGGCCGAGCACCAAGTGCCGACTGGGAGCCACGCCACGCCCGTCGATCACCGCGCTGGCGTGCAACTGTTCGCCGCTTTCAAGCAGCACCGAGCGGGGTGTGACAGCAGTAATGGTTTGCCCCGTGCGCAGGTTGTCGCCCAGCGCAGCCTGAATAACTTCAGCAAAACGCTCGGAGGTAATGCTGGCGTAGCCAGAAGCAAGCCGGCGCGAGCGGCCGGGGAAGTGCACGTGATAGCTCGGCCATTGGCACACCACCAACGGGTCGATCCACTGGCGCTGGGCGGCGCAAAGGTCGCCGGCATGGAACGACCAGGTGTGATTGCCACCGATCTGCGCCTGCGCTTCGAGGCACAGCACGCGCAGCGCCGGGCGCAGCTGCTTGAGGCGCCAGGCAATCAGGCCGTTGGCCAGGCCGCCGCCAGCGAGGATCAGGTCATAGTCCATGGATTACCCCAGCCGTGACCGGCTTACCCGTGCGCACCACCGCCTCGACGATATCGGCGGCCAGCGGCGTACCACCGGCACGTTCCAGCTCGCCCGCCAGGTGATGCAGGGGTTCAAGGGGAAACTCAAGCAGTTGCTTGAGGCGGCTGTGAATCTTTCCGGCCCCGGCGCGCCGGCTCAGTTGCAGGCCGACACCCCGGTAGCTAACCCGCGCCGCAACGCCGGGCTGGTCGAAGCCGATGGGCATCACCAGCATCGGCGTGCGCGCCTTGATCGCATCCATCACAGTATTCAGGCCACCGTGGGTGACCAGCGCATCGGCTTGGTCCAATACCCATTGTTGCGGGGCGAAATCGGTCACCCAGGTCGCGCCAAGGCGTTTGAGCCGTTGCACCTGGGTAGCATCGAGGCCACCGCAGTGGGCGACCAGTAACTGCGCATCGAGCCGCGCGCAGGCTTCGGCGATCTGCTGGAACATGCCCATGCGGCCGCCCTGGAGTGTACCCAGGCTGGCGAATACAAAAGGCCGGCCGCTGGCAATCGGCAAGTCGCCCGGGGCCGCCTGGCTAGGCCCGCGCAAGGGCCCGACCGCGTGGAAATGGGCCGGCAGTTCGCTACGCGGCAAGTCGAAGGCGGTGATGGTCTGGCTGATCTGCGCATAGGGCGACAGGCAATCGTGCAGCCCGTCACGGGCATCGATGGCCAAACCGCGACATGCCTCACGGATGGCCTCACGGGAGGGCCCCATCAACCAGTCATACACCCGCTGGCTGCCTTGGTACATGTGCTGGCTGCGCGGGTCGCTGGCATAGGCGAAAGGCATGACCGCCAGTGGTAGCCGCGGCTCGCGATTGACCGGCAGGGCGCAAGCGATGGAGATATAAGGCAGCCCCAAGCCCTCAGCCACCAGCCCCCCAGCGGCTTCCATCTGGTCGCACAGCAGGGCTTCGACCCCAGCCTGGTCCAGCGCAGCCGGCAGCTCCCGGCAAAACATGCGGGTGGTCGCGGCCAGATCACGGATGACGCGATGTATCTGCCACGGGGTGTTCGAGCAGGCGGCCCGTTGCAGGGAGGGAGCGAGGCTGCCAGGCGGGTGGCTGCCAGCACCGAGCGGGTAAAAACCAACCCGTGGATCGCTGAGCCAGCGCCGAGCGTCGGCCTGCTGGAAGAACGTCACCTGGTGACCGCGATCGATCAGCGCCGACGCCAGTGCTTGGCAGGCCTGGAAATGGCTAAAAAAGGCGGGTGCCACAACTGCGAAGTGGCTCATGAATGGCTTGGATACCCGGGGTCGGGGGGCAACAGGCGGGCCCGGCGTAGCGCCGCCAGGTCCGCGGAGCCAGTGCAGAAACAGGCCACCCGCAGTTGCCTGATGATGATCTCGAAATGCTCGATGACCGCCGCCGTGGACAGGGTCGCATCGCGCAACACCCCAGCGGCCTGGCCGACCAAGTCAGCGCCCAGGCGAATCGCCTTGGCCGCGTCGACCCCGTTACGCATGCCGCCGGAGGCGATCAGCGTGGTATTGGGTAGCGCCTGCCTGACCTGCTGCAAACTGGTGGCAGTGGGAATGCCCCAATGGGCGAAAGCCATGGCCACTTCGCGGTCGGCCGGTTTGGCCGCACGCTCGGCCTCGACTACGGCCCAACTGGTACCGCCCAAGCCCGCGACATCGATGACGCGCACACCAGCCTGAACCAACGCCACCGCGACAGACGCCGAAAGGCCCGCGCCCACTTCTTTAACCACCACCGGCACACCGAGGGTGTCTACGGTACGGCGAATTGCCTCGAGCACACCACTCCATTTGCGGTCGCCCTCGGCCTGGACGGCTTCCTGCAAGGGGTTCAAGTGGATAATCAGCGCATCGGCTTGCAGGGTGTCCACCGAGCGCCGCGCCAGGTCCAGGCCGTCCGGCTCCAGCAGTTGCGCCGCGCCGATATTGCCCAGCAGCGCAATGTTCGGGGCCAGGCGCCGCAGCTCGCGGGTCAGCCCTTGGTCGTTGCCACTGCGCAGGCCGACGCGCTGCGAGCCTACGCCCATGGCGATGCCCAAGGCCTGGGCCGCTTCAGCCAGGCGGCAGTTGATCGCCGCCGAGCGCTCAGCACCGCCAGTCATGGAGCTGATCAGCAAAGGTGCGCGCAATGGTATGCCCAGCAGAGCACTGCTGAGGTCGATGGCATCGAGATCCAATTCCGGCAACGCGCAGTGCTCAAATTGCAGTGCATCCAGGCCCGTCCCCGGGCCTTGGGCAGCGGAACGTCGGTCCAGCACGATATCCAGATGGTCATCTTTGCGCCGACTCAAATCGGATTCATTCATCACAAGCCCCAGATCGCTGGAATCATTTGATACTGCGCGTGGTCATCTAGCAGCGCGAACTTGTACAAATATGGCTGCTGGTACAACAAGTTTGACTCAGAGTGAGGCAGCCGGGATGCGCAGTCGTTCCGTTGTGATTAGTATACAAAAGTGTAAAGACAAGACCGAACCGTTCAACCGCCACCGCGAAGGTAAGCATACCGATGACACTGGATTCAGGCGCCACCATCGATCAAGGTTTCACTGAACGTCTTATCCAGGTGCGCGCATCTATCGAGCAGCGGCTGAACGAACTGCTGCCTGAGTGTGGCAATGAACGTGATCTGGTGGCCGTCGCCATGCGCGAATCCACCCTGGCGCCGGGCAAGCGCATGCGCCCTATTCTGCTCTTGCTCGCAGCTCAGGGGCTGGGCCACGATGGCCCGCAGGGGTTGGAGCTGGGCTGCGCGGTGGAAATGATCCATGCCGCCTCGCTGGTGCTCGACGACATGCCCTGCATGGACAACGCCGCGCTGCGCCGGGGGCGGCCTACGGTTCATCTGAAGTTCGGCGAGGACGTGGCGATCCTTACCGCCGTGGCGCTGTTGAGCCGCGCGTTCGGCGTGATCGCCTCGATTCAGGACCTGCCACCAGCCATCAGAACCCAATTGGTCGAAATCGCCGCCAATGCGGTCGGCATGCAGGGTCTGGTGCGCGGGCAATTCCAGGACCTGCGCGATGGGCAGCAAGCCCGTAGCCCGGAAGAAATCGCCATGACCAACAACCTCAAGACTGGCGCCCTGTTCGGCGCAATCATGGACATGGCCTGGCTGATCGGCAGCAGCGATGAAACCGTCAGGCCCGGCCTGCAAAACTTCGCCATGGAGCTGGGCCAGGCCTTTCAAATGTACGACGACCTGCGTGACAAGCATTTCGACGGCGACAAAGACACCGGCAAGGACCTCGGTAAGTCCACTTTCGTTTCGCTCTATGGCGAAGACAAAGTCAGGCAGCAGTTGCAGGTGCATCTCGGCAATGCCCAGGAATGCCTACGCCAGGTCTATGGCGACTCCCACCTCATCACCGGGTACATGAGAATGGTCTTCGACAAGGCTGCCCTCGCTGTATAAGTTATTGGTGAGGCTGCTTGGCAATGGCCTGCTTGAGTTGCTCGCCGTCGGTGAAACGCTGCTCCCTGACCACCGCCCCATCCTTTAGCGCCAGCCACTGCACGGTCTCACGATCGCCGCCATACTGGCCGGCGACCCTGCCCTCGCGGTCCAGCAAAATCCGATACTTGGCCGAGCGCATGGCAGGCACGGCCACTAGCTTGATCAAAGACGGCATCTTCTCGATATCGGCTACGTAAAGCACGTTGCGCGCTTCCAGATAGCCCTCTGGCGCATCGTCGATAGCGGCATTGACCAGCTTCGCAGCGGCCATACTGCGGGCCACCAACAGCACTTGGGCATCGTTGTCGAGGGTATAGGGCTTGTCGTTCTGATCGAGCAGTGTCCATTTGGCCACAGGCGGTGTGGCAGGGTCGGCCAAGGCACTGAGGCTGGACAACAAAGCGAGCAGAAGAATCGATCGACGCATTATGCAAAGCCCTTAGTCGGCGAAAGTCTACCGGCAGCCTAGCTGCGTAGTCAGGTCAAGCAGGCTGGCCGTTGCGAGCAGCCGGAGGGGGTAATGTCCCCTGCAGGAATCGAACCTGCATCTAACCCTTAGGAGGGGCTTGTTCTATCCGTTGAACTAAGAGGACACCATCTGTCGCTGAAGGCAGGCGCAGGCTTAGACGACCTGCCACCGACCGAACGGCGAGCATGTTAACGAGCGATAGATAATTTGTCATGCCAATCGGGGAATTTTATTTGTAGGACAGTCGTACACGACCTATAAATAAATTTGAACTTTTTGGGATTTGGCTAGAGCGCCTCTGGGCCGGGGCCTACGAGGCGTCATGCAATTTGCAATGCGCCGGATCGGGCTTATTGCAATATGCACGTAGCAATACCCGGATCCAATAGCTAAGCCCTTGATTCTAAAGGGTTAGATGCTGCGATAAAGGCTGGCACGGCTAATGCTATATCAATATCACCGAAACACGGCCTGGCGGCCCATGACCTGCGGAGACCTTACCCATGAACAGTGCACTCTACCTTCTGAATGCTTTGGCTTTGGTTGCCCTGGTTTCGTTCCATTTTTATGACCAAGACCAACGCAGCGCTGAAGTCCAGGTGGCAACAGAGCAGCTCGTGGCCCGCCCCGTCGCCCGCTTGGCCGTTATGAACAGCCAGAATGTGCAAACGTCAACCCGCGTATCGGTCGAACAAGGTCTCGTAGCACCTCAGATGCAAATGCGCACTGAACGTTTTACTTTCTGAGTCACCTGGAGCTGATCATGTCGTTGTCATCTGCCGTGTTTTTAGTCATGTCCCTGCTCAGCCTGGCGGGTGCTTTGTTCCTACCTTTGGAAGCCAATGCAGCCAGCGCTACCCTCGGCGTAATGGGCCTGGCCTTCTGGTGCCTGTTCATCATTGCGCTGGTCCGTGGGCGTCGGTTCAAATTCGACCCGCTGTTGCGCTGATTCCATAGTTGGCCAGCAACTGCAGCAACGCCTCTAGCGTGCGTTCCAGGGCATCGGAATTGTCCAGAACCTCGATTATCACCCCCGCCATTTGTACACTGGCGTCATCCGACGCAAAGCCTGCATTACGCGCCAAGCGTTGATCGATGTCTGCGCTGCTTTCGCGCCCACGGGCGACCAGCCGCCGACGCAGCGCTGCGTCGTCGACCCGCAATACGATGGGCAGTAAGTCAGGGTAGCGGCTCAACGCCTGGGGCAGATAGGCCCTGGACCCGTTCACTAGCACATGCCCTCCGGCCGCCAACGTAGCATCGATGCTGGCAGGAATACCGTATCGCAGGCCATTGGCCTGCCAATGCATGGCAAAATCCCCGCGCGCCTGGCGCTCGGCGAAGATCTGTGAGCTGACGCCGTCTGCTTCTTCTCCAACCGCTTCGGCCGATCGCGTGATCACTCGGCGCACCGTTGTCACGCCTAGCGCCTTTAGCGCCCCCCTGGCGGCCTCGATCAAGCTGTCCTTGCCTGAACCCGAAGGCCCCATGAGATAGACCAATCTACCGGACAATCGCTACCCTCCGTCCAATAAAGCTTACAAGTGACTAAATTGCCACTATGCTTGAATGCAGTGGATGTCAGGAAGCATCCCGCCTGGAAAACGTGACCCCTTGGCGCTAAATGGGTTCCGGTTGGCAATATCCGCAAGGGCTTGAAGATAGAAGTTTTCAAACCAGCGCACATTTCGGATAATCACTACTGGCAATTAGCCTCTATCCGGTTCAATATTTGTCACAGAATTGGCGCCAAGGAATTGGCTGCGGTGAGGCATGATAGGCGCCTCATCAACAATTCTGGTTGAACATTTAGCCCGTATTGCTGTCGTATTGACATCCTGCGGCTAATCCCGAGAACCGCTTCCCTGAACTAACCGGTCAAATATATGCGCCCAATGAAACAGGCTATTTACTCCAGCCGAACGGCTGACAAGTTCGTCGTACGTCTTCCCGATGGGATGCGTGAGCGTATTGCCGAGGTAGCTCGTAATCATCACCGCAGCATGAACTCCGAAATCATCGCACGCCTTGAACAGAGCCTCATTCAAGAAGGCGCGCTAGGTGAAGAACTGAGCATGCGACTGGACAGCCCAGAGCTGTCGCTGAATGAGCGCGAACTTCTGCAACGTTTCCGTCAACTCACCCACCGTCAGCAAAACGCCCTGGTGGCGCTGATCGCTCACGATGTGGAGATGGCAGCCGACGCCTCATAAACCCCTTTCAAACGAAGCGGGGGCAAGCCCCCTCGCCACAACCCGTGGCGAGGGGGCTTGCCCCCGATCTTTTTCACGACCCACTACATCAAGAATACAGTCGCCAGCCCCAAGAAGATAAAGAACCCACCGCTGTCCGTGACCGCCGTGATCATCACACTGGCACCCATCGCCGGGTCACGCCCCAGCTTGGCCAGCGTCATGGGAATCAACACCCCCATCAGCGCAGCCAGAAGCAGGTTCAAAGTCATAGCGGTGGTCATAACGATGCCCAGTGACCAGCTACCGTAAAGCAGGTAGGCCACCACTCCAATCACCCCGCCCCAGACCACGCCGTTGATCAACGACACTGCCAGCTCTTTGCGCATCAAACGCTTGGTGTTGCCAGGGCTGACCTGATCGAGGGCCATGGCGCGCACGATCATGGTAATGGTCTGGTTACCCGAGTTGCCGCCGATACCTGCAACGATGGGCATCAGGGCGGCCAAAGCCACCAGCTTCTCGATGGAGCCTTCGAACACGCCGATCACCCGCGACGCCATGAACGCGGTAATCAGGTTGATCGCCAGCCAGGACCAGCGGTTGCGCAGTGAGCGCCAGACCGAGGCGAAGATGTCTTCTTCTTCGCGCAGACCGGCGGTACGCAGCACTTCGCTTTCGCTCTCTTCACGAATCAGGTCGACCATCTCATCGATGGTCAGGCGGCCGATCAGCTTGCCGTGCTTGTCGACCACAGGGGCCGAGATCAAGTCGTAGCGTTCGAACGCCTGAGCCGCCTCGTAGGCGTCCTCGTCAGGGTGAAAGCTGACCGGATCGTTGGCCATGATATCGGCCACGCGTTTTTCCGGATCATTGACCAGCAACCGCTTGATCGGCAACACGCCGCGCAGGATGCCTTCGTAATCGATCACGAACAGCTTGTCGGTATGGCCCGGCAGGTCTTTGAGCCGGCGCAGGTAACGCAGGACCACTTCCAGGCTGACGTCTTCGCGGATGGTCACCATCTCGAAGTCCATCAGTGCGCCGACCTGCTCTTCGTCGTAGCTCAGCGCGGAGCGCACTCGCTCACGCTGCTGGGCATCGAGGGTCTCCATGAGCTCATGGACCACATCGCGGGGCAGCTCGGAGGCCAAGTCAGCCAGTTCGTCGGCGTCCATCTCCTTGGCCGCCGCGAGGATCTCGTGGTCTTCCATGTCGGCGAGCAGGGTTTCACGCACCGAGTCGGACACTTCGAGAAGAATATCGCCATCGCGCTCGACCTTGACCAGTTGCCAGATCGTCAGGCGATCTTCCAGAGGCAGGGCTTCGAGGATGTGTGCAACGTCGGCCGAGTGAAGGTCGTCAAGCTTGCGCTGCAACTCCACCAGGTTCTGCCGATGCACCAGGCTTTCCACACGGTCGTGGTGCGGACCTTCCTGACGGTGGGTCAGGTTTTCGATCACGCGCTGACGCTGCAGCAGCTCGACCACTTGGGCGAGACGGTCCTGCAAGCTTTCTTGAGTTTTTTTGGCTTCTACTTCAGTCATAGGCGAACTCCACTCCCAGCAGTGGCGCACGCCAGGAGATCAATCAGTCAGGTCTTGATTGGGGTAAGGCAATGTTGAATTACTACTGGGTAAGTCCATGGAGGTATTCCAAAGCCCCGGCGGGGCTGACGGGCGCAATCATACACAAATTGACACCGAGGGTAGGTAAAAAATCTGGCAAGAACAAAAGCTTGCAACAAGTTGTTCAAAGGCTAGCCAAGAGGCCCAGGCGCGCACTCAATTTGTCATAAAAGCAGCGTAGAGCGCCTTGCAGGGGCGGCTAAGCTGAAATGGCCAAAAAGGTCGAGGGCCTTCGCTCTTGACCCGCCCCAATTGGTCACGGAGGACCACCATGCAGACTCGTTGGCTGTACATACTTTGCCTCGCCACTGCCCCAACCAGGGCCGAGCCCAAGATTCAACGCTGTACCACGCCAGACGGCCACGTGACGTTCACTCAGCTGGGCTGCGCTACAGATGCGCACAGCAGCAGCCAGCGACTTGCTAGCCCCGCCCACGCCCCCGCCGACAAAGCCAGCCCCCGGGCAAAAGCACGCACCCGCAGTCAACGCTCGAACAACTTGACCATTGTCGGCCCAGAGGCAAAAGCCAGCGCCCCGCCCGCCCGCCGCGAGGCAAAGCCCAAGCGGTTGTTCAATTGGGACAAGCGGAAATTCATAGGAACGCAGAAAAGCAAAAAGCCCGCATAAGATGCGGGCTTTTCGGAAGGTGGTGCACTCGACAGGATTCGAACCTGTGACCGCTCGGTTCGTAGCCGAGTACTCTATCCAGCTGAGCTACGAGTGCACAATTGGCAATTGATAAACCAGATCACCGCTGGCTGTAGCAAAAGCCCCTATCATTGCTGAAACAGGCTTCTTAAATGGTGCACTCGACAGGATTCGAACCTGTGACCGCTCGGTTCGTAGCCGAGTACTCTATCCAGCTGAGCTACGAGTGCATTTGTTGCCGCGCATTATAGGTCGTGAAATTCTTTTGTGAAGCGCTTTTTCTAGTAATTTCAAACACTTACCGATCAAGCCTGAATTTTACGCACTAAATAAATAATGGCGGAGAAGGGGGGATTCGAACCCCCGACACCCTTTTGAGGTGTACTCCCTTAGCAGGGGAGCGCCTTCGGCCACTCGGCCACCTCTCCGCAACACGGGGCGTATATTAACCACCTTTCTCCCCGTTTGCAAACCTAAAAATCGATAAAAATTAAAGGCTTGGTTCTTCGTCCTTCTCTTTCTTGATCCGCAGGTAGATTTCCTCACGGTGCACAGCCACTTCCTTGGGTGCATTTACCCCAATTCGCACTTGATTACCTTTCACGCCGAGCACGGTTACAGTGATTTCACCATCACCGATCACCAGGCTCTCTGCGCACCGACGAGTCAGAATCAGCATACCTTTCTCCTCACGCATTTCATTTCAGGGACAACACAGTCTGCAAACAATGGCCTCGCCATCAGCTCGAACCGAACCTTTTGATCAGCCGCAAAGCAATTAACATCCATTAGCGACTGAGCAAAAAACAAAGGCGCGGACAAGCCGCGCCTTCTGCTGAAGCCTCACTCACTCTGTCGCGCAGCGTCGAGCTCGAAGGCTGTGTGCAAAGCGCGCACGGCCAACTCCAGGTATTTCTCTTCGATGACCACCGACACCTTGATTTCGGAGGTGGAGATCATCTGGATGTTGATGCCTTCATTGGCCAACGACTCGAACATGCGGCTCGCCACGCCCGCATGGGAGCGCATACCAACGCCCACGATCGACACCTTGCCGATCTTGGTGTCGCCCACCACTTCCCGTGCGCCGATTTCGCTGGCGGTCTGTTCAAGCACCTGCATGGCTGCCAGGTAGTCATTGCGGTGTACGGTAAAGGTGAAGTCCGTGGTTTTATCGTGGGAAACGTTCTGCACGATCATGTCGACTTCAATATTGGCGGCACTGATAGGGCCGAGAATTTTGAAGGCCACCCCAGGGATATCCGGTACGCCACGGATGGTCAGCTTGGCTTCATCGTGGTTGAAAGCGATGCCAGAAATGATCGGCTGTTCCATGGATTCCTCTTCATCAATAGTAATGAGGGTGCCCGGCCCCTCTTTGAAACTGTGCAGTACGCGCAATGGCACACTGTATTTACCGGCGAACTCCACCGCTCGAATCTGCAGCACCTTGGAACCCAGGCTGGCCATTTCGAGCATTTCTTCGAAGGTGATCTTGTCCAGCCGCTTGGCCTGGGAGACCACCCGTGGGTCGGTGGTATAGACGCCGTCGACATCGGTGTAGATCTGACACTCATCGGCTTTGAGCGCCGCCGCCAGGGCGACGCCCGTGGTGTCGGAGCCACCGCGGCCGAGGGTAGTGATATTGCCGCTCTCGTCCACACCCTGGAAACCTGCCACCACCACTACCCGCCCGGCCTTGAGGTCGGAGCGGATCTTCTGGTCGTCGATCTGCAGAATGCGCGCTTTATTGTGTGCGCTGTCGGTGAGGATGCGTACCTGATTACCTGTGTAGGACACCGCCGGGACACCGCGCTTCATCAAGGCCATGGCCAACAGGGCAATGGTCACTTGCTCGCCGGTGGACACAATAACGTCCAGCTCGCGCGGCACCGGCTGCTCATTGATCTGTTTAGCCAGGGCAATCAAGCGATTGGTTTCACCGCTCATGGCGGACAGCACGACAACGAGATCGTGGCCGGCGTCACGGAATTTTTTGACCTTATCGGCCACCTGTTCGATGCGTTCGACGCTGCCGACGGAGGTACCGCCGAATTTTTGTACGATCAAAGCCATTTCAAAGCCGCCTCAGCCCGTGAAGGGCGCCCATTAAACAGTTAAACGGTACAAAGCCAAAGCCCCTTGTGCGCAAAGGGCTTGGCCACAATGGATCAGAGGCCCTGCTCGACGAATGGCACCGCCAGCGCCAAGGCAGAATCCAGTGCGCTGGCATCGACGCCACCGCCCTGGGCCATGTCCGGGCGCCCGCCGCCTTTGCCGCCGACCGCCGCAGCGGCCTGCTTCATCAGGTCGCCAGCCTTGACCCGGGCGCTCAGGGCCTTGGTGACACCTGCCACCAGCACGACTTTGTCTTCGTGTACGCCGCCCAGCAGGATCACAGCCTCGCCCAGCTTGTTTTTCAGTTGGTCGACCAACGCCAATAATGCCTTGCCGTCCTGGCCGTCGACACGTGCGGCCAATACCTTGGTGCCCTTGACCTCGACCGCAGCCGCCGACAAGTCATCGCCCGCGGCGCTGGCGGCCTTGGCCTGCAACTGCTCCAGTTGTTTTTCCAGCAAGCGGTTGCGCTCCAGAACCGCACCGAGCTTATCGAGCAGATTGTCGCGGCTGCCCTTCACCAGTTGGGCGGCCTCTTTGAGCTGCTCTTCGGCTTGGTTCAACCAGGCCAGCGCCGTGGCGCCGGTGATCGCTTCGATACGCCGTACACCCGAGGCCACACCGCCTTCGCTGGTGATCTTGAACACGCCGATATCGCCGGTGCGCTTAGCATGGATACCGCCGCACAGCTCGACAGAAAAATCGCCGCCCATGGTCAATACCCGCACCCGGTCACCGTACTTCTCGCCGAACAGCGCCATGGCGCCTTTTTGCTTGGCGGTTTCGATGTCCATTTCTTCGGTCTGCACCGGCGTATTCTTACGCACATGCTCGTTGACCAAATCTTCAAGGGCCTTGATTTGCTCAGGCTTGATCGACTCAAAGTGGCTGAAGTCAAAACGCAAGCGCTGGCTGTCGACCAAAGAGCCCTTCTGCTGCACGTGTTCACCGAGCACCTGGCGCAGGGCGGCATGCAGCAAATGCGTGGCCGAGTGGTTCAGCGCCGTGGCCTGTTGCAAGCTGTCATCGACCTGAGCCGTGAGCGTGGCGCCTTTACGCAAGTCGCCCAATACCACCACACCGTGGTGCAGGAACGCGCCGCCGGTCTTGGTGGTGTCACGCACGTCGAAGCGTGCGTTGTTGCTCTGCAGATAACCGCGATCGCCTACCTGACCACCGGATTCGCCGTAAAACGGCGTGCGATCGAGGATCACCACGCCCTGCTCGCCTTCGTGCAATTGCTCGACCGCCGCGCCGTCCTTATACAAAGCGACCACCTGGGCGTCGCCCACGTGGTCGGTGTAACCGAGGAATTCAGTGGGGACATCGACCTTGATCAAGGCGTTGTAATCCAGGCCAAAGGAGCTGGCGGAACGCGCGCGCTCGCGCTGGGCGTTCATTTCACGCTCGAAACCCGCTTCGTCGAGGGTCAGTTCGCGCTCACGGGCGATGTCGCCCGTCAGGTCCATAGGGAAGCCGTAGGTGTCGTACAGTTTGAAGATGACGTCACCGGGCACCACGCTACCCTTCAATTCAGCCAGGTCTTGCTCGAGGATCTTCAGGCCCTGCTCCAGGGTCTTGGCGAACTGTTCTTCTTCACCCTTGAGCACGCGCTCGATGTGCGCCTGCTGGTTTTTCAGCTCTGGGAAGGCATCGCCCATTTCGGCCACCAGGGCCGCCACGATCTGGTAGAAAAAGCTGCCATTGGCGCCCAGTTTGTTGCCGTGGCGGCAGGCCCGGCGAATGATGCGCCGCAGCACGTAGCCGCGGCCTTCGTTGGAGGGCAGCACGCCGTCGGCAATCAGGAAGCCGCAAGAGCGAATATGGTCAGCCACTACCTTCAACGAGGCCTGGCCTTCGTAGGTGCAGCCGATGGCCTTGGCCGATGCGGCGAGCAGGCTTTGGAACAGGTCGATCTCGTAGTTGGAGTTGACGTGCTGCAATACCGCGCTGACCCGCTCCAGGCCCATACCGGTGTCGACCGAAGGCGCGGGCAGCGGGTGCAAGACACCGTCGGCGGTACGGTTGAACTGCATGAAAACGTTGTTCCAGATCTCGATGTAGCGATCGCCGTCTTCTTCCGGGGAGCCCGGTGGGCCGCCCCAAATCTCGGCACCGTGGTCGTAGAAGATTTCGGTGCAGGGGCCGCAAGGGCCGGTATCGCCCATGGTCCAGAAGTTGTCCGAGGCGTATGGCGCGCCTTTGTTGTCACCGATGCGGACCATGCGCTCGGCAGGCACGCCGATGGTTTTGGTCCAGATGTCGTAGGCCTCGTCGTCGCTGGCGTACACCGTGACCCAGAGTTTGTCTTTAGGCAGGCCCAGCCACTGTTCGGACGTCAAGAACTCCCACGCGTAGGTAATAGCGTCGCGCTTGAAATAATCGCCAAAGCTGAAGTTGCCGAGCATTTCGAAAAAGGTGTGGTGGCGTGCGGTGTAACCCACGTTCTCCAGGTCGTTGTGCTTGCCGCCGGCGCGTACGCACTTCTGGCTGCTGACCGCGCGGGTGTAGGCGCGTTTTTCCTGGCCCAGGAAGCAGTCCTTGAACTGGTTCATCCCCGCGTTAGTGAACAGCAGGGTGGGGTCGTTGCCCGGTATCAGCGAGCTGGAGGCGACGCGGGTGTGGCCTTGCTCTTCGAAGAAGCGAAGGAAGGCTTCACGGATTTCTGCGCTTTTCATAGGATCTTCCACGGAGACTGCAACCGGAGGCAAGTGCAAAAGCAACTCGCAAAGGGCCGCATTATATAGGCCCTGGGGCCGCGGTACAGTGTGTTTGTACGATACAGACGATCAATTGGACGGCCCGCAGCGCGATTTACCGGCAAATTCAGCGAATACCTCAACCGTGCGCTCGACATCGGCCCGCGACACGTCCAAGTGGGTCACCAGGCGCATGCGGGGTGCGGCGGTGACCTTGACGTCGCGCTCGGCGGCAAACGCAGCGAACGCCCCGGCCTGCTCGCCCAAGGCCACGTAGACCATATTGGTCTGTACTGGCTCCACGGCATATCCGGCCTTGGCCAGGCCCTCAGCGAGATAGGCCGCATGGGCGTGGTCATCGGCCAGGCGCTGCACGTGGTGTTCCAGCGCATACAGACCGGCGGCGGCCAGGCTACCGGCTTGGCGCATACCGCCGCCCAACATCTTACGCAGGCGCCGTGCCTTGCCAATCAACGGCATCGACCCGCATAGCACGGAACCCACGGGCGCCCCCAGCCCTTTGGAGAGACAGATCGAAACCGAATCGAAATGCCGGGTAATGTCGGCCGCCGGCACGCCTAGCTTGACCGCGGCGTTGTAAAGGCGCGCGCCGTCCAGATGCAAGGCCAGGCCATGGGCCGAGCAAACTTTGCGAGCACGCGCCAGATAATCCAGTGCCAGCACTTTACCCTGCATGGTGTTCTCGAGGGCCAGTAAGCGGGTACGAGCAAAGTGGAAGTCGTCGGGCTTGATCGTCGCCACCACGTGGTCTAGGTCTAGGGAACCGTCAGCTTGCAACTCCAACGGTTGTGGCTGGATCGAACCCAACACCGCTGCGCCTCCGCCCTCATACTTGTAGGTGTGGGATTGCTGGCCAACGATGTATTCATCGCCGCGCTCACAATGCGCCATCAACGCCAGCAGGTTACTCATGGTGCCACTGGGTACGAACAAGCCTGCGGCAAAGCCAAGGCGGCTGGCCAGTTCGGCCTCCAGGCGACTGACGGTCGGGTCTTCCCCGTAGACATCGTCCCCGGTCTGGGCCACGGCCATGGCGGCGCGCATGCCAGGGGTCGGCTGGGTAACCGTGTCGCTGCGTAAATCGATGACGCTCATAAGGAAGCCCTTGTTCAATCCATCCATTTTTGCCACAAGGCATTACTGCGGTCTGCCCCCAGCATATTCAAGAGTCTGATGCTTGAAAAGGCTCCGCCCACACCGCCTCGGCGGCCAAGACCCTATGCAAGGCTGGTTCGATTATGATAAAAAAACGCGTTGCCCCCCATTGGGCAACGACGTTCTCAGGGCGGGGTGCAATTCCCCACCGGCGGTAATGGCACTAGCCTAGCCCGCGAGCGCCTGAAGCTCGGCAACGCGCTTCAGGGTCAGCAGACCCGGTTTGATTCCGGGGCCGACGGTATAGTCCGGATGAAGAGAGAGCGGGATTGGCACCCAAGGGCCGTGGCCTTCTACGCTTGCGTAGGCACACGTACCCCTGAATCCCATTCGATCCAACTGCCCTGTTTCTCACACAAACAGGAGTCAACGTAGATGCAACCCACAGCCATTGACAGCAAGGCCCACGCCAACGAGCGCGTCGCCTTCATCCAAGCCTGTTGGCACAAAGATATTGTCGACCAGAGCCGTCTCGGTTTTATCGAAGAAATGGCCCTGCTGGGCTACCAGGCCAGCGATATCGACTTCTATGAAGTCGGCGGGGCCTATGAAATCCCGCTGCATGCCAAATTGCTCGCCAAGACCGGCCGTTATGCCGGCATCGTCGGCGCGGCACTTGTGGTAGATGGCGGTATATATCGCCACGAGTTCGTCGCGCAAACGGTGGTGAGTGCCTTGATGCAGGTCCAGCTGGAAACGGAAGTACCGGTCTTCTCGGTCGTGCTCACGCCGCACCACTTCCACGACGGCGAGCAGCACCACGACTACTTCTTCAAGCACTTCGTACACAAGGGCGCCGAAGCTGCGCGCACCTGTGCCGACACACTGCAGAAGGTCCGCGCGCTGCGCCGTATGGCGAGCCCGCAACGGGTTGCCGTTTAAGCCCTTCCAGGCTCGGGCCCGCGCCCGAGCCGCTATACCTGCTGCGGGACAATCAGAATGCCCGCACGCAGGCCATTGGCGACGTTGGGGTTGGGAAAAATAATCCTCGCGCCCTGCTCTTCCACTATCCAGCGCTTGCCGCCCTCGTCTTCGGCCAGTAAATAACCGGCCTCCAACTCCGAAAAATTTTCCACATCGTCAGGCAGATTCAGGCGAAACGCCGCGCTGTGCTTGATGATTTCCCGCGACACACGGAACACTTCCAGGCCTTGCAAGGCGTCAGCCGCTGGCGCGACCTCACGGCCTTCGATCAATTGTTCCAGAACGTCCTGCAGGCGGCTTAAGTCGACCTGGGCGTTTTGCCCGAACGGGCGCGCCTTGCCCAACTCCAGGGTAAATGCCTCAGCACCCAGACGCTCGTAGGTGTAAGCGCTGAACGTGATCGAGGCTTTGTTTTGCAACAACACTGCCCGCATACCCGCAGCGCTCAGCCGGGCCAGCTCTTGGCTACTGGGCTCACGCCCGGCCTGCCAGGGGTGCAAGGCGAACTGCTCGATTTTCGAGCCGCGGATAGCCGTATGCAGGTCGTAGTGCAGCCGCGTACGGCCCGGCTCGCTAAAGAAGTTAGCTGCCAAACGCTCCAGCTCACAGGCGCGAAAAGCTTCGGCCCCGCTGGACATCTCATGGCGACCATTGAACAGCCGGTTGACGTCCTGCTCCAAGTAACGCTCGCCGCGGCGGATGGCAGCCGGGTTACCGAACAGCAACAGCAACCGCGCGCGGGGCTTGAGTTGCCCCCGGGCGATCTGATGGATCAGTTCGTCCAGTAGCTCGATCGGCGCAGTTTCGTTGCCATGGATGCCTGCCGATAACAGCAGATCCATGCCGGTGTCCTGCGCCTGCGGCGGCCTCACTTCCATGGCACCCTCGCCTAGCCAGCGCAGGCGCACGCCGCCGGTGGTCATCTGGGTTTTCTCCGCCGGCTCACGGCCAGCCAGGGTCAGTTCGAGCAGTTTACCGAGAGCGAGCATAGGCGCAGTCCTATGTGAGCGGCGGGATCAATGTTTGCAGTCAGGGCCGTGAACGTGTTCGTCGCCCTCTTCCACGCCCGCATCGGCAGGCTCCATTTCCAGTTGCAGGCTGACCAGATTGGTTGCCAGGGGACGCAACAGTAGGTTGGCGTATTCCGCGTCGTCTTCTTCGACATCGACGCCGATCAGCAACTGGCCACGGCCATCCTGCTGAATCCAGACTTCCTTGCCTTGCCAAATCACCGCAAAACGGGTGCAGGACGTTTCCAGCTGAGTGCCATCGGTGTCTTCCAGGATGAGTTGCAGGGCATCGGCCATGATCATTACTCTCGTCTATGTAGAAAAAGGGGGTTTAGAGTTGAAACGGATAGACCGAGCCCAACTTGAGTATCTGGCTCAGTTCATCCAGCGCGGTACGGCATTCGACCAACAGTTGGGGGTCGGCCACGTCGTGCTCATCGAGCCGATCTCGGTAGTGGCGGTCCACCCACTGAGTCAGGGTTTCATACAACTGCGCGGTCATAATAACGCCTGGGTTGACCGCCGCCAGTTCGGCTTCGTTGAGCGCTACGCGTAAACGCAGGCAGGCGGGGCCACCACCGTTCTGCATGCTCTGCTTGAGGTTGAACACTTTGACCTGGGCCACGGGTCCAGCCTGGTCAAGCAAACCTTGCAGGTAGTCCCACACCTTGGGGTTGGCGCGGCACTCCTCTGGCACCACCAGCAGCATGGAGCCATCTGGGCGCGACAGTAACTGGCTGTTGAACAGGTAGGAGCGCACGGCATCGTCCACCGACAATTGGTCGCGGGTCACGGTAATGGCCTGAAAGCGCCCACCCCGGGCCGCCAGCTTGCTGTCTAATTGTTCGAGCACCCCGGCGCTGTCGAGAAACGCCTCTTCATGGTGAAACAGCAACTCGCCATTGCCCACGGCAATCACATCGTTGTGGAATACGCCTTGGTCGATTACAGCCGGGTTTTGCTGAGCGAAGACTACGCCCGCGGCGTCCAGGCCGTGCAAGCGGGCCACCGCCTGGGAGGCCTCTAAGGTCTGCCGTGCGGGGTACGTTTGGGGTGCTGGATAGCGAGGGTCGAACGCGCTGCGGCCATACACGAAGAACTCCACGCCGGGCTCGCCGTAGGCTCGGCAGAAGCGCGTATGGTTGGCGGCCCCCTCGTCACCGAACTGGGCCACCGCCGGCAACGCCGCGTGATGGGCGAAATGCTCGGGGTCGCTGAACATCGCCGCCAGCAACCGGCTGGTGGTGGGGTGTTCGATGCTGCGGTGAAATTTGCAGTTGAGGTTGGCTGCCGTAAAGTGCACACGGCCATCGGCGGTATCGGCGCTGGGGCTGACAGTGGCCGCGTTGGCGACCCACATGCTGGAGGCGGAACAACTGGCCATCAGCAGAGGCATGGCGTCTCGGGCAGCGCGGGCGATGATCTGCGCATCGCTGCCGGTGAACCCCAGGGCGCGCAGGGCGCCGATGTCGGGCCGCTCCTGGGGTGCCAGGACGCCTTGCGCAAAGCCCATTTCCATCAGCGCCTTCATCTTCGCCAAGCCTTGGCGGGCCGCTTCCCGTGGGTTGGAGCCCTGCTGGCTATTGCTCTGGGACGCTACATTGCCATAGGACAAGCCGCCGTAGTTATGGGTCGGCCCGACCAGGCCGTCAAAATTCACTTCATAGGACTGCATCGGCTTGGCTCCTCGAATCGCATTACTTTTCAGGCCCTACGTTACAGCGTGACGCCTGGCGACAGGCCAGCCGGCAAGCTGAGCCGGGGTGTTTCCAGCGACGCCACCGGGTAGGCGCAATAATCGGCCGCATAGTAGGCGCTGGCCCGGTGGTTGCCGGAGGCGCCAACGCCACCGAACGGCGCGCTGCTGGCGGCACCGGTCAAGGGTTTGTTCCAATTGACGATGCCGGCCCGGCTGTGCAGCCAGAACTGTTGATAACGCGCCTCGGAGTCAGACAACAAACCGGCTGCCAAGCCATAGCGGGTGGCGTTGGCCTCGGCGATCGCCGCCGCGAAATCCGCGTAGCGGACCACTTGCAGCAGTGGCCCGAACAGCTCTTCATCGGGCCGTTGGGCAACGCCGCTGACATCCATAATGCCCGGGCTCAACAGCGCGCTATCGGGCCGCACCTGGGCCATGGCGAGCAAGCTCAGCGCCCCGTTGGCCTGCAATTGGGCCTGGGCGTCGAGCAGTGCCTGGGCCGCCGCCAGGGAAATTACCGCCCCCATGAACGGTGCCGGTTGCGCATCGAAGGCCCCCACTTGCAGATTAGCGCTGACGTGCACCAGGCGGCTCAATAGGCGATCGCCCCAGGGCCCGCGGGGCACCAGCAAGCGGCGGGCACAGGTACAGCGCTGCCCCGCCGAGATAAAGGCCGACTGAATGATGGTATAGACGGCCGCGTCGAGGTCTTCGACTTCGTCGACCACCAGCGCGTTGTTGCCACCCATTTCCAGGGCGAGGATTTTCTGCGGCTGACCGGCGAACTGCCGGTGCAGGCTATTGCCAGTGGCACTGGAGCCGGTGAAAAACAGCCCATCGAGCCCATCATGGGCCGCCAATGCCATACCGGTGGCACGCCCACCCTGGAGTAGGCTCAACACGCCACTGGGCAGCCCCGCCTCGATCCAGCACTGCAGGGTCAGCTCAGCCACCTTGGGCGCCAGCTCGCTGGGTTTGAACAGCACGCAGTTGCCCGCCAGCAGTGCCGGCACTATGTGCCCATTGGGCAGATGGCCTGGAAAGTTATAAGGCCCGAACACTGCCACAACGCCATGGGGCTTGTGCCTCAGCACGGCACTGGCATCGCCCAGGGGCGCGCTTTTTTCGCCAGTACGCTCCTGATAGCTCTGCAGCGAGATCGCGACCTTGTTGACCATACTGGCCACCTCGGTCGCCGCCTCCCATAACGGCTTGCCGGTTTCTTCGCCAATGCAATAGGCCAGCGCGTCCGCCTTGCGTTTGAGGACGGCAGCGAAGGCTTCGAGCACGCTGATGCGCTCGGCCAAGGTGCGCGACGCCCAACCCGGGAATGCCGCACGGGCCGCCACGACGGCCTGATCTACCTGCGCGGCATCGGCACCCTTGCCTTGCCACACCACTTGCTGGCTCGCGGGGTTGCGCGAGTTGAACGCGTCGCCTTGGCCCGCCTGCCATTGGCCCCCTACATACAATGAAGTCATTTCTTCACCTCGCGCACCGTCTGCCCGGCCAGGGGCACGGCGCGCACCTGGTCGCCCACGCTCAGGCGCAAGCGCCGCGCAGTCAGCGGGTCCACCACCAGTGTTCCGGCCGCCAAGCGCGCCGGAGCTGCGGTGATGCGGCAGTCTTCACGCTTGCGGTTGTGGATCAGGTAGGCCGGCGCATCGTCGCCAGGGGTGCCAATGGCCAGAATCAGCGCCTGGCTGTCGTGCACGGCACGAATCTTCAGGGTTTCACACTCGATGGCCGGGCCCGCATCGAAGATGTCGACATAGCCCTGGTAGCTGAAGCCTTCGGCCTTGAGCATGGTCAGTGCCGGCTCAGTGGCCGGGTGTACCCTGCCGATCACGGCGCGGGCGGCCTCGGACAGAAAGCAGGCATACAGCGGAAACTTGGGCATCAGTTCAGCGATAAATGCCCGGTTGCCCACGCCCGTCAGGTAATCGGCCTGGCTGAACTCCATCTTGAAAAAGTGCCGCCCCAGGCTCTCCCAGAAGGGTGACCGGCCCTGGTCGTCGGACATGCCGCGCATTTCCGCGATGATCTTTTGCCCGAACAGCTCGGGAAACTCGGCGATGAACAGCAAGCGCGCCTTGGCCAACAGGCGCCCATTGAGCCCACCGCGGTGTTCGCTGCGCAAAAACAGCGAGCACAGTTCAGAGTTACCGGTCAGGTCGTTGGCCAGAAACAACGTAGGAATTTCACGGTAGATTTTCAACTCGCGCGAGGCACTGACGGTCAGGCCCACGCGGTAGTTGTACCAAGGCTCACGCTGCCCCACGGCCCCGGCGATTGCGGAGATGCCTACCACTTCGCCGGCGTCGTTTTCCAGCACGAACAGGTAATCGGTGTCGCCGCGCTCGGCCTCACCCCGAAAGGTTTTTTCAGCCCAGGCCACCCGGTGCGCCAGCCGCTCTTCGTTGGCAGGCAAAGTAGTCAGCCCGGGGCCGGTGCTGCGCGCCAACTCGATCAGCGCTGGCAGGTCGCTGCTGCGTACGGGACGAACGATCATGCTTTCTCCTCGAGCGAGCACCCCATAGGGCCCGCAGAATCCGACCTGTGGATAACAGGTATCAAACAGCGACCAGGCGCACGCTGGCGCCGTCACTCACACCCAGCGCCTGGGCGGCCTCCGGGCTGAGGCTGACGGGTTGGCCAGGCACCCAGTCGAGCTCCAGCAGCACCGCGCGGTATTCCTGCAATTGCGCGTTGGCCACCAGATACTGGCGGCTGTGGGGCGCATGCTGGGCACTGTCGAGCGCAGCCAGTTTGACCGGCGCTACGCGGCTCTGGGCAATGGAGCGGATGCTGGAAACCGGCGCATGCAGGGTCGGCCCGCCGTCGAAAATATCGATGTAGTGATCAGTCTCGAAGCCTTCGCGCATCAGGATGTCGAACGTCACCTGCGCCCGGGGGTGCACCTGGCCCATGGCCTCTTGCGCAGCGTCGGGCAACAGGGGCACGTAGATGGGATAGTGCGGCATCAGTTCGGCGAGAAAAGTACGGCTCTTGAGCCCGCAAATACGTTCAGCCTCGGCATAGTTGAGGTCGAAGAAATTGCGCCCGATAGCGTCCCAGAACGGTGAGTCTCCCTGCTCGTCGCTGTAGCCGACGATTTCAGTGACCACCGAATCCGCGAACCGCTCGGGGTGGCTGGCCATGAACAACAGGCGTGCGCGCGAGTTGAGTTCGGCCCACGGCCCGCCCACCAGCTCGGGCACCACATAAAAACTGGTTAACAGGCTGTTGCCGGTCAAGTCGTGACATTGCGACAGCACGTGGATCTTGTTGTGAATCTTCAGTTCTCGGGACGCGTGGACAAACGTCTCGTTGCGAAAACTGTAAAAGGGTTCGGAATAGCCCGCCGACGCGACAATTGCCGAACAGCCGACCAAGCGCCGGGTGGCGACTTCTTCCAGCACGAAAAAGTAGCTCTCTTCGCCGTTGAAGCTGACTTCAGCGGCGAACGAAGCCTGCGACACGGAAATCTTGTCGCGTAGCCGCTCGCTGTCATCGGGCAATGAAGTGACCCCGATGGGGCTGTCTGCCGCTAGACGCTGCACTTCGACCAGGTCGGCCATTCGCGCGGGGCGCATTACCAGCATGGGGTCACTCCTTGGTAAAAGAACGGTAACAGCGGCTCACCCCGTATAGCCTAGGGTGAGCCGGGTATCAGCCCTTGGCCAACTGTGCGACAGCGCGCTCGAAGCGATCCAGGCCTTCGTCGATATCAGCGTTGTCGATCACCAGGCTGGGGGCGAAGCGCACCACGTCGGGCCCGGCTTGCAGAATCATCAGGTCGTGTTGCTCGGCGGCGTTGAAGAAGTCCTTGGCGCGGCCCTTCCAGGCTTCGGCCAGGACGCAGCCGATCAGTAAGCCGAGGCCACGCACTTCACTGAACACCCCGTACTGCTCGCCAATCTGCTGCAAGCGGGTTTTGAAGCGCTGATGGCGCTCCTTCACCCCTTGCAGGACGGCTGGCGTGTTGACCACGTCCACCACGGCTTCCGCCACCGCGCACGCCAGTGGGTTGCCGCCGTAGGTGGTGCCGTGGGTGCCGACGGAAAAATGGCTGGCCAGGGCGTCGGTGGTCAACATCGCGCCAATGGGAAAGCCCCCGCCCAGGCTCTTGGCGCTGGAAAGGATGTCGGGCACGACGCCGTAGTGCATGTAGGCGAACAGCTCGCCACTGCGGCCAAGGCCGCTCTGCACTTCGTCGAACACCAGCAATGCATCGAATTGGTCACACAGGGCTCGGGCGCCTTCGAGGTAGGCACGATCGGCCGGCAAGACACCACCTTCGCCTTGGATAGGCTCCAGCACCACGGCGCAGGTCTTCTCGGAGATGGCCGCCTTCAGCGCTTCCAGGTCGTTGTAGGGCACATGGCTGATGCCGGTGATCTTGGGCCCAAAGCCGTCGGAATACTTGGGCTGCCCGCCGACGCTGACCGTGAATAGGGTGCGTCCGTGAAAACTGTTGGTGGCTGCGATGATCTCGTATTTTTCCGCGCCGAAGCGGTCGTGGGCAACCCGCCGAGCTAGTTTGAACGCTGCTTCGTTGGCTTCGGCGCCGGAGTTGCAGAAGAACACCCGGTCGGCAAAGGTGGCATCGACCAACTTGTGCGCCAGGCGCAGGGTCGGCTCGTTGGTGAATACGTTGGACACATGCCAGACCTTGTTCGCCTGGTCGGTGAGGGCCTGCACCAACACTGGGTGAGCGTGGCCCAGCACGTTCACCGCGATACCACCGGAGAAGTCGATCAACTCTCGGCCAGCTTGGTCCCATACCCGGGACCCGGCGCCTCGCACCGGGATAAACGCCGCCGGTGCGTAGTTAGGTACCATCACCTGGTCGAAATCGGCGCGTTGCACCACAGCTTGCTCAACGGACATCGGAGTCTCCTGAAGAGGAACGCCCAGCCATAAACCGGCGGGCGATGGAAGAATTGTAAGGACACCACGGCCGCTGGCCTTGCCGCCAAGCGACAACTTGTTACAGCGCCAAACCGCTAATTTCCGGGGTTTTCATCAATGCGACAAATTGCGTCGCAAAGGCGCAGTTTAAACGGTTGCACGCCATTGCGGTAAGACCCAGCACTAGCCGCGCTCGGCAGGCACCGACGATAGCTCGAACGGGCTGCTGTTGCGCCGCTGGTTGCGGTCTTCGCGGGGGGTGGCGCCGAAAAAATTGCGGTAAGCGCTGGAGAAATGCGGCCCCGAGGAGAAGCCACAGGACAGGCCGATCTGGATGATCGACTTGCTGGTCTGCATCAGCATTTGTCGGGCCTTGTTCAGGCGCAGCTCCAGGTAATACTGGCTCGGTACGCGGTTCAAATATTGCTTGAAGATCCGCTCCAGTTGCCGCCGCGATACGCACACATGTTGGGCGATTTCATCGGTGGTCAGGGGCTCTTCAATGTTGGCTTCCATCAGCAACACCGCCTGGGTGAGCTTCGGATGACTGGAGCCCAGGCGGTTCTGCAGCGGGATACGCTGGCGCTCACCCCCTTCGCGGATGCGCTCGACCACCAATTCTTCGGACACCGCACCGGCCAACTCCGCGCCGTGATCGCGGGCCAGCACCGCCAGCATCAGGTCGAGCACCGACAGCCCTCCACAGGCAGTCATGCGGTCGCGGTCCCAGTCGAATAGGTGGCTGGTGGCGATCACCTTGGGGAAGCGCTCGGCGAAGTCGTCCTGCCAACGCCAGTGCACCGCGGCGCGGTAACCGTCGAGCAAGCCAAGTTGGGCCAGCGGATACACCCCCGCCGATAGCCCGCCAATCAGGCAACCGCTGCGCACCAGTTGCTTGAGCGCTGTGGCCAACGCCGGATGGGGCGGCAGTGGTGGCTCGTCGGCCAGCAGAAAGAGCTTGTGGCAATGTTCCAGACGCCCCTGCCAGGCCTCGCCGGGCAACCGCCAGGCACCCTCGGTGGGCGCTTGCGCCTCAAGAAAGACCAACTCGTAAGCGACGTCTGGGTGCACCCGTTGGGCGACAGACAGGGCTTCCTCGGCCAGCGCCAGGGTCAAGGCGCGCGTGCTGGGCCAATACAGAAAGCCGATTCGTTGAGCTGTCATCAAGTGCGGTCCGAAACCTTTGGGGTAGCGCGTGCCTGGGGCACCGGGTCAGGCTGCCAGGGCAAGCGATTAACGGGTGGCGAAGCATGCCCTGTTATGCCGTGAAGTGGCAGCACTGAAGTGTTTCAATGTAACAGCCTACTTCAAGCTGCCGGCCAGAAACTGCTGCAGCCGCTCAGAACGGGGATTGGCCAGGACCTCCCGCGGGTCGCCCTGCTCTTCCACCAGGCCTTTGTGCAGAAACAACAGCTGGTTGGACACTTCCCGGGCAAAGCCCATCTCGTGGGTGACCACCACCATCGTGCGGCCTTCCTGGGCCAGGGCCTGCATCACTTTTAGCACATCGCCGACCAGCTCGGGGTCGAGCGCCGAGGTGGGCTCATCGAACAACATCACCTCAGGCTCCACCGCCAGCGCCCGGGCAATCGCCACGCGCTGTTGCTCGCCGCCGGACATATGCCCAGGGTAGGCGTCCTTGCGATGCCCGACGCCCACCTTGGCCAGGTAATGCTCGGCCTTTTCCCGCGCTTCTTTTTTCGATACGCCCAACACGTGCACCGGCGCCTCGATGACGTTTTCCAGCGCGGTCATGTGCGACCACAGGTTGAAATGCTGAAACACCATCGACAGGCGCGAGCGCAGGCGCTGCAGCTGTTTGGCATCGGCGGCCTGCAGTGCACCGTCTTTGCCGGCGACCAGCTTGAGCTCTTCATTGTTCAACAGAATGCGCCCGGCGTGGGGCTGTTCGAGCAAATTGATGCAACGCAAAAAGGTACTTTTGCCCGAACCGCTGGAGCCGATAATGCTGATCACATCACCGGCCTTGGCCGCCAACGAGACCCCTTTGAGCACTTCGTGACTGCCGTAGCGCTTGTGCAGGTCCTGAACTTCAAGTTTGTACATGCTGTGGTTTCTCATCAAACGGTCAGTCGTTGAGCAAGCGCCCATGACGAAGTGGTTGGGCCCCGGCGACCTTGGCCAGCCAGAAACCCGGCTGGGCGTAGCGCAAACGCTCGACGGCGAACAGCACCCCGGGCGTACCCGCGCAAACTGTGCTGACCCGGTCGGACAGCGGGTCGATCACCTCGAACAGCGGCTCGCCCACCTCGACCCAAGCGCCCACAGGCTTGAGGTAGCTGACCACGCCAGGATGCGGGGCATAGAGTAATTCAGTGCCTTCGAACGGCATGCCTTCGCAGGCTTCGAAAGCGGGTGCCGGCCACTCCCCCTCAAGTAAGCCTTGTTCGGCCAGGAACGCCAGAATGCCACGGGCATGGGCCTGCGCCTCGGCCGGGCCGGTGTCGGCCTGGCCGCCCAACTCTAAGGTGGTGGCCAGGCACGCCAGGGGAATCTGCGCGTCGGGAAACTGCCGCGCCAAGCGCAACCAGGGCGCCGAACAGGCCTCGTCGAAGGAGCTGCCGCCGGATTCTTCGGCGAGCAGGCCGACCCGCATGTTCAGGTGGGCCGCCAGCGAGCGCCACTGCGGCCAGTGTTGCGGCAAGGCATACATGTGCAATGCAGCTTCGGCATCGCAATGCAGGTCGAGCACTACATCGGCATCGCAGGCGTGGCCCAACAGCAGGCGTTGCAACCCTTGCAGCGCGCTGCCGGGGGCAGGCAATGCCGCCAGGGCGTCGACCATGGCCAGGCGGATCAGGCGGATATTGGCATGCGGGTCATCCCCGAGCTTGCCCTGCAACGCCTGGGCCACCGGCTCGCTGAGCTCGACAAAGTCGCGGTTGAAGTTTTTCCCACTGGCAAACTCGAAACGGCCCTGGTGGGCGCCTTGCAGCAATTGCCCCAGGCCCAGCGGGTTGGCCACCGGCACCAACTCGATAACCCCTTTGAGGGCGCCAGCGGCTTCCAGGGCACCGAGCTGTTTTTTCAATTCCCAAGCGGTGCGCATACCCGGCAGTTCATCGGCATGCAGGCTGGCCTGGATATAGGCCTTGCGTTCGCCAGCGCCAAAACGGAATACGCTCAGGTGCCGCTCGGTGCCCAATGGGCTCCAAGGCAAGGTGTGGTCGATACGTTGCATGGGGTCAGCCTTTTCTCGGTGCCATGTAGCCCAGCCAGCGGCGCTCTGCGAGCTTGAACAGCCGAACCAGAATAAATGTGAGGCACAGGTAGAACGCGCCGGCGGTGATATAAGCCTCGAACGGCAGGTAATACTGCGCGTTCACGGCGCGGGCGGCGCCCGTAATATCGATCAAGGTGACGATGGACGCCAGGCTAGTGGTCTGCAGCATCATGATCACCTCGTTGCTGTATTGCGGCAACGCCCGGCGCAACGCCGACGGCAGCAGGATACGGCGGTACATCAGCGACCGCGACATACCCATGGCCCGCGCCGCTTCGATTTCCCCGGCCGGAGTCGTCTTGAGGCTGCCAGCAATGATTTCCGCCGTATAGGCGCTGGTGTTGATGGCAAAGGCCAGGCACGCGCAAAAGGATGCACTGGACAGCCACGGCCAGAAAATGCTCTCGCGCACCACGGCAAATTGCGCCAGCCCGTAGTAGATGAGGAACAACTGCACCAGCATCGGTGTACCGCGAATAACGTAAGTGTACAGCCAGGCAGGCAGGTTCACCGCAGCGCGGCGCGATACCCGCATCAGTGCCAGCGGCACCGCCAGCAATAAGCCGATGAACAACGAAATGCCGAGTAACCTCAGGGTCTCCAGCAGGCCAGCGAAATACAACGGCAGGCTGTCCCAGACCACGGTGTAGTCGAAAATCATAGTTGCGCCGCCTTTACGCCGACCGAGTAGCGTTTTTCAATGGCACGCAGCACCAGCAAAGACACGCTGGTGATCAACAGGTAAACCGCCGCTACCGCGAGAAAAAAAGTGAAGGGCTCACGGGTCGCGTCCGCCGCCTGCTTGGCTTTGAACATCATGTCTTGCAAACCCACCACGGAAATCAGCGCGGTAGCCTTGGTCAGCACTAACCAGTTATTGGTGAAGCCGGGAATCGCCAGACGAATCATCTGCGGCACCAGCACCCGAAAAAATACCTGGCGAGGGCTCATGCCGTAGGCCGAACCGGCTTCGGCCTGCCCGCGCGGGATGGCCATGAATGCTCCGCGGAAGGTTTCCGAAAGGTACGCCCCAAAAATGAAGCCCAGGGTGAAGATCCCGGCCGCCATGGGGTTGAGATCGATGTAGTCGTCGTAACCGAGCATCGGTGCGACACGGTTGAGCAGGTCCTGACCGCCGTAGAAAATCAGCAAAATCAGCACCAGGTCGGGGATCCCCCGGATCACCGTGGAATAGGTATCACCGCACCACGCCAACCAGCGCAGCGGTGACAGGCGCAAGGCCACACCGATCAGCCCAAGGACGATCGCCAGCGCCATGGAACACAGCGCCAACTGCAGCGTCAACCCAGCACCGTCGAGGATGACAGCCCCGTAGCCTTTCAACATGAAGAAAACCTCGGCCGTGAAGATGAAAAGATGGTGCCGCCGGCTCGAACAGGCCGGCTTGCACCATCTGGCGGTTGATGCCCGGGCCGCTTACTGACCGTAGATGTCGAAGTTGAAGTACTTGTCCTGGATTTCCTTGTACTTACCGTTGGCGCGGATCGCGTCGATGGCCGCGTTCAGGCGTTCCAGGTTGGCCTTGTCGCCCTTGCGCACGGCAATACCGATACCGTCGCCGAAGTACTTGGCTTCGGTGAACGACGGGCCAGCGAAGGCATACCCTTTACCGGCATCGGTGTCGAGGAAGCCTTCCTGCAACAGGGTGGCATCGGCCAGGGCGCCATCCAGGCGACCTGCAGTGACATCCAGGTACACTTCGTTCTGCGAGCCATAGGGCACCACTTCGACGCCTTGGGGCGCGAGGACTTCCTTGGCAAAGCGGTCGTGGATAGTGCCACGTTGCACGCCGATCTTCTTGCCCTTGAGTTCCGCCAGGTTATCGCTCACGGTGACGCCCTGCTTGAGGACCAGGCGAGCCACGGTAGCGTAATAACGGTGGGTGAAATCGACAGATTTTTTGCGGTCGTCGGTGATCGACATCGACGACAAAATAGCGTCGATCTTACGCACCTTGAGCGCCGGGATCAGCCCATCGAACTCCTGCTCGACCCAGGTGCACTTGACCTTCATCTCAGCGCACAGCGCATTGCCGATGTCATAGTCGAAACCGACGATATTGCCTTCTGGGGTTTTCGACGCAAACGGTGGATAAGCCGCCTCAATGCCGATTTTCAACGGCTTTTCATCGGCGAACGAAGCAACCGACAACACGGATAGCGCCAGGGCGCCAAGCACTGCGAGCTTTTTCATCAAGAGGACTCCAGCGGAACAGGGCAGAAGGGATGCAGCCAGGGGGGCGTGTCAGACAGTGGTCTGACCGATGTCGGGCATTTTAACGACAGGTTGTAGGTCGATATTTCTTGAATGCGACAACAAGTTACAGATGCACCCAAGCCTACAGGCAGAGAACTTGACTTGCCGAGAATAAAATGGCAAGGCACTCGCGAGTAGATCCATGCCCCGGCAATAGGCGCGCATTATTCGCAAGTCCATGGGCTACCGCAAGTCGAGTCGGACGGATTCCCGGCCTGTGTCTGATTTCGGACAAACCCTAGCCGGTGGCCAATAGCAAAAAACCCTGGCCCGCCCTCGATAGCTATCGAGGGCGGGCCAGGGTTCAGCAGAGTGCGCTAACGCAGCAAGAACTTAAGCTGATGCCTTGTTCATCGACTTGTGGGTGTCGATCAGGTTCTGCACAACGCCGGGGTCGGCCAGGGTGGAAATGTCGCCCAGCGCATCGTATTCCCCCGTGGCGATTTTACGCAGGATCCGCCGCATGATTTTACCCGAGCGGGTTTTCGGCAGGCCCGGGGCCCACTGAATGACATCGGGCGAAGCGATAGGGCCGATTTCCTTGCGTACCCAATTCTTCAGCTCCAGGCGCAAGGCTTCGCTCGGCTCTTCACCGCCGTTCAAGGTGACATACACATAGATGCCTTGCCCTTTGAGGTCGTGGGGCACGCCCACCACCGCCGCTTCCGCGACCTTCGCGTGGGCGACCATCGCGCTTTCGATTTCGGCGGTGCCCATACGGTGCCCGGAAACGTTGAGCACGTCGTCGACCCGGCCGGTGATCCAGAAGTAACCGTCTTCGTCGCGGCGCGCGCCGTCACCCGTGAAATACATGCCACGGAAGGTTTTGAAGTAGGTGTCGACGAAGCGGTCGTGGTCGCCATACAACGAGCGCGACTGGCCTGGCCAGGAATCGAGAATCACCAGATTACCTTCGGCCGCGCCCTCGATGATGTTACCCAGGTTGTCGACCAACGCCGGTACCACGCCGAAGAACGGCTTGGTCGCCGAACCCGGTTTCAAGCCAATCGCCCCAGGCAACGGGCTGATCAATATGCCGCCGGTTTCGGTCTGCCACCAGGTATCGACAATCGGGCATTTCTGCTTGCCGACCGTGTTGTAGTACCAGTTCCAGGCTTCCGGGTTGATCGGCTCACCCACCGAACCCAGCAAGCGCAAGCTCGAGCCATCAGCGCCGGCCACCGCCGCAGTGCCTTCGGCCATCATGGCGCGAATAGCCGTGGGGGCGGTGTAAAGGATATTGACCTTGTGCTTGTCGATGATTTTTGACACGCGGGTGATATCGGGATAATTCGGCACGCCCTCGAACAACAGGGTGGTCGCACCGTTGGCCAGCGGGCCATAGACAATATAGCTGTGGCCAGTGACCCAGCCCACGTCGGCGGTGCACCAGTAGACATCGCCCGGTTTGTAGTCGAACACCCGCTCGTGGGTCAGCGCCGCGTACAGCAAGTAACCCGCCGTGGTGTGCAGCACACCCTTGGGCTTGCCGGTGGAACCGGAGGTATAAAGAATGAACAGCGGCTCTTCAGCGCCCATTTCTTTGGGGGCGCAATGGTTGGACGCGACTTTCATCAAGTCTTCGTACCAAATATCACGGTGCTGGTGCCAGGCGATGTTGCCGCCCGTGCGCTTGCAGACAATGATTTTCTGCACGCTTTTGGTTTCTGGGTTGGTCAGCGCCAAGTCGACGTTGGCCTTCAAAGCGGTCTTCTTACCGCCGCGCACGCCTTCGTCGGCGGTGATCACCACCTTGGACTGGCAGTCGATGATGCGCCCAGCCAGCGCTTCGGGCGAGAAGCCACCGAACACCACCGAATGGATCGCGCCAATGCGGGTACAGGCCAACATGGCCACCACGGCTTCGGGGATCATTGGCATGTACAGGGTTACTACGTCACCCCGGTGCACGTCCTGGCCGCGCAATGCGTTGGCGAACTTGCAGACTTCTTCGTGCAGCTCACGGTAGGTGATGCTGCGCGACTCGGCCGGGTCGTCGCCTTCCCAAATGATCGCGATCGCATCGCCGCGCTCTTCGAGGTGACGGTCCAGGCAGTTGTAGGAAACGTTGAGGGTGCCGTCGGCGAACCATTTGATGTCGACGTGGTGATCGTCGAAGGAGGTCTGCTTAACCTTGGTGAAAGGTTTGATCCAATCAAGGCGATTAGCTTGCTCGCGCCAAAAACCATCCGGGTTGACGACCGACTGCTGGTACATGGCCTTGTAGGTCGCTTCATCGGTCAGCGTCGTGGCTGCCACTTCAGGACGAACGGGATACAGATGCGCCGCACTCATGTTGCTTACCTCGGTGGAATAGTTGTTCTTGTATGACTCCGTTTTAAGCGCATATACGCAGTTGAACCATTCGACGATGGTATTAACCGTGCTCAAGATAAGGCATTGCGCATAGTTATATAGCACCTGCGCAGCGCCCGTGGAGCGAAAGTAGCGCCTTCGCTTACGCTGAAGCCTATGCCATGCCGATTAAAAAGACTCACCCCACTGCCCCCCCACGCCCAGCCCTGTCCCTCAGAGCCAAGGCCATCGAGCTGGGCTGGATCGCCCCGCAGCCCGTGGCCGAACTGGCGCAACAGCGGCAAATCCGGCGAATGTTCGCTACCCTACAGGCTGCTATTGATAATGCCGGGGAGCCTTCCATGCACGAACTTGAAAATGCCCAATGCCAGGCCTGCCGCGGCGACGCCGTGGCGGTCGACGCGGCGCAAGCCTTGCGCCTACTGCAGGCCCTGGAGGGCTGGCGCATAGAAACCCGTGACGGGGTCCGCCAGTTGGAAAAAACCTACACCTTGGGCAACTTCGCCGATGCGCTGGCCTTGACCGTGGCCATCGGCGCCCAGGCTGAAGCCCAGGACCACCACCCAGCATTGCTGACCGAGTGGGGCAAAGTGACGGTGACTTGGTGGACCCACGCCATCGGTGGGCTGCACCTCAACGACTTCATCATGGCCGCCCGTACCGAGCGCCTCGCGCTCGATGCAAGGGCTTGAAGTAGGGGTTTAGAGCGGCGACCAGGCCTCGACGAATTCGCCGATATCCACCTGTGGAGCCTGCCGAGGCTCTTTCTGCGGGGTACCCAGGTAGAGAAAACCGATGATCTGCTCACCGGCCTCTAGCCCAAGCCCTTGGGCGACCACCGGGGCGTAGGACAATTCGCCGGTGCGCCAAACCGCGCCGACGCCCTGGGCATAGGCGGCGAGGAGAATACCGTGGGCAGCGCATCCCGCGGCGAGCAATTGCTCGCTCTCAGGCACTTTAGGGTGAGCTTGCAGCCGAGCGATCACCACCACCAGCAGTGGCGCCCGCAGCGGCATGCCGAGGGCTTTGTCGATGGCTGCCTGGTCGGCGTCCGGGCTTTTGCGGCGCACGGCTTCGGCCAGTAATTCGCCCAATTGGGCACGGGCCTCGCCTTCGACGGTAAGAAACCGCCAGGGCCGCAACTGCCCGTGGTCCGGCGCGCGCAGCGCCGCTTGAAACATGACTTCACGTTGAGCCACAGTGGGCGCTGGGTCGACCAGGCGCCCAACCGAAACCCGCTGGAGCAAAGCGTCGAGCGCTTCCATTGACCATCTCCTGTATGAACTGTGGGCCTATTCTAGACCGAACGAACTCAGCGCTGCCGGGTTTACTTGTCAAGGCCCGCAGGTAGAATGGCGCCCTTCCTCGATTCCTGGTCAGAGCTCAATTCATGGCGTTGCCGACCCTGCGCATCATCGGTTTTATCATCGGCATCTTCCTGATCACCCTGGCGGTGAGCATGGTCGTGCCCATGGTCACCCTGGTGGTCTTCGAGCGCACCAGTGACATGCCCTCCTTTCTCTGGGCCAGCTTGATCACATTCGTCGCCGGGTTGGCACTGGTGCTGCCGGGCCGGCCGGACAACGTCAACCTGCGCCCGCGGGACATGTACATGCTGACCGTGAGCAGTTGGGTGGTAGTGTGCATTTTCGCCGCCCTGCCCTTTCTGCTCACCCAGCACATCAGCTACACCGATGCCTTCTTCGAAAGCATGTCGGGCATTACCGCCACCGGCTCCACGGTGCTCAGCGGGCTGGACAGCGTGTCGCCGGGCATTTTGATCTGGCGCTCGCTGCTGCACTGGCTCGGCGGTATCGGTTTTATCGGGATGGCGGTGGCGATTCTGCCGCTGCTGCGCATCGGTGGCATGCGCCTGTTCCAGACCGAATCCTCGGACCGTTCGGAAAAGGTCATGCCGCGCTCACACATGGTCGCCAAGTCCATCGTACTGGTGTACGTCGGCATTACCACCCTGGGCAGCCTGGGCTTCTGGTGGGCCGGCATGAGCCCGTTCGATGCGATCAACCATGCCATGTCAGCCATTTCCACCGGCGGTTTTTCCACGTCAGACCTGTCCCTGGGCAAATGGCAGCAACCTGCTGTGCACTGGGTGGCGGTGGTGGTGATGATTCTCGGCAGCTTGCCGTTCGCCCTCTACGTGGCGACGCTGCGGGGTAATCGCGGCGCGCTGCTGCGCGACCAGCAAGTACAAGGCATGCTGGCCGTGCTACTAGTGACCTGGCTGGTCATGAGCACCTGGTATTGGTGGACCACCGACCTGCCCTTTGAAGTAGCCTTCAGGCACGTAGCGTTCAATGTCACCTCGGTGGTCACCACCACCGGCTTCGCCTTGGGCGATTACAGCCTGTGGGGCAACTTTTCCTTGATGCTGTTTTTCTACCTAGGGTTCATCGGCGGCTGCTCTGGCTCGACGGCCGGCGGGATCAAGATTTTTCGCTTTCAGGTGGCTTACATACTGCTCAAGGCCAACCTCAATCAGTTGATCCACCCTCGCGCGGTGATCAAACAAAAGTACAACGGCCACCGCCTCGACGAAGAGATCGTGCGCTCGATCCTGACCTTTTCGTTTTTCTTCGGTTTTACCATCGGCCTGATCGCTTTGGCCCTGTCCATGCTTGGCTTGGACTGGATGACCGCCCTCACTGGCGCGGCCAGTACCGTGTCGGGCGTGGGCCCTGGGCTAGGCGCCGTGATCGGCCCCGCTGGCAATTTTTCGACCCTGCCGGATGCCGCCAAGTGGATTCTCGCGGTGGGCATGCTGCTGGGGCGCCTCGAGATCATCACCGTGCTGGTGCTGTGCATGCCGGCCTTCTGGCGCCACTGAGGCGGGGTGGGCGCCCGCCGACTCACTGGCTAGCGCTGCGCGGGCCTGGGCTTCGGCGAGCCGATAAAGCTCGATGCTGCCATCCCAGTGCTCGATCAAAGCGGTACAGGACTCCACCCAATCGCCGCAGTTCATGTATTCGATTCCGTCGACCTGGCGAATCTCGGCATGGTGAATATGCCCGCACACCACACCCTGGAAGCCACCTTTTACACATTCGCGGGCAATGGCCTGCTCGAAGTCGCTGATAAAGCTGACGGCTGATTTGACCTTATGCTTGAGGTACGCCGAGAGTGACCAGTAACCGTAGCCATAGTGCGCGCGCCAGTGGTTCAGCCAGCGGTTCAGGGTCAGGGTGAACTCGTAGGCCGAATCCCCGAGAAACGCCAGCCAGCGGTGGTAGCGGGTGATCACATCGAACTGATCACCGTGGATCACCAGCAGGCGGCGCCCGTCGGCGGTCAGGTGCTCGGCCTGATCGACCAGTTGGATATTACCCAACACCAGGCGCGAGTAACGGCGCAAGAATTCGTCATGGTTACCGGTGACATAGATCACTTCAGTGCCACGCTTGCTCATGGTCAACAGGCGGCGGATGACGTTGGTATGGGCTTGCGGCCAATACATGCCGCCGCGCATTTTCCAGCCATCGATGATGTCCCCTACCAGGTAGATACGGTCGGCCTGGTAGCTTTTGAGAAAGCGCGAAAGGTGCTCGGCCTGGCAATCGCGAGTCCCCAGGTGCACGTCGGAAATCCACAGGGTGCGGACCTTTTGCTTACCTGACGGTGTAGCGCGCTGAGCACTGTTCATGGGCATCTCCGGCGGTATTTGAGCCAGCTTGACCACCCCCGGTGAAGGCCCTATGACTGTTACACGGCATTCCGATGACAGCGCTACACTGCATGCACCCTATCGCTACGAGCCCTGCCCCACCATGACCCCACGCACCGCGCTCGGCGCCTTGCACATTGGCGCGCTGTTTTTTGGCTTGGCTGGCGTGCTGGGTAAACTGATCGACGCCACGGCTGTGGTTATTGTCTTCGGCCGGGCCGGCTTCGCGGTGCTGGCGTTGGCCCTGTTCGCCTGGGCTGCGAGGTCCCGCCCATGGCTGCCGCTCAGCCGCCGCAGCTGGGCAGGGCTGGTATTCTGCGGCGTACTGCTGTGCGCCCACTGGGTGAGTTTTTTTCTGGCGGTCAAGGTGGCCGGGGTGGCCATTGCTACCTTGGGCTTTGCCAGTTTTCCCGCCTTTACTGTAGCCCTGGAGGGGCTGCTGTTTCGCGAGCGGATTCGCCCAGGCGAAGCCGTGCTGGTGGCCGTGGTCAGTGTTGGCCTACTGCTGGTCACGCCCGCGTTCGATCTGGCCAGCCATGCCACCCTAGGGCTGCTATGGGGCATTGCCTCGGGGCTGCTGTTCGCCCTGCTGTCGCTGGCCAACCGGGCGGCGGCGCCCCAGGTGCCCGCGGTGCAGGCGGCGCTGTGCCAGAACGCCGTAGTCGCGCTCTGCCTGCTGCCCTTCGCCGCCCAGCAACTGCCCCTGCTCGGTGTAGCGGACTGGGGCTGGATCGCCGTGCTAGGAGTATTCTGCACGGGCCTCGCCCATTGCCTGTTCGTCGCCAGCCTAGGGGTCGTCAAGGCGCGCAGCGCGGCCTTGGTGTTCGCCCTTGAACCTGTGTATGGGATTGCCCTGGCGTGGCTGATCTTCGCGGAGACACCCACACTGCGCATGCTCTTGGGCGGTCTGCTGATCCTCGCCGCGATTATTGCCTCCAGCCGCCTGAGCCAGCGCCACTGAGGCCCTTACGCAGGTTCGTTGTGGCCCAGGTGACGCTGCGGATCGATACAGTCACGAACCCGCTGCTTGAGCACTTTGGCTTCTGGAAAGCCGCCGTCGGCTTTGCGCTCCCAAATCTGTACTCCATCGCAGGTGATGTGAAAGGTGCCGCCGCTGGCCGGCACCAACACTACTCGGCCGAGGTCTTGGGCAAAGGTGCTGAGCAGCTCTTGGGCCAGCCAGGCGGCGCGCAGGAGCCATTGGCACTGGGTGCAATAGGTAATGACAATTTCGGGCTTTATCTCGGCCATTTCAGCGGGGCCTCCACAGGCAAAAGGCAATCGGAGCCCTATAATAACGGCCTTTACCCTGGCCCGAGACTCGCAATGCGCCGCCTGTTGTCCTGCTTGCTGCTAACCCTGCTACCACTGACCCTACTCGCCGCAGAGCCACCCAGGCCGAAGGTGGGCCTGGTGCTGTCCGGTGGCGCGGCCCGCGGCCTGGCGCACATCGGCGTGCTCAAGGCATTGGAAGAACAAGGGGTGCGTATCGATGCCATCGCCGGTACCAGCATGGGCGCGGTCATCGGTGGCTTATATGCCTCGGGGTATCGAATCGACGAACTGGAAAAACTCGCGCTGAACATCGACTGGCAGCAAGCGCTCTCCGATGCGCCCCCGCGCAAGGACGTGCCATTTCGGCGCAAGCAGGACGACCGGGATTTTCTGGTCAAACAGAAACTAAGCTTTCGCGACGACGGCAGCCTCGGCTTACCTTTGGGGGTAATCCAGGGCCAGAACCTCGCCCTGCTCCTGGAAAGCATGCTTGCCCATGCCAGCGACACCCGTGACTTCGACAAACTACCCATCCCCTTCCGCGCCGTCGCCACTGACATCGGCAGTGGCGAAAAAGTCGTGTTTCGCCGCGGCCACTTGCCCCAGGTGATCCGCGCCAGCATGTCGATCCCCGCCGTATTCGCGCCGGTCGAACTGGATGGGCGGCTACTGGTGGACGGCGGCATGACTGACAATATCCCGGTGGATGTCGCTAGAGAAATGGGGGTCGACATCGCCATCGTGGTCGACATCGGCACACCACTGCTCGATCGCCGCCAGTTGAACACGGTGGTCGACGTGATGAATCAGTCGATCACCCTGATGACTCGGCGCAACTCCGAGGAGCAACTGGCAAGCCTGAACAACACCGACATTCTGGTGCAACCGGCGCTGGCCGCCTATGACGTGACCGACTTTGGTCGAGCCACGGCCATCATCGATGCGGGTTACCGCGCCACCCGCAGCCTTGAAGCGCGCCTGGCCGGGTTGCGCCCGGCACAAGCCGCCGACGTCGACCTGGGCGTAGCCCGCTCGCCCAGCCAGCGCACGCCGGTGATCAGCGCAATCAGAGTGGAAAACGACGCCAAGGTCAGCGATGACGTGGTGCGCTACTACATCCGCCAGCCCATCGGCGAACCCCTTGACCTGGACCGCCTGCAAACCGACATGGGTACGCTATACGGCCTGGACTACTTCGAACGTGTTCAATACCGGGTGGTGCACCAGGGCGAAGACAACACGCTGGTGATTAGCGCCCAAGGCAAACGTACCGGTACCGACTACCTGCGCTTGGGCCTGAACCTCTCTGACGACATGCGCGGTGACAGTGCTTTCAACCTGGGCGCCAGCTACCGGGTCAACGGCATCAACCGCCTGGGCGCCGAATGGCTAACAAGGGCGCAGCTGGGCGATGAGCAAGAGCTTTACAGTGAGTTCTACCAGCCCCTGGATACCGGCTCGCGCTACTTCATAGCGCCCTATCTGAGCCTGCAGTCAGAGAACGTCGAGAGCGTGCTCGACAACGACCCCATCGCCGAATATCGCCTGGAGCGCTATGGTTTCGGCCTGAACCTGGGGCGCCAGATCGGCAATAACGGCGAAATTCGCTTCGGCGTCGGCGAGGCCTGGGGCCGCGCGGATGTGCGCATCGGCGAGCGCGACCTGCCAAGCGTGAGCTTTACCGAGGGCTTTTACGAACTGAAGTATTCGTTCGACACCTTCGACAATGTGTACTTCCCCCACGATGGCGAAGACATCAGCCTGACCTTGCGCCAATATGATCCCAGCTTGGGGTCCAGCGAACGCTACCGCCAGTGGGAGTTGAAGCTGGACAAAGCACTGGCCAGCGGCCCTAACACCTGGGTACTGGGCGGCCGCTACGGGCGTACCCTCGACGATGCGCAAGTGGTCACCTCCAGCTACCTGCTGGGCGGTGCCCGGCAATTGTCGGGGTTTCGGCAGAACTCCCTGACCGGGCAAAACGTCAGCCTGGCGCGGGCCGTGTATTACCGGCGGCTGACACCGCGGGCTTATTTGCCGCTGGACTTCCCGGTGTACTTGGGCGCCTCGCTGGAACGCGGCCGCGCCTGGAACAATGACAATGCGTTCGACAGCGGCTATATCAACGCCGCCAGCGTGTTCCTGGGCTTCGATACGCCGCTGGGGCCGCTGAACTTCAGCTACGGGGTCAACGATCAGGACCAGCAGGCGCTGTACCTGAACTTGGGGCAGACCTTCTGAACAGCGTCATTCGATACTCGCCAACAGCTGCCGCGCAGTGTGCTTGCAGGAGTCATCGCCGTCACGCAGCAGGTCATGCAGCAGCTTGCTGGCGGCGGTCAGGTTACCGCTGTCGATGTGGGTCTGGGCCTCTTCGAGCAACTGCGCAGACATCTGCTGGCTTTCAAGGTCGTCGAAATCCACGGTCAGGGCGTCCAGCTCGGGCAGGTCATCGGCATCGATAAAACCGTCGAGAAAAGCGTCATCGAGGTTTTCAGCGGGCGGGTCCACTTGCAGAAAGCCCTCCCCCTCATCGGCATCGAGGTCACTGAGAAACAGCCCTTCGTCGGCGACTTCCTCTACATCAGGAAAGGTGTTCAGGTCGGTCTCTAGAAAAAAGCCCTCGTCGACAGGGCCTTCTTCAACGCTGTCAGGCGTTTCGACGGGCGCCGGGGCGGGGGCTTCGAACGGGCTCACCAGCCCTAAATCGGCGTCTAGGTTAAAGTCGTCCAGGTTGAGCTGAAATTCGCCGATGGGGTCTTCCTGCTGCACGGCCGGCTCCACCGCCTCGGGCTTGGGCGCACTGGCCGCCGCCGCACTGGCCGCTGCCAATGCTGCCAGCGCCGCCAGGCCGGGCTCCGCCCGCTGTGGCGCCGCGCCAGAGGCGGCTATTTGAGGGTAGCGCGCGCGGATTTCATCTAACTGCAGCGGGTCGAAGCCCGATTTGCGTAGGTGCGCCTCCTCCACCGCGAAACCTTCGGCATTGCCCTGCTGCCCGAGCACCTCAAGCATGCGCACATGCAAATCCGTGCGATGGGGCTGTTTGGCTAAGCCTTCACGAAGAATGCCCAATGCCTCGTTGAAGCGCCCGTAAGCGATGTAGATGCTCGCGCCGTCCAGCGCGTCGGTAGCGGCTGGGCTTTCGCGCCGGGCAGGGACCGGAGCCTGCACCGCAGCAACTGGCGCTGCGGCCACCGCTGGGGCAACGGGCTCAGGGACAGGCACGCGCTGGGCCGGTTTAACCAAACTGCGGGCCTGGGGTTCGACGGCGACTAGCTTGGCAGGCCCCGCGCGTTTATTGCGCCGATTGATCAGCAATAAAGCAACCAGCAGGGCAAGCAACGCCACCACGGCGAGGATCTGCCACCAGGGTAAGCCTTCGTCATCCATTGGCTGCGGCACAGGCGACAGCGCTGCCGGGCTATCGGCGACGGCCGGGCTAGGGGGTGCCGTGGGGGTTACCTGGGTGGGTTGTGGTTGCGCTGGGGCGACAGCGGTCGCAGGCGCCACAGGGGCTACCTGGGCTGGCTGGGCGGGTGATGGGGCTGCGGGGACGACAGCGTTTGCCGACGCCTCGGGGGCTACTTGGCTAGGTGTGCCTGGCGCTGGGTCAGCCGATTGGGTCTTGGCCTCGGCGAGTTGCGTTGCAAGGGCCGCCATCTGCTGGTCTTTCACGGCCAACTGGTTCTCAAGCTCGAGCAAGCGCTCGTTCAAGGCATTGAGGGTCGCCGCTGGCGCGGCATCCGGCGCCGCTGGAGCTTGCACCGCAGGGTCGGCATTTAACACCGCGCTGTCCGGCAGCAACAGCGACTTGCCAACCTGCAAAGGCTCGCTGCCCGGGTTCAGCGCACGAATACCACGAATCAACTGTTCGGTAGAGCCTGGCGTACCGCTGGCCTGGAGTGACTTACCGATGGTCCACAGGCTGTCACCCTGAGCAATGGTATAGCGCTTACCCTGGCTAGCGTTTGGCGCTGGCGCGGCGGCCGCGGGCGGGCGAGCAGGCGCTGCATTCGCGGCACGCGTCGGCGGCGCGTCTGCAGCCATAGCCACGGGCGCCTGGGCAGAGCCTGGAGGGTCAAGGAGCACCGTAAATTCGCGCATCAATTGCCCGTTAGGGCGACTGACCTGGATCAGAAAGTTGAGGTAGGGCTCGGTTACCACCTTGTTCGAGGTCACGTGAATGACTTTACGCGCCCCGCGAAAGTCCGGGGTAAAGCGCAGGTCATTGAGGAAGAACACCCGCTCGACACCGGCCTTGGCAAACTCTTCCTGGGTGGCCAGGCTGGCCATGACATCGCTTTCGTCCAAACCTGCAGTATCGAGTAGTTCGATATCGGCCTTGAAGGGCTGATTAAGCGCCGAACGCAAAGTGATGTCACCGAGCCCAAGGGCCAGCGCACCGGGCGCGTGCAGCAACGCTATCGCCAGCAGGCCGCTTAAGCCGGCCGCGTGCAGCCTGGGCGACGGAGCCAGGGAACGAAAACATGAAAATGAACGCTCGCGCATGTGTATCCCTTGAGAAACCTGCATCCAATAACTTCTTATAGCCGCTACTCAGGCTTTCTCAAAGCCCAAGGCCTGCACCGGTCAGGCCTTCTTGCACAGATTGGCGAGAATGCGCGTGTGTACGTGGGTGGCGACGCGAAGTTCTTCGTCGCTGATGCCCTCGAGCAATTCCGTGCGCAATGCGTTGGCCACCGTTTCAATCTGCTCGATCAGTGGCAGCGCTGGCGGGCACAGGGTGATCTTCTTCGCTCGCCGGTCTTCAACCACGGCTTGCCGGGCGACCAGGCCCTGGGTTTCCAGGCTGTCGAGCAGGCGTGCCAGCGTAGGGCCTTCTACACCAACGCTCTGGGCCAGCTCGCGCTGGGTGGGCGACTCTTCGAATCGCGCCAGGTGCAGCAGCACCAGCCAGCGTGCCTGAGACAGCCCCAGCCCGGCCAAACGCCGGTCCAGTTCGGCACGCCAACCGCGTGACATGTGGGCCAGCTGCATTCCGAAGCGATGTTGGTCAGTCAACGGCATAAAACACTCGGTAAGGTTTAAATCCAACTATTAGTCAGCTAATCATGACCACGCGCACTAGGCAAGCCAAACGGATAAGGCACAAGGCCATACCTGCTTCTGCTTACACTTCAAACTCCGATTGCAATGCCGCCCGCACACAATACAACACGCCTTCGGGCACCCGATCGGCAAACAGGGGGGCGATCTCGCTAACGCTGGGTAACTCGCCTTCACCGTCGAGAAAGGCGTCCTGAACTTCCATTAACAAGTCTTCAGGCAGGTCCAGTGCCTGCTCCACTGAAATCTGTTGGCCGGCGATGGCCTCAGCCAGCAGGCTGTAGACGTTTTTTTCGGTGCATTGCAGTTGCCCGGCGATCTGCGCAGGGGTCATGCCCGCGCGCGCCAGGCTGATAAGTTCGTGGCGCAGGTCGGTGACCACCGGCGCAGCTTCGGCCACTTGCCCGGCCAGCACGTGCAGGAACGCCTCGCCATAACGCTCCAGCTTGCGCGCGCCAACGCCACTGACCTGGCCCATTTCGGCCAGGGAGCCCGGCTGGCTGCGAAGCATTTCCAGCAGGGTGGAATCCGGGAAGATCACATAGGGCGGCACGCCATGTTCTTCGGCCAGCTTGCGGCGCAAGGCACGTAGGGCTTCCCACTGTTCGCGTTCTTCGTCGCGGACCAACTGGCTGGCAGGGCTACCCGCACTGCTGCGGGCGGTCACCTGGGGCTTGAGCTCTTTGCGCAGCTCAAGCTTCACTTCACCGCGCAGCAGCGGCCGGCAGGTATCACTCAAACGCAAGCCGCCGTAGCCTTCCAGGTCGATATCGGCAAGGCCACGGGCTACCACCTGGCGGAACAGAGAGCGCCACTCGCCTTCGCTACGGCCTTTGCCCACCCCATAAACCGACAGTTTTTCGTGGCCGAAGCTGCGGATCTTTTCGTTGTCTTTACCCAGTAACACGTCGACCAAATGCCCGACCCCGTAGCGTTGCCCGGTGCGGTAAACAGCCGAAAGCGCCTGCCGTGCGGGCTCTGTGGCGTCCCAGGTCTGCACACCGTCGACACAGTTGTCGCAGTGGCCGCAGGGCTGCGGCATGTCTTCGTCGAAATAGGCCAGTAAGGACTGGCGCCGGCAGCGGGTCTCTTCGCACAGGGCAAGCATGGCATCGAGTTTGTGATGCTCGACCCGCTTGTGCCGCTCGTCCCCTTCGGAGTTCTGCAGCATCTGCTTGAGCATCAACACGTCTTGCAACCCATAGGCCATCCAGGCATCAGCCGGCAAGCCGTCGCGGCCAGCCCGGCCGGTTTCCTGGTAGTAGGCCTCGAGGGACTTGGGCAAGTCCATATGCGCCACGAAGCGTACGTTGGGCTTGTCGATCCCCATGCCAAAGGCGATGGTCGCCACCATGATCAGCCCTTCCTCATTGAGAAACCGCTTCTGATTACTGGCGCGGGTCTCCGACGGTAGGCCCGCGTGGTAGGGCAAGGCCGGGAAATTCTGCTCGCAGAGAAAGGCCGCCACTTCGTCGACCTTTTTACGCGACAGGCAATACACGATGCCAGCGTTGCCGCGACGCTCGTTAAGGAAGGCCAGCAACTGCTTGCGCGGCTGCTCTTTGGGGACAATGCGGTAGAAGATGTTGGGGCGGTCGAAACTGGAGAGGAACCGCTCGGCGTTTTCCAGGTGCAAGCGGGTGACGATTTCTTCGCGGGTGCGTTTGTCGGCCGTGGCGGTCAGGGCAATGCGCGGGACGTCGGGAAATTGTTCGGCCAACTGGCCCAACTGCAGGTATTCCGGGCGGAAGTCGTGACCCCATTGCGATACGCAGTGGGCTTCGTCAATGGCGAACAAAGCGATTTGCAGGCCGCGCAGAAACTCCAGCATGCGCGGCTGCACCAGGCGCTCAGGCGCCAGGTAGAGCATTTTGATCTCACCTTGGCGAATACGTACGGCCAGGTCGCGCTGCTGCTCGGCACTGAGGGTGGAATTCAAGGCCGCCGCCGCCACGCCCAGTTCCTCGAGGGTGGCTACCTGGTCGTCCATCAGGGCGATTAAGGGCGACACCACCACCGCCAGGCCTTCGCGCAGTAACCCCGGCACCTGGAAGCACAGCGACTTACCGCCGCCGGTGGGCATCAGTACCAGCGCATCGCCGCCATTGGCCACGCGCTCGATAATGGCACCCTGGCGACCACGAAAGCTGTCATAGCCGAAGATGTCTTTAAGGACGCGCTGAGCCTGTTCGAGCATAAAAACTCCAAAAATCGCAAAACTCACCCGTGCTAGGCTGGATGAAAAGCCCGCCCGCTTCACCAGAAAATGCGTAAGCGACCATGTACCGCGCTAAGTTGCCACGCGTGCGGCGAGTTAAAACCCGGCATTATACCCGAGCGCCGAGCCATGCAGGGTGCCGCCGATAACGCTGAAGTTCATGCTGCAGGTGGCGCACAGGCCTCAACAAGGCCTAGAATTCACTATCGACTATTCCCCAAGGTAATTTTTAATGTCCTTCGCTGAGCAACTCACCCGCCTGCAAAGCTTTCTCGATGCCGACGAGCTGCATGACGAGGCGCTGGACTACGTCGCCGCCCACGGCTACCTCACCGCCCTGTCGATTTGCGCCGAAATTGTCCCGGAGCGTGAATGGATCGACGCCCTGTTCGCCGAAGAGCCGCATTACCGCGACGACGCCGAACGCGCGGAAATCGAAGCGACCCTGATTCAGCTCAAGGCGCATATCGGCCGCCAGTTGGCCAGTGATGACGAGTTCGAGCTGCCCTGTGAGCTGGACCTGGGCGACGAACCCGATGATTCCGACCTGCGTGGCTGGTGCATCGGGTTCATGGAAGGGGTGTTCTTGCGCGAGGCCGCCTGGTTCGAAACCGCTGAAGACGAAGTCAGCGAAATGCTTTTGCCGATCATGGTCGGCTCGGGCTTGTTCGATGAGCAGCCAGAATTCTCTGACATTGCCGCCGATGCCAACCTGATGGATGACATGGTCGTGCAAATCCCGGAAGCCCTCACCGCGTTGTACTTGCTGTGCAATGCGCCGGACGAAAAACCCGCCATCCTCAAACCTCGCCACCACTAAGGCGCCATGCCTGGCAAACGTAGCCGGCCAGGCTGGCTGCGCGGGCTGCTACTGGCCCTCGGCTGCCTCAGCGTTGCGCTGGGGGTAGTCGGGGTTTTCCTGCCGGTATTGCCTACTACTCCCTTCCTGCTATTGGCAGCGGCCTGCTTCGCGCGCAGTTCGCCGCGGTTCTATCGCTGGCTGGTTGAACACCCGCGCCTGGGCCCCTGGATTGGCCCCTATCTAAAAGGCCAGGGTATTCCGATGAAGGCCAAAGTGTGGGCCATTGTTTCGTTGTGGGTGAGTATCGGCGTGTCGTGCTGGCTCGTGCCTGTGCTGTGGGCGCGAGTATTGATGGCGGTCAGTGCCATTGCGGTCACGGCTTATTTGCTGACGCGTGAAACGCCGAAGGTGACGCGCGCGTCCTGAATGAACGCGGCGTTTGTGCGTTGTTTCGCGAGCGAGCTCGCTCCTACACAGAGATAGAGGGGGTTCGAAAACTGTGTAGGAGCGAGCTTGCTCGCGAAAAACGTCAACGATAACGCCAGCGTCCTGAACGGACGCGGCGTTTGTGCGTTGTTTCGCGAGCGAGCTCGCTCCTACGTAGAGATAGAGGGGGTTCGAAGACTGTGTAGGAGCGAGCTTGCTCGCGAAAAACGTCAACGATAACGCCAGCGTCCTGAACGGACGCGGCGTTTGTGCGTTGTTTCGCGAGCGAGCTCGCTCCTACGTAGAGATAGAGGGGGTTCGAAGACTGTGTAGGAGCGAGCTTGCTCGCGAAAAACGTCAACGATAACGCCAGCGTCCTGAACGAACGCGGCGTTTGTGCGTTGTTTCGCGAGCGAGCTCGCTCCTACCGCCAGGTGCGGGGGTTTAGACCGTGTCGACCTTCAGCGAATGATCACCCAGCATGCCATTGATGATCGACGCCGTGTCGGCCGCCGCCAGCATGCCGCCAGCACCCGGTGTTACCTGGTACTGGGTGGCCAGGTCGACGTGTTGCAGGTCGATGGTCTGGGTCACCGGGCCATTGGCCGTGGCGCTGATCTCGATGGTCGATACCGCGTCGGCACCTGTGCCTGTCACCTTAAAGTTCAAGTACTGGTCCAGCGAATTGGCATCGCCCTTCTCACCCTGCAGCAATTGCGAGAGGTCGAGGGTATCGTTGCCCAGGCTGAAGTCGGTGACGGTATCGTGGCCGGTGTCGCCTTTGAGCCACTGGAAGGTGTCGTTGCCACCGGCGCCAGTCAGCACATCATTACCCTGCCCGCCCGCGATCACGTTGTCTTGGGCGTTACCAGCCAGGGAGTCGTCGAACTTCGAGCCGATCAGGTTTTCCATCGACACCAGCTTGTCCAAGCCGGCGCCACCGGTGTCCTGCCAACCGGTTTGAGCCAGGTCCACGTGCACACCCGCGGTAGCCGTAGCGTAGTCGGCGGTATCGGTAGTGGCTTCGCCACCGCTGATCACATCGTTGCCAGCAGCACTGGTCAAAGCCGCTGCGCTAGCCGTGCTGTGTACGATCAGGCTTGCACTGGCGTCATCTTGAGGGGCAGCGCTGGCAGCTTCTACCGCTTGCACGTCAGCGGCGCTGGCGTGGGTGGAGTCAACACTCAGGTTCAATGCATAGGTTTCGGCGGTGGCGTTGGCATTGTCCACACGCAAGGTGTAAACGCCGCTTTCAGTAGCGGTGAAGCTACCGCCGTCGCTGACGCCGGTGAAGTTCTCGCCATCGAGTGACCATGCCAGGTGTGCCCCCGTGCCGCCGTCCTGGCCGGCTGTCAGGGTTTCACCTTTGGCCAAGTGCACGCTGTAGGTGTCGCGGTCGTTGAGGGTCTGCGCCGACGCACCGTCGAGGAACCCAGTAATCAGTAAGGCGGCGGTGGTGGCCGACAGTGCTTTGAACTGGTCACGGGCGATTTCAATGCGAGGGCTGGCAGCTACCGCACTTTCCGCCAGGGTGGCGTTGGCGGCAACGTTGTTGGTGGCAGCATCGTTGGCCACTGGCGTGTTAGGCGCGACCACGTTGATTACCACGCTGGCGCCAGCGGTGTCGCCGTCGTTGTCGATCAGCACGAAATCGAGCTTTTCAGTGGCGGTGGTCGACTCGGAAGGCGCTGTATAAGTGTACTTACCGGTCTTCATGTCGACGGCAAAGGTGCCGCCCAACTCGGTAGTAATGCTGATTTCGGTTTTGTTGGCATCGTAGAAGTACGGCTTGTCGTCGACAATCACCACTTCCACATGGCCACCGTCGGCGCCGAACTTGCCGCCGTCGAGCAAGCTGCCCGACACCGTTGAACCTTGTACTGTGCCGGACAACACCGCGTCCAACTGGTCGAGCTGGGTCACGACCACCGAGCCAGTGTCGGTATTGGTCGCGCCGTTGTAGGCGACCGGGTCCATGTACTGGGTCTGCGCCGCCTGGCCCAGACCAATGGCGAATGCATTGATGTCATGGGTTTGCAGGAAACTGGTCCACGCCGCCTGCTCGTCGGCCTGAATACCATCACCGAGGTCTTCGTTGGTCTGGCCCACGTACTGCGGCGGGGTGTCGGTGGGATACTCTTTGGACAGGGTCGGGTTGCCGTCGGAGAAGAAGTACGCCAGGTTCTGCCCGCCCTCGAGCTTGCCGGAAGCGTCAAACGCGCTAGCCGCTTCGGTCAAGGCGAAGTCATAGTTGGTGCCGCCTTCAGCGGTCAAACCACCGATCAGGACCTTGGCCTCGGCCACGGTCACCCAGGTCTCGCTGAGTTCGTTGGCCTGGGTGTTGAATGTGACGATCTGTACCCGTACATCGCCCAGGTCGGCGTATTGATCGAGCAGGCCCATGATGGACTGCTGGGCCAATTCCAAACGGGTCATTTCGTGGCCATCGGCGGCCAGCACACCGGACTGGAAGGTCATGCTGCCTGAGGTATCGATCACCAACAGCACGTTGGAGCTGACCTCACCGCTATTGACGGTCTGGACCTGGCCATTAGCCTGGGGCTGGTCATCAACGATGCGCACATTGAGCCAGGCATCATCGGTGTCGCCATCGACATCGCTGGCGATCACATGGAAGTCATCCGACAGCTGGGCATCACCGGCATTGTGTTGCTCAGCGTCGAGCAACGTATAGGTGTAGGTCAACTGGCCGTTCTGGTAGCCGGTCACTTCCAACTGGTTGCCGTTTTGGCTGGTGATGGTCACGGCTTCGAACACGCCGTCCTTGATCACGTCGACGCCGTCGATAGTCAGGTTGGCCAGGCCATCCTTGGCATCTACGTTGAATGCGCCGCTCTTGCTCAGGGCGGCGCTGTCGGGGTCGCTACCGTTGGGCAGGTTGGCTTCGAAAACGATCTGCTCGCCGCCGTTCACGCCAAGATCAAGAATGGTCACACCGTCATCCAGGTTATTCACCTGGATGTTCAGGTTGGCGCTGGCCGTGTCGCCATCGCTATCGGTGATGGTGTAGGAAAAGCTTTCGGTTGCCGTGACGTCATGCCCCAGGGCCAGGAAGTCGGCATCCGCAGTATTCAAGGTGTAGGTGTAGGTGCCGTCGGCGTTGAGCACCAGGCTGCCGTACTTGCCCTCTTGAGTGAGGGGGGTCACGGGATCGGCGGCGAAGTCAGCGCCCATCTTGTCGTTGGCCAGGACCGTACCTTCCAGCGTGACGTGCTGTTCATCGGCCGGGCCGGCGTTGTCGTCCACCGCGCGGGGTTGGTCATCGATGATGCGCACGTTGAGCCAGGCGTCATCGCTGTCGCCGTCGACGTCGCGGGCCACCACGTAGAAGTCGTCCGACAGCTGGTTCTCGCCAACGTTGTGCTGCTCATGGTCGAGCAAGGTATAGGTGTAGCTCAACTGGCCATTTTGATAGCCGGTCACGGCCAACTGATTACCGTTCTGGCTGGTGATGGTAACGGCAGTGAAGACGCCGTCGCGAACGACTTCAACACCATCGATGGTCAGGTTATCCAGGCCGTCCGGCGCGGACACACGGAAAGTCCCCGACTGGCTCAGCGCCGCGGCGTTCGGGTCGGTGCCGTCAGGCAGGTTAGCTTCCAGCACCACCTGCTCACCGCCGTCGACGTCAAGGTCGAGAATCAGGACGGGGTTGTCGACCGGCGGTACCACCGGTGGCGGCGCGACTGGTGGCGTATCGCCAGTGCCGTCAGCAGCGGCGGCCGGCAACAGCGGGTTGATGACCAGTTGCGGAATAATGATTTCAGACTGCAGACCAATGGTATCCAGGCCGACGACCGGATCCACCGCCCCCCCGACTTCCTCCACCAGCACAAAGCTGTGGCCACCGCCTGCCGCACCCGGAGCACCGGTCGTCGCCCCAGGGCCAGCAGCGGTGGGCTCAGAATTTTGCGTCGGGTCATCACCCGCAGCGATTGCCCGTTGCAGTTGCTCAACGTCAGTCAACTGGGAAGGTGTGGGGGTGTCATTGGTGTCGATCTGCGGCGCCTGGTCGCTCAGAAGCTCTGGCGTCATCTGCAGGCTGCTGTCCCGACCAAGGGTCAGTTCGCTACCGTTCTGCATTTTTACGGCCACGGCACCGGTGTCGCCGGTGAGCAATTGATCGCCAGCATACAGCCGGTCGCCCTCGACCAGAATACGCCGGGCACCGTCACCGGCGACCGCAAACACTTGCCCTACAACCTGGCTAACAACACCGATCAATGTGGCCATACGTCACTTCTCCCTTGAAGAAAGCGGCCACAGAGGATCTAAAAGAAAGCATTTTGCCATCACCGCGCAAGGTAGGCTACTCTTGCCGAGTGGTGCTAGCAAAAAGCGGAAAAAACAACTGTTGAATGATTCGCACTAAGTTACAGCGACATTTTTTTGTCGCCAGCGGAACACACACTTCGTCGCTTTTCCTGCTTTCTTCTGCTCTGAGCCATAAAAATTGTTGAACTTTTGTCCCGCCCCTGAAATCTTTGTAACGCCTGCATTCTAGGGGTTATATTAAAGGGACAGTGTGCTGGATTTGGCAAGCCGTGTAAGATTTTTTCCGCTATATGCGCTATGACCAATCCTTCTTAGCTTCGTTCACCGTTATTCGCAGCTCTAACGTTACCGCCTGACACGATATAAAAATCTATTTTCGTCATTAATTTGACGACTGCTTACGAGAAGCTTAGGGAGTAGTTCCGAAATGCGCGTCTTCAATCCGATTTACAGTGCCGTACTGTTGGCCATCGCTTGTACCAATGTGCAAGCGATGTCACTGACTGAAGCCATCCAGAATACCGTGGACAATCACCCGGAGATGGGCTCCAACATCAACAACCGGCTGTCGGCCAACGAAGACGCAAAAGTTGCCAGCAGTGGCTACCTGCCTACTGTGGACATCGTTGCAGGCTACGGCCGCGAGCGCTCGGATAACCCAACTACCCGTGCCCGTGGTAACCACAACACCGAAACGCTGAACTACACCCAGTCGGAACTGCGTCTGCGCCAAATGTTGTTTGACGGTTTCAATACCGCCAATGAAAAAGGCCGCACCGAAGCCACGGTTAACTCCCGGGCTTATTACATTCAAGGCACCGCCCAAGACCTGGCATTGCGCGCAGTCGAGGTTTACCTCGAAGTGCTCAAACGCCGCGAGTTGGTGACCCTGGCCAAGAACAACCTGCAAGCGCACTTGCGCGTTAACGACCAGATTGGCCTGCGTAGCGAACGTGGCGTAGGCAGCACCGCCGACGTTGACCAATCGCGCGCCCGTCGTGCTTTGGCCGAAAACAACTATTACACCGCGCAGGTAGACTTGTCCGACGCCGAAGCCAACTTCTACAGCGCCGTGGGCCGTATGCCCGACGAGCTGGAGCCGCCGACCTCGATCAAATCTGAACTGCCGCCAAGCCTGGTCGAAGCACGCCAGTCCATGCTGGAAAACAACCCTTATTTGAAGTCTGCCCAGGCAGACATCCAGGCCGCTGAGAAGCAGTACGAAGTGGCCAAGTCGCCTTTCTACCCACGCTTCGATGCCGAGCTGGCCACCGGTGCCAACAACAATCTGTCCGGCGAGCAAGGCCACAACAACACCGACTGGCGTGCTGGCGTGACCATGAACTACAACCTGTTCCGTGGTGGTGCCGACAAAGCGCGCCTGGAATCGGACGCCTACAAGATCAACCAGGCCATGGACATCCGCAACAACGCCCTGCGCCAGTTGAACGAGAACATGTCGCTGTCCTGGAACGCCATGAATAACGCGCGCCAGCAAACGCCAACGGCCCGCGAATACGCCGAAACCACTACCCGCGTGCGCGCCGCTTACCAAGACCAATTCGGCCTGGGCCAACGCACCCTGCTGGACGTGCTGGACAGCGAAAACGAGCTATACACCGCCAACCGCCGTTACGCCGAAGTGCGCTACCTGGAGGAATACTCCATGTACCGCGTACTGGCCAATATGGGCGTGCTGCTGCCCAAGGCAAAAGTCTCGCTGCCACCTGAAGCCATGGCTCAGAGCGAAGTTCGTAGCGACGCCCGCCTCCCCGATATGCGCTAAAGCCGTACCGGTGCCGAACACCTCGTTCGGCACCGGGAAGTTCCCCCTGGAGTACCCCCCCTTTGACCACCATGCAACCTGCCAGCCCGGCGGCCGACCCCCGTTCGAGCTTCGACGACCCTTTGCTCGATGGCCTGCTGATTCTGTGCAAGCTGCATGGCTGTACGGTAAGCCGCGCGAGCCTGAGCGCCGGCCTGCCCTTGGCCAACCAGCGCCTGGGCACCGACCTATTGCCCCGCGCCGCCGCCCGGGCCGGGCTGCAAGCGCGTTTGCTACGGCGTGAGCTGTCGGCCATTTCCGAACTCAACCTGCCCGTGCTGCTGTTGTTGCAAGACGGCCGCAGTGCCGTGCTACGGCGCCTGGACGACCAAGGCCGAGCGCTGATATTGCCCAGCGAAGCCGAAGGCGGCGAGCAATGGGTGGACGTCGAAACCCTGAACCGCAGTTACAGCGGGCAAGCTTTGTTCGCCCGCCCACGCCACGAACTGGAAGACCTGCGTAACCCCATGATGCCGCGCGTCGACGCCTGGTTTCGCGATACCCTGAAATTGTCCCGCTGGCTCTACAGCGACGCTTTGTTGGCCAGCCTGCTGATCAACCTGCTGGGCTTGATGGTGCCGTTGTTCGTCATGCAAACCTACGACCGGGTGGTGCCCAACCAGGCCATCTCCACCCTCTGGGTGCTGGTGATCGGCTTGTTGATTGGTACTTTGTTCGAACTGGTGTTGCGCATCGTACGCGCCCACTTGCTCGACCAAGCCGGGAAAAAGACCGATCTGATTCTCTCGGCGACCTTGTTCGAACGCATCACCGGCATGTCGATGAAAGCCCGCCCCGCGACCATCGGTGGCTTCGCCCAAAGCATCCATGACTTTCAGGGTTTGCGGGAATTTCTCACCGCGGTGACCCTCACCAGCATCATCGACCTGCCCTTCGCCGTGCTGATGCTGGTGGTGATCGGCCTGCTGGGCGGTTGGCTGGTGCTGATCCCGTTGCTGGCGTTCCCGATCACCATAGGTTTCGCTTACTTTATTCAGGTGCGTCTGCGTGACACCGTGCAGAAAAGCCTGGCCCTGGGCGCCGAGCGCCAAGCCTTGCTGATCGAGACCCTCGGTGGCCTGGAAACCCTCAAAGCCTGCGGCGCCGAAAGCGAACGCCAGTACAAGTGGGAGGCTACCCACGGCGCCCTCACCCGCCTCGACGCCCATGCCCGTAACCTGTCGGCCATGGCCAGCAATGGCACGCTGTTCATCCAGCAACTGTGCGGTATGGCGACCATCGTCGCCGGGGTCTACAGCATTATCGCCGGCAACCTCAGCGTTGGCGCCCTGGTGGCGACCTACATGCTGGGCAGCCGAGTGCTGGCGCCCTTAGGGCAAATTGCCGGGCTGATCACCCGCTACCAGCAAGCGCAACTGACCATGCGCAGCACCGATGCCCTGATGGCCCTGCCCCAGGAACGCGACAGCCGCCAGCGGCCGTTGGAGCGCACCCAACTCAAGGGCGCGGTGTCAGCGGTGCAACTGAGCTTTCGCTACGCCGGGCAGAACAGCCCAGCGTTGAACAGCATCGGTTTCAGCATCAAGCCCGGTGAACGGGTGGGCATCATCGGCCGCAGTGGTTCGGGCAAAAGCACCCTCGGTCGTTTGATCATGGGTTTCTTCGAGCCGGAGCAAGGGCAGATTCTGCTGGACGGCCTCGACCTGCGCCAGCTCGATGTGGCCGACCTGCGCCAGCAAATCGGCTACGTCGCCCATGACTTGCCGCTACTGGCCGGCAGCCTGCGCGACAACATGACCCTGGGCGCCCGCTACATCAGCGACGCACGCATGCTGGAAGTGGCCGAACTGACCGGTGTCAGCGAACTGGCCCGCCAGCACCCCCAGGGCTTCGACCGCCCCGTGGGCGAGCGTGGCCAACTGCTCTCGGGCGGCCAGCGCCAGGCCGTGCTGCTGGCCCGCGCCATGCTGCTGGAGCCACCGCTGATGCTGCTCGATGAGCCCACCAGCCACATGGACAACAGCAGCGAAGACGCCCTGCGCTTGCGGCTGCACACCTGGATCGAAGGCAAAACTTTGCTCCTGGTGACCCACCGTACCTCGATGCTGTCGCTGGTTGACCGACTGATCGTGCTGGAAAACGGGCGCATCGTCGCCGATGGCCCGAAAAACAATGTGATTGAAGCCTTGCGTAAAGGCCGTGTCGGTTCGTCCGGCACTCAGGAGTAGCAGCGATGTCGACCTCAACAGGCCCCCGTGGCTACTTTCGCAGCTTTGGCAAAACCGGCGAGCGCGAGTTTATGCCGGAGCTGGCCAGCGCCACATTGCACGACTCGCCACGGCGCTCGCGGCTGACCGTGTGGATCTGCGCCGCGTTGCTGATCATCGCTTTGGTGTGGGCGAAATTTGCCGTGTTGCAGGAAGTCACCATGGGCGAAGGCAAGGCGATCCCTTCGAGCAAAGTCCAGGTGATCCAGAACCTGGAAGGCGGTATTGTCACTGAGATCTTCGTTCGCGAAGGCCAATTGGTGAACAAGGGCGACACCCTGCTGCGCTTGGACGACACGCGCTTTTTGTCCAACCGTGGCGAAAGTGAAGCAGACCGCTACGCCCTCCTGGCCCAGGTCGAGCGGCTCTCGGCCGAAGCTGAAGGGCGGCCGTTCGTGGTACCTCCCGAGGTGGTGAAGAAGTCGCCGCAGGTGGCCGCCGACGAGATGGCTTTTTACCAATCTCGGCAAGCCAAGCTGAAAAGCGAACAGCGCACACTGAGCGAGCAACTTCGGCAAAAAACCCAGGAGCTCGCGGAGTTTCGCTCCAAGGCCGAACAATACCGCTCTGGCCTTAGCCTGTTGCAGCAAGAGCTGAACATGTCGACACCCCTGGTGGCCAGCGGGGCGATTTCGCCGGTGGAAATCCTGCGGCTCAAACGCAACGCCGTGGAAGCCCGCGGCCAGCTGGACGCCACCACGCTGGCGATCCCCCGCGCAGAATCGGCGATCAACGAGATCAAGAGCCGCGTGCAAGAGTCGGAGCTGACCTTCCGCTCGGACGCCTCCAAAGAACTCAACGACAAACGCACCGATTTGTCCAAGCTGGCGGCCACCAGTATTGCCATCGACGACCGCGTCAGCCGCACCACGGTGATGTCCCCCGTGCACGGCGTGATCAAAACCATGAAGGTCAATACCATCGGCGGTGTGGTGCAACCGGGCAGTGACTTGCTGGAGATCGTCCCCCTGGAAGACAACCTGCTGATCGAAGCTAAGGTTCGCCCACAAGACGTCGCCTTCCTACACCCAGGGCAAACGGCGATGGTCAAGTTCAGCGCCTACGACTACACGATTTACGGCGGCTTGAAAGCCAAGCTGGAGCTGATCGGCGCCGATACCGTGACCGACGACAAAGGCAACGCGTTTTACCTGATCCAGGTACGCACCGATCGCAACCACTTGGGTGGCGACGCCAAACCGCTGCTGATCATTCCGGGCATGACCGCCACGGTGGACATCATCACGGGCGAGAAGAGCGTGCTCGACTACCTGCTCAAACCAGTCTTGAAGGCCCGCACCGAGGCGATGCGCGAACGTTGATGATCCAATAGGCCGATTGGTTGAGACCAGCGCCAGCGATGCGGATTTTTCACTTGACCCGCATCGCAGCCTGAGCTTTCTTGATCAAGCCACAGCCCGTGACCTTCAACGCCTTGCAATGCCTGCACAGTGTCTCCATAGTTGACCCATGACTGAGCCCGGCGCCTTAGCGCTGGGCTTTTCGCATTATGCGACCGGTTCCATGGAACCGGCGAATCCAAAGACGGCCTAATATGCGTTATCAATTGCCCCCGCGTCGAATCAGCATGAAGCAGCTTATCCCTAGCACTGCCCTGGCGCTGTGCGTCGGCCTGGCCACCCTGTCGATGTCCGCGACTAGCTTGGCTGCCAACAGCTGGGACAGTCTGCAGCCAGACCGCGACGAGGTGATTGCCAGCCTGAACGTCGTCGAATTGCTCAAGCGCCACCACTACAGCAAGCCGCCTTTGAACGATGCGCGCTCGGTGATCATCTACGAGAGCTATCTGAAACTGCTCGATCCATCGCGCAGCTATTTCCTGGCCAGCGACATCACCGAGTTCGATAAGTGGAAGACCCAGTTCGACGACCTGCTCAAGAGCGGTGACCTCGATCCCGGCTTTACCATTTACAAACGCTACCTGACCCGTGTCAAAGCGCGTCTGGACTTCGCCCTTGGCGAATTGGGCAAAGGCGTCGACAAGCTCGACTTCAGCACCCAGGAAACCTTGCTGGTAGACCGCAAGGATGCTCCATGGCTCAAGAGCGAGGCTGAGCTCGACGACCTGTGGCGTAAGCGCGTCAAAGACGAAGTGCTGCGCCAGAAGATCGCCGGCAAAGACCCGAAACAGATCCAGGAAACCCTCACCAAGCGTTACAAGAACCAACTGGCGCGCTTGGAGCAGACCCGCGCGGAAGACATCTTCCAGGCCTATATCAACACCTTCGCGCAGTCCTATGATCCGCACACCAACTACCTGTCTCCCGACAGCGCGGAAAACTTCGACATCAACATGAGCCTGTCCCTGGAAGGCATCGGCGCCGTGCTGCAGAGCGACAACGATCAGGTCAAGATCGTGCGCCTGGTGCCTGCGGGCCCGGCAGCGAAAACCAAACAGGTGGCACCGGCCGATAAAATCATCGCTGTGGCCCAGGGCGACAAGGAAATGGTCGACGTGGTCGGCTGGCGCCTGGACGAAGTGGTCAAGCTGATCCGTGGCCCGAAAGGCTCCGTGGTACGCCTGGAAGTCATCCCTTCTACCAATGCGCCCAACGACCAGACCAGCAAGATCGTTTCGATCACCCGTGAAGCGGTCAAGCTCGAAGAACAGGCGGCGAAAAAGTCGATCCTCCACCTGAAGCAGGATGGCCGCGACTACAAAGTCGGCGTGATTGAAATTCCGGCCTTCTACCTCGACTTCAAAGCCTTCCGTGCCGGTGACCCGGACTACAAGTCCACCACCCGTGACGTCAAGAAGCTGCTGACCGAGCTGCAAAAAGACAAAGTCGACGGCGTGGTCATCGACCTGCGCAACAACGGCGGCGGCTCGCTGCAGGAAGCCACCGAGTTGACCAGCCTGTTCATCGACAAGGGGCCTACGGTGCTGGTGCGCAACGCTGATGGCCGAGTCGACGTACTTGAAGACGAAAACCCCGGTGCCTTCTACAAAGGCCCGATGGCGCTATTGGTAAACCGCCTGTCGGCCTCGGCTTCGGAAATTTTCGCCGGTGCCATGCAGGACTACCACCGGGCGCTGATTATCGGCGGCCAAACCTTCGGCAAAGGCACTGTGCAGACCATTCAGCCGCTTAACCACGGTGAACTGAAGCTGACCCTGGCCAAGTTCTACCGGGTGTCTGGGCAAAGCACCCAACACCAGGGCGTGCTGCCGGATATCGACTACCCGTCGATCATCGATACCAAAGAAATCGGTGAAAGCGCCCTGCCTGAAGCGATGCCGTGGGACACCATCAAACCCGCCATCAAGCCGGCCAGCGACCCGTTCAAGCCGTTTCTGGCGCAGCTTAAAGCGCGTCACGACGCGCGCACCCTGAACGACCCGGAGTTCATCTACATCCGCGACCGCCTTGGCCTGGCGCAAAGCCTGATGAATGAAAAAACCGTCAGCCTGAACGAAGCCACCCGCCGCGCGCAACACAGCGAGATCGAGGCCAAGCAATTGGCCATGGAAAATCTGCGGCGTAAAGCCAAGGGCGAAGAGCCGCTCAAGGAGATGAAAAAAGAAGACGAGGACGCCCTCGCGGTCGAGCCAGACAAGACCAAACCCGAGGACGATGCATACCTCAGCGAAACCGGGCGCATCCTGCTGGACTACCTGGGGCTGAACTCTTCGGTGGCGAAACACTGAACAGTGATGGCCGTTAGTTATTGATCGGTCATCGGGTCATAGTGCAATGAAAGGCTGAACGTCCATGCGTTCAGCCTTTTTTTCTGCCGTTTTGCCGTGATCGCCAGGTAGCGCCACCATGACCGGCGTTGAGGAGACCAGCCACCTCGTCGGCATACTTGCCTACTGGCAGCCACGCTCCAATAAGCCGCTCAAGTCTCCGGGTAAGCGTACTCGAACACCCGAGCCACTTCCGAGGCGTGCCAAGAGGCTGCCGCGATGCCGTCCGACGGCCCGGCGAAGCGCCCCAGGCGCGCGACGCATTCAAAAAAACCGGTGCGCGGCAGGCGGCTGGCCCCTTGGCTGATGACCAGCGAACTGCGGATCGGTTGTTCGGCGCGGGCATCGAGGGCCGCCAGGTATTCCAGGGCGGCTGTGAGGGTCTGCATGGCGGGTGTGGGCAGGTCCAAGCGTTCCAGCAAGGCCCGGTAGGTCAGCAGGTGGCGCTGGCGGCGGGCCTGGTCGAGTTCCCCCAGGAGGCTCGCCCAGTGCTGGCGGCTGATGCGCACGCCCGTCATGACGCCGCTTTCCAGCCGGGCACCCCCAGCTCCCACGCCAAGCTACGGCGAATCGCAGCATCGGGCTCACGCTCGCCGCTCTCGATCATCCTCAGGTAAGAGGGGCTGATCCCGACGGCCCGGGCCAGCTTTTCCAGCGCCAGGCCCTTAGCCTCGCGCAGGGGGCCTAGTTGCTCGAAACCTGGCCACTCGCGAGCTGTAACGGGCGGCAGGCTGGGCGCAGCCGCTGGCGCGGCGTCGGTGTGCCCTGCAGCTGCCAACAGGGCCTGATAGTCGGCCCATGGCACCACCGCGTATTCCGGCTGGCCGTCGCGGCTGATGACTTGAATCCCCATACCCCCTCCTTTGCCCGTTACCTGGTGTAATCGGTAGGTTTATTACTTGATTTGTCAGATAGCAAATATAGTAACAGCCTAAGGCGACAAGGGGGGTCGAACAGCGTTAACGGCGGCCCTGCTCCCTGGCCAGTGCGTCCGGGTCGGCCGGCAGGCGTTCGACTACCCGCAGCTTCTCGGGGGATTGGCGCTGGCGCCAGGCGCGGAAGGCGTCCAGCTCATTGACCAGGTTTTTCATGACCCAACCCAGCACGGCGATATCGTCGAGCATGCCGACACCTAGCAGCCAGTCGGGAATCGCATCGATAGGGCTGACGAAGTACACCAGGCCCGCCACGATCGATACCAGCGCTTTTGGGCTGATGGCGCGGTACTCACCGCGCCAGTAGGCCAGGCAGAGCGCCTGCAGCAGTTGTACGTCTTCCTTGAGCTTACCCAGCCGGTAGCCCTTGCCTTTACGTGCTACGGCGAAGATCAATGCGGGCAAGCGACCACGGCTGATCAGACGCTCAGCGATGGGTACGAATCGGCTGTAATTCCAGGGTGCTTTCATGGAATCTCCAAGGGGAAAGGTTATCCACAATTATTGTGGATAACCTTGTGAACAGAGACGTTTCAATGCACCGAAAGGCCCGCAAACCAAGGGCCCCGGTTAAATCGGGCGTTTTTTACACACATAAAAAAACGCATATATTCATTGACTAAAGGCGCCGTAAGCGGCTAGACCAAGGGGCCTGCTAGCTGTGACTGCGGCACTGAGCGCCAGTTCGAAAGGATTTCCTACAGCAAGGCCCACACATAAAAACGCCCCGTATAAACGGGGCGTTGGCAGAACACCAGCGGCTTACTTAGCCGGCGCGGGCTCAGCTTCGGAAGCCTCAGGGGCGCCTTCAGCAGGGGCCTGGTCGAGACTGGCTGGATCTTTGATCGCGATCAGTTCCAGATCGAACACCAGCACCGAGTTAGCCGGGATGGTCGGGCTCGGGCTTTGGGCACCGTAGGCCAAGTCGCTCGGGATGAACAGTTTGACTTTTTCACCGACGTGCATCAGCTGCAGGCCTTCGACCCAACCCGGGATAACGCCGCCCACGGGCAGGTCGATCGGGCTACCGCGCTCGATGGAGCTGTCGAAGACCTTACCGTCGATCAGCTTGCCTTCGTAGTGAACGGTGACCACATCGGTCGGCTTAGGCTGCGGGCCATCGGCTTTCTTGATGATCTGGTACTGCAAGCCGGAAGCGGTGGTGACAACGCCTTCCTTCTTGCCGTTTTCCTCAAGGAACTTCTTGCCGGAAGCTTCAGCCTCGGCATTCATTTTGGTCATGCGCTCTTCGGCACGCTTTTGCAGCGCCGCGAAGGCCTCGACCAGCTCTTCGTCCTTGAGTTTCTGTTCTTTCTTGCCGACCGCATCTTCGATGCCTTGGGCGACCGCTTTAGAATCCAGATCGTCCATGCCTTCCTGTGCCAGGCTCTTGCCCATGTTCAGGCCGATACCGTAGGAAGCTTTTTGCGCCGGGGTTTTGAGCTCAACGCTGGTCTGGGAGTCGCAACCCGCGAGGACCAGGGTGACCAAGGCAACCGCCGCCGCCAACCGATGCTGTTTCATGCTATTTCCTTGTTCATGCGCCAAAAAGGGCAATCGAATAAAGCCGCGAGCTTATCAGGCGGCTACGATCAATGGCTACCGGCATGAGAGGGGGAAACGTCTGATTAGTTCAGGTTTCATTGAGGTTTCTAGGTTTGGTACAGGGTTCAGACAGGATCGGCCTGGCGATAATCCCGGGCCACCGCCCTCACCACTTCGCACAGCCACTGCGCGGGCAGCGCTAACGGCACCGCGGCATTGCTGCAAATGCCCACCGAGCCGCCAGGCTCACGCACCCCCAGGTCCAACTCGCAGAGCTCGCCTTGTAATAGTTCGCGTTGCACCGCATCGCGCGGCGCCACCCAAATGGCCTCGCTGCTGGCCACGTAGCGTCGACTCAGGGTGGGTGACAAGGTTTCCAGACGCTGCGCCGAAGGTTCGATGGCGCACTGCACGAACAGGCTGTCGGCGTGCTTGCGGATAGTCGTGCCGGCCAAGGGCAAGACCAACGGGTAGCGGCTCACACGGCTAAGCTCGAGCGGCTGCTCGGCCAGCAATGGGTGGCCGGGGCGCACTACTAGGGTCATGGACTCGCTGTACAAATGCTCGAAAGTCAGCCCATGGATTTGCGGGCTGTCGGTCATACGCCCGACTACCACGTCGAGGTCGCCCACATGCAGCTGCGCCAGCAGGTACGCCCCAGGCCCCGTGGCAACGCTGACCACCAGCGCCGCGTGCCGCTGATGCAAACGCCGCAACACCTCGGGCATCAACTGGCTTTCGACCGTAGACAGCACGCCCACCCGAACCTGTGGCGGCTGGTGCGGTTCATTGCGCAGGCTGCCGACGCCGTCGCGCAGGGCTTGCACGCAGGGCCCGGCATAACGCATAAAGCGCGCCCCGGCGGCGGTCAGTTCAACGCCAGCATTGTCGCGCTCGAACAGGCGCGTCTCAAGCAAGCTTTCGAGCTCTTTGAGGGTCTTGGAAATCGCCGGCTGGCTGATGGATATCGCATCGGCCGCCTTGGCAAAACTGCCATGGCGGGCGATTTCGAGAAAACACAGCAAGTGGCGGAATTTGATCCGAGTATCGAGGTTCATCGGGCGATATTAACAGCCTCGCCGATCAACCCCGAGCGATTTCCACGGCCTCGCCATTGAGCCGTACGGGCCATGTGCGCAACTGCTGCTCCGGGGTTTCCAGGCAGCGCCCATCGCTCAATACGTAATGCTGTTTGTACAAGGGTGAGGCGACCACCAGCTGCCCTTGGATACGCCCAATGATGCCTCGGCCGATCACATTGGCATTGGCCTGGGGGTCGTGGTGGTCGATGGCGTAAAGCGTCTGCTCCTGGCCGGGCAGGTAGAACAACGCCACCTGGGCACCGTCCAGCCAAACCACCACCCCTGAATTGGCCACCAGATCGGCCTGGCGGCAAACTGGCTGCCAGGGGTTCTGCGATACAGCCGGGTTTACCTGATTGAATGACGACATCAGCGCACCTCTTCGGTCAATGGGATCAGCTTGAGTTCACCGGCCTTGGCAGGACGCCGCTGGCCACGTTCCTTAACGAAATGAATGTCGGGGTCGGCGCGCTTGTCGTTGACGAACGTGCGGAAGCGCTTGAGCTTTTCCGGGTCTTTCAGCGCATTGGCCCATTCACATTCGTAGCGGTCGACCACCAGTTGCATCTGCGCCTCCAGCTCAGCGCCCAGGCCCAGGCTGTCTTCGATGATCACTTGCTTGAGGTAGTCCAACCCGCCTTCCAGGCCCTCGCGCCACACCGAGGTGCGTTGCAGCTTGTCGGCGGTGCGGATATAGAACATCAACACACGGTCGATGTAGCGGATCAGGGTCTGGTCATCCAGGTCGGTGGCGAACAGCTCGGCATGCCGGGGGCGCATGCCGCCGTTGCCGCAGACATACAGGTTCCAGCCGTTTTCAGTGGCGATCACACCGATGTCCTTGCTCTGCGCCTCGGCGCATTCGCGGGTGCAGCCTGACACCGCGAACTTCAACTTATGCGGCGAGCGCAGGCCTTTGTAGCGATCCTCTAGGGTCAGCGCCATTTGCACACTGTCCTGCACGCCATAACGGCACCAGGTGCTCCCCACGCACGACTTCACCGTGCGGGTGGACTTGCCATAGGCGTGCCCGGTTTCGAAACCGGCTTCGATGAGCTCGCTCCAGATATCCGGCAGCTCGTGCAGTTGGGCACCGAACAAATCGATGCGCTGGCCGCCGGTGATCTTGGTGTACAAATCGTACTTCTTCGCCACGGCGCCAATCGCGATCAGCTTGTCCGGTGAGATCTCCCCACCCGGGATGCGCGGCACCACCGAGTAGGTGCCGTTCTTTTGCATGTTGGCCATGAAGGTATCGTTGGTGTCCTGCAGTGGCACCAGGGAGGGGTCCATGATGGGCTGGTTCCAGCACGAGGCGAGAATGTTCGCCACGGTCGGTTTGCAGATGTCACAGCCTGTGTGGCCGCGGCCATGCTTGGCGAGCATCTCTTCGAAACTCAGCACCCCTTCCACCCTCGCCAGGGCGTAAAGCTCTTGGCGGGTATAGCCGAAGTGCTCGCACAGGCTCTTATCCACGGCGACCCCGCGGGCGGTCAATTCGTGTTCGAAGACTTGCTTGACCAGGGCGACGCAGCCGCCACAACCGGTACCGGCTTTGGTGGTGCATTTAAGGCTGGGCAGATCACCGCAGCCGCCATCGATGGCCGAGCAGATGGCGCCCTTGCTGACGTTATGGCAAGAGCAGATCGTCGCGCTGTCGGGCAGCGCGTCGGCCCCCAGGGTCGGCGCGCCGTCGGACAACGGCAGAATCAGGCTGGAAGGGTCAGCCGGCAAGGCAATAGCGTTCTGTACGTATTGCAGCAGGGTGTCGTAGTAGCTGTTGTCCCCGACCAATACTGCACCCAGCACGCGCTTGCCTTCAGCGTCGACCACCAAACGCCGGTAGCTGGCCGTGGTCTCGTCGATAAAGCGGTAACTGCGCGACCCGGGCGTGGCGCCGTGGGCGTCACCGATGGAACCGACGTCGACGCCGAGCAGTTTGAGTTTGGTCGACATATCGGCGCCTTCGAAGCTGGCCCCTGGGGCGCCTATCAGATGGCTGGCGACATTACGGGCCATGGTGTAGCCGGGGGCGACCAGGCCGAACACACTGCCGTTCCACGAGGCGCATTCGCCGATGGCGAATATGCGGCTATCGCTGGTGCGGCAGGCGGCGTCGATCATCACGCCACCGCGCGGGGCGATTTCCAGGCCGCTGCTGCGGCCCAAGGCGTCCTGGGGGCGAATGCCGGCCGAGAACACGATCAAATCGGTCTCCAGGAATTCCCCGCCATCGAAGTTCATGCGGTAACGGTAATGCTCGCCCGCGACCACCGCTTTGGTCGCTCGCGAGGTGTGCACACCAACGCCCAAGGCCTCGATCTGCGCCCGCAATGCCGCACCGCCTTCGGCGTCCAACTGCACCGGCATCAAGCGCGGGGCGAACTCCACGACATGGGCTTCGAGGCCCAAAGACTTGAGCGCATTGGCCGCTTCCAAGCCCAATAGCCCCCCGCCCACCACTACACCACGGCGCGCTTGAGCGGCGGCCAGGCGGATCGCATCGAGGTCATCGAGGGTGCGGTAAACCAGGCGCGAATCGCCTTCGGAGCCCTCGATCGGCGGCACGAAGGGGTAAGAGCCGGTGGCCAGCACCAACTGGTCATAGGGGTAGCGCGCCTGGGGGGTCACCACTTCGCGGCGCTCGCGGTCGATTTCCAGCACCGCTTCGCCCAGGTGCAAGACCACGCCGTTGCGTGCGTACAGGTCGGCTTCGCCCATGGCCAGGGTTTCGGCATCGGAGCCGCTAAAGTATTCGGACAAGTGCACACGGTCGTAGGCCCGCTGACGCTCTTCGCCAAACACCCGCACCTCGAACTGTTGCAAGGCGCCGCGCTCGATCAGTTGCTCGACGCAGTGATGGCCGACCATGCCGTTGCCAACGATGATCAATTTAGCGCGAGGCTCGCTGCCCATGCTCGAATTCATAGCGTCTCTCCAGGCCATCACGGGGGCCATAAAACACACACAAAAAAAAAGGCACCTGGAGCCGAAGCTCCAGGCGCCTTTGCCTGGTATTCAATAGTTGTGTGCCCACAGGGTGATCGACGTTGACCACGGGGGCTGTGTAATAGGTAAAGCAGGTTGCGTGCCAGGACTCTGGGGACCTTGGGCATGCCCCGCTGTTACAGGGCCGGGCACGCATACTGGCTATCAACTGCTCTTGCAGCGGTACGATTTTACGAACCACGGCGGTGCGAGACGCACCGTTTCAGTACACGTCGCGCAAGTAACGTTTGTCTCGGCTCATGGCGGCCACGTAGGCCTCGGCATCTTGCGCACTGAGGCCACCGTGGGTCGCCACAACGTTTTTAAGGGCTGAGTCGACGTCTTTGGCCATACGGCTGGCATCGCCGCAGACATAGAAATAGCCCCCCTCCTCCAACCAGCGCCATACCTGAGCACCCTGCTCCAACAAGCGTTGCTGCACGTAAACCTTCTGCGCCTGATCGCGGGAAAACGCGGTGTCCAAGCGCTGCAGATGGCCGTCACGTTGCCAGGCCTGCAGCTCCTCACGGTAATAAAAGTCGCTGGCCTCGCGCTGCTCGCCAAACAGCAACCAGTTAGGGCCTGCGGCGCCGGTCAGTTGGCGCTCTTGCAGAAACGCCCGAAACGGCGCCACGCCGGTACCTGGCCCGACCATGATCATGGGCGCGTTGGGGTCTTTGGGTACCCGAAAGTGCGCCGACTTCTGGGCAAAAATAGGCACCAGGCCGGCCTCTGCGCGATCGGCCAAAAACCCCGAACAGACGCCGCTGCGCAAGCGTTGGTTACGCCGGTAGCGTACGGTCGACATAGTCAGATGCACCTCGTCTGGGTTGGCCTTGGGGCTTGAACTGATGGAGTACAACCGAGGTTGTAATGGCTTGAGCAGGCCCAGCAATTCTTCTACTTCCAAGGCCATTGGAAACTCGTCGAGCAAGTCCAGCAACTGGCGCCCCCACAGCCACTGGCGCAGCTCATCGCCACCCTGTCGCAGCCTTTCGCCCAGGCGCTGATCCGCGCTGCGCTGGGCGGCGAATTTCAGCCAGTCAGGGGTGATCCGGGTGATGTCCAGGTGCTTGTGCAGTGCCACCGCCAAAGGTAGGTCGGCATGCCCGGCAATGCTGACGTGCTGGCCGCTGTCGAGGCCAACGGTGGCGAGCAACTCTTCGACCAGGCTCATGCAGTTGCTCGGCCAAACGCCTAGGGCATCACCGGCTTCGTATTGGAAACCGCTGTCCTTGATGTCGAACACCACCTGGCGGGTTTCTTTCTCCGCACCCGTGGCATTGAGCACCCGGTTAGCGATCACCCGACCCAGCCAGGGCCGCTGCTTGCTGTATAACGGCGCGGGCGCGCTGGCCGCGGTGCGGGTGGGCGCGGCGGCGGTTGGGTTGAGGCTGCGTGCCAAGGCCTGCAGCCATTGTTCTGCCGGCCCCTGGTAATCGGGCTCGCATTCGAAACGGCTCAACAGGCGCCCGGCGCCCAGGCTGTGCAGGCGTTCATCGAGCTTGCGGCCAAAGCCGCAGAACTGGTCATAGCTGGAATCGCCCAGGGCCAGCACCGCATAGCGCAATTTTGCCAAACTCGCGGCCTCGGCATGCCCTTGCAAATCGGTCCATAGGCTCACGCCGTTGTCCGGCGCGTCACCGTCACCGAAGGTGCTGACCACCCAAATGGCGCAGGTCGCTCGGCTCAGTTCGGCCACACTGACTTCGTCCATGCTCAGCAGGCGCACTGGGTGGGCCGCCTCGCGCAGACGCTCGGCGCACAAGCCGGCGAGACTTTCCGCGTTGCCGGTCTGGGACGCCCACAACACGAGGGTCGGCGCTTGCTCGGCGGCGCTGGCCACAGCCTGGTCGCGCGAATACAAACCGGCCAACAAGCCGTTGATGAGTAAGCGCCGCGCCGGGGCCATAGGGGCGCTGGCGGGCAGCGTGGGCACACCGGCCAGTGCCGAGGGGTCGCCTAGGCCCAAAACGAAGCCCTGCATATAGCGTTGTTCTTGCGCGCTCAAGTCAAGCGGGGCGGGCAGCTCCAGGCCCAGCAGCCGGGCCAGACCGCTGCGGTCCAATGGCGCGAGGCCAGCGGTCACGGTGGCAGGTTCGACCTCGCGCACGGCAATCTTGGCCGAGCCGACCCGGGTCAACGCCACGGCCGTGAACTTGAACTCTGGCTGTTGCGAGATAGGGTCGATGGCGTCACTGGTCAGGGCATTGACCGCCAGGTTCTCACCGTACACGTCACTCCAATGAAAGGGTGCGAAGCAGTTGCCTGGCATCACCCGATCACTCACCTGCGCGGCCAACAGCGCCTGGCCACGCCGTGAAGCCAGGCGCACCTGGTCCCCTTCGGCAATGCCCAACTGCTGGGCATCCAGTGGGTTGATCTCCACGAATGGCCCAGGGTTAAGTTTGTTCAGGGTGGCGACTTTGCCAGTCTTGGTCAGGGTATGCCACTGGTGTTGCAGGCGCCCAGTGTTGAGCACCCAGGGGTAATCTTCATCCGGTTGGTCGACGGCAGCCAGGTGCGGGCGGGCAAAGAATTGGGCCTTGCCGCTGGGGGTGGGGAATACCGGCGCCTGCGCGCCCTGCGGGCAATAACGAATTGGGCTACGAGAGGCCGCCCGACCGGGCTCGCAGGGCCACTGGCGGGGCCCCTCACGCAAGTCGGCGTAGTCGGCACCGCGCAGGTCATAGCCGGTCGCCGGGTTCCAGGCCTGCTGCAACTCGGCGTAAATCTGTTCGGCACTGGTGTAGCCGAAACCTTCGGCAAAGCCCATTTCGCAGGCGACCCGGGCGATGATCTGCCAATCCGGCAACGTCTCGGCCGGGGCATCGACGGCTTTGGCAGCGAGGGTCATGGTGCGCTCGGAATTGACCATCACGCCGTCGGCTTCGGCCCACAGCGCCCCGGGCAGGAGGATGTCAGCGTAGCGGTTGGTTTCAGTGTCGAGAAAGGCATCCTGGCAAATCACCAGCTCGGCGGCACGCAAGCCGTCGATCACCTGCTGACGATTACTGACACTGGCCACCGGGTTGGTGCAGATGATCCAGCATGCTTTGATCTCACCCCGGCCCATGGCCTCGAACATGGCCACGGTGCCGTCGCCCGAAACCTGGCGTAGGGTACCCGCCGGCAACTGCCAGAGACCTTCGACGAATTGCCGGTCGGCCTCCACCAATAAGGAGCGCTGGCCCGGTAAGCCCGGGCCCATGTAGCCCATCTCGCGGCCACCCATGGCATTGGGTTGCCCGGTCAGGGAAAACGGCCCGCTGCCTGGCCGGCAAATGGCCCCGGTGGCCAGGTGCAGATTGCACAGCGCATTGGTGTTCCAGGTGCCGTGGGTGCTCTGGTTCAGGCCCATGGTCCAGCAGCTCATCCACTGCCGCGCGGCGCCGATCCACTCTGCAGCCAGGCGGATATCGGCTTCGGCCAGGCCGGTGATGTCGGCGACCCGCGCTGGCGTGTAGTCGGCCAAAAAGGCTGACATCGGCTCCCAGCCCTCGGTATGCCGGGCGATGAACGCTGGGTCGATGTCGCCATTTTGCTCTAATAGGTAGAGCAGCCCGTTAAGTAAGGCCAGGTCAGTGCCAGGGCGGATCTGCAGAAACAAGTCGGCCTTATCGGCCGTGGCGCTGCGTCGGGGGTCGACCACGATTAACTTGGCGCCCGCTTTACGCCGGTCCAGCAGGCGCAGAAACAGGATGGGGTGACAATCGGCCATGTTCGCGCCACTGACGAAAAACAGGTCCGCCAGGTCAAAATCATCGTACGAGCCAGGCGGCCCGTCGGCGCCCAATGAGAGTTTGTAGCCACTGCTGGCGCTGGCCATGCACAAGCGCGAGTTGGACTCGATATGGCGCGTGCGGACAAACCCTTTGGCCAGCTTGTTGGCGAGGTATTGCGCCTCCAGCGACATCTGCCCCGACACGTAAAACGCCAGGGCATCGGGGCCATGCCGGTCGAGCAGTTCGCGCAAGCGCGTGCCGGTGGCGGCGATGGCCTGGTCGATCCCCGCGCGCACCGGTTCGGCGCTACGCTGGCTGCGCAGCCAGGCATATTCCATACGGCCAGAGTCAGCCAAAGGCTGCGCGCAGGTACTGCCTTTGGTGCACAGCCGGCCGCGATTACTGGGGTGCTGCTTGTCGCCGGCGACGTGGGTCACCCGGTTGTTTTCCACCGTCATGACGATGCCGCAACCGACGCCGCAATAAGGGCACACGCTGCGAACCGTTGTGCTGGCCATCCAACCACCTCATGGCAAAAAAAAAGCGCCCTGCTGGCCCCCCACTCAATGCAGTGGGGAGACAACACGGCGCCTTTGTCGTGTTCGTTATGCGATCGTCGTCGACCGCTATCGGGACCTACTCAATGGACGGACTCTTGCAAGGTGTGCGCCAGGCTTCGCCAATGCCCTTTATTCAGGGGCTGAACGGGGATTCGCCGTGGCCGGATCGGGGCTGGGTGCACCGTCCCTGCGCTCAGTGCCCTGTTGCGAGGCACTGGCGGCGCTCAGGCGGATAGTCCTAGGAAGATTCAGGCAACATCTTCAGAGATAGCCACTTGCCATGCGCCCAGGTATTCAGGCTAAATCGCCCCGACCCAAAACAAGGAAGTGAACAAACGTGCGCCTTATCTACCGTGCCCTGGCCTTTTTGGCCGTGCTAGCCGTGATCGGCCTGTGCGTGGTGCTCTATTACACGGCCAATCCAAACCTGCCACGCTATGAGCCTGCACAAAATCTGCAGTACCTGGATCAGTGGAGCCAGGCCGACCGCGACACCTATTACTACACGCCGCAAGGTACCCAGGTCAAAGGCATCCGCTACCAGTGGTTCCTGCACCTGGAGATGCCTTTTTCCAGCGAATTGTTCGCCACTCCCGAGCAGCTTGGGCGCTTTGGCTTCCTGCTGGCCCCAGGGCAACAGCCCACACCACAGAACCCCGGCAACCTGCCGGTGGGTTTTACCCGGCACGTCAATGCCAACCCAGCGGACCCGGCCGAGTACCTGGACATCACCTGCGCCGCCTGCCACACCGGCGAGCTGCACTTTAAGGGCCAGGCCATTCGCATCGACGGCGGCACCGCGCAGCACGTGCTGCCGTCAAGCGTGCCGACCCTCAAAGGTGGCAGTTTTGGCCAGGCACTGGTGGCAAGCATGGCCGCGACCTACTACATACCCTGGAAATTCGAACGCTTCGCTAAAGGCGTGCTAGGAGAGCGCTACGAGCAGGACAAAAACACCCTGCGCGAACAATTCAAGGTGGCGCTGCGGACCTTTATCAAAACCGCCTGGAACGACACCCATCGCGGCCTCTACCCCACCCTCGAAGGCCCCGGCCGTACTGACGCGTTCGGCCGCATCGCCAATGCGACCTTTGGTGACGCCATCAGCCAGGCCAACTACCGCGTGGCCAATGCCCCGGTGGATTACCCGCAACTGTGGGACATCTGGACCTTCGACTGGGTACAGTGGAACGGCTCCGCCGAACAGCCGATGGCGCGCAATATCGGTGAAGCCCTGGGGGTGGGGGCCACCTTGAACTTCTTCGACGACCACCGCCAGCCGCTCACCGGCGACGCGCGCTACCCCTCCAGCGTGCGCGTGCGTGATCTGCACCAGATAGAACAAGCCTTGCAACGGCTCAAGCCGCCGGCCTGGCCGGAAGCATTGCTGGGCAAAATCGACCTGCAGCGCGCGGCCCGCGGCAAGGCCTTGTTCGGCGAAAACTGCGCGTTCTGCCACGTGCCGCCCGTCACCCTGGGCGGCGAGCGGCCAGTGGCCGAGTTGAAGATGTGGCCCACCGACTACATTGGTACCGACCCGACCGCCGCCGACAATATCGCCGAGCACCGCTTCGACGTCACCGCGTTGCAGTGGAGCACTCAGGACCTGAAGGCTCTGCCGGTGACCACCGATACACCCGTGGAAAAGCTCGACCTGGCGCGCATCTCCGTGGCCAAGGGCCTGGCGTACGTCACCGCTTTCGTGGAAGAGCGGGCGTACCGCGAAGCCGGCGTCACCCCTGACGAACGCAGGGAAATGGACGGTTTTGGCCTGAAAATCGGCGTGCGGGAAATGCGCGCGTATAAATCGCGGCCACTGGCAGGGGTGTGGGCGACGCCGCCGTTCCTGCATAACGGCTCCGTCCCGAGTATCTATCAACTGCTGTCGCCCCAAGACGAACGCATGACCACCTTCTACCGCGGCAACCTCGATTACGACCCACAGCATCTGGGCTACCGCACCGAGGCGTTCGAGGGCGGTTTCCTGTATGACACCCAGATCACTGGCAACCGTAACAGCGGCCACGAGTTTCGCGACGGCCCCCGTGGCCGAGGCGTTATCGGCCGCCTGCTGCAGCCCGAGGAGCGCTGGGCGCTGCTCGAATACTTGAAAGTACTCGGTGGCCCGTTGGAGACCTCACTGCCATGATCGAACGTCGTTTGTTCCCACCCCAGAAAGTCAGCCGGCCTGGGCGGCTGTGGTTGTTCATTGGCAAATGGTCATTGCGCATACTGTTGCTGTTAGTAAGCCTGGGGCTGCTGACGTGGCTGCTGGGCAGCCTTTGGTACGCCTGGAAGTTCTCCGGGCCGGTGTCTGCCGACGAGCAGATCCCGCCAGGCGAAGCGGGCATGACCCAAGACATCATCCAAACCGCCGTGCGCATCGTCGACCAGCACCGCGAGGGTACCCGCTACCTGCGTGATGCCCACGCCAAGGCCCATGGCTGCGTCAAAGCCGAGGTCACGGTACTGCCGCAACTCGACCCGGCGTTGCGCCAGGGTGTGTTCAGCGAGCCGGGCAAAACCTGGCAGGCCTGGGTGCGGTTATCCAACGGCAACGCCTACCCGCAGTTCGACAGCGTCAAGGATGCACGGGGCATGGCCGTGAAGTTGCTCGACGTCCCTGGGGAAGCCCTGATGCCTTCCCAGCAGCAACGCCATGAACAAGACTTCGTGATGTTCAACCATGCCAATTTCTTTGTGCGAGATGTCGCCGAGTACCGTCAGAACATTGCGGCCCAAGCCAATGGTCAAAAAGCCATGGCGTTCTTCCCCAGCATTGATCCACGCAGTTGGGAGGTCCGGCATATGTTGATCGCACTGTCGACGCTGTCCGAGGCACCGCCTACACCATTGCAAACCACCTATTTTTCGGTGTCGCCGTACAAGTTCGGCAGCGCTAACGCCAAGTTCCGGGTAACGCCCGACCCCGCGCGCTGCCCGGCTTACACACCGCCCGCGCAAAACCGCGAGCTGCCCAACTTTCTGCGCAGTGCCCTTTACCAGCAGCTCTCCACCGACCGCCAACCGGCCTGCTTTACCCTGCAGGTGCAGCGCCAGGACGCCAGCCGCTACATGCCTATCGAAGACACCAGTGTGCAATGGAAAGAAGCCGACGCGCCCTTCCAGACCGTGGCCACGATCCGTGTGCCGGCCCAGGACTTCGATACGCCGGAGCAGAACCTGATGTGCGATAACCTCTCGTTCAACCCGTGGCACGGTATTGAAGCGCACCGGCCCATCGGCGGCATCAACCGTTTACGCAAGGCCGTGTACGAGGCGATCAGCGCGTATCGGCATGAGCGCAATAACGTGCCCTAGGCTCGGTCAGAGGCCGGCTCTGTTACCATTGCGCCCTGCCATTTCCTACAACAAGACCGAGCCTGCCCCCATGACTCACCCCTGGACTCCCGACAGCTGGCGCGCCCTGCCCATCCAGCAACAGCCCGCCTACCCCGATGCGGCTCACCTGCAAGACGTCCAGCAACGGCTGGCCAGCTACCCGCCGCTGGTGTTCGCCGGAGAAGCCCGGGAGCTGCGCCGCCAGTTCAGCGAGGTCACCCAGGGCCGTGCGTTTCTGCTGCAAGGGGGCGACTGCGCCGAAAGTTTCGCCGAATTCTCGGCGGCGAAAATTCGCGACACCTTCAAGGTTTTGCTGCAAATGGCCATTGTCATGACCTTTGCCGCAGGTTGCCCGGTGGTCAAGGTCGGGCGCATGGCGGGGCAGTTCGCCAAGCCGCGCTCGGCCGACGCTGAAACCCAAGGTGAGGTGACCCTGCCCGCCTACCGGGGCGATATCGTCAACGGCATCGGCTTCGATGAAAAGAGCCGGGTGCCCGACCCCGAGCGCCTGGTTCAGGCCTATAACCAATCCACCGCCACCTTGAACCTGCTCCGCGCCTTCGCCCAGGGCGGCTTTGCCGACCTGCATCAGGTGCACAAGTGGAACCTGGACTTCATCGCCAACTCTGCGCTGGCCGAAAAGTACCATCGGCTGGCCGACCGTATCGACGAAACCCTGGCGTTCATGCGCGCCTGTGGCATGGACAGCTCGCCGCAGTTGCGCGAAACCAGTTTTTTCACCGCCCATGAAGCGCTGCTGCTCAACTACGAAGAAGCTTTCGTGCGCCGCGACAGCCTGACCAACGACTACTACGACTGTTCCGCGCACATGCTGTGGATCGGCGACCGCACGCGCCAACTGGACGGCGCCCACGTGGAGTTTCTGCGCGGCGTGCACAACCCGATCGGCGTCAAGGTGGGGCCGAGCATGGACACCGAACAGCTGCTGCGCCTGATCGACGTCCTTAACCCCAGTAACGACCCTGGCCGCCTTAACCTGATCGCGCGCATGGGCGCGAGCAAGGTGGGCGAGCACTTGCCGGCGCTCATTCGTGCGGTGGAGAGCGAGGGCCGCCAGGTGCTCTGGAGTTGCGACCCGATGCATGGCAATACCATCAAGGCCAGCAGCGGTTACAAGACCCGCGACCTGGCGCAGATCCTCAGCGAAGTGAAACAGTTCTTCCAGGTGCATCAGGCCGAGGGCAGCTACGCTGGTGGCATCCACATCGAGATGACCGGGCAGAACGTGACCGAATGCATCGGTGGCGCCCGCCCTATCACCGAGGCAGGTTTGTCGGACCGCTACCACACCCATTGCGACCCCCGGATGAACGCCGATCAGTCACTGGAATTGGCCTTCCTGATCGCCGAAACCCTGAAGCAGGTGCGCCGCTAAGAGCGGCGCAGCGCCTATTTGCTCAGCGGGTCATCCCAAAACGGCCGCTGCGCTTCCTGATAGATGTCGGCGCGGCTCAGGCCGACATCTTTGAGGGCCCTGTCAGACAAACTGGCCAGCTGCTGGCGCTGCCTGGCCAGTGCGTACCAACGTAGCAGCCGGCCAACCGCACCTAGCCAGAAGTCCCTAAAGGTCGACCTCGACCCGCACTCCACCTGCGCATTGCACCCTTGACCTTTCATCTGCTCATCCTCCGATTGGAATGACGAAAGTGTCTCGCCGGCCGTAGAATCAATCCAACGAATGTTTCTTATGCAATGCATTTGCGAGATTGATCTATTGTCCAGCTATCAGAGTATCGATTCCGAAGTGTTACGGACCTTTGTCGCCATTGCTGAAGAAGGCGGCTTCACCCGCGCCGGCGCCAAGGTCAATCGCACGCAGTCGGCGGTCAGCATGCAAATGAAGCGGCTCGAGGAGGACATCCTGCAACGCCAGCTATTCGTGCGCGATGGGCGCCAAATGCAGTTGACCGCCGAAGGGCAAGTGCTGCTGGGCTATGCGCGGCGCATCTTAAAGCTGCACAGTGAGGTCTTCAGCACGCTGCGCGAGCCGCATATGGTGGGCAGCGTGCGTATCGGCACGCCAGACGACTACGCCATGCGCTACTTGCCGGGCATTCTCTCGCGCTTTGCCCAGGCGTATCCGTTAGTGCAGGTGGATGTGCACTGCGAAAGCTCCACACAATTGCTGACCCGCAAAGACCTGGACCTGACCATCGTCACCCGAGAGCCCGGCCACGAAATGGGCCAGCTGTTGCGCCAGGAACGCTTTGTGTGGGCCCAGGCGCGGGGCTTCAACCCGCGCGAGCAGAACCCCATGCCGCTGGCGATGTTCAATACCGAGTGCTTCTGCAGGGCCTGGGCCTGCAATGCCCTGGACGCTGCGCAAATTGCCTACCGGGTGGCTTACAGCAGCCCCAGTTTATCGGCGCTGATGGCGGTGGTCAGCGCCGGCTTGGCCGTGACCGCGCAAATTCAGAGCCTGATCACCCCTGACTTATGCATCCTTGGCAGCGCCGAGGGCCTGCCGCAACTGCCCATGGCCAATGTGATGCTGGTACGCAACCGGCAAAGCCAGAACGCCGTCACCGAGACCCTGGCCGAACACATTGCCGAAGGCTTCAGGCTTTGACCATCAACAAGGCGGCACAAACCACCAGGAAGCCACAGAAAGCCCCTCGCAGGAGTTTCTCCGGCAAGGCGTGGGCGACTTTGACCCCCCAACTGATACTGAGCAGGCCGCCCAAGGCCAAGGGCAACCCCAAGTACCAGTCGACGTGGTGATGCAGTGCATAGGTGGCCAGGGTAATGGCCGTGCTGGGGGCGGCCAAGGCCAGGGACAGCCCCTGGGCAACCACCTGGGTGGTGCCGAACACCACCGTTAACACCGGCGTAGCCAGCACCGCCCCGCCGACGCCGAAAAACCCGCCCAGCAGCCCTGCCCCCGCACCCAGCACGCCCAACCAAGGCCATGGGTAGCGTAACTGGGCACTGGCGGGGGTTTTCGCACGGAACATCTGCAAGACGTTGTACAGCGCCAAGGCGATTAAAAACACCACGAACCCCAGGCGCATGGCCTTGGGGTCGAGCTCGACGGCGACTAACGAGCCGATAAAGGCGAAGATCAGCCCGGCCCCGGCCAGGGGCAATGCATGGCGCAATTCGATACGGTTACGCTGGTGGTATCGCCACATGGCCAGCACCACGTTAGGCACCACCATCACCAGAGCTGTCCCTTGCGCTAACTGCTGGTCCAAGCCGAAAAGAATGCCCAGGGCCGGGATCGCAATGAGCCCCCCACCGATCCCGAACACTCCGCCCAGGGTGCCCATCGCCGCCCCCAACAGCAAATACAACACCCACTCGACCATGCAGACCTCCGAAAACGAATCAGACCTGCATCCTACCAGCCGCCGAACCTACAGAGGCTTTTCGCTTTGTTTGAATCAAAGCGAACTATGGGCGGCGTCCGACGTTCAAAACGTTACAAGTCACGGCTTGCGCAGCGCACGACCAGCAACCAAGCTGGCACACCAAAGGCCATGACGTTAAATTCGGACGCACTACGAATAGAGGATCAGTATGAACGTCGACACTGTAAAGAAAGAGGCCTCCGTACGCTGCGACGATCTGCTGCTCGACAGCCAGATGTGCTTTGCGCTGTATTCCACTTCGCTGCTGATGACCAAGGTCTACAAACCTCTGTTACAGCACTTGAGCCTGACCTACCCGCAATACCTGACCATGCTGGTGCTGTGGGAAAAAGACGGCCTGACGGTCGGTGAAATCAGTACGCGCCTATTGACCGACCCTGGCTCCCTGACCCCCCTGCTCAAGCGCCTGGAAGTCGAGGGGTTGCTCAGCCGCACCCGCAGCCGCGACGACGAGCGTGTGGTGATCGTCGAGCTCACCAGCGCCGGGCGCGCCCTCCAGGCTAAGGCCCAACAAGTGCCGCAGTGCATCCTTGAGGCCAGTGGGCAAAGCATGGAAGAGTTGCAAAGCCTGCAGAAAAAACTGCTGAAACTACGCGCTAATTTGCAAGACAGCCTCTGAAGCCGAACGCGGCGACGCTCGTCGCCGCTTGGCTGAATCACCCCGCCAATACGCACCACTCGTCGGCATCTCGAAAAATACTATTGCGCGCTAAATATTAGCTCGATAAATTAATTCTACAGCGCTCAACGCTCCTAACCGTTCACTCCAGCTCAACAGGTGATTCCATGAAGCCACTCTATATCGCTACAGCAACCTCCACTGGCGGCCGTGATGGCCGTGCCGTATCCAGCGATAACATCCTCGACGTCAAGCTGGCCACCCCGAAAGAACTGGGTGGTGCCGGTGGCGCTGCTACCAACCCTGAGCAGTTGTTCGCTGCCGGTTACTCGGCCTGCTTTATTGGCGCGTTGAAGTTCGTTGCCGCCCAAACCCAGCGCAAGGTACCTGACGCTACCGCCATCACAGCCAAAGTCGGCATTGGCCAGATCGAAGGCGGTTTTGGCCTCGACATCGACCTGGAAGTTAGCCTGCCCGGCCTGGAACAGAGCGACGCACAAGCGTTGGTTGAGGCTGCCCATAAGGTGTGCCCGTACTCCAACGCCACCCGCGGTAATGTCGATGTGCGTCTGCACGTCAGCGTATAAGCGGCGAATCAAGCGCAAAAAAAAGCCCGTATCGATGAGATACGGGCTTTTTTCATGGCGAGGCGCAGGCGAGGTTTAAACCTTGGCGCGGCCTTTGTAAGAACCGCCATCACGGGTGTCGATTTCGATCCAGTCGCCGATCTCGACGAAGTCTGCCACGCTCAGCTCAGTGCCGTTTTTCAGCTTGGCAGGCTTCATGACTTTACCGGAGGTGTCGCCGCGAGCCGAGCCTTCGGTGTAGTCAACCTGACGGACGATGGTGGTCGGCAAGTCAACGGACACCAGGCGGTCTTCGAAAAACACAGCTTCGCAGACGTCGGTCATGCCTTCTTCGATGAACGGCAGAACGGCTTCGATGTCTTCGCCGTTGAGTTCATACATGGTGTAGTCAGTGGTATCCATGAACGTGTAGGTGTCGCCACTGATGAACGACAAGGTGGCTTCCTTGCGGTCCAGGATCACGTCGTCCAGCTTGTCATCGGCACTGTAGACGATTTCGGTCTTGTAGCCGGTGAGCAGGTTCTTCAGCTTGGTCTTCATGATCGCGCTGTTGCGACCCGACTTGGTGAATTCCGCTTTCTGCACCAACCAAGGATCGTTTTCGAGACGGATCACGGTGCCGGGTTTCAGTTCTTTACCAGTTTTCATTACGAGTATCCGAATTTGGATGGTGATTACAAAAATCTAGGCCGCATATCATAGCCAATTTCGCTAAAGCTGCACCAGCGCCATGGCAAGATCAACTCGTTCAGCTTGTTTATCGCACCAGCGTTCGGCGTGCCCACGCAACTCGCCAGCGTGCGCTTGCAGCCCTTGCCAATGCGCGGCGATGCCCTCACCCAGGTTCCAAGCCAGCCAAAACCCTTGCAATGCCTGGCGCGCGGGCGCCGACAGGGTGTCGCTATAGAGTTGCAAGAACGCTTCCAGCTTGACCAGGTGCACCGCTTCTTCCTGCGGGTAGATGTGCCACACCATTGGTCGGCCTGCCCACTGCGCACGCACAAAAGAGTCTTCGCCCCGCACTGCATTGAAGTCGCAACACCACAGCAACCGGTCGTAGTCGTCCTGGCTAACGAACGGCACTACCTGCACCGTCAGCCAGCCCCGCGCGTGCATCGCCCCCACCGCCAGGGTCGGCACGCCCAGCCAGGCCCGAACATCGGCCAGCGCTCGCCCCTCCGGCACCAGCAGGTGGCTGGCCTGAGGCCCGCTGGCCAAGGCGTCGAGCCACTCCGACAACCCAGGGTTCTCATAGGCGAACAGGCTCAGCAGGCAAGTATCCGCGGCTAGTACCACCCCCAACTGGGCGAGAAACTCGGCACGGGCCTGGGGGGCCGCCTGAAAAGCACGGCGCCGGGCGAGCAAGTCGTGCTCACGCAGCAGGCCGCCGGTGTTTTCGACGAAGCCTGGGAAGAAAAATAGCTTATTTAACCCGCCGGGCTGGGGTGAGGGTAAGCCGTGGCAACCCGGCACCCAGTCCTCGGCGCTCAGGTAGTCGAGGTTCAGCCATAAAGGTTTGCTCGACAATCGGTTCATGGCCTCGACATAGGCGCCAGGCAGTTGGCAGGCAAAAGCGCCGATTACTACCTCGGCCGGTAATGTTTCGGGCCATTCGGCCTGCCAGTGGCAAACTTCAACCCCAGCTTGCCACTGGCTGAACGCATCGGCGCGGGCCGTGGGGCAAAGCCGGGTAAACGCATGCAGGTCGTCGACCCACAATCTGACCGCTAGGCGGTGCTCAGCCACCAGTTGTCGGGCTAATCGCCAGGTCACGCCAATGTCGCCGTAATTATCGACAACACTGCAAAAGATATCCCAGCGCTGCTGCATGACAGGCTCCATTGATGGGTGCGCAAAACCGCTATTGTCCTGCATAAAGAAGGGCCAGCGGTAGCGCCGACGAAGCCTTACAATCTGCGCCATACCTTTGCCAGGAGGCAACCATGCCCCGTCCCGCCCACCGTCGCTCCCTGGCTGTCAGCCTCGACGCCGTCAAACTCACCCTGTGCATTGCCGTTGGCCTATGGCTGGGCGGCGTGGCCATTGGGCTAAGCGCTTATTGGCTGGTCCCCCATTGGTTCAGCGCGCCACCAGTTGCGGCTGCAGCAGTCGCCCCGTCTGCACCAGCACCAGCACTGCAACGGCCACCGCCAGCGCCGGACAGCAACGGCATGTTCGAACAATATCAGGACAACTTGCAGCGCCAGGAGCAACGCCAGTTCGAGGATCAGGCCCTGAGCAACCCGCGCAATCAGGCCAACCCCAAGTGCCAGTTTTGGTTGCAGCAGAACCAGACCGCCCCGAGCGAAAAAAGCCGCGCCAATATCAACCAGTTTTGCAACTGAAATGGACAAGATTCAGCTATTGCGCGCCATCGTCGAACGCCTGGAAGTGGATTTCGACATTATTCAGCGGGCCGCCCAAACTGCTTACGAGGCCGCCACTGACGAAGCCAACGTCGCCGAAAACAAATACGACACCCTGGGCCTGGAAGCCTCGTATCTGGCCACCGGGCAGGCCCGGCGCATGGAAGAAATTCGCCAGGCGCTGGGGCTGTACCGCCAGCTGGTGGTACGCCCTTACAAGGAAGACGAAGGCATTCAACTCGGCGCATTGGCCCAACTGCAAACGGCGGCCGGCCAGGCGCATTGGTTTTTCCTCGGCCCCGAGGCCGCGGGGTTGAAAATCACCCGGGTGGGGTTAGTGGCTACCGTCATCACCCCGCGCTCGCCGTTGGGCCAACAGCTGCTGGGCAAATTCGAGGATGACGAGCTGCAGGTAGCGCAGCAGGTCTATAGGGTGCTAGCGGTTTATTGAGTGGCCAGCCGCTGGCCACATGTTTTGCCGTGAGGCCCCTACACCAACGGGACGGTAAGGCGGTCAATGACCGGGCGCGTTTCAGGACGAACCCCACGCCACCATTCGAAGGCTTCAGCCGCCTGCTCCACCAACATGCCAACGCCATCCGCCAAATGGGCGACCCCGGCCTCTTGGGCCAAGCGCAAGAAAGGCGTCAGGCCTTTTCCATAGGCCAGTTCATAGGCCAATAGCGCCTGCTGAAAGAGCCCTTCGGCGATCGGCGGCAACTCGCTGCTGAGGCTGGCAGACGTGGCGTTGATCACCACATCGAACACTTGCCCCTGCAACGCAGGGTAAGCGCAGACTTGCACGCGGGCATCATTGACTTCAGCGGCTAAGGCATGGGCTTTGTCCAGGTCGCGATTGGCAATGACCAGACATTGCGGGCCTGCTTCGAGAAAAGGCAGCAATGCCCCTCGAACGGCGCCACCGGCCCCTAGCAGCAAGACCTTCCGGCCGACCAACGGCACCTGAAGATTGTGCTGGATATCGCGCAGCAGCCCAATGCCGTCAAAGTTTTCGGCATAGATTTTACCCTGCTCGAATTTCAACGCATTGCACGCACGAGCCAAGGTCGCCCGCTCGCTACGCAGGTCAGCCAGTTCAAAGGCTTGCAGTTTGAAAGGCGCGGTAATGTTCATGCCGCGGCCGCCTTCCGTGGCGAAGGTCAGTACCTGATCGGTGAAGCCTTCGAGAGAACCTTCAATGGCGCCATAGGTAATGTCCTGCTCAGTTACCTCGGCGAACAGCCCATGAATAAGGGGCGATTTGGTGTGGCTGATAGGTCTGCCAATTACGCTATAACGGTCTGTCATTGCGCATCTCCGTGCGGAAAACAACACGCCATCGGCCTGCATGGCGCAGATGTCCGCTTCACTAAAACCTAATTCTGCAGCGATTTGGGCATTGTGCTGGCCCAGATCAGGGGCCACTTGCTGGATGGTCGTATCGCAATCTGAAAAGCGGAACGGTAGGTTGGGCATGCGCAGAGTGCCGTAGCGTGGGTGCTCCTGCTCCATGATCATATTACGCGCCTTGATTTGCGGGTCGGCGATGACCTCGTCGATACGCTGGACCTTAGCGCTGGGCACGTCGATCTCGTCCAATAGGGCAAGAATTTGCGCCGTGGGGCGGGCGCCGACCCACCCTTTGACCACCTCCAGTATCTCCACGCGGTGGCTGTTACGGCCGCTGCTGGTATGAAAGCGAGTATCAGCCCCGAAGCCTGCAGGTGCTCCGTTGTGCTCCAGCATGGTGGCGAAGCGTTTCCAGGCCTCATCCACTTGCGCGGCGATCACCAAATCACCATCGGCCGCCCTGAACACCCCGTACAAGGTCGACGTGGGCATGTCGTGGCCAGTTTGTTGGGGCAAGATTTCGCCGTTGGACAGGGTGTAGCATTGCACCGCGTACTCGTGCATTGACACTAGGGTGTCGTACAACGCCATATCGATGTGCTGCCCACGACCGCTAGTGACGCGCCCGAGCAGCGCGGCATTGATCGCCGCCACCGCGTGAATGCCCGTGTACATATCGCCCAAGGAGATACGCAGCAAGGGCGGCGCCTCACCGGGATTACCCACCATCTGCATGATGCCGCTTTTGGCTTCGGCGATCAGGCCAAAGCCTGCGCGGTGAGCGTCGGGGCCGGTGTGGCCGTAGGCCGAGATCGAGCAATACACCAACTTGGGATTGCGCGCTGACAGCTCGGCATAGCCCAAGCCCAGTTTTTCCAGGGCGCCGGGGCGGTAGTTTTCGATAAACACGTCGGCCGAGTCGCATAGTTTCTGCATGAACGCCTGACCGCGCGGGTCGCGCATATTAACGCTGACCCCGCGCTTGCCCATGTTCAACTGGAGGAAATAGCCGCTCTGGTGATCGTCCAGGGTGAAGGCATGCTGGCGGCCGGCATCACCGCTACCGGGCCGCTCGACTTTGATCACCTCAGCACCCAAGCCAGCCAAACAACGACCGACGTAGGGGCCTGCGAGAAAATGGCTATAGTCGATTACGCGAATCCCCTGCAGGGGTAATGGCTGGCTCATGCTTTTGGCCTACGTGGAACCATGAGGCGATGCTCTCCGCGCTGGACCACCTCGCCGTTCTGGTTGATCAATTCAGCAGGCAGCACCACGATGCCCCACTCAGGTTTACTGTTACTGGCGCGCATGCTGCCGACCCGGAATTTGACGTGCAGCACGTCATTCACTTTGATGGGCAGTGCAAAATCCCAGGTCCAGCCCAACGATATGCCGGGTAAAAAACGGTAGTCACTTTGGGTTTTGAGGCCGTCGGCAATGCTCAGACCAAACAGACCGTGGGCGACCAGGCCACCAAAATGGCTGGCATTGGCATAGGCTTCGTCGACATGCACGGGGGTGTGGTCACCCGTGAGGTCGGCATAGGCCAGGATGCGCGCCTTGGTCACGGTGTAACTCGGGCTGACACACTCGTCGCCTTCTTGCGCATCGTCCCAATATTTTTCTTGTAGGGTCATAGGAAAGCTCACACACGAGGGTTGATAGCGAGGATTTGCGCCACGCTGGCGGCGGGGCTGGCTTGGATAAACTCAACCGCCAGGCCGTCGGGCAGACGCAACCAATTGCGCCCTTGGGGCATTTCACTGACGTCGAATTGCCAGGCGGCGGCGAGCGCGGCTTCCATGTCTTCGCACATGACGCCCAAGTGGCCCAGACGACCGTCAGGGCCTTCAAAATCAGGAGCGCTCATGAACTGCATGCCGCCCAGGTTCCAATACTGAACCGGGTCTTCGACGGTGCCTTGAACCTCACGCAGCGTCATGCCGAAGACATCATTAAAGAAGCGGATGTGCCAGTGGATGTCTTTGACCCACACGGCGACGTGTTCCACATAAGCTTTTGGGATGCTCACAGGTTGGCCTCCTCTTGTTGATGATCCGCCATGGCCCGCTCGATGCCTTTGATGCAGGCGACCAGCGTGGTATTGACAGGGGTGGGTATGCCGTAACGCTGACCCCAGCGCACGACTGACCCGTTGATGAAATCGATCTCGGTGATAGAGCCCTTTTCCAGGCTCTGTAACATGGACGTTTTGAATGACGCCGGGAGGCCTTGCGAGGCCAGCTCCCACGCCTGGCCCGGGTCAGTCACGCTAAGGCGCACGCCCGCGGCGGTTGCCACGGCGATGGCTTCGGCGACGGCGGCAAGCGCTGTGCCTTCGAGCACTGGCTCGCTATACAGCTGGCCATAATTCAACATGGTGATGCCGGTCAGCGCGCCAGTGGCCACGTTGATCAATAGCTTGTCCCACATCGTGCCAACGATATTGTCGCTCACGATGGTGTTGAGCCCTGCCCCCTGAAACGCGTCCGCAATGGCTTGCACACGGGGGCTGATGCTGCCGTCCAACTCGCCGATGTAGGTCGACTTGCCTGCCACGCCGGAGCAAATACTGCCAGGGCCCAGCAGCACGCCACCGACGTAGGTTTTGCCAGCCAGCACCCGCGAACGGCCCACGGCATCGGCCAGTATGTCTTCGTGACCCAGGCCGTTCTGCAAAGACAGCACCAGAGTGTGCGGCCCCACCAGGGCCATGGCCCCCTGGATCGCCTGTTGGGTATGGAATGACTTGACCAACACCACCACCAGATCCACAAGGCCGATATTCGCGGCTGAGGTTCGCGCCTGGATATGCACCACACGCTCGCCGAGCTCATCTTGAATGTTGAGCCCTGCACGATTGATCGTCTCCACGTGTGCGGCATTACGGTTCAACAGCCAGGTTTCGTGGCCCGCCTCGCTCAGCTTCGCGCCAATGGCACACCCTAATGCGCCTGCCCCCAGAATGCATATTTTCAACACGTGGCCTCCGCTTTTCATGGGACCACAGTAGGCATCGGGTGCTTATTGGGCTATACAGTGATTGCAATAGCCCCATTGCAAAACACAATAATGACCCTTTCCCATAGCCTGCCAGAACCCAAATTGCTGCACCTGTTCGACGTGCTTTACACCACCCGCAGCGTGACCCGCTGCGCTGAACAGTTAGGCCAGAGCCAACCCACCATCAGCATCTGGCTCGGACGCCTGCGCGAGCAACTCAATGACCCCCTCTTTGTGCGAACGCCGACTGGCATGGCTCCCACCCCTCGTGCGGACGCGCTGATCGGGCCCTGCCGGGAAATTCTGGAGTCTCTAAGGCGACTCACCACCCATGAGCCCAGTTTCGATCCGGGCACTGCCCATCGCCGCTTTCGCTTGTGTGTCACAGACGCCAGCCATATCACGCTACTGCCGCGCATCTTGGAGCACCTGCGTAAAGTGGCGCCGGGCATCCGCCTGGAAGCCGCACGCATTGACGGCAACACCGAACAAGCACTGGAATCCGGCGAGGCTGACTTGGCTGTGGGTTTCGTGCCGTGGCTGGGAGGGGGCATGTATCAACAGGTGTTGTTCGCCCAGGATTGGGTTTGCTTGAGCAGCGCCCAGCATCCCCGCATCGAACAAACGCTTAGCCTTGAACGCTACGCGGCGGAAGGCCACGTGCAAATCACCGCCGGTACCGGGCAAAAACTGTTGGAGACCGCGCTGATGCACCAAGCCATCGAGCGCCGGGTGATTTTGGAATTACCGGGTTTTCTTGGATTGGGTGCAATCATCGGCACTACAGATTTGATCGCCACCCTTCCCCGGCATATCGGCGAAACGCTGGCGACCATGCACTCGTTGCGCGTACACGACAGCCCGGTGGCTATTACTGGCTTCTCGGTAAAGCAGCACTGGCACGCGCGCTATCATTTGGACAGTGGTAATCGATGGTTGCGGGGGGTTATTCAGGCGTTGTTTCAGGCGCAGGGGCGGAGCTCGGGGGCAAGACCCCCTCCTACCCCGCACGTACGCTGAAGGAAACAACAAACGTCAGAAAGCACAAAGCCCCGCAATGCGGGGCTCTGTGGGTACGATATGGCGGTGAAGAAGTCCGCCATCGGCTCATCCTATTTCGTCCCAAAACGTCCGAGGAGGCTAGGTAAATCGGGCCTCTCAGCCTATCATACCGTCCGAAGACGTCCCGTAAGATATTGCTGCATCCATCTAGAAATGTGGGAACAAATGGGGGAACGATCCCCCGGCCTGTAGGAGTGTGGGTACAACGTCATGGGTAAACTCAACCCGAAGCAAATCGAAAACCTGACGACCTCGGGGACCTACGAAGATGGCGAAGGTCTCAGAATGGTCGTCAAACCGACCGGGAAGAAATACTGGGTCCTGAGGTACCAACTCGCTGGTAAACGACGGGAAATGGGCCTAGGCGGTTTTCCTACGATCACGCTGAAGAAAGCGCGAGAAGCTGCGGCCGAACATCGGAAAATGCTTAGCCAAGAGATCGATCCGCTGGTCAGCAGGGATGCAGAACGCAAAGCATCGCGACTTGCCGAGGAAGCTCGGCAGGCACGCGCTATCAGCTTCAGAACGGTAGCGGAAGACTATATAGCGGCACATAAAGCGGGATGGAAGAATGCAAAGCACATTCAGCAATGGCTGAATACGCTGACCACCTATGCCTTTCCGGTGATCGGGGATACGCCAACGGAAGAGGTCACAACTGAGCAAATCTTGAGGATCCTTACCCCTATCTGGCACACCAAGCCTGAAACTGCGTCAAGGGTTCGTAACCGAATGGAGATGGTGCTTGATGCAGCGAAGGCAAGACGACTCCGAGACGGCGAAAATCCAGCACGCTGGCGCGGGCATTTGGACAAGCTTCTTCCGCCTCGTTCAAAGGTGAAAGCGGTAGTACATCATCCTGCTTTGCCATGGCGCGAACTGCCAGGCTTCATCAGCCGCATCAAGGATAGGAACGAGCCCAGCTACAGAGCGATGTTGCTGACCATTTTGACGGCTTGCCGAACAAATGAGTGCTTAGCAGCAACGTGGGATGAAATTGATCTGAAGAATGCGGTTTGGAAAATTCCAGCTCATCGCATGAAGGCTGGCAAGGAGCACCGGATTCCCTTGAGTCAGGCGGCATGTGACGTGTTGCGCAGCTTGATAAAGATCAAAGACAACCCTTACGTATTCCCCAGTACCCAGAAAGGGAAGCATCTCTCGAATATGGCTATGCTGATGGGGCTACGGTATCTGGAACGTGGAGACCTCACTATCCATGGATTCCGCTCGACGTTCAGGGACTGGTCAGCGGAGGCGACGAGTTATCCTCGCGAGGTCTGTGAGCAGGCATTGGCGCATAATCGGCAGGACAAGGCGGAAGCGGCGTACTTCAGAACCGATCTTTTTGAGAAGCGTCGTGCAATGATGGAGGAATGGGCGGAATACGGATGTTCGATAAAGGCAGACAAGACGCAGACCTCCGGGCCATAGGCCTAGAGATCTGCTTTCTTTTTTTGTCTTGATCCAAGCCCTTTCGAGAGGTATAGGCTGCCCGACAAGCGGCCGAATCAGTGCAGTCATTAGCGACAAGCTTCTATCGGCCAAAAGCAGACGCTTAAGCGCGCCGTGTGCGAGGGTTGTCGAGGTTGGCAAACCACTCGACCGCGGCCGGAACTTGCGCCAGCGTCTGGAATTCGACCGACGTGAGTCGGCGTTGATCATTCTGCTGGGATTTTGTCAGTTCCTGCATGAGCTTCTCATTGTTGGATCGCCTTCGATCATCTGCCGTGCTTTCAGTCACGAAAGCAACGCCAAATGCTCCCGCTGTTTCCGAAACCGACAAACGGTAATAATTGGTGATAACGTATTTCTTACATTGGTAAGTAACGGCCATAACCGACAATGGTACGCATGCGCCGCCGGGGGACGTGGTGTCAACGAGCTGACGAACAGCCATAATCCTTCACGATTTCTAGCCGATAGCTTCAAGACCAGGCCTCTGGCCATCTTGCAGTGGGAAGTCCTATGCGGCTCAGAAATATAAACCTCGCTCCACGCGCCACCTTGTTTTTTTCGGCCATCATTTTGCTGGTCGTGGTCTTGGGCGTCATCGCCATACTGCAGATGGGCAAGCTTCGCGATACGGAAAAGGATGTCGAACTGAATTGGCTACCCAGTATTCGGCAAACCGCGATGATGAACTCCACCGTCCTTCGCGTCCGGTTGGAGACCCAGCGGGCCGTTGCCGATCCTCAAACCGTTCAGCAGACCATCGTCAAATTTCCTGCCTACCGGAAAGCCATGAAGGATGCGGTCTATAACTATGAGACCCTCATTGCGAGTGACCAGGAGCGACAGTTGTTCTTGGCCGTGAAAAAGTCCTACGACGATTACGCAAGCCAACTGGATCTGCTGGAACCTTTGTTGAAGGCAGGCGACACCGCTTCGATTGTCAAACTCGTCGCTACCGGTATACGTCCCCTCACGAACCAAATGGAAACTCAGGTCGAGGAATTAACACAATTCAATAACAAAGGCGCTGCGCTTGCCGGTGTTCAAGCGACGCAAGTTTATGATTCAGGTCTTTACATCGTCATCGGCCTGATTATCTTCGTCGCGCTCCTGACTCTTTGTTTGGCAACTCTTCTAACCAAAACGATTACGTCGCCCATCGGGAGCGCCCTTAGCGTCGCCGAACGCATTGCCTCAAGCGATCTGACGAAGGAGGTTGAGGTAAGCGGTACCGACGAGGCAGGCAGGCTTTTGAGCGCGTTGGCCACGATGCAGCAGAACCTTCGAAGCACGATCATGCAGATCGCTGACTCCTCATCCCAACTGGCTGCCGCCTCGGAAGAAATGACCGCGGTGACTGAGCAATCCAGCCTTGGCCTGGTGTCGCAGAATGATGAAGTAAATCAGGCTGCAACTGCTGTCACCGAGATGAGCGCTGCAGTGGACGAGGTAGCACGCAATGCCGAATCAGCTTCCGAAGAGTCCAGGAAAGGTCAGGGCTATACGGAGGTTGGTTTGGAGCGTGTATCGCAGACGCTTAAGTCCATCGAAAAGCTGTCGAGCAACGTGCGCGACACCAGCGAGCAGATCACTGGCTTGTCCAATCGTGCACAGAACATTTCCAAAGTGGTTGAGGTGATCAGAGCCATTGCTGAGCAGACCAATCTGCTTGCGCTCAATGCCGCGATCGAGGCCGCTAGGGCGGGTGAACAAGGCCGAGGCTTCGCAGTCGTTGCTGACGAAGTTCGAGCCCTCGCTCACCGCACGCAAGTGTCTACGCAAGAAATTGAGCAGATGATTCAGGCCATTCAGAACGATTCTGACCAGGCCGTGAAGGCGATGGCCACCAGCAGAGAACTGGCTGCAGAATCCCTAAGCGTCGCAGGCGATGCCAGCAGTTCGCTTGACCAGATCGCGACAGCTATTACGGGCATCAACGAGCGTAACATTCTCATCGCCACCGCTTCGGAAGAACAGGCGCACGTCGCCCGGGAAGTCGATCGCAATCTGGTTAGCATTCGCGAGCTGGCCTCCCAAAGTTCTGCAGGTGCAAGCCAGACTGCAAGCGCTTGCAACGAGATGTCGAAGCTTGCGGTTAGTCTGAATCAGCTGGTCAATCGTTTCAAGGTTTAAGGTATTCACGTACGTCAGCGGACTCGTCCGATGTCCTTGGATATCGGACCTAGACTGTCGACTGTGCCTTGGCGATATACCGTCCTCCCTGAGCGTGAGCCTGCAGGGATTGCACAGTCTATTGGCTATTGGGTTGATCGGCTGTTTGTGTTTTGTGGGGTGGGTGACGTTGCGGGCCCGTGAAGATGTCCCGTAGGATCGTTGATCTGAATTGTCTTCCCATGCTGCCATCCATCCGCACCTGGATCTGCTTTGGGGATCTGAATATCGGCTCGTTGAGCTTTGATTACCGACTTGACGATTCCCAAGCGTTGGTTGCGTTGTTGCTGCATTGCGGGATCAGCCTGGCCGTCAGCTGTGAACCCCATCATCAGTTGTGGAACACCTAGGGGAAGTGTTTTGTCTTGATCGGTGTGCCAGGTGTGCCACGTCTTGCCATGGGTATGAGCCAGTCGCTCCACCCGGTCAGCAATCTGAGTGACTCCACAGCAATTGAGCTTCATGGCCTGAAGATTGGTTGATAACAGATCGGGGATTCGCCACTTGCCTTTAGGCCTCAGTGTGGACTAAACACTATGCCGCCATTGCCGGAGCTGGTGAGGTGATTCAAAGAGACGGAACTTAGGAACTTGGGGATTTTCCGAATAAGGGAACTTCGTCACATTCCGGGAAAGGAATTGCCCATGCCACACTCCGCTCATTATCGAATCGAGTACGTGCACAATGGTGCCGACAAGAGCTTTTACGTCAGCGCGGAAATCATGAGCAATGCTGAGGCCTGGCACTGGGCTGCAGTGGATTCGGGGGTAGCGCAGATCCCGAAATATCGCCGAGACAGGGTCCAGATCGTTAGCAAGCCACTCGCCAAGCGGCACGGTATTGTCCAGGTGCAGTGGTCGCACGCTTAGTAGTCAGCTCAGTCTCGCATGGTGTATCAATGCACCATTAGAGCAAGCTGGCGGGCTTTGACGGCTGCACTGAACAAGAACGAATAGTCATCTGACCCCGTTGGGCCCCTCCAGCACTTGCCTCACCTTCTTAGCCAGATCGATGGGCACGTAAGATTTGGATAACATCAAAATCCCCCCGCATCCGTAGGCTCTAGCGAGTTTTCGGAATAACCAGTTTTCAGCGACACCTTTGGAGTGGGGTAAAAGCGCTTGGCTTCCCGGGCCAGCGTCACGCCTTTCATTCCACCAGGAATTGATCAGGTCGTAAGCGTCTGCCGAACACATCTTGTACCAGCCCGTTTGGTGTAGACGGACGCTCGAAACACCCTGTCGAGGCTATCGCGCTATTCGGTTTCGATGGCAGCTTGCTCCCCCTATGCTCTTGACTCGTCTAGGAGCAGCAACCAGAGCGAACCCCAGCAGCAGGTTCAAAAAGTGACTCAACAATCGTGCAGTCTGGAGTGTTCGAACCTAAGCATGTTGACTCACACATACCTGCCATTGAGAGCAGCTCTACCCGGATTTGCTGAAGCTTTGCTACCTTCGACTCTACTTCCGCTAGGTGCTTCTTGACCACCGAAAGCGCGTCAGCGCACGGACGATCAGCATCTGCTGCGAGCGCGATGAGTTCTCGGATATCTTCGAGCGGGAAACCCAATTCACGATTCTGCCGGATGAAGACGAGTCTTGATCGATGCTTTTCAGTATAGATTCGATGACGCCCAGTCGACCGCAGGGCGGGAGGTAAAAGGCCTATTTTCTCGTAGTAGCGAATCGTTTCAATGTGGCAACCCGTTGATTTCGACAGCGCCCCGATTCCTGACATGCAAACTCCCCAAGCATTTTCTTGAACCTGTAGCAGCTACAGATATTAACCTGTCTTCAGAAAATAATTTCACGCGCTTGAAGGGCATTTTGTGGACAGAGAACAGCTAGAGACTAACCAGATTCCCATTTACTTCGTCGCGGTCATTGTCGCGGCCCTCGGAGGCCTGCTCGCCCCCAATGCGTCTGAAGCATTAGGGTCGACGGTGACACCCACCATCGCAGTGCTGATGTACGCCATGTTTCTACAGATCCCGTTCTTGGATCTCCGTAATGGCCTCGCAAATAAGCGTTTCATGGCGGCGCTGCTCACAGCCAACTTCGTGGCCATCCCCTTGCTGGTTTGGGCATTGACGATGGGGATAACCAATCACCCGGCGATTTTGGTGGGTGCCCTGTTGGTCTTGCTGACGCCTTGTATCGACTATGTGGTGGTTTTTACCCATATCGGTAAAGGCGACTCCAAACTCACTCTGGCGGCCACCCCATTGCTTCTTTTGATGCAGCTTGTACTGCTGCCGGTGTACCTGACCTTCATGCTGGGTAACGACTCAACAGTGGTCATTTCTATAGGCCCATTTGTTGAGGCCTTTGTGATGCTGATCGCTTTGCCTTTGGTCTTAGCGGTAGCAACAGCTGCCGGGGCAAAGAGATCACGCATCGTTGAAAGCTGGAACAACGCATGGGCCTGGATGCCTGTACCGGCTATGGCGGCTGTATTGGTCGTGATGGGTAGGCTGCCCTGGGCGCTAGGCTCAGTTTCACTACACGTCGTGGGCTCGCTGGTAATGACGGCTGCCGGGCTTCTGTCCTATCAAATAATCAACACGCGCTGAGGAGAGGAACATGAAAGCTTTTCTGGTGACCTTCTTTACTCAACAGAATCGTCGCTATCAGGGAAAGATGCTCGGCGACTGGGTCGTTGATTTGGCGAAAGAAATGGGACTGCGGGGTGCGACTCTGTCCACAGGTATCGAAGGCTTTGGGCATACCGGCCGGCTGCATTCCTCGCATTTTTTTGAACTAGCGGATCAGCCTACCGAAATTCGTATGGCCATTACCGAGGACGAATCTGAACAGTTATTCAAGCGATTGGAGCTTGAAGATATCTCGTTGTTTTACATAAAAACCCCAGTTGAGCTGGGCTTCGTCGGAACAGAGGTCACCTAGTTTGGCCCTCTTTCGTAAGCGGTGACTCGAAGACGCCTTCGCTTGCCTCGTACTCCGAAACACGATTTTACATTTTGGACAGACCTAGCTAAGATCGGCGCATTGGAGATGGCATTCCTCCATTAACAAACCGCTGCGCCCGTAGCAGCTGATGATGCCTACAGAAACCTGATCAAACCAGGTCTGTAGGCGTTCGCGCTTAGAATCCCTTCTTTGGTCAGGCCCACTTATTTTTTGTGGCTGGCCAAATGTCTAAATTTCGACGACCTGAACAACTCGACTTACTGCCCTATATAGCGAAATGGCTTGCGCTTGCTGGTCTTGTAGCTCTTTTGGCAGGCTCTGCTTCTGCGTTATTCCTGCTTTCTTTGGATCATGCCACCCAGTGGCGAGAAACCCATCCCTGGGTAATCTGGCTCCTGCCAGTGGCCGGCTTTGCTGTGGGACTTGCATATCACTTGATAGGCAAACCCGTTGATGCCGGAAACAACCTGATCATCGATGAGATCCATGATCCTAAGAAGATCGTGCCTTTGCGCATGGTGCCGATGGTGCTGATCGGAACCGTGGTTTCCCACCTTTTTGGTGCATCTGTGGGACGTGAGGGGACGGCGGTGCAAATGGGCGGTGCCCTTGCCGATCAACTGACGCATGTCTTCCGTCTGCGCCGCGAAGACCGTCGGGTGATTCTCATGGCCGGTATCAGTGCTGGCTTTGCGTCCGTCTTCGGCACCCCTCTTGCCGGGGCTTTATTCGGACTTGAAGTATTGGCCATTGGACGTATGCGTTACGACGCGCTTTTCCCTTGCGTGGTTGCGGCAATCGTTGCTGACCAGGTGGGGCAAGCCTGGGGCGTGGTTCACACGCATTACGTCATTGGCGAAGTGGTTCCGGTGCAGCTGTGGAGCGTCATGGCTGTGGTGGCAGCTGGGATTGTCTTTGGCCTTACCGGCCTGCTATTCGCGACTGCGACCCACAAGCTCGGAGCCTTCGTTAAGCGGCTTATCACCTATTCACCATTAAGACCCTTCGCCGGCGGCCTGCTGATCGCAGTCGCAGTGTGGGCGCTCGGTAGTAACCATTACATCGACGTTGATAAGTACATCGGGCTAGGCATTCCGAGCATCGTCCAATCCTTTCAAATGCCAATGGCCCCTTGGGACTGGCTTGGAAAGATGGTGTTCACCGTTGTCTCCCTGGGGACTGGATTCAAGGGCGGCGAAGTCACACCGCTGTTTTACATCGGTGCCACCTTGGGGAATGCGCTGGCTCCCCTCTTGCACCTTCCCTTCGGCATGCTGGCTGGTATCGGCTTTGTCGCCGTCTTTGCCGGTGCAGCTAATACGCCACTGGCAACCATCGTTATGGCCATGGAGCTCTTCGGGCCCGAAATTGCTCCGCTTGCAGCCATTGCCTGTATCGCAAGTTACCTCGTATCCGGACACACCGGGATCTATCACGCCCAGCGCGTCGGCCACAGCAAGCATCACCGTCCTCTTCCGGAGGAAATCCGGCTCTCTGATATCAAGCAATTTCATGCTCAAAGTGAATCCGCCAGCGAGCGGAAAGTGACTCTTGCGGGGGAAGAGAAATGATTGAACATCACCAAGATCGCCTGACAGCTTTGCAACTCTATTTTCCTGGCGCTAGCCGGGCTCGCGTGACCAGCTTCTGGCACCACCTAAGCGCACCTGCACTAGCCCAGCACCTCCTTAAAGTTGCTCAAAAAGCAAGAATTGAGCAGGTCATGCTCAAGACGATTTCTGCAGGTTATTTGCCAGGCCATCGCATCTCCCATCATCACCCGGAGCTTGGCGATATGCGTCATCCCCAGTGTCTGGAATTGCTAGATACAGAGGACAAGCTGCGCGCATACCTGCGCGACCACGCTGACGAGTTACGCAAGGTGCGAGCAGTTCTTCTCTTATGTGAGTTACCGCTCACTGACGCGTCGTAATTCAGTTTGAAAACAGCTCGGAAATGAAGAGGTAAGGCCGACCGAAGCGTCGGTCACTCGCGACATTAGAGGATGTAGCTATGAACGGCTTTCAACTGACGTTTTTCACCGAACAGAGTACCAACTACCAGCACCTTCCACTGGGAGAGTGGTTGGTCGAGTTCGCCAAGCGAGAGGGCGCGTTGGGTGCGACGTTGGTGAGCGGTACAGAGGGGCTAGATCATTTGGGGCATTTGCATACGGCGCATTTCCTCGGCGGTGCCGACCATCCCGTCACGGTGACTATATCCACTGATGAAATTGGGTGCGACAGGTTGCTGGAGGCATTGGCCAAGGAGTCGTTTTCACTGAGCTATATCAAATTGCCCATCGAATACGGTCGAGTGGGCCAGGCGAAAAACTAAAAAACGCACCTTGTTGGACAACCGATAAAAAGGATAAACGCCATGTACCGAGTTTATAACCTACGTCCACAGCCAGCCCCCGCTAACTGGGCTCATGACAACAGGCAGCTCCTCGTAGGACTGGTTTTTTGGTCGCTTTTTCTGGCGGGCATCGCAGACAATCAAAAGATTTCGAGCGAGGGGTGGTACGTCGTCACCCCGCTCGAAGGCGCATTAGTCACGATGCGTATGCCCAGTGAAAAGTCCTGCAAGGCCGACGTAGCCCAGACCTGCGTACCGGGCTACGAGCTGAGAGCACAGCAACATTGAGCGCGATGGCGGTTGGCAATCCAAAGATGAGATCGCGAAATGGAGCTCACCGACGTCGGCTCATCAAAATCATTTTAGAGAATTGGGAGACCACATGAGCGCAGTGACGCTGAGCATCGTATTCGGGCTTGTGATGGGCAGGTTTTTCACAGGATCCGTCTATGAGTTCGCCGCGCTTTTCATCGTAAGCGTTGGAGTGTCCTTGCTGACCTTTCATCTGCTAAATCAAAGGCGCGTCAGGCTACAAGCCCAGACGGCGTATTGCTGCTCTGTAATGGTTGCTTCAAACCAAATGATGGAGCTTTTCCAGATGGCAAAAAGAGGGCAGTTCATGCCCTTGGTGGGAGAGATTCCTGAACTAATTATTGGAGGCTTCTTGGTTCCCGCAATTGCGGTGTCGGCAGTGCAGCTGTTCAGGATACTCATGGAGAGCTGACGTCCGACATAGAGGCCTCTCAACGGATTCAAATGGTTAATGACGCTCCCGAATCGTTACTTGGAGAAGATCAATGAAAACGCAAATCCAGGCCATTCATGCACGTGAAATTCTCGATTCACGCGGTAACCCTACCGTTGAAGTCGACGTCACCTTGGAGTGCGGCGCCATGGGCCGGGCTTCAGTACCGTCCGGTGCCTCTACAGGCGCTCACGAAGCAGTTGAGTTGCGTGACAAAGATACACAGCGGTACTCCGGCAAGGGAGTGTTAAAGGCCGTTAGCAATGTGAATACCGAAATACTTGAGTCTCTGAGGGGCATGAATGCGATTGACCAGGAACAAATTGATCATTTGATGATTAAGCTGGATGGAACCTCTGATAAATCCAGGCTTGGAGGAAACGCGATCTTGGGCGTGAGCCTCGCCGTTGCCAGAGCGGCGGCTTCTGCGCTGAACTTGCCCTTGTTCCAATATCTGGGCGGCGAGCAAGCAGCAAGAATGCCCGTCCCGATGTTCAATATTCTCAATGGCGGTGTTCACGCCAACTGGCAAGGCCCTGACTTTCAGGAATTCATGATTGCACCTACAGGGGCTGGCAGTTTCAAGGAAGCCTTGCGATGGGGCTCCGAGGTGTACCACGAGCTGAAAGCGGTGCTTAAGGACGCCGGCTATTCAACAGCGGTCGGAGATGAGGGCGGCTTTGCGCCGGCACTCAAGAAAAACTCAGACGCCATTGAGCTGATCATCAAGGCAATCGAGAGGGCTGGTTACACCCCTGGATCTCAGATCGAGATCGCTATCGATCCAGCATCCAGCGGCTTCTATGAAAACGGCCTTTACCATCTGCGCTCTGAGGGTCGTAAGGTCGATGCTCAAGAGCTGATTAATCTCTATTCCTCCTGGGTCGACAAGTATCCGATTGCGGTACTGGAAGATGGACTCGCGGAAGACGATTGGTCAGGCTGGAAGCTATTGAATGCAGCTCTGGGTGACCGGATCGAGTTGGTTGGAGATGACCTATTTGTCACCAATGTCGAACGGATTCAGCGAGGCATCACAGAAAACGTCGCCAATGCCGTATTGATCAAACCTAATCAAATCGGAACGCTGACTGAGACCAAAGCCGCCATCGAAATGGCCTATGGGGCAAATTGGGGGGCGATGGTTTCTCATCGTAGCGGGGAGACGGTGGACAGCTCCATCGCTGATCTGACTGTCGCGATGGGGACTGGCCATCTCAAGACAGGAGCTCCATGCCGGGGGGAGCGGGTCGAGAAATACAATCAGTTTCTGCGAATAGAAGAGGATCTTGGCAGCCGTGCGTTTTATGCAGGACATGATGCATTCGTGCGCTGACGGCCTATCGCCGGTAAACCTGTTGGACTGGTTACCGTAAAAAAACGAACCACGTATAGCTGTTGGCAAAAACGTCAGTGGCATTGGCCTTTCCTAGACGCTTGGAGATATGAGCATGAGCTACACGGATATTCCAGCTGGTAACGCGATCCCCGATGACTTCTTCACCGTTATCGAGATTCCTGCAAACCACTCGCCGATCAAGTACGAGGTGGACAAGCCAAGTGGACAGATCTTCGTTGATCGCTTCCTCAGCACGCCGATGTTCTACCCGGCTAACTACGGGTTCATTCCAAATACCTTGAGCGATGACGGCGATCCTTTGGACGTCCTCGTGATTTGCCCTTACCCGGTATCACCTGGCGTTGTCATCCGCAGTCGCCCAGTAGGTGTGATGTACATGACGGACGAAGCTGGTGCGGATGCCAAGGTAATCGCAGTGCCTCATGAAAAACTCAGCTCTATGTACAGCAATGTAAAGGAATGCTCTGACCTCCCTGCGTTACTCCTCGCACAGATTCAGCACTTCTTCGAAAACTACAAAGCGTTAGAGCCGGGTAAGTGGGTGAAAATGGGCCGCTGGGGGAGCGCAGACGAAGCGCGGGAAGATATTCGTAAATCGGTAGCGGCCTATAACCTGAAGAAGGAGGCTTCCAAGTAGTGTTACTCAATCAGAAAAGCGCAGAGCAGGAAATTTCTCTTAAGGTAAGAGAAGACTTTTTGCTGCTGCCGAAAACTGCTGAATTGACGCGCTGGGTAATGGCCCAGTCCACGGGCGAAAGAACATTACCGTATTTCGATCCACTGGATGGCGGCGTCTTCGCAAGGGTATTGATCTTGTTGGAATCGCCCGCTCGAACGGTCAGTCTTCCACGGTATGTCTCAAGAGACAATCCGGGGCCTGCACAACGCAACCTGAAAGGTTTCATTGAGCAGGTTGGACTGGCACGTCACAAAACCGTCCTTTGGAATTTGTACCCTTGGTTACCAGATCTCGATAAGCCCAAGGGTCCGCTCCGCAGAGCGCAAATTGAGGAAGGTATCGAGATGCTGATCACGCTACTGACGCTTTTCCCTGATCTCGTCACTATCGTGTTTGCCGGACGTGTTGCCCAGAAAGCCATACCGCGTGTTCGGCTCGCCTTCCCTAATTTTTCATTGCTGGAAATGCCACACCCAAGCCCCCTTTCCGTTTGCACTCACCCGAATGTTAGGCAGCGCATTTTGTCCACACTGCGTCACGCCAAACAGTCGATCAAGTAGCCAAAGGCTCAGGTTTTGCTCGCCTTGCTCAGCGAGTGGATACACGGCGAGACGAACAAGTTGCCGCGATAGGCACCAGCCAGGGTTTTAGCCGCGACGATCATCCACATGACAGTCAGCATCAACACCAGCACCACGCCAAAGAAGCTAAAGAACGTGAGGTGCAGCATAGAGCCCAATTTGAGGGTTGTTACGGCGTACACTCCCAGCGGAAAGGTGAAGCCCCACCAGCCGAGGTTGAAGGGAATGCCCTCCCTGAAGTAGCGCCCGGTAATTAGCAGCGCCAATACCATCCACCACAATCCCAGCCCCCAGAACAGCACACCACCGATCAAGCCAATGCCCTCGGCTACGCCGCCGATGCTTGCCATTCCATGGGCAGCAAAGATTGCTGGAGCATCGTTGCCCAGTAGCAACATCCCCAAAGCCCCGGTACCGATCGGCCCTAAAGACAGCCAGCTCGATGCTGCCATGCTTTCATGAGGTAGTTTGTGCAGAGCCATGCGCAGTAACAGGATCACCAGTATGCTCAAGGCGACGGGCACCGAGTAGGCCCACAGCACGTAGCTGGTGATGAGCATGGTGAACTGTGCGCTCGCATCAGCGAGGTGCGGAGCCAATAGACCGCCACTGGCGGCAGCCACCTCAGCCGCAACTACTGGCAGCAGCCATACCGCTGTCATCTGATCAATGCTGTGCTGCTGGCGAGTAAACATCATATACGGGATCAGCACCCCGCAGGCCAATGCCATGGTGACATCGATCCACCACAACACTTCGGCTAAAGCGACTACCCCACCCCCCCAGCGTGGCAAACCATAAAGGAGAAAACCGTTGATGATGGTCGCCAATCCCATGGGGATAGTTCCAAAAAACATCGATACAGTGGAGTGGCCGAAGATCTGTTTGGCCTCATCGAAGAACAATACCCAACGGCTCGCGTACATCAGCGTAAACAGGCAAAACAGCACGATATTAAAAAACCACAAGGCTTCCCCTAACGCTTTGGGCCACTGCGCAACAAAGGGCAGTTGGCCCAGAGCCAGCGCCAGAATCCCGGTGCCCATCGTGGCGGCGAACCAGTTGGGTGTGAACTGCCGGATCGCTTCTCGTGGATTGGACAAAGCCGCCAGTGGATGGCTGCCGCCCATTATAGCTGCGAGTCGTGTCTCACTCATTTTCGCGCTCCCGCTTCAGTGTGCCTTCGATATGACATGGTTGAAGTATAGCTTGATGGGAATAGCGGTAAAAACGGATAGTATAGGTTTATATGACCTATAAAGAAGGTAGATTACATGAAGCTAAGCCTACGCCAGCTACAAATTTTCTGCGCCGTCGCGCAGCACGGTAGCACCACCAGCGCCGCCATTTCGGTGTCACTGTCCCAATCTGCAACCAGCGCCGCACTGAACGAGTTGGAAAGCGCCTTGGATACCAGGCTGTTCGACCGTGTAGGCAAGCGTTTAGTGCTGAACGATAACGGCCATGCCTTACTGCCTCAAGCCAGAAGGATGCTTGAGAATGCACAACAGATAGAGGCCAGTTTCTTACCCGGCCATGCCGGGCTGAAGACACGCTTGCGGGTAGGATGCAGTACCACGATAGGCAATTATGTTCTGCCATTGATTCTCGGTGAGCTACGTCAATCAACACCACATTTGAGGGTCGATGTCGACATGGCCAACAGCATGGCTATCGCAAGAAGAGTCGCTGATTTCGAGATTGATATGGGCCTGATCGAGGGGCCTTGCCACCTGCCCGAACTCAGTGCCGAGCCTTGGCTAATTGATGAGTTGCTTATTGCCGCAGGCCAACGGCACCCCTTGGCACTAAAGCAGCAGGTCACACTTGATGATCTTCGTACCGCTGAATGGCTACTGCGCGAGCCAGGTTCTGGTACCCGTGAAGAAGTCGAACAATTGCTGCTGCGTCATTTGCACGATCTCGCCGAAACGCGCCAGATCGGCAGTTCAGAGGCCATCAAGCATACCCTCGCACAAGGCATCGGCATCAGTTGCCTGTCCCGCTGGGTCGTTCGGGATCTACTGGCCTCTGAAGTCTTGGTTGAACTGCCGCACGCGTTGCCTGCACTGACCCGACGTTTTTTTCTGATCCGTCACCGGGACAAATACATCTCGCCTGGGCTTGAGCGATTCTGGGAAAAATGCAGTCAATTCGTGAGCCAGGAGTAGCTAGACCTATTTATAAAACAGGTAAGAGCTACCAAAACAAGTTGTTTCCGGAATTTATCAACGACGCATAAAGTCAACTCATTGCCCTGCAGCGATGAACGAGTTGTATATGCCAAGGCGCGACTGGGTGCCTTGCTTACCCTATGAGGAAATTCTGATGAATGTGATAAAGAAAACCGTCACAGCCCTGACGTTGGGTGTTGCGTTGGCCGCATCGATGAGCGCGTGGGCCGCGCAAGATCGCTGGACGTTTGACGGCGATATTCACAACAACTCGCTGGCCGTCAGCCCTGATGAAACGACGGCGGTGGTCTCTTACAGTCAGCGTCCAGATGTAGTGGTTTATGATTTGAAAACCGGTAAGGTTCGCCAGGTTCTCACCGGCTACGTCACGCCGCGAAATATTGTGTTTTCGCCAACTGGCGATGTGTTCTACCTCTCCGACAGCAGTTTGGGGGTCGTGCGCAAGATTGACACCAAGACTTTAAAAGTGATCGCAGATATTCCGTTGGGCGCAGGTGCTTTTGGTACCACACTCAGCAAGGACGGAAGCCTGCTCTACGTCAACAATGAAGCGGCCAGCACGCTGTCGGTCATTGACCTTGATCACCAGCGGCCAGTAGCTGTGGTACCTGGCTTCTCCCAACCGCGCCAGGGCATCCGAGTAAGTCCTGACGGCAAAACCGTCTATGTCACCAACTTTCTTGGGGACAAAATTACCTTGGTCGACAGCAAGACCAATACGATTGAAGGTGAGATCACTGGCTTCAACAAGTTGCGCGCCATCTCCATATCGGCGGACGGCAATACGCTGTACGCGGCTAACAGCGGCAGTAACAGCATCGCAGTTGTCGACACTCAAAAACGCGCCATCACAACCACCGTCATTGTTGGCAAAGACCCCTACGGCGCAGCCCTCACTCCAGACGGGCTGCACGTCTACTCGGGTAACCTCGGTGACAACAGCCTTTCAGTGATCGACACCAAAACGCTGAAAGTGACCACCACTGTGACCGGTTTGAAGGCACCCCGCCAGGCCATTGTCTTCACCAAAGACAAGTCGAAGGCGTATGTCCTCAATGAGGACTTGAGTATCTCCACAGTCGATCTCGCCAGCAACAAGGTGGTGTCGACGCTCAAGGCCGACTGATTGAACAGCGCAGGCCTTCATGGGGGCCTGCTGATACTCCACGACCAAGTGAATAATAATGAGTGAAAATGATGAGTCCTGGATGATGGATCGCCGTCGCTCATTGAGATGAGCCAATGATGCTTGACCGTGAGCGTCGCTTTGCTCAATTGAGGAAGGCACAGGGTCCGGGGGGGGGGAGAGCCCAGCATTCCAGCAAAAAATGATATCGGGACGTTTTTTCTATGGAGTCGAATTAACCTGTTTGTGGCTCGTCTATTGTCTGATCGCTTGCCGTTTCAGAGGCAGGTGGGTCTTCTAAAAATTAAAAATGACCAAAGGAAATACATATGTTCAAAAAGATGATTCTCACCGTCGCTGTTGCCGCCAGCTGCATGTCGGGTTTGGCGCTCGCCGATGCGCCAGTCAAGCTTGCTGAAACGGACAAGGGAAAAGTACTCGTAGACGCAAAAGGTATGACTCTTTATACCTTCGGTAAGGACACCTCGGGCAAGTCGGTCTGCAATGGGCCATGCGCTTCAAACTGGCCACCTCTACCGGTATCCGCAGACGCGAAAGCGGGTCATGATTACTCTGTCATCACTCGAGACGATGGCACAAAACAATGGGCATACAAAGGCATGCCACTTTACAGCTGGGTCAAAGATACCAAGCCAGGGGATACAACCGGTGACGGCGTCAACCAAGTCTGGCACGTTGCCAAGCCGTAACGTCAAATAATTAATAGGCTGGCTTACGCCACTGGCTTTGTCAGTGGCGCAAACCAGAAGAATACACACCTGATATTTTCGCCAACATACAGCCGCCGCGCCTCATAAATCTTTGATGGATCATTTCAACGAAAAATGGGGCCGAGGTACGGTACACCTTGGACGTATTCCCGTAACGCCAGCCTGAGGATTTCGTTTGGCCGGGAGTCTGTGACGATGCGCATGGTGGTTCCATCCAGCCGCTAGTGGACCGATATTCTGAGGCAACGCCAATTAGAACGGTAGGGCATCGTAAATATGCGGGCGAAGGTCTGCTTATGGCCGAAAGCTGCCGTTAATAAGCCGACCAACAGGCGTCGCTTTGTTGGTTGGTGCGCATGGCTTACAACTCAAACAAGGGTATGGTTTTGGGCGTATCAAATCGGCCCGCACAGCGCTACCTTCAGCATCTAACAAACGTACGCTGAGGAGTCGAAACAGTGGAGACTGAACGAGGTGTTGAGGAACGGAACGGTCGATGGTCGATCGTTGCCGGACGTGCTGTATGCACTGGCTGCATGGAAAGCCAAGCGCTGGAAGACTGCGAAAGCCCCTTTCTACATGCCGACACCTGTCCAGCCAGCGATGTGGAAGGTCATCATCCATGGGCAGCGTTGCACCACATCCTTGGCAGTGCGCGTGGGTGAGCTGCCGCTTAGGCCTCGATCACTTCAATTAATACTTCACTTTATAGGTGGGTGAATCCTCCGGCCGGTTCTCCCGCCGATCGTAGATCTTGGTCGTGCTGATGTTGGCATGACCCAGCCAGGCCTGGACCTTGGCGATATCGGCTTCATGCTCCAAGGCGTTGGTGGCTGCCGTTGCTCGGAGTCCATGAACCCCAAGGCCGTTGACCTCAATCCCGGCCTTTTTCGCGTAGGCCGTGACGACGGCATAGATGCCGTTTGCCGTGATACCGGCGCCGGTCAATTTACCTCGCAGCGGCATGAACAGTGGCACCTTCCGTTCGGCCAGATGATGCTCTGAGTTTTCCAGGTACTGATGAATACGCCCGGCTGCGATCGGGTGCAACGGGAGGTATCGCACCTTGCCGCCCTTGCCGTGAACCTTCAGATGCTGAATACCGCGGCGCTCCTGAATGTCGCTCACCTGCAGCAGCGCCGCTTCTTCACGGCGCAGTCCGTGATAGAGAAGAACAGCCAATAGCGCCCGGTCGCGCTGCCCTTTAAGTGTTGTTTCATCCGGCGCCTCGAGCAGCGCCTTCGCCTGGTGGTCACCCAACGCCGGCGTCTTGCCTTCATTGCTTTCTATCCTGGGACGTTTTACCCCATGCACTGGATTGCCGCCGGCGATCGCATTGTTCTCCAGGAGGTGATCAAAGAGGCTGGCCAGCGCGGCCAATTTGCGCCGGATCGTGGCTCCGGCCAAACCGCGATGCTCGAGGTGGGCTCGCCAGGCTAAAACATGCGATCGGGTCACGACCCGAAATTCATCGGCCGAAGCCAAGCCGATAAAACTACAGAAGTCTTCCAGGTCGTTTTGGTAAGCACGTCGTGTTCGAGGGTTGTCCAGGTTGGCAAACCACTCGACCGCGGCTGGAACCTTGGCCAGCGTCTGAAATTCGACCGCCGTGAGCCGACGCTGATCATTCGTATGGTTTTTCGTCAGTTCCTGCATATCGTTCTCATCATTGGCTATCCTGCAATCGCTCTCAAAGCTTTCGGTCACAAAATCATCGCTATATCAGTCCGCCGTTGCTAAAACCGATAAACGGCAATAAGTGGTGATAACCTATTTTATCACCAGTAATTGACCGAAAGCCTTCGCATGCCTCAAAAGTCATAAGTCAACCTGATTTGCTGTTTCAGTATTGACAAGCAGGCAAAAAAAGAGTCGTTCCTGAATCATGCAGAATCCTTAAAGAATGTGTATATTTGTATATGTGAATATACATATCCACTAGGAGTGCTCATGGATCTGCTACCGGCGACCGTCTTCAAATGTCTTGGCGACGAAACGCGCACACGCATCATGCTCATGCTCGCTGACCAAGACGAGCTCTGTGTTTGCGAGCTGATTTGGGCGCTGGATGATAGCCAGCCGAAAATCTCTCGGCATTTAGCCCAACTTCGTAATTGCGGGTTATTAGCGGACCGCCGTCAGGGACAGTGGATTTATTACCGCTTGCATCCACAGTTGCCCGAATGGGTTATGCAAGTGCTCCAGATAACACGCAGTGCTAATCAGTCCTGGATTGATCAAGACGTAAGCCGTCTTGCATCAATGGAAGGTCGTCCGGTCCGTCAGGCCGCGTGCTGCTGATTTCGCTGGAGCGTCTCCATATGGTTGCTGCAATCACAATATTCGCTTTGACACTTATGTTGGTCATCTGGCAGCCGAAGGGCTTAGGCGTAGGCTGGAGCGCCGCCGGCGGCGCAGTACTGGCTTTGCTTACGGGTGTGGTTGGTTTAGGCGACGTACCCACGGTATGGGCCATCGTGTGGAATGCAACGGCCACCTTTATCGCCGTCATCATCATTAGCTTGTTACTGGATGAGGCCGGATTCTTTGAGTGGGCTGCCTTGCACATGGCCCGGTTGGGCCAAGGCAAAGGCATCCGGTTGTTCATCCTGATGATCCTGCTGGGCGCCGCTGTTTCGGCCCTGTTTGCAAACGATGGCGCTGCGTTGATCCTGACCCCCATCGTCATTGCCATGCTCACAGCCTTGCGCTTTAGCCCGGCGTCTACTCTGGCCTTTGTCATGGCTGCAGGCTTCATCGCCGATACCGCAAGCCTGCCCATGGTGGTGTCCAACCTGGTCAATATCGTGTCGGCTGATTTCTTCCAGATTGGCTTTGCTGAATATGCCGCGGTCATGTGGCCTGTGAACGTGATCAGCGTAGTGGCGACCTTGTTCATGCTATGGCTGTGCTATCGGCGCGACATACCCACTACCTATGATCCACAGCAGCTTCATGCGCCTGGGACTGTCATCCGTGACAAGGCTACCTTTGTCGCAGGCTGGTGGGTCTTGGCGCTGCTGCTTGTCGGTCTGTTTGCACTAGAGCCGTTGGGGGTTCCTATCAGTGCAGTAGCAGCCAGCTGCGCACTCATCCTTCTGGTGATCGCCGGCAAAGGCTGCGTTATTTCTACCCGTACGGTTATCAAAAATGCACCGTGGCAGGTTGTGGTGTTTTCGCTAGGGATGTACCTGGTGGTCTATGGGCTGCGCAACGCAGGGCTCACGGACGCTCTCACGTCTCTGCTTAATGTCTTCGCTGAACAGGGCCTGTGGACCGCAACTATGGGTACCGGCGTGGTGGCTGCATTGCTGTCCTCAGTGATGAACAACATGCCCAGCGTGCTTATCGGTGCGCTTTCGATACAGGCCAGTCAGGCCACAGGCGTGGTCCATCAGGCCATGGTGTACGCCAATATCATCGGCTGCGACTTGGGGCCCAAGATCACCCCGATCGGTAGCCTGGCCACGTTGCTGTGGCTCCATGTACTGGCTCAAAAAAACATCCGCATCACGTGGGGGTACTACTTCAAGGTCGGCAGCCTGCTGACCATCCCTGTGCTGCTTATTACCCTGGCCGCACTCGCCCTGCGGCTCAGCATCCAAGCCTAGGAGCCACCGATGAAAATCCTTTTCATGTGTACCGCCAATAGCTGTCGGAGTGTGCTTTCTGAAGCGCTGTTCAACCACTTGGCCCCTGAAGGCGTCACAGCAGTGAGCTCCGGCAGCTTTCCGAGCGGACGACTCAATGCACAGGCGGTCAGTACCCTCCAAGCGCTCGGCATCGATACGTCAGGGCTACATAGCAAGGGCTCGGAGAGCTTCCAGGGCAATCCGCCTGACGTTGTGATCACCGTCTGTGACAAGGCTGGAGGCGAGCCCTGCCCCGTCTATTTTGGCCCTGCTATCAAGAGTCATTGGGGGTTGTCTGATCCCTCGGATGTCGTTGGTAGCGATGAGGAAAAGCAGGCAGCCTTTGAGGGTACCGTGGCAACTATCCAGAACCGATTTACGGCCTTCTTTGCTTTGGATTTGGATGCGCTCAGTTCAACAGAGCTTAAGCATGCGTTGGACAGGATTGGAGCGCTGTAATGATCGAGCCTACATCCGAATATCCGGAAGACTTCCCCAGCCTGGACCTAACCCTGCTCGATGTGCCTACGCCTGAGAAGCTTGGCCAGGGTATGCAGCCCGATCACAAGCCTCGCATCCTGTTGCTCTATGGATCCACCCGTGAGCGCTCGTTCAGTCGGTTGCTGACTCAAGAGGCAGCGCAACTCCTGAATCTCATGGGCGCAGAGACGGCCATCTTCGACCCTTCAGGTCTGCCGTTACCTGATGATGCACCCGTGGAACATCCAAAAGTCCAGGAACTGCGCGACCTGGTGCTGTGGTCTGAGGGTCAGGTGTGGTGTGCGCCGGAACGGCATGGGTCGATGTCGGCCGTGTTCAAGGCGCAGATCGATTGGATACCCTTGGCCATGGGCGCGGTACGGCCCTCGCAAGGCAAGACGTTGGCCGTGATGCAGGTATGCGGCGGATCCCAGTCATTCAATACGGTCAATCAGCTTCGTATCCTGGGCCGCTGGATGCGCATGGTCACGATCCCGAATCAATCCTCGGTACCCAAAGCCTTCCTTGAATTTGACGAAGCCGGGCGCATGAAGCCGTCTGCCTACTACGATCGGGTAGTGGACGTGATGGAGGAACTGGTGAAATTCACGTTGTTGGTACGAGGTCGAGAGAGTTACCTGGTAGACCGCTATTCGGAGCGCAAGGAGGACGCCGAGGCCCTTTCCAAACGGGTGAACCAGCGGTCTATTTAGTTAACCTTGAGCTTACAAGCCTGTTAGCGCATTGCGCTAACAGGGCCAACGAGCAGCTACGGCGTGGGAGGATGAGTCATCGGCTCCTAAATTTTGCGCCACACCAACGCAGGAATGGCTCGGATATAGATCAGCTCGCTTATCAACTCAATCAACGTTTGAGTAATGACCGCAGCTGCAGCTAGCCCTCTGATTTCTTCGGGTAAAGCCAACGCTAGAGGTAAAACGACTAATGAATTGCGTGTCGAGCTACTGAATGCAACTGATCTGGCAGTGATAGCTGGCAATTTGAATGCTCGCGCAACCAGCGCACCCACCAGTGGAGCCAGGAGCATGAAGCCGATGTAGACAGGAATCACAGGTAGCAGCTTATCTATATCTCTGACCACTGCCGAAATCTGCGAGCCAATCACTACCACTAGCACAGCAGCCATAGCCGGCACAGGCATCCAAGCCCATGCGCTATTCCAGCCGTCAACAAAGCGCGACCGCTTCGCCCCGGCAGCCGTTGCTATCGCCAAAACCAAAGGCAGGGCGATCAGCACCACAAAGGCCTCAATGAATGGTCCGATGGATATGACTACTGCAGAGTCGTCGCCCAGCATGAAGGCAAGGTACAGCGGCAGTAGCACAAGCTGGAGCAAAAGTAGCAATGGAGTGGCTGCAAGGATCAGTTTGGAATCGCCCTTCCCGATATGGGTAAACACCACCACATAATCGATACAAGGCGTCAGCAGAACCAGCAAAGCACCTACCAAAATCGCGGGATGATTGCTTAGTCCCGTAGTCAACGCCCAGACCAACAAGGGAATGGCTAGGAAATTCGCGGTCAGCAGCGCCGCCATGAAGCGCTTATTGGCCAGCCCATCCCGGAGATCCAAGGTAACCGTCCGGGCAAGTCATCTAGCGTAGCTGGCTCTATTGTTTTACGAGATTGCGCAACGATGAAGCTCAGCCCTCAATGTCGATCAGGGACTGCCGGGCATCATCACCCCAGTCAGACCCGATCAAAGCACTTTCTCGTGCTATCAACAATTGAAACGCTTGAGATTCCTTTCAAGCGTTGCTGGATAACTTAAACTTGCCGACTACGCTGCGAAGTTCCTTAGCGAGCAATGAAAGCTCGTCAGCCGTTACGGCATTGTCCTCTACGCCTTCCATGACGATTAAGCTGCTGTTTCGAATGCCGATGACGTTGCGATTGATATCCTCTGAGACCGAATGTTGCTGCACCGCCGCACTTGCAATCTGAGTGTTCATGCCCACAATTCCGTCTACCGCTTCATTGATCTGGTTCAGGCTGCCAGACGCTTGGCTCGCTGCCTGAATGCATTCCCTAGCTCGGGTTTGCCCAGCTTTCATCTGTTGAACAGCGGCATCAGTAGCGCCTTGCAACTGTTGGATGATCCGTCGAATTTCTTCTGTGGAGTTTTGTGTGCGCGAGGCCAGAGTCCGCACTTCGTCAGCCACGACCGCGAAACCACGGCCTTGCTCGCCAGCTCGCGCCGCCTCGATGGCCGCGTTAAGGGCCAGCAGGTTAGTCTGATCCGCGATGGTACTGATGACCTCGATGACACCACCGATTTCTTTGCTGTGTGTCGCTAACGCTTCGACTTTGCTTGCACTGAGCTCCACTTCGTTGGCCAACGCCTCAATAGCGGCACTTGTTTCAATCATAACTTTCAAGCCGTCGTTAGACGCACTGCTTGCAGATTCAGCGGCACGTGCTGCGCCCTCGGTATTCTGGGCCACGTCGGCAACGCTCGCGGTCATTTCGTTGATGGCAGTAGCAACCTGCTCGGTTTCAGCCTGTTGTGAGTTCATTGAGGCTTTGGCTTGGCCTATGGAGATCTCTAGTCGCTTTGCCGCATCTGAGACTGAATGCGAGCTACGCTCCACCTGGCTCAGTGAGCCAGAGAAGGCCGTTACCATGCGGTTAAGTCCCTCGCCTACATCACCGATTTCATCGTGGCTGTTGATTCGGACGCGCGCGCTCAGATCGCCTTGAGCAATACGTGCCGTCACAGCTAGGAGCTCATCAACCCCAATCCGCAGAGCCTTGTAGATGCCGACGAACGCATAGAGCAGCAGTATCGCAATGGCGATAAATAGCTCAGTGCCGAAAGTACGCTCATTACTCAGTGTATTCAGACGCTCATCAATTCGAATTCGCAGCGATTCCTGCATCTGATCCTGAGCTTTGTAAAACTGAGCAACGACGGCGTTTCCACGCTCGCCCAAGGTGTTGGCATTCACGTTTGAGCGCTTGCTCGGATCAAGGTAGTCCACCAGGTCTTTACGCAGATTTTCCAGGTCGGTAATGGCTGTTGTTACAGACGGCTGAACTACACCAGATAATTTCGGCTCTTCTCGGCGAAGCAGGGAAAGGCTCTGCTGCAACTCTTGACGCATTAGCAGCTCCTGTTTCAACAAAGTCTGGGCAAAAATACGAGTGGTGTCGTCCAGAGGACGGTCAGCGCTAAAACCGCTGGCCAGACCGCGAATCTGTCCGACCAGATTTATTTGCCGAGGCAGACGTATAGAGCTTAGATCGATGAGGTACAACGAACCTGCATCTTCGTCCAAAATCATGCCGGAAGTGGCCGTAATGTAGTAAACGAAATTCATTAGGTCGGTTAACTGGTCGTTCCACGCGGAAAAGATCACCAAAGGTGCTTCGCCTGCTTTGGCGCGTTCAACCAGCTGCACACTAGCGGTACGCAACGTCTGAACTCGGTCTGTCGTTGCCAGTTGGGTGCTAAATTTTGCGTCCTGCGCAGCAAGAGTCGCATAGGCATCGTTAAGCTTTTCAGCATTGCGTGCTGCATTGGCTACTGCGTTGGTGTCACCGCTGAGCATGCCGTGTGTCAGCGCCCTCTGAATCATGGTTAGACGCAGGATAGGGGTGACGTCCAACAAGTATTGTTGACCCACCTGTTCATGCTTGATGCCCGTGATGCTCGTGTTCAGTGAAAGCATCGCCCGGGTGCCTAGCAGGAGCAGAGGAATCAGGACAATAAATCCCAAAATTGCGAATTTCATGGGGAATCGAACACGGTTGGTAACGAACAGGGCAGGCGCTAATAAATTCATCGGGTTCTCGATCACTCAAGGTCTGTGAGTGCTTTCTTAGGCGTTAAAAAGTGCCCATCTCTCATTTATGGTTATGAGGTAATGAAAGCATTCCAAGAGATCTTCCTCAAAAGCCGCTTACTCTCCTTTGTTACAGGATCGAATTGCCGCGCTTCTCTTGGTACGAAAACTATCGGCTGAACCGGGCGAAGCTGTAGGGAGGAATGCATGGATAACCAGCATAAAGGCTAAGTAGACCGGTAATGGCACCAGTTGGAGGTGCGTCCGGGCATCCCGTCTTGCGCAACTAAACCGGTCGCCACCTATGCGGTAGTAGCTCCGCAATCTCACTTGCCCGCTGCGTCGGCAGGCGCGTGAGGACGTCCTTCAAATAAGCATACGGATCATGGCCGTTGAGTCGCGCCGATTGGATCAAACTCATGATCGCCGCTGCACGTTTACCGCTGCGTAACGATCCCGCGAACAGCCAGTTCGAACGCCCAAGAGCCCACGGCCGGATTTGATTCTCGCACCAGTTATTATCGATGGGCACGGCACCGTCATCGAGATAGCGCGTCAGCGCTATCCAGCGTTTGAGACTGTAATCCAGCGCCTTGGCGATGGCCGAACCCTCAGGCACAAGCTGTCTTTGGGCGATCATCCAGGTATGAAGTGCGTCGGCGATTGGCGCTGCTTTTTCCTGCCGTATTCGCTGCCGATCACCCGGCTCCAGCTCTCGGACTTCTCGTTCAGCTTCGTACAAGGCCGCGATGTAGTTCAGCGCTTTTTCGGCGACCTCGCTCTTGTTGGTCACGTGCAAGTCGAAGAACTTCCGGCGGGCATGGGCCATGCAGCCGATCTCCGTAACGCCCAGTTCAAAGCCTGCCTTGTAGCCGGCAAAGTCATCGCAGACCAGCTTGCCGTTCCAACTGCCCAAGAAGGCTCGGGCATGTTCGCCAGCGCGGCTCGGGCTGAAGTCGTAAACGACCGCCGCCAGGTTGGAGAACTGACTGGTGGCATAGGCCCAGACGTAAGCGCGATGAGTTTTTTTCGCACCAGGCGTCAGCATTTGTACCGGCGTCTCGTCGGCGTGAACGACGTCGTGCGTCAGCACGGCTTCGCGCAGCGCATCAACCAGCGGCTGTAATTGCACGCCGCAGTTGCCCACCCACTGCGCCAAGGTCGAACGGGCGATGGGCAGCCCGGCGCGGCCGAAGATTTTCTCTTGGCGATACAGCGGCAGATGGTCGGCAAACTTGGCCACCATGATGTGGGCCAGCAGGCCTGCGGTCGGGACGCCTTTGTCGATGACGTGCGCCGGTACCGGCGCCTGGATCAGTGTTTCGCACTGTTCGCAGGCCCACTTTCCACGGATGTGGCGTTCGACTGTGAACACGCCGGGCGTGTAGTCGAGCTTTTCGCTGGCGTCTTCGCCGATGCGCTTGAGTGCGCAGCCGCACTGGCAGTGGCTGTTGTCCGGTTCGTGATGGATCAGTGTGCGAGGAAACTGCGGTGGCAGCGGTGCGCGCTTGGGTTGCTGGCGCACTTTGGCTTCGACAGGTGCCGGTTGCAGCGCCTCAAACTCGGCTTCGATAGCGGCGATATCCGTATCGATCAAGTCGTCGAGCAGGCTGGCTTGATCCGGGCTCAACTGCTCGCTGCGCTTGGCAAACTTGAAGCGTTTGAGCAGCGCGATCTCGTGGGCCAGCTTCTCGTTGACCGATTTGTGATGAGTGATTTGCTTGTCCATCGTCTCGACGCGCTGGATCAACTGCGCCGCCAAGGCACGCAGTTCTTCAGGGTTTAATTGATCGAGATTCGGATGCGAAGTCATGCCGCCGATTTTGCCAGAGAGGGCTAGTGGCGGCGATAGACTGATGGGCCAATTGCGCTGGCAAGCAGGCCATGGCAGGCGAATTAGAGCACCGTGATGGCTGCTCCGGAACCGACGCGTTGCCAAGGCAAGCCGAGCACCAAGGCTTGAAGTTGCTCTGCATCCAACTCGACTTCAGAGCCGTGCCGCACGCCCGGCCAAAAAAAACGTCCTTGATTCAAGCGCCGGGCAGCAAGCCAAATCCCCAAGCCATCATGCACCAGCACTTTCATGCGATTGGCACGACGGTTGGCAAACAGATAAGCACAGTGCGGCTTCGCCGCACCGAACACCGCCACGACCCGCGCCAGCGCAGTTTCAGTGCCTGCGCGCATGTCCATGGGCTCGGTGGCAAGCCAGATGGAGTCGATGCGGATCATCGCAGCAGGTCTCGCAGGAAAGCAGAACACGCCGCTGCATTTTCTGCCGGCCAACTCACCACGACTACGCCTTTTGAATGCGGCACTTCGATTCGGATCGTTGCAGGAAGGGCCTGATGCATCGGCACCGGCGGCGATGTCTTGACCGGGATGAAGGCGGTTTGAAGTGTCAGGTTTTTCTGTGCATGCACCCGAATCCATTTATGGACGAGGTTTGCATTGAGGTTGTGGGTCAAGGCGACATTGGCAATTGAAGTGTCAGGTTGGGCGCACTCAGCAATGACCTGGGCCTTGAAGGACTTGGAATAGGAACGGCGTTCTTGTGGCATGGGCGTCCGCTTAAAAAGGCTAAAAATGGTGTCCACCTATATTTGGGTGGACACCATCGCCTCAAGCGACGGTGTCAGGAAGGTGTGTTGCCCGGACGGTTACCTTTTTCCAGCTTTTGAAGCGGGAGCGAATCCGACGAAAGATCTACACAACGCGCGAAGACGCCCGAAGTGATATTTTCGATTACATCGAAATTTTATATAACCCTAAACGCTGGCACAGCAGTGCTATGCTGCTGTCTCCAGTAGAGTATGAAAAACGCTATTTTCTGAGCTTGGAGAGTGTCTAGAAAATCCGGGACTATTCAGACCTCATCTATTTATCTGTAAACAGTGGATTGCTAAAGTTTTTCATGATAGATGCTTATTCCTTAATTGAATACTCTATTACCAGATCCGCCGCGACAAGTATTGCTGGCGTAGTGACTCTTACCAACTAATGAAGGCACTGGATGCTACATCCGTGGGTCATCAAGTCCTTACGAGCGAGGCTATAACCAATGTTACGAGCTCCATCCTGCACTTTAGAATACTCTTTAGAGAGGTATTGCATCGCCCCCAGCACCTGCTTATACCCATTGTCGTTGATGATGTCGTACTGCCCTCCCCGAGAGAAGCTGACCAGTCCCCTGTACGCATCAGGATTCAGTCTCAAGGCACTTGCCCAAGCACCTTGGATGCAGCGTGCTAGGTTATCGTCATTGGAATTCAAGTCGCCTACACCGCGATAAGCATCGCGATTAACAACGACCATGAGATGATAGTGAGGTCGTTTACTCACAGGACCGAATTCCCTTACCCATACCAGTCGCACATCTGTAGGATGCGCTCTCTTGCCCCCCTTACTGGCTCTTGCACGCGAACATACGTTGAACGCACTGGTAGGTGCCGGTTTCGGTGCAGCCGGGCAGCGCTGCATGGCCACCTCGGTAATTGTCCTGGTCGGCGAAGCGCGCACCTGGTTGCCTGATATCAAAGAATTGGCTCTGAAACTGACAGTGAACGCCGGCTCTGAACCCGTTACCGATGTCGGCCCGGTGATTTCAAAGCGTGCCAAACAGCGAATCCTCGGTTTGATCGAAAGCGGGGTCCGCCAAGGTGCGAAGCTGGAACTCGATGGCCGTGAGATCAGCGTTCCAGGTTTCGAAGAAGGTAATTTCATCGGACCCACTTTGTTTTCGGGTGTCACTACCGACATGGATATTTACACCCAGGAGATTTTCGGACCGGTTCTCGTCGTCCTGGAAGTTGACAGCTTGGACGAGGCCATCGCCCTGGTGAATGCAAATCCGTTTGGCAACGGTGTGGGGTTGTTTACCCAAAGCGGCGCCGCAGCCCGCAAATTCCAGAGCGAGATCGATGTCGGCCAAGTGGGTATCAACATTCCGATTCCGGTACCCGTACCGTCGTTCAGCTTCACAGGTTCACGCGGTTCGAAACTCGGTGACCTTGGTCCCTATGGCAAGCAGGTCATTCAGTTCTATACGCAGACCAAAACCATTACAAGCAGATGGTTTGATGACAAAAGCGTAAGCGAAGGGGTTAATACTACGATAACGTTGAAGTGACATATGATGCCCGGCTCAATGCTGGGCATTTGCATTGATAACTCCTCTAGGGTGACTGCATAAGTTTCATAAGACCCTCTCTGTTTGGATATCCTTATTTATTTCGTTGAGAGAGATGTACTCGCTGGTCTATCTAACCTTGGAAGTCTAGCAATCACCCTTTCAACGTTTGCTTCCGGCCAGAAGCAGTCGTTTATTTGTCTAAAAGACTGCGGCAGTGAAACGGGATAATTACACATGCGTCCTAAGAACGCATACCCATCCAGATTACCGCCTCAGTCCATGCAGTCACCATCGGTGTCAGTACCCTGAACCAGGGATCGCGCACATCAATCTGCGCTGCGGAGTGGTCATGATGATGCTGCTCCTCCTCCACAATCGAAGTAATGGCCGCCACCGCGGGGAGATTGATATCGGCCAGCACTTGAAGTTGATGAGCCAGGTGCTTGAGCACCACACTCTCAACTGCGACGGTAGTAGCAACAACAGCTTTGCGGCCACAGATGCCAGTAACCAGACCCAACGCCAGACCGCCGATGCCACACAACCAATAACTACGGCAGCGGGGATAACTGCGACGTTGCAGCTCTTCCTGAAAAACCGTCCGATGGCGGCGCTCGTGGGAGAGGAACTCCTTGAGTTCATCCACCATGCCCGGGACGAAAAGCCGGGCCATAAACAGCTGTCCGCTGTAGATACAGATCGCGCCATGCTCGCCCGCATGGTCGACTTTCATCATGCGGTTGCCGAGGTCTTCGCCCTTAGCCGTGTAGTCTGGTGAATTCACATTGAGATTTCTTGTTCGAGGGGCTTGGTCATCGGGCCGGTCCTTGCTCTTGAGCCGGCATCGTGCTGTAACACCAAGCAGATAAGCAAGTGAGTTCACAGGGCGGCCCCTCACCCTCGTCGATTTGGCCGATCTTTAAGCGGCTGAGTGACCGCTTTGGGTCGAAAGCTGCCTGCCACGAATGGCAGCTGGAGTCGATCGCGCTCTATAACGGCAGGCATAATTCGACCCTGAGATGCCCTTCGCGAAAGTCAGCTGCCGGCCAAAAGCGGCCATTCGACTTGGTTTCCGTTCTGATTGAAATACCATCGGTCTCAGCAGGTGCCCATGTATAGGCATGGCACCCGGAGGCCATCATGTTCGTCTCATCATTGAAGACCGATGTGACTACAGCTACCCTATTCCGTATAGGCATAGATATCCGGGCTAGATAACGCCTTCTTTTTCCGTCCACCACCACTAAATGTTACAACTCGGATAGCCTAACTATCATTTTATAAGCGTCTTCACGAGCAATGGGGATTACTGATCGATGAAGGATGATTCCTTCAATCAAAGCGTCTAGCGCGACTGCTGACAAAGGGGAGAAATAGAGTTCGAGTGAAACTCTGATTTCGAGCATCCAGTCTCTCATAACATTCTTCATGACAGGGTTACGGCCCGCAAAAATATAGAGTTCGCAAGTCAGTTGGATCGTTCTAGTGCCGAATGTGGATCTTTCAAAGATTACATCCACTATCGCATGGCAAGCGTCGTCTTTAGTCTTTGCTTTTCGAATTGCTGCTGCAAATCGAGTAGATACGCATTGAGCCAACAGCTGAAATGCCTCTAGCAGCAGCTCCTGCATGCTCGGAAAATAGTGTGTAAGTGAACCGAGAGGCACGCCCGACAGTTCGGAAATTTTTCGGTACGTTGTGCATGCAACCCCGTCCGCTATGGGTCGATAGCGGTCCTTTGGAAGACCATCTTCGCTGCTCAGGATCACGCTTCTAGCTTTCCAGCCAGCGCCCATAGAGTTTATTCATCAAACAAATAGGGTGACTCTGAAGTCATCCGATGGATGCATTGGCCGTAAACGACGTCACGCCCTACGCCACACCGGTGATTGCCACAGCAGATGCAATCCCTGTTTTTTCCTGGGATCCGCCTTTGACGAACATGGTTTCGGGATTGGTCTGGCAGCGAGCCTGCTCATGTCGCAACTGGTCCAGTGGCCAACCCGCCCTGCATCGATCTAATGTCGTTCCGTTTTGACCGTTTCAGCGCTGAATGCCCAGGCGGTGCGCAACGCCGTGAAGATTGCGCCTGACTGAGACCTGTTCCCTGGCATTTTCAAGCTACACAAACCGACTACATCTGCAGATGGGAGGTTCGCGGCCCTTATTAGTTGGTCAGCTGTCCTTAAATCAGACTCCAGGGCAATTTTTCCGACTCCGGCGCAGAACTCCATCAGCCAAGGCAAGGAAAAACCTGTGCCCTTCTCTCACACTCGGCCCCAGAGCAATCGCGTGAATAGCGCGAAGCATAAAAACAAGAGCCGAAAACATGAACAGTCATCCGCATGATAGCCAGACCAGCACAGGCCATATCGGTGCCCGGCAGGCCCGCGTCGAAGACGCCGCGCTGCTGCGTGGTTTGGGCCGTTTCGCCGACGATGCCGCCATTGCGCCCGGCACGCTGCATGCCGCCATCGTTCGCTCCCCCCATGCCCATGCGCGTATTACGTCCATTGATTTCGCCAAAGCCCTGACAATGAAAGGCGTTCACGGCGTGCTGGTCGGCGAAGACGTCAAACGCTGGGCGCTACCGTTTCCTGTAGGCGTGCGGCAACCCATGGAGCACTGGTGTATCGCAGTCGACAAGGTGCGTTACGTTGGCGAACCGGTCGCGGTGGTGATTGCCGAAAACCGCTATCTGGCCGAAGACGCCATCGAAGCCGTACGCATCGACTACGAGCCATTGCCGCCGATCATCGATCCCGAGGCCGCGACTGAAGAACAAGCGCCCGTGCTCCATGAAGCGGTCGGCAGCAACGTAGTCAACGAGCGTCATTTCCGTTACGGCGAACCCGAGCAGGCCTTTGAGTCCGCACCCCACCGGGTCTCGATCAAGGTCCAGTACCCGCGCAACTCCTGCACGCCGATCGAATGCTATGTGGTGCTCGCGCAGTTCGAACGAACCACTGGCGTGTACGACGTCATGGCCAACTTTCAAGGCCCCTATGCACTGCATACCGTGATGGCCCGTGCCCTGAACGTTCCCGGTAACCGGCTGCGGCTGCGGACCCCGAAAGATTCCGGCGGCAGTTTCGGGATCAAACAAGGGGTATTCCCTTACGTGGTCATGATGGGCCTGGCGGCACGCAAGGTCGGCGCTCCGGTGAAGTGGGTCGAGGACCGGCTGGAACATTTGCAAGGCGCGTCATCGGCAACCAATCGCGTCACCGAAATCGAAGCGGCGGTGGATGCCGACGGGCTGGTCACGGCGTTGCGTTATGACCAGATCGACGACTGCGGCGCCTACTTGCGCGCCCCGGAGCCCGCCACGTTTTATCGCATGCACGGCAATCTGACCGGGGCCTATGCCATCCGCAATCTGCTGGTGCGCAACCGCGTGGTGTTGACCAACAAGACCCCAACCGGCCTCAACCGTGGCTTTGGCGGGCCGCAGGTGTATTTCGCCCTCGAACGGCTGATGCAGCATATCGCAGTGCAGCTCAAGCTTGATCCGCTGCAAGTGATTCGCCGCAATCTGGTCCCCGCCGATGCCTTCCCTTACCGGGCCGCAGCTGGTGCCCTGCTCGACTCCGGCAACTATCAGGCGAGTATTGCCCTGGCCGTCAATGATGGCGGGCTGGCAGATCTGCTCCAGCGCCGTGACAAGGCGCGAGCCGAAGGACGGATTTATGGGATCGGCTATACCGCCGTGATCGAACCGTCGATCTCCAACATGGGTTACATCACCACGGCCATGAGCGTGGAGGAACGTGCCAAGGCCGGGCCGAAAAACGGCGCGGTGAGCACCGCCACGGTCACGGTCGGCCCTTTGGGTGATGTCACCGTGCATGTCTCGTCGACGCCTCAGGGTCAGGGTCACCAGACCGCTGTCGCTCAGGTTGTGGCTGAGGTGCTGGGCGTGGCGCTGGAATCGATCATCGTCAACGTTGAGCTCGATACCCAGAAAGACGCCTGGTCGATTGCCTCCGGCAACTATTCCAGCCGCTTTGCCGGTGCGGTCGCCGGGGTGGTGTATCAGGCCGCCATCAAGATCCGCGACCGATTGGCCAATCTGGCCGCCGTACAACTCAAGGTCGAGGCTCGAGACGTGCGTTTCGCTGGCGGTAAGGTTTTTGTCATCGATGGGCCGTCGGCACCCTTTCACCGAATCGCCGGCGCCGCCCACTGGGCACCGGGACTATTGCCTGAAGGTGAATCCGGTGGCATGCGGGAGACCGCCTTCTGGTCGCCGCAGCAACTCACCGCCCCGGACGATGCCGACCTGGTCAACAGCTCCTTGTGCTACGGCTTTGTATTCGATATCTGCGCCTTGGAAATCGATCCGATCACCGGTGCCGTTCACATCGACCGCTACGTCACCAGCCATGACGCAGGCCGCATGCTCAACCCAGACCTGGTCGACGGGCAGATTCGTGGCGGCTTTACCCAGGGGCTGGGCGCAGCATTGATGGAAGAATTCGCCTATGGCGCGGACGGCAGCTTTCTCTCCGGCACCTTTGCCGACTACTTGGTACCCACCGCGCCAGAAGTGATCGAACCGATGATTCTGCACATGGAAACCCCCTCGCCCTTTACTCCGCTGGGAGCCAAAGGTGTGGGTGAAGGCAACAACATGAGCACCCCGGTGTGTATCGCCAATGCCGTGGCTGACGCGCTGGGCCGTTCCGATATCCGTCTGCCGCTGACACCATCGCGGGTACGGACCCTGATCGGCATTGACGAGCCGCCACGGCCCGCTGGCATGGAGCAGGACGACAGCTTCCCGGCCGAGCCAGCCGGCGGTTCGGCCCTGCGCGCCAACGATTCGGTGGTGATACCGGCCACGCCGCAGCAGGTGTTCGACACCCTGCTGGATCCACAAACCCTCAAGGCGATCATTCCTGGCTGCCATGACCTCGAGCTCGAAGGTGAGAACCGCTACAGGGCCGACGTAACAGTGGGCGTGGGCATGATCCGGGCCCGCTTCGAAGCCAAAGTTGCGCTCAGTGATCTGGACCCGCCGCATTCGCTCCGTCTGTCAGGCTCGGGCAATAGCTCCATGGGCTCGGCCATCGGCCACGCCAAGGTGCGTTTCGTCGAGCTGGATAACGGCCACACACGCCTGGAATACCACTATCAGGTATCGGTCAGTGGCAAGGTCGCAGCGGTCGGCGGACGCATGCTGCAAGGTGCCTCAAAAGTGATCATCGGCCAGATATTCACTCGCCTCTCCCAGCGCGTCACCGGCCAGGCCATCAGCGAAGGCTGGTGGACCCGCGTGAAAGCCAGCCTCGCCGCCCTCCTCGGTAAAGGAGGTGCGCAATGAAAGCCGCTGCCTTTGATTATGTGCGTGCCAGCAGCCGCGGCGAAGTACTCGACCTGCTGGCCGAGTATGGCCAGGAAGCCCGAATCATCGCCGGCGGTCAGTCACTGATGGCCGTGCTGAACATGCGCCTGGCGCAGCCGAAACTGTTGATCGACATCAACCATGTGGCTGACCTGAATTTCATCGAGCGGCGCCAGGATTGCCTCGCGGTGGGTGCCGCCGTGCGTCAGGTGCAGTTGCTGGAGCGCCCGAGCCTGATGGATGAAGTGCCGCTGCTGGCGAAAGCGATGCCTTGGATCGGGCATTTCCAGACCCGCAATCGCGGCACAGTCTGTGGCTCGGTGGCGCACGCCGACCCCAGCGCCGAATTGCCGTTGTGCCTGGTCACTCTGGGCGGCGAAGTCATCCTGCAATCGAAAAAACGCCAGCGCACGGTCAAGGCGGCGGATTTCTTCCAGGGGATTCTCACCACCGACAAACAGCCCGATGAGTTGGTGGTTGAGGTTCGTTTCCCCCTCATGCGCGAAGGCATCACCTATCGCTTCCAGGAAATCGCCATGCGCCACGGCGACTTTGCCATGGTCGCCCTGGCCGCAGCGATCGGCGATGAACAAGTCGAGTTCGGCATCGGCGGCGTCAGCGATCGGCCGCAACATCGGCACCTGACACGCGGCGCCAGCCTCAAAGACGCCCTCAATGAAGTGGCCTGGTCGCTGGACGCCCAGGACGATGTACACGCCAGTGCCGCCTATCGTCGGCAACTGGTTCGCGAACTGGGGCTGCGCCTCATAGAAGGAGCCTGATCATGCGCGCCAATGCCGACCAAGCATTTCTGGTGAATCTCAAACTCAACGGCCGCGACCGCGCGGCCAGCACCGAATCACGTACTCAGCTGTGCGACTTTCTGCGCCACGACCTGGGTGCCACTGGCGTGCATGTGGGCTGTGAGCATGGAGTCTGCGGTGCCTGCACGGTGCTGGTCGACGGCGTCGCCATGCGTTCGTGCCTGATGCTCGCTGTACAAAGCCATGAGCGGCGCATCGATACGGTCGAGTCCCTGGCCGAAGACGACGTCCTCAGCGATCTGCAACAGGCTTTCCGCCGTCATCATGCGCTGCAATGCGGGTTTTGCACGGCAGGAATTCTCATGTCCTGCGTGGACTTTCTTGAGCGGGTCCCCAACCCCGACGAGCCCCAGGTACGCGACATGCTGTCCGGCCATTTATGCCGCTGTACCGGTTACACCGGCATGGTCCGTGCCGTGCTCGAAGTGGCTACACAACGTCAGAAGAACCTGGAGGTATAACAATAATGTTCGATCTCGGACGCAGCTTCCTTGCGGCTGTCGAGCGTCGTCCCGATGCGGTGGCGATCAGCGATGCAGCTCTGAAAAAAACCTACCGGCAATGGTTCGAGGACATCCAGCGCGCTGCGCATGGCCTGGAACGGCTGGGGCTCAAACGCGGTGACCGGTTGCTGGTCGCCATGCAGAATCGCTGGCAAATGGCAACGCTTCACTGGGCCTGTCAGTTCACAGGCATTGTCGTCACCCCGCTGAACTGGCGCTCCACGTCCGAGGAACTGGCGTATTGCATCAGCGACGCCAACATCAAAGCGATCGCCTACGACGACTCGACGGTTGCGGCCGTGGCGGCGTGCACTAACGCCACAGGCTTGCCGCGCATCGCTACCGGACAACGAGCGGCCGCGCAGGATATGAGCTTTGAGGAGCTGACCGCCGAAGCGCCGGTCTCGACCATATTGCGCGCCACGGCGGAAGATTTCTCGCTACTGTTGTACACCTCTGGCACCACCAGCAAACCCAAAGGCGTCCCCCGCCGCCACCGTGCCGAACGCGCCGCAGCCGTGGCTCATGTGGCACAGAATCTGTATCGCCATGACGAATGCACTTTGGGGGTCATGCCGCTTTATCACACCATGGGAGTGCGTTCATTGCTGTCCATGGCCTTGATCGACGGCCAATTCGTCTGCGTGCCGCGCTTCGATGCCGAGGCCACCCTGCAAGCTATTGAACAACAGCAAGTCAGCAATCTGTATCTGGTGCCGACGCTGTATCACATGCTCATCGAGCACCCGGCCTTTCGCAAGGAACGGGTCGCCAGCGTCAAGAAGATCGGCTTTGCCGGAGCCCCCATGAGCGACGGCCTGATGAGGCGCGTGGAACAGGCGTTCGAGCCTGAGCTGTTCGTCAACCACTACGGCTGCTCGGAAATCTACACCTTCACCATCGACCAGCATGCCCATCACAAACCCGGGTCGTCGGGGCGCTGCGCGCTCAATCAGCGCATCCGCGTGGTGCCCCTGGATGCCCGCGACCCGAGCGTGGCGAACCGCCAGGGCGAGGAAGGCCAGATAATTGCCGACCTGGCCAGTGACGAGGCGTTCGAAGGGTATCTGAACCGTCCCGAAGCCACCGCCAAGGCACTGCATGATGGCTGGTACTTCACCGGTGATACCGGCTATTTCGATGCCGACGGCGACCTGTTTGTGACTGGCCGGGTCGATGACCTGATCATCACCGGTGGTGAGAACGTCAGCCCTGTGGAAATCGAAAGCCTGCTGTCACTGCACCCCGCTATCGAGGAGGTGGTGGTGGTCGGTCTGCCGGATGAGCAATGGGGCAAGATTATCGCTGCGTTCATCAAGCTGCGCAGTGAGGTCAGCGACGCCGAGCTGGACGCCCATTGCATGGCCTCCGGGCTGGCGAAATTCAAGCGCCCGCGTCTTTATCAATTCATCGATCAAATTCCGAAGTCGCCGGTTGGCAAGGTACTGCGCCGCGTGTTGCTCGAAGAGCATCAGGAAAAAACGTTGAAAACCGCCTGCTAATTCCAAAGAGGACGTTCACATGCAACTGCAATCGATCCAGCAATTTCTTGACACCGAATTCGATGGTTTCCAGGTCGTGGTCGACACGGCACGCGAACGCGCCGACATCATCCTCAACCGGCCGCCACTGAACGTGATTGCCATGCCTCAGCGCGACATGCTGCGCAAAGTATTCGAGGCATTGGACGAGCATCCGGGAGTCCGAGTTATTGTCCTTCGCTCGACCGGCGAGCACTTTTCCAGTGGCGGCGATATCAAGGGATTTCTTGAGGCGTCCCCGGAGCATGTCTCGAAGCTGGCCTGGAACGTTGCCGCGCCAGTACGCTGTGAAAAACCGGTGATTGCCGCCAATCGTGGCTACACCTTTGGCGTGGGATTCGAGCTGTCCCTGGCCTGTGATTTCCGGATCGCCTCGGAAACCACCCGGTATGCGTTGCCGGAGCAGAATCTGGGCCAGATCCCCGGCTCCGGCGGTTCTGCCCGCTTGCAGAAAATGATCGGCATCACCCGCACCAAACACATGGTCATGCGCGCCAAACGTATCAGCGGCCAGCAGGCATACGACTGGGGCATCGCCACCGAGTACGTACCGGACAGCGAACTGGAAAACACCGTCGATGCCCTGGTTGACGAACTGCGTCGTTTCTCACCGCTGGCGCAACGCACCGCCAAGCGCCTGATCAACGACAACGAAAACTCGCCCCTGACGGTGGCGATAGAAATGGAAGGCCACTGCTACAGCCGCCTGCGCAGCTCTCAGGATTTCAAGGAAGGCGTCGAAGCCTTCCATGGCAAGCGCACGGCAGTATTCAAGGGCGAGTAACCCCGGCAGATGCCGCTCTTGCCACCCCTTGGCGGTGTGAGCGGCTGAACCTCAGGGTTCTGCTGCGACGATCTGTTTCTCCCTGATCTATAAAAACAACTATAAAAACCGGAGTCACTGTCATGGCAACAATCAACACCAGCACCACGACTCATTCACCTGATGCCGTGCCCGGTGCAGGGGCCCAGACTGCGGCCCAGGAGCCTGCCGCAGGCTATCTGCCGGCGCGCAAGGCTTTGCTGGCAGGCTTCGCTTCCACCTTTGGCTGGGCGCTGGATCTGTTCGACCTGTTTATCCTGCTGTACGTGGCGCCGATCATTGGTCGGCTGTTTTTTCCGTCTGATACGCCCACGCTATCGCTGGCTGCGGTCTACGCCTCCTTCGCAGTGGCCCTGCTGGTACGCCCACTGGGTTCAGCGATCTTTGGCGCGTATGCCGACAAACACGGGCGCAAACGTGCGCTGATGGTTTCAATGGTGGGCGTTGGGATTTCCACCGCGCTGTTCGGCGTGCTGCCGACTCTGGCGCAGGTCGGGATCATCGCGCCCATCCTGTTTCTGATCCTGCGGATCATTCAGGGCATCTTCGTCGGCGGCATCGTTGCCTCGACCCATACCATCGGCACCGAGTCCATCTCGCCCCGTTATCGCGGCCTGATGTCAGGCCTGATCGGTGGCGCGGGCGCTGGCATGGGTTCGTTGCTGGCATCATTTGCCTACCTGGTGCTTTCGGAAGTATTCCCCGGCGCCGAGTTCGATGTCTGGGGCTGGCGCTGCATGTTTTTCTGCGGCCTGATCAGCACCTTCTTCGGCCTGATCATGTTTCGCTTTCTTGAGGAAACCCCGGTCTGGCGCCAGTTGCAGGAAAGCCGCAAAAACAATGCCGCGAAGCCTGCCGTGTCGCCCCTCAAGCGCCTGTTCGGCGCGGAGTATCGCAAGGTCATGCTGGTCAATCTGCTGATTACCTTTGGCGGCGGTGCGACCTACTACCTGGCGTGCGGTTATCTGCCGACACTGCTCAACGTGGTGGCCAAAGTCCCGCATACCCAAACCTCGCAGCTGTTGATGTACGGCTCGGTGGCAACCATCGTAGGCTCGTTGATGTTCGGTTACGCCAGCGACCTGATCGGCCGGAAAAAGACCTTCGTGCTGTTGAGCCTGATCAACCTGATCTGCCTGCCACTGATGTTCCTGCATGTCGCCGAGCCCGGTTCGCTGCTGCGCACCGCGCTGTACTGCTCCGGCATTGCGTTCATGGGTGGGGCGATGATTGCGCCGATCCTGATCTTCCTCAATGAACGCTTTTCCACAGAGCTGCGGGCCAGCGGCACCGGCCTGTCCTGGAATATCGGCTTCGCGCTTGGGGGTACCATGCCGACGTTCGTTTCACTGGTCAGCAGCAGCCCGGCGCAAATACCCCATATGTTGGCGATGTTCGCCGTGGCGCTGTCACTGATCTATCTGGTGGGCAGCCTCGTGGTGCCGGAAACCAAAGGTAACTTCAGCTGATGACCGATGCTGCCTGGGCGTCGCGGTCCTCCGTCAAGGCCGCGACGAAATCGACGATCAGCCGCAGCGTTTCCTGCGTAGCTTCACGCTGGGGAAAATGCTGGCAATCGTTGAGCAGCACGCAGCGACAAGGCGCGGTCACATGAGCGTCTATCGCCGCCAGTTGTTCAGGCGTGGCGTACTGATCGTCACGACCCTGAATGACCAGCAAAGGCCGGGCGATCTCGCCAAGCCTTGCCACCAGCGGCTCCAGGCTGAAATCAGGGTGCAGCCAGCTGTCGCTCCAGCCATGGAAGGCGCCGTTCACGTTAGCGCCATGATGACGCATCAGTTGTTCGCGCAACCGGCCAGCTTCCCATTGGGCAGTGGTCTGACGAATGCCCGCGAGCGTCCTGGCTTCGACCAGCACATGGGGAGCGAGGGCGATGCTGCCCCGTACCCGGGGATCATTGAGCGCGGCATAGGCCAGAACAATCGACGCCCCGTCGCTGTGGCCCAGCAGCACCACATCATCGAGCGACAGAACATCAAGCACCCGGGCCAGTTCTGCGGGGCCGTCCTGCGTGAGGTAATCCAGCGGTCGCGGCAAGTTCACCGGGTTGGATCGACCATAGCCCTGACGGCTGTAGACCAGCACGCCACAGCCGGTAGCGGCGAGCAATTGTTCGGGAAAGTCCCGCCACTGAGCCGCACAACCCAAGCCTTCATGCAACAGCACAAGGGTCGGCCGTGCCGGGATCGTAGCCGGCAGATGGCGGTATTCGATCCGGGTTTCGCCCAGGTCGAGAAGATCAGGCTGCACAACGATTTCACAGGACATAAAGGGGCTGGCTTTCAAAACAAGGCCCGAAGATTAACGCAATCGTCTGCCATGAGGTGAACCGACATGCGACATCTCGACATACAGGTCATCGAGCAGGCCCTGCAATGGGCGCAGTCTGGCCAGGCGCTATGGCTATGCACTGTGCTTTCCACCTACGGATCAGCACCCCGTGCGCCAGGCGCCATGCTGGTCGCCAATGCGCAGGGACAATTCGTCGGTTCACTGTCCGGTGGCTGCGTCGAGGACGAGTTCCGCGATAGCCTGGCCCGAGGCGAACTGCTTGAAGCGGCGCAAATCGTCCGTTACGGCGAAAACGCCGAGCAAAGCCGACGCCTGCAACTGCCCTGCGGCGGCATGCTGATCGTTCTGGTGGAGCATCGCCCCGCCACGACGGCCTGGATCGATCACTTGCGGCAATTGCAGGCCACCTTGCTCGGGCAGCATCAACAAGTTCGCCACATCGACCTGACCACGGGGTTAACGCAGCTGGAACCGGGCACCCATCAGTCGGGTGAAAGGGTATCGCTCAGTGACGAACAGGTGCGTATTCGCGTAGGGCCTGCGCTGCGGTTGATTCTGGCCGGGCTGTCGCCGGTGGCCGAGTTCTGCGCCAGTTTCGGCCGGGCGATCGGCTGTGAAGTGATTGCCTGCGATCCCCGGGAAGAAATGCTGCATGTGCAGCTTGAGGGGGTCGAAATGCAACGGGTGTTGCCGTCAATGTTCATAGCAGCAGGCGGCTGCCACTCGGCAACGGCGGTGGTAGCATTGACCCACGATCCAAAAATCGACGACCTGGCGTTGATGGAGGCCGTCCACACGTCAGCCTTTTACATTGGAGCCATGGGCTCAAAGGCAACCTCGGCCAAGCGTGCCGAACGTCTCAAGCGTATCGGCGGGCTTGACGATGCGCAGATTGCCCGATTGCACATGCCCATCGGCCTGAATCTGGGCAGTAAATCTCCTGCCGAGATAGCCCTGGCGGTGATGGCCGATGTGCTTCGCGTGTACCACGGTAAACCACGCAACGCACTATGAGGTCAATGGTCATAAAAATGCCCTGCAGACCAAGGTCTGACTGGACGCCCGCCCCCGTTTTGCGGGATATTTAGCCTTCACGAACCAGATGTCTCGCCGTGCTGCGCCGCTGCATATCCTGCACCGTTCAGACAGGAGCGCAAACGACAAACGACTGCCCTGCTCCTTCGGTGCAGTCGAACAACAATAGCCGCTAGAAGCGAGCGAGGGAGCTACACAATGTCGATTGCCCAACGGGTGTTTCACGGTAAATTCGGCCGTGTCGCGCTGCTGAACATGGATTGGCCGCTAGTGACTCACACCCACTCCGAATGCCATGTGTTGGTCAAGGTGTCTGGCCAGGACACCTATTTCAACGTCAATGGTCGTGTGGTGCCGCTGGCGGATCGCACTGCGGTGCTGGTCAATGCCTGGGAACCGCACTTCTACGCGCCGCAACCCGAGGCAGGCAACACGCTGATCCTGGCGCTCTACATCGAGCCGGCCTGGCTGGCCACCGCGCAGCAGTCCCTGGCGCTCAGCGCCCGGCCGGATTTTTTCGCCCACCCCTGCATTGACCTATCGATGCAGAACCGTACCCTGGCCGACATCCTGATCGCTGAAATGCACGGTTATGGCCTGGTCCCCAAAGAGCGGATCGAATTCCTGCTGTTCGACTTTCTGATTCAACTGATCGAAGACTTCTCCCAGTGGCGACAGCTCTGGCGCCAGGGTGCACCGACCCATGGCGAGTTCCGCGACGCGCGCATCCGCCGTGGCACAGCGTATATGCTCGAACACCTTGAAGATCCTGACCTGATCGAAAATGCCGCTCGCGCCAGCGGCTTGTCCCGTGCGCACTTTTTCGCCCTGTTCAAGAAAGACACCGGCATGACGCCGACCTTGATGGTCAACGATGCGCGGATGCGCCGCGCCTTCACCTGGCTCGAACATGAACGCAGCGGTACCCTGGGGCTGCTCTCGGAGAGCCTCGGGTTCTCTGAACAAGGCCACTTCACGAGATTTTTCCGCCAGCACATCGGGGCGTCTCCAAGCCAGTATCGTCGTGTGGTGGACAGCTACACCGTTACATAGACCACTGGCAGCAGAAGCTTTTGTTTACCGCACAAACAACGATGCCGAATCCCCGCGAGGAGATTCGGCATCGTTGCATCAAGCGTCCTGAATCAGAACAGACGTTGCCAGTCTGCAGGTGCCGGGCGCGTCGCGGCGTCCAGATCCACCTCTGCCTCGCCGGGCACGCGGATGCGGGTAAAGCGCATCGGCGGCGCGGACAACGGCACCGTGGCGTCGTAGCCCATTTTCGAGCCGACGCCATCCCGGGTTGAGGGATCGAGCTTCGAACCCTGGGCCTCATGCACCAGCACCAGATCGCGGTCGGCCTGGAAGCGTGTGGCAATTGCCCACTCCACTTCGGTGGGGTTATGAATGTCCACGTCGAGGTCTACCACCACCACATGTTTGAGATCGTAGTGGCCGCCAAATGCGCCGAGGATGACGTTTTTCGCTTCACCTTCGGAGCGCTTGTCCAGCTGCACGTACAGGTGATAACGGCAGACCCCGCCCTTGGCCAGGTGCACATCGCGGACGCCCGGAAAGCTGCGGCGCAGATGGGCCAGTAGCGTCGCTTCCCGAGGAATGCCGCCCAGCAGCAGATGCTCCAACCCGCCGCCAACGATGGTGTGGAAGAGCGGCGCGAGCCTGTGAGTGATGGCATCGACCTCAATCACATGGCGCTCGGCACGCTCGCCGTAGTACTGCGGAAACTCGCCGAAAGGCCCTTCCAGCTCACGAACGTTAGCCAACAGACGTCCTTCCAGAACGATCTCCGCCTCGGCCGGGACCCGAATCCGGTTAGTCACGCACCGCACCACGGGCAGCGGACGGCCATGCAGAGCCCCGGCAATTTCCAGCTCATCGTGATCAATGGGCACGATTGCCTGCGACGCCAGAAGGGTCAGCGGGTCAGCACCAATCACCACCGCGACTTCCAGATCTTCTCCCGTGCCTTCAACTTCCTGAAAGAACGCCAAGGCATGGCGAGGCAACAACAATGCGCCCAGACGATTGGCGGAGCTGACCTGCAATCGGTGGATGGAGACGTTCTGGATACCGGTGCGCGGGTTGCGGGTAATCAGTAAACCGGCAGTGATGTACGCGCCGCTGTCATGTTCGTTATGAGTCGGAATCGGCAGCTGCTTCAACAGATCCACCTGATGGTGCACCACCGTCTGGCACGGTGCATCCGCCACTTCCTGACTGGCAATGGGGTTGAGGCTCGCGTCCTGAAAGCGGTTGAGCACTTCAGCAGGCTTGACGCCCATCGCTTCGGCCATCCACAGGCGATCCGAGAGCAACCCGGAAATCACCGGGATTTCGTGCTGGTCCGGGGCAAGAAACAGCGAAGCGCTCTGGCCATCCAGACGGTTGGCGACCGCAGCAACACCAAAGCGTAAAGATGTGCCGGGCTCGACCAGCGTCAGGCGCTGGCTGCTTTGCAAATGATCCAGCCAGCCACGCAAAGTAGCGCCAGGCGGCAGGGGTTGATCGTAGGCAGAAATGTGGTCGTTTGACATCGCTGATCTCGCTATTGGGATTGTTATCGATTGGCCTTGATCACCCGCGATCAAGCCTACCAGGCCGCCGGATGGCGCACCGCAGCGTTGCGCAATTGCGCGCAGGTGTAGGCGCCGTGTTGTGCCAGCGCAGTACGCAGTTCATCGTCGAGCAATTGCGCCACGTGGTCGGGACCCTCGGCGCCCAATGCGGCAAGACCATAAAGGAACGCTCGCCCGCAAAAGGTGCCATGAGCACCGAGCGCGATAGCGCGGGCCACATCCAGGCCGCTACGGATGCCGCTGTCGAACAGCACGGTGGCGCGCTCGCCTACGACCCGCACAATGCTCGGCAACATGTCGATGGAAGGCGGCGCAGCCTCTGACTGTCGCCCGCCATGATTGGAAACCAGGATGCCGTCGATACCCAGGCTGATGGCTCGCTCAGCATCTTCGGGATGCAACACCCCTTTGACCACCAGCGCTCTGGGCCAGGCGTCGCGCATGCGGGCCAGGGTCTCCCAGTCGAACGTGCCTTTGATCTCGCTCTGCACGAAACCCGCGGTGGCGGCCATGCTGCTACCGCCGCTGACATAGCGTTCGATATTGGCGAAGCCAGGTGCTCCGTTCTTGAGCAAGGCTTGAGCCCAGGGCAAGGAAGTGGCGACTTGCCAGACCGTGCGCGGGGTCATGCGGAACGGGACAATCAGACCGTTGTGCAAATCCTTTGGCCGCTTGGCACGAACCGGCGCGTCCAGGGTGGCAACCAAGGCATGCACCCCACACGCCTCGGCTCGCTGGATCAGGTCGAGGGTTACGCGGTGCCGATCCCTCGGCAGGCCGTACAGTTGGAGCCAGACACTGTCAGGACAGAGCTCCGCCACCTCCTCCAGCGAGCCACTGGCCAAGGTGCCGGTGATGTAAGGGATCCGCGCCCGATGGGCCGCCTTGGCCAACAACTGGGTCGCGCCCGGCCAGACCAGGCCGTCCACCCCGACCGGCGCTATACCGATGGGGCTGGCGTAGCGGCGCCCGAACAGCTGCACTTCGGTGTTCAACACGGCACTGGCACCATAGCGCGGGATGATCTGCACGGCGTCCAACGCTCTGCGATTGCGTTCGGCGGCCAGGTGCTCGCCGGTTCCGCCGTCAACGAAATCAAATGCAAAACCCGGAATCCGGCTCCGCGCTGCTTTCTCCAGATAACTGAAGGTGGGCAGGCGTTGCTTGAGCTTCGCCGATCTGCCGGTGCCGCTGCCCGCACCCCAGGCCTGTACAGGCGCGACTGGTTGTTCAAGTTTGACTTCCATCTCGACCACCTCGCTCATTGCCCAGTGCCGGACTGCCGGATCTGCTCGATGGTCTGGCGCACGGATATACGTTGCGGATCACAGACAATTTCGATCAGCACCGGGCCAGTGCTTTGGAGCGCGATTTGCAAGGCTTGGGCAAAAGCGGCATCGTTGCTGACCCGTAAACCCTGTGCCCCGAAGGCTTGGGCCAGTAGGACAAAATCAGGATTACCCAGATCCGAGCCGATGACCCGTCCGGGGTGGGCCTTTTCCTGGTGCATGCGGATCGAGCCGTACATGTTGTTGTTGAACACCAGGGCAATGACCGGCAGTTTGAGGCGCACTGCGGTTTCCAGCTCCTGAATGGTCATCATCAACCCGCCGTCACCGGACAGGGACACCACGGTTCTACTGGGCTGTGCGAGCTGCACACCGATGGCCGCCGGCATGCCGTAGCCCATGGCGCCTGATGCGGCGCCGACATAGGTGTTGGACTGGCGGAAGCTGAAAAATGTGTGCATCCAGCCGGCGAAGTTACCCGCGTCATTGGTGAGGATCGCATCGTCTGGCAGTTGGGCGCGCAACTCGCGAATGATCTGCCGATTGTCTACGTAGTCGTCATGGGGTTCGACGATCAGGCCGGTGACGTCTTCATAAATTGCCCGCCGGGATTTCGCCCAGTCTGGCGAGGGCGCGGCGAATCTTTGCTCCAGCAGCGCTTCAAGGGCTTGGCGTGCATCGGCGACTACGCCGTGTTCGATGGGATACGCCTTGCCCAATATTCGGTCGTCAATGTCGATTTGCAGGATGCGCTGCCCGGCATTGACTGCCGTGTAGTTCTGGGTGGTGATCTCATTGAGCCGCGCGCCGATGACAATCAGCATGTCAGCCTGGCGCAGGGTATCGACCAAGGCCGGATGAGTCCCCATCTGCAAATGCCCGCAATACAGCGGATGGCCGTTGGGAAACACATCGTGGCGCCGCCATGCAGCCATGACCGGAATGGCGCAGCGTTCGGCGAACTGCACAAGCAGTGACTCTGCGCCGGCACGTTTGACCCCTGCGCCGGCGACAATCACCGGCCGCCGGGCCTGGGCCAGTAACCGCACCAAAGCGCTGACTTCGTCCGGTGACGGGCGCGGGCGGCTGACGGCCAGCGGCGTACTGAAGTTCGCCTCCAGTTCGTCGTGCAACGCATCTTCGGTCAACGACACCACCACCGGCCCCGGCCTGCCACTGCGCGCCAGACGAAACGCCCGTTGCAGGATTTCTGGCAGCCGCCGGGCATCGCTGAGTTCCATCGCCCATTTGCACAGCGGCGCGAACATGCGGTCCAGATCGATTTCCTGGAAACCTTCCCGACCACGAAATTTCGAATCCAGCTGGCCGAGCAACACCACCATGGGCGTAGAGTTTTCCATCGCCGTATGCACGCCAATACTCAGGTTGGTCGCACCCACCGCCCGGGCGCCCAGCACCACACCCACCCCGCCACCGGACCCTGCATAGGCTTCAGCCATGAAGGCCGCACCACCTTCCTGACGACCGACGATGAATTCGATGGAAGGCTCGTCGTATAAAGCGTCCATCAGCGGTGTGAAGTTTTCACCTGGCACGCCAAACAAATGCCGCACCCCTTCGCGCTTGAGCACTTCAAGAATGGCCTGAGCTCCAGACATCTTCATGGATGTACTCCTTCGGTTTTCAGCGACGGCTCGGTTTGCAGGGGCACGTCTTCACCGCGGCGCATGATGTGGCTCAAGGTCATGATCACCAGAGGCGTCGCCAGCGCCACATAGGCATTGTCGATGCCATAAGGGTTGCCCATCAGAAACCAGCTGACGGTCACGATCAGCGAGGCGATGATGCTCAGGAACGCACCCCGCCGGGTGCCGAAGGTCGGCGCGTAGAAGACCATGATCACCAGCACCGCGAGGGAGGCGCGCAAGGCTTTGGCGAGGAACGTCACTTCCAGTACTCCAGAGGCAAAAATCGCCAGGCTGATGGGCAGCAGACCCGCCACCACCGTGGCGGCTTTGACGAACACCAAGTCACGTTTCACCTGCTTGGTCTTGTTGAAGAACGGCTGATAAAAGTCTTTGAGCGCCAGGGTGGCGATGCCCATGGTCAGCGCCGAGATAGTGCCAAACAGCGACCCGGCCAGCCCCGCCACCACCACGCCGGCCATGATGCTGTCCATCTCGCCGATCAATGCCGGGAACGCCAGCAACGGCGCGATGGCCGGAAACAACACGCGACTGCACATGCCGATCAGTGCTGCACAGATGCCAAAGGGCACCAGCATCACCGCGCAGTAGAAAGCCGCATGCCGGGCCTTGTCGCCACTGCTCACGGTGTTGACCGCCTGAATCACGTACTGCGTGGCGAAGGTCGCACCAATACCGGCCACCATCCACGCCATGATCTGGCTCCAGCCGACGTTGTCGACCGTGAGCATCGGCGCGGGCAGTTTTTCCAGCAGCGCCTCCATACCGCCGACGCGGCTGAGGGCGAAACCCAGGGTCAGAATGATCCCCAGGTATTTGATCAGTGCGTGGAGAAAGTTGGTGTACACCACCGAGCGCATGCCGCCAACGCTGACGAAAATCACCGCTACGACACCGGTGATGACAATTGCCGGCGCCTTCCCAATGCCCAGCAACCCGGCCAATACCGCGCCGCCGCTGGCATAGACCGACACGGCAACAATCATGAGGGCGAAGATCATGATCACCGAAGTCGCGAAGCGCACAGGCTCACCATAAGTGAGAGCCAATGCCCCGGAAATCGTGTTCTCCCCCAGGTTGCGATACTTGTGCGCCAGCAACAGCGAGAACAACACGAACCCGACCCCCAGCGACGCCAGGTTCCAGGCGGCGGAGATGCCTGATGTATAAGCCGCCTGAGCGGTACCGACGCTGGCCGTGGTGCCGATGAACTCGGACATCATCAGAAAGCCGATCAATATCGCCGGAAAGTGACTACCACCGGTGGTGTAGTTGGCGGCGCTACGCGAGTGACGGCGCACCGCGTAACTGATCAGGGCAAGCGCGAACATGTACAGAACGGTGATGGATAGCACCAGCCAGCTGGAACCCATGATATTTCTCCGATTTTTTGTTGTTGTGTCGGACTAAGCCACTGCGTCGGCGGCTTCGATTGGGATCAAGCTAAACAGGCATTTGCGGCCGCTGCCTATTAACAAATGTTGATTCGAGCCATCAGTAATTGCTTACCCATCCGGCGGGTTTGCGCGGTTCGAGCGCAAATCAGACTGCAAGGCAAATTCACCGACTGTGGCGCGAAATTCCAGCCCTCAGGGCAAGGCGCAGGGCGTGATGATCTACCAGACTCGGCGCAGACAACCCTCTGCCGTGGATCAACCCGCAGCCAGCGGTGCGGCAGTTCATTCCAATAAAAACAAGAGAGACATGCCATGAATCGGCTCAACGACAAGGTGGCTATCGTCACCGGTGCAGCTCAGGGAATCGGTGCCACCTATGCCCTGGCGCTGGCCGCAGAGGGTGCCAGCGTCGTGATATGCGACCTTCACGCGCCACAAGAAACCGCCAATGCAATACACGCTCAGGGCGGCACGGCGCTGGCAGTTGCTTGCGATGTCACAGACGCAAATGCCGTCCAGGCCATGGTCTACGCGGCAGTCGAAGCCTTCGGCGGCGTGCATATCCTGATCAACAACGCTGCCCTTTTCGCGACCCTGCAACTCAAACCCTTCGAACAGACCGAGTCCGCCGAATGGGACCGGATCATGACGGTCAACGTGCGCGGCTCCTTCGAATGCGCCAAGGCGGTATTGCCCGTCATGCGTCAGCAGGGCTACGGCAAGATCGTCAACATTGCTTCGGCGACCGCGTTCAAGGGCGCGCCGATGATGCTGGCCTATGTCGCCTCCAAGGGCGCGATCATTGCCATGACCCGCTCCATCGCCCGGGAGGTTGGCGATGCCGGCATCCGCTGCAACTGCCTGGCTCCCGGACTGACCATGAGCGCCAACGTGCAGGCCAACGCCGACTGGGCTGACGTCATGGTCAAAACCAACATCGCCAGCCGTTGCATCAAGCGTGAGGCGGTACCTGAGGATTTGATCGGCGCGTTGCTGTTCCTCAGCAGCGCCGACAGTGACTTCATGAGCGGCCAGACCATCGTGGTCGACGGCGGCTCGGTCACCCATTGATCGCGAATCGAGGAGTATTCATGCAAAGCCAACATTTTATCGACGGTCACTGGGTGTCTGATGGTCAATGGGCTGATAGCCTCGACCCCGCCAATGGTGAGGCCATTGGTCGTTTTGCCGATGGCGGCGAGGCTCAGGCCCGAGCCGCGGTTGCGGCCGCCACAGCGGCATTTGCCAAGCCACAGTGGGCGCAGAATCCACGCCTGCGCCAGCAATTGCTGCTGGACTGGGCGGTTGAACTCAAGGCTCGTCACGAATCACTGGCGCAACTCCTGAGCCGCGAAAACGGCAAAGCCCTGACCCAATCCCGGGGTGAGATCGCCGGGGCGATTTCGGAAATCATTTATTACGCGGGTCTGGCGCGCCATAACCCTGGGCATGTTCTGGAAGTCGCGCCGGGGGAGTTTTCCAGCCTGTTGCGCGAACCGGCGGGGGTCGCCGGGCTGATTATTCCCTGGAATGCACCGGCTGTACTGCTGATCAGAGCCCTGGCTCCAGCCATCGCTGCGGGTTGCACCTCGGTGATCAAACCTGCGCCGCAAACCGCGCTATTCAATGCGGCGATTCTTGAACCGCTGCTCAATCTGCCTGGGTTGCCGGCCGGTGCGGTGAATCTGTTCGCCGAGACTGGTCATGCAGGAGCTGGCTTCATGGTCGCCTCGCCCGATGTCGACGTGCTGAGTTTCACCGGCTCAACGGCAACCGGCCAGCGCATCATGCAGGACGCTGCCGCGACGATGAAAAAACTCTCACTGGAGCTGGGGGGAAAATCCTGCTGCCTGGTGTTCGAAGATGCCGATATCGCGGCCATCGCCCCGAAACTTGCCGCTGCAGCGACGATTATTTCCGGACAGCAATGCACCGCTGCGCGACGAATTCTGGTGCATGCGAGCCGTTTCGACGAGATGCAAAAGGCCCTCAAGGCCGCGCTGGCAGAGATCAGGATTGGCCCTGGAACCGACCCTGCCACACAAATGGGCCCGCTGATTGACTGGCATTCCAGGGATAAGGTCGAACAGCGTATCGCCCAGGCACTGGACAGCTGTGATCAAGTGCTGCTGTCTGGTGGTCGCCCGCAAGGGGTGTCGAGCAAGGGGGCTTACCTTGCGCCGTCCCTGATCACCCATCGCGACAGCGGTGCATTCTTCTGCCAGGAAGAAATCTTCGGCCCGCTGCTGGTTATCGAGCCTTTCGAGGATGAGGCCGAAGCGGTTGCGCGGGCCAATCACACCGAGTTTGGTCTTTCGGCCAGCGTCTGGACCGAGCACGGCGCACGTGCCTGGCGGGTGGCGCGGGCATTGCGCAACGGCACCGTCTGGATCAACGACCACAACAAACTGTTTGCCGAAGCCGAAACCGGCGGCTATCGCAAAAGTGGCCTTGGCCGCCTGCACGGCGTCGATGCCCTGCTGGACTTCAGCGAGCTCAAGCATATTTATCAGAGCGTCGGCACCCTGGGCTGAACCCCATACCGAGGAAACACAGCCATGGAGCTGCGCCAACTGAAATACTTTACCTGCCTCTACGAGGAGGGTTCGGTCACTCGGGCGGCGCAACGCCTGAATATCGTCCAGCCCGCGTTGTCGATGCAGATTGCCAAGCTCGAAGAAGAACTGGGCCAGACCTTGTTCGAACGGAGCTCAAAAGGCATGCACCCGACCGAAGCCGGTGATCAGGCTTACCGCCTGTTCATGCCGATCCTGGGACAGTTTCTTGAAGCGCGACAATCCCTCATCGACCGTAGCGGGCAGATCGGCGGACGGGTGCATGCCGGGTTGATTGCTTCAGCGACCAATCACGCCCTGGCGGCAACCCTGGCGCACTTTGTTGAATACCATCCTGATGTGCAACTGTGCGTCACCTCAGATTACAGTCAGGAGTTGATCGATAAGGTATTGGCCGGGACGCTGGATTTTGCTGTCATCAACCAAAGCTTTCAGCAGGATCACCTGCACTGTCACGACATCCTCAACGAAGAACTGCTGGTAGCGGGTGGCGCGGCCCATCGTCTGAATTGCCCGGTGCCGATTCCGTTGACGGCGCTGCAGGATCTCAAGCTGGTGCTGCCGTCAAGGCGACACGGGCTGAGAATTGTCATCGATCAACGAATGGCCGCCGAAGGGCTTGAGCTGACGCCACGACTGGAAGTGGATGACCTGGCGGTCATCGAGGAGTTTCTGCGCCGTAGCGACTGGGTCAGCATTCTGCCTGCCACGGTGCTGCAACGTGGTCTGCATCAAGGTGCGTTGCGCGCTTACCCCCTGACCGCTCCCGGAATAACCCGGCGGATGATGTGCGTCCATGACGTACGCCGTCCGCTAACCCCGGCGGCATTGCTATTCATCGAAGTCATCGGCAAGACCCTGAACTCCACCTTGAGCACCATTCCTTACTACAAAGAGGGTTCAGCCCCGGGAGAAACACATGAACGATAACCGCCCGCAGCGACTGATCATCGGTATTTCCGGTGCATCGGGGGCCATCTATGGCGTACGCCTGCTGCAACTGCTTTGCGACACGCCCATCGAAACGCACTTGGTGGTCAGCAAATCGGCGATGATCACCCTGGCCCACGAAACCGATGTCAGTTGGTCGCAACTCAAGGACATGGCCGATGTTACCCACTCCAGCCAGGACATTGGTGCTGCCATCGCCAGCGGGTCATTCAAGACCATGGGCATGATTGTCGCGCCCTGCTCCATCCGCAGCCTGTCCGAGATCGCCAGCGGCGTCACCTCCACCCTCCTGACCCGCGCCGCCGATGTGGTGCTCAAGGAACGCAGGCGTCTGGTACTGATGGTTCGTGAAACACCGCTGCACCGCAATCACCTTCGCAGCATGACCGAACTGGCCGAACTGGGTGCCATCATCGCGCCGCCATTGCCAGCGTTCTATGCCCGCCCGCAGAACCTGGAAGAAATGATTGACCACAGTGTCGGACGAGTCTTGGATATGTTCGATATAGATTTGGGTGTCGTGCGTCGCTGGAGACAAGAGGCTGAACACGTCTTGACCTTGGACGAAGTCAAAAGCTGCTCTTGATCATAACGCCTCACTTTGCACAGTGCGGGCCGATACCCGGAAGCCTCACAGGGGAGTGCGGATGACTGGTGACATGCCGCGCCCTGGTGTACTCGCAACCGGCTGCTCTCGGCCAGAAGCCGCCCTTCCGTCTACGCTGCTACCATGTGTAGCGTAATTACTCGGTTACTATCAACTTCTCCGGATATGGCCAAGCATGGCCTGCTGCAACCCCGGCGTGATGCCGCACAGCACGATTCGAGCCGCCGAATTGACGTGGTCGAAGGGCGCATAGAAGGTCTGCAGATCGCCTTCTGATGCCAGCAGGAGTTCCGCTGGCAGGGGATGAGCGAAATTGTGGGTCGAGGCAGAAATCATGCGGCTGAAGCGTTCTAGGCTTATGACGATGTCCTTTTTGCGATGGCGATAGGTTTGAGTTTCGGTACCAATCTGCGCGGGTGGCAACAAATCCCCCGGCGCCCTTTCAACCAGCGCAACGCCTCCCGGGCGTCGACCATCGTCTGGCTCTGTTCCATGCGAGTCTGAAGACGATCCGTCGCCGTAGGCTGGGCCGCATTCCGCACCGCACCCTCAGACATCTGCCCTAGTAGCGCAATTTCCTTCAGTGTGAGGTATTCCGTGCGAGTCTCTCCACGAAGGATCATGGGTATTTCCTCGTTTTCCTCGAATGCCGGGTTGGTATCCAGATCAAGTTGGGCTCTTACCAGCGCTTGGAAATAGACGTATTCAAGACGCATAGACACGTCTGTCTAATAATCCCGAACTGACCTTCTATAGCGACCATTTCAGTGACTGATTAGGTCCTTAATAGGCCCTCAACAAGTCAACGCTTGCTGGCTACGAAGGTTTCCATATCAGGTGCTTTTTTCAAACTCCCCCCCTATCAAAAGCCCGCCTTGGCGGGCGTTTTGGCGCCTTCTGGACGCCAGAGCCCCGGGCACTGCAACGCCGCCGTGCTACCGTCTGGTTCAAGTGTTAACGGCATTAACCATAAGGAATCGTGACATGAGCATGGCGGCGTTTTACAGCAACGGTTGGCCGAGCTGCGTGATCGCCGGACAGTTTGCGGAGGACCTTTTTGTCGCCTTGGACTTTAAAAAGATGGTGATACGCGATCGAGCCGTGGCGCGTGGCATGGTGTTCTCCCTCTGTATACCTTTAGCCAAGAAGCCAGCACAGGCCGGGAAGCTGAAGGTATGGCTTCGGCGGTTTGTCAAAGAGGGCTCGCTCGCTCAGCCACAGGCCGATGCCTTTTGGCTGCGGGCGAAGAAGCTGGCGAAATCCCCAGGATGAGCACGCGTCTTTCACCGCCTGCTACAGACGCTTCCGTCATTCCCAGAGTTGAGAATTAACACGGCTATCGATACGGAGATTAGGATGAGAAACCGACCGTCGGCCGACAATCGTCTGATGCACTGGAAAGCGTGGTGGGACATCTATGATCCGGATGTTCACTGCCGCTACTGCAGCGGCAGGCAGCCGATCGATGAGTCCTACCTGTCCTTCTACCCTCACCACACACCGGGCTGCGCCCGAAGCAGCGATCTCCCGCAGTTTCCCTGGCAAGAGCTGGTGCGCATTCTCAAAGACTGGAAAACGGAGGTTGGCCGTGCGCCAAGGAATTCATGAGGGCAATTGCCGACTTCGAGGCCTGAGATCGGCCACACAGCCCTCGCACGGTCAGCTACGACAATTAATCTAGGACTGGCGCGCGATGCAAGCCTCGATGTCTATACGCAGCTATGGCCCATATTCAACCCGGCCGCTTGAGCCGTTCTGCCAACGACTCAACTAATGCTAGGATCAACTGCCTATCCGACGGAGCTAGCTCTTGAAGCATTTGGCTAATGTATCGGGTCTGGTCACTGCTTCGCGAACTTGTTTTCATCAACAGCTCCGCAGCCTCGCAACCGAATACATCAGCGAAATCGAAAAGACGTGCGACGTTGGGGACGACCAGCCCCCGCTCGATCCGGGACACTGCTTCGCTGCCAATCCCCAGCTTCTCCGCTACCTCATCCTGTGTCAAACCCGTCTGAGTACGTTGGTTGGCGATCGCTCTACCAATCGACTCGGCAAGGTCTCGGTGATCATCTACAGCCACTAGGCATGCTCCCTTTAGTCAACCTGAATGGTTGAGGAGCCACTCATTGACATGAAGGACCTCTAACGTTGAGACTCAACCCTAAAGGTTGATTGGTGACGTATTAGGACGGTTTTTCATGGCGTACAGCAGAATCTCACTCGCGGCAGTTGCTGCTCTTATTCTCTCAGGCTGCGGTGACGCAACCCTAGATTTTCGCAATGCGGAGTTATCGAACGGCAAGGTGTACCAGAAGGGTGGCAATGAGCCTTTTACGGGAAGCCTGACGAATTTTCCGCACACACTGATCAGACAGACTGGTGACCTAACCGGGATCCTAGCGGGATTGGCCGCAACACTGGATCGCATGAAGCGCCCTGACGAATCTCTGCGTTTCTTGAAGTTGATCTGTAATGGCCGGACAAGTGAGGGCCACTTGGACGGCGAAGTGAGTTGCTACGAGCCAGGCACAACTACCCTTCGCTACCAAGCCCACTACAAGCAAGGCGCGATGGACGGCGACTTCACTACGTGGGGAAAGCACAACAACGTCCTGAGCAAAGCGTCCTTCAAACAAGACCGAACTAATGGAGACGTCCAAATCTACAGCCCGAATACCGGAACGCTTATTCAGCAGATCCAGCTTCGCGCTGGCGTAATCGATGGGCTTGACCAGCGATGGGACGATAAGACCGGTCAGCTCACGTACCAAGCCAAAGCAGAAAAAGGGTTCTATGTCGGAGTTGCAGAAAGCTGGGGGCCTAATGGTAGAAAAACCGGTGAGGTGCCGTATCAGGCCGGTCGTGTCAACGGGGTTGTGAGGGCATGGGATGCTGACACCGGACAATTGATCGAGGAAACTACTTTCAGAGATGGCTCTCCGGACGGCCCTAGCAAGGAATGGTCTAAAAATGGCGAAGTGATGAAGGTTGGGCAGTACAGAGATAACGTGTTCTATACTGCCTCCGCCGCTGGACCGTCGGACAGCACGCAGCTTGATAGCTGCGTGAGTGACTACATCGACAAGTTCCATTCTACCAACGGCGAGAATGTCCCGATCAATAATGAGCAGCTTGGAGAATGGGAAAAATGGTGCACGCAGGGACAGCATTCGAATTGATCGTCTGACAAAAGTGTAGTGGTCAACTGATTCCGGACACTGAATTAAGTTTTTCCTCAGCGACCGCAGGCGCGAACCCGCCATTGAACTGATGCGGTCGCCGACAGTTGTACTGCTGCATCAGATACCGACCGATGTCCCGTTGCGCTAAAGGACCTCCCCTGAAGAGCGCAGACAGTCGCTCCCGGAGCAAAAGAGATCTGATCTCAATGGACCAACCTTGGCGCTATTTGCCCCGAGCTTACCGGTCGAGCTGCCAGTACTGAGAATTTGCTTACCAAACCCGGCCCGGCCCAACGTGTTCGACGAAGCCTATTAGCTACCTGGACAGCAGTTATCTAAGTGACTCAGACCATTGATCCCTACCCTTCTCGGCTGCCCGAGGCCTCCCCCTCCTCGGGCCTTCCTTCCGAGGAGCCAGCCGACCTCTGATGAACGCCTGTATACCTGGTAACGCAAGCCGCAATAGTTCATCAGGCTTTGTCGCATAGGCTGCATATAGTTCAAAGCCCTCTCGCGCTATTGGGTCTGTGCAATGTGCCAAGCCCAGAAAGCATTTTTTATAGCGCTCCTTGCGCGCGTTGCAATTATAATGACTGCCCATCCCTCCAGTAATAACTTTATCCCAATGCTGGCCAATACGCTTCCCCAAAATTACATCCTTACACATTGCTGAGCTATCAAAGAAGAACAAGCCATGAATGTGATAGCCTTTGTATCGCCCCAACTCTAGCTTGCATGCGTAACCTAGCATTGGCCCAAATGCGCCATTTTGCAGATCTTTCAGTAGCATATCTCGATGTCTACACGCATCTGTGCCAGTGATATGTTTGGCCAATCGGTATTTTTGTAAGTAGGATAAATCAACCCTCAAGATCAACATTCTCGAATGTCTTGCAAAGAGCTCAGCCGTGTACCTCATGAGCGTATCGTATTGCCTTTTAATGGGCCTCCTAAAAGCTTTAAGCCTACTTCGAAACTCTACGGTACTGACCTCAGCACGAAATTCAGAGATGCAGGCATTCAACCTATGGACTACTTCATTCACGTGTTCCCCTTTGGTTCCAGAGAACGAAGTTTCCGATGGCACCAAGTGATGCTTTAATACCGCGTTGTAGAATACTTCAAAGTAAGGATTGAATTGAGCACTTGGAAACATCTCAAATGAGATTCGAATATCTCTTTTGATGCAGTTAATAAACCTACGCCCCAACGAATGAAAGGTGATTCTAGCTTCACCATTTTTAGCATGGCCGACTGAATACAACTGATGCTTGGTCGCAACTAGATCTTGCAACAAAGGCAACAACCTAAAAGCCAACCAGCTTCTCGCATCATATTCCTCATCGAGCTCCACTACTCCAGGTTTTACCTCAGGCATGCTTTGCTTCACGAACAATAATGCAGCATCACTTAGCACTTTAATTGAAGATGCGAGCGGATCAGGACGCACGCAGCTAACATTGACAGTAGACATAAACAATACCCCGGAATACATGAAAAAGAATTGAACACATCCACGCCCCACACACTAAACTTTTACACCTCAACAAATAAATCTAGGCGGCATTAAGACGGTATATGAAAAGATCCATATTTATAAACTACTGAAACCCACGCAGCAGCAGGCGCCAACAGTAGTTAACGCCTTCATAATCACGGTTCTAGAACCCTGCAAAGTACTTTGCGCTATAACGACTTCCAGGCATGCAGCGATTAAAACTTTGACGCTAGCGGCGTGCTGGAATGCATACTGCTTGCACATACGGGGCGAAAATCATACCCTAACCTTGACAAGGTGCGCACAACCAAGGAGTTTCCGTATGAAAGACAAACAAGGAAGAGAATTTTATTCCGGCGATGAAGACCTGACTCATCTGGAATTATACATCAAATATCGCGCCTCAAAATCGGTCACTTGGTCTTTACTGGTTGCTATAGAACAACTTGGTACCCTAGTTCATGTCCAGTTGAAAGATTCCGCGATAAAACAATTGGAAAAATTTATCGAAACCAACCCGGCAGAGCTACCTGAAATCGATCAACTCCTCAACGAATTAGGATACCTCAAAGCTGAGACACCCAAAAAAAACACCAAGCAAAATGCAATTAGGGACGAAATCCTAAGGGGTATATGGCATCTTTCGTATGCCATATATTTTAATGAACTCGATTCTGACAAAGCCCACCAGGCACTGCAACATTTCTGGTATCACGCTGGCTTAGTTGAGGGGATGGAGTATTCTACTTCAGGCCCTATGACAACGGTTAAGCTTTCTCGCGCCAGCAAAGGAGGCAAAACCAAATCGGATAAATACACAGCACGAATTGAAGCCATCGCAAGCCTTTTAGAAGAAGAATCACCTCCTGCCGGATGGTCGAGCGAAGCACAAGCAGCCTCAATGATTGCTGAGGTAGTCGTATCTCGTAAAATAAGTAAAAGTTTAAATCTTTCATCTAGCGCCATGAAATGCTATGACCAGCTTTCAGAAATGATCAATTCAAATGAAAAGTTGAGAAATATTGTCAATCCGGGAAAAACACTAAAGCAGTGATTTTCTACTAATTATTTCTATTTCTAAATTGTAGTATTACATTGTTCAAAGCAGCCTGATCATCGGGATACCATGGAATTAGGTCTATCACCAGATGGTCTAGATAAGGAACAACTCTAATTCGATTGTCGTCAATGAGCGCGTCCAATGCTCGATTGAATCTGTCTTTCCGCCTCAGTTCAGCCCCTGGAGCCACTCGCATTACAACTGATTTACGAACATAACGGTGATTAGCGTGACGATACTCATTCAGCTTGCCATCTAACGCAACTGCATCAATCTGCTGCTGCGATGGCTGATGTAATATATCCATAGTTTCGGCCAAATACCAATTAACAACACTAATTGCATCGCGCAACACCTCTACCGAAATGCTTCCGTCAATGCCGCTGCTGTAGCAGTGGAATAGTGCGGCCAACCTACTGGTATTATCCATCAATCTATTAGCGATATCCTTAGATTCGTATAATAACCCCCCAACCTGCATTAAAGACTCAACGTTATTGAAGGTCTGATTCCACAGCTCAACAGCTTTGGCATCGAACCCAATTATGTCACGCCCGCTAAAAACTTCAGCTTTTTCTTTAACTAACTCCAAGTGCGATGCCATAGCTAACAGATACCGTTGATAGTTATCCCCTAATGAACCAGTATTTGTGGTAAAACGCGATCCTTGGGTAGTTCTCGGATATGACACCAGAAATCGAGCTAGCAGACCCGAGTCTCTCGCTTCAACGCCCCGCTTTTCAAGAAACCGAATAAAAGGTCCTGGTTGGACTTGGATTGCGACGGATAACCTTCCTTTCCAAATAAAGCTCCCCCTGATCCTGTTTATAGGAATCTCATCACCATCCCATGCGCTGTTGAATTTCGTCATATCCGAAAATGCCCGTCCATTCAACATACTGCTACCTTCGCTAGACAGAAGTACGGCATTTTCCGTCTTTTTGCTCATTCCCTCAAATAGCGCAATAGGAGTCGACTCGTTGTAGACTATCTGGGGCTCTCGGGGCTGGATAGGCTTCACGCTCATTAAGTGTGCAATCTGTTCATCGAATTCATCCTCCATTTTCAATTTTGATTTAAAATTACTCTGTTGGGCTTTTTTTATTTTTCGTTTCCATAATTCGAGAGAGATTTCCCAGTCAGAGATTTTTTCTCGATATTCTTTCCGCAGTTTTTCCTGAAATTTTATAACTGGTTCAAAGCAAAGTTTTTCCACAGTCCCTTTTCTCTCCCCTGCATTGGCAATAGTCAGCGTTAATATTGAAACAGGACTTACCTGCCCTGGTGGCTTTCTTACATCCACCAACCCTTGAAAAACTGTTGAAAGCGCGGAAATGAGCGACGCGGCTACAATTCCAACAGGAGCTTGAGTTGATATATGCAGTTCGCTTATTAGATCTCTAAACTCTAAGAGTTCTAGAGATTGCAAGTAAGGAAAATCTAACTTAGGATAATTACCCCCAAGGGCACCCTGAATACTCATACAGCTTCATCCCTCTGCTGCGCTTTCTGGAACACCCAGTGCATCACCTCCTCCTCTATAAACCCAATACGACCGTTACTCGTAACGGAAGAATATAGCTTTATCGGTCTTGGAAATGTGGAGTCATACTGACAAGATTTTTTATCAAGCCTACCGTATACCGTGGATCGGCTAATCTGCAAAATTTTCACCAGTTGCTGAAGCGACAGCACTGACTTCACTCGACTATCATTCATAAATCACCTCAAGGGCTGGGTCAGAACGAGTCTTAAGCTACCTGTACCCGCGAACCCAGGCTCGCTTCTGCTTCCAGTAGAAACTCCCTAAGCCATGCCACGTCTGGCCTGCAGCATTTTTTTGCCGAAAATAGCCCAAGTATGAGATCGAATATTTCACGCTCGTCGCGATGTCGGCGCTTAGCTGTAAACCTGCTAATTCGTGTCCGATTAGCAGGTTTTCAATATGTTCCCGACGAGAACTAGCGCTCCTCTCGAATTGAACCCACTGGATCACCTCCCTTTTCTCACAGCGTGAGAAGATCAGTTCTCTTACCATAGAGACGCCCGTCGCCTACCATTTAACTAAGAACTGGCGATTGCATGATTTTTGAAACCTATATCACCAAGGCGACCAACCACCCTGGAATCGCCATGCCCGCTATATGCCCGCAATGCCAATCAAGAAAGACTGCTTCAATCAAAGCCACACAACGTCTCGCACTGTGTGCTGAAGCGGTGAATGTACTCATCCTCAGCCGTTTGAAAGCGTGCTATCCCGCCATACCACAGTCCGCTGCCTATCACACACTGGAGAAACTTTCTCAGAACTTGGTTGAAGCACTCGCTAGATCAGTGCAACTCAAGCTGCGAAACATACCAGACGGTGATCTCCATACGCATGTTTGCCTAGGCTGCGGATGCATGTTCGATCCAGTCAGCCAGTCCGCCCAGCGTCCCGATAACCACAACCAATCAAACCCTGCCCAAGGAAATTAATCATGGCTCATGAAGTACACCAAATGGCGTATATCGGCGAAACACCTTGGCATGGCTTAGGGAATCGTCTCTCGCCGAATCAATCGCTTGAGATCTGGCAGCGTGAGGCAGGCATGGACTGGCGGATTGAATCCAGCGCCGTTCATTTCAAATCCACTGGATCAGGGCTACTGGCTCCGATCCATACCTTCCCTGATCAGAAGGTTCTGTACCGCTCCGACACACAAGAGCCGCTCTCGGTAGTGTCGCAACGCTACCAGGTCGTTCAGCCAAACGAAGTGCTCGAGTTCTACCGAGACCTCACAGAGGTCTCGGGGTATGAGCTGGAGACAGCAGGCGTATTGAAAGGCGGCCGGAAGTTCTGGGCGCTAGCACGAACGGGCCAGTCGGTAGCGCTCAAGGGAGGTGACCATGTCGGAGGTTATCTGTTGCTTGCTACCTCCTGTGACGGCACCCTTGCCACTACGGCAACGCCTACGACTGTCCGCGTGGTGTGCAATAATACTTTGGCATTATCGCTCAATGGCAGTACGACCGCTATCAAAGTCCCCCACAGCACAAGTTTCAACCCTGACCTCGTCAAGAAGCAGTTAGGTATTGCAGTATCACGCTGGGAGCAATTCATGTACGAGATGCGGATCCTCAGTGAGCGAAAAGTCTCGCGCAAGGAAGCCGACGCGTTCTTCAATCAGGTACTCAGCGTCGCCGGCACCAGCGCTTCTCCACAGGGCCAACACAACAACCGCCACGCCATTGCGAAAGCAAACAGTTTATTCGAGGGTAAAGGCAAAGGCTCAGACCTGACATCAGCCAAAGGCACCGCATGGGGGCTGCTGAATGCGGTGACCGAGTTCGTTGATCACGAAAAACGAGCTCGATCCGCCGACTACCGGATGGACTCCGCCTGGTTCGGCCAGGGCGCTGCCCTCAAGCAAAGAGCCCTTCACAGCGCATTAAGCTTAGCGGCGTAGCAAGAGCAGACCACCAACCGATACCTGCTCGCCATGTGGCGGGCTTTATGTGGCTGCTGCAACTGAACATCAGCTCAATTACGTGAGAACCAGAATGCACAAACTCAAAATCGTATGCGCACTGCTCACGCTTGCAGTCGCACTGTACTCGGCGACCCTAGTCGTAGCGGTGAAGATCAACCTAGCACTCGCAGTGATGTGCTGCGCAATGCTGATCGCGTTGCTCTGCAGCTTTATCAACGCTCTGTCCACGCCACCTGAAACCTGTGAGGACCTTCGCTCGTCTGCAGCGCTGTAGGCGGATAGAGGTTCGGGGAGACGCGACATTGAAGTGGGGGACCGGATGGGGGAACAACGAACCTCAGAATGCAGAAAGCCCCGCATAGCGGGGCTCTCTAGGTACAATATGGCGGTGAAGAAGGGATTCGAACCCTTGATACAGTTTCCTGTATACACACTTTCCAGGCGTGCTCCTTCAGCCACTCGGACACTTCACCGTATCTCAGCCGACCTGTTCGGTCAGTCGAGGCGCGCTAATGTAGTTGAAAGCGTGCCGAATGGCAAAGGGTTTTTGCAAGTTTTTCATGCGCTTAAGCGCTGGCGCTGGGCAAAGCGTGACTGGCCGGTCGGTCACGGCGCTTTACCTGGCCGGTGCCGCTGGGTAACGTCTGCTTCATTCATAACAAGGAACCCCCCATGAGCGAGCTGATCGAGTACCAACTGGCAGAAGGCATCGCCACCCTGACGCTGTGCAATGGCAAGGTCAACGCCATTTCACCCGCTGTGATCGAAGCCTTCAATGGCGCGCTAGACCGCGCCGAGCAAGACCGCGCCGTGGTGTGCATCACCGGGCAGCCGGGGATTTTGTCCGGGGGCTATGACCTCAAGGTGATGACTTCCAGCCCCCAAGCCGCGCTCCAATTGGTCACTGCCGGGTCAACCCTGGCCAGGCGTCTGCTGGCCCACCCGTTTCCGGTGATCGTCGCCTGCCCTGGGCATGCGGTGGCCAAGGGTGCGTTTCTGTTGCTGGCGGTGGACTACCGCATCGGCGTCGAAGGCCCTTTCCAGATCGGCTTGAACGAAGTGCAGATCGGCATGACCATGCACCATGCGGGCATCGAGCTGGCCCGCGATCGCTTACGGCGCTCGGCTTTCCATCGGGCGGTCATCAGTGCCGAAATGTTCGACCCCATTGCCGCGGTAGACGCCGGTTTCTTCGATCAGGTGGTCAGCGCCGATAGCCTCGCCGCCCACACCCTGGCCGCCGCCCAACGGCTGAAGAAGCTCAATATGAACGCCCATCGGCAGACCAAGCTGAAGGTCCGCAAAGCTTTGCTGGAACGCCTGGACGCCGCGATCCTAGAGGATCGCGCGCAGTTTCAACCGGTGATTTGAGTCGCTGAGTGAACAGTTGTACTCTAACCGAGCTCAATTGTTCAGGTGAATATCGATGCTCTACGGGATTCGAATGCTGTTGTTGGCCCTGCACTTTGTGGGCGTGGGGTTACTGGGGTTGCTGATCGGCGTGTGTCGGCCATTCAACCCCGCGAACAGTCCGCTATTCGCCCGGCTGTATGCAAAACCTGCGCTGCGTATTTTAGGGCTGGACGTTCGGGCCAGCATCGACACCCTGCATGCCCTGCCCCCTGGCTACGTGATCGTCGCCAACCATCAGTCTAACCATGACCTGTTCGTGTTGGGCGGCATCGTGCCTGAACGCACGGTGTCCATGGGCAAGAAGAGCCTGAAATGGGTGCCGCTGTTTGGTCAGCTGTATTGGCTAAGTGGCAATGTGCTGGTCGACCGCAGCAATGCGTTCCAAGCCCGTAAAGCGCTTAAGGCCACAACCCGCACGTTACGCGAGCAGCACACCTCGATTTGGGTGTTCCCTGAAGGTACGCGCAACCCGGCGCCGGAGCTGCTGCCCTTCAAGAAAGGCGCGTTTCAGATGGCCATCGATGCCGGTGTACCCATCGTGCCTGTGTGCGTCAGCCACTACGCAAAGGGCTTGAACCTTAACCGCTGGCGCAGTGGCCGGGTGGAAATCCAGGCGTTGCCGCCCTTGCCCACCGAAGGCTTGGGCCCAGAGGACATCCCTGCTTTGCGCCAGGCCTGCCAGGCACAGATGCAAGCCTGCATCGAGCACCTCGACCAACGCGCGGCCCAGGGTTGAACCAGATCGCCTGAAGCGACTCTGATCTGCAGGCCAGCCCACTGCGGGTTGCAGATCGATCGTGCCTGGCACCCTCTACCGAGCGAAGAACCACACCATGGGCCGAGTTGTTGCTGCCGCTGTCTACAGCGCCGGAAAAAAAGTCACCGATATCCGCCTGGAAGAAGGTGCGCGCTGGGCAAAAGAGCCGGGGCACTTTGTCTGGATTGGCCTGGAAGAGCCCACTGAGGGGCAACTGGGCGCGCTGCAACAGCAGTTCGGCCTGCACGAACTGGCCATTGAAGACGCCCTGGAAAAACACAGCCGGCCTAAACTGGAAACCTTTGGCGACGCGCTGTTTATCGTCACCTACTCGCCGGTGCGCGATGGCGGGCGGCTGACGTTTATCGAAACGCATATCTTCGCCGGGCGCGGCTATGTGATCACCTGCCGCAATGGCCACTCCAAGTCTTACGCGTCAGTGCGCTTGCGCTGCGAGGCGCGGCCGATCCTGCTGGAGCATGGCGAAGACTTCGTGTTGTATGCCCTGCTGGATTTCGTCACAGAAAACTACCAGCCAGTCAGCGAGGCGATCCACAGCGAAATCGAAGCCCTGGAACGTAACGTGCTGACCTCAGCCCTCCAAGAAGCCGACATTCAACGCCTGCACAGCTTACGCCGCGACCTGCTCCGGCTGCGCCGGTACGTGGCACCGATGGTAGAAATCAGTGAGGAATTGCAGCGCCTGGAATTCCCCTTCATCGACAAAAACATGCGGCCATACTTTCGCGATGTGCAGATCCACGTGAACCGGCAAATGGAGGACCTGGCGACCATGCGCGACATCGCCAGCCAAACGATCGAGATCGGCCTGTTGCTGGAGTCTTCACGGCAAAGCCTGGTGCAGCGCAAGTTTGCCGCCTGGGCGGCCATCCTGGCCTTCCCCACGGCCGTAGCAGGCATTTACGGGATGAACTTCGAGAACATGCCCGAGCTGACCTGGCATTACGGCTACTATGGCGTGCTGGCGTTTATCGCGCTGGGCTGCGGTGGTCTGTTCGCCAGTTTCAAGCGTTCGGGCTGGTTGTAGGCTGGGCGACAAAACGCAGCATCCACTCTCCCACGGCGCGGCCGTGGTGCTCACGCTCAAGGCTGGCTACGGCATTGCGGTAGATAGGCTCGCCCAACTGCTGCTGACGCAAATCCAGAAGCGCTCGCGAGTATTCGCTGACGAATTCCGGATGCCCCTGGAAACACAGCACTTGGTTGCCGATCTGGTAGGCGGCGAACGGGCAGAATTCGCTGCTGGCGACCACTTGGGCGTCGCTGGGCAGCGCCGTGACCTGGTCCTGGTGGCTAATTAGCAGCGTCAGGCTATCGACTTCAGGCGTCATCCATGGCTCATGGCGAGCCACCGCGTAATCATGGATGCCCACCCCCCAGCCTTGGCTGGCCCGTTCAGCACGGCCCCCGAGCAACAGTGCCAACAGTTGATGGCCAAAGCAAATACCCAGCAGTTTGTCGCCACGTTCGTAGCGCTTGAGCAGGTAGGTTTTGAGTGTCGCGATCCAGGGGTCGCTGCCGAATGAATCAGCTTTGCTCCCGGTCACCAGGTAGGCATCGAACGTCAGGTCGTCAGCCGGGTACTCCCCTTGCATCACGTTATACACGCTGAATTTCGCCGCGATGGGTTGGTTGGCGAACAGCTGCTCGAACATCCTGCCGTAGCCTTGATATGCCTCGACCAGCTCGGGGCGCAGGACGTCCGTTTCCAGGATGCAGATGTGTAACGACATACAAGATACCCGTGGTATTGCAGGCGACACTGCCTGTCACAAAGCCTGCCTTTAATAGAGAAGTCTGGCAAGCGTGGGAAATCGGTTTCACAGCCGATGAACGGTCAGCTTTTGCTGAAACCGTGGCTGAAATGACTAAGGTGTCTAGCACAGGCTGTGCGGAATCCATTCACTTAAGTTTCATCACTTTTCGGAAGATTTAACCAGTCTCACCTCGTAATTGATTCTAAGGCACGCTGCACATGGGCTCTAAGGTTAGGAAAAGCCTTTGGAAAGCCAGGTTCGTGGCACCGGGGGACTTGCTCCACATGTCTTCGTCGGGGATCGGCAGCCAATGGGCGCTTGGGAATAAAAACAATGAAGGCGGTGGATTATGTTCGAGAGTTCGAAAATTCGGCAGGCAGGCTTGATTCTGTTCGCGACAGCGCTGTTATTGATAGTGCCCAATCTGGGCCGGCTGTTCGGCTAAACAAGCTCGATCACATTACCCAGGAATGCTAAGGGCCGGCAATACAGCGCCGGCCCTTAGTAAATGTGCGAGCTGCGGGCTAAGCCGTCAGCCTTGCTGCTGCACCATGATCAGTGGTTTGAGCGGGGGCATCAGCGGCGCGAAGGGTTCGGCCAGCACCTTGGCGTGCATCTGCTCAAACCCGCCGCCACGCCGAATTCCGCGCACTGGGCACGCATCCAGGTAATCCAGCCCTACCGCCAGCTTCAAATGGCGCTCAGGCTTGGCCAGCTCGTTGGTTACATCGAAACTGTACCAAGCGTCATCCAACCAAGCTTCCGCCCAGGCATGGCTAGCCAGATGCTCGCTGTTCTCTTGGTACAAATAACCCGACACATAGCGAGCCGGTACGCCCAGGCTGCGCGCGCAGGCCAGGAAGGCATGGGTATGGTCTTGGCAGACCCCAGCCTTACCCTCGAATGCCTTCGCCGCACAAGTGTCGACAGCGGTAGCACCGGGGGTGAACACCATATGTTGATGCAAGGCCTGCATCAGATCGATCAAGGCCGTACGGTCGTTGCGCACGCCACAGGTCTTGCTGGCAAACTCGCGTAAGGCCAGGTCGGCTTCGGTAAGCCGGGTGGCCCGCAGAAACGGCAAGGGTGACTGCGACTCGTGCTCGGCTTCGCGGCTCTCATCGATATCCACCTGCCCGCGGGCGCCAATGATGATGGCGTCGTGGGGATCGTCCAGGGTGAGCACGTGGAGAATATTGCCATAGGGGTCGATTTGCGCGCGCACCGGGCGCGGTAAGTCGAGGTGCCAACTCAATACCCGCTGACGTTCGCTGTCATGGGGCGTAAGGCGCAGATACTGAATGCTCGCACGCACTTCATCATCGTAGTGATAGGCGGTTTCGTGACTCAGGGAAAGTCTCATACAGCCTCCAAATAAGAGCTGTGAATCGCGTTACCCAGCTGGCGCACCAGCGGAATGAACTCATTCAACCATTCATGCAGGCCTTCATCGAGGATCTCGCCAATACCGGTATAGCGCAAGCGCGCATCCAGTTCAGCCGCCAGGCGCTGGGCCGGGCGGCCGTTGGTGCCGGGGAGAACCGCGAGGATGCGGTTGAGTTCGTAAGTACAGGCACGCAATGAACGGGGTACATCGGCGCGCAGCAGCAGCAACTCGGCTACCGGCCGCGCGGCCGGCGCATCACGGTAGATTTCAGTGTAGGCCTCGAACGACGACAAGGCCCTGAGCAGCGCGCTCCACTGGTAGTAACCACGGGCCGAGCTGTCATCGACCAGCTCGGCCTCGTCGCCGAGCATTTCGTAGCGGGCATCGAGTAGGCGCAAGGTGTTGTCGGCGCGCTCGATGAAGGTACCCAGGCGAATGAAACGGAAAGCGTCGCTGCGCATAATGGTGCCATAGGTTGCGCCACGGAACAGGTGGGAGCGCTCCTTGACCCATTCGCAGAACCGGCTCATGCCGTAGCGTGTCACCCCCTGGGCGGCGATCCCACGGATCTCCAGCCAGGTGGCGTTGATGTTTTCCCACATGTCGGCGGTAATCCGCCCGCGCACTGCGTGGGCGCTGGCGCGTGCCGCCCCCAGGCAGCTGTAGATACTGGCCGGGTTGGCCGCATCGAGGGCAAAAAAGTGCAACAGCCGCTCTGCGTGCAGCTCGCCGTGGCGTTCGACGTAGTCTTCCAGAGTGCCGGTGATCAGCAACGGCATGGAAATTTCATCCAGCCCGTCACCTCGACCGTCTTGGGGCATCAAGGACAACGAGTAGCTCACGTCCAGCATACGGGCGAGGTTCTCCGCTCGCTCCAGGTAACGCGACATCCAGTAAAGATCCGAGGCAGTTCTACTTAACATTGGCAGGCATCCTTCAATCCTCGACGACCCAGGTGTCTTTGGTACCACCGCCCTGGGAGGAGTTGACCACCAGGGAGCCCTCACGCAAGGCGACGCGGGTTAGGCCTCCAGGGACCACGCGAGTTTCGCGCCCAGACAGGACGAACGGCCGCAAGTCGATGTGCCGAGGGGCAATACCGTTTTCAACGAATGTCGGGCAGGTCGATAGCGACAGGGTCGGCTGCGCGATATAAGCATGGGGACGCGCCTTGATGCGCGCGCGAAAGTTTTCGATCTCGGCCGCGCTGGCCGCCGGGCCCACCAGCATGCCGTAGCCGCCCGAGCCTTGAGTTTCTTTGACCACCAAGTCAGGCAGGTTGGCCAGTACATGGGACAGCTCACTCGGGTTTCGACACTGCCAGGTGGGCACGTTTTTCAGAATGGGCTCTTCGTCCAGGTAAAAGCGGATCATGTCCGTGACAAAGGGGTAGACGGACTTGTCATCCGCCACGCCGGTGCCGATAGCGTTAGCCAGAACTACGTTCCCGGAACGATAGGCCGAGAGCAGCCCCGGCACCCCCAGCATCGACTCCGGGTTGAACGCCAGAGGGTCAAGGAAGGCATCGTCCAGCCGGCGATAGATCACATCCACCGCCTTGGGGCCGTCGGTGGTGCGCATGAACACCCGGTCATCGCGGATGAACAGGTCGGCCCCCTCTACTAGCTCGACGCCCATTTCCCGCGCCAGGAACGCGTGCTCGAAGAACGCACTATTGAAGCGACCGGGGGTAAGGACCACCACGCTGGGGTTGTCCAGTGGGCTGGAGCTCTTGAGGGTATCGAGGAGTAGATTCGGGTAGTGGTCGATGGGCGCGATGCGTTGCGCGGCGAACAGCTCGGGAAACAGGCGCATCATCATCTTGCGGTCTTCGAGCATATAGCTCACGCCGCTCGGGGTGCGCAGGTTGTCTTCGAGCACGTAGTAGGTGCCGTCGCCATCACGCACCAGGTCGACACCGGAAATGTGCGAGTAGATCTCACGGTGCAGGTCAAGGCCCTGCATCGCCAGCTGATACTGCTCGTTGGCCAGGACTTGCTCGGCAGGAATGATGCCCGCTTTGATGATTCGCTGATCGTGGTAAAGGTCGGCGAGAAACATGTTCAGCGCTTTAACCCGCTGTATGCACCCACGCTCGACGACACGCCATTCGCTGGCAGGAATACTGCGCGGAATGGTGTCGAACGGAATCAGCCGCTCGGTGCCCTGCTCGTCACCATAAAGGGTGAACGTGATGCCGGCGCGGTGAAATAGGAGATCCGCCTCACGCCGGCGCTGGGCCAACAGCTCGTCAGGGGTGTCGGCCAACCATCGGGCGAACTCTCGGTAATGCGGGCGAACCACGCCGCCGGCATCGTACATCTCATCATAAAAATTGCGGACCATGCCGTACTCCTTGTCACCCGAACCCTGGAACCTTCGCAAGGCCCGTGCCATCGGCATAAATTGTTGTAATTCAATAGGTTGCAGATGCTAAATACACGCAGCGCACCAATAGTGTGCGACCAGGGCCTACGCTTAATTACCCACGCTTCATTGCGAAGCGGTCAAAGAGCGGCTTATGGCTATGACCAGCATAGACAGACTTGATTTCACTGGCTGCAAGACTTTATTCACAATTAGCTCATCGCTGGACTAAAAGCCTGTCAGACAAGGTTACGTCAGGCCAAATTTATCAAGACTTCCCTTTCCGCCACCTGTGCTCAAGGTGGCTTTTTTTTGCCAGTACCTCGTGAGTAGACGGCCGCTGACCATACAACAACCAAGGGCGGGTTAGCCCGCCCATGGCCTACTCTCAAGCCTGAGGCCTTCTGACCTCATGCTTGACGCCCCAGCCTTCGATTTCGCCCCCTAAAGGTTCAATCACGGCCTCGAAGTCTTGTTCGAAATCGCCAATGCCCCCATAAGTTGCATACATCACCTTGCTCAGTTCCAGGTGCCATGCGCCGTCATCGCGCTCGCTGACTTGCGCATTCAGCGATTCCCCCTTGAACTTACCGGCAGCCGTACGCGCGCGGTCCTCGTCTGGGAACACGGCATAAAACTCAATGGGGTGGATGCGGGCAAAATCGAAGCCGCCTTCTTTCATACGGCGCAACACGTTGCTGCTGATGTCTTCTTGGTAGGCTGTGCTCATGAATCGTCCTCCTCAATCAACAATGATGGATAGACTTTCAGTACTTCCAGGACCTCCCTATGCCAATGGAAAGAGCAACTGATAGACGCTGAGCGCGCCCATAGACGAGGAATCGAGCGGTGTTGCAACAGGTAAGGCCCGAAGGCCTCGACCGCAGAGTAACGCGAAGCTTTGGCAGGTGCCAAGGCTTAGATCATGGAAAATGTTTAAGGGACTTCATTGATCTTGATGATATGCACAGCATTTTGTTCTTGCAGCGACTTGGCCGTTGGTGCGTCGGATTTGCCCTGATAGTCGGCCACGTCCAGCTCAGCGGCCACCGGAAAAAGCAGCTTGCGCACTTTATCGGCTGCCTCTTCAATGCTGGGTTGGTTAGGCCACTCGAACGTCATCCGCTCAATGTCGCCGTCCTTGTCCAGGTACTGGATTTCCCACTCTTTCATTACGGTGCATCTCCTCAGCAAAACAGGCCGGTGACTGCGCGAAACAACTCTTATAACTTGACCCATGCCCTGCGCCATCGTTCATCTTGGTAAAACGAGAAGAGGCCCGGAAGGGCCCCTATGTGATCAGCTCTGGCTTACTCCTGCTTGCTGACCGTCGCCCCGGACGTGTTGTCCAGCAGACTCTTGGTGGCGGTCTGGATGAAGGAGTCGAGTTTCTGCCGCATGCCGGCTACTTCACCGGTGTCGGGAATGACCTCGCCCTTGGCGTCACGGCCCATCTGGAAACGATAGAGCCGGGGCTCCATTTCCGCCGACTCCACCAGCAATTTGTCCCCGCTGAGCAAACCGACAATCTGTTCGCTACCGGATGGCTTAATCATGCCGAAGCCTTTATCGCCTTCAGGCAAGTTGAGCAGGTCACGGCCCCAGCATTGGTGGGTGATCTCCCCGCCCAAACGGCCCATGACGGTCGGCACGATGTCGATCTGAGTGCCTACGGTGTGGTTGCGCTCGCCGAACTTGTCTTGGATGCCAGGGGCGATCAGCAACAATGGGACATTGAACCGGCCCAGGTCCATTTCAGTGATCTGCTGGTTGTTGCCAAAACCGTGGTCACCGACTACCACGAACAAGGTTTCCTTGAAGTACGGCTCCTTACGGGCCTTCTCGAAGAACTGGCCCAAAGCCCAATCTGAGTAACGCATGGCCGTCAAATGCTCATCCAGTGAGCCACGCCCGGTGACCCGCTCGACCGGCAGATCCTTGGGCAGGGCATAAGGCGTATGGTTGGACAAACTCTGCAGCAACGCATAGAACGGCTTACCGGCGGCACCACGCTTGGCTAGCTCTTCATTGCCGCGGTTGAACATGTCTTGGTCGGACACGCCCCAGGTCGGGTCGGAAAACACTGGATTGACGAAATCATTGCGCCCGATAAAGGTGGTCATACCTTGGTTGCTAAAGAAACCGGACTGGTTGTCCCAGGCGAAGTCACCGTTATAAACGTAGACGTCATCGTAGCGGCGTGCGGTGCTGAGCATCTCTGGCAAACCGGAAAGCTTGTGGCTGCCTTCGGGGGTTTGCATCAGGTATTCGAAGCCCGGCAAATTGGGGAAGCACCCCATGGTCGCGAACATGCCCTGATGGGTGTGGGTGCCATTGGAGAAAAAGTGGTCGAACAGCAGCCCTTCCTTGGCCAGCTTGTCGAAATACGGGGTGATGTTGTGCTCGTCACCTAAGGCGCCGACCGAATGCCCGGCAAAACTTTCCAGCAAAATCACCACCACGTTCTTGATTGGCAGGGTGTTTTCCACAGGGGCTGCGAACTGCCGGCGAATCGCAGCAGTGTCGGCATCTACCAGCGTGTCATTGGGCGTCAACAGCATGTCCCGCACGGTTTGCAGAGCGACGTCGTCTGGCAGGGTGGCTTTCCAGATGTTGTCGCGGTCTTCTGACAGCTTGCTTTTGGCGGCGGTGATCAGCGTCAGCGTGCCGTTGAGGCCCAACTGGTTGGCGAAGTTGGAGTCAGTGGTGTAAGCGTCGCCCCAACGCATCGGTGGGCCCTGGCGCAAAGTGCCGCGGATAGCCACCACGGCGAGCAGCAGAATGACCACAAAAACCCCAACACGCATGTACCACGGCGCTACCGAACGGCGCACACCGCCCCCGGCGCTGGCAACCGAAGGCCGGGTCAGGCGGTCGATGCCTTTGAACACCAGGCTCAGTAACCAGGTCACCAACGCCCAGGCCAACAGGTAACGCACCACGGGGAAGCCGTACCACAACATGCTCAGGACAGTCTTCGGGTCTTCCTTGAGGTACTGGAACACCAGCCCGTTCAAACGTTGGTGGAATTCCCGGTAGAAGTCCATCTCCAGCAGGCCGAGAAACAGTGTGATGCTGGAGAACACCGTCAACCAAACCCGGAAGAAACCGCGGGCGGTCATCGCACGCGCGCTCAACACTGCCAGCAGCAACGGAATGCAGAGGTACACCACCAGACGCAGGTCAAAGCGCAAGCCGTTGAAAAATGCTTCGGCGAGGGTCGAGATTGGCGTGTCGCCGATCATTTCGCGGTTGTAGACCAGCAGCGCGAGGCGCACCAGGCTGAGCATGAGCATGATCGCCAGGCCGCTGAGCAACGTGTAGGCAAGGTGCGATTTGACGGTCGGCTGCAGCGGGCGCAATGCTGCCCGCTGTTGACCCAAGGCGTCCGATTTAGCCATGTGATGGTAGATCCGTAGAAAGCAGTTGAAGGAGGTGCAGCCAGGCGAAGCAGCGCCAAAAAAGCGCGCCGGATTATCGGTGACCCATTGTGAAAATTACGTAATGCGCGCTGGGGCGTGAGGCGTTGGCTGCTACGGCCGTGACTGGCGCACAGGCTCGGAGCCGAAGCTCCGAGCGAGCAAGCGTCAAGCGTTGCTGGGCTTGTTTACCGCTTGCAGGACGTATTGCGGTAGGGCAAACGCGCCGATGTGTACTTCGGGGTTGTAATAGCGAGTAACAATCCCGCTGCCGACGTAGCGCTGGCGCAGTGTGTCCAGCGGCAGCTTACGGTAGTCGGTATCGGTGGACCCCCAGGCGAAGGTCATGGCGCCACCGATGTAGGTCGGCACGGCAGCCTGGTAGAAGTGCCAGTCAGCGAAGAGGTTGCGCATGCGCCCGGCAGTGGTTTGTACCTCACCCAACTGCATGAAGGGAGTACCGTTCTGGGTCACCAGAATACCGCCTTCGTTCAGGCAACGATGGCAGGCCTGGTAAAAATTTTCCGAGAACAAGACTTCACCCGGGCCAATCGGGTCGGTGGAGTCAGAGATGATGACGTCGAACTTTTCTTCGGTGGTGGCCACGAAGCGCATGCCGTCGTCGATCACCAGGTTCAGCCGCGGATCGTCGTAGGCACCCTTGGAATGGTTAGGCAAAAACTCTTTGCACATGTCCACCACGGTTCCGTCGATCTCGACCATGGTGATGTGTTCGATGCCCAGGTGCTTGCTGACTTCACGCAACATGCCGCCATCACCGCCGCCAATGATCAGCACGCGCTTGACGCGCCCGTGGGCCAGGATCGGAACATGGGTGAGCATTTCGTGGTAGATGAATTCGTCGGCTTCGGTGGTCTGAATCACCCCGTCCAGCGCCATGACCCGGCCCATTCGCGGGTTCTCAAAGATCACCAAGTGCTGGTGTTCGGTACGCACTTCGTGCAGCAGTTTTTCCATGCGGAAACGCTGCCCGTAGCCTTCGTAAAGTGTTTCGATGTAATCGCTCATGGGTAACCTTCCCCGGGTTGCAAGGCGCGCATTCTACGGCGGGGAAGATGACAGGTCGAACCTTGTTTGCGGCTCGACCGGCGCCGTTGGGTCAGACGCGAACGTTGCCGCGTGGCCCGGCGATGGCCCAGATGATCAGGCCCAGCACTGGCAACAGGACAATCAACAGCACCCAGAGGATCTTCTTGCCGACTTCAGTGCCGCTTTTAAGCACGTTGATGATGGCCCAGATGTCCAGGGCGAGAATGATCAGGCCAACCAGACCGTTGAATGTAGAACCCATGTGCTGCTCCTAGATGATGACTATGTACCACTAGGATAGCGCGCGCCTTCCAGGGTTCCGCAGCGAATCATACCTGGGCTGGCGCTTGCAGCGCAGGCAGCGCTGGCGCAGCGGTGATTCCGGCTTGCTCGCTCAACTCCAGCACCCGTGCCAGGTCTTGCCCGTACACCAGGACCATCTGCAATTCGTCATCGAGCGGTTCGCTGAAATTGACCAATACATAGCCGCCCAGATCCTTGCTCAAAGCCGAAAGTTGCACCTGAATTCGGTTTAGCGCGGTCAGGCCGTCGACCTTGTTCAGCTGTTTGGGTTTGATATTGAAAGTAACCTCAGGCCCGAACGACGCCATGATCGCCGCGAGTAGGTCGGGGTAGGTATCGGCCTGGAACAGCACTGTATCCGGCAGGCTCCCGACCACCACCCACTCACCCAACGCAATGGGAAAGGTGTCGTCGTAATTGATATCGGGGTTAGCCGCCAAAAACGCCTGGGGGTCGGCATACGCTTGCGCTGCTTCGCCTGCAATGCGCTGGATGTCCTCATCAGCAAGGCAGCCGGAGCTGATCTTGGTAATAAGTTCGGTAAGGACGGTTTGCATGACGGGGGCCTGCGGCAACGATCAAAAGGGCGCAAAGCATAGCCGCTATTGCGCCCTCTTTGAATCAGGCTCGAAGTTTTTCCAAGTGGGCGATGGCGTCTTTCGCCCCCATTGCTCGCGCGGCACCCAGGGCATCGATACCAGCGGCGTCGACTGCGTGTGCATTAGCCCCCTGAGCCAATAGGTAATCGATCAGCTCGATACGGTTGAACATCGCCGCCATCATCAGCGCTGTGCGGCCGTCGCCCGCAGCGCCGTCTACTTGGGCGCCGCCTTCGACCAATAGGCGAACCATTTCCAGGTCGCCCTTGAACACCGCGCCAGCGATTGGCAATTGATTGCGATCATTAGCGATCTGCGGATCTGCCCGGTGGGATAAGAGCACTTTGACTGCGTCGTGATGGCCGTGGTAGCTGGCGAGCATAAGCAGGGTGTCGCCTTTATGGTTGCGCAGGTTCGGCGGGAGATCTTTTTCCAGCAAGCGCCCGAGCATGACAGCATCACCTTTGCGTGCAACGTCGAAGACCTGCTCGGCAAATTCTGCGGCTTCCTGTTCGTTCATATTACGTGCGGTCTGCGGGTCCGACATGGAAAGCTCCTGAAGCTCATATAGTGTGGCCCATGGTCTTCAACGCCAGCGCCAGGGTCAACCAGCGAGTCGCTATGAAGGGCATAGGGAAATCAATTGAAGATACGTGGTCATAGTGAGTGACGATCCCACGAATTAATTCCCCTGGGTTTGTACCCTTCCCCGCTTCGCCTTTTACTTCCGCGCAAAATGCAGGGCCCCAGGCCACCCTTCATGCAATTTGCACGAGGCGGAAAAAATCAGTGATTTTTAAACTATTGATTTATAAGAACTTTTAAAAGTAAGCAAACTGGCACAATCGCTGCACTCCTTATCTCACAAGTGCCAACCATTGAGCTAAGGAGCTGACATGAGCTTTCTTCACGAGAAATTTGCCTCAGTATTTTCTGAGTACGACGTCACTACCTTGCCTCGTCCAGACGGCGCCGTATTGCTGACCCTGCGTGACGCAGAAGGCAAACAGATCAAACGTTCCATCTCTTATGCGCAGCTGAATACACCTGAACAGTTGTCTTGGGTGATCAGTGCCATCCGCCGTGACTTGGCGGGCGCCGCCAGCGAATTGCCGGCGATCAACATGCTGCAGAGCCAAAACCGTTTCGCGTTGCCGACCTACCATTCGGCCTGATTTCGCTTAGCGAGCTTTTACGAGATCGGGGCCAAGGCCCCTCGCCAACGTGCGAGGGAGCTTGGCCCCGATTTTTTTTGGCCCGTTGCTAGGTAGATACAGGCTATAAATAAAAAGTTTCAGCACTGATTTCCGCAAAACTGCGAATTGTGAAGTGGTTCGCTAATTTCCCGCCCTCCCGCGCTACGCCGCAGGTGCGCATGCCAGCCTCTTGAGCGGCGTCCAATTCCTGGACGATATCGGACAAGAACACCACCTCATTGGCCGGCAAGCCTATGGCTTCAGCGATGTTGCGATAGGACTGCGCTTCGCGCTTGCCGCCCGACGTCGTATCGAAATAGCCGCTGAACAGAGGCGTCAAGTCGCCGGCTTGGGAGTAGCCGAAAATGAGCTGCTGCGCCTGAATCGACCCTGACGAATAAACATACAAGGCAAAACCTGCCTCGTGCCACTGCTGTAAGGCCATCACGGCGTCGGGGTAGACGTGGCCTTTCAACTCGCCGGTTTTATAGCCCTCAGCCCAAACCATACCCTGCAAAGCCTTCAATGGCGTCGCTTTACGGTCCTGGGCGATCCATTCCAATAGAATGGCGATAACCCGTTCGGTATCGGCCTGCGGCTCCTCAGCGTCTGCCCGCACTGCCTCCAGCTGCGCTGCCACCGCCGGTTCACTGGCATGTGCGCGAACATAGTGGGGCAGGTTCTGCTGGGCGAAAGGGAACAATACGTCGAAGACGAAACTGACCGCACTGGTGGTGCCTTCGATGTCGGTGAGGATAGCTTTGATGGGCATGCAGGCTCCGGGTCAGTCTTCTAGGCGTGGAAAGCGGCCAGCAATGTCTTGGCCGGTGAAATTGGCGACCCAGCCATCGGGGTTATTGAACAACCGAATGGCGACAAAATGGGGAAACTCGCCCATGTCGAACCAATGGGCGGTGCCGGCCGGTACTGAGATCAGGTCATTCTTTTCGCACAAAACGGCGTAGACATAATCATCAATGTGCAAGGTGAACAGCCCGCGGCCTGCCACGAAAAAACGTACTTCGTCCTCGGCATGCCGGTGCTCCTCTAGGAACTTGGCGCGCAGTTCAGCTTTTTGTGGGTGATCACTGTTCAGGCTAATAACATCGACGGTGACGTAACCGCATTCGGTCATCAGTTGGTCGATCTGGCCTCGGTAGGCATCGATCACTTCATCCTGGCTCGCGCCTGGCGTGACCGGGGTGCTGGCCTGCCACCGCTCAAAGCGCACACCCTGCTCGGCGAGCGTGGCGGCGATGTCGTCAACGTGGGTCAAGACCTTATTGGGGACTTGCGGCGAAGACTCGTGGTAAACGCTCAGGCTACTCATCAGGCACCTCCTTTGTTATGAGCGACCGCTCAACGATCGCATTTTCAATTCGCACTCGAACAGAAACTCGAACGCCTCGACCTGGCGCAGCGCATCACTCATGCGCGCCCCCCAGGAGTACAGGCCGTGACCGCGGATTAAATAACCGACGCAATCGGGGTGGCGGTCGAGCCAGGGCTGGACTTTAGCAGCCAAGCGAGCGATGTCCTGGTCGTTGTCGAAAATCGGCACGGTAAGCAGCGACTCATGGGTACTGATGCCACTAAACGCCTTTTGCAGTTCGTAGTCCTGGAACGTCAGGCAGGTTTCGGCTGTTAACCTGGACAGTACCGTGGCATTGACCGAATGGGTGTGCAACACCGCGCCGATACGTGGTTCCCACGCGTATAACTGGGTGTGCAGAAGTGTTTCGGCCGACGGTTTCTTGCCAGGCTCCAGGCTATTGCCGTGAAGGTCCGTGGCCAGCACGTCGTCCGTGCCGAGTTGCCCTTTATGCTTGCCCGAGACTGTCAGCAGAGCCTCGGTGGGCGAAAGACGTGCCGAATAATTGCTGCTGGTGGCTGGCGACCAGCCACGGCCGTAGAGAAAGCGCCCGGCGTCGACGATTTCCTGGGCCAGTCGTTCACGGTTCAGGCTCATGCTTGTTGCTCCTGTGCGCCAATGGCAATGATAAAAGCGGCGGTCAAAGCCGCCAGGCTGGCGATGGCAAACGTTGCCCCTGGGCCCAGGGCATTCCAGCCATAGCCAGAGTAGAGTGCCCCCAGTGCGCCGCCAATGCCGGCCAAGGCAGCATACAAAGCCTGCCCTTGGCCCTGCTGACGCGCGTCGAAGCTGCGCTGAACGAAGTGCACTGCCGCTGCATGAAAGCTACCGAAGGTCGCCGCATGCAGCACCTGGGCGAACACCAATACGGCCAAGTGCTCGGCGAACGCCCCCAGCAGCGACCAACGCAAGGCCGCCAACAGAAAACTGGCCAGCAACACCCGCTTGAGCGAGAACCGCGCCAGCACCCGGCTCATGGCCATGAACATCAAAACCTCGGCCACCACCCCGACTGCCCACAGCGAACCAATGGCCGCGCGGCTGTAGCCCAACTGCTCAAGGTGCAGGGTTAAAAACGTGGCGTAAGGCCCGTGGCTCAATTGCATAAGGCCGACGCTGGCGTAAAACGCCAATACCGGCCGACGTAAGAGCTGCTGCATAAAACCGCCGGCCAGACGCACGCCGGTGTGGGCCGAAACGGGGGCGTCTGGGATCCAGAACGTGGCCACCGCGATGCCCGCCATGATCAGCACCAGCCCATACGGATAAAGGTCCAGGCTCACCCACTCCAATAGCCAGCCCAGGGTCATCACCGCCGCGATGAAACCAATCGAGCCCCATAGGCGGATCTGGCTGTAGCGCGCCGTCTGGCCTTGCAGATGCCCCAGGGTAATGGTTTCGAACTGCGGCAACACCGCGTGCCAAAAAAACGCGTACAGGGCCATGACCAAGGCCAGCCAGGCGTAACTCTTGCTGTAAAAGATCAACGCGAAACTGAGCAACGTACACACCGCCCCGAAGCGGATGATGGCCAGGCGGCGACCAGTGTAATCGCCCAACCAGCCCCACAGATTAGGGGCAATGCAGCGCATCAGCAGAGGGATGGCCACCAGCTCGCCGATGCGCGCGGCATCGAACCCGAGGTGGTGGAAGTAGAGGCCAAAAAACGGTGCGGTAGAGCCCAAAAAAGCGAAGTAGAACAGGTAGAACCCGGACAGGCGCCAGTACGGGATGGCCGCCACGGCTGTCATGCCCAGGCAAAGCGCATCAGAGCTGGCCCAGCACTGGGGTGGTCACCCGCACATCGGCGTTTTGCCCGCGGTGGCGCAGCAAGTGATCCAGCAACACGATGGCCATCATCGCCTCGGCGATCGGCGTGGCACGGATCCCCACGCAGGGGTCATGGCGGCCCTTGGTGATGACATCCATCGCCTGGCCATGGACATCGATGGAGCGGCCGGGTGTGGTGATGCTCGACGTTGGCTTGAGCGCCAGGTGTGCCACGATGGGTTGGCCTGAGGAGATGCCACCCAGAATCCCGCCCGCATTGTTGCTGAGAAAACCCTCGGGGGTCATTTCGTCGCGGTGCTCGGTACCACGTTGGGCGACACAGGCGAAACCTACGCCGATCTCCACGCCTTTCACGGCGTTGATGCTCATTAGTGCGTGAGCCAGGTCGGCGTCCAGGCGGTCGAAGATCGGCTCGCCGAGACCTGGCAAAACGCCCTCAGCGACAACCGTGATTTTTGCCCCGACCGAGTCTTGGTCGCGGCGCAACTGGTCCATATAGTCTTCCAGCTCCCCCACTTTGCTGGGGTCAGCACTGAAAAACGCGTTTTGCTCAACCGAGTCCCAACTTTTGAAGGGGATTTCGATGGGGCCCAGCTGGCTCATGTAGCCGCGAATAACGATGCCTTGGGTGGCCAGATACTTCTTCGCAATGGCCCCGGCCGCCACCCGCATGGCGGTTTCGCGGGCCGAACTGCGGCCGCCGCCACGGTAGTCGCGCTCACCGTATTTGTGGTGATAGGTGTAATCGGCATGGGCTGGGCGGAACAGGTCTTTGATGGCCGAATAGTCTTTGGACTTCTGATCGGTGTTACGGATCAGCAAACCAATGGAGGTGCCCGTGGTACGCCCTTCGAACACCCCAGAGAGGATTTCCACCTCGTCGGGCTCTTGGCGCTGGGTGGTGTGCCGGCTAGTGCCGGGCTTGCGCCGATCGAGGTCGCGTTGCAGGTCGTGGGCGTCCAGCGCGAGGCCTGGCGGGCAGCCATCGACAATCGCCACCAGGGCTGGGCCATGGCTTTCGCCAGCCGTGGTAACAGTGAACAGCTTGCCGTAGGTATTGCCGGACATGCAGGACGCTCCGCGAAATCAACCAAAAACAATCAAGGCCGAGCAGTATACTCACGCAGGCCAGGCACTTCACCCCCGTTTACCCACTACCGGCGGGGCGAACCTTCGCCAGGCGGCCGAGTCGAACACCCACCCCACCACTAATGGCTTGATGATGTTACGGCTAATCGTTGCTTCCCTGATCCTGTTCTGTGGGCTCGCCCACGCCGCCGCCCCCAGTGTTTTGCAACGGCCCGTGGAGCTTGACACCGGCCACGGCATACTGCACGGCAGCCTGTTATTGCCCCGTTCCGAGCAGCCAGTGCCGGTGGTGCTGATCATTTCCGGCTCCGGCCCCACCGACCGCGACGGCAATAATCCCGAGGGTGGGCGCAACGACAGCCTGAAGAAACTCGCCCTGCTGCTGGCACGTAATCAAATCGCCAGCGTGCGTTACGACAAACGCGGGGTTGCCAGCGGCCGCGTGGCCACCCCTGATGAACGCGACCTGAGTGTCGAAGGCTACGTGGATGATGCGGTGGCGTGGGCGCAGCAACTCAAGAGCGACCCGCGGTTTGGCCCGTTGGTCATTCTCGGCCACAGCGAGGGCGCGCTGATCGCCACCCTCGCCGCCCCCCGAGCAGGCGCAGCAGGGGTCATTTCGCTGTCCGGCAGTGGTCGGCCGATGGATCAAGTGTTGCGTGAACAGCTACGCGAACACTTACCCGCTGCGCTGCTACCACGCGCCGAGCAACTGCTGGACCGCCTCAAAGCAGGCCAATTCGACCCGCAGGTACCGCCCCCCTTGCAGGTTATCTTCCGCCCCAGCGTACAGCCCTATCTGGTCTCGCTATTTCGCCAGGACCCAGCTGCCGCCATGGGGCAATTGACGATGCCCGCACTGATCGTGCAGGGCCGTAACGATATGCAGGTCGGCATCGCCGACGCGCAGGCCCTGCACCAGGCCAAACCCGACGCACAACTGGCGTTGATCGACGGCATGAACCACGTATTGCGAATCGTCGCCGACAACCGCGAGGCGCAGCTGGACTCTTACAAAAACCCCAAACTGCCGCTGGCCGACGCGCTAGCTCGGCGCTTGGTGGGTTTCATCAAGTCGGTTTAGACGCTATAGAAGTTTGCGGGCCAGCCGATAGCAGGGTGTGAACGAGGATCACCCGATGACTGAAGCCGCAACCCAAGACCCTTCGCAGGCCCCTGAAGCGCCTGCCGAACCCGCCGTGGCCCTGCCGTGGGCCGACGTTGCCACCGAGCATCATAAAATGCTCCGCTTGCTGCCGCTGCCCACCGACCGGGCGACGGGTGCGCGGCCGTTGCGTTTCGTCCAGTTCGGTTACGCCGAGCGCCACGACCAGGCGCGCAGTTTGCTACGCATGGGCATTGAGCTACCAGGGCAACGTACGCGCAAAGAGCAGAATCATCTGGATGTGTGGCTTGACCACGAAACCCGCATGGTCAGTTTCGAACCTGCCAGTGGCTTGCAGATGGAACCTGCTAACCGCGGGCTGGGCCGCTTTATGCTGGCCCAAGCCGCGCTCTGGGCGCAGCGTAAACATGGCCAGTACCGTCTTGAAGGCGGCCTTTTGGCGAGTAAGGATGGGCTAAACGAAGAGACCCGCCTGCGCCGCGACCATACCTTACGCACCCAGGGGTTGGATATCGAGTATGCCGATGCCCAGCACCTCAAGGGGCGCTATAAAGAACTCGCCATCAGCGCGATGCAGCCAACCTGGAACACCGAAAAAGTGCAGATCGTCAGTATTTTGGACAGCGCCAACATGCTTCAGGTCGCCGAACAGAACCTGCAGGAACAGGAAGCCAAACTGCGCCAGCACGAGGAACGGGTCAACAAATACCGCCGGGATGACAGCGGGCTGCGCTTCACCATTGCGTGCCTAGTGGCCTTCGCGGTGTTTCAGGCGGGCCTGCTGATCTGGATTGCGACCCACCGTTGAAGCGTCGGGGCTCGCGCCCCTCACACCCGTGAAGCGAACAGCGCCTGATGCGCCCGGCATTGCTCGGCGCTGAGCATAAATACGCCGTGGCCACCGTTCTGGAAGGTCAACCAAGCAAAGTCGACCTCTGGATACAGCGCCTCCACGTGCACCTGGCTGTTGCCGACCTCAACAATCAGTAGCCCTTTTTCGCTCAAATGATCGGCCGACTCCGCCAAGAGGCGGCGCACCAGGTTCAAGCCGTCATCGCCGCAGGCAAGGCCCAGCGCCGGTTCATGCTGGTACTCAGGGGGCATGTCAGCGAAATCCTGGGCGTCGACATACGGCGGGTTGGATACGATCAAGTCAAAGCGCTGCCCGGGCAAACCGGCGAAGCCATCGCCTTGCACGGTATACACGCGATCATCGTGCAGGTGCCGCTCGATATTCTGGTTGGCCACTTCCAATGCTTCGAATGAAAGGTCGGCCAGCACCACCTCAGCCTCAGGGAAAACCTCGGCACAGGCGATACCGATGCACCCGGAACCGGTGCACAGGTCGAGAATTCGTTGCGGCTCGCCGGCCAACCAGGGCGCGAAGCGTTCCTCGATCAGCTCGGCGATGGGCGAGCGAGGCACCAACACACGTTCGTCGACGATGAACGCCATACCGCAAAACCAAGCTTCGCCCAGCAGATACGCGGCCGGCACCCGGTCCTTGATACGGCGCTTGAGCAAGTGCTGGACGCGCACCAGCTCCTCGTCTTCCAACCGGCAGTCAAGGTAGGCGTCGGCCATTTCGTAGGGCAGATGCAGCCCTCCCAAAACCAACTGCCGGGCTTCATCCCAGGCGTTGTCGGTACCATGACCAAAATATAAATCTTCCTCGTGGAAACGGCTGACCGCCCAACGGATATGGTCGCGTAGCGTGCGCAAGCGGGTAGTGATCACGGTGCACTCCTTCAAAATCAGGCCCTGAGTCTATCAGCCTTTGGCAGCCACTCCGCCGCGAGACTTTTTCGCCGGTTTCGTTCACGGCGATTCACAGAACGCCGCAAGCAGAGGACAATGGCTAAAAGCCCTAGCCAGAGGAGCCCCAGATGTCCGTTCCAAAGACGATGTTTCAACTCAGTGGCCGTGAATATCAACCGGCCATTCTCGCCCATGCCAGCCTGATCATTATCGATGCCCAAAAAGAGTACCTGAGCGGCCCGCTGGCGCTTGCAGGGATGGACGAAGCCGTCGCCAACATCCTCAAACTGGTAGCAGCGGCGCGGGCAGCAGGCCGCCCGGTCGTGCATGTTCGTCATCTTGGAACCGTGGGCGGTTTGTTCGATCCGCAGGGCGAGCGCGGTGAGTTCATCACCGGCCTCGGCCCGCTGAATGGCGAGGCCGTGGTGGAAAAGCGCCTGCCTAACGCTTTCAATGGCACAGGCCTGCATGAATTGTTACAAAACAAAGGCCCGCTGGACATCATCGTTTGCGGGTTCATGAGCCATTCCAGCGTGAGCACCACGGTGCGCGCCGCCAAAGACTACGGCTACCGCTGCACGCTGGTCAGCGATGCCTGCGCCACCCGCGACCTACCCCAGGGCACTGGTGTGCTGGCGGCCGCCAAGGTGCAGGAAGCCGAGATGGCCATAATGGCCGACAACTTCGCCGCCGTGGTCCGCACTGCCAAGCTGATATGAGCCTATTGGCGGTGTCATGGCCGCCACCTTCGCCAGGCCTCTGGTCTGACTAAATCACCCGCGCTTCGGAACCCGATGCCCCCTTTCGGGTCGAAGGCCCGATATCCACTGAGGAAATCGGAATGAAGTTATCCGATGGTTTTGACGCTCGGCGCCTGCGTTCCAAGGAGCCGAGTAACTGGCGTTTGCGCCTGGGCGCAGCGGTTTCGATTGTGCTGGCAACGCTGGGCGTATTACTGGTAATGGCCGGTGTGGCCAGCTTGCTAGGGCAGGCACCAGGGCTGGGCGAATTGAATACGACCACCACCGGCGCGGCCGTTGTGGCGGTCAGCGGGTTAGTCTTGCTGTACATCGGTGTCGCCTTGTGGCGCCGTTGCCGCCGGCGTGCGCGGCGCAATCGCGAGCTGAACATGGCGCCACACCTGATGAAAAAGCACGATTGACTCGCGTAGACTAGCCCTCCCCTGTTGGAGGCCGAGATGCAAGACGACGATTTTTCCCAGTTCAAAGAGCTGATGCGTGGGGTCAAACCGATCCAGCATGATCGCGCCGACACGGGTAAACCGAAGGCCGATCGTGCGCGCCTGGCCACCTTGCGCCAAGCCGCGACCGTACGGCAGAACACCATCAACGTAGACGGCTTGTCCGATCAGTTTGTGATCGATGTCGGCCCTGAAGATGAACTGCACTGGGCCCGCGATGGGGTTCAGGAAAGCCAGATGCGCAAATTGAAAGTGGGCCAGATCCCTTTCGAAGGCAGCCTCGACCTGCACGGCATGACGGTGGAAAAGGCCCGGGAGAACCTCTGGGCCTTCCTGGCCGAGGCCACTCGCTTCGAGATCCGCTGCGTGCGCGTTACCCATGGCAAGGCGGTACGCCTCGACGGTAAACGCCCGATGATCAAAAGCCACGTCAATACCTGGTTGCGGCAGCACACCCAAGTGCTCGGTTTCACCTCCTGCCAACCACGCCACGGCGGTGCCGGCGCGGTGTACGTTATGCTCAAGCGCACCATGCTCGAAGGCCGCGACGAATAAAGCCTTTCACTTGCGCAGCGGCTGTCTGCGCCGTAACCTTCGCTTCTGCGAAAAACACCCACAGGTAGATCCATGTCCCTGGAACAGAATTACTCAGCGATTCTCGGCCAAATCGGCGAGGACGTAACCCGCGAAGGTCTGCTAGACACGCCCAAGCGTGCCGCCAAAGCCATGCGCTACCTTTGCCAAGGTTACGAGCAAACGCTGGAAGAGGTCACCAATGGCGCACTGTTCAGCTCAGATGCGAGCGAAATGGTGATGGTCAAGGACATCGAGCTGTATTCGCTGTGCGAACACCACATGCTGCCCTTCATCGGCCGCGCCCACGTGGCGTACATTCCCCACGGCAAAGTGCTGGGCCTGTCGAAAGTCGCGCGCATCGTCGATATGTACGCGCGGCGCCTGCAGATCCAAGAAAACCTCGGCCGCCAGATTGCCGAGGCCGTTCAGCAAGTCACCGGCGCTTTGGGCGTGGCGGTAGTGATCGAAGCCAAACATATGTGCATGATGATGCGCGGCGTCGAGAAGCAGAATTCGTCGATGATCACCTCGGTAATGCTCGGCGAGTTTCGGGACAACGCCGCGACGCGCAGCGAATTCCTCAGCTTGATCAAGTAAGGGGGCAAACGGCATGTTGATGAAAGTATTGCGCAATGGCCTAGGCCAACTGATCGTCGCAGGTGACTTGCTCACCCGCCCGGCCAAACTCAAGCGCGATGGCGCCAAACAGGCAGAAGTGGAACGCGCGGCTCAGGGCCTGAGCCTGTATCAGTTTCACGCGTGCCCGTTTTGCGTCAAGACCCGTCGCACCTTGCACAAACTCAACGTGCCCGTAGCCCTTCGCGACGCCAAAAACGACCCCCAACAGCGCCAGGCGCTACTCGAAGGCGGCGGCAAGGTAAAAGTGCCCTGCCTGCGTATCGACGAAAACGGCCAGACCACCTGGATGTACGAGTCCAAGGTGATCATCGACTATTTGAACAAGCGCTTCGCCTGACCCCCTCTCGTTAGCGCGCCGCTGGTAAAAGCGCCGCGCTTGACGCCTCAAAGCATTCCCACATAACCCTTTTGTTGCGATACCCGCTGCAGCCACGCCTGGATCCCCGGGTAGGCGCTCAGATCGAAGCCGCCTTCATCGGCCACGTGGGTGTAGGCATACAACGCAATGTCGGCAATGGAAAACTGCTCGCCCACAAGGTAAGACGTGGCCTGCAGTTGCTTCTCCATCACCCTGAGCGCTTTGTGCCCACGGACCTGACAGACTTCGTATTCGTCCGCGCGCTCAGTGGGCATGCCCTGATAGCGCTGGATAAAGCGCGCCACGGCGACGTACGGCTCGTGGCTGTACTGCTCGAAGAATTGCCACTGCAGCACCTGGGTGCGCAGACGCGGCTCGGTAGGGAGGTAAACACTGCCATCGGCCAGGTAGTTAAGAATGGCGTTGGATTCCCATAGATGAGTGCCGTCTTCAAGCTCCACCACCGGGATTTTGCCATTGGGGTTGAGCGCCAGAAACTCGGCTGTTTGCGTGTCGCCCTTGAGGATATCAATAGGGTGCCATTGGTACTCCCACCCCAATAAATGCAGCATCAACTTGATTTTGTAGCAGTTGCCGGAAAGGTAATCACCGTAAACCTTGAGCATCGTTTCCTCCTAATGGGCCAACCAAGCGGGCTGACCCAGTATCCAAGCGTTCTGGGTGAACGTAACCGAAGGCTTGAACCTAAGCCCGCAGGATAACCCACCTGGAGGCGCCTGCCAGCCAAGACTGTACGGTCAATTGTGTTGGCGGCTGTATCGCCCTTAAACCACCGCCAGCGTTTACCCTGGCGCCCCCCGTTTCCCCGGAGTCGACTATGCACCCTGCGCCCACGGCCACCTTACGGCCTTTGGCAGACACCTCGCCCACCGCCATCATCGCAGGCTTTATTGCCATGTTGACGGCCTACACCAGTTCGCTGGTGCTGATCTTCCAGGCCGGCCAAGCGGCCGGTTTGAGCAACGGGCAAGTGTCGTCATGGATCTGGGCGCTTTCCATGGGCATGGCGGTATGCAGCATCGGCCTGTCCCTGCGCTACCGCACGCCGATCACTGTCGCTTGGTCAACCCCGGGCGCCGCCTTGTTGATCACCAGTATTGGCCAGGTGAGCTACGGGCAAGCGATAGGTGCCTATATAACCTGCGCACTGCTGGTCATGCTCTGCGGCCTCACAGGCGCTTTCGAGCGCATCGCCAAGCGCTTGCCCACCTCTCTGGCGGCAGCGCTGCTGGCCGGTATTCTGTTCAAAATCGGCAGCGAGATCTTCATCGCCGCGCAGCATCGTACCGGGCTGGTCGCCGGCATGTTTTTCACCTACCTGCTGGCAAAGCGCGCCTTCCCGCGCTACGCCGTCCTCGCGGCACTGGTGGTGGGTAGCCTGCTGGCAGGCACGCAGGGGCTACTGGATTTCAGCCAGTTCCAACTCGAGCTGGCGGTGCCGGTCTGGACTACGCCGCAATTCTCCCTGGCAGCCACCATCAGCATCGGCCTGCCCCTGTTCGTAGTCGCCATGGCCTCGCAAAACATGCCGGGTATGGCGGTGCTGCGGGCAGACGGCTACCCGGTCCAGGCCTCGCCTTTGATCGCAACCACCGGCCTCGCCTCGCTACTGCTCGCCCCTTTTGGCGCCCACGGGCTCAACCTGGCCGCGATCAGCGCCGCCATCTGTACCGGCCCGCAGGCCCACGAAGATAAAACCAAGCGTTATACCGCAGCGGTATGGTGTGGGGTGTTCTTTGCCATCGCCGGCATTTTCGGCGCCACCCTGGCGGCCCTATTCACCGCGCTGCCTAAAGAGCTGGTGCTGTCGATTGCGGCACTGGCGCTGTTCGGCTCGTTGATCAACGGCCTGACCCAGGCCATGAGCGAACCCAAAGAACGCGAGGCGGCCCTGATTACCTTTATGGTGACGGCTTCGGGCATGACCCTGTTTTCCATAGGGTCGGCATTTTGGGGGATCGTTGCAGGGGTTCTGGCGTTGCTGGTACTCAATAGCAAGGGGCGCTGAATTGGGCAGGCCCCTTGACGCTGCTTAGCTCTACAGCGCCTGTGCGCAGATCTGCGCTACTACATCTTCCAATGCTTGGCGAGGGTCTGCGGCCTGGCTGATCGGCCGCCCAATCACCAAGTAATCAGAGCCGGCGTCGAGCGCCTGGCGTGGGGTGAGAATGCGGCGCTGGTCATCCTGGGCGCTGCCGGCAGGGCGAATGCCCGGCGTGACCAACTGCAGACCAGGGTGCGCGGCCTTCAGCGCGGTCGCTTCCAGAGCCGAACAGACCAAGCCGTCCATACCGGACTTCTGCGCCAAGGCAGCCAAGCGCAGCACCTGCTCCTGAGGTTCGATGTCCAGACCGATCGCGGCCAGGTCCTCGCGCTCCATACTGGTCAGCACGGTCACCCCAATCAGCAGCGGCTGCACGCCATTGCGCTGGTCGAGCACTTCGCGGCATGCAGCCATCATGCGCTGGCCCCCAGAACAGTGAACGTTAACCATCCACACGCCCATTTCCGCGGCGGCTTTGACCGCCATCGCCGTGGTATTGGGGATATCGTGGAATTTCAAATCGAGAAATACCTCGAAGCCTTTACTGTTGAGGGTCTCCACGATGCCTGCAGCGCTGCTGGTAAACAGCTCCTTACCCACCTTGACCCGGCATAGCTTGGGATCTAACTGATCGGCCAACTGCAAAGCGGCCTCCCGGTTGGGGAAATCCAAAGCGACGATGATAGGGGTCTGGCAAACGGGCATGGCGAGGCTCTCAAAGCAGGTCGAAATCGCCGCGCATTGTAGCGGATTTTAATCATGGAAAGGCCGCTCCTTTCGGCTTGGCCCATAACCATGGCCGTCAATGCCCGGCTCTGCAAAGGCGAAAGCGGCCGCGGCCCAGGGCGCTCCGACCGTCTGTCTGCACACAAGTCAATCTATAGGCGCAACAGTAGTAGCACTATGATAACGCCCGCCTAACGTGTTTATAATTGAACCACTGGGTGTGTTTACTATCAAAAAAAGGTGCTGCCGCGGTTACCGGAACCCTCTGGTCGGCGCACGCCTAAGGAGATTAAACATGCCCTGGTACGCCTGGTTAATACTGCTGGTGGCTATCGGTTCCATCGTCGGTGGCCTGATGATGTTGCGTGATACGGCGAAGAAACTACCCCTCACCGAGGAGCAACTTAAACGCGTGCATGAACGCAACGCCGAAATGGATGCTAAGGAAGCGCGTGATCGATGAGTCCGGTTTCGGCTATTGAGCCCCTCAATAGCCAGAGACTCCCCAATAACGCCTGACTTTGTGACGACCTAAAAACGCCACTTAGCACTTGAGCCCTGGAGGCGCCGTGCGCTACCCCCAAGATCGCAAAGCCCAAACCTACCAACGAATCGTCAAGGAAGCCTCTGCCCGCTTTCGCCGTGATGGTGTTAGTGCGACAGGCCTTCAACCTCTGATGAAAGGCCTCGGCCTGACCCATGGCGGTTTCTATGCACACTTCAAATCCAAAGACGAGCTGGTGCAAACTGCGTTGCAAGATGCAGTGGAACAGGTTTCCATAGCGGTTGATAAGGCGTTTTCAAGCGAACAACCCATAGCAGCATTCATCGATTTTTACCTTAGCGAACACCATCGAGACAACGCCGATTCAGGCTGCCCCTTACCTACCATCGCAGCCGAACTCGGCCAGCGCCGGCAGGCCAGCGCAACGACCGACTATGTGGTCAATACGATCAGTAAACTGATGGCCGAGGCCATGGGCGGCGGTGAACAGGCCGAACAGAAAGGTATCGTGACATTGTCGACACTGGTCGGCGCACTGATGTTGGCGCGCAGTGTTGAGGATGCGGGGTTGTCGGCGTTGATTTTGGAGACGAGTCGTAGTGCGCTGAAAGAACAGGCACGGGCTTAAGAATCAATCATTGCTGCAAACCGGACTTCCTGGACGACGCAGAGTGCCTGGTGGCCGGGAAGTGAGAGGCCAATCTCGCCTCTCCTTCCGTGCCTCGTGGGAGTCAGTTCAACGCCAGTTTGTCGCGATTCTTATCCAGTAGCGCCTTCCCGATCCCTTTGACTTCGAGCAGCTCATCAATTGAGGCAAAAGCGCCGTGGGCGTCCCGGTGAGCCACTATCGCCTCAGCTTTAGCTTTCCCCACTCCCGCCAGTACGCGCTGTAGGGTCTGCGCATCGGCAGAGTTCAAGGACACCTTCCCTTCAACCGATTGCATCGAGGAAGACTCTGCCTGGGGATTGGCTGTAGGGGCCGCGAGCGCGCTATGGGAGGTAAGGCTTAGCAGGGCAACAAGTAACGAGGAGAAAAAGGTGGTACGCATTGGGGACGTGCTCCATGGCAATTTAAGTTCAATGGCGGCTTTCCTTGAGCCGCCTCTTGAACTTAGATCACCAGGGGAGCCTGTCCAGGCGAAAAGCCTAGGAATAGTCCTAAATACGCGGGTCAAGCCGCTGCTGCAGGTGCACCCAGTCGACGATATCACCATCAGGGCTGTAGCCACTGACGGTCTCTCGGAGTAATTGCCGCACGAGGGGATAGTCGTTATGACGCAGGCCATCCAATAACCCATTCAAGCGCGGCTTGAGCAGGTCCCAGGGCAGATAGTCTTCGTCAGCACTCATGATCATCGGGTGTAACGTCGCTTCGACGTTATCGCCGATCAGCAGCTCCTCGAACAGCTTTTCTCCCGGCCGAAGCCCGGTGAATTCGATTGCGATGTCGCCGTTAGGATTGCGATCTGACCTGACACTGAAGCCGGACAGATGAATCATTTTTTCGGCCAACTCAACAATCTTTACTGGCTCTCCCATGTCCAGCACGAAGACATCCCCGCCCTGCCCCATTGAGCCGGCCTGGATAACCAGCTGCGCCGCCTCGGGGATAGTCATGAAATAACGGGTAATTTTGGGGTGGGTCACGGTGAGCGGACCACCGCTTTTGATTTGACGGTGAAACAGTGGGATGACGGACCCGGACGAGCCAAGTACGTTACCAAATCGGACCATGACGAATCGCGTCCGGTTGACCTGAGACACGTTACTAAGGTCACCAAATAGCACCGGCGCCGTTTCCCTACTCAACGCCTGCAAGGTCATCTCTGCCAACCGTTTGGTACTGCCCATCACATTGGTGGGGCGGACGGCTTTATCCGTCGAAATCAATACGAAGTTGGCGACACCGGCCTGGAGCGCCGCTTGAGCGGTGTTCAATGTGCCTAACACGTTATTAAATAGGCCTTCGGCGATATTGTGCTCGACAATGGGAACATGTTTGTAAGCGGCCGCATGGTAAACCGTTTCGACGGCCCAGGTCGTCATCACCTCGAGCAACTTGTCGGCATGCCGCACGGAACCCAGGATTGGCAATAGCCTAATAGGAAGTGATCGACGTTTTACCCGCGCCTCCAATTCACTCGATATGTTGTAAAGGTTGAACTCGCTGTGCTCAAACAAAATCATCGTGGCCGGCCGCTGGTCGAGAATCTGCCGACATAGCTCCGCCCCAATGGAGCCGCCAGCGCCGGTAATCAGCACGACTTTTCCAGTGATACAGCGTTGTAACAGGTTGTCTTGCGCTGGCACCGCATCACGGCCCAACAGGTCGGCAATGTCGACCTCCTGAATGTCATCCACTTTGACTCGCCCGCTGGCCAAATCCATAAACCCAGGCACACTACGAACATGGATAGGGAAGGCCTCGAGGTAATTGAGGATCTCGCGACGTCTGGCGCGGGTGGCCGAAGGTACGGCGAGCAAAATTTCCTGAGCCCCCGTCGCTTCGATCAGTTTATCGATATGCCTAGGCTTGAAAACATGCAGCCCGGAAATAACTCTATCGGCGATGCCGGGGTCGTCATCGATAAAAGCCACCGGCCGCATGGCCTTGCCCATTCGCAGCGCCGCTACGAGCTGATTACCCGCAGAGCCAGCACCGTAGATCGCTACCCGAGGTAAGCCATCATCCCGATTCGCGAAGGGAACATGCTGAGTCGTAGCGAACCAGTCGCCCAGAAAATACTGGCGCATGATCAGGCGTAACCCGCCAATCATCACCAGACTCAGCCACCAATAATTAAAAATGATCGACCGAGGCACTACGGTTTTGTGGTTGCTGTACCAGTACACGACCAGCGCCAGCAAAAGGGCCGACAAGGTCACAGCCTTGAAGATAGTGATCAACGCGTCGTTGCCGAAATAGCGCATCACCGCGCGGTACATGCCAAAACGTATAAAAATCGGGATGGCGATGACAGGTGCAGACCCGAACAGCCAGAAGTGTGCCCAGTAGGGGTGGTTGGTATCGTCCAAACCAAGACGCACGACAAAGGCTAGCCAGAGTGCGACCCAGATCAAGAGTACGTCGGTGGCAACTTGGAGCGCCCGTTTATATCGACGTGGCATGCCCAGTAAGCGTGACTTGATCCAACTTCTAAAACTTTTATCCTTCACACACAGCCCCTAACTCTATTGCCCTGTCGGGCATTGTACGCATTTGCCCATTCCAACCCCCGTACCCGTGCGGTGCGACGAATCCGACCTTAGGCAAAGGGTTATTCCGCACCGCCTGCGCGGAATCTGATGGCCAGCACTACCAAAGGCAGATAGGCAAGCGCAAGGCTCGTCAGACCATCAACTCGCCAGACGACTGCAATGATTGCGATCGGCAGCAGCCAGCAGGTGTTGATTAGCATGACCGCCAGAGTAACGGGTAAATGACGGCCATAGTGCCTGGCTGCGAATTGATAAGCATGGCTGCGATGTGCCTCGTAGACTTTCTCGCCCCGCGCCAGCCGCCGCAACAAGGTCAATGTCGCATCAACCACAAAGACCCCCAATAGAATTAGCCAGCCCCATAACAATTGCGGAGCGGCCCAGGCGGCGTGAAGCGACAGCCCGCCCAAGGTAATACCTAGGAAACCGCTGCCGGCATCGCCCATGAAAATCCGTGCGGGAGGAAAATTCCAATAGAGAAACCCCATTACAGTCACTGCCAGAGCTAAGGGCGCGAACAGCATTGATGGAAGCCCGCCCGCGATATAAAGCACAGTAGCACCAAGACCCACGCAAATGGCTTCGACACTAGCAATACCGTCGATGCCGTCCATGAAGTTGTATAAGTTGAGTAGCCATACGAGGTAAAGAAGGGCCAAGGCATGGCCGAACCAACCCAAGTCTAAACTGAACCCTGCTATGTCTAAGATCGGCAGCCCTCCTAACCAAACCAGAAGCCACAGGGAGGCGCTGAAATGCCCGAGCAAACGCCAGCGGGCCGCAATGTGCCCTCGGTCATCCAGGAAACCCAATACTGCGACCATCCCGCCGGCACCAACCATCCCCCAGGTGACACTCCAAGGGAGCACGCCGAGCAATGTCAACAGCGGCAAGCTGCCTAAATAAACAACTACAATAGCACCCCCCCCGCCGCGCGGAGTAGGTACGGTATGAGAACTGCGAGAATTGGGGATATCAATGATGCTTTTGGCGATCGCGTACTGGCGTAACCTCCCGGTAAGTAGCCAGCACATGAATGCTAGCAAAGGGATTATCAGAAAGAGCATTAGAAAATTTTTCCTTAAGTCAATATCACAACATCATGCATCTTTTTTGAAGCCGGCCCCGGCATTACGAATAGCGATATCAACCGATTCCTCAGCCTTCCAGCCTAGCAATTGCTTGGCTTTGCCCGTGTCGATCTGCAACGATCCATACAACTGAGTATGGATATTGCTCCGACCTACCCAACCGGCAATAAGGAGAAGTAAACTGGAAGGGCAATAAAACAGCTTCGCGCCCTTGCCCATACCTTCGCATAGCAGTTCTACCATCCGCGGAGTCGATACAGCCTGGTCATCCGCAATTAAAAAAAGCTGGTTTGCCGCGTTCGTGTGAGCAGTACAGAGGGACAGAAACGCCGTTAAATTGCGCAGAGAAATAATGCTACGTTTGTTATCGACCTTTGCCAAAGGTAAGGGCAGGCCGCTGGCGGCCAGTCGCATAAGACGGGCAAAATTTCCTGGCGCAGCAGCATCGTAGACCATCGGAGGACGAACGATCACCCACTCCATGGTTGAGGCGCCGAGCAAGGCGCGAACGCCCTCCTCTGCCTCCCACTTAGACACCGCATAGTCCGCGTGTGGCCGAGCAAGTGATGTTTCATCAAACGGAGTGCCGAATGTTTGAGCACCATTGACGCCGATTGAACTGACAAACACAAAGCGTTTGACTCCCGCCTCCAGTGCCTGCTGGGCAAAACGGAGGGTGGCATCGCGGTTGACCTTGCGGTATTCCTCCAGAGGCTGGGCCGAACTGTCCTTCATGACGTGGGCACGCCCAGCCAAATGAACAATACAGTCGACGCCCTGCAGATCGGAGAGAGCTATGCTGTCTGGGTCCTCGAGGTCGGCCACTTTGTAGGTAATACCACTGTCAGAAAGAGCCGCCCTACGGACCAGCGCTACGACTTCATTCCCCTGCTGAGCAAGCCGCTGGCACAAAGCTTGGCCTATGAAACCACCCGCACCAGTAATCAGAACCTTGGCCATAAGACTCTCAATTAATTGCCGCCGGTTTTGGACGACCTACTGTGAAGTAAAGGATCCCGGCGGCGGCCATCTCGGATGGGTTAAAAACGTTGCGACCATCTACCACGATAGGGAAATTGAGAACGCCTTTAAGCCATTCCGGCTCCAGTGCGCGGTATGCCTTCCATTCTGTGCAGATCACTAGGGCATCGGCACCAGTGACTGCCTCTTCGCGCGAGGCGCACAATTGCAGGCCCGGCCGATCGCCATAGATACGGCGACACTCGGCCATCGCTTCGGGGTCATGCGCCTTAATTTGAGCTCCAGCCTCCCAGAGGGCCTCCATCAATGACCGGCTCGGCGCATCTCGCATGTCATCGGTGTTGGGCTTGAATGCGAGCCCCCATACCGCGACCGTTTTTCCATTTAGCTGCCCATCGAAAGCTCGGTGTAACTTTTCGAAAAGCACCTGCTTTTGGCGATTATTGACCGCTTCCACCGCGATCAACAAATCAGCCTGATAGCCCACCTCCTGGGCTGTTCGCGCTAACGCTTGAACATCTTTGGGAAAACACGAGCCACCATAGCCGCAGCCGGGGTAAATGAAATGATACCCAATGCGGGGGTCTGAACCGATGCCTAGTCTGACACTCTCAATATCGGCGTTGAGGTGCTCCGCGAGGTTAGCCATCTCGTTCATGAAGCTTATTTTAGTGGCCAACATGGCATTGGCCGCGTACTTCGTAAGTTCAGCGGAGCGGACGTCCATAAACATTAGCTTGTCATGGTTACGATTATAAGGTCCGTAACAATGGCGCATGGCATCTTCGACTTTGTCAGAGTCGGTACCCACAATGATTCGAGCACCCTTGGTGAAATCGTCAATGGCCGCACCTTCCTTGAGAAACTCAGGATTCGAGCAAACGTCGAAAGGTAACTCAAGTCCGCGCTGGTTAAGAGCCTGTAACACAGTCTCCCTCACCCGATCAGCAGTCCCGACAGGTACGGTGGACTTATCGATAATCAATTTATCTGTCGTCATGTACTGGCCTATCGTACGGGCCACAGCCAAGACATACTGAAGATCAGCCTTGCCATCTTCATCAGGCGGGGTACCGACCGCGATAAATTGAAGGTAACCATGGGTAACACCCAGCTCTGCATTGGTAGAAAACTGAAGGCGCCCTGCTGCCATATTGTTGAGTATCAGTTCCTCAAGGCCAGGCTCATAGATGGGCACCACCCCATTCAGCAAACCATCGATCTTTTTTTGGTCGATATCAATGCATATGACCGAGTGACCAACATCAGCAAGACAGGCACTCGTCACCAGCCCAACATAACCACTGCCAAAGACGGTTATTTTCATTTTGCGCTACCCGACATTGACATTGCTCACCGACAGCAGATCATCAAAATATCTAATGGTTTTCTTCAAGCCTTCATCAAGCATTACCTGCGGCTCCCAGCCCAAAAGTTTGCGTGCCATCTCGATGTCAGGCTGCCGCTGGCGCGGATCATCCTGCGGTAGTGGCTTGAATATCAATTTGGACGAAGAATTAACATGAGCGATGACTCGCTCGGCCAATTGTCGGATGGTGAATTCGCCAGGGTTACCCAAATTGACAGGGCCGGTAATTTCATCCGCCGTATTCATCAATCGGGTGAAGCCCTCCACCAAATCATCGACATAACAGAAACTGCGAGTCTGGGCACCGTCACCGTAGATAGTGATGTCCTCGCCTTGCAAGGCCTGCACGATAAAATTACTCACGACCCGACCATCGTTGGGATGCATGCGTGGCCCATAGGTATTGAAAATACGGGCTATCTTGATGCGTAACCCATGCTGGCGGTGGTAATCGGAAAATAGGGTCTCGGCACAGCGTTTGCCTTCGTCATAGCAAGATCTGATGCCGATGGGATTCACCTTGCCCCAGTATTCTTCGGGTTGCGGATGGACCTCTGGATCACCGTAGACTTCGCTGGTGGAGGCTTGGAAGATCTTGGCCTTGGTACGTTTCGCCAGACCAAGCATATTAATAGCTCCGTGTACGTTGGTCTTGAGCGTTTGTACCGGGTCGAATTGGTAATGCACAGGTGAAGCTGGGCACGCCAGATTGAAGATCTCGTCCACCTCGACGTAGAGCGGAAAGGTCACGTCGTGACGAATCAGTTCAAAATATGGATTGGCCATAAGGTGTGCAATATTTCGTTTCGAGCCGGTATAAAAATTATCGACACACAGCACCTCGTTGCCATCTTGCAATAAGCGCTCGCACAGGTGGGACCCTAAAAATCCGGCACCGCCCGTTACCATAATGCGCTTCATAAGCCTTTCCTCAGAATACGATAATAAAATCCGCCCAACGCATGGGTCAGCGTAAAAATCACCGCTTTTAATGGTGATGTCCCCGGGTATTCCCTGTGGACCATATACATACGCTCAAGCATATATTTCTTTGAGCCCGATATTTGACCGACGATGCGACGATAACTCAACAGCGGGTAGCGCAGCTTGATACTGTCGCCCGTGCTTTGAAGAATTCTGAGCCAGCAATGGTAATCCTCTACAGCCTTGTAGCGAATGTCCTCATTGAATGGAAACTTCAGCATAAGCGCTCGGTTTAACACGACACTGGACGTTGGGATACGTCCTTTCCACTGTTGCTTACAGAAACTCACTCGTTCGTACCCCACTTCTTCCACCGGCGGAAACTCAAGCAAACGATCATCTGTAAAGTCTTTCATCTGAGAGCAACTAAACGCTGCGCCCTCGCGCTTTAATGCAAGCATTTGCAGTTCTAGTTTTTGCGGGTGCCAAATGTCGTCGGCGTCCAGAAATGCTATCCAATCGCCGGTGGCCTGGCTGACACCCACATTGCGCGGGGCTGCCGGTGCTCCTTTGTTTTGCGGTAAAGCCACTAGTTTTATGCGCGGGTCTTTAGACGCGTAGCCCTGCACCACCTCGCGGGTCCCGTCAGTGGAGCAATCGTCGACCACAATCATTTCCCAAGCGCTGAACGTTTGGTCAAGTACGGACTGAATTGTACGGCCAATCAATTTCTCGGCATTGTAGGAGGGTGTAATGATAGATACCCGTTCTGCGCTTGTTACATTCAACCCCTGTCTCCTCTGGGCATTTTCGCCCGCAAGCCGTCGACCCAGCGCATGCCGAGGCGTCGTTTGATTTCAATTGGCGTACGCTTTGGCTCACTTCGTTCGTAGTCGGCCAGTTGCCCCCATCGCTTGTGCAGCAAGGCCTCAACGATAGGATCCTCTCCGGCTGAATCAGAAGCGAAGGTGTCATCGTCCGCGGTCATCTGGCCGGACCGCAACATCGAGAGCAACCGTTCAGGATCTGCGCCCGCAAAGTATTCATAGCGGGTGGTCTCCACGGCTTTAACGAAACTCACATACTGGGCAAATCGATGAGAACGCAAATAGAGATAACGAAGCGTTTTACGCCGTACCCGATCAGGGTCCAGGGGAGTCCGTGCATCGGCCTGGTACAGCGAAGCTTTATCTAGAAAGGTCCGCACAAACCCGGCTTTTTGATACGTTGAGGGTCCCATGCAAATCACCTGTTTGCCACACACACCGGCCTCTACCGACGAGGATCCGCCATTCAATACGACGATATCTGCCTGCTGGATCAAATCGTAAGTACTGGCCCGTTGCTCACTTGAAATACAATGAATACCTCTTTTAGCAGCCCACTCACGGTAGAGAGCCAGTGAGCGATCACCGACGGCTTTGCCTATGTTTTCTGACCAGTTAGGATGACATCGAACAACTACTTGACCCGCGCCAATATCGAAGGCCTCAAACAGATCATCTAGCGCTTTGGTATTATCCACCCACTCGGTAAGCCATTCTTCGTGTCCGGCAAACTCATTTTTACTGCTCGGGACTACGAGAACCCGAGGCCCAGGGCCGCTTAACGGCCAAGGCGCGGGTTCGGGATTCTGGTTGTACAGCCGCCATTCCATAGAGTTGCGCTGGAGGAAGCGTTCGCCGGCTAATTTACCAGCAATGTTCGCCTGTACCGTTGTCAACGGCCGGTCATCATACTCCTCGACCATCTTATTAAGCGACAATAGCGAAAGGCAGTTAGCGTTGGGTATCAGCTGTAGGCCGTCGCCAAACCAGGTTCGCTCATGTGTAACAAATGGGATACCGGCCTGTTCGCACGCATAAGTGACAGCCCGCGTCAGGTCCATACGGCCATTGAAACAAACCACGCAATCCAGCTGATTGTCGTTTATCCACTCTAAAGTACTGGCAAATACTGATTGGATAGGCCGATGTAGGCTCTCTCTTACCGCCACCACTTCCGGCTCGTTCCATTCGGCTTCGGACTCCGTACGGTTGGCGGTGCACGAACTGGAAAGTGCTAGTTTGTTCAACGTCGCTTGATCCAGACTTCCAGGCTGGTCCCGCAAGGCGGTGATACCCTGTACAGGAAAACTCCGGATGCCGCCGAGCATGCACTTGGCGCACTCCTTCAACTTGCCAGTTCCCTTTATCGCACGCGGGTAACAATTACTGACCGCAGCGTCGCACGTGAGGTAATACACCTCGTGTCCAGCAGCCTCTACCAACGAGGACAAATAAAACAAATGCTCCACATGCGGTCTAAATGAAAAAATATTAGCGAAACCTATCTTCATGATATTCGCCGCTCGCCCCTGAGATATTGAACAATGAAAAGTAATGCGACCATCGTCAACATTGAAAGAACGATGAAAACGAACATGACTGCATTAAACGCGGACAGCACGGGCGAGATCAGCATCGTCACACACACCAGGACATACGCAAGCACCGCTACAACCGAAGCACTTCGATGCAGGTAGAGCGCTGACAACCCTGTGACCACGCCCAACAGCACCGAGAAAAACAGCACCCCGCCGCCGCCGAATATATAAAATATAGAACCCGGTAGAGAATTGAACAGCCCGGAGAACTGATAAATCGCCACCTGCCCACCCACCGCGTCGATTTTGCTATAAATGGATAGAACTCCCCCTAATAGCGGCGCCATACTGGGCAGCGCGTCTGGGTGATAATAGCTTTCCGCCAGCACCCAAAGCCCGTGCGTGATATATAAAACGGTCAGCTGTGCATAGTTATAAATATCGCAAAGAATACCGGCTTCGCACGCGCGGTACGTCTGCGTTACCTCGCCTCCTAAGTGCGCAATGAAGGTCTCCAAGTACTTCTGAGAGCTGAGCGCACTGGCGTTGGCACGAGCGTAAAACACGTAAAGCATTGCCATTAACGTGAGGCCGACCCCAATGCCGCATCGTATTACCGCCCGGCGTGACAACATGCTGCTATAACTCGCCCTCCCCGCGACGATACGCGCCGTCCAGGTTGCGCACACTGCCAACGCGGCTAAACTCAAAATCGAACGACCACCTAACACGTATGAGCCGGCGATGGCGATCAAGGCAATCCATGCCGCCAGTCTGAAGCGCTGCGCTTGGCTCAAAAGCTCGTAGTAGTAAACGCCCATCGTCAAGGTGAAAAAGTAGCAAAACTGCAGTAGGTTACCAGCCACGCTGAAGAGGGATGACACCCCGCCTGCTTCGGAGCGGGATGCGTTTAATCGAGCGCGCGTAACGACAAAACTGTCGTTGATAAAGTCAACATTCTGGTAGATGACTCGGTCGCCAATCAAAAACAGCAAACCTGCTGTGGACGCCCAACAGGCGATGACCATCACCGAATAGATACCTGCTGGCAATGCCGTCGGCGTGACAGAAGTCATTGATGCCCTGAACGGTATAATTGATGCGACTATCACGCCATGCGTCACAACGAATAATAAGTAAAAGACACTGTAGATACCGTAGGCCGCCGTCACCGAACCGCTGCGCGGAATGACTGGCGATGCCCAGTCCAATAGCAAAATAGATGCCGCGAGAAATACGACGGCCATGGGCATCGCCAGCAACCTGCGCCGCGTATCTCGCCTAGGCCGCAGATGCTCTGCAGGGTCAACCAAAGCTTGCTGACTCAAGCAATCATTCCCGGCGCAAGGGCGGTGTTAATGGGTATATCAACCGCCGCGTATTTACCTAGAAGGCTTTCAAGGTGCTTTGGCGGCAACCCGTGGCCGGGTCGCACGCTTCTCACATTGTGCCGGGTAAAAAGCTCACCCTTCGCGATATGTTCAACCGCGTAGAGCGACCGGCGGAACTGCACATTGCCCTGTTCACTGGATTTACGTCCGTAGTTTACTTCGCCCAAGGCGGCCCAAGCAGTTTTGCTGTCACGACACAACGCCGAAAGCTCTGCGGGCTCCAGCGAGAAACTATCGTCAGGCCCTCCTCCGGCGCGATCAAGCGTGAAATGCTTTTCAATGATAGACGCCCCCAAAGCGACGCTGGTAATGGCCGTGGTGTTATCCAGCGTATGGTCAGAGAGCCCGGTAACCAAACCATGACGGCCAATCATGTCCGTAATGGTGCGCAGATTGTAATCAGCCGCTGGCGCTGGGTAGCCACTGACGCAATGAAGTATCGCCAGCTCTTTGCAACCGCCCTCCCGGGCAGCCTCGACCGCTTCAAGAATTTCATCACTGTCGGCCATGCCGGTGGAGATGATCATGGGCTTGCCGGTGCTTGCTACATACTTTATCAACGCAAGGTCGACAGCTTCGAAGGAAGCGATTTTGTACGCGGGCGTATTGAGAGACTCCAGCAGGTCGACCGCCGTGGTGTCAAAAGGAGAGCTGAACAGTGTGATACCCAATTCACGAGCGCGGGCGAACAGCGGCTCGTGCCAAGACCAGGGCATATGGGCCTCTTGGTACAGCTCATACAAACTACGACCATCCCATAAACCGCCGCGTATTTGAAACTCTTCAGCGGTACTGTTCAAGGTAATGGTGTCCGCTGTGTACGTCTGTAGTTTGACTGCATCCGCACCTGCGCGTTTGGCGGCCTCAATGATAGCCAAAGCAGTTTCCAGCTTGCCGTTGTGGTTTGCCGACAGTTCAGCAATCACATAAGGTGGGGCATCGGCCGCGATGCGCCGCCCATTGATATTGATGCTCGCTATGCTCATACCTGAATTCCTGATTTCGCGTTATCCCACTCGTTAGCCAAAATTCCAAAACAGCTTACCGAGTGAAAACATTCGCCGTCGAAGTGCTGGTCACGTAATACACCTTCTTGCCGGAAACCCAGACGAGTGTGGAAACGCAAGGAGGGCTCATTAAAGCCGAGCACCTGACCGCACACTTTATGTAATTTTAAATCCTCAAACGCGTAGGCCAAGGCTAGCTTTCCGAGCTGCTGTCCCCGACCTTTTTCTGTACCAGGAGCCATATAAAACCCCCAGTCGGCGACCTTTCCGGTCATATGCTCAGTAAGGCTGGCGAACCCCTGACGTTTATCATCCACCTCAAATACCATTAGGTGTCGTCGCGGATCCTGAGAAGCCGATTCAAACCAGCGGCAGTGCTGCTCCCACTCTATGATCTGCTGGTTGTACATAAAGCGACGAACCTCCCAATGATTGCGCCAGGCCCACACGGTCTCGAGATCGGCTTGAACCATTGGTCTCAGCCTAGGGCCGGAGGTCTTATCGTGCGCCATTAAGCGCCTCCATTCTGGCGATCACGGTCTTAACACCTTGGCCATCGCAAACAGAACTGGCACTCAGACTCATCGATGCCAACTTCGAACCCGACAACAGTTGCTTGATCAACAAGGGCAGGGTTCGAAACAAATCGTCATTATTTTCCAACAGCGCTGCACAGCCTGCGGCTTCCAAGGCAAGCGCACCTCTGGATTGGTTGTCAGCCAGGATCAGCAGTACCACAGGTAGACCCATGCAGCAGCGCTCCCAGGACGTCCCACCGGCCGCGCCGATAGCGAGATCAGCCCTCATCATCCAATTTGCCATGTCACTGACACCTATGGATAGAGTCGTCGGCCACGGCATTGACTCCACTGATGCGCGTACTTCTGCCTGCCAAGGCGAGTGGGCGCCAAGTATCACGTCAAACGCCAGAGGCTGGTCTGACTTCAGCTCTTTCAAGGCTTCGAGAAGAGCGCCGGTCACATTTCCAGGATCGGTACCGCCCATCGAAATCAAAACTCTATGTGGGCGCTCATGCTGACGCCGCCTTAGGCTTTCGGCCCTTTTTTCCGTAAATTCCGAACGGATCAGAGCAAACCTGCTGCCTAACAATGTCTCGCAAGCATCGGGAACAAGATGGGCGTAATCGAGCGGCTGTCGACCGAGGTTTTGATCGAGCAGCAAGTCGCAACAGTGTGTGCGATTCGCGAGATCATCAATCACTAAGATACGAAGACCTGACATCATTTTTTTTGCGATGCGGTGCCAGCCGTGGTCAATCGCATAATGGTCGACGATAAGCCACTGGGCATTTACTCGGGTCAGGATAGGTAACGAGTCCCGGACGTCTTCAGCTTGGGTTGCGCCTAGCCAGGCCGCATAGCCAGATGAAGCCTGCTCGGCATTAGCCGCAGGACGAAGTCGATGGACCAGGAAGTCCTGCCTTTCTATTTCTGCACAAAGGTCGCCCAGCTGCTCTCGGCAGATGAAATGACACTCGGCACCCCGTGCGCGGAGGCCGCCCGCCAGTGTGAGGCATCGCATGACATGACCGGTTCCCATGGGGATCGACGCGTCGCAACGAAAAACTACGGTCGTGCCTTTCAAGAGTCAGGCCGTGAAGCGAGGAGCATGTTGTGCATCAGTTCTGCACGTACCCAGTCTTCTGGGGTGTCGATATCCTGAACTCGATACGACGGCAAAATCACGGCGGCGGCATTGGGCGTGAAGATAGGCCGACTGTCGAGCCAGGCTCTTGCGGTCCCCCAATAAAATTGTCCGGCGTCGTGGTAGGCCTCGTCCAGATCTTGAGAGCGGGTATGGAAGTATTGTGGCTCGAACATCTGCACTCGCCCATTGCCGGTAAGCTTCAAGGCCCGTTGAATGGGAAATGCATAACGCGTAACGGAAAAGGCATAGTCAGTCGCGCCCTGCTGTAGTGAATCCAGGCCCTTTCTGATGTCATTTCCGTCAATGAAAGGGGCGGTGGCGTATATACAGCAAGCTTTATCCACTGACCCGACGTTGTCGCAAATCCATTGGACGGCGTGGCGGACGACTGGAATCGTACCGGTGTAATCATCGGCCAACTCGAGAGGCCGCATGAAAGGCACTTGGGCACCGTGATCTCTAGCCACTTCCGCGATTTCCATATCATCGGTAGACACCAGCACTTGATCGAAGCTGCCACTGTTAAGCGCTGCCTCAATTGACCAGGCGATCATCGGCCTCCCACCAAACATTTTTATGTTTTTGCGTGGGATACGCTTGCTCCCCCCGCGGGCAGGGATGACGGCGATTTTCATACTTTCAATGCCCGAGCCAACGCGACCACTACTTGGTCCTGCTGAGCCTCCGTCATTGTGTGGAACAAAGGCAAGCTGATCGCTTCGGCGTAAAACCGTTGCGATTCTGGATAGGCCTCAGGCTGAAAGCCAAGACGGGCGTAGTAGGGCTGAGTGTGAACAGGAATGTAATGCAGATTCACACCGATCCCTTGTTCGCGGAGCGAGTCAAAGACTTGCCGATGGGATGGAGCGATTTTGTCCAGTTGCAGACGGATGACGTAAAGGTGCCAGCCTGAATAACCGTCGGCGTGTTGCCAGGGAGTTTTAACAGGCAGGTCCGCTAGCAACTGATCGTAGCGCACCGCCAATTCATGGCGACGAGCGACATAGTCGTCCAACCGATTCATTTGGCTGACACCCAATGCGGCCTGCAACTCAGTCATCCGATAGTTGAAGCCCAGGTCGACCTGCTGGTAATACCAGGGACCGTCTGCGGCGTGGGTCATGGCCTGAGGGTCACGCGTAATACCGTGGCTGCGTAACAATGACATACGTGCGGCCAGGTCCGCGTCATTGGTGAGCGCCATACCGCCTTCGGCCGTAGTGATTATCTTTACAGGATGAAAGCTGAAGACGGTGATATCGCTGTACCGGCCACTGCCGATGGGGTGATTGTTGTATTTGCCACCAATAGCGTGAGAAGCGTCTTCTATGACTTTAAAGCCATAGCGCAACGCTAACTCATGAATCGCCTGCATATCACACGGCTGGCCGCACATGTGTACGGGTACGAGTACCTTCGGCAAGCGGCCTTCACGCTCCGCCAACTCCAGTTTTCGCGCGAGGGCTAAAGGGCACAGGGTGTAAGTTTTGGGATCGATATCGACGAAATCTACCTGAGCCCCGCAGTACAAACCGCAGTTAGCCGAAGCAACGAACGTAATGGGCGTGGTCCAAAGATAATCGCCAGGGCCGAGCCCCAATGCAAGACACGCAATATGCAACGCGGACGTCGCACTATTCACAGCTATCGCGTGATTGGCACCGACATGATGGGCCACCCGCTTTTCGAATTCTGGAACCTGGGGACCTTGCGTCAGAAAATCCGACTGCAAGACTGCGACCACAGCATCGATATCCGCTTGGGTGATGTCCTGGCGACCGTAGGGGATCATGCGTTCAAATACTCCCTATCTTGTCCTGATTCACTCGAATCCAGTCTAAGAGATCGTCATCGCTCATCCACTGGCTGTTGGTGTCGCTGGAGTAAACGAAACCCTCTGGGACCTTCACCCCATCCTTGATACGCGTTGGGCATGTGGCCCAGTCATGAATCACCGGCAATATTTTGAAGTGTTCTGGGTATTCGTAGGTGTAGTAAGCATCCTCGGCACTGATCATCTGCTCGTGCAGCTTTTCCCCTGGACGAATGCCGACCACTTTTTGGCTCGCGTCGGGTGCCACAACGCGCGCGAGGTCAGTGACCTTCATCGAGGGAATCTTCTTAACGTAGATTTCACCGCCTTCCATGTCGTCGAAGGCATGCCAGACCAGCTCAACGCCCTCTTCCAATGAGATCATGAAACGAGTCATGCGCTCATCGGTAATGGGCAATTCGCCTTTATCCTTGATCGACATGAAGAATGGAATGACTGAACCCCGTGACCCCATCACATTGCCGTAGCGCACGACGGCCATGCGTGTGTCATGACCGCCTGCATAGGAGTTGCCGGCCACAAAGAGCTTGTCGGAGGCTAACTTGGTAGCACCGTAGAGGTTGATTGGGCTACTGGCCTTGTCGGTTGAAAGCGCTACCACTCGCTTCACGCCTTTATCGATGCAAGCATCAATAAGATTCATGGCACCATTGATATTGGTTTTTATGCACTCGAATGGATTGTATTCAGCAGTGGGGACGATCTTGGTCGCGGCGGCATGCACCACGTAATCTACGCCGTCCAGTGCACGGTAGAGCCTGTCTTTGTCGCGCACATCACCAATGAAAAAACGCACCCGCGGATCGCCTTCGAATTTCTTCGCCATGTCCCACTGTTTCATTTCATCGCGGGAAAAAATGATGATCTTTTTGGGGTTGTATTTAGCCAGCGTCATAGGCACGAACGTATTACCGAACGACCCGGTCCCCCCTGTAATCAAGATCGTTTTATCACTCAACATGTTGCACACCCTCAAAACCTAAACGAAATTTAATCAATTTTGCAGGGCTCCCTGCGACAATGGCCCCTTGCGGAACGCTTCGAGTAACCACCGCGTTAGCACCAATTATGGCGTGAGAACCTACGGAAATCCCCGGCATTAATACAGAATTCACGCCTAACCACACATCATCCCCAATGATAATAGGCTTATCGTAGAGGGCAAGAAAATCATCACGTGAAATACGGCGCTCCTGCTCTCTGATAGTGATTCCCGGGTACTGGTCATGGACATGGGACGAGGACGAAACAAATACATTCGGGCCGAAGAGACACCCTGCCCCGACGACAACGTCCCCATTGATGGTGACATTCCGCTGCAGCGTAGTCCCTGGACCCAGGACTATTTTCCGTGAGGCAGACAGCTCGACGCCGTCATTAGCCCAAACGCCATCACCCACAGTAATGAGCCCGGTACCGGCATCGAGCAAAACTTTTTTGAGCGTCGCTCGACGACCGATAGTGATAGTGCCCCCAACGGAAACCTTAGCCAAAGGATAGAACAGTGAGTGCCTAGTCAGCGCTTTGAAAAACAGAGACCACGCACGCCAGCGTGAGAACAGGAGCCGCCATAATCGCTTAGCCAAGACTTGCTCTCCAAGATAACATTACCAAACCCAGCCACGAGGCAAAAAACCCAACCGCTACGAATGACATAAAGGTGGTGAGATCCGGCGCGCCCCCTGCCTGGGCATAGATTAGCCCATAACAGGTAAACAGCAGCACGGTCAATGACTGCACAGCGACGACCGAATTTTTTTTACCCATGACCAACAAATAGGTACTGAAGAAGTCGGATGAACGAAATAGCGCCGCCAGTAAAAAAAAAGCACTTAACAAAGGGCCAGCGCTTATCCAACTCGCGGAAAACCATGGATTTTGCAGTATCCATAACCCAAAAGACAAACACGGCAGTAGGACAAAAAAGACGGCCCCTGATACTCTCAAAACATATAGAAAACCTTGCCTGGGGTCACGTTCACAAACGGCCGGCAACAGTGTAATGACTCGAGTGTTTATCAACTGCTGTAGCGCTAGGCCAACCATCGCGCACAATGACAGATATGAAAACCTTGAAAAATCTGCAATAGGCATAACATAGGCTGCCAGAAGTCGATCAGCGTACTGAATACTGGCCCCGACCAATGTCACAGGCACGTACTTCATACAAGCACTGACGAAAGACCAAGAGGGCAGTCCAAACATGCCTATAAAACAATACAGCCCTTTTCTGTATAGCACGACCCCCATGAAGGCTTCACACATAATCGCCCATTCGGCTTTGGCTGTGACCAAGCCACCGACCAACCCGGCCAATGCAATAAGAGCATTTCTGAAAAAAAGCTGCCGCGCATACTCTAAAAATTGTGCGCGACTTTTAGTGACCAACAGGTCGACGGTAAACAGAAAATAGACAATAACTTGAATCAAAGCAGGCAGCCATATGAAGGCAGTCACACCCACAGCAAGACTATAAGCAATAACGCCCACCGACAATAGCCCCCACGAAAGGGCCCCCACTCGCTTGACACCCTCCACGAAAGGACGCAACTTAGCATCATTCTCAACAATTAATGGCAGCTCAATATGACACCTGATGATGACTCCAGAGCCAACAGCCAATACACCGAAACCCAGCACCAATAAATAATAGTTGAAAAGCGCGTATTCTGCACTGGACAATAAATGAGCATAGAGAAACCCTTTGAGCGCCACAATAAAAGAGGCGGATCCCGCATACACTACATAAGACCATGCTGACAACTTATACGATAATTTTTTGATCAGCAACATCAGCAACGCAACTTATTTCAGGATAGGTATTGATAGCGTACTCAAACTGTAAAATCAGCCTTGGCTGACCTACGGGAGTCAGGCCTTTGTGAACGGTAATGGTGTCCTCAATCAAACAAGACCCGGCAGGCCCGATAACGCTGATAATATTTTCCTCACCATAAGCGTCTTCAATCTCTTTATCAGTAAAACGCTTGGATTTGAAAAAATTATTTTCGTATTTGATGATTCGATTGGAGCTTTTTACATACACATGCGGCCCATCTTCCGCGCCCACGTCAGTCAGGTAGAAAAAAAATTTTACAAACTTCAAATCATCCAGATCAAAGTGATATACATGCGCATGTTTTTCACGATCGGCCTCACTTGCCAACACAGGGAAGGTCCACCACATATTGATGCTCATGAGCTTGGGTTCGACTCCTAAATAGCGCGCCGCTACGGCGAGTAAAAAGGGGTCATTGGCCAAACGATGTATTTCCGGATCAGCATCCACATTGAAATATTGAGCCAGTAATAAATTTTTGCCTAAAAGGGCTTCAGCCTTTTCTCGGTCTTTGAGGAAAAAACCTTTACCCTGATCTCGATCCGCGAAACAAGGGTTTGATTCAGCGTATTGCCGTAAGTACTTGACCTGTGGGGCCGGCAGAAAAGGCCCTGTTACGGCACCATCCTGCTCCAGCTCGGCAACGACATGCTCGATAGCCTGCCGATCAAAAGCAGTGTAAGACTCTGAAGCCCGGCTCATCTGCCTGTCGATGAAAACCGCCATGCGGTTGCGATTCACGAACGCCAGGCATTTCCACGCCATAACTCTAGGTAAGCGGCGCTTGAATAGGCCGCGCATGACTCTATATTTGCTCAGCATGGCTGCCCTCAACCCTAGCGATCCGTGTTAGGCCCAAGGTACGCATTCCGAGGTACCCAAGGCAGAAAAATCTCGATTCGACTAAGCGTAGACCTTGATGCACACCCAGCCCCACAGCAGGTTAGGTAAATACCCACCCACTTTCGAGCGAGGCATTCTCTCATAGGACGCCGGGAATTGTCGTGCATGTCCCATACCTTGAATAGGGCCGTCACGTTCCCGAAGCCCTACGGCGGTCATGCCAACAAACCTTCAGACTGCGCGTAAAAGCGCTTTAAGAAACCGGACCTTTGTTCCAGGCCGCGCATTGCGCGAATGAAAATCCATCTCGTAACAGCCGGGCGCTAAGCCCGCTTTTCGACCAGTGTCGCTGCGGTGGTTAACGGCGCGCCCTCGTGAACAAGCAACGGAGTGCTCCGCGCGTTGAAACGCAGCATGTTGCGCAGCAACGCTGCGACCGCCCCGACCAGGACACCCAGCAATAAGCCAAAGCTCAGCAGCATTAGCTTACGCGGCCTTAAAGGAGCGGATGGCTCGGTAGCAGGGCGGTCCACCTGAATCAGCCTCAGTTGAGCAGAGTCCATCTTCAAACCTTGTAGGCGATTGATTTCAGCCCTCATGTCATCTATCCCGGCTAGAAAAATATCTTCACCCTTCCTAGCATTCAGCGCCTCTACCTTCCGGTTATTCAGCAGCATTTGGAGTTCTTTGTGAATTGCTTGGATACGCGGACTGGTGAAATCATCTGAGCGTCTCTTGAGCAACACGGCGCGCTCCGCTTCCAAGGCATCCGATCCCAAGAAATAAAGAGGTAGAGTTTCATTACTGATGTCAGTGCGAATGGAGCCACTCGCAAGCTCCGCAGCGCGAGTCGCTAGCGTGGAGCGCGTGGCTGGATGTACGAGCTTGAGACTCCTGGCGATAGTTATCGCCTCGTCCAACTGCTGAACTCGCGCTGCTCGTGTAGCCTTCAGCTCAGACCGCAACGCCTCCAACTCATCAAGCAGTTGCTTGCGCTTCATCTCATCCTCTTCAGTGAGCATCGCAACGGTAAGAGCCTTACCCGATTCATAGACCACTCGAGCCCCGGACACCCTGCGTTCGAGCTCGGCAATCCGATTCGCGATAATTACATCCAGGTCGCTTTTGATAGAGGCTCGCTCTTGCTCAACCGTGAATTCGACGAAACGATTGAGCACGTCGACCCCGCGCTGCCCCCCATGGTAATTGAGTGTGGCAACGACCTGCGTAGGGGTGTCTGATATCGCTTTTGAGCTAGGCCTGCGCAAATAGAGGTCACGACTTTCGAATGCCTGAAAAAGCTGTTCCCACTGTTCATCCTCTACTTGTGGCTTACCGAATAGTTCTCGGTTGTTTTCGAAAAATTCCGCGCGATGCGCATAGGAGTCCAATGCGAGAGCCACCCGGGCCAACGCTTCATCAGGGCTTAGTGAATAGAGGCCAGAACGATTGAGTTCGTCTAGGTCGTGCAAGGGTGGTGGGCGCAATACCAACTTTGTCTGAAACAGCGGGGTGGCTATAAATGCGTAGGCCAGAAAACAAAAAGCGACGCCTATAGCCACCAGCGAGACGAAGCCTTTCTGCCCCCAGATAATTTCAAAGACGCCGCCGAGATCTGTAGAGGTAGGATGAATGAACGGAAGAGCTTGTCCAGACGGACGAGAGTTGGCTGTCAAAACGGTAACCTAGCGAAAAAGGAGCGGGGTTGGCGGCTTCAATATCATCAGCGCTACATGGGCGCCACCTGCCAGAAGCCGTCGCATTTTTCGCTATCCGCGAGAACATTAAAGCCAGTCAATTCCCTTAGGTGTGTAGGAATTTTCCCAGGCGGCAGCGAATCCTATGCGCCAGCATTGCCTGTCGTTGTCATCCGGCCTAGCTGTCAAACCAACTAGGGCCGGCAAGTCGCCACTTCTGCTACCCTCACCGCACCGGAGCCCCCTCAAACTCCCCCCGCTGCAAATTATCCACCCCATTGCCCACCGCATCCCTGGCCCCCAGGTCTGCCCCCTTGGCGGCAAGCTCATCCAGGACGTCCTTACGCTGAAACAACGCCGCATACATAGCAGCGGTCTGCCCAGCGTTGTTACGCTGGTCCGGCGAGCAGTTGGCGTTCATCAGGTCTTTGGCGATGCTTAGTTCGCCTTTGAAGATTGCACCCATCAGGGCGGTGTTGCCGCGCTTGTCCTGGGCGCAAGGGTCGGCGCCGGCGCTGATGAGTTGCTGCACGGCTTCGCGGTGGCCATGGTAGGCCGCGAGTATGAGGGCAGTGAAACCGCTGCTGTCGCGGGTGTCGAGGCTATATCCGGCGTCGATGAACTCTTTGAGCATATCTTGGCGGCCATTGCGGGCAGCGTCGAAGTAGTAGTCGCGTAGTTGGGATTGGACAGCGGCGGCGTCTGCCGGCGCTGGGTTGGGCTCAGCGGCCCAGAGAAGGGTTGGGCTGAGCATGATGCTCAGCAATAACAGGATGCGCATGATTCAGGCCTCCGAAGCTGCAAGTGGGCCCATTGGGGCTACGCGTGGCGGCCCCAATGGGTAAGCGCTACTTACAGAACCTAGTCTTCCAGCTTGCTTGCCAAGTCTTTGACCTTGGCGAGGTCGGCATTAGCGACTTTGGCGACACCGGTGCCGTACTCTGGGTCGGCTTTGTAGAAGAACGAAGCCATGATGTCTTTCGCTTCAGGATCGGCAGCGGCCAAAGAACCGCCCAGGCTGTTGATCAAGTCATCACGCTCTTTTTTCGAGTAGGAACGGTAGAGATCACCGGCCTGCTTGAAGTTCTGCTGGCGCTGAATGGGCGCTTGCTGAGTATTGCCTACCAGTTTCAGCTGGCTGTACTTGGCCTGCGGGTCGGCCGGACGCGGTTCGCGGCGGCTGGGCTCGTAGTTGGTGCCACTGGTGGTATTGCCGTGGTTCAAAGTACCGTCTTGGTTGCCATTGTTGACGGCCACACGAGGGCGGTTGATCGGCAGGCTGAGAACGTTGGTACCGACGCGATACAGTTGGGTATCCGCGTAGGAGAATACGCGGCCCTGCAGCAGGCGATCTTCCGAAGGCTCGATACCCGGTACGACGTTGGCGGGGGCCATGGCCACCTGTTCGGTTTCCTGGAAGTAGTTATCGACGTTCTTGTTCAAGACCATCTGGCCGATCTTGCGCTCAGGTACGTCGGGCCAGATCTTGGTTGCGTCGAGCGGGTCGAAGTCGAACTTGGCCAGATCCTCAGGCTTGAGCACCTGAATGTACAGGTCCCACTTAGGATAATCGCCTTGGTTGATGGCTTTGACCAAGTCGTTGCCCAAGTGGCTGTAGTCTTTACCCTGGACCTTCTCGGCCTCGGCAGGGTCAAGGTTCTTCAAGCCTTGCAGGCTCTTCCAGTGGAACTTCACGTAGTGCACTTCACCCTTGGCATTCACCAGTTTATAAGCGTGCACGCCGTTGCCGTCCATAAAGCGATAGCTGGCCGGCGTCCCCTCGTTGGAGTACAGCAAGGTCAAGGTACGGGTTGACTCTGGAACATGGGAGAAGAAGTCAAAGCGACGGGAATCGTCATCCAAGTTGGTGCGTGGATCCGGTTTGAAGGCATGGACCATATCGGGAAACTTGATGGCGTCACGAATAAAGAAAGTGGGGAAGTTATTGCCCACCAAATCCCAGTTACCGTCGGCCGTGTAGAACTTGGTGGCGAAACCGCGCGGGTCACGCAGGGTTTCAGGCGAGTGGTTGCCATGCACTACCGATGAGAAACGCACGAATACCGGGGTGCGCTCGCCGGAGGAAAAAACTTTAGCCTTACTGAGTTCAGAAATATCGGCCGATGCCACGAATTCGCCATGGACCCCAGTGCCGCGGGCGTGGACGACGCGCTCGGGAATGCGCTCACGATCGAAGCGCTGCAGTTTTTGGATCAGTTGCACATCTTGCAGAAGTGCAGGCCCCACGGAGCCGGCGGTTTGCGAATTTTGGTTGTCGCCTACGTGGGCGCCATTGTCGCGGGTCAGCGTGTCTGCCAGCGCCGGGTTCAGCCAAGAGAGGCTCAAGCCTAGTAGCCCCGCGGGCATTATCAACTTGCTTGTTCTCATTATATTGTCCTCGAAACACGGTTAGGATGTAGCCCATACCGAGTTTGGAAGATTAACTATTTTTTTATAAATAGATTGTCTGTCTCACTGCGATAGTAATTTGCAATGAAGCAATAGGGTATGCCAAACACAGACAGTATCAAAATGATATCAACTAAGGTTTAGGGCGAAAATAAGCGGTATTGATTGTGAATAGTGGCGTTTATGATTGTTTTGCTATCGCACTAAGGCATTGCCACTAAGTTTCGGATCCTAATATATTTCGGATCCTATTGTAAGTGACGGCAGATATAAGCCAACGCCTGCAGACAGAGACATTTATGGATTGAGCAGCTAAGCCCGGCTCACTTCAGACCAGCGCCTTGCGAAGCTTGCGTTTGCTTCTGAGCGCGACATACCAACCGAGCAAAGGCCCAATGGCCATGCCAATCAATAGTGCGATCAGCACCAATACCGAGACTGGCAGCGAGGGACCAGCCCAGCCCAGAATAACCAGAGCTACCGATTGCTGGTTTTCCAGCACGAACAGCAAGGTGACTGCGATAACGGCCAGCAGTATCAGCCCCAGTAACAGTTGTTTCAAATTACGCACTGCCCTCTCCTCTCACTGGCCCGGTCAAGCGAGCTCTTCGTCTTCGTTGACGCGATCGCGCAGCTCTTTGCCCGGCTTGAAATGTGGCACGAACTTTCCATCCAGGCTGACCGATTGCCCGGTTTTGGGGTTACGGCCTACTCGAGGCGCCCTGTAATGCAGGGAAAAACTACCGAAACCGCGGATTTCGATGCGGTCGCCGGTGGCCAGGCACTGGGACATTTGTTCAAGCATGGTCTTGATGGCCAGCTCCACGTCTTTGGACGAGAGCAGCCCTTGATGGGTGACAATACGTTCGATCAGCTCCGACTTCGTCATATTTTTCCCTTCTTTATCAAGCAGCTAGATCAGCGCTTGGAAGGTTTTAGCATGACGGGGGCGGTTTGAACAGGGTATAAATTCAGTTAAATGAAAAAACAATACACCGCGCAGAAAATCACGGAGCCCGCAGGTACTCAATGCTTAAAGGCTGATGGTTTAGGATCTGCAACCCGGTCAATCGACCATCCGACCAGGAGCAACCGGTGTCCAGATAGACCACGTTCCCTAAAGTATGAACGTCGGCGACTGACGTGTGCCCCAGGTATATAGCCTCCACGCCTGCTACTGGCGTGGTATCTCGGGCCTCTATTCTGCGCCGCGAATACAGGGCCAAGCGCGCCGCCTGCTGCTGCACCTCGTCGCCTTCACGGCCCAGCAGGTTAGCCCATACCTGCGCCCAACTAACTGGCTGACCTTCCAATACGGGCGGCTCGGCGTGGACTAAGCCAATAGAACCACCCTGAGGCTGTGCTATCTCGATGGCAAAAGGCAAAGAACGCAAAGCGACTGCTATGCGGGCTTGCTCTGCCTCATCGAGCTCCTGGAACCAAGCACCGCCGTTTTTGCAATGGCGGGGGATGTCGCCCGTACCGTCCAGGCAATCAATGATCATTTGCTCGTGATTACCGCGCACGGAGGCGAACCAGGGGTGAAGTAACCACTCGATGACCTGATTGGAATCAGGGCCTCGGTCGACCAGATCGCCCACGGCAAATAGCCGGTCCACCGCCGTATCGAAATTGACCTTGAGCATAAACCGCTCTAGCAATTCAAAGTGGCCATGAACGTCGCCCACCACGAAATCGCGGCCTGCGATATTGGCTTCGAATCGGCGACAAGGCTGGAGTGGCATCGGGATAGTCATGCTAGAGCGGTCTTTATGAGGATAGGTGTGAGGATAACCCAGTTCGAGGTCGTTGTATCGGAGGGGATAATGGCATATTGATTGCGCCGCAAGGGATCGGGGGCGAGCCCCGTCGCTACGCAGCAGTAATTTTATGGCAAAAAAAAGGGCAACCGAAGTTGCCCTTTTTCTAAATGGTCAGCAGAACTTAGTTCTGTTTTTCCATTTGTGCACGCAGCAGGTCGCCCAGGGTGGTCGGGCCTGCAGCGATGTCAGAGGCGGCTGGCTTGTCGCGCAGGCTCTGGATCGCTTCTTTCTCGTCTTCCACGTCTTTCGACTTGACCGACAGCTGGATCACGCGCGACTTGCGGTCGACGCTGATGATCTTAGCTTCAACTTCTTCGCCTTCTTTCAGCACGTTGCGCGCGTCTTCAACGCGGTCACGGCTGATTTCAGAAGCTTTCAGAGTCGCTTCAACGTCGTCGGCCAGGGTGATTACAGCGCCCTTGGCGTCAACTTCTTTGACGGTACCGCGAACGATAGCGCCTTTGTCGTTGATAGAGACGTAGTTGGAGAACGGATCGTCTTCCAGTTGCTTGATACCCAGGGAGATGCGCTCGCGCTCTGGATCAACCGAGAGGATGACCGTGTCCAGCTCGTCGCCCTTCTTGAAGCGACGTACGGCTTCTTCGCCCACTTCGTTCCAGGAGATGTCGGACAGGTGAACCAGGCCGTCGATGCCGCCGTCCAGACCAATGAAGATACCGAAATCGGTGATCGACTTGATGGTACCGGAGATCTTATCGCCCTTGTTGAACTGGCCAGAGAAGTCTTCCCATGGGTTCGACTTGCACTGCTTGATGCCCAGGGAGATACGACGACGCTCTTCGTCGATGTCCAGAACCATAACTTCCACTTCGTCGCCGACTTGTACGACTTTCGAAGGGTGGATGTTTTTGTTGGTCCAGTCCATTTCGGAAACGTGCACCAGGCCTTCCACGCCTTCTTCCAGCTCTGCGAAGCAGCCGTAGTCGGTCAGGTTGGTCACACGCGCTTTCACGCGGGTGTGCTCTGGGTAACGAGCCTTGATGGCGATCCATGGATCTTCCAGCAGTTGCTTCAGACCCAGGGAAACGCGGTTGCGCTCGCGATCGTACTTCAGAACGCGTACTTGGATTTCGTCGCCGACATTGACGGTGTCCGATGGATGCTTGATACGCTTCCAGGCCATGTCGGTGATGTGCAGCAAGCCATCGACGCCACCCAGATCGACGAATGCGCCGTAATCGGTGAGGTTTTTGACGATACCGGTAACTTGCTGACCTTCCTGCAGGGATTCCAGCAGAGCTTCACGCTCGGCGGAGTTCTCGGCTTCGAGGACGCTGCGACGGGAAACGACAACGTTGTTGCGCTTCTGGTCCAGCTTGATGACCTTGAATTCGAGCTCTTTACCTTCCAGGTGGGTGGTGTCGCGCACTGGGCGGACGTCAACCAGGGAACCAGGCAGGAACGCACGGATGCCGTTAACGTCGACAGTGAAGCCGCCTTTAACCTTACCGTTGATAACGCCCTTGACCACTTCCTCTGCGGCGAAAGCTGCTTCCAGAACGATCCAGCACTCGGCGCGCTTGGCTTTTTCACGGGACAGCTTGGTTTCGCCAAAGCCGTCTTCTACCGCGTCCAGCGCAACGTGAACTTCGTCACCGACCTTGATGGTCAGTTCGCCAGCGTCGTTGTAGAACTGCTCGAGCGGGATCACACCCTCGGACTTCAGACCGGCGTGAACGGTAACCCAGTCACCGTCGATATCGACAACGATACCGGTGATGATTGCGCCTGGCTGAAGATTGAGAGTTTTCAGGCTTTCTTCAAAGAGTTCTGCAAAGCTTTCGCTCATTTTAATTCCTGTAGATTTGGGCGAAACATACGCCCATCTGCCACGCTCCAGCCAACGTGGGTTTCGTTCAAGTAAAAGAAAGCCTGCGGGGCATTGACTGGGGGCCCGCAAGCTTCTTGGTCACCCGGCGAGGTCGCGGAGTGCGATCTCACTCATGATGCGTTCTAGCACCTGCTCGATGGACAACTCGGTAGAGTCCAACTGTATGGCATCGGCCGCCGGCTTGAGCGGGGCCACTGCGCGCTGGGTGTCACGCTCATCGCGTGCACGTATCTCATCTAGCAGACTCGACAGACTAACATCATCGCCCTTGCCCTTCAACTGCAAGTAACGGCGACGCGCACGCTCCTCGGCACTGGCGGTGAGAAAAATCTTCAGCGGCGCCTCGGGAAACACCACGGTGCCCATGTCTCGGCCATCCGCGACCAGCCCTGGCGCCTCGAGAAACGCGCGTTGACGCTGCAACAGCGCATCGCGCACTGCAGGCAGTGCCGCCACCTGCGACGCGCCAGCGCCGACCTTCTCGTTGCGAATCGCGTCGGTTACCAGGTCGCCTTCCAGAACGATGCGTTGCGGCTGCCCCTCGGTTGCCGCGATAAATTGCACATCCAGATGTGCCGCCAGGACTTTCAGCAATTCTTCATTGTCCAGTGCCACACCATGGTTGGCCGCGGCGAAAGCCAGCAGCCGATACAGCGCGCCGGAATCCAGAAGGTTCCAGCCAAGGCGCTTGGCCAGGATTCCGGCAATGGTGCCTTTACCTGAGCCGCTTGGCCCATCAATAGTTATGACCGCTGCAAGGTTCACGACTTACCCTCTTCTATCACTCGGATCCCGACCTGCTCGCATACACCGAGAAAGCCAGGAAAGGATGTTGCGACGTTCGCGCAATCATGAATACGCACCGAGGCCATCGCGCGCTGGGCAGCGAGGCTGAACGCTACGGCGATTTGAGGATCGCCATGAGCATGCACTTCGCCGCCGCCCAACGCGCCGCCATCGATAATAATGCCGCTGGGCGCGAGCTGGCATTTGCCGCCCAATGTCCGTAGCCCATCTGCCATCACTTGAATACGGTCCGCCTCGCGAGCCCAGGTTCTACGAGCGCCCTGCAACAATGTGCGCCCTTCGGCACATGCGGCAGCGACGAACAGCAATGGCAACCCTTCAGCAACGGCTACCGCCTGATCTTCAGTCACCTCGATACCCCTAAGCGGGGCCGCGCGAACATGCACGTCAAATTGCCCTACGGTTTGCCCATCGAGCAGACGCACATCGGCACCCATCAGGCCCAGGACCTTGACCAGCGCCTGCGCCGCACCCGACGCGACAACGCCCTGTAAACATACGTCGGAACCCGGCATGATCGCCGCCGCGACGATTAACGCGGCTTGGAGGCTCTGCTCAGCCTCCGTCAATTGCAATGCACCGACCCATGGGGCACCGGGCCCCGCCTGAAACACGATATCGGCGTGCCCCACTGGCTCGACGTGGGCGCGCCTTGCCAAAATTCGTCCAAAGTGCTCCCGCGCCATGCGCGCGCGGGTGAAGATTTCCAGCAACTGGCTGCCATCTTTGGCATCGACCGCGTCACGTAACGCGTCGAGATCACTGCGGTAGGTGTCCAGGGTACGCAGAACGGCGTCGCGATTGGCCAGAAAGATATCGTGCCACATCACTGGGTCACTGCCGGCAATACGCGTGAAGTCACGAAACCCTCCCGCGGCATAGCGGAAGATCTCCAGATTTTCATTACGTCGGGCCAGGGAATCCACCAAACCGAATGCCAACAGATGGGGCAGATGGCTGGTGGCCGCCAGAACTTCATCATGGCGTTCTACCTGCATGTGCTCAACATCGGCCCCCAGGGCTCGCCACAGTGCATCGACTTTTTGCAGCGCCTGCGGGTCGGTCTCCTCCAGAGGGGTGAGGATTACCTTGTGCCGCCGAAACAACCTGGCGTTGGCAGCCTCCACACCACTGCGCTCTGAACCGGCAATCGGGTGCCCAGGCACGAAGCGCGGCAAGCGTGGCCCGAAAGCCTGGCGCGCGGCGCGCACGACATTGCCCTTGGCACTGCCTACATCAGTCAGCGTAGCCTGCCCTAGATCAAGCGCAGCTAATTTACCCAGTAGGGTTTCCATCGAGAGGATGGGCACGGCCAACTGAATCACATCCGCCCCAACGCAAGCGGCGGCCAGGTCGGTTTCGCAGCGGTCCACCACGCCCAACTCGACGGCGAGCTGGCGCGAAGCAGCGCTCAGGTCGACCCCAACCACCTCGCGGCACAGGCCGCTTTCACGAACCCCTTTGGCGAACGAACCGCCGATCAAGCCCAAGCCAATCACTACCAACCGGCCGATTGTAGGCACCACAGGTTGCTCTGTGATGACATCAACCACGGGCTATGACCTTGCCTAAAGCATCCAGGAAACGTTGGTTTTCGGCGGGCAGCCCAATGGTGACGCGCAAGTGATTGGGCATGCCGTAGTTGGCCACAGCGCGCACAATGACGCCTTCGCGCAGCAAACCCTGAAAAATCGACGCCGCTTCGCGACCCAGGTCGACGGCCAGGAAATTACCCTTGGAGGGGATCCAGGTCAGCCCCAGGGCCTGTAAGCCGGCTTGCAACTGCTGCATGCCCTCCTCGTTCACCGCCCGACTGCGGGCCAGGTATTGCTGGTCGGCCAAAGCCGCGCAGGCCCCCGCCAAAGCCAGGCTGTTGACGTTGAACGGTTGGCGCACGCGGTTGAGTACGTCAGCGATCACCGGAGAAGACACCGCATAACCTACGCGCAAAGACGCCAGCCCGTAGGCCTTGGAAAAGGTCCGCGAGACCAACAGATTAGGGTGCTCGGCCAAATAATCCAAACCGTCAGGCAGCTCGCCACCCTGGGCGTACTCGATGTAGGCCTCGTCCAATACCACCAGTACATGGCTCGGCACGGCGGCGAGGAAATCACCCAGCGCCTCGGGGCCGAACCAGGTCCCGGTAGGGTTGTTCGGGTTAGCGATAAATACCACGCGGGTTTTGTCATCGATGGCTGCCAGCATGGCGGGCAAGTCGTGTCCCCAGTCCTTGGCTGGGATAACCCGCGCGCCTGCGCTGACGGCCTGGGTAACGATCGGGTATACGGCAAAAGCGTGCTCGCTGAACACCGCATTCAAGCCGGGCGCCAGGTAGGCACGGGCCACCAGTTCAAGGATGTCATTGGAGCCATTGCCCAAGGTCACTTGATTGGGTTGGACCCCGCACTGCTCGCCCAGCCTGGCCTTGAGGTCGAAACCATTGCCGTCCGGGTAGCGTGTCAGCTCGGCCAGCGCAGTAGTGATCGCCTGCAACACTTTTGGGCTCGGGCCGAGGGGGTTTTCGTTGCTGGCCAGCTTAACGATACCGGCTGGGTCCAGGTTCAGCTCGCGAGCCAGTTCGTCCACTGGCTTGCCGGGTACATAGGGCGAGAGCTGTTGAACGCCGGTCTGGGCCAGCGCGAGAAAATCGCTCATTTTTGCAAAACCTTTATAAAACCGCTTTGGGGTATGAGCCCAAGACTTTTAGGGCCACGGCTTCGTGGCTGATTTTTTCCAGGACGCCCTTGATCAGCGGGTCGTGCCGGTGGCCGCAGAAGTCGATGAAGAACACATAGGTCCATTTACCGCTACGCGAAGGCCGGGTCTCGATACGGGTCAGGTCGATACCATTTTCATGGAACGGCACCAACAATTCGTGCAGCGCTCCGGGGCGATTGCTCATCGACACGATGATCGACGTTTTGTCGTCACCGGTGGGTGGCACGGCCTGGTTGCCAATAATAAGAAAGCGGGTGGCGTTGTCTGGGCGGTCTTCGATTTTTTCCGCCAGGCGCTGCAAACCATAGAGCCCTGCAGCCATATCCCCGGCAATGGCGGCGGAATTCCACTCACCCTTGACCCGCTTAGCCGCCTCGGCATTGCTGGAAACAGCGATGCGCTCAACGTTCGGGTAGTGGGCATCGAGCCACTTGCGGCACTGGGCCAAGGACTGGGCATGGGAATAGATGCGGGTAATGCTGTCGGTCTTGGTGCTGTCGCCGATCAGCAGATGATGGTGAATACGCAGTTCGACCTCACCGCAAATCACCATGTCGTGTTCAAGGAAACTGTCGAGGGTGTGGTTAACCGCACCTTCGGTGGAGTTCTCCACCGGCACCACACCGAAATTCACCGCTCCGGCGACCACTTCACGGAAGACTTCATCGATGGCCGCCATTGGCTTGCTGATCACGGCGTGACCAAAATGCTTCATGGCAGCAGCTTGCGTGAAGGTGCCTTCAGGCCCCAGGTAGGCCACTTTTAGGGGATTTTCCAGGGCCAGGCAGGACGACATCACTTCGCGGAACAAGCGCGCCATTTCCTCATTGCTGAGGGGCCCCTTGTTGCGCTGCATAACACGTTTGAGGACCTGCGCTTCGCGCTCGGGGCGGTAAAACACCGGCACTTCGCCTTCGGCCAAGGCTGCCATTTTGACCCGTGCCACTTCTTCGGCACAGCGTGCGCGGTCGCTGATAAGCTCGAGGATTTTCTCGTCGAGCGCGTCTATACGGACACGTAAAGCCTTGAGTTCATGCTCGGACATCAGGCGTTTTCCTTTTCGAACTCCGTCATGTAACCCACCAGCGCCTCGATTGCATCGAGATCCAGGGCGTTATAGATCGAAGCGCGCATACCACCGACTGAACGGTGGCCTTTGAGATTGAGCAGGCCACGGGCATCCGCACCGGCCAAGAAGGCTTTGTCGAGGCGCTCGTCGGCGAGGCGAAACGGCACGTTCATCCAGGACCGCGCATTGAGCGAGATCGGGTTGGAATAGAACGAGCTGGCGTCGATAAAATTATACAAGCGGTCTTTCTTCGCGCGATTGCGCTGTTCCATGGCAGCCACCCCGCCCTGCTCCTTCAGCCACTGGAAAACCAGGCCGGAGAGGTACCAGGAGTATGTCGCGGGGGTGTTGTACATCGAGCCGTTATCGGCAGCGATCTTGTAGTTGAGCATGGTGGGGCAAGCGCTGCGAGCCTGACCGAGAAGGTCCTCGCGTACGATCACTACGACCAGGCCACTGGGGCCGATATTCTTCTGGGCTCCGGCGTAGATCAGGCCGAATTGTGAAACGTCCACTGGGCGCGACAGAATGTCAGAGGACATGTCTACCACCAGCGGTACATCCCCGGCCTGGGGCACCCAGTCGAACTGCAGGCCGCCAATGGTTTCATTGGAGGCGTAGTGAACGTAAGCGGCGCCAGGGGTCAGGTTCCACTCGTTTTGGCCAGGAATCGCCAGATAGTCGTACGGCTTGGCGGTGGCCGCGACGTTGATGTGGCCATAGCGATTGCCCTCGGCGATGGCTTTTTGCGACCAAATGCCGGTGTCGATATAGTCGGCAGTCGCGCCTTCGGGCAGCAGGTTCAGCGCAATCTCAGCGAACTGCTGGCTAGCGCCGCCCTGAAGAAACAACACTTTGTAGTTCGAGGGAATGGCCATCAGGTCGCGCAGGTCTTGTTCAGCCTGGGCGGCGATCGCCATATAGTCTTCGCTGCGATGGCTCATTTCCATGACCGACAGGCCTTTGCCTTGCCAATCGAGAAGTTCGGCTTGGGCACGCTGCAGCACAGCTTCGGGAAGCGCAGCGGGACCTGCGCAGAAGTTAAAGGCTCGGTTGCTCACATCCACTCTCGCTCTGCTTGAATTCTAGGTTGCTGGCTTGGGCTGTCGGGGGCTAGCCCCCTCGCTACAGGCCTGGGTTGCTGGCCGGGTGTCGGGGGCGAGCCCCCTCGCTACGGGCCTGGGTGACTGGCCGGGTTTCGGGGGCGAGCCTGGGTTCCTGGCCTGGGTGGCGGGGGCAAGCCCCCTCGCTACGGGGACGGTTTGGTTATACCTGAGCGTCATCCGTACCGTCGATGGCGGCATCGATAGTGGCATCCGCATCATCGACCAGCTCGCCTTCACCCTCGATTTCCGAAGGCTCTTGAACCCGTTCCAACCCGACCAATTTCTCGTCGCTGGCCAGTTTGATCAAGGTCACGCCCTGGGTGTTACGACCCAAGCTGGACACTTCATCGACCCGCGTGCGCACCAAAGTACCCTGGTCGGAAATCAGCATGATTTCTTCACCGTCGAGCACCTGTACCGCCCCTACCAAGCGGCCATTACGGTCGTTACTGACCATAGCAATTACGCCCTGACCGCCACGTTTGTATTCAGGGAACTCGCTGATCGCGGTGCGTTTGCCGTAGCCACGTGCCGACGCGGTGAGGATCTGGCTGCCTTCTTCAGGGATCAGCATGGATATCAACTTCTGCCCGTCTGGCAGCCGCATACCGCGCACGCCGCGTGCCGTACGGCCCATGGCGCGCACGTCGGATTCCTTGAAGCGGGTGACCTTGCCGCCATCGGAGAACAGCATCACTTCGCGCTCACCGTCGGTAATGGCAGCCGAGATCAGTACGTCGCCTTCATCCAACTCCAGGGCGATGAGGCCCACGCTGCGCTGGCGGCTAAACTGTTCGAGCGGGGTTTTCTTCACGGTGCCGTTAGCGGTGGCCATGAAGATGAAGTGACCCTCGGTGTACTCTTCCACCGGCAGCATGGTGGTGATGTACTCACCGTCGCTCAACGGCAGCAGGTTAACCAAAGGACGACCACGGGCGGCACGGGACGCCTCGGGGATTTCGTAGGTTTTCAGCCAATACACCTTACCTTTGCTGGAGAACAGCAGCAGCGTGGTGTGGCTGTTAGCGACCAGCAAGTGGGCGATGTAGTCTTCATCTTTGACACCGGTCGCCGACTTGCCTTTGCCGCCACGGCGCTGGGCCTGGTAAGTGGCCAGAGGCTGGGTCTTGGCGTAGCCGCTGTGGGAGATGGTCACCACGCGCTCTTCTTCCGGGATCATGTCACCGAGGGTCAGGTCCAGGCGCGCGTCGAGAATCTCGGTGCGGCGCACGTCGCCGTATTCGGCGCGGATCAGCTCCAGCTCTTCGCGGATGACTTCCATCAAGCGCTCGGCGCTATTGAGGATGCGGATCAGCTCGCCGATCTGGTTGAGGATCTCTTGATATTCCGCCAGTAGCTTTTCGTGCTCCAGCCCGGTCAGGCGGTGCAAGCGCAACTCGAGAATGGCCTGGGCCTGTTCAGGGGACAGGTAATATTTACCCCCCACCAGACCGTATTGTGGGTCGAGGTTTTCCGGGCGCGACGACTCGGCCCCGGCACGCTCGACCATCGCCACTACCGCACTGGACTCCCACGCGGTCTTGATCAGCGCTTCTTTGGCTTCCGACGGCGTGGGCGAGGCCTTGATCAAGGCAATCACTGGGTCGATGTTGGACAGCGCGACCGCCTGACCTTCAAGGATATGACCACGCTCACGGGCCTTGCGCAGTTCGAACACGGTACGCCGGGTAACCACTTCACGGCGATGGCGCACGAACGCTTCGAGCAGGTCCTTGAGGTTGAGGATCCGCGGCCGGCCATCGATCAGGGCGACGATATTGATACCGAACACCGCTTGCAGCTGGGTTTGCGCGTAGAGATTGTTGAGGATGACCTCAGGCACTTCACCGCGACGCAACTCGATGACCACGCGCATGCCGTCCTTGTCGGATTCGTCGCGCAGTTCGGTGATGCCTTCGAGTTTCTTTTCCTTGACCAGCTCGGCGATTTTTTCGATCAGCCGCGCTTTGTTCAACTGATACGGCAGCTCGGTGATGACGATCTGCTGGCGGCCGCCGACTTTGTCGATGTCTTCGACGATGGAACGGGCACGCATGTAGATACGGCCACGGCCGGTGCGATAGGCCTCGATGATCCCGGCGCGGCCGTTAATGATGGCGGCGGTAGGAAAGTCGGGACCTGGAATGAACTCCATGAGCTCATCGACGGTAATGTCGGCGTTGTCGATCAGCGCCAGGCAGCCGTCGATCACTTCGCCAAGGTTATGCGGCGGAATGTTGGTCGCCATGCCCACGGCGATACCGCTGGAGCCGTTGACCAGCAGGTTGGGGATGCGCGTCGGCATGACCGCCGGGATAAGCTCGGTGCCGTCGTAGTTGGGCACCCAATCGACGGTTTCTTTGTGCAGGTCGGCGAGCAGCTCGTGGGCCAGCTTGGTCATGCGCACTTCGGTGTAACGCATGGCGGCGGCGTTGTCGCCGTCGACCGACCCGAAGTTGCCCTGGCCATCGACCAGCAGGTAGCGCAGGGAGAACGGCTGGGCCATACGAACGATGGTGTCGTAGACCGCCGTATCACCGTGGGGGTGATACTTACCGATGACGTCACCGACCACACGAGCGGACTTCTTGTAGGGCTTGTTCCAGTCGTTACCCAGTTCACTCATCGCAAACAGAACACGGCGATGCACGGGCTTCAAGCCATCACGTGCATCGGGCAGCGCGCGCCCAACGATAACGCTCATTGCGTAGTCGAGGTAGGACTGCTTCAGCTCGTCTTCGATATTGACCGGTAGAATTTCTTTGGCCAGTTCGCCCATGAGAAGCCTGATTCCTTTTTCTGGTGAAACTTCGTCCCGCCCATAGAAAGGCGAACGAAGCCTGCCGCCACAGGCCTGTGCCCAGTAGCGACTTACGACAAATCAACGAGTTATGCCTCGGGGCCAGCCAACCGATACCAGCCAACTGGGCATCCCTGGAAAGCGCCGGATGTTACCACAATCGCCGCTGAGCACCTATCCCCTCTAGCCCTTGCGAGACCATTAATTGGCGGGCGAAGCGGCTTTGCGGCGCTCTGAGAGCCTTTAAAGGCCGCAAGGGCAAAGATCGAGGGCAAGCGCCCTGACTTTCCCAGGGATCAATGTAAGCGCTTGCGACACATCAGTTGGGCCAGTTTTGCCGTGTCGGGACGCTCTACGATGCCTTTTTCGGTCACGATCACGTCGATCAGATCGGCGGGCGTCACGTCGAACACCGGATTGAACGCATCGATGTTGCCGTCAATGAGCTTGCCGCCCACTTCCAGCAATTCGCTGCCCAGACGCTCCTCGATCGGAATGTCTTCACCACTGGCGATGGTCATATCGATGGTGGAGCTAGGCGCAACCACCATGAAACGCACGCCATGGTGCATGGCCGTCACGGCGAGCTGGTAGGTGCCTATCTTGTTCGCCACATCACCATTAGCGGCAATGCGATCAGCACCCACGATCACCCAGGTAATGCCCTTGGTTTTCATCAGATGGGCGGCGGCGGAGTCTGCGTTCAACGTCACCGGGATGCCTTCATTGGCCAGCTCCCAGGCGGTCAACCGCGAACCTTGTAACCAAGGCCGGGTTTCATCGGCATAGACGCGCTCGACCATACCTTCCAGCCAGGCGCCGCGAATCACGCCCAAGGCAGTGCCGAACCCACCTGTGGCCAAGGCGCCGGTGTTGCAGTGGGTCAGCAGGGTTTGCATGTTGCCTTGATGCCGACGGATCAGGTCGACCCCCAACTGAGCCATGGTCAGGTTGGCTTCGCGGTCGCTTTCATGAATGGCCAGGGCTTCGGCCTCCAGGGCCAGCACAGGGTCCTCACCAGCGCGCAGGCGCTTGATCCGGTCACGCATGCGGTCGAGCGCCCAGAAAAGGTTCACGGCCGTCGGCCGCGATTGCGCCAGCACGCGAAAGTCGGCATCCAGGGCCGCCTGCCAGTCGCCTCCAGCCGCCACCCGCAGGCGCGCGGCCAGGGCAATGCCATAAGCGGCGCTGATGCCGATCGCCGGTGCGCCGCGCACCACCATGGTATGAATCGCCAACGCTACGCTCGGCGCATCCCGGTAGGCCAACCAAGTCTCCTCGAACGGCAGCAGGCGCTGATCGAGCAGATACAAGGCGCCGTCTCGCCAATCGATGGCTTTCACTTTCTCTGCTGCCAACAGTCGATCGCGCATGACTCACCCCATAACTCTGACATCAAAAGCGGTCGATTATACCGCCCCCCCGGCGAGGACGCTCGGGTATACTTCGGCATCATCGACCAAAGCACTGGACTTCGCCATGCCCAACCGCGACACCGCTCTCGACCTCCTGCTCCTGCCCACCTGGCTGGTGCCCGTCGAACCAGCCGGTGTAGTGCTGAAAGAGCACGGGCTAGGCATTCGTGATGGCCTAATTACCTTTATCGGCCCCCGCGAGCAAGCCTTGCGCCTGCAGGCCGCGCAGGTCGTGGAGTTGCCCGGGCATCTGCTCTGCCCCGGCCTGATCAACGCCCATGGGCATGCCGCCATGACCTTGTTCCGCGGCCTGGCCGACGACCTGCCATTGATGACCTGGCTCGAACAACACATCTGGCCGGCCGAGGCCCGCTGGGTCGACGAGGCCTTTGTGCGTGACGGCACTGACCTCGCTATCGCCGAGCAACTGCTGGGCGGCATCACTTGCTTCTCCGACATGTACTTCTTCCCTCGGGTGGCCAGCGAGCGCGTGCACGAAAGCGGTATGCGAGCGCAAATCACCATCCCCGTACTGGACTTCCCCATTCCCGGCGCGCGTGACGCCGACGAGGCGCTGCACCTGGGGGTCGAGCTGTTCAGCGACCTGCGCCATCATCCACGCATCTCGATCGCCTTCGGCCCCCACGCGCCCTACACGGTAGGCGACGAGAACCTGGGGAAGATTCGCGTGCTGATCGACGAATTGGACGCAGCCGTGCACATGCATGTGCACGAAACAGCCTTCGAAGTGCAGCAGGCAACGGAGGCCACCGGTGAGCGCCCGCTCGCTCGCCTGGCGCGCCTGGGCCTGCTCGGCCCGCGCTTCCAGGCGGTGCATATGACCCAGATCAGCGACGAAGACCTCGCCCTGCTGGTCGAGAGCAATAGCAGCGTCATCCACTGCCCGGAGTCCAACCTGAAACTGGCCAGCGGCTTCTGCCCGGTCGAACGCCTGTGGCAGGCCGGGGTCAATGTAGCGGTAGGTACCGATGGCGCCGCTAGCAACAACGATCTCGACCTGCTCGGTGAGACCCGCACGGCGGCGTTGCTGGCCAAGGCGGTGGCGGGCTCGGCGACGGCGCTGGACGCCCACCGCGCATTGCGCATGGCCACCCTCAACGGGGCACGCGCATTGGGCCTGGACGCGCAAGTGGGGTCGTTGGAACTGGGCAAGGCGGCAGACATGGTTGCCTTCGACCTGTCCCGCCTGGCTCAGCAACCTATTTACGACCCGGTTTCGCAACTGATCTACGCCACCGGCCGCGACTGTGCCCAGTACGTCTGGGTGGCAGGCAAGCCGCTGCTGGAGCAAGGCCGCCTGACCCGTATGGACAGCGCAAAGCTCACCGCCATGGCGGCGGGCTGGGGCGAGCGCATCGCCGACCGCAGCGCGCACTGATTTTTCAAAGGTTTCCGAGGACACACCATGAGTAACGTCGACCACGCAGAAATTGCCAAATTCGAAGCCCTGGCCCATCGCTGGTGGGACCGGGAGAGCGAATTCAAACCCCTGCACGACATCAACCCGCTGCGCGTCAACTGGATTGACGAGCGCACCAGCCTGGCGGGCAAAAAGGTCCTCGACGTCGGCTGTGGCGGCGGCATTCTCAGTGAGGCCATGGCCCAGCGCGGCGCTAGCGTGACCGGCATCGACATGGGTGAAGCACCATTAGCCGTAGCGCGCTTGCACCAGCTGGAGTCCGGGGTGGAGGTGGAGTACCGGCAGATCACCGCCGAAGCCCTGGCCGACGAGATGCCCGCCCAGTTCGATGTCGTGACTTGCCTGGAGATGCTCGAACACGTGCCAGACCCAGCCTCGGTGATCCGCGCCTGCCTGCGCATGGTCAAGCCTGGCGGCCAGGTATTCTTCTCCACGATCAACCGCAATCCGAAGGCCTACTTGTTCGCCATAATCGGGGCCGAGTACATCATGAAGCTGCTGCCACGCGGCACCCATGACTTCAAGAAGTTTATCCGCCCCTCTGAGCTCGGGGCCTGGTGCCGGGGTGCGGGGCTGACGGTCAAGGACATCACCGGGCTGACTTACAACCCGTTGACCAAACACTATAAATTGTCCTCTGACGTAGACGTCAACTACATGATCCAGACCCTTCGCGAGGAATGAGCATGAAGCTCAGAGCGGTTCTATTCGACATGGACGGCACGTTGCTAGACACCGCGCCGGACTTCATCGCCATCTGCCAGGCCATGCTGGCCGAGCGTGGCTTGCCGCCGGTGCCCGATCAGAACATTCGCGACGTTGTCTCCGGTGGCGCCAAGGCAATGGTTGCCGCCACCTTCGGCATCTCACCGCAAGCTGCAGATTTCGAGGCCCTGCGCCTTGAGTTCCTGGAGCGCTACCAAGTCGGTTGTGCAGTGCACAGCCACCTCTACGACGGCATGGCCGAACTGCTGGTCGATATCGAGAAAGCCAACCTGCTATGGGGGGTGGTCACCAACAAGCCCGTGCGCTTCGCTGAGCCGATCATGCAGCAACTGGGCCTGGCGCAGCGCTCTGCCCTGCTGATTTGCCCCGATCATGTGACCAACAGTAAGCCCGACCCAGAACCGCTGACCCTGGCCTGCAAGATGCTCGACCTCGACCCCGCCAGCGTTCTATTCATCGGCGACGACCGCCGCGATATCGAATCCGGGCGCGACGCCGGCACGCGCACTGCCGCCGTGCGCTATGGCTACATCCACCCCGACGACGACCCTAGCCACTGGGGCGCCGACATCGTGGTCGACCAACCCCGCGACCTACGCAAGATGCTCGACCAGGCTCTGTGCGGCTGCTGAATCTACCCGAGGAAACCGGTTTTATGTTCGACTACAGCGCCCGCCCCGACCTTTTGGCCGATCGCGTCATTCTGGTGACCGGCGCCGGCCGCGGTATCGGCGCTGCCGCGGCCCTCAGCTATGCGGCACACGGTGCCACGCTGGTGCTGCTCGGCAAAACGCCCGCTAACCTGATGCACATCAGTGAACAAATAAAATTGGCCGGGTACGCCCAAGCGCTGGTTTTGCCCTTCGACCTGGAAACCGCTTTGCCCCATCAGTACGATGAATTGGCAGCCACGCTGGCTGAACGATTCGGCCGCCTCGATGGGCTGCTGCACAACGCATCGATCATTGGCCCACGAACCCCGCTGGAGCAGGTATCAGGTGAACAGTTCATGCAGGTGATGCACATCAACGTGAATGCCATGTTCATGCTGACCCAAAGCCTGCTGCCATTGCTGAAAAAATCCGCCGATGCATCGTTGCTATTTACTTCCAGCAGCGTAGGACGCAAAGGAAGGGCCTGCTGGGGCCCTTACGCGGTGTCGAAGTTCGCCACCGAGGGCCTGATGCAATCATTGGCTGATGAGCTGAAGGGCGACACGGCGGTGCGCGCCAACAGCATCAACCCAGGGGCGACGCGCACCAGCATGCGCGCCCAGGCTTACCCCGCAGAAGACCCGCAGCGCAACCCGCCCCCGGAAGACATCATGCCGGTCTACCTATACCTGATGGGCCCCGACAGCCAGGGCATCAGTGGCCAAGCATTCGACGCGCAAGCTGCGCGTCAAGCATAGGCGTCTTCGCGGCTGGCTTCGCGCTCCAACACCATGCACTCTTCGAGAAATAAGTGCATGCAGTCATAGCTTTTGCAGATCGCTTCACGCAGTTGGGCCTGCAACGCCTCAGTCGGTTGATTGCCGGCCAGGGTGCAGATGATTTCCAAGGCTTCCCATGGATGGCTGTCGTCGTATTGAGCGTGCATCTTCAACCAGCGCATTGCCGCACGGCGTCCTTCTTCGGGGAACAGGCGCTCGTAAACGTCGCTGGCACACACGACCGCAGACCATTCACCGGTCGCGCCCTCGATAGCGTAGTTGGTCGCGGCCATGGCCACCGCTAGGGAGTCGTGGTCGCAGCTGTACTCGCACCACTGGCTCAAGGCGTGTAGTTCAGGCGGTACTTGCTGGGCCTGAAGGTCGTCCAGGCTGACGCCATGGGCCTTACTCCAATTGACCCAATAATCGGCATGGTTAAGCTCGACGCGAATATTGCGCATCAACCAGCGCCGGGCCATGTCCTCACCAGGATGACGGGCGAAGCGCGTCTTGGTCAGGTTACGGGCCATGTACAGGGCAAACTGCTCCACCACGGGCCAGCCACCGATCAGGTACTGCCGCATGGTTTCCTGGCTCAGCGTGCCATCGCGCATTAGCCGATACAGCTCATGCTCAACGACCCTGCGCTTGCTCTCCGCGCAGTCGGCTACCAGCTTTTGCGCCCAGACCGGGTAGCTGGTGATCTCCATCAGCGGCCCATTACGTACGAACGTTTCAATCATTTAAGAACTCCTTGTCCCAAGCATATTGCGCCCTGCTATATACCTCAGCGGAAGGTACCCGGCGTACGAAAAAGCATCGGTTTGCGACGTACATCACGCTGCAGCAGACTGGAGGCGGCGAACACCTGAGGTCGCTCGATCAGGTAGCCCTGCGCATAGTCGACGCCGATTTCCATCAGCGCCTGTTCTATGAGAGGGGTCTCGACAAATTCGGCAATGGTACGCTTGCCCATGACATGACCAATGTGATTGATCACCTCTACCATAGCCCTGTTTATAGGGTCATCAAGCATATCCTTGACGAAGCTGCCGTCTATTTTCAAGTAGTCGACCGGTAAATGCTTCAGATAAGCGAAGGAAGACATACCCGCGCAGAAGTCATCCAGCGAGAAAAGACAGCCTAAGCCCTTCAAATCATTAATAAAACGAATGGCGCTACCCAGGTTTGCGATGGCGCTGGTCTCGGTGATCTCAAAACAGATCATTTCCGGAGGAATTCGATACTGCGCAAATTGCTGGTGCAGAAACCCTAAGAACTCATCGTCGCCGATGCTGCTACCCGACAGGTTGATCGCACACATCGCCAATGGGCCATGATGCCCCTCATCCATGCACTGGCGAATAATCTGGAAAACGTTCTGCACCACCCAGCGATCCAGCGAGGTCATCAAACCGTAGCGCTCAGCCGCGGGGATAAACACGGCCGGCAAAATGACCCGTCCGCCTTCATCGTTGAGCCGTAGAAGAATTTCGATGTGCCCGCCTGCACGCCCGTCGATCAAGCCCAGGGCGCAGATCTCCTGGGCGTAAAGACAGAAGCGGTTTTCTTCCAGCGCCATATGCAGGCGCTGAACCCAGGCCATTTCACCGAAGCGCACCGACAGCTCGGCGTCGTCGGCATGGTAGATCTGTACCCGGTTGCGGCCCTTTTCCTTGGCCATGTAGCAGGCCATATCGGCGCAGCGCAATGAGCTTTCCAAGGTGATGGGCGTGTCATTGAGGTGCACCATGCCAACGCTGATGGTGGTCACGAAAGGCCGACCTTTCCAGACGAAGTGCAGGTTTTGCACCAAATGCCTTAGGTTTTCGGCGATTTTTTCTCCCACTTCCGGCGAACAGTTTTCCAGCAAAATACCGAACTCGTCGCCGCCCAGGCGGGCCAATATGTCACCGTCGCGCAGGCCTGATTGCAGCAAGGTGCAGATGTGCCGCAATAATTCATCGCCAGCCGCATGACCTGAGGTGTCATTGACCAGCTTGAACTGGTCAAGGTCGAGGAACATCAGCGAGTGGGTCGCTGGCTGGCGCCCCAGTGAGGCAATAATGCTCTCCAGACGGGTCTCGAACTCGCGGCGGTTGGCCAGCCCGGTCAAGGCATCGTGGCTGGCCTGCCATGATAGATTAGCGATGTACTGCCGCTCTTGGGTCATGTCGTGCAACACCAGTACGGCGCCACTGATATTGCCATCGGTATTAATGGGGGCACCCATCAGGGTCACTGAAACAGTACTGCCGTCCAGGCGCTGGATCAGCTTGGCGTGCTCACTCCCTCCTTGTAGCTGCCCGGAGAGGATACGATCGATCAGGGTGAAACTGTCGCACTCGGCGTTTTCTTCCAGCACGTTGAACAAAGCCGCCAAAGGCAACCCGGCGGCCTGCTCGGCGCCCCAATGGCTCAGACGCTCGGCGGCAGGGTTCATGTAGGCGATGGCGCCATCGACGTCGGTGGTAATGACCCCGTCGCCGATGGACTCCAGTGTCACCTGAGCGCGCTCGCGCTCCAACTCCAGGGCGTGGGCCAAACCCTGGCGCTGCGACAGCAGTTTATCCGTGCGCCATAGGGCGATTATGATCAGCACCAAGGCCATGACCAGGTTGGCGTAGATCAAGGCGTGCAGAAGGAAGCGTGAGCCTTCTCCCAGCGCCAGGCTGAACTCGATGGCGGCCGGGGTCACGCCTTCGTTGATCGCCATGATCTCGCGCTTCCAGCGATAAACGTCCTGGTTGGTCACCGCGCCAGACGTCACCGTTGCGTGCATTTGCTTGGCCAATGCATCCAGTTCGACCAAGTAACGGTCACCCAGCGTCCAGCGCTCGATAGCTCGGGACATGTAGCTGACATCGCGAAAGTTAAGAAACAGCCAAATGACGCCGGCCGCATCTTCGGGGTCGTTGCCACCCTGCAGAATGCCCTTCTGCGCCAATTGCAAATCGGGCTCGGGGCGATCCAGGGCGATGCGCAGGTCGTGACCGCCCTGGGGAATGGCGATCGCCTGCTGGTAGCGCATGAATACATCCTGATCACGCGTATCGGCGTACAGGTTCAAGTAATAGATCGCGTCTTTCTGGCCCTTTGACCACAGGCTTTCGCCCGCCACATAGCTGCGCATGGCCGACAGTGCGTAGAGGCTCAGGCAGCCCATGACCACTAACACCACGACGACGGCGATGAATGGCCAGACAATTCCTAATAGCTTGGGCGATTCGATCGTCCACTTTAGCTTCATGAGATCCCTTGAATCGGCGACGGCTGACAAACATCCGATAAAACTGCTTTTCGATCGGCTAAGACTAGGCCAATAGTGTTAGAGAGATGAAACAGAAGGATCATTTCAATAACCCGGCATTGTGACAGCATTGCACTCACATTTGCTGCAAGTGACCGTAGAGCTGGGCGTACAGCCCACCGTCAGCAATCAGTTGCTGGTGGTCTCCGTCTTCGGCAATGCGCCCGCCGTCAAACACCAACACCCGGTCAGCCTGTTTTACCGCCGATAACCGATGGGCGATGATCAGCGTCGTGCGGCCCCGCAAAAAGCGCCCCAGCGCTTGGTGCAACTTGTATTCAGTGGCGGCGTCGAGCGCCGAGGTGGCCTCGTCCAAAATGACCACGCGGGGGTCAGCCAACACCATGCGAGCGATCGCCAAGCGTTGCCGCTGCCCGCCGGACAAGCGCACGCCAGAACGCCCGACAATGCTATCGAGGCCCTGGGGCATGGCGTGGATGGTGGCGTCCAACTGGGCGATCTGCAAAGCATTCCAGCAGGCGCTGTCGGTGCACTCGCGGCCCATGGTCAGGTTGGCGCGAATACTTTCGTTGAATAGCGCTGGATGCTGCAACACCACCGCCACGTGCTCGCGTACGGTTTCCAGCCCGATGTCCGCCAGGGTGGCGCCGCCGAAGCGGATTTCCCCGGCTTGCGGGGTATACAGGCCGAGCAGTAATTGCACCAAGGTACTTTTGCCGCCGCCGCTGGCACCGACGATGGCGACTTTCTCCCCGGCCGCGATGTTCAGGTCGAGGCGGTCCAGGACCGGGTCTTCGCCATAGCTGAAGCACAGGCCGCGGGCTTCGACGCTCACCGTGGCATGGCCCGTGAATGGGTCGGTACCACCAGGGTATTGCGGCTCATCTTTACGCGACAGCAGTTGGTTGAGCCGCACCAGCGCACCGTCAGCAGCGTAGTAGGCATATTGCAGGTTGAGCAGCTGTTCTACCGGGCCGATCATGAACCAAAGGTAGCTGAACACCGCGAGCATCTGGCCGATGGAGAGGTCGGAAAACAGCACCGTCAACATTGCCGCCGCGCGAAAGATGTCGATACCGAACTGGAACAGCAAGCCGCTGGCGCGATTCGAGGCATCGCTTTTCCACATCGACGCCACGGCATAATCGCGCACTTCCCGTGCCCTCAAGCCAAGACGGCCGAGGAAGAACCCCTGCCGGTTGCCGGCGCGGACCTCTTGGATGCCATCGAGGGTTTCGGTCAGCGCCTGGGTGAACCGCGAGGTGCTATCGTTTTCGAGTTTTTTCAGGTGCTTGACGCGCTTGCCCAATTGCACCGTGGCATAGATCACCAGGGGATTGAACAGCATGATCAACAGCGCGAGTTTCCAGTGCATCCAGAACAAGATGCCCGCCGTGCCGACCAGGGTCAGCATCGCCACCAGAAACCGGCTAAGGGTGTCACCGATGAATTTATCCAGGGTATCCAAATCGGTGACCAGGTGCGTGGCCACGGTGCCGCTGCCCAGGCTTTCATACTCGCTGAGGGAAATGCGTTTGAGCCGGTCGATCAAGCGAACCCGCAACCGATAGACGATGTCTTTCGCCAACACAGCGAATAGACGCGCCTGGATCACGTTGAACAACAGCGCCGCGCTGCGCAATAACAGGGTGCCTACTAACATCAAGCCAATGTAACCGGCTGCCACTTGCCAGTGCGCCGGCAATAGCCGGTTCATCCATTGCAGCGCGGCGTCGCCCTGACCCAGCAGCACTTCGTCGACCAGCAATGGCAATAGCAAGGGGATGGGGACGCTGCACAGCGCCGCCAACACGGCTACCACGTTGGCCGCCCAGAGCGCCTTGCGATGGCGCATGGCAAGGCGGCGGACCTGGGCCCAGCTGAGCTGGTCAGGCACGGGGCGTTCGCTCCAGCCAGCGACCCAACAAGGGGGCCAGGGTGTCCAACGGCTGATAGCCATTGGTCAGCAACGCAAGCTGGCCATCACGCTCGGCCAGTAACGTCGGGAAACCGGCAATGCCCAGGTCCTGTACCCAAGCAAAATCGGCAGCGGTGGCGCGGTAGTGCTCGACACCATCAAAGGCCTCGGCGAATTCGATACGCGGCACTCCCGCTTGCTCGGCCAACGCCACCAGCTCGGCCGCCTGGGTGACGTCGCGGCCTTGGGCATAAAACGCGTGCTGGATTAGCCGCGCCAAAGGCCAAGCACTACCCGGGTCGAGCTGACGCACGGCGACTACGGCACGGCACGCCGGCTCGGTGTCGTAAACGAAGCCCTCGGGTAACGCCCCTTCGAACGCGAAAGGCTGCCCCGTGGCCTCGTGCACGGCTTGCCAATGCTTGAGGATATAGCTGCGGGTCGAAGGGTCCAGCGCCGCCCCGGCACCGGTGCGTAACCCACCCAGCACCATATGGGTCTCGACGCCCACTGCGTGCGCCTGCTCGATCAATGCTTCAGCCACCGGGGCGAAGCCCCAGCACCACGAACACATTGGGTCCATCACGTAGAGCAGGCGGGCGCGGGGCATGGTCAGACCTCGGTGGCTTTGCGGTAATTATGGCCTATGGGATGAGGCAAGTTACGCGCCTTAGCCAATTCAATTTGTTTTTGCCGGTCAATCGCGCTTTTGCGGGTTTTCTCGCTCAGGCTGTTCCAGCAATTGGGGCAACTGATGCCTGGCACGTAATGCTCCGACTGGCGCTCCTCGACGCTGATAGGCATGCGACAGGCGTGGCATTGGTCGTAATCACCTTCGCTCAGGTCATGGCGAACGGTCACGCGGTTGTCGAATACGAAGCAGTCGCCCTGCCAACGGGTCTCCTGCTGGGGCACCTCCTCCAGGTATTTGAGGATGCCGCCCTTGAGGTGATACACCTCGTCGAACCCTTCATTGAGCATGTAGCTGGAAGCCTTCTCGCAGCGAATGCCACCGGTGCAGAACATAGCGACCTTCTTGTGCACCTTGGGGTCGAAATGCGCCTTGATATAGTCCGGGAACTCACGAAAGCTAGTGGTCTTGGGGTCGATGGCGCCTTCGAAGGTGCCAATGGCCACTTCATAGTCGTTGCGCGTGTCGATCAGCAGCACCTCAGGGTCGCTGATCAGCGCGTTCCAGTCCGCCGGTTCGACATAGGTACCCACCTTGCGGTTAGGGTCGACACCGGGCACGCCCAGGGTGACGATCTCTTTTTTCAACTTGACCTTGGTGCGGTAGAACGGCTGCTCGTCGCAGTACGATTCTTTATGGTCGATATCGTCCATGCGCGGGTCAAGCTTGAGCCAGGCCAGCAGGCCGTCGACCCCTTCGCGAGTGCCTGAAACCGTGCCGTTGATGCCTTCTTCGGCAATCAGCAGGGTGCCTTTGATGCCATTCTCGAGCATGGCCTGCAGCAGCGGTTCACGAAGCTCGACGTAGTTTTCCAGAGTGACGAACTTGTACAGTGCCGCCACGACAATCGGTGGTGTCATGGGTGAAGCCTCCAGGTGGTCAGCCTCGTAAGGGCCGGACCGGGTCAGTACCGCCAATGCGGATATCGGCGCAAAAAAAACGCGCCAACGGCAGAACCGTTGGCGCGTCGCGGATTTTAGCAAAATCCGTACGGCATGTGTGAGGGCCGATCAGCCCTTACTGCCGCCTGCGCAGGTGGGCGAGGCAGGGGCTGCACCGACCTTGCTCCACTCTTCAGGCGTGTAGGTGTGCAGCGCCAGGGCATGAAACTGCCCCATCAGTTCACCCAGCGTGGCATACACCTTCTGGTGGCGCTTGACGCTGTTGAGCCCTACGAATTGCTCACTGACCAACACCGCCTTGTAGTGCGTCTGTTGGCCACGGCTGTGCATATGGCTCTCGTCAAGCACCTGAAGATGCTGCGGTTGCAATAGAGCCAGGGAAGACTCGATGCGTTGCTGCATGGACATTGCCCGCTCCGTTACGGCTTCTTGGCCGGTGCTGGCGCGTCAGCCTTGCCGGCAGCGCCTTGAGGGTCGAGTTCTTTGGTCATGTCAGCCAGCAGCTTGTTGACGACCGGTACAGCGCTTTCCAGCTTCTGCTGGGTCAACTGAGCCGACTGCTGGGTGATCGCTGGCATTTTCTCCAGGACCTTTTTGCCCAGGGGCGACTGGTAAAACTTGACCAGGTCTTTGAGTTCTTGCTCGTTGAAATTGGTGGTGTACAGCTTGACCATGTCCGGTTTCAGCTTGTTCCAGCCAATGGCTTGATCCAATGCAGCATTGGCCTTGGCCTGATAGCTTTCCAGCGTGGCCTGTTTGCTAGCCGGTGCCTTGGTTTGTTCGAAACGCTGGGCAAACATTTGCTGAACCTGCATGTACACAGGAGTACCCAGCTTGTCGGCATGGGCCATCATCAGAAAGGCTTCGGCGCTGGCGTTGTGGCTGGCAGTGTCGGCGAGCACTTGGCCGCTGGCGCAAGCCAGTACGGCTGCGGTGCAGATGGCACGAAGACGAGTCATCGAGTTTCCTTTATTAGCAGGCGGGGTCACACCCCGGAATGAACCATTCTGCGCCCAAGCAAGGCTGGCACTCAACCCTGGTGTCGCGCGGCAACCATGACTCAGATGGAACTGGCTGCAGCAGCTGGCGCCTAAAACAGCAACGTTAATGCTGGAGCAGCAGAAGCTGGCTGCATCACAAGGAGAGCAGAATGAAGCGCACCGAAACAGACAGCCTGGGGCCGGTCGAAGTTCCTGAAGCCGCTTATTGGGGGGCGCAAACCCAGCGCTCGCTGGTCAATTTCGCCATCGGTGAAGAGCGCATGCCATTGGCCGTACTGCACGCGCTGGCTTTGGTGAAAAAGGCCGCCGCGCGGGTCAACGACCGCAACGGCGACTTGCCGGCCGACATCGCGCGGCTGATCGAGCAAGCCGCTAACGAAGTCTTGGCGGGGCAGCATGACGATCAATTTCCACTGGTCGTATGGCAGACCGGCAGCGGTACCCAAAGCAATATGAACGTCAACGAAGTGATCGCCGGGCGCGCCAACGAGCTCGCCGGTGGCGTGCGCGGCGGCAAGACGCCAGTGCACCCCAATGATCATGTGAACCGCTCGCAGAGCTCCAACGACTGCTTCCCTACGGCTATGCACATCGCCGCCGTACAAGCGGTCAACCACCAGCTGATGCCCGCGATTGCCGAGTTGTCGGCAGGCTTGGCCGAGCTGTCGGCGCGCCATGCCAAACTGGTCAAGACCGGCCGTACTCATATGATGGACGCCACCCCCATCACCTTCGGTCAGGAAGTGTCGGCCTATGTGGCGCAGCTCGATTACGCCCAGCGCGCGTTGCGCAATGCCCTGCCTGCCGTGTGCGAATTAGCGCAAGGCGGCACGGCGGTAGGCACCGGCCTGAATGCCCCCCATGGCTTCGGCGAAGCCATCGCCGCCGAGCTGGCGGCGCTGTCAGGTTTGCCGTTCGTCACCGCACCCAACAAATTTGCCGCACTGGCGGGCCATGAGCCGCTGGTGTGCCTGTCGGGCGCCTTGAAGACCCTCGCCGTGGTGCTGATGAAGCTGGCCAACGACCTCCGCCTGCTGGGCTCCGGCCCGCGCGCCGGGCTGGCCGAAGTGCGCTTGCCGGCCAACGAACCGGGGAGCTCGATCATGCCTGGCAAGGTCAACCCAACCCAATGCGAAGCGCTGTCGATGTTGGCTTGCCAGGTACTGGGCAACGATATGGTGATAGGCCTGGCATCGAGCCAAGGCCATCTGCAATTGAATGTGTATAAACCGGTCATCATCCATAACCTGTTGCAATCGATCCGCTTGCTGGCCGATGGCTGCAGTAACTTTCAGCGCCACTGCATTGTCGGCCTGGAGCCGGATGCCGCCCAGATGGCCACTCACCTGGAGCGTGGCCTGATGCTGGTGACGGCGCTCAACCCGCACATCGGTTATGACAAGGCTGCAGAAATCGCGAAAAAAGCCTATACCGAGGGCACCACCTTGCGTGAGGCTGCCCTGACGTTGGGGTATTTGAGCGATGAACAGTTTGATCAGTGGGTGAAGGCTGAAGATATGCTTTGACCCTTGGGGAGAGCTCGGGGGCAAGCCCCCTCCTACGGTTCGTGGCATATGCGAGATTGTATGTGCCGCTGACCTCCATAGGGCGATTTCCCGGCGCTCAGCCCAACATCAAGGTTGAACCGCCCCGCCGTTATGCCCAGAATAGCCAGCAAACTGCCCCTATTCCCTTGGAGACAACCATGTTCGGCAAACGCGCTGAAGACCCCGCCCCCGCTACGCATTTCCGAGCCGATCGGTTAAGCGTGGTGAACGGTGAGTTTTTCTTCAGCACTCGCGAAGACACCCTCGAAGGCCCGTTCCGCACCCGGGAGGAAGCCCTCGCCGCCAGTAGCAAATATGTTGAACGGGTGGTGCGGCGCGAAGGCGATTCGGCCTGACTCGACCTTCAATGGCCTTTGCGGTGCTTTTTGTCGCGCTTGAAGGCCGCCTCCAGTGCCTCGTTCAGGGTGCGTAGCACCTTCACCCTGGCCCAGCGCTTGTCGTTGGCCTCGACCAGTGTCCAGGGTGCAACCTCGGTGCTGGTGCGATCGACCATATCGCCTACGGCATCGCGATAAAGCGGCCACTTGTCACGGTTGCGCCAGTCTTCTTCAGTGATCTTGAAACGTTTGAACGGGATCTGCTCGCGCTCCTGAAAACGCTCCAGCTGGGTCTGTTCATCGATGGCCAGCCAGAATTTCACCACCACAATGCCCGCATCATGCAGCTGCTCTTCGAAATCATTGATTTCGCTGTAGGCCCGCATCCAATCCGCCTCACTGCAAAAGCCCTCGACCCGTTCCACCAGCACCCGCCCATACCAGGAACGGTCGAACACGGTGAACTTACCCAGGGCCGGGACCTGGCGCCAGAAACGCCATAGATAGGGTTGGGCGCGCTCGTCTTCGCTGGGCGCCGCCACGGGTACAATGTGGTACTGGCGAGGGTCCAGGGCGGCGGCAACGCGGCGGATGGCGCCGCCCTTGCCTGCGGCGTCGTTGCCTTCGAATACCGCGACTAGCGCATGGCGGCGCATCGCTTTGTGGCGCATCAAATGAGCCAGGCGCGCTTGTTCCTCGATGAGCTGGTGCTGATAGTCGGCTTTGTCCAGGCGCACACTCATGTCCAGGCTGCCCAGCAGGCTGCGCCGGTCAATACTGTCGCCTATCGGCGCCATGGCCTGATGCAGCGACTCGGTGCGCACCTGCAAGGCCTGCTGCAGCCCCTCCAGCAAGATCCGCCCAACCGCCAGGCTGCGATAGCACGGGTCGAAGCCTTCGATCACGTGCCAAGGGGCATATTCGCGGCTGGTGCGCCGCAACACGCGCTCGCCAAAACGTACGAAACGGTCGTAGGTGCGGGTCTGCTGCCAGTCCAACGGGCTGATGCGCCAGCTGTGCAAGGGGTCATCTTTGAGCGAATCCAGGCGCGCCTTCATCTGCTTTTTCGACAGGTGAAACCAGAATTTGAAGATCAGCGCGCCTTCGTCGCAAAGCATCTGCTCCAAACGATCGGCGGCGTGGATCGCCTGGTCCAGCACGGGGTCCTTGAAGCGCCCATGCACACGGCCTTGCAGCATCTGGCTGTACCAGTTGCCGAAGAACACGCCCATACGGCCCTTGGCCGGCAACTGCCGCCAATAACGCCAGGCCGGCGGATGCGCCAGTTCTTCATCGGTTTGCTGGTCAAAGGTACGCACTTCAATCAGCCGCGGGTCCATCCACTCGTTGAGTAATTTAACCGTCTCACCCTTGCCCGCGCCCTCGATGCCATTGATCAAAATGATGACAGGGAACCGCGCTTGTTGCTTGAGCTCGTATTGCGCCTCGAGCAAGGCCTCGCGCAGGGCCGGGACTTCGGCCTCATAGGTTTCCTTGTCAATGGCATGACCGATCTCGGCAGACTCGAACATAAAGGGCAGGTCCTTGGGGTTAATACCCCAGCGTAGTGGAATGCAGGCTGCAAGGGTACGTAGAATGGACGCCTTGACCGCCCCATGAGTTTCAAATGATCAGCGCCCCCCAGCATGCCCAGATCGACTGGGACGAGCACGGCTTGCCGCGCTCGCGCGCGTACGCCGATGTGTACTTCTCGACCGAATCCGGCCTGGCGGAAACCCATCACGTTTTTATCGAGCAAAACCGCCTGAAGGAGCGCTTCCAGGCGCTGGCCGCCCACGAGCGCTGCGTGATCGGTGAAACGGGTTTTGGCACCGGCCTGAATTTTCTCTGCGCCTGGCAGCTGTTTCAGGCGTTGGCCTGCCCCGGCGCCCGTCTGCAATTTGTCAGTGTCGAGAAATACCCGCTACGCCCGGCCGACCTGCAACGTGCGCTGGCCCTTTGGCCGCAGCTGGCGGCCTACGCCGAACCGCTGATGGCGCAGTACGTGGCAATCCACCCAGGATTCCAGAGGCTGATGTTCGACGGCGGCCGGGTCAGCTTGACCCTGCTGGTGGGCGACGCGCTTGAGCAATTGCCGTTGCTCGACGGCCAGGTCGACGCTTGGTTTCTGGACGGTTTCGCGCCGGCGAAAAACCCCGAGATGTGGAGCCCCGAGCTGTTCGCCGAACTCGCCCGGCTGAGCCACCCGGGCACCACCCTGGGGACCTTCACCAGCACCGGCTGGGTACGCCGCAGCCTCAAGGCCGCAGGTTTCAAGATGAAACGGGTGCCCGGCATCGGCCACAAGTGGGAGGTGCTGCGCGGAGAGTTCCTCGGCCGCCCTGCCGAGCTGGGCGCCCTGCCCTTAGGCAAACCCTGGTTCGCCAGGCCCGCCGCACACACTGGTGAACGCCGCGCGCTGGTGATCGGCGGCGGGTTGGCAGGCTGCGCCACGGCCAACAGCCTAGCCCGGCGTGGCTGGCAGGTGTGCCTGGTGGAGCGGCATGCCGAGCTTGCCGCCGAGGCCTCGGGCAACCCCCAAGGCGTGCTGTACCTTAAGTTATCGGCCCACGGCACCGCGCTGTCGCAACTGATCGTCAGTGGCTTTGGCTACACCCGGCGCCTGCTCGAACATTTGCAGCGCGGCGTCGACTGGGCCGATTGTGGTGTATTGCAACTGGCCTTCGATGCCAAGGAAGTGCAGCGCCAACAGCCCTTGGCTGAGGCGTTCGATGCCAGCCTGCTGCGACTGGTAGACCTGGCCGAGGCGCAGCGGCTAGCCGGTGTCGGCCTGGCCCATGGCGGGCTGTACTACCCCGAAGGTGGCTGGGTGCACCCGCCGGCGTTGTGCCGTTGGCAGGCACAACACCCCAACATCCAGACACTTTGCAACCACCAGACGCTACAGCTGCGCCGAGTCGATGGCCTCTGGCAGGCCTGGGAAGGTGAACAGCTGCTGGCTGAGGCGCCGGTTGCCATCCTGGCGGGCGCGGCCGAGGTCACGACCTTCGCTGCGCAACTGCCCCTCAAACGCATTCGCGGGCAGATCACGCGGCTAGCCGCCACCAGCGCCAGCCAGGCCCTGGCGTGCGTGGTCTGCGCCGATGGTTACGTCGCCCCGGCGCGCGACGGTGAGCACACGGTCGGCGCCAGCTTTGACTTTCAACGTGAGGACCTGGCGCCAAGTGTCGCCGAGCACCAAAGCAACCTGGCACGCCTGCAGGATATCTCGGTCGACCTTAGCGCAAGGCTCGCCATTACCGACTACGCGCCCGACGCCCTCCAGGGGCGCGCCGCCTTTCGCTGCACCAGCCCGGACTACCTGCCCATCGTCGGGCCGCTGGCCGACCCCAATGCCTTCGCCGAGGCGTATGCCGGACTGGCCAAAAACGCCCGCCAGGTCCCCCAGCAGCCCTGCCCCTGGCTCGAGGGCCTCTACGTCAACAGTGGCCATGGCTCCCGCGGCCTGATCACCGCCCCGCTGTCGGGTGAGCTGATCGCGGCCTGGCTGGACAACGAGGTGCTACCCCTGCCCCGAGCGGTCGCAGAGGCCTGCCACCCCAACCGCTTTGCGGTACGCCAGTTAGTGCGCGGCAAGCCTTGACGGCGCCTACAGGCAGCCTGGCTTAGGTGCAGCAGGGCTGCCGAACAGGCCGGCTCGAGCGGCCCGCACCACAGCGGCGGTTTTGTTCGCAGCGCCGAGCTTGTCCATGGCACTGGCGATATGAAAAGCCACCGTGCGTTGGCTGATACGTAACGCCGAGGCTGTCTGAGCAGCGGTTTTACCCTCAGCACACAGCGCCAACACCCCGACTTCACGGTTCGATAACACACTGGGAGCTGGGCTAGGCAAGCGTGGCAGCGCCTGGTCCAGCAACGCTTGGTGGGCTGCACCGCCGAGCCAGGGGAGTAATAAGGCGCGATCTTCGTATGCGGCCAGGTCGGTCGGCGCATGGGGACAGCCGAGGGTCAGCACGCTCTCCAGCCCACTAGCATCGATGGTCAACTGCGAAAAACCATAGGCCAACCCATGTTTATTAATATCGTCCCAATAACCGGGCAAGGCGCTAAACACCTCCGCTGACCAACCGACGGGGGTCAGCGAATCGATGCCCAGCGTGACCATGGGATCGCAACTTCGGTGCTGCTGTAACCGGCAGCGATCGCGCCAACGGGCAGGGAAGTTGTCGTCGGCATACACAATGACAGCCGCCGCCGCAGCGCGGCCATGCAAGAAACTCAGGCTGCAATAATCAAACCCCAACAAATGGGCACATTGCACTAAGGCCTGAAACGCTTCGCGCCCTGACAAACCGGGGCCGAGATGAGGTAGTTGAAGTCCATTCCATCTATTCATATATAACCTGCGCTAATAGCGGCCCGCCTAGGTTCTGTACGTAACGTGCCTGCGCGTCGATCATGCTGCGTTAAAAACAGGCTCGAGCGCGAGTCCGATCGGAATGCTCATTTACGACCAGTAAACTCCGCTTCCTCGCCTGTTTTTGCCTTGCCTGATCGCCGCTCGGCGACTTTACGTACAGAACCGAGGTTCGAGGGGCATGTCACGGGGCAGTACTAATTAACCACAGCCCCCAAACTGTGCCAACACGGGACGGCTGTTAATTACAATTTATAAATTGTTTTACGAGAGGCAGCTGGTTAGCTTATTTGCACGGGCTTAGTTGCACGTAAATGAGTCGAACGTCTGTCGAAACTAAACTTTTATAGCGGGACTGTAATTCAACTTTCAAGCCTTTCTGAGAGCCCATGAGTGGGGATCCGTAGCCCTGTGAGTAGCGGCCTGCAAACCGCCATAGCGGGCGGAGCAAGTAGGTCGCAGGTGTTTCTTATAACTGATTGATCTAAAACTCCCTGTTTTTTCACCTGTCAGTTTCTTATCGACGCCCTCTGGGCACCCCAATCTCCCCAACGGAAAACCGGTAAGGACTTATGTGCGGATTAGCTGGCGAGTTACGTTTTGATCACCAACCTGCCGACCTGGCAGCTGTTGAGCGCATCACCCACCATTTGGCGCCACGCGGCCCCGATGCCTGGGGTTTTCACAGTCAAGGGCCGGTTGCCCTGGGCCATCGCCGCCTAAAAATCATGGACCTGTCCGACGGTTCGGCGCAACCGATGGTCGACGGCCATCTGGGCTTGTCGCTTGCGTTCAACGGCGCCATCTACAACTTCCCGGAACTGCGTAGCGAACTCGAAGGCTTGGGCTACAGCTTCCACTCCGGTGGCGATACCGAAGTTCTGCTCAAGGGCTACCACGCCTGGGGCGAAGCCATGCTGCCGAAACTCAACGGCATGTTCGCCTTTGCCGTTTGGGAACGCGATACCCAGCGCCTGTTCATCGCCCGCGACCGTCTGGGCGTCAAGCCTTTGTACCTGGCCCGCAACGGCCAACGTCTGCGCTTCGCTTCGGCGCTGCCAGCGCTGCTCAAGGGCGGCGATATCAGCCCTGTGCTGGACCCTATCGCACTCAATCACTACCTCAACTTCCATGCGGTAGTGCCCGCCCCGCGTACGCTGCTGGCCGGTATCGAAAAGCTGCCGCCCGCCACTTGGATGCGCATTGACGCTAAAGGCAACACTGAGCAAAAAGTCTGGTGGACCCTGCCCTATGGCCCGAACGCCGACGAAGCCAACCTGACATTGGAAGACTGGCGCGACCGCGTGCTCGACAGCACCCGCGAAGCCGTCGCCATTCGCCAGCGCGCAGCGGTCGACGTTGGCGTGCTGCTGTCGGGCGGGGTGGACTCGAGCATGCTCGTGGGCCTGTTACGGGAAGTGGGGGTCGACAACCTGTCTACATTCTCAATCGGCTTCCAGGACGCCGGCGGCGAACGCGGTGACGAATTCCAGTACTCGGACCTGATCGCCAAGCATTACGGTACGCAGCACCACCAGTTGCGAATCAAAGAAAGTGAGATCATCGAACAACTGCCCGCCGCGTTCCGCGCCATGAGCGAGCCGATGGTCAGCCACGACTGCATCGCCTTTTATCTGCTGTCGCGGGAAGTGGCCAAGCACTGCAAAGTGGTACAAAGCGGCCAGGGCGCGGACGAGTTGTTCGCCGGCTACCATTGGTACCCGCAGGTGGACGGCGCCAGCGACCCGTACGCAGCCTACCGCGAGGCCTTTTTCGACCGCAGTTACGACGACTACGCGCAAACCGTACAACCGAAATGGCTGACCGCCAATGACGCTGCTGGCGACTTCGTGCGCGAACACTTCGCCATGCCTGGCGCCGACGCCGCCGTGGACAAAGCCCTGCGTTTGGACAGCACCGTGATGCTGGTGGACGACCCGGTCAAACGCGTAGACAACATGACCATGGCGTGGGGCCTGGAAGCGCGTACGCCGTTTCTAGACTATCGCCTGGTGGAGCTGTCGGCACGGGTACCGGCACGCTTCAAACTGCCAGACGGCGGCAAGCAGGTACTCAAGGAGGCCGCTCGCTTGGTCATCCCCAGCGAGGTCATCGACCGTAAGAAAGGTTATTTCCCCGTGCCAGGCCTCAAGCACCTGGAAGGCGACACCCTGAACTGGGTGCGCGACCTGTTGCTCGACCCCAGCCAGGACCGTGGCCTGTTCAACCCGGTCATGCTCGACCGCCTGTTGACCGACCCCCAAGGCCAACTGACGCCGCTGCGTGGCTCCAAGCTCTGGCAGTTGGCAGCGCTGAACCTGTGGCTCAGCGAACAAGGAATCTGATTGATGAAACAGCATGCCAGTGCCTATAACCAGCGCCTGTTACGCGGCCAGTCGCCGTCATACGAGCGCCTACAGGCACGCTTCGCCGAAGACGGCAGCGAGCTGGGCGTAGCGCCACGGCCGTTGCACTGCGGTTGGGGCCGGCTATTGATCGGCCATACCTACCCGGAGCCCGCCGCGCTGTCAGCTGAGCTGCTCAACGAGCGCCCCGGCGAGCGCGACATTGCGTTGTATGTCGCTGCCCCCCAGCAGGTCTTGGCGCAGGCGCCGCAGCAGTTGTTTCTCGACCCGTCCGATACGCTGCGCCTGTGGTTCAGCGACTACCGGCCCGCGCAGCGGGTGTTCCGCGGTTTTCGCATTCGCCGCGCGCAGAACGAGGCGGACTGGGCGGCCATCAACCAGCTGTATCTTAGGCGCCGCATGCTCCCAATCGATCCAAGCCTGCTGACCCCCCGCCACCAGGGCGGGCCGGTTTACTGGTTGGCCGAAGACGACGACAGCGGTGCGGTGATTGGCAGTGTTATGGGCCTCAACCACCAAAAAGCCTTCCAAGACCCTGAGCGCGGCAGCAGCCTCTGGTGCCTGGCGGTGGACCCGCGCTGCACCCGGCCTGGGGTGGGCGAGGTGTTGGTGCGCCACTTGGTCGAACACTTTATGAGCCGCGGCTTGAGCTATTTGGACCTGTCGGTGCTGCATGACAACCGCCTGGCCAAGAACCTGTATGCGAAATTGGGTTTTCGCAACCTGCCAACCTTCGCGATCAAGCGTAAGAATGGCATCAATGAAACCCTATTCTTAGGCCCTGGGCCTCAAGCCGATTTCAACCCCTATGCGCGGATCATCGTCGACGAAGCCCACCGCCGGGGCATCGAAGTGCAGGTTGACGACGCCGAGGCGGGGTTGTTCACCCTGGTTCACGGCGGCCGCCGAGTGCGCTGCCGTGAATCGCTGAGCGACCTCACTAGCGCAGTGAGCATGACCCTGTGCCAAGACAAAAGCCTGACCCACAAAATGCTCAAGGGCGCGGGCCTAAGGGTTCCAGCCCAACAGCTGGCGGGCAGCGCCGACGACAACCAAGACTTTCTCGACGAGCATCAGCGGGTCGTGGTCAAGCCTTTGGACGGTGAACAGGGCAATGGCGTCGCCGTGGACCTGAGCACCCTTGAAGACGTGCAAAGCGCCATTGAGCATGCCCGCCAGTTCGACAGCCGTGTGCTGCTGGAAAGCTTCCACGAAGGCCTCGACCTGCGCATCGTGGTGATTGGCTTCAACGTAGTGGCGGCGGCCATTCGCCGGCCCGCGCAGATCACCGGTGACGGCCAGCACAGCGTCATCGAGTTGATCGAAGCCCAGAGCCGGCGGCGCCAGGCGGCCACCGGTGGCGAAAGCCGCATCCCGGTCGACCAGGAAACCCAGCGTACGGTGCAGGCCGCCGGCTTCGAATACGACAGTGTCTTGCCCAAGGGCCAGCTACTCGCCGTGCGCCGCGCCGCGAACCTGCACACCGGGGGCCACTTGGAGGACGTAACCGACACCCTGCATCCCACCTTGGTAGACGCGGCGGTACGCGCAGCACGGGCGTTGGACATTCCGGTGGTCGGCATGGACCTTATGGTGCCTGCGGCGGACCAGCCCGAGTATGTCTTTATCGAGGCAAACGAGCGGGTCGGTTTGGCCAACCATGAGCCACGCCCCACCGCCGAAAAATTCGTCGATTTGCTGTTTCCGCACAGTCGACCCGCTTGATTACGCCGGGCCCCACGGGCCCGGGCGTTCGCCTAATTTTTATCCATATCAGGAGTCCCTATGACGAGCCGAATTCCCGAGCCGGATATCAACTACCTGCAGAAAGTCCTGCTGGAAATGCTTGCTATCCCCAGCCCGACCGGTTTCACCGACACCATCGTGCGCTACGTCGCCGAACGCCTCGAAGAACTGGGCATTCCCTTTGAGCTGACCCGTCGCGGCACCATCCGCGCGACCCTCAAGGGCCAGAAAAACTCGCCAGACCGTGCGGTCTCCGCGCACTTGGACACCATCGGTGCGTGCGTACGTGAAGTGCAGGACAACGGGCGACTGTCATTGGCGCCGGTGGGTTGCTGGTCCAGCCGATTCGCCGAAGGTAGCCGCGTCAGCGTGTTTACCGACACCGGTGTGATCCGCGGCAGCGTTCTGCCGCTCATGGCGTCGGGGCACGCCTTCAACACCGCAGTGGATCAGATGCCAGTCAGTTGGGATCACGTCGAGCTGCGCCTGGACGCTTATTGCGCCACGCGTGCCGACTGTGAGTCCCTGGGGGTCAATATTGGCGACTATGTGGCATTCGACCCATTGCCAGAGTTCACCGAAAGCGGGCATATCAGTGCGCGGCACCTGGATGACAAGGCCGGCGTGGCAGCGCTGTTAGCCTCGCTCAAGGCCATCGTCGAGAGTGGTGAGCAACCGCTGATCGATTGCCACCCACTGTTCACTATTACCGAAGAAACCGGCTCCGGTGCCGCTGGCGCCCTGCCCTGGGATGTTAGCGAATTCGTGGGCATCGACATTGCCCCCGTGGCCCCAGGGCAGCACTCCAGCGAACACGCGGTGAGTGTGGCCATGATGGACTCGGGCGGGCCCTACGACTATCACCTGTCGCGCCATCTGCTGAAACTGGCAGAAGAAAACGAGCTACCGGTACGCCGCGACATGTTCCGCTATTACTTCAGCGATGCCCATTCGGCAATCACTGCGGGGCACGATATTCGCACGGGCTTGCTGGCCTTCGGCTGTGACGCCACCCATGGCTACGAGCGGACCCATATCGACAGCTTGGGTGCGCTGAGCCGTATGCTCACAGCCTACATGCTCAGCCCCCCGGTATTTGCCAGCGACGCCAAGCCAGGGCATACCTCACTCGAGCGTTTCAGCCACCAATTGGAGCATGATGCCCAACTGGAAAACGAAACCCGCGTGCCCGCGGTGGATAGCCTCGTGGGTCACAAGCATAATTGAGGTTTGCGACGGATCGGGGCAGAGCGCTTTTGCGCCTGGCCCGGTCGTCAACCCCTGACAGGAACCCGAAATGCTTATTCCCCACGATCAATTGGAAGCCGACACCCTAACCCGCTTGATCGAGGAATTCGTGACCCGCGAGGGCACCGACAACGGTGATGAAACGCCGCTGCAGACCCGGGTAGAACGGGTCCGCCATGCGTTGGATAAAGCCCAAGCCTTCATCGTTTTCGACCCCGATGCACAGCAATGCCAACTGATGCTCAAGCACGACATTCCCCGGGAGTTGTTCGACTAACCTGGCTGGCTTTCGGCAAGGCTTTCACGGATGCGCCGGTAGACTTCCGCGCGATGAATCTCCACGTTGCGCGGCGCTTGAATGCCCACACGCACCGTCGCCCCGCGCACCTCGATGATCTTTACCCAGATGTCGTCGCCTATGGCGATGAACTCTCCCACCTGTCTAGTCAACACCAGCATGACCTTGCACTCCCTGTCTATTTGGAGCCTGGAGACTGCCGCGTCTAACAATGGCCCTCAATACATACAGGGGGAAAGAGCCACGACTTACAAACAACGGTAACTTTCCCTACAGAAATCCTGCCCGAAGTTGAACCATTCAGAACCCATTTCGCTACACGCGGCTTCGCACAGGAAGCCAGCAAAAAAGATTTTCAAAAAATTTCTGACTTTTTTTAACGCGGCAGAGTCGGAGGTTGTAAGCGGTCATATTTAGATGACTGACGAGTCCTTCAAAAAGTCTAAATAAGGAAATCGCCATGGGCACAATACTTATCATCATCCTGATCCTGCTGCTGATCGGCGGCTTGCCCGTGTTTCCGCACTCCAGGAGTTGGGGTTATGGCCCGTCGGGTATTCTCGGTACCGTGCTGGTGATTCTGCTGATCCTGGTATTGCTCGGTAAAATATAACCGCACGCGATACCCATGAAAAAAGGCAGCCTTATTAGGCTGCCTTTTTTTGTGGCGGTTATCTGAGGTTAGTGGGAAACCGCCCCACTGGCGCCCAGGCCAGTTTGCGAACGGACGAATTGCGGGTAGAACAGTGCACGTTCTTTCACGCCTGCTTCGGATTTATCGGTGATCGAGAAGAACCAGATGCCGACAAATGCAATGGCGATAGAGAACAGCGCCGGGTACTCATACGGGAAGATCGCCTTCTCGTGATGCAGGATCTGCACCCAGATGGTTGGGCCCAGCACCATTAAGCCAACGGCGCTGACCAAGCCCATCCAGCCACCGATCATTGCACCGCGGGTAGTCAGCTTCTTCCAGTACATGGAAAGCAGCAGCACCGGGAAGTTACAGCTGGCGGCGATGGAGAATGCCAGGCCGACCATGAACGCGATGTTCTGGCTTTCGAACATAATCCCCAGGCCAATTGCCAACACTGCCAAGGCAATGGTGGTAATTTTCGACACACGGATTTCATCTTTGTCGTTGGTTTTGCCTTTTTTGATCACGCTGGCATACAGGTCATGGGACACCGCCGACGCACCGGCCAGGGTCAAACCTGCTACAACTGCCAGGATCGTGGCGAACGCAACGGCCGAGATAAAGCCCAGGAAGATACTGCCACCCACCGCATCGGCCAGGTGCACCGCCGCCATGTTGTTACCGCCGATCAACGCGCCTGCCGCGTCTTTGAACGCCGGGTTGGTGCTGACCAGCAAGATGGCGCCGAAACCGATGATAAAGGTCAGGATATAGAAGTAACCGATAAAACCGGTGGCATAGAGCACGGATTTGCGGGCTTCCTTGGCGTCGCTCACAGTGAAGAAGCGCATCAGGATATGCGGCAGGCCAGCGGTACCGAACATCAGTGCCAGGCCGAGGGAGAACGCCGAGATCGGGTCTTTCACCAGGCCACCTGGGCTCATGATCGCTTCACCTTTGGGGTGAACCTTGACCGCCTCGGAGAACAGCATATTGAAGTCGAAGTTGACGTGCTTCATCACCATCAGGGCCATGAATGACGCACCGGAGAGCAGCAGCACTGCCTTGATGATCTGCACCCAGGTAGTAGCCAGCATGCCGCCGAACAGCACGTACAGGCACATCAGGATACCCACCAGCACCACGGCAACCGCATAGTCCAAACCAAACAGCAGTTGGATCAACTTACCGGCACCGACCATTTGCGCGATCAAGTAGAACGCCACCACCACCAAAGAACCACACGCGGACAGCGTGCGAATTTCTTTTTGCTTGAGGCGGTAGGACGCCACGTCGGCGAAGGTGTACTTACCCAGGTTGCGCAGGCGCTCGGCGATCAGGAACAGAATGATCGGCCAGCCCACCAGAAAGCCGATGGAGTAGATCAGCCCGTCGTACCCGGAGGTGAATACCAGAGCGGAAATCCCCAGGAAAGAAGCCGCCGACATATAGTCGCCCGCAATCGCCAGGCCGTTTTGAAAACCGGTGATCTTACCGCCCGCCGCATAATAGTCGGCGGCCGACTTATTACGCTTGGAAGCCCAATAGGTGATGCACAGGGTTGCGCCGACGAAAGCCACGAACATGATGATCGCGGCCACGTTTAGGGGTTGTTTTTGCACCGCACCGGTCAGCGCTTCGGCCGCCCAGGTGGGTTGCGCCATGGCCGCCAGGGCCAATATTGCCGATAGCCGCCGGATCATTGCGCGGCCTCCTTGAGGATGGCGTTGTTCAGGTCATCGAACTCGCCATTGGCGCGCCGAACATAGATCGCCGTCAGCACGAACGCCGACAGGATAAGGCCGACACCGATCGGGATACCCCAGGTAATGGATGACTCAGGGCTGAGCTTGGCACCCAGTATTTGCGGACCATAAGCGATCAGAAGAATAAAAGCGGCATACAGGCCGAGCATGATCGCCGAAAGAATCCAGGCGAACCGCTCGCGTTTTGAAACCAGCTCTTTAAAGCGCGGGCTGTTTTGAATCGAAAGGTAAATGCTGTCGTTCATTGTTTTTGTCCTCGCAGCACAGATGGGGCATTGCCACCTGTACTGTAGGCCGCCCAACGGCGGCTGCAAGAACGACCTTAGTAGTAGAACCTAAGCCCGCCACCGGCTCTGACAGGGCCGGTGGCGGGTTTCAGAGGGGGATATTACTTACCGGCCCACTCAGTGGCCCGCTCAGGGTGCTTGGCCAGCCAGGCCTTGGCTGCGGCTTCCGGCTTGGCACCTTCCTGGATCGCCAGCATGACTTCGCCAATTTCGTCCTTGGAGTTCCACTGGAACTTCTTCAAAAACGCTTCGACTTCTGGGGCTTTTTTAGCCAGCCCTTTGCTGCCAATGCTGTCGACCGTTTCAGCAGCGCCATAGACACCCTTCGGGTCATCCAGGAAGCGCAGTTTCCACTTGGCGAACATCCAGTGCGGAACCCAGCCGGTAACGGCAATTGACTCATTCTTGGCATAGGCGCGCCCTAGCTCGGAGGTCATCGCCGCGCCTGAACTGGCTTGCAGCTTATAGTCCAGGCCGTAGTCCTTGATGGCTTGATCGGTCTTGAGCATGACGCCCGAGCCGGCATCGATGCCTACGATTTTCTGTTTAAAGCTGGCGTCGTCTTTTAGGTCGGCAATACTTTTGGCTTTGACGTACTCGGGCACGATCAGGCCAATCTTGGCATCTTTGAAGTTGGTGCCGTAGTTGACCACTTTGTCTTTATTCTTGGCCCAATACTCGCCATGGGTCACCGGCAACCAGGCGGACAACATGGCGTCAAGCTTGCCGGTCGCCACGCCTTGCCACATGATACCGGTGGCGACCGGCATCAGTTTGACGTCATAGCCAAGTTTTTCTTTGATCACTTCAGCAGCAACGAAAGTGGTCGCTACACTGTCAGACCAGCCGTCCACATAGCCGATCGTGATGGTCTCCTTGGTGGCGGCGCTGGCCAGGCTGCAGCCCATGGCCAGAATGAGCGCGGCGCCAGCGCCCAGCATCTTTTTCATCTTCATCCGACTTCCCCGAAAGACAGTGGCCGACGGTTGTCGGGCCCCCCTTCGATCATCGGCTTCCACCGCGCAACGCCATGCTCCGCGTACGACCTCAAACATACGATCAACGACATCGGACATTGCGAACCTGCCGCAATATATTTACAGGTAAGATGCCCCCCTGTGTCTGATTAGCGGCCCCCTATGTCAACGACCGTTCGCCCTCCCCTGCCCCTTTATCTATTAGCGTGCCTGTTCAGCCTGTTAGCGCTGTTCAGCCTTTGGTACAGCCTGGGCCGTCCCGTGAAATTAGCGGACGCCGCGAGCCCCACGCATAAACTGCAATGCGTGTCGTACACCCCTTTCGATAAAGACCAGTCGCCCTACGACCAGCCCCTGCAACTGCGCCCGGCGCGTATCGACGCCGACCTGGCGTTGTTGGCCAAGCGTTTCCAATGCATTCGCACCTATTCGATGACCGGCTTGGAAGGGGTCCCGGCGCTGGCCCGCAAGCATGGCCTGAAAGTTATGCTGGGGGCTTGGGTCAACGCGAACCCCAAAGACACCGCCCATGAAGTGCAGGCGCTGATCGATGCGGCCAACGCTAACCCCGACGTGGTGACCTCGGTCATCGTCGGCAATGAGGTGTTGCTGCGCAAGGAAATTACCGGCGGCCAGTTGGTCAAGCTGATCGCGCAGGTCAAGGCGGCGATCAAGCAACCGGTCACCTACGCCGATGTCTGGGAGTTTTGGGAGCAATACCCTGAAGTGGCGCCCGCCGTGGATTTCTTGACTATCCACCTATTGCCCTACTGGGAAGACAACCCCAAGGGTATCGACCAGGCGCTGGCCCATGTCGCGCGAATCCGCCAGGACTTCGGCGAACGCTTCGCCCCGAAAGATATCCTCATTGGTGAAACCGGCTGGCCCAGCGAAGGCCGCCAGCGCGAGACCGCCCGACCCAGCCGGGTCAATGAAGCCAAATTCTTGCGCAACTTCGTGTTCATGGCCGAACAACGCGGATGGCACTACAACCTGATCGAAGCCTTCGACCAACCGTGGAAACGCGCGAACGAAGGCGCGATGGGCGGCCATTGGGGCATTTACGATGCCGACCGTCAGGACAAAGGCATTCTGGCTGGCAGGGTTTCCAACCTGCCGAGCTGGCCGCGTTGGCTGGCGCTCAGTGCCGCATTATTTTTCGTCGGCCTTTACCTGGCGGGCCCCTCGCCGCGAGCGCGCTCCACCTTGGGCGTGCCGTTGCTCGCCGCGTTCGGCGCGGGCAGCATTGGCCTATGGGCACATCAGAGCTGGGTCGACAGCCGTTTCATCGAAGAATGGCTGTGGGCCGGCCTGATCGGCTTGCTCAATCTGGTGGTGCTGGCCCATGCCACCCTTGCCATGGCCAAGCCCAGCGGCTGGCGCCAGCACTGGTTCAACTGGCTGGAGGCCCGTGCGCGGTTCTGGTTGACCGCCAGTGGCTTCGTGGGCGCGGTGTTGATGCTGGCGATGGTCTTCGAACCTCGCTATCGCAGCTTTCCCTACCCCGCGATAATGCTCCCGGCCTTGGTGTACCTGGTGCGCCCAGTGGCGGCGCGGCGTGGCGAAGTCACGCTGTTGCTGGCAATCGTGGCCTTGGGGATTCCCGTGCAGCTCTACCTGGAAGGCCTGCGTAACCCACAAGCCTGGGCGTGGGCGGCAGCCAGCGCTGTAATGGCAGCCGCCCTTGTACGCGCATCTCGCACCCGGTGAACGGCCGCTGCCGCGGCCTCTCGGGGCCAAGGCCCCTCCTACGGGTGTTGAGCTTCGCGCACCAGGCGTAGGCCGGCGATGACCACTGCAAACACGGCCAGGCTGGCGGTGTATAGCACCAGTGAAGGCAAACCCAGCAGCAGCGCCACCACAGCCAGGCCGCGGCCCGCCCGATGGGCCGTGAAGAAACTGACCAACGCCAAACCCAATGCGGCCCAGGCCATTACCCGAAAATGAATGACCAACCCCAGCCCGCTGCGCACTTGGCACTCCCAGCGCTGGCCCTGTTCAGCGCAGATGCCCAGCCAGTCCGCCCGCTCCATCAGGCCATAGCGCAGCCCATAACTGGCGGCCAGGCAGCCGGCCAAGGCAATCAGTAGAACGATCAGAGGAACGTGACGGGCCATGGGTGACTCGATTGAGCGAAGGAGCTCTAGGATAAACGCCCGTGCGTCGCCTGAATACCGCCGACGGTAGGTCGGTGGCTCGCGAGAAAAAGCCGATTGGGTGTATCTTGCTGCCGCCATCGTTATTTTGTGTGTAAATGCGCCCCCGCTTGGCAACTTGCCATCAGCGCGGTTGTCCTAGCCTGCGTACGTTAATCAGCACTTCCTTTCAGGAACCCAGTCATGCCTCGATCATTACGCTTCGCTGCCTTTGTGGGCGGCCTCATTTTGAGTGCGTCCGCCCTGGCGAAGGATGTCGACCCCGCCACTTACGGCTACCCGTTGACCAATCCTTTTGAAGCGACCATCGCCTCGACCCCGCCGGACCTGCGCCCGGAGTTGCCGGCCGATGCCGACATCGATCAAGACGACTACAGCCTGAAACTGCGCCCCGAGCGCGAGTTCACCCTGCCTGACAACTTCTGGGCCGTGAAGTCGCTGCGCTATCGGCTGGCCGAACAGGACCACGCCGCGCCGCTGATCTTCCTGATCGCAGGCACCGGCGCGCGTTATGACAGCAGCCTCAACGAGTACCTGAAAAAGCTCTACTACAAGGCCGGTTATCACGTAGTGCAGTTGTCGTCGCCGACCAGCTTCGACTTCATGACCGCGGCCTCGCGCTTCGCCACCCCCGGGGTGAGCCAGGACGATGCCGAGGATCTGTACCGCGTCATGCAAGCCGTTCGTGCGCAGCACCCCAAGCTGCCAATCAGCGACTTCTACCTGACCGGCTATAGCCTCGGAGCGCTGGACGCCGCGTTCGTGGCCAAACTGGATGAAACCCGCCGCAGCTTCAATTTCAAAAAAGTGCTGTTGCTCAACCCGCCAGTCAACCTCTACACCTCGATCAGCAACCTCGACAAGCTGGTGCAGACCCACGTGAAGGGGATCGACAACAGCACTACGTTCTACGAACTGGTGCTGGCCAAGCTGACCCGCTACTTCCAGCAAAAGGGCTACATCGACCTCAACGACGCCCTGCTGTACGACTTCCAGCAGTCCAAGCAGCACTTGTCGAACGAACAGATGGCAATGATCATCGGCACCTCGTTCCGTTTCTCGGCCGCCGATATCGCCTTCACCTCGGACCTGATCAACCGCCGTGGGCTGATCACCCCGCCCAAGTATCCGATCAGCGAAGGCACCAGCTTGACGCCATTCCTGCGCAAAGCGCTGCAGTGCGATTTCGACTGCTACCTGACCGAGCAAGTGATCCCCATGTGGCGCGCCCGTACCGATGGCGGCAGCCTGTTGCAACTGGTCGACCAGGTCAGCCTGTACGCCCTCAAGGACTACCTGAAAAACAGCCCGAAAATCGCCGTTATGCACAACGCCGACGACGTGATCCTCGGCCCGGGCGACTTGGGTTTCCTGCGTGACACCTTCGGTGACCGCCTGACCGTGTATCCACACGGCGGCCACTGCGGCAACATCAATTACCGCGTCAACAGCGACGCCATGCTGGAGTTCTTCCGTGGCTAGAGCATTCCTGTTCATTGGCGCACTGCTGTGCGCTGGCCTGGTTCAGGCCGAGACTGCCCCGGCACCTGCGCGCGTCACCGTCGACAAAGACGGTTTCACCGAGCCGTTGAAGCAGCTCAAATTCAACCCCGGCCTGGACCAACGCGAGTTCGAGCGCTCCACGCTCACGGCGTTGAACGTCTATGACCCGCTGGAAAACCTCAACCGGCGCGTTTACCACTTCAACTACCGCTTCGATGAGTGGGTGTTTCTGCCCGTAGTCGACGGCTATCGCTACGTCACGCCGCGCTTCGTGCGCAGTGGCGTGAGCAACTTTTTCAGCAACCTGGGCGACGTCACCAACCTGGTCAACAGCCTGCTGCAGTTCAAGGGCAAGCGCTCGCTGGACATCACCGGGCGGCTGGTGATGAACACCACCGTGGGGATTTTTGGTCTGTGGGACCCGGCGACCATGGTCGGCCTGAACAAGCAAAGCGAAGACTTCGGCCAAACCCTGGGCTTCTACGGGGTGCCGGGCGGGGCTTACGTGATGTTGCCATTCCTTGGCCCTTCCAACCTGCGTGACACCGGCGGGCTGGTATTCGACTTCAGCGCTGAGTCGGCCATCAACTTCCTCAACGTGTCCCAGGCGGCCAGCGACCACCCTGCGATCTGGGCCCTGCGTGTGGTTGACCGACGCCACACCACCAGCTTCCGCTATGGCCAGACCAACTCGCCATTCGAGTATGAGAAGGTTCGCTACGTTTACACCGAAGCGCGCAAGTTGCAGATCTCCGAGTAACCCTAGCGCGACTGAATCGGGGGCTTGCCCCCGATTTTTTTTATCTGGCTTGCCCCTCAATACAGCTTCGCCTCCCCCGGGGGGCGCGACTTGAAGCGCCGATGCGCCCACAGATACTGCTGCGGGCACTCGCGCACAGCCTGCTCGACCCATTGGTTAATGCGCAAGCAATCCGCGGCTTCCGACTCGCCAGGAAAGCCCTGCAACGGCGGGTGAATGACCAAGCGGTAACCGCTGCCGTCGGCCAGGCGCTGCTGCGTAAAAGGGATCACCCGCGCTTTGCCTAAACGGGCAAAGTGAGTCGTCGCCGTCACGGTCGCCGCCGGGATACCGAACAGCGGCACGAACACGCTTTGCCCGGCCCCGTAGTCCTGATCCGGCGCATACCAGATGGCGCGGCCTTTGCGCAGTTGTTTGATCATCGCGCGAACATCTTCACGCTCAACCGCCAGGGAATCATCGTTGTGCCGCTCGCGGCCACGTCGTTGGACGAAGTCGAATACCGGGTTCTTGTGTTCGCGGTACATGCCGTCGATGGTGTGGCGCTGGCCCAATAACGCGGCACCGATCTCCAGCGTGGTGAAATGCAGCGCCATGAGGATCGCGCCCTGCCCTTGTTGCTGCGCGGCCTGCAAATGCTCCAGCCCTTCGATGTGCGCAAGCCGCGCCAAACGGGCCTTTGGCCACCACCAGCTCATGGCCATTTCGAAGAATGCCACGCCTGTGGAAGCGAAATTTTCTTTAAGCAAACGCTTCCTTTCGACGGACGGTAACTCGGGGAAACACAACTCCAGATTACGCGCCGCAACGCGTCGCCGGTCGCCGGCCACCCGATACATCAGCGCCCCCAGCGCCCGCCCAACCCGCACCAGCGCTGGGAATGGCAGCTGTACCAGCAGCCACAACAGGCCCAGGCCCAGCCACAATGGCCAGAATTTAGGGTGGAGGAAGTAACGACGAAAACGCGGGCGTTCCATGGGCAATCCGGGCAAATAACAAGGCCGGGCATTCTACAACGGTTCAGCCGCGGGTTGCGGCTCGCAGGCGTTCTCGCTATAAGTCTCGGCACTTTTTCGTAACAAGGCGCTTTTTGCCGACCATGAGCCAGACCGATTCGCAAGACCACGCCCCCGTGTTCCAGCTAAAGGGCAGCATGCTCGCCATCACCGTGCTTGAGCTGGCGTACAACGACCTCGAAGGCCTCGACCGCCAGTTGGCCGCCAAGGTGGCCCAGGCTCCCAATTTTTTCAGCAATACGCCGCTAGTGATTGCCCTCGACAAGCTGCCCGCCAACCAGGGCAACATTGACCTGCCTGCGCTGATGCGGGTTTGCCGCCAGCATGGTTTGCGCACCCTGGCCGTGCGCGCCAGCCGCATTGAGGACATCGCTGCCGCGATCGCTATCGACCTGCCCGTGTTGCCGCCGTCCGGCGCCCGCGAGCGGCCGTTGGAGGTTGAGGAGAAAAAGCCCGAAAAGCCCCCTGAGCCAGTGCTTCAGCCGACTAAGATCATCACCACGCCGGTGCGTGGGGGGCAGCAGGTTTATGCCCAGGGCGGCGATCTGGTGATCATTTCTTCGGTGAGCCCCGGTGCGGAACTTCTCGCCGATGGCAATATCCATGTCTACGGGCCGATGCGCGGCAGGGCGTTGGCCGGTATCAAGGGTGATCGCAAAGCGCGTATTTTTTGCCAGCAGTTGAGCGCCGAACTGCTGTCAATCGCCGGCCAGTATAAGGTTGCCGAAGACTTGCGCCGCGACCCGTTATGGGGCTCGGCGGCCCATATCAGTCTCTCCGGTGATGTGTTGAACATCACCCGTCTTTAACGGATACTGCCGCCTTTTTCAACGCAACTTTTAATTTGGAAGGCAATAAGCCATCTTTTTCGGAAATTTCCGACAGCTTTTGCTACCTGTGGTTGTTTTCAAGTCACGTTTTTGGGGATTAACAATCCCTTTTTCATTAGGGGTGATACACCTTGGCCAAGATTTTAGTGGTTACATCCGGTAAAGGCGGTGTGGGCAAAACCACCTCCAGTGCCGCTATCGGTACCGGGCTCGCACTGCGCGGGCACAAGACCGTGATTATCGACTTCGACGTCGGCCTGCGTAACCTCGACCTGATCATGGGCTGCGAGCGCCGAGTGGTTTACGACTTCGTTAACGTGGTCAACGGTGAGGCCACCCTCACCCAGGCCCTGATCAAGGACAAGCGCCTTGAGAACCTGTACGTGCTGGCCGCCAGCCAAACACGCGACAAAGACGCCCTGACCCTCGAAGGCGTCGAGAAAATCATCAACGAACTCAAGGAAAGCTTTGAGTACGTGCTCTGCGATTCGCCGGCCGGTATCGAGAAAGGTGCCCACTTGGCGATGTATTTCGCCGACGAAGCGATTGTCGTGACCAACCCGGAAGTGTCTTCGGTGCGCGACTCGGACCGCATGTTGGGCCTGCTGGCCAGCAAATCGCGCCGTGCCGAGCGAGACGAAGAGCCGATCAAGCAACACTTGCTACTGACCCGCTACAACCCGGAGCGCGTGAGCAAAGGTGAAATGCTCGGCGTGGAAGACGTCGAAGAAATCCTCGCGGTGCGCCTGCTGGGTGTGATTCCTGAATCTCAAGCGGTACTCAAGGCATCCAACCAGGGTGTGCCGGTGATCCTCGACGAACAAAGCGATGCGGGCCAGGCTTACAGCGACGCGGTCGATCGCCTGCTGGGCAAAGAAATCTCCCATCGTTTCCTCGACGTGAAAAAGAAAGGCTGGATCGAGCGCATATTTGGAGGCCGTGAATGAATATTTTTGACTTCTTTCGTGACCGCAAAAAGGGAAGTACCGCATCGGTAGCGAAAGAGCGTCTACAGATCATCGTGGCGCACGAACGCGGCCAACGCAGCACCCCGGATTACCTGCCTGCTCTGCAAAAGGAGCTGGTCGAGGTGATTCGTAAGTATGTCAATATCGAGAACGATCAGGTTCACGTCGCACTCGATAGCCAGGGCAGCTGCTCGATTCTGGAACTGAACATCACCCTGCCCGATCGCTGATCGGCTGAGTGCAGGCAACGGCGACTCCCGGGTGTAAGGCCTGCGAGTCGCCGTTGCCGTTTTACCTGTCTGGGTTTACTGAAAAGGCCCCCAATGCCGTTGTCCACTATTCGCATCATCCACCAAGACGCCGCCGTATTGGTGGTCGATAAGCCCACTTTGCTGCTGTCTGTGCCCGGCCGGGCCGACGATAACAAAGACTGCCTGATCACCCGCCTGCAGGAAAACGGCTACCCAGAGGCGCGCATCGTGCACCGGCTGGATTGGGAAACCTCGGGCATCATCCTGCTGGCCCGGGATGCCGACAGCCATCGCGAGCTCTCACGCCAATTTCATGACCGTGAAACCGAAAAAGCCTACGCCGCGCGCTGCTGGGGGCAACCCAGCCTGGACAGCGGCAGCATCGATTTGCCCTTGCGCTACGACCCCCCGACCAAGCCGCGCCACGTGGTCGACCACGAGCATGGCAAGCACGCGCTGACTTTCTGGCGGGTCTTGGAGCGCTGCGGCGAGTGGTGCCGGGTAGAGCTGACGCCGATCACTGGGCGCTCTCACCAACTACGCGTACACATGCTCTCCATTGGCCATCCACTGCTGGGTGACGGCCTGTACGCCCATCCGCAAGCCCTGGCGGCCTACGACCGGCTGTGTTTACATGCCAGCCTGTTGGCCTTTACCCACCCGGTGACCGGCGAACGGTTGCGCTTCGAGTGCCCGGCACCGTTCTAAAAGCCCGCCAGCGCAGGCGCCGCTGCCAAGGCGCCTGAACTCCCTCGCCACGCCCAGCGGCCAATCGGTTAAACTCGCGCCACTGCTGCTTGGAGTGAATTATGCGCGATGCTTTGAACCAGGGCCTGATCGATTTCCTCAAGGCCTCCCCTACCCCTTTTCACGCGACCGCCAGCCTGGCCCAACGCTTGGACGCTGCCGGCTACCAACGCCTGGACGAGCGCGACAGCTGGGCCACGGTCGCCGGTGGGCGCTACTACGTGACCCGCAACGACTCCTCGATCATTGCTTTTCGCTTGGGCCGCCACTCGCCCCTGATCGACGGCATGCGCCTGGTCGGCGCCCACACCGACAGCCCCTGCCTGCGGGTCAAACCGCAACCCGAACTGCAACGCCAAGGCTTTTGGCAGCTGGGCGTCGAAGTCTATGGCGGCGCCCTGCTCGCGCCTTGGTTCGACCGTGACCTGTCCCTGGCCGGGCGGGTGACGTTTCGCCGTGACGGCAAGGTCGAAAGCCAACTGATCGATTTCCGTGTGCCCATCGCGATCATCCCCAACCTGGCCATTCACCTGAACCGCGAAGCTAACCAGGGCTGGGCGATCAACGCGCAAACCGAGTTGCCACCGATTCTCGCCCAGGTCGCGGGGGATGAACGGGTCGACTTCCGCGCCCTGCTGACCGAGCAATTGGGCCGCGAGCATGGCCTGAACGCGGATGTGGTGCTGGACTACGAGCTGAGTTTCTACGATACCCAGAGCGCTGCCGTGATTGGCCTGCACGGCGACTTTATCGCCGGCGCGCGCCTGGACAACCTGCTGTCGTGCTACGCGGGCCTGCAGGCCTTGCTCAATGCCGAAGGCGACGAAACCTGCGTGCTGGTGTGCACCGACCATGAAGAAATCGGCTCCAGTTCCGCCTGCGGCGCCGACGGCCCGATGCTCGAACAAACCCTGCGGCGCTTGCTGGACGACGGCGATGACTTCGTGCGCTGCATGCAGCGTTCGCTGTTGATCTCCGCCGACAACGCCCACGGTGTGCACCCTAACTACGCCGACAAGCATGACGGCAACCATGGGCCCAAGCTCAACGCCGGGCCAGTGATCAAGGTCAACAGCAATCAGCGCTACGCCACCAACAGTGAAACCGCCGGGTTCTTCCGTCATTTGTGCATGGCCGAAGAGATCCCCGTGCAAAGCTTCGTAGTGCGCAGTGATATGGCCTGCGGTTCGACCATTGGTCCTATCACCGCCAGCCACCTGGGCGTGCGCACCGTGGACATCGGCCTGCCGACCTTCGCCATGCACTCGATCCGCGAACTGGCCGGCAGCCAAGACCTGGCTCATCTGGTCAAAGTCCTCGGCGCCTTCTACGCCAGCCGGGACTTGCCCTGAGTGAACATCCGCCGCACCCTGCTGACGCTTCTGATCTGCCTCCTGCCGCTGGCCTACAGCCAAGCGGCAGGTTTGCCTGGCTTGACGAGCAGCTCCACCGCGCCTCAGGCAGAGCCCAGCCAACCCTTGGGCCAGTCCCTGGATGAGGTCATCCACAGCCTGGAAAACGACCAGCAGCGCGGCAAGTTACTGGCCGACCTGAAAAAACTCCGCGACACCAGCCAACGCGCCCAGCCTGCCCAAGAGGCTGGCGTACTGGGCATCATTGGCACCGCCTTGCAACAGTTCGAGCAGCAATTCGCCGGCAAGGACAGCCCCCTGACCCGCTGGGACGACGAGCTCGCCCTGGCCGGGCAAGAGCTGCAGGCGCTGGTACTGCCGCTCAGAGAGTGGCCACCGATTATCTTTGGCTTCGTTTTGATCTTGCTGATCTGGAGCCTGCTGGCCTACGCCCTGATCTGGGCCAGCCACCGCGTACGCGAACGCTTTCAACTGCCCGAGGAGCTACCCCAGCACCCTCGCACATGGGACCTGCTGCGCTTCGCCCTGCGCAAGTTGGGGCCCTGGCTGATCGCCCTGTTGATTACCCTCTATGTGGGCTATGCCCTGCCCTCATCTCTGGGTAAAAGCCTGGCCATGGTATTGGCCTACGCCTTGGTGGTGGGTACCTGTTTCTCCGCGATCTGCGTGATCGCCTTTTCCTTGCTCGATGGCCCTCACCGCCATCGCGCCCTCTACATTCTGCGCCACCGCGCCTTTCGCCCGCTGTGGATGATCGGCAGTTTCGCTGCCTTTGGCGAAGCCATGAGCGACCCGCGCATGGCCGCCAGCCTGGGCAACCACTTGGCCCATACGGCTGCAACCCTGGCCAACGTGCTGGCGGCGCTGTCGACCGGGCTGTTCGTGCTGCGCTTTCGCCGGCCCATCGCCCATTTGATCCGCAACCAGCCCCTGGCACGGCGCCTGAACCGACGGGCCTTGAGCGACACCATCGAAGTGCTGGGGGGCTTCTGGTACCTACCGGCCCTGGCACTGGTGGGGGTGTCGCTGTTCGCCACGTTCTTCTCCGCCGGGGATACCAGCACGGCCCTGCGCCAGTCACTGATGTGCACCGTGCTGCTGGTATTGTGCATGGTGCTCAATGGCTTGGTCCGGCGCCACGCCCTGCGGCCGGGCAAAAGCCTGCGACGCCACGCGGTGTACTCCGAGCGCTTGAAGAACTTCTGCTACACCCTGGTGCATCTGGGCGTATGGCTGGTGTTCATCGAGTTGGGCTTAAGGGTTTGGGATTTATCGCTGATTCGCTTCGCCGACGGTGAAGGCCACGATATCAGCGTGCGCTTGCTGGGCCTGGCCGGCACGCTGATCGCCGCCTGGCTGGTCTGGATACTCGCCGACACGGCGGTGCATCATGCCCTTACCCGCTCGCGTAAAGGCTTGGCCAACGCCCGCGCGCAGACCATGATGCCGCTGATCCGCAATGTGCTGTTCGTGGCGATTTTCATCATTGCCGCCATCGTCGCCCTGGCCAATATGGGCATGAACGTCACGCCACTGCTGGCCGGTGCTGGCGTGATCGGCCTGGCCATCGGCTTCGGCGCGCAATCGCTGGTGGCTGACCTGATCACCGGCTTGTTCATCATCATTGAAGACTCCCTGGCCATCGATGATTACGTGGACGTGGGTGGGCACCTGGGCACGGTCGAAGGCTTGACCATCCGCACAGTGCGCCTGCGGGACATTGACGGCATCGTGCACACCATCCCGTTCAGCGAAATCAAAAGCATCAAGAACTACTCGCGGGAATTTGGCTACGCGATCTTTCGTGTAGCGGTACCCCATAGCATGAACATTGACGACGCAATCAAGCTGATGCGCGAGGTCGGCCAGAAGATGCGCAGCGACCCACTGCACAAGCGCAATATCTGGTCGCCCCTGGAAATCCAAGGGGTGGAGAGCTTCGAGTCGGGCACCGCGATCTTGCGGGCGCGCTTCAAGACCGGGCCGATCAAGCAGTGGGAGGTGTCGCGGGCATTCAACCTGGCGCTCAAGCGCCAGCTGGACGAAGCGGGCCTGGACCTGGCGACGCCACGCCTGAGTGTGCAAATGGTGGCGCAAACTTGAAACGGCGGCTTACCCCACCTGGGCGCTCAGCCGGATTGCATCATGGCGCCAGTACTCCAGGTCGCAGTCGATCAAGCGTCCATCCTGGTCGAAATTGACCCGCGTGATCAGCAAACCCGGGCTCCCCACCGACACCTTGAGCGCAGCCGCCGCTTCCACGTGCAAAGCGGTGGGCGTCATTTCAAAACAGACTCGCCCATAACGCAGCCCATACTGGTTCAAGTACAGCTCGGTCAGGGGTTGGCTCAGGTCATGCTCAAGAATGCCGGGGAATACCGCCGGTTTGAGGTAATGCTCGACGTACAGCACTGGGCGCTGGTCGATACAACGCAAGCGGCGCAGCTGCACCACGCTGGACAAAGGCGGCAATTGCAGGCCCTCGCACACCGCCGCCGGGGCCGGTTGCTGGCGGGCACTGAGTAGGCGCGTAGAGGGTTCGCGGCCTTGGTCGCGGACCATGGCGTGAAAATGGCTGCGCTTCATCAAGTCGTAGTCCAGCCGCGCTGGCGCGATAAACCACCCGCGCCGCTCCTCGCGGTAGATCAAGCCCTGGGCTTCAAGCTGCAGCAAGGCCTCGCGCAAGGTAATGCGGGTGGTGTCGAAGACCTCACTGAGCTTGCGCTCGGCCGGGAGCTTGCAGCCCGAGGACAACAGCCCGTGTTCGATCTGTTCCTGCAATGCCTGGCAAATCAGGGTCACCGCTCGGGGCGCAGCCTCACGCATCAAAATCATCCTTCTGGTCTAGTCCAGAGCCAAAATAGCGCACTGCATTTCTTAAACAGAGCCTAGGCCCAGAAAATGACACTGCCGTGACGGGGCTGCCGTGAGCTCGCCATCGGGCCGCCACCAGGCCCCTTGCACCCGGCCTACAAGCCTTGCGAATCAAGTGTTTCAGCATGGTCTACGCTTAGCGGGCAGGCGCCTGCGGAAACACTCTGCAAGGCTTGCGCCAGCTGCACTTACATCAAAATGTCATGCGACCTGCCTAAATTGGCTCAGGTATTGCTGACCTAGACCAATAACGGCAATTCCCATCACCCACTAGTGCCCCCTGTCCTCTCTAGGAGCTTCGGATGAAAAAGCTTTTCCTGGCCACACTGTTAGGTTCAAGCATTGCCCTGTGCACGTCGGCCATGGCCGCTGACACCGATTTGTCCACCCTGGAAGCGGCGGCCAAGGCTGAAGGCGCCGTGAACAGCGTCGGCATGCCCGATGCCTGGGCTAACTGGAAAGGCACGTGGGACGATCTGACCGCCAAGTACGGTCTCAAACACATGGACACCGACATGAGCTCGGCCCAGGAACTGGCCAAGTTCGCCGCAGAAAAAGACAACGCCAGCGCCGACATCGGCGACGTGGGTGCAGCCTTTGGCCCGATTGCCGTGGCGCAGGGGGTCACTCAACCCTATAAACCCACCACTTGGGAGCAAATTCCGGACTGGGCCAAAGATAAAGATGGCCACTGGATGCTCGGCTATACCGGCACCATCGCATTCATCATCAATAAACAGTTGGTGAAAGAAGCCGACATGCCGAAAAGCTGGGCTGACCTGGAAAAAGGCAAATACAAGGTTGCCATCGGTGACGTCAGCACCGCCGCCCAGGCCGCCAATGGCGTATTGGCCGCAGCCATTGCCCGTGGCGGCGATGAAAGCAACCTGGCGCCAGGCCTGCAGTTATTCACTAAGCTGGCCCAGCAGAAACGCCTGTCGCTGGCGAACCCGAGCATTCAGACCCTGGAAAAAGGTGAAGTCGAAGTAGGCGTGGTGTGGGACTTCAACGGCCTTAGCTACCGCGAACAGATCGACCCCAAACGCTTCGAGGTGCTGATCCCATCCGACGGTTCGGTGACTTCCGGCTACACCACCGTGATCAACAAATACGCCAAGAACCCTAACGCCGCCAAGCTGACCCGTGAGTTCATCCTGAGTGATGCGGGCCAGATCAACCTCGCCGAAGGCCACGCCCGGCCGATCCGTGCCGACCATGTAAAGATGCCAGCTGAGGTCGCGGCCAAACTGTTGCCATCCCAGCAATACGCCAAAGCCAAGCCCATCACCAAGCCTGAAGCCTGGGAAAAGAGCTCCAAGGCGCTGCCGCAACAGTGGCAGGAACAAGTCATCATCGAAATGAACTGACCGCCCAGCCGTAGCGAGGGGGCCGCTGGCCCCCGACCTGGGCGGCCGCAATAACGACCTCTCACCAAGAGCCCTGCGCCATGCCGCACAAAGTCATTCTGGTCTTGCTGGACGGCCTCAACTACAGCGTGGCCCGCCATGCCATGGGCCATCTGCAGGCCCATATCGGGGCTGAGCACGGCGCCTTCTATCAATTGCAATGCGAGCTGCCCGCGCTGTCGCGGCCGCTCTATGAATGCATCCTCAGCGGCATCGCGCCGATTGAAAGCGGTATCGTGCATAACCAGGTCAGCCGCTTGTCCACCCAGCGCAGTATCTTTCACTATGCCCGTGAGGGTGGTCGCAGCACGGCGGCGGCGGCCTACCATTGGGTCAGCGAGCTGTACAACCGCTCACCCTTCAACGCCGTACGGGACCGCCACACCGAAGACCCAACGCTGCCCATCCAGCATGGGCATTTTTACTACGCAGACCACTACCCCGATTCGCACCTGTTCGTCGATGCCGAGAGCCTGCGGCTCAAGCACGCGCCGGACTTCCTCTTGATACACCCCATGAACATCGATGACGCGGGGCATAAATACGGCCTCGATAGCGCGGCCTACCGCAATAGTGCACGTAACGCCGACAGTCTGCTGGCCGATTACCTGCAAGGCTGGCTAGACGCCGGCTACCAGGTGCTGATCACCGCCGACCACGGCATGAACAACGACCGCTCCCACAACGGCCTACTGGCGGAGGAGCGGGAAGTGCCGCTGTTTCTGATCGGCGACGCCTTTAGTCGCAACCCCAATGTGCAGCCATTGCAAACGCAGCTGTGCGGGCTGGTGTGCGACTTGCTGGGCGTAGCCCACGACAAACCCACTTGCCAGGAGTTGCTGAGTGAGTAACCCGACCCGAGGCAAAGGGCTGGCACTCCTGTGCTTACTGCCCTTCGCGGTATTTTTTATCGTCTTCCAAATCGCCCCTCTGGTCTGGGTGGCGATCAGCAGCTTACAGTCGGAAAGCGGCTGGGGCCTGGCCAACTTCTACAAGGCCTTTGGCTCGAAATTCTACCGCCAGGCCATTCAACTGAGCCTGGAGATCAGTTTCTGGTCCAGCGTATTCGGCCTGTTGATCGCCCTGCTGGGCAGCTACTCGCTGCGCCGGGTCGACTCGAAACTGCGCGACTTCGTCAGCGCGTTCGCCAACATGACCAGCAACTTCGCCGGCGTGCCCTTGGCGTTCGCGTTTATCATCCTGCTCGGTTTCAACGGTGCTATCACCCTGATTCTCAAAGATGCCGGGCTGATCGACGACTTTAACCTGTACTCCAAGACCGGCCTGATCATCACCTACACCTACTTTCAAATCCCTCTGGGTGTGCTGCTGCTCTACCCTGCCTTCGACGCTTTGCGCGAAGACTGGCGCGAGTCCGCCGCACTGCTCGGCGCGAGCACTTGGGACTACTGGCGCCATATCGGCCTGCCCGTACTCACCCCGGCGCTGCTTGGCACGTTCGTGATTCTGCTGGCCAACGCCCTGGGCGCCTACGCCACGGTGTACGCGCTGACCACCGGCAACTTCAACGTGTTGCCGATTCGTATCGCCGCCATGGTGGCCGGTGATATCAGCCTGGACCCGAACCTGGCCAGCGCTCTGGCGATGATTCTGGTCGGCCTGATGACCCTGGTCACGGCCGTGCACCAATGGCTATTGAAGAGGAGTTACCATGTCGCGCGCTGACGCCGGGCCCGCCAGCCTCTACCACCGCGCGGTGGTCTGGCTGCTGTTCCTGATCCTGCTATTGCCGCTGGCCGGCACCCTGCTCTATTCCCTGGCCAGCAGTTGGTCGGCGACCATCCTGCCCAGTGGCCTAACGTTCAAGTGGTACCTGGCCCTATGGGGCGAGCCGCGCTTTTTGCAGGCATTCGGCCAATCGCTGCTGGTGTGTGTAGGGGCATTGCTGCTTTCGGTGGTGCTGATCCTGCCACTGCTGTTCGTCGTGCATTACCACTTTCCACGGCTGGATGCGCTGATGAACATTCTTATCCTGCTGCCGTTTGCGGTACCGCCTGTGGTCTCTTCGGTGGGGCTGCTGAACCTCTACGGTTCCGGGCCGATGGCGATGGTGGGTACGCCGTGGATTCTGATCGGTTGTTACTTCACCATCGCTTTGCCATTCATGTACCGGGCAATCACCAACAACCTGCAGGCGATCAACCTGCGTGACTTGATGGACAGCGCCCAGCTGCTCGGCGCCAGCACCTGGCAAGCGGCGTTTCTAGTGGTACTGCCCAACCTGCGCAAAGGCCTGATGGTGGCGCTGCTGCTGTCGTTCTCCTTTCTATTCGGCGAGTTCGTGTTCGCCAACCTGCTGGTCGGCACCCGCTACGAAACCCTGCAGGTGTATTTGAACAACATGCGCAACAGCAGTGGCCATTTCAACAGTGCCCTGGTGATCTCCTACTTCGTCTTCGTGCTGGTGCTGACTTGGGGCGCCAACCGTCTGAACAAGGACAAACAGTGATATGAGCTTTGTCAGCGTCGAACGCCTGGAAAAGACCTACGGCGATACGCCCATTTTCAGCGACATTAATTTCACGATCAGCCGGGGTGAGTTCATCACCCTGCTCGGCCCCTCTGGCTGCGGCAAGTCCACCCTGCTGCGCTGCATCGCCGGGCTGACCTCGGTGGACAGCGGCAACATTCTCCTGGACGGGCAAAACCTGGTGCCGCTGAGCCCGCAAAAGCGCGACATCGGCATGGTGTTCCAGAGCTATGCGCTGTTCCCCAACATGAGCGTGGAACAGAACGTCGCCTTTGGCTTGCGCATGCATAAGGTCAAGAGCCAGGAGATCCAGCAACGGGTAGCTGACGTGCTGCGCCTGGTGGAGCTGCAGGATTTCGCCTCGCGCTACCCTCATCAGCTCTCCGGAGGCCAGTGCCAGCGCGTGGCCCTGGCCCGCTCACTGGTGACCCGGCCGCGCTTGCTGCTGCTCGATGAACCGCTGTCGGCACTGGACGCGCGGATCCGCAAGCACCTGCGCGAACAGATCCGGCAGATCCAGCAAGAGCTGGGCCTGACCACCATTTTCGTGACCCACGACCAGGAAGAAGCGCTGACTATGTCAGACCGCATCTTTCTTATGAATAAGGGGCAGATCGTCCAGAGCGGCGATGCGCAAAGCGTCTACACCGCCCCCAAGGACGCCTTCGCTGCAGGCTTCATCGGCAACTACAACCTGCTCGACACCGAGCAGGCCAGCCGCCTGCTGCAACGCCCCATCGCTGCGCGCCTGGCGATCCGCCCCGAGTCCATAAGCTTGAGCCTGAGCGGTGAGCAGGAAGGCGAGATCCGCAGCCACAGCCTGCTGGGCAATGTCATCCGGTATCGGGTACAGGCGCGTGGGGTCGACCTGGTGGTCGATGTGCTTAACCGTTCGGCCAGTGATCTGTTGCCCAATGGTCAGCGGGTCTCATTGAGCATCGATCCTGAGGCCCTGTGTGAGGTAGCCTGAAGGCTTTTCGAGGAGTAAGCGACATTATGGCTTTAGCGATTTTCGATTTGGACGAAACCCTGATCCACGGCGATTGCTCGTCGCTGTGGAGCGAACACATGGCGCGCCTGCAATGGGTGGATGCCGAGTCGTTCGTGAAAAAGGACCACGAACTGATGGCCGCCTACGCGCGCGGGGAACTGGCCATGGAGGAGTATATGGCCTTTACCCTGGAACCCATGGCCGGGCGCACGCCGGAAGAAGTCGCCTATGACGTTGAGCCTTGGGTCGAAGACGTGATCGAACCGCTGATCTATAGCGCCGCCACGCGCTGCATCGCTGCCCATCGCCAGGCCGGCGACCGTATTTTGATCATTTCTGCTTCAGGCGTGCACTTGGTGCAACCGATTGCCGAACGTATCGGTGTCGAGGAGGTATTGGCCATCGACCTGCAGGTGCTAAACGGGGTGTACAGCGGCCAGACCCAGGGCACCTTGACCTACCGCGAAGGCAAGGTTAAACGCCTTCACGACTGGCTGGACGCTGAAGGGGAAAACCTCGAGGGTGCGTGGTTCTATTCCGACTCGCGCAACGACTTGCCCCTGCTGGGGCTGGTGGACAAGCCGCAAGCGGTGAACCCCGACCCGGTGCTACGCGAACACGCCGAAAAACATGGCTGGCCCATTCACCAATGGCAGTGACTCAGCGCGCGTGGTTGCGCTGGTAGGTCGACTCACCCATGGCGGCGATCTGCCTGTCGATCAGCGCATCGAACGGCTTCAACAGGGCCTCGAATGACGCCGGGGCCTCCAGCACGCTCAGGGCTTGGGTCACGGCTTCAAGGGTGGACAGCGCATCGGCCGCCGGCGCCTTGCGCAGCCGATAGGTCGAGGGGGCAACCTGGGCCAGGCATACCCGAGGCAGCGCAGCCAGCAGCGGGTTCAGGTGCAGCAACTTGCGCGCCTTACGCCAGGTGCCGTCCGGTACCACCAGCAGTTTCGGCCGTTGGCCCTCGGCGTATGGCCGCAAGGCCTGGGCCTGTGGCCCCGGAAAGAGCAGGCAAGCGTCGTAGCCGGGTTCGCTTAACCATGCCGCCAACTCCGTGAAGACTTCCCCCACTTTCAGCTCTGCGTTCTGCAGGCCCAACGCCGCCAACCGCGCCGTATTCAATGCATGGCCGGCCTCGCTGGGGTGCTGCAATACCAGCACTCGGGTGTGGCTAGGCAAGTGCGGGATCAGCGCGCACAAGCAATGGGATTGCGGGCGCTGGCAGCGTGGGCATTGGGGTCTGGACATGGGCCGGGATTGTGCCGCAGCAGGCATAGCGCAGCAAGCGCCCCACTACAGCAATCCGCAGGCGCTCAACACTAAATAGTTGTACGATAACTGATGAAGAATGTTACAAATATCTCCCCCCGATAAAAATAAACAGTGGGAGCAAGATCCAGTGACTCATCCCTGCGCACTGACCATCTGCTCGCCACGGGAGAAATCTCTTGAAAATCACCCGCGTCACCGTCACCCCCATTGCCTTCCGCGACCCGCCATTACTCAATGCCAGCGGGATTCACGAACCCTATGCGCTGCGTTCGATCATTGAAGTCGAAAGCGATAACGGCTACATCGGCCTCGGTGAAAGCTACGGGGATGCCCCGGCCTTGGCGATTCAAATGGCCGTCAAGGACGGCCTGATCGGGCTCGATCCGTTCAACCTCAACGGCCTGCGCCAAGTGGTAATCGACAGCGTGGCCAAACACAGACCGGCCAGCATTGCCGGCGCCGAACTGGCCCCGGGGTCCCATGCGAGTAAAGCGGTGAGCAACGCCTATTCGGCGTTCGAGGTGGCCTTGCTCGACCTCCAGGCCCACTCCCTGAACCGCCCGCTGGCCGACCTGCTCGGTGGGGCGGTGCGCGACCGGGTGCCGTTCAGTGCTTACCTGTTTTTCAAGTACGCTGAACACATCGACAGCCCCTACCCCGCCGACGCCTGGGGTGAAGCCCTGGACGAAGCGCAAATCGTCGCCCAAGCGCGCACGATGATCGAGCAATACGGCTTCAAGAGCATCAAGCTCAAAGCCGGCACGCTCGAGCCTGAGCATGAGGTGGCGTGCATCCTGGCGCTGAAGAAAGCCTTCCCCGACCACCCGCTGCGCATTGACCCTAATGGCAACTGGTCCCTGGACACGTCCATACGCATGGCCGAACGACTCGGCGACAGCTTGCAATATTACGAAGACCCTTGCCCGGGCCTGGACGGTATGGCTGAGCTGCACAAGCGCACCGGCCTACCCCTGGCGACCAACATGGTGGTCACCGATTTCGACGAGTTCCGCCGCAGTGTCGAGCGAAATAGCGTGCAGATCGTACTCGCCGACCACCATTACTGGGGCGGCCTACGCGACACCCAAGTGCTTGCGCGTATGTGTCAAACCTGGGGCCTGGGTGTGTCCATGCACTCCAACTCACACCTGGGCATCAGCCTAATGGCCATGGCACATGTCGCCGCCACGGTGCCTAACTTGGACTACGCCTGCGACACCCACTACCCATGGCAAGAAGCTGACGAGGAAGTAATCAAGGGCGGCAAGCTGCCGATCGTCGACGGCTGCGTCACCCTCAACACTTCACCGGGCCTGGGCCTGGAGCTGGATCGGGATCAGTTGGGCAAGCTGCATGAGCAATTTTTGCGCTGTGGGATTCGCCAACGCGACGATGTAAAGCAGATGGCCAAATACAAGCCAGGATGGACCACGGTCAAACCGCGCTTTTGAGCTAAAAAAATCGGGGGCTGGCATTGAAGTGCCAGGCCCCCGATCTTTTCAAGTGGGTGCGAGCCGCCCACACCGCCCGCCCGGGCAGTTTTTTCAAACGCGAGGCATCAGCGCCGCGGCTGGGGCCGGCGGCGGCGGTTCTCGTCCTCTGCGGGAATAGGGATAGGTTGCAGGGGCGGCGGGATCAAGCCCAGTGCAACGCCAAGGTCGTGGAGCCAGTTGAACGAATTGCCTTTCATAGTGCCCCCTTCAGGGAAAAAACCTGAGCGACAAGTTAGCTATTACGTCGCTACACCCTGATCATAGCCCTAACGGAAACACTCGCCTAGAGACCCCTGCCCTGGGTAAGCCCCTTTGCAGGGGCAAACTCAGCCAGTAACGCTACCGCCGGTCTGGCGGGTCAATTCGCAACAGCGGATGAGAGCGATTCAGCACTGCCAACGCGCTGGTGCCTGGCCAGCAGGAAATACAGGGCGCCACCCAGGAAGCAACCGGTGAACCAGGCGAAGTTAGCCATGAACTGCAACGCTGGGACAAAGGCTATAGCGACCCCGACCAAGGTGGTCGGCAACAAGGCCTTGACCGCAAGTGCATTCACGCCATTGCTGTAGAAGTACCGGCCCGTGGGGCTGTCGTCAAAAAGTGCATCGACGTCAATCTGCTGCTGCTTGATCAGGTAGTAGTCCACCAAGAGAATGCCAAACAGCGGCCCGATGAAAGCGGCGAGCACATCCAGGGTGTAGTGGATCACTTCAGGATTATTGAACAGATTCCACGGCGTGATGAAAATCGAGGCCACAGCGGCGATCATTCCGCCCACTCGCCAGCTGATTTTGCTGGGCGCGATGTTGGCAAAATCGAACGCTGGCGATACAAAGTTTGCAACAATATTAATGCCGATGGTGGCGGTCACAAAGGCGAACGCGCCCAGTAATACCGCGATATCGTTGTCTATGCGCGCCACGGTGGCGATGGGGTCGTGGAGCATCTCACCAAATACCGGCAAGGTGCCCGAAACGATGACCACTGTGACCAATGAGAACGCGAGAAAGTTGACCGGTAAGCCCCAGAAGTTACCGCGGCGGACCTCCTTCATGCTGCGGCAATAGCGGCTGAAGTCGCCAAAATTCAAGGTCGGCCCGGAGAAATACGACACCACCAAGGCCGTGGCCATGATCACTTGGCCGAACGCCTGCCAGCCTGACAACGACTTTTCTGCCAGGGTAAAGCTGATGTTGGACCAACCGGCTTTCCAGACAATCCACCCCGCCAGGACAAACATCACCGCGTAGACCACCGGCCCGGCCCAGTCGATAAAGCGCCGAATCGACTCCATACCCGCCCAGAACACCGCTGCCTGCAGGCACCACAAGGTGAGAAAGCCCATCCAACCCAGGTAGGACAGCCCGGCGAAAGAGCTGTTGGCGTACACCTCCATACTTGGAAAGAAGCGCAGCACCACAATGATCAACGCACTGGACGCCAGGTAGGTTTGAATGCCGTACCAGGCCACCGCTATCAGCCCGCGAATCACCGCAGGAATGTTCGCGCCGAACACCCCGAACGCCAGGCGGCAAATCACCGGGTAAGGCACCGCCGCTTGCTGGCTAGGCTTGGCAACCAGGTTGGCCACCACCTGAACGATGCAGATGCCCGCCAGCAGTGCCACTAACACTTGCCAACTGGCTAAGCCCAAGGCAAACAGGCTGGCCGCGAATACATAGCCGCCGACGCTGTGCACGTCGCTCATCCAGAACGCGAAGATGTTGTACCAATTCCACTTCTGCTTCAGCGGGCCTAAATCTTCGTTGTATAAACGGGGGCTGTAGCCTTTGGGCAACTGCTCGGACATTGCTCTTCTCCTTGTAGACATTGCCCGTAACGCTGCAAAAGCGTGCCGGGCGGATTGTATACAATCTTGAAAAGCAGAATGCGTGCCAGCCGCCCTTCAGCGGCCTCAGCCCCTGTTATGCACCCAGATAGCGCACGAAAACAGAGCGATAAACTCCCACCTATGCCCGTCGTGGTGCAAAAAAAGCGACTTTGTATACAATTTCTAGGCGATTTGCGCCTTGGCCGACAGGCCGTCGAAGGTGGTCGGGTCTAGCGCGTCGGCCTGTTCATCGAGCACCTGGCGTGGGTGGTCATTGCCGGGAATGCTGCTATCGAGGACCGACAGCAGGCTTGAGCCGCGGGCCGTTAGCATGAAGTTGCGCCCATTGCCGCCCTCTTCCGCAGGCCTCGCCGCGATAAAACCCCGTTCCAGCAGCAACTGTTGATACTGGCGGGCTTCGGCTTGCAAGGCGTCGACGTCCGCCACCGGCTCGCCTTGCTGGGCCAGCGCAGCAGCGTGGTCCTGCGCGTAGGGTTCAGGGTCAAAGCTGTGGTCGGCTCCGTTTTGCACTTCGTGCAGCAGGCGTTCGATCAAATCCCAATTGTAAACGGTCATGGCAGGTCAACCTCGGGCATGCGAATAGGGCTAGCTGAGTTGTGACCGCCTACTCGGTACTGGCGTTCCAGAAACACGAACGCCCGCGCGAGGGCGGGCGTTCGTGCCATACAGCCTATTTATTCGCTGGCCGGTTCCGGCTTGCGGCGCTTGAGGGGGGCCATGCCATCGGCGCTGACCAAAGAGTCTGCTTTGGGTCGGTTCACCGTTTTGCGTTTGGTCGCGGTTTTCGACGGCGCTTTCTTATCACCCTTTTTGTCGGTCTTTTTCTTCTTCACGCCCACGGCCTTGCCGGACGCCTTGACCTTCTTCGGGCCACCGTAGGTGCCTTTGACTTCCTTGATCACCCGGCGCTCGAAGCTCTGCTTGAGGTAACGCTCGATGCTCGACATCAGGTTCCAGTCACCGTGGCAGATCAAGGAGATCGCCAGGCCTTCATTACCGGCCCGGCCGGTGCGGCCGATGCGGTGCACGTAATCGTCACCACTGCGCGGCATGTCGAAGTTGACCACCAGGTCCAGGCCGTCGACGTCCAGCCCACGAGCCGCTACGTCGGTGGCCACGAGGATTTTCACCCCGCCCTGCTTGAGGCGGTCAATGGCCAGCTTCCGGTCTTTCTGGTCCTTGTCGCCATGCAGCACGAAGGCTTTGTAGTCCTGCGCCACTAAGCGGCCGTAGATACGGTCGGCCATGGCCCGAGTGTTGGTGAAGATAATGGCTTTCTGGTACGTCTCATTGGCCAGCAGCCAATTGAGGATCTGCTCTTTGTGCACATTATGGTCGGCCGTGACGATCTGCTGGCGCGTGCCTACGGCCAATTCGCTGACCGTGTTGATCAACAAGTGCTCCGGGTCTCTCAGCACTTTGCCGATCATCTCGCGCAAGCCAGCACCGCCGGTGGTGGCGGAGAACAGCAGGGTCTGCTGGCGATTCGGGCATTCGTCGACCAGGCGCTGCACATCTTCGGCGAAACCCATGTCGAGCATGCGGTCAGCTTCGTCAAGCACGATCACTTCGACATGCTTGAGGTCAAGGTTACCGGCGTTGAGCTGTTCGAGCATGCGCCCTGGGGTGCCGATCAAAATGTCCGGCACCTTGCGCAGCATTGCGGCCTGCACCTTGAAGTCTTCACCGCCGGTGATCAGCCCGGACTTGATGAAGGTGAACTGGGAGAAACGCTCAACTTCCTTCAGGGTCTGTTGAGCCAACTCACGGGTCGGCAGCAAGATCAGCACGCGGATATCGACGCGCACCTTGGCCGGGCCGATCAGGCGGTTGAGGATCGGCAGGACGAACGCGGCAGTCTTGCCGCTGCCGGTCTGGGCGGTTACCCGCAGGTCACGCCCCTGCAAAGCCAGCGGAATGGCGGCCGCCTGCACCGGGGTCGGCTCGACGAATTTAAGCTCGGCCACGGCTTTGAGCAGGCGTTCATGCAGGGCGAATTGGGAGAACACGGGTGTTACCTCGGCGAAGTACATAAAATCAACTGCATAGAGTAACGGTTTGCGCCGAATTAGCCGAGCTTCTTTAGTCAGTACGCTGTGCAAGCAACCCTCGCCGTCACTGGCAGTTACCAATGAAAAGCCCCCCTCTACAGGCTCAGCCCTATAGAATCGCGCCATTTAGAACTGCCAGGCCTTATCTTCATGGACTTTCCAGCACTGCTTTCACGCGCCCAGGAATTCTGGGGCATGCTCGACCAATACCCGGTACTGCATGCCACGCTATCGCTCGCCCTGTTACTGGCGGTGGCGTTAATTCTCGGCCGGGTGGCCCGTTTCCTGATTCTGCACGCGGTTAAACTGCTCAGCCGGCAAACCGCGCTGTTCTGGCTCAACGACCTGCTGCACAACAAAGTTTTTCACCGCCTGGCGCAGATGACGCCCTCATTGGTGGTGCAATTCGGCTTGGTGCTGATGCCCGTGATGAACGACGCCACCAAGCACTTCATCGGCAACCTGGCCCTGGCCTTCACCATCCTGTTCCAGGTGCTGGCCCTGAGCGCGCTGCTCAACGCACTGCTCGACATTTACGCGCGCACCGAGCACGCGCGCACCCGCTCCATCAAGGGCTATGTGCAACTGGCGAAGATGATCCTGTTCATTTTCGCGGCCATCATCATCGTCGCCACGCTGATCGACCGCTCGCCCCTTCTGCTGCTGTCAGGGCTGGGAGCGATGTCGGCGGTGATCCTGTTAGTCTACAAGGACACACTGCTGTCCTTCGTGGCCAGCGTGCAATTGACCAGCAACGACATGCTGCGGGTCGGCGACTGGATCGAAATGCCCCAAGTGGGCGCCGATGGCGATGTGGTGGACATCACCCTGCACACGGTCAAGGTGCAGAACTTCGACAAAACCATCGTCTCCATCCCCACCTGGCGCTTGATGTCCGAGTCGTTCCGCAACTGGCGCGGCATGCAGCAATCTGGCGGTCGCCGCATCAAGCGCAGCCTGTTTATCGATGCCAGCGGCGTACGCTTTCTCGACGAAGCCGAACAACAACGCCTGAGCGAAGTCCGCCTGCTCACCGACTACGTCGGGCGCAAACGCGCCGAACTGAAAAGCTGGAACCTGGCCCAGGGCGAAGTCAGCGCCCTCTCCGCCAACCAACGGCGCATGACCAACCTGGGCACCTTCCGCGCCTACGCCTTGGCTTACCTCAAAAGCCACCCGGACATCCAACCCAACATGACCTGCATGGTGCGCCAGATGCAGGCCACCGCCGAAGGCATTCCGCTGGAAGTCTACTGCTTCACGCAAACCACCGTTTGGGCTGACTACGAGCGGATTCAGGGTGACGTGTTCGACTACCTGCTGGCGGTGTTGCCGGAGTTCGGTCTGGGGGTGTTTCAGCAGCCGAGCGGCGGGGATATGCGCGCGGGGTTGGCGCGGGTTGGGGGGGCTTAGAGGGCCATTTGGACGCTAAAGGGCTAGGGGTGTAGCCCCCTTCTACAATTAGCGGCATATCTGATATTCAAATGTGTCGCTGCCCCGGAGGGGGTCTATAAAGCAGTCCGCCCACAGATCCACACTCCCCCTGCCCAAAGACAGCGATCAGATCACTCGAGATTCACCGATCTCCAGCGCTTCGATAATTGCAGCTGGAGATGCCACGACGCAGGTATTCAAAGCCTCGGCCAGCGGCTGCAGCACACCGCACATGTAGCGATCGGCCCGGAAGTACGAAACGTAGGGGATGTACAAGGCATGAATCAGGTCAACAAAGTCACTGGCCTTCGGCTTCCGACCACCCTCCCCAAGCGACTTGTGAAGCGAGGTGTAGAAGGCGTTGATGCAGACAAAAAGGCCTGGACAGTAGCGCTCAATCAGCGACGCGTCATCGCACTTGGGGGCTTCAGGCAGCAGCCTTTCAAGCAGGTTGTTTACGATGTCGAGCCCCCCCTGCTTCTTCAGTTTCGTCCAGGGCTCGCCCTTTACACTTCGCATCGCCTCAGCACGTTCAGACTTTGACAGTCGAGCAAGCTGATCATTAAGGTCGTCAAGCGTCTGCTGGCAGCTTGCGAGGAGTTGCTGCGCCGGTTTCCTAACCCATTCAACTACTGCCCCCAGCTGGTGGTGGTTGTGGATGAACCACTGGGACATGAAGGTAGGGTCACGAAGGCTCTCCAAAAAGGCTTGGTCGGCTTGCGCGCGCGTTGCAGTCCCCAGCACATACCGCTTGAGAACTGCCGCATCGCGTTTGCGCATGGGCACCTTCTTCAACAGCTCCGTGAAATCCAGCGTCTCGCCAGTGTTCTTCTCAAAGTTGCTGTTAAAGCCACCCTGTTTGGACATGTTCTTCTGGAAGATCCGGCGCCCCTTGCGGTTCATCTGGTGCTTGTCCATCTCCTCCTGCATCATGCCAGAGATGTCCAACTCATCCAGCGGGCTCATCAGCGCCCCCATGTCCGGGAACCAGCCACCGTTGGCATCCAGCACCTCAACAGGAGCTGAATCGCGCTCCACCAGCCGCAACAACTCGGCCTTCATCAGGCGATCATAGGAAATCATTGTGGTGCGCCCACACAGCTCAACCATCAGAACAGTGCGCTCCACGCCTGCACTGGCGTATTGCGCCTCCAAGGGCGACATTTCTGCGATGTGCGCCCCTGAATACACAAACATAACGTCCTTGCGCTCCTTGAGCGCTCTTAAGGCGGCCAGCTGCTGGCTCTGGGCGGGCTCCAGACGAGGGCGGGTGAGGGTCGAATAGTCAGAGCTATCGAGGTAAATAACGGTTGGCTTGCTTGATTGCATTTCCCTGTCCTTGTCAGTGACGCGCGCAGATGAAAGCCGCCAGGTAGCAATCCCGGCACTGCCGATCATCAGAGAAAAAACTCCGCTCCGCTACCTATGGAATTCGACACCTCAGCGTCCGCCCGAAGTCAATTCAGATCCGCTGCACCAGACAGTCAGAGCTGGCGCATCAGCTCCCGCACCAACTGCTCGAACTCCTCTACTGATGAGACTTTGGCGTCCAGAGGCCTGATGCGTATGAGCTTGGTATTGACTGCGCGGAAAATGGCGTCTTTGGGCTAGTCATTGACTTGGGCCTGGGGATCATCATGCAAGCTGCTATCCAGCTCGATGAAGTACACCGACACCTTGGCCTTCTTCTGGTAGATGATTTACCAGTCGCTTCCCAGTCCTTCTGCGCCAACAACGTAAACCAATGCTCTCTGTCTTCCATGGCCGCGCTCCACGCTTGATGCCGAACGTCGGACTAGGATATGGCCGAGGCTGAAGCGCGTGCAACGTCAGGTAAGGTGGAGGTTTCGAGTAAGGGCCTGGGCGAACAAGCTAGAGAGCTCCGGTGGAAATACGGGCTCCCGGCAAGCTGCCAACTCCTCCTCTGACCACCACCTCACCTCACATATCACTTCGCGCTCCTTGTCACTCCAGCTCGCGTTCGAGAGCTGCACATCATGTGCACGCACCACGAAATAGTGTTCGACTGCAAGCACCAGCTCCCCATCGGGCATCACCCAAGGAAACTCCTTGTGTGCCAAGCACTGACCGACGGACTGAACCTCGATGCCCGTCTCCTCATACAGCTCGCGGATTGCTGCCGCCTCATAAGACTCTTTAGCCCAGAGTTTCCCGCCAGGCGTGGCCCAGTAACTTATGCCTGCCAAGGCACCCGTACGGTAAAGGATCTTGAATAACAGCATCCGGTTCGAGGGGCTTATCAGCAGGATGCGGGAAGCTAAACGTTGGCGCGGCATTGGCCCTCCGTGATGAATGGGTTATCAGAAGGACATCCGCTATTCAATGACGCCCAACACCTCAGTGCCTTTCATCCGGCGAACCTCCAGCACGTAATCTGCGATGTTAGGCACGGCGTAATCGACCACGAGCTCTACAACAGTCTTGGCAGGCCTGCCTGACGCCTTCACAGGGTAGTCTGCAATCCTGCGGAACACCTCGGTACCACGGCGGTGAGGAATGGGCCAAGTGTTGCCAGAATTCATGTGGCAAAGCCAAATGTTGTCAGCGTAAGCTTGAATCAGTTTCTCTGAGTTCAGCGTCAGCACATCGTGTTCGAGATTCCGATAGTCGCGGGCACCCAGCAGACGATGCAGCCTTTCCTCTTCCACCCAGAAAAAGACTTTCTCGTTGATGAGCTCATACCACTGCTGAGGGGTTGTCCCGTCCGTGAGCGCCTGAAGTAGACGCCCTTCGGGCATGGGTTTTTGATCCCGTAGCACGATGTTCGACGGGTGCCCTGCCCTCACATCCATTTTCTGATCGCGGTGCTCGCTCTCAAACCGCGTACGGTCATCGCCGTGGACTTTGAGATGGTCGAGCACGGCAGTGGTGCTCATCAACCCATGGGCACGAATGTTGTCCCAAGCACCACGCTCTGCCATGTGATACGCGCGCGGGTACAGCTCAATCAACTTTTCCAAGTTCATCCGTTATTTCCTGCCCGATCGTGCAGTCCAGTTACGCCGGTCGATCAGCGAGCGCAGATCGGTGGCACCTGTGTCGCGAGAAAATCGGGTGTTGATCAGCGAGACAGGGGCTTGGGAAACACGCTCCAGCTCCTCCACAAACTTGATGGTGTCTGGATCGAGTTGCTCAAATCTACGTGCCTTGCTGTTAGAAGATTTGAGGTAATCCGCGAACGTCAAAACGATATCGGTGGGCGCATTGAGCGCACAGGCCTTGCGGAATTGATTCCACTCAAACCAACCCACGCGCCTGTTTCGTCGGGTGGTGGAGGTTTTCTCAGCGGCGTTTAGCGCTGTGCCTTCGAGGCCTGCGAATTCAGCAATTTCGTCGAAGGTTGTTCCGTGTTTAAGCTGTCCTGAAGTGTGGCCCTGGTCTCCGTCAGGATCCCCAACACGGATCGGCATAGGACGGATAACCATCAGAATTTTTCGAATACGACTCGGTGAGATCCCCGCCTCTGCAAGGCATCCTGCAACATTGGTGTCCCTGGACGTCACGTGCGGGTAGTCGCCATGAAAAATACTCAGTCCGCTTCCCTGCGTGCCCTCCAGCAATATGGAGTGACCATTACGATAGGCCTCCTCCAGCCTATCTGTTGTACAGCCATGATAATTCCCCTGCGTGCCGACGTAGGGCCGTAGCTCCTCGACATCCCGCGCAAGCCTGATCGTCTTTTTGCCTCTGCTAAGGATACGTCGCGCCGCCGCAGCGCCGCTTCCACTGCCCGTGGAGGCGATGGTCGAGACCAGATGAACCTGCTCAGCTTCAAGGTCTCCGTCTTCGATAATAGTTGCCTGCGGATCAATGAATAGTCGATCCGGGCCGATATTGCACTCTTCAATTTCCTTTAAAAGTCCCGGCAATCTGATCGTCATGCCAGGGCCCAGAAGCAGTCTTGCACTCACATCCCGCGCCCCGGAAGGCAGGTGGTGATATGTGTAAGGGCCGCGAGGGCTTGCCACGGTGTGTCCGGCGTTGGGCCCGCCTACGCGAACCATGACGTCGTACTCACGAGCCAAGTAAGAAACGATGTTGCCCTTGCCCTCGCTCCCGTACTGCCCCCCGATTAACACATCCACACACCTGATTTCTGGTGGAGTGAAGAGATGCAACCGAGCGGCGACTCGCACGAGCGTGTCACTGGAGTCGCATCGTTCGGTGTAAATGCGGACGTCTGCATCCGCCTTGAGCAGTTCGATTTCTGCCAGATCTCTGAGCTGATTGACCTGGTCATAGGGCACAGGGTCAGTCTGACCCTTCACTTGATCTGCATACCGCTTCTGGAGCGTAGGGTCACTTGCATAAAGATGGACATGGATAAGGTTCGCCCCGAAGGTCCTTCGAAACTCCAGCACCTGCGCCAGTGTGTTCAGGTGATCGACTACCAACGGCGAGCCGCCCGCGTCCTTGGCGCACCTCGCATTGGTTTCGTGAAGCATCCAATGCTCATGGTCCGCTCCTTTCAGTTCACGTCGGCGATCAAGCATCGTTGGTTGATCCAGCCGAAGATGCCATTCCGCATCCTGGGAGGCCCGACGATCGCACACGACGGCAAAGCCATACTCCTTTACCAGCAAGTCGGCTAAACCACTCTTTCCGCTACAGGTCTTTCCGCTGATGACGACGATCTGCCGAGTTTGCATGAACTACTTCTCCCAGATTTCCATGATCTGATCTGCGATATCGGATGGGGTGAGCGCTTCGGTATCTAACATTCGGTCGGCTAGAGCTGCCAATGAGCGAGCACTCTGCTCGTTTGGATGCAAGACGTCCGCCTCGTACTGCGAGAGTTGATGGGGATTTCGGAAAGCGTATCTCCGCTTTAGTTCGGTTTCTGACGCGACCAGGTGCACGTGCCTGACTGCGCCTGCGAAACGAAGCCTGAATAGCTCCACCTGACGGGGTTTGCGGACGGCATCAAGTAGCAAATTCTCAACGTCAGGGCGAACTGTGATGGCGGGTATCGCCACGGAGTCTATAAGCCATGAAAAATCGGTCTCACCATCTAACACGTCGCCAAGGTCTTGCAGACTATGACGGTCAAGCGCCTGGTTTCGGGCAGCCAATTGCGCACGCAGGTAAGCACCACTGCTCACGGGTAAAAAGCCATAGCTTGCTTGCAGCATTTCAGAAACTGAGGTTTTGCCGCAGGCCATGGGGCCACTTAAAAGGAGTAGTCGCTTCACCGTGATAACTGTCCCTGTCCTGGCTATTCAATATCACGGTAAAGCGTAGCTTAGTTCGTCAATAACACAGCGCGATTGTGAGAGAGGCGCGCGTTCTCGGCTCCCATGGGACAGACCTGGGTTCCGCCTCGGAAAATGTAGCAAGCCTCCTCTGCTGCCAAGCTTTGATCACCTCGGCATAAGACGGCGCCTTCCAGACTCCATAGGCGGTCTCGCCCCCGAGCTCTTGATCCTCGGCATTGTGAACAATTTGTGTTCGCAGGGGCTGAGGAGCTCGGGGGCAAGCGGAGCGCCGCCCGGCCCCCCCCCTACGTTAGGTTGACCTGGCACGACGGCTGACCCACACCGCCAACAGAATGATCCCTGCGCCCAACGCCAGGCGCCCCAACGGCTCGGCCTGGTTCCAGATCACAAGGTTCACCAGCAGCCCCAACGGCACGTGCAGGTTGTTCATCACCGCCAAGGTCGCGCCGCTGACCAGGCAAGCGCCTTTGTTCCACCAGTACATTCCCAGCGCGGTCGAGACCAGGCCGAGGAAACCCAGCACCAACCATTGGCTGGGTGCGTCGGGCAGGTGTTGCGGGTTGCCAAAGGCCAGGAAAGCCGGGAGCACGACCAACAGGGCACCCACATGAAAATAGCCGAACCGGCGGTAATGCGGCAGGTCGCTTGGGTAGCGGGCGATCAGGTGACGGTACAGGACCTGGCCGGCGGCGTAGGTGAAGTTGGCCAACTGTAATAATAGAAAGCCGCCGAAAAACTCGGGGTCGATACGGTCATAGCGGATCACCGCCGCCCCCGCGACCGCGACCAGTGCCGCAAGTAACGCCCACGGGTTGAAGCGGCGGTTCAGGGCGTCTTCGATCAGGGTCACGTGCAGCGGCGTGAGGATGGTAAAGAGCAACACTTCCGGCACGCTGAGAACCCGGAAGCTCAGGTACAGGCACACGTAAGTGACCCCGAACTGCAAGGCGCCAATCAGCAACATCGAGCGGACGAAGCGCGGTTCCACCTGGCGCCAGCGGGTCAGCGGCACAAACACCAACCCAGCCAACAGTACCCGTACCAGCACGGCGAAGTAGCTATCGACATGCCCGGCTAGAAACTCGCCGATCAAGCTGAAAGAAAAAGCCTGGATAAGCGTAACGATTAACAGGTAGCCCATGGGTGCCTCATCTCTGCGGGGGCGTGGACATTAGCGCGGCGAGCCAGGCAAGGCAATTACCCGGAACTTGCCTGTGCCAGCTCGATCATAAACAGGATAAACCTCTGAAAACCCATCAAATAAGTTGTTTTATCGAACCGTTGCTCTACTCTTAACCCCCTCGCAACGGGTCCCTGAACCGGCCCTCCAGGAGCCACTGATGAAAGCGCCACGCGTCACCCTCGATCAATGGCGAACGCTGCAGGCGGTAGTCGACCACGGTGGATTTGCCCAAGCGGCAGAAGCCCTGCACCGTTCTCAGTCATCGGTCAGCTACACCGTGGCGCGCATGCAAGAGCAATTGGGTGTGCCGCTGTTGCGCATCGACGGTCGTAAAGCCGTGCTGACCGAAGCTGGCGGCGTGTTGTTGCGTCGTTCGAGGCAATTGGTCAAGCAGGCCAGCCAGCTGGAGGACCTCGCCCATCATATGGAACAGGGCTGGGAAGCGGAGGTACGCCTGGTGGTCGATGCGGCCTATCCCAACGCCCGCCTGGTCAGGGCGCTGACCGCTTTTATGCCGCAAAGCCGAGGCTGCCGGGTACGCTTGCGCGAAGAGGTGCTGTCCGGGGTGGAGGAAGTGCTGCAAGAAGGTGTCGCCGACCTGGCCATTAGTGCCTATGCCATCCCAGGCTACCTGGGCACCGAAATGAGCACGGTGGAGTTCGTCGCCGTGGCGCATCCGGACCACGCCCTGCACCGCCTGAACCGGCAGGTGAGTTTTCACGACCTCGAGAGCCAGATGCAGGTGGTGATCCGCGACTCCGGCCGCCAGCAACCCCGCGATGTCGGGTGGTTGGGCGCCGAGCAGCGCTGGACCGTCGGCAGCCTGGCCACCGCCACCACCTTTGTTGCCAGCGGCCTGGGCTTTGCCTGGCTGCCGTGGCACATCATCACCCGCGAATTGAATGAGGGGCTGCTCAAAGCGCTGCCTTTGGAACAAGGTGGCAGCCGCCACCCGGCGTTCTATCTTTATTCCAACAAAGACAAACCCTTGGGCCCAGCCACACAAATACTCGTCGAATTGCTGCGCAGCTTCGACAGCGCGCCACTCGCCGAACTGCCACCCATTGCACCCCCTGCCTGAGAGGCCCGTGCCATGACACAGACCACCAGGGGTCGAACCGCTGCATTCAAACCCACTATGGCTAAGCGTATTGCCTAGCCCTTCACTGCATAAGGATGCCTGACACCATGTTGAAACAACTTTTTATGGCTGCCGGATCGTTGTTGTTCGCTACCCAATTGCTGGCCGCCGATGCCAACAAACCGAAAGTGGAACTGAACACCAGCCAGGGCACTATCGTGGTGGAACTGGACGCCCTGAAAGCGCCGATCAGTACGAAGAATTTCCTCGCCTATGTCGACAAGGGTTTCTACAACGGCACTATCTTTCACCGTGTGATTCCAGGCTTTATGGTGCAGACCGGCGGCTTCACCCAAGACATGCAGCAGAAAACAGACACCCTGGCGCCGATCAAAAACGAGGCCAATAACGGCCTGCATAATGAAAAATACACCCTGGCCATGGCCCGCACGTCGAACCCGGACTCGGCCACCAGCCAATTTTTCATCAACTCCACCACCAATGCCTTCCTCGACCCAGGCCGTGACGCCGGCTACGCCGTATTCGGCAAAGTGGTCAAAGGCACCGAGGTGGTCGATAAGATCAGCCAGGTCCGCACAGCTAGATCAAAGGGCATGAGCGACGTACCTGTTGAACCCGTGACGATTCTATCGGCCAAACGCGTGGACTGATGTTTTCGGCCAGGACCGGTCGACGTGCACTTTTGAAGGAGCTCTAGCCCATGATCTATCGCCGTTTCGAACAATGGATCGATATCTTTCGCGAAGCGCCCACCGAGTCGCCGCCCAGTAAAGTCCTGGCCTTCTACATTTACTACCTACGCCAGGTCTGGCCGACCTTCGCCACTTTGCTGGTGGTCGGCCTGATCGGTGCGCTGATCGAGGTGGCGCTATTTCGCTACTTGAGCCGCATCATCGACATGGCTCAAGGCACGCCCAATGTTAATTTCTTTAGCGACAACGCTGCCGAGTTGACCTGGATGGTGGTGGTGGCGCTGGTCCTGCGGCCCATTTTCATTGGTTTGCACGACCTGCTCGTGCATCAGACCATCACCCCCGGCATGACCAGCCTGATCCGCTGGCAAAACCATAACTATGTGCTCAAGCAGAGCATGAATTTCTTCACCAGCGATTTCGCCGGGCGTATTGCCCAGCGCATCATGCAAACCGGTAACTCGCTGCGCGACTCGGCCGTGGCGGCGGTCGATGCCCTATGGCACGTACTGATTTACTCCATCAGCGCGCTGGTACTGTTCGCCGAGGCGGACTGGCGCCTGATGTTGCCCCTGATCACCTGGATCGTGCTGTACATCATTTCGCTGTGCTACTTCGTGCCACGGGTGAAGGCGCGTTCGGTGGTTTCTTCCGACGCCCGTTCCAAGCTGATGGGGCGCATCGTTGACGGCTACTCAAACATCGCCACGCTGAAACTGTTTGCCCACACCAGCATGGAAAAAGAGTACGCCCGCGAAGCCCTCACCGAACAGACTGAAAAAACCCAGCTAGCCAGCCGGGTCATCACCAGCATGGATTTCGCCATTACCGCAATCAACGGCCTGCTGATCGTCGCCACCACTGGCCTGGCCCTGTGGCTGTGGAGCCAGTCGCTGATTTCCGTGGGTGCCATTGCCCTGGCCACGGGCCTGGTGATTCGGATCGTCAACATGTCTGGCTGGATCATGTGGGTGGTCAACGGCATCTTCGAAAACATCGGCATGGTCCAGGACGGGCTACAAACCATCGCCCAGCCGGTGAGCGTGAACGATGTCAAAGGCGCGCCGAAGCTTAAAATCGACCGCGGTGCCGTGCGCTTCGAGAACGTCGACTTTTACTACCCCAAAGGCGCGAAGATCATCGAGGGGCTGACCCTGGATATTCGCCCTGGCGAAAAGATCGGCCTGATCGGCCCGTCCGGTGCGGGCAAATCGACCCTGGTCAACCTGCTCTTGCGCCTCTACGACCTGCCCAGTGGGCGCATCCTCATCGATGGCCAGGACATCGCCGGGGTCACCCAGGAAAGCCTGCGCGAACAAATCGGCCTGATCACCCAGGACACTTCGTTGCTGCACCGCTCCATATTAGAGAACCTGCGCTACGGCAAGCCCGGCGCCAACGAGGAACAGGTCTGGGAAGCGGTGCGTAAAGCGCGCGCCGAGGAGTTTATTCCGCTGCTTTCAGACGCTGAGGGCCGTATGGGCTTCGACGCCCACGTTGGTGAGCGTGGGGTGAAGCTGTCCGGGGGCCAGCGGCAACGGATCTCCATCGCGCGGGTGCTGCTGAAAAACGCGCCGATCCTGATCATGGACGAAGCCACCTCGGCACTGGACTCGGAAGTAGAAGCGGCGATTCAGGAAAGCCTGGAAACCCTGATGAAGGGTAAAACCGTAATCGCCATCGCTCACCGCCTATCAACCATCGCAAAAATGGACCGCCTGGTGGTGTTGCAGCAAGGGCGCATCGTCGAGATCGGTAGCCATACCGAACTCCTGGCCCAGCATGGCTTATATGCGCGCCTCTGGCACCACCAAACCGGCGGGTTTGTAGGCGCCGATTAACGCGGGCCGGCCGCTACTGCGGCGCCCGATAAGGCAGCGATTCGCGGGCGTCGATGGCATAGGCTTGCACGCCCGAGCGCTCCTGCTCGAGGAAATCGCTGACCGCCGCCCTTAACCCAGGGTGCAGCAGGTAGTGCCAAGAGCGTGTGATGACCGGCTCAAACCCACGGATCAACTTGTGCTCGCCTTGGGCGCCCGCATCGAAACGTTGCAAGCCGTGGCTAATGGCAAAGTCCATGCCCTGGTAAAAACAGGTTTCAAAATGCAGCCGGTCATATTCGGCCAGGCAGCCCCAATAGCGCCCATACAGGCTGCCACCGCCCACTAGGCTGAAGGCCATGGCCACTGGCGTGCCCGCTTGATACGCCAGCACCACCCGGATCGCCTCTGGCATACGCTCGGCCAACAGGCTGAAGAACGCGCGGGTCAGGTAGGGGGCCTGGCGGCGCACGGCGTAGGTATTGGCATAGCAAGCGTAGACAAAGTCCCACAGCGCCTCGCTCATCTGCTGACCTTCACGCCATTCGAACGCTATGCCCTGGCCCAGCACCTGTTCACGCTCCTTGCGCATCTGCTTGCGCTTGCGTGAAGTCAGGGTGTCGAGGAAATCCTGGAAATCCCGATAGCCCCGGTTATGCCAGTGGTACTGGCAACCGAGCCGCTCCATCCAGCCTTCCTGGCTGGCCATGAGCTGGTCCAGGGCGGGGTCGGTGAAGTTGATATGCCCACTGGAGAGCCCCTCGGCTTGCAGGTAACTGGGCAATGCTTGCAGTAACGCCACGCCATCAGCGGGCTCCGCCGCCAGCAGCCGCGGGCCACTGACGGGGCTGAAGGGTACGGCACAGAGCAACTTGGGGTAGTAGTCGATGCCCGCGCGCCGGCAAGCGTCGGCCCAGCTATGGTCGAAGACATACTCGCCATAAGAATGCCATTTGCGATAACCGGGCAGCGCAGCCCGTAGTTGCCCGTCTTCGATGTGCAGCAAATGCTCGGCGCGCCAACCCGACTGGGGGCCAAGGCTGCCGCTGTCTTCCAGGGCACTGAGGAAAGCATGGCGCAGAAACGGCGAGGCCTCGGTGAGCAAGGCGTCCCAGTCAGCCGCAGGGAGCGAGGATAGGCTTTGCAACACGTGCAACGGCATGGCGGCTCCCGAGAGAACGGTAAGGGCCGGGCAACGCTGCGCCAGGCCCTTACCCTTTTAAAGTTTACGCAGAATCACGCTACCGATCGAATACCCGGCCCCGAACGAACTCAATACCCCCAACGCACCCGAGGGCAAATCGTCCTGGTACTTATGCAGGGCAATCACGGAACCGGCCGAGCTGGTATTGGCGTAGGTGTCGAGGATAACCGGCGCTTCTTCCACGCTGGCATCGCGACCCAGCAGCTTCTTGACGATCAGGTGGTTCATGCTGAGGTTAGCCTGATGCAGCCAAAAACGCCGGATATCAGTGACCTGCAAGTTATTTTCCGCCAGATGCTGGGCAATCAAGTCCGCCACCATGGGGCACACTTCACGGAACACCTTGCGCCCTTCCTGCACGAAAAGCTTGTCACGGGCACCCTCGCCCTCTTCCCCGGCGCGGTTCAGAAAACCGAAGTTGTTGCGAATATTGTTGGAAAACTGCGTCAACAGCTTGCTGCTGACCACCGCCAACTGGTTGGCCGAGGTGGCCAGATCTGCGCGTTCGACCACCAGTGCAGTGGCGGCGTCGCCGAAAATAAAGTGGCTGTCACGGTCGCGGAAATTCAGGTGCCCGGTGCAGATTTCCGGGTTTACCAGCAACACGGCGCGGGCCTGGCCCAACTGCACGGCATTGCTGGCCGCCTGCAAGCCAAAGGTGGCCGACGAGCAAGCCACGTTCATGTCAAAGCCGAAGCCCTGAATACCCAACGCCTGCTGCACCTCGATGGACAGTGCCGGGTAAGGCCGTGGCAGGTTGGAGCAAGCGACGATCACCGCGTCGATGTCAGCAGCCGTCTTGCCGGCGCGCTGCAGCGCTTGCTCAGCCGCCGCTACGGCCATCTGGCACAGGATCGAAGGCTCGTCATTGCCACGCTCTGGCAAGCGCGGTTTCATCCGCTGGGGGTCGAGGATGCCGGCTTTATCCATGACGAAGCGGCTTTTGATCCCTGAGGCTTTTTCGATAAAGGCAGCGTCCGAAGGCCCCAGGGCCTGCACCTCACCCTGCTCGATGGCGGCCGCGTTGGTGGTATTGAATTGTTCAACATAGCAGTTGAACGACTCCACCAACTCTTCGTTGGAAATGCTCTCGGCCGGGGTGTACAGGCCGGTACCGCTGATCACCACGTTGTGCACGCGCGTTCCTCTTTTATCTGCCGCTCGGGGCGGGGGAAATCTTGTAATAATTAAGCGCCGAGTTTGCCATATTCAGCGCTCGCGCGCTTCTTCAGCCCTCTACCTGCGCCCACTGCTTGCTCAGCCGCTTGTCGGAGATCGGCACCCGTGTACCCAACTGCTGCCCAAACAACGACACCCGGTACTCTTCCAGCCACCAACGGTACAGCGCCAGCTCCGGGTCGCGTTTGCCTTCCTGGGCGTGCTTGCTGGCCCGGGCCTGGTACTGCGCCCACAAGCCCGCCAGTTCACCACTCCATACCCGGTCACGCTGAACCTGCGCAGCGGCTTTCTCCAGGCGCAATTCTATGGCTTTCAGATAGCGCGGCAGTTCTTTCAGCCAGGCGGCGGGCGTATCGCGGACAAAGCCTGGGTAGACCAGGTTGGCCAACTGCTGCTTGATGTCATTGAGCGCCACCGCCTGGGCCAGGTCGATCTTGCCTTTGAAGCGTTTTTGCAGCCCGTGCCACTGGCTCAGGATGTCCAGGGTCAAGCGCGCCAAGCGTTCGGCATGGGCGTTCCAGTCGCCGCGCTTGCGCTGGGCCAGTGCCGCCAGCCCGGCGCCGTCGCGGGGCAAGGGGCTTTCGCCATCGAGAATGCAGCTGTCGAGGCTGGCCAGTAGGATGTCTTCAACCAGCGCTTCGATGCGCCCCAGTTCGCGATAAAGCAAGCCTAGCTCAGTCTGGCCGGGCAGTTTACTGCGCAAAAAGCGCGCGGGCTCGGCTAATTGCTGCAACAACAAGCGCTGCAAGGCACGCCGATGCTGGTACATGGCCTCGGCTTCGGTGGAGAAACGCCCTTCCTTCACCGTGCCTTTTTCTTCGACCAGCGCGGGATACACCGTCATCGACAGCCCCGCGATGCTCTGCTGGGTCTTTTCCGCGACGGCGTCGAAGGCCTTGGGCTGCACCGGCTGCTGGCTCTTGTCACTGGCAGGAATGGCCAGCGCGGCCTGGCTGGCTTGCGCAAAGCGCGCGGTCAGTTCGGCCAGGTCACGGCCTTCGCCGAGGAACTTGCCCTGGCCGTCGACCACTTCCAGGTTCATCCGCAGGTGGCTGTCGACCTGCTGCGCCGCTTCGGCCCAGGCTTCGTCGGACACCCGCACGCCGGTCATGCGTAACAGCTCACGGCCCAGGGCCTGGGGCAACGAACCTTCGGCAAAGCTCAAACGCTGCAAGGCCGCGCGCACGAAGTCCGGCACGGGGACGAAGTTCTTGCGCAGGGCCTTGGGCAAGTTGCGCACCAGGGCGATGCATTTAGCTTCCAGCACACCCGGCACCAGCCATTCCAGGCGCTCGGCGGGCAGCGCTGGTAGCAAAGGCGCGGGCACCCTGACCGTGACGCCATCGCGGGGGTGATTGGGCTCGAAATGGTAGCTCATGGCCAAACTCAAATCGCCCAGGTGCAAGGTGTCTGGGTACTGCGCGGCGGTCACCTCACTGGCGTCGCGGGCCAGCACGTCCTCTTCGCGCATGATCAGCAGGTTCGGGTCTTTCTGGCTGTGTACGCGGTACCAGCTGTCGAAGGTGGCGCTCTGGTGGATTTCTGCGGGCAAGCGCGCTTCATAGAAGCCGTAGAGGGTTTCTTCGTCGGCCAGGATGTCACGGCGACGGGCCTTGGCTTCCAGCTCGTCGAGTTGTTCGAGCAACTGGCGGTTGGCGCTCAGGCATCGAGCGCGCGACTGGATTTCACCGCGCACCAAGCCTTCGCGAATGAACAGCTCACGGGAAGCGACCGGGTCGATAGGGCCAAAATGCACCGGGCGACGGCCCACCACGATCATTCCGTACAAGGTGATTTGTTCGAACGCCACCACTTGGCCGCGCTTCTTCTCCCAATGGGGCTCGAAGTGGTTCTTCTTGATCAGATGCCCGGCCAGGGGCTCGATCCAATCCGGCTCGATTTTGGCCACCATGCGCGCATACAACTTGGTGGTCTCCACCAACTCGGCGGCCATCAGCCATTGCGGGCGTTTACGCCCCAGGCCGGATGAGGGGTGTACCCAAAAACGCCGCTGCCGTGCGCCCAGGTAGTCGCCCTCTTCGGTTTTCTGGCCGATCTGGCTGAGCAAGCCGGACAACACGGCTTTATGCAATTTGGGGTAATCGGCCGGGTCTTTGTTGACCCCCAGTTGCAGGTCACGGCAGATCAAACCCAATTGCCGATGGGCGTCGCGCCACTCGCGTAGGCGCAAGTAGTTGAGGAAGTTCTTGCGGCACCAATTGCGCAGTGCACTGGAACCCAGTTGCAGGCGCTGTTCCTCGAACCCGCGCCATAGATTGACCAGCGCGGCAAAATCAGAATCGGGGTCTTTCCATTGGGCGTGGGCCTGGTCAGCGGCCTGTTGGCGCTCCGGCGGGCGCTCGCGCGGGTCCTGCACCGACAACGCGCTGGCGATGATCAAGACTTCCTGCAGGCTGCCTTGGTGGGTGCCCTCGAGAAGCATGCGGCCCAGCCGCGGGTCGATGGGCAGGCGGGCTAATTGGCGGCCCAGGGGGGTCAGCTGGTTTTCGCGGTTAACCGCCGAGAGCTCCTGGAGCAGGTTAAACCCGTCGCTGATGGCCTTACCGTCGGGGGCCTCGATAAAGGGGAAGTCTTCGATCTGGCCCAGGCGCAGGTGCAGCATCTGCAAGATCACCGCCGCCAGGTTAGTGCGCAGGATCTCAGGGTCGGTAAAGGCCGGGCGGGCGTCGAAGTCTTCTTCACTGAACAGGCGAATGCAGATACCCGGCTCAACGCGCCCACAGCGGCCTTTACGCTGGTTGGCGCTGGCCTGGGACACCGCTTCGATGGGCAAACGCTGCACCTTGGCACGGTAGCTGTACCGGCTGATACGCGCCGTGCCGCTGTCGATCACGTAGCGGATGCCAGGCACTGTCAGCGAGGTTTCCGCAACGTTGGTGGCCAGCACCACCCGGCGGCCAATGTGCGACTGAAAAATGCGCTGCTGCTCGGCTGGCGACAGGCGCGCATACAGGGGCAGGATCTCGGTGTGCTTGAGCTGGGCCTTGCGCAGCATCTCGGCGGCGTCACGGATTTCCCGCTCACCCGGGAGGAACACCAGCACATCCCCCGGCGACCGCCGCTGATGCCGCTCGTAGGCTTCTATTTCATCGAGGGCGGCGAGGATGGCTTGGTCGACGCTAAGGTCGTCCTCGACCTGGTTGCCGTCCTCGTCCTGCTCACGGGTGAGCGGGCGGTACCAAGTTTCCACCGGGAAGGTGCGCCCAGACACCTCGACGATCGGCGCGTCGTTGAAGTGTTCGGAGAAACGCTGCAGGTCGATGGTCGCCGAGGTGATGATCACCTTGAGGTCCGGGCGCCTAGGCAGCAGGGTTTTCAAGTAGCCGAGCAAGAAATCGATGTTCAGGCTGCGTTCGTGGGCCTCATCGACAATGATGGTGTCGTAGCGCTCAAGAAACCGATCATGCTGGGTTTCCGCCAAAAGAATACCGTCGGTCATCAGCTTGACCAGCGTATTGGCCTCGCTCTGGTCTTCGAAGCGCACCTGGTAACCCACCAGGCCGCCCAACGGCGTGGCGAGTTCTTCGGCCACCCGGGTCGCCACACTGCGCGCGGCGATTCGGCGCGGTTGGGTGTGGGCGATCAGGCCGTGCTGGCCGCGGCCCAACTCCAGGCAAATCTTCGGTAACTGGGTGGTTTTACCCGAGCCGGTCTCGCCGGCAATGATCAGCACTTGATGCTCGGCCAGGACCTTTTTGATCTCGTCACGCTTGGCGGCGATGGGCAGGCTGTCGTCGTAGCGAATGCGCGGCACGCTGTCACGCCGGGCGTTGACCCGGGCGAACGAGGCCTGGACCTTGTCCACCCATTGCGCCAGTTTCAGCTCATCAGGTTTTTTCCGCAGTTCATGCAGTTGCCGGCGTAGGCGATGCCGATCGCCGATCATGGCCTGGTCGAGGTTTTTCAGAAGCTGGTCGATGGCGGGGGTTTGGTCGGTCATCAGGTACGCAAAGGCTACGCGGTAGAAAATATGCCGACGATTGTCGCAGATTTCGCCCCACGATTGATATTGGCGGGCAGCCTGCGGGGCTGGGAGACGTTTGGGGCATGGGTTTGCGAGGGTAGTTGACCGAGGCTTGAGCAGCCTCGGCCCTGGCACTTCAACGGGCCAGCTTTTTCAACTCTTCGTCGCGTAGCTCGCGCCGCAGAATCTTGCCGACGTTGGTGGTCGGCAGACTGTCGCGAAACTCCACCGTACGCGGCACCTTGTAGGCCGTGACGTTGGCGCGCATGTGGGTCATCACCTGTTCTTTGGTCAGGGTCACCCCTGGGCGCGGGACGATGAAGACTTTGATCAACTCACCCGACTTTTCGTCTGGAATGCCGATCGCCGCACATTGCAGCACACCCGGCAGCCCGGCCAGTACGTCCTCGAGCTCATTGGGGTAGACGTTGAAGCCGGAGACCAGAATCATGTCTTTCTTGCGGTCGACGATGCGCATATAACCGTCAGGCTGGATCAGGGCGATGTCGCCGGTTTTCAGCCAACCCTCGTCGTCGAGTACTTCGGCGGTGGCGTCTTCCCGCTGCCAGTAGCCCTTCATCACCTGCGGGCCGCGGATGCACAGCTCGCCGATTTCTCCGAAACCCAACTCTCGGCCTTCGTCGTCGATGGTCTTGCACAGGGTGGAAGGCACGGGAATGCCGATGGTGCCGATTTGGATGGCCTCGGCCGGGTTGACCGACGCGACCGGACTGGTCTCGGTCATGCCATAGCCTTCGCAGATGGAGCAGCCGGTCACGGCTTTCCAGCGTTCCGCCGCCGCCAGCTGCAGGGCCATGCCGCCGGACAGGGTGACCTTGAGGGCCGAGAAATCCAGGTTACGAAATTTTTCGTTGTTGCACAGGGCTACGAACAAAGTGTTAAGGCCCACGAAACCGCTGAATTTCCACTTGGACAGCTCTTTGACCATCGCCGGCAGGTCGCGCGGGTTGCTGATCAGAATGTTGTGGTTGCCCGCCAGCATGGTGGCCATGCAGTGAAAGGTGAAGGCGTAGATATGATAGAGCGGCAATGGCGTGATCAGGATCTCGCAGCCGTCATTGAGGTTGGAGCCCATCACCGCCTTGCACTGCAACATGTTGGCGACCAGATTGCGGTGGGTCAGCATGGCACCCTTGGCCACGCCCGTGGTGCCCCCGGTGTATTGCAGCACGGCGACATCGGCGCTGGTCGGGTTGGCATCCCTGACCGGCTGGCCATGGCCTTTGCGTAACACGTCATTGAAGGGGATGGCGTGGGGCAAGTGGTAAGCCGGCACCATCTTCTTCACGTATTTGATCACGGCGTTGACCAGCAGCCGCTTGAGCGGCGGCAGCAGGTCAGCGACCTCGGTGACGATCACATGCTTGACTGCGGTGCGGGGCACCACAGCTTGCGCAAGGTGAGCCATGTTGGCCAGACATACCAGCGCCTTGGCCCCGGAGTCCTTGAACTGGTGTTCCATTTCCCGCGCGGTGTACAACGGGTTGGTGTTGACCACGATCAGCCCGGCACGAATGGCACCGAAAACTGCCACGGGGTACTGCAGCACGTTAGGCAACTGCACGGCGATACGGTCCCCGGGGACCAGGTCAGTGTGTTGCTGCAGCCAGGCAGCGAAGGCCCCGGACAGCGTGTACAACTCGCCGTAGGTCAGGGTTTTGCCCAAATTGGTAAAGGCTGGTTTGTCGGCGAAGCGCTGGCAAGACTCTTTCAGTACCGCCTGAATGTTCGGATACTGGTCGGGATCGATATCCGCGGCGATACCTGCCGGGTACTTATCCTTCCAAAAATTTTCGATCATGGAAGCCCACTCCTCCAGCGACAACGTCCATCGCATTGTTTGCGATTATTATTGATATGTAATTTCGGATTCGCAGACCGAAAAGATCAAAAGCGCGCCGAGATTAGCAGCTTTGCGAAGACGCAGCCAGAGGCAATGGGCGGCCAAATGGTCACAAAAAAGACTAAAATAGCAATTTTAGTCACAATATTTTATGCTTTGCTCTTTTCTCTCGGGCCGCTCTGGATCAAGCCCTACGCGTCCCGCAGTTCACGCCGAAGGATCTTTCCGACCGCGGTCATCGGCAATGCCTCACGCAAGACGATCTGCCGTGGCACTTTGTAGCCAGTGAAGTTCGCCTTGCAGTAGGCCTTGAGCTGTTCCACGGTCAAGTCGGCGTCCCGCGCTACCACGAACAACTTGACGGCCTCGCCGGTGCGCTCATCGGCCACGCCAATCGCCGCACATTGCGCCACCTTCGGGTGGGCCATGACCACGTCCTCGATTTCATTGGGGTAGACATTGAAGCCAGAGACGATGATGAGGTCTTTCTTGCGGTCGACGATGCGTACGTAACCGTCAGGGTCAATCACAGCGATATCGCCGCTTTTGAGCCAGCCCTGGTCGTCGAGCACTTCGGCGGTCGCGTCGGGCTGCCGCCAGTACCCCTGCATCACCTGGGGCCCTTTGATACACAGCTCGCCCCGCTCGCCCAGCGCCAGCTCCTCACCCTGCTCATCAATGACCTTCAGCGCCGTGGCGACCACTGGGATGCCTACGCTGCCCAGGCGCTCGAAGCCACCGTAGGGGTTGGCGCACGCCACGGGAGAGGTTTCGGTAAGGCCGTAGCCTTCGACAACCGGGCACCCGGTGAGCGCTTGCCAGCGCTCGGCCGTCGCCTTGACCAACGCGGTCCCCCCGGAATTGGTGACTTTTAAATGAGTGAAGTCCACCTCCTTGAAGCGCGGGTGGTTCATAAGTGCGACGAACAAGGTGTTGAGCCCAAGAAATGCAGAAAAGCGCCAGCGCTTGAGCTCTTTGACAAAGCCGGCAATGTCGCGGGGGTTGGTGATCAGCACGTTATGGTTGCCGCTGACCATCATGCACAGGCAATTAGCGGTAAACGCATACACGTGGTAAAGCGGCAAGGGCGCGATCATCACCTCTTGGCCTTCGCGCATGATCTGCTCGCCGCTGGCGTCTTGCTGGCTCAGGCACGCCTGCACCTGCAGCATGTTGGCCACCAAATTGCCGTGGCTGAGCATGGCCCCTTTGGCCAGGCCAGTGGTACCGCCGGTGTATTGCAGCACCGCGAGGGTATCCGGCCCCAGGGCGCAGGGCCGCGGGGCCTGCCCGGCAGCGTCGCGCAACACCCGGTTGAACCGCACGGCCTGGGGCAAGTGGTAGGCCGGGACCATTTTCTTCACCTTGTCGACCAAGGTATTGACCAACCAGCCCTTGGGCGCCGACAGCAGATCGCCCATTCTGGCTTCGATCAGGTACTCCAGGGCGGTGTCGGGCAGCACTTCCTGCACCCGCTGACCGAACAGATTCAAGTACACCAGGGCGCGGGCGCCGGAGTCGTTGAACTGATGGCGCATTTCGCGCGTGGTGTACAAGGGGTTGGTATTGACCACCACCAGCCCGGCGCGTAAGGCGCCGAATACGGCGATCGGGTATTGCAGAACGTTGGGCAGTTGCACGGCGATGCGGTCACCGGGCGCGAGGTCGGTATGCTGCTGCAACCAGGCGGCGAACGCAGCGCTGTGCCGATCGAGCTCGGCGTAGCTTAGGGTCACTCCCAGGTTGCTGTAGGCCGGATGGCTAGAGAAGCGCTGGCAAGAGCGCTCGAATACATCGACCACCGAGCGGTAGGTGTCGAATGCCAAGTGGTTGGGGACGCCGGCAGGGCGTTTATCGTTCCAGAATTCAGCGTTCATTATTATTTTATCCTTTGCCTGCACCGTGTCGTCTTCATGCGCTTACGGGTTTGGCCGACGTTAGCAGGCGCGCGTCGACAGGCCTACCTGAATGCGCACACTATTAACATCCTGAATCTATTCCCTGCCCAAGGGATACGTTGCCCCGCTCGGTCCCCTTCAGCCATAAAAGGATTAGCCATGTCCGACGATGTTTTCTGGTTGCCGGCCAAAGATGGTTTGCGCCTCCATGCCTATCGCTGGCAGCCGCCCACACCGCCCAAAGGTGTGCTGCTGCTGGCCCATGGTATGGCCGAACACGCGGGCCGCTACGCCCGCCTCGGCCTAGCCTTGAATGCCGCAGGCTACGCGCTGTATGGGCATGACCAGCGCGGCCATGGCGAGACCGCCGCCACTGACCAACTCGGCCTGTTCGCCTATGCCAACGGCTGGCGCAAACTGCTGGACGACCTCGACAGCATGGCCGCCCACGTGGCCGCCGCGCATCCAGGCACCCCGATCTACCTGCTGGGCCATAGCATGGGCAGCTACATCGGCCAGGCCTGGCTGATGCGCCAACCCAACCTGCAAGGGGCGATCCTCAGTGGCTCGACCTTCCACCCTGCCCTGTATTACCGCTGCATGCGCACCGTGGCCATGCTCGAGCGCTGGCGCCAGGGCGCTGAGGGCCGCAGCGCGCTCATCGAATGGCTGTCGTTCAGGCGCATGAACGAACGTTTCAAACCGAACCGCACGCGCTTCGATTGGCTGAGCAGCGTACCCGCCGAGGTCGACCGGTTTATCCAGGACCCCCTCTGCGGCTTCCGCTGCACTAACCAGCTGTGGCTCGACCTGCTCGCCGGGCTGGACCATATCAGCCAACCCAGGCACTTGGCCGAGATCGCTGCGGACCTGCCGTTGCTGATAATCGGCGGCGAATGTGATCCGATCAGCGCGGGCGAGCGTCTCACTGACCTCAGCACGGCCTTGCGTCGTGCCGGTAGCCGCGAGGTGCAGTTGAACCTGTACAGTAACGCGCGCCACGAACTGTTCAACGAAAGCCACCGTGAAGAGGTCACCGCCGATGTGGTCGCCTGGCTCGACAAGCACTTGCCAGGTACCGCTACCGCTCAAGACCCTAGCCAATCATCAAGGACTGTCATCCCATGACCCAGGTCAGCAACATCCCTTACGAAGACCTCGAAGTCGGCCAGACCGCACAATTCAGCAAAACCGTGGAAGAGCGCGATATCCAACTGTTCGCGGCCATGTCCGGCGACCACAACCCGGTGCACCTGGACGCTGAATTCGCGGCGGCAAGCATGTTTCGCGAACGCATTGCCCATGGCATGTTCAGTGGTGCGCTGATTAGCGCGGCGGTGGCGTGCGAGATGCCAGGGCCGGGGACCATCTACATCGGCCAGCAAATGACTTTCCAGAAGCCAGTGAAAATCGGCGACACCCTAACGGTGCGCCTGGAAATCCTGGAAAAAATGGCGAAGTTTCGCGTGCGTATCGCGACCCGGGTGTTCAACCAGCGCGAAGAGCTGGTGGTCGATGGCGAAGCCGAAATCATTGCGCCGCGCAAACAGCAGACAGTCACCCTCGTGCAACTGCCCCCTATCAGCATCGGCTGACGGGCAGCCGTTCAGGGGCAGTCCCGACGCTGCCCCTGGCTGACGCTCCAAACGAAAACAAAAAAAAGGCAACCGAAGTTGCCCTAAATGCCTTGCGTGCTCGTTGCCCAAGTTCCTGGGCGTTGCAGCTACGATAGCGAAAGCCGTAGGGGCAGCCATTGATCGAGATCAAAGGCGGCAGCGAAAGGGCTGATGGGCCTAGCGTTTTTTTGGCTTGCCCTTGGCTTTTTTCTTGGCTTTGCCCAAAGGCATCACCTGTTCGAAGACCTGGCGCATCTCGTTGAGGCGCTTGTCATTGAGGTCGTGCACGCGCTTGGCGCGCTCGGCGCCGAAATCGATCAGGTTGTCGTCTTCGCTCATAGGGGCAGCCGGCAATACGTGAGGGTGGGCGCTTATCATGCCGCGAGCTAGATCTGGATGTCGACCCACAGGCCTTGGCGCGGTTGCTCATCGACCAACGGCGCAACCGGTACGGTGTTATCGGCGTTGAGTTCGTCGCCCGGCACGGGCAGGTAGTCTTCCATCTGCGGCACTTCTTGACTGCGCCGGCGCCTATTCTGCTGGCGCTTTTGCTCTTCGCGCAGCAGGCGTGCTTGTTCTTCAGGGTCGCGCTGACGCAAGTCGACATTATTGTCGCTAGCGCTAGGCTGCAGCGGCACCACCGGCGGAATGTCCGGCGTCGGCTTGACCGGATCGAGTTGCGAGGTGACCGGTATGACACTCAAGGGGATGATCGGCGGCAACATGGGTTCAGGTCTCCTGTTCTCACCATGTCGGCGGGGCGGGCGTCGACTTGAGGCAATTTGTCGCAATTGTAACGATCTCGACACTCAACGACAGCTAAAGACAGCCTTTGAACCAGATTAATGACCAAGTTTTTGGCCCTTGGCCCGCTGATCCGTTAGAATCATGCGCTTTTCAAGGCGGGAGTCAGGCAGCATGGCGCAGCAGTATCAACCGGGGCAACGCTGGATCAGCGACAGCGAAGCCGAGTTAGGTCTAGGCACCGTTCTGGCACAAGACGGCCGTTTACTGACCGTGCTCTATCCGGCTACTGGCGACACCCGCCAATATGCCCTGCGCAATGCGCCCTTGACCCGCGTGCGGTTTTCCCCCGGCGATGTCATCACCCACTTCGAAGGCTGGAAGCTGACCGTGCGTGAAGTCGAAGCTGTCGACGGCCTGCTGGTCTACCACGGCCTCGACGCGCAGAACCAACTGCTCACCCTGCCCGAAACGCAACTCTCTAACTTCATCCAGTTCCGCCTGGCCAGCGACCGCCTGTTCGCCGGGCAAATCGACCCGCTGAACTGGTTCGCGCTGCGCTATAACACCCTCGAACACACCAGTAAGCAGTTGCAGTCTGCCCTTTGGGGCCTGGGCGGCGTTCGGGCGCAACCTATCGCCCACCAGTTGCACATTGCCCGCGAAGTCGCCGACCGCATCGCCCCACGGGTACTGCTGGCCGACGAAGTGGGCCTGGGCAAGACCATCGAAGCGGGCCTGGTGATCCACCGCCAACTGCTCACCGGCCGCGCCAGCCGCGTATTGATCCTGGTTCCGGAAAACCTCCAGCACCAATGGCTGGTGGAAATGCGCCGGCGCTTCAACTTGGAAGTGTCGCTGTTCGACGCCGAACGTTTTATCGAAAGCGACGCCGGCAACCCGTTCGACGATGCCCAATTGGCATTGGTCGCTCTAGAGTGGTTGACCGAAGACGAAAAGGCCCAGGACGCCCTGTTCGCCGCAGGCTGGGACCTCTTGGTGGTCGACGAAGCGCACCACTTGGTCTGGCACGAAGACAAAGCCAGCCCGCAATATTCCCTGGTGGAACAACTGGCCGAGGTCATTCCCGGCGTGCTGCTGCTCACCGCGACCCCTGAACAACTGGGCCAGGACAGCCACTTCGCGCGCCTGCGCCTGCTCGACCCCAACCGTTTCCACGACCTGGCGGCCTTCCGCGCCGAAAGCGAAAACTACCGCCCGGTGGCTGAAGCAGTACAGGAACTGCTCGACAAGGGCGCACTGTCGCCCAAGGGGCAAACCACGATCCAAGGCTTTTTGGGCGCCGAGGGCGATGCCCTGATCGCGGCCGTCAACCAGGGCGACAGCGAAGCCAGCGCCCGGCTGATCCGCGAACTGCTCGACCGCCATGGCACCGGCCGGGTGCTGTTCCGTAACACCCGTGCCGCCGTACAGGGTTTCCCCGAGCGCAAGCTGCACCCCTACCCGCTGCCCAGCCCCGTCGAATACCTGGAGCTGCCCCTCGGCGAGCACGCCGAGCTTTACCCCGAAGTCAGTTTCCAGGCCCAGGCCGAAAGCGGCGAAGAAGAACGCTGGTGGCGTTTCGACCCGCGGGTCGAATGGCTGATCGACACCCTCAAGATGCTAAAACGCACCAAGGTGCTGGTGATCTGCGCCCATGCCGAGACCGCCATGGACCTCGAGGACGCCCTGCGCGTGCGTTCGGGCATTCCGGCGACGGTGTTCCACGAAGGCATGAGCATCCTGGAGCGTGACCGCGCGGCCGCCTACTTCGCTGACGAAGAATTCGGCGCCCAAGTGCTTATCTGTTCAGAAATCGGCAGTGAGGGGCGTAACTTCCAGTTCTCCCATCACCTGGCCCTGTTCGACCTGCCCGCCCACCCGGACCTGCTTGAACAGCGCATTGGCCGACTGGACCGCATCGGCCAAAAACACGTTATCGAGGTACACGTGCCCTACCTGCAGAACAGTCCGCAAGAGCGGTTGTTCCAGTGGTACCACCAGGCCCTGAACGCGTTCCTCAACACCTGCCCTACCGGCAACGCCCTGCAACACCAGTTCGGCCCGCGCCTGTTGCCCATGCTCGAAAGCGGCGACGACGATCAATGGCAGGCCCTGGTCGACGAAGTCCGTGCCGAGCGCGAGCGCCTGGAAAGCGAGCTGCACAGTGGCCGTGACCGCTTGCTCGAGCTCAACTCCGGCGGTGAAGGCGAAGGCCAGGCGCTGGTTGCCGCCATTGAAGAGCAGGACGACCAATTCGCCCTGCCCATCTACATGGAAACCCTGTTCGACGCCTTCGGCATCGACAGCGAAGACCATTCCGACAACGCCCTGATCCTCAAGCCCAGCGAAAAGATGCTCGACGCCAGTTTCCCCTTGGGCGACGACGAAGGCGTGACCATCACCTACGACCGCAACCAGGCACTGTCCCGCGAAGACATGCAGTTCATCACCTGGGAGCACCCCATGGTCCAGGGCGGTATGGACCTCGTACTGTCCGGCTCCATGGGCAACACCGCCGTCGCGTTGATCAAGAACAAAGCGCTCAAGCCCGGCACCGTCCTGCTAGAGCTGCTCTATGTCAGCGAAGTGGTTGCCCCGCGTGCGTTGCAATTGGGTCGCTACCTGCCACCGGCGGCGTTGCGCTGCCTGCTGGACAGCAACGGCAATGACCTGGCGGCGCGGGTCTCGTTCGAAACCCTCAACGACCAGCTCGAAAGCGTGCCCAAAGCCAGCGCCAATAAGTTTATCCAGGCACAACGTGACGAACTGGCACCGCGCATCAACGCTGGCGAAGCCCGCATCGCCCCGCGCCACATCGAACGGGTGAGCGAAGCGCAGCGTCGCCTGGCCGCTGAAACCGATGAAGAGCTGGCACGCCTGACCGCCCTGCAAGCGGTTAACCCAACGGTGCGTGACAGCGAGTTGGCCGCCTTGCGCAAGCAGCGCGAAGACGGTCTGGCCATGCTGGAAAAAGCCGCCCTGCGCCTGGAAGCGATTCGGGTTCTGGTGGCCGGCTAGAAAATCGGCTGCGGTAGCGCCGCGGCCGTATTTGCGCCTTAGATCATTTGGCTATTAACTTAATTACCAAATGGTCAGGGTTGCACAGTGGCGATGTGCCCTATACTTGCATGGGCTAAGCACGAGCTACTATCGAGGCACGCTATGGAATGGCTAGGGCTGCGCTTCGGCGAGCTTTCGAATGGCAGCGCCTTGCTGCTGGAATGTTCTCACAACGGTTTCCTGGTTCTCCTGGCTTACCTGATTGCCTGCGCTGGCAGTTTCGCGACTCTGGACATGGCCGACCGGCTGCGCCATACCGAAGTCCCTAGGGCACGCACGCGTTGGCGCTGGACAGGGGCTGGCTGCCTGGCCGTTGGGGTTTGGGCCATGCATTTCATTAGCATGCTGGCGTTCGAAGCCCCGGTCGATCTGCATTACGACCTGGTAATCACCGTCGCCTCCCTAGTGATTGCCTTGGCCGCTGGCTGCCTCGCGGTAGACTGCATGGGCCGCCCCACCATCAGTTGGCTGCAGTTTCTGTGCACGGGGGTCGGCATGGGCCTGGCCATTGCCCTGATGCACTATGTGGGCATGTCAGCCATACGCTCCCATGCCGCGATGTACTACGACCCCGCCCTATTCAGCCTATCGATCGGGGTATCCATTGCAGCGAGCCTGGCGACCCTGGGCATCATTCGGCATTTTCGCAGCGGCAACGGCGCCATGCAGCACGTGCTCAAGCTCAGCGCCAGCCTACTGATGGGCGCAGGATTCGTCAGCACCCACTTCACCGGTATGAACGCCATGAACATGGCGATGCACCCAGGGCACATGTTTGCCCCAGTGACCACCAATAACGGCCAGCAGTTGGCGCTGACCATCGCAGCGGTCACGCTGATGATCCTTGCCGGCAGCGTCAGCGCCGCCATTGCCGACAAAAAATTACAAGGCAAAGAGCACGACCTGCAACGAGTCAATGCCTTGCTCAGCCAACTGGATCAAGCCCGCGCCTCGCTGCAACACGCCGCCCATTACGACGCCTTGACCAACCTGATCAACCGCCGCGGCTTCAACCAGATTTTCGCCGACAAGCTGCTCGAACAGCAAGCCAGTGGCGGCAAACTGGCGATCATGTTCCTCGACATCGACCACTTCAAACGCATCAACGACAGCCTCGGCCACGCCGCGGGCGACGAATTGCTCACCGTCATTGCCAGCCACATCACCCATGCGGTGCGCCACCCCGATGACGTAGTCGCACGCTTCGGCGGCGATGAGTTCTGTGTGTTGCTCGCGCTGGAACAGCAGCAAGACGCTGAACACCTGGCACGGCGTATCATGCAGCGCATGACGGCACCGATCAGCATTGCCGGGCGGCGCATGGTCATGACCACCAGCATCGGCATCAGCATTTACCCAGATGACGGCACCACCAGCGAAGAACTGCTGAAAAACGCTGACCTGGCCCTTTATCAATCCAAGGACAGCGGGCGCAACAGTATTCACTTCTTCAGCCCCAGCCTGCGTACCCGGGCGACGCTGGAACTGCAACTCGAAGAGGAACTGCGCCACGCCCTGCGTGAAGGCTCAGGGCTGGAGCTGTTCTACCAGCCCATCTTCGACCTGCGCAGCGGCACCGTAGCCAAACTCGAAGCCCTGATCCGCTGGCAACACCCCCAGCATGGCTGGCTGGCGCCGGACCGCTTTCTCGGGGTAGCCGAAGCCAATGGGCTGATCACCGAACTCGACAGCTGGGTATTGCGCCGGGCCTGTCGCGATCTCGCCCGCTTAAGCCTGGCCGGACATCCCTCGCTCAAGATGGCCGTCAACTGCTCCGCCTCGACCCTGGGCCGCGATGCCTTGCCCGGCGAGATCGCCGACGCCCTGGCCAAAGCGGGGCTCAAGCCCGAGCGCCTGGAACTTGAGGTTACGGAAAATGCGCTGATGAGCAACATTGCCAGCACCGCCGGCCTGCTCAATCAGATTCGTGAGCTGGGTGTGTCATTGTCCATCGACGACTTCGGCACCGGCTATTCGTCATTGGCTTACCTCAAGCGCCTACCCCTGGACACACTGAAGATCGATCGATCGTTCATTCAAGATATTCCTGCCTCTCCCCAAGACATGGAAATCGTCCAGGCGATTATCATCATGGCCCATTCGCTGCGCCTGCAGGTGGTCACTGAGGGGGTGGAAACCTTGGCGCAATATGAGTTTCTGCAGAGCCACGGTTGCGACTACTTGCAAGGCTACCTACTGAGTCGGCCGGTGCCGCTAAGCCAACTGGGGCCGGTGCTGGACAGGCTGCGCCAGCGTCAGGACCCCGCAGTGGGCAGGGTCGGTGAGCGCTAGCGGTGCACGTGCTTGACCAGTCGCCCCATGAAGGTGCAAACAGTCAATGCTGGGTACGCTCCTGAATCACTACCCAGGGTGATACCACTACAGCCCACAGCTCGGGGTCGCCCTCGGCAAATCCGACAGCCCTTGGGCTAGACAGCTTCTCGAGCTGCCCCTGGGCCAGCCAAGCGGCTACGGCCTGGCTCTGATCCTGCGCCAAGGCTTGGGCCACGGCAATCAAATCAAGCGCAGGGTCGACCCATAACAGCGCACCGCGGGCAAAGAACGGCTCTAAGTCGCCCCAGGGAATGACTGCAGTTTCGCCAAGCAGTTTGGCATAGAGGGTGCTAGGTTCTTGAGACATGGGCTCACCGACATTGAAAAACCCGGCAATGATAGCCTCGGTGCACCCACGGAAAAACCCGGTAGCACATAACCAATTGGCGGCTGCGACAGAAAGGCTAAGGATGTGGCGCCTCAAGCACGTCAGGGTGGGGGCTGGGTTCGGCGCTTTTCTGTACATATCTGTCGATTAAGCGACACCCCCTCTCCTCCCCTCGAACGCCTGCTTTTCAAGGGACAAAGCGGCGCTCTACACTGTACCGGTACAGTTATGGGGATGAGCGGGAGCCATGGATACCACAGGTTGCGGGGGTAGGCACCTGTCGGTAAACGGACCCGGTCCAACTGCCATAGCGCACGGACTATAAGAAATACAACACTTAGAGTGGAGCATTATGACTAAGCAGATTTCCAAGCTGTTCGCCGCCATGGTTCTGGCTGGGGTGGCCAGCCACTCCTTCGCGGCCGATACCATCAAAATTGGTATCGCCGGCCCTAAAACCGGCCCGGTGGCTGAATACGGCACCATGCAGTTCAATGGCGCGAAAATGGCGATCGAGCAGATCAACGCCAAAGGCGGCGTCGACGGCAAAAAACTCGAGGCCGTTGAATACGACGACGCCTGCGATCCAAAACAAGCCGTAGCCGTGGCCAACAAAGTGGTCAATGACGGCGTCAAGTTCGTGGTCGGCCACCTCTGCTCCAGCTCCACCCAACCGGCTTCCGACGTCTACGAAGACGAAGGCATCATCATGGTCACCCCAGCGGCCACCAGCCCGGACATCACCACCCGTGGCTATAAGCTGGTGTTCCGCACCATTGGTCTGGATAGCGCCCAGGGCCCGGCGGCTGGTAATTTCATTGCCGACCACATCAAGCCGAAAATCGTTGCGGTCATCCATGACAAGCAGCAGTACGGTGAAGGCATTGCTACCGCCGTGAAGAAAACCCTGGACGACAAAGGCGTGAAAGTCGCGTTGTTCGAAGGTATCAATGCTGGCGACAAAGACTTCTCTTCGCTGATCGCCAAGCTCAAGCAAGCCAACGTCGATTTCGTCTACTACGGCGGCTACCACCCGGAGCTGGGCCAGATCCTGCGCCAGTCCAAGGAAAAAGGCTTGAACGCCAAGTTCATGGGCCCTGAAGGCGTGGGCAACGACTCCATCTCGCAGATCGCTGGCGAAGCGTCCGAAGGCCTGCTGGTCACCCTGCCGAAATCGTTCGACCAGGATCCGGTCAACAAAGCCCTGGTCGAAGCATTCAAGGCTAAGAAACAAGACCCAAGCGGCCCGTTCGTATTCCCATCGTACTCGGCCGTGCAGGTCATCGCCGATGCGATCACCGCCGCCAAGTCTGACGATACCGACAAGGTCGCCGCTGCGATCCACGCCGGTAACTTCAAGACCCCGATGGGCGAACTGAGCTACGACAGCAAGGGCGACCTGAAGAACTTCCAGTTCGTGGTCTACGAGTGGCACTTCGGCAAACCTAAAACCGAAGCCAAGTAACCCCCTGGCAACACAATCCCGAAGCCCACTGCACCCGCAGTGGGCTTTGTTTTAAGAGTGATGGGCCAGGCGGCGCGATCCGTGGCCTGGCCCCCCTGAAAATCTTAAAACCGTTACCCGCGGTTCACTGGCACTGCCGTACGCGACGTGCAGCTCGCGACGCTTGAGTGGCCAGAGAAATGCAGATCAGGTTTTTAGGAGCGCGGTAAATGCCCGAGATTTTTCACTATATGCAACAGCTGGTGAATGGCCTGACCATCGGCAGCACGTATGCATTGATCGCCATCGGTTACACGATGGTCTACGGCATCATTGGAATGATCAACTTCGCCCATGGCGAGGTGTATATGATCGGCTCCTACGTAGCCTTCATCGTCTTGGCCGGTTTGGCCATGATGGGTATCCATAGCCTGCCTATCCTGATGATCGCCGGCTTCGCCGCGGCCATTCTGGTGACCAGCGCCTATGGCTACAGCATCGAACGGGTCGCTTACCGACCGTTGCGCAACAGCAACCGGCTGATCCCGCTGATCTCAGCCATCGGCATGTCGATATTCCTGCAAAACTCGGTACAGCTGTCCCAGGGCTCAGGCAACTTCGCCATTCCCAACCTGCTGCCAGGTAGCCTGACCTTCGGCCCGGGTGGCGCTCAGGAAGTACAGATTTCCTACATGCAGATCGTGGTGTTCCTAGTCACCCTGTCAGCCATGGTCGGCTTGACCTTGTTCATCTCGCGTTCACGCATGGGCCGCGCTTGCCGTGCCTGCGCCGAGGACATGAAGATGGCCAACCTGCTGGGCATCAACACCAATGGCATCATCGCCCTGACATTCGTGGTAGGCGCTGCGCTGGCGGCAGTTGCCGCAGTGTTGCTGAGCATGCAATACGGCGTGATCAACCCCAGCGCCGGTTTTCTGGTGGGGCTCAAAGCTTTCACTGCCGCCGTGCTTGGCGGTATCGGCAGCATCCCAGGCGCCATGCTGGGCGGCCTGGTCTTGGGCGTCGCCGAAGCCTTCGGTGCCGACCTGTTCGGTGACCAGTACAAGGACGTGGTGTCCTTCGGTTTACTGGTCCTGGTCCTATTATTCCGGCCGACCGGCATCCTGGGCCGTCCGGAGGTTGAGAAAGTATGAGCAAGCCTTTTAAATCCGCGCTGTTTAGCGCACTGCTGGTGTGGGCCGTGGCCTACCCGGTGCTTGGCCTGAAGCTGGCGTTTTCGGGCGTCACCCTGGTGGTGCAGAATGCCAGCGCCGGAACGGTGATCACCATCGCCGCCTGTTCGCTGCTGATGTTCTTGCGGGTGTTGTTCGCCGAACGCATCGGTGGCCTGCGCCGCAACAGTGGCACGCCCCTGATCCCGGCAAAAGCCGCCCATTTCTTCACCCTGCCCAGTACCCAGCGCTGGTTTATCCTGGCCTTGGTGGTACTGGCATTCGTTTGGCCGTTCTTTGGCTCGCGGGGCGCGGTGGACATCGCCACGCTGATCCTGATCTACGTCATGCTCGGGCTCGGTCTGAACATCGTGGTTGGCCTGGCCGGCTTGCTCGACCTGGGCTACGTCGGTTTTTACGCGGTGGGCGCCTACGGCTATGCCCTGCTCTCTCACTACTTCGGCCTGAGCTTCTGGGAATGCCTGCCACTGGCCGGCCTGCTGGCGGCGACGTTTGGTTTCTTGCTGGGTTTTCCGGTGCTGCGGCTCAGGGGCGACTACCTGGCCATCGTCACGCTGGGCTTCGGTGAGATCATCCGCATCTTCCTGCGCAACCTCACCGACATCACCGGTGGGCCCAACGGCATCAGCAACATCGAGAAACCGACCCTGTTCGGGCTCAGCTTCGAACGCCGGGCGGCCGAAGGCTCGCAGACCTTTCACCAGTTTTTCGGTTTGGAATACAGCCCGATCAGTAAGGTCATCTTTCTCTACCTGATTGCCTTGCTGATGGCATTGGCGGCGCTATTCGTGATCAACCGGCTGCTGCGCATGCCCATCGGGCGTGCCTGGGAAGCCTTGCGCGAAGACGAAATCGCCTGCCGCGCGCTGGGCCTCAACCCTACCGTGATCAAGCTTTCGGCCTTCACCCTGGGCGCCGCGTTTGCCGGTTTTGCCGGGAGCTTCTTTGCTGCCCGGCAGGGCTTGGTCACGCCGGAGTCGTTTACCTTCATCGAGTCCGCGATCATCCTCGCGATCGTGGTACTGGGCGGTATGGGCTCGCAACTGGGCGTCATCCTGGCGGCCATCGTGATGATTCTGCTGCCGGAATTGATGCGTGAATTCAGCGATTACCGCATGTTGATGTTTGGCGCCATGATGGTCCTGATGATGATTTGGCGCCCCCAAGGCCTGCTGCCCATGCAGCGTCCGCACATGGAGCTGCGCACATGAGCCGCGATATTCTGCACGTCAGCGACCTGAGCATGCGCTTCGGGGGCCTGCTGGCGGTCAACGGCGTAGGCCTGACAGTCAAAGAAAAACAGGTCGTGGCACTGATCGGCCCCAACGGGGCCGGCAAGACTACGGTGTTCAACTGCCTGACCGGCTTCTATCGCCCCAGCGGCGGCCAGATCCTGCTCGACGGCGAGCCCATCCAAGGCCTGCCCGGCCACCAGATCGCGCGTAAAGGCGTGGTGCGTACCTTCCAGAACGTCCGGCTGTTCAAAGACATGACCGCCGTGGAAAACCTGCTCATCGCTCAGCACCGCCACTTGAACACCAACTTTCTGGCGGGGCTGTTCAAGACCCCGGCCTTCCGCAGGAGCGAGCGCGAGGCAATGGACTATGCCGAGCACTGGCTGGAAAAGGTCAACTTGAAAGAGTTCGCCAATCGCACTGCTGGCACCCTGGCCTATGGCCAACAACGGCGCCTGGAAATCGCCCGCTGCATGATGACGCGCCCGCGCATTCTCATGCTCGACGAACCTGCGGCAGGGCTCAACCCCAGAGAAACCGACGACCTCAAAGCGCTCATCAGCACCCTGCGCGAGGAATACAACGCCACGGTACTGTTGATCGAGCACGACATGAAACTGGTGATGAGCATTTCCGACCACATCGTCGTGATCAACCAAGGGACACCCCTGGCCGACGGCACACCTGAACAGATCCGAGGCAACCCGGACGTCATCAAAGCCTACCTGGGGGAAGCGTAAATGCTGCGGTTCGAAAACGTTTCCACTTTCTACGGCAAGATCCAGGCCCTGCACGGGGTCAACGTGGAAGTACGCCAAGGCGAGATTGTCACCCTGATCGGCGCTAACGGTGCGGGTAAATCCACGCTGCTGATGACGCTGTGCGGGTCGCCCCGTGCGCATTCGGGCAGCATCCGCTACCTGGGCGAAGAATTGGTCGGCCAGGAATCGGCAATCATCATGCGCAAAAGTATTGCCGTGGTGCCCGAAGGCCGCCGGGTCTTCGCCCGCCTGACGGTAGAAGAAAACCTCGCCATGGGCGGGTTCTTCACCGAAAAAGGCGACTATCAGGAGCAGATGGACAAAGTCCTGGCCTTGTTTCCGCGCCTGAAAGAACGGTTCTCCCAACGCGGCGGGACCATGTCCGGTGGCGAACAACAAATGCTCGCCATTGGCCGGGCGTTGATGAGCAAGCCCAAGCTATTGCTGTTGGACGAGCCGTCCCTGGGCCTTGCGCCCATCATCATCGCGCAGATCTTCGATATCATCGAGCAGCTACGGCGCGACGGTGTCACGGTATTTTTGGTGGAGCAGAACGCTAACCAGGCTCTGAAGATCGCCGACCGTGCCTACGTGCTGGAGAACGGCCGGGTGGTGATGGAAGGCAGCGGTGAGACCCTGCTGACCGACCCCAAGGTGCGCGAAGCTTATCTAGGCGGTTAGCCCATAGATCGGGGGCCGCGTTCCGCAGGCCCCCGATCTTTTTGCTACAGTACGCGCACTTGCCTGGAGTACCCATCAATGCGCTTTGCCCGTTCCCTTTTGCTCGTCTCCCTTGTCCCACTGTTCAGTGCTTGCCAGATGCTCGGCGCCGGCGCGCCTACGCCCGCGTCTACTGCAGGGCTCAACCGTATGCAGGGTGAGCTCAAAGGCGAAGGCGGCCGATTACTCTTCCTGCCTTGCCACGAGCAACGGCGGTTTGTGGTCAAGGACATCGGCAATACGGGCCTGTTGCAAGAAGCGGGCGCGCTGGCCAGTAAACCAGGCACGCTGTTCGCCGACGTGCGTGGCAGCTTCACTGCCAGCAACGCCAACAGCGCCGACGGCCAGCTCAATTTGCAGCACCTGTACCGGGTCGAACGTTCGGCCAGCGCCTGCGATGACCCCAACTTCAAGCCATTGATCCTGCGTGCCAGCGGGCATAGCCCGAACTGGTCGTTGCGGGCCAGTGGCAAAGGCATGATCCTGGAACGCGACGGCCAGGCCCCGCTGGCAGTGCCCTATATCGAGGAGCAAAGCGGTGATGGCCGGCTGAATCTGACCACCAAGGCCAACAATCAGCGGGTCGAGCTGTGGGTTGCCCCGCAACGCTGCGTCGACCCTACGACCGGCAGCGTGCAGTCGCTGAGCGCAGAACTGCGCGTCAACGGCCAGGTGCAACGCGGTTGCGCCTATTACGGCGGCGCGCGCGACGACTGACGATTTATCCTGCCAGCCACGCTCGTGAACCGCTTATAATTGCCGGTTGATAAAAGCCGCCGGGGGCACGCCCGGACATTTGGACCCTGTCATGCTACGAATCACCGAACTCAAACTGCCTTTGGACCATGCTGAAGAGGCCTTGCGCCCTGCTATCGTGCAGCGGCTGGGCATCACCGATGGCGACCTGCAGGCCTTCACGCTGTTCAAGCGCAGCTATGATGCGCGCAAGAAAAACAGCGAATTGCAGTTTATCTACAGCATCGACGTGCAAGTGCACGATGAAGCCGGCGTACTCACCCGCTTTGCCCACGACCATAACGTCAACCCTGCCCCCGACGTCAGTTACAAAGTGGTCGGCCATGCCCCTGAGGGCCTCGAACAGCGGCCTTTGGTGGTGGGCTTCGGCCCTTGCGGCATCTTCGCCGCCCTGCTCCTGGCGCAGATGGGTTTCAAGCCGATCGTGCTGGAGCGCGGCAAAGAAGTGCGCCAGCGCACCAAGGACACCTGGGGCCTCTGGCGTAAAAATGTGCTGAATGCCGAGTCCAACGTACAGTTCGGTGAGGGCGGTGCGGGGACGTTCTCCGACGGTAAGCTCTACAGCCAGATCAAAGACCCGCAGCACCATGGGCGCAAAGTCCTGCACGAATTCGTCAAGGCTGGTGCACCGCCGGAAATTCTGTACGTGAGCAAGCCGCACATCGGCACGTTTCGCCTGACCGGCATGGTCGAAACCATGCGCAAAGAAATCGAGGCGCTGGGCGGGGAAATTCGTTTCGAACAGAAAGTCACCGACCTGCTGATCGACAGCCAGCACGTGCAAGGCGTCGAATTGCAAAGCGGTGAGCGTCTGATGTCGCGCCATGTGGTCCTGGCCCTAGGCCACAGTGCGCGGGACACCTTCCGCATGCTGCACAAGCGTGGTGTGTTCATGGAAGCCAAGCCGTTTTCCATCGGCTTTCGCGTGGAACACCCGCAGTCGATCATCGACCAGGCCCGCCTGGGCAAGTACGCCGGCCACCCGAAACTAGGGGCCGCAGACTACAAGCTGGTGCACCACGCCAAGAACGGCCGCTCGGTCTACAGTTTCTGCATGTGCCCAGGCGGCACGGTGGTAGCGGCGACGTCGGAGCCCGGCCGAGTGGTGACCAACGGCATGAGCCAATACTCGCGTAACGAACGCAATGCCAACTCGGGCATCGTTGTCGGCATCACCCCAGAGGTCGACTACCCTGATGGCCCGCTCGCCGGCATCGAGCTGCAAGAGCGCCTGGAGTCGATGGCCTATGTACTGGGCGGTAGCAATTACGAAGCGCCCGCGCAGTTGGTTGGCGACTTCGTGGCAGGGCGACCTTCCACCACCCTAGGCAGTGTGGAGCCGTCCTACAAACCCGGCGTGAGCCTGGGCGACCTGGCCCTGGCGCTGCCGGACTTCGCGATCGAGGCGATCCGCGAGGCGCTGCCGGCGTTCGAGCGGCAGATCAAAGGTTTTTCCATGCACGACGCGGTGCTAACCGGCATCGAAACCCGCACCTCATCGCCATTGCGCATTACCCGGGACAAAGATTTGCAGAGCCTCAACCTCAAAGGGTTGTTCCCGGCGGGTGAAGGCGCCGGCTACGCGGGCGGTATTCTCTCCGCCGGGGTGGACGGTGTACGGATCGCCGAGGCGGTGGCACGCGACATCCTTGCTGTTGAATAGAAAAAAGATCGGGGCCGAGGCCCCTCCTACGGGCGTGTAGGAGGGGCCTTGGCCCCGATTTTTTGATCTTCGCAAAGATCAGTGAGTAACGCGGCTGGTGCCATCTACCGTCATGATGCGAACACGCTCGCCGACGCGGAAGATCTCGTTCTCTTGCACGGCCTGAACATAGGCACGCATGCTGCCGTCGTCTTCACGTACGGTGATTTCCACGCCCTGGGTGCGGGTCAGGCCTTCTTCGGAAGCTGAGCCTAGCAGGCCGCCGGCTACGGCACCGATCACCGCCATAACGATGCTGCCACGGCCGCCACCGACGGCGCTACCGGCTACACCGCCGACCACAGCGCCTGCGCCGGTGCCGATGGGGGTCTTGGTGCCTTCGATTTTCACCGGACGCAACGATTCGATGGTGCCCATGCGTACGGTTTGTACACGGCGGGCTTCATCGCGGGAATAGGAGTCGCCTGTCAGGCTCGACGCACAACCGCCCAACAGCAGCGACATCGAGGTGAAACACGCGACAAGCAGAACTGATTTACGCATTGATCTTCTCCAATGGGACAGATACGTATTAGACGCTGAGTGTCGGCAGCTGTCACGACACGGTCTGTTTAAATTTTGCTTCCATTCAGTCGGCAGACAGGCTCTGCCCACCGTAAGACGTTGGACAGGCCAAATGTAGGAAGGGTCAAAACACTCGATCAGGGGGCCAAGCGTTCGCGCAGCCACTGGCCATTTTCCAGGCGGTAATTCAAGCGATCGTGCAGGCGGCTGGGGCGCCCCTGCCAGAACTCGATACGCTCGGGCAACAACCGATAGCCGCCCCAGTGCTCGGGACAATGGGGGGCGTTATCGCGAAAGCGTTGCTCGGTGTCGGCCAACAGCGACTCCAGCTCGGCACGATCGGCAATCACCCGGCTCTGCGGTGAAGCCCAAGCGCCGAGGCGGCTGCCCAACGGGCGAACCTGGTAATACGCGTCAGACTCCTGGTGCGTGACCTTTTGCACGGCACCTTCGATGCGCACCTGGCGCTCCAGCGCAGGCCAGAAAAACGTCATGGCGGCCCAGGGATTGGCTGCCAGCTGCTCGCCCTTGGCACTGTCGTAATTGCTGAAAAAGGTGAAGCCCTGATCATCCAGCCCTTTAAGCAACAGCACCCGACAATGCGGGCGCCCCCTCGCATCCACTGTCGCCAGGGTCATGGCGTTGGCTTCTACCGGCGCCTGCTCGGTATTGCGCGCCTGCTCGAACCACTGGTGAAACAGCGCGAAAGGCTCGCCAGGCGCTTGCGCCTCGGTCAAACCGTCGCGCGTGTAGTCGCGACGCATATCGGCCAATGCCTGGGTCATCTGCGCCGCCCTGATCAGTTGGCTTTAGCTGCATCGGCAGCCGGTTTTTTAGCCGCAGTCGTCGCCGGCTTCTTGGCCGCAGTTTTGGCTGGGGTGGCTTTTTTGGCTGCAGGCTTGGCTGCGGCTTTCTTGGCAACGGCTTTCTTGGCCGGGGCTTTTTCCGCCACTTTGGCGGGCAGCGGCTGGACGTTCTGCACGGCGACCAGTTCGGCAGCGGGTGGCGTCGGCTGGTTGTACTTAGCCAGCAAGGCCACCATGGTGTCCTGCGGCGTCAGCAGAATTTCCACCCGACGGTTCAGCGAGCGGCCTTGAGGGCTGTCGTTGGCCGCGCGTGGCATGACCGAGCCCATGCCGCGCAGGGTCAGACGGTTACGTTCCAGGCCGCTGAGGCGAAAGATCGCCGCGATGGATTTGGCGCGGTCCTGGCTCACGACTTGGTTGGCCGCCGCAGCACCGCTGGTGTCGGCGTGGCCGAGTACCAATACGGCGGTTTTAGGGTCGCCTTCGACCAGTTTGGCCACCCGGGTAATCGGGCCCAGGCTCACGGGCAGGAGCATGGCTGGGCGGTCCGGGTTGAACGACGAATCCACCGGCGCGGTAATCACCAACAGGTTTTCCCGGCGTTCCAGTTCGAAGCGGCTGTCTTTGATGGCCTCGCGCAGGCGTGGTTCGTAGCTGTCGAGCCACGCCTGGGTGATTTTTGGGTCGGGCATCGGCACGACTTTAGGCTGTTCTTTGGGCTCCTCAGTCGAACCGAACGGCCACCACCAGCGCTGGGCGGTTTCGGCCATGGCGACCTTGGCCGGTGCGGGAGCCTCAACCGGCTTGGCTTTGTTGTCGTTACTGGCGGTCTCGCCAAACGGCCACCACCAATGGCTGGCTGTGTCCGATGCCGCGTCGGCCTTGGCGACTTTTTCGTTAATGGCTTGCTCAACGTCCTTGTTCTCGCTGCTCGCACTGGAGCCAAATTGCCACCAACGCGGGCTATGGTCGGCCGAGGCATTTTGGGGATTTTGCGCGCAACCGGTGACGGCCAGGCACAGCGCGAACGTAATGGACTTGTTGAATGACATGATCTTTCCACGAAAAAATAGACAGTTGAAGATAAATCGGGTTAACAAACCCGCCTAAAGCGTTGATTCATAGTAGAACAGTACGCGCACAGATGGAGACCGTCGGTCGACTCGTCTACAGACATTCCTTCAGTGCCCGGACCAGAGCCTGCGCGCGCGGGTCCATCAGCACGTAGGGGCCCAGAGTATTGGTGACAAAACCGAAACCGACATCATATTGCGGGTCGGCAAAGCCCACCGAACCACCCGCTCCTGGGTGGCCAAACGCTCCAGCGCCCAGGCCAAAGGTTGCGTTGGCGACCTGTGGCTGGTCAAGCATGCAACCCAGGCCGAAACGCGTGCGGGTCATCAGTGTTTTGTCATCACCTAAACTGTGTTCGCGGGTCATCTGGGTCAGCAGTTCAGCCTCCAGCAAACGGCCGTCGAGCAAGGCACTGTAGAAGCCCGCGAGGCTGCGGGCATTGCCATGCCCATTCGCCGCAGGCTGTTGCATACGTCGCCACTCTGGCTTGTTGGTGCTGGTGAGGATCGAAGGCGGATTGGTAAAGGCACGGGTGGGCATCGCCGTAGGCTCGCGTAAGGTTACCTGAAGCAGCCGCTGGGCCGCCTCGTCACCGGCTACCCCTTTGCCACGGGCGACATGGGCGACCCGATGAAACTCGGCGTCGTCCAGGCCAACGTGAAAATCCAGACCCAGCGGCTTGGCCACCCGCGCAGCGATGGCCTCACCGGGCCCGCGGCCGTCAGCCAGGCGTATCAGCTCACCCATGAGCCAGCCATAAGTGAAGGCGGCGTAGCCATGCCCCGCCCCCGGCTGCCACCACGGCGCCTCGGCGGCCAGCGCGTCGACCATGGTCTGCCATTGATACAGCGCCTCAGCGGGAAGCATGTCACGCAGCGCCGGTAGCCCTGCTTGATGGCAGAGCAACTGACGCAAGGTGATGCGTTCTTTACCTTGGGCGGCGAATGCGGGCCAATAATGGGCGACGGGGGCATCGAGCTGCAACTTACCTTCGTCGACCAGTTGCAAAGCGGTGACCGCCGTGAAGACCTTAGTACAGGAAAACACGTTCACCAGTGTGTCGCTCTGCCAGACCTCAGTGGCATCCTTATCGGCCGTGCCGGCCCACAGGTCCACCACCGTTTCGCCGCCAACCTGGACGCACAAAGCCGCGCCGCGCTCCTGAGGGCCCGCCATCAGCTGTGCGAACGCCTCCCGCACGGCCTCGAACTGCAGTTCGTAGTGACCCTGGATCTGCACCGGCTAACTCCCGACCCCACGGGTCTTGGCAAAAGGAGCGCATTGTTCCAGCCCTGAGGCGGTTTGGGAATAGCCTAGTGGCTCGGCGCACTCAAACGTTGCAAGGCTTCAAGGTTGGCTTTGCGAACCGCGCCGATGAAGCCTTGCCACGGCACATCGGTCACGCCGACCAAGCCGAAATGGCCGTTTTCACCATCGAGCAGGCGGCCGGTCGCGGGCTGGTCGAGGTACTGAAACCAGTGCGCACCGACAATCATCGGCTCATCCACGGCCGCTTTCAGAAAGCGCGCGTAGGCAGGGCCGCGATCTTCCTCGCGGGGCACCTCCATCGCACCGCCCCAAAACGGGCCCCGGTCGCGCGAACCGAAGTGGAACTCGGAGACCAGCAAGGGCTTGTCCAAAGCCCTCAGGGCGGCGAAGTCATAACCGTCTTGGGGCGTGGGGGTATAGAAGTTAAAGCTCAGCACATCGCAATACTGGGCACAGGCCGCGACCGCCTCAGGTGTGCTGACGGCAAACCGCCCGCCTAATAGCAGGTGATTGGGCGCATGCCAATTGAGAGCGTCGGCGATGGTTTTGAAATAGGCATCGGCGAAGGTGCGTTGGAAGTGCGCGAAGTCTTCTTCGATATCGGGGTGCTGAGGGTCCGTCAATGGGGCTTCGAAGCCCGGATCCTCCATTAGCTCCCACGCTGGCAGGTCAATCCCCCAGGCTTTGGATAGCCCCTGCTGGTTACGGTACTTGTCCCTCAGTTGCTTGAGAAAGGCCCGTTTGGCCGGCACGTCGGTGGTCTGGCGCAGAGTACCGTACGCCAGGGCATAACGCGCTTTGGGTTGGTTGCCCGGTGCGGCCCAGGCCAGTTCATTGTCGGCGAAAAAACCGATCAGCCACGGGTCGTCGCGGTGATCACGGGCAGCGATGGCCACGGCGCGTTCGGTGGCCATGGCAAACCGTGGGTCAAAGGGGTCTGGCATGCGCCCCCACCAGTCCATCCCGGTACTGATGCTGGTGTAATCGCCAACGATCGACAACGGCAGCGTATAGGGGACGCGTTGTTTCTTTTCGAAAGCCGGGTCGCTCCAGTTGCCCAGCGTATTGAAACCCCAGGCCAATAGGCGATCCATGGCGTGGCTCTGCCAGCGCCAGCCATCGAAGCCCGGCGGAGCACAGTCCTCTCGGTCCGGGCAGGGCTTGGCGTAGCTACGCTGCAGGTTGGCCGCGTAGAAATCGTACCAGCGGCCCTGACCAAAGCCACGGCCCACCGATGAGCCGTTGCCGTCCATATGGTTACTCTGACCGACGTATTGCCGGGTTGGCCCAGCGTCGCCAGGCAAGCCCTGAAACATCCACTCGCGGCCTTCGATGTAGGTCCTGCCACCGTCGGGGGCGACGGCGTTGACGCCTAATGAATAGAAGGCGTGGCCTTCAGGGGTCACCAGGTACCAGCGGTCGCCCTGCTTCTCGGTGCGGAAGAACCCCCGTGGCGCAAACGAAGGGCCGTTTTTCAAGCCTCCATAGGTGTCTAGCCCGGCCTTGTCGCGCTCACTCAACCAGGCCTTGAGCTGCACCTGCTCTTTATCGGCACGGCTACGCAGTTGCTCGTCGCTGCTGATTTTGTCTGGCCACTGGCTGCGGCTGTACTGGCCATAGGCGTCGACAATGCCGCTATAGGCGGCCTTTTGCAGATCAGTGCCTTCAATCACGCCGAAGCGTTCGATGAGCAGGCTCTGGGCAGCCGCGGGCTTGTCCAAGGCCAGCACCACCGAGGCGACTTGGGTCAGGTCGAGTTCACCGGCGCTGTCGGCCAACAACCACCGCTGCCCGTCCTGAACCCAGGGCATCGGCGGCCCGGCACGCATGCCTTGGCTACGCGCGGAGCTCGCCTGCAGCGGCACCAGCAGCGTCTGCGCCGGGCCGGCCGGCAGGTCGACGCGGCTGGTCAGGGTTTTACCGTCTTGGCTCTGCACCGTGACGTACAGCGTGATCGCCCAGTCCATGGCGCTTTGCACGCGCAGGCTTAGCACATTTGCGTTAGACCAATTCCATACCCCTGTTTGCGGGCTCAAGCGCAGGCTTGGGCGCTCCACGGGGCTGAACGTGACGCGCCGCAGCACTTCCCCTTCGGCTGTCTGCTCAGCATTAGACTGCGGCAGTTCCGCGCCTTGAGTAGTGATCTGCACCACATCGGCCGGGCGTACGAAATTGAACAGCGTCAGGGCTTTGTCGGCAGCAATGGCCGACAGAGGCGCGGCGCACAGCAGGGCGAGGATGGCGGGCAATGAACGACGGATCATGGACAGTGAGCACTCCTTGCAGGATATGAGGATAGACCGCGTACGGGGGCGTTCATGCCCCCGCGTTCAGGAAATTTCTCGACGGAACGGCGGCAACGCGTTGAGGATCGCTTTGCCATAGCGCTGCGTCACTACCCGGCGGTCGAGCAGCGTGATGGTGCCGCGGTCTTGTTCGGTACGCAGCAAGCGGCCGCAGGCCTGGATCAGGCGCAAAGAGGCGTCGGGCACCGCGATCTCCATAAAGGGGTTGCCACCACGGGCTTCGATCCATTCGGCCAGCGCCGCCTCCACCGGGTCGTCCGGCACCGCGAAGGGGATCTTGGCGATGACCACGTGTTCGCAATAGGCCCCCGGCAAGTCGACACCCTCGGCAAAACTGGCCAGGCCAAACAGCACGCTGGAGTCGCCACCGTCCACCCTCGCTTTGTGTTTATTCAGGGTTTCCTGCTTGGAGAGGTTGCCCTGAATAAACACCTGCTTGCGCCAGTCACGGTCCAGGCCGTCGAACACGTCCTGCATTTGCTTGCGCGAAGAAAACAACACCAGCGTCCCCCGCGACCCCTCTACCAGGCCTGGCAAATCGCGGATGATGGCTGCGGTATGCGCCACCGCATCGCGCGGGTCGGCGCGCAGGTCCGGTACCCGCAATACGCCGGCGTCGGCATGGTGAAACGGGCTCGGCACGATGGTCGTGACCGCCGCTTTCGGTAGCCCGGCACGCATGCGATAGCGGTCGAACTTGCCCAGGGCGGTCAACGTAGCAGACGTTACCAAGGCCCCGTAGGCGACGTTCCAGAGGTTACGCCGGAGCATCTCGGCGGCCAGTATTGGGCTGGCGTTAACCTCGATGTCGAACAACGCACCGCTTTCGGCCAAGGTGAGCCAACGCGCCATGGGCGGGCTGTCTTGAGGGTCTTCAGCGGTGAAGGCGGTCCATAATTCCCAGTTGCCCTGTGAGCGGCCCAGCAGGCTACCGAACAAGGGGTACCATTCTTCGGCCTGATGGCTAGCGATACCGATGCTGGTCTCGCCATCCATGCCTTCTTTGAGCAATTCGGTCAGCCGGGTGAACAGGTCGGTGAGGCGAGCGAAACCCTTTTTCAGCTCGATGCCCATTTCCCGCATGTGTTCGGGCACCACGCCGGCGACGAACCGGTGCCTCGGCCGCTCACGGCCTTCCATGTCTTCGCCGGGGCGGAAGTCCGCCACCTGTTCGCAGGCACTGAACATGAATTGCTGCTGGGTTTTGATCTCCCGGGCCAGTTCAGGCACCTGCTCGATCAAGCGCCCCAGGTCGCCGGGCAGCGGGTGCTGGGCCAGTAACTTGGTGAGGTTCTTGGCGGTGGTTTCCAGCCAGTCGGCGGTGGAACGCAACCGAGTGTAGTGGGCGAAATGGCCAATTGCTTTGTCCGGCAGATGGTGACCTTCGTCGAACACGTACATGGTTTCGCGGGGGTCGGGCAGCACGGCCCCACCGCCCAGCGCCAGGTCGGCCAGGACCATGTCATGGTTGGTGACGATCACGTCGACCTTGCCCATGCCTTCGCGGGCTTTATAAAAAGCGCACTGCTGGAAGTTGGGGCAATGGCGGTTGGTGCACTGGCTGTGGTCGGTGGTCAGCTGCGACCATTGCTGGTCCTCGAGCGCCTGGGGCCAGCTGTCGCGGTCACCGTCCCATTTATTACCCGCCAGCTTTTCGATCATGCTGGTAAACAGCTTCTGGCTGGCTTCGTCGACCTGAATGCGAAAGCCTTCTTCTTCGAACAACTGGGCGGTGGCGGTCTGCGCGTGGCCTTCCTGCAGCAGGATGTCGAGCTTGGACAGGCACAAATAGCGGCCACGGCCCTTGGCCAGGGCAAAGGTGAAGTTCAAGCCACTGTTGCGCATGAGGTCTGGCAGGTCTTTGTAGACGATCTGCTCTTGCAGGGCGACGGTCGCCGTGGCGATCACCAGCCGCTTGCCCGCGGCCTTGGCCGCCGGAATGGCCGCCAGGCTATAGGCGACGGTCTTGCCCGTACCCGTGCCGGCCTCGACCGCCACCACCGCAGGCTCACCACTGCGGCGGCCTTCGTCGTCGCACTCGATGTCGCCCAACACCTTGGCGATTTCGGCGATCATCAGGCGCTGGCCATAACGCGCCTTGAGGCTCTTGGCTTCGAGAAACCGCGTATAGGCGCCCTGGATCTGGGATTTGAGTTGATTACTGATCATGACTTAGAGAGGCGCAAGGGCTGGATAAATTTTCAGTGTTTCGGCTCGGGCGGCTATCATACCTGCTCAACTCGTCCTGCGCTGAACGGAGATCTGCATGCCTGCCTTTACGTTGCTCTACACCTTGCATGTACTGGCGGCCCTGATTTGGGTGGGAGGTATGTTCTTCGCCTGGATGATCCTGCGTCCGGCCGCTGTCGCCGCCTTGCCGGGGCCACAACGGCTGACACTGTGGGTAGAGGTTTTCCGACGATTCTTCGTCTGGGTCTGGCTGGCGATCGTGATTCTTCCGATCAGCGGCGTCGCCATCCTGCATCTGCGCTTCACTGGTTTCGAAACGGCGCCGCGCTATGTCCAGGCAATGATGGGGTTGTACGTAGTGATGGTGGCGCTGTTTCTGCGCGTGCAAGCACTGCAGTTGCCAGAACTGCGCAAAGCCGTCGTCGCCGAGGACTGGCCGGCCGGCGCGGCGGTGATGACACGAGTGCGGCGTTTAGTCGGCAGTAACCTGCTGCTGGGCCTGGCCGTGGTCGCTATCGCCGCGGCCCGCCCGAGCTTTTAAAGACGCTGCAGGATCAAATTGCCCGGCGCACCGGTCGCGCCTGGCTGGCCAGGCTGCCCGGCCCGCCCGGCTTTACCAGACTTGGCCTGATAGACCAGGCAGTTTTTCCCCGCACCGCCTTTGCCCGGCTTGCCGCCGGCCCCAGGCGCGCCGCCCGCTCCGCCGTCGACCCGGACCTTGATAGCCTCGGTGGCCAAAGTGCTGGGCACCTGCAACCGCACCAGAGCACCGGCCCCGCCTTCGCGCCCATTGCCGCCGTTGTCGCCATCGGCACCACGGCTGGCCGCGCCCCATAAGCACCCGGCAGGGCGCCCGTAACCGCCGTCCAATCCAGCAAAACCCGGTGCACCGCTGCCGCCACGGGCGTCCAGAACCAGCTCATCGGCCTGCAGCCGATGGATGCGCAAGGTCAGGTTGCGCCCAGGCGACGGGGCTTTTTCAAACGTGCCGGGGGCGCCGCGAGCGAGGATCTCGCTGCCGCTTGCCATTTGCGCATCGTGCACCCGCAAGGTGAGCTCCTGACGGTTGGGCACAATAGCGATACGCGCTTCATGGCCCATTTTCAATTGACCGATGGTGATCTCACTCAAGTTACCCGGGACCAGCACCGTCGCGTAGTCGGCGACATCCAGACGTTCCAAGGTCACCGCGCCGGCATTGACCGGCAGGCGCATCAATGAGTGTGGCTCGACGCTCAGTGATTGCGCCATGGCCATGGGGGAAAGCAGCGCAGCAAACAGCATGACATTACGCATGATCGGATTCCTAAGGACACGGGCGCGTTTTTACTGGGCGCACAGTAGCCTAGCAGAGTGCCATTTAGCTAATGAAACGGGGGGGAAGAAGCCGACCGGGGGCCCCCGGTCGGCGAAGCGCTTAGCGCTGTAGTTGCAACTCAACGCGGCGGTTCTGCGCGCGGCCGGCGTCGGTGGCGTTATCGGCCACCGGCTGGCTCTCGCCGAACCCTTCACTGCTCAACTTATTGGCAGGCACGCCCGCAGCGGTCAGGAAGCGCACCACACTGGCCGCCCGGCGCTCGGAAAGCGCCTGGTTGTAGGCATCACTGCCCATGCTGTCGGTGTGGCCCATGACCTTGATGCTGATCACGTCTGCCGCTTGCAGGCGTGGCAGCAAGCCTTGCAGCGCAGTGCGGGCATCGGCGGTCAGTTCGGAAGAATCGAACGGGAACAGCACCTGGCCGGTGTCGCTCAAGGTAATCACTTCAGCAGCAGGCGCAGGCGGCGTCGGCGCGGGCTCAGCTACGGGCGCCTTGGCTGGATAGGCCGGCATTGGGCAACCGTTGTGCTTGACCGGCGTGTTGGCCGGGGTGTCCGGGCAGCGGTCGCGGCGGTCGAAAATACCGTCGCCGTCGGCGTCGCCGTCTTGGGCATAGCAAATCAGACCACCGGCCAGTGCCCCCAGCGCCCCACCGCCAGCGGCCCACGCCCCGCTTTCAATCGCCCCCAGGCCGCCACCGGCAAGCCCACCCAGCACACTACAAATAGGCCAATTTCCCTGGTTGAGCGGAGCGCTGCCATCGCTGGACGTCGCGCAACCCGAAAGAATACTGCTGACCAGAAGAACGGGTAGAACCGCCCGTACGATTTTTTTCATTTTTTTGATGCTCCTGATTCAACGCGGATGCTGGTTGACTTTCTATTTAAGTCCGCAGCCTCAGACCGCAACCACCGAGCGTTCGTTCAACTGGCTTAAACAGGGTGTTGAACGAGACAGAACGGCTGGGTCCGGGCTAGTCTTGCCGATCAGGTTCGAGGACTTCCAATGACCCCACGTTTTTCCACCCGTACCCCCCAGCAAGCGATCGCGGCGCTGCTCGACACCCAGGCCCCACGGCGCCTGCTGGTGTGCGGGGCCAGTGAGTTTCCGGCGCTGGCCGCCTTCCAGGCCGCTCACCCCGATACCCAGGTTACCCTGGCAGCGCCGGGGCCTCTGCCTGCGGCCCAAGCCAGCCAACGTTTTGACCTGGCGTTGGTGGTGGGCTGCCTTGAGCACATGGGCAAAGCTGAAGGCCGCCAGCTATTGGCCGGCATTCGCAACCTTAACGCCAGCCGCATCGCAGTGCTGGCCGACCTGCAAGCCTGCGCATGGAGCGACACCGACTTTTTCGCCCTGGCCCTGCAGGCCAGCGAACGGTTCGAGCGCGACGGCCAGGTGTTGAGCCTGTTCACCTACGACCTGCTCGAGTACAAACAGGTGCCCGATTGGCTGAACTCACGTTTCTGGGCCAATCCGGAGAATTTCGGCAAATATTGGTGGTAAGGCGATGACCGCCTAGCCGCTTTAACACCAGAGGGACTCCCATGAGCACTGCAATCTGCCCCTGCGCCAGTGGCAACCTCCTGGCCACCTGCTGCGGCCATTACCATGAGGGCCACCCGGCGCCGGATGCCCAGGCCTTAATGCGCTCGCGCTACAGCGCCTACGTGCTGGGCCTGATCGACTATCTGGTCGCCACCACCCTGCCCGCCCAGCAAGCGGATCTAGATGTACCAGGCATCAGCCAGTGGAGCGCTAATAGCACTTGGCTGGGTCTGGAGGTCGAAAGCGCCGAAGTCTTTGGCGGCAAACCGGAACACGCTTTTGTGACCTTCAAGGCTCGCTGGCATGACAGCGCGGGCGAACATTGCCACCGGGAACGCTCTTCGTTCGTACAGAATGCCGGCCGCTGGTACTTCATCGACCCCACCGTAGGGCTCAAGGCCGGCCGCAACGACGCATGCCCCTGCGGCAGCGGGCAGAAATTCAAGAAATGCTGCGCCACTTACCTCAACGAATAAGCCGCAAATGCGAGGTATCCGGCGCTGCCTTGGCCGCGGCGCGCTTGAGCTCACCCATATCGCTGCCGGCGGGGGCCAGGCTGAACTGGGTGAGGTCGAGCACCGGCGGGCGGACACTGGGCTTTTCGTCCTGAAGGTCGGCGCCCACCGCAGCGATGCCGTAGTCCGGCGCGTCGACTTCGGTAAATGCCGCCATGTAAACATCCCGGGGTATCACCTTGGCGCGCTTTTGCTCACGCAACTGATGTACCGATTGCGGTGCCGAAGGGGTAGGTGCCGGTGGCGGCATAGGTTGAGACGAGGCGACCGCGCGGACGAAGCGCACTTGGTCGGGCGGCGGCGCCATTTCGATTTCCTCGACCAGCAGCGCCATGATCTCAACCCGGACCAGCGCGCCCGCCCGCTCCAGGGCCGCGCGGTATTTTTGCGCAGCATCGGGGTCCAGGTTGCTTCGCAGCACCAGACGGCGCCCGGAAAAGAGCGCGTCGATGCGCTGCGCGTCCGCACTGAACAGCTTGGCCAGGTTGGCTTTGACGAGCTCCGGCTGGGCGCCAGGCACCAGCTCACCGGAAAAAACGATCTCGTAAAGGTCCATGGCCAGCTCCTGACTGTGGATTGCGGGAGGCTCAGTATGGACCAGTAACTTTTCCTACGACAAGCGCGCCAGACGTACGACCTTGCCGCCACCGCCCTGCTTGTTAGACTGGGGGCCAAAAAAGGGGACCGACATGCTTAACCGGGCACATGCGACACGCATCTTGCTTTTGCTGTGGCTGGCCAGCCTGGGCGGTTGCTCCTCATGGCTGACCGGTAACTTCCAGGACCCGCAAGTGCGCCTGGTAAGGGTCGAGGTGGTCAAAGCGCGCCTGCTTCAGCAAGAGTTCATCCTGCATTTTCGTATCGACAACCCCAATGAGCAAAGCCTGCCGATCCGCGGCCTGCGCTACCGTGTGCACTTAGGCGATACGCTGTTGGCCGATGGCGAGGCCAGTGACTGGTTCACCGTGCCGGCCGAAGGCCGGGAGTTCTACCAGGTGCCAGTGCGCACCAACCTCTGGCGCCACGCCAAATCTATCGCCAAGCTGCTGGAGCACCCGGACCGGCCGATTCCCTATCGCCTACAGGGCGAATTGAAAACCGGCCTGTTGTTTGGCCACGACCTGCAATTACGCCGCAGTGGTGAGATAATCCCCGGCAACTTACTTCATGAGTGACCGCAATGACCCAGCAACCTCACGTCCATGGCCCCGACTGCGCGCATGACCACGACCATGACCACGCGCACCACGACCACGGCCATGTGCACGGCCCGCACTGTAACCATGCGCCACAAGAGCCGGTGCGTAATAGCCTGAAAGACGTCGGCCGTAACGACCCCTGCCCTTGCGGCAGCGCGAAAAAATTCAAGAAGTGCCACGGCGCTTGACGCAAGCTTGACCACGCCCGCTGCAATGGCGGGCGAACACTTTCGCCGCTGCGCCGTCCACATGCCTGAGCTATCCATCTTTCCGCTTCGGAGTGCCGCATGATCGACCTCTATTACTGGACCACCCCCAACGGCCACAAGATCACCCTGTTTCTTGAGGAAGCCGGGCTGCCTTACACCCTGCACGGGGTCAATATCAGCAAAGACGAGCAATTCAAGCCCGAATTTCTGAAGATTTCCCCCAACAACAAGATCCCCGCCATCGTTGACCAAGACCCCGTCGACGGCGCCCCGTTGGCCTTGTTCGAGTCCGGCGCCATCCTGTTGTACCTGGCGGAGAAAACCGGCCAGTTCATCCCCCAAGACCTGCGTGGGCGGCAGGAGGCGCTGCAGTGGCTGTTCTGGCAAATGGGCGGGCTGGGCCCCATGGCCGGGCAGAATCACCACTTCAATAAGTTCGCCCCAGAAAAAATCCCCTATGCGATCAAACGCTATGTCGACGAAACCGCGCGCCTCTATGGCGTGCTCGACAAGCGCCTGAGTGACCGTACGTTCGTGGCCGGCGAGGACTACAGCATCGCGGACATGGCGATCTACCCGTGGATTGTCTCCCACGAATGGCAAGGCCAAGACCTTAACGACTTCCCCCACGTGCAACGCTGGTTCCAGGCGATCAAGCAACGCCCGGGCACCGTGCGTGCCTACGCGCAGGCGGCGCGGATCAACCCGCCAAAGCCTTGATAGGCCTTTGAGCGAAATAAAGCACCTCAGTGCCCTTGCGTGGTGTGGTCGCGGTGACTAACTTAGCGCCTTTGCGATACCGCACCCCGCAGGAGCCTTGCCATGGCCTCGCCAGCCCTTCGTTTATTCCTCCCTAAAATCAGCGCGGCGACCGCCGTGTTGGCGCTGCTGAGCCTCAGTGGCTGCCAAGCCTGGCTTGCCGAGCGCGACACCGACACCCTGCTGCCCACCAGCGGGGTACAGCCGCTCAAAGGGTTGGCGCAGAACGTGTCGATCCGGCGCAATAGCCAGGGCATGCCGCTGATCGAGAGCAATAATTTCCACGACGCGCTGTTCGCCCAAGGCTATGTCAACGCCGCTGACCGCATCGGCCAGATGGTCCGTATGCGCCTGCTCGCTCAGGGCCGACTGGCAGAGATGGACGGCGCCGCCGCCCTCGACACTGACCGTTTCATGCGCACAGTGAACCTAAAAAAAAGCGCCAGTGAGCTGTACGCCGCGTCATCGCCGCGCCTCAAACGCTTTTTCGAGGTTTATGCTCGGGGGGTTAACGCCTACCTGTTTCGCTATCGCGACAAGCTATCCGGCGAGTTGGCCAGCAACGGCTACCGCCCTGATTACTGGCAAGCGGAAGATTCCGCGCTGATCTTCTGCCTGTTTAACTTCGGTGTGTCGGTAAACCTGCAAGAGGAACTGGCTGCCCTGGTGCTCGCGCAGAAAGTCGGCAGCGACAAATTGGCCTGGCTGTTACCGGTGTACCCAGACCAGGCGCTGCCCTTCGATGAAGCCGACAAGCTCAAGGGCCTGAACCTGGCCGGGCAAATCCCCGGCCTCGCCACCCTGGAAAAAACCGCTGGCGACGTGGCGCAGAACGCCTCGCTGGGCTTTAGCGGCAGCAATTGGGCAATTGCGCCAGCCCGCGCGCGCAATGGTAAAAGCTTGCTGGCCAGCGACGCACAAATGCCCACTCGCCTGCCGACCTTATGGAATTACGTGCAAATCCGCGCGCCCAAGTACCAGGCGGCCGGCATGAGCTTGGCCGGTTTGCCGGGGGTCATGGGCGGTTTCAACGGCAAGGTGGCCTGGGGCATCACCCCGGCCATGGGCGACAATCAGGACCTGTTTCTGGAAAAACTGCGCACCGAAGGCAATCGCCTGATGTATCAGGTAGAAGGCGGCAAATGGCAGCCAGCGCTGGCGCGCAATGAAACCTACCTGATCAAGGGCCAAAAGGCCCTGCGCGAAGTTGTCTATGAAACCCGCCACGGGCCGCTGCTCAATGCCGCCCAGGCCGGTGGGGTTGGGCTGGCCTTGCAAACCCCTGACTTCAAGGGCGATAAAAGCCTGGACGCGCTGTTTGATCTGTCGCGCGCGCAGTCGGTGGAAAAAGCCTCCGACGCCAGCCGGGAAATCCGCGCCATCGCGTTGAACGTGGTATTCGCCGACGCGCAGAACATCGGCTGGCAGGTCACCGGGCGCTTCCCTAACCGTCGCGAAGGCCTAGGCCTGCTGCCCTCCCCCGGCTGGGACTGGCGCTATGAGTGGGACGGGATTACCGATGCGATGCTTCACCCCTACGACCAGGACCCGGCCCAAGGCTGGCTCGGCACCGCCGGGCAACGCACCATCCCCCATGGTTACGGCATGCAGCTGTCCAACTCCTGGGCTTACCCAGAGCGCAGCGAGCGCCTGGCCCAACTGGCCAGTGCCAGCCAGCAGGACAGCCGCAGCATGATCACCATGCAATATGACCAGACCACCCTGTTCGCGGGCAAACTCAAGCGCATGCTGGAGGCACCCGGGCTGGCCCAGCCGCTGAAAAAAGCCATCGATAGCTTGCCTGAAGCGGATCGCGGCAAAGCCCGCGAGGCCCTGTCACGCCTGATGGCGTTCGATGGCCGGCTGAGCCCGACCTCCGCGGATGCGGCGGTCTACGAGCTGTTCCTTGAGGAAACTGCCCGGCAGACCTTCCTCGACGAACTCGGCCCCGATACCCAACCGGCCTGGAAGGCTTTGCTGCTTAACGCTGGCTTGTCCTACTCGGCCCAGGCCGACCACCTGCTGGCACGCGAAGACAGCCCGTTCTGGGACGACCAGCGCACCGCGCAGAAAGAAGACAAGCCGCAAATCCTTGCGCGCAGCCTGGTCGGCGCCGTTAACGCGGCCGAAAGTCGCTTGGGCAGTGATCGCAAGGCCTGGCAGTGGGGTAAGTTGCACTCGCTGAAGTGGACTGACGGCACCGGCAAAGTGGTGCGCGGCCCGCTGGCCACGGGTGGCGATCACAGCACGTTGAACATGGCCAGCTATGCCTGGGGGGATAACTTCGATGTCACGGTTGCACCGGCCCTGCGCATGGTCGTCGACTTCGCCCAGGCCGAGCCGATGATCGGCCTCAACAGCCCAGGGCAATCCGGCAATCCTGCCAGCCCGAACTATGCCGACGGCATTGATGCAGGGCTCAAAGCCCAATACGTGACGTTCCCGATGCAACCGCAAAACTTCGAGAAAGCCTACGGCGCCAAACGCCTGACCCTGACACCCGCCAAGTAACGCCCAGGGGCGCCGGGCGGCGCCCCGATCCAGCCGAACTTCCCCTGGCCGGCGGCGCTCATAACCATAAGCCCCCAACCCGGCACTGCCCATGGATCTTGTCGTCGCCCGCCCCGAAGGCCTGTATTGCACCGCTGGGGATTTCTATATCGACCCCTGGCGGCCCGTGCCGCGCTCGGTTATCACCCACGCCCACGCCGACCACGCCCGTACCGGCAACGAACACTACCTGGCCGCTGCCCCCGGCGAGGGGATTCTGCGCGCACGCTTGGGCCAGGACATCAACCTGCAGACCCTGGCCTATGGCGAACGCCTGCAGCACCACGGCGTGACCCTCAGCTTGCACCCTGCCGGGCACGTTCTGGGCTCGGCCCAGGTGCGCCTGGAGTATCGCGGCGAGGTGTGGGTTGCCTCGGGCGACTATAAAGTCGAGCCCGACGGCACTTGCGCGGCTTTCGAACCGGTGCGCTGCCACACCTTTATTACCGAGTCGACGTTTGGCTTGCCGATCTACCGCTGGCAGCCGCAGGCGGATATTTTCGCCGAGGTGGACCACTGGTGGCGGGGCAATGCCGCCGCCGGCAAGGCCAGCGTGCTGTTCTGCTACTCCTTCGGCAAGGCTCAGCGGATCTTGCACGGCATTGACGCCAGTATTGGGCCCATTCTGGTCCACGGCGCGGTAGAGCCGTTGAACCGGGTGTACCGCGAGGGCGGTGTGTATATTCCACCGACCCACTATGCCGGCGATTTTAAAAAGACCGACCCGGCCCTACGCAGCGCCTTGATTCTGGCACCGCCCTCGGCAGGCGGCAGCACTTGGATGCGCCGCTTCGGCGATTACAGCGATGCCTTCGCCAGCGGCTGGATGCGCCTGCGTGGCGCCCGCCGCCGCCGCGGGGTGGATCGGGGCTTTGTGCTGTCCGACCACGCTGATTGGCCAGGGCTGTTATGGGCCATCGAGCAAACCGGGGCCGAACGGGTGATGGTCACCCACGGCTCGGTGGCGGTGTTAGTGCGCTACCTGCGCGAGTTGGGCCTCGATGCCCAGGGCTTCAGCACCGAGTATGGCGACGAGGAAGACCCGGCCGACAGCACCGCCCAGGTGACGCCATGAAAGCCTTCGCTGAACTGTATGCCGACCTGGACGCCACCACCTCGAGCAATGCCAAACTTGCCGCCCTGCAGGCCTATTTTGCCCAGGCCAAGGCTGAAGACGCCGCCTGGGCGGTGTATTTCCTCGCCGGCGGGCGCCCCCGGCAATTAGTGCCCACGCGGCAATTGCGCGAACTGGCCATGGGTATATCCGGCTTGCCGCAATGGCTGTTCGAAGAAAGCTACCAAGCCGTGGGCGACTTGGCTGAGACCTTCTCCCTGCTATTGCCAGAGTCCCGCCACAGCTCCGACGCTGGCCTGGCCTACTGGCTGGAGCAAGAGCTGCTGCCCTTGCGCGGCCTGCCGCCCGAGGAACTGCAGCAGCGCTTGCCGCTACTGTGGGCACAACTGGACCGACAAAGCCTGATGGTGTGCCTGAAGCTGATCACCGGCAGTTTCCGCGTCGGCGTGTCGAAGCTGCTGGTGACCCGCGCCCTGGCGCAGTTGGCCGGCATCGACAGCAAGCGCGTGGCCCAGCGGCTGGTTGGCTACACCGACCTGTCGCACCGCCCCAGCGCTGACAGCTATCGGCAGTTGGTGGCCGCCGAATCGGCCGACGAACATGCGCAACGCGGTGGCCGCCCCTACCCTTTCTTTCTGGCCCATGCCCTGCAACAGCCCGTGGAGCAATTCGAGACCCTGCTGGGGCCCTGCGAAAATTGGCTGGTGGAGTGGAAGTGGGACGGTATCCGCGCCCAGCTGGTCAAGCGCGATGGCCGTGTCTGGGTGTGGTCGCGGGGTGAGGAACTGGTCACCGAGCGTTTTCCCGAATTGCTCGAACTGCAAGACAGCCTGCCGGACGGCACGGTCATCGACGGCGAGATCGTCGTTTGGAAACCTCGCCAGCCCGATGCTGCGCCCTCCCCGGCGGTACAGCCCTTTGCCCAACTGCAGCAACGTATCGGGCGTAAAACCCTCAGCCGCAAGTTACTCGACGATATCCCTGTGGTGCTTTTGGCCTACGACCTGCTGGAATGGCAAGGCCAGGACCTGCGCAGTACGCCCCAGTGGCAGCGCCGCGAGCAGTTGCAAAGCCTGGTGCAAGGCACCGCTGCACCAGCGCTGCAACTTTCCCCGCAACTGACCGGGAGCAGTTGGCAAGACCTCGCCCAACAACGGCAAGCCTCGCGTAGCCTGGGTGTCGAGGGGATGATGCTCAAAGGCCGGGACGCGCTGTACGGGGTGGGCCGCACCAAAGACATGGGGGTCTGGTGGAAATGGAAAGTCGACCCGTTTTCCGTGGATGCCGTGCTTATCTATGCCCAGCGCGGCCATGGCCGCCGTGCCAGCATTTACAGCGACTACACCTTCGCCGTGTGGGACGGGCCACCGGGCAGCAGCGAACGTACCCTGGTGCCTTTCGCCAAAGCCTATTCCGGCCTGACCGACGAAGAAATGCGCAAGGTCGATAGCATCGTGCGCAAAACAACCGTGGAGAAATTCGGCCCGGTACGCAGTGTCACCCCGACCCTGGTGTTCGAACTGGGCTTCGAGGGGATTGCCTTGTCAAAAAGACATAAAAGCGGCATTGCCGTACGTTTTCCGCGTATGTTGCGCTGGCGCCAAGACAAGCCTGTGGAAGAGGCAGATAGTCTGGCGACGCTGCAGGATTTGCTCAGCTGAAGCACCAACTCGGGGCATAGCTTTGCGCATGCCCGAATTTGGGCATTGCATCGTCCATGGCACTTGGCTACTGTGCTTTCAAACGCCCGTTCAGGGACTATGGTGCGAAAATTGCTACTTTGCGAAGGTCTGGCATTTGCCGGTAACGAATACCCGCGCTGCTTCACGAGAGCACACGGGCCAAAATCGGGTTCTAAGGACTGCATATGAACACAGCATTACTGAAGCTATCCACGATCGCATCGGCATTGGTTCTGGCGATGTCGGCCGCTAGCGCAATGGCCAAGGACTACAAAGAACTGCGTTTTGGAGTCGATCCTTCGTACGCACCCTTTGAATCGAAGGCCGCCGATGGCAACTTGGTGGGTTTTGACATCGACCTGGGCAATGCGATCTGCGCAGAGCTGAAGGTCAAGTGCAAATGGGTCGAAAGTGACTTCGACGGGATGATCCCCGGCCTGAAGGCCAACAAGTTCGACGGTGTTATCTCCTCCATGACCGTGACCGAGGCCCGCGAGAAAGTCATCGACTTCTCCAACGAGCTGTTCTCCGGCCCGACATCGCTGGTGTTCAAAAAAGGTGCAGGCCTGAGTGCCGACGTGGCTTCGCTTAAAGGCAAGACCGTTGGCTATGAGCAAGGCACCATCCAGGAAGCCTACGCCAAGGCAGTACTGGACAAGGCGGGGGTGAAAACCCAGGCCTACGCCAACCAAGACCAAGTCTACGCCGACCTGGTGTCCGGCCGTCTCGACGCCTCGATCCAGGACATGCTGCAGGCCGAGCTGGGCTTCCTGAAGTCACCCCAAGGCGCTGGCTATCAGATCAGCGAGCCTATCGACAGCCCGCTGCTGCCCGCCAAGACTGCTGTCGGTATCAAAAAGGGTAACACCGAGCTCAAGGCCCTGATCAACAAGGGTATCAAAGCGTTACACGATGACGGCACTTACACCGAAATCCAGAAGAAGCACTTCGGTGACCTGAACCTGTACAGCGGTAAGTAATACCTCCCGATAACGCCCAGGCGCGCCGTTGAGCCTGGGCGTTTTTTCGTTCAGTAAAGGCCTGTTCATGTTTGACGAATTCCTACAACAACTGGGGCTTTCAGCCTTCAGCTTGAAGGGCTTTGGCCCGCTGCTGATGCAGGGCACCTGGATGACCATCAAGCTTTCTGCGCTGTCGTTGCTGGTGGCTGTGGCCCTCGGCCTCCTGGGCGCCAGCGCCAAATTGTCCAGCGTGCGCGCATTACGCCTGCTGGCGCAGCTCTACACCACACTGATCCGGGGCGTTCCCGACCTGGTGCTGATGCTGCTGATCTTCTACAGCCTGCAAACCTGGCTCACCGGCCTGACCGATGCCATGGAATGGGAATACATCGAAATAAACCCTTTTTCCGCCGGGGTGATCACCCTGGGTTTTATTTACGGGGCCTATTTCACCGAAACCTTCCGCGGCGCCATTTTGTCGGTGCCCCGCGGCCAAATCGAGGCCGCCACGGCCTACGGCCTCAAGCGCGGGCAGCGATTTCGCTTTGTGGTGTTTCCACAAATGATGCGCTTCGCCCTGCCCGGCATTGGCAATAACTGGATGGTCATGCTCAAGGCCACCGCCCTGGTCTCGATCATCGGCTTGGCCGACCTGGTCAAGGCCGCCCAGGACGCCGGCAAGAGCACCTACCAGCTGTTCTACTTTCTGGTGCTGGCGGCGCTGATCTATCTGCTTATTACCAGTGTTTCGAACCTGCTGCTGCGGTGGCTGGAAAAGCGCTACAACGCCGGCAGCCGGGAGGCCATTCGATGATCGAGTTATTGCAGGAATACTGGCGGCCTTTCCTCTATTCCGATGGCCAGCACCTCACCGGCCTGGCCATGACCCTATGGCTGCTCAGTGCTTCGATCGCCATTGGCTTTGTCGTGTCCATTCCACTGTCCATCGCCAGGGTATCGCCGCGGGTCTACGTGCGTTGGCCGGTGCAGTTCTACACCTACCTGTTCCGCGGTACGCCGCTGTATATCCAGTTGCTGATTTGCTACACCGGCATCTACAGCCTGGAGGCCGTGCGCGGCCAGCCGCTGCTGAACGATTTCTTCCGCGACGCGATGAACTGCACCATCCTGGCGTTCGCCTTGAACACCTGCGCCTACACCACAGAAATCTTCGCCGGCGCCATTCGTAGCATGAACCATGGTGAAGTCGAGGCCGCCAAAGCTTTCGGCCTTCGCGGCTGGAAGCTGTACGCCTACGTGATCATGCCCTCGGCACTGCGGCGCTCGCTGCCGTTCTACAGCAACGAAGTCATTTTGATGCTGCATTCGACCACGGTCGCCTTCACCGCCACGGTGCCGGATGTTCTCAAAGTGGCCAGGGACGCCAATTCGGCGACGTTCCTCACTTTTCAGTCATTCGGCATTGCCGCCCTGATTTACCTGGCCGTGACATTCGCCCTGGTGGGCCTGTTTCGCCTGGCCGAACGCCGCTGGCTGGCCTTTCTCGGCCCGGCTCACTAGGACTCTTCGATGCGCCACGATACCCACGAGCTACTGGCACCGCTGCCCGGCACCGCCCGACAGATCCACAGCTTCCACTATGGGCCTGACGCCGCCACCGGCAAGGTCTATATCCAGGCTTCGCTACACGCCGATGAGCTGCCAGGCATGCTGGTGGCGTTCCATTTGAAGCAGCGCCTGGCCGAGCTGGAGCAAGCCGGCAAGCTGCGCAGCCGTATTGTTTTGGTCCCGCTGGCCAACCCGGCCGGCTTGGAACAGGTACTCATGGACACGCCCCTGGGGCGCTATGAGTTGGAGACGGGGCAAAACTTCAACCGCGGCTTCGTCGATGTTGCCGACCAGGTCGGCGATGCCGTACAGGATCATCTGGGCGACAACCCCGAGGACAATCGCCAGTTGATCCGTGCGGCACTGCACGCAGCACTGCTGGCCGAACAGGGCTCCACCCAATTGCAATCGCAGCGCCTGACCCTGCAACGGCTGGCCTGTGACGCCGACTTGGTGCTAGACCTGCATTGCGACTTCGAGTCCGTGGAGCATCTGTACACCACCCCTGAGGCATGGCCGCAGGTCGAGCCGCTGTCGCGCTACTTCGGGGCCCAGGCCAGCTTGCTGGCGACCGACTCGGGTGGGCAGTCTTTCGACGAGTGCTTTACCCTGGTGGGGTGGCAACTGCAGCAGCGCTTCGGCGCGCGTTTCCCCATCCCGCCCATTAGTTTTTCTGTGACCCTGGAGCTGCGCGGCCAGGCCGACGTCAATCACGTCATGGCCGAGCGGGATGCCACAGCGATCCTCAATTACCTGACCTATCGCGGCGCCATAGAGGGCGATATCCCCATGCCCCCGGCCCTTGCGCAACCAGCCACACCTTTGGCCGCGGTGGAGCCGGTGAGCACCTCGGTCGGTGGGCTATTGGTGTTCAACGCCGTACCGGGTCAGTACCTGGAAGCCGGCGAATTGGTGGCGCAAATCATTGACCCTATCAGCGACCGCGTCACGCCCATCTACAACCAACACCCCGGGCTGCTGTACGCCCGCACCCTGCGCCGCATGGCCAGCGCTGGCATGGTCATCGCCCATGTCGCCGGCCGCCAGCCTTACCGCAGCGGTTACCTACTTTCACCTTGAGGGCGCATGGCGCATGTACAAACTGACTATCGACGGCCTGCACAAGAGCTACGGTGACAACCACGTACTCAAAGGCGTCTCGCTGAAAGCCAAAAGTGGCGACGTTATCTGCCTGATCGGCGCCAGTGGGTCCGGCAAAAGCACCTTTTTGCGCTGCATCAACTTTCTTGAGCAGCCCAACGACGGCAGCATGAGCCTGGACGGCCAGCCGATCCGCATGGTCAGCGACGCTGGCGGCATGCGCGTTGCCGACCCTGACGAACTGCAGCGCCTGCGCACGCGCCTGGCCATGGTGTTTCAGCATTTCAACCTGTGGAGCCACATGACGGTGCTGGAAAACATCACCCTGGCCCCACGCCGGGTCCTTGGGGTCGCCAGGCCAGAAGCTGAAAAACGCGCCCGCGCGTACCTGGACAAAGTCGGCCTGCCGGCGCGGGTGGCCGAGCAGTACCCGGCATTTCTGTCTGGTGGCCAGCAACAGCGCGTGGCTATCGCCCGCGCCCTGGCCATGGAGCCCGAGGTCATGCTGTTCGATGAGCCCACCTCGGCGCTGGACCCGGAGCTTGTGGGTGAAGTGCTGCGCGTCATTCAGGGCTTGGCCGAAGAAGGCCGCACCATGATCATGGTGACCCATGAAATGAGCTTTGCGCGCAAGGTCGCCAGCCAGGTGGTGTTTCTTCATCAAGGCTTGGTCGAGGAGCAAGGCGCGCCACAACAGGTGCTCGACAACCCTACCAGCGAGCGCTTGCGCCAGTTCCTCAGCGGCAACCTGAAGTAACTCGCGCAATGCAACCAAACTAATCCCCGGCTGCGGCGGTCTTTTATGAAAGCAAAAGGACTCCGCCGCCGGTATGCCATCTTCGCAAAACTTTGCCAAACCCTGGTTCGCTGAACGCGGCTGGAAGCCCTTCACATTTCAGAAGCAGGTCTGGGCGGCCGTGCAGCAAGGCCAGAGCGGCTTGCTCCACGCCAGCACTGGCGCGGGTAAAACCTACGCCGTGTGGTTCGCCGCCCTGCAACAATTCGCCAAACCGCTGCCCGCGCCGATCACCGGCAAACGCAAGCCGCCCATGGCCCCCCTGACGGTCCTCTGGATCACCCCAATGCGCGCGCTGGCCGCAGACACCTTGCGCGCCCTGCAAGCCCCCGTCAAGGACCTCAACCTCGGCTGGAGCCTGGGCTTGCGTACTGGCGACACCAGCAGCACCGAGCGCGCCCGGCAAAGCCGCCGCCTGCCCAGTGCACTGGTAACCACGCCGGAAAGCCTGACCCTATTGCTGACCCGCGAAAAGGCCGTGGAGGAGCTAGCCAGCCTGCGCATGGTGGTGGTCGATGAATGGCACGAGCTGATCGGCAACAAACGTGGCGTGCAGCTGCAACTGGCCCTCGCCCGCCTACGCCAGTGGAACCCTGGGCTGATCGTATGGGGTATTTCGGCCACGCTGGGCAACCAGGAGCATGCCCTGCAAGTGCTGCAACCCGACGGCCAAGGCATCAGTGTGCAAGGGGTGCAAAACAAAAAGCTTGAAGTCGATACGCTGCTCCCCGCGTCTATCGAGCGCTTTCCCTGGGCTGGCCACATGGGCTTGAAAATGCTCGACCAAGTACTGGCCGAAGTGGACAGCAGCCGCAGTTGCCTGGTGTTCACTAACACCCGCGCGCAGTCTGAAATCTGGTATCAGGCCCTGCTCGATGCGCGGCCTGACTGGGCGGGTATCATCGCCCTGCACCATGGTTCATTGGCCCGCGAGGTGCGCGACTGGGTCGAAAAAGCCCTCAAGGAGGGCCAGCTCAAAGCCGTGGTGTGCACTTCCAGCCTTGATCTAGGGGTGGATTTCTTGCCGGTGGAGCGGGTCCTGCAGATCGGCTCGGCCAAGGGCGTAGCCCGCCTGATGCAACGCGCCGGGCGCTCCGGGCACGCGCCTGGGCGGGCCTCGCGGGTGACCCTGGTGCCGACCCATAGCCTGGAGTTGGTGGAGGCGGCAGCGGCCCATGTTGCTGTGGCGGCGCGGCTGATCGAATCGCGGGAATCGCCCTACAAGCCGCTCGACGTGTTGGTGCAACATTTGGTCAGCATCGCCTTGGGCGGAGGCTTTGTACCGCCGGCGCTGCTGGCCGAGGTTCGCACGGCTTGGGCTTACCAGGCACTGACCGATGAGGAATGGGCCTGGGCGCTGGCTTTTGTGCGTAACGGCGGCCACTCGCTCACAGCCTATCCCGACTACCGGCGGGTGGAGCCCGACGAAGAGGGTATTTGGCGGGTGCCCGACGCACGCGTTGCCCGCCGCCACCGCATGAGCGTGGGGACCATCGTCAGCGACGCCAGCATTGCCCTGAAATTCTGGAGCAAAGGCGGCGGTGGCCGTTCCCTGGGCAGCGTGGAGGAAGGTTTTATCGCACGCCTGCGCCCTGGCGATGGCTTTCTCTTCGCCGGCCGCCAACTCGAATTGGTGCGGGTTGAGAACATGACCGCCTACGTCAAACGCAGCACCGGCAAAAAAGCCGTGGTGCCGCGCTGGAGCGGTGGGCGCATGCCGCTGTCCAGTGAACTGGCGCAAGCGCTGGTCGAACAACTGGACGCCGCCGCTAATGGCCATTTCAACAGCCCGGCCATGCGCGCGGTTCGCCCGCTGCTGGAGATCCAGCAGGCCTGGTCGGCGATACCCGGTAAACAGAGCCTGCTGGCCGAAGCCTTGAAGTCCCGCGAGGGCTGGCACTTGTTCCTCTACCCCTTTGGCGGCCGCCAGGTGCACCTGGGCCTGGCCAGCTTACTGGCTTGGCGACTGAGCCAGCAGGCGCCTTTGACCTTCTCCATCGCCGTGAACGATTATGGCCTGGAATTGCTCAGCGCCACCCCAGTCGACTGGTCACAGGCCTTGACCGCCGAACTGTTGAGCCCCGACAACCTACTGCACGACGTGCTCGCCAGCCTGAACGCAGGCGAACTGGCTCTGCGACGCTTTCGCGAGATTGCGCGGATATCGGGCCTGGTGTTCGGCGGCTACCCCGGTGCACAAAAAAGCACGCGCCAGGTGCAGGCCTCCAGCGGGCTATTCTTCGAAGTATTCAAACAGTACGACGCCGGCAATCTGCTGTTGAGTCAAGCGCAGCAAGAGGTCCTGCGCCAGGAACTCGAGGTGCAGCGCTTGGAACAGATTCTCCTGAAGATCCAGGGCTTGCGCCTGGACTTCCACACCATCAAGCGCCCCACCCCTTTAGCGTTTCCGTTGATTGTCGACCGATTACGCGAGAGTTTGAGTTCGGAAAAACTCGCCGATCGCATTCGCCGCATGGTCGGCGACCTGGAGCACGCTGCCGATGAGTAGCTATCACAGCATCGAGTTAAGCGGCTGCGAGCTCTGGTTACTGGCAGAGAAGGCCATCTACTGGCCGGCGCAACGATTGCTACTGATCGCAGACGCGCACTTCGGCAAAGCGGCGGCCTATCGCAGCTTGGGTCAACCAGTGCCCCACGGCACCACCGCGAGTAATTTGGCCGTCATCGACAGCCTGTTGCAGCGTTACCCTTGCGATGGGCTGATCTTCCTGGGTGATTTCCTGCACGCCCCCGGCTCACACGCACCGTCCACCCTCGCCGCGTTGAGCCAATGGCGTGCGAACACCCCGCTGTTGCCGATCACCCTGATTCGCGGCAATCACGATCGGCACGCGGGTGACCCGCCCCAGGCGCTGAATTTTCAGGTGGTGGCTGAGCCGCTGCTGCTCGGCCCGTTTGCCTTGCAGCATGAGCCAGACCCTCACCCCACGCATACCGTTTTGGCAGGGCATATTCACCCGGCCTACCGCTTACGCGGGCCAGGCCGGCAGCAGCTACGCCTGCCCTGTTTTCTGCTGGACGAACGGGTGAGCCTGCTGCCTGCATTCGGCGCGTTTACCGGCGGCTACACAATAGAAGCAAAGGGAAAGCAGCGGATATTCGTAGTGGGTGATGGCCAAGTCTGGCCAGTCACCGCGCAACCTTCGGCGCTGCCCCAGGATTAAAGCCACTGAGGCGCGCCAGCATCAGGTTGTCAGGCCACGGGGGCGGGTGGCGGCTCGTCGGGGACCGTCGGGCTACCCGGCTCGGTAGGCTGCGGGGTATCTGGATCAGGCTGGCCTGGCACCCCACCCGCCATCTGAGCATGTGGGTTGGCAAGCAGCGACCAGGCCATGACCCCAATTTGATTAGGTTGCAGCGAGGCCAGCCGGGCAGAGATAGTCGGGTCGATTTTCATAGACACTCCTGAGCGATTGCCCGAAACGCTAGGCGCGATCCGGGACAGTTCATGTCAATAGAGTGAAAAAAAACTGACTAGTTCTACCTGGGCCAATTTAAGTGCGTGGCAGCGTCACGCCGCGTTGGCCCTGGTATTTGCCGCCGCGGTCCTTGTAGGACACTTCACACTCTTCGTCCGACTCAAGAAACAGCATTTGCGCCACGCCTTCGTTGGCGTAGATCTTGGCTGGCAGCGTGGTGGTATTGGAGAACTCCAGCGTTACGTGGCCTTCCCACTCTGGCTCCAACGGCGTGACGTTAACGATGATGCCGCAACGCGCATAGGTGCTCTTGCCCAGGCAGATGGTCAGCACGTTGCGCGGGATACGGAAGTACTCGACGGTGCGGGCCAAGGCGAAAGAGTTAGGCGGAATGATGCATACGTCACTTTTGATGTCGACAAAGCTTTTCTCATCGAAATTCTTCGGGTCGACCGTTGCGGAATTGATGTTGGTGAACACTTTGAATTCGTCAGCGCAGCGCACATCGTAGCCGTAGCTGGAAACACCGAACGATATCACTCGGTCGGCGCCCTCACCGCGCACTTGGCGTTCGACGAAGGGCTCGATCATGCCGTGCTCTTGCGCCATGCGGCGAATCCACTTGTCCGATTTGATGCTCATGGCGGGGTGTCCTGAAATAGCGAGGAGTTGAAGTCGTTGATGCCGCGCATCTTACCGGGCCACGGCCGTGGGTTCAAAGGCTGGCTACTGTTTCAAGACGCTGGCCGGGCCTGAGTGCGACAGCTTTATGGCGTCAAGGCCCGGCAAACGGGCTATTTCCAGAAAGATCAAAAAGACCATTGGCAGGGCCGGGAAAACGCGTTAAGGTAGTCCCACTGTGTTGCTTGTGTCACTGAGAATCTCTACCCGATGTCCAACATCTTCATGAATTTTCCTGCTCTTTGCACTCAGTCTCGGCCAGGACGTTTCCTGAACCGCAGTTAACTTTGTCCAAGGAGATACACCATGTCCAATCGCCAAACCGGTACCGTTAAGTGGTTCAACGATGAAAAAGGCTTCGGCTTCATCACTCCACAATCCGGTGACGACCTCTTCGTTCACTTCAAAGCCATTCAATCTGACGGCTTCAAAAGCCTGAAAGAAGGCCAGCAGGTTAGCTTCATCGCTACCCGCGGTCAGAAAGGCATGCAAGCTGAAGAAGTTCAAGTTATCTAACTTGTACTGATTCTGCTTCAAAAGACCCCGCCCTCAAAGCGGGGTTTTTTATTACCTGAAATTCCTTCCCCCACACTCGCCTACCGTCCATCGCCGAAGCCAAAACCGACGCGAAGTAGTTTTGACAAGCATTCTCATTAAGATTACGATCGTTTTTATCGAGTTCTGAACAGCGATGGTCCTAGCTTATGTATGTATGCCTCTGCCAAGGTGTCACCGATGGGCAAATACGCGATGCTATCTATGAAGGCTGCTGCAGCTTCAAAGATGTCCGCGAAACCCTCGGCGTAGCGACCCAATGCGGCAAATGCGCTTGCTTAGCTAAGCAAGTGGTACGCGAAACCCTCACCGAACTGCAGAGTACCCAGGCCAACCTGCCCTACCCGGTAGAATTTACCGCTGCGTAAAATCCCTATTTCGAAACGACCGGACCTAGCGTCCGGTTTTTTTATGTCCAAAATACAATGACTTAGCCACTGGATGCGGAACACAGTCATTCTTATTCCGATTAATTTTCATATATTATTCAATAACTTAGGTTTGACAGCAGTAATTCCTGGGGCCAAACTCTCGCCATTGACTACTTCCAGTAAGGCAGGCTCCCTCCATGAAAGGCGACATTAGCGTTATCCAGCATCTCAACAGAATCCTCGGTAACGAGCTGGTCGCCATCAATCAGTACTTCCTGCATGCACGCATGTACGAGGACTGGGGCCTGAACAAGCTGGGCAAGCACGAGTACAAAGAATCCATCCACGCGATGAAAGACGCTGACAAGCTGATCAAGCGCATCCTGTTCCTGGAAGGCATTCCCAACCTCCAAGAGCTGGGTAAGATCCTTATCGGCGAGCACACCCGCGAGATGCTCGAGTGCGACCTGAAGATCGAGCACAAAGCCCTGATTGACCTCAAGACTGCTATCGCTCACTGCGAGAAGGTGGGCGACTTCGGTAGCCGGGACATGCTGGAAGATATCCTCGAGTCCCAGGAAGAGCATATCGACTGGTTGGAAACCCAACTGGGCCTGATCGACAAGGTCAGCTTGGAGAACTACTTGCAATCGAACATGGGCGAAGAAGCCTAAACTATAAAAGGGTGCAAAAAAAACCCGTATCGGCTGATACGGGTTTTTTTGTGCCATCAAAAGCGGTTAAGCGTCAGCCTGGCTCTTGGCAGTGGCTGCTGCTTCGGCCGCCTGCTTGATAGCAGCCTGCAATTCACCGTTTTCGAACATCTCGGCCACAATGTCGCTGCCGCCAATCAACTCACCACCGACCCACAATTGCGGGAAAGTTGGCCAGTTGGCGTATTTAGGCAGGTTGGCGCGGATTTCCGGGTTCTGCAAAATATCGACGTAGGCAAATTTTTCACCACAGCCCATCACTGCCTGAACGGCCTTGGCAGAGAAGCCGCATTGCGGGGCATTGGGTGAACCTTTCATGTAAAGCAGAATGGTGTTGTTGGCAATCTGCTCTTTAATCGTTTCGATGATATCCATGGAACACCTCGGCTAAGCTTTCCGACAGTCGTCGGCTCGGTGAGGCATTGTAACGGAAATCATCGCGCGCGGCGCGCCAAGGGCAATTGCCTACGCGCTTATGAAGCCGACGCCGACGATTCAGGGCCGCTTTGCAGCTGGATTTCCAGCACCGTTTCGATCTGTTCCTGGGCGAAATGCACGCCCGTCAGTTCGCCGATCAGCCGCCAGTGCTCATCGAGCCCCGAACTGATGGTGGCCATGCGATCGATCATGCGCCTGCCCGCCGTGCGGGTCACCTCATCTTCGCTGCGCAGCAACTCGAAAGACATTGAGGTAATCGATGCCGTCAAATGGGTCAAACTGCGGGCCGTTACCCCCAGCAACTCCATTAATTGTTGTTCTTTAGATTCCATTCCCATGACTCCATGTATCGCGATGAGACGTTATAACCCACGCCAAACTTTTAGGAAATCCCGCGCTACCTTGGAAAACGCGAATTAATGTCATTTCATCGGCTGGTTCACGGAATTACGCCCCATGGCGACCCGGACTGAAACAAAAGCTCACTGCAAACGCTAGCAGGCTATTGGTAACACGCGACATTTAATTATACGATGGCGTCTTTCCTTAATTTCGTCGCCCCGTGCGGCTTTCGCCGCAGGTCTCACGCGTTTTTCCGAAAAACCTGTTGATGAGTCTCTGCGGTCCGTTGCAAAAGGTAGTCAATGATGAGCGCAAGGCACTTTCTCTCCCTGATGGATTGCACGCCCGAAGAGTTGCTCAGTGTGATTCGTCGCGGGGTCGAGCTCAAAGACCTGCGTCAGCGCGGTGTACTGCACGAACCCCTGAAGGGCCGGGTGCTGGGGATGGTCTTCGAAAAGGCTTCGACCCGCACGCGGATTTCCTTTGAAGCCGGCATGATCCAGCTTGGCGGCCAGGCAATCTTTCTGTCGCCACGGGACACCCAGTTGGGCCGGGGCGAACCGATCAGCGATTGCGCCATTGTGATGTCGAGCATGCTCGATGTGGTGATGATCCGCACGTTCGCCCACAGCAACCTCACCGAGTTTGCCGCCCATTCGCGAGTCCCGGTGATCAACGGCCTGTCCGATGACCTGCACCCCTGCCAGTTGCTCGCCGACATGCAAACCTTCCTCGAACACCGTGGGCCTATCAAAGGTAAGACAGTGGCCTGGATCGGCGATGGCAATAACATGTGCAACAGCTACATTGAAGCGGCCATTCAGTTCGACTTCCAGTTGCGCGTCGCTTGCCCTGAAGGTTACGAGCCCAATGCCGAATTCTTGGCCAAGGCCGGCGGCCGCGTGACCATCGTTCGCGACCCCAAGGCGGCAGTGGCCGGTGCTCACCTGGTGAGCACCGACGTATGGACCTCCATGGGCCAGGAAGAAGAAACCGCCCGGCGCCTGGCGTTATTCGCGCCGTTTCAGGTCAACCGCGCCCTGCTCGACCTGGCCGCCGACGATGTGCTGTTCATGCACTGCCTGCCAGCACACCGAGGCGAAGAAATCAGCCTCGACCTGCTCGATGACCCGCGCTCGGTAGCCTGGGACCAGGCCGAAAACCGCCTGCATGCGCAAAAGGCCTTGCTGGAGTTTCTGGTCGCTGAGGGTTACCAAGCACCATGAGCCATTCCTTGCTGTTGGACCTGCGCAACCTGGCCTGCGGTTACCAGGATCAACGGGTGGTGCAGCACCTCAACCTGCATTTGAACAGCGGTGATATCGGCTGCCTGCTGGGCTCATCCGGGTGCGGCAAAACCACCACCCTGCGCGCCATCGCCGGCTTCGAGCCGGTGCACGAAGGCGAAATAATCCTGGGCGGCGAAGTGATCTCCCGGCCCGGGTTCACCCTGGCGCCGGAGAAACGCCGTATCGGCATGGTGTTCCAGGACTACGCCTTGTTCCCGCACCTGACCGTCAGCGAAAACATCGCCTTCGGCATTCGCAAGCACCCGCGCCAGGCCCAGGTGGTCCGCGAGATGCTGCAACTGGTGAAGTTGGACGGGTTAGGCCAGCGCTATCCCCACGAGCTCTCCGGTGGCCAGCAACAGCGGGTTGCACTGGCCCGTGCCTTGGCCCCCGAGCCGCAACTGTTGTTGCTCGACGAGCCGTTTTCCAACCTCGATGTGGAACTGCGACGGCGCCTGAGCCATGAAGTGCGCGATATTCTCAAAAGCCGTGGCACCAGCGCTATTCTGGTGACCCACGACCAAGAAGAAGCCTTCGCGGTGAGTGACCAGGTGGGCGTGTTCAATGCCGGCCGGCTCGAACAGTGGGACACCCCCTACAACCTCTACCACGAGCCGCAAACCCCTTTCGTCGCCAGCTTTATCGGCCAGGGTTACTTTATTCGCGGCAGCTTGAGCAGCCCGGAAACCGTCTCGACCGAGCTAGGTGAGCTGCGCGGCAACCGCGCTTACCCTTGGCCAGTGGGTGGCGCGGTCGATGTGTTGCTGCGCCCCGACGATATCGTGCACGCCCCCGCCAGTGCCCTCAGGGCAAAGGTTACGAGTAAGAGCTTTACCGGTGCCTCGACCTTGTACCGCCTGCAATTGGCCACTGGTAGTCAGCTGGAGGCGATATTTCCCAGCCATATCGACTATGCGCCGGGCGCCGACGTAGGCATCGAAGTAGCCGCCGACCATCTGGTGCTGTTTACCGCCGCTGGCAGCACGCCCGTTGGCGCTACCTGAGCAACGCCCCACCGAGGTGAAATCGGCCACTGCAAACCAACACGGCGTGCCCGCCGATCTTCACCCGGTCACCTTCCAGCCGACACGCCAGTTCACCGCCGCGGGCAGAGCACTGGTAGGCCGACAAGCCAAGCTTGCCAAGGCGGCTAGACCAATAAGGGATCAGGCTGCAATGGGTCGAGCCTGTCACTGGGTCTTCGCTAATGCCGATGGCCGGGGCGAAATAGCGGGAGACGAAGTCGTGATGCTCACCGCGGGCAGTGATCGCGACGCCTGGCCAGGGTAGCTGCGCCAGTGCGGCAAAGTCGGGCGAGCAATCCCGCACGGCCTGCTCGGACTCCAACACCACGAATAATTCGGCCGAGCCCAGCACGTCGACCACTTGCACGCCCAGAGCGCGCTCGATATCCAGAGTGACGCCGACTTCACTGAGCAGCAAGGCCGGGAAGTCCAGCCACAGCCGGCCGTCTTCGCGGGTGACGCTGAGCCGCCCGGACTTGCTGATGAATTCCAGCTGGGCAGTTTGCTCACCGAACACTTCATACAATACAAAGGCCGCCGCCAGGGTAGCGTGCCCGCACAGCGGTACCTCGGTCAGCGGGGTGAACCAGCGAATCTGCCAGTGGTTGCCCTCACGCACGACAAACGTCGTTTCAGCCTGGTTGTGTTCGCCTGCAAGCTTTTGCATTAGCCCGTCCGCCAGCCAAGCATCCAGGCAGTACACCACGGCGGGGTTGCCCGCGAAGGGCCGATCGGTAAAAGCATCAACTTGGTGAAAGACCAAATCCATTACAGCACCTCTGTGGAGTGTTAACGCTTCAAGCCTTGCCGATCGAGGCAAACTGGCCGTGGGTCTGCTCGGCTAATACGCTGGGTGCCAGCTCCACTTCAAGGCCGCGCCGACCGGCGCTGACGAACACGGTGGCGAACGGTTGGGCGCGGATGTCGATAAAGGTACGCAGGGCTTTTTTCTGGCCCAGGGGGCTGATGCCTCCGAGCAGATAACCGGTGGAACGTTGGGCTGCGGCAGGGGCAGCCATCTCGCATTTCTTCACCCCTGCCGCGTGGGCCAACGCTTTCAGATCCAGGGTGCCGGCCACAGGCACCACGGCCACCAGCAGCTCTGCCTTTTCGGTGGCCGCCAGCAGGGTCTTGAACACCTGTTCGGGGTTCAAACCCAGCTTTTGCGCAGCTTCCAGGCCGTACGACGCCGCCTTGGGGTCGTGCTCATAGCTATGCACTTGGTGGGCCACGCCGTTACGCTTCAATAAGTCCAGTGCGGGGGTCATACGCCGCCTCCTCGGAAAGCGGTATTAGGACATAACCCACCGCCGCTAACCAGTTTACGGACATAGCTAAATGCCTATTCCTACGCTCTAAATTGTGACCGACACCTCGCTTTTAGCACCGCGCACCCGGCCGGCGGTCAAAATCTGGCTCACAGTTCACTTTCGACCTTTGACATTAGCGTTTCTTGTCTATATTTTTTCGTTTGTGAATATTGGCAAAGGCGGCGAAGATCGCCCTTGCACAGAAGTCGCCCCGCCTTCACTCGGCCGGGGCAAGCATCATAAAGCGCCGCAACGGGCGCCGAACAACAACAAAAAATTGAGGTAACGAATGACCACTGCACTGCGACAACCCTCGCTATTCGGCCAATGCATCTCGGAGTTTCTCGGCACCGGGCTGCTCATTTTCTTTGGCACCGGTTGCGTCGCCGCGCTCAAGGTCGCGGGTGCCAGTTTTGGTCTCTGGGAAATCAGCATCATCTGGGGTATGGGCGTCAGCATGGCGATCTACCTCACGGCCGGCGTATCCGGTGCTCATCTTAGCCCTGCCGTCAGTATTGCCTTGTGCGTGTTTGGCGGGTTCGAAAAACACAAGCTGCCGTTTTACATCATTGCGCAAATAGCCGGCGCTTTCTGCGGTGCTGCGCTGGTGTACACCCTGTACAGCAGCTTGTTTTTCGAATACGAACAGACCCACCAGATGATCCGTGGCAGTGTGCAGAGCCTGGAACTGGCCTCGGTATTCTCCACCTACCCGCACCCCGCCCTGTCCACTGGCCAGGCGTTTCTGGTCGAAGTGGTGATCACCGCCATTCTGATGGGCGTAATCATGGCCTTGGGCGATGACAAGAACGGTCTGCCCCGTGGCGCAATGGCACCTTTGTTGATCGGCTTGCTGATCGCTGTCATTGGTAGCGCGACGGGCCCACTGACCGGCTTTGCGATGAACCCGGCACGTGACCTTGGGCCTAAGCTAATGACTTTCCTGGCTGGGTGGGGCGAAATAGCCTTCACTGGCGGCCGGGCCATTCCCTACTTCCTGGTCCCCATGTTTGCCCCCATTGTGGGCGCCTGCCTGGGTGCAGGCATCTATCGCGGCCTGATCGCTCGACACCTGCCCGAAGCCGTCGTCGAACCCACCGTTGCAACCGTAGAAACGACTCAGGGAAAGGTCCGGGCTTCTTAAGCCGGTACAGAGCGGGATGCTCACACCTGACCGACCTCCATTTTCCTGCAAGGCCATCGACATGACTGATACTGAAAACAAGAACTACATTATCGCTCTGGACCAAGGCACCACCAGTTCGCGCGCCATCATCTTCGACCGCGACGCCAACGTGGTGGGCACTTCGCAACGCGAATTCGTCCAGCACTATCCGCAGCCGGGTTGGGTCGAGCACGACCCCATGGAAATCTTCGCCACCCAAAGCGCGACCATGGTCGAAGCCCTGGCGCAAGCCGGCCTCAGCCATGCACAGGTCGCTGCCATTGGCATCACCAACCAACGTGAGACTACGGTGGTGTGGGACAAAACCACGGGTCGGCCCATTTACAACGCCGTGGTATGGCAATGCCGCCGCAGCACGGAAATCTGCCAGCAGCTCAAGCGCGACGGCATGGAAGATTACGTCAAAGAGACCACCGGGCTGGTGCTTGACCCCTACTTCTCCGGCACCAAGCTCAAGTGGATCCTCGATAACGTCGAAGGCAGCCGCGAGCGCGCCCGTGCCGGCGAGTTGCTGTTCGGCACCGTCGATAGCTGGCTGATCTGGAAATTCACCGGCGGCAAGGTACACGTTACCGATTACACCAACGCCTCGCGCACCATGCTCTTCAACATCCATACACTGGATTGGGACGAGAAAATGCTGCAGGTGCTGGACGTGCCCCGCGAGATGCTGCCAGAGGTCAAGTCCTCGTCGGAAGTCTACGGCCATACCAAAAGCGGCATTGCCATCGGCGGGATCGCAGGCGACCAGCAGGCCGCCCTGTTTGGCCAGATGTGCGTGGAGCCGGGCCAGGCGAAAAACACCTACGGCACCGGTTGCTTCCTGTTGATGAACACGGGCGACAAAGCCGTGGCGTCCAAGCACGGCATGCTCACCACCATCGCCTGTGGCCCCCGTGGCGAAGTGGCCTATGCCCTCGAAGGCGCGGTATTCAACGCCGGCTCCACGGTGCAATGGCTGCGCGACGAGCTGAAAATCGTCAACGACGCCCTCGATACCGAATACTTCGCAACCAAAGTCAAAGACAGCCACGGTGTCTACCTGGTGCCTGCCTTTACCGGTCTCGGCGCGCCGTACTGGGACCCCTATGCACGCGGCGCCCTGTTTGGTCTGACCCGCGGGGTCAGGGCCGACCACATCATCCGCGCGGCATTGGAGTCGATCGCCTACCAGACCCGCGACTTGCTCGACGCCATGCAGCAGGATGCCGGCGAGCGCCTGAAATCGCTGCGCGTAGACGGCGGTGCGGTGGCCAACAACTTCCTCATGCAATTCCAGGCGGACATTCTCGGCACTCGGGTCGAGCGCCCGGCCATGCGTGAAACCACCGCGTTGGGCGCCGCCTACCTGGCGGGCCTGGCGTGCGGTTTCTGGAGCAGCCTGGACGAACTGCGCGGCAAGACCGTGATCGAGCGCGAGTTCGAGCCGGCGCTGGACGAGCAGCAAAAAGAGAAGCTCTACGCTGGCTGGAAAAAAGCCGTGGACCGTACCCGTGACTGGGAACCCCACGCCGAGGAGTGATCGGCCTATTGACTGGCGGTAGGAGGGGTTCCTGCGGCATCATGCTGCACTTTGCCTGGCAGCACGAAAGGAACCCCCATGAATCTGCCTCCACGCCAACAACAAATCCTCGAACTGGTACGCGAACGCGGTTATGTCAGCATCGAGGAGATGGCCCAGCTATTCGATGTCACGCCGCAGACTATCCGGCGTGATATCAATCAACTCGCCGAAGCCAACCTGCTACGCCGCTATCATGGCGGCGCGGCTTATGACTCCAGCATCGAAAACACCGCTTACGCCATGCGCGCGGACCAGATGCGCGATGAGAAACAGCGCATCGCTGAAGCGATTGCCGCGCAAATCCCCGATCACGCCTCGCTGTTCATCAACATCGGCACCACCACCGAATCCATCGCCCGCGCCCTGCTCAACCACAACCACCTGAAGATCATCACCAATAACCTGCATGTGGCCTCGATCCTCAGCGGCAAGGATGACTTCGACGTGCAGTTGGCCGGCGGTAACGTGCGCCGCGACGGCGGCGTGGTGGGTCAAGCGAGCGTCGACTTTATCAACCAGTTCAAAGTCGACTTTGCCCTGGTGGGCATCAGCGGTATCGACGAAGACGGCAGCCTGCTGGATTTCGACTATCAGGAAGTGCGGGTGTCCCAGGCAATCATTGCCAATGCGCGCAAAGTGATCCTTGCCGCGGACTCCAGCAAATTCGGGCGTAATGCCATGGTGCGCTTGGGTTCGATTCGCCTGATCGACTGCCTGGTGACTGACCAGGCACCGGTGCCCGCCCTGATCCAGCTGCTAAACCAGCACAAGATCCGCCTCGAAGTGGTTTAACTGCCCAGGATCGTGGGGCAAGCCCTCGATCCGGCGAACCGCAAGCTAGACACCTCGCCCCGCGCAAATGTTCGTTATTTTTCTTTTACCGCAAAAAACATCGGTATTTTCTATCGAATGGCGCTGGCGGCCGCCGTTTTCTTCGGCTAGTATTTTCGAAAGTGAACATTCATGTTCGAATTTACTCTTATGGGAAACGCATCCCATCCCGATGCTTTCACCAGCCGACGATAACAACAGGAGGCCGCCATGCCCCATTCAACCTCGCCTAGCCCCGCCCTTTCCGAAGTCTATGACGTTGCCGTAATCGGTGGCGGGATCAACGGCGTCGGTATTGCGGCAGATGCTAGCGGCCGTGGGCTGTCCGTGTTCCTTTGCGAAAAGGACGACTTGGCCAGCCACACTTCATCGGCCAGCAGCAAGTTGATTCACGGCGGCCTGCGTTACCTGGAACACCACGAATTCCGCCTGGTGCGCGAAGCCCTCGCCGAGCGCGAGGTATTGCTGGCCAAGGCACCGCACATCGTTAAGCCGATGCGCTTTGTGCTTCCACACCGGCCACACCTGCGCCCGGCGTGGATGATCCGTGCCGGCTTGTTTCTCTATGACCATCTGGGTAAGCGCGAGAAGCTGCCTGGTTCGCGCAGCGTGCGCTTTGGCGCCGACAGCGCACTCAAGCCTGAGATCACCCGTGGCTTTGAATACTCCGACTGCTGGGTAGACGACGCGCGCCTGGTGGTTCTCAACGCCATGGCCGCCCGCGAAAAGGGTGCGCATATCCACACCCGCACCCGTTGCGTGAACGCGCGCCGCATCAAGGGCCTGTGGCATGTGCATCTGGAGCGCGAAGACGGCACGCTGTTTTCCGTACACGCCAAGGCGCTGGTCAATGCAGCCGGGCCGTGGGTGGCGAAGTTTATCCGTGACGATCTGAAGCTGGATTCGCCGTACGGGATTCGCCTGATTCAGGGCAGCCATTTGATCGTGCCTCGTCTGTACGATGGCGAGCAGGCGCACATCCTGCAAAACGAAGACCAGCGGATCGTTTTCACCATTCCTTACATGGACCGCTTCACCATCATTGGCACCACCGACCGCGAATACACCGGCAACCCGAACAAGGTCGATATCACCGATGCGGAAGCTGATTACATCCTTAAGGTGGTCAACGCACACTTTAAAAAGCAGCTCAGCCGCGAAGACGTCGTGCACAGTTACTCGGGCGTGCGCCCGCTGTGCAATGACGAATCGGATAACCCCTCGGCAATCACCCGCGACTACACCCTGTCCTTGACCGGGTCGGCCGAAGAGGCGCCGATGCTCTCGGTGTTCGGCGGCAAGCTCACCACTTACCGTAAACTGGCCGAGTCGGCCATGGCGCAGCTGCGGCCGTTCTTCAGCCAGATGCGCGACAGCTGGACCGCCAAAGCGACCCTGCCCGGCGGCGAAAGCATGACCACGCCGCAGGCCTTAGCGAGCGAGTTGCAAGCCAAGGCGCCATGGCTGCCCCAGGCGATCGCGGCACGCTGGGCCATCACCTACGGTGCCCGCAGCTGGCGCCTGCTGGAAGGCGCTCAAGGCTTGAGCGACCTTGGCCAGGCCATTGGTGGTGGGCTTTACACTCGCGAAGTGGATTACCTGTGCGACCAGGAATGGGCAACTACGGCTGAAGATATTCTGTGGCGCCGGACCAAGCTGGGCTTGTTCACCACAGAAGCGGAACAGGCAGAACTGGCCGCCTACCTCGGTAAGCGTGCCACGAGCCGTCACTCCACAGAAGCTGCCTGACCCTCCCGTTCGGTTTTCCGAACACCGGTAGGCCGAACATTCGGCCTACCGGACATCGCCGACCTTCCCTCCTCTCCGACTCTTTGTTTTTATCCAATAAAATCAGCCGGTTGCTAGAAATAGCCAAGCTGGCACGAGTCATGCTCCTGTTCTCTATCACGATGCCTGGGTAGACCCCACTGGCTCGCTGAACGAAAACAGGGTCGGCTAACTGGCCCGATAAAAAAAACAATGGTCGAGGAGAATTCGATGCGTATCGTTCCCCATCTGCTGGGCGCCGCTATTACCGCCGCACTGATCAGCACCCCTGTATTTGCCGCCGAACTGACCGGCACACTGAAAAAAATCAAAGAGTCGGGCACCATCACCCTGGGCCACCGCGACGCGTCGATTCCGTTTTCCTATATCGCAGACGCCTCGGGCAAGCCAGTCGGCTATTCCCACGACATCCAGATGGAAGTCGTCGAAGCGCTGAAAAAACAACTGGAAATGCCCGACCTCAAGGTTCGCTATAACCTGGTCACTTCGCAGACCCGTATCCCGCTGGTGCAAAACGGCACGGTCGACCTGGAATGCGGCTCCACCACCAACAACGCCGAGCGCGCGCAGCAGGTGGATTTCTCCGTAGGCATTTTCGAAGTCGGCACCCGTCTGCTGTCCAAGAAAGACTCTTCCTACAAAGACTTCGATGACCTCAAGGGTAAAAACGTAGTGACCACCGCGGGCACTACCTCTGAGCGCATCATCAAGTCCATGAACGCCGACAAGCAGATGGGCATGAACATCATCTCCGCCAAGGACCACGGCGAATCGTTCCAGATGCTCGAGTCTGGCCGCGCCGTAGCCTTCATGATGGACGACGCCCTGCTGGCCGGGGAAATGGCCAAGGCCAAAAAGCCGGCCGATTGGCAAGTGACCGGCACCGCGCAGTCCTATGAAATCTACGGCTGCATGATGCGTAAAGGCGACGAGCCGTTCAAACAGGCGGTCGATGGCGCTATCAAGGCCACCTACGCCTCGGGCAAGATCAACACGATCTACGACACCTGGTTCCTCAAGCCTGTCCCACCTAAAGGGCTGAACCTGGAGTTCCCGATGAGCGACAAGCTCAAAGCGCTCATCGCTAACCCCAACGACAAGCCAGCCCCGGCTGCCGAAACCAAGTCCTAAGCCTGCCCCTACCCCTGCCTGACCGCTTTGCGCGGCTGGGTAGGGGTGCCCGCACCTAGAATAAACCGAGGGTAGCCCCCCATGAATTACAACTGGGACTGGAGCGTCTTCTTCAAGTCCACCGGCATCGGCGATGAAATCTACCTGGACTGGTACATCAGCGGCCTGGGCTGGACCATCGGCATCGCTGTGGCCGCTTGGGTCATTGCCCTGCTGCTGGGCTCGGTGCTCGGCGTCATGCGCACCGTACCTAACCGCCTGGTGTCAGGCATCGCCACGTGCTACGTGGAAATCTTTCGTAATGTGCCGCTGCTGGTGCAGCTGTTCATCTGGTACTTTTTGGTCCCTGACCTGCTGCCGGAGAACCTCCAGGAGTGGTACAAGCAAGACCTCAACCCCACCACATCGGCCTTCCTCAGCGTGGTCGTGTGCCTGGGCCTGTTCACCGCTGCGCGGGTGTGTGAGCAAGTGCGCACCGGCATCCAGGCCCTGCCCCGCGGCCAGGAATCGGCGGCCCGGGCAATGGGCTTCAGTTTGCCGCAGATTTACTGGAACGTGCTGCTGCCTCAGGCCTATCGGATCATCATCCCGCCGCTCACTTCGGAGTTCCTCAACGTCTTCAAGAACTCCTCGGTGGCCTCGCTGATCGGCTTGATGGAGTTGCTGGCCCAGACCAAACAAACGGCCGAGTTCTCCGCCAACCTGTTCGAAGCCTTCACCCTGGCCACGCTGATTTACTTCACCTTGAACATGGGGTTGATGCTGTTGATGCGCTTGATCGAGAAAAAAGTCGCCGTACCGGGGCTGATTTCCGTGGGAGGTAAATGATGGACTTCAGTGGAATCATCCCGGCCCTGCCCAGCTTGTGGAACGGCATGGCGCTGACCCTGCAATTGATGGCGCTGGGGGTTGTCGGCGGCATCGCACTGGGCACCGTACTGGCCTTGATGCGCTTGTCGTCGAATAAGCTGCTGTCGCGGCTCGCCGGCGCCTACGTCAATTACTTTCGCTCGATACCGCTGCTGCTGGTGATCACCTGGTTCTACCTGGCGGTGCCCTTCGTGTTGCGCTGGATCACCGGCGAAGACACCCCGATCGGGGCCTTCACCTCGTGCCTGGTCGCCTTCATGATGTTCGAGGCAGCGTATTTCTGCGAGATCGTCAGGGCCGGCGTGCAATCGATCGCCAAAGGCCAGATGGGCGCCTCCCAGGCCCTCGGGATGACCTACGGGCAAAGCATGCGCCTGATCATCCTGCCCCAGGCCTTTCGTAAAATGACGCCCTTGCTGCTGCAGCAAAGTATCATCCTGTTCCAGGACACCTCGCTGGTCTATACCGTGGGTCTGGTCGACTTTCTCAACGCGGCGCGGGCCAATGGCGACATCATTGGCCAGGCTAATGAGTTTCTGGTCTTCGCCGGTATCGTCTATTTCGTCATCAGCTTCAGCGCTTCCTTGCTGGTCAAGCGTCTGCAAAAAAGGTTAGCCGTATGATCTCGATCAAGAATATTAGCAAGTGGTACGGGGACTTCCGTGTATTGACCGACTGCAGCACCGACGTGCAGAAGGGCGAAGTGGTGGTGGTCTGTGGCCCCTCGGGCTCCGGCAAGTCGACCCTGATCAAGTGCGTGAACGCCCTGGAGCCGTTCCAGCAAGGCGACATCGTGGTTGACGGCACGTCCATCGGCGACGCGAAAACCAACCTGCCGAAACTGCGCTCGCGGGTCGGCATGGTGTTCCAGCACTTCGAGCTGTTCCCACACCTGACCATCACGGAAAACCTGACCATCGCGCAGATCAAAGTGCTGGGCCGCAGCAAGGCCGAAGCCACTAAAAAAGGCCTGGAATTGCTTGAGCGGGTCGGCCTCGCCGCCCATGCTCACAAGCACCCAGGGCAGCTTTCCGGCGGCCAGCAGCAACGCGTGGCCATCGCTCGGGCCTTGGCCATGGACCCGGTGGTGATGTTGTTCGACGAACCGACCTCGGCGCTGGACCCCGAGATGGTCAATGAAGTGCTCGACGTCATGGTGCAACTGGCCCAGGAAGGCATGACCATGATGTGCGTGACCCACGAGATGGGCTTCGCCCGCAAAGTCGCCAACCGCGTGATTTTCATGGACCAGGGCCAGATCGTCGAAGACTGCCCCAAGGAAGAATTCTTCGGTGACGTCAGCGCTCGCTCCGAGCGTGCCCAACAGTTCCTCGCCAAGATCCTGCAACACTGATGGTACCCGCACGCCGCGGCCGTTGGCCGGGGCGTGCTGGTCTGCGCAAGGCCACTGTGATGAAATGCCACCCCAGCCTCGACCGCGCCACCGCCCCCAGCCTTGCCGTGAAACCGCGCTTGATCCGCCAACTGTCATTGCCTCCGTTGATCATTTTGCTGATGGTCGGGCTGGGTTATGCCGCGTTTTTGATCAGCGAACACAACGGCATCCGCGTATTAAGCGAGACCAGCGCGCGTCAGCTCGAGCTGCACGCCCGTGCGGTGGAAAGCGAAATCAACAAATACACCTACCTGCCCAGCTTGCTGGAGCTGGAAACCAGCGTTTCGGCGCTGCTCAATGACACCGATGGCGAACATCGGCAAGCGGTCAACGAATACCTCGACGGCCTCAACCGGCGCAGCCGCAGCCGGGCTATTTACGTGCTCGACAGCAGCGGCCGGGTGCAGGCCACCAGCAATTGGCGCGACCGCGACAGTTACCAGGGTGAAGACCTGTCGTTTCGCGCCTATTTCAAGGACGCCATTCGCGGCGAACCGGGGCGCTTCTATGGCATCGGCAGCACCACCGGCGAGCCCGGCTATTACCTGGCCCACGGGCTGGAAGAACACGGCAAAATCATCGGCGTCGCGGTGATCAAGGTGCGCCTCGAAGCCCTTGAAGAACGCTGGAAAAAAGCCCGCCTGGAAGCCTATGTCTCCGACGAAAACGGCATCATCATCCTGTCCAGCGACCCGGCCCGGCGGCTCAAGTCGATCCGCCCGCTGACCGCCGAGATTAAAGAGCGCCTGGCCCGCAGCCTGCAGTATCACTGGTCGCCGCTGGTCGAATTGCAGCCACTGGACCGCAAGGCACTCAGCGACAGTGTGGAACGTCTGACCTTCCCTACCCATGACGATGTCAGCGGCGCGACGGGCACGGCCACTTACCTGGCACAATCACGCCGACTGATCGACACCCCGTGGCGCTTCACCCTGCTCAGCCCGCTGCACGATCTGCGCCGCGAAGCGATCATCCAGGGCGTGCTGGCTGCGGTAGCGTTCGCCTTGCTGGCCATCGTGCTGATCGCCTGGAACGAACGCCGCAAGGTGCTGGCGACCCGCTTGGCCGCTCGAGAAGCACTGGAAGAAGCCAACAGCCAGCTGGAACGCCGGATCACCGAGCGTACCAGCGACCTGCGCGCCAGCAACGAACGGCTCAAAGGCCAGATCCGCGAGCGCCGGCAAGCCGAGGAAACCCTGCGGCGGGCCCAGGATGAGCTGGTTCAGGCCGGCAAGCTGGCGGCCATCGGGCAGATGTCCACCAGCATTGCCCATGAACTCAACCAGCCGCTGGCGGCCTTGCGCACGCTGTCGGGCAACACGGTGCGCTTTCTGCAACGCGGCGCCCTGGACACCGCCAGTACCAATTTGCAAACCATGAACGAACTGATTGACCGCATGGGCCGCATTACCGCAAGCCTGCGCTCGTTCGCCCGGCGTGGCGACGACCAGGGCCAGGCCTCCTTGACCAAGGCCGTTGACGCCGCGCTCCAGTTGCTCGGCGCGCGCCTGGACAGCAGTGGCTTGCAGGTGCACCGCCACTGCCAGGAGCAGACCCTGGGCATCGATCAGACGCGCCTGGAGCAGATCCTCGTCAACCTGGTGGGCAACGCTCTGGATGCCACCGCCGAGGCCGCCCACCCGCAACTCTGGCTGGAAGGCGCGATGCTCGGCGAACGTTACTGTTTGAGTGTTCGCGACAACGGCCATGGCATCCAGGCCGACTTGCGCAAGCACCTGTTCGAGCCCTTTTTTACCACCAAACCGGGCGATCAGGGCCTGGGCCTTGGCTTGACTCTGTCGGCCAGCCTGGCCGCCGCCGCGGGCGGTAGCCTAGGTGTCGAACACCCCAGCGAAGGTGGTACCACCTTTACCCTCAGCCTGCCCTTGGCACCTGCAAGCGTGCCCCCTGGCCCGATCGAGCGCCCATGAACGACCTGACTGTTTTGATCGTCGAAGACGACCCCCATGTGCTGCTCGGCTGCCAACAAGCGCTGGCGTTGGAGGACATCGCCAGCGAAGGCGTAGGCAGTGCCGAACAGGCTCTGGAGCGGATCGGTACGAATTTTGCCGGGATCGTCGTCAGCGATATCCGCTTGCCAGGCATGGACGGCCTGCAGTTGCTCACCCGCCTGCGCGAGCAGGACCCTAGCCTGCCCGTGGTGCTGATCACCGGGCACGGCGATATCTCCATGGCGGTCGGGGCCATGCGCAACGGCGCCTACGACTTTATGGAGAAGCCCTTCTCCCCGGAGCGGCTGGTCGATGTGGTGCGGCGTGCCTTGACCCAGCGCGGCCTGGCCCGCGAAGTCAGCGCCTTACGCCGCCAGCTGGCCGGCCGGCAGTCCCTGGAAAGCCGCATCATCGGCGGCTCGCCGGCCATGCAGCAGCTGCGCGAACTGATCGGCAACATTGCCGATACCTCAGCCAACGTGTTGATCGAAGGCGAAACCGGCACCGGCAAAGAATTGGTCGCGCGCTGCCTGCATGACTTCAGCCGGCGCCAGCCCCAGGCTTTCGTGGCGCTCAATTGCGGCGGCCTGCCGGAGCAGTTGTTCGAAAGCGAGATTTTTGGCCACGAAGCCAATGCGTTCACCGGCGCAGGCAAACGCCGCATCGGCAAAATCGAGCATGCCGACCGCGGCACGCTGTTCCTCGATGAAGTGGAAAGCATGCCGATCCCGCTCCAGATCAAGCTGCTGCGGGTCTTGCAGGAGCGCACGCTGGAGCGCCTGGGCTCGAACCAGAGCATTGCCGTGGACTGCCGACTGATCGCCGCGACCAAATTCGACCTCGATGACTTGAGCCGCGACGGGCGCTTTCGTAGCGACCTGTATTACCGCTTGAACGTGGTCACCCTGGAGCTGCCGCCGCTGCGCGAACGTCGCGAAGACATCCTGCCCCTGTTCGAGCATTTCCTGCAGTTGGCCGCGTTGCGTTTCGACCGCGAGCCACCGGCCGTGGACGGCCATACCTCAGCGCGGCTGATGGGGCACGATTGGCCGGGCAATGTGCGCGAACTGCGCAACGTCGCCGAGCGCTTCGCCCTGGGTTTGCCGCCATTCAAAAAGACCGCCGCCGGGGCCAGCCAGGCCCTGGGCTTTACCGAAGCCGTGGAAGCGTTCGAACGCAACCTGTTGAGCGATGCCCTGCAACGCAGCGGCGGCAACCTTAGCCAAGCCAGCCAGGAACTGGGCATGGCCAAGACCACGCTGTTCGATAAAGTGAAGAAATACGGGCTCGCTTAAAGTCGCGCCAAGGTGGCGTCGTCGCGCCGATGGGCCTGAAGATACGGCAACACCGCCGCCAACAGCGGCGCCTTGAACGCTTCCTGGAAACGGTGCGCCAGCCCTGGGATCAAGCGCAATTGGCTGCCACGAATATGCGCGGCCAAGTGCACCCCGTGCATGACCGGTAATAATGGGTCTGCCGTGCCATGCACCACCAAAGTCGGCACCCGCAGGCGTTCCAACAGCGGTACGCGGCTGGGCTCGGCGAGAATCGCCAGAATTTGCCGCTGCACGCCCTGGGGGTTGAACGCCCGGTCATAGGACTGCGCGGCTTGCTGCAACAGGGCCTGGCGGTCGTCGGTGACTTGCGGGCTGCCCAGGGCCGCCAGCAGATCGGCCTGCTGCTCGAGGGCCACTGCACGGCTGGGCGCACTGCGCTTGGCTAGCAGTTGCAACAAGGCGGGCCGCGGTTGCGGCAGACCTGGCGCGCCCGAACTGGACATGATCAGGGTCAGGCTTTCAACCCGTTGGGGCGCCAGGTCTGCCAGGTGCTGGGCGATCATCCCGCCCATGCTCACCCCCAGCACATGAAATTGGCGCACCTGCAACGCGTCCATCAGGCCCAGGCCATCGCGGGCCATGTCACTCAGGCTGTAGGGCGCTGCGACGGGCAAGCCGAGCTTGTAGCGCAGCACTTCGAAGGTCAGGTTGCTGGTATCGGGCGCACGGTTCCAGCTCGACAAGCCGACGTCGCGGTTGTCATAGCGAACCACCCGAAAACCTTGCTGGCACAGGGCAAGCACCACCTCATCGGGCCAGTGAATCAACTGCCCACCGAGCCCCATTACCAGTAAAAGCGCCGGGTCGGTCTCGCGCCCGATGCTTTGGTAGGCCAGGTTGACGTCGCCCACGTGGGCTTGTTGTACCGCTACATCGACGCTGCAACGCGCAGCCGCTACCGCAGGCAGGCCGCACAGCAAGGCGGCCAGCAAAATGAATAAACGCATGAATACACCAGAACGCAGAACCCCATTGAGGCGCGAGTCTGATGAAGTTTGTGCAAGCGCGCTGCCACAGTTGCGTGACAGTTTGATGAAGGGCGCTGAATGGTCATCTCTATCGATGCCTAGCGTCAGCAATAGCGCCATTGTCGACAAGCTGAACAACATGAGACAAACTCAACCTATTCTAGCTTTTCACAAATTCTTCTCATGGCCCGCCCTCATGCTCGAGATCCGTCATCTGAAAACCCTGCATGCCCTGCGCGAGGCCGATAGCCTGGTGGAAGCGGCTGAACGGCTGCACCTGACCCAATCGGCCCTGTCGCACCAGTTCAAAGAACTGGAGGAACGCCTGGGCCTGCCGCTGTTCGCGCGCAAAACCAAACCCATTCGCTTCACCAGTGCCGGCCTGCGTCTGTTGCAACTGGCCGACGCCACCTTGCCCCTGCTACGCGCGGCCGAGCGCGACATCGGCCGGCTGGCGGGCGGCACCGCTGGGCGGCTGCACATGGCGATCGAGTGTCACAGCTGCTTTCAGTGGCTGATGCCCACCATCGACCAATTTCGCGACGCCTGGCCCGAAGTCGAACTGGACCTGGCCTCAGGCTTTGCCTTCGCACCGCTGCCCGCCCTGGCCCGCGGCGACCTTGACCTGGTGGTGACGTCGGACCCCTTAGAGCTGGCGGGCATTACCTACGTGCCGCTGTTCACTTACGAAGCCATGTTGGCCGTGGCCAACCAACACCCCTTGGCCAGCAAGCCCTACATCGTGCCTGAAGACCTGGCCAGCGAGACCCTTATCACCTACCCGGTGGAGCGCGACCGCTTGGACATCTTCACCCGCTTCCTGGAGCCGGCCGACGTCGAACCGGCCCAGGTGCGCACCTCGGAATTGACCGTCATGATGATGCAACTGGTCGCCAGCGGCCGTGGCGTCTGCGGCATGCCCCATTGGGCGCTGCATGAATACAGCGCACGGGGCTATGTCAAAGGCAAACGCCTAGGGGACAAAGGCTTGTTCGCGACCTTGTACGCGGGCGTGCGCACTGACATGCTGGATGCACCTTATATGCGCGACTTCTTGCTAACGGCCAAAGACACGTCGTTTTCTACGTTGGAAGGGGTCAGTGCGGTTCGCTAATCCACCGCCCGGAGCCAGCCCATGCCCGCCTTCTGCCAACACCTGAACATCGCCTACCCGATCATTCAAGCGCCTATGGCGGGCACCGCCACCCCGGCGCTGGCGGCGGCCGTCAGCAATGCCGGGGCTTTGGGTTCCATCTCGATTGCCGCCGTGGCGGCCGACGCCGGGCGCGCGATGATTCGCCAGGTACGCGAGGCCACCGCGCGGCCGTTCAATGTCAATGTGTTCTGCCATCGCCCGACGGTGCCCAACCCCGAGGTCGAGCAGGCCTGGTTGAAGCACCTGGAACCGTTTTTCACCGAACTGGGCGCGCCCACCCCTGGCGGCCTGGAGGATATCTACACCAGTTTCTATCACGATGACGCGCAATTGCAGGTGCTGCTGGACGAGCGCCCCGCGGTGGTCAGCTTCCACCTGGGCCTGCCCCCGCAGGCGCGCATCGACGCCTTGAAGGACGCCGGCATCACCCTCTTCGCCTCGGCCACCTGCCTGGAAGAAGCCCTGCGGGTGCAGGCCGCGGGTATCGATTATGTGGTTGCCCAGGGCATCGAGGCCGGCGGCCATCGCGGCGTATTCGACGCCGAGGCGTCCGACAGCCAACTGCCCACCCGAGCCCTGGTGCAAGCGTTGGTCGCCGGCCTGGATATCCCAGTGATCGCGGCCGGGGGCCTAATGGACGGCGCCGATATCGCCGCTATGCTGGCCTTGGGGGCCGTGGCGGGCCAACTGGGTACGGCATTCTTGCTGTGCCCGGAATCAGCGGCCAGCGCCCTGTACCGCGAGCAACTGGCGAGCCCGCGAGCGGCGCACACGGCCTTGACCCGGGTGATTTCCGGGCGACCGGCGCGTGGGCTGGTCAACCGTTTCATGCAAGCGGTCGGCGCCCCAGGGCACCCCGAGGTGCCGGGTTTTGGCATCGCCTACGATGCCGGAAAGCAGCTGATCGCGGCCGCCGCCAAAGCCGGCAACGGCGAATTCGCCGCCCACTGGGCCGGCCAACAAGCCAGCCGCGCAAGGGCCATGCCGGCGGCGCAGTTGGTGCAGGCGCTGAATGAAGAGTGGCTAAGGGCCTGACTGCTTTACATACTGCGCAACGCCGCCACCAGACCGTCCCGGCACGCGATTAGCGCCTGGCGTATTTCCTCCAGGTTGCTTTCGATGCGCCAACTCGGCCCAACGGTCGACACTGCGTAATGCCCTTGGGAGGTCTGCACGCCTATCCCGACCGCCGCAACCCCTGGCGAATGCTCCTCGCGGTCATAGGCAAAACCGTCGCGGCGCACCTCGGCCAGTTGCTCGATCAGCGGCTCGAGGCCTAGTGTGTTGGGGGTGAGCGCGCGCATCTCATTCGCCAGTAAAGTGCGCACGGCGCTGTCTTCTTGGTAAGCGAGCAGCACTTTACCCCCCGAGCTGGCGAAGACTTTGAGGAAATTGCCACTGCTGGGGGCCACCCGCAGCTCTTGGGGCGATATCACCGACTGCAGGATCATCAGGTCAGTCCCACTGGCGTGCACCAGTACCGAGGTTTCGCCGGTTCTGGCTGACAGATCTTCCAGAAACGGCCGCGCCACTTGAGTGATATCGATATGGCTACGTGCAGCCAGGCGCATCAGCGCCGGCCCCAGGCACACGCCGCCCGCGCCACGCACTTCCAGTAACTGTTCCAGCACCAGGGCGTCCACCAAGCGCTGCACCGTCGAACGCGGCAAACCGCTGCGCTTGGCGATCGCCCCCAGGCTCAAGCCCACCGCTTCGTTTTCCAGGCAGCGAAGGATCGCCGCTGCTCGGGAGATCACCTGAATGCCGTTACGTTCTGCCTCGTCGCGGGCCATGCTCATTGCCTCATGTATTGCTGTTCAGTACACTGTATTGATTATCACATCTTGAATCAGTTTAGTCCCAGGTATTTTCGTGTCATCCACCTCCCCCTCTCCTGCTCCAGCGCCGTTCGGCTGGCGCTTGGCTATTGGCCTGATCGGCGTCCTGCTCGCAGCGCTGAGCTCGGGTATCAACGACCGTGTGACCGACCTGGCGCTGGTCGATGTACTCGGCGTATTCGGCCTGGGTCACGATGAAGGCTCCTGGATCAGCTCGGTGTACAGCGCCGCCGAGGTGTCGGCCATGCTCATCGCCCCCTGGCTGGCAGTGACTTTTTCCCTACGGCGCTTCGCCATTGTCGTGACTTTGGCCTTCGCCGGCTTCGGCGCGTTATGCCCGCTGGCACCGAACCTGGAAAGTTTGATCACCCTGCGCGTTCTGCAAGGCCTGGCGGGGGGCGCACTGCCGCCGCTGCTGATGACCGCCGCCCTGCGCTTCCTGCCCTGGCACATCAAGCTCTACGGCTTGTCGGCCTATGCGCTGACCGCCACATTCGGCCCCAACATGGCCATGCCGCTGGCCGCGCTGTGGAGCGAAGAAGGCGCCGACTGGCGTCTGCTGTTTTGGCAGATCATTCCGGTGGGGCTCCTGGGCGCGGCGTTTATCGCCTTCGGCTTGCCCCAGGACCCGCTGCGCCTGGAGCGTCTGCGCCAGGCCGACTGGCGCGGCGCGTTGCTGGGCTGCAGCAGTGTGTGCTTGCTGGTGATCGCCTTGACCCAGGGCGAGCGCCTCGACTGGCTGAACTCACCCCTTATCGCCTGGTTATTGCTGGGCAGCGCGATTACCTTACCGCTGTTTTTGCTCAACGAGTGGTACCACCCGCTGCCGCTGTTCAAGCTGCAATTGCTCGGCCGGCGCAATTTCACCTATGGCCTGCTGACCTTGGTGCTGTTGATGTTCGTGGTGCTGGCCGGCAGTGCCATTCCCGCAGCCCACCTGGCCCATGTGCAGGGCTACCGCACCCTGCAGAGCATGCCGATCGCCCTCAGCATCGGCCTGCCACAACTGTTGCTGGCGCCCATGGTGGCAGCGCTGATCAACCGCCGCTGGGTGGACGCGCGCTATGTCATTGGCATTGGCATTGCGCTGCTGGGCCTGGCCTGTTTTGGCGGCTCGCTGGTGACCAGCGAATGGATTCGCGATGACTTCTACGCCTTGCAAGCCTTGCACGCGGTCGGCCAGCCCATGGTGGTGGTGCCGCTGTTGATGCTGGCCACCGGCGTCATCCACCCGCTCGAGGGGCCGTTCGCTTCGTCGATGGTCAATACCGTGCGCGGTTTGGCGTCGGTTATCGCCGGTGTCGTGTTGGAAAATTTCATTACGGCCCGCGAACATTTTCATTCAAACGTGCTGCTCGACCGCCTTGGCGCGCACCGCGGTGCCCTGCAACCGCTGCTCGATGGGCCGAGCGCCGGTTTGCCAGCGCGGGTGCGCGAGCAAGCTTTCGTGCTGAGTTTCAGTGACGCATTTCTCGCGCTGCTGGTCGTCATTGGCCTGCTGGCGCTGCTACTCCTGGCCGTCCCAACGCGTGCCTATCCACCGCAACCCCCGGTATTGACATGAAACATAGAACTGCCCTTACCCTGGTCGGCGCCGCTGTCGTCGTCTGTGTCGCCTACGTGGCCTACTTACTGCTGCGCCCCAGCAGCGTGCAAAGCACCGATGACGCCTATATTACGGCCGACTCGGTGCTGGTGGCCGCACGTTTGTCCGGGCAAATCCGCCAGGTGGCGGTCAGCGATAACCAGGCTGTCGAGGCGGGCCAACTGCTCGCCCTGCTCGACGACAGCAACTACCTGGCCGACCAAGCCAGCGCCGCCGCCAGCGTCAATGCCGCCCAAGGCGAGTTACACAACCTGGCGGCGACCCTGGAGCGCCAACGCGCCCTGATCGACCAAGCCAGCGCGACCACCCGCGCCAGCGCCGCCTCGCTCAAATTCGCCCAGGCCAACGCCCAGCGTTACCGTAACCTGTCCAGTGCGGGGGCCGGCACCCAGCAGGAACGGCAAAAAGCCGAGGCCGAGCTGCTCAACTGGCAAGCGGCGCTCGACCGTGACAACGCCGCCAAAGCCGCCGCGAGTAAAAGCCTCGATGTGCTGCGTGCCCAACTGGAGGTGGCCCGCGCCACTTTAGGCAAAGCTGAAGCCAATTTGCGCCAGGCCAACCTGAACGTTTCCTACACACGGATCGTCGCCCCGCAGGCCGGACGCGTAGGTCAGCGCTCGGTACGCGTGGGTGCCTATGTCACCCCAGGGCAACCACTGCTGGCCGTGGTGCCCTTACACGAAGCATTCGTCGTGGCGAATTTTCGCGAGACGCAACTGGCCCACATGCATCCCCAACAAGCGGTCGAGGTGCATGTCGACAGTTTTCCCGAGCATGTTTTCAAAGCCCGCGTCGACAGCGTTGCCCCGGCCACTGGTCTGGCGTTCTCAGCGATTGCCCCGGACAACGCCACGGGCAACTTCACCAAGGTGGTGCAGCGCATCCCGGTGAAAATCGTCTTTGAGCCCAACCAGCCTGACCTGCAAGCGTTGCGGGTCGGCATGTCGGTGGTCGCCAGTGTTGAAACCGCCGAGGAGCATTGAGATGAAGCGATTGCCCTTGGCCTTGTTGCTGGCCGGCCTGGCCGGTTGCAGCGTTGGCCCCCATTGGCAGCGGCCTGCCACGGGCCTGCCCGAGCAGTGGTCAGAGCCCACGCAACAAGCCAGGGCCACGCCCATAGACGCGCATTGGTGGCAACGCAGCGCCGACCCTTTGCTGACATCACTGGTGCAGCGCGCCGTGGCTAATAACCTGGACGTACGCAGCGCGGCTAACCGCCTGCAGCAAAGCCGCGCATTGCGCCAGGTCAGCGCTGCCGAGCAACTGCCTGGGCTCAGCGGCCGTAGCGCGTACCAACGCCAGCGCAACAGCGGCGTCGGCCTGAACGACCCGTCGGGCAACGCCGGCGAAGCGCCCTACGAGTTGTGGAGCGCCGCGTTGGATGCCAGTTGGGAGATCGACCTATGGGGGCACGTGCGCCATGCCGTGGAAGCCGCCGACGCCCAAGTGGAGATCAGCCAGGCCGAACGTGACGGCGTGCTGCTGAGCATCAGCGCCGAAACCGCCGTGAACTACCTACGCCTGCGCGGCGTGCAGGCGCAATGGAAGGTCTCCCAGCAGAACCTGGACATCGCTCGACAGAACCGCGACCTGACCCAGACCCGCTATGACAACGGTGTGACCACCCAGCTCGATACGGCCAACGCCGCTGCACAAGTCGCCACCATCGAGGCGCGTCTGCCTACTCTGGACGCTGAACGCGAACGCCTGATCAACGCTCTGAGTTACCTGCTTGACCTGCCCCCGGGCGCTCTACGCAGTGAGCTGGAAGCGACACAACCCTTGCCCACGGTGGTGGCCGACGTGCCCCTGGGCCTGCCTTCGCAGCTGGCCCAGCGGCGCCCCGACATCCAGCGCAGCGAAGCCGCCCTGCGCCGCGCCACGGCTGCCATCGGTGCCGCCCAGGCCGACTTTTACCCGCGGGTTAGCCTGGGCGCCAGCGCGGGGTTTCAGGCGCAGGATGGCGCCGATATCGGTGCCTGGAACGCACGGCAATGGTCATTCGGGCCTAGCCTGTACTTGCCAATATTCCAGGGTGGCCGATTGAGCGGTACCCTGCAATTGCGCGAACAGCAACAACAGGCCGCCGCGTTGGACTACCGCAAGACCGTACTGGGCGCCTGGCATGAAGTGGCCAACGCCGCCAGTGATTACGCGGCCGAGCAACGCCACTACGCAGCCCTCAGCGAGGCCGTGCGGCAGAACGAACTGGCCCTGCGCTCTGCCCGTGAGCGCTACAGCCAAGGGGCGACCGACTTTATCAACGTGTTGAACGTGCAGCGCGCCCTGCTGGAAACCCAAAGTGCCCAAGTCAACAGTGCCACCCAGGCCGGGCTTGACCGAATACAGTTGTACCGGGCGTTAGGTGGCGGTTGGCCCAAGGGATAGAAAATGGACTACGCACGACTCGACGAAGCGCTGCGGCCTTTGCTCGACAAGTTTTACCGCAACCAGCGTAGCGCCATGCGCGGCGTGCCGGGTGCGCAGGCCTGGGTCGCCCGCGCTGGGGATATAGTCGCCGCATTGAATCTCGCCCCGGTGCCGGGTGGCTATTGGCTGACCGGCCTGCTGGTCGCCGAAAACCAGCGCCGCCAGGGCATTGCCCATACCTTGTTGGGCCATGCTTTAGCTACCTGTGACGGGCCGACTTGGCTATTCTGCCACCCCGACCTCATTGGGTTTTATCAACCCTTGGGGTTCACCACCTGCACGGCCTTGCCCCCAGCGCTGGCCGAGCGGCTCAAGCGCTATCAACGCACCAAGGAGTTGGTAGCACTGCAGGCGCCCGCCGCAGGCTTAGCTTATTTAAGCTCGGGAAACAGCACTTCGGTGTAGCCGAACTGGCTGAAGTCACTGATGCGCGAAGGGTACAGTCGACCAATCAGGTGATCGCACTCGTGCTGCACCACCCGCGCATGGAAGCCGCTGGCTTCGCGCACGATGGCGTGGCCTTCGGGGTCTAGCCCTTCGTAGCGAATGCGCTGGTACCGCTCAACCATGCCGCGTAACCCCGGCACCGACAGGCAGCCTTCCCAACCCGCCTCGGTCAAGGGAGCCAGCGGCGTGATCAAGGGGTTGAGCAACACGGTTTGCGGTACTGCCTCGGCCTGGGGATAACGCTCACTGTGCTCGAAGCCAAAGATGACCAATTGCAGGTCGACGCCAATCTGCGGCGCCGCCAGGCCCACGCCCCCCACGTGCTCCATGGTCTCGAACATATCGGCGATCAGCCCGGCCAGTTCGCTGGAGCCCAGCATGCTGGGAGGCACCGGTTCGGCAATGCGCAGTAAGCGCTCATCGCCCATTTTGAGGATTTCCCGAATCATGCTGGCCTCAGTTATGCCCGGCGTCGACCGGCGCAGAGTGGTCGCGGCCCAGCCCCACTTTGGGCGCTTGGGTGGTGGAAGGGTCTGCCTGGTCAGGGTCTTTGGCGCCTTTGTCCTTGCCCTCGGCCGACATATGTTCAATGACCGCGTTCATCTCTGCCCCCAGCAGCAGCACCGCCGCCGAAATATAAAAGTACAGGAGCAAAACGATGATCGCACCGATACTGCCGTACATCGCATTGTAGTCAGCAAAGGTTTTTACGTAGTAGCCAAAACCCAGCGAGGCCACGATCCACACCACCACGGCCAATACCGAGCCTGGAGTGATGAAACGGAAATCCTGTTTCACATCCGGCATGGCGTAATAAGTGACCGCCACGGCGATCATCATCAAGATCACGATCAGCGGCCAGCGCAGAATTGTCCACAGGGTTACGATGAAGTCTTCCATGCCGATTTGCGCGGCCAGCCAGGTGATCACCTGTGGCCCGGTCACCATCAACGCGGCAGCGGCCAGTAACATGCCGGCGATACCGATGGTGTAGAACACCGATAACGGAATGCGCTTCCAGGCAGGCCGCCCTTCCACTACGTCGTAGGCGGCATTCATGGCGCTCATCATCAGGCGTACACCGGCCGAGGCGGTCCACAGTGCGATGACGATACCAATGGACAGCAAGCCGCCTTTGGACTGTTGCAACTGGTCAATCACCGGGTTGACCTGCTCCAGCGCCTGCGGTGGCAGGACCAGCTCCGATTGCAGGCGTAGCCAGGAGAAAAAGTCCGGCAAGTGCAGGAAACCGATCAAGGCGATCAGGAATAACAGAAAAGGAAACAGCGAGAACAGCATCTGGTAGGCCAGTGCGGAGGCATAGGTCGACATTTCGTCATCGACGAATTCTTTGACGGTGCGCACCAGTACGCGCCAAAACGGCAAATTTTGCATATTTGGAAAGATCATAGCGTCTCCTTACACCCTCTCGCCCGGCGGTCGCAATCAGCGAGTTTTACATCAAACCGGTACGCTTGACGATGGCGCGTTTATTGTCGAGCACACAGCACAGCGGCCATCATAGGATGGCCGCTGGATCATGCATGAGGGCTCTGGCCCTCATCTCATGGCTTTTTTACAGCATCTTTAACCTTGCCAACGGTTTGCTGGGCTTCGCCTTTCTTTTCTTGAATCGCGCCTTCAACCTGAAGTTTTTCGTTGCCGGTCACTTTGCCCACGCCCTGCTTTACATTACCGGCCGCTTCGTTGGCTACGCCTTTGATCTTGTCGGTGGTGCTGCTCATGATGATTCTCCAATGGGGAAGATAGCGTCATTTGTCTCGACATAGAGTTGACTGGCGGGCCGCGCGCAGAGTTTCAAATATTTTCTGGTCTTGTGCGCCAGAGCCTTTAAAATGAGCCGCTAATTGAACAGGACCCACCATGAAACTCGATAAACCCCAGGCCATCGCCCGCCGCAACCAAGCGCTGGGCGGCGCGGTACTCGGCATGAACAACTGCCATTTCACCGAACTGGACCGGCGCCGCAATATCTGGTGGTTCGATATCCCAGTCAGCCGCATTCAGGTCGGCCAATATGAATGGATACACCTGTTGCTGCACAACCCGCAGACCGATCAGCTTGTGCACCTGAAAATCACCACCGCCTTCCTGCGCGAGAACCTCGACAACCTCACCGTGCGCAACGCCGGCAAGCGCAAGTCGACCCTCAGCCTGGAACTCAGCGCCGACAAAGACTCCTTTCTCAAGGACGTCCGCCCCACCGCCAGCGGCCTCGGCTTCGCCACCTTCGTGCAGGCCTGAGCCTAGCCGCCACAGGTAGCCCGCGGCGCACGTGCGTCGCTTCATCGGCAACCGGCGCGTAAAAAAGGATTTTTTCGACTCCGTCACGGTCATTCAAAAAGACCCGTTGACGCGAGGAGACGCCTGCCCCATGACGCATAAAAGCCCACTGGATATTCATATCTGGAGCGACTACGTCTGCCCGTTCTGTTACCTGCAACTGCCACTGTTAGCCCGCCTGCAGGAAGACTTCGAAGAAGCTGTCAAAGTTACCTGGCATGCCTTCGAGCTGCGCCCGGAACCGGTCGACACCCTCGATCCGAACGGCGAGTACCTGCGCTCGACCTGGAAACGTGCGGTCTACCCGCTGGCACTCGAACGCGGTATGCAGCTGCAACTGCCACCGGTGCAGCCGCGCAGCCGGCTAGCCTTCCAGGCCAGCGAGTTCGCCCGTGATCGTGGCGTTTTCGAAGCGTTCCACCTGAGCGTTTTCAAAGCTTTCTTTGAGCAGGGCCTAGATATCGGCCAACCCAGCGTACTGCTGTACTTGGCCGAGGCCTTAGGGTTACCCCGTGAGGAACTGGCCGTGGCGCTGGGTAAACGGCATTATTTGCCCAGAGTCCTGGCCGACCAGGCCCAAGCTGAACGTTTGGGCCTACGGGGCGTACCCGGTGGGGAGATGCGTGGCGTGGGAGAAGGCCTGGGCGAAGGCATCGCGCTAAATGGCGCGCTGCCTTATGAGCGGCTCTACAACGCCGTGAAGGCGCGCCTGGACAGTTAGACCGTGGCAACCAGCTCGATGCGATCAGCGTGGATCACAATTCGGCCTTCTTTATAAAGCGCGCCGATCGCCTTTTTGAAGTTGCCTTTGCTCACGCCGAACCATTCGCTGATTAACTGAGGGTCGCTCTTGTCACTGACCGGCAGCACACCGGCATTGTCGGCCAGTTTCTGCAGAATCCGCGCGTTCAGGCTGCCCTGGGCTTGGGCGCCCACCGGCTGCAGACTCAAGGCGATTTTGCCGTCGCTGCGCAGCTCTTTGATAAAGCCCTTTTCCTGCTTGCCCGAGCGCAAAAACTTGAAGACTTCGTTCTTGTGGATCAAGCCCCAATGCTTGTTGTTGATGATGGCCTTGAAACCCATGTCGGTCTCTTCGGCCACCAACAGGTCGACTTCCTCGCCGACGCTGTAAGTGGCGGGCAGTTTGTCGAGGTAACGGTCTAGCCGCGCCGTTGCGGTGATACGGCGGCTGCGTTTGTCGAGGTAAACATGCACCACGCAATACTCACCCGCCTTCATCTGGCGCTTTTCTTCGGAGTAAGGCAGCAAGAGGTCCTTGGGCAGGCCCCAGTCGAGAAATACGCCGATGCTGTTGACCTCGACCACCTTCAGGCTGGCAAACTCGCCGACCTGAACTTTGGGCTTTTCAGTGGTAGCGAGTAACTTGTCTTCGCTATCGAGGTAAACGAACACATTCAGCCAGTCTTCATCTTCACTGGGAATGTCTTTGGGGATGTAACGATTGGGCAGCAGAATCTCGCCGTCAGCCCCGCCGTCCAGGTACAACCCGAAATCCGTATGTTTAACCACTTGCAAACTGTTGTAGCGCCCGACCAAAGCCATTGATGAATCCTCATTTCCAGGGACGCATTCTACCCGACTTTGCTCCCGCGACGCCCCTATTTACAGGGCGCACTGACTATTGACACCCTCATTAATCCAACAAATAGTCTGACTTTCCTGTACAATCGCTGGCCCTATTCATTTTTGACAGGTCAGTGGCAGCCATGCGCGTTAAAGCATCCACCAGTAAAGCCAAGCCGGCTCCAGCGGTAGAAACCAGCGAGTCGATCAATGCTCAAATCGCTGCGTTCTTGAAATCCGGTGGCGAGATTCAGCAGATCGCCAAGGGTGTTAGCGGCCAAACGTTCACGCCGTCCAAGCACATCAGCCTCGGTAAGAAGTAACTCCTTTCAGGTATCGGGCCCGTGGGCAACATGCCCACTGCCTGCCTCGCTGTCACCTCGCACACATTCACCTATCACTTATGTTCCATGCAATCGACGAATGGCGCCCCCACGGCGCATTTCGCCGTTATGCTGGCAGGCGTCTAAGTCGGGCCTTTCAGCCGATGGAGCCGAAAATGCTGAAAAAAAGTATTGTTCTGATGGCCGGCCTTATGGCTCACCCTGTTGCCTCTGCACAGCTGTTGCAACGTGATTTGGGTGACTTCGACCTGAAACTCGGCACCACCCCATCGCGCAGCATGGCTCAGGGCTTGATCAAGCCTTCGGCGGCCAGTTCGCTGCACGGCGGGCTCGACCTCACCCACGAGAGCGGCTGGTACGTTGGCCAGTGGTCACCCAGCATGGGGCTGACCTCCACCAGTAATTTGGAAATCGACTCCTACGCGGGCTTCAAACACTCATTCGACAGCACCCTCGGCTACGAGGTCGGCATGATCCACTACAGCTACCCTGGCCTCGACACCGCCGACACCCACGAGCTGTACACCGGCCTGCGGCTTTACGGCACGCGCTTCGGCGCAGCGTTCAGCAACACCCCCGAGAGCCGTAACAGTACCTTGTTCGCCAACCTCGGCGGCTTGCCGTTGCTGGATATAGACGTCAGCTTCAAAGTCAGCAACCACCAACTGGGCACGCCGTTTTCCATTGACGGCAGCAACGACGTTTCAGCTTTCAACGACTGGTCACTGCAGCTGTCGCGCTCATTCATGGGCCTGGACCTAAACCTGACCTACACCGATTCCGACCTCAGCGGCCCTAGCTGTGGCGCCTATTCGGGGCACAATTCCCAGTGCGAAGCCGTATTGACCGTGCAAGCGGTGCGTTCACTGTTCTGAAATCGAGACGGCAACCTGGCTGAACCTGCACGCGCACCCTAGGCTCTATAGACCACGTATAGACCACGTATGCCAACGCAGGGAACGCCCCATGTCCGTCCGACGCCTCTCCCACTGTGCTGTTCTATTGCTCGCTGGGCTCGTGCTCAGCGCTTGTAGCCGCGTCGATTTGGCCTACCGCAACCTCGACGTTTTAATTCCGTGGTCGGTAAACGACTATCTGGACATGAACCGCGAGCAGAAAAGCTGGTTCGATGAGCGCCTTGAAACCCATCTGCGCTGGCACTGCACGACCCAGCTACCGGCGAACCTTGCCTGGCTGGACCGAATCAAAACCATGGTGGCCAGCAATCAAGTGGACACGGCGGCGCTACAAGCCCGAACCGCCGAGGCCAAGGTCGCGATCCGCCAGATCGCTGAAGAAGTCACCCCATCTGCGGTCGAGCTATTGCGCGGGCTTGACGACAACCAGGTGCGCGCCATGCAACAGGCTTTCGCCGAAGACCTGGCGCAGCGGCGGAAAAAATATGTGGCTCTGCCCCTTGCCGAGCAGATCGAGGAACGCGCCCAACGCATGGAGAAGCGTTTGAGCCCCTGGCTGGGTTCACTCAACGCGGCGCAACAGCAGAGCATCCAAACCTGGTCCAGTAGCCTCGGCGAGCAAAACCGAGAATGGACCGATAATCGTGAGCACTGGCAGAACCTGCTGATCGCGGCTTTGCAGCAACGCCAGAACGCCGACTTCCCCGCGCGCGTCGCGCAACTGCTACAACAGCGTGAAACCCTGTGGACTCCCGAATACCGGGCCGCCTATGGCCGCACCGAACAGGCGGCGCAAACCTTATTGGTCGCACTGGCCCAGGCCAGCACCGAGCAACAGCGCGCCCGCCTGGAACAACGCCTGGGCAAATTGCATGCTGATTTCAGCAAGCTCGATTGCCTCAAAAAGGCTTCGTAGGTTCGTCTGAACCTTCCCACCCTTATTGAAGAACAAAGCCCTGGTACCGAGGGCTGTTACCCGACTGACCGTGCATCGCCTATTCACTAGCATTGCCCTTCGACACCTCCAGCGCCCTAAAGGGCTTGGTCGACAAGGACGGTCACCATGGATAACCCTTATACCTTACGCATAGGCGTATTCTTTGACGGCACCGGTAACAATCGGCACAACGCAGACCTACGGGCCACTGCTCCCTCCTGTCAGCAAGACAGCTACGCCAACGCCAAAAGCAACATCGCCAAACTCTTCGAGCTCTACCCGCGCTCGGCTACCGATGCACATGGCACGGTGGCAAGTATCTATGTAGAGGGTGTCGGCACTTTGGGTGGGCACCCCGACACCCTGCTGGACAAAGTGACAGGCACAGGCAATACCGGCATGCAAGCCAAGGTCCAGCACGCTGTCGAGCGGGCCGCCGCGCACATCGAAGCCTTGGGCACTGGCGTGCGGGTCAGTCATTTACGTTTCGACCTGTTCGGTTTCAGCCGCGGCGCAGCCGAGGCGCGGCACTTCGCCAACGAACTGGCATTGGGGCCTGGCAGCCCCCTGGCAATGCTCAGCCGCCATTCGGATCACCTCGCCGAGGGTTTCGACTGGAGCTTTGGCCGCTGTGTCAGCATCGCTTTCATCGGTCTGTTCGACACGGTAGCCACTCGCATGGATCTATACGCTGCCACCCCCGGCGCAGAAAGCCAGCTCAAACTGCGGCTAGCACCCGGCATCGCCGACCACATCGCTCATTTCGTAGCGCGCGATGAGCACCGTCATCACTTTCCCCTGAGCCCCACCACCGATGCCGACCTGCTCGTACCTGGCGCCCATGCCGATATCGGCGGGGGCTATCGCCCCTGCTGGCACGAAGAATTGCACCTAAGCCGGCCCTGTCGCTCGACCGTAGACCGCCACGTGGCCAACGAAAGCAGCCCCAGCTATCAGCTGGCTCAGCAGCAACAACGCGAGCTTGCACCCGCGCTGGAACGCTATGGCTTCGCTCTGGCGATCAAAACCTGGGCCAACCCTTTTCACCTCACGGCCCGGGGCGATCACCAGTCAGGTAAACACGTGCACGCAGCTCTGGTCGGGCGCCGCGAAGTTCAGCATCAGTTGGCCCACGTCTATGGGCAAGCCATGCACGAACTGGCCTCGAGCAAAGGGGTGCCTTTCAATCCCCTGCGGGCTCAAGACCCGGCCCTGGTGCTTCCCGATGAGTTGCTGGGTGCCGCCGGTAAAATCCGTCAGTACCTGCTAGGGCGCCAGGCAGACTTACTGCTCAGCGATAGTGAGGAGCGCCTACTGAAGCGGCGTTACATCCATTATTCGAGCCATTGGAACAGCCTGAAGGCCGCCCCCGTCAGCGACCTCGATGCTCTTTACCCCAATCGGCCAGCCACTGACCGCAGGCGGCTTTTGACGCTGGCCGACTGAGGCCAAGCCTAAAAACGGGTATGACCAGCCCAACATAAGCTGGACAGCCGCATCGCAATAGCCCAATCATGCAGTCACAACAATAACGACCCAAGTGGTTCGCCACATGAATATTCTCTACGACGAGCGGGTAGACGGCGCGCTGCCAAGCGTAGACCGGGCGGCGCTGCTCCATGCGCTACACCAGCGCGTGCCTGACCTGCCCCTACTGCACCGGCCTGAAGAGCTACAGCCCTATGAGTGCGACGGCCTCTCGGCTTATCGCACCACGCCCATGTTGGTGGCACTGCCAGAGCGCCTCGAACAGGTCGCCGCTTTACTCAAGCTGTGCCATGAATGGGGCGTGCCAGTGGTTGCCCGGGGTGCCGGCACGGGTTTGTCCGGCGGCGCCCTGCCGTTGGATAAGGGCATACTGCTGGTCATGGCGCGCTTTAAGCAGATCCTCGAGATCGACCCGGCGGCCCGTATCGCACGGGTTCAACCTGGGGTGCGCAACCTGGCGATTTCCCAGGCTGCCGCGCCCTACGGCCTGTACTACGCCCCTGACCCTTCCTCGCAGATCGCCTGCTCCATCGGTGGCAACGTGGCGGAGAACGCGGGGGGCGTGCACTGCCTCAAATACGGCCTGACCGTGCACAACGTGCTCAAGGTGGACATGCTGACGATCGAAGGCGAGCCCATGACCCTGGGCAGCGAAGCCCTCGACTCACCTGGCTTTGACCTGCTGGCGTTGTTCACGGGCTCGGAAGGCATGTTGGGGATCATCACTGAAGTGACGGTCAAACTGTTGCCCAAACCACCCGTGGCAAAGGTGCTGCTGGCCAGTTTTGACTCGGTCGAGCAAGCCGGCCGCGCCGTGGCCGAGATCATCGCCGCCGGGATCATCCCCGGCGGTTTGGAGATGATGGACAACCTGGCGATCCGCGCGGCGGAAGATTTCATCCATGCCGGTTACCCGGTGCACGCCCAAGCGATCCTGCTGTGCGAGCTGGACGGCGTGCAAGCCGATGTCCATGACGACTGCCAACGGGTCCACGCGGTGCTTAGCGCCGCCGGGGCCACTGAAGTGCGGCTGGCGCGTGACGAAGCCGAACGGATGCGTTTCTGGGCCGGGCGCAAAAATGCGTTTCCAGCCGTGGGCCGCTTGTCTCCAGACTACTACTGCATGGACGGCACCATCCCGCGCCGCGCCCTACCGGGTGTGCTCAAAGGTATCCAGGCACTGGCCGATGCATATGCGCTGCGGGTGGCCAATGTGTTTCACGCAGGCGACGGCAATATGCACCCGCTGATCCTGTTCGACGCCAATAAGCCGGGCGAACTCCAGCGCGCCGAAGCGCTGGGGGGCAAGATACTCGAGCTGTGCGTGGCCATGGGCGGCAGCATCACCGGTGAGCATGGTGTCGGCCGCGAGAAGATCAACCAAATGTGCGCTCAGTTCAGCCACGATGAACTGACCCTCTTCCACGCGGTAAAAGCCGCTTTCGACCCCAAACGCCTACTCAACCCTGGGAAAAATATTCCGACGCTGCAGCGCTGCGCCGAGTTCGGGGCCATGCATATCCACCAGGGGCAATTGCCGTTCCCCGAACTGGAGCGGTTCTAATGGCCGAACAGGACTTCGACGCCAGCGCCCAGTGGCTAGAGGCCGTTAACCAGGCCTTGGCCGAGGGCACGCCCCTGGCCGTGCAGGGCAGCGGCAGCAAAGGCTTTTTGGGCCACCCGGTAAACGCGCGGCCGTTCGATACCCGCGGCCATCGCGGCATCGTCAGCTACGACCCCACCGAACTGGTGATCAGCGCCAGGGCGGGCACGCCGCTGAGGGAATTGCAGGCCGCCGTGCAAGCCGCCGGGCAAATACTGCCATTCGAACCTCCCAGCCTGGGCCCCGACGCCACCCTCGGCGGCATGGTCGCCGCCGGCCTGTCCGGCCCCCGCCGGCCGTGGGCAGGCTCGGTGCGCGACTATGTGCTGGGGACCCGCGTAATCACCGGCCACGGCAAACACCTGCGCTTTGGCGGGGAGGTCATGAAAAATGTCGCCGGTTACGACGTCTCGCGCCTGCTGGTGGGCAGCCTCGGCTGCCTGGGGCTGATCACCGAGGTCTCGCTCAAGGTACTTCCGCGGCCCAGGGCCTGCGTCAGCCTGCGTCTACCCATGGCACCGGCCCAGGCCCTGCAACGCCTGACTGAATGGGGTTGCCAGCCGCTGCCTATCAGCGCCGCCTGCCATGCCGGCGAGCATTTGATGTTGCGCCTGGAGGGTGGTGAAGGCTCGGTCGCGGCAGCGCGCGAACGGCTGGGGGGTGAGCCGCTGGACTCTAGCTTCTGGAGCGAACTCAACGAACGACGCCTGGCCTTCTTTGCCGACCCGCGCCCGCTGTGGCGCCTGGCCGTGCCCAATGCCTGCACTGCACTGGGACTGCCAGGCGAGCAATTGATCGATTGGGCCGGCGCGCAACGCTGGCTAAAAAGCGACGCGAGCGCGACCTTGATCCGTACCGTTGTTAGCAAAGTGGGCGGCCATGCGGCCTGCCATACGCCCGGCGCCTGTTCTGAGCCATTTGAGCCGCTCGCGGCAATACTGCTGCGCTATCACCAACAGCTGAAGTTACAACTCGACCCCCAGGGCATTTTCAACCCTGGCCGAATGTACCCGGAGTTCTGAATGCAGACTCACCTCAGTGAACAGGCGCGCGCCCTGCCCCGCGCCCAGGAAGCCGAAGACATACTGCGCAGTTGCGTGCATTGCGGCTTCTGCAACGCCACCTGCCCCACCTATCAATTGCTCGGTGACGAACTGGACGGGCCGCGTGGGCGCATCTACCAGATCAAGCAGGTGCTCGAAGGCCAGCCCATCACCGCCCACACGCAACTGCATCTGGACCGCTGCCTGAGCTGCCGCAGCTGCGAAAGCACCTGCCCTTCCGGGGTGGACTACCACAACCTGCTGGACATCGGCCGAGCGGTGGTCGACGAAGCCTTGCAACGGCCCGTTAGCCAACGCTGGCTCAGGGCCGGGCTACGTGCCGTGCTGCCCCACCCGCTCGCCTTTCAGGCCCTACTGGCTGTGGGCAGGCAACTGCGGTCGGTATTCTCGCAAAATCTAAAAGACAAACTCCCCGAGCAGACGATAGCGGCCAAACCCAGGCCGACGCGCGAGCATGCCCGCCATGTCTTGCTGCTCGAAGGCTGCGTACAGCCGGGCCTCTCGCCTAACACCAATGCCGCCACCGCTCGGGTGCTCGACCGTCTGGCCATTAGCGTCACCGCCGCGCCCCAGGCCGGATGCTGCGGCGCGCTGGACTATCACTTGGATGCCCAGAGTAAAGGGCTCACCCGCGCCCGGCGCAATATCGATGCCTGGTGGCCGGCCATCGAAGCCGGAGCGTACGCCATTGTGCAGACAGCCAGTGGCTGCGGCGCCTTCGTCAAAGACTACGGCCACCTACTGGGCCACGACCCGGCTTACGCGGCCAAGGCGGCGACGGTCAGCCGCCTGGCCAAGGACCTGGCCGAAGTGCTGCGCGACGAGCCACTGGAGCAACTCAGCCTAAGCGGCCAGCAACGGCTGGCATTTCACTGCCCCTGCACTCTGCAGCACGCGCAGAAACTCGCCGGGGTGGCTGAAGATATCTTGCGCCGGCTGGGCTTTCATCTGACAGACGTCCCTGACGCGCACCTCTGCTGTGGATCGGCCGGCACCTACTCGCTGACTCAGCCCGAACTCTCCCGGCAACTGCGCGATAACAAGCTGGCCGCGCTGGAAAACGCTCGACCGGACATCATCGCAACGGCCAATATCGGTTGCCAGACACACCTGGCCAGCGCCAGTAGAACACCCGTGCGGCATTGGATCGAACTGGTCGACGCCGCACTGAATCCTTGAACCCACTCACTCCACCGGAGCACCTAGCCATGCAAAGCAAAGCCATTCTGGGTCACGCCGAAACCACGCGCATCCTCGCCGGTGCCCGCGCCGAAGCTCTGAAAAACCATTGGGCCGTTGCGATTGCCATAGTTGACGATGGCGGCCACTTACTTGCGCTGGAACGCCTGGACAACGCAGCCCCCAGCGCCAGCTACATCGCCACTGGCAAGGCGCGTACCTCGGCCCTGGGGCGTCGCGATTCGAAAGTGTATGAGGACATGGTCGCGGGCGGGCGCACGGCGTTTCTTTCTGCTGACCTGATGACCTGCCTCGAAGGCGCCGTACCGATCCGCCACGACGGCCAGGTCATTGGGGCGATTGGCGTTTCCGGGGTCAAAGCCAGCGAGGACGCCCAAGTGGCCCGGGCAGGGGCCGCGTGTTTGGAGTGAGCGCCGTGCTTGAGATCAGTAGGCCAGGCCCCTACCCAGGGCCTGATCGCTGATAATCAACCGAAGAGCCAGTAGCCCAGCAACGTCAAAACAGCAACGGCCAATACCGGGCGCAATATCCGGTAAGCCTTGGGGTTGGCGCGCTTGAAGCGTTTGACCTTGCCGCTGAAGCCATCGCTGAAGCGTTTGCTGAAGGCGTAGGCGCGGTTGATCCCGCCGACCCGCTCGTCATCCAGGTTCTGCGGCGCTGTGGCGCGCCCCAGAAATGCGCTGACGCTTCGGTTGATGCGGGTCATAAAACGATTGCTGAGGGGCCGTTCGATGTCGCAGAACAGGATAACCCGCGTGTGCTCGGTTTCATTCTTCACCCAGTGCACGTAGGTCTCATCGAACATGACGTCTTGCCCGTCACGCCAGGCGTACACCTGGCCGTCGACATAGATGCGGCAATCGTCCGAATTAGGCGTGGATAAGCCCAAGTGATAACGCAACGACCCGGCGAACGGGTCGCGATGAGGATTCAAGTGACTACCACCCGGCAATAGCGCGAACATCGCGCCTTTGACATTAGGAATGCTGTTGACCAGCGCGACAGTCTTGGGGCAGAGCAAATCTGCGGAGGGCAGGGATTTGTCGTACCACTTCAGGTAAAAGCGCTTCCAGCCCTTCTTGAAGAACGAGCCAAACCCCGCATCGTTATTTTTTTCAGCTGCCCGAATGTAGCCTTCGTCGAACAGGTGCAGGGCTTCTTCGCGGATGGTTTCCCAGTTGTCACGCAGGGTGTCGAGCTCCGGGAACTTGCTGCGGTCCAGATACGGCTTGGACGGCACAGCGGAAAACAGATACATCAGGGCGTTATAGGGGGCAAACAACGCCGAATGGTTGACGAATTGGCGCAGTACCGGCAACCGCGCCTTGCCACGCAAATGAACGTAGAGCGTGCTCCCTAGAAATAGCAGAAGCAAGGCGGCCTTGGCGGCGAACGAGAGGGTCATGCAACAACTCCATGGATGGGCAGTCCGCCATGATAAACCCTGGCGGCGTCGGCAAAAACCCGCAGCACATGACATTCGTCCGCTACCTGCGCTGGATCAACTCACGCTTGCAGCTCTTGCTCGCTGAACAGGTCGCTGAACAGCATGCTGGAGAGGTAGCGCTCGCCGGAGTCCGGCAGGATCACCACGATGGTCTTGCCCTGCATTTCCGGCTTCTCGGCCAGGCGCAGCGCCGCTGCCATGGCTGCGCCGCAGGAAATACCGCAGAGGATGCCCTCCTCCTGCATCAAGCGTAGGGCCACGGCCTTGGCTTCGTCGTCGCTGACCAGCTCGACCCGGTCGAGTAGGCTCAAATCGAGGTTTTTCGGAATGAAACCTGCGCCGATTCCTTGGATTTTGTGCGGCGCGGGGGTAATCGGCTGACCGGCCAGTGCCTGGGTAATGATGGGCGAGCCAATGGGCTCGACCGCTACACTGACGATAGACTTTTTCTGCACTTGTTTGATGTAACGGGAAATACCCGTGATGGTGCCCCCGGTGCCGACGCCTGCGACCAGCACGTCGACCGCGCCATCGGTGTCATTCCAGATTTCCGGCCCGGTGGTCTTCTCGTGGATCGCCGGGTTCGCGGGGTTTTCGAACTGCTGCGGCATAAAATACTGCTGAGGGTCGCTGGCGAGTATCTCGGCAGCCTTCTCGATGGCGCCCTTCATGCCCTTGGCCGCTTCGGTCAACACCAGTTCGGCGCCCAGCGCCTTGAGCACTTTGCGCCGCTCCAGGCTCATGGACGCTGGCATGGTCAGCATCAGTTTATAGCCGCGGGCGGCGGCCACGAAGGCCAGGCCGATACCCGTGTTGCCGGAGGTCGGTTCGACGATGGTCATGCCGGTTTTCAGTTTGCCCGTGCTTTCGGCGTCCCAGATCATGCTGGCGCCAATACGGCATTTGACCGAGTAACCCGGGTTGCGGCCCTCGATTTTCGCCAGCACGGTGACGCCCCGCGGGGCCAGACGATTGATCTGCACCAGCGGCGTATTACCGATAGAGTGGGCGTTGTCGGCGTAGATTCGGCTCATGGTAGGGTCCTTTTAACACCAGCGAAAAGCCAAAGGGTATGCCGGGCGCGTGAGCGAGTCCAGTCGAACGGAATCGACCTGGCACAGTCCATCACTGTACTAACGTTACGGAACTTTTCCATGAGACGTCGCTACCGCTGGCCATTAATCACCTTGTGCATCCTGGTGACCCTGTTGTTGTCTCTGCACGTGGCACTTTCGGTGCTGGTGCGCAACTACCTCAACGAAAAGCTGCAAAACATGGGCGATTACAGCGGCCAAATCGGTGATGTCAAACTGGAGCTGTGGCGCGGGGCCTACCGCATCCAGGACCTGGAGATCGTCAAAGCCGACGGCAAGGTGCCAGTGCCTTTGCTCAAAGTTGCGCAAATCGACCTAGCCGTCAGTTGGCATTCGCTGTGGTACGACCATGCGGTAGTGGCGGAAGGTGAATTGCTGCGCCCGGAATTGAACTTCGTCGACGGCGGCGCCAACGACAAGGAAGCCTCCCAGACCGGTGCCGGCACCGATTGGCGCGAGCAGGTGAAGAAAATCGTGCCACTGACCCTCAATGAGGTGCGCATCATCGATGGCACCTTGACCTTTCGCAACTACAACTCCAAACCCAAGGTCGAGCTGCGGGCCAATCAAGTCAATGCCAGCCTGTATAACCTCACCAATGTGCAAGACCTGCAAGGCAAGCGCGACGCGCGTTTCGAGGGTAAGGCGCTGCTGTTTGGCCAAGCGCCTGTGGAAAGCACCGCTACTTTCGACCCGCTCAGCGATTTCGAAGACTTTGAATTCCGCCTGCGGGCCACGGGTGTGGAGTTGCGCCGCCTGAACAGTTTTTCCAGCGCCTATGGCAAGTTCGACTTTAACGCCGGCACCGGCGACCTGGTCATTGAGGCGGACGCCGACAAAGGCCAGTTGAGCGGCTATATCAAACCACTGCTGCACAATGTCGATGTGTTTAATTGGCAGCAAGATGTGCAGAACCAGGACAAAGGCATCCTGCGTTCCATCTGGGAAGCCGTGGTCGGGGGTAGCGAAACCGTGTTGAAAAACCAGAACGAAAACCAGTTCGCCACCCGCGTCACCCTCAGTGGCAATGTGCACCAGCAGAACATCAGCGGGCTGCAGGCCTTTTGGCAGATCCTGCGCAATGGTTTCGTGCAGGCGTTCAACGCCCGCTACGAGCAGCCGGCGCCTCAAGCCAAGTAACACCGTGGTGTTTGGTCAGTGGCGCGGCACTGGTCTATAGTCCGCGCCAGAGTTTCTAACCGTTCGAGGAAGCTTCAATGAAATTTGAAGGCACCGGCGCCTATATCGCCACCGCCGACCTGAAATTGGCGGTCAATGCGGCGATCACCCTGCAGCGCCCCTTGCTGGTCAAAGGCGAACCGGGCACCGGTAAGACCCTGCTGGCCGAACAACTGGCTGAGTCCCTGGGCGTCAAGCTGATCACCTGGCATATCAAGTCGACCACCAAGGCCCACCAGGGCCTTTATGAATACGACGCTGTGAGCCGCCTGCGCGACTCGCAACTGGGGGTCGACCGGGTTCATGACGTGCGCAATTACCTGAAGAAGGGCAAGCTTTGGGAAGCGTTCGAGGCTGACGAGCGGGTCGTATTGCTGATCGATGAAATCGACAAGGCCGACATCGAGTTCCCTAACGACTTGTTGCAAGAACTCGACAAGATGGAATTCTATGTCTATGAAACCGACGAGACCATCAAAGCCCGGCATCGCCCCATCATTATCATCACCTCGAATAATGAAAAGGAATTACCCGACGCCTTCCTGCGTCGCTGCTTCTTCCATTACATCGCTTTCCCCGACCGCGCCACGCTGCAGAAAATCGTCGACGTGCACTTTCCAACCATCAAGCAGAGCCTGGTCAGTGAAGCCCTGGACGTGTTTTTCGACGTCCGCAAAGTGCCTGGCCTGAAGAAAAAACCCTCGACTTCCGAGCTGGTCGACTGGCTGAAACTGCTGATGGCCGATGACATCGGTGAGGCCGTACTGCGCGAGCGCGACCCCACCAAAGCGATCCCACCCCTGGCAGGGGCGCTGGTGAAAAACGAGCAAGACGTGCAATTGCTCGAACGCCTGGCGTTCATGAGCCGGCGCGGTAATCGCTGAACCTGTCCATACGAACCAAGGGCGACAGCCATGCTGCTCAACCTCTTCAATGAAATGCGCGCCGCGAAAGTACCGGTGTCGGTGCGCGAGCTGTTGGACCTGATCCGCGCCCTGGAACAGCGCGTGGTATTCGCCGACATGGACGAATTCTACTATCTGGCCCGGGCCATTCTGGTCAAGGATGAACGCCACTTCGATAAGTTCGACCGCGCGTTCGGCGCTTATTTTAACGGCCTGCAGAACCTCGACGACCACCTCCAAGCCTTGATCCCCGAAGAATGGCTGCGTAAGGAATTCGAGCGATCATTGAGCGCTGAAGAGCGCGCACAAATCCAATCACTCGGCGGCCTCGACCAACTGATCGAGGCGTTCAAACAACGCTTGGACGAGCAGAAGGCGCGCCACGCCGGCGGCAACAAGTGGATCGGCACGGGCGGCACCAGCCCCTTCGGGTCCGGCGGCTACAACCCGGAAGGCATACGGGTGGGCGATGCGGGCGAGCGCCAAGGCAAAGCGGTCAAGGTCTGGGACCAACGCGAGTACCGCAACCTAGACGACCAAGTTGAACTGGGCACGCGCAATATCAAGGTGGCCCTGCGTCGCCTGCGCCAGTTCGCGCGCCAGGGCGCTGCTGATGAACTCGATATCGACGGCACGATTGACCACACCGCTCGCGATGCCGGGCTGCTCAACATCCAACTGCGCCCCGAGCGGCGCAATAACGTCAAGCTACTGCTGCTGTTCGATATCGGCGGTTCCATGGACGCCCACGTCAAAGCCTGCGAAGAACTGTTCTCGGCCTGCCGCACCGAGTTCAAGCATATGGAGTACTTTTACTTCCACAACTGCGTGTATGAAACCGTGTGGAAAAACAACCTGCGGCGCAATGCCGAACGTATCGCCACCCACGACCTGCTGCATAAATACGGCGCAGACTACAAAGTGATCTTCATCGGCGATGCCGCCATGGCGCCCTATGAAATCACCCAGCCTGGCGGCAGCGTCGAGCACTGGAACGAAGAAGCCGGGCACGTTTGGCTGCGCCGCTTCACTGAGACCTACAAGAAACTTATCTGGATCAACCCCTACCCGAAGGATACATGGGGCTATACCGCCTCGACCCATCTGGTGCGCGAGTTGATCGGCGACCAGATGTACCCGCTGACCCTCAGCGGGCTTGAGGAAGGTATGCGCTTTCTGGCGAAATAGGCGGCTTCTACCGGATTACCAGTCTCGCCGCACCACCGGCCTGCGGCGGCCAAACCCGGCCACCCAGGCCAGGCCCACCAACACGCTTTCCACCAATGCCGACAATACCAAGGCACCGGCCAGGCCCCAGGCAATCGCCGCAGGCGCCAGCAGCACCTGGTAGCTGTAGCCATTGAGGGTTTCGTCACGCAGTTCTGGATCGGCGGCACTTAGCACATGCCATGCACGGGCATACCAAGGCCCCTGCAGCGCCTGCCACTCACGTTCGAGCAGTTGATTGCGGCTGAGAACGTTATTGATGCTTTCAGCGTCGCTACGAAACACTGGGTCTTCGCTGGCGCGGTAATAAGCCACCAGCGCCTGCAGATCGCCGTTGAAGAAACGTTGCGCGGTCTCGTTGAAGCCTTTCAGGCTTTCCCGCGCTTCCAGGCGATGGGCCTCGACGCGTTGGCTGTAATCGGTGATGACACCCGGTACCTGCACACCCACCAGTAACCCCAGGGTAAACAGCACCAACCGCAGGTAGCTTCGCAACATCGGCCCTACTCCTTATCAGTGCTGCCAGTGGCCACGCATTCGCCGCGTCGCCACAGGCTCCAGTCGCCTGGCTGGTAGCGGTTCCAGTTTTCGTTTTCGGTCAGTGGCTCGGTGGCAATGACCGTGACCACATCGTTAGGCGTGGTCTCGGCCTGGAAGTCGACAATCACGTCCACGTCTTTGAGACGCGCCGGGCCGAAAGGTGCCCGGCGGGTAATATGGGCCAACTTGCTCGAACAAAAGCAGAACAGCCAGTCACCGTCACTCAATAGACAATTGAATACCCCTTGGCGGCGATAGTCGGCGCAAGCCTGCACCAGGATAGGCAGCAGAGCCTGGGCTTCGACTGGTTCGGGGAAAGCGCTGCGTACCCGATTGAGCAGGTCACAGAAGGCCGCTTCACTGTCGGTGTCGCCCACGGGCCGGTAGAAGGTGGCGTCCGGGTGGAAGTCGGCCAATTGGCCGTTGTGGGCGAAGCACCAATTACGCCCCCACAGCTCACGCACGAAAGGGTGAGTGTTGGCTAGGCAGACCTTGCCGACATTGGCCTGGCGGATATGGCCGATGACCACTTCGCTTTTGATCGGGTAACGCTGCACCAACTCCGCCACCTGCGACTCGCAGCTCGCCGCTGGGTCCTGGAACAGGCGCAAGCCGCGCCCTTCGTAAAAGGCGATGCCCCAGCCGTCACGGTGCGGGCCGGTGCGGCCGCCGCGCTGCATCAGCCCGGTGAAGCTGAACACGATGTCGGTCGGCACATTGGCGCTCATGCCCAGAAGTTCACACATGCTTGGGTTCCGTCATGAAGGCCGGCTCAGAGCTTTGGCTCGACTCGCAAGCGGCTGGAGGGGGCAGGTGCAACAGCTTCGGCGTAGCGCGGGTCTGCTCGGCCAGAAGGCTCGGGGTCGGCCACTTCGGTGCCCTGCTCGGTTTGCGCCGCCGCCTCACGTGCGGCAGCGGCTTCGCGGCGCTCGCGGGCACGCTTGAGGAACGGCCAACGGACCAGCACGAACACCAGGTAAGCCACGAAGGCGAACAAGGTGTACATGGAAAGGTCCGAAGCCGCCCGCCAGACATTGCCACCGACCTTGAACACTAGATCAAGGGCGCTGATGGCCACCGCCGGCGCGTAGAGGTCTTTGACCGGATCGACGATAGTGGGGGTGAACAGTAGCACCGCGACCAGCACCCGCAGCGGTTCGCGAAGGTAGCGCCACATCCAGCCGGTGAGCTTGAACCACACCCATAGGCAGCCTACAGCAGCGATAGCGTAGACGGCCCAGGCGTGGAGATAGTCATTTTCTGTCATGGTGTCCGTGGCAAGGCGAGCGAATAGGCGCTTATGATAACGACTTTTGATCGCGCAGGCGCCCCCCGCCGTCAGGCCACTACCGGAACCTGGCTCCCTGCGCCAGCCCAAGGACCGCCCATGCCCACCGCACAGCACGCCCCCGTCGCCCGCCCAGCCCCAGGTAACGACCCTTACGCCTGGCTGCAAGAGCGCGACAGCCCTGAGGTGCTGGATTACCTCAAGGCAGAAAATGCCTGGCAGGAAGCGCAACTGGCCGACCAAGCGCCCCTGCGCGAAGCGCTGTTCGAAGAAATCAAAGCGCGCATCCGCGAGACCGATTTGTCCCTGGCATCGCCCTGGGGCCCTTACCTGTATTACAGCCGCACCACCGCGGGCGACGAATATGCCCGCCATTACCGCTGCCCACGTCCTGCCGATGGCTCACCCACGGTGGACGAAAGCGCCGAACAACTGTTGCTCGACCCGAACGAACTGGCCAATGGCGGTTTTCTCTCGTTGGGGGCTTTCAGCATCAGCCCCGACCATGGCCAGTTGGCCTACAGCCTGGATACCAGCGGCGACGAAATCTACCGCCTGTACGTCAAGGATCTCGCCAGCGGCTACGTGCGCGAACTACCCTTCGACGATTGCGACGGCAGCATGACCTGGGCCAACGACAGCCAGACATTGTTCTTCGGGGAGCTGGACGACACCCACCGCCCCTACAAGCTTTACCGGCATAGCGTGGGCAGCAACCTGGCGGAACCGGTATTCGAGGAAAGCGACGGGCGGTTTTTCCTGCACTGTTATCGTTCGAGCTCCGAACGCCAGTTGATCATCTCCCTGGACAGCAAAACCACCAGCGAAGCCTGGGTATTGGACGCCAGTACCCCCCACGAGGCTTTCACCTGCCTGGCGCCGCGTACCGAAGGCCATGAGTATTCGGTGGATCATGGCCAGTTGCAGGGCGCCTGGACTTGGTTCATCCGCAGCAATCAGGCCGGCATTAACTTCGCCCTGTACCACGCGGCCGACCATGGCCAGCCTGCGCTGCGCGAGCAGTGGCAAACCCTGATCGCCCATCGTGACCAGGTGATGCTCGAAGGGCTCACCCTGAACGCCTCGGCCTTTACTTTAAGCTTGCGCGAAGGCGGCCTGCCGATCATCGAAGTCCACCCCCAGGGGCTGGACGCCTACCGTGTGCAACTGCCCGACGCGGCCTACAGCCTGTATGTGCAAGACAGCCTGGAGTTCGCCAGCCCCTGCATCCGCCTGCGTTATGAGTCGCTGAACCGCCCTGCGCAGGTACGCCAGTTGAACCTGGCCGACGGCGAGCAGCAGGTGCTCAAGGAAACTCCGGTGCTGGGTACTTTCAATGCCGACGATTATGTCAGCCAGCGCCTGTGGGCCCGCGCCCCCGATGGCACGCAAGTGCCGATCAGCCTGGTCTGCCGCCGCGAACATGTGGGCCAGCCCATGCCGCTGTACCTTTACGGTTATGGCGCCTATGGCAGCAGCCTCGACCCTTGGTTCTCCCACGCGCGCTTGAGCCTGCTGGAGCGTGGCGTGGCCTTTGCCATCGCCCACGTGCGCGGCGGCGGCGAATTGGGCGAAGCCTGGTACCGGGGCGGCAAGCAGGCGCATAAGGCCAATACCTTCAGCGACTTCATCGCGTGTGCCGAACACTTGGTCGAGCAAGCCATCACTACGTCCGAGCAGTTGGTCATCAGCGGTGGCAGCGCCGGCGGCCTGCTGATCGGTGCGGTGCTCAACCAACGCCCGGAGCTGTTCAAGGCAGCGATTGCCGAAGTGCCATTCGTCGACGTGCTCAATACCATGCTCGACCCCGAGCTGCCGCTGACCGTCACCGAGTACGACGAATGGGGCAACCCGCAAGACCCCGAGGTCTACCAGCGCATCAAGGCCTATGCACCTTACGAAAACGTGCGGCCCCAGGCCTACCCGGCCATGCTGGTGATCGCCGGTTACAACGATAGCCGGGTGCAGTATTGGGAGGCTGCGAAATGGGTCGCACGCCTGCGGGCTACCCGCAGCAATGACAGCCTGCTATTACTCAAGACCGAACTCGGCGCGGGGCACGGTGGCATGAGTGGCCGCTACCAAGGCCTACGTGACGTGGCCTTGGAGTATGGGTTTATATTCAAAGTACTCGGCAAGGTATAAATGCGTTACCCCGTTGTCCAACCCACTAGCGCCGGCCAACTGGTCGGCGCTAGTCCTAGCCCCTGATAAGATCGCGATCATGTCTGACGCCACTCATCTCAATAATGAAATCCGTAACATGCTGCTGGACTGCGGCCTGTTCGATGCCTTGTCGCCGTCAGAATTCAGCGGCGTCTCGGGCTACTTCAGCATCGCAACCATGGCCAAGGGCGACAGTATTTTCCAGGAAGGCGACGCTGGTACCTTCATGTGCATTTTGCACTCGGGTTGGGTTTCGGTGCGCAAGACCAATGCCGAAGGCCTGGAAGTCGAAGTCGCGACCCTGCGCAAAGGGGCCTTCGGCGAAATGGCGGTGCTCGATGGCGAACGCCGTTCGGCCAGTTGCATCGCTGCCAATGAGTGTCGCCTGCTCATGCTGGGCAAGGACTCCCTGGAAAAAATGCTCGCCGAAGCCCCGCGCATCGCCGCCAAAATAATCCGTGCCCTGGCCGTGGCCATGTCCCGACGTTTGCGCATGGCCGATGGGCAACTGTTGGCGCAACAGGTGTGAGCGAGCTTCGCGCCGAGCAAACGGCTAGAATGCAGCCTGACCGTCCTTACCTTTGAGGTGAACCCATGAGTTCGTCCACCCCGCACACTGCCAAGCTCGACCGGATCCTGGCCGATGCCCAGCGCGAACGCGAAAGCGGCTACCGCGACAAAGCCCTGAAAATGTATCCGCACGTGTGCGGCCGCTGCGCCCGTGAGTTCGCCGGTAAGCGCTTGAGCGAACTGACCGTGCACCATCGCAACCATAACCATGACGACAACCCCCAGGACGGCTCCAACTGGGAGTTACTGTGCTTGTATTGCCACGACAACGAACACTCCCGCTACACCGACCAGCAGTATTACGCCGAAGGCTCCACCAGCAGCCCAAAAACCGCCAAGGCGACCCATAACCCTTTCGCGGCCTTGGCCGGCCTGATGAAAAAAGAAGACTGAGCCCCCATTGGCCAATAAACGTTACAGTTGTATCGGTTTGTATAACCCCAAGTCCCCTGAAAATGTCGGTTCGGTGATGCGCGCCGCCGGCTGCTATGGGGTCAATTCGGTGTTCTACACCGGCAAACGCTATGAGCGCGCCCGTGACTTCATCACCGACACCAAACGGGTGCATTACGACATTCCGTTGATCGGTATCGACGATTTACAAAAGATCATCCCACTGGGTTGTACACCGGTGGCCGTCGAGCTGATCGAAGGCGCGCGCCCGTTGCCCGAATACACCCACCCGGATCGCGCTATTTACATCTTTGGCCCGGAAGATGGCAGCCTCGACCCCAGTGTGCGGGCCTGGTGCGAAGACACCATCTACATTCCCACCGAGGGTTGCATGAACCTGGCGGCCACGGTCAACGTGGTGCTTTACGACCGCCTGGCCAAGGGCAATAACACTCGCTCGGGGCCGAAATTCAAATAACTTCGATGGAACAGCCACCGTGTTTGGCAGTCAGCTAACTATCAATGCCATCCACGGAGCACTACCTATGAGCGAGCGCAATATTCTGAACGTCATCGAAGACAACACTCCCGCCTCACGCACCGAGAAAAACGTGCATGGCTGGGAACGCGCAGGTTCCGTTTTCACCGGTATCGTCATGCTCGGTAAGGGCGTACGCCGCGGCGGTATCTTTGGCTTGGTCCAGATCGCCATTGGCGGCGCCATTTTGGCCCGGGGCGTTACCGGCCATAGCTCGACCAAAAGCCTGATCGAAAAAGGCCGTCAAGACATCGACCAGGTACGGGCGAAAATCGAACGTGCTGGCGATGAATTGGTGCGTATGAAAGAGAAAGCTGAGTCGGCGGTGGTGGCTGAAGTCGATCCAGTCGTCAAACCTGCGGTCACACCGAAGGTCTGAACCAGGCGCCTGCCGCAGTGGGGCGCGCCGCCGGGCGCCCTCGCTGCCAGCGTTGGCTTAGATCAATGGCGCCACGGGAGGCTGCTCTCTGGGCCAGGCATCCAACACCGCTTTGAACAGTGTGGCCAAGGGTATCGCGAAGAACACCCCCCAGAACCCCCACAGCCCGCCGAACAGCAGCACCGCACAGATGATCACCACCGGGTGCAGGTTAACCGCTTCGGAAAACAGCAGCGGTACCAACACGTTGCCATCGAGCACCTGAATGACCCCATACACCAGCATCAGGTAGAAAAACTGGTCGCCCCAACCCCATTGAAATAGCGCAATAGCCGCTACGGGCACCGTGACCACTACCGTTCCCACGTACGGCACCACCGCCGACAGCCCGACCAACAATGCCAGCAGCGCTGCATAGTTGAGCCCCATGGCGATAAAGCCGATGTAGGTGGCGACCCCGCAGAGAAAAATCTCGATCACCTTGCCGCGAATGTAATTGGCGATCTGCCGGTTCATGTCCTGCGCCACCCGCGTGATCAGCGCCCGCTCGCGCGGCAGATAGCCACGCACCCAGCGCCCAATCAACTCGCGGTCCTTGAGAAAAAAGAACACCAGGATCGGCACCAACACGAAATAGATCATGATGTTGACGAGCAGCGGCAGGCTGGACAACGAAAAGGTCAGGGCCCACTGGCCGAATTTGCCCAGCTCCCCGCGCACCGATTCGATGGCCTGCAACACCTGCTCGTCGGAGACCAGGTGGGGATAACGCTCAGGCAGTAGTAACAACAGCGACTGCCATTTACCGAGCATGCCCGGCAGTTCGTTGAGCAGGGTAATCAACTGATGCCAGAGCAGCGGCACCAGAATCAGCATAAACGCCGCCAACACCCCGACAAACAAGGTAAAGACCAGCCCCACTGCCATGCCACTGGGTACCCGCATGCGCTCCAGGCCGTGCACCAGGCCGTGCATCAAGAACGCCAGGACCATACCTGCCAGCACCGGCGCGAGCATGCCGCCCAGGGTCAATACGGCGGTAAACGCCAGTATCAGCAGAACAGCCAGGACCACCGCTTCTTCGTTTGAAAAGTAGCGTTGCATCCAGTCGCGAAGCACTTTGAACATCGGTAATCCTTTGAATCCAGCGAACGCAGCGCGCTCAGGCTTTGCGTAACCAATACGAGTAGACCCCGGCTTCGGCCTCTTCGCGCAACAGCTGGTGGCCCGATAACTTGGCGAATGTGCGGAAGTCACGTTGCGAGCCAGCGTCGGTGGCGATGACTTTAAGGACCGCACCGCTGGCGAGCGGGTTGAGCGCCATCTTGGCCTTGAGCAGGGGCAAGGGACAGTTAAGACCGCTGGCATCCAGTTCGGCGTCACACTTTATTACAGCTTCGGTCATGGAAACTCTCCAGGCAGGGCCCAGCAGAATACATCAAGCGCGCCCGCCTCTGGTTCTCGCGTGGCGACCCGGCTAAAGTAAAGGCCTTTCTCTGCCCGAGCGTCATGCATGTCTTTTCTGCGCCCTACCCTGCTGACGTTGGCGTGCCTGCTGGCACTCCCAAGCCAGGCCGATGACCTGCCGTCACTCGGCGATGCCAGCTCTGCCATCGTATCCCCGCAACAGGAACACGAACTCGGCCGCGCCTGGCTGGCGATGCTGCGTGGTCAGGTCAAGCAGTTGTCTGACCCACAACTCAAGGACTACGTCGAATCCAGCGTCTACAGCCTGGCAGAGACCAGCCAGCTACAAGACCGGCGCCTGGAATTCATCCTCATCGACAGCAAAGAGCTGAACGCCTTTGCGGCCCCCGGGGGAATTGTCGGAGTCAATGGCGGGCTGTTCCTCAATGCCCAGACCGAAGGTGAGTACATCGGCGTGCTGGCCCACGAGCTGGCGCACTTGTCGCAGCGCCATTTCGCCCGTGGCGTCGAGGCGCAACAACGTATGCAGGTGCCAATGATGGCCGCGTTGCTTACCGGTATCGTGATCGCCGCCGCTGGCGGTGGCGATGCTGGTATCGCCGCCATCGCTGGCAGCCAAGCGGCGGCGATCCAGGAGCAACGGCGTTTCTCCCGGCAGAACGAGCAAGAAGCCGACCGTATCGGCATTATCAATATGGAGAAAGCCGGTTACGACCCACGCAACATGCCCAACATGTTCGGCCGCCTGATGCGCCTGTACGGTGGCAGCCGGCGCCCACCAGAGTTCCTGTTGACCCACCCGGTCACCGAGTCACGTATCGCCGACACCAGCAACCGCGCCGAGCAGGCCCCCCCAGGCGGTAAAGAAGACAGCCCGCAGTACCAACTGATGCGCGCGCGCACGCAACTGATGTACGAAGACACCCCCGGCATGGCCGCCAAGCAATTTCGCGCCCAGCTCGAAGAAAACCCCAAATCCGACACGGCTCGGTATGGCCTGGCAATCGCGCAGATCAAAGGCGGCCAGTTGAACGAGGCCCGCGAAAACCTCAAGGCGCTGTTGGCCAAATCGCCCGACGGGCGTACCTACAACATGGCCCAGATTGACCTGGAAATAACCAACAATCGCTTGGCTGACGCCCAGCAACGCCTAGACCGGATGCGCTCGCTGTACCCCGACAGCTACCCCCTGAACCAGCAGCGGGTCGACCTGCTGCTCAAACAGAACCGCACCGCCGACGCTGAAAAGGCTTTGGACGACCTACTCAAAAGCCGCCCGGATGACCCCGACGTCTGGTATCTGGTGGCCGAAACCCGCGGCCTGAACAACAACATCGTTGGCCTGCACCAAGCGCGGGCCGAGTACTTCGCGCGGGTTGGCGACTTCTCCCAGGCGATCCAACAGCTGGACTTCGCCAAGCGCCGGGTGGCCGACAACTTCCAAATGGCCTCACGCATCGACGCCCGGCAGAAGGAACTGATGAAGCAGGAACAGGCGGTGAAGGACATGCTCAACTAGCTTGGCGTTTTGATCAGCCCAGTTACATTCAAAATTCTCAACTCTGCCCAGCAGCAGCTACGCTTGGAACAGGATCGATGAATTTATGCGGCTGGGCTGAATACTATGGGCGCGTTATGGCAGACAGAACCCAAGAAGAGCGCGATCGTCGCTGACCATCCGGCCCCTACCCCACCGCCCCAGCCGCCCAGTCGGCGGCGTTACTGGCGGCGTTTGTTGTGGCTGTTACTCATCGCCTTGGTGGTGGCCGCAGGCTTGGCTCTCTGGGCCGAAATGCGCACCTCCTGGTTGCAGGCGCGTGAGTTCAGCCAGCTGGCACGTTCCCTCGACTACTCCCTGCAGCAGGGCCCCAGCGACGCTATTTTCTACCCAAGCAACGGCCCTTTCGACCAACGCCTGGGCTATAGCGCCCTCGGCCAATTCATCCCGCGCCTGCTCAAGCGCGACTACCTGGTGGCCCAACAGAGCCGCTTCTCTCCTGCCTTGATGAGCTACGCCCAGCGCGGCCTGTTCGTACCCTACGTAGAAAAAGCCCAGGCAGGCTTATCGATCACCGATTGCAAAGGTGACTGGCTCTACCAGTTCCGCTATCCGCAACAGCTGTATGGCCAGTTCGACGCCATCCCCCCGGTGATCGTCGACAGCCTGCTGTTTATCGAAAACCGCGGCCTGCTTGACCCACAGGAAGCCCAACTCAACCCCGCCGTCGACTGGCCCAGGTTCGCCAAGGCCGCGTGGTCACAGGTGGCCAAGGTCTTCGCACTGCCGGGCCAATCGGCAGGCGGCAGCACCCTGGCGACACAGTTGGAAAAATACCGCCACTCGCCCGACGGCCTAACCCTCTCCGGCTCGGAAAAAATCCGCCAGATGGTTTCCGCCAGCGTGCGTGCCTATGCCCACGGCCCGCAAACCTTGGAGGCGCGGCAACGGGTGGTGCGCGACTACCTTAATAGCGTGCCACTCTCGGCGGTACCCGGGCACGGCGAAGTCCATGGCCTGGCCGAGGGCCTGCGGGTCTGGTATGGCGCAGAGTTCGATCAGGTCAACCAGGCCCTAGCCAGCACCGACACCAGTGCAGACAGCCTGGCCAGGCAAGGGCTAGCGTTGCGCCAGGTACTGGCGCTGATGATTGCCCAACGGCGGCCTTCTTATTACCTGAGTAAAGGTCACGCCGAACTGGACGAATTGGCCGACAGCCATATCCGTTTGCTGGCCAGCCATCAGGTGCTCACACCGGAGCTGGCCCAGGCCGCGCTCAGCGCCACCCTGCAGTATCGCGACTGGGTCAGCCTGCCGACGGTGCAGGCGACGGAAACCAACAAGGGCATCAACAGCGCGCGCAATCGGCTTTCGGTCATGCTCAACCGCCCTCTGTATGACCTCGATCGCCTCGACCTCGCCGCCACCAGCACCCTCAACGGTGAACTGCAGGCCCAGGTCAGCCAGTACCTGCGCCACCTCGCTGACCCGGCCTTCGCGCAACAGATCGGGTTGATCGGTGAGCGGCTCCTCAGCCCGACTAATACCGGGCAAGTCAGTTACAGCTTCACCCTGTTCGAAAACACCGGCGATGCATCACGGGTACGGGTACAGACCGACAGCACCGAGCAACCCTTCGACGTCAACGAGGGCAGCAAGCTGGAACTGGGCTCCACCGCCAAAATGCGCGTTATGACCACCTACCTGGAGATCATCGCCGAACTGCATCAACGTTTCGCCGGGCAAACCCCAGCGCAATTGCGCAAAGTGTCAGTCGACGACCAAGACCGCCTGACCCGCTGGGCCTTGGACTACCTGATCGCCAACCGCAATGGCGACCTGCGGCAAATGCTCGACGCCGCGTTGGAGCGGCGCTACTCGGCCAGCCCTGCCGAGCGCTTTTTTACCGGCGGAGGTGTGCACACTTTCAATAACTTTCGCCGCGAAGACAACAGCCGTATCCCGACAATGAAAGAGGCGCTGCGCGAGTCCATCAACCTGCCGTTCATTCGCCTGATGCGTGACCTGGTGCGCTACACCACCTATCAAGGCCCCAGCAACGGTGCAGAGTTGCTCTTGGACGACGATGACCCCCGGCGCCAGCCCTACCTCAGCCGGTTCGCCGACAAAGAGGGCACCGAATTCTTGCTGCGGTTCTGGAAAAAATACCAACGCAAGTCGGCCGAGGAACGGGTCGAAACCTTTCTCGACGGGCTGCGTACCACCCCAGTACGCCTCGCCGCCGTGCATCGCTACCTTTACCCCAACGCCGACCTGCAGACGTTTTCCAGCTTCGTCCGCGAGCGTGCCAAGGGCCAAACCGTGACCGACAAAAAGCTGCTGCAGATGTACGACGCCTATGGCCCTGGGGCCTGGAGCCTACCCGACCAGGGCTACATTGCCCGGGTGCACCCTTTAGACCTCTGGCTGTTGGGCTACCTGCTCCAGCACCCTGCGGCAACCTTCAGCGAAGCGGCCAACGCCAGCCATTTCGAACGCCAGGAAGTCTATGGCTGGCTATTCAAAAGCCGCCACAAAAGTGCCAGGGACAGCCGTATTCGCACCATGCTCGAGGTCGAGGCCTTTCTCGACATCCATCGCCGCTGGCAGCGCCTGGGCTACCCCTTCGACCACCTGGTGCCGTCCCTGGCCACGGCCATCGGTAGCTCGGGCGATCGCCCGGCGGCCCTTGCGGAACTGATCGGCATCATTCAAAACGACGGTATTCGCTTGCCGACACTGCGCACCGACACTCTCCACTTCGCCGCCGACACACCCTACGACACGCGCCTGACCAGCGACCCTGATCAAGGCAAACGCGTGCTGCCCGCGGAGGTCGCTGGCGCCATGCGTGAGGCCCTATCGCAGGTGGTCGAGGCCGGCACGGCCAGGCGCGCGCAAGGCAGCTTCACCCTGCCGGACGGCACGCCACTGGTCATGGGTGGCAAGACCGGTACCGGCGATAACCGTATCGAAAGCTTTGGTGCCGGCGGGCGCGTGATCAGCTCCAAATCGATCAACCGCACCGCCACCTTTGTGTTCTACATCGGCGAGCATCATTTCGGCACCCTCACAGCCTTCGTGCCAGGGCGAGCGGCCCAGACATTTCGCTTTACTTCAGCACTACCGGTTCAGGTACTCAAAGGCATGGCGCCGATCCTCAATGGATATCTGCAGCCGGGTGGAGCCAGCCAATGCCGATGACTGTCAGGGGATAGGCCGCTTACCGTTCATCCAGCACTCTTGCGCAACAATAAGATATATCTTACGGTATATCTAAACCCGCAAGAGACATCCCTCATGAAAGAACATCACCCTCCTCACCACCGCCCCCGGGAATTCGGCGATGGCCACGACGGCTTGGAAAAACGTCCGGGCCGCGAACGTGGCGGCCGCGGCCCCAGGGTCTTCGCCCCTGGCGATTTGAAATTATTGCTATTGGCCCTGATCGCCGAACAACCCTGCCACGGCTACGACCTGATCCGCCAGATTGAAGGCATGTTCGACGGCGCCTATAGCCCCAGCCCTGGTGTGATCTACCCGACCCTGACCTTTCTCGAAGAAAGCGAGATGATCCTGGGGGATGCCCAGGCTGGCAAAAAGCGCTACAGCGTGACGCACGCAGGCCAAGCGTCATTGACGGAACAGGCCGTTGCCCTGGAAGGCGTGCGCAACCGTATCGACGTCAGCAAGCGCTCATTGCGTGGGCATGAACGCCCCGCGCAAATCCACGAAGCGGTGCACAACGTACGCCATGCCCTGCAACTGCACCATGGCCGCTGGAACCCCGAGGAAATCACCCGGGTCAGCGACCTGCTCAACCAGACCGCCCGCGCTATTGTCGATGGCGCCAACCCGCCCGAGGAGGCAACAGCATGAACTCCGATAACCCGTATGGCATTCATCGCGTCATGCACGAGATCAAGCGTCGGCGTTTGCAGGTGCTGCGCGTCGAACAACTGACCCCCGGCATGCGCCGCATCACCCTGGGGGGTACGGAACTGGCCGGTTTCATCAGCCAGGGCAGCGACGACCACATCAAGCTGATGTTCGCCAGCACCCCCGAGCAACAGGCCACTCTGGAAAACATGCGCCTCGGTGCTTCCAATGAAGGCGAGGCGAAACCGGACATGCGCGACTACACGCCGCGCCGTATTGACTTGCAGGCCGGCGAGCTGGACATCGATTTCGTTTTGCATGGCGACGGCCCCGCCGCGACCTGGGCGGCCCAGGCCGAGCCCGGCCAGTTTTTGCACATGGGCGGCCCGCGCGGGTCAATGATCGTACCGGACGTGTTCGACCACTATTTGCTGATTGGCGACGAAACGGCCATCCCGGCGATTGCCCGGCGCCTGGAAGAATTGCCCGCGAACCGCCACGCCCGGGTGCTGATCGAAATTGCCAACGAACAGGAGCGCCAGCCACTGCAAAGTGCTGCTCAGGTGGAAGTCACCTGGGTGCTGCGCAACGGCGATGACCTACTGCACAGCGTTGAGCGCCTGACGCTCCCCGCCGGCCCCCTGTATGCCTGGGTGGCCACTGAAGCAGCGCTATCGCGGCGCTTGCGCAAGGTGCTGTTGGAGCACCATGGCCTGGATGACTCAGCGGTCAAAGCCGCCGGATATTGGCGCCACACGGACAGCGAAAGCGCATGACCCTCAAGCCTTGGCCGCACGCGCCAGGCGGCGGTCCAGCAAGACAAAGGCCGAGGCCACGGCGGCGAAGCCGAGCAAAATGGCACAGGCGTTGATCAGCACCTGGCCCCAGCCGAGTGCGTCCACATCGACGAAGGGGTACGGATACACCCCAATCACTTGGCCGCGCAGCATGATCCACAGAAAATACGCGAAGGGGTAGACCGCCCAGGCCAACACGTGCCACGCACGCAGATAGCCTTTGGGCACGCAGGCCCACCAATAGACGCCAAACACGACCGGTAGTATGTCGTGCAGGCATTCATTGGCGAGCCACTGCAGCCCCTGCGGCTGCCACACGTCGCGCAGTAACAGGCTGTAGGCGATGCCGACGACTGCAATGCTTGTGGCCACCCCGGCCACCGTCACAGGCTGGCGGAAGAAATCGCACAGTAGCGACCGACGCCGGCTCAGGGCACAGCTCAAGGTGGTCGCCACCGCCGTATTGGTGAGAATGGTGAAATAGCTGAAGAAATGCACCAGCCCGCCGACCAGGCTGGCCTGCTCTTGCCAGCGCACCCACAGCACCAGGTACAGCTGCAGTGCCAGAGCGCCCCAAGCAATGGCGGCGCTGGCTTGGGTGTAGAGCAACCAACGGGGTGAGAGCAAAGGTTTCAACTGCGCTTGCCACGCTGCAACTTCACATACAGGCGTTCGACTTTTTCCCGCGCCCAAGGGGTCTTGCGTAGAAAGGTCAGGCTGGATTTGATCGACGGATCACTTTTGAAACAGCGTATGTCAATCAGCTCGGCCAGGCCTTGCCACTGGTAGTGCGCAACCAGTGCGGTGAGGATTTGCTCAAGCGTGACGCCGTGCAGCGGGTCGTGGTTGGAGTCGTTCATGCCGTGCCCCTTGGCTGAAAAGTGCGCGCACCTTAGCTGAGCAGTCGCTGCTCGAAAAGCACTGAGGCTGAATATTGCGCTTACCACTGAAACTTATCGGCACCTGAAGCACCCTTAAACACACTGAGGCAGGAAACGTCCTACCTAGATTAAACAGCTTAAACACGATGGAGAAACGGATTATGGGCACTCATGGTGCTTGGCGCGGCGCGCGTTTGCTGCCGAGCTTACTTGGCCTGGTCATGCTACTGATGGGCTTGGCCTTGGTGGCCGGCGGCATCAAGTTGGTCACACTCGACGGCTCGCTTTACTACCTGTTGGCAGGCTTGGGCGTGGCGCTTACCGGCGTCCTGTTGCTGCTCGGCCGTGGCGCGGCGCTGGGGGTGTACGCCATCGTGTTACTGGCCAGCACCTTCTGGGCACTGTGGGAAGTCGGCCTGAGCTGGTGGGAACTGGTGCCGCGCCTGGCGCTGTGGTTCGCCTTGGGTATCGTTTTGCTCCTACCCTGGTGGCGCAAGCCCCTGTTGGCTAGCAAGCCTGCACCACTGGCCACCGGCACTTTGGGTGTCGCGGTGGTCCTGGCGGGTGTATGTGCACTGGCCAGCCAGTTCACCAACCCCGGTGAAATGCCCGGCGAGCTGCAGCGCGGCCAGGTGTCCGGCGCGCAAAATACCGCCCCGAAAATGCCCGACGGCGACTGGCAGTCCTATGGCCGCACGGCGTTCGGCGACCGCTATTCGCCCCTGGCCGAGATTACCCCGCAGAACGTCAGCCAGCTTACGCCCGCTTGGACCTTCCGCACTGGCGATATTCCAGGCCCGAACGATCCGGGTGAAACCACGGCGGAAAACACCCCGCTGAAGGTCAATGGCATGCTCTATGTCTGCACGCCCCACAGCCAAGTGATCGCCCTGGACCCAGATACCGGCAAGGAGATCTGGCGCTTCGACCCGAAACTCAGCACCCAGAACGCTGAGAACTTCAAGGGCTGGGCCCATATGACCTGCCGTGGCGTGTCTTATCACGACGAAGCCGCCTACGCCGCCGACGCCAGCCAGCAAAGCCCCGCTCCTACTGCCAGCGCCTGCCCTCGGCGCATCTTCCTGCCAACGGCCGATACCCGCCTGATCGCCCTCAACGCCGATACCGGCAAAATGTGTGAAGACTTCGGCAACAAAGGCCAGATCGACCTCACGGCGAATATCGGCAGTTTCGCAGCAGGTGGCTACTATTCCACCTCGCCGCCGGCGGTGACCCGCAATTTGGTGGTGATCGGCGGCCACGTGACCGATAACGTATCGGTCGATGAGCCATCTGGGGTGATCCGCGCCTATGACGTGCGCGATGGCCACTTGGTATGGAACTGGGACAGCGGTAACCCGGACGACACCGCCCCCATTGCCGCCGACAAGACCTACACACGCAACTCACCGAACATGTGGTCCATGTTCGCCGTGGACGAAAAACTGGGCATGCTGTACCTGCCCATGGGCAACCAGATGCCCGACCAATGGGGCGGCAACCGCACGCCCGAGTCGGAGAAGTACGCGTCAGGTGTCACCGCGCTGGACATCGACACCGGCCGCGTGCGCTGGACCCAGCAATTCACCCACCACGATCTGTGGGACATGGACGTCGGCGGCCAGCCAACCCTGATGGAGCTGAACACCGCCCAAGGCGTTAAGCCGGCGCTGTTGGCGTCGACCAAACAGGGCAGCATCTATGTGCTGGACCGCAGCACCGGTGAGCCCATCGTGCCTATCCACGAAACACCGGTTCCGCAAGGCGCGGTAGAAGGCGATTTCACCTCACTGACGCAACCGATGTCTGAGCTGAACATGATGCCGCCGACGCTGACGGAGCAGGACATGTGGGGCGTGACCCCGTTCGATCAGATGCTCTGCCGGATCAATTTCAAGTCGCTGCGCTACGAAGGTATCTACACGCCGCCGTCGCTGCAGGGCTCGATCGTCTACCCGGGTAACTTTGGGGTATTCGATTGGGGCGGTATCTCGGTCGACCCGGTTCGCCAGATCGCCTTGGTCAACCCTAACTACATGGCCTTCACTTCCAAGCTGGTACCCCGGGCCGAAGCCGATGCCGGGCCTGGCCGTAAAAGTGAGACCGAGGGGGTACAACCCAATAAAGGCGCACCTTATGGGGTGATTTTAGAGCCGATGCTGTCGCCGGTCGGCCTGCCTTGCCAGGCACCGGCTTGGGGTTACATGGCCGCCATCGACCTGACCACCCATAAGGTTATTTGGAAGCACAAGAACGGTACCGTGCGCGACAGCTCACCCGTGCCGTTGCCATTGACCATGGGCGTGCCGAGCCTGGGTGGCACCATTACCACCGCCAGCGGTGTAGGTTTCCTAAGCAGCACCTTGGACCAATACCTACGCGCCTATGACGTGAAAAACGGCAAGACTCTGTGGGAAGGCCGCCTGCCGGCCGGTGGGCAAACGACGCCAATGACCTACACCGGCAAAGATGGCCGCCAATATGTCCTGGTGATGGCCGGCGGACACGGTTCGCTGGGCACTCGCCAGGGGGATTACGTGATGGCCTTCGCGCTGCCCAAATAACGCTCGGCCGTAACGCGGAGCTCGGGGGCAAGACCCCCTCCTACGGTCGGCGGCTCGTAGGAGGGGGCTTGCCCCCGATCTTTCGCCCCCTACAAAAACAAATCCCCGAACACCCACGTGATGTCTGTTTATTTTTCGATGACCTCACCACGCTGCGCCGCCAGGCGCGCCAGGAAGCGGTTCTGTACCGGCACCGGCACCTGCTCGGCCTCCATGGCCTTGATCAGGTCTTCTACCAAAGCATTGAACTCACTGCGGGAAATGTTCTGCCCCTTATGGGCTTCGGCCATGCTGTCGCCCTTGTAAGTACAGGGGCCACCTGCCTCAGCGCAGAATTTGTCGATCAGGTGCTGGCGCAATAGCGCAATGTTCACATTGCGAAAATGCGCGACGATACGTGGGTCGCGGGCGACGTTGAGCAACATGCCTTCGACTATCCGGGTGATCCCGGCCTTTTGCCCAAGCCCCTGGTAAAGGCTATCGTCCACGGGTGGCCGGGAGGTGCTGCAGGCGCTGAGAAACAGCAGGGTTACGATGAGCAAGGCACGCATATCAGAAGGCCCCCTGGATAGACAGATACGTGCCGTTCTGGTGATCCAGCGTGGCGATTTCCCCCAGGCGGGCATACGCCAACACCACCGAGACATGCTTGTTCGGGAAGTAACCCAGAAACAGGTCGGCCCAATCGCTTTCACCGGCGAATGACAAATTGTCGGGTTTCTCCCGGTATTCCACACCCAACGCCCAGCGCGGGTTGAACAGCACGGCGACAGAACCTTCTTTAAGCACACTGCGGCGGTCACGGCGGTCGCCGCCAAAACCGAGCAAGCCCACTTCGTTGGCACGGCTGTAGCGCAGGTTGCCGTTGACCAGCAGGTTGTAACCAAAGGCGGCGCCCATGAACAAGCGGCTGGCTGCCAGGTAGCCCTCGACATCTTCGTCGCGCTGGGCGCCTACCAGGCTGGGGATCAGGAAGTCTTTCTGCCGTTTGTATTGCAGGCCGAGGGACACCTGCGGCAAGTTGTCGTAAATCAAATCGCCAAACAACCGCACCTTAAGGCCCAGTACATCCTGGCTGAGGCTGTCTTCAGGCAAGCCGAGTTTGTTCACTAACGAGCCGAGGTCGAGGCGTTGCCGGGCGTAGGAAACTTCCACGCGGTTGCCATAGCTGGCGGCCATGCCCACGGCGTCCAGGCGGTAGTCCGGTAACTCCACGCGGGTGGCGAACACCGTGGAGCCCCATTCGCCCTCCTCAGCGTAACCGGCCAGTACCGCCCAAGGGATGATGCCGCCCCCGGCGGCGCCTTCCACGCTGGTAGCCCCGCCCGTGGCCAGCAAACGACCGTTGTCGGCCTGTACAGCGGCAGTGCTGAGCACGGCCACGCTTGAGAGCGCCAGCAAAAGACTGCGCTTAGAAAGCATCGCCATCAGTGCACCTGTACCGAATGGTTTACCAAGGGTTGTTTGATCCAGGCCTCGAAGGCCAATGCGGTCAAGGGCCGGCTGATCAAGTAGCCCTGCGCCGTGTCGCAGTGCCAACTTTCCAGCAGGCGCAAGCTATGGGCATACTCGACGCCCTCAGCGACCACTTTGAGCCCCAGGTTGTGGCTCATTTCGATGGTGGAACGCACGATCACCGCGTCTTCGCTGGTTTCATCCAAGTCCCGCACGAAGGACTGGTCGATCTTCAACTCCTGCACCGGCAGGCGCTTAAGGTGGGCAAGCGACGAGTAGCCGGTGCCGAAATCGTCCACTGACAGGCTGATGCCGCAGTCGCGCAAATTATTCAGTACCTTGAGTGCCGCCTCGGGCTCGCGCATCACCGCGCTCTCGGTAATCTCGAAAATCAACTGAGCCGCGCTCACTTGGTAGTGGCGCAATAAGCGCATGACCTTTTCCACCAACTCGTGACCCAGCAGGTCGTCGGCAGAAATGTTCAGCGACAACTGCACGAACAGGCCGCGTCGGCTCCACTCGCTGAGCTGGCGAATACCCTCTTCGATCACCCAGCGGGTGAGGATTTGAATGCTGCCCGTGCGCTCGGCCAGTTCGATGAATTCCCCCGGTGAGATACTGCCCAGTTGTGGGTGCATCCAACGCAGAAGGGCTTCGGCCTGGGTGACCTGGTGATTGCGGATGTCCAGTTTGGGTTGGTAGTGCAACGACAATTCACCATTCACGGCGGCATGGCGCAGGTCTCGGATCAAGCGGATCTGCCGTTGATGGGCCAGGTCGCGCCCATCCTGGTAAACCTGCAAGCGCCCCGGCAGCGCGGCGGCGTCGCGGCTGGTAATCGCCGCGCGCTCGAGCAACTGTTCGCCGGTCAAGCCGTGCTCGGGGTAAGCGGCGATGCCGAAGCGGCAATCCAGGGCTACGTCGTGGCCATTGACCCGCTGGGGCTTGAGCAAGATGTGCTGAATGCGGTCGGCCAGGGCCACGGCGGTGTCACTGGCGACGTTTTCGAGCAAGACCAGAAATTCGTTAGCCACCAAGTGCGCCACGGTATCGCCCGGGCGCAGCTGGCGCAGCAGGCTCTGGCCGATGTGTTGAAGCATTTTGTCGATAAAGTCCGGACCACCGTTTTCGTTATAGGCCCCCAGGTTATCGATGGTTACATACACCAGCGCCATTGGCCGTTCGGCCGCAATGGCACTGCCGAGCCGCTCCATGGCCAGAGCCCGGTTGGGCAAGCCGGTAAGGCGGTCGTGCAGCGCGTTGTGGGCCAACTGGCTTTCGCGTTGAGCGATACCCGACTGCATGGAGTTTATCGCCCGGGCCAACACCCCTAGCTCGTCGCTGCGCTCTAGCAGGACGGGGGTCTGGTAGTCACCCTGGCCGATCCGCCCGGCCGCTTCGGCGAGCATCTGCACCGGCTGCGACACACTACGGGCCAGCAACAATGCACCAACTAACGACGCCAGCAATGCCGCCAGGGCAATGCCGAAAATGGTTCGATCCAGCCCCACAAACGCGTGCAGCGCTTCGTCCAAGGGGCTTTGCAGTAAGGCGATCACCTGGGCGCCGCCATTGTCCGCAGAACTGGCCAGTTGCACGGTACGACTGAGGTAAGCGGCGCCGCCCAGTTGGGCCAGGGATACGGGGCTGGCGAGGTTATTGGGGTCGAGCATCCATTGGGTCAGGCTAGGAAACAGCTCCGCCGGTTGGGTGCTGACCAACTGCCCCGGTTGCTGGTCTTGGACCGAAAGGAACGACACCTGCAAGTTGGTCAGCGTACGCAATTCCTGGGCGAGCAGCTCGTCCATGCTGAAGCCCATCACCACCCGCGCAATGGGCAACGGTGCCATGACCGAAGCTTCCACCAACAAATGCGGGCGGCCTTCGAAGGGCACGATCAACATCGACTGGTTTTTCCGCCGGCTCTCGCGCATGGCCCGGTCGTAGGGGAACGCGCTGCCCGCCGTCACGCTGGCGACCGTACTGGCCATGACCGTGCCGTCCATGCCCAGCAGAAACATATCGCTGGCACCAATGCGCGCACCGTGGTTCAGCAGGGCCGAGCGAATGGTTTCAGAGTCACCACTGGCCACCGCATCGCGAAAACCGAAATCCGCCGACAACAACTGCACGCCGTCGCGCAGGCGTTTGCCGCGAAAATCCAAAAGCCGTTCGAACACCCGGGCGCCCACTTGCAACTGCTCGCTGGCCTGGGCGCGCACAGCATCGCCGGTGGCGAACTTAACAGCCACGGTCAGCGCCAGTATCACCACCAACAGCAGTAACACCAAGACGCAGGCAATGCGTGCCTGGAAGCTACTTCGCAGTTTCACTGGCGGCCTCGTCGAACGCCGCACTGAACGCACTGTGCGCAGGCTCCGCAACCCCTTCGGCCGGGGCCTGGCTGACGGTCAACTTCACCTGCCGTTGCTGCGCGGCGTCACTGACGCTCAGCGGCTCGCCAGCCATGGGCTGCATGTCGGCGCTGCGCGGGTGCCAGAAGGTGGTGGTGAACTGGCCATTGGGCAGGCGGCTGAAATCCACTCGGCCATTGGCATCGCTGACCGCGAACCACGGGTCATTGGTGACATAGATATAACCGAGCATCCAATCGTGGATGTTGCAGCCGAGCACCACCACCCCAGGCTTGTCGAACAACTCAGGCTCGGTGGGGGTGCCTTCGTACAGACGCAATTCGAAACGTTTTGGCGCGGAAAACGAATACACCTGATGACGGATATTGTCCCGATTGGGGAAGGTCACCCGGGTGCCCGTACGAACCGCCAGCACCTGGGGCGCGAATTGCTGGCGCACCTGGTCCATGCTCGCGGTACCTGGCTGGTCGGCACCCTGGGCCGGGCCCTGGAGCGTCACCACCGCATTGGCCAGGGGTTGGCCCAACTGGTCGGTGACTTGAAATTGCACGGGCCCCGCCAGGGCCCCGGCGCTGAGCGTCAAAGCAAGCGCGCCCACCACGCGACAGGCAAAAATTTTCAACATGCAAACACCACATCCCTTCCTGAGAGCAAGCATCGGTCTTGCTCAGGTTATCGTCCGTATTCAGTAAAGCTGGAGGTGCCATTGAAACCCTTACGCGTACGCCCCATCTAACCACCATAGTCAATAACGCAGGTGCCACATGAGCGACCAGCAAGAACACAGCGACAACGAGCACATCGAGCACTCCAGCCATTCCAGTACCGAGCTGGCCCTGCCGGGGCAGAACCTGCCTGACAAGGTCTACGTGATCCCCATCCATAATCGGCCGTTCTTCCCCGCGCAAGTGTTGCCGGTGATCGTCAACGAAGAGCCTTGGGCGGAGACCCTCGACCTGGTGGCCAAGGAGCCGCACCACTCGCTGGCGCTGTTCTTTATGGACTCGCCCCAGGAAGACCCGCGCCACTTCGACACCTCGGCCCTTCCGCTGTATGGCACGCTGGTCAAAATCCACCACGCCAGCCGCGAAAACGGCAAACTGCAATTCGTGGCCCAGGGCCTCTCCCGTGTGCGCATCCGCACCTGGCTCAAGCACCATCGCCCGCCTTATCTGGTAGAAGTGGAATACCCGCATCAGCCCACCGAGCCTACCGATGAGGTCAAGGCGTACGGTATGGCCCTGATCAATGCGATCAAAGAGCTACTGCCGCTGAACCCGCTGTACAGCGAAGAGTTGAAAAACTATTTAAACCGCTTCAGCCCCAACGACCCTTCACCTTTGACCGACTTCGCCGCGGCGTTGACTTCGGCCACCGGTGTCGAGCTGCAACAGGTGCTCGATTGCGTGCCCATGCTCAAACGCATGGAAAAAGTATTGCCCATGTTGCGCAAGGAAGTTGAAGTCGCGCGGCTGCAAAAGGAGATCTCCGCAGAGGTGAACCGCCAGATCGGCGAGCACCAGCGCGAATTCTTCCTCAAAGAGCAGCTCAAGGTCATCCAACAGGAATTGGGGCTGACCAAAGACGACCGCAGCGCTGATATCGAGCAGTTCCAGCAACGCTTGGAAAACAAAACCCTGCCCGCCCCCGCGCAAAAGCGTATCGATGAGGAAATGCAAAAACTCTCGATCCTGGAAACCGGCTCACCGGAATACGCGGTCACGCGCAACTACCTCGACTGGGCCACTGCGCTGCCATGGGGCGTGTTCGGTAAAGACAAACTCGACCTCAAGCACGCGCGTAAGGTGCTCGACCAGCACCACGCGGGGCTGGACGATATCAAGACGCGCATCATCGAATTCCTCGCAGTGGGCGCTTACAAGGGCGAAATCAGCGGTTCTATCGTGCTGCTGGTGGGACCGCCAGGGGTGGGTAAAACCAGCGTCGGCAAGTCCATCGCCGAATCCCTGGGCAGGCCGTTCTACCGCTTCAGCGTAGGCGGTATGCGCGACGAGGCAGAGATCAAAGGCCACCGCCGGACCTACATCGGCGCGCAGCCGGGCAAATTGGTGCAGGCGCTCAAAGACGTCGAAGTCATGAACCCGGTGATCATGCTCGATGAGATCGACAAGATGGGCCAGAGCTTCCAAGGTGATCCGGCCTCGGCGCTGCTGGAAACCCTGGACCCGGAACAGAACGTCGACTTCCTCGACCATTATCTGGACCTGCGCCTGGACCTTTCCAAAGTGTTGTTCGTGTGCACCGCCAACACCCTGGATTCGATCCCCGGCCCGCTGTTGGACCGTATGGAAGTGATTCGCCTGTCGGGCTATATCACCGAAGAGAAGATGGCCATCGCCAAGCGCCACCTCTGGCCGAAACAACTGGCCAAGGCGGGCGTGGACAAAAACCGCTTGAGCATCACCGACGGCGCCCTGCGCAGCGTCATCGACGGCTATGCCCGCGAAGCCGGTGTGCGGCAATTGGAAAAACAATTGGGCAAACTGGTGCGCAAAGCCGTGGTGCATCTGATCGACAACCCCGACAAGCCGATCAAGCTGGGCAATAAGGACCTGGAGGCCTCCCTGGGCATGCCGGTGTTCCGCAGCGAGCAGGTGCTCTCGGGCAAAGGGGTCATTACCGGCCTGGCCTGGACCAGCATGGGCGGTGCGACCCTGCCGATCGAAGCGACCCGCATTCACACGCTCAACCGCGGTTTCAAGCTGACCGGCCAGTTGGGCGAAGTGATGAAGGAGTCGGCAGAGATTGCCTACAGCTACGTCAGCGCCAACCTCAAGCAGTTCGGGGCCGACGCCGCTTTCTTCGATGAAGCGTTCGTGCACCTCCACGTGCCTGAAGGGGCCACCCCCAAGGACGGCCCCAGCGCCGGGGTGACCATGGCCAGTGCCTTGTTGTCCCTGGCCCGCGACCAAGCGCCGAAAAAAGGCGTCGCCATGACCGGCGAGCTGACCTTAACCGGCCACGTACTGCCCATCGGTGGGGTGCGGGAAAAAGTGATCGCGGCGCGGCGGCAGAAGATCTTCGAGTTGATCCTGCCAGAACCCAACCGCGGCAGTTTCGACGAGCTGCCGGACTACCTCAAAGAGGGCATGACCGTACACTTCGCCAAGCGCTTTGCCGACGTAGCGAAGATACTTTTCTGACCCTCGTTTGACTGCATGGCCGTCCCTCGGCCATGCAGGTGCGTGGCGTCACGGCCATCTTCGGTTATGCTGAGGCGATTGCCGTTCGTCTGGAGTCACCATGACCGCCTACCGCCCCCTCGTTGTCCTGAGTTTCGCCTTGCTGGCCGCTTGCTCCAGTCAACCGCGCCACAGCGTGACCCTGGAAAAGCAGGCTCAATGCCCCGTGCGCCTGAACGTAGGCCAGAGCATCACCCTGATTCTGCCCAGCACGCCCACCACCGGTTACCGCTGGCAGGTGCGGGAGCCGGCAGGCAACGTACTGCGCAGCCTGGGCCCGGAGGTCTACAGCAACCCGGAAGATGCAGGCGTAGTGGGCGCTGCGGGGCAATCGGTATGGCGCTTCAGGGCGCAAACGGCCGGGCAAGGCAAATTGCTGTTGGTGCTGCAACAACCCTGGGCCCTAGAGGTGAAACCAGTGGAAACCTTTGAGTGTGCGGTCGAGGTGGATTGAGAGAAACACCTGCAGGCGTGCCGCCTGGCGGTTCAGCGGGTGCTTTTACAGGCTCAAGCCTATCCGCTAAAATGCGCGCCCCGCGTCGCCGTCAACCCTGGACCCACCCGTGAGACAACCCCCCGACCGCTTGTTCGCCCAGCCCTTGGCCGAGGTGCCTGATTTCGCCTTCAATGAAGACGTGGCTCGGGTCTTCCCCGATATGATCAAGCGCTCCGTGCCGGGTTACCCGACCATCGTCGAAAACCTCGGGGTACTGGCCGCCCAGTTCGCGCAGCCGCACACCACCCTGTATGACCTGGGCAGCTCGTTAGGCGCAGTGACCCAAGCGCTACGCCGCCATGTGCGCAGCGAAGGCTGCGACGTGGTAGCGGTGGACAACGCTCAGGCCATGGTCGAACGCTGCCGCGAGTACCTCAACGCACAGAATTCCATGTTTCAGGAGTTATTGCCGGTGCAGGTCGTGGAAGGCGATATTCTCAAGCTGAACTTCAAGCCCGCCTCGGTGGTGGCGCTGAACTTCACCCTGCAGTTCATCGCGCCCGAGCAACGCCTGGCCCTGCTGACTCGCATCCGCCAAGCACTGGTGCCGGGGGGCGCGCTGATTCTGTCCGAGAAATTGCGCTTCGAACAGGCTGGCGATCAGGCGTTACTGACTGACCTGCACATCGCCTTCAAGCGCGCCAATGGCTACAGCGACCTGGAAATCGCGCAAAAGCGCAGCGCCATCGAGAACGTGATGAAGCCCGACAGCCTGACGGAGCACCGCGAACGGCTATTGGCCGCTGGCTTCAGCCAGGTGGTGCCGTGGTTCCAATGCCTGAATTTTGCGTCGATGATTGCCCTGCCATGATCGACCTGAGCCCCCTGGCCCGCCGCCTGGCGGACACCCCTTTGGCTGACTGGGCCAACGGTTTGCAAGCGCAGCTGGACCGCAAGATGGCCAAGGGTCATGGTGACCTGGCCCGTTGGCAGAGCGCCCTGGACGCCCTCCCCGCCCTGCAACCCAGCGAGGTCGACCTCAGCGCCGGCCTGCGCCTGGACTGCCCAGCCGACGCCGCCACGCGCCAACGCCTGCACGATGCCTTGATGGGCTTGTCGCCCTGGCGCAAAGGCCCGTTCGACCTGTTCGGCGTGCACGTCGACACCGAATGGCGCTCGGACTGGAAATGGGCGCGGGTGGCGCCCCACCTCAACTTACACGGCAAGCGCGTGCTGGATGTCGGTTGCGGCAACGGCTATTACCAGTGGCGAATGCTCGGGGCCGGGGCCGACTGCGTGATTGGCGTCGACCCCAACTGGCTGTTCTTCTGCCAGTTTCAGGCGGTACAACGCTACCTGCCGCAGTTGCCTGCCTGGCATCTGCCGTTCGCCCTGGAAGACCTGCCGCCTAACCTGGAAGGCTTCGACACGGTGTTTTCCATGGGCGTGTTCTACCACCGGCGCTCGCCCATCGAGCACCTGCTGGCCCTCAAGGACTGCCTGGTCAAAGGCGGCGAACTGGTGCTAGAGACCTTGGTCATAGAGGGCGATGTCAACCAGGTGCTGGTGCCCGAGGACCGCTACGCGCAGATGCGTAATGTGTGGTACCTGCCCTCGGTGCCAGCCCTAGAGCGCTGGCTGCGGCGCGCCGGGTTTAGCGACGTCACCTGCGTGGACGTCAGCGTGACCACGCTGGACGAACAGCGCAGCACCCCGTGGATGCGCTACCAGTCGCTCGCGGACTTCCTCGACCCGAACGACCCCAGCAAGACCGTCGAAGGCCTGCCCGCGCCGATGCGCGCGGTGATCAAAGCGCGGAAATAGCCGGCCAACGCGGCACAGCACCGGGCAAACATTGTAAGCTTGCCTCTCGCAACCAGGGCCCCGCAACGCCGCGCCTGAATATCTTGAACATGAGGAGTTCGCCATGAGCAATCGTCAAGCTGAAATCGCCAAGGCTTTAGGCGTGGTGCCACCGTTTGCAGACACTGCCGCCTTGAGCGCTGAAGTCGAACGGCGCAAGGCGTTTATCAAGCAATGCCTGCACAACGCCGGGGTCAAGGTGCTGGTGCTGGGCATCAGCGGGGGCGTCGACTCCCTGACTGCCGGGCGCCTGGCGCAACTGACCGTTGAAGAGCTCAGGGCAGAAACCGGCGACCAGGGCTATCAATTCATCGCCGTGCGCCTGCCCTACAACGTACAGCACGATGAAGCCGATGCCGCGGCGTCCATGGCGTTTATCCGCGCCGACGTAGAAGACACCGTCAATATTGCCGGTGCGGTATCAGGCTTGTCCGAGCAGGTCGCGCACCTGCATGGCCTCACCGACGCCCGCCGTGACTTCGTGATAGGCAACGCCAAAGCACGAATCCGCATGGTTGCGCAGTACACCATCGCCAATGCCAACAACGGCCTGGTGATCGGCACTGACCACGCCGCCGAAGCAGTGATGGGCTTCTTCACCAAGTTCGGCGACGGTGCCTGCGACCTGGCGCCCCTCAGTGGCCTGGTCAAAGGCCAGGTTCGCAGCATCGCCGAGCACCTAGGCGCGCCGCAGAAGCTGGTGGCCAAGGTGCCCACGGCCGACCTCGAAGAGCTGCGCCCTGGCAAGCCCGATGAAGACGCCCATGGGGTGACCTACGCGCAAATCGATGCCTTTCTGCAGGGCGAAGCGGTTAGCCCTGAGGCTTACGACATTATTGTCAGCACCTACGACAAGACCCAGCACAAACGCGACCTGCCGTTCGTGCCTTGAGGCCTCGGCAGACGGGCCTTAGCGGGTAATCAAAGCCTTCATTTCGGCCACGGCCGCCTTGAAGCCAACGAACAAGGCATGGGCCACCAATGCGTGGCCGATGTTCAGTTCGTTGATGCCCTTGATGGCAGCCACCGCCTCGACGTTGTGGTAATGCAAGCCATGGCCAGCATTGACGATCAACCCTTGCCCCAGGCCAAAGCTGACGCCATCGATGATGCGCTGTAGCTCGTCGGCCACCTCAGAGGGGGTTTGCGCATCGGCATAGCGGCCGGTGTGCAGTTCGATGGCTGGGGCGCCTACGCGCTGAGACGCGGCGATTTGCCGCTCATCGGCGTCGATGAACAGCGATACCTCACAGCCGGCCTGACTCAGACGTTGCACGGCCGCGCGGATGCGCTCTTCCTGCCCTGCTACGTCTAGACCACCCTCGGTGGTCAACTCCTGGCGAGTCTCCGGCACCAGGCAAACGTGCGCCGGGCGCAGCCGTTCGGCGTAGGCCAGCATGGCCTCGGTAACGCCCATCTCGAAGTTCATGCGCGTCTGCAGCACCTGTTTGAGCAGTTCCACGTCGCGCTCCTGGATATGCCGGCGATCCTCGCGCAGGTGCACGGTGATGCCGTCGGCGCCCGCTTCCTCGGCGTCCAGCGCGGCCTTGACCGGGTCGGGGTAGCGCGTACCACGGGCCTGGCGCAAAGTGGCCACATGATCGATATTGACGCCAAGAAGGATGCGATTGCTGGTGGTCACGGAAACGGTCCCCGAAGTGAATGCGAGTGAAGGCTGACAGGATACTCGCTCAAGGCTTGCGAAACAGCTCGCGGCTCACCAACGGCTTGCCGCCCAGGTGCACAGCCAGTGCCTGGCGCATCAAGCGTTTGGCGGCGGCCAGGGCGCCTACCGTCGACCAGTCGGCCTCGGCCATGGCTAATAGTTCAGTGCCGTGGAATAAACCGGGCTGAATCAGTTCGACTCGCTCCAAACCAGCGTCCACCTGCAGACGATAGCGGCCATCTGCGGCGATCGGCTCGCCGTGGATGTCCTCGGACAGGGCAAAGCCGTAGCCCAGGGCATCCAACAAGCGCCACTCGAATGATCGCAGCAGCGGCTCCAGCGGGCGCCCTGCCGCCAGCGCCACCAGGGTGGCCGCGTAGTGCTCGAAAACTTGTGGGTGGGGGTCTTCGGCGGCGAGCAGGCGAATCAACAGCTCATTGAGGTAAAGCCCACTGAACAAGGCGTCACCGACCAGCCAGGTGGCGACGCCGGCGCTTTCCATACGGCCGACGTTCTTCAGCTCACCGCGCCCGCGGAACTCCACTTCCAGCGGTACGAATGGCCGGGCCAGGGTGCCGGCCTTGCCCCGGGCGCTGCGCAGAACTGCCCGCAATCGCCCTTGGGGCGTGAGGAAGTCCACCAAGGCGCTGCTTTCTCGGTACGCCCGCGAGTGCAGCACATAAGCCGGCTGAGCCAGGTCGAGGGGTGGCATGGCGGTATGCGTCCGTGAGTTTGGTTTAAAACGAATCGGGGGCAAGCGGTACGCCGCTTGCCCCCGATCTTCCCGCCCTGCCCGGCGTTACTGGTCGTTGTAGCCCAGTGAGCGCAGCGCGCGCTCGTCGTCGGACCAGCCACCTTTGACCTTGACCCACAAGTTGAGCATAACCTTGGAGTCGAACAGCAGCTCCATGTCTTTGCGCGCCTCGGTGCCGATACGCTTGATGCGCTCGCCTTTGTCGCCAATGATGATTTTCTTCTGGCCGTCGCGCTCGACCAGGATCAGGGCGTGGATATGCAGGGTTTTGCCCTGCTGCTTGAACTCTTCGATCTCGACCGTGATCTGGTAAGGCAGCTCGGCCCCCAACTGGCGCATGATCTTCTCGCGCACCAGCTCAGCGGCGAGAAAACGGCTGCTGCGGTCGGTGATCTGGTCTTCCGGGAAAAAGTGCTCGTTTTCCGGAAGTTCGCGGGCGATCACCCCCTCCAGGGCGTCCAGGTTATGCCCGTGCTGGGCAGAGATGGGCACGATCTCGGCGTTTGGCAGTTGCTCCTGCAACCAGGCCAGGTGCGGCATCAGCTCGGCTTTGTCTTCGATGCGATCGGTCTTGTTGATCGCCAGAATCACCGGGCCTTGGACGTACTGAACGCGTTCGAGCACCAGTTGGTCTTCGTCGGTCCACTTGGTGCGGTCCACCACGAAGATCACCACGTCGACGTCCTTCAGGGCTGCCGAAGCGGTTTTGTTCATGTAGCGGTTGAGCGCTTTTTCGTTGCTCTTGTGCATACCAGGGGTATCGACGTAGATCGCCTGGATATCGCCCTCGGTCTTGATACCCAACATGTTGTGGCGGGTGGTCTGCGGTTTACGCGAAGTGATTGCCAGCTTCTGCCCGAGGATGTGGTTCAACAGCGTCGATTTGCCGACGTTGGGGCGGCCGACGATGGCCACATAGCCACAGCGGGTAACAGGTGTATCAGTCATTGCCATTCTCCACGCCCAGGGCGATCAAGGCAGCCGCGGCTGCCACTTGCTCGGCGATACGTCGACTGACGCCCTGGCCTCGGCTTTTTTCGTTCAGCAGGGTCACTTCGCATTCGACGAAAAACTTTCGGCAATGCGGGTTTCCCTGGATATCCACCACTTCGTAACGGGGCAAATCGCAGCTACGCGACTGCAAGTATTCTTGTAGGCGGGTCTTGGGGTCTTTGTTGGTGTCCACCAGGCTGACGCTTTCGAACTCGGTGGTCAGCCAGGCGAGCACGCGCTCGCGCGCTGCATCCATGCCCGCATCCAGGTAGATCGCGCCGATCAGCGCTTCCAGGGCGTCGGCGAGGATCGACTCACGGCGAAAACCGCCGCTCTTCAACTCACCTGAGCCCAGGCGCAGGTAGTCACCCAACTCGAAGCCCCGGGCCAGCAAGGCCAGGGTCTCGCCCTTGACCAGGCGCGCACGCAAGCGCGACAACTGCCCCTCACGGGCCAGCGGGAAGCGATCGAACAGAGCCTCACCGGCGACGAAGTTGAGAATGGCATCACCGAGGAACTCCAGGCGTTCGTTGTTGCGCCCGGCGAAACTACGGTGGGTAAGGGCCAACAGCATTAGCTCCTGGTCCTTAAAGGTATAGCCGAGCTGACGCTCGAGGCGGCTTAAAGAAACACTCACGGTTTACGCACACTGATTTCATCGTCGAATTTCGCCACCACATCCAGGTTGAGGATCAGTGGCTCACGCTTTTCATACTTGAGGCGGGCTTTGAACACATCACCCTCCACGGTCACACTTAACGCTTTGTTCAAATCCAGATCCCGCATATTGTTGACCTGCATGCCGGCCGCGACATGGCTATAGAATTCAGCCACGCTCTGGGGCCCCGCCGCACCGTCTTTGCCGGCAGACTGCACCAGGCGCTTGAGGGTGTAGTGGTCGTAATAATGGGGGCCGACTTTCAAGCCCGTACTGACCACAAACGCCAGAAACGCCAAGCCGAGCAATGTGCCCAGCAGCGATAGGCCCTGCTGTGATGCCCTGACGTGCATGCCCGCCCCCTTCTTGGGAATCTGCCCTAAAGCAAAATCGGCGCTGTCCAGGACAGCGCCGCTTCGATTACTTGATCAGCCCAACGCGCGAAAGGTTCGGCATGTGGCTGAGTTTCGGCTCCGGCCAGCTCAACCAGACGGCAAAGGCCTTACCGACAATGTTGCGGTCCGGGACCATACCCAGCAGCTCTTTGGGAATGTTGGGGTCGTCCCAATAGCGGCTGTCGTTGGAGTTGTCGCGGTTGTCGCCCATCATGAAGTAGTGCCCGGTGGGCACGGTCCACTGGCTGTCCGGCGGCGCGTGGTAACGGCCCATTTCCTTACGGATCATGTGTTCGACGTCGCCGAGTTTCTCTTGGTAGAGCTCTGCGGTGCCTAACGTGCCCTGCTCGGTGCCCAGCAATTGCTCTGCCACCAACTGGTCGTTCACATACAGGCGCTTGTCGCGAGTATAGCGAATGTGGTCGCCCGGCAACCCCACCACACGCTTGATGTAGTTGACGTTAGGGTCGGTGGGGAAACGGAAGACCATGACGTCACCGCGTTGCGGGTCACCGATCTCGATAATTTTCTTATCGATGACCGGCAGGCGAATACCGTAGGAGAACTTGTTCACCAGGATGAAATCACCCACTTCCAGGGTCGGCTTCATCGACCCCGAAGGGATCTGGAAGGGTTCGACCAGGAACGAGCGCAGCACCAATACAATGAACAGCACCGGGAAGAACGATTTACCGTACTCCACCAGCAGCGGCTCTTTGTTCAAACGCTCGACCACGACCCGGTCCGGCTCGCCCACACTGCCTTGGTAGGTAGCGATAGCGGCGCGCCGACGCGGGGCCAGGAACAGCAGATCGACCAAGGCCAAGACACCGCAAACGGCAACGGCAATGACCAGCAACAGCGGAAAATTAAATGACATAGGACCCGACTATTCCAACCTGAGCACGGCGAGGAAGGCTTCTTGTGGAATCTCCACGTTACCCACCTGCTTCATGCGTTTTTTACCGGCCTTCTGCTTCTCCAGCAGCTTGCGTTTACGGCTGACGTCGCCGCCATAACACTTGGCAAGTACGTTCTTTCTGAGAGCCTTGACCGTGGTCCGCGCGACGATCTGGCCACCAATGGCCGCCTGAATCGCTACATCGAACATCTGCCGAGGAATCAGCTCCTTCATTTTTTCGGTCAACGCGCGACCTTTGTAGTTCGCGTTGTCGCGGTGCACGATCAACGCCAGGGCATCGACCTTGTCGCCGTTGATCAGCACATCCAGCTTGACCAGATTAGCCGACTGGTAACGCTCGAAATGGTAGTCCAGCGAAGCGTAACCACGGCTGGTCGACTTCAGACGGTCGAAGAAGTCCAGCACCACTTCGTTCATCGGCAGGTCATAGCGAACCTGCACTTGGGTGCCGAGGAACTGCATGTCCCGTTGCACGCCGCGCTTTTCGATGCACAAGGTTATGACGTTACCCAAGTGCTCTTGAGGCACGAGGATAGTCGCCGAAACGATCGGCTCGCGGAAGTCTTCGACAGATGAAATATCCGGAAGCTTCGACGGGTTGTCGATGTAAATGGTTTCGCCGGTTTTGAGTACCACCTCAAAAATAACGCTGGGTGCCGTGGTGATGAGGTCCAGGTTGTACTCGCGCTCTAGGCGCTCCTGGATGATCTCCATGTGCAACATGCCCAGGAACCCGCAACGGAAGCCAAAGCCTAGGGCGTCGGAGCTTTCAGGGGCGTATTGCAAGGAGGAGTCGTTGAGGGTGAGTTTCTGCAACGCTTCGCGGAAATCTTCGAAGTCGTCGGAGCTGACCGGGAACAGACCGGCATACACCTGCGGCTGAATGCGTTTGAAGCCCGGCAGCACTTCGACGTTCGGGGTGGTGCTCAAGGTGAGCGTGTCGCCCACTGGCGCCCCGTGAATGTCTTTGATACTGGCGATGATAAAGCCCACTTCACCGGCCTTGAGGTCAGCGGTGGCTGTGTGCTTAGGAGTAAACACGCCGACGCTGTCGACCAGGTGCATCTTGCCGGTGGATTTGACCAGGATCTTGTCGCCCTTCTTCACCCGGCCATGGCGTACGCGCACCAAGGAGACCACGCCCAGGTAATTGTCGAACCACGAGTCGATGATCAAAGCCTGCAGAGGGTCTTCGATATTGCCGGTAGGCGCCGGGATGGTGTGCACCAGGCGTTCGAGCACTTCCAGCACACCCATGCCGCTTTTGGCGCTGCACGCCACGGCGTCGGTGGCGTCGATACCGATGATCTTCTCGATTTCGTCCTTAACGCGCTCCGGGTCTGCCTGGGGCAGGTCCATCTTGTTCAGCACCGGCATGACTTCCAGGCCTTGCTCGATGGCGGTATAGCAGTTGGCGACCGATTGCGCCTCGACACCCTGGCCGGCATCGACCACCAGCAGCGCACCTTCGCACGCGGCCAGCGAGCGGCTGACTTCATAGGTGAAGTCAACGTGGCCGGGCGTATCGATGAAATTCAGCTGGTAGGTTTTGCCGTCCTGGGCTTTGTAGTGCAGCGTGACGCTGTGAGCCTTGATAGTAATGCCGCGCTCGCGTTCAAGGTCCATGGAGTCGAGGACCTGAGCGGCCATCTCGCGATCGGCAAGGCCGCCGCACAACTGGATGAACCGATCGGCCAGGGTCGACTTGCCATGGTCGATGTGGGCGATGATGGAGAAATTGCGGATATGACTCAAATCACTCACGGGTCAACACTCGAAAAGGCTGCGGGCCGGACGCCCAACGAAAAATAGCCGGGAATTGTACCTGATTTTTCCCGGCAGGGGGTCTTGCAGCGGGCACGAGTTGCCAGCCATAGGCGCAAAGCCCTGATGCAGCGAGCCCCGGCGCAACTTCTCCGGGGCTCTTGGCTCATCGATCAGGACGTGTAGCGGGTGCGATCAATCCGCCAGTTTGAAGGTAATGAAGCTGGCTCGCCCTTGGCGCAACACGCGCATGGACACCGAACGATTCTTCGGCAGGTCTTTGGCGATGTCGGTAAAGCCTTTGGCCGAGGTGATCGCCTGGTTGTTCAGGTGAGTGATGACATCACCGGGCTGCAGGCCGATCAGCGCCGCCGGGCCATCTTGAACCTCCTTGATCACCACGCCACCTTTGAGCTCCAGGGCCTTCTGCTGCTCGGCAGTCAGCTCGGCAACGGAAACGCCTAGGCGGTTGGCACTGCGCTCGGGGGCACCCGGAGCACCGCCCGCGGCAACCTGGTCGTCATCCGGCAGCGCGCCCACGGTGACTTCAAGGTTTTGCCGCTTGCCACCGCGAATCACTTCCAGCTTCGCTTTGGCGCCGTCTTTCATGCTACCCACCAGATGCGGCAAGTCGGCGGACATGTTGATCGGCTGGCCATTGATGCTGAGGATCACATCGCCTACCTGCAAACCACCTTTGGCGGCTGGGCCGTCTTCCATCACCTGAGCCACCAGGGCGCCAGCTGGCTTGTCCAGGCCGAACGACTCGGCGAGGTCCTTATTGACCTCCTGAATCACAACACCTAACCAACCGCGGCTGACCTTCCCGTCTTTTTTCAACTGATTGGAAACGTCCAGCGCGACGTCGATGGGAATGGCGAACGAAAGGCCCATGAAGCCCCCCGAACGGGTAAAGATCTGCGAGTTGATCCCCACCACCTCACCGTCCATGTTGAACAGCGGGCCGCCCGAGTTGCCCGGGTTGATGGCCACGTCGGTCTGGATAAACGGCACATAGGTGTCATTGGGCAGGGTACGTCCTTTGGCACTGACGATACCTTTGGTCACCGAGTGGTCAAAGCCGAACGGCGAACCGATGGCCAATACCCACTCACCGACTTTCAACTTGGCCGAATCACCCAGCTTCACCGTTGGCAGGTTTTTGCCGTCGATTTTCAGCAGAGCCACGTCGGTGCGCGGGTCGGTACCCACCAGCTTGGCTTTCAACTCGCTGCGGTCGGACAGCCGAACGATGATCTCGTCGGCATCGGCGATCACGTGGTTGTTGGTTAACACGTAACCGTCATCGGAAATGATGAACCCAGAGCCCAGCGACTGCGCTTCGCGCTGGCGATCACCACGGGGCGTTTGCGGGCTACGGGGCATGTTGCGCTCGAAAAATTCGCGAAACATGGGCGGCAGGCCTTCGAGGTCAGGCATTTGGTTGCCTGCCATACGCTCGGGCATTTTCTGCGTGGTACTGATGTTCACCACCGCCGGTGAGGCCTGCTCCACCAACGTGGTGAAGTCCGGCAGGGACTCGGCCTGGGCATTAGCGACCTGGCCGAGCATCAGCAGCGCGGCGAATAGGGATAGATAAGATTTGAAACGTGGTATTGACATACAACTCCCGTTCATAACGAGCATGGTTAAGCATGGGGGGCTAGCACACGCCCGCTACCGGCATTGGCACCGAACGATAACTCACCCTGGAGGGTCCAGCGAGGGCCAACCAGATCCCCCCTTTGAGGTATTGAGCTATAAGAAAATTTGGGAGCTTTTGCAACAATGGCCACATAACTTTCATGTTCAAGCCCACTTACAAAGTTTTGCAGTAAGTGTCGGAGAAATCCGCATAAGCGGCCAGCCTCCCGCAAATCAAGGGTTTCAGCGGCTTGCCGCGCCGTCTCTCTCGCGCATTGACAGCGCGATGCGCTCAGCCGTGCCCAGCGGGATTTCACCTACCACCGTCACCATCAGTTCACCCGAGGGCGTCGTCAAACGGCGCGAAACCGCTGCCGTGGGGCCTACCTGAGTACGGATATCGTTGGAAGTGGTGCCATTGAGTGATTCGACAAAAACCGAGAAGCGCGACAGGCCATCGTCGTACAGCAATCGCGTTACCTGCCCCTTCCCGCCAAGCCCTTTGATCATATGGCTTTGCACTAACTCAAAGCCCGCGGGCAGCCATTCGGCGTGCCAAGGCGCCAAGGCCGGCTCCACCGAAGGGCTTGCAGCGCCAGGGGCGGCTATTGCAATTGGCTTGCAGTCTGCACTGGGCTGGAGCTGGGCCGGTGTAGGCGCTACGGGGTTAAGCCGAGTGAACTGGAAACGCTCCAGCAAACGGCTTTTTTCATCCAGCAGCAATGATTTGAGCAATACCGCAGAAGCTTTATCCAGGTGCCATTCGAACCCGAAGCGGTACTGATCCTTCGGCGCCAGCTTGACCACCACAGCCTCACGCCCCGCTACACGGGAAGTACCCGCCACGGAGAGGTCATACCAGGACATTAATTTGAGGGGATCAAGCTTGCGCTCGGAGGGCTTGGGCGCGCTGTCGACACCAGCGTCAAGCGAGCCGGTGACACATTGCGTGAGGTCGTTGCTACGGACGATCTCTAATGGGGCCCCGTCCATTTGCAGAACTCTCTCGCTGACCTTGCCATTTTGCACCAGGTGCCAAATGTCATGGGTGGAGAAGCTGCCGCTACGATCGTAAACAAACGTCCCTTGATAGCTTTGCAGCTGCTCGGCTTTTGCCATGCGGTTCAACCACTGTGAGGCGTCTGGCTCGGCATGGGCCGCGACGCTCAGGCATCCACCGAGCACTAGCGCTGTCAGGGGTAACGCGCGCATGTTCGACCTTATTGGTTTTCCATGCTTGCCGCACGAGCATAAGGCAGAGCGCTATCAGCCCCCTTCACCGCAGCATCTTGAGCGTGCTGACGCAGGTAGCCAGGCAGACGTTGGTCCGGCTGGTTCTGCAACACGCCATTGGCCATGGGGCCAGTCGGCTGATCGGCGCTTTCAGTGTAACCCGCCAATACGGCCGGGCCTTGCACCTGCGGCATCGACGAAGCGGGTTGAACGGGCTGTTGAGCCAGTTCGGCGCCGCTGATGTCGTCCTGGTTGTACAAGCGTACACCGGCCAAAACAGCGACAGTGACCGATGCCGCTACGGCCAAACGGCCCAGACCACGCCATGGGCCACGGGTGGCTGCCACTGGAGCGACCTCTTCTGCGATGGCCGCTGCCACGGCAGCGGACAGATCCAGGCGCGGATCCAGCAGATCCTTGTGCATCACTGCTCGTACCAATTGGTAACGAGCCCAGGTGGCGCGGGTTTCGGCGTCGTCAAGGGCGCTGATGACCCGACGCAGTTCCAATTCGTCCGCTTCGTTGTCCATTACCGCGGACAGCGATTCCTGCAGGGCTTCACGACTCATGGCGGTTCCTCTCTTGGCTGTCGCCGCTGTCTCAGTTTTCCTGCAACAGGGGCTGCAGGGCTTTATCGATGGCTTCCCGAGCGCGAAAAATTCGGGAGCGCACGGTGCCCACTGGACATTGCATGACACTGGCAATGTCCTCGTAACTCAGACCATCAAACTCACGTAAAGTTAATGCCGTACGCAAATCTTCTGGCAACTGCTGGATAGTTCGATGGACGGTGCCTTCGATCTCATCGCGCAGTAGTGAGCGTTCCGGCGACTCGAGATCCTTGAGGCCATGATCGCCATCGTAGAATTCCGCGTCTTCAGAACTCACATCGCTATCAGGTGGCCTGCGTCCTCGGGACACCAGATAGTTCTTCGCGGTGTTGATGGCGATACGGTAAAGCCACGTGTAAAAGGCACTGTCACCACGAAAGTTACCGAGAGCCCTATACGCCTTGATGAACGCTTCCTGCGCTACGTCCTGGGCTTCATGGGTGTCGTGCACGAACCGCACGATCAACCCGAGAATCTTGTGCTGATACTTCAGCACCAACAGATCGAAAGCTCGCCGATCTCCGCGCTGTACGCGCTCGACCAGTTGCTGATCCTCTTCCTGGGTTAGCATGAACACTCCTCGTTGAACCTGAAGGAGCGTCGCTTCTGCCATCGTTCAGGCTTGTAACCATAGACTCGGGCTTTTCGCAAAAGTTCTCCCCTCCAGGCAAGTTTCCTGCAGGCTCCCAATTAGGCCTACACGAAAGACGCGGCACGGTCGTACCGTGCCGCGCTAATAATCTTGTCGCTGAACCTCCTATGCAGAAGCCCTAAGCCTCTACCCGAATATTCAACGCAGTCCCCTTCGGATGGGCAACCTTCTATTGATACCTGTCAACGCGGGAAAGTTCCCAGGAATCAGCGGGATTGCCCCTTCCAACATCATGAAATGAATCGATACAGCAGGGTCAATAACGGCGACAGTAGCGATCTACAGGGCTGCACTGCTATAACTGCGCGCCCCATCGTACCGTTCGATGGTCTCATAATGCCATGAAGGCCCGGCCATTGTGCCGCTAGGCTTCAAAAGAATGCTAGTGCCGTCGCACATTACGATGTCACCCGCTTGCCTCCACCTCGAATAAAAACAGACGAATTCCATGAGCGAGCAGTATCAACACGATGTTCTGGTAATCGGCAGCGGCGCCGCAGGCTTGAGCCTCGCGCTGACACTGCCTGCGCACCTGCGGGTTGCGGTGTTGAGCAAAGGCGACCTGGCCAATGGCTCGACCTTTTGGGCCCAAGGCGGCGTCGCGGCGGTACTGGACGAGACTGACACCGTGCAGTCTCACGTCGAGGATACCCTCAATGCCGGCGCCGGCCTGTGCGATGAGGCTGCCGTGCGCTTTACCGTCGAGCACAGCCGCGAAGCCATCCAATGGCTGATCGACCAAGGCGTGCCATTCACCCGCGACGAAGGCGCCGAGCACGAACAGGGCGCCTTCGAATACCACCTCACCCGTGAGGGCGGGCACAGCCACCGGCGCATCATTCACGCGGCCGATGCCACCGGCGCGGCGATCTTCACCACGCTGTTGGGCCAAGCTCGCCAACGCGGCAATATCGACCTGCTGGAGCAACGGGTCGCGGTCGACCTGATCACCGACAAGCGCCTGGGCCAGCCCGGCGACCGCTGCCTGGGGGCCTACGTACTGAACCGCAGCACGGGCGAAGTCGACACATTTGGCGCTCGCTTCACCGTGCTGGCCTGCGGCGGCGCGGCCAAAGTTTACCTCTATACCAGCAACCCCGACGGCGCCTGTGGCGACGGCATCGCCATGGCCTGGCGCGCCGGATGCCGGGTGGCCAACCTGGAATTCAACCAGTTTCATCCAACGTGCCTGTACCATCCCGAGGCCAAAAGCTTTTTGATTACCGAGGCGCTGCGCGGCGAAGGCGCGTTGCTCAAATTGGCCAATGGCGAGCGCTTTATGCAGCGTTTCGACCCGCGCGCCGAACTCGCGCCTCGGGACATCGTGGCCCGCGCCATCGACCATGAAATGAAACGCCTGGGCGCCGACTGCGTGTACCTTGACATCAGCCACAAGCCGGCCGAGTTCATCAAGAGCCATTTCCCCACGGTGTATGAGCGCTGCCTCGCCTACGCCATCGACATCACCCGCCAGCCCATCCCCGTAGTGCCCGCCGCGCACTACACCTGCGGCGGGGTTATGGTGGATCAGCACGGCCTCACGGACGTACCTGGGCTGTATGCCATCGGCGAAACCAGCTTCACCGGCTTGCACGGGGCCAACCGCATGGCCAGTAACTCCTTGCTGGAGTGCTTCGTTTACGGCCGTGCGGCCGCTGGCCATATCAGCGCCCAACTGGACCAAGTACAGCCACCCCGCGCCCTGCCCAGCTGGGATGCCAGCCAGGTCACCGACTCGGATGAAGACGTGATTATCGCGCACAACTGGGACGAACTTCGGCGCTTTATGTGGGACTACGTTGGCATCGTGCGCACCACCAAGCGCCTGCAGCGAGCCCAGCATCGAGTGCGTTTGCTGCTCGATGAGATCGATGAGTTTTACAGTAACTACAAGGTGAGCCGCGACTTGATCGAGCTGCGCAACCTGGCCCAGGTGGCTGAGCTGATGATCCAGTCGGCCATGCAGCGCAAAGAAAGCCGTGGCCTGCATTACACCCTGGACTACCTCGACATGCTACCCGAGGCCGTCGACACTATTCTGCAGCCGCCCACCTACGGCGACTGAACTTCAAGCGCAAGCGCAGGCGGCGGTGCAATTGCGGCGGTAAGGTGTCACGGGGCAGGCAAACACTGGAGGTGAAAAACGCGCCCGCTACGCGGAACCGCAATATCACCAGAAACGGCTGAGCGATGCTGTCAGGCAGCAAGGTGACCGATTGCCACCCCGAAGCCGCCGAGAAGGCCTGCCAGCCTCTACTGGTGCGGCGAAAACCGCTGAACGCGCGCGGGCTACTCAGGCTGATCTGCCTCGGCACCACCCAGGCTCCATGGGCAACGCAGGCAATCAGCGCCGCTGCTGCCCAGGCGGGCGCGATGTCTATTAACAGGATGGCCAATATGGCCATGCCTTGCGCCACCAGATAAGCGATCAGCAGGTAACGCGATGCCTGCCAATGGCACTCGAAGCGATCACTTGGGCTGGACACGGTCCAGAATCATCCGAACCATGCGCTGCAGCTCTGGGTCTTCGGACTCGGCGCGCTCCATGAACCAGCCGAACATGTCCTGGTCCTCACATTCCAGCAGGCGCCGATAGCACTCACGGTCGGTGTCGTTCAGGTGCGGGTAGACCTCCTTCACGAACGGCACCAGCAGTACGTCCAGCTCCAGCATGCCGCGGCGGCTATGCCAGTACAGCCGGTTCAGTTCAATGTCTTCGACCATGCAGCCCTCCTCAAATAGGCGCGCAGTATACCCCTAGCGACGCGCCGTCACACCTGGCCGTTCGTATCGGCGTGGTTCTGCGACCTACCTATTTTGGTGATCGCGCTCTATCATGGTGACCAGTCTCTTTACCTGCGATCAACCATGGCCGACTCAGCTTTCTTCACAGCCCTTTCCCACGAAGGTGTCCTGGCCGTACGCGGCTCGGACGCCAGCAAATTCCTCCAGGGTCAATTGACCTGCAACCTTAACTACCTCAACGAAAACCAGGCCAGCCTCGGCGCCCGCTGTACCCAAAAGGGCCGCATGCAGTCGAGTTTTCGCATCTTATTGCAAGGTGACGGGTGCCTGCTGGCGATGGCCCGCGAGCTGATCGAAGCGCAATTGGCCGACCTGAAAAAGTACGCCGTGTTCTCCAAATCCAAGCTGACCGATGAAAGCGCCGAATGGGTGCGCTTCGGCCTTGAGCACGGCGATGGCGCCTTGGTTAGCCTGGGCCTCGACCTGCCCCACGGCGAGCATGCCGTGGCCCGCAACGAAGCCCTTATCGCGGTGCGGGTGTCTGCCGACCGCGCCGAGCTGTGGGCCCCCGCGGCCCAAGCCGACAACCTGCACACCCGCCTGGCTGCGCAACTGCGCGAAGGCTCTTTGAACGACTGGCTATTGGGTCAGGTGCGCGCCGGTATTGGCCAAGTCATGGCACAGACACGGGAAATGTTTATCCCGCAGATGCTCAATCTGCAGGCGGTGGGCGGCGTCAGCTTCAAGAAAGGCTGCTACACGGGCCAGGAAATCGTCGCGCGCATGCAGTACCTGGGCAAGCTCAAACGCCGCCTTTACCGCGTGCAGTTGGCCAGTGGCGAACTGCCTGAGCCGGGCACCGGGATATTCGCGCCGGGGGTCAACAGCGCCGTGGGCGAGGTTGCCCTGGGCGCTATCGCCGACCAAGGTGCTGAACTGCTGGCAGTGCTACAAGCCGACGCAGTGGAAAAAGGCCAGTTGCACCTCGGCACCGCCGAGGGCCCTGCGTTGACGCTACTTAGCCTGCCCTATGGATTGGACCGTGACCGTGAAATTCAACAGTGACTCTCACCCACCCGCTGGGCAGCCGTTGCGCTTCTCGGACGACAATATGAACGAGCTGGCAGCCAAGGCGCTGGAGGACCTCAACGCGGCGATCGTCGCCGACGCTCTGATTCTGCCAACCTTGCCCGAAGTCGCCTGGAAGATTCGTGAAGCCTGCGAGGACCCCGATGTCGATCTGGCCCGCCTGAGCCGGGTCATCGGCAGCGACACAGCGCTGTCGGCGCGCCTGATGAAGGTGGTCAATAGCCCGACCATGCGGCCGCTGCACGAGGTGCGTGACTTGCAGGGGGCAATTAGCCGCCTGGGTATCAACTACAGCTGTAACCTGGCTATTGGCCTGGTGATCGAGCAGATCTTCCATGCCCGTTCCCCCATCGTCGCGCAAAAAATGCACGATATCTGGCGCAGCAGCCTGGAAATCGCGGGGATCAGCCATGAGCTGGCGCGGCGTTTCACCCGCTTGCCCCCAGATCAAGCCGCTTTGGCTGGGCTGGTCCATCAAATTGGCGCATTGCCGATCCTGGGCTATGCCGAAGAAGCCACCGAATTGCTCGACGACCTGGTTAGCCTCGAATATGTGATCGAGCAACTGCATCCGCAATTGGGCCGACATATTTTGGCCCAGTGGGATTTCCCGCCGACGCTGGTAGAGGTTCCCGAGCAGTACCAGAATTTGCGCCGTCTATCCCCACAAGTCGATTACGCCGACGTGGTCACAGTCGCCAACCTGATCAACCAGCGCGAAGCCGACCCCGAGCCATTTGCCCAGGTGCCGGCCTGGCGTCAACTAGGGTTGCATGCACAGCCGGGCCTGAGCGCTGAAGAGCTCGATGAAGCGCGGAAATTGTTCAGCTAAGCGCCTGCGGTTCGGCTACCACGAAACTGACCCGCACTTTCAGCCCGCCAGACTGGCCGTCATGCAGGCTGATTTCCGCCAAATGGGCACGGCAGATCTCGCCGACGATGGCCAACCCCAGGCCGGTGCCCGACGCTTGCGTGTTGCTGCGGTAAAAGCGCTCGAATACCCGCTCGCGCTCGGCCATGGGTATACCAGGGCCGTCGTCCTCGACTTCCAGTACAGCCGGTGCGGTGACCCGCAGAATCACATTACCGCCCGACGGCGTATGGGCCAGCGCATTGTCCACCAGGTTGCTGAGCAATTCGTTGAGCAACGTCGGCTCGCCCCGCAGCCATACCGGCTCGTCCGCCTCCAACGCCAGCGCCACGCCCCGGGCATGGGCCAGGGGTGCCATGGCCATGCCCAGCTCGCGGGCCAGTTGGCTAAGGTCCAGAACCTGCGCGCCGCCTTCGGCAATAGCCCGTGCGCCATTCTCGACCCTGGCCAGGGACAACAACTGATTGGCCAGATGGGTCAAGCGGTCGGCCCCTTGGGCGGCCGATTCGAGCGTGGAGTGCCACACCGGCGGCTCCGGCGAGCGCAGCCCCAGCTCGACCCGCGCCTTCAGGGCGGCCAGCGGTGTACGCAGCTCGTGGGCCGCGTCGGCAATGAATTGCGCCTGGCGCTCGAACTGCTCGCGCAGACGCTCGGTGAAATGGTTCAGGGCCCGCAGCAGCGGCCATAACTCCTGCTGTACTTCCACCAACGGCAAAGGCCGCAGGTCGTCGGGGCGGCGTTGCTCGACTGCCGTGCGCAGCAGCTCAAGGGGCCGCAAAGCGGCGCTGACGGTCAACCAGACCATCAACAAAGCGCCCACCCCGAGCATGCCCAGGCGCAACAAGGTGTCGGCCATCAAGCTGCGGGCCATGGCCACCCGCGCCTCTTCGGTTTCCGCCACGCGGATCTCGGCCATGCCATTCATGTTGGGCTCGCTGACCGGGCGCAACAGGCTGACCACCCGCACGTTCTGCCCCAGGTAACGGCCATTGTAGAAGCTCGCCAGGGCCGGGTACGCGTCGGTGCGCAAAGTGCCGGGCGGTGGGCCGGGCAGGTTCTCATAGCCGGAGATCAGCTGCTTATTGATGTCATTGACTTGGTAATAGATACGCCCGGCGCTGTCGTAGGCGAACGTATCGAGGGCCACATAAGGCACATCGGCACTCAGGGTGCCGTCCCGCTGGGAGAGGCCTGCGGCGATGGTTCTGGCCGAGGCCAGCAACGTGCGGTCATAGGCCGTGTCGGCCGCTTCGCGACCGTTCCAATAGGCGCTCAGGCCACTGGCCAACATCAGCACCACCAACAACACCGCCAGGTTCCACAGTAAGCGCCAGCGCAGACTGCCCGGGTCAGCCATCTTTGCTCTCCAGCAGGTAACCCAGGCCGCGGAAGGTGACAATGGCTACCGCCTGGCCATCGAGCTTTTTGCGCAGCCGGTGTACGTAGATTTCGATGGAGTCGGCGCTGGCGTCTTCATCCAGGCCAAACACTTGCGCGGCGAGTTGCTCCTTGCTCATTACCCGCCCCGGCCGGGCGATCAGGGCTTCGAGTACCGACTGCTCACGAGACGTCAGGGTCAAGGGCTCTCCCGACAAACTAAACCGCCGCGTGTCCAGGTCATAGCTCAGAGCACCGCAACGCTGCTGACGCTCGCCGCCCAACACGGTACGCCGCAACAGCGCCTTGACCCGCGCTTCCAGCTCGGTCAACTCGAAGGGCTTGGCCAGGTAATCATCGGCGCCCAGGTTCAGCCCATGCACGCGGTCTTTGACGTCGCTGCGCGCTGTGAGCATCAACACGGGCAGGTTTTTGCCGCGCCCACGCAGGCGCGCGAGCACTTCGAAGCCATCCAGGCGGGGCAAGCCGACATCGAGTATCGCTACGGCGTACTCTTCGCTGCTCAAGGCCAGATCAGCGGCCACCCCATCGTGTAACACATCCACGGTCAGGCCAAGGCCCTTGAGGGCCTGGGCGACGCTTTCGGCCAGCTGAGGATGGTCTTCGACCAGCAAGACGCGCATCGAATTCTCCAGGTTACGTGAGCTGATAGTGCCATGAAGGGCGTGACGCCCGCAGCCAAGGCGCGAGCGCCCCGGAGTGTACCGCCGTGCCAGCCAATATTGGAGTTATTGTGACAAGGTTTGTCCGCTGAAAGCTTGGTGAAAGGTTGGCGCCCTATCGTTTGTACAAGGGTGATCCAATTCCGATCTCTCCGGAAAAACACCACGAAGTGTTTTCGACCCACAAAAACAATAATGGAGTCACTATGAAAGCCGCCCTGCGCCCGCTTGTCCTGGCCGCTTCATGCATGCTGCTGTCCAGCCAGCTGCTCGCCGCCGAACCTTCCCGCCCCGAATGTATCGCACCCGCCTCACCCGGTGGTGGCTTCGACTTGACCTGCAAATTGGTGCAGAGCGCACTGATCAACGAAAAAATCCTCAGCAAACCGATGCGCGTTACCTACATGCCCGGTGGCGTCGGTGCCGTGGCCTATAACGCCGTGGTAGCCCAGCGCCCAGCCGACGCCGGGACCTTGGTCGCCTGGTCCAGCGGCTCGCTGTTGAACCTGGCGCAAGGCAAGTTCGGCCGTTTCGACGAAACCAACGTGCGCTGGCTGGCAGCCGTGGGCACCAGCTATGGCGCCATCGCGGTCAAGAGTGACTCCCCCTACAAAACCCTCGACGACCTGGTCAAGGCTCTGAAAGCCGACCCGAGCAAGGTGGTCATCGGCTCTGGCGGCACCGTTGGCAGCCAGGACTGGATGCAAACCGCGTTGATTGCCAAGGCCGCCGGGATCAACCCGCGCGACCTGCGCTACGTAGCCCTCGAAGGCGGCGGCGAAATCGCCACTGCACTGCTGGGCGGGCATATTCAGGTGGGCAGTACGGACATCTCCGACTCCATGCCCCACATCCTCAGTGGTGACATGCGCCTGCTCGCGGTGTTCGCCGATGAGCGCCTGGACGAGCCGGAAATGAAGAACATCCCCACCGCCAAAGAGCAGGGCTACGACATTGTCTGGCCGGTGGTACGCGGTTTCTACCTGGGGCCAAAGGTGCCCGACGAGCAGTACGCCTGGTGGAAAGAGGCGTTCGACAAACTGCTGGTTTCGGAGGAATTCGCCAAGCTGCGTGATCAGCGCGAGCTGTTCCCGTTCGCCATGACCGGGCCGGAGCTGGACACCTACGTCAAGGCACAAGTAGCCCGCTACAAAGAGATGGCCAAGGAATTCGGGCTGGTTCAGTAAGCGCTAGGTTTTGTCGGGGCCCGAGCCCCTCGCCCCCGGGGCGCGTGCGACGCGCCTCTTGCTAAAGGATTTCCAGCATGATCATGCAACGCATCTTTGCGTCTGTGCTGCTGCTCGCCTGCGCCATTTTGGCGGCCATGGCCTGGCCCTACCAAGCGGCCTATTCCTACGAGCCGGTGGGCCCACGTGCCTACCCATTGTTGATGCTTGGGCTATTGGCCCTGGCGTCGCTGTACATGTTGATCCGCCCTGCCCCAATCGTGCTCAAAGACGATGAACAGCCACTGGACGCGCCCACGCTGAAAAAGATCGGCGCATGCATCCTCCTGCTGCTGATATTCGCCGGCCTGTTCGAGCCCGCAGGCTTCATCATCGCCAGCATCGTGATCGGCATTCCCATGGGCCGCTTGTACGGCGGCCGCTGGGTGCCGAGCATCGTCTGCGCCGTGGTCATGAGCATCGGCCTGTACCTGCTCTTCGACAAAGTCATGGACGTGCCTCTGCCCCTTGGCTTGCTCAGCGTTCTGGAGAACTGATCTATGGATACTTTTGGTTATCTGGCGCAAGGCTTTGGCGTTGCCCTGACCCCTTACAACTTGGTCACCGCGTTTTCCGGCACCCTGATCGGCACCGTGGTCGGCTTGCTGCCAGGCTTGGGCCCGATCAACGGCGTAGCGTTGCTGATCCCCATCGCGTTCGCCCTGGGGCTGCCGCCTGAATCGGCGCTGATTCTGCTGGCGGCGGTGTACCTGGGCTGCGAGTACGGTGGCCGCATCAGCTCGATCCTGCTCAACATTCCCGGTGAAGCTTCCACCGTCATGACCACCCTCGACGGCTACCCCATGGCCCGCCAGGGCCTGGCCGGTGTGGCGCTGTCGCTGTCGGCCTGGAGCTCGTTCATCGGTGCCTTTATCGCCACTTGCGGCATGGTGCTATTCGCTCCGCTGCTGGCCAAATGGGCCATTGCCTTTGGGCCGGCCGAGTACTTCGTGCTGATGGTCTTTGCGATCGTCTGCCTGGGCGGCATGGCCGGCGATCGGCCGCTGAAAACCTTTATCGCCGCGTTGATCGGGCTGTTTCTGTCATGCGTCGGCATCGATGCCAACAGCGGCGTGTACCGCTTCACCGGTGACAATATCCACCTGACCGATGGCATTCAGTTCGTGGTGTTGGTGTTGGGCCTGTTCTCGGTCAGCGAGATTTTGCTGCTGCTGGAGAAAACCCACCACGGCCAACACGCCATGAAAGCGACCGGGCGCATGATGTTCAACCTCAAGGAGGCCGCTTCGGTGTTCTGGGTGAACATTCGCTGCGGCCTGTTGGGCTTTGTCATGGGCGTATTGCCAGGTGCTGGCGCGACCCTGGGTAGCGCTGTGGCCTACACCATGGAAAAACGCATTGCCGGGGCCAACAGCCAGTTCGGCAAAGGCGACAAACGCGGCCTGGCAGCCCCGGAAACCGCTATCGGTGCCGAAGCTTGCGGCGCCTTGGTGCCCATGCTGACCCTGGGGGTACCGGGTTCAGGTACCACCGCTGTGATGATCGGCGCTTTGTCGCTGTACAACATCACCCCTGGGCCGATGCTGTTCCAACAGCAACCCGACATCGTCTGGGGCTTGATCGCCTCGTTGTTTATCGCCAACGTCATGTTGGTGATCCTCAACATCCCGATGATCCGTATTTTCACGCGCATTCTCTCGGTGCCGAACTGGGCGCTGGTGCCGTTTATCGCCATCATCACCGGGATCGGCGTCTATGCGGTGCATGCGACTACCTTCGACCTGTTCCTGATGATCGGCATCGGTATCTTCGGCTACATCCTGCGCAAGTTGGACTTCCCGCTGTCGCCGGTGCTGTTGGGCTTTATCCTCAGCGGCTTGATGGAGCAGAACCTGCGCCGGGCGCTGTCGATCTCCAACGGCTCGCTGGACATCCTCTGGGGCAGCCCGATCACCCTGGGCGTGTGGGCACTGACTTGCATGATGCTGTTGCTGCCGCTGCTGCGCATCTGGAACAAACGCCGAGCCAACCGCCGCGCTGTGGCCAATGGCTAAAAGCTGGCTAACCACTTGGTGGGGAACGCCCTTCGTCGGTCTGGCAGGGGGTTACGTGGCCAGCCAGATCGGCTGGCCACTGCCGTGGATGATCGGCTCGCTGCTGGCGATTCTGCTGGTGCGCTGCCTGACCCCCTGGCAGTTGGCGGAGATCCCCGGTGGGCGCAAGACCGGGCAATGGGTGATCGGGGTAGGGATCGGCCTGCACTTCACGCCCCTGGTGATGGAGCAGGTGTCGCAACACATTGGCTTGATCCTCTGCGGTGCGCTGATCACCAGCGCCTCCAGCGTGGTCGGCGTGTGGTTGATGCGGCGCACCGGGGAAGACCGCGCTACGGCGTTCTTTTCCAGCATGCCGGGAGGCTCCGGGGAGATGGTCAACCTGGGCGCCCGCAACGGTGCAACCCTCAGCCTGGTGGCGGCGGGGCAAAGCCTACGCGTATTGGTTGTGGTGCTGTGCGTACCGGCGGTATTCAAATACCTGCTGGGCGACGGCGTGCCGCTCAACCATACCGGCAGCGTCAACTGGGCCTGGCTGGCGCTGATTTTCCCCCTGGGGGCGTTGGCCGCGTGGTTGTGGCAACGCTGCAAGCAACCCAACCCCTGGCTGTTCGGCCCCTTGCTGACCAGCGCGGCGATCAGCGTCGCCTGTGACCTGCACCTTGGCCTGCCCAACGGCGCCAGCCAAATCGGTCAATGGCTGATCGGCAGCGGCCTGGGCTGCCATTTCAACCGTGACTTCTTCCGCCGAGCGCCGTCGTTTCTTGCCCGCACGCTGCTCGGCACCCTGCTCACCATGCTGATCGCCGGGCTCTCGGCCTGGGGCCTTAGCGCCCTCACCCACTTGGACTTGCGCTCGCTAACCCTAGGCATGATGCCCGGCGGCATCGCCGAGATGAGCTTGACCGCCGAAACCCTGCAGTTATCGGTGCCGCTGGTTACGGCTATGCAGGTGATGCGCCTGATGTTCGTGCTGTTTTTGGCTGAAGCGCTGTTTCGCCGTTGGAATAAGCGTTCACTCGGGTAAACGCCAATCGATCGGGGCCTCGCCGTTCTGCTGCAGAAATTTATTGGTACGGCTGAAATGGCCGTTGCCAATAAAACCGCGGTGCGCCGACAGCGGTGACGGATGCACCGAGGTCAGCACCAGGTGCTTGCTGCTGTCGATCAACCCCTGCTTGCTTTGCGCATGGGCGCCCCAGAGCAAGAAAACCGTATGGGGCTGCTGTTCGCTGACCACCTGAATGATCCGGTCGGTAAAGTGCTGCCAGCCTTTCTTGGCATGGGACGCAGCATTGGCCCGCTCCACCGTCATGGTGGTGTTGAGCAGCAGCACGCCTTGGTCTGCCCAATGCTGCAGGCAACCATGACGGGGGATGTCGATGTTCAGGTCGCGCTTGAGCTCTTTGTAGATATTTTGCAAAGACGGCGGCGTCGGGATGCCCGGCTGTACTGAAAAGCACAAGCCGTGGGCCTGGCCCGGGCCGTGGTAAGGGTCCTGGCCGAGAATCACCACTTTCACCTGGGGCAGCGGCGTGGAGTTCAGGGCGTTGAAGATCAACGGGCCCGGTGGGTATATTTCCTTGCCGGCCGCGTGCTCCTGGCGCAGAAACTCGCGCAATTGCGCCATGTAAGGCTGCGCGAATTCGGCACGCAGGGCCTCTTTCCAGCTCGCTTGCAGTTTGATTCGATCGTCGGTGGTCATCAGGCTCGTCCGTAAAACAATGCGCGGACACTAGAAAAGCCGCCCGCGATTGTCAATCGACGCGCGGCGAGCAGTATCGGCGGTAGCGTCCATACTCAAGGCCTGCATGCATTAATCCATGAGAGGCTTGGATGAATCTGACCTTCGAAGAACTGACTGGGGTCGACGGCGCGCGCCTGGGCGTCGCTACCCTGAACGCTCCCGCTGCACTCAACGCCTTGTCGCTGCCCATGGTCCAGGCCCTCGCCGAACAGCTTAAACGCTGGGCCCACGACCCTCACGTCGCTTGCGTGCTGCTGCGCGGCAGTGGCCCTAAAGCGTTTTGCGCCGGCGGCGATGTACGCAGCCTGGTCGAGGCGTGCCGCGCCCACCCGGGCGAAGTGCCGCCCCTGGCCGCGCGCTTCTTTGCCGCCGAATACCGCCTGGACTACGACCTGCACACCTACCCCAAGCCCTTGATTGCCTGGGGCCATGGTTATGTCTTGGGCGGCGGCATGGGCTTGCTCCAGGGCGCCAACATTCGCATCGTCACCCCTAGCAGTCACCTGGCAATGCCAGAAATCAGCATCGGCCTGTACCCCGACGTCGGCGCCAGTTGGTTCCTTTCACGCCTGCCGGGCAAGCTGGGGTTGTTTCTCGCCCTCACCGGCGCCCCGCTCAATGCCCGCGATGCGCTGGACCTGGGCTTGGCCGACCGCTTTCTGCGCGAAGACCAACAAGACGCTCTGATCGACGGCTTGCTGCAAATCAACTGGCAGGAGCAAACCAAAATCCAGTTGGGTGGGCTGCTCAAGGCCTTACAACACGAAGCCCACAGCCTGCTACCCGAGGGCCGCTGGCTGGCCCGGCGCGAGCTGATCGACGAGTGTCTGGATGTCTGCGACGCGGTGGGCGCCTGGCGCGCGTTGCAGTTGTGGCGCGGGCACAGCGATCCGCTGCTGGACAAAGCCGCACAAACACTCGCGCAAGGCTGCCCGTTGACGGCGCTGCTGATTTGGCAACAACTGCACCGGGCCAGGCATTTGTCCCTGGCCCAGGTGTTTCAGATGGAATACACCCTGAGCTTGAATTGCTGCCGCCACCCGGAATTCGCCGAAGGGGTACGCGCCCGCATGATCGACCGCGACCAGCAGCCTCGCTGGCACTGGCCCGATATCGCCAGCATCCCGGCAGCGGTGGTCGAAGCGCATTTCAACAAAGCCTGGGAAGGCCGCCACCCGCTGGCGGATCTGTTGATTGCCTAAAAGACATCGGATTGTAGGAGGGGCCTCGGCCCCGATCTTTTGATCTTGGGCCGGTATACCGTATTAGGGGAAAAGATCGGGGGCAAGCCCCCTCCTACGGGGGCCATCACCGGTTATAACCCCGCCCTGGCCAGCCTCCGTTGGGCCGGTCGCGGCCTGGGCCGTTGCGCCCTGGGTGGCCTTGATAGCGCCGGTCATCGCGCGGGCCATGGTGCCAGCCGGGGCCTGGGCCACGGCGCTGGTCGGCGCGGTAGTAAGGCCGCGGCGAGTAACCCCAGCCCGGCGGCGGCGGTGCCGCGCGGTAATAACGGGGTGCGGGCACGTAATAACGTGGCGCCGGCGCAACGTAATAGCCACGGTTGTAGTACACACCGGTCTCTGGGTAATAGCCGCTTGGGTAGCGGTCGACGGTGTAAACCTCGCTACTGTAGTAACTTCCACCTCCGTATGGGACGCAAGCGCTCGTGAGCATACTCAGCACAGCAATGATCAGCAGTCGTCTATACATAGCGGCCTCCTCGACCGCGAAGCGGTTCGACCCAGCCAGGCTGGTCGACGCCGATGGGCAAGGCGCTCATCGACGCTACTAGGACCTTTAAAAATGAGTTTCAGTGCATCGTTGTAACACTTTGACACAAGCCGCTACATTGACGGTGCCTAAGCTGAGCACTCCCCTGGGCTGCCGCAAAAGGCGGCAAAAATCTCCAGTTATTTTCCCGCAAGAACACTAGAATATCGCCCATTCACTACCAGTCCTTGCGGGTTCCAGATGTATCGCTCTGCACTGTTTTCCCAACGCCCCCTCGTGTGGGCACTGGTTGGTTTGCTGGGCTGTGGTTTTCTGGCCACCTCCTTGCTGAGCTACTACGCCTCCCGGGCTTCCATCCGCGACAGCATCGTTAACACTGAACTGCCGCTGACCTCCGACACGGTCTATTCGGAAATCCAGAAAGACTTGGTCAGGCCCATCCTGATTTCCTCCATGATGGCCCGCGACACCTTTATGCGCGACTGGGTGGTAGGCGGCGAACGCGACCCTCAGCAAATGACCCGCTACCTCAACGAGGTCATGGCCCACTACGGTGCTTACACGGCGTTCTTCGTTTCCGACGCCACGCTGACGTACTACCAGGCCAAAGGCGTACTGAAACAGGTCCGCGCAGACGAGCCCCGCGACACCTGGTACTACCGTGTACGCGACATGGCCGAGCCCTATGAAATCAATGTCGATGTGGACATGGCCAACCAGGACAGCCTGACCTTCTTTATTAACTACAAAGTGTATGACTACGCCGAGCATTTCATTGGCGCCGCTGGTGTTGGGCTCACCGTCGACGCGGTGATCAAGCTGATCGACAAATACCAACAGCGTTACCAGCGCCGCGTGTACTTCGTCGACACCTTTGGCCGGCTGGTACTGACCGGTGCCGAGGGCGGCCCCCAAGGCGCCCGGGCCGGGCAGTCGCTGGCCAGCCTAAGCAGCATGAAAGACCTGATGGAGAAACTGCCGAAACCGGCCATTGGCAGCTATGAATACTCCGCCCAAGGCGAAGGGCATTTCCTCAACGTGCGTTTTATCCCCGAACTGAACTGGTACCTGTTCGTCGACAAACTAGAAGACCGCGCCCTGGGCGACATCCGCCAGTCGCTGTACCTGAACCTGTTGATTTGCCTGCTGGTGACCCTGGCCGTGCTGTTATTGCTCAACCGCATGTTGCGCGGCTATCAGCGGCGTATCCAGGCGCTGGCAACGGTGGACAGCCTGACCGGCCTGCCCAACCGCCGCGGCTTCGACCTGCTGGCCGTGCACGCGGTGCACGAAGCCAACCGCGACACCCAACCGCTGAGTGCCCTGCTGCTGGACCTCGACCATTTCAAGCAACTCAACGACAGCCACGGCCACTTGGCCGGCGACGAAGTGCTCAAAGGCTTCGCACAGGTTCTGGAAAACAGCCTGCGCCAGTCCGACGTCATTTGCCGCTGGGGCGGAGAAGAGTTCATCGTGTTACTGCGCAACAGCGACAGTGCCCACGCCACCCAGGTCGCCGAAAAAATCCGCCAGCACACCGAACAGCAGCCCTTTACCTTCGCTGACCAGGCCATCCACGTCACCGTCAGCATCGGCCAGACCGGCCTCCAGGCTGACGACACCCTGCAAAGCCTGATCGCCCGCGCTGACCGCGCCCTGTACCGAGCCAAACAGGCCGGGCGCAACCGGGTGTGCAGTGAACAAGGCAAATCCAGCTATGAGTGAAACCAACGCCAGCCGCTGCCCCGCCTGCGGCGCCAGCAATCAATGCAGCCTGGCCAACCCCGACACGGCCGCCCAGGCCTGCTGGTGCTACAGCGTCGCCATCGACCCGGCCGTATTAGAGCGCCTGCCCAGCGCACTGCGCAATGTGGCCTGCCTGTGCCCACGCTGCGCCGAGGTTGACCAGCAACTGCAGCTCCAAGCCAAGGCCCGCTAGGTGCGCCTAGACCGCTTCCTCAGCAACCTGCCGCGCTTCAACCGCCAGCAGGTGCGCACCTTGCTGGCCAGCGGCCGCTTGCGGGTCGACGGCAACGTGACCCGCGACCCCCATCACAAAGTTCGAATATTCAGCCGCGTCGAGCTGGACGAAGAAACCCTGCAAACCGGCCACGCCGCGCGCTACCTGATGCTGCACAAGCCCCCAGGCTGCGTCAGCGCCACCGACGACCCCGAACACCCCACAGTGCTAGACCTGATCGACGAGCCCGCGCGGCACGAACTGCACATCGCCGGGCGCCTGGACTTCAATACCTCCGGCTTGCTGCTGCTCACCAACGACGGCCAATGGTCACGCCGCCTGACCCAACCGGCCAGCAAACTGGCCAAGGTGTACCTGGTCGAAACCGAGCAGCCCATCGAAGCGCATTACATCGACACCTTTCGCCAAGGCCTGTACTTCGCCTTCGAAAACCTCACCACCCAACCCGCCGAACTGACCCTGCTGGGCCCCCGCACTGCACGGCTGAGCCTGGTCGAAGGGCGCTACCATCAGGTCAAACGCATGTTCGGCCATTTCCAAAACAAAGTCCTGCGCCTGCACCGCGAATCCATCGGCCCCCTGCCCCTGGACCGGCAGCTGGCACCCGGCGCCTACCGAGCATTGACCGCGCCAGAGCTACTGAGCCTGAGCGAGCCAGCAGGCCCTGAACAAGAAAAAGGTTAAGAAAAACTTCAATTCCCCGGCGACTTCTGGTACAAAGTCAACCGCTCAGGACGGGTGCCGTATCACGGCAGGCTGGCAGCTTCCCAAGCTGATCATCAAGGCCTTTTAGGCCAGATGCTTTTGAGCAAAGACACACGTTTTATGCGGGTATAGTTTAGTGGTAAAACGAAAGCTTCCCAAGCTTTAGTTGAGGGTTCGATTCCCTCTACCCGCTCCATTTCAACTTTCCACTGACGTCCACCCAGCGCCAAGGAACGTTGTAAGTGATTGATCTGGTTCTGAATTACCCCTCTTCTTCAGTCCAGTGACGTCCAGCGAAATCCACTGACTACCGGTACAAATCGGTACGTTTTGCGGTACAAAATGCGGTGAACACCCGTTCCGCATTGTTGCTGGAAGAGCAGGCCACCTGAGAACAAACATCGCATCCAACTCGCAGCATCAGGAGTTGGTACGCATGCTCACAGATATGGTCGTCCGGCAAGCCAAGGCTTCCGACAAGCCCTACACCCTCGCAGACTTCGACGGTTTGTTCCTCTACGTCTCCCCTGTTGGCGGCAAAGCCTGGCACTTCCGCTACACCTGGGTTGGACAACGTGCCCGGATTTCGCTTGGCAGCTATCCCGAACTCTCGCTGCGCGAGGCGCGCGAATTTCGTGACCAGGCCCGTGCCCTCGTCGCCAAGGGCATCAACCCGCGCACCGACCGAAAGCAAAAACGCCAGGCCATTCGGTTGGCTGGCGAAAACACCTTCATGGCGGTCTACGAAAAGTGGATGGAACACCGGCAACTGACCCTGGAAGAAGGTCGTCAGAGTTCGCTGGAACAGATCCGCCGCGTGTTCAAAAAAGATGTATTCCCTTACCTCAAACGCTACACCATCTACGAGATCACCCGTCCGGTGCTACTGGAGGTGATCGGCCGGATCGAGAAACGCGAGTCACTGTCCGTCGCCGAAAAGGTGCGCACCTGGCTCAAGCAACTCGCCGACTACGCCATGGTGGTCATTCCGGGCATGGTCGAGCACCCCGCCATCGATCTACACGTGGTCGCTGTGCCGTTGCCGCCCGTTGAGCACAACCCATTCCTGCGTATGCCCGAGCTACCCCTGTTTCTGCAGACACTTCGCAAGTACCGCGGCATGCAGATGACCCAATTGGCCATTCGCCTGTTGCTGCTGACGGGTGTACGCACAGGCGAACTACGTTTGGCCACGCCGGACCAATTCGATCTGGAACAAGGTTTGTGGATCATCCCGGTGATGTCGCTCAAGCAGCGCAAGATGCTGACCAAGAAGAAGCGAAAGCGCGTAACCGACATCCCGCCCTACATCGTGCCGCTGCCTGTGCAGGCCATCGAGATCGTGCGGCACATGCTTGATCAGTTTAAACCCGCGCAAACGTATCTCTTTCCGGGCGTAAAGCAGATCAGTGCCCGCATGAGCGAAAACACGGTCAACCGCGCAATCAAGCGGCTGGGCTATGACGGTCGTCTCACTGGTCATGGCATCCGGGCGACGATTTCAACAGCACTCAATGAATTGGGCTATCCAAAGGTATGGGTCGACGCGCAACTCTCACACGCTGACCCCAATCGCATCAGCGCCACCTACAACCATGCCGAGTACGTTGAACAGCGTCGGCTAATGATGCAGGACTGGGCTGATCGGCTGGATCTGTTCGAGCAAAATCAGGTTCAGATTGCCAGCACGCACCTCACCATCCACCTTCAGGGCGTTCCCACGATTGCCGGTCAGAAGGTCACGCCGCTGCCGGCGTTGGGCCAACACGCTCCCATCATGCTGGTAGCACCCAATGAGCAAACGATGCCAGCTGTCGGCACCGGGACTCAGCGGCTCTCTGCAGTGCAAATGCCTGAATACGCTCAACCGAAGATCTCTGAGGTCCAGCGAGAGCGATTGGAGGTACTGGACATTTTTGAAGGGCCCGACAACCTGGTCGTCGCGGACTATGCAAAGCTCGCGGGCAAATCGCGGCGGTGGATTACTTACGAGATCCAGGCCCGCAACCTGCTTTCAATTCAATTGGGCAACAAGGGGCAGCGGGTACCGGTATGGCAACTCAACATGTTCAAGCGCCGCTTGGTGCAGGCGGTACTTAGGCGCCTGCATCGTGGCGTTGATACATGGGATATCTACTACGCCTTGACGCGACCTTGCGAGGAACTTGATGGCAAGTCCCCTATTGAAGCGCTCACCTCGGACAATCAGCAAGCGATGGTTGAGGCGGTTTGCCGGGCCGTATCTGAAGCAGCGATGCCAGTCGTTGAGAAGCGAGTCCCCATAAACAGGATTGCCGAATGCATGTCTGAATTTTGAGGCGGGTATGAGGGCCGAGCAAGGCGAATGGGGGTATGCGTCCGGCCAAGTCATCTACCCGTAATATCTCTGAGGCCTTATCAACGATTGACAGCGCGATGGATTGCAACCAACGTCAGGAAAAGCTCTGCGCCGCGCTGAAAACAGAGGTGAGGATGAAGGACTGGAAACTCGCTGAACTCAATCAGGCAACTATCAGGCTGATCCTGGCAGGTTGCGTGATCGCATATGTGGTGGTCGTTGGGCTTGTCCCGGGTCTTGTCCTTGAGCATTACCGGTTGATCATTGGGTATTACACCGGCGTTTTGGTGTTTTCCCTGATATTGCGCATGCACATTGTCAGCTATCCGGGCGTGTATTTGACGCGCCGCTTGTTGGCAATGGTGCATGACTACGTAGGGATCTCGGTCGGACTGGTATTGGGCGGGGAAGCTACCCTACCGCTTTTCAGCCTGATGGTTTGGGTCACCCTGGGTTACGGCATGCGCTTCGGCTCGCGCTATCTGGCCACGGCGGCGGTCATGGCGCTGCTGTCTATATTGATTACCTATCAACTTACGCCATACTGGCAGGCGCAGCCTTATATGGTCGTGATGCTGATATTGGTCATTATTCTGGTTCCGGCCTACGCCAATACCCTGTTGATAAGGCTCCGTCAGGTCTCCGAGCAGGCGACGGTTGCGAACCAGGAAAAGGAACGCTTTTTAGCCCAGGCCAGTCATGATCTGCGGCAACCTATTCACTCAATCGGCATGTTCACCGCATGCCTGCGTACGAGCCCTCTAGGTGAATATGAGCGGCAGTTGGTCGATAACATTGATCGCTCACTGCAAAACGTGTCGCAGCTTTTCCGCTCCATACTGGATATCTACACGCTGGACAGCGGCAAGGTCTCAGTCAAATCAGACGTGGTGAATATCGACGACCTGCTTCGTGATCTGGCCCGGCAAAACGCAGCTGCAGCGCGCTGGGCTGGCGTCGAATTGAGAGTTCGTGCGTACCCACGCTGGGTCAGAATAGACGCCACACTGCTGTCGACGATGGTGCAGAACATCATTTCCAATGCGCTCAAATATGCCCCTGAGCATCCGGTTCTGATCGGGGTACGCAGAACCAGCAGTGGTCTTTCGATCCATGTACACGATCAGGGGCGCGGCATCTCGGATGAGCACTTGCCCAAGGTTTTTGATGAGTTCTATCGCGTTCGCCATACGCGGGAGAAAGACATCGAGGGTGTGGGGCTTGGATTATCGATTGTCAGGCGCCTCAGCCAGATCCTTGGTCTAAGAGTCAGCCTTGTTTCCCGGTTGGATCGCGGAACCAGTGTGGCCATTCACGGCCTTCAGGAAGTGTCGTCGCCCATGCAACAGCCCTTGAAGAAGATACTCGGCGAGAGTCTGCTCAGAGGCCTGAAAGTCTGTCTGGTCGAGGACGACGATAACGTGCTGACCGCTACCGCCACGTTGCTGGGACGATGGGGCTGCGAGGTTCAGACTGCCCGTTCGGCGCAGGGTTTGATCACCGAGTGTGACATCCTCATCGCCGATTATGATTTGGGCACGACGACCAATGGCATGGACTGTATTGATCAAGTCAGAGCGGCACGTGGCAGGGATATACCGGCCATGATCATTACCGGGCGTGATGTCGGGTTTGTCGCTGAAGAATTGCACAAACGCAATGTCGTGCTGCTGGCAAAACCGTTAAGGCCCTCAGAGTTACGACTTGGTCTGCTATCAATGCGCGAAGTATTAATGGATGCTCATCCGTGATGTTCTGGCCTGCACCATGCAGGACTATCGGTTCTCCTTTGAAACTGACCTGATTAGCCATGGCCATCATCAGCCGGTCTTTCGCTACGGGCCCGTAAAACCCGGCCATTTTTCCTGGAACTTGCACGCCAGTCGCCTAGGGACGGCGGCGCAGGGTAAGCGTCCGCCCAACACACCTTGCGTGATTAAACGGGCACCCACCTGTGCGGCAACAGCTCGGTAATCTCACTCGCCCGCTGCGTCGGCAGGCGTGTAAGAACATCCTTCAAGTAAGCGTACGGATCATGTCCGTTGAGCCGCGCCGACTGGATCAAAACAGACGCCAGTTGAGCAATCTTTCGAAAAGGTGCGAACACTGCAAAGCAGTGAGTCAGTAACGGAGCGCGCGCAGCAGCAGCCTCCACACCAGATTCCGGAGCAAGAAGCACGGCAGCGGCCGACTGTGCCCTATCTGTAGCCTCTTTTTTGCCTAGAGCAGCGATGCACGACAACGCCATAAACGGTCTATCAAAATCCCGCTCCTGTTTTCACCTGAAGCGCTTGTTTTCCGTGGACATCGCTACCCTTGACGCTCGCTCGACAAACCTTTCAACTGCAGGTGAGAGAGAATTAGCAGATCGAAAAAGACAGGTGTAAACCCATCGAGGAGTGCCGAGGATCTGACGCATGACGATACCTCGATTACGGGCACTGACTATGTAGCTCTGCGGCGCAATACCGATGCCATAGCCAGCCGCAACGAGTACCGTCAGAAGATCGAAGGATGTGACTGCAATGCGGCATAGATGAGCGGTTCCATCATCCGTTTCAGCCTCCGTATCAAGCCCTTCAACACAAGGATTCGGATGCCAACAAATCAGGGGGTAACTGAGTGATACCTGTAATGAAATAGCATGCCGTGCCAGCAGTGGGGACCGAGCGGGCAAAGCGATGGCTAATCGGTCGCGCCACAGTGGCAGGACGGCTAGGGCATCGGTGGCTACCGGCCAACCGATGCCTAGATCGTAGGTTCCTCCGAGGATGCTAGTCGTGAGCACGTCCTGGTTGACCTCTTGCAATAGCACAGGTGTTTCAGGCTCTTCTGTTCGCTGAAGCGCAAGGAGATCAGCCAACTCTGGGGACAGCACTGCTGGAGCGGCGGCAACTCTGATCAATCGCGAGCAACAATTCTGGTTCATGGTCTGCCCCTCCGGACTTTGTAAGGGAAAAGTCACCAAACATCATGCAAAGAGTTAAGTTTAACGTGGTTTAGTTAAGCTTAATGCGTGACGCTTTTGCCGATGCAGAAGCGCACAATGAAACCAGGACGCCCAATGGGCGCCACCACCTATGAAGCTGAGCCGGCGATTGCGTTCGGGAAGGCTGTACGTGCCGCACGGACTGCGCGCGACATATCTCAAGAAGAGCTGGCAACCCTCGCCGGCATTGAGCGCTCTCACATGGGAAAGATCGAGCGGGGGCAACACATGCCTACACTAGCGTTGATTTTGCGGGTATCCATCGCATTGAACGACAGTGCAGCCAACCTGATGACTGCTACTGAAAGCATTCTGTACGCTGACTCAGAAGGGTAAAGTGTTCGATTTGATTGCAGCGATTATCTAATTTCTATCTTTCAAACGTGTTGTGAAGCGATCCACAGAGATTGAAGGCGCAGCACTGGCAGCTTTCAGCATGTACGTCGTAATCACCGCTGATTGATTTGCCAATGGACGGATGACGATATCAGAATGCTTGCACGGTTCCAGCTTCGCGCCAGATGCGAGGCCAATCCCGTAACCAGCCGCAACGAGAGCTAGCATAACGTCGAGCGAAGCTGCGCGCTCGATGACGTTCGGTTTCTCATCCAAGCCTCGCAACAGCTTGCTAAAGGCCTTATCGTAGCCCTCATAGGCTTGGTGGTTCCACATGATCAATGGGGCGCGGAGAAGTTCTTCAATAGGCACTTCTTTGAAGGCGAGTAGCGGATGACGGGCTGGTATTACTGCAACCATTCTTGCATGCCAAATGGGTTCAGCAACAATGCCATCGCCAACCTCTTCTGTGTGTGTGAACCCAATGGTGAAGTCTCCCGACCTTAGTCCATGGAGGAGCTCAGAGAGCGTGACTTCTGTGAGGCGAATTTCAACATCAGGCTCCTCCTCGCGACAACGCGCAAGAAGATCAGATAATCTGGAATCGATCGCTCCGTCAGATACTGCAATCCGCATACTTACCCGGAAGCCCGCGGAAACCGCCTTCACGTTTTCTCGGGCTTGATCCAAAGTAGTAAATAAACGGCGCACGTCTAGAAGAAATACTTTGCCGGCGTCGGTCAGCCGTGTTCCTCTTCGATCACGGTTGAACAGTAAAGCGCCCAAATCGTCTTCCAGTTCCTTGATAGTCCTGGATAAAGGAGATTGTTCGATATGGAGGCGTTCAGCTGCTCTTGTGAAGTGCAGTTCCTCGGCCAAAACCACAAAGCAGCGCAGATGTCGCAGCTCCATCCGCAAGACTCCTTAACAGTCACAATCATCTGTGCTAACAGCAGAGGGCAAGGTTGGTTCGGTTGCTGGCTCGTATAATCGCGTAGGTTAGCGATGAATTTCCTGACGCAATTCATGATATGTCGACGAGATGCGCATCAACTCAAGATAGGATATCTAGTATAAATACCATTGAAATGCTGGCGCTGAGCAATCAAACAAGTCGGCATGCAAACTGCACATCTCTCAATGTCTTCTAAACCCACTCACTTCGGAAGCTGAATTGCTTGATTAAAATAGAGGGCTTGACTCAGGCTGCCCATAGCACATCCGTACTATTGAATCCAGCAAATCAGGTGGCTATGCTTTCGAAGATCCCGAGTTAAAAAAAGGCACTGTGACACACACAATGAGTCAGCCTTAATTACGGATTAATAAAAACAACCATTATTGTTAATTGTATTGCCTAAGTTATGCTGCTCTGGGGTTTTACTGCTAAATCGTGTTCTTTCCCTTGACGAATAATCAGCTCCAGCAGAGCTATCACCTGATCGGGGCGTTCCCGTCGACCGGTCGCATAGAAGGCGATCAGATAAAAGCAACAGGCCAGGATCAAGGGCGCCCACAGCATGAAACTACTGTCTTGCTTGGCTAGGATAGTGACAGAGATTGCGGCAGCTGCAAAAGCTGGGAAGATGCCGATTTTTCGAATATCACCGACCAGGAGCGAGACTCGTCCGTCAACAGTACTCCAGCGATGCTTATATTGTAGCAATCCATATTCAAGGGTTATTTTGTCAAATTCAGCTAGCCTTCCGAGAAACTGCGCATCGTCCAAAAGATCGCTTTCCAACCGTTTCAATATAAGTGCAGAGCTTTTTCTCCGGTGTTGCCGAAAGAATTGATAGAACCCAATGCTGAGGGTGCCAAAGTAAAGCAGTGCAATTAAAAGTAGGACCCAATTGGTAACCTGCATTGCACCGATCATCTTCACGACTGGCGCATCTGGACCATAGCGATACCACGCTGCAAAACATAGAAATACCAGAATCGTGATCAAGAAACTGATCATCAGCCAGTTTTCGATTTTCTTCAGCCATTCAGATGACAAAGAGGAAATTTTTTTGTCCTCGGCAAGAGTCATCTCTTCAAGTAACTCATATAGTGCAGCAAGTTCTTCGGTTCGTGGCGCCATGGTCACACCGTAAAAAGTGAGTAATAGTGCATAATTCAACCAGTTGGGGAATTGCATTCCACTCGACCACCCGTTTGCATTGCCACTGACCAGTCATTTGCATTCGACGTGACCACGCGTTGCAAGAGAATTGACCGCCGCACTGCATGTCCTCGACCGGCTAGAGTCTACCCGAAGCAGGCCTTCGTTAAGGGCTGCTAACGGCTAGGAGCGGTCATTTGCGACCAGATTCTTACCCGTCAAGAAAGCTGGTCGTACCCGAATGCACATCCAGCAAGTACGTCGGTTGGTTGATAATCTCCGCTCCAGCCTCGGCTGCGACCGCGCTCAGAGATCAGATGTAGGTTCTTTCTAGCCCGCGACGAAACCACGTACATGAGCTTCTTCGCTGTCTCGGCCTGGTTCGGATCGCTGAAATGGGGAACCATCCCTTCTAGCAGGCCATAGGCGATCACTGCATCATACTCAGCGCCCTTTACCCCGTGGATCGTCGATACGGTGATACCAGTTCGGCCCGCAAAGACCTTCCTGAACATCTCCAATTCAGCGATCGCCTCAGCGCCTTCTTTGATGAGCTTGTCGATGCGCTTCTGCGAGCATTCAAAGAAAGCGTCGTGATGCTCTTGGAGCGCCGCGTAAGTATGGCGATCGACTCCCAAAGTGGAACATAGCTGGTCGAAGAACACCCGGAGGAAGACCAGGCCATCGGTTTCGGTGACGGTGATGGAGTTGCAGACGCGCAGCAGTGTCTTGCGGTCCAAACCTTGAACCTCGACGCCCGCCACGCTGAGGTCAGCGATTACTTCCCCCGCCCATCGCATCCGGCGTACATAGAGCTGTGGGGACGCCTCCGTCAGAATGATCCGGGCGAGCTTGTACCAGAAATTATCGACGTCGCGCGCGAAGGGCACCATGCCCGGGCCATCGAACGAATAGGCCGGAAGCGCCGCGACCAGACGGCGTGTCATGCTTGCGAGATGGACCCACCAAGGCGCAACGATGCAGACCTCATGCTGAGCGATCCCGAGCGTTTCGACGTTGAATTTGATGAGCCTTACAAGCTCTTCCTCCAGCGCGTCGCGGTGCGTCTGGTGATCGAATGACACGACGCTCGCGTAGTCCTTGCCCCTTCCCACCGCCTCGATCTTCGAAGGCAAGACGTTGTAATTGCCGAAATAGCTCACAATGCGCGATGACGACCGATAATTGTCTGATAGCTCCATTTCCTTGAAGGCGATGCCGCACTGCGTCCCAAAGTCCGCCGCCGTGATCGCATAGCCGCCAAGCGAGCCATAAATTGCCTGATTAGGATCGCCTACGACGAAGGCGGACGCACCACCTTTAGACGCTTTCAGGATCGATGCGAGGATCGCATATTGGATTTCCCGCGTATCCTGAAACTCATCGAGGAGCACGCATTCAAAGATCGAGCCCAGCAGCACGCTGATCGAGGGATTCTTCTCGATGAGTTGATAGGCGTAGAAAAGGATCAGTTCAAAATCAACCTGCCGCTCGGCACGGAGCGCCTTCCAATATGCCTGCAAAACTCCACGAATTGCTTCATGCTTATCAGTCTTGTTGCATGTCAGGACACAGCCGTTCGGCTTCAAATAATATGCGCAGTCGAAGCTGCTGAGCTTAGTGCCCTGCACCGCGCTGCAGAGTTCCTCGTGCATTCGTTCGGTGTCATGGGCATTGATCACCCGGAAACCGTGCTTGAGCGCCGAGTGATAGATTCCGTAGGGCTTTAAGATCCATTCGAGACAGAAGGAGTGGATCGTGCCAATCCAGAGCTGGCTCGTATCGACGCCAAGCTGCTCAATCCGTTCGTGAATCTCATCCGCAGCCCGGTGGGTGTAGGTGATCGCGACGACGCGTTTTTTGTCCGACTTAAGCTCCGACAACAGCCGGGCGATCTTGTAGGTCAGGGTCCTCGTTTTACCGCTCCCCGGGCAGGCAACGAGGAAGACGCTGCCTGGATGCTCGATGGCTGCGACTTGGGCGTCGTTCAGATCCTTCCTGTCCCAGACAAACATTCTAGAAGCTCGCAAGGATAGTGTTGATGCCGTCTGCCGGAAAGGCCTGTAGCATTTCGGCGCGGACACCTGTAAAGTCGATCTCGCCGCGGTGGTAGCGTCTGATTTGCGCGCGCATCGCGTCGATGTCTCCTGGCGCGTGTAGTTGCGACGCCGCAAGGATCGAGACCCGATAGTCCAGCACACGCGCCCATGTCTGGATGGATACCGGGATATGCGCTTGGAAGATGGCGTCGAGGATGTAATCCGGAATGGAAGTTTCTGGCGTGATCATTCGCCCTAGGATGATGGCGAACCACCCTTTTCCGGCGTAACGTGCCATCGTCAGCACGCGCGTCCCGAAACGTGCGATGTCGCCCGATTCCAGCTCCATCTTAGATGTCGCGATGGTGCCGCCATCCTTATAGACGTCGCCCAGCACCGAAACGACAGTGCCGACATTGCCGGCGGAGACGAAATCGACCTCGAAAGTGTGGTCGGCGAAGTGCGCCGTCAGCCAGGGATTCCCGGCACACAACTCCTTGAGCGCTGCCTCGCGCTGGAGTCCAGCGATCTGTGACCCCAGTGCTTTCTTCTTCGCTGCCGCCTTATCGTCACTGTCTAGTATGTCCGTGGTCGTATCGATAAACGCGCGGTCAAGGTCGGTGATGATCGCGCAGCGCTTGCGGATGCGCTCGTTGTGGAAAAGCACCGCAACGTTCTCGAAGCCGGTGCTGCGGATGTTGATCAAGCTGATCCCCAGCTCGTCCAGGCTAAGCCCGAACACTTTTTTAACGAGGATTGGGATGAGGATCTCCTCGGCGTCGCCCTCGACTAGAACCACGCTCTTGGCGAAGAGCAGATTGCTGCGGACAGCATCGAGGTAGCGCTGGATATTGCCAATCTGGCCGGCGTCAAGTCCCGTAGATGGCTGAAACACCTCGCATCGTCCGTCCTGCCGGCCGAGGATGTTGATGTTCACGACGTTGTTCACTTCGGATATGTGGGTCGAATGGGTCGAATAGATTATCTGGGTGTCATCAAAGTTCAGCCGGTCGAACAGCGTTTTCTGGATATGGGTGTGGATGTGCGCCTCCGGCTCCTCAATCACGAGGAAATTGGCGAAGGACTCTTTCTGCTTCTGGTATTTGAACTCGAGCAGCTTCAACGTCAGGTAGATGAGGTTTGCACCGCCTAGGCTCAACTCGTGAATCGCGCCCTCATATTCCTCCTCACTCTCGCCCACAAATAGCTTGAGCGACTGGAACAGACGGTCGGCCTCGTCGGACAGATCTGAGCGGATCGAAAGTGATCGCGGAGAGTAGGTCTCGCCTGCCGCATCGGTGATGGTGTCGCGGATATCGGTGCGGATGGTTTCTACATCTGGTAGGCCCTCAATTGCATCGTTGAGCCCTTTGACGAGCGCGGTGATCGGCTCGAAGCTCTGCGGATCGATCTCACCGCTTCGACATTTGAGCAGAGTTAGGAGGGGGTTGGTGCGGTTGTTCTGGAAGTCGGCGACCACATCGCGCAGTGCTTGCACGAAGGTGAAGCAAACTTCGCGCGAGATCGAGAGCATGCCCGGGATGACGCCCCCGATAGCGGGGATCGTCAGTTCTTGGGGAAATATTACCGCATCGAAGTCGCCAACCAGTTGCCTGTAGGTTTCGGGATCGAGGAAGTTTGCGGTGCTCTTGCCGGTGAAGATCGTTTCATAATCCGAAATGGTGATCTTCGAACGTGCCTCGGCGAGTCCTACGGCATCACCGACGGCAAGGTCGGCCAGGGTCCGCCGAACTGCCGCCTTGGGGCGAAAAATTAGGTTGTAGGTCGCCTTGCCGATCGCGCCGTCGGCGATATTACCGGTCCCATGGAGAAAGAGGGATTGAATCGCTTCGTCCTGGGATACCTCATCGAACTCGAGGCTAATGACTACCCAGTGACCGCGCCAGTCGCCAAGGCCCCGGTGGAAGTCCTTCTCGTCGAGCCTATATGCCGCGCGCAGCAGCGTGTCGTCGAGCAAGAGACGCAACGCCCGGAACAGGTTGGTCTTGCCTGATCCGTTCTCGCCGATGATCGTGTTTACGCCCTTGTTGAATACGACATTCGCGCATTCGAAATTCCGGTAGTTGACGAGTTGTAACCTTGAAATATGCACGAATAACGTACCCCGTTTAGCCATAGCTCGTTATTTAGCCTGCCCAATCGAGCTGGAGCATTGTGCGCTCCCGTGGCTTGGTGGTGAAGATACGGCTCAATCGCTTAGCAAAGCACCGATCGAATCCTGCATTGTAGGCGAACACAAGCGCCGCCGGCCCTGCAAAGGCTGCAGCCCCTGCGATCTTGATCGGAAGTAATCGGGGCAGACCACGATATTGATACTGACGGGGAAGTCCAAAACTGACTCTACCGTCAGTAAGTGACTGCTCTTGGCCGATTCCTGCCGGTCAGGGTCGGCCAGCGGACTGGTCAAATCCGATGCAAACGACTGGTCAAGTCGAATGCAAATAGGTGGTCAAGTCCATGCAATTACTCACAGCAAAGCGAAAAGTCCATCCCGCTATGCTGCTGTGAAAGCCAATTACTCGTGGGGCCGAATATCCTGAATCGGTAGCAGATCCATCACATCACAAAACAATGGCCGATGTTTCCAGTCATTCCTGTCGCCAATCACATAGAGGCGCCGCTTGGCGCGCGTCGCCGCCACGTTCAGCAGGTTTGGTTCCGAAACAGCCCAGTTGCGAGCGCCAGATCCTGCCGTGTTGCCCCCCAGTACGACTATGACGACCGACGCCTCTTTGCCCTGCATAGTGTGGATGGTGCCGGACACCATCTTGCCTGGGAGCATGCGCTTTAGGTTCTGCTGCACAGCCTTGAAAGGAGTGATGACCGAAATATCTTTCGCCTCTACGCCATCGCCATGTAGCCGCTTGAGCAGGTCTCGTAAGACTTGGCCTTCTCCAGGCACCCAATTTCCTTCGGATGTGCCACTGATATGTATCCACCCTGTCGGCAGACTGGCGCGGGTTTCTTTGTCGGCGCGCGGCGCGATCGTTCCATACACCATCGCTCCGTCGTAGGCGATACGGTTGGCGAGTGCATACATGGGCCTGTCGCAGCGGCGATGCACGACCAGTGGCAATCCTACCCAAGACTTGCCACCGGCAGGCCCAGCCATGCGCCCCCAAGGGGTGGCTTCGTCGGCCAGTACCTGCGCAGATTTTTGGTTGGGAATCCAGTGCGCATCAACGCCGTAACGTGTACGCATGTGTTCTAGCACTGCATCGGAGACGGTGACTATGGGCTTGAGTTGCAGAGGGTCTCCAACCAGCAACGCACGCCTGGACCGCCATAGCGCACCGACTGCAGCTTGAGGAGCGGCCTGACCAGCCTCATCCACGAGTAACCAGCCAATTTCACTTGCGCCCAATGAGCCAAACGAACGAGCGAATGATGCAAAAGTGCTGCTCAACACTGGAACGACCATGAACAAAGAAGCCCATGCCGAACGGATTGCGTCGCGCGACATCCCTTGAAAGCGTGAGCCACCCAACATCCCGTTAATCATGAACAAATTAGAGCGCAGTCTTGAAGCTTCCAGCTCGAAGAACGTCCGGTGGAGCTTCAATGCCTGGATGAAAACCCGCGCCCGTGCCTTCCGCCAGCCTTCAATGCGCCAGGGCTCGGCCAGTTCAATGACATCCCCACGTCCGATAGCATTGTCTTTCAACCAAGCGAGCAGATGGTCAGCCTGATGAGTGGTTGCGAGTTCCAAGGCATCGCTCGTAAGCGTTTTGTCCTGCTGCTGCGATCCCTGAAGCACTCGACGCGCTTCAGCGATTTTTCCTTCCACCTGGGCCTTATCGCTATCAAGTTGTTGGGTGAGGCGCGTGATCCGCGCGAACTCAGCCTTAGCGATGTCATGCTGGCTTTCTAGCAGTTCCCGAGCGGTCCTCCAATCGCGTCGAGCATTTCCGAGACTGAATAAATTTGACCAGAAACCGGGCTTTTTTGGCAGCTTCTCAAGCGCGTCAATACACTTCTTGAGCGCCATGTTGGCGGGGCCACCTTCCTCGTTATCCAAGCGCGAGAGTTTATTTGCTACCTCAATCAGCGACTGTTCGAATGCCCGTAGTTTTTCGGAGTCTTCGGCAATTGTCTTCCTGATTTTTAGGATGGCCAAGATCAGCTCACGAATTCGACTGGCGTCATTGCATGCTTTGCGTTCTTCCGCCTTGACCGCCTCGTAGTCAGACACAGCTTGCTGCCACAACGTTTGACGTTGCTCTGGGGAGCGGACTGCATTCGCCTCAGCACTCACATTGAGCCAGCCCCAAAAACCCTTCGGGCCCTTGTCCTCCTCGGTTGGTGCATCTTCGCTCTGGTACTCGCTATCGTCAGCCTGCTCCGTCTCAGCAGAAGGAGTCGAAAAGAGTGCCTCCACGTCGACTTCCTCATCAGGCTCTACCTCAGTCTCGTCTTCTACCTCCGCAGAAGCCTTGTCTTCGCTGCCAAACGGGAGCTGACCATAGAAGTAACGATCGACGAAGTTGTTGCGTCGTGACTTGCTCCCCAATGCACCAGAAATCAATCCCCACGCAGGTTTGCCCGAGACCAGTTCCCCCAGCTCGGCGAAGTACTCTGCTTCTGGCAACCAGCTTTCATCAATTTTGTCTCGCTGAGGCAGTTCGAGCGTGACATTTTCCACAGCACCGTTGTTGGATGAAGCGACCACGATTTCAAAGCCATACAGTGCTGGGTTGAGCTTGAAACTGTGTTGCTGCTTACCGCCGTCGTTGGCAGATTCGCGTCCGTTGCTTGCGAATGCATCGGAAGCGCGGCGTAGATTGGCTAACGCATCGGCGCGACTGGTGATAATCGCTGCAATCAGGTCGCGCAACAGCGTCGTCTTGCCCGTGCCAGGTGGGCCGTTGACGCCAAGCAACCCTTGACCATCGGCAAGGGTGGACTGGATTGTATTAACGGCTAGCTGTTGGGAATGCACTAGGCCCAAATGGTGTTCTGTAGGCCAACAGCTACTAGCATATGCATCCGGCATCAGTCGTCCCATCAATGGCAGCGACGCACGCTGATCGTCCATATGCAGGCGAGGCTTTGGATCGTGATGACGCAGGTACTGATCCAGTGGTTCGCTTTTCACCCCTCTGGAGATCGCATCGGCGACATCTGCAAGATCGTCCAGCAAAAAGCTGTTCAGCGGATCGTCTTCCGACTCGGGTTTGTCGGGCTTGATTGGTTGTGAGCGAAAGCGAAAAAGATGGTGGTCCATCTCACCAAAAAAGTCCCCCAACCCCAGGAACTGGAGGGTCCAGTGAGTCAGTTCGCGCAAGCCTTCGCTTGATACCTCCCCCTCGAACTGACTGTTAGCGCGCTCCCTGAGGGTCTTTTGGTCGGTCTCGAACCCTCTAGTCCAATCTTTGCCGGTCAACACCCGCCCAAGAAACCACGCTTCGCTTGATAGAACGAAACTGTCATCGACCAGTCGCCCTCCCGCCGTAAATTTTGCCGCAAACACGGCTGACTCACGAAACTTGGGTTCCTGGTAGCCCTGATCGGCGCCGTACATCGCATCGAGCTTCTCGGCAACAAGACGACTGTCGTAAAGATGAGCATAGAGCGTGTGGCTCCATATGCGCTTCTTAGGCAGCTCCTGCTTACCGATGATACTTTCCGGGGTCCACGGAAGCAGCGGGCGCTGAATTGGCGTGTTATGGATAAACGCTTCGTATGGATTACTGCGTTTTTTCAGCTTGGGTGCTGATTGCGGTTGCAACAACTCGACCGCGTGCCAGTACCGGACGATGCTTTCTTGATCCATCAAAATGACTTCCCCTAGAGCGTGTTATGAACTTTGCCCTTGTTACACTAACGTATACGGATGAAGCCTCGTAAGCCTCATCCAACCGACATTTCCGAAGAGGAACGGGCCTTTGCTGCGCCGTATTTGACACGAATGGATGTGCAGGCGCCACAGCGTAAGTAAGCGCTACGCGCGATGTTCAACGCACTGCGCTGGATCGCACGGGCCGGCGCACCATAGTGATTGCTTCCCAACGATTTCCACCTTGGGAGGCGGTGTATCAGCAACCCCAAAGTTGGCTGCAGAGTTCACTTTCCTGCGGGCGAACATACAAAGGTTGCGGGTTCACTTCGCACTGGCCGATGCGTAGGAACCCAATCGCACAGAAAGGCAATGCGCGATCCACATCGCGAACAGGAGCGTGGTGGTATTCCCGCAAAGTCTCAGAAGTATGTTTCTGAGTCAGCGGGCGATGCCCGTCAAGGCCTATAGCCCCACTTCGCGATGATGGCTTCCAAGATGGCTTGATTCGGTGCAGTCGCGCCTGGACATGTTGTCAGATATACCCGGCGTGCCGCCGCCGTGGCCGGTGGGTTAAAGGCCGGGCTCCATACCTGGATGGCGTGGAAGGTTGCGATCGGCGCCGCACATTCAGGAGACGGAGTGCCGAAGCCGGTCATGCTGGACATGCAAAGAAAGACCGAGCAAGGATCAGGCGCCTGGGCGCGAGCTGGGGCGCTCAGGCCAAGGCCTAAAGCCGCAGCCAGTGCGAAAGTGGCGGCAGTGGTGCGTGGCTTCATGACAAGTACCTCCCTGGTAGTGTTTGAAATGACGTGCTCGCTTAGATGTGGTGATGATGGCACGCTTTTACTTTGGCTGGGACGCCGTGCCTGGCGGCAGCGCTCTTTCGCAGCGTGACAGGGTGCCGTCCTCGTCACCGAAGAACACTGCTCATCGCGTGACCAAGCCGAATTGCATTCCAGGGCTCCCGCCAACTCCACGCTCCCCGCCACGGCCTCTGTCCATCTGACCAAGCCGAGGGGGCAAGGACGTCCATGTTTTTGCAGCAGGCTCTCTACATACCTGACGCGCATCTGTGGCGTACCCGTTTCACTGGGCTGTAGGGGCATGTACCGGTCTTGGTCACCCACACCGTTACGGCTCCCGCTCAGGTATGCTCTGGCGTCGTCAAAACTCAAGGTATTCCCATGGAAGGGCTGAAAAGTGTGACGCAGGGCCTGTTAACCGCTACGGCCTACTGCTTGGCGTTTCAACTGTCTTGGCACTGCTCACTGGATCAGTGGTACCTGCCAGCTGGCCTTCGGATCGCAGCGTTGCTGCTCGCCCCTTCTCGCTTGCTACCTTGGATACTGATGGGCGATGTCGCGGCGTTGCTCATGATTCGGGTTCCCGCGATCAGCAGTGTCGGTGTCAATCCTACCTGGGCCTACGCAAGCCCCTGGATCCTGGTCCCGGCCATTGCTCTGGTCCCTATTGCTATTCGGGCAAGGTATGGGGCAGTACATCGCGCAGGAGCGTCACTGATCCCGATGCTTCTGGTCACGGCAGTCTGGGGCGCGCTCTGCACTCTGGGGACCAACATCATGCTCGATGGACCTTCGTCGGCAATCAGCGGCGTCAAGTTCGCCCGTTTCGCTGTAGGTGACTACCTCGGAATGTTGATGGTGGTCCTGCCGGTGCTTCTATGGGTGCGCCGCCACGACGAAGAGACGCCCAGCCGCCTGACGCCTCATTGCGCACTGGCGGTTCTGGCGACTGCATTGATCTTTGCATTAGCAACACTGCCGCAAAGCAATGTTGCACGGTTGGGCTTAATGTCGTTGCTGATCGTTCCTGCCGTTCTACTCACCTGGCTGCATGGCTGGCGGGGCGCGGCCATCGGCGTTGTGCTGGCGAATACCGCTCTGGCATTTTCACTGCGAAATACGGGTGTGCTGGGGGCCTATGACTCAATAGGCTTTGTTGTGCAGGTGATGCTCGCAACAACGGCTACGGGACTATTCGTGCTGGGCGCGCGTATCTCCAGCACCCTTGCCGAAGTGCGCCTGCGTCTGCGAGGCGAGCAACAGGCATTGGATACGGCAAAACTGAGCTACCTATGGGCTGAGCGGGAATTGCGCGAGCACGTGATCGAGTACGTCGACATCGAGGTACAGATGAACCGACTACGCCGCGACATCGAAAGTCATCTCAAGTCACGCGGACAACATGAAGCCGCCATGCGGATGATTCGTACGGGCTCTATCCAATCGAAGATGCTGCACGAGTACATCAATGCTTTGTACCCGCTGGAGATCGAGACGCATGGGCTCTATCACGTTTTCCGTTCGCCAGGCTTCGCCAGTTCCAGTCACACAGAAATTCACCCAGTCATGCTTCGCGGCAATCCCATGCAATTGTCTGTTGGGCTGCAGCTTGCCGTCTACAGATGCACCCAGCAGGCGATTGCCTGTCTGCCTCCAGCAAGGCGTCATACCATCAAGGCCAGGGTCGGAAAACTGCGCGGGCTCCAGGGCATTGCTGTATCTATTTACGGGGATAAGCCAGAGAGCAAGCCTGCCAGTCGGACCGCTCTTGAGAACACAGCAGAGTTGTCCAGCAGGGTGCGCTCGTATGGTGGCACCTGCCGGCGCCACCATACGGGCAAGATCAGCTTCTTTGTTTCCGAACCAACAGGGACACGATCAATTTTTAGGTACGATGAGCCAGCTGTTACCACGCGGGAGTGTCTGTAGCAGCACCGTCATACCGTCTCCTTCATATACGACTGTACCGCTCGGGCGTGAACCCGCCGCCAGGATCGTGGTGCGGTCTGCATCGATACCAACCGGCATGACCCAACGGGTACCGTCGATCCACCCGATTGCAGTTCGGACATCGCCACTAGGGCCATTGACTTGCAGGTAGCGGATCCCATCTCGCTCGAACGTATACACGTGCAAGGTGCTGACAGCCGAGAGATCAGTAGCAGAGGGACGACTGGCCCCCAGCCCTGTTGTTGCTGCAGCGGGGCTATGACCGACATCCGGACAGCATGCCGCCGCACTGTATGACAGTGCCAGTCCTAGCAGTCCCACAGCCACTTTTGCAGTACGTTGGAAGTTACGCATCACATGTCCTTTCCCCTCGAAGAGGGAGTGCTCGCCTGCGGTCCAGGCAGCTGCGACGGTACGCGATCCAGAGCTTTCCTCGGTTGACAAATATCGTGCGGACTCGACCGGGCACGCCATTGCAGAGGGTGGGGAATTGCCGTTCCCGAATGTCAGATTTTTCCTACCCAGGCAACCTTGTCCCTTGAGGTGGCGGCCGCTAGACGATGAGAGGACGGTCTTGAGGAGAGCAGGTAGTGGCAATCTGCCTTGACCTATGCCAGAGTTCGACCCAACCTGCCTCAATAGCACATAAGGATAATGGCCCTAGCAGGCGCTCATCTCCGCACCCCCGGCGGCGTCTTTCTCGTCGCTGTGCCTGTGTCTGAACAAAAATTCTCTCGCTTCATGATTGCGTTACGCGCTTGACTCCCCACCACCTGCCTGGGCTGCCTATCGCCTTCCGGGCTGTGCCCTCTATATCCCTCGTTTTGCTATCCCCGCCATCCATCTGCACCCAACAAGACCGACGAGTCCCGCCATGAATGACCGCTCACGCCGCTCACGCCTTTCATTTTCACGTCTCGCCGTAGGCTTGTTGCTTGCGGCCGGTCTTAGTGTTGGGCCCGCGAATGCAGTGGGAGTGATTGTCAATGACCCAACGTCGATGGCGAAGGCCTTACAGGAGTACGCAGAGCAGGCTAAGCGATGGACCGAGACGCTCAAGCAGTATCAGCAGCAGTTGGATCACTATCAGCAGCAGCTCATCAAGCTTCAGCGGTTGAACCTAGGGACATCCACCATGGCTGACAACTTTGCCGAACGTCCAGAAGACTATGGCCTGGAAGACGACTGTCCGGGTGCCCCAAAGACTGGCCTCGCAGGGGTGCTCCAGCAATTCAAGTCTCTCGCCCCCAACATGAAAGGAAATATGGTGGAGGAGCAAATGAAGGTCTGCACACGCATGGTGCTGGCAAAAAATGCCAAGTACAACGAGTCGGTACGCATGCTCAAGCGCCTTATAGAACGCAACAACCAGTTTAAAGCGATTGAGGCGCAACGCGACCGAGGTGGCACCAGCCAAGGGGCGCTTGCTGCCAACGATAACGAAGTTCAGCGTTTCGTAGCACAAAACGCCATGGACCTGGACTACTGGCAGGCCCAGATGACGGCATATGACAGCTATATCGTCGGGCTCAAGGAAGATCAGTCGCGATTGGCCAGAAAAGCTTTGGATGGCGACCAAAATAGCTGGCTCAAACCGCTGGGACAGCTCGTGCAGGCCGCAACGCTGAAAGCCGCGTTATCCAATTGATCGCTACACCACGACAGACAGGCAGAAGGTAATGGACGCAATTCTCCACGGAGCGATGAACTGGTTGCAGCCTTTGGCGGATATCGGCCTCGGTGAGTTCGTTTTCTTCAAACTGGTCAACGACTACTTCAGCAACGAGATTCAAGAGTTCGGCTTGGAGTTGATGAGCCGCGCTATGAGGTGGGTCAGTACGATCGCTTTGACAGTGACCACTCTGTGGGTACTGATTCTGGGCTATCGCATCGCAACCGGGCAGTCGCGTGAAAGTGCAATGGCGACCATGATCAAGGCCGGCAAGGTCGCGATCATCATCAGCCTTGCTTCAGCTGTCGGGGTCAACGGGGCAATGCTGCACCAGACCATGACCCAAAACCTGGACAAAGAGATCCATGGTCTTTTTACGGGTGATGAAGACAGCACCGCCTCCGATGCTATTGACGAAAATCTTGCCTACACGCAGGTGGCGCTGACCGCGCTGGATGCGGTGCGCGTCGACCCAACCGATCCGGAGGCAATAGAGAAGAAAGGCCGCGCTGTATTGATGGCGGGCTTCGGCACCGCCAGTCCGCCGATGGCGGCTGGAGCGATGCTGCTGTTGTTCAAGTTCACTATGGCGTTCCTGATCGGGATCGGGCCAATCTTCATCTTGGCACTGATCTTCGACCAGACCAAAGACCTGTTCAAGAAGTGGTTGTTCTACGTGATCGGCACGCTGTTCTCGATGGCAATGCTGTCGGTGGTCACGGCGATGGTGCTGAAATTCACAGCAAAAGTAGCTGCGGCCTACTGGGCTGCCCAACTCATCACATTGGGCAATGCTGAAGGACTGTCTAGCCAAGCCCTACAACAGGGCGGTATCGGACTGGTCATGACCTTGTTGATCATAAGCGTTCCAACGTTGGCGGCCGCAATTTGGCAGGGTAATATGGGTACGTTCATGGCGTATTCAGCATTTGATCGTGGCGGCGCGGCGAGTCCTGGGCCGCAGGGGCAACCAGCTGGGTCTTATGTGCCGCAGCGCACAGCAGCTAGTGAGGACAGATCAGAGGCTAACGTTCAGAAAGGTGTTGGAACGGCTACCAGGACTATAGCTGGCGCAGACTCCAGTGAAACAGTTGCTAAAGGCTCACGAGGCTTGGCTGGACAAAATTCACGGGATCAAGCTTAGTTAGCTAGCTCGACCTCTTAGAAAACCGTACAAGGTAATGGAAATGAAAAATACGGTCCTGTTGGTTTTTTTGGTTTTTATAGGCATGGGCACTAATGCCCAAGCTGAGCAGGGCTGCCCGCCTGGGCAGTATCCCATCGGTGGACAAGGGGTGGCTGCATGTGCGCCAATTCCGCAAGAAAACTCTATCCAGCAAGAGCCTCGTGCGAGCGGTAAGTGGATAAAAACCTGGGGGGCTATAGCTAGTGACGGGGGGGATAACTTGGGCGTGGCAAAGGGCAAGTTGACAAAGTCAGATGCTCAAGAAGAAGCGTTGTCAAAATGCAAATCCGTGAGCGGAAAAGAGTGCCAAGTTGATTTCGTATACAAGAATCAGTGTACTGCGATAGCAGAGCCACATAAGAACGAAAGTGCTGTGCCAGGAATACTTTCGTACACTGGTGGCCCAACGGTTGATGTCGCGAGTAGTGACGCTCTTGCAAACTGCAATAAACACAACAAAGGTTTAGACTGCAGAGTGATATATCAGGCATGCTCTGAGCCTTATTTTCAAAAATACTGATCCGCTTCACAAGCCGAAAATAATTGCTTACTTAGGGATGCCCCATGAAAAAGCTTAGTCTATTTGCAGCTTTCATGTTGTATGCCACAGCTATCCAGTTACCGGCACAGAACGGCGGTTTCGATGAATTCCTTCCCTAATATAACAACGACCCATTTACCTTTCGCACAGTTGGCGTTCCAACGGACTGCTGGCTGCCGGTAAACCCTGCGACAGGCACTTACGTTGTGACCTATCCCACATGCTTCAACCCCGTCTCAGCACAGATGTCTGCACGCGCTTGCCCAAAAGCGTTTCCAACAGGCATCTCTTAAAGCTGGTCCCGTACCCCTGACCACGTTCGCCGTTAGTTCAATAGAGCTCGTAGGAGCGATGTAATGGATAGCGTGTTCTCGCCCCACACCGCACATTGGTACCGGTCACCCAAGGGCGTTCGGCGCATGTTGACTATCCTGCTGATGTCAACCTTACTGACCGCAAGCTTGGTTGTTCTTGCCTATCGAACTTCGTTCACGGTCCTGCTGGACCTTGCACAGTATGTGGCCACTATCTGTGCTGTATTGCACTTCGCTGTAGTGTCGATGCTGCTGAGTCTCATTGCAGGTGCTCTGAAAGTATGGAAAAAGCTGCAAGCAGACGGGAAAAATACCTGTGAATTGAAGCAGCTGCGTCGGGGCATAGTTAGTACAACTGCAATGACGGGTTTGATGTTTCTGCTAGCAGTGGGAGCGGCGTGTGTCCCCGCAGTGATGGAGATAATCAGACAAATCCCAGAGTTCGGGGTGGTGTTCGCTCTTATGATCATTGCCTTGCTGATACATGGCATCAACATCAACCGCGCCTGTCGACGACTGACCGACTCAGTCACGGCGGCGCAGCGTGCCGCACAACGCACGATGGCTGCATGAACGGGTATCTGAGGGTCAAGATTGTCGGCTGGTTTTTTCTAGTGCTCTTAGCAGGATGCAACCCCATGAATACTGCCTCTGAAAGACACGACACCGATTCGACCACCACCGACGGCGATCCGGTCTACCGCAAGAACCCGCATCCGACACAGGCGTACCGGATCACGATGACCATCGAGGATGCGCCGGGACCGTTTGAGTGGATATCAGGAACTGCGTTCTATGAAATGACCAACCACAAGCAATGCACGCCAATCGAGCCTATTGCAGGTGTCTGGAGCAAATCTAAAGAGGATGGAATACCCATCCATTTTAAGAAAATCAACGAATCTACATATGTGGCGACGATCTACGCAGATGGAATGGTGGATTCGGACTACTACGGCAAGGGCGTCTGCCGATGGGAGCTAACTAGCGCAGATGTTTCGTTAAGAGCTACCGGTAAGCATGAAGAAACACGATTTCAGCCAGGGATTTATAAAGATAAATTGCTTAGTGGCGAGCCGGGGGTGACATATTTCTGGTCTGGTGGATATCCGAAAGATGAAATGGATAACTATCCCGACTCTGGCCATTCGGACCCCACTCAGTTCAAAGAAAGTTTGCGCAACCAGTTGTTCAAAGTGACCCTGCTTTCCACCAAGGAAACGCCATGACTCTGACTGCGCAACAATATGCTGCTTTGGCGAGCGATGTTTATGACGAGCCACGCGAAACCGGTGAGAATAGTCGAACGGTAGATATCGGCGGTGCTCCATACAAGCGGCTCGAATACGTTGATAGGCCTTCTGGCTATCAGGGCATGATCTACAGGAGGGTCGACACAGGCGAACTTGTTGTCGCCCATCGCGGCACCGAGTTTGAGCGGCAACTCCAGCAGGATGGTGTGTCCGCGGATGGCGGAATGGTTGCAGCACGTCACAACAACCAGTCAGACGATGCAATTGAATTGACCCGCCATGCACTGGAGACAGCTGAGCGACTAGGCAAGCGTGACGGGCACAAACCCGACGTCTTTGTCACCGGCCATTCCCTGGGTGGCAACCTGGCCCAGGTCACCGCCCACCACTTCGGGCTCAGGGGCGAGACCTTCAACGCTTACGGCTCGGTGAGCCTGGATCGGCGCATCCCAGAGGGCGGCACCGACGTGATCAACCACGTGATGGCTGGCGATGCCGTCAGCGCTGCCAGCAAGCACTACGGCCAGGTCAAGGTGTATGCCACACCACAGGAGATTGCCACTCTGGAACAGGCTGGTTACGCCAATACAACCAGTGTTCTCGATGCGCGCAATCCGTTTGTGGCTATCCCACTGGGCGATTCGCACCGCATCCACAATTTCCTGCCAGTGGACGGCAGCGGTAAGCCGGATAGCTCGGTGCTGGAAAACCCTAAAGCGCAGCAGTTGGCGCAACAGTATTCGCCGATGATCGACAAGTACCGCGACGACGTAGCGTCGATGCGCCTCGGTGCCACGCTCGGTACACGCAGCATGCAGGCAATGACCTTGGCCGATGGCATCGATCAGTTGCGCGGCACGCTCGCACCCGGCGCAGGGCGCGCGGACATGGCAGCGGCACGCTGGGAGGAGGTACAGGAGCGTATGCAGAGCGAGTATGCGCCGACATATGTCCCGCCAGGCTGGAAGATACCTTTGGGTCCATCTGGCGGCGAAGTGGGTGCTCCGGCAGCACCGCGTGGTCGGTTCGACGAGCCTGCATCTGCATCGGTTCCCGACGATCCGCTTTACCAAGCCATCCACAGCAAACTCCCCGCCGGCACCTCTCCAGCCGAAGCGATGCACGCCACTGTCGAGGCCAAACGCGTGGGTATCCTGCGTGTCGATCAGTTGCAAAGCGTGACCTCGCATCAGGACGCGGTTTGGATCGTTGGCCAGACACCGGGCTTCCGGGTCAAGGTGGATCTGTCCGAGACCGTGCCTCCACTGCAGGAAAGCATCCGCCAGTCACAGGCCTTGGATGCTCAGCGGTCCCAGCCGGACATCGCTCAGCAGTCGCCGATGCGGGCGCTGTAAAGATCATTTAATAGAGCGCTATCACGTCAGTCGTAATGAAACAGGGTAGCCGCGTGTTCGCCGTTTTCGGCTTCAAGCTCATCAGATTGGGTAACCACCATCACTTTATCAGTAGCGTTACTGCAGATATGGACGAGACTGACGTTTGTGTGTTAATGAAACCGATGTACTTCAGATGAATTAATTTATATTTGGGTAATGCATCTATGAGGCTTTGTGTTCTTTTGGCTTTTCCAATTTTATATCTTCCTGTAATTGCTTGGGCTCAAGGCTGTCCGCCAGGGCAGTATCAAATTGGTGGGCAGGGAGCTATCGCATGTGCGCCTATTCCCCAAGGAAGCTCTCAAGAGACTGCACCAGCACCTCGGCCGCTAGGAAAATGGATCAAAACTTGGGGGGCTGTGTCGCTTGATAAATCTGATGTGGGAGCTTTAGGCGTTTCAGTAGGGAAACTTTCTAAGCGCGAAGCTCAGCGAGATGCGATAGCTGGGTGCATCAAGGCGGGAGGAAAGAACTGTAAAGATTGGGCGACATATGAAAACCAGTGTGCTGCAGTTGCAGAGCCTTATAAAGATGGACGTTCTTCAGCAGGAAGCTTGCATTTCAGAACGGGAGCTTCAGCTGAGGATATTCAGCGCGAGGTCAGAGACATTTGCTCATCAGAGAACAACGGGGAATGTCGAGTTATTTACACTGCGTGCTCCGAGCCAATCTTTCAGAGGTATTAATTACATGTATCTTATTTTTGGGCATGCACCGATCAAATTTTCAAATATTTTTGAGGCCTGCCCTTATCTGACTCAGTTATGCGTTGCGCGCGGATGATCATCCGCTTCTATCGTGGCGTCTGAGGGAACTTCCCGAAGTTTTAGGTAAGGGTTGTTTGGCGGAAGTTCGCCAAATACACCCTGCCAACGCTCAAGCAGGTAGCCGTGAAGCCGGCGCGATTTGCGAGGTCCGGTTACTTCGCACGTCCAGATGTTCAGGCCATTGGCTTGCTTACGGTGTAGATGCAATTTCTCAAATCTCTTTTGCGCCCACTGCCAATCTGCCATCTCCTCACGCTTGGCATAGTCAGCGATTTGAGGATGTTCTTGCGCATAGCGCTGAAACACACCTGGGCTTACCAGATAGACGGCATCCGCCACGATATGCACCAGCGCCTTAGCGTCGTTGATGACGAGTCGGCGCGATGCAATCGCCTGCTGCAGCCATGTCACAAAATGATCAGCTGACATATGAGTTGAGGTGCCATTCGACTCGTCCCTGGATGGTTGGGTACTGGTCGACATTGGATTTTTTTTCGCTGGGACGGACTCGCTCACCTGGTGTGGCTTTCCGGGAGCTTCAGGCATTGGCTGAGACGATGAACTTCCTTGGTCATCGGCCTTCGGCGGATCTGGTGCCCCAATCATTGCCAGCAGTTCATCCATCATGTCCGGCGCGTTTTTCGCTACGGGTTGTGTGCTCAACGAAGGCTTCGATTCCAACGGCGGATTGGCTCGATCATCGGCGGTGTCCTGCATGGCCGAGTCAAGCAAGTCTGGCGCACTCTCGCCGGTTGTCTCAGCACCTTGGGCTGCTTCAACAAGCACCGTCCCCGCGTAGGCGGCCGGCCGCTCACCAGCCTCCCAGATCAGGGCCGGCGAGAGCCGCAGTAACGTAAAGGCATGTGACCAGCCGCTTGAGCTGGTCACCGTTGCACGCCAGATCGCTTTGCCGTCCGGTGCGGGCTGGAGCATGCTGTGCTCTTGAAGAACGTTGAACACAGCCGAATTGCTCGCTGGGATGCCGTCTATGCCTTGCGATAACAGGTGGGCACGCAACTTGTCCGAAACAGTCTTGCTCACCAGCCATAGCGCATCCTCCGTGAGCCAGCCATCTGATGCCTCTGGCTGGTTCAGCTTCAGCTGCTCTTTTAGCAGGTAGCGCAGCCCCTCAAGCAGCTTGCGTTGCAATGCGTGCTTTGGTGCGGCCATCACCTTCGCCGGATCTCCACCAAGCTCCTGCGCAACCGAGGCGCGATCGGCCTGGACCACCAATTCGCCAAGCATGTCAGCATGCTCATATTGGCCAGACAGCACGTAAAGCAACTGGGACCATAGGGCTGGATAGCCGCTGAGCCAGTCAAGCGCGGCGCTATCGAGTATCCGGGTGTAGAGCAATCCAGTCGCAGCCCCATGCAAGCGATATTCGCGACCCTCGCGATGGCGAAAACGATAAGACTGGTTCAGTGGTCCATGCCAGGGGTGCCAGATCCTCCCCCCCTGCTCTACATGCAGATCGACAGCGATCTTGCCGATGTCGTGTAGCAGTGCGGCATAAGCAACAGCTGCAGTCCAAGCCTCCGCTTGCGCCGCTTGGTCCTCAGGCGAAGCTCCTGCGGGGAGCAGGTGCGACTGTCGCAACTTCAACGCGAACGCGACAATTTCAAGGCCATGATCCAGCATGCCTCCTAGGTACGCGTGGTGATGGCTTTCAGACGCTGGGAATTGCTGCACAAGATCCGCATAGCGCTCAAGCGGGACTCGATAGAGCGAGTGAAACTGCTTGCGGGATAGAGAGGTACGCTGCCAGATATGTTCCAGAAGCTTCTGGCGTCGAGGTGTGGCCAGTAGTTCCGCAGCCGACTTGGGGTGCAACAGCCCTTTGCCTAGCGCACTCTCGGTCACTGCCGCAACAGGTGGCAGAACGGCGGCCTTTCGTTGAAACAATCTGAGCATGCCCACTCCCAGTGATGATGCAGGGCAGGGATGGCCTTTTTCCTTTTCCAGGTAGCCCCATTTCCCTTGAGCACCATTCCCTTAGCGCCGCCCTTCTACCCTTCTGCCTTTGGGTTACACCATTTCCGCCGATCACTAGCGAGCATCAATCGGATGTAGGCGCTCCCCTTTTGCGCCTTTACCCGGCCTATCGGCTCAAGCACGCTGGCCGCAACCAGACCTCCCAAGACTGGAAGCAGCTAAAGCCATGCTGGCATCAACGCTGCCGAGGCCTGGTCAGCATTGTTTCAATGAGTTAAAAATAACCCATAATGGATAGGCACGGATCAATGCATTGGACTGCAGCGGGCCGATGGCCACGGGCGATACCACGATGCAGATTTGCCACACATCGAGGCCTGGAGCATCAGCAGCAATGCCTCGATGCGCTTGGAGGAAAGGAGCAAGGACATGATGGTTCAGCATGAGGACGAACTACTCACCCCACCAAAGGCGAGCACCTTGCTGCGAGTGCTGAGCGCTCTTCCGTTCGGCATCGCGTGGGCCAGCTTTCCTGATGGAAAAATTCAGTACTGCAATGCGGAGTTCGTTCGTCTATTCGGCCACGACGCCAGCCAATTCCGTACAGTCGATCAATTCGTGGACAGCCTCTATCTTCATGAACGGCAGCGCGAGATGGTACGCAAGCGCTGGCTAGACATCGAACTGCATCACTCGGCACATCCTGTTGCGACCGGTGATATGGAGATTGATGTCGTGACCAGCGGAGGGTCAATCCGCACGGTGTTGCACTCGGGTTTGATACTTCACGACGAGAAGCTGGCGGTAGCGATCTTCAAAGACTTTTCTGGTGTGCAGTTCAATCGGCGGCAGCTTTTGGAGCTGATCTATCGAGACGATCTGACTGGTGTTTCCAATCGGCGTGGCCTTCGCGAGCGTTGGCATGCAGAGGTCTCCGAAGATCCGCAGCGTCGTCTTGCATTCCTCATGCTGGATCTTGATGACTTCAAACCCATCAATGATTCCTATGGACACGCGGTAGGTGACACCGTGCTTCAGATCATCGCAGAGCGACTGAAAGGGGCTGTGCGAGAGACAGACTTGGTATGCCGCCTAGGTGGCGATGAGTTCGGTATCTTGCTTGTTGCACCAAGTGACCTGTCTCATATCGAAATGGTCTGCAGCCGCATACTGGAGTCGGTGAATACGCCGCTTCTGGTGGACAACCTAAAACTTAGCGTCGGCGTCAGCATCGGCGCCTGCCTCTATCCAGATCAAGCTGCTGATAAGCACGAACTGCTGCGGCGCGCGGACCGGGCCCTGTATCAAATCAAAAGGACCGGGGGAAAAGGTTCCTGGCGCTGGTTCCAAGGAGAGCATCCAGTCGAAGGCCTGGCTATTTCTTGAGAGAAATGCAGTCTTCATACGTAGCGATTAAAGCAGTACCTACGCACAAGTTCTGAGTCAAATTTTGAGAGCAACTGGCGAACCAAAGGCCAAGGGGGCCGACATGAACCTTCCGAATGACAGCAGCTTGATTTCCGTGCCCGCAAGTAAGTCTTGCGAGCTCATCATACGGGGTGTGGCAGAATTTAAGGGGTTGAAAGATCAACGCATCTTTCTTGACTCACTGATGTTTCAGTGCGCTCTGTTGACCCGCATGACTGGCGGAGACAAGGAATATCACGCGTTTCTGGATCGTCTGCGAGACATGAGTTTCGAAGAGCTAGAGCACATTACCCATCCTCGCACGAAGCAGTCGCCTTCAGAGCACGAGGATGACATGTCCTTGCCAGCCTGATCGACTGTCTGCGATCAAGCCCCCACATTGATCATTCTGGGGCATCGCGACAGGTACCCGTGTCGCGATGCCGGACAAGCACAATGCCTAGCCTCCAGAAGCCTTTACCCGCTGCGGCCATGCTGATCTGGCGTGGTCTTTCAGCCGGACTAACCTCAGGTCCTGGATGCAGCGAGCGCAGCATCCAGGGCATCGGCCTGGGCCGCGAAATCACTAGGCCGACGCTGCTTGAACGTCCTTAGGTTGGTGAGCTTCCAACGTAATGCTGGCAACTGTTCGACGTACGCACACTGCAGCAATGACCACTCGGGCTCTCCCCTCGCCAATCCACTCAGGAAACCTCGGTGAGCCTCAGAGAGGCGCGCGGGCAATTCTTGCCGCAGCCGTGCACGAGTCTCCAGCAGTATACCCAGCGGGCAAGGCGTCTCTGTCATGCCCTGAAAGGCGCGCTCGTACTCCCCGGCGATGTCTTTGTCATTGCCGAACAGTACTTCGTGCGTAGGGCGGTTGTGGCCAGCCAGATAGACCACGAAGCATTCGATCATTTCATCGGTGATCCCGCCCGTTTCATACATCTGCCACGCGTCGAACAGATCACGCGGATGCTGACGATCCATCGCGGCTACCAACTTCCCTGCATAAAGCTCATCCGGGGCTAGGGTGGGGACGTCGAACTCGACTCCAAAACGGTCGCGCGTCCTGGCACTCAATGGCAGTCGGGTAATCGGAAGGACGGATCCGCGAAACACCACGTTGACCTCAACCTTAACCTGAGTGCTGTCATTCTCAGCAATCAGCTTCGTGTCGCCCAGATCTTTGCTGTGTATCAGTCGTGTTTGCACACCCATGGGTGCAACACGCTCTGCGATCGCAGCTAGCTCTTGGTTGATTGCTTGAAGTGCTTGATCACGGGGAACTTGCCAGGGCAGGTACACCACATCGATGTCGACGGAAAGGCGCGGCATATCCTGTACAAACAGGTTGATGGCGGTGCCGCCCTTCATGGCGAAGATGTCATTGGCGAATACAGCAGGAGCAACGTCCAGCAGAAGCCGAACAGTGTCAGCGTAGTGCTTATCCATGGGGGTTTAGGCTCAGCAAGGTGCCATCGTCCAGCCGGCTCATCCAGCGCCTGCTACTTCCGGTTCTGACCTGGTTGTGCTCAAGCAATAGGTCGACGTCGACGACACCTGACTCTCGTGCCCATGTCAGAAACAATCGCACGGCTTTTACACTGGTACAGCAGGACAGCAGCTGCCCAAGCAGATCCTTACGCGGTGATCGAAGGCCATCAAAAATGTTGCGGCACTCCTCAAGGCTTTGCCTCGTGCCGGCGTCATAGAGCAGCTCCAGAACGGCTCGTTCTGGCACAGCTACCTGCAGGCCCTGGGGCTGTCCTGGGGGAGTGTGCAGGGTCTTTCCGGCGAGAGTATCGTCTGGCCAGTCGAAGAGCTTGGCCCCGACATAACGCGCCGGAAAACGCTCGGTGAACCAGGTAGGTATGACGAAACGGGCATCGCCCCAAAGAACGAGGATGTCCCACGACGCCAGGTTGTGGCGGACCCCCTGAAGCGCCAACGCGCTTTTCCCTCCGACGTGCAGGCCAGCCACTTGGCCTTGAAGGAAGCGCAGCGCGCCATTGACATCAAAGTCGTCGTTCGGGAATGCGTAGACGCCATGGGCGAGGCGTACGAGCCAGCCTCCCTCCACATAACGGGCAGCCAGCTGTGGTGACACGCCAAACGATTCGAGCGTAGCTAGACCGAATGGCGCACCACGTGGGAGCTCAGCCTGAAGTCGTTTGATTAGTTGATGTCGTATAGTTCTACTCATATGTTAAATGTAAATCACAATCTAATCACCTGTCATCCCAATGCACACTTATCGGGAAAAAATAGCCTCATAGTTGAATTTCATGTGTAGATCTAATCATACTCGGCTGGTATGCATTGCCTAACCAGCTAAATCATGTGTCGGCCGAAGCTCATTGTTGGCACCCATGCCCGGGGAAAAAGGCAAACTGGACCGTACACATATCCCCCAAGATAGGTGACAGCCATGAAGACGAACCCTCAAAACAGCAATCCGGAGAAGCTAGGTCGCTGGCTTGGCAACGCCTGGCGTTCCTATGCCATGGGCGAGCGGCGGTTGTTTGATCAGTTGGTATGCAAGGGTATGAGTCCAGCGGTCCTCAAGATCCTGTTCTGGACAGTAAAGCTAACCGTAATCGCTCTGCTGCTCTACTTCGTATTCTGGGTCGCCCTTCTACTGGTGGTATTGGTGGGCGCTGCGCGGTTGGCGAGTAACGCTGAGTTAGGCGAGACGCCTGAGCCCGAATGGAAGAATGGACCGGCAGGTTTTGGGCTTTACACCTACGACGGCTTCCGTATAGACCCTCATGTCTCTGACGAGGATTGAGAGGATCTGGCTCACTTTTTCGAAATTGCGCCCACCACCGTACTGGCACCCTTCCCACCCGCTGCTTTGGCATCGCCAGTTGCACCGGCGAGTCCCTGGAGCACATTCCCTGCGCGAACACCCGCCCAGCCTAGTGCCATGATCCAGAAGGTGGGGAGCACGATAAACATCGTCCCCATCACGAACATCAGCAGCAGGTCGCCAAACGCGTTGTTCAGGCCTGCTAGCGGGTCGAAGTTTGCATGCGGGCGGTTGTAACCGAAGCCCCACCCGTAAAGCGCGTCCAAAATAGTGCTGTCGATCCAACGGGCGAGCTGGAACCAGAAATCTACAAAGAACAATGCGAACTGCACGATGCTGACAGTCACCAACGTCTTCAGGTCGTAAGTCCCCACCACCAAGACCAGCGGTATGCAGATCACCAAGGCCATCTTCAACAGCGAAAGCACCATCGGCAAAGCCTGGCGCACCACATCCATTGCTGGGAAAGCTGCAAGCGAACCGAGTGCAAGACCGACATCGCTGGCTGCACGGTTGACGACGTTGGGCAAAGTCTTATCAATCTGACCGCCATAGTCGGTGTAGACGGAGCCTTGATTAAGCTTCTGCTGCCGTGGTGAAGCGATGGCTCGAATCACCGAGTCATCGACCTCCTGGCGACTCAAGAAACCAGCCCATCCAGCGACTCGGTTGAGCAGGCTTGGGTCGACTTGAGACAGCAATCGAGCGCGTAATCCGTTGCTGCTATCGCTCCACCACTGGCGACATGTTGGGTAACCCGCACCGCTAGGCACCTGCGCAAGCCCCGCATCCCGGTTGCTCTCGTAAGCCCAGCCGTCTCGCGGCGTCTCGGCGTGATAGGTGTCGTAGAAGCCGCTGGTATCAAAGAAATAAAACGAACCGATCCAGGACACATCATGCATTTGCGTGTCATCGAGCTGCGGTCGGTTCATGAACAACTTGGCACGTGCCGGCCCGTAACAGTCGTGCGTGAAGTCAGCAACTTCCTGAGCTAGGACCGGATCGTCAATGCGCGTGGCGTTGATATCCATCCGAATCTGGCGCACGTCGGTACCGCATGGAATTGCAGCGACTGAGGCACCAGTGATTGCGCGCGATACTGCGTGTACGAAAGCCCACCAGACCGGCAACTTGGCACTCTGATTGTTGAGCGTGCTGAAAGACTGCGACCAACCGGTAGCTGCGGGTTCGGGCATGTTGACCTGACACTGCGTCGAACGTGTTTGGTCATACTTGATGGTGTTGAGGTCGACGTCGATAAATGGAACGCCGGCGAACATCACCACGACGATGGCAACCCATACCCTGTTCTCGATTCGCAACGAAGACAGGACGCCCTTGTTGCCTTCATCAGCCCCTTCGGCCTTCGCCTTCAGCCATTCTTGGACAATGATGGCCAAGAAAGGCATTGCAAACACACCACTGGAAACCAGCACAGCCCAGATTCCATTGTTGACGATCCAGCCTACCAGGGTGAGGTAGTGCTCAAGGTAGTCAGTCGTGAAAAGCGTCATCGGCTGGATCTCCAATTACGACTGAAGCAATAAACTGATTTCCAGAACGACGATGGCTGCAACGCCGGCGACTTCGGTGCGGATCAGCCGGTAACGCGCTTCGGAGTCTGGCTCGCGAGCGAGCAGCCGACGGCGCATCCAAAGCCAGCCGCGGGCCGTAGCTGCATAGAGAGCCAGCCGCCACACCAAAAAGTAACCGGAAGCGGCGGCCATCCAATGCTGCCAAGCCGTGACGCTGCCCACGAGATAGATACCGACCACGTTGGCTAGCAACGCCGTAGCGAGCAGGACCATGATCCATAGCAGCACATGTGCCGTCTTCCGATTGAGAAGCCAGCGAAAGCGCAGCCACTCGAAATTCATTGCGCCCGCCCTGGCGATGGCCGCTGCAATTGGTCGAGGCGGTCAGGGACAGGATCACCTTCATAGACCCCACGCGAACCCGATGCCCTGGTACCGTGGCGCTGGATGATCGCCATCGGCGAGTTGTTAGCGAGCTCACGGCGTAGTTCAAGTTCGGTCTTCAAATTCTGGATTTCACGATCCAGCGTATTGCTCTCGTGGTTGATAGCCTCCACCGCAAGCTGATTGGCTGAAACATTGGGCTCTTTCTGCCCCGTCAGCAGCGTTCGTTGCAACAGCAATGCCTTCTCTAAAACAGAAGACAGCGCCACCTCTGAGGCCAGTCGGCGCGCGAGGATATCTTGGTCCGGCTCATCTCGCAGCGCTTCAATAACACCCCGGGTGATCGGCAAAGACGTGCTACCGGCCGCGCGCAAATTTTCGAACGTGGTATTGCGGGTTCCGTCGATCAGCTCCTGCAGGGACTGCAATTTGGCTTCGTATTCTTCCTGGATAAGTGGCGTCAAGCCCACACCCGGCATGGTTTGAGTCTTGGTACAGTCTTCGCAAGTACGCTGCTCCTGCTCCCCCAAGACACGGGTTGCCCATTCAGTTGCTGCTTGCGGGGTAGGCCATGTCTGGCAAGCCAAGCTGTTGCAGCTAGTTGCATCTATCGACGAGGTATCGGCAACGCTGCGGCCATTGACCAGGTTGTAGCCCGCGCGGGTCACATCGGCGACCACCTTGATCGAGGACTGACCCGCACCACCAGCGTTATTGCCGCCGACCCAAGGAACACCGTCATTGCCACGCGTTGTTTCAGCCTGCTCGATAGCGGACACTGCATCGGTACTGGTCACAGCCTGGCGAAGAGCCATGCCCTCTGCTATCTGGTTCCAGCCGAGTTGGCCACCAGCCGTCTGGGCCATCCGTTCGGCCATGGCGCGACAGGTGAGTTTGGAACGGTCAAAGTCCAGGCGGGCCTGCAGCACGCCATTGGTCAACAGGTTGTAAAGACCAGGGTCTGCGCGCTGAATGATCAAGGCGGGCAGCGACGCGACGGCACTCGTCGCGCTCTGAATCACGTTACCCATGATGTTCTGAAATCCATTCGTCAGCCCATTGAGCTGGTTCTGAATCGTCGTGCTGATATTCATATCCCCACAGACCAAATTGCTGTTCCAGCCAGCGCCCACGCCTATCGAGCGCATACCAGCAGCGCCGCTCATGGAAACGGCGTTGCCGCCACCGATTGAATACATGACCTCATCGCCAATCACGCTTCCACTGTTCTGGAAACCACCGCTCTGAGCCCAGACAAATCCGCTTGCAAGGCCAAGTGCACACGTCAGCAAAACAAGGCGCGAATGTCCCTGTCGACGGCGGTTAAGTGGGGAAATTTCACGAGAGAATTTCATTGACGTGCCCTTAGTTGAAATCGACGCTGCCCAGGAAGACCTGACCTTGACGCTGGCAGCAGCTGTAAGGGCGCCATAAAGCCCACGCGTAGTCGCCCGGCGCTGCCTGAGGCAGCGAGCCACTTTGGGGAAATACCGCACAGGTAGAGGACAGGCGCGGTGTGAGTTGTTGCCACTTACCTGTTAAGGCATCGCTTTCTACCAGCGCGCCAGCCGGCCAATAACCGTCGCGACTACTGGCGAGCAGGGGCTGATAGACGTGAAGTTGTCCTCGACGCGTCACGATGTCGCCTGCGCGCTGCGCAACCACAGCGCCGGCCTTGTGGTCATCGGTCTGATGCAGAAATCCTCCGCGGGGGTAGACGGCGCCCCACAGATTCATGCCTGTACGAGAGCCTATCTCTCGCATGCCAGGGATGAGCGCTTCGGGGTAAACGACTTCTGGCAAGTTGTAGCGCCATGCAATCGTATCCAAGGTGCTGAGCAAGTAGGGCATGAAAGCAGTACCAGCACCTTCGCACGCGTAACCCGATGCGCTGGCGAATTGACTGAAAACCTGCCCACCGGGATGGCCGATCACATCCGCGTTTTTGAACTTGGTCAGGTTGTTTTCATTGTCATGATTGGTTGTTCCATCTCCTCCAGAGCGAGCAGTCGTGTTGGGCTTACTCATCGCACGCACTTCAACCCAGGGATTTTCACCAACGTTGGAATAGCTGGAGACCACAGCATCTGGAACGTAATGACGTACTTTGATTGAGGTGCGAACCGTGCACCTCGTCAACGTGCAATAAAGCCAATAGCAAATGCCCACCACCCGATACTCCAGGCAGTCTGGCGAAAGCGTTGATGACACGATGCTGGCCGTATTCAGAGCGAAGCTCGACGTAGCACCGCACAGCAGCGCTGCAGCGGCACCCATTCGTAGTCGACGTGGAACACGGGCCATCATGGAGTTTTCCTGCGGTACTGCGCTACGCGCGCAAGTGCCTTGTCCAGGTTGGGCTCCCCGTACACCACATAACTCTGGTCCACAACAACCGCTGGGAGCGTGGCGATGCCCAAACTCCAGGCGTCGGCAACGTCTTGGTAAGCACTACGAAGGCGTTGTTGCAGAGCTTGTCCACCGCGTTCTAACCGCTGCTGTACTAGCGCTGCGGCATGCTGGGGGTCGCTTGGAAGCTGCTCTGACAACTCGATTTCAAGCTGTTGGGCTTTGTCTAATTCTATGCGTCGGTCGACGGTCGCGTTGCCAGTCACAGAGTGCTTGGAGTCAGTGATTACCCAGACTTCTTGAGCCTCGGAACTCCCCGGAACCAGCATCGCCAGTCCGAACAGCGCGTGTCCGAAAACAATGTAGAAGTTGCGCATGGCGTGCTGCCTGGCAGTTGGAGACCCATGTAGTCCAATGCATGCAGCCCGAACATGCCACGAAGAATGGGTATGACGGCATGCCCGCATTCCTGAATCGCCCTTGTCGCAAATGTCGTTGTCGCGACAGGCATGCGCTATGGTTGTGGGATACAAATAACCAGGAGAAGGAACTCATGCACTATGCGATTCAGCAATGGCAGGCCATTGCCAACAACTACCGAGGAACACTCATACTTGGCAATGGTGCAAGCATTGCGGTAAGCCGCAGTTTCTCTTACCAATCCTTGCTGGAACATGCGCGTACGAATGAGCTGATAGCTCCGGATGTAGAGCAGCTATTTGATTTCTTCGATACTGAGGACTTCGAACTTATATTGCGGATCGTCTGGCAGGCATCCAATGTCAATCGATCACTGCAAATCCCAGATGAAAGGACGCATGCGGCATACCTGAGAGTCCGAGACTGTCTTATAGAGAGTGTGCGTGCAATCCATCCAGAGTTCGATCAGGTCAGTGGTCATCTGCCTTCCATCTACCAATTTCTTAAACATTTCGATACCGTCGCCTCACTGAATTACGACCTTATCGTCTACTGGGCCATGATGGATGGACGTGACAGTGATTATAGCCACGAGATCAAGGATTGCTTTGGGGCAGGAGGTTTGTTTCAAGATAACTGGTTTCGACTCAGGACGCCTATTCGAGGGCGGCTATCCACCACCCTAGTGTTCTACCCACACGGCAGTTTGGTTCTGTGTCGCGATCGGGTTGAGCAGGAGCATAAGATTCACAGCGATGGTGCAGCCCTCCTAGAGGCCATTCTGAATCTGTGGCAAACCGAGACTGTAGTCCCGCTCTTCGTAAGCGAAGGGACTCGGGAGCAAAAGGTTAGTGCCATTCAGAACAGCTACTACCTTTCCAGCATATACCGTGAAGTGCTGGCTTCTCGGCGATACACCCTCGTCATCTACGGGTGGGGCTTGTGGGAGCAAGACCTTCATATCTTGCGTCGAATGCGATTTACCGGCATTCGGCGAGTCGCTGTCTCTGTATATCGAAACGACCAAAACTATTGCAGCCGAGTCTATGCGCTTCTTCAAGAGGTGCTCGGGGCAGTACGCATTGAATTCTTTGATAGCGAGAGTCCTGGTTGTTGGAACAATCAGAATCTATTGCACAACGAACGTCGATACTGACAACCCTTGAACTCTGCAAATACATAGGTCTGCGAGCGACGTCCGAACTATTGAGATATTGAGGGGGATGCTCCATCCTCCTTGTCGCTCTCAGGCAGACTCAGTAGATCCAGTGCAGAGAGCAACATATCTCCCGAGGCTGGACCCGTAAGATTCATAGAACGACTGGATTGGTTGTCGATCAATCGAAGCGATGGAGTCGCATCAAAGCCATCATGGCGGGCTTGCTCGGCTTGCAAGCGCACTGCCGCGCCAGGACGATCACTTTTCAGGCACTCCCTCACGGCAGATTCATCGGGGTAACTCACACCAGCCGGAAGGCCTTGCCCGCCTCCTCGCGTATGTTGATAGACCCACTGCACGGCTTCCCAGAAACGTGCATGGCCGAACCTTTCTCCGACACACTCGACCCAGCGCGCTTCATCTCCCGCTGCCGGTTCGTGTATCGCCAACGGCAGGTGATTCCACTGCAGGTTGACGTCAGGATGGGCATCGACCCAGGCGCGCAGGGTCGGTGTGTAGGTTTGGCAAAAAGGACATTCAAGATCCGCGTATACGACAACGGTAAACCGGGCTGTGCTTGAGCCGTGACGCCAGGGCGGGCCATCGGTTGGTTCAGTCGTGGACGCACTTAGCGCTGTAGGTCGGGTCAAGACGAGCACGCTATAAAGCAGTGCTGCGAGCGCCGCAATCACAATCGTGGTCAAGCACCAGACGCGCAGTCCCTTGCGAGGGCGAGCAGATAGGTGTTCGATAGTCATAAGGAATCTCAAACGAACAAGTCGTCGTATGGCAGTGGGCTAATGCCCCTGGCATGGTCGATCTTCTCGGCGATCCTGAAGGCTGCCTCAAGTTCGCCAATGCCAAACTCCTGCATCATCTGGAACCGCTCGGCTTTCTCTTCGGGCTCTGTTTGGGCCAATGCGAGGTAGAGGCTAGGCGGCACTGCACGGAACAAGACTTCCATCGACTTGGACAGAATCACGCCTTCGCTGAACTTGCCGGCCTCTTTGCGAGCCGACAGCATTAAGGCCTTCTGAGCGGGGTTCAACTCGCGAAAACGCGCGATCTTTTCAACCTCATCCGGCGGCATCGACAGGCAGATCCACCATTCGATCATGTTCAACATTGGTTCGGCGGACTTGGGCAGATCGTCCACGTTCTGAGTAGCGAGCCAGAACCAGGCGCCCAGCTTGCGCCACATCTTGGTGATCTTCACCACGTAGGGTGACAGCAGCGGATTCTTGGTAATGATGTGGCCTTCATCGGTCACATTGACGATGGGCCTCCCCAGAAATTGATCACGCTCGGCAATGTTGTTAACCGTGCTGATTAGGGAGATGTAGGCAATCGACAATTGGGCGTTGTAGCCCTCACGCGCATACGTTGCCAGGTCCACGATGGTGACATCAGCTTCCGGCCACGGGGTTCCGGGGCGATCAAACATCTCGCCGTCCGAGCCTTGGCAAAACATGTCCATAGCGTCCGCCATTTCAAGCAAACGGGAACGCCGGATCTCCGGAAGCGTTGAATCACGGCCGCGCTCGCGTAACGCTTCACGTACGTCGCGAGTGAGCACTGTGCGATTCTCTGCACTGCAACGCTGCGCAGCATCGAGTATGCATTGACGAATCAGCGAGCGGTCGGCGCGGGTCATTCGCGCCTCCTCCTTGTCCTCTCCCCCGGTAATCATCAAGCGTGCAGTGATTTCGAGCTCGCCCAGCACGTCGCGTTGCTCATCGGCCTCATTGGCGTCGGCCTGATCAGACAGCTCCTCTTCGAGAGCGTCGGCATCCAGCGTCTGCACATCGCTGGGCGTATCGATCAGTCGATGGGCATCAGCAAATGGCGCAAGACTCACGCCAGAGCCAGGCGCAAGCTTGACCCGGTTAACCGTCAGTCCAAGCCGCTTCGCAAAGTCACCGAATAGCCCAAAGGAATTCCCTGCCTCCACGATGAAAATGCGGGGCCGATAGATTGCGGCAACCTGATTCAGGATGTTATTCAGAGTTGCAGATTTGCCAGATCCAGTCGGGCCAAAGAGGAACAGGTGGGCGTTCATTTGCCGATCAAGCCGGTTGAACGGATCAAAGGTAATGACCCCGCCACCTCGGTTGAAAAAGGTGATGCCAGGATGTCCAGTTCCTTGGCTACGCCCCCAGACCGGCGCCAAATTCGCTGCATGTTGAGCGAACATCAGTTGGGTGTACCACTGCCGGCGATCCACGCCTGGGTTGTAGACGCAGGGAAGCCAACGGAGGTAGCTGTTGAGCGGCGCAACTTCGTCCTCCTCCCGTACAGGCTGCAACCCGGCATTGAGCATGACGTTGGCGAGCTGAAGCCCGCGGCGATCAAGCTCGGATTCGTCACGTCCGTGCAGATAAAAGGCCAACGTGCCCCGATACAACTTGTGAGCGCTGCCAATCAGTGAGCGGGCCTCGTGCACGTCCTTGAGTGCTTGTTCCGAGGCGAGGGTTTCTCCAACCGCTTTCTTGGCCAAGTGGTTGAGGTGGGCCTCCAACACATCTTGCGGTGTTGCGACGAGCGTAAGGCACAGCGTCGTGTCTTCCGGCATTTGGTCGAACAGGGTGTTGATAGCGTCACCTTTGCGGGTTTCGCCCGTGAGGTGGCCGGTTACCGGCGGCATACGCAAACGGTCGGTGACCATCACACGATGAGGGAGGCTATCGAAATACCACAAGCCTTGATCGACATCTGAGCGTGGATGGCCGAAGAACAGCCGCTGACTGAAGTCCACCCCGCTAGCCAGCTCGATTTCATCAGGCTCCGGAGTTTGCGGATAGGCTGCAAGCTGGTAGAAGCGCTCGCGGTCCTTGGCCTCGTGTCCCAGTACCGTCGGGTGTGGATTGAACCATCTCAACAACCACGCATGGATTGCAGGTGCACCGAGCCGTTTTGACTGAATGCCGGCGTTGCTCAAACCACCTACCAATCGATCGCACACAGTATTAAGGGCTTGCTCGGGCGTCTGTCCGCGACGCCTGCTCTGGCTTGAAGACCGCCGGTACACCACCATTCGTACGCGACGGGTCTGCCCACGCCAACGAAGACGTGTCACAACGCTGTCCTCAAACAAGCCACCTGGCTTCGCAACTGCTCGCAGGTGGTGAGCAAAAAACCTGAGATAAAAATTCGTAAATTTCGACTCCTTCGCACGGGGCTGAATGTAATCGTTCAGTGCCTGAAGGTATTGGTCGAAGTTTGCCTCGTCCTGAGCATAGAGCTGGACAACCCAAGGATTCTCGTCGAGCTCGTCGAAACTGTCCTGCAGCGCATTCTCCAGTGCATCACGGGCTTGAGCGAGCCATACAGCCTCTCGCCCCTCGGTGCCCAGCGGCGTCAGCTCAAAAAAAGCGGCGACTGACTGGCCGTCTTCGAGCAGCATGCACTGTGTCTCCGGCAGGAACTCCACCCAAGGCAGCAGTGCTACGAACGACGGAGCCACATCATAAAGTGCCTCCTCATCGTCTGAAGTAGCCGGGGACTCGCGTGCAGCTTTACCAGGAGCTTGAATGCCTGCCTCGCGCAGCGCTTGTAGGTAGCGCTGCCAGCCGTCGGGGCTTCCATCGGCGTCAGGCATGGAATGGCATGCTTTTGGGCGTAACCAAGGGAGCGTCCAGGACATCAGTAGTCCTCCACACGCTCGCCAGGCATCGCGTACTGAATCCGCTGGTAAAGCGGAAACACAGTCGTATAGCCAGGCACCGGCACAGGGTCGGTACCGGTCAAATGTGGGAACACATACATCACCAGATCGGGATTGGGGAGGCGGTGAAACTGTCGATAGATTTCATTGGACGCAGTGCGGGTGTAACGAGATTGCTCTGAGGGAGCTTCGGCCAAGTCTGCCTCTTGCAAAGGCCGCCGCAGCGTCTGGCGTGCATCTAGCAACTGGCGACCAGCGACCTGGCCTGAGCCACCATCACCAGCCTCTTGCTGCCAGATTTCCTGCATGCTTTGTCCCCCATGGGTCAACAATTGATCTTTGTCGGTCGCGCAGCCGACGAGCGCCACCGCTGCCATGGCGAGTACCACGGGTTTAATCCAGTTCGAGCGCATGGGCTTCTCCTGCACGGTGATCGACCTTGCGGCCTTTGGGGTCGTAATCGATGGCTAGGGGCTTATCGAGGTGGACGGCGACTTTGGCACCTGGCTGTACATACACCGCAGCGAAGGCCTGGCCGTAGAGTTTGCTAACCCAGCTCGACATTTCTTGGACACCACCGGCCAGGATCCGGCCGACCGCTTCCTGACCAGTGATGCCGACGGTTCCGACTGAGCCATCGGCTCCGACATAGGAAGCCCGGCCACTATCAGATTCGATCATTGAAGCGACGCCTGCGCCGGCAGCGGTGATCAGGGCTTGTGAGCCCAGATATTGTTGCGCGTTGCTGCGACGTTCGCCGTTGACACATGGGATGCCATAGGGATCGCTGATCCAGCCAAGACCTTCCTGCTGTTTGTCACTCTGCTGATCGCCGTCTCGGTCCTCGGGGATCGTGCGGATGGTGCCGTCATTGAAGACGAAGGTGATGCTGCGCACCTGCCCACGCACGCAAGAAAGCGTCCAATCCCCTGCGGCAGTACCGCTGAACACCGCCCCCGCCACATCAGGTAGGTCGATGCCATTTGCGGTCAGGTTATCCGGGCCCACCAGTACCTTGAATGGATAAGGATCGTTCACAGTGCCATCGATCGGCACTCGACCGATCAGTGCAGTCATCGCCACCGAGCCCATTAATGTCGAGTTGGTTGGCACGGTGTAGACCGCTCTGGTCGTGGCTGCTCCGACGGCTTTGGCACTGGCTTTAACGGTTGATTCGGCTGTCTCTTCCAGCGTTCGCTGGGCCGGGCCAAAGCTGGTTGGAAAGCTGGGTGTATCCCCGCCGCTTCGTCCATCAGTCTGCTTTTTGTCTTCGGGTTCCACCCAACGCATACCACTGCCGGAGCCAGACATACCATCGGCGTCGCCATCGCGTAATCCCAGCCCCACAGGTAAATCGGCATTGCCGCCGGTGTTGCCGATCTTGTCCAAACGCCGCTGCAAATCCTGTAGCAAACCTTCGGTCTGCTGGCGTTCTGAGTTGAGCTGTTGCTGGTCACGACGCAGGTTGGCGCGCTCAGATTCCAGCGCATTGCCAATGCGTTGATCGATTGCCGATTCACGCTGGCGAAGTCGTTGATTCTCATCGCGCTGCGTCTTGTTGTCCGATGTGGCCGTCTGCAGCTCTGTACGCAGCTGCTTCACCTGGGCGACCAAGGTAGCTACAGTGTCGCGTGGTGTATCGCCCTCAATGCCCAGCGCCTTCATTTCTTCAGGGGTGAGTTGGGCACCCGCATCGGCGGTGGCCGGGGCCTGATGACCACCGCCGCCCGAAAATTGCCTGATGCCGAAGAACAACACCAGCAGTGCCACTGGAATCATCAACCACTTCAGCAAACCGTTACTGTGCATGGCCATCTCCTTGCGCAGGCGCGGCCGGTTGCGGCAGGTTTACTGCTGGGTCGAAGCGCTGGATAGCTGGTATCAGTGACTGGGCCAAGCTACGACCACGAGTGACCACGTAGACGACTGTGGTGTCTTCTGACTGGCCGTGCGGTCCTAGAGCCGGATGCTGGAAGGCCGCAGTCAGGATGTCGCCCTGAAGCGTACGCGGGTCAAGATCGATCCAGGTTCCGCTGGTATTGGTCAACTGGACGGCGGTTACCCATTGGTCCTCCAAGCGCCAGGAGGCAAGCGCTGTAGCTTTGACCGGCAAGGTCGGTAACAGTGTCTCAAGCGGTAGGTTACGGCGCAGGTTCACCCTCGTAACTCCAGGAGCCGCTTCGACAGTACGTAGCGGCGCATAGAGATTCTGGGCTGCGTATCGAGTGAGGACTACTGCAACCGGAGTCTCGCGTTTGTTTTGAGCGGGCAGGGACTTGATGTCCGGATCAGCATCTTCTGCCTCGGATGGCTTCTCGCCGTAGCGGGTTGGCGTGCTGGGACCATCAACGATGCGCACCGGTTCCAAGGGCGGAACGCCCTCACCCCCAACCTGGGCACTGATGTCGAGCAAAATGAGGGCCCCGGTATCGGCATCTTGCAGCTGCAGCCGGGTAGGCTCGATGGGTGCGTTTGCGCGCAGATAGACTGCGCCGCCTGCGCTCTGGACACGGAGACGCTCGCCTACGTTAGCCGGCACCCCGATGCGGACATTGCGATCAACGAATACGATTCGCTCTTGGTCTACGACCAGCGGAATAGTCAGAGGCAGCCGCTCCCAAGTCAGGATTTGAACCGCATGAGCCTGGGGCGTCATCGCTATGGCAATGACGCTGCTAAGCCAGAAGGCGAATTGATGCTTCATGGTTTCTCTCCTTGGGCATCCAGGCCACTTCGAGTCGGCGCAGGATCAGTTACATCGGGTGCTCCAATGCGCTGAGGCGCGCCGTCATAACAGTCGATCGCCAGACCGAATGGGTTGCGCGTGGGATCCACGTCGGCCCTCACCACTTTGATCAGATAGCGCACCAGAGCGCGCTTGACCTGTTCGGAGCCGTAGTACTCGTCCGCGCTGATGTCTAGGGTGACCACCCAATCGCGCTCTGATACGACGCGCACGCGGAGCCCAGGGTTGTCGCCGTAGCCGCGACCTGGAATTTCATAGATTCCGCGCACACGTTCGCGCAATTCACCCGCGTTACGCCGATAGTCGTAATCGGCCTGAAGGAATCCCTTGCATGCAGGCGTGAAGTACGGCGAAAGCGCATGCAGGTTGCGCGCGTAGTCGTTCTCGCCATTGGTCGGCCATCGGTTGAGTTGCTGGAATACGTAGAACGTGAAGGCATACACCGATTCCGGCGGCACCTCCCACCACTTGCGTGTGCTGCCAGAGCGCAGATCCGGCGGGACATGGACGGTGAGGTCGCGCGGCGCGCTCCACCAGCCACCGCCCATGACCAAGGCAATAATCAGCAGGGCTCCAACGCCAAGGCGCAACGTCTTGATGTGTGCCTGTAGGTGCATGACCTCGTTTTTGAATCGGCTCATCCTGCTTTCCTTCGAACCGACCAGAAACCAGAGCGGGTGACCAGCGCCTGCCCACCAACCCAACCGGCGACGGTGGGGTGACGCGTCGTCAACCACCATTGCAGATGTCGGTAAAGCCATGTGTCGGGTCGGCCGCGCTTCTGTCGACGCAGGATGCCTCCACCAACGAACACGCCAATAGCTACCGCTGCCACCATGAAGGTCGGTGCGAGCGCTATGGTCGAGAACATCCAGGAAAGAGGTCCACCAACCACCAGCCCGGTCGCGCCGGATAGGCCGCAGCAGACCCACAGTTCATCTGCGGTCAGTCCACGCACCACCACCGGATGACGGTTGAGCCGGTGCGGCAAGAAAGACACTGTGCCGTCCTCTCGGACATGCGGGTAATCGGACATGACCAGCCCCCTTACAGGATGCCGGTGGCTTCGGTGAGCAGCCAGATGCCGACTACGAGCAGCACAGCGCCGATTGCCACCGTCAAACCGAATTGGCCCCAGGTCTTGCGACCATTGTGAATCTCGGCGTAGGTGCCATAGGCGTGGTAGCAGACCCCGATAAACATGGACGCCACCACCAACAGCGCCACCAGCAGCACGATGTCGTAGCCATAGTTACGGATGGTCTCCATGATCCCGTTGCCAGTGCCGCGCGAGGGATTCTCCAGCGTGGGAAGCCCTTGGGCTGAGGACACAGTTGGTAGACCCAGTACTCCAAGCGCAGATGCCAGCCGGAGAGGGATACGAGAGGAGAGAAAGCGCGTCTTCATGTTCGGTCCCTTCAAGATCAAGAGAGGAGGAAAAACGTCAGCACGATGTACATGGCAAAAAAGCGCACCACGACACCCAGGAACTGCCGTTGGTTGATTCGGCTCTCAGCCCAGCCCACATAGGCCGTGCGGATCGCCCATGCGCCCCACAGCAGCAGAACGGCGAGCACCATGCCGATCAGCACGGTGGTCATCGCGGCGGGTGCAATACCGCTGTTGGCTTGAAACGCCGAGACCTGTGCGCCGTTCATGGGGAGGAGTCGGTATCGCCGGGCTGGCCCTCTGCCTGTTCGGCTCGGTACTGGCCGACGATTTCGACCGGATCTCTAGGCTGGGCACGTGGCGGGGTGAGGTATTCCTGTAGACCGACACGTACACGTGCTACGTCGGCGCGCAGCCGGCTGTAATCGAGGTAGTAGCGCTGGCCGGGGGCAACGACAGTTGAGGTTTCGCTGTTCTGGATCAGACGATCCAGCGCGTCGAGTTGTCGGAGTGCCGCGGCGATGTCCTGGTCCTGTGCAGGCGGGCTGGCTGCAGCTGCAAGGGGGTGCATGACCATCAGAGCAGTCAGGATGAGCATCGGTGCGCTGCAACCAACATATCGCCATTCGAATGAACGCACCATCGCGCCCTCCTCGTCAGATCAACAGTTGAGTGATCGTGACCGGGAGTGCAGATGCACACTGCAAAGAATAGGAAATAAGTAGGCCCCGGATTGATGCCCTGAGTCGCTTTTTAGGTGTGCATCTATTCGCAAGCTTCCAGCTCATCACATGCCCTCAATCAGGGCAACAACCACAAACTTTTTCCTAGCCAAGGTTGCTCCATGGCCACAACTGCTGATCGCGCCGCACTATCCGGGGTCAGGATGCCTTGGTGGGCAGCTATAAGCACTGGCAACGATGTTTCGGATTCATATCTTGCAGCAGTGGTACGCGCTTAAAAATCCGGCGATGGAAGAAGTGCTGTACCAGATACCGAAGTTGCGCCTTTTTGCCCACTTGACGACCTGGACCAGGTTCTCCGATGCGCCCACGACTCTTAACTTTCGGCGCCTGCTAGAACCCCATGGCCTCGCCACTCGGATCCTCGAGGCTGTCACGCGTATCTAGCGCAATGGCCAGCCCTGCGGTCCGGCACGATCATCGATGACACGCTGATCGCTACGCCCAACTCAACCAAGAATGCCGACCATGTGCGCACTCCTGAGATGCATCAGACCAAAAAGGACAGATAAACAAGAAGACTAAGGCATGCTTCAGCTGACCGGACCTCGAGATTGATCAAGTGCGAAAGCGTGCAACCATTCGGTTTAAATTTACGGCCAATTGCGACAGCTCGCCGCTAGCGGTCAACGTCTGTCGGGTACCTTCACTGCTCTGCAGGGCTAGGTCCCGAATGCTGACCAAGGCACGATCTACCTCGCGGGCGACGTAAGCTTGCTCCTCCGACGCCGTGGCGATTTGCTGGTTACGGTCATCAATCATTTGTGCGGCGTCAGTGATGGTTTGCAACGATCGACCGGCCTCTTCGGCAGTATTCTGGGTGTTATTCACCTCTCGCGTACTGTCCGCCATTGAATCCACGACTTCTGAACTGCGTACTTTCATTGAGGAAATCATGACCTCGATCTCCTCTGTTGAGGCCTGCGTTCGGTGTGCAAGGGCACGTACTTCGTCGGCTACGACGGCAAAGCCACGGCCCTGTTCGCCGGCACGTGCAGCCTCAATGGCTGCATTCAAAGCTAGAAGGTTGGTCTGATCGGCAATGGAACCGATCACGCTTAATACCTTGCTGATGTCCTGCGTTTGTCCAGCCAACTGCTGGACTTGCTCCGAAGTTACGTGCACGCGATCTTTCAGAGTGCGCATAGCATCGAGGGTCTCTCCAACTTTAGCATTGCCCGCTTCAGCAGCACGTGTCGATTCTTTAGCAGCCTGCGATGTAGACGTCGCATTACGAGCAACCTCTTCGACCGCCGCGCTCATCTGATTGACTGCGGTAGCTGCCTGGTCGATTTCACTGTTCTGCTGCTGTAGGGTCTGGTTAGCGCTTTCGGTTATCGCGGTCATTTCCACTGCGGCCGAGCTTAATTGCGCTGAGGCCTCAGAAATGTCAGCGATCGTGCCGCGCAGGTTTGCCTGCATCGTATTGAGTGCTGCCATGAGGCGGGCTGCTTCATCTGTGCCCGTCACGTTAAGGGACATACGTAAATCCCCATTGGCGATCTCTTCTGCCATCTTCAGCGACGTATTGATGGGCATTACGATGCTGCGGGTAAGTAAAATGGCCAACAGAATAGTCAGTGCCAGTGCAACAGCCACCATAGATGCGATTACATGGTTACTGTGGTCATACACCTCCGTTGCTTGAGTTCCGGCAGTTTTTGCCCCATCAGAATTATGCTTACGTAACAATGACAGAGCGTTCTGGTAAGCCTCTGCCCGGACTTTCTGCTCTGTATTAGCATAATCAACAGCCAGATTATGCTGCGTGTCATCTAGCTCGACGATTCGCGCCAGCCCCTCCAGGAATTTCCCCATAAGCCCGGCAGCAAGTTCGAAGGTCTGACGTTCCGTCTCGTCCGAAAGCAAATTCTGCCGATAGAAATCGGTCCGTTCACTAAGTACATCACGCGCCTTCGCCAATTGACCGATTGCCATGGTGCGGGCTTCAGGAGTAGTCGCGGCAAGCAGTCGAATGCTTTCCAGACGTGCCTCCAATACCGCTATTTGAATGTCATCGGTCGTCTGGATGCTGGCCAACCAGTTTTTTTCGATGTCTTGCTCAGAGTCCCGAAGTTTGCCTAATTGCAGGTAGGCGAACCCTCCCAAAGCGATCACTAATAGGGTAATCATGCCAAAACAAAGTGAAGCTCTGGAGGCGATGGTGAACGAGCGGAGATTCATAGGTTGTCCGGAGTATCGAGTGTGGATAGAGAGCTTGCTTTAGATGCTATCTGCCGGTTGTAATTAAACTGTAGTGTTTAGGGTAAAAATAAACGGAGTCAACCAAAGCTACGAGCGCTGTGGGGATGCTGACCTGAGTTGTGCGAGGTAAAATTGGAAGACGCATCCAGTGAAACTGAAGGATAGGAAAAAATGCATACCTACTACTTCCGGCTGAGTCGTACTGAGGATGTGGCGGATTTATGCCGTATCTCGGCAGAGGCTCGTCTGCGCTACAGGACATTTCCATCTCTAGCCCATATCGCTGACGCACCTGCGTTGACCCCTGTGAGATTTGAGGCCTGTAGTGTCGTGGTGGCACTCGATAGCGATAGTCATAAAATAATGGGCTTCGCGGCAATGCGACCGCTGGACGGGCTTTTGTATTTAGACAATATTTCCGTTCGCCCAAGTGCTTCAGGGATTGGGATAGGAGCAAAACTGCTTTCGGCAGCCGTAGAGCATGCTGAAAGCCTTGGGGTCCAAGCGGTGAGCTTGACAACTTTTCGTGAGCCTCCTTGGAATGGCCCCTGGTTCCGCAAGCAAGGCTTCCTTACGATGCCGGGTGCATATATAGGTGAAGGATTGAAACAGGTAATGGATCGCCAATGGCTTACGCTGGATGCCACAACTCGTGAAACATTGTGGCGTGTCCTATACGATTGATAAGCAAACCAAGCCATTCTAGTTAGGGCGTGTTTGCCATCCGCTGACCTTCAAAGGAAAGCTATGAAAACTTTAATCTTCGACCTGGACGGCACTCTCGTTGATTCAGCACCAGGTATCGTCGCCAGTCTGACACACGCCGTTCGGGCTCTAGGTCACGACTTCACGCCCTCTGCCGGAATCACACACCTTTTCGGGCCGCCGATGACTCATGTAATGGCACAACTGCTGATGCCTTATGGAGATGACCGCGTCGACCAAGGCGTCGAGTTGTACCGGACTCATTATGGACGGTACGGCATCTCTGGATCATTGGCTTATCCGGGAATTAGACAAGTTATTGATTCGCTGACTACACAAGGATACGCGTTGTATGTCGCTACCTCTAAGCGTCAGGAGTTTGCCGAGCGCATTCTGAGTGAGACGGGGCTGAGAGGTCATTTCCAAAGCGTTTTCGGCACTTCACCGGATGGTAAACTGGACGACAAATCCCGCTTGCTGGATACATTGCTGGCGGTAGAGGCGATCCGTCCTGGATCCGCCTGCATGATCGGCGACAAGCGCGATGATATTGTCGCCGCCCATCAAAACGGATTACTTGCCATTGGCGTTCTATGGGGTTACGGCACCCGCGCAGAGCTGATCGAGTGCGGTGCCGACAAGCTAGTCGAGCAACCGACTCATTTGCTGGGTGCACTCGTAAAAGACTGAGGTATGTGGCGGCTTCGGCACCTGGCTGGCTGCACAGGCGCTGCGCTACATTGACAGTTGAGATAAATCCCCAGACTATAAATCAATGACTATTACCTACCGACTGAACATGATGCGCACCTTGATGACCGCCTTGGGCGGGCCATGAGGTTATGCGCGCGTAGGTAGTAGCGCATTGACTAAAGCCCCGCCAGGAATGGACGGGGCTTTTTCATTCTCCGTCCAGAATGGCCAATCTCAGGAGTGTGAAGATGTTGCAGATTCGTCGAGCTGAGCGTTGTGATGCTGAGGCAGCATTCGATATCCGCTTTCAGGCAATTAAGAACCAATGCAGTACCGTTTACACGAATGCTCAAGTGATGGCTTGGACTTGCATTCCGCTCACGGATAAATACAGATCCTGGGTGGAAAATGATTATCACTTGGCTTTCGTCAATGGACTTCCTGTGGCTACAGGACTAATAAATCTCCAGAGGGGGGAACTGGAGGCAATCTTCGTGTTACCAGAGTTCATGGGCCAAGGCATAGGTAAAAAGATGGTCATTCATCTTGAGCATCTAGCACGAAAGGCGGGTCTTGCCGAGATCCACCTTGAAGCCACGCTGAATTCTGAAAGTTTTTATCAGCGCTGTGGCTTCACCGCAGGCGCCCAAGCTATTTACAACTCACCCTCCGGGCTCCAATTGGCATGCGTGCCTATGCGCAAGCAGTTGGTGTATCTGACCGACCTCAAAGATCTTGAGTTACGTGCGCTTCGCTAGCTGCATCTGCGAAAATCGACCCTTGGCGATTGGTGGTCCAGTCGTCGGGGGGGGGGGATTGGTATTCTTTCATGGCTCGATGTCGCCAGTGAGGTAGCGGAAAACACTATCGCTTTCGTGCCGCTTACCGGGATACACGTCAGCCATCCGGTGTTGTCAGTCTGCGTTGCGTCCCATCGCCAGCTTTCCAGAGCCGCGCTTTTAGCGCTGGGTGACTTGACGGAGCGAATGACAGCGTTGAGCAATCTTCAGGCGACACGTTGATCACTTGATCGGCATAGGCGCAATGCGTTGAATTCCTAGACGCCTTGGTCGATGGCTGCGCTTGCACCGATCAGATCCACCAAGGCCTTTCCATTTCGTACAGGCCTGCTGCTTTCTATTACCGCGCGTATCGCTATATAGTTATCAATATAACGATAGACTTAGATCCAAGGAGAAACTCGTTGAACGCACAACCCAAAGAGGCCGTCGGCACGACCTACAGCATCGACTCCATGCGTCACGCTCAATCAATGACATGGCGTGCGATCCGATTGCTATCGCAACAGATTCAGCCTGGCATGCTGGAATCCGAGGCCAGAGAGCTTGGAAAGCAGGTGCTGGCGGGGCTGGAGATGCAACGAATCTGGCATCCATTGCTGATCCGCTTTGGCGCTAACACGCTGAAGACTTTCAAAGAGCGGTCTGAGGGTGACCCGGTACTCGGTGAAGACGATATTTTTTTCATCGACATGGGTGCTGTGTGGCAGGGTCACGAAGGGGATGCGGGCGAGACCTTCGTCACGGGCGCAGATCCGGATATGAAGGCATGTGCGATTGCAGCCAAGACTCTGTTTGAGCGGGTTCAAGCACTCTGGAAAAATGAACGCGTTGCCGGGCTTGAGCTGTATCGCTACGCCGAAGATCAGGCCAACGCCATGGGCTGGCGGTTGAACTTCAATATCAAAGGCCATCGGGTAAGCGATTTTCCGCACGCAGTTCACCGTGGCGGTGACCTTGGAGACTTCGAGCAGTGTCCGAATGCCGGGCTGTGGATTCTGGAGATCCAGATCGCCCATCCAAGTAAGCCTTACGGCGCGTTCTATGAAGATTTACTGGCTTGAACATCTAAACCTTACTGAAGAGAACGTAATGAAAGCGTCTACCGAATTCCCCGTGCTGCTCTTTTCGTACGGCACTTTGCAAGACAAAGCAGTGCAACGGGCAAATTTTGGCCGGGAACTGACTGGTGAAGCTGATCAAATGCTTGGGTACTCGCAATCATGGGTCGAGATCACCGACCCCGACCTGCTTGCAGCAAGCGGGAAGACTCATCACCCGATTATCACCCCAAGCCACAACGACGCAGACAAAGTAGCAGGCACTGTCTTCCAGATCGACGAACAAGAGCTTGCCGCTGCCGATGCCTATGAAGTCGCAGCTTACAAACGCGTGTCGGTTGCGCTGGCATCAGGATTGACAGCTTGGGTATACGTTCAGGCGTAAATTTTCTCTGAGCGCTATGTTTGTATTCACACAGCGCAAGTTCCGATCATGATCGACAGTTTTTAATCCCCCAGATGAAAGGAAGTCGTTCGATGAAAGTCAGTGCAGGTTTACAGTGCAGCTATTACTGGCGTTGCTGTAGACCACGGACCTATTTTCTCGGACCAGACCGAGTGCGAGCAGGCATTAAAAAATGGATAGTAAGAATCGGCGCCAATAATTCGGGCAATGCAACGGTCAGCGTCCGCACAGCGCTTTGAAATATCGGCCGCCAAGAGTTCAGGCGTTTGGTAGCAGCACAATTTTAACGGTGAGCAGTTGCCTGGTTTGGCACGGGCAAGTCCATCGGTCAGCCTGTAGAAGCGCCAAATCCATTACTGCTGTTCAACAAGGCCACCAATTCTACCGGCGGCAAGGGCTTGGCAAAATAGTAACCCTGTCCCTGCTCGCACCCCCAGCCGCGTAACAGATGGTAGTGCAGTTCGGTTTCGATGCCTTCAGCCACGACAGTCAGGCGCAGGTCGCGCACTAGGCTGATCAGGCCCCGGACGATGTGCCACTCGCTGTTACCCGGGACGAGATCGGCCAGCAGCGAACGGTCCAGCTTCACGCTCGTCGCCGGAATCTGTCGCAGGTAGGCCCAGTTGCTGTAGCCACTACCAAAGTCGTCAATGCCGATGGCAACGCCCAGATCACGGAACCTTTTAAGTTGTGCTTGCACGGCTGGGAAGTCGGTGATCAACACGCTTTCGGTAAATTCGAGCTCAAGGTGTTGCGGGCGCACATCGAACTCACGCAGAGCCGCCATCAGCTCATCGAATAGCAGCCCGTCGGTAAGATCGATGGCAGAGACATTCACCGATGCTGTTATATCCAAGCCTTGGCTATGCCAAAGCGCCAACTGCTCGCAGACGTGTCGGACCACCCAACGTGTTATGTGTCGTATCGACGCGGTTGTTTCGGCAAGCGGAATGAATTCGGCGGGACTGATTTCCCCCAGTGTTGGATGTTTCCACCGCAACAGCGCTTCTACAGTCACGCAGCGGTTGCTGGCCAAATCTACGCGGGGTTGATACACCAGCCTCAACTGATCCGGCGCAATCAGCGCAGCTTCTATAGCGTTGAGGAGCTCGGTACTTCGGCGCAGACTCAAATCGATCGCTGGATCGTAATCAAGCCAACGTCGCTCACTTGCCCGCGCCGTATCGGTTATGCTGGCCATCAAGCGCAGGATCTCCCTAGGTGCGCCGACGTCACGGTCAAGCTCGAGCGCACTGATCCCCACATCGGGGAAAACTGGCACATTCGCGCTGAACAGCGGGCGTGAAAATGCTGCTACAAGTCCGTTGAGCAGACCTTGCAACGACAGCGCATCCGAGGGTTTGAAAATAGTAACAAATCCGAGGTTACCAAATCGATACAGCCGCGCCGCGTCGGGCAGTGTGCCCAGTAACATCTCCTTGGAGGCAAGCATGAAGTTTATGTAAAACTCCACACCCAGCGCCTTGACCAGGCGGTCCATTCCGGACGCGGAAAGTGGTTCGATCAGGATCGCGACCTCGTTGTGCCGCACGGATTTGGCAAAGAAGTCCGCCTCAAAACGCTGGTGATTGGGCAGGCCGGTCGTCGGTTCGAAGTAGTGTTGGCGATGGATAGATTCCAATCGCGCCACCACCACCTTGGCCGCATCTCGTAATAAAGTTTGGCCCCTTTCGTCCATCGGCGGGTGAGCCTTTTGATCGATGACGCAGAGTCTACCAAGGCTCAGGCCAGGGCGGATCATCAAGGGAGCACCTGCGTAATACCGTATGAAAGGTGTGCCTTTTACTAGAGGGTTTTCTGAGAAGCGTGGGTCTCCTAAAGGGTCACAAACCTCCAGCACATCGGCGTCTTCAAGCTTATGGGAACAGAACGACATTTCTAGCGGCGTACACGCCGGCTCCATGCCAACCCTAGCCTTAAAGACTTGGTATTCGCCCTCAATAATACTGACCATAACCGTAGGCACGCCAAAGTAAGCGGAAACCATCGTAACAATGCTGTTGAGCACGGGGTCAGACCCGCTTTCCAGATCTGACGTCAACCTATCTACTTCGACAAGGCGCGATCGTTCTTGCGGGGATATAAGATTGGTCAGGGTCATGTCGGTTAATATACCCCAGTGGTGAGGAAATCATCGCGCTGCATTTTGCGGTCGCGCGCTCGACCAAACCGGCGCTACCCGAGCACGAATAATTGCAGTTCCGCACTGCTCACGTTGACGGGTGATATTGGTCGCTCAAGCAGCCTGCGCTTTGGCCGATACCATTCACATCATATCCCTTCCCTTTTATGCACTGCTAGCTATGCCTACCCGAGAGTCCGGATCTGCACCATGGAGCCCACTTGATCAGTATTTTATCATCGCGCCTTGAGCTAGTTCGACGCTTTGCTCGCACTCGGCGAAGCAAACCGGCTCGTTATGCGGGCGCATTCCTAATAGTTACGCTGTGCTGCGCGCTTCGCTCTCTGCTTCCCTTCACATCCCTGCCATACCTATTTTTCATTCCCGGATTGATGTTTATCGGCTTCTGCTTCGGTGTCGGGCCGTCTGCTTTTGGTTGCGTGCTGGCGGTTCTAGCTGCGCACCTTTTTTTCATCGGCGAGATCGGTTTCAACGATGGCTTTCCGGCCTGGGCCAGTAGCGCGAGTTTCGCCTTGGTGACCTTCTGCATGTCAGTCATCTGCGCGTCATTCCTGAAGAGCTTGAACGCCCTCTCCGATCTAAATGAGCGTCTGGAGCATGAGGTCGAGCGCCGCACCCTGGAGCGGGATGGCATCTGGAATGTTTCTCCCGACCTTATCTGCATGCTGTCAGAACGTGGCGAAGTATTGGCGATGAATCCATCCTGGCAAATCGAGACGGGACATGTCGAATCTACACTCAAAGACGGGGCGTTTTTTAGCTTTATCTCTCCTTCGCAATTATCCGATGCCTTACTCAGGCTAAGCGAGGTGCCGGTAGCTGAATTCGATAGCCAGGGCCCGCGCAGCAATGGAACGCCGTTGCATTTGAACTGGAGAATTGCACGTCGCGAAGGGCATTACTTCGCGGTAGCTCGAGACATCTCCCTTCAAAAAGAACGCCAGGAGGCATTCGAAGAGGTCAGATCCCAATTACAGCAAAGTCAAAAAATGGAGGCGGTCGGTCAACTGACCGGCGGTTTGGCGCACGACTTTAATAACCTACTAACAGTGATCACCAGTAGCCTGGACATGCTCGAACATCGCCTTGCTCAAGGTAAATACGGTGAAGTCCAACGATACGTTGGTCTGGCTCGCAATGCATCCGATCGCGCCGCATCTCTCACCCATCGTCTGCTGGCATATGCCAGACGTCAGACATTGGCAAGTACGGTAATTGACCCGGCACTATTGGTTCAGGAAATGAAGGATCTGATCAGCAGGACGCTTACCCCTCGTATAGAGCTAGAGGTAATGGCGCCCAAGGAAACAGTGCTGTGCTTTTGTGACGCGCACCAGTTGGAGAACGCAATACTGAACCTATGCATCAATGCACGCGACGCCATGCTGCAAGGTGGCCGACTACAGATTGAGGTAGCCCAAATGCGCATCGAGACGGCTCAAGCCACGGTGACGCTAAGCCCAGGTGAATATGCACGCTTCCGTATCAGGGATACCGGCATAGGTATGCCTCGGAGCGTTCTGGAGCGTGCATTCGATCCCTTTTTCACAACCAAGCCATTAGGTTCCGGCACTGGCCTGGGCCTCTCGATGGTACACGGCTTTGCCCGACAATCATCTGGGGACGTCCAGATTGAATCGGATGTAGGTAAAGGCACTACGGTGAACCTGTTTTTGCCAATACATCAAGGCACGGCGCCATCTCCCGACATCGTGTCGCTAGCTGCGGCGGAGGATGAGGCTCATACGCTGAGCGGATCCATATTGGTGGTCGACGATGAGGACGCCATTCGCGATCTGGTCGGCGAAACATTGTTAGATGTGGGCTACCAGGTCGTCAAGGCAGCAACAGCTGCGGAGGCGCTAGATCAGCTAGCGCGACTGCCTGAGGTAAGCTTGCTCATCACCGATATCGGCCTTACGGGCGGCATGAGTGGCGATGAGTTAGCCAAAGCCGCGCTGGATGCGCGGCCGAAGCTCAAGGTCCTATTCATCTCCGGTTTCGCCGAAAACAACATGCCTGCGATGGCCTTAAAAAGCGGACAGACCGAATTGCTGCTCAAACCTTTCGCTATGAAACAGCTCAAGATGCTGATTCAGAAATTACTAACGCCAGGCTGAAACGCGATGGCTGTGTTGGGTATCCAGCTTGAAGCTGGTCGATTACGAAACTGTAAAAAGTTGAGGGGAAATTGCTTGTGAACATTCAACAATCCCTTTGAGCTTATAAAGCCGCTCTCGCCGGAGCACCTCGGGGGGCATGGGGGAAGGGAGGAAATGTGCGACAGGCCCTAGTGAAAGCTTCTACGACAGAGGATTAGAGATACTTTTTAAAGCTGCCCGCGGTGAGGTTCGTGACAAATCCCAATAGCGCAGCGCTCGGGAGCAAGATGAGCAGCGGGTGTACTGAAATCGGTAGCGCCAAGTAGATAACCCAAGGCAGGACCGCCAGCGGCATGAGCGAAGCCTTGGCGCGGTGGTAAATGAAGCCCGACTCCCGGCCAGCACCGAACTTACGTACATCGCGACGCACCAAACCATCCACTAAGCCGACGAACGCCGCCATGACGAATAGTGGCAGCGTCAGCACCAACACCAATAGCCGGACCAAAAAAGTGAGCGCTGTAAACGCTGCGGCGATCAAGTAATTCTCCGCCCACAGATACACCTGGCTGATGTAGTAGCGAAAATCGCGTGTCCCAACCTTGCTAGGGGCGCGGGCTCGCTCGGCAGTTTGCTCCATACGCGAGAGTAAGCCGGTGCGAAGGAATATCCAGCGATAGCCCGTCTCTACCAGTTGGTGCGCGGAACGCCCAGGTTCATGGATGACCGCACTACGGGTGAAATGCTTGGACAGGTGAGTGAGTTCGTACTGCAGCATCTCTTGGGAGTGCCGCCAGCCTTGCTCTTTCCAGAAAAAATGCATGCCCACGCATTCGATCACAATCGAAATCAGCAATGACCCAACCAGCACACCAAAGAGCCGGAACGGCAACGTAATCAGACCAACCAGCAGCCCGTCACGACGAACCTCTTGGCGCTTTGCGGTACTTGCCACGTCGCTCATGACAGCGGCTCGCGAACTACCGATGCAGGCTCTGTTACATCCTCTACCAGACTGTCGGGCAACCCCTGACTCTGCAGGGTAGGTGATCCAGAGTTTTCCCACCATTGGGCGGAGTCGCTGTAGCTCTGGCGCATGTAGCCTGCTAACTGCTGCAGATCCTTTGGCATGACCTCATCGGGATCGGGCGCCGGCAGCGGCATGCGGATCTTCCAAAGATTTCCACCTTGCAGAAGCGCAAAACACTGCCCCTTAGGCAGCCCCACTACTTGCGAAGGCTCGATCATCGGTACGCTGGACATGCTGATGCGATCTTGAGTGTTGGAGGTGAAGTCCGTGGTACCTCGGATGTCCGAGCTGTCGGTGGCGCCACTGACGATGGTTGTGGAATAAATCTCGACTTTAGGTAGCTGGCGGGTGAGCAGTTCCGCCGTGGCTGTCTCCCGCACGCGCAGCATGAACAGGTTGTTGAAGTTGCCCACTACCTGACCGGCTTTGGCCCGATTTCCGATGCGCGCCTCAATGTCGCTGAGCGTCTGGGTGTACGCGGTGACTTGGATGCCAGCACCACCGCCCTTGTTGATCATTGGAATGAACTCATCGCCCATAAGCTCGTTGAATTCGTCAGCATGGATGTTGATCGGTAACTTCTCACCAGGAATTGCGCCTGGCAGACCGTCATCGATACCGAACTTGTAGATATGGCCAGCGACCGAAACAAGATCCGAGAACATCGAGTTGCCCACTGCTGCAGCGACCTCGGCATCTGACAGCGCATCTAAGCCCACATAGACAACCGCACGCTTGCGGATGATCTGCATCCAGTCGAAGATCGGTCGTGGGTCGGCCAAGTCGGAGTAGTTCGGCGCCAGCAACTGGGCAATTTTGCCGCTGGTCAGCTTCTCCAACAGTGGCAACAGCGAGGCAACGATCTTATCGAAGTAGGTCCTGTCGTAACGTACCGCGCTGCGCAGGCCCTCCAACACAGGATCGTAGTTGCGCACCTGTCCCAAGTACTGCTCCAACGCAATAACGCGCTTCTCCCGTCCAATCATGTTGCGCGGCATATTCTTGTCATTCAGTCGGGCTTCTATCTGGACAATCACCTCCCAAGCCTTTGGCTCGTGTTTGGCGAAGTAGTGCTGCGCATACTCAATGAACAAAGCATCGATATTGATGACGTGTCGTTGTATCAGCAGATAGTCCGGCCGCTGCCCCAGCTCAATGAGCGCGCGGGCGATGATGTTCACGAACCGCCAGGCGAACTCGCGAAAAGCAGCACTGTTGCCTTCGCCCGACAACTGCCCTGCGATGCGCGTGGCAACTTCGGAAATACGCCCGAAACGGCCAACTGCGTTATAACGGGCGCTGATTTCGGGCCAGCCAAGGTGGAAGATGTAGAACTCCCCTTCTCGTCCGGCGCGCTTGGCCTCGACGTACATACGTTTGAGCAGGTCCGCATCTCCCTTGGGATCAAATACGATCACCACCTCGTGTTCCCCGGCTGGATTCCTACGACGGATATCCTGAGTGATGAACAGCTCAGCCAACCGCGTTTTCCCAACACGTGTGGTTCCCAACACCAGCGAATGACCAACGCGTTCGCCTAACGGCAGGCTCACATCAGTTTCTTCGGGCTCTATGCCATGCAATCGAGGTAGGCCGCCCACCGGAGGGAGCGGCCGCACCGGATTGAAGGGCATGTCCCAGCTGGTCATCCTGGCCAGGTTCGACAGTGGAAATGGCGCGAACTCCAGTCGTTCCTCCAAGCGCCGGGCCATACGATACATGGGCGTTGGCTCGACATAACGTCGAAACTCCGGGCGATAGGTCTGCATCAGTCGGTGGGTGTGCTTCTGCTCCCAGAGAAAACCTTTTCCGATGAAAAGCCGTTGCTGGCTGACTGGAACGTCGCGGCTGGTCATGACGTAGCGCGGCAGGCGCCGGATGTTTCGGCGATAGCGGAGGATGGTCTGGGCCTGACGCAAGCGGACGGCACCAAACGCCAGAAAGGCCAGTCCGCTGCCGATCCCTAGGGCAGGGCTCAACGCAAGCGACCATGGAGCTGCGAAGGAGAGAAAAGCCGCACCAGCACACACAGCTGTGGTGTAGAGCTCAACAGCAGGGCGCAACAATACTTCTACCGGCTGGGTTTGCGCCATGGCATCACTGCTCAACGCTGGTGCTGGTGATCAGCACGGGGTAATGGCTCACGCCTAGCCTTTCGGCCAAATCGTCGGCGGGGACTGCGGCGAGTTGCATGCCTCGCGCTAAGGCTCTCAGACTGGCGAGCCCTTGGGCTGACTCCACATTGACGACAAGGCCAACCGCCTTGCGCTCACGCAGTGCTAATGCATGAAGGCGTAACCAGTCATGCGATGCTTCATCGTCTCCGACCAGGAAGAATGGCTGTAGCCCCGGAGCCTCTATGACCCTGCGAGTGATCTTGCCAGGAGTGAGCTTGGCACTGCGTACAGGCAGCATGTCTACTTCGCTTAATGCTTTGGTGGACGGTATTGGTACAGCGACAGGGGGCTTTGCTGGAGCGGATACACGCGGTTGCAGATTGAGCGCTTCGTAGTACGGTAATGCAGAGGCACCGCCAAGATCCTCGACGACTATCAAGGGTTCGCCTGCCAAAGCCATAGCGGGCAGAGTGAACAGCATCAACAGGCTTCGGGCATCCGCGATAAACCAACATTTCATGGTGATGTCTCCTTTCGAACGTTGAAGGTTGTTCGTGAAGAACCGCGAACGCGGTCAAGATGCCGGGCCACGCTTTGTCGATAGCGTGCGGCCGGTGCGCCGCCTGCCGGACGGTGATAGCGACCAATCGCCAGTAACCAGTCGTCCCCCGGTATGTGTTGCTCGCGCAGGATTTGCGCTGCGATCGCCAAGTTGCCATAAGGGTCGAGCAAGTCGCATGGGTGGCTGTAGCGATGCTTCTGATAGCCTAGATTGATCTGTCCCAAACCAGCATCGACGCGCGTCGAAGGCACCTTGCGCAACGCCTGCTGCAACCCGAAACAAGCTTCAGCACGGCTGGAGAAGCGCAGTGACTCGCCTGCAACATTGACTGACCAAGGCCAGGGAATGATGCGCCCCCCTCGACGGATACCGCTTTCCTGGAGTGCAACTGCGTACAGCACCGTTGAGGGAATACCGGCGCTCTGTGCCGCCAGCTGATAAGCAGGCGGGGGGATCTCCTGAGCATGGGCCGGCATACAGAGGATGCCGACAGTCAGCAGGAACGTTGCGCCCGGCAATGCCAGTCCTAAGGTTGGCGTTGCCATTGACCGTTGACTTGGCGTACGACAGCAGGCAGCTCACCTGGTAGTCCCAGAGACAGCCAGCGACCGGCATCGTGGTTGAGGGTAATCGTGCGAGCGCTGACTAGGGATGCATCGATCTTGATGCGCCGCGCCCACTCGCGGATGCGAGCATCGTCAGACCGGCTACCCACCATATAAATGTCAAAAGCTGCACCCGTGGCTTGAAGGCGATGGATGACCTGATCGCAAGGCAAGCAATTGTCGCGCACAAAAACTGCGGTTCGGCCGCTCTCTCTACTCGCGGTAGCGGCGTTGCTGGGCCCAGCATCTGGTAAATTGACACGTTGCAGATTCGGATGCAGCCGCTGCCACGCCTCGTCATAGGCGCGTTGGTAGGCCAGCAACTTGTCGACACGGCGTGCCTCTGCCTGCACCTGGAGCTCAGCATAGTGCCGCCGTTCCTCATCGGAGCGTGCTTCCGTCCCCAGAGCGGATAGTGGATCCAGATTGGGTGAATAGATGCCCAATGGGCCAGCCATCAGCTCCCGGTATCGTGTCCACTCTTCCTGCCGAAGCCCCCAGTCGCGCGCAAGCTTCTCGTCATGACTGTGATCGATTTGACTAGTTGACACCTGGGACTGTTTGGTTGTCACCTGCTGTGCCCATGCAGGTGATTGAAGTGTTGCCAGGAAGAGCGCAAAAAACGGAAATAGTGACCTCATGGCACGCTTCCCTCAGGGGATCGCCAGACGGCGGGTTTGCTCGCCTGCGCGGAACACGGCGGTGTTCCGATCAATTTCTTCCAGCCGCCATTGCCCTACTGCTTCACCGGGCAGCACTACCTGGATCTGAGAGGCTGAGAGTTCACCAATAGCGGGAGCAACTGAAACCGTGCGCTGCCCGGCACGCAGCTCCGATCCGATCACCCGAAACGGCATGGGGGTCTCAATCGGCTTAACCACCTTGGTTTGCGTTGCACGTGATTTACTTTCTACACTGCTTTGAATCGCAGCCTGATTCGCCTTGATTTGATCCATCTCCATACGAAGTGCAATCAAATAATCCGAAGTCGCGCGAGTGGCGAGTGCTTGCTCAAGCTCATCAATTCGATGTTCCGCAGCCTCACGCACATCTTTTAGCGCTGATGCGGTGGCCGATTCCGGCCGGGCCTGTAGCGCCCGATTTGCGTCAGCGATTTGCGCCTGACCTACCTCCAGCGCGTGCAAACGATTGAGGGTCTTTTCGCGTTGCGACTGCACAGCGATCAACGCGATCATCACTAAGGCCATAAGCCCGACAAGCCACACCCACAGCAATATCTGGATGATTGAGTAGGCTCGTGAATGTTTTGCGCCGAAGATGATCTTGGGTCTAGTCATTGCTGGGCTCCATCTTGCGGAAACACCTGAGCCGGCTCGGAGCTCTGAAGATCCTGAGATTGAAGGTCAACATGAGTTCCAGGACGGACAAAGCACACCTGCCGTGTGCTGTCATTGACCTCAACATCCCAAGCAGGGCCTGCCAGAGTGAGTAGCGCATCGCGCAGGGTCATAGGGCCCAGTTGCAGATGGGCGGCGGGCATTGGCAGCGGGTAGAGTTCAAGGGCGGCTGATCCCGTTTCACACATTTGGTAGCCACTGCGATTGAGAACGTGGCGTAGGCCATCGCCAACACTAGCTCTCGCTTCGTCTGGCATACGCACATCAATGACCTGCAGCAGTAGGTCACGCTGTGCTGAGCCAGGAGACAGTTCAACCAGGGTGTAGCGCCCATAGCGGATCACTGGAATCAACTCCGGATCGGCCTGGTCGCGGGGAGCGATTACCTCCTCAGTAGGGGGTGGCTGAACTTCTGAAGACGTAGTGGCGCAACCACCAGTAAAAATGGCAGCGACTACCAGACCACAGCCAGCCAGGAGTGAGGAGCAGCAGATGTTTTGCATGAACCGGCTTCCTGTTGCAGTAAGCCGACACCATCCCTGCAGACAGCAACCCCGGTCAGTAAAGAATGCGAATTAGCGCTCATCCATGTTCTGGCGTGCTGATTGTCAAACCATCGGTAGCAGAAGTATGCATTAGAAAAAAAAGCCGGCGCCCCGAAGGGTGCCGGCTGATTCTGGACATCAAGCAGCAACAAGCTGCCTTGCCAAAGCGACCTCAATTGAGTCGCCATCCTGATTGAGCACGTCAAGCCCCGATTCCGGGACGTCGCCCGACGTGCTTTGAGACACCAGGATCTTTTTGGCCATCAGAGCAAGGCACGTCATCTGCGACGTGGCCATGTACCCCAGGTAGATCACCCTCACACGCAACTTCTGGCCTATACGCCATGAGCGACGTGCGGCTTGCTGAAGCGTGTAGATGTTCCACCCTGATTGCATGAAGACAATCGTGGGGAACTCCAGCAGATCCAGCCCTGTTTTGACGAGCTCAGGGTTGGTGATGAGTACATCAATCCCTCGGTCAAGCTGCTCGGCAATCCAGTCCTCGCGGCGGCTTGCGTCAACGCTTGCGCGCAGTACGGCGACCTTGAAACCCTCCTGCTCCAGCAACCCCTTCAAACGCGACGTGGTGTCGCGCTTGCCGGTATAGACCGAATAGACCAGGGTCTTACGACCCGCCTCCTTCTCCTCGCGACAAATATCAATGAGCTCACGCTCTTTAGGCATGATTTCCAGCTCATTGAACTGGGCTGGGGTGAACGCCAAGACCTGGCGTGTCCTAGGATGACGCACAGTTTCGGCACGGAAGCAGCAGTCGGACCATGCCAGTAGTACGTTGAGCACTACACCCAACAAGGTGGTATCCCGCTTGCGCAGGGCCTCCTTGAGCTCAGCAGTGAGACGAGCAGCCATTTCCCGGTAGACGGTTGCCTGCGTCTCACTCATCGCGACCTCCCGGAGCTCTTCTTCATACGGTGGCAGGACGCCTCCGATGTCACGCAACTTCAAGAAGATCGTGTAGGGCAGGACGCAGCGCAGCACCCCCTTCGGGCCGAAACCCGGGGCCTTTACCGTTCGGACAGTAATCTTTGAGCCCTTGGCGGTCTTGTGGGCCGGCCCATCGCTCTCGGAGTAGATATCCTTCAGGACGCCGTGATCCCTCATGAACGCCATGGCGGCGGCATTCATGCTGCCGCTGCTGCTTGGACGGTAGCCGTCTTCGATCATGCGTCCGGGCAAAGCCCGGAATAGCAGATGAAACAGATCATCGGCATAGCCCCCCATCAGGGTGCCGGTGAGTAGCAAGGTCTTCCGAACCTTGGCCGCAATAACGCCCATCGCCTGGCCCTGCGCCGACCCGCCAGTCTTGTATTCGTGAGCCTCGTCTGCGATGAGCAAATCGAAGGTGCCCTGCGGGAGATAGCGTTTGACGTATTCGGAAGCCTGGTAGCCACCTTCGCCAAACCCGAACTCCATGCTGGACATCGCACGCTCCATCCGTTGGGCCTGCCTATCAGAAAAAACCAGCTCCCCCTTGTCATCCATCAAGTTGATGAAGTTGTGGAGGTTGTCGCCAAGCATCGAGGCCAAGAAGCTATCCCCGAACATCTTCATCAGTTTCTGCGCAGTGGCTTCACCAATTGTTGGAATACGCTTCAAGGCTCTTAGCACAGCCGATGACTGATCGCTGCTGGACAGAGTTCGCGGACGAACCAACGTCCACAATGCGGTATCGCAAACGCTGCATCTGCGGCGTGCTTCTTCTGCTTCAAGCTCCAGAGCGTCAAGCGGCTCTCCATCCATGTTGTTGACGACGCTTCCGCAATGCGGACATGCGCCCACAACCCCGAATCGAGTGCGCTTGCGTGCGAAAGCAGGCCTCCAGTGAAAGCCCATGCGCATACGCACTCTGCCGATGATGAAGAACTCCTGACCGTCGGCCGGGACGCCCAGTTGCTCGCGGAGCTTGATGAGTTTGAGCAACGTGTCCGGGCCGTTAAGCACCCAGACCTTTGCGCCGGCAACAGTTTCCAGAATCTCTCGGCGCCACTTGTAAACCAAGTGCGGCGGGCTGAGAACCAAGGTACGGCGATAGCCCTCCGCGTGGAGAACCGCTGCCAGCGCGATGCCGACAGTGGTTTTACCCGTGCCCATTTCACCGTTGACGATTGCCGCACGCTCGCCGTGGTTAGCAAGCAGCTCTGCAGCCGCATGGACGACCTCTGCCTGCGCTGGAAAAAGTTTGCGCTTTAGGCCCAGCAGGACGAGCTGACGATTAGTGCGTGGTGAACCGCTGTAAACAGGCGGATTAGCCTGATTGAGAGAGGTCAAAAGCTCGTCGCCAAACTCTGTAACGAAGTCCTGCAGACTGAGTGAGAGCTCCGACGATACGGGATCAATCTGATCAAGCAAATCAGGTGCATTGCCGTTGATCAGCGCCTTTTCTGCGGCAGGAGCCGCATGGAGTTGAGTAGTCATGGTGATGCTCCATAAAAATTGGGGGCACGCACCACCCCCGAGGGCGGTGAACGCCCCAAGGGGTTGAAGGTTGAAAGGCGACGCAAGGCCGCTGGAAAAGAAGTTCTACTGAGCGAGCAACAACGTGGTGGTGCTCCATCTATGAAACGAAACAGCCGAAGCGGGTCAGTGGATGGTGATAATTCGGCCGAACGAGTCAGAGTTGGGAGACAGGTCCCAAGCGCGGATTACAGGTACGAATTTGTCTGTGAGGATTCGCGTCTCTGCAACTGAGCCATCGTCGCGCTCGCGGTATTCCACGGCGGTGGCCTTCTGCTTGTAGGTATCTCCTTTCACAGCCAGGACTCGGCCATTCTTGGATTGCACGACACCAGATATGGCGCCGGCCGCTAGGGCGAGTGCCAAGTGCCAGTGGGACAACGCACGTACCGGGGCACGCATCGATTGCTGAGCCGCACCAAGGTGCGTTTCGAATGCGGGCCACAAGCCTTGGAGACGAGAAACCTCCTCCGCAAATTGCGTCGGCTCCATGCTTAGCCGGTAGAAATGCTCTGGCTCAGACGTGGTTACAGGAACGACATAGGGAGGTAGCGTCCACTGGGCTGGTATTTCATCCAGGTCGAGCTCACCTTGCCCGATCTGAAGCAGTCGCCCACGAATGTCCTTAGTGTCGTCTCCCACCAACTCACGCTGGCGAACACGTCGTCCGAATACCACCACTTGTTTGAACTGTGTATCGACCGCACGGTAGATGCTCAGATCAGCGAAGTGACGTGTCAGCCACCCGACCAGTTCGGGGTCGAGCACGTATGACGGCACCATAAAAATGAGGATGCCGTCGTATTGCAGGAACTGCAGCGTCCTCTGGTAGAAAAGCTTTTCGAGACGGGCACGGCCCTTGCCCTCGTAGCCAATGTTGCCATTGGCATCTCTAGCTAGATCGCCGTAAGGAGGGTTAAGCCACAGCAGGCCGAAGCTCTGCCGCGCAATCACTGTGTCCATAACATCGCCATGGAGGCAGTGGTCGACCAGTGAGTGAGCGTGGTTTGCACGCTCCTGGTCGTACTCAACCGCGAAAGAGGTGGTCCGCTCGTGCCCGAGTACGTGTGCAGCTTCTGCGATGGCAACGCCTTCGCCGGCACAGGGATCGATGATGCACATTGGCCCATCGCTGGGCGCCAGTGCGGAAAGCGCCCGTTCGAGCGTGGCTTCGTCGGTCGGGTAGTACCCGTTCTTGGCGAAATTGCGGGCAAGCCGCGGGAACATGAATGCCATAGCAGTCTCCTAATTCGCTAGGGAAACGAAAGGCAGAAGCGCGCGTGGTGCGCGCAACTGCGTGACAGGTAGATCAGGCCATCACATCAATCAGCAACTTCGGGTCAGCCGACTGCGGATGGGCAGTGAGGACACCGCTACGAATCAACTGACTCAATGCCTCAGTAAGCGTCGGGACATCGAGCGCCAACTGAAAACCTTGCAGTGGACCGAGAGCTACAGGCATGTTCTTGAGCATGAAGCGCTCGCGTAGCAGCGCCAGTACCGGCTCTTGCCAGTGATCAAGCAACGGTAGCGGACAGGTATCTTTGACGAGGTGCCACAGTCGTAAGGTCGGATCAGTTGCGTGGCGCGGCAGCAGTGCAACCGCCCTGGCGTTGCTCTTATCAGGTCGAATGCAACGCCGGTCGAACAGCCAAAGATTGACCATGGAACCAAACAGCGTGCGGCGATATGCGCGGGTTAGTCGCTTTTCAAAACGATCGATTGACCCGACGAATACGGGGACATTGCCCCCTTGTTGGTTGATGAGATGAAGCTGATCCAGACCATCCTCGTCGCGACCCAGGGTCAACCGAGCCAACAACTGCTGGACCGCAGTATCACGAGCCCATATTGAGAGGAAAACTAGATTACCTTGATCGCCGCAGACACAGGCGTCGGCCATAAGGTCGCTGCACTCGTCGATGCGATAGAGAGGGTGTGTGAAAGCACCGTTAGACATGCTGGTGTCCTCGTAGATAGCGAGGGGCAGCAACGCCCGCGGGGGCAAAGCTGCCCCGTGGGATGGAAGAAAGAGCCGCTAATCGGCTTCGAATTCGCCCTTGTGCGGATTGAACCGCAACACGACCCCTACATTGCGGATCGGCGTGTGGCCAGCGAGATACATGTTGATCCGATAGCGAGGCCGAAAGCTGATCGCGTCTCGCGCCTGTACCTCTGTCAGGCCAGATTGGATTAAGTACTGCACTAACTCATCGTCAGACGAGTCTTCATCGTTGGAAAGCTGACCCTCAACCAGGCCTAGCAGTTCGGGTGATAGGGATTGCAGCGAGGTCTTCATCGTGCACTCCTAATACGAACCGCAACCCGCTGGGCAATAACCCAGCTCGATGCCGTGCGTGCAGCAGCCATTCTCGGCATTCCAGTTCTGAGCCTCCTGCCTCTCGGCAGGTGTTGCGTAGCTCCATTCGTGTGTTGCAATTTGCAAAGCATGCGCACGCTGTGTTTCGGGCAATCGGACAACTAGACTATCAATCGTCGAGCTGAAGCGGTCGACGTAGTATTCGTAAGACAAGCCGCAACCATTGTTGGCCTGTGCGGCAACGGTCTCACAGACGGCGCGCCACATATTTTCATCAAGCGCAGCGTCAGCATCACCGGAGAGCTGTAAGTCTGTATTGCAAGCAAATATCGACATGATAGAGACCTCAAGAAGAAGGCCAGAGTCCTCCCCGGCCGGGAAGGAACTCCAGCGGGGGATGAAGCACCGTGCATGCGGCGCTGTGATTACGCCACCTGCTGATGCAACTGGCGTTTCCATTCCTGCAACTTAAAATCAAGCGCATAGCCCAAGTCGCCTAGACGAGCGATCTGTGCGCGCAGCGTTCGCCGGTCAATGGTTGAATCCAGCTTCACGGATTCTCCCAACGGCCATAGCGTGCCGAACAACGCAACGTCATCGCTGTCAGGGCTACCAGAGTCGGCCACCGTTACCAATGGCGCTTCCACACCAAAAGGCGTGGTATCCATCAGAGGATCAGTCGATGCCCGCACTGCGGCAGATTCCGAACTGAGCGCTGCGCGCGTTTTCTCCACGGGTTGCGTCCCCAGTTCCTCATCAAGTGGATCCACCTCCTGAGAAGCGAAGCTGTGAGCATCATCTCGGCTCAATCGGTCGATCCCTGAAAGGGTCATTCCGTCCAGATTGGCCCGGATCTCGAAACGCATTCCACCAGCTGTGGGATAGGCTTTGGGATAAATGAAGCGTATGTGGAATTCGCCGTCATACTTGCCTTCGGCGTATTGCTCAAGCTCTGCATCCTTGACCGCAAAATCACCGTGAGGTGTGACGAGACGTCCTACATTGAACGGGCCGTTACGTCCGCGGATGGTGCGCAGCGTGAGCTGTCCAGAGACAATTATCGGTGAAGCGAATTGAAGGGTTGATTTAGCCGCCATTACGGTGCTCCTTGTGATGAAGCTGATGATGAAAAAAAGCGGACCGCGCCCATTAAGGGCGAGGACCGCGCGGCACTAGGCCTTCAACTGACGCATACCGTCAGCCAGGATCCACAGCGCCCTGTTGAGGCGGATGTTTTGGTCGATGCCTTGCACTTCTCGAGTACGCTGTCGACGGCCGTTGGCTGCACGTGCCGATAGGCCGCCTCTCACAATGTTTTCCTGAACGCGGTTAAAAACCGACCACAGGTCTGAACGGCGATCATCGAAACGCCGTGGCGCAAGCAGCTGTTTTTCCGTAATAGGCGCAGGCTTGCTCGGATCGTCGTATCTGAGTGCCAACGCGGATCGAGCGAGGAGTTCTTCTTCGCCCGCCTCCAGCGTGATGGCTTGCATGGCATCTCTCGACGCCTGCACTCGCTCGAATCCTCGCAGGACTTCGAACGCTCCTTCGATCACTTGGCCGGCTACATCGCCCTTATGGGGCACGCGTATGTCTGCAGTGGTGTCACCGCAGACCAAACCGTTGTGACACACGAAGCGGAACATGCCAGCGAGCATCTGGTAGCTGCTCGTTCCATCGTGACTGTTGAGCAGAATGATTTCGTTAGCTTCCGAACCATTGATCTGGCTGGCATGACGCATGCGAATGAGATGCTTCGTGTACTCGCGCCGGTCCTCATTGCGGACGCGAGTTTGGCAGACCATGAAAGGTTCGAAACCTTCGTTGCGCAACTTGGTAAGGACGGTTGCGGTTGGGATGTAGGCGTATCGGTCAGACCGACTTCCGTGAGGCGAGTCGGCAAAAATTGAGGGTGCCACGGCACGTATTTGCTCGTCAGACAGCGGACGATCTGCGCGCAGCACAGGGGAACGACCTGAGAAACGGTTTGCTAGAGGCATGGGGATGCTCCTGAATGATGTAACAACCAGGCTGCTCGGTGGGCTTGTGGTTGCATGCGATTGAAAAGACGAAGACATGCGCCTCCCCGTAAGGGAGGTGCATGCTAGAGGGAGGGAATGATCAGCCCCTTGGAACGGGCTTTGTCGGATCAGAACGAAGCAGCCATCGCTGGCTCGCTGTCCTCTACTTCGACCTCAGGCTCGCGCTCAGCTGTCTCGGTAGTGGTAACGTTCTCGGAGCTTTCATCGGCCTCGGAAACGTGTGCGTCAACTGCAGGCGGCAACTCGTTGCCCACTGAGGCGGGGGGGTAAACCCGCTGACCATCGATCTTGATCAAACCGATGTGGACTAACGTCGATTGAAGGCTCGCTGCTGCTTCGCCTGCATGTTCGCCCTTAGTGCGGATGTACGAATCGGCCTTCATGTCGTTGAGACGGAAAGCGATCAGCACTTTGCGCTCGGACTCAATGGCCTGCACGCAACGCCGCACCAAATGCTGGGCGTCCTGAGTTGTGACAATCGCATCGATGTAACGGTACTCCGGTTCATCGACGGGGCCAGCTAGTGCAGCAATGGAGCAGGACAGAAACGGGTCGCGATCCTTGGGAGTGACCTCCTTCGGGCGATTGAGATATCCAATGCCGCGCGTGATCAGTTCGTGCTTTTCGATCAGCGCCAGTTCGGCACGATCGACAAGTTCGGCTTTGAGCAAGCGGCCCTTAAGGGTGGCTGCTGCTTCTCCTTTACGCTGTCCTTTGGGACGGATAAAAGCATCGCCCCAAAGGTCACCGATCCGAAACCGAATCAGCGGACGCTGACGTTGATCTTCAATGCCGATATAGCGCTGGACCAGCTTCTTGGCTTCGCTACCTGAGACCTTTACATCGAAGTACCGATAGCTCGGATCTTTAGCAGATCCGAACATCGCGGCAACTGTGCATGCTAGAAATGGTTGAGCTCGACGCCCGCCCCTGACGGGAACCTCGCGGACACGCTGCAAGTAGCCGATGCCGGAAGTGTGGAGGTCGAAGTAGGACTTTTCGTTGGATGTGGTGTTCATGGTGAATCTCCATAGGAAAAGCGGAGACACACCAGCCCCCAAAGCGCGGGAAGAGGTGCGTAACCCCGCGATGGGTTGATAAGGCGATGCATCCACTACCGGCAAACCGATAGCTGTTCGCGAACGGATGCGAAGCGAACTGGCTCGGTCACACAGCAAACGCTGCGCCGCAACCTTGAAGACCGAGGTTGCGTGGCATGTCGCTGACAACGTCAGCAGGCATGCACGCAGGGTCGTGCTTGCTTTGCTAAAGCGCCATCGCCAATCGGTATCGGCGAGCGACCGGTTTTTTGATACGAAAAGCCCCCGCATGCGGGGGCTGGAAGATAGGTGATCAAGGAGTGCCTATGAGACGTGGCACGTTCTGAAGGGAAAGGTGGGTTGATGTTGCCGAAAGCTCCATATCGTCGTTACTGGTCAAAATGCGTTCAAATACATCACCGTTCGGGTCGAAGTGTTCTGCGAAGTCGTCGCCCCCGAGCTCGGTGCGAGCCAGGTTCCACCAGCTGTCGAAGGGATCAATATCAGGGTTGCAGCCAATCGCGTAAGCAATCAATTTTTGACGACCACCGGGCCGTCTTTCACCATGCTCAGCCAACCAGTACACACCGTGGTCTTTCACCAGAATGACGCGGCACTTGTTAGCTACCGCTTCGGCGAAAACTAGACGCAGCTCGTCGCCATTGAATCTAAGAGACATATGAATGATCTCCTGTGAAATGGATGAGATTCTCCATGCCGTAAAGCTGGAAGTTAAAACGAATCACTGGTGAACAGATTTGCGTCCGTGTAGGCACTGCACGTGGATACGACGCCAACTGCCATCGTCGATCAATTTTTCCAATACGCTTCCAAGATCGTCGAAGAAAACTTCCTCAACACGGTGGATGGATTTACCGTCGCGCTGCAGTTCAACCACGTACTGGTCAGCCCCCCGGTCATACGACACGATGACTTGGCCCGAGAATTTCGCAGAGGCAACCGTGAAGCCGATGGCTGGAGGTGTCTTGATGATGTCAGCCGGCAACGGATCGACCCATCTAAAGTCTCTGGCGCCTGCATCAACCAGCAGGTGAGTGATGCGCCGGAAGCCGTCAGGTGCGGGTAACTGCTCAAGTTGATTGATAAGTTCTTTCAGTTCAAAGCAACGAGGTTCAGGCACCGGCAGCTTGGCTGGCGCGTCACCCAGCACGAAAGTCTGCACCGTATACGAATGCCCTTCGGCAGTTCGCTCGCTACGCTCTTCGGGTGTGTCCGCTCGCAGACCATCAAAACGACGCCTGGCATAGGGAGTAATCTGCACCTTGGCCCCTTTCTCAGGCACCTCGGTGACAAGCGTTCGGTCAAGCACAGCGAACGCCGAGCGCCCGGTCTTGACGACGATAGCTTCGTCGGTAGTCGCAATTACTTTTCCCTCAAAGGGCCTCGGATCGATGTGGAAGCCCAGTGTGGAGACCTTGGGCTCACCATCGAAGATGTTGTAGTTGATAACGCGTGCGTTAGAAGGCACATGATCGCGAACCAGGTCTGGCATCTGGGCACGAATGGCTTGTTTGTCCATGGGAGATTCCTTGAAGAAATTCAAGGGGCTCCCGCCCGCAAGGGAGGGAGACCCCTTGCAGGTTGATAAAAGGCGCAGTGTCACGCCGAGACATATGTAACCAGTGTGGCGGGCACACCGTAGCCTTGAAGGTCTAGGCTACCTGGGCATGTTGCTGAACTCGTCAGCGGAACACGGCGCTCAGCTTGGCGCGTCGACTGTGTAACGTCGCGCACAAAGGGATACTGGTGAAAGCCCGATTGATACGTGAGAAAGATGAAGAAAGAGCCCCTGAAGGAGGCGCTTAGAGATATCTCAATCCACAATGACGGGTAATCCGGCAAGCAGTGGTGCGTCGGGGTCAAAGACCAAGAACCGGGTATCCGCGCGGCTAGCCAAGTGCAGAACTTCCAGTAACAGTTCCGGTACACCTGCTGACTGCTGCTCCTGAAGAAGCTCTACAGAGCTGCGGCCATCGATGAGCTCCAGGTTGCGGTCTGTCCACGGCGTGGATACCAATTTCACACCGATGCAGTGACCATCGGGGATTCGAAAAACCTCAAATAACAGACCTAGCGGAGTCGGCGAATCGGCTAATTCTTCGAGGTACTGATTTGCTTTCTCAGTAAGATGGCTTTTACTGATTTCCCATGCCCGGCTGTAATGCCCCGTTTCAAACTTAAGGCGCTGGATGACGGCACAAGCGTCGGCCCACGAATACGTGTCACCGATATGGATCGGCTGGCCGCCCTCCTCGCACATGACGGCATAGATCACCGCGCGGACGATGCCACTGCTCGAATGACCTGAGGCGATCTCGTTTGGGATATCCTGACCATCGATCACTAGTGCATGGTCGTCGTTGAAGATGCACCGATGGCATACGACAGATTGATCATGCAGTTGGATCTGAGACTCATGCAGAGTGCGATAGATCAGCGCTTGGTCATCATCTGTCGAAATGGCTAGCGTGCGGCCGATACTCAAATTCTGATAGCCACGAATGAAAGGATTGGATAACTGGGACATAAGACTTCTCCGGTGGAAAAACGGAGCCATGTCCTCGCGGACAATAGCATCCGCAGTGACGCCTGAATCTTGTTCGATTCAGGCGATAGTTAATTGAAAGTGCGGATGCACATCCGGGTTTAAATGACTACAAAGATTGCTGTGCCAACTGATTCACAGCTGCCGTTAGATCAGGCTCGTCCAGTGTGATGCACAGTTGAATAGCTGAGGCCTTTACTGCAATGCGCGCAGCACTCAAGTCGTTGAGTTCAATCGCGTACTTCCGAGCGATGATGCGAGCCTGCGTAACAACTGCTTCGATACCCACGTCGTGTAAGGCATCGAGGACTACTGCCGGGGATACGACCTTGAGGCCAGGTTGGTATAGCTTGGGGTCAAGCTCATATCCGCTGGCTTCGAACACTGAGTCACCTACTCGCAGCTGGAATAGGTCGTCCTTAGGCACGTGGCTTGTGTCAACGTTAGCGATGGTAAACCGCGGGATAGCGACATTCTCTGGCCAGCCTTCAATGATGATGTCCTTGACCTGATCGTCATCGACGATAACAGCGACAATTGGATTTTTTGACATGATGCGCTCCTTGAAAAGACTGCAAGGAACACTCTCCAGAGGGATGAGTGTCCCTCGTGAGATGGTGTGAAATTAGTTAAAGCGATAGCTGCAGATCACCAGCCGTCATACTGCACAATCAGGGCTGCAAGCACTTTGCGTCGTTGGAGGTCGAGTCCACCAAGATCGGCAAGCCCTTCAAAGCCACATCGTTTGAGCATCGCGGCTCCCTTGCGGGCATTGTAGAAACTGACCATGGCAGCGAGGAACATGCGCTCGCCTGAACTTAAAACACCGAGCGCTTTGCCGATCATCAGAACGTTGGGCTGAAGGTCCCACTTGCTGGCCGCTCGGGTAAGTCCATCACGAGTGCCATCGCCGAACCATGCAGCACCAGCAATCTCGACACCACATTTCCAGGTTTGGAAGAAGGACCTTGGAGATTGGGTTGAATGCGCAAGTTCCTGTGAGAAATAGTCGAGTGCCTCTTGAGGAAGGTTCATGACATGACTCCTTTAAGGTTGGGATCAAAGATACGAAAGCTGACGCCACTGCCCTGATATCAGAGCCGCTGCGGCAGCATCGCTGGTGGGGAAATATTCGACGGATTCGCGAGATACAGGATCACCGTCTACATCTACGGTGCCGAGGTAGTAGCCCGCAGCACTCTTTAAGACTTGAAGTTGAAGCAGCTTTCCGAGGTGTATTAAGGCCAGTTGGCCGTAGGGTTCGTCCTCGATGCTGGAGTTCGTCATGGTGTTTTCCTGATAACGATAGAAATCAGCCACGTGCTATTGGCGTGTGGGAGACCCCCAGAGGTAGAAGAAAAGCATCGACGTCGCAGGACGCTCGTCCGCAGGTGATGCGAAGCGGACTGGGTGGATCAACACGGTGGAACCGCGGCGCAACCGACTTGACCCAGGTTGCTGGCATGATGCTGATCAACGTCAGCGACATACATAGGCAAGCTTCTGCCATGACTTCTCTGTGGTCGCGCAAGAATGGAATCCAGGGATAAACCGTATTTTCCAATCGCGCGCAAAGAAATAGCCCGGCCGGAGCCGGGCTGAATTAAGAATCATGGTGCTGTGAGTCGTCCGGCCTATCACTTTCGAAGTATCCGCGGTGATTGCAAGTTTCGTTTAAGGTATGGGCCGACAGTTTTTACAGCCTTCAGATAATGGCAGGATTTCAAGGGCTACATGTGAGCTGACGGGAATAGATCCTCAGGATTCGATGGAGGCACTGTGATATCTGTCATCAGGCTATTCAATTCCTGCCATGGATTGCCTCCAAGATCTTTGGCAGAGCAATTTTCAAGATGCCTAAACGGTTGCCCCGCTTCCAAAGCTGTTTGCGTGCTTAGGCATTGGCAACAGAGCATAAAGCCTCCGAACAGAGACCATCGCCCCGTCCAGCCTACAAGCCTAGAGCTAAGACTTTGGCTTCTGCTCAGTTTTAGGCAGTAGTCATTCACATCAAGTTCTTCGAACATGTGACACCTCCATATGTAAGAAAGGGGGACATCCATAACTCCCCTTCAATTATCTATAGCTGGTTCAGCGCCATGCGTAGGATCGATTGGCTATAGGCTTTGGGCTAGTTAACTCCGACAAGCGCTATGTGGCGTATGTAATTTATAAGTGGAAATCATAGTGTGATCGGCATTCGCCCAACTGACGGCCTATTGTTATTAGCTAAAAGATGCTGAAGCAATTAAGGAAATGAACAAGGTGCTGGAGGTATAGACCTCCAGCGCGAGACAGAGAAACCACCTGTGGGCTTTCGCATGGACTGGCTGTCGTCAAAGCCGCCGCTGCATCAGCTATCGCACCCGACCCGTTTCGTGGCGGGAGTCGGTATCGTCTGGCACACATCCGCGCACAAAAGGCGCCCGTTGTTTCACCGGCGGGCACCGGCATAGAACACCGTCGTCCCCGAAGGGTCTCCTGGTAGCTCGCACGCAAGAGGCCAGGAGACCCTTCGGGTCAGAAACTGAAGTCACCGATCAAGAGGCCACCGAAAGTGGCCGGACAGGAAAATACCTTCGCTCCTCCAGCGGCGGAAACCGCTGGACGCATGCCGTTGCAGAAGGTGGAGGCATGTTGGGGTTGCCCCACTAGATGCGGGACCACGCCTGGCAACCGCTGGAAAGCGCGGCCGTGGCAGGATGTTTGTGGCGTCAGTGCGCCTTGGGCGCGCTGCGCCGCTTACGTGGGGAGCCACGTTTTGCACCGGGTGACTCGATTGACACCGTACCCTTGCACTCCGGATACCGGCTACATGACCAGAAGACACCAGTCTTCCAAGTGCGCTGGCGCGTCGTAGCACCGCACAGAGGGCAAGCCGGACCTTGGGGGACCCGAATAGACAATGTAGTTCCTCGGTACTGCTGCACCAGCTGAGCGACCCAGGCCGACTGCTTCTCGATGAAAGTGTCCAGCGTCAGTTGGCCGGTCTCGATCATGTCGAGCGCCTGCTCCCAGATTGCTGTCGTGCCAGGATCAGCGATGGCAGCTGGTACTGCGTCAATCAACGTGAATGCGGCTTCAGACGCGCGAACGGATCTACCCCGCTTCACTAGGTAACTGCGCTTTAGCAATCCATTGACGATACTTGCGCGTGTGGCTTCGGTGCCAATGCCAACAGTGTCTTTGAGCTTTTGTTTCAGACGCGGATCCGAGACCAGCTTCGCAACTCCCTTCATCGCTTTGACCAACTCTCCCTGGGTGTATGGCCGTGGCGGCAGCGTCTTGAGAGCTTTGCACTCAGCTCCTGTGACCTGACAACTTAGCCCTGCACGCAGTGGAGGCAGGATTTGGCTGCGGGAAGAGATATCTTCTCCCGCCTCTTCAGGATCTGCTTTCGGCTCAGCTAGAACCAGATGCCAGCCTCTAACAACGATTTGTTTGCCTACGGCTCGAAGAATCAGGTCTGCGCATGACAGCATGGCCGTCGTGCGGTCGAATTCGTGGTGTGGCAAAAACTGCGCGAGGTAGTGGGCACGTATCAGCCCATAGACTGCCAGCTCTCTCTCGCTCATGGCCGACAAGTCGGTCGGCTCAAGTGTCGGAATGATGCCGTGATGCGCAGTAACCTTGCCGTCATTCCATGCACGAGACCTTTGCGTGCGATCAAGTTGATCAACTACGGACTTAAGAGTGGGATCAGATTTGAGCAAACTGTCCAGGACCGTGGATATCTCGGTGAACATGTTCTCGGGAAGATAGCCGGAATCTGAGCGTGGATAGGTCGTGGCTTTATGTGTTTCATAAAGCGACTGTGCAATATCGAGCGTTTCCTGCACATCCAGACCAAATTGCTTCGAGCACACTTCCTGCAAAGTGCTCAGATCGAACGGTAAAGGTGGGCCTTCTCGGACTCGCTCGGTTTCAACCGCCTGGACCTGAACTGCGCCGGCGGCACCAATTCGTTCAGTTGCCTGGCGGGCAATGCTCTCTTGTAGGCATCGGCCAGCATCGTCCGTAACGGACTGCGGAGGAAGCCAAATTGCGAAAAATTGCTGGGCCTCACTGGATAGTCCGACTTCAACTGTCCAGTATGGAACAGAAACAAAGCGAGCAATTTCCCGGTCTCGATCAACGACCAGCCGCAATGTGGGAGTCTGCACACGTCCGACGGAAAGCACGCCTTCATAGCCAGCCTGCCTACCTAACACGGTGAACAGGCGGCTGAGGTTCATGCCAATCAGCCAATCTGCACGCGAGCGTGCCAAGGCTGAGAAGTACATTGGAAGCGTCTCGCTTGAAGGCTTGAGCGCACCCAGCGCCTTGCGGATAGATGCGTCATTTAAGGCGGACAGCCAGAGGCGCTGGATCTTCCCGCGATAACCGCACAGCTCAATGATTTCGCGGGCGATCAATTCGCCTTCACGGTCGGCATCGGTTGCGATGACTAGTTCGGTTGCCTTGCCAAGCAGTTGCTTGACGACTTTGAATTGCGAAGCGGTCTTGGGTTTGACCTCAACACGCCATCGCTCAGGAGCAATAGGTAGCTGCTCTAGGGACCAATGTTTGAACTGCTCACCGTAGGCTTCGAGTGGAGCGGCTTCTACGAGATGCCCGATGCACCAAGTGACTGTGACACCCGAGCCAGTGAAGCACCCATTGCCACGCTGTGTCGCGCCTAGGATTCGTCCAATATCTTTACCCTGAGAGGGCTTCTCGCAAAGAAATACCCGCATGCCGCTCTACCCGAATGTCGTTGCTAAAGTTCATTTGCAACAGCATGTCGGGACGGATTTAAACGGGCAGCTAAGAAGCAGAAATGCAGTATGACCAGCTTGTTGAGTCGCGTTCCCCGCAGACTTGCCTCACGCGGTTTTGAATGCCATATCGATGTTTTTTAGCTCAGCAGCTAGCGTCCTGATCAATCCGATGACGCCGAGTAGTGACCCGTTGCTTTGCATTGGCGCTCACTTCCAGGCTGATATGTTTCTGATCATGCGCGGCGCGTATCAGAATTTCAGTCCAGTTCGGCGGTTCGACCGTGACGACTGCATCGGCCATCAAAGCATTCTGATAGTCAATGAAAGCCATACTCTCATCCGGGATTGCTCCGACGACCACAGGGTCGTCGCTGACATCTTCGATGGTCGGCGACAGGCCGCGCTTCAACCGGCTGTCGCTCGCACGGTTCACAAGATAGCGTTCACGCCATGCTTCACCCTGCGCGCGCTTCCCCTCTGCCTCCATGCTTCCTGTGTACTTCATGAGCCACATATGCATGTAGCGCTGCCGTTGTTCGCTGTGCAGCAGCACAAGATCGTGAAAGCGTTGGTAGAACGCTTCATCATGACCAGAATCCAGGCTATCGCCCTCATGAGCAATCTCGTGCTCAATCAGTGAAAAAATGTACGCTGCTGTTCTGACGGGGGATGATTTGAGCCGCTTCACGATGGTGACATCGACGGCGATGTAGCTATTGCCGTCGGTCCATGCCTCGGCAACGTTGGATTGACCAAGCAGAATGTGAAGTGATTTGCCCTCACGGACCTGGCCGCCGTAAACCGGCCGCCCCCCAGTGCACAGGGCGACATAGTGGTGCATGCAGCAGCGCAACGCAGTCCATGCACGACGTGTCTCACGATCAAGCGCATCTTTCTCCGTAAGGATGCGCGTCCGCTCCACGAACGCTTCTCGCAATGTCGAAAATGCCAGCAATTGCGGAATATAGAGAGCGTTTATTCCCCAGTACTGAGCGCCGTTCAGTTCAATGTCCTGCCTAAGATTGTCATGGATACGAGCGATACAGTCAGCAAACTCTTGGGCGCTATAGCACCCGAAACGATCAAGGGTAACGGGATGCACTATCACGGCAATTCCTTCACGAGCGATAGCTTCCCCCTTTGGCACGTCGAAACCGCTTTCAACAACTGCAAACCTGCCGCCATGACGCTTGCCATGGCTGTAGCGGCATTTGCGCAAGAAATCCTCCATTGAAATGTGCCGCTTGCCAGGTAGAAGCGTCACGACTTCTTCCTTGGAATAGGTTTGCACAATGCCAGCGTCACCGGAAAGGAGTGCCCGAGCAGACTTCTCACGGCGCGCCTCTGTCTTGCGATGATTGCCGAGGCGAGAGGCAATCTGATCAGCCATCTGACCAAACTGCTTGGCAATAGCCTTCCATACCGGGCAAGTCTTGCGCAGGATTTCTGTGCGGGAAACATTCAATCCAATGGCTTTCTTAGACACGATGAGACCACCTGCGCCCCATACATGTCCCGAGTCGTGGCGCACCAGTACGCCCTGGTTGTAGATGGCGACGGCGCCGTCGGCTTTGACCCGGTACCAGGCGAACTCGTCTTCAGCATCCCAGCGTTCGCCGTGAGGGTCGCGGGTGATGCGATTCCCATTGAGTTCAACGCATACCGGGGTGTAACGCACTAAATCCCGTATTTCCTGAAGGGTCGACATCAGCTCGACCTCGCTCAGGGCTTCATACCAGTTGCCCTGGATCGCACAGCCGGGTGAATGAGCCTGTACCTCGTCTAGATCGTAGTGGTAACCCATGACCCGTGTATTGACGGTCATCTGCCAAACATTGGAGCGCCAGGTTGTGGACGCGTGCGCCATGATCTGGCCGCGTCCAAGGCGGAAGCAGCCATAGGTTGCATCGCCCTCCTCGTGCGGCGTTCCAAACCGGCCAAAGTAGCGAATGACATCTTCGCAGCTTGCAAAGCCCTGACCGTCGTCATGGCATGAGAAGCCCGTACGTGAAATCGACAGTTGAACGTTACTGGCTTTGGCATCCACTGAATTCATCAGCAACTCGATGATGGCTTTGCCGATCGAGCCTGCCTGGCTGTAGATGATGTGATGGATGATCTGTGGGTCGAGTTCAAACGGTAGGCGCATGGGGCCTCCTAGGTTCACTGAAGCAGGATTCGGATCAACGCCTCTCAGCCGCTAGCAATTGCTGGGGCACTGCTAGAGCATTTAGGGCGACTCACAGCAAAGGTGGCGCCCAAATGCCGGTTCAGGGTGTGGCGGGTTCCGAATCGCCATTGGCCGGTTTCTGGCTGAGCGTCACCGAGGCTAAACGGAAGGGAAGAATGCCGACACGCCGAGCTTCGATCTTGAAGGTGGTGCGTTCGTTTTCGTCTGCATCCTCCCATTCGTCTTTAACGGTCCGGCCCTCTACCAGAACCCGCATGCCCTTCTGATACAAATCCTTCCAGTGCTCGGCATCGCGGTGCCAGAGCTCTACCGGAGCCCAGAAGCCGCCACGGTCCTCGAACGTGCCGTCCTTCTTAGGTACCGGGTTATCGAAATAAATGTTCAGCCGTAGCAGCCGGTTCGGCTCATCGTTGCCATTTGGAAACTCGCGAAACTCTGGGATCGATCCGATATTGCCTTCGCCAGAGAAATGGGTACTCATGGTGCTATCTCCGTGGTGGTGAAAAAAACCGCTTGGCACAGCGTTGGGGCAGGTAATAAATGGATAAGTCAGGCTTGGGGCGGCATCCCCGAACGTGCAGTTCCTTGAGCGCTCGCGACTCGGTGCAGGAAGGTGAACTCGGCCTGGCTCATCTTGTTGGCGCACTCCAGAGCCTGACGACCTAAGGTGTGCATCAGGCTGATCTGCATGTTCAGTACGAGGCGTTGCTGTTCGATGGCATACAAATCGGCTAGCAGGCTTGCCGGCGTGGCATCACTGAGAACCAGGTCTTGCCATAGAGCAACCCCCATCGCGGAGCGGTCTGGCCTGCGCCAGCGCAGAAAGGTCGTGCCTGCGCCAGTCTTCTGCTGGGCCAGTTCCACCGGCAACAGATGGAAGGGATGTCCGGCTGCCTGTTGCAGCACCCGTCGTTGTGCCAGGACGATCAACTGATCCCTTTGCGCCAAGCATTGGCTGGCCCACACATCGAGAGCCCCTTTACCTTTAAAAGGCTTTAAAAGGCCTTTTAGATAGGGAGCCTGTTCCAGCCGGATGAAGTCAGCCTGTTCCAAGGGATGAAAGCGCGTAAGTTGATACAGATGCTGGTCGATCATTCTGGCTCATCCTCGTCGGCCACGACCGACTCTGGCGACACCGGCGCATCGTCGGTCACTTCGGTGACGGTCGCAGAGGTACTTGATGTTGCACGCGATTGCAGGCCACGGCGAATGATCGGGGGAGCGAAACGCGAGCGTCGTACGCCTTCCAACACGTCCTGCGGCAGCTCTCCGTACTTCTCCAACGCAGTGCGAGCCGCCGCATTCTTGGCAGCGAAATCGTCGCGCGTGGTGCCGCTGAAACGGTATTGTTGAGCCAGTGAGAAAAGACTGCGCAACGCGTGAGCGCCTTCGTTGAGCCAGCGTTCCAATGTGCTGCGGTCGATCAGCGCGGTGTGATGCGCCAAGATGAGCTTGCGAGCAATGTCGTCGTAGTCAGCCAGCAGGTAAACCGCCGCGAACCCCAACTGGGCGTTGACGAACAAGGGCAGTTTGACGGGTTGGACGTTGAGGTTTTCGCCAAGACTGAGCGCCGTAGGTACGCCAGCTAAAGACTGGTCAACCTGTTCGCGCAGGTTTTGTAAGGTGGCTTTGGTCTGCTCCAGCTTCTCTTCAATGCGTAACATCCACCAGTCCGAGTAGGGATCGTCCTGTTCAGCACCGCGCTTCATCTTGTTCATGACAGATACGTAGCCGTTCAAGCCGACGATAGCCGCCCGTCCTTCTGAAGCTGCGCGACCATGCCAGATGCGCGAAGCGTGATGCGTGTGCAGCGTTAGCGACATCGCGCTGCGTAGGGTGCCGAGATTCAGCTGCAGTGATTCAGTAGCCATAGTGAAGACTCGCTGTAGATAACGAGCCATCAGCTTTCCCGCGTTGATGAGGGGCGTCAGTCAACAAACGGAACTTACCGCCCTCCCAGTTCGCGCGCGCCACTGCATGTAGCTATCCCCAGGGGATAGCTACATGCGCCATTCAAGCTGCGCTGATCTTGAGCTGCCTGAGGTAGGCTGTCGCTTCTACGGGTATTTGCAGGGGGAAATGGATGAAAAGCAGTGTTGAGCTGGTAGTCAACGGTATGCAGGTGGCACACGTAGATGCGTTGCTGGATTTGCTCGAACGCGCGGAGCACCTGGATTGCATGGTCGCATTCGCTAAATCGTCTGCCTTTAAGTCCCTGCTAAAGCCGCTGACGAAGGCACTAGAGCGGGGGATGACGGCAAGGTTTGCAGTCGGGCTGAGCTTTCATCTGACCGAGCCAGCAATGCTGCGCAAGCTCATGTCGCTGAGGAAGGAGCACCAGTTGGCGTTGTATTTGAGTGATACCAAGGAGACGTTCCATCCAAAGATATATGCATTCAGTGATTCCGTCAGATCAACAGTGCTCTTGGGATCAGCCAACCTCACGTCTGGCGGTCTTGCTGACAACTATGAAGCTTCGGTACTAGTCAGTGACCCAGATGGTTCGCTAGCGAAAAAGGTTGCAGCGCACTTCGACGAATTGATCAGCGAAGAGTCTATCGTCGCGGCGACCAAGAAGAGAATTGACGACTACGCCCTGGAGTTCACCATCCAGGAAGCATGGCGCAAGATGGCGCAGAAGCGTGCTGAAAGGATCAGTCGTGAAGGCACCCAGGACCTTAGCGTCCTGGCGTACCAGTTGGACGAGATGAAGCGTAATAAATCAAACAATGGTTTCGCAGCGCAGCAAACAGCGAGAAGAGGAAATCTGATCAGGGCGAAACAGCAGATCAAGGATATGGCTACTCTGCATCGCCCATCAGCAGGCACTTTTTTACCTAAGTACAACCAGCTCATTGTTCAGTTCCACTCCGGAGGCCTGCACAGGCAGAACACGCGAATTGCTGAGCAATCTGCAAGATTCATAGCCGCATTGGCCGATATCGTCAGCCGGAGCAGACCCTCGCCTGAGACAGCATTCGAAGTGCTCCATCACCACTTCAAGGGCATAACAGGTGCAGGTATCAACCTGCTGACCGAGGTGCTGCATACGCTGGACAACAAGCGCTACGCAGTGATGAATCAGAACGCCGTTTCGGGTCTTGCGGCAGCAGGTATCACTGGGTACCCGCTTCATCCGAGCAAGGGGAATGTGAATGGTCAGCTGTACGCAATGTACTGCCAGCATGCTCAGGACGTTCAACAGCATCTTGGGTTGACCAACCTCTCTGAGCTCGACGCATTGTTCAACTACCTCTATTGGCAGCAAGATGAGGACGAAGAAGAGCAAACGTAGAAGGGCTGCATGCCCGAAGCTATCCCCTGGGGATAGCTTCACTGAAGTCCAAGGGACATCTCAGCGTCTCCCCCAGCAAGGTCAACTGCTGCGCAACATCTCTCGTAATCGTGCGATATGTTCTTGGGCTACTTCAGGTGCCGCGACTTTAGGTGGTTCCGTCAGCGCAGTTACCGGCTGCGTCGCCTTCGGTTGGTTTTGGCCAGCCCAAGCATTGAACTCTCCGCGAATAGCTCGCTGAATTATGCCGAACAGATAGCCAGCGGGATTCCGGATGGAACTGGCCCTGCAACGTGCCTCCCATTCGTCTAGCACAGCTTGCCTCAATGACGGGTCAACCTGCTGCAAGGCCACCGCCGCCCCTGTTTGCTGCTCTTCCTTGAGAAGAGTGAAACGTTTGGGCAGTTGCAACCCGTTCAACACCTGGGGCTCCGTAGTAGTACGTATTTTTTTATTACTTTCTTTACGTACTGTACGGCCCTCATTCGGATTCCGAAGAGCACCATCTGGCGTGGGTTCCAGCCCTGCTTCGGATTCCGAAGAATGCGGATCGAGATTCCGAAGAAGGGCCGGCTCACCTTCTTCGGATTCGTTGAATGTGTCTGCTTGTGGATAACTGTCAGGGTGGAGGCCCGCCTGGGTCAGACGAGTCGTCATCACCTGCAGACGTGTGGGCAACGTTCGTCCAGTAAGCAGCGGGTCCTCAGCGATCTCTTTCAGAGTTTGTATGCCCACTACTTGCACGGCCTTGGCAGCATGGCCTAGCGCCTGGCTAACCAACCCCAGGTAGTCCGGGTCCAATTGCATCGCCTCAAACGGTGTCAGTGGCTCATCGTGCAGCACGTAGAGATTGCCCAAAATGCGTCCGCTTTTCGGATCGCGTCTTCTGCGGACAAGACTCAGCCACCGGCTCAGACGGAGCAAGGTGAGCGCCCGTGCAACAGTTTCGTGCGAGGCTTGGGCACTGCCGGGCATGGAGCCCAACCAGGGGCGTAGCTGGTCATAGGTGGGGAATGCGGTAAGGCCGTCATCGTTGAGCAATAACCGGAACACCTGCCACGCGTTGCGCTCCAACGGTGTCAATCGTCGATCAAGGAAAAGTGCACGGGGAACGCTCTCGTGTCGGTTTCCGCTATACAAAAAGCCATCGCTTGGAGCAGAAGATGGGGGTGAGATGGTCTTTTGGGTGGGCGTTGCAGCGAGATGATTTAGCGCTTTATCGAAGAGATCCGACAACGCTATTGGACCGCGGCCCCGGCTTGGATCGTCCAATGCCATGGCCTAAACCAGTCCCTGGTCGATCCAGGACTTGATCGTGGACCAAACCACAGACAGTGGCAGCGCCATGCTCTCGGACAGATCCATTGCGATGCGCAGAAGCGATGCCTCATCGTTGGTAGATGGGTTCTGCTGAGCGGCGAGAACTTTCCATCTACGCCACAGCTCCGTATCTTGAGACTCATCCAGTACCGGGTGGCGTCCCTTGCGTTTTGGCATACCCAAAATTTCACGTCGCAGCGCTACTTCCTGGTGAGTCAAACCATAGAATCGGCTGACCATCTCTGTGCTGGCTCCAAGTCGCAGCATGCGATCGACTGTCGCAATCTCTTTCTCAACATCCTGCGCTTGCATCAGCAGCCGACGCAGAACATCTCGATTGATGGTCACAGAACACCATGATACGGATGCATTGAGCAGCACGCTGACCTGAGCTGGATGCTTAAGAGCATCTAGCTCATCTTCCCCAAACCCCATGGCTTTGCAACGACGCAGTTGACCATTGCGTAGATCATGTAAAGCCTGCGCGATGACTGCTTGATTGAGCGGATGCGGTGACGACATGGATAGACTACCTCGCTCAAGATCCGTGGCCGGTGCCGTTGATTTCAAGGTCGACGAGACGTCGAGCCAACCGTAGAAGCCGGAAAAGCTTGACCAGCGCCGTGTCACTCAGGCGTTTGGCAGGATCACCTGCACCATGCAACAGCCTGGGCAAGACACCGCCAAATCGGTCCATATCGACAATCGAACCTTGGCCGCTGAGCGCGGCCAAAAGCATTACCACATCGCCGCCGATGTCGGATGTCCCTTCCTGCTCAGGTTTGCACTTGAACCCAATGCCGTCGTTGCAGGGAACGACGCAACCAGCAAGCGACGCCGCCTCCGCAATTTCGTTAGCAAATTGCGCGATGTGCACCCGTAGCCGGTCGGGGATGTCGAGACCGGGCTCGATGTACCAGACGTCAGTAATGGGATAGAGCCCACCCGCCTGTACAGGAATTGCCTGAAGAACGTTGCCTTCGAAGTCGGGTGGCAACGTATCCCCGAGTTCGTTTGCAATCAGGCGTTGGATCGACTGCAACCGTTCGGTCGTCTGTGCAGGGGATACGATGTGCTCTTGCACGAGATCGCCAACCTCCTGATCAGCCGACGCATCAGAGACCGACGGTAGCTTGCTTGTAGCCGGGGTGAGATCGGCCGGTATAATTTTTTTTGCGGGCGCTGAGTTCTCTCGCGATGGCGATGGTGTGGTACTGAGGCTCTCGACGTTGCCTTCCGGTGTTGTGACGGACGTGAAATTGGACTGGGGAGCCGAAGACAAGGCAGGGTGGGGGACGGAAATCGAACTGGCGGCTGGCTCGGTAGCCAAAGCACGTTGGCGGCTTTCGCTATCGTTGAGATCCAGAGTAAGCGTGTCATAGTCAACGCCTAACAGATCTGCCATCTGGCCCACCAGCTCGTCTTGAACGCGCTGTATGTTGAAGGCGTCAGGTTGTGCATCAAACTGTGCCAGAACTTCCTGGAAGAACTCCCTGAAGTCCACAGTCAGAGTTCGGTCGGCTGAATACCGTTGCCAAATCCGGTCGCATGCCTTACGCAACACGGCAATGCGCTCGACCTGGTGTCGGCCCAGCCCGCCATAGAGCAAGGTAGGGATGGCGGGCAAGAGATGTTGAACAGCATCCTGCATTCGGCTGATATGTGACTGCTGGATGGGGTATCCGTCCGCTGACAGACGCCGGGCAAGTTCAGACTGGCTCAACGCACTTCCCTTCTCCTTCTCATAGAGTTCTCGTACTTTCTCGACTCCGAGGGCGCGTTCGATGAAGGTCAGACCGCCGCGCAGCTCGTTCTCAGCGAGGTGACCGGTCAGCGCCACAATCTCACCGCGCTCAGGCCAAGGACGGAACAAGCAGGAAATACGATAGAAGCGTTCCTGCTTCGTCTCCGACCACAAGTCACGCAGGATGGCGAGACGGGTGTTACCGCCGCTGCGGATAATGAAGTGCTCCTCACCCGGCCGTCGTGTGATAGAGGGAGGCGCATCAAGACCACGCTCACGAATAGACGCCTTGATCTCTTCATAAGCAGGGTTACGCTTGACGCGCGGGTCGTGCTCATAAGGACGCAACTGGTCCAATGTCACGACCATCGGCGTGTCGGCAATTGGGTCGCTAAGGGCCGAGGCGGACTCCCCGTTACGCTGGAATCCGGCGGCGAGTAACTTTCCGGCCATGTCTTGAGGCGTGATCTCAGCCATGACGTTTCCTCTCCACCGAAATCGCCACAGCGTCTTCCGCCTCACGTTCAGCTCGCCGGAGCTGAGCTCGCGCATTGAGGCTGGCGCGATGGTCACTTGCCGTCGAGCTGGTGTAGATCGGGGCGCAGCCCACTTTGGTGAACTTCAAGTGCCCGCCTTGTGTTCGCTGGATGTGCCATCCTTCGGCGAGAGCAAATTCGATCAGCGTTCTCAGACGCTTGTTGCCGCGGGCCAGTTCATGCACGTTCGCCATGGCGGGCTCCGGAGGAATCAGTGGGCTTGCCCTTCACCAACGCAAAGCGTTCACGCCAGTTCGGGAACAACTCTCCGGCCAGTGACTGCATCGTCTCTAATGCTGCGGGGGCGACTCGGCCAGAGGGCTGGCGGTGTTCAATCCGGTGAACCGGCAGGCCCCGCGTTGAGGCGCGCGGGTAGGCTTCGATCGCCGGAACATCAGTATTCAGCACGTAGACGCCTGGATGTGCATCGAATACATCACGCAGGGCTTGTTGGATGAGTCGAGCGTTGGATGAGACCGGATGCACTCGGTTGATAAATAGATGTAGCGTTGGAGGCTCTATACCGAGGTGACGATAAGGAGCGATGTCCTCCAGCAGCTGTAACGTACCGCGACGCAGCTCACGCGCGGCCAGTATCTCTGGTGTAACCGGGGATAGGGCCATGTCCGAGGCAAGAACGGCCATCTCAAGGAGTACACTGCGAGCACCCTGCGTGTCGATCAATACGAGGTCGTAATCTGGCGCAAAGATAGGTAGCAGGTGGCGTAAGCGCAGACGCCCGTCAGGGGCATGCAGGAGCAAAGTATTTAGATCGCCTCGATCGTCGTTAGACAGCACAAGATCCAGCCCTTGGATCACGGTCCGAGATATCAGTTGATCTGTGCGCTGTTCATTGAACGCTAGTAGCTCATAGATGCCACCTGCAGCCCTGTGCGTCAGCTCGAAGTACGACGACAAAGTGGGCTGGACATCCAAATCGAGCAGCAGTACGCGGATTCCCGCGTCAGCGGCCAAGCCACCTAGGTTCGCTGCGGTAGTCGTCTTACCGACGCCACCCTTCGTGGAAATAATGGATACGATCTGCATCGTTGCTCTCCCTAGACGTTACGTGGGAGAGCGGGTTGCTGCACCCGGTTATTTAGGCGTTCGCTGATCCAGAGGTCTACTTCTACGGAATCCCAGCCGACCGCACGAACGCCCAATCGCAGGGCTTGTGGGAATTCGCCCTTTTTCATCAATGCGTAGATGTGGGCACGCTTGAATCCCGATTTCGCTTCAACTTCGTCGAGCCGCAGAATGCGGCGCTCCCCCTGTGGCAGGGCAGGCACTTGCAACATCGTGGACACTCCTTAGCGCTCAGTGGCGTTCGTTGGTGTGCCCCTATTCAATACACATGGCTAGCAAAAGACATTGCAAATGCAGTTTTTGATCTTGCACATACAAGCTTGCAAGCTGATGGTTGGACTGCTAAACGCTCGCTACGTCTGCCACAAACGAAGTGCGGCCCCCCGGTGTCTCTGCACTTCGGATCTTGCGACGTGCTTGAGCAAACTTACCGTTCAGGGTTCGCTCCGTGATGCCCATCAAACCGCCGTGGTGGGCAACCAGAGCAGAAACAATGGCCTCTTGGGTTCTGAAGCTGGAGTACGGCTTGCCTGCTGGCGATCGAGAGAGCATCACGTCCAGCATGCCCCCGATAATATTCTGATACGTGGACTCAGCCCTATCCGTGATGGAGCATTGGCTGCAGATGCATTCCCGTGCGCTATGGCTGAGTACCTCGTCGTATTGCTCCTGCAGAATTTGGAGCTGACGTTTGTAATGTTGCAGCTCTGCTTTTATCGCCTGACGCTCGATCAACAAGGCGTGGCCAGTTTCAAGCGTGATGGTTGGATGCGCTATACGTTCGCTTCGGCTGAAGAGAAAAGCAGGTCTGTGTTCCGGGTAGTGATGTCGCATCCACTGCTTGAGGTCGACATGTCGGATAGTCAACTCCGGTGAGTCCCATAGGTCTTCGTCCTCCACCGTAATGCCGTTGATGCCGTAAGGTAGTTCATAGTGGAAAATGGCATCGTAGAGACGCTCGGTATAAAGACGGAGCTCTGTCCAACGTGGGAAATCGAGTGTGTGCGGGAGACTCCTGGGCGATGTGATCAGGGTCAGAATGGCACGTTGATGCTTGAGTAAGCCCGCCCAGCGTATAGCTGCTTCAATCGGACGATAGAAAACCTTTGAAATGGGTACACCTTCGTGCATTGCTCCATCTCCTAAACGCAATTGCTATATTCAAAATCCAAGGATGCCTTCCGCTAAGGTGGCGCAGGGCAGACATGCTAAGCGAGTCTTGGACCGTGTAAGCATTACTCCACAGCGCAGCACCAGCGACGATTTTGATATATGCGTCTAGAATAAATTACTGACGTATCCTATCTAATCCGATGGGAGTGAATGGCGAAGTATTTTGGTGCAGGATTGATCAAAATCCCCATTCGTCCATCACGGGTGCCATAGTGAGCTTTTATTCTGGTTGAGGCCCTATCAAGACCTATTGAGTATCAGCTGATCTGCACAGTGTCTAGGTATTACGTCTCAGCGTAGTCCTTGTGGTTGTATTGCAAATTTCTTACACCCAGTGAGACTCCTGAAGCATAGTGATAGATCTATAAAGACTACTGCAATGCAGTGTAGCGACCTCTAAAACACCCAAATCTTCGCGCGGCGTTGAAATAACACTCTTGAATCCATAGGCACTTGGAGCACGAAAGTAGTTGCCTCAAAGGGTCGGCCAATCAAACTTGTAGAAAAGATGCCTAGCCATTAAGCATATTAGTTATGCATTAGCTATTGATTGATATTAACTATAAGATACGATTAATACTGAGTTATACAAAGCGGTGGCATATTACATCTTAGTGCTGCCGCTATCGGGCTTAGCTGCGAAACCCAATGGCGGCTATTCATAGAAACAGCATTTGGTCTATAGCAAGACTCAGTGTGGAATTAACCTACTGGAATTTTACTTTCCAACAAGCCTGATCTCGAAAGTTCTGAAGCAAAGGAGAGCGCAGCATTCCCCAGACCGTGTAGAACTCGCTCGTGGAAAGCTCTTCCATGCGATTGAAGTCCTTAGCCTTAGCGAAGAGAGCGTCATAACGACGAATAAAGCGGAAAGCTATGGGCTCCATTGTAAAGTCGCTCAGCATGTTAAATATCCAAACCTAATGATTATCGGGTGAAGGGCCGGATAATACAGCTTTGACATATTCGCACGCATCAAGCCTATCTCCTGCTTCCGCCCGTAAATAGAGAACATTAAGATTAGGATGGCTGCCGCTAATGCACTGGTGATACTTTCGAAGTAGAGTCAGAAGAATCTTGTAGCAGTCCGTTTCAGTCTGCTCAACTAAAGCCATCCAGGGATCGCGGCTATGTTTTTTCAAATCGCTGACAATCCAATCCAGCTTAAGGGAGTCATCTCTTTTAAATATCGAAGACGCTAGACCAGTACTCTCTGCCCAAAACATCATTTCTGACGGAGACAACAAATCAACCGGTGTGTCGCATTTTTGAGACCATCCTGAAAACCATAAGGTTTCTTGAACAGACAAGTCAATTGGCAAGCAAAGATACCAGTTTTTTTCATCAAAGTGCGCGGAGTTAGTCGCAGGGTCATATGAGTTCCTGATTTGTTTTTCTGAGAATCTCCAATGCCATCGGTGGAATACTTACACTGATAAACTTCAATAGGGGATACTCCGAGTTTGCCAACATAAACGTCGATCCCAGCATCTCCCTGGTTTACTCGTATGCCTCTGACTGTCTGGTGCGGATATTTCGCCCTAATAACCATTTCACAAGCACGCTCGAATGCAGCACGAGCCCCCTCCTCGTTACCGTGCAAAATCGTTAAATCAGTCCAGTTCGACATGTATTCCCCCTTTGAAGGTCTTATGACGCCAGCTCCGACGCCAAGTATAAAATGCTATAACCAAATGACTAAAGTCGCGTCAATGCAATTTTTTAGAGACAGGCGCAGAATTAAATTTGGTTTATTTCTAGATAGTGAATCGCCCCTGGTTTCCTAGACACTCTCCAAGCTCAGGAAATAACGTTTCTCATACTCTACTGGAGACAGCTGCATAGCACTGCTGTGCCGGCGTTTAGGGTTATAGAATATTTCGATGTAATCGAAAATATCACTTCGGGCGTCTTCACGCGTTGTGTAGATCTTTCGTCGGATTCGCTCCCGCTTCAAAAGCTGCAAAAAGCTGCAAAAAGCTGCAAAAAGCTCTCGGCTACGGCATTGTCGTGGCAGTTTCCTCGCCGACTCATGCTGCTGATTACATTGTTGGCCTTCAAGAAGCTGTGCCAGTCTGAACTACTGAACTGACTGCCTTGGTCTGAGTGGATCATTACTTGCTGCTGTGGTTTGCGTCGCCACACAGCCATCAACATCGCATCGATAGCCAAGTCGCTGCACATCCTTGGCTTCGTTGACCAACCAATTACTTGGCGTGAGAACAGATCCAGCACTACTGCCAGGTAGAGCCATCCTTCATAGGTGCGGATGTAAGTGATATCTGTCACCCAGACCTTGTTCTGCTCACTGACCTTGAACTGCCGCGCGAGGTGGTTGGGCGAGGCCACTGTTGGTTTTCCGCCGTAAAACCCTAGACGCCGCCGATAGCCCGTTTGCGAACGCAGCCCCTCCGCCTGCATCAAGCGCCCGACCCGATTTCGCCCGCATGCCTCTCCCAGCTCACGTAGGTCATCGTGAATTTTGCGATAGCCGTATACACCTCCGCTCTCCAGCCAAGCATGTTTGATCAAGCCAAGCAGGTGTTGATCTTCTTTTGCTCGGGCAGATTGAGGCTCGCCCAGCCAAGCGTAGTAGCCGCTGGGATGTACCTTGAGAGTTTGGCAAAGGCGCCGTACCGGGTAATCAGTTGAGTGTTTCTTGATGAAGGCGTACTTCAGCCGCACTCTTTGGCAAAGTACGCGGCGGCCTTTTTAAGATGTCTTGCTCTTCAGTCACACGCTTGAGTTCGGCGCGAAGCTGACGCAGCTCGGCTTGCTGGTCATCGTCTTGCTCACGCTGCTCTTGTGGTTTGCTGTAGAGCTTGATCCAAGCGTAGAGGCTGTGAACGGACATGCCCAGGCGATGGGCAACATCGGCGACAGGTTTGCCTTTCTCGGTCACTTGCTTGACCGCTTCGATCTTGAATTCTTCGGGGTAACGCTGACGACTCATGGCACCTCGTATTCGGGCCTCATTATGAGGCTTGGAGGCGTCTAGGAAACCAGGGGCGATTAATTCATTACTTAAAGCAAGCAAAGTGGAATGTCGGGTTTTTGAACAGCTGAAACGATTATGTAAAAATTTTATGCTACTGATTTATGAGAAAATATGTCGCCGTAGCTCTTTTCGTATACCCGAAATAAACGGCTATTAAGCCCCGCTCTGGCCTTCTTTCTAGAAACGTGATCCACAGGGTTTTGTGATCGATCTCGACCTGCAGTCACCCTGTCGATGTCATGCCTAAGGAAACTCTGAAAAAGACTTCCAAATCTGGTGAAATACGCCTGTCCCACGACTGAACCGTTGAGCCCCGATGAAGCAAATGTCTTTCGCTGATGCGGAGTATGCAGGTAAACGTGAGCAGACCCGCCGTGAGCGTTTCCTGATTGAGATAGATCAGGTCATGCCCTGGAAAGACCTGATTGCGTTGATCGAGCCGCATTATCCGAAGGGTGAAGGCGGGCGTCCGGCGTATCAGTTGATGGCCATGCTGCGGGTTCATCTGATGCAAAACTGGTTCTGCTACAGCGATCCGGCGATGGTAGAGTCCCTCTACGAAACCACGATACTGCGCCAGTTTTCCGGTCTGCATTTGGATCGGATTCCGGATGAAACCACGATCCTCAACTTCCGCCAGCTGTTGGAAAAACATGAGCTGGCCGGTAGGATTTTACAGGTCATCAACGGCTATTTGGGCGACCGAGGTTTACTACTACGTCAAGGAACTGTGGTCGATGCGACGATCATTCATGCGCCCAGCTCGACCAAGAACAAGGACGGTAAACGCGATCCCGAAATGCACCAGGCAAAGAAAAAAATCAGTACTATCTCGGGATGAAATCGCACATCGGTGTCGATGCTGAGTCCGGTTTGGTGCATAGCGTAGTGGGTACGGCGGCGAATGTGGCGGACGTGACTCAGGTCGATCAGTTGCTGCATGGCAAGGAAACTTACGTCTCTGGCGATGCCGGTTACACCGGCGTGGAGAAACGTGCGGAGCAAAAACATCGCCAGATGATCTGGTCGATCGCAGCGCGACCCAGCAGCTATAAGAAGCATGCGAAAAAAAGCCTGATCGGTTGCATGCGCAGTAAAATCGAATACGCCAACGCTCAAGTCCGGGCCAAGGTTGAGCATCCACTCCGGGTGTTCAAGCGCCAGTTTTACGAAAGTCCGCTTCCGAGGCTTGGTGAAAAACACCGCGCAGCAGACCACACTGTTTAACTTATCGAACCCTTGGATGATGCGAAAACGACTATTGAATGCAGGCGATGTGCGCCTGTGATGTGGACAATGAGCCCTGAAAAGGTGCTCTTCCGCAAAAAACAGTGAGCTGACAGAAGGAAAGGTCTGATTTTCGGTTAAATCGGTGTTTTTTGAACCTCAGACAGCGAGGCAGTTAAAACGGCTGCTTACTTCAGACTTCCCCTAAGCACGGTATTGAAACTACGCCAAGTGTGTATGTCTTCATAATCTGTTGCACCAACAAGTTCAAGACCTATGAGTTTAAGGCAGGTATCCTTGACCGGCTTTTACCCGCAGCCTCAGTGCATCAAGGTCTGCTGGCGAATAGTAGCGTCCGGCGCGAACAACCCCGGCGATGCGGTGTAGGTTCTGGACACTTGAAACGGGATCGCCATCAAGCAGGACCAAGTCGGCATTATGACCTACCTCAACGCTCCCCATGGTCTCCCTGCGCCCCAGGAATCGCGCGGGATCAAGCGTCGTCATCTGCAGGATTTTCAGCGGTGAAAGGCCTGCTTTGGCAAGTTCGTCGAACTCCTGATGCAGCGACTGACCAGGGACTTGGCCGCCGTTGTCAGTCCCCGTCATCATAGGCACGTCGTAATCGGCAAATAGTTTGGTCAACAACAAGGAGCGCCGGTAGGCGTCATGAAACGTCGCCAGCATGGCAGTTGGCAGGTGTTGGTACCGCTGAGTGACCGCCCGCCACTCCCGTAACGCGGCCGGGGACATATACGGTAGCGCCGGATCATGCGCATACTCGGGAAGATCGGCCAGATACTCAGTACGTAACCGCACTAGGGTAGGCACCTGCCAAGTCTGGTGAGACGCGAAGATCGCCGCTAGATTCTGACATTTTGCCTCGCTGTAGGTATCGAAGGTGCGCTGCAGAATGGCTGCGCTATCCGGTGTTTCGAAGGCCGCCGGGTTAACGAGCATTTTGCTGATTGTCCCGGCCAACAACTTCTGTACGAATCCCGGAATTTTGAACGGCGCAACTGGTGGCCGCGGATTTGCGGCGGCTTCGGCGAGCAGGGTTGCCTCCTGAGTCGAACAACCAATCCATAGAGCGCTGCCAGGCCCCAAATGCTCGATAGAACGCATGCCAGCTCGCGCCGCGTCGGCCGGGCTCACCCCCCCTTGCACGTGTCCCACCGCAGGTAATCCAACCCGGCTAGCTTCTCCAACAGCAGCTAAGAAGACTGGCGGTGTGGTTGACGCGATTTTTATGAAGTCGGCCCCTTGCTGCTTTTGCTGGCGGACCTCGACTCGGGCACCATCGACTGAGGTGGCATCGAAAGGGAGGATCAGATTGCCGGGTGCCACCAATAATGCTGGCGTGTCATTGCTCAACGGCAGCGTGCGAGCTGCGCGGGCAGCGAGCAGTTCTGGAGAACCATCCATCTGTCGCACACCGGTCACCCCGTCTGCCAGTAGCAGCGCCAGCACAGCCGTGGCGTTCGGAGCGGTCAGCGCATGCGTATGCATATCGTTATAGCCGGGGACGACAAACTTGCCGCGCGCATTGAGGGTGTGAATCGAGGCGTTCCCGGTGACAGCTGCAGTCGGCTCAATCGCGCTGATACGACCCCTCTGCATGAGGATGCTCATATCAGGCGTCGCAACACCGGTCAGGGTATCAACCACAGTGACATGATCGAGCCTGAGCGGGGTGGAAACTGCCACGTCGCGCTGATGACCAGCGACTGATAGGTCACTCGGCTGAGAGGTGCAGCCGGCCAGGCAGGTGATCACACATGCAGCAAATAGTGTTGCGGCAGAGTCTGAGTTAAACACTTGAGCCCCCATCATAGTCGTCTTCACATCAAATTTGGATTAAGGGTCAGTAGCGCGCACAGCAACAACATCCTCTGCCGCACGTGCGGCAATTAGAAAACCGTCTTCGCCGTTGCGCCCCAGCGCCCTTAGCAACATTGTCAGCGCCTCACGGCACAGCACTTCTGCGCTGGATACGTTAGGACTGGAGGTAATTTGCACGATCATTGTCGCGGTGATCCCTATAACGAACATGGCCGCTGTAGCGGGGTTATCGACTTGCAAGCAGCGCTGCGCAACGCCGGCGGCGATATCCAACTCCAGCCCCCGATTACTCTGATCGTGCATCCGGCGACTGATGGTTGTACGGGCGATAAATTGTGCGAGGGCGGGGTTGTCAATCGCCTTTCTGGCGTAGGCGGCAACACCACGCGCCAGGCGCTGCGCAGGATCATTCACACCCAAATTAATTGCCGTAATCGCCTGCCTCATTACGCATCGCGATTCCAGATAGAGGGCTTCGGTCAATTGGTCGCGGTCGCTGAAGTGGTTGTAAAAAGTTTGTTTAGAGATGCCGGCCCGCGCCACAATGGCATCAATACTGACGCCTTCAGCGCCCCCCTCCCCAACTAGTTCGAAGCCAGCCTCTAACACGCGCTGGTGCGTACGCATCCACCGCAGATCAGTTTGGCGCTTGTCATGCTTGGGTTCGCTGGGACTATGAACTGCCACCAAAAAATCACCACCGTTATCTGTGCGTACCTTGTGGGAAGACGCAGTGTCACCAAGCACGCTTGCCATGAAAAGAGAGCGCGAGCGCCCGATCATCAAGCTTTTTCTCCGTGCTTATAATGGACTTTAAGGCTAATATAATTGCAATGATGTCAGCGGAAGGCCGTACTGTAAATATAAAAACTCCTTCCCCTGCAACATTTTTCTGGCAGCCATCGGTAGACAAAAGCCCTCACCTGTCTTCACGCGATGCTGATGCATCGTAAACGTCCCGCGAAACCACCTACGTCATGTCGAACATAGGATGCAGTGCATTAGCCCAGCCTTAACGCTCGTCATAGCGCTTGTGGGCCTGATTACCACCTCTGACTGCTCGACCACCCACGTCCATAGCGAAATCATCTGCACCAATAATCCCATTCCCAGCTCGGTCAGAGCATATTCCACACGCAAGAGCTTCTCGCCAAAATCGCGTCGAGAGATCACGCCGTCGCGCTCCAACTGACGCAGTGTGTGAGTGAGCATGCGTTGTGTGACGCCGTGCAATCGGCGACGTAACTCCGCGTGACGGAAGGGGCTACTCACACCCAGCGCATGCACCACGTCTAGTGACCACGGGTTACCAGAATGACTAAAGATACCTGCGTCCTGCGGCTGATTGGGGGCCACTTCTCGCAGCAACGCGGCTCGCGATGAAACGGCACCAGACCCTAGAGCTGAAAGCGCGAGATGTTCTCTCGCAATGTAACGCTGGTGCGTGCCAGTCCTTCGCTTTCCTGCTGAGCGCTGCGGAAGGCTGCAGCGGATTGCTCGGCGCTTTCGCTGACGGTAATGATGCCCCGGCTGATCTGCTCGGCAACGGTACTCTGCTGCTCGGCGGCAGCGGCTATTTGGTGGTTCATGCTGTTGATCCGCTCGATCATGGTTACGATCGTGCTTACCGCGTCACCGGCCTCGGAAACGCCGGATACCGATTGCGCACTGGAGCTCTTGCAGCGTTGCATATGCTGCGATGTCTCGTCGGCAATTTTCTGCAGACTGGCGATCAGCCCCTCAATCTCTGAAGTGGCCTTCTGGGTACGCTGTGCCAGGCTGCGCACCTCGTCGGCTACCACCGCGAAGCCGCGTCCGGCCTCGCCAGCACGAGCAGCTTCGATAGCTGCATTGAGGGCTAGGAGGTTGGTCTGGTCGGCCACCGACTTGATCACTTCAAGCACGCCGCCGATATTGCCGGTTTCATTCTTCAGCCGGCCCATGGCCATGTTGGACTGTTCGATTGTCTCGGCCAGCTCGTCGATCATGTTGACGGCATCTTTGGCCTTCTGCTGGCTGTACAGGGCCGCGCTATCGGCCTCGCTGGCGGCACTAGCGGCGGATTCGGCATTGCGCGCGACATCATGCACGGTGGCGGCCATTTGGTGAACGGCGGTGACGATCTGCTCGACCTCGCACTGTGCCATGGCAACGCTTTCGGCGTTTCTCAGGCTCGATTGGCTAAGCTCCTGGCTGGACTCGGCCACGGTCTGTGAGGACAGATTTATGCCTTTGGTCATGTCCCGCAAGTTCTCCTGCATGCTCAGCAGGGCGGCCATTATGCTAGCTTGTGGTGGCTCAATCGTGCGCTCGCTAGCGCACAAATCGCCCTGCGCAACCCGTTGGGCGAGCTGGTTGAGCTCACTCGGTTCGGCACCCAGCGCGCGCAGTAGGTTGCGGCTGATGACGTAGCCCATGACCACTGCTAGTAAGACGGCCAACGCAGTAATGGCGAGCAGCAAGTCGCGTTGTGACAGATAGTTTGCGTCATTTTCGCTGACCTGCAGGTCAGCCTTCTGGTTGGTGTAGCGCAGGTACTCGCCAATTGCCTGGGTCAGCTCGGCCAATAATGGTGTGCACTGCTCGCTGACCATTCGCAGGGCCTCGTCGTCTTCACCCTTAAATAGGTGTACGGCAATGGTGTGCGCTACCGGTTTGTAGCGGCTCTCGACCTGCTCGATGGTTGAGAACAGGTCTCGTGCTTTGGGCGACACATCATCATTATCAATTGCCTTGCGTAGCGCGGCGAGGCTGCTGGCCACCTTTTGGTCGTTTGCTGTAATCGCGCCCCGCTGCTGTAATCTCGCGGTGACATTGCTGTTTAAGGCGATGTTACGAAGGGCAATAGCGCGCTGGGCGGCGGCGTCGTTCAGTGTGTTGGCTAGGCGGGCCCGAGCATCAACTCCATTAACGTAGAGAAAAAAGTCCTTACTGCTTTTAGCCAGAGTGTGCAGAGAGATAGCGGCGATCAGCAACATAAACGCTAGCAGGCTGGCATAGCCGGCATAAAGACAGGTCCGTGTAGAGAGGCGGGGAGTTTGCGATGGCATGATATACCTGCGTGATTAGAGGAGCATTTTAGGGACACCTGCAAGGGTATGTATTCGCCCTTGGCCCGCATCCTGCTCATGCATTCGTTTGTCCGCCGACAACGAGTAGCGGCGTTATTTCCTGGCCAATTAAATCTTGTACAAAATTTGATATTTTCACAAGTCTTGTACAACTATATTGATATGATGTCGAAACAACATCACCCAATCCCGATGAACGGTCAGTAACCTCCGGTTTCTGGCGAACGCTTGAAATTAGAGATCTGGCTACCAGGCTGAATACTATTTGGCGGCGATACAGCCCAAGGTAATCTTTGGGTCGATAGAATCCTGCGAGCGCTGTAAACATGCGCATTGCTACTTTTTTGTACAAGTATTTGTGTTTTTTTGTACAGATATTTGTATGGGAGATGAGCTGGGGAGCGCTAATTGTGAGCATGCTTTTCGCTCGGGGCAGTTCCTGTATCTAAGCGCAAATCCACATCACTTAATACCTCTACACCGTCAAAGCTTTTGGACAGATGGCTAATTTCGACTGCAATTTTGTTTACGCTCATTTAACCAAACCTCTATTCCGTGCCAGATCACCGACCTTTCGAACGAGCGCCTCAATGGCCAAGCTAACCAATCAGTAAGACCCAATCGCGACGACAAAGGCCTGTATTGGAATGAAGTACACAGAGTGGATCGCCGTGGCGGCACCCGTTAGATCTTGCACGGTAATAATGCTGAGGAAGGCGGTGTCTTTCAGAAAAATTATCAGTTGATTCCCCAGCATCGGCGCACTGCACCTAATCAGTTGGGGAAGCAAAATCCTCCGGTACATCACCGATGTCTTATATCCACGAGCCTTTGCAGACTCACCCTGTCCTCGTGGAAATAATGAGCGAGCGCCACGTAATATCTCGGTGAAATACAGGCCATGGTAAGCAATGAGCGCTACATAGCTCACGAAAAGCGCATCTAATATGACTCCAGCCACTAGCAGCCCGTAATAGAGTAGGTAGACCAACACCAGAAACGGCATAATTCGCATGGCATCCATCGCCAAGCGTACAGCCGTTGTGAGAGGCCCTTTTCCTTTTTACAAAGCCAGCTGCAGAACGCATCCCATCAAGAATGCGCATATCGAACAAACCACAAAGAGCTCCACAGTGGTTTGAAATCCAGTTAGCAGAATGCGGCGCTGCCCCCAAAGAACTTCCCAGGCGCTCATTAAAATTCCTTAACCGAAAAGCCGTTGAGCGTACTGCTCAAAATATTGCGGAGCTCTCACTAATATAAAAAGGTCTGCGTAGATCTCGGGGGTAGACGGATACTCAACCTTTCCAAGCGCTCCACCCGTCTGAGCAAGCATCGCCTTGAGCTCCGGCAGTCGAGCGAGCTGGGCGCTTCCAGCTTGGACGCCAACAGTTTTTCCGTTGAGATCAGAAACAGATTTGATGCTGTCGTCATTGGCACGTTTGACGTAATAGTGAGTGGCAGATGCTATAGGGGTTACAAAATCGTAAGCCTTAAGGCGGTCTTCCGTCATGATCGTACCTGTGACAGCAGCATCATATTTGCCTGCAGAAAGCGCGGCGAGCATGCCTGTCCAAGGGATGATGTCGCGATTAACCTTGAAGGCGGTATATTTGCCGAGCTCATCCAGCATTTCGTGTTCAAAGCCTTTCGGCTTGCCATCTTGTACGAAGACAAAAGGTCGAAAATCGTCTTCGCTGGCAGTATTGATAAACCCTCGAGAGTTAATCTATTGCAATGTTGCGGCATGTAGCGCCGCAGTGAATATAGGAAGACTGAACATCAAGGCAGCAATAGCCGATTTTAGTTTAGATTTTTGTCTAACGCGCGCGCAGCCGGATTTGCAATGAGGTTATCAAGCATCGTAATGACTCCATGATTGGCCGGCAGATACCTCATCAAATAACAACAAAACGCGATCATCTTCGATGGCCTTCGCAGAAAAGACAAAATTACAAAACAGCTGTGCTGCTTATCAAAATAAGAATCCAATTATCTCCTAGGGAGTTTTCCAACTTAACAAGCACAAAGGTGAGGCACCAAATTATTCCGCGCTCTCACCCTTCAATGCTCGGCTTATTATGCTGAATACATCCTAACAATTCTCTATAATATAGCAAAACTAATATTTCTTATTTCAGCAATCAATAAACTTGAATTCCCAGTTCACGCGTCAGCCGCCAGCTGCGGCCATGGCTCAGAAGCTCAACGACCGGGCAATTTGGTTCATCAGTAGCATGGGCGTGTACCTGCATCAGTCCCGCCAAGTCATATCCTCGCGATCAAGCATTCTTTTTATAGAACCAAAATGAGCGTCAGCGTACTCCTCTGCCTGGCTCACGAACTCGCCCCCGACAAGCTGTGCCATTTCATCCGAAATTAACGCCAAAGGACGATTCATAGACATGGCCAACACTTGAACTTGGGCTGCACGCTCAAGGTAATAGAGATTGTCGAACGCCTGCGCTACTGATGCGCCGGTCACCAATGGGCCATGACACTCCATCATCAGAATGGTCTTGTCTCCCAGATCCCGGGCCATCCTTGAGCCCTCCTGATTATCGAGGGCCAAACCTTGGAAACCACCAGTTTCATAGTCGTAGGCGATACGACCATAAAAACGTGCTGCGTTCTGATGACAAAGCTCAAGGCGGCCGTCTTTGGTTCCCAAGATCGCGCAGGCATAGGGCATATGCGTATGCAGAACACAGACAGCGTTAGCGTTGGCGCGATGCACGCTTGAGTGGATATGGAACGCACTCGCTTCCACTGTTCCTTGACCATCAACGATGGAGCCCGAACCGTCGAGGATTAACAAATCGCTCGCTCGAATCTCAGAGAAGTGCAATCCGAAGGGATTGATTAGGTAATGATCTGACAAACCAGGAACCAGCACACTGAAGTGATTACAGGTGCCTTCGTGCATACCCAGCTTGGCTGACCACCGAAATGCAGCGGCCAAGTCCTCACGGGCTCCCCTGATCTCAGGGGTATCAAAACGATTAGTCGGGATGGAAACCATGATTACCTCTTTATTCATTCAAATGAACGCAGTGCAGGACAACCTGCACCGAGAAGATAAATTTACTCAAACAGCGCCTTGAGACCTCGTAAGGTAGGAAACTCGTACAGCGGCTTTGGTGTAAAAGCGCCCAGTTTCTCTTGGCCGCGATTGATCCACGCGACCTTCATACCAACTGGCATTGCGCCTTCTAAATCGGCAAACTGAGCCAATGACGCGTGCAGTATTTCGCCAGGTTTTGATCCGATTTTACTGATCGCCTTATTGAAGATCAGAGCCGAAGGTTTGAACGCGCCCGCCTCTTCCGCCGTTAACCACTGATCGAACTGCGAACGGAAAGGATTCAGGCTGAAGTAATGCTCGTCCATGTTGGTAATCGGCATAAGCGGGAGCTTCTGTTTCAGAAACTCGATGACCTCTTGAGACTCAGGATGAGGTGCTGCCTGAGAGGTCATGATCGTGACAAAGACATCGGCTAGATCCGCCCATTCGCTTTCGCTCAATTCGACACCTAACGGCTGAAGTGTGTCGGCAAGCCCCAAGGCGCTCCATTGGACGTAGGGACGCCATACGTCCGAGCGGTAGCGGCGCACAGTGGCGTAGTCCCACGCCAAGTAAAGCGCTAATGGATCCTGATCTGTAATAGATAGTTTTTGCAGCACGTGACTCATAGCAGCTGTACCGCTGGTGTCGATATCGACCAGGGTTCCCCAAAAATCAAAAGTGATTGCCTTGACCCATTTCATAACGTGACCTCTCTAGAAATTTTTCAAAGGAGACGAGTGCCCAGAGGCACATCTTTGTCTGGTACGCACAGCGCCACTGCACCGTGCTCATCATGAAAGCCCGTGACAAGGCATTCAGATTGGATCGGCCCTATTTGCTTCACGGGAAAGTTAACGACCGCCAGCACAAGCTTGCCAACCAGATCCTCCGGTTGGTAGTGCACCGTGATTTGAGCGCTTGATTTCTTAATCCCAATCTCTTCCCCGAAATCAACGTGCAAGATATAAGCGGCCTTGCGAGCCTTTGTGAATGTTTCCGCTGACACTACGCGGCCCACGCAAAATTGCACCTTCGCAAAGTCGGCCCAGTCAATCAATTCCACATATACCTCCCACATCGTTGTCTATTCACAAAGCCAGGCCGCTGAATACTAAATCTTACTCATCCACCCAAATACGCATCGCGCACTTTCGGGTCGACCAGCAACTCTTCGCCAGTGCCTTGCATCACCACGCGGCCGTTTTCCAGCACGTAGGCTCGGTCGGCGATTTTCAAGGCCTGGTTGGCGTTTTGCTCGACCAGGAACACGGTCACTCCGTCGCGACGCAGCTGTTCGACGATCTCGAAAATCTGCTGAATGATGATCGGCGCCAAACCCAGTGACGGCTCGTCCAGCAACAGCAGCTTGGGCTTGCTCATCAGCGCACGGCCGATCGCGAGCATTTGCTGTTCGCCACCGGACATGGTGCCGCCGCGCTGGTTGAAGCGTTCTTTCAGGCGCGGGAACAGGTGCAGCACTTTGTCCATCTGCTCCTGATAATCGTCTTTTTCCGTGAAGAAGCCGCCCATGGCGAGGTTCTCTTCCACGGTCAGACGGGCAAACACGCGACGACCTTCCGGAACCACGGCGATGCTTTTACGCATGATCACGGAGGATTCCAGACCGACCAGTTCTTCACCCATGTAACGGATGCTGCCGCTGTGGGCCCGAGGCGAACCGCACAAGGTCATCAGTAGTGTGGATTTACCCGCACCGTTGGCGCCGATCAGCGTCACGATCTCGCCCTGACGCACGTCAACGTTGACGCCGTGCAAGGCCTGGATCTTGCCGTAGAAGGTGGAAACGTTTTCGAATTGCAGCATTTACGCTTCCCCCAGGTAGGCTTTGATCACGTCAGGATTGTCGCGGATCTGTTCCGGTGTACCGTCGGCCAACGGTGTGCCTTGGTTGATCACTACGATGTGGTCGGAAATGCTCATGACCAGCTTCATGTCGTGTTCGATCAACAGAACAGTCGCGTTGTGATCGTTACGCAGTACGCCGATCAAGGCCTTGAGGTCTTCGGTTTCCTTCGGGTTCAGACCGGCAGCAGGCTCGTCGAGCATCAGAATGCGCGGACGGGTCATCATGCAGCGGGCGATTTCCAGACGGCGTTGCTGACCGTAGGCCAAGGTCCCCGCAGTCCGGTTGGCGAACTCCTTGAGGTTGACCGCTTCCAGCCAGTGCGCGGCATATTCCATGGCCTCTTGCTCACTGCGACGGAACGCCGGAGTACGGAACAGGCCCGACAGGAAGTTGGTGTTCAGGTGACGATGCTGAGCAACCAACAGGTTTTCCAGGGCTGTCATTTCCTTGAACAGGCGCACGTTCTGGAACGTCCGCACCACGCCTTTACGGGCGATCTGGTGACCTGCAAGGCCTTGAATCGGCTCGCCGTCGAGCAGGATGGTGCCCGCTGTGGGCTTGTAGAAACCGGTCAGGCAGTTGAACACCGTGGTCTTGCCAGCACCGTTGGGGCCGATCATCGACACGACTTGTTTCTCATTGACGGTCAGGCCTACGCCGTTGACCGCCAGCAGACCGCCAAAGCGCATGCTCAGGCCACTCACTTCGAGGATTGGGCGGCTCATTTGCGCAGCTCCATGTGTGGACGTTGCATGGGCAGCAGACCTTGAGGACGCCAGATCATCATCAGCACCATCATGGCGCCGAACATCAACATGCGATACTCGCTGAACTCACGCATCAGCTCAGGCAGCAGGATCATCACGATGGCTGCGAGGATGACGCCCAGTTGCGAGCCCATACCACCCAATACGACGATGGCCAGAATGATTGCCGACTCGATGAAGGTGAACGACTCCGGCGTGATCAGCCCTTGGCGAGCGGCGAAGAAGCTGCCCGCGAAACCGGCAAATGCTGCACCCAGAGTAAAGGCCGACAGCTTGATGATGGTCGGATTCAGGCCCAGTGCACGGCAGGCGATTTCGTCTTCACGCAATGCTTCCCAGGCACGACCAATGGGCATGCGCAGCAGGCGATTGATCACGAACAGCGCAGCCAGCGCCAGCAACAGGGCAACCAGATACAGGAAGATCACCTTGTTGATGGAGTTGTATGGCAGCCCGAAATACTCGTGGAAGGTCTGCATGCCTTCAGCTGCTTTACGCTCGAACGACAGGCCGAACAGGGTCGGTTTTTCGATGTTGCTGATGCCGTTCGGGCCGCCGGTGATATCGGTCATGTTCCGCAGCAGCAAGCGAATGATTTCACCGAAGCCCAGGGTCACGATGGCCAGATAGTCGCCGCGCAGCCGCAATACCGGGAAGCCCAGCAGGAAGCCGAACAGCGCCGCCATCATTCCCGCAATCGGCAGGCAGATCCAGAAACCCAGGCCGAAGTAGTGAGAGAGCAGGGCGTAGCTGTAGGCGCCGACGGCATAGAAGCCGACATAGCCCAGGTCCAGCAGACCGGCCAGGCCAACCACGATGTTCAGGCCCAGGCCGAGCATCACGTAGATGAGGATCAGCGTGGCGATATCCACCGCACCTCGAGAGCCGAAGAACGGCCAGACCAGTGCGACCAGTACCAGGCCGAGAATGATCCAGCGCTGAGTGGACGGCAGGCTCAGGAAGTTGCTGGCCTTGGCTGGCACCAGTGGCATGTTCGGTGAGGAGCGCCATGCCGCAGTGATCTGCTCATTGAACAGCACGCGCAGGAACATCGCGATGGCGCCCGCGATGATCACGCTGACGGTGGTGGTGCTGGCGCCAATGACGGCCAGTTTGACGCCGACGATTTCCAGCTTCAGGCCGAAAACCGGGTAGGCGACGGCCAGCACCAGCAAGGCGCTGAAAAACGCCGATTTGAGATTCCTGGTCATACTTTTTCAACCTCCGGGCGGCCCAGCAGGCCGGTCGGCCGGAACAACAGCACCAATACGAGAAGACCGAACGCCACCACATCCTTGTATTGGTCGCCGAAGACGTCGGCGCCCAAGGCTTCAGCCACGCCCAGCACCAGACCGCCGAGCATCGCGCCCGGGATACTGCCGATACCACCCAGTACAGCGGCGGTGAAGGCTTTGATGCCAACCAGGAAGCCGGCGTTGGGGTTGATCACGCCGTATTGCATGCTCAGCAATACTGCAGCGACGGCCGCCAGCGCAGCACCGATGACGAAGGTCAGGGCAATGATGTTGTTGGTATTGATACCGAGCAGGTTGGCCATCTTGATGTCTTCCGCACAGGCGCGGCAGGCGCGGCCCAGGCGAGAGCGGGAGATGAACCAGGTCAGGCCGAGCATCGCGATCAGGGTCACGACGAAGATCAGCACCTGCATGTAGGAAATGACGACTTCATGAGTGCTGGCCGAGCCAAACACGAAGTTGCCGGGAATCAGGTTTGGAATCGATTTGTCCTTGGAATCCTGGGACAACAGCACCGAGTTCTGTAAGAAAATCGACATCCCGATGGCAGAAATCAGCGGGATCAGGCGGTTGCTGCCGCGCAACGGTCGATAGGCCACGCGTTCAATGGAGTAACCGTACGCGCTGGTCACCACGATACTGGCGACAAAAGCTGCAGTGATCACCAATGGCAGGCTATCGAGCCCCATCATTGTCAGGCCGGCGAGGGCGATGAACGCGACGTAGGAACCGATCATGTACACCTCGCCGTGGGCGAAGTTGATCATGCCGATGATGCCGTAGACCATCGTGTAACCGATGGCGATCAAGGCATAGGTGCTGCCGACGGAAAGTCCGTTCACAAGTTGTTGAGACGTATGGAAGAGATCGAGCATCAGGGTCTCCAAAAATTCGCATTTGCCCGAACAAGGCCACTTAGGCTCGGGCACTGTGCGAACCACCCCTTTCCGGGATAGTTCGCAAATCGCATTCAATCAGCGAACAGCGGTTTTGGTACCGTCTGAATGCCACTGATAAATCACGAACTCGAAATTTGTGAGGTCACCTTTGGAATCAAAGCCAATGTTGCCAATAGGCGTGTTGAACATCCCCGCATGCATTGCTGCAGCAACCACCTTAGGATCTGTGGAGCCAGTTTTCGTGATCGCTTGGGAAATAACCTGTACGGCGGAGTAGCCGGGCAATACGTATGCACCGCTGGGATCCTGATTCCTGGCCTTGAATGACTCAGCCAACGTTTTATTCTCAGGATCTTCGTCAAACAACTTGGGAAGGGTTACAAGTAAGTTTTCCGAGGCACTACCAGCACTAGCCGAAATCTCCGAATTGCCAACACCCTCAGGCCCCATAAAGCGCGCCTTGAGCCCCTTCTCCGACGCTTGACGAAGAATCAGTCCGAGTTCTGGGTGATACCCCCCGTAGTAAACGAAGTCTACATCGGCTTGCTTCAGCTTGGCTATCAACGATGAATAGTCTCTATCCCCTGCATTGATCCCTTCAAACAGGGAAACTTTCATACCCTTGGCTTGCAGGCCTTTCATCACCGCCGTTGCAATCCCCTCCCCGTACTGTTGTTTGTCGTGAACGACTGCAACGGTTTTAGGCTTCAATTTGTCAGCGATAAAGCTGAGTGCAACGGGCGCCTGCATGCTATCGGTGCCAATGGTACGAAATACCATTTGGTACCCGCGGGAGGTGATGCCTGGCGCAGTTGATGCTGCAGAAATCATGACAATGTTTTCGTCTTCATAGACATCGCTTGCGGGTTGCGTAGAACTGGAGCAAACGTGACCGATGACAAATTTAACCCCGTCGTTCACCACTCGGTTAGCCACTGCGACCGCCTGTTTTGGATCACACGCATCGTCGTATAACACCGCTTCAATGGGTTTCCCTAGAACGCCACCTGAGCTATTGATCTGCTCGATGGCCATCTTGGCTCCTGAACTGACCATCTCACCGTACTGAGCCACCGGCCCCGTAATCGGGCCCGCAATACCGATTTTTAAGGTATCGGCTGCAAAGGTATGGCTTGCTGCGCTGACTGCAATAAGTGCCACCACCATTTTCGAAAGCGGTATTGACGTCATCTTCATGAATGCTCCACGTATGTGCAGGAAAGTGATGGCAGGCTCATAGGTCAAAATTCATGAAATTCACCCATCTAGATCACGCCTGGAAACCGCCCAGGCGTGGCAAGAATCGCTATGTTCTTTGGGGTGAGCTTTCGAGGGCGTGACGCGCTTAAACTCTAACTCTAAACAGCGCTTTGAATTGCTTTACCTATAAGCTCCAAACCGAGGTCAATCTCGCTGTCGCTTACGGTCAGTGGCGGCGCCATGCGGAACACCCCCCCCATACCTGGCAACTGCACGATGTTCATGCTTAGCCCCAAATTCATACACTCCCGGGTTATCGCCGCACCCAGTTCGGAGGCAGGCTCTTTACTTGCCCGATCCTTGACGATCTCCATGCCCAAGAGAAGTCCACGGCCCCGAACATCACCGATGCAATCAAACCGCTCCTGAAGAGCACGCAGACCGTGTTCCAAGCGAGCACCGGCTACGCGAGCGCGCTCGACCAGACCGTCGCGCTCCACAACTTCCAGAACTTTGAGCCCGACTGCTGCGGGCAGCGGATCCGAGACGTGAGTGGTGTAAAAAAGAAAACCGCGCTCGTAGCAGAGCTCTTCAATAGCCGTCGATGTCACAACAGCAGAAAGCGGAAGCCCTGCGCCTAGCGTTTTAGACAGTGTCAGGATGTCCGGGACGACGCCATCGCGCTCGAACGCATACATCATTCCTGTTCGGCCCACACCGGTTTGCGCTTCGTCCAGGATGAGCAGCATCCCGCGCTCTTGACACTTTTGTTTGAGGGCGGCGAGATACCCGAGTGGCAAATCGATCAAACCGCCTGAGCTCAGGATAGGTTCCGCAATGAACGCGGCCAGACTTCCGCTCGACTGACGATCAATGAGGGCAAACGCGTAATCAAGCTCTGCTTGCCAGTCAAATTGACCGTTGTGTTCAAAACGCGGGCGGTATGGATATGGAGCAGGAATGGCGTAGGATCCTACTGCTGCTGGCCCATACCCCTTACGTCCAGCGCTATAGGTAGCTGATGCGGCCCCACCTGTCATGCCATGCCAGGACTGTGCAAAACTCACGACCTCATACTTGCCAGTGACCAATTTTGCCATCTTGATGGCGGCCTCGTTGGCTTCACCGCCGGTACTCAGCAAGAGGCTACGGTCAAGTCCAGAAGGCAATGTCTCGGCAAGCTTGCGCGCTAGATCGACAACGGGCCTGGATAGCATGCCGCTGAAGAGGTGATCCAGATTGTTTGCGTGTTCAGCAACAACCGCGCTGATCTCGGGATGGCCATGGCCGAGCAAAGAACTCATTTGCCCAGATGTGAAATCCAGGATTGCAGTCTGATCGGCATCGTACACAAAGCTGCCCTGAGCCCGCTCGATAATGCGCTTCTCAAACGTTCCCCCATACCGGATCAGATGATTCTGAGCGTGTTGCCAGAAAACTGGATCTTGATTGTTCGACATTTAGACTCCCCCAAATGGCGGCTGCCCGACGCCATGCCCGGCACACCGTGTAATGGGATGAGTCTAGGGAGTTGACTGAGTCAATAAAAACTAATAAATGTTATACGAATCTTCAACAGGACTTATATCTTGGCCCGCTATCTGGATCTGGATCTGCTTCGCACCTTTACGATGATTGCGGAAACTCGAGCACTGAATAGAGCAGCTGATCGAGTCGGGCGCTCTCAGGCTGCCATCAGCATGCAGGTGAAACGACTGGAGGAGATAGTCAATCAGCCTTTGCTCAAGCGCACCGGGCGAGGTGTTCTTTTAACGGGCCACGGTGAGCGCTTACTCCTACATGCCCAAAAAATCCTGCGAGCTCACGATGAGGCCTTGGCTGAGCTATCGGGCGCCGGCCTTTCGGGAACAATCCGCTTCGGATGTCCTGACGACTACGCAGTGGTGTTCTTGCCACTATTGCTGCGCGACTTTGCTAGTCAACATCCCCAAGTTTTAGTCGAGGTTTACTGCGCACCCACGCCTCGTCTGCTGGAGCGATTGGAAAACCATACTCTGGACATAGCGATGATCTCACTGCCAGGTAATACCATCGAAGAGGCCGTCATTAGGCTAGAGCCGTTAGTGTGGGTAGGAGCTAAAGGAGGTGACGCTGCCCAGATGGAACCGCTGCAACTTGCGCTCTCTGATCCCGATACGCTAGATCACATTGCAGCCATATCAGTGCTCACCAATGCAGGCCGCCCATATCGGCTTGCCTACGCAAGTCATAGCGTGTCTGGACTAACAGCCGTGGTGCGGTCAGGCCAAGCCATTGCCGTTCTTACGCAGACCGCTGTTCCCAATGACCTACAAATCCTACCTGCCGAGTATGGGCTTCCTCAACTTCCTGACGTATCAATCACTGTGAAGCTCGACAGCAAAAAGCCATCCGCACTGGTGAGCGCCTTCGAGGATCACATTCGAGAGGTTCTACCGCGCCTTTGACTATCCGCGTGCTGGGCATGGGCATGTCTCTAATAGAAGTACGCCCATGTGTCGGCGCTGATTCAAAACTGACCCACCCTGCCGATTGAAAATTGACCCAGGGCAGATTGATACGCCCAGGGTTCCGTAGACACTCAAGACCCTCGTTGCGCGTAGCGCCGTTCAAACTCTACAGGGGACAGGTCGCCAGTTGAACCGTGGCGGCGGTTGGGGTTGTAGAACATCTCGATGTAGTCGAATACCTCGGCGCGAGCGGCGTCCTTGGTGGGATAGATCCGCCGCCTGATCCGCTCGCGTTTGAGCAGGCCGAAGAAGCTCTCCACGGGTGCGTTGTCGTGGCAGTTGCCACGCTAACTCATGCTGCACACCAAGCCATGGGACGCCAGGAAACTGCGCCAGTCATCGCTGGTGTAGACCGACCCTTGGTCCGAGTGAACCAAGCAACCAGCGTTGGGTTTGCGCCGCCACACCGCAGACAACAAGGCCTGCACGACCAACTCGGTATCGGCCCGATCGCGCATCGCCCAGCCGACGACCTGCCTGGAAAACAGATCGATCACGACAGCCAGGTACATCCAGCCTGCATGCGTGCGGATGAAGGTGAAATCGCTCGCCCAGGCCGTGTCCGGCTCAGTCACGTCGAACTGTCGGTCAAGCAGGTTGGCCGTCGCCTTGCACTGCATTCCTCCATGGAAGCGCGGTTTGCGACCATAGCCCACCTGGGCACGCAGTCCCTCGGTGCGCATCAGCCGATGCATCCGATGGCGACTGCAACGCTCACCCAGATCGCGCAGATCCTTCGTAATCTTGCGATGCCCATAGACACTGCCGCTGGCCAGCCAGTGGTGCTTGATCAATCCCAGCAGGCGTTGGTCTTCCTTTGCGCGCGCACTGTCGGGCGAGCGTAACCAGGCGTAATAACCCGCCCGGTTGACCCGCAACACCCGGCACATCGCACACACCCTGAATTCCCCGCAGTGGGCTTGCATGAAGGCGTACTTTGCCTTTACCCCTTGGCAAAGTACGCGGCGGCCTTTTTTAGGATGTCGCGCTCCTCGGTCACTCGACGCAACTCTGCCTTCAGCCGCCGAACCTCGGCGCTCTGGTCCACCTCGGCGCGCTGCACCACGCCAGGCTTGCCGAACTTGCGCAGCCAGGCGTAGAGGCTGTGCGTGGTGACACCCAGGCGCTCGGCGACTTCTGCCACCTTGAACCCACGATCAGTCACTTGCCGGACCGCCTCGATCTTGAACTCATCCGTATACCGCTTACTGCTCATGGACACCTCCGAATCAGCCATTTTCCATGGCCTTGAGATGTCTAGGAAACCCTGGGCGTATCAACTCAACGGTATCCGGCTTTCTCACCCTGCCGGGCCTCCAGCCTCCGCGGCGTTGCCGGGAGGCTCCACATTGCATCGCGAGCGTAGTTACTGCAATTGGCGACGGCGTCCGAGAAAATCCATGTTTTCCAACGAGCCGACCCCGCTCACCTGCAGGTGCTCCTCGTCCGTCGCGAGGTCCACGCTCACCTTCGCGACGAACTTGGCATGCCAGGTCTCCCAGTCGGGCGAGGAATTGGTGAACGGGAAGGACGCGACGATCGTGCGCTGGCCATCGAAGCGCACGTTTCCCTTGAGTCCATCCAGATCGACGATGTAGACGCAATCGCTACTGACCTTCTTGCCTGTCTGCGGCACCGGGACTTTCACGCCCTCCAGGCAGATCAATTGATCGTTGATCACGTCCGCGTGGACCTGCTCGCCCCGCGCAACGTACAGCAGGGGAGTTTCCAGCCCACCGGCCTCGGTGCGGAAGCGGACGGAGGACGCCACCACGGTGACGCCCTCCACTTCCGCCCGTCCCCACAGCCAGTCGCTGAGCAAATGATCCATCGGGACATCACCCCAGTTGTGGTCGTGGTAGCCATTGCCTTCGACCTCGATGGCCTTCCCGGCGACGAACAGGCTGCCCTTGGTGCGCGCACCGGGCACCGCACTGAACCAGGAGAAATGCCCGTCGGCGTTTTCCCAGCGGCCGGTGCCCGGGCGGTAGGGGCGCACCGTACGCTCAAGCACCAGGTCCAACCCGTGACCTTGGTTTTCGTCCGGATCGACGTGGATGTGGTAGCGCTCCAGGCCATCGAGGCCGCGGAAAAACGACTTGCCGATTCTGACGTCGCATTGGGTGTCGGAGACCTCGAAGCGGCCGTCGTCGAAGGGCGTCGTGATGTCGGCGAGCTTGGTTCCATCGCGGGCGATGTTGAGATTGATGAATGGCGTGTTCCTGCCCTCCGCATCCACCTGGATATGGAACGAGACCACGCAATAGAGGCCATCGGAGAAATGGGCGTCGGCATACCACCATTCCCATTCGCCGGGCTTGAACGGCTGCTTTAACCGCAACGCGTCCTCCCATGTCTGGGGGTGGTCGCGATCGATGCCGAGCCGGTCGAAACTGGCCTGGTCGTCCAGGAGCCTGCCGTTCTTGTCGGCCATGTGATTATCCTTTCGTCTGTCGGTGGAATGGGGTCGGGAGCGGCATGGCCGCGCCCGAGGGGCGAGGGCTTTCAGCGCTGGCGGCTGGCGTAGGGAGCGTTCTGCATAATCCGGATGTCGGCCGACTCGTTGACGGATACGCCGACCTGTCGTCCGCTCGTTTCGTCGATCAGGCGAGCGCCGCCTTCGTAGAGCGCATACCGGATTTCCGGGATTTCCAGGAACTCCCTGGAGGACAGCGGCTCCACCCGGAACCGGCGCGAGCCTTCCACCTCGACCGGCAACTCGTAGCTCCAGCCCCAGGACACCCACGTGCCGACATCGGGCGCCTTGGCGTAGCCGTTCTGTTTCACCACCACGCCATCGAGATAGCGGACCTCGCCGTCGGCGGTCACGTAGACCGCCTCCTGGTGGCCGTTGTAGAAGTTGTAAAGATGGAAGCGCGCACCGTTGTCGAAACGGAAGGACGACCATTCCCAGGTCAGAGTGAAGAAGTCCCCCCACTGGCGATCGATCCAGGCCTGCCCGGCGATCTGCAACGTGCGCCAGCTGCCGTCGGCATCCTTGAGCGAAAACGTGCCATGGGCGGCGGCGCGCATGATCGAGAAGTAGAAGCTGAAGTCGTCCTCGGCACCCTGCTGGATCAGGCCTTTCACGCCGAGCTTGTCCTGATGCCAGATCACCTCGTCGGTTTCGGAGAAGCGCAGATCGAGGCGGGTATCGCCGACCTCTGCTCTCAATTGCATGCCCTGGTCCGTGTACGACCAGTCGGCCGAGCTTTCCCCGAGCCGTGTCAGGACTGCGCGGCGATCCGCGTCCCATATCTGCTGGTCGGAGATGAGTCCTTCCGTGCGCAGGGTCCGGTAGTCCTGCCGCTCGTAATCGCTCACCATGCCGACCAGGTGGGCGAAGCGCTTGCCCTCCTCGAACGGCACGCCGAAACGCGTGTGCCAGCCGTCGCCGGGATAGTGCACGATGTCGAAGAACAAAAAGTAGCGCCGCCCCGAGGCATCGAAGGCATGGAGCGTCACGTACCACCACTCGTACGACTTCTCGCTCATGCGGGCGTGGGGTCGCCACTCCTCCTGTGGCGAGCGGATATGCGGCTTGGAGACGTCGAAGGACAGCGGCGTGTAAAGTTGCGGCATGGGGTTCTCCTGCTTCGGCAACCAACGGAGGCAAGCACGGGGCGACGCCGCTGGCTGCGGGGAACGGTGCGCCAATAATGCAACGCAAGTGTTGCATTATTGGCGCACCCGAGCAAGTCGCCCACCCTGCGGCTCAGGCATATGAACAGCGAGAGAGACAGCGATTTGAGACAAGAGAAAGACAGTATGAGGAGAGGTGGACGCCCCACCGCGGAGTCCGCTGCGGAGATAACCACGCGTATCGTCCAGGTCGCGACCCGCGCCTTCCTAGATAAGGGTTATGCCGACACCGGCATGGAGCAGATCGCCGTATCGGCCGGCGTGGCCAAGCGCAGCCTCTACGCCCGCTTCCCCACGAAGGAGACGCTGTTCCGGGTCGTCGTGCGCACGTATTCGGACCAGACGCTGGGGCACCTGCCGGATATGGCCGAGGATGCGAGCCCGCTCAAGGATCGCATCCTCGATGGCTGCCTGCGGGTCCTGGAGGTCGTGCTCGCCACCGACGTCATCGCGCTTGAGCGCGTGATCGTGGCTGAATCGGTGCGCTTCCCGGAACTGGTGGCCAGCGTCGAAGCCGCGCGCGGGCAGGCGCTGCGCTATCTCGGAGGCATTCTCGAACGAGGCCGTGAAGGCAAGGCCCGGACGTCTCGCAAAAAGCGTGCCGCTGAAGACCCAGCCATCGTGTCGGCCGGGCATCTCTGGGATCTGGTTGTGGCTCCGGCGGTGCGGGCGGCCGTGCTTGCGAAGGTTCCCTGTGGCTTGGCGAACGCCGACCGAAGTCAGGTCTGCGCCCGTGTGGACTTCTTCCTCGATGGCTACCGGGGAAGCGTGCGTTGATGCGGCTGTCCCACCAGCGATCGCGCTGGCTGAGCAAATAACTGAGTCAGAAAGGCCTTGGCGAAGTCCGCAGATGGCCTTACCCACAGTCTTACTTGCACTTCTAAGGTCGCCTCTTATGCAGCATCAGCCCGCGTGTCGGCTCGAAGCACCGTTGGCACCTAACCGCTCAAGCACTTTCGGCCGCCAGAGCCTTTTATCAGTCTCGCACCAGCCACACCGAGTGCCAATGCCCTGTCGCCGCCAAGACTGTTCCTACACTCCATGCCCGTTAACCTTGTGACAAGCAAGAGGGATGATGTGGCACGGGGCACATACTGGTCGCATGAAGAAATGGCCGCGGTCGGTCGGGTTCGGCAGGCGGCGTCTTGGGCATGGTCGGGTGCGCACCATACGGCATGGCGAAGCGCACTGACACGCGTCAGAGCGCGTGAAAGGGGTGCTGATAAGATCATCGTCAACTACGACATGCCCATAGCCAACACCTTCGGCAACAGAGCCATACCGTCGTAGCCTTGATAGCTGTTCTTGGAGCTCAGCGGCGCTGAGTGGATACAGTTGGCTTGTCGAGAACAGGGCCTCGGTACATAATGCGGTCTAATCCTGTAGACCATACGGGATAAATTTCCTTAATTACAATGGGTTGGGCGCGAAGTGCTGTTCCCTCCACCCGCTCCATCTTTCAGGTAGTTTTTCCGGGACTTCCAGGGGATTTCACCCCAATCAGCAAGCCTTTCAAAGCCTCATCGACAGGCCATCACCCTCCTCCACCACCCGATAAACCATCTGCCCAACACATCTTGCTCAGTGTTCAGCTTTTACTTGGGAGTAGGAAATCTACCTCGTAGATACCCCGTGCCGCACGGATGGTCACAGGGTGTTTGACTGGCCTTACGTCATTCAACTCCCATGCGAGCCAGCCATCCTCAAAATAGCTTGCACAAGCCGCTTGCATGTCAGCGAGGATGAAGGGGCGCACGGCTTTCACGCGCACAATAGCAACGGCAGTACCGTTATCGTCTTCGTCCCCATCGTTGTGGAGAAAACGCCCGTTTTCCACAATCAGTAGATCCTCGCAAGGATCTAAGTCTGGATGCCAACGACGGACTTCGAGGGTTTTCTCGCCAGAAGCGATTCGGCGTCCACTGGGCCGTACAATTGATAAAGCCTTTATGGTTCTCTCCTAAAAATTAGACACTTGGAAAATAGGCGCTTCGATAGGATTCCACTTATGCGGCAGAAGCTCGGCACCGGGCTTTTTCTATGCTGCCCGGCATGTTTATCCCCTCAAAGCTCAGGGCCCGAGCGAAACGCGTCGGCGCTCAATCCAAACCGGTTCATCTTGTTATATAGCCCGCCACGGGACACATGCAATTGCTTGGCGGCCAGGCGGATGTTGCCGTGGGTCGCTTTCAGTGCGGTGATAATCGCGTTCATTTCTTGCGTACCAAGGTCCGGCGCTGCCTGGAGTTCAGGCAGGCGTCCTGGCGTCGAGGGTCGCAGCCTTTGCTCGATTTCGAGCGGTAGATCCACAAGTTCTATCCGCTCAGTCACGGCCAGATTGGTTGCGCGCTCAATGATGTTTTCCAGCTCGCGAACATTGCCGGGCCAGTGGTAAGCGCAGAGAACATCCAGTGCCTGCGGCGAAATGCCTTGCACCGACTTGCGCAGCGAGCGAGCGCAACGCCCGAGGAAATGCTGCGCCAGTAGCGGAACATCTTCGCGGCGCATTCTGAGCGGCGGAACCGTTAAATTCAGTACGTTGAGCCGATAGTAAAGGTCCTCACGGAACGCCCCATCAGCCACCGCCTGGCTCAGGTTGCGGTGAGTCGCCGCGATGATGCGGACATTCACTTGCCGGGACTGTTTTGCCCCCACCCGCGTCACCTCGCCTTCTTGCAAGACGCGCAACAGGCTGACCTGGGCGTCAAAAGACATGTCACCGATTTCGTCGAGAAAGATCGTACCGCCATCGGCCAACTCGAACTTACCGGCCGAACCGCCACGGGCCGATCCGGTGAACGCACCTTCGACATGGCCGAACAATTCGCTCTGCACCAGATCTCGCGGAATGGCCCCGCAATTGACTGCTACGAATGGCCCGTTACAACGGTCACTGGCGTTATGAATCGCCTGGGCGAACAATTCTTTGCCGGTACCGCTCTCACCCAGGATCAGTGTGGTGGAATCACTGCGACTGGCGATCCGCCCCAGGTGCATAGCATCCTGAATTGCCCGGGAGCTGCCCTGAATGGTGTCAAAGGTGTAGCTGGCCTGGGTACCGATGATTCGCCGGGTGATTTCTCGTATACGGCGGTTCTCGCGCAGCGAAACAATGCGCCCGCCTTGCTCCAATGAACACACCGAGACCAGGCATGGCAGGTGGCTGCGATCGTGGAGCTCAAACGTGCAATCTAGATCCCGCAGACCTTCCCCGCCGTGCAGCAGAATCTCATCGGTGAGTTCGCTCTGGCCCAAACGCTGGAACGGAGCGCCCAACAGGTCGCGGCCTACGCAAAACAATTGCCGGGCATAGCGGTTGAGGGCCTTGATGCAGCCGTGCTCATCCAGCACCACCAACCCCTCGTTGAGCACTTCAAGTACGGTCTGCTGTTCTTCCAGCAACGCCTGCAATGCCATCTGCCGCGACACCGCTTCGGCAGCGGCCTGCACAGTACCTAGCGTGTGGAAATGAAACCAGCCGGGCTCAGCGGTCAAAGTGAGCATGGCCAGCGTGCGGCCTTGAGCGTCGCGGATCGGTGCGGCAGCGCAATGCATGCGCCGCCGACGTAGGTCGCTACCGAAGTTTTCCTCGGCCAACACATAGACCAATCGGTCTTCGGCCAATGCCAAGCCGGTGCAATTAGTGCCTTGTACTGACTCCAGCAGACGGCTGCCGACGGGCGTCAGATCGAGGCCACAGAAATACAGCGTGGTGCCTTCGGTATCGGTCAGATTGATATGGCCCCTGGGGTTATAGGCCAACAAACCACGCATGACCTCTGCCGCTGCGGCGATCAACACTCGATTGGCGGCCAGCGTTGCCGCCAGATCGGCCGGAGCAACGACGCGATACTCCCCGTCTTGAGGGTCGAGCCCAGCGCTGACGCTACGCCTCCAAGAGTCCCAAATCACCTGGCGCACCCCGACTGGTCGATCGGTACACCCGCCCAGGCACGCCAGCCAGGCATTCTCCAAAGCCGCGATCGGCCCTTCGCTCAACGATGCTGGCCCAAGCGCGGTGAGGTAATCGAGGTCTTGCACGCTGAAAGCCATTGGCTGTGGGTTCACTGCTCGCCACCGTGTTCAGGTTTTTGACATGTGAGTATAGACATGTCGTCAAAATGAACACTTTTTTTAAATAACTCTTAGTATTCCTTTATTAATCAATAGCTTATTTATTGGCACAGGCTTTGCTTTCTCCATAGCGACAGTGACCACCTATCCAATGAACAAGAATAAAAAGGAATGATTTCATGACTGCATCCAAGACGCTCCGTCTCGGTCTCATTGGCGCTGGCCGTATGGGCAGCTTCCACGGTCAGACCGCCGCACGGCATATCCCTGGCGCCTGCCTGGCTGCGATCGCCGACCCGACGCCCGGACAGGTCGCTCGACTCGCCGCCGAGCTGGGTGTCGAGCGGGTTTACAGCGATCCCCTGCAATTACTCGACGATCCGGATATCGACGGCGTGCTCATCGCCGCCCCGGCACGCAGTCATGCCGAGTTAGTGATCAGCGCAGCTCGGGCAGGCAAAAGCGTGTTTTGTGAAAAACCCATGGCCATCACTCTGGACGAAGCCGATCGCGCCATCGCCGCCGCAGCCGATGCGCAGGTGACACTGCAAATCGGGTTCAACCGCCGCTTTGCGAAAAGCTTCCGCAGTGCCCACCTGGATGTGCTCTCCGGGCGTATCGGTACCCCGCAGCTGCTGCGTTCGCTGACCCGCGATCCGGCCTTGAACAATCCCGCTGCCTCGCCGCAGTGGGTGATTTTCCTCGAAACCCTAATCCACGATTTCGATACCCTGCGCTACCTCAACCCCGGTGCCGAAGCCGTCGAAGTGTTCGTGATGGCCGATGCCCTAATTGCACCGGACTACAAAAGCAAAGGCTTTCTCGACACTGCGGTGGTCACGATCCGCTTCGACAACGGCGCCATCGCCACGGCCGAAGCGAATTTTCAGGCGGTCTATGGCTACGATGTTCGGGGCGAAGTGTTCGGCAGCGCAGGCATGCTGACCATGGGCAGCGTCAATGACTCAGACTTGGTCCGCTACCTGGCTAATGGCATCCAGGGCGACACCCAGCGCCTGGACACGGACCTGCTGCGTGATGCTTATGTGGCCGAGCTCAATCATTTTGCAGACTGCATGCGTACCGGGGCAAAACCACTGGCTAGCGGCGAAGATGCCCGGGCGGCGCTGGCAATTGCCCGCGCGTGTATCGAGTCGTTCCAGCAAGGCCAAGTGGTGCGCGTCGAAGGAGGCCGGTCATGAGCTTCACGCCGTTCAAACTGGCCGTCAGTGCTGAAATGGTCTTCCTCGAATTGCCCTTCATCGAGCGGGTCGAACGCATTCATGCGCTGGGGTTCAGCGCCGAAATCTGGGGCTGGACAACCAAGGACATTCCCGCACTCGCCGCCACCGGCGCGGACTTCACCTCAATGACCGGCTACATCTCGGGCAACCTGACCGACCCCGATGGCATTGCGCAATTGCTCGACAGCGCTCGGGAATCACTGGCCGTGGCCACGCAACTTAACTGCCCAAGCCTCAACCTGCACGGCACGGGCCTGGGCGACCAGGGCCTGCCGGTCAAACCCGTGGCCCACACCAGCGGCCGCATGTGGTTGACCGCCTGCAAGACCTTGGAAAAAATCGCCCGCCTGGGCGAAGACTCCGGCCGCGTGTTTTTACTGGAAAACCTCAATACAGACGTGGACCATCCCGGCACGCCGTTCGCTCGTGCCGACGATACTCTGGCGCTGATCGAGGCCGTCGCCAGCCCTTATCTGAAAATGAACCTGGATCTTTACCACGCGCAGATTGGCGAAGGAAACCTGATCGAATTGATCCAGCGTGCCGGCGGCGCCATCGGCGAAATCCAGGTCGCAGACGTTCCCGGGCGCATGGAACCGGGCACCGGTGAAATCCATTATCCGGCCATTGCCAAAGCGTTGTTTGGCTTGGGATACAGCGGTGTCGTCGGGCTCGAAGGCTGGGCCAGCGGCGATAGCGAAGCAGCACTCGAACGCTTTCGGCAAGCCTTCACGCTGGATTGAGGGGCAACGGCGCGCCCGGGACTTGGTCCAAAACGCGCCAGCGGCCTTCAGGTTTGATCCTGATCAGTTTCGTCTCATAACAATAAAAGGAAAACTATCATGCGTCGCTGCACACTACTTTTTGCCACTGCACTACTTGTCTTCAGCCAATGGGCCAGCGCCAGCTATCGCATCGGCGTCAGCATCGCCAGGGTCGACGATAACTTCATGACTTACGTGCGCAGCGGCCTGGAGGACGCTGCCCAAAAAGAAAACGTACAGATCCAGTTTGAGGACGCCCAGGGCGACGTGGTGCGCCAGCTCAATCAGGTCCAAGGCTTTATCAACCAGAAAGTCGACGCAATTATCGTGCTGCCCGTAGACACCGCCGCCACCGCCAATCTCACCCGCGCTGCCGTTGAGGCGAAAACGCCGCTGGTCTACGTCAACCGCCATCCGGACGAACGTGTTCTACCCAAGGGCGTAGTGACCGTGGCGTCCAATGACATAGAGGCCGGGCAACTGCAAATGCGCTACTTGGCGGAAAAACTTGGCGGCAAAGGCACCCTTGCCATCATCATGGGCGACCTTGCACAAAACGCCACGCACGACCGCACTGAAGGCGTCAAACAGGTACTCAAGGACTATCCCGGGATCAAGATCGTCGAACAACAAAGCGCCGAATGGCAACGCAACAAAGGCATGGACCTGACCAGTAACTGGCTGCTGGCTGGCAGCAAATTCGACGCCATTGTCGCCAACAACGACGAGATGGCCATCGGCGCCGCAATGGCCTTGCAGCAAGCCGGCAAAACCGCAGGCGAGGTTGCGATTGTCGGCATTGATGGTCTGCCCGACGGCCTGGCCGCGATCAAACGGGGCATGCTGGCCGCTTCAGTCTTCCAGGACCCAAAAGCCCAAGCCAACGCCGCCGTGAAGGCGGCCATTAAAATGATCAAGGCCGAGCCCGTCGAAACGGAAGTCTGGGTGCCCTTTCAGTTGATCAAACCCGAACAAGTGAGCGTGTTTGAGCAACATTATAAATAGTCTCTCCCGGTAAAACCGAAGCCGCTTTTCCTTCGTGGGGGTTTAGCGGCTTTTTCGCTTTTAGCTTAAATGCCGCCAGCGCCTAGCGAGCATCATATGCACTCTGGGCAGCTTCGACAGCCGACGCATGACGTTCAGTCCAGTCAAAAAGAGCTGAAAACGGCCCGCTGAGCGTCTTACCGAGAGGCGTCACCCGGTATTCCACCGCTACTGGTGACGTCGCCATGACGACGCGCTCCAGGATGCCGTTGCGCTCGAGCCGCCTTAAAGCTTGCGTCAAAGCCTTCTGAGAGATTCCAGGAATACTGCGCTTTAGAAGATTGAACCGCAGCGGTTCCTGACAGATTTGCGACAGGATCAAAATAGACCATTTGTCGGCGATTTGATCGAGAAGCAGTCGATTTCCCGAATTCGGGTTCTTAGCGTCCAGCATGCAGTTCCCTCATGTATACCTAGGAGACTTCTAGTTCCTAATTGACACTAGGTTTCTAACATATACCATTTATTGCGCATCCACATAAAGGTCTTTTCTCTGGCTGCTTGCAGACAGATTGAGATGAAAGAAGTGCTCAATAAGGCCCCTCAAACATTGCGCCGCGATATCAACCAACATGCTCGCCGCTGCGAAAAAACCTGCGCTGGCGAATTAGGAAATTCACCACATGACTTATGAAGCATTGTTCGAACCTTTTTCTATCAACAAACTTGTTCTCCCCAATCGCTTTGTCATGGCGCCAATGACGCGCCTTTTTGCCAAAGACGGCATCATTGCTCCTGAGACAGGCGCTTATTATCGCAAGCGTGCAGAGGGCGGCGTGGGTTTGATCCTGACCGAGCTCAGCGTTGTCGATCGTGAGGCTTCCCACGGCGACCCAGCAATGCCCCGGCTAAATTCAGAGGCTTCGTTCGACGCCTGGCGCCGGGTCGCCGATGATGTCCATGCGGCCAATGGTCGGATCGGCCTGCAGATCGGTCACTTCGGAGCCAATTCAAATCCGATCACTGGCTGGTTGCCGGAAGGCCGTATCGACAGCGTCTGCGGATTCGATAATTCTGGGAGTCCGCTGGGCGAGCCGATGCGCGACTCTGACATTGCCGACACCATCGCCGCCTTTGCGAATGCCGCGGCGCAGGCACAACGCATAGGCTTCGACACCGTTGAGATTCATGCGGCGCACGGCCACCTTATCGACCAGTTCGCTTGGGCGTTCACAAATCGTCGCACTGACGCATGGGGCGGCAACATGAGTGGACGCTCACGATTCGCTGCCGAAATTGTTCGTGCCGTACGCGAAGCGACCGGTCCTGATTTTCCGATCATCATGCGACTGTCACAGTGGAAGATCGGGCATTACGAGGCGAAGGTGGCAGCGACACCGGCCGAACTCGAAGCGTGGGTGACGCCCCTGGTCGATGCCGGAGTCGATGCTCTGCACGGATCGCAACGCCGCTATTGGGAACCGGAATTCGAAGGTTCCGATCTGAACTTTGCAGGATGGTTGAAGAAGCTGAGCGGCAAGCCTTCGATCACTGTGGGATCGGTAGGCCTGTCCGGCGAATTTATGGCTGCATATGCCGGCGAGAGCTCAGAGCCAAGATCCATTGACGGACTCTACGAACGGATGGTGCGCGGCGAGTTCGACATGGTCGCGGTAGGTCGGGCTCTGCTTAGCGATCCCGACTGGGTAAAAAAGGTGCGGGATGGGCGTATTGAGGAATTGCGCGCGTTCGACCCTAGTGCTTTTAAAACATTGAGTTAAGCTCTGAATGAAATGCCAAGAAGCCCAATCGGCATACCCGGAAGCTGGAATTTTTTGAAGTTTCCAGCCCTCTACGGAAAGGAATCCGAGCCTCTTCCTGCGCCGGGAAAGATTGGGCCTGACTACCAGAATCCGGCTCTACGACGCGAAAGGGACACCGTCGCGCTTTCTCCTCCCTGGCGGTCAAGGAACTCGCTCAGAAGACAAAACCAAAACCATAAGCTTCGACACACAGGTTTGCGCGTCATCCTCACGCTTATCAGCGCCGGTCAAAGCCGTCACCACGACACTGCCACGCTCGAAATGCCATCTGGCAGGGCTGCCACGACGCGGCGAGCCGACCCATTGTGCTTTGAAGCCGCCCTCGATCAACGACTGGCGATACAGCGCCATGGAGTGCGCGCAGCCTACCTGGGCTGGCGTATCAGCATTTCTGAAAAACTCAACGTCCAGGCGGCTGGGAGGTTGGCCATAGGCGTCCGATATGGATTCCAGGGAGTAGCGACTACCGCCCACCAGTTCGCCTGAAATCCAGAACGCTTGCGGGTCGGTAGTGTTGTATTTCACCGTTACACCAAATTGTTTCTCTGCCTTTGAACGCGCCATGTCCTGCTTGCCATGGATCGAAAGGATTAATCGCACAATGCGCTGCCCCAGTGCCTCTGGGGTCATCTCCAGCACGGTCTGCCCGACCGCATCCGTAGCAGGAATGACTTCAGGCTGTGGGCACGCGAAACAGGCCTGTAGCACACCGGCCCACAACAAGACCGCGCAGCAAAGAACTAAGCCGCTACGCAGTTGGCGCCGCAGAGTAAGCTGTTTACCACCCGGCCATACAGGTTCCACTGCGAATACCCCACAACCATTCGCCATCGCCCAGTATCCAGAAAGGCATTTAGCAAAAAATCACCCAAGAACTCCCGCAATTCAATAGCACACCTGTGCTATCGAAAATCATCGACCACTCCATTACTTTCAAACTTCAAGGCTCCCCTTCATGGATTCACTAATGAAAGTGATTCAAGGCCCTGCACTATTGTTCTCGTCGTTGTTAATGCCCACCGTATCGCACAGCTTCGCAATGTAGAGGTTCAGCGAATGCAAGCTCGAACTCAGTCCCCTTACGATGCTGGCCTGCGCGACCACCAGGCCGAAGCCGAGCTTGAAGCTTATTTATGCGCGCACCGCAAAACCGGCATCGTGCTGCAGCGGGCTTATCCCCCTACATCGTTCCCCCGCGTGCGTAGTCGACTCGGCGGCCTGCCGCAATTGCCGCAGGCTTTTGAATGGCCTATAGGGGTGAGTTACGGCAAGTCGGCGCCCATGCATTTTCTTGCTCAGATCGACTGCGCGGAGTTGCCACGCGTCGAGTCGATGATGCCAACGCAGGGCATGTTGTTTTTCTTTGCTGTAAACGACGAAGAACAGATATGGGATACAGATGCTCCCCAGGAGCGCGTCCGGGTGCTATACGCCCTGGATGTGCCAGCGGACCAGCCCGAGCGCCAGGCGCCGGAACAGCTGCGTCCGATTCGGGACGTGAATGCAGCGAACAGCCCGTATACAGAACCCGGCTGGCTGCTGCCCGGGGAGACTGGACCACGCCTGCATGTGCAATGGCCTCTGGTTGCCCGGCAGATTGAAACCTGGCCATACGATATGCCCAAATCGGAAGGCCGCTGCATGCCAGACGTGGCCGCCTACCACCAGCGCTGGTCTGAACTGAGCCTGGGAGCCGCAGTGGCGGCTACCGGACTAATGCCCAATAGCGACGCGGTGTTCCGATGGGAGCGGCCGCTGTCCCAGGACTGGAAGTTCCCCGCCCAGTGGCTGCGCTATCAGTACGACTTCCCTCAGGTGGGTATTATGATCGAGCGCCTGGCACGGCTTGTAAGCAATGCCCGGAGCAAGCAAACACGCCACTTTGCGGCGGATCGGGATGTGCTGGACTGGGTAGAGCGCGCGGGCCGCATCGGCTTGGACAACACCCCGGATGAGGCTACGAGGGAGGCATTCAGAAACTGGATCATTGAACAAATCGGCGACGAGCACAAAGGCACCACCCTCACCGACGCAAAAATGGGCAAAGTCTTCACGAGCGGGTTGCTGGCCTCTGTTGCGTACGTCGCTGGCTCACCTGATGCCGCGAGGTTGATTCCATTACCGCTTTATAATGATCTTGAAGGCGAGCATTTGCCGTATGAAGAAAGTTATCGCAAGCATGCCGATGGACGAAGGTACTGTGCCAGGCCCAGAGTCCATAGGATGTTGGGGCATGTTCCGCTTTTGCAGCGCGCCATGCCTGATATCGAAGGGGAGCCGGTATGCCTGTTGCAACTCGCCTGGGATCCCGCCATCGACCTGAGGTTTGGCGATTGCGGCCAAGCGACTTTCTGGATTTCCAGGGAAGATCTAGCGGCCCGGAACTTTGATCGTGTGGCCGCGGTGGTTGAATCTAATTGAATTATTTCCAGGCGCTTTCTTAGCGCTTGCGCAATCAGCGAATTGTAGTCAGTGCTTGGTCTATGGGTTGGTCGTATGGTCCCTGCCCCACTCATCAAACTAGACGACGTATAAATCAATAGCACACCTGTGCTATGGAAAATAATCTGCACCTCAATTACTGTTTTTTCGGTTGAACCCATTTTGTAGGTTCATTGAATAAAATTATTACCCTGCTACGCAGCAAGTTGTTTTCATTGCTGATGCTCACAGCGTCTGCCCTGGTACTTGCGTAGCAACAGGTAAAAAACTGAGGCGACGCACCACAAATGAAAAAGATATTTTGTGCCGGGTGCTTCACGTTGCTGCTCTTCGGATTACAGGTGCAAGCCCAGACAAGATGCCCGATAGGTGCTCAGGCAGGGAGTATGCAGTGCCTGCCTGACGAGCCACAGGGTGGATATAACGCTCCTGCCCAGCCCACCGGCGAATGGATCAAAACCTGGGGCGCGATCGCTCAATCCAGCACTACGGGCGAAGCGGGAAGTGCTGTGGGCAAACTCTCTGAAAGCGAAGCCGAACAGGCTGCCCTTCGCCAATGTGCACTTGAGGGGACGACTGACTGCAAGGTGTTCCTGACTTTTCACAACCAATGTGCTGCGCTTGTTTCTTCAGACTCACAAAGCTTTTTTCAGGGGGCGGTTTCTGAACGGCGCTCGATTAAACTGGCGAAGAAAAGCTGCGAAGCGAGCGATAGCGGCCCGTGCAAGGTTATGTATTCTGAATGCACAGACCCGATATTCTGGAGATATTGAAGGCAAAAGATCGGGGGCAAGCCCCCTCCTACGGATGATGTGAGATATGTCGCTAATCGTAGGAGGGGGCCTTGCCCCCGAGCTCTTAACAATAGCCCTGATTCACGTTGAGAAGTCAGCCATGCATGTGTCGCCCTCATTGAAGCGCTTAATACCGCAATGCCGGCAATGGCTTGATCGGGCACGGACCTCAGGGGATATCGACCGCTACACAAGCGCTGTACAAGCTCATCTCGCAGCTCACGGCCGTCTTAGCCCCAAAGTCGGAACACAGCTTGGACGAATCAGCCACTTTTGGAGCGTCGCCGCTTGCGATGCTTACTTTCGTGCGGACCTGGAGGAGCTAGCCCGTTTCTTCAGGTGGACAATTGAAAGCCGAGCACTGCTGCTGTGCTGGGATGGGCTACACAGTCAGCTGCAGCCACAGCTTGGTAACTGGCCCAAAGAGTACTCAGACAGCCTGCGCGCTGCAGGCCCCACCGTGCTGTTGCGCTGGGATAGAGGCAAGGTCAGCGCGCAGCGCTTTGTGGAAATGGCGGAGAAAGATACGCGGCTCAATCTGTTGCCTGAGTCTCGTCGAATCGCCCACAACACCCACGATGTGTTTTTAACGTTCCTGTTCTGCGACGCCTATGCACTGTCAACCCGGTTTGAGCCACGCAAGCCCTTGATTAATGCCTATCGGGGCTGCTGGATAACTGGAGGACCGCCAACCAAAACACCTTGGCGCGACACATGAACCAGGCCGCTGAATTCCATATCAACCGGAGCCAATACAGCACAGGCTGGAAAACTTACGAATTCGACGACGACTTTGATCGCGTCTTCCCCATCGAGTTACTGGCCGTCCTGGCACTACGACGCCGGGATAACCTTGCGGACCTCCCAGCGGGTCACGCGCTGATCGATGGGCCGTGGTCGCTGCTCACGGACTTGCCGTTAACTACGCCGCACCCTCTCATAGAAGCTGTTCTGACGCGCGTGAAGAATGACTATCCGCAATTCTTGATCAGGCATGAAGCACAGGCGCTGACCTGACATCACCCATTCACGGACTTGGAGCATCAACCGCAGGCCCCCAAAACGCTCTATAGGTGAACTCCGGCAACGTATTCGCAAGCTCCGGTCGAGCTATTTTGATCATGCCGTTGGCTCGCCGAGCGCTGGCTTTACAGACGAAATCATAGGGCCGCTCCAGCATGCTGCGGGCAACCGGTTGCCACTGGTTTGTTGTTTGTCCCTGGGTGACCTCGCCTGAACGCATCTTGGCATCCGCTGCTTCTATAATGTAGTTGCCAGACTTACACTGAAAAGCAATCCGGTACAGCATAAAAAGAGGCTTGTCCTGTTCTTCGAAAACGTGCACGACATCAACTGAGCGAGTGGGCTCTGCTGCTGATTTCGACGGAGTCTCTGCGACGGAAAGAGCATCGGCATAGAGGACTTCCCGTTTTGGCTGATCCCCACTTCCGAAGATTAGCCACCAGTCAGGCATTGCGGCAACTGCGATGCTCGGAGAAATGACCAGAGGAGAAAAGACCGCCAGAACCCAAGCGAATTTATGCACCCGCGTTTACTCCCGTAGTTGCTGATAATAGGAACCGAACAAGTTTTTGGCTAGGCTGATAATCTCATACCCTAAATGTCATTCAATAGCACACCTGTACTATTCAATACCAAGTTCTCCTTGAAACTCAGCCATTTGCCGTAAATGATCAGGCCAGCAACATCTCCAGCCACTGCCACGGGGTCAGCTTCGTCGTCATCATAAGCACCACGACGAACATGCCGAGAAAACCGCAAATGCCCACCCACAACCATTTCTGATAGCGATGGTGGTATCGATCATCCAGCGACAAGCCCTGTTCCACCGCGCTCAAAGCCAGCCCATGCATACGCTTTTGCAGCACGAGTACGGGTAGCCAAAGCGCACCGACGCCAATGAAGAACACCAGCGAGGTCAGCAACCAGGGCGAATCTAACGGCAGCGCGGCGAGCTTCATAAGCAAGTAGCCCGTGCCCAACTGAAGAAAGCCTGCGGGTGTGGTAATCCAGGAATCGAACCGCACCACCATCCCACAGACATGCGCGATGACCTGCGGGTTACGCGTGCGGTTGGCCGCGATCAGATAGAGAAACGAGCCCATGCCGAATCCGAACAGGAAAATAGCCGCGATCACATGCAGATACTTCAGCGCCAGATAAAGCATCGATCAACCCTGCTCATCTGAAAAGCGCACGGCCAATTTTATGTTGTGCGGGTCGTTGATGGCGGCAAGGTACTCGTCAACGCTGATCTCCCCCACGCAGGGTCGGGCGCCTGGCTCTGGACGGTACTGCCGAGCGACTTTCGCCATCAGCGCTACTGCGGCACAACTGGGAATCTCCGGGCCTTTGTCATTGTGCGCGGTGAGCTGAACATTCATGGTCAGGGCCTTACCGTCATCGCCGACCCCCTCGACATCAATGTACATGGCACTGCGCCCGTCACCGAATCGCTCAAATAGGCTGCCCCAGCGATGCAGTCGCGCGGCCCAGCTGACGCGGTCCCTGACCAGTCCTGCGCGTAGGGAAGCGGCCAACAGGAAATTGGCTACGCCGCCCAGCTTGAGGCCCGAGCCTGCCTTGAAGCGTAGCGTGCGTGCGCCATAGCGGTCGCCGAAGATGTCGATATCCGGGACGTCGACATTAGCCAGTAGGCGCGTCCCCAGATGCGGCATTTTGCGTAAGGTCAAATCCTGCCAGCCCGAAACTTCGTAGACCTGCCCGTCTCGCAGCTGCTTGATCGGTTTGCCAGCGTACGCAAGTACACCTTCAACGGTGGACAATCCGGGCATTTTTGCCGAGGAAGAAATGCCGTGTTCAATGACATCGATTCGGCTGAAGCGATGCCGGTACTGATCAATGAGTGCCGAAGATAGCGTGGGTACCGAGCTGCAGCCGCTGAGCAACGTCACGCCCGCTTGCCTGGCCGCTGCGTCGAGAATACCGATACCGTTGACGAAAGCGCGGCAGTCAGCAAGATCACAATAGTTGGCCTTGGCCTCGATACACGCCTGGGCCACGGCATAGGACTGGTTCTGAAATGGCCCTCCCGTGTGGATGACCCATTGGATATCAAAGCTGCGTAATATCGAAGCGAACGCAGCCCCCATGGCATCACCGCACCAGCTCTCGCACAGCATGCCCGAATGGCTGTGCAGCGTGTCGACGCTATCAGCGAGCTTTGTAGCGTTGCGTCCTGCAATCACAAGAACAACGTTGGGCATGTTGATCAAGTGTCGGCAAACGATCCTGCCAAAATTTCCGTATCCGCCAACGACCATGACTCTAAGCGACATTCAAAACGTTCCTGTCTTTAATACCGTTCACCTTGACTCGATTGGGTTCAGACCCGCTCCGAGGGTTTCTCACACATCGACAAGAGGGTCAGGCGCAGTTCCGAAGGCCTCAAAGGTTTCGACAGTACAGACACATCCCGCGCCAGTGATGCCTCTTGAACCATATCCAATTCGCGCCCAGTCACAATGAGCGAAGGAACGTCCCAGCCCCGGGCCATGCGAATACTGTCGATGCAATCGAGGCCGTTGGCTTTGGTACCCAAATCGTAATCGGCCACGATAATGTCACAGTCGGTGGTCAGCCCCTGCGCCGAACTGGCGGTCTGTACTTCGCACCCCCAGCGCTCAAGCAGAGCAGCGGTGGCCATGAGGACGTTATTATCGTCTTCTACCAGACAAATTTTGACGCCTTTGAGCAAACTATCCCCCAGTATTTTTTTGCGCGGTTGCTGCAGGGGGGCAGCGACTTCTTCGAGCCCGCGGATGGTCACGCTTGTCCCTCGGTTCACCCTGGATTCAATCTGGATCTGGACGCCGATGATCTGGCTAAGTCGTTTAACGATGGACAGGCCTAGCCCAACGCCTTCTACGTCCTTGTCGCGCGCGTGGCGGATTCGGTAAAACTCGTCCCAGACTTTCGGGAGATGCTCGGCGGCGATCCCTGGCCCCTGATCATGGACGCTGATCGAGAGGCCGTCCTGGTGGCTGCGTACGCCGATCAGGACGGGATGATTGGGGGCATATTTGAGGGCGTTGGACAGTATATTTTGCACCATCGTGGCAAGCAGCGTGGCATCTACCCTGACCCAGCGGTTGCAAGGCCGGACCCTGAGTTCGACGCCGGCCCAGCGCGCGGCGGCGATGTTCTGCTGGGTGATTTCACCCAGCATCTCGCCGAGATTGACCACGTCTGATTTGACCGAAACTTTGCCGCTGTCCAATGTGTAGATATCAAGAATCGAGCGGAACAATTGCGCCACGTTATGCAGTGATCGATCGATGTTGTCCACCAGCTTGCGCTCGTACTCCCCCAAGGGGCTCGATCGCAGGCAGGCGGTGAACATGCCGATGGAGTGAATGGGCTGGCGCAGGTCGTGACTGGCCTGGGCGAGAAAGCGCTCTTTCTCCTGATTGGCAACCGTGGCCTGCTCGGACGCCTGGCGCGTCCTGACTAACAGGATGTGGGCGTAGACTGGCACCAGAATGGTGACAGCCACCAGCATCAGTACCATGAACGGCTGGGCCCGCCAGTACGGCGTCAGCTGATAAATAATCATGATCGCCAACAATGCCAGGGATGCCGCAATCGCCAGATAGCGCGAGCCATAGCGCATACCGTTGCCCAGCGTGACCCAGACCATGACGCTGAAAATCGGCAGTGTCGCCTCGCCGCCCACCACCAGCCCTACTGAAATCCCGGTGTAATCGTGCACCATCCCGAATACCCGACGTGCCGGAAATACCCCAGGACGAGTGATAATGTATTGCCGCAAGATAAACGAGACCACCAGAAAGCCGGCATAGTAAGCAATGATCGGTTCGTACTGCGCGACATCGTACCCCGGCAAAAAACCTATCAACGACACATAAGTGATCGCCGCCGTTGCCACGGTTAACCTCAGCGTGGCCTGATCCAGTTCAGCGTTTTTCCGATCTTTCATGAGTAACCCTGCCGTTCATTTTCCCTGATACGCCCTGCCAAACTGGATCTCGAGTGGGGCTGGGGGCGTGTCGGCCAGGCGTCCTTGTCGCTGCACAGTCACCTGATAATGGCCGGTCTCAAGTTTTCTTTTAACCAAGTCGGCATTCAGATAGTTTCCCGCCCATGCGTTTAATTTAGGGTGCATGACCTGCTGATTCAGCATTTCTATACCACTTTCGATCTCTTCAATGCGGACGTGGAACACTAACGCGGAACCTGGCTCGCTCCAGGTATCCCCTACCCGCGCATCCCCACCCGCCAGGGCCCAGGCTTTCTCCCGCTCAACGGCGTCGCCGTAGGGGTAACGCAGCGCCACGGCATAATGACCGGGTTCCGTTACCCATACTTCAAGATTGGTTGTACTGGCTGGGCCCTGCATGTCCAACGTTACGCTATAGCTGGGCGTGCGGTCTGTCGGGAACTGTGTAAACACAAACACGACGAAAAGCACAACTCCCCCGGATACGACTGCCAGAACCGCGAGCGCACCGGCTAGCAATTTTCTAAGCAAGGAAAGCCCCCCGATGCAACGCGCGCTGCCAATTCTGGATTGACAAAGTTGACGTCGACACGCCCCGGCCGTGATCGCTGTTATTGAACAATACAAACCTGATGGTAGAGGCTTGAAGGTATTGCTCGCTAGCACATTCAAGCAATAGCACATCTGTACTATAGGCGATTTTCAAACGGCCCCTTTAAGCTATTCCCTACACGAAATCTGCCTCACCGTTAATAAATATGCGTTGCAGGGTCACGCCACATGGCTAGTCGCCTGCCTTGTGCAGTAGCACCCGCGCGAAAAGAATTAATACCACTCGACTCTCAGATCAGAGGTAACAGGCATGGGCACTTATTGCCAGCTGGCAAAATTCAAAGGCTTGGCGACTGCCGCCATGTTAATGGCCGCGTTGACGGCCTGTTCAAGTGGTATCGGAAGTTCAATACCTGGGCTGGATTCTCTCACCGGCGAGGGAAAATACGCGCCGGAGTTTATTAAATCCAACATCGTTGTTGGCAAATCAACCAAACAACAGATTCGAGACAAATTCGGCACCCCTTCAAAAGCGACCGACAACCTGGGCAACAACTCCTCGGAATGGCTGTATGATCGTGAAGATACCCAGATCGGCAAGCTTGCAGACATGGCGTATAAATACACCAGCCGTTACTCGGGCGGAAGCTCTGCCAGTAGCACCATCATTGGCGGGCAAATCAAAGCCGGTGAAGCTCAGGAAATAATGGATGACGCCGGCACGGTCACCGGTAGCAACGCGCCTGGCCAAAAAGCAAACATCAAAAGACTGTATATCGATTTCAGGGGAGACGTGGTGCGCGACTTCAGAACCTACTGAGGCATCACCGATGCTTGATTGAATATTGAAAGGCATCGGTGTTCCCATGGGGTGAAGCGCCCTCACCCGAGCGTGCGTCAGAACCGGTAGGTGGCGCCTACCCCGAACAGGTTAGCGTCGCTTTGATAAGTCGCACTGTAACTCGCCAACGCATTGGAACGGCTGACGTCGACACGTTCTTCCTTGAGGTAGGAATACCCCAGATCAATCGTCAATTGCGGCGTCACGTTATAACCGACACCGACGCTGAATATCTGCCGATCGCCAGTGGGCGTTCGAGGCGAACGATTGGTGTTGCTGGTCGGCGATTGGTCGAGTGTCAGCCCCGCGCGCACTACCCATTGCGAATCCAGTTGGTAGGCGGTGCCGATGGCATAAGTCCAGGTGTCATGCCAGTTCAGTCCTTCCTGGACGGAACCGGTCAGCGCCCCAGCCAACGTGCCTCCCTGCGCCGCCGAGATCGGTTGATTGCGCAGACTTAGGTCGCGCATGCTGCTCCAGCCGGTCCAGGTCGCGCTCGCAAAGAGCTGCCAGGCATCGGTCACGTCCTGAGTTACGGAAAAATCGTAAGACTCTGGAGTGGTCGCTTTCAGGGTACAGTCATAGCGGTTGCTAGCGAGCAATGCCGCCGGGGTGCCTGCGCCCGTCGCGACCTGAGTGTGGCAATCGAGCTTGTAATCGACTTTTGAGTGGTAGGTCAGGCCGACCCGGGTGGTATCAGTGGCGTTGAACAACATGCCCAGATTGAAGCCGACCGCGGTGTCGTCACCTTTGACCTTGACGTTGGTGTCAGCAATGGCCGGATTCAGTGTGACGTCTGACTCAAGCGTACCAGCAATACGGTTGAAGGTCGGCCCGAAGCCGATCGACAATCTGTCGTTGACGGCGTAACTGACAGTGGGCTGTAGCGTGATGACCTTGATGTCACTCTTGCTGGCAAACATGCGCCCTTGAAAGCCGTTCTCGTAATGAGTCGACAGCCCAAAGGGCGCATAGACCCCAAAGCCAAAAGACCAATGCTCATCGAACTTGTGCGTGTAGAAACCAAAGGGCACGGTGCTGAAGGGCACCATATCGCCGTCGTTACTGCCGCTGGAACGGCCGCTGACATTGCTGATATCCGTGGAGGCGTCGATAAACGTAGCGCCCGCGGTTATCTGCGTGCCTTCGAGGCGCGCCATGCCCGCCGGGTTTCCATATACGGTACCGGCATCATTGGCAGCCGATGCGCGCCCTGCCTGACCGCTGCCCATGGAACTGATGCTTTGTTCGGTACGGGCGAAGCCGCCGGCGAAAACTTGAGTTGATACCAATGCAACGGCGAGGCCAAGGGTTGTCTTGAGCATGGTCATTTCTTTCTTCAGAACCCGTTATTGAAAAGTGCCGGAGGCCCATCAAGGATGGCCTTGTGTTCCAGCAATAAATGCCCTGCGCCTGGCACCCGCTGCGCACTCGTTGCCTGCGCCGGCGTAAAGACAAACCACCGACCGTATCAGTCGCTGAAATCATGCTCAATAGCACATATGTACTATATGGCCATGCTGGCGAAACCGTCACCCGCGGTAAAGGCGGAAGGGGCCAATCGCAGCCGCGGACAAACCACAGTCAAACGTACCTGCTGTCAAAGGTCCGGTTTTCTACTGACTTTTAAAACGAACCGCCTGTACCTGACTGAGCGTACTGCCCGTACTGAACACGAAGGTCATCACAACGGAACTGGCATCAGGGTCTACCAAAGCCCGCCCCCGATCATTTCGAACCACAAGCCTGTCGGGTAGATCCTCGACAATTGCCCAGGGCCCGGACGGGGCAAACGCTTGGGTAACCACAGCCTTGGGAGTATTCAGCGGAAAATATCGAGTGACGATAGCGCTGACATCCAGTCGTTCGAATGCGACGGGTTTAGGCAAAGCGTAAATTTCGCCAAACATGGCACCCAGGTCGGCACTGTCGCGCAGCTCCCCGAGATTCTGATCTCTCGCGCCAATCCAGTGGCGCAGGCTCGCATCATCGGGGCTCTTCAGGATCGCCGCATAGGCTTCACCCATTGCCGCGTCGGCGGTGGATGCCTTACTACAATCCATGGGGCGCGCCTGTGCATACTGATAAGTGAAAGCCAGCAAAAAAATTGCAACACCGGGGTACTTCATTCAGAGGTTCCTTGCTAATCCTGCAATGCAATGCTTGGACCTGATGCTTCCCGTTAACCTGTTGGCCGTGATTAAAGGCAGCCCTCTTCTCGATAATTACCGTCGATGTAAGCCAGCGTATTGCCCGGCCCGGGCTGCCAGCGGACCCTGGCGGTGACCCTGCACGGTAGCCATCCCTCACGGCGGACAGCGCCGTAATAACCGGCACTTTCAAACCACGTGGGCTTGAATCCCTCCTGGTTGAGTTCGCGAATGAAATCGCCGATGGGCATACCCAGGGGAAAACGGGCGCGCAGACGACCGTTGAATTGCGCAGAGGCACCATTCCAAGAGAGGGGTAATCCATCTGTAAGCAAAGACGAGGATCGCACCCTATCCCACATCAGCACGATGGCAATTCCGATAGCGATCCCTAAACCGTACATAACTGCATGTCGAAAGAACTTTCTAACATTCAGCGTAAGTGCTAACTCCATGGGCAACCCCTGCATGGATTCTGATAGTGCTCGCCTGGCATGACTGACGTTGGGTAGCCGGCCTCAAAAAAGGTGTAGCCAGTGACGTCAATTTATTCATTGATGCCAGCCAGCATTCAATAGCACATGTGTGCTATTTGTTCGTACACGCCCCCGGTATAGCCTTTATAACAGCCCCCTTCATGCGCAACGCTGATCTGTTAGTTACCAAAAGGATGTTTATGCACCATCGCTTGCTAACAACGCTGGCTCTTGCTGTCAGTGCAATTACTGCTTTCCAGGCTCAGGCGAGCGATGATGACTCCTGCGCACCGACCTGGTCGGTCAACACGAATCAATTCAGCGTTTGCAGCAATTTTCCTTTTCTCAGCCCCAGCAATGACAGCACTGTCAACTTGCGCCTGTTATTGGCCGACTCCGGCAAGCTGCCGCTGACACCGGCGCCCCTTGGCAAAGATGACATCGCGCAAGGTTATGGTGAGGTACCGTTTGCCCACTATCGTCTTCAGCCCCCGTCAGACGTGGAGCCAGACATTCCCGCGAGCAAAACCGGGCAGAGCCTCGATACGTTGCTGAACAGCCTGGGAATCAAGCGCGAACAGGCCAAGGTGGCCAGCTCGACGCTGATCGACGGCGAAGGCAGCCGTTGCCGCAGCAACAGTGAGCAGACGGCCGCCGACTTCATGCAGGCGCTGGCCGACAGCGCGGATTTATCCCCTGCTGAACGCTCGGCACTCGGCACAAGCCGCTTGCGTATGCTCGCGGCTTGCACCTGGGAGCCAGAGCAATTTACCAGCATGCTGCCTGGTGATATGCAGTCCGCTGCCAGCAAGTCCTTTGCCACCTACCTGCAAGCGGCAAGCGATTTTTACAGCGGTCGTTTCCTTGAAGCCACCTCTGGCTTCACGTCACTGGCGGATAATTCCAACCCCTGGCTCAAAGATACATCGCTGTACATGATCGGCCGCAGTGAGTTGAATCTGGCTCAGGAGAAAGCCTTTGAATACGGCGAGCTGAAGCCAGAACGGGTCGATAAAGCGGCGGCACGACGCGCTGAAGAGGCCTTCGACAAATACCTCGAACTCGCCCCGTCTGGCTTGTATTGCGCCACCGCCAACGGGCTGCTACGCCGGGTGCACTGGCTGTTACAGGACACCAATAAGCTCGCGGCGCAGTACGAGGCGCTGTTCGCCGACATCGACAAAGGCACTCAACCCGACAGCGCTGCCTACAATGCGCTGATTCGTGAACTGGATCTGAAGCTGATCACGCCTAACAAAGCGCCTATCAGTTCGGCACTGATCACGGCGGTCAACGACTTGATGTGGATGCGCGTGGGGATATCGAACACCTTGACTAGCTCGGCCCTGCTTGAGCAGAAAGACATTTTTGCTAAACAGCCCGAACTGTTTAGCTACCTGCAAGCGGCAGTCGCTTTCTATACCGAAAAAGATCCCACCCGCGCGCTGCAGCTATTACCTGCCGAGGTGCCCGACACGCTTGGTTATGTCGCGTTCAGCCAGCAGATGTTACGCGGCCTGGCACTTGAGGCAAGCAAAGATGACAAGACGGCACAGCAACTCTGGCTACACTTATTGAGCAAGGCCCAATTGCCTTTGCAGCAAGAGCAACTGCAGTGGGTGCTGGCCATGAACTATGAGCGGAACGACCAAGTGGCCGAAGCATTGCGCGCAGACTCACCGATCAAGAACGAGAAAGTACGGTATATCCTGCTCAGCAAATCGGCCAATGCCGACCTGTTGCGTCAACAAATTACTCAAGGGCCCAGCACAACAGAACGCGACACCGCCCTCTTCCTGCTGCTTTACAAGCAATTGGTGCACGGGCAGTACGCAGCGTTTGGCAAAGACCTGAAGCAACTGCCCGATTCGGTGCCTGACACAAAACTCAGTTACAGCCTGGGCTATCAATATGATCAGGGTCATTCACTGGCACTGTTCAAATGGAACGGAAACGAGGCAGCTTCCGGTTACCGCTGCCCAAGCCTGGCCGAAACTGCGGCGGCGCTGGACAAAAACCCAAGCGACTCTCAAGGGTTGATTTGCATGGGCGAGTTTATGTTACGCAACCATCTGGATGCCGCGCCGCTCAATGAAAAGCCCACTGATGGTGTGCTGGGTAGCGGCCCCTCGGGTTTCCCTGGCGAGTCGTTCGCGCGTCATAGCGCTTATGTCACGGTCATCAACGATGCAAAGGCCGCACACACTGATGTCGCGTATGCACTTTATCGCGCCATCAACTGCTATGGGCCGGCCGGTATCAATAGTTGCGGCGCAAAGGATGTCGAACCCAACGTCCGCAAGCTTTGGTTTCAGGACCTCAAGAAGAAATATGCGGATACCCGCTGGGCTAAATCCCAACAGTATTACTGGTAAATGCGCTCGCTATTGTGGCTGACCCTGGTCAGCTTGCTGCCTGTTGCTACGGCATCCGCCGCCGTCAAGGCCGATGAATACGATGCGTTCTGGCTCTGGGCAGGAGTGTCATCGCAAGAGGTGCTCGCCAAGGCCAAGACGCTGTATGTGCTGCAGGGACAAATCAGCAGTACACGCAGTGAGCGCCATCGACGCGTGAATTTGGTCGCCCAGGGCATGGCAGTAGCCAGGCTGCCTCAAGAACGGCTCTGGATTGTTTATCGTGCACATACCCTGCGCTGGCCGGACGTTGTCTACACGCAGTTGCTCGGGCAGCTCAATCGATGGCAGCAGGCCGGGAACCAGGTTGTAGGCATCCAGATCGACTTTGACGCCCGAACGCGCTACCTCGACGAGTATGTGGAATTCTTGCGCGATCTGCGTCGTCGCCTTCCGGACAACTATCGGCTGAGCATTACCGGCCTGCTGGACTGGAGCAGTAACGCCGACGCTTCGGTCATCGGCCAGCTCCAGGGCGTGATTGATGAGGTGGTGGTTCAAACCTATCAGGGCAGGCACAGCATCCCGGATTACAAAGCCTATCTACCACGCCTGAGTCGCCTGGGGCTGCCTTTCAAAGTGGGGCTGATTCAGGGTGGCGAATGGAGCGCACCGGCTTATCTGGAGCGTAGCCAGGGTTTTTTGGGGTATGTGGTGTTTCTGCAAAACGCCCGATAGAGCGTCACCACAATAATAATATTCACTCAAGCGCGCCTGCCTATAGTACGGATGTGCTATTGGCATCTTTCGGTTTTCCCGTAAATAATTAATAACCAACTTCTGCAGTTTCTGCCGATAGCGTGGCTGCGCAGCTGACATTAAAAAGCGTCGACTGTGTAGCAATCAGGGATCACCACGAAGTATGGCTAATGCATCCGTCAGGGCAACAACACCTGGTAAAGCTTTGCCCGGCTTAATGCTGTCACTAGTACTTCTGGGAGTGGCCGTTTGCGCGCATGCCAGTGGGCAGCTGCCACCCAGTACGATCGAAGACCGCATGTTGCCCAGCGCCAGCGCCTGCCGTGCTTTCCTCGAGACGACCTGGCGAACCGACCAGCACAAAGCCGACCCACATCCGCTACCCGCTGACGACGGATCGAGGCAGACGTTGATCTACTCAGACGGCGTGATCGCCATCGATGACAAACACCTGACTTACGAAGTCGAGGAAGGCTGGCAATTCCGGCAGCTTATACACGATATCAATCAGATACGGACTTCCTACAGTTATGAAAAACGCAGTTACCGGTGCGATGACGCCCATCTGACGGGCACGAGCATCAGTGGCTACGCACTGGAAGGCTATGACGCGGTACCTGACAACTGAAATGAAACGATGACGAACTTACTTTATCTGGCGAGCGCACATCAGGGGCTATTCCATTGACGACAGGGACTGTAGCAAGCCGCACCTCCACGAGCTGGAAAAATCGCCTGTTGCATGTGGCGTTCATTACGGCGGTCGCCACGCTCGCTGGGCAGCCTGCAAGCGTGTTCGCAGGTGTCGCAGCACCCGCGAACCCTTACGCCACCCAGAATGCCGACAACACAGAAGGCTCGCTCAACTTCGATGAACGAAAGCTGATTCAGGAAGGTTTGATTTGGGGCGGTTTTTACAACGGCTGGATTGATGGCCAGTTTGGCAAAGGCACCCGGGACGCCATTGCCAGTGTACAGCAGCGATACAAGCAACCTGGCACCGGAATGCTCAATGCCGACCTCGCCATGCATCTGGGTGGTATGGCGCTGAATAACCGCAAGACGTATGGCTGGACCACTATCACCGAACCCAAATCCGGCGTGACATTGGCCTACCCGGCAAAGTTGCTGACCAGGACCACCCAGCCGGAACCGAACTTCGTCAATATCGATTCTGAGGATCGAAGTGTTTCGATCCAGCTATTACGTATCGACAACGTCAAACCCGACGCCATCGACACGCTGTACAACGATCTGACCGGCAACGCTAAATCCACCGTCACTTACTCGTTCAGAAAAGGCAGTTTATTCATCATCTCGGGTGATCGCGGCACCGGCAAATACTACAGCCGCTATGAACAGCGTGGTGGTGAAGTCCGTGGTTATGACCTGGTCTGGAGCGGCAGCCGCGACGCAGAGATGCAGCCGATCTCGGTATTGATTTCAAACACCTTTGAGCCCTTCGACCCCCCTCGCCAGAACACAGAGCCTGACTACTCCTACCTTGTCGGGCTGGCCCAGGCTGCAAATAATGGAACCAGCGGCAACCCGCCGGCAAATAACGCAGTTACGTCACCACCGGCACAGCAACCCGTGCAACAACAACAACAACAACAACAACCCCCGCCACAGCAAACCGCTGCGCAGAACACGCGAAAAACCGATGTCTCGGATGGCAAGGGCACACGCTTTTCCTATACCTATCAGGCTCCGCGTGATGCCAGACTGGAACAGGCCTACCGTTTTACCCGCAAGGCCGACCTGCTGGTCGGTAATGTAGAAATTGATGCCATGGACGGCATGTTCATAATGCCCCGCCCTCTGCACTACGTGGCCATGGAGTGCGGGATGGTGAATGCGTTCTACAGCCCTAAAGACTCTGCCGTGTTCCTCTGCTATGAGATGGTCGACCACCTGCTGCACCAGGCCGATGAACTGAATGTGAACAACGACCCGGATTTCCCGACTGATTACGTGAAGTCCAACCTGCGTTTTATTCTGCTACATGAAACCGGCCATGCGTTTATCGACTTGCTCAACCTGCCCTCCACAGGGCGTGAAGAAGACGCAGTCGATCAAATGGCGGCGACCATGATTCTGTTTCACGTCAACCGTGATGAGACACCTGAACAGCTGACTCGCGTACTGGCGATGGCGGCTACCTGGTTCAGAAACAATGCATCACTGCAAAATGGCAATACGCACAAAGACGCGTTCTCGGATGAGCACTCGTTGAATGAACAGCGTTACTACAACCTGCTCTGCATGGTTTACGGTCGTAATCCTCAGGAATACGCGTCAATTGTCGAGCAAGGGCTGCTACCGAAATCGAGAGCTACACGCTGCCCGCAGGAGACCAGCAAAATCGTCTCCGCTTGGGCACGGTTACTGCTACCTCACTTCGCGCCGCGTTATCAGAAGGACGCCAACGATTCAATCAACCGCCAGGATTCACAGAGTCGGCAGTAAGTTTTTTCGGCTACAGCTCAAGGCCTGAATAGAACAGGATTGCCTGAAGGCCTGGTTTATTTAGAGCGAGATATTAACCGTGCGCTCGTCGAAAACCAGTGGTTGCCCCTGCTCAAGCAAATGCCTGATGCCGGGGCCGAGCAAGTCCTGTGGGCCATCCAGCGGCGTGGTCGGGTGGTGCTGGAAACGTCGCCTATTGGCGCTGACCTGCTGAAGAATCTGGCGATCCTGGCGCAGGATGACCTTGAACGCTTGCCGCAATACCGCACGTTTGAGCATGGCCGGCGTTTTGCCTCGCGTCGTCGCCACTCGCGCGAAAATCCGCAAGTGCCCTTCGGCACAGGGCGTCATCCAGGCGCTGACCAGCAGGTTGAGATGATCGTTGACGTCGCGGTACTCGATTTCCGCAAGACCCGGCAGGCGAAAACGGCCCATGCTCGCGCCCCGCTGGCCCTCGAACAAGCGGGAGATAAGCCCGGACTGCCTACCCTCCCCGCTATAAATCGCCTCGATACCGTCATCGAGCGGGCGAACCCTGGCCGTGATGCGTTGACGCTGCTGGTCGTGCCGGATCCAGCCGGCATGAACAAAATGGGTATGAAACCCATCCAGAAAATTCTCCGCAGCGTCTTGCAATGAGCACTGCACTTGATCAGTCATCCAGAACGTATCGAGTTTCTGCCTCTGCTCGGCTGGGGCAACCGGCAAATCAAGCGGTCGCTGGTCGTTCGGGCACACCCACACCAGGCCATGGGCTTCGCAGCACGCCAGGCTGTTGAGCAGTGCTTTGCTGGTGGGGGTGTGTTCCGTGCCGGGAACTCGAGTGCAGCGACCGTCCGCTGCAAACCGCCAACCGTGATAAGGGCACTCGATATGGCCATCGTGAACCCGGCCCTGACTCAATGGCGCAAAACGATGCGGACAGCGATCGGGTAATGCCGCCGCACGCCCATCGGCGTCGCGAAACAGCACGACCGGCATATCGTGAACCTGACACGCCAGCGGCGCTTTTTTCAGTTCATGGCTCAGTGCGACCGGCCACCATTGAGCAAGACGATTCACAGTTTGAGTTTTCTCATGAGGGGCACACCTATTCCATACAGCAGAACGCTGAGCAAGCGCCATATCCAGCGGCGCCGCCCAGGCAAATGAGCGACCTTGATAAGACTGTATTCGATCTGTGGCTGGCCGCCGCGTAAGCGTTTGAAGCCGGAGGCGCCAGAGCTGAAATTCAGCACCGTGCGCCGTTCGACGGCTTCAAGCAGGCACAGACAGGTCAGTTGCCGGTACAACCCGGTTTTTTGGGGCAACGCGGTGTCGTATCCCACAATCGGAGTGCTGAGGGTCGAGTCATTGCCGAACCAGCCCAGCACACCGTCGATACGGCCATCCACCCGGTTGCGCAGCACACGTATCTGCAGCCAGCCTTCGCGCTGACCACGCTGTATCCAGCGGGCGCTGTAATGCGGGTTGAGTCGGCAATACTTGTCCAGATACAGCAGGTTATAAAGCTGTTCCACCCGTAAAAAATCACTGTCGCTCAGGGCAGCACCAGGCACCACTTCATAGGGGCTACGCCGCAACAATGTGCGGTCGAGCCGGGTGTTGTGATGTCGCAAAAACGCTGCATCCGGCCCGCTCCGACCATCGAAAAGATAGACCTGTCGGCTAGGAACACTGAGAAAACCCAGCGCTCGCAAACGCTGTTTCAGCTCCCAGTTGCTGAACTCATTGATCGAGCGAAAACACAGGGCATGGTCAGGAAACAGACGTTGCAAAAAAGCGCTGATCTGCGGCAGCTCGTGCAGATCCCAGTCAGCGGGATACAGGTTGGTGGACAGCAGCCAGTTGTTGACCTGGACCAGCTTGTCGACCTTTGCCGCACTCAACAAAGCGTCGACGCCTTGGGTCAGTGCACTCAGCGGCCGGGTCAGCCACGGGCGGCCGAGGCGCTTGAGCTCTTCGCGGGCGTAGCCGCTGTAGGCGGTACGGGGCGACACCACATAGCAGTTGTCTTCAGGGTCATGCCCGTCGTTGATGCTCACCGCCAGCTGCTGCGTCCCGGTATCGAGCAGCGCCATCCGCGTGCTGACATTGGCGATCAGCCCTGCCTCGGCCCAACCCCGCACGTATTGTCGGGCGGGGCTGTCGTTGGCAGTCACTGGCTCCTGAAGGAGTTGCTCCTGGAACAATAATTTCATTGCGGCGGGTCCCCTAACGCTTGCCCGTTCCACTCGATGTCCGCGGTGGATGCGGCCAGCAATCCGCAGCGCCGGGAAGCAGCGCGATAGAGGATTTCCCCCAGGCTCAGCCATTGCGCCGCCAGCGGCAGGACATCGCCTTGCTGAACGACCACGTCGCGGGCCATGCGGTAATCACGCCAGAACGCCCTGCTCACCACGCGTGCAGGCGCAGCCAGTAACAGCATAGCCAGTGCGATCATTCGCGGTTCCTGGGTGGGTTCGAGCATGCTGGCGGATGCGTCGCCAAGGCTGCTCACCAGTGCCTGGCGCTGATTGTCGAACAGATGCACGCCGCTGGTGGCCCGGGGGTTGCACTCCAGCACATGGAAATGGCCAGCGTGATCTTCGATGAAGTCAAAGCCGACCTGCCCGGTGTAACCCGTTTCACGGCCGAACTGCTCCAGGAATAAACGCACAGGTTCCGGCCTCGCAGGGGCGAAATAGATCCCCGAACCCCGGCCCACTCGATAGCGCGGCTGATAAACGCTGTGCGCGCGCAACTGGCCCGCGATCAAGACGCTGAAGCTGCAAAACTCCCGCCCCTGGATAAAGCGCTGCGCAACCCAGGGCGCCTCGATACTGGGCCGAACCTGGCCCAACAGGCTCGCGTCGGGCCGGATCAGAGTCTGCGAAGCGAAACGCGAGTAAGCCGGTTTGAACACCCATTGCGCAGCCTCGGTGCTTAGCGCCTGCACGCCCTGGTGATCCGTCAGCAGGCGGGTTTGCGGCGTCGACAATGCCCAGCCCTGGGTCATGGCCGCAAACTGCCCCTTGTGATGCAGTCGGTGCAACAGCGCAAAATCACTGGTCAGCACTCTGCACAATGGCCTGAGGCGCTCCAGACCATGGGCCAGATAAAACACTTCTTCGCAGGTGGGCAGTAAAACGTCGATGCGATGCGCCTTGATCACGCTGGCCAAGGTCTCGATCCAGCCGGCCGGGTCGAGTCGGGGCTCAGGTAAACGAACGAAGTGCTGCACTGAACGGCTGAACCGGCTCAGCGGCTGCCCCAGCGAGTCCCCCACGCTCACGCTCCAGCCCGCCTGGTTGAAGGCCCTCGCCCACTCCAGACACGCCGGTGCCCGAGCCCCCAGAATCAGTACACGCACGGCAGCCCCTCAGGCATTTGCACAAGCTTCATGCGTCGGCGTTTGACGTGGGTGGGCGGTGCTTGCCAATGACCGAAGCTGAACACCGGCGCACGCACGCCCTGCCCGGCACAGAGCTGTTGAAGGCTGGCGCGGATGGCCCGGCACAGAGCATCATGATCGCCGCGGGCCTGCACATTGATCTGCCAGTTAAGAAGCGTCTGGTGGATCTCATATTCTTGCAGTGTTGCGCCGTGCATCAGCAAGGCTCGGCGTACGACATCTGGATACAGCGCGCGCAACTGGCGCCCCGTCGCATCAGGCAACCAGAGGACGTCGTCGGCACGCCCTTCGATGGCAGCGATTGCTCGCTCGACCCGCCCGCAAGCGCAGGGAGCGGCGCTGACCCGCAGCACGTCGTTGAGGCGATACCGCACGATCATCTGTGTACGCCGGGAGAAATCGGTAATGATGGGCTGGAAACGGGTGTGTTCGTTATCGAGCCACTGCGGCTCAATGTGCAGATGGCTTTCATTGAGATGCAAGGTCCCCTGCTCGCAGGTGTAACCAAGAAAGCCTTCGCTGGCCTGATAAATCTGCTGCGGCATAACCCCGAAGGCTTTGAGCACGGCCTCTGCATCCGTGCTTTCAAGCACCTCGGCCACCGACAGAATATGCGTGGGACGTATCGCCAGACGCCCGTTCAATGAGGCTTCAGCCAGCCCCCGCAACACCGTCGCCGGGGCCACCAGCACATCGGGATTCTGCGCTTGCAGCCGTTCAAGTGACGCCTCGAGCCCGAGGGTCAGGTCGTGAAATGCGAAGTCGATACGGCGACTGCTCAATGTGGTGTACAAACGGCTATTAGCCCGCAGGAAAAACGCGATTCGCAGCGGCGCCTGCCAGAAGCACAGCAAACGCCGGAGCAAGCGCCCCGGCAACGTCCGCGCCAAAAGAATCCCTGCCCAACGCTGGCGCTCCAGGGTGCTGACCAAAAACACACCCTGGCTACCGGACGTGCCGCTTGAAAGCCCTACGGTTATATCGCCCAGCGTAGGGCTGAAATCGCGAGATTCCTCGGCTTGCCGCGCGACGGGCAAAACCTGATCCAGACCAAGACCGCGAGTGTTGAACGCCGCAAAGTCATTCATCATTGTCGCTTTGTCCATCAGCGGAAAGTCCGCCAGCCGGCTGAAGTGATGGTCTTTGAAGCGCTCGGCGGCCGGCACCACGTTTTTCAGAAAAAACTGCAGCTGTCGAGCCTGCCACGCTTCCAATTGCTCTCTGCGCGTGAAGCGCAAACGGTAGCGACTGTTGAGAAAGCTCAAAGCGCTGCGCAGCTTGCCGATCCAGCGTTCATTGCGCATTACTGAACGCCTCCCAGGCGTGCGTGCAGTGCGAAGGCAATACCGCCACGGCGGGCTCTCGGCGGATCAGCGTGCCGAGGCTGGCATAGGTCTGTTTGTACTGCCTGGCATCGTGACCGGCAAACCACAACGCGGGCGCCGCGGGCAGCCGCTCCGCGCGGCAAGCGGGTACTGACCAGCAGGCGTCGGCCACCAGAAACGCCGGGCGCCCTTGGGCATCAGCAATGAACAACCCCAGTTGGCCATGGCTGTGGCCCGGCAGCGGCACGCCGATCAGGCTGCCATCGCCCAATAGGTCCAGGCCTTGGGTGAACGGGGCCATCCACGCAGGCAATGTCGCCGGCCGGCAATGATCGGCGAGGATCAGGCGATCGGCGAAATCATCCGGCAGCAAGCCCGGCAAATGCCCGCCAAGGGTGGCCCGCCAGCGCGAGTTGCGCAGGTTTTCAATGTGCTCACGGTCAGCATCGAGCGCGATGAATGAAGCCTGATTGAAATCGCGTAACCCGGCGATATGGTCACCGTGAAAATGCGAAATGATGACGGTGCGGATATCCTCCGGCTGAATGCCGAAGTTATTCAGTTGAGCGACCAGTTGCTCCTGTATCGGCAATTGCACCGGCACGGCGGTGCGGTACAAACGCTCTGGCAAGGTTTGGGTGGCCTTGAAGAAGTGTTCGGCGTAACCCGTGTCGTACAGGATCCAGCCGACATCGGGATGGCGAATCAAACCGCACAGTGAAGGAAATTGCGTCGGCGCCCAGCGGGCACTGCGATCAGCCATGCACGCCAGGTGTCGGCACCAACCGGCGCGCAGTATGTTGAGGCTGACTGGGCGAGTCACTGTTTCAAGCCCTGTTGCGCGAGCCACCATTGGGCGTGCTGGTCAATACCCTGCTCCTGAGTGATCACCGTGCGATAACCCAGCTCATTACGTATCGCGTCCAGGTTAAGAGTTTGGCTGAAGGCAAGGACCCCAGCGCCATAGCGAGTCAGTAAAGGTTCGCCGCTGTGACGCAGTCGAGCGCTGGTTTCCAACGCCAGCGCCATGGCGTCCACCAACCGCCATGGCAATCGTCGGGTGCGCAAGGTCAGCTGAAATCGTTCGGCGATGCAGTGCAGCAGATCTTGCACAGCCAGGGGCGTACCGTTGCTCACGTTGTAGGTACAGACGGGACGTGGCAAGGCTTGATTGAGGCTCAACTCCACCGCGTGGACAAGGTTATCGACACAGGTCAGGTCCAGTTGGGCCCTGCCGCCGCGCATCAGCGGGATGTGCCCGCGCTGCATGACCCGCAACAGGCGCGGTAACAAAGTAGCGTCCCACGGGCCGAATACCGCGCGCGGACGCAAAATGACCGCCTCGGCGAGGCCCGCCGCCTGAATCTTCATTTCGGCCAGCCCTTTGGTGCGGGCGTATTCATTGACGGGGACGGGCAACGGTTCGCTTTCATGGATATCGATTCGATCCTGAAAGGCAAAGTACAGGCTGGGTGTCGAGAGGTGCACAAGGCGCTTGACCTGATTGACGCGGCAGGCCTCCAGCACTTCGTCGGTGGCCACCAGGTTGGCCTGCGCAAACGCTTCTGCTGTTCCCCAAGGCGCGGACAACGCTGCGCAATGGACAATCGCCGCGCAGCCTCGCGTCGCCTCAATCAGCGCATTGGCCGCCGTTGCAGAACCGTGCTCCAAGGCAAGCCATTGAGCCGCCCCTGGGCTATGCCGAATGACATCGGCCGCGGCCGCGGCGTTGCGTCCGCTGAACAGTACTTCACAACCTTGGGAGGCAAGTCGCCAGACGATATGCCGACCAATGAAACCGGTGCCGCCGGTCACCAGAATTTTCATCAATACTCCAGGATCATGCCGCCGATCGATAACCCTGCACCGGTGCCGATCAACATCAGAAGCTGCCCGCGCTGAATGCGCTGGTCGCGAATCGCAATGTCCAGGGCTGTTGGCAGTGAGGCGGCCACCTGATTGCCGTGGTGAGCAAAAACGTCGATGACTTGCTCCGGGGCAAAGCCCATACGCCTGGCCGCATGCTGCATCGCTTGCTGGCTGGCTTGATGGGGGATCACCCAGTCGATCTGCCCTTGAGTCAGCCCGGCCTGATCCAGCAGATCATTCATCAACGTGGGCAGGTGCTTGGCGGCAAGACGGAATACGCCTTTGCCCTGCATGGAAAAACTGGTCAGAGGTTCGAACGGGATCTTAATACGACGCGGATGAAAGCGCGATCCACCGGCCGGGATCTGGCATAAATGAGCGCCCTCGGCAAAGGTCTTCAGGTTCGAAGCGAGGATCTTCGCCCCACCTTCGCTCGCGCACAGAACAACAGCGGCTGCGCCGTCGCCAAATATGCCGCTGACTTCCACTTGCTGCCAATCCAGCCCACAGGAGGCGATGTCGGAACAGACCAGCAAAATACGCCGGTAGCGGCCAGCAACCAGGGGCCATGACAAGGTGTCGAGGGCAGCAATAAACCCCAGGCAACTGGCATTGATGTCCATGGCCGGGATGCCGGAGTGACCCATGCCCAATTCACGTTGCAACAACGCGGCGTTGCACGGCATGCCTTGATCCATAGTGCCACTGGCACAGGCGATCAAGTCGATCTGCTCCAGCTCGATACCGGCCGCCGCCAGGGCATTTCGCGCGGCACTCGCGCCCAGGCTCGCGGCCGTGTCGATGCTGGACGCGACATGTCTGTGCACAACCCCGCTGATCTGCTCGACGCTCCCCGCCGCCAGCCCCAGCCGATGATCGAGGGCAATGCTGGTGACTATCCTGTCCGGCAGCGCATGCCCGGAACCCATAATGCTCACAGGCCGTGGAGGCAGAGCCCGCAGTGAAGTTTGCATTCAAATTCCATTTAGTGAAGAACAGGATACTAAGACTTTATACGGGCCCAGTAGCGCAGGGCGAAATAGTACATGTGTACTATTTTTTAAGCGCCAGAAACACTTTAATTTATTGAAAATAAGTGCAGGTTTCGAACTTAAGGATTACTCATAACATTCAGGCGACCACTGGCAGATTCGTTGCCCGTCTCCCCCCTGCACTGACGCGCAATAGTGAGCAATCACTGCGTCTTTGTTCCTGACCGAAAAGGATGTTGTTGAGTGTTATATCTTGTTGTGGAAATAGGTCTGGGGATAGCCGAGTTTCTCAATGATAACCCGGCCTATATCTGGGTCATTGGCGCGCCTTTGCTATTGTTCGCCTTCGGCGTTTGGCTCAATCGGCGTGTAACAACCCTGCGCCTGGAGTCGGCACGACAAAGCCAACAGTTGGCGCAAGCGCAGCAGCAGATAGAGCGTCTGTTAGCGCGTATCTTGCTGCTGGAGTCGACGCCGACACAGGCAACGGGCTCAACAGCGCCAACTGCCGCGTCCGTACCGCTTGCTGACCCTACGTCCATTGCCCAGCCCTGGAACGACTCGGTAAAGCCTGCAGCGTCGCCTGGTACCAGCCAGCCGAGCGCCCGCCGTGCTACGTCAAAGCCCGCCATGCCGAAGGTCGTAAGCGCCGCGTTGCAAGCGGCGCAGAACTGGCTATTGGGCGGTAACACTGTGCTTCGCATGGGGGCGGTGGTGCTCTTTATGGGCCTGGCCTTTTTATTGCGCTACGCCACCGAAGGCGTCGTGGTCCCGATTGAAGCCCGCTACGCGGGGGTTGCTGGCAGCGCAATCGCATTACTCGGGCTGGGCTGGTGGTTGCGCCGCCGCAACCCAACCTTCGCGCTGATGATGCAAGGCACCGGCGTCGGCGTGCTGTACCTGACAGTGAGTGGCGCCATTCGCGTACACGAGTTGCTGGACCCGACGTTGGGCTTTGCACTGTTGATTGGCGTGATGCTGTTCTCCGCCATGCTCGCCATTACCCAGAACTCGCTGGCGCTGGCGTGTGCGGCAACCCTGGGCGGTTTTGCCGCGCCGATTCTGTCCTCCACGGGCCAGGGCAGTCATGTCACGCTGTTCAGCTACTTTGCTCTGCTCAATGTCGGGGTGTTTGCCATCGCCTGGTTCAAGACCTGGCGTCTGCTGAACCTGATAGGTTTTTTTGCCACGTTCGGGGTTGGCATGGCATGGGGATTGCGCTCGTACACACCGGATCTGTTCTGGAGCGTTGAACCGTTTCTGATTCTGTTCTTTCTGATGTATCTGGCCATCGGCCTTCTATTTGCCCGACGCAAACTCCAGGAGCTCAGCGACGCCCCCACGGACACCAGCCGCGAAGCGATGCTGCAATGGTCCCGCCGTCAGGGTGATTACGTTGACGGCACACTACTGTTTGGCACCCCGCTGGTGGGCTTCGGTTTGCAATATGCACTGACCGCCGATCGCGAATTCGCCTCGGCGTTCAGCGCCCTGGCGTTGGGCGTGCTTTACATGGGCATCGCCCGCCTGCTTTCTGGCCGGGCACCGGGGCGTGCCTTGCTGCTGGTAGAAACCTGCCTGGCACTCGGCATTGTGTTTGCCACCTTCGCTATCGCGCTGGGGCTGGACGCGAAATGGACCACCAACGCCTGGGCCATCGAAGGCGCAGCGATTTTCTGGCTGGGCATGCGCCAGCAACGACTGCTGGCGCGCGGCTTCGGTGTGTTATTGCAAATAGCTGCCGGTGTGGCATTTGTCGGAGAGATGACTACCTGGTATTTCCCCTCGACAACAGGGGGAGATTTCTGGACGCCAATGGTCATTGCCCTAGCCGGCTTGTTCAGCGCGCTGCAGGTCCACCGCATCAAAACTCTGCGATACATAAACGAAAAAGCACTGTGCGCGATGTTGCTCGGCTGGGGCGGTGCCTGGTGGGGGGTGTCATTACTTATCGCGCACATGCATCTGTTGCCTCACGCCCTGCTGGCATCGTCGTTACTGCTGTCGCTGGCGATCAGCGTGGGTCTGTGGACATGGCTGGCGACACATTGGCGCTGGCCTGGGCTGGCCGCGCTATGCCTGGCGCTGATACCGGCTGGCGGGGGCCTGCTGCTAGTTTGCATGGCCGACTACCGCCACCTGTTCGCCAACTGGGCGTGGGTGGGCTGGACCGCACTGCTGATCGTGCACATATTCTCATTGCGTCGCCTGGCTGACTTACTGCCCAGCCGGATGCTGGCGGCAGCCCACATGCTGGGGGTCTGGCTATACATCGTGCTATTGAGCATCGAGCTGGCCTACGGCGCAGACATTCTGGTCAACTCCAATGCCATTTACAGTGCGTGGAATTCTCTAGCAGGCTCACTGATACCCAGCTTTTATCTGATTTCCATGGCCGCGAACCGACCCTGGCCTTGGCCGGTTGCCGGGTACCCGAAGGTCTATCGCATTTGGGCGGCCGTACCTGTTGTCCTGTGGTTGCTCGGATGGTTCTGGTTGATGAACTACTACAGCCACGGCGACGCCGACCCTCTGCCCTATGTGCCAGTGCTCAACCCTCTGGAACTGGGCCTGTTATTCGCGCTGATGGGTATCGTCAACTGGATCCGCAATAACCTGCCGCAACTCGGCCTTGGGGCTCGGCAAGCCGAGCGGCTGGCGATCATCGTGGGTGGCGCCTCGTTGTTCGCCCTGATCACCGGCATGGTGTTGCGCAGCCCCATTGATCCTTCGCTCCTGCAGGCGGCGCTTTCCATCGTCTGGACCCTGACCGCACTGGCTTTGATGATCGGCGGCCATCTTCGCAGGCAGCGTGGCGTATGGATTACCGGGGCTGTGCTGATCGGGGTGGTGGTCGCCAAGCTGTTCCTGGTCGAGCTGAGCGACCGGGGCGGCATGGCGCGGGTCATCTCCTTCGTTGGAGTCGGCATCCTGCTATTGGTGGTGGGTTACTTCGCCCCTCTCCCGCCCAAAAAAACCCCGACACAAAAAGTTGATTCACTGACCGGCAAGCCGGATCCATCGCTATGAGGAGCACACTTTTGCGTGGTATGCAGCTGTTCCGGTTAGCCCTGTGTGGCGTTGCATTGCTTGGCTCTACACTGGCCAGCGCTGATGAAAACCTGGCGGATTTCGCCAGCCAGACACCCTTGCAACTTAACGGTGACGGCCCCTGGTACCGCCTTGAACTGCCCATGAATGTGCAGCTCAATTCGCGCCAGCGGGAGCTTGCCGATTTGCGCATTTTCAACGCCCAGGGCCAGGCTCAAGCGTATGCCATCACCGACACGGCGGTTCAGGCGCAGCCGGCGCCAACGCCGACGCACGTGAAGTGGTTCCCTCTTTACAACAGTGCCAACGAACTCGACAGATCGCCCAGGATCAAGGTTGAGCGCAGCGCCAGCGGCACGCTGGTGGAGGTTGCGCCGCAGGATGGCGCTGGCACCGATGAGCAAGTCTTGCGCGGCTGGTTGCTGGACATGAGCACCATCAAGCGGCCTGTGGAAAAACTGATTCTCGACTGGGATAGCGCTCAAGACGGCTTTCAGCGTTTCAGCATCGAAGCCAGCGACGATTTACAGAACTGGAGCTCATGGGGCGTGAGCCAGGTGGCGCGGCTGTCATTCGACGATCAAACGGTTGAACAGCGCGACGTCACCCTGCCCGGTCGCACCGCACGCTATCTGCGGCTGCTATGGAGCTCGACCACCCACGCGCCGATGCTGACGTCAGCGCAAATTATGACAGTCGCCAATGACGCCCCCGCGTTGCCGCTTGCCTGGTCGCAGCCAGTGGTCGGGAGCCTTGAAAAGCCAGGCAGCTACATCTGGCAATTGCCGACCGGCCTGCCTGTCGAGCGCGTGCAAGTGGACATGGCTCAGACCAACAGCATCGCCCCCGGCCGCGTGTACGGCCGAACGGACAGCAAGGCACCCTGGCAAGCGATCGGCCATGGTCTGCTTTACCGGCTGACGCAAGACGGTAAGGAGTTAGTCCAGAATGAAGTCGATACCCACGGCACCATCGTGCGCCAGGTGAAACTTGAACTCGATGAGCGCGGTGGCGGATTAGGCGCTTCAGCGCCAACTTTGCGCTTCGCATTGCGCGCGCCTCAGGTGGTCTTCCTCGCCCGTGGCGACGGCCCGTTTACCCTAGCCATTGGTAACCCTGCAGCAAAACCGGCCAACCTGCCCCTTGCCACGCTGATCCCCGACTACAGCGCGCAGAAGATGAGCAGCCTGGGCACCGCCGTGGCCGAAAACACCCAGATCAAGCTGATCCCGATGTCGCCGGACAACGTATCAGGTCTGAACTGGAAACGTCTCGGGCTGTTGTCGGTGCTGGCGCTGGGTGTGCTTTTACTGGGCTGGATGGCGTTGAGTACGCTGCGTGCCGTGCCGTCAAAGCCGAGCGCGAACGCAGGAAGCGACAAACCTGCAGAACCGCCCCTAGTCTTCAGCAAAGGGCCCGCCGGCGAATGGGAGTGGCAAGCACTAGAGGGGTTCTATCGAGCGCGTTTTGAGGGCGCGCGTGTCGGCCAATGCGTTCACCTCGACGTCGATGGCAAACCAGAAACATCGGTTTTCGTCTGGTCAGAAATGAATCATGAAACCGAGGCCCCGTGCTGTGTATGGAAACTCGATGCAACTTCAGCGTTTGCCGAGGTCAAGGTGGGCCAACACACCTATGGCTCTATATTCCTCGCTTTGGCCAAGGCCACAGAGGCTGTGGAAAGTGTATCTATCATTTATGAACCTGGCATAAGAAACAGGGTACTGGAGCGCTATGGGCCGTAATTCTCGACCGACCTGCCTATAAAACTAATGCAATGCTTTGCTCGTGACCTTAAGTATTACTGGCAAACGAATTCAACCGATTAAACATTGCGAATGCCGTTAATCAGGGTTCTGAACTTCCTGACAGCTTCGTTTTGCCTGTTGTTGCATAACGCTGGCAATCCGGGTGTAGCAGAACTTTCCCAACCTTTGTGGTGTTTCGTTTTTATGCAGTGGTCGCCGAGCGGCCAAGCACTGAGGAGTCATCACTATGGCACCGTTGGACATTATAAAATCTTCCCTTGGCCTGTTATGGAAAAATGCCGGGCGCATCGCGGTTTTATGCCTGCCGTTGCTGGCATTGGAAATGTACGTAAAAAATATTATCAGAAGCCAATTCGGGGTCGGCAGCCCATGGGTCTGGGATGCTCTGGTCAACCCGGTATTTACCCCGTTCTACGCGGCGGTGGTGATCCTCACGTTCGAAGCACGCAGCCGGGGTGATCGATTAACCCAAGCCGAGGTACTGTCCATAGCCCTGCGGCGCTGGCCTCATCTGGCGGTCCTTGCAGTGCTTGCCGAGTTGCTTTACTTACTCCGCGACCTTCCGTTCATGGGAAAAGAGCAATGGCAACAGCTCATGTTTCAGACCGCCGACTACGTGCCTGCACAACTCTGGGAAACCGTTGAATTTCTAACCTTCCCTTTCGTACTCTGGCTCACCATCAAGCTGATACTCAGCCAGTGCCTGGTGATGTTAAGAGGCCGTAACAGCTTGGGCGCCATACGTGAAAGTTTTCGCATGAGCAAAGGGGAAGGCTGGTACATTCTGGGTTGTTTCTTGTGGATATACATTCCGTATGTGCTGATCACCCACAGTATCGCGTTTGTGGCGCCCGACCTATACATAAGTTTTATGCAAGACATTCTGGTTGCCCCGGAGCATGGCGTTACAGCCAGTATGATCATCTTATGGAGCCAGGCCTTTATCTGGAAAATTCTGCTGACGGCCGTGTCATTTCGCCTGTTTACTGACATTGCGGGCACTCAAACAAGAATGCCTTATCGGTAGCCTGAAATAACCGCTGGATGGCCCGTTCTCGGAGCGATATCCGCCGTGCTGGGGCTAATTTTTCACCTTTTTATAAAATGGACGACAGCTCGATGCATAAACTTGCCGTTTTGCTACTGCTATGTTTCCCCCTGTTTGCCTCAGCCGATTGCACTGATGACATCCAGCATTGGGCAAAAACGCTGCGTCCAGATTTGCAGCTAGATGCCGAACATGCGGTGTGCAAAATCAACCCCGGCGACACCAGCCAGATTCTAGCCGCTCTGCCCTTTGCCGAGAATGTTGCGCAGGATGGCCAGGGCGACTACGGCTTAGGGGTAGTAGTCGCAAGCGCTACTACCGGCAAAATTATTGCCAGGCACTATCAAGCGGGAGCGATCAGTTCAGACGCCATCTATTTTTACGGGCTGGAGTTGGATACTGCCCGCTATCAGTTGTCACCCAAGCTGCGAGCGTTTGGGGTGCGGGTGAACTATGGGGGCTCATCGCGCCCCAACCCGTTCGAAAGTAAGGTTCTTAACCTGTACGCCGCGCTGCAAGGCGATCAATTACGCCCGCTGATGAGCGGGCTGGAAGTCAGCAGAAGCACCGGGGAATGGGACACTCGGTGCGCGGGCGAGTTTACCGATACACAACGCACAATCTCCATCTCGGACCAAAGCAATAAAGGTCTGGCGGCCTTGAGGGTGGAGCAGACAGTCATCGACACGCAAAACCGCCCCAAGGGCCAAGAGTGCGAAAGAATAGCGGCCAAGCCAGTGGTTACCGGCTTTACGCTGGAATATGACGGTAACCAGTATCCCGTGCCAAAAGAGGCTGACAGATGAAAAAAAGCCTTGGTCTATTCCTCCCCAGCGCCCTTCTCCTTGCCGTGAACTTTCACGCTAATGCCGGAGCCTACGATATTGCGCTCGGCTATTCCGACTTCGGGTATGCCGAGCGGTGTGATGACGAAAGTGCAAAGTTGACCACGCTTGAAGATATCGCCTGTTCAAGCGAGAGCCTTCGAGCGCAGGACAACAAAATGTTGTCGCTGGTCGAGGATGTAAGGGCAGAAACCAAAGGCGTCGATGGTGAGACGGGTAAGGCGCTGGACCCCATGGGCGCTCAGCAGAAAGAATGGCGTGATGCCTTGGCCCACGCCTGCAACGATGCCGCCTGCCTCTCAGTGGCTTACGCGGCGCGCATCGCGGCTATCCACAAAGAATGGTCGCAGGCACTATGATGAATAAGCTGACTCACTGGCGCCCCCGCGCAACCACCCTGGTGGCCATTTCGATTATTGCCATGGCGACGCTGCAAAGCCCGGCGCCCCTTGCCGCCGCGTCTCAGTCGCCAGCGGCAGGCGTGGCGGCCTGTCCGGCTCAGGATTTCGATGGATTTCTGAAGCGCTTCGCTAACGACATTGAGCTACAGAAGGCCTTTGTCAGCTCACCATTGCAGAGCGAGTACATCGATCCTGAAGCACAACCGGAACCTCGCCCTGTCTCTGAGCTACTGGAGAAGTCCCAACTGAAGTTTCCGCTGATGCCCAGTGATCAGCAGCAGCGCGATCAAGGGTTGACGCTTGCGAAGCGGCTCAAGGGGCCGGATCAGGCCGTGATCAAACTGACCAAAGCCGACACGGGTTATCAACTCTCATTGTTCTTCAAGCGGGAGGCCTGCTGGATGCTGTACCGCATTCAGGATGATTCACTCTAATCGAACAATGTCGGGCGGGCCTAGGGACACTGGTGCATATCACACTGCCCAGGAGTTCATGAGCGTCATGGCACATAGCACATCCGTACTATTGCGTGATGCAGTCGTTGAAATTTAACCTGACATTCATAAACAAACGAACCGTTTTCGTTCGTTCCGCGGCGGATTAATGCATATATTGACTGTGGAGTTAACTACCGGCTACACATGACGTCAACATTGACGAAATGGCCGACCGTATGAATTCAGTTAAACGCATGCGACTCATTTCTCAATAGATGGCAGGCTCTGATGACCATACCTTATCTCCCACTTCAGGCATGGAACAAGCACTGGAAGCTCAGGGGCGAGTCGGTACACTGCCAGCATTGTGGTCATTCACAACACCTGACCGACCCTCACCCCTTCAAACACGCGCCACACTGCCCTTATTCTTCATTGCTTTATCAATCACCCGGGCGAGAGTTAGGTCAGATTATTGAGCAAAAGATAAGAGCAGGGTTGTTCTGAATAATCCTCCTGCCTTTGATTCTCATGCAGTTGCGGGGTCTATGTGCCTATCGGCGTGTTCTCAGGGCAGCGTCCAAGGGCTTGCTCTCACGCCCGGGCTCGCCTCTTGGGGTTTGTCTGTCCAGGTCAGGAGTTTTGCCAGGGTTCCGTAGGGCGCAGCAAAGCGCTGGCAAGACGCCTCATCGGTCACGTCAGAGAGCCTGGCTGACTGGGTTGCGCCCATACGCAGAGCCTTCAACCATTCTTTGGCACGCCGTCTGTCCTGATCAGCCAAGGCAAACCGACTCTGGTTCAGTTGGGCACTTGCAGTGCGAACAATGGTGTCAGCGTCAGCCTGGTCCAACACCCGGCACAACTGGCCAATCATGACCAACCGCTCGAGCCTTACGGTGTTCATGGCCACGCCCTGCCAGTTTTTCCAGGCCAGCAAGCGCGGAATATCCGCTGGCATGGCTCCTCCTGACGCGAGTGTACTTTGTATGTATCTCATTTCAGGGTCTGTTGCGTGCCAGGCGAACCACTCGCTTTCGGTGCGGGGCAGCCATTTATCCCATTGGGTAAATAACCGCTCATCCTCAGCGCTGTCGCCGCCCACAGGCGTGCATACGAAGGTGCCCGGTTGCGACGGACGGCACTTCCAGGAGGTTTCTCTGAGCGCCCGCTCACTGACGACACTGACTACCCGGGCGGTATTCGGGTCTTTGCCGACAATGCCCAGCAATAGCCGTGGAGGCTTTGCATTATCAGTCTGGTTGCCTGATTTATATTCACAGACAGTCGTAATCGGCGATAACTTCGCGTCAGCGGGCGCACAAGGCGCCTCGTCCAGATCGCCGACATTGAACCATAGCTGCATGAAGTCGCGCATTTCGGGCGATGTCCACGCAAGGTTCTTTGGGCGCAAATCCTCAAGCGCTTGCATGGCATCAATGGGCTGGTCTACGGGTGACAACGCCATAGCCGGAGCCAGCGCGCCGCTCAGCCACAGCGTCAGTACAGCGAGCGTTCTGCGTCTTGCAATACCGGGTATGCCCGCAAACATTGTCGATCTCCTACCGTTATCGCGCAAAGAGCGCTGCGCCTGAGCGTTAAGGCGAAAAGTGAAAGTGTCTGAAGCATTAGCGGTGGATGACTTTTCATTGAAAGACCTATGACTAACGGTTGCAAAAGACCGCACGTCATCTGCGCTAACGCTTGGCTCGGCACTGTATGTTTTCAAGCCTTGAACCCAGCGCAATGCCCTTTCGCTCTAACTGCCCCTGCATAACCTCCAGGGCATATTTGGCAGGCTGCTCAGACAGGTGATAGTCAGCAGAGTCCGGCTGCATATCCTCCATCTTGAATACCTTGCCATCCTCACCGAGGTAAGCGATGGACAAAGGCACCCACGTGTTGCGCATCCAAAATGAAAGCGTTCCTGCTGACTCGTAGGCAAACAGCATGCCGGGCCCCACATCGTCCAGATAGGACAGCCCTTTGGATTGCTGCGCCCAGGTACGCGCGACCGGTACGTCCAGGAGTTCGATGTTTCCTGTGAATGTGAGGTCGCATACTTCGGTGACTTCAGCGCCAGCGGCCAGGGGCATGTTTAGAACCCCTGCCAGCAGCAACCCCGTCACACCCTTGAGCGCTAGGCTTTTCACTGCGTTGGCAATCATCGAAGGTCACGGCTTCGGCAGATATAAGATCTGGACCGGCGTGTCGTATTTTATGTAAGACCCTGAAGGTGCCACGTTCGGTTTCAGCCCCGGATACCACGCTCTGAACTGTGTGTCCGACAGCCATTCGAGTTGCAACTGTTGAACTGTCAATCCGGGCGCTCTCACGGTGAAGCCGGTAAAGGACTTCACCGCCGAATGGCAGTCTTCCCCTACGCCCGTAGCAAGGATGTTGATCTCCAGTTGCTCGCCCCACGTGATGGATCCGTTTTCAGGACAGCTGCGAACCTGGGCGTGATATTTGCCATTGGGTGAAGGAACGTCGTAAACGATTTTGTCGGGCCCGCAGGCAGCCAGCAAAACAGACGATGCGAGTAAAATCACGGTAGCCTTGTTCACGGCGCGTCTCTAGGTTCAATCAAGCGTGATAGTTAGGGCTTTCTGTACCGTGGTTACTTAGCCAGCTGACACACAAAGCAGTCTTTCGTCAGTTCACCACTCCCAAAAAAACCGTCCATGGAACCACAGTTTTCCACCTCGTAATCCACTACGGTATCTTGCGCGTCAGCGATGATTTTGACGGAGCAATATTCCGACCAGGTATTCTGTCGGTATTGATCGGTAATTTGCAGGTACCCGGCGCTGCGGTCATGGGTAGACCCCATGTATTTATTTTCCGAAAACGTACCCTTGTACCGGTTCCATAGATAGATAGTGTTCTCCGGGTTTTGACGATCAGGTTCTACAGATTTCGGCCGGCCCATCAGCGGGGCAAGTTTGGCGATGGCCTCATTGATATCTTTACCCTTGGCATCTTTTACACTACTGAGTTCCTGACTTGGAATCGAAGTACATCCCACCAAGGCCGACAACAAAATAGCGACCCGCGCATGCTTGAGTGCTGCGTATTTGGCCGCGCCAGACGGAGCAAAGCCGCTCGCCAACGGCTCAGCCATTTCATTGTGCAAACGAGTCATACGTTGTCTCAGTCAAGTTTTAGGGTAGGCGGCGCGGCGCTACGCAAGTTTTAAATAGCCTCGAAAAATGATAGCCAACTCATTAAAGCTTTTCGATAGTACAGGTGTACTATCAGCTTGCTTGTTGTGACAACAAGCCGTTATCAGAACAGGTTGTTATTCGAGCAAAAGACGCCGGGCGAGGCCTTCGATATACGCTTCATCCTGGCCGTTTGGATGCGCCTCGAACGCCAGGTGCAGGTACTCGTGTGTCAGGTCAAGGCGGTCCTGAAGCGACAGCACGCCGCGTACGTAGATCCGCTTGCGTTCGCGATCAACATGGGGATTTCCAAAGGCCACACGGCATACGGCAAATGCGCTGACTTCGTTATAGCCAACTTCCGCCTCGAGCCGTTGACGCCAGACCCGGCGCTGTTTTTGCAGCCACTCCTGCGCGGCGGGCAATGCGCTACAGGACGCGACCGGATTGTCCCAGCGGCCGAGACTCGCGTGTGGATAGGCGTGGGACAGGATAGTGTCGTAGCGCTGACCTGCATTGGCTTGCTCCACCGCTTGCTGCCAGGACAATTTATCGGCCCCCGGTTGCTTCGCGTGGTAGGTCACATTGGTGCCAACCAAGATCAGGTCGCTGGTCCACGCGGCTATACCGCGTGATTCGGCACTCGCTGGGCGCGGTGCGACTCGCTGTCGGTTACTGCTGTCGTCGATGCTCAGGCATTCCCCCGTGCGGCCGGCGTTTTGCAGCAGATAAGTGCGAATCGCCACGGCCAGCGCCTTGGCCGCTTCGGCAGGTTCTGCCTGAGCTTCACGTTGCAATACGCGGGCGACGTACTCTTCGCGGTCGAGCCGGGCGACGAGCTGGTCCTTCACCAGAAACAGTTCGCCGTCGCTGTGGATATCCAGTTGATTGCCATTCAAAAACTCCACGCGATAGTCCCCCAGCAAGGGACCTGGCTCAACCGCGCGGCCCGCCTTGAGCACGTGACCTATGGGGTAGCGTGAAAACAGGTCGACCTCCACGCAAAGTCCCGGCTCGGCGGGCCAGCCTGCGGGCAGTACCGATGCCAGGGCCTCGCTGTAATTGCGCAAGACTGTCTGGCTGGTGCCGCGGCCCTGCGCCCAGAGGGGTGTGCCATCCACGCTCCAGCCGGCAAAGCCGCCCTCACGTTGGGTAGCCGTTTGGTCGGCGAACCAGCTCCAGGTTTTGATCCGCAGAACACCACCCAGCGCGCCAATGACGTTGCTGTCCCCCGCGCCTAGCACTACATCCAGCAGCACCTGGCGTGCTTGATCCTGTGCCGCGAGCGTGCCAAGGGTTTCCAGCAATTGCGCCACGGGGACGTGGGTCTGCGGCTGCAGTGTGGCAGTGCTGAGCAACCATTGCGGTGCGTTGCGCGCCTGCCAATAGGCCCGCCAGTCAGGCTCGGCAATGCCGAGTCGCTGAGGCTCGAAATACAAGCCACAGGACTTCACCAACGCTTGGTCGCGGCCAATGCTGCCACCGGCCGTGCAGCAATAGACCTCTTCGTGGGACTGCCCTCGACACTCGTAGGCGGCTTCGGTGGCGCCGGTGTCGACCAGCCAGGCGTAGACGAACAACTTCCACAGACTGCCCAGTGGAGCCTGTAAATCCGCAGGCAGCGGAGCACGCGAAACAAGCCCGCTACGGTTGAGGGACAACAGCTCTCCCTTCATCGCGACCAGAACCTGATCCTCCTGCGCTGAGGCCAGCGCAGGGAGTAAAAACAGGAGCAGCCAGAGCCCGCGTGAACGCACGTCAGTTGACCTTGATCGAGCCGAATGCAGGTTTTTGCTCAAGCGCCTGATGCTGCGGTGCGTAAACCTGGGTGAAGCGCACTGGCGGCAGATTGAACTGGCCTTTTTGCGAGAAGCGCACCAGGTGCCGCATGCGCAGTTCGCCGCTCAATGCATCCACCGCAATCGCGTAGCCAAGCTGTCCCGGCTCGAAGCGCGCCTTCTCCAGCGCCGCCGCTTGCGTACCCGCCTTGCCCTGGAGTTTGATGCCCCAGGTCGTAGGTTCGACATCAGCGCCAGGTGGCAATGGCACCTCGGTCATGCCGTAGCGCAGAGGTTTGGCAGCCTTGCTGGTGATGATCACTTCGTCCAGATAGAGGCTGTCACTGGAAAGCGGTTTGCCGTCGACGGCTTCGAGAGTGAACGTTAACGCTTCAGTACCCGGTACAAGGCGAGAAAGACGCCGCGTGACGGTCACCGGCATTGGCTCCACTGCGGACTGTCGGGTCTGGTAGCTGAGCAACGCCCGTAGCGGGCGCTCCTGGGCTCCGGCCAACGACAACGATGCCGGCACGGGGCGTGGCCCCTCCCAGGTCCAGTACATTTCGCCGCTGACACCGTAGCGCTTCTTCCAGCCTTCGCCCGGTGCCAGAGCGATGGTCGGCGACGCCTCCTCGATGCTGCGCTGTAGCCAGCTCAACGCCAAGGCACGCTCTAGGGTCGATTGCTGCGCCAGTAAACGCTGGAGCAAGGCACGCGCACGGGCTTGATCAAAACCTTTGAGAGACAGGTTCAAAGCCTCGGCAAATGGCTCGGAACTGACATCCAGGCGCTGCTGCGCGGCCGGCAACTGAAGACTGAACGCTTGCGGCATGACCACCTTGTTCTGTCTGGCCAGCGCAGCCGTCATGACCCGCGCCGCTGCAAGGCCCACAGCAGAATCTGGGGCATTCATGACAATGCTGCCCTCCTCTGTATCCATCACTGTGGCCTGCGCGCCCTCGCCGGCTTTCGCCAGGTCATCCATCAGGCCACTGAGCAACGTATTGACCGGCAATTGCATTTGCCTGGCAAACGAGAGGATCAGCGCGCGTTGCAACAGCGGCGTTTTACCCGCCTGCTTGGCATAGACATCCAGCACACGCTGCCAGTGATCTGGCGGCAGCGCTAACTCCAGCGCCTTGCTCGCGTACCAGTCGGCGTAGTAGGCATAAGCCGTAAGGAACGCGTCCGGCTCACCGCTATAACCCCACCAGGTAAAACTCGCCGACGGCCCTGCCAGCTGCACCAGGCGTAAACGGCTGTTTTGCATGATCAGGCGCAAACGGTCTCTGATTTGCGGGTCAGATGACAGCACCGGGTACGCCATGCCGAGCGGCAGCAAACGGCTGGCTGTCTGCTCGACACCGCCATAGGGATAGCTCAGCAGGTCATCCAGTGCCGAGCGAAACAAGGCTTGCGGGCTGTCGTCCAGGCGCAGCTGAACGGCGGTGGCGTCGGCTGGCAGGGTTAGCGGCGTATCGCCACTGACTGCGTCCAAACTCTGGCTCTGCGTGACTTGCCAGCCCTCACCGGTGGCGGTCAGGCTAACGGCCAGTGCATCAGCGACTTTACCGTCCTGGACCAGCTCGGCGCGCCACTCGCCACTGGTCAGCGGCAATGCAGGCAACGCGATGTAGTTGATGCCTTTGTTCAAGGTCACCGGTAGGCGCTGCTCGGTACCGCCGTAATGGGTCACGAGCTCTGACTTGACCGGCTGGTCGGCCTGGCTGAAGGCGAACACGCCGAGGCCCGGTTGATCGCCGTTACGGAACCGGGTTGGCCCGCTCCACTTGAGGTACAACGGCTTTTCCGAACGTATGAACTGCTTTTTCTGACCAACTTGCCCTGTTTGATCGATGGCCCGGGCAGTGATGCGCCAGCGAGTCAGCGAGTCCGGCATTTTGAAGGTCAAGCGCACTTTGCCGTTGGCATCGGTCACCAATTCAGGCTCCCACGCGGCGGTGTCGACGTCTTCACGCCGCGGGCGCTCCAGTACTTTTACACTGCGATCACTGCGGTTGGCTTTGCCCGGTGCCGTTGGGCTGCCGGGCAGCGCGACATCGTAGCTGATGAAGGACAAACTGGCACTGGTGCGCACGTTGTTGCGGCGCGGGTGGTGAAAGAACTGGTCGATAGCCGGCGCGATTTCCGGCTGCAGCGCATAGATCATTTCGTCCACCACGCTGACCGTCAGGTGCGCGGGAATAGGCTTGCCGGCGAACTGAGTGGTCAAGTCCACCGTCACGGTGTCACCCGGTCGATAAGCGTCTTTGTCGGTAGCGATAGCCACGTCGATCTGCGGTGCAACGACCTTGATCCCGGCGTTCTGGAAGCTGTACTGCCCACCTTTGGTGTACAGGACCGAGAAAGTCAGGTTCGGGGCGAAATGCTCCTGCACGGCAATGCGTACGCGGTACTGGGTATCGTTGAGCCTTTCCAGCTTCAACCAGTCGCCGCCTTTGGACAGCAACGCCGTGGCTTCGACCTTGTCCCGCTCCAGAGACAGCAACGCATCACTGACGGGCTCAGGAAAAGTGATCAGCGCCGAAGCTTCGTCGCCGACTGTGTACTCGGCTTTATCGAAGATGACCTCAACGGTGCCCGCCGCCGCCTTCACGCCATTACCCGTCACCGAGTGCCCGGTGGCCCCCAGCAAATGCCCGTTTTCATCCATCAACGTCAGGTTGTAGGTGCCCGGTTGCTCAAACGTCACGCTGAACCCTTGGTCCGTCGCGACGAGCTTGTCACCGCCGCTGCTCTGGTCTTCCAGGCGCACCCATTTATAGCTGGCAGGCGTGGAGGTTCTGCTTTGCTCGCTGGCGCTTTCACTCCAATAGCTGAAGGCAACTTTCTCACCGACGGCACTGAATCGTTGCGCAACTTTAATGCGGTAACTGGCGGCGCCCCGATCGATCAGTATTTCTTTCGTGGTCCTGACCCGATAAGCCGCGCCGTCACTGGCAAACACAGTCAGCATGTAGCGACTGGGCTTCAAAGCAGGGGGCAGGTCGATGGTTGCGTTGCCTTTGGAGTCAGTGGTGAGTTCGGCGCTTTTCAATTCAACCGGGAATTGCCCGAGGTATTGCAGTTCATTGTCCACGGTCGACAACTGCTGAGCGCGTAGGCTCAAGGTCAGTTTTGCATTCGCGACCGGCTTGCCGTCCGGATAGAGCAAGGTCAGGTTGCCTTGCACTGGCTCGTTGATGCTGTAGTCCTGCTTGGCCAGGTTCAGGGAAATCTCAAAGTGCGGTTTGATGTACTCCGCAACGCGAAATGCGCTGCTGTAGGCTTGATCCCTGTAGCTGAAACGCACCTCGTATCCGCCCGCGACGGCATTATCCGGCAGTTGAAAACGGCCTTGAGCGCCTGCCTTCGAATCAAACTTCAGGGCCAGCGATTGCAGCGCCGTACCGGTTGCATCCAGGATGGTCACATCAACATCAGCAGCGGCGGGCGCAATGGAATCGCGAGCATTTTGGAACTCCCGGCCAACGATCTTCAGCGATACCCAGTCGCCGGGGCGGTATAACGGCCGGTCAGTGAATGCGAAGAGTTTGGTGTCATAGATTTCACTGTCGTAATAGAAATTCTCTGCGACGAAAACGCCGCCCTCCTGGTCTTCACCTATCACGAATGAGCGCTCGGGGCTTTGGTGTTTGAGCCTGAGCAAACCCTGCGCGTCAGTCGCGCCGCTGCTCATGACGCCCAGGCCGTCGGTCCACAGCACATTGACCTTCTCGGCCGGGCTGCCTTGGTTTTTGCGGGCGGCCCAGACCAGAAGCTCATCACCGGCAACCTTGCTCACCGCTACGGTATTGGAGACGAACACCATGGTCGTGGCGCGGTACTTGCCGATCAGCGCCTCCACGAGATACAGGCCGGGTTTCAGCTTACCTAGCGGGATATAGACGTTACCGGGCACGACTTTAATGAACTTGCTTGACGAGCCGTTCAGGTCAACCCCGGCCGGTGGCTGGATCGGCTTTGCCTGCCAGATCGGGTAGCGGAACTGGCTGACCACAGGCAAACCGGGAATCAGTGCGAACTGCGCTTGCGCCTCGTAAGGTGTAGGCGCAGCCATCGCGTTGCCCATCTTCAGTTCAGGTACTTGTTCTGTCACCTGCTTGCGGGACTCATAGGAAAACGCCCGTTGCATCACTCGCCGGGACTGGCGATACCAACTGTCCCAGAGGTACGAGAGGGTGTTGGACAAACCTTCTCCCTTGAACTGCCCCTCACTGACCACACGATGCAGATTTTTCTGGCGCTTGAGGAAGTCCATGGGTTTGTCGATGCGATACACACGGATATCCGCGCCGCCGTAAGGCTCCATGCGGAACCGGCGATAGTCTCGGCCCGGGGCCTCAAGACGTACGGCGGCCTGCTCATCGCTGGAAAAACCGCTGTCGGCCAGCAGAAAAAAGCTTTCTCCCGGCACTGCGCTATAGCCGCTGGGCTCGACGCTATCATCGGCGCTGACGCTGGTCATAGGCAGCAAAAGCGCCAGGGACAATGAAATCAGAGAGCAAATACGCGGCATGCAGGCACCGATCATTGGGAGAGAAAGTTGAGTCGATAGACGCCGATAAAATTCGGGTTGGCAGCGTCGGGTATCCATCGGGTGTCCTTCCATGTCATGAGTTGCTGCAGGCTTGCCGAGCGCATGCCGTTGTCAGTAGGGGTGGTGGTGCCGGTGTGATAGGCGATGTAGCGGCCCATCCAGATCATCAGGTGCTGGTCGTCGCCCTGATCGAAAAACATCAGATCACCCGGTCGGGCCTGAGCCATGTCGCGCCCTACCAGATGACTGTTGAACTGAATCAATTTGATCGCATTGACGTAGGGGCCGGTTTGTCCGTCGCCTTGCTGCCATTGCTGGGCGAGCCCGCGTTGAGCGTCGCTCAGTGGCATCTCGGGCGGCAGGTAACGGTTGGACAAACCATTGCTGCGTAGCCATTTATCGTCATGTACCTTCAGCGCTTCATTGCTGGCAAAGCGCACCAGGCCAGCGCAATCCTGCTGATACCAGCGCGGGCTGGGGCCCTGGGTCAATTGCTCCTGCGCAATGCGCACAAACCAGGCACGAAACACCTGAGACTGCTGTGCGTCGAGCGCTGGCACCGCACTGGCAAACGCAGGGCTGCCGAGCAGTATCGCCAGCAGAGCGAGACCTCGCCCCAGCGCAATCACAGCGGCTTCCACTCCAGTGGCAACCACTGCCAAAGGCCATCGGGTTCAGCGCCTTTTGGCAATGTCAGGGCGTACTTGCCGTAACCACCGAGGCTCCTGAGTTTCGGAATCAGATGAGTCTGCGCAGCGTTATAAAAAACCGGCTCCATGTCTTTGGGCAGGCTGCTCAGTGATTCCCGTTGGAGGAGTTGCGCAATCGCGCCTGGGTTGAAATAGACCGGAACCAGTTGATCGCCTGGAAGCACGTCAGCCAGAGGCGGGAAACGTTTGTCGAGGGTGCCGACAGCTTTGTCCACGAGTTGGTCGTCAAGGGAAAACAGCAATGTCGAACCGTGACGCGCCAGGCTGACCTTCATGAACGCATTGCCACTGACCGCGTCAGGATTCTCCGCTTCCTTGGCCAGATACGGACCAAAACGGGTGCTGACCTGGCGCTGCCACTGATGGCTATCGCCCTGCTGCTTCTCGACTACCGGGAATACATGACCCTCGGCGTTTGCTTCGTAGGCGCCGACCATAGAACCGAACAGCTTGCCCAGATCGCCGTCAAGACTGGCACTGTTCTGGTCGCTCAGATGGGCAACCAGCAACGGCGTGTACAACCGTGAATCGGCGTACCAGCAAAGACCCGCTGCATCGGAGAGGTGCGCAGTGAGCGCTTGCGCCACCGGCTCTTGTGCTCCAAGCTTCACCAGCAACGGTTTCTGTTGCCCGGCGGCAAGGGGCAAGGCCACGCACGCGCTGGCCCCTATGGGCATCGCCTGCCAGATGGGCTTGAAATCAAAACCTGGCTGCTGGTCGGTTTCGTTCATCGCCAGAAAGCTGTGCCAGCCCTTCTCGTCCATTTCAAAACGCAGGCCGGCGAAGTTCGGAATGAAGCGCTGATACCCCATGGCCAGAACACTGGCATTGACTGACAGGCGTTGCTTGACCTGCGGCGCGCGCGGCTGCAGCCCAAATGCTTCGGTAAATAGTTTTTCACCACGCAGTAACGCGGCGAGGGCCTCGGGCGAAATACTGCCAGACGCCAGGGCGGACTGTTCAGTTGCCTGCCCCGCAGGCTGACCCATGCTGGAAGGCGCTTGCCCATACAGCGTCGAATCACGCCCCGCGATTTTATTAGGGTTGGACACCACCACCAGCTTGTCGCCATAGGAGGCGAACGCCAGCGACTTGCTGGCGTTGTAATTCAGAAGGTAGAGCGGCACTTCATCGGCGCCGATCTTTACCACACCGATTTCGCTCAACTGCGGGTCGTAGAGCACCTTGAGCAATTGCTCCAGCATCTTGGCTATGCCGCCACGATCCATAACCATGAGGAAATCCTTGAGCCGACCATCCTTGCCGCGCCACAACGCGATATCCGCAGGCTGATCGAGGAGTTGCTCGATCAGAGTGTCCTGCAAGGTCAGCTCATATTCGTAGATGATTCTGCGCAGGCTACCGACCAACCCGAGACGATCAGCATGGGTTTCGTAATAGAAAACGAAATCTTCGGTCAGTGTGTCCCTAAGGAAAGGTACCGCCAGCAAATCCTTAGGCAGCTGGCTCAAGGATGTGGTTTCCAACAAACCATCCGGGCGGCTCAAACGCAGTTTGTCACTGGCGATTTCCGCCATTGGCGCGTTGGGTTTGTGCATGAACCAGCCCATTGCACCGGCAACACCGGCGACCACACACAGCCCGCCCAACAGCCATGGCCAGCGTCGGACAGGTTTGACGACGGGTGCGCCAGTTGGCTCGGAAGTCGCTGAGGTCGAGTTATCGCTCATGTTCACAAAACCCAATTCATCCGTGGGACGGGATGCTCAATAGTTGAATGTCTTGACCAAGAGCAGGTCACCGATGCCCCGCAAAGGCACGATGAATGTCTCGCGTTTTTCGTTAACGGTGTTTTCGTTGAGCACGAGGTTGATCTGCGACGTGATCACTTCTTTTTCGTTACTGGCTTCATCGAAGTTGTAACCGCCGCCACTGCTGTAGTTACCCCAGTAATTCACGTAAATCAGATAGGTGCCCTGCAACGGCGCCGTCATGGTGAACATCTCGGGGCCAGGTCCGTCCACGCTGTCGGTATCCAGACCGCCGCCGTTGCTCAGCACTGGATGGGCGAAGAACGCGTGCTGGCCGTCGGGGGTAACGATGTGCAAGTCGAGCTCGGCATTTGGATCATCCCAACCCAGAACGACACGGATGCGTGCTGGCGTGCGCTGGTTGTTGGCTTCATAAAACTGCACGCGCTTGAGGGATTTACCTTCGGCGCTGCGCACCTCGACACTGTTGGAGCCCGCACCAAAGGCGTATGGCCGGGCAAAGCGCCCCTGCTCATCCGTATAAAGGTTCAAAGGGTTGCCGTTGACCGCGAGCACATTGGGGCCGCGTTGTTTGCCAAGAGCCTTGATCTGGCCCTCGATCATGGTGCGATTGCGCTGTCCGCCGCGGTCGATGGGAGGTGTGGGATACGCGACTCGTGGGGTTTCACTTCGATCCAGAAGGCCGTTATAACGCCAGCCACCCACGGGCTCCGTGAGTGCAGAAGATGACTCGGCGCAAGCCGTCGTCACCGAGGCAAAGGTAAACATGAGCGCCATCACACAACTCACCGGCGCGCTTCCAAACAGCTTGTCACTGGTCCCGCGCATGAAAGCATCCTGTTTTTTATGCGAATTAAACGCTAAGTCCATAACGCGCAACGCCAGCGCCCCCGAGCAATGGGGCACGGAAATGCCGAATAAATCTTATGTGTGCTGACACCCGCATGGGTATAAAGCGCAGGAACAATTGCCAGCCATTATTCTTGGAGGCCAGCCAAGCTTTCAATAGCACACATGTACTATGTTTTATCGGGGTTGCTGACTTCACGATAGGTTCAGGGCTGCGACTCGATTGCCATACCTGTGGCAACATAGTTATAAGACCTGTGTCAACTACCGAAATACCAGCTCTTCGACAGACGGGTGCACCCTGAGCCCAGCGCTTTCGCCTCTCTAATGATATTTTGGGTGTCGACCTGGAGATTGACCGTGCAGTAGTGATTCACACGCTTGTAGTCGTAGGTGTAAACAATGATAGGACGACCCGAGTCAACATCCTGATATGAACCTGTTTGCACCGGCACGTCTTCGTAGTAAGCCAGCGCTTCCCATTGGTATAACCCCCCGCCACTGCCCGGAATGGAATCGGCAATGATGCTGGGCACAGGTGTTGGCTCATACACGGGGTTGCCCATGGTAGAGAACAAAAAACCTTTTGCTTCATTGACGTCTTTGCCTATTAGCTGGTTGATCATTTCGCGCTCTGGATGAAGGCTAACGCAACCCGAAACAGACATAACTATTAAAGCTGCCACTGCCATCTTTACCATTATTTCAGTCCTGCCCTTGCAAGGTATTCAGCATACTGATTCAACCAGCCAGTCATTCATTAAAGTCCGAAACATTAATAAACAAGGGCGTGCGTACTTGAGTGCTTCGGTCCGATAATTCCTTCTCTAATGGTGGATCGCTTAGTCAGCGTTTATCAATAGCACATGTGTACTATTGTCCCAGTGACTGAGCGCGCGCTAACGTCGACTCTGAATAATGAACCGTCGCTATCGATGCGCCGCTTACCTCACTTTTCTTCGAACAGGTCATGTAATGCGTCGCACCCATTTGTGTTGGTTACTTGCACTTCTTGCGTCTCACTCCGCCGTTGGTCAGACAGCGTGCCCTGCCGGGGTCGCGCCGGGCAGTCCGCAGTGCGGGCCTGACTCAGGCACCTCAAGAGGTGAGCCGCCTGCCCCTCGCTATACAGGTGAATGGATTAAAACCTGGGGGGCTTTGGCAAAAAATGCGGGCGGCGATGTCGGATTCGCCATGGGAAAGTACTCTAAAAAAGAAGCCGAATCTGAAGCAGTCCAACGCTGTGAGTCGTTCGATTCGGGAAGTTGTAAAGTCTTTGAGGTGATCTACAACCAATGTGTAGCTGCTGCGACTCCGCCGTCCGGCGCTACCGGTGTTGCGGTTGCGGGTAGCAAGGAGAGAGCGTCTGAACTGGCAAAAGAAACATGTGAAAAGACATCCGGGCAGTCTTGCAGAACGATACTCGCCGAGTGCAGCAAACCCGTATTTGAAAAATTTTAAGCATTGATTCACTCCAGAGCACATTCCTCTGCACATCCTTACGCGCAACTAAAACTAAACAGGTGGAACATCATGGCCCCCAATAAAACACTGATCCAGGCACTTAGCGCTGTTACGGCAGTGCTGTTACTGCAAGGCTGCGGAATGATCGCGTCGAAAACGGTCAGCGATAGCGGCCTGCAGGAAAAGGCAGCCGTCACACTTAATACCACGCCTGAGAAAGTGCGGATTTTTGACAAGCGCGCCGAGCTCGACTCAGTGAAGTTCAAAGCACAGACAAACAAGGGTGTTTACAACTGCTACTACACAACCCTCGTCGCCCTTGATTCGGACACGCTGTGTTCTGGTCCTGTCGAGGGTTCTGCAAAGCAGACCGGCAACCAAGCTCCGGCACCGGCCGCCGCCCCCGCAAACTGTAATGCATTGTTGAAAGCTGCCGGACGTTGCTGAAATGAGTACGCTATCGACTCACGTCCTCCTGCTGTTTAGCGCCAGTATAGGTGGCGTAGCGCTGAGCGGCTGCGTACCGGCGACATCGTCGCCCTACGCGGCTTACTCGCCGTACGGCAATACTCAGGCAGTTCCAGCGCAGCCTGCCTCCCGATTTGCCCAAAATAACGCAAAAGATGAAATGCTTGCGCAGTTCAAAAGTGCAGGCAAAGCGATCCTTGTTGTGCCCAGCCCCAGCCTGGATAGCCTGCACACTGACTTTCAGAACAACGACTCCATCGCCGTTTTCCTGAGAATGCGCTCAGGCACCACCGAATGGACGAATACTTCGCGTCCCGCTTCGATGTTCAAGGTGGGGTACGACGCCAAAAACAGCGGCGACGAGGTCGACCCGAAACATTCTTACTTTCAGGTGGTTTTCGGGCGGACGCTGTACAAGATCTACCTGGTCGATCCAGGCCATTACTCAATCAGCGGTGTGAGCTACAACTTGCCCCGAACGCGTGGTTTTGAAACCCCCGGTGGGCGCAATATCAGCCCATCGCCCCTAGGCCATGCGATGCTCAAATCCTTCACAATCGATGAGTTCGAGCACGGCAAAAAATGGCAAGACGCAACGTACCGCAATGAGACAGTGCAGGAGGATTACTGCACCTCAAGACGCGTGGTTAACAATGAATGCACCAGTTGGGGGAAATCATCTTATGACGTCAAGCAACAGACCTCCGAAGCTGGCTGGGTACCCAGCATCCAGCAGAACACCCTTGAAGCCCGTTCGGTCAAGGTCGCGCTGAACAAGGAATTTGCCACGTTCGATATCGCCGCTGGCGAAGTCATTCTGATCGACGGTTTATTTGCAGAACCACCCGCCGCAACGTTCGAAAACAAAAGCTGCAAGCAAGCGGATCAAGAGCAGATGCGTTGTGAGCTAAAACAAGTTTCCCTGGTGCAAATGCTAGGGGAACTCGAAGAGGTCAGGAAAGCCGATAACCCTGCTGACTGGGGCATGCCTAAACTGGCGGAGACGCTGAAAGGGCTTACTTATCGGCCAATCCAGATCAAAGCCCGTGAAGTCCAGGGCGATTCGGCCTGGGGCCCGAGCTATGCCTTGAAGGCCGAGTAGAGCTACGCCATCAAGTGGCAAAGACCGGGGTTTGAGATAAAAAGCTCGGGTCTTTCGCCTGCTAGTCATTTTTGATATCCGCTCCCCACTGCCTATTTGGCAGGCGATGCCCACCCCTTCTCCCTCCTTAGGTAAACCACGCGCAAATCTGGATGAAAAATCCCCTTCCCGTTGCAACTTTTCGATAAAACCACGTTCTGATTGCGTATCCTTTTTGATACAGATCGCACCCTCGTATGTATGATGCTCCCTTGGATCACGGAGACAGACGAATGTCGTGCAGAATTATCGTGGCTGACGACCACCCGCTGTTTCGTGAAGGTATGTTTCGGACCATCGAGCGGCTGCTGCCCGGGTCGATCATAGAGCAAGCCAGCAATCTCGATGAGGTGCTGGCATTGGCCCGATCCGGCATTGAAGTTGATACGTTATTTCTGGATTTGCATTTCCCTGGTTTGAGTTCAATGCAGGCTATTAGCGAATTGCGCGCGGAATTCAAACGCACGTCGATCATTGTGGTGTCCATGGTCGATGATCTGGAAACTATCGACCTGGTCATGGCACATGGCGCGGACGGGTTCATCGGCAAGAACATCGACCCCCAGGAAATTGCAGAATCCATCCTCGCTATTCGTGAAGGCGAGATTGTCGTCAAATACAAACCCGGCGGTTCGATCCTTAACGATGCTGACGTGAAGATTCTCAGCCACCTGACAGCTCGCCAGAAGCAGGTACTGAGCCTGGTGGCGTCTGGAAAAACCAACAAAGAAATCGCCAAAGAACTGGGTGTGTCACCTTTTACTGTGCGCATCCATGTATCCAGCCTGCTCAAGGTCTTGGGCGTACCGACACGTTCAGCTGCCGCCGCTCAGTTTTCCAGCCTGGTTATCCGCTAACGCAGGCTGACTCCCGGTCGGCCTCGACGTTTAAGACGACCATTGCCCGCCCGGTTGCTGCATGGCAGCTAAAAGCATACGGACCACCTCTTCAAGGGAAGAGAAAAGAGTCCGGTGTTATAACCGTAGTGTTTGATCCAGCCTGGCAATCTTTCAGTCAATACCAGGATAAGGCGCAACGATGTCAATGATATCGATACTCACCAAATGCAAAGACCTGGAGATGATTCAGGCTTTATTGCGCATGGCGGTGATTGCCACCTCCTCGCTGTACACGCTGATCGCCTATGCAATGGACGATATGACGGCTACGCGGATGTGGGTGATTCTGGCTTATTGCTTCGGCTTCGGTATCGTCAACACGGGGTTGATCATACGCATTGCGCAAAGACCTGGCGCTTCGACTCCGCGCAGGATGTTTGCTCTGGTGGTCGACAATATGGCCGGGATCGTCACGATTACCGTCGGGGGCGAAGCGATGCTGCCTGTGTATTCGGTGATGTTGAGCATGACGGTAGGCTACGGCATGCGCTACGGGCGCACATACCTGTTGCTGGCCACCGGTTTCGCCCTGGCCTCCCTGGCGCTGATCATCCAACTCACACCTTTCCTGCAGCAACACCCCGCCGTGGCGGTGATGATGATCTTGACGATGCTGGTGCTGCCGTTATTCGTTTACTTCTTGCTCTCGCGTTTGCATATCGCACTTGAGGAAACCCAGGCTGCGAATGAGGCCAAGTCACGCTTTCTGGCACAAGCCAGCCATGACTTGCGTCAGCCGATTCACTCCATCAGCTTGTTCACTGCCTGCCTGCGCGACGGGCAATTGGGTAATGATGAGCGGCGACTGGTCGACAATATTGACCGGGCCTTGAGCGCTGTCGAGCAACTCTTCCGCTCGCTGCTGGATATCTACACCCTTAATCAGGGCGATATGAAGCCACATTTGCAAACCATCGATGTCGATGCACTACTGAGCAATCTGGTGAGTCAGAACAGTGAAGGTGCCAACTGGGCAGGGGTTGAAGTACGACTGCGGCCGTGCCGCCAACATGTACGATGTGACGCCGCGCTATTGCGTACCCTGGTGCAGAATCTGCTTTCCAACGCTTTCAAATATGCACCCGACAAGCCGGTGCTAATTGGCTGCCGACGGCACAAAGGCCAACTGAGCATTGGCGTTTACGACCTTGGCCGCGGGATATCGGCGGAACACCTGCCGCACTTGTGCAACGAGTTTTATCGGGTTCGCGAGAAGCGCGATCAGGACATCGAGGGCGTGGGCCTGGGACTGAGCATTGTCAGCCGTATAGCCCGATTATTGAAACTTCAGCTGAGCATCAAGTCACGCCCGGACTGTGGCACAGCCGTGATCATTCATGGCTTGCCCATCGTGCCCGCCAATGCAGTGGCTCCAGCGCCTGATATCGACTGGAACAAACGCCTGCTCGGTGGCTTACGTGTATTGCTAATCGAAGATAACCACAACGTTCTGCAAGCGACCGCGATGTTGCTACGAAAATGGGGTTGCGATGTGCAAACAGCGTCAGCGATCCCGCAAAACCGCGTGGATTGCGACCTTGTCGTCACCGACTTCGATCTTGATCGTACCGCGACCGGTGCCGACAGCATTGCTTATCTGCGCGAACTGCACGGCCGTCGGATACCTGCGATCGTCATTACCGGTCATGAGCTACAGCATGTCCAGCAGTCACTCAACGATCCGGATATTCCGATACTGTCCAAACCCGTGCGCCCCGCTGAACTTCGCTCTTTACTGCTCAGCTTTAAAATGAACCAGATACAAGACTTGGATTACGCGACGCCTGCATTGAACTGATGTCCTAGGCTTAATCCCCCCCTTTCAATAGGCGCCGAAGACACGCGCGCGCCTTGCCGTTGTTAATACTGCAAACTTAAAGCTTTATATAAACCCTAGACCCGAGGAACGTGCAAAGTTCAAGGGCCATGACTGCCACAGATTAATGTGCTGAACCTAACACTTCCCGCGCAAGGCAGAAATAGTACAGGTGTACTATTTCAAATATTGGCCGTTGATTTACTTTAGGCATTCAGAAGACTTCCAAGTCAAACGTGCATGGCAGCATGCCATTTAACTGCCACCTGCACCGTTTGCTCGAGCCTGGGCCGAGCAGACTTTCTTATTCTCAAGACATGGACATCCAATGCTTATCGATCCCCCCCTCGGCGAACGGGCGCCAGTTGCGACAGAGCCGGCCACTGGCAATCCTCAACCTGATCTCGCCGAGGAGTGCGCCGTATGTTTCGCTTGTTGAGCCTTGGCCTTTTGCAGGCCTTGATGGTTGTATTACTGGTCGCGGCACTGACTTTTTTGTCAATTATCGCTCAGAGCGATGCAAGTTTGCCGCCTGATCAGTCAGTCATGTTGCTTTATTTCGGCCGGATCGGTGAACTGCTGAGCGTTGAGCTGGGCAACTCGTTGGTCTCGGGTAAACCCGTGCTGGATACGGTTATTCATGGCTTGGGGCGTTCGATTCCCTTGGCCTTCGGCGCAGTGATACTTGCCTTGTTGATCGGGACACCGTTAGGGATCATGGCGGGCTTGCATAGGGGTGGATGGCTGGATCGCGCACTGCTTATCATCTCCACCGCGATCCGGGCAATTCCGCAATTTGTCCTGGGCGTGATTCTTATATTGATCTTTGCCGTGGCCCTGACGGTACTTCCGCCTCACGGGCACGCCACATTCGCTCACTCGATCCTGCCAACGGCCACCCTCGCTGTAGGTTTGGTGGCAGTGTCTTCAAGTGTCGTGCGAGATGCCACTTTAGCCGCCACTTCAGCGCCCCATTACGCGGCCGGACGCCTTCAAGGACTCAGCGCATTCACCGTGTTCAGCCAGCACGGCTGGCACGCCATAAGAGGCCCCTTGGTGACCGGCCTTAGCGGCCAACTCGTGTATCTGATGGAAGGCATCATTGTCGTTGAGACGGTTTTTGCCTGGCCTGGCATTGGCCTGGAACTGGTGCGCGCTATTGTCGAGCGCGACTCACGAATGATGCAGGGTAGCGCTTTGGCTATCGGGCTAATGTTCGTGCTCCTCAAAACCATTGTTGACCTGGCAAACCACTGCATCGATTCTCGCCGGAGAAACCTATGAGCCACGAAGCCGCTGTTAAGAGCAACTTTCCTGCTATGCATGCCCTGCCCCGCATCATTGGGTTCTCCATTCTCGCATCGCTGATACTGTTTGCGGTACTCGTGCCCTTGATCTGGGGCGTGGACACTGGGGAACAGGACCGCGCGGCGCTGCTGTCAGGTCCTACCCCTGGACATCCCCTAGGCACTGACGAACTGGGGCGTGACATGCTCGCGCGGCTAGCCGCCGCTGTAGGCCTGTCAATAGGGTTTGCGCTTTTGAGTGTGATCGCAGCTGCAATACCCGGAATACTTTTGGGCGTCCTGGCTGGCTGGACCGGCGGCTTTATAGATAAGTGTCTTAGCCTGTTATCCGCGCTGTTTCTCGTCTTGCCCGGATTACTGTGGGTGTTACTCGTTGCCGCGATATCTCCGGGAAATCTTCTGGCAGTATATGGCGCTGTCGTACTGGTGTTATGGGCTGAATACTTGCGTATGACGCGCGCACTTACACGCACAGTGCTGGCTTCGCCTGCCGTGGCAGACAGCCACCTGCCGGGGCACGGCCCACTCTATGTGATACGCCGCCAGGTATGGCCTGAACTGTCATCACGATTGGTGAGCACCTCGGCGTTTGCTGCGGCTTCAGCCATCCTGGCTTTAGCAACACTGGCCTATTTGGGCGCAGGCGTCAGCCCTCCCACCGCGGAGCTTGGACTCATGATCACCCAGCTTATGCCGTATTACTCCGCCGCACCTTTGAGCTTCGCACTGCCGATATTGGTGATCTTCCTCACGGTGCTTTCACTCTTGATGATTGGCAGCGGACGCAGGCCATGAAACTTCTTTTCAAAGCACATGCGCTAGGCGCGCTTATTTGACCCGGCGTATTTCCTTAGAAGGCCGATAGCCAAAATAGGCGCTGTAGCACTTGCTGAAATGGCTTGGCGACACAAAACCGCAGGCCACCAGCACCTCCACTTGGGACAGTTCGGTGTGTTGCAGCAATCGCCGCGCCTCGGTAATGCGTAATTCCAAGTAGTAACGTTGCGGGGTGGTGCCCAGTTGTTCTTTGAACAAGCGTTCGACCTGACGCCGGGAACGCCCGACATAGGCCGCCAATTGCTCCATCTCCAGGGGTTCTTCCAGGTTGGCGTCCATCAGTTTGACCACTTCACGCAAAGGCGCACTGACCGAAAGGTGCGGCGACGCCTTGATCCGCCGGTAGCGTGACTCTTCGAAAGACAGGATGTCTTCGATACCTTCCACCAAGGCTTTGTCGTGCAGGGTTTTGATCCATTCCAGCGCCATATGGTAAGCGCCGGCCGGGCTGGCGGCGGTCAGCCGATCGCGGTCCACTACGAACGGCTCACTGGTGACGTGGGCGACTTTGGATAATTCGGCAAGGGCCGGGCGGTGCTCTGGGTGAATGGCGCAGCGGTAGCCGTCGAGCAATCCGCATATGCCCAGAAACCAGGCACCGTTCCACAGGCCGGCCAGGGTGATATCCGCTTCGGCGGCGCTGCGCAGCAGGTGCGATAGCTCGGGGCTGGCGTTGAGGGGGGTGCGGTAGCCGCCGCAGATGACCAGCAGGTTAAGGCCGTGCAGCCCCTCCATGTTGAGGCGCGCGTCGGGTTTGATCACCAGGCCCAGGTCGCTGGTCACCTCCCCGTCCTGCATGGCGAACGTCTGCGCAGTGAAGAGCGCCGGGCGCAGTAGGTTCGCCGTGACGATGGTGTCCAGCGCCTGAGTAAAGGCGGGTAGCGAGAAATGTTCGAGCAGAAGGAAGCCGACCTTGGCCTGGCCGGAAAAGCCACGGCACTCCCCCTCCAGGTAGCGCAGGTTCTTGCCTTTCATGCCGCCGCTGAATTGTCGTCGTTCTGTCATGCAAGGCACCTGCGGGCCTTAGGTCCGATAATTATTATAGTCAAGAGCTCGGGGGCGAGGCCCCCTCCTACGTTCAGTGATACATTTGAATATCATATATGTCGCTGACTGTAGGATGGGGGCTTGCCCCCGATCTTTTGCCCCTGCAAACACAAATTTTCCAGACACCACGAAACGGACCGTCAGAAGGCCGCGTGGCGTGGCTATGGATCGAGAGCTCGGGGGCAAGGCCCCCTCCTACGGGGCCGCGCGCCCAGGAAAAAGACCACCGGCACACCTCAGGAAATAACCACCCAGGCCGATACATCTCCGTACCCAGCGCAGGAACTATTAGCCCATGAATGACCCGATTCATATCACTGGCAGGGTGTTGCCCTCCAACCGCGATGACCTTGAACACGTCTTGCAGGCGGCGGGGCACGCAGTGAGTTGCGCGGGTGGCTTGCTGATGGCCGGAGACGCGCTGGGTTGGGACAAGGTGACCAGCTTCGGCGGCGACCTCAAGGCTAACCTGGGGATGCCCACCGAAGCTTGGCTGAGGATGGCAACTTCCTACGGCGATGTGGTACGGGTGGGGGTCGATATGCCAGCCCACAAGCTGGATGACGGCGCCGCCCAGATCGCCGTCTGCGTGGCCATTCGTGGGGCTCAGCAAGAGCTGTTGGGGGCTTTCCTGCTCACCGCTCCGGCGACTTCGGCAGACCTCAGCCCAGCCCAGCGCTACGCGCTGCAAACCCACGCTGCGCACATGGGCGGCTATCTGAAGCCGAGCCTGCGCCCGGAAGCCATCGAGCAGGACAAGCGCACGGTCGAACGCCTGCGTTTACTGGAGTCGGTGGTGATCAATGCGAAAGATGCAATCCTGATCACCGAAGCCGAGCCCATCGACCGCCCCGGGCCGCGGATTGTCTACTGCAATCCGGCCTTTCTGGAGGTCACTGGCTTTAGCGAAACAGAAGTGATTGGGCAAACCCCGCGGATCCTGCAATGCGCTGAAACCAGCCGGGAAACATTGGACCAGATCCGCCACGCGTTATCCCATTGGCAACCTGTGGAAGTCGAGCTGATCAACACCCGCAAAGACGGCAGCCGGTTCTGGGTCGAACTCAGTATTGTGCCCGTGGCCAACGAAAAGGGTTGGTTTACCCACTGGGTCTCGGTGCAGCGGGATGTCACCGAGCGCAAGGAAGCCCAGCGGTTCGCCCAGCAGGCACGTGTCGAATGGGAAGAAAAGCTGGCCCTGCAAAGCCGCCTGGAAGAGCGCGAACGCATCGCTGATGAACTGTCCTATATCGCGTTTCATGACGAGCTGACAGCGCTCTTCAACCGTACCTACTTGATGAGCGAGTTGCAAAAAACCTTCAGCCAACCGGCCCTGGCCAATGACCGGGCGACCATCTTGTTTCTCGACCTGGATGGCTTCAAGCTGGTCAACGACAGCCTGGGCCATATGGCCGGCGACCAACTGTTGACCTGGGTCGCACGACGCTTGCAAGCCTGCATTAGAAGCACCGACGTACTTGCCCGAATCGGCGGCGATGAGTTCGCCATCTTGGTGATGGGGGAAGACCAACCGCAAGTGGCCCTCGACCTGGCCAAGCGCATCGTCGCCCAGTTACACACGCCGATGAGCCTGGAAGGCCAGGACATTTTTATCTCTTGCAGCATTGGCGTGGTCACTGCCGACGCCAGCCACGAGAACCCCGAAGACCTCCTGCGCGATGCCGACGTCGCCATGTACGCGGCAAAAAAACAGGGCCGGGGGCGCTGGAGTATTTTCGACTCATCGATGCGCAAAGCAGTGATCGATGCGCTGGTCATCCAGAACGCCTTACGGCAGTCGGTGACCCACAAAGAGTTTCTGGTGTTTTACCAGCCCATTTACTGTGGCAGCGGCGCGCAGCTGATCGGCGTCGAGGCACTGGTGCGCTGGGCCCACCCGCAACTGGGCATTGTGGCTCCTGACGTGTTCATATCGATTGCCGAGGACCTGGGGCTGATCCAAGAGCTGGGCGCCTGGGTGATGCGCAAGGCCTGCGCGCAAGTGCAGACCTGGCGCAAGGATTACCCCGACCTGGACCTCAAGCTGAACGTCAACGTCTCTGGTAAAGAGTTGAATCGCCCAGGCTACGCAGCCCAGGTGGCGCAGATCCTGAGCGACACCGGCCTACTCTCCACGCAATTGCAGATCGAAGTCACCGAGTCAGTGTTCTTGCAGCAACCGGAGTCGGTGGCCCACACCCTGGAGGACATCCGTTGCCTGGGCGTGCGGGTGGCCCTGGATGACTTTGGTACCGGCTACAGCTCCTTGGGCTATATCGACCGTTTCCCCATCGATGCGGTGAAGATCGACCGCTCCTTCGTTTCGCGGATGATGTCCTACCCGCGCAGCGAAGCCATCGTCGAGAGTATTTTGTCCCTGGGCCGCGCCCTGCAACTGGACATCACCGCCGAAGGTATCGAAACCGCCGCCCAGTTCGAGCGCTTGCGCGATATGCAGTGCCCTTACTTCCAGGGCTACTTTTTCAGCCCGCCGGTACGCCCTGAAGGCTTGGTGAAGCTCATCACTGCCGCACGCCTGAAGGCCCAGGCGAACCCATAGACAGGCACAGGCGCGAAAAATGCATAGTGCGCTACGCACAGTCAAATGGATGACGAGCCCTGCATGCGACCTTCGCACTTACTTTCTGGACGTTTAAAACCCGGCGCGGTGCTGGCCGGGTTGGTGGGCTTTGTCTTGCTGGTGTGTGTAGCCTTGGTGGCTGCCACAGGCTGGCAAATCAAGCAGTCAGCCAACGAACGCATCGCCAATGCCGAAGTGGCGGTATCGAACATCGTCAGGGCCGCCGAACAACAGGCCCAGGACACGATTCACCAAGCTGCCAACACCCTGGCTGATCTAGCCGAACGTATCGAAGTGGACGGCACTGGAGCTGCGCAAAACGTGCGCCTGGCGCGGCTGATGCGCCGCCAGGTGCAGACCATCGAAGGCCTGCAGGGTTTGTTTATCTACAATGAAAATGGCGATTGGCTGGCCACTTCATTTTCCGAGCAGCCGGCTTTGCTCAACAACAGTGACCGGGCCTATTTCGTGTTCCACCGCGAGCACCCCGGCTCGGCCATACGCATTGGCTCGATCATCCTCAGCCGCACTACCGGTGACCCGGTCATCCCCGTTAGCCGGCGCTTGCAGTACCCCGACGGGCGTTTCGCCGGGGTGGCCCTGGCGACCCTGCCAGTGGCTTATTTCCAGCGTTTCTTCGAACGCCTGGAAGTCGATGACAAGGGCGTGATCTTTCTGGCCCTTAACAACGGCGACCTGCTGGCCCGCCGCCCGCTGATAGAAAACCTGATGACCACCAATATCGCCAAGGGCGATATCTTCACCCGTTATCTGCCCCAAGCCGACCACGGCACGGCAATCATTACCTCGGTGGTCGACGGCATCGAGCGGGTGTATGCCTACCGCTCGCTAGAGGGCCTGCCCCTGGTCACGGCGGCCGGTCTGTCGCGGGAGTTCGTGCTGGCTCAGTGGCACGAGTATGCCCGTCGTTCGTTGGCCATCGTCGGCCTGATCTGCCTGGCCCTGAGCCTACTCGGCTGGTTGCTTTACCTGCAGATTCGCCGCGGGCTCGAGGCCGAACAGCAGCTGACCCACGCCCACCAATCGCTCGAAGTACTGGCCCAGACCGACAGCCTCACCGGTCTGGCCAACCGCCGCTACTTTGACACGGCACTGGAAAAAGAATTGGCCCGCGCCCGGCGCAATAGCTCCCCCCTGGCCGTGATCCTGATGGATATCGATTGGTTCAAGCAGTACAACGACCACTACGGCCATGTGCACGGTGACGCCGCGCTGCGCCACGTCGCCAAGCTGCTTGGGGTTAACGTCAACCGGCCTACCGATGTGGCAGCCCGCTATGGCGGCGAAGAGTTCGTGGTGTTGTTACCCGAGACCGACCTGGCCGGGGCGCGCAACGTGGCCGAAAAGATTCGCCACGCGTTGTTCGACTCCCAGTACGCGCATGCGGGCAGCCCCCTCGGGGTGCTCACCCTCAGCGCCGGTGTCAGCGAGCTGGCCAGTACCCACGACTTGCTGGAAAGCGCCGACCAACGCCTCTATCGAGCCAAGCAGCAGGGGCGAAATGGTATAGATGCCGGTTAGCGGGTAGGCCCCTGCCCACAACGCTCCGTAACTACCGCAAAGGCAATCTTTGGAAAACTTTCCAGCGATCCTCCCGCCTACTCGGGATATCGGGCGCAATATCGCTGAAAACGCCTTCCATGCTCGCTCCCCCTGGCCATGAAAATGCTGGTATTTGGGGATAAACATTTGAAAGAAATGAATAATATTGGCAGAAAGTGAACGGCTGTTTACATTGACGATGCCTGGGAAATCAATGATATTTCCGCCATCAGACGATCTTTTCAAAACCTTGGAAAGGCCGGCACAGCATGGCTGGGTCACGGTCTGCAGATAAGGAGGCGAAAAAACGACATGGACAACTGGAATTCGGTGCCGGACCCCAACGCCGTAAAAACCGACGTGCAGCGCTTCAGCGACCAGCAGGCAGCGTCCAAGTTTGTCGTCATCCTGGCGTACGACGACGTCAATCTGGTCGACATCAGCGGGCCGTTGCAGGCCTTCGCCACCATCAATCGCTGGGAAGGTCTGAACTACAAGTCGCGCTACAAGACCGTCGTCGCCTCCTGCCAGGGTGGCCTCATCAGCACCGGCTGCGGGCTGGAAGTCATGACCGAGTCGCTGGACAGCATCGACCCGCGCACCATCCATACCCTGATCGTCCCCGGCGGCAGCCGCAGCCAAACCTTCTACACCCCGTCCGATCTCGCCCTGTGGTTGAAAAACCAGGCCGGCTCGGTGCCGCGCTTATGCTCGGTGTGCACCGGCGCTTTTATCCTGGCCAGTACCGGGCTGATACGTGGGCGTAAAGTAGCCACCCACTGGGCCTGGGCTGAGCAGCTACAGGCGTTGCACCCCGAGATTATCGTCGACGCCCAACCGATCTTCATCAAGGACGGTAACCTGTGGACCTCCGCCGGTGTCACCGCGGGCATCGACATGGCCCTGGCGCTGATTGAGGAAGACCTAGGGCACAAAGCGGCCATCTATACCGCGCGCCACCTGGTGGTGTTTATCAAGCGCCCGGGCGGGCAATCGCAGTTCAGCGTGCCACTGGTCACGCAGTCCCTGGACACCGACCGCTTCAACGACCTGCACACCTGGATCGCCAACAACCTGGCCGCCGACCTCACCATCGAGCGTCTGGCCGAACGCATCGGCATGTCGGCGCGCTCGTTCGCACGGGTGTATAAAGAAAAGATCGGCAAGACCCCCGCTCGGACCATCTCGGAAATGCGTATCGAAGCTGTATGCCGGGACCTGGAGCAAACCGACATGCCGCTGAAAAAGATTTCCGATCGCGTCGGCATCTCCCATGAACAAAACATGCGCCGCCTGTTCGTCCGTTACCTTGGCGTCACCCCTGCCCAGTACCGCTCGCGCTTCAATCGGCAGGCCTGAGCCCGTCCTTTCGAAACACCCGGCGCGAACGCCCCGTTCAGGCGCCTACTGACAGTAGACAGCGATGAAACTCTATCTGGGAAACAGAAGTTATTCCTCATGGTCCCTGCGCGTCTGGTTATTGATGGATGCCTTGGCGATGCCCTTCGAGGAAGAGCTGATCGGCTTTGACGACCTGCAAGAGACGTCGCCCTTCAAGCAGCGAACACGGGCTTTGTCACCCGCAGGTAAAGTGCCCATTGTGCAAGACGGGGCCATAACCGTGTGGGACTCCCTGGCGATTGTCGAATACCTGGCCGAGCGCTATCCCGACAAACCGGTATGGCCCACCAGCCCTGCTCAGCGAGCCCTAGCCCGCAGCGCCTGCGCGCATTTGCACAGCAGTTACCTGAGCGTTCGTGGCCTGCTGCCCATGAATATCGGGGTCGATCTGAGCGCGGTCGGCCAGGCCTTGGCCGGGCACGCCTCCCTGCAGCGAGAGCTGCACGAACTGTTCGCCCTTTGGCAAGCGCTGGTGCAACACAGTGAAGGGCCTTTTCTGTTCGGCCAGTTCGGTGCGGTCGACGCGTTCTTCGCCCCCTACCTGTTCAGGCTCAGCAGCTACGGGATTGCCCTGCCTGCGGCCCTGCGGCCTTACCGAGACGCGTTAATGGCCCTCCCCAGCCTGCGCAACTGGGCCGAGCGAGCCGCTCAGGAATACACCTTCGTGCCCGCTGAAGAGCCTTACCGGACAATAACCGGCGGCACGATCCAACTCCATCTTGCTGCCTTGGACGGTACCGACAGATGACCACCTACGACGCTACGCAACACGCCGAAGCCCTGAGCCATTTCGACCGCTACGACTCGAACGCGAAAACCTACGCGCGAGTGTTCAACCGGATGCTGCAAAAGGGCAGCCTCTCGCAGCTGTGGGATGTCAGCGGGCGCGCTTACCTGGACTGTTTTGCCTGTGCCGGGGCCTTGCCCTTGGGGCACAACCCGCCGTTCGTGATGGAGCGCGTGGCGGCTTTTCTCACCTCGGGGCATCTGTTGCAGGCGCTGGATATTCCTACGGTGTCGCGGCATGAATTTCTCAAGCGCCTGGTCAACCTGTTTGCACCAAGCATGCGCGACAACCTCAAAGTGCAATTCTGTGGGCCCTCGGGCTCGGATGCGGTGGAAGCCGCGCTCAAGCTGTGCAAGATCGCCACCGGGCGCAATAGTGTGATCGCGTTCCATGGCGCTTACCACGGTATGACCCTTGGGTCGCTGTCGTTGATGGGCAACCTCAAGCCCAAACAGGCCCTGGGCGGTTTCAGTGCCGAAACCCACTTTATGCCCTTCCCCCAAGCCAACCGCTGCCCCTTCGGGCTGGGCGGCGAAGCCGGTATCGACGCCAACCTGCACTACCTCAACCATGTGCTGAGCGACCCCGAGAGCGGCATCCGCAAACCAGCCATGTTGATCGTCGAAGGCATCCAGGGCGAAGGTGGCTGCAACCCGGCACCGGCGCGCTGGCTGCAAGGCTTACGGGAGATCACCCGGGCCCATGATATCCCCCTGGTGCTGGACGAAATCCAGACCGGGCTTGGCCGCACCGGCGACATGTTTGCCTTCGAACACGCCGGCATCGAGCCGGATGTGGTGCTGATGTCCAAAGCCATCGGCGGCGGCTTCCCGCTGTCGGTCATGGCCTACCACAAGCGTTATGACCAATGGGCAGCAGGCGCCCACGCCGGGACCTTCCGTGGCAATCAAATCGCGATGGTCGCCGGTGCCGCCACCATCGACTACCTGCTCGAACACGACGTCCTGCAAGCCGTTCGGGACAAGGGCCGGTTCTTGCTCGAGCGCCTGCGCGAAGTCTTGGGGCGCCACCCCTGCGTGGGAGAAATCCGCGGGCGTGGCTTGATGGTGGGCATCGAAATAGTCGACCCCGCGCGCAGCAGCCCCTGTGCCAAGGCCTTGCCGGCCTTGGACGGCGCCCTGGCCCAAAGCGTTAAAGTGAGGTGCTTCGATAAAGGCCTGCTGATCGAAAACGGCGGTCGCGACGGCGCCGTGCTGCGCCTGCTGCCCGCACTGACCATCACCCTCGAGCAACTCGCCAGTGCCGTAGATTTGATCCAACTGGCCCTGGACGAAGTATTGGCAGAGCGCACCGCCCTGTCGGCCTGATTGCCCTGCACCCTGCTGCATATCCTTTGAATACTTGGTTCGCGACGAACCTGGAGTACACCCATGCACCCTGTCTACGACGTTATCGGTATCGGTTTCGGCCCCGCCAACATAGCCCTGGCCATTGCCATGGAAGAAAAAGGCCTCTACCCCAACAGCCTGTTTCTGGAGAAAGCCGCCAACCCGGTGTGGCAAGGCGAAATGCTCTTCGAGATCAGCCTGGACACCTACTCGAATATTCAGAACATTCCGTTCCGTGACCTGGTGACCCCGAGAAACCCGCGCAGCCGTTACACCTTCCTCAATTACCTGCATGAAAACGGGTTGTTCTTCGAACACCTGAACATGGACATGTTGATGCCCATGCGCCCGGACTACGCACGCTACATCGCCTGGGTGGTGGACTTGCTGCGCGAGCGCCTGCGCACCTCGTGCGATGTCCAGCACATCGAACGCTGGCCCCAGGCCGAAGGCCCGGACCTGTACCGGGTGAGCTGCGCCGATGGCTCGGTGTACCACGCCCGCCATTTGGTCCTGGGCACCGGGCGCAGCCCGCGCCTGCCGGAACTGTTCAGCGGTTTGCACAGCGAGCGGGTGTTCCACCAAAGCCGCTACAACACGGCCCTGGCCAACCTGCAACGGCACGCGCCCAAGCGCATTGCCGTGGTCGGCAGCAGCCAGAGCGCGGTGGAAATCATCATGCATCTGAGCAAGACCCTGCCCGACACCCAGATCCACTCGATCATTCGGCGCTACGCCTACCCGCTCAAAGACACCAGCCCGTTCATGAGCGAGATTTTCTTTCCCACCTTCACCGACGCCTATTACAACGCCGACCAGGCAACCAAAGCGCGCATCGACGCCGACGCCTTCCGCACCAACTATGGCGCCTGCGACATGGACATCCTGGAAGAGCTGTACAAACAGATGTACTACGACAAACTCCATGGCCGCCAGCAGATCCACCTGCATCGTCTGACCGACATCCAGAGTGTCAATGTCGATGAGCAGGGCGTCGACCTGCGCCTGTTCGACCAGATGACCCAACTGCCCAGTGACGTGCGTTTTGACGCGGTGGTGCTGGCCACCGGTTTCACCAACCTGGGCCAGGACGGCCAGCAATCGCTGCCACTGCTGCACGACCTGGAAGCCAGCCTGCAGCGCTCGGCCACGGGGGCGATGCAGATCGGCCGGGACTACCGCGTGCGCCTGAACGCCCCCACCGAACAGGGCGCGGTGGTGCTCAACGGTCTGTGCGAATCCAGCCACGGCATGGGCGACGGCGGCTCCCTGAGCCTGGTATCGCTGCGCGCCGACAGCATCCTGGCGGGGTTGCAGGCCCATGACCAGCTGGCGCACAGCGCGCCCGCCCCGCTGCAAGAGGTGGCCCTGGATGCTTGAAGCCAAACGCCGCGAGCGCCAGGCTCGCTATCGCTTCGATACCCTCGCGGTCAGCGGCCGCTACGACCACGCAGAAGCCCTGCGTAACCAGGGCGCAATTTGCGAGCCGCTGTACCTGGCGTCGGCCGAACACTTCGACAGCGCCGAGGACATGCGCCTGGCCCTGACCGGGGAAAAAGACGGGTGGATTTACACCCGTATCGGCAACCCCACTATCACCCATCTGGAGAGCGTGCTGGCGAGCCTGGAAGGCTATGGGCAGGCTCAGCCGGTGACCAGCTGTGTGGTGTCGTCGGGCATGACGGCAGTGTTCATGGCCACCCAGCCCTTTTTGCACCGCCATGCAGGGGAGCGGCCCAACATGGTGGTGTCGGCAGCCTGTTATGGCGGCACCTTCATGCTGTTCAACCAACGCTACGCGGCGGAGCAAGGCATCGACATCCGTTGGGTACGCGACCCATTGGCCGTGGACGAATGGGCCGCCCTGGTGGATGCCAATACCCGTCTGCTGTACCTGGAGACCCCCGCCAACCCGACCTTGGAGCTGCCCGACATTGCTGCCCTGGCCACCTTGGCCACGGCCCACGAAGTGCCGCTGATCGTCGATGCGACCCTGGCCACACCGGCGCTGTTACGGCCCATTGGCCTGGGGGCCGACATCGTCGTTCACTCGTTGAGCAAAGGCATGGGCGCCAGCGGCCTGTGCATCGGTGGCGTGGTGTCGGCGCGCCACACTATCCGCAGCCGTTGGGCCAGCCCAGCGGTCTGTGACGACTTCGCCGCCTACCTGAAAAAAGGTCCTCTGCGCGACCTCGGTTGCATCCTCAGCCCATTCAACGCGGGCCTGATCCTCTGCGACTTACGCTCGCTGCGCAGCCGCATCGACAGCATGTCCAGCAGCGCGCTGCGCGTGGCACGGTTTCTCGCCGACCACCCGGGGGTCGGCCCGGTGTACTACCCAGGGCTTGAATCGAGCCCCAGCCATGGCAACGCGCGGCGTGACCTGGTACTGGTCGACAGCGAGCTGGACGGGCCGGCCCTCAACCGCTACGGCCATTTGCTGTCGTTTCGGGTGGAAGGCGGCGTTGCCCGCTGCGCCCAGGTGTTTGATCGCCTGCAGTTGATCTTCCGCGCCAATGACCTGGGCCGGGTCAAAAGCACCGCGACCATCCCGGCCATCGCCACCCACAAACAGGCCCACGACGCCGACAGCGCGCAGGCGCCGGTGAGTGCCGAGCTCATCCGCCTGAGCGTGGGCCTGGAGCATGTCGAGGACATCCTCGATGACCTGCAACAAGCCTTGGAGCCCAACCCATGAGCGCGCTCGAACCGGCGGTGTACCTGCACGGGCTGGCCGCCTATGTGCCCGCGCGGCGGGTCAGTATGGCTGACGCCATTGCCGCAGGCCGCTATGACCAGGCACGCGCCAGCCGCGACGGCTTCAGCGCCCTGGCCGTGGAGGAGCACCGGACGACCATGGACATGGCCCGCGAAGTGGGTCAGCACGCGCTGCACAACGCCGACGTCAGCCAAGTCAATGGGCTGATCTTTGCGTCCATTCATCGCCATGGCTTTCACCACCTGTGGCCTGCCGCCAGCTATTTGCAGGACACCCTGGGCCTGCCGCCCAGCGCCCTGGCGTTTTCCCTGAATCAGGGCTGTAACGCGTTGTTTGCCGCATTCAAGACCCTGCTGCCAGGGGTGCGCAGCGGCGCGCTGGGTGAAGCCTTGGTGATTGGCGCCGACTGTTTCAACGGCTCGGCCTTCGACCGCTGGAACTCTGACCTCGGCACGCTCTACGGCGACGGTGCCAGCGCAGTGCGCCTGTCGCTGCAGCCGGGCCCCTTGAAAATCCTGTTCCTCGACATCGAGGCCGGCGCAGGCCTGGAGGGCTTGTATCGCAACGCCAGCGCACTGCCGGAGACGCCCGAGAGCAGCCACAGCCTGCACCAGATCGGTGACGCCAAGCGGGCCTGGTTCGATCAGCACGGCCGCGAGCGGTTCCAGGCCCTGTTCGACCAGACCCTCGGGCGCCTGCGTGACAGGTTGCTGGCCAAGCACGACCTGCTGCGGCAGCCGGCGCGCTATGTGGTCTACCCCAACGTCGGCGCGGGCGTCAGTGCCGGGCTCTACACCCGCTGGTTCGCCGACCTGGCCCAGCACGATCACTGGGGCTACGGCCGCAGTATCGGGCATACCGGCGTTAGCGACCAACTGCTTGGGCTGGCCGATCTGCTTCAGGGTGGGCAGCTACGACCCGGCGACCAACTGCTGCTGATTGGCGCGGGCAATGGCTTGAATGTCTCGGCCCTGCTGCTGGAAGTGATGCCTGACAAGGCATCCAGTGGCTAGGTGTGACGATTTCTTTTTGGCGCTTAGTGATTGCCCGAATCAATTGACCCCTACCGGCCGATCACTGAGCATAAAGGCACTTACGCTTAAGGCTCTTTCAATGAATGATGCGCTGACCCAACGCCTGAACCAGGCGGCGAAAACCCGAGTACGCACGTTGTCGATCTGCCAGGCGCTGTTCACCTGCGCGGTGGCGATCGACCTGACCATGACCGCGGTGACCGGCTACCAACTGGCCCCCACCCCTTACCTGTCGACCCTGCCGTTTGCCCTGATCACTGTGGCCAGCGCATTGACCACGCTGATCGCCTCGTTCGTCATCGAGCGCCTGGGCCGCCTCACCGGGTTTTCCCTTGGCGCCGGTTTTGGCTGCCTCGGCGGGCTGATTTCAGCCTGGGCCGTGGTGCACAGCGATTTCTGGCTGTTCTGCGTGGGCACCTCATTCGTGGGTGTGTTCCAGGCGTTTGCCCAGTACTATCGGCTCGCCGCAGCGGACTCAGTGGCCGCCGAGGTCAAAGCGCGGGCGATCTCCACGGTACTGGCTGGTGGCGTGATCGCGGCCATTGTCGGCCCTCTGCTGGCCAGCTGGAGCAAGGACGCCCTGCCCGCCTCCAATTTTGCCGGTGCCTACCTGATGATCGCTTTTTTAAGCTTGATCTCGGTACTGGCACTGGCGTTTTTCTACCGTGACGCCAAGCCCCCCGCCGCCCAGGCCAATAGCCCTGAAGCCCCGCCGGCGCGCCCGCTGAGTGAAGTGTTGACCCGGCCGATTTACCTGGCGGCGTTGTCCAACAGCCTGGTATCGGCCGTGGTGATGATGCTGATCATGACCGCCGTGCCCCTGGCCACCCTGAGCCATGGCCACGGCATCGACGATGGCGCCAGCATCATCCAGTGGCATTTGGTGGGCATGTACGCGCCGTCACTGGTGGCCGGGCAATTGATCGCGCTGATCGGCTTGCCACGCATGCTTATGGTAGGCGTGGCGCTGAACCTGGCCTGCGTGGTCACGGCGGTGAGCTCTGACGCCATGCTGTCTTACCACTTGGCGCTGTTCTTCCTTGGCGTTGGTTGGAACTTCATGTTTATCGGCGGCACCACCCTGCTGACGCAGTCTTACACCCCGGCCGAGCGCGCTAAGGTGCAGGCCCTCTCCGAGTTCCTGCGGTTCACCTTCACCGCCCTTTCGACCCTCGCCGCAGGCCCGATTTTCTTCCTGATCGGTTGGAAGAGCCTCAACCTGGCGGTACTGCCCCTGCTCCTGCTCAGCAGCCTGATTACCCTGTGGTGGGCGTACACCAACCGCCCACAAAGCGTTCCGGCACAAAAACCGCAAGCCAGTTGACGAGGTGACCCCGTGAGCGGCAGTAACTACATCCTCGGTATCTCTGCGTTCTACCATGACAGCGCTGCGGCGCTGATCAAGGACGGGCGAATTATCTGTGCGATGCAGGAAGAGCGTTTCTCACGGGTGCGCCACGACCGCAGCTTCCCGGTGCGGGCCATTGCCGCATGCTTGAGCCATGCGGGTATTTCTTTGAGCGATCTGACTCGCATCGCTTACTACGAAGACCCCGAACTAAAGTTCGAGCGCATTTGCCGCTGCTACAAAGAGCAGTTCCCACGTGGCGCTCGGCGCTTTGCCGAGCGCTATGGCAGCTACCTGATGCGCAAAGACATCAAGCGCTTGATCAAGGCCGGTTTTAAACAGACCTTCGGCGATGAGCCCTACCCGGTGGTGTACTTTTGCGAGCATCACCTCAGCCATGCGGCGTCGGCGTTTTTCCCCTCGCCTTTCGAGCAAGCGGCCGTTCTGTGTGTCGATGGCATCGGCGAATGGGTGACCACCAGCGCCTGGTGGGGTGAGTCCGCCACGCTCAGGCCGCTGTTCGACATCCGTTACCCGCACTCCCTGGGCCTGCTCTACTCAGCCTTCGCCTACTACTGCGGCTATACCCAGCAACACGGCGAGCATGAGTTGATGGGCCTGGCGCCTTATGGGCAACCGGTGTACGCCGAGGTCATTCTGGAGCAGTTGGTGAGGGTCGGCCAGGACGGCCTGTTTGAAATCAACGGCGACTACTTCAACCATGAAGAAGACAGCGATACGCCGATCACCAAAGCCTTCGCAACCCTCTTCGGCGGCCCCAGGCGTGAACCCGGTATGCCCTTGAGCCAACGCGAACTGAACCTCGCTGCCTCCATACAGCAGGTGATCGAGCGGATCATCCTCGGCTTGGCGCAGCGGGTCAAAGCTCTGACCGGCGCACGTTATCTGTGCCTGGCGGGCAGCATGGCGCTGAACTGCATGGCCAACCGCAAGCTGGTCGAATCGGGGCTGTTCGAGCGCATTTTCATTCAACCGGCGGCCCACGACGCCGGGGCCGCGTTGGGCGCCGCGCTGCAGTGCCATCATGCCTCCAGCGGTCGGCCGCGCTGGGCCGGCGATTGCGATGACGCGATGCAGGGCGGTTACCTGGGCAGCGGCTATGACCCTTGGCAGGTGGAGTCTGCGTTGAGGCGCCTGGGCGCCCACTTTGAAACCCTGGACAGCACCACGCTGTTGCAACGCACGGCTACCGCCCTGGCCGAGCAACAGGTCGTGGGCTGGTTTCAGGGGCGCATGGAGTTCGGCACCCATACCCTGGGTAATCGTTCGATCCTGGGCAACCCGGTTAACGACCAGATGCACAGCACAATGAACTTGAAGGTGCGCCAGCGTCAGTCCTCGCGGCCCTTTGCCTCGGCGGTGCTGGCAGACAAAGCGCAAGCTTGGTTCGCCCTGGAACAGGCTTCGCCCTATTGCCTGGTCTCGGCCCCGCTACATCTGGACCAGCGCCAGGCGGTGCCCGAGCGCCACGGCCATGTGGGGCTGGAGCAACTGCACCTGCGCCGCTCGAGCATTCCAGCGGTGACCCATGTGGACAGCTCTAGCCGCGTGCAAACGGTGGACGGCCAGCACAACCCTTTGTTCCATGGGCTGCTCAACTGCTTCGAAGCCCTCACGGGCTGCCCAGTGCTGATCAATACGTCGCTGCGCTGCCCCGGCGAGCCCATTGTGGAGAGCCCGGACGACGCCTATCGGTGTTTTATGCAGACCGACATGGACTGCCTGGTGATCGGTTCGTGTTATTTGCTGAAAAGCGCGCAACCTGGGGCCAATCAGCGGTCAAGATCGTGAAATCCGGGCCGATGGCCTAACATGGTCAAGGCGGTACCCCGCCGCCGCTCACCGGAGATCCCGATGCAAGAAAAACACTTGCCCGCTGTGCTGGAAAAACTCTATGAAAACCAGTTGGCGATGGCGGCGGCCATTGAAGAGCTGGCGCTGTGGATCGAGGTACGCGCCGAAGACGACGACACCGCCAATAACGTGCGCGGCGCCCTGGAAACCCTCGACCGCAATGCCGATTGCGTAAACCGTGGCATCGCTCAGCTGCGCAGCGAACTCATATCACCTTGACCGCCCGGCCGATGAACTGAATAGCGCCGGTCGGTTTGCCCGTGGGCGAGCCTTGGGGCGCTTCCAGGGTCAACTCAAACAGCTGATCGGCTTGCAGCGGCGGCAATTGCTCGCGGGCAACACTCAGGCTTTGCCCTGGCTTGACCAGGCCGAGCGAGACCGGCGCCTGCCAGTCATCGGCTTTAGTCCAGAATTGCAGAGCCTTGTCGGCGGGAATAGGCGTATCGCCTAAAGGTATCAATTGGATCTCGTTGCGCTCGGAGGCTTGCACCACCCACCCCGGGGCTTTGTCCTGAGGGCCGACCAAAACCACCACGTAGGTATTGCCCGGCACGCCCGCCGGTTTGACCAGCAGCAGCGCGGCCAACACCACACACGCGGCCAGTGCCCCACCCGCCAGCCCACGCCAAAGCGCCAGGCGTTGCCACCAGGGCACCCAGGTAGGCTGGCGCGGCAGGCTGACGGCCTCGGACAGGCTTCGCTGAATGCGTTGCCACAAGTGCGCAGAAGGCTCCAGCGGCTCGACCATGGCCGTGAGCGGTAGCAGGTGCGCTTCCCAGGCCTGTACCGCTGCAGCCAGTTCGGGCTCGTGGGCCAGCCGCTGCTGGACCTGAGCCCGTTGGTCCGCACTCAGCGTGCCGAGTACGTATTCACCTGCTAATTCATTCAGCTCGGCGTCGCTCTGCTTCATGAGAGACACTCCCGCAAGTTAGCCAAGCTGCGTTTGATCCAGGCTTTGACCGTGCCCAGGGGCGCGCCGACTTTGGCGGCGATGTCCCCGTGGCTCAAACCATCCAAATAGGCATGCAGCACACAATTGCGCCGTATCGGCTCCAGGTTACCCAGGCAATGTTCGATACGCCCGGCATCGAGTTGCCAGTCGAAGGCATCACGGGTGCCTTGCCACTGCTCCAACGCCGCCTCGGCGTCCATCGCTGCCAGCGCCGGCTCATCGAGCTGAACGTCACGCGCACGGTCGCGCATGGCGTTGAGCGCGAGGTTGCGCGCCACGCTGAACAACCAGCCGCGGCCCGCCCCACGCTGGGGGTCGAACTGGTGAGCGCGTGCCCAGACCCGAATGAAGACATCGTGAACGATGTCTTCGGCCAGGGCACGGTCCCTTACGATCCGCGCCACCACCCCGAGCAACTGTGCGCCCTCTTCGGCATAAAGCCTGTGCAAAGCGCTACGGTCACCCTGGGCGCATGCGAGCAAGGCCGCGTCATGGTCGAACTGCGATGGAATCAAAACCAAGCGGACCTGCCGTCAACGTAGGGGCGAGTGTTGCAGCTTAGCCAAAATGCCAACAGCTATCACTTAGCCGACCAAAAAATATAGTCAGCCTGGTACTTCACCACTTCTTTCATGCCTTTGTGTTCTGCGGTGCAGGCCTTGGCTGGGGCCACGCCGCCTTTAAGCGCCACGCGTTGGATAAAGGTCACACCCTGCATAGCGCCTTTGCCTTCAGCCGGGTTGGCCTTGACCAATTGGTACGGCAAGTTACCCGCGCTGGAAGGCGCAACGGCCAACTGGGTACCGGTCACTTTCGAGCCATCGCTCGCTTCCCAAGTGGCGGGGGGGCCGTAATAGGTGCCGACTTGTTTGCCTTTGCGGTCATTCAATACAGCCTTAGGCCCGACGAAGAACCATTCCATCTCGCTGGCTGCATTGGCTTTGGCGCGGCACTCATAGGTGATCTCACCCACACCGACGGTCTCTAGGGCAATCTTGTTGCCTTCAGGGACCTGGATGCTCTCCGGCACGGCGGCCAGGGCGGAGGTGGCGCAAGCGCCGCCAAGCAACAGGGTGGCCAGGGTGACGTTGACGCGTTGACGAATATTCATGGGGCATCTCCAGAAGGATCATCGGCATGACAGCGTAAGCGCTGTTATAAGTACTACCCGCCAGAATCGCGTCTGGATGCAGTGGCCTTGAAATAAATATCCCAAAGTTGTGCCGGTGGCCCAGACCGCACAGCGGCCGGGCCCCCATAGCGCTTCTCAAATGCTCAATAGCCCTGCGCTTTCAACAGCGCATCGATCGATTGCTTAGCCGGGCGCTGGTAGTACTTGAGCAACTCGGCCGAGCGGTTGGTGAAAATACCGTCCACGCCGGCGTCCATGACTTTTTTGAAGTCGACCGCATCGTCCACCGTATAAACATGCACCAACAGGCCTTTTTCGTGGGTCAGCTGGTTCATCCACGGTTGCACCAGGTCCATGTAGCTTTGATCCCCGCCGGCCGTCAGCGCCGCCGATGGGCCAGTGCCCACGGCACCACGGGTTTTGGCAATGTCGAGCCAGCGCGCGAATTCGGCGCGGTCCTTGGGTTGCTGCTTGGCGTACCAGGCGGCTTTGTCGGTTTCACCCGAGGCGGCGAAGGTGCCCTTGGTTTTTGGCTCGATACTGCCTTCGCCGACCCATAGCAACAACACCTTGGGCACGCTGGGCATGACCTTGTCGAGCAAAGCCAGGCTGTCGGCCTCGAAGGTCTGCAGGACCACCTTGTGCTTACCGTCCAGCCAGCCGCGCTCGCTCAGTTTGCGCTGCAGGTCTTGCTCGATACCGGGGAACTGCTTAGGCACTTTGGTTTCGATGTACAGCCCTGGCTTGTGTGCCGGGTTGCCTTCGGCAATGTCCAGTACTTCGTCCAGGGTCAGGATCTGCAGGCCGGCGTAGGTCTTACGCGCGCGCTCCGGGTGGGCCTGGTTGAACCAGGTGCCGGCGTCGAGGCTTTCCAGTTCGGCCAGGGTGAAATCACTGACGGGCTTGTCTTTACGCTCGGGAAACCGAGCGGCGATGTCACTGGTGCGCAGCAGCGTGTCGTCGTGCACCGCAATCAAGACCCCATCCCGGGTGCGCTGCAGGTCCAGTTCCAGGTAGTCGGCGCCCAAATCGCGCGCCAGTTTATAAGCGGGCGCCGTTGATTCCGGGGCATCGAACGAAGCGCCTCGGTGGGCGATCACCGCCGGCCAGGGGATGCCGGCCTGTTTAGCCAAGGCTTGTGGGTTGGGGGTTTGCGCGTTGGCGCCCATTGCGCCGATCAACAACGCGCCCATGCACAGGGTTTTGCTCCAATTTGCCAACATGCGTGCTCCTTCTAGAATCAGCGGGGAAAGCCCAGCATAGTCGGGTCTACGGATGACAGGGGCATGACCCGTGATAGAGTCGCCGCTTTTCCAGATTCACCAGCAAGCCGAGACACCATGAAAACCCAAGCTTTCGATGCCACGCTCGCCGACTGGCCGGCCCTCCACGAACCCGGCGGATTCTCCGGCCTGTTGCTGGGTAACGGCGCCAGCCGTGCGGTATGGCGCAACTTTGCCTATGACTCGCTGTTTGAAACGGCCCGCAGTGTGGCTAATCGCCCCTTGGGGCTGACCGACCTGGCGCTGTTCAAGTCCCTGGGCACGCAGAGCTTTGTCCGCGTGTTGAGCGACCTGAACGCAGCGGTGCGGGTGAACGCGGCATTGGCGATCAGCTCGACCGCGCCGCTTAACCGCTATTACTCCATCAAGGAAGCACTGATACACGCCATGCGCAGTGTGCACATCCCTTGGGAACGCCTGCCCGGCAGCCACTTGCAGGCAATCAACCAGGCGTTGGCGCCCTATACGACGATTTACTCGACTAACTACGACTTGTTGCTGCACTGGGCCGTGCAGGCCAACCCTGACGGGTTCGACGAATTGGTGCGCGACGACCTGGCGTTCGACCTGCGCAACACCCGCAGCCCCGCCAGCCGCGTGCTTTACCTGCACGGCGCGCTGCACTTGGTCCACGACAACACCGGCACCACGCGGATGCGCAGCGCGGTAGGCAGCAGCCTGCTCGACGGTTTTGCCATCAACACACCGGGCGACGTGCCGCTGTTCGTCAACGAGGGGCCCAGCGAAGAAAAACAGCGCACGATCCGCGCCTCGGATTACTTGAGCTGGTGCAACGCCCAATTGAGCCGACACGAGGGTGCGATGTGCCTGTTCGGCCATCAGTTGGGGACGCAAGACCTGCACATCGTCCAGGCCCTGCGCGAAGCTCGCCTCACCCGCCTGGCGATCTCCATCTTTCCGTTGAGCGATGCCTGGGTCATCAGCCAGAAAGCCCGTTACAGCCAGCTGTTCGAGGGCAGCGAAACCCAGTTGCAGTTTTTCGACGCCACCAGCCACCCCTTGGGCCGGCCAGAGCTGGGCGTGGCGAACGGCAAGCGGCGTTAGGCGGGCAGCAAGTGGTCGCCGCGCAGAAGGGTCTCCAGGCAGTGTTCCTGCACCCCGTAGAACGCCTTCAATGCCTGGATTTTCGCCAGCAACGCCTCGGGCGCCGGGGCCTCGGCCCGTTTAACCGCGAGGATCATCTTGTTCTTGTTGGTGTGCTCTAAGGAAATGAACTCGAACACTTTGGTGTCGTAACCACAGGCTTCCAGGTACAGCGCGCGCAGGCTGTCGGTGACCATCTCCGCCTGCTGCCCCAAATGCAGGCCGTACTGCAGCATGGGTTTGAGCAATGCCGGAGTTTGCATTTGCGGGCGGATCTGTTTGTGGCAGCAAGGCGAGCACATGATGATGGCTGCGCCGCAACGGATCCCGGTATGAATGGCGTAATCGGTGGCAATGTCGCAGGCATGCAGGGCGATCATCACGTCAATCGCGCTGGGCACCACCGTACGCACATCACCGCACTCGAACTTCAGCCCGCCCTGCTCCAGACGCCCGGCCGCGCTGTTGCACAAACTGACCAACTCTTCACGCAACTCCACGCCGGTGACCTGGGCCTCGCGCCCCAGGGTATTGGCCAGGTAATCGTGAATAGCGAAAGTCAGGTAGCCCTTGCCGGAGCCGAAATCGGCGACCCGCACCGCATCGCCCGCGGGGATCGGTGAGGCACTAAAGGCGTGGGAAAACACCTCGATAAATTTATTGATTTGCTTCCATTTGCGCGACATTGCCGGGATCAGCGCCTGCCGCGCATCGGTCACGCCCAGGTCACGCAGAAACGGCCGACTCAATTCCAGGTAGCGTTTCTTTTCCCGGTCATGCCCACCCACTGGCGCCACCCGGGCGGCCTTGGCCTGGTTGCGGTGCAGGCTGGCCTTGGCCTTTTTGCTGAATTCCAGTTGCAGCTCGTCGTTCAGGGTCAGCAGGTGGGCATTGCGAAAGTCCGCGGGCAAGCCTTCGCCAATCGCCGCCAGGCCCTGCGCCAGCTCAAGGTTCTTGGTGATATCGCGGGTAGGGTAGCGGTAGACGAACGACAAGCAGGCCTGCCCTTTGATGCTAACGCTGTGCACGATGACTTTCTGCAACTGCTGCGCAGCGCTCACTGGCTTGGCCAACACCAGCTTGACGAAGGCATTGTGCTGCAAGCTGGTGGCGAGCGCTTGGAGAAACTCGGCGCGGGCGTCTGGCGGCGGGGATACGGCAGTAACAGGCATGGCAAGGGTCTCAAACTTCGCGAAGGCATCGATAGCCGAGCATTTTAGGCTTGAGCGGCCGCTGGCGGGATTTTTTCGTCAAGAATGCCGGTGAATGGCCGATGCAAGATCTGCATCAGAAGGCCATAAAAACCTTCGCATCGCTGGATTGCCGTGGCTCGATACGTTAAAAGGTGCGGGCATTAGACAAAATCAATTTCGTCATTTTGGATGCCGTGCAGGTACTGCCTGCATTGGCCGCCCAGAGAACCAATACATGAACAAGCTGTGTCTACTGGGCCTGGTCGTGGGCCTGGCCTTCCAACCGGCGCTGGCTGCCGACGTCAAGTCAACTACTGCGCAAACCAAGGCGGCCTTTATCAGTGATTTGATGAAGCGCATGACCGTGGAAGAAAAGATCGGCCAATTGCGCCTGATCAGCATCGGCCCAGAAATGACCCATGAGCAGATCCAGGACGAAATGGCCGCCGGGCGCATCGGCGGCACTTTCAATTCGGTGATCCGTGCCGAAAACCGCCCGATGCAAGACGCCGCCGTGAAACGCAGCCGCCTGAAAATCCCGGTGTTTTTCGCCTTTGACGTAATCCACGGCCACCGCACGGCATTCCCCATCAGCCTGGGCCTGGCCGCCAGCTGGGACATGGCCGCGATCGCCACCAGCGCCCGCGTCGCCGCCGCCGAAGCCGCCTCCGACAGCTTGGACATGACCTTCGGGCCCATGGTCGACGTGTCCCGCGACCCGCGTTGGGGCCGCACCAGCGAGGGTTTCGGTGAAGACCCGTACCTGGTCTCGCGCATCGCCACGGTGATGGTGGAAAACCTGCAAGGTAAAGACCTCGCCGCCAAGGACAAAATCATGGCGACCATGAAGCACTTCGCCGTCTACGGCGCGGTGGAAGGCGGTCGCGACTACAACGTGGTCGACATGAGCATGACCCGCATGTACCAGGACTACCTGCCGCCCTATCGCGCCGCAGTGGACGCTGGCGCCGGGGGCGTCATGATTGCCCTGAACTCGATCAACGGCGTACCCGCCACCTCCAATACCTGGCTGATGCAAGACCTGCTGCGCAAAGACTGGGGCTTCAAGGGCGTGACCGTCAGCGACCACGGCGCCGTGCTGGAGCTGATCCGCCACGGTGTGGCCAAGGACGGGCGCGAGGCGGCCAAGCTGGCGATCAAGGCTGGCATCGACATGAGCATGAATGACAAGGTCTACGGCAAAGAGCTGCCCGGCCTGCTGAAAAGCGGCGAAGTGTCGCAACGCGACCTCGACAACGCCGTGCGCGAGATCCTCGGGGCCAAGTACGACCTAGGCCTGTTCGCCGACCCCTACCGGCGTATTGGCCAGGCTGCCGATGACCCCGCCGACACCTACGCTGAAGAACGTCTCAGCCGTGCGCCGGCCCGGGAAGTGGCGCGCAAGACATTGGTCTTGCTGAAAAATCAGAACCAGACCCTACCGCTGAAAAAACAGGGCACGATCGCCCTGGTCGGGCCCCTGGCCGATGCGCCGATCGACATGCTCGGCAGTTGGTCGGCAGCGGCTCGGTCGGGCCAGGCGGTCACCTTGCGCGCCGGGCTCAACAACGCTCTGGGCGACAAGGCGCAGGTGCTGTATGCCAAGGGCGCGAACGTCACGGATAACCCGCAGATCCTGCATTTTCTGGCTAACCTGGGTGGCGACCGCGAAGAGGTCGAGATCGACCCGCGTACGCCCCAGCAGATGATCGACGAAGCCGTCGCCGCCGCGGGCAAGGCCGACGTTATCGTGGCAGCGCTGGGTGAAGCGCGGGGCATGTCCCATGAGTCGGCCAGCCGCACCAACTTAAACATCCCTGAGCCTCAGCGCGCGCTGTTCGACGCGCTCAAGGCCACTGGCAAGCCGATCGTTTTGGTACTAATGAACGGCCGCCCGCTCACCATCGCCAAAGAGCTCGCGGGGTCAGACGCGGTGTTGGAAACCTGGTTCTCGGGCACCGAAGGCGGCAATGCGATCGCCGACGTGCTGTTCGGCGACTACAACCCCTCCGGCAAGCTACCGGTGACCTTCCCGCGCTCGGTTGGGCAGATCCCCAGCTACTACAACCACTTGAGCGTCGGCCGCCCAGTAGTGCCAGGGGAACCGACGGATTATCGCTCGCAGTATTTCGATGAAGAAAACAGCCCGCTGTTTCCCTTTGGCTTTGGCTTGAGCTACACCGACTTCAGCCTGTCCGACCTGAGCCTGTCCAGCACTACCTTGAAAAAGGGCGCTAAGCTGCAGGCCAGTATCCGCGTGAAAAATACCGGGCAGCGCGCGGGTGAAACCGTGGTGCAGCTGTATATCCGCGACGTCGCCGCCTCGCTGGCGCGGCCGGTCAAGGAGTTGAAGAACTTCCGCAAACTGATGTTGGCGCCGGGTGAAGAACAAACCGTGACCTTCGACATCGGCGAGAACGAACTTAAGTTTTTCAACGCCCAATTGAAGGCCGTGGCCGAGCCGGGCGAGTTCAAGGTGCAGGTCGGCCTGGATTCCCAAGCAGTCAAAGAGCAAAGTTTCGAATTGTTATAAAGCCCTCGTAGCGAGAGCCGCCAGGGGGCGATAAGCTCGCCCCCGACCTGCTCATCCCCCTCGAGACCTGCATGCGCCTACGGCAACTGCTCATCACCCTGCTGATCGTTGGCGGCGCACTGCTCTGTGCGCACACGGCCATGCGTCATGCTGAGCGCCTGGGCCTGGCCGACGAAGCCGCCCGCCTCCATCAGCCCCTAAGCGTATACGCCAATTCGCTGAACACCCTGATCGAACGCTACCGCGCCCTGCCCGCCGTGCTCGCGCTCGACCCGCAACTGGTCGCCGGCCTGGCAGCGCCGCTCACGACCGCCACCCAGGCGGCACTCAACCGCAAGCTTGAACGCATCAATGACGCCGCGCGCTCCTCGACCCTGCAACTGCTGGACCGCGAAGGCCAGGCCGTGGCCGCCAGCAACTGGCGGGAAGACACCAGCTACGTGGGCCACAATTACGCATTCCGGCCCTACTTTCAGCAGCCACTGGCCCATGGCAGTGGCAGTTTTTACGCGGTGGGCGTGACCAGCGGTGTCCCTGGGTACTTTCTCTCCAGCGCGGTCAACGATGCCGCAGGGCGCTTTCTCGGGGCGCTGGTGGTCAAGCTGGAGCTGCCGCAGTTAGAGCAGCAATGGCGCCAGGGCGAGGACCTGTTATTGGTCAGCGATGCGCGGGGCATCGTGTTCATTGCCAACCGGCCCGGCTGGCGCTACCGCGCCTTGCGCGAACTGAACCTCGCCGACCTCGAGCAACTGAGCATCACCCGCCAGTACGACAAACAGCCGCTCACCCCCCTGGCCTACCAGCGCCTGCGTCCATTCGGCGACAACAGCCATTTAGTGGAAGTCCAGACCCTTGACGGGCCGCAGCGCTACCTGTGGGAATCACTGGCGTTGCAGGACAACGGCTGGACCTTGCACTTGTTGCGCACGCCAACCCTGGCCCAGGACGATGCCCTGTACGCCGGCCTGGCGGCAGCGGGGCTGTGGTTGACGCTGATGTTTCTGGCGTTGTTTCTCAACCAGCGCTGGCGGTTGGCGCGGGTGCGTCGGCGTAGCCGGGAAGAACTGGAGCAACTGGTCGAAGCCCGCACCCGCGACTTGCGCACCGCCCAAGATGGCCTGGTGCAAGCGGCCAAGTTGGCGGCCCTGGGGCAGATGTCCGCCGCCCTCGCCCACGAGATCAACCAGCCCCTGACCGCGCAGCGCATGCACCTTGCCAGCCTACGCCTGCTACTCGGCCAAGGCAGGGTCGACGAAGCGCACCGGGCCCTTGACCCGTTAGAGCAGCTCTTGACGCGCATGGCAGCGCTCACTGGCCACCTGAAAACCTTTGCTCGCAAAAGCCCGGGGGGGCTGCGCGAGCGTTTGGACCTGGCGTTGGTGGTGGAGCAGGCGTTGCAGTTGCTGGAACCGCGGCTGCGCGCCGAGCACGTGCAAGTGGACTTGCAACTGGCGCGCCCTGCCTGGGTCAGCGGTGATGCAATCCGCCTGGAACAGGTGCTGATCAACCTGTTGCACAACGCCCTGGACGCCATGGCCGGCCAGGCGACGCGCCGCCTGCGTATCAGCACCGTACGCGACGCCAACACCTGGCAGTTGAGCGTGACCGACAACGGCAGCGGTATCGCCGCCGCCGACCTCGACGCGATATTCGATCCATTCTTTACCACTAAGCCGGTCGGCGAGGGGCTAGGCTTGGGCCTGGCGGTCTCGCGCGCCATTGTCGAAGAGCTGCACGGCCAGTTGCTCGCCAGCAACCTGCCCAACGGCGCAGTATTCACCCTTTCCCTCCCGGCGGCCGAGGCGCCCTGACCCATGCTCAATTCGGTGATTGTGGTCGATGATGAAGCCAGTATTCGCGGTGCCGTCGAGCAGTGGCTGAATCTGGCGGGCTTCGACGTGCAACTGTTTGCCCGGGCGCAGGACTGCCTGGCGCATCTGCCAGGGCATTTCCCTGGGGTGGTCATTACCGATGTGCGCATGCCCGGTATGGACGGCATGGGCCTGCTGCAAGCGCTACAGGCCCGCGACGCGGAACTGCCGGTGATCCTGCTCACCGGCCATGGCGACGTGCCCATGGCGGTGCAGGCCATGCGCGATGGCGCTTACGATTTTCTGGAAAAACCCTTCAGCCCCGAAGCCCTGTTGGCCAGTCTGCGGCGCGCTTTGGATAAGCGCCAACTGGTACTGGAAAACCGTCGACTGCAGGAACGTGAGGGCCACCGCGATGAACTCGAGGGGCGCTTGCTCGGGGTTTCCAGCGGCCTGCAACAGCTGCGCCGGCAGGTGCTGGACCTCGCCGCACTGCCGGTCAATGTGGTGATCCGCGGTGAGACCGGCAGCGGCAAGGAGCTGGTCGCGCGTTGTCTGCACGATTTCGGCCCCAGGGCTGACAAAGCCTTTGTCGCCCTCAATTGCGCGGCGATCCCGGAGCAGCTTTTCGAAGCGGAATTGTTCGGCCATGAAAGTGGCGCCTTCACCGGCGCCCAGGGCAAACGCATCGGCAAGCTTGAATACGCCCACGGCGGCACGCTGTTTCTCGACGAAATAGAAAGCATGCCCCTGGCCCAGCAAGCCAAGCTGCTGCGGGTGTTGCAGGAACAAACCCTAGAGCGCCTGGGGTCTAACCGCAGCATCGCGGTCGACGTACGGATTGTCGCCGCCACCAAGCCCGACCTGCTCGACGAAGCCCGTGCCGGGCGCTTTCGCGAGGACCTGGCGTACCGCCTGAACGTCGCCCAGTTGCGCCTACCGGCCCTGCGCGAACGGCGCGAAGACATCCCCCTGTTATTCGAGCACCTGGCCCACGCCTGCGCCCAGCGCCTGGGCCGCAGCGCGGCGGCGCTGACCGGCGCACAGTTGGGCCAGCTATTGAGCCATGATTGGCCAGGTAACGTGCGCGAGCTGGCCAACGCGGCCGAGCGCCACGCCATGGGCCTGGCAGACCCGGCGCAGAGCCTGCCACCCGTCTCTGGCCAGTCGCTGGCGGCGCAACAGGAGAGCTTCGAGGCCCACTGCCTGCGCGCCGCCTTGGCACGCCATCATGGGGATATCAAAGCGGTCCTGCACGAGCTGCAATTACCGCGGCGTACCCTCAACGAAAAAATGCAGCGCCATGGCTTGCTGCGCGAGGTGTTCCTTAAAGGCGAGTGACCACGGTGACCGTTGGTCCGGTCGAGCTAAAGCCTGGGGGGTTTGCGGCGATATGTCGCAGATAGCTCATAACAAAACCTAGAACGATCCCCATAAGGCCCTCGCCATGCTGCGAACTATTCAAGCCCGCTATACCTTTGCCCTGATCTTTTCCATGCTGCTCCTGCTGGTGCTGACCGCGGTGGGTATCAGCCAACTGGTGGCGCCCAAGTTACGGGCTACGGAAGAACAGGTGGTGCTGAACAGAATCGACGAAGTGGCCAAACAAATTCAGAACGAGCTGAACAAGGTCCAGGCACAGCAGCGCAGCATCACCCAGACCATCCCCCTGCTAGACAGCGACGCCATCGACAAGGTGTTACCGGGGCTGGTGGATCAATACGGCGAGCTGAAGGTTTTTGGGGGCGGGATCTGGCCACTGCCGAACCAGCGCACCCCAGGGCGCAATAAACACAGCACGTTTTGGCATCGCAACGCGGCGGGCCAGTTGACCGTCAACACGTTCTGGAACAGTGCCGAGGCGCCAAACTACTACGATCAGAGCTGGTACAAGGGTGGCATGGCCACACCCCGCGGCCAGTGTGCCTGGGCTGCCGCCTACAAGGATGACGCAAGCCAGGAACCTCGGACCAACTGTGCCATGGCGATCCAGCGTGACGGAGCCGCCTATGGCGTGGCCACCATCGATGTGACCCTGGGCTTTTTCAACGATCTGGTAGCCAGCCAAGAAAAAACCATTGGCGGGCAAATGCTGATCGTCGAGGGCGACGGCAAGATCATCAGCAACAGTACCCATATCGACCAACCCGTGGTGCTGAAAAATATCGCCGACCTGGCGGATGAATCCGCGTTCGCCGCGCAGATCAAGGCCGGTCTCGCCCAGCAGGGCAAAGGCGCCTTGCGCAGCGAATTCGATAACCAGGGTGTCGCTAGCACCTTCTTCCTGCGCCCTATCGCAGGCACCCCCTGGTGGCTGGCTACCGCCTTGCCTACCAGCGCCATTACCGCCCAGCGCGACGATGTGCTGAGCACGCTGGCCTTGCTGCAAATCCCTCTGCTCGTGCTGCTCGCGGTTCTGCAATTGCTGGCCATTGGCACGTTGGTGAGACGTTTGAAAGCGTTGAAACAGAACATCGACAGCCTATCGGCCGGCGATGCTGACCTGACCCGCCGCATCAATATCCGTGCCGAAGATGAAGTGGGGGCCATTGGTCACTCGGTCAACGGCTTCATTGGCTACCTGCAAAATCTGATTGGCGAGGTCAACAGCGCCACCGGCGACATGGCTTCCAGCCTGAATGAACTGCAGCGCACATCGGCCCATACCAACCAGATTCTGACCCGGCATGCCTCAGAAACCGATCAGACAGTCACCGCCATCACTGAAATGAGCTCCACCGCCGACGCGGTGGCGCACAATGCCGCCGAGACAGCTTCGTTCACCCAGCGCGCCAACGAACACGCCGACCGCTCGCGGGTGATCGTCAGCGCGGCAACCCAAAGTGTGGTGGCCTTGATCGACGAAGTCGCCAGTGCGACCCAAAGCGTCAGCCATATGCAGCAGGACGCCCAGGGCATTACGGAAATTCTTGGGGTGATCGGTGCAATCGCCGGCCAGACCAACCTGCTTGCACTCAATGCCGCCATTGAGGCCGCCCGTGCGGGCGAGCAAGGTCGCGGCTTTGCCGTGGTCGCCGATGAGGTGCGCGCTTTGGCCGCGCGCACCCAGAGCAGCACCAGCGAGATCAACGAAATGCTGGCTCGCTTGACCAAAGGGGTCAGTTCGTCAGTAGCGGCCATGGAAGGTACCCAGGCCAGCTGCCAGTCGGCCGCCGATGCCACGGCGCGGGTCAATACCGGGCTCGATGAAATGGCCGGTTCAGTTGGCCAGATCAACAACCTGAGCACGCAGATCGCCACGGCCGCCGAACAGCAACGCTCGGTGACCGAGGAGATCAACCGCAGCATGGTGCAGATCCGCGCCATGGTCGACGAACTGTTAAGCAGCAGCCATGCTACCGAGCGCAACACCAGCGACTTGCTGCAAGCTAACAGCCGCGTCAGTGCGCTGATGGCTCGTTTCAAGATCCGCTGATACACCGAAACAGGCAAAAAACCGCTTATTCTTACGGATACATAAGCGGTTTTTTGCCTACCGAAATCGCTTACCCCCCTCTAAAACCGGCCTGTGGTACCTGGCACGGCTCCTGCTATTGAGGTTGTAAGGTTGCGCCAGACGCGGCCTACAAAAACAACTAGAAGGATCCGACATGGATAACGCCAACACCCTGCCCGGCGGCGGTACCTCCGCCGCTGCCCCAAAAACCACCCGTAGCCGCCTCAAGTCCATTTTCAGTGGCTCGGTCGGCAATATGGTCGAGTGGTACGACTGGTACGTCTACGCCGCTTTTTCCCTGTACTTCGCCCAGGTGTTCTTCCCTAAAGGCAACCTGAACGCGCAGTTACTCAACACCGCAGCGATCTTCGCCGTCGGCTTCCTGATGCGTCCGTTGGGCGGCTGGCTGATGGGCCTGTATGCCGACCGCAAGGGCCGCAAGGCAGCATTGATGGCCTCGGTGCTGCTGATGTGCTTCGGCTCGCTGATCATCGCCTTGACCCCAGGTTACGACACCATCGGCGTGGCCGCCCCGGTGCTGCTGGTATTCGCCCGTTTGCTGCAAGGCCTGTCAGTGGGCGGCGAGTACGGTACTTCCGCCACTTACCTGAGCGAAATGGCGACCAAGGAGCGCCGGGGCTTCTTCTCCAGCTTCCAGTACGTCACCTTGATTTCCGGTCAGCTCATCGCTTTGGGCGTGCTGATCATCCTGCAGCAGACCCTGACCGAAGAAGAGCTGGTCGCCTGGGGCTGGCGTGTGCCTTTCATCATTGGTGCGTTGTGTGCGGTGGTCGCCTTGTACCTGCGCCGCGGCATGGAAGAGACCGAGTCGTTTACCCGTAAAAAGGAAGCGCCTAAAGAAAGCCTGATGCGCACCCTGATGCGCCACCCCAAGGAGCTGCTCACCGTGGTTGGCCTGACCATGGGCGGTACCCTGGCCTTCTACACCTACACCACGTATATGCAGAAGTACCTGGTGAACACGGTTGGCATGAGCAAGTCGGACTCGACCACTATCTCGGCCGCGACCCTGTTCCTGTTCATGTGCTTGCAACCGGTGATCGGTGCGCTGTCCGATAAAATCGGCCGGCGGCCAATTCTGATTGCCTTCGGCGTATTGGGAACGGTGTTTACGGTGCCGATTCTGACCACCCTGCACACCATCGATACCTGGTGGGGGGCGTTCTTCTTGATCATGGCGGCGCTGATCATTGTCAGCGGCTATACCTCGATCAACGCGGTGGTCAAAGCCGAACTGTTTCCGACCGAAATCCGTGCGCTGGGTGTGGGCCTGCCTTACGCGCTGACGGTCTCGATCTTCGGCGGCACCGCTGAATTCATCGCGCTGTGGTTCAAGCAGATCGGTATGGAAACCGGCTACTACTGGTACGTGACCGCCTGTATCGCCTGCTCCCTGATGGTGTATGTCTTCATGAAAGATACCCGCAAACACTCGCGTATCGAGACCGATTGACCCACGCCCAGCTCGTCGGAGGGGCGAGCTGGGCCGGTTTTATTTGCAGGGGCGGGTGACAGCCGTGTCATCCGCCAGCACACTGGGCGCCTAATTACCTGGCCCGAGGATGTGCGAATGCCCGATGACATGTACTACTACGAACCGGCCAATGGCCACGGCCTGCCCCACGACCCCTTCAATGCCATCGTTGGCCCTCGGCCCATTGGCTGGATCTCCTCGCATGACACCCAAGGCCGCCTGAATCTGGCGCCCTACAGTTTCTTCAACGCCTTCAATTACATCCCGCCAATCATCGGTTTCAGCAGCGTCGGGCGCAAAGACAGCCTGAACAATATCGAACAGACCGGCGAGTTCGTCTGGAACCTGGCGACCCGGCCACTGGCCGAGCAGATGAACCAAAGCTGCGCCGCCGTGGGCCCCGAGGTCGACGAGTTTGCCTTGAGCGGCATGACCCCTGTGGCGTCACGGCTGATCAGCGTGCCGCGGGTATTGCAAAGCCCTGTGTCGTTCGAATGCAAGGTGACCCAGATCGTGCAGTTGCACGGCGCGGACCAAAAGGCGGTGCCTACCTGGCTGGTGCTCGGTGAGGTGGTAGCGGTGCACATTGCCCGCCATTTGCTCAAGGAAGGCGTCTACGACACCGCCGCCGCGCAGCCTATTCTGCGTGGCGGCGGCCCGGCGGATTATTTCGAAATCAGCCCTGAGGCACTGTTTCAAATGCACCGGCCCAAAGGCTGACAACAGGGCAAGGTCAGAACACCAGTTGGCCTTCGCTGCCCACATCGGCCAATTCGGCCAGCACCCTTTCAGCAGCCTCATCGGCGTCGCTAGCCGTGCTGAACGTCTGCCCTGGCAGGACCTTATGGAACTGCGGCGCGCCACCGTCGACCAGGGCTTTGACGGCGATGGCGGCGCTATAACCGCCCTCGCCCGGTACGACTGCACTCACCGCTTCGTATGCTGCAAACAACCTGCGTGCCATGCTCGGCTCCTAAGCCCTACTGGAAAGCCGCGTAGTTTACGCCACTGCCGCGTTGGCAGCGCGGAAGGTGTGCAGGTCGACGCTGCTGATCATGTGGTACTGCACCACATCGCTGAAGACCTGCATCGCTTCGGACGCCAGCCAGGCGTCCATGGCGGCCTGGTCGCGCCAGAAGCCGGCGACTTGCCACAGGTGTTCGTCGCATTGCGAACGCTGCACTGAAAAGTACAGGCAGCCGGCCATGGCCCGCGAGGGTGCCAGTAGCCGTGAGAGGCAACCACCGAGGTCGGCGGAATACCCCTGGCGGGCTTGAATGAAAGCGCTATGGCTTACTGTGGTTCGATCGTCCATTGGCTGACTCCTTTCTTATACAAACACGACGTTGACCCTGACCAAGGTACGGGGCGAGCGCCAGCGTGGGGTAGTCGATTACTGCTGTAGGCTTGCCTGATTCTGCCCCATCGAACCTGGCGCCAGTGATTCGGCCCAGGCTTGGGGTTAGCCGTCAGGCAAGCTGGCAATGCGCGAATGCGCTCTGCAACGGTGCTTATGGCAGGATTAGGCAATCATTTGGCAGCAATCGTCTATCCTGAAAAGCTTGCCCGATCTTAGGCTAGGCCCGATGAATTGAGCGAGGAGTTCGTCCATGCGCCCACCCGAGCGTTTGACCCCAGAGTTAGAGTGCCAGCGCGTGGCGCTGGCGGACTTGATCCGTCGGCACACACCCACCCTGGGCAACGTCGAAACCTCGATCAAGGGCTTGCACCTGCACCGCTACGACCACTGCGCGGAATCGTTGCCCGCCCTGGCGCAACCGGCACTGTGCATCATGGCCCATGGCAGTAAGAGCGTGCGCTTGGGCGACGAGACCTACCAATACGATCCGCTGAACTACATGGTGGTGTCGGTGGCCATGCCGATCAGCGGGCGCTTGCTGGATGCCTGCAGCGGCGACCCCAGCCTAGCGCTGCGGCTGGACATCGACCCCGCTGAGGTCAACAGCTTGATCGCCGAGGCCGGCCCCATCGGAGTGCCCGCCCGGCCAAGCGGGCGTGGTTTGTACGTAGAAAACATGGACACGGTATTGCTCGACGCCGTACTGCGCCTGGCCAACCTGCTGGACGCCCCCCGCGACATCGCCATGCTCGCGGCGCAGATGCGCCGGGAAATCCTGTACCGGCTGATGCGTGGGCAACAGGGCCATCGCCTGTATGAAATAGCCATGGCGAACAGCCAGACTCATCGCGTGAGCCAGGCGGTGCAGTGGATCAACGAACGCTTCGAACAACCACTGCGCATCGAAGAGCTGGCGCGCGAGGTGAACCTCAGCGTGTCGACCCTGCACCATCGCTTCAAGGCCATGACCTCCATGAGCCCATTGCAATACCAAAAACAGCTGCGCCTGCAGGAGGCCCGGCGGCTGATGCTCAGCGAAAACCTGGACGCCTCGGCCGCCGCCTATCGAGTCGGCTATGAAAGCCCCTCGCAATTTAGCCGCGAGTACAGCCGGTTGTTCGGTGCACCGCCACGCCGGGACCTGGCCCGCCTACGCGGCTGAGGTCAGCGGGCCAAAAAGCCCGCAGCGGCGGTTAGGCTGGACTATGCTTTGTACAGAGCCTTTATCCACCGGTTGGAGGTCTGAACAATGCGCACTAAAACAAAAACAAGGTGCATGATGGGTGGCCTGCTGTTAGTGGCCATCGTGTTGTACGCCACCGCTGCCTACCGCGCCGAACAATCGCGCAGCCTGCCCAGGCTGGACCCCGAGTGCAGCTCCGCTTTATGCCTGCCCCACAATGCGTCCTTCGACTGGCTCCGCTAACCCCTGGGGCTGTGCCTGGCGGAATTCGCGGGGTGTAGTACCGGCCAGGCGCCGAAAGAACCGGGCAAAGTAGGCCGGGTCGCTGAAACCAAGGCTTTCGGCCAGCTGGGTGACGCTCATGCTGGTGTAAATAAGGTTGCGCTTGGCCTCCAGCAACAAGCGCTGATGCAGCAACTGCAGAGCAGTCTGCCCCGCCGATTGTCGGCACACGCTGTTCAGGTGTGCGACTGAAATACCCACCTGATGGGCCAGCCGTTCAACGCTCCAATGTTGCCGGTAGTGGGCTTCGACCAAACGCGTGTAGCGGGCGAAATAATCATGGCCCCGCTCGGCCGGCTGGTTTGCCGCGCGACGCTGTTGAACCTGCCGATTGAGCCACGCCATGGCCACCCCCACCAGCGAGCGCAGTAACTCTTCGCGGCCCGGCTGCGTGCCCAGGTACTCCTGCTGCAGCATGGAAAACAAGCGAAATAAATGACCACGCTCGCGGCCCGCCAGGCACAACGCCGGGGCGGCCAAGGCATTCGCCGTGGGGCCCCAGTGCGCCTGCAACTGCCCGACCAAAGGCGCTGCCAGGGTCAGCACGTAGCCCTCGACCTGTTCGGAAAATTGAAAACCATGCACGAACAGCGGCGGCACCCACTGCACCCCCGGCTGCACCAGGGTCTGCCGACGCCCTTCGACGTCGATCAGGGCCTGCCCGCGGTGCACGTACAACAGTTGGTACAAGTCGGCATGCCGATGCGGCTGAATGTCCCAATGGTGCAAGCGACTGCGCTGGGAAATGGTTTCGCAATGCAGCAGGTCGAGATTGGGCCACTCTTGCTGACCCCCGTAGAGTTTGAATACCGGAATCGAGGGCTCGGCGTGGCGGGACACGGGGCAAACTCCTGGGCTGTACGATAATCGCCCAAATTGGCGAAAAGTACCGGTGAATGCGCTTTTATCCCCTTTCAATGGCGCAGGCACAAGCGAAAAATACAGACTCTTCAACTCATAAGAACCCCCCTTCAATGCACGGCAGCGCCTGCATGAAGCTTGCACTGGGACCACAACAATGAAGACTCAAGTCGCTATCATCGGCGCGGGCCCCTCTGGCCTATTACTCGGCCAATTGCTGCACAACGCCGGTATCACCAACGTCATTCTGGAACGCCAGAGCCCCGACTACGTCCTCAGCCGCATCCGCGCGGGCGTCTTGGAACACGGCATGGTTGAACTGCTGCGCAAAGCCAATGTGCATCAGCGGATGGAGGCTGAAGGCCTGGTCCATGAGGGTTTCGAACTGGCGCTCAATGGCCAGCGCGCGCGCATTGACCTCAAGGCCCTGAGCGGCGGCCGCACCGTGACCGTCTACGGCCAGACCGAAGTCACCCGTGACCTGATGGCCGCCCGCGAACAAGCAGGCGCGCTCACGGTTTATGGCGCCAACGAGGTGCAGCCCCATGATCTGAAAACCAGCGCCCCCTACCTCACCTACGAACTGGACGGCCAGGTCCAGCGCCTGGACTGCGACTACATCGCCGGTTGTGACGGTTTCCACGGCATCGCCCGCCAGGCAATTCCCGCTGAGGCACTGAAAATTTTCGAACGGGTCTACCCGTTCGGCTGGCTGGGGGTGCTGGCTGACACGCCTCCGGTGAACGAAGAATTGGTGTACGCCAGCCACCCTCGCGGCTTCGCCCTGTGCAGCATGCGCTCGGCCACCCGCACCCGTTATTACGTGCAGGTCGATGCCAATGAGCAGGTCGCCGACTGGTCCGATGAGCGCTTTTGGGACGAACTTAAATTGCGCCTGCCCGAGGACCTGGCAAGCCGTTTGGTCACTGGCCCGTCCATAGAAAAGAGCATTGCCCCACTGCGCAGTTTTGTCGTCGAACCCATGCAGTATGGCCGGCTGTTTCTGGTCGGCGATGCAGCCCACATTGTCCCGCCCACCGGCGCCAAGGGCTTGAACCTGGCGGCCAGCGATGTCAGCACCCTGTTCGACCTACTCTGCGAAACCTACCAAAATGGTCGTAGCGAGCTGCTGGAGCGTTATTCAGAGGTGTGCCTGCGTCGGGTTTGGAAAGCCGAACGGTTTTCCTGGTGGATGACCTCGGTACTGCACCGTTTTCCCGACGCCGACCCGTTCAGCCAGCGCATCCAGCAGGCCGAGCTGGACTATTTCGTCGGCTCTGAAGCCGGACGCCGGACCATCGCGGAAAATTATGTCGGCTTGCCGTACGAGAAGATCGAATAGAACTGATAGCAAGCTATCGAGTAGACTGGGGCTTCCCCTTCTGACTGCCCCAGGCCTACTGTGACCGACTCCAATACGCCGCCACCGGCCCTGCGCAGCGTGCTGACCGCGCTGATGCTGGCCATCTTTCTCGGAGCCCTTGACCAAACCATCGTCGCGGTGTCGATGCCGGCCATCTCCGCCCAATTCCACGACGTCGAACTGCTGGCCTGGGTGATCTCCGGCTACATGGTGGCCATGACTGTCGCGGTGCCGATTTACGGCAAGCTTGGCGACCTGTTTGGCCGCCGTTCGATGATCCTGGTGGGCGTGGGGCTGTTTACCGCCGCTTCATTGTTCTGCGGCCTTGCGCAAAGCATGGAGCAACTGGTGCTGGCGCGGGTCATCCAGGGTATTGGCGCAGGCGGCATGATCTCGGTCAGCCAGGCAATCATCGGCGATGTCGTGCCGCCTCGAGAACGTGGGCGCTATCAGGGTTATTTCAGCAGCATGTATGCCCTGGCCAGCGTCACCGGGCCGGTGCTGGGTGGCTACATGACCGAATACTGGTCGTGGCGTTGGGTGTTTTTGATCAACCTGCCCCTGGGTCTGGCGGCGTGGTGGTATATCCGCCGGACCTTGGCCGGGCTAGTGACGCCGCAGCGTAAACCGGTGATCGACTACTTGGGTACGCTACTGCTGATTATCGGCCTGACCTCCCTGCTGTTGGCCATCACCCAAGTGGGCCAGGGCCATGCCTGGAGCAGCGCCGAGGTGGTCAGCCTGTTACTGGTTGGGCTGCTGGGGTTAAGTATATTTGTCTGGCACGAGCGGCGTTTCAGAGAACCGTTGTTGCCTATGCATCTGTTCGCCAACCGCCCAGCCGTGCTGTGCTGGTGTACGATATTTTTCACCAGCTTCCAGGCGATTTCCCTGACGGTATTGATGCCACTGCGCTTTCAGACGGTCACCGGCGCCGGGGCCGACAGCGCCGCCCTGCACCTGCTGCCCTTGGCCATGGGCTTACCCCTGGGCGCCTTCTTCGGTGGCCGGCGCACCTCACAGACCGGTCGCTACAAGCCGATCATCGTCAGCGGGGCGCTGCTGATGCCTGTCGCAATCATCGGTATGGCCCTTAGCCCACCCCAAGCGTTCTGGCTCAGCGCTGTATTCATGGTGCTGACCGGCATCGCCTCAGGGCTGCAATTTCCGACGTCACTGGTTGGCGCACAGAACTCGGCGCCGCAACATCAGATGGGCGTAGTCACCAGCACCACCAACCTGTTTCGCTCGTTGGGCGGCGCGGTGGGGGTGGCCTGCATGTCGGCGTTGCTGCTGGCGATGCTGCAACATTCCAGCCTGGGCCATGTGGGGGGAGCATTAGTCAACGAGGGGGCATCTGGCAACTTGCTGCTCGACAGCCTGAACGCCGCCGAAGGGGCTGCCCGTGAGGCGTTGCGGGGCGAGTTGTTGACCACCTTCCGCAACCTGTTGCTGGTCAGTGCAGCGATTTCGTTGCTGGGGTTGGCGGCAGCGCTGAGCATGCCGAACCACAGCCTGCGCGGCCGTGAACCGGCGCCGGCCTGATCAGCGGCGGCGCTGGGCGAAAGCCACCGCCAGGCCGCTGATGCAGATCACGATAATCCCCACTACGCCATAGATATCGGGGGTGTGGTCAAAGATCAAATAGCCGTAAAGGCCGGCGAAGATAATCTGCCCATAACTGAACGGCGCCAGCATGGCTGGCGCCGCATGGCGGAATGCCTCGGTGAGCAGCATGTGGCCCAACATGCCACAGGTGCCCAGGCCGATCATGAACAGCGCGTGATCCCAACTCGGCATGCTCCAGAAAAAAGGCACCAGCGCGGTCATGATCAAGCTGTTAAAAATGCCGGAAAGAAAATTGCTGGTGGTCGGGCTGTCGACTTCCGCCAGCTTGCGGGTAATCAATTGGTACAGACCGAAAAAGAAGGCCGAGCACAAAGGCAGGATAATCGCCGGCGTGAACAGCGCTCCGCCCGGGCGAACCACAATCAATACACCGACAAAGCCGGCCAGTACGGCCAGCCACTGCGCCCGCGTGACCGTCTCTTTCAACAACGGCACCGACAGCGCCGTCACCAGTAAAGGCGCCAGAAAGTTAACCGCAGTCGCTTCCGCCAGCGGGATGTAGCGCAACCCCGTGGTGAAAAACACGCTGGTGGCGATCAGGCACAAGGCACGCACCAATTGCAAACCTGGCCGCTTGGTACGCACCACCGCTGAAAGGCCGGTACGCGGTACGAAAATCACCAACATGAGCAGCGTGTGCACCACGTAGCGCGCCCAGACCACCATGACGATCGCATAAAAACCCGAGAGGTATTTGGCCAAGGCATCGTGACTGGCGAACAACAACACGGCCAGGCAGATCAGCGCGATCCCCCGAAGAGGTTGCGCGGAACCGTTCAGCAGATTTTTTTGCGCGGTCATTAATAGGCTCTTAATCGAAGCTGAAAATACTGCCTACTCGCTGACTATCGACGCGTCGGGAGGCAAGCTGAATCTTCGCCCGCCATGGCGGTGTGACACAACCTTACATTTTGAATCATTTGCGCAAGGCCGGGCTCAAGCGCAGCATGTCAAGGCTAGCCTCGGTGAGGCGCTCGGCGTCTTGATAAATGTCAAAGCTCTCGGGGGCCAACAACCACTGGCGGATAATACCTTCCACATAGGCATGGTGAGCGATGGCAGCGCGAGGCGCGTCGAGGTCTTCGGGTAACTGGCCTTTTTTAACGGCGTTGGTCAAGGCTTTGGCGAGGCGCACATTGCAGTCAGAATTGGCCGCTTCTCGCTGCATGCGGAAGTCGGCAATGTCATTGGTGAACTCGCACTTATGAAACACAATTTCGTTGAGACGACGCGTTCTTGGGTTGCTGGCAATTTCTTGAAACACTTTAACCAGTAGACGACGCATACAGCCTAGCGGGTCAATTTCGTCTTCGTTATCGCTGACGCGGGCCAGTTCCTCCAGGGGCTCGCCCAAGGTTTCCAGCATTTCGTGGAGTAGTTCAGCTTTGTTATTAAAGTGCCAATAGATAGCCCCGCGGGTCACGCCCGCCATCGCTGCAATATCTGCCAGCGTCGTGCGTGCAACGCCGCGCTCATGAAACGCCCGCTCGGCGGCCTCCAGAATCTGGTTGCGGGTTTCCTGAGCTTCCTCTTTGGTACGACGAACCATGGCAGTACAACCTCATTAGGAGGAACCCGAAGCTGATAATCAGACTTCAGGCTCGAGCCGGGCGACGCTTTTGTTGTTGCCTTGGCCCGGACGTTTCGGGGTGCCTGCATACGGGGGGAAACAGTCCCTCTTCCTATTTACAAACAACCATGAATGTAAGTATATTCCTTAGCAAGCTACAAATCTAGTCGAGCTATTCGTCCACCTATTCTTCTTGAGCGTCTTGCGCGCCCACGCCCCCGAGGATCTTCATGCAATTCAAGCCAGCTGTTACCGCCTTGGTATCCGCCGTCGCCCTGGCAACTTTGCTCAGCGGCTGTAAGAAGGAAGAAGCGGCGCCCGCAGCGCCGCCCAAACCTGAAGTCGGCGTGGTCACCCTGCAACCGCAACCCTACACCTTGACCACCGAACTGCCAGGGCGCACCACCGCGTACCGGGTAGCGGAAGTGCGTCCCCAGGTCGACGGCATCATCCTCAAGCGCCTGTTCACTGAAGGCGCGGACGTCAAGGCGGGGCAGCAGCTCTACCAGATCGACCCCTCGGTCTATGAGGCAACCCTGGCCAGCGCCCAGGCCAGCCTGCAATCGGCCAAATCCCTGACCGACCGTTACAAGCAACTGATCGACGAGCAGGCGGTGAGCCGCCAGGAATACGACAACGCCCGCTCGACCCAGCTGCAAAATGAAGCCTCGGTCAAGAGCGCCCAGATCAACCTGCGCTACACCAAGGTGCTGGCGCCGATTTCCGGGCGCATTGGCCGCTCGCTGATGACCGAGGGCGCCTTGGTTACCAATGGCCAGACCAGCGCCATGGCGACCATCCAGCAGCTCGACCCGATCTACGTCGACGTCACCCAGTCTTCGGCAGACATGCTGCGCCTGCGCCGCGACCTGGAAAGCGGCAAGTTGCAGAAAGCCGGTAACAACGCGGCGGCCGTCAAGCTGACCCTCGAAGACGGCAGCGAGTACCCCCAGGCCGGTAAGCTGGAATTTTCCGAAGTGTCCGTAGACGAAGCAACGGGCTCGGTGACCTTGCGCGCCGTGTTCGCCAACCCCAACCACACCCTGATGCCCGGGATGTTCGTCCACGCGCAATTGCAAGCCGGGGTCAACAGCTCGGCCATTCTGGCCCCACAGCAAGGCGTTACCCGTGACCTGAAAGGCACGCCGACCGCCTTGGTGGTGAACAAAGACAACAAAGTCGAGTTGCGTGAACTGGTGGCTAACCGCACCAGCGGCAGCTACTGGTTGATCGAGAAAGGTTTGGGGGCCGGCGATCGGGTGATTACCGAAGGCCTGCAGTTCGTTAAGCCGGGTGCCGAGGTGCAGGTCAAGGAGGCGAGCAACGCCAAACCTGCCGGCGCCGAGGGCGCCAGCCCTGCCGCCAATGGCAAAGGGGAGTAATTCATGTCGAAGTTCTTTATCGACCGCCCCATTTTCGCCTGGGTTATCGCCCTGGTGATCATGCTGGTGGGCTGCTTGTCGATCCTCAAGCTGCCGATCAACCAATACCCGGCCATTGCGCCCACCGCTATCGATATCCAGGTCACCTACCCAGGTGCTTCCGCACAGACCGTGCAGGACACCGTGGTGCAGATCATCGAGCAGCAGCTCAACGGTATCGATAACCTGCGTTACGTGTCGTCAGACAGCAACTCCGACGGCAGCATGACCATTACTGTAACCTTCAACCAGGGTACTAACCCTGACATCGCGCAAGTTCAGGTGCAAAACAAGCTCAACCTGGCCACCCCGTTGCTGCCGCAGGAAGTGCAGTCCCAGGGCCTGCGCGTGACCAAGTCGGTGAAGAACTTCCTGATGGTGATCGGTCTGGTGTCCGAAGACGGCAGCATGACCAAGGACGACTTGTCTAACTACATCGTCTCAAACATTCAGGACCCGATCTCGCGGACCGCTGGGGTCGGTGACTTCCAGGTGTTCGGTTCGCAGTACGCCATGCGCATCTGGCTCGACCCCGCCAAGCTGAACAACTTTCAACTGACCCCAGTGGATGTCAGTACCGCCGTTAGCGCGCAAAACGTACAGATCGCAACCGGCCAGTTGGGTGGTTTGCCTGCGCTGCCAGGCACTCAGTTGAACGCCACCATCATCGGCAAAACCCGCCTGCAGACCGCCGAGCAGTTCGGCAACATTCTGCTCAAGGTCAACAGCGATGGCTCCCAGGTACGGCTGCGCGACGTTGCGCGGATCGCTCTGGGTGGGCAGAACTACAGCGTCGATGCTCAGTTCAATGGTAACCCCGCCTCCGGTATGGCGATCAAACTGGCCTCCGGCGCCAACGCCCTGGACACCGCCAAGGCGATCCGCGAGACCGTGACCAACCTCGAGCCTTTCTTCCCGCCGGGCATGAAAGTGGTGTACCCGTACGACACCACCCCAGTGGTGACCGAGTCGATCTCCGGCGTAGTGCATACCCTGGGCGAAGCCATCGTGCTGGTGTTCCTGGTGATGTACCTGTTCCTGCAGAATTTCCGCGCCACCGTCATCACCACGATGACCGTGCCGGTGGTCTTGCTGGGTACGTTCGGCATCCTGGCCGCCTTCGGCTTTACCATCAACACCCTGACCATGTTCGGCATGATCCTGGCCATCGGCCTATTGGTGGACGACGCCATCGTGGTGGTGGAGAACGTCGAACGGGTCATGGCCGAAGAGCATCTATCGCCCAAGGAAGCCACGAAAAAGTCCATGGGGCAGATTCAGGGCGCGCTGGTGGGTATTGCCCTGGTGCTCTCGGCAGTACTCTTGCCGATGGCGTTTTTCGGTGGTTCCACCGGGGTGATCTACAAGCAGTTCTCGATCACCATCGTCTCGGCCATGGCCTTGTCGGTACTGGTTGCGCTGATCTTCACCCCGGCCCTTTGCGCCACTATGCTCAAGCCCATTGACCCGGCGAAGCACGGCCAGCCCAAACGTGGCTTCTTCGGCTGGTTCAACCGTTCGTTCGACCGCACCGTGGTGAGCTACGAGCGCGGTGTGGGCAACATGATCAAGCACAAAGTCCCCTCGATCATCGTTTACCTGGTGATCGTGGCAGGTATGGTCTGGCTGTTCACACGCATTCCCAGCGACTTCCTGCCGGCCGAAGACCAAGGAGTAATTTTCGTTCAGGTGCAGACCCCTTCCGGTTCATCCGCTGAACGTACGCAGAAGGTCCTTGATGACGCCCGCGCTTACCTGCTTGACGCCGAACATGGCGAAGGCAAGGGGGTCAAGTCGGTGTTCACGGTCAACGGCTTCAACTTCGCCGGCCGTGGCCAGAGCTCGGGCCTAGCCTTCGTGATGCTCAAGCCTTGGGACGAACGCGACGCCGATAATGCCGTGGCGAACATCGCCCAACGCGCCCAGGCGCACTTCGCCAGCTTCCGTGATGCGGTGGCCTTCGCCGTAGTGCCACCGTCGGTGCTGGAGCTGGGTAACGCCACAGGCTTTGACTTCTACCTGCAGGACCAGGGTGGCGTCGGTCACGAAAAACTGCTCGAAGCGCGTAACCAGTTCCTCGGTATGGCGGCGCAGAGCAAGATCCTCGCCGGGGTACGCCCGAACGGGCTGAACGACGAGCCGCAATACCAGTTGATCGTCGACGACGAGAAAGCCAGTGCGCTGGGCATCACCCTGTCCAATATCAACCAGACCCTGTCCATCGCCTTGGGCGGCAGCTACGTGAACGACTTCATCGACCGTGGTCGAGTGAAGAAGGTTTACGTACAGGGTGAAGCCGCCAGCCGCATGACCCCGGAAGACCTGAACAAATGGTTCGTGCGTAACGACGCCGGCACCATGGTGCCGCTGTCGGCCATCGCCCGCGGCGAGTGGACCTACGGTTCGCCCAAGCTGTCGCGCTATAACGGCGTGGCGGCCATGGAGATCCTCGGTACGCCGGCACCGGGCTATAGCTCGGGTGACGCCATGGCTGAAGTAGAAGCGCTGATCAAAAAGCTGCCGGAAGGTATTGGTTATTCGTTCACCGGTCTGTCATTCGAAGAGCGCTTGTCTGGTTCGCAGGCACCGGCTTTGTATGCCTTGTCGATCCTGGTGGTGTTCCTCTGCCTGGCGGCACTCTATGAGAGCTGGTCGATTCCAATCGCGGTCATCTTGGTGGTGCCGCTGGGTGTGATCGGGGCGCTGCTGGCCACCAGCTTGCGCGGTTTGAACAACGACGTGTTCTTCCAGGTGGGGCTGTTAACCACCATCGGCCTGGCGGCGAAAAACGCCATTCTGATCGTCGAGTTCGCCAAAGAGCTGCATGAGCAGGGCAAGAGCATCATGGACTCGGCGATCGAGGCCTGCCGCATGCGTCTGCGCCCCATCATCATGACCTCCATGGCGTTCATCCTGGGCGTAGTGCCCCTGGCGATCTCTACTGGCGCCGGCTCGGGCAGCCAGCACGCCATTGGTACCGGCGTGATCGGCGGTATGATCACCGCCACCGTCCTGGCGATATTCTGGGTGCCTTTGTTCTTCGTCCTTGTTTCGTCAATGTTCAAAGGCAAGAACAAAGAAACCGAAACCCCACATGAAGAGGCTGGGCAATGACCAAGTCCCTGTTGTCACTCGCCGTTGCCGCCTTTGTGCTGGGCGGTTGCTCGCTGATCCCCGACTACCAGCAACCCGCTGCGCCGGTCGCGGCGCAGTACCCGCAAGGGCCGGCGTACAATCCGGCCCAAGCGGCCGACATCGCCGCAGCCGAACAGGGCTGGCGGCACTTTTTCAATGACCCGGCCTTGCAGCAGTTGATCCAAGCGTCCCTGGAAAACAACCGCGACCTGCGGGTCGCAGCGCTGAACATCGAAGCCTACCGGGCGCAGTACCGCATCCAGCGGGCCGACCTGTTCCCGGCGATTTCGGCCGACGCCAGCGGCACCCGCCAGCGCACCCCGGCCGACCTCTCGCAAACCGGGCGGACCAATATCTCCAGTCAGTACTCGGCAACCCTGGGGGTCAGTTCCTATGAACTGGACCTGTTCGGCCGAGTTCGTAGCCTTAGCGAGCAAGCACTGGAAACCTACTTGTCCAGTGAAGAGGCGCGCCGTTCGACGCAGATCAGCCTGGTGGCCAGCGTGGCCAACGCTTACTTCACTTGGCAGGCCGACCAAGCGCTGCTCAAACTCACCCAAGACACCCTGCAAACGTTCGAACAGAGCCTCAAGCTGACGTCGCGCAGCGCTGAAGTGGGAGTGTCTTCGGCCCTCGACCTGGCCCAGGCACGCACCTCAGTGGAAAGCGCCCGGGTCAGCCTGGCCACCTATCAGCGCCAAGTGGCCCAGGACCAGAACAACCTGGTCTTGCTACTGGGCACTGGCCTGCCTGACAACCTGGCCAAACCGCAACCACTGGATGCAGAACTGCTGGCCAGCCTGCCTGCCGGCTTGCCCTCCGACCTGCTGACCCGGCGCCCGGACATCCTGGAGGCCGAACACGCCCTCAAGGCCTCCAACGCCAACATTGGTGCCGCTCGGGCGGCGTTCTTCCCCAGCATTACGCTCACCGCTAACGCTGGTACGTCCAGTTCCGACCTCTCGGGCCTGTTCAACGCCGGCTCCGGTAGCTGGCTGTTTACCCCCAGCATCAGCCTGCCGATTTTCAACGCCGGTAACCTGCGGGCTAGCCTGGATTACTCGAAAATCCAGAAAGACATCAACGTCGCGAACTACGAAAAGGCTATTCAAACCGCCTTCCAGGAAGTCTCCGACGGGCTAGCCGCACGCAAGACCTACGTCGACCAACTGCAGGCCCAGCGTGACAGCGTGCAGGCCAATCAGGACTACTACCGTTTGGCTGAGCGGCGTTACCGTATTGGGGTGGACAGCAACCTGACCTTCCTCGACGCCCAGCGCTCCCTGTTCAGTGCCCAGCAGTCGCAAATTACCGACCGTCTGTCGCAACTGACCAGCGAAGTCAATTTATACAAAGCCCTGGGCGGTGGCTGGTATGAGCGCACCGGCCAGGCTCAGGCCGGCAAAACGGCGCCTCAGGGCTAGCCTCTAGTCTGAAAAATGAAGCCCGCCCCATGGCGGGCTTTTTCTTGGGCAGTAAAACTCCACTACAATGGACCAACCAGTTAGTGTTCGTTTATCGCCCGTTTTTTAAAAAGGCATATTGAACCGTTTGGTTAACAACGCCAACCTCAGCCTGAATGTAACAAGGTGTTTTCGGACACAGGCTTTGACTAAAAAAAAACCAATAAAAAACAGGTCTCTCGCATGCACGACTTTCCTCGCCGTACCCCTCGGATGCTCTCGCAGTTCATTGCCGTTGCCGTTGGCAGCAGCACCCTACCGATCTTCGCGGCTGAGTCAGGCTTTGTCGAAGACGCCAAGGTTTCGCTGAACCTGCGCAACTTTTACATCAACCGCAACTTCGTCGACCCGGCCAACGCCCAGGGTAAAGCCGAAGAGTGGACGCAAAACTTCATTCTTGACGCTCGCTCAGGGTTTACCCAGGGCTTCATCGGCGTGGGCGTGGATGTATTGGGCCTCTATTCGCAGAAGCTCGACGGCGGCGGCGGTACCGGCGGCACCCAGTTACTGCCGATCCACTCCGATGGCAAACCAGCCGACAACTTTGGTCGCCTGGGCGTAGCCCTCAAGGCAAAAATTTCGCGTACCGAACTCAAAGTCGGCGAATGGATGCCGGTGTTGCCGATCCTGCGCTCCGATGACGGCCGTTCCCTGCCGCAGACCTTCCAGGGCGGCCAGATCACCTCCCAGGATATTGCCGGGGTGACGCTCTACGGCGGTCAGTTCCAGGGCAACAGCCCGCGCAACGACGCCAGCATGGAAGACATGTTCATGCAGGGCCGCGGTGGGATCACGTCTGACCGCTTTAACTTTGTCGGTGGTGAATACACCTTTAACGACAAGCGCACGATGATCGGCGTGTGGAACGCGCAGCTTGAAGACATCTACAAGCAGCAGTACGTACAAGTGCTGCACAGTCAGCCCATCGGCGACTGGACGCTGGGCGCCAACCTGGGCTATTTCCACGGTAAGGAAGACGGCAGCGCCCTGGCGGGTGACTTGGACAACAATACCTATTCAGCACTGTTGTCGGCCAAGTACGGCAGCCAGACCTTTTATGTCGGCCTGCAAAAACTCACCGGCGACAACGCCTGGATGCGAGTCAACGGCACCAGCGGTGGCACACTGGCTAACGACTCTTACAACTCCAGCTTCGACAACGCTGAGGAGAAGTCCTGGCAGTTACGCCATGACCTCAACTTCACCACCTGGGGCGTGCCAGGCCTGACCCTGATGAACCGCTACATCAGCGGCAGCAATGTGCATGTCGGCGCGGTCACCGATGGCAAGGAATGGGTACGCGAGACCGAACTGGCTTATGTCATCCAGAGCGGCACCCTGAAAAGCCTGAGCCTGCGCCTGCGTAACTCGTCGATCCGCCGTGACTACAACAGCAACCAGTTCGACGAGAACCGAGTGATCGTTAGCTACCCGTTGAGCATTCTTTAAGGTCAAAAGATCGGGGCCAAGCGGAGCGCCGCCCGGCCCCCTCCTACAATCGGCTGAACCGTAGGAGGGGCCGGGCGGCGCTCCGCTTGGCCCCGATCCCTTCTGCGTTATCAGCCCTTCAGCGCTTTTTTCGGGTAAATATCGTAGCGACTCGATTTACCCTCCAGGCTATGGCTTGGCTTGACCCCCTCGATAATCGGCGCCTTACGCGGGCGTTTGACCACCACCCGGTGAGTGGCCAATGCCAGGGCCTGGGCCAATAACGCCGGCGCGTCCAGGTCATCACCGACCAATGGGCGAAACAGGCGCATTTCCTTTTTGACCAATGCACTCTTCTCTCGATGGGGAAACATGGGGTCCAGGTAGATCACCTGAGGCGGCGCGTCAGCCCAGGTGCCCATGACCTCAATGGCATTGCCGTTGTACAAACGCATCCGCGCCACGATCTGGCCGACCTCAGGGTCGCCCTCAGCCCTGGCCAACCCATCGGCGAGCAACGCCGCAATGATCGGCTGGCGCTCGATCAGGCCCATCTCGCAGCCCAAACTGGCCAACACAAAGGCATCCTTACCCAATCCGGCCGTGGCATCCAGCACCTGCGGGCGCACGCCGGGCTGCACGCCCACGGCCTTGGCGATCATCTGCCCACTGCCGCCGCCAAACAGGCGCCGATGGGCCACCGCCCCTTCGACGAAGTCCACCCGCACCGCCCCCGGGGCCTGCGGGCCTAGCTGTTGCAATTGCAGCCCGTGCTCGGTGACCTGCAACTCGAACTCGGCAGCGCCCACCTGTAATGGCAGGCCAAGGCGCTGCGCCCACGCCTCGGCCTGGGATTGCAGTGCGGCAGTTTGCGCCTGCACCTGAATACGAACACCTGCTAGCTGCTGCACCGAATAAATCCTGTATGAAAAAACTAAACGATCGGCCATTGCCGCCGATAAGGCTTATGTCCAGGCATTTTGCCAGAGCCCAGGTGTTTCGAGTGCCATGTCGAACCTTCAATACGCCTCGCTAGATTACATTTCGCCAGTCGGTGATTACGCTCTGCGTAACACCCAAGCGCTGAGCGGCGTAAGCCAGTTGTGGCAAGACTTCTTCGCCCAGGCAATGGCGGACCAACTGGGCGAACAGCCGGCCGAGGCGGCACCGGCGCTGCCAGTGAGCAGCGAGGGCGAGCCTACCTTTGGCAGCGACTTGCTGGCACATATTCACTCGCAACGCCTGTGCAACGTCACCGAAACCGAAATCAAGCCACCCGAGCCTTTGTTTCTGCCCATCGCCGAATTCGAGCTGGACCTGCTGGACAAAGCCGCCCCGCCCTTTTCCGCCGACGAATTGCTCGCCCAGCAGAAAGGCCTCGACTTCGAAAATGGCTGGTTGCGCCCCATCGTTCTGAATGCTGGCCAAACTCACGAACCTGGCCCCGCCCCACAACCGCGCCCCCTGCGCCTGCCCATCGCCGAGTTCGAACTGGACTTACTCGACAAGCCGGCCAAGCCTTACGACGGCCCGACCCTGGTCGAGCAACAGAAGCAACTGGACTTCGACAACGGTTGGGCACGCCCAATCGTCCTGCAGAACCTTCGCCTGGCCGCCTAACGACATACGCCCCAACGGCCCATGTCCAAATGAAAATGGTTACGGTGGGCAGCATTGTACTCGGGCCCCAGCACTGCATTGAAGCTCTCGCACGCGCCATCACGCACCTGACGCAGGAACCGCGCGTTATCCCCCTCCCCTGGCCAATCGCGCAATACGCTGATGCGCCGGCCATCGCCCAGGCGAAAACCCGCGATATCCAGCGCATTGGCGCTGGCGTGCTGGCTAAGCCGCCCGCTGCTGCGGTTGTAGACATTACGGCAGGCAAAGCTACCCAAGTGGTCGACCTGGCTCACGGGCTGCCCATACACCGCCTGGGCGGCGGGCTGTAGGGTATGCCGTTCAAATAACGCGAACGCCACCGCCAACGGGCAACTGGCAAGAAAGCTACTGCTCAAACGCACGCTGCCTCCTTGCACACGTAATACGTCCGTCAGCGGGCAGCGAGCAGACGCCGGGCTGTCGGCTTGGCGGCGGTAGGTCAAATTGGCCGTGGCCAGCACTTGTGCGCACAACGCGGGGTCGTCCCGCACACGCCCCAGCTTGTAACGGGTCAATGGGTTGGGCGGGTCTTGCACGTTGAGGGGCGCCCAGGGGTTCCATGCCGGTGGCACGTTAAGCAATTGCTTCCACACAGCAAAAGGTGGCCCGATGAGCAAGGCGAGCGGCAACAGCCAACGCAGCCACCTCATCAGGCCAGCACTGGGACGAAGGGAGCAGCGCGATAGGTTTGCAGGTCCACAGATGCACTCCGGCTAACAAGGCCTGCCGCGCGTCTACAGCAACCCGAGCTGCTGCTGAGGAGCGGGCTGCCGGTCGCGCGGTGTCTCAGGTAGGGCTGGCAGGCCGGGTAAACGTTCCATCAAAAACGTGTGGAAACGTTGCGCCAGCGCGGCGGCGTGCAGGTTGTCGGCGGTGTGCAGAAACACATAGGGCGTACGCCCTTCTTCAATCCAGCCAGCGACTTTGTCCAGCCACGGTTGCAGGAAGGTATCGTTCGCCTCCAACTGCGGATGGCCTATGAAGCGGACTTGTGGCGCCTGGGTGAACGCTGTGGGCCGAGGCGGGACCCGCGGCTTTTTCGACTGGGCATGCAGCACCGAGGGTTCGCGGGACTGGCAACTGAATAACGCACGCGGGTCAAGGCAGATACGCTCGACACCGGCATCGAGCAGCAAACGGTTCAACGCCCGCTCTTCGTCGCCTTTGGCGAAAAACTGCGGATGGCGTACTTCCACAGCTACAGGCTGCGCGATATCGTCGATAAACAGGGCCAACTCGGCCAGCCGCCCGGGGTGAAACTGCGCCGGCAACTGCAGCCACAACGGCGCCACCCGCTGCCCCAATGGCTTAAGCAGCTCGATAAAACTGTGGGCGGCCGGCAGTTGCCCGCGCAAGTCGTCACTGTGGCTGATGTCGCGGGGGAACTTGGCGGTGAAGCGAAAATGTTCGGGCATGGCTGCGGCCCAGCGCTCCACCGTGGCAGGGGCGGGTCGGGCATAGAAGGTGGTATTGCCTTCGACGGCATTGAAGAACGCCGCGTAGTGGCTCAGCAGGTCGGCGGGGCGGGCGTCGTCGGGGTACAGAGAACCGCGCCAGGCCTGCTCGCTCCAGGAGGGGCATCCGAGGAAATAAGGCAGCCCGCTCACGTCAGATATGGACGTCCAGGCCCAACACTTGGCTGTCCCACTCGACAAAACCGGCAGTGCTCAGGTAGCTGGCCAACGCCGTGGCGGCGCGGCGGCTCATCGAGCGTGGGAAGATCATGTCCTGCTGGCGAGCTGGCAGGTTGCTGACCGTGCCGCCGCTGCGCGAACGCTGGGGCTGCGCGGGAACGAGTTCGCCTTCGATATCCTCGACATTATCGTCGACCACCGCCGAACCTTTGCGGGGTTTGCGCTTGATCGGGTAGGACTGCGAGGAAAATCCATCTATACGCATACGAGCTAACTCGGTTTCGATAGTGGCAATCTACCGGCACTGCCTGTGCCAAACAATTGCCTGAGTGATAACTAGACCACATAACCGGCAAAAGTTTCAGGACAAACAGGGTTTTACCGACGAATTGTCATGTGATTGCGACGAAGTTCGCCCAAACCACGGCCATTAACGCGCCTTGGGTGTGGCCACTTTGTCTCGCAAATAGACCGGCTGCGCCATGTCCGCCGCCAGCGCTTCGCCCCTGGCCCAGGCAAAACCCGCCAGGGTGAGCAAGTCTTCAGCGTGGGGTAGCAGAGTGGCGTCCTGCTGGGCTACTTGCGCAGCTAGGCGCTCGCCATAGCCCCAGCCGGTTCCCGCGCCGAACCATTGACCGCCGCCTGGGGCGAGGCTGACCGCAGCCGGAGCCAGCACGGCCTCCTCGCCCACCAAGCGCATCTCCCCCGCATTTTCTCGATAGCAACCCCAGTACACCTCGTCCATGCGTGCATCGATAGCCGCTGCCACTTGGGTAGCACCGTGCTCGCGGTAGGCGCGCTGGGCCAGCAGCGCCAGGTTGGACACCGGCAGCACGGGCCGGTCCAAGGCGAATGCCAAACCCTGGACCACGCCAATGGCAATGCGCACACCCGTGAAGGCGCCAGGGCCGCGTCCGAAGGCAATCGCCTCGACCTGGCCCAAACCAATACCGGCCTGCTGCAACAGGGCCTTGATCATAGGCAGCAGCTTTTGTGCATGCAGGCGCGGAATGACCTCATAGTGGCTGGAAACCTTGCCGTCGTGCAGCAACGCGACGGAACAGGCTTCAGTGGCAGTGTCCAGGGCCAGCAGGGTGGTCATCGGGCGAATCCATGGGGGAAAAGGTCAACATTATAAACGCCAACGGCCCGCAAGCGGGCCGTTGGCGGCACAGGTTATTCAGCTCAGTGCGGCTAGCACCTTGGTGGTGATGTCCTGGACCGAACCGACGCCAGCAATATGGCTGCACTTGGGTTTGCCGTGGGTGGCGGCGAGCTTTTCATAGAACTCCACCAGCGGCTTGGTTTGCGAATGGTAGACCGACAGGCGGTGGCGCACGGTCTCTTCGGTGTCGTCCTTGCGCTGGACCAAGGCCTCACCGGTATTGTCGTCCTTGCCCTCGACTTTAGGTGGGCTGTAGACAGTGTGGTAAACCCGGCCAGAGGCCTCGTGGACGCGCCGGCCAGCGATGCGCTGGACGATCTCTTCGTCGTCGACAGCGATTTCCAGCACATGGTCAAGCATCACACCCTCGTCCACCAACGCTTGAGCCTGGGGAATGGTGCGCGGGAAACCGTCGAACAGGAAGCCTTTGGCGCAGTCGGGTTGCGCGGTGCGCTCTTTGACCAGGGCGATGATCAGGTCATCGGAGACCAGGCCGCCGCTGTCCATCACGCTTTTAGCCTGCAGGCCCAGTTCGGTGCCAGCCTTGACGGCAGCGCGGAGCATGTCCCCGGTGGAAATTTGCGGGATGCCGAATTTTTCGGTAATGAACTTGGCCTGAGTACCTTTGCCGGCTCCGGGAGCTCCCAGCAGAATCACGCGCATCGATATGCTCCTCAATTTTTATAGGAAGATCGTCGGCACCGCCGCCCTATACAGAAAAAAGACGAATAGCAGCGGGCTCGAAAAAACAGGTCACGGCCGTAAAACGACCAAAAGGCTGATCAAGATACACAGCAGGCACAAGCCATACAAGCCACCGAAAGTCGCAGGAACCCTGCGCCCTTGGGCCAGGGCGAATTAGGTAGGCCAAGGTGCAACTCTTGAAGGTTGCACCGGATACGCCAGGTAGCGCCGCTGCGCCCCGTTGCCGGGGCTTCGAGCAGAGGCTTCAGCCGGTATTGCGCAGCCCAGCGGCAATACCCGCCACACTCACCAGCAACGCCTGTTCCAGGGGGCTATCGAGGCTCGCCTCGCGGCTGCGTGAGCGCGCCAGCAACTCGGCCTGCAGCCAGTGCAAAGGGTCCAGGTAAGTATTGCGCAGATTGAAAAACTCCAGGGTCACCGGGCTATGGGCAAGCAAGCGCTGCTGCCCGGTAAGGTTCAACACCACGCTACAGGCCTGCGACAATAGGTCGCGCAAATGCGTGCCTAAGTGTTTCAGTTCTGGGCTGACCAGGCGCTCATCGTAAAGCCGCGCGATTTCGGCGTCCGCCTTGGCCAAAACCATTTCCAGCATATCGATACGCGTGCGGAAAAACGGCCAGCGTTCGCGCATATCCGCCAGCAAATCACCTTTACCCTGCTCTAGCGCACTACTCAACGCTGCTTCCCAGCCCAGCCACGCAGGCAGCATCAAGCGGGTTTGGGTCCAGCCAAAAATCCACGGAATGGCCCTCAGGCTTTCGATACCCCCGGCTCGACGTTTGGCCGGGCGACTGCCCAGTGGCAAACGCCCCAATTCCTGCTCAGGGGTCGACTGGCGGAAATATTCAACGAACTGCGGGTTCTCCCGCACCACCTGGCGGTAGGCCTTGACCCCATCAGCGGCTAGCTCGTCCATCAGCGTACGCCAGGCTGGTTCTGGCAGCGGCGGCGGCAACAAGGTCGCCTCCAGCACAGCGGCCAGATAAAGGTTCAGGTTTTGCTCGGCGATGTCGGGCAAGCCGAACTTGAACCGGATCATTTCCCCCTGCTCTGTGGTCCGAAAACGCCCGGACACCGAGCCGGGCGGCTGCGACAGGATCGCCGCATGGGCCGGGCCACCGCCGCGCCCTACGGTACCGCCACGGCCGTGGAACAACAGCAGTTCAACATCTTGCGCGCGGCAAATATTCACCAGGTTTTCCTGCGCGCGATATTGCGCCCAAGCCGCCGCCGTGGTGCCGGCGTCTTTAGCGGAGTCGGAATAACCGATCATCACCTCTTGCGGGCCGTGCAAACGGCTACGGTAGCCCGGCAATTGCAGCAGATGTTCGATCACCGGCCCGGCGTTATCCAGGTCGGCGAGGGTTTCGAACAGCGGCACTACACGCATCGGCCGCTGCAACCCGGCTTCTTTGAGCAACAATTGCACGGCCAATACGTCGGAGGCTGCTCCCGCCATGGAAATCACATAAGACCCCAGCGAAGCCGATGGGGCTGCTACCACCTCACGGCAGGTGGCAAGCACTTCAGCGGTGTCGGCGGCAGGCTTGAAGTGGCTGGGCAACAAAGGCCGGCGGCTATTCAACTCGCGCACCAGAAAGGCGATGCGCGCCTCTTCGTCCCAATCGCTATAGCGGCCCAGCCCCAAGTAATCGGTGATCTCACTCAAGGCGGCGGCGTGCCGGGTGGAGTCCTGGCGCACGTCGAGGCGGACCAGGAACAGGCCAAAAGTGACGGCCCGGCGCAGGCAATCGAGCAACGGGCCATCGGCAATCACCCCCATCCCACATTCATGCAAGGATTGGAAGCACAGCTCCAGGGGTTCGATAAGTTCGCGGTTGTCCTGCAGCACATCCGCCTCGGCCGGTGTACTCGTAGCCAGCGAGGCCTGGGCCCAGTTACGGGTCACGCGCAGGCGCTCGCGCAGCTGCTTGAGCAACGCCCGATACGGTTCGGCGCTGTCCCCCACCTTGGCGCGCAGCGCGTCGCTGGCCTGCTGCATGGACAACTCGCTGGCCAGGTGATCGACGTCGCGCAAGAACAAATCGGCTGCCATCCAACGCGCCAGCAACAGCACCTCACGGGTGACCGCCGCAGTGACATTGGGGTTGCCATCGCGGTCGCCGCCCATCCACGACGCGAACCGCACCGGCGCCGCCTCCAGGGGCAAGCGCAGCCCGGTGGCCGCGTGCAACGCCTGGTCGACCTTGCGCAAATGGCTGGGCACGGCGTGCCACAGTGAGTTCTCGATGACGGCAAAGCCCCACTTGGCTTCATCCACCGGCGTGGGTCGGCTGCGCCGGATTTCTTCGGTGTGCCAGGCCTCGGCGATCAGCCGCTGCAAGCGCGCTTTGATCTGCTCACGCTCGGCGCTGGTGAGGTCGCGGTGATCCTGCAGGGCCAACTGCGCTGCGATCGCATCGTATTTCTGGATCAAAGTACGCCGGGCCACTTCGGTGGGGTGCGCGGTCAACACCAGCTCGATGCTCAAGCGCCCTACCTGGCGCGCCAACGCCTCGCGCGAGTGCCCGGCGGCCGTTAGCCGGGCCAGCAACTCGGGCAGTACGCGGTTTTCGAAAGGCGCGGGCTGTGCTTCTTCACGGCGGCGGATCAATTGGTATTGCTCAGCGATGTTCGCCAGGTTGAGGAACTGGTTGAACGCCCGCGCCACCGGCAGCAGCTCGTCTTCGCCAAGGTCGGCCAGGCTGGAGCCCAGCTGTTCTTCGCCGGCCGCCTGGTTGTTGCGCCGATCCGCTTTGGCGCCACGGCGGATTCGCTCGATCTTTTCCAGAAACCCATTGCCGTATTGCTCGCGAATGGTGTTGCCGAGTAACTCGCCTAACAGGTGAACGTCTTCGCGCAAGCGCACATCGATATCTGACATCGGCTTTGTCTCCGATCTGAACGACCGCTTGCCCAACGCCAGCCGATTGGCAGCGCGAATGAACAAGCACACGGGAAATGGCTCCAATGCAGAGTGCCCACCTGAATCGATTCTTTCAAGGGCACGCTCCATGCTCTGACGACGAGGCCTGTATGAAAATCCGTGAGCTTGCGCAACACTGGGAAGAGAACGCCAAAGGCCGCCTGACCGACACTGGCTACAACATTCACTTGGACGTGGAATCGGCCGCACGGCTCGCCGCGCTGACCGAGATGTACCCCAAGCACCACCCTGAAGAGTTGCTGGGCGAATTGATCGGCGCCGCCCTGGAAGAACTTGAAGGCAGCTTTCCCTACGTGAAAGGCCAGAAAGTGATCGCGACCGATGAAGAAGGTGACCCGATGTTCGAGGACATCGGCCCGACTCCCCGCTTCCTTGCCCTATCGCGGCGCTACCTGCACGACCTCTCCAGCACCCGCACCACCCCCAGCGAAGACTAATCCACGGCTCTGCCCGCCCGGCCTGCGAGGCCGGCGGCAGGCCAACGCAAGGACAGTAACGCTGCCGTTACACACCCCCCGAATATTTTCTGAACTATCCAAAAATGCCACCGGTCAGACCCAATAGCCATGACGCCAAAAGCCGTCGAGCTTAAAGGCTGCGTTTGGCTCAAAAGTTTTTTGTTGTATTTCCAGAGTTACCTATTGGAGTTGAAGATCATGAAGACCAGCACTGCCAAAGCCTCATCCAACCCTATGCGCGGGCTGAAACTGGCGGCCCTCGCGCTAGGTAGCAGCTTTATTCTGGCCGGTTGTGCCGGCAACCCACCTTCGGAGCAGTTCGCTGTGAGCCAGTCCGCGGTCAACAGCGCTGTTAGCTCTGGTGGTACCGAGTTTGCCGCCGTTGAAATGAAAGCGGCCCAAGACAAGCTCAAGCAAGCCGAAATCGCCATGCACGACGAAAAGTATGACGAAGCCCGCCGCCTGGCTGAACAGGCCGAATGGGATGCCCGTGTCGCTGAGCGCAAAGCCCAGGCCGCCAAGGCCGAGAAGGCTGTGCAGGACGCTCGCCAGGGTGTCAACGACCTGCGTGATGAAGCGTCGCGCTCCGTGCAGTGATTGCAGTGGGCTTAGCCCTGCACTTGCCATTCGATATTGATTGAAGGATGAATTACACCATGCAAAAACAACTGATGATCCCTGCCCTGTTGGCTCTGAGCGTTGGCCTGGCGGCGTGCTCGACACCTCCTAACCCGAACCTGGAACAGGCGCGCACCAACTTCAGCAGCCTGCAAACCAACCCCAAGTCCAGCACCCTGGCGGCCCTGGAAACCAAAGACGCTTCCGAGTGGCTGGACAAGGCTGACAAGGCTTTCCGCGACGACGCTGACGCGAAAAAAGTCGACCAACTGGCTTACCTGACCAACCAACGCGTTGAAGTGGCCAAAGAGACCATCGCGCTGCGCAGCGCCGAAGAAGACCTCAAAGGTGCCGCAGCTCAACGTGCCCAGGCTCGCCTGGACGCCCGTGACGCTCAGATCAAGAAGCTGCAAGACAGCCTGAACGCCAAGCAAACCGAACGTGGCACCCTGGTGACCTTCGGTGACGTGCTGTTCGACCTGAACAAAGCTGAGCTGAAATCCGGCGGCATGGTCAACATCAGCAAACTGGCGCAATTCCTTCAGGAAAACCCAGACCGCAAAGTGATCGTCGAAGGCTACACCGACAGCACCGGTTCCGACTCTTACAACCAGAGCCTGTCCGAGCGCCGCGCCCAATCGGTGCAAGTTGCGCTGATCAAAGCCGGCGTCAACCCATCGCGCATCGTCGCTGTGGGCTATGGCAAGCAGTACCCAGTGGCTGATAACACCAGCAACTCGGGCCGCGCCATGAACCGTCGCGTGGAAGTGACCATTTCCAACGACAACCAGCCTGTTGCGCCACGGTCTTCCATGGCCAACTGATTCACGCTGGCGTTAACAACACGGGGGCAAGCGCCACAGCGCTTGCCCCCGTTTGTTTTAAAGCGTCACGGAAGACACCGCACCAACCGCCCTCGCTCGTCCACCAATACCCCGCTCAAGCCCCGCTGCTCCTGATCGAACAACACCAACCTGCCGTCAATACACTGCGCCATTTGGCGAGCCGGTGCGGCCGACGCTTGGTAGGTTTCGCCCGGTAGGGTTTTGAGCATCGTGAACTCGGCCAACAAACGCGCATCCTCTGGCTTGGCGAAATGCACATAGCCGTAGTACCACAGGCAGCCCACCGTGACGAAAACGCTAGCCAAGCTGGTCAGGATCAATGGCACGCCGCTGCGTGGCTCACTCATCCGCCGGCTCAGGGTAATTGGGCACTTCGGCTAGGCGGCGTAGGCCATTGAAGTGCGTCGGGTCATCCAAAAACCGCAGCATCACCTGGCGCCAGGTCTTGTCGGCGAAGGTCTGGACATGGCCGCCGCGGGTCAGTTGGAGCACCCGCGGTGGCGGCGCCGCCTGGTACAGGCTGATGCCGTTTTCCAGAGGCACGATGGGGTCGTCGATGCTGTGGAAGAACAATTTGGGCGGGCCTTGCAGGGTGCCGATCGAGCGGATCGCGCTGTCGCCGTCTGGCACCAGCCACGACAACGGCACCTGGAACGGCCAGGTCAGCCACGAGGTGCTCAACGCGAACTGGCCCACCTTGCGGTAACTGGCGGGCACGCCGTCGAACACCAGTGCCTGCAAGCGCCCAAGCTGCGCCGGGTGCTGCGCCAGGTAATGCACCGCCAGCGCCCCGCCCAGGCTTTGCCCCAACAACACCAGAGGTTTGCCTTGTACCTCCGGCTGCTGGTCAAGCCAGGCGAAGGCGGCATCGACGTCTTGATAAACCGCTGGCAGGCTCGGTTCACCGGCCGATAAGCCGTAGCCCCGGTAGTCGACCATCAATACTTGGTAGCCCTGTTCGGGTAGCCACCAACTGCCGCCCAGGTGCCATGCCAGGTTGCCGCCGTTGCCATGCAAATGCAGGACAGTGCCCTTGACGGCAACGCCCTCCTTGGCGGGCAGCCACCAGCCGTGCAAGCGTGTGCCGTCGGCGCTGCGCAGTTCGACGTCACGGTAAGCGAGCTTAGCTTTTTCGGGGGTGAAGGGCAGCCCGCGCTCCGGGTAGAACAGCAACGAGCTGCAGCCGCCCAGCGCCACCAGCAGGCAGGCAACGCCCAGGGCTCTACAGAATGTTCGAATAGTCGGCTTCAATCCGGTCCAGGCTCAAGTGGTTGAGGAAGTTAGAAAAGCACATCCACGCGGACAGTGCATTGAGGTCGCGAAATTGCTCAGGCAGATATTTGGGCGGTGCCACCAGGCCCTCGTCGACCAGCAGGCGCAGGGTGCGCATATCCTCCAGGGTGGTTTTACCGCAGAACAACAGGGGGATCTGCTCCAGCTTGCCTTTGCGCACCGCCAGCTGGATGTAGTTGTAAACCATGATGAAGCCCTTGAGGTAGGACAGATCCTTGGTAAACGGCAGCCCAGTGGGGGTCGAACCGCGGAACACCCGGCTGGCATTGCCATAGGCCTCGGGCATTTCAAAACCCTGTTCCCGGAAGAACTCGAACACTTGCAGGAAATCGGCCCCCTCCTCCACCATGTGAATCGCTCGGGTGCGGTTGGTCAGCTTGCGCAGGCGGCTGGGGTAGGACGCGAAGGCGATGACTTCCATCAGAATCGCCAGCCCCTCCTGGGTCACGGTAGAAGACGGCGGCCCCTTGGACAAAAAGGTGCAGATAGGCTGGTTGAGCCCGTTCAGGGTGGTGCCCACATGCACCAAGCCCTCGTGCACTTCCAGGGCGCGTACGTCGCGCTCGTTGAACAGGGCGTCGCTGCGGATCTTGATATAGTCGGCGCCAGCAGCGGCATCCGCGACGATGCCGTCGGATTCGAACACGCGAATGGTTTCTTCAGCTTCACCGAAGACTTTATTCAAGCGGCTTTGCAACATCGCCACGGCGTCTTTGGCCGTCAGGGTCTTGGCTTCATCCTTGAGGTCGCCGCGCCCGGCAATGTTGTTGAGGTAGTCCGACAACATCATCCCGAGGTCGGCCAGGGTCGGGTCGCCGGCGTGGAACGCATCCGAGGCGGCGCCATACAGCTCTTGGGAAATCAGCCCGAAGTCCTCGGTGCCACGGGCTTCTAGCATGCGCACGACCATGCGGTATTCCTTGCACATGCGCCGCATGATCTGCCCGACAGGGTTGAACTGGCCGAGCTGGCGCGTCAGGTCGCGCTCGATGTTCTGGAACTCCAGTTTGACGGCGCTGGAGTCAAAGCCCAGTGGGCGATTGAGGTAATAGTCGCGGTCCACGGCGGGCATTTGCTTGCCCTTGCCTTCAAGGAACCCATGGCGGATATTCTCGTCCCACTTGACCGCATCCAGCACCCTGATGGGGGTCTGCGCCTGCACGATCCGGTCGGACAATGCACGTATCGTCTGCTGATACTCGTCCACCCGTAAAGCTCCTTGTCGGTTATTTGGCCCGCTGGTAGCGGGCGATTTCGATGAACACATCTGAATTGGCCGGGTCGTCCAGGTAGGCGAACACCTCCTCCAACGGGCTCTCGACCAACACACCTTCGTTCTGCTGCGCCTCGTAAACTTCGCCGCGCAGGGCCTTTTGCTCCAGCGCTTGCTTGACCTGCTCGACGTCCAGGTTATAGACCACCAACTCGCCACCCTCGGTCAGTTCGAAACCGGCCAAGGCATAACGGCCACCATACTCCTTTGGCATCGTCGCGCTGGCGTACCAGCGGCTGCCGTGGCGCGCGACGGTGAAGTCCACTTGGTCGAGACTCACCTTGGGCTTTTTCCTATCCACCTCGGCGGACTCCAGCGCGCGGCTGGTGGCGTGGTAGCGGTTGGGCCCGACGCGGCTGATGGTCAAATTCAGGTGCTCGCCCCAGGCATCTTTGCTGGCCCACTTACCCAGCAGGTTAGCGGGCGCCGCTTGTTCCGGCGGCAGCGCCTTGGGGAAGGTCACCAGGCAGCCACTGAGCAGCAGCACAGACAGGACAATGGCCAGACGGCGCCAGACGTTCATTCGATTCTCCCGCTACCCATGGGTCACGTCGCTTCAGGCCGAGGCCAGCACCAAGTGCATATAGCGCGTTAAAATCGCCAACATGTCTTCGTCGGGCGAAGACGTGCCAGCGAGCAAGGCTTGATATTCCATCCGGCCGATTATGGCCGTCAACACCTTGGCATCCTGCTGCGGCTCACGAGAGCCCAAAACCTGCAGCAACTGGCAGGCACCGCGCAGCAGTATGCCCTGCTGCGCCCGCACCAGGTGGGCCAATCGCGGGCTCAAGAGGGCCTCTTGCAGAAATGCCTGCTCGGCCATCAAGCAGTCGCGGCGTGCGTGCAACTGCCGCTGTACGTAGTCGGCCGTCATGCGGGCAATCTCATCGGCCAATTGCGCCCGTGACGCAGGGCTGCCGTCGTGGCGTGCCATCACCTCACGCAGCAGCGCCTCGGTACTGGCCCACAGCTTGGCCATGTACGCCGCGCTGTGCTCGATATGCTGGGCGAAGGCGTCGCTGAGCAGGTCGTCGATGTCTTTGAAGTAGTAAGTGGTGGCCGACAATGGTACCTGGGCCTCGGCCGCTACGGCACGGTGGCGCACCGCCCGCACGCCGTCGCGCACGATAATGCGCAAGGTGGCATCGAGGATCTGTTGGCGACGTTGTTCACTGCCCTGGCGGCTGGCCTTACGGCCCTGATACTGGACACTTTCGGCGACGGCGCTGGCGGTATCGGCCGCCCCAAGCAAAGCGATGGCGGGAGTCACGAAGGTTCCTCGGAATTATGGGTTCGACCTACTGCCGCATCCGGCGGCATAGGTGGCTTACCGGCCAGCCTCCCGGTAGTTGAAGGCTAAAACGCTGGACGGTGCTCAATCGGCGATATGGTACGCCTTTAGGATTTGCCTAACATCAGAAAAACGGTCGGCGCGGTTACTAAGCCAATGGGGCTACCACTAACTGGCCCCTTGCCACCGTAAAGCCCCGTACCGCTCAGGCGTCCTCCAAGAAACAACGCCGTGGAGGGACTAAAATATGGATGGTTTATCTCGCCGCCACCTGATGGGCCTGGGCGCTGCCCTACCGCTGCTCAGCCAAGTGAGCTGGGCCGTGTCGGCCCCTACCGATACACCCATACGCCTTAACTACAACGAAAGCCCTATTGGCCCGAGTGCAACTGCCCGGGTTGCCATGCAGGAAGGGATCGCTGGCTGTGGCCGCTATCCGTACCCCTTGCAGTACCAGTTGGTCGAAGTGTTCGCCCGTCAGCAGGGTTTGGCCGGGGACCAGGTGCAGGTGTTTTGTGGCTCCAAGCTAGCGTTGCAATACGCCGTGCACGCCTTTACCGGCCCCGCTAGCCTGGTGGTCGCCGAGCCATCTTATGAAGGGCCGGTCGAAGCGGCCCAGGCGCGCCGCGCCACCGTTCACGCAGTACCGCTGGATGCGCGGCATGCCCATGACGTAGACGCGATGCTGGCGGCCGATGAAGCGCCGGGTCTGATTTACCTGTGCAACCCCAACAACCCCACCGGCACGCTGACGCCAACGGCGGCGATCGAGCGTCTGATCGCCAAGGCGCCGAGCAACACTGTGGTGGTGGTCGACGAAGCCTACATTCACTTCAGCGAAGCCCCCAGCTGTATCCGTTTGGTTAAACATCACCCCAACTTGCTGGTGTTGCGCACCTTCTCCAAGTTGTACGGCATGGCCGGTGCCCGCGTAGGGCTGGCCATTGGGCAGGCCCCGTTACTGCAAGCGCTGGAAGCGTTCGATGGCTATAACGTGGCCGCTGAGCCCAGCCTGCGCGGTGCCTTGGCCAGCCTCCAGGACGCCGCCGTGGTACCGCAGCGTAAACGCACTAACCAACACTTGCGCGACGCCACAGTGGGGCGCTTAGCCGGCGCAGGATGGCGCTGCACGGCCTCCCAGGCCAACTGCTTTATGGTAGACGTACGCCGGCCCGCTGCGCCGGTGGTCGCTGCGCTAGCCAGTGAGCAGGTGTTGGTGGGGCGGGTTTGGCCGAGCTGGCCGACCTGGATACGCGTCAGCGTGGGTGATGACGCGCAGATGCGGCGGTTTGAGGAGGTGTTTTTTCGCGTTTTGCAAGGGATGGGATAGCATCGGGAGATCGGGAAAAGATCGGGGGCAAGCGGAGCGCCGCCCGGCCCCCTCCTACGTGCCCCGATCTGTTAATCAACCCTGCGGACGCATATGTGGAAACAGAATCACATCGCGGATCGACGGCGCATCAGTCAGCAACATGACCAGGCGATCGATACCAATCCCCTCGCCCGCCGTTGGCGGCATGCCGTATTCCAGCGCGCGAACGAAGTCGGCGTCGTAGTGCATGGCTTCGTCGTCGCCAGCGTCTTTATCCGCGACTTGAGCCATAAAGCGTTCGGCTTGGTCTTCGGCGTCGTTGAGCTCGGAGTAGGCGTTGGCGATTTCACGGCCGCCGATGAACAGCTCGAAGCGGTCGGTGACGTTCGGGTTGTCGTTGTTGCGACGGGCCAGCGGCGATACTTCGAACGGGTATTCGGTGATAAAGGTCGGCTGCTCCAACTTATGCTCGACCAGCTCCTCGAAAATCATCGTCTGCAACTTGCCTAACCCTTCGAAACCTTTGACCGCCGCGCCGGCCTTCTTGGCGATGGCGCGGGCGGTGTCGAGGTCTTCCAGGTCAGCGGCGCTGATTTGCGGGTTGTACTTGAGGATCGACTGGAACACTGAGATGCGCTGGAACGGCTCGCCAAAGTGGAACACTTTGCCCTGATACGGCACGTCGGTGCTGTTGAGCACCAACTGCGCCAGCTCGCGGAACAGTTCTTCGGTCAGGTCCATGTTGTCTTGGTAGTCAGCATAGGCCTGGTAAAACTCGAGCATGGTGAACTCGGGGTTGTGCCGGGTCGAGACGCCTTCGTTACGGAAGTTACGGTTGATCTCGAAGACCCGCTCGAAGCCCCCCACCACCAGACGCTTGAGGTACAGCTCAGGGGCAATGCGCAAGAACATCGGCAGGTCGAGCGCATTGTGATGGGTCTCGAACGGCTTGGCCGCGGCGCCACCGGGAATGGTCTGCAGCATCGGCGTTTCGACTTCCAGGAAGTCGCGCTTGGCCAGGAAGCTGCGGATATGGGCGATGACCTGGGAGCGTACGCGGAAAGTGTCGCGTACCTCTTCGTTGACGATCAAGTCAACGTAGCGCTGGCGGTAGCGGGTTTCAGTGTCGGTCAGGCCATGGTGCTTGTCTGGCAGCGGGCGCAGGGACTTGGTCAGCAGGCGAACCTGGGTCATCTCCACGTACAGGTCGCCTTTGCCCGAGCGCGCCAGGGTGCCTTCGGCGGCAATGATGTCGCCCAGGTCCCAAGACTTGACCGCCGCCAGGGTTTGCTCCGGTAGAGTCTTGCGGTTGACGTATACCTGAATACGCCCGGTCATGTCCTGAATCACCATGAACGAGCCGCGATTGAGCATGATACGACCTGCCACCTTGACCGGAATCGCTGCAGCTTCCAGCTCTTCCTTGGTCTTGCCGACATATTGCTTCTGCAAGTCGTTGCAGTAGCTGTCGCGACGGAAGTCGTTGGGGAAGGCCTGACCCTGGGCGCGCACTGCAGCCAGTTTTTCCTTACGCAGGGCGATCAGGTTGTTTTCTTCCTGTTGCAGGTCTTGCGGGTCGAGTTGTTGGTCGCTCATGTCTTCAGAAATTCCATCACGGGTTCGTTGCCCCCGCCTTCACGCGGGGGTGGGCTGGCTTACAGCCCTTGTTTCAAGCTGGCTATCAGGTATTCGTCGAGGTCGCCGTCCAGCACCTTGTCGCAATCGCTACGCTCGACGCCGGTGCGCAGGTCTTTGATGCGCGAGGCATCGAGTACGTACGAGCGAATCTGGTGACCCCAGCCGATATCGGACTTGGTGTCTTCCAACGCCTGGGACGCGGCATTGCGCTTCTGCACTTCCTGCTCGTACAACCGGGCCCGCAGCATTTTCATCGCGGTGTCCTTGTTGGCGTGCTGGGAGCGCTCGTTCTGGCAGCTGACCACGGTGTTGGTCGGTACGTGGGTGATACGCACCGCCGAGTCGGTGGTGTTAACGTGCTGACCACCGGCCCCGGAGGAGCGATAGGTGTCGATGCGCAGGTCGGCCGGGTTGATGTCGATCTCGATGTTGTCGTCGATCTCGGGCGAAGCGAACACTGCGGTGAACGAGGTGTGGCGGCGGTTGCCCGAATCGAACGGGCTCTTGCGCACCAGGCGGTGCACGCCGATTTCCGTGCGCAGCCAACCAAAAGCGTACTCGCCCTTAATGTGCACGGTTGCGCCTTTGATGCCGGCCACTTCACCCGCCGACAGCTCCATGATGGTGGCGTCGAAGCCACGCTTGTCGGCCCAGCGCAGGTACATGCGCAGCAGCATGTTGGCCCAGTCCTGGGCTTCGGTGCCGCCGGAACCGGCCTGGATGTCGAGGTAGGCGTTATTGGGGTCCATCTCGCCACTGAACATGCGGCGAAATTCCAGCTTTTCGAGGGACTCGCGCAGACGCTCGACTTCAGCGCTGACGTCGTCGACCGCGGTCTGGTCGTCTTCATCGGCCGCCATCAGCAACAGCTCCTTGGCGTCAGCCAGGCCGCTGTTCATTTCATCCAGCGTATCGACGATCTGCGCCAGCAGCGAACGCTCGCGGCCCAGATTCTGTGCGTACTCAGGGTTGCTCCAGACGTTCGGATCTTCAAGCTCGCGGTTGACTTCAGTCAGACGCTCATGCTTTTGATCGTAGTCAAAGATACCCCCGAATAGTTTCGGAACGCTCTGACAGGTCCTTGATGCTATTGAGGATCGGGTTGATTTCCATGGCGGGCGGCACTCGTGCGTAGCGGGTCAAAAGCCGCTGAGTATACCCCAGACAACATCGGATCGCAGCCCGCCCGGCGTGTCGCGGGGATTTTTCCGCAGACCCGTGGCGCGCTTATTCCTGCTCGGGCTCGACCTCACCCACCACCACGCGGTTACGCCCGGCGTGCTTGGCCATGTACAGGCCTTTGTCGGCGGCAGAAATCAACACGCGGCAATCGCTGCCCTGCTCTGGCGAACAGGTCGCCACGCCAACGCTCACGGTAATGCTTGAACCAGGCTCCGGTGTGGTATGCGGGATGGTTAGGCCCAGGACCATTTGGCGCAGCTTCTCGGCCACCAGCCGGGCGCCGCCCGGGGAGGTGCCTGGCAGCACCAGGGCGAATTCTTCGCCGCCATAGCGCGCCGCCAGATCGGTCGCCCGGCTGCTGCTCTGGCGGATCGCCTGGGCCACTTTGCGCAGGCTTTCGTCGCCATCGAGGTGGCCAAAGGTGTCGTTGTAGGCTTTGAAGTAGTCGACATCTACCATTAACAGCGAGAGTTGCGACTTATCGCGCATGGCGCGCCGCCACTCCATTTCCAGGTACTCGTCGAAATGGCGGCGGTTGGACAGCCCGGTCAGGCCGTCGGAGTTCATCAAGCGCTGCAGCACCAGGTTGGTTTCCAGCAGCTGTTGCTGGCTGACGCGCAATGCACGGTAGGCCTCGTCACGTTGCTGCAAGGTCAGGTAAGAGCGCGAGTGATAGCGAATGCGCGCGACCAGTTCGAGGGTATCGGGCAGCTTGACCAGGTAATCGTTGGCACCGGCGGCGAACGCGGCGCTTTTGATCGCCGGGTCTTCTTTGGTCGACAGCACGATGATCGGAATGTCCTGGGTGGCCGGGTGCTGACGATAGTCGCGCACCAGGCTCAGGCCATCGAGGCCGGGCATCACCAGATCCTGCAGGATCACCGTAGGTTTGATGCGCATGGCCATGGTGATGGCCTGGTGCGGATCGGCGCAAAAGTGGAAGTCGATATTCAGGTCTTGCGCCAGGGACCGGCGAATGGCCTCGCCGATCATGGCTTGGTCATCGACCAGCAGGACCATCGCCTGATAAGCGTCCGTGTCTTTGAAATCTTCGATCTGCAGGTCTTTCATACATTTCCACCTGGATACTGCTCGGGGCGACGCAGCCTCGGGTTCATATGGGAAACAGCTTCGATCAACCTCGGCGCAATCTGCTCCAGAGCCCGAATTTCAACGGCGGCACCGATGTCGGCCGCCGCTTTGGGCATCCCGTATACCGCACAACTGTGTTGATCTTGCGCAATGGTCAAGAAATCGTGATCGCGCATCAATTTCAGCCCTCTAGCGCCATCTCCCCCCATTCCGGTTAATAAAACACCGATGGCTTCACCTGGCCAGTATTGTGCCACGCTTTCAAAAAACACATCGATAGACGGCCGATAAATCTCGTTCACCGGTTCTGCGGTATAAGCCAAAGTGCCGTTTTTCAGCAGGCGCATATGGTGGTTGGTGCCCGCCAGCAACACCGAGCCGTTGCGCGGGGTGTCGCCCTCGCGCGCCAACTGCACCGGCAAGCCGGAAACGCTGGCCAGCCACTCGGCCATACCGGCGGCGAACACTTGATCGACGTGCTGGACCAGCACAATGGCCGCCGGAAAGTCCGCTGGCAAGCCCTTGAGGAGTATTTCCAGGGCGGCCGGGCCACCGGCGGAAGAGCCGATGGCGACAATTTTTTGCTTAGGCTGCGCCGCACGGGGTGTGGGCTGGGGCGCGCGCACCGCCGTGGCGTTGGCGCTGATCAGCCAGCCGATGTTAAGTATCTTGCGCAGCAATGGCGCTGCGGCCTCTTTCGGTTGGCCGCCGCCCACGGCGGGGGTATCCACTACATCCAGGGCGCCATAGCCCATGGCTTCGAACACCCTATGCATGTGCTGCTGGCGGTCGACCGTGACGATAACGATGGCGCACGGGGATTTCGCCATGATCTGGCGAGTCGCCTCGACGCCGTCCATCACCGGCATGATCAAGTCCATGAGGATCAGGTCTGGGGTATCCCTGGCGCAGTTCTGCACCGCGTCTGCGCCGTTGTGGGCGACCCAGACCACCTGGTGGGCGGGCTCGAACGCCAGGGCGCGGCGCAGGGCCTCGACCGCCATGGGCATATCGTTGACGATGGCGATTCTCATGCCTGGGCTCCCCCAATCAACTCCGCTACCGCGTCCAACAGGGCGTCGTCGTGGAAACTGGCTTTGGCCAGATAATAGTCGGCGCCGGCGTCCAACCCGCGGCGGCGATCTTCTTCACGGTCCTTGTAGGACACGACCATCACCGGCAACGACTGGAGACGGCTGTCGCGGCGCAGCAGCGTGACCAGTTCGATACCGTCCATGCGCGGCATGTCGATGTCGGTGATCAGCAAATCGAACGCCTCGGCGCGCAAGGCATTCCAACCGTCCATGCCGTCCACCGCCACCGCCACCTCATAACCTCGCTGGGTCAGCAGTTTGCGTTGTAGCTCGCGCACGGTCAGGGAGTCATCGACCACCAGAACGCGCTTGCGCACCTGGGCCTGGTTGAGCCGGGCACGCTTGTCGATACGCTCGAGACGCCCGGTATTGAGCAGTTTTTCCACTGAGCGAAAGAGGTCTTCGACGTCGACGATCAAGGCTACCGCGCCGTCGTCCAGCACGGCCCCGGCGGAAATGTCCTGCACCTTGCCCAGGCGCTCGTCGAGGGGCAACACCACCAGCGTGCGCTCGCCCAGAAAACGCTCCACCGCGACCCCATAGAACGCGTCTTTTTCGCGGATCACCACCACGCGCATCGAGTCCTGGCTGGCCTGGCTGTCAGCGCGCTGGAACAACTGGCTGGCGGCGACCAGGCCAACGTGACGGCCCTGGTACCAGAAGTGTTGGCGGCCTTCCAACTGGACGATTTCCTCGGGCGCCAAGGCCAAGCTGTGCTCAATGTGCGCGAGGGGGAACGCATAGGCTTCACCACCGACCTCCACCACCAGGCTGCGCACCACCGATAGGGTCAGCGGCACCTCGATATGAAAGCAACTGCCCTGACCCGCCTGCTGGGTCAGCTCCACCGCACCGTGCAATTGACGCACCCCGTGCTGCACCGCATCGAGGCCGACACCGCGGCCGGACACTTCGGTCACCTGCCCGCGCAGGCTGAAGCCCGGCAGAAAGAGAAACGACAAGACCTCTTCTTCGTTCATCTCGGCCGCCGTTTCAGCGGTCGAGAGCTTGCGTTCCGCGATCGCCCGGCGCACGCGCTGCAGATCGACTCCGGCACCGTCGTCACTGATTTCCAGCACCAGTAAGCCCGCCTGGTGGGAAGCGCGCAGGAGCACCCGACCCTCCGCCGGCTTGCCGGCCAGCAAGCGCTGTTCGGGGCTCTCGATACCGTGGTCGACGGCATTACGCAGCAAGTGCGTGAGAGGGGCTTCAAGCTTTTCCAGCACGTCGCGGTCGACCTGGGTTTTCTCGCCTTCGATGTCCAACCTGACCTGCTTGCCGAGGCTGCGGCCCAGGTCGCGAACCATCCGCACTTGCCCGCCCAATACGTCAGCGAAGGGGCGCATGCGACAGGCCAGGGCGGTGTCATACAACAATTGCGCGCGCTGGCCGGCCTGCCAGCCGAACTCGTCCAGATCGTTGCTTTGTTGCTGTAGCAGTTGTTGCGCTTCAACCATCAGGGTTTGGGTCTGGACCACGCTGTCGACTACCTGGGGGTCCAGGCCGGCGTCATTCAATTGCTCGCGCAAGCTGTCCAACGCGCGAATGCTCTGGCTTTGCATACGTTTGAGGCGTTGCAGGCTGGCCAAATAGGGTTTCAGGCGCTGGGTATCGACCAAGGCTTTGCTGGACAGGTCCAGTAGGCTGTTGAGCCGCTGCGCGGTCACCCGCAACACCCGCTCACCGCCTTCGACGCGGCGCCCACGGCCACTGGCGGCTTGACTGGGTTCGCTGTCAGGCTCGGCCTCGGCCTCGGCCAGCGGCGCCGGGGCGGCGCTCGGCGGCGGCGGAGGATGGGCGGCTGGTGGGTTCAGCGGCGGCGCCGCATCGGGGTACAGGAGGCCGGTCATCTGCACTTGATAGGCTTCGATCGCAGCAGCGCCTGGGCCTTGGCCATCAGGGGCGCCGATGCGCACCAACAGGTCAGTCCCGTGCAATAGCGCGTCGATATGCTCAGGAGATAAGTACAGGCGACGCTCCTGGGCGGCGACCAGACAGTCTTCCATGACATGGGCGACGCGCACGCCATCGTCCACGCCAACGATCCGTGCCGCGCCCTTGAGCGAGTGGGCGGCGCGCATGCAGGCTTCCAACTGGGCCGCATCGCCTGGGCTGCGCTCGAGGGCAAGCAAGCCGGTGTTAAGCACTTGGGTCTGGGCTTCGGTTTCCAGGCCAAACAGTTCCAGCAGTGAGCTGTCGCGGATTTGTTCGGGCGTCATGTCAGGCTCCGGCTCATGGCCGCCAACAACGGCGCTTCGTCGATCACCCGCACGCTGCGGTTATGCAGGGCCAGCACCGCGCGGGTAAAGCGTGCGCCGGCCTGGCTGCCGGGGCTTGAGGCTGACTCCAGGCGGGCCTGGTCGATACGATGGATGCCATCCACCTCATCGACCGGCACCACCACGGGGCCGTCCGGCAAGGTCAGCAACAACAAGCGCGGGGTAATCCGCGCATTGATCGGGGAAAAGGCCGCCGTCGCCTCAATGCCCAGCAGGTCAACCAGATCCAGACACGGCACCAGGGCCCCGCGCACATTGGCAACCCCCAACAACGCCCGGGAACGCTGGTGTGGCAGGGAATGCACAGGCTGCTGCGCAGCCACTTCGCTAAGGCAACGGGTCGGCAAGGCCAGCCATTCGTCCCTGAGCCGAAACACCAGCAGCGACTGGCTGGCGGTAGCGGGCAGCTCGGCGGGCTCGGCGGCGAGTTCTTCGCGTTCCAGGGCGTAGCGGTCGAGCAGGCGCAACGCGGCGGCCGCGTACACCTGGCAGTTGCGGCAGTGAATATGCTCGGCCAGTAACGGGCACGACTTATCACCGGTGATGCCAATGCGGTTCCAGCAGTCGTCCACCGCCTCAGCGGCACTGTCCACCAAATTCAGCGCCACGACCCCACTCATCCTTTACGCTCCTGTTCGCCCGACTGCGCATTACGTTGCGCCCGCGCCTGCAAGCGCTTGGCGCCAGCGCTGTCGCCTTGGGCCGCCAGCAGCACGGCCAGATGGGCCAAGGCTTCCGAGTGCTGCGGTTGCAGGTACAACGCCTTACGATAGAAGCCCTGAGCTTCCTGGGTTTTACCGGCCACGTCGTTAAGCAAACCCAACCAATAGAAAACCTCGGCGTGGGGCGCATGTTGTTGCAAATAGCGCTCGCACGCCGCCATGGCCTCTTGGCTATGGCCTTCGTTGGCCAGCCGCACGATGCTGGCCAACAGGGTGTCAGGGTCTTCGCCGGCCGGGCGGCTGACCGCCAGCGTCGGCTTGCCCACCACTGGCCGAGGCGGTGGCGGCCGGCTGCTCGGCGGCGCCTCGACCCGGGCTCGTGGAGGCAACGGTGGCTGGCTTACGGGGGGTGCGGCAGGCGCCGCCAAGACTGGGGCGGCGCCGCGCACGAAGGCGAACGACTGCGCGATGCCCACCGGGCGCATGCCTAGGCGGCCCAGCAGGCTGCCCTCAGCGGGGCCGATGAACAACGCGCCATCGAGTTGGGTAAAGCGTTTGAGAACTTCAAAGACGCGCTGCTGGGTCTCCAGGTCGAAATAGATCAGCAGGTTGCGGCAAAACACAAAATCGTAGGGCGGCGCGCCGGCCAACAAGCCAGGGTCCAACACGTTGCCTACCTGCAGACGCACGCATTGACGCACCGCCTCGTGCAACTGATAACCCTCGGCCACTGGCGTGAAGTGGCGATCACGAAATTCCAGGGCCTGGCCGCGAAACGAGTTGCGCCCATACACCCCACGGCGGGCGCGCTCCACAGACAGCGGGCTGATATCCACCGCGTCGACGACAAACGAGCGCGCAGCCATACCGGCGTCCAGCAAGCTCATGGCGATGGAATAGGGTTCTTCCCCGGTGGAGCACGGCAAGCTAAGAATGCGCAGCACCCGCTCGCCCCGAGCTGCCGACAAGCGCTCGCGGGCCAGTTGGACCAAGGCGTTGAAGGTTTCCGGGTAACGCATGAAGGAGGTTTCCGGCACCACCACCGCTTCGATCAGCGCCTGCTGCTCGCTGGCCGAGCCCTGCAACAGCGCCCAGTATCGTTCCAGGTCCGGGCACTGAGCGGCGTGGCAGCGCTGTTGCACCGCCCGCTCGATCATCGCCGCGCCCACCGAGGCCACGTCGAGGCCGATGCGGTCGCGCAAGAAGTCGAAGAACCGCGGCTGCATACTCATGGCGGCGTCTGCCCACTGAAGAGCAGCTCACGCACATTGTCGTCGAGCAACTGCGCAACGCTGATACGCTGCATCAGGCCCTGGGCATCCTCGCGCACGGGGCCCAGGTAAGGCGTGGCCCGTTGGTCCAGGCCATAGGGGCGAAACTCTTCAGGGTCGCAGCGCAGGGTCTGGTTGGCATGCTCCAGAATCAAGCCCAGTAGCGCCTGTGGCTGCTGCGGGTCGACCCGGTAATGCACCAGCACCAAGCGCGTACTGGTGCGCAGCACGGCGGCCTGGCCAAAGGCAAGGGCTGCCAGGTCCAGCACCGGCACCAATTGGCCACGGTGGGCAAACACGCCAGCCACCCAAAGCGGCGCCTGGGCGATGGGCTTGAGCGGGCGCCGCGCAAGGACCTCAGCAACCTCCAGGGTATCGAGGGCAAACCGCTCGCCGCCCAGGTAGAACACCAGGAACAACTTATGCGGCGCGGCGACCTTTTCGGCCCCGCGCATGGCTACCGTCTGGACCCCAATCATCAGACTTTGAAACGCGAAACGCCGCCGCGCAGGCCGGCCGCCACTTGGCTGAGCTCATCGATGGCCGAGCTTGCCTGGCGCAGCGATTCTACGGTCTGACTGCTGGCATCGCCTAATTGGGTCAAGGCGTGGTTGATCTGCTCCGCACCGGTGGCCTGGGCTTGCATGCCTTCGTTGACCATCAGTACCCGCGGCGCTAGCGCCTGCACCTGAGCGATGATCTGCGAAAGCTGATCACCGACCTGGGTCACCTCGAACATGCCGCGGCGTACCTCCTCGGAAAACTTGTCCATGCCCATCACCCCGGCCGACACCGCGGACTGGATTTCTCGCACCATCTGCTCGATGTCATAGGTGGCCACCGCCGTCTGGTCCGCCAGACGCCGCACTTCCATGGCCACGACCGAAAAGCCTCGGCCATACTCACCGGCTTTTTCCGCCTCAATCGCGGCGTTCAGCGACAGCAGGTTGGTCTGGTCGGCCACCTTGACGATGGTCACCACCACCTGGTTGATGTTGCCGGCCTTTTCGTTGAGGATCGCCAACTTGGCATTCACCAGATCGGCAGCGCCCATCACCTGGTGCATGGTTTCTTCCATCCGTGCCAGGCCTTGCTGGCCGGACCCGGCCAATAACGAAGCCTGGTCGGCGGCAGAGGTTACTTCGGTCATGGTGCGGACCAGGTCGCGGGAGGTCGCGGCGATTTCCCGCGAGGTCGCGCCGATTTCCGTGGTGGTGGCCGCAGTTTCGGTGGCCGTGGCTTGCTGCTCGCGGGACGTGGCAGCGATCTCAGTGACCGAGGTGGTGACCTGGATCGAAGAGCGCTGGGCCTGGGACACCAGAGCGGTCAGCTCGGTCATCATGTCGTTGAAGCCCAGCTCGACTTCAGCGAACTCGTCCTTGCGGCCCAGGTTCAGGCGCGAACTCAGGTCGCCGGTGCGCATGACTTCAAGGATTTTCACCAGCTTCTGCATAGGCGCCATGATGGCGCGCAACAGCAGCCACCCGCAGATGCCAGCGGCAATCACAGCGAGGAACAGGGAAACCAACATGGTCAGCTTGGCGACGGTCACAGCAGAGTCGATGGCCGAGGTGGCCTGCTCTGCCGAGGCACGGTTGGCATCGATCAAGGCGTTGAGGCTTTTACGGCCGGCCACCCAGGCGGGGCTCATTTCGTTGATGGTCAGTTGCTGAGCCTGATCAAAACGGCCATTGCGATAGGCGTCCACTACTTTGGCAATGGACTGCTCATAAACTTCACGCAGGCGCAGGAAATCGTCGAAGCGGCTACGGTCGTCGGCATCTTCGAGGGTGCCGCGGTAGTTTTCGATCTGCGCAATCAAGCGGTCGGCGAAGCTTTTGTATTGTTCATCGTCGGCGGGCGTCATGCTGCGCCGCGCGCTCATGCCCACCAACTGCTGGGTATAGACGTAGCTGTCGACCCAGGCGCTACGAATCATCGAACTATAAAAAACCCCTGGGACGCTATTGGTGCGCACCGTGCTTTCGCTGGTTTCGATCTTCTCCAAGCGAACGTAGGACGCCACCACCATCAGTAACATGATGGCGATGATCACGGCGAAACTTGCCAGAATCCGGTGGCGCAAGGTCCAGTTCTTCACGATTTCCCCTCAGGAATCAACATCGGTACACACCTTAATCGGCCGAGTATAGCTTTGGCTTAACCGATTTTCGTCGTTAGCGTACTTTCGCTGATGCTGAGGGGGCCGCGATTACACCTCTGGGTTACGCGCCTGGGCCTCCAATTCAACTTTCAGGGCGGGGTCCAGGGCCAGTTGCTTGGCCAGTTCGTCAAGGTAGGCGCGTTCCATGGGGTGTTGCTCATCCACCAACATGACGCTGGCGATGTACATTTCAGCGGCCATTTCTTCGGTACGGGCGGCGCGGGCTACGGCCTTGGGGTCGAGCGGTGAATTGAGCTCGGCGTGCAGCCATTGCTGTAGCTCGGGGTCGGGCGTCAAGCGGGTGAATTCGCCTTCGATCAATTCGCGCTCGCGCGCATCAACGTGACCATCGGCCTTGGCCGCGGCGACCAGCGCTTTGAGAATGGCCTGGCTGTGGGCCTCGGCCTGATCTTCAGGCAGGCGGTCGAGGGTTTGTGGCTCGCCACGGGGCGCGGTGCTCTGCTTGGCCTGCCAGTTGCCATAAGCCTTATAAGCCAGCACACCGAGTGCCGCCAGGCCACCGTAGGCAATGGCCTTACCGCCATATTGGCGGGCCTTTTTATTGCCCATCAAAAGGCCCAAGGCGCCCCCGGCCAAAGCGCTACCGCCCTTGCCGCCCGACAGCAGGCTGCCCAGCGCGCCACTGGCGGCGCCACCCTTGAGCAAACCACCAAGGCCGCCCGCAGAGGACGAAGAGTGACCATTGCCCGCTTTGTTCTGCAGCAGGTCTTGGCCGGATTTCAGCAGTTGATCGAGCAAGCCACGGGTATTCATGTCTATGGGCCTCCATCGGCGCTGTGGACATATTTCCAAGGGATCAGAATAAGGCCAATAAGAGACAACAGGGCGGGGGGATTTGCTTCGGAATGTTGCTCAAGCAGGGCTATGACAGCGCACCGAGTGGCTTTACGCACCTTAAACAGGCAAGCCCCCCCGCACTCATTCAATGGCCTTGTCCGTTAATCGATACCTTCTGGAAGTTAGGCGCTAATACCGGTTAATTGAATAAGTTTTGCCCATGTATGGCATAGCCATTGCTCTCTCAAGTTAAACGGATATCAACGAGGGAGGGCACCACCCATGACCAGCGAGTCTCTTGTACTGCAAGCCTCTGCGCGGGCCAATAGCCGCACGCGCTGGTACCAGATGATTGCCGGAATGACCTGCATGATGGCCATTTCAAGCCCGCAATATGTCTGGACGCTATTCACCGGGCCGTTGGCCGAAAAGCTCGGCGCTTCATTGGCGCAAGTTCAGGTCACCTTTTCACTGTTGATTGTGCTGCAAACTTTTTTCTCGCCGGTACAAGGCTTTTTGATTGACCGCTTCGGCTTACGCAAGTTAATCGCCTTGGGTTGTGCGCTGTCTGGCCTGAGTTGGATATTGGCCAGCCAAGCCCATAGCCTGACCGCCCTTTACCTCAGTTATGGCTTGCTGGGTGGGGTCGGCACCGGGATCGTTTATGTCGGCATCATTGGCCTGATGGTGCGCTGGTTCCCAGACCGCCGCGGGTTGGCAGCCGGGGCTGTGGCGGCGGGCTATGGCATGGGCGCCATGCTCACGACCTTTCCGATCAGCAATAGCCTGCGTGAAGCCGGCATGGAAACTACCCTGGTGACCTTCGGCCTGATCCTCGGTGTGGTGGGTTTACTCGCCTCGCAGGTGCTGCGCCAACCGCCAGCAGCGGCCAGTGCGGCGCCCACCGCAACCAGCGTGCCCAGTTCTGCCCAGCACTTCAGCCCCAAGCAGATGCTACGTACCCCGGTGTTTTGGCTGATGTTTGCCATGTTCGCCATGATGTCGACCTCAGGCCTGATGGTCACTTCGCAGATGGCCAGTTTCGCCAAAGACTTCGGCATGACCAGCGTTATGGTGTTTGGCATGGCCGCCCTGCCCCTGGCCATGACGATCGACCGCATCTGCAATGGCTTGACGCGCCCCCTGTTCGGCTGGATCTCCGACCGCTGGGGCCGGGAAAACACCATGGCCTTTGCGTTTTTCTTTGAAGGTATCGCCATGACCCTATGGCTGCTGACCAGCGATAACCCAGTACTGTTCGTGCTGCTGTCCGGGGTGGTGTTTCTTGGTTGGGGGGAGATTTTCTCGCTGTTCCCATCAACGCTTACCGATACCTTCGGCAGCAAAAACGCCACGACCAACTATGGTTTTCTGTACATGGCTCAGGGGATCGGCGCCATTTTCGGTGGCCCCTTGGCGGCCCTTTTGCATCAATATGCCGAGAGTTGGACCCCGGTTTTCGCGGTGGCTATCAGCCTGGACCTGATCACCGCCGCACTAGCCCTGTTTGTGCTCAAGCGCGTACGCCGCCAGTGGCTCGCGCGGCACGCTCGATAAGGAACCCCTGCATGCTTCATAGCACTCTGGCCGCGCGCGGTATTGCCGTGGCCCCACACAGCTTGGCCGCGCAATCGGCCTTGGCCGTCTTGCGCCAGGGCGGCAATGCCATTGAGGCGATGGTTGCCGCCGCGGCGAGCATTGCCGTGGTTTACCCGCACATGAACAGCCTGGGCGGCGATGGTTTTTGGCTGATCGTGCCCGCTGCAGGCGAGCCCATCGCCATTGACGCCAGCGGCCCGGCCGGCAGCCTGGCGACGTTGCAGCACTACAGCGGCCAGTCACAGATCCCGACCCGGGGCCCGGCGGCGGCGTTGACGGTGGCGGGCACGGTCAGCGGTTGGGAGCAAGCGCTGCAAGTGTCGGCGCAACTGGGCGGAACGCAGCCTCTTAGCGCCTTGCTGGCCGACGCTATCCACTACGCCAGTAACGGCATTCCGGTCACCCAATCCCAGCATTGCGCCACGGCCGCCAAACAAGCCGAGCTACAAGACATTGCCGGTTTCGCCGAGACGTTTCTCGACCAAGGCGCCGCCCCCGCGGCGGGCAGCCTGTTCCGCCAGCCACGTTTGGCCAACACCCTGGCCACATTGGCCAGTGAAGGGCTAGACAGTTTTTACCGCGGTACCCTGGGCGACTCCATCGCCGCCGACCTGCAGGCCCTGGGCTGCCCCATCACCCGCGCTGATCTGGCCGAGTATCGCGCCAAGCGGGTCAAAGCCCTGCACTTGCAACACGGCAGTGGCACCGTCTACAACTTGCCGCCCCCCAGCCAAGGGCTGGTCTCGCAATTGATTCTCGGCCTGGCTGAGCGAGCCGGTCTGGCCCAGTGTGAGCCCGATAGCGCGCAGCACATTCATCTACTGGTAGAGGCTACCAAGCTTGCCTTTGGGGTGCGTGACGCCCACATCACCGACCCCGCGCACATGCGCATCGATCCACAAAGCTGCCTGGAGCCAGCTTTCCTGGACCCACTGGCGAGCCAGATAGACCCTACTCACGCGGCGACCTGGGGTGCGGGTAAAGGCCCAGGGGACACTATCTGGATGGGCGTGATCGACAACGACGGCCTGGCGGTGTCCTTCATTCAGAGCATTTACCACGAATTCGGCAGCGGCGTGGTGCTACCCGCTAGCGGCCTGAATTGGCAAAACCGTGGCGCTTCTTTCAGCCTCGACCCCACGCACTTACTGGCCTTACAGCCGGGCAAGCAACCCTTCCATACCCTCAACCCCGCCGCCGCCCGCCTAAAGGACGGCCGTACCCTGGTCTACGGCAGTATGGGTGGCGATGGCCAGCCGCAAACCCAGGCGGCCGTGTTCAGCCGCTACGCGGTGTTCGGGCAGCCTTTGCAGCAGGCGGTAACAGCGCCTCGCTGGCTATTGGGGCGCACCTGGGGGCAGAGTAGCGACAGCCTGAAACTTGAGGCACGGGTCGGTGCAGCGCAGGTCGCGGCGCTCAAAGCCTTGGGCCATGACGTAGAAATACTCGAGGATTTCAGCGAAACCATGGGCCACGCCGGGGCGGCGGTGCGCTTGCCCAATGGCGCCTTCGAAGGGGCTTTCGACCCCCGCAGCAATGGCGCTGCAGCGGGGTTTTAAGTGCCCCGCACCGTTGCAAACATGGCTACTAGCCATCGGGAAGGATAAAAATATTTACAGTTTATTTGCGAACTGAATGGACCTTAGGGCATCTGTGTAAAGTTCGCCGGGTTCGGACGAAGGCTTGACCGAACCTCATTTTTCGATCCGTGGATGGGCGCTTGGAGCGGCCAGGATTCAAACGGGACAGCTTAGACATGCATCGAAGGAACCTACTCAAAGCCTCTATGGCCCTGGCGGCCTATACCGGCCTGTCGGCCAGCGGGTTATTCGCGGCGCGGGCATTCGCCGCCACCGCCGACGGTGAAATTGAACACTTCGACTTCAAAACACTGCAAGCCCAGGCCAAGGCCTTCTCGACCAAAGCCTATGTGAGCGGCAAGCAAGTATTGCCCCCTACCCTGGCGACCATGACGCCCCTGCAATTCAACGCCATCAAGTACGATGCCAACCACTCGTTGTGGAAGGACATCAACGGCCAGTTGGACGTGCACTTTTTCCACGTCGGCATGGGTTTCAAACAGCCGGTGCGCATGTATAGCGTCGATCCGAGCACGCGCCAAGCCCGTGAAGTGCATTTCCGCCCTGAACTGTTCAACTACGACAACAACACCAATGTCGACACCAAGCAGCTAAAAGGTGACTTAGGGTTCGCGGGCTTCAAGCTGTTCAAAGCGCCAGAGATGACCCGCAACGACGTGGTGTCTTTCCTGGGTGCCAGCTATTTCCGCGCGGTCGACAAAGCTGGCCAATACGGCCTGTCGGCGCGGGGCTTGGCGATTGACTCCTATGCCAAGCGCCAGGAAGAATTCCCCGACTTCACCAAGTTCTGGTTCGAAACCCCAAGCAAGAACAGCACCCGCTTCGTGGTCTACGCCCTCCTCGACTCGCCCAGCGCCACCGGCGCTTACCGTTTCGACATCGACTGCCAGGCCGAGCAGGTGGTAATGGAAATCGACGCGCATATTTATGCCCGCGAAGCCATCAGCCAACTGGGCGTGGCGCCGATGACCAGCATGTTCAGCTGCGGCAACCACGAACGCCGCATGTGCGACACCATCCACCCGCAAATCCACGACTCCGACCGCTTGGCCATGTGGCGCGGCAACGGCGAATGGATCTGCCGGCCACTGAACAACCCGGCCAAGGTGCAGTTCAACGCGTTTGCCGACAACAACCCGAAGGGTTTCGGCCTGGTCCAGACCGACCACGAGTTCGACCATTACCAAGATACCGTCGACTGGTACAGCAAACGCCCAAGCCTTTGGGTCGAGCCCACCACTGAGTGGGGCGAAGGCTCGGTGGACCTCATGGAATTGCCCACCACCGGTGAGACGATGGACAACATCGTGGCCTTCTGGACACCGAAAAAACCGGTCGCCAAAGGGGATTACCTCAACTACGGCTACAAGCTGTACTGGAGCGCCTTGCCGCCGGTGGGTACGCCGCTGGCCCGCGTGCATGCCACCCGTTCCGGCATGGGCGGCTTCACCGAAGGCTGGGCACCGGGCGAGCACTACCCGGAAAAATGGGCACGCCGCTTCGCGGTGGATTTCCACGGTGGCGGTATCGAAACCTTGAAGTCTGGCATCGAGCCCATTGCCACGGCCTCCAATGGCAAGTTGCAGGACTTCCATATTCTGGAGCTGCCGGACATCAAAGGCTTCCGCGTCCTGTTCGACTGGTACCCCACCAACGACAGCGTCGAACCTGTTGAGATGCGCCTGTTTCTGCGCACCGACGGCCGCACCCTGAGCGAGACCTGGCTGTATCAGTACTTCCCGCCTGCGCCGGAGAAACGCAAGTACACCTAAGCAAAAAAGGCAAAAAAATGCCCCATGCCCGTGTCAGTCGGGCGTGGGGCTTTTTTTTGCCGGGCCAATCAGTCGCGCAGGTCGGACTCATGGATCGGCTGGTCGCGGTGGGTCGCTCGCTGATACTGCGCCGGCCAAGTGGCCTGGCGGCCGCCCAGGCTTTCGTCCGCGCTCAATGGCCAGTACGGGTCACGCAACAATTCGCGCGCCAGGAGAATGATATCGGCTTGCCCAGTGCGCAGAATATGCTCGGCCTGGGCAGGGTCGGTGATCATGCCCACGGTGCCGCTGGCGATGCCGGCTTCCTTGCGGACCCGCTCGGCAAAGCGCGTCTGGTAGCCCGGGCCGGTCGGGATTTCCGCGTTGGCCGAGGTGCCGCCTGAAGAGACGTCAATCAAGTCGGCGCCCACAGCTTTCAAGCGGCGCGCCAGCTCCACGGTTTCGTCTTCGTTCCAACCGTCTTCCACCCAGTCGGTGGCCGACACGCGCACGAGCACGGGTAGATCCGCTGGCCAGACTTCACGAATGGCCGCCGTGACCTGGAGGGTCAGGCGAATGCGATTTTCGAAGTTGCCGCCGTAACGGTCTTGGCGCTGGTTGCTGATGGGCGAGAGGAATTGGTGCAGCAGGTAGCCATGGGCGGCGTGCACCTCGACCACCTTGAAGCCCGCAGTCAACGCGCGCCGGGCACCGTCGACGAACGCCTGCACGATGGTATCGATACCTGCTTCGTCCAGCGCCGTAGGGGCCACGTGGTGAGGGTCGAAGGCAATGGCCGAAGGGCCCACGGGTTGCCAACCACCTTCGCTCACCGGCACGCTGCCCTGGGGCTTGACCCACGGCCGGTAGGTGCTGCCCTTGCGGCCAGCGTGGGCTAATTGAATCGCGGGCACCGAGCCCTGGGCCTCGATAAAACGGGTGATGCGCTGCAGTGTCTCGATGTGCTCATCCTTCCACAGCCCGAGGTCCTGCGGGGTGATACGCCCTTCTGGGGTGACGGCGCACGCCTCGGTAAAGACCAGGCCCGCCCCGCCGACTGCACGGCTGCCCAAGTGCACCAAATGCCAGTCGTTGGCGAAGCCGTCCTCACTGGAGTACTGGCACATGGGCGACACAGCAATGCGGTTGCGTAAGGTCAATTGGCAGAGCGTATAGGGTTCTAGTAGCAGACTCACGGTGCACCTCTGGAGGCAAATAGGCAGGTGCCCTGTCGGTGAGTGTCGCAACCGAGTTTTAAGGGGTCACCACAACAGAGCAGAGATCAGTCGACAACCCCGCACGGCCGCCGGTTCCCACCGATCCCCCGCCAGACGGGCTCAGCGCGGTTCGATGTGGGCGATCAGCAACTGCACGGTTTCGCGCCCGCGAAACTCATTGAGCTCGAGTTTGTAGGCCAGTTGTACCCAGCGCACCGTGGGGTTCGGCCAGACCTCACGGTCGACACCGAAGGCAATGCCGTCCAGGCTGACCGTACCGCACTCGGTCTTGAGCACGACTTTCAGGTGCCGCTCGCCCACCACCCGCTGCTCACTCAATTGGAACACCCCGTGGAACAGGGGCTCGGGGAAGTGCTGGCCCCATGGCCCGGCATTGCGCAATGCGCGGGCCAGCTCCAGGTGAAACTCCTCGACCGCCAGGCTGCCGTCGGACAAAAGCCGGCCCGTCAGGTCGTCCTCTTGCAGCTGTTCACGCACCTGTTCGTCGAAGGCGGCGGCAAATGCCGGGAAGTGCTCCTGAGGCAGCGACAGGCCGGCAGCCATGGCGTGGCCGCCGAACTTGCTGATCAACTGCGGGTGCCGCGCGGCGATGGCGTCCAGGGCGTCACGGATATGAAACCCCGGCACCGAACGGGCCGAGCCCTTGAGCAGGCCCTCCCCCGCATCGGCGAATGCGATGGTCGGCCGGTGGTAGCGCTCCTTCAGGCGCGACGCCAAGATACCGATCACCCCCTGGTGCCAGTCGGGCTCGAACAGGCACAGGCCGAAGGGCATGGCCTCCAGGGGCAGGTCCTTGAGCTGCGCCAAGGCTTCGCGCTGCATGCCCTGCTCGATGGACTTGCGGTCCTGATTCAAACCCTCCAACTGCTCGGCGATATCGCGGGCGTGCTGAGGGTCGGTGCTGAGCAGGCACTCGATGCCCAGACTCATGTCATCCAGGCGCCCGGCCGCGTTCAGCCGTGGCCCCAGGATAAAGCCCAGGTCGGTCGAGGTGATTCGCGAGGGCTCACGCCGGGCGACTTCCAGAATCGCCTTGATGCCAGGCCGTGCCCGGCCCGCACGAATACGCTCCAACCCCTGGTGTACCAGAATACGATTGTTCGCATCCAAGGGTACGACGTCGGCCACGCTGCCCAACGCGACCAAATCGAGCAACTCGCCGATGTTGGGCTGCGGCTGCTCGCGATAACGGCCCAGTTCACGCAGGCGCGCGCGCAGCGCCATCAACACATAGAAAATCACCCCCACTCCGGCCAGCGCCTTGCTGGGGAACTCACAGCCAGGCTGGTTGGGGTTGACGATCGCATCGGCCGCCGGTAACTCGTGGCCGGGCAAATGGTGGTCGGTAACCAGCACGGTCAGCCCCGCCGCTTTGGCCGCCGCCACACCCTCTACGCTGGAAATGCCGTTATCGACAGTCAGCAACAGCTGTGGCTCACGCTGCAAGGCTACTTCGACGATTTCCGGGGTCAGGCCGTAGCCATACTCGAAGCGGTTGGGCACCAGGTAATCGACATGGGCGGCGCCCAACAGGCGCAGGCCCAACACCCCCACCGTGCTGGCGGTGGCACCGTCAGCGTCGAAATCCCCGACGATCAAGATGCGCTGGCGCTGATCAATGGCCTGCACCAGCAACTCGACCGCTGCGTCGATGCCCTTCAAGCGCTGAAAAGGGATCAGCCGCGCCAGGCTCTTGTCCAGTTCGCTGGCGCAGGTGACCCCACGCGCGGCATACAGACGCGTCAGCAATGGCGGCAATTCGCCGAGGAACGGTAGGGTGGCAGGCAATTGACGCGGTTCGATACGCATGTGGCAGGACGGTCTCTTTAGCTCAGAATACGGGGGGGCAGCGGTCAGTCTCGGCCGCCTAGCAGCCATTCCAGTTGGACTTCGTGCTGGCCGCGATCGTCGGTGACGAAGACAGTCCCTTCGCTGATCATGACGTCCCACTTGATGACCCGAGGCATATCCTTGGCCAAGGTTTCCAGAACCTCCTGGGGCACCGCCGCGATATTTACGTTCTTCAGGTGTTTGATGCCATCCACCACCTTGCCTTGCCACACCCGCAGGCTACCGTAGGCCAGCAGGCTGGTGCGCTCGGTACGCCGCGAGCACCAGGTCAAACGATCGATATCGGGCAGGCCCACTTCGATCCAGTGCAGCACCCGCCCATCCAGGCTTTTTTCCCACAGGGCCGGCTCGTCGACGTCCGACAAGCCGCGGCCAAAGGCCAGCTGCTCGTCGTACCACAGCGCATAGGCGAGCAAGCGTACGGTCATGCGCTCTTCGGTTTCGGACGGGTGGCGGGCGATGGTTTGCTTAACCGTCTGGTACACACTGCGGTCAAGGTCGGTGAGGTTCAGTTCGAACTTGTAAGTCGTGGAAGGCTGGGCCATGAGGACGCTTCTTGAAACAGAGAAAGTCGCCCAGTCTACCCGATGCGCCCCCCTTCAACGAGGTTCACCGAACTCGCTACGGCTATGCGCTGACACATGGCTGTGATAAAGATGCGCTTGAGCGCGCCATAACCCGGGGCGACAACTGGCGTGCCGCCAGCTTCAAGGAGGAAATTACGCTAATGGCAACTGGCTGTTCAAGATGGCGAGACGCCCTGCTCACTGCCCTACTGGTCGCGTTTTTAGGGGCCGCGGCCCCCGTCCAAAGCAAAGAACGGCTGTTTTGGCTGCTGCGCGACACGCCACCGTTGACCATCGCCACCGGCCCTAACCAAGGCCAAGGGACGGTTGACCGTTTGCTGGAACAGATCATCGAAGGTTTGCCGGAGTACGAGCATGTGGTGCTGCGGGTCAACCGCGCGCGCTCCATGCAGCGGCTCCAGGAGGGAGAGCTGGCCTGCGACCCCATGTTGCTGAGGACCACCCAGCGCTCAAAGCAACTCACCTACTCGACGCCCAGCATGACGACCCGCAGTAGCGAACTGATTATTCGAACCCTCGACCGCGAGCGCTTCGCACCTTTTCAACGCCCGGACGGAGTCGACCTGCATGCTGCCCTGGCGGGCGGGGACATTAAGGTCGGTGTGGTCGCAGAACGCAGTTATGGCGACACGCTGGACACCCTGATCGCACAGGCGCCAGAAGCCAGCACCCTGCCCCACCACGGCAACGACGCGGTGGCCAGCCTGCTGAGAATGGAGCATGTGGGGCGAATCGAAGGGGTGCTGGGCTATCGCCAAGAGGCCAGTTACTACGCGGCCAAAGTGGGCTTACCCGAGGGTGCGCTGGATGCACTGCCGATCAGCGGCGTGGCGAAGACGCAACAACTTTATATGGCTTGTTCGAACACTGAGCGCGGTCGCATCGTTATCGAAAAGATCAACCTGAAGCTGAAGGCGATTAACAGTAACGGCTAGCGGCTGCACAAAAAAAGAAACCCCGGGAGGTGGGGAGGCCTCTCGGGGTCAACATGGCCTATCAGGCCACCATGGCAGGCAACAAACACCGGAGCACAATGTTTGTACGCTGCCCTTAATAAATATGAGGCTGGCTGATGCGGAAGGTTCCCGTTTCAGGCCAGATTTGCAGAAAATGTCTGATTCTGTGCGGCACTTCTCATTGCAGCGATCATGCAGGGTTCCAGGCGCCCTTCAGCGACCCGCAGATCGCGATGCAGGCCGTCCACGACATCGGTGAACGAGCGTTGGTCGTCGAACTGCCAGCGCTGTACAGCGCGTTGGAGAATCGTCGCACCGGCGGTATTTCTAACCGTTACCTGGCATGCCCCGTAAGTGTCGGCAGATGCGACATCGACTTGGTAAGGCGTCAACGCTTCGCTGAGCAACAAGCTGATATGTTCCATACCGATCACCACCGCTGGTCTGTAAAAATCAAATAGGCAAGACACTGACCTCTGGCGTTAGAAGAAAGTTCTATCACACCCTGGTTACAAAGCATGACGGGGTAATGTGACAGAACGGATTCAAGGGAATATCACGCAACGCAATCCTGCGCGTCATTCAGCACCCTGTGCTCCTGCAACCATTCCTGCAACTGCTCGGCAGGCATCGGCCGTGCGATATGGAAGCCCTGGACTACTGGCATGCCCAGGCTCTTCAGCGCTCGGAAGTCGTCGGCGGTTTCCACCCCTTCCACTACCAGGCGCATGCCCATCCGTCGGGCCATAACCAACGCGCCTGCGATGATGGCCGCCTTGCGACCGTCGCTGCCCGCACCCCGGGCAAATTCGCCGGGCACCTTCAGTTCGGAGAATGGCAGTTGCATGAGCCGCAGCAAGGTCGACTCGCCTGTACCGAAATCGTCGATGGACAACTGGCAGCCCGCTAGCCTGAGGCGCAGCAAGGCTTCGATCTGGCCATGCTCGAACACTGCCTGGTGGCTTTCAACCAGTTCCAACGTCAGTACCCCAGCGGGCAATTGATAGTCGCGCAGTGCCTGCATGATCCGCTCGACGAAATCGCCCCTCGCCAACAGGCTTGGCGAAATATTTACCGCCACCGGTAAAGGACGGCCGTCGTCCAGGCAGGTTTGCGCACTGAGCGCCAGGGCAGACTCGAGCATCTGCCAGGTCAGTTCATCGAGCAGACCGGCGCGGGTCACCTCGGGTAAAAACTGCGCCGGGGCCAGCAGCCCCCGCTCCGGGTGCTGCCAACGCACCAATGCTTCGACCCCCACCACCTCAGCGTTGAGCGTGACCTTGGGCTGGAAGTGTGCGACCCACTGCTCGCGTAACTGCGGCAGGTGCTCGGCGCTCAGCCCAAGCAAGGGCGGCGCCTCCAGTACGGGTAGCCCTGGGTCACGCTTGGCGCCGCGCTTGAGGTAGAGTTCGAGCAAGCGGTGCAACATGGCCGGGGCGGCGGGCTTTTGTAGCGCGCCCAGTACCCAGACCCCGTGGCTGCGAGCGAACTGCGCGACACTTTCGATCAGGTTGCGCTCGACACTGCTGAGTATCACCAGCGCCGCGGCCCCCTGCTGCGCCGCCAGGTGGCGGATGAATGCCAGGCCGTCTTCGCCGCCCATCTGCAGGTCGCAGATGGCAACATCCACTGGCCCGCGGCGGCGCAAGCATTGCTTGGCGCGCGCCACGCTGTCGGCGGTCAGTACATCGAAAACGCCCGTGGCATTGAGCATCTGGTGCAAAGCCATCAGCTGGAAAGGGCTGTCTTCGAGGATGAGGATTTTGAGTGAGCGCATGGTCGGCCTCCGTCAGGCTTGATCGACTGTTCAGTCGCCATACCACTCTAGAGAGACCATCCGGATGCGCCCATAGGACGCGTCCGAATCGCTGTAGGAATATTCGCTAAAACGCAAAGGATCTGTTTCTAGGCCTACACCCTGGGCTTTGCGCCCAGGGTGCGGCATCGCTCAAGCGACGTTACAACGGCTTGCCGCGGTTACCATGCTGGCTAACGAAAGCCTGGACGGCCTTTAGGTCGTTGGGCAGTACCGTGCATTTCTCTTCACGCTGGAACAGGTCGACCATGTGCAACGGCAGTTCCAGGGTGCGACCAATGCCAGCTTGTACCACCGCCTCGGGAAACTTGACCGGGTGCGCCGTGCCCAATACCACCATCGGAATATCCAGGCTGCGGCGGCACTCACGGCCCGCACGTACGCCGATCGCGGTATGCGGGTCGAGCACTTCACCGGTATTGGCGAACACCTCGGCGATGGTCTCGCAGGTTTGCGCGTCGGTCACGGCCAGCGAGTCGAACAGCTTGCGGGCCTGGGTCCAGCGCTCGTCTTCGACGCTGAAGCTGCCGTCCTGGCGGAAGCTGGCCATCAATTGCGCGATTGCAGCGCCATTACGCCCGTGCAGGTCGAACAGTAAGCGCTCGAAGTTCGACGAGACCATGATGTCCATGGACGGCGACAAGGTGGCGTGCAGGGTTTCCTTCACGTACTGGTTGCCGCTCATGAAGCGATGCAGGATATCGTTGCGATTGGTGGCGACGATCAATTGGTTGATCGGTAGCCCCATGTTGCGCGCCAGGTAGCCGGCGAAGATGTCGCCGAAATTACCGGTAGGCACCGAGAACGCCACGGAACGGGCTGGCCCGCCCAATTGCAGCGCCGCGTGGAAGTAATAGACGATCTGGGCCATGATCCGCGCCCAGTTGATCGAGTTGACCGCCACCAAGCGCGTGCCTTTGAGAAACCCTTGGTCGGCAAAGCTGGCCTTGACCATTTCCTGGCAGTCGTCGAAGTTACCTTCGATGGCGATGTTGTGGATATTCTCGCCATGCAGGGTAGTCATCTGCCGGCGCTGCACTTCCGATACGCGCTGGTGCGGATGCAGGATGAAAATGTCGACGTTCTCGCAGGCCTTGCAGCCTTCGATCGCCGCCGAGCCGGTATCACCACTGGTAGCACCGATGATCACCACACGCTCGCCGCGCTTGGCCAGCACGTAGTCGAGCAGGCGGCCAAGCAATTGCAGGGCGAAGTCTTTGAACGCCAGGGTGGGGCCGTGGAACAGTTCAAGCACCCACTCGTTGCCGTTCAACTGGCGCAGCGGGGCGATGGCGCTGTGGGAAAACACCCCGTAGGTTTGTTCGAGAATCTTTTTGAAATCCGCGTCGGGGATGCTGCCGGTGACGAACGGGCGCATGACCTTGAACGCCAGCTCGTGGTAAGGCAGGCTTGCCCACGAGGCGATCTCTTCCTGGGTAAAACGCGGCAGGCTTTCTGGCACATACAGGCCACCGTCACTGGCCAGCCCGGTGAGCAGCACGTCTTCAAAATTCAGGGCCGGTGCCTGGCCACGGGTACTGATATAGCGCATGGATGCAAACCTTAAATTGGAGCGGGGAGCCGCTGCAGCACGCGGCTCATGGCTGATTTAGTTCAAATGCTCTACGCGGATCCGAACCACGGGGCCCACGACGTCCTGCAACGCTTCCAGGGCCGCAATGGCATCGTTCATGTCCTGCTCCCGAACCCGGTGAGTCAAGAGGATCATCGGCACCAGGCCGTCATGCTCTTCGACTTCCTTCTGCATGATCGACTCGATATTGATACCGCGCGCGGAGAGGATGCTCGCCACCTGCGCCAGCACGCCCGGATGATCCTTGGCTTGAATGCGCAAATAATAGGCTGTTTCACATGCTTCGATCGGCAGAATCGGATGAGCCGACAGTGAATCGGGCTGGAACGCCAGGTGCGGTACGCGGTTTTCCGGGTCACTGGTCATCGCCCTGACGACGTCGACCAGGTCCGCCACCACCGACGACGCCGTCGGCTCCATGCCCGCACCGGCGCCGTAGAACAGCGTCGAGCCCGCTGCGTCACCGTTGACCATGACCGCGTTCATCACGCCGTTGACATTGGCGATCAGACGGTCGGCCGGGATCAGGGTCGGATGCACGCGCAGCTCGATACCGCTGGCAGTGCTGCGCGCGATACCCAGGTGCTTGATGCGATAGCCCAATGCTTCGGCGTAATTGACGTCGGCAGTGGTCAGCCGGGTAATCCCTTCGGTATAGGCTTTATCGAATTGCAGCGGGATGCCGAAGGCAATGGACGCCAGAATGGTCAGCTTGTGCGCGGCATCGATGCCCTCGACATCGAACGTTGGATCGGCTTCGGCATAGCCCAAGGCCTGTGCTTCGGCCAAGACATCTTCGAACGTACGGCCCTTGTCGCGCATTTCGGTAAGGATAAAGTTACCGGTGCCGTTGATGATACCGGCCACCCAGTTGATACGGTTGGCCGACAAACCTTCACGGATGGCTTTGATCACCGGAATACCACCGGCCACCGCTGCTTCGAACGCGACGATCACGCCTTTCTCGCGAGCCTTGGCGAAGATTTCGTTGCCATGCACAGCGATCAGCGCCTTGTTGGCGGTGACGACATGCTTGCCGTGGTCGATAGCCAACAGCACCAGATCACGGGCGATGGTGTAGCCGCCAATCAGCTCGACGACGATGTCGATTTCAGGGTTGGTCGCCACTGCGAACACATCGGCGGTAGTGGGGGTACCGGTAATCTGGCAGTTGGGGTTGTTCGAGCGCATGCCAATCTGGGCTACTTCGATTCCACGCCCGGCACGGCGGGCGATCTCCTCGGCGTTGCGCTGAAGTACATTGAAGGTGCCGCCACCGACGGTACCTAACCCACAGATGCCTACTTTGACCGGTTTCACTCTGAACTCCCCATGAAACGGCCGACGTGAGGGTCGGCCGTGATCTACGCCGTCGACACTGGGCCGCGGCTTGCGTTGGATGGCCTGGCGGAAAACCCGTCAGGCCATGAAGCGTTTCACTCTTGTGCCGCCATGGCTAGTTTGGCCACTTGCGGCGCGGGTTGGTAGCCCGGTATCACTTGACCGCTCTGCAAGACGATAGCCGGCGTGCCGCTGACCCCGATCGACTGGCCGATCTGGAACTGCTGGCTGACCGGGTTAGCGCACTTGGACGCTTTGATGGTCTTACCATCGACCATTTGGTCCATCGCGCCTTTGCGGTCCTTGGAACACCATACCGCCTGCAACTGCTCGTCACCTGGCGAGCCCAGGCCCTGGCGCGGAAATGCAACGTAGCGCACTTCGATACCCAAGCGGTTGAGTTCCGGCACTTCGGCATGCAGCTTGTGGCAGTAAGGGCAGGTGGTGTCGGTGAACACGGTGATGTGCGACTTGGCGGGGCCTACGGCAGGATAAACCACCATGTCAGTGACCGGGATGCCATTGATGGTCTTGGCGATCGCCAGGCGCTCGGTTTTTTCGGTCAGGTTGACCGGCTTGCCGTCCTGGATCTGAAACAGGTAGCCCTGCATCACGAACTGGCCGTCCGCACTGGCGTAGAGGACACGCCCGCCCTTGAGCTTGACTTCGTACAAGCCATTGAGGGGGCTGGCGGCAACGCTTTCAATCGGCACCTCTAACTGTAGGGTGTCGAGGGTCTTGCGAATTGCTTGCTCGGCGGCCGGGTCGGCCACCGCAAAGGTACTGGCCAACGCAAATGCTGCGGCAGCGAATATACGGGTCACGCGCATGGGAACTCCTGGGGCGACGGACGTCAGGGGGCTACGGAGAACAATCGCGGCGAGCCCCTCTTTACCAACCGGGCAAGCCTACCACAGTCGGCCCCTGGGGCCGACTCCGAGCATCAAGGCGAAAACCGCAAAATGTGTCCCCATCAACCCCGCGGATGGTGCCGGGCGTGCAGCTCCTGAAGCCGCGCGCGGGCCACGTGGGTATAGATTTGCGTGGTCGAAAGGTCACTGTGGCCCAAGAGCATTTGCACCACCCGCAGGTCGGCGCCATGGTTCAGCAGATGGGTCGCAAAAGCATGACGAAGTGTGTGGGGCGACAGCGATTTACTGATCCCTGCGACCTGGGCCTGGTGCTTGATGCGATGCCAAAACGTTTGCCGAGTCATCTGCTCACCCCGCTGACTGGGGAACAGCACGTCGCTGGGGCGGCCGTTCAACAACTCGGCGCGGCCGTCGCGCATATAACGCTCGACCCATACCACGGCCTCCTCGCCCATGGGCACCAGGCGCTCCTTGCTGCCCTTGCCCATGACCCGCAGCACGCCTTGACGCAGGTTGACTTGGTCCAGGGTCAGGCTAATCAACTCGGTGACCCGCAGGCCACAGGCATACAGCACCTCGAGCATGGCGCGGTCGCGCTGCCCGATAGCTTCACTGAGGTCCGGCGCCCGTAGCAGGGCCTCCACATCGGCCTCGGACAACGACTTAGGCAGCGGCCGGCCAAGCTGGGGCATGTCGATTTGCAGTGTGGGGTCCACCGCGATCAGTTTTTCCCGCAATAGGTAGCGGTAAAACCCGCGCACGCCGGACAAAAAGCGCGCAGTGGAGCGGGGTTTGTAGGCATGCTCGACACGCCATGCGAGGTGATCGAGTATGGCTTCGCGCCCTACCCTCGCCAGCTCGACACCCTGCGCCTGCAACCAACCGTTGAACAATGCCAGATCACTGCGGTAGGACTGGCGGCTGTTATCGGATAACCCTTTCTCCAGCCATAAAGCGTCAAGGTATTGGTCGATGAGGGGGTGATCGATGGCGGCCATGGGACTGTGCACTGAACCTGAAGCGAATTGGGCAGGCCATCCTACAGGTAAGCAAGGCCTGCGCGGCAGCCCCCTCGAGGGCAACGCCACGCTGAACCCTGGATGTTAGACCGCAACGGCGCGCCGTGCATACCAGCCGTAGGCAGCGATCACGGCATAGCACAGCGCCGGCACAGCGAGGGAGACCGCCAGGCTACTGAAGTCAGCCGCCAGGCCGGTCAGCGGTGGCACGATAGCGCCGCCCACGATGGCGCAGCAGATCAACCCGGAGCCCTCAGCCGCACGCTTGCCCAGGCCCTCACAGGCCAAGGCAAAGATGGTGGGGAACATCACCGAGTTGAACAAGCCAATGGCCAGGATCGACCAACCGGCGAGCGCACCGTGGCTGGTCGCCGCGCAGGCGATCAGCGCAATCACCATCAGTGCCGCACCGGCCAAAACCTTGCCTGGGGCGAAGGTACGTAACAGGGCCGCTCCAATGAAGCGGCCGACCATCGCCCCACCCCAGTAATAGGCCACGTGCTTGCCTGCCAACTGTTCGTCGAAACCGAAGGTGGAGTCCTGCATCAGGAAGTTGGTCAGCAGGCTGCCGATGGCGACCTCCGCCCCCACGTAGCAGAACAGGCACGCGGCGCCGAAGGCGAACCGTGGTTGCTTGAGCAGGCTCAAGGTCGACAGCGGGTTGGCCCCCTCGTTGGCGCCGGACTGTGGCATCTGCTTGCGTTGCTGCCAGACCAGCAAAGCCACCACCACCAGCGCCAGAGCAATACCGGCATAGGTGTTGCTGATGACTTTGGCCTCTTCGGCCAGGTAAGCGACCAGCGCCGAGCCTTGCAACGTGGCGGGGTCGACTTGGCTCAGTGAGCCGAGGATCAGCAGTGCGCCCAGGTAAGGCGCAATGGTGGTACCCAAGGAGTTGAACGCTTGGGCGAACGTCACCCGGCTATGGGCGGTTTGCGCCGGCCCGAGCAAGGAGATCAGCGGGTTGGCGACCACTTGCACCACCGTAACGCCGATGGCCAACACAAACAATGCGACCAGAAACGCACCGAACACCCCTACCAGTGCGGCCGGGATAAACAACAGGCAACCTGTCGCCATCGTCACCAGCCCCAAGGCGGCCGCGCGCATGTAGCCGATGCGCGTGATCAGCAGACCCGCGGGAATGGAAGCAATCGCATAAGCCAGGAAGAACGCCGATTGCACCAGCATCGCTTCGGCGTAGCTGAGGCTGAACAGGCTCTTGAGCTTGGGGATCAGAATGTCATTGAGGCTGGTAATGCCACCAAAAATGAAAAACAGCGCAAATACGAAGACGCTCAAGCGCTGCGCGTTAGCGATGCCCGATGACGTTTTTTCCGGTGATACTGCAACGGTGCTATCCGTCATGGCCGCGGTCCTGTTCTTAAAGTAGTGGTTCAGCCTTACGGATCAATACGGGGAGGCCAAAGGCCAAGGCATCCTGGGATGAACAGAAACCAGGAAGGCGGGAAAGTTCAGCGACCAGCGCGAACTAAAGGCTTTAGCACGCGGTTTTGCGACGTGGTTGGAACAACACAAAAGCAAACGCCCCGAACCAGTCGGGGCGTTTGCTTGGGCAGCCTGAGGTGCGTTTGCACGCGGTCCACCAGGCGGCGTCTTACATCAGGAAAAGCCCTGTGATCAGGACAGTTTTTCCTTGATGCGTGCTGCTTTACCAGACAGGTCGCGCAGGTAGTACAGCTTGGCTTTACGCACGTCACCACGACGTTTCACGGCCAGGCTTTCGATCTGCGGGCTGTAGGTCTGGAAAGTACGCTCTACACCTACACCGTTGGAGATTTTACGCACGGTGAAGGCACTGTTCACGCCACGATTGCGCTTGGCGATAACAACACCTTCGAACGCTTGCAGACGCGAACGATCGCCTTCCTTCACTTTCACCTGAACGACAATGGTGTCGCCCGGGGCAAAGGTCGGGATCTCTTTGGTCATCTGCTCGGCTTCGAGTTGCAGAATGATTTTGTTGGTCATGCTGTGCTCCTAAGGCAAATCGTCTGATTTACCATCGATACGTTAACTATCGTCCCGCTGGCGAATGTATTCCGCTAGCAGCTTCTTCTCTTCTCCAGAAAGCGAGCGGCTTTCCAGAAGATCGGCGCGTCGTTCGTAGGTCCGCCCAAGGGACTGCTGCAAACGCCATTGCCGGATATGCGCGTGATTGCCGCTAAGCAACACGTCGGGAACACGCTGATCCGCATACACCTCAGGTCGGGTGTAGTGCGGGCAATCGAGCAGACCATTCGTGAAGGAGTCTTCCTCCGCGGAGTCCGCATGCCCTAACGCTCCGGGCAGCAGCCGTGTTACCGCATCGATCAGGACCATTGCCGGCAGTTCACCGCCGGAAAGCACATAGTCACCTATCGACCACTCTTCATCGACATGAGCGTCAATAAACCGCTCGTCAATGCCTTCATATCGCCCAGCGATGAGAATCAGAGATTCCATCTTCGCCAGTTCCTGTACCGCGCCTTGTGTCAACGGGCGGCCTTGTGGCGACAGGTAAATCACCTTCGCGTCTCCGGCAGCCTGCTTGGCTTGCGCCAATGCGTCTTCCAGAGGCTTGATCTTCATCACCATGCCCGGACCACCGCCGAAGGGCCGGTCGTCCACTGTGTGATGTCGATCCGTTGTGTAGTCTCGCGGGTTCCAGCAGGTCAATTGCAACAACCCCTGTTTCACCGCGCGGCTGGTAATGCCGTAATCGCCGATGGCGGAAAACATCTCCGGGAACAGCGTAATCACTTCTACTCGAAGGCTCGCCATCGCCTAGAAGTCCGCGTCCCAATCCACCTGCATCTCGCCTGCACCCAAGTCGACCTTCAACACACATTGCTCCGTATAGGGCAACAAGCGTTCACGGTCATCCAGGCTGCCTGCGCAAGGCTTTACCACCATTACATCGTTAGCGCCGGTCTCCAACAGGTGATCGACCACCCCGAGCAATTGCCCCTGGGTATCGACAACTTTCAGACCTTCGAGCTGGTACCAGTAGTACTCGCCCTCGGTCAGGTCGGGCAAAAGGCTGCGCGAGATGCAAATCTCGTAACCGGAAAGAAGCCGGGCTTCATCACGGTCATCCAGGCCTTTCAATTTAGCGACCAGGTCCTTTTGAGTGGAACGGCCACTGACCAGCTCAACCTGCTTGACCACGCCATCGCGCCGAAGCGTCCAGCGGGGGTACTGCAACAGGTTGTCAATCGGATCGGTAAAGGAAAAAACCTTCACCTCGCCGCGAACGCCGTGAACCGAGAAAATCTTGCCTACGACCATCAAGTCGTCGGCGGAATCTGGCGTCGCGTTCATATTGCTTAGGCCGCGGCCTTAGCAGCTTCCTTCAACAACTGAGCAACACGCTCAGAAGGCTGTGCACCTACGCTCAACCAGTGGTTGACGCGCTCATGGTTCACGGACAAACGGATTTCCTGACCACGGGCAACAGGGTTGAAGAAACCCACGTGCTCTTTGTGCGAGCCGTCACGCGGGTTACGCGAGTCGGTCACGGTCAGTTGGTAAAACGGGCGCTTTTTGGAGCCGCCACGGGCAAGACGAATGGTTAGCATTGAACATCGTTCCTGTAGTCGGTGCTGCAAATCATAATCCACAGCGGGCACACGGGTGCCCGAAAGGCCGCATATTCTCAAGGAATACACGGATATTTGCAAATGCCTTTTTCCATGGGTCAAAAGCATGCACTGCCGATTTGCGTAGGGGCCGTTGCGTGCAACGGGTTTGGCCAAGAGGCCGGGGTGGTAATAGGGGTACAGAGTAGGGTCGGGGCCGAGGCCCCTCGCTACGGGGGTATTACATCTTAGGCATACCGCCACCGCCGCCGGGCAGCATACCGCCCATGCCGCGCATCATTTTGGCCATGCCACCCTTGGTGGAAAACTTCTTCATCATCTTTTGCATTTGCTTGTGCTGCTTGATCAGACGACCGATGTCCTGCACCTGGGTGCCGGAGCCCATGGCGATCCGGCGCTTGCGCGAACCGCTGATCAGCTCAGGGTCGCGCCGCTCGGCGGGGGTCATCGAGTTGATGATCGCTTCCATCTGCTTGAACTGCTTCTCCGCCGCGCCCTGGGCGTTGCCCATTTGCGACAGGTTGACCCCGCCGATGCTGGGCAGTTTGTCCATCAGACCGCCAAGGCCGCCCATGCTTTTCATCTGCACCAACTGATCGCGGAAGTCTTCGAGGTCGAAGCCTTTGCCCTTCTTCAGTTTTTTCGCGAGCTTATCGGCTTTACCTTTGTCGAGGGTCTGTTCGGCCTGCTCGATCAGGCTGAGCACGTCACCCATGCCAAGAATGCGCGAAGCGATGCGGTCAGGGTGGAACGGTTCGAGCGCTTCGCTCTTCTCGCCCATACCAATGAATTTGATCGGCTTGCCGGTAATGGCGCGCACTGACAGCGCCGCACCACCACGGGCGTCGCCGTCGACCTTGGTCAGGATGACCCCGGTCAAAGGCAGCGCATCACCAAAGGCCTTGGCGGTGTTGGCGGCATCCTGGCCGGTCATGGCATCGACCACGAACAGCGTTTCGGCCGGTTTCACCGCAGCATGCAGGGCCTGGATCTCGCCCATCATCTCGGCGTCGATGTGCAAACGGCCGGCGGTGTCGAGGATGACCACGTCGATGAACTTGAGCTTGGCCTCACGAATCGCGGCAGCGGCGATATCGACTGGCTTTTGCGACAGGTCGGACGGAAAGAACGTCACCCCGATGTCGTTGGCCAGGGTTTCCAGCTGTTTGATCGCCGCCGGGCGATAGATGTCGGCGGAGACCAGCATGACGGTCTTTTTCTTACGTTCTTTAAGGAAGCGCGCCAGCTTGCCTGCAGTGGTGGTCTTACCCGCACCTTGCAGGCCGGCCATCAGGATCACTGCCGGCGGGGTCACGTTGAGGACCAACTCTTCGTTGGCCGCCCCCATCATTTCTTCCAGTTCAGCCTGGACGATCTTGACGAACGCCTGGCCCGGGGTGAGGCTGCGCGACACCTCGGTACCGACAGCCCGCTCCTTGACCTTGTTGACGAAATCCTTGACCACCGGCAACGCGACGTCGGCTTCGAGCAACGCCATGCGCACTTCACGCAGGGTGTCTTTGATATTGTCCTCTGTCAGCTTGGCTTTGCCGGTAACATGGCGCAGCGTTTGCGAGAGGCGGTCGGTTAAGTTTTCAAACATGCGCGATCCTTTCTGGCTCCTGGGAACCGAGGTTATTGCGGCCAGAGTTGGTCGGCGATTATAACGAAGTGTAAGGCTTGCGCACACCTCGCCCTGCCCAGTCTTTCGTGGAATGGGCTTTGTATGCCAAACTCAGCGCCTTAATACGGCTCGCGCCCCGGGATCTATGCTCAGCTTGTCACCCAGTTTACTACCCAGCCTCCTTGCGGCCCTCCTCTATGCGGCGGCTGCGATCTATCAGGGCATTCGTCTCGGCCAGGGCGGCAAGGCCGATAAACGTCTGCTTTATCTGCTCGGCGGCCTCGCGGTAGGCGCCCACGGCTGCGCGTTGCTCATGCAACTGCTCACGCCCCTGGGCCTGAGCCTGGATTTCTTCACCTCCGCCAGCCTGATCGCCGCTGCTGTCATCGCCTTGATTCTCGTCGCCTGCCTGCGCATGCCCCTGGAAAACCTGCTAGTGCTGCTGTTTCCCCTGGGCACCGCGACTATTCTGATCGCCCAGTTCGTACCGGCGGGCACCGTGCCGCTCATCCATGAAGAGCCCGGCATACTGGCGCACATCCTGTTGTCGATCCTGGCCTACGGCATGTTTACCATCGCGGTGTTCCAATCGATGTTGCTGCTGCTGCAGAACTATCAGCTCAAGCACAAACACCCCTCAGGCCTGATCCGCAACTTCCCACCGCTGCAAACCATGGAAAGCCTGTTGTTCGGCTTCCTGTGGGCCGGCTGGGCCCTGCTTTCGCTGTCTCTACTGTCCGGCTGGTTGTTCCTCGACAACCTGTTCGCCCAGCACCTGGTGCACAAAACGCTGCTGGCCTGCCTGGCCTGGGTCGTTTTCAGTGTGCTGCTGTGGGGGCGCAACCGCCTGGGCTGGCGCGGGCACAAGGCAATCCGCTGGACACTGGCAGGTTTCTGCCTTCTGATGTTGGCGTACTTCGGCAGTAAGCTGGTGCGCGAATACATCCTGCACATCTGACGGGCGGAACAAATGGCCAATATGCCCCTCGCGCCGGTACTGGGAGTACTGGCTCTGTCGATCTTCTGGTCTGCGCTCTTCACTGCCATCGAGGCCGCGCAACAGGTCGTCAATGCCCAACGGGCGACCCCGCGCAGCGAGCGACCGCGCGCCCTTTACCCCGAGCAAAGCCTGATCCTGCTCAGTTGCCTGGGCAAGGCCCTGGCCATGTTCCTGGGGTCACTGGCCGGCATCTGGATGCTCAGCTTCACTGGCGTGGTCATCGGCGCGGTGGCAACCGTCCTGGTATTACTGGTGTTTGCCGAATACCTGCCACGGCAACTCGCCCAGCGCTACCCCCACGGCTTGCTGACAGCGGCCAATGCCCTGCTGGCCGCGCCGCTGAAGCTGGTCTACCCCCTGGCCTGGCTGCTCGACAACGCCGCCCGGGTGCTGTTGCTGCCCTTCAAAGCGCCCGCCACGCCGGTACGCCAACAGGAACACAACGGCCCACCCCATCCGCGCCTCGAAAGCCTGGCCAATGAGGCGCGGGCCAACAAGCCGCACCTGCTGGGCGGCATTCATGCGCTGGATAAAATCACCGTCAACGACATTCTGGTGCCGCGCAACGAAATCGACGGTATCGACCTGGATGACAGCCTCGAAAGCATCACCGAGCAGTTGATCATCAGCCGTCACACCCGCTTACCGGTGTTCCACAATGACATCAACCAAGTGGAACGGGTGCTCAATACCCGCCAAATCAGCCATCTGCTGCCCCGCGGCGAGCTGACGCTGGAAGCCCTGCTGGGTGCTTGCTACGACGCCTACTTCGTGCCGGAAAGCACCCCCCTGCATTTGCAACTGCTGAACTTTCACAAGAAGCAGCGGCGCCTGGGGATCGTCGTGGACGAGTATGGGGAAGTACTGGGGATCGTCACCCTGGAAGACATTCTTGAAGAAATCGTCGGCGAATTCGAAGACGAGCAGTTGCAGGACAACCCGCACATCCATCCCCAGGCGGACGGCCGCTTTGTGGTAGACGGCGCCGCATCGATCCGCGACCTCAACAAGAGCCTGGGCTGGCACCTGCCCAGCGACGGCCCGAAAACCCTGAACGGCCTGGTCACCGAAGCCTTGGAAAGCATTCCGAAAAGCGCGGTGTGCTTGAAGATCGGCCGCTACCGCATGGAAATCCTCGAGACTGAGGATAACCGTGCGTCGCGGGTGCTGATCTGGAGCCGCTAACGGCCCCAGCGCTCGCGTTAAAGCTCGACCACCACGGCCTGCGAAGCCCGAGTAGCCTTAGCCCGCGCCGCATCGATGGACTCATCCCGCGCCAGGCACACGCCCATGCGCCGCTGGCCGTTGACCTCGGGCTTACCGAACAGACGTAAAGCGGTGTCTGGCTCGCTAAGGGCCTGGCCCAGGTTGTCGAAAGCGGTTTGCTGGGAATGGCCTTCCACCAGAATCACGGCCGAGGCCGACGGCCCGAACTGGCGCACCAGCGGGATAGGCAGGCCGAGAATAGCCCGGGCATGCAGGGCAAATTGCGACAGGTCCTGGGAAATCAGGGTCACCAGGCCGGTGTCGTGGGGCCGTGGCGACACTTCGCTGAACCACACCTGATCACCTTTGATGAACAATTCAACCCCGAACAGACCACGGCCACCAAGCGCTTCAGTGACCGCCTTGGCCACCCGCTCCGACTCGGCCAGGGCCACTGGGCTCATGGCCTGGGGCTGCCAGGACTCCTGGTAGTCGCCCTTTTCTTGGCGGTGACCAACCGGCGCACAGAAAGTGGTGCCGCCCGCATGGCGCACGGTCAGCAGGGTGATTTCGTAATCAAAATCAATGAAACCTTCGATGATCACCCGACCCTTACCCGCGCGGCCGCCTTCTTGGGCGTAGTCCCAGGCTTTTTGTACGTCGTCGACGCCCTTAAGCAAACTCTGGCCCTTACCCGACGAACTCATCACCGGTTTAACCACGCAGGGGTAACCGAGATCTTCCACTGCGGCGCGGTAGTCTTCGAAGGTGTCGGCGAAATGGTAGGGCGAGGTCGGCAGGTCCAGCTCTTCAGCCGCCAGGCGCCGGATGCCCTCGCGGTTCATGGTCAGCTGTGCGGCGCGCGCGGTAGGGATGATGGTGAAGCCTTCAGCTTCCAGCTCAACCAGGGTCGCAGTGGCGATCGCCTCGATCTCTGGCACGATGTAGTGCGGCTTTTCCGCCTCGATGACCGCGCGCAAAGCCGCACCGTCGAGCATGTTGATCACGTGGCTGCGGTGCGCGACCTGCATGGCCGGAGCATCGGCATAACGGTCGACGGCGATCACCTCAACGCCCAAACGTTGCAGCTCGATGACCACTTCCTTGCCCAATTCGCCGCTACCACACAACAGCACGCGGGTCGCCGTGGGCGACAGAGGGGTTCCGATACGGGTCATTTGAGGTCCTCAAGGGCAAGTACGGGGCACGGGCCGCAACAACGCAACCCAATAAAGGCGGGCATTTTACATCAATTGGCGACAGCATTCCTGCGTTCACGCCAGACCATCGCCAGCCACACGCAGGTCACCCCGATGAACTTGGAGCCCAGCGCGGTGAGCAGCACCGGCGCGGTCAGCGCGTCGATCATGCCGAAGAAAATAAAAGTGTCGACCGGAATACTCAGCGCCGAACTGATCCACAAGCGATCGCGCAACGGCCGCCGGGTGATGCTGAACACCAACCAGTCGATCAGCTCGGACACGCCAAAGGCGGTGGCACTGGCCAGGGCGATGGTGGGGTCGGAGGTGATATACGACAACACCAGTGCCGCCAGCATGGCAACGATTGCGCCATGGCCAAAACGCGTCTGCACCATGTCGCGCAGGACGAACACCAAACCACCCCAAGCCGACCAAATGACGTCTAGGTGGGGCGCGGCCGAGAAGGCGTAGTTGATCAGCACTACGCTGGCGATATATGAAATCAGGAAAAGCATGGCAGCGTCGATCGATTGGAGGTGCCACAGAATACGGTAAGGCTGGAGGAAAATCCTGCATCAACCACCGATCAACAACCCCTGCGCCCGCGCCCGCTCATGGCACAGGGCAAGTATTTCGCGCCGCGCGGTGTTGTCCAGCCGGCCCCATTGGGTGATTTCGGTGGCGGTGCGCTGGCAGCCGGTGCAGATGTCCTGCTCATCCAGCGCACAAATACTGACACAGGGCGACGCCACCGGCCGTTCGTGGGGGCGGCTGTTCATTGCTCTTGCTCTGCCAGGTCGCTGGCGTAGCGTTGGGCGTTAGCCACGTAATGCGCCGCGCTGGCCTCCAGCATGCGTTTTTGCCCCTCAGTGAGTTCGCGCACCACCTTGCCCGGTGAGCCCACCACCAAGGAGCCGTCGGGTATTTCCTTACCCTCGGCGATCAGCGCGTTGGCGCCGATGATGCAATGCTTGCCGATCTTGGCGCCGTTGAGAATCACCGCGTTGATGCCGATCAGGCTGTAGTCGTCGACGCAGCAGCCATGCAGCATGGCGTTATGGCCAATGGTTACGCCTTTGCCGATGTTCAACGGCACGCCCGCGTCGGTGTGCATCACCGTGCCGTCTTGGACGTTGCTGTTCTCGCCAATGTCGATCAGCTCGTTATCACCGCGCAACACCGCCCCGAACCACACACTGGCCCCGGCCTGCAAACGCACATTGCCGATCAGCGTGGCATTGGGCGCCACCCAGCTCTGTGGGTGGCAATCGACACGGGCTGTCCCCAAACGGTATTTCATGTGTGCGGGCCTCTAAACGCTGGAATGCACCGGTGGCCGGTGCAGGCTGATGTCGGCATCGTAAACCAGGTTGACCAGTTCGACGATCATGATCGCCGACAGGCCCCAGATCTTGTAGCCCTCGAAGCGATAACTGGGCACATACCAACTACGCCCTTGGTAGTCGATGCGGTGGGTGTGCTCGCGGGGGTCCTGACGGAAAAACTCCAGCGGCACACTGAAGACCGCGGCAATTTCCGCATCGTTGGGGCGATACTCGACGTAATCGGGGATGATGCCAACGAAGGGCGTGACTTTCAGCCCATGTTTGGAGATCAGCGGGCTCAGCGGCCCGATCACTTCGACTAGACCGGGCGGCAAGCCGATTTCTTCTTCGGCCTCGCGCAACGCGGTGAACATCAGGTCGGGGTCTTCCGGGTCGCGGCGCCCACCTGGGAAAGCCACCTCGCCACCGTGGGTCGATAAGCCGGGGGCGCGCAGGGTGAGGATCAGCTCTGGCTGGTCGCTGCGGGTAATCGGCAGCAATACCGCAGCTTCAGGTAAACGTAGATCCGTTTCCAGGGTTCGCGGCACATGGCTGCTCACTCGGCGCAGTAGCTCATCCAGCATGGTGACTCTCGGTCCATTGACTGTTTTGTATCATGCACCAAAGCCGGGCGTCGCCCAACCCCCCCTGTCGCACGCAGACATGCCGCAGCGGGCCGCTTGCGGGGGCCGCTGACTCACGCCAAGATAGGGAGCGTACTTCCCGCACGGTACATTAGGAAAGCCAGCATGAAATTCTGCAGTCAGTGCGGCAACGCCGTCAGCCAGCGCGTTCCCGAAGGTGACAATCGCGAGCGATTCGTCTGCGACCATTGCCACACCATTCACTACCAGAACCCCAACATCGTCGCCGGCTGCGTGCCAGTCTGGCAGGGCCAGGTCCTGCTTTGCCGACGCGCCATCGAGCCGCGCAAGGGTTATTGGACCCTGCCCGCAGGGTTCATGGAAAACGGTGAAACCCTGGAGCAGGCAGCCTGCCGCGAAACCGACGAAGAGGCCTGCGCTCGGGTCACCGGCCTGGCCCTGTACACCCTGTTCGACTTGCCCCACATCAACCAGGTGCATGTGTTCTTCCGCGCAGAACTGGCCGATACCGATTTTGCCGTCGGCCCTGAAAGCCTCGAAGTGCAGTTGTTCGACGAAAGCGATATTCCGTGGGACGAGCTGGCTTTCCGCACCGTGGGGCGTACTTTAGAATGCTTCTTCGCCGACCGTACGGGGCACCACTTCCCCGTCCGCAATGAGTACCTGCCACCGTTGCTCAGCACTTTGCCCACGCCGTCGACCTAATTCCAGGAATACCGCCTTCATGCGTTGCTTGCTGACCCTGCTTTGCCTGTGCTTCGCTTCCACGGCCTCGGCAGCCTTTACCCAAACCATCGTGCCGCCGACCGCGGCGGTGGTGAGTGCGCCACTGATCGACAAAGTGCTGGTGCTCAAGTCGGCTAATCAGTTGCAGTTGATGAGCCGTGGCGAACCGCTCAAGACCTACCGCATTTCCCTGGGCAAACAACCCAAGGGGGCCAAGCAGCGCGAGGGCGACAAACGCACCCCAGAGGGTTTCTATTGGCTGGACTGGCGCAAGGTCAGTGAACGTTTCAACCTGGCCATGCACGTTTCCTACCCTAATATCAGTGATGCAGCGCGAGCCCGCCGCGAAGGGGTCGACCCAGGCAGCATGATCATGATCCATGGAACGCCGGTGAGCGAGGAGTACCCCGAGTGGTATTTCCATACCCTGAACTGGACCGACGGCTGCATTGCCATGAAAAACGACGACATGCGCGAAGTCTGGAACTTGGTCAAGGACGGCACCATGATCGAGATTCGGCCTTGACCGGTGCCACGTCCTAGGAAATAGCCTTCAAAGTCTCTCCTTCGGTCCTACGCTCAGAGCGGACACGGACTAACTCATTCGGGAATACCCAGGCCTAGAATCCACCCGATTGGATATCCAGGGCTTTATTCTCCCATGCGTTTCAGTGCTTCTTCAGTTGCGTTATTAATCATCCTCAGCCTGCTGCCCGAACCCACCACGGCCAACGAGGCGCTGCGCGCCGCCGATGAGCAGCGGCGCCAACTGGAGCGCATTGAGCAAACCCAGCGTTTGCGCCAGTTGCAACGCAGCCAGCCAGCCCCCACGCCGCCACCGCGCCCTGCCCCACCGTTGCCCCAGGCTCAGCGCTGCCTGGCCATCAACGGCTTGCGGATCAGCGGCAACCAGCGCCTGGGCCAAGCGCCCTTGGCGGCAGCCGCACGGCCATACCTGCAAGCATGCATGGGCGTAGCGCAGATCAACCAGCTGTTGGCGGCGCTCACGCAACGCTACTTGGACGCCGGTTATATTGCCGCCAGAGCCTACCTGGCCCAGGCGCCCAGCGCTGGCGCAAGCCTGGACATACGCATCGTCGAAGGCTTCGTCGAGGCCATCGAGCTGGCGGACCCCGACCTGCGGGTGTCGCTGCAGTCGGCGTTTCCCGACCTGCTGGGTGCGCCATTGCAGCTGCGTGAGCTGGAACGCGGCCTCGACCAGATAAACCGGTTGCGCGCCTTCGACGTCACCGCCGACATCGAACCTGGCCAGTTGGCCGGCGGATCGCGCATCGTCGTGCGCTCGCGCCAACCAGAAAAGCTCTGGCGCTTGAGTGCCGTTTACGACAATGGCGGCCGCGCCCTGAGCGGCCGCCACCAAGGCAAGTTGGCCGTGAGCGTCGACAGCCCCCTGGCCCTCAATGATGGGCTAGTCGTTATGTTGGGCCGCACCCGAGGCAACCGCCCTTCAGGTACGCAATCGTTGCTCGTGCACCACAGCCTGCCCTACGGCGCCTGGACCTTGGCCAGCAGCCTGGCGCGCAGCGAGCAAGAGTTGCATTTGCTCGGTGGTCGAGCCGTTGCCCAGGCGACGACCGAAGATGTGGGCCTGAGCCTGAGCCGCTCGCTCTGGCGCAACCAGAACAGCCTGTGGAATGCCAGCCTGCGGCTCAACCGCAAGAGTGTCGACTCGGCACTCAGCGGCCCTGCGCTGGCGGTGCAACAGGTCCGCTCAAGCGTGGCAGAGGTCGGCATCAGCGTAATGCAAACCCTGGACAATGGCCTGTGGAGTGGCTACCTCGGCTATGCCCGCGGCCTGGGCGCCTGGCAGGCCTCGGCGCGCCTGAGCGCACCCGGTGCGCCGCAACCGCGCTTCGAAAAATACCGCGCCAGTGTCGAGCACCTGCACGGCGGCCGAGTGCTGGGCCAGCCATTGCAATGGCATAACCAGCTGGAGCTGCAATATAGCCCCGACCCGCTACCGGCCACCGAACAGGCCACGCTGACCAGCCAAGGCAGTGTGCGCGGGTTTCGCGACACTACGCTGGCGACATCGAGCGCAGCGGTGTGGCGGCAAACGTGGCGTAGCCCCCAGGCCTTGGCGCCAGGCCTGAGCCTGACCCCGCACTTGGGCTTCGACCTGGGCTGGGGCCAGCACACCTATGAATCCAAAACCCTACAAACACGCTACGCCGGCAGCGCCAGTGCCGGCGCCAGCCTCGGCTGGTTGGGAGGTACGCTCAAACTCGACTATCAACAGGGACTGTTCACCGACGCCGCTGCGCGCCCGGAACCCGGCTTTTGGCTGGTGGAGCTGACGCTGCAGTACTGAACGACACAACAATAAAAGAGACCCCTATGCATCGACCTAGTCCCCTGTTCGCTATCAACCCACTGCGTTGGGCCATTTCCGTGGCCTTGCTCAGCCCTTCCCTGGCCTGTGCGGCCGATGCCCTGCAGGCGGCCCCCGGGCCCGGAGGCACAGCGCAGATTGGCGCCACCAACGGTGTTCCCATCGTGAATATCGTGGCGCCGGTGGACGGCCTTTCCCACAATATGTTTTTGCAATACAACGTCGATAAGGCCGGAGTAGTGCTCAATAACGCCCTGCAGCCCGGCTACTCGCAACTGGCCGGCCAGCTCGAGGCCAACCCACAGTTTCACGGGCAGGCGGCCAACCTTATTCTCAACCAGGTGATCGGCCAGGACCTCTCACGGGTCAACGGCCCACAGGAAATTGTTGGCCGCCCCGCCGACTACATCCTGGCCAACCCCAATGGCTTCAGCATCAACGGCGGCACTGCGATCAACGCCACCCACAGCCTGTTTCTGGTCGGCACCCCCGAGTTGAGCGAGGGCCGCCTGACCCACCTGAACACCCGAGACGCTGCGGGCATGCTCGAGATCGGTGCTGAAGGCCTGCGCAACCCGGGTGGAGCGTTGAGTCTGATCACGCCGTATATCGATAAACGCGGGCCAGCTAACAGCTCTGGCGAAACCCAGCTCATCCTCGGGCAGCAGCGGGTCGCTTATGCCGACCTGAGCGTCAGCGATATCAAACCGAGCAGCGCTGTGCTGCCGCCTCAGGACGCAAAGCTATTCGGGGCCATGCGGGCAAACCGCATCCGTATCATCAGCACCACCGAAGGCGCTGGCGTGCGCCTACCCGGCAGCCAGTTGGAGAGCCGGCATGGGGTGCGAATCGAAGCACGGGGCGACATCATTCAAACCGCTAGCGACGGGGCTGGCACGCGCATTGCCAAAGCCTTTATGAAGGGCGGCAGCCGCGATGTGGAGCTTCTCAGCAGCGCCAATGTACACCTCAGTGGCACGTCGATCGACGGCCGCCAGGTGCGCGTCAAAGCAGGTAAAGACCTAATCATCGACGGTGTGACGCAAAAGAGCGTGCAGCAAAAAAACGATAACTGGAGTAAGTCCGCCTGGTTTATTCCCACTGAGGAATATGCCAAAGACCGCACCCAGACCGATACGCGGGTCACCGGCAGCCGCCTGCATGGCCGCGAAGGGGTCGAGCTGGAAGCTGGCGGCGGCGGTCGACTATTGGGGTCGACCCTGACCAGCGAGGGCCCGTTCAGCGTAAAGACCGGCGCAGACCTGGATATCGTGGCGGCCACCGGGCGCACCGAGGTGGTGGAAACCGTCAACCACCGCAAGCACTTGTGGCGCCGCGATAGCAGCGATCGGCAGATCCAGGAAACCGTCGAGCCCAGCAAGGTCGAGGGGCAAAGCCTCAATCTGCAAATCGGCGGCCGCTACAAACAGCTCGGCAGTAGCGTCAAAAGCACCGGCGACGCTCAATTGAAAGCCAAAAACGGCGTGCTGATCGACAGCACTGACTTGGTCGATGAGAGCCATTTCGATAGCGCCGGCGGCGACCTGGTGAAACAGACGTTCTTCGGCAAACGGGAGAAAACCGACGAGTCTGGCACCACCCGCCACGGCAGCGAACTGCTGGTCGACGGCAAGCTGGAGGTTCGCTCGGACAACTTAGTTATCAAAGGCAGCAAGGTGATGGGCAAAGAGGACGCACTGGTCATCAGCGAACGGGGCAACCTGGTGGTCGAGGGCGTCGAAGCGCAACGCAATAGCAGCAGCGACCGGGCGCACAATAAATTCGCTTGGATATTCACCGACCAATCGTCCAAAGAACAGCAGCAGACCCGCCAGCACCCCAGCCAGGTGGCCTCGCAAACCAACCTGCGCCTGACCAGCCCGCAGACCGTCGCCATTCGCGGTTCGGCCGCCAGCGCCCAGGGGCAGTTGGCGGTGCAGGCCGGCCAGGGCATTGAAGTACGCCCTAGCAGCGACGACACCCGCATCGATACCCAGGCCCGCCAGGCTGATTTCAACGCTTTGGCCAGGGAAACCAAACAGGCCCAAGACGGCAAGGACGGCTCCAAGCAATGGGAGGCCGGGGTCAATTTTGCGGTCAGCCACCAGGCCAGCCAGCAGAGCCAGCGCACCCTTAACCCTAGCTCGCTGGAGGGCGCCTCGGTCACCCTGGCGGGTGGCGACAAGGTCATTTTGGACAGCGCCAAGGTAACCGCGACCCAGGGCAATGTCGAAATGAGCGGCGCCCGCATTGAGCTACTGGCCGGCCGCGAGGCCCAGCAAACCAAGGAACAAACCAGCACGGCCAGCGGCGGCCTGAACGTCACCGCCGGGATCGACCGCCTGGGCAGCGCCTTGAATGGGCGCTACCAGGCCAGTGCCGAAAGCGACACCCGCAGCAGCGCCAAGCCGACGCAGATCAGCGCCAAGCAACAGGTGACCCTGAGCGCCGAAACCCTGGTCAACGAGGCGGCGCACATCTCCGGGGCCAACACCACCACAATCAAAGCCCGCGACGTCGACAACCGCGCCGTTGCCGACACCCGCAGCACCCGCCACGACAGCCAGGACACCTCCGTGAGCCTGGGCTTTAGCGGGGAGTACACCGACCTCACCCGGCCCATTCAAAAAGTCGTGCAAGGGCGCGACCAAAGCCGCTTTCAGCAGCCCAACGTCGAAGATGCCCTGGCCGCGCCGAGCCTGGGGGGCGACCTTAGCGTGGCCCACGTGGGCCGCGCCACTGGCCAGGACACCAGCACGGCGAAGGTCGCCGAGATCAAGGGCGGCACGCTGGCGGTGGACGTGGAAAACACCTTGAGCGACACCGGCACCCGCTACACCGCTGACACCGGCGCCGTGCAGATCCACGCTGGGCAACATCTGCTCAAGGCTGCTGAAAACACTGAGAGCAGCCGCCTGGAGCGAGTCGAAGCCGACACGAACCTGCGCGTGGACACCAACACGGGCAGCGATATCAACGCCAAAATCGTGGGCAGCGGCGGCTCCCAGCATAAGGTCCAAAGCAGCAGCACGGCGGTGGTCGGCAGCCTCTCGGGCAAGACCGGTATTCAGGTGCAATTGGGCACCGACGGCCGCTATGAAGGCACTGCCTTCAAAACCACCGAGGGCCCGATCCAGGTCCAGGCGCAGGGTAAACTGGACTTCGTTCAGGCCAATAACCGCCAGCAACAGCGCGAGCAGACGATCACTGGCAGCGCCTGGGCCAAAGGCGGCACTAGCCCGGCCGCCGGCAAAAGCATGGGTGGCAGTGCGATCGGCGCCTATGAACGTAGCCACCGTGAAGACAGCCAAGCCGTAGTCGGCCAATTCCAGACCCCGGGCGATGTTTCGCTCACTGGCAAAAAAGGCGTACGCCTTGAGGGCAGCCACATTGGCGCCCCTACCGAGAAAGCCGGCAATGTTCACCTAGGCTCTGCCGACGGTAGGGTCGAGGTGCTCGCGGCGACCGATACTCACCAGGCCGATGGCGCTCGGTATGGCGGCGGCCTGCAAGCCTCCTTCAGCCGTAACGCCGCCCAAGGCAGCCAGGGCCAAGGGGCAGGCCTGGGCGGGCACGTCGAATGGGGCCAGACCGACGAAGCCTCGCGCACCCTAAAAGGCGCGCAATGGCACAACAGCGGTAGCACCCGACTGGCCAGCGGTGCGAGCCACGCCGAGGCGATTCACGTCCAAGGCTTACAGGCCAACGGCGGCGACCTGCAGCTAGACGCCAGCCAGGGCGGCACTTTGGTGGAGGCCGCACAGTCCACCGAACGGCGTAACAACAAAGCCGTGGCCGTGGGCCTGGGCCTGAACGGCAGTAGCCATGAAGACCCGAGCAAGAGCGCCTCGGCGGTCTATGGTCGAGCCAAACTCGACCTCGACCAGTTGAACAGCATTACCCATGAAGTCAGCCGCCTGCGCGCCGAGCAAGTCGGTTTAAACAGCCGCCTGGAGACGCAATTGTCCGGCGTACAAATCGACGCGCAACGAATAGCCGGGCAGATCGGCGGCGACTTGCTGGTGAGCAGCCCTCGCGACCAGGTCAACGGCGTCAAGGTCAGCGTGGACGGCAAACTCAGCGGCGAGCAAAACCCTTCGGGCTTACTCAACGGGGCCAGCGCCCTGGCCGGGCCGCTGGGTGGCAAGCTGAAGGAAAAAGCCGGCGAGCAGATCAAACGCCTGGACACCGGCCTGACGCCCAGCGTCAACCTGGAGGTGGCCAAGTTCGACCGCGACACGGCTGGCCAAACCAGCCACCTCAGGGGCCGCGATGCGATCGTGCTGAACGTCGACGGCGCCACACGCCTGGTCGGCGCGCAGCTGAAATCCAGTCAAGGGCAGGTCGACCTGGGCGGTAGCCCGGCCCAGCAGAGCACCCTCAGCGGCACCGACTACCGTGCAGAAGCCGGGATCGACCTGAGCAATGCCCCAAAAGACTTGATCGAAAGTTTGCTGAATGCGGCCGGACGGCCTAAGAGTGACAATGCCAGCAGTGATCTGGGCTTGATTCGTACAGGGGGGTTCAACAACTCGCAACGCTTGGAGGCGACCATAGAGGCCAAACAGCCTTGAGCGACCTATAAATCCAGCAGCCGCCACACTTCATAGGCCGGCGTTTCATAGGGGTGGCTGCGCTTGAGCGCAGCTCACCACTGCTTCGATCAGGGCATCGGCCACCACCAGCTCGACCTTCCACTCCTGCACCTGCTCCACCCTGCCCGTCTGCCCCACGAACGGCTGACTGCCGGGCAAGGGGCGAAACTGGCCTTGACCCAAGGTTTGCCAGGCGCAGCAATCGTACGCACCGATGCGCCCACCGCCGGCAGCGAACACCGCCGCCTTGACGGTTTCCAACTGCTCGGCAGGGACGAAAAACGCCAGCTTATACACGCCTTCGCCCCCTCGGGATCAGTTGACCCACACCCGGGCGTTACGGAACATGCGCATGAGCGCGGCGTCCTCTTCCCAGTCATCCGGGCGCCATGAGTTCTGCACGGCGCGGAATACCCGCTCCGGGTGCGGCATCATGATGGTCACGCGGCCGTCGCGGCTGGTCAGGCCGGTGATCCCGCGCGGCGAGCCGTTCGGGTTGGCCGGGTAGGCTTCGGTGACCTTCCCGTGGCCGTCGACGAAACGCAGCGCCACACAACCGGACACGTCCGCTTCAACCAGCGCGGCTTCATTGGCAAATTCCGCATGGCCTTCGCCGTGGGCGATGGCAATAGGCATGCGGGAGCCGGCCATGCCTTGCAGGAAGATGGAGTTGGACTCTTGCACCTGCACCATGGCCACGCGCGCCTCGAACTGCTCGGAGCGGTTGCGCACAAAATGCGGCCAGTACTCGCTGCCCGGGATCAGCTCAGCCAGATTGGAGAGCATCTGGCAGCCGTTGCACACGCCCAGGGTGAAACTGTCCTGGCGCTCGAAGAAGCCCTGGAAGGCATCGCGCGCACGGCTGTTGAACAGCGCCGACTTGGCCCAACCTTCACCGGCACCCAACACGTCGCCGTAGGAGAAACCACCGCAGGCCACCAGGCCTTTGAACTCGTTGAGGTCTACCCGGCCAGCGAGGATGTCGCTCATGTGCACGTCGATGGCATTGAACCCGGCGCGGTCGAACGCTGCGGCCATTTCCACTTGCCCGTTCACGCCTTGCTCGCGCAACACGGCCACTTGCGGGCGGACGCCCTTCTTGATGTACGGCGCGCTGATGTCGTCGTTGACGTCATAGCTGAGCTTGACGCTCAACCCCGGCGCGTCTTCTTCCAACAGAGCGTCGAATTCCTGGTCGGCACACTGGGCATTGTCGCGCAGGCGCTGGATACGATAGCTGGTCTCGGCCCACTGGCGTTGCAGCAGGCGGCGCTGGCCGGCGAACACTTCTTGGCCATTGTAGTGAATGCCGATGTCGCCATTGTTCAGGGGCTTGCCGATGACCGCGACGCAGTCGTTGCCCAGGCCTGCGGCGCTGAACTGTGCCAGCACCAGCGGCGTGGCGTCTTGGCGAACTTGAATGACCGCGCCGAGTTCTTCGTTGAACAGTACCGCAGCGATTTCTTCTCGGGTGTGCGCGACGGTGTCCAGGTGCAGGCTCAGCCCGCAGTGGCCGGCGAAGGCCATTTCCACTGCGCTGGTCAGCAGGCCGCCGTCGGAGCGGTCGTGGTAAGCCAGCAGATGGCCGTCGGCGTTGAGCCCTTGAATCACCGCGAAGAAGGCTTTGAGGTCTTCCGGGTCATCCACGTCGGGGGCCTGGCGTGCCAGCTTGCCGTGGGTCTGGGCCAGGATCGACGCGCCCATGCGGTTCTGCCCGCGGCCGAGGTCGATCAGAATCAGGTCCGTTTCACCTTTATCCATGCGCAACTGGGGGGTGAGGGTCTGGCGCACGTCCACCACCGGGGCGAAGCCGGTGACAATCAGCGACAGGGGTGAGGTGACCGTTTTGTCCTGGCCGTCTTCGTTCCAGTGGGTCTTCATGGACATGGAGTCCTTGCCCACGGGAATGGTGATGCCCAGCTCTGGGCACAGCTCCATGCCCACCGCTTTGACCGTGTCGTACAGGCGCGCGTCCTCGCCTGGGTGGCCGGCGGCGGACATCCAGTTCGCCGACAGCTTGATGTCGGAGAGCTTGGCGATGGCCGAAGCGGCAATGTTGGTCAGGGTTTCACCGATGGCCATGCGCCCGGACGCCGGGGCGTCTAACAGCGCCAGCGGGGTGCGTTCACCCATGGCCATGGCTTCGCCGGTGTACACGTCGAAACTGGTAGCGGTCACGGCAACGTCGGCCACCGGCACCTGCCACGGGCCAACCATTTGATCGCGAGCGACCAGGCCGGTGATGGTGCGGTCGCCGATGGTGATCAAAAAGCTCTTGCTGGCCACTGCCGGGTGGTGCAGAACGCGCTCGATGGAATCGGCAAGGTCCAGCCGGCTAGGGTCGAAGTCATCGCCCAGCTCTGCTTCGCGAACCGCCGAACGGTGCATGCGCGGCGCTTTGCCCAGCAGCACTTCCAGGGGCATGTCTACCGGGTTATTGCCAAAGTGACTGTCGGTGACGGTCAACTGTGGCTCGGCCGTGGCTTCACCCACCACCGCGAACGGGCAGCGCTCACGCTCGCAGATAGCCTTGAAGCGCTCGAAGTCGGCGGCGTCGACCGCCATGACGTAGCGTTCCTGGGACTCGTTGCTCCAAATTTCCAGCGGCGCCATGCCTGGCTCGTCGTTCGGCACGTTACGCAACTCGAAACGGCCACCACGGCCACCGTCGTTGACCAGTTCAGGGAACGCGTTGGACAAACCACCCGCGCCGACGTCGTGAATAAAGCTAATAGGGTTGGCATCGCCCAACTGCCAGCAGCGGTCGATGACCTCCTGGCAGCGCCGTTCCATTTCCGGGTTTTCCCGCTGCACCGAGGCGAAATCCAGGTCGGCCGAGCTGGTGCCAGTGGCCATGGAGGAGGCAGCGCCGCCGCCAAGGCCGATGAGCATGGCCGGGCCACCGAGCACGATCAGTTTCGAGCCAACGGTGATCTCGGCCTTTTGGACGTGCTCGGCGCGGATATTACCCATGCCACCGGCGAGCATGATCGGCTTGTGGTAGCCACGCACTTCGTCGCCGCGAGGGGTGCTGATGCTTTGTTCGAAGGTACGGAAGTAACCGGTCAGCGCCGGGCGCCCGAACTCATTGTTGAAGGCCGCGCCGCCCAGTGGCCCATCGAGCATGATGGCCAACGGGGTGACGATACGCTCGGGCTTGCCATAGGGCTTCTCCCAAGGCTGTTCGAAACCTGGAATATTCAGGTTCGACACGGTGAAACCGGTGAGGCCGGCTTTAGGCTTGGCGCCACGCCCGGTAGCGCCTTCGTCACGAATCTCGCCCCCGGAACCGGTGGCGGCCCCTGGGAATGGTGCGATGGCGGTCGGGTGGTTGTGCGTCTCGACCTTCATCAGGATGTGCACCGGCTCCTGCACCGCGCCGTATTGGCGGGTTTCAGGATTAGGGAAGAAGCGCCCAGCCACATTACCGACAATCACTGCGGCGTTGTCTTTATAAGCCGACAACACACCTTCGCCATGCATCTGGAAGGTGTTTTTGATCATGCCGAACAGGCTTTTTTCCTGGCTCTGGCCGTCGATGTCCCAACTGGCATTAAAGATTTTGTGGCGGCAATGCTCGGAGTTAGCCTGGGCGAACATCATCAGTTCGATGTCGTGAGGGTTGCGCCCCAGCCCCTGGAAGCTGGTGACCAGGTAGTCGATTTCGTCTTCGGCCAGGGCCAGTCCCAGCTCAACGTTGGCGCGCTCCAAGGCCGCTCGGCCACCGCCGAGCACGTCGACGGCACTCAGGGCTTTGGGTTCGGCGTGGCGGAACAGCCCGGCGGCCTCTTCCAGTTGGCCAAGCACCACTTGGGTCATGCGGTCGTGCAGGCTGTCGGCGATCAGCTGGGCCTGGGCATCGCTGAAATCACCCGACACATAAAAAGCGATGCCGCGCTCAAGCCGCACAACGCTGGCCAAACCACAGTTATGGGCAATATCGCTGGCCTTGCTGGACCACGGCGAAATGGTGCCCAAACGGGGCATGACCAGGAACAAGCGACCAGTGGGTTCCTGTACCGGCACACTCGGGCCGTACTTCAACAGGCGAGCCAGCACCTGCTGCTCATCGGCAGTCAGGTCCCCGCGCGTTTCGGCGAAATGAGCGAATTCAGCGTACAAACCGCTGACAGCGGGAACTTTCTGGCTCAATTGCTCGAGTAATTTACCGTGGCGAAAGGCAGAAAGGGCAGGAGCACCGCGCAGGATCAACATCTTCGGGACAGCCTCGGAAGGGGGTGTGCTTGGAGGCCGTGCATTCTAGCGTAAAGCGTGCGCCAGGGCACCCCAAATACGCCGAGTGCCTACAGCGTGCTAGCAGACAACCTACGTTATGTCGAGATATGGCACTGGCCCGGCTTTGCGTATACTGCGCTGCATGTTCGCCCAAACCGTCTTACGTCCGCGGTGCGCTAAATGGCTCATCGCTACCGGACTCCTCTTGATGCTCAGCGGCTGCGTTGATAAACCCAGCACCCTGGAGCGTATTAAGGAGGACGGTGTCCTGCGCGTCGTCACCCGCAACAGCCCGGCGACGTACTTCCAGGACCGCAACGGTGAAACCGGTTTCGAGTACGAGCTGGTCAAACGCTTCGCCGACGACATGGGCGTGGAGCTGAAAATCGAGACCGCCGACAACCTCGACGAAATCTTCGCCCGCCTGGGCCAGCCCTCAGGCCCGGTGCTGGCCGCCGCTGGCCTGGTGGACAGCGAAAAACGCAAGCAAGAAGTGCGCTTCTCCCACCCCTACCTGGAAGTCACCCCCCAGGTGATCTACCGCAACGGCCAGCCGCGCCCGACCGATGCCGCCGACCTGATCGGCAAACGCATCATGGTGCTCAAAGGCAGCACCCACGCCGAACAGTTGGCCGAGCTGAAAAAACAGCACCCCGACCTGCAATACGAAGAGTCCGATGCGGTGGAAGTAGTCGACCTGCTGCGCATGGTCGACGAAGGCCAGATCGACCTGACCCTGGTCGACTCCAACGAAGTGGCGATGAATCAGGTGTATTTCCCCAACGTACGGGTGGCCTTCGACTGGGGCGACGCCCGTGACCAGCGCTGGGCCGTGGCCGCCGGGGAAGACAACAGCCTGCTCAACGAAATCAACGCCTACATCGATAAATCCAAGCAAAACGGCAGCCTGCAGCGCCTCAAAGACCGCTATTACGGCCATGTCGACGTACTGGGTTACGTGGGTGCCTATACCTTCGCCCAGCACCTGCAACAACGCCTGCCGCGTTATGAAAAACATTTCCAGACCTACGCCAAGGAAGAACAGGTCGACTGGCGGCTATTAGCGGCCATCGGCTACCAGGAATCGATGTGGCAGGCCTCGGTCACTTCCAAGACCGGCGTGCGCGGGCTGATGATGCTGACCCAGAACACCGCCCAGGCCATGGGCGTGGCCAACCGCCTGGACCCTAAACAAAGCATCAAGGGCGGCGCGAAATACTTTGCCTACGTGAAAGAGCAATTGGACAAAGACATCCAGGAGCCCGACCGCACATGGTTCGCCCTGGCCGCCTATAACGTCGGCAGCGGCCACTTGGAAGACGCGCGCAAACTGGCCCAGAACGAGGGCTTGAGCCCCAACAAGTGGCTAGACGTAAAGAAAATGCTGCCACGCCTGTCGCAGAAGCAGTGGTACAGCAAAACCCGCTACGGTTATGCCCGCGGCGGCGAACCGGTGCACTTCGTGGCCAACATCCGCCGTTATTACGACATTCTGACCTGGGTCACGCAGCCGCAACTCGAAGGCAGCCAGGTAGCCGATGGCAATTTGCACGTGCCCGGCGTCGATAAAACCAAGCCGGCGGAGCAGGCGCCCGCTCTCTAGCGCGCGACCTACGGGTTACTGGTATTAGCCAAGGCGCGCCGCGCCTTGAAGAACTCGCGCAGCATGCTGGCGCACTCCTGCGCCATGACGCCGCCCTCCACCACCGTCCGATGGTTGAGAAAACCCTGGGTGAAAAACTGCCCCTGGCTTTGCGCGACCCCGGCTTTGGGCTCCAGCGTGCCGAACACTACCCGCGCAATGCGCGCATGCACAATCAGCCCTGCACACATGCTGCAGGGCTCAAGGGTCACGTAGAGGGTGCTGCCAGGCAGGCGATAGTTGCCCACCGCCTGGGCTGCCGCGCGGATGGCGACCATTTCAGCGTGGGCGCTGGGGTCGCTGCCCGTAATCGGGCAGTTGAAACCCCGGCCAACGATTTCCCCCGCCACCACCACCACGGCGCCCACGGGCACCTCGCCCAGCGCCGCCCCTTGAGCAGCCAGGGCCAGAGCTTCGCCCATGAAATACCCATCGCGGCTGCGGTCGAAGATCGGTGGCTGGCGCATGCTCAAACCACCTCGATAGCGGCCATCAGCCCGGTTTCCATGTGGTCGATCACATGGCAGTGGAACATCCATACCCCAGGGTTATCGGCCACCAGGGCCACCTGCGCGCGTTCGTTTTTGCCCAGCAGAAAGGTGTCGGTAAAGTACGGGATGACCTTGCGCCGGTCTGACCTCAACACTTTGAAACTCATGCCGTGCAAATGGATCGGGTGCTGGTACTGGGTCATGTTTTTCAGTTCAAAAATGTAACTTTTGCCCTGCTTCAACGTGGCTATAGGGCGGTCCGCGCAGGTCTTGTCGGTGATGTCCCAGGCTACGCCGTTGATTTGCCATAGGCTGGGCGGTTTGTCGCCGACCGACTCGGACACCGACCCTACCCACTCGAAATTGAAATTGAGCTTCTCAGCGTTGTCCAGGTCTGGCTCGGCCACCGGGTTGGCGGGCAGCGCCGGGGGCCAGTCGCCAGGCGTGGCGTTACTGGCTACCGAACGCAGGGTACCGAGCCGTACCGGGCCATCGCGCACCGCAATCTCCTCCCCGGCGGCGGGCATCTTGATCGCCAGGCATACCCGCATACCCGGGCCCATCCAGTAATCCTTACCGAACGGCCGCGGCGTGATGGGGTTGCCGTCCAGGGCATACAGGCGCATGGCCGCGTTGCCGCGAAAATTCAGGCGATAAGTGGCGGTATTGTCCAGGTTCAGCAGGCGCACGCGAACAATCTGCCCGGCGGGCAAGTCAATCGTCGCTTGTGGTACACCGTTGATCGTCGACAGGCGCCCCAGGGTGCCGTTACGCGCCGCCTCGCGGGGCACACTGAACGCGACGAAGGCGCCCTGCTCGTCAACGTGCCAGTTCTTCAAACTCAGGGTGGCTTCGTGGGCAAAGCCGGTGGGCTCACGCTCTTCCACGATCAATGGGCCTACCAGGCCACGGCCCAGTTCTTCGCTGCTGTTGACGTGGGGGTGATACCAATAACTGCCGGCGTCGGGGACGCGAAACCGGTAGTCGAAAAACTCCCCCGGCAGCACGGGCAACTGCGAGACGTAGGGCACACCGTCCATTTCCAGTGGCAGGCGAATGCCATGCCAGTGAATGGTGGTCGGCACCGGTAGGTGGTTGATGAAGCGCACCCGCAGCCAATCGCCCTGGCGCACCCGTAGCTCCAGCCCGGGCGCCGAGCCGCCGAACGCCCAGGCTGGGGTTTGCTGCCCGGCCACCAGCTCGACGTCCAGGGGGGCGGCGATCAGTTCGTAATCGTGACCCGCCGGGCCATCGCGCCGCCCCAGCCAGTAGCGCGAGGTGGCGCCCGCGCCCAGGCCGACGATGGCCAAGCCACTGAGGCCTGCAAGAATTTGGCGACGGGTAAACGACATGACAGCGGACACCTGGCTAGACCGAAACGAGAACGAATCAAAGGCGCCCACGATACACGCACTGCCCCTCTAGATTAAGCACCCCAACATGAAATCGTCTGTGGGGTCGCACATTTATCTACCGCCTGGGCCCACCCAGCACTGCGCATCCTGCCGCTTCCGCCACTTGGAGCAGCCCCATGCCCGATACGACCGATTCGCTCGCTTTGAAAACCCTCGCCACACAATTGGCCGACACCTGCCCCGATCTCCGGGAGCTGGCCCGCCAGTACGCTCAGGCTGAACTGGCCAAATATGGCCTCGGCAAGCTCGAGCCGGACCATGTCTGGTGGCATCGCTGGCGCTCCAGCGCCAGCAGTTCCAGGACTTTCACCGGCTGGCAGCACATCGGTGTCCCCTATGAATCCATGACCCTGCCGCAATTGGTGATACACCGCTTCAATGCGTCGGATCAGGACAACGCGGATAACCTTCAGCAAATGGCTGGCTTTTATACTGGAGGCCCCCACGCCAACCTCTTCGATGAACACAACGAAGTCCGCCTCTTGCCCGCCGATGTCCTAAGGGACTTCTGGGCCATCGACTTCGCCGGCCAATTTCGCAAGCACATGGCCGATTACTGGGCGTCGAATAGCGAAAGCTTTCGCACCCTGGCCAAGGTCAACTACCTGGCCAAGGCGCTGGAAGACCGCGTCGCCAAACGCATCTCCAGCGAGCAACTGAAGCTGCTGACCGAAGCCGTGGCCGGCGAATTCACCTGGCCGGTGACCTTGGCCACCCTCAACGCCCGCGCGCCGCAGCCGGCAAACTGTGCAATTTACGCCTTCGATATCTTGGGCTACACGGCCACCGACATCTTGCGCATCGTCGACGCGCATCAGCGCCAATACCTCTATGTACCAGGAGAGGTCGATGCTTTTCACTGCTTTGAAAACGAGCATGACCTCTACGGCTGGGTGCTCAACGAAACCAATGGCGCCGAGAACCGCGCACGTTTTATGTCCCATTTCCCGTTGTCGACCCACGGAGAAGGCAAAGGCGTGGGCCTCAACCATGCCCTCGACCTGCTGTGTTATCACGGTGGCCACGAGGCCAAGCCGGTCTGCCACAACACCCAGGCCATCGAGCAGGACCCGTTCGACTTCTTGACCCAGTCGACGCGCAGCCGCATGCACGCCGACGCCGATTTCAGCCTGCGTTCCAATGCCGACCTGCGCAAACAAATGTGGATCGGCTACTTGAGCGCGTTTTCCCGGAGCTTCGCCGGTTTCGCCGCCTTGGACTGGCCCATCGCCCTGGCGGTGGTCGGAGCCGGGTTGGCGGAAATGGGGTTGAACATTGACCAAGCCATTAACGGCCACACCACCGCTGAACGCAAAGCGGGCGTCTCGGGGGCTATCTGGGCGGGTATCGATACGCTGTTCAACAGCCTGTTCTTGCTCAAAGCAGGAGTGATCGCCGAAGAAACGCAGACGATCGAAGCCAAGCCCGAATTCAAGCCCTTGGAAACCGGCGTAATCAGCGCCGAAGTCGAACCCCTGCTACCGGAACCGCTAAGGCCCTCGCCCCTACAAGAAACCCTGGCCCCTTTCGAGACCAACGACATCGTCGAAGGCCCCGCGACAGCGGATGCATCAGGTCGGATGCGCGGCATACAGGTCAACGACCAAGGCACCACCGTCATCGAGATCGACAGCATGGTGTACCAGGTACGCTATGTCTCTGACATGCAGACCTGGGTGATCGTCGACCCTGAAAACCCCTACTCCTTCTACCGCAACGTTCCGGTCCGATTAACGCAGCAAGGAACATGGGAAGTATTACCGCGGGCCGGTTTAAAAGGCGGCATTCGCTTCTTCGGGCGTCGCCCGTGGGGCAGCGCCACACCCGCCGAAGCCCCGGTCACACTGACCCCGACCTATGCCTACGACATGCCAGAGGCCATGCGCGGGGAACTGGAAAAGGCCGCCAACGGGCTGGCCGACAACGTATTGACTGGCGACTTCGGCGTAATACGGGGGGCCGGCGAGGTCGACCCATTCGAGCATTTCAGGAGCGTGCGTCAATCCTTGGCAGACGATGCCGCAAAGTTCTTCGCCGAAGCCGAACTGCCCGCCCGGCCCAACTTTCCGGCATTGGAAAACGCCGCCAACGAGCGAACCATGATCACCGAGTTACTCAAAGAAAGCCCGGGTGTGGTGATCGGTGAAGACCACGCTTGCATCGCCAGCAAGAAATTTCTGATCGACAACATGTCCCGCTTGGCAAAGCAAGGCGTACGCACTGTCTACATGGAACACCTGCTCACCGACTTCCAGCAAGTCGACCTCGACGCCTTCGCCCGTACCGGTAAACTCTCGGAAAAACTGGAGAACTACCTGCGCTACCTGGATGTCGGGTTCAACACCGACCCGAGTGGGCGCTACAACTTCCTCGAGTTGGTCAAAAGCGCTGGCCGGCACCACATCCGCGTGCAAGCCATTGACTGCATGGCCAGTTACCGTCAGGCCGGCATGCTCGACCTGCAGGGGACCACTCGACAGCAGATGATGAATTTCTTCGCCAGCCGGGTGATCCGCGCCGATCAAGCCCTGCGCGGTACCAGCAAATGGGTCGCCCTGGTCGGCAACACGCACGCCAATACCTTCGAGGGCGTGCCTGGAGTCGCCGAGTTGGAAGGTGCCATCGGCCTGCGCATCGACGACGTCCCTCTGAACGCTCCTAGCAGCATCCAAGCCGACCCTGGCGTACACGCCCCTGGCAACTCCGCAGCCGCCCAGGAGGTATTCGTCAAAAATGACCTCCTCTACCAATCCGCCACCCTGCGCGACCCCGCAGCCGCCAAGCTCCTGGAACAACGCTTGGACAAGCCAGGAATGTTCGGCATCGACGAAAGGCGCCGACAGATCATCCACCGCAGCGGCGACCAAAGCCTCGTTTACACCCCGATTCAACGGGACGGCGCGTACTACTACATCAAACGGCCGCGCTGGGCGTTCGTGAGTGACCGGCGCTTTGACAGCTTGAAAGAGCTGGTAACGGCGTTGCAGGTGCTTGGGATGAAGTTTGTCGGTTGATGTGGCGGGGCATTCGACCGATGTTGGAATGCCCCTTTTGGCGACGTGGCGCGATAGCGTCGCCTCCAACGACTAACGCTGCAGAATCTGATTAGTTTTTAAGCAAGACGTCCAGCAAGCAAAGGCGAAAATCCTCAACTACCCGTTGCGCCACGGATGACATACGCAGGCAAACGGCGAACTCCGGGAGGTCAGGAAGCCCAGCCGCCTCGGGGATTTTTATCAGATCTGCCGGCACCGTTGACGCCAGCCACGCTGTGACTGCCAGACCGACGCGCACAGTGGACGCCGTCGCTTCAAAACTTCCATTTTCAAAAATGGCCCGCCACGCAATGCCCTCTTTTGCCAATGCCCCAAGCACTAACGGGCGGAATACACAGCGCTCGTCAACGAGAGATAAAGGCAGAGGCCGGGTCTTCCAGATATCACTCGTAGCGCTTGCTACCCAAACGAGCGGCTCAGTGCGAATAACCTCGCCCTGCGGACTGCTCGCAAGGTACTCGATAAGCGCGATATCCAGGCGCCCATCCTTAATATCCTCGTGTAGCTCAAGCGATGTCGCACACTTCATCGATAGTTCTACCGAAGGGTGAGACTCTGAGAATGTTTTCATCGCCGGGGCGAGCGATGTGATCAAGTCGGGAGGTGCGCCAATACGCAAATATCCACGCACCGGGCTGCCCACCGTTTGCGCCCAAATCTCATCGTTGAATTGCAGCAACTGACGGGCTTTGGCCAAAAACAGCTCACCCTGGCTGGTCAACTCAAGCTGCTTGGGCTTACGGATCAGCAAGCTACACCCCAAGCTTTGTTCAAGACGCTTGACCTGCTGGCTGACAGCGCCTTGGGTCATAAAGAGCAAATTGGCGGCAGTTGTCATGCTTGCGTGGTCAACAACGGCCACGAAGGTGCGAATCAGGGCGATATCCAAGTTACGGTTCACGATTTGAATTACCGAATGTAATGCAAGGCATTAAGGATATTCGATTTTCTAATCCAAGTTGAGCCGGTAGCGTCATGGGTATTCAACTTCTGGACAAACACCGGTGACCGCTCTCGCCCCTCTACTGTTTTTTGTCGCTGCCTCCACCCTGTCCCCTGGCGGAGCGACCGCACTGGCCATCGCTTCAGGCGCAAGATTCGGCCTGATCGGCTCGCTGCCTTTGATAGCGGGTATCGCGCTGGCGCTGATGACCATAGCGGCACTCTCGGCGTTAGGGCTCGGCGAACTGATAGCTGCCGAGCCGGTGCTGGAGCTGATCGTCAAACTAGTGGGTTCTGCATATCTGCTGTGGCTAGGCTGGGTAATCGCTCACAGCGGCGCACCGGCACCCCGCACCGATATCACCCAACCCTTGCGTATGCCCCAAGCGATGCTGCTGTTGTTCTTAAACCCGAAAAGTTGGGCCATGGCCGTCAGCGCAGCCGCCACCTTCTCCTCGTTATCGACCAGTCCATACGGCCTGGCGGCACTGCTTGGAATATCATTTGGTATCGCCGCCTGCCTATCGCTGACACTCTGGTGCTGCGCAGGCATGTTATTAAGCCGCCTACTGCGCACCCCGAAGCATTGGCGTCGCTTCAACCTCTCAATGGCCACACTGCTCATTCTGTCCATCATCCCGACCTGGATATAAAAAAATGCCCTCTCTGCCATTTGCTGAGTCCTTCGACCTCAAGGCTTGCTTCAACTCTATTTCGGAACACTGGTCACCTCGGGTCGTCGCGCAAGTGAACGACCAATACGTCAAGGTGGCCAAAGTGCACGGCCAACTGGTTTGGCACAACCACGCCACACAGGACGAACTGTTCTATGTCGTCAAAGGGCATTTAAGGATCGAGTACGAAGCTGGCCGAACGGTTGAGCTGGCCGAAGGGTCGATGCATGTTATCCCCAAAGGCGTTATGCATAATCCAGTGGCGGAAGAAGAATGCTGGATCGTGCTGATCGAACCGGTGGACACCTTACATACCGGCGATGTGCATTCGCCTCTTACGAAAACTTTGGAGCAACAGCTGGGCTGATCCGCGATAACGTCTGGGGTTGGGAGAAGTTGTTTGTTGAAGATTGTGGTTTGGTGGGACTTGGAGTACGGGGGCCGCGGCAATTGCGGTAGGGGCTATCGCTGGGTGGACTGCAGAACCGCTCAGGCACCAGTGCGGAGCGTTTTAGCTATTGCTTGGTGGCAGACCTCGCGAATAGCTGCTAACTAAATCAAAAGTTGCAGGGTAGCCGGAATTTGCCAGACTCAAAAACCCAAAAGCCTGCAATTACGCGGGCTCCAGGGCATTTTTTGCTAGGTCGTGCCGGACAATGCCGGACGTCCCATCCCACTCGATATTTATAACCATATAAAATTCATATCTATCAATGAGTTATAAATCAATCAACCAGAAATGCCATGATTGATACCATACTTCGAACTAAAGGCCCGGGCTTTCTTCTTCACGAACGGACTGGAAAGCGCGGCGCTCAAGTATCTCAAGACGATTCAGGTGCTCCGCACCTAGCAGAAATCACGCGGATGTCGGCTCAACAGCATCTTCGCCGGGTCGCGCGAGTTCACGCCCGTGCCGTAGCGACTGGCGCTGGAGCGCCAGCTCGACAAGCCAGTCGCCGGTATCATGCGTGGCGTTGGATCAACTGGCAGTTCGGTCGCGTCCGTGGCGGACCAACTATCGCTTGACTGCTCTTTGTTGTCCCGCATGTTATCCAATATTTGATAAAAGGGGGTTGGGGACGATGTTCGAAATTACTGGCGCACAAATCGCCGACCTCAATGACGCCGATCTGCGGACACTCGTCGCACGTCTCGCCTTGGCAGAATTACGGGCGCAGGGTTGCCCCAGTTCGTCGGTCACGGCTGGCGGCAATCAGGATGCGGCCGATGGCGGGCTTGATGTCCGGATCGAGTGCCCGTCCGCACTGCTGATGCCGGATTTCGTGCCGCGCCAGCACACAGGGTTTCAGGTGAAAAAGCCCGACATGCCGGCGAGCGCAATCCGCGATGAGATGCGTCCTGGCGGCGTACTACGGCCGGTCATCGCTGAACTCGCCGCTCGCTCGGGCGCCTACATCATCGTTAGCGCGCAAGGGTCGGTCGCAGACAAGCCGCTGAGAGATCGTCGCGATGCGATCCGGGCGCAACTCGACGATCTGCCTGAGGCCGGGCAGTTGCATAGCGACTTCTACGATCGCGACCGGCTGGCGACATGGGTCAATCACCATCCCGGAATTGCCGCCTGGGTCCGCACGCGGCTCGGCATCGGCATGTCGGGCTGGAGCAGCATCGGCGATTGGTGTGGCGTCGGCGTGAGCGAGGAGACGCCCTATCTCTTCAACGATAAGGCCTGCCTAACCGATGAGCGAACGAGCGACCGCAAGCAACTCACGATCGGCGAGGGTATCGCCCGGCTTCGCGTCTCTCTGGCCAAAGCTCGCCAATGTATCCGGTTGATCGGCTTGTCCGGTCTCGGAAAGACTCGTCTGGTGCATGCACTGTTCGAGGATGGTGTGGGCGAGGTGCCGCTCGATCCGGGGCTCGCCGTCTATACCGACTATTCCGCGGAGACTGACCCGACCGCACGCGAAATGGCGCGCCAACTGGTGATCGCACGGCACCGTGCGATCCTGATCGTCGACAACTGCAACCCGGCGACGCACAGCGAACTGGCCCGCATCTGTTCGGAAGCGGGGAGCCAAGTCAGTCTCTTAACTGTCGAATATGATGTTCGCGACGACGAGCCCGAGCGTACCGAGGTCTTTCGCTTGCAATCAGCATCGCCTGAAATGGTGGAACTGTGGCTGGAAAAGACCTTCCCCAATGTGACGCAGATCGACCGGCGAACCATATCAGGGTTCAGCGACGGCAACTTCCGCGTGGCGCGCGCTCTCGCCGATACGCTCGGAAAAGGCGAGACCCTGGGAAAGCTCAAGAGCCGCGACCTCTTCGGGCGGATTTTTGATCAGCGCAACGATCCTGACCGGGATCTGCTTTCCGCTGCCGAGGACCTTGCCCTGTTCTATTCGATCGATGGCGAGGACACCTCGGAAGGCGGTGAACTTGCGCGGGTCGCCGCTATTCGCGGTGTTCCCGTAGCAAGGATATATGCTGCGCTGAATACGCTTCGACAGCGGGGGATCGCGCAGCTGCGGGGACGGTGGCGCGCTATCCTGCCGCATGCGATCGCCAACCCGCTCGCCGGCTTCGCCCTTGAACGCATGCCGCCGGCCGATTTTGATCGCTTCTGCGCGTCGCTTACAACGCGGATGCAGAAATCCCTTTCGCGCCGCCTCGGCTATCTGCACGACAGCGCCGAGGCGCGGGCCGCGGTAGAGCGCTGGCTCCGTGCCGACGGGCCACTCGGCGATCTCGCGGCATTGGGAGAAGACGGCCTTCATATCATCGCCAACATCGCCCCGGTTGCACCTGATGTCGTGCTCGCGAGGATCGAGCGTGATATTGCCGGCCCAGATGGCGGCGAAATCATCGATCCGCAGTCGAGCAACCGGTGGCAATGGATACGGTTGATCAAGCTCCTCGCTTACGATCCGCCGCTGTTCGACCGCGCGGCAACCTTGCTTGCGCGGTTCCTTTCCGCTGAATCGCCCGATCACCATAACAGCTCGGCGTCGGGCATGTTCGCAGAGCTGTATCACCTGCACCTGTCCGGCACCAAGGCTTTACCAGATCAGCGGCGAGCGCTCGTACGCCGGCTCGTGCAATCGGGTGATCCGGCTTTGGCACGCTGCGCCGGCATCGCCCTTGATGCGCTACTGAAGGCGCACCATTTCAGTTCATCCAGCGATTTCGACTTTGGCGCCCGGCCACGAGACTATGGCTGGCACCCGCCGACTTATGGTGACATCTGGGCCTGGTACAACGGCGCGGTTGACCTGGCGGTCGAGCTATCGCCAATCATCGAAAACGTCAGGGACCATCTTGCCCACAGCGTAAGAATGCTGTGGCACTTCGGCGCCTGCCACGATGCGCTCGAACGGGCAGCGACCCATTTTTCTTCCGAGCGACCTTGGATCGAAGGGTGGATCGGCTTCCGCACAGCGCTGCGCTTCGAGGGCGACGCGATGCCGGATGAGGTTCGCGCCCGTCTCATTGCGCTCATCGAACGCCTGAAACCCACCGATCTTCTCCACCAGGCCCGTGCGGTCGTACTAGGGCGCAGCAGTTTCGGTTGGGATGTGGCTGATGGCGACGCGGATGACGGCGACGTCATGAAACCCTATGAGCGCGCCTCCCAGCAGGCGAAAGAGATCGGCACCGCACTCGCGCACGACCCGGAGACGCGCGCTGCCTTCATCACCGAACTGCTCGTCGAACAAAATCCGCAGCGCGCCTATGAATGCGGCATTGGTCTGTCGGATGGTGCCGCCGATCTTGATGCGATGTGGTGTGAACTGCTGGACCTGTTCTCCGCCGCCGAGGCGGACAGCCGGAATGCGACGGTGCTGGGCGGATTCATCCACGGCGCGCACGCCAAGGCTTCGGCCTTTGCCAACGCTACGCTAGAGAATGTGATCCAGAATCCCGATCTTGCCGCGAGTCTGCCGTATCTGCAGGCGCGTGTTGCTATCGATACCCAAGGCATAGCGCGGCTTCGGCGTGCGATCGAACGTGGCGTCCTTTCGGCGTGGAATTTTCAAAGCATCGCCAATGGCAGTGTCGGGGAGTCTCCACCCGACGCGCTTGGCCTGCTACTCACCGACATCGGCAATTTGCCCGACGGCGTCGAAATCGCGCTTGATATATTGCACATGCACTTCTACCGCGATCGGGATGAAGGCCGCCAACGTGCGCCATCCTTGATCGCTGTTGGCCGTGAGCTGCTACTGCTCGCTGACTTCAGAAAGAAGCAGTCGTTGCGCGATTTTGGGCTGCATAACGTTATTCGGGTCTGCTGCGCCGGCCCCGATGGAGAGGCGACATTGCGGGAAATCTGCGCCCGCCTCCGGGCCGGACTGGAGACCGTCTATCTTTCGTCCTACGATCTTGGTTATGTCCTGAAGGCGCTCTTCGAGACCCATCCCCTGATCGCGCTAGACGAATTCCTGCTCCCCGAACTCAGGCCGAGAAATCGGGGGCTGTTTGAGGGGGATTTTGGGTCTGGCACGCCGGTGGAGGATGTCGGCGCCGAGACCTTTGTTCAGTGGGCGAATGTCGATCCGGATCGGCGCTATACGCTGCTTGGCAAAAGCATCCCCATGTTCAAGCGGCAGCAGGGCGAAGAGGAGAATGGTGTCTCCACGCTTTTCCTGGAAATATTGGGCCACGCGCCAGACAAGCGGGCGTTCCTCGGTGATATCTGGTCACGGCTGCATCCGCGCAGCTGGAGTGGCTCGCTCGCCGATATCCTGGTTCGGCGTCGCACGGCTATCACCACGCTGGGTGACAATGTTGGAGGCGAGGTTCGGCAATGGGTCACCGACATGTTGCCCGAACTCGAACGCAGGATCGAACATGAAAGCGAGCGCGATCGGGAAGGCGAACAGAGCTTCGAATAGCCACCGATCCGTGCATCCCCACGGGGCTCTGACGCTGATCACAGCTTTCGCGGAGTCTTAGGCTAGGCCCGCCGCCCTTTGCATTTCTGCCTGACGGCTTCGCGCAGGGCGAATGGCTAGTTTTGGGGGAACAGCCATTCAAAATACGATAGGCGAACGGCTTAAGCTGGTCGACAGCTAACCCCGCGTAACCATCAGCTATTTCTACGCCTCAGCTCCGAGCCATAGAGTGCCCCCGTCGCGGAGGGCCTTTCGATATTGCTTAAACTCAAGCCGCGATGCGTTCTTTCCGCTCGCGGCTTCTTCATAGATGAGATGGCACCCGGGCTTCCGAAGCGCCGCGCTGCAAGTCCAGGTGATGGTCCTCTGTGGAGCCCCATGCGTGGCCGATTCGCTGTTTCATTGATACAACCGGGACGTTGAAAACTTGACCAGAATATTAACTCGCCAATAGGGGTTCCGATGGCCTCGGATGCCATTTTTTAGCGTGTTCAGGAAACCACCGTTTTGTGAACACCCAGCCCCCTCTAGGCTCCCATTACGAACTGCAAGCGCATTGAGGCCGCTCAAGGAAGCAGCAAGAAGTTTGGAATCAGCGCCTGTTGGAAAATGAGAGGATGCTGCACAGCCACTATTCGTGGCTGGTCTGATCGTACGCTCCAACCGCGAAGGCTAGCTGTCGCAACAAAATATCCAGCTCTGCTGGGTCGCCTTCGCGTATTACATCAGCGAGCAATTCAGCTGCATATGCAGGGTCTGCTCTGAGCTGTCCGGCCAATGCGCTATGCGGGCTGAGCCTCAGGCGAAATCAGGTGACGAGCTTGTCGACTCATACTTCTTTCAGTACTTGCTTAGCCTGACGGTTCAGGTGGCAGATGAGGCAGAGCTCAGAAATATCGTCCGCCACATGGTCGACACACGGTTTTCTGACCGAAAGAAGCAAATTGTTGTGCTCCAGAAACTCGGTTTCAACCAGTCAGAAATTGCGCGAAGGCTGGAGATCGAGCACCAGGCAGCATCCAAAGCTCTCCGCTCATTTCCTGAGACCTTTCGACTCCCATCAGCATGAATGTGCCTCGCTGCGTCGTTATGCACATGACCAAACGGTTGGATTCGACGAGTCTATCGCATGGCTAGGGGCGAAAACAGCTCTCATGACTGGCAGCAAACGGCCACCCTCCTCAATAACTCTGCCGCTTTCTTGGGGCGCCTTTCTGATAAACCGGGATGTCTACCGGAGCGGGGGTAGTCAACTGACGGAGGCTGTCTACGAAACCGGGGCTCTCTCCACTCTGAGTGGCCATAATCTATCGATACATCTCTCGAGCCGTAGTTTTTTTACGGCAGCATCCAAAGCTGGTAAGCTCACTATATCGATCTGAAGGGGTTACCCCGATGCTACGCAAATTTTCAGTGAAAAACTTTCGAAACTTCACAAATTGGCTGTGTTTTGATCTTACTAGCCAGCAATACGAATTTAATGAAATTGCAGTTAATAAAGGCATCGTAAGACATGCAATGATTTATGGTCCTAATGGTGGAGGCAAGTCAAATCTCGGCCTCGCAATGGTCGACCCGGTTTTGCACTTGGTTGACTCTCCTAGTTACTTCCCCTCACTGAACAATAACTATCTCAATGGACGCTCAAGCGCTCAAATTGCAGAATTTATTTTTGAATTCCGTATTGGTGATGCTGAGGTTGTATACAAATACGGAAAGAAAGCTTGGGATAAGCTCGTCTACGAGCACTTGACCATAAATGAAATTAACGTCCTTTATGTTGACCGCCGAAAATCAACGCTAGCAAGTATTGCCTTAAACGGAGCAGAAACTCTAAAGAATGATGTAGGTGACTCCTGGATATCTCTACTTAAATATGTTAAAAGTAATGCCATACTGGATGACACAGCCATAAATGAAACTTTCCTAGCACTGCTTGACTTTATTGAGGGAATGGTTTTCTTTAGATCCTTAAACGCAACAAACAAAGGAGAGTATGTTGGCAAGGACATTGGTGTAAAGCAGTTATCGCAAAGCATCATTGAAAGCGACTCCATCGAAGATTTCGAGAGATTTCTTAATGATGCCGGTATAGAGTGCTCTTTAGTTGTGGATATCAACCCAAATGCCAGCGGCAACAAGTCTATATACTTTAACTTTGGCGAAATAAAACTTGAGTTTGGCACGGCAGCCTCCACAGGAACACTATCTCTTGGAATATTTTATTTTTGGTGGCTTCGACTAAATAAAGGAGAGGTGAAATTTGCGTATATCGATGAATTTGATGCTTTTTATCATCACGCGTTAGCTTCAGCCATTGTTGAAAAAATCACTACGTCGCAAGCTCAAACCATAATGACCACACATAATACTGGAGTTATGAGTAACGATCTTTTGCGGCCTGACTGCTACTTTGTGTTGGACAAGAAGATTTCACCACTCACCGAGCTGACAGAAAAGGAGCTTCGCAAGGCCCATAATTTAGAAAAAATTTATAAAGGACTGTCCAGTTAATGGAGCGTACAGTATTTGTATTCGAGGGAGAAAAAGCCGAAAAAAATTATTTTAAAAGTCTAGAGCGAGCTTTTTTCTCTGATGAAGAAGGCAGACTATTGGTGACTTTTCAGAATGATCTTTACGAACTCTATACGCAAATCTCGGCTGATGAAGATCTAGATGTTTTTGAACTAATCAAAGAGCTGAACCCAATTGCCAGCAAAGACGAAGTCCTAAAAAACTTAAGGCGCGATCAAGTTGGGCAAATTTATCTTTTCTTTGACCTCGAGCCAAATGACCAGAATTTTTCGGGCAGAATTCTACTTGATATGCTACGACGCTTTAATAATGAGACGGAGCATGGAAAACTATTTATAAGTTACCCCATGATTGAGGCGATCAGAGATATTAATGATATTGATGAGTACTTAGAAAGAGTTATATATCTATCTGACTGCAGGGGCGCAGTCTATAAAAAACTTTCTGCTCAGCGCGGAAACCACATCTATCAAGACGCGAAAAAAATTGATAGGCAAGGATGGCGATTCCTAATAGAGGCCAACCTTAGAAAAGCCAACTTGTTAATTTCCGGGAACAACAACCTGAATATTGTGAATAATCAGTCATCTATTGCAGATGCGCAACTAAACAATGGATCGCTTCGAGATCCATTATCAGTACTAAGTGCTTTTCCTATTTTTCTCGCCGATTATTTTGGGCTTGATGTTTTTCAGAAGTAGACGGCAAGCTTTAGAATTTTTTAAAGCACAATCAGCGCCCCCCCCGAGAATCATCGTCCGCTAATTAATAACTCTCAAAACTATGACTTTACCTCCTGACCGAATGCTGTGGTTTCATGGTGTTGAACCTGATGACAGATGAGCCATCCATTTTGCAAAGCTTGGCACTGATTCACCCAGACACCATTTCATGGGGTAGGTAATTGCATCGCACTTCCTTCGCATGCGGAGGAGTCTAAGGTTGGAGTCGGCCGGTACATATGTGCGGACGATCTATTAGAACTAATCGCCCTTCTTTTGCGCTTGGATCAGATAAGCCAGGTCGTGGTGCTTCTCGAATTCTGTGATTGCGAATCGCCTCTTCGCGAATTCAAGAGCCATACCGCTCACCTCTAAGAGTGCTGCGGAGGTTAGTCCTATAAGGGGTCCGCCGGCGAGCCCAGCGGCGAGCCCCATAGCGGCAGCACTATGCACACTCTTGGCTTCGATCAAGTCTGAAATGCTGCCAGTTATAGATTCAAAGCCCATTCTTTTACGAGTAGAGCTGTATTCGTCGAGGCGGCGCGCAAGATCATCCGCGACAAATGATGAGGGTTTACCATTGTAGTTAGAATAGAAGAAGAGTCGAAGGTTTCTCAGTGCTGCGCGTGCTTCCGGATCTTTTCTCAAATCTAGGACTTGCTCCCACGACATACGAGCCGTATCCACGAGTGGAATGTTTGATAGCACTAAACAAGCATATGCATTTTGCCCATCGACTTCAGCGCGGTTAGGCACTAGAACCGTTGAGTACTGCTTTCCAAGCGTTTCTGCCAGCTTAACGAACTCGGATCGAACACTAGAGTTGGAACCTATTACAGAGTCTTGCAGGTAGGCTACCTTCACATCGTCGTAACTGGCATCCGAGAGTCCCCCCAAAGCGGGACGAATTGCTTTCTGAAAAGCTGTCCAGGTGTCGATGTATCGCCCAAGCAGCGTCCATTTCTCACGATTACTTGCAGGCGTCACACCAAATACGAGATTCACAAGAGCATCCCCTGGAATTTCCTCCGGAAGCTTCAACATGACGTCAATCTCTTCGCCGCGCCCTTGTAGAGAATGGAAGGCGACAGGAATAACGCTATCAAAGTACAAAGCCGCAGACTTTAAGCGTTCAAAGCAGACAGCATTTTGAGTCGACGGGTACATCACTTGAACTCTAAAGTATGGATAAGAGGGAGGTAGAAGCTCTCACCGCGGATATCCAAAGGCGAGAAGAGGAAACGCATAATTTCCACCAACATTACAAAGTCCTTAAAATCCTGTCCATGGTATTCTTTTGACCGCTAGCTAGCGATCAGTCGTTAATTACTGCCCACCCTCAACCATGCATGCGATTCGTCCAGTATCAGTGAAACCTATCGATCAAGTGCATGGCGACTTTCTCTCATGCGATTCGCTGAAATGAGCTGTTACCACGAAAGCTATTGATTTGTTTTCCGAGGTTTCTCAAGTGTCCACTCATCAGAAACATCTGCCTAATCCTGCAACATCGCACGACGCTGATCCCGATACTCGGCCTTGTTATAGACGGCGGGCACACCTTTCTGCTCGTGTGCGAGACACTTCTCGATCCACTCCGAGTTGTGGCCCGCCTCATGCAGCAGCGTGCTGGCCGTGCGTCGCAAGTCATGGGGAACGAACTTGCCAAGTGGCAAACCTTCCTTATGAGCAAGGCGATAGGTGAGTGTCAGTACCTGGTTGATCGTGGCTGCACTCATTGGCATGTCGGAGTCGTAGCGTGACGGCAGAACGTACTCAGTACCTTCAGCCAGAGTCTGGAACGCAATGAAGAAATCCAATGCTTGCCGGCACAGAAACACCAAATGAGGTCTTCGGCGCTTCATCTGTTCTGTGGGGATCGTCCATAGCGCCTCGCCGAAGTTGATTTCACTCCACGTCGCGTTGGTCAGCTCGCTCTTGCGCAACATCGTCAGCAGCAGAAGCTTGGCTACGGCTCGACCCAACGTCGCGGTACCAATCCTGTCCATGTACTGATACATCAGCGCAATTTCATCAGGCGTCAACGCCCGGTCGCGTGGCTCGGATTTAGCGATGCTGGCAGACCTTACTAGATCCGCAGGGTTTTCAACTTTCTGACCACGCTCAATGGCCCAACGAAAGACCTGCAGCACAGTCTCCCGCGAATGGACGGCGGTTGCAGGTGCACCCCGCTCCACTATCGCATCAGTCAGCGCTCGCAGATCCTCATGAGTGATTTCAGCCAGCTTCTGATTGCCAAACTTCGGCTTCAATTCGCGCTCATAGACTGACCGGCGCATATCTAGTGTCGAGTCCGCCCCCTGATAGCCGCGCAGCCATTTTTCAGCCCAATCATAAGGTTTCAGCACCTTTGGTGCGCGCCTTCTCCTTAGCAGGCGATTTGCCTGCGGCAATTATCTTCTTCGCTTCCCCTAGCCGCTCGCACGCCTCCGCCAAGGTGATCCCACCTAAGCCATAACGACCGAAGGTAACGGTCCCCTGCCGGCCATTGATGGAGTAGTTGTAGCGAAAGGAGATAGAGCCAACTGGGGTGACGGCGACGTACAAGCCGTCACGATCAATCACCTTGTAGAGCTTGTCTTGCGGCTTGAGGTTTCGGAGCTTGGTATCAGTGAGCATGGCTTCCATTTATTCCATGAAAAATACCATGCTCTGAAAAGCGCGGAAGAATTGGGCTTACCCCAGTAAAACTGGGCCTCTTGGCTGTATCGATACCATGCCCATCCTGAAACAAGGGACATGGTATCAAGCGTTATGCATGGCATCAGATGCAGTTGGTACCCCGTACCATGCCATAAAAAAATCATGCTTGGCGATGCAGAACGCTACCTGAACTTGCCAGACCCAAAAAGCCCGCAATTACGCGGGCTCCAGGGCATTTCTTGCTAGATCGTGCCGGACAATGCCGGACGTCCAATCATTCCCACTCAATCGTCGCCGGCGGCTTGCTCGACACGTCATACGTCACCCGCGAGATCCCTTCGATCTCGTTGATAATCCGCCCGCTCACGGTTTCCAGCAGCTCGTACGGCAGGTGGGCCCAGCGGGCGGTCATGAAGTCGATGGTTTCGACGGCGCGCAGTGCCACGACCCAGGCGTAGCGGCGGCCGTCGCCGACGACGCCGACTGATTTGACTGGCTGGAACACGACGAAGGCCTGGCTGACTTTGTGGTACCAGTCGGCTTTGCGCAGTTCTTCGATGAAGATGTGGTCGGCGCGGCGCAGCAGGTCGGCGTATTCCTTTTTCACTTCGCCGAGGATCCGCACGCCCAGGCCTGGGCCGGGGAATGGGTGGCGGTAGACCATATCGTACGGCAGGCCCAGTTCCAGGCCGAGGCGGCGGACTTCGTCTTTGAACAGTTCGCGCAGCGGCTCGACCAGTTTGAGGTTCATTTCCTCGGGCAGGCCGCCGACGTTGTGGTGGGACTTGATCACGTGGGCCTTGCCGCTTTTGGCGCCGGCCGATTCGATCACGTCCGGGTAGATGGTGCCTTGGGCCAGGTACTTGATATTGGGCAATTGGCTGGCTTGAGCATCGAACACATCGATGAAGGTGCGGCCGATGATTTTGCGTTTTTTCTCCGGGTCCGACTCGCCGGCCAAGTTGTCGAGGAACTGGGCTTCGGCGTTGGCGCGGATGACTTTAACGCCCATGTTCTCGGCGAACATGGCCATGACTTGCTCGCCTTCGTGCAGGCGCAGCAGGCCGTTGTCGACAAATACGCAGGTCAGCTGGTCGCCGATGGCTTTGTGCAACAAGGCCGCAACTACTGAGGAGTCGACCCCGCCGGACAAGCCGAGCAATACGTTGTCGCTGCCGACCTGGGCACGTACCTGGGCGATGGCGTCGTCGGCGATGCGCGATGGCGTCCACAGCGCTTCGCAGCCGCAGATGTCGAGGATAAAGCGCGAGAGGATGCGCCCGCCTTGCTTGGTGTGGGTGACTTCTGGGTGGAATTGCACGCCATAGTAACCACGGGTGTCGTCGGCCATGCCGGCGATTGGGCAGCTGGGGGTGCTGGCCAGCAGGTGGAAGCCGGCCGGGATTTCTGTGACTTTGTCGCCATGGCTCATCCACACGTCCAGGCCGAACACGCCATCGGCGTCGACGTGGTCTTCGATGCCATCGAGGATGCGGCTTTTGCCCACCACATCGACCCGTGCGTAACCGAATTCACGTAGGTCGGAACCGGCAACGCGGCCGCCGAGCTGCTCGGCCATGGTCTGCATACCGTAGCAGATACCAAACACCGGCACGCCTAAGTCCCACACGGCCTGGGGCGCGCGCGGGCTATCGGCTTCATGCACCGACTCGGGGCCGCCGGCGAGGATGATGCCACGCGGGGCGAACTCGCGAATGGCGTCGTCGTCCATGTCGAACGGGTGCAGTTCGCAATACACACCGATCTCGCGCACGCGGCGGGCAATCAGCTGAGTGTACTGGGAACCGAAATCGAGGATCAGGATACGGTGGGCGTGAATGTCGAGGGCCATGACTCATTCTCGTCGGTGGTGATTCAGAAACGACACGGGGCTGCAATCAACAGCCCCGCTAAATTAGGGTAGTCGACGCCCGCCCCGAGGGCTGGCGCCGAGCAACTATCAACCTACGCGATAGTTGGGCGCTTCCTTGGTGATCTGCACGTCGTGCACGTGGGATTCCGCCATGCCAGCGCCGGTGATGCGAACGAACTCGGGCTTGGTGCGCATTTCAGCGATATCGGCGCTGCCGGTGTAGCCCATGGAGGAACGCAGGCCGCCCATCAACTGATGGATGATGGCAGTCAGGCCGCCTTTGTAGGCCACCCGCCCCTCGATGCCTTCGGGGACCAGTTTCTCGGCACCGGCCGAGGAGTCCTGGAAGTAGCGGTCCGAAGAGCCCTGGGCCTGGGACATGGCGCCCAGCGAACCCATGCCACGGTAAGCTTTGTAGGAGCGGCCCTGGAACAGCTCGATTTCGCCCGGTGCTTCTTCGGTACCGGCGAACATCGACCCCATCATCACGCAGTGGGCACCGGCCACGATGGCTTTGGACAAGTCACCGGAGAAGCGGATACCGCCATCGGCGATCAGCGGCACGCCGGTGCCTTCCAGCGCGGCGGCCACGTTGGCGATGGCGCTGATTTGTGGCACACCGACACCGGCGACGATGCGCGTGGTGCAAATGGAGCCAGGGCCGATACCGACCTTCACTGCGTCGGCGCCGGCTTCAGCCAAAGCCTTGGCGGCAGCGCCGGTGGCGATGTTGCCGCCGATGACCTGGACGTCCGGGAAGTTCTGCTTGACCCAACGCACGCGGTCGATCACACCTTTGGAGTGGCCGTGGGCGGTGTCGACCACCACCACGTCAACCCCAGCGGCCACCAGCGCGGAAACCCGCTCGCCAGTGTCCTTGCCGGTACCCACCGCCGCGCCCACGCGCAGACGACCCTGGTCGTCCTTGCTGGCCAGCGGATAAGCCTTGGCTTTCTCGATGTCCTTGACGGTCATCATGCCCTTGAGCTGGAACGCTTCGTTGACGATCAGGACTTTTTCGATGCGGTGCTTGTGCAGCAGGTCACGGGCTTCGTTCTTGTTCGCGCCTTCACGGACGGTGACCAGACGCTCTTTGGGCGTCATCACTTCACGAACCGGAATATCGAGGCGGGCTTCGAAACGCACGTCACGGGAAGTGACGATGCCGACCAGCTCGCCATCGTGCAGCACGGGCACGCCGGAGATATTGTGCAGGCGGGTGAGTTCGAACAGGTCGCGCACCGAAGCGTCGGCTTCAATGGTGATAGGGTCTTTGACCACACCGGCTTCGAACTTCTTGACCTTGCGCACTTCGGCAGCTTGCTGCTCGACGGTCATGTTCTTGTGGATGATACCGATACCGCCTTCCTGGGCCATGGCAATGGCCAGCCGGGCTTCGGTAACGGTGTCCATGGCGGCAGAAACCAGCGGAATGTTCAGCTCGATGCCACGGGTCAAACGGGTCTTGAGACTGACTTCGTTAGGGAGTACCTCGGAATAACCGGGCACTAGGAGAATGTCGTCGAAGGTCAGAGCTTCTTGGCTGATACGCAGCATCGCGGGGGCTCCCGAGCGGGAAAATGGAAGCGCGCCATTATACCCAGACATGGGGCCCGGCGAAAGGTAAAGATCGGGCTAATCGAAAACCCGCTACAGCGTTTCTACTTCCACCAGCCTGACCTTGCAGTCCAGGCGCTCGGCGAATGCCTGTACGAAGCTTGGCTTTAACGTCGCCTCGCCCCAGCCATTGAAGATAAAACCCAGGTCGGAAAAACCGCAGGGCTGCAGAAAGATAAAACCGTTGATGTCGTCTTCATGGCCGCATTCCGGGCAGATGAAGTTGTCAGTGTGGCCGGGGTACCAGTCATCCAGGCTCTCGAACAACACCGGCCCCACTTCCTTTTGGCACTCCGGGCAGCCGGCCTCTTCGAGAAACCCGGCCTCCGGCATAAAGATACAGCGCTGGGTAATGATCTCCAGGCCATTGACCGGCTGGCCAAAGGGCAAGGCTTCGGGCTGCTCGACTACCTGCCGCGCGCCCTCGGCGATGGCATAGCCCATGCGGTTGCCCGTGAGCCCGCACGTGCTGAGCTGCGGCTCGACGATATTCTTTTGCACCAACCAGCGCAGCATCAGCCTGGCGGCGCCTTCGTGCCCGGGAAAACTGGAGATTTGCGGGACGATAATGCTCTGCGAGCTCATGACACGGCCTGGGTATATAAAAGGAGAGCGCAGCTTAATCCCCTGACCGGTTAGGTCAAGGGTTGCTTTGGGATCGTCGGCCGCGCGGTTTGCCTTTATGATGCCTGCATGATTAAAGACCCTTTCGCTCGACTCAACCTGGACCGCGAGGTCCTGACCGTCAGCCAGCTCAACGGCCGCGCCCGTGTGTTGCTGGAAGACGTGTTCAGCCATATCTGGGTGGAGGGTGAAATCTCCAACCTGGCGCGCCCCGCCTCTGGGCATATTTATTTCACCCTCAAGGACAGCGGCGCCCAGGTGCGTTGCGCGCTGTTCCGGCAGAACGCCCAGCGCGTACGGCAGGCGCTCAAGGACGGCCTGGCGGTCAAGGTGCGCGGCAAGGTCTCGCTGTTCGAAGGCCGCGGCGACTACCAGTTGATCCTCGATACGGTCGAGCCAGCCGGTGACGGTGCGTTGCGCCTGGCCTTCGAAGCCTTGAAAGAAAAACTCAGCAGCGAAGGGCTGTTCAGCAGCGAACGCAAAAGCCCCCTGCCCGCTCACCCGCAGCATATCGGGATCGTCAGCTCGCCGACCGGTGCGGTAATCCGCGACATCATCAGTGTGTTCCGGCGCCGGGCGCCTCAGGTCAAACTGACGTTGATTCCCACCGCCGTGCAAGGCCGCGAGGCCATCACGCAGATTGTCCGAGCCTTGCAGCTGGCAGACTCACGGGGTTTCGACGCGATCATCCTGGCCCGTGGTGGTGGATCACTGGAGGACCTCTGGTGCTTCAACGAAGAAGCGGTCGCCCGCGCCGTGGATGCCTGCGTCACGCCCATTGTCAGTGCCGTCGGCCATGAAACCGATGTGTCTATCAGCGACTTCGTCGCCGACGTCCGCGCCCCGACGCCGTCGGCGGCCGCTGAGCTGCTGGCACCGGACTCCGGCGACCTGCTGCGCCGTCTGGAAACCCTGCAGCGGCGCCTGGTCATGCGCATGCAAGGGCGCCTGGCCCACGACCGCCTGCGTCTGGACGGCCTGGCCCGGCGTCTGCGCCACCCCGGCGAACGCCTGCGCCAACAGGCGCAGCGTCTGGACGACCTGGACATGCGCATGCGCCGGGCCTTCGAGCAACGCCTGATCGGCCGCCGTCATCGCCTCGAACAGTTGCAAACGCGCCTGGCCGGGCAGCACCCCGGGAGGGTCTTGGCGATGCTTAAGCAACGTCTCGACGCCCTCGCCCAACGGCTGCCGCGGGCCATGGGCGAGCAACTGAAAACGCGCCAGCGATTGCTTCAAGGGCAAATGCAAACCCTGCACGTGGTCAGCCCCTTGGCGACCTTGGGCCGCGGCTACAGCATCCTGCTCGACGACCACGGCCAGGCCATCCGTAGCGCTGAACAGACCCGCACCGGCCAACGCCTGAAGGCTCGACTCGGCGACGGCGAACTGGACGTGCGTGTCGAAGACAATCACCTCACGCCTGTCACGCTCTCACTATTGGACTGATTCATGCCCCGCTTGCTCGCTTTTACCCTGCTGCTCTGTGTATCCCTGGGCGCCCAGGCCGACAGCTACATTACCCGCCTGTTGAACAAACCTGTCCCCGGCGGTGTGGCCGTAATTGACTTGGGCAATGCCACGCAGCCGCCCAAGGCGCTGTACGACGGCAAGCCCGTGCTGGTGGTGCGCGAGCAGCAGACCTGGCGTGCCATCGTAGGTTTGCCACTGACGGTCAAGCCCGGCCAGCAAACCCTAAGCGTTGGCGGCCAGGCCCGCAGTTTTACCGTGGGTAGCAAACAATACCCGGAACAACGCATCACCTTGAAAAACACCCGCCAGGTCAACCCAAACCCCGCCGATATCAAACGCATCGATGCCGAACTGGCGGAGCAACTGCGCGCCTACCGCAGCTTCAGCCCGGGCACGCCGAGCAACCTGCTGTTGGACAAGCCGGTCAATGGGCCGCTGTCGAGCAAGTTTGGCGTGCGCCGCTTCTTCAATGGCGAAGAGCGCAACCCGCACTCTGGCCTGGACTTCGCCGTACCCGCCGGCACGCCTATCAAGACGCCAGCTAACGGCAAAGTGATTCTGGTGGGTAATTACTTCTTCAATGGCAATACCGTGTTCGTCGACCATGGTCAGGGCTTTATCAGCATGTTCTGCCATATGTCGAAGATTGACGTAAAAGTCGGCGACAACCTGACCCGTGGCAACGTGGTAGGTCGTGTGGGGGCCACCGGGCGCGCCACTGGGCCGCATATGCACTGGAACGTTAGCTTGAACGACGCGCGGGTCGATCCGGCTATCTTTATCGGCGCCTTTCAACCTTAGTCCTTCCGAGAGGTTGTTTCCCCCTGCTACCCAGGGCTCACCACCCTGACCGGCTGATTGCGCAGAGTGCGAGCCCCGCGCAATCGATCGTCAATAGAAAGACCTAAGCTTCCTTTTAATTCCAATAAAAATCGATATCCCAAGCTTTCTACCAATTTTCTTCACACCCTTGCCATGTTTCACCTCAATTGGTTAGGGTAAAGCCATGAAAACCGCCCATACGCTCATTTTGCTTCGCCAGCACCGCAGCCTCTGCCTCGTCAGCGCACGACTGCCGGGCTGAATCGCGTCGCCTCGCCCTCCCCCTCTTTTTAGAATTTTGCGGCAGGCCCTTTTTAGTGGCTGCTCACTCAAGGATTGTTTACATGACCATGCTCAAAGATCCGTCGAAAAAGTACCGTGCGTTCCCCACCATCGACCTGCCCGACCGTACTTGGCCATCCAAGACCATCACGGCCGCGCCGATCTGGTGCAGCTCCGACCTGCGCGACGGTAACCAATCGCTGATCGAGCCTATGGATGCGGCGAAAAAACTGCGTTTCTGGAAGACCCTGGTGGCGGTCGGCGTGAAAGAGATCGAGGCGTCCTTCCCGTCCGCGTCGCAAACCGATTTCGACTTCGTGCGCACCTTGATCGAAGACAAGCACATTCCTGACGACACCACGATTCAAGTGCTGACCCAGGCCCGCGAAGACCTGATCGCGCGCACCTTCGAGTCCCTCAAGGGCGCGAAAAAAGCCATCGTCCACCTGTATAACGCTACTTCGCCGTCCTTCCGCAAAATTGTCTTCAACCAGGACAAACAGGGCGTCAAAGACATCGCGGTAAATGCCGCCCAGTTGTTCGTCAAATACGCCGCCCAGCAGCCAGAAACCCAGTGGACCTTCCAGTACTCGCCCGAGACCTTCAGCGCTACCGAGCTTGAGTTCGCCAAGGAAGTCTGTGACGCCGTGATCGAGGTCTGGAACCCGACGCCGCAGAACAAGGTCATCCTCAACTTGCCGGCCACCGTCGAGGTGTCGACGCCCAATATCTATGCCGACCAGATCGAGTGGTTCGGGCGCCACATCAACCGCCGTGACAGCGTGCTGATCAGCCTGCACACCCACAACGACCGTGGCACCGGGGTAGCGGCTACCGAGCTGGGCCTGATGGCTGGCGCCGATCGGGTCGAAGGTTGCCTGTTCGGCAACGGCGAGCGTACCGGCAACGTTGACTTGGTGACCCTCGCCCTGAACCTGTACACCCAGGGCATCGACCCGCTGTTGGACTTCTCGGACATCGACGGCGTGCGTAAGGTGGTCGAAGAGTGCAACCAGATCCCGGTACACCCGCGCCATCCGTACGTGGGCGACTTGGTGCACACAGCGTTCTCGGGCTCGCACCAAGACGCGATCCGCAAGGGTTTCACCCAGCAGCAAGAAGGCACCTTGTGGGAAGTGCCCTATCTGCCTATCGACCCTGCCGACATCGGCCGTAGCTACGAAGCGGTGATCCGCGTCAACAGCCAGTCGGGCAAAGGCGGCATCGCTTATTTGCTGGAACAGGAATACGGCATCAGCCTGCCGCGGCGCATGCAGATCGAGTTCAGCCAAGTGGTGCAAGGTGAAACCGACCGCCTCGGCCTGGAAATGACCGCGCAACAGATCTACGCCTTGCTGCGCAAAGAGTACCTGCAGGCGAACACGCCGTACGCTCTGGTAAGCCACAAACTGCAGGAAGAAAACGGCAGCAGTGCGGTCGACGCCGAAGTCCACAGTGATGGCGAAACCCACCACTGGCGTGGTAAAGGCAATGGCGCCCTAGAGGCACTGGCGTCGGCGATGCCGATTGGCGTGGAGATTATGGACTACAACGAACACTCCATAGGCGCGGGCACCAATGCCAAGGCGGCGGCTTATATCGAGCTGCGCGTGGCCGGCGAACGCCCAGTGCACGGGGTAGGCATCGACGAAAACATCACCACCGCCAGCTTTCGCGCCCTGTTCAGTGCCTTGAACCGGTCGTTGAGCCAGCAGAACGTAAAAGCCGCCTGATACCCTGTAGGAGCGAGCTTGCTCGCGAAAAACCCACAGACGGCGCGTTGGCTCAGGCATAGCGCGCCATCGTTAAGGGTTTTCGCGAGCAAGCTCGCTCCTACAGCGGGTTGGGTGTACCTGTTTAAATAGCCGCCAATTTCTGCGCTGCAGCGCGCAGGGTGTCCTCACGCTTGGCGAAGCACAGGCGTACCAGGCGCTGTTCAGCGATGGGGTTCTGGTAAAACACTGACACCGGGATCGTGGCGACTCCGTGCTCACGGGTCAGCCACAGCGACATCTCCACATCGTTCAAATCAGGGCGTATCTGCCCATAATCGACCAACTGAAAGTAGGTGCCCGGCGTGCGCGTGAAGGTGAAGCGCGAAGGCGCCAGCAGGTCGCAGAACAAATCCCGTTTGGCCTGGTAGAACGTTGGCAGCTCTTCGACGTGCTCGGGGTTGCTCGCCATATAGTCGGCCAACGCCCACTGCAAAGGTGTGACACCGCAGAAGTTTACGTATTGGTGGACCTTGCGCAGTTCAAGGGTCAAGCCGGGTGGCGCAACCACATAGCCAGTCTTCCAACCAGTGACATGGTACGTTTTGCCAAACGAGCTAACTACAAAAGCGCGCCGCAACAGTTGTTCGTGGGCCAGTACGCTGGCGTGCTGCACACCATCAAAAATCAAGTGCTCATACACTTCATCGCTGATCAGGTAAATATCCCGTTCGCCAATCAGTGCAGCCAGGCGGTCAAGGTCGGCCCGGCTGATCAAGGCACCGCTGGGGTTGTGCGGGCTGTTGAGGATTATCAGGCGGGTACGATCGCTGATCGCATCGCTGAGCTTCTGCCAGTCGATGGCGAAGCCGTCAGCGCTCAGCTGTACGTGCACGCAACGGCCCCCAGCCAGTTCGACCGAGGGTTCGTAACTGTCGTAGCAGGGGTCGAACACGATCACCTCATCGCCCGCCTGCACCACCGCCTGCACCGCACAGAAGATCGCTTCGGTCGCCCCTGGAGTAATGGTGACTTCGCTGTCGGGGTCAATGGCGACGCCGTAACTGCGAGCGATCTTCGCCGCAACTTGCTCACGCAGGCTTTGCAGGCCAGTCATGGGCGCGTATTGGTTGTGGCCTTGGGCGATATGGCGGCCTACCGCCTCGAGCAGCCCTTGAGGGCCGTTGAAGTCGGGAAAGCCTTGGGAGAGGTTCAACGCACCGGTCTGTGCAGCTAATTGCGACATGGTGGTGAAGATGGTCGTGCCGACATTCGGCAACTTGCTGCTGATCATGGGCCGGTCCTGAAAAGTGATGCGGCAGGATAGCCCATTGGCAGCGCTGGGGAAAAGATCAGGCGCGCCCCCTGGCAGAGCGCCAGGGGGCTGAAGATCAACGCTTGTCGCGGCGCTTTTTGTCAGCCTTTTTGTGGTGCGACATCAAGCGACGCTTCTTGTTGACCTGGCGGTCAGTCAAGGTGTTCTTATTGCCTTCGTACGGGTTCTCGCCGCCTTTGAACTCGATACGGATCGGCGTGCCGACCAGTTTCAAGACACGCCGATAGGTGTTTTCCAGGTAGCGCACATAAGACTTCGGCACCTTCTCCACCTGGTTACCGTGGATCACGATCAACGGCGGGTTGGCCCCGCCCAAGTGGGCGTAGCGCAGCTTGATGCGGCGGCTATTGACCATCGGCGGTTGGTGCTCTTGCACCGCGTCTTCGAGGATCTGGGTCAGGCGGTTGGTCGGCCAGCGAGTGATGGCTGACTTGAACGAAGCCTGCACCGAGGCATACAGGTTGCCCACGCCGGTGCCGTGCAAAGCAGAAATAAAGTGAATGTCGGCGAAGTCGACGAAGAACAACCGACGCTCCAGCTCGATCTTCACGAAGTCACGCTCGCTGGGCTGCATGCCGTCCCACTTATTCAGAGCGATGACGATGGCGCGGCCGGTCTCCAGGGCGAAGCCCAGCAGGTTGAGGTCGTGGTCGACCACCCCTTCCCGGGCGTCCATGACGAAGATCACCACGTTGGCGTCTTTGATCGCTTGCAGGGTTTTGACCACCGAGAACTTTTCTACTTCCTCATGGATCTTGCCCCGCTTGCGCACCCCGGCGGTGTCGATCAACGTGTACTTCTCGTCGTTGCGCTCGAACGGGATGTAGATGCTATCGCGGGTCGTACCAGGCTGGTCGTACACGATCACTCGGTCTTCGCCAAGCATACGGTTGACCAAGGTCGACTTGCCGACATTGGGGCGACCGATGATGGCGATTTTGATGCCATCCTTTTCGCTCGGGCCAGGGATGCGTAGCGCCTCTTCACCCTCAGCGACGTTCTCCAGGTCGACTTCTTCTTCGTCGCGGGGGAACTCGCTCAAAGCGGCTTCCAGCAGCGCGTTGATCCCGCGCCCCTGGGCACCGGCGACTGGAATGGCATCGCCCATGCCCAGCGGGGCGAATTCGGCGCGGGCCATTTCCGGGTCAACGTTGTCGACCTTGTTGGCCACCAGTAACGAACGCTTGTTACGTTTGCGCAAATGCTCGGCAATCATTTGGTCAGCGGCGGTAAAACCCGCGCGCGCGTCGACCAGAAACATCACGACATCAGCTTCTTCGATGGCCAGCAGCGACTGCTCGGCCATCTTTTCGTCCATGCCGTGTTCGTCACCGGAAATACCCCCGGTATCGACCAAAATATAGGAACGCCCTTGCCAGCGCGCCTCACCGTATTGGCGATCACGGGTCAGACCAGACAGGTCGCCGACAATCGCGTCGCGGCTCTTGGTCAGGCGGTTGAACATGGTGGACTTGCCGACGTTCGGTCGGCCCACCAGGGCGATTACGGGAACCATGCGGCTCTCCACTGCGTTATTTCAGAAAATACAAAGGCCGCTGCAGGCAGCGGCCGAAGTTCGAAGCGCCCGGTGAGGGGCGGCTTCAGGCCCTATAGGCCTGAAGCATAGTCAAAACCTTACTTGATGGTCAGCGCTACCAATTTGCCGCTGTTGCCATACAGGTAAAGGGTGTTCTCAACCACCAGTGGGCGAGCGCGCAGCCCGTCGCTGTCGATCCGCTCACGGCCGACAAAACGGCCATCTACCTGGCTCAACAGGTGAACGTAGCCTTCCATGTCACCGACAGCCACATAACTGGAGAACACTTCCGGTGCCGACAATTGGCGGCGCGCCAGGGAGTCGTTGCTCCACAGGGCGGTGGTCGAGCGTTCGTCCACGCCTTCTACGGTACCGCTGGCCAGGCTGATGTAGACGCTGCCGAAGCCTTGGGCGACACCTGCATAGCTGGATGCATCGCGCTGCCAGAGCACGCGACCGCTTTCCAGGTCGATGCCGGCCATACGGCCTTGGTAGCTGGCCACGTAAAGCGTGCCACCGGACAGCAACAAGCCGCCGTCGATGTCCACTACCCGATCCAGCTCGGAACGGCCCTGGGGCACGGCCACACGGGCTTCCCAAACCGGTACGCCGTTGCTGATATCCAGCGCGACCACTTTACCCGTGGACAGGCCCGCAATCGCCAGGCGATTGGTTGCCAGAGGCGCGCCGGTACCGCGTAGGGTCAACACCGCTGGGGTGCTGTCATACTGCCAACGCTGAGCGCCAGTGGCCGCGTCCAGGCCGATCAAGCGATCGTCCTGGGTTTGTACCACCACCACGTCGCCATTGCTGGCCGGTGGCGCTAGCACTTCGCTGGTGACCTTGGCTTCCCATTTTTTCTCGCCAGTGGCGGAATCCAGGGCAATCACGTCGCCGCGCAAGGTACCGAGCATGACCAGGCCATAGCCTACGCCAACCGCACCGGACACCGGCAGCTCCAAGTCCTGCTTCCAGACCACGTCGCCGTTGTTGCGATCCAGGGCCATGACCACACCGGTCACGTCGGCCGCAAAAATGTGCTCGCCCTCGACGGCGGGCACCAGCATGTTGTAGGTCTCGCCCTGGCCATCGCCAATGGAGCGGCTCCACTGCTTCTGCAACACCACTTCTTCTTTGAAGTCGGTGAGTTCGGCCGGTGGTAGTTCCTTCTTGCTGTTGCTGCTGCAACCCGCGGCCAACAAGGCCAGGGCCAGCAATGCTGCATGTTTCCAACGGATCACGTCACGCATCCCCTTTGGCCAGGTCGTCGAGCTTGATTTGCAGGCCACCGACCGCCGCCTCATCGGACAACGCGGCCTTGGCCTTCAGGTATGCAGCATGGGCGTCGTCACGGCGGCCCAATTGGGCCAGCAGGTCACCCTTGAGCTCTTCCCGACTGGCCACATAGGCCTTTTCGGTATCGCCTTCCAGAAGTTTCAAAGCCTCATCGGCTTTGTCTTGCGCAGCCAATACCTGCGCCAGGCGCTGGCGGGAGATCTCGCCCAGGGTCTCGTCTTTCGGTTTGTCGACCACTGGGCGCAGCTCGTTGGCCGCGTCGTCCAGCTTACCGGCATCCACCGCGACCTTGGCCACGAACAGGCTGGCGTACTGCGCGTAGGCGCTACCGCCGTACTCGTTCTTCAGCTTGCCGGCCAGGTCGGCGACGGCGGCAGGGTCGGGTTTGCCGTTGGGCGTCAGGGCTGTTTCCAGCAATTGCTGGTACAGGCTGGAAGCACCTTGGGATTGGCTGGCCTGATACTTGGTCCAGGCTTGCCAGCCAAACACGATCACCAATGCCAGCAGGCCACCGGTTACCAGCGGCTTGCCGTTGCGCTGCCACCAGTCCTTCAGTTCGCCCAGTTGTTCGTCATCGCTACTCGACACCCCAATACTCCTATTCTCGCAAATACTTGCTTCAGCCCTGCACGACGCAGTTCGCCAGATGCGCATGCAGCGCATCCCAGGCAATGTTTTGTTGTTCGCCCTGGCCACGCAGGGGTTTGAAAGCTACCACGCGAGCCGCCAGCTCGTCGTCGCCCAGGATCAGCGCATACAAAGCGCCGCTCTTGTCGGCCTTCTTGAACTGGCTCTTGAAACTGCCGCCACCGGCGTTGACCTGCAAACGCAGGTTGGGCAACTGGTCGCGCACTTGCTCGGCCAGCGCCAACCCGGCCAACTCGGCCTGTTCACCGAATGCACACAGGTAGACATCGACCTGCCGGCCAATGGATTCAGGCACCTGACCGACTGTTTCCAGCAGCAGGATAAGCCGCTCGATGCCCATGGCGAAGCCGACGCCGCTGGTGGGCTTGCCGCCCATCTGCTCGACCAAGCCGTCATAGCGCCCACCAGCACATACGGTGCCTTGGGCGCCCAGTTGGTCGGTGACCCACTCGAATACGGTCTTGCTGTAGTAGTCCAGGCCGCGGACCAACTTGGGGTTGACCACATAGGGGATGCCGGCAGCGTCCAGGCGTGCCTTCAAGCCGTCGAAGTGTACACGGGACTCTTCATCGAGGTAGTCGGCCAGTTTCGGCGCATCCACCAGCAGGGCCTGGGTCTCGGGGTGCTTGGTGTCGAGCACGCGCAGCGGGTTGGTTTTCAGGCGGCGCTGGCTGTCTTCGTCCAGTTGCTGCAAACGGGCGCTGAGGAACTCCACCAACGCCTCGCGATAGCGGCCCCGGGCTTCGCTGGTGCCGAGGCTGTTGAGCTCCAGCTTGACTGCATCGCGCAAGCCCAACTGGCCCCACAGGCGCCAAGTGAGCACGATCAGTTCGGCGTCGATGTCCGGCCCGTCCAGGTTGAACACTTCGCAGCCAATCTGGTGGAACTGCCGGTAACGGCCCTTCTGCGGGCGCTCGTGGCGGAACATCGGGCCGTTGTACCAAAGTTTCTGCACCTGACCACCGCCGGTCAGGCCGTGTTCGAGCATGGCCCGGACACAGGCGGCCGTCCCTTCGGGGCGCAAGGTGAGGGAGTCACCGTTGCGGTCTTCGAAGGTGTACATCTCTTTCTCGACGATGTCGGTGACTTCACCGATGGAACGCTTGAACAGCTCAGTGAACTCGACGATGGGCATGCGGATCTGCCGATACCCGTAGGTATCGAGCAGCCCGGCGACGGTGCCTTCGAAGTAGCGCCAGAGGGGCGTCTGCTCTGGCAGGATGTCGTTCATGCCACGAATGGCTTGCAAAGTCTTGCTCACAAAATGTCCTTGGTTACAGTTAGCCGCGGGCGATCAGCGCCGCGTCGGCTTCGACCTTCTCGGCCGCCCTCTGGCGAATCAGCCTTTCCAGCTGGTCCACCAGGTTATCGTTGGTCAGTTTCTGCGCCGGTTTGCCGTCGATGTAGATCAGGTTGGGGGTGCCGCCGGTCAGGCCAACATGGGCCTCCTTGGCTTCGCCCGGCCCGTTGACCACGCAGCCGATCACCGCAACGTCCAAGGGCACCAGCAAGTCTTCCAGGCGCCCTTCCAGCTCGTTCATGGTCTTCACCACATCGAAGTTCTGCCGCGAGCAGCTCGGGCAGGCGATGAAGTTGATACCGCGCGAACGCAGGCGCAGGGACTTGAGGATGTCGTAACCTACCCGCACCTCTTCGACCGGATCGGCCGCCAGAGAAATACGAATGGTGTCGCCGATCCCGTCGGCCAGCAGCATACCTAGGCCTACGGCAGATTTCACCGTCCCTGAGCGCAAACCACCGGCTTCGGTGATGCCCAGGTGCAGCGGTTGAATGATCTGCTTGGCCAGCAGCCGGTAGGCTTCGACGGCCATGAACACGTCGGACGCTTTTACGCTGACCTTGAAATCCTGGAAGTCGAGGCGCTCCAGGTGGTCGACATGGCGCATGGCCGACTCCACCAGCGCCGCCGGAGTAGGCTCGCCGTATTTCTTCTGCAGGTCTTTTTCCAGGGAACCGGCGTTGACCCCGATGCGAATCGGGATACCGCGGTCGCGGGCCGCGTCGACCACGGCGCGTACTCGGTCTTCTCGGCCGATGTTGCCGGGGTTGATGCGCAGGCAATCGACCCCGAGCTCAGCGACGCGCAGGGCGATGCGGTAATCGAAATGGATATCCGCCACCAGGGGGACGCTGACCCGTTGCTTGATCCGGCCAAACGCCTCGGCCGCGTCCATGTCCGGGACGGATACCCGCACGATATCGACGCCCGCGTCGACCAGACGCTGGATCTGGCCCACGGTGGCGTCGACGTCGTTGGTATCAGTGTTGGTCATGCTCTGTACCGAGATCGGCGCATCACCGCCCACCGGTACCGAGCCAACCCAAATTTTGCGCGATACGCGCCGTTTGATCGGGGATTCACCGTGCATGACTTATTGCCCCAGCTTCAGGCGAGCGGTTTCGCCAGAGGTGAATGGCGCCAGGTCTACGGCCTGGCCATTGTAGGTCACCTGCGCGCCACGGGCGTAACCCAAGCGCACCGCAAACGGCGGTTTGCCACTGAGCTGCGCGGTGTCGCCCTTGCGTTTGAGGCCGCTGAGCAGCACCTTGCCGGTAGCATCGGTGACTTGAGTCCAGCAATCGGCGACGAATGTCAGGCCTACCTGGCCGGCACCGGCCACCGGGGCGGCTGTTTGCGCTTCCGTGGGCAGCGGTGCCGGAACCGCTGGCGTAGGAGTAGGCGTGGTTGCCGGAGTATGAGCAGGGACTGGCGCGGCGGTGACCGCCGTGCTGGTGTTTGGCCCAGGTGCGCTGGCAGGCGGTGTGGTCGCCGGGGTGCCAGTGGTCGCGGGGTCGACCGGCGCTTGGCCCTGACCCAGGCTCAGTTGAGTAGGCTCGCCCTCTTTGGCCGCGACCACGGCCTGATCTTCAGGCTCGTCCAGGGGGTGGATCTGGGTGGTGCCGTCGGCGCTTTCGACCTCGACATGCTCCATGGCCAGGCCGGCTTGGTCTTTGCTACGCAGGTTGGCCTGGTCTTGCCACCAGAAAAAGCCGCCGCCGATCACCGCCACCAACAGCAGTAGGCTGACGATGCGCAAAATGTTGTGGGAAAGGCGCACCGGCTCTTCGATGCGGCCCAGGCCGTGCACGCTGCTGCCTTGGGAGTTGGTCCCGGTCATGTGGTCGAACCCCTGCACCAGAGCGGTCTGGTCGAGGTCGAGCAGCTTGGCGTAGGCACGAATATAGCCACGGGCAAAGGTATGCCCTGGCAACTTATCGAACGCGCCCGCTTCCAGGTTGCTCAGGGAAACCTGGGTCAGGTTGAGCTTCGTCGCCACTTCGGCCAGGGTCCAACCTCTGCTTTCACGAGCCTGCCGCAGGGTTTCACCGGGGTTTACGCGAGTCGCTGCTACAACTTCGGGATGCGCCGCTTTCATCATTGCTCCGACAGGTATTGCTGATATTCCGGCGTACCGGGATAGAGTCTTTTCAGTTGCAAGCCGTAACTGGCTGCCTTGTTCTTGTCTTCGTATATCTTCGCCAACCGCACGCCCAAGAGTAAGCTTCGGGCATTCTGTTCACTGAGCTGGCTGAAGCGGTCGTAGTAGTCCTTGGCGGGTACATATTGCCTGTCAGCGTAAGACAATTCTGCCATTTCCAACAACGCCCGCGGCTGCTGACGGTTGAGCCGCAGCGCGCGCTCGAGGTGTTGCCGCGCCTGCTCTTTGTCACCAAGGGCCAGGCTGGTCATACCGAGGTTTTCAAACACCCGCGAGCGCTCAGGATACAGGTTATCGGCCGCCGCTTTCTCAAACATCTCATAGGCTTCCTGATAACGCTTCTGCTCGAACAGGAAACCGCCGTAGTTATTGCGAATACGTGCGTCGTCGCGGCTGGACAGCGCCTTGCGAAAGGCTTTCTCAGCGGCTTCGGGTTCACCTTCAGCCTGAAATACCAGCGCCAGCGCGGCGTTGGCGTCCGGGTCCGAGGCGTCCAGCTCCAATGCCCCTCTGAGCGGCACCTTGGCGCGTTCGGTATTGCCTTCCTTAAGGTAGCCCAAACCCAATTGCACGTACGCTTTGCGCGCCTCTTCGCGGCCCTTGCCGGTGTCCATCGGGTTGACCTTGCCCGTCGAAACGCAGCCTGATAACAGGCCGACAACTAGAACCAGCAGCGCAGCGCGCAGGGGCATGAAGTTCCTCTCTGAGTCAGTTCCGATTGACGGTGCCAAGCGGTATTTCGCTGTCGGCATTGAGCTGCCGAACGGCGATGTAGCGCTCGCTGCGGCGGGTGCGATCCAGCACCTGCCCGACCAATTGCCCGCATGCGGCATCAATGTCTTCGCCACGGGTAGTGCGCACCGTGACATTGAAACCGGCCTGGTGCAAATGATCCTGGAACCTGCGTATTGCATTATTGCTCGGACGCTCGTAACCCGAGTGGGGGAACGGGTTGAACGGGATCAGGTTGATCTTGCACGGCACCGTCTTGAGCAGCTCGGCCATCTCTACGGCATGCTCGAGGCGGTCGTTGACGTCTTTGAGCAAGGTGTACTCGACCGTCAGCACGCGTTTTTCACCCAGGGATGACATGTAACGCTGGCAGGCCGCGAGCAACACTTTAAGCGGGTACTTCTTGTTGATCGGCACCAGTTCGTTGCGCAGGGCATCGTTGGGCGCGTGCAGCGACAGGGCCAGGGACACGTCGATGTGCTTGGCCAGTTCGTCGATCATGGGCACTACGCCAGAGGTGGACAGGGTCACCCGGCGCTTGGAGATGCCGTAGCCGAGGTCGTCCATCATCAGGTGCATGGCCGCGACCACGTTGTCGAAGTTCAGCAGTGGCTCACCCATGCCCATCATCACCACGTTGGTGATGGCACGGTCGACGGTCGCCGGGACACTGCCAAAAGATTTGTTGGCAATCCACACCTGGCCGATCACTTCGGCGGCGGTGAGGTTGCTGTTGAAGCCTTGTTTGCCGGTGGAGCAGAAGCTGCAATCCAGCGCACACCCAGCCTGGGACGAGACGCACAACGTGCCGCGCTTGCCCTGGGGGATGTAAACGGTCTCGACGCAGCTGCCGGACGCCACGCGCACCACCCATTTACGGGTGCCGTCGGTGGAAATGTCCTCGCTGACGACTTCAGGACCGCGAATTTCGGCACAAGCCTTGAGCTTTTCGCGCAAGGCCTTGCCGACGTTCGTCATGGCGTCGAAATCATCGACGCCAAAATGGTGAATCCACTTCATGACCTGACCGGCACGAAAGCGCTTCTCCCCGATCGAGTCGAAGAACTTTTCCATTTCCGGTTGAGTCAGGCCCAACAGGTTGGTCTTGCCGATAGATGCAGTCATGGTTTCACCTTCACTCATTCGGCTTAGCGAATGCGTGCGCAGACTTCGGTAGCTGCGAAGAAGTAAGCGATTTCGCGGGCAGCAGCGGCTTCGGAGTCCGAACCGTGCACAGCGTTGGCGTCGATGGATTCTGCGAAGTCAGCGCGGATGGTACCGGCAGCGGCTTCTTTAGGGTTGGTAGCGCCCATCAGTTCGCGGTTTTTGGCAATGGCGTTTTCGCCTTCCAGGACCTGAACCACAACTGGGCCGGAGATCATGAATGCAACCAGCTCGCCGAAGAAACCACGGGCGCTGTGCTCAGCGTAGAAGCCTTCAGCTTCGGCTTTGGACAGTTGCTTCATTTTCGAAGCGACGACCTGCAGGCCGGCCTTTTCGAAGCGCGAAACGATTTCGCCAACGACGTTTTTAGCGACAGCGTCAGGCTTGATGATGGAGAAAGTACGTTGAACAGCCATTTGAAACTCCAGAAACTGTGAGTGAAGCGAAAAATTAAACCCGCGAATTATACGCGGGTTCCTGTGTATTGCCTAACCGCAAGATAGGTTTAGTCGAGCTCTTCGATCCATGCCGAGACAATTGCTTCAAGAACTTTCTCGCCACCGCGCTCCGGTACATCGTCAAAGTCCTTGAGCAACATCACCTGGTTGCGCAGCTTGACGAAATTCACGACCCGGGGGTCGAAGTCAGGCATCTGTTCGTGCAACTGGATCGCAATTTCCTGCACATCCGTCCACTTCATGCTCATACCGTCCACCTTTGATCAGTGCGGCGCTTCGGCGGCATGGTTAAGCGAGTACTTGGGAATTTCAACCGTGAGGTCTTCATTTCCGACGACTGCCTGGCAGCTCAGGCGCGACTGTGCTTCCAGCCCCCAGGCCCGGTCGAGGTAGTCTTCTTCCAGCTCATCGGCTTCTTCAAGGGAATCGAAGCCCTGGCGGATCACGCAATGGCACGTGGTGCAGGCGCATACGCCACCGCACGCACTTTCGATCTCGATATGGTGGTCGTGGGCGACCTCAAGAATCGACTTGCCCGGCTCGACCTGCACCACCAGCCCGTCCGGGCAATGGGTGGCGTGGGGCAGAAAAGTAATCTGCGGCATCAGTTATTCCTCAATCTCATTCAGGTTGCGCCCCGCCAACGCGGCTTTCACCGTCGAATCCAGGCGGCGGGCGGCAAAAGCATCGGTAACCTGGGACAAACGCTTGGTCTGCTGCTCAATCGCTGGGCCGTCGGCGCCCTTGATCAGTTCACGCAATTCATCCATTTGCAGGCCAATGGCCAAGCGCTCATCTTCATCGAGCAAGCGCTCGCCGTCCGCTTCAAGGGCCCCCTCAACGGCTTCGAGCAAACGCTCGGCGTCGACCTGATGCTCGCGCAACTGCCGCGCCACCTTGTCGTCGCCCGCATACTGGAAGGAATCCTTGAGCATCTTTGCCACTTCGCCGTCGGTCAGCCCGTAGGACGGCTTGACCTGAATGCTCGCTTCGACGCCAACCCCCAACTCCCGCGCCGAAACACTGAGCAGGCCGTCGGCATCCACCTGGAACGTTACGCGAATCTTCGCCGCACCCGCGACCATCGCCGGAATGCCCCGCAACTCGAAACGCGCCAGGGAGCGGCAGTCGCTGATCAACTCGCGCTCGCCCTGCAGCACATGAATCATCATGGCCGACTGGCCGTCTTTGTAGGTGGTGAATTCCTGCGCACGCGCCACGGGAATCGTGGTGTTGCGCGGGATCACTTTTTCCATCAGCCCGCCCATGGTTTCCAGGCCCAAGGATAATGGAATGACGTCGAGCAACAGCAGCTCGCCGCCATCGCGCTTGTTACCGGCCAGGGTATCGGCCTGGATAGCCGCGCCGATGGCAACCACTTGGTCGGGGTCGATATCGGTCAGGGGCGCACGCCCAAACAATTCGGCCACAGCGCTGCGCACCCGTGGCACGCGGGTCGAACCGCCGACCATGACAACAGCGGCGATGTCTTCGAGCTCGACGCCCGAGTCGCGCACCGCACGGCGGCAAGCTTTCAGGCTGGCCGCTAGCATTGGCGCGATCAGGCCGTCAAAAGCCGCGCGGGTCAACGGCGCCGACCAGTCGCCATACACCACATCAACCTGCTCAGTCTCGGTTAGCGCCTCTTTGGCGGCACAGGCTACTTGCAGCAACTGGCGCTGGGCACCGGGGCTTAGATCCACGGAAAGGCCGGCTTGCTCGACGATCCAACCAGCGATGGCATGATCGAAATCGTCGCCACCCAGGGCGCTGTCGCCGCCGGTAGCCAAGACTTCGAACACGCCGCCAGTGAGGCGCAGAATAGAAATATCGAAAGTGCCGCCGCCCAGGTCATAGATGGCGACCAGGCCTTCGGCATGCTGGTCGAGCCCGTAAGCGACCGCAGCCGCCGTGGGCTCGTTAAGCAAACGCAAGACATTCAAACCGGCCAGGCGCGCGGCGTCTTTGGTGGCCTGGCGCTGGGAATCGTCGAAATAAGCCGGCACGGTAATTACCGCACCGACCAGTTCGCCGCCCAGGGCTTCTTCGGCGCGCTGACGCAGCACTCGCAGAATCTCGGCAGACACCTCAACAGGGCTTTTCGCGCCCTGCACGGTGTCAATGAACGGCATGTGCGACTCGCCACCGACGAAACGGTAAGGCAGTTGCTCGCCCAATTGCTTGACGTCTTGCAGGCCACGGCCCATCAGGCGCTTGACCGACAACACGGTATTGAGGGGGTCGCTGGCAGCGGCTGCTTTAGCGGCAGCGCCGACTTCGACGCGGTCGGCGTGATAGCGTACGGCAGACGGCAGGATGACCTGCCCCTGCGCGTCAGCCAGGGTTTCGGAGAGACCACTGCGTAATGCAGCGACCAAAGAATTGGTAGTGCCCAAGTCGATGCCAACCGCCAGACGACGCTGATGGGGCTGGGGACTTTGGCCGGGTTCGGCGATCTGCAGTAGGGCCATGCTTATCTGAATATCAGGCGTGCGGCCGGAGCAGCACTGGGTTAATCGTCGAGGCGCTCTTCGAGCTGGCGCACTTCGTAAGAAAGCTTGTCGAGGAACTGCATGCGCCGCATCAGGCGCTCGGCCTGCTCGCGTTGCGCTGCATCGTCCCAACAGGCGGCGAAGCTGTCGTTCAGTTCATCCTGGGCACGCTTGAGGCGCTGCTTGAAGGTGGCAACGCCCGCCAGGTCGGCGGCGCTTTGCAGGTCTTCCAGCTCTTCGCGCAATTGCATCTGCTGCAGCAGAAACTCAGGGTCGTGCACCGTGACTTCCTGGGGCACTTCCTGGCCTTTGATGGACAGCAGATAACGTGCGCGCTTGGGCGCGGCCTTAAGGGTCTGGTAGGCCTCGTTCAAACCGGCCGAGCGCTCCAGCGCCACCCGCTGCTCCCGCTCGGAAGCGTCGGCAAAACGGTCCGGATGGACTTCACGGGCAAGTTCACGATAACGCGTGGCAAGCTGTTCGAGGTCCAGGCGAAAACTCGGCTGAAGATCGAACAGCGCAAAATGACAAGGAGTACCCACGGCCAGCCTCAGATGTTGAAGCTTTCGCCGCAGCCACATTCGCCACGTACGTTAGGGTTATTGAACTTGAAGCCTTCGTTCAGGCCCTCGCGGGCGAAGTCCAGCTCGGTGCCGTCCAGGTAGACCAGGCTCTTGGGATCGATGATCACCTTTACGCCATGGCTCTCGAACACTTGGTCTTCGGCAGCAGGCTCATCGACGAACTCCAGCACGTAGGCCAGGCCGGAACAGCCCGTGGTACGGACACCCAAACGGATACCGTCGCCCTTGCCGCGCCCCTCGAGGGAACGCCGGACATGGTTGGCAGCGGCTTCTGTCATGCTGATAGCCATCGTGACTCCTTACTTGCCCGCAGGCAGTGAACGTTAGAGCAAACCTTTCTTCTGCTTGTAGTCCCGCACCGCCGCCTTGATGGCGTCTTCGGCGAGCACCGAGCAGTGGATCTTCACCGGCGGCAAGGCCAGTTCTTCGGCCAGCTGAGTGTTCTTGATGGTTTCCGCTTCGTCCAGGGTCTTGCCCTTCATCCACTCAGTGGCCAGGGAGCTGGAAGCGATGGCGGAACCACAGCCGTAGGTCTTGAACTTGGCATCTTCGATGATGCCTTGCTCGTTGACCCGGATCTGCAGGCGCATCACGTCACCGCAAGCGGGGGCGCCGACCATACCGGTGCCGACGTCTGCATCCTCGGCATCCATCTTGCCGACGTTGCGTGGGTTTTCGTAGTGGTCGATGACCTTTTCGCTGTAAGCCATGGTACTTAATCCTCACTCATCAGAGAGTCGCTCTTGGCGGCGACTGCTTAGTGCGCCGCCCACTCGATTTTCGAAATGTCGACACCGTCTTTGTACATATCCCACAGCGGCGAAAGCGCTCGCAGCTTGGTCACAGCCTCGCAAACCTTCTGCGCGGCGTAGTCAATTTCTGCTTCGGTGCTGAAACGGCCGAAGGTGAAGCGGATCGAACTGTGGGCCAATTCGTCGTTGCGGCCCAAGGCGCGCAGCACGTAGGACGGCTCCAGGGAGGCCGAAGTACAGGCCGAACCGGACGATACCGCCAGGTCCTTGAGTGCCATGATCAGCGACTCGCCTTCGACGTAGTTGAAGCTCAGGTTCAGGTTGTGCGGCACACGGGCGGTAAGGCTGCCATTGACGTACAGCTCTTCGAGGGCCTCGACCTGCTTGTAGAAGCGGTCGCTGAGGGCTTTGAGGCGGACGTTTTCAGCGGCCATTTCTTCTTTGGCCAAACGGAAAGCTTCGCCCATACCGACGATCTGGTGAGTAGCCAGGGTACCGGAACGCATGCCGCGTTCGTGACCGCCACCGTGCATGGTGGCTTCGATGCGCACCCGTGGTTTGCGGCTGACGTACAGCGCGCCGATACCTTTTGGGCCGTAGGTTTTGTGGGCCGAGAACGACATCAGGTCGACCTTGAGGGCCGCCAGGTCGATTTCTACCTTGCCGGTGGACTGGGCCGCGTCGACATGGAACAACACGCCGCGCGAACGGGTCAGCTCGCCGATGGCCGCGATGTCGTTGATGGTGCCGATTTCATTGTTGACGTGCATGATCGACACCAGCGTGGTGTCGTCGCGCAGGGCCGCTTCGATCATCCCTGGGGTGATCAGGCCATCTTCGCCCGGCTCCAGGTAGGTGACTTCAAAGCCTTCACGCTCCAACTGGCGCGTGGTGTCCAGCACGGCTTTGTGCTCGATCTTGCTGGTGATCAGGTGCTTGCCTTTAGAGGCATAGAAGTGCGCGGCACCCTTGATCGCAAGGTTGTCGGACTCGGTAGCACCGCTGGTCCAGACAATTTCGCGAGGGTCGGCATTGACCAGGTCGGCGACCTGGCGGCGGGCGTTCTCAACCGATTCTTCGGCTTTCCAGCCAAACACATGGGAGCGCGAGGCTGGGTTACCGAAGTTACCCTCCATGGTCAGGCAGTCGATCATTTTTTGCGCAACGCGCGGATCAACCGGCGTAGTCGCGGAGTAGTCGAGGTAAATGGGCAACTTCATTGAAAATCTCCTATCAGGCAGGCAACCTGGTCATTCTCATTCGACGGCAGACGTTTCGATCTTATCCAGACGCTGCGTCTTGCCGTTGTTGCAACGGCGCAGGTCCTGGCGCTGAGCGACTTCTTGTACCTCACGGCGAGTGACAAGGTCGGACAGGCTGATACCGCTTAAAAACTCATGAATTTGCTGGCTCAGATCGCACCATAAATGGTGCGTGAGGCAGGTGTCACCGGCATGGCAATCACCCAGCCCCTGGCACTTGGTGGCGTCGACCGACTCGTTGACCGCGTCGATCACCTGGGCGACCTGAATACCTTCCATTTCCCGCGAAAGCTGATAGCCACCACCCGGCCCGCGTACACTGGACACCAGGTTGCTGCGACGCAGCTTGGCGAACAATTGCTCGAGGTAGGACAGCGAGATCCCCTGACGTTCGGAAATATCGGCCAGGGAGACCGGGCCACGTTGCGCATGCAATGCCAGGTCAAGCATGGCAGTCACAGCGTATCGGCCTTTGGTTGTCAGTCGCATGGCAAGTACCACAAGGGGTTCGGAATGGGGGCGAGTATGCTATTCCCGAGTAAATAAGTCAACTATAAGACCTACTGGGTTACTCGGGTTTAGCTGAAAATGGGCGGCGCAATGGTAGCAGCGACGGGCGCTGGCGTCCTCTTAAAATAGCCACCGCCCAATACTCAACGCCGCTCTGTGGCGCTGCTCGCCGCTTCGCACGGTTGCTCTTTGCCCTGCACGCACTCAAAGTCTTCATCGCGCAGCTCGGGCAGATCTTTGCCGCGGTAGTCACTGCCCAGGCGGGTCAACGCACCGCACATGCCTTCCAGGCGACCATCGACGGCCTGCAGGTGATCGAGCAGCTGGCCAATGGCACGGGCGACCGGGTCCGGCATGTCCTCGCTGACACCGTAGGCGTCGAAACCGATCTTTTCCGCCATCGCTTTGCGCCGCGCGTCCAGCTCGCTGTCCGCCTTGACGATGATCCGCCCGGGAATACCGACGACCGTCGCACCGGCCGGCACCGCCTTGGTCACCACCGCATTGGAGCCCACCTTGGCGCCGGCACCGACGGTGAATGGGCCCAGCACCTTGGCCCCCGCGCCTACCACAACGCCATCTTCCAGCGTCGGGTGGCGCTTGCCTTTGTTCCAACTGGTGCCACCCAGGGTGACGCCCTGGTAGAGGGTGACATCGTCGCCGATTTCGGCGGTTTCGCCGATCACGATACCCATGCCATGGTCGATAAAAAATCGCCGCCCGACCTTCGCCCCCGGATGGATCTCGATACCGGTGAACCAGCGGCCGAAGTTAGACACCAGGCGCGCCAGCCACTTCCAGTCACGCAGCCACAGCCAACGGCTGGCCCGGTGCACCCAGATGGCGTGCATGCCGGGGTAGCAGGTCAGCACCTCGAACGCGTTGCGCGCGGCCGGGTCACGGTGAAAGACGCTTTGGATATCTTCGCGTAGACGCTCGAACATTTACTGATCCTTGCGCTTATGCGCCTCGCCACGGGCGAACTTCTGCGTCTCGGTGAGGATGCCGCGCAAAATGCTCATTTCCGAGCGGTTCACCGAACTGCGCCCATACAGGCGGCGCAGGCGCGCCATCAAATGCTTGGGCTGAGCGGGGTCGAGAAAGCCGATCTGCACCAGGGTATTTTCCAGGTGGGCGTAAAACCGCTCCATCTCATCACTGGTGGCCAGCTCGACACTGCGCAGCGAATTGACTTCCGGTTTCAGCGCGCGCTGCGCCTGCCCCTGGGCGGCCAGCCAGGCCATGCGCACCTCATAAGCGAGCACCTGGACCGCTGCGGCCAGGTTCAGCGAGCTGAACTGCGGGTCGGACGGAATGTGCACATGGTAATGGCAGCGCTGCAGCTCTTCGTTGGTCAGGCCGGCGTATTCACGCCCAAACACCAAGGCGACTTCGATGCCTTGGCCAGCCTCCTCCACCGATTTCTGCCCGCACTCACGGGGGTCCAGCAGCGGCCAGGGTATACGCCGGTCGCGGGCGCTGGTGCCGAGCACCAGATTACAACCCACCAGGGCGTCTTCCAAGGTCGCAACCACCTGCGCCGACTCCAGCACGTCGCTGGCACCGGACGCCCGGGCGTCGGCCTCGTGGGACGGAAAGCCTTGGGGATCGACCAGCACCAGGCGCGACAGGCCCATGTTCTTCATGGCGCGCGCGGCCCCACCGATATTGCCGGGGTGGCTGGTATTGACCAGCACGACACGGATATTCTGCAGCAAGGCAAACGCTCACAGTGGCGACTCTAGGGTGGCAAATCTTACAGAAGGTGCTGAACTAACGCCACGAATGCTGTTCGCCCCCTTCTTGTCCGGAACTTTTCTGCTAGAATGATCGGCTTTCTTTAACGACCCAGGTGAAACGTCCATGCAGCCCATGCTGAATATCGCGCTGCGCGCCGCCCGCAGCGCCAGTGAATTGATCTTCCGCTCCATCGAGCGCCTGGATACCATCAAGGTCGACGAGAAGGACGCCAAGGATTACGTCAGCGAAGTCGACCGCGCGGCCGAGCAGAAAATCATCGATGCCCTGCGCAAAGCGTATCCGACCCACGGCATTCTCGGCGAAGAAACCGGCCTGCACGCCGGCAGCGGCGAAGGTGAAGACTACCTGTGGGTCATCGATCCATTGGACGGCACCACCAACTTCCTGCGCGGCATCCCCCACTTCGCCGTGAGCATCGCCTGCAAATACCGCGGCCGCCTGGAACATGCCGTGGTGCTCGACCCGGTACGCCAGGAAGAATTCACCGCCAGCCGTGGCCGTGGCGCCCAGCTCAATGGCCGGCGCTTGCGCGTCAGCGGCCGCACCAGCCTGGATGGCGCGCTGCTGGGCACGGGCTTCCCGTTCCGCGACGATCAAATGGACAACCTCGACAACTACCTGGCGATGTTCCGCAGCCTGGTCGGCCAAACCGCTGGCATCCGCCGCGCCGGCGCCGCCAGCCTGGACCTGGCCTACGTAGCGGCCGGCCGTTTCGATGCCTTCTGGGAATCCGGCCTGTCGGAATGGGACATGGCCGCTGGCGCCCTGCTGATTCAAGAAGCCGGCGGCCTGGTGAGCGACTTCACCGGTGGCCACGATTTCCTTGAAAAAGGCCACGTGGTCGCGGGTAACACCAAGTGCTTCAAAGCCGTGCTGACGGCGATCCAGCCGCACTTGCCGGCCTCGCTCAAGCGCTGATAGCGCGTTACAGCCATAAAAAAAGCACCCATCAGGGTGCTTTTTTTATGGCCGGGGGCAATTGCTTACTGATTCTGCCCGATCATTAACTGGCCATCTTTACCTACCGGGATCTTCGACCCTGGGTCATCTTTCATGCGGACCTGGCTGACTTTGCCGTCCAACTGATATTTGACGTTGTAGCCAACTACCTTGTCGCTGATATCGTTAACCGTGTTACAGCGGGTTTGTGTAGTGGTGTAGGTGTCATTGCTCTGCATGTTTTCCTGCACCTTGTTACCCGCGTAACCACCGCCGACCGCACCCGCAACCGTAGCGATCTTCTTGCCGTTACCGCCGCCGATCTGGTTACCCACCAGGCCACCGGCGACCGCACCCAGTACGCTACCCAGGATCTGATGCTCATCCTTGACCGGACGCTGACGGGTCACAGCGACGTCTTTGCAGACTTCGCGGGGCGTTTTGATCTGTTCTTTAACCGGCTCCACCGCCAACACTTCAGCGTACTCAGGGCCTTTAACGAGGCTGTAGGTCGCAACAGCACCCCCGGCAGTCACACCGACAGCACCCAATACTGCACCAACCAGCAACGACTTGTTCACGTGAACCTCCTGACCATCGGTCACGGGCACTCGCCCGCGTATCTCCCAGCCTTGGAGCAAAAAAAAAGGCGCGAGTTCAATTCTCGCGCCTTCTCACCGGACCAGCGGCATCACTATGCCATTACGGCAACTCGTCTACTTTTTCGGTAGTCGCCGGCGGAATTAGGTCTTCACTGTTCAGGTTCAGCCAGATCAGCACCACGTTAGCGATGTAGATCGACGAGTAAGTACCCGCCATGACACCGACGAACAGCGCAATGGAGAAGCCAAACAGGTTGTCACCGCCGAAGAACAGCAGCGCGGCAATCGCCAACAGGGTCGATACCGAAGTGGCGACCGTACGCAGCAACGTCTGGGTGGTCGAGATGTTGATGTTCTCGATCAGCGTTGCCTTGCGCAGCACGCGGAAGTTTTCCCGGACCCGGTCGAATACCACGATGGTGTCGTTCAGCGAGTAGCCGATGATCGCCAGCACTGCCGCCAGTACCGTCAGGTCGAAGGTGATCTGGAAGAACGACAGGATACCCACGGTAACCACCACGTCGTGGATCAGCGAGATAATCGCCCCCACCGCGAACTTCCACTGGAAGCGAAACGCCAGGTAAATGAGTACGCCGCCCAGCGCCAGGAGCATGCCGAGGCCGCCTTGGTCGCGCAACTCTTCACCCACTTGCGGGCCGACGAACTCTACGCGCTTGATGGTCGCCGGGTTATCCCCGCCGGCCTTGCGCAGCACTTCGGCCACTTCAGTGCCCAACTGCGGGTTTTCACCCGGCATGCGCACGAGTAAATCAGTGGTTGCACCGAAGTTCTGCACTACCGCTTCGTGGTAGCCGCCCCGGGACAGCTCGTCGCGCACTTCCTGCAAGTTGGCCGGCTTCTCGTAAGTCAGCTCGATGAGCGTACCGCCAGTGAAGTCCAAACCGTAGTTCAAGCCCTTGTGAAACCAACTGAACAAGGCCAGGAGGGTCAGCAGAACCGTAATGGCGAACGCAATATTGCGCACGCCCATGAAGTTGATGGTACGTAACATGGCAGCCCCTTAAATCCACAACTTCTTGAAGTCACGCCCGCCAAAAGTCAGGTTGACCATTGCGCGGGTCACCATGATGGCCGTGAACATCGAGGTAAAGATCCCGAGGGACATGGTCACCGCAAACCCTTTAACCGGGCCGGTGCCCATGGCGAACAGAATACCGCCGACCAGCAAGGTGGTCAGGTTGGCGTCGATGATCGCCGAATAGGCGCGATCGAAGCCTTCATGGATCGCCCGCTGGGTCGACATGCCATTGGCGATTTCCTCACGGATCCGCGAGAAGATCAGCACGTTGGCGTCCACCGCCATACCCATGGTCAAGACGATACCGGCGATACCCGGCAGGGTCAGTGTAGCCCCCAGCAAGGACATCAGCGCCAGCAGCATGACCATGTTGAAGGCCAGGGCGACCGTTGCGATCAGACCGAAGAACCGGTAGATGGCCATGATGAACAGCGACACGAACAGCATGCCCCACAACGACGCATCGACACCCTTGGTGATGTTGTCCGCACCCAGGCTCGGGCCAATGGTGCGTTCTTCGGCGAAGTACATCGGCGCGGCCAGGCCGCCCGCTCGCAGCAGCAGCGCCAGCTCGGACGACTCACCCTGGCCATCCAGCCCGGTGATGCGGAACTGGCTACCCAATGGCGACTGAATGGTCGCCAGGCTGATGATCTTCTTCTCTTCGGTGAAAGTTTGCACCGGCACGTCTTTTTCGACGCCATTAACCGTTTGCTTGACGTACTTGGTCAGTGGCCGCTGCTCGATGAAGATCACCGCCATGCTGCGCCCAACGTTGCTGCGCGTGGCACGGCTCATCAGGTCGCCGCCGTGGCCATCCAGGCGAATGTTCACTTGCGGGCGGCCGTGCTCGTCGTAGCTGGCCTGGGCGTCGGTAACCTGGTCACCGGTGATGATCAAACCACGCTCGACCGCCGCCGCAGGGCGATTGCCTTCGCGGAACTCGAACATTTCAGTGGTGGCGCGGGAGTCGTCCGGGCCAGCGCCCAAACGGAACTCCAGGTTGGCCGTTTTGCCGAGGATCCGCTTGGCTTCCGCCGTGTCCTGTACACCTGGCAACTCGACCACGATGCGGTTGGCACCCTGACGCTGGACCAGCGGCTCGGCAACGCCAAGCTCGTTGACCCGGTTACGCACGGTGGTCAGGTTCTGCTTGATCGAGTATTCACGAATCTCGGCGATCTTCGCTTGGGTCATGGCCAAGCGCAGCACCGACAGACCACCACGGGTGTCGGTGGTCAGTTCGAAGTCAGTGAAGCTTTTACGGATCAGGTCGCGGGCCTGGTCGCGAGACGCATCATCGCTAAAGCCCAGCTGAATGGCGCCACCTTGTTGCGGCAGGCTGCGATAACGGACTTTCTCTTTGCGCAGCAGGGTTTTGACTTCGCCTTCATAGACTTTCATGCGCGCATCGAGCGCTTTGTCCATGTCGACTTCAAGCAGGAAGTGCACACCGCCGGAAAGGTCGAGGCCCAGCTTCATCGGGCTGGCACCCAGGCTGCGCAGCCACTGCGGAGTGGTCGGCGCCAGGTTCAGGGCCACGACGTAGTCGTCCCCGAGCGCTTTGCGCACCACGTCCTTGGCCGGCAATTGGTCTTCCTGCTTGACCAGACGCAGCAAGCCGCCTTTGCCATTTTCGGCCAGGGAAGCGCCCTTGACCTGAATGCCGGCGTCGGTGAGCGCTTTGCTCACACGTTCCAGATCAGCCTGATTGACCTGCAGCGCCGTGCTCGCGCCGCTGACCTGAATGGCCGCGTCATCAGGGTAAAGATTCGGTGCGGAATAAATAAAACCGATCGCTAGCACCGCCAGGATCAGTATGTATTTCCACAGAGGGTATTTGTTCAGCATCACGCCGCCCATTCAAGACGCGGGGCGCCTTGCGCGCCCCGACGATGGTAAAAGTCTACTGCTTAGATCGCTTTGAGCGTGCCCTTGGGCAGGGTCGCGGCAATAGCGCCCTTCTGGATTTTCAGCTCAACGGTGTCGGACACTTCAATGACCACGAAGTCGTCGGTGACCTTATTGATCTTGCCCGCGATACCGCCGGAAGTGACCACTTCGTCACCTTTTTGCAAACCACCGAGCAGGTTCTTCTGCTCTTTGGCGCGTTTGGCCTGAGGGCGCCAGATCATCAAGTAAAAGATGACCAGAAAACCAACCAGGAAAATCCACTCGAAACCAGAACCGGCAGGGCCGGCAGCCGGGGCGGCGGCATCCGCGAAAGCGGCAGGGATCAGAAAGCTCATTCAGTGCTCCAATGACTAGAAAGTTGACGCTTGAAGGGGTTGAAACTTATTCCAAAGGCGGCACAGGCAGCCCGCGTTTGGCGTAGAAGGCTTCGACAAAGGCGGCCAATGTACCCTGTTGAATAGCCTCGCGCAAACCAGCCATCAGGCGCTGGTAGTGACGCAAGTTATGGATCGTATTCAACATGCTGCCGAGCATTTCGCCGCACTTGTCCAAATGGTGCAAGTAAGCGCGGGAGAAGTTCTGGCAGGTATAACAATCGCAACTGGCATCCAGCGGCGAGTTGTCATGACGGTGGAACGCGTTACGGATCTTCAGCACGCCCGTGTCGATGAACAAATGCCCATTGCGCGCGTTGCGCGTAGGCATCACGCAGTCGAACATGTCGACCCCGCGGCGAACACCCTCGACCAAGTCTTCAGGCTTGCCTACCCCCATAAGGTAACGAGGTTTGTCAGCGGGCATGCGCCCCGGCAGGTAGTCGAGCACTTTGATCATTTCATGCTTGGGCTCACCCACCGACAGCCCACCGATGGCCAGGCCGTCGAAACCGATCTCTTCCAGGCCCTCGAGGGAGCGCATGCGCAGGTTCTCGTGCATGCCGCCCTGGACGATGCCGAACAACGCCGCAGTGTTTTCACCGTGGGCCGCTTTCGAGCGTAATGCCCAACGCAGCGACAGCTCCATGGACACCCGCGCCACGTCTTCGTCGGCCGGGTACGGCGTGCATTCGTCGAAAATCATCACCACGTCGGAGCCCAGATCGCGCTGCACCTGCATGGATTCTTCAGGCCCCATAAACACCTTGGCGCCATCGACCGGGGATGCGAAATACACGCCCTCCTCTTTGATCTTGCGCATCGCGCCCAGGCTAAACACCTGGAAGCCGCCGGAGTCGGTCAGAATCGGCCCGTTCCACTGCATGAAGTCGTGCAGGTCGCCGTGGGCCTTGATCACCTCGGTACCGGGCCGCAGCCACAGGTGAAAGGTGTTACCCAGGATCATCTGCGCGCCGGTGGCTTCGATGTCCCGCGGCAACATACCCTTGACCGTGCCGTAGGTGCCCACCGGCATAAACGCCGGGGTTTCCACAACGCCACGGGGAAAGGTCAGGCGGCCTCGACGGGCTTTGCCGTCCGTGGCCAGCAACTCAAACGACATACGGCAAGTGCGACTCATGCGGTTTCCCCTGGCGCGCTGGCGTGTGGGCCGCGCGGCGCCGGATTGCGGGTGATGAACATGGCATCACCGTAACTAAAGAAGCGGTACTCGTGATCAACGGCAGCCCGGTAGGCCTCGATCGTCTCCGGGTAACCGGCGAACGCCGAGACCAGCATCAACAGCGTGGACTCGGGCAAATGAAAATTGGTCACCAGGGCATCGACCACATGAAACGGCCGGCCTGGGAAAATAAAGATATCGGTGTCGCCACTGAACGGCTGCAGTTGGCCACTGCGCGCCGCGCTCTCCAGCGAACGCACGCTGGTCGTACCCACCGCGATGACCCGCCCGCCGCGCTGCTTGCAGGCGACGACCGCATCCACCACCGCCTGGCTGACCTCCAGCCACTCTTTGTGCATGTGGTGGTCTTCCAGCTTCTCCACCCGCACCGGCTGAAAGGTGCCCGCGCCCACGTGCAAGGTCACGAACGCGGTCTCGACCCCCTTGGCTGCGATCTGCTCCAACAGCCCCTGGTCGAAGTGCAGCCCCGCCGTCGGCGCTGCCACCGCCCCGGCACGCTCGGCGTAAACGGTCTGGTAGCGCTCGCGATCCGCACCTTCGTCCGGGCGGTCTATATAAGGAGGCAACGGCATATGCCCGACGCGGTCAAGCAACGGCAGCACGTCTTCACTAAAACGCAGCTCGAACAACGTATCGTGCCGCGCCAGCATCTGCGCTTCGCCACCACCCTCCAGCACAATCATCGAGCCAGGCTTGGGCGACTTGCTCGAACGCACATGGGCCAACACCCGATGGCTGTCCAGCACCCGCTCCACCAAAATCTCCACCTTGCCGCCCGACGCTTTCTGGCCAAACACCCGCGCCGGAATCACCCGGGTATTGTTAAAGACCATCAGGTCGCCCGGCCGGAGATACTCAAGCAAATCGGGAAATTGACGATGCGCCAACGCCCCACTGGGGCCATCGAGCACCAACAGCCGGCTGCCGTGGCGCTCGGCCAGGGGATGGCGGGCGATCAAGGAATCTGGGAGTTCGAAGGAGAAATCGGAGACAAGCATGATGAGGTTCGGTTCGACAGGGTTGAAAAGTCTAGCAAATTTCTTCAAATTTCACCACGAAACATGATTGACCAACGGTCGTAGCCTCTCTATACTTCGCCGCCTGTCAGCCCTGATGGCGGAATTGGTAGACGCGGCGGATTCAAAATCCGTTTTCGAAAGGAGTGGGAGTTCGAGTCTCCCTCGGGGCACCAAAATTTAAAAAACCTTGCACTGGCAAGGTTTTTTTTCGGCTGCAGAAAAAGGCCAGAGGCTAAGCTTTCCGAGGCTCATGGCCTGAGCCAGCTTAATGTCCTCCTTGCGCGCGCGGCCAGCGCGCTAAAAGCTTGGCTGCATAGATTCCCAATACCTCCAGTAATAAAAAAAACTAGGTTACGGAGCTGATACTGCATGCGATGTACAAGCCATGCATTGCCGGCCTGCCTGAATTCGAGATGAAAGGCATTCACTTGTTGCAACCAAAAGGAATTGACCATGTCAAGCACACCAAGCTCTACCGCTACAAGCATGCCCATCGCTTCGCAGGAGCCAACCTGGAAGTCAGCACTTAAAGCGCTGAATGAAAACAAATGGTGGTTCGCTCCGCTGGCCATTATTAGCTCAATCATGTTGTTTGCTAGATATCTCTGGGCTGTCGGCCACCCTGAGCTATTGCTTAGCGTTATTGGGAGTCCATCAGCGTTGTTCGTCTGGCTGGCCTTTGCCGTTCTGGGCTTTTTTCTGCTGTATCTAACACTTTCTATTCCAACTGTTTTTTTCATATTCTCAATGCAAACGGCTTCACCGGATGAACATCACCGTGCTGATGTAGCTAGAGGATTAGCGGCAATCGTGATGATCGCGTTCGTAGCACTAATGGCTTACATACTGTTTATACCTTCACAACTTAGCCATCCCTGGATTGCAATCATAGGCTTGGCGTTGATTTCTGCACTCGGCATAGCGGTATTATCGCGTCAGACTTCAGCCGCCGGGAAGGCGGTTTTCCGCAAGGCTCCGGTTGATGGCATAGACCCATGGGGGTATAAGTGGGACCGGGTGATAGGGGTTGGTTGCCTCGCGTGGACAACATCCATGGTGGGTTTATTTCCCGCGCAGATCATCCTCCTGACATGGCGCGGCGCTGAAGAAGGGCTAATGGCAATGTTGGAGGTCGGTGGTTATTTCATATTGTTGATGAGCAGTAGCCTAGTGGCCCCGCTGGTGTTTTTTATCTCAAACAAACCGTTTGATACTCGGCTACGCTATGCAATGCGCGCCTTGGCGGGAGTTATGATAATTAACGTAATACTACTTCCATCCGTATTCGACTTGGGCGTTTTTTCGGGCGCACACCTTCTCAAAATTCGGGATCCACGTCCGTTCGAGTATACCCTGGACAAAAAAGACTACCCCAAGTCGTTGTTCCCGTATACCCAGTGGAAAACAACGCCACTCATCGATGACACTGAGCTCTACAAAGTATTTGCGTTCAGGCAGTTTCAGTTTGGTGATATCTTGCTTTTGTGCCCTGGCCAGCATGCTTCGGTAAAACTTAAATATGTTGAGACTTATGCTGAGGTCTGCGTATCAATCACAGCCTCTAAAGTAAGGTTCTCCGAGATCGCCAAGAAGCTCTCTATAAGTATGCCCGCCGCCGAATGCCTAGTTCCTGCTCCCGTGCAGACCCAAATACCTCGGCCCATATCCCGTCAGCGCAAATGTGCGATTGGCCTTTGAACGAGTACAGATAGCGCCCAACCGTATTTAGCGCGACGGATCTTCGAGAAAAGTCGGAAGATTAGGACTTCCCCCTTGGCCATTTCTTGCGCCAACCTGCGTTCTTCTCTTTCCGCTGGAAAAAAGGGCGCACCTAAACCTGCTGCACGCCATGAAAAACGTGGCTTATGCGCCAACGCTCCTAGTGATAATCCTCTTGATAAATGCCGAGCTCACCAGCAAAAGAGCTGCAAATGATGATGTAGCAGCCCAAGGAGGGGTCTGCACCTGGCTGACAGCCAGACATACCCCCGTCACCGCAATGGGAACCGCTGGAAAGTCATCTACCTATTGCGGTGCAGACTATGTACTGCCTGAAGCCTGATCCAGCGCTCCTCACATGAAAACTCCGCTCGACCGTAGTAGGCGAGCGGGCGGCCCCCCGCCCCGGCCCGATCGCCGATCAACGATCACTGCCTCAGCGCGCTTATACGGTAAATTTGCTAACCAGCCCCTGCAAATGCACACCCAAGCGTGACAACTCAACACTAGAAGCAGCTGTTTCTTCACTGGCAGAAGCGGTTTGTTCGGAGATATCCCGCACGCTGAGCACACTGCGGTTGATCTCTTCAGCTACCGAACTTTGCTCTTCAGCTGAGGCTGCGATCTGTTGGTTCATTGATTCTATGGTTGAGATCGAGCGGCTGATGTTGCCGATCGAGGCGCCGGCATCGCGCGCCAATGCGACGCTGTTATCGGTCAGCAGGCGGCTGTTTTCCAGGGTGGTAGCCACCTGTGCGGTTCGGCTGTGCAAACCACCGATCAATGTCGCAATTTCTTCGGTGGAGCTTTGAGTACGCTGCGCCAGGCTTCTGACTTCATCCGCCACCACGGCGAAACCCCGCCCGGCTTCACCCGCGCGTGCGGCTTCAATGGCGGCGTTGAGGGCCAGTAAGTTGGTTTGCTCGGCGACAGCCTTGATGACGTCCAGCACGCCGCCGATCTTGTTGCTCTCTTGCTTCAATTCATCCATTGCCGTCTTCGAGTGGCCGACCTCGGTAGCAAGTTTTTCGATCTGAAGCACCGCTTTAGCAACGACTTCGTCGCCGTCTCGGGCTTCTTTCGAAGCGCTAACGGCTGCCTGGGAGGCCTGCTCGGCATTTCTCGCGACTTCCTGAACCGTGGCAGCCATTTCATTCATGGCCGTTGCCACCTGATCGGTTTCGCTGCGCTGGCTATTGACCCCTGCATTGGTCTGCTCGGTCACGGCCGACAACTGTACGGCCGAGCTGGCTATCTGAGTCACGCCGTCACGCAGGCCGACGACCAGCTGTCGCAGGTTGGTGGTCATTCGAGCCATGCTGTTTTGCAGCAAGCCGAGCTCATCACGCCGGGTCGTGACTTCGTTGTACGTCAAATCACCATTGGCGACTCGGTCAGCCAATCGCAGCGCCTCATGGAGTGGGCCGACGATCAGGCGGGTGATGACCCACGCGGCCAAGGCGCTGAGGATAAGCGCGACACTGAGCCACAGGATGAGCATTTTGCCGGCTTGACTCACATCCTCGATACGCAGCGAAACTTGGTTCTTGGCTAGCTGATCGGCAGCGCCCAGCAAGATTTCGATGGTTTTTGTGATACCGGCCTGCCCTTGGTTGATTGCGACTTGATCGTCTGAAAATTTATTAATGGCAGCCTTATATTTACCCAGCGTATCGCCGAGACTCTTCACGGCGTCGGTGGCGAATCCAGCGGTTTCCAACGCATTGAGACTATCAATGAACGTCGCAACGGAGGCCATCGCCACCTGCTGAGCATCGGGTTTTAGCGTGTAAGTGTAGCCGCGGACATCCAAGCGCATTTTCTGAAATAGCATCAGCGTTTGCCTGATAGCGTCGCGCTCAGACACTGACCCATCCGGCGAATTGGCCAGGGTATCCAGTTGTTGTAACTTCTCCGTGGCTTGGTCTCCTAAGTCAACAAACAAGGCTCGGCTCGCCTCACGAGCGCGGGTCGCGTTGATGACGTCATTGTAGAAACCTTTGTAAACGGTCATCGCTGCCGTCGCGGTTTTCACATGGGGAGTATTTACATCGGAATCGAGGATCTCGCGCAGATAAGCCAGATGACCGTCGAGATTGTCATAGGCCTTCAACCAACTGGCGCCATTGGCCTCGTCCGAGCTCAGGCTATAGACCAACCGGGCGATACGCATGTCCCGCGTGAGCGTGGTGAGTTGCGCGATGTCGGACACGCGCTGGCTACGTTCGCTCAGTGAGGAGATGCCTCTCCAGCCGGTCAAGGCGATCAGTAGCGTGAATATGATCACCAAAGTGAAGCCGAGTATAAGTTTCGACTTAACGCTCATATTAACTAATAAACTTTTTAGCATGCCGCCCTCTCAGAGTTATCGATTTTCGACGCAGCAAGGGGCGACTCCATGCCATTGCTACAGCTCAAAACATCGGCGGACTGGAGGAAAACTTTAAGCAAAACCGTTGACAAACCGCTATTAGGTCGATCAATTTTCCGCATACAAAAAGACTGGCAAAAAGTTCACTTTTTTGATCCAGTGAGTCTTTTAGGGGCGATTTCTGCACCGCCGCAAACACCAGCCAAGCGGCAAATGGCTCGACTGTGCAACTAGTCCCCCTCCCCCAACAACGCCATAATCCACCCCACCTCCCGCGCTACCCCCTGCGCTTTCTCCTGCGCCACGCCTTGGCGCGACCGGGCAAATTGGGCCAAAGTCTTCTGCTTGAGCCGCAACCGCCGCTGCCACTTGAGCAAAAACGCCGGGGTGCGCGCTTGCAGTTGCAGGGGCCCGAAGTAGAGTTCCTCGGGGCTGTAGCGCACTGGCCCGGTGCGGTCGGCGACGATGATTTCGTAGTCGAAGCGATTTTCCCGCAGGGCGTCTTCGTGGAGGATGCGATAGTTGTGGTCCATCAGCCATTGGCGCAGGGGTTGTTCGCCGCCGTTGGGTTGCAGGATCAAGCGTTCTAGGCCGCTGAGGTGCGCTTTGCCGCTGTCAAGGATGTCGCGGATAGTTTCGCCGCCCATGCCGCAGAGGCTGATCGCGCTGATCTGGTCTTGGGGTTGGATGGCCGCCAGGCCGTCGGCGTGGCGTACGCTGATGCGCTCACCCAGTTGATTGTCGTACACGGTGCGTTCAGCCGCGTGAAATGGGGTCAGCGCCAGCTCCCCCGCCACCGCGAAAGTGATCGCCCCGCGGTGCATCAACGCCACGGGCAGGTAAGCGTGGTCCGAGCCGATGTCGGCCAAGCGTGCGCCGGCCGGTACGAGCGCGGCGACGCGTTCCAGGCGTGCGGACAGTGTCTGTGGATTCAACGATAACCTCTGTGCAAACGGCGGCAGGCCGGCGTCACGTGCGCTTGGCCGCCAATAAAACGGAAGCCGCCGCCGCCAATAACCCTGCACAGCAACGGTTGAATAGGCGCTGGCCCTTGGGTGTGGCGAACCACCGGCGCATGTGCAAGCCCATGTAGGCATAGAGGCTGATGGCAACCCATTCCAGCAGCAGAAATAGCGCGCCGAGGGTGGCGAATTGCGCGGTCATGGCCTGGGCTGGGTCGACGAATTGCGGCAGGAATGCGGTAAAGATCAAGATGGCTTTGGGGTTGCCCGCCGCCACCAGAAACTCCTGGCGGGCTAGGCCCAAAAGCTTCACTGGAGCATCCGTCGCATGGGCTTGGCTGTTCGGGGCGGCGTTCCAAAGTTGATAGGCAAGGTAAAACAAATACCCGGCCCCTACGATTTTGATCCCGTAGAACAGTAATTCAGAGGCTTGCAACACCGCCGCCAACCCTACGGACGCGAGGGCAATCATGCCGGTAAACGCCAACAGGCGCCCGCCACCCGCCAGGCAGGCCATGCGATAGCCGTAGCGGCTGGCGTTACTGATCGAGAGCAGGTTGTTCGGCCCGGGGGCCATGTTCAGGGCGAAGCAGGCGGGGAGAAACAGCGCAAGGGTGGCGAGGTTCATAGGGGGCCTATCGAGCTCTTCTGGGGCAGCGGATGCATCGCCGCCCAGATTAGCAGATCGGCGGCGAGCCGCGCCCGCAGTGCGCTGCGTTACATCACAAACCGCCGTAAAGCGCCGTTGAGCTCCACCGCTAGCCCAGCCAAAGCCTGGCTGGACGCGTCGGTCTGCTGCGCACCGGCGGCGGTGTTGACCGACAGGTCGCGGATGCGTACCAGGTTGTGGTCGACTTCCCGCGCCACCTGCGCTTGCTCTTCGGCGGCGCTGGCAATCACGGTGTTGCGCTCATCGATTTTGAGCACCGACTCGGCGATCACACCCAGGGCTGCGCTGGCCGACTCGGCCTGGCGTTGGGTTTGTTTGGCACTGTCGGTGCTGCTTTGCAGAGCATCGAGGGTTTGTTTGGTGCCCTGCTGAATGCTGCCGATCATGCTTTCGATTTCTCGGGTCGATTCCCCCGTGCGTTGGGCCAGTGCCCGCACTTCGTCGGCAACCACCGCAAAGCCGCGCCCGGCGTCACCGGCGCGTGCGGCTTCGATGGCGGCGTTGAGGGCCAACAGGTTGGTCTGCTCAGAGACCGCGCGGATCACTTCCAGCACCTTGGTGATATCGGCCGTACGCATGGCCAGGGCCTTGGCCTGGTCGGCGGCTTCTTCGACATTGCGGGTCAAGGCGTCGATGGAGCCTAGGGTCAGGTTGAGCTGGGCCTGGCCGTCCTGGGTGGACTTGGCCGAAGCCTTGGACTCGGTCGAAGTGGCCACCGCGTTACTGGCGACTTCCTCTACGGCCTGGCTCATTTCGGTCACGGCGGCGGCGGCCATTTCGATTTCCTGATGCTGCTGGTGCAGGTCCGAAGCGCTCTGGCGCATTTGCGAGGTCATCTGCGATGACGCCGTGGACAACTGACTGGACGCACCGGCGACTTGCTGCAGGGTGTTGCGCAGGTTGTCACGCATCAGCGCCATCGATTGCAGCAGTTGGGCCGGCTCGTCGCTGCCGCTGGTATCGATCGCCCCGGTGAGGTTGCCCTGGGCGATGGTCTGGGCCGCACCGACCGCCTGCTTCAGAGGAACTGCCAGTGACAGGGTCAGGCGCCAGGCCAGGAGCAACGTCAGCACGACTGTAATCATGATGAAGACAAACGCCCCGGAGCGTGCACTGCCGTAGGCGGCCGCAGCGACTTCGCCCGAGTTGTTGGCAGAATCGTCGTTGAGTTTTTCCAGCTGGCTGAGGAGGTCCGTCAGTTGCTTGGCAACATTGCTCATTTCGCCTTTGACCAACAGGCGCGCAGGCGCCAGGTCATTGGCTTTGACCAACCCGTAAACTTGTTCGGAAAGCTGGATGTACTGGGCGTAGGCCTGTTCAATATTGTCGACCAGGGCTTTTTCGTCACTGGCGGTAATCAGCGGCCGATAACGCTGGATAGCCTCAGCGAAGTTCTGGCGCTCTTTCTTCAGTAGGGTGTAATTGGTTTCCAACTGCGCCGGTTCAGGCATTGCGATCAGCTCGACCGAGCGAAAGCGACTCATGGCGAAAGCCATGGCAATGTCATCCCCCGTGCCGACGCCGGGCAATGCGTCGGTCTCGATGCGCAACCCCTCATCGTGCACGCTAGACAGTTGCATCAGGCTGAACGCACCGAACGCGAGGATGACGATCACCATGAGACCGAAACACATGAGTGTCCGTTTGGCGATGTTCAAACGTCTTAAATTCATTGGGGGGCACCTGAATGGATAGGGCGGCGAGATCAAGGGTGTAAAGGCTTTCTCGGCCGAGATAGAGCCTTCTTGAGAGGATCCAACTTAGCGAGCTGCGACAAATCGCCGCAAATCATAATATTGATATATCTCAATATTAGAATACTATCGAACCCACATTCTTCACGTGGCTACTTCCCATGTACGAAACAACACTATTGACCCCGATCAAATTGGGCCCACTGACCCTGGAAAACCGCCTGGTGCTGCCCCCACTGACCCGCTCGCGCAGTAGCCAGCCAGGCAATATTCCTAACGCGCTCATGGCTGAGTATTACCGCCAACGCAGCACGGCCGGCTTGCTGATCACCGAAGGCATTCAGATCGAACCCCGCGGCCAGGGTTATGCTTGGACACCAGGCCTGCACTCCCAAGCGCAAATCGACGGCTGGAAGCAGGTGACCGCTGCGGTGCATGGGCAAGGCAAACCGATTTTCGCTCAGCTCTGGCATGTGGGCCGAGTCTCCCATACCTCATTGCAACCCCAAGGCGAGGCACCTATTGCGCCTTCGGCCATACGTGCCGAGAACGTCAGCGTGTTTATCGAGACCGGGCCGGGCACCGGCGCCCTGGCCGAACCTTCCGCGCCGCGAGCGCTGAGCACCGCCGAAGTCAAAGACTTGGTCAACCTGTACGCACAGGCGGCACGCAACGCCCTGGAAGCCGGTTTCGACGGTGTCGAACTGCACTGCGCCAATGGCTACCTGGTGAACCAATTCATCAGCGCCCATAGCAACCAGCGCACCGACGAATACGGCGGCTCACTGCACAATCGTCTGCGCTTTCTGCGGGAAATCACGCAGGCCGTAGCGGATGTCGTGGGTAAAGAACGCGTGGGCGTGCGCTTTGCGCCTCTGTTCAGCAGTACCGACGAAGCACGGGTGTACCTTGGCCTGGTCGAGGCCAACCCCCATGAAACCTACATCGAAGCGATCAAGGCGATGCAGGCCATCGGCATTGGTTACGTGTCCATGGCCGAGGCCGACTGGGACGCCGCCCCCGCCCTGCCGGACAGCTTCCGCCAGGCGGCACGCGAAGCGTTCAGCGGGCTGTTGATGTACGCCGGCAAGTACGATGGCCCACGCGCGGCCAAGGTGATCGAAGCCGGCTGGGCCGACCTAGTGGGCTTCGGTCGCTGGTTTATCGCCAACCCCGATCTGCCCGCACGGCTGCGCAATGGCTGGCCATTGGAGCCGCTGGACGCAGCGTCGATGTACGGTGGCACCGCTGTGGGCTACACCGACTACCCGGTGTACACAGGCTAAATGAACAGGGGCGCGCTGGTGAAATGGTTGAGATCGGCATATCTTGATACCCAGGTATCTCAATCCGGCTCGCCCCATGAACTTTGACCTACACGAAGCGCTGAAAGCGCTGGCCAACCCTACACGTTTGCAGATCATGACGTGGTTGAAAGACCCGCGCGTGCATTTCCCGACCCAGGAGATCGACCCTGAGGTGACCGGGGTTTGTGTCAGTATCATTCAGGAAAAGGTGGGGCTGTCGCAGTCCACCGTGTCGCTGTACCTCACCGCCCTGCAACGGGCAAAGCTGGTGACTTCGCAACGCATCGGCCCATGGACCTACTACAAGCGCAACGAAGGGGTCATCGAGCAGTTGCTGCTCGAGTTCGGCCAGCGCGTGTAGCGCTGGCCGGGCCACTCACTTAAGCAGTTTAAGCAGCGCTTGGGCGGTCGCTTCCGACGAGCCAGGGTTCTGCCCGGTCAACAGCAAACCATCGGCGACGACATAGCTGCCCCAGTCCGGGCCTTTGGAGTACTCGGCGCCGTTTTCACGCATCGCGTCTTCCACCAGGAAGGGCACCACGTCAGTCAACTGCACCGCTTCCTCTTCGGTGTTGCTGAAGCCGGTGACCCGCTTGCCTTTGACCAGCGGGCTGCCATCGGCCGCCTTCACGTGGCGCAGTACGCCAGGTGCGTGGCACACCGCGCTCACCGGTTTGCCCGCCGCGTAGAGGTCTTGGATCAATGCGATGGAATGGGCATCTTCAGCCAGATCCCACAGCGGGCCGTGGCCGCCTGGGTAAAACACAGCGTCGTAGCCCTCAGCCTTGATCTCAGCCAATACGTGGGTGTTGGCCAGAGCCTGCTGGGCGTCGGTGTCTTTACGAAAGCGCTCAGTGGCGGCGGTCTGCGCATCGGGCTCGTCGCTTTTTGGGTCCAGCGGCGGCTGGCCACCTTTGGGCGATGCCAGGGTCAGCTGCGCGCCGGCATCTTTGAAGACGTAATACGGCGCGGCGAATTCTTCGAGCCAGAAACCGGTTTTCTTACCGGTGTCGCCGAGTTGGTCGTGGGAAGTCAAAACCATCAGAATCTTCATGCTGTCCTCGCGGGGTGAAGGAAGTTGCAGATACTGTCTGACAGGTGATCACGCCGTTGGTGCCCTGCATCAGGCCCCGAAGCTTTGCGAGGGGCGCCGCAGGGTGGGATCGAACGGGTTGATTTTCGGCCCGATCTCAGCGGCCTCGCGCTTGAGTAGCTCGACCACCGTGGGCAGCCGGTCAGGGCCTAGACGGTCGGTAATGGTACCGACGCTCAAGGCGGCCACCGCGTAACCTTCCCGGTTCAAGATCGGCACGGCCAGGCCGGCCATGCCAGGCAACACCCCGGTGTTACGGGCGGCGTAACCCAAGGCCCGCACCTGCTCCACTTCGGAGCGCAAAAACACCTCGTCGTACAAATGGAAATCGCGCAACCGCGGCAAGTTGTAGCGCATCACCGTCTCGCGCTCTGCTTGCGGCAGAAACGCGAGGATCGCCAGGCTGCCTTGGCCGACGCCCAAAGCTACGCGGCCGCCGATGTCGCCCGTGAAGGTGCGTATCGGGTAAGGCCCTTCGCTGCGGTCCAGGCAAATCGCGTCGAATCCGCTGCGGGCCAACAAAAACAGGGAATCGCCAAGGGACGCCGATAGGCGCAACAGGCTGGGGCGCACCAGTTCGCGCAAGCTGCCCTGGCTACCTGCACGGGCCGCCAGGGCAAAGAATTCAAGGCTCAAGCGGTAGCGTTTACTGCGTGCGTCCTGCTCCACCATGCCCTCGTCCACCAAGCTGCGTAATAGCCGGTGGGTGGTCGGTTGCGACAAACCGATGTGCTCGGCGAGCTGGGTGACCCGCTCGCCGCCCAGGGGCGCCTGCCCTAACTGCCGGAGCACGGCGAACAAGCGCGAGACGCTGCTAACCCCAGTTTCCTGTTGCGTGTTATTTCGCTCAGTGGAATCCATATCGATTAAACCTGGGATTAAATTCATTCAGCGAATAAATATCAAAATAGATCACCGCTCAGTGAAATTCTATCTTTCGCGCATCCTAAGCTTCGGCGTAGGCTGAGTCCACAAGGGGCGAATCAGACAATTCGAAAGGCAGCCGACTCAGATCGAGCGCCACGCACCTGCACCACCTTGCTGGCTTCGCACCTGCCCATGACACTCGACAACGACCGGTGGAAGGTGACGATGGCATTTCTCCAGCTTCAAGGCCTGTGCAAACGCTATGGCTCCATCGACGCGGTGGTTGCGACCGACCTGGCCGTGGCCAAAGGCGAATTCGTATCTTTGCTGGGCCCTTCGGGCTGCGGCAAGACCACCACTCTGCAAATGATCGCCGGTTTCGTTGACGTCAGCGCCGGGCGCATTGTCCTCGACGGTCGTGACATCACCCATGAAAAACCCAGCAGCCGTGGCCTGGGCGTGGTTTTTCAGAGCTACGCGTTGTTCCCCCATATGAGCGTGCGCGACAACGTCGCTTTCGGTTTGAAGATGCGCAAGGTGGCGGCCGCCGACCTGCAGCGCCGGGTCGACCGGGTATTGCAGTTGGTGCGCCTGGACGCCCATGCCGAGCGCTACCCGCGGGAGCTTTCCGGCGGTCAACGGCAGCGCGTGGCCCTGGCCCGCGCCTTGGTGATCGAACCGCCGGTATTGCTGCTCGATGAACCGCTGTCGAACCTGGACGCCAACCTGCGCGAAGAAATGCAATTCGAAATCCGCCGCATCCAGTGCGAGGTGGGGATTACCACGCTGATGGTGACCCACGACCAATCCGAAGCCTTGTCGATCAGCGATCGCGTGGTGGTGATGCAAGCCGGCCGCGTGACCCAAATCGACGAGCCCTACAACCTCTACGAACATCCGCGCACGCGTTTTATTTCAAGCTTCGTCGGCAAGGCCAACCTGCTGCCTGGCGCCGTCGATACGCAGGGCATCCCGCAGGTGGCGCAGCACCCGGACACCGCTGTGCTGAGCCTGAGCTTGCGTCCAGAGAAGATCGACCTGGTGCAAGCCGGTAGCGGGCGTCTGCAGGGCCAGCTCAGCAGCCGCTATTTTCTCGGCAGCCAGTGGCTGTATCGCGTCACCACGGGGTTGGGTGAAATCACTGTGGTACGCCGTAACGATGGCTCAGCGCCCCTGGCCATTGGCGCCGCCGTGGGGCTGGACTGGTCGGCGCAGTTGCTGCGGGTGTTGGCCGCCGATGAGGTGCCGGCATGAGCCAGCGAGCCCGCGGCTACCTGCTGTCGGCGCCCGCCCTGGCCTTGTTCGTTGGGCTGCTGGTACTGCCTCTGGGGTTAACGTTGGTGTTGTCGTTCAACGTATTCGACTACTCGGTAGGGGTGAAAAGCGCTGAGTACACTTTCGCCCATTACGCCACGCTGTTCAGCGACTCGTATTTCTACGAGATCTTCTGGCGGACGTTCTGGATCAGCGCCCTGGTGACGCTGCTGTGCGTACTGATCGGCGTGCCGGAAGCCTACATCCTGAGCCGCATGGGCAGCCCCTGGCGCTCCATCTTTCTGATTCTGATCCTCACGCCTTTGCTGGTCTCGGTGGTCGTGCGGGCCTTCGGCTGGAGCCTACTGTTGGGCGCCGACGGCTTGATCAATCAAGGCATTGCCGCCCTCGGGGGGCGGCCGGTGAAACTGCTGTACACCCCATTCGCCGTGATCATCGCCCTGGTGCACGTGATGCTGCCGTTCATGATCATCCCGGTCTGGACCTCTCTGCAAAAGCTCGACCCCGCCGCCGAGCAGGCCGCGCACTCGCTGGGCGCCAGCCAGGCGAAGGTGATGCGCTTGGTGGTGCTGCCGCAGATCATGCCCGGGGTGCTCTCCGGCACGCTGATCGTATTCGGCCTGGCGGCCAGTTCGTTCGCCATCCCTGGTTTGCTCGGCGGCCGGCGCCTGAAGATGGTGGCCACGGTGGTGTATGACCAATACCTCTCTGAGCTGAACTGGCCCATGGGGGCCACCATCGCGGTGGTCCTGTTGCTGGCCAACCTGTTGATCATGCTGTCCTGGAACCGCTTGGTCGAAGGCCGTTACAAGAAAACCCTGGGGGAATGATCGATGTCCAGAAACGGCCCTTTGGCGCTTGGCTTCCATGCCCTGGTGGTGGTGTTCATGCTGGCACCGCTGGTGGTGGTGTGCCTGGTGGCGTTTACCCCAGAGAACACCCTGAGCCTGCCCACCGGCGAGTTTTCCCTGCGCTGGTTCAAGGCAGTCTTCGAGCGGGCAGACTTTATCGACGCTTTCTATAACAGCCTGCTGCTGGCTTTTCTTTCTGCCAGCCTGGCGACCCTGATCGCCGTGCCCGCCGCGTTGGCGATAACCCGCTATCAGTTCCCAGGCCGCGATTTTCTCAACGGCTTGTTCCTTTCGCCCATCATCATCCCGCACCTGGTGCTGGGGGTGGCCATGCTACGACTGTTCGCGCTGATGGGCGTCAATGGCAGCTTCGCCTGGCTGATCCTGGCCCATGTGGTGGTCATTACCCCTTATGTACTACGCCTGGTGATCGCCGCCGCCATTGGTATCGATCGCAGTGCCGAGCAAGCCGCCGAATCCCTGGGTGCCAGCCGCTTTACCCTGTTTCGCCAGATCACCCTGCCGATGATTCTGCCCGGCGTGGCAGGCGGCTGGTTGCTGGCGTTCATCAATAGTTTCGACGAGGTGACTCTGTCGATTTTCGTCACCTCGCCTGCGACCCAAACCTTGCCCGTACGCATGTATGTGTACGCCACCGAGTCCATTGACCCAATGATGGCCGCCGTGTCGGCCCTGGTCATCGCCCTCACCGCACTGACCATGATTCTGCTCGACCGGGTGTATGGCCTGGATCGGGTTTTGGTAGGAAAACATTAAATGGCCCTGTTCAAGCGCTTGGTTGAGCTCGACCGCCCGCCCCTGCCCTTCACCCTCGACGGCCAGGCCGCCTCAGGCTTGCTGGGCGACACCCTGCTAACAGCCGTGCTGCTGACTGAAGAGCACCTGCGCGGCAGTGACTTCAGCGCCGAACCGCGCGCCGGTTTTTGCCTGATGGGCGCTTGCCAGGACTGCTGGGTACGCTTGGGCGACGGGCGCCGGGTGCGCGCCTGCGCCACGGCCTTGGAAGCTGGCATGGTGGTCAGCCGAGACCCCGGGAGGCGCCTGTGAGCGCGCCTTGCGCGGTGATCGTCGGCGCCGGCCCGGCCGGTATTCGCGCCGCCGAAACGTTGCTGGCCCACGGGCTCACGCCCTGCGTGGTGGACGAAGCCGCGCGCGCGGGTGGGCAAATCTACCGCCGCCAGCCAACTAACTTTAAGCGCCCAGGTCGGCAACTGTATGGCTTCGAGGCGGGCAAAGCGCAGGCCCTTCACGCCACCATGGACACCCTGGCAGCACAGCTGGATTACCGTCCCAATACTTTGGTGTGGAATGCGCAAAACGGCCAGTTGGACACCTTGTGCGAGGGCGTAGTGGGCCAGTTGGCGGCGCCCCGGCTGATCATCGCCACCGGGGCTACCGACCGCATTTTGCCGGTTCCAGGCTGGACCTTACCGGGCGTCTACAGCCTGGGAGCGGCGCAGATCGCGCTGAAGTTCCAGGGCTGCAGCATTGGTGAGCGAGTGGTCTTCTGCGGCAGCGGGCCATTGCTCTACTTGGTGGCTTACCAATATGCCAAAGCCGGCGCCAAGGTGCTGGCCGTGCTCGACAGTGCGCCCTTCAGTGCCCAGTGCCGCGCCGTGCCCAGCCTGCTGCGCCAACCCACGACTCTAGCAAAGGGCCTGTACTACCGAGCCTGGCTAACCGCCCACGGCATTGCCGTGCACCAGGGCGCGACGCTCACCCGCATCGAAGGCCAACGGCGCACCCAAGCCATCGCCTGGGAGCAAAGTGGCCAGGCGTGGCACATGGATTGCGACGCCGTAGCGTTCGCCCATGCCCTGCGCAGTGAAACCCAGTTGGCCGACCTGCTCGATTGCGAATTCGCCTGGAGCCCGCTGAACCGAGCGTGGCTGCCGCGCCGGGACAGTGCCGGGCGTAGCTCGGTGCCGGGCGTTTATCTGGCCGGTGACGGTGCCGGCATCATGGGCGCGGACGCCGCCGAGTTGGCTGGCGAACGAGCCGCCTTGGCCTTGCTGCAAGACCTGGGGCACGCGGTCGACGCCCAACATTGCGCCGCGCTGGAGCGTCGGCTAGCCACCATCGAGGCGTTTCGCAGGGGCCTGGAACGTGCGTTTCCGTTCCCGCAAAGCTGGGCGGCGCAAGCGCCCGACACGCTGCCGGTGTGCCGCTGCGAAGAGGTGAGCGCCGGGCAGATCCGCGCCGTGGTCGACGACGGCCACTGGGAAATCAACCGCGTTAAAGCCATGTGCCGGGTGGGCATGGGCCGCTGCCAAGGGCGCATGTGCGGCGCAGCCGCCGCCGAGCTGATCGCCCAGCGCAGTGGTCGTGACCTGGAGCAAATCGGCAGGCTGCGCGGGCAAGCCCCGATCAAGCCATTACCCTTCGGTGTGGAGAGCGCCCCGTGAAGCTGATCGAGACCGACGTGATCGTACTCGGCGGTGGCATCGTCGGCGCCAGTGCAGCGCTGATGCTGGCCCGCCAAGGCCAGCGCGTGGCGTTGCTGGAACGTGACTTCTGCGGCACCCACTCCAGTGGCGTGAACTATGGCGGAGTGCGCCGCCAAGGCCGCTCCCTGGTGCAACTACCTTTAGCCCAGCGGGCCCACGAGCTATGGGCCGAGCTGCCGGCGCTGATCGGTATCGACGGCGAATACCTGCGCTCGGGGCATCTGAAACTGGCGCGCAGCCATACCGATCTCGCGGCGCTGCACGACTACGCCAGCGCGTCCAAAGGCTTCGGCCTGGACCTGCAACTACTCGACCATCAGCAGCTTCGTCGACGCTTCCCCTGGGTGGGCGATGTCGCGGTGGGCGCATCCCTATGCCCCCAGGATGGCCACGCCAACCCGCGCCTGGTCTCGCCCGCTTTTGCCCAGGCGGCCCGGCGCCAAGGCGCGCAGGTGTTCGAACAGGCTGCGGCTACGGCGGTGGCCCACAACGGCCAGGTATTTAGCGTAGAAACGGCCAATGGCCTGCGCCTGCGGGCGCCCTGGTTACTTAACTGCACCGGCGCCTGGGCCGGGCGCTTGGCCGAGCAATTTGGCGAAGCCCTGCCCTTGGTCAGCGGGCACCCCGCCATGCTGGTCACCGAGCCGCTGCCCCTGGTGATGGACGTCAGCACCGGCGTCGAAGGCGGAGGCATTTATGCCCGTCAGGTGGCCCGGGGCAACTGTGTACTGGGCGGTGGCCAGGGTTTCGCCCAAGACCCGACGCGCGCCCGGCCCGGCCAGGCAGCAGTGTTAGACATCCTGCGTAACGCCGCCGAGCTTTACCCCTTCTTGCACGGCGCCCAGGCGATTCGGACCTGGAGTGGCACTGAAGGTTACTTACCCGATCGCGAGCCGGTAATCGGCCCCAGCAGTACCCAGCCCGGTTTGTTACACGGGTTCGGCTTCGCCGGGGCAGGCTTTCAACTTGGCCCGGCCGTAGGTGAGGCGCTGGCCGAGCTGGTCGTCAGTGGCACCAGCGGCCAACCCATCAGCGCGTTTTCCATCCGTCGTTTCCAGCCTGTGGCCCCTGCCACAGTGCACTCTCAGCTCTAGAGGAAGGTCGCCACCGTGAAAAATATCAAGCGCATCGCCTGTACCCTCCCCCTTGCAGTGCTACTGGCCAGCACCCAGGCCCACGCCGAGCCAACCTTGTACCTGGGCATGAACGGCGGGACCATGGAACGCCTGTATGCCGATAAAGTGCTACCGGCCTTTGAGAAAGCCAACAACGTCAAAGTGGTGATCGTCCCCGGCACCTCGTCGGACATCCTCGCCAAGGTTCAGGCCAGCAAAGACAACCCGCAAATGCACGTGATGTTCCTCGACGACGGCATCATGTACCGCGCCATCGCCATGGGCCTGTGCGACACCTTGCAGCCCAGCCCGGCCCTGGCCGAACTGCCAGCCAAGGCAAAAATCAAGGAGCAAGCCGCAGCTGTCAGCCTGGGTGTGACGGGGCTGGCGTATAACGCCAGGTTGTTCAAGGAGAAAGGCTGGGCACCGCCCACCTCATGGATGGACATGGCCGATTCGCGCTACAAGGACAAACTGGTGTTCCAGTCCCTTGCCTCGTCGACCTTTGGCCTGCACGGTTTCTTGATGTTCAATCGGCTGCAGGGCGGCAGCGAAACCAATGTCGAACCCGGCTTTACCGCCTGGCCGAAGACGGTCGGGCCGAACGTGCTGGAATACATCGCCAGCTCGGCGAAGATTTCCGAGATGGTCCAGACCGACGAAGCCGCGCTATTTCCCCTCACCCCCACCCAAGTGACCGCGTTGAAAATGCGCGGCGTGCCGGTGGAGTACGCCCAGCCCAAGGAAGGCGCGGTGGTCTTGAATGTCGCTGAATGTGTGATCGCCAAGAACAACCAAAGCGAACTCGCCCAGAAACTGGCCGCCTACCTGCTGAGCGCCGAAGCCCAGGCCCCGGCGTTGGAAGAGGGCGACCAGATCCCGTCCAACCCGACCACCCCCACCAGCGCCCGTACCCATGCACCGGTCGCCGAAATGGCCAAATACCTGGAAACAGCGGTGTCCTTGGACTGGGATCAGATCAACCAGCAGCGGCCTGCCTGGAATTCACGTTGGAGCCGCTCGATCGAACGCTAGGAGAACCTGGCTCAGCGCAGCTGGTTAGCGAACTGGCCAACCGCGCTGACCACCTTTTTCGCGCCGTCCTGGATTTCTACGATCACTTCGCCGGCCTGGTTCGCCAACTGCAGGCCCTGCTCTGCCTGGGACCGGCTGTTGACCATGTCGTGCACCGCCTCGTTGGCCAGCTTCTGGTTCAGTTGAACAACGCTGACGATCTCTTCGGTGGCGGAGCTGGTGCGCCCGGCCAGTTGCCGTACTTCGTCGGCGACCACAGCGAAGCCGCGGCCCTGCTCGCCCGCACGGGCCGCTTCAATGGCCGCGTTAAGGGCTAATAGGTTGGTTTGCTGAGCAATGCCGCTGATGGTTTGCACGATCGAGTTAATCAGCACCGACTGTTTACCCAACGCGCTGATCCCTTCGGACGCCGAGGCCATCTGCCCGGCAATCTTGTGCATGGTTTCCACGGTTTCGCGCACCACCGAGGCGCCGCGTTGAGCGCTGATGTCGGTTTGCTGCGAGGTGGCGAAGGCGATGCTGGCGGCCTGATTGACCTCGGCTTCGCGCTGCACTTGCTCGGTAATCAAGGTAGCGAACTTGATCACTTTGTAGACTTCCCCGCGGGTGTTCAGCACTGGGTTGTAGGAAGCTTCGAGCCATACCTCTCGGCCATGGCTATCGAGACGGCGGAAGCGCCCGGCGACAAACTCGCCGCGGTTCAAGGTTGCCCAAAAGGCTTTGTATTCCGCCTGGGCTACATCCTTGGGGTCGCAGAAAAGGCTGTGATGCTTACCTTGGATTTGCCCGAGGCTGTAGCCCATGGCGTTCAGAAAACCGCTATTGGCGGCGAGCACTTCACCCGCCAGGTTGAATTCGATCACCGCGGTCGAGCGCAATAACGCCTCGATCATGCCTTCGTTTTCTTTGGCGGTTTCGACACTGGCCGTGACGTCAATGGCAAAACACAGCACCTGGCAAACCTGGCCATGCTCATCGCGCACCGGCTGCCACACGGCACGCATCCAGTTTTCCCGGCCGTCACCGCGCAGCAGGCGATAGACGTCGCTGATGTGGTCGCCGTTGGCGATGGCTTTTTTGAGGTTGCGGTAGCAGTCGAGCTGCTTGACGTAGGCTGGCACTAGATCGTCGATACTGCGGCCTAACAGGCCGTCTCGGCTGTAGCCCATATGGGCGAGAAATAGAGCATTCGCGTCGGCAATACGGCCCTCGCCGTCCAGGGTCAACGCGAGCATCTCGCCTTGCATCCCGTCGCGCATTTGCCGCAATTGGGCAACTTCAGCACGCAGCGCGGCCAGTTCCTGCTTCATACGCGAGTTGAACATCCTGTCACCTAAAATCAATCCGTTATGCCAGCATATCGACTCAATGTTGGATTGTTGATAGTGCTGGATCCCATTTCCGATGAGCGGCTTTCGCTCGAGATGACCGGCCTTAGGCCGGATGCAAACCTTGTCTTGGTTCAGCCCAGATCAGCCTCGGATGGTCGAAATTCCATCTGTATGGATTTTTGTTCAATTCTGTTTATTTTTGTTCCAGCATCGATTTTTTATAGTGGCCTCTCGGCACACACTGACGACGAGGCCAAGGATGAACAGCACTCAACGTTTTATTGTGGAGAATCAGGGCGAGGATCAGCAAGCTGTCAGGGTCCTGATCGGCACGGCCGCTGCTTATGCGCTCAAACAGGGTTTAACCCGGCTGACCTTGGTCGTGCCCACCAAGGGCCAGTTCCCCCACAGCATCATCGCCCACTATCTGGGCGCCCAGGCCACACGGGCGCTGAGTAAAGGGCAATCGGTCGATATCGTGACCGGCCTGAGCCTGGCTCTGGAAACCCCACGCAACCTTAAGCACAACGGCGGCTACGGCTTGGTCATGGCCACATACCTGTCACGCAGCGATATGGGGCTGCTGGACTCCACCGCTGCAGTCGCGGCCATCGCCTATTTGCCCTGGACCGAAGAAGACGGAAAAAACTGGATGGCCACCTGGCAGCCAACCCCATGGGGGCCGTGCTCCTGGGTAGTGAAACCCTGGGTGTTGCCGGGCGAGGTAGAAGACGAATTGCAAAGGCTGACCCGCGTAATCAACCTGTCCACCGGGCTCGCCAACGCCAATGACAAAGACCTGGCCATACGGGTATTACGCAGCCTGAGGGCTAGCGGGTTTCAGCTGGAAGGTGAACGGGTACGTAGCTGGGCCATCAAGCATGGCTGGGTGGCCCGCCATGCCGATGAACTGGCCCGGTTGAGTGAGCGTTACTGCACCTGAAAAGGCATTGTCAGCCTTCTTCGCGCGCGGGTTTGCGCGGCTTCTGTGGCAGCCCGGCCTCGAACCCGTCGGCCCGAAACATCTGGCGAATGCCGCGTACGGCCTGGCGGATACGATCCTGGTTTTCGATCAGGGCAAAGCGTACGTGGTCGTCACCGTATTCACCAAAGCCAATGCCTGGGGATACGCACACCTTGGCCTGCGCCAGCAGTTTTTTCGCGAACTCCAGCGAGCCCAGGTGCGCGTAAGCTTCGGGAATCTTCGCCCAGACGTACATCGAAGCCTTGGGGTTCTCGACCATCCAGCCGATCTCGTGGAGCCCGCGGACCAACACGTTGCGCCGCTGGCGATATTGCTCGGCAATGTCGACGACGCATTGCTGATCGCCTTCCAGCGCTGCAATGGCGGCGACCTGCAACGGCGTGAAGGTGCCGTAATCGTGATAGCTCTTGATCCGGGCCAAAGCGTTGACCAGTTCAGGGTTACCCACCATAAAGCCGATGCGCCACCCAGCCATGTTGTAGCTCTTGGATAGGGTGAAAAATTCTACGGCGATGTCCTTGGCCCCTGGCACTTGCAGGATCGACGGCGCCTTCCAGCCGTCATAGACGATATCGGCATAGGCCAGGTCGTGGACCACCAGTACATCGTACTGCTTGGCCAGCGCCACCACCCGCTCGAAGAAATCCAGCTCCACACACTGGGCGGTCGGGTTGGAGGGGAAGCCCAGGATCATCATCTTAGGCTTGGGGATGGACTCGCGAATGGCGCGTTCCAACTCGTTAAAGAAATCTACGCCCGGGACCAAAGGTACCGAACGCACCTGAGCACCCGCGATAACCGCGCCATAGATATGAATCGGATAACTGGGGTTGGGCACCAGGACGGTATCGCCTTGGTCGAGGGTGGCGAGCATCAGGTGCGCTAGCCCCTCTTTGGAGCCGATGGTGACGATCGCTTCGCTCTCAGGGTCGATCTCCACCTGGTAGCGGTCGGCGTACCAACGCGAAATAGCCCGGCGCAACCTTGGAATGCCACGCGAAGTCGAGTAGCCGTGGGTGTCTTCACGCTGAGCGACGCTGACAAGTTTTTCTACGATATGCGGCGGCGTGGCGCCGTCGGGGTTACCCATGCTCAAGTCGATGATGTCTTCGCCACGACGGCGCGCGGCCATCTTCAGCTCGGCAGTGATATTGAATACATAGGGGGGAAGACGATCTATGCGCGCAAAACGGCGCGGCGAACGGGGTTCGGCCATGACTACCTCGAAAACGTAAGCGCCCGGAACCGTCCGAGCGACGTCGGCCACTGCGGTGACCGTGCGCGAACCATAACGAGGTGATGGGCCCGCTGTCCATAGCACTCACTAAAAAAACTTTGGCTTACGGGACATTCCCCTGTTTTTTCTGATTTTTTCAGTTATGCCAGGCAAAAAAAAACGCCCCGGGCTTGTTAGCCTGGGGCGTTTCGTCAAAGCAGCGGGGTCAGCGGTCAATTCCGCTTGCCCAGCCCACTAGGATCAATGGGCGTAGGTGAGCAGAAGCTCAGTGGGTGCTTTGAAATCCAGCGACATCATCACGCTAAGAGCGGTGATCGTGAAGATGGAGAACACGAACAACTTGCGCGCCCATACCCGGTCGTCCACCGCCTTGTAGCCGGTCCAGGCCATGTACAACCAGTACATGCCCATGGCCGCCGCGACCGCCAGGTAACTGAGCCCGGCGTAACCGCCCAGGGTCAGCATCAAGGTCGCCAGCACGAAGGCGATGATATACAGCAGGATATGTTTCTTCGCCACGCCGATCCCACGCTTGACTGGCAGCACCGGAATGGACGCGGCCAGGTAGTCGTTGAAGCGGAAAATCGCAATGGCATACGAGTGAGGCATCTGCCACAGGCTGAACATCACCAACAGCGTAAGGGCCGCGAGATCGAACTCGTTGCTCACCGCCACGTAGCCAATCACCGGAGGCATGGCACCGGACAGGCTGCCCACCAGTGTACCGTGTACTGACTTACGCTTGAGGTACAGGCTGTAGAGCACTACGTAGATCAGGAAGCCGATCAACCCACCCGCAGCCGCCAGCGGGTTGGCCAGCACATACAGCATGGCCAGGCCTGCAACGCCCAGCACGGTGGCGAAGGCCAAAGCGACCTGCACCGACAACTGCCCCTGAACCAGCGCACGGTTTTTCGTGCGCTCCATTTTGATGTCGATGTCGCGGTCGATGCAGTTGTTGAACGCACAACCCGAAGCAACCACCAGCGAAGTGCCGATGACCGTGGCAAGGAACAGGCCGAAGTCGACATGTCCTTGCGAGGCTAAAAAGAACCCGCCTGCCACAGAAAGCACGTTACCGAAAATGATCCCCGGTTTGGTGATTTGGATAAGGTGCTTTACGGACATGCCGGGCTTCCTCACTTCGCCATCATGAAGTGATGGATGCTGAACATGATCCACAGCGACAAGCCGACCAGGAACGCGATGATGATGGCCGAGAAGATGAACGCGATCACGTTCCAACGTTGCTCGGAGCTGCGGTCAAGGTGCAGGAAGTACACCAGGTGAACCACCACCTGGATGACCGCCAGTGCCAGCACGATCAGCAGGGTCATGTCTTTCGGCAGAACCGGGTGCATGACCAGGCCAAACGGAATCGCGGTGAGGATGACCGACAACACGAAACCGATGACGTAAGACTTGTAACTGCCGTGGCTGCTACCGGCGGCAGTGGTATGAGCGTTAGCCATTACAGGGCCCCCATCAGGTAGACAACGGTGAACACGCAGATCCAGACCACATCCAGGAAGTGCCAGAACAGGCTCAGGCAGCTCATGCGGGTGTTGTTGGTTTCAGTCAGGCCCTTCTTGCGGATCTGCAGCATCAGCACCGCCATCCACAACAGACCGCTGGTTACGTGCAGACCGTGGGTACCGACCAGCGTAAAGAACGCTGACAGGAAGCCACTGCGCTGCGGGCCGAAGCCCTCGGAGATCAACAGGTGGAACTCGTTGATCTCCATGCCGATGAAGCCCAGGCCCAGCAGGAAGGTGACGGCCAACCAGGTCAGCACGCCCTTCTTGTTATGGGCGTGCATGGCCAGCATGGCAAAGCCAAAGGTGATCGAGCTGAGCAGCAGCAGGCCGGTCTCGACCGCCACATAGCCCAATTCGAAGATCTCGTGGCCCGACGGGCCACCGGCAACGTTGTTAACCAGTACTGCGTACGCGGCGAAGATCGACGCGAACAAAATGCAGTCGGTCATCAGGTAGATCCAGAAGCCGAAGACCGTCATGGCCCCGGCGTCATGGTGGTCATCGTGACCATGCTCATGGGCATGGGCGACTTCGCCGTTCAAGATTGCATTGGACATTGTTTAAGCCTTCTCCACCGAGGAGTTCAGACGGGTTTCAGCCGCATTGGCCTGGGCCAGTGCTGCCAAGCGTTGACCTTCGATACGTGCCACTTCTTCAGCGGGGACGTAGTAGTCGATGTCATCGTCGTAGCTGCGAATGATCAGGAACGCGATCATCCCGACCAGACCAACCGCCGCCAACCACCAGATGTGCCAGATCAAGGCGAAGCCCAATACCAGGCTGAACGCACCCATCACCACACCCACACCTGTGCTGCGAGGCATGTGGATCTTCTTGTAGTCAGCCGTGTTGGCGGTCGCTTCGCCGCGTTCTTTCATGCCCCAGTAGGCGTCCAGATCGGCAACGGCAGGCTGCTCGGCGAAGTTGTAGAACGGTGGTGGTGAAGAAGTCGACCACTCCAGAGTACGGCCGTCCCATGGGTCACCGGTAAGGTCCATGTTCTGCTTGCGATCGCGGATCGATACATAGACCTGCAGCAGTTGGAAGAAGATACCTGCGGCCACGAACAACGCGCCGACGAAGGCTGCGATCAGCCACGGTGTCCACTCTGGGTTATCGGTGTGGTTCAGGCGACGGGTCATACCCATGAAGCCCAGTGCGTACAGCGGCATGAAGGCCAGATAGAAGCCGATCAACCAGCACCAGAACGAGTACTTGCCCAGACGCTCGTTGAGTTTGAAACCGAACGCTTTCGGGAACCAGAAAGTGAAGCCGGCCAGGTAACCGAATACGGCACCACCGATGATCACGTTATGGAAGTGAGCGATCAGGAACAAGCTGTTGTGCAGTACGAAGTCAGCACCTGGAATGGCCAACAGTACGCCGGTCATACCGCCGATGCTGAAGGTCACGATGAAACCAACGGTCCACAGCATCGGGGTCGCGAACTCGATGCGCCCACGGTACATGGTGAACAGCCAGGTGAAGATTTTCACACCCGTCGGGATCGCGATCACCATCGTCATGATGCCAAAGAAGGCGTTGACGTTGGCCCCCGACCCCATGGTGAAGAAGTGGTGCAGCCAAACGATGAAGGACAGTACGGTAATGGCAATGGTTGCCCATACCAGCGATACATAACCAAACAGACGCTTTTTGCAGAAGGTCGAGGTGACTTCCGAGAAAATGCCGAACGCCGGCAGAATCAGGATGTAAACCTCAGGGTGACCCCAGGCCCAGAACAGGTTGACGTACATCATTGGGTTGCCACCAAGCTCGTTGGTGAAGAAGTGCATACCCAAGTAACGGTCAAGCGACAGCAGCAGCAGTGTAGCGGTGAGAATCGGGAACGATGCAGCGATCAAAACAGCGGTGCACAGGCAGTTCCAGGTGAACACCGGCATTTTCATCAGGGTCATGCCTGGGGCGCGCATCTTCAGGATGGTGACGATGAAGTTCACCCCTGTGAGCAAGGTACCCAAGCCGGATATCTGCAGTGCCCAGATGTAGTAGTCGACCCCTACGCCCGGACTGTATTGCAACCCCGCTAGCGGCGGATAAGCCACCCACCCGGTCTTGGCGAACTCGCCGACCCCCAGGGAGATGTTTACCAGCAGCACGGCAGCGACGAACAGCCAGAAGCTCAAGGAGTTGAGGAACGGGAACGCCACGTCGCGTGCGCCGATCTGCAGCGGCACGACGATGTTCATCAGACCGATCATGAATGGCATAGCCATGAAGATGATCATGATCACACCGTGGGCGGTGAAGATCTGGTCGTAGTGCTCCGGCGGCAAGAAGCCTTCGGAACCCGCCGTAGCGACGGCGAGCTGGGAGCGCATCATGATGGCGTCGGCAAAACCGCGCAGCAGCATGATCATCGCGACCAGAATGTACATCACGCCAATTTTTTTGTGGTCGACCGTGGTCAACCACTCGGACCACAGGTAGCCCCACTTCTTGAAGTAGGTGAGCGCAGCGAAAATGGCCAAGCCCAAGACCGCGACGACGCCCAGCGTTACCATCACGATCGGTTCGTGAAACGGTACCGCTTCCCAACTAAGTTTACCGAACATCTCTTACTCCTCTGCCCCAGCAGCTGAATTCTTGCCCATGTCCATCCCTTCCATCGAGGCGGTTTCCTTCTCCTCTTTATGGATGCCTTTACCTGGGTTCATGCCTTCATATTTGTCGATGATGGTCTGGAACAGGTTCGGGGCATACGAGGAATAGAGCTCGACTGGATTTTTCTCGCTAGGTTTGGCCAATGCGTCGTAGGTCGCAGCATCGAGCTGTTTAGGCGAGTTCTTGACTTCGCTGACCCAGGCGTCGAAGTCGGCCTGAGTGGTAGCGGTGGCCTTGAACTTCATGCCAGTGAAACCCGCGCCGCTGTAGTTCGCGGAAATACCGTCGAACTCGCCGTTTTCGTTAGCGATCAGGTGCAGCTGGGTTTGCATGCCGGCCATTGCGTAGATCTGGCCACCCAGCGCAGGGATGAAGAACGAGTTCATCACGGCGTCAGAGGTGATACGGAAGTTCACCGGGGTGTTGGCCGGGAAGACGATCTTGTTGACCGTGGCAATGCCCTGTTCCGGGTAGATGAACAGCCACTTCCAGTCCAGTGCGACCACTTGAATGGTCACCGGCTTGTTTTCGTGGTCTAGCGGTCGGTACGGATCAAGTGCGTGGGTGGAGGTATAAGTCACCCAACCCAATGCAATGATGATCAGCAGTGGGATGCCCCAGACAGTCGCTTCGATCTTGGTGGAGTGAGCCCACTCGGGCGCGTAGGTGGCGTCCTTGTTCGATGCGCGGTATTTCCAGGCGAAGACGAATGCCATGACGATCACAGGGACCACCACCAGCAGCATCAGGCCAAACGCGATCAGAATCAGGTTTCTCTCGTCGATGCCGACCTGCCCTTTTGGATCGAGCAGAGTCCAGTTGCACCCGCTGAGAAAAAGCATGCCGAACAAGGGCAATATGCCAAACAGTCTGGGGTAACGCTTTTTACTCATCTCACGACCTCTAGCAGCTTGCTTCAATGCAATTTAGTGTTTTGGTAGCCAACACTTCGTCCTGCCAAGCGCCAGCAATTATCAGGATCGGATACAGGGATGCCTCGAAACCAGCAGTGGCTGTTAGGCAGTACCTGCGTGACGCGATACTTCTTGTTCGACTTCGCAGGCAAGAGCGCCTGATAGCGGACCAACTCCTTTTGGCACGGGAAATCAACGGAAGGTTCCAAGAACCTGACAGCTTCTAAACGATGTGCGCGAATGCCTGCAGAATGAGCCGTGGCTCAGTCTATCCGGCCTCTCAAGGCACGTCGTCCGGCTGAAATTGCCGCGATTGTAGAGAGCTGATCCCCCATTGACTATGACTAATCAAGCAACAGTTACTTTCGGATTATGCAACAATCCAACACTATTTCAAGCTCGTGCGACACGATGTCACACCCCACTAAAACCCTTCTAAAGCCCGGGTTTAAGCCTTGAAATCGCTCCAACCGGTCAAGTGCGAGCGACACTCGAAGCAGGATTGAATCCGGCGAGAAGTGTAACAGGCATGATTCATGATAGACGATGCTGACGGTTCCGATAGATTCCCAGCGGCACCAACACGGCAGTTAGTACAAATGCGACCAACGCCCATTGCGCGAGGGACAATCCCAGCACGGGCGGGTACGGCGTGGAGCAGAAACCCTGGACCGAAAATACGCTGGGCAACAACGTAGCCAACGGCAGGCCATCGACAATGGGCTGGAGCACATCGATGCCGCAACTTTCCATGGGGTTGGCCAGAATGTAAGCATGCCGCCCCGCCGCGATAATGCCACCTAGCGCGCTGACCACTACCAACGCCTCGAAAACGCTCAGACTGCGCCGGCCCGGCATTGCTGCGCCAGCGAAGGCAAACACGGCGATCAACAGAAATGCGTAGCGTTGCAGGATGCACAATGGGCAAGGGGCCTCGTTAAGCACCACCTGCATGTACAGCGCGCCGCCAATCAGCGCCAGGCAAATTACCCCGAGCAACACCAGATAGCGTTTTTCCCGGCCCAGTCGCAGCGTTTGGTCGTTCATTCAGTTTCCCTTAAGAAATATTGCCGTAGGCCGCCAGTTTACACGCACAGCGAGGCGCCCGAAGCGGCCTCGCATTACCGGCAGTGTCTTCGCCGATTAGACCGGCGGCCGATTAAAGGTGAATTAACGCCAAGCGCCTGCGCATTAGTGCAACGCCGCTGCCGGGCCGAAGAACTCATAGCGGCATTGCTCCTGCGGCACACCCAGGGCGCGCAAGCTGGTCTGCACCGCCGCCATAAAGCCTTTAGGCCCTAGAAAGTAAGCATCAAGGTTGCGCTCGCGCGGCAGCCAGTCAGCCAACGCCGCGTCGTCGAGCCGGCCGTCCTCATCCTCATAGCGGTAGAAGCAGCGTAACTGCTTGTGCTGCGCCGCCAGGCTTTGCAACCATGGCGCAAAGGCTTGTGCTGCGCGGCTGCGGGCGCAGTGGATAAAGTAAACCGGCCGTGAGGTTTGCAGGGCAGCTTCAAGCATGGCCAGTGTCGGCGTGATACCTACCCCTGCACTGATCAGCGCGACGGGCTTATCGCCGGGGGCGAGGACAAACTCGCCCGAAGGCGGAAACACCTCGACAACGCCGCCAATGGCTAGATCATCATGGAGAAAATTCGATACCACGCCGCCGGGCTCGCGCTTGACGCTGATGCGGTAGCGAACGCCGTCGGCCATGGCGCTGAGGGAGTAATTGCGCCGATGCTCTTGCCCATTGATAAGTAACTTGAGGCCCAGGTACTGCCCAGGCTGATGGCGCAGCACTGGGTCGCCATCGACGGGCACGAAGTACAACGAGCTGATTTCCGCGCTTTCGACCACGCGCCGCTCCAGGCGGAAAGACCGTGCGCCGCGCCACCCTCCCGGCGTGTCAGCCTTCTCCTGATAAGCCTGCTCTTCTACACCCATGAGAATGTCAGCCAACTGGCCATACGCTGCCGCCCAGGCGGCGATTACGGCTGGCGTGGCAACCTCTTTACCCAAAACCTCTTCGATAGCCCGTAGCAGGCACTTACCTACGATAGGGTAATGCTCAGGGAGAATTTGCAACGCCACATGCTTATTGACGATGGTCGACACCAACCCACCCAATTGATCGAGGCGCTCGATATTGCGGGCATACATCAACACGGCATTGGCCAAGGCCCGGGGCTGATCGCCGTTGGCCTGGTGGGCCTGGTTGAACAACGGGCGCACTTCGGGGTACTCGCGCAACATCATGGCGTAAAAATGCGTGGTGAGGACTTCGCCACCGGTTTCCAGCAACGGCACGGTATCTCTGACAATATCGCGATGGGCCTGGCTAAGCATATTCATCTCCTGAATAGAACTAACGTTGGCTTCGCTAATTCAGCTTTCGTGCCAGAAAAATAAACCTTAATAATCAATTGGTTAAAATTCCTATGGTCATATCGACTCGCCAGCTCCTATAGTCAATATGACCTGATGGAGTCTTTATGACCGCAAAACTGTTACTCACCGCATTACTGCCCCTGGTCACCGACCTGTCCCGGGATCTGCTGCAAGCTGAACGTTATCGCCGCCTGCTGCAGACCATCCGCACCTTGTTGCCCTGCGATGCTGCCGCGCTGCTAAAACTGGAGGGCGAATGGCTGGTGCCGCTTGCGGTGGATGGCTTGAGCCTGGACACGCTTGGGCGACGCTTTAAGGTCAGCGAGCACCCGCGCTTCGAGATTCTGCTTAGCAGCGCTAGCCCTACCCGGTTCGACCGCCATAGCGAGCTGCCTGACCCCTATGACGGCCTGGTCGACGGCTTGCACGAGGACCTCACCGTGCACGATTGCCTGGGTTGCCCGTTGTGGGTCGAAGACCAGCCCTGGGGCCTGATCACCCTGGATGCCCTAGACCCACAATGCTTTGACACGGTGCAGGTAGAAACCCTGGAGGCCTTCGCCAGCTTGGCGGCGGCCACAGTGAGTGTCAGCCAGCACATCGAGCGCCTGGCCCGGCGCGTGGAAGATGAGCGCCAGTCTGCCGAGGTCTATCGCCAGACCAGCCGCCAGTACGACCAGCCAATGATTGGGCGAAGCCCGGCCTTCCAACAGTTGCTCGAAGAAGTGGCGGTGGTCGGCGCCAGCGAACTGACCGTCTTGATTACCGGCGAAACCGGCGTAGGCAAGGAGCTGGTGGCCCAGGCAATCCATCGCGCGTCAGCTCGAGCTCAACGGCCTCTGGTCAGCCTCAATTGCGCCGCGCTGCCCGAGACCCTGGTGGAAAGCGAGCTGTTTGGCCATGTGCGTGGTGCTTTCACGGGCGCCACGGCAGAACGCCGCGGCAAGTTCGAACTGGCCAACGGCGGTACGTTGTTTCTTGACGAAGTCGGCGAGCTGCCCCTGGCGGTTCAGGCCAAGCTGTTACGGGTGCTGCAAAGTGGCCAACTGCAGCGCCTGGGCTCGGACAAGGAGCACCGGGTGGACGTACGCCTGATTGCCGCGACCAACCGAGACCTGGCCGAAGAAGTCAGCGCGGGGCGTTACCGGGCGGATTTTTACCACCGGCTGAGCGTCTATCCGCTCAATGTGCCGGCCCTGCGCGAACGCGGCCGCGATGTACTGTTGCTCAGCGGTTTCTTCCTTGAACAGAACCGCTCGCGCCTGCGCCTGGACGGGCTCAGCCTGAGCAATGAGGCGCAGCGCGCGCTGGAGCAGTACGATTGGCCCGGTAATGTTCGCGAACTGGAGCATCTGATCGCCCGCAGTGCGCTCAAGGCGCTGGGGCGCAACCCGCAACGGCGGCGCCTGTTGAGCCTAAGCGTGCAAGACCTCGGTTTGCCCGACGCTGACGGTGCCCACGCTATGCACGAGCGCACCCTGCCTGCACCCGCCACGCCGGTGGCCAACGGAGACTTGCGTAGCGCCACCGAGGGTTATCAACGGCAGGTGATTGAGGCGTGCCTAGCGCGCCATTCGCACAATTGGGCCAGCGCCGCCCGCGAGTTGGGCCTAGACCGGGCCAACCTCAATCGTCTGGCGAAACGGCTGGGGTTAAGGTAACGGTTAAAGCCTGCAGGCAGCAGGTCGATAACCAGTCAAGAACTCGAACACGGCGCGTCCGTCTCAACCACCTGCTCCGAAACAGAAGGTTTCCATGGCGTCTGAAAATGCCCGCGCAGACTCGCTCTCGTTGTTGCTGTTCACCTTGCGCAGCGGCAAGCTGATGGCGATCAATTTGTTGAAAGTCAGCGAGATTATCCCTTGCCCTGCCCTGACCCGTTTGCCCGAGTCGCACCCCCACGTCAAAGGCGTGGCCACCTTGCGTGGCGCGTCGCTGTCGGTCATCGACCTGAGCCGCGCGATCGGCGAACAGCCGTTGGTCGATCCCAATGGCGGCTGCCTGATCGTCACGGATGTCAGCCGTTCCAAGCAAGGCCTGCATGTGCAGAGCGTCAGCAAGATTATCCACTGCTTGACCACGGACATTCGGCCACCGCCCCACGGATCGGGGGCCAAGTCATTCATCACTGGAGTGACCCAGGTCGATGGCTCGCTGGTGCAAGTGCTGGACATCGAAAAAGTCATTCACGGCATCACCCCGGCGCGGCTTGAGGCCACCGCCGGGCACCTGAGCCAAGAAGAAGTGGCATTGCTCGCCGGCGCCCGAATTCTGGTGGTCGACGACAGCCAGGTCGCGCTGCAACAATCGGTGATCACCCTGCGTAATCTGGGCATCGAATGCCACACCGCGCGCAGCGCCAAAGAGGCCATCGAGTGGTTGATGGAGTTGCAGGGCACGGCGCGTGAGATCAACATTTTGGTGTCTGACATTGAGATGTCGGAAATGGACGGCTATGCCCTGACCCGAACCTTGCGTGAATCGCCAGACTTCAAAAACTTGTACATTTTGCTGCATACGTCGCTGGACAGCGCCATGAACAGCGAAAAAACCAAGATCGCCGGAGCGAACGCCGTGCTGACCAAGTTCTCGTCGCCCGAACTGACCCAGTGCCTGATCCGTGCCGCGCGCACGGTCGCCGAACAAAGCGGCTGAAGCCCTGTGGGGGAATCAGGCAGCGACAGCCTGCTGCTGCGCAAAGCACTGAGCTCGCAGCTCGAGTACCCTCAGTGGCCACCCGGCTACCGCTGCCTGGCGCTCTCGGAGGACCTGATGCATGCCGCCCACGGCCTGCTGCAATTGGCTGGGCCTACCAGCGACGAGCCGGTTGCGCCCCTACACACGTGGGCACGCTGCTTTGCCCAAGACCCTGAATTCGACCTGGCCCTGTGTTTTATCGTGCTGGATGAACACGGCCCGGTGGCGCTGGCTCAGGGTTGGACCAGTGCCTACCTCAAAGAGTTGGTCGTCCACCCGCGAGCTCGCCGCCGGGGCGTCGGCCGCCGGCTGCTGGAGCATGTCTTCGCCCACTTCGCTGGGCGCGGCGAAGGCTACCTGGACTTGCGTGTGCTGCAGGGCAATAACGCCGCGCGGGACCTGTATGCCAGCGCAGGGATGTACGAGGTGAAACGATACAGCTGGAAACAACCCCCCGCTCATACTTATTGATGGCGCAAGGCATAATAGCGCCCGCCATCAAAGCCAGATAAATACATACAGTGCGGTAATGACCGTGAAGCTCAGTGCTTCGTCCACCATCACCAACCACGCGACACCGCCTGACACAATCGCCAATAGCGCCCCCTTCAGCCAGGGGTTTTTCAGGGTCACGGCTTGGATACCGCCCACTGCCAGCAGCAGGCCGACACCCAGTGCCTTGAAGGCCGAAGGCCAAGGCGGCACGCAGGTCATTAGCAGCAGGGCGGGAATCAGCAGCAACCGCCACGCGGCGCGTGAGTGTCTTTTGTAATAGGTACCCAGCACGGAAATGCCTCGTTTTAGACCGGTAGGCGGGCAAGTCTCTGGCCTTAGCTAAGCGCTGCGCTATTAGCCGCTTCCTAAATATCTGTAGGAAAACACTCTGGTTTTGTGAATTCCTTATCTATACATCCACTAGGGCGTACGACCTTTCACCCATGCGTGTCATCTTTTAAGAAAAGCATGAAGTGAACATTCATTAATTGATGATTCTTCTTCCGCTGGCGGCAAGGTATAAAGGCAGGGCTTGCCCGCCCTCGCCCTACTTTGCTTCGGTGCCTCTTCTGCATGGGAAAGAAATCCACCGCTACCCTCGTGGCCGTTTGCGCACTGGCGTTGGCCGGTGCCTTCTTCTGGTGGCGCCCGGCGCCTTCGACACCTAACGCCGTCAGGCAGTCGCTACCGGTTCCGGTGCGCGTCGTGCAGGTCGCGCAGCAGGACGTCATTCGCACGCTCAGCGGTATTGGCTCGGTGCTGTCACTGCACAGCGTGACGATTCGACCGCAACTGGATGGCCAGTTGATCCGTATCTGGGTACGTGAGGGCCAACAGGTCAAAAAGGGCGAAATGCTTGCATCCATCGACGACCGCTCGATCCAAGCCAGCCTGGAACAAGCGCGGGCTCAACTGGCGCAGAGCCAAGCCCAATTACAGTCAGCCGGTTACGACCTCAAACGTTACAAACTGCTAAGCACGGACAACGGTGTTTCGCGGCAAACCCTGGATCAGCAACAAGCCCTGTACGACCAATTGAAAGCCAGCGTTTTAGGCAATCAGGCCGCGATCAATGCGGCTCAGGTGCAGCTGTCCTATACGCAGATACGCTCGCCGGTGGCGGGTCGGGTGGGCATTCGCTCGGTGGATGAAGGCAACTTTCTGCGCGTCAGCGATACCCAGGGCTTGTTCAGCGTGACCCAGGTCGACCCCATCGGGATTGAATTTTCCCTTCCCCAACAAGCGTTACCTACCCTGCAGGCGTTACTCGACAGCGCCGCCCCGGCGGTGGTGCGTGCCTATGTCAACGGCGACCAAGACACCGGGCAATTGGTCGGTGAAGGCCACCTGACCCTGATCGACAACCAGATCTCCGCCACCACCGGCACCCTGCGTGCAAAAGCGGTGTTCAACAACCCGAGCCAAGCGTTGTGGCCCGGCCAGTTGGTCAGCGTCACCCTTCAGGTAGCCACCGAGCGCCAGGCCCTCGTGGTCCCCCTACAGGTGGTCCAAAGCGGCATCGACGGGCATTACGTCTACCGGGTGGTCGACAATAGAGTGGAGTCGGTGCCGGTGAACATCGTTTACCAGGACAGCCATTTGAATATCATCAGCGGTGTCAGTGCCGGTGATCAGTTGGTCAGCGATGGCCAATCCCGGCTCAAACCCGGGGTGCAGGTCGAGGTAGTGCGCACCGCCGAGGCTGCGCAACCATGAAGCCTGGCCGCGGCGTGTCCGCCTGGTGCGTGGATCACCCGGTGGCCACCCTGCTGCTGACTTTCGCTCTGGTCCTGCTGGGGGCCATTGCCTTCCCACGCTTGCCTATCGCGCCGTTGCCGGAGGCTGACTTCCCCACCATTCAAGTCTCGGCCCAGTTGCCCGGTGCCAGCCCGCAGACCATGGCGTCCTCGGTCGCCACGCCGCTGGAGGTGCAGTTCAGCGCAATCCCCGGCATGACCCAAATGACCTCCACCAGCGCCCTGGGCTCAACGCTGCTGATTTTGCAATTCAGCCTGGACAAAAGCATCGATACCGCCGCCCAGGAAGTCCAGTCAGCGATAAATAACGCCGCCGGGCGCCTGCCCCAGGACATGCCCAATCTACCGACCTGGCGCAAGGTCAACCCCGCCGACAGCCCGGTGCTGATTGTCAGCGTCAGCTCATCACAAATGGCCACCAACGCCCTCAGCGATGTCACCGAGACGCTGTTGGCCCGCCAGCTGAGCCAAATCCAAGGCGTTGGCTTGATCAATATCACTGGCCAACAGCGCCCGGCGATCCGCGTTCAGGCCGCGCCACAGAAACTCGCGGCACTGGGCCTCACCCTGGCCGATCTGCGCGTGGCCATCCAGCAGACCAGCCTGAACCTGGCCAAAGGCGCGCTGTATGGCGATGCCAGCGTCTCCACCCTGGCCACCAACGACCAACTGTTCTATCCCAAGGACTACGAGCAACTCATCGTGTCCTACCGCGACGGTGCGCCGGTGCATTTACGAGACGTCGCGACGGTGATCCACGGCGCAGAAAACGCCTACGTGCAAACCTGGTCTGGACGTCAGCCGGGCCTGAACCTGACGATTTTTCGCCAGCCAGGGGCCAATATCGTCGAGACCGTCGACCGGGTAGTGGCGGCGCTCCCGGAGCTGCAAAACATGCTCCCGGCTTCTGTGGAGGTCTCTGTACTCAACGACCGCACCCAGATCATCCGCGCCTCATTGCATGAAGTGGAGTTGACGCTAGGCATCGCCGTTCTATTGGTGATCGCGGTCATGGCGCTGTTCTTGCGCCAGTTGTCGGCGACGTTGATTGTGTCGAGCGTGTTGCTGGTCTCGCTGGTCGCCACCTTCGCCCTGATGTACGTGCTGGGCTTCAGCCTGAATAACCTGACCCTGGTGGCCATTGTCGTCGCGGTAGGCTTTGTGGTGGACGACGCCATCGTTGTCGTAGAGAACATTCACCGCCACCTCGAGGCCGGTGAAGGCCGACGTGAAGCGGCGATCAAGGGCTCCAGCGAAATCGGCTTTACCGTGGTGTCGATCAGCTTCTCGCTGATCGCCGCGTTCATCCCGCTGCTATTCATGGGCGGCGTGGTGGGTCGCTTGTTCAAGGAGTTCGCCTTGACTGCCACCGGCACCATCCTGGTGTCCGTCGTCGTTTCGTTAACGCTGGCCCCCACCCTATGCGCGCTATTTATGAATCGCCCGCTGCACTCGGCCAAAGGCCCGAATCTGGGGCAGCGCCTGCAGGGCTGGTACGCCCGCGGGCTCGACCGCGCCCTGGCCCACCAGCGCCTGACGCTGGGCGTGTTCGGCCTGACCCTGCTGCTCGCCGGCGCCGGCTACGTGCTTATGCCCAAGGGGTTTTTCCCGGTGCAAGACACCGGCTTCATCTTGGGCACCAGTGAAGCCGCACCGGATATTTCCTACCCTGACATGCTCGCCAAGCACCAAGCCCTGGCTCGCATTATCGAAGCGGACCCCGCCGTGCGGGCGTTCTCCCATTCGGTCGGGGTCACCGGCTCCAACCTGACGATCGCCAACGGGCGTTTCTGGATCGCCCTCAAAGACCGTAGCGAACGGGACGTGTCGGCCAGCCAATTCATCGATCGCCTACGCCCGCAACTGGCCAAGCTGCCGGGCATCGTGCTGTACCTGCGGGCCGGGCAAGATATCAACCTGAGTGCCGGGCCAAACCGCAGCCAATATCAATATGTACTCAAGAGCAACGACGGCGACGCCCTCAACTTGTGGACCCAGCGGCTCACCGAAAAGCTGCGCGGCAACCCGGCGTTGCGCGACCTCTCCAATGACCTGCAGTTGGGCGGCAGTGTGACTCACATCGACATTGACCGGGCGGCGGCGGCGCGTTTTGGCCTGACCACCAACGATATCGACCAGGCGCTCTACGACGCATTTGGCCAACGCCAAATCAGTGAATTCCAGACCGAGACCAACCAGTACAAGGTCATTCTGGAGTTGGATGCGCGCCAGCGTGGCAAAGCCGAAAGCCTGAACTACTTCTTTCTGCGTTCGCCGCTCAGTGGGCAGATGGTGCCCCTGACGGCGCTGGCCAAGGTCCAGCCGCCCAGCACTGGACCGCTGTCGATTGCCCACGATGGATTATTCCCCGCCGCCAACATGTCATTCAACCTGGCGCCCGGTGTGTCCTTGGGTGAAGCCGTGGCGATTGTCCAACGCACCCAGGCCGAACTGGGCATGCCGGCCAGTATCGTCGGCAGCTTCCAGGGGGCGGCCCAAGCCTTCCAAAGCTCACTGTCCAGCCAACCTTGGTTGATCCTGGCGGCGCTGGTGGCGGTGTATATCATCCTTGGGGTGCTTTACGAGAGTTTCGTCCACCCCCTGACCATTATTTCGACGCTGCCGTCGGCGGGGATCGGCGCTCTGTTGCTGCTCTGGCTGTGGCAGCTGGACTTCTCCATCATGGCACTGATTGGCGTAGTGCTGCTGATTGGTATCGTGAAGAAGAATGGCATTCTTATGGTCGACTTCGCCTTGCAGGCACAGCGCCAGGAAGGCTTGCCCCCCTTCGAGGCCATCCGCAACGCCTGTTTGACGCGTTTTCGCCCGATCATCATGACCACCCTCGCGGCATTGCTCGGCGCCTTGCCGTTGATGTTCGGGCAAGGCGCCGGGGCCGAGATGCGCCAACCCTTGGGCGTGGCGGTGGTCGGGGGGCTATTGATCAGCCAACTCTTAACCTTATTCACAACCCCCGTCGTATATTTGCAGTTAGAACGGTTGTTTCATTCCGAGGCCGCCAAACACTCTGCTAATTCCCCTGTGGTTAATAATTAACAGGCGGGTGTCCCGCATTCATTTGAAGTGCGCGACTTTCACCCGGCGGTGAATAAATGGCTTAATAAGCAAATTATCTAAACGACCCGCCGATCGCTTGCTCCGGTGGCAGTGCCCACCTAGAATACCGCCGCGCCGATCGACCCATAAGAAATCGCCTCACTGCGGTTCTATACCATAGCCGCCGGTTTATATGACGGCCTTCCTGATAGCACGGTAATCGAATCCGCCCATGAGTCTGCGCCCTTCCCGCCTTCCCCCCCTGCAACGCGCGCGCCGACCGGAACGTATTCTGCGAATAGGTTCGGCCTTGGCCGTCTTCGCGATCATGGGCATTGTGGCAACGCTGCTGGTGCGCGAGCGCAGCAGTGCCGAGTTGGCTGCGGCGCGCTCTGCCAGTAATATCGTGCAGCTGATAGACACCGACGTGCAGCGTAATGTCGAAGCCTATGACGTCGCCCTCAAGGGTATCGTCGAGGTAGCACAGAACCCTGCGCTGTCCAACCTGCCGGACAACGTGCGCCGCCGGGTATTGTTCGATCGCTCCATCATCACCCCCTCTCGCGGCGATCTGCTGTGGATCGACGCCAATGGCGATGTGCTCGCAGACTCGGTAGCGCCGCGTACCCGCAGCGTCAACTTCGCCAACGACCCGATGTTTCTGCGCCACCGCCAAGACCCGGACAAAGGCCTGATGATCAGCGCGCCGTTTCAGGACAAGCTGGGCAACCTGGGCTGGTGCATTAGCTTCAGTCGGCGTATTTCCAGCCCGTCTGGCGAATTCGCCGGGGTCGCTTCGGGCGCACTGCGGCTTTCCTACTTCGATGACTTGTTCAATAGCCTGAATATCGGCGAGGACAGCAGCGTTAATCTGCTCAATAAAGACGGGATCATCCTCGCGAGGCAGCCCGCCAGCCCCGATGTCTACGCCATAGGGCGTGACCTCAGCCCACTGGCCAATTTTCAGCGGGTGCTGAAAGAGGGTATCGGCAGCTTCAGCACACTCTCGGAAATAACTCATAAGCAGCGCCAGTATGTATTTTCCAAAGTCGGCGAGCTGCCGTTGATTGTCGTCGCCGGGCTGGCGCCGGAGGTGGTGTACGCCTCGTGGGGGCGCACGGCGATCGTGGTCGGCACGGCAACCGGGCTGCTGTGCCTCGGCATCTTGTGGTTGAGTTTGCTGTTGGGGCGGGAATTGCGCCTACGTCACAGCGCCGAGCAGGAAATGGCGACACTGGCCGCCACCGACAGCCTGACCGGCCTGGCCAACCGCCGGCGTCTGGACCTCACGTTGCAGAACGAGTGGTCACGGGCGGTGCGCAATCGTCAATCCCTAGCCGTACTGATGATCGACGTCGATCATTTCAAAGCCTTCAATTTACAACACGGCCACCAGGGCGGTGACTTGGCGCTGCAGAGCGTCGCGGCGACGATCGAAGGCTGCATCCGCCGACCTGGGGACCTGGCGGCGCGTTACGGCGGTGAAGAGTTCTTGGTGGTACTGCCTAATACGGACGTTGCTGGAGCGCTGGCCCTGGCAGAAGCGGTGCGACAGAGCGTAGAGGCCATGCCACCGTTTGCCGATGCAAGCCAACCGATCACTGTAAGTATCGGTGTAAGCGCCCTGCGGGTCAGTGATCATAATCGCCTGGCCGACCTACTTGGCGCAGCAGACGCCGCGCTCTACAGCGCCAAACGCAATGGCCGCAACCGAGTGGTGACCGCCGGCTAAAAAAAACGCCAGCAAAGGCTGGCGTTTCACTTTACGCTTGAATCGATCAGCTAGCGCGGGCGGCATTGCGCAGTGCTTTGACCTGATCGTGGTTACGCTGAACACCCTGCAGTTGGCGCTCAACGATGGTGAGGATATTCGCAGGCAAACCCTCTTCCAAAGCCTTTTTGTAAGCCTTGAGGGCGACGTCTTCACCACGTTCGGCTTCGTTCAACACAGCTTCTTCGTCTTTGCCGGTAAATACGGATTTAACGTCAACCCAGCGGCGGTGCAAATCACCGGCAACGCTGGTCGAGGTCTCCGGATCGCCGCCCAAGGCGCGGACTTCAGCCTGCAGCTCGCTGGCCGAGGCTGCACATTCCTGGGAGTGCTTGAGGAACAGTGCTTTGAGTTCAGGGTTCTTCACATCTTCTGCGCAGCTCTTGAAGCCTTCTTGGCCGTCTTTGCAAGTCTCGATCAAGTCGTTCAGTGTCGAGATAACTTTCTTAGCGTGGTCGCTCATGTCTCTATTCCTTCATTGAGTGGAAGATATAGAGAAGTTTGCAGGCATCATGCCAATCCACTGAGTAGATTAAAAACCATATAAATCAGTAGTTTAAAATATATTGAACTCTGCCCTTCGCGCCTTCTGCATGATCTGTCAATTGGCCTCCATGCAAAATGCATGTAATAATCAGACTCTTCGCCTACTCTTTTTTAGCGCACTAATGAATCCCGAAAAACTTGAACTTCTAGTTACCCGTGAAATGCCCTTCGGTAAGTACAAAGGCCGCTTGCTGGCTGACTTACCGGGTCATTATTTGAATTGGTTCGCTCGCGAAGGCTTTCCTAAAGGCGAGCTCGGTGCACTATTAGCGCTGATGCAGGAAATCGATCACAACGGCCTATCGGACCTCTTACTGCCCCTGCGTGCCAAGCACCAGTGAGGCGCCCTTTCTATCAGGCAAAAAAAAGTGCGCCGACCGAGCGCACTAAAAAGCCGTAAGGCTGCACAACGAAGAAGGTTCAGCTCAGCAAAGCCAGCGCCTCGGCGCTGCATTCTTGGATACGGCCCCAGTCACGGTTCTTGATCCAGGCGCTGTCGAGCATCCACGAACCCCCCACGCACATCACATTGGGTTGGCTCATGTAGCTTTTCAGGTTGCCTGGCCCAACACCGCCAGTTGGACAGAAACGTACTTCGCCGAAGGGGCCGGCGAAGGCCTTGATGGCGGCGACACCACCGCTCACCTCGGCGGGGAACAGTTTGAAGCGCCGATAACCCAGGGCGTAGCCCATCATCAGTTCAGACGGACTACTGATACCCGGCAGCAGCGGGATCGGGCTGTCGACGCCGGCTTCGAGCATGTCCTGGGTCACCCCTGGAGTGACGGTAAATTGCGAGCCAGCCGCTTCGGTGGCCGCCAGCATGTGCCGATCCAACACGGTGCCAGCCCCCACCAACAGCTCAGGGCGCTGCTCGCGCAATAGTTTGATGGCGGTCAACCCCAGCGGCGAGCGCAGGGTCACTTCAAGGCAGGTCAGACCGCCTGCGGCCAGGGCGTCGGCCAGGGGCAAAATGTCTTCTTCACGGGCAATGGTGATGACCGGAAGAATCTTCGCCTGCGCTGCCAACGCGTCGATTCGGGCAATTTTGTCCGTCATTCGAGCGGCGAGCTGTTGTTGTTCAAGCGTCGTCATAGCGGTCAATCCTTGCTCAGGGGCACCAGTAAATCGTCAACGGAGTCTGCAGAAATGCGCGAATCGGCATCTCCGCCAAGTCATCGCCAGCCAAGGCCGCGCGCAGCGTATCCAGCTTGCTCCGGCCCTGGATGGACAGAATGGGCGAGCGCGCACTGGCCAGCAGCGCACGGCTCATGCTCAGGCGCTGGTGCGGCACGCTGGGCGCCATCATGGGCAAACAACGGCGCGAACTGTCGGCGGCCAGGGCTTCAGTAAGGTTGGGGCTGGCCGGGAACAGCGAAGCGGTGTGGCCATCGTCGCCCATGCCCAATACCAGTACGTCAATCGCGGGCAGTTCAGCCAGGGCAGCGTCGGCCTGTTCGGCCGCCTCTTCCTGGCTGGTAGCACTGCAGTACAAGCTGATGAATTTCGCCTTGGCCACCGCGCCTACCAACAGGTAGCGCTTGAGCAGACCGGCATTGCTGTCCACGTGCTCTTCAGGCACCCAGCGTTCGTCGGCCAGGGTGATCACCACCTTCGACCAATCCAATGGCTGGCGCGCCAGGCACTGGAAAAACGTTACGGGGCTACGCCCGCCAGACACCACCAGGGTCGCCACCCCACGGGCCTCAATGGCGTCGCGTAACTGCTCGGCCACTTGGGTGCTCAGGCCTTCAGCCAACAGCGGCGGGCTCACGAAGTCGTGGGCGCGTACACCGCTGGGTAATTCGAGTTCAGATATCGCCATACCAGGATCTCCCATCGCGAGTAATCAGTGCAATTGAGCTCATCGGCCCCCAAGAACCCGCCGCGTAAGGCTTGGGCGCATCGCCCGCCTTCTTCCAGCCGGCGATCAATTGGTCGCACCATTTCCACGCGTATTCGATTTCGTCTTTACGCACGAATAGATTTTGATTGCCTTGCATCACTTCCAACAGCAAACGCTCGTAGGCGTCCGGGATACGGGCGCTGCGGTAAGTGTCGGAAAAATTCAACTGCAGTGGCCCGCTGCGCAATTGCATGCCCTTGTCCAGGCCCTGCTCTTTGGTCATGACCCTTAGGGAAATGCCCTCATCCGGTTGCAGGCGAATGATCAGCTTGTTGCTGATCTGCAGGCGCTGCTCCGGAGCGAAGATGTAATGCGGCGGTTCTTTGAAGTGAATAACGATCTGCGACAGCTTCTGCGGCATGCGCTTGCCCGTGCGCAGGTAGAACGGCACGCCAGCCCAGCGCCAATTACGAATGTCGGCGCGCAAGGCGACGAAAGTTTCGGTATCACTCTGGGTATTGGAGTTCTCTTCCTCCAGATACCCCGGCACGGGGCGGCCTTCGCTGTAGCCGGCGATGTATTGGCCGCGCACCACTTGGGTGGTCAGGCCTTCAGCGGAGAACGGCGCCAGGGCCTTGAGCACCTTGACCTTCTCGTCGCGGATACTGTCGGCCGAGAGGTCGGCCGGAGGGTCCATGGCGATCAGGCAAAGCAACTGCAGCAAATGGTTTTGAATCATGTCGCGCAATTGCCCGGCCTGGTCGAAGTAGCCCCAGCGCCCTTCGATGCCGACTTTTTCTGCCACGGTGATTTCCACGTGGGAGATGTAATTCTGGTTCCACTGGGTTTCGAACAGGCTATTGGCGAAGCGCAGGGCAATAAGGTTTTGAACAGTCTCTTTGCCCAAATAGTGGTCGATGCGATAGACCCGATTTTCCGGGAAGAACTGCGCCACCGCATCATTGACCCGTTGCGAGGACGCAAGGTCATGGCCGATGGGCTTTTCCAGGACCGCCCGGGTACGCGCGGTCAGGCCGACTTTGTCGAGGTTTTCGCAAATCGAGCCATACACCGACGCCGGGGTGGCGAAGTAGGCAATCATCAACTCAGCATCGCCGACCTTCTCGGCCAGAACGACATAGTCCTCAGCCTTGAGAAAATCCACGTGGACATAACTCAACCGGGCGAGGAAGCGCTGCACGTGCACCTCCTCCAGCAGGGCATCAGGCACGAACTTACGCAAACCGGCCTCGATGGCCGCCAGATGCTGCCGTTCGTCGCCAAGCTCTCTGGCCAGGGCCAGAATGCGCGTGTCAACGTGCAGCAGGTCGGCGCGATCGAGTTGGTACAAGGCCGGGAACAGCTTGCGCAGTGCCAGGTCGCCCAACGCGCCGAACAGGGCGAAGGTGCAGGATTCTGCGGTCATTGATGGCATGATGTTTGTTCTTCTATCAAGATGGACTAGAAATACCCTTTTTCAGGGGGCGATTCAAGGCCGAATGTAGTAATAACCACAACATTCAACCCTCTAAACAGATTCGAGTGGTGCAACTTAACTACCGACAGTAGGATAGGCCACCCCTAAAACCGCGTTGCCAGACAAGGTTAGCTGGCTGTGGCAGACCCAAGGAAAAACCATGGATCGTGTGCGAAACCTCCTGGAGCAAATCCAGGGTCGGCTCGACGAATTGAACAAGGCCGAGCGCAAAGTGGCCGAAGTCATTCTGCTCAACCCCCAGCAGGCGACGCGCTTCAGTATTGCCGCGCTCGCCCAGGCGGCCAAGGTCAGCGAACCGACGGTCAACCGATTCTGCCGTTCATTTGGCGTGGGTGGCTACCCCGAACTGAAACTGCAACTGGCCCAGAGCCTGGCCAGCGGCGCCGCTTACGTGAGCCGTGCGGTAGAAGCCGACGATAACCCGGCCGCCTATACGCAAAAAATATTCGGCAGTGCCATCGCCTCCCTCGACAGTGCCTGCCAACAGTTGGACCCGCAACTGGTCAGCCGCGCGGTGGACATGCTGATACAAGCCCGGCAGATCCATTTTTTCGGCCTGGGCGCTTCGGCCCCGGTGGCCTTGGATGCTCAGCACAAATTCTTCCGCTTCAACCTGGCCGTGTCGGCCCACGCTGACGTGCTGATGCAGCGCATGCTGGCTTCGGTGGCCCATACTGGCGAATTGTTCGTGATTATTTCCTACACGGGGCGCACCCGTGAGCTGGTCGAAGTCGCGCGCCTGGCGCGGGAAAATGGCGCGTCGGTGCTGGGCTTGACGGCCGCCGGCTCGCCCCTGGCCAAGGCCAGCAGCCTGAGCCTGAACATACCGCTGCCCGAAGACACTGATATTTATATGCCGATGACCTCGCGCATCATCCAACTGACCGTGCTGGATGTACTGGCCACGGGCATGACCTTACGCCGCGGCGTGGATTTCCAGCCACACCTGCGCAAGATCAAGGAAAGCTTGAACGCCAGCCGCTACCCGGCAGGCGACGGCCTAGATTAGGTAGGAGGGGGTCTCGCCCCCGAGCTCTTAACGTTCCACGCCCACAGGCGCATTTCACGCCCAAAGGCAAAACATCAAAAGATCGGAGGCAAGCCCCCGATCTTTTACATCTGCATACGGGTCAGAACTTGGACTGCACTTTCAACCCGGCAACGATCGCGTCGTCTACTTGGCTAACCCCCCCTGGGTGCTTGATGTACTGCAGGTTAGGCCGCACGGTCAGCCAGTTGGTGACGTGGAAACCGTAATACACCTCGGCGTTGTATTCGGTGTTCTGGATCGGCAAAAAGGTTGGGTTGTCGTAGTCATCGACATTGTTCAGATCGTTGACCAAGCGGCGCTGCTTCTGCGCGTCATCGTTGACGTGGATCCGGGCGATACCCACACCGATGTCATCCTTGGGCCGGCTGTCGAACGGCCCACGGTACACGGCGCCCACTTGCTGGTAGTTATCCACGTAGTTGGTGTCTTTATCGTGCACAGTGAGGTTGGCGAACAGGCTCAGGCCGCGGTTGACGTCGCCGTTGTGAGCGGTGACCTGCTGCTGCGCCACGACCCACCAACCATGCTTGCTGCTGCGGGAACGGAATGCGCCGCCGGAGTTAGCCTGGGGCTGCCCATCCGCACCCTCGTAGACATCATCGGCACTGGCCGTGCTGTAGTAGTAACCTACGCGGTATTCGCCGGGTAGCGAGTTGACCTTGGGTGACCACACCAATTCCACAGGCAGGATCATGCCTTTGGTGCCGCTGCCACTGAGTTTGAAACCGTTGCCCACTTCGAGGTTCGACGGGTTCTGTTCGTACGCGCCCACTTGCGCGAACAGTTCAGGATTGAAGTTGTATTTAACCCGCAGCGCCCACTGGCTGACCGGCCAGTTGTACCAGATGCTACCGGCCCAGTTACCCACTTGCGAGCCGCAGAAGGCCAGGTTCTGGAAGTCGCAGGGGAAGCTGTTGAAGTCTTCGCCGGGGCCGTAGCGGCCGACTTTGACGTCCAACGCGCCATCGAAGTACTTCTGCTTGACCCACAACTGGGTCAGGCGCCAGGTCTGCCCACGGCCCCACACTTCTTGGGAAGAACTGAGGGTGCCGGCACGCGGGTCGCCGATGCGGTCATTGGAAATATTGCGCCCACTGCGCTCAGTCACCGCAACTTTAAACTCGGCATCGTTCCAGCCAAGGATCTTTTCCAGGTCCATCTGAACGCCCAAAGCGAACTGGTCGCTGTAGCGTGCAGTGGTGTCATCGTTGTAACCGCCCTTGAGGTTACTGCCGACTTCACCCACGTACTCGAAGGAAAACTCGTAACCTTTTTCCAGCAACTCGGTACGCGTACCGCCCCAGTCACCCAGCATCCAGGGTGAGCTGGCATCGAAAGCGTCGGCAGCGTGTGCGCTGCCAGCCAGGCCCAATGCCCCAAGTACCGACAGCTGACCTAGCAGCCGGGCGCGGGTGGGTTTCATCACTGCTTTGCTCTTCATTCCATGCGTCCTCTTTTATTGTTATTGGCGCTGCTTTCCAGGGCCTTAGCAAAAGCTAAGCCTGGCGCCGCGCCTATTTTTTACAGCACTCCGTACGGGCGACAGGCCACCCGTTATCCACTCAGTAATTCTTCAATTGCGCGGCCAGTTCCGGCTGGGCAGGCGCCAGAGGCTGAGCTTGCACGCCCAAGCGTTCACCGCTGGCAGCGTCGAACAGCAAGACCTTGGCCGGGTCGAATTGCAGGTTGAGGGTTTGCCCCACCTGTGGCGCCATGTCGGGCGCCCGGCGGCAACACACTTTGGTCTGGTTAAGGGTCACGAACACCAGGGTATCGGGGCCGGTCGGCTCGGTGACTTGCACTTGCGCCAAAACGGTTGGCATTCCGGCGTCCTGGCCGGCGAGCACGATCTGCTCCGGGCGCAGGCCCAGGATCACATCGCGGTTCTCCAAACCGGCATCGCGGGTGTCCAGTAGCAACTCGCACTGCCCTTGTTCGCTGTCCAGCAGCGCCACCAGGCGGCCGTCCTTGCGCTGTAAACGCAGGGGAATGAAGTTCATCGGCGGCGAACCGATGAAGCTGGCCACGAACAGGTTGGCCGGGTCGTTATAGATCTGTTGTGGCGTGCCGAACTGCTGAATGATGCCGTCCTTCATCACCGCCACCTTGTCGCCCAGGGTCATCGCCTCGATCTGGTCATGGGTGACATACACGGTGGTGGTGCGCAGGCGCTGGTGCATCAGTTTGATTTCGGTGCGCATCTCGACCCGCAGCTTGGCGTCGAGGTTGGACAGCGGTTCATCGAACAGGTAGATCTTCGGGCGCCGAGCTAACGCGCGGCCCATGGCGACCCGCTGCTGCTGACCACCGGAGAGTTGCCCCGGCTTGCGCTTGAGCAAATGCTCGATTTGCAGCAGCTTGGCCACCCGCGCGACTTCCTCGTCGATCGCTGCCGGCGCCATTTTGCGGATCTTCAGGCCGAACGCGATGTTCTCGCGAACCGTCATGGTGGGGTACAGCGCGTAGCTCTGAAACACCATGGCGATGTCGCGGTCTTTGGGGGTCATCGGGCTGATGTCCGCGCCGTCCACCAGGATCGCGCCTCCGCTGATTTGCTCTAAGCCGGCAATGCAATTCATCAGGGTGGACTTACCGCACCCCGAAGGGCCGACCAGGATCAAAAACTCACCGGAATCGATTTTCAGCTCAATGTTCTTCAAGGTGTCCGGCAAACCAGCGCCGTAGGTCTTGTTGACGTTGCGTAATTCGAGCGTTGCCATGTCTCTACCCCTTGACCGCGCCAGCCGTCAGGCCGCGCAGAAAATACTTACCCGCCAGTACATAGACCAGCAATGTTGGCAGCCCGGCGATCATCGCCGCCGCCATGTCAACGTTGTATTCCTTGGCCCCGGTACTGGTGTTCACCAGGTTGTTGAGCGCCACGGTAATCGGCTGCGCATCGCCACTGGCGAACACCACGCCGAACAGGAAGTCGTTCCAGATCTGAGTGAACTGCCAGATCAGGCAGACCATGACGATGGGAATCGACATGGGCAGCAGGATCTTATTGAAGATGGTGAAGAAACCAGCGCCGTCCAGCCGCGCGGCTTTAACCAGCGCATCAGGAATGCTCACGTAGTAGTTGCGGAAAAACAGCGTGGTAAAGGCCAGGCCGTAGACCACGTGCACCAGTACCAGGCCGACGGTGGTATTGGCCAGGCCCATCTTGCCCAGGGTGAACGAGGCTGGCAGCAATACGGTTTGGAACGGCAGGAAGCAGCCAAACAGCAGCAGGCCGAAAAACAATTGGGAGCCGCGAAAGCGCCACATCGACAGTACGTAGCCGTTCATGGCGCCGATGAAGGTGGAGATCAGTACCGCAGGCACGGTGATTTTCACTGAGTTCCAGAAGTAGCCACCTACCGCCTCCCAGGCTTTGCTCCAACCGATCACAGTAAATAGGTCTGGCCAACTGAGCAGGTTGCCGGTGTTGATATCTTCTGGCGTCTTGAAGCTGGTCAGCAGCATCACCACCAACGGCACCAGGTAGAGTGCCGCAGCCACCAGCAAGGTGGTGTAGATAGCAATACGGCTCAGGCTCAGGCCTGGTTTAGGCAATGCGTTATTCATGGCGCTTACCCCGCAGTTCGGAATACAGGTACGGCACTAGAATCGCCAGAATGGCCCCCAGCATCAGAATGGCGCTGGCCGAACCCTGGCCCATCTGCCCACGGCTGAAGGTAAAGGTGTACATAAACATCGCCGGCAGGTCTGAGGCATACCCAGGGCCGCCTGCGGTCATGGCCGCGACCAGGTCGAAACTCTTGATCGCGATGTGCGCAAGAATCATAAAGGCACTGAAAAACACCGGGCGCAGGCTCGGCAGGACGATCTTCAGGTAGATGGTCGGCAGGCTCGCGCCGTCCACCTGGGCCGCGCGAATGATCGACTGGTCGACCCCGCGCAAGCCCGCCAGAAACAACGCCATGACAAAGCCCGAGGCCTGCCACACCGCGGCGATCACCAGGCAATAGACCACACGGTCCTGGTCCACCAGCCAGTCCAGGCGAAACCCTTCCCAGCCCCAGTCGCGGAGCATTTTGTCCAAGCCCAGGCCCGGGTTGAGCAGCCACTTCCAGGCTGTGCCGGTGACAATCATCGACAGGGCCATGGGGTAGAGATAAATCGTGCGCAGAAAGCCTTCACGGCGAATGCGCTGGTCCAGCAGCACTGCCAGGAACACCCCAAGCAGCAGGCTGATGCCGATGAACATGCCACCGAACAACGCCAGGTTCTTACTGGCGACCCACCACCGGTCGTTGTCCATCAACCGGGCATACTGCGCCAGCCCGGCCCATTTGTAGTTGGGCATGAAACTGGACGTGGTGAACGACAACACCAAGGTCCACAGGATATAGCCGTAGAAGCCGACCAGTACGATCAGCATGCTCGGCGCCAATACCAGCTTGGGCAGCCAGCGTTGCAGCACATCCAGGGGCGCCGCTTTGCCCATCACAGCAACTGAGCTCATCGATAAAAACCCGCAGGGAGAAACTAACGAATCCTGCCCAGCCGCCAGCCCTGCTCAAGGTATGAGCAGGGCTGCTGCAGGCGGGTCAGGGTGAACACGCGAGCCAGGCTCGCGTCGGTTACAAGGTTATTGCGCAGACTTGACTGCAGCCCCGAGCTTCTTCGCGGTGTCTGCCGGGTCGGCTTTAGGGTCGTTGATGTAGTTGGTTACCACATCGAAAAACGCCCCTTGCACCGCCAGGGTGGTCGCCATGTTATGGGCCATGCTTGGCTGCAAGCCACCGGTCTTCTCGTCGGCCAGGAAGTCCTTGGCGGCGGTCTGGGCACAAGCGTCGAAACCGAGTTTTTCCATGTCGTTCAACATGTCGGTACGCACCGGGATCGAGCCTTTATTGATGCTGAACACTTTCTGGAAATTTTCCCCCAGCGCGACCTTGGCCAGGTCTTGTTGGGCAGCGATATCCCCTTCTTTTTCGGCCTTGAGCTGGAACACCGCCAGGGAGTCGATGTTGTAGGTAAAGGCCTTATCGGTGCCCGGGAATGGCACGCACTGGTAGTCCTTGCCCGCGATCTTCTTGGCTGCGGTCCATTCACTCTTGGCCCAGTCGCCCATCATCTGCATACCGGCCTTGCCGTTGATCACATCGGCAGCGGCAACGTTCCAGTCACGCCCGGCGCGATTGGCGTCCATGTAGGTGGCGAGCTTTTTCAATTCGGTCAGGGTTTTGACCATTTCCGGGCCGGTCAGAGTCTTTTGATCGAGGTCGACCAAGGCTTTTTTGTAGCCGTCAGCCCCCATCACCGAAAGTACGACGTCTTCGAACACCGTGCTGTCCTGCCACGGCTGGCCACCATGGGCCAGGGCGATAAAGCCTGCGGCCTTGAGTTTGTCGCCAGCGGCGTAGAACTCTTCAAGGGTGGTGGGCGCTTTATCAATACCGGCTTTCTTGAAAACTTCAGGGTTGATCCACAGCCAGTTGACCCGGTGGATGTTCACCGGCACAGCCACGTACTCGCCTTCGTATTTGACCGTGTCCGAGACTTTCTTCGACAGCAGGCTGTCCCACTTCTCAGCCTTGGCCACAGGGGCCAGGGTGTCGGTGCTCAGCAGCCCCAGAGAGCCCCACTCTTGGATATCCGGGCCTTTGATCTGGGCAACGCTGGGCGGGTTGCCGGACACCGCGCGGCTTTTCAGCACGGTCATGGCAGTGGAACCGCCACCACCTGCGACCGCGCCGTCTTTCCAGATAAAACCGTCTTTTTCGACTTGCGCCTTCAACACATCGACAGCGGCTTTTTCGCCACCGGACGTCCACCAGTGCACGACTTCGACAGTACCTTTAGGGTCGGCGGCTTGAGCGCCCAGGGGGAACAGTGTGGCGAGGGAAATGACAGTGGCGAGACGGGTGATGGCATTCATGCGAAATCCTTGTTTTTTTGTTGTTATGCAACTGCAAGTCTGGTGCTTGCGCTGCACGGAGTTTAACCAGAGGGTGGGGGAATGGAAGTAACGAAGGGATGGAGAAATGTCACGGGTTGGTGACATTCCCAGCCACAGCCCCGATAGCGCTACTGACCCCGCGGCAATACCAACGTCACCCGCAACCCCCCTTCACGCAGGTTGCGCAAAGTCACCTCACCGCCATGGCTATGGGCGATATTGCGCGCGATGCCCAGGCCCAAGCCGTAGCCCTGCTGCTGCCCGGCCAGGCGGAAATGCGGTTCGAAGACTTTTTCCAGGCGCTGCTCTGGCACGCCGGGGCCTTCGTCGTCGACGTGCAGCACGAACGCTTGCGCGTTGTCCTCGATCAACAGGTGGGCCTTTTCTCCGTACTTTAGGGCGTTGTCGATCAGGTTGCCCACGCAGCGGCGTAAAGCCAGGGGTTTGCCAGGGTATGGCGCGCGGCTGCTGCCGGCCACGGTGACCCGGCCATTGCCCAGGGGGGCGAGGTACGGCTCCACCAGGCAGTCGAGCAGGTGGTTGAGGTCCACCCGCTCGATGTTCTCGTGAATGTCGGTGTCTTTCACGCACTGCAACGCGCCTTTGACCAGTAGGTCGAGTTCGTCCAGGTCGCGGTTGAACTTCACTTGCAAGGCTTCGTCTTCAAGCAGCTCGGCGCGCAGACGCAGGCGTGTGATGGGAGTGCGCAGGTCATGGGATATGGCGCTGAACAGCTGGCTGCGTTCGGTGAGGTAGCGGCTGATGCGCTCACGCATGGCATTCAGGGCGCGCGCCACCTCAACCACTTCGCTACCGCCGCCTTCCATCGGCGGCTGGTGCGCCACTTCGCCCAGGGACAGGTCGCGTGCTGCCCGCGCCAGGCGCTTGAGCGGGCGGCTCTGCCAGTGCACCAGCAGGCCTATGAACAGCAACAGAAAACCACTGGTCAGCACAATGAACCACACTTGCTGGGCCGGCAGACCTTGCTCCTCTAGGCTGGTGTAGGGCTCTGGCATCAGCGAGGCGATGTACAGCCACTCGCCCGGCGCCAGGCGGATTTGCGTCACCAGCACCGGCGGGTTGACCGGCTCCAGGGTCAAGGCGTAGTGGGCCCAGGAGCGTGGCAGCTCATCAAGCTTCAACCCGCTGTTGAAAATGCGCAGCTCGTCCGGGCTGACAAAGGCCACGGAGATATCGATCTGCTCGCCCAACTGCCCTCCCAGCACATCCGCCACCGCCTCGATCACCGCCGACTTGCGTGGCGTCGGCTCCAGCACTTGCATGCCCAGGGGCTTGTCGTTCAGCGAAACGAAAAAACGCGTGCCGCCCATACTGCGCAATTGATCGAGCACCAGTGGCCGATAGGCCAAGGGTAGCGAGCGAAAATAGCTGACACTTGCCGCCATGGAGTGGGCCAGGCTGCGAGCGCTGGTGACCAGGCCTTCCAACTGGCTGGCGCGCAGCTGCGACAGCCAGATGATGCTCGACAAACTTTGCGCCAGCAGCACGGCAAGCAGAGTGAGCAGGAGCATGCGCCCCAGCAGTGAACGCGGTTTAAACAGGCGCAACACTGGCCGCCAACAGGTAGCCGCTGCCGCGCACGGTGCGAATCAGCCGAGAGGGTTTTTCGGTATCGCGCAAGCGTTGGCGCAAACGGCTGACGGCCATATCGACGATACGGTCCAGGGGCATGGGTTCACGACCGCGGGTGGCATTGCCGATGGTATCGCGGTCGAGGATTTGTTGCGGGTGGTCGAGAAAAAGCTTGAGCAGGGCAAAATCGGCGCCCGAAAGAAATACCTCTTCACCGTCGGTGTGAAACAGGCGATGGCTGACGGTATCCAGCCGCCATTCATCGAACGCCAACACTTCGCTGGCGCCGCGCTCGTGGGCGAACTGAGCGCGGCGCAGTAGCGCCTTGATGCGCGCCTGCAATTCGCGCGGGCTGAAAGGCTTGCCCAGGTAGTCATCGGCGCCCAGCTCCAGGCCGATCACGCGGTCGGCTTCATCGGAACTGGCGGTCAACATGATGATGGGCACCTGCGCCCAGCGAGGGTGCTGGCGCACCCAGCGGCATAGGCTAAAACCGTCTTCATCGGGCAGCATGACGTCGAGTATCACCAGGTCGGTGACTTCTTCGGCATTGAGTGCCTGGCGAAAGTCCCGGCCATCAGCCGTGGTGCGGACCACAAAGCCCGCACGGCTCAAGTAGGTGTCCAACAATTCGCGAATTTCCTGGTCGTCGTCGACCAGCAGTATCGATCTGCCAGCAGTGCTCACTGGGGCATCCCTTTTTATTATTGGCGAGGGCGTCGATGCCCGGCTCGGTTAGCGCCGATTAGACCCTCAAGCCAGGGCTTGCTGCAAGGCCACACCGGCGCCAAGTAGGCCAGAGAACTCGGCGGTCACCACCCACACCGGAATGCCTTTGAAGTATTCGCTCATGCAGCCTTTGTCGGCAAAGCTTTCGGCAAAGCCGCTTTGCAGGAACAACTCAAGAAAGCGCGGAATCACACCGCCGACGATATACACCCCGCCACGGCCGCCGACGGTCAATACGTTGTTACCGGCCACCCGCCCGAGAAAACGGCAGAACTGCTCGATAACGTCTTTGGCCACGGGCTCACCGGCCAGGGCGGCGGTGGTGATTTCGGCGGGTGAATTGAGGTTGGGCACATGCCCGTCCAGGGCGCAGATGGTGTGGTAAAGGCGCAACAGGCCGCCACCGCTGAGCACGGTCTCGGCGCTCACATGGCCGATTTCGTTTTGCAGGTGCTGGCGTACCTGAGCTTCGCGCAGGTCGCCAACAGGCAGATCAACATGCCCACCCTCCCCTGGTAAGGCCATGTAACGCCCAGCGCCAAGGTCCAACAAGGTGCCGACCCCCAGCCCAGTGCCGGGGCCTATGACCACCGCCGGGCGCAGCGGCTCGGGGTGGCCAGCACACACGCTCTGGTATTCACCCGGCTGCAGGCGAGTCATGCCCAGGGCCATGGCAGTGAAATCGTTGATCAACAGCAAGCGTTCGATCTGCAGGGTTTTGCAGAATGCTTCGCGGCTGATGCGCCAGTGGCTGTTGGTAAAACGGAACTCGTCGCCGCTCACCGGCCCTGCCACGGCCAGGCACACCGACTTAATATCGCCCTTGCCCAGTTTAAGGTCGGCCAAGTAAACGGCAATCGCTTGCTCAGGGCTGGTGTAGTCGGCCGTGGCAAAGACCCTTACCGAATGCAGTGCAGCGTTTTCCCACAAGGCAAAACGCGCATTCGTACCGCCAATATCACCCACCAGCGCCAAATTCATTTCAATATCTCCAACCCACCAGTAAAGGCGCAGGCCCCTTGCTCGGCAGAACTGAACGCTGCTCGCATAAAGCCGAACAATTCGCGGCCGCAACCTACACCGTTGCCGAGCAAGCCGGCTGGCGCGGTACGGGTGGCCAGTTCATCGGCACTGACCATCACCTGCAAGGTGCCTTTGACACCATCGACGCGAATGATATCACCGTCTTGGACCAAGCCAATCGGCCCGCCACTGCTGGCCTCGGGGCTGACATGGATGGCCGCCGGGATTTTCCCCGACGCCCCGGACATCCGCCCATCGGTGACCAGCGCCACCTTGAACCCACGGTCCTGCAACACCCCCAGAAATGGGGTCATCTTGTGCAGTTCGGGCATGCCATTGGAGCGTGGCCCCTGGAAGCGCATGACCGCGACAAAGTCGCGCTCCAACTCGCCGGCCTTGAACGCGTCGGCCAGCTCCTGTTGGTCTTGAAAGACCCGCGCCGGGGCTTGGACCACCTGGTTTTCCAATGCCACCGCCGAAACCTTCATGACGCCCCGGCCAATATTGCCTTCCATCACCCGTAGGCCACCTTCGGGTGAGAACGGCCGCGCGACCGGGCGCAGGATGGTCTCGTCCAGGCTCTCGATCGGGCCTTCGCGCCAGACCAACTTGCCGTCGACCAAAAACGGCTCCTGGGTGTACCGGCTCAAGCCGCGGCCGGCCACGGTGTTGACGTCCTCGTGCAGCAGACCGGCTTCGAGCAGCTCGCGGATCAGGAACGACATCCCGCCTGCGGCCTGGAAGTGGTTGATGTCCGCCTTACCGTTGGGGTAGACGTGGGACAACGTCGGCACCACTTCGGAAAGGTCGGCCATGTCCTGCCAAGTCAGGATGATCCCGGCGGCCATGGCGATGGCGGGCATGTGCAAGGTATGGTTGGTCGAACCACCCGTGGCGTGTAGGGCGACGATGGAATTGACCAGGGATTTTTCGTCGACGATCTCGCCGATCGGGGTGAAGTTGCCATTGGCCCGGGTCAGGCGCGTCACCTGCTGCGCGGCCTCGGTGGTCAGGGCATCGCGCAAGGGCGTGTAGGGGTTGACGAACGACGCGCCGGGCAAGTGCAGGCCCAGCACTTCCATCAGTAACTGGTTGGTATTGGCGGTACCGTAGAAGGTGCAAGTGCCGGGGCTGTGGTAGCTCTTCATTTCCGATTCCAGCAGCTCTTCGCGGCTGGCTTTGCCTTCGGCGTAACGTTGCCGTACGTCGGCTTTTTCCTTGTTGGAAATGCCCGACGGCATGGGCCCGCCCGGTACGAAGATCATCGGCAGATGGCCGAAGCGCAGGGCGCCCATCATCAAGCCCGGTACGATTTTGTCACAAATCCCCAGCATCAAGGCGGCGTCGAACATGTTGTGCGACAGCGCCACGGCCGTCGACATGGCGATCACCTCGCGGCTGGCCAGGCTCAACTCCATCCCCGCCTCGCCTTGGGTAACGCCGTCACACATGGCGGGCACACCGCCAGCGAACTGGCCGACCGAACCAATCTCGCGCAGGGCCTGGCGGATCTGCTCCGGGTAATGTTCGTAGGGCTGATGCGCCGACAGCATGTCGTTATAGGCCGACACGATGGCCACGTTGGCAGCGTTCATCATGCGCAGGCTGTGCTTGTCTTCACTGCCACAGCCCGCCACGCCATGGGCGAAATTGGCGCATTGCAGCTTGCCGCGCATCGGCCCATCGCTGGCCGCGCCACGAATCAATTGCAAGTAACGCTCGCGCGTTGCACGACTACGGGCTGTCAGCCGTTCGGTAACCTCAAGAACGCGGGGATGCATGTGAAGACTCCAGGCTATGGGGGTGGCCTCTGCAGCGATTTCCCAATTCGGCAATCCGCGCCTAGGCTGTATTCAGGCGTTTTTTAACACGAAAGGAATCGCTGTACCGGTCACTCGTTGTAGATTGAACAAAATATTGCCATTAAAAAGGCTTGTTTTCTATTTCTATGGGAATAATCTTGTAATTCCAACAACAAAACAGATTCTGTGACTCATTATTCTGGCCAGCCCCCACAGGGGACCCTCTCACAATCTGACAGCAGGTACTGCCAATGACTCTTCGTATCGCAATCAACGGCTTCGGCCGCATCGGCCGTAACGTACTCCGCGCACTGTATACCCAAGATTACCGTCGAGACCTGCAGGTCGTCGCCATCAACGACCTGGGCGACAGCGCCATGAACGCGCACCTGCTCAAGTACGACAGCGTTCACGGCATCTTCGACGCCACTGTCGAGCATGACAAGGAAGGTTTGACCGTCAACGGCGACCGTATTTCCGTCAGCGCCATTCGCAACCCGGCCGAGCTGCCGTGGAAAGCGGCCGACGTCGATGTGGTATTCGAGTGCACAGGCCTGTTCACCGACCGCGAAAAAGCGTCTGCACACATCACCGCTGGCGCTCGCAAAGTGATCATCTCAGCGCCTGCCAAGGGCGCCGATGCCACTGTGGTGTATGGCGTCAACCATGAAATTCTGCGTCAGTCGCACCAGATCATTTCCAACGCCTCCTGCACCACTAACTGCCTGGCCCCGGTGGCCCAAGTGCTGCACCGCGAGCTGGGCATCGAGCAGGGTCTGATGACCACCATTCACGCCTACACCAACGACCAGGTACTGACCGACATGTACCACAGCGACCCGTTCCGGGCGCGTTCGGCCACCCAGTCGATGATCCCGAGCAAAACCGGGGCCGCTGAAGCGGTGGGCCTGGTGCTGCCTGAACTGGCCGGCAAGCTGACCGGTATGGCAGTGCGCGTGCCGGTGATCAACGTTTCGTTGGTGGACCTGACCCTTAACCTGTCGCGAGAAGCCAGCGCCGACGAGGTCAACGCGCTGATGAAGCAGGCCAGCGAAGGCTCCAGCATCCTGGGTTACAACACGCTGCCGCTGGTGTCCTGCGACTTCAACCACAACCCGCTGTCGTCGATTTTCGACGCCAACCACACCAAGGCTAATGGCAAATTGCTGAAGGTGATGGCCTGGTACGACAACGAGTGGGGTTTCTCCAACCGCATGCTGGACAACTGCCTGGCCCTCTGTAACGCCAAGTAGCCTCGCCTCTCTCTCGACGCAGCCGTCAGCGCCCAGCGCGCCTGACGGCTACGCTCGCCATCACCCTCGCTGCACCGCTAAAACGTCCTCTGCAGGCTGCAACATTGCCTGGCAATCTGGTGCGCAGCCTCTGAACATGGCACTGTACGACAAGGAAACCCTGACCCAGGCCGCGCATTCTTATGGTTTGCCACTGCTCGTTCGTCTTCTATACAACACTGCCTCGCAAGGGTTTGCCATGACTGCTATCGAACACACCCCCCCTCTTCGTTCGGCGCGCCTGCGTGCCATCAGCCAATCCCTGCATGACGAACTCGAGCACGCCGTCGGCGGCCATGCACCCTTTGACAGCCTGGAAAGCTACGGGCGCTTTTTGCAGATGCAGTACCTGTTCCAGTCAGAACTGCAAGGGCTGTACACCGACCCGCAGCTGTGTGCGCTGTTTCCCGACCTGCCCACCCGCTGCCGTGCCGACGCGGCCCGCGCCGACCTGCAAGACCTCGGCCTGGCGTTGCCAACGCCCGTCCCTGGAGCCCTGCAAAAGCCTAGCCGCGCCACCGCCCTGACCTGGATTCGCGTCTCGGAAGGCTCTAAACTGGGCGCCGCCATTTTGATCAAACGCGCACAGGCGCTAGGCCTAAGCGAAACGTTCGGCGCCCGCCACCTGGCAGAACCCGAAGGGGGCCGCGGCCGAACCTGGAAAGCCTTCAACGAAACCTTCGACGCCCTGCCGTTCAGCGCAGCCGAAGAAACCGAAGCCGACCTTGCCGCCAATGCAGCCTTCGCGCGCATTCATGTTTTATTACGCCATACCTATGCCGACCAGCCGGAGCCAGTAAAGGCTTGAAGCAAGACACCCCGGAGCCCATGGACACGCCGCCGCCCATCGTTCGCTCGAAACTTTCGCGCTGCCTCTATGGCGCGCTTGCGTACGTGAGCCTGGCGATCGGCTTGATCGCTATCGTCATCCCTGGGCTGCCCACCACCGAGTTCATTTTGCTCGCTGCCTGGGCCGCCACGCGCAGTTCGCCGCGCCTGAGCGCTTGGCTGGAAAATCACCGTTTGTTTGGGCCGATCATCCGCAATTGGCGCAACGGCAAGGTCATCACCCGCAAAGCGAAAGTCAGCGCGACCGTGAGCATGCTGCTGTGCTCGGTGGTCATGTGGCTGACCCTCAAGCATTACTGGCCTATCTACACCGCGATTGGTTTGATGGTGGTGGTCAACCTGTGGATCTGGTCGCGCCCTGAATCGCCCCGTCGCTAAGCCCGGCTCAACTGCGCGCAAACTGACAGGCCGCACCCCGGCAAGGCATACTGCGCGCCCTGTCCGCCCATTATTCCTACGCTCACCATGCGCATTCATGTCAGTTTCATAGACCGTGTCGGTATCACCCAGGAAGTCCTGGCCTTGCTCGGGGCGCGCCATCTGAACCTCGACGCGGTCGAAATGGTACCGCCGAACGTCTACATCGATGCGCCGACCCTCAGTGCCGAGGTTCTGCAAGAATTGCGTGGCGCCTTGTTCAACGTGCGTGGCGTCGAAGCCGTAACGGTGGTGGATATCCTGCCCGGGCAGCGCCGCCACCTGCAACTCGATGCCTTGCTCGCCGCCATGACCGACCCCGTACTGGCCCTGGACAGCGCCGGCGACGTGCTGCTGGCCAACCCGGCCTTGATCGGCTTGTATGGCCGCGACCCGGCCGGGCAATCGGTCGCGCAATTGTTCGCCGATAGCGAGTTGCTCGGTGCCCTGCTGGAGCACGGCTTTCGCCTGCCCTTGCGGGAAGTCACCCTGAACGGCGCGACCTTGCTACTCGATGCCACCCCCATCACCGACGCCGGTGCACTGCTGACCCTCTACCCGCCCAATCGGATCGGCGAGCGCCTGGCCGCCTTGCACCACGACCATGCCGAAGGGTTCGATTCCCTGCTCGGCGACTCCCCTGCTATCCGCGCGCTGAAAGCGCGAGCGCAACGGGTCGCCGCGCTGGATGCGCCGCTGCTTATCCAGGGCGAGACCGGCACCGGCAAAGAGTTGGTGGCGCGCGCCTGCCACGCCATCAGCGCCCGCCATAGCGCGCCATTCCTGGCCCTGAACTGCGCCGCGCTGCCGGAAAACCTGGCCGAAAGCGAGCTGTTCGGCTATGCCCCAGGGGCCTTCACCGGGGCGCAGCGCGGCGGTAAGCCAGGGCTCATGGAGCTGGCCAACCAAGGTACGGTGTTTCTCGATGAGATCGGCGAAATGTCGCCCTACCTGCAAGCCAAGCTCCTGCGCTTTCTTAACGACGGCAGTTTTCGCCGAGTCGGCGGCGATCGCGAAGTGAAGGTCAACGTGCGCATTCTCAGTGCGACCCACCGTAACCTGGAGAAAATGGTCGCCGAGGGGGCGTTTCGTGAAGACCTGTTCTATCGCTTGAACGTGCTTAACCTGGAGGTGCCGCCACTGCGCGAACGCGGCCAGGACATCCTGCTGCTGGCCCGCTATTTTATGCAGCAAGCGTGTACGCAGATTCAGCGCCCGGTTTGCCGGCTGGTGCCGGGCACCTACCCCGCTCTACTGGGCAATCGCTGGCCAGGCAACGTGCGGCAATTACAAAACGTGATTTTCCGGGCCGCAGCGATCTGTGACAGTAATGTGGTCGACATCGGTGACCTGGACATCGCTGGGACCGCCGTCGCTCGGCAGAACGATGCCGAAGTCGATAGCCTGGAACAGGCCGTGGATGACTTCGAAAGGACCCTCTTGGAGAAACTCTACCCGCGCTATCCCTCCAGCCGCCAACTGGCTAATCGACTGCAAACCTCCCATACCGCGATCGCTAACCGCCTGCGCAAATACGGCATACCCGCTAAGCATTTAGAGCCCTAGGCGCAGAGGTTACGCGACAATCGTACGCAAACCGTTACAGCGTAAAGGTTTCGATACATCCGATGGAATGCCTGTTTAATGGGCTTGAAACAGGCACACCGCTGCACAGTTCACATAACCTGTAGCGGTTTCTTTACGACACGCTTTAGCCCAATTGCGACACAGCCCCCAGCCCGCTGCCGTCCGCTCACTTGGCAGTGAACTTGCTAGGTACACCTCAAACACGCGGCGCCTTGAGCGCGCGAATGATTGGCTTTGAGGATGATGCATGAGCGAGTTGCGTTTTACCCCTGAACACGAATGGCTGCGCGCCGAAGCCGATGGCAGCGTAACCGTTGGCATCACCCCCTTTGCCCAGAACGCGCTGGGTGATGTGGTGTTCGTACAGTTGCCCGAACTGCTCCCCTATCAGCGAGATGCCGAAGTATCAGTGCTAGAGTCAGTCAAGGCCGCCAGCAGCATCAACATGCCGTTGGACGGTGAAGTGGTCGAAGTGAACGCCCAACTGAACGAATCTCCCGAGCTGGTTAACGAAGATGCCCTCGGCGCGGGCTGGTTTTTCCGTTTCACGCCAGCCGACCACAAGCAACTCGACACCCTGCTCGACCAGCAGGCCTACGACAACCTGATCGCGGCCCAGGGCTGAGGAATTCCATGACTACGACAACTGCGCTGCACACCGCTAACGAATTCATCGCACGCCATATCGGCCCGCGCGCCGAAGACGAACATGCCATGCTCGCCACCCTGGGCTTCGACGACCTGGAGGCCCTGAGCGCCAGCGTGATCCCCGAGAGCATCAAGGGCAGCAGCGTGCTTGGCCTATCCGACGGCCAGAGCGAAGCCGAGGCCCTGGCCGCGATCAAAGCCATCGCCGGGCGCAACAAACTGTTCAAGACCCACATTGGCCAGGGCTACTACAACACCCATACCCCAGCGCCGATTCTGCGCAACCTGCTGGAAAACCCGGCCTGGTACACCGCCTACACCCCCTACCAGCCAGAAATTTCCCAAGGCCGTCTGGAAGCGCTGTTGAATTTCCAGACCCTGATCAGCGACCTTACCGGCCTGCCGATTGCCAACGCCTCGCTGCTGGATGAAGCCACCGCAGCGGCCGAAGCCATGACCTTCTGCAAACGTCTGAGCAAGAACAAAGGCAGCCAGCAGTTCTTCGCCTCGGCCCACTGCCACCCGCAAACCCTCGATGTACTGCGCACCCGCGCCGAGCCCCTGAGTATTGAAGTGGTGGTGGCCGACGAACGCGAAGTCAGCGACTTCAGTGTGTTCTTCGGCGCCCTGCTGCAATACCCTGCCAGCAATGGCGACGTGTTTGACTACCGCGAGCTGGTCGAACGTTTTCACGCGGGCAATGCGCTGGTCGCCGTGGCCGCCGACCTGCTGGCGCTGACCTTACTGCAAGCGCCCGGTGAATTCGGCGCCGACGTGGCCATCGGCAGCGCCCAGCGCTTTGGTGTGCCGCTGGGCTTCGGCGGCCCACACGCGGCGTATTTCTCCACCCGCGACGCATTCAAGCGCGACATGCCCGGCCGCCTGGTCGGTGTGTCGATCGACCGCCACGGCAAAAGTGCGCTGCGCCTGGCGATGCAAACCCGTGAGCAACATATTCGCCGTGAAAAGGCCACCAGCAACATTTGCACCGCTCAAGTGCTGCTCGCCAACATCGCCAGCATGTACGCCGTGTACCATGGCCCCGCCGGGCTGCAGCAGATTGCCCGGCGCACCCACCAATTGACCGCCATTCTCGCAGCGGGCCTCAAGGCGATGGGCGTGAATGTATTGCCCGTGCACTTCTTCGACACCCTGACCCTGGCCACGGGCAGTGCCACCGGTGAGGTGCACATCAACGCCCGGGCTGCCGAGATCAACCTGCGCGAAATCGATAACGACCACCTGGGCATTTCCCTCGACGAAACCAGCCGCCAGGCGGATGTCGAGGCGCTCTGGGCGCTGTTCTCCGGCGCCCAGCCAAGCTTCCAGGCGCTGGCCGACGCCACTTCCAGCAACCTGCCCGCCAGCCTGTTGCGCCAGTCGGCGATCCTTGAACACCCGGTGTTCAACCGTTACCACTCGGAAACCGAGCTGATGCGTTACTTGCGCCGCCTCGCCGACAAAGATCTGGCCCTGGACCGCACCATGATCCCACTGGGTTCGTGCACCATGAAGCTCAACGCCGCCAGCGAAATGATCCCGGTCACCTGGGCTGAATTCGGCAACCTGCACCCGTTTGCGCCCGCCGAACAAAGCCAGGGCTACCAAGCCCTGACCGACGAACTGGAAGCCATGTTGTGCGCCGCCACTGGCTACGACGCGGTGTCGCTGCAACCCAACGCCGGTTCCCAGGGTGAGTACGCTGGCCTGTTGGCCATCCGCGCCTACCACCAGAGCCGTGGCGAAGAACGTCGCGATATCTGCCTGATCCCCTCGTCAGCCCACGGCACCAACCCGGCCACCGCACACATGGCCGGTATGCGTGTGGTCGTCACCGCTTGCGACGCCCGTGGCAACGTTGACATCGAAGACTTGCGCGCCAAAGCCGAGCAACACCGCGACCAGCTCGCCGCACTGATGATTACCTACCCGTCCACCCACGGCGTGTTCGAGGAAGGCATCCGCGACATCTGCGCCATCGTGCATGACAACGGCGGCCAGGTGTACATCGACGGCGCCAACATGAATGCCATGGTCGGCCTGTGTGCCCCTGGCCAATTCGGCGGCGACGTCTCGCACCTCAACCTGCACAAGACCTTCTGCATCCCCCATGGTGGCGGCGGCCCAGGGGTCGGCCCGATTGGCGTCAAGGCGCATCTGGCGGCCTTCCTGCCCGGCCATGCGAACATGCAGCGCAAAGAAGGCGCGGTGTGTGCGGCGCCGTTCGGCAGCGCGAGCATCCTGCCGATCACCTGGATGTACATTCGTATGATGGGCGGCGCCGGCCTCAAACGCGCCTCGCAGTTGGCCATTCTCAATGCCAACTACATCGCCCGCCGCCTGGAAGAGCACTATCCCGTGCTGTACAGCGGCAGCAACGGGCTGGTCGCCCACGAGTGCATTCTCGACCTGCGGCCACTCAAGGACAGCAGCGGGATCAGCGTCGACGACGTCGCCAAGCGCCTGATCGACTTTGGCTTCCACGCCCCGACCATGTCGTTCCCGGTGGCTGGCACCCTGATGATCGAACCCACCGAAAGCGAAGCCAAAGAAGAACTGGATCGCTTCTGCGATGCCATGATCTGTATCCGCGAAGAAATCCGCGCGGTGGAAAACGGCAGCCTGGACAAACTCGATAATCCGCTGAAAAACGCGCCCCACACCGCCGCTGAACTGGTCGGTGACTGGACCCACCCCTACAGCCGCGAACAAGCTGTTTACCCACTGCCGAGCCTGATCCAAAGCAAATACTGGCCGCCGGTCGGACGGGTCGACAACGTGTTCGGCGACCGTAATCTGGTCTGCGCCTGCCCATCGATCGAGGCATATCAAGAGGCTTGATCGCCCCCGCACGCGCAGGTAGGAGGGGGCTTGCCCCCGATCTTTCACGGGCAAACAGCCGCTGAAGATCAAAAGATCGGGGCCAAGGCCCCTCCTACGCGCCGATCTTCCCCAGCCCACCCGGAGCCATCATGTCCCTCAGCGTGTTCGACCTGTTCAAGATCGGTATCGGCCCGTCCAGCTCCCACACGGTCGGGCCCATGCGGGCCGCCGCGCGGTTTGCCGAGGGGTTGCGCCGCGACGGGCTGTTGAGCAGCGTAGCCAGCGTGAAGGTGGAGCTCTACGGCTCCCTCGGCGCCACCGGCAAAGGGCATGGCAGTGACACCGCCGTGTTACTCGGGCTGGAGGGCGAACACCCGGATACGGTGGACACCGCCAGCGTCAGCGCACGGCTGCAGCAGATCCGCGGCAGTGGTCAGGTCAACCTGCTGGGCGAGCACTGCATCGCTTTTATCGAAAAACAGCACCTGGCGATGATCCGCAAGCCCTTGGCCTTCCACCCCAACGGGATGATTTTCCGCGCCATGGACGGCGCCGGCCTGCAAATCCGCAGCCGCGAATATTACTCGGTGGGCGGAGGTTTCGTGGTCGATGAAGACGCCGCCGGCGCCGACCGTATCGTCGAAGACAGCACGCCTCTGCCCTACCCTTTCAAACATGGCCGGGAACTGCTTGCCCATTGCGCCGAGCAGCAGTTGTCCATCAGCCAGATCATGCTGGCCAACGAAGGGGCCTGGCGCAGCGAAGCCGAGACCCGCAGCGGCTTGCTCAATATCTGGCAGGTGATGCAAGCCTGCGTGGTCGCGGGCTGTCAGAACGAGGGCATTCTACCGGGCGGGCTCAAGGTCAAACGGCGCGCTGCCGCTTTGCATCGGCAACTGTGTAGCAACCCGGAAGCGGCCCTGCGCGACGCCTTGTCGGTGCTGGACTGGGTCAACCTGTATGCCCTGGCCGTCAATGAAGAGAATGCCGCCGGTGGCCGCGTGGTCACCGCGCCCACCAATGGCGCAGCGGGGATCGTCCCAGCGGTGCTGCATTACTACATGCGCTTTGTGCCCGGCGCCAACGAAGACGGCGTGGTGCGCTTTCTGCTCACAGCCGCGGCCATTGGCATCTTGTACAAGGAAAACGCATCAATTTCCGGCGCCGAGGTGGGCTGCCAAGGCGAAGTAGGCGTGGCCTGCTCCATGGCCGCCGGGGCGTTGTGCAAAGTGATGGGCGGCAGCGTCCAGCAGGTCGAGAACGCCGCCGAAATCGGCATGGAACACAACCTCGGGCTGACTTGTGACCCCATCGGCGGATTAGTCCAGGTGCCCTGCATCGAGCGCAATGCCATGGGCTCAGTCAAAGCGATCAACGCAGTGCGGATGGCCTTACGCGGTGACGGCCAGCACTTCGTCTCGCTGGATAAAGTCATCCGCACCATGCGCCAGACCGGCGCCGACATGAAAAGCAAATACAAAGAGACCGCTCGCGGCGGTCTGGCCGTCAACATCATTGAATGTTGACCACCTTTTTCCAGGAGCCCTCAATGTCTACTGAAAGCCTACGCAAAACTCCGCTGCACGCGCTGCACCTTGAACTCGGTGCGCGCATGGTGCCTTTCGCCGGTTACGAGATGCCCGTGCAGTACCCCTTGGGCGTGATGAAAGAACACCTGCACACCCGCGCCCAGGCCGGGCTGTTCGATGTCTCCCATATGGGCCAGATCCGCGTGGCGGGTGCCGGCGCGGCACAAGCGCTGGAAGCCCTGGTGCCGGTGGACATCGTCGATCTGCCCGTGGGCATGCAGCGCTACGCCATGTTTACCAACCAAGAGGGCGGTATCCTCGACGACCTGATGGTTGCCAACCTGGGCAACGACACTCTGTTGTTGGTGGTTAACGCCGCGTGCAAGCACCAGGATCTGGCCCACTTGAGCCAATACCTGGATGCTCACTGTCAGCTCCAGCCGCTGTTCGAAGAGCGTGCCCTGCTCGCCTTGCAAGGCCCGGCTGCGGTTCAGGTGCTGGCACGCCTGGCGCCGCAGGTGGCGAGCATGACCTTTATGCAATTTGCCGAAGTGTCGCTGATGGGGGTCGACTGCTACGTCAGCCGCTCGGGCTACACGGGCGAAGACGGCTTTGAAATTTCTGTACCGGCTGCCACTGCCGAAGCCTTGGCGCGCCGACTACTGGCCGAACCCGAAGTGCAACCCATCGGCCTCGGTGCCCGGGATTCCCTGCGCTTGGAAGCCGGCTTGTGCCTATACGGCCACGATATGGACAGCCAGACCAGCCCGATCGAGGCCAGCCTGTTGTGGGCGATCTCCAAGGCGCGTCGCCCAGGTGGCAACCGCGCCGGTGGTTTCCCGGGTGCGCAGGTGATCTTCGACCAGCAACAGGCGGGCGTGCAGCGCAAACGCGTGGGTTTGTTGCCTCTGGAGCGTACGCCCGTACGTGAAGGTGCAGAAATTATCGATGCCGATAACAACGTGGTGGGCCAGGTTTGCAGTGGCGGCTTCGGCCCTACCCTGAATGCCCCGGTGGCCATGGGTTATGTGGACAGCGCGTTCGTAGCGGTGGACACGCCTCTGTGGGCCATGGTGCGCGGCAAACCTGTCGCGATGAAAGTCAGCAAAACGCCCTTCGTTGACCAGCGCTACTACCGCGGTTGAGCACGCGACGACGTCATGGCCTGGCAGCACAAAGGTCATGGCATCGTCACGCTGTCGCTCTAACTTATAGCGGGAAATCGCTCCATATCGGGTCGAAAAATCTTTTGTGCACGATCGTGGATCAACGGTGGCCAAAAGCCCCGAAAACAACCCTAAAAAGGCATAAAAGGCTACAGTTTCGGGGCTTGTTTTTCTCCGCAGAGTTGGCGTAGAGTTTCCCCACTGTGTTTGCATGGGTCGCTATGGTTCGTGACCTGGGCAGTAGCTTGCGTTTCGCTACAACCCGTTCGACGTCTCTTACTTTCCTGCAACCCAGCCCAGTGATCTTTCATTTGAAAGAGCCGGTCATCAATTCCAAGTTTCAAGGGAAATAAGCTATGTCTACACGTCAGAGCGGTACAGTGAAGTGGTTCAACGACGAGAAAGGTTTTGGTTTCATTACGCCTGAGAGCGGCCCGGATCTATTCGTGCACTTCCGCGCCATTCAGGGCAACGGCTTCAAGAGCCTGAAAGAAGGCCAGAAAGTCACTTTCGTTTCCGTGCAAGGCCAGAAAGGCCTGCAGGCAGACGAGGTCATCGCGGAGGGCTGATCCCCCACGATAAAAAAAGCCCCTACCGTTAACGGCAGGGGCTTTTTTGTGCCTGTTTGTTTAGGGTCAGGCGGCCCCTGCAAACGATCACCCAGCTCGGCGCAGCAACCAGGCACCCGCCACCGCGCACACCGCCGCAGGCACCAACACGGCGAACAACGGCGAGAAGCCGAACACCAGGCTGGACGGCCCCAGCAGGTCTTGGATGATGCGGAAGGTGAACCCCACCAGCACACCGGTGAACACCCGTTGGCCCAGGGTCACCGAGCGCAGCGGGCCAAAGATAAAGGAGATGGCCATCAGCACCAGCGCCGCGGTCACCAGCGGCTGCAGCACCTTGGTCCAGAACGCCAGCCAGTATTTACCGTTGTTCAGGCCTTGATCCGCTAAGTAATGGATATAGCTCCACAGGCCGCTGATGGACAGCGACTCCGGCGCCAATACCACCGTGCTGAGCAACTGGGGTGTGAGCGATACGCCCCATTGCTCGTTGTCAGCCTTGACCACCTCGGTGCGGTCGCCATGGAACAAGGTGGTGGTCACTTCAGCGAGCTGCCATTGACCTTGGTCGTAGGTGGCCTTGCGCGCAAAACTTGCGCTGAGCATGTTGCGCTGATCGTCGAAACGGTAACGGGTCACGCCATACAACAAGCCGTTGGGCTGGACCGTGTTGATATGGATGAACTCATCGCCCTGGCGGTGCCACAGGCCATGCTTACCACTTTGCGCATCGCCGCCGCCCTGGGCCAGGGACCGATTGGCCTGGGCCTGATTCTCACTGGCCGGGGCCACGTACTCGCCGATCAGCACGCCCACGATCATCAGCACCAGCATGGGTTTCATTACCGCCCAGGTGATGCGCCCAATGGACACCCCGGCGGCGCGCATGATGGTCAGCTCACTGGCACTGGCCAGGCTGCCGAGGCCGATCAGACAACCGATCAAAGCGGCCATGGGCAGCATGTCGTAGAGCCGCCGAGGCGCGGTGAGCAGCACGTAGGAGCAGGCGTCTAGTAACGTATAGGTTTCGCTGATGTCGTTCATTTCATCGATGAAGGCGAACAACGACGCCAACCCGAGGATGATCCCGAGCACTGCCAGAATCGCGATGACCACACTGCGGCTGATGTAGCGATCGAGCTTACGCATGGCTCACCCCCTGGGCACGGCGTGCTGCCTGGCGCCGCCGCAGCGGCTCCCAGTACATCAGGCCCAGACCAATTGCGAGGAACAGCAGATGCACCCACCACAGCCCCAGGGAAGCCGGCAACTTGCCTTTTTCCATGGCGCTGCGGGCGGCAATCAGGATGGTCAGATAAGCCATATACAGAAGGATCGCCGGTAACAATTTGAGGAAACGACCCTGGCGCGGGTTGACCCGCGACAGCGGCACCGCCATGAGGGTCACGATAAAGACCAGCAGCGGTAATGACAGGCGCCATTGCAGCTCGGCCCGCGGCCGCGGGTCAGTGCTGCCCCACAAATCGCGAGTGGGGATGGCTTCGCGGTCAGAGATGTCTTCACTGACCTCAGGCTTGGGCAACAACACCCCGTAGGTGTCGTACGCAATGGCACGGTAATCGGCCGACCCTGGGTTACCGTCATAACGGAAGCCGTTTTCGAGGATCAGATAACGGTTACCATCGGGGCGGATTTCTTGCCGCCCTTTCTCGGCGACCAGTACGGAAATGCCGCGATCCTTGGATTTGTCCTGGGACAAACGCTTTTCGGAAATGAACACACCGCCGAGGTCGACGCGGTTTTCCGACAGGCTTTCGGTGTAGGTCACTCGGGTGCCGTCGCGCAGCGTTTGGAAACGCCCCGGTACCAGGGTGTCGAATTCGGTCATGGCGTCTTGCTGGTTGATGATCTGCGCCACTTGCGCGACGCCCTGGGGCGCCAGGCTCAGGCTCAACCAGGCGACCACCAAAGCCACCACCGCCGCAGGCGCCATGGTGATGGCCAGCAGGCGCTGCTGGCTCATGCCCGTGGCCGACAGCACGGTCATTTCACTTTCGAGGTACAGCCGCCCGTAGGCCAGGAGAATGCCAAGGAACAGCCCAAGGGGCAGGATCAGTTGCAAAAAGCCCGGCAGGCGAAAGCCCATGATCAGGAACAGAACACTGGGGTCCAGCGCGCCCGAGGCGGCCTGGGCCAGGTACTTGATGAAGCGCCCGCTCATGATGATCACGAGCAGCACCGCGCTGACGGCGCTCAGGGTGATCATGACCTCACGGGACAAATAACGGAAAACGATCAAACCAGACACTCCAGGGTTGCCGGGCTCAGAAAGCCGAACAATGGGGTACAACTGCCACGACAAGGGCCGGCTCGCGCCGGCGAACGCGCGAAAAAGTTGGCGCATTATCCTGTGATTGCGCCTGCCTGTCACTTGGCACGCTCAACCCCGCACCAGAGGAGGGTTGTCAGGCTCGCACAGGTAGGGTCAAACTGGGGGCTTTCGCGAGGCGGCTTTAGTATGCGCAGCGATCGATCATGAGGGGACCCGGAAAATGGAACTGGTTGTAAAGAGCGTCAACGCCGAAACCTTGAAAACCGCGACCCTGGTCGTCGCCATTGGTGAAAACCGCCCACTGGGCGCCCTGGCTAGCAAGCTCGACACCCTCAGTGGTGGTGCCCTGAGCGCTGCCCTCAAGCGCGGCGACCTGACCGGCAAAGCGGGCCAGGCCCTTCTGCTCACCGGCCTGCCCAACCTAAAGGCCGAACGGCTATTGCTGGTCGGTAGCGGCAGCGACGCCGAACTGGGCGACCGCCCTTGGCGCAAACTGGCCAGCGCGACGTTGAACGCCCTTAAAAACCTGGGCGGCGCCGATGCCGTATTGGCCTTCGACGACCTTATTGTGAAAGGCCGCGACACCGCCGGTAAAACTCGCCTGCTGGCTGAAACGCTATTGGATGGCCTGTACGTCTTCGACCGCTTCAAAAGTAAAAAAGCCGAGCCCCGGGCCCTGCAGAAAATCACCCTGATCACCAGCAAAGCCAACACGGCCCTGGCCGAGCGCGCCGTGGCCCAGGCCAAGGCCATCGCCGGTGGCATGAGCTTCACCCGTGACCTGGGCAACCTGCCGCCAAACCTGTGCCACCCAACCTTTCTGGCGGACGCGGCGAAGAGCCTGAGCAAGGCCCATAAGAACCTCAAGGTCAGTATTCACGACGAGAAAAAACTCAAGGAACTGGGCATGGGCTCATTCCTCGCCGTGGCTCAGGGCAGCGACCAGCCGCCGCGCTTGATCGAGCTGCACTACCAGGGCGGTAAAAAATCCGACGCGCCTTACGTATTGGTGGGTAAAGGCATCACCTTTGACACCGGTGGTATCAGCATCAAGCCGGCCGCCGGCATGGACGAGATGAAGTACGACATGTGCGGCGCCGCCAGCGTGTTCGGCACCCTGCGTGCCGTGGTCGAGCTGGAACTGCCGATCAACCTGGTGTGCCTGATGGCCTGCGCCGAGAACATGCCCAGCGGTGGCGCCACTCGCCCTGGCGACATCGTCGAAACCATGAGCGGGCAGACCGTGGAGATCCTCAACACCGACGCCGAAGGCCGCCTGGTGCTGTGTGATGCCCTGACCTACGCCGAGCGTTTCAAACCCCAAGCTGTGATCGATATCGCCACCTTGACCGGCGCCTGCGTGGTCGCCCTGGGCGCCCATACGTCGGGCCTGATGGGTAACAACGATCAGTTGGTGGGGCAACTGCTCAGCGCCGGTAAGCAAGCCGACGACCGCGCCTGGGAATTGCCCCTGTTCGACGAATACCAGGAACAGCTGGACAGCCCATTCGCAGACATCGCCAACATCGGTGGGCCGAAGGCCGGGACCATCACCGCCGGTTGCTTCCTGTCACGCTTCACCAAGGCCTACCACTGGGCGCACCTGGACATCGCAGGCACTGCGTGGGTCAGCGGTGGCAAAGACAAAGGCGCCAGTGGGCGGCCGGTGCCCCTGCTCACTCAATACTTGATCGACCGCGCTGCGGTATAAAGCGGCTGATCCCCTTCGCGCCGGGCCAAGCCTGTCGCGAAGGGGCGCCCCTGAAAAACAGCCATGACTAAAATCGATTTCTATATCTTGCCCAGCGCCTCCCCCGAGGCACGCCTGGACTTCGCCTGCAAACTCACGGAAAAAGCCTGGCGCCTGGGCCACCGTGTGTACGTGCACTGCACTGATGCCAGCCAGCGCGAAGCCCTGGATGCCCGCTTGTGGAGTTTCAAAGGTGAAAGCTTTGTGCCCCACGGCAGCGCCGAGGACGACCGCGATGCACCGGTGGCCTTGGGCCTGGGTGACAGTTGCAGCGGCCACGATGACCTGTTGGTCAACCTGGCACTAAGCGTACCGCCCTTCTTCAAAGACTTCGCCCGTGTGGCCGAGGTCGTGGTCGAAGAACCGGCAATCCGACAGGCCGCACGGGAGAGTTTTCGTTTCTACCGTGAACACGGCTATCCTTTGCAAGACCACCGTCTACAGCGACTCTGAGCCCCCCAATGGACACGCCTGCTTCCCGCCCCAAATCCGCCCACCTGCTGGACGACCTGGAGTCGATCCGCCAACTGCTGGGCGATGAGCAACTGAACCCGCCGCTGCTGACCGATACCGTTGCCGGCGAAGACCAGATCCCGCTTCTGCTCGAACCCGCCGCGGCCACGCCTGCGCCTAGCGCAACGCCGGAGCAGAACCGCCAGGACACCCTGCTGCACCTGGACAAAGAACTGCGCGCCGCCGCTCAGTTGATCATGCAAGACGTCATCGACGACTTCACCCCGCATATCGAAACCGAAATCAAGCGAAGGCTCGAAGCTCGGCTTGAGCGGCTGCTGGTCAAGGCCTAGCACTTTACCTTCGGCGCCTAGCGACGGCTGTGCGCAACGCCCCTCCTACCGTTATACTTACCGGCTTTCCTGAATAAATGCCTCTAAGGGTCCCGCCGCGCATGGATAAGACCTACCAGCCGCACGCTATCGAAACTTCCTGGTACCAGACCTGGGAGTCTTCGAACTATTTCGCCCCGCAAGGCGCGGGCGACGCCTACACCATCATGATCCCGCCGCCGAACGTCACCGGCAGCCTGCACATGGGCCACGGTTTCAATAACGCGATCATGGATGCCTTGATCCGTTTCCGCCGCATGCAGGGCCGCAACACGCTGTGGCAGCCGGGCACCGACCACGCCGGGATCGCTACGCAGATGCTGGTAGAGCGTCAGATAGAAGCGCAAGGCCAGAGCCGCCATGACCTGGGCCGCGAGCAGTTCCTCGACAAAATCTGGGAATGGAAAGAACAGTCCGGCGGCAACATCAGCCGGCAGATTCGCCGCCTCGGCTCGTCGGTGGACTGGAGCCGCGAACGCTTCACCATGGACGACGGCCTGTCGGAAGCGGTCAAGGAAGCCTTCGTGCGCCTGCACGAAGATGGCCTGATCTACCGCGGCAAACGCCTGGTCAACTGGGACACCAAACTGCACACGGCAATCTCCGACCTCGAAGTGGAAAACCACGACGACAAGGGCTTCCTGTGGAACCTGCGCTACCCCTTGGCCGACGGCGCGAAAACAGCCGAAGGGCTGAGCTACCTGGTGGTCGCCACCACGCGCCCCGAGACCATGCTGGGCGACGCGGCAGTGGCGGTTAACCCCAATGATGAACGCTACCAGGCGCTGATCGGCCAGTTTGTCGAGCTGCCTTTGGTTGGCCGGCGTATTCCGATCATTGCCGATGATTACTGCGACCCCGAGTTCGGCACTGGCTGTGTGAAGATCACCCCAGCCCACGACTTCAACGACTATGAAGTCGGCAAGCGCCACCAGTTGCCCCTGATCAACATCTTCGACAAGAACGCTGCAGTGCTGGCGACGGCTCAAGTGTTCAACCTCGACGGCACCCTCAACGAAGCGGTCGACGGGCGTCTGCCCAGCGAATACGCCGGCTTGGACCGTTTCGAAGCACGCAAGCAGATCGTTGCCGCCTTCGATGCCGCCGGCTTGCTGGTGAGTGTCGATGACCACGCGCTGAAAGTGCCCAAGGGCGACCGCTCCGGTACCGTCATCGAGCCTTGGCTGACTGACCAGTGGTACGTGTCCACCACGCCGTTGGCGGAACCGGCGATCGCTGCAGTAGAAGATGGCCGCATCCAGTTCGTGCCCAAACAGTACGAGAATATGTACTTCTCTTGGATGCGCGATATCCAGGACTGGTGCATCAGCCGGCAGCTGTGGTGGGGCCACCGCATTCCGGCCTGGTACGACGAGGCTGGTAAGGTCTACGTCGGCCGCGACGAAGCAGAAGTGCGCAGCAAGCACGGTTTGGCTGACGACGTAGTGCTCAACCAGGACAACGACGTGCTCGACACCTGGTTCAGCTCCGGGCTGTGGACCTTCTCCACCCTCGGCTGGCCCCAGCAAACCGAATTCCTCAAGACGTTCCACCCCACCGACGTATTGGTGACCGGCTTCGACATCATTTTCTTCTGGGTCGCCCGGATGATCATGCTCACCATGCACTTGTTGAAGAACCCCGACGGCAGCCCGCAGGTGCCGTTCAAGACGGTCTACGTGCATGGCTTGGTGCGTGACGGCCAAGGGCAGAAAATGTCCAAGTCCAAGGGTAATGTGCTTGACCCGCTGGACATCATCGACGGCATCGAGCTCGAAGCCCTGGTCCAAAAACGCACCAGCGGCCTGATGCAGCCTAAACTGCAAAAGAGCATCGAAAAGCAGACCCGCGCCGAGTTCGCCGAAGGCATCGCCAGCTATGGCACCGACGCCCTGCGCTTCACTTTTTGTTCGTTGGCCTCCACCGGCCGTGACATCAAGTTCGACATGGGCCGCGTCGAAGGCTATCGCAACTTCTGCAACAAAATCTGGAACGCGGCTCGCTACGTTCTCGACAAAGGCGAAGATTGCGGCCAGAACGGCGAAGCCTACGAACTGTCGCTGGCCGACCGCTGGATCATCTCGCAGCTACAACGCACCGAAGCCGAAGTGACCCGCCAACTCGACCAGTTCCGTTTCGACCTGGCCGCTCAGGCTCTGTACGAGTTTATCTGGAACCAATACTGCGACTGGTACCTGGAACTGTCCAAGCCCGTACTGTGGGACGAAAATGCGCCCGTCGAACGCCAGCGCGGCACCCGCCGTACCCTGGTGCGCGTGCTTGAAGTAGCGCTGCGCCTGGCGCATCCGTTCATGCCGTTTATCACCGAAGAAATCTGGCAGCGCCTGGCGCCACTGGCCGGTGCCCAAGGCCCGACCATCATGCTGCAGCCCTGGCCGCAGGCCAATGACAGCCGCATCGACCCCTTGGCCGAACAGGACATCGAATGGCTCAAGGGCCTGATGCTGGGCGTGCGCAACATTCGCGCCGAGATGAACATCGGCCCGGGCAAGCCCCTGCAATTGTTCTTGCGCAACACCGGCAGCGAAGACCAGCGCCGCTTGAGCGAGAACGACAGCCTGCTGAAAAAGCTCGCCAAGCTCGAAGCCATTACGGTGCTGGAACAAGGCGCCGAAGCGCCGTTGAGCGCTACCGCCCTGGTCGGGGAAATGGAAGTGCTGGTGCCGATGGCCGGGCTTATCGACAAGGGCGCGGAACTGGCCCGCCTCGACAAAGAGATCCAGCGCCTGCAAGGCGAAGTACAGCGCGTCGGCGGCAAATTGGCCAACGCGGCGTTCGTCGACAAAGCCCCCCCGGCGGTCATCGACAAAGAACGCGCGAAACTGGCAGAAGCCGAGCAGGCCTTGGCCAAGCTGGCTGAGCAGCACGCCCGTATCTCCAGCCTTTGACCTATAAGATCGGGGCCCAGGCCCCTCGCGACGCTGCGAGGGGCCTGGGCCCCGATCTCGTCCAGCGGACCCTACCATGCTCACCTTTCACCCGCGCAACCGCCACCAAGGCCGCTACGACTTCCACCAACTGATCGCCAGCAGTCCTGAACTGGGCGCCTTCATGATCACCAACCCCTACGGCAAGCCCAGCATCGATTTCGCCGACCCGGCAGCGGTGCGCGTGTTCAACCGGGCCTTGCTCAAGGCCCACTATGGCATCGCGTTTTGGGACATTCCGGCGGACTACCTGTGCCCGCCCATTCCGGGGCGGGCGGACTATGTGCACAGCCTGGCCGACCTGTTGGCCAGCGACCACGCCGGTGAGATTGCGCGCGGCCCGGCCGTACGTGTGCTAGACATAGGGGTAGGTGCTAACGTGATCTACCCGCTGCTGGGGCACAGCGACTATCGCTGGCAGTTCATTGGCTCGGATATCGACCCCAAGGCGCTCGCAGCAGCCAAGGCGATCGTCCAGGCCAACAAGCTCGACAAGGCTATTACCCTGCGCCTGCAAGCGAACCCCCGGCATATCCTCAAGGGCGTGCTGAACGCGCAGGACCGGTTGCACCTGACACTGTGCAACCCGCCATTTCACGCTTCTCTCGACGAAGCCACCCGCGGTAGCCAGCGTAAATGGCGCGCCCTGGGCAAAGCCGACCCCAAACGCAAACTACCGGTGCTTAACTTTGGTGGGCAAAACAACGAGCTGTGGTGCGAAGGCGGGGAGATTCGTTTCGTCACCCAACTGATCAGCGAGAGCAGCGAGTGGGCGCAGCAGGTGCTGTGGTTCAGCACGCTGGTGTCCAAGGCGAGCAACCTGCCAGCCATCCACACGGCGCTGAAGAAAGCCGGAGCGCTGGAGGTGCGGGTCGGGGAGATGGGCCAGGGCCAGAAACAAAGCCGCTTCGTGGCCTGGAGTTACATGGACACTGCGGCCCGCCAACACTGGCGCCCTTAGCGTGCTAACGGGCATAAAAAAGCCGCGCCTCGGTTGATCGAGGCGCGGCTTTTCTTTCGACGCGTTTACAATTACTTGTTAACGGAGTCAGTCAGCACTTTAGCTGGCACGAACTTAACGACTTTCTTGGCAGCGATTTCGATGGCAGCGCCGGTCGAAGGGTTACGGCCGGTGCGCGCAGGGCGCTCGGTGATTTTCAGTTTACCGATACCTGGCAGAGTGATTTCGCTGCCATTTTCCAACTGATCAGCCACGATCTGGCCCAGTTGCTCGAGAGCATTGCGCGCGGTAGTTTTTGGCGCGTCGATAGCTTCGGCGATGTCGGCGATCAGTTGGTCTTTGGTTAATGCCATGGTGGTGTTCCTTCCCTATCAAATACAGTTGGATTGCAGTTCGCAACGTCAGTGTTCGAGGCCAATCGGCGGGTATCCGGCACTCGCCTCGCAATCGAGCCATTCGCGTATGTAGATGCATGAAATGCGCTTTGGTTCGACCTGACAGCTGCCAACGGCGGGCTTTACAGCCTCGTGGGCCGCAAGACGGGGCAAAACTAGCACAGCGCCGCATAAATATCCGCCCCTGTGCCCGTATTTATTAGGGTTTATTGTCCGTTTGGTCGAAAAACAGACAAAACCCCAAATCCAATCACCTCTGCACCGCTGCTCAGAGCTGCTGCGCTGGCCAGTTACGTTACACTGGGCGCCTTTGCAGGCCAGCCTGCGGCCGCCCATTTTCGAACCGCCGAGAAGCCCATGCCGATTCGTCACTGCATCGTCCATTTGATCGACAAGAAACCCGATGGCACCCCTGCCGTCCTGCACGCCCGCGACTCCGAACTCAGTGAGTCCACCGCCATCGAGAACCTGCTCGGTGACCTCAATGACAGCTACAACGCCAAGCAAGGCAAAGCCTGGGGTTTCTTTCACGCCGAGTCGGGTGCGCACCCGTTCAGCGGCTGGTTGAAGGAATACTTCGACGGCGGCAGTGACTTCACGGCCTTCAGCCGGGTAGCCGTGGAACACCTGCAAAAGCTGATGGAAGAGTCGAACTTGTCGGTAGGCGGCCACGTGCTGTTCGCCCACTATCAGCAAGGCATGACCGACTACCTGGCCATTGCCCTGCTGCACCACAGCGAAGGCGTGGCGGTGACCTCTGACCTGGACGTGACCCCTTCTCGTCACCTAGACCTGGGCCAGCTGCACCTTGCCGCACGGATCAATATGTCCGAGTGGAAAAACAACCAGCAGTCCAAGCAGTACATCTCGTTCATCAAGGGCAAGAACGGCAAAAAGGTGTCCGAGTATTTCCGCGACTTTATCGGCTGCCAGGAAGGCGTCGACGGGCCAGGTGAAACACGTACGCTACTCAAAGCCTTCAGTGACTTCGTCGAGAGCGAAGACCTGCCCGAAGAGGCCGCCAGGGAGAAAACCCAGACCCTGGTCGACTACGCCACCAGCCAGAGCAAGATGGGTGAGCCCGTGACCCTGCAGGAGCTCTCAGGGTTGATCGACGAAGACCGTCCACGGGCGTTCTACGACCATATCCGCAACAAGGATTATGGGCTGTCCCCAGAGATCCCCGCCGACAAACGCACTTTAAACCAGTTTCGCCGTTTCACGGGCCGCGCCGAAGGGCTGTCGATCAGTTTCGAGGCGCACTTGCTGGGCTCTAAAATCGAGTACGACGAGCAGGCTGGCACCTTGATCATCAAGGGCTTGCCTACTCAGTTGACCGACCAGTTGAAACGCCGCAAGGACTGAGCCCTACCCTCAAGCAGCGGTGATCTGGAACCCCAGCCGCGGAAAGTGCACATGCACCTCGCCGGCGCGGTCATCGACGCGTTTGAGGATCAGCTCCTCGACGCCGGCGAACAGCAATTCGCCGTGCACCGGGTCGACCCCATAATCGATGGCCGAAATCGCCACCCGATCACCGGGCTTGAAACCGCTGGGCTCGGCGAAGTCTTCGTCGGGCAGGTCGGCCGGGGCGCTGCTGTTGGCGATCTGCAGCGCTTGTTCGGCACTCAGGTCGCTGGGCGTCCCGTGGCCGAACCCCAACACCCGGCCTAACCAGGCATGGATCGCCGGGTAGCTGTCGACCAACGGGGAAGTCACCGGTGTGCCCTTGAGGAACCACAGCGGGTGGGCGAGGGAGAAATCGGCAATGCTGGCATCACCAAATAGGTAGTCGCCCTGGCCGCTTTGCAATTGCTGCTCCAGACGCGTCATAAAGACTGGCCATTGGTGGCGCACAACCTCAATGGGTAAACGAGTCGCCGAGCCCCCGGAGAACAGCGCGGCACGGTCGGCCACGAAGGCCTTGACCTGCTCGGGGGTCAGGCGGGCGAAGCGCGCGGCCACTGATTGTGGCTGGAACACCAGGCTAACTGCGTGCTGGAACACCACCGAGTCGGCCCACGCGGCGAAACTGGCGACAGTCAATTCCTGGCCCACAGGGAAAAAGGCTGGGCCGCTTTTATCCTGCTCCAAACGCCGCGCGATCAATGCCGTGTCGCAGTAGATATCGGCGCCGACCTGCAGCACGGGGGTGCGCCGATAGCCGCCGGTCAAGGCCGTCAGGTCGGGCTTGGGCATCATCGGCGGGATCAATACCGAGCGCCAGGACAGCCCCTTGAAACCCAGCATCAGGCGGGCTTTTTCAGCGAAAGGCGAAGTCGGGTAGTGATGCAAGATGAGTTCGGACATCGGCGAGGCCTCGCAGGAAATGAACCCTTAGCTTACCCCCAGGGGCGACAAAGACCTACCCAGGCGGACCTATGCTGGCGCCAGCGGCGCCGGCTGCGGCCGATACGCCGCCACCAGCCGCTCTTTCGCCGACTTGCGCAATTGCTTGATCAGCCGCTCATGGCGCAAGGCTTCGCGCTTGTCTGCCCAGCGCTCTGTGTACACCAGAGCGACCGCGGGGCTGGAGGCAAAAAAACGCGCGCCCTTGCCGCTTTGATGTTTAGCGAAACGGCGCTCGGGGTTGTCGCTGATGCCGCAATAAAGCGCGCCGTTGGCGGCCCGCACCAGGTAGACATACCAGGGTTTGGCTAGCGCATCGCCAAGCTCGGCCAGGGGTTCGGTCACGCCAGCAATACCAGTTTCGAGGAGACTGGCGATCATACCAAGCGGCGGATAAGCGGCCAAGTTCTGACCTGTCGCGGCGAGTTTTCCAGCGCAATCAACACTGGCGACGACAGACGCAAAAACCTGAAATAAATACGGTGGGGGCTCTTATCAAGCCAGGAGGCACTGACATGACCACCCCCCATCGATTCGCGCTGTCTTTATTATCGCTGGCGTTCGCCAGTGGCGCTTTCGCAAGTATCGGCGACGAAACGGCCCGCCACATGGCCGAGCTGTACCAGTCCACCGCGCAAAGCTGCGCAGACGCCCCAGCGTTCGCTTGCTCCGGGATACTGCTACGAACAACCCGACCCTCGCCCCACTACCACACCTGGAACAACAGCCCCAACAGCCGCAAGAAAGGCGGCGTGGCCTTTTCCTATCTACGCGCCGACGCGCGCATCAGCGGCCTGGCCGAGGACGCCAGAAGCGGCTATACGCTCAAGCCGGTACAGCAGCGCGCAACGGGGGAACTGGCCTACCAGGTACTCTGCGCCTACCCCACCGACGGCGACAGCTGGACCCGCGACGAGGCGGGCTGCGGCGACAACTCGCAGACCGACACCATTGAGCAGCGATGCCATCAACAAGGCATCGACACTGCCGAACAATGGATCGCCCATTACCAAGCCACGCCTGGGCCCGAGAACAAAAAGTATTTCGCTCAATGCGCCTTCGATGTGGCTAAAACCCAAGGAGAGGCTGCGGTTGTGGCTTTCAACGAGGCACTCAGGGCCATGAACCTGCTGCCTAACCCGCCTTTCCCCTGGAACGAAATTATTCTTCAGACCTGGGACGAATCACGCTCATCGGACTTACCCGTGCAGTCGTTTTTCCATATCAGCGGCCTTTATGGCGGACTGCAACAGGCCCAGCACGATCAGCGCGACTGGTACGAGACCACGGGCAAATTCGTGCCGATCATTGAAATCACCTTACCCCAGGGCGAGCAAGACGCAGAGTTCCGCTATCGCGCCGATGATCAGGCGGTACCCGAACCGTCTTGATACTTTTTCAACCCCAACAGGGCTTGCCGGCGAATCTTGTTACGCAACCAAGGCGACCACCCGAACAGCACGCCGGCCGGGCCCAGGGCTTGGCGTGACCAGGCCCAGGCGTCGAAATGGTCATGATGTTCGCGGATCAGGCCATCGCGAAACACGAACCGGGCTTGTACCCGGTTGACCACAGTGCGCTCGCTAGGGCCAAAGGCGTATGTGGCCACCCAGTGAGCGGCGCCGCTGTGCGCGTCGGCGCGCACCGAGTCGACGCGCACGGACAGGGCCTTGGCCCTGGCGGTGAGCATGCACCACATGTCGCCAGCATCGCGTCCGCGCAGGGTGCCGAAACCCGGGTCACTGAACACCACATCAGGGGCATAACAGGCGGCCATCGCAGGGCCGTCCAAGCGCTGGAATGCCTGATAGAAACGATTGATCAAGGCAGTGTTGAGTTCGCTCATGGCCAGGCCACCTGGGATTTGGGAGCCGCTAAGATAGCTGGCCTCAGGCCACTTGACCAAGTTTTTGGCTGCTTGCCTGCACATACAGGGTACGTCCAGCGCCCAGGCCAGCCACCGTTGCGGCCACGCCAACCACGGCGAAGATCCAGCCCACCGGCCCCCAACTACCGGTCCAACCGTGCACCAGGCCCACCGCCAGCGGCCCCATGGACGCCACGGTATAGCCCACGCCCTGGGCCATGCTGGAAAGATTGGCGGCGACGTGGGCATCCCGTGAGCGCAGCACGATCAGGGTCAGCGCCAGGGCGAACGCCCCACCCTGGCCCAGGCCCAATATCACCGCCCAGGCCCATAGCCCACCTAGGGGCGCGTAGAGGCAACCCATCAAACCCATCAGGCTCAACGCCATCGCCAGCAACACCGCCAGGCGTTGATCACGCCCACGGGTGGCGAGCCAGGGTGCCAACAGGGCGCTGGGCAATTGCACGATGATCGAGCCTGACATCACTAGCCCGGCCTCGACCGCGGAAAGCCCGCGCCCCATCAAGATCGACGGCAGCCAGCCAAACACGATGTAAGCCAAAGATGATTGCAGGCCCATGAATAAGGTGACTTGCCAGGCCAGTGGGTCGCGCCACAGGCCCCGCACGCGCACGGCCGGCGGGCGGGTAGCGTGCGTTTGGCGCGTCTGCGGCCACCAAACCAGAGCAGCCAGCACCGCGGTTATGCACCAAAACCCCAGGCCCCAGGCCCAGCGGTCATCAAAATAATGGCTAAGGGGCACACTGGCCCCCGCCGCCAGCGCCGCGCCTAGACACAGGGCCATGCTGTAAACACCGGTCATGGTGCCCGCCTGTTTGGGAAAATCGCGCTTGACGATCCCCGGCAACAGCACCCCAATGATGCCGATACTGGCCCCCGCCAACAGGCTGCCAGTGAACAGACCCAGTACACCCAGCTGGCTACGCAGAAGAATACCCAGCGCCAGTAGCCAGAGAATGCCGAACACCACCCGCTCACTGCCGAAGCGCCGAGCCAGCATCGGCGCCAGGGGCGCGAATAAGCCGAGACAGAGTACCGGCAACGTCGTCAGCAGCCCTGCGCTGGCCGCGGACAGACCCAGGCTGTGGGAAACGTCGGCCAATAACGGCGCCATGCTGGACAACGCTGGGCGCAGATTCAGCGCGACCAGCACTAAGCCAACCAGCAGCAGCCAGGCGCGGGGAACGGTAGCGGATTTGAGCACAGACATGGGCTTTTCGGTCGCGAAGGCGGCCGGCAAGAGTACTGCCCGGGATGGCGGGGTGGCAAATGGAAAAGACCAAGGGCTCGAGCGATGGCGCGAGCCCTTGGTCTTACAGAACCTAGTGCAGGATCTGGCTGAGGAACATCTTGGTACGGTCGCTTTGCGGGTTATCGAAGAAGTCGTTGGGCGAAGCCTGCTCGACGATTTCACCTTTGTCCATGAAGATCACCCGGTTGGCCACGGTGCGGGCAAAGCCCATTTCGTGAGTGACGCAGAGCATGGTCATGCCGTCTTCCGCCAGGCCGATCATGGTGTCGAGTACCTCCTTGACCATTTCCGGGTCAAGTGCCGAGGTGGGTTCGTCGAACAGCATGATTTTGGGCTTCATGCACAACGCACGGGCAATAGCCACACGCTGCTGCTGACCGCCCGAGAGCTGGCCAGGGAACTTGTGCGCCTGCTCCGGGATGCGCACGCGCTCCAGGTAATGCATGGCGATTTCCTCGGCCTGGCGCTTGGGCATCTTGCGTACCCACATAGGGGCCAGGGTGCAGTTCTGCAGGATGGTCAGGTGCGGGAACAGGTTGAAGTGCTGGAACACCATGCCGACTTCACGGCGGATCGCTTCGATCTGCTTGAGGTCGCTGGTCAATTCCACGCCATCGACAATGATGGTGCCCTTCTGGTGCTCTTCCAAACGGTTCAGGCAACGGATGGTAGTGGACTTGCCCGAGCCCGATGGCCCGCACAGCACGATACGCTCGCCCTGCTTCACGTTCAGGTTGATGTCCTTGAGCACGTGGAACTGGCCATACCATTTGTTCACGGCCTGCATCTGAATAATGCCTTCGGCGCCCACCGGCTGTTTTATCGCTTCACTCATGGGAAAACTCCTAATGCTTGTGGCCGGTGTCCAGCTTGCGCTCCAGATGCATGGAGTAGCGGGACATACCAAAACAGAAAATCCAGAAAACCAGGGCGGCGAACACGTAGCCTTCGGTGGCCATGCCCAACCATTTCGGGTCGGCAGCGGCTTGTTTGACACTGTTTAGCAGGTCGAACAGGCCAATGATGATCACCAGGCTGGTGTCCTTGAACAGAGCAATGAACGTGTTGACGATACCGGGGATAACCATCTTCAGCGCCTGGGGCAGGATCACCAGGCCCATGCTGCGCCAGTAACCCAAGCCCATCGCGGCGGCCGCTTCATACTGGCCTTTAGGGATGGCCTGCATACCGCCCCGAACCACTTCGGCGATATAGGCGGACTGGAACAGGATCACCCCGATCAGTGCGCGCAGCAGTTTGTCGAAGTTCATGCCTTCAGGCAGGAACAACGGCAGCATCACCGACGACATGAACAGCACGGTAATCAGTGGTACGCCACGCCAGAACTCGATGAAGGTGACGCAGACCACCTTCACCGCCGGCATGTTCGAACGCCGCCCCAGCGCCAGCACGATGCCCAGCGGCAAGGCCCCGGCGATACCCACCGTGGCGATCACCAGGGTCAGCATCAAGCCACCCCATTGACTGGTGGGCACAGTGTCCAGGCCGAATACCCCGCCATGCAGCAGGCAGTAGGCAATGATGGGGTACAGCACGATAAAGCTCAGCCCATACACCGCCTTGGGTTTGAATTTGGCGAAGAACAACGGCGCGATGCCGATGACCGCCAGCCACACGGTCATGTCTACCCGCCAGCGCAGCTCGGTCGGATAGTAACCGTACATGAACTGGCCCAGGCGCTGCTCGATGAACACCCAGCAGGCGCCTGCCTTGGTGCAGTCGGCGCGTTCGGTACCGACCCAGTTGGCATCGAAAATCGACCAGTTGAGCAACGGCGGCACGATCAGCCAGATCAGGTAGACGGCGAACAGGGTCAGCAGGGTGTTCAACCACCCGTTGAACAGGTTCTGCCGCATCCACGCCATCGGGCCAAAGACTTTGCTCGGTGGCGGCATATCGGGTTTAAAAGTATGAGTACTCATGCGCGTATCCTCACCGCTCGATCAGCGCAATGCGCTTGTTGTACCAGTTCATCAGCAGGGAAATGCTGATACTGATCGCCAGGTACACGCTCATGGTGATCGCAATCACTTCGATCGCCTGCCCCGTCTGGTTGAGCACGGTGCCGGCGAACAGCGAAACCATTTCTGGGTAGCCGATACCGGCTGCCAGCGAGGAGTTCTTGGCCAGGTTGAGGTATTGGCTGGTCAGCGGCGGAATGATCACCCGCATGGCCTGGGGGATGATCACCTTGCGCAGTGTTGGGCCATTGCGCAGCCCCAGCGAGCGGGCGGCTTCGGTCTGGCCGTGGCTGACAGATTTGATCCCGGAGCGCACGATTTCGGCAATGAACGCAGCGGTGTACACCGTCAACGCCAGGGTCAAGGCCAGCAGCTCGGGAATCATCACCCAGCCACCGACGAAGTTGAAGCCACGCAGCTCGGGCATTTCCCAGTGCACTGGGGTGCCGAACAGTAATGCGCTGAGGGCCGGCACTACCAACAAGATCGCCAGGCTGGCCCAGAACTTGTGGAATGGCTGGCCAGTGGCTTCAAAGCGCTTGTTGGCCCAGCGGCACAGCAGCACCACAGCCACGATCGCCACGACCACGGCGATGGCGAACGCGGTGAGGCCGGGGGCTACCAAGGCCGCCGGCATATTCAGGCCGCGGCTACTGACATAGAACATGTCCAGGAAGCCATGGGCCGCCCGTGGCCCCGGCAGGGTCAGGAACACCGCGAAGTACCAGAAGAGGATTTGCAGCAGCGGCGGAATATTGCGGAACACTTCGATATAAACGGTGGCCATTTTGCTGACCATCCAGTTTTGCGAAAGCCGCGCCACGCCGATGATGAACCCCAGGATCGTGGCCAGCACGATACCAATGAACGACACCAATAGGGTGTTCAGCAAGCCGATCAGGAAGACCCTGGCGTAGCTGTCTGCCTCGGTGTAATCGATAAGATGCTGAGCGATGCCGAAACCGGCACTGCGCTCCAGAAAGTCGAAGCCGGAGGTAATGCCCCGGTGCTGAAGGTTGGTTTGAGTGTTGTCGAACAGGAACCAGCCCAGCGAGACCACCGCGACAACCGTGATGATCTGAAATAGCCACGCACGCACTCGTGGATCGCTGAGGGACAGCCTCTGCTTAGGTGCGCCGATATGATTTTGCATGAATTGCCCCAGGAAGAATGGAACAGAACATCACCCGGCGGCTTACCCGCCGGGTGACAGGTCCATCAGCGCACGGGTGGTGCGTATTGAATGCCGCCAGCGTTCCACAGAGCGTTCTGGCCACGGTCGATCTTCAACGGGGTGTCTTTGCCGAGGTTGCGCTCGAACATCTCACCGTAGTTACCGACCTGCTTGACGATCTGCACGACCCAGTCTTTCGGCAATTTCAGGTCTTTGCCGTATTCGCCATCAGCGCCCAGCAAACGAGCGACGTCAGGGTTTTTCGTGGATTTGGCTTCGGCTTCGACGTTCTTCGACGTCACGCCCGCTTCTTCAGCGTTGAGCATGGCGAACAAGGTCCACTTAACGATGCTGAACCATTCTTCGTCGCCCTTACGTACGACAGGGCCCAGGGGCTCCTTGGAGATGGTTTCCGGCAGTACGACATAGTCGTTCGGCGCGGCCAGCTTGCTGCGCTGTGCGTAGAGCTGCGATTTGTCCGAGGTCAGTACGTCGCAACGGCCGGATTCCAGCGACTTGGCGCTTTCATCGGAGGTGTCGAAGGTGATCGGGGTGTACTTCAGGCCGTTGCCGCGGAAGTAGTCGGAAACGTTCAGCTCGGTGGTGGTACCGGCCTGGATGCAGATGGTCGCACCGTCCAGTTCCTTGGCGCTTTTGACGCCCAGCTTGTTGTTTACCAGAAAGCCGATGCCGTCGTAGTAGGTCACGCCGGTGAACACCAGGCCCATGCCCGAGTCACGGGAGCTGGTCCAGGTGGTGTTACGCGACAGCACGTCGATTTCACCGGATTGCAAAGCGGTGAAACGCTCTTTAGCGTTCAACTGGCTGAATTTGACCTTGTTCGCGTCGCCGAATACGGCAGCGGCTACCGCGCGGCAAACGTCGGCGTCGATACCGAGGATCTTGCCCTTGGCATCAGGCACCGAGAAGCCTGGCAGCCCGTCGCTGACGCCACATTGCACAAAACCCTTCTTCTGAATCGCATCCAGAGTGGCGCCTGCCTGGGCAAACCCGCTAACGCCTAGAACAGTGGCTGCAGTCAGTACGGCCAGGGTGGATTTCAACATCTTCATTCAAAACCTCCAGTGCTCTTGTTGTGTCTGTGCTTGAACAGCGCCGCACCCTTATGAGGCGACCTCGACCCGTGCTGGCTTTTTTTTGGGTCAAGCGGCGTGGCAAGTCATGATCCTGCCCGGTGTGCGCCAGGCAGGGCTAAAACGGACGGTTTCCCTTTCCCTGAACGAATGGTGGCACTTTAACCGCCTCCCCCCCATCAGTCATCGGTGAACCTGCCTGCGGGACGGGTGATTGCCCTCCCCCACCCAGTAAACACGTTAAAGTGTTACCGCCCGGAGAACACGCCCGCAGTATCCACTTGTATAGCAAAGCGCGTACCAGAGTGGCTAACGGAAGCGTTTCAGTGCACGTCAAGAGGAAAACTTGTAGCCTTGCGACATCTTCTTCCTACATTCACCTATGCGCCGCTTACATCGCCCTTTTTAGATGCACTCATTCAGAGCGAGCGCCCTTCAATGGAGCATATATGACCCAACCTCTCGTGCTAGAGCCCCACACTCCCGCTGACGCATGCGTCATTTGGCTGCACGGTCTGGGTGCAGGCCAAGACGACTTCCAACCCGTTGCGCAGATGCTGCAGAAGACCCTGACCACTACTCGGTTCGTGCTGCCCCAGGCCCCAGATCAGTCGGTGACCATCAACGGCGGCATGTCCATGCCCAGCTGGTATGACATCCTCCAGCTGACGTCCGAAGCCCGCGCTATCGACCGCGCGCAGTTGGAGGCCTCAGCCACCATGGTGATGCAATTGATCGAGGGCGAAAAAGCCAAGGGCATTGACCCCTTGCGGATCGTTATCGCCGGGTTCTCCCAAGGCGGCGCCGTAGTTCTGCACACCGCCTACCTGGCTTGGGAAGGCGCCCTGGGTGGGGTACTTGCACTGTCGACTTATGCGCCAACCTTTAGCCAGGACGTGCAATTGTCTGCCAGCCAACAGCGGATCCCCGCCTTGTGTCTGCATGGGCAGCGCGACGCGGTGGTGCCTAAACCCATGGGGCGCGCCGCCTACGACCACCTTGAACAGTGGGGCGTAACCTGCCAATGGCGCGAGTACGATATGGCCCATGAAGTGACGCTTGAAGAGATCCAAGATATCGGCGATTGGCTAGCTAAGCGCCTGACTGCAGCCGCAGCGTAACCTCTGGCACAGGGCCACAGGCGCTTTTCCTGTAGCCCTTTTGCCAGGACACTACGCCGCGCCCGATTCTTGCATTACACTGCCCGCTGTACATTCCTTAACCCACTAATGAGATGACCGTGCTCAAAGCACTCAAGAAGATTTTCGGAAAAAGCGAGGCTGAGCCGCTCGCAGCCGAAACCCCTACTCCCGTAGCCAGCCTGGAGCCTACTGGCTACCCTGCCCAGAGCCTGCCTGAGATCGCCGCCATTGCCGAGCCAGTCTCAGCGTCTGTGGCCAGGCCCGAACCGCCGCGCCCTGCGCCCCGCGTCAAGCCAGTGGCAGCGCCCTGGCGCCTGGAAGATTTCGAAGTTGCGCCCCAAGAAGGCAAAACTCGTTTCCACGACTTCAAGCTGTCGGCCGACCTGATGCACGCCATCCACGACCTCGGCTTCCCCTATTGCACGCCGATCCAGGCGCAGGTCTTGGGTTTTACCCTCAAAGGCCAGGACGCCATCGGCCGCGCGCAGACCGGCACCGGCAAGACCGCCGCGTTTCTGATTTCAATCATCACCCAACTGCAGCAAACCCCCGCGCCCAAAGAGCGCTACATGGGCGAGCCGCGGGCGCTGATCATCGCGCCCACCCGCGAGCTGGTGGTGCAGATCGCCAAGGACGCCGCCAACCTGACCAAATACACCAACCTGAACGTCATGACGTTCGTCGGTGGTATGGACTTCGACAAGCAACTCAAGCAGCTTGAAGCGCGGCATTGCGACATCTTGGTAGCGACCCCGGGGCGCCTGCTCGACTTCAACCAACGGGGCGAAGTGCACCTGGACATGGTCGAGGTGATGGTGCTCGACGAAGCCGACCGCATGTTAGATATGGGCTTTATTCCGCAGGTCCGTCAGATTATCCGCCAGACCCCGCCGAAGAATGAACGTCAGACTTTACTGTTCTCCGCCACATTCACCGACGACGTGATGAACCTGGCCAAACAGTGGACCACAGACCCCGCCATCGTTGAAATCGACGCCGAGAACGTTGCCAGCGATACGGTGGAACAGCATGTGTATGCGGTCGCCGGGGCTGACAAATACACGCTGCTCTACAATCTGGTGACCACCAATGACTGGGAACGGGTCATGGTCTTCGCCAACCGCAAGGACGAAGTACGCCGCATCGAAGAGCGCCTGGTGCGTGACGGCGTCAACGCCGCGCAGCTGTCAGGTGACGTGCCTCAGCATAAACGTATCAAGACCCTAGAGAACTTCCGTGAAGGCAAGGTACGCGTGCTGGTGGCCACCGACGTGGCCGGGCGCGGGATTCACATCGACGGCATCAGCCATGTGATCAACTTCACCCTGCCTGAAGTGCCTGACGACTATGTGCATCGCATCGGCCGTACTGGGCGTGCGGGCATGAGCGGCGTGTCGATCAGTTTCGCGGGCGAGGACGACTCTTATCAACTGCCGTCGATCGAGGCGTTGCTGGGCCGGAAGATCAATTTCGAAATGCCATCAGCTGAATTGCTCAAGCCTGTTCAGCGCAAGCGGCCGGTGTAACAAGGGCAAAAAGCTCGGGGGCAAGCGGAGCGCCGCCCGGCCCCCTCCTACAATGTTTCACATTGTTGTAGGAGGGGGTCTTGCCCCCGATCTTTTGCGCCAGCGGCCGGTATGACGCAGGTCAGACCCAGCGTTGGGCCGCGAGCTGGTCGCTGTCGCGGCCCTCGACCCAGCGTGGGCCGTCTTCGGTGGTTTCTTTCTTCCAGAACGGCGCGCGGGTTTTCAGATAGTCCATCACAAAGTCGCAGGCCTCGAACGCGGCCTGCCGATGGGCGCTGGCCACTCCGACGAACACGATAGGCTCACCCGGCGCCAGGGCGCCGACTCGATGCAGCACTTCCAGGCGTAACAGCGGCCAGCGCTGAGCGGCTTCAAAGGTGATTTTGGCCAACGCTTTTTCGGTCATCCCCGGGTAATGTTCCAGGAACATGCCTGCCACATCGCGGCCGTCGTTGAAATCGCGCACATAGCCGACGAAACCCACCACCGCGCCTACGCCCGTGTTGGCCAAATGCAGAGCATTCAACTCGGCGCCAGGGTCGAACGCTGCGGTCTGCACGCGGATGTTCATTTCAACCTCCTGTGACTTGGGGAAAAAATGCCAACTCATCACCGTCGAACAACGGCTCATCGAGCGAACACAGCTCTTCGTTGCGTGCACACATCAGGGTCTGTTCGGTAAGCACTGAACGGTCACCGCGCATGATCAGGAATTGGCGCAAGGCATCTACTGTGGCGAACTCACCTTCCACGCTCTCCTGATCCAGCCCTAGCGCCTCGCGGTAGCGGGCGAAATACAGCACCTTGAACTTCATCATTCACCTGCCTGGAAATGGCCGCTCTTACCACCCAGCTTTTCGAGCAAGCGCACGTTTTCGATCACCATGCCGCGGTCCACCGCCTTGCACATGTCGTAAATCGTCAGGGCGGCGACGCTGGCGGCGGTGAGGGCCTCCATTTCCACGCCAGTCTGCCCTGCCAGCTTGCAGCGGGCGTTAATCACAACTGCGTCATCACCCTCGGCCTGCAGCTCGACCTTGACGCTGGTGAGCATCAGCGGATGGCACAAAGGGATTAGATCGGAGGTTTTCTTCGCGGCCTGAATACCCGCGATACGTGCCACCGCAAACACATCACCCTTGGGGTGCTCGCCGTCGACGATCATGCGCAGCGTCGCTGGCAGCATGCGAATACGCGCCTGGGCCAGCGCTTCGCGGGAGGTCACAGCTTTATCGGTGACATCGACCATATTGGCACGGCCTTGGGAATCGAGATGCGTCAGCACAGACTTGCTCCTGTTTCGAATACGGCATTGTAAACCTGCAGCACGCGCCAAGGCGATCAGCCGAGCCAAGGCAGCAGCTCAGCTCAACTCAGTAACAGTGTAGTGCACGGGCCCAATGGAATAAGCAGATCCTTACCCGGTGCCAAGAAGGTACGTAACCCATGATCAGAACAGGAATTCAATCATGACCAAAGACGAATACGAAAAAGCCGTGACGGTTTGCAAAGCTTATATCGGCCAGACCTTCACCCAAACGCTGGGCGAGCAGATTGAAGAGAAAAGCGGCATGTTGCGGGTCGATGGTATAAAAGCCGGCTTCGTAGGTCACTACGGTGACACAAGAGCATTGCTGATGTTGGATGAGCACCAGAAAATCATTAGCATCATCGTGCGCCCCACTGAAGATACCTTCAAGTAAAGCTGAGGCTATCCCGCACTCGCGGGGCAAACACCAAGGCCAGGTTCTCACGAGCCTGGCCTTGGTGTTTGCGGGTTCTGGGCTATAGGTGGGTTTCGGCGTATTCAGCCAGGATCGACCGTGGCACCCCTTGCAGGGTGATGTGCACGCCGTTGGGGAAATCCTTGAAGCGCTCGGTAAGGTAGGTGAGGCCCGAGCTGGTGGCGGACAGGTAAGGCGTGTCGATCTGCGCCAGGTTGCCCAGGCAGATCACTTTAGACCCGGTACCGGCACGGGTGATGATGGTTTTCATCTGGTGCGGGGTAAGGTTCTGGCATTCATCGATCAGAATCAGGCTCTGCTGGAAACTGCGGCCGCGAATGTAGTTGAGGGATTTGAACTGCAACGGCACTTTACTGAGAATGTAGTCGACGCTGCCATGGGTGTTTTCATCATCCATGTGCAGAGCCTCCAGGTTATCGGTGATAGCCCCCAGCCAGGGCTCCATTTTTTCCGCCTCGGTGCCCGGCAGAAAGCCGATCTCCTGATCCAGCCCCTGCACGCTGCGGGTGGCGATGATCCGGCGGTAGCGCTTGCTGACCATGGTCTGCTCGATCGCCGCTGCCAGGGCAAGAATAGTCTTGCCAGAGCCTGCGGCGCCCGACAGGTTGACCAGATGGATATCGGGGTCGAGCAAGGCAAACAGGGCCAGCCCCTGGTAAATGTCCCGAGGCTTGAGCCCCCAGGCCTCCTGATGCAGTAACGGCTCCTGATGCAAGTCGAGGATCATCAGCTCGCCGTCTTTGATACCTTTGATCCAGCCGACGAAGCCCTGCTCGTCGACGATAAACTCGTTCATGTGCACGGCCGGCAGCATTTCCGCGAGCTGTACGCGGTGCCAGGTACGGCCATGGTCTTGGCGGGTGTCGACCTTGCTCACGCGGTCCCAGAACGAGCCGGTCAGGGTGTGATAGCCACGGGACAACAGGGAAACGTCGTCCACCAACTGGTCGGTACTATAGTCCTCGGCTTCAATACCGCAGGCGCGCGCCTTCAGGCGCATGTTGATGTCTTTGGTCACCAGAATGACGCTGAGCGCCGGGTTGCGCGCATGTAGGTCAATCAACTGGTTGATGATGATGTTGTCGTTCAAATGCGCTGGAAGCAACGCGGACGGCTCGCCGCGCTTGTCCATCAGAATCGATAAAAAGCCCTTGGGCTCGCCCTTGCCTCGGCTGATCGGCACGCCCCGCTCGACATCGGCCGGGGACGCATCGCCCAGGGTTTTATCGATCAGGCGAATGGCCTGGCGACATTCGGCCGCCACTGAGTGCTTGCCGGCCTTGAGTTTGTCCAGTTCCTCCAGAACGGTCATGGGAATAGCAACGTGATGTTCTTCGAAATTCAGCAATGCGTTGGGATCGTGGATCAGAACATTGGTATCGAGCACGTAAAGGATTGGCTGGTGGGAAGAGGGGCTGCGTCCATTTTCATCCATACTCGGTCACCTTTGTGGGAGCCTGTCGACGCAATACCTGAGCGGTGCTGCGCCGCGAAGTGACCGCCAAAACCCGCACCGGGGAGCAGGGACTGCAGACAGAAAATGGGCCGTGTCAGGACGCCACCTGTGTCGCAGGGTTCGGCGGTCTGTGTTCGTAATACCGCAAAACCCATTACCGAAAAAAGTACTTTGACAGTTTTTTGAAGTTTATTTTTCTGTGTGACGAATAACGCTTGGCGCGCTCGCCCCGCGCCGTTACAGTCGGAAGTCAACCGGCCCCGCCAGCGCGCCAAATTTTCCCCCCTCCAGCCTCAATGCCCAGCAAAACCGGGCATCTCGTCGAAATCTCGGCAATCTTCCCAAGCGATCCCACTTTGCGCCGTGCGCTGCAGTAACCAAGGCACTGCGGCCTGGGCTTTGGCTTCGCTGTCGTGAAAGCTGATGATCCCTTTGCGCCACAGCAGCATCAGCGTCAGCACCCGTTGCGCCGATTGGTCGGCACTGACGCGCGGGTCGCCATCCAGCGAGTCGATGTCCCACAGCACCACTTGCACCCTTTGGCTGGCGAAGAATTCCTGGCTGTCCGAGCGCCGCTGCCCGTAGGGTGGCCGGAACTGCGCCACGTAGCTGCGCGGCAGTTCATTCTGAACCAGGGCCAGGCTGCGCAGCACCGAACTCTGCCAGTCCAGCCATTGGCTATGGGAACGGTACTCCCAGCCTTGGACGCCTACGCACTGGTCACGGTAAATGGCGCGCAGGTCCCCGCCCTGGCTGCCATCGCGGCGCTTTTGCAAATTGTTGCCCAGCACGAAAAACGTCGCCCGCAGCTGTTGCCGGCGCAGGTAATCGGCCAGCCATTCAGTGTTGCCACTGGCTAATGCTGGGCCACCCTCGAAGGTCAGTAGAAACACCCGATCCTTTAACTCATCGCCGTTTCGCTCCAGCCCCGAAAAACGTTCGATTTCGCTGCTGATCTGCGGGAACAACGCAGCCATGTGCAGCAGCTCGTCCAGGTAGCGCTGGTGGAACATCGCGCTGGGCGCTGCCCACTGGGCATAGAACGAGTCAGCCCCGATCGCATACTCGCCGGCTTGCTCGCGAAGGCCAGCGAGGTCCTCGATGGCATAGCAGAACGAAGCGTCTTGGCTGCAACTTTGGCTGGCCGCGGCATAGTTCTGCGCCAGGCGCTGCCACAGCCGTTCACGCAGTGTGTTGATCGACGCCAGGTTGATCTGGCGCAAGCCCAGGCGCAGGGCTAATTCGGCCTCAGCCAGCCGCTCGCTGTCGCGCAGCGCACGGGCAAACCCCAGGATCTCCGCTCGCGAAGCCACATCGAACAGCACCGGGCTGTTCAACTGTTCGGGCCACTGGCTGCGGTCGACCGTCGCCGGCACCGGCGCTGCCGCCTGAGCCAACGGCGCAGCTAACGCTAAAGCGAGCAGTAGAGCAAAGCGCAAGGGTAACCTCCTAGTCAGCACGAGACCGCCCTACCGCGCGCCCCCGCAAAAATGCCTGGCGAGTATAGAGCTATTCACTGGGCGCTATCACCCATGCACCGCGTACGCGGCCGCCCGCAGAACACCGCTGCGAAAACGGCTCGGCAGGCATCTGGACAACCCGTAAACTGTGCGGCCTAGCCTGTTTAACGCTGCCCGGTCGCCGCGCAGGCACTTTACCTACAGTACCTAGGAGACGCGCTTATGCTCATGGTGATATCGCCGGCCAAGACCCTGGACTTTGAAAATCCCCCCGTCACTAAAAAGTTTACCCAACCTGCATATTTGCAGCACTCCGAAGAATTGATGAGCCTATTGCGTGAGTTCACTCCTGCGCAAATCAGCGAACTCATGCATTTGTCGGACAAGTTGGCTGGCCTCAACGCCGCACGCTTTGGCAGTTGGCAGCCACCCTTCACCCAGGACAACGCCAAGCAGGCGTTACTGGCCTTCCGCGGTGATGTGTACACCGGGCTCGATGCCGACACCCTAGGCGCGCGCGACTTCGATTTTGCGCAAAAACACCTGCGGGTGTTATCCGGGCTTTACGGTTTATTGCGCCCACTCGACCTGATCCAACCCTATCGGCTGGAGATGGGCACGAAATTGGCTAACGCTCGTGGCAAAGACCTGTACGCATTTTGGGGCGAGCACATTAGCCAATGGCTCAACGAGGCGCTCCAGGCACAGGGTGACGACATCCTACTGAACCTGGCATCCAACGAATACTTTTCCGCCGTCAAACATTCGACGCTTAAGGCGCGAGTGATTAATACCGAGTTCCGCGATCTAAAGAATGGCCAATATAAGATCATCAGCTTCTATGCAAAGCGTGCACGCGGCCTCATGAGCCGTTTTGTTATTCAAGAACGCATCGAACAACCAGAAAAACTCAAGGGTTTCGAGCTTGACGGCTACCGCTATGACAGCGACCGCTCTAAGGCCGATCACCTGGTGTTTATACGCGAGCCGCAAGACCAATAATGCGCCCGTCCAGTGCAGCGGTTGCAACGACCGCTGCCTGTTTAAGCAGTTCCCGATAAGTCGCCACACTAGCCAGTGACATTTTTATAGCGTCATAGTTATGTCGTTTGCCCTAGTTGGGTAAAAACCAAGTTCGACCGTTCAGCATTTTTTTTCGAAATTTTTCAAAAAAATTCCAATGATGGCAATAAGCCAACAGCTTCAAGCAAGTCCTTTACCTGCAAGGGTAAACCGGCGTTCAGTGGCGAAAATGATGGCGATCATCCTATTCATCAGCCTAAAAAATTTTTCATGGGGCGCCCGCCGCCCAGGAACTAATCGGGAGATCAGTGGCTCATACCACCCGTAGCGATTCTCATCGCAGTGTGAGAGATGACCTACAAATGGAATGCAGAAGGGCCTGGTGGTTGTCCAGGCATATCCGGCCCGTTGGTACGTAGCGTACACAGCGGCCGATCTCAGGGAGAGCAGCACCAACAGCACATATAACAGCCAGGCCATGGTACCCACTGGGTGCGTGTGCAAGGCGGCTTAGTACTTGATTGAATGGATATAACTCCAATAGCCACAATAGGTACTGTCCAGCTGTAGAGTCGTTTTGTAATAAAGGCCGGCTACATTTCAGGGCGACTGTTTAATACACGTCCAAGTAGCGCCCAACTTGAGTGCACACGCTAGTGCACTCCATACATATATGCCTGCGCACGGTCAGTTCGGCAGTTATTGCCGCCTGTCTTGGCGCCTGAGTGCAGCGAGTTAATTAACCCTTGTTGGCTTCGATACTCGATAGCCGGCGCGTAAACACATGAGGTGAATGCATGCGTATCAGCATTTTCGGTTTGGGCTATGTCGGTGCAGTCTGTGCCGGTTGCCTGTCTGCACGTGGCCACGATGTTATTGGCGTGGACGTTTCCAAAGCCAAAATCGACCTGATCAACAGCGGCAAATCGCCGATTGTCGAACCTGGCCTGGGTGAGTTGCTCGACCAAGGGATCAAAACCGGCAAGCTGCGCGGCACTACCGATTTCTCGGAAGCCATCCGCGACACCGACCTGTCGATGATCTGCGTCGGTACCCCGAGCAAGAAGAACGGCGACCTGGAACTCAACTACATTGAGTCGGTTTGCCGCGAGATCGGCCTGGTCCTGCGTGACAAGAGCACTCGCCATACCGTTGTCGTGCGCAGCACCGTTCTGCCAGGCACCGTGAAAAACGTGGTCATCCCAATTCTTGAAGACTGCTCTGGCAAAAAGGCCGGTAAAGACTTCGGCGTTGCGGTGAACCCAGAGTTCCTGCGTGAAAGCACCGCGATCAAAGACTACGACCACCCGCCGATGACCGTGATCGGTCAATTCGACGACCTGTCGGGCGACGCCCTGCAGTCGCTGTACGAAGAACTCGACGCGCCGATCATCCGCAAGGACATCGAAGTCGCCGAGATGATCAAGTACACCTGCAACGTATGGCACGCGACCAAGGTCACTTTCGCCAACGAAATCGGCAACATTGCCAAAGCTTGCGGCGTCGATGGCCGTGAAGTCATGGACGTTGTATGCCAGGACAAGACCCTCAACCTGTCCCAGTACTACATGCGCCCAGGTTTCGCTTTCGGCGGCTCGTGCCTGCCCAAAGACGTACGCGCCCTGACCTACCGTGCAGGTTCCCTGGACGTGGAAGCTCCGCTGCTGAACTCGCTGATGCGCAGCAACGTGACCCAGGTACAGAACGCGTTCGACATCATCTCCGGCTACGACAAGCGCAAAGTGTCCCTGCTGGGCCTGAGCTTCAAGGCAGGCACCGACGACCTGCGTGAAAGCCCGCTGGTCGAGCTGGCTGAAATGCTGATCGGTAAAGGCTTCGACCTGAAGATCTACGATAGCAACGTCGAATACGCACGTGTTCACGGCGCTAACAAGGACTACATCGAGTCGAAGATCCCGCACGTCTCCTCCCTGCTGGATTCGGACTTCGACGCCGTGATCGGCCACTCGGACATCATCATCGTGGGCAACCGCGACGAGAAGTTCCGCGCCCTGGTCGACGCTGTACCTCAGGGCAAGCAAGTGCTTGACCTGGTTGGCTTCATGCCACGCACCACGAGTGTAGAAGACCGCAACGAAGGCATCTGCTGGTAACAGCCCCGCCCGCAAGAGGTTCGCGCCTCTTGCGGGTTTTACTGCCTGCCTTAACAAACTTCGGGCTTCGTGACCCGTTTCTACGTGCCCGATAACAGGACGGATGCAGATCATGCACAGGCTAAGAAATGGCCTCCTCCAGGCCGCCGGTTGGCTGTTTTACCTGACCTTGTTGATGGCGCTCGCCATGATGCTGCCAACAACGATTTTCGATTCCAACTCGAAAGACTTCATATTCCTGATTGGTGCCATTGGTATCTGGCGCTACTCGATGGGTGCAACGCATTTCGTGCGCGGCATGATCTTCCTCTACATCGTTTACCCACACCTGCGCCGCAAAGTGCGCAAGCTGGGCACCGATGCAGACCCTTCCCACGTCTTCCTGATGGTCACCAGCTTCCGTATCGACGCTCTGACCACCGCCCAGGTGTACAGCTCGGTCATCCGTGAGGCCATCGATTGTGGCTTCCCGACCACCGTGGTGTGCTCGCTGGTGGAAATGTCCGATGAGATGTTGGTGAAAAGCCTGTGGGCCAAGATGGCCCCGCCTGACCGCGTCAGCCTCGACTTCGTACGCATTGCCGGCACTGGTAAGCGTGACGGCCTGGCCTATGGCTTCCGTGCTATCTCGCGCCACATGCCCGACGAAAACGCAGTAGTGGCCGTGGTTGACGGCGACACCGTGCTTGGCGAAGGCGTTGTGCGCAAAACCGTGCCTTGGTTCAGGCTGTTCGGCAATGTCGGCGGCCTGACCACCAACGAGTTTTGCGAGGTACGTGGCGGCTACATCATGAGCGAGTGGCACAAACTGCGCTTCGCCCAGCGTCACATCAACATGTGCTCCATGGCTCTGTCCAAGCGCGTATTGACCATGACCGGGCGGATGTCGGTATTCCGCGCTTCCGTGGTGACCAACCCGGACTTCATCGCCGACGTTGAAAGCGATTCGCTGGAACACTGGCGTTTGGGCCGTTTCAAGTTCTTGACCGGCGACGACAAGTCCAGCTGGTTCAGCCTGATGCGCCTGGGCTACGACACTTTTTACGTGCCGGATGCGGCGATCAACACCGTAGAGCATCCGCCCGAGAAGAGCTTCCTCAAGGCCAGCCGTAAGCTTATGTACCGCTGGTACGGCAACAACCTGCGGCAGAACTCCCGCGCACTGGGCCTGGGCCTAGGCCGCCTGGGGGCGTTCACCAGCCTGGTGTTGTTCGATCAGCGTGTTTCGATGTGGACCAGCCTGCTCGGCCTGACCGCCTCGATCATCGCCAGCTTCAAGTTCGGCATCGGTTTCCTCATGGTTTACCTGCTGTGGATCGGCATTACGCGGTTGATCCTGACCATCATGCTGATGTGCTCGGGCCACTCCATCGGCCCGGCGTACCCGGCGATCCTCTATTACAACCAGATCGTGGGGGCAATGATGAAGATCTACGTCTTCTTCCGCCTCGACAAGCAGTCTTGGACACGCCAGCCCACCACGCTGAAACGTGACCTCGCCAGTTTTCAACAATGGTTCAACACCTGGTCGTCCCGGACCATGACCTTCTCAGCCGCCAGCATCTTCGTTGCTGTGCTGTTTGTGATGGTCTGAGCCGGAACCCGAATAGATTAAGTAGGAAGAATCGCCATGAATAACGCCGTGAATGTCAATGTTGTGCATGAATCCGAAGCCCAACGCCAACACGCCCGGGTCAAGATCCCGGCCAAGTTGCGCTACCTGGGGCCGAACCGTGAAACCACCGAAGCGCGCATCGAAGATCTGTCGGCAGGGGGCTTCGCCTTCCACGCCAAGCAGCCGCTCAAGCAAGGCGAAGTCTACAAAGGCCGCCTGATGTTCGTGATCGACAACCTTGGCCTGGCCATGGACGTCGAGTTTCAGGTGCGCTCGATCGAAGGCGACGGCCGTGTCGGCTGCCAGTTCCAGAACCTGGAACAGCAGGACATCGCGACCTTGCGTCACCTGATCACTTCTCACCTCTCCGGTGAGTTGGTCAACATGGGTGATGTGCTGGGCACCCTGCAACGCGACAACTTCACCAAAGCACGCAAGCGCAAAGACGGCACCGGTGGCATGAGCGCGCTGGGCCGCCTGCGTGCAGTGACCTTCAGCTTGGGTATCTTCATCGTCGGCCTGGCCGCCTTTGGGTTTGTTCTCAAGTCGGTCTACGGCCTGTACTTCGTCAGCCACGCCGAAGCCGGCCTGGTCAGCGTACCGGGCATGAACGTGACCATGCCCCGTGACGGCACCGTACAAAGCCTGCTGGGCGCCAATGGCGACGCTCCTAAAGGCGCTCCGATTGCCAGCTTTAGCACCAGCATGCTGGACGTGCTCAAAGGTCACTTGGACGAAGATCAACTGTCCCCAGAAAAAGTCACCGAGCTGTTTGGCAAGCAAATGACCGGTACCCTGACCTCGCCTTGCGATTGCGTGGTGGCTCAGCAACTGGTTTCTGACGGCCAGTACGCCAGCAAAGGCGACGTGATCTTCCAACTGGTGCCACGCAACAGCCAGGCTTCGATCGAAGCGCGCTTCAGCTACCGCCAGTTCGGCCAGGTTCGCCCAGGCACCCGCGTTAACTTCCAGGTGGCCGGTGAAGACCAGATTCGCCAAGGCGAAATCATCAGCAGCACTAGCCTGAGCAGCGCCGACCTGTCGTCTGACCTGCGCGTGCAGATCAAGCCTGACGAGCCTCTGTCCAGCAGCCTGGCTGGCCGTCCGGTAGAAGTGAACAGCGATCGCGGCCCGTCGATGAACTGGTTCATCAATAAAGCCATGGCCCACGGCCTCTAAGTTGAAGACCTGGAGGACACCGACTGTGCCTAGCCCCACGACAACCATGAACAGACCCGCGCTATTGGGCCTGGCCATCGCAATCGGCCTGGCCGGTTGCGCCGGCCTGCCCGACCAGCGTTTGGCCAATGAAGCGCTCAAGCGCGGTGACACGCAGCTGGCTCAGCAGAACTATCAGCAATTGGCTAACTTGGGCTACAGCGAAGCCCAGGTCGGCCTGGCCGATATCCAGGTTGAAACGCGTGACCCTGAACAAATGAAAAAAGCCGAGGCCACTTACCGGGCCGCGGCGGCTGTTTCTCCACGGGCTCAGTCCCGCCTTGGCCGCCTGTTGGTGGCCAAACCGAATTCGACCGAAGCCGAACGCCATGAGGCCGAAGGCTTGCTGAAGAAGTCCTTCGCCAACGGTGAAGGCAATACATTGATCCCGCTGGCGATGCTCTACCTGCAATACCCGCAGAGTTTCCCTTCGGTGAACGCGCAAGAGAAGATCAGCCAATGGCAAGCCCAGGGTTACCCCGAAGCTGGCCTGGCGCAGGTGCTGCTGTATCGCACCCAGAACACCTATGACCAACACTTGGACGACGTCGAACGCATTTGTAAGGCGGCCCTGGCCACCACCGACGTCTGCTATGTCGAGCTGGCCACTGTCTACCAGAAGCGCGGCCAGACCGAGCAACAAGCGGCGTTGATCGAGCAGTTGAAGAGCGGCTACAGCAGCGGCGCGGTCACCCCCAACCGGGTCGACAGCGTCGCGCGGGTGCTGAGCGACTCGACCCTGGGCCAGACCGACGAGAAGACCGCCCAGAGCTTGCTGGAGAACATCGCCCCGGGCTACCCGGCGGCGTGGGTCAGCCTGGCGCAGTTGCTGTACGACTTCCCCGAGTTGGGTGACGTCGACAAAATGATGGAGTACCTGGACAAAGGCCGCGAAGCCGCGCAACCGCGCGCCGAGCTGCTGCTGGGTAAGGTTTATTACGAAGGCAAGCTGGTCATCCCGGATGCCGGCAAAGCCCTCGAGCATTTGAAGAAAGCCGCGGCCGGTGGCGAGATCAGCGCCCATTACTACATGGGTCAGATTTATCGCCGTGGCTACCTGGGCCAGGTTTATCCGCAAGATGCGGTCAACGAATTGCTGATCGCCGCGCGCAGCGGTCAGGCCAGCGCCGACTACGCCCTGGCCCAGTTGTACTCGGGCGGGCGCGGCACGATGCCCAACCCGGTGAACGCCTACGCGTTCATTCAACTGGCCAAGCTGCAACCAGAGCCCGCACCCCAGGTGCAGGAACTGGCAACCACATTGGAAGCACAACTGACCCCTGAACAGCGCGCCCAGGCTCAAAAGCTGGCCCTGCAGGAACAACAAGCGCGTGGAGCGATGGCCCAGACCAATAACCTGGCCATGCATGCCCTGCCAGAAGAAGAAGTCGGTGAGGACGAATCGCTATGAAGCTGAACCATTGGATGAAGGCCGGTATCGGCTTGGGCTGTGCTGCGTTGTGGTCGTGCCCGACGCTGGCGGCGTTGACCGCCGAGCAAAACTTCGGCCTCGAAGTCAAAGGCACTTACCAGTCCGAGGATGACCGCGACCTGGGCACCCGTGGGGGTGGCGACGTCAGCGGCCTGGGCCTGGACGTGCGCCCATGGGCGTACGGCGAGTGGGGTAACTGGAGCGCCTATGCCATGGGCCAGGCGGTAGTGTCCACCGACATTATCCAGACCGATACACTGCAACAGGCCAGTGATATTAACACCAACACCAGTTCCAGCGATGCCCGCGAGCCCGATAAGAACTACCTGGCCATGCGCGAATTCTGGGTCGGTTACAGCGGCTTCACGCCCTACCCTGGCGAGATTTTCAAGGTCGGTCGGCAGCGCCTGCGCAATGACGACGGCCAATGGCGCGATGCCAATATCGAAGCCATCAACTGGACCTTCGACACCACGCTGTTGCGCGCCAATGTCGGTACCGCCGAACGTTTCAGCGAATACCGCACGGACCTCACCGAGCTGGCACCGGACGATGAAGATCGCCTGCACGTGTACGGCGACGCCGAGTACCAGTGGATGCCTGGGCAATGGGCCGGTGTTCGCGCTCACCACACCCATGACGACGGCAAGCTGGCCCGCCAGGGTGTGGCCATCGACGAGATGGACAAGACCAGCAACGGCGACCTGACCTGGTTGGGCCTGCAAGCCAACAGCGATGCGTACAACCACCGCAACCTCAACCAGATCAACTACTGGGGCAGCCTGACTTGGCTCAACGGCGACCGTGACACGGTCAGCTCTGACGCCAATGGCCTGGCTGCGGCCAAACAAAGTGAAAACGTCAATGCCTGGGCCACTGACTTCGGCCTGCGCGTGCGCCTCGATCAGGCGTGGCAAGTGGGCGCTGCTTATGCCCGTGCCAGCAAGGACTACGAACAGAATGGCCTGGAAAGCAACCGCTCGAACTGGACCGGTACCCGCAGCCGCGTGCATCGCTTCGGTGAAGCCTTCCAAGCAGAAATGGCTAACGTACAAACCGCTTCGCTGTTCACCTCGTGGCAGCTGCGCGACGAATACGATGCCAGCCTGATCTACCACCGTTTCTGGCGCGTAGATGGCAACGAGCGCATCGGCAGCAGCGGCATTAACGCCGCTCAAAATACTACCGACGGTACCGGCGCTGTGCTGACCAGCACCTCGCTGCCCTTGCTCGACGGTGAAAAAGACCTCGGCCAGGAACTCGACCTGGTGGTCACCAAGTACTTCAAACAGGGCTTGTTGCCAGCGGCACTGAGCCAGTCGATCGACGAACCTTCGGCTCTGGTGCGCTTGCGTGCCGGCGTATTCAAGCCCGGTGACGCTTACGGCAACCAGGTGGATTCGTTGATGCACCGCGCCTTCGTCGACGTGATCTGGCGTTTTTGATGCAAGCCGCCAATGGAGTGCGATGAGATGAGTAATCTACTGAGCAATGGGCATAAGTTTCCGGGCCTCGCCGCCCTGGCCAGCGCTTTGCTGTTGGCCAGCGGCATGGCCCTGGCCAATACTGCTCCGGCACCGGCGGCTAGCGAAAAAGCGCCGACCGTTGCCAAGGGCCTGCAGAAGGCCCAGACCTACACGGTCACCAGCGCCCCCATCGAGCCGCTGAACCTGGAAGCGCCGAAACTGCCCGACCTCAGCGGCTATACCGCTGCGGCCGTGCAAACCAAGATCGACCGCCGTCAACACGGCAAGGTCTCGGTACGGCGCATGCTGCAGGAAGACGTGCTGAAGGAATTTATCGGCGGTAACAACCGCATGGCCGAATGGGTCGTGCGCCAGCGCGGTATCCCGCAAGCCATCTTCGTCGACGACGGCCATGTCAACCTCAAGGAAGTCGCCAAGGCTCAGCCCAAGTACCTGCGGGAAGTGGAGCCAGGCGTCTATCTGGCCAAACTGCCCATCGTGGTGGGGCGCAAAGGTATCCTGGAGATCGATAAACAAACCAAAGAGCTGCGCCTGTCCCAGGAAAGCGGTTCGTTTATCGTCAACGATAACAAGCTGTTCGTCACCGATACCAAAGTGACCGGCTGGCGTGAGGCGAGCAACGGCCCGTCGACGTTCAAGACGCCCAACGAATTCCGCCCGTTCCTGCTGTCCTGGGGTGGCACCGAGACTTACATCGTCAACACCAAGATGGCGAGCTTTGGCTACAACCAGAGTAAGTCATACGGCGTGAGTATTTCCCAGTACACGCCGAACATGACCAAGCAGATGGGCCGCTCCGAGCCCACTGGCTGGATCATCGGTTCGGAGTTCTCGGACATGTGGTACGGCTTCTATTGCTATGAAACCAGCGACTTCGTGGTTAAGAGCAATACCTACCGCGACAACATCATTTACGGCATCGACCCCCACGACCGCTCGCACCGGCTGATCATCGCCGACAACGACGTGTACGGGACCAAGAAAAAACACGGGATCATTGTTTCCCGTGAGGTGAACGACAGCTGGATCATCAATAACCGCAGCCATGACAACAAGTTGTCCGGCGTGGTCATCGACCGTAACAGCGTTAACAACCTGATCGCCTACAACGAGATTTATCGCAACCACACCGACGGCATCACCCTGTACGAAAGCGGCGATAACCTGATCTGGGGCAACAAGGTGATCAGCAACCAGCGCCACGGCATTCGTATTCGCAACAGCGTGAACATTCGGCTGTACGAGAACGTCTCGATGGCCAACGGCCTGACCGGTTTGTACGGGCACATCAAAGACCTGAGCGATACCGACCGCAACATCGAGCTGGACCCCTTCGACGCCGAAGTGTCGATGATCGTGGTCGGCGGTGAACTGGCCGGCAACGGCACGGGCCCGCTGTCCATCGACTCACCCTTGAGCGTTGAGTTGTATCGCGTATCGATGCTGGCACCGACCAAGAGCAGCGGCATTACCTTCAACGGTGTGCTCGGCGACCGTCAGGAAGAAATCCTCGACTTGCTGGTGCGCCAGCAGAAAGCCGTGTTGATCGACCCTGTCGAAAGCCAAGTCGAAATGAAGGACTGAGGACCATATTCATGCACCCGAAATTGATCAAACTACTCAGCCTGTCCGGTTTGGCCGCAGCGATCCTCGCCGCCAGCGGCACTGCCCGCGCCGCTGACGTACAAGCGCCGACGTTCACTGCGCAGCCGTGCTGCAACCTGTGCCCCGCCGCTGCCGATGCAAAAAACTACGTCAGCCGCTACCAGCAGAACTTCACGACCCTGGTACAGGCCCAGGGCGATTGGCTGTTCCGTACCCAGGAAGACTTGCGTACCGAGTTCGACACTACCCCCGAAGGCTATCGGCGCATGAAGCAACTGCACGATGCGTTCAAGAGCAAGGGCGTTGAACTGGTTGTGGTGTACCAGCCGACCCGTGGCCTGGTAAACCGCGAGATGCTCAGCCCGGAAGAAAAGGCCTCGTACGATTACGACAAAGCCCTGCGTAATTACAAAGCGATGCTCGGCCGTTTCGAGAAAATGGGTTATTCGGTCGCCGACCTCTCGCCATTGACCGACGAGAAACTGCCGGCCGATCAGAAAGGCCATGATTTCTACTTCCGCGGTGACCAGCACTGGACGCCTTACGGCGCCGAGCGTGCAGCGCGCATCGTAGCGGCGAAGATCAAGACCCTGCCTGAATTTGCAAACATCCCGAAACAAGAATACGAGACCAAAGTATCCGGACGGATGGGTAAGACCGGAACATTACACAATATGGCCGGTCAGTTGTGCGGGACCAGCTATGCGATCCAGTACATGGACCAGTTCACCACCGAGCCTAAGGGCGTGGCCGGTGACGGCGACCTGTTCGGTGAATCCGGTAACCCGGAAATCACCCTGGTCGGTACCAGTCACAGTGGTAAGAACTACAACTTCGCCGGCTTCCTGCAACAGTACATGGGGGCGGACATTCTCAACGTAGCGTTCCCCGGCGGTGGTTTGGAAGGCGCCATGATCCAGTATCTGGGCAGTGAGGAATTCCAAAAGAGCCCGCCGAAGATCCTGGTTTGGGAGTTCTCCCCGCTGTACCGCTTGGACCAGGAAACCATTTTCCGCCAGATGATGGCGCTGCTGGACAACGGCTGTGAGGGCAAGACCGCCGAGCTGAGCGCCCAGACATCGCTCAAACCGGGCAAGAACGAAGTGCTGGTCAATGGTCGCAATGGTCTGAAAGACCTGCGTAACGGCAACCATCAGATCGATGTGCAATTCGAAGATAAATCGGTCAAGACCCTGCAAGCCACCCTCTGGTACCTCAACGGGCGCCACGAGGACCTGAAAATCGAGAAACCGGAAACATCAGATACTGACGGGCGTTTCGCCTTTGAGTTGCGCGATGACCAGGACTGGGCAGGGCAAACCCTGCTGGCCATGGAGATTCAAGGTCCTGAAGCGGGCACCGCGCCACAGAAAGTCGAAGCGAAAGTATGCAAACGCAACGTTTTCCCCGGCGTCACGCAGCACACCGCGCAAGCCGGGCTATGAGGCTAATCATGCAGACTTCAGGCAAAACCGTTCGACAAATGCTAGCCCCTACCCTGCTCGCCCTGGCCATGTTCGGCCCGGCCGCGCAGGCAGCGGGCCTGGTACCCCCACCGGGCTATACCGCCGGCGTGGAAAAGGTCAAAACCGGTGAAAACAATTTCACCTGCGAGGCCGTACCGAAGCCGTACACCGACAGTCTGCAATTTCGCAGTAAATATGAGGGTTCTGATAAAGCCCGGGCCACGCTGAACGTTAAATCCGAACAAGCGTTCCGCGATGCCACTAAAGACATCACCACGATGGAGCGTGGCATCAGCAAGATGGTCATGCAGTACATGCGTGACGGTCGCCCAGAGCAGATCGATTGTGCGCTGAACTGGATGGACACGTGGGCTCAGGCCGGGGCGCTGGAGTCTACCGACTTCAACCACACCGGTAAGTCGATGCGTAAATGGGCGTTGGGCAGTATGTCTTCCGCCTACCTGCGCTTGAAGTTCGGCGCGGGCCAGGCATTGGCCCAACATCCTGAGCAAGCCCAGCGCATCGAGGGATGGTTCAGCAAACTCGCCGACCAGACCGTCAGCGACTGGAGCAACCTGCCGCTGGAAAAAATCAACAACCACTCGTACTGGGCAGCTTGGTCGGTCATGGCCACGGCCGTGGTCACCGACCGTCGCGACCTGTTCGATTGGGCGATCAAGGAATACCGCGTAGCGGCCAACCAGATCGATGCGCAGGGTTTCCTGCCCAACGAAATGAAGCGTAAGCAACGCGCGCTGGCTTACCACAACTATGCCCTGCCGCCGCTGACGATGATTGCCAGCTTCGCCCAGGTCAACGGCGTGGATGTGCGCCCGGAAAACAACGGCGCCTTGCAACGCCTTGGCCAGATGGTGCTCAAGGGCGCCAAGGACCCTGAGATCGTCAAGGACCGTAACGGCGAGAAGCAGAACATGGATGACCTGGAAGTGGAGAGCAAATGGGCGTGGCTGGAACCCTACTGCCAGCTCTACACCTGCCCGCCCGACGTGGTCGAGCGCAAGCGTGAAGGCCAGCCGTTCAAGACGTTCCGCCTCGGTGGCGACTTGACCCGAGTATTTGACCCCGCCCATGACAAAGGCGGTAGCTAAGAACGAGCCTGGCAGGTGGCTACGGGCGCCTGCCAACGCTTGAAGCTGGAACGTTGGATGTGATGAAACCACCCCATTTCAATGGGGGGGTTGGGGGGGGCTTGGCCCCTGGACTGAAGTTTTAACACGGAGAGATCGGGATGGTTTTCTCATCCAATGTGTTTTTGTTCTTGTTCTTGCCGATCTTTCTCGGCTTGTACTACCTGAGCGGAAACCGTTATCGCAACCTGCTGTTGCTGATTGCAAGTTATGTGTTCTACGCCTGGTGGCGTGTGGACTTCCTCGCGCTGTTCGCGGGCGTCACCGTGTGGAACTACTGGATCGGCCTGAAGGTGGGTGCCGCCGGCGTGCGGACCAAACCGGCGCAGCGTTGGCTGTTGCTTGGGGTGGTGGTCGACCTGTGCATCCTGGGTTACTTCAAGTACGCCAACTTCGGCGTCGACAGCATCAACGCGATCATGACGTCGTACGGTCTCGAACCGTTCATCCTCACCCATATTCTGCTGCCGATCGGTATCTCGTTCTACGTGTTCGAGTCCATCAGCTACATCATCGACGTGTACCGTGGTGATACCCCCGCGACCCGCAACCTGATCGACTTTGCAGCGTTCGTGGCGATCTTCCCCCACTTGATTGCCGGCCCCGTGCTGCGCTTCAAAGACCTCGCTGATCAGTTCAACAACCGTACGCATACCTTGGACAAATTCTCCGAGGGTGCCACCCGGTTTATGCAAGGCTTCATCAAGAAGGTGTTTATCGCCGACACCCTCGCCGTGGTCGCCGACCACTGCTTCGCCCTGGAGAACCCCACCACCGGGGACGCCTGGCTGGGTGCATTGGCCTACACCGCACAGTTGTACTTCGACTTCTCCGGCTATAGCGACATGGCCATCGGTTTGGGCCTGATGATGGGCTTCCGCTTCATGGAGAACTTCAAGCAGCCGTACATCAGCCAGTCGATCACCGAGTTCTGGCGGCGCTGGCACATCAGCCTGTCGACCTGGTTGCGTGACTACCTGTACATCACCCTGGGCGGCAACCGCGGCGGCACCCTCAAGACCTACCGCAACCTGTTCCTGACCATGCTGCTCGGCGGCCTGTGGCACGGTGCTAACTGGACCTACATCATCTGGGGTGCCTGGCATGGTGCCTGGCTGGCCATCGAAAAAGCCCTGGGCATCAACACCACGCCACGGGCGCTGAACCCGATTCGCTGGGCGCTGACGTTCCTTCTGGTGGTGATGGGCTGGGTGATTTTCCGCGCAGAAAACCTGCACGTTGCCGGTCGTATGTACGGCGCCATGTTCAGCTTCGGTGAATGGGGCCTGTCGGAACTCAACCGCGCCAACCTCACTGGCCTGCAAGTGGCGACCCTGGTCGTTGCCTATGCCACCCTGGCCTTCTTTGGCCTGCGTGACTTGTACACCAACCCACCCAAGCCCAAGGCCAAAACCGAAGTGGCAGAAGCCGATGGCCCTGCGACCGCACAACCTGGCCTGTACCGCGCAACGCCCGGTGACCAGCCTAATGTGTTGGCGGCCCACGCCCAGGGTCACCAGGTGCAAGCCTCGTACTGGACGGTCGATTGGTCGCGTTATGTGATGCGTGCCCTGGTTCTGCTGCTGTTCGTGGCTTCGATTCTGAAGCTCTCGGCACAAAGCTTCTCGCCATTCCTTTACTTCCAGTTCTGAGCGAGCCGACCATGACCCGAACATTACGCATCTTCTACATCGCGATCTTCCTGGCCCTGCTGTTGTGCCTGGGCCTGTGGTCGCTGGGCAGCTTCGGCAGCTTCAGCCGTACCGAGCAGATGACCGTGCTCAACGGCAAGCTGGCCAAGGCGGTAGAAACCCATTACGACGATGAGTTTCCGATCAAACGCCTGGGTACTAACCTCTGGGCCGCCCTGGACTACAAGCTGTTCAACGAAGGCCGCCCGGGCGTCGTGCTCGGCCGCGACCAGTGGCTGTTCAGCGATGAGGAATTCAACCCCATCGCCAAGAGCGAGCAGTACGAAGCGGAAAACCTGGCGATCATCAAAGGCGTCCAGGAACAGCTGAAGAAACAAGGCGTGCAACTGGTGCTGGCGATCCTGCCGGCCAAGGCCCGACTCTACCCTGAGCATATCGGTGAAGAAGCGCCTGCCAGCCTGCACGCTGACCTCTACCAGCAGTTCCATGCCCAGGTGCAACAGGCCGGGATTATCGCGCCAGACCTGCTAGCGCCCATGCAGCAGGGCAAGAACGCTGCCCAGATGTTCCTGCGCACCGACACCCACTGGACGCCCATGGGCGCCGAAGTGGTCGCGCAGAACCTGGGCAAGACCATTGCCGAAAAAACCCCGCTCAGCGGTGAGCCACAGAAGTACGTGACTGAAGCCAAACCGGCGGAGCCCTACAAAGGCGACCTGACCACCTTCCTGCCGCTGGACCCGCTGTTCACTAACCTGCTGCCACAGCCGGATCAACTGCAACAGCGCACCACCACCGCAGCCCAGGCTGACGGTGAAGGTGGCGATGCGTTGTTCGCCGACAGCGAGATCCCGGTGGCCTTGGTCGGCACCAGTTATAGCGCCAACCCGCACTGGAATTTTGTCGGTGCCTTGCAACAAGCGCTGCATAGCGATGTCGTTAACTACGCAGAAGATGGACACGGTCCGATCGTGCCAATGCTCAAGTATCTGCAAACCGACGCGTTCAAGAATAGCGCGCCGCAGGTGCTGATCTGGGAGTTCCCGGAACGCTACCTGCCGATGAAAAACGATCTGAGCGAATTCGACCCAACCTGGATTTCGCAACTGAAGAATTCCAGCAATCAACAGAACCTGGCCGTTGGCCAAAACCACTGATACGTCTTCGGACGGAAACAGAGAGGAAACTAAATAATGACTTCGATGATGAACCTTCGCCGTACTGCTGCCACCCGTCTCGCCAAAGCCTGCGCCCTGGCCGCTGGCATGAGCCTGCTGTCGGTCCCGGCCTTCGCCGGCGACGCTGCCCTGTACGGCCCAACCGCCCCGAAAGGCTCGACCTTCGTGCGCGTGTACAACGCCTCCAACCAGGAAATCAGCGCCAGCGTGGGTAACACCAACATGGCCGAAATCGCTCCGATGGGCAGCAGCGACTTCAGCTTCATGCCCCAGGGCGACTACAGCGCCAAGCTGGGCAGCAAGACCGTACCGGTGAAGCTGGCTTCGGACCACTACTACACCCTGGTCAACAACACCGCTGGCCAGCCACAACTGGTGGAAGAGCCGCCGTTCAAGAACAAGCAAAAGTCGCTGGTCCGCGTACAGAACCTGAGCGACAAAGCGCTGACCCTGAAAACTGCCGACGGTAAAACCGACGTGGTCAAAGAGGTTGCGGCCAAGGGCCGTGGCGAGCGCGAAATCAACCCCGTGAAAGTGAGCCTGGCGTTGTACCAGGGCGACAAGAAAGTCAGCGACCTGAAACCCGTTGCGCTTGAGCGCGGTGAAGCCGCTGTGCTGTACGTCACCGGTGAAGGCAGCAGCCTCTCGCCAGTGTGGGTCAAGCGCCCTGTGTCGACGCGCTAAGAACTGGGCTCGGCCGCCTTCGGGCGGCCGACATGGAATAAGAACAAGACAGAAACGGCAATAACAGCAGTCAACCCATTTTAGAAATCTTGGAGAAACAACATGATTCCGGTGATCTTGTCAGGTGGTAGTGGCTCACGTCTGTGGCCGCTTTCGCGCAAGCAATTCCCTAAGCAATTCCTCGCCCTGACCGGCGAACACACCCTCTTCCAGCAAACGCTCAAGCGCTTGGTGTTCGAAGGCATGGACCAACCGATCGTGGTCTGCAACAAAGACCACCGTTTTATCGTCAACGAGCAACTGGCCAACCTGAAACTGGAATGCCAGGGCATCCTGATGGAACCCTTCGGCCGCAACACCGCCCCAGCCGTCGCCCTGGCCGCTATGAAGCTGGTCAATGAAGGCCGCGACGACCTGATGCTGGTGCTGCCCGCCGACCACGTGATCGAAGACCAGAAAGCCCTGCAGCGCGCCCTGGCCCTGGCCACCGTGGCCGCCGAGCGTGGCGAGATGGTGCTGTTCGGTATTCCGGCGACCCGTCCAGAAACCGGCTACGGCTACATCAAGTCGACCAACGATGCCTTGCTGCCTGAAGGCGTGAGCCGCGTTTCGCATTTCGTCGAAAAACCTGACGAAAAACGCGCTGCCGAATTCGTCGATGCCGGCGGTTACTTCTGGAACAGCGGCATGTTCCTGTTCCGCGCCAGCCGCTTCCTGGAAGAGCTGAAAAAGCACGATCCGGACATCTACGACAACTGCATGCTGACCCTCGAGCGCAGCAAGCACGATGGCGATGCCATTGAAATCGACGAAGCCACTTTCGCCTGCTGCCCAGACAACTCCATCGACTACGCCGTGATGGAAAAAACCCAACGCGCCTGCGTCGTGCCGTTGAGCGCTGGCTGGAGCGACGTCGGTTGCTGGGCTTCGCTGTGGGACGTGCACGCCAAAGATGCCAACGGCAACGTGGCCAAAGGCGACGTGGTGATTCAAGACAGCCGCAACTGCATGATCCATGGCAACGGCAAGCTGGTCTCGGTGATCGGTCTGGACAACATCGTTGTGGTCGAAACCAAAGACGCCATGATGATTGCCCACAAAGACAAGGTGCAGGGCGTCAAGCAGATGGTCGCCACCTTGAACGAACAAGGCCGTAGCGAAACCCAGACTCACTGTGAAGTTTACCGTCCTTGGGGTTCTTATGACTCCGTCGACATGGGTGGCCGCTTCCAGGTCAAACACATCTCGGTCAAACCGGGCGCCTGCCTGTCGCTGCAGATGCACCACCACCGTGCCGAGCACTGGATCGTGGTATCGGGCACCGCCGAGGTGACCTGTGACGAGAACGTGTTCCTGCTCACCGAGAACCAGTCGACCTACATCCCGATCGCCTCGGTCCACCGCTTGCGCAACCCAGGCAAGATCCCGTTGGAAATCATCGAAGTTCAGTCTGGCAGCTACCTCGGTGAAGACGATATCGAGCGCTTCGAAGACATCTACGGCCGCTCGACCCCGGTCGAACGTGGCGTGTCGGTGAAGACCATCGCTCAGTAAGTCGGTAACGCAATAACCGCAAGGTTTTGCAAGGCCTCAAGGCTTGCCCACCGCGTCCCCTATCCGCGGTGGGTTGGCCAGGGGCCTTTTTTTTGGCAACCGATAAGGTGAAACGAAAAGCCTGGGTGCCAAACCGCACCATTGGTTAGGATGGAGGCTCACTTTCTCCAAGAGTCTGGTGCGATGTTCGTCGGCGTACTGCTTGTCCTGACCTGGCTGGTCCTGCTCATCCGCTACCCCGCCAAAGCCCTGCCCATTTCCCTGGCCGCGCTGCTTGGCCTAGGCCTCGTGGGCCTGTGGGTGGCCTGGATGGATACCCGCGAAAATCAGCAACTGGCCCGCCTGGAACTGCGCCTGACCTACCAGCCGCAAACCTGCCCGGCCGACCGCCCGCTGAGCGTCACCTTGAAAAACGGCAACCCTGTGCCCCTTACCGAACTGCAATGGCAGGTCGCTGCCTACGCCCCAGGCGCTACCGCCAACCTCTCCCAAGACCTCTACTCTGCCCCACGCTACCGCGGCCCCGGTGTGCTGCAACCCGGCGCCAGCTGGCAGGAGTGCGTGCCCCTGCCCAGCCTGCGCCCAGGTTACCGGCCGCAAACCCTGGATTTTCGCGCGGAACGGGTGCAGGGGAGTTTTTCGGGGTGAGGGAGGTTGGCGCGCATCATGAATCTTCATTACAAAACCTGAGAGAATCCCCCGTCCAGCGCAGACGGCATTGTCGCTTCATGCGACAATTTTGCATCTATCTCGAGAATGCCCATGGACACTCTGCAAAACATGCGCGCTTTCAGTTGCGTGGCCGAAGCGGGTAGCTTTACCGCCGCCGCTGCGCAGCTCGACACCACCACAGCTAACGTATCGCGGGCGGTGTCCAACCTTGAAGCCCATTTGCAAACCCGTTTGCTCAACCGCACCACCCGGCGCATTGCCCTGACAGAAGCGGGTAAGCGCTATTTGCTGCGCTGCGCGCAGATCCTGGCCTATGTCGAAGAGGCCGAGGCCGAGGCCAGCGATGCCCACGCGCGGCCCTCAGGGCAGTTGAAAGTGCACACCATGACCGGCATCGGCCAGCATTTCGTGATCGATGCCATCGCCCGCTACCGCAAGAGCCACCCCGACGTGACCTTCGACCTGACCCTGGCCAACCGCGTGCCAGACATGCTCGACGAAGGCTATGACGTGTCGATCGTGCTGGCCACTGAATTGCCCGACTCCGGTTTCGTGTCCCAGCGCCTGGGGATCACCTACAGCATCGTTTGCGCCTCGCCCGAATACGTCAACGCCAACGGCCTGGCGCGCCGCCCCGCTGAACTGCTGCAGCATGCCTGCCTGCGGTTGGTCAGCCCAGTGGTGCAATTGGAGAAATGGACGTTCGATGGGCCCAATGGGCCGGAGACCGTCAACATCCAGGAGGCGCCCTTTCAGGTCAATTCCGCCGATGCCATGAAGACCGCCATCCGCAGCGGCATGGGCATTGGCGTGCTACCGATCTACGCCGCCATCGATGGCCTGCGCAACGGCACATTGGTGCGGGTGTTGCCGGAGTACCGTCTACAGGAGCTGAACCTGTATGCGATCTACCCTTCTCGGCAATACCTGGATGCAAAGATCAAAACATGGGTGGAATACCTGCGCGGCTCACTACCGGACCTGCTGGCCGCCCATGAGGTGGACCTGGGCAAAACCCAGTAGCCCCAGGGTTGTTCATCGCCTGGTTTGTGCCTCGCGGCTGAGAATGATAGCGTGCTTACATTCCCTGCGAACCGTCGAGCACCTTCCAATGAAAAAAACTGTACTCGCTTTTAGCCGCATCACCCCTGCCATGGTCGAGCAATTGCAGGGGGAATTCGAAGTCATCGTGCCAGACCCCAAACACGGTGATGTCGCCCAACAGTTCGATGAAGCGCTACCACGTGCCCATGGCCTGATCGGCGCCGGCCGCCCCCTGGGCCGGGAACAACTGGCCGCGGCCACGCAGTTGCAGGTGGTTTCCAGCGTTTCGGTGGGTTACGACAACTACGCTGTGGACTACTTCAATGAGCGCGGCATCATGCTCACCAATACCCCCGACGTGCTCACGGAAAGCACCGCCGACCTGGGTTTTTCATTGATCATGAGCAGCGCCCGCCGCATTGCCGAGCTGGATGCCTGGACCAAAGCAGGCCAATGGAAAGCCAGCATCCCCCCTGCCCTGTTCGGCAGCGACGTGCATGGCAAAACCTTGGGCATCGTGGGCATGGGCAATATCGGCGCGGCCATCGCCCGCCGCGGCCACTTGGGCTTCAATATGCCGATTCTGTACAGCGGCAACAGCCGCAAGGCTGACCTGGAAGCCGAATTGGACGCACGCTTTCGCAGCCTGCCGGAACTGCTCGCTGAAGCCGATTTCGTCTGCCTGGTGGTGCCATTGAGCGAAAAAACCAAGCACCTGATCGGCGCCGAACAGCTACGCCAGATGAAACCCAGCGCGTTCCTGATCAATATCTCCCGAGGCCCGGTAGTGGATGAGGCCGCACTGATCGAGGCACTGCGCGCCGGCACCATTCGCGGCGCCGGGTTAGACGTTTACGAAAAGGAACCCCTGGCCGATTCGCCGCTGTTCCAACTCCCCAACGCCGTGACCCTGCCGCACATCGGTTCAGCCACCACGCAAACCCGCGAAGCCATGGCCAACCGTGCCATCCAGAACCTCACCAGCGCCCTGCGCGGCGAGCGCCCACAAGACCTGGTCAACCCGCAGGTTTATAAGGCCTAAAAAGCTCGGCCAAGACCCCTGCCCCGTAGGAGGGGCCTTGGCCCCGATCTCTTTAGGCCTTGGCCCCGATCTTTTTAATGCATACAAACGGATACAAGAAGATTGCCGACAACCCACGCCGCCCCTATAATGCGAACAATTCTTATTCTGTTGCGCATTCCATGGCGCCGGAGCGTTCGCGGTGCCACATGCCAGCCTTGAAGCCTCGCGCCTTGTCGAGGGCCTCTACCTAGACCATCGCAATTGGCTGACCGCCTGGCTGCGCAGCAAACTCGGCTGCCCCCATAGCGCGGCTGACCTGGCCCAAGATACCTTCATGCGCCTGCTCAGCGCCCGCGAAACGCCCGCCCAGGTGCACGAGCCACGGGCGTTCCTGACCACCGTCGCCAAACGCGTCCTGTTCAACCATTATCGCCGCCAAGACCTGGAACGGGCTTACTTGGAGGCCTTGGCGCAACTGCCGGAACCGCTGGTCCCGTCGGAAGAGCACCGGGCGATCATTTTGCAAACGCTGATGGAGCTCGACCGCTTGCTCGACGGCTTGCCGGTCAAGGTCAAGCGCGCGTTTTTGCTAGCCCAGGTGGATGGCCTCAGCTACGGCCAGATCGCCCAGGAATTGGGGATCTCTGTGGCGACGGTCAAGCGCCACCTGAACAAAGCAGCCTTACGCTGTTACTTCGCCCTGTGAACAGCTCGGCGCAGCCCCTCAATGGGCCAGGTTTTTCCAACCAAGTGGCTGAGCAGGCCGTGCATTGGCTGGTCGAGATGCAAGGTGGCGCACTGAGTGCGCGTCAGCATCAAGACTGGCAGCACTGGCTCAACGCACACCCTGAGCATCAGCGCGCCTGGGAGCACATTCAGCGGGTTAATCAGCGCTTGCGCGGGCTGTCCCCGGCCCTGGCCCATGGCACCCTGGAAGCGCCACGAGGGCCAGGCCGTCGTCGCGTCTTAAAAACCTTGTTGGTGCTCGGCGCGGGCTCGGTGCTTGGCCTGGGCTGGCAACGCCAGGCGGTGTTCACCCCCTTGTTGGCCGACTACCGCAGCTCCGTGGGCGAACGCCAGGTCCACCAGCTCAACGACGGCAGCCAGCTACGCCTTAATACGGGCACGGCGGTAGACGTCCAATTCGATGCCCAACGCCGGCGGATTCGCCTGCTCGAAGGCGAACTGCAACTCACCCTCGCCCCTGACCCGCGACCGCTGCAACTGGTCACCGCGCAAGGCGCCATTGAGGCCCAGGGCCAGGCTCGGCTGAATGTCCGGCAAATGGCAGCCCTGACGCAGGTGGGCTTGATCGCTGGGGAAGCTGACATACGCCCGCAACATTTGCGCGGCTATCCGTTGCTTCTCAAAGCCGGCCAGCAGATGGAGTTTAGCCGCGGCCACTGGGCACAACCCACAGCCCTGGACCCCAACCGCAGCGCCTGGGTGGACGGTATGCTCGTGGCCGCCCACATGCCCCTGGGCGAATTTCTGCAAGAGGTCGCGCGCTACCGGCGGGGCCAGCTGAACTGCGACCCAGCCGTGGCCGGGCTGCTGCTTTCAGGCAGCTACCCGTTGGGCGATACGGATAAGATCCTCGACCTGCTGGAAGTTGCGTTGCCCGTCAAGGCTCGCCGCTTGACCCGCTATTGGGTCAAGTTCGAACCCCGGGCCGCGAGCTGATCCCATCGACTGGCGCACTCGGCAAAAAAAAGTGAGCCGTTTTGCATAGCTCGGGTGACAGAGAGTTAACTCACCTTGACTCTGCGACAGGACAACCCGCCAATGTCACCCCAACTCACCCCACTCGCCCGTTCACTGCGCTGCCTTTTGCTCGGCGCCAGCCTTAGCCTAAGCGCCATACCGCTGGCAGTGGCCGACGACGCCCTCCCGCGCGTCTACCACATCGCACCAGCGTCGCTGGAGAGCGCTTTGAACCAGTTCGGGCGCGAAGCCGGGGTGATGATCTCGTTCGGCTCCCAGGTCACCAGCGGCGTCCAGAGCCGCGGCCTGCAGGGTCAATACACCGCCGAGCAGGGCCTGGCCGCGTTGCTCGAAGGCACCGGCCTGCAAGCCCGGGCCGAAGGCGCGAACGCCTACAGCCTGCAACCGGCTCCAGTGGCCGCCCAGGGGCCGATCGAGCTGGGCACGTCCACCGTGGTCGGCGACTGGCTCGGCACTGCCGATCAAACGCGGGTATTCGACCACGCCGGTGCCCGCGATGTGATCCGCCGCGAAGAGTTCGAGCGCACCGGTGCCACCAGTGCCCGTGAGGTGCTCAACCGCATACCGGGGGTCAATGCGCCGGAGAACAATGGCACCGGCAGCCACGACATGGCGATGAACTTCGGCATTCGTGGGCTCAATCCGCGCCTGGCTTCGCGCTCGACCGTGTTGATGGACGGCATCCCCGTCCCATTCGCTCCCTATGGCCAACCGCAGCTGTCGTTTGCGCCCATCAGCATGGGCAATATGGATGCCGTGGACGTAGTGCGCGGCGGCGGGGCCGTACGCTACGGCCCGCAGAACGTCGGTGGTATCGTTAACTTCGTAACCCGCGCTATCCCCGATGAGCCGACCGTCAAAGGCGGTTTCCAAACCGAAGTCGCGCCTTCATCGAGCCAGGATGGCTTCAAGAAAAGCGCCAACCTGCTGGCTGGTGGCACTGCCGCCAATGGCCTGGGTGGGGCGCTGCTGTACTCCGGCAGCCGCGGTGGCGATTGGCGCGAACACAGCGACAGCCAGATCGACGACCTGATCCTCAAGGGCAAATATCAGATCGACGATGCCAACAGTCTGACCGCGCAAGCCCAGTATTACGAAGGCGAAGCCGATATGCCGGGTGGCCTGAGCGTGGCTGACTACAACGCCGACCGCTTTCAATCGACGCGGCAAAAGGACAGCTTTTGGGGCCGGCGCACCCTGTTCAACGTCGGCTACCGTTATCAAGAGGACGCCCGCGAGTTCACGGTGAACAGCTTTTTCACCAAGACCCTACGCAGTGGCTTTCTCGACCAGGGCACTTTTCTTTCCCTGTCCCCACGGGAATATTGGGTGCGCGGGGTTGAAACGCGTTTCTCCCAAGGTTTTGCGTTGGGTGACAGTCGCCACGAAGTGGGCGTAGGTTACCGCTACGTCAACGAAGCCGGGCACGAGCTGCGCTACCGCGAACCGATCGCCAATAATCAGTTCCCCACCAGCGACAGCCGAAATGACCGAGACACCCGTGGCGCCACCGAGGCCCACGCGTTTTTCATCGATGACCGCATCGACATCGGCCGCTGGACGATCACCCCCGGCATACGTTACGAGATGATCGACACGCAACAGAACAACAACCTGACCCAAGACAAGTATCAGGGCGACTACACCACCGCGTTGCCAGCATTGAACGTGTTGTACCACCTGACCGACAACTGGAACCTGTATGCCAACACCGAGGGCTCCTTTGGCAGCGTGCAGTACAGCCAGATGCCCAACCGCGTGAGTGGCGACGAAGTGAAACCAGAGAAGGCGCGAACCTGGGAAGTCGGCACTCGCTACGATAACGGCGACCTCCAGGCAGAGATCGGCGCCTTCCTGATCAACTTCGATAACCAGTACGACAGCAATCAAACCAACGACACCGTCATTGCCCGTGGCGAAACCCGCCACCAGGGCCTGGAAACCAGCGTCAAGTACGCCCTTGAGGGGCTGGACCCGGCCCTGGCGGGCTTTGACGTGTACGCCACCTATGCATTCGTCGACGCCACCATTCGTGAAGATGGCCCGAACAAGGGCAACCGGGTGCCGTTTTCGTCGAAACACAAAGGCACGTTAGGTGTGGGCTATACCCAAGGCGCATGGAAGCTCAACCTGGACAGCTCGTACCAAAGCGACCAGTTCGCCGACAACGCCAACACCCGCGCCGAGAGCGCCAATGGCAGCACTGGGCGGATACCCGGCTACATGCTGTTCAGCAGCCGCGCGGCCTATGACTTCGGCCCCCAGTTGTCAAACCTGAACGTGGCAGTGGGGGTGAAAAATATCTTCAATCATGAGTACTTCACCCGCTCGTTTGACGACAACAATCGCGGCAAATATGCCGGGCAGCCCCGCACCGTCTACGTGCAGACCAGCGTGGCATTCTGATAGCCATCAACCCCCTTCGCCGCCGTACGTTTGGCGGCGATATTGTTCCCCTGATGGCATGAATTTCCCCTCAGCAATGTGTCGGGATATTTTTATTCAATCAGGGCTTGAATTGTCCGGCCAAGTGCCTGACCTTGTAGTCAAGAGGGCGTGGTTTCCTAGCCAACGACTCTTTTGCGAGCTAGCCGAATAAGGGATGGACTATGCAAATTCAAGTCAACACCGATAACCACATTGAAAGCAGCATACGTCTGGAGGATTGGGTCCGTACCACCGTTGAATCCTCGCTCGATCACTTCGAGGAAGACATCACCCGGGTCGAAGTTCATTTACGCGACGAAAATGGCGACAAGCCAGGCCCTCACGATATGCGCTGCCAAATGGAAGCACGGCCAAAAGGCCATCAACCGATTTCTGTCACGCACAAAGCTGACACCCTGGATCAGGCCGTCGAAGGCGCCGCGACCAAATTGAACAATGCGCTGGAACACATGTTCGGCAAGCTGCGCAGTAAACGCGCGGGAACGAACCAGAATGAAGCAGGAGGCAGCGCCGATGCGCTGCTGGAAGAAGAATTCCTGGAAAACGAGCAGGCGTTGTCCGCCACCAAGTAACACCGGTGTTACACCATGACCCCTATAAAGGCGAGCCAAGCGGCTCGCCTTTTTCATTGGCGCCAAAAAATTTGGTTTTCGGCATGGCCCTTGCTACGGACAATCGGGTGGCAACCCAACATGTTCAGGAAGAAGCCAAAGACCGCCAGTGGTCTGGAGCGGCGAACTAATTGCAGTCACGCCCAGTCAATTGTATGCACGTCTTAACAGCCAGGTACGCGCCATGGATAACCCCTTTCAAACCATCAGCGAAGCGTTTCAACCGGACTACCGCGTGAACCTGAGCATTCAGCGCCTGGACGGCAGCATCATGCTGACCTTGTCCAACCACACGGGCGTGGTCGCCAAGCGCATGCTCAGCGCCGCCCAGCGCAACGACCCCAAGCGCCTCAAACGCCTGATCGAGAGCATCAAGTTCGGCATTGCCATCGAACGTGGCGACAGCGCCATAAAACTGCTCGCGGCCATGACCGACAGCGACAACCCCAAGGTGCTGCTGACGCAGCCCACCAGCACCTGGCCAAGCCCAAGCGCAGGCCTCTAATCGAGGCCCACTGGCCCTAGCGTTCGCTGCTTTCTTTGGAATCGATGGTGAAGTCAGAAATCTTCACCGACGGAAACCGGGAAGATGCATAACGCACCACTAGAATGGCCAGCGCCAGCAGCAATATCCCGCCGCACAGGTAGATAATGCCCAGGTCAGGGGCGTTGTGGTGCGACACATCACCGATCAATAGGCGCGTGAGCGCGGTGATTGCGACGTAGAGCAGGAAGCGGATCGGCATGTGGTTGGTTTTGAAATAAATCCCCACCATCGCCCCCAGCTCCAGGTAGATAAACAGCAGCAGAATATCGTCGACACTCACACTGCCCTTCTCGACCATCCCTAGAAACGCCACCACCGCAGCCCACGCGGTGATCGCGCCGATCCCGAACAGCGCCAAGTAATGGAAAGCCTCCACACACAAGTTGCCCACTGAGTCGGCCTGCGCGTGCAGCGTCCTGCGCAATTTGTCTGGCCATTTGGTTTGCATTTGTCTACTCCTCGACACGATGGATGGGCACGCGGCAGATCATGCCAAAGCGACATTATGGCTGTGTTGCATGCAGAAAAAAGGCCAGCGCCTGATTTGCCAGGGTGGCATGACGTCGCAGCCTAGCGGGTAGCGCCGCTCTTGTGAGCGAGGTTAAGGGACGCGACCTCAGGAAAGGGTTTGCAAGGAGGAGATTTTGCCCTATTATCTAGCTGTATGAATATCCAGTGATTGCTTATAGCCATCCACTACTGCACCTGACGACGAGGCCGAACATGGCTGTTGAAACCCTATATCGCAGTACCCGCGACATGGAGACGACCTTCGTGGACCGTAAACTTGCTGACGCCCATGACCAGATGCTCGAACTCGCCGAGTCCCTGACCGAGGTCTTGCTGAAAAACGTCAAAGGCTTGAGCGAGAAGCACGCCGAAGATGCCAGCATCTACATGGCGAAAAACCGCGCCGTATTCGCGGCAGCGTTCAAGAGCAATGCCAGCGCCCTGGCCGAACTGACTCAAGCGCCCGCCGAAGAAAGCTAAGGCTTGAGTATCCGCTCGGCTAACAGCTCGGCGACCTTGGCAGGGGAACGCTTTTCTGCCTGGGCATGGGCGTAGACTTCGGTCAGGCGCCGGCCAATACGCCCCAGGTGGGCGTGGATCGCCTCAGCCGATTGGCCTTGGTAGCTAAGGGCTGCGTGGATCAAACCACCCGAGTTGATCACATAATCGGGGGCGTACAAGATACCTCGGGCTTCCAACTGGTCGGCCACGTCCAAGCTGCTGAGTTGGTTATTGGCGGCTCCCGCCACGGCCGCGCAGCGCAACTGGGCGACACTTTGGCTATTGAGCACCGCCCCCAGGCCGCAGGGAACGAAAATATCGCACGGCGTTGCGGCCAACGCCTCGCAAGCCACGGGCCGGGCCTGCAACTGCTCCATGGCGCGCTGCACGTTTATCGGGTTCAAATCGCTGACCAGCAGCTCAGCCCCCGCCGCCCTCAAATGTTCGGCTAATGCATAGCCAACATGGCCGAGCCCCTGGATGGCAATGCGCAACCCTTCCAGGTTATCACTGCCCAAGCGCGCCATGGCCGTACTGCGGATGCCGGAGAACACCCCGAGCGCGGTATGCGGGGCCGGGTCACCCACCGCGGTGGTGCTTGTGACATGCTCGGTATGCCGGGCGATGCAGTCCATGTCGGCCGTACAGGTGCCACTCTCGATCGCCGTGATATAGCGACCGTCCAGGCTTTGAATAAAGCGCCCTAGGGCCTCGAACAAAGGCGCGCGGTTGGCCACATGAGCGGGCCTGATCACCACGGCCTTGCCGCCACCAAACGGCAGGCCAGCCAGGGCCGCCTTATAGCTCATGCCGCGGGCGAGGCGGATGGCATCGGCCATGGCGCTGGCGTCATCGGGGTAAGACAGGAAGCGACAGCCGCCCAGGGCCGGGCCGGCCTGGCGATTGTGGATGGCGATCACCGCGCGCAACCCACTGTCGCGGTCGACCACTAAGTGCAGGGCTTCGGTACCAGTGCTTTGCATGAGCGCAAACATCGCAACGCTCCGCGATTATGAGTTCTCTGAGCGTAGCAGCTCATCCCGAACATGCTGACATTTGCTGATACACAAACAGGGACTGGACGAATACCACTGACAGGGCTAAAACATGGGGCTCACGCGGAGATTGCCATGGACCCACGCCAAGCCTGCCTTGCCTGCCTCGAACAGCGCCCTGCGGCGACCTTCGAGGCAGCATTATGGATCGCGGCCGAACACGACCCCTCCGTGCAACCGGCGATCTCCCTGAGCCAACTGCGCGAACTGCAAATGGAGGTCAGCCTGGGGATGCCCCTGCTGCCTGCCGCTGAACTCGCCCAACCGCTGCTGCGCCGTTTGAACACCTTGGGCTTCCAGCAGGAAGAATTCATTCCCCTACGGCCTCAAGTGGCCTTGCTCGACAAGGTCTTGGAGCGCAAGCGCGGGCAGCCGCTGAGCCTGGCCTTGCTGGCCCTGGAGCTGGCTCGGCGTCTGGATATTCCACTGGTCGGGGTCAATTTTCCGGGGCACTTTTTGCTGCGCGTACCCGGGGCCGATCACCAACTCGACCCCTGTGGCGGGCGCCGCCTGTACCCCGCCGACTGCCGCGAACTGCTGACGCGGCAATTTGGTCCCAAACTGCCACTGGCGGCACAACACCTGAATGAGGCCTCACCGCGGCAGATGCTGCAGCGGCTTTCGCGTAATTTACGTGAGTTGCATACCAGCCAGGGCGATGAGATGGGCGCCTTGAAGGATGCCGAACGGGTACTCGAACTGGGCCAGCCAGTGGCCAGCGATTACCTGGCCCGTGCCGGGCTGTATCAGCGCCTGGGTTGCCCCCAGGCAGAACGCTTCGACCTGCAGCATGCACTTATGCTCAGCGATGACCCCCTCCAGCAATTACGCTTGGCCAAGCGCTTGCAGTTACTGCCGCCTTTGTCACCTTCGGTGCACTGAACCGCGTTTACAGCGCCGGTAGCACCCGCCCACGACATTCGCCGAAACCGATCGAGCCAATGCCGTTGGCATGGCAGCGGCCCCGCAAAATAATCTCATCGCCGTCAGCCAGAAATTGCCGGGTCTCCCCAGACGCCAGTAACAGTGGTTGAGAGCCGCCCTGGGTAATTTCCAACAGACTGCCGCATTGGTCCGCGCCCGGCCCTGAAAGCGTGCCCGAGCCGAACAGGTCACCGCTGTGCAACTGGCAGCCATTGACGCTGTGGTGGCTCACCAACTGCGCCACCGTCCAATACATACAACGGCTATTGCTCACCGCCAGGCGTTCGGCGGGCAGGCCACGGGTGCGCATGTGTTCGGTGAGCAGCAGGGCCTCCAGCTCGATATCCAAAGCACCGGTGGCTTGGTCGTGATCGTCCCAAAGGTACGCCAATGGCTGCGGGTCCCCAGGCGGGCGAGGTGCCTGGGCGCAGCGAAATGGCGCCAGGGCCTGCGCGGTGACGACCCACGGCGACAGTGTGGTCATAAAACTCTTGGACAGAAACGGCCCTAACGGCTGGTACTCCCAACCCTGGATGTCCCGCGCCGACCAGTCGTTAAGCAAACAGAACCCGGCCACATGCTCTGCTGCCTGGCCTATGGGGATCGCCTCACCCAAGGGGTTGCCCTGGCCAATCCAGATGCCCAGTTCAAGTTCGAAATCCAACTTCTGGGTGGGGCCAACTATCGGCTCATGCTGCCCCGACGGCCGCATCTGCCCTTTGGGGCGCCGCACCGGTACGCCGGAAGGGCGTAAAGTCGAAGCGCGGCCGTGGTAGCCGATCGGCACATATTTATAGTTGGGTAGCAACGGGGCGTCTGGCCTTAAATGCTTACCCACCCGGGTGGCGTGTTCGATACCGGCGTAGAAATCGGTGTAATCCCCTACCTTTGCGGGCAGGTGCATGTCGCAGTGGCGCGCCTGATGCAGGCAGGCGCGCACCTCAACGCGTGACGGCGCGTCCTTACCCAGCATGTGCAACAACCGTTGGCGAAACGCCGACCGCGCGTCGGCAGCGCAGGCGAAGAAAGCGTTCAGCGAACCCTGCGACACACTCTCCAGAACCTCCTCAGGCAGCCCCTGCAACAGCCCGCGCGCCAAGGCCTCGGCCATATCCAGAACGCAATCGCCGATGGCGACACCTACCCGGGGCACACTGCCCGCCTGGCTGAAAATGCCCAGGGGCAAGTTGTGCAGAGGAAAGTCAGGGTGCTCATGGGCAGACTCTACCCAGCTGCGAGAAGGTGTAGCGGGTTTCATAGGCGCTCCGGATCGAATGCTATAGGCAGCGAGGCCCAGCAATCATCATAGCGGGTCTGCAGTTCAGGGCATTGCAGCGCATAGTGGGTGGGGCGCAACACTGCACGGGTTTCAAACATAAAGGCCATTGCGCCTTCCAGCCTGGCCGGTTGCGAGGGCGCAAGCAACGCGCGGGCGTAGGTGTCCGCATCCGGGCCGTGGGCACTCATGCAACTGTGCAGCGAGGCGCCACCCGGAACGAAACCCTCGGCTTTGCCATCGTAACGGCCTTCGATCAAGCCCATGAATTCGTTCATCAGGTTGCGGTGAAACCACGGCGGCCGGAACGTGTGCTCGGCCACCTGCCAGCGCGGCGGGAACACAACCAAGTCGATATTGGCCACCCCCGGCTCTGCCGTTGGTGCCGTCAATACGGTAAAAATGCAAGGGTCGGGGTGGTCGTAGCTGACGCTGCCAAAGGCGTTGAAACGGCGCAGGTCATATTTGTAAGGCACGTTGTTACCATGCCAGGCCACGACATCCAGGGGCGAACGGGGCAGTTCGCAGCCCCACAGCTCGCCGAGAAATTTCTGCACCAATTGCACCGGTTTTTGGGTGTCTTCATAGCATGCCACGGGCGCCTGAAAATCCCGTGGGTTGGCCAGCCCATTGCTGCCAATCGGGCCTAACTCAGGCAAACGCAAAGCCGCCCCATGGTTCTCGGCCACGTAGCCCCGGGCCTGGGCATCGAGCAACTCCAGGCGAAACTTCATGCCGCGAGGCAGCACGAGGATCTCCAACGGCCCGACCTCCAGCACACCCAGCTCGGTACAGACCCGCAGCCGCCCCTCTTGTGGCACCACCAGTAGCTCGCCGTCGGCGTTGAAGAACACCCGCTGCATCGAACGATTGGCGGCGTACAGGTACACACTGACGCCCTCGGCCTTGTCCGGCTCGGCGCTGCAGGCCAGTGCCTGCAAACCGTCGATAAAATCCGTGGGCTCCATCAGTTCAGGCAGCGGGCCCCAGCGCAGGCGGTTGGGGGTCGGCGCTGCCAGGCCTGCGGGGTTGAGTTGGCGGGCCAGGCGCTTGAAGGGCGGGTGCCGCGCCGAAGGGCAGATACGGTACAGCCAGGTGCGCCGGGCTTCTGCGCGGGGCACCGTAAATGCAGTGCCCGAGAATAACTCGGCGTATAAGCCATAGGGGACTGCTTGCGGGGAGTTCTGCATGGCAGGCAGCGCCCCAGGCAACGCCTCGCTACAAAATTGGTTACCGAAGCCGGACTGATAACCCAACTCATTGCTCATCGAGCCTCCTGAGCGCCGCGGGCAGAGCGGGCGCTGAAGTATTATTGTTATACGTAACTCAGTTACGATTAACGTAATTTGATCCCCCCTACAGCGTCAAGCTATAAAGGGTGCCCACTCGCGCAGCGGATAGCCAGATCCATGACCCACCCCCTCCCCCCGCCAGAGGCCGCCCCTCGCCAGAAGGTGCGTTCGGCTGAAGTCGGTACCGATGTGCTCAAGGCCCTGGCTGAACTAACCCCAGCGACCAGCCTGTCGCGTTTGGCCGAGCATATGCAAATGCCGGCGAGCAAAGTCCACCGCTACCTGCAAGCGTTGATCGCCAGCGGTTTCGCTGTGCAAAATGCGAGCACCCAGCATTATGGGCTGGGCCGTGAGGCTTTACGGGTAGGCCTGGCCGCCCTGGGCAGTATCGACGTGCTGAAACTCGCCGCCGGGCCCCTGGCGCAACTGCGCGACGAACTCAACGTCACATGCTTCCTGGCGGTGTGGGGCAATCATGGGCCCACGGTGGTTAACGTAGAGCCGGCCATGGGCGCGGTCACCCTGGTGACCCAAATTGGCTCGGTGCTGCCCCTACAGGGCTCGTCTACGGGCCGGGTCTTCAACGCCTACTTGCCTGCCCGGGCAACCGCCGAGCTAGGCCCGCAACCACTGCCAAACGACTTGTTGGAGCAGATCCGGGCCAACGGCGTGTACTCAGTGCACGGGCTGTTGATGCCCGGCGTGGACGCCCTGTCGGCGCCCATCTTCGATGCCAGCGGCAAACTCGCCGCAGTGATGACGGTGGTCGGCGCGGCTTCGTCGTTTCACGCCGATGAAGCCGGGCCAGCAGCACAGCGCTTGAAGGCGACGGTTGCAGACATCAGCCATCGAATGGGCTATGACGCCTGAAAAACGCGAAGTCGGCTGATCACTGCCGGCTCGCCAGCTCGGCGGCAAAAGTATCGAGCCAAGGCTCGGCGTCGGTTTCCGGGGTGACGGACTCACTGGCGTCCAGGCGCAGCATGGGCTGGACTTCGAGCACCCCCAGCTCCGCGAACAGCTCGCGTATCTGCTCGCCAGCGCCGCAGAAGGTATCGCCGTAACTGGCGTCGCCCAAGGCAATCACCCCACCTGGCAAGCCGCGCCAAGCCGCCGGCAATTGGTCACGAACCTCGCTGTATAGCGGTTGGATGTCGTCGGGCAGCTCGCCCATGCCAGTGGTCGAGGTCACGACCAGCAAGGCTTCAGGGGCAAACTTGAGCAGTTGCTCCAACGTGGCGCGAGGAAAGTGATGAATGACATGGCCTTGCTGCTCTAAACGGGCCGCGCCGTGGCGGGCAACTTCTTCAGCGCTGCCATACACGGTGGCAGACAAGATGGCGATTTTCATGGGGAGTCCCTGGCAGGTGAAAACGCGAATACTAACAAATCTGCGCCCGAGCCCCACTCGGACCGGGCTGCATGCAACATGAGGTTAAAAAATGAACAGCGGAAAAATCACAACCCGCTATAATTCTTCGATAACTTCGACTTTACTCGCCAAACGGATGCTAGAGCTCGACCATGCCACCTGATGCACTGCTCACCCAGGATGAACTCGACTTCATCCGTAACATGCAGCAGAACGCGCCTGCGAATCCGCTCGAAGTTCAGTCGAGCATGACCGTAGACAGCGGCGCGCAGGTCAAAGACCTCCTCACTCGGTTAATGGCCAACGAACACGTGACCATCCAGGCGCAGTTCGAGAACCAGCAGATGAGCTTTCCGCTGGAGCTGGTAGAAGACGAATTCCATGCCGTGCACCTGCATGTGGGCGCGCCCAGTATTTTCGAGGACGGCCCCATGGTGCGGCCATGGCGCATGGCGCTGGAGGTACCCTTAGCGCTGCTCGACCACGACGGCAACAGTACTGACCTGTGGGTAATCGAGCTGTCATTCAAAGGCGTACTCCTTGAACTACGCGAGCACGCTGCAGCCCCCGCGCACTTCGCCCTTATGTTCCACCCCCCCGGGCACGACCCCATCGCCCTGCAGGGCAGCTTCGAGCGCATGAACCAGGCCGGCCATGCGGCCTACCGCCTCAGTGAAGCCAACGCCTCGGAAACCGAGCGCCTGCGCCAATACCTCTTGCAGCAGCATCGCCTGGCGCACCCTAATCTGCACACTTGAGCACTTTGTGCCCTGCCAAGGGGCACCATTTCAATCTTCGGCCGGCATTGGAACAAAAGATCGGGGCCAAGGCCCCTCCTACAATCGGCGTGCCCCCGATCTTTTGGCATTCACCTAATTCTGGCCCGAAGATGAAGTGCGCTCCCGAGGGCCTGTCGTCGGTTTCCCGCACCCAGCATTGGCGGGGGTGCGCTGAATCAGGAATAATCCTTGCTTGCCATAAAGACGCCCGCCACCACCCCGGCGCTGCGCCCCATGAGCCCCCTACCCGGCGCGCTCATCATGTTTGGAGATATACAATGTCTACCTCACCCGTCACTCTGATGGTCGCTCGGCGTGTTGCCCATGGCCGTTATCACGACCTGATCGCTTGGCTGCATGAAGGCGAACAGCTCGCCACCGATTTTCCCGGCTACCTGGGTTCAGGGGTGCTGGCGCCGCCGCCCGGCGACGATGAATTTCAGATTATTTTCCGCTTTGCCGATGAAGCCACCATGGACGCATGGGAGCACTCTGCTTCCAGAGCCGCCTGGTTGTCCCGCGGCAGTGGCCTGTTTGCCCAGCCCCACGAGCATCGCGTACGCGGAATCGATGGCTGGTTCGGTGACACCGGCCAGCAACGCCCGCCCCGCTGGAAACAGTCAGTGGCTATCTGGCTGGCATTCTTTCCGGTATCCCTGGCCTTTAATTTTCTGTTCGGGCCATGGCTCGCCGAGCTCACACTGCTACCGCGTATCGCCCTGAGCACGCTAGTGCTGACGCCGCTGATGGTGTTTTTCTTTATTCCCTTGTCTACTCGCTGGCTGCATAACTGGCTGCACCCTTCGCCCGTTAAACGTGTGCCGGGCAAGGCCGCGGTGCAGGCGCGCTAAGCCGGCGCGCCCGTGGCTGTGATATAAACCGCCCACGACCGCCGAAGCTGAGCCTTGCCATGCCCCATAGCGCCCCCATCCTGATCACCGGTGCCAGCCAACGGCTCGGCCTGCACTGCGCACAACGCCTGATCGCCGACGGCCACCAGGTGATCGTCACTTACCGCAGCGAGCGCCCGGGGCTGGCACAGCTGCGCGAGCTGGGCGCCACCCTGCTGTTCGCCGACTTCAGCCAGGAAGCCGGCATCCTGGCTTTTATCGATGCATTAAAAGCCCATACCACCGAGCTACGGGCCATCGTCCATAACGCTTCGACCTGGCTCGCCGAGCAAGGTGACGACCACTCAGCAACCTTTACGCAGATGGTCAACGTCCACATGCTGGCACCCTACTTGATCAACCTGCACTGCGAAGCGCTGCTGCGGGCCAGTACCCCGGCGGACATCGTACACATCAGCGACGACGCGACCCGCCGCGGCAGTGCTAAGCATCTGGCCTACTGCGCCAGTAAGGCCGGCCTGGAGAGCCTGACCCTGTCGTTCGCCGCTCGCTTCGCCCCGGCTATCAAAGTCAATGGCATCGCGCCTGCGCTCATCCTGTTCAACCCTGGGGACGACGCCCAATACCGCGAACAGACCCTGGCCAAGTCCGCCCTGGGTATCGAGCCTGGCGCCGAGGTGGTCTACCAGAGCCTGCGCTACTTGCTCGACAACCCCTATGTCACGGGTACAACCCTGGCGGTCAACGGTGGGCGCCACCTCAAGTGACCCCGTGGCGCTTCATTGAACCGGGTCGCTTGGCGTATATTGCCCAGATGCCAATGAGCGGATGGAGCAAGTAGCGATGTCACAGCTGGAACCTGGAATGGCGCGCATTCGGGTCAAAGACCTGCGCCTGCGCACATTCATCGGAATCAACGAGGATGAAATCCTCAACAAACAGGACGTGCTGATCAACCTGACCGTGTTGTACGCCGCCCAAGATGCCGTGCGCGATAACGACATCGATCACGCGCTCAATTACCGCACCATCACCAAGGCTGTGATCCAGCATGTCGAGGGTAACCGGTTTGCCTTGCTCGAGCGCCTGACCCAGGAGTTGCTCGACTTAGTCATGAGCCACCCCGCCGTGCTGTATGCCGAAGTCGAAGTCGACAAACCCCATGCCCTGCGTTTTGCCGAATCGGTCTCGATCACCCTGGCCAACCGCCGCTGACGCACAATCGGAGCCCCTATGAACGATCAACAACGCCTCGAACTCGAAGCGGCGGCCTTTCGCCGCCTGGTGGCGCATTTGGATGCACGCAAAGACGTGCAAAACATCGACCTGATGAACCTGGCAGGGTTCTGCCGCAACTGCCTGTCCAAGTGGTACAAAGCCGCCGCCGACGAGCAGCAGGTAGACATCAGCCTGGATGATGCCCGTGAAGCGGTCTACGGCATGCCTTACGCCGAGTGGAAAGCCCAGTACCAGCAAGAAGCCAGCGCCGAACAACAGGCGGCGTTCGCCAAAGGAAAACCCAATGAGTGACTTGAATACCCTGCGTGCCAGCCTCGATAGCGGTAGCCATCTGTTCGCGGACACCCTGGCGTTTATTGCCCAGCACTATGACTATCAGCCCCAGGCCTTTCGTAATGGCAGCTTGGAAAACCTGGCCGGTCAGAACGAAGGCTCGTGCAAGACCTTAGGCCTGGCTTTGCTGGAGGGCTTTACGGATGAGCAGGCATTGTTGGCGTTTGGCGAGCATTACCGTGCGGTGCTGGCAACGCCCCAAGGCACTGACCATGGGAATATTCGCAACCTGATCGAACACGGGCTAGCGGGTGTGAAGTTCAGCGGGGAGCCATTGCGGCGTAAATAGGCGTAAAGCCAGGGGCTCTGAACGAGCTCCTGGCCTTTGTAGCGATCAGAACGAAGCGTCAGCCAAACCGTCGAGGTAACGTTCGACGTCCAAAGCGGCCATGCAGCCCGCACCGGCCGAGGTAATTGCCTGGCGGTAGACGTGGTCGGCCACGTCGCCCGCGGCAAACACCCCCTCGACGCTGGTGGCCGTGGCATTGCCTTCACGACCACCGGCCACCACCATGTAGCCGTCTTTCAAGGCTAACTGGCCTTCGAACAGCGAGGTGTTGGGGGTGTGGCCAATGGCGATGAATACGCCGTCGACTTTCAGCTCGTCGCTGCTGCCGTCGTTGTTTTTCAAACGGGCACCGGTGACGCCCATGTTGTCACCCAGCACTTCGTCGAGGGTGGCGTTGAGCTTAAGCTCGATCTTGCCTTCGGCCACGCGGGCGTGCAGTTTGTCGATGAGGATCTTCTCCGCACGGAAGGTCTCGCGACGGTGGACCAAGGTCACCTTACTGGCGATGTTGGCCAGGTACAACGCCTCTTCGACTGCGGTATTACCGCCCCCCACCACGGCCACTTCGCGGTTGTGATAGAAAAAGCCATCGCAGGTGGCACAAGCGGACACGCCTTTACCCATGAATGCTTCTTCCGAAGGCAGCCCCAGGTAACGGGCGCTGGCGCCGGTTGCGATGATCAGTGCGTCGCAAGTGAAGGTGCCGCTATCGCCGGTCAAGGTGAAAGGCTTGGCCGCGAGGTCGACCGCATTGATGTGGTCAAAAACGATCTCAGTCTCGAAACGCTCGGCATGCTCGCGCATCCGGTCCATCAACGCCGGACCAGTCAGGCCATGGGGGTCGCCCGGCCAGTTGTCGACTTCGGTGGTGGTGGTCAACTGGCCACCGGACTGCATGCCGGTGATCAGCAGCGGTTTGAGGTTAGCGCGGGCGGCGTACACCGCAGCGCTGTAACCCGCAGGGCCAGAGCCCAAGATGATCACGCGGGAATGACGGACTTCAGACATGACAGACTCCTAAAATGGGGGTTACAGGCTTTTGGCGTTTTCGGCCAGGTAGTCGGCCACGCCTTTAGCGTCTGCCTTCATGCCTTTTTGCCCTGGGCGCCAGCCGGCAGGGCAGACTTCGCCATGCTGCTCGGTGAATTGCAGTGCCTCGACCAGGCGTACCATTTCGTCCACTTCGCGGCCCAGGGGCAGGTTGTTGACCACTTGGTGCTGCACCACGCCTTGTTGGTCGATCAAGAAAGAGGCCCGCAGCGCCACGCCGTCTTCGTGCTCGATGCCATAGGCACGGGTGATCTCGTGCTTGACGTCGGCCACCATGGTGAACTCGACTGCGCCGATGCCGCCTTTCTCGACCGGCGTGCTGCGCCAGGCGTGGTGGGTGAACTGCGAGTCGATCGACACGCCCACGACCTCAACGCCCAGCTCACGGAATTTACCGATGCGGTTGTTGTGGGCGATGATTTCCGATGGGCAAACGAAGGTGAAGTCCAGTGGCCAGAAGAACAGGACCACGTATTTGCCGCGCAGGGACGACAGCTTGAAGCTGTCGACAATCGAACCGTCGCCCAGAACGGCGGCAGCGTCGAAGTCAGGGGCAGATTTGTTGACCAGAATGCTCATAATGGCTCCTTGCAGTCTTAAGGGTAGGAAGGGTTAAAAATTAATGGAGCCAAGCTTAGCGAGGTGCTTGGCAGAAAGGAAATGCCCATTCGCAATCCGGACCATAGCAATGCTCTATACGACTACCAAGGACGGCACTTGGCTGTATTGGTTACGCCCTGTGTCACCCGCCTCTGCGTACTATCGCCTGGGCGTCAAAGCCGGTAATGTCAGCGGCTTGTCCCCTATTCGGAGCCTTGCATGAGCGCCCCCGTACTGTCCGGCCCACAATACCTGCGCGAGGGGCTCAAGCTAGTCTTGAGCCCTGGTTTGCGCCTGTTCGTTCTGCTCCCTTTGGGTATCAACCTGATCCTGTTCTGCGCCTTGATCTACTTCGCCGGTCATCAGTTCAGCCTGTGGGTCGACCACTTGATGCCCAGCCTGCCGAGCTGGCTGAGCTTTCTCACCTACATCCTCTGGCCGCTGTTCGTGGTATTGGTGGGGCTGATGGTGTTCTTCACCTTCACCATGCTGGCCAACATCGTGGCTGCACCGTTCAACGGCTTTCTTTCGGAGAAAGTCGAAGTAGTGGTACGCGGCACCGACGACTTCCCCCCCTTTAGCTGGGCCGAATTATTGGCCATGGTGCCGCGCACACTCGGCAGGGAAATGCGCAAGCTCAGCTATTTCCTGCCCAGGGCCCTGGGCCTGTTCGTGTTGTCGCTGATCCCGGTGGTGAACATCGTCGCCGCGCCCCTGTGGTTATTGTTCGGCGTCTGGATGATGGCTATCCAATACATCGACTACCCCGCCGACAACCACAAAATGAGCTGGCAAGACATGCTCACCTGGCTGCGGCAAAAGCGCTGGCAGAGTTTGGGTTTCGGCGGCATCGTCTATGCGGTGTTGTTGATCCCCGTGCTCAACCTGCTGATGATGCCGGCTGCGGTGGCCGGCGCTACATTGTTCTGGGTGCGCGAGCGCGGTTGAGGCGGCCCTTGGGGCCTGTCATCAATCCATCACCAAGTGTTCACGGCGGCGCAATCGGGTCGCCGGATACTGGTGAGCATGAACACACTGCACATTGCCCTGATCACCGAAACCTTCGCCCCTGAAATCAACGGCGTGGCCCACACCCTCGGCCACCTGAGCAGCGGTCTGCGCCAACGCGGCCATCGCGTGGCGGTGATCCGCCCGCGCCAGCCGCAAGACCCGCGCCACTCTACGCAAGCCGACTTGCTGCTGTGCCGCGGCTGGCCCATCCCAGGCTATCCTGGCCTGCAGTGGGGGCAAGCCTCGGTGCACAAGCTGCTGCGGCGCTGGCGGCAAGAGCGTCCGGATGTCATTTACATCGCCACCGAGGGGCCCCTTGGCCTAAGCGCTTTGCGCGCCGCACGGCGCTTGAAGATCCCGGTCGTCAGCTGCTTCCATACCAATTATCAGGCCTACGCCAGCCAGTATGGGCTGGGGTTGATGGAGCGCCTGACCACGGTTTACCTACGCTGGTTTCACAACCGCACCCAGCTCACTCTGGTGCCGAGCCTGAGCCAGCGCACCGCCCTGCAAAGGCGCGGTTTCGAACGGCTGGCCTTGCTTGAACGGGGTGTCGACAGCCAGCTGTTCAACCCCGCCCGGCGGTCGAGCGCCTTGCGTGAACACTGGGGCTTGCAGGCCGATGACATCGCCTTGATCCACGTCGGCCGCCTGGCCCCGGAAAAAAACCTGGGCCTGCTGCGCCGCACCTTCGAAACGCTGCAAGCCAAGCAACCGTCGCGAACATTTAAGTTGATTGTGGTGGGGGACGGGCCGGAGCGGGCTACGTTAGAGCGTGAATTGCCCGAGGCGATATTTTGCGGCGCGCAGCAAGGTGAAATTCTTGCCAGCCATTACGCCAGTGGCGATATCTTTCTGTTCCCGAGCCTCACCGAAACATTCGGTATCGTCGTACTTGAGGCCATGGCCTCAGGGCTGGCCGTGGTGGCTTACGACGAAGCGGCGGCGGCCCAGCATATCCAGCACGGTCACAGCGGCGCCCTGGCCATGTCGGGTGACGAACACGCGTTCATTGAAGCAACCGGATGGTTGCTCGACGACCCGGAGGCCCTGCGGCGGGCGCGCTTGAATGCGCGCCACCACGCTTGCCATCAGGGCTGGGCGCCCATCGTCGCGGCCTTTGAAGAACATCTGTACAACGCTCGCCAGACGGCCGCACAGCCCAGCAGCGCGGCGCCGCTGGCGCTCAAATCGGGCTCAACGACGCGATAAGCCTGGCGGGTCAGGCCAGAGCTTTGTCGATCGCCTGCAATACGGTGGGATCATCCGGTGCCGTACGCGGGGAAAATCGGGCGAGTACGCGGCCGTCTTTACCCACCAGGAACTTTTCGAAATTCCAGGTGATGTCGCCGGGAAACTCTGCGCCTTCACCGGCCAGCAAACGATACAGAGAGTGCCGTTGCGGGCCATTCACTTCGAGCTTGGCCCCCAATGGGAAAGTCACCCCGTAATTGAGGCTGCAGAACGACTGAATTTCAGCCTCGCTGCCCGGTTCTTGCCCGGCGAACTGATTGCATGGCAACCCCAGCACGCTAAAACCCTGGCCCTTGTACTGCTGGTAGAGGTTCTCGAGCGCCGCGTATTGAGGGGTTAACCCACACTTGGACGCCACATTGACTACAAGTACTACCTTGCCCTTGTAGGGAGCCAAAGACAGCTCCTCACCGTTTAGGGCCGCAAGCTTTATGTCGTGAAAGGCACTCATGACGTACTCCGGTTACAAATTCATCTTCGCTGGCCATCGCCCACAAACGACAAAGGCGCCCGTGCAGGTTGGCATGACTTGCAGGAAGCCAACACCCCACCTGCCCGGACGCCTCATTGGCTATCTGAGCGTAGCTGCAGCTGTCAGTGGTGGTGGCCGCCTTCGCCATGCACGTGGCCATGGGCAACTTCTTCCTGGCTGGCATCGCGAATCTCGACGACCTTCACCTGGAAATTCAGGCGCTGGCCTGCCAGGGGGTGGTTGCCATCGACAGTCACGTCGTCGCCATCCAGATCGCGAATGGTCACGATCTGCATTTGCCCATCAGGCGCGGAGGCATGGAACTGCATGCCGACTTCCAGCTCGTCGACACCTTCGAACATGCTGCGGCTCAGGGTGCTGACCAGTTCGGCCGAGTACTCGCCATAGGCATCTTCAGGTTCCACGGCAACGGACAGCTCGTCACCGCTTTGTTTGCCTTCCAGGGCCTTTTCCAGGCCTGGGATGATATTACCTGCGCCGTGCAGGTAGACCAGCGGCGCGCCGCCGGCGGAGCTGTCGATGACCTCACCCGCGTCGTTGGTGAGCGTATAGTCGATGGAGACAGCCTTGTTGGCGGCGATCAGCATGAGGCAAGACCTTTTGCAAAAGAATGTAGAACGAGTAAGTGTAACCAAGGGCTGGACCGAAAGCGAACGCAACCCAGACGGACGGCCCACTCTGGTGTTCTATACCACCGCGAAATATTCCCTAAAGCTTTACCGTCGGCACGTGCGCCCAGGGGCCGGATAAGGATACCCTTGGCGCCAGATTGCGCCCGAGGCAAAGCCGCCGCGCATTTTTGCAAAGCTCACCTGAGAAGCTCACATGCAAACATTTTTTATCGCGCCGACCGATTTTGGCGTAGGCCTGACCTCCATCAGCCTGGGGCTGGTACGCGTTCTCGAACGTGCCGGCCTGCAAGTGGGCTTTTTCAAACCCATCGCCCAGCCGCACCCTGGCGACCAGGGCCCAGAACGCTCCAGCGAACTGATTGCCCGCACCCACGGCCTGACCCCACCCAAACCCTTGGGCCTGGCCCATGTAGAACGGATGCTGGGCGACGGCCAACTGGACGAACTGCTGGAAGAAATCATCACCCTGTACCAGCAAGCCTGCGTGGGCAAAGACGTGGTGATCGTCGAAGGCATGGTGCCCACCCGCCACGCCAGCTATGCCGCACGGGTCAACCAGCACCTGGCGAAAAGCCTGGACGCTGACGTGATTCTGGTCTCGGCTGCCGATAACGAAGTGCTCGGCGAGCTATCGGGCCGCGTCGAGTTGCAAGCACAGCTGTTCGGCGGGCCACGGGACCCGAAAGTGCTCGGGGTCATTCTGAACAAGGTGCGTACCGAGGAGAGCATCGAGGCCTATGCCAGCCGCGTGCGTGAACATTCACCGCTGCTGCGCAGCGGCGACTTTCGCCTGCTCGGTTGCATCCCTTACCAGGCCGAGCTGAACGCCCCGCGTACGCGAGACGTCGCCGACCTGCTGGGCGCCAACGTCATCAATGCCGGTGATTACGAGCAGCGGCGCATGAGCAAGATCATCATTTGCGCCCGAACCGTGCTCAACACCCTACCCTTGCTCAAGGCCGGGGTGCTGGTGGTGACCCCTGGCGACCGTGACGACATTATCCTCGCCGTGAGCCTGGCAGCCCTCAATGGTGTGCCACTGGCCGGCTTGCTGCTGACCAGCGACAGCGTGCCCGACCCGCGGATTCTCGAGCTATGCCGGGGTGCGCTGGAGGCTGGGCTGCCCGTGCTATCAGTCAGTACCGGCTCTTACGACACCGCCACCCAGTTGCATCAACTGAACAAAGAGATCCCCATCGACGACCGTGAGCGCGCGGAGATCATCACCGACTTCGTCGCCACGCATTTGGACGCCCAGTGGCTGCACCAGCGCTGCGGCACCCCGCGCGAATTGCGTTTGTCGCCGGCGGTGTTCCGGTATCAGTTGATCCAACGTGCGCAACAGGCCAACAAGCGCATCGTTCTGCCCGAAGGCGACGACCCGTTGACCATCCAGGCAGCCGCGATCTGCCAGGCCCGCGGGATCGCCCGTTGTGTGCTGCTGGCACGGCCCGAGGCGGTGCACGCAGTGGCCCGTGCCCAGGGCATCGAACTGCCCGGGGGCCTGGAAATCCTCGACCCTGAGCTGATCCGTGAACGCTACGTCGAGCCCATGGTGGCTTTGCGTAAAAGCAAAAGCCTGAACGCCCCCATGGCTGAGCAGCAGCTCGAAGACAGTGTGGTACTGGGCACCATGATGCTCGCGCTGGACGAGGTGGACGGCCTGGTGTCCGGGGTCATTCACTCGACCGCCAACACCATCCGCCCGGCCCTGCAATTGATCAAGACCGCACCGGGCTGCACCCTGGTGTCTTCAGTATTTTTTATGCTGTTTCCAGACCAGGTGCTGGTGTATGGCGATTGCGTAATGAACCCCCACCCCAGCGCCGCAGAACTGGCAGAAATCGCCCTGCAAAGCGCTGATTCGGCGCAGGCATTCGGCATTGCACCCCGAGTGGCGATGATCAGCTACTCCAGCGGCAACTCGGCCAGTGGCGAAGAAGTGGAAAAAGTCCGTGCTGCCACGCAACTGGCCCAGGAAAGCCAACGCGACCTGCTGATCGATGGCCCCTTGCAATACGATGCCGCCGCCAACGAGAACGTCGCCCGCCAACTGGCCCCCGACAGCCCAGTGGCCGGCCGCGCCACGGTGTTCGTATTCCCCGATTTGAACACCGGCAACACCACCTACAAGGCCGTACAGCGCAGCGCCGATTGCGTCAGCCTGGGGCCGATGCTGCAGGGCCTGCGCAAACCGGTCAACGACTTGCCCCGTGGCGCCCAGGTGGACGACATCGTCTACACCATCGCGATCACGGCCATCCAAGCCAACCGAACAGTGGACCTCTAAACCATGTCGCCCTCACCCCTCCCGGCCCCGTTGCGCGGGGTTATCGCCGCCCTGCTGCTGGGCGTGAATACCATAGCCTGCTGCATACCGCTGTTTATCATTGCCCTGCTCAAACTGTGCCTGCCGTTTGCAAGCGCCCAGCGTGTCGCCGACGACCTGTTGCGGCGTATCCATGAACGCTGGATCAGCCTCAACAACCTATGGATCGACCACCTGGCCCGTTCGCGCTGGCACGTCAGCGGCCTGCAGGGGCTGGACTATCAGCACTCGTATCTGGTGACCAGTAACCACCAAAGCTGGGTCGACATTCTGGTTCTGCAGTACGTGCTCAACCGACGCATCCGGCCGCTGAAATTTTTTCTCAAGCAACAGCTGATCTGGGTGCCCGTGATCGGCCTGGCCTGGTGGGCGCTGGGCTTCCCCTTCATGAAGCGCTACAGCAAAGCCTACCTGGCCAAACACCCGGAGAAGAAAGGCAAGGACCTGGCCACCACCCGCCGCACTTGCGCCAAGTTTCGCGGCAAGCCCACCGGTATTTTCAACTTCGCCGAAGGCACCCGCTTCACCCCGGGCAAACACCGCGAGCAGCAATCGCCCTTTCGTTACCTGCTTAAACCCAAGGCCGGCGGCATCGCCTTCGTGCTGGACGCCATGGGCGAGCAACTTGAATCGATCATCAACGTGACCATTCACTACCCAGGGGGCAACCCCGGCTTCTGGGACCTGCTCTGCGGCCGAGTGCACGACATCGTAGTGCACTTCGAAGAGCTGCCTATCCCCGCCGATTTCATCGGCAAAAGCTACGATCAGGACGAGGCCTACCGCGCGCGGTTTCAGCAGTGGGTCAATGAATTATGGGCACAGAAGGACCATCTGCTAGAGCAGCTGCACAAACAATACCAAGCCCACTCGTAGGAGGGGCTCGTAGGAGGGGGCTTGCCCCCGAGCTCTCCAGCTGCAAGGCGCTCGCCGGAGATCAAGAGCTCGGGGGCAAGACCCCCTCCTACGGGCGGCGGCTTATCGGATATTGCATACGTCGCCGATCTTTTGCCCCTACAAACCCAAATTGTCAGCGCGCCCCGGCGGCAGCAGTGCCTTGGCGCGTTCAGAAAAACCCGCAGAGGTTACTGTTGTGGATATTGCTGGCCCGGGATCGGTTTGAGGTTCACTTCTACCCGGCGGTTTTGCGCGCGGCCGTTGGCGTCGGCGTTGCTGGCGATGGGCTGGTCGGGGCCGGCGCCGCGCACTGAAACTCGCGTTGCGTCCACACCCTGGGAGGTCAGGTAAGTACTCACGGCCTGGGCGCGTTGCAGGGAGAGGTCCATGTTGTGCTGACGCGCACCGGTGCTGTCGGTATAGCCGACGATTTCGATGGTGTTCTCATTGAACTGCTTGAACGATGAGGCCAGGTTATTCAGCGGCGAGTAGAAGCTGCTGGAAATTGCCGAGGAATCCGTAGCAAAGGTGATGTTACCGGGCATGATCAGTTTGATCTGATCGCCTTGGCGCTGCACTTCCACGCCGGTATTGGCCATGCTCTCGCGCAGCGCGGCTTCTTGCTTGTCCGCATAGTAACCATACCCCGCCGACGCCGCACCGGCCACGGCGGCGCCGATCAGCGCACCTTTACCGCGGTGGTTGTGGTCGATGGCAGCGCCGGCCAGGGCACCGGCCAGTGCGCCGATACCACCGTATTTGGCGGTCTTGCTCATGCCACCGGACGTATTCTGTGCCTGGCCCTGATTGTCATAGGGGTTCTGCTGCGTAGCACAGCCAGACAACAGAGCGACGGCGGTGGCAGCGATGATCAGGCGACGGGATGTAAACATGGGGCAGGCTCCTACTACTTTGATACGAGTTCGACTTTTGAGCATAGAGGGGCACAAAGATTCCCGCTATGCACTGAGGGGAAGTCTCGCTCATTTACGCTCGGCCGAGGGAGCCTGCACATACGCTGTTACAACGGCGGGACGCCTTTCTCCCAATTTTTCCAGTCACTCAGAATGGCCTGAACCAACGGATAGCCCGTGCGGTAGAGGTTCTCCAAGGCGGGGACGAAGGCGCCCTGATCGGCGTACTTGAGCAAGTTATCCACTTCGCTGTAGCCGGGGTACGGCCGGTCGAAGTCGGAGCCCGCACGCACCACGGCCAGGCGGTTGATGTCGACCTTGCCTGCTTTACTCGCCCGCAGCAGCGCCTCGTAAGTGGAGTTGTCTTCCTGCTGGGTGGTGCAATACACGCCTTTGTTGTCGGTGAGCAGGCGCGTCCAGACTTCCGCCCGCTCGCTCAAGCGCGTCCCCGAGAACCACGTGTTGCCCGCCAGGGTGTCGCATTGGGTCACCTGGGGCGGCTGATTGGCCGGGGCGTAGGGGTACTTTACGCGCCAGGCGGCGGACTCTTTGCTTTCGCTCAGGGTCGCTTTTTGCGACAGCGCGAACGCCTTGGCCTGAAGTTTAGGGTTGAGCTCGAAGACCTCGGTCTTGTAGTCCAGTGGTGGCTTTTCGTTAGGCCCTTTGGTGTTGATGCCGAGGTAGCCGGTCGGCCAATCTTTCGGCACATCCCGCGAATCCAGCTCCCACTGGGTTCCGAACTCCACCAGATAATGCGCCCACGCCGTGGTACCCAGGGTGCCATGGTGCGGGTTGATGCCGGCGATACCCGCTACCAGGAAATAGGTATGGCGCAGGTCGAATTGGGGCGACAAGGCCAGCGCCAAGGTCGAGGCCGCCGCGTTGGTCTGGCCCATGCCGGTGACCAGCAGGCAGGTGTCCTGTGTATTACAACGGATGTTCGGGTATTCGGCCGAAAGGCCAGGCACGGCCACTTCTTTGGTCAGCTTCAAACGGTCGATCCAATGTTGCGCCTCGGGGGCGAACATCGCGATCAGCATGACTTTTGGGGTTATCGGTGCGGCGGCGGGCGCAGTAGCGGCCCAAACGCCTGGGCATAGCAGCGCCAGGGCGGCACAGACGGCGGTACGGGTGGTGTTTTTCATGGAAACTCCTGTAGGAAAAATAAAGATCAGAACTGGTAGCCAATACCGGCGTAGTAACCCCAGCCGTCCGAGCGGGCCCGGAAGTTACCGTCGCCAAAGTTCAGCTCGCTGCCGTCCTGCCAGTTGCCGCCGTTGTGGAAGTAACGCCCAACCAAGGTGAAGCGCAGGTGCGTGAAGGCATACAGCAACACGTTGGTGGCGACTGTGGAGTTGGCGGTGCGGGCCGGATCTTCTTTGAGGTCGGAACCGAAATCGAAGTTGGTAAACCCGATATAAGTCAGCGATGCGCCGTTGTCGAAACTGGCGATCGGCACCACGTATTTGAGTTGGGCCCGGTAACCGTCCCACGAATACTCGTTACTGGCCCCGTAGTTGTCCCACTGGTAACGGGCGTAGAGGTTGGCCGACAAGTTGACCCGCGAATGGGTGTCGATGTCGGTGCCAAAACCGCTGTATAGGGTATTGGCACGGTTGGCCGAGTTGCTGCCGTGGTCGTAGATCCAGTCAAAGGCCAGGTACCACTCTTTAAAAGGCCCCACCGCCAGGCTACGGCCTGCCAGGTAGTCGATGGATACGCGCGGTTCGTGTTCCATGAACAAGGGCGAACCGTGGTCCCATACCCCTTTGTCATTACGGTTACCGATGTCGAGAATTTTCGGCACATCGACATAGCCGTACAACTCGAATGGCCCCTTGCGGCCGAAGTACTCGTACTCCAGATAAACATCGTCGACCGGCTGCGGGCCGAAACTGATGTCTTTGCTGCCGATCAAGGTCAGGTCTTGGTTGAACCAGTCGGAGAAGTACGCGCTTTTACTGGACGTTGGCTCGGCAGGCGGACTTAAACTTTCGCCTTGCGCAGAGTCAGTCGGCGAGGCCGGTTGAGCCGGGGCTGCAGCGCAAGCCATGGAGGTCGCGGCAAACAGCAACGGCAATAACCGAGCGGAGCGGGTTTTCGAGGTCGCAGGCATTGAAACTCCTTTTCTAAGGTAGGGGCCCAGCGCAAACGTTTGCACAAGCCGTACCAGGAATTTCAAACCTTTGAAAGATTAAAGTTTTTTGCGAAAAACATGACGGAACAGACAGAAAAACGCACAGATAGTGTGCGTCCGGTAACAGCAAGTGCCAGAACAGGTAGCGAGGCAGATCGGGGCTACCTTGCGCAGCGCCCGATCAATTCCCTGCCGTCAGTGGGACTTCATACCTGCGGCCGTCATGAACAGCCGGATCAACATGGCGAAGATACCCAACGCCACGATGCTGCCCGCGTAGATCACGACAAGCCACCCAAGGCGCTTCCACAGCGGCTTTTTCTCACCTTCACTGGGCAATGGGCTTCTACCGCTCATGCTCGGTTCCTCCGTAGCCACTAGTGGTAACCGTCTTCATGGGTCACCTTGCCGCGGAACACGTAGTAGCTCCAGAAGGTGTACACCAGAATGATCGGGATGATGAACAGGGTGCCAACCAGGATAAAGCCCTGGCTTTGCGGCGGGGACGCGGCGTCCCAGATGCTGATGGCCGGTGGCACGATATTGGGCCACAGGCTAATCCCCAATCCGCTGTAGCCCAGGAACACCAGAAGCAGGGTCAACAGGAACGGCGTGTAGTGGGCCTTGCGCGCGACTGCCCGGATCAGGCCGACCACCGTCACCAGCACCAGAATCGGCACCGGCAAGAAGTAGAACAGGTTGGGCGTGCTGAACCAGCGTGTGGCGATATCGTCATGGGCCAATGGCGTCCAGAGGCTGACGATACCGGTGACCACCAGCAGCAGCAGGGTCAATGGGCGGGCCAAGCGATGCATGGCTTTCTGCAGGCTGCCTTCGGTTTTCATGATCAACCAGGTGCAACCAAGCAACGCATAGGCCACGATCAACGCCAGGCCACAGAACACGCTGAACGGTGTCAGCCAGTCCATGCCGCCCCCGGCGTAGCTGCGGTCGACCACGGGAATGCCATCGATGTAGGCGCCCAACGCCACACCTTGGAAGAAGGTCGCGGCCAGAGAACCGCCGATGAAGGCTTTGTCCCAGATATGGCGTTTCTCAGGGCGGGCCTTGAAGCGGAACTCGAAAGCAACACCGCGGAAGATTAGGCCAACCAGCATAAAGATCAGCGGCAGGTACAAGGCAGACAGCACCACGGCATAGGCCAGCGGGAAGGCGCCGAACAGCGCCGCCCCGCCGAGCACCAACCAGGTTTCGTTGCCGTCCCATACCGGCGCGACGGTGTTCATCATCACGTCGCGGTCGCCTTCGTCTTTCATGAACGGAAAGAGGATGCCAATGCCCAGGTCAAACCCGTCCATGACCACATACATCATGATGCCGAAGATAATGATGATGGCCCAGATGAGTGAAAGATCGATACCCATGGCTCAGTTCCCCTTGCTCAAGCTGTCTTGAAAACGTACGTCATTGTCGTCGTCGGCTGCCGAAAGCGGGCGTGCCGGCGTACGTTTCTGCCCAGGTCCACCGTCGTGACCATGGTCGACATGGGGCACAGGGCCTTTACGAACCAGGCGCATCATGTAGCCCAGGCCCACGCCAAACAGCGAGAAATACACCACGACGAACATCACCAGGGTGATGCTCATCTGCACCACACTGTGGTTCGAGGATGCGTCGGCGGTGCGCATCAAGCCGTACACCACCCACGGCTGACGACCGATTTCAGTGGTGAACCAGCCAGCCAGAATCGCGATCAGCCCAGACGGCCCCATCCACAGGGTCAGGTAGAGGAACGGCTTGCAGGTGTAAAGGGTCTGGCGCTTGCGCAGCCATACGCTCCACAAGCCGACGAAGATCATCAACATGCCCAGGCCAGCCATCACCCGGAACGACCAGAAGACGATAGTCGAGTTGGGTCGATCTTCCGGCGGGAACGACTTCAGCGCGGGGATTTGCCGGTCCAGGCTATGAGTCAGGATCAGGCTACCCAGGTAAGGGATTTCGACCGCGAAACGGGTCTTTTCCGCTTCCATGTCGGGCCAGCCGAATAGGATCAGCGGGGTGGGCTCGTCGCCATGGTTTTCCCAGTGCCCTTCGATCGCGGCGATTTTCGCCGGCTGATGCTCCAGGGTATTGAGGCCATGCATATCACCGACAAAGGCCTGCACCGGCGCCACGACCAGTGCCATCCACATGGCCATGGAGAACATTTTGCGCACGGCCGGGTTGTCGCGCCCGCGCAGCAGGTGCCAGGCCGCCGAGGCGCCGACGAAGAATGCCGTGGCCACGAAGGCGGCGATCGACATGTGCATCAGGCGGTACGGGAACGAGGGGTTGAACACCACGGCGAACCAGTCCACGGGAATCACTCGGCCATCGAGGATTTCGTAGCCTTGGGGCGTTTGCATCCAGCTGTTGGAGGCCAAGATCCAGAAGGTCGAAATCAAGGTGCCGATGGCCACCATCACCGTGGCGAAAAAGTGCAGGCCACGGCCCACCCGGTTCCAGCCAAAGAGCATGACGCCCAAAAACCCTGCTTCCAGGAAGAACGCGGTGAGCACTTCGTAGGTCAGCAACGGGCCCGTCACGGCGCCCGCGAAGTCGGAGAACCGGCTCCAGTTGGTGCCGAACTGATAGGCCATGACCAAGCCCGAGACCACGCCCATGCCAAAGTTGACCGCGAAGATCTTCGACCAGAAATGGTACAGATCTTTGTAGGTGTTATTGCCGCTGCGCAACCACAAGCCTTCGAGCACTGCCAGGTAACTGGCCAGGCCGATGGTGATGGCAGGAAACAGAATATGGAACGACACCGTAAACGCGAACTGAATTCGGGCGAGATCTAGTGCCTCTAAGCCGAACATAGGGTTTCCTCTAATCAGGTGGGAGTGGCACCCGTGGCGGGCACCATGGACCCCGCGAAGTCAGGGCGTATGACGGGTAGATTCCGTTCTGTAGGCAGTGGTTTCGCGTGGCAAATGGCCGGGTGGCCACCATGTCGTACCGTGACGGATTGACATGGATCAAGGTTCAGTAAAAGAGTAGACCTATTCAGCGACAACAGCCGTGTGGCTTAGTGCCGCGCGACCTGTTGCCTCACCCGCTTTACTTTTGCCTGCTACGGCGTTTGCGAAGGCAAGCTGTACTGAAAACCATGCCACAGGGCGCACCGCTTTGCAGCAAGCTTGGGCAGCCAGCGGCACCAGGCGTAAGGGCCGCCTGTTTATTGGCCGCTGGGGATTGGATGGGGAGAGGGGGGCCCGTCCATGGGCAATAAGACTTCCATTACCGATGCCGGCCACTATGCCCAGGAGCCGCATCGGCCCCGCCCGCTACTCGGCAGCAGCGGGCAACTCAATCATCGGGCGTTTGCCAAGGGCGGACAACTACCCTGATGGGTAGGTGGATGCGGCCATTGGAGCAATCGTAGACAAGCGTCCCTTGCAAGAGAGCGCAAATGATAAAGGGGCGCGGCAACGCGGATGGAAAGTAAGGTGCCCATCCCTGGGCAGGCGCAAACACTTCAACAGAGTGTCTGTAACGGATTACCCAGTACTAGAGGGGCTGGGCAACTAAATAGTGGCCTGCCGTTAGTGGCACTACAACTACCCCGATGGGTAGGTCGGGGCTTGTTGTGGGGCGTCCAGCTTGACCAAGCCCAGTTGCAACCCTTTGGCCACCGCCAGGCGGCTATTGGTGCAGTGAAGCTTGAGCAATATGTTTTTCATATGAAACTTCACGGTATTGGGGCTGATGCCCATGACCAGGGCCAGTTCCTTGTAGGTATTACCAAGGCTGGCCAGGTGTAAGACTTCAAGTTCACGGCGTGAAAGTTCATGGGTGGCAATATTGCGTTCACACCCTGTGGAGGGAGCTGCCCATCCTGGGCCCTCGGGCTTGTACATAGGCGACCCCTTGGTCGATGCGTTGTGGGCAAATACGGACGGATGGCGAGCTAAATGTAACGAAGCCACTTTAGCGCGCCGCCTGAGACGCAGGTCAACCTTGAGCGATCCCAAAATGCTGTAGGAAGTTTCTTTATTTGCTTCGCTCATTGATCCCTTGCGCATCCTGCCTCGTGGCTTTCGCGACCATGCTCCAGAACAGTATGTCGGCCGTCGCGCATTGCGCATTCACCCCCAGCGGCCCGACTGGTATGATGCGCGGCTTTTTTTACGGCGCGAATGTGCTTTGCTATTCGGGTCGACACTTCAACAAGGCGCCACCGCGCGCCACGGGGACTGGGCATGCTGGAACGGTTGTTTCAACTCAAAGCACACAACACCAACGTGCGCACCGAGATACTCGCGGGTGTCACCACGTTTTTGGCCATGGCCTATATCCTGTTCGTCAACCCGAGCATCCTCGGCGAAACAGGCATGGATAAAGGTGCGCTGTTCGTCGCCACCTGCCTGGCCGCCGCCATTGGCTCGGCGACCATGGGCCTGATCGCCAACTACCCGATCGCCCTCGCCCCCGGGATGGGCCTGAACGCCTTCTTCACCTACACCGTGGTGCTGCACATGGGCCACACCTGGCAGGTGGCCTTGGGGGCGGTGTTCATTTCTGCGGTGCTGTTCTTCCTGCTCTCGGTGTTGCGTATCCGTGAGTGGATCGTCAACAGCATCCCCCTGCCCCTGCGTTCGGGGATCGCGGCGGGTATCGGCCTGTTCCTGGCGCTGATCGCCCTGCAAAACGCCAAAATCGTCGTGGGCCACCCGGTCACGCTGGTCAGCCTCGGCGACCTCAAGCAACCGGCGCCGATTCTGGCGACCCTGGGGTTCTTTCTGATCATCGCGCTGGAAGCCTTGAAAATTCGCGGCGCGGTGCTGATCGGTATTCTGGTGGTGACCCTGGCTTCGATCCTGCTGGGCTTTAGCCCATTCGGCGGCCTGGTGTCGATGCCGCCCTCCCTGGCGCCGACGTTCCTGCAGTTGGACATCAAAGGCGCGCTGGATGTGGGCCTGGTCAGCGTGATCTTCGCCTTTCTGTTCGTGGACCTGTTCGACAACTCCGGCACCCTCATCGGTGTGGCCAAAAGGGCGGGCCTAATGAGCAAAGACGGGCACATGCCGAAGATGGGCCGTGCGCTGATCGCCGACAGCACCGCCGCCATGGCCGGTTCGCTGCTGGGTACGTCCACCACCACCAGCTACATTGAATCTGCGGCGGGTGTCAGTGCCGGTGGCCGTACCGGGCTCACCGCCATCGTGGTGGCGCTGTTGTTTCTGCTGGCGTTGTTTTTCGCGCCACTGGCTGGCAGCGTGCCGGCGTATGCCACGGCCCCCGCGCTGCTGTTCGTCGCCGTGCTAATGGCCAGCGGCCTGGCCGAGATCAATTGGGATGACATCACCGAAGCCGCCCCGGTGCTGATCACCGCGCTGGCCATGCCGCTGACTTACTCCATCGCCAATGGTATCGCCTTCGGTTTCATTGCCTGGACCGCGATCAAACTGCTGTCTGGCCGGCGCCATGAGTTGAATTCGGCGCTGGTGATTCTTTCCATTCTGTTCGTGATCAAATTGGGCTGGTTCAACGCATGAGCGCCGTCGCTTTCGACCCCCAGGGCTACACCCACCAGTTGGATGAAAAAGCAGCGCGTCTGCGTGAGCTGCTAGCGCCGTTCGACGCACCGCCGGCGCAGGTGTTCGACTCGCCCCGCGAGCACTACCGGCTGCGCGCCGAGTTCCGCCTGTGGCGCGAAGACAACCAGCGTCACTACGCCATGTTCGCCCCTGGCGAGAAGCATGTGCCGATCCTGATCGACTCATTCCCCATCGCCAGTGCCCGCATCAATGCCTTGATGCCGCAGTTAAAAGCCGCCTGGCAGGCCAGCTCGGCCCTTAGCCATAAGCTGTTTCAAGTGGAGTTCCTCACCACCCTGGCCGGCGATGCCATGGTCACTCTGTGTTACCACCGCCCTCTAGACGCCGATTGGCAGGCCGCCGCCGAGCAACTGGCCGAGGATCTACAGGTGAGCGTGATCGGTCGCTCCAAAGGCAAGCGGGTGGTGATCGGGCGGGACTACGCCCAGGAAGCATTGAGCGTGGCGGGCCGCACGTTCCGCTATCAGCAGCCCGAAGGGGCGTTCACCCAGCCCAACGGTACGGTCAACCAGAAGATGCTTAACTGGGCTTACGACGCCCTGGGCCCGCGTGAAGATGATTTGCTTGAGCTGTACTGCGGCAATGGCAACTTCACCCTGCCGCTGGCCACCCGGGTGCGCAAAGTGCTGGCCACCGAGATCAGCAAGACCTCCGTGGCGGCAGCGCTGAATAACCTGGCGGACAATGGCGTCGACAACGTGACGCTGGTGCGGCTGTCAGCCGAGGAGTTGACCGAAGCGCTCAATGAAGTGCGGCCTTTCCGTCGCCTGCAAGGCATCGACCTCAAGAGCTATCAATTTGGCAGCGTATTCGTCGACCCGCCGCGGGCCGGCATGGACCCTGACACCTGTGAGCTGACCCGGCGCTTCGACAATATTCTGTATATCTCCTGCAACCCGGAAACGCTCGCGGCAAACATCGCACAACTGCACGATACCCATCGCATCGAGCGCTGCGCACTGTTCGACCAGTTCCCCTACACCCACCATATGGAGTCTGGGGTGCTGTTGGTGCGCCGCGACGGCTGACGCCAGCGCCGCACTGGGCTAACGTGAAGGCACACGCCCGCGCCCTGGAGATTCGCTTTGACCGCCGCCACCTTGCCCGCCGCCCGCTCGCGCTACATCGCGTTGCTGGTGGCAGGCGCCTTCTTCATGGAAAACCTCGACGCCACGGTCATCGTGACCGCCCTGCCCGACATGGCGCGCTCGTTCAATGCCGCGGCGGTCGACGTGAATATCGGCATCACGGCGTATGTGCTGACACTCGCAGTATTTATTCCAGCCAGTGGCTGGGTCGCCGAACGCTGGGGGCATCGCCGGGTGTTCATGGCCGCGCTGGCGGTGTTTATTCTGGCTTCAATTCTGTGTGGCATCTCGCAGACACTCTGGCAGTTTGTGGCGGCTCGCGTACTCCAAGGCATCGGCGGCGCCATGATGGTGCCGGTGGGGCGCCTGGTGGTGCTGCGTAATACGGAAAAATCCGACCTGCTCAAAGCCATCGCGCTGATCACTTGGCCTGGCCTGGTGGCGCCCGTGCTGGGCCCGCCGCTAGGAGGGTTTGTCACCACCTATGCCTCTTGGCATTGGATATTCCTGCTCAACGTGCCCTTAGGTCTGCTGGCCCTGGCTTTTGCCTGGAAGCTGATGCCCGAGCGCGCGGCCGAGCAAGCGCCAGGGGCTTTTGACCGTCGAGGCTTCGTGCTCAGTGCCCTGGCGTGTGGGGGGTTGCTCTACGGCCTTGAACACCTCGGCCAAGCGCCACGCGAATGGCCGGCCTACCTGTTGCTTGCGGCCAGCGCCGGGCTGGTCCTGCTACTGGCGCGGCACTTGCGCCGCCACCCCGCGCCCCTGCTGAGGCTCGATGCGCTGAACATCCCGACCTACGCGGTTACGTTCAAGGGCGGCTCACTGTTTAGGGCCATGGTCAGCGCCCACCCCTTCTTGCTGCCATTGATGTTCCAGTTGGGGTTTGGCTACGACGCGGTCACGGCGGGGTTGATGGTGCTCACGCTGTTCGCCGGCAACATCGGCATGAAACCCATGACCGGCTGGGTGCTGCGCCGCTATGGTTTTCGCAATACCTTGATTGGCAGCGGCTCGGTGCTGACCCTCTGCACCTTCGCTTGCGCCACCATGACACCCGACACGCCCTGGGCCGTGCTTCTACCGGTGTTGCTGGTGTCCGGCATGGCCCGCTCGATGGGCTTTACCGCCTACAGCAGCCTGGCCTTCGCCGACATGCCTAAACCCTTGATGGCCTCGGCCAACACGCTGTTCAGCATGACCCAACAGTTGGCGTTCGGCCTGGGCATTGCGCTGGCGGTGATCTTTTTGCGCGCCAGCGAGGCACTGCTGGGCGCTGCCGCCAACGACCTGGCTGCCTACCACGTGGCCTTTGCCCTGGTGGGCGTATTGACCCTGGCGTCGATGCTAGACCTGCGCCGCCTACCCCGCGAAGCGGGCGCGCACGTCTCGGGCCATATCTTGCCCAAAGCCCCCTGAGCGGCCATCTGACGAAAACCATTTGACCAAATTAACCGGTTGGTACAATTTATTAGGCATGAGCCCCGTGGCTTCATTCCAACAATAACAAGGTGATTTCCATGCTCCAGCAATCCCACCCCAGCATCCTGGCCGGCCTGATCGGCGCGGGCATTCAGGCCTCACGTACGCCGGCACTGCATGAGCATGAGGGTGCCGCCCAAGGCCTCGGCTACCTGTATCGGTTGATCGACCTGGACAAACTGCAACTCGACAACGCCGCTCTGCCCGAGCTACTGACCGCCGCCGAACGCATGAGCTTCACCGGGCTGAACATTACTTTTCCGAGCAAACAGGCAATCATCCCGCTACTCGATGAGCTGTCGGCCGAAGCCCGTGGCATCGGCGCGGTCAATACCGTGGTCCTCAAAGACGGCAAACGCGTGGGCCACAACACCGACTGCCTGGGGTTCGCCGAAGGCTTTCGCCGTGGCATGGCCGACGTACCGCGCGCGCGGGTCGTGCAAATGGGGGCCGGGGGTGCGGGGGCGGCAGTGGCCCACGCGCTACTGATCGAAGGCGTGCAGCAACTGAGTATTTTCGACGTCGACGCCAGCCGCGCCCAGGCCCTGGCCGATAACCTCAACCAGCATTTCCCGGGTGACCGGGCCAAGGTCGGCAGCGACCTCCCGAGCGCCATGGCCGAGGCGGACGGCCTGGTCAACACCACCCCCATGGGCATGGCCAAGCTGCCGGGCATGCCGGTGCCGCTGGAATTGCTCCGGCCGGCTTTATGGGTGGCTGAGATTGTCTACTTCCCGTTGGAAACCGAACTGCTGCGTAACGCTCGCGCACTCGGCTGCCAAACGCTGGACGGCGGCATCATGGCCGTGTTCCAGGCGGTTAAAGCGTTCGAATTATTCAGCGGCGTGGAGGCGGACGCTCAACGCATGATGGCGCATTTTGCCGAGATGACAGCCTGATAGCGGGCGGAAGTTCAGGGGGCAGCGCAAGGCCGCCCCCTTTGCCCATTACTGATTCAGGGTCTGGCCGATGGTGGCGTCTTTGAAGACCCGAGTCAGCGCGTCACTGAGCACATCGCTGACCAATTTGGTGTTGGTTTCCTGGTTCGGCGCCATGCCGAAGCGCTGATCCAGGGAAGCGCCGTAGCGGCCGGTGTAACGCTGGCTGGCGTTCGCGACGTCGGCGCGGAAGTTGGCGCTGATGGTCGCCTGAGTCACGTACATCTTGTCCTTGGGCGACTGGTACTTCAGGTCGGCCAGGGTGATGGTCAACTGCGGGGCGTTGAACGCATTGGCGGTTGGCGTAAAGCCAAGCAAACGCACGGCGGCTTCAGCCTGAGCCTGCAGCTTGGGCACGATATCATTGGCGGCGACGCTAACGCCGCTGGTCTCAGGGTATAGGCCACCACGGGTGCCCAAGGTCGGCGATGGGCGCCCATCGACCACCCGCACCACCACCGGCTGGCCACGCCCCACGGCGGCCAGTTGCGAGGTCAGCTTAGGTTGCGGGCTGAGTTGTTGCGGGCTATTGGCGCAGCCGGCCAGGGCCAGGCCAGTCACAGCGATCATAGCGAACACCAAGCGTTGCAGCATGCTCATCATCTCCAGGAAATAGGCATCAGTGGCCAGCAGTATAGCGGGCCGGGGCCGCGCCGAACCAGTTCAGCTTTGACTGGGGCAAGCCCGGGCGGTTCCTGTCATGCCCTTGTAACGCTTTCCACGCACACTGCCTACATACCTTCTGCAGAGTTCACTCGCCATGCCCCCACTGCTGCGCTGGCTTTTCAAACCCAGCCCCCTGCGCACCTTCGCCCACCTAGATGCCAATGGCCATTGCCAGGCCTTCAAGCAATGCGCGCAGCCGCCGGCCGCACCGGGTTGGGTAGAAGTCAGCGAAATGCGCTTGGGCTGGCTGGGCCATAGCCTGCCTGCCAATGCCCGGGTTAGCCAGCCTGCGCGCGAATGTCGCAGGGCACACGCACTGTCCGCATAAATGCAAGGCCAACAAAAGTCCATTAATTAAGATCAATTCCTCTCGTTTCATCGCTATACTCACCCCCCGATTATAAGGACGTCTCCTGATCGGGCCTCGCATCGCCGTCAGTGCGCTGTACTGACCCCCGCATTGCCCACAGAGAGCCGCCCACACAGAGCCTGTGAAGTCGCGGTGCCTCGCTGTTGCCGGCACATTACCGCTTCGCTGAATCTGACCGCGCTGCCGGTGTCTCACTGGTAGAGCCTTTGAGGTTTACGACTCCAAAAGAGCGTGAAAAACGGGTTTTCACTACTTCACAAGAGTGTGGCGAGCAAATGAACAGTTCCGTAGCGAAACAGGCACCATCGACCTGCAAAGAATTCTTCACGCCTCGATATCTGAGCGTATGTACACGGGCGGCTAGCTCGGTTTGACACCGGGAAGTGGGCGTATTGACCATGGTCGAATGGCCAGGCAGGCAGAAAAGTGAGTTGATGCCTGTTATCTCAAGCCGCCCGCTGCCGCAACACATAGCGAAGCGTCGGACATAGTGATCCCCAGCCTGCACAACGTACTGGGTTCTATGCTGTCAATTGGATGCTGAAGATTTTGGAGACGCGTTAACATGGCGCAAAACGAAGCAGTCGACGTAGTACTGGTAGGCGCAGGCATCATGAGTGCCACCCTGGCCGTACTGCTCAAAGAGCTCGATCCAGCGATCCGCGTGGAAGTGGTCGAGCTCATGGATTCGGGGGCCGCAGAAAGCTCCAACCCGTGGAATAACGCGGGCACCGGCCATGCCGGGCTGTGCGAACTGAACTACACCCCCCAGGCAGCCGATGGCTCCATCGATATTCAGAAAGCTGTGCATATCAATGCGCAGTTCGAGGTATCCAAGCAGTTCTGGGCGTACCTGAGCCAAAAAGGCACCTTCGGTTCGTCGCGCTCGTTCATCTGCCCTGTGCCGCACTTGAGCTACGTCGAGGGCGACAAAGGCATAGCCTTCCTGAAAAAACGCTACGAAGCACTCAAGCATCATCACGCCTTCGCCGACATGCAATACACCGAAGACAAAGCCGTGATGAACGAGTGGATGCCCCTGATGATGCCTGGCCGGCCAGCAGATCAACGGCTGGCGGCTACTCGCATCATGGGCGGTACCGACGTCAACTTCGGCGCCTTGACCAACAAACTGCTCGCCCACTTGAGCAGCGCCCCTGACGTTCAAGTCAAATACCGTAACAAGGTGACTGGCCTGGCTCGCAAGGGCAGCGGCTGGTCGGTGACGATCAAAGACGTCGACAGCGGCCACAGCCGTGAAATCGACTCACGTTTCGTCTTCCTCGGCGCTGGCGGTGCCGCCCTGCCCTTGTTGCAGTTGTCGGGTATCGAAGAAGGTAAAGGCTTCGGCGGCTTCCCGGTCAGTGGCCAGTGGCTGCGTTGCGACAACCCAGAGATCGTCAAGCAGCACCAAGCCAAGGTTTATAGCCAGGCGGCCGTGGGTTCGCCGCCCATGTCGGTGCCGCACTTGGACACCCGTGTGGTCGATGGCAAGAAGTCTTTGCTGTTCGGGCCCTACGCCGGCTTTACCACTAAGTTTCTCAAGCATGGTTCGTTCCTGGATCTTCCGCTGTCGGTACGCGCGGCCAACATTGGCCCAATGCTGGCGGTGGCCCGTGACAACATGGACCTCACCAAGTACCTGATGAGCGAAGTGCGCCAATCCATGGAGCAACGCCTGGAATCGCTGCGGCGTTTCTACCCAGGGGCGAAGGCTGAGGACTGGCGTTTAGAGATTGCAGGCCAGCGCGTGCAAATCATCAAGAAAGACCCAAAGAAAGGCGGCGTGCTGCAATTCGGTACCGAGCTGGTGGCGTCCCGCGATGGTTCGTTGGCCGCTCTGCTGGGTGCCTCTCCGGGGGCATCGGTCACCGTATCGATCATGCTCGAACTGCTCGAACGCTGCTTCCCCGAGCGCTACCGTAGCGAAGCCTGGACAGCAAAACTGGCAGAGATCTTCCCTGCGCGGGAAAAAGCGCTAGAGACCGATGCCGAGCTATACCATCGCGTGCGCACCAAGAGCGATGAAGGGCTGGAACTGGTCGAGCAGCACAGCGAGGCTACGCGCTTCGAGCCGGTTTAATCGTTGAAGAGATCGGGGGCAAGCCCCCTCCTACGTCACGCACAATCGTAGGAGGGGGTTTGCCCCCGAGCTTCTAACGTTCCCGTCAAACCTTAAACCGTTTCACCAAATGGTTCAGGTCCACCGCCAACTTCGACAATTCACCGCTGGCCACCGACGTCTGATGCGAGCCCGCTGCCGACTGTGTGGACAAGTCGCGAATGCTCACCAGGCTGCGATCGACCTGCCTGGCCACTTGAGATTGCTCTTCTGCAGCCGTAGCGATCTGTACGTTGCGGTCGTTGATATGCCCAATCGACTCAGTAATTTCGAGCAGGGCCAGGCCTGCCGATTGTGCCAGGGCCAGTGTCTTGCCCGCTTGTTGACTGGTCTGATCCATAGAGGTCACCGCTTCGTTAGAACCGGTCTGGATGGTTGAGATCATCTGCTCGATCTCGCTGGTCGACTGCTGAGTGCGATGGGCCAACGCCCGTACTTCGTCCGCTACCACCGCGAAACCACGGCCTGCCTCACCAGCACGGGCCGCTTCGATGGCCGCGTTCAGCGCCAATAAGTTGGTCTGCTGGGCGATCGCGCGGATCACGTCGAGCACCTTGCTGATATCGGTGGCCATACCAGCCAAGCCGCGCACGCTGGTGGAGGTAGACTCCACATTGCTGACCATCAGGTTGATCGCGCTGACCGTTTCATCCACCTTGCCACGCCCGGCCATTGCCGTTTTGCTGGTTTGTGCAGCGGCGGTCGACGCCCCTGCGGCATTACTGGCCACCTCATCGACCGCCGAACTCATCTCGTTGACGGCCGTAGCGGCCATTTCAATTTCGTCGTTCTGCCGCAGCAGACCTTTAGAAGCGTCCTCGGTCACGGCGTGCATTTCTTCCGAGGTGGCCGCCAGTTGAGTGGAAGAGTCGCTGATCTGGATGATGGTACTGCGCAGGTTGCTTTGCATCGTGGCCAAAGCACCAATCAAACGGCCCATCTCATCACCGGCATCAGGCTTGACGTCGTGGCTGAAGTCGTTGGCGGCAATACGCTCGGCAATCGTGAGGGAGTGACGCATGGGGGCCATCACACTGTTTGTGTACAGCCACGCCACCAGCAGGGTCGCGAGCAGCGCGATAGCCACGAACACCACAACCAGGGTGAGCGTCTGACTGTAGGCCAGATCAGCGTCTTCGCCAGCGGCTTTGGCCTTGGCGTCATTGATCTCTTTGAGTTTCTGGATATTGGCAGCCACCTGCGTGGACGCCGCCCTGACACTCTGGTCCGAGTACGCCATGGCAGCAGGAAAATCCTTGGCCACGATCAATGCTACGTACTTGGCCTGCACCACATCGAAAGCACTGACCGCTTCTTTCATCGCATCGAATGCCACTCGCCCCTGCGGGGTCACAATCAACCCGGACAGCTCATCGAGGTTCTGCTTGATCAGGGCTTGGGATTTGCGCGCGTCTTCTTCACTCTGAGCCCTGATGGCGTCACTTTCGCTGGCGTTGCGCAACTTGCTATTGCTGTTACGCACGCTGACAAACTCCCGATCCAACACCCCCAGCACCTTGAAACTGGGAACGATATTGGTCTCGACTTTTTTCTCAGCCTCATTCAGCACCGACGCTTGCCGTACGGCAAAAGCGCCCAATGCGACGATCAAGGCACAAAAAAAACCGAAGCATAGGGCAGAACGGGGCGCAAGGTTGAGTTTACGTAAGCTCATGATGGCGAATCTCAGGAGGAATTATGGCATCTACTGAGATCGCTATCGGCTCCGCGCCTGAACGCGTGATGTGGGCACTTTAATAGACGGACGAAAGGTCTTTTTCCAGCCCCCACCGGATCCGGATCACCCTGGGGTGCATTGTTCAGGCTAGCCAGGGCGGGTATATCAGACGCGAGCTTTCTCGATGAGCTCAATGTACTCAGGCGCATTACGCTGATCGCGGACTAGGGCAACGAAGTCGTTGCCTTGCTCGTCACGACCGTCGAGGTCGTAGCCGGCCTCCTTGAAGAAAACCAGGAAGCGCTCGAAATCGTCCACGCGCAGGCCGCGGTAGGCTTTGATCAACTTGTGCAGCGACGGCGAGGTGGCGTCTACCGGTTCGAAGTCCAGAAACAATTTGATCTGGGCGTCGCCGATCTCGTCACCAATCAACTGTTTTTTATCTTTACGCATGGCGGTTTCCAACTGGCAATGGCGATATCACGGGGCGGGCAGTTTACCCCTGGCAAGGCGCCGGGCTCAACGCGCGCGTACAGCACCGGTGTGTAGGTCAGCCCAGACATGCCCATTGGCGTAGGTCAGAAACTGCACGTATACCGTGTCATTGCGCAGTAGGTCGAGGATCACTCGGTACTGCACCAGCGGGTAATTGAGGGTCAACGTCTTGCTGGCCGCGTCGTAAACGGGCTTTTTCAGGCTTTTGCTTTCGGCATCGAAGGTGATGAACACCTGGTTCAAGGTAGCCCCCTTGTTCAGCGGCTTGCCTTTGAGTAACAACGATAACGGTGCGGTAACCGGGATCGGCTGCTGGTTGGAGAGCCGCTGGTTGCCCATGACCGCGGTAAACTCGGTCACCTGCAACAGTTGTTGCTGCTCAGGCGCCGCCTCGCGCAGCGCCGCCTCATCGGGCGGCAGGAACTGCCCATGCATCGGCGCGGCGGCCAACGGCAGGCTAAGCACAAGGGCGAGGGCAGTAACGGGAAGGCGCATGGCAGGCTCCGAAATAGGCAGGCGAGCACTCTCCGGCAACCCAGGGGAACAGTCAACCGCGCGAACGGCTGGCCTGCCCGCAGATATTACAAACCTTTGACGGCGTAGATGCCTGCAGCATTGCGCCAGTAACCCTTGTAGTCCATACCGTAGCCAAAGATGTAGCGGTCGACGCAGGGCAAGCCAACGAAATCGGCCTTGAGGTCTGGGCTGGCTTTACGATCGTGTTCTTTATCGATCAACACAGCGGTGTGCACCGCACTGGCGCCAGCATGCTTGCAGAAATCGATGATCGCGCTGAGGGTGTGCCCTTCATCGAGGATATCGTCGATGATCAACACATCGCGGTCGATAAAGGATATTTCCGGCTTGGCTTTCCAGAACAGGTCGCCACCGCGGGTTTCGTTACGGTAGCGGGTGGCGTGCAGGTAGGACGCTTCCAAAGGGAAGTTCAGGTGCGTCAGCAGTTTGCCGGCGAAAATCAGCCCGCCATTCATGACACAAAACACCACCGGGTTACGCTCGGCCAGTTGCGCATTGATCTGCTCGCCCACACGCGCAATGGCCGCCTCGACGGTCGCTTCGAGGTAAAGGCAGTCAGCCTCTCGCATGACTTGACGGATGTGCTCGAGATCAGCGGACATAGCGCGCTCCAATAGGGGTGGTTGCAGAAAAGCCGGCAAAGGTACGCACCCGCCGGGAACAGATCAAGCATTTTGGACTACCGTGCAGTCTGTCTATAGGACAGCCACCACGAATAGATTAATCTAGCCCCGTTTTTTTGCCCGCCGGAGTTATCCCCATGCCCATCCGTGAGATCCGCCACCCGCTGATCCGCCACAAGCTCGGCCTTATGCGCCGCGCCGACATCAGCACCAAGAACTTCCGCGAGCTCGCTCAGGAAGTGGGCGCCCTGCTGACCTACGAAGCGACCAAAGACCTGCCCCTGGAAAGCTACGACATCCAAGGCTGGGCCGGTACGGTTCAAGTGGAAAAAATCGCCGGCAAGAAAATCACCGTCGTGCCCATCCTGCGTGCGGGTATCGGCATGCTCGAAGGCGTGCTCAGCCTGATCCCCGGGGCCAAAGTGAGCGCCGTGGGTGTGGCCCGCAACGAGGAAACCCTCAAGGCCCACACCTACCTGGAAAAGCTCGCCTCGGAAATCGACGAGCGCCTGGCGATGATCATTGACCCCATGCTGGCCACCGGTGGCTCAATGGTAGCGACCATCGACCTGCTGAAAAAAGCCGGCTGTAAAGACATCCGCGCCATGGTACTGGTGGCAGCGCCCGAAGGCATCGCTGTGGTCGAAAAAGCCCACCCGGACGTGCAGATCTACACCGCGTCCATCGACCAGCGCCTGAACGAACAGGGTTACATCATTCCGGGCCTGGGCGATGCCGGGGACAAGATCTTCGGCACCAAGCAAAAGGACGCCTGAGCATGCAGGACGACTTCAACGAGCCGCTCTGGCGCCAGGTATTGTCCGGTGCGCAGATGCTGTTCGTGGCGTTCGGCGCACTGGTCTTGATGCCGCTGATCACAGGGCTGGACCCTAATGTCGCGTTGTTTACCGCAGGCCTCGGGACTCTCCTGTTCCAACTGGTGACCGGCCGCCAGGTGCCGGTGTTCCTGGCTTCCAGCTTTGCCTTTATTACCCCGATCATCCTCGCCAAGGGCCAGTTCGGCCTGGCCGAGACCATGGGCGGGGTAATGGCGGCCGGTTTTGTCTATACCTTCCTGGGGCTGGCGGTAAAGATCAAAGGCAGCGGCTTTATCGACCGCCTTCTGCCGCCGGTGGTGATCGGCCCGGTGATCATTTCCATCGGCTTGGCCATGGCCCCCATCGCGGCGAACATGGCCATGGGCAAAGCCGCTGACGGCAGTGAGTTGATCCACTACGCCACCGCCATGTGGATCTCCATGCCCGCCTTGCTGACCACGTTAGTCGTAGCGGTCTATGGTCGGGGGATTTTCCGCCTGGTGCCGATCATCGCCGGTGTGCTGGTGGGGTTTGCCCTGGCGTTCGCTTTTGGCGTAGTCGACACCGCCAAGATCGCCGCCGCGCCGTGGCTGGCCCTGCCCCACTTCACCGCGCCAGCGTTCAACTGGCAGGCGATTTTGTTCATCGTACCGGTGGCACTGGCGCCGGCCATCGAACACATTGGCGGGGTGATCGCCGTGGGCGGCGTCACCGGTCGTGACTACCTGAAAAAACCAGGCCTGCACCGTACCTTGCTGGGCGACGGCATCGCCACCACGGCCGCCGGCCTGTTCGGTGGCCCACCCAATACCACCTACGCCGAGGTGACCGGTGCGGTGATGCTGACCAAAAACTACAACCCGAAGATCATGACCTGGGCGGCGATATTCGCCATCAGCCTGGCTTTTATCGGCAAGTTCGGTGCGCTGCTGCAGAGCATACCGGTGCCAGTCATGGGCGGGATTCTCTGCCTGTTGTTTGGCTCGATCGCGGCAGTGGGCATGAACACGCTGATTCGCCACAAGATTGACCTGGGCGAAGCGCGCAATCTGGTGATCGTTTCGGTGACCCTGGTGTTTGGCATTGGCGGAGTACTGATCGGCACCGGTACCGGCCCAGATGATTTCGGCCTCAAAGGCATCGCCCTGTGTGCCGTGGTAGCGATTGCCTTGAACCTGTTGTTGCCAGGGCATGGCGACTGGAAGAAAAACCTCCAGGAATAAACCCGCAAGCCCCGTCCTGGGGCTTGCTCAGGCGCCGGTGTCAGGCCAGGGCTGGCGCACGCTCGCACAAGGTATTGAGCGCCTGTGCCCAATGGGCATCGTCGTTCAGGCATGGCACCAGCACCAGCTCCTCGCCCCCCGCAGCGCAAAACTGCTCGCGGCCGCGGTCGCCGATCTCTTCCAGGGTTTCGATGCAGTCGGCGACGAACGCGGGGCACATCACCAGCAGTTTTTTCACCCCCTGTTGAGCCAGGGCGTCCAGCGTGGCCTCGGTGTAGGGTTCGATCCACTTGGCTTTGCCCAGGCGCGACTGGAACGACACCGACCACTGCCCTTCGGCCAACCCCATCTGCTTGGCGAACGCTTCAGCGCTGCGCAAGCATTGGGCGCGGTAACACACCGCGAGGACTTCTGGCGGTGCCGTACGGCAGCAGTCGGCGTTCTGCAAGCAATGCTGGCCGGTGGGGTCTAGCTTGGTCAAATGGCGCTCAGGCAAACCATGGAAGCTCAACAGCAGATGGTCGAAGCCTTGCTGCAGATGCGGCGCGCTGCTGGCCACCAGCGCCTCGATGTATTCGGGTTGGTCGTAGAAGGGCTGCACCAGGGAGAACTCGACATCGAGCTTGCGGGTGCGCACGACCCGGCGAGCTTCTTCGACAACCGTGGTCACCGTACTGTCGGCGAACTGCGGATACAGCGGGGCCAAGGTCACGCGCCGTATCCCCTGGGCGGTGAGGCGTTGCAAAACGGTGTCGAGGGAGGGCTCGCCGTAACGCATCGCCAGCTCCACCGGGCCCTGCGTCCATTCGCGGGTCATGGCCTGCTGCAAGCGCCGGCTAAGCACCACCAACGGCGAGCCTTCGTCCCACCAGATGGAAGCGTAGGCATGGGCTGACTGTTCGGGCCGCTTGATCAGGATCAAGCCCACCAGCAACCGGCGCACGGGCCAGGGCAAGTCAATGACGTAGGGGTCCATCAAAAACTGGTTGAGGTAGCGGCGCACGTCGGCCACCGAAGTGGAGGCCGGTGAGCCGAGGTTGACCAGCAGCAAAGCATGATCGTTCATGCACAGTCCTATTAGCGAAACCAGTGTTTACAAACGGCTGGATAATTCATCCAAGGCCATTTGCAGATCGGTGTAGCGAAATACAAAGCCTGCTTCGCTCAGGCGCACCGGGCGCGCGCGCTGGCCGCCGAGCAAGAGCCCGGACAACTCGCCGAGCCCTGTGCGCAAGACAAACGCCGGCAGCGGCATCACCGCCGGGCGGTGCAGGGTTTTGCCCAGGCGCCGGGCAAATTCACGGTTACGGACCACCCCAGGCGCGCAGGCATTATAGGGGCCGCCGGCTTCGGTATGGTGCAAGAGAAAATTGATCAGGGCGATTTGATCTGCCACATGAATCCACGGCATCCATTGCCGCCCGTCGCCGATCGGGCCACCCAGGCCAAGCTTGAAGGGCAGCAGCAGGCGTTTGAGGAAACCGCCTTCGCTGGACAGCACCAGCCCGGTGCGTACCAGTACGACGCGCATGCCCATAGCCTCGGCGCGCTGGGCGGTTTCTTCCCAGGCGATGCACAAGCGGCTGGCGAAATCTTCTTTGACCGGCGGCGAGGTTTCGTTCAGCTCACGTTCGCCACCATCGCCGTACCAACCCACTGCCGAACCCGAGATAAATACCGCAGGCTTTTGCGTGCGGCCTTGCAACCACGTTAGCAACTGCTCGGTCAGGCCGATGCGGCTGGCCCACAACAGGGCGCGGCGCTTGCCAGTCCAAGGCCGATCCGCGATAGGCGCCCCGGCCAGGTTGACCACGGCGTCCAGGGGTTCGTCACCCAACTCTTCAAGCCGGGCAATGCCCTTGACCCCGGCGCCGCACAAACGCGAAACGTCGGCCGGCCGTCGGCTCCAAACCGTCAAACGGTGGCCCTGGGTGAGCCATAGTTTGCAGAGCTCGCGCCCGATCAAACCGGTACCGCCGGTCAGCAATATGTGCATGACTCGTTCCTCGTGTGGCGTTGGCAGTGATTGGCTAGTCTTACCTAGTACAGCAAGGGGTTTCTTTAGGTTCTGTACGTAAAGTGCCTGCGCGTCGACCATGCTGCGTTAAAAACAGGCTCGGAATGCTCATTGACAACCAGTCAACTCCGCTTCCTCGCCCGTTTTTGCCTTGCCTGATCGCCGCTCGGCGACTTTACGTACAGAACCTAGGCCCCCTTATACATAGATCATAGGACAACCTGGCGTGGCGCAACGCCCAAGTTATACGAAAAGTGTACATTGTACAGGTTTGTTCTAGAGCGTAGTCTGTGAACAGCGGGCCGTGAGTGTGCATCGCAGGTGTGATCCGCATGCTTCGGCCAGACGTAACGAGGCCACTATGACAGTACCTATCGCTATTATCGGTACCGGTATCGCCGGACTCTCCGCAGCCCAGGCGCTGCACCAGGCTGGCCATGCGGTCCAGCTTTTCGACAAGGCACGCGGCCCTGGCGGGCGTGTGTCGAGCAAACGCAGCGAAGCCGGCGCCCTCGACCTCGGCGCGCAATACTTCACCGCCCGTGACCGCCGCTTCGTGTCCCAAGTGCAGCAATGGAAAGAGGCCGGCCACGTCGCCGAATGGAAACCGGCCCTGTACAACTGCAAAGGCGGGCAACTTAGCCCTTCGCCCGACGAACAGACCCGCTGGGTCGGTACGCCGCGCATGGGCGCAATCGCCAGGGCCATGCTCGATGAGCTGCCCAGCACCTTTAGTTGCCGCATCACCGAGGTGTTCCACGGCGCCAGCCTTTGGCATTTACTCGACGCCGAAGGCAACCAACACGGCCCCTTTAGCCACGTGGTCATTGCCGTACCACCGGCCCAGGCCACGGCGCTGCTGGCCACCGCGCCGAAACTTGCCGCCGTCACCGCCGGGGTGCAGATGGAGCCCACCTGGGCGGTCGCGTTGGCCTTCGACGAGGCCTTGAACACCGCGATGCAGGGCTGCTTCGTGCAAGACAGCGCGCTTGACTGGGTGGCCCGCAACCGCAGTAAGCCAGGGCGTGATGATGCCCGCGATACCTGGGTACTGCACGCCACCAGCGCCTGGAGCAAAGAACACCTGGACCTGCCCAAGGAGGCCGTAATCGACCACCTGCACGGCGCCTTCGCCGAGATCCTCGACTGCGCCATGCCGGCACCCTCGTTCAGCCAGGCCCACCGCTGGCTCTACGCCCGCCCCGCCGGTGGCCGCGATCTCGGCGCGCTGGCCGATGCCCACCTGGGGCTGTATGCATGTGGCGACTGGTGCATGTCAGGGCGGGTTGAAGGCGCTTGGCTAAGCGGCCACGATGCCGCTCGGCGCTTATTGGAGCACTTGCAGTGAGCGCCGCCGGTCATCGCCTCAACCCGCGCAAGCTGTTGCTGTCGAAATGGACGGCAACCCGGCCGCTCAATCGGGAAAAACACTTCCTGGTGACCCAACTCGTCACCGACGAAGACGGCACGGTCCTTGAGGTCGAGCTGCAAGCGGTGCTCAACCAGCGCGTGCAGCGCCTGCCCTGGCAAGCCCTGCGCGACGCCGACAGTTGGTTGATGGGCTGGAAGTAAATCGCAAAGCTGTACAAATGAATTGACTTGTACAGGTTAGCTCCTATGATGAAATCATGTTGTACAGGCAAATTGGCCTGTACAAGAATTTCTCTGCTGGAGGTCGGCGTTGCCAGACTCAACCCCTATTTCCGCCAAACCCAAGCTCGCCATCAGCGCGTGCCTGCTGGGCCAGGAAGTGCGCTTCAATGCCGGCCATAAAGAGTCACGCCTGTGCAGCCGGCAACTCAATGAGCACTTCGATTTCGTTGCCGTATGCCCAGAGGTCGCCATTGGCTTGGGCATCCCCCGCGAGCCCATCCGGCTGGTCGGCGAAAGCCAGCGGCCCGAAGCGGTAGGCACGGTCCACCCCGAGCTTAATGTCACCGCACCGTTAGCCGCCTACGGCGAAAAAATGGCCGGTGAACTGGGGGATATCTGCGGCTATATTTTTATGCAGAAGTCTCCGTCTTGTGGGCTGGAAAGGGTCAAGGTGTACGGCGCCAATGGCGTGCCCCAACGCGACGGCGGCCGCGGCATTTATGCGCAGGCTTTCTGTGAGCGCCATCCCGACCTTCCGGTGGAAGAAGAAGGCCGCCTGTGCGACGCCGTGTTGCGGGAAAACTTTCTGGTGCGGGTCTATGCCTATGCCGACTGGCAACGCCTGCTGGCCGAAGGGCTGACCCGGCGCAGCCTGACGGAATTTCACGCCCGCTATAAGTACCAGCTGATGGCCAACAACCCGCTGCAGTACAAGGCGCTGGGCAAGCGCCTGGGCAACATGGGCAGCGAAGACGCCGCGCGGGTTGGCCCTGCGTATTTCAGCAAGCTAATGGCCGCGCTCAAGCGCTGCGCCACCCGTGGTACCCATGCCAATGTGCTGCTCCACATCAGCGGTTACCTGAAGCAATCCATCAGCACCGAAGACAAACGCGAGTTGCTGCACCTGATTACCCAGTACCGCGAAGGCATTGTGCCCCTTGTGGTGCCCTTGACCCTACTCAAGCACCTGTTCCGCCTGTATCCCGATCCGTACATTGCGCGCCAGGTGTATTTGCAACCCCATCCCGAGAACTTGAGCCTGCGCAATGCAATCTGACCCGACTGTCGAACCGGCTGGGGGCCATTGGCTGCCCATCCGTGAAGTGGCGCGCCAAACCGGGGTTAACCCTGTCACTCTGCGCGCCTGGGAACGGCGTTACGGGCTGATCGTGCCGCACCGCACGGCCAAGGGGCATCGCCTTTACGATGCCGAGCACGTGCGCCGGGTGCAACTGGTGGTGACCTGGCTTAGCCGCGGGGTGTCCGTCAGCCAGGTCAAAGCGTTGCTGGATGCGCCGCAATCGCTCAAAGGCGAGCCTATCGAAAGCGAGTGGTTGCCACTGCGCGAGCAACTGATTGAAGCCATCGCGGCGCTGGCCGAACGCCGGGTCGACGACCTGTTCAACCAGGCCATGGCCATCTACCCGCCGGTCACCCTCTGCGAGCAGTTGTTACTGCCGCTGCTTGAAGCACTGGAGCAGCGCTGGCAGAGCCAGTTTGGCGCGCAAATGGAACGGGTGTTCTTCTTCACTTGGCTGCGCAGCAAGTTCGGCGCCCGCCTGTATCACAACAACCGCCAGCTCAGTGGCGCCCCCGTGCTGCTGATCAACCAATCCGACCTGCCGCTGGAACCGCACCTATGGCTGACGGCCTGGCTGGTCAGCAGCGCCAACTGCCCGGTGACCGTCCTCGATTGGCCTTTGCCGCCCAGCGAACTCGCCCTGGCCAGCGAACGCCTGAAGGCCCGCGCGGTGCTGTTCTATTCGCGCAAGGTGGTCGGCCCGGGCGTGCTGGCACGGCTGGCGAGCAGTTGCAGCAGCCCGGCTTGGTTGGTCGGCCCGGCAGTGGTGCTGCATCGTAACGAGGCGGGCCCGGCGGGCGACGACATGGCCGGCCTGAGCTTGGCGCCAACACCACTGGCCGCCTTGCAAGCCTTGCAACAGGCGGGGCTGCTCTAGCCCTGCCCTTATGAATTCTGACCCGGGTAAGCCCATGCAATTGATCTGGTTTCGCAGCGACTTGCGCCTGCACGACAATACCGCCCTGGCCGCCGCCTGCGCCCAAGGTCCTACCGTGGCGGTCTATTTGCTTAGCCCGCAGCAGTGGCTCAGCCATGATGATGCGCCGAGCAAAGTCGACTTCTGGTTACGCAACCTCAAGGAGCTGAGCCAGGCGCTCAAGGCCCTGCATATTCCCTTGTTGATCCGCGACAGCGCCACCTGGGCCGACGCGCCGCAGGTGCTGCTCGAGCTGTGCCAGAAGCACGGCATAGAACAGCTGCACTGCAATGAAGAGTATGGCGTGAACGAGAGTGCCCGCGACGCGGCGGTTGCAGATGCCTTGGCCGAGGCCGGTATCGGGTTCACGGCACACTTGGACCAATTGTTATTCAAGCCCGGCTCGGTATTGACCAAGAGCGGTACCTATTTCCAGGTATTCAGCCAGTTTCGCCGGGTGTGCTATGAACGCTTGCACCATTCGCTGCCCGCCCTGGTGCAGAAACCGGCGCTGCAAAAGCCCCTGCGCATCACCGCCGACCCGGTGCCCACTGGCGTCACCGGCTATACCCCACCAACGTCGGCGCTGCAGGCGCTGTGGCCTGCCGGCGAAGCGGAGGCTCAGGAGCGGCTCGAGCAGTTCACCGACCAACGCATCGATGACTACAAAACCGAACGCGATCTGCCAGCCCGGCCTGGCACCAGCCAGCTATCGGCGTACTTGGCCGCCGGGGTGATTTCGGTGCGCCAGTGTCTGCATGCCGCCGTGGCCAGCAACCGTGGCGAATTCGAGAGTGGCAGCGTGGGCGCGGTGACCTGGGTCAGCGAATTGATCTGGCGCGAGTTCTACAAACACATTCTGGTGGGCTACCCACGGGTCTCCAAACACCGCGCCTTTCGCCCCGAATACGAAGCCGTACCATGGCGTGATGCGCCCGAAGACCTGCAAGCGTGGAAAGAAGGGCGTACCGGCATACCTATCATCGATGCCGCCATGCGCCAGCTGGTGGAGATCGGCTGGATGCATAACCGCCTACGCATGCTTACGGCGATGTTTTTGAGCAAGAACTTGCTGATCGACTGGCGCGAGGGCGAGCGCTTTTTCATGCAGCATCTGATCGATGGCGACCTGGCTGCCAACAACGGTGGCTGGCAGTGGAGCGCGTCCAGCGGGACCGATTCGGTGCCCTATTTCCGTGTATTCAACCCGGTCAGCCAGTCGGCGAAGTTCGACCCGCAGGGGGTCTTTCTCAAACAATGGGTGCCGGAATTGGCCAAGCTCAGCGCCAAAGATATCCACAACCCACCGCTACAGGGCGGATTATTTGCAACCGTGGATTATCCACCGCCGATCGTCGATTTAGGCAAGAGCCGCCAGCGCGCATTGACGGCTTTCAAGAATTTGCCGCGGCATGTTTAGAATGCAAAAAGCTCGGGGCCGAGGCCCCTCCTACGGGAGGGTGAACGTAGGAGGGGCCTCGGCCCCGAGCTCTTGATCTTTTAAAGCGCCATACGGTAGTTCAGCGAATAAGACTCAACCCCGTCGTTCGGCTGCTTGATGCCAGCGTTGGAGTAGTGAATGGCACGTACACTCAACTCATGCCCACCGGCGAAGCGCAAGCCGAAGCCCAGACGGTCTTCGAAGTTGAACGAAGAGCCCAGGTTGTTGCTTTCAAGCTGGGTGTGGGCGAACGCCGCAACACCGATACCGGCTTCGATGAACGGCTTCACCGAGCCACCGGCAAATTCATAAACGAACACTGGGCTAAACGACAGGCTATGGTTGCTCGACGTAGTGTCGCCGTCCCAATACGTGTAAGCGCCATCCCAATAGCCGGTGACACGACCGACGCTGGTTTGCATCCAGCTCTTGTCCCAGTTCGACTGCAGGCCCAAGCGGTAAACCATCGTGGAGTCGCCCGTCTGGCCGACTGAAAGCGATACGTCGGCCGCCTGTGCGGTAAACGCTTGCCCCAGGGTAACAGCCGCAAGCGCGGCCAAAGTGAGCAGTCTCTGCATGAGAACATCCCATTCATTAGCAATTGTAAGATTTTTATACAACTCAACACTCTAGCTATAGAAATCAGCGAATCAGTGTAAGTTCAGAGATACAAAATGTTTTTCACACTTTTTTTACATCTCGAAGCTTCGCACACTCTCAGAATTTTTCCATAGCTTAGGTAGGATGTTTCGCAGGCTTTTCGGACAAGCACTCGTCCAAAACTGCACTTGGCCAGCCGGACCACTGGCAAGCAGGTCATGTTGTGTAAGCAAACGTTGCAGTTGCCGAGCCACCGCCGCCCCCGTGTCGATCAGCACCACCTCTGGCGGCAGCAGGGTGGCGAGCATTGGTTTGAGGAACGGATAGTGGGTGCAGCCCAGAATGATCGTGTCACACCCTGCCGCCAACAGCGGCGCGACATAACCCGACAGCAGCTCGCGCAGCGTGTCACTGTGCAAGTCTCCGGTCTCGATCAACTCCACCAACCCGGGGCAAGGCTGAGTGACGACCCGGACATCGCTGGCGAACCGGTCAAGCAGGGCCGCGAACTTGGCACTTTGCAAGGTGCCGGTGGTGGCCAGCACCCCTACCACGCCGCTGCGCGTGGCGGCAGCGGCCGGCTTTACGGCAGGCTCCATACCGACAATAGGCCACGCAGGGTAGCGCTGGCGTAAGTCGGCGACCGCCGCCACGGTGGCGGTGTTACACGCCACCACTAAGGCCTTAGCTCCCTGGGCCCGAAAGAATTCGGCCACCAGAATGCAGCGTTCACGAATGAATTCCGGGCTCTTTTCGCCGTAGGGAATATGACCGGCGTCGGCCACATACAAAAGCGATTCAGCCGGCAGCAAGCGCTCGATTTCAGCCAACACTGACAGCCCGCCGACCCCGGAGTCGAATACGCCGACTGGCGCACTGCCCGCTTCAGGCATGTCGGCAAGCGCACACGGCGCAGGCGGGGTCCCGCTTGACGCGCAACTCGCGAAAGCGCGTGGTCAGCGCATCGACCAACAGCAAGCGGCCCACCAACGGCTCGCCGAAACCAGCCAGCAATTTGAGCGCTTCCAGTGCCTGCAAGTTCCCCACCAGGCCGACCACCGGGCCCAATACGCCCGCTTCACTGCATGTCAGTTCGGCCTCGCTACCATGGCCGTATAAGCAGTGATAGCAAGGGCTGGTAGGCACCCGCGGGTCGAACACCGACAGCTGCCCTTCCAGGCGAATAGCCGCGCCACTGACTAACGGCTTAGCGTGGGCGAAACAAGCCGCGTTGACCGCCTCGCGGGTGCTGAAGTTGTCTGAGCAGTCGAGCACCAGGTCTACCGCGGCTACGGCACTGGCCAGGCTGTCGGCGTCGAGGGCTTGGCGATGTGCGACCAGCTCGATGTCCGGGTTGATCGCCGCGAGCCGTTGCAAGGCCGAGTCGACCTTGGTCGAGCCGATGCCGGAAGTGTCGTGTAGCACCTGGCGCTGCAGGTTGCTCAACTCCACCGTATCGAAATCCGCCAGGTGCAAGGCGCCCACCCCTGCCGCCGCGAGATACAGGGCAACCGGCGAGCCGAGGCCGCCCAAGCCGACGATTAACGCACGGCTGCCTTTGAGGCGTAATTGCCCGTCGATGTCGACCTGGCTTAACAACACCTGGCGGCTGTAGCGCAGCAATTCGCTGTCATTCAGCACGGCCAGCGCCCCAGGCTGATACGCTCGTGGCCACCCAGGTCCTTACGGCTCTGCACGGCGTCGAAACCGCGTGCCAGCAGACACTCGCCAACGGCGGCGGCCTGATCATAACCGTGCTCGAGCAGCAGCCAGCCACCGGCATCCAGGTGCTCGGGGGCCGCAGCGATGATCGCGCGCAGGTCGTCCAGGCCGTCGGCCCCGGAGACCAACGCACTGGCGGGCTCGAAACGCACATCCCCTTCAGCCAGGTGCGGGTCAGCGGCGGCAATGTAGGGCGGGTTACTGACGATCAGCCCATAGGTATTGCCCGCCAGGGCGCTGAACCAATGGCTCAGCTCGACCTTGGCGTTGTTCAGCCGCAAGCGCTGGCGATTGCGTTCGGCCAGTTGCACGGCTTCGGCCACGCGATCGACCGCCGTGACCTGCCACGCCGGGCGCTCGCTGGCCAGGGCCAGGGCAATCGCGCCGGTGCCGGTGCCCAGGTCCAGCACTCGCGTCGGCTCGGCCGGCACTAGGGCCAGAGCGGTCTCCACCAATAGTTCGGTGTCCGGGCGGGGAATCAGGGTATGCGCCGCCACTTCCAGATCCAGTTTCCAGAAACCCTGTTGCCCGAGGATATAGGCCACCGGCTCGCCGTTTTGCCGGCGCTGCAGGTAATCGGCAAAGGTGCGCGCCGCCTCGCTGCTGACAATGCGCTCAGGCCAGGTATGGAGGAAGCTGCGGGACTTGCCCAACGCGGCAGCCAGCAACAGCTCGGCGTCCAAACGCGCGGTGGGCGACTCGGGTAACTGCGCCGAACGCAGCAGACTGGCAATGATGGTCATGTTCTATTCACCCAAGGCCGCCAGTTGGTCAGCCTGATACTCGGCAAGCAACGGCTCGATCACCGCATCGACCCCGCCGGCGAGCACTTCATCCAGGGAATACAAGGTTAGGTTAACCCGATGATCGGTCACCCGCCCCTGGGGGAAATTGTAAGTACGGATACGCTCGGAACGGTCGCCAGAACCCACCAGTAGCTTGCGCTCACTGGCAATAGCGTTCTGCGCGGCGCTGGTTTGCACATCATTGAGCTTGGCCGACAGCCAAGACATGGCCCGTGCGCGGTTCTTGTGCTGGGAGCGCTCTTCTTGGCATTCCACCACGATGCCGCTGGGCAAGTGGGTAATCCGAATGGCCGAGTCGGTCTTGTTGACGTGCTGGCCACCAGCGCCGGAGGAACGATAGGTGTCGACCCGCAGGTCGGCGGGGTTGATCTCGATCGCCACTTGCTCGTCGGGCTCGGGCAGCACGGCCACGGTGCACGCCGAGGTATGGATACGGCCCTGGGATTCGGTTTCCGGCACGCGCTGCACGCGGTGCGCGCCGGACTCGAACTTGAGCTTGGCGTAGACGTTGTCGCCCTCGACCCGAGCGATGACTTCTTTGTAACCGCCGTGCTCGCCTTCGTTCTCGGAGAGGATCTCGACCCGCCAGCCGCGCCGCTCGGCGTAGCGCGAGTACATGCGGAACAAGTCGCCGGAAAAGATTGCCGCCTCGTCGCCGCCCGTACCGGCGCGGATTTCCAGAAACACATTGCGCCCGTCGTTGGGGTCGCGGGGTAACAACATGCGCTGCAGGTTGCTTTCCAACTCGGTCAACTGTTCTTTCGCCTCGCGCACTTCCTCGACGGCCATTTCGCGCATGTCCGGGTCGTTGTCCTTGAGCAACGCCTGGGCACCCTCCAGATCGACCTGCACCTTCAGCCATTGCTGATAGGCGGCCACGATCGACTCAAGCTCGGCATACTCTTTGGAGTAGCCGCGAAAACGGGTCTGGTCGGAAATGACTTCAGCGTCGCCCAGCAGGGCGGTCAGTTCTTCGAAACGGTCCTGGATAATGTCCAGTTTATTCAACAGTGACGCTTTCATTGCGGCGATTTATCCGTGGGGCCCTCACCGAGGGCGAAGAGTTCCTGGGCCATGGCCAACGCATCTAGGCGACCTTCGGCGGACAGCTTTTTCAGCTGTACGCTGGGCGCATGCAGCAATTTGTTAGTCAGGCCGCGGGCCAGTTGCACCATCACCTCTTCGGCATTGCTGCCGTTGGCGAGCAGGCGCAGAGCTTTTTGCAGTTCTTCGTCACGCAGGCGCTCGCTTTGCTGGCGGTAGGCCTTTAATACGTCGACTGCGGCCAATTCACGCAAGCGCAGCATGAAATCGCTGGCCCCCAGCGAGACCAGCTCTTCGGCCGCCTGGGCAGCGCCTTGGCGGCTTTTAAGGTTTTCCGCAACGACTTCGTGGAGATCATCCACGGTATACAGGTAAACGTCGTCCAGTTCGCCCACTTCGGGCTCGATATCGCGCGGCACTGCGATGTCGACCATAAAGATTGGTTTGTGCTTGCGCAACTTCAGCGCGCTTTCCACCGCGCCTTTGCCCAAAATCGGCAGTTGGCTGGCGGTGGAGCTGATCACGATATCGCTGTTGACCAGTTCTTGGGGGATGTCGGACAGCAACACGGCATGGGCGCCGAACTGCGTCGCCAGGGTACTGGCGCGTTCCAGGGTACGGTTAGCCACTACGATCCGCTTGACACCCTGCTCGTGCAGGTGCCGGGCCACCAGCGTGATGGTCTCACCGGCACCGATCAGCAGGGCCTGGCTGCGCTGCAGGTCGCTGAAAATCTGTTTCGCCAGGCTCACGGCGGCGAACGCCACCGAAACCGGGTTTTCGCCAATGGCCGTGTCGGTACGCACATGTTTCGCCGCACTGAACGTGGCCTGGAACAAGCGCCCCAGCAGTGGGCCGATGGTGCCGGCCTCACGCGCTACGGCGTAGGCCGATTTCATCTGGCCGAGAATCTGTGGCTCGCCCAGCACCAGCGAATCCAGCCCCGAGGCAACCCGCATCATGTGACGAACGGCCGCATCTTCTTCATGCACATAAGCGCTCGCGCGCAGCTCATCGACACTCAAACGGTGGTAGTCGGCCAGCCAACGCAGTACGGCGTCAGCGGCCAGGTGGTCCTGTTCGATGTACAGCTCGCTGCGGTTGCAGGTCGAAAGGATCGCTGCTTCACGGCTGTCGGTCAGCCGACACAGCTGCTGCAGGGCCTCTACCAGCTGCTCGGGGGTAAACGCCACGCGCTCGCGAACGTCGACCGAAGCAGTCTTATGGTTGATACCGAGGGCAAGGAAGGCCATTCATGATCGCTGGTGATTTCGTTGAGCCGCCAATTGTCCTACTTCGACAGATTCAGAACAACCACCGTTCTCTATTGTCCTAATAGTCCGCGCCGAGTTATGGGTTTGCCCTGTGGCTTGTGTCATCATGATCGGACCGCAGGTTAGTCGCCAAATCGCCTATATGAATAGATCGTCCGCGTTGCTCTTCGCCTTTGTCTTGCTCAACGGGTGCCAAACCTGGCCCCCCGCCAAGCCGGACGCGACACCCCCTGCCGCGCCGCCTGCTGCCCAGAGCAAGCCTCAGGTTTACGGCTCATTCAGCGAAGAAACGGTCTACAGCCTGCTGACCGCCGAGCTGGCGGGCCAACGCAATCGCTTCGACATCGCCATGGCCAACTACGCCGACCAGGCCGCTAAGACCCGCGACCCTGGGGTCGCGGAACGTGCGTTCCGCATCGCCGAATACGTTGGCGACGACCAGGCCAGCCTTGACGCTGCCCTGACCTGGGCCAAGTACGATGGGCAAAACCTCGATGCTCAGCGAGCGGCCGCCATTCAACTGGCGCGCAACGAACGCTATGACGAGTCCATGGTTTACATGGAAAAGGTCTTGCAGGGCAAAGGCGACACTCATTTCGACTTTCTCGCCCTGTCGGCAGCCGACACCGACCAAGAAACCCGCACCGGCCTGCTGAAAAGCTTCGACCGCTTGCTGGCCAAGTACCCCACCAACGGCCAGCTGATTTTCGGCAAGGCCTTGCTGCTGCAGCAAGACGGCGACCCACAGGCCGCCTTGACGTTGCTGGAAGACAACCCGCCGCAAGAGGGCGAAATAGCCCCCCTGCTATTGCGTGCACGCTTGCTGCAAATTGTCGGGCGCGGCGCCGATGCCCTGCCGCTGCTGGAAAAAAGCATGCGTCAGTACCCGGACGACAAGCGCTTGCGCCTGACCTACGCACGCATGCTGGTGGAACAGAACCGCATGGACGACGCCAAGGTGCAGTTCGCCAGCCTGGTGCAGCAATACCCTGAAGACGACGAACTGCGTTACTCCCTGGCGTTGGTCAGCCTGGAAGCCCAGGCTTGGGATGAAGCATCCACCTACTTAGAGCAATTGGTCGAACGGGGTAGCCATGTCGACTCGGCCCACCTCAACCTGGGCCGTGTGGCAGAAGAGCGCAACGACCCGCAGGGCGCGCTGGACGAATACGCTCAGGTGGGTGCAGGCAACGACTACCTGCCAGCTCAATTGCGCCAGGCCGACATCCTCATGGCCAACGGGCGCACCGACGAAGCCTCGCGGCGCCTGGCAGCGGCACGCGACAGCCAGCCCGACTACGCCATTCAGCTGTACCTGATCGAATCCGAGAGCCTGATCAACAACAATCGTCAGGATCAAGCCTGGCAAGTGCTGCAACAGGCGTTGAAGCAGTTCCCGGACGACCTCAACCTGCTATACAGCCGCGCCATGCTTGCGGAAAAACGTAACGACCTGGCGCAAATGGAAACCGACCTGCGGGCCATCATCCAGCGCGAGCCTGACAACGCTATGGCGCTCAATGCGCTGGGCTATACGCTTTCCGACCGCACCACGCGCTACGCCGAAGCCAAGGCGCTGATCGAAAAAGCCCACCGCATCAACCCGGAAGACCCGGCCGTGCTCGACAGCCTCGGCTGGGTCAACTATCGCCTGGGCCAGTTGGATGACGCCGAACGCTACCTGCGCAAGGCCCTCGAGCGCTTTCCAGACCACGAAGTCGCCGCGCACCTGGGCGAAGTGTTGTGGGCCAATGGCAAGCAGCGCGAGGCCCGCGAGGTGTGGGCCAAGGCCCTCAAAGATCAACCCGACAGCCCAATTCTGCGTAGCACCTTGCTGCGCCTGACCGGATCCGAGACCCTCTAATTCCATGTTTATGCGCCATGTCATCGCTTTTAGCCTCATCGCCCTTCTCGCCGGCTGCGCCGGTTTCAGCAGCCGGGAATCCGTTCAGGGCCAGGGCGACCCGCAGCAATGGCGCCAGCACAAAGAGCAACTGAGCCAACTCGATGGCTGGCAGATCAACGGCAAGGTCGGCATTCGCGCCCCTAAGGATTCCGGCAGCGGCACGCTGTTCTGGCTGCAACGCCAGGACTACTACGATATCCGCCTCTCAGGCCCCCTCGGCCGTGGCGCCGCACGGCTGACTGGCCGGCCTGGCCATGTCAGCCTGGAAGTGGCGAACCAGGGTCGCTACGAGGCGCAGAGCCCCGAAGAACTGCTCGAAGAACAACTGGGCTGGAAACTGCCCGTGTCCCATTTGGTCTGGTGGGTGCGCGGCCTGCCGGCCCCCGACAGCAAAAGTGAGCTGACCCTGGACACCGACAGTCGCCTTTCGGGCCTGGCCCAGGATGGCTGGACCATCGAATACTTGAGTTATACCCAGCAAAACGGCTACTGGCTGCCCGAGCGCATGAAGCTGCACGGGCAACAGCTGGACGTGACCCTGGTACTCAAAGAGTGGCAACCGCGGCAACTGGGGCAGTGACATGACCCTAGCACGCTTGACCTTGCCCGCCCCTGCCAAGCTCAATTTGATGCTGCACATTCTCGGTCGACGGGCAGACGGTTATCACGAGTTGCAAACGGTCTTCCAGTTTCTCGACTACGGCGATGAACTGGATTTCCAGCTGCGCACCGACGGTGAGGTCCATCTGCATGCCGATATCCCTGGGGTGCCGCCCGAGACCAACCTGATCGTCAAGGCCGCACGAAAACTGCAAAGCGATTCGGGCGCCACCCTGGGGATCGACATCTGGCTACGCAAAGTCCTGCCCATGGGCGGCGGTATAGGCGGTGGTAGCTCGGATGCCGCGACCACCCTGCTGGCTTTGAACCACCTGTGGCAACTGGGCTACAGCCTGGACCAACTGGCCGAACTGGGCCTTGCCCTGGGCGCCGATGTACCGGTTTTCGTCCGTGGCCACGCGGCCTTCGCCGAGGGCGTGGGAGAAAAACTGACCCCCGTAGAACCGGAAGAACCCTGGTATTTAGTGCTTGTCCCGCAAGTATCTGTAAGTACAGCAGAAATTTTTTCAGATCCGCTGTTGACACGTGACTCTCCTCCCATTAAAGTGCGCCCCGTTCTCAAGGGAAACAGTCGAAATGACTGCCAACCAGTGGTAGAGCGTCGTTACCCAGCTGTACGTAACGCTTTGAATTTGCTTAGCAAATTTACTGATGCTAGACTCACCGGAACTGGAAGTTGTGTGTTTGGGGCCTTCCCAAACAAAGCGGAAGCTGATAGAGTTTCGCACCTTCTTGCAGAGACCCTTACAGGGTTCGTAGCCAAGGGAAGCAACGTCTCGATGTTGCATCGCAAGCTACAAAATCTGTTCTAGGAACCAAGTGCTCGGCACTTGATTTGCTACATCTACAGGGGCGTCGCCAAGCGGTAAGGCAGCAGGTTTTGATCCTGCCATGCGTTGGTTCGAATCCAGCCGCCCCTGCCATTTTCCTATACTCATCCAGGTATACCCTCAGCCGGCAGGTACTGCGCGTGTCCAAGATGATGGTCTTTACGGGGAACGCCAACCCCGATCTGGCTCGGCGTGTTGTACGTCAGCTGCATATCCCACTGGGTGACGTCTCTGTCGGTAAATTCTCCGACGGTGAAATCAGCACTGAGATCAATGAAAACGTCCGCGGTAAAGACGTATTCATTATTCAGCCAACATGCGCGCCGACCAACGATAACCTGATGGAACTGGTAGTGATGGCTGATGCCTTCCGCCGTTCGTCAGCATCCCGAATCACTGCTGTAATTCCTTACTTCGGTTACGCTCGTCAAGACCGCCGTCCGCGCTCTGCCCGTGTGGCAATTAGCGCTAAAGTGGTGGCTGACATGCTGACTGTCGTAGGCATCGACCGGGTTCTGACGGTCGATCTGCATGCGGACCAGATTCAGGGTTTCTTCGATATCCCAGTAGATAACATCTACGGCTCCCCCGTACTGGTGGATGACATCGAAGACCAACGCTTCGAAAACCTGATGATCGTATCCCCCGATATCGGCGGCGTCGTGCGTGCACGAGCCGTTGCCAAATCGCTGGGCGTCGACCTCGGGATCATCGACAAACGCCGTGAGAAAGCCAATCACTCCGAAGTGATGCATATCATCGGCGACGTCGAAGGGCGTACCTGTATCCTGGTCGACGACATGGTCGATACGGCTGGCACTCTGTGCCACGCCGCCAAGGCCCTGAAAGAGCATGGTGCCGCCAAGGTATTTGCCTATTGCACACACCCGGTACTGTCGGGCCGTGCAATCGAGAACATCGAAAATTCCGTGCTGGACGAGCTGGTGGTCACTAACACCATTCCGCTGTCCGCTGCAGCACAAGCCTGTGACCGTATCCGTCAATTGGATATCGCACCGGTAGTCGCCGAGGCGGTTCGCCGCATCAGCAACGAAGAATCGATCAGCGCGATGTTCCGTTAAGGGCCCTGCCCTTCTGGAACACGCACTGACGAAAAGCGCCCCGCCCCGGCACACACTGTCGGGGCGGGGCTTTTTTGCCCATACCGCCTTTAGCGCTGGTCGCAAACGCTGGGGCGGGCATGGTTATTTTGGAGAAACACATGAACGAATTTACCCTGAATGCTGAAGTGCGTTCCGACCTGGGGAAAGGTGCGAGCCGCCGCCTGCGTCGTCTCGCCTCCCTGGTTCCAGCTGTAGTCTACGGTGGCGACAAAGCCCCTGAGTCCATCAGCATGCTGGCCAAGGAAGTTACCAAACTGCTGGAAAACGAGGCTGCCTTCAGCCACGTGATCGAGCTGAACGTTGGCGGTACCAAGCAGAACGTCCTGATCAAGGCGCTGCAACGTCACCCAGCTAAAGGCCACGTGCTGCACGCTGACTTCGTCCGCGTCATTGCCGGCCAGAAACTGACCGCTATCGTGCCGCTGCACTTCATGAACCAAGAGCCTGCAGTCAAGAAAGGCGGCGAGATCTCGCACACCGAGACCGAGCTGGAAGTGACTTGCCTGCCGAAAGATCTGCCTGAGTTCATCGAAGTCGACCTGATCGACGCTGAAATCGGCACCATCGTTCACCTGTCCGACGTCAAGGCGCCGAAAGGCGTTGAGTTCGTCGCACTGGCACACGGTAAAGATCTGGCAATCGCCAACGTTCACGCTCCGCGTATCGTTGCCGACGAAGACGACACCACCGAAGAAGGCGCTGCCGAGTAACTTTTACTCGCGCGCCGAGTTGGGGGTACTATCGCCCGCGATAGAACCCCCCAACTCAAAAGGAAGAGCCCCTGACGTGACCGCCATACAACTGATCGTTGGCCTGGGTAACCCCGGCCCCGAATACGAACAGACCCGGCATAACGCAGGGGCTCTTTTCGTTGAACGCATCGCCCAGGCACATCGCACCAGCCTGGTAGCCGATCGTAAATATTTTGGCCTGACGGCGCGTATCAGCCATCAGGGCCACGACGTGCGCTTGCTCGTGCCTACCACCTACATGAACCGTAGCGGCCAAGCCGTAGCGGCGCTGGCGAACTTCTTTCGCATCGCGCCCGAAGCGATCCTGGTAGCCCACGACGAACTCGATCTCCCCCCTGGGGTTGCCAAACTCAAACAGGGTGGCGGCCACGGCGGGCATAACGGCTTGCGCGACATCATCGCGCAGCTAGGCAACAACAACAATTTTCACCGCCTGCGGCTTGGCATCGGCCACCCGGGTGACAGCAAGCTGGTGTCCAATTTCGTCCTTGGCCGCGCCCCGCGCGCCGAACAAGAAAAACTGGATAGCAGTATCGATTTTGCCCTTGGTGTGCTGCCGGATATCTTCGCCGGCGAGTGGAATCGCGCGATGAAAAACCTGCACAGCCAAAAGGCCTGACTCTTCAAAGAGGGATGCACCATGGGATTCAACTGCGGTATCGTCGGCCTGCCTAACGTCGGCAAGTCCACCTTGTTCAACGCCTTGACCAAATCCGGTATCGCGGCGGAAAACTTCCCGTTCTGCACCATCGAGCCGAACAGCGGCATCGTGCCGATGCCCGATGAGCGCCTGGAAGCACTGGCAGCCATCGTCAAGCCTAAACGCATCCTGCCGACCACCATGGAGTTCGTCGACATCGCGGGTTTGGTCGAAGGCGCCTCCAAGGGCGAAGGCCTGGGCAACAAGTTCCTCGCCAACATCCGCGAGACGGACGCCATTGCCCACGTGGTGCGCTGCTTCGAAGACGAGAACGTGATTCACGTCGCCAATAGCGTCAACCCCAAGCGCGATATCGAAATCATCGATTTGGAGCTGATTTTCGCCGACCTCGACAGCTGCGAGAAGCAACTGCAGAAAGTCACCCGCAACGCCAAGGGCGGCGACAAAGACGCGGTGACGCAAAAAGGCCTGCTGGAAAAACTCATCGCCCACTTCACTGAAGGCAAGCCGGCGCGCAGCCTGATGCGCACCATGGGTAACGATGAAAAGGCCGTGATCCGTGGCTTTCATCTGCTCACCACTAAGCCGGTGATGTACATCGCTAACGTCGCCGAAGACGGCTTCGACAATAACCCGTTGCTCGACATCGTCCGTGCTATCGCTGACGAAGAAGGCGCCCCGGTGGTGCCAGTGTGCAATAAGATCGAAGCCGAAATCGCCGAGCTCGACGACGGTGAAGAAAAGGACATGTTCCTCGAAGCCCTCGGCCTCGAAGAGCCTGGCCTGAACCGGGTAATCCGCGCCGGCTATGAATTGCTCAACCTGCAAACCTACTTCACCGCCGGCGTAGAAGAAGTCCGCGCATGGACCGTTAAAGTCGGCGCTACGGCCCCCCAGGGCGCAGGCGTGATTCACACTGACTTCGAAAAAGGCTTTATTCGTGCTGAAGTGATCGCCTATGCAGACTTCATTCAGTACAAGGGTGAAGCGGGAGCGAAGGAAGCGGGGAAATGGCGTTTGGAAGGCAAGGAGTACATCGTTAAAGACGGCGATGTGATGCACTTCCGGTTTAACGTCTGATTGAACTAGCGGCTTTCGTGGCGTTTCATCAAACGCCACGGAAATTGCAAAACCCCTTAAAGGCCGCGTACTCTCGCGGCCTTTTCGTTTCATGATGTCCTTCGGTGTTACCTGAGACTCTCAATAGGAAACTCCAAACGGAATTCAGTCCCCCTTTCCGAGCTTTCCACACTCACACGGCCGCCGTGGGTTTGCATAATCGAACGAACGATTGCCAGGCCCAAGCCACCCGAATCATCTGGCTGATTGCGCGAGGGATCGCACCGGTAAAATCGCTCAAATATTCGCGGTAGGTGCTGCGCAGCAATTGGCTCACCGCGATTATGTACGCTCAGTAGCAACCACTCGCCGGCTGTCGCGCTGCGGATATTCACGTCGCTACCTGGGGTGGCGTAGCGCAATGCGTTAGCCAGAAGGTTGGCCAGTGCCCGGCGTAACAAAACAGCATCGGCCACCACCGTATGGCTCGCCTGATTGATGAGTTGAACGTTGTAATCCTGTGCCAGGCCTTCGAAATAGTCGCATAGCTGCTCGGCCAGTTCGCGGAGGTCGATCTGCTCAATGTTGATAGAAATGTGGGACTGTTCTGTGCGAGCAAGAAACAACATGCTGTCGATCATTCGAGCCAGGCGTTCATATTCTTCCTGGTTGGACACCAGCAGATTCTGATACTGCGCGACAGTACGAGTGCGACTCAGGCTTTGCTGGGTATGCCCCATCAGGTTACTCAGCGGCGTGCGCATCTCGTGGGCGAGGTCTTCAGAGAAACGCGATAACTGGGCAAACCCATCTTCGAGCCGGGCCAGCATGTGATTGAGCGCATGGCTGAGCACTTGGAGCTCGCGTAGCTCTTTGAATTCATCCAAGCGCTCATGCAAATGCTGCACATCGATCCTCGCGGCGCGCGCTGCCAGCAGCCGGACCGGACGCAACCCGCGCTGGCTCACCCACCCACCCAGCACAAAAGCGAGCAGGGCGGCGACCGACAGGGCCATCCATAGCTTGAGTCGATAATCCCCCAACATCTGTTCGCGCTCACTCAGCAACTTCCCGGCAATCAGCGTCAATGCTCTGCCTTCTTGGCTTACATCCTGCCAAGCCAGGCGCACAGGCTGTGCATATTCACCGTCCACCAAGCGGGCTTCAGTGGAGGCTGGCAAGCTGGGCAACGGCAATTGCGCAGGGTTTATTTGGATCAGCACCTGGCCGGCGCCGTCGACGATCCACAGCAGATTATCGCGATTGCCCAACATGTTTTCGTAGAGTGTGGGCCGGGCGCGAAGGGCCTCAATACTTTCGCCATCGCCGATCAAGGCTTGCATACGCTGCACGCGTCCGAGCAGAGCCTGGTCATCGCGAAATGCAATCTCGTGCTCCAAGGACTGATACAAATAAAAGCCAATAGCCCCCAATAGCAGCACGCTGACCAAAGCGAACATGGCCGCGAGGCGCAGGCTCAGGGACCGTGGAATAATGTTCAAGGCTGCACCTCGAGCAGGTAACCGATACCTCGAACCGTGTGTATCAATTTGCACTGGTAAGGATCATCGACCTTGGCTCGCAGACGGCGTACAGCAACGTCAACGACGTTGGTGTCGCTGTCAAAGTTCATCTGCCAGATCTGTGATGCGATTAGAGAGCGCGACAACACTTCGCCCTCACGACTGACCAGCAGGTGCAACAAGGCAAACTCTTTATTGGTCAGGGTGAGGCGCTCGCCATTGCGAGTGACCTTGCGCCTTAACAAATCGACACTTAGATCAGCCACTGAAAACTGCTCGACCTCCCGTGGTGGCCCCCGTCGCAATAATGTACGTACGCGCGCCAACAGCTCCGCATAGGAAAAGGGTTTGACTAAATAATCGTCGGCGCCCAACTCCAACCCTTTGACCCGATCGTCTATGGAGTCCCGTGCGGTCAGAAACAGCACAGGGGTTTGCCACTTGCGTCGGATAATCTTCAGCAGTTGCCAACCATCCAGCCCCGGCAGCATGACGTCGAGAATGATCAGGTCGAACTCACTCTCCTGCACCCAATGCTGACCATCCAGACCATTGAGCGAGACCTCAACCAGATACCCCGACTCACTCAAGGCTTTGGACAAGTAGTCTGCAGTTTTCGGCTCATCTTCAACGACCAGGATACGCATGGTTTTCCTCCAAATCCGGGGGTATAGGCTAAACCGCCCTGCCGCGCGCTGACATTACAAATTGGTAATCAATAGGCAATCTTTCTGACGGGTTGATTGCGAGAGCATGCGTCGTAATTGTTCAGCCAAGTTCATCCGGAGGAAAAGATATGCTCATGACCCGCACTGCGTCATTGCTGATCATATTGGCGATGGGCCCTGCAATCGCAATCGCAGCAACTCACACCCAAGTTGCCAAACGAAGCGATGTAACACTGGCAATGGCCAATGATCTGCTCAATGCCACGTTGGCAGCCTGTCATGCTGACGGCAGAACGGCTGTTGCAGCAGTGGTCGATCGTGGCGGCAATCTGGTCGCTCTACAACGCGATGACAATGTTGGCCCGCACAACACGCTGGCGGCCCAACGTAAAGCCTACACCTCTCTTTCGACCAAGACGCCGAGCAGATTGCTGGCCGAACGTGCTCGTACCACACCAGATGCAGAGAACCTCAACACCCTCAATGAGCTATTGCTGCTGGGCGGCGGCGTACCTTTGATGGTCGGGGGAGAAACAATCGGCGCAATCGGCGTCGCGGGCTCAGGCGGTGCTGCGAACGATGAGGGTTGCGCGCTTAAAGCTATCGAACAGGTTTTACCCACCACTAAATAAGGAAGCTGTTATGACTGCATTGAAAAGTTTGTTTGTTGGCGCTGTATTGAGCGCTATTTCTTCGCTGGCACTGGCCACAGGTAATCCGTTAAGCGTGCACGTACTGAATCTACAGGACGGTTTGCCTTCATCGGATGTGAAAGTAACTCTGGAAGAACAGCACGGTAGCGACTGGAGCCTACTCAACAGCGCAACGACCAACGAACAAGGCCGCATCCCCGAGTTTTATCCACAGGGCAAGACGCTCGAAAAAGGCATCTACCGGGTCACCTTCAAAACCGGCGAATGGTTCAAGACCCATAAAGTCGCAAGCTTTTTTCCGGAAGTGCCTGTGATTTTCGAAGTGGACGGCACTGTTGCCCACTATCACATCCCCTTGCTGCTAAGCCCGTACGGGTTTTCCACTTACCGCGGTAATTGATGGGCTAGCGCGTACTAACAGCCGCACTTAGATCGGGACGGGGCAACCCAGGGATTGCTCCACAGCCATTGTTCGAGTCATGCGCTGCTCATGGACAGACATCGTGCTGCCCTCCAGGGGAGGCACGGGCAGCTGCCGCAGCCGCCTGACCAGCGCGAGGTAGTCTTCCCGAGCCATCCAGTGTGGGTCAGCCACAGGACGCGAGGTTGTCGAATGTTGTTGGAAGGCGAGCATGGACATAGCGAGTACTTCCCTGGCGATATACTGTATGAATAAACAGTACCAGTAGAATGCCTCAGCGGCAATCTCACGGCCGACAAACGGTTACTACCTGGGCCGGAATCAGCCGGCCCAGCCCAGCGTGATACCGGCCAGAAGCAGATACCTGGCCCCTTTGGCCAGGGTAACGATAAGCACAAACCGCCACAGCGGCTCGCCCATGATGCCGGCCACCAGGGTCAGGGGATCGCCTAAAATCGGTACCCAACTGAGCAGCAACGACCAGCGGCCGTAGCGCTGGTAGGCCCCTTTGGCTCGCTCAAGCCGCGCCTCGCTCACGGGAAACCAGCGTTTGTGGCGAAAACGCTCTACCGCGCCGCCCAGCGCCCAGTTGAGCACAGAGCCCAGCACGTTACCTAGCGTGGCGACCAGCAACAGCGCACCGACGCTATACGCGTGTGATAGCAGCATGGCCACCAACACAGCCTCGGATTGCAGGGGCAGCAAGCTTGCGGCGCCAAACGCCGCGAAGAACAGCCCCAAGTAGCTAGAAAACTCGAACACTCGCGCACTGCCCCTGACTGAATGACGGATGCGCAGCCAATCGCCACCTCGACGCCACCCCACCGATTTTGCTATAGAGAGCACCGACCCCACCAGAGATCAATGCATGCCGCGCTTTTTTGCGAACGACCTCGGCGACACGATGCAGGCCAAAGCTCAAGCGCGCGGCTACACCCTGGACGCTCAGCAAAGGGTAGCCATCGAGCGCCTCGGCCAACTGGCCGAAGACCTGACCCAACGCCGTCTGTTTCGTCGCGGCCAACCGCGGAGTCTTTACCTGTGGGGCCCTGTGGGGCGCGGCAAGAGTTTTGTCCTGGACACTTTCTTTGAATCGGTGCCCATCAAGGCCAAGCAACGGGTGCATTTCCACGCGTTTTTTCGCCAATTGCATGAAGAAATTTTCCGCCGTGCCGGTAGCCGAACCTCCATGGAGGATGCGCTGCAGGCCTTACTGGGGGGCTGCCGACTATTGTGTTTCGACGAGTTTCATTTGCACGACATCGGCGACGCCATGCTAATTAGCCGCGTGTTCAAAGCGCTATTCGCCCGCGACTGCGTGCTCGTGACAACCTCCAACTACCCCCCCGCCGAACTGCTGCCCAACCCGCTTTACCATGAACGGTTTCTGCCGACCATTCGCTTGATCGAAGCCCATATGGACGTGCTGGCCATTGCGGGAGATACGGATTACCGGCAACTGGCCAATAGCAATGGCGAACCGTTCAACCAGGGCGCCTTTATTTCCCCCGGTAGCCCCGAGCAGCGCCAACAGGTGGGCATCCCCGAGTACCCAACCCACGGCATGGCCATTACGCTCAATCATCGGCAGCTACAAGTGGGCTCCATTGGCCAGGGCACCGTGCACGTGAGCTTCGCCGACATCTGCGACGCGCCTACGGCAACCATGGACTATCTAGCGCTGGTGCAAACCTGCTCGCGTTGGATCATCGACGCGGTTCCACCCATTTCAACCACCACGGTGGCAGCCCAGCAGCGCTTTTTGAATTTGGTCGACGTGCTCTATGACAACCGCTGCACGCTGTTCATGATCAGCCAATGGCCGCTGGACGGTGCCATCGACCGTAGCGATATCGCCGATATCGTGCGCACTCGCAGCCGGCTTTCTCAGCTGCGCCAGATCTGTGCATAACGCGGCCACCCTGGGCCTTGGTAATTAGGCGGTGCGCGGCGAAGATCAAGAGATCGGGGCCCAGGCCCCTCCTACGCTAGGCGGAACCGTGAGGTATTGTCATTCAGCGCCTGGCTGCCGGAACTGAGCTGATCCGCCGCCTGATTGACCGCGCGAGCGCCGTCCAGTAGGCGCATCGCGGCCTGGTCGACCTGCTGGATATTGCTGCTCACCTCATCCGCCGTCGCCGCCTGCTCTTGCACCGCCGTGGCGATATGCGCCAACGTGTCACTAACCCCCTGCACAGCGGTGGCGATCTCCACCAGGCTCAGGCCGAGCCCGGTGACGGCGGTCGCATCGTTTTGCGCTTGGCCACAGGCGGCCTCCATCAGTTCCACGGCATCGCTCAGGGTCGTGCGTAGGCTTTCGACGGTCCCGGCGATCTGCGCAGTCGAGGCTTGGGTACGCTGGGACAAGCTGCGCACTTCATCGGCCACCACGGCAAACCCGCGCCCCTGTTCGCCCGCGCGGGCGGCCTCAATGGCGGCATTGAGGGCCAACAGGTTGGTCTGCTCGGCGATGCCACGAATCACATCCACGACCGACTGGATCTGTTGCCCCTGCTCGCTGACCCGCCCCAACGCGGCTGCCGTCTCGCCCAGGCGCCGATTGAGGGCTTGAATGCTGCTGGTGGTGCGTTCGCTGTCTCGCTGGCTGACCTCAGCGATAGAACGCGTCTGGCGCACGCTGGCCGAAGCGGATTCGCAGCTTTTCGACACCCCCTGTGAAGTGGCTGCCAGCTCCGTGGCGGCTGTGGCAATCTGGCTTATCTGGTGTTGCTGGGCTTCAACTTCACCGAGGGTGTCGTTGGAGTGCGCGTTTAGCGTGATCACCGCTTCGCTCAGTTTCACGGTTTCCTGGTTGACGCCCAACAGGCTGGCGCGCAGCTGCACCACGGCCGCATTCAGCGCGGTGCTGATGGTTGCCAGCTCATCTCGCCCCTGCACCTCGACCTCTACCCGCAGGTTGCCGTCGCGCAATGACTGGGCCAGGGTGGTGATGCCCCGCGTACTGCGCCGGATGGAGTTTTGCAGGCAAACGAACAGGTACAGCGCGGCCAGTAACAACAGGGTGAACATGGCGATCACCGGCACCGCCTGGCGGATCGCATGATCGTGGTAATAGCCCAGGCGCGTATCCAGCGAGCCCAGCGACTGCTCGCGTAAATCAGCCAAGGTCTGCAAAAGGCCGTCGATGGTGCGCTGGAAATCGGCCGACTTGAGGGTGATGCTGCCGCCGAACACGCCGTCGTCCAGCACCTTAAGGTCGCTGTCCAATTTTTGTTGAGCGCTGGCATATTCGCTGGCCCAACCGGCCAACTCCGGCGCAAGTTTCGCTTGCAGGGCCGAGCCGGCTTTATTCATTTGGTCGCGGGCATCATTGATACGGCCGCGCAGGTCACGCATCTGCAGGCGGCTCTGCATGCTGAACTGCCCCGCCGCCACGGAAGACTCGCCCACACTGGCCAGGCGCCCTACCCGCTCGATCAGATCCGGCGCTTGCTGGGTGGCGATTTGCATCAGCAAATAGCCTTCCTTCGATGGGTCCACCGTCAACCCGCTGTCCATTGCGATCTGCTCACGCAGGCCCTGCAACAAGCCGAGCACCGCAGTGAATCGATCAAAACCATCTGGCCACCAACCCACAGTGCGCAGGTTGGCCAATTGCAAGCTTGGCACCGCCGCTTGTAAATCTTGCACCCGGGCCTGCACCTCGGCGGCAGCGTTGGCCTCACGCAGTTGCGCGGCCAAGTCGTCGATCGCTTTAGTCAGCACCGGCGCCGACGCTTCCAGCGCTGCGATGGCCTGCAACGCCTCGGGGCCAGGGGCGCGCAAGATATCCACAGCCTTCCAACGCGCGGCCAGGTTGCGCTGAGCAGACACCAGTGAGTCGACCCGATCCAGCGCCAGCAATTGCTGCACACCGGAGCGCTCTTTGGCAATCACCACCAACGTTTCGCGAAAATGATCACCCAGCATCCACAAGCTGGCCGCCAGTGGCAGCATAAACAACAGAAACAGCAGCTGGAACTTGCGCGCAAAGCCAAACTGGCCGAGCAGACGGATTCCTGGGGATAAAAGGCCATGCATGTTCAACTACTCCTCTGAACACTTCGAGGGTCGCCCGTTGTACAGGATCGACCCTAAGGTGCCGATACCGGCAATATGCCATTGTGCAAGCAAGATTTAGACCTGCGTCCGGTTGCCTAATAGCAAAAGCGTCGCGCAGCCGCCATACCGGGGCATCAGCGTTCCAACGCAGTGCACGAGACCCACAACAGGGCGCGACCCTGCACTATTAAGCGTCACTGATGGAAACGACAGAGTCCGGTGGTACGGGCGTGCATAGGGCATCGGCCGACCAGCGGCAGACTGAAGCGATAATGGGCGATGGTGTTTCGACGGCCGAAGCCAGGGAAAAGCTAAGCAATTGATCACATGGAGAATTTTTTTGGGGTTAAGGGTTGACACATTTTCGATATCCACGAATAATGCGCGCCACTTGGCTACATAGCTCAGTTGGTTAGAGCATAGCATTCATAATGCTGGGGTCCGGGGTTCAAGTCCCTGTGTAGCCACCAAGTACCGATTCACAGATGTCTGTAGCAATCTGTGAATCAAATCAAGAAGCCCGCCTTGTGCGGGCTTTCTTGTTTCTGCGCGTCACCACTCTACGCATCCCGTCAGTCATTCGGTTAGCATCAGGGCTTTCCAGCCCCGAGGCTCACCTGCGATGCGTGCTCTCTTACACTTCCCCACCTATGCACTGACAGCGCTAGCCCTGGCCGTACCGAGCGCAGTGCTCGCTGCCGAGCCTGAAGATGCCCCCCTCTACCAAACCTTCGACGACTGGGCGGTGGGTTGCGACAACACCCGCCGCTGCACCGCCCTGGCTGCCGAGGAGCAAACCGAAGGGGCCGGGCTGATTGTTCAAGTGACCCGCGAGGCCGGTATTGACGGCGCCCTACAAGTCACCCTGGCCGCGAATGTCGCCCCCACAGGCGCGCCACAACTGGACGGCCAGCCGATCAATAGTGCATTGCAAAAAAACCGCGAGGGCCAATACCAAACTTCAGGGGCCAATGCCCAGGCCTGGCTAGGCGAGGTTCGCAATGGCACCCGTCTGTCGATGCCGCTCGCCGATGGCCCCGTTAGCGCGTCCCTACAAGGGCTGAACGCGGCGCTGCTGTTGATGGACTCGGTGCAAGGCCGGGTCGGCACGCCTGGCGCGCTGGCCGAGAAAGGCAAGCGTGAAGAAAAAAGCGTACCTGCCGCAGTGGCTGCGCCCAAGTTGGCGCCGTTTCCGAAAACCCAGGCCATGGGGGCTGAGGAAGCGCAAAAACTGGGCGGCCTGGTGATCAAGGCGACCCAGCATGAATGGGACCAGGAGCTCGAAGAACAACAACCGCCCGAAGCCAGTGTGTATGCATTGGACAGCAAAACGGCGTTGGTGCTGATCCGCACTTCGTGCGGCGCCTACAATTGCGCTTATGCCCTGTACCAAACGCCGCGGGCGTTGCCCGTCAAACCGCAGCCTCCCACTATCCAGCCGCTACCCTGGCAGGGCAGCGACAGCGCGGTGAGCGGCTCGGTCAGCTACGACCCGCTAACAGGTGTGCTGGAAAGTTTCGACAAAGGCCGCGGAATTGGCGATTGCGGTACTCATCAGACCTGGCGGTTCAATGGCAAAGCGTTCGAGCTCAGGTCCATGGAAATGATGGCAACCTGTAGTGGTACGCCGTCGCAGTATTGGCCGACGATGTGGCGCAGTCAGGAATAAGGGAAGGTAGGTGCGTTATGGCGAGAGCCACCACTGAGTAGCGATCCTGCGACCAGTCATCCGGAGAAATGTGGGGCCGGATGTTTCGCCATAGAACTGACGTCATTAATAAGGCATTATTTATGTGTCCTTGCGGACACACAAGGAGGTCCGCAGCCCAGTTTCGGAAAACACCATGTCCGGCCCGCTCAGCACCACGCCCTACAGCTATGCGTACAGTTTCTCCAGCCGAGAGAATTTTTCTTCCCTGCTGTACGGCATCTATTGGAGTCCAAGCGGCTCGGGCACTACCCAACTGACTTACAGCTTTCTGTCCGACAACTCCTATTTTGCCCGCGACTACAGCGCGGATGACGAGCCAGACTATAGCTACACATTAACTGCAGGGCAGGAAAGCGCGGCAGTCAGTGCCTTGGCGTCCTGGAGCGCGGTGGCAAATCTGCAGTTCACGCAAGTGACTGACTCAACGACCACCGCGGGCGATCTGCGCTTTGGTGGCTACTATTTCATGGACCTCGATTCCGCCGCCTGGGCCTACATGCCCGGGAGCGGGCCAAGTGCCGGCGACGTATGGATTGGTCCCAATACCAATGTGGATACGCCGAGCGCCGGCTCTTACGACTACATGACCTTCGTTCATGAGATCGGCCATGCGCTAGGGTTAAAGCACCCCTTTGAAACCTCGTGGTTGAACCGGTCGATTTTGCGCGACCCGTACGACGACGCTCGCTATACCCTGATGAGCTACACCAACGATTACAGCTATTCGCCGACCACGCCGATGTTGCTGGATATCCAGGCTATCCAGTATTTATATGGCGCCAATATGGCGTACAACGCTGGGGATACCTCGTACAGCTGGGCCCCTGAAAAGTCGGTGTTCGAGACGATCTGGGACGGTGGCGGCAACGACACTATCGATGCGAGCAATCAAGCGGCGTCGGTGCGGATCAACCTCAATGAGGGTGAATTCAGCAAGATCGGCCAAACATTTCTCAACTACAACACGTCAAGAAGCAACCCGAGCGTCATGGATTCAGGCCTGGCCATCGCCTACGGCGCTAAAATCGAAAACGCCATAGGCTCGGCATTCGCTGACATCTTGATCGGCAACGCCTTAAACAACGTACTGGACGGTGGTGCTGGCAGGGATACGCTGATCGGTGGCCGCGGCGATGATACCTATATCGTTGACCAGGTCGATGAAATCGCTTTGATCAAGGAACTGGTGAACGAAGGTAGCGATACCTTAGCTATTGGTTACAGCAACACCGCTGATACCGCGATAGTTTTCGACTTGGCCTCGAGCTTGCCAGTCAACGTGGAAAACCTGACCGTCCTTGGCACCGGCCTGTTCGATGTCGTGGGCAACCGCGGCGACAATACCCTGACCGGCAATGCCTCCAGCAACACCCTCAGCGGGGGAGCCGGTAACGACCGATTAGACGGCGGCGGCGGTGCCGATAATCTGGTGGGCGGTGTTGGCAACGATATCTACATTATCGACGAACTGGACACACTGATAGAACTGGCTGACGAAGGCATTGACGAAGTACGCGTAGCCTTTGACTACACCTTGGCTGACCACTTCGAAAACGGCCTGCTACTGGGCGATCAGGCCCTGAACCTGACCGGTAACGATCTGGACAATAGTCTGGTTGGCAACACTGCGGCCAACGTTCTTCAAGGCGGCCTGGGCAACGACGTGCTGGACGGCGCAGCGGGGGCTGACCGTTTGATCGGCGGTATGGGCGACGACACTTACGTAGTCGATGACGCAGCAGACGAGATCGTCGAAAACGAGGGCGAAGGCACCGACCTCGTCCGCGCTACGATCAATTACACCCTGGCGGGCAATGTCGAGAATGGCCTGCTACTGGGCAACCAAGCCCTGACGCTGACCGGCAATTCGCTCGCCAACGTATTGACCGGTAATGCCGGCGCCAACGTTCTGGACGGTGGCACTGGGGCCGACCGGATGGTAGGCGGCGACGGCAACGATACGTATATCGTCGACGACGTGGGCGATGTCGTAATTGAAACGGACTTTAATTACAGAGAAGTCGACACGGTTAAAGCCTCGATCAGCTACACCCTGGCGGAGAGAGTCGAGAACCTGATTCTGACCGGCAGCGGTCATATCAACGGGACTGGCAACTCCGCGAGCAACCGGATTACAGGTAATGCGGGTGACAACATACTCGATGGTGGGTGGGGCAGTGACACGCTGATTGGCGGCGCGGGTAATGACACTTACATCGTCAATTCGATCTGGGACATTATCCAGGAGAACGCGCAGGAAGGTAATGACACGGTCATGGCTTCACTGGACTGGACCCTGGCCGCCAACCTGGAGAATCTCACGCTCACAGGTAGCGACAACCTTAAGGCCACTGGTAATAACTTGGCCAATAGCCTAACCGGCAATGTCGGGAACAACATTCTCGACGGTGGACTGGGCGCCGATAGCATGGCCGGCGGCAAAGGCAACGACACCTACGTGGTCGACCAGTCAAATGACGTGATCGTCGAGCTCGCCGACGAGGGCACTGACCTGGTCCGCAGCTCCGTGAGCTACACCCTAGGCAACCATCTGGAAAATGCCGTACTGCTCGGCGCTTCGGCCATCAATCTGACAGGCAACGACCTGGCCAACACACTGACCGGCAACGCCGCCGCCAACGTTCTGGACGGTGGCCGCGGCGCTGACACCCTGATCGGCGGCCTGGGCAATGATACCTACGTCGTTGATAACGTCGGCGACGTCATCATCGAGACCAGCACGCTGGCCAGCGAGAACGACACCGTAAGGGCCTCGCTCAACTGGACCCTGGGCGCCAACCTGGAAAATCTGACCCTCACCGGTAGCGATGATCTGACGGGTACCGGCAACGCGCTGAACAATTTGATCATCGGCAACGCTGGCAACAACTGGCTGGACGGCGGCAAAGGTAATGACACCCTGGCTGGCGGGTTGGGCGATGACACTTACGTGCTCGATAGCGCCAATGACACGGTGCTCGAAGAATTCAATGCGGGCATCGACGAGGTGCGTACCGGCTTCAGTTACACCCTGGGCAACAACATCGAAAATGCGACCCTGACGGGCCCTGGCGCACTGGCCCTGACCGGCAATGCCTTGGCCAATACCCTGACCGGTAACAGTGCCGCCAATACACTGGATGGCGGCGCGGGTGCTGACACACTGATCGGCGGTGCGGGCAATGACACCTATATTGTGGATAACAGCGCAGACGTCATTATTGAAAGCAGCACACTTGCTAACGAAATAGATAACGTACTGGCTTCAGCCAGCTATGGATTAAGCGCAAACCTGGAAAACCTCACCCTGACCGGTACCACCAGTATCGATGGCACCGGCAATGCCCTGGCCAACCGCATCACTGGCAACGCGGGTAATAACGTGCTGGACGGCGGTGCGGGTATCGACACCCTGATCGGCGGCCTGGGCAATGACACCTACGTAGTCGACAACCTACGGGATGTGATCGTCGAAAGCAGTGCATTGGCCAGTGAAATCGACACAGTACAGGCATCTCTAAGCTGGACCCTGGGCGCCAACCTTGAAAACCTCACCCTCACTGGTAGCGACAACCTTAACGCCACCGGCAATGCCTTGGCCAACATCCTAGTCGGCAACGACGGCAATAACACCCTCGATGGCAAAGCCGGTATCGACACCCTCGCTGGTGGCTTGGGCGATGACACCTATATCGTTGACCGCGCCGAAGAACTCGCTCTGCTCACCGAGCTGAGCGACGAAGGTACCGATACGCTACGTATCACCTACGCCAACCCTTCTCGCACTACTGCCAATACTGTCGACCTTAACGACGCCTCGTTGCGTAACGTCGAAAACGTCACCTTGCTGGGTGCCGGCCTGTTCAATGTGGTTGGCAACGACCTCGCCAACACCCTGACCGGCAACGCCTCGGCTAACACCCTCGATGGCGGCGCAGGCGATGACCTGCTTGATGGCGGTGCCGGGGCTGATACCTTGATCGGCGGTACGGGCGACGATATTTATCTGATCGAGAACGCCGGTGACCGTGTGATCGAAGCGGACAGCGAAGGCACCGATCTAGTACGCACAGCGATCAGCTACACGTTGGCCGACAACGTCGAAAACGGCCTGTTACTGGGCGCTGGGGCTCTAAACCTGACCGGTAATGCGCTGGCCAACACGCTGACTGGCAACGCCGCTGCCAACATCCTCAACGGCGGCGCCGGGATCGATACACTGATCGGCGGCCTGGGTAACGATACTTATGTAGTCGATAACGCCGATGACGTGATCATCGAAGACAGCGCGTTGGCTCGAGAAGTGGACACCGTCATGGCGTCCGTGTCATGGACCCTGGGCAGTAATCTGGAAAACCTTACCCTGACCGGTACCACCAGTATCGATGGCACCGGCAATGCCCTGGCCAACCGCATCACTGGCAACACGGGCAATAACGTGTTGGACGGCGGTGCGGGTATCGACACCCTGATCGGCGGCCTGGGCAATGACACCTACGTAGTCGACAACCTACGGGATGTGATCGTCGAAAGCAGTGCATTGGCCGGTGAAATCGATACAGTACGGGCATCTCTAAGCTGGTCTCTGGGCGCCAACCTGGAAAACCTTACCCTCACCGGTAGCGACAACCTCAACGCCACCGGCAATGCCTTGGCCAACATCCTGACCGGCAACGACGGCAATAACACCCTCGACGGCAAAGCCGGTATCGACACCCTCGCCGGTGGCTTGGGCGATGACACTTATATCGTCGATCGCGCAGAAGAACTTGCTCTGCTCACCGAGCTGAGCGGCGAAGGTACCGACACACTACGTATCACCTACGCCAACGCATCCCGTACCACCGCCAACACTGTCGATCTGAACGACGCTTCGTTGCGCAACCTTGAAAACGTCACCTTGCTGGGTGCCGGCCTGTTCAATGTGGTTGGCAACGACCTCGCCAACACCCTGACCGGCAACGCCTCGGCTAACACCCTCGATGGGGGCGCAGGCGATGACTTGCTCGACGGCGGTGCCGGAGCGGACACCTTGATCGGCGGCGCAGGGGACGATATTTATCTAATCGAGAACGCCGGTGACCGTGTGATCGAAGCGGACAGCGAAGGCACCGATCTAGTACGCACTGCGATCAGCTACACGTTGGCCGACAACGTCGAAAACGGCCTGTTACTGGGCGCTGGGGCTCTAAACCTGACCGGTAATGCGCTGGCCAACACGCTGACTGGCAACGCCGCTGCCAATACGTTGAATGGTGCGGCAGGTGCCGACACTTTAATCGGTGGCCTTGGCAACGACACCTACGTAGTGGATGACATCAACGATGTGATTGTCGAAGACAGCGCATTGCTTCGGGAAGTGGACACCGTCATGGCGTCCGTGTCATGGACCCTGGGCAGTAATCTGGAAAACCTGACCCTGACCGGTAGCAACAACTTGGACGGCACCGGCAATGCCCTGGCCAACCGCATCACTGGCAACGCGGGTAATAACGTGCTGGACGGCGGTGCGGGTATCGACACCCTGATCGGCGGCCTGGGCAATGACACCTACGTAGTCGACAACCTACGGGATGTGATCGTCGAAAGCAGTGCATTGGCCAGTGAAATCGACACAGTACAGGCATCTCTAAGCTGGACCCTGGGCGCCAACCTTGAAAACCTCACCCTCACTGGTAGCGACAACCTCAACGCCACCGGCAATGCCCTGGCCAACATCCTGACCGGCAACGACGGCAATAACACCCTCGATGGCAAAGCCGGTATCGACACCCTCGCCGGTGGCTTGGGCGATGACACCTATATCGTTGACCGCGCCGAAGAACTCGCTCTGCTCACCGAGCTGAGCGACGAAGGTACCGATACGCTACGTATCACCTACGCCAACGCCTCCCGTACCACCGCCAACAGTGTCGACCTCAACGACGCCTCGTTGCGTAACATCGAAAACGTCACCTTGCTGGGTGCCGGTCTGTTCAATGTGGTTGGCAACGACCTCGCCAACACCCTGACCGGCAACGCCTCAGCCAACACCCTTGATGGGGGCGCAGGCGATGACTTGCTCGACGGCGGTGCCGGAGCGGACACCTTGATCGGCGGCGCAGGGGACGATATTTATCTGATCGAGAACGCCGGTGACCGTGTGATCGAAGCGGACAGCGAAGGCACCGATCTAGTACGCACGGCGATCAGCTACACACTGACCGACAACGTCGAAAACGGCCTGTTACTGGGCGCTGGAGCTCTAAACCTGAACGGTAATGCGCTGGCCAACACGCTGACTGGCAACGCCGCTGCCAACATCCTCAACGGCGGCGCCGGGATCGATACACTGATCGGCGGCCTGGGTAACGATACTTATGTAGTCGATAACGCCGATGACGTGATCATCGAAGACAGCGCATTGCTTCGGGAAGTGGACACCGTCATGGCGTCCGTGTCATGGACCCTGGGCAGTAATCTGGAAAACCTGACCCTGACCGGTAGCAACAACTTGGACGGCACCGGCAATGCCCTGGCCAACCGCATCACTGGCAACGCGGGCAATAACGTGTTGGATGGCGGCACGGGTATCGACACCCTGATCGGCGGCCTGGGCAATGACACCTATGTGGTCGATGACGTACGCGACATCGTGAGTGAGACCAACACGTTGGCCAGCGAAATCGATCTCGTCAGGGCATCGGTCAATTGGACGCTCGGCGCCAACTTAGAAAACCTCACACTCACTGGTAGCGACAACCTCAACGCCACCGGCAATGCCCTGGCCAACATCCTGACCGGCAACGACGGCAACAACATACTTGATGGCAAAGCCGGTATCGACACCTTCGCCGGTGGCTTGGGCGATGACACCTATATCGTTGACCGCGCCGAAGAACTCGCTCTGCTCACCGAGCTGAGTGACGAAGGCAACGATACGTTACGGATCACCTACGCCAACCCTTCTCGCACTACCGCCAATACTGTCGACCTCAACGACGCCTCGTTGCGCAACCTTGAAAACGTCACCTTGCTGGGTGCAGGCCTGTTCAATGTCGTTGGCAATAATCTCGCCAACACCCTGACCGGCAACGCCTCGGTCAACACCCTCGATGGCGGCGCGGGCGATGACTTGCTTGATGGCGGTGCCGGGGCTGATACCTTGATCGGCGGTACCGGCGACGATATTTATCTGATCGAGAACGCCGGTGACCGTGTGATCGAAGCGGACAGCGAAGGCACCGATCTAGTACGCACGGCGATCAGCTACACACTGACCGACAACGTCGAAAACGGCCTGTTACTGGGCGCTGGGGCTCTAAGCCTTACCGGTAACGCGCTGGCCAACACGCTGACTGGCAACGCCGGTGCCAACATCCTCAACGGCGGCGCCGGGATCGATACACTGATCGGCGGCCTGGGCAACGACACCTACGTAGTGGACGACAGCAACGACGTCATTATCGAGACCAGCACGCTGGCCAGGGAAATTGACACAGTATTGGCATCGGCCAGCTACGAGCTCAGTGCCAACCTGGAAAACCTAACGCTGACCGGCCTTGGGAACCTAGACGGGCGCGGCAACGCATTGGCCAACCTGATCACCGGCAACGCCGGTAATAACCTGCTAGACGGTGGCGCAGGTGCCGACACCCTAGTCGGTGGTCTGGGCAACGATATCTATGTGGTGGATAACCTCAAAGATACGATAGTTGAGCGCAGTACCTTGGCATCCGAAATCGATAGCGTTCAGGCCTCGGTGAGCTGGACGTTGGGCGCCAACCTTGAAAACTTGACCCTAACGGGCAACGAGGCCATCAACGGTACTGGCAACGCCCTGGCCAACGAACTGGTGGGCAATGACGCGAGCAATACCCTGAGCGGCGGCGTGGGTAACGACACACTCAGCGGCGGCGGCGGTGATGACACGCTAATCGGCGGCTTAGGCCGAGATATGCTCACCGGCGGCACGGGCGCTGATCGTTTCGTCTTCAACGCCCTGGCCGAAATGGGTAAAGGCGACCAGCGTGACGTGATCACCGACTTCGACGGCCTGGCGGGCGACAAGTTGGACTTCTCACGGCTCGATGCCAACGTACTGACGCGGCCATTCGATGCGTTTAGCTTTATCGGCAGCGACGCTTTCACGGCGGCGGGCCAACTGCGGTTTTTCGAGAATGTGCTGTACGGCAACGTCAACGGCAACCTGGATGCCGACTTCGAGATCCAATTGCTCGGTGTCAGCACTTTCAACGCCAGCCAACTGATCGCTTAATTATCCCTGTCGGAAAATACACCAGGCAGTTGTAAGCTAACCTCCAATATAGCCTTGGAGGTTCCCATGACGGCAACTGTTCTGGTGTTGGTCGAGACGGTCGGCGACTACCTGCATATTCTCGAAGAACAGGGCTTTCGCCTTATTCTTGGCAATACCCCAGCCCTTCGCGAGGCCGCGCTGCGTGAGCACGCCGAGTCGATAACGGCGGTGCTGACCCGCGGCCCGGTTGGCTTGCAGGCGCATGATATGGACGCTCTGCCCAACCTGCAGATCATTTGCGTGATCGGCGCTGGCTACGAGCGCGTCGACGTGCCGGCGGCCATTGCCCGCGGCTTGACCGTGACCAATGGCGCGGGAGCCAATGCTGCCTCGGTGGCAGACCACGCCATGGCCCTGCTGCTGGCGCTGGTTCGCGATATTCCTGGGGCCGATGCCTCGGTGCGGCGCGGCGAGTGGCGTAAGGCGATGCGTCCGTCCCTGGCCGGTAAACGCCTGGGGATACTTGGCCTGGGCGCCGTTGGCCTGGCGATTGCTCAACGTGCAGCGCTGGGCTTTGCCATGAGCGTGAGTTACCACAACCGTCGCGCCCGTGAGGACGTGCCCTACGCCTATTGCCATAGCGCAGCCGAACTGGCCGCAGCCAGTGATTTTCTGATAATCGCGACCCCCGGCGGCGCAGGCACTCAGGCCATGATCGGCGAAACCGAGTTACGTGCCCTTGGGCCCACCGGGTTTCTGGTTAATATCGCCCGCGCCAGCGTGGTAGACACCCAAGCACTACTCGACGCCCTAAAGCAGCAGGGCATCGCCGGGGCCGCCCTGGATGTATTCGACGACGAGCCGAACGTACCCGATGCCCTCAAAGCGCTTAGCAACGTGGTGTTGACGCCCCACGTGGCCGGCCTTTCGCCTGAAGCCAGTGAAGGCACAGTGCGGTTGGTCGCACAGAACCTGCAGGCCCACTGCGCCGGGCTGGCTGTGCTAACGCCGGTCTTGCAGTGATCGAAATACGCCCTGCCATGGACGGCAGAAAAATATCGCAAAACACCTGCTCCCGCTCTCCCGCAGCTGCGCCTAATACTCCATGATCACGCTTCGACGATGACAAGGAGTTGCCCATGCTCAAAGCCTCGCTTTCCATCACCCTCGCCGCCCTGGCACTGGCCAACGGCGCCCAGGCCGATGTTCAAATCCCGCTTGGCGATGCCCAGCGGGTAACGCGTCTGTTTGCCTACCCCAATAATTGCAATGTCATCTGTTTTCGCGACTGGACTCTGGAGCAAACGGTCCAGCACTACCTTACGCAAAGCGTGCAACGTGATGGCTACGCCAGCGCCAAAGTGCAGGTCAGCCGCAGTGGCGATCAGCTATCAGCGGCGATCAGCGGCGTACCTGACGGCTACGGCAAACCTTTGAGCCAACTGCTCGATAGCGGTGACCTGGCGTACAACGGTGCCAGCAAGCTCAACGCCGACGGCAAGTGGGCCTACAACTGGTACCTCTTCTTGCCTCTGGGCATGGCGCTGGACAACCGCCGTAGCGTCGAGCTGCTGCATTTCCCACCCGACTATTCCCTCACTCAGGCGCAGGACTACTTGCGCTCGGCCACCACTGATCGCTGGGCGACACTACTGACCGTCAATGGCGTGCCTAACGACCAGACACCGGCTTACCAGACCATCATCGATATCGCACCCATCGCCGCCCCCGCCAATGCGGGTAGCCAGTTGGAGGGGGTCTACGGTTATTTCAACGATTACCAGACGCGTATGGTCAAGGAAATCAGCATCGGCAGCGACGGCTCTGCGTTGCCGATGGTCGCCTTCGGCGCTCCGGTGCGCAATTGGCTCAAACAACAGTACGGCGCCACCGTCGACGTCCTAGGTCTGGCAAGTATCCAACCCGGCGCGGGTAAAGCTGTGAACGTACTGGGCTCCAACCACCCGAGCTATATTTGGTATGCGGCTGACAAAAGTAACTACGGCGGGGACCAGGACAAGGCCGACCAGGCAGGCCTGAAGGTCATGGGCCAAGATCTTAGCGCCGCCTGCTGGCAGGCGGGTATGGGCCAGAAGCCTGCAGCGGATGCCAAGGCCACGTTGGCCAGCTGCACGCAGAAATGGCAGGTAACGGCGAGTAAGCAGACCTGCGAGCTGTTCTACACGTCGGTGCGCAAATACACCGATGCCCAGGCCAAGACTAAATGCAACACCGGCCCCACCACCCGCGCGCTACGCGAACTGCGCGGTTAAGCCGCTTTGTGTAGGAGCGAGCTTGCTCGCGAAAAACTTCAACGGTAACGCGGTGTTCTGCACGAACGCAGCGCCTGTGAGTTCTTCGCGAGCAAGCTCGCTCCTACACAGATCCTTATGGGCTCAGATTACCCCGCACGCCATCCGCGCGGCACCGCCGCCCAGCGGCATGGGTGTGTCGGCATGGTTGTCTCCGCCCGCATGCACCATTAGGGCGTGTCCGCTGATCTCGGAAATTTTCTTCAGGCGCGGTGCCAGCACCGGGTAGGTTGCCGTGCCGTCAGCATTCACATAGATCGCCGGGAGGTCGCCCAAGTGGCCTTTATCATCGTAAGGCCCCAAGTGCTTGCCGGTTTTCTTCGGGTCGAAGTGGCCACCGGCTGCTTCCGCCGCCGATAGCTTGCCATCCTTCATGGCGGCGTCGCAGCTGCCGTTCTGGTGCACATGGAAACCATGCACGCCCGCTGGCAGGGATTTCAGGTCAGGGGTGAAGATCAGGCCATATTCGCTCTCTTCGATTTTGATCTGGCCGATTGGCTTGGGCGCGCCTTCGGCGCTGACCAGGTTGATCGAAACTTCCTTGGATGCCGCCTGTGCACTGCCGACGGCAAATACTGCCATGAGCGCTAACCAGCCATAAGATTTCATCGTGTCTCCTTGAGCCTTGGACTGAGCGTTATAAGGGGGGTAGCCGCCACTGGTGTGGCGAGCGACCTTACCTATAGCGGACAGGATGAATAGCGATCTGTTCCTTATTCCCGGTGAGCAACTATTACGCGCTTTATCAACCCGCAGGCCGCAGACGGTATTGGGGCGGCAATTGCTCGAAGCCACTGATGGTGGTGTTGAGGCTTTTCCAGCGACCATCCTTGATGCCATAGATGCAACCGTGAATGGACAAGCTCTGCCCACGGTGCCAAGCGTTCTGCACGATGCTGGTGTGACCCACGTTGGCCACCTGTTGGATCACGTTGAGTTCGCACATACGGTCGACCCGCTCTTCTTCGGTGGGCAACAGCGCCAACTCATCACGACGCTCGTAGTACAGGTCGCGGATGGTGCGCAGCCAGCCGTCGATCAAGCCCAGCTGGCGGTCCTGCATGGCCGCGCGCACGCCGCCGCAACCGTAATGGCCGGTGACCAGGATATGCTTGACCTTAAGCACATCCACTGCGTACTGAATGACCGACAGGCAGTTCAAATCGGTATGCAGCACCACGTTGGCGACGTTGCGGTGGACGAACAGATCGCCGGGCAACATGCCGACGATTTCATTGGCCGGCACGCGTGCGTCCGAGCAACCGATCCAGAGATACTCTGGGGTTTGCTGGCGTGCCAGCTTGGCAAAGAATTCGGGATCTTCCTGTTTGATCGCTTCGGCCCAACGTGCGTTGTTATCAATCAGTTCTTGTAGATCGTTCATTATTCAAGCCTCAAGTACGGTGCGCAGCTTTGACTGGCGATGCGCGGTTGGGGTCACGCCGGTGGCGCAGATAGCGCGCTTGAATCTTCAGCGCCACAGCGGGTCCACCTTATTAAGGCCCCAACCATGAGGATTTACCATGACAGATTCACGCCGCCCGATCGACGCCCCCCAACCGGAAGAGATTGACGATATCCAAGACCGCATGGGCTCGATGCAAGAGCTGGATTTCGACGAAGACGAGCGCAACGGCCGCACCGGAGACGAACTGCCGCAGGATGAACGTGAGCAGGCACTGTCGCCACAGCGGGCTCGCGAAGCGGGCATGACCGGCGCATCCACCGCCGACCACCACTCCACCGACGATGACCTCAGCCCCGAGACACTGATTCACGAAGACGGTGCCCGCTCACCTAGCGAGCCCGGCGCTGGCAAGCCAGCGGACCAGGACTTCAGCGTGGTGGACGAAGATGAAGTCGGCGGCGGGGATGGCTTGGACGAAGAGGAACTGGCGCTGATCGATCCGCTGGATGGCAAGCCTTAGGCGCAAGCATTCGCGGGGCGTTTGTATTAAAAGATCGGGGGCAAGCCCCCACGGTCAACGTATGAGGGGGCTCGCCCCCGATCCTTTAATCGAACAACGTGCAAGCCATCACCAGCGCGTCCTCGCGCCCCCCTGCACTGGGGTAGTAATCCCGGCGGCGACCAATCTCGTTGAACCCGTAGCGTTCATACAGCCGGTAGGCCGACGTGTTACTGGAACGCACCTCGAGAAAACACTCGCGGCCATTCATTTCATAGGCCCGCTTCATCAAACGCTCAAGCAGCAGTAGGCCCAGGCCGCGGCCCTGGCTCTGCGGTTTGATCGTAATGTTGAGCAAATGGGCTTCGTCGATGATCACGTTGATCACACCATGCCCCACCTGCTGAGCACCCTCGAACATCAGCCAGATTTCATAGGACTTCAGGCCGTCGAGGAAGATACCGCGGGTCCAGGGATGACTGTACGCGGCGTACTCGATCTTCAATACGGCGTCGAGGTCTGCCTCGGTCATCCGGCGGAAACTGATTGCATCACTCATTGGCAGGCTTCCAGCGCGTCATCAGCCGGCGCATGGCTTGCCACACAAGCGCTTTGCGCTCGGGCTCGTCCATCAACAATTCCAAACCCGGCAGGGCCCAGGCGCTGCCCAGGCCTTCAACTTGCAATTCGCGGTTGAACGCTAGTTCGTCCGCCTCGCCGGCATAGCGCACGGCGTTACGGCCGATCAACCACAGGCACGCACAGGGCGCCTCTTCCAGCCGGGCCAGGATGAAACCCTGCACGAAATCGCGGGCGGCCTCCGGCCCCTGCTCCATATTACCGCGCTGCAATAACGGCCAGCGCACGGGCTCACCGATAATCTGCGGGCTATCGGGCAGGCCTGCGGCACGCAACATATCTTTGAGCAGGAGATAGGCCGGGTCGCGGCTCTGGAACGGCTCGCCGGTGGGCAACTCGACCAGCAACAGGCAATGGCCAGCACGCAACAGTTGCAGGGAAAACCGGGGTAACGGTACCGGCGCGGGCTTGGCGGCGGGCTCTGGTGCCTCTTCTGCGACTACCGGCTTGGGGGCTGGCCGCGCCAACGCCGCAGGCCGGGGCACCTCGACCTTTGGCCGTGCTGGCAAGCGCGCGACCGGCTCCGCAGCGGCCGCCGGCTGTACCTCTGGCTGCACCTGGGGGGCAATCACGGGGGCCAGCGGTTGCAACAACTCGGGCCGCGAAGGGGCCGCAAAGGGCAATTCGGCACGCGGTAGCCAATGCACCACTTGCATGGCATCGAGATAGGCGCGGCGGCGGGGCTCGTTCAACAAAGGTCAGCCATCTGTGCAGGAGTAAAGCTGGCGATTCTACCGCTGTTCGACGGTGCGCGCCGCCCCCGATCACTCAACTCGTCGATCAGGGCTCAATCGACAAGGCGCCGATGCAGTACAATTGCCCCTTTTACCTGGCAATGAGTCGACCAGCCAATGATCGAACCCAAGCGCGTCTTGCGCGCCCTCGCCGAACACTGGGCGCTGCTCGAGCCCCTGTGCGAGCACTTTGACCAAGGCACCCTGAGCCTGAGCGAACTGCGCCTGCAATTGGCCGCCCAGCAATTGGACAGTACCCCCCAGGACATCACCCATCTATTGGATGTGTGGATACGCCTGGACATTTTGGTCCCTGTGGCAAAAAGCCCAAACCGGTTTGAGCTGAACGCCCAGATCCACGACTTCCTGGCCTACCTGCGCCGCGAGCACCGGCTGGGTTTGTGCCTGGAGATCGAAGCCTATTTACGCCACCTGGAGCGCCTGGCCGGGCACATTCAGGACGCATTCGATATTCGCGACGGCGCCGACCTGGCCCGCCAGTTGCGCTTGCTCGACATGCGCGTGCGCGACGTACTGAAAAAACTCGCCAACGACGAGCAGGCTCTGGTCGCGGTGGCCGAGCGGGCCAAAACCAGCGATCGCCAGATTCCGCTGCGCCAGCGTTACGCCGAGGTCTTGGCCACGTGGGACGAATACGTCGAACCCATGATTCAGTTGGTCAATGCCGACGGTGCTTTCGAGCAGGGCGTGCGCAAAGTGGAGAATGTCCTGCTGCGTCTGCTCAGTGAGCAACAACGCCTGGGCCACCTGGTGGATGACGACATGCTGCTGCGCACCCATGCGCGGATCCTGGAAATGCAGACCAGCGCCCAGCTCACCCTGCGCCATGCGCGCGAACTGCTGCTGCCGCTGCGTGAAGAGGCGCGCCGGCACAATGCCGTGACCCGCGGCGCCGCGTTGGCCTTGTCGGCCATCCGTCGCAAGGGGCTCGATGCCGTACCCCAGGCAGCCATGCCTTTGTTCACCCGGCCGCAGAGTACGTTCCTGGGCAGCGCCAGCCAAGTCGAAGCCTATGTCTATGCCTTGGCCCGTTTCGAGGCCAAGCCGGCGCAGTTTCCGCGCGCCCACAAGACCCAAAAGGGCGAAACGCCCCGGGCACCGCGCACGGTCAAAGAAATGCTCGAACGCTGCGAAGACGCCCTGCCCCTGCCAGACCTCATGGTCTGGCTGCTGGAGCAAGAGCCCAATGGCGCGACCGATGAGCTGCTCTACTGGTTTTCCCGCCTCTCGCGGGACAAACGCTTCACCCGCCAGCGCTTGGCCCGGCGCGACTACTCCACCCACGAGCATCAGGTCAGCCTGCGCTCCTTCGCCCTGCTTTCCAGCGCCGAGGCGGCCACTGCCGCACCGCTGGAACCCTCTGCGAGCACCCCACATGCATCTTGATTTATCCGAACTGAGCCAACTGGCGCCGATCTTCCGCGAGCTGTTCAAGGGCTTTCACATCAGCCGCCGTGACCCCGAGCTCTACGCGCAACTGTCGAACTGCCAGGACGCCTACCGCGGCTTGTTCAAAGCCCTGGGCTTCGAACTGGTCTGCGACACCCGCGGTTTTTATTATTTCGTCCCTGAATTGGCCGCCGCGCAGGTCAACAAGACCGCCCAGCGCCTCTCGCTGTTCACCTTCATTCTGGTCGAGCACCTGGCCGACCAGGGTCGCGACCCTATGGCCGTGCTCGACGGCGGCAGCCTGGGCCGCGACGAATTGCCGTCGATGCTGGACAAATACCGCGACCTGTTTCTCCAGGCCGAAGTACAGACCCAGGACGAACTGGAAGAAAAAATCATGCGCCGCATGACCCAACTGGGTTTTGCCAGCGAAGAAAACGGTATCTACCGGTTTCTACCGCCCATGCATCGATTCCTCGACGTCTGCCTGTCGGTCCAACAAGACCGCGACCTAGCCGCCAGCGTACACAGTGCCCTGCCCCTGCCTGCGCCCATTTTGGTGGATGACGACAGCGACGAAAAATTGCTGGAAACCGATGACCCCCTCGACCTGAGCCCATTCGAGGAAGCCGACGAAACCGAAGAAGACGCGCTGGCCCGGGCCATTGCCGAAGAACGCCGCCAGGAGATCGACGTATGAGCCAGGAACGCTATGGCATCCGCCGCTTCGCGCTGCTGAACACAGCAGGCTACAGCCTGGGGCTTTTCCCGCTGGAGCACCCGCTGTCGGTGTACGGCGCCAATAACCTGGGCAAGAGTGCTTCGATCAACGCGCTACAGTTCCCGATTCTCGCGCGCATGTCGGACATGAGCTTCGGCAAATACAGCCTGGAACAGTCACGCCGTTTCTACTTCGCCACGGACACCAGCTACATCTTGTGCGAGGTGGCGCTGCCCCACGGCCGCCACGTCATCGGCGTGGTCGGGCGCGGCCCTGGCGGCGGTTTCGGCCACCAGTTCTTCGCTTATGCAGGTGAGTTGGACCTGGCGCATTATCAAAAAGACGATACCTGCCTGCGGCAGAAAGAGCTGTTCAGCAACCTCGAACGCAACGGCCTGAAAGCCTACGAGCTCAAACCCGATGAACTGCGGCGGCTGCTCGTGGGGGGCCACACCTCCATCCCGCTGGACCTCACGCTGATCCCGCTGCGGTCCACCAGCGAGCAAAGCCTGAAGACCTTCCGCGCGCTGTTCATCAACCTGCTGCATATGCGCGAGATCACCGCCGCCAAGCTTAAACAGCTGTTTCTCGACGCCTTCGAACACAGCTTGCGGTCGGGCAGCGTCGACTACATCGCCGCCTGCGAAGAAGCCTTCCGCGACGTTAGGCGCATGGAACAGGATTACCAAGCGCTGGTGGCTGCCGGGCCGTTGGTCGAAGCCTTGGCCAATGGCGTGCATCAACGCGACCTGCTGCGCGGCAAACTGCACCGTATCTCGCCGTTGCTCGACTCGCTGCTGGGCACCTGGCAAGACTACGCCGGCGCGCGCAAGGAAGAACTGACGATACAGGCCGAACACTACCGCCACGAACAGGATTCGCTGCAACAGGACCAACGCGGTGGTACCCAAGAATTGATGCGCCTGGAGCGCGAAGTCAGTGGGATTCAGCGCTGGATCGGTGAGCTTGCGGTGCTCAAGCAGCGCTTTGCCCTGGTCGATGACGTGCGGGTGCTGGAGCAGCAACTGCTGGTCGCCAAAGATGCCCACGACGAGTTGGCGGGTGCGTTGGCGCAGTCACGCCAGTTCACCGCTGAGGACTTGGAGGAACGTCTGCGCGACCTGGAAAAACGCTTGAAGTCGGTCAAGCAGCAACTCGACCACGCCGACAACAACAGCTACGCCCGTTTGCGCGAAGAATTCTCGCAACAAGACGTCGAACGCCTGATGCGCCTATTCAACAGCGCGCTGTTCAGCTTGCCCTTGGGCGAACAGGGTATTGCCCTGGATGACAGCGACGCCTGGGTTAAATCCCTGGAAGCCATTCTGGATGGTTTCAAAGGTGAGCGCTTCGAAGCGCCGGGCATTGCCATCGACCTCACCCATATCGAGCCTCCGGCGCTTCAAGCGCTGGCTGACCGCGCTGCCTTGCGTGATCAGAAAGAACGCCTGGAAAAAGAACTCAAGCAGCTCAAGACCCAGCAAGCGGTGGCCGCCGATCGCGCGGCCAGCAAAACCCAGACTGAAGCCTTGTACCAGCAGGTACTGGATGCGCAAAAAGCGTTGGAAGACTACCGCCGCAGCCAGACCCTAAGTGCCGAAGAGGGAGACAAACTCGAGCAATTGGCGCAACTGGAAGCAGCGCAAGACGAACTCAAGCGCTCCAGCGATGCCTTCACCGAGCGGGTCCAGCAATTGTCGGCCAAGCTGCAACTGGTCGGCCGCCAGATTGCCGATATGGAAGCCAAGCAGCGCACTCTCGATGACGCCCTACGGCGGCGTCAATTGCTGCCAGCGGACTTGCCGTTCGGAACGCCGTTCATGGAGCCGGTGGACGACTCGATGGACAACCTGCTGCCGTTGCTTAACGACTACCAGGACAGCTGGCAGAGCCTGTTGCGCGTCGATGGGCAGATCGAAGCGCTATATGCCCAAGTACGTCTGAAAGGGGTGGCGAAGTTCGACAGCGAGGACGACGTCGAGCGTCGCCTGCAGTTGCTGATCAATGCCTACGCCCACCGCCAGGACGAAGCGCTGACCCTGGGCAAAGCGCGCCGTGCCGCCGTGACCGACATTGCGCGCACCTTGCGTAACATCCGCAGCGACTACGACAGCCTGGAACACCAATTGGCGCTGTTCAACCGGGAGATCAACAAACGCCAAGTCTCCAACCTGAAAAGCTTTCGGATCGTCCTGGCGCCGAACAAGGAAGCGCTCAAACATATCGACCAGATCATCCATAGCGCAGGCCAGTACGAAGAGGGCGAAACCCTGTCGGTATTCGACCTGAGCCAGAGCGCCGAGCAGGACAACAAAAACGAGGAAGCCAAGGAGTACCTGGCGCGCCTGGTGGCCGCCAACCACAACCAGCTGGGCTTGAAGGACTTGTTCGAACTGGCATTCGAAATCACCAAAGTCAACGGCCAGCCAGTGATCCATACCGACATCGACGGTGCCGCCTCCAATGGCACGACCATGACCATCAAGGCACTGACCAACATGTACTTGTTGCTGCATTTGATGGACCGCGACCTGGCCGGGCGCGTTCGCCTACCGTACTACCTCGACGAAGCGGCAGACATCGATGAACGCAACCAGGCGGCGTTGCTGGAGACCAGTTTGCAGTTGGGCTTCGTGCCCATCCTGGCCAGTGTGAAACCGCAGGTGTCGGCACGGGTAGCGATTGACCTGGAAGGCGGTAGCGGCCCCAATGGGATCTACATTGACGAAGCCGACTGGAAGTACATCCGCCGCCACGATGAGGCGAAAGCCACCAACCCTGCCACCGAAAACGCTTGAGTAGGCGCCCCTGGGCCGTTCGCGGCCTCAGGGGCGTTATTGGGGCTGGGCGGCCCTGACGGAAAGCTCTAACCCCTCAAGGCGCACTGCCCAAGGGGATTTTCGGCGCCCATTGCTGCCACTCCTCTTCAGGTTTATCGAATAAGGCGAAGGTTTGCTGTGATTTAGCGACCGCCCCCATCCGCTCGCCCTCAGGGGTAGCAAAGGCGATACCGCCACTGACCAACGTTTCGAGTGACTCGGTATTGACCGAAAGGCCTTTGAACAAGCCGAAATCCACCGCCACCCCGCTACTGCTCCAGAACCGACTGCCGCTGCGCACCAGCGGCACATAGCGCGGCTGGATGAGCACATGGACCAATACCCGATCGGCGTTTTGCCCCAATTCAACCCCAGTCACTTTGCCAACTGGCACTTCACGGTAGGTCACGGGCACGCCTGGCTTGATGGAACCGCGGCGTGGTGTGCTCAGTACCAAGCTCAGGCCGGGCTCGCGGGCGGCGAGGTCGGGCGCCTGAGCCAGGGCGGTAAATTCGGACTGACGCGCCGCGCCTTTGCCGGCAGGGATCACTTGCAAATATGGACCCGTCACCAGGGTCTCCAGATTGGCGGTTTTGCTGATACCCAGCTCAGGCCGCACGACCCAAAACTGGCTGCCGGCTCGGGCAATACGCTCGGACACTTCGCTGATACGGGCTTTGAGGACTACAGACTGCAGGTCAGCACTCAAATCGACCGCTTCGACCTTGCCGACCTCCAGCCCTTTGAAACGAATCGGCGTGCCTGCCTGGATACCATCGGCGCGCTCGACCTTGATCGTGATGGCCGTACCAGACTGCTGCGCTGCTTCGCGGTTGGCAAAAAGGCGGAATTGGGGAATGCGTTCTTTCAGGGCGACATTCGCTTGCGGCGTGTCGAATGCGATGCCCCCGGCCATCAGGCTGGACAACGACTCACTCTTGATCTGCAAGCCAGTGGTCAAGCCTCCACTCAATGTAACGCCACTGGCATTCCAGAAACGCGTCGAACCGTTCACCAGGCTGGCGTACTCCTGCTCGATATGGACACCTATGACCAATTGCTGGCGCGTGCGCGAAAACTGGTAGCTCTGCACCGTCCCGACTTTGACCTGGCGGTAAAGAATCGGGCTGCCCACGTCGAGCGAACCGAGGGTGTCACTGAGCAACACCATGTGGAGGCCCGGCGAGCGCAAGTCGAGCGGGGGAGCCTTAGCCAGCGCCTCGAATTCGCGCAGCGGTTTGGCGCCTTTATCGCCGGGGCGTATTGCGATGTAATTACCCTTGACCAAGGCTTCCAGGCCGGTGATGCCCGCCAGTGACAGAGAAGGTTTGACCAGCCAGAACTGCGTGCCCTCCACTAGGTAATCTTCGGCTAGGGGGTCTAGGGTGAGTTCGGCCATGGCACTGGACATGTCGGCATCGACTTTTAGGTCCTTCAATGAACCCACTTGGATACCTTTGTACATAACAGGCGTACGCCCTGCCTGCAGGCCCTCGAACTCACTAAGCTTAACCTTGGCTTTAATGCCGGCCTGGGCCGCGTCGTAGTCCTCGTAGAGCCGGAACGGCAGGCTAGGGTCGGTGGGCGGGCTGTCTTTACGATGCTCAGGGGTGGCAAAAGAAATACCGCCCGCCGCGATACTGGCCAGGGACTCACTACGGATCTTCAAACCCGAAAGGCTGGCATCGACGCTGATGCCGCTGGCGTTCCAGAAACGCGTATGTTTGCGCACCAGGCTGGCGTAAGGCGGCTGAATGAAGATCTTCACCTCCACCGTATTGTGGTCTTCAGACAGCGTGTAGCTTTTGACTTGGCCAACCTGGATCTGTTTATAGAACACCGGGCTGTCGCGGTTTAGCGAGCCCAGCCGCTCTGCCTTGAGGGTAATGTGCAAGCCCGGCGTTCGGTCGGACAGCGGGGGCGCTTCAGACAGGGCTTTGAAAGACCGTGCGGGCTCCCCTTCGCCAGGGCTTATGGCGATGTAGTTACCCGACACTAGGGTTTCGAGGCCGGTAATACCCGCCAGGGTCACGCTGGGCTTGACCAGCCAAAAGCGCGTGCCAGCCAGCAAATGGGGTTCAGCCGCCTTGGCCATCTCCAGGGTGGCAATGACCCCGGTATTGCCTGCAGCTTCGTCTAGCTCCAGCGCGGTGACCTTGCCCACCGACATACCTTTGTAGATGACTTGGGTCTTGTTGACCTGAATCCCCTCACCACTGAGAAAGCGCACTTGGACTTCGATGCCACTCTGGCTGTAGGCACGCCAGCCGAGCCAGCCGCCGATGATCAGGGCAATGATCGGTAGAACCCAAATAGCCGACCAATTGGACGCCGGGCGAATATTGGCATTAGGCAGATCATTCATGATCGTGGTCCGACTCCGTGTTATCCCAAATTAGCCGTGGGTCAAAAGTAACAGCGGCCAGCATGGTCAAGATGACCACACTGGCAAAAGCCACCGCCCCGAGATTGGCCTCGACACTGGCGATTCGGCCAAAATTGACCACCGCCACCAGAATGGCAATGACGAATATATCCAGCATCGACCAACGCCCAATGAATTCGATAAAGCGGTACATCACCACGCGCTGGCGGGCGGAAAGGGGCTGGCGGCGTTGCACCGAGTACAACAGTAAACCCAGCCCCACCAATTTGAACGTGGGGACCAGAATACTGGCGATGAACACGACAGCGGCAATCGGCAGCATGCCGTGCTGCATCAGCGTGATGACCCCAGACATGATGGTGTCCGGCTTGCCCTGCCCGAGCGAACTCACCGTCATGATGGGCAGCAGGTTAGCCGGTAGATATAGGATAGCGGCGGTGATCAACAGCGCCCAGGTACGCGCCAGGCTGTTGGGCCGGCGGCGATACACTGGGGCGCCGCAGCGGCTACAGGGCTGCCCATCGGGACCGGGTGCCTGCCGGTTGAGTTGATGGCAGTCCAGGCAGATCAGGATACCGGCATCAATCGCCCGCATAGGCCCCCTGGTGTGACAGTGCGCCCCATATCTGCTGCGGCGACATACAAACCTCTAACCACACTTGGGTTAGCAACAACCCGACAAAGCAGGCCAGGCCAATGCCCAGACTCAACTGAGCCATATCGGCCAGCTTGACGATAGCCACCAATACGCCCATGAGGTAGACCTCGAGCATGCCCCAGTCACGCAGGTGGTGGTAATACCGATAGAGCCGCACACCCAGCGAGCGGCCGCAGTTCAGGCGAATACTCAGTAGCACCACTAGCTGACACAGCAACTTGACCAAGGGAATGGCCATGCTGCAAAGGAAGACCACCAGGGCCACCCCCTGCATGCCACTGTTATACAGGCCCAGCACGCCGCTCCAGAGAGTTTCGTTGGAGCTTTGCCCCCACAGGTTCAGATGCATGATGGGCAGGAAATTGGCCGGGATGTACAGCGCCAAGGCGGCAATGACCAGGGCCAGGCTACGCATCACAACATTATGGCGCTGCACGTGAAGCTCGTGGCCGCACTGCGGGCACACCGCCTTCTCCCCGGAAGACAATGCGGGGGGCGACAAAAGCAGGTCGCAGTCGTGGCAGGCGATGAGTTTATCGAGTGGCAGGGCAGCGAGGCGAGACATACCAGCAGGATCAGGCATGGAGTGATCTGGCAGAGACAAGATCGAAGTATCCTATCAGCTGCGAAGCACAAACGTATCGCTAAGGTTTTAGCAGAAAAAACAAAACCCCCACCTGCCTACGCAGATGGGGGTTTCGGAATTTAATCTTGACGATGACCTACTCTCACATGGGGAAACCCCACACTACCATCGGCGATGCATCGTTTCACTACTGAGTTCGGGATGGGATCAGGTGGTTCCAAGGCTCTATGGTCGTCAAGAAATTCGGGTACCGATGCGCTTACGCGTCTCGGCAAATCAGGTGTGTGATATCGGTGGTTTGTGAGTGCAAATTTTCGGACTCTGCAGTCTTCACAACACCGCAATCCGCTCTCTCGAGTCAAATTGCTTGGGTGTTATATGGTCAAGCCTCACGGGCAATTAGTATGGGTTAGCTCAACGCCTCACAGCGCTTACACACCCCACCTATCAACGTCGTAGTCTTCGACGGCCCTTTAGGGAACTCAAGGTTCCAGTGAGATCTCATCTTGAGGCAAGTTTCCCGCTTAGATGCTTTCAGCGGTTATCTTTCCCGAACATAGCTACCCGGCAATGCCACTGGCGTGACAACCGGAACACCAGAGGTTCGTCCACTCCGGTCCTCTCGTACTAGGAGCAGCCCCTCTCAAATCTCAAACGTCCACGGCAGATAGGGACCGAACTGTCTCACGACGTTCTAAACCCAGCTCGCGTACCACTTTAAATGGCGAACAGCCATACCCTTGGGACCGGCTTCAGCCCCAGGATGTGATGAGCCGACATCGAGGTGCCAAACACCGCCGTCGATATGAACTCTTGGGCGGTATCAGCCTGTTATCCCCGGAGTACCTTTTATCCGTTGAGCGATGGCCCTTCCATACAGAACCACCGGATCACTAAGACCTACTTTCGTACCTGCTCGACGTGTCTGTCTCGCAGTCAAGCGCGCTTTTGCCTTTATACTCTACGACCGATTTCCGACCGGTCTGAGCGCACCTTCGTACTCCTCCGTTACTCTTTAGGAGGAGACCGCCCCAGTCAAACTACCCACCATACACTGTCCTCGATCCGGATAACGGACCTGAGTTAGAACCTCAAAGTTGCCAGGGTGGTATTTCAAGGTTGGCTCCACGCAGACTGGCGTCCACGCTTCAAAGCCTCCCACCTATCCTACACAAGCAAATTCAAAGTCCAGTGCAAAGCTATAGTAAAGGTTCACGGGGTCTTTCCGTCTAGCCGCGGATACACTGCATCTTCACAGCGATTTCAATTTCACTGAGTCTCGGGTGGAGACAGCGCCGCCATCGTTACGCCATTCGTGCAGGTCGGAACTTACCCGACAAGGAATTTCGCTACCTTAGGACCGTTATAGTTACGGCCGCCGTTTACCGGGGCTTCGATCAAGAGCTTCGCTTGCGCTAACCCCATCAATTAACCTTCCGGCACCGGGCAGGCGTCACACCCTATACGTCCACTTTCGTGTTTGCAGAGTGCTGTGTTTTTAATAAACAGTCGCAGCGGCCTGGTATCTTCGACCGGCATGAGCTTACGGAGCAAGTCCTTCACCCTCACCGGCGCACCTTCTCCCGAAGTTACGGTGCCATTTTGCCTAGTTCCTTCACCCGAGTTCTCTCAAGCGCCTTGGTATTCTCTACCCAACCACCTGTGTCGGTTTGGGGTACGGTTCCTGGTTACCTGAAGCTTAGAAGCTTTTCTTGGAAGCATGGCATCAACCACTTCGTGTTCTAAAAGAACACTCGTCATCAGCTCTCGGCCTTAAGATCCCGGATTTACCTAAGATCTCAGCCTACCACCTTAAACTTGGACAACCAACGCCAAGCTGGCCTAGCCTTCTCCGTCCCTCCATCGCAGTAACCAGAAGTACAGGAATATTAACCTGTTTTCCATCGACTACGCTTTTCAGCCTCGCCTTAGGGACCGACTAACCCTGCGTCGATTAACGTTGCGCAGGAAACCTTGGTCTTTCGGCGTGGGTGTTTTTCACACCCATTGTCGTTACTCATGTCAGCATTCGCACTTCTGATACCTCCAGCCAGCTTCTCAACTGACCTTCACAGGCTTACAGAACGCTCCTCTACCGCATCATCCTAAGATGATACCCGTAGCTTCGGTACCTGGTTTGAGCCCCGTTACATCTTCCGCGCAGGCCGACTCGACTAGTGAGCTATTACGCTTTCTTTAAAGGGTGGCTGCTTCTAAGCCAACCTCCTAGCTGTCTAAGCCTTCCCACATCGTTTCCCACTTAACCAGGATTTTGGGACCTTAGCTGACGGTCTGGGTTGTTTCCCTTTTCACGACGGACGTTAGCACCCGCCGTGTGTCTCCCATGCTCGGCACTTGTAGGTATTCGGAGTTTGCATCGGTTTGGTAAGTCGGGATGACCCCCTAGCCGAAACAGTGCTCTACCCCCTACAGTGATACATGAGGCGCTACCTAAATAGCTTTCGAGGAGAACCAGCTATCTCCGAGCTTGATTAGCCTTTCACTCCGATCCACAGGTCATCCGCTAACTTTTCAACGGTAGTCGGTTCGGTCCTCCAGTTAGTGTTACCCAACCTTCAACCTGCCCATGGATAGATCGCCCGGTTTCGGGTCTATACCCAGCGACTAAACGCCCTATTAAGACTCGCTTTCGCTACGCCTCCCCTATTCGGTTAAGCTCGCCACTGAATATAAGTCGCTGACCCATTATACAAAAGGTACGCAGTCACAGAACAAGTCTGCTCCCACTGCTTGTACGCATACGGTTTCAGGATCTATTTCACTCCCCTCTCCGGGGTTCTTTTCGCCTTTCCCTCACGGTACTAGTTCACTATCGGTCAGTCAGTAGTATTTAGCCTTGGAGGATGGTCCCCCCATATTCAGACAAAGTTTCTCGTGCTCCGTCCTACTCGATTTCATTGATAAGAGATTTTCGCGTACAGGGCTATCACCCACTATGGCCGTACTTTCCAGAACGTTCCGCTAATCTCAAACCAACTTAAGGGCTGGTCCCCGTTCGCTCGCCACTACTAAGGGAATCTCGGTTGATTTCTTTTCCTCAGGGTACTTAGATGTTTCAGTTCCCCTGGTTCGCCTCTTGTACCTATGTATTCAGTACAAGATAACCATCTTATGATGGCTGGGTTCCCCCATTCAGACATCTCCGGATCACAGTCTGTTTGCCGACTCCCCGAAGCTTTTCGCAGGCTACCACGTCTTTCATCGCCTCTGACTGCCAAGGCATCCACCGTATGCGCTTCTTCACTTGACCATATAACCCCAAGCAATCTGGTTATACTGTGAAGACGACATTCGCCGAAAATTCGCACTTGCTCCTGAGAGCAACTCACAAATTTTACCTTAGCCTGAACACCACCAGTGAAAGTGGCCTTCAGTCTATACTTCTATCACACACCTAAATTTTTAAAGAACGATCTAGCCAAAGACTAGAAATCAACATTCAAGCACCGGTTTGGTGGAATGCTCATTTCTAAGCTCTATAACACGAAGCAGTAATGGTGGAGCCAAGCGGGATCGAACCGCTGACCTCCTGCGTGCAAGGCAGGCGCTCTCCCAGCTGAGCTATGGCCCCGTATAACTACAGGCATTTCCCACACAAAATTGGTGGGTCTGGGCAGATTCGAACTGCCGACCTCACCCTTATCAGGGGTGCGCTCTAACCAACTGAGCTACAGACCCAATTTCGAGCTTGTAGCTTTGAGCCAGGCTTAAAGCTGCTTCTATCGTCTTCTTCAATGAATCAAGCAATTCGTGTGGGTGCTCATGAAACAGCTGAGTCTGTCGATTAAGGAGGTGATCCAGCCGCAGGTTCCCCTACGGCTACCTTGTTACGACTTCACCCCAGTCATGAATCACACCGTGGTAACCGTCCTCCCGAAGGTTAGACTAGCTACTTCTGGTGCAACCCACTCCCATGGTGTGACGGGCGGTGTGTACAAGGCCCGGGAACGTATTCACCGCGACATTCTGATTCGCGATTACTAGCGATTCCGACTTCACGCAGTCGAGTTGCAGACTGCGATCCGGACTACGATCGGTTTTGTGAGATTAGCTCCACCTCGCGGCTTGGCAACCCTCTGTACCGACCATTGTAGCACGTGTGTAGCCCAGGCCGTAAGGGCCATGATGACTTGACGTCATCCCCACCTTCCTCCGGTTTGTCACCGGCAGTCTCCTTAGAGTGCCCACCATAACGTGCTGGTAACTAAGGACAAGGGTTGCGCTCGTTACGGGACTTAACCCAACATCTCACGACACGAGCTGACGACAGCCATGCAGCACCTGTCTCAATGTTCCCGAAGGCACCAATCTATCTCTAGAAAGTTCATTGGATGTCAAGGCCTGGTAAGGTTCTTCGCGTTGCTTCGAATTAAACCACATGCTCCACCGCTTGTGCGGGCCCCCGTCAATTCATTTGAGTTTTAACCTTGCGGCCGTACTCCCCAGGCGGTCAACTTAATGCGTTAGCTGCGCCACTAAGAGCTCAAGGCTCCCAACGGCTAGTTGACATCGTTTACGGCGTGGACTACCAGGGTATCTAATCCTGTTTGCTCCCCACGCTTTCGCACCTCAGTGTCAGTATCAGTCCAGGTGGTCGCCTTCGCCACTGGTGTTCCTTCCTATATCTACGCATTTCACCGCTACACAGGAAATTCCACCACCCTCTACCATACTCTAGCGTGCCAGTTTTGGATGCAGTTCCCAGGTTGAGCCCGGGGATTTCACATTCAACTTAACACACCACCTACGCGCGCTTTACGCCCAGTAATTCCGATTAACGCTTGCACCCTCTGTATTACCGCGGCTGCTGGCACAGAGTTAGCCGGTGCTTATTCTGTCGGTAACGTCAAAACACTAACGTATTAGGTTAATGCCCTTCCTCCCAACTTAAAGTGCTTTACAATCCGAAGACCTTCTTCACACACGCGGCATGGCTGGATCAGGCTTTCGCCCATTGTCCAATATTCCCCACTGCTGCCTCCCGTAGGAGTCTGGACCGTGTCTCAGTTCCAGTGTGACTGATCATCCTCTCAGACCAGTTACGGATCGTCGCCTTGGTGAGCCATTACCCCACCAACTAGCTAATCCGACCTAGGCTCATCTGATAGCGCAAGGCCCGAAGGTCCCCTGCTTTCTCCCGTAGGACGTATGCGGTATTAGCGTTCCTTTCGAAACGTTGTCCCCCACTACCAGGCAGATTCCTAGGCATTACTCACCCGTCCGCCGCTGAATCAGGGAGCAAGCTCCCTTCAACCGCTCGACTTGCATGTGTTAGGCCTGCCGCCAGCGTTCAATCTGAGCCATGATCAAACTCTTCAGTTCAATACTGCATGGGTTTTGTAAAAACCCTAAACTTGGCTCAGCAATCGCAAACTCGAACCCGAAGGATCGAGGTAACTCTTTGATTTCTCGTGGAGTTCTTGTGATGCTGATAATCTAGTTGACATCAGTCTGAGCTCACAAGCACCCACACGAATTGCTTGATTCAGTTGTTAAAGAGCGGTGGGTTGATTCTTTCGTCTCAACCGAGGCGCGCATTCTACGCTAGCCTTGCATCTTGTCAAGCGTTTATTTTGAAGTCTTTCCAGAGAATCTCTAGCAACTTCAACCACTTGACCGCTTCGATCACTCGTTAGCGGGAGGCGAATTTTACAGCGTTTAAAACCGCTGTCAACCACCTTTTTAAACCGCTTTCGATCAACTCATCGAAACCCTTCGTAGCACAGCTTATTACCACTCTACTTGAGATAAAGCATTGATTCTCAAGGAGTTTTCCGTTTCGACTGCGCCGGAAGTGGGGCGAATTATAGAGCGTTTGGATTTGCCGTCAAGCCCTAATACTCACCTATTTTGAAATTCCAGCCTTAGGCCTAGTTAAGCGTGGGATACGGCGCTGAATGAAAGGCAAGCGCACTATAAGCAGCAGCCCTCCGATAAAGGCGTAGACAAACCACTCCTCCAGGTCTGCCCTCACAATCCACAGAAAATGCAGCAGGCCTAGCCCGAGAATGCAGTAACTCAGCCGATGCAGTTTCTTCCAGCGGCTGCCCAGCCGCCGCTGACTGTAGCGATTAGAGGTGACCGCCAAAGCCAGCAGGCACAACCATGCCAGCGCGCCGACGATGATGTAGGGCCGGTGACGCAACTCCACACCTAACTGCGCCCAATCCAAGCCAAGGATGAAAAACAAATAGCCCGCCAGATGCAGGCAGGCATAGGCGAAGCACCATAAGCCCAATTGCCGCCGCACGGCGATCCATCCTGGCCACCCGCTCAGCTTTTGCAACGGCGTCATGCATAGGCTGATCAGCAACAGCACCAACACTCCCAGGCCTAACCGATCGACCAATACCTTGCCTGGGTCTGGCCCCAAGGCAAATATCCATGCCTGGTACAACCACCACAGTGGCCAAACAGCAATAATTAGGAACACGCCGAAGCGCCACAACGGATAACGCATTAATAGTCCTTCCGTAAGTCCATGCCCTGATAAAGCGCAGCGACCTCATCGCCATAGCCATTGAAAGGCAAGGTTTCACGTACGTTCGGTTTGAACAGGGTGTTGGGCAAGCGCCGCTCACGAGCCTGGGTCCAGCGCGGGTGGTCCACCGCCGGGTTAACGTTGGCATAGAAGCCATACTCGTTGGCCGCGATGCTTTGCCAAGTGGTCTTGGGCTGCTCACTGGTCAGGGAGATACGCACGATGGACTTCACGCTCTTGAAGCCATACTTCCACGGCACCACCAAGCGCAAGGGCGCGCCGTTTTGGTTAGGCAGTTCGCGCCCATACATACCCACGGCCAGAATGGCCAGCGGGTTCATCGCCTCATCCAAACGCAGCCCCTCCACATAAGGCCAGTCGATCAGCGCGAAATTCGAGCGCTGGCCGGGCATGCTTTGCGGGTCTTTCAGGGTTTCGAAACGAATGTATTTGGCTTTGCTGGTGGGCTCCACCTGCTTGAGCAGCGCGGAGATGGGAAAGCCTAGCCAAGGAATGACCATGGACCAAGCCTCCACACAGCGCAGGCGGTAAATACGCTCTTGCAGTGCGTAGGGCTGCATGAAGTCTTCCAGCGCATAACGCCCAGGCTTACCGACCTCCCCGTCAATCACCACCGACCAAGGCTCGGTCTTCAGGCTGCCAGCGTTCGCCGCCGGGTCGCCCTTGTCGGTACCGAACTCGTAAAAGTTGTTGTAGTGGGTGGCGTCCTTGAAAGGCGTAATCGCTTCGCCTGGCACCGTCATGGCTTGCCACTGGGCCGCAGCGATCTTGTCACTGAGCCACGCGGGCGCGGCGCTTGGCGTAACCTCGGCATATTGGGATGCGGTAGCTGCGTTCGCCCAGCGTGGCAGACCAGCCACGGCTAACGCAGCGGCTGAGCCACCGAGCAAAGCCCGCCGGGACAGATAAACAGATTGGGGGGTAACCTCAGACTCGTTGCAGTCTGAGGCTTTGGGAAGCTTTATGAGCATGACCACTCCGTGTTACTGACGAGTTGGGATTCATCAATAGACTACGGAGTGTGCGCGAAATTACGGACTATTCCACGCTTTTATGCCGGCGCATACGTAACAAATACTGAATCGGACCGGACGCCGCATAACCCAGGAAGATAAGCAGCAGGATGCGTGGCGGGTCGCTGAAGATCACTGCAAACACCAGTACCACCGCCAGGATGGCCACGAACGGCACACGCCCTTTTAGGTCCAGCTCCTTGAAGCTGTTGTACTTGATGTTGCTGACCATCAGCATGCCTGCCGCCGCTACCAGCACAGCCACCATGAAAGACACGAAGAAGGTCATCTTCACGCCCTGAACGCCGTAGTCGCTGAACGCCCATACGGTGCCCGCCACTACGCCTGCAGCAGCCGGGCTGGCCAAACCGATGAAATAACGTTTGTCGGCCTTGCCCACTTGGGTGTTGAACCGAGCCAAACGCAAAGCCGCACCGGCCACGTAGATAAAGGCGACCATCCAGCCGACCTTACCCATATCACTCAACGCCCAGCCAAAGGCCAGGATCGCAGGCGCCAAGCCAAAGGCGACCATATCGGACAGCGAGTCATATTCCGCACCGAAGGCACTTTGGGTATTGGTCATGCGAGCGACACGCCCATCCAGGCCGTCGAGCACCATAGCAACGAAAATCGCGATCGCGGCAAACGCGAAATACTTGCTGGCCTCCAGCGGGTTGCCTGCGCTCAGGGCGCTCTGGGCGCTGATCGAGTTGATGATCGAGTAAAAACCTGCAAACAGGTTGGCCGTGGTGAACAGGTTAGGCAGCAGATAGATGCCGCGATGCCGGACTTTGCGCCCTTCAGCGTCATGCCCTTCTTCGACATGCTCATCGATTGGCAGTAGGCTTTCGGCGTCAGAAGCCTTGTTGGGCTCTTCGGGACGTTCGGTCATGGACAGTACCTTGCAACGGTGTGGAAAGTTTCGACAAACGTCTGCGCCGAGGGTTCGTCTGCAAACGTTGCAGCGTTATACCAGAAGCTGAACACCATAACGAAAAAACGCGGCCAAGGCCGCGTTTTCACACCAAGAATCTGTATCAGTTCTTGGCTTTGTCGACGATTTTGTTCGCCGCGATCCAAGGCATCATCGAGCGCAGCTTCTCGCCAATCACTTCGATACCGTGGTTAGCGTTATTGCGACGCTTGGCGGTCATCGATGGGTAGCCAGTGGCGCCCTCGCTGATGAACATTTTGGCGTACTCGCCGTCCTGGATACGCTTGAGAGCATTGCGCATGGCCTGGCGGGATTCGGCGTTGATCACTTCCGGGCCCGTCACGTACTCGCCGTACTCGGCGTTGTTGGAGATCGAGTAGTTCATGTTGGCGATGCCGCCTTCGTACATGAGGTCAACGATCAGCTTCAGCTCGTGCAGGCATTCGAAGTAGGCCATTTCTGGCGCGTAGCCCGCTTCTACCAGCGTTTCGAAACCGGCTTTGACCAGTTCAACGGTACCGCCGCACAGTACGGCCTGCTCACCGAACAGGTCGGTTTCGGTCTCGTCCTTGAAGGTGGTTTCGATGATACCGGTGCGGCCGCCGCCCACGCCCGAAGCGTAAGACAAGGCAACGTTCTTGGCATTGCCCGAAGCGTCCTGGTAAACCGCGACCAGGTCAGGGATACCACCACCTTTGACGAACTCGGTGCGCACTGTGTGGCCAGGGGCCTTAGGCGCGATCATGATGACGTCGAGGTCGGCGCGCGGTACGACTTGGTTGTAGTGGATCGCAAAACCGTGGGAGAACGCCAGTGTCGCGCCTTGCTTGATGTTTGGCTCGACTTCGTTCTTGTACAGCTGGGACTGGAACTCGTCCGGGGTCAGGATCATGACCAGGTCAGCGCCGGCAACGGCGGTGGCGACATCAGCGACTTTCAAACCATGGGCCTCGGCCTTGGCGACAGTGGCCGAACCTTTACGCAGACCAACAGTGACGTCTACGCCGGAGTCTTTCAGGTTGCACGCTTGGGCGTGGCCCTGGGAACCGTAACCGATGATGGCGACTTTCTTGCCTTGGATGATGGAGAGGTCGCAGTCTTTATCGTAATAAACTTTCATGAAATATATCCCCAGTTAGCAGGCCCGCTAAGGGCCGTAGAAATTGATTGGTTAAACGCTCAGCACTTTGTCGCCACGGGCAATCCCGGTGACGCCGCTGCGCACGGTTTCGAGAATCGAGGCAGTGCCGATGGACTGAATGAAGCTGTCCAGCTTGTCGCTGGTACCGGTCAATTGAACGGTGTAGACACTGGCGCTGACGTCGACGATCTGCCCACGATAGATATCAGTGGTGCGCTTGATTTCCGCCCGCTGAGCCCCCGTGGCCTTCACTTTGACCAGCATCAGTTCGCGTTCGATATGGGCGCTTTCCGACAGGTCCACCAACTTGACCACTTCGATCAACTTGTTGAGGTTCTTGGTGATCTGCTCGATCACCTCATCATGGCCCACAGTGGTCAACGTCAGACGCGACAGGGTCGGGTCTTCGGTCGGCGCAACGGTCAGGCTTTCGATGTTGTAGTTGCGTTGCGAAAACAACCCAACGACCCGGGACAGCGCGCCCGGTTCGTTTTCCAGCAATAAGGAAATAATGTGCCGCATGGTTAGGTACGCTCCGTCTTGCTCAGCCACATGTCGCGCATCGCCCCATCTTTGATCTGCATCGGGTAGACGTGCTCACTGGTGTCGACCTGGATATCAAGGAAAACCAGGCGGTCCGTCATAGCGAACGCCTCCTCCATTTTCGGCTTGAGATCTTTGAGGTCGGTAATACGAATGCCCACGTGGCCGTAGGCCTCGACCAGCTTGACGAAATCTGGCAGCGACTCCACATAGGAGTGCGAGTGGCGCCCACCGTAGCTCATGTCTTGCCACTGGCGGACCATGCCCAGTACGCCGTTGTTGAGCAGGATGATTTTCACCGGCAGCCCATATTGCAGGCAGGTCGACAGCTCCTGGATGTTCATCTGGATACTGCCTTCACCAGTGACACAGGCAACGTGCGCCTCTGGGAAACTCATCTTCACGCCCATGGCGGCTGGAAAGCCAAAACCCATGGTGCCCAGGCCGCCGGAGTTGATCCAACGGTTAGGCTTGTTGAACCGATAATACTGGGCAGCGAACATCTGGTGCTGGCCAACATCGGAGGTCACGTAGGCCTCGCCTTCGGTCACTTCACACAGGGTCTCGATAACGGTCTGCGGCTTGATGATCGACCCGTCGCCCTTGTCGTAGGGGAACAGGCCGCGGTCACCGCGCCACTCGTCCACCTGCTTCCACCAGCTGGCAACGGCTTCTTTGTTAGGCGCCTGGTCGATTTCCTTGAGGATCGCGACCATCTCGCTCAACACGCTCTCCACCGGCCCCACGATCGGCACGTCGGCCTTGATGGTTTTGGAAATAGAAGCTGGGTCGATGTCGATGTGGATAATCTTGGCGTTCGGGCAGAACTTGCTCGCACCGTTGATCACGCGGTCGTCAAAACGCGCGCCCACGGCCAGGATCACGTCGGCGTGGTGCATCGCCAGGTTGGCGGTGTAGCTGCCATGCATGCCCAGCATGCCGACGAACTGCCGATCCATACCAGGGTAAGCGCCGAGCCCCATCAGAGTATTGGTCACCGGCAGGTTGAGCATTTGCGCCAACTCGGTCAAATGCGCCGACGCGCCGCCCAGGATCACCCCGCCACCGGCATACATCACCGGCCGCTTGGCGGCCAGGAGCATTTCGGCGGCCTTGCGGATCTGCCCGGAATGGCCGCGGACCGCTGGGCTATAGGAGCGCAGCTTGGCTTTCTTGGGGTACAGGTATTCGAATTTCTCAGCCGGGTTGGTCATGTCCTTGGGAATGTCCACGACCACTGGGCCTGGCCGACCGGACTGAGCCAGATAAAAGGCTTTTTTCAGGACTTCAGGGATTTCCGAAGCATGCTTGATCATGAAGCTATGCTTCACGATAGGCCTGGAAATACCGATCATGTCGGTTTCCTGGAATGCATCGGTACCCACTAGGGTGCTCGCGACCTGGCCGGACAGAATCACCATGGGAATGGAGTCCATGTAGGCGGTGGCGATACCGGTAATGGCGTTGGTCGCCCCCGGGCCGGAAGTCACCAGAACCACCCCGGCTTTACCTGTCGCGCGCGCATAGCCATCGGCCATATGCGTAGCAGCCTGCTCGTGACGCACCAGGATGTGCTCCACTTCAGGCTCTTTGAACAAGGCATCGTAAACATGCAGAAGGGCACCGCCGGGGTACCCATAGATGTGCTTAACGCCTTCGTCGCGCAAAAAGCGGACGATCATCTCAGCGCCAGATAAAAGCTCCACGTTGTTCACCTCTAAAACGCCAGAATACCGCTCAAGGGGAGCGGGTCTTTTAGGTTTACTGCCAGCAGAGCATGAGCGACGGTGGTCGCCGACTACGTCAGCACTGACTGAGCAAGTATTGGGATGCCCCAAATGTTGCGGGGTTTTCCCACCCAGCGCGAGGTAACGCGTTGCGGGTGTAACAGGTCGGCGCGGGTGTGCGCCTGTGCTCTGCTGAATGGGCCTGCTTCTGGCAATCCCATTACAGCGGACTTTGAATTGTTCTGATTAGCCAGCGACAAGTCAAGTCATCCGTGCGTTTTATTGCACAGATAGCCGCTAGAACCATGACAAAAGGTTCGCCTGGCGACGAATGTGGTAATTTCTCGGCCAGGACCACTAAGGATCGAACATGCGCTGCACAACCCTGCTGGCAAGCCTGATGCTTGCCGTGAGCCCCACGCTGATGGCGGGCCAGATTTATAAATGGGTCGATGCCCAAGGGGTGACCCATTTCGACGCCCAACCGCCCGTTGGGCGCCCGGCGACCACCGTACAGCCCGCCAAGCCGGTGCCGCCACCAGGCGCGCCGGCCGTCGGCGACAGCGACGGTGACGTGGAGCAGCGCGCTATCGACGCCAAGGTCAAACGCCAAGTGGCCGAGAACACCGCCAGGGACCGCAAATTCTGCACAGGCGTGCGCACCAATCTGGCTACGCTGAAAAACAACCCGAGGATCCGCATGGAGGTGGACGGCGAATACAAGTTCCTTACCCAGGAAGAACGCCAAACCAAGATCGATGAGGTGCAAGCCCTGATCGATAACAACTGTAAGGGGCTTGGCGCGCCGAAACCTTAGGCCCTGACTCAACCGGCCTGAGTGATCAACTCGTCGAAGCGCGCCAACAGCGCCCGTAGGCCCTGGCTGCGCTTGGCGTCGTTGGCATAAACCATTTCAGCCATTGCCAGTACGCCCGAAGCATTGGGCAAGGGTAGGTCCTGCTCCAGAATTAGCTTCATACGCGGCAGGAACACCCATTGCAGCCACTGATCGAAGTCCAGCGTATCGATGCTGAACGGCTCGACACTGGCCAGCGCCTGCGGACTGGGTGGAGTTTCCTGCCACCAGCCCTGCTGGCGCAACTCACGCTCGATGAGCAACAACTGCTCGGCCAACTCGGGAAAACGTTTATCCATCAACCGCTAACCTTAGCTTTCTGACGCGCCAGCGCAGCGCCGGCCGCGTCACCCTGGCGGTCGCGAGCTTGGGCAATGGTATTCCACAGGCTTGACTGCAGGTCTGGACGGCCGTTGGCGTAGGTCAAAGCTCGACGCGCGAGCTGCTCAGCCTGGGCGGCATCGCCTTGGGCCAAACGCACCTGAGCCAGGCGATAAAGCACTTGCGGCTCACGTGGCGCAATGCGCTGTGCACGCTCGAGGCTCGAGGACGCGCCGTTGAGGTCACCGCCGCTTTGCTGTTGCTGGGCGGTGGTCAACAGAGACAGCACTGGACCGTCCAGTTGTTCGTCAGCCGCCAAGCCGCCGCCGGCCGAAGGAATACCACTCGGCGCACTGGAGGGAGGCATTGAATAGCTAGTGGACGGCGCACTCGCGTAAGCGCCCGCCGAGCTGCTCGGGCCTGGTGTAATCGGCTCGGAGGAAACAGGGCCAGGGGTAATCGGCATGCTGCTGCCAGCGCCGGCCGGGTAGCTTTGGATCGGCTGGGAACCGCCGCCGCCAGGAATCATCACCACGACGCCAGAGTCTTCAGGCAGGCTTTGCGCCTGCTGCTGTACTGGCACGGGCTGGCGATAGCCGCCGCCAGTGCGCGATACGCGCTCGCCGTTGGACACCGCAGACCCAGAGTCCACCACCGGGATCGAGCCACGCTGGACGCTGGCACAGCCACTGAGCAGCGCCAGCGCCGTCAATGCAGGAAACAACCACTTGTTCACTTAGTACCCTCTCACTCGTTCAACCAGCCTTTAACCCAGTCCATCACCGCGCCTCCCGGGGCCTGACTACCCCCACAGGCGGCGCCGGGTGGCGGCTCACTGCCACGAATATACGGCATCTGCACGGCATTAGGGCAACCCTGATCGGAGCCCTGGCCGGTCTTAGCATCGATCCAGGCTTGTACGATGTTGTCGGGCTGAGGCATGTCCAACGGCAATGGGTCGGCCTTGCTCATAAACTGGGTCCACACCTGCAACGCCCCCGTGGCACCGGTAAACGGCGTCTTGCCATTATCGTCGCGGCCTAGCCAGACTACCGCCAGGATGTCCTGGCTAAAGCCTGCAAACCAGCTGTCACGCGAATCATTGCTGGTGCCGGTCTTACCCGCCAGGTTCAGCGAGGAAGGCAGCACGTTGTACACCGAGCGCCCGGTCCCCTCGCGCATGACCCGCTGCATCGCATTCTGAATCAAATAAATAGACGCCGGGTCGAAGCGCTGCTGAACCTGGAAGGGATAGCGCTTGAGCGGTTCGCCTTCGGCGGTCAACACGCTGCGAATACCCCGCATTGGCGTGTTGAAGCCGCCATTGGCGAGGGTCTGATACATCGTCGCAACCTGCATGGGCGAAAGGCCGCCGGCCCCCAGCAGCATGGCCGGATACGCCGGCCAGTCGACCTCAACCCCTAGCCTACCCAAGGTTTTCAGCACATTCGGTACGCCCACGTCCAAGCCCAAGCGGGCCGTCGACAAGTTATAAGAATGTGCCAGCCCCTGGTACAAGAACACCGTGCCATTGGCCGTGCGTTCGTAGTTCTGCGGCTTCCAGATCTGCCCGTCGGCGCCTTTGACCGAGAAGGGCTCGTCCTGTATCCAACTGGTAAGCGTGTACTTGCTCGGCTGCTCAAGCGCCGTTAGGTAGACCGCCGGTTTGATCAACGAGCCGATCGGCCGCACCGCATCCAAAGCACGGTTAAAGCCCGCAAAGCCCGGCACCTTACTGCCGACCACGGCTTGCACTTCCCCGCTTTCCGGGTTCGTGACCACCATGCCGGCCTCCACCTCGTCGGCGCCCTTGCGGCCGGCCAGGCGTTTAAACGTTTCCGTCACTGCAGTTTCGGCCTTCATTTGCAGGATCGGGTCGAAACTGGTGAAGATCCGCAGGCCTTCTTCGGTCAAGTCTTCATCGCGATAGTCTTCGCGCAACTGGCGTTTGACCAGGTCGAGGAAGCCTGGGAAAGAGCTGTCCGCCAGGCTGCCACGCGCCGTCACCCCCAGGGGCATTTTCTTCGCGGCGTCCACTGCTTCCTGGGTCGCCACGCCTTGCTGGGCCAAGAGGTCAAGTACCAGGTTACGCCGCTCGAGCGCCCGCTCTGGGTTACGCCGAGGGTTATAGGAAGAAGGCCCTTTGACCATGCCGACTAGCAGCGCCACTTGGTGCAGCTTGAGCTCCGACAGCGGCTGACTGAAGAAGAACTGGCTGGCCAGGCCGAAACCATGCACCGCGCGCTGACCGTCTTGACCGATGAAGACTTCGTTCAGGTAAGCCTCGAGAATTTCCTGCTTGTCGTAATGCAGCTCCAGCAGCACCGCCATCATCGCTTCAGTCAACTTGCGGCTTAAACGACGCTCGTTGGTCAGGTAGAAATTTTTGACCAACTGCTGGGTCAGAGTACTACCGCCCTGGCGCATCGAACCGGAAGACGCGTTGACCCAAAACGCTCGGGCGATGGATTTGGGCGACACACCAAAGTGGTGGTAGAAATCCCGGTCTTCGACGGTAATCAGGGTATCGAGCAGGTAAGGCGGCACCTGATCGAGTTTGATCAGGATGCGATCTTCCAGGTTTTTCGGGTAAAGGCCGCCAATGAGCAAAGGCTCAAGGCGCACCACCGAGACCTTCGCACCTTGGGCAGAGGTAAGTTCGGAGACATAGTCCCCCGAGAACCGCACTCTGACCGGTTGCGCCTGCTCGACCCCTTCATAAAACTGAAAGCCCCGGGTGTTCAACTCCACCGCGTTGCCATTCACCGAGGCAGTGCCAGGGCCGTTGACCGATGTCTGGCGGCGGTAGCCCAAGGCGTCCAACTCGGTGAGAAAGTCGCTCTTGGCCAACTTTTGCCCAACGAACAGCTCCAGCGGCCGGGCATAGACCTTGGCGGGGATCGTCCAGCGCTTGCCTGAAAATTTCTCCTGGACAATAGCGTCCAGATAGACGGCAAAGCCGACCAGCACGACCAGGCCCACCAGGCCCAGTTTAAGGGCCCAGCCAAGCCAGGGGCGCAGCCCGGATGAGGGACGTTTTGAGGGTTTGCGAGAAGATCGGGTACGAGTCATGGCGGCGGATTATACGCACTTTATTTGACCTGGGCAGACACGCTTCAGCGGTTTGCATCGCAGCCCTCAATGACCATAATAGCCCCTTAGCAATCACTTCCATTTGAAGGATCACCCGTGAGCCAAACCCTGATCGCCGCCCTGCAAAATCCAGCCTTGTACCCGCACGCGGTTGACGATTTCCAGGTTATCGAAACGCACATCTCGTGGGTGCTGCTCACGGGCCCGTTTGCCTACAAAATCAAAAAGCCGGTCAATTTTGGTTTTTTGGATTTTTCCGAGCTGGCGTCACGTGGGCATTTCTGCGCTGAAGAGCTGCGTTTGAATCAGCGCCTGACCCAGGACCTCTACCTTGAAGTGCTGCCGATCACCGGTAGCCTGCAAGCGCCGGTACTGGGCGGGCCAGGGGAGCCCATCGAGTACGTATTAAAGATGCGTCAGTTCCCGCAAAGCCAACTGCTGAGCACCCTGCAGGCCAACGGGGAACTGGGAAGTAGCCACATTGATAGCCTGGCCCAGCAGATATCGCACTTCCATCTCAATGCACCGCATGTGCCCCAGGACCATCACCAGGGCACCCCCGAGGCGGTGATGGAACCGGTCACGCAGAACTTCGAGCAGATCCGCCCGTTTCTCTCCGATAAAGCCGACCTGATTCAGCTAGACGCCTTGCAAGCGTGGGCCAACGCCAGCTTCGAACGCCTCAAGCCGTTGTTGGAGCAACGCAAAGCCAACGGTTTTATCCGCGAGTGCCATGGTGATATTCACCTGGGCAATGCCACCGTTATCGATGACCAGGTGGTGGTGTTCGACTGCATCGAATTCAACGAACCGTTCCGCTTCACCGACGTCTACGCCGACGCCGGCTTCCTGGCCATGGACCTGGAAGACCGCGGTCTGAAATCCCTGGCTCGGCGCTTTATCAGCCAATACCTGGAACTGACCGGCGACTACCAAGGCCTGCAGTTACTGAACTTCTACAAGGCCTACCGCGCAATGGTGCGGGGCAAGATCGCACTGTTCAGCATGCCGGCCGAGGCGACGGGCATCCAGCGCGCCACAGCCCTGAAGCAATATCGCAACTACGCGAACCTCGCCGAGAGCTACAGCGCCATCCCGTCGCGCTTTCTGGCCATCACCAGCGGCGTGTCTGCCGTCGGCAAAAGCCAGGTGGCGATGCGCTTGGTCGAAGCCTTGGGCGCCGTGCGCCTGCGCTCGGACGTCGAACGCAAGCGCCTGTTCGGTGCAGAGTCCACTCAGGGGGTGGGCGAAGGGATTTATAGCGAAACCGCCAGCGCCGACACTTACGCGCGCCTTAATGAGCTAGCCAGCCAAGTCCTGCAAGCGGGTTTTCCGGTGGTCATCGACGCTACATACCTGAAAAGCGCGCAACGCCACAGCGCCGCTCAGGTGGCCGAAGCCACCGGCGTCCCCTTCCTGATTCTGGACTGCAATGCCCCCATGGCAGTGATTACCAGTTGGTTGCAACAGCGTCAGAGCGCAAACAATGACCCCTCAGATGCTACGCTTGAGGTGATCGAGGCGCAGCAAGCGCAGCGTGAGGCGCTGAGCGCGGCCGAAGCGTTGCATGTCAAACGGGTTGAAACCAACGAAAGCGGTAGCCTTGACCAGCTGGTGGAGCAGATCCGGCAACGCCTGCCAGGCCTTTGAAGGAAAACTCAGGTCCGTGAATTAGCGCACAGTTTAATCTCATGAAATAGTGGCACTATAGTGGCGCCACTTTACCAAAAGGAGTCGGTTCCATGAGCCAGCCCAAACAACTCGACTCGCCGCTCTACGCACTCGTGCACGGCGAAAACGTCCGTGGCTTCAACAACGAACGCCCGCAAGACAGTCAGATCGACTTCCGTGGCGGTGATTTTCGCGGCCTCGACCTGCGCTTGCTGAATGCGAGCGGCATCGATTTCACCGACGCCTACTTCCGCGCCGCCGACCTGCGCGGCCTGGATCTGCGCGAAAGTAAAATGGAAGGCGCCAGCCTGGCCCATGCACAAATCTCCGGGGCCTACTTCCCCCCAGAGCTGAGTGCCGACGAAATACTCATGTCGGTTAACTTCGGTACGCGCCTGCGCTACCGCACCCGTTAATCTGGCATCCCTTGCGGCGGCCCTGGTGTGCACGGGGCCGCGGGCACGGTCGCGGCAATTGCGCGCACATTCTCAAAGTGCCGCTACACTTCCTTCATGCGCCCCCAGCGTTTAGCCAGTGCCAGGAGGCCCGATGAACGATGAGCTCCTACAGCTGAAGAATCTGGGTAAGACGTTCGTGCAGTGGTTGCATGCAGTGGGCATTCATACTGAGTCGGATTTACGCCGCTTGGGCGCAGTGGATGCCTATCGGGCAGTAAAGGCGCGCGGCTTCCGTGCCTCCAAAGTGTTGCTCTACGCCATAGAGGGCGCACTAGCGGATATTCATTGGAACGATGTGCCCGACGAGCGCAAAGAGGCCTTGAATAAACATCTGGAAACGATATCTTCACGCCAGAAGAACTGATCGTTCATATTCCAGCCAGGTCGCCGAGAGATCCGAACAATGTATTTACTAGGGGAGCAACCCGCCTATGCCGACGCGTGGGTCAATCGGCTTCAGAGCATCGCTGGGCAACTGCTGCAAGACTTGCCCCAGTGCCTGCCCAAGCGTGAACTCGAACCCGGGGACGACCTAGCGCAACTGCTCGACGAAGCCTGCGTTTATTGGGTCGAGAGTGGGCTGATCAAAGCCAGCCTGAACGAACGCGCGTTGTTCTACCTGCAAGACGGCGACCTGCTGGGGCTGAACCAGGGTCACGAGCTTTACGCGAAACCCCGCTTGAGCGCTGAGGCGCCCGTGTCACTGGTGCCCTACGCCCGTGCCGAGCTGTTGGCGCACCTGAGCGCCAGCGCCGAGCGGCAGGCGCTATTGATCGAGTACCTGCAAGGGCAAACCCTGCTGCTGTGCGACGCCATCACCCGCCTGAAACAACCGGAGTTCCGTAGCTCGAACGGTTTCAAGCGGGTCGCCGCGGGTGAAACCTTGATCGCCCAGGGCGATGACGCCGACCACGTCTTCATCATTACCGACGGGCACGCTGAAGCCTTTGTCGATGGGCACAAGGTGGGCGACGTGCCGAAGGACGAAATCTTCGGCGCCATGGCCGTATTCACCTCAGAGAAACGTAGCGCGACGGTGATAGCCAGCGTGCCCTGCACCGTCATGCTGATCCCCAAGGATCAATTCCTGAGCCTCACCCAGAGTAACCCGCGCATAGCCCATAGCCTGATCGAAAGCATGGCCAGGCGCATTGAGTCACTCAACCGGCAAGTCACCCAACAACGCAATGAAGGCTGACCACGCCGCGGCCGTTTTAATCGCCCCCATTGAAAAAACTAACTGGATGGGTTGACTATTAAATGAGAATCGTTATGATTATCACAACTGGTCGCGAGATCAGCCGGTAATTGAAAGGCCCTTGGTTCGGACTTTCAAATTATCTCCTCATCAGGCTAATCACGGTTTTTGACCCGGCTTTTTGCCGGGTCTTTTTTTGCCTGGAGGAAAGCCCCTATCTCCCTGTAGCCTTGGGCACATCCCCCCATCAAGGCTGACCATGCACTGGCTCTGTGAATCACATCGACTTGGCGAGGCGCAAAGCCTTGGCTTTAACGTGGCCGGGCTGCATCTACTGGCGGTACGCCGTGACGGCCGCGTGTATGCCTACCGCAATCGCTGCCCCCACCGAGGCATCTCTCTGGAGTGGCAGCCCGACCAATTCCTCGATGACAGCGCCAGCCTGATCCGCTGCGCACGCCATGGGGCCTTGTTTCTGGTGGAAAGTGGCGAGTGCGTGGCAGGCCCTTGTGCAGGGGAGCAGTTGCAGGCGCTGGCCTGTCACGAAGACCACCAAGGCGTCTGGCTGTTACCCATCACCCGCCCAGAAGCACCGGCAGACGCCGATTGATCCGTACGCCCTGGGCGTCCAGTTCAACGCCATAGGCAAGCACCTCGACCCCCGCCTCAGCGGCCACTTGCAGCGCCTGAGCATAGGCTGCATCGATTTCTTTGGCAGGCCGCACCGCCTCGATGCCAGTCAGGTTCACGCAATACAATTGCACGGCCCTCACACCTTGCCGGGCCAGGCTCGCCAATTCGCGCAAGTGCTTGGCGCCGCGCTGGGTCACGGCATCGGGGAAGGCCGCCACCGAGCTGTCGGGGTAACCCAGGGTGACGCTCTTGACCTCGACAAAGGCCATGCCGGCAGGGTATTGCAGGCGAAAATCGATACGGCTGCGCTCTTCGCCGTAAGCCACCTCGCGTTTGAGACCGACAAAACCGGCCAGCTCGGTGATGATCCCCGCCCGCAACGCTTCCTCGACCAGGGTATTGGCACGCCCGGTGTTGACACACGCCAGGCGCCCTTGCGGGGTTTCACTGATTTCCCAAGTGCCCGGTAACTTACGCTTGGGATCATGGTTACGGCTGAACCAAACCCGCCCTCCCGGCGCCATGCAGTTGAGCATGGAGCCGGTGTTGGGGCAGTGAATGGTCAGGCGCTCGCCGCTGGCCAACTCGACGTCCGCGAGAAAGCGCTTGTAACGCTGCAACAGGCGCCCTTCTTCCAGCGCCGGTTGGAAGATCATTGCCCGCTCCAGCGCCGCAGGCCACGGGCGATGCGCTCCACGGCCTCATGCAGGCGCGGCAGGCTCTGGGTATAAGCGAAGCGCACGTGATGGCCCGCCCCATGCCGGCCGAAATCCAAGCCTGGGGTAAAGGCCACGTGCTCCACTTCCAGAAAGTGCCGGCAGAAGGCGAAAGCGTCGTCGCTGAACGCGCTGATATCGGCATAAAGATAGAAAGCGCCTTCGGGCTCCAGGGCTATGGAAAAGCCCAGTTCCCGCAGCGCGGGCAGGAGAAAATCGCGACGCTGGCGGAATGCTTCACGGCGCGTCTCAAGAATAGCCAGGGTGGCGGGCTCGAAGCAGGCCAGCGCCGCATGTTGCGCCATGCTGGAGGCACTGATGTAGAGGTTTTGCGCCAGTTTCTCCAATTCACCGACCGCTTCGCTGGGAGCAACCATCCAGCCCAGGCGCCAGCCGGTCATTCCGAAATATTTTGAGAAACTATTAAGGACGAACGCTTGGTCGTCCACTTCCAGTACGCTCGCGGCGTCCTGCCCATAGGTCAGACCGTGGTAAATCTCGTCCACCACTAAGTGACCTTGGCGCGTTTTGACTGCCGCCGACAGCTCGGCTAGCTCGTGACGGGCCAGTAAGGTCCCGGTGGGGTTGGCTGGCGAGGCAACCAGCGCGCCGACACTGTGTTCGTCCCAATGCTCGGCCACCAGCGGCGCGGTCAGTTGGTAACGTTCGTTCGGGCCTACGGGCACCAACTTCGCTTCGCCTTCGACCAAGCGCAAAAAGTGCCGATTGCACGGGTAGCCCGGGTCGGCCAATAGCCAGTGTTTACCGGGGTCGACCAACAGGCTGCTGGTCAACAGCAGCGCCCCGGAGCCGCCGGGGGTGACCAGGATTCGTTGCGGATCGACGGCCACCCCGTAGCGCTGCTGATAGAACCCGGCGATAGCCTCGCGCAGGGCAGGCAAGCCGCGCGCCGCCGTGTAATGGGTGTGCCCGGCCGCCAGGGCGGCCTGGCCAGCAGCCACAATAGGAGCCGCCGTGGTGAAGTCCGGCTCGCCGATCTCCAGGTGGATCACATCATGGCCGGCTGCCTGCAATTCATTCGCGCGGGCCAGCAGCGCCATCACATGAAAAGGTTCGATCGCGCGGCTGCGCGCGCTGTAAGGCTGGGCCATGATGATTCCTGAACGGGCAAAGCGTGTGAGTCTACCGAACCCCGGCCAATTGCGCGCCCCTGCCCTGGCAACGTTGCCAGCTACTGGCAATGTGCGGATGGCGATATAAAGGCCACGCCCATCCGGGCTCGACAACCGGGAGTAGCGCGCGTTGAATTGTTCTGATAAGTTCGCCGGCTTGCAGTCGCAGGCCGACAGGTGTCGGAGACGGATCATTCTGCGCAATGGATTAGAAGAGCGAGAGGCGGTCAATTCATGCCCACCAATGAAGTTAAAAAAACGCAGCCCATCAGCGGTTTCGAACCCTATAAAGAAGCCCAGGGTGAGGAATACATGGGCAAGCCCATGCGCATGCACTTCACTAAGATCCTCAACAAGTGGAAACAGGACTTGATGCAGGAGGTCGACCGCACCGTCGATCATATGAAGGACGAAGCGGCTAACTTCCCGGACCCGGCAGACCGTGCCAGCCAGGAAGAAGAATTCAGCCTCGAACTGCGCGCCCGCGACCGTGAGCGTAAGTTGATCAAAAAGATCGACAAAACGCTGCAATTGATCGAAGACGAAGAGTACGGCTGGTGCGAGTCGTGTGGTGTGGAGATCGGCATTCGCCGCCTCGAAGCCCGTCCCACCGCCGACATGTGCGTAGACTGCAAGACGCTGGCAGAAATCAAGGAAAAACAGGTCGGCAAGTAACCGGCCTGCAGCGGAGCGGCCTACACGCCCCGCTGTCCTTTTCGCCCTCCTCACACAGCCCCGCCCTGATGAACTCACCTGCCTACATAGGCCGCTTTGCACCCACGCCCAGTGGCTTTTTGCACTTCGGCTCATTGGTGGCTGCCTTGGCGTCTTATCTGGACGCTCGGGCCGTGGGCGGCCAGTGGCTCGTGCGCATGGAAGACCTCGACCCCCCACGCGAACCCCCGGGCGCCCAGGCCGCCATACTGCAAGCATTGGAAGCTTACGGTTTTGAGTGGGATGGCCCCGTGGTTTACCAAAGCCAGCGCCACGACGCCTACGCCAGCGTGATCGAGCGTTGGTTCCAACAGGGGCTGGCCTACGCCTGTACCTGTTCGCGCAAGCAGCTGGAACCCTACGAAGGCGTCTACCCAGGCTTGTGCCGGAACCTGGGCCACGAACGCCGTGATGCCGCCATTCGTCTGCGCGTGCCAGAGCTCAAGTATTCCTTCAGCGACCGCGTCCAGGGCCACGTGGAACAGCACTTGGGTAAGGACGCAGGCGATTTCGTGATCCAACGCCGCGATGGCCTCTACGCCTACCAACTGGCGGTAGTACTGGATGACAGTTGGCAGGGCGTGACCGATATCGTGCGCGGCGCCGACCTGCTGGACTCCACGCCACGGCAACTCTACCTGCTGGAACTGCTGGGTTTGCCGGCACCGCGCTACTTGCACGTGCCATTGATCATCCAACCCGATGGCAACAAGCTTGGCAAAAGCTACCGTTCCCCGCCACTGCCCGCCGACCAGGCCGCGCCCCTGCTGGTCAGAGCGTTGCTAGCCCTGGGCCAAAGCATCGACCCGCACCTGGCGCAAGCTAGCCCTGCCGACGTCATGCGTTGGGCAATTGCTCACTGGGCACCGGAGGCCATCCCCAAGGTGCGCGCGCTGGCCGAAGCGCAGTTGCGCAAACCCGCCTGAGGGGCAGCGACTGGTCGTAAAATCCGTTACCATCGCAGCTCTTTTTTACCCCTGCTCACTGCCACTCGGCGACGCCGCGGTTCACGCGAGAGGTCCGCATGTACATCTACCGATTGGTTCTGCTGCTGGTCGTCGGCATCTACCTGTTCTCCCCCGCCATTATGGATTGGTGGATAGAACCCAGCGGTGCCTGGTATCGCCCTTATCTGCTGTGGCTGATCCTGATCGTCGTGACTTTTATTCTGCAGAGCCAGCGAGACGCCGATGAGCTTTAGCCTCACCCAGATGATCCTGATCAGCGCCGGGTACCTGACCGTACTATTCGGCGTCGCCTGGGTAAGCGAGCGGGGGATGATCCCGCGTGCAATCATTCGCCACCCGTTGACCTACACCCTGTCCCTCGGCGTCTATGCCAGTGCCTGGGCGTTCTACGGCACGGTGGGTTTGGCCTATCAGTATGGGTATGGCTTTCTGGCCTGCTACCTTGGGGTGTCGGGGGCCTTCCTGCTCGCCCCGGTGCTGCTGTACCCCATCCTCAAAATCACTCGCACTTATCAACTGTCGTCCCTGGCCGATCTGTTCGCCTTCCGTTTCCGCAGTACCTGGGCAGGCGCCTTGACCACCTTGTTTATGCTGGTCGGCGTGCTACCGCTGCTGGCTCTGCAGATCCAGGCTGTGGCTGAGTCGATTGGCATACTCACTGGTGAGCCAGTACTCAACCGGGTTGCGTTGGCCTTCTGCGCACTGATCACCCTGTTTACGATCTTCTTTGGCTCGCGGCATATCGCAACGCGGGAAAAGCACGAAGGTCTGGTGTTTGCGATCGCGTTCGAATCCGTCATCAAGCTGGTAGCCCTGGGCGGTGTCGGCCTCTATGCGCTGTACGGGGTGTTCGATGGCCCCCATGACCTCGAAGTCTGGCTAATGCAAAACCAGGCGGCACTGGCCAACCTGCATACCCCCCTGCAAGAAGGCCCCTGGCGCACTCTGTTACTGGTGTTCTTCGCCTCGGCGATTGTCATGCCACACATGTACCACATGGTGTTCACCGAAAACCTCAACCCCCGTGCCTTGGTGAGCGCCAGCTGGGGGCTGCCGCTGGTGCTGCTGCTCATGAGCCTGGCGGTCCCCCTGGTGCTGTGGGCGGGCTTGCGCCTGGGGGTCAGCACTAGCCCCGAATATTTCACCCTGGGCCTGGGCATGGCGGCCAATCAGCCGCTACTGGCGCTGTTGGCGTATGTGGGCGGGCTTTCAGCGTCCAGCGGGCTGGTGATCGTCACGACCCTGGCGCTCTCGGGGATGATGCTCAACCACCTGGTGCTGCCGCTGTATCAGCCACCTGCGGAGGGCAATATCTACCGCTGGCTGAAATGGACGCGCCGCGCGTTGATCGTGGCGATCATCCTGGCCGGCTACACCTTCTACCTGGTGCTGGGTGATCGTAAAAGCCTGGCGAGCCTGGGTATTGTCGCCTTTGTCGCCACCTTGCAGTTCTTGCCGGGGGTGCTCTCGGTACTCTACTGGCCGACGGCGAACCGCCGTGGTTTTATCGGCGGCCTGCTGGCCGGCATGCTGGTCTGGCTGATCACCATGCTGCTGCCGCTGATTGGCAACTTGCAAGGCTTCTACATTCCGCTGCTGAACATGATTTACGTGCTCGACGACACCAGTTGGCACATGGCGGCGATCGCCTCACTGGCCGCCAACGTACTGGTGTTCACCCTGGTGTCGCTGTTTACCGCAGCCAGCACCGAAGAGATCAGCGCCGCCGAGGCTTGCGCGGTGGACAACGTGCGCCGCCCGCAACGCCGCGAATTGCACGCCGCGTCGCCGCAGGAGTTCGCCACCCAATTGGCTAAGCCCCTGGGCGCCAAGGCGGCCCAGCGCGAGGTCGAGCAAGCGCTGCGCGACCTCTATCTGCCGTTCGACGAGCGCCGCCCCTACGCCTTAAGGCGCCTGCGCGACCGCATTGAAGCCAATCTCTCCGGGCTTATGGGCCCCAGCGTGGCGCAGGACATGGTGGAGACCTTCCTCCCCTATAAGTCGGCCGGCGAGAACTACGTCACCGAAGATATTCACTTTATTGAAAGCCGCCTGGAAGACTACCACTCGCGGTTGACCGGCCTGGCCGCCGAGCTCGATGCCCTGCGCCGCTATCACCGCCAGACCCTGCAAGAGCTGCCCATGGGCGTTTGCTCACTGGCCAAGGACCAGGAAATCCTCATGTGGAACAAAGCCATGGAGGACCTCACCGGCATTGCCGCGCAGCACGTGGTGGGGTCGCGCCTGATCACCATCAGCGACCCTTGGCGCGCTTTACTGATGGGCTTTATCAATGTGCCCGATGAACACTTGCATAAACAGCGCTTGCCGCTGGAGGGGCAGATCCGCTGGTTGAACCTGCACAAGGCGGCGATCGACGAGCCCTTGGCCCCCGGTAACAGCGGCTTGGTACTGCTGGTCGAGGACCTCACCGACACCCAGATGCTCGAAGACAAATTAGTGCACTCCGAGCGCCTGGCCAGCATTGGACGCCTGGCCGCAGGGGTCGCCCACGAAATTGGTAACCCGATCACCGGGATTGCCTGCCTGGCGCAAAACCTGCGCGAAGAGCGTGAAGAAGACGGCGAAATCACCGTCCTGACCAATCAGATACTCGAACAAACCAAGCGCGTATCGCGCATCGTGCAGTCGCTGATGAGTTTCGCCCATGCCGGCGGCCATCAGCACAGCGACGAGCCGGTGAACCTGGCCCAAGTGGCGCAAGACGCTATCGGCCTGCTGGCGCTGAACCGGCGCAACTTCGAAGTGCAGTTCTATAATCTGTGCGACCCCGACCACTGGGTAGGGGGCGACCCGCAACGTCTGGCCCAGGTCCTCATCAACCTGCTGTCCAATGCCCGCGACGCCTCACAGGCCGGCGGCGCTGTGCGGGTCAAAAGCGAAGCGAGTGAGCATACCGTCGACCTAATTGTCGAAGATGAAGGCAGCGGAATTCCCAAGAACATCATAGACCGCCTGTTCGAACCTTTCTTCACCACAAAGGATCCAGGCGAAGGAACCGGGCTAGGGCTTGCACTGGTCTATTCCATCGTTGAGGAGCATTATGGACAAATCACCATCGACAGCCCGGCTGATATACAACGCCAGCGCGGCACCCGAATTAGGGTAACCCTACCGCGACATGTCGAAGCGACGTCCGCTGTGAACTGAGACCGTCGAGAGAGCCGAGTCAATGCCGCATATTTTGATCGTCGAAGACGAAACCATCATTCGCTCCGCCCTGCGCCGTCTGCTTGAACGCAATCAGTACCAGGTCAGCGAAGCCGGTTCCGTGCAGGAAGCCCAGGAACGCTACACCATCACCTCGTTTGATCTGATCGTCAGCGACTTGCGCCTGCCTGGCGCCCCGGGCACTGAACTGATTCGCCTGGGTCAGGGCATTCCGGTGCTGATCATGACCAGCTACGCGAGCCTGCGCTCGGCCGTGGACTCGATGAAAATGGGCGCGGTGGACTACATCGCCAAACCCTTCGACCACGACGAGATGCTCCAGGCCGTGGCGCGCATCCTGCGTGACCGCCAGCCGCGCACGGCGCCTGCGGCAAAACCGGGTAACGACAAACCTGGCGCCGAAGCGGCCAATGGCGAGATCGGCATCATCGGCTCCTGCGCGCCCATGCAGGACCTCTACAGCAAGATCCGCAAAGTCGCGCCCACCGACTCCAATGTTTTGATCCAGGGCGAGTCAGGCACCGGTAAAGAGCTGGTCGCCCGGGCCTTGCATAATTTGTCCAGGCGCGCCAAGGCGCCGATGATTTCGGTCAACTGCGCCGCCATTCCTGAAACCCTCATCGAGTCGGAACTGTTCGGCCACGAAAAGGGCGCATTCACCGGTGCTAGCGCCGGGCGCGCGGGGCTGGTGGAAGCGGCAGACGGCGGTACCCTGTTTTTGGATGAAATCGGTGAGCTGCCGCTCGAGGCTCAGGCGCGTCTGCTGCGGGTACTGCAGGAAGGTGAAATCCGCCGAGTGGGTTCGGTGCAATCGCAAAAGGTCGACGTTCGGCTGATCGCCGCGACCCACCGCGACCTCAAGAGCCTGGCCAAGGTCGGGCAATTTCGCGAAGACTTGTACTACCGCCTGCACGTCATTGCGCTCAAGTTGCCGGCACTGCGCGAGCGCGGTGCTGACGTCAATGAGATTGCCCAGGCGTTCTTGCTGCGCCAAAGCGCACGCATCGGCCGTAACGACCTGCGCTTTGCGCCGGACGCCGAGCATGCGATCCGCCACTACGCCTGGCCAGGCAACGTACGAGAACTGGAAAACGCCGTGGAACGCTCTGTCATCCTGAGCGAGAGCGCAGAAATTCCCGCAGAGATGCTCGGTATCGACTTCGAGCCCGACGACCTGGATGACGATTTCATTGGCTTGCCGCCACAGAGCGGCAGTACGTCGGCCAGCCACGAGCCCACTGAAGACCTCTCCCTCGAGGACTACTTCCAGCACTTCGTACTCGAACATCAGGATCACATGACTGAGACCGAGTTGGCGCGCAAATTGGGGGTCAGCCGCAAGTGCTTGTGGGAGCGTCGACAGCGCCTGGGCATCCCGCGGCGCAAGTCGGGGGCCACCTCGGAAAGCTGATACGTTTCAGCTGTTACCCCCACCCGCGGGGGTAACATCGCCCCCTTGGCGAAAACTGTTACCGCTGGCCCGCAGACGTAACAAAAGGCGGGTTCAGCGGTAACGAAAATGCCGTCATTCCGGGCTACACCTGTTCACCAGAACTTCTAACCCCTTGATTTTAAAGGCCTCCTAAAAGTTGGCACAGGTCCTGCTATATCTACGGTACAAGAACAATAAAAACCGATGTAAACCACAATAAAAATAAAACGAAACGGCTCACGCATAACAAGAACAACACGGCGGAGGCGCAGCTAACTGATTCTTTTGGAGAGGAGTTGTACTTGAGGTTCGCCTCACAGCCAGGCCGAGAATAATAAGACTGCACTTTAAAGCAGGGCCCGAACTGGTTGGATCGATCGATCATTGCAGCGCAGCGACCAAAGCAATCCGTTTGCTCTTGACTCCCGATTCGGGAGGCAGCCACAAGCACAAGCTTTGTGGCCAGGGCACTCAACAAAAACAAGAAGCCCGACACAAAACAATAAGAGCACGCAAAACTACTTTCTAGGGGAGCTTCGGCTCCCCTTGTAGTTTCCGCGCCGGCTCGCACGTCAGCCAATGCGGCAGCGTCCTACACCATCCCCCGAGTAAATGCTAGAATCCCCGCCCATCATGCGACCACTCTCCGTTTTTGGTCGAACATTCCTTCAAACAGTGCCTCCCATGCTGAAGAAGCTGTTCCAGTCATTCCGTACCCCGGTGCGTCGTCCGCAACACTTGCGCACCACGCCCGAAGTACTCAATAGCGGCCAACATTCGCTGCAACGTCACCAGTTCAGCCGTCACGCCGTCGGTATCGTCGAGCGCCTGCAAAACGCGGGTTACCAGGCTTATCTGGTTGGCGGTTGTGTCCGCGACCTGATGCTGGGGATCACCCCGAAAGACTTCGACGTCGCCACCAGCGCCACGCCCGAGCAGGTTAAAGCGGAGTTCCGCAATGCCCGCGTGATTGGGCGCCGCTTCAAATTGGTCCATGTGCATTTTGGCCGTGAGATCATTGAAGTCGCGACGTTCCGCGCCAATCACCCGCTCGACGAGGAGGAACACAGCAATCAATCCTCCAGCAACGAAAGCGGGCGCATTCTGCGCGACAACGTGTATGGCACGCTCGAAGAAGACGCCCAGCGCCGCGACTTTACTATCAACGCGCTGTACTACGACCCCGTCACCGAACGCATTCTGGACTACGCCAATGGCGTCCATGATGTACGCAACCACCTGATTCGCCTGATTGGCGATCCGGTCAAGCGCTATCAGGAGGACCCGGTGCGTATGCTGCGTGCCGTGCGCTTCGCCGCCAAGCTCGACTTCGGCATAGAAAGGCACTCTGCCACGCCGATTCGCGAACTTGCGCCGATGCTGCGGGAAATCCCCACGGCGCGCTTGTTCGAGGAAGTCTTGAAGCTGTTTCTCAATGGCTATGCCAGCGACACCTTCGAGATGATGGTCGACCTGGAGCTGTTCGAGCCACTGTTCCCGGCCAGTTCCGAAGCCCTGGAAGATGAGCCGACCTATACCCACACCCTGATCAGCGAAGCGCTGATCAATACCGATCTGCGCGTCAAGCAGGGTAAGCCCGTGACCCCGGCGTTCTTGTTCGCAGCCCTGCTGTGGCCGGCCCTGCCCGCCCGCGTGCTGCGCTTGCAGAGCCGTGGCATGCCGCCGATTCCAGCCATGCAGGAAGCGGCCCACGAACTGATCATCGAGCAGTGCCAGCGCATCGCTATTCCCAAGCGTTTCACCATCCCGATTCGCGAGATCTGGGACATGCAAGAACGCCTGCCGCGCCGCAGCGGCAAACGCGCCGACCTGCTTTTGGACAACCCACGCTTTCGGGCAGGCTATGACTTTCTCTTGTTGCGCGAGTCCGCCGGTGAAGACACCGATGGCCTGGGCGAATGGTGGACGGCCTACCAGGACGCCAACGACAGCGAGCGCCGCGGTATGATTCGCGACCTCGGTGGCAAAGACGAAGGCGCCGCCCCCGGCGCGCCGCGCAAACGCCGCCGCAGTGGCGCGGCCAAGCGCAAAGGTGCCGATGCCGCCAGCGGCGCCGGCGAATAAGCCTTGGAACAGGTGTTCATCGGCCTGGGCAGCAACCTGGCACAACCCAGTGCCCAGTTGCGCCAGGCGATTACCGCCTTAGGCACGCTGCCGAACTCGGCCGTGACCGGTACCTCCAGCTTTTACACCAGTGACTCGCTGCTGCCTGGGCAGCCGCGCTACACCAATGCCGTGGTCGCACTGGCTACCGCGCTGGCGCCCTTGGCGTTGCTCGATGCCCTACAAGCCATCGAAGCCGACCAGGGCCGCGAACGTGGCGTACGCTGGGGGCCGCGTACCCTGGACTTGGACATCGTGCTCTTCGGTGAGCACGTCATTGACATCCCCCGCCTGAAAGTGCCGCACTATCACCTCCACGCTCGCCCGTTTGTGCTTTATCCCCTGGCGGAGCTGGTGCCGAGCGATTTCGTGCTGGCCGACGGCCGTGCCCTGAGCGAACTGCTGGCAGCTTGCCCTTTCCAAGGCTTGGAGCGCATGGCCGCAGGGCCGGCAGACGCCTGATCGGCCAATCAAGGCCCCGCGCAACGGGACAATTGACTTCGTAGGCCCTCCTCACGACTATAGGCGCGAAAATCATAACAACCGGACGCGCAGCAAACGCCACAGCAGATGACGTCGTCTTACCCCGCGCCCGACTGAGGATCCCTTTCGATGCCAGAGATTACCGTGACCGCCCTGCAGAGCCTCAAGCTCAAGGGCGAGAAAATAACCATGTTGACCTGCTACGACGCGACCTTCGCGCGCGCCGCGAGCCAGGCCGGTGTGGAAGTGTTATTGGTCGGGGACTCTCTGGGCATGGTGCTGCAAGGGCATTCCAGCACCTTGCCGGTGAGCACCGCCGACATGGCCTATCATGTCGCCTGCGTAAAGCGCGGCAACCTCGATGCCCTCATCCTTGCAGACCTGCCCTTCATGGCCTACGCGACCCTCGAGCAGACCCTGGCCAACAGCGCTGCGGTCATGCAGGCCGGCGCCCATATGGTCAAGCTCGAAGGCGCGGCCTGGCTGGCCGATAGCGTGCGTTTGCTGGCCGAACGGGGTGTACCGGTGTGCGTGCACCTGGGCCTGACGCCGCAGTCGGTCAACGTGCTGGGCGGCTATAAGGTTCAAGGCCGCCAAGAAAGCCAAGCCAGGCAAATGCGTGCAGACGCCCTGGCGCTGGAGCAGGCCGGTGCCGCCATGATTCTGCTAGAGTGCGTTCCCAGCGAGCTGGCTGCCGAGATTACCCAGGCAGCAAAAGTGCCAGTGATCGGGATCGGCGCCGGCAGTGCAACCGACGGCCAGGTGCTGGTGCTGCACGACATGCTCGGCCTGTCGCTCAGCGGCCGGGTGCCCAAGTTCGTGAAGAACTTCATGCGCGGGCAGCCTGACATCCAGAGCGCCTTGAGTGCGTATGTCAGTGAAGTCAAAGCCGTCAGCTTTCCCGCCAGCGAACATGGGTTCAGCGCATGATCACCGTTAACACCGTATCCGCGCTGCGGGCCGCCGTCGCCAGCGCACGCCAGCAGGGGCTGAAGGTCGGCTTCGTGCCAACCATGGGCAACCTGCACAGCGGCCATGCCGAGTTGGTCAGCAAAGCCGCCGAACGCACGGACTTCGTGGTTGCCAGCATCTTCGTCAACCCGCTGCAATTCGGCCCCAGCGAAGACCTCGACAAGTACCCGCGTACCCTGGCCGCCGACCAACACAAGCTAGAGGCCGCCGGCTGCGACCTGCTGTTTGCGCCCACGGTGGCGCAGATGTACCCCGACGGTATGGCCGGGCAAACCCGCGTCAGTGTGCCGCAACTGTCCGAGGGCCTGTGTGGTGCCAGCCGCCCAGGGCATTTTGAAGGGGTGGCCACGGTGGTCAGTAAGCTGTTCAACATGGTCCAGCCTGACCTGGCGATATTCGGGCAAAAAGACTATCAGCAACTGGCCGTGATCCGCGCCATGGCGCGCGACCTCAACATGCCGATACAAATTGACGGCGAGCCCACGGTTCGCGCTGAAGACGGCTTGGCGCTATCTTCGCGCAATGGCTACTTGTCCGAGCCGGAGCGCGCACTGGCGCCACAGTTATACGCCTGCCTGCAAAGCCTGGCCGAAGCCATGCATGCCGGCCGCCGTGACTATCCTCGTTTGCTCGCCGATGCCCAGCAAGGCTTACAGGAGCAAGGCTTCAGGCCCGACTACCTCGAAGTACGCGAAGCCCGGCACCTGCGCCCCGCTACCCCAGAGGACCGCGATCTGGTGATCCTGGTGGCGGCGTATCTTGGGAATACGCGCCTGATCGACAATCTACAAGTGAAGCTGAGCAGCGGGGGTTGACCTTTTTTTCAGCTTTCTGCGGCAACCGCGCGGCGTGATTGCTCAACCTGTAGCGCTGCATGGTATACATGGCATTGGGCCAAGGAGTAATTCGGCCCGCTGCGCACCGTGAATATTTACGCAACCTGGCCGGGATGCTCCTTGTCCAAAGGCAGTCAAAGAAAAAGGAAACCTGCAGCGATGGCGTACTACCGCACTCCTCACGACGTGACTACCCTGCCCGCCTGGCAGGCGCTCAAGCACCACCGCGATGCCATGCATAACTTCAGCATGCGCGATGCTTTCAATGCCAACCCGAAACGCTTCGATGAGTTTTCTCTCAGCACGTGCGGGTTGTTTCTGGACTACTCGAAAAACCTGATCACCGCCGAGACCCGCGACCTGCTGGTGCAACTGGCCAATGAAGTGAGCCTGGCTGACGCAATTAAAGCGATGTTCTCTGGCGAACTGCTCAATGCCTCAGAAGGCCGCCCGGCGCTGCATACTGCCCTGCGCCGCCCCGTCGGCGACAAGCTCAGCGTCAACGGCGTCAATGTGATGCCGGAAGTCCACAAAGTGCTCAACCAGATCACCGAACTGGTCGGGCGCATCCACGATGGTCTGTGGCGCGGCTACACCGACAAACCCATCACCGACGTAGTGAATATCGGCATCGGCGGCTCCTTCCTGGGCCCGGAGCTGGTGTCCGAAGCCCTGCTGCCCTACGCCCAGAAAGGCGTGCGCTGCCACTACCTGGCGAATATCGACGGCAGTGAGTTCCACGAGCTTTCCGCCAAACTGCGCGCTGAAACCACGCTGTTCATCGTCTCATCGAAATCCTTCAGCACCCTCGAAACCCTGAAAAACGCCCAGGCCGCACGCGGCTGGTATTTGGCCCAGGGCGGTTCGGAAGCCGAGCTGTACCGGCACTTCATCGCTGTATCGAGCAATAACGCGGCCGCCGTAGCGTTTGGCATTCGCGAAGAAAATATCTTCCCGATGTGGGATTGGGTTGGCGGGCGCTATTCCCTGTGGTCGGCCATCGGCCTGCCCATCGCCATGTCCATTGGCATGGCCAACTTCAAAGAGCTGTTGTCCGGCGCCCACGTCATGGACCAGCACTTCCAGACCGCCTCCTTCGAACACAACATGCCCGTCCTGCTGGCGCTGCTGGGCATCTGGTATGGCAACTTCTGGAATTCCCAGTCCCACGCGATCCTGCCGTACGACCACTACCTGCGTAACATCACCAAGCACCTGCAACAGCTGGACATGGAGTCCAACGGTAAGAGCGTTCGCCAGGACGGCACGCCAGTCACCACGGATACCGGCCCAGTGATTTGGGGCGGCGTGGGCTGCAACGGGCAGCACGCCTACCACCAATTACTGCACCAAGGCACCCAACTGATCCCGGCCGACTTTATCGTGCCCGTGGTCAGCTTCAACCCGGTCGCCGACCACCACCAATGGTTGTTCGCCAACTGCTTGTCGCAAAGCCAGGCGCTGATGCTGGGCAAGAGCCGCACCGAGGCTGAAGCCGAGCTGCGCGACGGCGGCATGGCGGAAGCCGATGTGCAAAAGCTGGCGCCGCACAAGGTGATTCCGGGCAACCGCCCGAGCAATACCTTGGTGGTAGAGCGCATCAGCCCTCGCCGTCTGGGTGCGTTGGTGGCCATGTACGAGCACAAGGTGTTCGTACAGAGCGTACTGTGGGGCACCAACGCATTCGACCAGTGGGGCGTAGAGTTGGGCAAAGAACTGGGCAAGGGTGTTTATCAGCGTTTGACCGGCGGCATTGAAGAGCCTGCTGAGGATGCTTCCACCCAAGGCCTGATCAACTTCTTCCGCAGCCGCCACCGCGGTTAATCGCCCCAGGCCCCTTGCAACTGGCGCAAGGGGCCTGGCGGCGCTGGCTTAGTATGGAATTCATTCGCCGCCGTATCGAAACCCAGGTGCTCAGCCTAACCGGGCTGTCCCTGGGGCAACTCGACCTTGAGCACCCACGAGGGGACCCGGGCCTGTTTGGCCCAGACTCAGTGAGCTGGCAAGTGCATGGCGACTTCACCAGCATGCTCATCGGCGGGATCAGCGCGCTGATGATGCAAGCCTTGCACCCGCTGGCGCTGGCGGGCGTTTGGGACCACTCCAATTTTCGTCACGACATGCTGGGGCGGCTACGCCGTACCGGGCAGTTCATCTCTGGCACCACCTTCGGCTCGACCCATGACGCCGACTGGCTGATCGACAAAGTACGCCGCATTCACCTGCAAGTCAGCGGTCACAGCGAAGACGGCCGGCCTTATGCTGCCAGCGATCCGCAGTTGCTGACCTGGGTGCATGTGGCAGAAGTCAGCCACTTTCTCGCGGCCCATTTGCGCTATCGCAACCCGCACCTTTCAGGCCAGGAGCAAGACACCTACTACCGCGAAATAGCCCGCGTCGCGCACGCCCTAGGGGCCGTCGATGTTCCGCAATCGCGTGCAGAGGTCAGCGCCTACCTGACGCGCATCCGCCCGCAGCTGGTGTGCGACCATCGTAGTCGAGAAGTGCTGCGCCTTTTACTCAACGCGCCCGCACCGAGTCGCTTGGCTAAACCCTTCGGCCATTTGATGATGCAGGCAGGCATCGACTTACTGCCCGACTGGGCCAGCGACCAGTTGGGCTTGCACCAGCCCCATTGGCAGCGCCAAGCCACCCGTGCCGGCATCCACGCTCTGGCGCCGGTGCTGCGCTGGGCGGTACGCGACGGTTCGCTGCACCGAGCACGGCGGCGGATGGGCATCCTCTGATCCACGGGTTAAACTGACGCCCTCTTTTTCAAGGCGCCAGGCATGTCCTCTTTGACTCAGGCGCTGCGCGCCGCGCTCGACCAGCGCAAACCTCTGCTAGCACAGCTACACCAGCAAGGTACCGACTGTTACCGCTTGTTCCATGGCAGCCAAGAGGGCGCCAGCGGCCTCACCCTGGACCGCTATGGCCCGCAATTGTTGGTGCAGAGTTTCCACCGCAGCCTCGCGCTGGAAGACCTCCTGGCCCTGCGCGAACTGGCTGAAGCCGAGCTACAACAGCCCTTGCTGCTGGTCTACAACGACCGCTCCCAGGGCAATTCCCGTATCGATCGCCTAGACCCCATCTACCCCGCCGAGGCGGCTGCCTTAGCAGACCTGGTCGGCCATGAGTGGGGGCTTAATTACCGCGTTCGCGGCCGCCACCCGGGGCAAGATCCTTTACTGTTTCTAGACTTACGCGCAGCCCGCGGCTGGGTCAAACGCCATGCCCAAGGCAAAAGCGTGCTGAACCTGTTTGCCTACACCTGTGGCGTGGGCCTAAGCGCGGCAGCGGGGGGCGCCAGTGAGGTGTGCAACCTGGATTTCGCCGAGGGCAACCTGGCGGTGGGTCGCGAAAATGGCCAGTTGAACCCCACCCTCGCGCCCATGGAGTTTATTCAGTCCGACTACTTCCCCGCCATCCGCCAATTGGCTGGCTTGCCCATCACCGCGCGGCGGGGGCACAAACTGCCGAGCTACCCACGCCTGGCGCAGCGCCAATACGACCTGGTATTTCTCGACCCCCCTGCCTGGGCGAAAAGCGCGTTCGGCACCGTCGACCTGCTGCGCGACTACCAAAGCCTGCTCAAACCCGCGCTGCTGGCCACTGCGGACGCCGGCACTCTTATCTGCTGCAACAATCTGGCAAAAGTGAGCTTCGATGATTGGCGCGAGGGCGTGCTGCGCTGTGCCGAAAAAGCTGGGCGCCCGGTACGCGCCTGGGAAACCATTAAACCAGACGCTGATTTCCCCTCCCACGATGGCCAGCCACCGCTTAAAACCCTCGTTCTGCATCTGTGAAACATAAGCGCGGTTCTGCGCAACCGCGTTGCCGTGGCATACTCCGAGGCACTTCGTTGGAGACAGTTGCCCTCTTATGCCCAAAGGTTTGAAACGTGCCGTAGGCGCCCTACTGGCGCTGCTTGCCCTGTACAGCTTGTTGGGCTTCATCATCCTGCCCGGCATCGGCCTGCGCATTGCCAACCAGCAGCTTGCGAACTACGCCAGCGTGCCAGCGCATCTCGAGCGCCTGGAGTTCAACCCGTTCAGCCTGGAGCTGACGCTGTGGGGGCTGCACATCGGCGAGCCCGGCACCGAGCAAGTCGGCTTCGAACGGCTGTATGCCAACCTTCAGCTCGACAGCCTCTGGAGCGGCGCCCTGCACCTGGCCGCCATCGAGCTGGACAAGCCGCGGACCCAAGTGCTGTTCGACAAGGCCGGCACGCTGAACCTCGCACAGCTGTTCAAGCTGCCCGCCAGCGAGACCAAGCCCGAAGAACCCGCCGCGAGCCCCTTGGGCATCCGTGTCGGCCTGCTGAAGTTGAACGAAGGCTACCTGCACTTCCAGGACCTGCGCCCCAGCCAGCCCATTGAGTTCCTTTACGACTCGCTGAACATGGAGCTGAACAACCTCAGCACCTTGCCCGACGACCATGCCGACATGAGCCTAGTGGCTGTTGGCCCGGACGGCGGGCGCATTGACTGGAAAGGCCAGGTGGGCTTGAGCCCGATCACGTCCCAAGGGTCACTGCGGGTCACCGACGGGCCGATGAACGCCTGGTGGCCCTATGTACGCGATGCCGTGCCGCTTGTGCTGGAAAACGGGGTGCTGAATTTCAACACCGACTACAGCCTGAACCTGGCCAAGCAAACCGAACTGAAACTCAGCAATGCGTCGCTGAGCATCGCCCCGTTCGCGATCAAGTCGCCCGACGGCAAGCCGCTCGTGCGCCTGGCCCGGTTCGACGTCAGCGAAGGCTCCCTGGACCTGGCCAAACAACAAGTCATTCTTGGCAAAGTGCGCAGCCAAGGGCTGGAAACCTGGGCGGCCCGAGAGGCCGACGGCCAGCTCGACTGGCAGAAGCTATTCGCCAGCCAACCAGCAGCGCCCAGCGCCGCTGCCAGCCGCGCGCCAGCGACCGCCAGCGCGCCTGCCCCAGCGAAGCCTGCCAAACCATGGCAAGTGCTGCTCAACGACGTGCAGTTACGCGACTATAAAGCCCACTTGGCAGACCGCGTCCCCAAACAGCCCGTTGCTCTAGAAGTCGGCCCGTTGAACCTCGACATCAAACACTTCGACAGCCTCAACAAAAGCCCCTTTAGCCTCAAGCTCGACACTGGCCTGGGCCGCCAGGGCAAACTGCAGGCCAACGGCGAGGTCAACTTGGCGCCTGTCAGCGCGCGCTTGAACGTCACCAGCCAAGACATCGACCTACGCCTGGCCCAAGCCTACATCAGCCCTTTCATTCGCTTGGAGCTGCGCAGCGGCATGCTGGCCTCTGAGCTCGCGGTCAACCTTGAAAGCACTGAGCCGCTGGCCCTGCGTGTCACCGGCAAGGCCCAGGTCAACCAGATGCACACCCTGGACACCCTCAAAGAGCGCGACTTCGTCAAATGGCAGCAACTGCTGGTGGAGGGCCTCGACTACCAGCATGGAGAGAGCCTAAGCATTGCCAAGGTCAAGCTGGAAAAGCCCTACGCGCGGTTCATGATCAACGAAGACCGCACAACCAACATTGACGACCTGCTGATACCGCAGCCACCGGTGGCCGCCGCCAGCAAGCAAGCCAAAGCTGCTGGCAGCGACAAGCCCCTGGGTATCCACATCGGGGAAATCGCGATCAACGAGGGTGCGGCCAATTTTGCAGATTTCAGCCTGACGCCCAACTTTGCCACGGCGATCCAGCAGTTGAATGGCCAGGTCGGCACCCTCGACAACCGCTTGGCCAAACCCGCCAACATCGATATCAAAGGCAAGGTCGACCGCTACGCTCCCGTCACCATCAGTGGCGCACTCAACCCTTTCGACCCTATGGCCAGCCTGGACATTGCCACGCGCTTCCGGCGCGTCGAACTGACCACCCTGACGCCCTACTCCGGCAAGTTCGCCGGCTATCGTATCCGCAAGGGCCGGCTGGACCTGGACCTTCATTACCTGATCACCAAAGGCCAGTTGAAGGCGGAGAACAAGGTGGTGATCGAGCAACTACAATTGGGCGAGAAGGTCGACAGCCCCGATGCCCTTGACCTACCGATTCGCCTAGCCGTAGCGCTGCTCAAGGACACCAAAGGCCGAATATCCTTGGAGCTGCCGGTTTCTGGCGACCTCAACAACCCGCAATTCAGCGTGATGCCCATCGTCTGGCAAACCCTGCGTAACGTGGTACTGCGGGCCGCGCAGTCGCCGTTCAAATTTATCGGCGGCTTGGTCGGCGGCGGCAGCGCCGAAGACCTAGGCACTGTGGCGTTCGCGCCCGGCTCCAGCGAGCTGAGCGGCGAAGCTCAGGCGGCCTTGATGAAGCTGTCTGGCGCGCTGAAAGAACGCCCTGAGCTGCGCCTGGAGATCGAGGGCACCAGCGCTCAAACCAGCGACGGCCCAATCATCGCGCAGCAGCGCCTGGAACGCGAATACCAGCGCCTCTACTATAAGGTGCTGCAACAGCGTGGCGATAAGGTACCGGCCCAGGCTAGCCTGTTACAGGTCCCAGAAGCAGAGAAATCCGCTCTGCTCGAAGGTATCTACCGCACTCGCCTCAAACAACAGCCGCCCGCGCAGTGGGAATCGTTGGATACCGCTCAACGACAGGCCAACCTGCGCGCCGAAGTCGTCAAATCCTGGAGTGCTACAACCACACTGCTGCGCCAGTTGGGGCAGGACCGAGCCAGCAGCATCAAGGACTACTTGGTAGGTCACGCTCAGTTGGCGGACGACCGGGTGTACTTTATCGACACCACGCTGGGCAAAGCCGAGCCCGATGGCCGCGTGATTACCCCACTGCACCTGGACGCTGAATGATGATAGGCAAGACTTTTCTATTAGTGGTCGGCCTTCTGGCCTGTGCTCAGGTGAGCCAAGCGGCCTCGACCGCGCGCTGCGGTCGCTCGATTGTATCGACCGGCGACTCGGCCTTTGAGGTCAGCCGCAAGTGTGGAGCGCCCGTCGCCAAGTCTAACCAGGGAATCCAGCGTATCCCCGGTCAAGGCCGTGGGTTCACGGAGGTGCCGGTTGAGGAATGGGTCTACGGCCCTGATAACGGGATGTATCAGTACCTGAAATTTCAGGGCGACCGGTTGATCAGAATCGAGAGCCGACGCAACAACTGACGCTAAATAGCGCCCATAAAAAAGCCCCGACGCATCAGCCTCGGGGCTCTCGGTGACCACGTCCTTGTGGTCTTCGCATGAAGCTTACTGAGCTTTCAGGCCGTCAGCAGAAACAGCTTTAACGCCTTTGATTTTCTTGGTGATCGCAACAGCGGTGGTTTTCTGTGCTTCGGTCACGGCGACCATCGAGGACAGGGAAACGACACCTTTGTTGGTCTCGACTTTGATGTCGGAACCAGGAATGCCTTTTTCGGTAACCAGGTCAGCTTTGACTTTGGTGGTGATCCAAGTATCGGAAACGTCTTCTTTAGCCTGAGTCACTTCACCGGCAGCCAACATCATCGGCGCGGTTTGGGTGGCTTGAGCAGCGAAAGCAGCGTTGGCCATGGTGAGGGTCAGAGCTGTAGCAGCAGCGGCAGCAATAGCGAACTTCTTCATACGAGTCACTCCTGTTTTTTGACGGATCTCTGCAACCCTTTACGATCTAGGTTGCAGGGTTAGCAAGGATATTGCAGTTGGCGTGCCAGCTTTTTGAATATTATTTTTCCTTTAGAATCATGTAGTTATAAATAAACCGTATAACTCGCCTCGTGCAAATTGCACGCCCTGCCCTCTGCCTGCGTGCAAGTTGCATGTTCGCAAAACTTTAACCACCCGTGCGGTAAATCCCAGGCATGAAAAAAGGGCCCGAAGGCCCTTTTTCAAACACCGGTATTTAAACGCCCGATGCTTCTGCTGCTGCCACGTCCTTGATGGAAAGCTTGATACGGCCGCGGTTATCCACGTCCAGTACCAATACCTTCACTTCTTGGCCTTCTTTCAGAATGTCGGTCACTTTTTCTACGCGCTGATCGCTCAGCATGGAGATGTGCACCAAGCCGTCTTTGCCAGGCAGGATGTTAACGAACGCGCCGAAGTCGACGATGCGCTCAACCTTGCCCACATAGATCTTGCCGATCTCAGCTTCTGCGGTGATACCCAGAACGCGCTGACGCGCTGCTTCTGCGGCATCTTTGGTCTCGCCGAAGATCTTGATCGAACCGTCATCTTCGATGTCGATGGACGCTTTGGTCTCTTCGCAGATGGCGCGGATGGTAGCGCCGCCCTTGCCGATGACGTCACGGATCTTGTCGGTGTCGATCTTCATCGCAATCATGGTCGGTGCGTTAGCCGATAGTTCGGTACGCGACTGGCCAATGATCTGGTTCATCTGCCCAAGGATGTTCAGGCGGGCTTCCAGGGCTTGGCCCAGGGCGATCTCCATGATCTCTTCGGTGATGCCGTTGATCTTGATGTCCATCTGCAACGCGGTGACGCCCTTGGCGGTACCGGCGACTTTGAAGTCCATGTCGCCCAGGTGATCTTCGTCACCCAGGATGTCAGTCAGAATGGCGAACTTCTCGCCTTCTTTGACCAGGCCCATGGCAATACCGGCCACCGGCGCCTTCATCGGCACACCCGCGTCCATCAGCGCCAGGGAAGCACCACACACCGAAGCCATGGAGCTGGAGCCGTTGGACTCGGTGATTTCCGAAACCACCCGGATGGTGTACGGGAACACATCTGCCGCAGGCAGCATCGCCTGTACGGAACGGCGGGCCAAACGGCCGTGACCGATTTCGCGACGGCCTGCACCGCCCATGCGGCCACACTCACCGACCGAGAACGGCGGGAAGTTGTAGTGCAGCATGAAGGGGTCTTTTTTCTCGCCTTCCAGGGTGTCCAGCAGTTGCGCGTCACGGGCGGTACCCAGCGTGGCCACAACCAGGGCCTGGGTTTCGCCACGGGTGAACAGAGCCGAACCGTGGGTCTTGGGCAGTACGCCAACTTCGATATTCAGTGGGCGCACAGTCTTGTTGTCACGGCCATCGATACGCGGCTTGCCGCTGACGATGTTCTCGCGCACGGTACGGTATTCGATCTCACCGAAGATCTCTTTGACTTCCGCAGCGCTAGGCTGACCTTCTTCACCGCAGAACTTGGCGATGACCTGATCGCGCAGCTCGCCCAGGCGCGTATAACGATCGGCCTTGTCGGTGATGGTATAGGCGGCGGAAACTGCAGCACCGAACTCGCCGCTGATAGCACTCAGCAGTGGAGTGTTCTCGGCCTTGGCGGTCCAGTTCCAGGTCGGCTTGGCAGCTTCAGCGGCCAGCTCTTTGACGGCGGTAATGACCGACTGGAATTCATCGTGGGCGAACAGCACAGCGCCGAGCATTTGGTCTTCAGTCAGTTCTTTGGCTTCAGACTCAACCATCAATACGGCATCGCTGGTACCCGCCACGACCATGTCCAGGCTCGAAGCGGCCAGTTGCTCGTAGGTGGGGTTCAGCAGGTAGCCGGTGCTTTCATGGAACGCCACGCGCGCAGCGCCGATCGGGCCGTCGAACGGGATACCCGAGATAGCCAAGGCCGCCGAGGTACCGATCATGGCCGCGATGTCCGGATCGGTCTTCTTGCTGGTGGAAACGACCGTGCAAACCACTTGCACTTCGTTCATGAAGCCTTCCGGGAACAGCGGGCGGATCGGGCGGTCGATCAAGCGCGAAGTCAGGGTTTCTTTTTCGGAAGGGCGGCCTTCACGCTTGAAGAAGCCACCGGGGATCTTGCCGGCTGCGTAGGTCTTTTCCTGGTAGTGCACAGACAACGGGAAGAACCCCTTGCCTGGATCGGCTTGCTTGGCACCGACCACGGTCACCAGTACGGTGACATCGTTGTCGACGGTGACCAGCACTGCGCCGGAAGCTTGACGAGCGATACGGCCCGTTTCGAGGGTAACGGTCGATTGACCGAACTGGAACGTTTTGATTACCGGGTTCACGGTTTCCTACCTTCTTTAATGGCTCTTGGGGGAACTGGTTTCTTGCGAAATTCTTGGGCAGAAAGGGGGTTCGGCCCCTTTGACCGTCCAGATAAAACTTGAGGCTGGAAGCCCGCCTTGCCCCAGCGAAACGCCGGAGCAAAACGAGCAACCAACCTCATTGATACGCCTGGCTGGCACGCCGGACGCCACACTGTTGCCGTGGCTGACGAACAAGCCAAGCACACCACGGTCAGGCCGCTATCAGCGACGCAGACCCAGACGACCGATCAGCGAGCTGTAACGGCTAACGTCTTTACCCTTCAGGTAATCCAGCAGCTTACGGCGCTGGTTAACCATACGGATCAGGCCACGACGGGAGTGGTGGTCTTTGCCGTTGGCCTTGAAGTGGCCTTGCAGCTTGTTGATGTTGGCGGTCAGCAGTGCAACTTGCACTTCTGGCGAACCAGTGTCACCAGCAGCTTGCTGATAATCACCAACGATTTGAGCTTTTTCTTCAACGCTGAGTGCCATGTGGGCTTCTCCATATCAAGGGGCCACGCGAATGGTCCCAACAGGCCAGGGACATCGATCCCTGTATTCAAAAGTGAGGAGTGACCATGCCTGTTAACAGCCATCCTCTTTACCTGCCGCGCAGGCCCGAAAGCCTTTGCCGCAGGTTTCGGTCATTCCGACCGAATCAATCGACGCGGCGCAATACGCCCGTCTTCGCTCACTTCACCGATACCGATGAAGCGACCGTTGTGATCCTGCACTCGCACCATGCCGAATTTCGGCGCTTCGGGTGCCCTGACCGGTTGCCCGTTCAGCCAATAAAACGAACTGTGCTCGGAGAACTGCAATAAAGGCCAGTCGAGCAAACCGCTGTCCGATGGCATGAGGAATTGATCAACTGCCTCATTCCCACCTTCGGCATGCACCCGTTCCAGCTCTTCGAGCGTCACCGTCTGGGCCAACTCAAAAGGCCCGGCGTGGGTGCGGCGCAGCTCTGCGACATAAGCGCCGCAGCCGAGTTGCTCGCCAATGTCCTCGACCAAGGTCCGAATATAGGTGCCTTTGGTACAGCCTACGGAGAGGCGCACCCGGGTCGCTTCACAGGCCAGCAATTCCAGGCGGTTGATTGTAACAGAACGCGCTTCACGCTCCACTACTTCCCCTGCGCGAGCCAACTTGTACAGGGGCTGCCCATCACGCTTGAGCGCCGAGTACATCGGCGGTATCTGGCTGATTTGCCCACGAAAATTGGGTAAAACCGCTTCGATATCGCTGCGACCAACGGTGACTTCGCGGGTCTGCAAAACTTCACCTTCCGCGTCGGCGGTGGTGGTGGTCTGCCCCAGTTGCATCACTGTCTCGTAGCCCTTGTCCGAGTCGAGCAGGTATTGGGAGAACTTGGTCGCCTCACCAAAGCACAACGGCAACACGCCTGTCGCCAAAGGGTCAAGGCTACCGGTGTGGCCGGCCTTCTCGGCATTGAGCAGCCAACGGACCTTCTGCAATGCGGCGTTGGAAGTGAAACCCAACGGCTTGTCGAGCAGGATAATGCCGCTGACGTTACGACGAATACGCTTGACCTGAGCCACCTGTGAATTACTCCTTGGGCTCAGTATCAGTCGGGTGCTGGCTGTCTTCAGCCACTGCACGTTCGATCAACGCCGACAGGTGGGCACCACGGGTCACACTCTCATCGTAGTGGAAGTGCAACTGCGGCACGCTGCGCAGCTTCATTTCTTTGGCCAATTGCATGCGCAAGAAGCCCGCGGCGTTATTCAACACCTTGATGCTTTGCGCGATGTCCTGGGCGGTATCTTCGCCCATGACCGTGATAAAAATCTTGGCGTGGCCAACATCGCGGCTGACTTCAACGGCCGTGATGGTCACCAGGCCCACACGCGGGTCTTTGACTTCACGACGAATCAGCTGCGCCAGTTCGCGCTGCATCTGATCGCCAATACGCTGGGTACGGCTGTATTCTTTTGCCATGTTTTGCTACCTGTAACTAAAGCGGCAAACGCCCGGCCAAGCGTGAGCCGGACCGGGCGTTGCGTTTAGAATACCGGCGGCGGGGCCGCCAGCATTCCTCAAGCTCGCATGTTAGAGCGTACGAGCCACTTGGACTTTTTCGAACACTTCGATCTTGTCGCCCACTTTGACGTCGTTGTAGCTCTTGACGCCAATACCGCATTCCATGCCGGCACGGACTTCAGACGCGTCGTCTTTGAAGCGACGCAGCGATTCCAGCTCGCCTTCGAAGATCACGATGTCTTCGCGCAGGACACGGATCGGACGGTTGCGGAAGACCACACCCTCGACCACCATGCAACCGGCGATAGCACCGAACTTAGGCGAACGGAACACGTCACGCACTTCGGCGATGCCCAGGATATTCTCGCGAACATCGCTGCCCAGCATACCGGTCAGGGCTTTCTTGACGTCTTCGATGATGTCGTAGATCACGTTGTAGTAACGCATATCCAGACCTTCCTGCTCGACGATCTTACGTGCGCCAGCATCGGCACGCACGTTGAAGCCGAACAGCACCGCAGTGGAGGCCAATGCCAGGTTAGCGTCGCTCTCGGTGATACCACCGACACCGCCGCCGACTACGCGCACTTGCACTTCGTCGTTGCCCAGGCCGTTCAAAGCGCCTTGCAAAGCTTCCAGCGAACCACGGACGTCCGATTTGAGGACGATGTTAAGCGTCTTCTTCTCTTCCTGGCCCATGTTCTCGAAGATGTTTTCCAGCTTGCCAGCGTGAGCACGGGCCAGCTTCACTTCGCGGAACTTGCCTTGACGGAACAGAGCCACTTCACGGGCTTTCTTCTCGTCGGCCACAACGCTCATCTCGTCGCCGGCGTCCGGGGTACCGTCCAGGCCGAGGATCTCGACCGGAATGGATGGGCCAGCTTCTTTGATTGGCTTGCCGTTCTCATCCAGCATGGCGCGCACGCGGCCATAGTTGGAGCCGACCAGCACCATGTCGCCTTGGCGCAGCGTACCGTCTTGTACCAGCACGGTAGCGACAGGGCCGCGGCCCTTGTCCAGACGCGATTCGACCACTACGCCACGGCCTGGGGCAGAAGGGGTAGCCTTCAGTTCCAGTACTTCGGCTTGCAGCAAGACGGCTTCGAGCAAGTCATCGACGCCAGTACCCATCTTCGCCGAGACCGAAACGAATGGAGTGTCGCCACCCCACTCTTCCGAGGTCACGCCGTGCACGGACAGCTCGCTACGGATGCGATCGAGGTCAGCACCTGGCTTGTCGATCTTGTTGACCGCGACCACTAACGGAACGCCAGCTGCCTTGGCATGCTGCACCGCTTCGATGGTCTGCGGCATGACGCCGTCGTCCGCCGCAACCACCAGGATCACGATATCAGTCGCCTTGGCACCACGAGCACGCATCGCGGTAAACGCGGCGTGACCCGGGGTGTCGAGGAAAGTCACCATGCCACGCTCGGTTTCAACGTGGTAAGCACCGATGTGCTGGGTGATACCACCGGCTTCGCCAGCGGCTACCTTGGCACGACGGATGTAGTCGAGCAGCGAGGTCTTACCGTGGTCAACGTGACCCATGACGGTCACGACCGGTGCACGGGCGAACGCTTCACCTTCGAACTTCAGCGATTCGGCCAGGGAATCTTCCAGGGCGGTATCGCTGACCAGGGTCACTTTGTGGCCCAGTTCTTCAGCGACCAGCTGGGCAGTTTCCTGATCCAGTACCTGGTTGATGGTGGCCGGGGTGCCCAGCTTGAACATGAACTTGATGACTTCAGCCGCCTTGACCGACATCTGTGCGGCCAACTCGCCGACAGTGATGGTCTCGCCGATCGACACGTCGCGCACCACAGGGCCGGTAGGGCTCTGGAAACCGTGGGCGTTGCGTTTTTTCAGCTTGGACTTGCCACGGCCACCGCGACGGAAGCTATCGCTTTCTTCATCGGTAGTACGTGGAGCGGCACGCGGCGTCGGAGCCTTTTCTTTAACAGTGGCCCGATGCGGCTGGTTCTTGCGGTCGCCATCGCGACGCACATCTTCGTTGCGCGGTTTGTCCGGGCGACGTGGCTCTTCTTTCTTGCGCTCAGCAACCGGCGCTGGCGCAACGGCTGCCAGGTCGATATTCGGTGCCGATACCGCGGGTGCGGCCGCAGGCTCGCTGGGAGCGGCTGCAGGCGCAGGCGCCGCCACTGCTTCAGCAGCAGCTGGCTTGGCCGATGCCGCTTCGCTGCGCGCACGGCTTTCTTCTTCAGCCTTCTGGCGCGCTGCGTTTTCAGCCGCACGACGCTCTTCGAGCTCACGCTTCTGCTCAGCCTGAATTTCTTCAGGGCTGCGCTGTACGAAGACTTTCTTCTTACGTACTTCTACGCTGATGCTCTTGCTACCTGCCACACGCAGGGTGCTTGTGGTCTTACGCTGCAAGGTAATCTTGCGCGGTTCTTCCACTTTAGCCTTGTGGCTGCTTTTCAAATGAGCCAGCAGAGCCTGCTTCTCATTATCGGTCACAACTTGTCCGGCGTCGGTGTGCGGCAGACCTGCCTCACGCATCTGCTGTAACAGGCGCTCTACCGGTGCGGCGACCTCTTGGGCCAATTCTTTCACCGTGACTTGCGTCATGCACTTCTCTCCTCAGGCCGCATCTACTTACTCGAACCAGTGGGCTCGGGCGGCCATGATCAACTTGCCGGCACGATCTTGGTCGATGCCGTCGATGTCGAGCAGATCGTCAATTGACTGCTCGGCCAGGTCTTCGCGGGTAATTACGCCGCGCACCGCCAGTTCCATCGCCAAATCCTTGTCCATACCCTCAAGCGAGAGCAGGTCTTCGGCCGGATGGGCGTCTGCCAGCTTTTCCTCAGTAGCGATGGCTTTGGTCAACAGTCGATCCTTGGCACGAGCACGAAGCTCGTTGACAATATCTTCGTCAAAGCCGTCGATGTTGAGCATTTCTTCCAACGGTACGTAGGCAATCTCTTCCAGGCTGGTGAAGCCTTCGTCTACCAGTACTTGCGCGAGTTCTTCGTCGACTTCCAGTTCGTCGATGAAATTGCGCAGAATATCGCCGGTCTCCGCTTGCTGCTTAGCCTGAATGTCAGATTCGGTCATCACGTTCAGGGTCCAGCCAGTCAACTGGCTAGCCAGGCGTACGTTCTGCCCCCCACGACCGATGGCTTGCGCCAAATTATCAGCGCCGACGGCGATGTCCATGGCGTGGGCATCCTCGTCAACGATGATCGCCGCTACTTCAGCCGGGGACATGGCATTGATCACGAACTGCGCCGGGTTGTCGTCCCACAGGACGATGTCGACGCGCTCGCCGCCGAGTTCACCCGATACGGCCTGAACTCGCGAACCACGCATGCCGATACAGGCGCCTTGCGGGTCGATACGCTTGTCCTTCGAGCGAACGGCAATTTTGGCGCGCGAACCCGGGTCACGGGAAGCGGCCATGACCTCGATCAGGCCTTCAGCGATTTCCGGCACTTCGATGCGGAACAACTCGATCAGCATTTCCGGCGCAGTACGCGACAGGATCAGCTGAGGACCACGGTTCTCAGTGCGGATTTCCTTGAGCAGTGCACGCAAACGCACACCGACCCGGAAAGTTTCGCGCGAAATGATGTCTTCACGCGCCAGCAACGCTTCAGCATTGTTACCCAGGTCAACGATGACGTTGTCGCGGGTAACTTTCTTCACGGTACCGGAAATGATTTCGCCGAGACGTTCACGGTAAGCGTCCACGACTTGAGCGCGCTCAGCTTCACGCACCTTTTGCACGATGACTTGCTTGGCTGTTTGCGCCGCGATACGACCGAACTCGATGGAGTCGATCTTCTCTTCGATGACATCGCCCACTTTAGCTTCAGGGTGATCGATGTTGACCTTGCTCGGCCATGTTTCGATGGCCGGATCGTCGAGGTCGTCTTCTTCAACAACGGTCCAGCGACGGAATGTCTCATAGGCACCGGTGTGGCGGTTGATTTCCACACGCAGGTCCACTTCGTCTTCGAAGCGTTTTTTAGTTGCGGTCGCCAGAGCAATCTCCAGCGCCTCAAATATCACGCCGGCCGGTACGCCCTTTTCATTGGATACCGATTCAACAACCAGCAGTACTTCTTTGCTCATCGTACGCCTCGCCTTTCGCAAGCCATTGGATCCGCTATAAGGGCGGTATCCGGCACGTCTCAGTCAAAACTGGGAATTATGTTGGCCTTGTCGATCGAATCGATCGGCAGCAGAAATTCGTGTTCATCCATCTGAACAACGATGTCTTGCTCCTCCACACCGCGGAGAAGGCCCTGAAAGTTGCGCCGCCCTTCAAACGGGGCGCGCAGCTTTATCTTCACTTGTGCTCCGGCGTACGCAGCAAACTGTTCGATAGTGAACAGCGGGCGTTCCATGCCAGGAGAAGAAACTTCGAGGGTGTATTCGGAGCTGATAGGATCTTCAACGTCCAAAATGCCGCTGATTTGGCGACTGACAATGGCGCAGTCATCCACCAGCACACCGCCCTCTTTGTCGATATAAACACGCAACAGTGAATGGCGACCCTGAGCCGAAAACTCAATACCCCAGCATTCATAGCCTAGGGCCACGACCACCGGGGCCAACAAGGCCTGCAACTGTTCTAGCTTGCTCGACACCTGAACCCCCTCGTGCATGCTATGCAAATAAAAAATGGGCAAAGCGCCCATCCCTGAATCGCCGTTGAATACCGGCGCTATGAACTGTCCAGCTAACAAAAAGCCCCTTGAAAAGGGGCTCCGCTAAAACTGGTTGCGGGAGCTGGATTTGAACCAACGACCTTCGGGTTATGAGCCCGACGAGCTACCAGACTGCTCCATCCCGCGACAAAGCTGGGGCGAAAGTATACGACCGAACCCTTACCGGGTCAATCCAAACGCCACCGACAAGAAAGCCCGCAACTGCGGGCTCTCTTGTTTAATTGGTACCGAGAAGGGGACTCGAACCCCTACACCCTATGGGCACAACCACCTCAAGGTTGCGTGTCTACCAATTCCACCACCTCGGCAATACAACTTTGAAACCTGTTACTTCTGCTCTTGAGCGGCCGGCACGTCAGTGGAGTTCACTTCAGCCTTTTGCCCTTCGAGCACCGGAACATCATCTGCTGCCGGCTTCTGCCTTGGCGCTTCAATCACCGCTGGATCTGGCAACCCTACTTGAGTCAGCTCTTGAGCTTTCTCTTTAGCAAAGTAACCTAACCCTAGGCTGGTTATGAAGAAACCTGCGGCAAGTATAGCAGTAAACTTACTCAGAAAGGTAGAGGAACCTTGGCTTCCGAAGACAGTATTTGATGCGCCTGCCCCGAATGACGCGCCAGCGTCCGCACCTTTACCCTGCTGCAGCAAAACCAAGGCGACGACGCCCAGGGCACCCAGCAGATGAAAAACGACGATTACTTTTTCCAGCATTTCTCAGTTTCCCGCGGCGCGACAGATCGCACCGAACTCATCTGCATTGAGGGAGGCTCCACCAATGAGCCCACCATCGATATCCGGCATGCCGAACAGTTCGACCGCATTGGCCGCCTTGACGCTGCCGCCGTACAGAAGCCGCACAGCTTGTGCGACATCAGCATCTTCTGCCTGCAGCTGAGCCCGGATGGCGGCGTGCACATCTTGGGCCTGCTGAGGCGTTGCTGTCAGCCCGGTACCGATGGCCCATACAGGCTCATAGGCGATGACCGCGTTGACGAAAGCTTTGATACCCAGCGCTTCGATCACGCTGCCCAACTGGTGCCCGACCACTTCGAGGGTCTTGCCCGCTTCACGCTCTTCAAGGGTCTCGCCGACGCACAGGACTGGGGTTAACCCCCCTTCTTGCGCGGCGGTGAACTTGGCGATCAGCGCTGCATCGGTTTCACCGATGATCTGGCGCCGCTCGGAGTGCCCAACCAGCACCAATGTGCAACCGGCATCCTGCAACTGTGTGGAAGCCAGTTCACCGGTTAGCGCACCTTGCTTGGATTGCACTGCGGCATTCTGCGCGCCGACCGCCACCGGCAGCCCTTGCAGGCCATCGATGACTTGGCCGATGTACAAGCTTGGCGGAAACACCGCCACATCGACCCCTGTAGGCAACGACAGGGCACGCAGACCAACGATCAGCTCTGCGACACTGGCGCGGGTACCGTGCATTTTCCAGTTACCAGCTACCATAGTGCGACGCATGGGCTATACCTCGTCGGTCAAAGTGGGCGCAGATGTTACCCAACCGTGGGAAGGCTGGCAAGCCGATTCAGGCGCAAACTTCGGTAACCAGTTTCGCCAGCTCGTCGGCATGACCCCGGACCGCAGCTTCTTCGTCACCCTCGACCATCACCCGCACCAAAGGCTCGGTGCCTGACTTGCGCAACAAGACCCGGCCCCGCCCGCCCATGGCCTGGGTAACCCGCTCACAGGCTTCCAACACCGCAGGGTGCTGCACGGGGTCGACGTCTCCGCCGGCGAAGCGCACGTTGACCAGCACCTGCGGGCATTTACGCAGGGCATGGCGGGCCTGGGCCAGGGTTTCGTTGCGGCGCTTGAGCGCCAACAACACCTGCAGCGCGGCGATAATCGCATCGCCCGTGGTGGTGTGCTGACAGCAGACAATGTGGCCGGAGTTTTCACCCCCCAAGTGCCAGTCGCGGGCTTGCAGCTCTGCCATGACGTAGCGGTCGCCGACATTGGCCCGCACGAACGGCACGCCCAGGTCCGCCAGGGCCAGCTCCAGCCCCAGGTTACTCATCAGCGTACCCACTACACCACCGTGCAGCTTGCCGCGCTCCTGCAGGTCGCGAGCGATGATGAACAGCAACTCATCGCCATCGACGATGGCCCCGGTATGGTCAACCATCAGTACGCGGTCGCCATCGCCGTCGAAAGCGATACCCAGGTCAGCATGCCCAACCAGCACGGCAGCCTGTAACGCCTGCATATGGGTAGAGCCGCAATTGTCGTTGATATTCAGCCCATCGGGCTGGGCAGACAGCACGGTGACCTGCGCGCCCAATTCGCGAAATACGTTGGGGGCAACTTTATAGGTGGCGCCGTGGGCGCAGTCGACCACTAGTTTGAGCCCAGCAAAGTCGGTACTGGAGGGCACGCTGCTCTTGCAGAATTCGATATAGCGCCCGGCCGCATCGTTGATGCGCGACACCTTGCCCAGCTTGCTGGACTCGGCGACGGTCATCGGCGCGTCGAGCAATTCTTCGATCATCGACTCGACTTCATCGGGCAGCTTGGTGCCCTGCCCCGAGAAAAACTTGATGCCGTTGTCATCGTGAGGGTTATGCGAGGCGCTGATGACGATACCTGCCTCTGCATGAAAGGTGCGGGTCAGATAAGCGATAGCCGGGGTTGGCATGGGCCCTAGCAGCATCACGTCTGCCCCGGCGGCGGAAAGTCCGGCCTCTAGGGCAGACTCAAACATGTAGCCGGAGATACGCGTATCCTTGCCCACCAGCACCCGACAAGCGCCCATCCGGCGGAAAGCCATACCGGCGGCCCAGCCCAGTTTCAGCATGAATTCGGGGGTGATGGGGTACTCACCAACACGCCCACGAATGCCGTCGGTACCAAAATATTTCCTGCTCATAACCAATGCTCCGTAATTCTTATTCGGCGGCTTCAACCGCAGCGATCATGCGCACCACATCGACCGTCTCGGCGACATCGTGGACGCGCAAAATGCGGGCGCCGTTGCTGACCGCGAGCGCGGCTAGGGCCAGGCTGCCATACAGACGCTCGCCCACTGGCTTGCCCAAGGCAAGGCCCACCATGCTTTTACGCGAGACCCCCACCAACAGCGGCAAGCCCAGCGCGTGCAGGGCAGGCAAGTGCTTGAACAAGCTCAAGTTGTGCTCGTGGGTTTTGGCGAAGCCAAAGCCGGGGTCGAGGATTATACGCTCTGCCGGGATCCCTGCACTGGCGCAGGCCTGGATACGTTGCTCGAGAAAGCTACACACCTCGGCGACCAGGTCGTCGTAGTGCGGCGCATCCTGCATGGTCCCCGGCTCACCCAACATATGCATCAGGCACACCGGCAAACCGGTATCGGCTGCCGCATCCAACGCCCCGTCACGGCGTAGGGCGCGCACGTCGTTGATCAGCCCGGCGCCCAGGCGCGCACTTTCACGCATGACAGCAGGGGTAGAAGTGTCGACCGAGATAATGACGTCCAACTCCCGCGCCACGGCCTCGACCACAGGGGCCACCCTTTCCAGCTCTTCTAGCGCAGACACCACGCGCGCGCCTGGCCGTGTGGACTCGCCGCCAATGTCGATCAGCGTAGCGCCAGCCGCCACCATGCGCGCCGCATGACGCAGCGCTTCATCGCGCTGAGCGAAGCGCCCACCGTCAGAGAAAGAATCAGGGGTGACATTCAGAATACCCATGACATGGGTATGGGATAAATCAAGAACCCGGTTGCCGCAAGGCAACCGGGTGGGGTATTGCTGCAAAATCATGAGCGACCTTAGAGTTGAGCTGCAGGACCGCCGATCGGGCTCTCCGGGCGCTCATCGGCAGGAACCGGCGTACCACCGCTGGTGCCTGACCCCCCTTCCCAATCACGGGGCTCACGCGGCGTACGGCCAGCCATGATGTCGTCGATCTGATCGGCATCGATGGTCTCGTACTTCATCAAGGCATCTGCCATGGCGTCGAGCTTGTCACGGTTGTCCGTGAGGATCTGCTTAGCCGCGCCATAGCAGTGGTCGATGATGCTGCGTACTTCTGAGTCGATCAGCTTGGCAGTCTCGCCCGATACGCCAGAAGCCTGCGCACCGCCGCCACGGCCCAGGTATCCCTGGTCTTCGTCTTCGGCGTACAGCAAAGGCCCAAGCTTCTCGGACAAGCCCCACTTGGTCACCATGTTCCGCGCCAGCTGGCTGGCCCGCATGATGTCATTGGAAGCGCCGGTGGTGACACCGTCGAAGCCCAACGTCATCTCTTCGGCGATACGGCCGCCATACAGGGAGCAGATCTGGCTGATCAGCGCGCGCTTGGACAGGCTATAGCGATCTTCTTCAGGCAGGAACATGGTCACACCCAACGCGCGACCGCGCGGGATGATCGACACCTTGTAGACCGGATCGTGCTCAGGCACGACACGACCGACAATCGCATGGCCTGCTTCGTGATAAGCGGTGTTCTGCTTCTCTTTTTCCGACATGACCATGGTTTTGCGCTCAGCGCCCATCATGATCTTGTCTTTAGCCAGCTCGAACTCTTTCATGCTGACCAGACGCTTACCATTACGAGCGGCGAACAGCGAGGCCTCGTTGACCAGGTTGGCCAAGTCGGCACCAGAGAAGCCTGGCGTACCACGAGCGATCACGGCAGCGTTGACGTCATCCCCCAGTGGCGCTTTTTTCATGTGAACCTTGAGGATCTGCTCGCGACCGCGAATATCCGGCAGACCAACCACTACCTGGCGGTCGAAACGGCCCGGACGCAGAAGCGCGGGGTCGAGCACGTCAGGGCGGTTAGTGGCGGCGATCACGATGATGCCATCGTTCATTTCAAAGCCGTCCATCTCTACCAGCAACTGGTTGAGGGTCTGCTCACGTTCATCGTGACCACCGCCCATGCCAGCACCGCGATGACGACCGACGGCGTCGATCTCGTCGATGAAGATGATGCAAGGTGCGTGCTTTTTCGCTTGTTCGAACATGTCCCGTACACGGCTTGCGCCCACACCAACGAACATCTCGACAAAGTCGGAACCGGAAATAGTGAAGAACGGCACCTTGGCTTCGCCCGCAATGGCCTTGGCCAGCAGGGTTTTACCGGTACCTGGCGGGCCAACCATCAGCACACCGCGGGGAATGCGGCCGCCCAGACGCTGGAACTTGCCCGGGTCGCGCAGGAACTCGACCAGCTCACCCACTTCCTCTTTGGCTTCGTCGCAACCGGCGACGTCGGCCAAGGTGGTTTTGACCTGGTCTTCGGAGAGCAGGCGTGCCTTGCTCTTGCCGAAGCTCATGGGCCCACCCTTGCCGCCGGCACCGCCCTGCATCTGGCGCATGAAGAACATGAACACCGCGATGATCACCAGGATCGGGAAGCTAGCGACCAGCAGTTGAGTCCAGATGCTCTGCTGCTCAGGCTGCTTGCCTTCGACCACGACGTTGTTGTTGACCAGGTCGCCGATCAGGCCATTGTCTTGAATGGCCGGGCGGATCGTTTTAAAGGAGTCGCCATCGCTGCGTTTGCCGGTGATGACGTAGCCGTCGACCGCCACGCGCTCGACCTTGCCGTCCTTCACCTGCTGGATGAAGTCGGAATAGTTGAGGGTTTGCGGTTCATTCGGGCTCGAGAAGTTGTTCATCACGGTCACCAGGACCGCAGCGATGATCAACCACAGGATCAGATTCTTTGCCATATCGTTCAATTCGCTACCCTCTGAAGCCTGCTACCCGCAACCCGCGCAGGCGTGCTTCGCATGATTTTCACCGGCTAAAGTTACTACATAACCTACACATCTGCAGGCGTCGTCTGTAACCCTTTGTGAAACTTTTGACCGTTCCATGTTCAATTAAGCTCGGCAGACCCGGCTATTTAAAAAAACCTATCGCCTACCGAGAAACTCGCCGGCCTATTGCTGCTCGCCGCGAAAGCCCCTGCCTAGCAGGTACTGCTCCCGCGAACGGTCTCGCGAAGAAGACGGTTTGCGCATCTGGACCTTGTCGAACTTCTGCCGAACGGTCTTGTGATACGCGTCGAAACCTTCACCCTGGAACACTTTGATCAAGAAATCACCGCCTGGGCGTAACACCCGGGTGGCCAGATCGAGGGCCAATTCACACAGGAACATTGCCCGCGGCATGTCCACCGCGCTCAATCCACTCATATTGGGGGCCATGTCGGAAATCACAAGGTCAACCTGCGAATTGCCTACTGCTTCGAGGATTTGGGCAAGCACGGCATCCTCGGTAAAATCACCCTGAATGAAGGTCACATCAGGAATGCTGTCCATTTCCAGAATATCGGATGCGATCAGTCGGCCTTGCCCGCCGATCAGACGGCTGGTGACCTGCGACCAACCACCCGGCGCAGCGCCCAGGTCGATGACACTCATGCCCGGCCGGATAAGGCGGTCTTTCTCTTGAATTTCCAATAGCTTGTAGCTAGCACGCGAACGGTAGCCGTCCTTCTGCGCCATCTTGACGTAAGGGTCGTTGAAGTGTTCTTTCAGCCAATTATGGCTTGTTTTGGAACGGGCCACGGGGTACCTCGAATAACGGGTCGTGATTAACTGGGCGCAGCCTTGGGCGCTCGGGTAAACTGGCCGCCGCTTTTTACAAGTTCAGACGAAGGGTCAGATTATGCCGCTCACTCAGGAGCAGAAGAAACAGTACAAATCCATTGGCCACCATCTGAAGCCGGTATTAACGGTAGCAGACAACGGCCTGGCCGAAGGTGTATTGGCCGAATACGAACGCGCCTTGAGCGATCATGAACTGATCAAGGTGAAGGTCAATATCCTTGATCGTGAAGCACGCCTGCAAGCTATTGCAGAACTGTGCAAGGCCGGCAAGGGCGACTTGGTGCAGGTCATCGGCAAAATGGCGCTGATCTATCGGAAAAACCCGAAGGTCAACAAACAGCTGTCGAATATTCACCGCTTCCACTGACAGCCGACGGTCAGGGGCGTATTTTACGCGCCCTGCCCGGCAGGGGCTGCACGATCAGCGCCAAACCGATCACGCCCAATATCAAATAGCAAAAAAGCCCCCAGCGCAACGCTTCGGGCAGCAACCCTGGCAGGATGAAATAGCCTGCACACGCCAATCCGCCCAGCAACAACAAGTGCCCTCGCAGGTCCCGGCGGGCCTGACGCCAGCCTATGCCATGCAACAGCACCAGCCCTTGCAGGCCGAGGCATACCGCCGCGAAGCTGATCCACAGGCTACCGATTCGCTGGGTGATATCGTCGATCAGTAACGGCGCTAAGCCCATCCCCGCCAATGCAGGTAGCAAGCCCAAGTAAAGGGCCCACAAGCCCCCCACCCAAGCCACTTGGGCCCACTGCCAAACGATGACGCCCGCCAATGGCGGGCGACGGTGGTCAGATGTGCAGGACTTCGACAATCTCGTACTCAATCACACCGCTAGGCGTCTTCACCGTGACCACATCGCCTTCTTCCTTGGCGATCAGCGCACGGGCGATCGGCGAGCCGACCGAGAGCTTGCCCAACTTGATGTCGGCTTCGTCTTCCCCAACGATCTGATACTTCACACGCTCGTCGGTTTCGACGTTGGCGATCTCGACCGTGGTACCGAAGATCACTTTGCCGGTATGTTCAATGGTTGTAACGTCGATGACGACCGCATTCTGCATACGCCCTTCGATGTCGCGAATACGCGCTTCGACCATACCTTGCTGCTCACGGGCGGCATGGTATTCGGCGTTTTCCTTGAGGTCGCCCAGCTCCCGCGCGGTGCCGATGTCCTGGCTCAGCTTGGGGCGCACGACCTTGGTCAGGTGCGCCAGCTCTTCTTCCAGGGCGCGAGCGCCCTGGACAGTCATAGGGTACTTGATCATGCCTTGAGTCCTGCGTGGAGATCCTGCAAGCGGCGGACGGTCTTTTCAGGGCCGAACTTGAGTGCTTCGCAGATCGCTTCGCCAGCAGCAATGGTGGTGGTGCAGTAGATCTTGTGCTGCAAGGCGTTGCGGCGGATGGAATAGGAATCGGCGATCGACTGGCGACCTTCGGTGGTGTTGATGATCAAGGTCACTTCATCGTTCTTGATCATATCAACCACGTGCGGCCGGCCTTCGGTCACCTTGTTAACGCGACGCACCTTCAGGCCTGCAGCCTCGATGATGCGCGCGGTGCCTGCGGTGGCCACGACATCGAAGCCCAGGCCGATCAGGTCCCGCGCGACATTGGCCACCAGGGGCTTGTCGTCGTCGCGAACACTGATAAACGCAGTACCGCCGGTGGGCAGCACTTCGCTCGCGCCCATTTGGGCCTTGGCAAAGGCTTCACCGAAGGTGTCACCCACGCCCATCACTTCGCCGGTGGACTTCATCTCTGGGCCCAGGATCGGGTCGACGCCGGGGAATTTGGCGAACGGGAACACCGCTTCTTTGACGCTGTAGAAGTTAGGAATGATTTCCTTGGTGAAGCCGATTTCCTTCAAGCTCTTACCCGCCATGACCCGCGCGGCGATCATCGCCAGCGAGGTGCCGATGCACTTGGACACGAACGGCACGGTACGCGAGGCGCGCGGGTTGACTTCGATCACGTAGATCTTGTCGCCCTGCAGGGCCAACTGCACGTTCATCAGGCCGATGACGCCCAGTTCCAGGGCCATCTTTTTGACCTGCTCGCGCACGTCGTCCTGCACATGGGCTGGCAGCGAGTAAGGCGGCAGCGAGCAAGCGGAGTCGCCCGAGTGCACGCCAGCCTGTTCGATGTGCTGCATAATCGCGCCGATCACCACGTCGGTGCCATCGCACACCGCGTCCACGTCCATCTCGATGGCGCAGTTGAGGAAGTGGTCGAGCAGCACTGGGCTGTCGTTGGAGACCTGCACCGCTTCACGCAGGTAACGCTTGAGCTCATCTTCTTCGTAGACGATCTCCATGGCACGCCCACCCAGCACGTAGGACGGGCGAACCACCAGCGGGTAACCGATCTTGCCGGCGGCACGAATCGCTTCGTCTTCGCTGCGCACGGTCGCGTTCGGCGGCTGCAGCAGGTTAAGGCGCTCGACCATCTGCTGGAAGCGCTCACGGTCTTCGGCACGGTCGATGGAGTCAGGGCTGGTGCCGATAATCGGCACACCGGCTTCTTCCAGGGCGCGCGCCAATTTCAGCGGGGTCTGCCCGCCATACTGCACGATGACGCCTTTAGGCTTTTCGACCCGCACGATTTCCAATACGTCTTCCAGGGTCAGCGGCTCGAAATAGAGGCGATCGGAAGTGTCGTAGTCGGTGGAAACGGTTTCTGGGTTGCAGTTGACCATGATGGTTTCATAGCCGTCTTCACGCAGCGCCAAGGCGGCGTGCACACAGCAATAGTCGAACTCGATACCCTGGCCGATGCGGTTCGGCCCGCCACCGAGGATCATGATCTTTTCACGGTCGGACGGGTTGGCCTCGCACTCCTCCTCGTAAGTGGAATACAGGTAGGCGGTGTCGGTGGCGAACTCGGCAGCGCAAGTGTCGACCCGCTTGTAGACCGGGAATATCTCCAGCTTGTGGCGGTGACGGCGCAAGTTTTTGTCGGTGATACCCAACAGCTTGGCCAGGCGCTGGTCAGAGAAGCCTTTGCGCTTGAGGCGCCACATCAGGCTCTTGTCGATGTCGGCCAGGCCGAGGGTCTTGACCTTTTCTTCATCCTTGATCAGGTCTTCGATTTGCACCAGGAACCAGTGGTCGATCATGGTCAGGGCGAAAATTTCATCGCAGGTCATGCCAGCGCGGAAGGCGTCGGCCACGTACCAGATGCGCTCGGCACCCGGCACGGTCAGCTCGCGCTTGAGAATGCTGGCCGATTCCGGGTTGCTCAGGTCGAGCTTGGGGTCCAGACCACAGACGCCCACTTCCAGGCCACGCAGGGCTTTCTGCAGGGATTCCTGGAAAGTCCGGCCGATGGCCATGACTTCACCCACGGATTTCATCTGAGTGGTCAGGCGCGCATCGGCTTTGGGGAATTTCTCGAAGGCAAAGCGCGGCAGCTTGGTCACAACGTAGTCGATGGACGGCTCGAACGATGCCGGGGTCTTGCCGCCGGTGATCTCATTCTGCAGCTCGTCGAGGGTATAACCCACCGCCAGCTTGGCCGCGACCTTGGCGATCGGGAAGCCTGTGGCCTTCGAGGCCAGCGCCGAGGAACGAGACACCCGCGGGTTCATCTCGATGACCACCATGCGCCCAGTGTTCGGGCAGATACCAAACTGAACGTTGGAGCCGCCGGTCTCTACGCCGATCTCACGCAATACCGCCAGGGAGGCGTTGCGCAGAATCTGGTATTCCTTGTCGGTCAGGGTCTGCGCTGGTGCCACGGTGATCGAGTCACCGGTGTGCACGCCCATCGGGTCGAAGTTTTCGATGGAGCATACGATGATGCAGTTGTCCTTTTTGTCACGGACCACTTCCATCTCGTACTCTTTCCAACCGATCAGCGACTCATCGATGAGCAGCTCTTTGGTTGGCGAAAGGTCGAGGCCGCGGGCGCAAATTTCTTCGAACTCTTCGCGGTTATAAGCGATACCGCCACCGGTGCCGCCCATGGTGAACGAAGGCCGGATGATGCACGGGAAGCCCAGCTTCTCGAGCACCGCGTTGGCCTCTTCCATGTTGTGCGCGATGCCCGAACGCGGGCAGGCCAGGCCGATGGACTTCATCGCTTTGTCGAAGCGCGAACGGTCTTCGGCTTTGTCGATGGTGTCGGCGTTGGCGCCAATCATTTCTACGCCGAACTTCTCCAGAACGCCTTCGCGCTCCAGGTCCAGAGCGCAGTTCAATGCGGTCTGGCCACCCATGGTCGGCAGCAGTGCGTCCGGGCGCTCCTTCTCGATGATCTTGGCAACGGTTTGCCATTTGATCGGTTCGATGTAGGTGGCGTCGGCCATGGCCGGGTCGGTCATGATGGTGGCTGGGTTGGAGTTCACCAGAATGACGCGGTAACCCTCCTCGCGCAGCGCTTTACAGGCCTGGGCGCCGGAGTAGTCGAACTCACAGGCCTGGCCGATCACGATCGGGCCAGCACCGAGAATCAGGATGCTTTTTATGTCTGTACGTTTTGGCATGGTGGTCACTCAAATCCGCAGGTCAGTCGGCGTACCGAAGCTGAACATTCGTTGGCGCTGCAGTGGCGGGCGGTCGCCGGTCGTTCCGGGGCCCACCGCTGCACTCGTTACTGACTCGAAGCATTCGCTTAGCGGCGCTTGGCCATGGCGTCGATGAAACGGTCGAACAAAGGCGAAACATCGTTCGGGCCTGGGCTCGCTTCAGGGTGGCCCTGGAAGCTGAACGCGCTCTTGTCGGTCAGCTCGATACCTTGCAGCGTACCGTCGAACAGCGACTTGTGAATGGCGCGGACATTGCTCGGCAAGGTCGCCTCGTCCACGGCAAACCCGTGGTTTTGGCTGGTGATCATCACCACGCCAGTGTCGACGTCTTGCACCGGGTGGTTGGCCCCATGGTGGCCATGGCCCATCTTCACCGTCTTCGCGCCGGCCGCCAAGGCCAGCAACTGGTGCCCCAGGCAGATACCGAAGACCGGAATATCGGTGGTCAGCACTTCTTGGATGGCCGCGATGGCGTAGTCGCAAGGCTCAGGGTCACCCGGGCCGTTGGACAGAAATACACCGTCGGGCTTGAGCGCGAGCACTTCACTGGCCGGAGTTTGAGCCGGTACGACAGTCAGGCGGCAGCCACGCTCGACCAGCATGCGCAGGATATTAACCTTGACCCCGTAGTCGTAAGCGACCACGTGGTAGGGCAAGTCAGCGTCGGCCATTTCAGCGTGGTCGTTGCCTTTCAGGTTCCAAACGCTGGAGCGCCACTGGTAGCTCTCCTTGACGCTGACCTCTTTGGCCAGGTCCATCCCTTTCAAGCCAGGGAACGCGCGCGCCGCTTCGATCGCAGCCGCTTCGGTGACCCCGTCGCCTGCCAGGATGCACCCGCTCTGGGCGCCTTTCTCGCGAAGAATGCGGGTCAGGCGGCGGGTATCGATACCGGCGATTGCTACGATTTTGTTGGCTTTTAGGTAATCCGACAGCGACATCGTATTACGCCAGTTGCTGGCAACCAGCGGCAGATCACGAATCACCAGACCCGCCGACCAGACGCGATCAGACTCCGCATCGCCCGGGTTGGTGCCGGTGTTGCCGATGTGGGGGTAGGTCAGGGTAACGATTTGCTGGGCGTAGGAAGGATCGGTAAGAATTTCCTGATAGCCGGTCATGGCGGTATTGAAAACCACCTCACCGACGGTCTGGCCGTCGGCCCCAATGGCCTCGCCGTGAAAAATGCTGCCATCGGCAAGAGCGAGTATGGCTGGCTTAGTCAAGAAGACCTCCCGTAAACAGAACCTGAAAGGGCGATCGCAGGTTGTAAAAAAGCGGAATGACGTATGGACACGTCACCCCGCTTCTTTATCGAATATTCTGCGCGCTTTTAGTGGACACACTAAAGCTGTAGCTTACAGAAAAGTCGTGTTTTGGTCTACCGCCAATCCGGCGAAAACCCGTAGGAGGGGGCTCGCCCCCGATCTTTTAACTCTCCAACAAAAAATCCGGGGCAAAAACCAGATCAGTGAAGGTCGAGAACGTCCTGCATGTCGTACAGCCCTGGAGCGCGGCCTTCCAGCCACAGCGCGGCACGTACTGCGCCCTTGGCATAGGTCATGCGGCTGGACGACTTATGGGTGATCTCGACTCGCTCGCCTTCAGAGGCAAACATCACCGTATGATCGCCCACGATGTCACCGGCGCGCACGGTCGCGAAACCAATGGTCTGGCGGTCACGGGCACCGACCTGGCCTTCGCGGCCATACACCGCCACCTTCTCGAGGTCACGCCCCAGCGCCCGGGCAACCACTTCACCCATGCGCACCGCCGTACCCGAGGGTGAGTCGACCTTATGGCGGTGGTGGGCTTCCATGATCTCGACGTCGGCTTCGTCACCCAAAACCCTGGCGGCCACATCCAGCAACTTGAAGCACAGGTTGACACCCACACTAAAGTTGGCGGCGAACACGATCGGAATTTCTTTGCCCGCCTCCGCCAGCAGGGCCTTTTCTTCGGCACTAAAACCGGTGGTGCCGATAACCATGGCCTTACCTGCTTTGCGGCACAGGGCGAGGTTTGTCAGGGTCACGGTGGGGTGAGTGAAGTCGATGACCACATCGAACTCCTCGATCACCCGGCCCAACTCGGCCGACAGCGGTACACCGTTACGCCCCAATGCCGCCAACTCACCGGCATCAGCACCAATCAGGGTGCTACCGGGGCGCGCCACGGCGGCGGTCAAGCCCGCGCCTGGCGCTTGCTGCACCGCCTCGATCAGCACCTTGCCCATGCGCCCCCCGGCGCCCATCACTGCTATACGTCGCATGCTCTGCCCTTAGTTACAAATCGCCAAAGAAGCGCTTGACCCCATCGAACCAGCCATTGGCTTTTGGCGAGTGGGTGCTGTTGCCTTCCAAGGTGGCGCGGAACTCTTCGAGCAGTTCGCGCTGACGGCGGTCCAGGTTGACCGGCGTCTCAACCGCTACGCGGCACATCAGGTCGCCCGCACCGCCACCACGCACCGGTGCTACGCCTTTGCCACGCAGGCGGAACTGCTTGCCGGTCTGAGTCCCCTCAGGGATTTTCAGCTTGACCCGGCCATCGAGGGTCGGCACTTCCAACTCGCCGCCCAAAGCGGCATCAGTGAAGCTGATAGGCACCTCGCAATACAGGTGCTTGCCGTCGCGCTGGAAAATCTCGTGCTCACGCACGTTGATCACCACGTACAGGTCGCCGGTGGGGCCACCCTGGGCGCCTGCCTCACCTTCGCCGGACAAGCGAATGCGGTCGCCCGTGTCGACCCCAGGCGGCACTTTCACCGACAGGGTTTTGTATTCTTCCACACGGCCTTCGCCATGGCAGGCATCGCAAGGGTCAGAGATGATCTTGCCTTGGCCATGGCAACGTGGGCAGGTCTGCTGCACCGAGAAAAAGCCCTGCTGCATGCGGACCTGGCCGATACCGCCACAGGTTGGGCAAGTGACCGGAGCCGAGCCTTTCTTGGCGCCGGAGCCATCGCACGGCTGGCAATTGACCAGCGTTGGCACACGGATACTGACGGTCGTGCCGCGCACGGCCTCTTCCAGGTTCAGCTCCAGGGTGTACCGCAGGTCACTGCCGCGCTGGGCACCGCCGCGACCATTGCCGCCACGCGCGCCACCGAAAAAGTCGCTGAACACGTCGCCGAAAATATCGGAGAAGTTCGCCCCGCCACCGCCGCCGAAGCCGCCACCAGCAGCGCTGGCCTGATCGACACCGGCGTGGCCGTAGTTGTCATAGGCCGCACGCTTGCTGGCATCGGAAAGCACTTCGTAAGCTTCGTTGGCTTCTTTGAACGCTTCTTCCGACTCTTTGTTGTCGGGGTTGCGGTCCGGGTGGTACTTCATCGCCAGGCGTCGGTACGCCTTCTTCAGGTCTGCATCGCTGGAGCCGCGCTCGACCCCGAGCACCTCGTAATAGTCACGCTTTGCCATAAGTCTTTGCACTCTTTGTAGGAGCCAGCACGCCAGGGCGTTGCCCGCCGCACTGCCAGCACACGACCGTGGTTGCATGCCGTAAAAATTCGTCTATTCCAGACACGCCAACGCGGGAGCAGGCTCCCGCGCGGCGACATCCTACCAGCCTGGCGCGCTAACGCGCCGGCTGGCTGACCACAAGCAACAAATTACTTGTTGTCTTTGACTTCTTCGAACTCGGCATCCACGACGTCGTCGTGCTTACCTTTTTCTTCAGCCGGCTCTGCCGCCGCTTCCGGTTTTTCCGCCTGCTCGGCATACATCTTCTGAGCGACGGGCGCGGACAGCTTGGACAGCTCTTCGATTTTGGCTTCGATGGTCGCCTTGTCGTCGCCTTTAACAGCGGCTTCCAGAGCTACCACGGCGGCTTCGATCGAAGTCTTCTCTTCGGCCGTGACCTTGTCGCCTGCGTCGGCGATCATTTTGCGAGTCGAGTGCACCAGCGCATCACCCTGGTTACGGGCGCCGGCCAGCTCTTCGAACTTGCGGTCTTCTTCGGCGTTCACTTCGGCGTCGCGGACCATTTGCTGGATTTCTTCCTCGGACAAGCCCGAGTTGGCCTTGATCACGATGGACTGCTGCTTGCCGGTGGCCTTGTCTTTCGCGCCGACGTGCAGAATACCGTTGGCGTCGATGTCGAAGGTCACTTCGATCTGTGGCACGCCGCGCGGTGCTGGCGGAATCTCGGCCAAGTCGAACTTGCCCAGAGACTTGTTCTGCCCAGCCTGCTTACGCTCACCTTGCAGCACGTGAATGGTCACGGCGTTCTGGTTGTCGTCGGCAGTCGAGAACACCTGCGACTTTTTGGTCGGGATGGTGGTGTTCTTCTCGATCAGCGCAGTCATCACGCCACCCATGGTTTCGATACCCAGGGTCAGCGGGCTAACGTCCAGCAGCAACACGTCTTTAACATCACCGGCCAGTACCGCGCCTTGAATCGCTGCACCCATGGCAACCGCTTCGTCTGGGTTGACGTCTTTGCGTGCTTCTTTACCGAAGAACTCAGTAACCAGCTTCTGCACCAGCGGCATACGGGTCTGACCACCGACCAGAATCACGTCGTTGATCGCGCCAACATCGATACCGGCGTCTTTCATAGCGATACGGCAAGGTTCGATGGTGCGCTGAACCAGGTCTTCCACCAGGGATTCCAGCTTGGAGCGGGAGATCTTCACGTTCAAGTGCTTAGGACCGCTGGCATCAGCTGTCACGTAAGGCAGGTTGACGTCGGTAGACTGGCTGGACGACAGCTCGATCTTGGCTTTTTCGGCAGCTTCTTTCAGACGCTGCATTGCCAGCGGGTCACCCTTGAGGTTGATGCCGCTCTCTTTCTTGAATTCGTCGACCAAGTAGTCGATCAGGCGGATGTCGAAGTCTTCACCACCGAGGAAGGTGTCACCGTTGGTGGCCAGCACTTCGAATTGCTTCTCGCCATCGACTTCAGCGATTTCGATAACCGATACGTCAAAGGTACCGCCACCCAAGTCATAAACGATGACAGTGTGGTCGCCCTTGGCTTTGTCCATACCGTACGCCAGTGCAGCGGCGGTTGGCTCGTTGATGATGCGCTTGACTTCCAGGCCCGCGATGCGGCCGGCGTCTTTGGTAGCCTGGCGCTGGCTGTCGTTGAAGTACGCAGGCACGGTGATGACCGCTTCGGTCACTGCTTCGCCCAGGTAGTCTTCAGCGGTTTTCTTCATTTTCTTGAGGATTTCCGCAGAGATCTGCGGCGGTGCCATTTTCTGGCCATTTACTTCGACCCAAGCGTCGTTGTTGTCCGCTTTGACGATCTTGTAAGGGACCATCTGGATATCTTTCTGTACGACTTCTTCGTCGAAACGGCGGCCGATCAAACGCTTAACCGCGTACAGGGTGTTGTGCGGGTTGGTCACCGCTTGACGCTTGGCCGATTGACCGACGAGGATCTCACCGTCGTTGGCGTAGGCGATGATCGAAGGCGTGGTACGCGTACCTTCAGCGTTCTCCAATACCTTGACCTTGCCATTTTCCAGAATCGAAACGCAGGAGTTGGTGGTCCCCAGGTCGATGCCAATAATCTTGCCCATGTTGTCGCTCTCCCAAAAACTTAGATTTGATTGCCGCAGCAGTGAGGGCTAACTGCGGTAGTACTTAAACGCTTGACTCTTAAATGGGGGCCTGAAAGGCAATTTCAAGCCTGACCCAGCATGGAGTTTTAAGCTTTTTCATTGATCGAAGGGCTCGGCGCGGTAGGCGCCTTGCTGACCACCACCATCGCCGGGCGCAGCAAGCGACCGTTGAGCTGATAGCCCTTCTGGAACACTTTCAGCACGCTGTTAGGCTCGACATCGGCGCTTTCCTGCATCGCCATAGCCTGGTGCCGCTCAGCATTGAACGGCTCACCGTGGGGGTCCAGCGCCTCAAGGTTGTAGCGCTTGAGGGTGTCTTGGAACATCTTCAGGGTCAGCTCGATGCCTTCACGCATCGGGCGGATATGCTCGTCATCGGCGTTGGAGAGCTCCAGACCACGCTCCAGGCTGTCGATCACCGGCAACAGGTCGCCAGCGAATTTTTCCAGCGCAAACTTGTGCGCTTTCTCAACATCTTGCTCAGCACGCCGACGCACGTTCTGCAGGTCAGCCGCGACCCGCAGGGACTGGTCCTGGGCGCCCGCCAGTTGCTCTTCAAGCAATTGCACGCGGGCCGCGAGGTCTTCGCTGGCGCCTTCAGTGGCTTGGTTGGCGTCTGGATTGCGCTCATCCAGGGTCTGTTCGTCAGCCATGGTTTTCTCCTCTAGATAGGTTAGCGAGCTCCACTCGCGCTTCTGCCCCGGTATATGGGGTCGCATTTTTCGGCTTCAAGGGCTCAGACCACCTGGGTGCTGAATGGTCTTAACCGAAACGCAATAAGAACACGCCCCACCCAACCAAATCGAGCTAACGCCCAGCGTTGCCAAACCCCCAAAAAGCACTGTATAAATAACCAGACCTAAAGCCTGGGAGCGGTCTTTATGCTGGTGCACCTGTCCGTACATAACTACGCCATCGTCGAACATCTCGACCTCGAGCTCGAGCGCGGCATGAGCGTTATTACCGGCGAAACCGGGGCCGGCAAATCCATCATGCTCGACGCCCTGGGCCTCACCCTGGGCGACCGTGCCGACAGTGGTGTGGTGCGTCCCGGTGCCGACAAGGCAGACATCCTGGCCACCTTCGACCTCATCGATATCCCCGAGGCCCGCACCTGGCTCAACGAGCGCGACCTCGACGGCGAAGGCCCGTGCATCCTGCGCCGGGTCATCACCAGCGAAGGCCGCTCCCGTGGCTATATCAACGGTACGCCCTGCCCCCTCGCCGATCTCAAGGCGCTGGGCGAACTGCTCATCGATATCCACAGCCAGCACGAGCACCAATCTCTGCTCAAAGCCGAGACCCACCGGCGCCTGCTCGACGAATACGCCGGGGCTGGCGACCTGTCACGCCAAGTGCAGCTGGCCGCGCAAAAGTGGCGCCAGACCCGCCTGGAACTGGAGCGCTTGTCGAACTCCGGCGATGAGCAACGCGCACGCCATCAGTTGCTCAGCTATCAGCTGGAAGAACTGGAGAACCTGGGGCTCGGCGAAAACGAGCTGGAGCAATTGGAGCAGGAACACAAAAACCTGACCAACGCCGACGCCCTCTTTGGCATCTGCCGCCAAGTGATCGAGCAATGCAGCGAGAGCGATTCCGGCAACGTGCTGAGCGCCCTGACCGCCAGCCTCAACCGCCTGAGCGCGGTACAGAATGCCCCTGGTGCGCTCAGCGAATCGGTAACCATGCTGGCCAGTGCCCAAATCCAGGTAGAAGAAGCAGTGGGCGAGCTCAACCGCTTCCTCGATAACTTCGACGCCGACCCGGCGCGCCTGCAGCAACTGGAAGAGCGCCTCGACACCATCTACACCCTGGCACGCAAACACCGTATCCACCCCAGTGAAGTCGTGGCCTTGCAGCAGCAACTGTTCGAAGAGCTAGAAAGCCTGAACGCCAGTGACGAATCCGTCGATCGCCTTGCCGATGAGTTGGCTGCCTATGGCCGCCATTACCAGGAAAAGGCTGAAGAACTCAGCCAGCTTCGCCAACAAGCCGCCGCACAACTGGCGGCGGCCGTCGAAGTAGAAATCCAGCGCCTGGGCATGCCCGGCGGGCGCTTCACTATCGAGCTGCACCCGAACACCCAGGCAGACCTGCACCCTAACGGGCTTGAAACCATCGAACTGCTGGTCAGTGCCAACCCTGGGCAGCCGCTGAAAAGCCTGGCGAAAGTCGCCTCGGGCGGCGAGCTGTCGCGTATCAGCTTGGCGATTCAGGTGATCACCGCGCAGACCTCACGCGTGCCAACCCTGGTGTTCGACGAGGTTGACGTGGGCATTGGTGGCCCTACCGCAGAAATCGTCGGCCAACTGCTGCGTCGGCTAGGGGAGCGCGGCCAAGTGCTGACGGTCACCCACCTGCCCCAAGTGGCAGCCCAAGGGCACCATCACCTGTTCGTACACAAAGTACGTGGCAGCGACGAGACACGCACGGCGGTCTCCAGCCTGGGTAAAAGCGAACGCGTAGAGGAAGTGGCACGCATGCTGGGCGGTATCGATTTGACCAAAGAATCCTTGGCCCATGCCAAGAAAATGGTCGTAACCGCCAAAAGCTAACCCCCCTGAACCCCCCTGTAGGAGCGAGCTTGCTCGCGAAAACGTCAACGATAACGCGCAGCCCTTGAACAAACGCGGCGTCTGCGAGCATCTCGCGAGCAAGCTCGCTCCTACAAAAGCGAAAAACATGCGGGGCGGGTGCCCTGGGCAGAAGCTATAAAGGCGACCCTAGGGTCGCCTTTATCGATGGAACCGTACGCTTATTTTTTCTTGCGTACGTAGAGCACCAAATTGTGGTCTACCAATTCCAAACCGTGCGCAGCCACGATTTTTTTCTGCAACTGCTCGATGTCACTATCGAAGAACTCGATAACCTCACCGCTTTCCACATCCACCATGTGGTCGTGATGCTCGCCATCGGCCAGTTCGAACACCGCGTGGCCACCATCGAAGTTATGGCGGACCACCAACCCAGCGGCTTCGAATTGGGTCAACACACGGTAAACCGTGGCCAATCCAACGTCTTCGCCAGCCTCCATCAGGGCCTTATAGACATCTTCGGCACTCATATGGCGCTGCTCTGCTGAGTCGAGCATTTGCAGAATCTTGACCCGCGGCAGTGTCACCTTCAGGCCAGCTTTTCGTAGTTCGCTATTTTCAACCATGGTCAGCTTTCTCGCCGATGCTGCTTCGCAGCTTCTCTTAATGCGGGTATGATCGGGGTTTACGTTGTCCCAGCCAAGATAGTGGAAGTCGCCCACCGATGCAAAACACCAAGCACTTGCTAACCAGCCTCACCTTCGTGGGACTGCTCGCACTCGCCGGTTGTTCATTCCCCGGGGTTTACAAAATCGACATCCAGCAGGGCAATGTCGTCACGCAGGACATGATAGACCAGTTGCGCCCGGGAATGACCCGCCGGCAAGTAAGGTTTATCATGGGCAACCCCCTGTTGGTCGACACGTTTCACGCCAATCGCTGGGATTACCTGTACAGCTTGCAGCCAGGTGGCGGTGAACGCCAGCAAGAACGCATGAGTGTTATCTTCAACGACAACGACCAATTGGTCAGCTTGGCGGGGGATTTCATGCCAGGTGTCAGCCGTGACGATGCCATCTTGGGCAACGACAATGGCACGACCGTTACCCCAACGGGCGATACCAACCAGCCTGCCGAAGAGCCCGCCAAGCCTGGCTCGATGCTCGAAGATATCCAGCGTGATGTGGATGGCGTCAAGACCGTACCGGTCCCGACCCAGGAACCCCTGGAAACATCGCCGCAGTAATATCGGCGCACATAAAAAAACCCGGCTCGCCGGGTTTTTTATTGCCTGGGTTTATCGCTTAAAGCTCAAGCGCCCCCGCTGCGCAAACGCGCCTTCTTCGCCTCTGCCGCCCTCGCCGCGCGCTCACGCCGCACCTGCATGGGGTCAGCCAGTAGCGGCCGGTACAACTCGATACGGTCGCCGGCCTGCACTGGCCGCACCGAGGGGTCGGCCACGCGCTCGGCAAAAATACCCAGCGGGCAGCCTGGCCAGGGGATATCCGGGCACACCTGCAAAATGCCCGAAGCCTCTACGGCCGCGAATACACTAGTACCTGCGGGTACCTGCACCTCAATCAAAGCCTGGCGCTCAGGCTGCGCCCACGCCACTTCGACCGTGATCAACGCCTCAGCCATGCATCTGCTTCGCGCGCTGGCAAAAGGCATCCACCAGCGTATTGGCGGCCTGATTGAAAAGCGGCCCTAACGTGGCCCGAACGATGGGCCCAGCATAGTCGAAGGAAAGGTCCAGGCTGATCTTGCAAGCCTTCTCACCCAGCGCCTTGAACACCCAGACGCCATGCAACTGATTAAACGGGCCTTCCTCGAGATTCATCTCAATGGACTGCCCCGGTACCAGAGTATTTTTAGTCACAAAATGCTGACTGAGCCCGCCTTTAGCCACTTCCAAACTGGCGCGCATGGACTCATCGGTGGATTCCAGCACCTGAGCCGACGAGCACCAGGGCAAAAACTCGGGGTAACGGGCTACATCGTTCACCAGGTCATACAGCGCCTGAGCGGGGTAAGGTAACAAAGCCGAACGTTGAATATGGGTAGTCATGCGAGCGTCACTTCCAAAGCTGAACGGCAAACCGGTCTCGAATGCCGAGCGACGCCACGGGGCGCCTCATGATTTCGCGTGTTTTGGGTAGACAACAGTCAGGCCCGAGCGATCAAAAAACAGCGGGCATTGTCCGGTATTAACTTCTTGCGCTCAAGCATGCAGCAATTGCGTAGCCGACAACGCGGCGACTCCCTATAATGCGCCCCCTATGGCCAAACAAAAGAAACACCCTACAGGGACCATCGCGCAGAACAAGAAAGCGCGACACGATTACTTCATCGAACATCGTTTCGAGGCCGGCCTGGTCCTGGCTGGTTGGGAAGTAAAAAGCCTGCGTGCCGGCAAGGCCCAGTTGATTGACAGCTATGTCCTGCTCAAGGACGGCGAAGCCTGGCTGATGGGTAGCCACTTCACCCCCCTGACAGCGGCCAGCACTCACGTCATTGCCGACCCGACACGCACCCGTAAACTGCTGCTCAACCAGCGCGAGCTGGAAAAGCTGTTTTCCCAAGTACAGCAGAAAGGCTACGCCTGCGTAGCCCTCTCCCTGTATTGGAGCAAACACTTAGTCAAGTGCGAAATCGCACTGGGCAAGGGCAAAAAGGAGTACGACAAACGCGACACCGAGCGCGAGCGCGACTCCAACCGCGAATTGCAGCGGGCCGTGCGCAACAAGGGCAAGGAAGACTAACCTCCGCCGCTGCGCCCGCGCCTCCCGCTGGGCCTCTAGCCGCATCTCTTCGAGCATCTCCTGCACGAACGGAATATGCCGGCTGGAGACCTCGCGGGCGTCATCCGCACGCCTCTGGCAAATCGCCTAATACCGCGCTCAGTGCTGGGATGCATTAGCACGGCCTCGCGGCCGGCCTCGGCGATCGCCCAGTAAAAGATTGCATCCTCAATCCCCTCCCCGCCACAGCCCCCACTCCCCCATTCGCCTCACTGCAGGCGAACCGCGCAAGCCCAGTAAACCAGCCTAAAAACAGCCTAATCCGACAATAGCAAAAGGCCAACCACTATAAACAGGGGCTCAAACGCCCCTTTTTAGTGCGCAAAAGGCCGGGACAGATATTTTTTTACATACAGACGCACTTTCCATAGAACCCCTGCAGCTCGCCGAACTCAATGTGTATAAGCCCACACAATGGGGGCGAATACCGACTCTGGACGCCCAACCCAATGTTACGCGTCGAGTCACAGCACACTTAGGAGATTTCCATGAAGCGCGCTATTTCTGGCTTGATCGTTGTTACTGCTCTGATGGCCTCGTCGGCATTCGCTTCCGATAAAGACCTCTGCGACGTCAACCTGCAGAAAGTCAAAGACCTCCTTGCTACCCAGCAAGACCTCGGCGAACCGGCCAAAGGCAATGCCAACACTTTCTACCAGACCGCCATCAGCAACAAAGCCGCTGGTAAAGACAAAGAGTGCATCTCGCAAGCTCAACAAGCCGTTCAGGTTCTGCAGAACGCTGGCAAAAGCCAAAACTGATCCGGGCTAAGCCCACCAGCGTGCTATCCCGCTTGGATAAGCACGATCCAGATTGAAAAACGACCAAGGAATTTTTATGAAACGCATTATTTCCGGCCTGATCGTCGCCGCTGCCCTGACTTCCGCCACCGCCTTCGCCGGCCCGAAAGAAGACAAAGACCTCTGCGACGTCAACCTGCAGAAAATCAAAGACGGCCTGACCGTTAACACCAACATGGGTGAACCTTTGAAAAAAGAGATCACCGACGCTCAATCCAAGGCCATCGCTGCTCAAAAAGCAGGCCATGACAAAGATTGCGTTGGCGTGTCTGGCAAGGCTCTGCAAAGCCTGCAAAACGTTGGTAAAAGCCAAAACTGATCCGGCAGGCCAACACAGGTTGGCCTTCCAGTCAGGTTTGTCGTACACTGCACGCCTCCGCTGCTTAACCGCAGCGGTTGGGGCCGATTAGGATTCGACGCCGGTGATGAAACTTTAGGTGCATGCCGAGTTGGTAACAGAACTCGTAAATCCACTGTTGCAACTTCTATAGTTGCCAATGACGAAACCTACGAGGGCCAAGCTCTCGCTGCCTAACGGTAGCTGAGCCGCTCTTCTGGCTACTTCGGTGCCAGCGATCATCAGAGGATGCCTGTAAACTCAAAATGATCGTCACGCAGAACAGGATCGTCGCGTAGCACGCTGTGGGCGAAACGACTAAAACTTACACAGCTCGTCCAATGCACCCTGCCGATCGGGCGGCTGCGGATTAACTCAGTAGACACGGCTAAGCATGTAGTACCGACAGCGGAGTGCTGGCGGACGGGGGTTCAAATCCCCCCGGCTCCACCAATTCGACATGAGAAGACGTCTTAGGGCGTCTTTTTTTGTGGGTGGGATTCAGAAACCATGGGATTTCCAGCGCTATTGCGGTCTTTTGAGCGTTTTTGAGTTCTAGCTGTTCTGGTATTCCAGACGGCATTCCAGCCCACCCGGTGCCAATCTTTGGAATACCGAATCAGTGCTTGAGGACGATCTCATGCCTGCTCAAAACCTCCGCCTCGCCGATCGAAAACTCAAGGGTGTCATACCCGCGTCCAAGGATTACGTCCTTACAGACGGTGAAGGCTTGCAGCTCCGCGTGCGCAGCAACGGCTAATTGCTTTGGAATTTCAACTACCGCGAGCTGGTGACCAAGAAGCGCATCAACATTAGCTTCGGGACCTATCCCGAACTGTCGCTGGCGAATGCACGAAAGATGGCAGTCGATGCGCGCGAGCTGCTCGCCCAAGGCATCGATCCGAAGGTGCAGCGCGATGCACAAAGTGAGGCCAGGCGCGCAGAAACGCCCCCCCTTCGAGAACGTGGCCAACGCCTGGTTCGAGCTTAAGAAAGACTCGGTCACGCCGGCCTACGCCGAGGACATTTGGCGGTCGCTCACGCTGCATTTATTTCCATATCTGAAAACAACGCCGCTTTCAAAAATCAGCGCACTAATGGCCATCGAACTGCTTTGCCCAATTGAGGCCATAGGGAATACGTGTTCCCGGCAGATAGAAATCCGCGCACCCACGCCAACAGTCAGACCGCCAACATGGCGTTGAAACGAATGACCTTCAGGATCGGTTGGTCATCCACGACATTCGTTCCATGGCCAGCACCATCCTGAACGAGCATGGGTGGGATCCGGAGCTGATAGAGGTCACACCGGCGCATGTCGCCAAGTACGCCGCTGCTCTTACCCCAATATCAAAGGCTTGAAATACCGGTTGCTGGAGAGATGCTCAAGACTTATCAAGTCAGGCCGATAAGCAAAGAAATTGAAGCCTAGCGGCACAGCTTCACTCGTCACGACCGCTTCGGCTTAACTGAAAATGATCCATTGTATTTGATTTCAATCAGATAGTTATGTGCCTGCAGAGTTTTCAGGGCCGGCACAAAAGAGGTAATAGCTCGTGGCGTATGAAGAAGACGTGGTCAATGGTGATAAGGAATTGCTGACGCTTTTGCAGGCGGCAGATGCTGCAGATGTAGGTTCACTCGTGGACTTTCTTACCGACTCTGGTGACGGGCGCCTGGCAATGGCTGCCGATGTCAGTAAAGCGCTGGTAGCCGCGAAGCAGAAGAACAAATACTCCCGCGATACGCTGTTGCTTCTAATCCGCGAACTCCAGCTCTTTGGAGGAAACAGCATTGCTAACTTAATCCGCCAGATTGGCGTCCCGTACGCAGAAATTGTTAGGGATGTCCTGAAATACATCGGTGGCCGCGTAACGGCGAATGAGTCAATCGAGGCGCTTGAATTGAAGGTTTTGGAGAAGCTCGTAACTAAGGTCTGGGAGAAGATGAGCGCACATGAACGTGCTGATTTTGCGCGGAAATTCCATGACGCCAATGGCGCGATTGATATAGGGCTGGCGGCTATACTCGCTGCAATACGCGGTGGAGGGCTCGGTGCAGCCAAAGCGGGTTTTGTAGGAGTAAGTGGCATTGGCGCCTTGTTAGCTGAAGGCGCTTTCACAGTAGGAGTGACTACGGTTGTAGGACGAGTAGCGACTGGGTTATTGGGCCCGGTCGGCGTTGCGCTGGCGGGGGCTGCTGGTATACATATTGCGGCCAAAGAGGCGTACAGAGTCACATTGCCGTGTGTCGCGCAAATTGCGTACATTCGACAAAAGCACGCGGGCGCGTCCGCAGGGTAAGGGAAGGCAGACATGAAGTCAGTAAGCGAATCCCCGCACTTCTCATTTGCAACCGATATGGTAATCATCGGTGTGGATGGGGACAAGCCTTTGGTGACTCTGAGGTCATTGGATGCCGTACCCAAAGGATCTAAAAGCATCGATAGATCCTCACTAGGCATACATAAACTTTCGCAGCTATTGCAGGCTATCCCCAGTGCAGCGGTAGCTACAGAAGCTGCACAGTCGCGTCTGATGGAGGTTGTAATTGACGGCCCGCTTGCAAAGGTGGCCAACGGAAAGGGCTTCCGCGCTTTTACAATCGAGGGCGGCAAGATCAAAGAACATGCGAGCTTATTCGAGCCGGAGCGTCTTCAAAATCTGGTCAATTCCGCCGCGCTATTTCAAATCGCTTCGGTGATCGTGGCGCAGAAGCACCTTGCAGATATCAGCGCCAAGCTCGACGACATAAAAGCCGGCATCGATTCCATTTCATCTTTTCTTGCAGATCAACGTAAATCCGAAATCACTGGATCGTTGAAGTATCTTCAGCAAGTCGCAGCCATGCTTCAACATGGGGAACGGGATGACGCTGCTCGTGCTCAGTTGGAGGCGATTGAGCTTAAGCTCAGCGGTATCAATGATCATCTCAGCTTTGAATTGCTAGGACTCAAGAGGAAGGTGGTCGAGTTTGATTCTCCAGGGCTGTTTGACACGTCATCTGGCTTAACGGCCAAGTTGGCATCTGAACAAGAAAAGGCCGAACGACTCGTCGAGGAATGGAAGCTGTGTATGAGCGGTCGATGGGTCGCTTGTAGCCTTCTTGGGAAGACCACGGGCAAGACCTCACTGTTAGCTAAACGTCAGCAGGATCTCGAAGCAGAGGTGCAGACTTTTTTCGGCTCTAATGGCCCCTTGGAAACGTTCAAGGACGCCGTGGACGAGCGTATCGATACGCTGAGTGCTGTCTGGGAATGGCAGTCCACACTCCAGCTCAAACGCATCGAGTTGCGTCAATGGAAAGAGGAAAGGTTGCCTGAGCTGAAGAGTAGCGCCCAGACTGATATCCATAGAGCCCAGCAACTGCTGCTTGAAAGAGAAGCAAAGGTCACGCTCACCATCGAAATGCTTGATGGTCAATGCGTGGGGGCTTATCAGCTTTGATTCACGGCTCTGGCAGACAGCACCATCTTGAATGAGCATTAGTGCGATCCGGAGCTGATTGAAATCGCGCTAGCGGATGTCGACAAGGATGACGTTCGGAGCGCCTACAACTGAGCGGATTACATCGAACGCCGGCGTCCGATGATGGCCTGGTGGAGTGAGCATATCCAGAAGGCGGCCATCGGCAGACTGTTAGCATCTGCGATCAATCAAACCAAGAACCACAACGTCGTGCCGATACACCGAAGGCCTCCCGAATAGCGCCGGGATGGGGATGCCACCCAGCATGATCAGTGGGAGGCTCATCCAATGATTCAGAAATGAAGAAACCTGCCGGGGCGGGTTTGAATGCCTAAATAGGATCACCTGTCGAGTTGCGTTTGGGCCTCCTGCTCTTGATCGATGCAACCTGACAATATTTGGTAACTCCCGCCTACTGCTTTCGCTACTCGATCGCAGTAAGCCAGTATCTTTGGCGGAGCGTTCTTGGCTGGGATCTCAGCCCGGGCATCTGCTTCTTGCTCTCGACACCCGAGCTCAATCTGAGCACTACCGCCCACTGCATCCGAAACTTTTCCACAGTATTTTTTTATATCATAATCAGCCGCTTGAGAGAGAGCAGGCAGGCAGCTAAGGCACAAAATCAGGGAAACTTTGCAATACACAGTTGGAATCCTTTCGTTGGTGAGGCTAGACAGTGACATCATTCGGCTGGGCATTTCAATGACCAGCTTACGACCTCACCGGAAATGCATTACGCGGGCATTGAATCGCCCCTGGTTTCCTAGACACCTCCAAGCCTCATAATGAGGCCCGAATAGGAGGTGCCATGAGTCGTCAGCGTTAACCCGAAGAATTCAAGATCGAAGCGGTCAAGCAAGTGACCGAGAAAGGCAAACCTGTCGCCGATGTTGCCCAGCGCCTGGGCATGTCCGTTCACAGCCTCTACGCTTGGATCAAGCTCTACAGCAAACCACAAGAGCAGCGTGAGCAAGACTATGACCAGCAAGGCGAGCTGCGTCAGCTTCGCGCCGAACTCAAGCGTGTGAATGAAGAGCGAGACATCTTAAAAAAGGCCGCCGAGTACTTTGCCAAAGAGTGCGGCTGAAGTACGCCTTCATCAAGAAACACTCAACTGATTACCCGGTACGGCGCCTTTGCCAAACTCTCAAGGTACATCCCAGCGGCTACTACGCTTGGCTGGGCGAGCCTCAATCTGCCCGAGCAAAAGAAGATCAACACCTGCTTGGCTTGATCAAACATGCTTGGCTGGAGAGCGGAGGTGTATACGGCTATCGCAAAATTCGCGATGACCTACGTGAGCTGGGAGAGGCATGCGGGCGAAATCGGGTCGGGCGCTTGATGCAGGCGGAGAGGCTGCGTTCGCAAACGGGCTATCGGCGGCGTCCAGGGTTCTACGGTGGAAAACCAACAGTGGCCTCGCCCAACCACCTCGCGCGGCAGTTCAAGGTCAGTGAGCCGAACAAGGTCTGGGTAACAGATATGACTTGAATCCGCACCTATGAAGGATGGCTCTACCTGGCAGTAGTGCTGGATCTGTTCTCACGCCAAGTAATTGGTTGGTCAATGAAGCCAAGGATGTGCAGCGGCCGGGCTATCGATGCGATGTTGATGGCTGTGTGGCGACGCAAACCACAGCAGCAAGTAATGATCCACTCAGACCAAGGCAGTCAGTTCAGTAGTTGAGACTGGCAAAGCTTCTTGAAGACCAACAATGTAATCAGCAGCATGAGTCGACGAGGAAACTGCCACGACAATGCCGTAGCCGAGAGCTTTTTCCAGCTTTTGAAGCGGGAGCGAATCCGACGAAAGATCTACCCAACGCGTGAAACGCCCGAAGTGATATTTTCGATTACATCGAAATGTTCTATAACCCTAAACGCCGGCACAGCAGTGCTATGCAGCTGTCTCCAGTAGAGTATGAGAAACGTTATTTTCTGAGCTTGGAGAGTGCCTAGGAAACCAGTGGCGATTCAGAGATTCAAATATCAAAAGCCATAACTCAGGCCTCAAAGGGCCTCGCGGAGATCCCGAAAACTGCGTCTGGGCGTAGAGCTGTGAAGCTACTCACGCCGGCCCTATCCGCGCTGAAAGCGCAGAAAGACCACACCTACCTGGCGGGCCAAGAAGTGTTCCAGAATCCTCGAACACTTGAGCGCTGGGCGGGCGATGGTCCCATACGCGAGACTATGTGGGTTCACGCAGTGAGAAAAGCTGGCGTCCGCTACCGTCGTCCATACCAGACCTGGCATACGTATGCTTCGATGATGCTGTCTGCTGGAGAACACCCGATGTGGGTTGCACAGCAAATGGGACACTCAGACTGGACAATGATTGCCAGAGTTTATGGGCGATGGATGCCTAGTGCGGATATAGGTGCGGGGGGGAAAGCTGTAGCAATATGGGGTAATGTTAGTAATGTGTTGAATGTTGTGTGCCTCGACGAAAATCAGGTTGTCCTGAAACGGTTGCTAAACCCTATTCAGGACACCTTAGTCAGCTTATTGGTTTAACGTCAGTTCCGCTCAAGGAGTCTTGTTGGCTCCTGAAAATCGAGTCTGCTAGCCTAGTGCCCGTAGATACCAGCTTCGAAAGCACACGCAGCTGCTCTTTGCACGATCGACTGGTGGTAGGAACTGGGTAATTAAGAGTATGGTCGATTTCGCCCCAGATCTCTTCAAAAAGAGTTCTTACCTGAACCTCACAGTAAACATGCGAATCGGCCTTAGGCGAGATAACATAGTGGATGCTTGTGTAGTACGTATCCCTTGTTTTCGCGTCGAGGCCGAGAGACTTGAAAAACTCGCTAGCCTCCGGATCCCAAGAATATGCAACGGGTGCCTCCCGGAAGAACCAATCGCCCGACTCGATCTGGGACATTATATGGTTGTGGATATGGGGAAATTGGTCTTGATAAAGATGGAGAATTCTTACCCCAGCAAGGTCTGTGATTTTCTCGAACACATTTTCCGGAGAAATCGGATCGTCATCCGACCACTTTCTAGATATCTTTTCGCGCAAATGATCTATGTCTTTTATCCTGCTTTTTACAGTATAAATTATAGGATTCCCATATGCATTAAGCTCTGGTTGCAGAGAGAAAGAATCGACAACTCCGTTCAAGAACCTTTCGTAAACGTATTTTTCACTACGAAACGCGTTAACCGCGGCCTCAATCACTGTTTTTTTATCCATGATTAAAAGTCCAACAGTTCAATTCGTGATATTAGATCCCTTCCGAAATCAATATATTTTCGCCTAGTATCTTCGTATCGTTGTGACGCGCCGCGTATCGTATTGAGGTGATCGGCCTCAAGATTTCTTTGGCTGGGGACCTTCCACATAGGGCAGTGATAGTACTGAGCCATGGACGGAAAAGTGTTATGACTGTGCATCACTAGCTCCCCACCAATGGGCGAAGCGAGGTCGGCACGGGTTAGGTGCGATCTGAGATTATATGCAATATGCTCTTCAATAGTATCAGGTATCAAGTTGGCGTACTTGAGATGCGCTTGAGCAAGATTCCATTTTGTGTTACTGCCCGTGTATTTCTTGGAATTGTAAATCGTGTAGCCTAGAAATGTTACAAACTGCTCCGGAAAGCTATGACGCTTCTCCGACGATATTAACTTGTATATAATATCGAATTCTTCTTTCCATGCTGACAAAGCCTTGCCAATGTTCCGTATCCCATATAGCGAAAATAGGTCCGGGGACGCAGGAATGAAAAATCCGTCAACCGTAGAAATGATTACTTTATTCAAAGAGCCAAGACTTGGTGACGTATCCACAATTACATAGTCATAATGATGGATATTTGAGAACTGCTCAGCAATTGCCCTTATTTTTGTTATGGTTCTAATTGCTAACGGATCCCCCCTATAAGAGTTGGTCCAACGGCTGGCAATTACCTCTTCGTAAAGATGCAGGGTAAGGCGGCCTGGTATTATATGAAGCTTACTGTTGACAATGTATGGCGGAGGAAGATGCTCAAGCTCACCAGTACCCTCTTCGGTAGGCTTGACGAGATAATGCAAACTCCTCGGACGACCGTTTAGCTCGCTGAATTTTTGCGCCCCGAGCTTCTGTTTTGATGACTCAAAACCCTCATCGATGAATCTATCTTCTTCGGCCCATATATCATGAACCACTTCCTGATCCAGAGAATAGATGGTCAGATTGCACTGGGGGTCCGCATCAATCATGAGCACTTTGTAACCGCTTTCTGCCAGGGCGTTTCCCAGATGATAAGTTAGCGTAGTTTTGCCCACGCCTCCTTTGTTGTTAAAAACCGATATGACCTTCATGTAAAACTCCCTTGCCTAATTATCCCTATCTAGGATTTCGCGGGATCAAGTGTCGGGAGGGTCATCATGCATCGAATACTGAAGCAGAGGAGCTCCCTGCTCTTATCCTCTCAGTCAATGTACCTATCTGCTGGCGGAATGCCAATCGATGCAGCGCGGTGAGGCTATTTTGCCCATTCGACGATGCATCTAGGCTGCGAGGCAATGACAGCTTTATGGCAGCCCTCTGGCTGAAGCCCTTAACTGGCCTGCGCTAGACGGGGGTTCAAATCCCCCCGGCACGTGCGTCGACCGTGAGGTGCCCTTGTCGATCACCTCTGGCAGCACCAGGGCCTGAATCAGCGTTTCGCACTGCAGACAGACCCATATCCCCCACCCATTCTGTTCAACGGTAAATATCAGACCAGCCACCACTCGTAGCGCGTGACTTCAACGATCCTATGCAACAAGCATACAAGCAATAAAGCCCGCAGATTTCGATGCGCGCCACCCCGCAAATCGCACCCATGAACCATCAAAGCCAAACCAACCGCACAAGCCGATTCGTAAGCCCATAAATCTCATCAATACCGCTAGCTGGCTGATCTATCACCCGACTATCCCCTTCCGACATACCGGCAACCATCTCAACCTGATGTCCGATCTCTTACTCGCTAGAAGCTGCTCCCCAATAGTCCGCGTGATGTTGCTCACCAGCGCTGTCGTGCTCAAAGTAGCGTCCAGTATCTCCTCGATCCCCCATTCCACCTCAGCAGTGACGGCCACGACCTTACAGGCTTGGGCGACAGCTGCTTTCATGCTGGTCACTGCCTAACGAGTGCTTCACTGGATCCGGGCAATCGGGCCGGCGATTTCCTGGGTTGAGGCGCTAGTGCGTCCTGCCAAACTGCGTACATCGTCGGCGACCACGGCGAAACCGCCTCCCTGCTCACCTGCTCGGGCGGCTTCGATAATGGAGTTGGTGAGTTTCGTTCGCTTTAGCTGCCCCCATTCCTTCTCCCAGTAGAGTTCAACAGCCAGACCAGGTAGCATTAAGCTATCACCCCAGGAGCCCAAACCATGGCACGACGCCGATCCAGAACCCCCGAGCATCTTCTTCTCAAACTGCTTCTACCTATGGCAATTGCCCTTCTGGGCTACTACGCCTTCACTCAAATCACGCAGAACGCCGTCACCCAGCGTATCTCCGCGATTCAAGCCATCGCCCTACAAGCTAACGCTGCGCAGCAACTTCAAGTGGAAGCGGCTCAACGAAGAAAGGTAGCGGCAGCTCAGGCAGCGCAGGCTGCCAATGAAAAATACGTACATGAAACCCAACTACGCTGGGAACAAGAACAAGCCCGAGCGCGCGCCTTCGACGTGTCTTATCAAGACCCCAAGGGGTGCGATAACTGGAAGACAGATGCTCAGATGGTTGCCTGCGTTGACCACCGCAATACCGCCAAGCGTGAGTTCGATCGCCAGTGGAATGCAGGGTTGATTCAAGTATCACGACCAACCATCCGAACTCAGTAAGGGCTCTGCGCTAGCTGAATGCGACTTTACCGGCCGAGCACATCTAGCACTCGCCCCACCCGCTCACTCACGGACATATCCCCCTCTAGCCGCAACACCTCACCCTCACGCGCCGCCAGCCATTGGTTGTGCACTGCCAAACTGCGGCCAGGAACGCCGCCTTGATCATATTGCGCGGCCCATGCCAGGAACTCTGGTTTGGCTTGGCCGAAGCGCTGTATTTCCCGGCGCTCTAGCCGTTTTAATCTGAGTTCAGCCGGCAGGTAAAGAAACACCACAAGGCCAAATGCATTTTCAAGCGGCTGGCCCCAGCCCACGATAGAGCCGGCGACGATGGCTTGGCCATGGTCGTGCATGGCCTGCTGTAAACGCTCGCCTCGCTTGGTTTTGTCTGCCATGTGCTGGTAGGGCGGGTCGCTGGGCAGCCATAGGAAGTCGTCTGCCTCTAGGTGCTGGATGCGCAGTTCGTTGGCTAACGCTTGCGCTAACGTGGTGGTGCCGGTGCCGGCTGCGCCGGTGATCAAGATGTAGCGCGGGTTTGGGTTTTTCATCACCCGCGCCTTTTACTTGAGGCGCGCGAAGAGTTCATTCAGTGGCATTTCCATAGCGGGGTCTGGCTCGTAGAAACAATCATCTAACGGGTCCGTCCAGACCAACTCCCCGGTGGCAGGGCGGCGCATGCAGTTACTCAGGCGCAGGTCCATTGACTCGATACCCCGAAACTCCGCCGCTAGCGCCAGGGTTTCCATGAACCCCGCATACTCTTTGTGAGCTTGCGCCAGTTCACGGCATTGCTGGGCGACAGCGGGTAAGTCCTGCGATTCGGGCTGCCCGTCTTCATCGAATTGCGCAAGCCAGGCCTCGATAACAGGCTCGCTACCCACTTCAATTTCAACCAGGCGTTCGACCTGTGCGAGCCAGTAGAACTCGACTTCAGGGCCAGACTCGTAGGTGTCCGATAGTGCAACCGCGCCATAGTTGCGCAGCACTTTGACCACGTTTGGGTTACCCGCCGCCGATTGTTGCGCCAGAAAGTTATGGCCACTGCCTTGCAGGGTCAACCGCAGCAGGCTGTCACCCGCCTCGAAGATGGTTGAACTGGAGCCGGTCTTGAATACCTTCGCGCCTTTGAGCGGCTCGGTTTGCAGGAGTCGGTCTAGATTTGGGGTAGGGAAACGCGTGCGAAGGTGTTCGCTCATTGTGTTTTTCCATAAGAGACTAACGGGCCTGCCAAGCGAAGATGCAGCAGAGTTTCAGCTTGCGAGTGGTTTGATTTTAAGCAGACCTTCTAATACAGCACTCACCTGCGCCAGGCCACCTACGCTCACTTGCCAGGCATACGTGATGGGTAGCTTTCCAGTATGCAGTTTTGATGGAAACTTCGACATGTTGGAGTGGTGTCGATGGTCTGTGCTGACCGAACCGTGCGCCAGCAGCTCTACTAAGTCAGCCCTGTTCAGGTTGGGGTGAACCATCAGGCCGATGTGGTCGACGCGGGTCTTTGCTTTCAATAAATAAACCGTGTGGCCAGCAGCGCAGAACTCTGCGAGGTATTTGTTCTGCTTTACCAGCAAGTAGCCGCTTTGTTGGATCTGCCTGATCACCTTTTCGGTGAATTCGTCGCATGGGGCAGCGACGGTTTTGCGGGCTGGCTTGGGCGCAGGCGTTGGGGCAAGGGCTGGTTGGATAGGGTTCGGTAAAGGGGCTACGGGTGGCGGTTCCGGTATTGGCGCCGCGTTGCCCAGGAGCAGGGCAGTTGCGCGAGCCATTCGCGCATAGGCTTGATCGAGTTTGGCAACTCTGTGACGTACAGGGTCTGTCGGCTTGAGGTCACTGAGTGTTTTATCGCGGATATACACACTGGGTGCGCTGCCGCCACTGGTTGAGGGATGACAGAAAGCCCCCAAAAACTGCCGGGCTTGTAAGTAGCCGTTATCGACGCACCACTGCAACGCGTCTGCGGGGCAATCGCCGAGGCCGACATAAAGCGCATTTGGGTTGATTTGGCGGAGTGTGGAGACGAAGCGGTCCATGAAGCACTGTCGAAATAAAGGGGAAGCCATCAGGTAGGCAAATGACCCTGCGAACATGGATTCTCCGCCTGCAGGCGTGGCGGTAAAGGCTGCGTTAGGGATCACCGAGGTGGCGTGGAACAAGCCGGCGTTTTCTGCCCACAGGGACTCTACATCGGCAATGCCCAGGATCTTGTCGAACTTGAAGTGCCGCAGATAACGCAGCAAGTTGGGGCGCATGGCGCTGCCGCCGAATGCACCCAGTTTTTTTACTTCATGCAGCAGCGTCGAGGTCGGGGTGCCGGCGGCCATTAGCCGCTGGGCTTCGCTGTACGCCAATCGGAGCTGGTTGGGGCCTGGGGTGATGCCCACGATGACCAATTTGGCATCGGCGTTAACGTGTTCGAAAGGGATATACCTGAGGATGTCTCTGCCGTTTTCTTCAATCACGAGCTCGGGACTGTCGGCGCCGGCCGCGCCGAGCCTGCGGATGGCCGGTGAGTAGCGCTCGAAAAGTGTGGGGTCCATCTAGGTGTTCTCCTGATCCGTTCGAGCTTGCTTCACTAGTAGCGGTTTGGGACCAGTGACCTACCACGGAGCCCCCGGCTATTTATCAGCGCAGGAGTATGCCGGGGGCAGAAGGCAGTTGCCAATGTGAAGACGGAATATAAACGACGCTTGGGCCTTTCTTCTAAAATGCGAGGCTTAGCACAGCAAGCGATGCAATCAAAAAGAAAGACAAGAACAATGGCACCACTAGCAACAATTTATAACCCTTAGGGAGCTCACTTATTTCCCGTGGATCAACGAGCCCTCTTCTGACATATATCCTCGGCACAATTAAGACCATGCCAATATTGCCCATTCTTGTCACCTTCCCTTGCAATCCCGCCCACGACCAATTGTTCCTATTGTGTTCTATATACAGGCTATTGGGGAAGCATGCCTCGATGGCATCGACGTACCTGTGGGCAATCACTGCTAGTGCGATTAACAATAGCACCATAGAGCCCAGGATTATCCCAGCAAGCACAGCTACCAGAGTGCTATTCATTCGTCATCTTTCCGTAGAGAATTTCGCCCAATATCTCCCCTCCCACTCCACCCAACTCGCCTCCCCCCCAACCCGCACCAGCACCTCCAGCCACCGCGCACACTAGCGTCACCGTGCCCATACTAGAAAATCCCAAGGCGACGCAGGCGGCCATAGCCATACCGCCGCCAATATGCCCCGCGAGAGCCGCTCCAGATACACTACCAACCAGCGCGCTACCCTCCACATACTTGGCCTTGCGGCACTGCTCCTCGCGCCCAGACGTGCACGCATTACGGATCGCCAGCCCCTTGGAGCCGACTTCCAGTGCGGTACCGATGTAAGTTCCGCGTTTAATGAGCTGAGACGCCTTGGCTACACCGGAGACCTTGTCAGCGTACCCGGCGATATCCCCCCTATGCAGGTAGCTTTTTGTCGAAAGGCCCAACAGCCTTTTGATCGAGCTTTTATCGCGTAGGCCAGACCCCAATGCGGCGAAGCTATCGAGTTGCTTCTCCAGGGTTGAGAACAAGGCTGCTCTCTTGGCATAGAACGCTTCCCGCTGGGCCAGGGTGCCGGAGCCCATGTGTTCCCTGTGAAGCGTCTCGATGCTCAGAAGGGTTCGTTTGATGGCGTCTAAGTGCCGACTCCAACCGTCGCTCGCCGCGCCTATACCAATGGAGGTGTAAGCCAGCATCTGTTTGATGAGTTCGAAATTTTCCAGAAAAAAGTCGTCACCGCCTTGTCCATTTACCAGCAGCGCTGTGCGCACTTCAGCCGCCTTCGCCATCAACATGGCTTCTTCGGCGGTGGATGAGGCGGTTGAAGCATCGCCCACAATAACCAGATCGCCCGCTAGAACAACGCCTCCTGAAAGGTGCGGGTTAAGTGCGACGAATTTTGCTTGGGTATGTTTTGGCAGTTCGAGACTTTCTTTTAGGGTTTCGAATGTCTGTGTGCGTTGATTGATGAATGAGCGGGTATCGGCCATGGTCGTACCCTACAGACACTTTTTATTTTCGATCCGGTCCCAACCGCCCGCGACATTACCACCCGGAGTGCCGTCGGCACGTTGCTGCCGGGTGTAGGTCGCTTTTATGCGGCCGTAATTGAGCTGTACGATTTCAACGGGAATGCCTGAGCTGGCACTCTGCGCATAATCGGCAATAATAACTTCCTCTAGGACTATTTCGTAATACTTGAGCTTGTCCGCGCCCGCTCGACAGAGTGCCATTTTGACTTCTCTGATGTGCTGACCTGAACACCCCGCCTCCATCAGCTTGCAGCTTGCACTGTCCAAGTACTTGGTGAAGGTGAAGTTGGTCACGTTAGTGCGACCTGACGAAGCGCCGCCGGCGGAGCTAGCGGTTGCGGAAACACTTTGACTGACGCCGAAGTTGTAACCCAGGATTTCTATCCAGTTGCAATATTTCTCATCTATTGCTTCGCCAGGGATTTCGGGAATTTCAATAAACGCATCAAAGGCCATCTTGAACCATTCCTTGGTAACCAAACTAATGTGGATAAAAAACTTAGCATATGGGCCTCTCGGATTTGTTCTTGATTTTGTATTTGGGCATTACATAGTTAGGCGGCGCGGGCATGCCATGGACATGCCCATTTCTCAACCTGCTAACGCCGCATCCCCTGTATAGCCCAACCGTTAGTCGCTTTCCCCCAATTTCTTATCGCACTCCTCTGAAACATGTTGTCATAAAATCCATCCATTTCCCCTAAGGACGCCCCCATGCCACAAACCTTCAACGTAAAAGACTTCGGCGCCAAAGGTGACGGCGTCACGGACGACACCCATGCCATCCAGCTCGCCATAAACGCCGCTTTTAAAGCCGGCGGCGGTGATGTGTTTATTCCCCAGGGCACGTTCGTGGTCAGCGGTACCAATGCCGACGGGGGCTGCCTGACGTTGAAAAGTGCGGTCAATTTGACTGGCGCGGGCCAAGGGCTGACGACGCTGAAGTTGGCGGACGGTTCCAGTGAGGACATTGATGGGATTGTGCGCACCTCATCGCGGGTGCAGACGTCAGCGGCGACGGTGAGTGACCTGACCATTGACGGCAACCAGAGCAATACCAGCGGTACGGTGCACGGGTTGGTCAGTGGTACGGACGCCAATATGAAGGCGCTGACCTACGCCCTGACCGTTGAAGGGGTTGCGTTGACCCAGTGCAGTGGGTCGGGGTTTTTCGCGTATGCGCTGACCGCGGAATCGACGGTGCGCGACAGTGTGTCTACCTACAACGGTGAGGATGGTTTTACTACGCGGCTTGTGCTCGATACATCGGCGGGCTATGGCGACAGCGTGCTGTTTTACGATAACGAGGCGGCGCATAACGCGGGGGATGGCTTCGATGTGCAGTACGCCGATCAGTCGCTTCTGTTTGGCAGTGTGTCCCACGACAACGGCGGCAATGGCCTGCTGTTAGAGCGCGTGGGGGCGCCGAATCCTAATCGGTATGCCGGGGATGTGTCCTACGGTGAGGTGTATGGCAACGGTGGCGCGGGCATCGTCGAGCGGGGGCTGATCGGCACCGTCAACGGGGTGGTGGTGCATGACAACCAGGGCGCGGGGCTGGTGTTGGAAGGCGGCTCGGGGGTGCAGGTGGTGAACAGCACGCTGTCGCACAATTCCCAAGCGGGCGCGGGGCCAGAGTTGTTGGTGAAGGGGTACCTGGACAGTAAAGGCGTGTTTCATAACGCCGATGCCTCGTTTGCGCTGTCGCATAACGTGCTCAATGCCGGCGTTGCGGGGGGCACGGCGATTGTCGAGCAGGACAACCCGACCTCAGAACAGCACCTGCTCGATCAGAATGTGTTCAACGGCTTTGGCTCGGCGCAGAGCGGCCTGGGCGCTACGGTGGATAATTCTGCCTTGCCTAACCGCCAGTACGGTACCGACGCGGCGGATGCTTTGAAGGCAGCGGCAGGCGCTTCGATCTTGTTGGGCGGTGGCGGTAACGACAGCCTGGTGGGTGGCGCTGGGGCCGATCGGCTGGTGGGCGGTAGCGGCGCGGATACGTTGACCGGCGGTAATGGGCGCGATGTGTTTGTGTTTAACCAGGCAAGTGAGAGTTACGGCACCAGCCTGAGTACGTCGGACTCGATCCGCGACTTCAAAGTAGGCGTGGATCGCCTGGACCTCACTGCATTGGGCGTGGCGGGTGTCGGCAATGGCCTCAACGGTACCTTGGCGGTGAGCTATGACGCGGCCACGGGTTTGACTCATCTGCGCAGCCTGGCCACTGAAGGCGCCAGCCAGGGGTTTGCCGTGGCGTTGCGGGGCGACTACCGCGGGGTGTTGAGCAGCCAGGATTTCGTCGCCCTACACCAGGGCTCGGCGGCAGCAGACACCCTTGACTTCGCCAGCACCAGCGACGATGGCGCCCTCTTCGGCCTGGCCGGGGCTGACCGGCTGATCGGCGGCAGCGGTAACAACCGCCTGGATGGCGGCGCTGGCGCGGACACGCTCACCGGCGGCGCGGGCGCCGATGTGTTCCAGTTCGCCCACCTGGCGGATAGCCTGGAGAACGGCCGGGATCGCATCACCGATTTCACCTACAGCCAGGGTGACCGTATCGACTTGAGCGCCCTGGGTTTTACCGGGTTCGGCGACGGTTACGGCGACACCCTCACCTTCAGCCGCACGACGGACGACACCTACCGGCTGGAGAATTTTGAAACCGACAGCAGCGGTCATCACTTCGCCCTGGACATTACCACCCCGGCGCCGGTGTACCTGGCCTTTGCGCAGATTGTGAACAGCGTGCAGTTCGGGCCGAATCAGGCCCTGCACACGCCGGTGGACTATGCCCAGGCGAACCCAAACTTGACTGGGGTGTATGGGGGTAACGGCAATAGTTATTTGACCGGCGGGGATAAAGGCGAGCTGCTGACTGCCGGGGCCGGTGACGATGTGCTCAATGGCGGCGCAGGCGCTGATCGCCTACAAGGTGGCACCGGCGCGGACACCTTTGTCTACGACAGCACGCTGGACAGCTACCGGGGCGCCAACGACCTGATTCTGGACTTCCTCGCCAGTAAAGACGTGATCGACGTCAGCGCACTCGGCTACACCGGCCTGGGCGACGGCACCCAGGGCACCCTGAAGGTGGCCTACAGTGCTGAGACCGGGCGCACCTACATCAAGGACCTGGAAACCGATGCCTTGGGCCACCGCTTCGAGGTGGCACTGGACGGCGATGTGTCGCAGCAGCTCAACGCGGCCAATTTTGTCTTTGCCGGTGAGGGTGAGGTGACATTGCTCGGGCAGGTTGACCCGGCTGTGCATGCGGCCGGCATGGCGTAAGCGCATTACCGTTGCGGGCCAGCGACCGTTGGTCGCCTGGCCGCAATTACGAAATTCACTTTCGTCTTTGTGCACGGTCTTAAAAACTCCCCCTTGTTAAAGGATTAACCGATGGCAACGCCCAGCACGCATACCGTTCGTACCGCTCCTGGCCAGGTGATTGTGGACCTGACGGGTATGGACGATTCGAACCGCGGTATCAGCCTCCAGGCCGATGGCAAAATATTGGTGGCCGGCCACAGCCCGCACATCTCCTACAGCTACCCCGGTTCACCGCTGGGTTTCTATGAGACCCGCTCCGACTACTCACTGATGCGGCTCAATGCCGACGGCACCCTGGACACCAGCTTCGGCACCGGTGGCGTGGTGGTGGTAGACGCCGAGGTCGACCGCGAAAACGGCACCTATGTGACCGTCCAGCCCGATGGCAAGATTCTCGCCAGTGAGTCGGAAGTTGTGCAGCGCTTTAACGCCGATGGCACGGTGGATACCAGTTTCGGTAACGCTGGCAAGGTGGTTCTGACCGACGCTGGCTCCTTCAATGGCGCGACCGCTATCACGGTGGCTGCAGACGGTGGCCTGTATGTCACCGGCATCTATGGTACGACCCTGGCGGTGACCAAGCTCAATGCGGATGGCTCTGTGGCCACTGGCTACGGCGATAACGGCACCTTCCGCTTTGCCGACGCGGGAGAATTCGAAGGGCTGTACACCACCACCGTCGTGCAGCCTGACGGCAGCGTGCTGTTTGCCGGGGATTGGTCCTCCGCAGACAAATACGCCTACAGCCTGGTGCGCGTAACGGCTGACGGCGAGCGCGACACCGCCTTTGGCGACAACGGCAAGGTGGTGTTCGACGCCTCGCTCGGCTTGGACGTCTACTCGGCAGTGGCGGTACAGCCAGACGGCAAGATCATCGTGGTCGGCGATGGCGACAGCAAAACCGGCACTGTGGTGCGCCTTAACAGCGACGGCTCTCTGGACACTAGTTTCGGCGAGAACGGCCGCGCGTACTTCACCCCCGCCGAGGGCTACGCCAACAATGCCAGCGCCGTGACGGTGCAGGCGGACGGCAAGATCGTGGTGTCCGGCAGTTCTAACATCAACGGCCTGGACTTTAGCGTGACCCGGTTTAACCCCGATGGCAGCCTGGACCTGACGTTCGGCAGCCAGGACGGCAAAAACCACGTGGACGGTTATAAGGGCCAAGATGACTTGCTCGGCACCGATGCGGCCGAGATCATTCGCGGCTTGGGCGGCGATGATGTCCTACAGGGCGCGGGCGGGCGCGACGTGCTGTACGGCGGCGATGGTGCGGATATCTTCCGTTTCACTGCGGTAGACGACAGCTACCGTACTGCGACCACCACGGCCAGTGACCGTATTCAGGACTTTAACGCCAGCGAAGACCGCATCGACCTGATCGGCCTGGGTTTCACCGGGCTGGGCGATGGCCACGACGGCACCCTGGCGGTGCAATTGAACGCTGAGGGCACCCGCACCTATCTCAAGAGCTTTGAAGCGAACGCCGCTGGTGAGCGCTTTGAGTTGGTGCTGGAAGGGAATTGGCTTGGCCAGTTGGACAGCAGCAATGTGGTCTTCACCCCACCTGTGGTGCAGGGCACCGCTGGGGCTGACGTTATCCGAGGTACGGCCATGGCCGAGGAGCTGCGCGGGTTGGACGGTAACGACCGGATCAACGGCGGCGCCGGTGACGATGTGCTGATCGGTGGCAAAGGCCGGGATGTGCTTAACGGTGAAGAAGGGGCGGACACCTACCTGTATACGTCCGTTGACGACAGCTACCGCACCGACACCGAGAGTTTCTCTGACGTGATCGTGCAGTTCGATCGCCGTGTGGACACCATCGACCTCTCGGCGCTGGGGTATACCGGCTACGGGGACGGCACCGGCACCACCTTGAAGCTGAGCTACAACTCAGCGCTGGACCGCACCTACCTCAAGGACCTGGAAGCGGACGCCCAGGGTCATCGGTTTGAGTTGACGCTCGATGGCGACTGGCAGAACGGTGCATTGCGAGACACTGTGGTGTTTGCCCCGGCTGCGCCGACGGCGGAAACGGCTGAGGTTGAGTTGATTGGTGTGCAGACCACGGTGTGACGCCCTAGGGTCAAAAGATCGGGGGCGAGCCCCCTCCTACGGCCCCGATCTTTATCGCTGCCAGCCTCAGAAACTGTACTTAGCCGTCATCATCAGATTACGCGGCGCACCGTAGGTGTCGCCGCCGTACCGCGCCGAGTTGGCAATGGAAGCGTAATACTTTCGATCAAAGATGTTGTTGGCATTGAGTTGCAGGTCCAGGTGCTGGTTAACCTTGTACCCCGCCATCAGGTCGGCCACCGCATAGGCGCCCTGCTCCAGGCGGTACTTGCCGCCATTGTCGAGCCTGTCAATGTCGTTGTACATGCGGCTTTGCCAGGAGACGGTGCCGCCGATACGCAGTTTTTCCAGGTCGCCCTGCAGGCGGTAGAGGGTGGTCAGCTTGAACATATGCTCGGGGGTGTCGGTGTCGAACATCTGGTTCACTTTCTCTGGGTCAGAGTCTTTGATGGTGTGCACGCGGGCGTAGGTGTAGCCACCGCCCACCTGCCAGTGTTCCGTCAGCGCGCCCTGTAGTTCGAAGTCGATACCTTCGCTGCGCACTTCGCCGGAAGGGTTGTAGCAGTTGGTGGTCAGGCAGCCCACCCGTTGTACTGCGCGGTTTTCCTGGTCGATCCGAAACAGCGCGACGCTGGCGTTCAGCGCGCCGTCGAGGTATTCGCCCTTAAGGCCGACCTCATAGTTTTTGCCCACGATCGGCCTGACCGGGCTACCGGAACCATCCCTCTCGGTTTGTGGCGTGAAGATGTCGCTGTAGCTGACGTAGGCCGAGTGGTGCTCGTCGATGTCGTAAATCATGCCCGCGTAACGGGTAACGTTACGGGTGACTTTGTAGTCGCCGTCGCCATCGCGGTTGTCGTAGTCATACCAGTCCACACGGCCGCCGAGGATCAACTTCAACGGGTCGGCCAGGCTCAGGCGCGTGGTCAGGTACACACCGTCCTGGGTGGTCACTGCACGTTCGTTGTTGGTGTGGACAAAGTCCGGCTTGCCGCCATTGAGCGGCCCCTCCGTGGCGTACGGGGAATAGTTATGGGTGGTCATATCGAAGATGCGTTTGCTCGCCCCCACCACCAGTTCATGGCTACGCCCGAACGCCTCGAACGGCCCACTGGCGAAGGCGTCCAGGCCCGCCTGGTTTTCATCATGGGCAGACTGGTACACGGTGCGCCGCAGCAAGCGATCAGAGGCAAAGCGCGACTGGTAGGACCCGGAAAATAGCGCGTTCTGCTCAGCGTAATTGGCATTGACCTGAAGCTTCCAGTCATTGGCCAACTGGTGACGCAACTCGGCGAAGACGGTGTTGATTTCCTGATCTTTGTTTTCCCAATCGGTGCCGGGGTTGTAGGAACGCGGCAGGTCGAGGTGATGGCCGTCGAGGCCGATCATCGAGGCGCCCCAGAAATAGTTGGTTTTGTCCTTCTGATGGGAGAAACCGAGGGTCAGGGTGGTGTCATCGCTCAGGTCGGCCTCGGTGACGGCGTACAGCAGGCCGTGGTCGTCTTCCACATCATCGATAAAGCTATTGGCGCCCTGGTAAGACGCCACCACTCGCCCGCGCAGGGTGCCGCTGTCATTCAGCGGGCTGGAGGCGTCGACCTCGCCGCGGTAGTCGTCCCAACTGCCAGCGGCACCGGTCAGGGTGACTTTCTGGTCGTACAGCGGCCGCTTGCGGATCAGGTTAACGGCCGCCGACGGATTCCCCGCGCCGGTCACCAAGCCTGTGGCGCCGCGCACAATCTCGACGCGGTCGAACATGGCCAGGTTGGGCTGCGCGCCTACAGTTGCGCTCTGATACCCGCTGGGGATGCCGTCGTACATCAGGTTGTCGATGTCGAACCCGCGCACGGTGTAGGACTGACGGCCCGGGCCGCTGGAGTAGTTGAGGAACACCCCGGGGGTGGCGGCAATCACGTCATTGATGCTAGTCATGGCCTGATCGTCCATGCGCTGGCGGGTGATCACCGTGACCGCCTGGGGCGTTTCGCGCATGGTCAGCGGCAACTTGGTGGCCGTCGACATCGCCCCCGTGGTGTAGGACTGCGTACCTTCGGTGGTGCTGCCCAATTGAGCGCTGGTACTGGTGATCTCAGTAGCGCCAAGCTCCACGGGTGCTGTCGCTGCGGTGCTGTCATCGGCCTGGGCCGAGGCCATCGTGGCCATGCAGATGGCCACGGCCAAAAGGTTACGGGAGGGGCTAAAGCAATGCAGCGGGGCAGAGCGCGACATGAGGGTTTCCTGACTACGGGGCACGATAGATAATGCTTATAAGAACGATTAGCATTTATTTTGTCAGGATTTGTGTCGCTGCAACAATGGATCATGAAAATTTTTTTATCGGCGAAGGCTCTAGCGCGGGCTTTAAGCGCAAAGCATTGACCCCTGCGCCGGCTTGAGCCACCGTGAAGCAGCGCCACGCCGCCTAGCCCGAACTTACCTCTACTCACGAGATACGCCCTGCATGCCCCAGCAACGGCTCGACCTGCTCAAACTGGCCAAACCGGTCCGCGACCCCATCCAAAAACTGGTGCGCTCGCTCGAGGCCGCCAGCACCCGCGAAGCGATTGAAAGCGAGGGCGCAATAGCCCTGAGCTTTATCGGCGAACTGGAGGCCGGGCGGAAGCTGCGGCCTGCGGATATTGAAGCGCTTTACATAATTTTCGATGACGCTGTGCAAGCACGCATGCGAGAATTTCCGGCAGTTGGCTAAAGTTCTATAAGTGCCGATGAGCCTTTGGCCATTGCGTCTGAATAGTGCAAATGAAATTCAGGGACGAGTTCGGATAGCTTTTAAGGAATGACAGCGAAGGGGGGGATCTTCGGCGTCAGGACGGGGTAACAAAAAGGACGGGCTGACGGTTTGATACCTTTTGCTGAAGCAATAAACGGCATCGCCGTTGAGAAAAAATGGTTTGGCGCCGACCGAATCGATTGGGTCATGACAACAGTTCATCGTTGGCCATCGATCTACAAGTATCGAGCCAGTTTGCTGGTCGGCGAACGGACGAAAGAAGGTCTATTTGTCCAGCTGGAGTACAAAGGAGGCAAGGTGAACGGCGCGCCCGAGCGTCTCTATCTTGGGCTTTTCGTACAAAATACACGATCGTTCGCTATCGACGACGGTGGCTTCACCAGACACCGGAATAAGGTTGGTGCCGGTAGGCCATTCTACGGCCAAACCATTGGACATCCCCACATGCACCTGCCTGCGCTGGAGGCGTCCTATGGGTATGCGGAGCCTGTAAACCCGGCCCCCGCCGAACACCTCTGGCAGATGTTCTTACGCCATGCGAATATCCACGGGGCCCCCACCTTTAATCTCCCAGACGAGATAGGCCAAGACGGCCAACTGAGGTTGATATGAATTGTTCAGCGCTTGGTAACGCTCTCGCTTTGACCTGCGTTCCGGTCAACGAGGATGTCGTGTACATGGAAAGCCATATGACTGTCCCTTACGACGGTAACCTCATTGGAGCCTACGTGGAGGACATCGGGCGAGGGCGTGTGCGTATCTCAGACAACGCAGACACACTTTTTCATGCCATGACCGTCGGCATTCAACCCAATGCCGCGCGTGGACGCCGTCTGGCAGCGATAGCCGCGGAAAATCACGTGCACCTTTCCGATGATGGGGAGCTATTCGTAGCGTGTGATGAGCAAAACGCCCCGTTCTACTTGGCGCAAATGATAGATGCGGCGGCTTCCATCAGTTACGCCTGCAGTCAGTGGCAAGCTGTCAGCGGCTCCCGATTCGATAGAATTGTCTCGGCTGCGTTGAAGCAGACCTTCCCCGGACAAGTAAAGCGTGACTTCACCATTGTTGGGGCAAGCGGACATCAACTTAAATTCCCGTTCGCTATCGGTGTCGGAACGTCGGAATTGCAGCTAGTGCAAACGATTAGTGCGGTAAGTGGAAGCCCCCACTGGCCATCCGTCTACCAGACTCTGGGCAAGATGATCGACATCAAAAACGCAATCCCCGGTATCCGTAGGACCGTGATACTTGAAGCGGCTGAACAGAATGAGCTCTCAAAAGCCTCATCGGCTCTGGCTGAATGTGCCTCAGTATTGGTTTACAAAACCCCTGGCCAGCTAACCAAAGCAATGCAAGCCGCGTGAGCCTCTCCGGCTTCGACTCGCCCGGCAACGTGCCGGGCGCCTCAATCTTGAGCGTGTGTTAAAAATCACTAGGCTAGCGGCATACAGATCATGCGCGTGCAGTCGCGACATCTTCCTTCGAAAAGAGCGCGACATTTTAACCTCACACCCATCCCCCCAACGCCCCATACCCCAACCCCATCAACCCCCACGCCAGCACCGGGTGAAACACCCAGCGCCACACCAGGGCCCTTGGGTCGAAACCCAGGCCGTGGACATAGCCCGCCGCCACGCCCCAGAGCATCAGCGACAGCACGCCGTGGCTGTAGCCGCCCTGCTCATTGACCAACGCCATGGGGTGCAGCAGCAGGACCAGGCTGATGGGCGCCGCCAGTAGCAGTGATACCCAGCGGCTCCCAGGCCGGCGCACCAGGGTCGGCTGTTCAGCGATCACCGCCATCGCCCTCCCCGCGCGCTTCGACGGCTTCCAGCCACAACACGTTGATGATGCCCAAGCTGCACGCCAGCAGCACCCCCAGTATCCAAGCGAAATACCACATAAAACAGGCTCCTCAATAAAGGCTGTGGGGGTTGGCGTCGATGTGGGCGGTGGTCACCGTGCCCCACATGCGCACGTAGCACCACAAGGTGTAGCTCAGGATTAGCGGCACGAAGATAGCCGCCGCCACCAGCATGATGCCCAGGGTGGTGTGGCTGGACACCGCGTCCCATACGGTGAGGCTAGAGGCCGGATCCAGGCTCGAAGGCATGACGAATGGAAACAGAGCGAACCCGGCGGTGCACAAGGTGCCGACGATGGCCAGGCTGCTGCCCAGAAATGCCAGGCGTGCCGAGTGGCCGATGCTGGCCAGCAAGGCCAAGGCGCCACCCAGTACGCCGAGCAGCGGCGCGATGGTGGTCAGCGGGTATTTGACGTAGTTGCCCAGCCAGCCGGGGTTGGCGCTGGTGATGGTTTTTTCCAGTGGGTTGAGGGCCACGTTGGGGTCGAAGCTGGAACTGATCACCAGCCCCTGAATGTTGCCCAGCGCCAGCCATACCCCGGCGCCCACAAACGCCAGTAGGTAGACCACGGCCAGGCCCCAGGCGAGGTTGCGCGAGCGCCGTTCGATGGCGCCGTCGGTACGCATCATCAGCCACGTGGCGCCGTGCAGGGCGAGCATGCTCAGGCTGACGATACCGGCCAGCAGGCCAAAGGGATTCAGCAGTTGCCAAAACGAGCCGTGGTAGCTGCTGCGCAGGGTGTCGTCGAACTGGAACGGCAGGCCTAGCAAAAGGTTGCCAAACGCCACGCCGAACACCAGCGACGGCACCAACGCACCGATGCACAGGGCCCAGTCCCAGCTCTGCCGCCAGCGCGGGTCGCTGACTTTGCTGCGGTAGTCGAAGCCCACAGGCCGCACGAACAGGGCAAACAGCACCAACAGCAGCGCCCAGTACAAGCCGGAAAACGCCGCCGCGTAGACCAACGGCCAGGCCGCGAACAGCGCCCCGCCTGCGGTGATCAGCCACACTTGGTTACCGTCCCAGTGCGGGGCGATGGTGTTGATCACCACCCGCCGCTCGGCATCGCTGCGCCCAACGAAGGGCATCAGCAGCGCCGCGCCGAGGTCGAAACCGTCGGTCAGGGCGAAGCCGATCAGCAACACCCCCACCAACACCCACCAGGTCAACTTGAGGGTTTCATAATCGAACATCAGTGCGCTCCTTGAGTCAGGCCGTTGGGCGCTGTGGGGGTTGCCTGTTCAAAATGGTAACGGCCGGTGTGCAAACTGCTGGGCCCGAGGCGGGCGAACTTGATCATCAGGTACATCTCGATCACCAACAGCACGCTGTAGAACGCCACCAGGGCCAGCAGCGAACCCCAGACATCGGCGGCAGACAAACTGGAAGCCGACAAGTGCGTGGGCAACACTTCACCGATGGACCACGGCTGGCGGCCGTGCTCGGCCACGTACCAGCCGGTCTGGGTGGCGACCCACGGCAGCGGCAGGCTGTACAGGGCCCATTTGAGCAGCCAGGGTTTGCGCATTTCGTTCTTGCGCATCGACGCCCAAAAGGCGCAAGTGAACAGCGCCAGCATCAGCAAACCGCTCAAGACCATCATGCGGAAGGTCCAGAAAATCGAGGCCACGCCGGGGATCGAATCCAGTGCGGCCTGTTTGACCTGCGCGTCGGTGGCATCGACCACGGTGTCGGTGTATTTCTTCAACAACAGGCCATAGCCGAGGTCTTTCTTCACCTCGTTGAAGGCCGCCACGGTTTGCTCGCTGCGGTCACCGTCGCGCAGTTGGCGCAGCAGGCCATAGGCGACCATACCGTTGCGGATACGCTCCTGGTGCTCGACCACCAGGTCCTTGATACCGGTGACTTGTTTGTCCAGCGAGCGGGTGGCGATGATGCCCATCACGTAGGGGATCTTCACCGCATAGTCGGTGCGCTGCTCGGCCTGGTTGGGCAAGCCGAACAAGGTGAACGCCGCCGGTGCAGGTTCGGTTTCCCATTCGGCTTCGATGGCCGCCAGTTTGGTTTTTTGCACATCGCCAATCTCGTAACCGGACTCGTCGCCCAGCACGATCACCGACAGGATCGACGCCATGCCAAACGCCGAAGCGATAGCGAACGAGCGGCGGGCGAATGCGACGTCGCGACCCTTGAGCAAATACCAGCTGGAAATCGCCAGGACGAAGATCGCGCCCGTGACGTAGCCGGAGGCCACGGTGTGCACGAACTTCACCTGGGCCACCGGGTTGAACAGCAACGCGCTGAAACTGGTGAGTTCCATGCGCATGGTGACGAAGTTGAATTCCGCGCCCACCGGGTTTTGCATCCAGCCGTTGGCGATCAAAATCCACAGGGCCGACAGATTCGAGCCAATCGCCACCAGCCAGGTGACGGCCAGGTGCTGTCCCCGTGACAGGCGGTCCCAGCCGAAGAAGAACAGGCCAATAAAGGTCGATTCCAAGAAGAACGCCATCATGCCTTCAATGGCCAAGGGCGCGCCGAAGATGTCGCCCACGTAGTGGCTGTAGTAGGCCCAGTTGGTGCCGAACTGAAATTCCATGGTCAGGCCGGTGGTGACGCCCAGCGCAAAGTTGATGCCGAACAGCTTGCCCCAGAAGCGGGTCATGTCTTTGTAGATGGCCTTGCCGGTCATGACGTAGACCGTCTCCATGATGGCCAGCAGAAACGCCAGCCCCAAGGTGAGCGGTACGAAGAGGAAGTGATACAGCGCGGTCATGGCGAACTGCAGCCGGGAGAGATCAACGACTGATTCGGAAATCATTTCGGGTTTTCTCAAGGGGGACGGATGGGGTGCCAAGCAAATGCTGGCCAACGGTCGTGCCGTCATCCTTGACGTCCACCGGTGCGCTAAACCACACGCAGCGGATCCCCACCAGCAGCACCAACTTGATCACCAAAATAAGCGCGATTTCCTGGGCCAGCGGTTTTTTCAAAAAGTCGAAGTGCCCTGACATGGACCTTACTCGGTGGGGTGGCCGGGATTCTCGGCCATCGCCCAGGTGCGCTTATTGATATGGGTCAAGCGCGTATCAGGCGGGGGTGCGGCGAAGCGCCACGAGGGAGGTCAGCCCGGGAAAAGCTGCCGGCAAATCAGTTGCACGGCTTCGTCGGCGGACAGCGCTGCGGTGTCGATACACAGCGGTTGCTCGGCCCAGGCTTGATAGTCGTGGGCCACCACCGAGGCCCAGGTGGGTGGCTTGAGCCCTGGCACATCGGATACCCGCCCTTGCACCCGGCGCTGGTGCTCTGCGCGGTCCGAGCAGACCAGCTCGACATTGAGCAACATTACGCCCGCTGCCATGGCCACGGCGGACCAGGCCTCACGGCTTTCGGCCACCGGGTTTACCCCGTCCACCACCACCCGATTGCCCAGTTGCAGGTTGCCCAACGCCAGGGCATTGGCCACGTCGTAGCCGCTACGGCCGACATCGCCGACCAGCACCTGGGCGTTGCGCAGGGCCTGCTCGATGCTATCGATGCGCAAATAAGCCGCCCCCAGCTGCGCGGCAAGCGCCCGCGCGACGGTGGTTTTACCGGAGCCGGGCAGGCCACTGAAGACAATAAGCATAGGTGAGACCTTTATAGGGTAGGGTCGGCGGAATCGCGTGGTGGGTGAAGATCAAAAGATCGGGGGCAAGGCCCCCTCCTACGTTCAGCGGCACATTCGATATTTGGTGTGCCGCCGGGTAGGAGGGGCTCGCCCCCGATCTTTATAGCGGCCGCAGCCCAGCCACAGAGGCTTCCACCAACGCCCGGGCCAACGCCACCGAATGTTCTACCGAGCGAGCCAGGTCGCGCAAGGGCGGTGGGCTGCTTTCCACTACCTCGGTGGCTACGGCGCCGGCGCTTTTGAGGTATTCGCAGGCCTGGATCAAGGCTTCTTCCATGGGCATGCCCTCGCGTACGGCCAACAGGGGTAAATCGCCCGCGCAGGGGCCGAAGGGATAAAGCGATGTGATGAGCTTGAGGGGCGGATCGGGGGTCAGCTTGACCATGGCGTATCTCCTGACGGACCTAAGGATCTGCCACGCTTCGCTGCGAAACGATTAGGTGGCAGCTGTACGCGGGTTCGCAGACCGGACCGTCAGGCACCCGGCGCACCCGAAGGTGCCCCACGCACAGCCGCCATAAAGCTTCCCTACCGACGAAAAAACGCCGGCAAGGGTTATGGAGGCGCTGTGCGCCTGACGATTGATTCGGACTGCGAAATCCGGCCGCTGATTTGGCAGCGACGGCGGAAGGTTAATCGCGTGGTGGGTGAAGATCAAGAGATCGGGGGCAAGGCCCCCTCCTACGTTCAGCGGCACATTCGATATTTGGTGTGCCGCCGGGTAGGAGGGGGCTCGCCCCCGATCTTTTTGTCCTACAGTTTCCCCAACGCCCGCCGATATGGCTATTAGCCAGCCAGACAACCACCTGTGGCAAGCTTCTTCCCTGGGCCAGGAATGCCCGCTCACCCTGCATTCCGGAGCCATCGCCCATGCACATTGAACGTCTGAACACTATGCAACGCGACCTCGAAGGCACTGCTGAACACCTCGAGGCGTTGTCGCGCTTGCTCGAAGGCCATGCGCGTTATCTACGCCACGCCAATCCCGGCGATGCCACCTTCATTGAAACGCGCCTCAATGGCTTGACCGCGTCCGTGGTGGATTTGCGCTGCGTGGCGCAGCGTATCGGCAAGGTGGCCTGAACCACTATAAGTCGCTCAGGATCCTGCCCAAGGCCCGCCAGGGGTATTGCTCCTGATCCTCATTGCGGCAGCCAGACTGGTGAATAAATGAGCGGTCGGCTTCGGCCACGGTTTGTATGGCATGGCACAGCGGGCAGCGCACCAGGTCACTCTCGATGACCCACAGGCGTCCCCATTCGGTCATTCGCTGCGTCATCTGCTGACGGCGTTTTTGCATCAGGTCTTCATCCAATTCAAGCACCTTCCCAGCACCCCGGTCGAACTGCAGAGCCTACATCAGGCCGACGTTTTTTGGCATGCCCAGCCGCCACTGGCATCAGCCCGGCGTATACACCGACACGCGATTGCGCCCCGCCCGCTTGGACGCGTACAGCGCCCGGTCGGCCCACTCGATCAATTCACTGCAGTCAGCCGCCGAAGAGCCCAAGTCGGCCACGCCAATACTGACGGTCACCGCGATGCCCTGCCCTTGATGGGCCAACTGCAACCCCTCGATGGCCTCCCGCAGCCGCTCGGCCAGCACTCGCGCGCCTTCGCTGTCGGTGTCGGGTAACAACACCGCGTACTCCTCACCGCCGTAACGGCCGGGGATGTCCGCCTCGCGGACGTGTTCGCGCAGGGTGTCGGCGACCGCGCGGATCACCCGGTCGCCCACCAGGTGCCCATGTTCATCGTTGATCCGTTTGAAATGATCGATGTCCAGCATCATCAACGCCGCCATGTGGCCGTAGCGCTGGTGGCGCGCGAACTCGTGGCGTACGGCATCTTCCCAATGGCCGCGGTTATACAGCCCTGTCAGGTGATCAGCACTCAGCAGCGTCTGCAATTGCTGATGGCTGGCGTGCAGTTGGCGGCTTTGCGTGGCCACGTTGGTGACGTCGTAGATCACCAGGCACAGGTGGCTGATGTCGCCACGAATCGAACGCAAGGGAGTCAGGGTAGTGTTCTGGAACATAAACGCTTCCTGCCCGGTGATCGGCTGGTAGTTCTTGAACCGCAACAGGTAAGGGCGCTGCTCCCACACGGTAAACGCCGGGGTTCCAAGGGTGGCCACCCCATGCATTTTTTTGCTGAACCAGGCGCGGTCGATTTCGGGAAACAGCTCGAAAAAGTTCTGCCCCACCGCTTGCCGTGGCAGCAGGCCGGAGCGGTTCTCCATAAAGGTATTCCAGACCTCGACCTTGCCGTCTAGGCCCAGCACCACCACCCCCACGTCGATGCTTTGGGTGATTGCCAACAGCCAATGAAATTCGTCTAGTTCAACCGCATTGCTCATGGCTCAACCCATTAGATAGTCGAGTTTGCTGCGCAGGCGCTCCACCGAATCTTCGGTGAACAACAGCAGCAGGTCGAAGTGAATGTCGTAACCGTCCAGGCGGTAGCTGATCTCGACAGCGAGGGTCTGCTTCCAGCGCGAGCGGGCGTTGCTGGCCAAGCTGTCGAGCTGCGCCCGGTCGGCCAGGATTTGCGGGTGGCCCTGGGAGAACATCACGTCCAACTGTTCAGCCAGGCCACTGAGGCAGGCGCCGATCAGCACGGACGAGAGGTCGAGCAGCATCTCTTGGTCGCCGTAGTCCAAGGCGCTGCGCTTCATCAGCCGCGCCATATCGCCCACGCTGCAGTGGTGGAAGATCAGCAGTGCTTCGCCAGCGATGCCGTTGCCTATATAGCCCTGGCACACCACGGTGGACTGCGGGTCTTCGCGGGCATCGGCCAGGGCCATGTGCAACTCGCCGCTGTCGAGCAGGTTGACGTTGGGCACGGGCAAGTGCACGAACACATCGAGCACCCGCGCCAACAGCGCGGCCGCCTGGCCGATCGCAACGTTGACGGCTTCGCGCATGGCGTCGAAAAAATCGAAAGGGATTTGCGCCGCCGACTCTCGCACCACTGGCTGCGCGGGCGCGGCTTGCAACAGCCCGGCCTGGGCCAGGATGCGCTTGAGCAGTTCAGGCTCGGCCGGCTTTTTGATGAACGCGATGGCACCCAATTCGCGCACGCGGCGCATGGCCTCGTCCTGGATGTCACCCGACACCACGATCACCTGGGTGCTCAGGCCTTCTGCGCGGACCGCCTCCAGCACTTGGTAGCCGTCCATCTCCGGCATGGTCAGGTCGAGCAGGGTGACTTCGGCCAGCCCGGCCCGAATCGCCGCCAAGCCTTCCACGCCATTGCGGGCGTGGGTGACAGAGACGTTCCAATCCGCGGGCAGCGCGCGCAACAGCAGCTTGCGGGCCATACTCGAATCGTCACAAATGAGCAATGCGATAGGAGGCATGTACGGTCTATTCTCATCGTTCGGTATGGAACAACCCTACTGGGAAAGTGGCGGTCAATCCAGCTTAAAAGTACCCAACCAGATACAGGTCGGAGCCCTAAGCGCACGGCCCACGGGTCAGCCGGGCGCCGTTTGCGCATCGGTATTCACAGTTGTATGATGTCCGTCAACATCCCGCCCAATTGCCTATGGAGACAACAATGCCAACTATTCTAGGTCACAATTTTATCGGCGGCGGCCGTAGTGCCGAAGGTCAGGCCTCGCTGAAAAGCGTCGACGCCAGCACTGGCGAAGCGCTCCCAATGGCGTTTTACCAAGCCACTGAAAGCGAAGTGAACCAGGCCGTCCAGGCCGCTGATGGCGCATTTCTGGAATACCGCCAGTTGAGCCCTGCGCGCCGCGCCGAGTTTCTGGAAGCCATCGCCGACGAAATCGACCAGTTGGGTGATGATTTCGTAGCCACCGTTTGCCAGGAAACCGCCCTGCCCGCCGCCCGCATTCAAGGTGAGCGCGGCCGTACCAGCGGGCAAATGCGTTTGTTCGCCAAAGTGCTGCGCCGCGGCGACTACCTGGGCGCCCGTATCGACCTGGCGTTGCCAGAGCGTAAGCCGCTGCCACGGGTCGACCTACGCCAGTACCGCATTGGCGTGGGCGCGGTGGCCGTGTTCGGTGCCAGTAACTTCCCGCTGGCGTTCTCCACTGCCGGTGGCGACACCGCTGCCGCGCTGGCCGCCGGTTGCCCGGTGGTGTTCAAGGCCCACAGCGGGCACATGGCTACCGCCGATTGCGTGGCCTCGGCCATCGTCCGGGCGGCCGAACGCACCGGCATGCCCAAGGGCGTGTTCAACATGATTTTTGGCGCCGGTGTCGGCGAGCCATTGGTCAAGCATCCGGCCATCCAAGCCGTGGGCTTCACCGGCTCGCTGAGCGGCGGCAATGCCCTGTGCAAAATGGCCGCCGAGCGCCCGCAGCCGATCCCGGTGTTCGCTGAAATGTCCAGCATCAACCCAGTGGTGGTACTGCCCGAGGCACTCGCCAGCCGCGCAGGCACTGTCGCCAAAGACCTGGCCGCTTCGGTGGTCATGGGCGCCGGGCAATTCTGTACCAACCCAGGGCTGGTCATCGGGGTGCGCTCCAGTGCCTTCAGCGAATTCCTTACCCAACTGCAAGAACACATGGGCAGCCAGGCACCGCAAACCATGCTCAATGCCGGTGGCCTGCGCAGCTACAGTAAAGGTGTCGAGCACTTGCTCAGCCACCCCGGTGTGACCCACTTGGCAGGGCAGGCGCAAGCCGGCCAACAGGCCCAGGCGCAATTGTTCAAGGCTGATATCAGCCTGTTGCTCGAAGGTGACGAGCTGCTGCAAGAGGAAGTGTTCGGGCCGACCACGATCGTCATCGAAGCGGCCGACGATGCGCAACTCAAGCAAGCCCTGCTGGCCCTGCGCGGGCAACTGACCGCCACCTTGATCGGCGAGCCTGGCGACCTGGTCAAATACCAATGGCTTGTGCCGATCCTGGAGCAAAAGGTCGGGCGTATTCTGGTCAACGGTTACCCTACCGGCGTCGAGGTGTGTGAAGCCATGGTGCATGGCGGCCCCTACCCTGCCACGTCGGATGCCCGCGGCACGTCGGTGGGCACCCTGGCCATCGACCGCTTCCTGCGCCCGGTGTGCTACCAGAACTACCCGGACGCGCTGCTCCCCGAAGCCCTGCGTAACGCCAACCCACTTGGCCTGCAACGCCTGGTCAATGGCGAATGGAGCAATCAGCCGATCGATTGATTGATCATCCGCAACACCAAAACGGCGCCGTCATCGACTGCGCCGTTTTTTTGTGGGTAAAAAACGCCTTCAGGTTTGGCCGATTTCGCCGATAGCTACGATGTTAGGTGTGTCCTCATGTCGCGCCTCCTGCTGGATATTTCCAGCGTTTCGAAACGGATATTGACTGGAGAGCAATGCATGAACGGCTGGCTTAGCAATATCAGCGTCACTAAAAAGCTGGCCCTGGGTTTCGGGTTGGTGCTGGCGCTGACCATTCTGCTGGCCGTGGCCGGTTGGACCAGCCTGGGTTCGCTGATCGATCGCAGCGACCGCATGAGCGACATCACCCGCCTCAACAACGCCTTGACCGCCCTGCGCGTCACGCGCTTGCAATACATGATCGCCGACGGTGACGACGCCCTGGCCCAGCAAGTGCAAACCCGCCTGGAAGAGTTCAACGCGGTACGCCAAAGCTTGCGTGGGTATTTCAGCAACCCTAGCAACCTCGAGCGGCTGGACCAGCAAGACACCCTGATGCAAGCCTATGAGCAGTCGTTCAAAAGCATGCGCGCGGCCTACCAGGCCAGCCGTGGGGCAGATGTTGAAATGGGCGCCAAAGGCACCGCCGCGACCGCTCTGGCGCAAACCATCTACGCCGATATATCGGCCGATGCGCAGCTTGAGAACCGCCTGGCGCAAACCCAGGCGAGCATTACCATCAAAGACCAGGTGCAGCTCGCCCGCTTTGAAGTGCGCGGCTATACCATTAACCCTAATGACAAATCCGCACAAGCGGCCCTCGACCAGTTGGACGCAGCCCTTAGCGGTGTCGATCGCGCCCAGCCCGCCTTGCCCGGCGAGCGCGAACGCCTGGCCCAACTGCGCGCCGCGCTGCAGGAATACCGTGGGGCCGTGCTGCACTTCAAAGCCGCCATGGCCGGCGTAGTCAACGCTCGCGCGCAAATGACCCAACAGGGTAACGACGTGCTGCGCGTCAGCGATGAGCTGTATGCCCAACAAATCGTGTTCCGTGACCTCGACAGCCAACGCGCCAATACCGTGCAGGTGAGCGTAGCCTTGCTGGCCCTGTTGTTTGGTGTGCTCGCCGCATGGCTGATCACCCGGCAAATCACCCGCCCGCTGCAACAAACCATGGCCGTGGTCGCACGCATCGCTTCAGGCGATTTGACCCAGACCGTGCACGTGGAGCGCCGTGACGAACTGGGCATCCTGCAGCAGGGCGTGGGGCGTATGGGCAAGACCCTACGCGAATTGATCGGCGGCATCCGCGACAGCGTCACCCAGATCGCCAGTGCGGCCGAAGAGCTGTCGGCCGTGACCGAGCAAACCAGCGCCGGGGTCAACAGCCAGAAGGTCGAAACCGATCAGGTGGCCACAGCCATGCTGGAGATGTCGGCAACGGTGCAAGAAGTTGCGCAGAACGCCGAACAGGCGTCCCGCGCCGCCACCGAGGCGGATGAGCAAGCCCAGGCGGGCGACAAGGTGGTCGGCGAGGCCATTGCCCAAATCGAATTGCTGTCCAGTGAAGTCACCCGCTCTACCCAGGCGATGGCCAACCTGCAAGGCCAGACCGACAAGATCGGCAGCGTGATGGACGTGATCAAGGCAGTCGCCGAACAGACCAACCTGCTGGCGCTCAACGCTGCCATCGAGGCCGCCAGGGCGGGCGAGGCGGGCCGCGGCTTTGCCGTGGTGGCGGACGAAGTGCGCGGGCTGGCCCAGCGTACGCAACAGTCCACCACAGAAATCGCCACCTTGGTCGCCAGCTTGCAGGCCGGTAGCCAGCAAGTCTCTAAAGCCATGCAGAGCAGCCGTGGCCTGACCGACAGCAGCGTGCAACTGACGCGCGACGCGGGCACCTCACTGGCCCATATCGCCAAGACCGTCTCTGGCATTCAGGGCATGAATCAGCAAATCGCTGCCGCCGCCGAACAGCAGAGCGCCGTGGCCGAAGAGATCAGCCGCAGCATTATCAAAGTACGCGATGTTGCCGAACAAACCGCCGAGGCCAGCGATGAAACCGCCGCCTCCAGTGTTGAGCTGGCCCGCTTGGGCGGCCACCTGCAAAGCCTGGTCGGCCACTTCAAGGTGTGAGCCGACGACAGGCAACGCCAGGATTTAAAGAAAGCCAAGCCAGAGCCGATCCTACGGGCGCTGGCTCAGCAAATACGCAATGCGCGGCAAATTTTTACTTTAGATGAAGGGACAAATATGAACAGCTGGTTTGGCAATATCAGCGTCACCAAGAAACTTACCCTGGGGTTCGGGCTGGTGCTGGTATTAACCGCATTGCTGGCCCTGACCGGCTGGAACAGCCTGGGCAGTTTGATCAAGCGCAGCGATTGGATGAGCGACATCTCCGGGCTGAACAACAGCCTGACCAAACTGCGTATCACCCGCCTGCAATACATGCTGGCCAACGGTGACGACACCATCGGCCAGACCGTGCAAACCCAGCTGGACGTCTACCGCACGCAGCAGGCCAAAGTGCTCGCCTCGTTCAAGAGCCCAGAGAACGTCCAGCGCCTGCAAGAGCAGGCCAAGCAGATTGGCCTCTACCAAGACTCGCTGACCCGCATGCGCGCCGCTTACACCACCTCCAACAGCGCCCGCCAGGCGATGTCCAGCGCCGCCGACAGCGCCAATGACATCGTCGCCGCGTTGTACAACGCTGTGGCTGAACAGTCCGCTGGCGACGACGAACTTCGCCAGTATCAGACCGCTGCCCGTGCTCGCGAGTTGGTCACCCTGGTGCGCTTCGAAGTGCGTGGCTATATCAACAACGTCAACGATAAAACTGAGAAGGTCGCCTTCGCTCAACTCGACAGCGCCAAGAGCGAAATCGCCGGCATGGCTGCGCTGTTGCCAGGCCAGGCCACCCGTCTTCAGCAACTGAGCGCCGCCTTGCAGGCTTACGGCGACTCGGTGAACAACTTCAAGCAGTCCGTCGCCGCCATTGCTGCTACCCGTCAAGAAATGACCGATGAGCAAGCGGTGATCGTGCGCCTCAGCGAAGAACTGTACAAACTGCAGATGGACCGTCGCGACGTCGAGAGCGCCCAAGCGCGCACGCTGCAAATCAGCGCCGCGTTGCTGGCGTTGCTCTTTGGCGTGCTGGCCGCGTGGGTTATCACCCGGCAGATCACCAAGCCACTGCAAGCGACCATGGAAGTGGTCGAGCGTATCGCCGGTGGCGACCTCAGCCAGCAAATGGTCGTTACCCGTCGTGATGAACTGGGCGTGCTGCAACAAGGCATCGCCCGCATGGGCCAGACCCTGCGCGAGTTGATCGGGGGTATTCGTGACAGCGTCACGCAGATCGCCAGCGCAGCGGAAGAGCTGTCGGCCGTGACCGAGCAGACCAGTGCCGGGGTGAACAACCAGAAAGTCGAGACCGACCAGGTTGCCACCGCCATGCACGAAATGACCGCCACCGTGCAGGAAGTCGCGCGCAACGCCGAGCAAGCTTCGGTGGCCGCTACCGCAGCCGACGAACAAGCCCGCGCCGGTGACAAAGTGGTTAACCAGGCCATCGCTCAGATCGAACGCTTGGCCGATGAAGTGAAGCGCTCTACCACTGCCATGGAAGTGCTGCAGAACGAAAGTCAGAAGATCGGCAGCGTGATGGATGTGATCAAGGCCGTGGCTGAACAAACCAACTTGTTGGCCCTCAACGCCGCCATCGAAGCCGCCCGCGCGGGTGAAGCTGGCCGCGGCTTTGCCGTGGTGGCTGACGAAGTGCGTGGCCTGGCCCAACGCACGCAGAAATCCACCGAAGAGATCGAAGGCTTGGTGGCCGGCTTGCAAGCGGGCACCCAGGAAGTGGCGAGTGTGATGCTCAGCAGCCGTGGCTTGACCGACAGCAGTGTGGAGTTGACCCGCAAAGCCGGTGTGTCGTTGTCAGACATCACCCGCACGGTGTCGAGTATTCAGGCCATGAACCTGCAAATCGCTGCAGCTGCCGAGGAACAAAGCTCGGTGGCCGAGGAGATCAGCCGCAGCATCATCAATGTCCGCGACGTCTCCGAACAGACCGCCGCCGCCAGCGAAGAAACCGCGGCCTCCAGCGTTGAATTGGCGCGTTTGGGTAACCAGTTGCAGATGCTGGTCAGCCATTTCCGCGTTTGATCGTTGGTAGAGCAAAAGATCGCGGGCGTAGGAGGGGCCTTGGCCCCGATCTTTTGCTCTTCGGCCGGCATATGTATCAAAGCAAAAGATCGGGGGCGAGCCCCCTCCTACGTCCGATCCGTTCACCCCTCCACCGCCTGCAACTGCCGCCGATCGAAGTAGAAATCGTTCGGCGCAGTGCTCGCCTTGAAGAACCAGCCATGGTTGGGCAAGTAGTACACGGTGTCCACGCGTTTATGCTCATCGCCCTCGGCCGAACAGCTCAGCCGCTTGGCGACCCCTTGCAACCGTGCGCTCAGGGTACTGGCGGGGACTTCAGCCTCCACGCTGCAACGCTCCACGATCAGCGCCTTACCGTACTCGCCCACCACACTGTTGGTGGTCACCCCCTGATGGCTATAACTCAGTTCGGCGCCCACCGGCATGGTTTTCCAATCGCCTTTGAAGCTTAGGCTGGTCAACCCCGAACTGTTGTTCATGCTTTGCCCGTCACCTTTGAACAGGGTGGTGTCGACCAACGCAAATAGCCCGCGAAAACTCACTTCACTGCTGTCATAGCCATCGCCGCGCGTGCGCACGGCCATTTGCCCGGTGGCGGGGTCGACACTGAACAGTTTCTCTTCACGCAGGGGCTTGCTTTTGCCTTTGAGGGTGGCGGTGCCGGTTTCCACCACCCGGTGCAGAGGCACGGTAGCGGCTGGCAGGTTCAGGCGCTTGATTGCCATCAGTACACCCGCGTTGACCCCTTTGGTTTGCAGCGCGACCGGCGCCTTGTTGCGGGGTTTGAACGGTGGCAACTGCGCCGCTTTGCCCGGCGCGGCACAGGCCACGGCGAACAGAGCTTGCTGCTCGGGGTCGGCCTTGCTAAAGGGCTGGGGCTCGGCCAGGGGGAACAGTTTGCCATCGGTGACGATTTGGTTTTGGTCCACATCGTACAGCCCTAGTAAACGCCAGCTTTGCGCTTGGCAGTCGGCGGCATAGCGCTCGCGGCGCTGGGCGAACGGGGCGTCGTAGGGCGGTTCCAGCTCGGTACTGGGCAAATCGAATGCACTCCAGAAGCGTACCGTGGTGCCATCGCGCTGCAGGCTGGCGCGGTCCAACAGGGTCCATTCGCCCTGGCCTTCGACTTTGACCGCGCGCCAGTCTGGCCGGGGCGTGGTGGCACAGGCTTGCTTGAAAGCGTCGTTGGCTTTCAGTGCTTGCAACTGCTCGGCCGGAATACGACTGCCCGGTACATACTTGCCATCGGCGCTGCCCAGGTAGATCCGCCGCGCACCGTCCAGGTACAACAGGGTCGCGCTAGAGCCGTCGCAGGCAGCTTCGACCTGGGCCAGGTAGTGGGTGTCGCCGTCGGCTTGCAGCACTGAATAGTTGAGGGTGTCGCCTTCGCGCAACAAACTGGCGGGCACCGGCGCCAACGCCAGGGTGTCGCTGAGCAGGCGCGCCCCTTGGGGGTTCGGCGCGGGCGCCGGTGCCGGCGCCTCGGGTTGGCTGGCGCAACCGGCCAGGACCGCGATGGCCAGTAGTGCCAGGCTGCGCTGCATAAACGGTGTGTGCATAGGTTGAAGTCCTTGGCCGGGTTACGGCACTAGAATGCCTTGGCCCCGGCCCCGTGGGTCGGAAGCGGTTTCCACGTGGCGGCCGTTGACCCGAATAGCCTGTACATCGCCCATGCGCCAGCCCTGGTTCTTCAGGGTGTAGCCCATGCGCTCGAGGCCCTGGGCCTGCTCGCCCTGTAAGGGCGCGAAAGAGTCGAAGAAGATCGTGTCCTTGGGCAGCAACTGATGATGCACCCGCTGCGCCGCCACGGCTTGCTGCAGCGGCAAGTTATAGTCGTAAAGGTTGTTCATGACCTGAAAGATCGTGGTGAAGATCCGCGAGCCGCCCGGGGTGCCCAGCACCAGCGTTACCTTGCCATCGCGGGTGACCAGGGTCGGGCTCATGGACGACAGCATGCGCTTGCCCGGCTCAATGGCGTTGGCGTTGCCGCCCACTACGCCAAAGGCGTTAGCCACGCCGGGCTTGGAGCTGAAGTCGTCCATCTCATCGTTCAGCAGAAAACCCGCGTCCTTGACCACCACACCACTGCCGTAATCGAAGTTAAGGGTGAAGGTGTTGCTGACCGCGTTGCCTTGTTTGTCGACAATGGAGAAGTGGGTGGTCTGGTTCGATTCCAGGCCCGGCTTGACGTCCGCCGTGGGCGAGATGGCCGTAGGGTTGACTTCGTCGGCGCGCTTGATCAGGTAGGCCGGGGCGATCAGTTTATTCACCGGGGCTTTGACGAAGTCGGGGTCGCCGAGGTAGTCGGCGCGGTCGGCGAATACCCGCTTTTCGATCTCGGCCAACAGGTGAATATAGCGCGTGGCGTTAAGCGGCACGTCTTTGAAGTCCGCTGCCAGCAGCTGTTTGATCCCCAGCAGTTGCGCCAACGCGACACCGCCGGAGCTCGGCAATGGCGCGGTGTAGACCACGTTACCGCGCCAGTCGATGTGCAGAGGTGGGCGCCAGTGTACCTTGTAGTCATGCAGGTCTTTGGCGGTGATCAGGCCTTGGTCTCGCTGCATCTGCGCCACCAGCAGGCCAGCGGTTTGGCCTTGGTAAAACTCGTCGGCGCCGCGGTCGGCGATGCGCTCCAGGGTTTGCGCCAGCTCCGGTTGGCGGAACAGCTCGCCGGCCTTCATGCTGGCGAAGTAGTCAGCAAAATTGGTGCCCTTGAAGGTTTTCAAGGCTTCTTCGCGGTACTGGTACTGTTTGTCTGCCACCACGAAGCCGTTCTTCGCATAGGCCACGGCTGGGGTCAGCAGTTGCGCCCAGGGCAGCTTGCCGAAACGCTTGTGGGCCTCCCACATGCCGAGCACAGTGCCGGGCACGCCGCTGGCTTTGGCCCCCACCAGGCTGAGATTCTCGATGACCTGACCTTTCTCGTTCAAGTACATGTCGCGGTGGGCCGCCGCCGGAGCGCTCTCGCGGTAATCGAGGAAGTAGGGCTTGCCATCGACGAACATCGTCATAAAGCCACCGCCGCCAATGTTACCGGCCTCGGGGTACGTCACCGCGAGGGTAAAGGCTGTGGCCACCGCCGCGTCGACCGCGTTACCGCCTTGCTTGAGGATCTGCGCGGCCACTTCAGCGCCGTATTGGTTGGGCGCGGCCACAGCACCGGCATCCAGCACGGCGGCGTAGGCGCCGGAACTGGCCAGCAGGGCGACGCTCAGAGCCAGATGTTTGAACAACAGGATACGCATGACATGTCCTTAGCTATTATTTTCAGCATGCGTCATTAAGGACCATTTGTAGGTGCATATCAAACCGGGTAGAGCGAGAGATCGGGGGCGGGCCCCTCGTGCCGACCTACGGGGGTGTGATCGACAAATGCAGCCCGAGCAGCAGAATGCCGACGAAAAACGCGCGCTTGAACAGCAGCGCATTGATGCGCCGGCGTAGCCATTGCCCGAGCCACATCCCGGCCAGGGCGGGGGCTAGCACCACCAGTGAAGCGCCCAGCTCGGCGCCGCCCAGCGCGGCTTGCCCGTACAGGCTTAAGCCAAGCGCCAGGGTCGAGACCGTAAAGGAGAGCCCTAGGGCCTGCACCAACTCGTCGCGCTGCAAGCCCAGCGCTTGCAGGTAAGGCACGGCGGGGATCACGAACACGCCGGTTAGCGCCGTGATGCAGCCGGTCGCCAGGCCGCAGACAAATCCTAACCAGCCTTCATGGCGCGGGGCGATGGCCAGCGCGGGTAGAAACAAGCCTGCCAGTGCGTAAACCACCAATACCCCACCTAAGGCTCGTTTGACCCACGGTTCACCACTGACGCCCAAAAATAGGCCAGCCCCCAAGGTGCCGATAAACACCGCCAGTAACAGCGGCCACAAGCGCACCAGCAAGCCCCGCAGGTGGCCGCCCGCTGCCAACTGCCAGGCATTGGTCAACATCGACGGCACGATCAGTAAGGCAGCAGCCTGCACCGGAGCCATAGCCAGCCCCAGCAGCCCCATGGCCACAGTCGGCAAGCCCAAGCCAATCACGCCTTTAACCAGCCCGGCCAGTATAAATACGCTCAGCACCCAACTAAAAACGGGCCATCCAAGCTGTTGGTAAAATCCGATAATGTCGTTCATGGCGGCATCCTGACAGCCATGCGCGAGCTTGAAAATCTGCCATATACTGAGCCAGCCTCTTGTTTGGCCATAGGCTGGAGTTTGCCTTGCACTTCGATTTGACTGACCTGCGGTTATTCCTCAACACGTTGGACAGCGGCAACATCACCGCCGGCGCCCAGCGCAGCCACCTGTCACTGGCGGCGGCCAGCGCGCGCATTCGCGCCCTTGAGGCCTCCCTGGGCACCGCACTATTCGAGCGCGGCCGCGGCGGTGTCACGCCCACCGCCGCGGGGCTAGCGCTGGGCCGGCACAGTCGTCAGGTGCTGCAGCACATCGAGCACATGCAGTTCGAATTGGCGCAATACAGCGCGGGTATCAAGGGCCGCCTGCACCTGGCCTGTAACAGTGCGGCGTTAACCGAGCACCTGCCCGAGCCGCTGGCCGAATTCCTCAAGCGCTACCCCACTCTTGAGCTTGAGGTCAGCGAATGGACCAGTACCCGTATCGTGCAGGCCTTGCGCGAGGGCACGCTGGACCTGGGCATTGTCTCGAATGCCGTGGACATGAGCGGCCTGCAAAGCCGCCGGTTTCGGGTCGACCCCTTACTGTTGGTGATCCCCCAAGGGCACCTGCTGCAAGGGCGCCAGGGGCTGGGCTTCGCCGACACCCTAGAGCACGGCTTCGTCGGCCTGCCCGCGCACAGCGCGTTGGGCCAGTTGGTGGCGACACAGGCGGCACAACTGGGCCACACGCTGCAGGTGCGGGTACGCGCCGGCAGCCTGGACGGCGTGTTGCGCATGGTGGCCCTGGGGGCCGGGCTGGGGATCGTCCCGCGGGCCACCCAACAGCGCTGGCAAGGTACGGCGGCGTTGCAATGGCTGCCACTGCCCGAGCCCTGGGCCGCACGCGAGCTGTGGATCTGCGCCCGTGATTTTGCCGCGCTGCCGGGCTATGCCCAAGGGTTGCTGGCGATCCTCGATGAGTACGCGCCCGCTGTCAGTTCTTCGCCGACCTGAGAAAATCCGCCCAGCGCCGCACCAGGTAGTTGTGTTCGTCCATCACCGAGTTCCACACACTGATGTGGCCCATGCGCTGGCTGTAGGAGCCGCCTTCGCGGCAGGCGCCGATGTCGATCAGCGGCTCGCCGTCGCTGCCCATCAGCACTTCCCGGGCCGGCTTGCCCGCGTACCAATAGTCCCATTCGGCCGCCGACAGGTGATCCCGGGCGCGCAGCGGGTTGGAGATGTAAAAACCCTGGCGCGCCATGACCGCCCCCGGCCAGCCGGCCAGCCACCAATTCAGGTAGGCGTACGCGGCGTCGCGCACTTTGCCCTGGGCGCAGCGCGACAGCGACAGCCCGCCAAACCAGGCTCGGTAGCCTTCCTTCGGTACAGCCAGGCGGTACTGCACCCCCGCGCGGTGCAGCTGCATCAGGGTCGGCGACCAGAGGCTCTGGATGTCGATACGCGGCTGCAACATCAGCTCGCCGGCTTCCTGCCCGTCGGACCAAAACCCCGCGAAATGGCCGTGCTGCTGCTTCTGAATCAGCAACTTGGCCAGGTGGTCGATTTCTTCGATACGCAGGTTGCCGATGTTTTCAAACTGGGCCAAACCCGACGCCTGTAGCGCCAGTGCCGCATCGAGGGCCCCGATGGAGGCATCACTTTGCAGGGCAATGCGCCCGCACCACTGCTCGTCGATCAGCCAGGCCCAGCTTTCTTCGGCTTGGCTGAGGCTGGCGGGTAGGCGTTCGGGGCGGTAGGCAAAGCTGTCGGCGTTGTGGGTCAGGGGCAGCATGCTGATAAAGTCGCTTGGCTTGCTCGCCAGGCTACCGTCGTGCTGCACAAACAGCCGATCACAGGGCAGGCTGCCGGTGGCGATACGGTCTTGCGGGTGCAAGCGGCCGCGCTTGGGCAGGTCGTTGATTTCGTCCCACAGCGCCAGGCGCCGGGTGTCGATCGGCTGGATCGCGCGGGCTGGCCAGACCAGGTCAACGTTGTGAAACCACTGGTCGTAGAGGTCGTAGCTCTCCGGCTGCATCACCGCAATGCGTTGCGCCTGCTGCACTTCGTGCACCTGATACTCCAGGCGAATGCCCAACTCGCGCTCGGCCCGCTCGCGAATCGGCTCCAGCAGCGTGACCGAGGTGCCCAGTACCCGCAGGGTGATCGGCTCGCTCATGGGGCCAGCCCAACGTGCCCGATAAAGGCCTCGAACGAGCGGCGCAACTGCGCTACGTCCAAGTCGCGCACGATAAACACCAAGCGCGAGCGGCGCTGCTCGCTCGGCCAGGCCGGCAGGTGTACGGGCGCGTGCAGGCAATGCTGTACGCCATGGATAACGATCGGTTGCGCGCTGTCGGTCACGTCGAGAATACCCTTGACCCGCAGAATGCGGGGGCCGTGGCATCTTAGCAGCATGGACAGCCAGACACCGAACGTCATCCAGTCCAACGGCTGCTCGAATTCCAGGCAGCACACCTGGGCCTGGGCGTGGCGCTGTGGGTTGACCGGGGCGAAGAGCTGCCAGCGTTGCACCTCGGCGGTCACGTCGGTGTGCACGCCCTCCCCCAGCAGCCATTCATCGCCCTGGGTCACCTCGGTGACCAGGCGTTGCTCGGCACCCGGGTTGAGTTGCCCCAGGGCCAGGCGTAAGGCCTCAACCACGGGTGGCTCGACCAGGTCTGCCTTGCTCAACAGCAGGCGGTCGGCCGCCGTGACCTGGGCCAGCCACTCCGGGTGCAAACCTTGTTGCAAGGCGGCGTGCTGGGCATCCACCACGGTGATCAGCAACCCGAGGTGGTAACGCCCGCGTAGCTGCGCATCCTTGGCCAGGGTGGCCAGGATCGGTGTGGGGTCGGCCAACCCAGTGGTTTCCAGCAAGGCCCGCCGGAATGCCGGAATCTCACCGCGCCCGCGCCGCTCATGCAGGCTGAGCAACGCCGCCTTAAGGTCGCCGCGCACCGAACAGCACACGCAGCCACTGGGCAGTAGCACGGTGTCGGGGGCGATTTCCTCGACCAGTAAATGATCGATGCCCACTTCGCCGAATTCGTTGATCAACACCACCGTGTCGCCCAGGCTCTGATCCGTCAGCAGGCGCTTGAGCAGGGTAGTTTTGCCGCTGCCGAGAAAGCCGGTGATGACGTTCAGCGGCAAGCTCATGGCTGCGCCTCGAGGCGTTGCAGCAGCTGTGGGTCCAAGGGGTCGAGGGGGCGGCCGAGCATGCTTTCGGCCTGGGCCCAGAGCAGGTCCAGGCCGCTGGCCAGTTCTTGGCGGCCGGTCGCGCTTTGGATCAAGTAGGCGCTGCCCTGGAAGTCCGAGACGCTCAAGCGAAAGGCCCCAAGCACGCGGTTGATCGCTTTGATCCGCTGCAAGCGCTCGCGCCGGCGCGGCAGGGAGTCGGCCACCGAATCGCTCCAGTGGATGTCTTCGCCGAGTAAGCCGCAGAGTCCGCACATGCTTAGCCCTCCCTGCCGGTCATGGCATCACATCGCCGGAATTCGGCCCCAGGGTCTGCCCCACGAACAGGTTGCCGCCGGGCTCGGAGGCCAGCAGCACCGCCACCGGCGCCACTTCCTCGGCCAAGCCGAAACGGCCCAGGGGCAACTCGGCGGCCTTGGCTTTTTTCCAATCGGCGCTCAGGCCTTCCACCAGCGTGGTGCTGATTGGGCCAGGGGCGATGGCGTTGACCAACACGTTGTCCTTGGACACTTCCAGCGCCAGGGATTTGGTAAAACCAATCACCCCAGCTTTCGCCGCCGCATAGTGGGTAAGCTCCGCGCCGCCCTTGATGCCCAATTGCGAAGCGACGTTGATGATGCGCCCCCAACGTTGCCCGAGCATCGCCGGCAGCGCGCGCTGGCTAGCAATGAACACGCTGGTGAGGTCGACCCGCAACATGTCGTCCCACATGGCTTGGGTCAGGTCGACGCAGCGGGCTTGGGTCAGCATGCCCGCGTTATTGACCAGAATATCGATGCTGCCAAAGGTCGCGATGCACAGGTCAACGCTGGCCTGGGCGCCTTCACGGGTGCCGACGTCGGCCACGCATTCGTAGACTTCGGCCCCCAGCGCACGGCATTGCGCCGCGCTGCGCTGCAGGCTTGGCCCATCGCGGTCGGCCAGCACCAGGCGCGCGCCGGCCTGGCTGTACGCCAGGGCGATGGCGGCGCCAATGCCGCTGCCGGCCCCGGTGATCACGGCGCGGCGGTTTTCCAAAGGTCGGTTCATGGTGCACTCCACAGGCGATTCAATCGGGCCAACGTACGGTCAGGCCGCCATCGATAATAATGCTTTGGCCGGTCAGGTAGCTGGCCTGGGGGCTGGTCAGAAAACTCACCAATGCGGCGACCTCATCGGCCCGCCCCACCCGCCCCAGCGGGATCGACCGGGCGGCTTTGGCCAAGCCCTCGGGGCCCAAGGAGTTTTTGGCGTCCAGCGATTGTGGGGTTTCGATCAGGCCGGGGATCACCGCGTTGCAGCGAATGCCGCGCGGCGCCAGCTCTACCGCCAGCGAGCGGCACAGGCCCGGGACACCCGCTTTGGCGGCGGCGTAGTGGGCGTGGTCTTGCCAGCCATACACGCCCCCGGCAATCGACGAGATCGCGACCAGCGCCCCGCCGTCGGCCATGTGCCGCGCGGCGGCGCGGAAGGTGCGCATGACCCCGGTGAGGTCAACGTTGAGCAATTCGTGCCAGCGTTCGTCGGTCATCTCCAGCAGCGGCGACGCCCGCAGCAGCCCAGCGTTGGCCACGGCGTAGTCGAGGCGGCCGAAGTGGCCGATGGCGGCCGCTGCCAAGGCGTCCACCGAGGCGCTGTCGGTGACGTCCAGCGGCAGCATGACGCATTCGCCCGCCACCGCGGCCACCAGGTCCAGGGTCACTTCAGGGTCGTGCGGGTCACCGGCGAAATAGCCACCGACCACGCGCACGCCGCGTTCGGCATACGCCACCGCCAGGGCCTGGCCGATGCCGCTGGCGGCACCGGTTACCAGTGCCACAGGTTGAGGGGTTGCAACGGTCATGATGTGCTCCTTAGTTCATTTGATGCTGTCGGGGGCGACGTGACGAGCAGCCAGCATCACCGCGCCGGACAAGAAGCAAGGCACGGCGCCAAACCAGATGGCTGCACTGGCCCACTGGCCACCGGCGGTCAACACCCCGGTGATACCAAGGCCTGCCACCACCGCACCGATCGGGCCCATGGCATGCACAATGGCGCCGCCGGTAGCACGAATGCTGGTGGGGAAGCTTTCGCTCATGAAGAACAACAGCGCCGAGTAAGGGCCATTGAGAAAGAACAGGCCAACGCTGTACAGAGCAACCACCGTGACCAGGTCGCTGGGGGCGTAGATCATGGCGGCAAACGCTACCCCACCGCACATCCAGCCCATGGCCACGGTGTTACGCCGGCCGATCCGGTCGCCCAACCAACCGTGAAAAAGGTAGCCGCAGAAGCCCACCAGGTTGGACAAGACCAGGATCCACAGGGAGTTCTGGAACGAAACGTTGTGCACGCTGACGATCACCGAGGTGCCCAGCACGCTGAACACTTGAATGGCCGACCAGTTCAGCAGCAACGCCACGCTCAGCACCAGTGTCGCGCGCAAGGCCGGGCCTTTGAAAGCGGCGGCTACACCGGCTTTGGCGTGTTCGGCATAGTCGACCCCATAAGCCTGGGCGACTTGACGGGCACCGGCCTCATCGCCGGCTTTGCGCAATTGAGCGATGCGCATGTGCACTTGGAACTGCGGGCTCTCCTTGAGCTTGCGGGCTAGCACTGCGACCACGAATGCGGGAATGGCGGCGAAGATAAAGCAGCCTTGCCAGCCGATCACGGGCAACAACAGGGCGGTCAGGCCTGCGGCGATCAGCGCGCCCACCGGCCAGCCGCTTTGCACCAGGCTGTAGATAAAACCGCGACGTTTGATCAGCTTGGGGTCGGTGGATGCCGCGTAGATTTCGGTCAGGTAGGTGGCGTTGACCCCCTCCTCCGCATATCCCAAACCGGCGCCCGAACGCACCGCCACCAACGCGCCCTTGCCAGCCCCGGCGGCAAATGCGGTGAGCAACGAACACAGCGCGGCACCGGTCACGGTGAACATGATGCCGGCGCGCCGCCCGATCTTATCCACCACCGGCCCAATGGCAAATGCCACGACCGCGCCGCCCAGGGCTACCCAGGTGGCGATCTCGGCCTGCGTGGCCTGGCTCCAGGTGAAGTGCTCACCCATGACCGGCAGCAAGGTGCCGAACAGAATGAAGTCGTACACCGCGAAGACCCAGGCGAAGAAACAGATCCAGGTCGAATACGTCACATCCTTTGACGAGAGTTGTTGCGGTTGCCAAGGGGTGGTTGAAGCATTCACTGAAGCGGTAACGGCTGCAGGCGTAGTCATGGCGAAACCTCGAAAGGACAGCTCGGGTAGGTGGGTAATCAGCGCTGGCGAGGCTGGCGCTGGATAAAGTCGTCGGCGATCTCGTCCATGGTCACAAAGCGCACACCGGCATGGCCTTGCATGTGCTCGATCAAGCGTTCGAGCATCAGCAGCACCTGCGGGCGGCCAGAAACATCGGGGTGGATGGTGATGGGGAATACGGCGTAGTCGCTTTCGCGGTAGACCCAGTCGAATTGGTCGCGCCACATTTCTTCCAGGTGGCGTGGGTTAACGAAGCCGTGGCTGTTGGGCGCTTTTTTGATGAACATCATTGGCGGCAGGTCGTCGAGGTACCAGTTGGCGGGGATCTCCACCAGGTCGGTCTCTTCACCGCGTACCAGAGGTTTCATCCAAGTGTCGGGGTGCTGGCTGTAATCGATTTTGGTCCACTGGTCGCCGACGCGGACGTAGTACGGCGAGAAGTCGTTATGCATCAAACTGTGGTCGTACTTGATGCCCTTTTTCAGCAGCAGCTCGTTGGTCACCCGGCTGAATTCCCACCAGGGCGCCACGTAACCGGTCGGGCGCCGCCCGGTCAGTTGGGTGATCAGCTCGATCGACTTGTCCAGGACGATCTCTTCCTGCTCTGGGGTCATGGCAATCGGGTTTTCGTGGCTGTAGCCGTGGATGCCCACTTCGTGCCCGGCGTCGGCCACGGCCTTCATTTGCTCGGGGAAGGTTTCCACCGAATGGCCGGGGATGAACCAGGTGGTGCGCAGGCCATATTTCTCGAACAGCTTGAGCAAGCGCGGCGCTCCGACTTCCCCGGCGAACAGGCCGCGGGAAATGTCGTCAGGGGAGTCTTCGCCGCCGTAGGAACCCAGCCAGCCGGCGACTGCGTCGACGTCGACACCGATCGATACCAGTATTTCTTTAGCCATGAAAAATTCCTTGCGCCCGGTTCTATCCAGCACTCGACAGGGCCGGGCCCCCGTCGCGGCTTTGAAAAAGTCAGTTCAAGGCGTGCTCGACGGCCAGCGCCATGCCGAGCAGGCGCCGGTCATCGCCAGCGGGCAGCGACAGCAACAGGCTGGTGGGCAGGCCCTGGGCGTCGACGCCGCTGGGCAAGGCCACGCTGGGCATATCGAGCAGGCTGCCGGGCATGGTCAGGCGCAGGGTGGCCAGGTTGCAGCGCACAAAGGCTTCGCTGTCTGCCAGCAGTGGCGCCAGCAGCGGGGCCACGTGGGCCACCGTGGGGGTCACCAACAGCGCACCGTTCAATTCTTCCTGCACGCGGGCCTGCAGTTGCGCACGGGCGCTGTACAGCTTTAACAACTGGCTGGCTGGCATTGAACGCGCGGTTTCGAGGCGCGCCCTGACTCTGGGGTCGAGCTGCTCGGCGGCGCTGCTGTCGAGCAGTTGCTCATGCAGGGCGAAGGCTTCGGCCGCGCCCAACCAGCCCTGCTGCTCAATGCTGTCGAGGGTGGCCTGCCACACGGGCAACGGGCGCCGGTCGATTCGCGCACCGGCCTGTTCCAGCCGCGCCAGGCAGGCCTCCAAGTTGTCCCGTACGGCCGCCTCGACGCGCTCGTCGGCCAGGGTCGCGGGGTCTACGCGCAACAGCAGCGTGCGCGGGTCAGCCATGGCCGGCACGGCGCCGCCCAATAGCAGGTGATCCACCGCGATGGCGTCACGCACGCTGCGCGTCAGAGGGCCGAGGCAATCCAGCGAGCGGGCCAGGGGGAACACGCCGGCGAAATCGTAGCGTTGGCGACTGCTGCGGTACCCGACCAGGCCATTGAACGCCGCAGGAATGCGAATCGAGCCGGCGGTGTCGGTGCCCATGGCAATTGGAACGACGCCCGCCGCCACGGCCACGCCCGAACCCGATGACGAGCCTCCCGGCACCCTGGCCTCACGGCTGTAAGGGTTACGCGGCGTGCCGAAATGCGGGTTCAGGCCCAGCCCCGAATAGGCGAACTCACTCAGGTTGGTTTTGCCCAGGCTGACCATCCCGCCACGGGCTAACTGCTGCACCATCCAGGCGTCGGCCGCCGCAGGCATCTGCGTACGGCGCACTGCCGCGCCCGCCGTAGTGACGCTGCCGGTCATGTCGAACAGGTCTTTCCAGGCGATGGGCACGCCGTCCAGGGCCGACAACGGCTGGCCAGCGCGCCAGCGCGCGGCCGAGGCTTGCGCTTCGCGGCGGGCGCGTTCTGCGCTCAGCTCGATAAACACATGCTCAACGCTGCCGGCCTGCGCCAGCGCAGCGTCCAGCACCTCGACCGGGTCACAGGCGCCAGAGGCATAAGCTTGAGCGATGGCCAAGCCATCGGCAGTGCGCGGATCGAACGTCGGCATGGCTACTCCACAACGAACCTAAAAATGTACACTCTCAAATGTACATTTATTTAATAAGTACGTTTTATGTGGCAACCTTTGTGCCAGCCTGCTATTCGTTTGAATAGTTTTTATCAGCCTACCGCACGATCCGCGGGTAGGAGGGGGCTCGCCCCCGATGTTTTAACCGCAGGCGCAGATTGTGGTGGGTTGGAAGAGATCGGGGGCAAGCCCCCTCCTACAGAAATGTATGCATTCTAAATAAGTACATTTATGCGTTAAAAAGTAACACTGTGCTACTTCTAGCCCCAATCTGGTGCCCCACCTTCGCCGCTCAACCTTGGGTGAGTTATGAGAGAATCCCCGCCCGCTGATGTTAGAGAACGCCGCTGATGCTGGTCGAAGAAAGCCCCGTTTCCGATGACGCCCGCGGCGCCCCGCGCTATGGGCTGATTCGCAGTGCCCTGCGCGATGCCATCTTGGCGGGGCGGGCGGTGCCAGGTCTGGTGCTGGTGGAGGCGCCTTTGGCGCAGCTGTTCAGCACCAGCCGGGTGCCGGTGCGACAGGCGTTGACCTTGCTGCACGAGGAGGGCCTGATCAGCCGCTTCGAAGGCCGCGGTTACCTGATCAACCCCCAGGGCCTCGAGCTGGAACCCCAACGCGCACCGCTGACCCGGCAATTACTGGGCCTGGAGCCTAGCGAGGAGTTGATCGACACCCGGCCCCTGGGCGAGCGCGTGTACGATGAAATCGCCGCGTGCGTGTCCACCGTTATGGTATTCGGCCATTACCGTATCGACGAGCAATTGGCCGCCGAGCACTTGGGCGTCAGCCGCAGCGTGGTGCGCGAGGCCCTGATGCGCTTGCGCGACCGTGGCCTGGTCGAAAAAGAACCCTATGCGCAGTGGCTGGCCGGGCCGCTGACCGCCCAGGAAATCACTGAAGACTACGAACTGCGCGCCGTGCTCGAACCCCAGGCCTTGCAGCAGACCGCCCCGCAGTTGAGCCGGGAAACCCTGCTCGACATGCTCGATCACATCAACAGCCTACAAGCCGCGCCGGACCAAGCCAGCCGCCAGGCAGTCGACCGCCTTGAGCACGACCTGCACGTGCGCTGCCTGGCCGGCCTGCGCAACCGCAAAATGGCTGCGCTGATTCAGCAATGCCAGAGCCCGATCAACGTCAGCCGGATTTTTTTCGAAGCGCTGCGCATGGGCATCGACGAAGCCACCCTGGTGGAACACCGCTTGATCATCGAGTCTTTGCTGCACGGCAACCTCGACTCCGCAGCCCTGAACTTGCGCGACCATTTGCTCCGTGCCCGGGAGCGCACGCTGCAGCGGCTCAAGGTGCTCTCTGTGTTACCGGAGCCGGATCTCGCGCCTTACATGACCAGGCTCAGTTAGTAGGTTTACGGTAAGCCTCGACGATCGCGGAAAAGTCCCGCCCACCCTCGCCCCGCTGGCTCATGGCTTGATACAGCTGTTGCGCCAACGCCCCCAGCAACACCGGTTGCTGCGCCTGACGGGCGGCCTCGGTGGCCAAGCCCAAGTCCTTGAGCATCAGGTCGGCACCAAAGCCCCCGGTATAGCCACGTGATGCCGGAGCGGTGTCGACGATCCCCGGCCATGGGTTATAGCTGTCCGAACTCCAGCAGCGCCCGGTAGAACTGTTGATAATTCCGGCCAGCACCTGCGTGTCGATGCCCAAGGCGTCGCCCAGGGCCATGGCTTCGGCAACGCCGATCATGGAAATACCCAGCAGCAGATTGTTGCAAATCTTGGCGATTTGCCCGGTACCCACCGCGCCGCAGTGCACGATATTGCGGCCCATGTGTTCGAGCACCGGTTTGAGCGTGGCGAACAACGCTGGGCTGGCACCGACCATAAAGGTCAGGGTGCCCGCCGCCGCTCCACCGGTACCACCGGAAACAGGGGCGTCACCCAGGTCGATGCCTTGCAACGCGGCGGCGGCGGACACCTCGCGCGCGGTTTGCGGGTCGATGGTGCTGCAGTCCAACGCGGGTGTGCCGGGGCGAATGCCGGCCAATACGCCGTCATCGCCCAGATACACCTGACGCACGTGGGCGGCTGCGGGCAGCATGCTGATCACCAACTCAGCCTGTTGCGCCGCGTCCCGGGGCGATGCACTGACCTGCGCACCGAGTTGGGCCAACTCGGCCAGCATGTGCGGGTTCAGGTCGAACACATGCAACTGATGGCCAGCCTTGAGCAGGTTGCGCGCCATGGGCGCGCCCATATTGCCCAGGCCGATGAATGCGATGTGCATGGCCGTATCCCTATTTCAAATGAATGGTGGTGTTCACGCCTTCACCGGCGCCGTCGTCGAACCAACGCGCCGTGACGGTCTTGGTCTGAGTATAGAACTGCACCACCTGCTTGCCGTACGGCCCCAGGTCGCCCAGTTTGGAGCCGCGCGAACCGGTGAAACTGAACATCGGCACCGGCACGGGAATGGGGATATTGATACCCACCTGGCCGACATCGACCTCGCTCTGGAAGGTACGCGCGGCCGCGCCGCTCTGGGTGAAGAGCCCGGTACCGTTACCGAAAGGGTTGCGGTTGATCAGGGCAATGGCCTGGGCCAGGGTCTCGACTTCCATCACCAGCAGCACTGGGCCGAAGATCTCCTCGGTGTAGATGCGCATGTCGCTGGTGACCCCGCTAAACAAGGTCGGCCCTACAAAGTTGCCCTGCTCATACCCCGCCACCTGCACGCCGCGGCCGTCGAGCTCAAGCTTGGCGCCCTGCTGCACGCCACTGTCGATCAGGCCAAGTACGCGCTCCAGCGCCTGGCGCGAAATCAGTGGCCCGACGTCAGTGCCCGGCTGGTCGCCGGCGTTGACCTTCAACTGCGCAGCTCGCGCCGTCAGTTCCGCCAGCCAACCCCGCGCGGCCCCCACCAGCACCACCACCGAGGTGGCCATGCAGCGCTGCCCGGCCGCGCCAAACGCAGCGCCCACCAGTGCGTTGAGGGTCTGCTCGCGATTGGCATCGGGCAGCACCACCGCATGATTCTTCGCCCCCATCATGGCCTGCACGCGCTTGCCGTAGCGGCCGGCCAAGTCATAGACATGGGTGCCCACAGCGGTCGAGCCGACAAAGGAAATCGCTTTGACATCCGCATGCTGGCATAAGCCGTCGACGACGGCCTTACCGCCGTGCACCACATTCAGCACCCCCGGCGGCACCCCGGCTTCCAGGGCTAGTTCGACCAACAACAAAGTCGAGAGCGGGTCTTGTTCCGAGGGCTTGAGCACGAAGGTATTGCCGCACACGATCGCCATGGGGAACATCCACAGCGGGATCATCGCGGGGAAGTTGAATGGCGTGATACCGACGCACACGCCCAGGGGCTGACGCAGGGTATAGGTGTCGACGCCCGCCGCGACATTCTCAGCGAACTCGCCCAGTTGCAGGCTGCCCACCGAACACGCGTGCTCGACCACCTCCAGGCCGCGAAAAATATCGCCTTCGGCGTCGGCCAGGGTCTTACCCTGCTCGGCGCTCAGGGTGCGCGCGATACGGGCACTGTGTTCGCGGATCAACGCTTGCAGCTTGAGCATGATGCGCATGCGCGCGCCAAGGGGCGTATGCCGCCAGCTTTGGAAGGCGCGCTGAGCCGCACCCACGGCAGCCTCCACCTCCGCCGCCGTGGCGAAGGGCACCCGCGCCAACACCTGCTGGGTCGCTGGGTTGACGATATCGCGCCATTCTTGGCTACTGGAATGGACCCACTGGCCATCGATCAGCAGCCTGGCGTCCTGGTACGGGGTGACGGGGGGAACGGGCACATCCATAGCAACCTCCGCTTCATTATTGTTGTGCAGGGTGTTTTCAAGCCGTGGGATGCAGTATAGATGTGCAAACTTCCAACAAGAACGCGGATAAAAGCCGGTCTGACATGCAAAAACACCTCACCTCACTGTCCGCCCTGAACTGGGATGACCTGAAGTTTTTCCTCGAAGTGGCCCGCACCCGCAAAGCCAGTAGCGCCGCACGCCGGTTGGGCGTGGATTACACCACGGTGTCGCGGCGCATCACCTCCCTGGAAACCGCCCTCGGCACGCTGTTGTTCGAAAAGTCGCGTACCAGCGGCTTTGTCCTAACCGCCGAAGGGCAAGCCCTGCTCACCTCGGCAGAAAGCATCGAGAGCACCCTGCACATGGCCTGTGAGCAGGTGTCCGGCACGGGTGTGGCGCTGTCTGGGCACGTGCGCATGGGCTGCACCGAAGGCTTCGGCAGCTACTTCATCACCCCCCAGCTCAGCCACTTTACCCAGCGCTACCCGGCTATTTCCGTAGACATTCTGCCGCTGCCGCACTTCATCAGCCTGTCGCGCCGCGAAGCCGATATTGTCATCGCCCTCGAACGCCCCGAGCACGGTGCCTATGTATGTTGCAAGCTGTGCGACTACCGCCTGCAGGTCTACGCCAGCGCCGACTACCTGGCCCGCCACCCGTCGATCACCAGCAGCGCGCAGCTCAACGCTCATCCGTTTATCAGTTATGTCGATGACCTTGCCTTCAGCACCGAGCTGCTCTACCTGCAACATCTGCTACCTACCGCCAACGCCACCTTGCGCAGCACCAGCGTGATCGCCCAATACATGGCAGCCCTGCAAGGCCACGGGCTGGCCATATTGCCGTGCTTCCTAGCAGCCGGGGATTCAAGGCTGGTGCCAGTACTCGCGGAGGAGGTTCAGGTGACGCGGCAATTTTGGATGTATTGCCGGGAGGATTTGCGCAAGCTCAAGCGGATCACCCTGTTGTGGGATTACATCCGCGAGGTGACCGAACTGAATCGGCCGTTGTTGCTGGGGCAGGCACCGGAAATGCTGTTTGCAGGGGCTCACCCGTGAAGCTCCGGCGGCACCCCCAAGGCCACCAACTGCGGCGAATCAGCGGCACTGGTTGAGCCGAACAGCAAATTGCGCTCAGTCAGCTGGTTGGCCAGGTCGCCGTCCAATACCAGTTCAAAACGTTGGCCCTCAGTGTTCGCCTCGAAGCTTTTCAGGTAGGTCCGGCTGCCCTCGGCGTTAGCCTGGATCGCCAGGGTGCCGTTGAAGCCATCACCGATGCCGGTGAAGCCCAGGGCGCTTACGTCGATACGGTCTTGGCTGGGGTTGAAGTCGAGGATGCGGTCGCTGTGGCTGGTGGTGGCCGTGCGAAAGCTGTCGGCCAGCAAGGCGTAGCTGAACACATCTGCGCCTGCGCCGCCGGAGAGCAGGTCGCGGCCGAGGTTGCCTTGTAGCAGGTCGTCACCGGCCAGGCCGCGGAGGATTTCGTCAGCGGCCAACCCTTGCAGAGCGTCATCGGCGGAAGACCCCACCAAGCGGGTGTTGCCATCGGGGCTGCCAAAGGTCGTGTCTAGGGTGCCGTCGGCGTTGAGCCGCACCGCCGCGTAATCACTGCCGCCAAGGGCATAGGTGTTACCACCGAGCAGGATCTTGCCATCATTCAGCACACTGATACCGTCGGCCTGAGCCGAGTCGCCAGGCAGGTCTACGCTGACCAGGCCATTGTTACCAAAGCTGGTATCGCGACTACCGTCGGCGTTTAGCCGCAACACGGCGTAGTCATTGAACGTAGTGGTACTGGCGATGAGAATTTTGCCATCGGCTTGCACCGCCAAATCGCCCCGGTAGCTGGCGAACCCAGCCAGTGACACCACGCCGTTTTCGCCGAATTGGCTATCCAGTTCACCGCTCGCGGTGTATTTCGACACGCTGCTCTGAAAACCCGGTGCGCCTTGGACCAGCACCCCACCATCGTCCAAAACCGTGATGTTCTCGACGAATGCCCAGGTGTCGCGCGCCTGCAAGGTGAGTAAACCGTTAGCGCCAAAGGCGGCGTCCAGGGTGCCATCCGGGTTCAGGCGTGCCACGTTGAGGTGGTTATCCTCGGCTGCGCCCACTAGCACGCTGCCATCAGCGTGGGCGCTGACGATGGGCGCGGAACCCAAGCCGCTGGGCAGGCTGGCCTGGGCGTTGCTGTTGAACGCCGTATCGGCTTTGCCGTCGGCGCCCCAGCGCTGCACGATCGGCGTGTCATCATGGCCGGCGTGGGCAGCGACGACGGCGCCGTCGTCCTGTACTTGCAGGCTGTAGGCTTTGTCGTAGGGGATTTGCTTGTGGATGACTTGCCGCCCCGCGTGGCCGTAAGCCGTGTCGACCGCCCCGGCGGCTGAGACGCTAGCCAGGGAGAAATCGAAACCGTCGGTGAAGTCGCTGCTGTAGTCACTGAACCCGGCGATCAGTAAGGAGCCGTCAGGCCGCACAACGATATCCTGTGCCGTATCGGTATGCCCGGCAACGTCGACAACGACGATGCCGGGTGCGCTGTAGGTGTTGGCCATGGTTCAAACCCTGTTAAACACGGAAACAGATTGATCCTAGCCTGGATGCTCCGCGCCGCCAGGCCGACGGATAAACGGCTGCTGCGGCCGGGTATCGCTAGCGCGATGCTTACCCGTCGAGATCATCCGCGGCTTCCAGGCCTGCGGCATGCCAGCGGCCGCGGCCCACCCGCTTGGCGCCATACATGGCGAGGTCCGCCGCCGCCAGTAATTGCGCGGGGGTATGGCCATGGTCGGGGAATACGGCGATACCGACGCTTAAGCTAGTGTCGACATACTCACCCTCACCCTCACCCTCACCCTCGCCCTCACCCACCCGGACCGGTTCGGCCATGCTGTGAATGATCTGTTCGGCAATGCGTTGGGCTTCCTCGAGGCCCGGCAGCGGGGACAGCAGCACCGCGAACTCATCGCCGCCCAGGCGCGCGACCAGGTCGTGCTCGCGCAGTTGGCCGCGAATACGCGTGGCGATGTGGATCAATACCTCATCCCCCGCCGCATGGCCGTAGGTGTCGTTGATGGATTTGAAGCGGTCGCTGTCGATGAATAACACGGCCAAGCGTTGTTGGCTGGCCTGGGCCGTGACCAGGTGGCGGCCCAGGCGCCCCTCGAAAAATGTCCGGTTGGGCAGGCCTGTCAGGCTGTCATGGCTGGCTTGGTGCGCGAGGCTTTTGTTCTCGCGCTGCCAGTGCTTCTGCCAGGTCTGCAGCTCGGCCAAGAGGGCATTGAAGTCGCTACCCAGGTCGTTCAGCTCAGTGATGGCTACCGCCGGCACGCGCCGCTCGAAGGCTCGATCACGCCGCGCGGCGTGGGCGACCTCGGCCAGCCCTCGCAAAGGCCCGACAATGCCATTGAGCAGGCGGCGCGACAGGTACTGCGCGACGAGCGCGCTCAATGCCGTGCACAGCAAGATGCCCAGCAGGCCACTGAGCATAAACCGCAGCAGGCTCGCGCTGTGCCCGGTCAAATGCACGTAGCCGATGATGCGCCCTTGATGCTCGATCGGCTGATTGATCGGCTCCTGCAGCAAGGCCCTGGCCAGGTGCATGTCCAAGTGCGCCAGCACACCTCGCTGGGGCCGCTTCCACTGGGCAAATAAATCGCCATTGGGTTTGAACACTGCCGCCTCGGCCACCTGTTCACGGGAGGCAATCAAGGCTAACGCTTCATTCGCGGCAGGGCGGTCGTTGAATACCAGTGCCGCTTCGACGGTGTAGTTGATCGAGCGGGCGATCAGTTGCAAGTTGTGGTCGGCATACACCCGCAACGCCAATACCCCCAACACGGTGAGCGAGATGCCGGCCAAGCCCACCGCGAGAAATGCCACTGCCAGGTTAGCCCGTGCCATCACCGACCGCAGCGAGGCCCGCCGTGAAGGGAGAGAAGCACCGTTCATGGCTGCACCGCAGGGCTTCGAGACAACTGCAGGACACTAGGGTGAATACGCAACCCGCTGCGGGTCAGCGCATCCAGCTGGGCCTCGAAGGCGACCTGCTGCCCGGCGCTCACCAGGCAGAATAATACGCCCGTGTCGCAGCGGTGGGCCTGCTCGCTGATGGTCAATATCGGTTTGTCGAGCAGGCGAGCGGTTAGTTCGGCCTGCTCGGCGTCACTCAATTGGCCCAGGTAGACTGCATTACAGCGTTCGGGGAGGCCTGGCTCGTTGGCTGGCAGTCGCTCGACCTGCAGGGGCACCCCGGTGGCGTCAGCAGCGCCCTCGAAAATGGCATCGGCCTGCTGGGTGGGCCCGACGATGCACAGGCGCAATGTCGAGGGGTCGTCGGGCCACCGCGTATAGCTAAGGATACCCAGGATGACTTGGGCCACCGCCTCGTCACGGGCCTGGACGGGGCTGGAAGCCTCTTGCGCAACGCTTGGTATAGCCATTAGCGCAAGGGTGCAACCCCAAAGCCAGCGATAGACCGGTACGCCCAAGGAGCCCGGTGATCGATACGCGATGTTCATCTACGCCAATACTCTGTGCGATGACAATTAATGCGACAACGATATCACGAAGCTGGATTGGATCCTTAATCGATTCGGCATTGCCCTCTACAGCGCGAGCATCAAGCCACTCAGACGCTTGACCTTGCGCCGTGCAGCCTCCTCGAACACCCCAGCTCGGGGTTCGAGCAGCGTGAACCACTGCTTGGCCCGGGTGATGCCGGTATAGATCAATTCTTTGGTGAGCACCGGATTCAGTGCGTCGGGCAATACCAGGGCGGTGTGCTCGAACTCCGAGCCCTGGGACTTGTGTACGGTCATGGCATAAACCGTCTCGACGTCATTCAAGCGGCTGGGCAGGATAAACCGCACACCGCCCGAGCCATCGTTACGCGGGAAGGCTACGCGTAAAACCTGGCGTGTATCGCCATCTGTTTCCGGTAGGCGCAAGGTAATGCCGATATCCCCATTCATTAGGCCCAGGCCATAGTCGTTCCGGGTCATCAGCACGGGCCGGCCTTCGTACCATTGATGGTCGTTGTCGATCAGGCCCGCGCCCAACAGCGCTTGGGTTGCCCGCTGGTTCAGGCCCTCCACGCCCCAAGGCCCTTTGCGCACGGCGCATAGCAGCTGGAACGTATCGAATGCATCCAGCACCTGCCGGGCCCAGCCCTCCCACAGGCTATCGCCCAGGGCCGTGGCAGCGGCCGGACGCTGTTGGTGTAAGGTCTGAAAATAATGTCGGTAACCGTGTGCCTGCCCATGACCGTCCAGTAGCAAGGCCTGCAGAGCCTGGTCTTGCTCCCCCTTTATCGCCAGCGCGAAGAGGTCGGCAAACTCACCGCCGCGCAGCAGGGCCCGGGCGGGTTCAGCTTCTTGCGCATTCACAAGGTTAGCCAACCGGCCGATCCCACTGTCCTCGCCAAAGCGCCGCGAGTGACGCAACATCACCACCTGTTGGGCGAGGGGATACTCGGCTTCGCTGCCGACCTCCAGGCCAGAACCGGCCAGGGGCTCGCCGCTGACCTGCTGCAGCCATTCAAGCGTGGCAGGGCTATAGCGCCCGGCTTCGGCGTCGCGGCACAGGTCTCCCAGCACCGCACCGGCTTCCACCGAGGCCAATTGGTCTTTGTCCCCCAGCAGCACCAGGCGCGCGCGCAGAGGCAAGGCATCTAGCAGATTGGCCATCATTTCCAGATCGATCATCGACGCTTCGTCCACCACCAGGACATCCAGTGGCAGCAGGTTGCCAGGGTGATGACGAAAGTGTCGGGTACCTGGGCGACTGCCCAATAGCCGGTGCACCGTGGTGACCTCAACCGGTATACGCTCACGGACGTTGAGGGGCACATCGAGCTGTCGGACCTGGCCACTGATGGATTCGGTTAAACGCGCCGCTGCCTTACCGGTCGGCGCAGCCAGGCGGATGCGCAGGGGCTTGCCCGCTTCAACGGCCGGCCCCTGGAGCAAGGCCAGCAGGCGTACCACGGTGGTGGTTTTGCCCGTGCCAGGGCCGCCGGTCACGATACTGAACGAGCGGCGAGTGGCGAGGGCACACGCCAGCTTCTGCCAATCGATGCGCCCCGCCGCCGGGCTGCCGAACAGGTGCGTCAAGCGTGCGGGCAGGTCGGCTGCGCCCGGTTCCAGATGAGCCAGGCGCAGGCGCAAGGCTTGGTCGATGCGCCGCTCGTAGGCCCAGTAGCGACGTAAATACAAGCGCTGCCCGGCCAAGACCAGCGGCCGTTGGTGCGCCGCGCCCGCAACATCGCTGGCGCCGGCCACCAGCTCGCTGGCTTCGACCGTGCGCCGCCAGGCTTCTACGTCCAGGTTTGCCAGCAAGGTCGAAGGTAGCAACAGTGCGCCTTTCAGCGGGTCACCTTCCGGCGGCAACGACAAGGCGAAATCTGGCGCTTCGAGGGTCTGCCCTAAATCCAGGCACACGTGCCCATGACCAAGCTGATGGCTGGTGAGCGCCGCCGCCAGTAATACCAGCGGGTCGGCCTGGGGCGTCTGCTCGGCCAGGAAGGCCACGAAGGCTTTGTCCAGGGCACGCAACCAGCCTCGTTCGACCCAGCGGGCGAGCAAAGCCAGCAGGTCGTCGATGCGCGTCAAGGGCCTGAGGTCTGCCAACCCTTGGGCATCGACTTCAGTAGGCAACAAATCGGCGAATGTGCGGTTCATGCCGATTCCTCAGAGAATAGATCGGCCTGCACCTGCGGTGCGGCACCTTGGAAAAGCCGGTCCAGGGCTTCGATCAACGCTCGCTGCGGCCGGGTGAAATACATGCCATGGCTGGGCGCGTCCACGCCTCTGAGAAATATGAACATGGCGCCCCCCATATGGCGGTCGTAGTCGTAGTCTTCCAGCCTTGCCCGCAATTGCCGGTGCAAGGCGAGCACATAGAGTACGTATTGCAGGTCATAGCGGTTGTCGAGAATGGCACTGGTCATGTTTTGCGCGGTGTAGGCGCTATCGTCGACGCCTAGCCAGTTGGACTTATAGTCAGCTACGTAGTATCGCCCCGCGTGTTCGAAGCACAGATCAATGAACCCCTTGAACATACCGTTGAGCAAGGCGCCCTCGGCGGGCAGGCGCGCAGCACCGTCGTGGGTGTACTGGCGCACCAGGCCATCTAACCTGGTCACATCGACCCGGTGGCTGGCAAACCAGAACTCCATTTCGATGCGGTATTGGGTCAACTCGCTCAACCTCACCGGTGGCTGCCCATCGCCTAGTTGAAACGATGTTTGCACGAACGCTTGCAGCCAATCGCTTAGCGGCTCGATCCAACCTTGCCAACCACGGCGGCTGCAACGCTTGGCGACCGTTTCACGGAGCAATTGCGGCTGCGCCGCGACCTCAGCGAAGCCCTCGAGCCCTGCCCACTCCAGCAAACCGTGCAAGAAAGTCCCCGGGTGCGGGCCGCGTGGAAAGCGATGGATATCGCCGCTGGTCGCCGCCACTTCCCGGGCCGCCTCTGGGTCCAGGCGCTCATCGTCGAACAGTTTTTGCGCCTGGGGGCTGTCAGGGGATTGGTCGCTGCCCGGGGCCAGGCTGGCGGCTATCCGCAGGGCGCTGTAGGAGGCAATCCACCAGTTTTCCGCCGCCCGCCGACGGGGCACGCGCACCTTCAGCAAAGCCGCTTGGTTGGCGGGCGGTAGGTAGCGCTGCTGGCTGGGTTCGGGTGGCGGCAATTGAGCGATCGCCGGGCACCCTTCAGCCAGGGCAGCCATCCAAGCGCCCAGCGCCAGGCTGTCGGCGAGTGGAACACCCGCCCCCATCAAGTAGCCCAGTGCCGCCCGATGCAGCACCGATTCCTTGTGGGTGCCCCGCTTGAGGTCGGCCACGCCCAGCCAGCAGGCATATTGCGCACGGGTGAGGGCGACATAAAGCAAGCGCAAATCTTCCGCCAGGCGCTCGCTATCGGCCTGCTCCACCTGTTCGGGGGTGGGCGCCAGGGTGACCTGAGCCTGGCCGTTTGCATCGTGATAAGCCAATGGCAGACGCTTACCATCCACTGGTTTGGCCGAGCAGATAAAAGGCAGGAACACCAAGGGGTATTCCAGGCCCTTGGACTTGTGGATAGTGACCACCTTGACCAGTTGCTCGTCGCTTTCCAGGCGCAGGATTTGCTCTTCGCCCGCCTGGCCTGACAGCGCCAGTTGCTCGGTCAGGTGGCGGATCAGCGCCTGCTCGCCGTCCAGCTCAGCGGCAGCCTGTTGCAGCAGTTCGCACAGGTGCAGCAAATTGGTGAGCACCCGCTCGCCGTCGGTACGGGCGGTCAGCGCCAATGGCAGGTTGAAGTCGTGGAGGAGTTTTCTAAGCATCGGCAGCACGCCCTGGCTGCGCCAGATCGCCCGATAACTGCGGAACTGCATGACCCGCGCCTCCCAGGCCAACTCGTTCTGATTCAACTCCTCCAGCTGCGCCAAGGACAGGTTGAGGGTCAGGCAGGCCAGCGCTGCACGTAGGGGCCGCTCCGCATCCGGCTCGGCGCAGGCCTTGAGCCAGCTCAGCAGGTCGTGAGCTTCTTGGGCCGCGAAAACCGAGTCTTTGTCCGATAGATAAACGCTGCGCACGCCTCGCGCGTTCAGCTCGGCCCGCACCGCCTGGGCTTCTTTGCCATCGCGGACCAGAATCGCGATATCGGCAGGCCTGATACCGCGCACTGCGCCATCGTCGCCTACGAAGCCGGCCGTACCGGCCTGCCCCTGATTGAGCAACGTCACGATATGCCCAGCGCAGGCAATGGCCAGTGCCTGCCGGTAGCTGGCGCCGGACATCGGCTGATCGCTAGCCAAGTGCCACAAGGTCATAGCGGGCTGCGCAGCCCCGTCCACTTGCAGCCTGTCTTTGCGGCCTTGGGCGTTCACCGGATGAAAGGGTACGGGGTTGTCGTCAGCCTGGCGAAACAAAAACGCGCCCTTGCCGCTAGGGCGCTCTTCGGCCAGGGCGAAAACGTGATTGACTGCATCCACCATCGCTACGCTGGAGCGGAAGTTGGTACCCAGCGTATGCAGACGCCCCGAGGTGGCCTGTCGAGCGCGCAGGTAGGTGAAGATATCAGCGCCGCGAAACGCATAGATAGCTTGCTTAGGGTCGCCGATCAGGAACAGCCCACTGCGCTGATCATTGGTCTCGATGTGGTAGATGCTTTCGAAGATCCGATACTGCACTGGGTCGGTGTCTTGGAATTCGTCGATCAACGCCACGGGAAACTGCTCACGTATAAGAGCAGCCAGGCGCTCACCACCGTCGGCTTGAAGGGCAGCATCCAAGCGCAGCAACATGTCGTCAAAGCCCATTTCGGCGCGGCGGCGCTTTTCCTCTTCGAAACGCCGAGCGACCCAGTGCGCCGCGTGCTCCAGGACGGCGGCATCAGGGCTCGGTAGCGCGGCCAAGGCGGCGGGCAACATCAGCATGGCGTCTAGCGCCGGGTGGTGGGGAGGTTCGCCCTTCCAGGCCTGTGCCATGCCTTCTGGGGTCAGACGAGTAAAACCGGTGCCCAGGTCGAGCTGTTCTTCGGCGTCATCGCCCGCCCAGGCCAGCAGCTTGTCGAACCAGGGTTCGAAATAGCGGGCTTGCATTTTCCGCCCGTCGACCTGCTTGCTTGCCACCGCTTCCAGGCACAGGGTGCGTAGCTCGGCCGCCCAAAGCGACCACGGGGCTTTGAGCCGCTGCAGCTCGGCACGCCGTTGTGTCAGGCTGGCGGTGATCAAGGCTTCGGGCTGCGCTTCGCTCACAGCTCCACGCAGGTTGCCGAACATGGCACGCACCCGGGGCAACAGGCTTGCCGGGCCGCCCCAGTGGCTACGGACCCAATCCAGTGCCTCGCCTTGCATGCCGTAACAAAAGCGCCGCCAGTAGTCACGCAGCACCTCGCCCAATAGCTCAGTGTGGTCTGTCTCAAGGGTCTGGGTAAACAGGCTGCCGCTGTCGAACGCATGCTCGCGCAGCATGCGCTGGCACCAGCTGTGGATGGTTGAGACCGCAGCTTCGTCCATCCACTGTGCGGCGATATCCAGGCGATTGGCACAAGCGGCCCACTGGCTGTCGGGGTACTGCTGACGCAAACCTTCGATAAGGCTGTCAGGGGCCTCGATTTCCTCGCGAAAATAACGCGCGGCCTCGGCTAGCCGAGTTCGGATTCGTTCGCGCAGCTCTTTGGTGGCCGCCTCGGTGAAAGTCACCACGAGGATTTGTGGTGGCAGAAGCTCGCGGCCAAAGCCGCTGGTGTCACCGCCGTGGCCCAAGACCAGACGTAGATAAAGTGCTGAAATCGTGAAGGTCTTGCCCGTACCGGCACTGGCTTCGATCAGTTGACTGCCGCGCAATGGGAACGCCAGCGCAAGGGGCATGGACTGGGCTGTCATGGCCGTGCCTCCTGGTCATCCATAGAGCGCCAAGACGCCTCGAACATAGGGCGGTACAGCGCCTCGCACCAGCCCTCGAACTCTTCGCTTTCCGTCAGCCCATCGAAGTCGGCGAATTGGCGCAGCAATGCGGTGCTTTCCTGGCGTTCGCCCCGGGTGTTTTGGCCATCCCCTTCGTACGCCCGGCGGGCCGATGCCTCGGCTTTGTCTGGATCGCTTTGCCCCAGCCAGGCGAATGCCGTTTTTACCGCGACCGGTAAAGGCCGCGACATCCCGGTTTGGCGGGCCAGTACCATGTCCCCAAGGGCGCTGACCGCGACTGCGCGGTCTAGCGGGGCCAAGAGCAAGGTGTCGTCACTGGCCACCAGCGCAGTGGTGAGCGGTAGGCCCTCGGCGCAGGCGGCCAGGTGAGTCACCCAAGCGCGAATCATCCGATGCCATTTACGCGCCCGCTGGGCGCCAATGGCGTTGGCAATCGGGGTGACGCTTAACAGCCCGCCATCCGCGCGCTGGTGAAGCCCCCCCACCCAGCCTTCAAGCTTCAGGCCCTGGTGCTCGAACATTATTGGCAGGGCGCTTTCCAGCGGCGTCGGCCAGCCCTGCAGCAACTGATGATAGCGTGCCAGCAAGCTTGGTAAAGGCTCGATCAACTCTTGCTGCAAGCGCTCGCCAAAGCCTGCCATGGGCAACAACCCGGCGCGTTGCAGCCGCTGTGCATGCTGTTGTAAGCCATCCTCGGCATCACCCACTTCGACCAACCCTTGGGTAAGCAGGCTTTCACTGAGGGTGTAACGCTGCAGTGCATCCAATACGAAGGGCTCCTCATCGGCCAGGGGTGCCTCCAGGGTCTCAAAGAACACCTTCAAGCGCTGACTGAAGAAATGCCGTACAGGGTTGCGGAGAAAATCCTGCAACAGTTGCAGAGTGAGACTTTCTTGCGGCTCATAGGCCGCCAGCGCTGCAGAAGGTTGGATCGCCGGGCGTGGCGCGTGTAATACCTGCCACTCCTGGGCGAAGCTGAATAGCCCAGGCTGGCCCTCGTGAAAATAGCGGGCGCTGAATGGTTGCAGAGGGTGTTCTAACGTCAAGGCATGGACTAACGCCTGCCCAGCATGCTCATGCTCCCCTACCAGCGACCAACCAGCCGCCAGGTGGTCACGCAATTGCCCAATGAGGACTGACGCGGGGCGTTCCGAATTGTCGCGAATGCTGCGGCCAACCCAGCTGATGTAGAGCTGGTCACGGGCCGACAATAATGCCTCGAGAAGCAGATAGCGGTCGTCCTCGCGGCGGGAACGGTCACCTGGGCGATAGTCGCTGCCCATCAGGTCGAAGTCCAAGGGTGGCTGCGCTCGCGGATAGTCACCATCGTTCATGCCCAAAAGGCAGACCACCTTGAACGGGATCGCGCGCATGGGCATTAATGTACAGAAGTTGACGGAGCCCGCCAGGAACCGCTGTGACAACCGGCCCTGGTCCAGACCGGCCAGCCATGCTTCGCGCACGACTGTTAGGGGCAGTTGCTCGTGCAAGCCGACGCTCTCACAAGCCTGTAGCCAGCCTTCACGAAGGTCTTCCAGTTGCCCCAGCAGGTAATCATCGTGCTCGTCGCTGGCTTGGAAGAAAGCTTGCAACAGCCCTTGCAAACGTACACCCCATTCTTGAGGTTCGGCTGGCAACGAGAGTTGCTCGTGGGCAACTTCCAGTGCGTCCATCAGGGCCACTAGCGGCCCAATCAATGCGGCGTCCAAACCGCCGATTTCATCGTAGGGCTCGATGCCTGCGAAGCCTTCACCGCTGCCTACCGCGTACCCCAGGAGCATACGCCGTAAACCAAAGCGCCAGCTGTTCTGCTCCAAGTTTTGCGGCAAACCGAGCCCAGCACGCTGCTCGGCGTTCAATCCCCAACGAATCCCGGCGCCTTCGATCCAGCGGTGCAAGGTCGGCAGGTCGGCCTCTTGCACGGAGAACCGAGCCCGCAACGCAGGCACATCGAGTAGGTCGAGAATCTCACTCACAGGGAAACGGCTGTCGGGCAGCTTTAGCAAGTGTTCCACAGCGATCAGCAGCGGATCGCGGCCACGCTGGCTCTGGTCGGTTAGGGTGAATGGGATATAGCGTTGATCGATGCGCTCCAACTGCCCGAACACAGCACGTATATGCGGGGCATAGCTGTCGATATCCGGCACCATAACGATGATGTCCCTTGGCCGCAGGGCGGGGTCTGCGCTGAACCGGGCCAACAGTTGGTCATGCAGCACTTCAACTTCACGTTGGGCGCTATGGGCGACATGGAAACGCACTGAACGGTCTTTGGCTGGGTCCACTGACGGCCAGCGGCTGCGGGTTTCGGCCAGCGGCCTTAGCTCGAGAATGTCGTTTTGCAGTTGGCTGAGCAGGCTATGGGTTTCACCTTCAGTGAAGAGGTCGATACGCCCTTCGACAAAGGCCGCACGGTAGCGCCCTGGCTCATCGTAAGAATCCAACAGGTTGATGTAGTCCCGGCCCTGCTTACCCCATGCTGCGAGTAAGGGATGGGCGTGCTGGTGCAGCGTATCGCCGTCGAGTTGCAACGGTACGCCGGGCTTGCGAGCCTGGCGCTTGTATTGGTGGCGGAGCAGGTCTTTGTCGGCGACGATATCGGCCCAATGGTATTGGCAAGGATTGTGTACGCACAGTAGGACCTGGCTAAACCGTGACAGCCCGGCCAACGCCTCAAGCGCCTGGGCCGGTAGCGACGAAATGCCGAATACGATCACCCTTGGCGGTAGGGTGGCGGGCGCGGCCTCCAGCTGGGTGATGCGCTCCATATAACGCTGGTGAACACCTGCGCGGCTTTGCGCCATATCGCCGGCTCCGACGTCTTGCAGCAGCGCTCGCCATAGCTCAGCTTGCCACACGTTGGCTTCGGACAAAGGCTTGGGTTCACCGCGCGCGCTGCGCAGCTGATGCCGGCCGGCCGCCCAGTCTTCCAGCCAGTCCGCCCTGTACACCTGGTATTGATCGAACAGGTCGGACAAGCGTTCAGACAATTGATAGCGCTTACGCAGATCAGCGTCGGCGGTCAAAAAACGCTTGAGTGGCGCGAAATGAGGTTGCTCGATCAACTCTGGCAGCAAGCGCATGAGCCGCCAGGTCAGCGGTGCCTTGTCCAGCAGGGAGGTCACTGGAATCGCTTCTTTGCCCAAGACCAGCCTGTACAGTTGCCATAGAAAGCTGCCTGGCAATTGCACCTCAATGGCTGCCGCGATACCACAGCCTCCCCCATCGTCGGCCTGGGGGTCTTCGGCCAGGGCGAGTTTTAGCCACTGAGCAATGCCGTTGCTCTGCACCAGAGCAATTTCATTTTCCAAAGGAGGCAATGGGTAACGCCGCATCCACCCCACCACGAGGCTGCGCAGGTCATCCAGGCGGTTGCCATGAACCACCATGAATCCAGGCGTAAGGATGGGGGCATCCGACATACAAGCGTCCTTGACGAAGAAGGGGGGTAGATCAGCAAGGAAACCTTACCAGATGAAGCAGAGCCTGGCTTAGCGAGCTTGTAACGGCATAAACCTGCGGAAAAACAAAACCCCCACCTGCCTACGCAGATGGGGGTTTCGGAATTTAATCTTGACGATGACCTACTCTCACATGGGGAAACCCCACACTACCATCGGCGATGCATCGTTTCACTACTGAGTTCGGGATGGGATCAGGTGGTTCCAAGGCTCTATGGTCGTCAAGAAATTCGGGTACCGATGCGCTTACGCGTCTCGGCAAATCAGGTGTGTGATATCGGTGGTTTGTGAGTGCAAATTTTCGGACTCTGCAGTCTTCACAACACCGCAATCCGCTCTCTCGAGTCAAATTGCTTGGGTGTTATATGGTCAAGCCTCACGGGCAATTAGTATGGGTTAGCTCAACGCCTCACAGCGCTTACACACCCCACCTATCAACGTCGTAGTCTTCGACGGCCCTTTAGGGAACTCAAGGTTCCAGTGAGATCTCATCTTGAGGCAAGTTTCCCGCTTAGATGCTTTCAGCGGTTATCTTTCCCGAACATAGCTACCCGGCAATGCCACTGGCGTGACAACCGGAACACCAGAGGTTCGTCCACTCCGGTCCTCTCGTACTAGGAGCAGCCCCTCTCAAATCTCAAACGTCCACGGCAGATAGGGACCGAACTGTCTCACGACGTTCTAAACCCAGCTCGCGTACCACTTTAAATGGCGAACAGCCATACCCTTGGGACCGGCTTCAGCCCCAGGATGTGATGAGCCGACATCGAGGTGCCAAACACCGCCGTCGATATGAACTCTTGGGCGGTATCAGCCTGTTATCCCCGGAGTACCTTTTATCCGTTGAGCGATGGCCCTTCCATACAGAACCACCGGATCACTA
>NZ_CP124218.1:0-745000 GCF_045571515.1 Pseudomonas sp. nanlin1 | reverse complement strand
AAAGGCCCTATGAAAGGCTGGGGAAAGCGAACTGCGACGCCTCGTGACTCGCGCGCTGCGGCCAACGTTGGGTGATAGCCTTGCGCCGAGTGTAGAAACGCACGCCATCCGGCCCGTAGGCATGCAGGTCGCCAAACAGCGAACGTTTCCAGCCGCCGAAGCTGTGATAAGCCACCGGCACCGGCAACGGCACGTTCACCCCGACCATACCCACTTCGATTTCGTCGCAGAACAAACGCGCCGCTTCGCCGTCGCGGGTGAAGATGCAGGTGCCATTGCCGTATTCGTGATCGTTGATCAACTGCATGGCCTGCTCAAGGCTCGGCACCCGCACAATGCATAACACCGGGCCGAAGATTTCTTCTTTATAGATACGCATGTCCGGGGTCACACGGTCGAACAGGCAGCCGCCCAAGAAGAAGCCTTGTTCATGCCCCGCCACACTGAGGCCCCGACCATCGACTACGAGTTTGGCACCGGCGCCAACGCCGTCCTCGACATAACCGCTGACCTTGTCCCGATGCTGACCGGTCACCAGTGGCCCCATGTCCAAACCACAGGAGGTACCCGCGCCAATTTTCAGCGCTTGGATCTGAGGGACCAGTTTCGCTACCAAAGCGTCAGCCGCTTGGTCGCCTACACAGACGGCCACGGAGATCGCCATGCAACGCTCGCCACAGGAACCATAAGCAGCCCCCATCAAAGCACTAACGGCATTGTCCAGATCGGCATCGGGCATGACCACCGCGTGATTTTTCGCACCACCCAGGGCCTGCACACGCTTACCGCGCGCGGCGCCTTCTTTATAGATGTATTCAGCAATAGGGGTAGAGCCGACAAAACTCAGCGCTTTAACTTCTGGCGCTTCGATCAGCGCGTCCACCGCCACCTTGTCACCGTGCACCACGTTGAGCACGCCCGCCGGTAGGCCGGCCTCGTACAGCAGTTGTGCAATCAATAGGGTTGAGCTGGGGTCGCGCTCCGACGGCTTGAGGATAAAACAGTTGCCGCACGCGATCGCCAGCGGGTACATCCACAACGGCACCATGGCGGGAAAGTTGAAAGGAGTAATCCCGGCCACCACGCCCAAAGGTTGGAAGTCTGACCAGGCGTCGATGTTAGGGCCGGCATTACGGCTGAATTCGCCTTTTAGAATTTCCGGAGCGGCACTGGCGTATTCGACGTTTTCAATGCCGCGTTTCAGCTCGCCCGCAGCATCTTCCAGAGTCTTACCATGCTCCAGGCTAATCAGCGCGGCAATCTGCGCCTCGTTTTGCTCGAGCAGTTGCTTGAAACGAAACATCACCTGTGCGCGCTTCGCCGGCGGCGTATTGCGCCACGCCGGGAAGGCCGCCTTGGCCGCGTCGATGGCTAACTGCACGGTTTCGCGACTGGCCAACGGCACCTGATTGATCACTTGCCCCGTTGAGGGGTTATAGACATCAGCAGTGCGGTCGCCCGTCGACACCAGGTCACCATTGATCAAATGTTGGACAATACTCATGTAAAACTCCAGTAAAAGGTCAATCGACTTGATTAAGGGCTTGGCCAACCGCATCGAATAAGCGGTCAAGGTCTTGAGGTTGCGCATTGAAGGTGGGCCCGAACTGCAAGGTGTCGCCACCGAAGCGCACGTAGAAACCCGCCTTCCAGAGTTTCATCGACACTTCATAGGGCCGCACAATGGCGTCGCCGTCACGGGGGGCCAACTGGATAGCCCCGGCCAGCCCATAGTTACGAATGTCGACGACGTTCTTGGCGCCTTTAACCCCGTGCAGTACCGATTCAAAGTGCGGGGCCAGTGCGGCGGCCTGAGGCACTAGCTGTTCGCGTTGCAGTAGGTCCAAAGCCGCTAATCCGGCGGCGCAGGCAACTGGGTGCGCCGAGTAGGTATAGCCGTGGGGGAATTCCACAGCGTAATCCGGCGTGGCCTGGTTCATGAAGGTTTGATAGATCTCACTGGACGCGATGACCGCCCCCATGGGGATCGCCCCATTGGTGATCTGTTTGGCGATGCACATCAGATCAGGGGTCACGCCGAAGGTGTCCGCACCAAACATATGGCCAGTGCGGCCGAAGCCGGTAATGACTTCATCAAAGATCAATAAAATATTGTGCTGGTCGCAAATCTCCCGCAACCGCTTGAGATAGCCTTTGGGCGGCGGCAACACACCCGCAGAACCGGCCATGGGTTCGACAATCAAGGCCGCAATGTTGGAAGCGTCGTGCAACTCGATCAACTTCAACATCTCGTTGGCCAGGGCTATCCCCCCTGCTTCCGGCGAACCTTTGGAATACTCGTTACCGGGCAACAAGGTGTGGGGCAGGTGATCGACATCCATCAACTGGCCGAACATCTTACGGTTACCGTTAACACCGCCCAGGCTGGTACCGGCGACATTCACCCCGTGGTAGCCACGGGCCCGGCCAATAAGCTTGGTCTTGCTCGCATGCCCTTTCAGCCGCCAATAGGCGCGCACCATCTTTACCGCAGTATCCGCACATTCGGAACCGGAGTTGGTGTAGAACACGTGATTCAGGTCGCCCGGCGTCAACTCGACAATTTTTTCGGCCAGTTGAAACGAAAGCGGGTGGCCATATTGGAAGGCCGGCGAATAATCCAAAACCCCCAACTGCTTGGCGACCGCGTCCTGAATCTCTTTGCGCGTATGACCTGCTCCACAAGTCCACAAACCGGACAGGCTGTCGTAAATTTGCCGACCCTGGTCGTCGGTTAAGTAACTGCCGTGGGCCGCCACAATGATCCGCGGGTCACGCTTGAAACTTCGGTTTGCCGTGTAGGGCATCCAATGAGCATCAAGTTTGAGCTGGCTGGTAATACCCAGCGGCGCGTGTTCAGGCATGGTCATGGGCAAAACCTCACAGGTTATGGGCGCCAGCGCCCTGGGGCAGGACACTAATGTGTAGTTGCAGGTAAATTGGCATGGGAATAAAGTCCGAAAAACCCTACTTTTCCGATCTTCAGTCAGGTGCGTACTAAACTATGAGCCGACGGCCCGACCCCCTTGCCCAAGTCAGCGACTTCGACATTCGGCTATTGCGCATTTTCCGCAGTGTCGTGGAATGCGGGGGCTTTTCGGCAGCGGAAAACGTGTTGGGGATTGGCCGTTCGGCCATCAGCCAACAAATGAGTGACCTTGAGCAGCGCCTGGGCTTACGTCTATGCCAGCGCGGGCGTGCGGGTTTTTCCCTCACGGAAGAGGGCCGCGAAGTTTACCAATCGGCGCTGCAGGCCTTAGGCGCACTGGAGAACTTCCGCACCGAAGTGAACGGCCTTCACCGGCATCTGCGCGGCGAACTGAATATTGGTCTGACTGACAACCTGGTCACCCTCCCCCACATGCGCATCACTCACGCACTGGCGCAACTCAAGGACCGCGGCCCGGATGTACGCATTCAAATACGCATGATCGCCCCCAGCCAAGTCGAGCAAGGCGTGCTCGACGGCAGCCTGCACGTGGGGGTGGTACCCCAGGCAAGTCCTTTGTCAGGCCTGGAATATCAGCCGCTGTACAGCGAGCGCTCGCAATTGTATTGCGCGGTGGGCCACCCCTTGTTCTATGCCAGCGACGCTGAATTGGACGATGCCCGCCTTAACCAGCAGGATGCTATTGCCCCGACTTTTCGTTTGCCCGGGGACATTCAAGCGCACTATCAAGCGCTCAACTGCAGCGCTAGCGCTTCGGACCGCGAAGGCATGGCGTTCCTGATTCTGACCGGCCGTTACATCGGCTACCTGCCTGATCACTATGCCGCCACTTGGGTACAACAGGGTCGCTTGCGCGCCCTTAAAGCTTCGCAGCGGTTCTACGACCTGAGTCTTTCCTGGGTCACGCGCAAAGGTCGCCGCCCCCATTTGGTGCTAGAAAGCTTTCTGGACAGCTTGAGCGCTACTCGCTAGTCCGGCCACAGGCAACCGCAAACTGAGGTAGATCAATAAGAACAAAGCGAAAAACTGTTAAGAGTTGATCGTATGGACAGCTTTTTGCATACGTCTGTCACTGCCCTTTTCCCCTCTGCCGGAAGCGACTCATGCCAGCACCAGAACCCAGTGAACTGATCTACGGGCTCGATGATCGCCCAAGGCCCCTGCCGGCATTACTGGCGGCGTTGCAACATGTGCTGGCGGCGTTCGTCGGCATTATCACCCCACCCTTGATCATTGGTTCAGCGCTGGGGTTGAGTGCGCACCTGCCGTATCTGATCAGCATGGCGCTAATGGTGTCCGGCACCGGCACATTCATTCAGGCCCGGCGCCCATTTGGCATCGGGGCGGGCATGATATGCCTACAGGGCACCAGTTTCGCTTTTCTCGGCGCGGTGTTGTCCGCCGGGTTTCTGGTCAAGCAGCGCGGCGGCAGCCCTGAGGACATCCTGGCGATGATCTTCGGCGTGTGCTTTTTCGGCGCCTTCGTGCAGGTGGTGATCAGCCGTTTTATCGGGCAATTGAGCCGGGTGATCACCCCGTTGGTGACGGGCATCGTGATTACCCTGATCGGCATCAGCTTGATCAAAGTGGGCATCACCGACCTGGGCGGCGGCTTCAACGCGCCAGACTTTGGCGCCCCGAGCAACCTGGCACTCGGCGCGTTCGTACTGCTGGTGATCATCCTGTTGAACCGCTCGAACACACCTTGGGTGCGTTTATCCGCGATCATCCTGGGCTTGGCCGTGGGCAGCCTGGCTGCCGTACTGAGCGGTAAATGGGTGCCTCAGCCGTTGCCCGACCTGCCGTTGATCAGCGTGCCAATCCCTTTCAAATACGGCTTCGATTTCGACTGGACCGCTTTCCTGCCCGTGGCGCTGATCTACGCGATCAGCAGCGTCGAGACGATAGGCGACCTCACGGCCAACTGCATGCTCGCGCGCCATCCGATCACCGGCCCGCGCTACCTCGAACGCTTGAAAGGCGGCGTATTGGGCGACGGCGTCAGTTGCATGATCGCCGCCACGTTCAACGCCTTCCCCAATACCACATTCGCGCAGAACAACGGCGTGATTCAACTCACTGGGGTAGCCAGCCGCCACGTCGGTTTGTACATCGGTGCGATCCTCTTCGTGCTCGGCCTGGTCCCCAGCATTGGCGCGGTATTGCAGCAAATTCCCAAACCGGTACTGGGCGGTGCGACCCTGGTGATGTTCGGCAGCGTGGCCGCCGCCGGGGTGAGGATCCTTGCCCAAGTACCGTTGGACCGCCGCGCGATGCTGATCATCGCCACCTCGTTAGGAGTCGGTCTGGGCATCGGCGCACAGCCGCAATTGCTCCACCTGATGCCCACCCTGGTGCAGAACCTGTTCGATTCAGCTATCACCAGTGGCGGCGTCACTGCGTTGATCATGTGCTTGCTGTTGCCCCATAGCTCACCACTGGTGCCGGCCACGCAAACGGCACCGGTTAAAACTCGCGTTTGAGAGTTTTGAACCTTAGCGCTTGTCTGTTCGTTGCGGGTGCGCTATCAACGCATCAGTTGCACCCACACGATTCGTTTGGAACCGCCCAATGACCCTTGAAGTTCCTGCCCACAGCGCCAACGGCCGGGGTAAACCCGCTAGCCGGATCCGCCAGAAAAACGAAGAAGCGATTTTAAAGGCTGCGGAGAACGAGTTCGCTCGACACGGTTTCAAAGGCACCAGCATGAATACCATCGCGCTGAATGCCGGGTTGCCCAAAGCGAACCTGCATTACTATTTCACCAATAAGCTGGGCCTCTACATCGCCGTGCTCAGCAACATCATCGAACTGTGGGACAGCACCTTTAACCACCTCACGGCAGCCGATGACCCTGCTCAAGCATTAACCCGCTATATCCGGGCGAAGATGGAGTTTTCTCGGCGCCATCCTCAGGCGTCGCGCATCTTTGCCATGGAGATCATCAGTGGCGGCGGCTGCCTGAACGAATACTTCAGCCAGGACTACCGCCTCTGGTTCCAGGGCCGAGCGGCGGTGTTTCAGGCCTGGATAGATGCCGGTAAAATGGCTCAGGTCGACCCTGTTCACCTGATTTTCCTACTCTGGGGCAGCACGCAACACTACGCAGACTTCGCGACCCAGATCTGCCAGGTCACCGGGCGGGCGCGCTTGACCAAACAAGACTTCGACGAAGCCAGCGACAACCTGATCCGTATCATTCTCCGAGGCTGCGGCCTGGAACCGCTGGCTTGACCAGCACCTGGACGCTTCAACATGCTTTATACCCTGCTCGGCCCGTGTGATTACTACGAAGAAATCCGCAAAAGCCGCTTCGCGACCTTTGCCGCGCCCATCTCCTGCGTGGCCGACGCCCAGGCCTTTATCGAACAGGCCAGCGACTTGGCCGCCACCCACAACTGCTGGGCGTGGAAGCTTGGGGCGCAGTACCGTAGCAGCGATGACGGCGAGCCCGGGGGCACGGCAGGGCGGCCGATTCTGGCGGCCATCGAAGCCCAGGCCTGCGACCAGGTCGTGGTGCTGGTGACGCGCTGGTATGGCGGCATTCAACTGGGCACGGGCGGTTTAGCCAGGGCTTACGGCGGTGGTGCAAACAAATGCCTGCAACTTGCAGAGAAACGTTTACTGGTGCTGCGCCAGGCGCTCGCGTGCAGTTGTACGTTCAGCGAACTGAACCTGGTGAAGCTACGCGTCGCCGAATGCGATGGCCTAGTGACCGAGGAGCGCTTTACCGGCGAGGGCGTTGAACTGCAACTGGCCGTTGCCCAGGAACACCTGCCCACATTGCAGCAGCAATTGGCCGATCTCAGCCGAGGGAAGATCCAACTGCGCAGCAGCGATGGGCCGGCCCAGCCTTAAAATAGCGCACTCGCCCTCGTCACACGCCCTGAAGTAGTGCCATGAAGCGCCCTTCTGCAACAGGCGACGCACACCCACGCTACGTCGCGCCGAAAAGTTGACCTCCTGGCCAGGAAATTGCTTTACCACTGGCCGTCACTGGCCCACTTCGAGTCCACCATGCCTAACCTCGCCGCAGGCCCACGCCTGCAGTTGCGTCGAATCAGCAAACGCTACCCTGGCTGCCTTGCCAACGACGCCATCGACCTGACCATCCAACCGGGCGAAATTCATGCCCTGCTGGGGGAGAACGGTGCGGGTAAAAGTACGCTGATGAAAATCATCTACGGCGTCACGCAACCTGATTCCGGCGAGATGATCTGGCAAGGCCAACCCATGACCATGCGCAATCCGGCGCAAGCGCGGGGGTTGGGCATCGGCATGGTGTTCCAGCACTTCTCATTGTTCGAGACCCTGACCGTGGCGCAGAACATTGCGTTGGCCATGGGCCCCGGCCAGACCCCGCGGCAACTGGAACCGAAAATTCGCGAGGTTTCCGCCCGCTATGGCATGAGTGTCGAACCCGAGCGCCTAGTCCACAGCCTGTCGATCGGCGAGCGCCAGCGGGTGGAGATCATTCGCTGCCTGATGCAGGACATCCGCCTGCTGATCCTCGACGAACCCACCTCGGTGCTCACGCCCCAAGAGGCCGACGATCTGTTCGTGACCTTGCGCCGGCTGGCCAGTGAGGGCTGCAGCATTCTATTTATCAGCCATAAATTGGGCGAAGTACGCGCGCTCTGCCACAGCGCGACGGTACTGCGCGGCGGCCGCGTGTCCGGGCATTGCGTACCGGCCGAGTGCGACGACCTTACCCTGGCACGGCTGATGGTCGGCGACGCAGAAGGCCTTACCGCGCAATACCCGAAAGCCTTGGCCAACGCGGAGTTTCTGCGGATTAACGGGCTGTCCTGGCACAACCCGGACCCGTTCGGCTGCTCCCTGCGCGATATTTCCCTGGAAGTGGGCAGTGGCGAGATCGTCGGCATTGCCGGTGTGGCCGGTAACGGCCAGGACGAACTGCTAGCCCTGCTCAGCGGCGAGCAACCGCTGGCCGAGCGCCAAGTCATCCAATTCGCCTCGACCGCCGTCGCCCATTTGCGCCCAGATGCCCGCCGCGCGCTAGGGCTGGCGTTCGTTCCCGCAGAACGTCTGGGCCATGGTGCAGTGCCGGAACTGAGCCTGGCCGATAACGCCTTGCTGACTGCATTTCAGCAGGGCTTGGTCAGCAATGGCTTGGTCTTGCGGGAGAAGGTCACGGCTTTGGCGCAAGAAATCATTCAACGCTTTGGGGTAAAAAGCGCGGGGGCTCATGCGCCAGCGCGCAGCCTTTCGGGCGGTAATCTGCAGAAATTCATCCTCGGCCGAGAGATTCTTCAGCAACCGCGCCTGTTAGTGGCGGCGCACCCCACCTGGGGTGTGGACGTCGGGGCGGCCGCGACGATTCACCGTGCCCTGATTGCCTTGCGCGATGCCGGCGCGGCAATCCTGGTGATTTCTGAAGACCTCGACGAACTGTTCCAGATCAGCGACCGCCTGGGCGCCTTGAGCGCGGGCCGGCTGAGCGCGCTCAAAGCGACGACGCAAACCTCCCCTGAAGAAGTCGGCGGCTGGATGGCCGGCCGCTTCGAGACGCCCCCTCTTACCCCCATTGCCGTGACTGGCTGACGGAGCCCTGCATGTTGCTTTCCCTCGAACCCCGTGGCCAACAGTCCAGGGCCATGCTGTGGTGCTCGCCGCTGCTGGCGGCGGTGCTCACGCTGGCCAGCGGCGCACTGTTGTTTGTGGTGCTCGGCCACGACCCACTGGCCGTCTTACACACCCTGTTGATCGCCCCTATCAGCGACCTTTACGGGCTATCCGAATTGTTGGTCAAAGCGCTACCTATCATGCTCTGCGCCCTGGGTTTGGCGGTGGCCTACCAAGCGCGTATCTGGAACATCGGCGCCGAAGGCCAACTATTGATGGGCGCGTTGGCCGGCAGTGCGTTGGCGGTGCATATCATCGAATGGGAAAGCCGCTGGGCGCTGGTCTGGGTGCTGGCCGCCGGCACATTGGCCGGGGCTTTGTGGGCCGGGCTCACCGCCTGGCTGCGAACGCGCTTCAACGCCAATGAAATCCTCACCAGCATCATGCTTAACTACGTAGCGTTGAACCTGCTGCTGTATTGCGTGCATGGCCCGCTGAAAGACCCTGCCGGCTTCAACTTTCCGGAATCAGCGATGTTTGGCGACGCTAGCCGCTTGCCCCTATTGCTTGAAGACGGCCGCGCCCATGCCGGCGTGTATTTCGCCCTGCTGGCGTTGGTTGCGGTATGGGTGCTGCTGCAACGCAGCTTCCTCGGTTTCCAGATCAAGGTCTTGGGGCTGGACAAGCGCGCCGCCGGTTTCGTCGGTTTTCGGGAAAAGCGCCTGGTCTGGTTCGCTTTGTTGGTCAGTGGTGGCCTGGCAGGATTGGCCGGCGTGGGCGAGGTCAGTGGGCCCATTGGTCAACTGGTGCCGCAAGTGTCGCCAGGCTACGGCTACGCCGCTATCACCGTGGCTTTCCTTGGGCGGCTGCACCCTATCGGCATTGTCTTTTCCAGTTTGTTGATGGCCCTGCTGTACCTGGGCGGGGAAAGTGCGCAAATGAGCCTCAACCTGCCCCAGGCGATCACCCAGCTGTTCCAGGGCATGATGTTGTTTTTCCTGCTCGCCAGCGACGTGTTGATTCTCTACAAACCACGCCTGAAATGGCGCCGCGCACGCCCTGCGGCGACTAACGCTAGCGCAGGAGCCCTGTGATGGACATCGATCTACTGAGCAATATTTTTTATGCAACCGTACGCTGCGGCACCCCATTGCTGCTAGTGGCCCTGGGCGAGTTGATCTGCGAGAAAAGCGGCGTACTGAACCTGGGCCAAGAAGGCATGATGCTGTTCGGCGCGGTGATTGGTTTTATCGTCGCGCTGAACAGTGGCAACCTCTGGCTCGGCGTGCTGCTGGCGATGGCAGCGGGCATGCTGCTGTCGGCCCTGTTTGCCGTGGTCGCGCTGGCGTTCAATGCCAATCAGGTGGCCACGGGGCTGGCGCTGACCATCTTTGGTGTCGGGCTTTCGACCTTTGTTGGCGCGGCCTGGGTGGGTAAACCATTGAGCGGTTTTGAACCGGTGGCCATTCCCTACCTGAGCGACCTGCCATTGATCGGGCGCATGCTGTTCGCCCAGGACCTGCTGGTTTACCTGTCATTCGCTCTATTCGTGCTGGTCGCGTGGGTGATTCTCAAGAGCCGGGTGGGCTTGATCATTCAGGCCGTCGGCGAAAACCCGGACGCCGCTAGCGCCATGGGCTTGCCAGTGCTGCGCGTGCGCACCTTGGCCGTGCTGTTCGGCGGTGCCATGGCCGGCTTGGCCGGGGCTTATCTGTCGCTGGCCTATACGCCGATGTGGGCCGAGAACATGACCGCCGGGCGCGGCTGGATCGCCCTGGCCCTGGTGGTGTTCGCCAGTTGGCGGGTCTGGCGGCTACTGCTGGGCGCGTACCTGTTCGGCCTGGCGAGCATTCTGCATCTGGTGGCACAGGGCATTGGCCTGTCGATACCGTCCAACCTGCTAGCGATGCTGCCCTATGTGGCGACGATCGTGGTCTTAGTGATGCTCTCGCGTGACGGCGTGCGGACACGCTTGTATGCTCCCGTTTCGCTCGGCCAACCTTGGCAACCCGGGCACTGAACAAAGCACACCTGGATCAGCAGACAGGCTAACTGAGCTGGCAAACCTGAACACACTTTCAGAGGAGCCGGCCCATGCCCGCATGCCGCATCTGGTTAAAAAACCCCCTGGCCATTTATACCGCCAACCACTTCGATGCCTCAGGTGGGCTGGTGCTCAATGGCGGGGTGATCGAACAACTGCTGGGGGCGGGCGAACGGCCGGCGCAAGCCTGTGACCAGGTATTCGATGCCCGCGAACACGTGGTGCTGCCCGGGCTGATCAACACCCATCATCATTTCTACCAGACCCTCACTCGCGCCTGGGGCCCCGTGGTCAACCAGCCGCTGTTCCCCTGGCTGAAAACCCTCTACCCAGTGTGGGCGCGGCTGACCCCACGCGCGCTCAAGCTGGCCAGCAAAGTCGCCCTGGCCGAGCTGCTGCTGTCTGGCTGCACCACTGCGGCGGACCACCATTACCTGTTCCCCGATGGCCTGGAAAACGCTATTGACCTGCAAGTCGAGGCGGTCAGCGAACTAGGCATGCGCGCCCTGCTCACCCGCGGTTCCATGAGCCTGGGGGAGGATGACGGCGGCTTGCCGCCACAGCAAACCGTACAGCAAGGCCAAGCGATCCTGGATGACAGCCAGCGTTTGATCCAGGCCTACCATCAACGGGGGCCCGGGGCTTATCTGCAGATCGCTTTGGCGCCCTGCTCACCGTTTTCCGTGACCCGCGAAATCATGCGCGCCAGCGCTGAAATGGCCGAGCAGTTCGACGTACGTCTGCACACCCACCTGGCCGAAACCCTCGATGAAGAAACCTTTTGCCTACAACGGTTTGGCCTGCGTACGGTGGACTACCTAGACAGCGTCGGCTGGCTCGGCCCGCGCACATGGCTGGCCCATGGCATTCATTTCAACCCCGAAGAAATCCAGCAGTTGGGCGCGGCCGGCACCGGGGTTTGCCATTGCCCCACCTCCAACATGCGCCTGGCCTCTGGCATCTGCCCCACCTTGGACCTGATCGCCGCAGGCGTACCCCTGGGCTTAGGCGTCGACGGCTCGGCCTCGAACGACGCTTCGAACATGCTGCTCGAAGCCCGCCAAGCCCTGTACCTACAACGGCTGCGCTACGGCGCAGAAGCGATCACCCCGGAAAAAGTCCTGGGTTGGGCCACCCAGGGTTCTGCGCAATTGCTGGGCCGCCCCGACTTGGGCGAGTTGGCGGTGGGCAAGCAAGCCGATCTGGCGCTGTTCAAACTCGACGAACTGCGCTTCTCCGGCAGCCACGATCCCTTGGCTGCCCTGCTGTTGTGCGCCGCCGACCGCGCCGACCGGGTGATGGTAGGCGGCCAGTGGCGGGTGATCGACGGCCAGATCGAAGGCCTGGATGTGGCTCAATTGATCGCCGATCACCGCCAGGCCGCAGCCGCGCTGATCAGAGACCCAGCAATGACAAGGTGATAAACGTCGCAAACAGCACGAAATGGGTCATGCCTTCGATTGCGTTGGTTTCCCCATCGTTAAGATTGATGGCGCAGACCAACAGGGTGATAAAGATCATCACCGTTTGCACCGGGGTCATGGCCATCTGGAACGGTTGGCCGCTGTAAAGCGCCATCCCTTCCATCACTGGGACAGTCAGGATGACCGTCGACAGCGAGGCGCCCAAGGCGATATTGACCACCGACTGCATGCGGTTGGCTAACGCCGCGCGCAGAGCCGTCAGAATTTCCGGGGCTGCTGAGATGGTGGCCACCAGAATCGCCGTCATTACCGGCGGCGCGCCGCTGCCTTCAAGCCCGAGGTCGACCGCTTTGGACATAACCTCCGCCAATGCGCCGATCAACACCACGCCAAACAGCAAAGTGCCAATCGACATGGCCAGGCTGGTTTTGTGCTCCGGCTCAGCGGTGGGCTGGGCGGCGCGCTTGCGCTTCTCCGGGTAGCTGTAACTGAAGAAATAGCTGTGCGGGCCCACCTGCATGCGCAGGAACAAGGCATATAGCACCACCATGGCGCCGATGGTAAATGCCGAATAAATCTTCCAGTCGCCTTCGGGGATAAACTCTGGCACGACCATGGACACGCCCATGGCGGTGAGGATCATCACGCTGTAGGTACGGGCAGAGTCATCGTTGTAGGACTGCTCGCCATGCTTAAGCCCGCCCATCAATGCCGCCAGGCCGAGTATGCCGTTGATGTCGAGCATGACCGCCGCGTAAATGGTGTCACGCACCAGTGTCGGCGAGGGCTCGTTGTTCATCATGATCGCCAGGATCACCACCTCCACCAGCACGGCGGACAAGGTGAGGATCATGGTTCCGTAGGGGTCGCCCACGCGCTCGGCCAACAGCTCCGCGTGGTGAGCCACGCGCATGGACGCGCAAATGATCGCGGCCACCAGGGCAATGCCAGAGACCAGCGCGATGGTATTGCCGTGGGACAGTATCGCGTGCTCGGCGGGAAACGCGATAAACGCCGCAATCACCGCCACCAGCAGGAGCTTCTCCTCGCCGAGGGTTTTCAAAAAAGTATTCATAGTGCGCGGTTCCTTGCCTTGGATAGCCCGTTCGATGTGGGTTTCTGAGTGCCGCTGCGGAGTAAAGGTTTCAACATGTGTACGAATTAGCCAAACGCACCAGTTAGCAGCGGGCAACGGTGGGCCGCGCACCGTTTCGTGGCTAAACGATTCGAGCGCGCAGCCGCCAGCGCGCGGCTAGCGCTGGCGGCTGCGCCTGCAAGTTGATGAGGCCTCCCATGTTGTCCTGTTGGTCAGTTTTTTGCATTGCCGTGGGCAGGCTTTGCCAACACGCTTATAACCAGAACCACAGGAGCTACCCCGCATGCAGTCTCACTCGTACCCGCGTCGCCCGCTCACGTCGTTGCTCTGCGCCCTTGCGGCGGTAGTCGGGCTTGGTTCGGCCTTGAGCGCCAGTGCCGCCGACCCGTTGAAGGTCGGCTTCGTTTACATCGGCCCGATTGGCGACCACGGCTGGACCTACCAGCACGAGCAGGGTCGCAAGGCGCTGATGGAAAAAATGGGCGACAAGATCACCAGTAACTATGTTGAAAACGTGGCTGAAGGTGCCGACGCCGAGCGCGTTATCCGCAACATGGCCAAGGACAAATACGACCTGATCTTCACCACCTCGTTCGGTTACATGAACCCCACGGTGAAAGTCGCCAAGCAATTTCCCAAGGTGATCTTCGAACACGCTACCGGCTACAAACAAGACAAGAACGTGGGCACCTACCTGGCGCGCACCTATGAAGGCCGCTATGTCGGGGGCTTCCTGGCAGCGAAGATGACCAAAACCAAGAAAGTCGGTTATGTCGCCTCGTTCCCGATCCCGGAAGTAGTCCGTGACATCAACGCTATTCAATTGGCACTGAATAAGTACAACCCGGGTACCGAGATGAAAGTGGTGTGGGTCAATTCCTGGTTCGATCCAGGCAAAGAGGCGGATGCCGCCAACGCGCTGATCGATCAGGGCGTGGATGTCGTGTTCCAGCACACCGACAGCCCAGCGCCGATCCAGGCCGCCGAACGCCGTGGTGTCTATGCCGTAGGCTATGCGTCCGACATGCAGCACTTCGGGCCCAAAGCGGTACTGACCTCCATCGTCAACAACTGGGGCCCGCACTATATCCAGGCCACCGAGAGCGTGATCGCCGGGTCCTGGAAACCGCAAGACTACTGGGGTGGTTTGAAGGAAGGCACGGTGCAGTTGCCGATCAGCGACCTAGTGCCCGCCGACGTCAAGGCTGAAGCCGAAAAACTCATCGCCAGTATCGAAAGCGGCGAGTTTCACCCGTTCACCGGGCCGATCAAAGACCAAACCGGGGCCGTGAAGATTCCTGCGGGTGCCAGCGCCAGCAACGCCGAACTGGCCTCCATGAACTACTACATCGAAGGCATGACGGCAAAACTGCCTCAGTGATCTTCCAGGGGCTATTGAAGATAGCCCCGACTGCCACTGCGGAGAACCCATGAACCAGCTTCCGATCATCGACATTGCCCCGCTCTACGAAACCGCTGAAACCGGCTGGGCCGAGGTCGCCAACCAGATCAACCAGGCCTGCCGCGAGTGGGGCTTTTTCTATATCAAAGGCCACCCGATCAGCGCGCAGCGCCTGGAACAAATATCCCAGGCCGCCAAGGCATTCTTCGCCTTGCCCGTCGCTGAAAAACTGAAGATCGACATCACCCAGACGGTTCACCACCGCGGCTACGGCGCCGTGGCCACCGAACAGCTAGACCCCGCACTGCCCAGCGACCTTAAGGAAACGTTCGACATGGGCCTGCACTTGCCCGCCGACCACCCTGAGGTACTCGCCGGCAAATCCTTGCGCGGGCCCAACCGTCACCCTGACCTGCCTGGCTGGGCTGCCCTGATGGAGCAGCACTACCAAGACATGCAAGCGCTGGCGCAAACCCTACTGCGGGCGATGGCGCTGGCCTTGGGCATCGAACGAGACTTTTTCGATAAGCGCTTCCAAGCACCGGTCAGTGTTCTGCGCCTGATTCACTATCCGCCCCGCGACCACGCCACCAGCGCCGAACAAAAAGGCGCGGGCGCCCATACCGACTATGGTTGCGTGACCCTGCTGCACCAAGATAACGCTGGCGGCCTGCAAGTGCGTAACGTACAGGGTGAGTGGGTCGATGCCCCACCCCTGGAAGGCACGTTCGTGGTGAACCTGGGCGACATGATGGCTAGGTGGACCAATGACCGCTATGTCTCTACCCCCCACCGCGTCATCAGCCCGCTGGGGGTAGACCGCTACTCCATGCCGTTCTTCGCCGAACCACACCCCGACACCCCGATCGAATGCCTGCCCGGCTGCCAGGACGACGCCCAAGGTGCCAAATACCCGCCCACCACGTGCGCGGCGTTCTTGCTCTCGCGGTTCGCCGATACGTATGCCTATCGGCGCGAAGAGGGTGCGGCGAAATGAACCACCTGGTCAGGTTCCGCCGCCACCGCGGTTCAAGACCTGTAGAATGCCGCCATTGCACCTGATGAGAAACGATTATGTACGACTGGCTCAACGCACTGCCCAAGGCAGAACTGCACATGCACCTCGAGGGCTCACTGGAGCCCGAGTTGCTGTTTGCCCTAGCAGAACGCAACCGCATCGCCCTGCCTTGGGACGACGTCGAAACCCTGCGCAGTGCCTATGCCTTTAACAACCTGCAGGAGTTTCTAGACCTGTACTACCAGGGTGCGGACGTGCTGCGCACCGAGCAGGACTTCTACGACCTGACCTGGGCCTACCTGTTGCGTTGCAAGGCGCAGAACGTTATCCACACCGAACCCTTTTTCGACCCGCAAACCCATACCGACCGGGGCATCGCCTTCGAAACCGTGCTCAACGGCATCAGCCAGGCCCTCAAAGATGGCCGCGAGCAACTGGGGATCGGCAGCGGGCTCATCCTAAGCTTCCTGCGCCACCTCAGCGAAGACGAAGCCAACAAAACCCTCGACCAAGCCCTGCCGTACCGCGACGCATTCGTTGCCGTCGGTTTGGACAGCTCGGAAATGGGCCACCCGCCTAGCAAATTTCAGCGAGTCTTCGATCGCGCCCGTGGTGAAGGCTTTCTTACCGTTGCCCATGCCGGCGAAGAAGGCCCCCCCGAGTACATCTGGGAAGCCCTCGACCTGCTGAAAATCCAGCGTATCGACCATGGCGTTCGGGCCATCGAGGATGAGCGGTTGATGCAGCGCATTATCGACGAGCAGATCCCCCTGACGGTTTGCCCTCTGTCGAATACCAAGTTGTGTGTTTTCGAACATATGGGCCAGCACAACATTCTCGACATGCTCGAGCGAGGGGTGAAAGTGACGGTGAACTCCGACGACCCAGCCTATTTCGGCGGGTACGTTACCGAAAACTATCACGCACTCTACACCCACTTGGGCATGACCCAGGACCAAGCCAAACGCCTGGCGCAAAACAGTTTGGATGCTCGGTTGAGCAAGCCCTAGCCGCCACGCCTAAGGCGCGCCCAGGTTAGCAATCGCCCTGGCGCCGGGTGCGGTGAGCTGCAGTACTCGGGTTTCCTCGTTCAAACGAACCCAGCCCGACTGCATGAACAGGGTCATAAGGCTGGCCCCCAGAGCCCCGCCCAGGTGCGGCCGCTGGTGGCCCATACCACAACAGATACAGGCACTGGACAGCTGATAGCTGGCCAGTGCCTGGGTGTAGATACCCAACTGCGCCATGCCTGCATTGCCCTTGGTAGTGATCTCCAGACGCTGGCCAACTTGACTCAGCCATTCTTGCGCCAACAGCCGCTCGAGCAGATCGGCGGCCACCTCGCCGCCCAGATGATCGCTGCACTCACGCACTTTGCGCAGCGGCGCGCAACGTTGGGCCAATGACGAGCTGTTCTGCTCGCGGATACGTTCTGAATGGATGGCCGTGACACTGGCCAAGGCCTCGACTGCGATCCCCACCTCGCGCGCCGCCAGGCGAAAGAAACGCTGCCGGCCACGGGCCTCGCGTTTGAGCAGCCCACCGGCCGACATGCGCGCCAGGTGCGCACTGGCTGAAGATGGCGTCACCCCGGCAAGGATGGCCAGCTCTTCGGCTGCTCGGGCAGTGCCATCAATCAAAGCCCAGATCATTGCACTGCGCTTCGGATCGGCGAGCAAAGTAGCAATCTGGCTGATACTCGGTGCGTATTCCATCGGTTCACTCCCTGTAGACACACTGGTCAAACGGCACCGGTTTCGGTGCTTCTCGCCAATAGTATAAGAGGGAAGGATTTGTACGGAATTGGGCGAACTTGGACTATCGGACGCGAGACGCGCTGGTTTGCCAGACCAGTGCACCTCTGCAACGCGCAGCTCAAGAGGGAAACGTTGCCGTTCGTCCGCGAAGATCCCGCGAACCGGGGGGATTAGCCAGGTGCTGGATATGTAACCAGCTGTAAGAGGGATAAATGCCTACAGAAATATCTCTGAAAAGCCGCAAAAGCTGTCCTCATCAGGAGGGCGACCGTCAGTCTGGCGGCACATCGTGTGAGATTTACTTGTCATCAGACCGGGCTACACTCAAACACTCACACAGCCATGGGACGCTCAGTAATGAAAATTCTGGTTACCGAACTGGCAAATACTAAAGGCATTAGATGGCAGGTCCGCCTAGACCAGCATGTGGTGTCGTTCCGCAGTGAGGCCGAAGCCCAGGCATTCGTCGGAACCCTGCAAGCCCGACTACGCGCGCCCCACCAACTTCCGGAGCGCCTCGCCGGCTAAACCGCGTAGCGAGTGGGCTCGCCCCCGATCTTTCAAACGTTACCGCTGCATCCGGCGCGTCGCCACGGCCAGGCCGACGGCGACTAGCCCGCATAGGCTGATGACCATCGCCATCGGCATGGCGCTGCCGTCGTGCAGCACGCCCACCAGCGACGCCGCACCGGCGGCCACGCTGAACTGTAAACTCCCCATCATGGCCGAAGCACTGCCAGCGCGGGCGCCCTGCCCATTCATCGCACAGGCCGATGCGTTGGGGATGATGCAGCCCAAACTGGCGATACAGACGAACAGCGGGACCATCAGCGGCCACAGTTGGGCCGTTTGTAGAGCACTTACGGCCAAGAGTGTGATGCCCCCGGCCAGGTAGATCCAAACGGTACGGGACAACAGAAAAGCGGGTCCATATTTAGCCAGCAGCCGGGCATTGATCTGCGCCACCAGAATGAACCCCGCGGCGTTGCTGCCAAACAGCCAGCCGTAATGCTCCGCCGGCACCCCATACAGCTTGATAAAAACGAAGGGCGAGCCGGCGATATAGGCAAACATCCCGGCCATGGCGATACCGCCGGTCAACGCATGGCCGACGAACACACGGTCGCTTAACAGCGACACGTACTGTTTTAGAGCTCCGCTCAGCGGTTGACGGGGTTGATGGGCGGGCATGCTCTCAGGCAGCCCCAACGCAATTGCCGCCAAGGCCGAGGCGCTGAACAGGCTGAGCAGGATGAAAATCCACTGCCAACCCCAGGTATTGACCAACACGCCACCCAGCATGGGCGCCAAGATGGGCGCTAGGCCCATGACCAGCATCAACTGCGAAAACACCTTGGCCGACGCCACCGCGTCGCATTTGTCGCTGACGATGGCGCGCGCCAGCACCATTCCGGCACAGCCGCCCAACGCTTGGATAAAACGGGCCCCTATGAGCAGGTCCAGCGTGGGTGCAAAGGCGCAAGCCAGGGAACCCAGGGTAAACAGCGCAACCCCAAACAGCAGGGGTTTACGCCGGCCAAAACGATCGGCAATCGGCCCATACAGCAGTTGGCCGATGGAAAGCCCGAGGAAATAGGCCGCCAGGGTGGCCTGGATATGCTTCTCATCAGTGCCGAACGCCAGCGCCATGGCTGGGAAACCTGGCAGGTAAAAGTCGATGGCCAACGGGCCGAAGGCGCTGATCGCACCAAGAATTAAGATGCTTCTGGGGTTCATCGGGCGTCCATTGCAATTTGCGGTTTCAAAATAGCCGCACAGTTTAACGGTTCGTGGCCAGGACGCCGAAGAAAAGTAACCCGCTAGCTGGCGCTGACCGAGTAACCTTCGCGCTGAATCAACGCTGACAGTTCCTGGGCGGTGAGCTGGCTGTCGACACTGACTTTACTCGTGGCCAATTCCACATCGACCTTGGCCTGAGCGTCTGCGCCCTGGATAGCGTCGGTCACCGCCTTGACGCAATGGCCGCAGGTCATGCCTTTCACAGCGAATACTTGCATGGGACACCTCTGATGATATGAGTTCAGCCCGATTGTGAAGCTCGCTATCGGGTCAAGGTCAAGTTTCTCAATAATCGGCCGGGCTGGAAATCGGCACGGACCTCAGCCAAGCTGCATCATCGACGACTCGTCCGTAGGAGATTCACCATGCGCAGGGCAGTGTTCAGCCTGATCGGCCTTCTGGGCCTCACGTCCCTCCCCCTCTGGAGCGTCGCGGCAGGCGCGCAGGACTACGCCATCTTGGTTATCTCCCGCGAACGCCTGGAAGTGGCGACACCCTGTGAGATCGGCATATCGATCCAAGACCAACTGGTCGGTCGACTTTTTCAGGAAGACAGCGCCTCCTTCAACTTGCCCGCGGGCCAGTACACCGTGCGTCTGAACACCCTGCCCGGCCAGGCACCGGGTTGTCAGCCAGGGCTGGGCGCGCCCAACGGAACGCTGCTGAAGCTGCAAAATGGCGATATCAAGAAGTACCGCATTGCGACGGGCGCCAATGGCCTGTTCCTCACACCGGCGGCGCTGAACTACGGCGACCAATGACTGGCGCTTGACCTTGCCCTCGTGGCAAGGTTGATCCTGGCAGTCAGGCCCACCCAGGGCGACAACGCCAGCGGAGGCCCAGCATGCCCACATCACGAACCCTCGACCTGAGCATCAGCGGCATGACCTGCGCCAGTTGCGCCGGGCGCGTGGAGCGCGCGTTGGGGAAAATCACGGAGGTGCAGCAGGTTAGCGTCAATCTGGCCAGCGAGCGGGCCCATGTGTCCTTTGTGGAGCCCCTCGACAGCGCCCGCCTGATCGCCGCCGTCAACCAGGCCGGGTATACCGCCTCATTACCGTGCGAACCGGTCGAACGCGACGCCGAGCGTTTCCGGCAACTGCGCCACGAGCGCTGGGCGGTTTGCCTGGCACTCGCCCTGGCCTTGCCCTTGGTGGCACCCATGCTTGTACAGCCCCTTGGCCTGCACTGGATGCTGCCCGCCTGGGCGCAGTTCGTCTTAGCCACGCCGGTACAATTCATTCTCGGTGCGCGTTTCTACCAGGCGGCCTGGAAAGCGTTAAGGGCAGGGGCCAGCAATATGGACCTGCTGGTCGCCCTGGGCACCAGCGCCGGCTATGGCCTTAGCCTATACAACTGGGCCACGGCGCAACCTGGCATTGAGCCACACCTGTTCCTGGAAGCCAGCGCCGTGGTGATCGCTTTGGTGCTTTTGGGTAAATACCTGGAAAGCCGCGCCAAACAGCAGACCGCCAGCGCCCTACGCGCCCTCGAAACCTTGCGCCCGGAATACGCCTGGCGTGTGGTCGAGGGTGTCGAGCAGCGTGTGGCGGTCAGTGATCTGCGCCACGGCGACCTGATACGGATCAAGCCCGGCGAGCGCTTTGCGGTGGACGGCGAAGTGGTCGAAGGCGCCAGCCACGCAGACGAATCCCTTATCACTGGCGAGAGCCTGCCGGTGCCCAAGCACACCGGTGACCGGGTCACCGGCGGAGCTATAAATGTGGACGGCCTGCTAGTAATCAGGACCCTCGCAGTCGGTGGCGAAACCGTGTTGGCCCAGATCATCCGGCTGGTGGACGACGCCCAAAGCGCCAAGGCGCCGATTCAAAGACTGGTCGACCGCGTTAGCCAGGTGTTCGTCCCCGTGGTCCTGGTTCTCGCCAGCTTGACCTTACTCGGCTGGTGGCTGGCCGGGGCGAGCCTGCAGACCGCTGTCCTGCATGCGGTGGCCGTGCTGGTCATCGCCTGCCCCTGCGCCCTTGGGCTGGCCACACCGGCGGCAATCATGGCGGGTACCGGTGCGGCCGCGCGTCATGGCATTCTGATCAGAGACACCGAAGCGCTGGAGCAAGCCAGGCGTATCGACTGCGTTGTGTTCGATAAGACCGGCACCCTTACCAACGGCTCGCCCCGGGTTGCCCAAATGGCCGCGCTGGACGGCGACGACAATAGCCTGCTCATGCTCGCCGGCGCCCTGCAGCAGGGCAGTGAGCACGCGCTGGCTAAAGCCCTGTTCATCGAATGTGCCGCGCGCCAGTTAACGCTCCCCACGGTCAGCGACAGCAGCGTGCTGAGCGGGCGCGGTATTGTTGGCACGGTTGGCCAAAGCCCACTGCGCCTGGGTAATCAACGCCTGCTCGAAGAGACCGGCCTGAGCCCGGGCCCGTTGGCCGCGCAGGCTCGCGCTTGGGAAGAAGAGGGGCATACCGTGTCGTGGCTAATGCAAGCGGGCACTCAACCGGCGGTGCTGGGCCTGCTGGCGTTTGCCGACACCCTCAAGACCGGCGCAGCGGCAGCGGTCGCTGCCCTGCAACGCGAAGGCATCGAATGCTACTTGCTCACGGGGGATAACCTCGGCAGCGCCCGCCGGGTAGCCGATGCACTGGGCATCACCCATGTCACTGCGCAAGCGTTACCCGCCGATAAAGCTCAGCTTATCGCCCAACTGCAGCAGGATAAAAAAACCGTGGCCATGGTCGGTGATGGCATCAACGATGCGCCGGCGCTGGCTGGCGCCGATGTGGGCATTGCCATGGGCAACGGCACCGATGTAGCCATGCAGGCAGCGGGCATTACCCTAATGCGCGCAGACCCTCGGCTGGTGCCTGCCGCGCTGCACATCAGCCGCAAAACCTGTACGAAAATTCGGCAAAACCTGTTCTGGGCTTTTATCTTCAATGTGGTCGGCATCCCCCTGGCCGCGTTCGGCTGGCTCAGCCCGGTGTTCGCGGGCGCGGCCATGGCTTTGTCCAGCGTCAGCGTCGTGAGCAACGCACTGTGGCTCAACCGCTGGCGCCCACGGAATCTGCAATAAGTGGAGGCACTATGAATATCGGCCAGGCAGCACACCACAGCGGCCTAAGCGCGAAGATGATTCGCTATTACGAAAGCACCGGCCTGCTCAAACCGGCGAACCGCAGTGACAGCGGCTACCGCCTGTATCAGGCCGACGACCTGCACACGCTAGCGTTCATCAAACGCTCCCGTGACCTGGGGTTTTCCTTGGAAGAAGTCGCGCGCCTGCTGACCCTATGGCAGGACCGACACCGCGCCAGCGCGGACGTCAAAGCCTTAGCCCGCGGCCATATCGACGACCTCAGCCGGCGTATTGCCGAGCTGAGTGAGTTGCGTGACACGCTCACGCACTTGGTCGCCACCTGCCAGGGCGACGACCGCCCGGACTGCCCGATCCTTAAGGACCTGGCCGCGGGCTCAGGCTGCCATTGAGCACTATTGCAACCAGGGCGGTGGCGGCTCTTCGCCTTTGTCGCTAGGTTTTTCATCCGCCTCACGGGCGGCGCGACGGCGGACGTCGTCCAGCCGAGCCGCTTCGATTTCGCGGATCACCCCGCCGACATCAGCTTCAGTCTCTTCATCGGCGAACTCGCCCGTGAGGACACTGGCCGGGTGCAAACTCCCCGCCTCGTACAACGCCCACATTTCCTTGGCGTAACGCGTGGCCTTGAGCTCCGGAGCAAACTTGCCGAAGTAACTGGCCATGTTGCCCACATCCCGCTCCAGCATGCTGAAGGCGTGGTTGTTGCCAGCCGCGTCGACCGCCTGGGGCAGGTCGATGATGACCGGGCCTTCTGGCGCCAGGAGCACATTGAATTCCGACAAGTCACCATGCACCAGGCCAGTGCACAACATGAGTACGATCTGCTGGATCAGAAACGCGTGGTATTCACGGGCTTGATCGGGCTCCAGGTCGACATCGTTCAAGCGGGGCGCAGCGTCACCGTATTGGTCACAGACCATTTCCATGAGCAACACGCCTTCGAGGAAGTCGTAGGGTTTGGGCACCCTGACGCCAGCACCGGCCAAGCGGAACAGCGCCGCCACTTCTGCGTTTTGCCAGGCATCTTCGGTTTCCTTGCGGCCAAATTTAGACCCTTTGGCCATAGCCCGCGCCTGCCGGCTGTTACGCACCTTGCGGCCTTCCTGATACTCAGCCGCCTGGCGAAAACTTCGTTTATTGGCCTCCTTGTAGACCTTCGCGCAGCGTAGCTCTTTGCCGCAGCGCACCACATAGACAGCTGCCTCTTTCCCGCTCATCAGCGGGCGCAGCACCTCGTCCACCAGACCGTCCTCGATCAGGGGTTCAATGCGTTTTGGAGTCTTCATCAGCTTTTATTCTGGGTCCTTTGTGGCCGAACACGCGAAATGGTCCAAGTTCTGTGGTTGCAAGCGCATCCTCTCACAGCAGCGCGCAGATGCCGACCCTCGCACTGCAAAGGATGCAAACACTTAGCCAATATCGGCTGTTTTTTCTGAAAAAGCAGCCCGGCGCTATTTAAACAACTCGCCAGGGGTAATGCCAAACAAGGCTTTAAAGGCCGCGATAAAAGCCGAGGTCGAATCGTAACCCGAAGCTAACGCCGCTTCGGTGACACTGTTACCGGTTTCCAGCACATTGAGTGACGACAGCAAGCGCAGACGTTGCCGCCAACCCCGAAAGCTTAGCCCCGTCTCCCGTTGAAACAGGCGCATCAGGGTCTTTTCGGAAGTGCCCAGCCGCTGGGCCCAGGCCTGCAGCGTCACGTGCAGTTCGGGGTGTTCGATCAATTCATTGCACAATTCCAATAGCCGGACATGGCGGGGCAGAGGAAGGGAAAAGCCGACCTCCGGTAAGCTGCCCAATTGGTCGAGCAACACCTGTACCAGGCGGTCCTCCGGGCTTTGGCCAGTGGGGTACTGGGCCGGGAACTGGCAAAACCGCTTGATCAGCTCCCGCGCCAAAGGCGTGACTTCCAGTACCCGGCAGCGCGGCCCGGCCCAGGGGCACTCCTGGCGCCGCACGTACAGGCTGCGCATTTCTGCGCGCATCGAGGTGACCACTTCATGCTCCAGCCCGGCCGGGATCAATACCCCCCATTGCGGCGGGGCGAAGAAGCTGCCTTCATCGGTGTGTACCCCCAGCACTCCACTGATGGCATAGGAGAACTGCACCCAGTCGTGCTGGTGCCGAGGCGTCCATGAGCCCGCCGATAAGCTCTCTGCTCGGGCGAACAGCGGCCTGGGGAGCGCTTCGAGCACGGGGATCTGGCGAGGTAACTGATTATGTCCGTTAGGCGACATTGATTGGCCCTGTATCGCAAGACAGCAAGAGAGTGCCTCAGATAACCTTGCCCATCAATCACTGGGTTCGTTGGCAGGTCGCTCTATGCATGTATTCAAACACCTCAAACGCGTCGTTACCGACTGGTTTCTCATTGGCATGTGCCTGGCGGTGGTTCTCGCGTACCTGTTCCCGCGCTTCGGCGCCAGCGGCGGGGCCATGCACGCCAGCACCGTGACCAACGTCGGCGTGTTCGTGGTGTTCTTCCTGCACGGCATGAACCTTTCCAGCGAGCAGATCCGCAATGGGCTGAAAAACTGGAAGCTGCACCTTATGGTGCAGTGCACCACCTTCGTACTCTTTCCGCTGATCTGGCTGGGCTGCGACCGCCTGTTTGGCACTCAAGTGCCGGCCCTACTGATGCTGGGTTTCCTGTACCTGTGCGCACTGCCGTCCACCATCTCATCCTCAGTGGCCCTGACCGGCAGCGCCAAAGGCAACGTGCCGGCAGCGATCCTTAATGCCAGCTTGTCCAGCGTGTTGGGTATCTTTATCACACCCTGGCTGATCAGCCTGGAAATGGGCAGTGGCACTGGCGGGATCGACCTCAGCGATACCTTGCTCAATCTTTGCCTCATGCTCTTGCTGCCCCTGGTGCTGGGCCAACTGCTGCGGCCGCTGCTGGGCAAGTTCTTCGCCAAGCACAAACGCTACACCAACCTCATCGACAAATGGGTGATCCTGCTCCTGGTGTATTCCGCGTTCTGTAACTCGATGGTGTCTGGCTTGTGGCAGCAACAGGGCAGCAGCGTGTTGATCACCGCGTTTATCGGCAGTGCCGTGCTACTGGCGGTCATCTTGCTGTTCACCTCCAGCACCGCGCGGCTGCTCAAATTCGACCATGCCGACAAAGTCGCCGCGGTGTTTTGCGCCAGCAAAAAATCGCTGGCAGCCGGCGCGCCCATGGCGGCCCTGATCTTCGGCAGCAACCCGGGGCTGGGTCTGATCCTGCTGCCGATCATGATCTACCACCCGCTGCAACTGATCGTATGCTCGATCATGGCTGAAAGTTACGCCCACAGCCAAAAAGCCCCACCGGCCCCGGCGCCAACGGCCGCCCCGGTCAGCGCTCGATAATCGCCGTAACGCCCTGACCGCCTGCGGCGCAAATAGAAATCAGCCCACGGCCTTGCTCAGCGTGGGCGAGCAACTTGGCCAGATTAGCCAGAATGCGCCCGCCGGTCGCGGCAAAAGGATGGCCGGCGGCCAGTGAACTGCCTTTGACGTTCAGCCGTTGGCGGTCGATGGCCCCCAATGGCGCCGCCAACCCCAGGCGGGTCTGGCAATAGTCCGGGTCCTCCCAGGCTTTGAGGGTGCATAGTACTTGCGCAGCAAACGCTTCATGGATCTCGTAATAGTCAAAATCCTGCAGGGTCAGGCCGTTGCGCGCCAGCAAGCGCGGTACTGCGTAGGCGGGGGCCATCAGCAGCCCCTCATGGCCACCGACAAAATCGACAGCAGCACTTTCGCCATCACGCAGGTAAGCCAACACCGGCAACCCGCGCTCCCGAGCCCAGTCCTCCGAACCCAGCAGCACCACCGAGGCGCCGTCGGTCAGAGGCGTCGAGTTGCCCGCGGTCAACGTGCCCTGCCCGTTGCGCTCGAACGCCGGCTTTAAGCCCGCTAGCTTCTCCAGGGTCAGGTCGGCACGCAGGTTGTGATCACGGCTCAGGCCGAGAAAAGGCGTGACCAGGTCATCGTGCCAGCCCTCGGCATAGGCGGCGGCGAGGTGCTGGTGACTGAGCAGCGCCAGCTCATCCTGGGCTTGGCGGGGGATGTGCCAAGCCTGCGCCATGCGTTCGCAATGCTGGCCCATTGAAAGCCCCGTACGCGGTTCACCATTACGCGGCAGCTCAGGCACCAGGTGCTGGGGGCGCAGGCTCAGCAGGGCGATTAATTTGTCTGGCAGGCGTTTGGCCCGGTTGGCTTTTAAAAGCACCTGGCGCAAACCCTCGCTCACGGCAATGGGTGCATCGGAGGCGGTGTCGACGCCGCCGGCGATGCCGCACTCGATCTGCCCCAGGGCGATTTTATTGGCCACCAACAACGCGGTTTCCAGCCCCGTACCGCAGGCTTGTTGCACGTCGTAGGCCGGCGTTTGCGGCGATAGCCGCGAGCCCAATACACATTCGCGGGTCAGGTTGAAGTCTCGCGAATGCTTCAGCACGGCCCCCGCCGCCACCTCTCCCAAACGCAGGCCATGCAAATTGAAGCGCTCGATCAAGCCTTCAATGGCTGCAGTCAGCATGGCCTGGTTACTGGCGCGGGCGTACGGGCCGTTGGCCCGGGCGAAAGGGATGCGGTTGCCACCGATGATAGCCACGCGGCGCACTGAATTCATGGAACACTCCTGGCGGGGTACTGGCGTCAGTGGTCTGAACGACAACGCACTGAACAGGGTCCATTCTTTGAACCCTTTGCCGTGGAGCACGTTCCATGTCCGACCGATATATCGACTTCGTCAACTCTGACATTGGCCGCCGCCTGGTCGGCGCGGTGGGCCTACCCAGCCCGGCACGCCTGGAACGCTGGCAGCCCGGCCGGCTGCGCCCGGTCGAAGGCGCGCTGTTGTTGGGCGGCGGCGCGCTGGCCTCCACCGTAGCCGGGTTTGCCAACAAGCTCACCAGCGAGGTCTACGTTCAAGGCGTAAGCGAAAGCCCACTGCCAGCCTGGACGGCGGGCCTGGGGCCTAAACTGAAGGCGCTGGTTTTCGATGCGAGCGGCCTGGCGGACCCCGCTGAACTGAAGGCGCTACGTGAGTTTTTCCAGCCGTTAATGAAAAGCCTGGCCCGCAGTGCCCATATTGTCATCCTGGGGCGCGCACCGCAGACCCTGAGCGACCCGCAGGCGCATATCACCCAGCGCGCTCTGGAAGGTTTCAGCCGCTCCCTGGCCAAGGAATTACGCAACGGCGGCACGGCCCAGTTGCTGTATGTGGACCCCGCCGCAGAGGACCAGCTCGAAGGTGCGCTGCGCTTTTTCTTGTCACCCAAAAGCGCGTTTATATCGGGGCAAGTCTTGCACTTAGGGGCATGTGGCGATCAGGTTCAAGATTGGACGCGGCCACTGGCCGGACGTAAAGCGCTGGTGACGGGTGCAGCCCGCGGCATCGGCGCAGCCATTGCCGAGACTCTGGCCCGTGATGGCGCCGAATTGCTGCTAGTGGATGTCCCGCAGGCCGAAGGCGATCTGCACGCCCTGGCCGCGCGCCTGGGCGGTCGCGCCCTGGGCTTGGATATCTGCGCCACGGATGCCGCGCAACGCTTGATCGAAGCCCTACCCGAGGGCGTGGACATCGTGGTGCACAACGCGGGTATCACCCGCGACAAAACCCTGGCCAATATGACCCCAGAATATTGGGATGCGGTGCTGGCCGTGAACCTGCAAGCGCCGCAACAACTGACCCAGCGCTTGTTAGAGAGCGGCACCCTGGGCGACGCCGCCAGGGTGATACTGCTGTCGTCCACCAGCGGCCTGGCAGGTAACCGCGGGCAGGCCAACTACGCAGCCAGCAAAGCCGGGCTGGTGGGTTTGGCGCAAGCCTGGGCCGCGCGCCTGGCCGAACGCGGGGGCAGCATCAATGCGGTAGCGCCAGGTTTTATCGAGACCCATATGACGGCCAAGATGCCCTTTGCCCTACGCGAAGCCGGGCGTCGCCTGAGTTCGTTGGGCCAGGGTGGCCAGCCGCAAGACGTCGCCGAGGCCGTTGCCTGGTTGGCGCAACCGGGCAGCGGCGCGGTCAATGGCCAAGCCCTGCGGGTGTGTGGGCAAAGTTTCCTAGGAGCATGAGATGTCTGTAACTTGGCGAGACCTGGACGCGGCGCCGTCGCTACTCCCGCTGTACCAACGGGCCGCTCTCAAACGTAAGATCAGCGGTGACAGCCTGCCAACCCACGGGGTGCGCTGCACCCTCGAGGCCACGGCTCGCCAGCTGGCGGCGTATCGCCGCGTCTGCGGGTTCGACCCGCAAGGCGTCCTGCCCGCCACCTGGCCCCACGTTCTGGGCTTCGCCCTGCAACTGCAGTTGCTCACCGACTCGAAATTTCCCTTTCCCCTGTTGGGGCTGGTGCACCTAAGTAACCGCATCGATGTGCTGCGCCCCCTGGCCAGCCTCGGCCAGGTCCGCCTCAGCGTGCACGCCGAAGGGCTACAGGCGCACCCAAAAGGCGCCAGCTTCAACCTGGTCACCCGTATGGAAGATGCCTTGGGCCTACTTTGGGAAGAGCACAGCCGCATGCTGTGCCGAGGCGCGCAGATGGCCGGCGCGGCGGCCGTGGCGCAGCCCAGCGACATCGCCCCGGAGCCGCTCACCGAGGTCACTCGCTGGTACGCGCCGAAACACATTGGCCGGCGCTATGCGCGGGTCTCTGGCGACTACAACCCAATCCACCTAAGCGCCCCTACCGCCAAGCTGTTTGGCTTCCCCCAGGCCATCGCCCATGGCATGTGGACCGAGGCGCGTGCTTTGGCTGCCCTGGCCGCGCGTGTGCCAAGCGCCGGGTACCAGCTTGAGGTGCAGTTTCATAAACCATTGCGCTTGCCCAGCGAAGTCATTTTGCGTGCCAGCGCTGCGGGGCCCAATGGACAGTTGGAGGTTAGGGGGCTAGGTGAAGAGCTGCACATGAGCGGGCAATGGCGTACAAATCCTATTGCACCGAGGGCCCATCCGCCTGAAGCTATGCAGCCTCAGGAGATGCCCGATGAACCTCGAAGAATTGACCCAGCGCCTGCACCGAATCCGTGACAACAATGCCTGGCAGGGTTTCCATAGCCCGAAAAACCTTGCCATGGCCGCCAGCGTAGAAATGGCCGAACTGGTGGAAATCTTCCAGTGGCTCAGCGAGGACCAGTCGCGGCAATTATCGGCCGAGCAGTTGCAGCATGCCGGCGAAGAAGTCGGTGATGTGGTGCTCTACCTGCTACTGCTGTGCAGCGAGCTAGGGCTGGACATGGACCAGGTGGTGCGCAGCAAGCTGGCCCATAGTGAAACCCGGTTCGCACGATGAACGACCGCCATTTCGATGAACTCGCGACACGTTTCGCCGAAAAAATTTACGGTGGTGCCAAAGGCGCGATTCGCCTGGCCGTACTCCAGGCAGACTTGGCCGAGGTGTTGCCCGAGCGCCCGTTGCGCATTCTCGATGTAGGCGCCGGGCTAGGCCATATGGCACTGTGGCTGGCCGAACGCGGCCACCAACTGACCCTCGCCGAACCGGCCGAGCCGATGCTTGAAGGTGCCCGCGCCCGCTTCGCCGAGGCTGGCCTGCACGCCACCTTTATCCAAGCCCCGTGGCAGGCGCTGGCCCAGCAGCTCGACGAACCTTACGACTTGGTCGTGTGCCACGCGGTGTTGGAATGGCTGGCCGAGCCGGCGAGCCTATTGCCCGTGCTGCATCGACTCACCGCTAAAGACGGTTGGTTGTCGCTGGCCTTCTATAACCGCGATGCACTGGTTTACCGCAACTTGCTCAAGGGCCATTTCCGCAAACTGCGCTCCAACGAATTGGCCGGGGAGAAACAGAGCCTGACCCCGCAAACACCCCTGGACCCTAGGGAGTTGGCCGCGCAACTTGAGGCGCAATGGCAGGTCGAATCCAAGAGTGGCGTGCGAGTGTTTCACGACTACATGCCCCGTGAATTCCAGGCAAAGGTCGACCTGGCGCAGCTGTTGGAAATGGAGCTAGCCCATCGTCGTCACCCGGCTTACGTGGGCCTCGGCCGCTACCTGCATTGGTTATGTCGGCCCCTGTGATCGTGCTGCCTGTCGTGGAGGTAAAAGATGCGCCGCGCCCTAGTTGTCTGCCTGCTGTGCTTGGCCATAGCCGGTTGTGAAAGCCCTAACCCTTATAAGGCAAGCTCCAACCCCCTGCCGCCTGCGCCTGCCGCGGCGGCCGGCACCTTCGATGCCAGCGCCTACCCGGCAGCCCCACGCGACTATGGCCGCTACCGCAGTTGGGCTTGGCTGGGCGGGCAACTGCCGGCCGGTAGCGCGGCGGTGGATTCGGCGCAAATCGCTGAGATAGTCGGCAACGCTCTCGACCAGCGCGGCCTACGCCCCGCCCGCAACGGCGCGCCAGACTTGTGGGTGAAAAGCGAGCTTCGTTTGGAGAAACGCTTGCGCCAAGTGCGTGAAGACGTTCCCTACGGCGGGGGTTATGGCCCCGGCTACGGGCGCTATGGCGCAGGCTATGGTGGCGGCTACGGCGGGGGCTATGCCAGCTATCCGGTGGTGCGCTCCTACGAAGTGCAAGTGGCAGTGGTGCACATCAGCCTGTTCGAGGCAGGCAACGGGCAGCCGGTGTGGAGTGCCAGCGCCGAAACGACCACCCAGGGCAGCCTTAGCCAACAGAATGATGCCCTGCGCAGCGCGGTCGAGAAAGCCCTCGCCGCCTACCCCCCTCAATGAGTGCCTGGAGAACTGCCATGTTGCGCCACCTCACGGTCATTGCCCTGACCTTACTGATTGCCGCCTGCCAGGCGCGTCAGGCCAGCCTAGACTTCGATAACTCGCGGGACTTCGCCGCTTACCGCAACTGGGCCTGGGCGGAACCCGCCCTGCAGTACCAACCCGATGACCTACGGCTACGCAGCGACCTGACCGAGCAACGGGTGCGCCAGGCCATCAGCGAGCAACTCGACCAACGCGGCTTGCGCCCTGCGGCCCCGGGGGCTCGGGCAGACCTACAGGTCAGGGCCTACCTGATCGTCGAGACCCGCCAGCAACAAGTCACCACCCAATACAGCCCAGGCTTTGGCAACTACTGGGGCGGCTACTGGGGCAGCCCTATAGTCAATGAAAGCCGCAACGTCGATTACCGGGTCGCCACCTTGCAAGTCGACCTGCTCGATGGCAAAGACGGCAAGCTGGTGTGGCGCAGCAGCGTAGAACGAATAGTGGACGACAACCCCGGCTCCCCAGGCGAGCGCAACGCGCAGATTCAGGGCTCGGTGGCCAGGATCATGGCCAACTACCCCCCGCGCTGACACGCATTTTTTTCAAACGGGCCAGGCACTGCGCCTGATCGCGTCTAATCTGAAGAGAGGGATCGAACAGAGCGCCACTTAACGCTAAATAAGGATATTTTCAGCGTGATGCCAAGCGTCGTATTACTGGTCTGGTTTACCTTGTGCGCCGAGCAAGCCATCCGCCTGCGCCATATCGCTAATGAGCTGACGCTAGGGGCCGCCGGGGTTGCCCTTCTGTACCTGTTCAGCAGTGGCCATACGTGGTTGGGCGCCGGCGTGGCTGAAGCGGGTTGGGCTCTGGTGGTGTGCATGCTGCTCACCGCACCCGGCTATCATTCGGGCCGGTTGGGGCCGGCCGAGGTCAAGCTGCTGGGTGCACTGGCCTTAGCCACCGACCGTTGGCACCTGATGGGTACGTTCATTGGCGCGGTACTCTGTATGGCACTATGGGCCTGTTTCGGGGGGTGGGCCTGGGCTTTTTTCAACAAACGCTGGCGGGCGTTGCTGGCCGGCCTCAATCCTCACCTCGAAGATCCTCTACCGTTCGTGCCGTTCCTACTGATGGGTTTCGCCGCCACCCTAATCTGGCTTGACTAAGCGCGTGCCACAGTATTTTGCCAAGCGGGCTCCATAAAGCTTTATGCTCCCGGCCACGGAACTCCCCCAGGCAGCCCGTGGCCAAAGGCTGCAACCCCCGCGAACCGATCAGGAAACAGACATGCAGGTAGAAAGCTTTTTCGAATGGTTGGGCCAGGCCCTGGGCGCAATCATTCGTTTTGTCGTGGATGGCCTAGGCTGGCTGTTCAGCGGTATCGCCAATGCCGGTGGCAACTTCGTCGAAGGCATGTCGCGTACCCTTGGCATGGACACTTCTTTGATCAGCATCCTCGCCCTAGTGGTCGGTTTGTTGTTGCTGTACTCAGCGATCCGCGCGTTTATGCGCGCCTCTATCGTGATGGGCGTCATCTGGCTGTTACTGGGGCTATGGCTGCTGAGCTGGATCATTCACTGATAATGCCTAAAATGCGTCTCCCCCAAGGAGCCCGCATGTCTACCCTGCTGTCCGACTGGCAACACCGCCCTACCCACCGCAGGGTTTGGGCGCTGGCCGCCCCCATGATCTTATCCAACGTGTCGGTCCCCCTAGTGGCCTTGGTGGACAGCGCCGTGGTGGGCCACCTGCCCCATGCTCACCAGTTGGGCGCAGTGGCCGTAGGCTCTACACTCTACGTGCTGCTGATTTCAATCATGAGTTTTCTTCGCATGGGCTCTACAGGGTTTGCCGCCCAGGCCGCAGGGCGGCGCGATGGCGCCCAGTTGCGTCAGGTGCTCGCCCAAGGGCTGATCCTGGCGCTGCTGTTCGGCCTGCTGCTAGCTGCGCTGGCGCTGCCCTTCAGCCACTTGGCCCTCAGCCTGATGGCGCCCTCCGCAGCCCTCGAACAGACAACTCATGACTTTTTCCAGACCCGACTGTTCGGCCTGCCCGCGGCCCTGGCCAGCTTCGCATTGGTCGGCTGGTTTCTAGGCACCCAAAATGCCCGCACGCCGCTGCTGATCCTGCTGACCACCAACCTCATCAACATTGCGCTAAACCTCTGGTTTGTCCTGGGTCTGGACTGGGGCGTGATCGGCTCCGCCCGCGCGTCGGTGCTTGCCGAGTGGACCGGCGCCCTACTCGGCCTGGCCTTGGCCCGCCCTGCACTGCGGGCCTTCCCAGGACAGCTGGCGTGGCGGGCACTCAAGCACTGGCGCAGTTGGCGGCCGATGCTGGCCGTTAACCGCGATATCTTCATCCGCAGCCTGTGCCTGCAAGCCGTGTTCTTTTTGATTACCGTGCAAGGCGCACGGCTGGGCGATGCGACCGTGGCCGCGAATGCCTTGCTGCTCAACGGCTTGCTGCTGACGTCCTACGCCTTGGATGGCCTGGCCCATGCTGTGGAGGCCCTGTGCGGCCACGCCATCGGCGCGCGTAATGGGCCAGCCTTGCGCCGCTCGATGAGCGTAGCCGGTTTCTGGTCGCTGTTGGTCAGCCTGCTATTCGCCGCCGCGTTCGCCCTCGGTGGGTCGCTGTTCATCGAGTTGCAGACCAATATTCCAGAAGTGCGCGCCACCGCGCTCGCCTACCTGCCGTACCTCACCGTGCTGCCGCTCATTGCGGTGTGGAGCTACTTGCTCGATGGCCTGTTCATCGGTGCCACCCGCGCGCTGGAGATGCGCAATGGCATGTTGCTCAGCTTGCTCCTGAGCCTACCACTGGCGGCGCTGAGCAGCCCGTGGGGCAACCACGGGCTGTGGGTGACGTTCTTGCTGTTCATGGCACTGCGCGGCGGCGTGATGGCATGGATTACTTGGCGCCTGCACCGCCAGGGTCAATGGCTGGGGCCTGCAGAATAAACGCCTCGACCCTATCCATGACCGGCGCCAACCAGCCCAGCGCCGGTGCCAAGGTGGCAATCAAGGTCACGTGATTGACCCACCCGTAGTACTGCTCCTCGACCGGCACCCCGGCCGCGCGCAATTGGCGCGCCAGCCCCGCCGTGTTGCGCTGCGGGTTGACCACCGAATCGTTGTTAGCAGCGATCAACAACGCTGGGGCCGAACCGGCCAGCGGCTGGTTGATGGGCTGCGATTGAGGGGGCGAAGCGGGGAAGAAGAACACCGGTTTGACGTTCGCCTCCTCGATCGGCAGGAAATCATACGGCCCCGCCAGACCGATCCAGCCGCGCACGATCTGCCGCGACAACCCCTGGGCCGCCAGGCGTTGCGGCTGTAACGCCACCATTGCCGCGTTATAGGCGCCCGCACTGTGCCCCATGAGAAACAAGCGGCGGTTATCGCCGCCGTATTCGCCAATGTGCCGATACACCCAAGCCGTTGCCTGAGCGCTGTCATCGATAAATGCCGGGTATCGCACTTGCGGATACAGGCGGTAGTCGGCAACCACCGCTAGCATGCCGCGCCGTGCCAGCGCGCGGCCGACGAACCGGTAGTCGGCGCGGTCCCCCCTGTTCCAACTACCGCCGTAGAAAAACACCACCACGGGGGTGTCCGGCAAAGGTTTGTCGGGGCGGTAGATGTCCAGGCGCTGGCGCGGGTCCTTGCCGTAGGCCAAGCCCTCGGTGCGGCTATAGCCGCTCGAGGTGGTCAGGCCATCCAAGACGCCCAGGCCGGAGCATCCCGCCAGCAACGCCATCAGGACGGCCACAACGGCAAGGCCGCGCACCCTGCCCACGGCCTTAGGAGGACAGGTATGAGGAACGGGTCAGGCCCAGGCGCAGCGCATCGAGAAACTGGGTGCGCTCGCGAGGGGTAATGCGCGCACTGGCGCACTTGTCGCGATAGTGGGTCATCAATTCTTCGGGCGACAGGTGCACGTAGCGCAGCATGTCTTCAATGGTGTCATGGGTTTCGATGCCCGCACTGAACACGCTGCCATCTTCGCGCTGGTAGATATTCACTGAGTCAGTGTCACCGAACAGGTTATGCATATCGCCGAGGATCTCCTGGTAGGCGCCGACCAGGAAGATACCCAAGAGGTAGTCTTCCCCCTCGTTCACCGCGTGCACCGGCAAGCTGGTCTCGATGCTTTGCTCATCGACGTACTGCTTGATCTTGCCGTCTGAGTCGCAGGTCAGGTCTTGCAGCACGGCGCGGCGCAAAGGCTCTTCGTCGAGGCGGTGCAGCGGCAGGATCGGCAGGACCTGGCCGATGGCCCAGGTGTCAGGCAGGCTCTGGAACACCGAGAAGTTGCAGATATATTTGTCGGCCAGCTTGTCGTTGAGCTCGTCGAGCACCTGGCGATGCGAACGCTGGCGCGCCTTGAGCGAGTTATGCAGGCGCCGGCACACAGCGAAGTAGCACTGTTCGGCCAAGGCTTTCTGCGCCAGGGTCACTTTACCGTCGGCGTACTGGGCGGCGATGTCACTGATGTAATGGGTCGCGCGCCAATAGTTTTCGGTGACCATCTCAATGTCGGTCGGGCCCAGCAGGTCGACCAGCCATTGCAAGGTTTCGGGCAGGCTGGCCTTGTCAGTGATTTCGGGCACTTCGTCGTTGTGCCGCTCGACATCCGTCACTTGCACGACCAGCATCGCGTGGTGCGCCGTCAAGGAGCGGCCGCTCTCGGAGAAAATATGCGGATGGGGCATGCCCTGAGCATCGCAGAACTCTTTGAGCATCCCGACGACAACACCTGCGTAGTCGTCCATGTCGTAGTTGATCGAGCTGGCGTTGCGCGAATGGGTGCCGTCGTAATCGACACCCAGGCCGCCGCCGACGTCGATATGGTCGACCGGCAGGCCAAGCGCGCGCAGCTCGCCGTAGTAACGGATCGCTTCCTTGAAGCCATGCTGGTAGTCGGCCAAATTGGCGATCTGCGAGCCCATGTGAAAGTGCAGCAGGCGAATGCCCTGGTCCAACTCAGCCTGGCGGAAGCGCTCGACCACGGAAATCAACTGCGCCGCCGACAATCCGAACTTGGACTTCTCGCCACCGGTGTCGGCCCACTTGCTGGAGGCCAGCGAAGACAAGCGCACACGCAGCCCGATTTGCGGCTTGACTTTGAGTTCGGCGGCTTCTTCGATCACCAGCGCCACTTCCGACTCTTTTTCGATAACGATAAAGACGTTGTGCCCCAGTTTCTGGCCAATCAGCGCCAGGCGAATGAACTCACGGTCCTTATAACCATTGCAGACAATGGTCCCGCCCTTCGGCGCCAGGGCCAGGACAGCCAGCAGCTCAGGCTTGGAGCCCGCTTCCAGGCCGATGGAGACGTCCTGGGTAGCAATGATGTTTTCCACCACGGCTTCTTGCTGGTTGACCTTGATCGGGTACAGCGCGGTGTACTGGTTCTGGTAGTCCAGGCGGGCGATGTTGGCGTCGAACGCGCCGGTCAACTGCCGGACGCGGTCTTGCAGAATGTCAGGGAAGCGCACCAACAGCGGCAACGACAAGCCACTTTTACGCAGCTCGTCTACCTGTTCGTAGAGATCGATGGGCGAACTGTCCGGCCCGTTGGGGCGTACTTCGACACGCCCGGCTTCGTTGATCGCGAAGTAACCGGCGCCCCAATGGCGTATTCCATAAACACTGCGGCTGTCGGCCACGGTCCATTGGCTGCCATCGTCTTTGCGTGTGCGTCGTACGGACATCAGGGTCCCCTGTAAAAATAGTCGAGTGTCACGGCCCACCATAGGCTGGGGGCAGTGTAAGAAGTGAAGATGACGATTTGCACCCCTGCAACCTAGACCGTGCGCGGGGTGGCAAGTTTAGCCGCCGGACTTTTTCGCCTTGAAGCCCTGCTTGATCAATTCGGCGAGCAGTAGCTCGACGTGGTCGCCCTGGATCTCAATGACGCCGTCTTTCAGCGCGCCGCCCGTGCCGCAACGGCGCTTGAGGGTGGTAGCCAGCTCTTTAAGTGCATCACCGGGCAGCGCTATGCCACTGATGGTGGTCACGGTCTTGCCGCCCCGGCCTTTGCTCTCCCGCCGTACCCGGGCGATACCATCGCCCTCGGGGATCGCGCTTTGTTTGCAGACGCAAGCGTCTACCGGCTGACGGCATTCAGGGCAATGACGCCCAGCGTCAGTGGAAAACACCAAACCGCCCAAGGCGGCGAAGGATGCGGCTTTTTTGGCCACCGGCGACCCTCTCCAGAGGATGAATAGGCCGCGCAGTTTAACGGCAAAGCGTTGGCATGCTAAGGCCTTTGCAGCGCATTTTCATGGGTTAAGCGGCTCTTGGGCCAAATAGCGCTTGAGTGCCGCCAGTGAGTCAGGGCAATAGGGCAGGTTTTGACTCTCAGCCAAGGCCTGATCGAGTGAGATAAACCGGGCCTGCTGGACTTCCTCAGGTTGCACGTTCAACGGGCCGTCCCAAATCGCAGAAAACACCGCGCACCAAATGCGATTGCCGGGCTGGTCAAACAGGAAGCGCTCGTGGGCGGTAAGCACCACGTCGACCACCCCCAGCTCTTCGGCCAACTCCCGCGCAGCCGACTCGGCGTAGCCTTCTTCGGCCTGGACCATACCGCCCGCGGCAACGTCCCAATAGCCTGGGTAGATCGCTTTGCTCTGGGTGCGCTGGTGCACACAGAGTTCGCCAGCGCTGTTGAACAATAAAATGTAGGTGCCGCGACCTATCAGGCCTGCCTCGCGCAATTGCGCTCGCGGCAGGCTGCCCAAGAGCCGGTCGCGCTCATCGACCCAGGCGATCAGCTCGGCATCCGAGGCCGCGCGGTGCGCGGCTTCGTTGAGGGAAATAGCCACCCTTAGCCTTGCGAGAGCAATTGACGCAGGTCGATCACTGCGGCGTTGGCCCGTGAAATATAGTTGGCCATGACCAGCGAGTGGTTAGCCCACACGCCAAAACCGCTGCCGTTGAGCACCATCGGGCTCCACAGCGGCTCCTGCGAGGCCTCTAGCTCACGGATGATCTGCCGCACGCTCACGGTCGCGTTTTTCTTCGCCAGTACGTCCGCGAAGTCCACCTCGATGGCACGCAACAGATGCGACAACGCCCATGCTTGGCCGCGCGCTTCGTAAAAAACGTTATCGATCTGCATCCATGGGGTTTCGACGATTTCTTCGTCCACCTGCGGAGCCTGACCGGCGACCACGGTCTCGGTCTTCAATGTGCTATTGAGCTTTACCCGGCCAACACTAGCCGACAGCCGCTGAGACAACGAACCAAGGCGCGTACCCACGTCCCCGAGCCAGTTATTCAGGTTATCGGCACGGGTGTAAAACAGGGCGCCCGTCTGATTAGGGTCAGACAAACGGGTCTGGTAGCGGCTCAGGGAATTGATGGCTTCCTGAAATTCCGATTCGCTGGACGGTAACACCCAGCTACGGTTATCAAAGTTAAAGCGAGGTTCAGCCTTGGCCAAGTCGCCATCTTCGGTGGACTGTGACTGCGAACGGGCAAAATCTTTACGTAGGGCACGGCTCATGTCGCGCACTTGCACCAACACGCCGTATTCCCAGCTCGGCATATTGTCCATCCACAGGCCCGGCGGAAAACGGTCGTTGGAAATATACCCACCTGGCTTGTTGAGCATGGTACTGGCAACGGTCTTGAGGGTTTCTACAGTGGTGTAGCCTATGACCATCTTGCGGCCTTCCTTTTCAGCCGCCGCCTGGGCGTTCTGCTGAACGGGAAACAGGTCCGGCTCTTCACTCCAATACCAGCCCAAGGCAACAGTGACCAGCAGATAGACCACCACCAGGGTGATCAGCGCCTTGCTGAACAGCAAACCGCCCAAGTAACCACGAGTCGCCGTGCCCTTGGGCGCGGCGCGCTCACCTGCGTCGCCTTTACCCGCGCGGTTCTTCCAGTCAAGCATGGCTAAGTCCTTTCGATCACTGAGTTCAAGGGTTCAGACCGCAATGCCAAGGCATCGTGCCGACGATCTGAGCAATCATCGCCGCGCCGCCAGGCCGAGGTCGCTGATTGCACTATAAAGGAAGGTCGGGTTTTCACCTAAGCCGCGCCACTTGAACAATATTTAACCATCGGGGCAGGCTTCCTTAGGAAACAGTGATATCATGCGGCCATCATTCACCACCACTTCACTCATTGCAGATTCTTCGGACATGCCCGAGCCACACGACTCCAGCCGCGAACAGCTCAAGCAGCATTTCGCCCAGCGCGTTATTCACCAGGCCCATCATATTCTGGAGATCTGGCAGCGCTTACAGCACCGCGAATGGGCAGCCCAAGACCTGGCTGAGCTCAACGATGCCAATGTGCGCCTGCAGCGGTTCGCCGAGCGCTTCGAGCAAGTGGAGCATGTGGGGTTATCGCGCAGCATTGCTGAAGCCTTGCTCACCATTGAAATCAACAGCGGGCGGCTCAATAGCCACTCGATCAACGAACTCAACCGCTTGATGCACCGCCTGTCACGCACTGGCCTGCGCCAGGGTGAACCTCTGAGCCCCACCTCGCTGTCGACACTGCGCAAGCCGGTTTACATCATGTTGCAAGATTTCGAGCGCGCCGATCGGTTGGCCCGGCAGTTGGAGTTTTTCGGCCTCTGCGCGCTACCCTTGCGCTCGGCCAGGGCGTTTAACCAGGCCATGGCCGAGCGCCACCCGGCGGCGATCGTGATCGATGTCGACTTCAGCGCGCCCGGGGCTGGATTGGTCTTGGCGGCCCAGGCACAAGAAGGCCTGGAGCAGAAACTACCACTGCTGTTCTTCAGTTTGCTCGAGAGCGATACCCCCACACGCCTGGCTGCCGTGCGCGCGGGCGGCAGGGAATTTCTCACCGGCACCCTGGAAGCTTCCAGCCTGCTGGAAAAGATCGAGGTGCTGACCAGCGCCGCCCAATACGAACCCTACAAAGTGCTGGTCATCGATGACTCACGCGCCCAGGCCATGTTCACCGAGCGCCTGCTCAACAGCGCTGGGATAGTGACCCGCACGCTCACCGATCCGATCCAGGCCATGGGTGAACTGGCTGACTTCCAGCCAGACCTAATCGTCCTCGATATGTACATGCCTGGCTGCACCGGCCCGGAACTGGCCAAGGTCATTCGCCATAACGACCGCTACGTCAGCGTACCCATCATCTACCTATCGGCCGAAGGCGACCTGGACAAGCAACTGGATGCCATGAGCGAAGGTGGCGACGACTTTCTAACCAAACCGATCCGCTCCCGTCACCTGATCACCACTGTGCGCAACCGTGCAGCCCGCGCACGCCACCTCAAATCACGCATGGTGCGCGACAGCCTGACCGGGCTCTACAACCACACCCACATCTTGCAGCTACTGGAAGACTGCAGCTTTCGCGCCCGCCGCGAGAGCAAGCCGTTGTGCTTTGCCATGCTCGACATCGACCATTTCAAGCGAGTCAATGATACCCATGGCCACCCAATGGGTGATCGGGTCATCAAAAGCCTGGCCCTGTTTCTCAAGCAGCGGCTGCGCAAAACCGACTTTATCGGGCGCTACGGCGGTGAAGAATTTGCCATTGTAATGCCCGATACCCACCTCAACGCGGCTGTGGCTGTACTTGATGAGATACGCCAGCGGTTCGCTGAAATCCACTACCCGGCGCAACCTCACGACCTGTTTTGCACGTTCAGCGCCGGCGTGGTGCAACTGCATGAAGGCAATGATGGTCTGAGCATGGCCACCTACGCCGATGAAGCGCTTTACCGAGCCAAACGCGCTGGGCGCAACCAGGTGTTGAGCGGCGAGTAGTACTTGCCCCGTGAGCCAGCGCGTGTGCCTGACGGGCCGGTTCACCTAAGGTAACAGTCCTCGCCAGCAGCGATAGGATAGGCTGGGCTAAGATTCTGCCTTCCTATTAAATGTCTCGAGACTTCAATGCGCCGCCTACTTTTCCTCCTCTTATTAGCGTTCGCCTTGCCGGCCTTCAGCTCCGGCCTGCTGGACAGTCGACCCAGCTCAACCCTGGGGGCGTCGGCGCTCAATAATAGTAACGATTTTCTTCCAGTGCGTGAGGCGTTCCAGCTCAGCCTGGTGCAAGCCAACGAGCAAAACCTCACCTTGCGTTTCGTCGCCGCAGACGGCTATTACCTTTATCGTCACCGCCTGCAGTTCCACACCGAGCCTGCCGATATAGGCCTGGGCCAGGCACGCTTGCCAGAGGGCGAAAAAAAGCACGATGAGTTCTTCGGCGATGTTGAGGTCTATCACAACATACTCGACGTCGAAATCCCGCGCACAGCGGGTGACACGCGGGCATTCACCCTGGTCGTGACTTACCAGGGCTGCGCCGACAAAGGCCTGTGCTACCCGCCGGAAACCCAGCGCCTGGCCATCGACGGCAGCGGCGCACCAGCGGCAGATGCCGCCGCCATGGCCGCCAGCCCGGACACCACGGGTGGCTGGAACTGGCACGAGCTTCTGCTGTTTTTCCTCGCAGGCGTTGGCTTGACCTTTACCCCCTGCGTGCTGCCAATGCTGCCTATTTTGTCCGGGGTCGTGCTGCGCGGCCAGGTCGGTGGGCTGCGCGGCTTCAGTCTGTCCCTGGCCTACGTGCTCCCCATGGCGGCGTGCTTTGCTCTATTGGGTGCGCTGATGGGCCTGTTCGGCGCCGAACTCAACTTGCAGGCGCGCCTGCAATCGGCTTGGGTACTGGTGCCGTTCTCGTTGTTCTTCGTGGTGTTCGCCCTGGCCATGTTCGGTCTGTTCGAACTGAAACTCCCTCAAGCTCTCAGCGCTCGCCTCGACAAGCTCGCCGGCAACGCCAAAGGCGGTTCACTGTGGGGCGCAGCGGTGCTGGGGGTGGTCTCCAGCCTGTTGGTTTCGCCCTGCGTGTCCGCGCCATTAGCAGGCGCGCTGCTGTACATCAGCGCCAGCGGTGACGCCGTGGGCGGCGGCCTCAAACTCTTCATGCTCGGTTTGGGCATGGGCGCACCGCTGCTGTTGGTGGCCACCGGCGGCGCCGCCTGGCTGCCCAAAAGTGGCCCATGGCTGGTCACGGTCAAGAATGCCATTGGCGTATTACTGCTCGGCCTGGCCATTGGCTTGCTCAGCCGAGTGCTGCCAGGCCCGCTGACTTTACTCCTGATCGGGCTGCTTGCTGCGGGTGTCGCGCTGTTCATCGGCACCTTGCAGCTCGGGGAGAAAACCACCATCCAGCGTCTTGGCCAATTGCTGGGTTTGTTCTTGCTATTCTATGCAGGCTCCAACTGGTATGGCGCCCTCAAAGGCAACGACGACCCACTGCAACCCTTAGGCCATAGCGCGTCTGCCACTGTTAGTGTGCAGAGCCACGATGAAGCTTGGCAGACTATCAGTACCACCGCCGAACTAGACCGCCAGCTTGCCCAGGCACGCAGCTCTAGCCAACCGGTACTGCTGGTTTGGTATGCCGACTGGTGTATTAGTTGTAAGGTTATAGAGCGTGAGGTGCTCTCTGCGCCGACAGTCATAGAAAAGCTCAAAGGCTACAACCTGGTCCGCTTTGACGTTACGGCCAGCAATCCAGAGCAACGCGCCCTACTTGACCGCTACAAGCTATTCGGCCCACCGGCGCTGCTATTTTTTGACGCGGATGGCAACGAAGTCACCCAGGCGCGCGTGATTGGCGAAATAAACGCGGCTGACTTCGCCGCCAAGGTTCCCGCTATTTCCCGCTGACCCCGTCACCTACCTATGAGCCGGTTATGCCGGCCCATAGGGCCAACCATCGATGCCCGATGAAAACTTCTCACGAACATCGGGCATCGTGCGGTCTTTGCCCTTGAACTGGACAGTCACTCCCGGTTTCCGGCATAGTCGCCCCGCTATAAGCGAATATAGGCTCGAACAGAAGCGAAAAATGCCGACTAATCGGCTATTTTTGCGGTTACTCACCACCTGGCGCGTGACGCGAGAGCTCCGGTGAGCATCCCACTGTTCGATGTGCGGTTTTATGACCGGCACGATCGCGAACATTTCCGCCATTGCTTGGGCTGCACCGAAAGGCGTACCAAAGTGATCCGCGGCCTCGGCGCCAGCGTCCATCGGCTGGGCTAGAAGGCCGTCCTGGAAGCGCTTGGACAACAAGCTGAACGCCCCTGACCGACCCTTGGGAGTTGATGATTCATGGATATTCGTAAAGTTAAGAAGTTGATCGAATTGCTGGAAGAGTCTGGCATCGACGAGCTGGAAATTCGTGAAGGCGAAGAATCCGTACGGATCAGCCGCCACAGCAAGACCCCGGCCCAGCAGTACTATGCGCCTGCACCCATGGCCGCCCCTGCCGCTGCGGCCGCCGCCGCCCCTGCTGCCGAAGCACCCGCCGCCGCCCCCAAGCTGAACGGCACCGTTGCCCGTTCGCCCATGGTCGGTACGTTCTACCGCAAGTCGTCGCCCGCCGCTCCGGCGTTCGTCGAAGTCGGCCAGACCGTGAAGAAAGGCGACACCCTGTGCATCGTCGAAGCGATGAAAATGATGAACCACATCGAAGCTGAAACAAGCGGCGTGGTTGAATCGATCCTGGTAGAAGACGGTCAGCCGGTTGAGTACGACCAGCCGCTGTTCACCATCGTTTGACCAAGGGAGAGCCTGCGATGTTGGAAAAAGTCCTGATCGCCAACCGCGGCGAAATTGCCCTGCGGATCTTGCGCGCCTGTAAAGAAATGGGGATCAAGACGGTTGCCGTCTACTCCAAGGCCGACAAAGAACTCATGCACCTGGGCCTGGCGGACGAGTCCGTGTGCATCGGCCCGGCCCCGGCCAACCTGTCCTATCTGCATATTCCTGCGATCATTGCCGCCGCCGAAGTGACAGGCGCTACCGCCATTCACCCAGGCTATGGTTTTCTCGCGGAAAATGCCGACTTCGCTGAACAGGTCGAAAAGTCCGGTTTCGCCTTTATCGGCCCTAAAGCTGACACCATCCGCCTGATGGGCGACAAGGTTTCAGCCAAGGACGCCATGAAGAAAGCCGGCGTACCGACCGTGCCGGGCTCCGACGGCCCGTTGCCTGAAGACGAAGCCGAAGCCCTGCGCATTGGCCGTGAAGTCGGCTACCCGGTGATCATCAAGGCCGCCGGTGGCGGTGGTGGTCGCGGCATGCGCGTAGTGCACAAGGAAGAGGACCTGATCGCCTCGGCCAAACTGACCCGTACCGAAGCCGGTACTGCGTTTGGCAACCCCATGGTCTACCTCGAAAAATTCCTGACCAACCCACGCCACGTGGAAGTTCAGGTACTTTCCGACGGCCAGGGCCAAGCCATCCACCTGGGCGACCGTGACTGCTCGCTGCAGCGTCGTCACCAAAAGGTGCTGGAAGAAGCGCCGGCACCGGGCATCGACGAAACCGCCCGCCAGGAAGTCTTCGCTCGCTGCGTTAAAGCGTGCATCGAGATTGGTTACCGCGGCGCCGGTACGTTTGAGTTCCTCTACGAGAATGGCAGTTTCTACTTCATCGAGATGAACACCCGGGTACAGGTTGAGCACCCAGTGTCGGAGATGGTCACCGGCATCGACATCGTCAAAGAAATGCTCAGCATTGCCGCCGGCAACAAGCTGTCGATCACCCAGGACGACGTCGTCATTCGTGGCCATGCTCTGGAGTGCCGGATCAACGCCGAGGACCCGAAGAAATTCATCCCCAGCCCTGGTACCGTCAAGCACTTCCACGCCCCAGGCGGCAACGGCGTTCGCGTCGATTCGCACCTGTACAGCGGCTACACCGTGCCGCCGAACTACGATTCGTTGATCGGCAAGCTGATTACCTACGGCAAGGACCGCGACGAAGCGCTGGCGCGCATGCGCAATGCGCTGGATGAAATCGTCGTCGACGGCATCAAAACCAACATCCCGTTGCACCGCGACTTGGTGCGCGACGCTGGTTTCTGCGAAGGTGGGGTTAACATTCATTACCTGGAACACAAACTCGCCAACGAGTAAGTTACCCCCAGGTAACGTGAGCGCACCACCCAGACCCCGGCCCAAAGCCGGGGTCTTTGCGTCTAGGCCCCGTGGCGGCGCGCCTGACATTCGCGCCTACCTCGCGTAAACTGGCGCGCTTTCGCAGCCCTACGCTGCGCCCCAGATTTTTGAAGGTGTCCGCCATGCCCTGGCTGCAAGTCCGTCTGGCGATCAGCCCAGAACAAGCCGAAACTTATGAAGATGCACTGCTGGAAATCGGCGCTGTGTCGGTCACATTCATGGACGCCGAAGACCAACCTATCTTCGAGCCAGACCTGAACACCACCCCGCTGTGGTCGCATACTCACCTGCTGGCTTTGTTCGAAGCCGACACCCAAGCCGAGCCGGTGTTTGCCCACCTGCAACTGCTGACAGGCGCCCCGTTGCCCGAGCACCACGCCGAAGTGATTGCCGACCAAGACTGGGAGCGCAGCTGGATGGACAACTTCCACCCTATGCGCTTCGGTGAACGCCTGTGGATCGTCCCCAGCTGGCACGCCGCGCCCGAGCCCAATGCAGTGAACTTGCTGCTAGACCCGGGCCTGGCTTTCGGCACGGGCACCCACCCCACCACCGCCCTCTGCTTGGAATGGCTCGACAGCCAACCCTTGGCCGGCTGCCAGGTGCTGGATTTCGGCTGCGGCTCGGGCATTCTGGCCATTGCCGCCCTGCTGCTGGGCGCACAGCTCGCGGTGGGCACCGACATCGACGTGCAGGCGCTGGAAGCTTCCCGCGACAATGCCGGGCGCAACGGCATCGCTGACGAACGGTTTCCTTTGTACCTGCCTGAAAGCCTGCCACCGCTGCAAGCTGACGTATTGGTGGCTAATATCCTCGCCGGCCCACTGGTTAGCTTGGCGCCGCAGCTCTCGGGCCTGGTGAAAAGCGGGGGTCGCCTGGCGTTGTCCGGTATCCTCGCCGAACAGGGCGAAGAGGTCGCCGCCGCCTATGCCAAAGACTTCGAATTGGACCCCATCGCTAATCGCGACGGTTGGGTACGCATCAGTGGTCGGCGCCGCTGAGAGCGCCTAGAATAGCCGCCTGCATAATTCGGATGCGCGCATGACCGACAGTTTCGTCACCCAATGCCCCCACTGCCAGACCAGTTTCCGCGTCAGCTACAACCAGCTCAGCGTGGCACGTGGAGTGGTGCGCTGTGGCGCCTGTCTACAGGTGTTCAATGCCGCCCAACAGTTGCTCGAACAGAGCCGCACGGCTGATCAACCTGCGCGGCCTGCCAAGGCCATAGCGCCAGTGGAAACCCGCCCGGTGGCCGTCAGCCAACGTGAATGGGCGGCCACTGAACTCGACCTCGATGACCTACAGCGCCCGCCGCGGGCCGACACCCTGAGCGCCAGCCGTGAGGAAGAACCCTCCGACACCCTGACCTTCACCGATAGCCTGTCCAGCCGCACGGCCGACGAACCGGCCGGCGATGATGAGCGCAGCGAGCCCATACCTGCCCTACTCGAGCGCGAGCCGCCCCTGGCCGACCCTGACGCGGCAGGCGACCGTACAGAGCCCTCACTGAAATTAAGCACCGTTGGCGTTCACGACAAGGGCCACGACAGCCTGCTGATCGAACATGATGACGAGCCTGTTGCCCCCCGCGACAACCGGGGGCGCAACGGCGAACGCAGCGAACCGTCCCTGCAGCACGACGACTCGCTACACGATCTGGCCGACGATCCCCTGCAACTGGCTTGGGAAAAGAACCACACCCCCTGGGGTAAGCGCTTGCTCTGGTCTTTGCTGGCCGTCGTCGCCGCCATCGCCTTGGCAGGCCAGTATGTGGCCTACAATTTTGCCGAGCTGGCCCGCCAGGATGCCTATCGTCCGTGGCTTCAACAGTTATGCCCGCAAATAGGCTGCACGGTGCCATCGAAGGTCGATATCGCACTGATCAAGAGCAGCAACCTGGTGGTGCGCAGCCACCCCGAGTTCGCTGGAGCCTTGGTGGTAGACGCGATCATTTACAACCGGGCGACGTTTTCGCAGCCGTTTCCGTTGCTGGAACTGCGCTTCGCCGACCTCAATGGTGGGCTGATCGCCAGCCGGCGCTTCAAACCCAGTGAGTACCTGGCCGGCGACCTGGCGGGCCAAGCCGAAATGCCACCGCAGACCCCTATTCACATTGCCCTGGACATCCTTGACCCAGGGCCCAAGGCGGTCAACTACAGCCTGAGCTTCCGCTCCCCGGAATAGCCAGGTACTACTGCCCGCTCGAGCCGACTGCCGATAACTGTTCAGATTTTATCCAAATCTATCTTTATCCAGTCATCGAGAGCGGGTATTATGCCAACCCTTTTTCGAACTCTCATGATCCGGCCCCACAACAGGGAACACCTATGTCGGCGGTACGCATCGGCCCGTATACATTGAACAATGGCTTGATCCTGGCCCCCATGGCCGGGGTCACCGACCAGCCGTTTCGACAACTATGCCGACGAATGGGCGCGGGCCTCGTCGTGTCGGAAATGGTCACGAGCGACATGAGTTTGTGGAACAGCCGCAAGTCACGTTTGCGCATGTTGCATGCAGGCGATCCCGAGCCACGCTCGGTGCAGATCGCCGGCGGCGACGCGCAGATGCTGGCGGCCGCAGCCCGGGCCAATGTCGAGCTGGGGGCGCAGATCATCGACATCAACATGGGCTGCCCAGCCAAAAAGGTATGTAACAAAGCGGCTGGGTCTGCGCTGCTCAAAGATGAGGCACTGGTCAGCGAAATACTCGATGCAGTGGTGGCGGCGGTGGACGTACCGGTCACCCTGAAGATTCGTACCGGCTGGGACCGTTCCAACAAGAATGGCATCAGCGTTGCACGCATCGCCGAGCAAGCCGGTATAGCCGCCCTGGCGGTGCATGGGCGCACACGCGCCGACCTGTACACCGGCGAAGCCGAGTACGACACCATCGCTGCCATCAAGCAGGCCGTGTCGATACCCGTTTTCGCCAACGGCGACATCGATTCGCCAGAAAAGGCCCGGTACGTGCTACAGGCTACCGGTGCCGACGGCCTTCTGATCGGTCGGGCCGCTCAAGGGCGGCCTTGGATCTTTCGCGAGGTCGAGCATTACCTGCGCACCGGAGAGCTGATGCCGGCGCCAACGCTGCACGAAGTAGAAAGTTTGTTGCTGGAGCACCTTGCCGCTCTACATGTTTTTTATGGTGAGGTCATGGGCGTGAGAATCGCCCGTAAGCACGTTGGCTGGTACTTAGCCACCCTGCCGGGCGCCAGGGAATTTCGCTCCCAGTTCAATCGTCTGGACGACACCCAGACACAATGCGCCAGCGTTCGCGAGTTTTTCAGCGAGCGAAACAAGAGCCTGACAAGGGACGGAGAATGGGTGGCCGCATGACGATGATGACCGAGACTTTAGTGAGTGGAACAACGCCTGTGAGCGACAACGTCAATTTGAAACAACACCTGAACACGCCCAGCGAAGAAGGTCAGACCCTTCGTGGCAGTGTCGAGAAGGCGTTGCACAACTATTTCGCTCACCTCGAAGGTGCGTCCGTCACCGACGTGTACAACCTGGTGCTGTCCGAAGTGGAGGCGCCACTGCTCGAAAGCGTGATGAACTACGTCAAGGGCAACCAGACCAAGGCCAGTGAAATGCTCGGCCTGAATCGCGGAACCCTGCGCAAGAAACTCAAGCAATACGACCTGCTGTAACCCAGCATTCAAAGCAAAAAGGCGGCCTCGCACGGTTCGCCTTTTTTGTTGACTACTCTGCTGTCAGATGGAAATCGAGATGACCGACCAGACTACTCGCCTGCCGATCCGCCGCGCCTTGATCAGCGTTTCCGATAAAACCGGGATCCTTGAATTTGCCCGTGAGCTGGAGCACCTCGGCGTCGAGATCCTCTCAACCGGTGGCACCTTCAAACTGCTCTCGGACAACGGCGTCGCTGCCGTCGAAGTCGCCGATTACACCGGCTTCGCCGAAATGATGGATGGCCGGGTGAAAACCCTGCACCCGAAAATCCACGGCGGCATCCTCGGCCGTCGCGGCGTTGACGACGCCATCATGCAAGAGCACGGTATCCAGCCGATCGACCTGGTCGCGGTCAACCTCTACCCCTTCCAAGCCACCGTGGCCAAGCCTGGCTGCGACCTGCCGACAGCCATCGAGAACATCGACATCGGCGGCCCGACCATGGTGCGCTCGGCGGCAAAAAACCATAAAGACGTCGCCATTGTGGTGAACGCCAGCGACTACAGCCAAGTACTGGCCAGCCTCAAGGCTGGCGGCCTGACCTACGCTGAGCGCTTTGACCTGATGCTCAAGGCCTTCGAGCACACCAGCGCCTACGACGGCATGATCGCCAACTACTTCGGCACCGTGAACCAAGCCAGCGAGACCTTGAGCACTGAGGCCCGCGGCGAGTTCCCGCGCACTTTCAATAGCCAGTTCATCAAGGCTCAAGAAATGCGTTACGGCGAGAACCCTCACCAGAAAGCGGCTTTTTACGTAGAAGCGAACCCGGCCGAGGTGGGGATTGCCACCGCCAAGCAGTTGCAGGGTAAAGAGCTGTCCTACAACAATGTGGCCGACACCGACGCCGCCCTGGAATGCGTCAAGAGCTTCGTCAAGCCGGCCTGTGTGATCGTCAAACATGCCAACCCTTGCGGGGTAGCCGTCTGCCCGGATGACGAAGGCGGTATTCGGCAGGCCTACGAACTGGCCTATGCCACTGACAGCGAGTCGGCCTTCGGCGGCATCATCGCCTTCAACCGCGAACTGGACGCCGCAACGGCCAAGGCTATCGTCGAGCGCCAATTCGTTGAAGTGATCATCGCGCCAAGCGTCAGCGCCGAAGCCCAGGCGGTCATCGCCGCCAAGGCCAACGTGCGCCTACTGACCTGCGGCCAGTGGTCAGCCGAGCGCAGCAATGCCTGGGATTACAAGCGTGTCAATGGCGGCTTGCTGGTACAAAGCCGTGACATCGGCATGATCAGCTCAGACGACCTAAAAATCGTCACCCAGCGGGCTCCGAGCGAACAAGAGGTTCATGACCTGATTTTCGCCTGGAAAGTGGCGAAATTCGTCAAATCCAATGCCATCGTCTACGCCCGCAATCGCCAGACCATCGGCGTAGGCGCCGGGCAGATGAGCCGGGTCAACTCCGCACGCATTGCCGCCATCAAGGCAGAGCACGCCGGGTTGGCCGTACAGGGCGCCGTAATGGCGTCGGACGCGTTCTTCCCGTTCCGCGACGGCATCGACAACGCGGCCAAGGTGGGTATCACGGCAGTGATCCAACCCGGCGGGTCGATGCGCGATGCCGAAGTCATTGCTGCCGCTGATGAAGCGGGCATCGCGATGGTCTTCACCGGCATGCGCCATTTCAGGCACTGACATTCGGCGGCGAGCCTCGCGCTAACAACCGGCACTGGCCGTGCGTAGCGCAGCGTTCGCCGATTAATCGTTTTGCTGCAAAGGACACCTCAATGAACGTTTTGATCATCGGCAGTGGCGGGCGCGAACATGCCCTGGCCTGGAAGGTTGCCCAAGACCCCCGGGTGCAGAAAGTCTTCGTTGCCCCAGGCAATGCCGGCACCGCCACCGAAGGCAAGTGCGAGAACGTCGATATCGACGTCTTGGCCCTGGATGCCCTGGCCGATTTCGCTGAGCAGAATGTCGCGCTGACCATCGTCGGCCCGGAAGTGCCGCTGGTTGCCGGTGTCGTCGACCTGTTTCGTGCCCGCGGCCTGGACTGCTTCGGCCCCACGGCAGGCGCTGCACAACTGGAAGGCTCGAAAGCCTTTACCAAGGACTTCCTGGCTCGGCACCAGATCCCCACTGCCAACTACCAGAACTTCACTGAAATCGAACCGGCCCTGGCCTACTTGCGTGAGCAAGGCGCACCGATCGTGATCAAGGCCGACGGCCTGGCCGCCGGTAAAGGCGTGATCGTTGCAATGACCCTGGAAGAAGCCGAAGCGGCCGTACGCGACATGCTCGCCGGCAACGCCTTTGGCGATGCCGGGTCACGGGTAGTCATCGAAGAGTTTCTCGACGGTGAGGAAGCCAGCTTTATCGTCATGGTAGACGGCAAAAACGTTCTGCCGATGGCCACCAGCCAAGACCACAAACGCGTCGGCGACGGTGACAGCGGCCCCAATACCGGGGGCATGGGCGCTTACTCCCCCGCACCGGTGGTGACCGCCGAAGTGCATCAGCGGGTAATGGACCAAGTCATTTGGCCCACCGTCCGGGGCATGGCCGAAGAAGGTAACGTTTACACCGGATTTCTCTACGCCGGTTTGATGATCGATTGCGCGGGTAACCCGAAAGTCATCGAGTTCAACTGCCGCTTTGGTGACCCAGAAACCCAACCGGTGATGCTGCGCCTGCAATCGAGCCTGATCCTGCTCATTGAGGCCGCGTTCGCCGAGGCCTTGGATAAAGTCGAAGCCCAATGGGACCCTCGCCCGAGCCTGGGTGTAGTGATCGCCGCCGGTGGCTACCCGGGCGACTATGCCAAGGGTGATGTCATTGGCGGCCTGGACCGCGCCGCCGCCCTGCCTGGCAAGGTGTTTCACGCCGGTACAGCACTGCACAACGGTAATATCGTCACGTCCGGCGGGCGCGTTGTTTGCGCCACGGCATTGGGTGACACCGTGGGCGAAGCGCAACAGGCCGCCTATGCACTGGCCGCTCAAGTCGGCTGGAACGCCAGCTTCTACCGCACGGATATCGGCTATCGCGCAATCGCTCGGGAACGCGGCGAGTAATTCCGTCGCCGGTCAAGGGCCGTTCAGCCCTTGACCATACGCGTACGGGCCCGTGCGTGGTTATACTCAGGCATTCACCTATGAAGGGATTTCGCCTTGCGCTGGCTCAGGACTGCCATTGGATTGACCGTCGGCCTGCTGACCCTGCTCTGCGTGCTGAACACGCAGGCTGACGTCGGCAGCGGTTGGTCAATGCTGCTCGATGAACGGGCCAGCTTGCAGTTGGGCGATGTCCGTGCCGAACGCGTGCAGAATGAGTTCGCCCCGGTTCAACTCGATCAGATCGACGCCGCCGGGCCGGGTCAGGCCTTATGGCTGCACTACCATCTACGCCCGGGGATGCACGAGCAATTGCTGCGCATCTTCGCTCCAGACTTGGCAGCGCTCGACCTCTATGTGTTCGACGGCGACTTGCTGATCAAACAGTTGCGCAGCGGCAAGGGCGCCCTGGCCCACGACCTGCCGCACCCCAGCAGCGATCAACTACTCACCTTACCGTTCAGCCAGCGCCCGCTGGACGTCTATGTGCGCCTGATATCCGAACATCAGATGCGCCCTAGCATCGTCATGGAAGCGGCCGCGCAGGCCGCCGCCGACCAGCGTCAGCCGCTGTTGTTCGGCCTGCTGTTCGGCTGCATGGTGATGCTCATCTTTCATAACCTGGCGCGCTACCCCCGCGTCCGCTCCAGCACCAGCCTATGGCTCGCCGCCTCACAAGCGTTGATCCTCGCCGCAGCGCTGATTCTGCTCAACCTGACCGGGCCTTGGGTCAGTCTCTGGCCGTCGGCGCGAACGCCTGCGGCCTACCTGGTACTGCTGCTGGCGATCATCTGCTCCCTGATGTTCACCCTGCGGTTTTTTGCGCCGCGCCGGCATGCCCCGACCCAACGCTTGTTGGTCGCCGAGATCGTGGCAATGGCCGTGGTCTGCCTGCTCGTAGTATTCGATCAGGACATGCCGCTGAACCTGCTGACCTACAGCATGATCGCCCTCGCGGGCCTGACCCTGCTGAGCATCTCGGCTTGGCACTGGCAGCGCGGCTACCCGCCAGCACGGCTATTCACCCAAGCTTTATTGATCTGCAACATTGGTTGCCTGATCGTTCTGCCCGCCATGCTAGGCCTGACCCGTGTGCCATCGCAGTGGCTGATCTTCGGTCTTCTGGGCTTCGCCGCAGTCACCGCACTGATACTCAACATAGCCCTCAGCGAACGCCTGCGGTTGATCAGCGAGGGGCATTTCAGCGCCAGCCGTGAGCAGGCGGCCAATAACGCTGAAGCCAACGCCAAAGCGGAGTTTCTGGCCAAACTCAGCCATGAAATCCGCACCCCCATGAACGGCGTACTGGGCATGACCGAGCTGCTGCTCGGCACCCCGCTTTCAGTCAAGCAACGCGATTACGTGCAGACCATCCACAGCGCTGGTAACGAACTGCTAGGGCTAATCAACGAAATTCTCGACATTTCCCGCATAGAATCCGGGCAAATCGAGCTCGATGACGTGCAGTTCGACCTCAACGCCCTGATCGAAGACTGCCTGAACATTTTCCGCGCCAAGGCCGAGCAGAAGAACGTCGAGCTGATCAGCTTCACCCAGCCTCAGGTGCCGCAAGTGATCAGCGGTGACCCTACCCGCCTGCGGCAGGCGATCCTCAGCCTGCTGGAAAATGCCCTGAAGAAAACCGACCAGGGCGAGGTGTTGCTGGCGGTGGCCATCGACAATCGCAACGGCGAGCAACGCTTGCGCATTGCCGTGCAGGACAGCGGCGAACCGATCCCCATGGAGGATCGAGATGCGCTACTGCACGCCGAGCTGCACGGCAAGAACCTGCCATTGGGCAATCGCCTCGGCGGGCACTTGGGCCTGGTCATTGCCCGGCAACTGATCATGCTGATGAACGGTGAGTTTGGCATCAAGAGTGGCCCGGAACAGGGCAGCACGCTCTGGTTGACCCTACCATTACCGCCGCAAAGCCTGATGCAAACGGTCTCGGACCTCGATGGGCCGCTCAAGGGCGCGCGCGTTTTGGTGGTCGACGATAACGAAACATGCCGCAAGGTACTGGTCCAGCAGTGCAGCGCCTGGGGCTTGACCGTCAGTGCCGCGCCTTCCGGCAAAGAGGCGCTGGCCTTGCTGCGGACCAAGGCGCACCTGCGTGACTACTTCGATATCGTGCTGCTGGATCAAAACATGCCCGGCATGACCGGTATGCAACTGGCCGCCAAGATCAAAGAAGACCCCAGCCTGAACCACGACATTCTACTGATCATGCTCACCGGCATCAGTAACGCCCCCAGCAAGATTATCGCGCGCAATGCCGGCATCAAGCGAATCCTGGCCAAACCGGTGGCCGGCTATACACTCAAGACCACTTTGGCTGAAGAGCTCGCCCAGCGGGCCAAGGGCGAGGTGTTTCTGCCGCCCCCGTCGACCCAAGCTGCCAAGAACGTACCAGGTAATTTCCGCATATTGGTCGCCGAAGACAACACCATCTCGACCAAAGTCATCCGCGGGATGCTCGGCAAGCTCAACCTCTCACCAGACACTGCCAGCAACGGCGAAGAAGCGCTGCAAGCGATGAAGGCGCAGCGCTATGACCTGGTGCTGATGGATTGCGAGATGCCGATCCTCGACGGTTTTTCCGCCACCCAGCAACTGCGCGCCTGGGAGGTCAGCCACCAACGCGTGCGCACGCCAGTCGTGGCGCTGACGGCGCACATCATGAGCGAGCACAAGGAACGGGCCCGGCAGGCCGGTATGGACGGCCACATGGCCAAGCCGGTGGAGTTGTCCCAGCTACGCGAACTGATCGAACATTGGTCCGCGCAACGCCCCAAAGCACTGGGTTAGTCCAGGGGGAACAGGTCTAGGCTGCTGAGCATTTGCCGCTCAACGCTCTGTCGAACACGTTCACGATACTCATCGAAGAATCGAGTCTGAAAGGTGATGTTCTGCATCCGTTCCTGGGACTGGACGATATCCAGGCCATGGCGCCAGAACGAAGTATCGGCTGCGCCGGGGCGCCTGATAAAGTCCCGGTGGTAGATTCGCACGTCCACCTGGCCTGGGCCGATCAACCGGCAGGGCATGACCTGAAAGGCGCTGAACTCACGCACGGTGCACTGCCGCTCGAATGTCGCCAGCTTTGCGGCATTGCTTTTCAGGCGTTGCAAAGCGGTGACGGCCAGGCCGGCGGTCTGCTTGCCGAACGCCTTTTCGATGCCGCGCTCTGCGGCGTCGCCGGCCTGGTCCACCGCCGCATCAGGGGCCACCGTCTCGGGCCCGCCATTGGCAGCGAAACCATAAAATCGCAGCGACCGCGTGTAGTTTTCATACCAATCCAGATTGAGAGTGTTCTCGAACTCACTCCACACTTTGTTCTGGATATGCAGGCAGATAAGAAAGATATCTTCGCGGTCTTGTTCACTCAGGTCGGTGCCTATGGCGATCACGCTACTGCGCGCAGTGCCGGCAATTGCCTGTGCCTGGCTACTGCGTAAAAACTCGCTCAAACGTTGCAAGTCGCCGGACGAGTGGTGAAACAGTCGGGCCGGCCCCTGGGGGGGCTCTGCCGAATCGAGGTAATCCAGCACTTCCTGCCGGGTAGGTAGATCAGATTTGAACGTGGGCATCTTTTTAGCTTCCTTGGCGTGGGCGGTGTCTCTATTCGCTGAATCGTGGGGGCTCGGCACAGCGCCGCCCGCCCACGGCAATCGTCAAATAGGGAACTGCTCGATGGCCCCCAGCATGTGGTCGGTCAAGGCCTCCTGGATGCGCTCGCGGACCCTGCCATAGTTCCTGGCGCTGAACTCGATCTTGGCCATGCCACTGCACAGTTGCACACTGCTCAGGTCCCATTCGAAGCACAGCACTTGCCCCGGCGCCTTCTTGCGTTCGAATGCCATAAAGCTGATGACCACCGCCACATTGGAGTCCCCTGCCTGAACGCAACTGCCCACCGCAAACTGGTGAGCGTCATTGCCCTCGGTGCTTCGCTGGAACAGCCGCTTGGGCGCACCGTCCTTGGACTGCAGAGTTTTCAGGGCGCTGGTGGCAACGCTCAGCATCATTACCGAGGTGGCTGCTGGCAAGGCCGCCGCCAGCAGCGAGGTTTCCAGAATCTTGAGGGCCACATCGGCAATGGTCGCCTTGGTGTCGGTGGTTTCATAGCGGTTGTAGGCCGTCCCAGTGGCCAGCCAACCAAAACTTCTCATGACCTTCAAAAAGAAATGAAACCACTCTTCGCCTTGGGTTTTGTCGGGAAACTTTTTCGTTGCCGCCAACGAGGCATACAGAAAAATATCGTTGACGTCCTCTCGTGCCTGTTGGCTCATACCGGCGACGAAGCTCAGCACTACATTATTGACCACCGCTGCGCCGGCCTGGCTTGCGTCAATGGCCGCAGCCTGCGGTGCTGCACCGAAGAGGCCGAGTACCCTGCTGTGGGCCTGCTCGACTAAGGCGTGCTCATGGGGTTCAGGCAACTCGTAAAGGTCGATACAGGCCAGCATCTGATCGATTTCGTGTTCGGCGAGGTCTTGCATGCCAAAAATCCTTTTTTGGAGAAATAAAATAGCTGCAGGCTTGCCCCACAGCCGGGTGTTCTAGGCCAGCACGGGTTGCCAGCCGGGTGAACCTTAGGCCGTGCCTGCTTGCGACTCAACCGGCAGGCCTTCACCGGGTAGGCGCCGCCCAGCCCGCCCTGCTGCCCCGGCGATCATCCACTGAGTGGCGCAAGTCTTTGATTCGTCGAAGTTTTAACGAATGGGCGGGAGAGATAGCACGGCCGCAGCCGGCTTCATAAAACGGCGGCGAGCCTTACCTCACCGCTATCGAGGCAAAGCCTGATGGGACTTGCCGTATCGGCCTACAAGCTTAGGGTTTTTCCCCGTACCAGCGCGGGGTGTAAACCCACTCAGCACCATCAGACCGGGCAAAACGGCGGGTCAGCGATGAGCCCACCAGCACCATGGTACGCATGTCCACCTGATCAGGGGTCAGCTCACCCAGGGTGGTCACCCGCAGAGTTTGCCCCGGCCGCCCGATGTCTCGCCCCAGCACCACCGGAGTTTGCGGCAACCGGTGCTGGCCGACGATCTCCAACGCGCGGCCCAGCTGCCAGGGCCGTGCCTTGGAGATCGGGTTGTAGAAGGCCAGCGCCAGGTCGGCTTGAGCCGCCAGGTCGAGGCGTTTTTCGATAATGGACCAAGGCTTGAGGTTGTCGGATAACGACAGCACACAGAAATCATGCCCCAGCGGCGCGCCTGCCTGAGCAGCCGTGGCCAGGCTAGCCGATACCCCTGGCAGCATCTCCAGCTCGACGGTTTGCCAGCTGCGCTGATCAGACTCGTGCAAAGCTTCCAGCACCGCCGCCGCCATGGCGAATACGCCCGGGTCGCCGGAGGACACCACCACCACCGAACGACCTTCGGCGGCCAGCTCGAAGGCGTGTCGAGCACGCTGCATTTCTTCGCGATTGTCCGTGCAGTGCAGGGTTTGGTCGGGGCGGAATGGGCCGGCCATGCGCACGTAGGTCTCATAGCCCAGCACATCAGTAGCACGGGCCAGCTCGGCTTTGACGGCCGGCACCATGAGTTCTGCCGCGCCCGGCCCCAGCCCGATGACCGCCAAGCGCCCCCGGGCACGCCCAATGGCGGCCGGTTGCAGGGGTTGTGCCGCGACCGCGATGGCCAAGCCCGGCCCCGCCGAAGTCACACTCACGGCGTGTGCCAGGGCTTGCGCCGCCATTGCCGAGGGCGAGGCCGCCGCAGGCACAAAGCGCAGCGGCACGTTCAGCTCCCGCGCGGCTTGGTGCAGGTCAGCGGCGGCCATTTCGTGTTCGGCCGCCACCAGGCAGGCGAGCGAGGCATCCGCTACGTGTGCGTCAAGCAAGGCCGCACGCACACGCTCAATCAACCCTGGGGTACCGGCCTCGACGGCCAGCAAGACGTTACGCGGGTAGATCAGCAGCTCGCTGGCCGCGGCAGGACGGCGGCGATGATCGATATGGATGCTCAGGGTTGCGTCGGCCGCCTCGCGCAGGCTCGCACTGGCCAACCAGGGCGCCTGACCCTCGATACGCACGGCCTGGCCCGCCAGCAGGTCGGAGACAAAACGTTTGCCCTGCTCCAGGTCTGCCAGCGCATAGCCGCTGGGCGGGTCGAGCAGGCACGTGCCGAAGCGCAGTTCGCCACTGGTGGTGATCGCGGCGGTTACCTGCAACTCGGTGGCCAGCTCGCGGGCGATCCGGTTGACCCCGCCCAGCCCACCCAGCAACGGCACCACGGCGCTACCGTCTTCAGCCACGGCCAGTACCGGCGGCTCTGCGCCTTTTTCCAGTAACACCGAAGCCAAGGTGCGAATCACGATACCGGCGGCGCACAAGGCAATGATGGGCCGGCCCTGGCGATACAGCTCGCGCAGGTGCTCGCCGAAATCAACGTAGGTCAGCGTCGCTTGCGTGACGCGACCCGCCAGGCCATGCACCTCTGCTCCGGGGTACATCGCCTGGATACGCTGGGCGGTGTTCAAGCTGCCGTTTCCCAGAATGACGATAGCGGTCAGCGCTGCCGTGCTCATCCTTGCCACCGTTCGCCAGGCACGATGATCAAAGAAAAATACGGTGAGGACATCGGGTCAACTTGGTCCAGGGCAACGATACGCTGGTTCGTCATGGTCGCGCGCTCCACATACAGGGCACGCTCAGCCAAGCCTAACTCGCCCAGCACGGCGCGGACTTTATGGAAATTACGCCCCAGTTTCATAATCACGGCCGCATCGGCGGCGCCCAGGCGCTGTTTCAGGTCATCGCTGGAGAGCACGCCAGACAGCACCGACAGGCTCTGATTGCGATACACCAACGGCACGCCCAGTACCGAGGCGCCGCCCAGCATCGAGCACACCCCGGGTATCACTTCGGCGCTGTAGCGCTCGGCCAGGCGGTCGTGCAGGTACATGTAGGAGCCATAAAAGAACGGGTCGCCCTCGCAGATCACCGCGACATCGCGCCCAGCGTCCAAGTGCGCACTGACCTGCACGCTGGCTTCGTCGTAAAAATCGCTGATGACCTGTTCATAAGACAACGGCGCCGGCAGCGCTTCGGTGGTCACGGGATACACCAGGGGCAGCAGAGTCTGCGCAGTTTGCAGATGGCCTTCAATGATGCCAAAGGCGTTACCTTTTTTGCCCTTGGCGACAAAGTACGCCACCACCGGCGATTCGCGCAGCAAGCGCAGCGCTTTGACGGTAATCAGTTCTGGGTCGCCCGGCCCGACACCCAGGCCTAGCAAACGACCGGGAGCTTGCATCATTCGACCTCCGTGGCCAAGGCATTGACCGCCGCCGCTGCCATCGCACTGCCGCCACGGCGGCCCTGGACGATGACAAAGGGCACACCACGGCTGTCAGCCGCCAGCATCGCCTTGGACTCGGCGGCGCCAACGAACCCCACCGGAAAACCGAGGATCAGCGCCGGTTTCGGCGCCCCGGCGTCGATCATTTCCAACAGGTAGAACAACGCCGTTGGCGCGTTGCCAATCACCACCACCGAGCCCTCCAGATGCGGCCGCCACAACTCCAACGCAGCCGCCGAACGGGTGTTGCCCAAGGCTTTTGCCAGGCCGGGCACGCGCTCGTCTTTCAGGGTGCAGATGACCGGGTTGTCGCCCAACAGACGCGCGCGGGTGATGCCCTCGGCGACCATCCGCGCATCGCACAGAATCGGCGCGCCTTTGGCCAAGGCCTCGCGCCCGGCCTTGCCGGCGCCGGGTGAAAAGCGTAAGTCTTCGACCACCTCGACCATGCCACAGGCGTGGATCACCCGCACCGCGAGTTTCTCCAAGTCGGCCGGGATGCCTTGCAGGTTCGCTTCGGCGCGGATAATGGCGAAGGAATTGCGATAGATCTCCTGACCATCGCGGATGTACTCAATCATGGGTGTCGCTCCGTGAGCAGTCGCCGAGCCAGGCGGCGGCTGCATCCAGTGAAAGGTAGCGCGCGCACAAGCGGCCGAAACCGGGCTGCGCGGGATCGCGAACATAAAGGTCGTAGCAGCCCGGGGCGGTGGCCAGTAACGTGGCCGGGGCTACGTGGGCGCACGCGCAGGAACGTTTGCAGCCCGTCAGGTGCACGCTCTGCGCCACTGCTCCTGGGCCCAGGAGCAAGGCCAGGGCCTGGGCATCGGCTTTGGTGTCGGCCAACCCCTTGGCACATCCGGCCGCGCCGGTACAGGCCACCAGCCGGGCCAGCGGCTCATCGGTAGAGACCAGCAAGCCCAAAGCGCGCAGGCCGTCCTGTACGGCCAATGCATCCGCCTGGGCGATGTTTGCCAGCAACACGCCTTGCCACGGCGTCATGCGCACGGTGCTATCGCCAAACTGGCGGGCCAATGCCGCAACACCGCGCAGCATAGCGGGCGTCAGCCGCCCCAGCGGCGCCTGTGCCGCCACGAAAGTCAGGTTTGGCGCCGATTGGTTATGAATGCCCAGTACCGGTGTCAGCGCGGGCTGCCGGTGGAGCTCGATGGGTTCAATGGGCAGGCCCAAGCCAGCGACGAACGCCTCTGCGCCCCCAGGTAATCTTGCCAGCAGGTGGCGCATGCGGCTTTCTTCCGGGCCAGCCAAAGCGAGAAACCGCTCAAGCACCGCCAGCACCAGGTTGTGGCCCTGGGCCAAAGTCACACTGCCCAACGCTCGGGCGCCCGCCGGGCAGCCCGCCAGGCCAAAGGCCAAACGCACCTGGCCACTGACCCTCTGCGGGGATAGCCACAGGTCGTGGTGGTGTTCGAGCATGGCCAAGCCTTCCCCGCCATCCAACTGCAGGGCAAATTTAGCCGATAAACCATGCAAGTGGCTGTTCTGTTCCAGGCTGGCCAACACCTCGGCTGCCAGGGTGCGAGTATCGAACAACTGCTGGGGGTCGATACCGGCACTGGGGCTGAGCAACACATTGCGCACATCGTCGGCGCCCGCGTTGCGGGGGCCCAGGCCCGCGGCCAACAGCCCGGCGATCAATGCCTCGGCGTCCGGCCCCACCCCGCGGATCTGCAGGTTAGCCCGGTTAGTCGCCTCGATGACGCCACTGGCATAGCGCTCGGCCGCAGCGGCAACCGCCTCGGCCTGCTCGGCCCGTAACACCCCGCCGGCCAGCTTCACGCGGCAGATACCGCCGTCCAACGCCGCGACGATACGCAACAACCCCGGGCAAGCCGAGGGGCGTAGCGCAGCAGGTGGGTGGGCCGTTAAAGGCTCGTGCAAAGGGTCACCGGACAATTGTGAAAAGACACTTCAGTGGAGAAGGCGCGGTATTATGCCTGCTTTGTCCGAGTGCATGAAAAGCCTGCCCGTCGGAATCGCTTTGTATGAGGAACATTCATGTCGCCTTGGCTAACAGTTGTCGGAATTGGCGAAGACGGTTTCACCGGTCTGGGCAAGTCGGCGCGCCGCGCGCTATTGAGTGCCCAACGGGTGTTCGGCAGCCCTCGGCAACTGCAACTGCTGCCCCATTGCGTGCGCGCCGAACAGCAGCCCTGGCCCAGCCCCTTCAGCCTGGACACACTGTTGCAAAACCGGCATCAGCCTACCTGCGTGCTGGCCAGCGGCGACCCAATGTTTTTCGGGGTGGGCGCAAGCCTGGCCAACGTGCTGCCCAGCGAAGAAATGCGCGTGCTGTCGGCCCCTTCTTCGGTGTCGTTGGCCGCCGCGCGGCTGGGCTGGCCGCTGCAAGAGGTGACCGTGCTATCGATCGTCGCGCGGCCGTTGGCAGCGCTCAACGCGCACCTGGCCAGCGGCGTGCGCCTGCTGGTGTTGAGCAACGACGGCAGCAGCCCCGCCGCCATCGCGCAGCTGCTCTGCCAACGTGGCTTCGGCCCAAGCCACCTGACGGTGCTGGAACATCTGGGTGGCAGCGCCGAGCAACGCATCGACAGCCTGGCGCAACACTGGACAACCACCCGCAGCGCCGACCTCAACCTGGTCGCCATCGACTGCCGCGCCGCCCTGCAGACCCCGCCCCTGTCGCGCCTGGCAGGCTTGCCTGACACCGCCTACCAGCATGATGGCCAGTTGACCAAGCGCGACGTGCGCGCCGTCACCCTGGCGCGGTTAGCCCCACAGCCGGGGGAATTGCTGTGGGACGTCGGCGCGGGCTGCGGCTCGATTGGCATCGAATGGATGCGCGCCCACCCCAGCTGCCGGGCCCTGGCCATTGAGGCCGAACCCAGCCGCCAGGCGCTGATCGAGCTCAACCGCGACACCCTGGGTGTACCCGGCTTGCAATTGATCCGCGCCAGAGCCCCCGAAGCCCTGGCCACCCTGGAGGCCCCCGACGCCATCTTCATTGGCGGCGGGGTGACCCGCGAAGGCGTGCTGCAAGCATGCTGGGAACGGCTCAAGCCCGGCGGTCGGCTGGTGGCCAACGCGGTCACCCTGCAAAGCGAACGGGCCCTGACCGACTGGCGAGAACGCCATGGCGGTGACCTGACCCGCCTGCACATTGCCCACGCGCAACCCCTGGGCGAATTCGACACCTGGCGCCAGGCCCTGCCCATCACCCTGCTCGAGGTGAGCAAAAGCCTCGATGCGTGACGAAACCCCCGAACAGCCCGCGCCCCTGCGCAGCGGCTTGACCACCGGCAGCTGCGCCACCGCCACCAGCCTCGCCGCCGCACGCTTGCTGTTGTGCGGCGCGGTGGAGGACGCCGCCGACATCGTTCTGCCCAAAGGGCGTACGGTGAGCATGCGCCTGGAATACTGCCGCCTGTTGGAACAGGGCGCCGAAGCGGGGATTATCAAAGATGCCGGGGACGATCCGGACGTCACCCACGGGGCCCTGCTGTACACCCAGGTACGCTTGAGCGCTGAACCCGGCGTGCGTTTTTTCGCCGGGCAAGGCGTTGGCACCGTCACCCGCCCCGGCTTGGTCCTGGGGGTCGGCGAACCGGCGATCAACCCCGTACCACGGCGCATGATGCTCGAACACTTAACCCGGCTGGCTGGCGAATGCAGCTACTCAGGCGGTTTCGAGGTGACGGTCAATGTTCGCGACGGTGCCAGCCTGGCCCTGAAGACCATGAACCCGCGCCTGGGCATTCTCGGCGGCCTGTCGATCCTGGGCACCAGCGGCATCGTCCGGCCGTTCTCTTGCGCCGCTTACATTGCCTCGATCCAACAAGGTATCGACGTGGCCAGCACCAATGGCTATCGCCACCTGGCCGCCTGCACCGGCAATGCCAGCGAGGACACCATGCGCCGGGTCTACGGGCTACCGGAAATAGCCCTGATCGAAATGGGCGATTTCGTCGGCGCGGTCCTCAAGCACGTGCGCAAGGTGCCCGTGGCCAAACTCAGCCTGTGCGGCGGCTTCGGCAAAATCAGCAAACTTGCCGCAGGCCATATGGACTTGCACAGCCGCCATTCCAGTATCAACCTGGCGCAGCTGGCGGATTGGGCCGACGCCCTGGGTGCCGACACGACCCTGCGCCAGGCTATCCTGGGTGCCAATACCAGCCAGCAAGCCTTGGCCCTGGCCCATGGCCAAGGCGTTATGCTGGGCAATGCGGTGTGCCAACACGCCTGGGCGTTCGCTCGCAGCATCGTCCCGGCCCAGGTTGAGGTAGAAGTGTTCGCCATCGACCGCCAGGGTGCAATCGTGGGTCAGGCCGGAGTGCAGCGATGAAAAAAATCCTGTTGCTGGGGGGCGTCAGCGAGGCATTGGCGATCGCTCGCACCTTAGGGCCGGAGCATACCTACAGCCTGGCCGGAGTCGGCAGGGTGCCTACCGACCTTACCTGCCAGGTGCGCGTGGGCGGTTATGGCGGCACTGTGGGGCTGGCCGCCTACCTGCAGGCCGAGGCCGTCAGCCTGCTGATTGACGCGACACACCCCTACGCCGCGCAAATCAGCGCCCATGCAGTGGCCGCCAGCAAGCTGGCGGGCATTCCCTGCTGGGCCCTGCGGCGCCCGGCCTGGCAGGCGCAAGCGGGCGATGACTGGCGTGAAGTCGCCGACTGGGCCGAGCTGCGCCAGGCGCTCGAAGGGTTCCGGCGGCCCCTGTTTACCCTGGGCCGCGAGCCCATGCAGCATTTACAGGAGATCCCGGCTCAGCAGTTCTGGACCCTGCGCGCGCTCACCGACTACCCTGCCAATGCGCGGTGCCAGGTGATCGCGGCGCGCGGCCCGTTCCACCTCGACGACGAACGCGCTCTGTTCGACCACCAACGCATCGACGTATTGGTCAGCAAGAACAGCGGCAGCGCAGGCACCGAGCCCAAACTTCAGGTCGCCCGAGAACGCGGTATACCCGTGTTGATCCTTCGGCGCCCGCGACTACCCGACGCCGACCGCACCTTCAGCGATGCTGCTGCCTTGCGCGACGCCCTGCACCCCCCATTATGGTGAATGCCTCCATGAACGCCTTTCGCTCGCTCGCCGTGCTGACCCTGCTGCTCTCGACCTCTGGCCTGGCCTACGCCCAGACCTACAGCGTCGGCAACCTGCAGGTGAGCCAACCCTGGTCCCAGGAACTACCGCCCAACGCGCCGACGGTAGCGGCCTATTTCGTCATCGAAAACCGTGGCATGAATGCCGACCGCCTGCTGGGCGTCGACAGCCCCATCGCCACGCAGACCGCCCTGCACGAGCACGTCACCCGCGACGGCATGATGAAAATGCAGCCGGTCACGGGTGTCAATGTCCCCGCAGGCGCCTCGGTGACCTTCGCGCCCATGGCCTACCACGTGATGCTGATCGCCCCTGAAGACCGCAGCCTATTGCAGGATGGCCAGCAATTTCCGCTGACGCTGCATTTTGAAAAAGCCGGGGCCCTGCAGGTACAGGTCGAAGTGGTCAAACAACCCCGCTAAGCCCATTGGCGCTGCTATGAAGCGCCGCAGTTGGGGTCAGGTGCGGCCTGGTCATCGAGGCGCACCAAAACAGCCCATGGCCCTGCACCACCCCTGCTTACATGCGCCAATTTAGACCACGCAGGGCCCAGCCACGCGCGCAGCGCCGCATGGCTGCGCACCCCCGCGCCTGCGGCACACCCTTTGCAATCGCAAATCCAAGAGTCGCCATCTGCCCCACACAAAAACTCGTATATGGAGATTGCATCAATGAAGCGTCGCAGTTTGATCAAGGCGTTCACCCTCACCGCATCGATTGCGGCCATGGGTATGAGCTGGACCATTCAGGCCGCCGAAACCATCAAGGTCGGCATCCTCCACTCGCTGTCGGGCACCATGGCCATTTCGGAGACGTCGCTCAAAGACATGGCGCTGATGACCATTGATGAAATCAATGCCAAGGGCGGTGTCAACGGCAAGATGCTGGAGCCGGTGGTGGTCGACCCGGCGTCGAATTGGCCGCTGTTCGCTGAGAAAGGCCGGCAATTGCTGACCCAGGACAAAGTCGCCGTGGTCTTCGGTTGCTGGACTTCGGTGTCGCGCAAATCGGTCCTGCCGGTGTTCGAAGAGCTCAATGGCTTGCTGTTCTACCCGGTTCAGTACGAAGGCGAAGAAATGTCGCCGAACGTCTTTTACACCGGCGCGGCGCCGAACCAGCAGGCGATTCCAGCGGTGGAATACGTCATGAGTGAAGACGGCGGCTCGGCCAAGCGCTTCTTCCTGCTGGGTACCGACTACGTCTACCCGCGCACCACCAATAAGATCCTGCGCGCTTTCCTGCACTCCAAAGGGGTTGCCGATAAAGACATCGAAGAGGTCTACACCCCGTTCGGTCACTCGGATTACCAAACCATCGTGTCGAACATCAAAAAGTTCTCGGCCGGTGGCAAAACTGCTGTCATCTCTACCGTCAACGGCGACTCCAACGTGCCGTTCTACAAAGAGCTGGCCAACCAGGGCTTGAAGGCGACCGACGTGCCAGTAGTGGCCTTCTCGGTGGGCGAAGAAGAACTGCGCGGCATCGACACCAAGCCGCTGGTCGGCCACCTGGCGGCCTGGAACTACTTCCAGTCGGTGGATAACCCGGTCAACACGAAATTCGTAGCGGATTGGAAAGCCTACGCCAAGGCCAAAAACCTGCCGAACAACGATAAAGCCGTGACCAACGACCCCATGGAAGCCACCTATGTGGGGATCCACATGTGGGCGCAAGCGGCCACCAAGGCCAAGTCCACCGATGTCGACAAAGTGCGTGAGGCCATGGCGGGGCAGACCTTCAAGGCGCCGTCGGGTTACACCCTGACCATGGACAAAACCAACCACCACCTGCAAAAGCCGGTGATGATTGGTGAAATCCAGGACGACGGGCAGTTCAACGTCGTATGGCAGACCGAACAGCCGATCCGCGCGCAGCCTTGGAGCCCTTACATCCCAGGCAACGACAAGAAGCCGGACCACGCCGTCAAGAGCAACTGACCCAAGGCACAGGCCCCCTCTGCGGGGGCCTGTCGCTGTGAAACTGCCCCGCTGCTGCCGCTCAGGACGCCCACATGTCCCTTTACCGAATGCTGCTCGCTTGCGTCTTCATGCTGCCCTGGCTCGCCCATGGCAGTGACGCGGGCGACTTTGTCGCTGCTTCTTCTTCCGAGCAGGCCAAACTGCTGGAAACCTGGGCCGCGCAACCGCTGCCCGAACGCCTGCCATTCTTGCTCGCGCTGCAGGACGGCCGCGTGGCCGCCGACGCCAACAAGCAGGCCTTTATCGAAACCGACACGCAAATGGTCGCCGCCGATGGCGCTGGCGCCCCAGCCGAACCCTTACGAAAACTGCGTTTGAACAACCGCCTGCGCGGCCTGGTGGAAAGCACCCTGGCCAGCCACCAGTTGCTCGCAGCCGAGCCCGCCGTACGCCTGGCGGCGGCGCAACAGCTGCAACGCAGCGCACTGCCCAGCCAACTGGCCTTGCTCGACCGGCAAACCGCCGCCGAAGCGGACGAAACGGTCAAGGCCGCCTTGAGCCTGGCCCTGGCCAACCTGCAATTGGTCGACCCAGCGCCCGCGGTGCGCTTGGCGGCCGTTCGGCTGCTGGGCGAAACCGGCGATCCGCTGGCCCGCACCCGCCTGGAAACCTTGCTCGACCCCGCCGTAGAAACCGACCCGGGCGTGCGCACCGCCGCCGAGACCAGCCTGGCCCAGGTCAAGCGCAAGTTGCTCATCGGTGAGCTGCTCGGCCAGGCGTTCAGTGGGCTCTCCCTGGGTTCGATCCTGTTGCTGGCGGCGCTGGGTTTGGCTATCACCTTTGGCCTGCTGGGGGTGATCAACATGGCCCACGGCGAGATGCTGATGCTGGGGGCCTACTCCACCTATGTCGTGCAGATGCTGGTACAGCGCCTGGCACCGGGGGCATTGGAGTTTTACCCGCTGATCGCCCTGCCGGTGGCGTTCTTTATCACCGCGCTGATCGGCATGGCGCTGGAGCGTACGGTGATTCGCCACCTGTACGGCCGCCCACTGGAAACCCTGTTGGCGACCTGGGGCATCAGCTTGATGCTGATCCAGGCTGTGCGCCTGGCCTTTGGTGCCCAGAACGTCGAAGTGGCCAACCCGCAATGGCTGTCGGGTGGCATTCAGGCGTTGCCTAACCTGGTGCTGCCCTACAACCGTATCGTCATCATTGCTTTCGCGTTATGTGTGGTAGTGCTGACCTGGCTGCTGCTGAACAAGACCCGCCTGGGCTTGAACGTGCGGGCCGTGACGCAAAACCGCAACATGGCCGCCTGCTGTGGGGTGCCCACCGGGCGCGTCGACATGCTCGCGTTCGGCCTGGGCTCGGGCATCGCCGGGCTCGGTGGCGTAGCCCTGAGCCAGATCGGCAACGTTGGCCCGGACCTGGGCCAAGGCTACATCATCGATTCATTCCTGGTGGTGGTGCTAGGTGGCGTCGGGCAACTGGCTGGCAGCGTCTCGGCGGCCTTCGGCCTGGGCATCGCTAATAAGATCCTCGAACCGCAGATCGGCGCCGTGCTGGGCAAGATCCTGATCCTGGCGCTGATCATTCTGTTTATCCAGAAACGTCCGCAAGGCCTTTTCGCGCTTAAAGGACGGGTGATTGACTGATGCGCCAACCCCTATTGCTTACCGCCACGCAAAAAGCCGGCCCGCGCCTGACCCTGGCGATCGGCGCGTTGCTGCTACTGATACTGCTGGCACTGCCCGCGCTGTCGCTGTTGGCGGCAGATCACCCGTTACAGGTGTCGGCCTACACCTTGACCCTGGTCGGCAAGATCCTCTGCTACGCCATCGTGGCCCTGGCTTTGGACTTGGTCTGGGGTTATGCCGGGCTGCTTTCCCTAGGCCATGGCCTATTCTTCGCACTGGGCGGCTACGCCATGGGCATGTACCTGATGCGTCAGGCCGCCGGTGATGGCCTACCGGCTTTTATGACCTTTCTTTCCTGGAGCGAACTGCCCTGGTATTGGTTCGGCACTCAACATTTTCTCTGGGCGCTGTGCTTGGTGGTGCTCGCGCCGGGGCTGTTGGCCCTGGTATTCGGCTTCTTCGCGTTCCGCTCGCGGATCAAAGGCGTGTATTTCTCGATCATGACCCAAGCGCTGACCTTCGCCGGCATGCTCCTGTTTTTTCGCAATGAAACCGGCTTCGGCGGCAACAACGGCTTCACCAACTTCCGCAGTATCTTGGGCTTTAGCATTACCTCCCAAGGCACCCGGGCCGTCCTGTTTCTGCTAACGGTATTGCTGCTGCTCGCCAGCCTCTATGCCGGGTGGCGCCTGGCCCAGAGTAAGTTCGGTCGGGTGTTGACGGCCCTGCGCGATGCCGAAAACCGTTTGATGTTCTGCGGTTACGACCCGCGTGGCTTCAAACTGTTCGTCTGGGTCTTGAGCGCGGTGCTGTGCGGCCTGGCCGGGGCGCTGTATGTGCCGCAGGTCGGCATCATCAACCCCAGTGAAATGTCGCCCACCAACTCCATCGAAGCCGCGGTCTGGGTCGCCCTGGGCGGGCGTGGCACGTTGATCGGACCCTTGCTCGGCGCCGGCGTGGTCAATGGCATGAAGAGCTGGTTCACCGTGGCCTTCCCGGAATATTGGTTGTTCTTTCTCGGGGCCTTGTTCATTGGCGTCACGCTGTATCTGCCCAAGGGCATCATTGGCCTGCTGAAGAAAAGGGGGGAATCATGAGAATCACACCCACCGCCGATTTCATGCTGGAACCGGCCTTCGACCCCAATGGCGATGCAGGCACCAGCCGCGACGCCATCGGCCTGGGGCAGCGGGCCGGCAGCGGGCTGAACGTGCGCCACGGCACCATCCTGACCCTGGAAGACATCAGCGTCAGCTTTGATGGTTTCAAGGCGCTGAACAACCTTAACCTGTACATCGGCGCCGGCGAGCTGCGCTGCATCATCGGCCCCAATGGCGCGGGCAAGACCACGCTGATGGACGTGATTACCGGCAAGACCCGGCCCAGCCATGGCAAAGCCTGGTTCGGCGAAACCCTGGACCTGACGCACATGAGCGAAGTGCAGATCGCCCAGGCCGGGATTGGCCGCAAGTTCCAGAAACCGACGGTGTTCGAAGCCCTGAGCGTGTTCGAGAATCTGGAGCTGGCTCAGAAAGCCAACAAGTCAGTGTGGGCATGCCTGCGCGCGACTCTAAGTGGTGAACAGCGCACGCGAATCGATGAAGTGCTGACCACCATCCGCCTGACCGCAGCCCAACACCGCCCTGCCGGCCTGCTCTCCCATGGGCAGAAGCAGTTTCTGGAGATCGGCATGCTGCTGGTGCAAGACCCGCAATTGCTGTTGCTCGACGAACCGGTGGCCGGCATGACCGACGCCGAGACCGAATTCACCGCCGAGCTGTTCAAAAGCCTGGCGGGCAAGCACTCGTTGATGGTGGTGGAACACGACATGGGTTTCGTTGGTTCGATTGCCGACCATGTCACCGTCCTGCACCAGGGCAGCGTGCTGGCTGAAGGCTCACTGGAAACGGTGCAGGCCGATGAGCGAGTGATCGAAGTGTATCTAGGCCGCTGAGTGTCGTAGGTGCCTGCCCCCTATTCAACGGAGTCATTCATGCTGCAAGTCGACAATCTTCACCAATACTACGGCGGTAGCCACATCCTGCGCGGCCTCTCCTTCGACGTGAAAGTCGGCGAAGTCACTTGCTTGCTGGGGCGCAACGGCGTGGGCAAAACCACCTTGCTCAAATGCCTGATGGGCCTGTTGCCGGCCAAACAGGGCCAGGTCACCTGGGAAGGCCAGCCCATTACTACCAGCAAAACCCACCAACGGGTGCATGCAGGCATCGCCTACGTGCCCCAGGGCCGGGAAATTTTCCCCCGGCTGAGTGTTGAGGAAAACCTCTTGATGGGCCTGTCGCGTTTTCCCGGCTCCCAGGCCAAGGAAGTGCCCGCGTTCATCTACGAGCTGTTCCCCGTGCTGCTGCAAATGAAGCAGCGCCGTGGCGGCGACCTCTCCGGTGGCCAGCAGCAACAGTTGGCGATTGGCCGGGCCCTGGCCAGCCGCCCGCGCTTGCTGATCCTCGACGAGCCCACCGAAGGTATTCAGCCATCGGTGATCAAAGAGATCGGTGCGGTGATCAAGCAGTTGGCCGCGCGGGGCGACATGGCCATTTTATTGGTGGAACAGTTCTATGATTTCGCCGCCGAGCTGGCTGACCAATATCTGGTAATGTCACGCGGAGAGATCGTCCAGCAAGGCCGCGGCGAAAACATGGAAGCCGAAGGTGTGCGCGGCCTGGTAACCATTTAACCTGCACTGATTTGCGAACAGACTCGACCATGAATGTACCCGTTGGCACTGCCCTGTTCACGCCCAGCTGGCAAGCCGAGCTGGAGCTGGGCTACGCCCGTTTCGCCGACTCCACACGGCCGGTGTTACGCCGGCACAAGGGCCCATTGCGCGTGCAAAAGCACCTGTACGCCGAAGGCCCGCAGGTGTGTCAGCACATCATCGTCCACCCCCCCGGCGGTATCGCCGGCGGTGACGGCCTCGACATCCGTGCCACCGTGGGCGCCCAAGCCTGGGCCCAGTTGACCAGCCCTGGTGCGGCCAAATGGTACCGCGCCGCCAGCCCGGCCTATCAAACCCTGACCCTCACGGTCGAGGCCGGCGCTACGTTGGAGTGGCTGCCCCAAGAGACGATCGTCTACAGCGCCGCCCAGGCCGAGCTGGACACCCGCATCGAGCTGCAAGGTGACGCCCGCCTGTGCTACTGGGACATCGTTGCCCTGGGCCGCCCCGCCAGCGCCGAGCGTTTCGACCAAGGCCATTTTCAAGCGCGCCTGAATATTCGCCGTGATGGTCAGTTGCTATGGCACGAGCGCCAACGCGTGCAAGGCGGCGACGGCCTGCTCGATTCGCCCATTGGCCTGGACGGCAAGCCAGTGTTCGCTACGCTATTGATCACCGGTGAAGTCGACGCTGCCCTATTGGAGCAATGCCGCAGCTTGCCCAGCCAGGTCCGCGGCGACCTCAGCCAACTGCCAGGGCTGCTGGTCGCCCGCTGCCTGGCCAGCGAGGCGTTGCACGCGCGGGCCTGGCTAATCGCCCTGTGGACGCTGCTGCGCCCGGCGCTGCTGGGCCGCCCGGCCCTGGCGCCACGGATCTGGAGCACCTGAGCCCATGCCACCTGCGCCATTGAACCCCGCTCGCCCACCCTTTACTCGAGAGCACCCATGGACCTGACACCCCGCGAAAAAGACAAAATGCTCATCTTCACCGCCGGCCTGGTGGCCGAGCGGCGCCTGGCCCGTGGCCTCAAGCTGAACTACCCGGAAGCCATGGCGTTGATCTCCGCCGCCCTGCTCGAAGGCGCTCGCGATGGCCAAACCGTCGCCGAACTGATGCACTACGGCACCACCTTGCTCAGCCGCGAACAGGTCATGGAAGGGGTGCCCGAAATGATTCCCGAGATCCAGGTCGAGGCCACCTTCCCGGACGGCACCAAACTGGTCACCGTGCACCAACCGATCGTGTGAGGCGCGCCATGACCCACAGCATCCGCAACGCCCTGCCCGATGACCTGCCCAGCGTGCGCGACATCTACAACGATGCCGTGCGCAACACCACGGCCATCTGGAACGAACAACCGGTCGACCTCGCCAACCGCCAAGCCTGGCTAGCGGCACGCCAAGCCCAAGGTTACCCGGTACTGGTGGTGGTCGACCCCCAGGGCGAGGTGCTGGGCTATGGTTCATTCGGCGACTGGCGGCCGTTTCAAGGGTTTCGCCAGACGGTCGAGCACTCGGTGTATGTGCGTGCCGACCAACGCGGCAATGGGCTGGGCACGCTGATTCTGAGTGCCTTGGTCGATGCCGCGCGCGAGGGCGACAAGCACGTGATGGTTGCCGCCATCGAAAGCGGCAACCAGGCCTCGATCAAGCTGCACCAGCGCCTGGGCTTTGTCATCACTGGGCAGATGCCCCAAGTGGGGAGCAAATTCGGGCGCTGGCTCGACCTGACCTTCATGCAACTGAACCTAACCCCCGACGCCCAGCCAAGCGCCACGCCCACGGAGTAACCCCCATGAATGCTGCCCAGTTGCGTCGCGTTTCGGCAGACAGCTTCGCCCATTACCGGCAGGGGCTGGTCGAGTTATTGCTCGATGCCGTTGGGCAGGGGGCCTCTGTCGGCTTTCTCGAAGATATCGATGCCCGCCAGGCCGAACACTACTTCGACGACGTCAAAGCAAGGGTGGCCCAGGGCAACCTGGTGCTGTGGGTGGTGGTGGCCGATGAACGGGTCCTGGCCAGCGCGCAATTGGAGCTCTGCCAGCGGGCCAACGGCCTGAACCGGGCCGAAGTGCAAAAACTGATGGTACGCGCCCAGGCCCAACGCCGAGGCCTGGGGCAACAGTTGATGAACGCCGTGGAGCTGGCTGCACGGCAATACCAGCGCGGCCTGCTGTACCTCGACACAGAAGCCGGCTCGGCCGCAGAAGCCTTTTACCGCGCGGCCGGTTACAGCCGGGCCGGGGAAATCCCAGACTTCGCCTGTCGGCCTGACGGCCAGTACAACGCAACCGCCTTTTTCTACAAGACCCTCTGAGGAGCGACCGAATGATCCCTGGCGAATACCAGATCCAGCCCGGTGAAATCGAACTCAACGCCGGCCGCCGCACCTGCACGCTGGAAGTGGCCAACAGCGGCGACCGGCCGATCCAGGTCGGCTCGCACTACCATTTTTTCGAAACCAACGACGCCCTCACCTTCGACCGCGCCGCCAGCCGTGGCATGCGCCTGAACATCCCGGCGGGCACGGCTGTACGTTTCGAGCCGGGCCAAAGCCGCCAGGTCGAGCTGGTCGACCTGGCCGGGCTGCGCCGCGTCTTCGGCTTTGCGGGGCGGATAATGGGCGATCTTTGATCGTCATTGGCGCCCACCCCTAATTTGCGTTTAATTGCAGTGCGCAGCGCCTGGCGCGCGACTGCTTCGGAGGCCTTCGTGAAAATCAGCCGTCAAGCTTATGCCGACATGTTCGGCCCCACCGTTGGCGACAAAGTGCGCCTGGCAGACACCGACCTCTGGGTCGAAGTGGAAAAAGACTTCACCACCTATGGCGAAGAAGTGAAGTTCGGGGGCGGCAAGGTGATCCGCGACGGCATGGGCCAGGGCCAAGGGCTGGCCGCCGAGGTGGTCGATACACTGATCACCAATGCCTTGATCATCGACCACTGGGGCATCGTCAAGGCCGACGTGGGCCTCAAGGATGGCCGCATCGCCGCCGTCGGCAAAGCCGGTAACCCGGACATCCAACCGGATGTCACCATTGCCGTGGGCGCCAGCACCGAAGTGATCGCCGGAGAGGGCATGATCCTCACCGCCGGCGGCATCGATTCGCACATTCATTTCATCTGCCCGCAGCAAATTGAAGAAGCGTTGATGAGTGGCGTCACCACCATGATCGGCGGCGGCACCGGCCCAGCCACCGGCACCAACGCCACCACCTGCACCTCCGGGCCCTGGCACATGGCGCGGATGCTGCAAGCCGCCGACGCCTTTGCGATGAACATCGGCTTTACCGGCAAAGGCAATGCCAGCCTACCCGAGCCGCTGATCGAGCAGGTCAAGGCCGGGGCCATCGGCCTTAAATTGCATGAAGACTGGGGCACCACGCCCGCCGCCATCGACAACTGCCTGAGCGTGGCCGACCAGTACGACGTCCAGGTGGCCATTCACACCGACACCCTCAACGAGTCGGGTTTCGTCGAAACCACCCTGGCGGCGTTCAAAGGCCGCACGATCCACACCTACCACACTGAAGGCGCTGGCGGCGGGCACGCGCCCGACATCATCAAGGCGTGCGGCTTTGCCAATGTGTTGCCCAGCTCCACTAACCCGACGCGGCCGTTCACGCGCAACACCATCGACGAGCACCTGGACATGCTGATGGTCTGCCATCACCTGGACCCCAGCATTGCCGAAGACGTAGCGTTCGCTGAAAGCCGGATCCGCCGCGAGACCATCGCCGCCGAGGATATTCTCCACGACCTCGGCGCGTTCTCCATGATCAGCTCCGACAGCCAAGCCATGGGCCGGGTAGGCGAGGTGTTGACACGCACCTGGCAGACCGCTGACAAAATGAAGAAACAACGCGGCGCATTGCCAGGCGACGGCCCGGCCAATGACAACTTTCGGGTCAAGCGCTATATCGCCAAATACACCATCAACCCGGCCATTACCCACGGTATCAGCCACGAAGTAGGCTCGGTGGAAGTGGGCAAGTGGGCCGACCTGGTGCTCTGGCGCCCGGCGTTCTTTGGCGTGAAGCCTACGTTGATCCTCAAGGGAGGTGCCATTGCGGCCAGCCTGATGGGCGATGCCAACGCCTCCATCCCGACCCCGCAACCCGTGCACTACCGCCCCATGTTCGCCAGCTACGGCGGTTCGCGCCACGCCACCAGCCTGACGTTTATCAGCCAGGCCGCTCTGGACGCCGGGGTGCCCGAGCAATTGGGCCTGAAGAAACGCATCGCCGTGGTCAAGGGGTGTCGGGATGTGAAGAAGACCGACCTGATCCATAACGACTATTTGCCGACTATCGACGTCGACCCACAGACCTATCAGGTCAAAGCCGATGGCGTACTGCTCTGGTGCGAACCGGCAGAAGTGCTACCCATGGCCCAGCGCTACTTTCTGTTCTGATTCCACGCATAGATTTATCTAACACTGCCACGCCCTGCCCGCTCGCCATGATGGTCTCTCGCCCACTTCACCCGAGAGACCACCATGCCCGATACCCAAACGACATCTCCACAGGACAGTGCCGCAGAACTCGAGCGCATCGGTAACGCTTACGCCGAGGATTACCCCGATATCCAAACCTGTGCTCGACAGGCGGCCAGCGAGCTGATCACCCGCTACACAGGCCAGACCCTCGACCCTGACCGCGTGTACTGGCACCGTTTCGCGCAATCCAATAGCAGCACGCTGACCTTCACTGGCTGGGAGCACCACGGTCAGCCCGAAGAGAGCCTGACCCTGACCCAATTGGTTATTCAACGCTTCTCGGTGCAGGACCAGATCAACCGTTTCGACTTGAACCTCAACAGCGGGTTTTACCTGAACGACGCCGAACACGGCCAATATGACGAGCGCAACGAAGTCAAAATGTTGCCCAAGGCGGTGTTACAAGCCCTCTGGGACCTGGATTTCAATACGCTTTACCGCGCTAAACTCGAACAATTCTACGAAGCCAACAACGGTAACGGCCGGCTTCTCGCCAAGAGCCTGTTCTTCAAGACCCTGTTCCACGCCTATTTAACCGGCGTCATTGACCTGAGCGCCCTCAGGCACCTGGCGTACTTGGCCGCCGGCTTGATCAAGCTGCCGCCCGACTTAACGATGCTCAGAAAAGAAGTTTTAACTGAGCACTACGACCAGTTGTTCATCCCGCACATCAACGGGCTCGCCCTAAAAGGCATCATTGGCTTCTCGACCTCGAAATATAATTACTTGTATTTTTCCAGTGGCCGCCTGCTCAAATTTGGTGGCACCGGCGACGTTTATGAATGGTTCCGAACCCAGGCGGCGCGCCCAGACCTGCGACAACGCCTGCTCGAACACTTTAGCCTCAAGGAGGCCCAAGACACCCTGATTCGGCGTTCCCTGGCAGAAACACTCGACAGTATTCGCGATACCCCGTGGTCACCTAGTCAAAAACTCGTGTTGCGCGCGGCCTACGACCACAACGAAGACGTTTTCACCTACCTGCAGCGCACCCTGCGCGAGCAGGACATCGACAACAGTGAAACCCTGCTCAGTTCCAATCGAGAACTGCGCCTGCGCATCTTCAATATCGAGCTAGCGGCGTTTCTGCGCTTGTCCGCCGGGCTCGCGCCGGGTGACGCGGTGTTGGCGGGCGTTACCTTGGGGGTGGGCCTCTTGGGCATCGGTTTGAGCAGCGAGCGGATGCTCAACGGTGATACGGCCCAAGAGCGTAAGCTCGCCCTGCGCCGCCTCATTGGTGAAACCATCGCTGTGCTGTTCACCGCCCCAGCCCTGCGCGGCCCGGACGAGCAGTTGCTGAACGACCTGGCAACTCTGGAGACCGTCGCCCCGGAAAGCTTTGAGATGACCGAGTTGGCACCCACCGGGCCGGCAGAGCTGAGCCGCTATCGTACCCACGATGCCCTTGAAGAAGCACTCCTGGGCACTGGCCGCTATCGAGGGGTCTACGTGCGTAACCGTTACGACATGTTCGTTCGCCTCCAAGGCGGCACCTACAAAGTGCGCTACATCGACTCGATGGACCAATGGGTGATCGTCGACCCGGCCAAACCAGAGCACTTTTTCGGCAGTTGGCCCATTGATCGCGATGTACTCGGTGAGTGGGTCCGCCACGAAGCGCCGTTGAATATGACGCCGTCGGAAGCTTCGTCGACGGAACCGGTGTCCGACATCGAGAACAGCTTTTCCGTCGGTACCGAAAGGCTGCGTGCACTTGAGCAATACCATGTGCCCAATCAATTCAAAGCCGTGGTGCACGACCTGCTGGGAATCCAGGCGCCGCCGCTGATCGATGTAGTCAATCTCGAACCCACCCTGGCCGCGACCCGGGAGCAGCTCTTCACCTTGCGCCGCTCACTGGCTACCCACAGCCAAGAGTATCTGCAGGCGCCGATCCTGGCCCCGCGGCCACGCTTGCCGGAACTTCCGGACACGTTACAGCCTAGCGGGCTGTTCAAACGCCTCTACAAGCACAGTCATGGCGTAGTGCTAGGGGAAGAAAGCGGCTCGATCGCCAGTAAGAAGTTGCTGATCAAGAACCTCGGCGAACTGAAAAGCCTAGGGGTGCATACCCTCTACATCGACGCTCTGCTCAGCGACCTGCAACAGGAATTCCTTGATGTGTACCTGCACACGCGGGTCATGACGCCCGAGTTGAAACAGGCCCTGGGGCGCCTGGACTCGCTCAACGCCGAGCACGCCAACCTGACACTACTGATCAAAGAGGCACGGCGCCAGGCGGTGAAAGTGCGCGCGCTCAACTGCTCGGCAGCCTACGGCTATCAAGGCCTGGTCAATGGCTCGGCAGCGGACAGCCAACGCATGGTCAAGTATTTCGGCTATAAACTCATCGAGGCTCACCAGAGCGTAACGCCCCATGGCAAATGGATCGCCCTGGTGAACAATATGCATGCCTTCGAGCAGGGCGCTGCACCTGGGCTCGCAGAATTGACCGGAACCACCGGGGTGCGCATCAAGGATGTGTTCAAAGAAGCCCATTTCGGTATCTATCGCGATACCGGAGAACTGCTCAAGGCTCCTGGTGGAGGCCGAGTAGCGGTCAAAGGCGACCTGCGCATTGACCTGTCGACCCTCGAACGGCGTCCTTCCTGACGCCGCTCAGCGCTTCACTTGCCCCAGTTAAGGCGCGGGTCGAACGTTGAATGCTGCGCCAGTTGTTCCCATGCCCCACGGGTTTTGTCATCGACCCGTGGCGGCATCAGCACCTTGAGCTGCGCGAACAAGTCACCGCGTTGTCCATCCTTGCCCATCAGACCGTTGCCTTTGATCCGCAGGCGTTGACCGTTCTGGCTTTCAGGGCGAATGGTCAGGCTGATGCGGCCGGTCAGCGTCGGCACCGCCACCTTCGCACCAAGGGCCAATTCCCAGGGCGCCAGAGGAACACTGATGACCAAGTTATGGCCTTCGACCTCGAAATGCGGGTGCGGGGCAAAACGAATGGTCAGATACAGGTCCCCCGCTGCGCCGCCCGCGCCCCCGGGCGCGCCCTGGCCTTTGAGGCGAATGCGTTCACCGTCGGCGACACCGGCGGGAATCTTCACATTCAAGGTTTTGGTCATGTCGGCCACACGCTGGCCAGCGGCATTGTGCTGCGGCACTTTGAAATTGACCTGCTTGGATTCACCCGACAGGGTCTCTTCCAGAAACACCGCAAGGCTCATTTCAACGTCTTGCCCCTTACGGGCGCCTGCCCGCTGGTGGCCGCCGCGACCAAACGGCCCACCGCTGGGGCCACGGCCGTTCTGGCCGAAGATCGAGCTGAAGAAGTCCGAGAAATCCCCGGCGCTTTCCTCAGGCCCTGCCCCCCCGCGGCCTTGCCAGCCCGGCGGGCCCTGGAATGGCCGCCCGTGTTGGCCGTACTTGCGCAGCTCGTCGTATTCGGCGCGCTTTTCAGGGCTGCTGAGTGCTTCGTAAGCCTCGTTGGCTTCCTTGAAACGAGCTTCGGCGTCCTTTTCCTTGCTCACATCGGGGTGATACTTACGCGCCAGCTTGCGGAAGGCCGCTTTGATCGCCTTGTCATCCGCCGTTGGCTCTACGCCCAGTATCTTGTAATAGTCTTTAAAATCCATTGAGCATTCACCATCCGTATTCGCAAATCGCGCAGCCGGTCTGCAAGTCTCAGACCCGGCATGGCAGTGGAAGTTTATCGGCGGCTCGGCGGCGCAGTTGAAGACTTGGGCCGGTAAATGCGAGCGCGCCTGAAGATTGCTCAGAAGATTGGGGCAAGCGGCGGGCTTTCAAGGCGATCACCGGCCTTGATTCTGCCTGTGACTGACATACACTGCGCGGCCGTTTTCAATCGGAAGCTATGCACACATGGAAAACTCAGCCCCAGCCCGCGCCTGCGGTATCGATTTCGGCACCTCCAACTCTACTGTGGGCTGGCATCGGCCGGGCGTGGACACGCTGATCGCGCTGGAGGATGGCAAGATCACTCTGCCCTCCGTGGTGTTTTTCAACCTTGAGGAGCGGCGCCCCGTGTATGGCCGGCTGGCCCTGCACGAATACTTGGAAGGCTATGAAGGCCGCCTGATGCGCTCGCTCAAGAGCCTACTGGGCTCCAAGCTGATCAAGCATGACACCAGTGTGCTGGGCACGGCGATGCCCTTCAAGGACTTGCTCGGTTTATTCATCGGTGAACTGAAAAAGCGCGCCGAGCACAACGCCGGGCGCGCCTTTGACCAAGTGGTGCTGGGCCGCCCGGTGCATTTTGTCGATGACGACCAGGCCGCTGACCAAGAGGCCGAAGACACCCTGGCCGAGGTCGCGCGCAAGATCGGCTTTACCGACGTATCGTTTCAATATGAGCCGATTGCAGCGGCCTTCGATTACGAATCCACCCTGAACCGTGAAGAATTGGTACTGATCGTCGACATCGGCGGCGGTACTTCGGACTTTTCCCTGGTCCGTCTGTCCCCCCAACGCCGCGATATCGCCGAACGCCACGACGACATCTTGGCCACCGGGGGTGTGCACATCGGCGGGACCGACTTCGACAAGCAGCTCAGCCTACAGGGGGTCATGCCCCTGTTCGGCTACGGCAGCCGCATGAAGAGCCAAGCGTTCATGCCCACCAGCCTGCACATGAACCTGGCCACCTGGCATACGATCAATTCGGTGTACTCGCAGAAGTCCCAGTTGGCCCTGGCCAGCATGCGCTACGACATTCAAGACACCGATGGCATCGACCGGCTGTTCAAGCTGATCGAACAACGCGCCGGGCATTGGCTGGCTATGGAAGTCGAAGAAACCAAGATCCAACTGACCGAGGCCCAATCGCGCCACGTACCCTTGGACCGTATTCAGCCGGGCCTAAGCGTCGAGTTGAGCCGCGCCCTGTTCGAATCTGCCATCGACCCGCTGCTGGCGCGGGTGCGTGGCAGTGTCTCGCAGTTGTTGGGCACTGCCGGGGTGGGCGTCGAGCAGGTCGACACGGTGTTCTTTACCGGTGGTTCCAGTGGTATCCCGGCCCTACGCCAGAGCGTGGCGGCCATGCTGCCCAATGCCCAGCATGTCGAAGGCAATATCTTCGGCAGCATCGGCAGCGGCCTGGCCATCGAAGCGCGCAAGCGCTACGGCTAAACCAACTGAGCCTGGCGAAGCTCGCTCTTGAGGTACGCGTAATAGATCGGCCCGGCGACCACGCCGGGCAGGCCAAAGGCGGCCTCAAAGATCAACATAGCCAATAACAGCTCCCACGACTGCGCGCTGATCTGCCCACCGACGATCCGTGCGTTGAGGAAGTACTCGACCTTGTGGATCAAGATCAAATAACCCAGTGCCGCCATCGCCACCCAGATCGACAGGGACAGGCCGACGATGGTAATCAGGGTGTTGGAGATCAGGTTGCCAATCACTGGCAACAACCCCAGTAGGAAGGTCAGCACGATCAGGGTTTTGGTCAACGGCAGCTTGATGCCCAGCATCGGCAACACGACTGCGAGGAAAATCGCGGTGAAGAAGGTGTTGAGCAGGGAGATTTTGATCTGCGCGAACACAATGTTACGAAACGCTTTGACCAGCAGGTTCAAGCGCTCGAACAGCGCCGCCGCCAATGGCTTGCGAGCAGAAGCATCGGGCACTTGCTGCAGTGCGATGATTGCCCCCAGCACCATGCCGATCAGTAATGTCACGAACATATGGGCGGCGTCTTTGCCCATCAATTGCAGTTCACTCAGGTGTTTACCCAGCCAGGCGCCGATGGCCACCCGAAACTCGGCGGCACTGGCGGGCAGGTAGGCGTCGATAAACGGCGGTAATTGCCCACGGGCTCGGTCGACCACGCCCATAAACTTGTCCAGCGACGCGCCAGGGTTTTCTGCTTCGTGCAGGACGAAGCTGATGACCCCAGCGAAAATCAACGCGAGCACGCTAACCACCAGCGTACCTAGCAAAGCTACGGCCAACCAGCGGGCCCGGCGCCCTGCAATCAAACGCTGCAATTGCGGGGTGAGCATATTCACTAGCTCGAACACCAACAGCCCTGCCAACAGGCTGGGCAGCAGGCGCAAGGGCAAGACCAGCAGCAGCCCGCCGAACACGAGTATCCAGCTGGCGATCAACACGTGACGCTGAGAAAACGTGGGCATACAGCCTCAGGACGAACAGCTTGAAAGGATTGGCAGTCTGCCAGCCCCAGAGGGGCAGCGCCATACTCTTGGTATCGGCCCGAACTGTTTTTCCTTCAGGGGCTTAGGCAAGGCGCGACGGCCAGGCGGGGATAGCCTTTTTATGGCTGATACAGCGGCAAAAGCCTGCAAATCGATCGAACTCTCCATCGCCCAAAGCGCTCAAACAGAGCACAAGGCCACTAATGGCTATCTGAAGGAGCAACACCATGTTCAAGCAAACCCTCGCGACAGTGTTCGTATTGGCGGCAGTGACCGGTTGCGGCACCACCCCGCCGAACCCGGTGGACTACGTGACCTTCCGCAATGAGCCACTGGTTAAGCAGGTTGAGCCTGGCATGACCATGCAACAAGTCATGGCCATTGGTGGCACGCCTTCGTCCGTAGTCGACGGTACCGCCAACACCGTTCATGGCACCTGCAATAACTACGTGCTGAACCGCGAAGGCCATCAGCAGCCGTACTACGTCAGCTTCGATAGCACCGGCCATGTCCACAGCAAAGGCTTTATGACCTGCGAACAGCGCAAGACCAACGAAAAAGCGCTGTAACCCGCTCAGTAAGGCGGCGCATGGGAAGCAGAGTCATCACACATTTTGATAAAACTTTTCGTGACGCCCGCCACTCAGACTTTACGTACCGATCGCGCCGGGAACCCGATTTCGGCTTCAACAGAGCGCGACGGCTAACCGTATTAGCCTGGAGATTGTGATGATCAACGTACAACTGACCGACGTTAACACCCTGCGCGAACGCGCCCGCACCAATGTGGACCAAGGCGCAGTGACCGAAGGTTACGCCGGTGACCGTGAAGAAATTCTGCGCCTGCTCAACGAGTCGCTGGCCACTGAGCTGGTGTGCACTCTGCGCTACAAGCGCCACTACTTCATGGCCAATGGCATCAAGGCCAGTGTGGCGGCTGCTGAGTTTCTTGAGCACGCTGAGCAAGAGATGGAACATGCCGACAAGCTGGCTGAACGCATCACCCAACTGGGCGGTGAGCCGGACTTCAACCCGGACAACCTGAGCAAAAATTCCCACGCCCAGTACGTGGCGGGCAATACCCTTAAAGAGATGGTCTACGAAGACCTGGTAGCCGAGCGGATTGCCATCGACAGCTACCGCGAGATCATCCAGTACATCGGCGAGAAAGACCCGACCACCCGACGCATTTTCGAAGACATTCTGGCGCAGGAAGAAGAGCACGCCGATGACATGGCGGACATCTACAACGCGCTGTAAGCCTTGAACGGCACTGTTTGCTCCAAGATCAGCCAGAACTTCGGTTCTGGTTTTTTTTGGGCGGGGGTTTAACGCTTACGGCGGTTTCCACTACCCACCCCTAATCGCCGAATATGCCGTGCTTGACTGGCAACAGACCAGCGCTCGCTCGGGGCAGGTCCCATTCTCATGGCGTCTTTCGCCGCCTCTGGCGCCGGCCCTGAGTTATAAACCGTTCCCACCGCCAGAGTCGCTGCATTCACTGGTAAGAGAACCATTTCCGTTGCGACCTGACTACTGGCTGCGACGAGGTCCTTAGTTACTCGCTCACTAGAAAGAGCAAGATCAGAGGTCGTCGATGTTCGGGGACTCATTTGGAGCTCCAAACGCCTCTGCTCAGCTTTGGCTAGCCTGTCCGCTTTGTAGTCTTTGATGGCTGCTTTCAGCTTCGCACCAGCTTCCGGGAGTTTCAAAATAGAACCGGTAATTGAAAGCCCCGTGCCAATTTGGGTGACCAGGAGGGCGTCTGGATGGTCGGCTAGGGTCATGGACGATCCGGTGATCGTCATTGCCGAGCCCGCCAGACCAAACGCCGTGCCTAGCTGCGTCGCCCTGGGGATCGCTCTACCCAGCAAAAGAGGAATCGCAACGGGCACTAAACTATGTAAAGTGATCAGCCCATGAGCAACAATCGACAAGATCGCCGTGATGTGTTGAGGCTTAAGCCCGGTCGGGTCGCGCAGATTCACCGGGTCGCCCAGCACATACCCATAAGGGTTGAGCTGCCCTATACCAAAAGGCGACAAAGGATCGGGCCTGCTGAAACGCCTCAACTGGGGAAGGTAAGCACGCCGCCCATTGCCTAGCAAATACAAAGGCACGTTGCGCTCCAGCGCCTCGCCATTGAAGCCCATGGCTGAGCCCTCGCCCACCGTCGGCGCGCGTGCCCCCCATGGGTCGTAACGCAAAGGTTCGCAGGGGCCATCGTGCTCGCGGGCCAATACCGTTTGGCTGGCGTCTGTCATAAGCAGTGATGTCGCGCCCATGCCAAGCCCTCTGTCCCCACGGCAAGACGGCTAGGCTGCTACAGCGCTCGCCCTGAAGTAACTGGCAGATCGACCAGCTACCCGCGCACCACCCCTTCCTCCACCAGCATCTGCAAGATCGCCTCGGCACCCGCCTGGGCGGTGCCGCCCACCAGCACCTGCCCAGCGCCGCCCGTGGCCTTGGCCGTGGCGGCTTTCATACGGTCGGCGCCACTCTTGGCCTTGATCACTTTCAAACGCTTGGGCCGGGGTTTGGCGGCCTGCAACTGGGCTGTGGCCCACAATGTGTCCTCGACGATCGCCACTTCGCTCACCGCCAACTCACCCCGTTGCGCTGGGCCGTAGGCGCTTTGCCGAGGCTTGGGTGCGGCGTTGTCGACGGTGGCGAGCATCGGCAAGCGAACTTTCAAGCGCCGCCGCTGGCCCCTCGGTAGCGCTTGTAGCACCTGTGCCACGCCATTATCGATCGACTCGATTTCGGCCAGGCCTACCACCATCGGCCAGCCCAGGCGCTCGGCGAGCAGGAACGGCAACATCCCCGATCCCTCACCCGTCTCGGCCTGGCTGCCGGTGAGAACCACCTGTGCTTCTGCGCTGCGTAGGTAATCGGCCAGTGCAGGCAATGCATCGCTACCGGCAGGCTGTTCCAGCACGTGCAAGCGCGCCAACCCCATCCCCATGTAAGCACGTAACGTGGCGTCCTCGGCATCGCCAGCATGCAGCACCTGTAAGTGCTCCCCTGCCAGTTGCAGGCCCAGCTCTACCGCGCGGGCGTCTTGCTCGGCGCGGCGCGGGCGCCCGGAGCTGGGATGGGCGCCGATTGATACCAGGCTGACGACTCGGGTAGGCATGGCAGGTTCCTCAAGCGGCGTCGCGGTGCGCGCCGGTACGATAGGCTTGGATCGCATCGATCAGGGCTTGCAAAATCTGGCTGCTATCGCCAATCACCGACAAGTCGGCACGTTTGATCATGTCGCAGCCTGGGTCCATATTGATCGCAATCACTTTGTCGCAGGCGCCAATGCCCTGCAGGTGCTGAATAGCGCCGGAAATACCCACGGCCACATACACTCTGGCGGTAATCCAGGTACCGCTGGCACCGACCTGGCGGTCGCGGGCCATGTGCCCGTCGTCGACAGCTACCCGCGAGGCGCCCTCGGTGGCTCCCAGGGCCGCCGCGGCGCGGTGGAACAGCGCCCAGTCCTGAACCCCGTTGCCGCCGGAAACCACAAATTCTGCCTCGATCATCGGCACGGCAGCCGGGTCCACAGCCACAGCGCCCAAATCCTCGATGCGGGTCAGGCTACGCACGATGCTTGTGGATAACTCCACGGGCAGCGCCTCGTGGCGAGTTTCATCCACCGGCGCGGCACACTCGGCCTGGGCCAGGATCAAGCGCGGCAAGGGCCGGGCGATATCTTGCTGGCCAGCCCCGGCGCGGCCGGTGCAGTGGTCGTCCTTGACTTGCCAGACGCGGGTAGCCGGCCGCTCACCCAGGCTGGCCGCCCAGCGCCGGCCCAGCTCCCCGCCCCCGGTACGGCTGTCGGGCAGCAGCCAATGCCGTGGGGCAAATTGCTGATCCACGGCATGCAGCCCCTGGATACGCTGCTCCGGTGCATAGCCGCTGAAGCCATCGCCCTGCAGCAGCAACAGGCGGTCAACCCCGGCGGTGCTAAAAGCGCTTTCCTTGTGCTCGCCAAAGATGATCGCCAGCACGGCACCTTCTGCGCCGGCCAATTGCCGGGCCAAGCCTAGTAGATCGAGGTCGTGGCTGCTCAAGCGGCCGCCGACCATGTCCGGCACCACGGCAATATAAAACGCCGGGGCCGGCACTTGGTGCAGGGGCAATTGCACGGCAGCGGCGGCGCTGCGTTTGCTGGAGCCGCCCTGCTGGGCACCGCTGCGGTCGATGCGTTTGACCCCGTTGGGCCCGATAAAACCGACCCCATGGGGGTTCTTGCGCACCACGCCCTGCGGCCCCAGCCAGGTGTGTTGCTGGGGCTGCACACTGGCGTGCAGCGGATGCAAGCGGTTGCGTGCGATCCACTCGGCACGGGGGTCGCGGCGAATAATGTCGCTCATCAGTGCACCTCGGCAGGTTGGCGCCGGGCGGGCGCGGGTTTGCTGGGCACGAGGTCCTCCACCAACGCTTCGGCGACCAGCTCGGCGATGTCCTTGATCAAAGGTCGGGGCTCTACGACCCCTTCGAGCATGGCCGTGCATTGAGGGCAGCCGACGGCCACGATTTCTGCGGCGGTCTCGCGGATGTCGTCCATGCGCATGTCGGGGATCCGCTGTTTACCAGGGATATCCGTGATCGGCGCACCGCCACCGCCGCCGCAGCAGCGCGAACGGTAGCCTGAACGCTGCATTTCCCGCACCTCGATGCCCAGGGCCTTGAGCACTTCACGGGGCGCTTGGTACTCGCCGTTATAGCGGCCCAGGTAGCAGGGGTCGTGGTAGGTCACACTGGCGCCTTTGTGGGCATTGAGTTGCAACTGCCCTGCCGCGACCAGTTCAGCCATAAAGGTGCTGTGGTGCAAGACCTCGTAGTGGCCGCCGAGCGCCCCGTACTCGTTTTTCAATACGTGAAAGCTGTGGGGGTCGCAGGTGACAATGCGTTTGAAGCGGTATTGGCCGAGGGTGTGGATATTGCGTTTGGCCAACTGCTGGAACGTCGCTTCATCCCCCAGGCGCCGCGCCACGTCACCGCTGTCGCGCTCTTCCAGGCCCAGCACGGCGAAATCCACCCGCGCTGCTTTCAGTACCTTGACGAAGCTGCGCAGGGTGCGCTGGTTGCGCATGTCGAACGCACCATCGCCCACCCAGAACAGCACGTCGACGCTGGGCTGGTCGGCCAGCACGCGCAGGTTCAAATCGGCGGCCCAGTTCATCCGCCCGCCGGGGTTGAAGCCACCGGGGTTGTCAGTGGCGATGAGGTTTTCCAACACCTCGGCGCCCTTATTCGGGGTCGCGCCCTTTTCCAGGGTCAGGTGGCGGCGCATGTCGACGATGGCATCCACGTGCTCAATCATCATGGGGCATTCTTCGACGCAGGCGCGGCAGGTGGTGCACGACCAGAGGGTGTCGGCGTCGACCAGGCCGTTAACGATCGGTTGATGGGGGTTGCCGCCATGCTCACCGATGGGCTTGCCCGGGTAGGGGCTGCCAGCGAACTTGGCGTCAGTGCCGCCGGCCAGGCCGACCACCATGTCCTGAATCAGCTTTTTCGGGTTCAGCGGTTGGCCGGCGGCGAACGCCGGGCAGGCGGCTTCACATTTGCCGCATTGCACGCAGGCGTCGAAGCCCAGCAGTTGGTTCCAGGTGAAGTCCTTGGGTTTTTCCACGCCCAGCGGCGCGCTGCGGTCACTCAGGTCGAGGGCCTTGAGCCCAGTGGAGCGGCCGCCGCCAAAACGTTCGGCGCGGCGGTGCCACGCCAGGTGCAAGGCGCCGGCGAACGCGTGCTTCATGGGCCCGCCCCAGGTCATGCCGAAGAACAGTTCCGACACACCCCACAGCACACCGAGGCCAAGCACGATGGCCAGGATCCAGCCGCCGAAATCCGCCGGCAGCACACCGGCCACGGGCAAGGTGGCAAGGAAAAAGCTGCCGGCGAACATCAGCAAGCTTTTCGGCAAGCGCATCCACGGGCCTTTGGACAACCGCGCGGGGGGCTGGCGACGCCGGGCGTAGACAAACAGCGCACCGGCGAACATCAAGGCCGTAGCGAACAACAGCGCATAGCCCAATACCCGGTTATGCACACCAAAGCCATGCACCAGAATCGCCAAGGCTGCCGCCAAGACAAAACCTCCGGCCGTGGCCACGTGGGTGTTGGCAATGTACTTGTCGCGGGCCACCACGTGGTGCAGGTCGACCATGTAACGTTTAGGCATGGCCAGCAAGCCGCCCAGCCAATCAACCTGCGCCGGCCGCCCCTGGCGCCACAGGCGCAAGCGGCGCACGGCGCCTAAAACAGCCAGGCCCAGGGCCGCGAACAGCAGGGTTGGCAAAATCGTACTCAACATGATGCTCGTTCCCGATCAACCCGCAGCGAGAGGGCCCGCGCCCCCATCAGAAATCCTTGCACAACCGCAGCGCGTCATAGATCGCCGCGTGGGTGTTGCGCTGGGCCACACAGTCGCCGATGCGAAACAACAGATAGTCATCGCCCACAGTGCTCAGCGACGGCTGCGGCTCGATGGCAAATAGCGCGTCGATGTCGATCTGGCCCTTGTTGCGCGACCCTTCCTTGAGGGCGTAGTACAAGTGTTCATCAGGCCGTACACCGTTCTCCACCACCACCTGGTCGACCACCCGCTCCTCTTTGGCGCCGGTGTATTCGTTCTCCAACACCGCGACCAACTTGTCGCCTTCGCGGTAGACCTTTTCCAGCATCAGGTCCCCGGTCATGATCACTTCCTTGGGGTACATGCTGCGGTAGTAGGTGGGGAACGAAGTGCCGCCGATGGCGACACCCGGCTTGATATCATCGGTGACGATTTCCACCTGGCAGCCTTTGTCGGCGAGGAAGTCGGCGACCGACATGCCGGTGAATTCGCAAATGGTGTCGTACACCAGCACGTTCTTGCCCGGCGCGACTTTGCCGTCCAGCACATCCCAGCTACTGACCACCAGGCCTTGCTCGGCGCCCCAATGTTCGTTCTGCTCCAGGAATGGGTGCCCGCCCACCGCCAGCACCACCACGTCCGGGCGCAGGTCCATGATGGTGTCTGCATCGGCCGCTGTACCCAGGCGCAGGTCGACCTTCAAACGCGCCAGCTCCAACTGGTACCAGCGGGTGATCCCGGCAATTTGGTCCCTTTGCGGCGCCTTCGAAGCCGTGGTGATTTGCCCGCCGATGGCGTCTTTCTTCTCGAACAAGGTCACGTCGTGGCCACGCTCGGCGGACACCCGCGCGGCTTCCATCCCCGCAGGCCCGGCGCCGACGATCACCACCTTGCGCCGGGCGCCGGTGGACTTCTCGATAATGTGCGGCACGCCCATGTACTCACGGGAGGTCGCGGCGTTTTGGATGCACAGCACATCGAGCCCTTGATACTGGCGGTCGATGCAATAGTTGGCGCCCACGCACTGGCGGATCTGGTCGACCTGGCCCATCTTGATTTTCGCGATCAGGTGCGGGTCGGCGATGTGCGCGCGGGTCATGCCGACCATGTCCACATAGCCGCCTTCGAGAATCCGCGTGGCTTGGTTCGGGTCCTTGATGTTCTGCGCGTGCAGGACCGGCACCTTGACCACTTCTTTAATCCCAGCCGCCAAGTGCAGAAACGGTTCCGGCGGGTAGCTCATGTTCGGGATTACGTTGGCCAGCGTGTTATGGGTATCGCAGCCCGAGCCCACCACACCCAGGAAGTCGATCAGCCCGGTGGCGTCGTAGTACTGGGCGATTTCTTTCATGTCCTCGTGGCTCAAGCCATCGGGGTGGAACTCATCGCCGCAAATGCGCAAGCCGACGCAGAAGTCAGGCCCCACTTCGGCACGCACCGCTTTGATCACCTCTAGGCCAAAGCGCATGCGGTTTTCGAAACTGCCGCCCCATTCATCGGTGCGCTTGTTGACCCGCGGGCTCCAGAACTGGTCGATCATGTGCTGGTGCACCGCCGACAGCTCAACGCCATCGAGCCCCCCGGCCTTGGCGCGGGCGGCAGCGCTGGCGTAGTTGCCGATTACCCGGCGGATCTCTTCCGGCTCGATGGTCTTACAGGTGGCACGATGCACGGGCTCACGAATGCCCGACGGCGACATCAGGGTCGGCCAATGCTCGCCGTCCCAACGCGAGCGGCGGCCCATGTGGGTAATCTGGATCATGATCTTGGCGCCATGCTTGTGCATGGCATCGGCCAGGTTCTGAAAGTGCGGAATGATCTTGTCGGTGGCCAGGTTGACCGATTTCCACCAGCCCTGGGGGCTGTCGATCGCCACGCTGGAAGACCCGCCGCAGATCGCCAGGCCGATCCCGCCTTTGGCTTTTTCTTCGTAGTACTTCACGTAACGGTCCGTGGTCATACCACCGTCAGTGGCATACACCTCGGCGTGAGCGGTGCTGAGCACGCGGTTGCGGATCGTCAATTTACCGATCTGGATCGGTTGGAACATCGCTTCGAACGCCATGGTGCAGTCCTCGACTTACAACGGCTTGACGACAAACAGGCCATCGTCGTGGCCTTCTTCAGAACCGCCATAGACCTGCTCGGCCACGGTGCGGATGGAGCTGCCCTGGGCGGCGAGGATCTGGTCCATGGCCCCGGCGAACCAGCCGGTGAACATGTAGTCGACTTTGCGCCCGACCTTGCCATACACGTACACGAAGCAGGAATGCTCCAGCTTCACGCTGGCGGTGCCGGCTTGCAGGTCAATGTCCTGGATCTTGAACAGGCCCCAGCCACGCTGCGACAAACGCTTCATGTAGTGCTCGAACACCGCGACGCCTTCGAGCCCGTGGCACTCGGCTTCTTTTTCGCACCAGTGCCAGGCCGATTTGTAGCCGGCCTTGTAGAGGATCTCGGCGTAGGCATCAGCGCCCAGCACTTCTTCGATGCCCATGTGGTTGTTGACGAAAAAGTGCCGGGGCACGTACAGCATCGGCAACGCGTCGGACGTCCAGATACCGGTTTCGCTGTCGACTTCGATAGGCAATTGCGGGGCGATTTTGGCCATGGCCGGTAAACTCCAGAAAATAGTCGGCTGCCTGGGCCGGGGCCCAGGGTCGCGGGTTCAGCGTGAGGGTGGGGTCAGTTGCCCCAGACGTCGTGCAAGACGTTGACCCAGTTCTCGCCCATGATCTTGCGCACCACGCGCTCGCTATGGCCGCGCTTGAGCAGGGTCTCGGTAAGGTTGGGGAATTCACCGACTGTGCGGATGCCCAGCGGGTTGATGATCTTGCCGAAGCTGGTCAGGCGGCGGGCGTAGCCTTTGTCGTGGGTCAGCATTTCGAAGAAATCCTGGCCGTGGCCCTGGGTAAAGTCGGTGCCGATGCCAATGGCGTCTTCACCCACGATGTTCATGGTGTATTCGATGGCTTCGGCGTAGTCATCGATGGTCGAATCGATCCCCTTGGCCAAGAACGGCGCGAACATGGTCACGCCGACGAAACCGCCGTGGTCGGCAATGAATTTGAGCTCGGCATCGGACTTATTGCGCGGGTGCTCTTTGAGACCCAGGGGTAGGCAATGGGAATAGCAAACCGGCTTCTTCGATTCGAGAATGACTTCTTCGCTGGTTTTGGAGCCCACGTGGGACAGGTCGCACATGATCCCGACGCGGTTCATCTCACCGACCACTTCGCGGCCAAAACCCGACAACCCACCGTCACGCTCGTAGCAACCGGTACCGACCAGGTTCTGGGTGTTGTAGCACATCTGCACCACCCCCACGCCGAGCTGCTTGAAGATCTCGACGTAGCCCAGTTGGTCTTCGAACGCATGGGCATTCTGGAAGCCAAAAATGATGCCGGTCTTGCCTTGTTGCTTGGCCTTGCGAATGTCGTCGGTGGTGCGCACCGGAATCACCAGGTCACTGTTTTCACGGATCAGTTTCTGGCTGGCGACAATATTGTCGATGGTGCCTTTGAAGCCTTCCCACACCGACACGGTGCAGTTGGCCGCGGTCAAACCGCCCTTGCGCATGTCTTCGAACAGCTCGCGGTTCCACTTGGCAATGATCAGCCCGTCGATAACGATGCTGTCGGCGTGTAATTGGGCTGGGCTCATCAGGCGGTCCCCTTGTGATTGATTCATCCGCCGAAACGTTTGCCGGCGCTTTGGGGCCAGCATATGCCTGCGCGACAACGGGACCGGATGCAAAAACGACAGGGGAATTGTTGAAAGCGTCAACGGCCGATTAAAGAAGGCGTGGGCTTGCACGTCGTGCCCACCCGTGAGGGCTTCCCCGTGGACTTACGCGACGAGCGGTTTAGTCTGGCGAAAGCGTTCACCCGGCAGGGCCCATAGCCCTGGATATGAAATCTGACGGTTTCACGCTGCCGGTCGCTGTTCATTTGTCACAAGCTGATACAAAATCATCCAACGAGCGGTACGACTCAAGTTTTGGGGAATGGCATTCATGCGAACTGTATTAATGGCGCTGGCTTTGGTCGCCTACGGCGCCCACGCTGCAGAAGAGGGATCTACGCCCTGTGACAATGTCGAAAACGACAAGCAAAGCCTGGCCTGCTCGAAGTTCAACCGCGACACGGCGGAGACGGAGATGAAGGGGGCGCTCGATGACCTGGAAGAGCGTACGGCCAATCAGTACGCCGACCACCCCAATCAATTGGAAGAGCTGAAGGCCAAGATCAGTGCGGCGCAAGCGTTGTGGATCAAGTTGCGCGACGCGGACTGCGCGATCTATACCTTCAACGCCGACAAAAATAGCCAGAGCTACCAGACCACCCTCAACGACTGCCTGGCGCAAAAAAGTGACGAGCGCTCGGAATATCTGCAGTCCGTTGGGATGGAGTAGGTGTAATCCTGTATGTTCGCGGCAGACATTTCCTGCTTGCGAATTAAGGCACCTCTATGAATATCTGTGGCGTAGAAATCAAAGGCAGCGAAGCCATCTTCGCCCTGGCTTCACAGCAAAACGGGGCGCTGCTGCCCCTGCCGCTGAACATCAAAAAAATCGCTCTGGAGGACGATGACGACGCCTCCCACGTCAAAGCTTTCGCCCAGCAGGTCCAGGCGTTCGTCCGCGACCATGGTATCGAGCGGCTGGCCATCAAGAAGCGCAGCAAAAAGGGCGAATTCGCCGGCGGCCCTACCACCTTCAAGATCGAAGGCGTTCTGCAACTGCTGGAAGGCTGCGAGGTGACCTTACTGTCGCCACAAACCCTCAGCGCGCAGTACAAAAAACATGGGTTCGAACTGCCCAGTGCGCTGAACAAATATCAGCATGAAGCTTACAAAGCCGCTTGCGCCGCGCTGCTCAAAGGCTGAGGCATCGGCTGCGGCGCCTGCGCAGGCACCCGACAATGGAAGCTCAATGTCCTCGAATGTTTAAAGCGGGCCTCCATCCGCTCACGCGCCAGAAACACCGCCGCGGAAAGGCTATTGGCCTCCAGCGGCAACTCGGCGATCACCTGAGCATGGGGGTCGGCGAGGCGGTAATCGATCACTTGGCACTCATACTCGGCAGCGTACGCGGTACCGGTCATGGCCAGGCAAAACACAGTGGGAAAGCGCATAGCGGTCGACATTCGGGCATTCCTTTAACGGCTCGGCGGACTACACCCCGCCGTCGGTGGCGGGCTGGCGTCGAGAGTAAAGAAAAGCGCAGTGCGCGCCCACGGAGGCAGATTGCCCAGGGTGTGACTAAACGCGACATGGTGCATGTCTTTGGGGGAAGGTTTGAATTGCCCCTCCATCAGATGCCCTAGCGCCTTCCCATAAGCATAATGGCACCACCCAAAGGGAAAAAAGCCAGAACCTGCAGACTTAGCTGACGGGAGTAATGATCCGCTACGTATCCATAAACGGTGAAACCGATCGAGATCAACAGCATTTCCAAGAAAGACACGGCGGAAAGTGTTGTGGCGCGCAGGTGATTTGCCTCAATGCACGCATTGATAAATTGATGACTCGCCAGGGCTAGCCAAAGCACCAATGCGTTGCACAGAACAAACGCGGCAATCGCCATGAGCGGGCCATATAAAAATTGAAAAAACATAAAAACAGCAAAAATCAACATCAAAAAGGCCCAGCACCCCTGACTGCCAGCAGGCACTTTTCTAATCAATATCGCCACCCCTGCTGCACAAAGTATTTCAGCGAAACCCACCGCAGTGCTGGCACTGGCCAAATCAATACCCATGGACTGAAACTGAGCGCTGGCATATAGAAAGTAGGGTGTCATCGCGGCGTGCATCATTGCAAATGGGAATGCAAACGGCGCAATACGTTTCACTTCGCTGAAGAAAATGCCGACGTTTATAGTTGGCCTTTTTGCGTGGCGAGCCATTTTTTCTTTCTTCAGTATAAAAAGTATAAACAATACGCCGATGACGGGAGACACGCAGGCCACCGTATACACAGCTGGCCAGCCGCCCCAGCGAACCAATGCTCCCGCTATTATCATCGCCAAACCCAGGGAAAGACTGCCCGCGAACTGGATTACCGCGTAGACCCTCGCAAACAGAACCACGTTGCCCTCTGCCTGCAAAAACCCATACAGCAAAGCACTTAGCGAACCAGATATCAGTGAAAACGCAATTGCCTGAAGAATAAAAAACGCGCCCATCGCATAAATATTTCCTATTGCAGCGTATTGCCCAATAAGGCTGATGGACATTAAGCAGCCGCCGAGCACCAGCGCCGCCGCTCGCCCGTAAACATCCGCCACTGTACCACTGGGTAATTCGAACAAGAATAAAGACATCGAGAACACGACCTGCAGCCAACTTATCTCAGACATCCCATAGCCGTATTCTTGAAGATAGAAAACGAAAACACCCCGCTCAACTGAAAACATCACGAAGAAATTATAAATGCACAGCCTTTTGCTTGTAGCGCCTGGCAAAAGTCGCTCAGCTATACGCTTCATATTATTGACCACTGCTGGGTGAGCTATATGACCTCAAAAGGTAATCGCGCGCTCACTATGCCGATAGGTGGTATGTTCGAAGGGTAGTAATTTGACATACCCATTTTCTTTGACCAAAGCGATGCTAGAACGCACAACAAAAAAATCAAGCATTAAACCCGTAACATAATATGAAGTCCTACAGGCGCCCTCATAAAATAAACATATCTATCGCTGCGGTTTTTATATTGGCCTGCACCAATATGCCCGGCTTTCCAACCATAGACTTAGCAGCGCTTGCTACAAAGCAGCTAGCGCAACCCTACCCTGCCTCTGCCCACAACCTAAAAACGACCTCCCCATAGCTATACCGGTGCCTCCCCCCACTGAGCACTTGCCCACAGGCACTGGCCGTGTTCAAAATCCCCCAATGCCCTGCCAACAACAAGGACCGCCCCATGATGCACGCAGACTTGATCGACCAAGAAGACCTGCTCGGCCAGCTTCGCTCGCTGGGTTTCGATGTATCAGGGGCCAGTAACGCCGAGCAGGCCTGCCAATGCGCGGTGCGTGGCTTGGATGCCGGCCGGGCCAAGGCTTTGCGGGGCATGGTGGAGAAAATGCTGGGCGGCGGGGCAACGATATTGCCGGCGGTGCGCCAGGCGATCGATCAAATCGTTCTGCCTGCACTGGCCAGCTACTCGCAGCGTTGAGCCCCGGTGGAAATAGGCGTTCCTGGCCACGGCTGCGAGGTTCTGTACGTAAAGTCGCCGAGCGGCGATCAGGCAAGGCAAAAACAGGCGAGGAACGGTTGGAGTCGCATTCGACTTGACTGGTTGTCAATGAGCATTCCGATCGGAATCGCGCTCGATCGGACTCGCGCCCGAGCCTGTTTTTAACGCAGCATGGTCGACGCGCAGGCACTTTACGTACAGAACCGCTAACATGACGCGCAAAATGCCTTTAGTGACGACCTACCGCCAATGCCAGAGCTTTCCCGCCTTGCCGAGCTGATCACGGCCACTCGCGCCCACTTCATCAATACCATTGTGCCGCTTTGGCAGCACCAGGGCTGGAACCCGCAGCTGGCTTTGCCTTTCGAGGCGCTGGATGCGCAGCACCAGCCATTGCCCAGCCAACGCTACCGGGCCATGGCGTGTGCGCGGCAGCTTTATCTATTCGCCAGCCTGCCGCAAGTGCCCGGCGCCCAAGCGCACGCCGCGGCGTTGTTTCGTGCGCTGCAACGGCACTTCCACGACGCTGAACAAGGTGGCTGGTTCTATAGCATCGATAGCAACGGCCAGCCTCTGGATCGGCGTAAAGACCTCTATACCCATGCTTTTATCGTATTCGCCTGCGCCCACTACTGGGGCAGCAGCGCGGACCCTTTGGCCGAGTCTGTACTTAAAGCCGCGCTGGAGGTAATCGCCACGCGCTTCGCCACTGGCGATGGGCTTTATGAAGCCGTACTCACCCAGGACTGGCTGACATTAAAAAGTGGCCCGCTGCAAAACCCGCTGATGCACTTGGCCGAAGCCTTCCTGGCCACCTTGCAAGTACGCCAAGACCCGGCAACCCAAACCGCATTAATTGCGCTGTGCCAGGCGATGCAACGGCGTTTTGTCGATAGCAAAACGGGGTTATTGCTGGAAAAACCCCTGGGTTCGGCGGACAACTGGTTCGAGCCAGGCCATCAGTTCGAGTGGCTGTACCTGCTGGAAACCTCCGAGCTGTTGCACGGCAGCCCGCTGCACCGGTCCATGCAAATGGCCTTCAGCAAGGCCGAGGCCTGGGGTGTGCAAGAGGGCCACGTATTGTCGATGCTGAACCTGGACGGCAGCGTGCGCGACGCCACCCAACGCATCTGGGCCCAAGCGGAATACCTGCGCGCCTTGACCCTGCGGCCCGATGCGCAGCAGCGCGTAGAGCAGCAGTTGGTAACCCTGCGCGAGGGTTTCCTGCACGCTGGCGGCTGGTACGAATGCCGCGACGCCCTAGGCGACGTAAGCCGCCACGACATGCCATCGACCACGCCGTACCACTTGGCGACGTGCTACGGCAGTTTTGCGCAGTGGGTGGAGTGATACCTCTATAAGGCCGGGGTGGGGCGGTGTGCCTGCCTTGCCTCATTTCCAAAGTCATATAGGCCATTGAGAAATGGCCTTTGGACTACAGGTGAAACCCCCGCTGCGTAAGTATTTACGGCTTCGATCCTACAGACGCAAAGAATATTCTCACAGCCAAGAACAACTGATTCCCACATGTTTTTGGGAAGGTATACCCACCCCTTCTATTTGCTCCCCGGCAAGCCTAATGCTATCAATTATAAAGCTTCTGCCAAATCATTAGCCCTGACCTTTCCCTTTGGTAAATTCAATACTGACTTCCTTTGGATACAATAATTAAAAGGCACGCTCTTCACGGTGATCACCTTCCTAAAAAATGCCCTCACCCAACACAAGAAGCTCTGCGCCAGTACGCTGTTCATGGTCACCGCGCTCAAAACTTCAGCGCTGGCACCCGCGCTTATTCTAGGTGCGGTGATCGACGGTCTAGGCAGCGAAACCCTTGACAGTGCGGCCACCCTGACGCTACTGGTCACCAGCTTATTCGGCGCAGTAATACTGCAGTCCATCGTTAACCCGATTCAGACCTACTGCCTTGCACGTTTAGTTCAGCAGACGGTGAAAGAGCAGGCCATTCGCTGGTGTCATGCACTTTTGGGAAAAACGTTTGACGCCTTTAACTCGCTGAGCCTCGGGCCTTTAATTAAATCATTGGACCGTGGCATCAGCGCACATGAACAGCTATTAAGCTTTTTTGTGACAGTAGCGTTCCCACTGCTAATAGAAACCTGTCTGGTTGCCATTGTTTTTGTCTACAAGGGTGGCGTTACGCTCTTTACCGGGTTGGTGATAACCTCAGTTGTTTACTTAGGGGTTTGCCATAGGCTCATTCAATGGCGTCGCCCCCATATCGATCAGGCTAACACGGCTGAAGATGTACTAGCCGGTAAGCTGTTCAGCACATTCAACGCGGGAAAATCCATAAAGCTGGAAAACGCTATTTCTAGCGCTTGCGAACCTCTGAACCGCGCGTTCGACCACTATGCGGCGGCGGCCATCAAAGTTGCCAGTTCTGCTGCAGTGCTCAGTTCGGCGAAAATCCTTTTTATCGGGCTGTCGACAGCGGTATTACTAGCGTGGGGCGTTTCTGACCAACTGACAGGGGCACCCCAACTAACCATTGGGGAATTGGTAGCGGTCGTATCTCTGGCCGGCGGCTTCCTGGCAAATGTGTCGGGAGTAGCCGAGGCCTATAGGCTAGCTGACCAGTTTTACGCGGATAAATACCGGTTACAGCAAATGCTGGATCTCGCCGAGGTTGGTAGCGCGACGCCTTCGCCACTGCTACCCCATAGAGCGCCCCATACTTTGAGTTTGCCGGCCGGCACACTGGATGGGGGCATACTCGTGCTAACTGAAGGGCTGAGCTTCAGCAGCCATGAATCCGTCGCTATTGTAGGAGCGAGTGGTGCAGGGAAGTCCACATTGCTGGAAAGCTTGGCAGGTGTGCGCATGGCAACGGGTGCCAGTGCGCTACTCAACGGTTTAGCACTCAGCGCTCTGGGTGCAGAGCAACAGTTGGAGGCGCTGCGCTACTGCCCCCAAGCCCCTGAGTTTCTGCCTGGGCCGTTTGATCATGCAGTGTTGTATGGACGCCAGCGAAATCCAACATTAGATGCCGCGATAGATAAGCTGATGCTGGGCCATCTCAGCCAGGCGTCATGTGTGCATGACGGGGCATCGCAGCTTTCAGGAGGCGAGGCCAAACGCTTGTCCTTGCTGCGACTGATCAACCGGCCTGGGTTGTTTAACCTGTTCGACGAACCCACTGCCTCGCTGGATCGGCCATCAGCCGAATCCACCTGGGACCTGCTGTTCAGCACCTTCGCAGGACTAGGCTTGATTTGCGTGACTCACGATCTTGATGCGCTGAAACGCTTCGACCGCATCGTGCTAGTCGACCAAGGCAGAGTGGCAGCGCAGGGGACTTGGCAATGCATCAAGCCCCTACTCGAAAGCTTTGATTCGAAGCCTCTGGCCGCCCTGTTAGAGCCTCACACTGGCAAACGTTGACTCATTACGCGCCTGATTGAGCGCCGACATCGGCCCCGACAGCGGTGCCAGCACCAACGCCTGGGGAATCGGCATCATCGCCACTTGCTGGGTGGTGTTGGAGCCCACGCGCTCGTCACGGGGCGGGATGCCGAAGTATTCGCGGTAGCACTTGGAGAAGTGTGGCGTGGAAACAAAGCCGCATACCGACGCCACTTCGATGATCGACATCGGGGTTTGTTTGAGCAACTGCCGGGCGCGGATCAGGCGCAGTTTGAGGTAGTAGCGTGACGGCGAACAATGCAGGTACTTCTGGAACAGGCGCTCCAGCTGGCGCCGCGAGACGGCGACGTAGACGGCCAGTTCATCCAGGTCGATAGGCTCTTCGAGGTTGGCCTCCATCAAGGCGACGATTTCCTGCAACTTCGGCTGGTTGGTACCCAGCATGTGCTTGAGCGGGACACGCTGGTGGTCCTGCTCGTTGCGGATACGCTCGTAGACAAACATCTCCGAGATCGCCGCCGACAATTCACGGCCGTGGTCGCGGCTGATCAGGTGCAGCATCATGTCCAGCGGTGCGGTGCCGCCCGAACTGGTGAAGCGGTTGCGGTCGAGGGTAAACAGCCGGGTGCTCATGGCCACCCGCGGAAAAGCCTCCTGCATCGAGGCCAGGCACTCCCAGTGCACGCTGCAATCGAAACCGTCGAGCAGGCCGGCACATGCCAACGCCCAACTGCCGGTGCACACGGCGCCCAGGCGGCGGGACTGACGCGCTTGGCTTTGCAGCCAGGTCACGTGCTCGCGAGTGACAGTGCGCTGAATGCCGACGCCGCCGCAGACGATGACCGTGTCCAACGCCGGGGCCTGGTGCATCGCCGCGTCTGGGGTGATCTGCAAGCCATCGCTGGCCCACACCTGGCCGCCGTCGACGCTCAGGGTCGTCCAGCGGTACAACTCACGCCCAGACAACTGGTTAGCCATACGCAGCGGCTCGACAGCCGAAGCCAGGGAGATCAGGGTGAAGTTGTCCAGCAGCAGAAAGCCGATGGATTGAGGGGTGCGGGTCTGGGCCTGGGGCCCGGTGGTGAACGACGTCATCGCAGTATCTCCTCACGCAAAACGGTGGATGGCCTCAGGCAGGCTCTTGTTACCGATGTTCTATGGCCCATGTCTGAGCTGGGCGCATTGCATGGATAAATACAACGCAAATGCCATGCCTAATTTGAATAGACATTCAAAAAAGCACTAAAAACGACCCCGCAGACGAGGCTAGAGCGATGCGCTGTAGCCCGCGCCAGGCGAGACCGGCACGCGCTTTAGGATGATTTGAGCAGATCCGTAGCACTACTGAAAACGACACCCCGAGGAGTGTCACTACAAGCACAGGGAATGTGGGGTTATGCACCAACCTCGACCACGACGCAGCGCATCAGTGCGCACTCAGCATTCGATGGCGCTGACTGCCAGACCACCGCGCGAGGTTTCCTTGTATTTGTCGTGCATGTCGGCGCCGGTGTCGCGCATGGTGCGAATCACTCGATCCAGGGAAATGAAGTGCTGACCATCGCCGCGCAAAGCCATTTGCGCGGCGTTGATGGCTTTGACGGCAGCGATGGCATTACGCTCGATGCAAGGCACCTGAACCAAGCCGCCCACCGGATCGCAGGTCAGGCCCAGGTTGTGCTCCAGGCCGATCTCCGCCGCGTTTTCCAGCTGCGCAGGGGTGGCGCCGAGGATCTCTGCCAAGCCCGCCGCCGCCATGGCGCAGGCAGAGCCTACCTCGCCCTGGCAGCCGACCTCGGCCCCGGAAATGGATGCATTCTTTTTGCACAGAATGCCCACGGCGGCGGCGGCCAATAGGTAGTCCACCACATTGGCCTCACTGACTTCGTCGCTGAATTTCATGTAGTAGTGCAGCACGGCTGGAATGATCCCTGCCGCGCCATTGGTGGGTGCCGTGACCATGCGCCCACCGGCGGCGTTTTCTTCGTTGACGGCCAGGGCGAACAGGTTCACCCACTCCATCGCGCTGAGGGTCGAGCCGATCACGTTGGGTTTGTTCAACTCCAACAGGCTACGGTGCAGGCGAGCGGCGCGGCGGCGCACGTTGAGACCACCCGGCAGCACGCCCTCGTGCTTTAAACCTTGCTCGACGCAGGCCTGCATGGCCTGCCAGAGGGTCATCAGGCCGGCGCGGATTTCTGCTTCCGGGCGCCAGACCTTTTCGTTCTCCATCATCAGCTCAGCCACACGAAGGTTGTGGCGCTCGCACAGCTCGAGCAACTGCGCAGCACTGTCGAAGTCGTAAGGCAACACCGTGGTGTCGGCGTCGAGCACGCCACTGGCGGCCTGGGCCGCATCGACGACAAACCCACCGCCTACCGAATAGTAAGTGTCGCGGTGCAGCTCGCCGCCCTCGCCTTCGGCAACCAAGGTCAGGGCATTGGGGTGGTAAGGCAGGTTTTCGTCCAGCAGGCGCATGTCCCGCGCCCAGTGGAAAGGCACCTCACGCTCGCCGGCTAAATGCAGCGTGTCGGTCTCGCGCAAGGTCGCAATGTGCAAGCCAATGCTGCTGGGGTCGACCGCATCGGGCCATTCGCCCATCAACCCCATGATCACGGCGTTATCGCTGCCGTGGCCGATGCCGGTGGCGGCCAGCGACCCGTACAATTGCACTTCTACGCGTTTCACCTGTCCTAGCTCACCACGTTCACGCAAACCTTGCACGAACAAAGCGGCGGCCCGCATGGGGCCGACGGTGTGCGAACTGGATGGGCCGATACCGATCTTAAACAGGTCAAATACGCTGATTGCCATGGAATGCAGGCCTTTCGAAGGTTGCGGCGATGGGTGGCGAGCGCATCATCAGCCTTTTGTCGAAGCCACCAGAGTCTGCAACCGACTCAACCATGTTCAGCAACGCCGTGAACGTTAGCGTGCCGCTTTCGGGCCGCCGGTACGTCGCGAGAGCGGCCAGATACTCTGTAAGCGACGTCTCCGGCACTGGATACGACCCCATGTGTACTGGTTACGACGCTGCCTGTAGGCGTTGGATTTTCACTGGTCCATGATCAGCTCGACTCGACTGCAGGGCACCCGGCCAGAGCGCGTCGTGCCGCACTCCCCCGAACGCGATCCTATAAAGCGCTGCGGCCCGTCAGGGAACCCAGCCTCGAAAAACCAAGGAGTCCATTTCATGAAAGGTTCACCCTCGTTATTGTTGACCGCGTTACTGAGCTTGCCGGTGCTAGCCCAGGCCGCAGAACCCGCCAAATGCGCCACCGTCAACTTTTCCGACGTCGGCTGGACCGACATCACCGTAACCACTGCGGTCACCAGTGCAGTGCTCGAATCCTTGGGCTACAAGACCAAAACCACGATGATCTCCGTGCCGGTGACCTACAAGTCCCTGGCCGATGGCAAGAACATGGATGTCTTCCTGGGTAACTGGATGCCGACCATGGAAAACGACATCAAGGCCTACCGCGAAGCGGGCACCGTGGAAACCGTGCGCGCCAACCTGGAAAATGCCAAGTACACCCTGGCCGTACCCCAAGCGCTGTACGACAAAGGCCTGCACGATTTCGCCGACATCGCCAAGTTCAAGAAGGAACTGGGCGGCAAGATCTACGGTATCGAGCCCGGCAACGATGGCAACCGCCTGATTCAAAGCATGATCGACAAGAACGCCTTTGGCCTCAAAGACGCCGGTTTCAAAGTCGTTGAGTCGAGCGAGGCAGGCATGCTTTCCCAAGTCGACCGTGCCCAGAAGCGCAACACCGACGTGGTGTTCCTGGGTTGGGAACCGCACCCCATGAACAACCGTTTCAAGATGAAGTACCTGACCGGTGGCGACGAGTTCTTCGGCCCCAATTTTGGCCAGGCGACCATCTACACCAACACCCGCAAAGGGTACGCCCAGGAATGCAGCAACGTCGGCCAATTGCTGAAAAACCTGTCCTTCACCCTGGAGATGGAAAGCACGCTGATGGGCAACGTCCTGGACGACAAGATGAAGCCTGACGCTGCCGCCAAAGCCTGGCTGAAGAAAAACCCGCAGGTGCTCGACACCTGGCTCGCCGGTGTCACCACCGTTGATGGCAAACCAGGCCTGGACGCCGCCAAGGCCAAGCTGTCGCAATAATCGCCTTGGGGCAGGTACACCTGCCCCAACCGGCACTTATTCCCTTGCACGCGGACGTTCATGACCATGCTGACCGATCATAAAATCCCCCTCGGCGAATACATCGCAGCCTTCGTCGACTGGCTGACCGAACACGGCGCCAGCACCTTCGACGCCATTGCGGTGACCCTGGAAGGCCTGATTCACGGCTTCACCTTCGCCCTGACCTGGTTCAACCCGCTGGCGCTGATCGTGCTGATCGCGGCCCTGGCGCATTTTATCCAACGTAAATGGGGGCTGACGGTGTTTGTCGTACTGTCGTTCCTGCTGATTCTCAACCTGGGTTACTGGCAAGAAACCATGGAAACCCTGGCCCAAGTGTTGTTCGCCACCCTCGTTTGCGTGGTGATTGGCGTGCCGCTGGGCATCGTTGCCGCGCACAAGCCCATGTTCTACACGGCCATGCGGCCAGTGCTCGATTTGATGCAAACCGTACCGACCTTCGTTTACCTGATCCCCACCCTGACCCTGTTTGGCCTTGGCGTCGTACCTGGGCTTATCTCCACGGTGGTATTCGCCATTGCCGCGCCCATCCGCCTGACCTACTTGGGGATTCGCGACGTGCCAGAAGAACTGATGGATGCCGGTAAGGCCTTCGGTTGCTCGCGCAGCCAGTTGCTCTCGCGCATCGAACTGCCCCATGCCATGCCAAGCATCGCGGCGGGGATCACCCAATGCATCATGCTGTCACTGTCGATGGTGGTGATCGCCGCCCTGGTGGGCGCCGACGGCCTGGGCAAACCCGTGGTCAACGCACTGAACACCGCCGATATCGCCTTGGGCTTCGAAGCCGGCCTGGCGATCGTTCTGCTGGCGATCATGCTCGACCGTATCTGCAAACAACCGGAAGCGAAAAAGGGGACTGACGCATGAGCATCATTCGCTTCGAAGACGTTGACGTGGTGTTCTCCAAGAGCCCACAAGAAGCCCTTGGCCTGCTGGACGAGGGCATGACCCGCGACCAGATCCTGAAAAAAACCGGCCAGGTGGTGGGTGTAGAAAAAGCCAGCCTGGACATCAACAAAGGTGAGATCTGCGTATTGATGGGCCTGTCCGGCTCGGGCAAGTCGAGCCTGCTGCGCTGTATCAACGGCCTCAATACCGTCAGCCGCGGCAAGCTGTTCATCGAACATGAAGGCGCGCAGATCGACGTCGCCTCGTGCACCCCGGCCGAACTGAAGATGATGCGCACCAAACGCATCGCCATGGTGTTTCAGAAATTCGCCCTGATGCCCTGGCTGACCGTGCGCGAGAACATCAGCTTCGGCCTGGAAATGCAGGGTCGGCCCGAGAAAGAGCGGCGCAAGCTGGTGGATGAAAAGCTTCAACTGGTGGGGCTGACCCAATGGCGCAACAAGAAGCCCCATGAGCTGTCTGGCGGCATGCAGCAACGCGTGGGCCTGGCCCGGGCGCTGGCCATGGACGCCGACATTTTGCTGATGGATGAGCCGTTCTCGGCACTGGACCCGCTGATTCGCCAAGGCCTGCAGGACGAACTGTTGGAACTGCAACGCAAGCTGAACAAAACCATTGTGTTCGTCAGCCATGACCTCGACGAAGCCCTGAAGCTGGGCACGCGCATCGCGATCATGAAAGACGGCCGGATCGTCCAGTACAGCAAGCCCGAAGAGATCGTGCTCAACCCTGCGGACGATTACGTGCGCACCTTCGTGGCCCACACCAACCCGCTCAACGTGCTATGCGGGCGTAGCCTGATGCGCACACTGGACAACTGCAAACGGGTCAATGGCTCGGTCTGCCTAGACCCCGGCGACGACTCATGGCTCGACCTGGCCGCCGGCGACACCTTGCAAAGCGCTCGCCAGGGCGCTGCCGCCCTACCGGTGCAACAGTGGGCGCCCGGCCAACCGGTCGAGGCGTTGGACCGCAACCCCACCTTGGTGGGCGCCGACATCAGCATGCGCGATGCCTTGCAGATCCGTTACCACACCGGCAAAAAACTGGTGCTGCAGGACAACAATCAGGTGGTAGGAATCCTGGGGGATACCGAACTCTACCACGCGCTACTGGGCAAAAACCTAGGCTAAAAGCCAGCAATCTCGAGGGGCCGACGCACATGCAGTCGGCCCCTCTTTTTTTATTGATTGAACGATCAATCAAAATAAAATAGACTGTTACACATTCGCAGGCCGAGGAGAGCCCACCGATGCCCAAAGTCGGCATGCAACCTATACGCCGCCAACAGCTGATTGAAGCCACCCTGACCGCCATCGATCAGGTCGGCATGGCAGACGCCAGCATTGCATTGATTGCCCGGCTCGCTGGGGTGTCCAACGGCATCATCAGCCACTACTTCCGGGACAAAAACGGCTTGATCGCGGCCACCATGCGCTACCTGATGAACGTGTTGATCGACAACGTAGCCGCACGCCGCCGAGCTTTGCTCGAAGACACTCCCCGCGCTCACTTACAAGTGATCATCGCGGGCAACTTCGACGCCAGCCAAGTCAACGGCCCTGCCATGAAAACCTGGCTGGCCTTCTGGGCCGCCAGCATGCATCAGCCATCGCTGCACCGGCTGCAAAAGATCAACGATCATCGGCTGTACTCGAACCTGTGTTGCCAGTTCCGCCGAGTATTGCCGTTGCCCGAGGCCCGCAGTGCAGCCCGCGGCCTGGCGGCACTGATCGACGGTTTATGGCTACGCGGCGCACTGTCGGGCGATGCCTTCGACACCGAACAAGCGCAAGCCATTGCCCACGAATACATGGACGCGCAACTGGCGAAACAACAGCGCTGAGGCTCAGGTCTCGCCGTTGTCACCCACTTCAACCGTATATGCGAGGACCCTATGGCCCGTTTCGAACTGCAAAAACTCTATATCGACGGCGGTTACGTCGATGCCTCCAGCGATGCGACTTTCGAATCCATCAATCCGGCGACCGGTGAAGTCCTCGCTCATATCCAACGTGCTACCCAAGCCGACGTCGAGCGCGCCGTGGTGAGTGCCGAAAAAGGCCAGAAAGTCTGGGCGGCAATGACCGCCGTAGAGCGCTCGCGAATTCTGCGCCGCGCGGTCGACATCCTGCGCGAGCGCAACGATGAACTGGCGCACCTGGAAACCCTGGACACCGGCAAGGCCCTTTCGGAAACCCGCTTCGTCGACATCGTCACCGGTGCCGACGTGCTGGAATACTATGCCGGGCTGGTGCCTTCGATCGAAGGCGAGCAGATTCCCCTGCGCGACTCGTCGTTTATCTACACTCGCCGCGAGCCACTGGGCGTCACCGCAGGCATCGGCGCCTGGAACTACCCGATCCAGATCGCCCTGTGGAAGTCTGCCCCGGCCCTGGCTGCCGGCAACGCAATGATTTTCAAGCCCAGTGAAGTGACGTCCCTGACCACCTTGAAGCTGGCCGAAATCTATACCGAAGCTGGCTTGCCCGATGGCGTATTCAACGTTGTGACCGGCACAGGCAGCGAAGTGGGCGCCTGGCTGACCGAACACCCGCGCATCGAGAAGATTTCCTTCACTGGCGGCGTCAGCACCGGTAAGAAAGTCATGGCCAGTGCCTCCAGCTCTTCCCTCAAAGAAGTCACCATGGAGCTGGGTGGCAAGTCCCCCTTGATCATCTTTGACGATGCCGACCTAGACAAGGCCGCCGACATCGCCATGATGGCCAACTTCTACAGCTCCGGCCAAGTCTGCACCAACGGCACCCGGGTGTTCGTGCCCAACGCCTTGAAGGCCGAGCTGGAAGCCAAGATTCTCGAACGCGTCCAGCGCATCCGCATCGGCGACCCGGAAGATGAAAACACCAATTTCGGCCCTCTGGTGAGCTTCGCCCACATGGAAAACGTCTTGGGCTACATTGCCAAGGGCAAGGCCGAAGGCGCCCGCGTCCTGTGCGGCGGCGAACGTCTGAGCGAGGGTGCGCTGGGCCAAGGCGCTTTCGTGGCACCGACGGTGTTCACCGACTGCACCGACCAGATGACCATCGTGCGTGAAGAAATCTTTGGCCCGGTCATGAGCATCCTCGGCTACGACAGCGAAGAAGAAGTGGTGCGCCGCGCCAACGACACCGAAATGGGCTTGGCAGCTGGCATCGTTACCCGCGACCTGAGCCGCGCTCACCGGGTGATCCATCAGCTCGAAGCAGGCATCTGCTGGATCAACGCCTGGGGCGAATCCGACGCCAAGATGCCGGTCGGTGGCTACAAGCAGTCCGGCGTCGGCCGCGAGAACGGTATCAGCTCGCTGGCTCAGTACACGCGCATCAAATCCGTGCAGGTGGAACTGGGCGACTACGCCTCGGTGTTCTAGGGGCCGCTGCTTGTGCTTGCAAGCAGCCGGGGCGAGCGACCTGCTGAACCTCGGCTCGCCCGCCGCCTCTACTGACCGTCTACCCGCTTAAAGCTTTCAGCTCCTTGCTCGAAGCTGCCCCAGGAGGGCCCATGTCTAAAGAATTCGATTACATCATTATCGGTGCCGGCTCGGCCGGCAACACCCTGGCCACACGCCTGACCGAAGACCCTAACGTGACCGTATTGCTGCTCGAAGCCGGTGGCCCGGACTATCGCGTCGACTTCCGCACGCAAATGCCAGCTGCCCTGGCGTTTCCGCTGCAAGGTCGGCGCTATAACTGGGCCTACGAAACCGAGCCCGAGCCCTACATGAACAACCGTCGCATGGAGTGCGGGCGCGGCAAGGGCCTGGGTGGCTCGTCGTTGATCAACGGCATGTGCTACATCCGTGGTAACGCCATGGACTACGACAACTGGGCCAAGCAACCGGGCCTGGAAGACTGGACCTACCATGACTGCCTGCCGTATTTCCGCAAGGCAGAAACCCGTGATATCGGCCCCAACGACTACCATGGCGGCGAAGGCCCGGTAAGCGTGGCCACACCTAAAGCGGGTAACAATCCGCTGTTCAAGGCCATGGTCGAAGCCGGGGTGCAAGCGGGTTACCCGCGTACCGACGACCTCAATGGCTACCAGCAAGAAGGCTTCGGCCCCATGGACCGCACCGTGACCAAGAATGGCCGCCGTGCCAGCACCGCTCGCGGTTACCTGGACCAGGCCAAAGCTCGCCAGACCCTGACCATCGTTACCCACGCCCTGACCGACAAAGTGGTGTTCGAGGGTAAGCGTGCCGTGGGTGTGCAGTACATGGTGGGCGACAGTGACGCCCGCGTCGAAGCCCGTGCCCGCAAAGAAGTCTTGGTGTGCAGCGGCGCTATCGCCTCGCCGTTGGTGCTGCAACGCTCGGGCGTTGGCCCCAAAGAGCTCCTGCAAAGCTTGGACATCCCCCTGGTACACGACCTGCCAGGCGTTGGCCAGAACCTGCAAGACCACTTGGAGATGTACCTGCAATACGCTTGCACCCAACCGGTCTCGCTGTACCCCTCGTTGCTCTGGTGGAACCAGCCCGCCATTGGTGCCGAATGGCTGTTCAACGGCACCGGCATCGGCGCCAGCAACCAGTTCGAAGCCGGCGGTTTCATTCGCTCGCGGCCCGATTTCGAATGGCCGAATATCCAGTACCACTTCCTGCCGGTGGCGATCAATTACAACGGCACTAAGGGTGTGAAAGAGCACGGCTTCCAGGCGCACGTGGGCTCCATGCGCTCGCCGAGCCGTGGCCGCGTCCAGGTGAAATCCAAGGACCCACGGGAATACCCAAGCATCCTGTTCAATTACATGTCCAGCGAGCAAGACTGGCAGGAGTTTCGCGACGGCATCCGCCTGACCCGCGAGATCATGCAGCAGCCTGCGCTAGACGCTTACCGTGGCCGCGAAATCAGCCCCGGCGCGGATGTGCAAACAGACGAGCAACTGGACCAGTTCATTCGCGAACACGCCGAGACGGCGTATCACCCGTCCTGCACGTGCAAAATGGGCACCGACGCAATGGCCGTGGTCGACGGCGAAGGCCGGGTGCATGGCCTGCAGGGCATTCGCGTGGTGGATGCTTCGATCATGCCGATCATCACCACCGGCAACCTGAATGCGCCGACGATCATGATCGCCGAAAAAATCGCCGACAAGATCCGTGGGCGTCAGGCACTGCCGCGCAGTACGGCTGATTATTATGTGGCCGGTGACGCGCCGGTACGTGGCAAGCCGTTGCGTGAGGTGGCTGGGGCCTGAAGATCGAAAGATCGGGGCCAAGGCCCCTCCTACACCCCCGATCTTTTGCCCTGCCCACCCAAGCTTGCCCCTCCCCCCATCACAGGCCTAAGCTTAAGCTCCGCATTATCGATACGCTGGCGCTAGCTGGCCAAGAGGCTTTTACCCATGTTTGATGTTGTCTCTTCGAGCAAATGGCCCACCGGCTACTTGATCAACCCCAACGTAGAACCCCTGGACCCAAAGTGGCTGAAGGAATTCAGCAAGATCCCTGCGGCCGCTGTCAGCGACTGCCTCGGGCGTAACGTCGGCGGCCTCGGCCTGCGCCCCTTCCACGGCAGCGCGCCGATGCTCGGCAGCGCCCTGACCGTGCGGGTTCGCCCAGGCGACAACCTGATGATCCTCAAAGCCATGCAAATGGCCCGCCCCGGCGACGTACTGGTCATCGACGGCAGCGCCGACCTGACCCGCGCGGTATTTGGCGGCATCATGCGTGCCATGGCGTTGAAGGCCGGTATCGTTGGTGTCGTCATTAACGGCGCCTTGCGCGACCTCGACGAATGGCAAACCGGCGAGCTGCCGGCCTACGCCATCGGCGGCGTGCACCGTGGCCCAAGCACTGACGGCGGCGGCGAGATCAACGTACCGATTTCCTGCGCAGGCATGCTGGTCATGCCCGGTGACTTGATGATCGGCGACGGTGACGGTGTAGTCGCTGCGGCCCGCGCCGAGTTGCCCGAACTGTTGGTGCGCTGCAACGACTTGCTGGCCCGCGAAAAGGCCACGCTGGCCGCTATCGAGGCCGGCACGCTAGACCCCGACCGTTTCGACGCGATCCTGCGCAGCAAAGGTTGCCCGCTTTAAGCAGCCTTAACACCGTTGACTACTGCTCTGAACAACCCTCGCCATGAGAGGCCCCGATGTTCGACGCCACCGCCACACTGCAGCAGCGCTTTGCGGCGCTGCGTACCCAGGCGCAGTTCCATTCCCTGCGCCATGTGCGCCAGGCCAGCCAGCACCTGGCGGTGCGCAAGAACATCGCCGAACCGCCTGCCTTGAGCCACGACGAAGGCGTCATGCTGACAGTCCGGCTCAATGGCGTAGAGGCTTACGCGGCCACCGGCGACCTCTCCCAGGCAGGCCTGCAACGCGCCCTCGAACACGCAGAGGCGCTAGCCCGAGCGGCCTCGGGGCACGCACTGCTCGACCTTAGCGAGCACACGGTCGCCGAGGCCCGCTTTGACTACCTGTCCCCGCAGTTGGAGACACCCTTCCCCGCTCTGGGGGAGTGCTACCAATTACTCCACGGCGAATCTGCCGCAGTGCCCCGCGATGGGCGCCTGGTGAATTGGCAAGTCAGCCTGGGGGTCAGCACGGTCGAGCAAATCTACTTGAACAGTGCCGGTGCGCAAATCCGCCAGGCCCAGCGCTTTGTCTTCCCTGGCCTTAGCGTCACCGCCTACGACGGCAACGACAGCCAGACCCGCAGTTTGGGCCGGGAGAACTTCGGCCAGCAGGGCGGCGCCGATGTCATCAGCCGCTGCGGCATTGTCGGCGCTGGCGCGCACGTGGCCGATCAGGCGCTGCAGTTGCTGCTGGCGCCGAACACCCCGACCGGCACCTACGACCTGCTCCTGACCCCCGACCAGATGATGCTGCAGATCCACGAATCCATCGGCCACCCCTTGGAGCTGGACCGCATCCTCGGTGACGAGCGCAATTACGCCGGCACCAGCTTCGTCAAGGCTAGCGACTTCGGTCACTTGCAATATGGCTCGAAGCTGCTGAACATCACGTTCGATCCTGAGATCCGCGAAGAACTGGCCAGCTATGCCTACGACGACGATGGCAGCCCGGCGCACAAAGCCTTTCTGATCCGCGACGGCCTCTTGCTACGCCCCTTGGGCGGCGCCCTCTCGCAGCAGCGCAGTGGGCTCGCCGGGGTCGCCAACAGCCGTGCCTGTAGCTGGAACCGGGCGCCCATCGACCGCATGGCTAACCTGAATATCGAGCCTGGCGACCAGCCAATGGCCCAGTTGATCGCAGGGATCGAGCGCGGGGTGCTGATGTCGACCAATCGCTCGTGGTCCATTGACGATGCCCGCAACAAATTCCAGTTCGGCTGCGAGTGGGGCCAATTGATTGAGGATGGGGAGCTCAAAGGCGTGGTGAAGAATCCGAATTATCGCGGTATTTCTGCGCAGTTCTGGAGCAACCTGAGTGCAGTGGGCGACGCCAGTACCTTCCAGGTATTGGGCACGCCCAATTGCGGCAAGGGCGAACCCAACCAGGTGGTGCGCGTGGGCCATGCATCGCCGGCCTGTGTGTTCAGCCAGATCGATGTGTTCGGGGGGCAAGCCTAATGCAAAGCCCTGCCGAGCACTTTCAACAACTGGCCCAGTGGTTGCGCGAGCACGTCCAGGCGCCGGAACGTTTTACCTTCAGCTACAACGCCGAGGCTTCCGACTTTATCCGTTTCAACCATGGCAAGGTGCGCCAAGCCGGCCACGTACAACAGACCAAGGTCTATTTGAAACTGGTCGACGGCGGCCGCCAGGCTGACTTGGAATTGACCCTCGCCGAAGACCTCGACAGCGACCTGCAGCGCCTGGGCGACGGCTTGCAGCAACTCAGGCAAACCCTGCCGTTATTGCCGCTTGACCCCTACTTGCAGCTCAACGACGCCGCCTGGCACAGCCAGACCGAGCAAGCCACGCCACTGCCGCCGGCCCAGGCGGTGATCGAACAGATCGGCGCGGCCGCGCAGGGTCTGGACCTGGTCGGCATCTACGCCGCCGGGCCGATCTGCCGAGGTTTTGCCAGTTCCGAGGGCGCGCTCGGCTGGCACCAGGCCAATAGCTTCAATTTCGACTGGAGCCTTTTTCACGCCAACGGCCAGGCCGTCAAAGCCAACTATGCCGGCCAAGCCTGGCAGGCCAGCGACTTCCTGCAACGCTTGCAACAGTCCCGTGAACAGCTCGACCATCTGGCGCGCCCACTGAAAACCCTTGCCCCCGGCCAGTACCGCGCTTACCTGGCGCCCGCTGCTTTGGATGAGATCATCGGCATGCTGTGCTGGGGCGGTTTCTCTGCCCGCGCCCTGGCCAATAAAGACAGCCCCCTGCAGCGCCTGTACAGCGGCAGCAGCTTGCTCAGCCCGCTATTGAGCGTGAGCGAACAGGTCAGCGACTCACTGAGCCCGCGCTTTTCCTATGAGGGTTTTCCCCGCAGCGACGTCAGCCTGATCGCCCGTGGCGCCGCCAGCGGGCGCTTGGTGGACTCGCGCAGCGCCGCCGAGTATGGCCTTGAAGGTAACGGCGCCGACGGCGGCGAGTCGCCTAGCGCCCTGCAAGTCGGCCCCGGCCATTTGCCCCAGGCCGAGGTGCTGGCGCAGTTGGGCACCGGCCTATACATCAGCAACCTGTGGTATCTCAACTATTCGGACCTGTCGGCGGCGCGCCTGACCGGGCTCACACGGTTTGCCACTTTTTGGGTGGAGGACGGTCAGATCGTTGCGCCGGTCAGCACCATGCGTTTCGACGACAGCGTGTACGACTTGCTGGGCAGCCAGTTGCAAGCGCTGACCGCAGAGCGCGAACTTATCTTGTCCACCAGCACCTACGGCGAACGCAAGACCAGTTCGACCCTGCTACCCGGCGCCTTGGTCAACAGCCTGACCTTGACCCTGTAACGGCCGCCCTCACCGACAGAAGAGCGACGATGCCCATCCCCGCACTCGATGCACGCACTGCCCGCTGGTTACCCTGGGTCATCGCGATTGCCTTTTTCATGCAATCGCTGGACGGCACCATTCTGAACACGGCACTCCCGGCCATGGCCCAAGATCTGGCGGAAAACCCCTTGCGCATGCAGTCGGTGATCGTCGCCTACATGCTCACGGTGGCCCTGCTGATTCCCGCGTCAGGGTGGATCGCCGACCGCTTCGGCACCCAACGGGTGTTTTTCACCGCCATTGCTTTGTTCACCGCCGGCTCACTGCTGTGCGCGTTGTCCTGGTCACTGAACATGCTGATCGCCGCGCGCATCGTCCAGGGCCTGGGCGGGGCCTTGATGCTACCGGTCGGGCGCCTGGTGGTGCTGCGCGCTTACCCGCGTACCGAGTTGGTACGCATCCTCGGTTTCATCACCGTGCCGGGGTTACTCGGCCCTCTGCTAGGCCCCACCCTGGGTGGCTGGATGGTGGAGTACATGACCTGGCATTGGATCTTCCTGCTTAACCTGCCGGTGGGCATCCTGGGCTGCTATGCCGTTAACAAGGTTGTCCCCGACCTGCGCGGCGCCAGCCAGACCCGCTTCGACGGGGTGGGCTTTGTGCTGTTCGGTGCGGCGATGGTGCTGATCACCATCGCCATGGAAGGCCTGGGCGAATTGAACCTGCCGCACATGCGCGTAATGTTGCTGCTGTTCATCGGTATGGCCTGCCTGGCGGCCTACTGGCTGCGCGCCGGCGGGATCGACAATCCACTGTTCGCCCCATCGCTGTTTCGCACCCGGACCTTCGCCGTGGGCATCCTCGGCAACCTGTTCGCCCGCCTCGGCAGCGGCGCCCTGCCCTTTCTCGTGCCGTTGCTGCTGCAGGTCGCGCTGGGTTACTCACCTTCGCTGGCAGGGATGAGCATGATCCCCCTGGCCGCCTCGGCGATGGTAGCCAAATCACTGGCCCGGCCGCTGATCGAGCGGGTGGGTTATCGCAACCTGCTGACCGCCAATACCTTGCTGCTGGGGGTGCTGCTGGCCAGCTTGGGCCTGGTCTCGGCCGCGACGCCCTATTGGTTGCTGCTGGTGCAATTGGGCCTGTTGGGCGCGGTCAACTCGCTGCAGTTCACCGCGATGAACACGGTGACCCTGATCGACCTCGACGATGCCAGTGCCAGCAGTGGTAACAGCCTGCTGTCGGTGGTCGCGCAGTTGTCCTTGAGCTTGGGCGTAGCCTGCGCCGGCGCCCTGCTGAGCGGCTTTACCAGCGCGATCGATAAAGGCGGCGAGAGCACCGTACTGGGGGCGTTTCAGTTGACCTTCTTGAGCATCGGCATCATGGCCATGCTGGCGGCGGCGATCTTCATGCAACTGCCCCGCCATGCCTCACGGCGTGCACCTCGTCTGGAACCCGAGGAGCAAACGTAGGGGCAAACGCCGCAGGGCTGGTACACTGCGCGACATTTTGTTTTGCAGGCCCAGTCCCGTGACCACCATCGCCACCGCTTTCAACACCCTGCCGCTGTCCGCCGCCATGCTGGCCAACCTGGAATCGTTGGGCTACGCCCAGATGACGCCGATCCAGGCGCAAAGCCTGCCAGTGATCCTCAAAGGCATGGACCTGATCGCTCAGGCCAAGACCGGCAGCGGTAAAACGGCGGCGTTCGGTATCGGCTTGCTGAATCCGATCAACCCGCGCTACTTCGGCTGCCAAGCGTTGGTTATTTGCCCCACCCGCGAACTCGCCGACCAAGTGGCCAAAGAAATCCGCCGCCTGGCGCGCTCGGAAGACAACATCAAAGTGCTGACCCTGTGCGGCGGTGTGTCTTTTGGCCCGCAGATCGCCTCGCTGGAGCATGGCGCGCATATCATCGTCGGCACCCCGGGGCGCATCCAACAACACCTGCGCAAAGGCTCGCTGATACTCGACGGCCTCAATACCCTGGTGCTCGACGAAGCCGACCGCATGCTCGACATGGGCTTTTATGACGCCATCGCGGACATCATCGACAAGACCCCTGAGCGCCGGCAAACGCTGCTGTTTTCCGCCACCTACCCGGTGGGCATCAAGCAGCTGTCGTCCAAGTTCATGCGCAACCCGCAGCAAGTCAAAGCCGAGGCGCTGCACACCGATAACCAGATCGAGCAGCGTTTCTACGAGATCTCCCCCGAGGAGCGGATGGACACCGTGGTCAAAGCCCTGGCCCATTTCCGCCCACAGTCCTGCGTAGCGTTCTGCTTTACCAAACAGCAATGCCAGGAGGTGGTCGACCACCTGACCGCCAAAGGCATCAGTGCCGTGCCCCTGCACGGTGACCTGGAGCAACGTGACCGCGACCAGGTGCTGGCGATGTTCGCCAACCGCAGCACCTCGGTGTTGGTGGCCACGGATGTCGCCGCACGCGGCCTGGACATCGATGCCTTGGACATGGTGATCAACGTGGAGCTGGCGCGGGACTCGGAAATCCACATTCACCGCGTCGGCCGTACCGGCCGTGCCGGTGAGAAAGGCCTGGCGATCAGCTTCGTCGCCCCCGCCGAAGCCCACCGCGCTCAAGCCGTCGAACAGCTGCAAAAAGCCCCGCTGCATTGGGAGCCCTTGAGCAACCTGAAAAGCCAGGGCGGCGAACCCCTGCTGCCGCCCATGAGCACCCTGTGCATCAGTGGCGGGCGCAAGGACAAAGTCCGCCCGGGCGATATCCTCGGCGCCCTGACCGGCGAAGCTGGGATCCCCGGGGCCCAGGTGGGCAAAATCGCTATTTTCGACTTCCAGGCATACGTGGCCGTGGACCGTTCGGTGGCCAAGCAGGCACTGCAGCGTTTGAACGATGGCAAAATCAAAGGCCGCTCGCTGCGGGTGCGGATTCTCTGACCTGAGACGGCGCGCTAGCGCCATAGATCGGGGCCCTGGGCAAGTACCCCAGGCCCCACGCGACGACTAGGTTCTGTACGTAAAGTCGCCGAGCGGCGATCAGGCAAGGCAAAAACAGGCGAGGAACGGTTGGAGTCGCATTCGACTTTACTGGTTGTAAATGAGCATTCCGATCGGACTCGCGCTCGAGCCTGTTTTTAACGCAGCATGGTCGACGCGCAGGCACTTTACGTACAGAACCTAACAGCCAAGGACCCACCAAGTGCGTTTCACCGACATCCTTATCATCGGCGCTGGTGCCGCAGGGCTGATGTGCGCGTTCAGCGCCGCGCAGCGCGGGCGCTCGGTCATGCTCATCGACCACGCCAACAAACCCGGCAAGAAAATCCTCATGTCCGGGGGTGGGCGCTGCAACTTCACCAACATGTACACCGAGCCCAGTAATTTTCTCTCGCAGAACCCGCACTTCTGCAAGTCGGCCCTGGCCCGTTACACCCAGTGGGACTTTATCGAACTGGTGGGCAAACACGCTGTGGCGTACCACGAGAAAAAGCTCGGCCAACTGTTTTGTGACAACAAGTCCAGCGACATCCTCGGCCTGCTCTTGAGCGAGTGTGAACAGGCCAAGGTAGACCTGCGCATGGACACTTCGGTGCAGACCATCGCCAAGGTCGAGGGCGGTTACTGCCTGCAGACCAGCGCCGGGCCGATCACCTGCCAGTCCTTGGTGATCGCCACCGGCGGCCTATCGATCCCCACCCTGGGGGCCACGGGCTTTGGTTATGAGGTGGCCCGCCAATTCGGCCACCAGGTGCTGCCGACCCGGGCCGGGCTGGTGCCCTTCACCATTACCGATCAACTCAAAGCCCTATGCACAGAGTTGTCCGGAACCTCTGTCGATTGCGTGGCCAGTTGCAACGGCCAGAGCTTTCGAGAAAACCTGCTGTTCACCCACCGCGGCCTGAGCGGGCCGGCTATTTTGCAGGTTTCCTCGTTCTGGCAACCCGGCGAAGCCATCGAGATCAACCTCCTGCCCGAGCACGACGCCGCCACCTGGCTGCGCGAACAGCAAGCGGAACGGCCCAATAGCGAACTGAAAACCCTATTGGGCGAAGTGTTCACAAAAAAAATGGCCAACCTGCTGGCCGAGCAGTGGTTCGAGTCGCGCCCCATGAAACAGTACACGCCGGCCCAACTGGATGAGCTCGCCGAGCGCTTGGCCCACTGGCGCCTGGTGCCGGCCGGCACCGAGGGCTACCGCACCGCCGAGGTCACCCTGGGCGGGGTGGATACCCGCGAGGTGTCCTCGAAAACCCTCGAGTCGCTGAAAAGCCCTGGGCTGTATTTTATCGGCGAGGTGCTGGACGTCAGTGGCCACCTGGGCGGTTTCAATTTCCAGTGGGCATGGGCCTCGGGTTATGCAGCGGCGCAATTTGCCTGACGAGCGGCGCGATAGTCGGTAACATGCGCGCAACGCTGAGCCACCCCTAATCTGCCTCGACAGGTTCGCCCCGCCATGGCATCGACCTCATTTCGCCAATCCATGCGCCGCCTCTGGGCGCTAGACAAGTTCAGCTACAGCGTTCGGGTCTTCATCGCCCTCACCGGCAGCATGGCGCTGTGCTGGTACCAGAACGAGATGCGCCTGTTGATCCCGCTGTTTCTCGGAATCATTGCCTGCGCCCTGGCCGAAACCGACGACAACTGGCAAGGCCGTATCAATGCGTTGGCGGTGACCCTGGTGAGCTTCGGCCTGGCGGCGGTGGCGGTCGAGTTGCTGTTCCCCTACCCCATCCTGTTCGTCTGCGCCCTGGCCCTGGCCAGCTTCAGCCTGACCATGCTGGGCGCCCTGGGCGAACGCTATGGCGCCATTGCTTACGCCACCTTGATTCTCTCGGTGTACACCATGATCGGCGTGGACCAACGCGGCGGCGCGGTCCTGGATTTCTGGCACGAGCCCATGCTGTTGGTCGCTGGGGCGGCCTGGTACGGTTTGCTCTCGGTACTCTGGCAAGCCCTGTTCGCCAATCAGCCGGTGCAACAGGCCCTGGCGCGGCTGTTCCGCGAATTGGGGCACTACCTGAAACTCAAGTCCAGCCTGTTCGAACCGATCCGCCAGCTCGATGTGGAGGCCCGGCGCCTGGAACTGGCCAAGCAAAATGGCCGGGTGGTAGCGGCGCTGAACTCGACCAAAGAAATCATTCTGCACCGTGTCGGCAACGGCCGGCCTGGCTCCAAGGTCAGCCGCTACCTGAAGCTGTATTTCCTGGCCCAAGACATTCACGAGCGCGCCAGCTCATCCCATTACCCCTACAACGCCTTGGCCGAAGCCTTCTTTCACAGTGACGTACTGTTCCGCTGCCAGCGCCTGCTGCGTCAGCAGGGGGTGGCTTGCCAGCGTTTGTCAGAGTCGATCCAACTGCGCCAGCCGTTCATTTACGACGACAGCTTCGCCGAAGCCCTGGCCGACCTGCACGCCTCGCTCGACTACCTACGCAACCAGAGCAACCCCGCTTGGCGCGGGTTACTGCGGTCGCTGCGGGCATTGGCGGCCAACCTGGGCACGCTCGACCGCCTGCTCAGCGACGCCAGCAACCCCGACAAACTGGCAGACGCCAGCGACAGCAGCCTGCTGGACCGCTCGCCACGCACCCTCAAAGACGTCTGGAGCCGGTTGCGCAACAACCTCACACCCACTTCTTTGCTGTTCCGCCATGCCTTGCGCCTGCCGCTGGCGCTAGTGGTTTGCTATGCCACGGTGCACCTGATCCACCCCTCCCAGGGTTACTGGATCATGCTCACCACCCTGTTCGTCTGCCAACCCGGCTACGGGGCCACACGGCGCAAGCTGGGGCAGCGGATTGTCGGCACAGCCATCGGCCTGACCGTCGGCTGGGCGCTGTTCGACCTGTTCCCCAGCCCGGTGGTGCAGTCGGTATTCGCCATCATCGCCGGCCTGGTGTTCTTCGTTAACCGCACCACCCGTTACACCCTGGCCACGGCGGGTATCACCTTGATGGTGCTGTTCTGCTTCAACCAAACCAGCGACGGCTATGGGCTGTTTCTGCCGCGCTTGTTCGATACCCTGATCGGCAGCCTGATTGCTGGCCTGGCGGTGTTTCTATTCCTGCCGGACTGGCAGGGGCGCAAGCTGAACAAGGTGCTGGCCAATACCCTGACCTGCAACAGTATTTACCTGCGCCAGATCATGCAGCAGTACGCTCTGGGCAAGAGCGATGACCTGGCTTACCGCCTGGCCCGGCGCAATGCGCACAACGCCGACGCCGCGCTGTCCACCACCCTGGCCAATATGCTCATGGAGCCGGGGCACTTTCGCAAAGAAGCTGACGTGGGTTTTCGCTTTCTGGTGCTGTCGCATACCCTGCTCAGCTACCTCTCCGGGCTGGGCGCGCACCGGGATGCGTCGCTGCCGCAAGAGGTACGTGAGCATCTGATCCAAGGTGTCGGCGAAAGCCTGGCCAGCAGCATCGACGAAATCGCCACTGGGCTGGCCAACAAGCAACCGGTGCAGGTTCAGAGCGATGCGGAAGAAAGCCTGGCTAGCGAGCTCGAGCAAGTGCCCGAAGAGATCGACGAGGGCCAGCGCCTGGTGCAAACCCAGCTGGCGTTGATCTGCCGGCAACTGGGGCCGTTGCGCACATTGGCCGCCCACTTGGTCAAAGACAGCCCCGCGGCCTGACTACATGCCGTAGCGCTTCATCAGGCGGTCGTAGCTACCGTTGGCTTTCATCGCATCGATCTCCCGGTCGAATGCCGCGACGATCTTGTCATGGTCGGGGGTTTTCAAGCTGACCAAAATGCGCAAGCGGTTCTCGGTCAACGGCTCGGGCAGAAACTCCAGGCGGTCACGCACCGCCTGCGGCTCACGCTGCAAAAAGTAGCGGGCCACCAACTCATCTTCCAGGGTCAATTCCACTCGCTCAGCCGCGAGCATGCGCACCGCCATGGAAAAGTTATGCACCGGTACTTTGTGCAGCTGGTCGTCGATATCGAAGGCCGGGGCGTAGGCATAGCCACGCACCACGGCAATGGAGGCGGCGTAAAACGCAGCGAGATCGCCGTGGTATTGCACGGGAACATTTTTGCGTTTGATGAACATGATCCGGTTGAGCCAATAGCCTGAAGAAAACACACCGATCTGCGTGCGTTCATCGCTGTACCAGGCATTGATCAGCACGTCATAGCGGCCTTCGCTCAGGCCCAACATGGCCCGTGCCCAGGGCACCTGCTCGAACTCGGTGGTATAACCGGCGTTGGTCAGCGCCGTGGTCACCAGCTCGGTGGCCAGCCCGCCATTGGCCATACTTGCGTCGGTAAACGGCGGCCAGATATCCGCCACCAGCCGTAGCTTGTGGGCCAACACCGGCTGGGTCGTCAGTAACAACGCCAATAGACACACGCTTCGAAAAGAACTCAGCATCTGCGCCATCCTGGAGCGGAGCAAGGCCCCGCGCGCTGAAGAAAATACCACCCGTAGGAGCGAGCTTGCTCGCGAAAAACTCACAGACGCCGCGTCCATTCAGGCGGGGCGCGTTAACGTTGAGGTGTTTCGCGAGCAAGCTCGCTCCTACGTGGGACAGCGCTTGACGTAATATAGCGCCAACACATAGTCAATAAAGGTGCCGTAAGCATGGAATGGGTTTGCAAACACCACGCAGAGCTGAGCATCCATGAGTTGTACGCGGTGCTCGCGCTGCGCACGGCGGTGTTCGTGGTCGAGCAGCAGTGTCCCTATCAGGAGGTCGACGGCCAGGACCTGCAAGGCGATACCTGCCACCTGATGGCGTGGGATGCCGACCAACTGGTCGCTTATCTGCGTCTGCTAGACCCTGCCACCCAAGGCGGCGATGTGGTGATCGGCCGCGTGGTCATTGCCCGCGCAGCGCGGGGCCAAGGCCTGGGCCACGCAATGATGCAGCAGGCCCTTGAGCAGGCACAGGCTCGCTGGCCGGCGACCGCGATTCATTTGTCGGCCCAGGCGCATTTGCAGGGTTATTACGGCGCGTACGGTTTCGCCGCCGTCGGTGAGGTCTATCTGGAAGATGGCATACCGCACATTGGCATGCACCGAGCTTAGGGGTAGCCCAGCGTCTTTTTCAGCTGGGCGATGTGCGCCCCTACCCATTCGGGGTTGATCGGCCCCCAGTGGCTGATCACATAGCGCCCCATGTGATTACGCGCGCCGGCGGCCTGTTCGAATTCACACAGGATGTCCAGGTCGGCCAATGCGGCCAGCGTGTCCTGGGCGGTACGCCGCGGCATGCCGGTTTGCTCCACCAGCGCCGGTACGCTGGTGGCCTTGCCACTGTCGATCAACCACGCCACGTACAAACGCCGATAAAAACTGCTACGGGTCTTACTGACGTCCATGGGGCTATTCCTTGGCGGTGGCGAGCAGATCACGGTAGGTGAGGTAAACCCGCAGGTCGAATTCCAGCTGATGGTAGCCGGGCTGCATGTGTTCGCATAGCTGATAAAAAGACTTGTTGTGCTCGGCCTCTTTTAGGTGGGCCAACTCGTGCACCACGATCATGCGCAAGAATTCAGGGGCGGCTTGCTTGAACAGCGCCGCCACCCGAATCTCCTTCTTGGCCTTAAGCTTGCCGCCCTGTACCCGTGAGATCGCCGTGTGCAGCCCCAACGCACGGTGGGTCAGGTCGAGGCGGTTGTCGAACAGCACCTTGTCGATGGCCGGGGCGTTGCGCAGGTGTTTGTTTTTCAACTCCAGCACATAGGCATACAGCGACTTGTCGCTTTGCACGCTGTGCTGGCCCGGATAACGCTGGCTCAGGTAATCGCCCAGGCGCTGCTGGGCGATCATCTCCTGGACCTGAGCCTGCAGGGCGGCAGGGTAGGCTTGCAGATACTTCAAGGACATCATTGGCGCCGGGCGGTGGGGTTCAGTGAGGCCGCAGTATACTCAAAGGGCTGCGCCGCGCCGACCCAGCACCGCCGGAAAAGCGCTGGCCGCTGCAGCGGTCAGTGGTTTGGCGACAATAAAGCCCTGTACCCACTCACACCCATTGAGCTGCAGCCACTCGTACTGCTCGGACGTTTCCACACCCTCAGCGATCACGCTGATTCCATAGCCATGGCAGCACTCGATGACCTGCCGCACCAGCACCGCGTCACGTTGCGAATGGGGCAGCTTGGAGATCAATTCACGGTCTAGCTTAAGCGTATCCAGGGGTAAATCCCGGAGCAATTTGAGGGAGCAAGGGCCGCGCCCAAAGTCGTCCAGCGCCACCCTCACCCCCAGGTTACGCAACTGCTGTAATTGATGACGAGATTCCTCCAGGTTGTGGGTGAGCGAGTCTTCTACCACTTCGACTTCCAACTGGCGCGGGCGCAGACCATTGAGGGCAATGGCGCGCTGCAGCTCAGGCACCAGGTTGGGCATGCTGAACTGGGCGTTGCTCAAGCTGATGCTTAACACCAGCTCATCGGGAAACCCGCCAAACCAGGCCCGTCGCTGGGCGGCGCCCTGTTGGTAGATCCAGTTGGTCAAGCGGCTGATCAGCCGCGCTTCTTCAAGCAGCGGAATGAACAGCCCCGGCGGCACATCGCCGACGCTGGGGTGCTGCCAGCGCAACAAGGCCTCAAAGCCGCGCAAGCGGCCATCGGCGATGGCCACCTGGGGCTGGTAGACGAGGCTGAAGTCATGGTTCTCGATGGCATCACTGACACTGCCCTCAAGCATCAGCCGCGACCGTGCCCGGCCGTTGAGGTCTTGATCGTAATAGCGGTATTGCTGGCGGCCGGCCTGTTTGGCGGCGTACATGGCAATGTCCGCCGCCCGCATCAAGCCGTCCAGGTTGGCTCCGCACTCCGGGTATGTGGCGATGCCGATACTTACCCCCAGCGTGACGTCCAGCCCATCCACCTGCTGACACATGGAGATGCGGTCAATCAGCTTTTCCGCCACCTTGGCCGCCTGCTCCGGGTATTCAAGGCTGTCGAGCAAGGCGGTGAACTCATCGCCGCCCATCCGAGCCAGGGTGTCATAGGACCGCAAACAGTCCTTGAGCTGCTCGGCCACCCAACGCAACACGCGGTCGCCGGCATCATGCCCGTGCACATCGTTGATTCGCTTGAAGCCGTCGAGGTCCAGGTACAGCAAGGCTTGGGCTTTGTCTGAGCGCTCGTTGCGCACCAAGGCGCCTTCGACCGCTTGGTAGAAGCCACGCCGGTTGAGCAAACCGGTCAGGGGGTCGGTCACCGCCTGGTATTCAAGTTGCTGGTGCAGACTGCGCACCACCGACATGTCTTGCACCGTCACTACGATAGCCCGCTGTTCACCCGGCAATGCTGCACTGGACAAGGCCACCGGCAATTGATCGCCATTGACGGTGCGCAGCAAAGCGTCGTGAACGCGATAGGTTTCGCGAGAACGGTAGGCCTTATAAAACTCGGACTCGCGCCATTGCCCGAACACCGGTTTGAGTACGAAGTCGAGCAAGGGTATGCCTTGCAGTTTATCCACGGGCGTTTCGAGCAAGCGAGAAATAGACGGATTGGCGAACGTCACATAGCCCTGCTCATCCACTACCAGGATGCCTTCGGCGGCGTTCTCCAGCACTGAGGCATTGAAGGCCCGCGCCGACTCCAGGTCGCGGCTCAGACGTTGCAAGTCACGCCGATTGCGCTGTTGTTCCAGCAGCGCTTGGACCTTGGGCCTGAGGATCTGTGGGTCGAAGGGTTTGAACAGGTAGTCCACGGCGCCATTGGCATAGCCCTTGAGCACCGCCGCCTGCGACTGTTCGTTCGCGGTGAGGAAAATGATAGGGGTCAGCCGCGTTCGCTGGCTACCGCGCATCAGCCGCGCCACTTCGAAGCCATCCATGCCGGGCATCTGCACGTCCAGCAAGACCAGGTCGACCTCGTGCTCAAGCATTTTGCCCAGCGCTTCCACCCCCGAGGCGGCCGTCACCACCTGCCAGTCCTGGCGCTCCAGCAAGGCCCGCATGCTGAGCAAGTTCTCGGGATAGTCATCGACTACTAGAAGAACAGAGCCACTTTCAATCGAAACTTTTGGCGCGCATTCCATGCTGCTACTCACTGTGGCCAAACCCGTGACAGGTCAGTTGCTCCTAGATAACCCGGCTAACTGTAGTCGTGGATCCAGGCAAGCAGTAGTGGGCATTGTGCCATTATTCGGCATTTATCGCATCTACCCGACTAACGGTAATGGAACCTATTGCTTGAGAAACAGTCACTTGCGCCCGATCGCGACAAACGGATGGCGCCAATAGGGTGGCGCCAGGGTTTTTTGGGTATATCTTCCGCTCGCCTGCCGATAACGAGGTAACACCCCTGTTGAACCCGGCGAAAGCTTGCTCCCCCCGCAGCGGCGCCACACTTGAACGGAAGAGACGAAATGATTGATCTGACTACCTGGAACTTGAGCATTCCCGTCGGCACCCCGGCCGTGACTATCGAGACACCCACCCTGGCTGCGGGCTTCAAGGACGAGTATTTTCATTCAGACACCGGCACGCTGTTTTTCTGGGCGCCCGTCACCGGCAGCAAAACCGCCAACGCCAAATACGCCCGTAGCGAACTGCGTGAAACTTCAGCCGACGGCAAGCTTTACAACTGGACCTACGCAAGTGCCGACCACTTTTTGCGCGCCGCGCTGGCGGTTAACCAAGTGCCTTCGACCGGCAAAATCGTGATCGGCCAGATCCACGTGAAGAACAGCAACGAGCCAATTCTGAAAGTCGAATACCAGTACAAAGAAAAACTCGGCACCGGCAACATCGTCGCCAAAGTTCGCTTGAAGCCTTCGGACAGCGAACCTACCGTCGTTCAAGTCGCCACTGGCGTACCCATGAACAAACGCTTCACCTACACCATTCACCTGTCCCCGAACGGTTACCTGAGCGTTACCTCGGCAGACTATCAGTGGGGCGCCAAAATCAGCCCTGAATGGAAAGATGCACAGATGTACTTCAAAGCCGGCGTGTACACCCAGGACAATACCGGGTACGCCAGCGAAGGCGGGATGGCGACGTTCTACAAACTGGACATCGACCACAATAAGAAAGGCTAAGGGCTACCGAATGCCAACTATTGAACAACAAGAATTCTTACAGCGGGCCGCTCGAAGTAGCGCCCATAAAAAAAGCGCCCCAACGGCGGGGCGCTTTCTATTTACAGCTGAACAGTCAGCTGAAGATCAATTGATCTTAGCGTTCAACTCGCCTTTGGCGTAACGCAAGTACATACCTTCCAGGGAGATCGGCTTGATCTTCGAGGCATTGCCCGCGGTGCCGAAGGCTTCATAGCGATCGATACACACATCACGCATGGCTTTTACGGTCTCGGCAAAGTATTTGCGCGGGTCGAATTCGCTTGGGTGCTGGGCCATGAAGCGGCGAATGGAACCGGTCGACGCCAGACGCAGGTCGGTATCGATGTTCACTTTACGCACGCCGTGCTTGATACCTTCGACGATTTCTTCCACCGGCACGCCATAGGTTTCTTTGATTTCACCACCGAACTCATTGATGATCGCCAACCAGTCCTGAGGCACCGAGGACGAACCGTGCATCACCAGGTGAGTATTGGGGATGCGTGCGTGGATCGCCTTGATGCGGTCGATGGCCAGGATGTCACCGGTCGGTGGCTTGGTGAACTTGTAGGCGCCGTGGCTGGTGCCGATGGCGATAGCCAATGCATCCACCTGGGTCAACTTTACGAAGTCAGCGGCTTCTTCGGGGTCAGTCAGCATCTGGCTGTGGTCGAGGATACCCTCAGCGCCGACACCGTCTTCTTCGCCGGCCTGGCCGGTCTCCAACGAGCCCAGGCAACCCAGTTCGCCTTCTACCGACACACCACAGGCGTGGGCCATGGCCACGGTTTGTTGGGTCACGCGCACGTTGTAGTCGTAGTCGGTTGGGGTCTTGCCGTCGACACCGAGTGAGCCGTCCATCATGACCGAGCTGAAGCCCAGCTGGATGGAACGCTGGCAGATGTCCGGGCTGGTACCGTGGTCCTGGTGCATGCACACCGGGATATGCGGAAATTCTTCGATGGCCGCCAGGATCAGGTGGCGCAGGAACGGCGCGCCAGCGTATTTGCGAGCACCCGCCGAGGCCTGGACGATGACCGGAGAATCGGTCTTGTCGGCGGCTTCCATGATGGCGCGCATCTGCTCAAGGTTATTCACGTTGAAAGCAGGTACGCCATAGCCGTACTCGGCCGCGTGATCCAGCATTTGACGCATGCTAATAAGTGCCATTGTTTTTCGTTCTCCCGGTCAAGTCGTCTAATCTGCAAGCCTGCCGAAGCGGCGCATGCGGTTCATGTATATGCCGTTACGGAGCCTTGCAGCCCCGGCCGATCAAATCGTTAGTCGCGACCCAGTAAATCAGGCCTTCGTTACCCTGGCGATGGAACGCCAGTACTCCATCGCTATAAAGCTCGCCAGCGGCGCCTGGTTCGAGCTTGAGCTGATAGACCTGCTCACTGCCACCCAGTTTGACTTCAACCTGCTCTTGAGCAGCATCCGCGAAACGCCATTGCAGTTGAGCTTTACTGTCACAAGACCAGGTGGTCCAAGCTGCGGATGGCGGCGCCTGGGTGCTGGCACAACCGCCGAGCAGGGCAACGGCGATCAGGGCGGTATAGCCTTTCATAGTTCATCCTCGAACAGCCAGTTGGCGCACCAAACCGCCATAGGCCGGTGGCGAGCGTCGAACAAGTTACTGCGACCAGCAATAGCCCGAATTGTTGCAACCTCCGGTCGGCTGGCCCTATGCCAGCTAGGATATAGACGTACGCGACCTAAGGGCAATCGGCTTCGTATTTATCAAGCCCGTCGGGCCCCATGCGCTTATTGATCACCGGGGCCGTTTCGGCCTGCCATTCGGACTGCGAGCAACCTGGAGGCGCCACCCCTTTACGTTCTTCAGGCGCCTGCGGCCCAGGGCCGCTGGCGCACCCGGCAAGCATGGCCACCGCCACCGCCAATGACGCCCTATGCTTGCTTGTGCTTGTCATGCTTAGGCCTTGGCCCTTTGTTCCAGCACTTCGACGGCAGGCAGCACCTTACCCTCGACGAACTCCAGGAACGCGCCACCGCCGGTGGAGATGTAGGAAATGTCTGCGGCGACGCCATATTTGTCGATAGCAGCCAGAGTGTCACCACCGCCAGCAATGGAAAATGCTGCACTTTCAGCGATAGCGTGGGCCAGGACCTTGGTGCCATTGCCGAATTGGTCGAATTCGAACACGCCCACCGGGCCGTTCCACAAAATGGTTTTCGACGACTTCAACAGCTCGGCGAACTGCTGGGCCGTTTGCGGGCCGATGTCCAGGATCATGTCGTCGTCGGCCACGTCGGCGATCAGCTTGACGGTCGCTGGGGCGCTTTCAGCAAATTGCTTGGCGACCACTACATCCACCGGCAGCGGCACACTGACTTTGGCAGCGATAGCGCGAGCCGTGTCCAACAGGTCGGGCTCATACAGCGACTTGCCCACCGGGTGGCCAGCGGCGGCTAGGAAGGTGTTGGCGATACCGCCACCCACGATCAGTTGGTCGCACACCTGGCTCAGGCTGTTGAGCACATCCAGCTTGGTCGACACCTTGGAGCCGGCGACGATGGCCGACATAGGCTGTGCAGGCGAACCCAGCGCCTTGCCCAGGGCGTCGAGTTCAGCGGCCAGCAACGGGCCGGCTGCGGCGACTTTAGCGAACTTGGCCACGCCGTGGGTCGAACCCTCAGCACGGTGGGCGGTGCCAAAGGCGTCCATCACGAACACGTCACACAATGCGGCGTATTGCTGAGCCAGTTCGTCGGCGTTCTTCTTTTCGCCTTTATTGAAGCGCACGTTCTCGAACAGCACTACGTCGCCAGGTTGGACCGTTACGCCGCCCAGGTAGTCAGCCACCAGCGGTACTTCACGGCCCAGGGCTTTGCTGAGGTAATCGGCGACCGGCTTGAGGCTGTTTTCGGCTGAAAATTCGCCCTCGGTAGGCCGCCCCAGGTGCGAGCACACCATCACCGCCGCGCCTTTCTCCAGCGCCAGCTTGATTGTCGGCAGCGACGCCAGGATGCGTGCATCACTGGTGACCACGCCGTCCTTGACGGGCACGTTGAGGTCTTCACGGATCAGTACGCGCTTACCTTGCAGATCGAGGTCGGTCATCTTCAACACGGTCATGTATCAGTCCTTCAAGCCTGTCTGGAGTGGGGGGGCATCACGCGCAGATAGTAATCTGCGACATCGAGCATGCGGTTGGCGAAGCCCCATTCGTTGTCGAACCAAGCCAACAGGTTAACCAGCCGGGGGCCGGAAACGCGGGTTTGGCTGGCATCGACAATCGCCGAATGGGGATCATGGTTAAAATCACAACTGGCGTGGGCCAGCTCGGTATAGGCCAATAAACCTTGCAACGGCCCGCTGCGCGCTGCCTCGTAGAGAATCCGGTTGATCTCGGCGGCGTCGGTGTCGCGGGCGGTTTGCAAGGTGATGTCCAGGCACGAGACGTTCACCGTCGGCACACGCACTGCTTTGGCCTGAATTCGGCCTGCAAGTTCCGGGAGCAGGCGCTCGATGCCGCGGGCCAGGCCGGTGGAAACCGGAATCACCGACTGAAAGGCCGAGCGCGTGCGGCGTAAGTCTTCATGGTGATAGGCGTCGATCACCGGCTGGTCGTTCATGGCCGAGTGGATGGTGGTAATGGAGACGTACTCCAGGCCCACCGCCTGATCGAGCAAACGCAACAGCGGCACACCACAATTGGTCGTGCACGAGGCGTTGGAGACCAGGCGTTCGCGCCCGCTCAGGCACCCCTGGTTCACCCCGTAAACAATGGTGGCGTCGACATCGGCCTCGCTGGCCATGGGCTGAGAAAAAAGCACCGCAGGGGCGCCAGCATCGAGAAAACGCTGGCCGTCGGCGCGGGTGTGGTAGGCACCGGAGCACTCCAGTACCAAGTCAATGCCCAGGCTGGCCCAGTCGACGCCTTCCGGCGTCGGGCTGCGCAGCACCTTGAGCGGCTGCCGATTGATCAGCAGCGTGTCGCCTTCGACGCCCACCTCGCCGGGAAAACGCCCGTGGGTGGAGTCAAAACGCGTGAGGTATTCGAGGCTGGCCATATCGGCCAGATCGTTCAGCGCAACCACCTCAAACCCTGCCCGTGCGCCACGCTCGACCAGTGCGCGCAAAACGCAACGGCCTATACGGCCATAACCGTTGAGGGCGACTTTGAAGGGGCGGGGTTGGGGCATGGGGGCTCGCTTGAATTGTTGTTTTTTTAAAAGGGTCGGGGGCGAGCTGGGCGCCGCCCCCGATCTTTTTCAGTCTTCGAGCAGTTCTTCAGCGGTACCCACTACGTTGTCCAGGGTAAAGCCGAACTCTTCGAACAGCTCGGCCGCAGGGCCCGACTCGCCGAAAGTAGTCATACCGATCACGCGGCCTTCCAGGCCTACGTACTTGTACCAGTAATCGGCATGGGCCGCTTCGATGGCGATGCGCGCACTGACTTGCAACGGCAATACCGATTGCTTGTAGGCGGCGTCTTGGGCATCGAACACGCTGGTGCACGGCATAGAAACGACACGCACCTTGCGGCCTTTTTCGGTCAGTTGATCGTAAGCCAGTACCGCCAGGCCCACTTCGGAACCGGTGGCGATGAGGATCAGCTCCGGCTCACCCGCGCAGTCCTTGAGCACATACCCGCCCCGCTCGACACCCGCCAACTGCTCGGCATCACGAGCTTGGTGGGTGAGGTTCTGCCGCGAGAAGATCAGCGCCGAAGGGCCGTCGCTGCGCAGCAGGGCGTGCTTCCAGGCCACCGCGGACTCGACCGCATCGGCCGGGCGCCAGGTATCGAGGTTCGGCGTGCAGCGCAGGCTGGCCAGTTGCTCGATAGGCTGGTGGGTCGGGCCATCTTCGCCCAGGCCGATGGAGTCGTGGGTAAACACGTAGATCACTCGATTCTTCATCAAGGCCGACATGCGCACCGCGTTGCGTGCGTATTCCATGAAGATCAGGAAGGTCGCACCATAAGGCACGAAGCCCCCGTGCAGGGCGATGCCGTTCATGATCGCGCTCATACCGAACTCGCGCACACCGTAGTACACGTAGTTGCCGCTGGCATCATCCGCTTCGACGCCCTTGCAACCCTTCCACAGGGTCAGGTTGGAAGCCGCCAGGTCGGCAGAACCGCCCAGCAGTTCTGGCAACAGCGGGCCAAAAGCGCCCAGGGTGTTCTGGCTGGCTTTGCGGCTGGCGATGGTTTCGCCCTTGGCCGCGATTTCGGCAATGTAGGCCGAGGCTTTTTCAGCGAAGTCCGCCGGGACTTCACCGGCCATGCGGCGGATGAATTCGTTGGCCAGCTCCGGATGCTGCGCCGAATAGGCCGCGAAGCGCTGGTTCCATTCGGCTTCCAGGGCCACGCCGGACTCTTTGGCATCCCACTCGGCATAAATGTCGGCGGGGATCTCGAAGGGGCCATGGTCCCACTTCAACGCCGCGCGGGTCAGGGCCACTTCGTCGACGCCCAGGGCCGCGCCGTGGGACTCTTCTTTACCCTGTTTGTTCGGCGAGCCGAAACCGATGACGGTCTTGCAGCAGATCAGCGTCGGCTGAGCCGACTTGCGTGCGGTGTCGATGGCGGTTTTGATTTCTTCGGCATCGTGGCCGTCGACATTGCGGATCACCTGCCAGTTGTAGGCCTCGAAACGCTTGGGCGTGTCGTCGGTGAACCAGCCTTCGACTTCACCGTCGATGGAAATGCCATTGTCATCGTAGAAGGCGATCAGCTTGCCCAGGCCCAAGGTACCGGCCAGGGAAGCGACTTCATGGGAAATACCTTCCATCATGCAGCCGTCACCCATAAACACGTAGGTGTGATGGTCGACGATGTCGTGGCCGGGACGGTTGAACTGCGCGCCCAAGACCTTTTCCGCGATGGCGAAGCCCACGGCGTTAGCCAGGCCCTGGCCCAATGGGCCGGTGGTGGTTTCAACGCCAGGCGTATAACCGTGCTCCGGGTGGCCCGGGGTGCGGCTGTGCAGTTGGCGGAAGTTCTTCAGGTCGTCGATGGACAGGTCGTAGCCGGTCAGGTGCAGCAGTGAGTAGACCAGCATGGAACCATGCCCGTTGGACATGATGAAACGGTCACGGTTGGCGAACAAAGGGTTGCTGGGGTTGTGCTTCAGGTAGTCACGCCAAAGGACTTCGGCGATATCTGCCATACCCATGGGGGCACCGGGATGACCGCTGTTGGCTTTTTGCACGGCATCCATGCTGAGTGCACGAATGGCGTTGGCACGCTCACGACGGCTGGGCATCGTTATCTCCTGGGGCTGGAAAAGATGAAACGGGAAAAAGACGGCTATTTTCCCCTACTGGCAGCCTCGGGGGCAATCGGAGATAGCCGTCTATGAGTATTTTTCCCGGCGAAGTATTTCAATGAAACTAACACAAGCGTAGACCGCCCCGCGCATGTAGCAATATCAAAACTTTTTGATATTGCCCTTGCAGCTTCAGAATCGGCTCACTAGACTGCCGCCACTATGAATCTACGCGTACCGGCCATCCGTCATGACGCCTGCGACGACCTTGCTGCTTTGTGCAAGGCCGGCGGCGACCCATTGCGCCTGAACGTTTTGCGGGCCCTGGCCAGCGACTCGTTCGGTGTGCTGGAGCTGACGCGGATCTTCGCCATTGGGCAGTCCGGCATGAGCCATCACCTGAAGGTGCTGGCCCAGGCCGACCTGGTGGCGAGCCGCCGCGAAGGCAACGCGATCTTTTACCGCCGCGCCCTGCCCGATGCGTCCCTGCTGGGTGGGCGCCTGCATGCGGCGCTGCTCGAAGAAGTCGACGGGCTAGTCTTACCCCCTGAAATACAATCGCGTATGGCGGCCGTACAGCGCCAGCGCGCGGCGGCCAGCGAAGATTTCTTTACCCGTACCGAAGAAAAATTCCGCGCTCAGCAAGACCTTATCGCCGGCTTGGCGCAGTACCGCGACAGCCTGCTGGCACTGCTCGACAAGCTCAGCTTCGCCCCGCAGGCCAGCGCTTTGGAGATCGGCCCCGGCGACGGCGGTTTTCTCCCCGACCTCGCGCGGCGCTTTGCCCACGTCACGGCTTTGGACAACAGCCCGACTATGCTGGAGCTGGCCCGCCAGGTGTGCCAGCGAGAACACCTGGGCAATGTGCACTTGCAATTGGCGGACGCCTTGAGTGACTTCAGCCTGGCCGCCGACTGCGTGGTGTTGAATATGGTCCTGCACCATTTCAGCGACCCCGCCCAGGCGCTCAGGCAACTGGCCAACCGCGTGCAACCAGGCGGCAGCCTTTTAGTGACAGAGTTGTGCAGCCACAACCAAAGTTGGGCCAGGGAGGCCTGCGGTGATCTTTGGTTGGGGTTTGAACAGGAAGACCTGGCCCGTTGGGCCACCGCTGCGGGACTCGTTCCCGGGGACAGCCTCTATGTAGGCTTACGTAATGGTTTCCAGATCCAGGTCCGCCATTTTCAGCGGCCGGCTGGCGACACTCACCATCGGTCAATTTAGGAAACCGTCGAGATGAGCGAATACTCCCTTTTTACCTCCGAGTCTGTGTCTGAAGGGCACCCGGACAAAATCGCCGACCAGATTTCCGATGCGGTGCTGGACGCGATCATTGCGCAAGACAAGTTCGCCCGCGTGGCCTGCGAAACCCTGGTTAAAACCGGTGTGGCGATCATCGCTGGCGAAGTGAGCACCTCGGCCTGGGTCGACCTGGAAGACATCGTGCGCAACGTGATCGTCGACATCGGCTATAACAGCTCCGATGTAGGCTTCGACGGTGCCACCTGCGCGGTGATGAACATCATCGGCAAGCAGTCGGTGGACATCGCCCAAGGTGTTGACCGCAGCAAACCGGAAGACCAAGGCGCCGGCGACCAGGGCCTGATGTTCGGTTACGCCAGCAATGAAACCGACGTACTCATGCCGGCGCCGATCACCTTTTCTCACCAACTGGTGCAGCGCCAGGCCGAGGCGCGCAAGTCGGGCCTGTTGCCCTGGCTGCGCCCCGACGCCAAGTCCCAGGTGACCTGCCGCTACGAAGGCGGCAAGGTGGTCGGGATCGACGCTATCGTGCTGTCGACCCAGCACAACCCGGAAGTCTCCTACAAAGACTTGCGTGAAGGCGTGATGGAGCTGATCGTCAAGCATGTATTGCCTGCCGAGCTGCTGCACAAAGACACCCAGTTCCACATCAACCCGACCGGCAACTTCATCATCGGTGGCCCGGTGGGTGACTGCGGACTGACCGGGCGCAAGATCATCGTCGACAGCTACGGCGGCATGGCCCGTCACGGCGGTGGTGCGTTCTCCGGCAAGGATCCATCCAAGGTTGACCGTTCGGCGGCCTACGCCGGCCGTTACGTTGCCAAGAACATCGTTGCCGCGGGCCTGGCCGAGCGCTGCGAAATCCAGGTGTCCTACGCTATTGGGGTGGCACAACCTACCTCGATTTCGATCAACACCTTCGGCACCGGCAAGATCAGCGACGAAAAAATCATCAAGCTGGTGCGCGAGCACTTCGACCTGCGCCCTTACGCGATCACCACCATGCTCGACCTGCTGCACCCGATGTATCAAGCCACTGCAGCCTACGGCCACTTTGGCCGGGTGCCGGTGGAAATGACCGTGGGTGACGACACCTTCACCGCGTTCACCTGGGAGCGCACTGATCGTGCCGAGGCGCTGCGCGCCGCCGCAGGCCTGTAACTCAGGCGGCTACCCAAGCCCCGGCCGGGAGACTGGCCGGGGCTTTTTTGTGGGCGGCAAGCCCATGACAATAGGAACATTCCTACATACTTTTAAGCTAAATCGGCATTAAATAGCCCCATTTCCACCTTGGAGCCATCATGAAACCCGTTCACGCCATCACCTTATTCTCGCTTTGCATGGGCTTGAGCGCTAACGCCGTGGCGGCGCCAGCGCTGACCGGTTGCGCTGCCAAGCAGCAGGCGGTCGAACAACAGATCGCGCAAGCCAAAGGTAACCCTTACCGGCAAGCAGGCCTGGAAACCGCTCTGAGCGAAATCAAAGCGAACTGCACCGACGCCTCGCTGAAGAAAGAGCGGGAAAACAAAGTGCTCGACGCCAAGCACGAGGTCAGCCAGCGCGAGGCCGATCTGGACAAAGCCATGCGCAAAGGCGACCCGGACAAGATCAACAAGCGCAAAGACAAGCTGGCCGAGTCGCGCAGAGAACTGCAAGAAGCGGTGGACGAGCTGGACAAATAAGCTCGACGGCTAAACCGACACAAAGAAGAAGCTGGCGATCAAGCCCATCCCCACCGCCCACACCAGTGAGCGCAGCAGTGCCCAGTCCGCCAGGTAGCAGATGATGTACAACAGGCGGCTGGTAATAAACATCACCGCCAGCACATCCAGGTTGGTCTGCGACGCATTGCCGACGATGTCGGAAATAATCACCGCCGCCGCGAACGCTGGGGTCACCTCGAAACTATTGAGCTGCGCCGAGTCGGCGCGCTTGGCAACCCCGTGAAGGCCGGCGAGGAATTTTCGCGGGTCGTGGTTGTGCCCCAGGCCGAATTGGCCACTGCTGAATTTGGCCACCCCGGTGCACAGGTAAGGCAGAAATATCGCGATCAATACACACCAGAATGCAACGGTCATAGACGCGGATCCTTGATAAGGTCAGAAAGGGCGAACAGCCGCAGAGCTATGAACCAGCCCAGCTAAAAAGGTTCGACGCCGCATCCCCACCCCGTTGAAACCCTGAGCGCTAACAGGGGTCAGTCTGCAAGATGTAAACGTGTGTGTCGTAAGACGCCGCGCTGGCATCCAAACCCTGCCTATTCGAAAACCACCTGGGAGCCCGGATGCTCGAGTTAGTTGCTGCGTTTATTTGCCTGACCACCCTTCTTACCTACGTCAATTTCCGCTTTATCGGCCTGCCACCGACCATTGGTGTCATGGTCACTGCTCTGTTGTTCTCCCTGCTGTTGCAGGGCCTGAGCGTGATCGGCTACCCGGGCCTGGAAGAGCGCGTGCAAGCGCTGATCGGCCAGATCGATTTCGGCGACCTGTTAATGAATTGGATGTTGGCGTTCCTGCTGTTTGCCGGCGCCCTGCACGTTAACCTGGCCGACCTGCGCGACTACCGCTGGCCCATCGGCCTGCTGGCAACCTTCGGGGTGCTGATTGCTACCGTCGTGATCGGCACCCTGGCCTTCTGGATTTTCGGCCTGTTCGGCTGGCACGTCAGCTTCCTGTACTGCTTGCTGTTCGGCGCCCTGATTTCCCCTACGGACCCCATTGCGGTGCTGGGCGTGCTGCGCACGGCGAACGCTTCGAAACCGTTGAAGACCACAATCGTCGGCGAATCCTTATTCAACGACGGCACTGCCGTGGTGGTGTTCACTGTACTGCTGGGCATCGCCCAATTGGGTGAAACGCCTACCCTGGGCGCTACCGCCATGCTGTTCGTGCATGAAGCAGTGGGCGGCATCCTGTTCGGCGGGCTAATCGGATATAGCGTGTACCGCCTGATCAAAAGCATCGAGCAGCACCAGATCACCGTCATGCTGACCCTGGCGCTAGTGGTCGGCGGCTCGGCCATGGCCTATGAGCTGCACGTGTCAGCCCCCATCGCAATGGTGGTGGCCGGCCTGATCATCGGCAACTTGGGGCGCAACCTGGCGATGAACGAAATGACCCGGCGCTATGTGGACGGTTTCTGGGAGCTGCTCGACGACATGCTCAATGCCGTGTTGTTTGCCCTGATCGGCATGGAGCTGCTGTTGCTGCCGTTTTCCTGGTTGCACCTGCTGGCCGCCAGCCTGCTCGCCGTGGCCATTGTGCTGTCGCGGCTGCTCACGGTGGCGCCGGCCATCCTGTTACTACGGCGCTGGCGCAGCGTGCCGCGCGGCACCATACGCATCCTTACCTGGGGCGGCTTGCGCGGTGGCGTCTCGGTGGCGCTGGCCCTGGCGCTGCCCCTGGGTGCTGAACGCGACCTGCTGCTGAGTATCACCTATATCGTGGTGCTGTCGTCGATCCTGCTGCAGGGGCTGAGCGTCGGCAAGCTGGTCAAGGCCGTCACCCGCGAGCCTGAGCAGGCCACGCCCGTGCATTCGGGGCATTGAGTGAAGTGAGGCGCTTATCGCCTGCCGATTCGCTAAGATACGCGCCTCAACGGCCAGCACCCAGGGCCCCTTGCACCACCAGGAGCCAGCATGCCTAAAGAACAGGACATCGCCAGTGGCGGCCCGATGATCCCTGAGCAGCGTCGCGAATTGATGCTGCGCCAGTTGCGCAAACATCAGGTGCTCAGCGTGCACCAACTGACCGAGATGTTCGACTGCTCGCACATGACCGTACGCCGCGACATCGCCCTGCTCGAACAGGCCGGGCGGGCCTACTCGGTCACCGGCGGCGTGCGCATTGCCAGCCAGGTGCACAGCGAGCCGAGCCATCAGTCCAAGGCGGTGCTGGAATTGCCGCAGAAGCAGGCGATGGCGCGCCTGGCGGCGAAGATGCTGCACGCCGACATGACCGTCTACCTGGATGCCGGCACCAGCACACTGGAGATCGTCCCGCATATCAGTGCGCTGACCGGTATGACCGTAGTGACCAACGACTTCGGCATCGTCAATGCTCTGGCCGACGCCAGCCACGTGGAGGTGATTCACACCGGCGGCCTGCTCGATCACCCCAACCGATCCTGTGTGGGCGGCCTAGCGGCGGCGACGCTGCGGCAGATCGCCACCGACATTGCTTTTATGTCCACCAGTTCCTGGGACTTACAGCGCGGTATCACCACCCCCTCGGCGCTGAAGGTGGAGGTCAAACAGGTGGCGATGCAGAGCGCCTCGCAAACCGTATTGGTGGCCAGCAGCTCGAAGTACGGCACCTTCGGCATGTACAAGATCGTCGGCCTGGAGCAGTTCGACGCCATTATCACCGATTCACAACTAGCCCAAGGCGCCGCCGAAAATGTTGCCAAGCTGGGCGTGGAGCTGCTCCTTGCGGAAGGCTAAAACCTAGAAAACAGGCTTTCACATCGTTGATGTGAATATTTGTTAAATTAAAAAAACACTTCACAAGATCTGATCACAGAGGCATGATCGGAGGTATTCGGCTGCACACTCTCACGAGGAATACTTCCATGAATAACAAAAATGTCGGTGTCGTTGGTTTGGGCGCGATGGGCCTGGGTATTGCCCGCTCGTTATTGCGCTCGGGTTTCAATGTGCATGCCTGTGATGTGCGCAGCGCCGTGACCGAACAATTCGCCAGCGAGGGTGGCGTCGCCTGCGCCTCCCCCGCCACACTGGCCGCCGCCTGCGACGTGATCGTTACGGTGGTAGTCAACGCCGAACAAACCGAGACGGTATTGTTCGGGGACAACGGCGCCGTGGCCGCCTTGCGCCCCGGCAGCCTGATCATCGGCTGCGCGACCGTAGCCCCGACCTTCGCCGTGGACCTGGGCGAGCGCCTGGCCAGCCATGGCCTGCTATACCTCGACGCGCCGATTTCCGGGGGCGCCGCCAAGGCCGCCGCGGGTGAAATGACCATGATGACCTCTGGCCCGCAAGCCGCTTATGCCGCGGCCGATGCCGTACTGGCGGGCATGGCGGGTAAGGTCTATCGCCTGGGCGATGTGCACGGTTTGGGGTCGAAGGTGAAGATCATCAACCAACTGCTGGCGGGCGTGCATATTGCCGCCTCGGCTGAAGCCATGGCCCTGGGCCTGCGCGAAGGTGTCGACGCCGATGCCCTATACGAAGTGATCACCCACAGCGCGGGCAATTCCTGGATGTTCGAAAACCGCGTGCCGCATATTTTGAAGGCTGACTACACGCCGCTCTCGGCAGTGGACATCTTCGTCAAGGACCTGGGCCTGGTCCTCGATACCGCCCGCGCCAGCAAATTCCCCCTGCCGCTTTCGGCCACCGCCCATCAAATGTTCATGCAAGCGTCGAGCGCCGGTTTCGGCCGTGAGGACGATTCGGCCGTGATCAAGATCTTCCCCGGCATCGAGCTGCCCACCGCCAAGAAGCCATCGGCCTAAGGAACTGCGCGCATGAATAACCTTGCCACTCGCCCGTTGCTGGGCTGCATTGCCGATGACTTCACCGGCGCCACGGACCTCGCCAACATGCTTGTACGCGGCGGTATGCGCACAGTGCAGAGCATCGGCATCCCCACGGCCGAAGTCGCCGCAGGGCTGGACGCCGATGCGGTGGTGATCGCCCTGAAGTCGCGCACCTTGCCGGCCGCCGAAGCCATCGAGCAGTCCCTGGCCGCCCTGGCCTGGCTGCGTGAGCGCGGCTGCGAGCAGATCTTCTTCAAATACTGCTCCACGTTCGACTCCACCGCAGCGGGCAATATCGGCCAGGTCAGCGAAGCCCTGCTCGAAGCGTTAGGCAGCGACTTCACCCTGGCCTGCCCGGCCTTCCCGGAAAACGGCCGGACGATTTTCCGCGGGCACCTGTTCGTTCAAGACCAACTGCTGAACGAGTCGGGCATGCAGCACCACCCGCTCACTCCTATGACCGACGCCAACCTGGTGCGCGTGCTGCAGGCGCAGACCCGGCAAAAGGTCGGCCTGCTGCGTTACGACTGCGTGGCCCAGGGGGCGGCCAAGGTCAAAGAACAGATCGCCACGTTGCGTGCCAACGGCGTCGGCATGGCCATCGCCGATGCGTTGTCCGATGCCGATCTTTACACCCTAGGCGAAGCCTGTGCCGGGCTGCCGCTGCTCACCGGCGGTTCGGGCCTGGCCCTGGGCCTGCCAGAAAACTTTCGCCGTGCTGGCCGCCTGCGCGACGTGGACGCCGCCTGCGTGCCCCTCGTGGCGGGTGGTGAAGTGGTGTTGGCGGGTAGCGCCTCGCAAGCCACCAACGGGCAAGTGGCGGCTTGGCTCGAAGCCGGCCGCCCGGCCTTGCGCATCGACCCTCTGGCGCTGGCCGCCGGCAAGCCGGTGGTCGCCGAGGCACTGGCGTTCGCTGCTAACGCTGGCCAGACCGTATTGATCTACGCCACCAGCGCGCCTGACGAGGTCAAAGCTGTGCAAGCCCAACTGGGTGTTGAGCGTGCCGGGGCCTTGGTCGAGCAAGCCCTGGGCGAGATCGCCAGTGGTCTGCGCGCCGCAGGGGTACGCCGCTTCGTGGTTGCCGGCGGCGAGACCTCCGGGGCAGTGGTTCAGGCGCTGAATGTACAGCTTCTGCAAATCGGCGCGCAGATCGACCCCGGCGTGCCGGCCACCGTCAGCACCACCCAAGAGCCCCTGGCCCTGGCCTTAAAGTCGGGCAACTTCGGTGGGCGCGATTTCTTTGCCAAAGCTCTTGAGCAACTGGCCGGGGGTGCCCAATGAGCAGCGAGAGCCGCCTGCGTGAAGAAATCTGTGACGTCGGCCGCCTGCTCTATGGCCGCGGCTACACCGTTGGCAGCGCTGGCAATATCAGTTCCCGGCTCGAAGACGGCTGGCTGATCACCCCGACCGACGCCTGTCTGGGCCGGCTCGACCCCGCCACGATCGCCAAGGTCAACCTGGCGGGGGAATGGGTCAGCGGTGATAAGCCCTCCAAAACACTGGCCCTGCACCGTGAAGTGTATGACCGCAACCCTGGGGTCGGCGGCGTGGTGCACACCCACTCCACCCACCTGGTGGCACTGACCTTGGCAGGGGTCTGGTCGGCGGACGATATCTTGCCGCCGCTCACCCCCTATCAGGTGATGAAGGTCGGCCATATCCCGCTGATTCCCTACGAGCGGCCTGGCTCGCCCAAGGTGGCTGAGCAGGTCGCGCAACTGGCCAACCGCGTACGCGGCGTCATGCTCGAACGCCTTGGCCCGGTGATCTGGGAAAGCTCGGTGGCCAAGGCCAGTTACGCCCTGGAGGAGCTGGAAGAAACCGCGCGCCTCTGGCTGATGAGCAATCCACGCCCGGCGCCGTTGAGCCAGGCGGCCTTGCAAGATCTGCGCGAAGCCTTCGGCGCGCAGTGGTAACGCGTTTCTGACGTGCACAACTGACCGCTGCCACGGGCGTGGCGGCGCCCCCCCCGGATATTCCGGATAACAATAAAAATAGGAAATGCAGCATGAGCCCACTCTTGCTAATGATCATCGCTGGCGCTGGTATCGCGTTATTGCTGTTGCTGGTGCTCAAATACAAGTTCCAACCATTCGTGGCCCTGCTGCTCATCAGCATCGTGGTGGCGCTGGTGGCCGGGGTCAAACCGGCCGACCTAGTGGCAACCATCGAAGGCGGCATGGGCAAGACCCTCGGGCACATCGCGATCATCATCGCCCTGGGCGCGATGATCGGGCGCATCATTGAGCTGTCCGGTGGCGCCGAAGCCTTGGCCAAGACCCTTATTGAACGCTTCGGTAACCGGCGCACGCCACTGGCGCTGACCGTGGCGGGCTTTATGGTGGGGGTACCGGTGTTTTTCGAGGTCGGCGTGATCATCCTCATGCCCCTGGCGTATGGCGTGGCCCGGGCGGCACGCAAGCCGCTGCTGGTGTTCGCCCTGCCCATGTGCGCTGCGCTGCTGGCCGTGCATGCGTTTCTGCCGCCGCACCCTGGAGCAGTCGCCGCGGCCGGGCAACTGGGCGCCGACATTGGCCGCGTGTTGATGTTCGGCATGCCGCTGGTGGCTATCCTGTGCCTGGTCGGCTATCTGGTTGCCGGGCGCATGACCCGCCGGGTCTACCCCATGACGGATGACATCCGGGCCGAAGTGTATGGCGCCCATGTCACCAATGCCGACCTGGAAGCCTGGGCCCGTGACGACTATTCAGCCGTGCGCGAAGCCACCCAAGGCAAAACCTTTGCAGGCGAAGAAAGTGCCAGCAGCCTGGCGGCCAAACTGCCACCGGCGCCAGCCCCAGGCTTCGGCCTGATCGTGGCGCTAATCCTGCTGCCCATCGTATTGATCCTGCTCGGCACCCTGGCCACCAGCCTGCTGCCCCCTGAATCGACCCTGCGCGCTATCTTGGTGGTGCTCGGCGCGCCACTGGTGGCCCTGCTGATCGATACTCTGCTGTGTGCCTGGTTGCTAGGCAGCCGCCGCGGCTGGAGCCGTAGCCAGGTGTCCGATGTGATTGGCTCGGCCCTGCCCGGTGTGGCCATGGTGATCCTGATCGCCGGTGCCGGCGGTGTGTTCGGCAAGGTGCTGGTTGATACCGGCATCGGTGCGGTGGTGTCTGAAGCATTGCGCACCACCGGCCTGCCGGTTCTGGCCCTGGGTTTTCTGCTGACCATGCTGTTGCGCGCGGTGCAGGGTTCGACCACGGTCGCCCTGGTGACCACCGCCGGCATTCTCACGCCGATGGTCGCGACCCTGGGTCTGAGCCCCAACCATCTGGCCCTGCTGTGCCTGGCCATGGGCGGTGGCGGGCTGGCCATGTCGCACATCAACGATGCAGGCTACTGGATGTTCACTAAACTGGCGGGCCTGAACGTCGCCGACGGCCTACGTACCTGGACCGTTCTTGTCACCGTGCTGGGCGTACTGGGGTTCTTGATGACCCTCGCGCTCTGGCCCTTTGTCTGACCTGGAGTCCTTATGCCGCGTTTTGCTGCCAACCTCAGCATGCTCTACCCCGAACACGCGTTCCTCGACCGCTTTGCCGCCGCAGCGGCCGACGGCTTCGAGGCCGTGGAATACCTGTTCCCGTACGACTTCAGCGCTCAGGAACTCAAGCAACGCCTGACCGAGCACAACCTGCAACAAGCGTTGTTCAATGCGCCACCGGGCGATTGGGCCGCGGGCGAACGGGGTACGGTGTCGCTACCGGGCCGCGAGCAGGAGTTTCGTGAAGGCTTCGAGCGCGCCCTGGAATACGCCGCCGTGCTGGGCAACTCACGTATCCATGTCATGGCGGGGCTGCTGCCCAGCGAAAGCGCCCGGGCGCAGCACCATGAGGTGTATGTGGAAAACCTGCGCCACGCCGCCGCGCAAGCGGCCAAGGCAGGCATCACCGTGCTGCTAGAGCCGATCAACACCCGCGACATGCCGGGCTTCTTCCTCAACCGCCAAGATCAGGCCCACGCCTTGGTTGCGCAGGTCGGCGCAGATAACGTGAAGGTCCAGTTCGACTGCTATCACTGCCAGATTGTCGAGGGCGACCTGGCCATGAAGCTGCGCCGCGACATGGCCGGTATCGGCCATATCCAGATCGCCGGCGTACCGGACCGCCACGAACCTGACAGCGGCGAAATCAATTACCCGTACCTGTTCGAGCTGATCGACCAGTTGGGCTATGAAGGTTGGATCGGCTGTGAATACCGCCCCAAGGGCGATACATCACAGGGCCTAGAGTGGTTGCGGCGCTGGCGCGCACGCTGACCCATCGGGGCCTAGGCCCCGATTTTTCTGGGTTCAGTCAGGCTCGAACTGATCCTTGATGTAGCGAATCTCGGTGCGCCCATGGGGTGCTGGCAAGCCGTCCTCGCCCAGGTTGACGAACACCAGTTTCTCCACGGTGAGGATGCTTTTGCGGGTGATCTTGTTGCGCACTTCGCAGGTGAGGGTGATCGAGGTACGCCCGAACTCGGTGGCCGTGATGCCGAGTTCGATGATGTCACCCTGACGCGAAGCGCTGACGAAGTTGATTTCTGAAATGTACTTGGTCACCACTCGCTGGTTGCCCAACTGAACGATGGCGTAAATCGCGGCTTCTTCGTCGATCCAGCGCAATAGGCTGCCACCGAACAAGGTGCCGTTAGGGTTGAGGTCTTCGGGCTTGACCCATTTGCGGGTATGGAAATTCATCGTCGCTCCTGACTGTCTGCCGGTGGATTGGCCCATCATGGCAGACCTGCCCAACGCGCTCCATTAGGGATTTTGCATCGGCGCCATCAGCCTTCCGGCAGGAAACCACAGAAATGCTTGGGCCGCGACGCCGGCGCAGCTATAATCGCCGGCGTTACACAAAACGGCCCTTTTCACTTCCCGGCCGTTCCCGCCACCTGTCCGAGGGGCGCTGCAGCAGGTCTACCTGTCAGGCTCGGATGGGGCGTTGATAAACCAACGCACAACGGCGCCCATTCGCACCTTACGAATGGAGGCTCTTCTATGAGCGCTGTAAACACGCCTGCAGATTTTTCCGACTACAAAGTCGCCGATATCTCCCTGGCGGCCTGGGGCCGTCGCGAAACCATCATCGCTGAATCGGAAATGCCTGCGCTGATGGGCCTGCGCCGCAAATACGCTGGCGAGCAGCCCCTCAAGGGCGCAAAAATCCTTGGCTGCATCCACATGACCATTCAGACCGCCGTGCTGATCGAAACCCTGGTTGCCCTGGGTGCCGAAGTGCGTTGGTCGTCTTGCAACATTTTCTCCACCCAAGACCAGGCCGCTGCTGCTATCGCCGCTGCGGGCATCCCTGTGTTTGCCTGGAAAGGCGAAACCGAAGCTGAGTACGAGTGGTGCATCGAGCAGACCATCCTCAAGGATGGCCAGCCGTGGGACGCCAATATGATTCTGGACGACGGTGGTGACCTCACCGAAATCCTGCACAAGAAATACCCGGCCATGCTCGAGCGCATGCACGGTGTCACCGAAGAAACCACCACCGGCGTGCACCGCCTGCTGGACATGCTGGCCAAGGGCACATTGAAAATCCCGGCCATCAACGTCAACGACTCGGTGACCAAGAGCAAGAACGACAACAAATACGGCTGCCGTCACAGCCTCAACGACGCCATCAAGCGCGGCACCGACCACCTGCTGTCGGGCAAGCAGGCCCTGGTGATCGGCTACGGTGACGTAGGTAAAGGCTCGGCACAATCGCTGCGCCAGGAAGGCATGATCGTCAAGGTCACCGAAGTCGACCCTATCTGCGCCATGCAAGCCTGCATGGACGGCTTCGAATTGGTCTCACCCTTTATCGATGGGCGCAACGACGGCAGCGCGGCCAGCATCGACAAGGCCCTGTTGGGCAAGATCGACCTGATTGTCACCACCACCGGTAACGTCAACGTCTGCGATGCCAACATGCTGCAAGCGCTGAAAAAGCGCGCCGTGGTGTGCAACATCGGCCACTTTGACAACGAAATCGACACCGCCTTCATGCGCAAGAACTGGGCATGGGAAGAGGTCAAGCCGCAGGTGCACAAGATCCACCGCACCGGCCCAGGCGCGTTCGATGCACAGAACGATGACTACCTGATCCTCCTGGCCGAAGGCCGCTTGGTCAACCTGGGCAACGCCACAGGCCACCCTAGCCGGATCATGGACGGCTCGTTCGCCAACCAAGTGCTGGCGCAGATTTTCCTGTTCGAGCAAAAGTTCGCCGACCTGTCACCGGCCAAAAAAGCCGAGCGCCTGACCGTCGAAGTATTGCCCAAGAAGCTTGACGAAGAAGTGGCCCTGGAAATGGTCCGCGGCTTCGGTGGCGTGGTTACTCAACTGACCCAGCAGCAGGCTGACTACATTGGCGTCAGCGTCGAAGGCCCGTTCAAGCCAGAAGCCTATCGCTACTAAGCGTTGAGTTTCGAGCTGCAAGCTACGGGCGCGAGCTCGTAGCTTTCTAAACGATGCGCTGCCAACGCGAGGGTCGGGCCACTGGGGCAATAGCCACGGCGGGCTCGACGCTCATCGCGCGCAGCTAAAGGAACAGAGCACCATGTCCCAAACACGTCCCGTGAGCTTCGAGTTCTTCCCAACCAAGACCGACGCCGGACACGAAAAACTGTTGAACGTCGCCCGCCAGTTGGCCGGCTACGGCCCCGATTTCTTCTCCTGCACCTACGGTGCCGGTGGCTCCACCCGTGACCGTACGCTCAATACCGTGCTGCAGTTGCAAAACGAAGTGAACGTGCCCGCCGCACCGCATTTGTCTTGCGTGGGCGACAGCCGGGCTGAGCTGCGTACCTTGCTGGCTCAGTATAAAGAAGCCGGTATTCAGCGCATCGTCGCCTTGCGCGGCGACCTGCCGTCGGGCATGGGCATGTCAAGCGGTGAGCTGCGCTATGCCAATGAGCTGGTGGAGTTCATTCGCGCTGAAACCGGCGACCACTTTCATATCGAAGTGGCCGCTTACCCTGAGATGCACCCCCAGGCACGCAACCTGGAAGCTGACCTGGCCAACTTCGCCCAGAAAGCCAATGCCGGTGCCAGCAGCGCGATCACGCAATACTTTTTCAATGCCGACTGCTACTTCTACTTTGTCGAGCGCGTGCAGAAGTTGGGGGTCAATATCCCCATCGTGCCGGGCATCATGCCCATCACCAACTACAGCAAGTTGGCCCGCTTTTCCGATGCCTGCGGCGCTGAGATCCCACGCTGGGTGCGCAAGCAGCTAGAGGCGTACGGCGATGACACCCAGAGCATCCAAGCGTTTGGCACTGAAGTCATCACCCGCATGTGTGAGCGCCTGCTAGAGGGCGGCGCTCCGGGCTTGCACTTCTACACACTGAACCAGGCCGAGCCGAGCCTGGCGGTGTGGAACAACCTCAAGTTGCCGCGCTGAGTACCGAGCGGTTGGTGGCCCGGCTGACGCAAGTGCGCGCGGTACTGGCGTTGTGGCTGCTGGGCGCATGCCTGGCCGCCAACGCTGCCCCCCTGCTGATCGTCACCGACCCTTGGGCGCCCTACGCTTACACCGAAGATGGCCAGCCGGCGGGGATGGACCTGGAAGTCACTACCCAGGTGTTCGAACGGATGGGCGTGCAAGTGCAATGGGAGTTCGTGCCGTGGCGCCGCGCCCTGGCCATGGTTGAACAGGGCCGGGCCGATGGCGTGCTGGATATCTTCTGGACAGCGGCCCGGGACAGCGACTTGCTTTACCCCGGCGAACCTTTGTCTGACGCGCAGTTCGTGCTCTACCAAGCTAACGCGCGCCCGCATACCTTCAGCCATCTCGACGACCTCAAGGGCTTGAAGATCGGCGTCGTCGCCGGTTATGACTACGGTACGGCGTTCATGCAGCATCCGGGCTTCGAGCGCGAAAGCGCAGCCACCGAGGCGGCCAACTTCGGCAAATTGCTGCTGGGCCGGCTCGATCTGCTAGTGACTGACCGCCGCACGGGCGCCTACGCTGTGCGCCGCCAAGGCCTACAGCGGCAAGTCAGCCCGCTGCCTGGGAGCATCTCCGAGCGCCCGCAATACCTGGCGTTACGCCGCGCCCCTGGCATGCAAGCGTTGGCCGAACGCTTTAGTGACGAGCTGCGGCGCTTCAAGCGAGAGCCTGCTTATACGGCTTTGCTGGACCGCTATGGCAACCTCGGTAGCCCGCAATAAAGCCGTTGAGCGCGCAAACGCGGCGTATTGCCAATGCTCTGTTATACTCCAGCCTTCCCGCCAGGCTTACGCCCGGACGCTCGGCCTTGAACAAGGCGCCCCGACCCGCCCCAACGTGTGGCTTGCAGCCCACCAGGCGTTGTCCGGATGCGCAGCAAAGCCCAGCAGGACCGGACGCGAGCGTGCCCAGGTCGGTTCATGTGTTAACCCACGTGGGCCCTGCAGGCACACCGCTCGCGCCAGGCAAGATCATACCTCGGGCATAAGCCCCCACTAGAACAGGATTACTCATGTCCTTTGCTTCCCTCGGTCTCTCCGAGGCTTTAGTCCGCGCCATCGAGGCAGCCGGCTATACCCAGCCCACTCCGGTGCAACAGCGGGCTATCCCCGCCGTGTTGCAAGGCCGCGACCTGATGGTTGCCGCCCAAACAGGTACTGGCAAAACCGGCGGTTTCGCCCTTCCGATTCTGGAACGGCTGTTCCCCAACGGGCACCCAGACAAATCCCAACGTCACGGCCCGCGCCAGCCGCGCGTCTTGGTCCTGACCCCTACCCGCGAACTCGCCGCGCAGGTGCACGACAGCTTCAAGGTCTATGCCCGCGACCTGAAGTTCGTCAGTACCTGCATCTTCGGTGGCGTCGGCATGAACCCCCAGGTGCAGGCCATGGCCCGCGGTGTCGATGTACTGGTGGCCTGCCCGGGCCGTCTGCTCGACCTGTGCGGCCAAGGCAGCGTCGACCTGGCCCACGTGGAAATCCTGGTGCTGGACGAAGCCGACCGCATGCTCGACATGGGCTTCGTCCACGACGTGAAAAAGGTCTTGGCGCGGCTCCCAGCCAAACGGCAAAACCTGCTGTTTTCGGCGACCTTCTCCAAAGACATCACCGACCTCGCCGGCAAGTTGCTGCATAACCCCGAGCGCATCGAAGTCACGCCACCGAACACCACGGTCGAGCGCATCGAGCAGCGGGTCTATCGCCTGGCTTCCAGCCATAAGCGCTCACTGCTGGCCCACCTGATCACCCAGGGTGCCTGGGAGCAGGTGCTGGTCTTCACGCGTACCAAGCACGGCGCCAACCGCCTGGCCGAATACCTGGAAAAGCACGGCCTCAGCGCGGTAGCGATCCACGGCAACAAGAGCCAGAACGCCCGCACCAAAGCATTGGCCGACTTCAAGGCCGGCGCTGTGCGCATCATGGTTGCCACCGACATCGCCGCCCGCGGCCTGGACATCGATCAACTGCCCCACGTGGTCAACTTCGAGCTGCCTAACGTCGAGGAAGACTACGTCCACCGCATCGGCCGTACCGGCCGTGCCGGGCGTCAAGGCGAGGCCGTTTCATTGGTCGCGCCCGACGAAGAAAAACTGCTGAAAAGCATCGAGCGCATGACCAAGCAGAAAATTGCTGACGGCGACTTGATGGGCTTTGACTCCAGCACCGTGGAAGCGGAAAAACCCGAGGTGCGCGAGCGCCCTCAGGTGAACAACCGCAACGCCCGCAACCCACGTGGCGACGGCGCTAGCAAGGCCGGTGAAGGCCGCAAGGATAAAGGCAAGGACAAAGGTAAGGAAAAGCCCGCCGGGGCGCGTTCTGAACGCCAACCCCGTGATAAGAAACCGCGCCAGGCGGGGCCTCGTGATGCTCAAGCGACACCAGCCACCATTCCGCCGATTCCGGCTGATCGGGCGCCGGACGAGTTCCGCGACGATGAGGTAGACAACTTCGGCAACCGCGCCGATTACGTCAGCCCTTATCAAGGCAAGAACCAAGGCCGTGGGCGTCGCCCCGCAGCTCCCGCTAGCCCTGCGGCCGGTGGTGCAGCGCCTGCTGCGGCTGGGCGTCAAGGCCGCGGGCCGCGTAACGGCACGGGCGGAGCGGGCAAACCCGCCGGCGACGGCGGCAAACGTGGGCCACGCAGCAACGCCGGTGGCAGCAATGGCGGCCAGCGCCGCGACAACCCGCGTAACCGCCGCCCAGCCAACAATGAGCAGTCTAGCGGCGAGCCCGCGGTTAGCAGCTCACGGGCGCCGACCACCCAGCCTAAAATCGTGCACAAGGAATCGAAGATCGATCGCTTCCCCACAGCCGAGCAGCTGGAGCAATTGCCGAGCCGCCCACGCGGTGAAAAACCGGCACTGCTGACGCGTAACCGCGAAGGTTAAGCAGCGCGAACAAAATCGCGGGCGAAACAGATCGGGGGCGAGCCCCCTCCTACCATGCGTAGGAGGGGGCTCGCCCCCGATCTTTTTGTGCGCGCTATATCTTACTTCTGACGAACACCTTCAAACGTGAAGTACAACTCAACGGTGTCAGACTGTGGGCCGAGGTCCATGGTCTTCGGTGCGAAGTCTTTGCGGTTGATGGTGGTGTTACCCTCGAAGCCAGCACGGTAGCCGCCCCACGGATCTTTGCCTTCACCCAGGAAGGTGGCCTTGATGACCACGGGCTTGGTGACGCCTTGCAGAGTCAGGTCGCCGCTCACGTCAGCAGTGGTTTTGCCATCGGCGTTCTTGCCGGTAGGTTTGACGCTGGTGGACTTGAAGGTCGCTTCTGGGTACTTGGCAACGTCCAGGAAGTCTTTGCTAGCGATGTGCTTGTCACGTTCGGCGTGGTTGGTGAAAACGCTGGCGGTCTTCAGGGTGACGTCGATCTTGGAGGCCTCAGGCTTGGCGGCGTCAAAGCTGAACGTACCATCGAAGTCTTTGAAAGTACCGGTGATGAAGCTATAGCCCAAGTGGCTGATCTTGAAATCAACGAAAGCGTGTTGGCCTTCCTTGTCGATCTTGTAGTCAGCGGCCATGGCCTGGCCGGCCGAGAGCAGAGCGGTACCGATAGCGACGGCGGCGAGGGTCTTTTTCAACATACTGTATTTCCTTTGCAGTGGGTTAAGCATCAGGCTCTACGCCCTAGCATACGTACCAGAGTGGCATCACGGTCGATAAAATGGTGCTTGAGTGCAGCCAGGCCATGCAGGCCAGCGAAGATCACCAACACCCAAGCCAGGTACAAGTGGATCGTGCCAGCGGTTTCGGCCTGGTCAGGCAAGCCGCTGACCAGCGCAGGCACTTCGAACAGCCCGAATACCGGAATACCAACGCCATCAGCGGTGGAGATCAGGTAACCCGCCGCCATCACCAGAAACAGATCGGCATACAGGAACAAGTGGCCAAGCGTGGCCGCCAGCCGGGTAAGCGGGCCTTGGTTGGGCGTCGGTGGCGGGGGTGGGCTGATAAAACGCCAAAGCACCCGCAGCAGCATAAAGAAGAACAGCACCAGACCAATACTCTTGTGCAAGTCCGGCCCCGCCTTACGCCATGGGTCGTAGTAACCCAGACCCACCATCCACAGCCCTAAGGCAAACATGCTGAAGACGGTCAGGGCCACACCCCAGTGCAGGAACATGCTGACCCAGCCATAGCGAGAAGGAGAGTTACGTAGCTGCATTGGGCGTCACCGGTTAGTAATGTGCTCAAGATTACGGTTTTATCTATCGAATTAAAGCGAAAAATACTGCTTCGAAAGATCGATAAAAACGATTATTTATTTTCGCTCTATTCCGTTAACGAAACATTAAAAGAAAATGTAACCCTAGGGTCAAAAGATCGGGGGCAAGCCCCCTCCTACTGTAGGAGGGGGCTTGCCCCCGATCTCTACGCCATTCATTTGGCCTGATGGGTTGTTCCGCAGGCAGTCATTGCATAGGCTTGCGCGACTGTCGTCAGGAGAGATGCAATGAGCCTCAATAATCAGTGGATGCAACGTGACCTCAAGGTCCTGTGGCACCCCTGTACCCAGATGAAAGACCACGAACAGCTGCCGCTGATTCCTATCAAGCGCGGTGAAGGGGTCTGGCTCGAGGACTTCGAAGGCAAACGCTACCTCGACGCGGTCAGTTCCTGGTGGGTCAACGTGTTCGGCCACGCCAACCCGCGCATCAACCAGCGCATCAAGGACCAGGTCGACCAACTGGAACACGTGATCCTGGCCGGCTTCAGCCATCAGCCGGTGATCGAACTGTCGGAGCGGCTGGTGCAGCTCACCCCCGAGGGCCTGACCCGGTGCTTCTACGCCGACAACGGCTCGTCGTGCATCGAAGTGGCGCTGAAGATGAGCTTCCACTACTGGGTCAATCGGGGCCAGCCGGCGAAGAAACGCTTCGTCACCCTGACCAACAGCTATCACGGCGAAACCATCGCGGCGATGTCGGTCGGCGACGTGCCGCTGTTCACCGAGACCTACAAGGCGCTGCTGCTCGACACCCTCAAGGTGCCGAGCCCTGACTGCTACCTGCGCCCCGAAGGCGTGAGCTGGGAAGAACATTCGCGCACGATGTTCCAAGCCATGGAGCAAACCCTCGCCGAGCACCACGCCAGCGTTGCGGCGGTCATTATCGAACCGCTGATCCAGGGCGCAGGCGGCATGCGCATGTACCACCCGGTGTACCTCAAGCTGCTGCGCGAGGCGTGCGACCGCTACGGCGTGCACTTGATTCACGATGAGATCGCGGTGGGCTTCGGCCGCACCGGTACGATGTTCGCCTGCGAGCAGGCCGGTATTCGCCCGGACTTCCTGTGCCTGTCCAAAGCCCTCACCGGCGGCTACTTGCCGCTGGCGGCGTGCGTCACCACCGATGACGTGTACAGCGCGTTTTACGACGACTACCCAACCCTGCGGGCGTTCTTGCATTCGCACAGCTACACCGGCAACCCGCTGGCCTGCGCCGCCGCCCTGGCGACCTTGGATATTTTCGAGCAAGACAACGTGATCGAACATAACCAGGCCCTGGCCCAACGCATGGCTACCGCCACTGCCCACCTGGCCGACCACCCCCATGTGGCCGAGGTGCGTCAGACCGGCATGGTGCTGGCCATCGAGATGGTGCAGGACAAACCCAGCAAAACCGCCTACCCCTGGCAGGAGCGACGTGGGCTGAAAGTGTTCAACCATGCCCTGGAGCGCGGCGCGTTGCTGCGCCCGTTGGGCAGTGTGGTGTATTTTCTGCCGCCTTATGTGATCACCCCAGAGCAGATCGATTTCCTCGCCGAGGTAGCCAGCGAAGGCATCGACATCGCCACCCGCGACAGCCTCAGCGTGGCCGTGCCGAGCAATTTCCATCCCGACTTCCGTGACCCTGGCTAGCCCATTCACCTACTGTTAGAGACCCCTATGCGACTCTCCCGTTTTTTCATCGACGCGCCGTTGAGCCTCGGCCAACAGGAGCTGCCCGAAGCTCAGGCTCACTATGTAGGCCGGGTGCTGCGCATGGTCAGCGGTGACGCCGTACAGCTGTTCGACGGCAGCGGCCAGGAGTACCGCGGCAGCTTGCTGGAGGTCGGCAAAAAGCGCGTCACCGTGCAGCTCGACGAATGCCTGCCCGGCCAGCCCGAGTCCACCCTGAACATTCACCTGGGCCAGGGCCTGTCGCGGGGCGAGCGGATGGACTGGGCCATTCAAAAGGCCACCGAATTAGGGGTCAACGCGATTACCCCGATCATCAGCGAGCGCTGCGAAGTGCGCCTTAAAGACGAGCGCACGGAAAAGCGCATGGCCCACTGGCGCCAGGTGGCGATCAGTGCGTGTGAGCAATGCGGCCGCTCCAGCGTGCCGACCATCAATGCCCCCACCCTGCTCGCCGACTGGCTACAGGGCAACACGGCCGAACTCAAGCTGGTCCTGCACCCGGTGGCCGACGCACTGACGAGCCACTCGCCCCCCCGCTCGCTGGCGTTTTTGATCGGCCCCGAGGGCGGCCTCAGCGACAGCGAAATCGCCCAGGCCCAAGCCAACGGCTTCCAGGCCGCTCGCCTAGGCCCCAGGGTGCTGCGCACCGAAACTGCGCCGGTGGTTGCGCTAGCGGTGGCGCAGCAGTTGTGGGGGGACTTTTAAAGCACGTAGCGCAGGATCGCGACAAAGTGCAGCACGCTACCGGCAATAACGAACAGGTGCCAGATACCGTGGGCGTGGCGCAAGCGCGAGTCGAGGGCGAAGAAGATGATCCCCACGGTGTACAGCACCCCACCACCGGCCAACCAGGCAAAACCCTCAGGGCCCAGGCGGGCCAGCAGTGGCTGCACGGCGACCAGTACGATCCAGCCCATCAAGGCGTAGATCACGATGGACAACACCCGCGCCTCAGAGCGCGGTTTGAGCTCCTGCAACATACCCAGCAGCGCCAGCCCCCAGACCACGCCAAACAGGCTCCAGCCCCAGGGGCCGCGCAGGGTCACCAGGCAAAAGGGCGTGTAGCTGCCAGCAATCAGCAGATAGATCGACAAGTGATCGAGCTTGCGCATGATCGTCTTGGTTCGCCCCTGCACGCTGTGGTACAGCGTCGATACGCTGTAGAGCATCAGCAAGGTCACGCCATACACTGCTACGCTGACGATCTTCCAGGGGTTACCCTGCGCGCTGGCCAAGACCAGCAACCACACCGCCCCACCCAGGGCCAACAGTGCCCCGAGCAGATGAGTCCAGGCGTTAAGCCGTTCGCCGTAGTACATAACCAGCGTCTCCACAAGGCCTAAAGTGCTCACCATGCTACACGTGGAGTGTGAATAAAAAACCCGCCCAGAGCGTTTGCGATGCTGATCGACGAAGAGCTGACCCTGAAAAAGCTGGAGGTGTTTCTGGCCTTCATGCGCACCGGCAACCTGACCCGCGCCGCCGCGCTGTTGCAGACCAGCAACGTTAGCGTACACCGGGCCATCCACTCCCTGGAGAGCGCGCTGCGCTGCCCGCTGTTCAAACATGAAGGGCGCAACCTGACGCCGCTGGAGAGCGCTTACGTGCTGGAGGAGCGCGCCCAGAAGCTGGTCCAGGATGTGCTTGCCAGCGTTCAGGCCACCCGCGAAGCGGCGGGTTTCTCGGCGGAGCGATTCCGCCTGGGGTCCTTGTATTCGCTGACGATCAAGACCGTACCGCAACTGATCATGGGCCTGAAGCTGCGCCGCAGTGAGCTGAACATCGACCTGATCATGGGCTCGAACATCGACCTGATGTTCAAGCTGAAAAACATGGAAGCCGATGCGATCCTGATCTCCCTGGACGACCCTTTACACGACCCGGACTGCGAGCAACTGGCGTTATTCTCGGACGATATCTTTCTCGCCACGCCAGCCGATTCGCCCTTTGCCCAGCACGCAGAAATCGACCTGAGCGACCTGCGCGATGCCACCTTCATCACCCTCACCCAAGGCTTCGCCACCCACCGCGATGGCATTCGCGTGTTCAAGCAGGCCGGGTTCGAACCCAAGGTGGCCATGCAGGTGAACGACATCTTCACACTGCTCAGCATGGTCAGTTCTGGGGTGGGTTTTGCTCTGCTACCAGGGCGCGTGGCCGCGGTATACGAGAACCGCGTACGGCTGATCCCGCTGCAAGCGCGCTACCGCCTGCAGCAGCAAATCGGGGTGGTATTCCTCAAGGCCAAGGAACGCGACCCCAACCTGCTAGCGCTACTCGCGGAATGCCGGATGTATGAGCGCAAAGACCGCAGTTGAGGCCGCGATTACGCACCCACCACGCCGCGCACGATGAAATACAACACCGACGGCCCCAGCAGGCAGCCTAACCCGGTGTGAAACGTCGCGGTCAGCGCGCCATACGGCACCAGCCGCCGGTCAGTGGCCGCCAGGCCCGCGGTCACGCCGCTGACCGTACCGGCCAGGCCACCAAAGACCATGGCCGAGCGCGGGTTGTCCAAGCCCAGCCAGCGCGCCGCAAAGGGCGTACCGACCATGACCACGATGGCCTTGATCAAACCGGTGGCAATCGACAACGCGACCACGTCCGACGAAGCGCCGATGGCCGCCCCCGTCACCGGCCCGACGATGTAAGTCACCGCGCCCGCGCCAATGGTGGTCATGCTTACCGCGTCGCGGTAACCAAACAGCCAGGCCACGCCAGCGCCGAAGAAGAACGGCAGAACAGTGCCGAGCAACAGGGCAACCGCGCCGATCAGCCCGGCCTTTTTCGCCTCGGTCGCTTGCACTTCAAAGGCCGTGGCAACAATGGCGAAATCGCGCAGCATGGCGCCGCCCATCAGGCCGATGCCGGAGAACAAGGCCAGGTCGGCCAAGCCTTTCTGCCCGCCCGTCAACGTACCGCCGACCCAAGCCAGGATCAGCCCGATCACGATAGCGATGGCCGAGCCGTGCACGCGGCCGAACGTCAGGCGCTTGGACAACACCACCGACACCCACATGATGATGCCGACGAACGCAAAGGCTGTGATCAAACCGTTGTGTTCCAGGCTTTTTTCAATGAGATCCCACATATCAGCGCCCCCCGACCGGTGTGCCAGCGGCGGTCACTTCTTCCGGTTCATCTGGCAAGGGTTCGCCGCGGTTGGTGCGGCTGATCAGGGCAATGGTCGCGCCGCAAATCAGCACCGAACCTACGGCCGCCACCACCGCCATCGGCCCACCGTGCAAGGCCGTCACAACGTTTTGCTGGGCCGCCATGGCCACCACCACCGGGATGTACAGCGCGCCCCAAAAACCCACGCCCAGCTCGCAGCCTTCGCTGAGTCCACCGCGTTTCTGCATCCACAGCCGGGCGCAGATCAACAGGATCATGGCAATGCCCACCCCGCCCACGTTCGACCTGACCCCCAGCAGTACACCTAGCCAGTCGCCGATAATCACACCGGCCAACGTGCAGATAGCCAATAACGCCACACCGTAAATAATCATGCTCAGTACCCTCGAATTGCCCAGCCGAAGTTGTTGTTTTTATCCTTCGCAGCAGTTGCTATCGGTCTATTGAATACGGCGGCCCTCCTCCTCCATGAGCGCTTTTAGGGTATCCAGGCGCGCACCTTGAAACGCCACGCAGGTGCCGTCGAGCAGCACCTTTTTCGCCAATGGGGTCAACACGCTGCCAGGCGGCAGCTCGATGTGCAGGCGGATGCCGCGCTCGTAGGCGTTTTCCACCACGCCGCGCCAGTCGACCACCCGGCACATGTTGTAAGCCAGGTCGTCGCGCAACTGCTCTATCTGCTGCAGCGGGCGCGCGCGGGTGCCGCTCAGGTAGCGCACGCGCGGGGCTTGTAAAGTGACGCCCGCGAACGCCTCGGCCAGGCGCGCAGCCGGCGCGGCAAGTAGCTCGCAATGGGACGGCACACTGACCGCCAGCCGCCGCGCCAGCCCGGCGCCCAGGGCCTTGGCCCGCTGCGCCACGGCCGCCATAGCGCTGTGGCTGCCGGCAATCACCACTTGCTGCTCGGCATTGATATTGGCCAAGTACACCGGCTGTTGAGGGCTGTGCACGTGCGCCAGCAGTTGCTCTACCGTGGCCAGGCTCAGCCCCACGATGGCGGTCATGCCATAGCCCTCGGGATAAGCCTGCTGCATCAATTCGCCGCGCAAGGCCACCAGTCGCAGCGCGTCTTCGAACGTTAATACGCCTGCAATCACGGCGGCCGGGTAGGCGCCTATGGATAACCCCGCCACGTAGTCGGGCCTCGGCAGCAAACGCGCACAGGCTACGCCGGCGATCAGCAGGCACAGTTGCACGGCCCGGGTGGCGCCCAAGGCCTCGGCGCTGTCCAACTGCAAGACGTCCTCACCCAGAGCGTCACTGGCCTCGCGCAGGCAGGCGCGGACCTGTGCCTGCTCAGGCAGGCTGTGGAGCATGCCGGGCTGTTGCGCGCCCTGCCCGGGAAATGCCAGCAAGCTGCTCATAAAGCGGGCTCCATGGCGACGGCCCAAGGGTCCGCGACCAACTGGGCGGTGCGCTCGCCTTTGAGCAAAACCGTGCGCGTATCACTGGCCCATTCACGCAGCGCGACACCTCCCCAGGGCGTCTGTAGCTGCACATCGACCGCACAGCCAACCCCCTCGAAGGTTGCCAGCAACGCCCGCGCCTCGCGTTTGGACAGCGCCTTGGGGGCTCGCACAATCAAATCCAGATCGCTTTGCGCGTGCAACGCCCGCACGCCGCTGGCTAACTCGAAACCGGCGCTACCGCTCACGCCCCATACCCAGCCATTGGCCGTCAAGCCGTCGCGCACCCGCAGCAAGGCGTGCAACGCCGGGCAATGCGGCTCGAATGGCAGGTCAATCAATTGCTCGGGGGTGACCCGCCGGGTCACCGCAGCGAGCGGCAGGCTGCAGGCAAAACGCTGCTCGCGGCGCGCGCCACGGATGCCCACGGCGACCCGGTTCGGCCCCAGGTAGTGGCGGCGCACCACCACGGGCAGGCCGCGGGCGACCGCTTCGCTCACCCAGCCGGGCGCTTCCACCGGTAGATGGTGCGGGTACAGGCCCCAGAGCAGATCGTGGGGGTTCATTACCACTGCTCACGCAACAGCCGCCGCACCCGCGCCGACGCTTGCCGATTGACCGCGCCGAGGCGCCCGGAAAGGTCCCTGGGGCCTGTGCAGGTGTCCGCGATGGCCCTGAACAGGACATCGCGCACCCGCGCCAGGTCGTCGGCCGTGGGTTGTTCGATCTGCGCCACCGTCAGGGTTTCCCACAGCAGGCCGAGGCTGGCATAGCTGTCGATATCGTAAGCCATGGGCGGCACGCTGGCGGCCAGGGCCTCGAGTTCGTCGATGCTGCGCTGGGTCACCCGCGCCGCCGAAGCTTTACCCATGGCGTGCACCTGCACGCCCGGGTCACGCAAGGCGATCATGCGGTTGGCCTGGTAGCCATGGGCCAGGAACGCCCCGGACATGGCCTTGCCCACCAACAGTGCGATGACCGGATGCCCCGCCAGGCGCGCCCGGGCATAACTGTCCACCGCGCCGGCGAGGGCCTGATGGATGCCCAGCGCCTCTTCCCGTCGGCCGTAGGCCTGGCTCGGTACATCGACCACCGCGATCAATGGGCGTTGGTTAGGTTGCCCATGATCCAGCTCGATCAGCGCATCGATGGCTTTAGCCAAGCCCCAGCCTTCCAGCAGGCCGACCTCGCCTTCACGGGCCCGCGCAAAAGGGTTGGCCGGGTCCGCGACCACGGCGAGCACACGCACCGCTTGCCCGTTCAGGTCGGCATCGGCCACGCGCACGGAGCCCGGTAGGCCTTGCAGTACCGTGGCGTGGCCCGTCAACGCCTCGAACCAGCGCAGACCGCGTAAGGAATAACCGTTCATGCCTGTTCTCCTTTGAACAATGCGCGTACCTGGCCGGCGTCAACTTGCGGCTGCGCGTCCAAGGCGGCCAGGCGCTGCAGGTAGAAACCGCTTTGGCGGCTACGAATCTGTGCGGGTAGGCCTTGCTGCAGCCATTGGCTGACTTGCTGCTGAATCTGCTCAGCGTCGTCTTGCACATAGCCGTCCACTAGGCCACTGGCAAAACGCTGCTCGCCGCCGGTCAGGCTCCAGATAAAGGGCCGATCCCGCGAGTCGTACTCCTCGATCCCAGCCTCCTGTTCGATTACCTGCGGGCCGTTAAGGCCCAGGCGGGCCTCGCGGGTGACCAACAGGTGGCTGCACAGCCCGGCGGCGATGGACATGCCGCCAAAACAACCGACACTGCCCGCTACTACGCCGATCACTGGCTGGTATTGGCGCAGGTCGACAATCGCTGCATGGATGTCGGCAATGGCGGCCAGGCCCAGGTTGGCTTCCTGCAAGCGCACGCCGCCGGTCTCCAGCAGCAAAACCGCCGCAGTGGGCACGCCGTTGCGATTATCCTCAGCAGCCAACTCCAAGAGCCCGGCGATCTTCGCCCCACTCACTTCGCCCAGGCTGCCGCCCTGGAAAGCGCCTTCGATGGCGGCGATGACCACCGGTTTGTCCGCCACCAGGCCTTTACCGACCACCACCCCGTCGTCCGCCTGGGGCACCACGCCCTGGCGTTCGAGCCAGGGCGACATGACCCGCGCGAACGGGTCTATCAATTCGCGGAACGTGCCGCTGTCGAGCAAGGCACGGGCCCGTTGGCGGGCGCTCAGTTCGATGAAGCTGCGCTGCTGCAGCAAGCGTGCGCTATCACTCATGCCCCTACCTCCTCGAAGCCTTGCTCCAGGCGCAGCCGAACCACACCGGGGGTGGCGCCAAAATCATGGATATCGATATGCGCCGCGGGCGGCGTCTGGCCGTCGAACATGCGCTGGAACAAGTGCTCCCAGCGCGCCGCGCTGCCGTTGACCGACGTCACCACCTGGATCTGCAACTTGCCCGGCAGGCCAGGCTCCATCAGCACTTCTAGGTCGCCAGAACCGACGCAGCCGACCAACGCTCGGCCGCGCATCGGCTCACCGGCGGGAAATTCGAAAGACAGGGTTTCCATCAGCCTTGGCTCCTTGGACATTCGCCTTGTTCCAGGCGATCGATAAATAGGCAGGCCGCCAGCAGATCAGCGGCACCGCCCGGCGACGCATTCAGCGCCAACAATTGCGTATCCAACGTATGCAAACGGCGACGCCCGGCCAGGCTGGCACTGCCGCCGGCATCGAGTACCGCTTGGGCGCCCTGTTGCATGGTGGCCAGGCCAACGGGGCCGGCGCGGTGCAACACGCAGGTGTCACCCAGGGTAGCCATGATCGCCAGCAGCGCATCCAGGCGCGCGTTTTGCTCGCCGTGGCCAGCGGCACGGCTGCGCCGTAATTGCGGTAAGCCCTGCTGGATGACCGCCGGAAAGCCCAGCTGCGCTTGTTCGCGTGCGCCCCCCACGGCATAACGGCGAGCAACCTCGCTGCCGTGGCTGGGCTGCTGCGGTGCATAACGGTCCGCGAGCTGGGCCAGACGCGCCGCATGCTCGGCCAGCACCGCCGCTGAGCTAGCGCGCGGCACCAAGGCGGCCGCTGCGACCAGCAAGCCCAATGCCCAGATAGCCCCTCGGTGAGTGTTAACCCCGGCCGTGGTGTGCAGCATGGCCACCTCGCCTTCACGGCCCAAACGGCCAAGGGCCTCGCGCAGCGGCAGGCTCACGCTGCCGGCCTGGGCGGCGGCTTCGGCCATGGCGGCAAAAGTCGGCCAAAGCGACAGCGCTGAAGCGTGCATCAGGCCCAGGTGCAAATCCTGATGGGCGCCGTTGCCACGCCGGTCCACCAGCGCGGGCTTGGGCGACAGGTCGGCTTCATCGATCAGAGCGTCCACGGCCCAGTCGGCCAACTGCTCAGCCCAGACGCACGGCAGCGCCGGTAAGTTGAGTGCATGCATTACCAGCTCCTGAATTTGGCCGGCGGTTGGTAGAGGCCATCGGACCACTGCACCAAGTCAGCGATACTCTTGGCCGCCAACAGCTCACGGCTGGCGTCGGTGCGGCGGATGCCCAGATCTTCGGGCAAGGCGATCAGGCCTTCGCGGCGCATGCGCTCGGTGTCTTTGGGGTTGTGTCGCAAGCCGATGCTGGTAACGCCGGCAACGGCAGCGATCATCGCCTGGCGCTCTTCCAGCGAGCGCGCTTTGTACAGGTAGGCGATGCCTTCTTCGGTGAGCAAGTGGGTCACGTCGTCGCCGTAGATCATGATCGGCGCCAGGGCCATGCCGCTTTTCTTCGCCACCTCGACCGCGTCCAGGGTCTCGACGAAGGTCGGTTTGCCGCCTTCCTGAAAGGTTTCGACCATCTGCACCACCAGTTTCTGCCCGCGCTCCAGCAAGGCGGCGGGGGCGTCGCCGCTGCCTTGGCGCATGTCCAACCAGGCCGGGGTGGCATGCCGACGCCCGCGCGGGTCGTGCCCCATGTTCGGCGCACCGCCGAAGCCGGCCAGGCGCCCACGGGTCACCGTGGAAGAGTGGCCGTCGCCGTCCACTTGCAGGGTGGCGCCAATGAATAGGTCCACCGCGTATTGGCCGGCCAGTTGGCAGAACATGCGGTTGGAGCGCATGGAGCCGTCGCGGCCGGTGAAGAACACGTCTGGGCGCGCGGCGATATAGTTCTCCATGCCCAACTCGGTGCCAAAGCAGTGCACGCTCTGCACCCAGCCGGTTTCGATGGCGGGGATCAGGGTGGGGTGAGGGTTGAGCGTCCAGTTGCGGCAGATCTTGCCCTTCAGGCCCAGGGATTCGCCGTAGGTGGGCAAAATCAGCTCAATGGCGGCGGTGTTGAAGCCGATGCCGTGGTTCAGCGACTGCACGTTGTGTTTTTCGTAGATGCCACGGATCGCCATCATCGCCATCAACACGTGCACCGGCTTGATGTGCCGAGGATCGCGGGTGAACAGCGGCTCGATGTAAAACGGCCGGTCGGCAACCACCACGAAGTCGACCCAGGAGGCGGGAATATCGACCCGCGGCAGCTCGCTGACGTCGTCCACCAACTGGTTGACCTGCACAATCACGATACCGTCGCTGAAGGCTGCCGGTTCAATCAGCGCCGGCGAATCCTCGGTACTGGCGCCGGTGTAAATATTGCCTGCGCGGTCGGCCATAAAACCGGCGCTGAGCACGACGTTGGGAATCAGGTCGACCACCAGCCGCGAGTACAGCTCGATGTAGGTGTGGATCGCGCCGATCTCCAGCAAGCCGTCTTCGAGCAACTGGCTAATGCGCAAGCTTTGGGTGCCGGCGAAGGAGAAATCGAGTTTGCGCGCGATGCCTTTTTCGAACAGGTCCAAGTGTTCGGGCCGGCCGACGCTGGGCATGATCATATGCAGGTCATGCAGTTTGCCGGGGTCGACCTGGGCCAGGGAGCGGGACAGGAAGTCTGCCTGTTTCTGGTTATTGCCCTCGAGCACTACGCGGTCGCCGGGCATCAGCAGGGCTTCCAGGGCGGCCACGATATGCTCGCTGGGCAGCACCGCACCGTCGGCGAACGTCCGGACCTGCTCCAGGCGCCGCTGCTTCTCGCGGCGTCGCTGGGACCAGCGCGCGTCGCAGGGGTTTGTTGTTGTCATGGTGACTCCACAGATTCGCTGTCGTGGGGTCACACCGTAGGCCGGTTAGCGCGGCTGGATCAATCAAGGTGGGCGCAGATCCGTTACGCTCAGCGTAATGATTGCAGCCGTTTCTGGCGGGGCTGTCGCGGTCTTACTGCCCCAGTTCGCGCTTGACCAGCATCACCAGGCGATTGATATCCACCGGTTTGAGCAGAAAATCGACCACGCTCAAATGCATGGCGGCAATGGCGTCTTGCACGTCAGCGTTGCCCGACACAATGATGATCGGCAGCGCTGCACGGTCGGAGGCGCGGATCTCACTGATCAGCTGCAGACCATCATATGGTCGCATCTTCAGATCGGTGATCAGCAAACCGATGTTTTTGTTGTTGGTCAACAGCGCCAGGCCGTCGACCGCATTGCCAGCGGTAACACAGGTAACCCCGTGAACGCCGAGGATTTCGGCCAAAAGCTCGCGGGAATCGTCATCGTCCTCCACCAGCAGGACTTGCTGCAAAGCGCTAGGCTCTGGCGTTTTGTTGAGATCGCTCAAAGCTTTGCGCTCGGCGTCGCTGAGAAAATCGTGATCCGGCATAGACCTTCCAACCCTCCTGGGCAACCTCTAGTGCGCATGATGCGGAGGAATGATCGCGGGGTGAAGTAAAATTTTTAGACTTACGTCCAATGGGCACACCGCCTACAAGGGGCGGACCATGGCTGACGACAAAAATAACCCGGTGAGGCCCATGAGCAAAGCCGATGACTTCGCCCAGGCGGGGAAAACTGCGGTGTTGCAAAACATCCACGGGACCCTGCAATTCCTGCAGCGTTTTCCGCCCTTCAACCAGATGGAAAACGCCCATTTGGCTTACCTGGTCGAGCAATGCCAACTGCGCTTCTTCGCTGCGCAAGAAAGCATCATCAAGCCCGCCGACGGGCCCGTCGAACATTTCTACATCGTCAAGCAAGGCCGCGTGGTGGGGGAACGACCCCACAGTGCCCGGGGTGGCAGCGAGACTACCTTTGAAATCACCCGTGGCGAGTGCTTTCCCCTCGCGGCGCTGCTGGGCGAGCGCGCCACCCGCACCGAGCACTTGGCAGCGGAGGATACTTTCTGCCTGCAATTGAACAAGACCGCGTTCATCAAGCTATTCGGGCTGTCCACCAGCTTCCGCGACTTTGCCTTGCGCGGGGTCAGTAGCCTGCTCGATTTGGTCAACCAGCAGGTGCAACGGCGCGCCGCAGAAAACCTCGGCACCCAGTACTCACTCAACACCCGGCTCGGTGAACTGGCCATGCGTCACCCCGTGACCTGCGGCCCCGACATGCCGCTGCGCGAAGCCGTCGGCTTGATGCACGAGCAGCAGGTGGGCAGCATTGTGATTGTCGATGACGACAAAGCGCCGCGCGGTATCTTCACCCTGCGCGACCTGCGCCAGGTGGTGGCCGACCCGCTGGCCGATTTCAGCCAACCGATCCATCGCCACATGATTCAGGCGCCGTTCTACCTCAGCCCGGAAGACAGCGCCTTCGACGCCGCCATCGCCATGACTGAGCGGCACATCGCCCACGTGTGCCTGGTGCGCAACCACCGCCTGTGCGGCGTGGTTTCTGAACGCGATCTGTTTTCCCTGCAACGGGTCGACCTGGTGCACCTGGCCCGAACCATCCGCAACGCCGGGCGCGTGGAGCAACTGGTGTCGCTGCGCGGCGAGATCGGCCAGTTGGTCGAGCGCATGCTGGCCCACGGCGCCTCATCCACGCAGATCACCCATATCATCACGCTGCTCAACGACCACACCGTATGCCGCGTGATCGAACTTACCCTGCAAGAACGTGGCGATCCCGGCGTGCCGTTTAGCTGGTTGTGTTTTGGCAGCGAAGGGCGACGCGAGCAAACTTTGTACACCGACCAAGACAACGGCATTCTGTTCGAGGCCCGCGACGACGCCCATGCGGCGCAGATTCGCAGCCTGCTGTTGCCCATCGCGCAGCAAGTGAACCAGTCTCTGGCCCAATGCGGCTTCAGTTTGTGCAAGGGCAACATCATGGCCGGCAACCCCGAGCTGTGCCTGTCGCGCCTGGAATGGGCCCAGCGCTTCGCGAGTTTTATTCGCGAAGCCACCCCAGAGAACCTGCTGAGCTCCAGCATCTATTTTGACCTGCGGGTGGTCTGGGGCGAGGAGCGCGCGTGCGCGCAATTGCGCCAGGGCATTCTCGACCAGGTGGCCGGCAACCGCCTGTTCCAGCGCATGCTGGCCGAGAACGCGCTGCGCCAGCGCCCGCCGGTGGGGCGCTTCCGCGATTTCGTGCTGACCCGCAGCGGTGGCGAAAAAGCCGCCACCCTGGACCTCAAAGTGCAGGGCCTGGGGCCTTTTGTCGACGGCGCACGGCTACTGGCCCTGGCCCACGGGGTCGAAACCGGCAATACCCTACAACGCCTGCGCCAGCTGGTGGCCCGAGAAGTCATCGACCCCCTCGACGGCGCGGCCTACGAGGAGGCCTACCACTTCATTCAGCAAACCCGTATGCAGCAGCACCAATTGCAAACCCGGCAAAACCTGCCGCATTCCAACCGCGTCGACCCCGACAGCCTCAACGACCTCGACCGGCGCATCCTACGCGAATCGCTGCGCCAGGCGCAGCGCCTGCAAACCAGCCTGACCCTGCGGTACCAGCTATGAGGCTGCTCGACTGGTTGCGCCCACCAGCGCCGACGCAGCACTTGAACGAGGCGCAGCGCCAGCGCGTGGCGAACCTGGCAACCCCCGGCCCGCTGGGCGAGCACAGTTTGCGTAAACAACGCTGGGTAGTGGTGGATGTAGAGACCACCGGGCTGAACCTTAACCGCGACCTGGTCTTGTCGATTGGCGCAGTGGTAATCGAAGACGGCGCCATCGACTTCTCGCAACTGTTCGAAAGGACCCTGCAGCGCGAAGCCCACAAACCGGGCCCCAGCGTGTTGATCCACGGCCTGGGCCCCAGTGCCATCGCGGCCGGGAGCGCCCCGGCCGAGGCCCTACTGGACTTCATGGAGTTTGTCGGTGACAGCCCGCTGCTGGCATTCCATGCTGGCTTCGATCAGCACATGTTGCAGCGGGCCCTCAAAGACAGCCTCGGCTATCGCCTGGCCCACCGTTTTTTCGATATTGCCGAACTGGCGCCCTGCCTCTGCCCACACGGGCCACGGCGCGAAGCCGGGCTCGATGACTGGACCGAGCATTTTGGCCTGCTGGTCGAAGAGCGCCACCACGCCAGTGCGGACGCGCTGGTCACGGCGGAGCTGGCCCTGATTCTGTTCAGCCACGCCCGCCGACAAGGCTTCGACAGCCCTGCCGAGCTGGCGCAGAAGCTTAGCCAGTGGCGGCGGCGCCAGGGGGCTCCATCGTTTTAAGCACGCCGTAGGAGGGGGCTTGCCCGTAGGAGGGGGCTTGCCCCCGAGCTCTTCGTCAAAAATCAAAAGATCAAAAGATCAAAAAATCAAAAGATCAAAAGATCAAAAGATCGGGGCCAAGGCCCCTCCTACGCGCGCGTTCCAATCACGGATGTATGGCGCCAGCGCATGTGGGTTCCAATCACGGATATATGGCGCCAGCGCGTGTGCGTTCCAATCAAAGATATGTGGCGCGCGCGGGTTCCAATCACAGATATCATGGCGCCCGTGATCCTTTGCACAGATGCATCCTATGAACAGCACGACCCTACGCCGCTGGTCCCTGGTCCATACCTGGAGCAGCTTGATCTGCAGCGCCTTTCTCTTGCTGCTGGCCGTCACCGGCCTGCCGCTGATTTTCCATCATGAGCTGGAAAACCTGCTGGGCGAAGCGCCGCAGTTGCAAAGCCTGCCCGCCGACACCCCACGCCTGAACCTGCAGCAACTGGCGGCCGCCGCCGAGGCTTACCGCCCTGGCGAGGTTTTGCAGTACCTGGGCTGGGAGGACGATGAGCCCAATGGGGTCATCGCGATTATGGCCAAGACCGCCTACAGCGACCCCAACGACTCCCACACCTTTATGCTCGACGCCCGCACCGGCCAGGGCGTGGAGATGCCGTCAGCCAGCACGGGGCTGATGATGGTGGTGCTGCGCCTGCACGTAGACCTGTACGCCGGCCTGGCGGGCAAACTGCTGCTGGCTTTTATGGGCCTGTTGTTTGTCGCCGCGATTGTCTCCGGGGTGGTGCTGTACGCTCCATTCATGCGGCGGCTACCGTTCGCCAGCGTGCGCCATGAGAAGTCGCGCCGGGTGCGCTGGCTCGACCTGCACAACCTGATTGGCATCGTCACCCTCACCTGGGCCCTGGTGGTGGGCTTGACGGGCGTGCTGAACGCCTGCGCCGATCTGGTCATCGCCGCTTGGCGCAACGACAGCCTGGCCAGTTTGGTCGCCCCTTACCGCGATGCGCCAGCGCTACAGCAACGGGCGCCGGCGACCCGTTTATTGGAGATAGCCCAGGCCGCCGCACCGGGCATGAGCGCCGACTTTATCGCCTTCCCCGGCACGCGCTTTTCCAGCGAGCACCACTACGCGGTATTTATGAAAGGCAACACCCACCTGACCTCGCACCTGCTCACCCCCATCCTGATCGACGCGCAAACCCTGGCCGTCACCGCCGTGGCCGAACGCCCCTGGTACCTGGATGCCTTACTGATCTCCCAGCCCCTGCACTTCGGCGACTACGGCGGCCGCCCTATGCAAATCCTCTGGGCCTTGCTGGACGTATTGACCATCATTGTCTTGGGCAGCGGCCTGTACCTCTGGTGGGTACGCCGCCGCGCAGCGGCACGGCCATGAAGGGTGCAAGTTTCTGGGCCGTGTTCGCCTGGCCCCTGGGCATTGCCCTAATCGGCGCCGCCGGGCTGTTCGCCGCGTTGCTGGGCGACGGCGGCTGGGATGTGCTGGCGTGGGTGGGGTTGGGGGTGCCGGTGGGGTTGAGCATCCGGGGGCTGATAAAACCCCGGTGAAAACCGCCTGGCTAGCAGCCCGGCTTATCCGCCACAAACCGCCGTGCTGGGTTCACCGCTGCTTTGAACTCGCGCAGCGCTTTGGCGCCGATCAACAAGGGGTAATTAAAGCTGCTGCGGTCGACCAGGTTCACTTCGATGGTGCGTTTGACATCGCCCAGGCACATTTCCAGGTCGATCACCGGGCGCCGTGACACTTCTGTGGTTTCGCCTTCGTCGTCTTCGTCGGCGCGGCTTTTGATTTTGCTGGTGCGCGCGACTTTGTGTTCGTAAACCTTGTTGTCGGCGTCCTTGGTGCCCAGGCGGAAACGTACCCAGTCGTCGCCGTCGCGGGTGAAGGTTTCGATGTCCTTGGCCGAAAGCGAAGCGGTCAGGGCACCGGTGTCCATTTTCGCTTTAAAGGTTTCGCCGCCGATTTCCGGCAGTTTGATGTATTCGTAACGGCCATAAATAGTTGGCTCGGCGGCCATGACCGGCAGAGCCAACAGGCCCAACAAGGCGAGAACGGATTTCACGCAAGAGCATCCTTAATCAAATGGGTAAACGGCGCCCAATAAACTGAACATCAAACCGTAGGAGGGGGCTTGCCCCCGATCTTTTGATCTTCAGCCGGCGCTGGGAGGTTAGACCGCCCGCGCACCATAGGTTCGATGCGGCCAGCCTACCCCATGAAAAGTGAAACATTTGTTGGCAAAAGCCTCACCCACGTTTGGCGATAGGCCTGCAGATGCTTATCATGGCCCACCCTTCCCCCACTGCTGAAGATCGGTTTTATGCGCCGCCTGCTCACCGGCTGTCTTGTGACGCTGCTGTTATTACTCAATACCCTGCTATTGATCGGCCCCCTGCTGCTATTCGCCGTGTTCAAACTGCTCCTGCGTGGGCACCGGCGCGACCAGGCCTCGCGGGCTGTGATGTGGGTGGCCGAAACCTGGGCGCACATCGATAAGAAAATCTTCGCCGCCTGTATCCCGACCCGCTGGGATATTCGTGGGGCGCACAACCTCGACCGCGACACCTCCTACCTGGTGATCGGCAACCATCAATCCTGGGTGGATATTCCGGCCTTGATCCAGGCGCTTAACCGGCGCGCGCCCTTCTTCAAGTTTTTCCTTAAACGCGAGCTGGTCTGGGTGCCGTTCTTGGGCCTGGCCTGGTGGGCGTTGGATTACCCCTTCATGAAGCGCTACAGCAAGGCGTTTCTGGCCCGCCACCCGGAACTCAAGGGGCAAGACCTGGCCATTACCAAAGCCGCCTGCGAGCTGTTCAAGCGCCAGCCGGTGACCGTGGTCAACTACCTGGAAGGCACGCGTTTCACCCCGGCCAAGCGTGAGGCACAGGCGTCACCGTTCCGCTACCTGCTCAAGCCAAAAGCCGGCGGCGTGGCTTTCGTGTTGGCAACCATGGGCGAGCAACTGGACCGGGTGCTGGACGTCACGGTGGTCTACCCCAGCGAGCGAATTCCGGGCTTCTGGAATCTGCTGTGCGGCGATGTAGCGCAAGTGATCGTCGATATCCAATCACGGCCCATCGACCCCGCCCTGGTCAACGGCGACTACGAAAACGACCCGGCATTCCGCCAGGCCATGCAGCAGTGGGTCAACCAGCTGTGGACCGAAAAAGACGCGCGTATCGCCGCCCTGCGTGCCGAAACCCAGGCTTAGCTGGCGCCCCAGATCCCGCTAAGGTTCTGCAACACCGAGCCGCCGACCCCTTGCTGGCCGAGGTACTGCAGAATCACCGGGGCGAACTGGCCAACCATCTGGCTATTCATGCCCAGGGCACTGAAGGCGTTGTTCATGTCGCTGGTGGTTTTTACATTGCCCAACGCCTGGTTCAACGCGTCGACCTTGCTGCCGCTTTTCTCTCCCAATAAACCACTCAGTCCATTGAGCCCCGCCAAGGCTTCGTTGCCCGACAGTTTGTCCAGGCCCGGCACTTGCTGGGTGAGCTGCGAGTACTCGCCGCTGGGAAGTTTGTTCTTGGCCAGGCCGAGCATGGCACCGGCGCCGCCGATGGCCTGTTCGGGGCTGATCTTCAGCTGGGTGCCCAGGGTATTGAGCAAACCGGCAGCGGGAGCGGCCGCAGTGACCGCGGCCTGATTGGACTCCTTGTTACCGTTTTTCAACGCCGAGGCGGCATTGAGCGCTTCGTTGAGGTCGAAGGCGGACGCGGCACCGGCGGAACCCGCCAGCACGACTGCTAGAGCGATGGCGTGGGAAATCTTCATGTAAAAGCAACCTCTTGGGACATGGATCAAGCCGCCGTTGGACGGAGACGGCTGCCATTATGTTCCTGTGGGGTGAAAATTGTGTCGAACCCTGAAAAAGCAAAAACCCGCCGAAGCGGGTTTTTGCCTGAGGCCTGGGGCCTGGGGTCAAGGACGCTCTGGCAGCGCGTAAGCCATCACGTAGTCGCCTCGATCAGGCGACTGCCGGGCGCCACCGACGGTCAGCAGGATGTACTGCTTACCGGTCTTGGGTGACACATAAGTCATCGGCCCCGATTGGCTGCCCACGGGCAGGCGCGACTTCCAGATCTCGTTGCCGGTGCGCGAATCGAACGCACGCAGGTAGAAGTCCTGGGTGCCGGCGAAGAACAGCAGGCCCGACTGGGTCGACAACGAAGCGCCCAGGGTCGGCATGCCGATAGGGATCGGCAAATGCATGCGGATGCCCAGGGGCCCGGTGTCTTGCACGGTACCGACCGGCACCTGCCAGACGACCTTTTTGGTGGTCAGGTCAATCGCCGACATGGTCCCGAAGGGTGGCTTCTGGCAGGGGATACCGGCGGCCGACAGGAAGCGCTGGCGCATGGCGCCGAACGGCGTGCCTTCCTGGGGAACCACACCCATTTCAATGCCGCTGGCGTTTTTCGGGATGTTCGCGCGCGGGATCATGTAGTTGGCCAGGCCCAGGCGCATGTCGTTGACGAACATGTAGTGGGTGGTCGGGTCGACCGACACACTGCCCCAGTTCATACCGCCCAGGGAACCTGGGAACTGCAGCGCTTTATCCAGGCCCGGTGGGGTGTAGACGCCTTCGTGGCGCATGCCCTTGAAGGCGATCCGGCAGAGCAATTGGTCGAAGGGCGTGGCACCCCACATATCGGCTTCGGTGAGGGTCTGGTTACCGATCGACGGCATCTCCACCGAATACGGCTGGGTCGGCGAATAGCGTTCACCCGGTACGTTGCCCTGGGGTACGGGGCGTTCTTCAACTTTGGCGATAGGCACGCCGGTTTCGCGGTTGAGCATGAAGATCATGCCCTGCTTGGTGACTTGCACCAGTGCAGGCTGCGTACCGCCCTTACCATCGGGTACGTCGTAAAGCAGCGGCTGGGCGGGCAGGTCGAAGTCCCACAGGTCGTGGTGGGTGGTCTGGTAGTGCCATTTGACCGCGCCACTGCTGGCGTCCAGCGCCACCACTGACGAGCTCCATTTGTCGTCCAGCTCGCTGCGCTGACCACCGAAGAAGTCTGGGGTGGCGTTGCCCGTGGGCAGGTAAACCAAGTTGAGTTTGGCGTCGTAGGCCATGGCCGACCACACGTTCGGCGTGCCACGGGTATAGGTCTCACCCGCGGGCGGGCGTTTGCTGGTGTTGGGGTTACCTGGGTCCCAGGCCCACACCAGTTCACCGCTGTGCACGTCAAAGGCACGCACGACACCCGGAGGCTCGCCAGTGGAGTAGTTGTCGGCCACGCGGCCACCCACTACCACGACGTTACCGGCTACCAGCGGTGTCGACGTTTGCTGGTAATAACCGGGTTTGACTTCGCCCATGTCGGTGGTCAGGTCGACCACGCCGTTGTTACCGAAGTCTTTACAGGCTTCGCCGGTCTCGGCATTGATGGCGATCAACCGCGCGTCGCCGGTGGGCAGGAACAAACGCTTGGCGCACGCGGTGGGCGCGCTGGAGGCCGCCGGGGTGTCTTCAAAGTAACCCAGGCCCCGGCAACGCTGCCAGTTAGGCGCGGTGCCCTGGGGGTCGAACTTCCACTTCTGCTGGCCGCTGTCCGCGTCCAGGGCAAAGACCTTGCCGTAGGCGGTGCAGGTGTAGACCGAGTCGCCCACCTGCAGAGGGGTGTTCTGGTCTTCGGCGCCAGCGCCGGTGCTTTGCGGGATATCCCCGGTGTGGAAGGTCCAGGCGACTTGCAGTTTATCAATGTTGTCGCGGGTGATCTGGTCGAGGGCGGCGAAGCGGTTACCCTGCGGGGTATTGCCCCAGTGCTCCCAGTTTTTCTGTTCGCTGCCCGGCGCCACTGGCTGCACGGGCGGCGCAGCGACGCTGCTGCTGACCACGTGGGTGGGCACGAACATATACGCCAGGGTAGCGACTACGGCCACGCCCAATACGCCGGCGACGCCATAAGCCCCACGCCCAGCCTGGGTGCCGGAGGCACGCTGGAGCAAGGGATAGATCAGCGCAATGACCACACCGATCACGGCAAAGGTGAGCACCCGCGAAACCAGCGGCCAGTATTCCAGGCCCGTATCCCACAGGGCCCATAGGGCCGTCAGCACCAGCGCCACGGCGTAGAGCCAGGCCCCGGCCGACTTGCGCCGGGCAATCAGCAACCCGGACACCAGCATGGCCAACCCCATCAGCAGGAAGAACCAACTGCCGCCCAGAGTCGCCAGGTAGACGCCGCCGCCCAGCAGGGCCAGGCCCAGCACAGCGATCAGCAGGCCCAGCCCGGCCAATAGGAATGTTTGGGCGCCGGAGACGCCAACCCTTGTGTTCATGTGTATTTGACCCTCTCTGCAACGCACGCCAATACCCCCGCAACCGCCTGCCACAGTGCATGCGGATCGGGCGGATAGGGAGTTAACTGTTTAGTCCATAGAGGGAAACAATAACAAAATGGATACACGGGTGCGACAAATTGTCGTCTCCGTGTGGCAGAAACACTGTTGCGCGGTGGGTAATTATCCCGGGGGATGTCAGAAGATCGGGGCCAAGGCCCCTCCTACGGCGCGCGGTGAACGCTGTAGGAGGGGCCTTGGCCCCGAGCTCTTGATCTTCAAAAGATCAAAAGATCAAAAGATCAGAGGGGGTTAGGCCGCGCTAAACAGCTTGTGCGGGTCGATGACGAATTTTTTCGGCACCCCTGAATCGAACTCGCCATACCCCTGGGGCGCCTGGTCCAGGCTGATCACCTGTACGCCCACCACGTCGGCGATGTTGATCCGGTCCCACATGATCGCCTGCATCAACTGGCGGTTGTACTTCATCACCGGGGTTTGCCCAGTATGGAAGCTGTGCGACTTGGCCCAACCCAGCCCAAAGCGAATGCTCAGGCTACCGATCTTCGCGGCGGCGTCGCGGGCGCCAGGGTCTTCGGTGACGTACAAGCCGGGGATGCCGATCTTGCCCGCCACGCGCACCACGCCCATCAACGAGTTCAGCACCGTGGCCGGCGCTTCCTGCTGGGCGCCTTCGTGGCCATGGCCGCGGGCCTCGAAGCCCACGGCATCGACCGCACAGTCGACCTCGGGCTCGCCCAGCAGGTCGGCAATCAGTTCGTGAAGCGGGGTGTCTTGCGACAGATCAGCGATTTCAAAGCCCTGGGCCTTGGCGTGGGCCAAGCGCACGGGGTTGACGTCACCGACGATCACCACAGCCGCGCCGAGCAAGCGCGCCGAGGCGGCGGCGGCCAGGCCTACAGGCCCTGCGCCGGCGATATAGACAGTGCTGCCTGGGCCAACGCCAGCGGTGACGGCACCGTGGTAGCCGGTGGGGAGGATATCCGACAGGCACGTCAGGTCACGGATTTTTTCCATGGCGCGGTCGCGGTCCGGCAGCTTCAGCAGGTTGAAGTCCGCGTAAGGCACTAACACGTACTCGGCTTGCCCGCCGACCCAGTCACCCATGTCGACATAACCGTAGGCGCCACCGGCACGGGCCGGGTTCACTGTCAGGCAGACCCCGGTATTCTGCTCCTTACAGGAGCGGCAGCGGCCGCACGCCACATTGAAGGGGACCGAGACCAGGTCACCCACGGCCAGGTGTTCTACGTCACGCCCGGCTTCGACCACTTCACCGGTGATTTCATGGCCCAACACCAACCCCACTTGGGCGGTGGTGCGGCCGCGCACCATGTGCTGGTCGGAGCCACAGATATTGGTGGAAACCACCCGCAGGATCACCCCATGTTCTATGCGTTTACCGCGAGGATCCTCCATTTTTGGGAAGGGGATTGCTTGTACCTCGACCTTGCCAGCACCGAGATATACCACGCCGCGATTACCAGTCATGTTATTGCCTCTGGGTTGATTGTTGTTATTGGAAAAGCCCGTGCAGCGCTGCTTGGCTGTTACAACACCACCGTGCGATTAGCGTTCAAGAACACCCGCCGCTCGATGTGATAGCCCACTGCGCGGGCCAGGGTCAGGCATTCGATGTCACGCCCTTTGGCGATCAAGTCTTCAGGGTAGTGGCTATGGTCCACGACTTCCACGCCTTGGGCGATGATCGGCCCCTCGTCGAGGTCGTTGTTGATGTAGTGAGCGGTGGCCCCCACCAGTTTCACGCCCTTGTTATAGGCCTGGTGATAAGGCTTGGCGCCCTTGAAACCGGGCAGCAGCGAGTGATGGATATTGATCGCCCGGCCGTCCAGTTGGCGGCACAGCTCAGGTGACAACACTTGCATGTAGCGCGCGAGAATCACCAGTTCCGCACCGCTTTGTTCGACCACCTGCATGACCCGCCGCTCTTGTGCCGGCTTGTCCTTGGGGTCGAGGGCAAAGTGGTGATAGGGGATCCCGTGCCACTGGGCCAAGGGCTCGAGGTCGGGGTGGTTGGAAATCACCGCCGCGACGTCCATGGACAACTGGCCAATGCGCTGGCGGTAGAGCAAATCGTTGAGGCAGTGGTCGGCCTTGGAGACCATGATCACCACCTTGGGCCGATATTGCGGCGGGGTCAGCTCGAACAGCATGCCGAACGTCTGCCCACGCTCCGCCAGGCCGCTACGGAAAGCCGCCTCGTCGAAACCCTCGGGCTGGCGAAACTCCACGCGGATAAAAAACCGCGCCGACAACCGGTCGTCGAACGAGTGGTGCTCGGTGACATAGCAGCTCTGTTCGAACAGGTAGCCAGTGACCGCGTCCACCGTGCCAAGCACGCTAGGGCAATCGGCGGTGAGGATCCAGGTATCGGGGGCGCGGCTCATCGGTTGATCCTTAACGAAAGATAGAGGCTTGGGGTCAGGCTTCGATGCTCAGCCCATATTCGGCCGACGCATCCTGCAACCACAGCCACCAGTAATCGGAGAAGCTGCGGCGAATCAAGAGCTCCCAGGTGTCTTCAGCGGTGTGCCGAATGACCAACTGCGACTTGGCGAACACCGTGCCCACCGCTTTGCCGACCGGGAAATTGCTTGGGTGCACGTCGTAACTGGTGGACTTCATCAGTACCTGGCGCACGTTCGGGCCACGCAGTTCGAGGATGCTCTGGCCGCCGCTGACGTTGACGATCGCCACATGCAAACCGGCCAAGGCTTCACGCAGACGCTGCTCGGCTGCCAGCTCTTCGCCGCTGGGGACGATCAGCAGCCATTCATCCGGGCCCAGCCACTGCAGGGAAGTCTCGCCATTGACCAGCAGGCCGAGGGCGCCCGGCAGTTCCAAGCCGGTGGCTTTGTGCACGGCCCCGGCGAAGGCCGGGTCTTTGCCGTCACCGCGCAACGTCAGGTGGCCCAAGAGTTTTTTCTCGCGCAGGATCACACCCGCGCCCGGGGCGGCTTTGCCCACCAGGCTGGCGAGGTCGGCGTGGTGCAGCGGCGACTCGGCTTTGGCGCTGCCGGTGGGGCGTTGTTCATATACGTTGACTGTGGTCATGAAGGACACCTGTCAGGGAATTCGGTGGCAAACCTTGAGGGACCGGGGCCAGGCCCCGGTCGGGCGTTACAGGTTCTGGCGTTCGCCCTTGGGGTCGAAAAATACCGACGAGCAAATTTCTGCCTCGATCACGCTACCGTCCGCCTGGGGCGAGAAAACCCGCTCACCCATACGCTTGAGGCCGCCTTTGACCACGCCCATGGCGAACGAATAACCCAGCGAGTTGCTGGCATAGCTGGACGTCACATGGCCGACCATGCTCATGGGGATCGGCTGCTTGGGGTCGAACACCAACTGCGCGCCTTCGGGCAGCCACTTGTTCGGGTCCACCGGCTTTAGGCCGACCAACTGCTTGCGCTCTTCGCGCACGCAGTCTTCGCGGTTCATGCCGCGCCAGCCGATCCACGAGAACGGCTTGGTACGGCCCACGCACCAGCCCATGTTGAGGTCGTCCGGGGTCATCGAGCCGTCGGTGTCCTGGCCCACAATGATGAAGCCCTTTTCGGCGCGCAACACGTGCATGGTCTCGGTGCCATAGGGGGTCAGGTTGTAGGCCTTGCCCGCTTCCTCGATCTTCTCCAGGACACCCATGGCGTAGTCAGCCTGGATGTTCACTTCGTAGGACAGCTCACCGGTAAAGGAGATGCGGAACACCCGCGCGGGGACGCCGCCCACCAGGCCCTCTTTCCAGGTCATGAACGGGAAGGCTTCTTTACCCAGGTCGATGTCGGTCACGTGGCTGAGCAACTGGCGGCTGTTGGGCCCGGAAAGGGTCAAGGTGGCCCAGTGGTCGGTCACGGAGGTGAAATACACCTTCAGCTCAGGCCATTCGGTTTGCTGGTAGATCTCCAACCACTGCAATACCCGTGCGGCGCCGCCGGTGGTGGTGGTCATCAGGAAGTGGTTATCGGCCAGGCAGGCGGTCACACCGTCGTCGAAGACCATGCCGTCTTCTTTGCACATCAGGCCGTAGCGCGCTTTACCCACATCGAGCTTGGTCCAGGCGTTGGTGTAGATACGGTTGAGGAACTCGCGGGCGTCGGGGCCCTGAATGTCGATCTTGCCCAGGGTCGAGGCGTCCAGCAGGCCGACGCTGTCGCGCACGGCTTTGCATTCGCGGGCCACGGCGGCGTGCAGGTCTTCACCGTTACGCGGGAAGTACCAAGGCCGTTTCCATTGGCCGACGTCTTCGAATTCGGCTTTGTGCGCGACGTGCCAAGCGTGCAAGGCGGTGAAGCGCACGGGTTCGAACAGGTGGCCGCAATGGCGCCCGGCTACGGCGCCGAAGGTCACTGGCGTATAGTTTGGGCGGAACATGGTGGTGCCCATCTCGGTGATCGAGATGCCCCGGCTGCGTGCCGCAATGGCCAGGCCGTTGATGTTGCCGAGCTTGCCTTGATCGGTGCCGAAGCCCAGCGCGGTGTAACGCTTGACGTGCTCGACCGACTCAAAGCCTTCGCGGGTGGCCAATTCGATGGCCGCGGCGGTGACGTCGTTCTGCAGGTCGACGAATTGCTTCGGTGCCCGCGCGGTGGCTTTTTCGTGGGGCACTTGGAACAGCGCCAGCGTGGGTTCTTCGTGGCGCTGCAGGGCTTTGGGCAATACCCCTTCAACCACCCCAAAGCCTGCTTCGGCAGCCGCACGGGCGCCGCCCTCGAAACCATCGGCCAGGCTGTCGCCCAAGCCGAATACACCGTTGACACCGCCCACACACACGCGCTTCTGCGGCGCGTCGCCGGGAACGAACGCGAGGATATCTTCGCGCCAGACCGGCTTGCCGCCCAAGTGCGATGCCAGGTGCACCACCGGGCTATAACCCCCCGAACTGGCCACCAGGTCGCAGTCCAGCCACTCACCGGGGCTGGTGACTTTATGGGCTTTGACATCAATGGCGGCTACGCGCGCAGCCGTGACGTGCTTGCTGCCGCGCGCTTCGACCACCGCACTGCCGGTGAGAATCCGAATACCTTTGGCCCGCGCCTCTTCTACCAACGCGCCGCGTGGGTTGTGCCGGGCGTCGGCGACGGCCACCACGGCCAGGCCGGCATCCAGCCAATCGAGAGCGACGCGGTAAGCGAAGTCGTTGTTGGTCGACAGCACCAGTTTTTTACCCGGCGCCACGCCATAGCGACGCACATAGGTCGAAACCGCGCCGGCAAGCATATTGCCCGGCACATCATTGTTGCCGTACACCAAAGGCCGCTCGTGGGTGCCGGTGGCCAACACCACGCGCTTGGCGCGGATCCGGTGCATGCGTTGGCGCACTTGGCCCAATGGTGCCCGGTCGCCCAGGTGGTCGGTGAGGCGTTCGTGGGCGGTCAGAAAGTTATGGTCGTGGTAGCCGTGCACCGTGGTGCGTGGCAACAACACCACCGAAGGCAGGCTGCGCAATTCGGCGACGACGCTGGCCAGCCACTCGGCAGCCGGTTGCCCATCGAGGCTTTCGCGGGTATCGAGCAGGCTACCACCGAATTCTTCTTGCTCATCGGCGACGATCACCCGCGCGCCGCTGCGGGCAGCAGCCAATGCGGCGGCCAGGCCCGCAGGGCCGGTGCCGACGATCAGCACGTCGCAGTGCTGGTTCATGTAGTCGTAGCTGTCAGGGTCCAGCTCGGTTGGCGAGCGGCCCAGGCCGGCGGCCTTGCGGATGTACTTTTCGTAAGTCATCCAGAAAGACTGCGGGTACATGAAGGTCTTGTAGTAGAAACCCGGCGGCATCAGCTTGCCGCCGACTTTGCCCAGAATGCCCATCATGTCGGTGTTGACGTTAGGCCAACCGTTGGTGCTGGTGGCCACCAGGCCCTGGTACAGCGCCTGCTGAGTGGCCCGCACGTTAGGGATCTGGGTCGCTTCGGTGGCGCCGATCTGCAGCACCGCGTTGGGCTCTTCGGCACCGGCGGCGACAATGCCGCGCGGGCGCGAGTACTTGAAGCTGCGGCCGACAATGTCTACGCCATTGGCCAGCAAGGCGGAAGCCAGCGTGTCGCCTTCATAGCCGTGCAGGGTCTGCCCGTTGAAGGTGAAGGTGATTTTTTTGCTGCGGTCCAGACGTCCGCCGTTGGACAGGCGATTGACCTGGCTCATAGCTGTTCTCCCGATGCGCTCTTGGCCGTCACCTGCGGCTTGGCGCCGATGGGGTAGGTTTCCAGAATTTCGTAGGTGACGGTGTCGCGGGTGGCGTTGAAATACTGCCGGCAGCCAGCCTGGTGAATCCACAACTCATGGTGCAGGCCGCGGGGGTTGTCGCGAAAAAACATATAGTCGCCCCACTGCTCATCGCTGCAGGCGCTGGGGTCCAGCGGGCGCGGAATGTGGGCCTGACCGGCGGGGTGGAATTCTTCTTCGGAGCGCAGTTCGCCGCAATGGGGACAGAAGATATGCAACATGTCGGGGTTCTCCTGTTTTAGTGGGCGACCGCGGCGGCGCCGTGTTCGTCGATCAGCGCGCCGTTGTGGAAGCGCTCGATGGAAAAAGGTTTGGCCAGCGGGTGCATTTCGCCCGTGGCCAGGCTCGCGGCAAACACATTGCCGGAGCCTGGCGTGGCCTTGAACCCACCGGTGCCCCAACCGCAGTTGAAAAACATATTGGGCACTGGAGTTTTCGAGATGATCGGGCAAGCGTCCGGGGTGGTGTCGACGATGCCGCCCCACTGGCGGTTCATGCGCACCCGCGACAGCACCGGGAACATCTCGACGATGGCTTGCAGGGTGTGCTCGATCACCGGGTAGGAACCGCGCTGGCCGTAGCCGACCCAGCTGTCGATACCGGCACCGATCACCAGGTCGCCTTTGTCTGACTGGCTGATGTAACCGTGCACGGCGTTGGACATGATGACGCTGTCGATAATCGGCTTGATCGGCTCTGATACCAGCGCCTGCAAGGGGTGCGACTCGACCGGCAGGCGAAACCCGGCCAGTTTGGCCATGTGCCCCGAATTGCCGGCAGTGACCACACCCACACGCTTGGCGCCGATGAAACCCTTGTTGGTTTCGACGCCGATGCACACGCCGTTCTCCTTGCGAAAGCCGATCACTTCGGTTTGCTGGATCAGGTCGACCCCCAAGGCGTCGGCCGCACGGGCGAAGCCCCAGGCCACGGCGTCATGCCGGGCCACACCGCCGCGCCGCTGCACGGTGGCGCCAATGATGGGGTAGCGGGTGTTTTTCGAGCAGTCCAGGTAGGGGATTTCGTCCGCCACCTGCTGGCCGTTGAGCAGTTCGCCGTCCACCCCGTTAAGGCGGTTGGCGCTCACCCGGCGCTCGGAATCGCGCATGTCCTGCAGGGTATGGCACAGGTTGTAGACGCCGCGCTGGGAAAACATCACGTTGTAATTGAGGTCCTGGGACAGGCCTTCCCAGAGCTTCATGGCGTGTTCGTAAAGGTGCGCCGACTCGTCCCAGAGGTAGTTGGAACGCACGATGGTGGTATTACGCGCGGTGTTACCGCCGCCCAGCCAGCCTTTCTCGACCACGGCCACGTTGGTGATGCCGTGGACTTTGGCCAGGTAATAGGCCGTCGCCAGGCCATGCCCGCCGCCGCCCACGATGACCACGTCGTAGACTTTCTTGGGGGTGGGCGTGCGCCACATGCGCTGCCAGTTTTCGTGGTGGCTGAGGGAGTGTTTGAAAAGGCCGAAGCCCGAATAGCGTTGCATAGCGTTACTCCACTCTCAGCGGTAAACCGGGAAATCGGCACACAGGGCGGCGACTTGCGCGGCCACATTGGCTTCGACGTCGGCGTCGCCCAGGTTGTCCAGAATGTCGCAGATCCAGCCGGCCAAGGTCACGCACTGCGCCACTTTGAAACCGCGGCTGCTGACGGCCGGCGTACCGATGCGCAGGCCAGAGGTGACAAAGGGCGATTGCGGGTCGTTGGGCACGGCGTTTTTGTTGACGGTGATGTGGGCCCGGCCCAAGGCTGCGTCGGCGTCTTTGCCGGTCAGGCCCTGGCGGATCAGGCTGACCAGAAACAGGTGGTTGTCAGTGCCGCCGGAGACCACATCGTAGCCCCGTTGGATAAACACTTCGGCCATGGCCTGGGCGTTGTCGATGACCTGCTGCTGGTACGCCTTGAAGCTCGGCTCCATGGCTTCCTTGAAGCACACCGCCTTGGCCGCGATCACGTGCATCAGGGGGCCGCCCTGGCCGCCGGGGAACACCGCCGAGTTGAGTTTCTTCTCCAGGGCCTCGTTGGCCTTGGCCAGAATCAGCCCGCCACGGGGGCCGCGCAGGGTTTTATGGGTGGTGGTGGTGACCACGTCGGCATAGGGCAGCGGGTTGGGGTACAACCCTGCCGCAACCAGCCCGGCGACGTGGGCCATGTCGACGAACAGGTACGCCCCGACCTTGTCGGCGATCTGGCGGAAGCGCGGAAAATCCAGGGTTTTCGAATAGGCCGAGAAACCGGCGATGAGCATTTTCGGTTGATGCTCCACCGCCAGGCGCTCGACCTCGTCGTAGTCGATCAAGCCGGTTTCGGTGTCGATGCCGTACTGCACCGCGTTATAGAGCTTGCCGGAAAAACTCACGCTGGCGCCGTGGGTCAGGTGCCCGCCATGGGCCAGGCTCATGCCCAGCACGGTATCGCCTGCTTGCAGCAAGGCCAGGTAGACCGCCGCGTTGGCTTGGCTGCCCGAATGCGGCTGGACGTTGGCATAGTCGGCGCCGAACAGCTGCTTGGCGCGCTCGATGGCCAGCATCTCAACCTTATCGACGTGCTCACAGCCGCCGTAGTAACGCTTGCCCGGGTAACCCTCGGCATACTTGTTGGTCAGGCCGCTGCCCTGGGCCTGCATGACCCGCTGGCTGGTGTAGTTTTCCGAGGCGATCAGCTCGATGTGGTCTTCCTGACGTTGCTCCTCGGCATTCATCGCCGCCAGCAGTGCATCGTCGTAGCCTTGGATCTGGTCTTGCTTGCTGAACATCGCGATTCTCCCGGCGGCGGCATGGCGCCCGTGGTCTGCTGTGGGGCAATACCGAAGCGGGCCCCTTTGCAGCGATGGTATGACTGGCGCGGCCAGGCCAAATGCCTACGCACGCCACGCAAAGGTGCGTTTACGACATAGCCCGTGGCGGGCAGCGAACGGGGCGGCTCAGGTGCTGCGAATAAGCACCCGCAAGGCCAGCAGCACAAGAAAGTGCACAGGGTAGAAGCCATACGCCCAGCGGCGCAGGGCCGGGACGCGCCAGCGCAGCCCGGAGCGCAGCAAGGCCATGCCCAACCAGGGGGCCAGCAGGCAGGCAGCGATGCCGCTGATGGCCAGGGGGTCGCCATAACGGGCCGACGCAAACAGGCCTTCCCAGGCGTTGCCCAGCAGGCAAAACAGGCCGGGTAGCAGCGCCCACCGGGCTCGGCGCTGCCATACCAAGAGAAACACCAGCGGCAACAGGACCCCAGGCACGCTGAACATCAGCCAATGTTCAAATACGACAGCGCCGCCCAGGGCCAGCGCAGCCAAAGCCAGCATGGGGGCGCTGCGCTGCTGCCAGGCACTGCCAATGATTAAACCCAGGGCCAGGGTGGGCATGACGTTCAAGGAGGCCGCCGGGTAGACGAACATTCGGTAGGGGATTTCAGACAGCGCGGCAAACACCAGCATCCAGCCCAGGTAACGGGGCGACAGCCCTGCCCCGGGCCGGCGCATCAGGTTCGCCGCAATGGCCAGGCAGAACCATGGAAATGCCAGGCGGCCAGGCACATACAGGAACTCCAATGGCCAGCCCACATAACGCAGGTGGTCGAGCACCATGCACACCAGGGCCAGCCATTTGAGCAGGTCGAGGGCGTGGTCGCGTTGGGGTCGATCGAGGCGCATGGCGTTACCTGTCCAAGAGAGGCGCAGGCGGCCCTCTCACTGCAAAATTCGGCTAAAGTACCGCGCATAATCGAGCACAAGGATTTACCGATGACCGACTCCACCCAGCAGTTCGCCAGTGACAACTATTCTGGCATTTGCCCCGAAGCCTGGGCGGCCATGGAACAGGCCAACCACGGCCACCAGCGCGCATACGGTGACGACCAATGGACCGCCCGCGCCGCTGATGAATTCCGTCGGCTGTTCGAAACCGATTGCGAGGTGTTCTTCGCCTTCAACGGTACAGCCGCCAACTCCCTGGCGCTGTCGTCCCTGTGCCAGAGTTACCACAGTGTTATCTGCTCGGAAACCGCCCACGTCGAGACCGACGAATGCGGCGCGCCGGAATTCTTTTCCAATGGCTCCAAATTGCTCACTGCGCGCACCGAGGCCGGCAAGCTAACGCCCGCCGCGATCCGGGAAGTTGCCCTCAAGCGCCTGGATATCCACTACCCCAAACCCCGCGTAGTCACCCTCACCCAGGCCACCGAAGTGGGCAGCGTCTACCGTCCGGACGAGCTCAAGGCCATTAGCGCCACCTGCAAGGAGCTGGGCCTGAACCTGCACATGGACGGCGCCCGCTTCAGCAACGCCTGCGCCTTTCTGGGCTGCTCGCCCGCCGAGCTGACCTGGAAAGCCGGGGTCGATGTGCTGTGCTTTGGTGGCACCAAAAATGGCATGGCCGTGGGTGAAGCGATTCTGTTCTTCAACCGCAAACTGGCGGAAGACTTCGACTACCGCTGCAAGCAAGCTGGCCAATTGGCCTCGAAAATGCGCTTTCTTTCGGCACCCTGGGTTGGGTTGCTGGAAAATGACGCCTGGCTGCGCCACGCCAGCCATGCGAACCACTGCGCACAGTTGCTCAGCCAACTGGCCAGCGATATTCCAGGGGCAGAACTGATGTTTCCGGTGGAAGCCAATGGGGTCTTTTTGAAAATGCCGGAGCCGGCGCTGGAAGCCTTGCGCAGCAAGGGCTGGCGCTTCTACACCTTCATTGGCAGCGGCGGCGCGCGCTTTATGTGCTCGTGGGACACGGAGCCGGCGCGGGTGCGCGAGTTGGCGGCGGACATCCGCCAGGTGCTGGAGGCGGCGTGACGGATCGGGGCCGAGGCCCCGACCATTGCTAATGATCGCCGATTGTCCGGGCGATTACCTCAACCGTGGCGTTGACTTGCTCTTGATAACGGTTGAGGGCCTGTTGATGTTCGCGCTGCAGCTCCATTTGCTGCGAACACAGGTTTAGCGCAGTGAGCACCAGTAGCTTGTCGCCCACCAGGGTGGGGTAGCGACGCTTGGTCTCAGCGAGGGTGCGGTCCAGCATCCGAGCCGCGTCCACCAGGGCTTGCTGCTCGCCTTCGGGCGCCTTGATCGAGTAGTCGTTGCCCAAAATCGACAACACTTTGACCGGCGCGTCAGTGCTCATGCTGCGGCCGAACTGGCGCGCTCGACCAAGGCCTGAATACGGGCCGCCGTGCTCCCGTGTTGCTCTTCTTGCTCCAATAGGTTGAGCTGCAGGGTTTCGTTTTCGTCTTTGACGCGGGCCAATTCCGCACTCATTTGAGCGTTGTTTTCGGACAGTTCGCGGTTGTGTTTGACCAGCTCGCTGACCAGGGCTTCGAGTTGGCTGAGGGATGCTTCTAACATAATGATTTCTCTGGGTTTGGGGGCGCACACGATAATGAAAAGTTGCCGCGCAAGCCAGGATTATAAGGCCCCCGGTGGACCCTGAAACACCCCTTCGGTTCCATACCGAGCGACACAAAGCCCCCGCAAGATGTGTGGCCAAATAATGGCCAGGTGCGACAATTTGTCTTTCAAGCTGGACCTCTTGGCACCGATAAGCCGGTTCAATCTTCTACCCCAAGCGCATGGACCGCGTGTAAGCAGATCGGAACCCGTCCATGTCATTACGCTCTATGAACATCGCGCCGCGCGCGCTGCTCGGTTTCGCCATGATCGGCACCTTGATGATCGTCCTTGGCGTGTTCGCCCTCAGCCAGATGCGCACTATCCGCTCGGCTGGCGAAGACATCGAACGCATCAGCGTGCCGAGCCTGACCAGCCTCAACGAGTTCACTCAACTGACCCTGCGCCTGCGCGTGTTGTCCTACCGCCTATTGCTTAACCGTGAGCCCGACGTTCAGCAAAAGACCGTGCAGTTATTCGAGATGCGCAACGAGCAGATCGACAAAGCCAAAACGCGCTTCGAGGCGTTGATTCGCAACGATGACGAGCGGCTGATCTTCGAAGACTACAAAAAGCTGCTCACTGAGTACCGCCAGCTGGAAGCGCGTATGAAGCGCCTGTCGGCGGCCAACCAGCTGGAAGAACTGCGCAGCCTGCTCAACAGCGATTTGCTGAGCAACTCCGAGCAAGTCAATGCCGTGCTCGACAAACTGATCAAGATCAACAGCCGACAAACCGCCGCCACCAACCAGAACGCCGCAGACCAATACGCGTCGGCTTTTGTTCTGGTGATCGTGATGCTGGGGGTCGCCATGCTGCTGACGGTCATTTTTGCCTGGTTGTTGACCCGCAGTATCGTGCAGCCCATCGACCAGGCCCTGACAGCAGCCGAAGCCATCGCCAATGGCGACCTGACGCGTGCGATCCAGGTATCGGGCAATGACGAAGCCGCCCGCTTGCTGGGTGCCATGCACAAAATGCAGCACAACCTGCGCAGCACTTTGCAGGGCATTACCGGATCGTCCCAGCAGTTAGCCACCGCCGCCGATCAGCTCAATAGCGTGACCGACGAGAGCGCCCGCGGCCTTACCCAGCAAAACCACGAAATAGAACAGGCGGCCACTGCCGTCAATGAGATGACTAGCGCCGTCGAAGAAGTGGCGCGCAACGCGGTCAGCACCTCGCAAGCCTCGAAAGACGCTACCAACTCGGCGGGCGACGGCCGCGACTTGGTGCAGGAAACGGTCGAAGCCATCGAGCGCATGAGCACTGACGTGCAAGCCACGGCGGCCTTGGTCGGCAATCTGGCCACCGAGTCGCGGGACATCGGCAAGGTGCTGGACGTGATTCGAAATCTGGCCGAGCAGACCAACCTGCTGGCCCTTAACGCGGCGATCGAAGCCGCCCGCGCCGGTGAGGCCGGGCGCGGCTTCGCGGTGGTGGCCGACGAGGTGCGGGCCTTGGCGCACCGCACGCAGCAGTCGACCAGCGAAATCGAACGTATGATCGCCAGTATCCAGGGCGGCACGGCGCAGGCGGTGGAGTCGATGCGCAACAGCACCGAGCGGGCCGAGTCGACCCTGAGTATCGCCAAAGGCGCAGGCCAGGCGCTGGACACTATCAATAGCGCCATCGCGCAGATCAACGAGCGCAATTTGGTGATCGCCAGCGCGGCAGAGGAACAAGCGCAGGTGGCCCGTGAAGTGGACCGCAACCTGGTGAATATCCGCGATTTGTCCGTGGGCAGCGCCGCGGGCGCGGAGCAGACCAGCGCGGCCAGTGGTGAGCTGTCACGCTTGGCTGTGGATTTGAATACGCTGGTGGCGCGGTTTCGGATTTAAGGGCGCATGATCGGGGCCAAGGCCCCTCCTACGTTGATGACCGCAAAACGCGAAGCACCTTAAAATTCGATACGTACATCCCCTTTCGGCACACTGCAGCACGACAGGATATAGCCCTCAGCCTCGTCGTCCTCAGTGATGCCACCGTTGTGTTCCATCTCCACCTCGCCCCCCAGTTTGAGCACCTTGCAGGTGCCGCAAATGCCCATGCCGCAGGCCTTGGGAATCATCAGGCCCAGTTTGGCTGCCGCCGCGTGCACGGTTTCGCCAGGGCCCACGCGAATGCTTTTACCCGTAGCGGTGAATTCCACCTGATGCAGGTCGAGCACATCCACTTCCGGCGCATCGGCGGCCTGTTCGGCCTGTTCCACGGCGTCGGCGCGGGCTTCTGGCGGCGTGGCCCCGAAGGATTCCTCGTGGTAGCGCGCCATGTCGTACCCGGCCACTTCCAGCAGACGCTTGACCGCGTTCATATAGGGCGTAGGGCCACAGCAAAAGACTTCGCGCTCCATGAAGTCCGGCGCGATCAATTCGAGCAACTGGTGCTTGAGGTAGCCGCGATAACCCGACCACGGCTCGCCCAGCCCATGCTTCTCGCAAATGATATGCAGGCTGAAGTTGTCGATCCGCGAGGCCATGTGCTCCAGCTCGCGGTGGTAAATGATGTCTTTGGGTGAACGCGCGCTGTGCACGAAGACCATATCGACATTGGCATTGGTGTCGTAGAACCAGCGTGCCATAGACATCACCGGGGTAATGCCGACGCCGCCACTGAGGTAGAGGATCTTCGGGCTGGGGTAGTCGATGGCATTGAACAAACCGACCGGCCCGTGCACGGCCAGCTCCTGGCCCTCATGCAGGGTGTCGTGCAACCAGTTGGAGACGCGCCCACCCGGCACCCGCTTGATGGTGATGGAAAAGCTGTAGGGCACCGACGGCGAACTGGAAATGGTGTAAGAGCGCATCACCGGCTCGCCGTCGATTTCCAATTCCAGGGTGACGAACTGGCCCGGTTTGAAGAAGAACAGGATCGGTTGGTCGGCCATGAAACAGAACGTGCGCACGTCCCAGGTTTCCTGGATCACTTTGACGCAACGCACCACGTGGCGGCCGTTGGCCCAGGTTTGGGTGTTGACCGGGCTCAGGAAGCTGTTCGACATGCTGATCTCCACGGCCGACGGTCGGCCTTCATGGCTGCGATTCTGCGGCCCCGTCGCAGCGATGGCTTGCCTATTCACGACATTCACATGCTTATGGCAACCAGCCCCTATCGGCAAGGGCTTGCGCGTCGGGAACGGATTCGGCCATGTCGCCCATGGATAAGGTTCGGAGCGCGCCGAGTCGCACACTCCGCACACATGCCCACACTTTTTTCGGCAGCCTTGCGTCACCTGTATACAGCCACTTTCCGTCGGCCACAGCCTGTGGCCATTGAGGACACACATGATGGACGTCACGCAAACACTCAGCCTGGGTGACCCGCTGGAACCTGCACGCAAGGCCACTGCAAAAATGCTCCAGGACCGCGAGCGGACGTTCTCGCTGCCGCAGCCTTTCTACAGCGACGAGCGCCTGTTCGATATCGACATGCAGGAGATTTTCCATAAGGAATGGCTGATCGCTGGCATGACCTGCGAAATCCCGGCCAAGGGCAATTTCCTCACCCTGCAAATCGGCGACAACCCCATCATCGTCGTACGCGGCGTCGAAGGGGCGGTGCATGCCTTCCATAACGTGTGCCGGCACAGGGGTTCACGCCTGTGCACTGCCGCCAAAGGCAAAGTGGCCAAACTGGTGTGCGGTTACCACCAGTGGACCTACGAACTGGACGGCCGCTTACTGTTTGCGGGCACCGAAATGGGCGCCGACTTCGACATGAAGCAGTACGGCCTCAAACCGGTGCACGTGAAAACCTCCGGCGGCTACATTTTCATCAGCCTGGCGCAGAACCCACCCGCCATCGACCAGTTCCTCAGTACGCTGAACCATTACATGGAACCGTACGACATGGAGAACACCAAGGTCGCGATCCAGACCGACCTGCTGGAAAAAGCCAACTGGAAGCTGGTGCTGGAAAATAACCGTGAGTGCTACCACTGTGGCGGCTCCCACCCCGAGTTGCTGAAAACCCTGCTGGAATGGGACGACGTGACCGACCCGCGGGCTGACCAGGCCTTCAAGGACCACGTGGCCGCGTCTGCCGCCGCCTGGGAAGCCGAGAAGATCCCCTACGCCCACGCCAGCTTCGGCCTACGCAACCGCATCGTGCGCATGCCGCTGCTCAAAGGCACCGTGTCGATGACCCTGGACGGTAAGCAAGGCTGTGCCAAACTCATGGGCCGCATCAAGAACCCTGAGCTGGGCTCTATGCGCATCCTGCACCTGCCGCACTCGTGGAACCACTGCATGGGCGACCACATCATTGTGTTCACCGTGTGGCCCATCAGCGCCCAAGAAACCCGTGTGACCACCAAATGGCTGGTGCACAAAGACGCCGTGGAAGGGGTCGACTACGACGTCGAGCGCATGCGCCAAGTGTGGGACGCCACCAACGACCAGGACCGCCGCCTGGCTGAAGAAAACCAGCGCGGGATTAACTCGTCGGCCTATCAGCCAGGGCCTTACTCCAAGACTTACGAGTTTGGTGTGGTGAATTTCGTCGACTGGTACAGCGCGCGCATGTTGAATAACTTGGGGGCTGAGCCGGCGGAGTATTTGAAAGGGGTGGCGAGCGGGGAGTGAGTGCCCCGTCTAAAGATCAGCATGGAGGACTGGCTAACGACCCCTTGGGACGCCGATAGTCAGACCCCCACGCGTTACAGGTGCCTTACCTTGAAGCGGTCCACCCGCACAGAAGTCAGCACTTCAGTACCAGTATCTCTCACGCCTCCAATTCCAAATATAGCCGCTGCGTTTTCACGTGCCTTGGCTATCGAAAAACTTGGACTCATCAACCCGGTGTAAAGCGTTTTTACTTTGGTCGCCGATTGGAAGAGCGTAACGCCTCCCGTCACGGCCATCCCTAGGTTGGTCACAGAGGGACTACCCATTTGCCAGCCGATCGCGGTTACGCTAACGCCGAAAAGCTTGCTTCGTAGGATAGCCATTGGTCCAGGCCCAGGGCGAAAGACTATAGCGTTAGCCAGGTCGAAAAGCGTCGAACCGATCATCGCAGCCAGCGCATTTCCGTTGGTAGCGAGCTTATTGAAAGTAAATTGCGTTAATACAGCGAGGATGCCCTGTCCACTAGGGTCCAAATTATTAACCGGATCCCCCTCACAATACGCATACCCATTCAGCCCTCCCCGCCCAAACGGGCTGAATTCGTCAGGCCGGGTGAAGCGCCGCAAATGGGGCCGGTACAGCCTATAACCGTTGCCCAGCAAATACCCTTGTTCGTTGCGTTCCAGCAGCATGCCATTGAACGCTGATAGACCTTGCCGCCCACGACTTAAGTGCAGCGTGCCAAAAGGGCAATAAGCAGCCGGCAGCGACGGCGTCGTCAGACTTAACATGACTGAATGACTGGCATTCACCGCTAACAGATTTGCTGTAGTTGAAATCATGCCCGCTATCCCTGCATGGGTTTTCCCAACGTTAGGATGTTTGCTTGCAGCTCTACAGCTGGCAGATCTAACAGGCACACCTGGTTAAAAAACGCTCAACGCCTTACAAAGCACTGGCTATAAGGGATGCAGGGATTAACAAACAAGTTATCCACAGCCGAACCCACAGCAACTGTGGGTATCGTCGTTCGCGTCTATAAATAAAGCCTTGAAAAAGCTTGTTTTTTTGAAAAGATGCACAGCGCTGGCGCTCTGATCAATATTTGATCGACTTGCTACAAGCCTTGTGAAACAAGGCCTGTGGCAGGAGACGAACATGTTATCCACAGAGGGGCGCACAGGGATTGTGGGTTAAATGTTGGTCTTGGGGGTAAAAGATCGGGGGCGAGCCCCCTCCTACGATCGTATGTCTGCCCGTAGGAGGGGGTCTTGCCCCCGAGCTCTGTATTACCGCCCAAGGCACACTTTATTTAACGGTTTTGGGGGCTTTGCCTTCTTTCATTTGCTGCAGCAAGGGCGTGCATTGGTTGGGTTCACCGCCGCTGGGTGCGACCAGGGCAAGTAAGCCGGCGGCGGGCCCAGCGATGGCGCCCAGGGCGACCATGCCGGCACCGCGTAACAGCAGCGGCACGGCTTGCACGCCAGCGTCCGGCTTGGCGAAGGTGCCCCGTACGTAGAGGGGCGAGCGCAGGGACAGCAGCCTGAAGCCTTTGGACTCTGGGGTAATCTTCAGGTCCAGCTGTTCCTGTTTCATATTGGCCGTGCCATCGATGTAGATGATCGCGTTTTCGGTATCGAAGACAAACAGCCGCGTGGTCGCCAGGCCATTTTGAATGCCCATGTCGGCGGCGGCGCAGTTGATGTCCACTTCTTTGTCGCCAAAGATCTTGCCCATCACGTAGTTACCCACATTCAACCCGGCGATCTCCATCAGGTCGCGGCTAATGGCGCCGTCGTTGATGAGCATTTTCAGGTTGCCGTTGGCCGACCCCAACAGCGCCGCCACCGAGTTACCGGTACCGGTAATATCAGCATCACCATTGAGTTCGCCAAAGCTGGTCTGCATCGGCTCGAACCCAGGGAACAACTGCTTGAGCTTGAAGCCGCGTGCGCTCAGCCGCGTGCTGCCCTTGAGTGGCACATGCTGGCCATCGAGGCTGATCTGAGCGTCCAGGCGCCCGCCCGCTACGCCGAAGCGCAAGGGCTCGAGGCGCAGGCGGCCATCATCCAAGATGATATGGGTGTACAAGTCGTTGACCGGCAGTTTGTCGCTGTGGACGATGCGCTTGCCGGTGAACTCGACATCCGCATCCATGGCCCGCCAGCGGTCAGTCTTGAACTCCTCGACGGGCAGCACTTTGCCCGCTGGCTGCTTGCTTGCCCCGCCGCGCGCTTGCTGCTCTTTGTTGGAGTCGGCACCGATCAACGGCGCCAGGTCGGCGAACAGCAGTTGGTTAGACACCAAGGCCCCCGTGAGCTTAGGCCTTGGCTGGCTGGCGACGAAGCCCAGGTCGCCGTGAATGTCACTGTTGCCGATTTTCCCGTTAAAGCTCTCATAGCGAAATGCCGCCCCACCAGGCTCGTGCAACTTGACCATCAGCCGCCCATCGGTCTCGTAAGCGGGCGAGTCGGGCAGCGTCACCCCGGTGAGGGGGTAGAGGTTGCCCAGGCTGCTGCCACTCAAGCGCAAGCGCAGGTCCAAGGCACCGAGGTTGCGTGGGTCGGTCAGGGTACCGACCACCGCCATGCGGGTATCCCCGGCGCGTACATCCGCTTGCACGGGGAAGGGTTGCGCCGCGTCCTGTAGCGCCAGCAGGCCGCCGATTTTACCGGTGCCGGCCAGGTCCATGCCTTTGTAGCGGCCATCAACTTTCAACCCAAAAGCGTAGTCTTGGGCCGTACCGCCTTGGTCGCTGACTTTTTTCGCCGCGCCGTTGCCGGCCAATTCGCTGAAGGGGATCGGCTTGCCCAGAGGGTCGATCACCACCTTGAGCTGCGCCTTGAGGGTTTGGTCGTCGAGGCTCACCTGGCCCTTGTCGAAGCCGATACTGCCGAGGTCCAGCACCCAATTGGAGGGCTCGGCATTGGGGTCTTTTTTATCGAATTCGAACGTCCAGTTGGCGCGGCCATCGGCCAGCCGCTGTAGGTCGGCTGTAGGGCCGGTCAGGTCGATGCGTGGGATCACAATACGTTGCGCCAACAAAGGCAGGGGCGAGAGGCGAAACTCGATACGCTGTAACCCAGCCATCTGCGGCGTTTTCGCCCATTCGGGGTTGCCTAAGGTGATGTCTTGGGCGACGAACTTAGGCCACGGCACCCACGCCCGCCAGCCACCTTCTGCCGGCTCGCGCTGCCACAGCACCTGCAGGTCACCCTTGATCGCGAAGGGCCTGTGCAAAGCCTCGGATACTTTTTCATTGAGGGTAGGTTTGACCCGGTTCCAGTCAAAAGTGGCGATCACGACGACCAGTATGACCACTAGCAAAAGCAAGCTGGCCAGTGTCCAAGTAACGATTTTACGGGTGCGCGTCATTGCACGGCTCTCCTGATGACTGCGGGCACCGAGACCACGGTGGCGGTAGCGGCATTGCATGGGACTGGAAAAGGCGCTGGGGGTTTAGATTTCCTGCGCCGGGCCTACCAAGCATTATCGATGGGCTCGATAGTGGCGCAGTGGCGAGGGCAAAATCCCCATCATTGGGCATATTCAGGCCCTGTAAATGCTTGATTTAGAGCGCTTTTGCATCATCATCATTTCCATCGATTGTTACCATTATCTTTATGAACTTTTATATCTAAATACCAGGAGTAACATTGATCTCGTACCCAAATTCTTGCCCTCTCAAGGAGCGCACACATCATGAAACACCAATTGATCCTCAGCCTTACCCTTTCAATCTTAGCTGCTAACGCCTTTGCCATGCCGGCGGCCGATCAGCAGATTTCTGCCGAAGCCAAGTCGAGTTCGGCGGTCATCAGCCAGCCTTATGGTGGTCTAACTGAAGACGGTTCCGATCGCAGCCCAGCCAAGACCGTTGCCGAAGACGGTGCAGATCGTAGCCCAGGCAAAACTGTCGCCGAAGATGGCGCTGACCGCAGCCCAGTCAACACCGTTGCCGAAGATGGCGCCGACCGCAGCCCGGTCAACACTGTTGCTGAAGATGGCGCCGACCGCAGCCCGGTCAACACTGTTGCTGAAGATGGCGCTGACCGCAGCCCAGTCAATACTGTTGCCGAAGATGGCGCTGACCGCAGCCCAGTCAACACTGTTGCTGAAGATGGCGCTGACCGCAGCCCAGTCAACACTGTTGCTGAAGGTGGTTCGGACAATCTGAACGAACGCGTCAAAGACTTGGTGTAAACCTTGATCTCCTCGAAAAAGCCCGGCCTTACCCACCGGGCTTAGACCTTCAAGCCACACTCTCCCCTCACATCCGTTCGACGTCATCCTGACCGATTTGCTAGAGTGCACCCCCGCCCTGCAGACAGTTATTGCGCGCCCATGCTTCCTCGTGCCGAACAGAAACAGCAGACCCGCCACGCGTTATTGGACGCCGCCCGGCAGTTGATGGCTTCTGGCCGGGGCTTCGCTAGCATCAGCCTGCGCGAAGTCGCCAAAGCCGCAGGAATCGTACCGACGGGTTTCTACCGACATTTCGCCGATATGGATGAGCTGGGGCTTGCCCTGGTGCGCGAAGTGGGCGAAACGTTTCGCGAATCCATCCGTACGGTTCGCACCAACGAGTTCGTCATGGAAGGCTTGACTGACGCCTCCGTGCGCATCTTCCTTGATGTAGTCGCGGCCAACCATTCTCAGTTCCTGTTTCTCGCTCGCGAGCAATACGGCGGCTCTCGCCCCGTGCGCCAGGCCCTAGCGGCATTGCGCGAAGGCATCAGCTCAGACTTGGCCGATGACCTGGCGCGTATGCCGCGCTGGCAGCACCTGGACCGCATCGCTCTGGCCGTGATGGCCGACCAAGTGGTCAAGACCGTGTTTGCCACCCTCCCGGAACTGATTGACCCCCCCGAACAACCCGCGCTCATCAACTTGTCGCCGCAAGCGAAGATCGTGCAACAACTGCGGTTTATATTCCTCGGCGCTACCCACTGGCCAGGTCCAGACGCGCCCGAATAAGCCTCGCTGCGCACCAAAAAAATCCACAAATCAAGCAAAAGCCCTATATTGGCGCTGATTGCGCCCTAAATTTAGGCGCGAGGGCGCGTTTGCCTGGCATGGCGCTTTGGCAAGGCCCTTGCTCTATCCCCACCACCTTTGTTTGTCGGAAGCCCCTTATGTTGGTAATTCACCGCCGGATCGAGCCGCAGCCCGAGTGGTCGGCCGAACTCCACCTCACCTTCGAAGCCCGCAGCAAGAGCCGCCTGCGCTGTTTCAGTGCCGCAGGCGAGGACGTCGGGCTATTCCTCCAGCGTGGTCAGCCACCGCTGTATGACGGCGAGTGCCTGCAGGCCGAAGACGGCCGGATAGTCAAAGTGTGCGCCCGCCCCGAGCAGTTACTGCACGTCACTTGCACCAGCGCCTTTGAATTGACCCGCGCGGCGTATCACTTGGGCAACCGCCACGTGGCCCTGCAAGTGGGCGATGGCTGGCTGCGCCTATTGGACGACTACGTGCTCAAGGCCATGCTCGAACAACTGGGGGCCCAGGCCCATAGCATCGAAGCCCCCTTCCAACCGGAACACGGTGCCTACGGCGGCGGCCACCACCATTCACGCCACGGCGACGAAGATTTCAACTATCCGCCCAAACTGCACCAATTCGGCGTGCGTCCATGACCGCAGCGTGGGCATTGCTGCGTTTGGCCAGCCCGCAGTTGCCCATAGGCGGCTACAGTTATTCACAGGGCCTGGAAATGGCCGTGGAGCAAGCCACGGTCAAAGACGCTGGCAGTGCCCAACGCTGGATCAGCGACCAGCTGTTGCTCAACCTGGCCCGATTCGAGGCGCCGTTGCTGCTGGCCCATTGCGAGGCGGCCGAGGCCGGCCGATGGACAGACCTGGCCGCGCTGTGCGAGCAGCACCGGGCCAGCCGGGAAACCCATGAAGCCAGCCTGGAAAGCCGGCAAATGGGCTATTCGCTGCGCCAGTTGCTCGAAGGTTTGCCCGAACTGGACACCCCCGCGCGGGATTTTCTCAAAGCACTGCCGGCCGTGCCCTTTGCTTTGGGCTGGGCGCTGGCAGCCAGAGCCTGGCAGATCAGCCCTGAAGACGCCTTGGCCGCCTGGCTTTGGAGCTGGCTGGAAAACCAACTGGCCGTGCTCATGAAAACCCTGCCCATGGGCCAACAGGCCGCCCAGCGCCTGACCAGCGAGCTGCTGCCGGTATTGCAGCAGGCGCAACGACACGCCACTCACCTGGCCCCAGAACACTACGGCAGCGCCGCGTTCGGCCTGTCCCTGGCGAGCATGGCCCATGAACGCCAATACAGCCGCCTATTCCGTTCCTAGGAGAAACTCGATGAACACTCAACCTTTACGTATCGGCATCGGCGGCCCAGTGGGCTCGGGCAAAACCGCCTTGACCCTGGCGTTGTGCCTGGCCCTGCGCGAGCGCTACAACCTGGCCGTCGTCACCAACGATATCTACACCCGCGAAGACGCTGACTTTCTGGTGCGCAACCAAGCCTTGGCGCCGGAACGAATCATTGGCGTGGAAACCGGTGGCTGCCCGCACACAGCCATTCGTGAAGACGCCTCGATCAACCTCGAGGCGGTCGACCAACTGAACCGCCGCTTCCCGGGGCTGGACGTGATTCTGGTGGAGTCGGGGGGCGACAACCTGTCGGCGACCTTCAGCCCGGAGCTGTCGGACCTGACCATTTACGTGATCGATGTCTCTGCAGGCGACAAGCTACCGCGCAAGGGCGGCCCGGGTATTTGTAAGTCCGACCTGCTGGTGATCAACAAGATCGACCTGGCCGAGCTGGTAGGTGCCTCGCTGACCTCGATGGACAGCGACACCCGGCGCATGCGCGGCGACAAGCCTTTCGTGTTCAGCAACCAGAAGACTGGCCAGGGCCTGGAGCAAATCATTGCGTTCATTGAGCGCCAGGGGCTACTGACGGCGGCGTGAGCCCATTGTGGGGCAGGCCCAGCGGCCTGCCCCACAGCGTTAGGCCTTGTTCGGGCGCTCGACGGCAAAACCGGCCCAGGACTGGGTGACCGGCATGATTTCCAGGCTGTTCACGTTGATGTGGGCCGGCTGGTTAAGAATCCAGAAGATCGTCTCAGCGATGTCTTGCGGCTGAATCGGGTCGGCGCCGGCGTAGGTGGCGTCGTAGCGGGCCTGATCGCCGCCGAAGCGCACCAGCGAAAATTCGCTTTCGCACAGGCCCGGCTCCAGGTTGGTCACGCGCACGCCGGTGCCTTGCAGGTCGCAGCGCAAGTTCAGCGAGAATTGCCCGACAAAGGCTTTGCTGGCCCCGTAAACGTGGCTGCCTGGGTACGGGTAGTTGCCGGCGACGGAACCCAGGTTGACGATGGTTGCGCCTTTACCGTAGGCGATCAGGTGCGGCAACAGCAGGCGGGTGCTATACATCAAGCCCTTGATGTTGGTGTCGACCATGGTGTCCCAGTCGTCCAGGTCGCATTTAGGCGCAGGGTCTGCCCCCAGCGCCAGCCCGGCGTTGTTGACCAACCCGCGCAGCTTGGCGAACTCCGGCGGCAGCGTGGCAATCGCCGCTTCCATGGCCTGCCGGTCGCGCACATCCAGCGCCATGCCGTGTACCGAAGTCTGCTTGGATAATTCCTCGCAAAGGGCACTCAAGCGCTCTTCGCGACGCCCGGTGAGCACCAACGACCAGCCGGCTTCAGCGAAGCGACGGGCGCAGGCTTCACCGAAACCGGAAGTGGCGCCTGTGATAAATACGGTAGAAGTCATGCTGCTCTCCTTGGGAATGGACCTGGCTTGAGTCAATAACCAAGCATGCCCGGCGTCTGAGCCTTATGCAACTGATCAAAAATTGTACAGGCTCCGCCAACCCCTTATTTTGCTGGGGTGCTCGGGGGTTACCCGCACGTTATCCACAGGCGGTTCCACAGAGAATGGGGGCAAGTGCACGCCTTCGTGCCGGGCTAAGCCTAGGATTTGCGGGGGGTTTTGCAATTATTTGGGTTGACGGCAGGCTTATCTGTTGAACTCGGTTTAAATGTTATAACCCTGGCGGTGTCGGCAGCCTAGGCTCAAGCCACGCAATACGGCGTTTTGCGGGTTCTTTCCAAGGTTTGCCCACAGACTTATCCACAGGAGAGAGTTGCCTGCTAAGCGGTCCCAGGGCGGTGGATAAAAAGGTTGACAAGCTACCTAACAGATGCGGCAAAAAGGCCTGGTCAAAATTTGATCACGTCGCTGCAACCCTTTATTTCCGTGCCTTGCAGCCATATACACCCACGTTGTCCACAGTCGCCTCCACAGTAAACGGGGACAACTCAAAAACGTGACAAAACAAAGACATGGGGTGGCTATATGTCGCGGTTTGAGAGCTTGGTGAATTTGTTTTCCACAATTTGGGGATTGTGGTTTTTTGAAGATCAAGGGATCGGGGGCAAGCCCCCTCCTACGGTTACGTGTCTGTAGGAGGGGGCTTGCCCCCGACCTTTTGCCTAGGCCCCGATAGGGCGCTTAGCGCTTGGCGATGATATAGATGGCGTGAACGATACCGGGGATATAGCCACACAGCGTCAGCAGAATGTTCAGCCAGAATGCCCCAGCGAAACCCACCTGCAAAAATACGCCCAACGGAGGTAGAAGAATGGCAAAAATAATGCGGATGATGTCCATGGTGCAGCTCCTTATGAGTGATGCACTAAAGACCCCCGCCGCGTTGCAACGTTCAGCGTTTATTAGCATCCCAGAGATGGGACGCCATAAATAAGAAAACCCCGCCGAAGCGAGGTTTTTCAGACTGTTTCCCGTGATTTCCCTTTCAACCCCGCCCCCCTGGCAGGCATCCTACGTGTCCGTGTTATTTCTAGGCGCTTCCTGCGCTACGTCCATGGATTTAGATTACCCCTAGCCCCCTGATGGCGCTATGGCCGAAGACCACCGCGTACTGTAAGCGTTGGCTTACAGCTTAAAACTGCGCGGCCGTCAGCAGGTACAGCGGCTCGCTACCGGCCTTGACCGAGGCGCTCAACGAGTGGATACGAGGTAATAGCCGCGCGAAATAGAAACGGGCGGTGCCCAGCTTGCTGGCGTAAAAATCGTCTTGGGTTTCTTTGCCCAAGGCCGCTTTGGCCATGCGGGCCCACATGTAGGCATAAGCGGTGTAACCGAACACCTGCAGGTACTCCACCGAGGCGGCACCGATCTGGTGGGGGTCTTGGGCCGCGTGCTCGAGCACCCACTCAGTCAGGCCGTCGAGGGTGTCCAATGCCTGAGCCAACGGCTGGGTGAACTCACCCAACTGCGGTTCGGCATCGATGAACCCGCGAACCTCATCGGCGAACAGGCGGTACAGCGCGCCGTGGCTAGCGACCACTTTGCGGCCCATCAAATCGAGGGCCTGAATGCCGTTGGTGCCTTCGTAAATCTGCGTAATGCGTACGTCACGCACCAACTGCTCCTGGCCCCATTCGCGGATATAACCATGACCGCCGAAGATCTGCTGGCCATGCACCGTGGTTTCCAGCCCCAGGTCGGTCAGAAACGCCTTGGCCACGGGGGTCAGCAGCGCCACCAAGTCTTCAGCGCGTTTGCGCACGGCGGGTTCTTCGCTGTATTTGGCGGTGTCCAACTGCATCGCTACGTAAGTGGAAAAAGCCCGCCCGCCCTCGTTGCAGGCTTTCATCGTCAGCAGCATGCGCCGCACATCGGGGTGCACGATGATGGGGTCGGCGATTTTGTCCTGGGCCTTGGCCCCGCTCGGGGACCGGCTTTGCAGGCGGTCGCGGGCGTATTCCACGGCGTTCTGGTAGGAGCGCTCGGCAGACGCCAGGCCCTGGATGCCCACCCCCAAACGCTCGTAGTTCATCATGGTGAACATGGCCGCCAGGCCCTTATTGGGCTCGCCGACGATATACCCCACGGCGGCATCGAAATTCATCACGCAGGTGGCCGAACCCTGGATACCCATCTTGTGCTCGATGGACCCGCAGCTCAGGGAGTTGCGCTCGCCCAGGCTGCCATCGGCATTGACCATAAACTTTGGCACCAGGAACAGCGAAATGCCCTTGGGCCCAGCCGGCGCATCGGGCAACTTGGCCAGCACCAGGTGAATAATGTTGTCGGTGAGGTCGTGCTCACCACCGGTGATAAAGATCTTAGTGCCACTGACCCGATAGCTGCCATCGGCCTGGGGCTCGGCCTTGGTGCGGATAATGCCCAGGTCGGTACCGGCGTGGGCTTCGGTGAGGCACATGGAGCCGGCCCACACGCCGGCGTACATGTTCGGCAGGTAGGCCTGCTTCAAGGCTTCGCTGGCATGGGCGTTGATCGCCAGGCAAGCGCCAGCGGTCAGCATCGGGTAGAGGCCAAACGCCAGGCTGGCCGAGTTGACCATCTCTTCGACCTGGGCCGAGACCGCCTTGGGCATGCCCATGCCGCCGTGCTGCGGATCGCCACCCACGCCCACCCAGCCGCCCTCGGCGAAGGTTTGGTAGGCCTCGATAAACCCTTTAGGGGTGGTCACGGCCGTGGCATCCCAGCGGCAGCCTTCTTCATCGGCGCTGCGGTTTAGCGGTGCGATGGTTTTGCCGGTGACTTTACCGGCTTCTTCTAGAATCGCTTCGACCGTGTCGGCGTCGACCGCCTCCCCCAGGCCCGGCAGCTCGCCCCACAGCCGGGGCAATTCGAACACTTCATTGAGAACGAAGCGCATATCGCGCAGCGGCGCTTTGTAGTCAGCCATGGCAACCTCGCAGACATCGGGACACTGATTGCGCAGTGTAGCCCAACAACTTTTGCGAGACATAGGGTCGTGTTGTGACTGATAAGTTCTCGAAGGTCACGCCGTACGGACGGCACCGCGCCGGCTCGGACCATAGGCTACGGTGCAATTACGCCCCGCCCCTTTGGCACTGTAAAGCGCCTGGTCGGCGGACTTGAGCACCTCCTCGGCCGAGCGATGTTCCGGTAAGCGTTCGGCGATACCGATGCTGATGGTCACCGAAACATGGGACGCCCCTGCCGCCCCCCGGCGTTGTCGCCCCTGGCTATCGTCCTGGGGCCGGTCGGGGTTGCGTAGCTGGATCTGGTAGTTGGCGATGACTTCGCGGATCGCCTCCACATGCACCATGCACTCTTCCACGGTCTTACCGGCAAACACCAGGGCAAACTCCTCGCCGCCATAACGATAAGCGCGGCCGCCACCGGTGACCTTGCCCAGCTTGCTCGCCACCAGGCGCAGCACCTGGTCGCCAACGTCGTGGCCATGGGTGTCGTTGAATTTCTTGAAGTGGTCGACATCGGTCATGGCTAATACATAAACCCGGCCCAAACGCTGCATGCGCTCGTTCAGCGCGCGGCGCCCAGGCAAGCCGGTCAACTCATCGCGGAAGGCCATTTGATAGGCTTCGTGAGCCACGGCGGCGGCGATCATCAGCATCACCTGGCTGCACATGATATTCAGGGTGAACGGCAGGATGAACGTCTGCGGCAGCATCCAGAACAGCCCCAGAGCCCCCACCACCTGGGCCGCATGCAACGGTCGCGGCTGGCGCACGTACTGCCAGATCAACAAGCCAAAGGCGCCCGCGAACACCGGGTACGCCAGCTGGATCAAACTCATCCAGCGGCCGTGCAGGGCTGGCCAGCGGATCTCCGCCAGCCACTCCAGCAACGCCTGTGGAAAACTTTGCTCCAGCCCCAACGCCACGCTGCCCACCGCAAGCAATACGGCGAAGCGAGCAACCAAATCTTGCAGCAGATGGGTACGCTCCTGCCACAGGCCAAATAGCCCATAGAGCAACGGCAGCAGCAAACAGCACAGGTGGAAGACCACCGCGGCGTCGTCGCGCACCTTGCCGTAGTCACGGTAATGGTCGGTCTGGGTATCCAGCAGAAAGTAGGCGATATACACCGTGAGCATCAGAAACAGCTCGCGCTGGCGCCGGTATACCGCGCAATACGCACCGCCTAACAACAGCACCAAGGTGGGCAGTACGTTGAACAGGGAGGTGAAGAATACGCTGAGGTCACGCATATACGCCGCCGCCAGCCCTGATACCAAAAGCAACAGGGACGGCAGAAAATGGCTGATACGCATCGCGGAAGGACGTGACACAGAAGGGTACTCCGACCCGATCGACAGTAAATGGCATTGTGCCTTTAATTGTGTCGGCTGGTGTCGGGATTTGTTGAGATCTTAACGCTCAGTAAAAAAGAGGGGGCAAGCGTTAACCTGCCCCCTCTCTTTCAGTGCCTCAGTAAGCCAAACCGAAGCTCGCCTCGTCCATCTCCATCAGGTTATCAGCGCCCGACAACATGGCGGCGACGTGGCTGCGGGTGCGCGGCAGGATGCGCTGGAAGTAGAAACGCGCGGTCTGCAGCTTGGCGGTGTAGAAAGCTTCTTCGCTGGTGCCGGCGGCCAGTTTCTCTGCGGCCAGACGCGCCATGTCAGCCCAGAAATAGGCCAGGCAGGCGTAGCCGGAGTACATCACGTAGTCCACCGAAGCGGCGCCTACTTCTTCGCGGTTTTTCATGGCCGCCATGCCGACTTTCATCGTCAGCTCGCCCCATTCCTTATTCAACTGTGCCAAAGGCGTGACGAATTCGCTGACGGCCGTGTTGCCTTCGTTGGCCTGGCAGAACTTGTGCACGATCTTGGTAAAGCCCTTGAGCGCTTCGCCTTGGGTCATCAAGACCTTACGGCCCAATAGGTCCAGGGCCTGAATGCCGGTGGTGCCTTCGTACAGCATGGAAATACGGCTGTCGCGTACGTTTTGCTCCATGCCCCACTCGGCGATAAAGCCGTGGCCGCCGTAGATTTGCACGCCGTGGTTGGCGGCTTCGAAACCTACTTCGGTCATGAAAGCTTTAGCGATGGGGGTCATGAAAGCCAACAAGCCATCGGCTTGTTTTTTCTCGGCCTCATCGGTGCCGTACTTAACGATATCCACCAGTTTAGCGGTGAAGTAAACCATGGCGCGGGTGCCTTCGGAGAAGGCTTTCATGGTCAGCAACATACGCCGAACATCGGGGTGCACGATGATCGGGTCGGCGGCTTTTTCCGGGGCTTTAGGGCCGGTCAAAGAACGCATCTGCAAACGGTCGCGGGCATATTGCAGGCCGCCCTGGAACGCCACTTCGGCATGGGCCAGGCCTTGCAGGGCGGTCCCCAGGCGCGCCGTGTTCATAAAGGTGAACATGCAGTTCAGGCCTTTGTTCGGCGGGCCAATCAGAAAACCGGTGGCGGCATCGAAGTTCATCACGCAGGTCGCGTTGCCGTGAATACCCATCTTGTGTTCGATGGAACCACAGTTCACCGCGTTACGCTCGCCCAGGCTGCCGTCGGCGGCGGGCAGGAACTTGGGCACGATAAATAGCGAGATACCTTTGGTGCCCGCCGGGGCATCGGGCAGGCGCGCCAGCACGATGTGGACGATGTTATCGGCCATGTCGTGTTCGCCGGCCGAGATAAAGATTTTCGTGCCGGTCACTTTGTAGCTGCCGTCGGCCTGGGGTTCGGCTTTGGTGCGCAACATGCCCAGGTCAGTGCCGCAATGGGATTCGGTCAGGCACATGGTGCCGGTCCACTCACCTGAAACCAGCTTAGTCAGGTAGGCGTCTTGTTGTTCAGGGGTGCCATGTTCGGAAATGGTGTTCATCGCACCGTGGGACAGCCCGGGGTACATGCCCCAGGACCAGTTGGCGCCACCGACCATCTCGCTCACGGCCAAGCCGAGGGACTCCGGCAGGCCTTGGCCGCCGTGCTCGACGTCGTGGGCCAGGCTGGGCCAGCCGCCTTCGACGAACTGTTGGTAGGCCTGTTTGAAACCGGTGGGTGTCTTGACCCCGGTTTCGCTCCAGGTACAGCCTTCGGTATCACCGACGCGGTTCAACGGCGCCAGTACCTGCTCACAAAACTTCGCGCCTTCCTCGAGAATGGCGTCGACCATGTCAGGCGTGGCGTCCTGGCATGCCGGCAGGCTTTGATAGTGCGCCTCGTAACCGAGCAACTCGTCGCGAACGAAGCGAATATCACGCAAGGGGGCCTTGTAGTCAGGCATAGCGATAAACCTCTGCTGATGAATCCTGGATAGGGTAAACGCAACAGACCCGGCGCGATGGGCTGCACCAGGTCAAACAGGTGTTTGAAACATACGTTTACGCCAAGGGGATGTCAAGGGTCCGACCCATGAGGTTTTTTAATCGAGCGTGCTGATACGCGCAGGCGCGACTACCCCGCTGACCGGCAGCCAGGCGGGGGAGGCAGAAGATAGAGCGGGGGAAGGTTTAAGCGTAGGTGTCGATCAGAGTGCCGAGCATTTCGTCGGCGGCTTTCTCGACCTTGGTGCCGGCTTGGACTTGAACCAGGCCCATGTTCATTTGCACGGTGCTGGTCGCGAAATCCATCTGCTGACTGCGATCGACGCTGCGCAGGCGCTCGGCCTGGTAGTCGCTGGACTGGCTGGTCACTGAGCGTTCGACGCTGTTGTTGGCGATCTGGCTGGCGGCTTGATCGACCCGCTGGGTGCCCGCCTGAATCGAGCTCAAGCCAGCGTAATAGGCGGTGCTTCCAGAGATGTCCATCGGGTTGTTCCCCTGCAACGGTGTGCGGTGATGGCCATCTGACCATATCGCGTCAAAAAAAGCCCGTCAAAAACACTAATGAACCAAGATCAAGCGATAGTCAAAAGCTACTTCAAGCGGTCCAGGTGCAGATAATCCGCGACCAGGCTGGCGTGCGCATCGTCTAGCCGGGGGACCTGCCCCAGGCACGGCGCAGGGAGCTGCTCGGCCAGGGTGGCCAGGTTTTCTTGCAACCGCGACGTGGCAGGTTCGACGATATTGGCCACCCACCCGGCCAGCCTTAACCCGTCCCGCGCGATGGCTTCGGCGCTGAGCAAGGCGTGGTTAATGGCCCCTAGCCGAACCCCGACCACGAGAATCACCGGCAACTGCAGGGCTATGGCCAGATCCGATAGGTGAGCGCCCTCGGCCAGTGGCACGCGCCATCCCCCCGCCCCTTCGACCAAGGTGAAATCCGCGCACTGGGCCAAGATCCGCCGCATCGGTTCGGCCAGCGCCTCGACACTCAAGGCCACCCCCGCTTCGCGAGCGGCCAGGTGCGGGGCGATGGCGGGCTCGAATGCGTAGGGGTTGATCGCCGCGTAGGGCTGTTTCAGCGTGCTCTGCGCCATCAGCGCCAACGCGTCAGCATTGCGCCAGCCGTCGGCCGTCCACGCGCAGCCCGAGGCCACCGGCTTCGCTCCCAGGGTGCTCCAGCCTTGGCGGGCTGCGGCGTGGAGCAGGCCGGCCGCGACGGTGGTCTTGCCCACGTCGGTGTCGGTACCAGCGATAAAATACGCGTGTTGCATCAGGCGACTCCCATGGCTGGTTTGCTGAGCACGGCATACACCACCTGATAGGTGGCGGCCAGGCCGGCCTCGTCGCGGTAGGCCTCGTAAGCCTGCAACAGGCCCTGCAACCGCGCTCGCCCGGTCAGCCCGCCCGGGCGCCCCGGGTTGAGGTTATGGGCGCCCAGGGCCTTGAGTTCATGGGTCAGGGCGCGGACGTCGGGGTAGTGCAGTTGCCAGGGCTGTACCGTCAAGCGCTGCACCTGTAAGCCGCTGGCGGCGCACAATTGCTGATAGTCCTCGAAACGGCGAAAACGGTTCACATGCACCATGCCGTCCACCGCCCGCCAACTCTCGCGCAATTCGAACAGGGTGCCCGCACACAGGCTGCTGAAGGCCAGCGTCCCACCCGGCCGCAACACCCGTCGAGCTTCGGCCAGGACGGCGGCGAAGTCGGCGCACCATTGCAGCGCCAGGCTGGAAAAGATCAGCCCACAACTATTGTCGCGCAGCGGCAAGCGCTCGGCATCGCCAGCGATAAACGCGTATTCAGCGCCCTGGGCGCGAGCGTGGCGCAGCATGCCCTCGGCGATGTCCAGGGCCAGCCCCTGACCTGCGCCGAAGCGCTGTGCCAACTGGCGGCTGAAGTAACCGGTGCCGCTGCCCAGGTCCAGCCAGGCGCCGGCTTCTGGGGCAGCGGGCAACTGTTCGAGCAGCGCTTGCCCGACCCCGCGCTGCAAGGCCGCAACACTGTCGTAACTGGCGGCCGCGCGGGAGAACGACGCGGCCACTTGGCGCTTGTCGGGCAGGTGGGGCAACGCTAGGTCAGTCATCGGTACGCTCATGCATAAAGGCTTGTATCGCCGCCGCCACACCCTGAGGATCTTCCAGGACGAAGGCGTGGCTGGCCTGCTCGATCAGGCTAATGTGACGCTCAGGCATCAGCCGCGCCAATTGCTCTGCCGCGGCGCTGGGTACCAGAGCATCCTGGGCGGCAAACAGGTGCAACTGCGGGCCTTTGAAGGCCTGCAAGGCTTGGCGAGTGTCCAACTGCGCCAACAGTTGCAAGCTGGCGCTGAGTTCAGCGCCGGTGCTGGCCGGCGCCAGCGCGTTTAACTGTCGAGCCAGCGCCCGGCCCGTGGCAGCGCCTTGAGCGCACAGCAGGCCGAAGCGCTGCAGCGTGGCTTGTGGGTTGGCCCTGCAGGATTCAGCGAAGGCGCTGAAGTCGGCGGCTGGCATGGCGGCCGCCCAGTCTTCACGCGCCACGAAGCACAGGTTACTGGCCAAGCCGATCAACCCGCGACAGCCCTCGCCACGGCGCCCAGCCAGCTCGGCGGCGAGCATGCCGCCCAGCGACCAGCCTGCCAGCCAAGCGTGTGCAGGCAGGCGCGCATCCAACGCGTCCAGCCAACCCTGCAAATCGGCACCCAAGCCGCTGGGTAATGGCTCAAGTACGACTTCTAACTGCGGGTCCAGCGCTCGCAACGCGGCGGCCAGAGGTTCCAGGGGCCCCACCCCCAGCCCCCAGCCAGGCAGCAGCACCAATTGATCACGCATCTTCAGGCCCCAGCAATGGATAGCACTCAGCCAAACCTTCCAGTAAACGCTGGACCTGAGCCTGGCTATGGGCCGCCGTCAAGGTCACCCGCAAGCGGGCACTGCCTGCTGGAACGGTGGGCGGACGAATGGCCGTGACCAGCAAGCCCCGTTCACGTAACAGCTGCGAGAGGCGCAAAGCCCGCGCGCTGCTGCCGATCATGATGGGTTGGATCGGGGTAAAGCTGTCCATCAGCGCCAGGCCGATCTGTTCGGCGCCCTGGCGAAATTGGCGGATCAGGCTGGCCAGCTGTTCGCGCCGCCAGGTTTCGTGGCGCAACAGGCCCAGGCTTTTCAAGGTGGCGCAGGCCAACGCCGGTGGCTGGCTGGTGGTGTAGATATAGGGCCGGGCGAATTGCACCAAGGCTTCGATCAGCTCTTCGCTGCCAGCCACAAACGCACCCGAGGTACCAAAGCCTTTGCCCAGGGTGCCAATCAGCACCGGCACATCGTCCTGGCTCAGCCCGTAGTGTTCTACGATGCCCGCACCTTGCGCGCCCAATGGGCCGAAGCCATGGGCGTCATCGACCATCAGCCAGGCGCCCTTGGCCTTGGCGGTGGCCGCCAGGGCGGGCAAATCTGCGAGGTCGCCGTCCATGCTGAACACGCCGTCGGTGACCACCAGGGTGTTGCCGGTGGCTTTTTCCAGGCGCGTGGCCAGGCTGTGGGTATCGTTATGCAAGTAACGCTGAAAGCGCGCGCCACTTAAGCGCCCGGCATCCAGCAAAGAGGCGTGGTTAAGGCGATCCTGTAACACCGTATCGCCAGGGCCGACCAGGGCCGTCACCGCGCCCAGGTTAGCCATATAGCCCGTGGAGAACAGCAGCGCACGCGGGCGCCCGGTGAGGTCGGCGAGGGCTTCTTCCAATTCGTGGTGGGGCGTGCTGTGGCCGATTACCAAATGCGAAGCGCCGCCGCCCACCCCCCAGCGCTCGGCCCCGGCGCGCCAGGCCGCAATCACGTCAGGGTGGTTGGCCAAGCCTAGGTAGTCGTTATTGCAAAAAGCCAACAGCGGCTTGCCATCAACGACGACTTGCGGGCCTTGCGGGCTTTGCAACAGCGGGCGCTGCCGGTAAAGATCAGCGGCGCGACGCTCGGCCAAGCGCGCGCTCAAGTTGAAGAACATGCAGGCCTCTTAGGCAGCGGTCAAAGGGTCAGGCACTCGCCGCGTCGTAAAACAGAGCGCTGCTTTTTTGCTCCACCAGGGCCTGCTCGATGGCGGCCTGGTGCACTTCGTCGGCATGCTCTTCGCGGGCTTCAGGCTGGATGCCGAGGCGCGCGAACAGCTGCATGTCTTTATCGGCCTGGGGGTTGGCGGTGGTGAGCAGCTTGTCGCCGTAGAAAATCGAGTTGGCCCCGGCCAAAAACGCTAACGCTTGCATCTGCTCGTTCATGGCTTCGCGCCCGGCCGACAAGCGCACGTGGGACTGCGGCATCAGGATACGGGCCACCGCGAGCATGCGGATAAAATCGAACGGGTCGACGTCTTCGGCGTTTTCCAACGGCGTACCGGCCACTTTCACCAACATATTGATGGGCACCGACTCGGGGTGTTCGGGCAGGTTGGCCAGCTGGATCAACAAGCCAGCGCGGTCGTCCAGCGACTCGCCCATGCCCAGGATGCCACCGGAACAGATCTTCATGCCCGCATCACGCACGTACGCCAGGGTTTGCAGGCGCTCGCTGTAGGTGCGGGTGGTGATAATACTGCCGTAGAACTCTGGGGAGGTGTCCAGGTTGTGGTTGTAGTAGTCCAGGCCCGCTTCGGCCAGGGCTTGGGTCTGCTCGAGGTCGAGCTTGCCCAGGGTCATGCAGGTTTCCAGGCCCATGGCCTTGACCCCGGCAACCATCTGCAACACATAGGGCATGTCCTTGGCCGACGGGTGCTTCCAGGCGGCGCCCATGCAGAAACGGGTCGAACCAATGGCCTTGGCGCGCGCGGCTTCGTCGAGCACCTTGCGCACTTCCATGAGTTTTTCTTTTTCCAGGCCGGTGTTGTAGTGGCCGGACTGCGGGCAGTACTTGCAGTCTTCCGGGCACGCGCCGGTCTTGATCGACAGCAGGGTCGACACCTGCACGCGGTTGGCGTTGAAATGCGCCCGGTGCACGCTTTGCGCCTGGAACAGCAAGTCGTTGAACGGCTGGACAAACAAGGCCTTGACCTCGGCCAGGGACCAGTCGTGACGAAGAGTTGCAGAACTGCTGGCGCTCATCGGCGTTTCCTTGATTATGCTAGGGGCGAGTGCCGGGGGCCGGGAATATCCACAGGCGCGGCACGGCTATTGCGAGACTTGCAGGCATATTCAAGGAGGAGCCATGCGCTGTCAACCGTCTACTCTACAGCGATTCTACATCTGGTTAAAAAACAACCAAACTTGTTTGCTGTGCGATGAGCCAGCCGACACCGCCCACCCGATCTGCTCGCCCTGTGAGGGCGACCTGCCCTGGTTGCAGGAGCGCTGCAAAGTCTGTGCGCTGCCGCTGGCCCTCGACGACATGACCTGCGGGCAATGCCTGCGCCGCCCGCCCGCCTTCACCCAGGTCGAAGTGCCTTGGCATTATGCCTTCCCCCTGGACAGCCTGATTGGCCAATTCAAACACCAAGGGCGGTGGCCGTTGGGGCGCCTGCTGGGCGATCTGCTCGGGCAATGGCTGCAGCATCGCTATGCCGAAGGCTTGCCCCGGCCGCAACGGTTACTTCCGGTGCCCATGGCGGCCAAGCGCTTGCGCCAACGGGGCTTCAACCAGGCCGCGCTGCTGGCGCGCTGGCTGGCCTCAGCCCTGGGCATCCCCTGTGACGAAAACCTGCTGCGCCGGCCACACCATCGGCAAGCCCAGCAAGCGCTCAACGCCAAAGCCCGGCGCCACAACCTGCAGGGGGTTTTCACCCTGGCCGCCGAAGACTGCGTAGAGGGCCAACACCTGGCCGTGGTCGACGACGTGCTCACCACCGGCGCCACCGCCCACGCGCTGGCCCAACTGCTACGTCAGGCGGGCGCCGCACGGGTCGACATCTATTGCCTGGCCCGCACCCCCAAACCGAACCACGCTTGACTTGCCCGGCAGGCCGGGGCAACGTCGGGCAAGCCCACTCGAAACCACCACCATGCCCCTGCCTAGCCTGCTCAGCCAACACCTACTGCGCCGCCCCCAACGCATCGCCCTGCTGCAACACATCGCCGAACAGGGCTCCATCACCCGCGCCGCGAAAAGCGCGGGGCTCAGCTACAAGGCGGCCTGGGACGCCATCGACGAACTGAACAACCTGGCCAACGCCCCCCTGGTGGAGCGTGCCGTGGGTGGCAAAGGCGGCGGCGGCGCACGCTTGTCGGCCGAGGGCGAACGGGTACTGCGCCTGTACCTCAAGCTGCAAGCCATGCAGGCCCAGGTACTGGAGGCGGCTGAACAGGCCAGCGATCTGGATCTACTGGGGCGCTTGATGCTGCGCACCAGTGCGCGCAATCAGTTGCATGGCCGCGTTCATGCCGTGCAACCCCAGGGCCGCAACGACTTACTGAGCCTGGCATTGAGCAACGGCTTGCAGATAAAAGCGCTAATTACCCACGACAGCACCTTGCGTCTGGAGTTGGCGGAGGGGGCCGAGGCATTTGCTTTGATCAAGGCTGGCTGGGTGAACGTACACAACGCTACCGCCGAGATTCCCTATGGCCAGAATTGCTTCCAAGGCCGCGTCGCCCAAGTATTCAACGATAATGAAGGACCTTGTGAATTAAGCATCACTGTCAGCAACGGCCCGACCTTTTGTGCACTGGCAGAGCCGGGCTGTTTTAGCGAAGGCGAGAGCGTGCAGATCTCGATCGCACCGAGCGCGGTATTGATCGGTATCGCGCCTTAACGCTGTTCCTAGGGGCAATCTTTTCCCCGTCAGCACACTGCAATACCCCCGTCACATCCACCCCCTATGGTATGCGCACAAACCGTAGGGAGCGCCGTGATGAAACTACTAGAAGAAAACCAGTCCACCGATCTCGAAAACCTGGTCGGCGTTAGCCGCCGTGGCTTTATCAGTGCGGGGGCCATTTGCGGCGCCGCGATGTTCTTGGGCGGTAACCTGTTGAGCCGCAGCGTGCTGGCCGACGGTGTAAGCCAAGGCAACCGTGCGTTGCTGGGCTTCAAAGGGATTGCGGCGAACACGGGTGACGGTATCAACTTGCCGGCAGGCTACGAAGCCCGGGTATTGATCAGTTGGGGCCAACCGCTGCACCGCAACGGCCCGGCGTTCGACCCGAGCGGCAAGGGCTCGGCGCAAGATCAGGAGCAGCAGTTTGGCGACAACAACGATGGCATGAGCCTGTTTCCGTTCGCGGACGATAAAAATCGCGCGCTGATGGCCATCAATAACGAATACACCAACTACGAATACCTCTTTGCCCACGGCAAGGCGCCGCAGTCGGCGGCCGACGTGCGCAAGGCACTGGCGGCCGAAGGGGTGTCGGTGATCGAAATCCAGCGCCGGGAAAAGCGCTGGGAATTCGTGCAAGGCTCCAAGTACAACCGTCGAATCCATGGCAACACGCCGATGCGGGTGAGCGGCCCGGCGGCCGGCCATGCGTTGCTCAAGACCGGCGATGACCCTACAGGCACCTACGTACTGGGCACTTTCCAGAACTGCGCGAACGGCAAGACGCCGTGGGGTACCTACCTGACCTGCGAAGAAAACTTCACCGATTGCTTCGGTAGCACCGATGCCACGCTGAAGTTCGACGCCGCACAAAGCCGCTACGGCGTTAGCGTGGCGGGCAGCGGCAACGATTGGCACCTGTACAACCCACGCTTCGACCTGGCGCAAAACCCCAACGAATTGAACCGCCACGGCTGGGTGGTGGAAATCGACCCGTTCGACCCCAAATCGCAACCGGTCAAGCGCACAGCGCTGGGCCGCTTCAAGCATGAAAACGCCGCCTTTACCGAAACCAAAGATGGCCGCGCCGTGGTCTACATGGGCGACGACGAACGTGGCGAGTTTATCTACAAGTTCATCAGCCGCGACCGCGTCGACCACGCCAACCCCAAAGCCAACCGCGACTTGCTCGACCACGGCCGCCTGTACGTCGCGCGGTTCACCGCCGGTGACGGCAACGCCGATCACCCCAGGGGCAAGGGTATCTGGCGCGAACTGCGCCATGGCAAGAATGGCCTGGACGCCAGCAACGGTTTTGCTAACCAGGCTGAAGTGTTGATCCACGCCCGCCTGGCTGCCAGCCAACTGCAAGCTACACGCATGGACCGCCCCGAGTGGATCGTGGTCAGCCCCAAGGACGGCCAGGTCTATTGCACCCTGACCAACAACTCCAAGCGCGGTGACGACGGCATGCCAGTAGGCGGCCCCAACCCACGGGCGAAGAACATCTACGGGCAAATCCTGCGCTGGCGTGAAAACGGCGACGATCACGCCGCCATGGGCTTTACCTGGGACCTGTTCGTGGTGGCGGGCAACCCCAGCGTCAACCCCGGTACGCCCCGTGCAGGCTCGTCGAACATCACCCCGCAGAACATGTTCAACAGCCCCGATGGCCTGGCGTTCGACGCCGACGGCCGCCTGTGGATACAGACCGACGGCGACAGCAGCAACAAAGGCGACTTCGCTGGCATGGGCAACAACCAGATGCTTTGCGCCGACCCGGACAGCGGTGAAATCCGCCGCTTCATGGTCGGCCCGGTCGGCTGTGAAGTGACCGGTGTGAGCTTCGCCCCGGACCAGCGCACGCTGTTCATCGGTATCCAGCACCCAGGCAGCGGCGGCGGTTCGACCTTCCCGGACAAACTGCCCAACGGCACGCCGCGCTCGTCGGTGATTGCCATCACCCGCGACGATGGCGGGATCATCGGGACCTGAGTTCCGTCCCCATGACGGCCGCGTCTGCGCTACCATGGCGGACGCGGCAGCCTGCCGCGGCAGGAGTCAGCATGTCACACCCGTTTGAAACACTTACCCCCGATCTCGTGCTCGACGCTGTAGAAAGCATCGGCTTTCTCAGCGACGCGCGCATCCTTGCGCTTAACAGCTATGAAAATCGCGTCTACCAAGTGGGCATCGAAGACGGCGAGCCGCTGATCGCCAAGTTCTACCGCCCCGCGCGCTGGACCAACGCCGCTATTCTCGAAGAACACGCCTTTACCGCCGAGCTGGCAGACTGTGAAGTACCGGTGGTTGCACCCATGGTGCACAACGGTGAAACCCTATTCGAGCACGCAGGCTTTCGCTTCACCCTGTTCCCCCGGCGTGGCGGGCGCGCCCCGGAACCCGGCCACTTGGAGCAGCTTTACCGTCTTGGGCAACTGCTGGGGCGCTTGCATGCCGTGGGCGCCACACGCCCCTTCGAGCACCGCGAAGCGTTGGGCGTGCAGAACTTCGGCCACGATTCGCTCAATACCATTCTAGAAGGTAACTTCGTCCCCCGTGGCCTGCTGCCGGCGTATGAGTCGGTGGCCCGCGACCTGCTCAAACGGGTCGAACAGGTCTACCGCGATACGCCGCACCAGAATATCCGCATGCATGGCGACTGCCACCCCGGCAACATGATGTGCCGCGATGAGGTGTTTCATATCGTCGACCTCGACGACTGCCGCATGGGCCCCGCGGTGCAGGACCTGTGGATGATGTTGGCCGGGGACCGCCAGGAATGCCTCGGCCAGCTCTCGGAGTTGATGGACGGCTACAGCGAGTTCCACGACTTCAACCCGCGCGAACTGGCCCTGATCGAACCCCTGCGCGCCCTGCGCCTGATGCACTACAGCGCCTGGCTGGCCCGCCGCTGGGACGACCCGGCGTTCCCCCGCAGCTTCCCCTGGTTTGGCAGCGAGCGTTATTGGGGCGAGCAGATCCTGGCCCTGCGCGAGCAACTGGCGGCGTTGAACGAAGAGCCATTGAAGCTGTTCTGAATTTCACTACAAAAATACGGCGTGCCCACGAGCACGCCCTCGCAAGGACTTGCCATGCACCCTGCCAATCTGCGCAAAGGCTACCTTCTAGGCCTGGGCGCCTATGTCAGCTGGGGGTTTATCCCGCTTTACTTCAAAGCCCTGCACAGTGTCGCGCCGGTGGAAATCATCGTCCACCGGGTGCTCTGGTCGGCGTTGTTCGGCAGCCTGTTACTGCTGTTCTGGAAGCACCCTGGGTGGTGGCGCGAGCTGCGCGAAAATCCTCAGCGCCTGGCCATTCTGGCCCTCAGCGGCAGCCTGATCGCGGGGAATTGGCTGGTGTATGTGTGGGCCGTGAACGACGGACGCATGCTCGAAGCCAGCCTGGGCTACTACATCAACCCCTTGGTCAACGTGCTTCTGGGCATGCTCGTGCTGGGCGAGCGCTTGCGCCGCTTGCAGTGGCTGGCCGTGGGCCTGGCCTTGTTTGGGGTATTGCAGCAGCTGTGGCAGCTGGGCAGCCTGCCGTGGGTATCGCTGGCGCTCGCGTTGAGCTTCGGGTTCTACGGTTTGATCCGCAAACGCGCGCCCGTGGCCGCGCTGCCCGGGCTGGTGGTGGAAACCTGGTTGTTGGTGCCGATTGCCCTGGGCTGGGCCCTGCTGCACCCGGCGGCGCAAAGCCTGCAGGGTGACTTTCTGACCAGCACCGAGGTGCTTTGGCTGGTGGCCGCCGGCCCTATCACCCTGGCGCCGCTGATCTGTTTCAACGCTGCCGCTCGGCACCTGCCCTATACCTCCCTGGGCTTCCTGCAATACCTGGCGCCGACCATTGTGCTGATTCTTGCCGTTACAGTATTCGACGAGCAGTTGTCTGGGCCGGCGCTCGCATCTTTCGCGTTCATTTGGCTGGGCCTGGTGATCTATAGCCTGGACATTTGGCTCAACCTCAAACGGCGGGCTCAGGGCTAGACAGCTCCACAATCAGGTCGTCGGCCAGGGTTTCCAGGCTCGTCTGCAAGGCTTCCAGCGTGAGGCCCACAGGCACCGCCAGCGTGGCGTCGGCGTGGAATAACGACTCGCTACTCATGGGCGCCGGCAGTACGTCGGTGCTCAAGCCTTCAACGTTGACCCCCTGCTCCGCCAGCACCCGGGTGATGTCGCGAACGATCCCTGGGCGGTCGTTGCCCACAAGCTTCATCACGATAGTCCGGGCTTCAGCGGCCTGGCCCTGGCCACTTTGTGCTACCAATACGCGAATGCCTTGCTCGCTCAGAGCTTGCAACGCCGCCTTCAAAGCTTCAGCGGAATCGGCCGGTACGGCCACCCGCAGAATGCCGGCAAACTGCCCGGCCATGCGTGCCATACGGCTTTCCAGCCAGTTACCCTCGTGGATGGCAATGCATTGGGCAATGCGTTCGACCACGCCCGGTTTGTCAGCGGCAATCACAGTGAGCACTAAATCGTCCACGGGAAACTCCTTATACAGGGGACGAAAGTATAGGCCACAAAACGGTATACAGTTTCCGCCCATGCGTGGAACAATTCCCCATTGGCAGCCGTTGCAGCGCGTAACCAAGCGCTTGCACTTGCAGCTGCCCTTGGCTCATGTAGTATTCGCCAGCAACCACTACATAATCATTAGAACGCGCAAACCGCAGAGCAGAGTGAGGCAAGCAATGACTCAATACGTTCAAGTCGGTGACCTTCAGGTCGCTCGCACCCTGTTCGACTTCGTCAACCACGAAGCCATCCCTGGCAGTGGCGTGAATGCCGAGCAATTCTGGGCCGGGGCGGCAGCGCTGATCCACGACCTGGCACCGAAAAACCGCGCCCTGCTGGCCAAGCGTGATCATCTGCAAGGGCAAATTGACGCCTGGCACCAGGCCCGCCAGGGTGTGGCCCACGACGCCGCAGCCTATAAGGCCTTCCTGCAAGAGATCGGTTATCTGCTGCCGGAAGTGGCTGATTTTCACGTGAGCACCGAACAGGTCGACGACGAAATCGCCCGCATGGCCGGCCCGCAGTTGGTCGTCCCGGTGATGAACGCACGCTTCGCCCTCAACGCTTCCAATGCCCGCTGGGGTTCGCTGTACGACGCGCTCTATGGCACCGATGCCATTAGCGAAGCCGACGGTGCCGAGAAAGGCCAGGGTTACAACAAGGCCCGCGGCGATAAAGTGATCGCCTTTGCCCGTGCCTTTCTCGACCAGGCCGCGCCACTGGCCGCAGGTTCCCATGTCGACTCAACGGCCTATCGCATCATCAATGGCCAGTTGGTGGTCAGCCTCAAAGGCGGCAGCAACACCGGCTTGCACGATGACGCCCAACTGCTGGGCTACCGGGGCGAGGCACAAGCCCCCAGCGCCCTGCTGCTGAAGAACAACGGCTTGCACTTCGAAATCCAGGTCGATGCCAGCAGCCCGATCGGCCAGACCGACCCCGCCGGCGTCAAAGACATCCTGATGGAAGCGGCGCTGACCACCATCATGGACTGCGAAGACTCCATTGCCGCCGTCGACGCCGACGACAAGGTGGTGGTGTACCGCAATTGGTTAGGCTTGATGAAAGGCGACCTGGCCGAACAGGTCAGCAAAGCCGGCACCACCTTCACCCGCACCATGAACGAAGACCGCCTCTACACCGCCCTGGACGGCAGCGAATTGGCCCTGCATGGCCGGTCACTGCTGTTCGTGCGCAACGTCGGCCACTTGATGACCATCGATGCGATCCTCGACGCCCAAGGGCAGGAAGTGCCTGAAGGGATTCTCGACGGCTTGCTCACCAGCCTCACGGCGATCCACAGCCTCAACGGCAACAACACCCGGCGCAACAGCCGTACCGGCTCGGTGTACATCGTTAAGCCGAAGATGCATGGCCCCGAAGAAGCGGCCTTTACCAATGAGCTGTTCGGGCGCATCGAAGACGTACTGGGCCTGGCCCGCAACACCCTCAAGGTCGGCATCATGGATGAGGAGCGGCGCACGACCGTCAACCTCAAAGCCTGTATCCAGGCGGCCAGCGAGCGTGTGGTGTTTATCAACACCGGTTTCCTCGACCGTACGGGTGACGAAATCCACACCTCCATGGAGGCCGGCGCGGTAGTGCGCAAAGCGCAAATGAAGGCGCAAAAGTGGATCAGCGCCTACGAGAACTGGAACGTCGACATTGGTCTGGGGGCCGGCCTGCAGGGCCGCGCGCAGATCGGCAAAGGCATGTGGGCCATGCCCGACCTGATGGCCGCCATGCTTGAGCAGAAGATCGCCCACCCTCTGGCGGGTGCCAACACGGCCTGGGTTCCCTCGCCGACCGCTGCTGTGTTGCATGCGCTGCATTATCACCAGGTCGATGTGTTCGCCCGCCAAGCCGAACTGGCCCAACGCGAGCGCGCCTCCCTCGACGACATCTTGAGCATCCCTTTGGCGCCCGACACCAACTGGTCGGCCGATGAGATCCAGCAGGAACTGGACAACAATGCCCAAGGCATCCTTGGCTACGTGGTGCGCTGGATCGACCAGGGCGTCGGCTGTTCGAAAGTGCCTGACATCCACGATGTCGGCCTGATGGAAGACCGCGCCACCCTGCGAATTTCCAGCCAGTTGTTGGCTAACTGGTTACGCCACGGCGTGGCCAGCGAAGCGCAAGTGCGCCAGAGCCTGGAGCGAATGGCAGCGGTGGTCGACCGGCAGAACGCCCATGACCCGCTGTATCAGCCGATGGCAAGCAACCTGGCGGACAACATCGCCTTCCAGGCGGCGCTGGAGCTGGTACTCGAAGGGGCCAAGCAACCCAACGGCTACACCGAACCGGTACTGCACCGCCGCCGCCGCGAGTTCAAAGCCAAAGCCTGATGGCACCGTAGGAGGGGGCTTGCCCCCGATCTTTTGATCTTGGCGATCTTGGCGATCTCTAGATCAGACCTTGGATAGAGATCGGGGGGGCATTGGTAAAGATCGGGGGCGAGCGGAACGCCGCCCGGCCCCCTCCTACGCGGTTATTGATTGAAAAATAACGCTTCCAGCCCTTCGATATCCGGCACCCGTGCCACCGACTCGCCTACCTGCACGGCGGCCAATTCCAGCGCCGCCAGGGGCACGTCGACATAACTCAATTGGCTGTCCAGCTTGCATGAACGGGGGATGCCCTGAATCAGCAGGGCGATAAAGCGCAACGGGTGATCGCCCAAGGCATTGAGGACCACGATACGCGCCCGCTCGCCCAGGGGAGAGGCCCCGCCGCAGGCGGCTTCGAAGCCCAACAAGGGCAGTTGCAAATCGCGCCAGGTGATCATGCCCAGATGCCACGCCGGCGCATTGGCGACCGGGGTGCCCGGCTGGTAGTCGATCAGTTCGGCCACCGCGACGTTGGGCAACAACAGGGTGCGGTCGCTCAAGGGTAGCAGCAGGCCGGTCAGGCTCACTTGGCGGCTCTGGGCTTCAGCCATGGGGTTCGCTCCAGTGCTGGATGCTTTGCAGCAATTGCGCCTCTTGATAGGGCTTGCCCAAATATTCGTTGACCCCCACGGCCAGGGCGCGGTCGCGGTGTTTCTGGCCCGTGCGCGAGGTAATCATGATGATCGGCAGGTGTTGGGTGCGGCTGTCCTGGCGGATTCGCGTCGCCACTTCAAAGCCGTCCATGCGCGGCATCTCGATGTCCAGTAACACGATGTCGGGGCGGTGCTCCTGCAACAAGGCCATGGCGTCGACGCCATCTTTGGCGGTCAGCACGCTCATGCCATGGCGCTCCAGCAGGCGCCCGGTCACCTTGCGGACCGTGACCGAATCGTCCACCACCATCACCAATTTTTTGCGCACCGGTTCGCTGTCGGTCGCTGGCGGCGCGGCCTGGCCGTGGCGGCCGATCTGGTGGGCATGGCGCAGGTGCAAAGCGCGCAGTTGGCCCGGCAGGTCGAGAATCAGCACGACATTGCCGTCACCCAGAATGGTCGCGCCGGACAACCCGGCCACTTGAGCGAAGGCTGGCCCCAGGCTTTTCACCACAATCTCGCGGGCGCCCAGAATGGCGTCCACTTGAACGGCAACTTGTTGGTCATGGGCTTGCACCAGCAATACCGGAAGGGGCTCGCTTTGGCCCAGTAGGGGCACCCTGGGCCGGGCATGCAGTAATTGGTCGAGGTAGTGCAGATCGAAGCGGCGCCCGGCGTACTCGTAGCGCGGTGGGGCCAGTGGGTAGCAGGCCTCAAGCTCGGTGGGCAGCACGCGCACGATGCCCTCGATGGTATTGAGCGGGATCGCGTACTGGGCGTCGGCACACTGCACCATCAAGGCGCGGTTGACCGAGACGGTAAACGGCAAGCGGATGTGGAAGCGCGCGCCTTTACCTGGCGCTGAGTCGATGCTCATGGCCCCGCCCAATTGCTTGACCTCTTCATGCACCACGTCCATGCCCAGGCCCCGCCCGGAGATCTGGGTGATCTTGGCCGCCGTGGAGAACCCAGGTTCCAGAATGAACTGCAGCACGTCGTGGTCGCTCAGTTCGCTGTCGGCGTCGATCAGGCCCCGCGCTATGGCTTTTTGGCGTACCGCCTGCAACGGCACGCCCGCACCGTCATCACTGACTTCGATCACCATGTCGGCGCCATCGTGCAACAGCTCTAGGGTGATCGACCCTTGCGCGGGCTTACCTAAGAGGATGCGCTCGGCAGTGGGCTCCAGCCCATGGTCGACCGCGTTGCGCAACATGTGCTCAAGGGGCGCGAGCATACGCTCAAGCACGCTGCGGTCCAGCTCGCCCTGGGCATTGAGCACCTGCAACTCGACGTCCTTGCCCAACTCTGCCGCCACCTGCCGCACCACCCGGCGCAAGCGCGGCACCATGCGCTCGAAGGGCACCATGCGGGTGCGCATCAAGCCTTCTTGCAGGTCAGTGTTGACGCGCGCCTGCAGCTGCAACAGCGCTTGCGCATCCTGGTTGCTAACGGCGAGGGTTTCCTTGAGGTCGAGCAAGTCCGAGGCCGACTCGAACAGCGCCCGTGACAACTGCTGCAACTGGGAATGGCGGTCCATTTCCAGCGGGTCGAAGTCTTCGTAACCTTGGCGCTCGTGGTCAGCGTGTTGGCGGCTGAGGATGCGCCCCTGAGTCTCGGTGTCCAGGCGCCGCAACTGGTCGCGCATGCGCTCGATGGTGGTTTCCATCTCATGCAGCGCGGCCTGGGCATCCTCCACTTGCTGTTCGATGCGCCCATGCAGGATCGAGGTCTCCCCGGCCAAGTTGCCCAGGGACTCGAGTAAATCGCCGGGGACTTTGACCATATCGGCCCCCAGGCCCGTGGGCTCGGCTGTGCTGCGCGCACGCTCGGCCGGCGCCAACGCGGGAACGGGCGGGGCCGCGAGCACCGCTGCCGGGGGGCCCTCCAACCAATCGCGCGCCCGCTTGATCAGGACGTCGGCAGCCGGCAGCGGCTCGCCCGCACGCACCGCTTCAAGCATCTGCGCCAGCCGGTCGTGGCCGCCTTGCAGCACGCTGAATAAAGCCACATCGGCCTGGCGCACGCCGCTGGATAACTGTTCGTAGAGGTACTCCAGTTCGTGGGCCAGATCGCCGATAGGGGCAATTTCGACCATCCGCGCGCCCCCTTTGAGGGTGTGCAGGTCCCGCAACAGGTTCTCGACTTCGATGCTATTACCCGGCTCGGCGCGCCAGCGTAATAACGCGGCACCGGAGCTTTCGACGATATCGAAGCCTTCTTCAAGGAAGACCTCCAGCAGTTCGGGGTCGGCCCCCTCGCTAGCCGCAGCTGTGTCGGGCCCCGCGGGGTCGGCCTCAGGGGCCGCTTCGCGCAGGCCGTCCAAGGCGTCGAGCAGCGACTCCAGCTCACTGGGTGGGGCGCCGTGGGGCAGAGTATCAAGCAGCTCGCGCAGCTGCCGGTGGGCCTGGGGTAGCACCACTCGGGCCGCCGGGGAAACGTTGAAATAGCGCTCCAGCATGCCCTCATACAGGGCCTCCAAGGCCTCGGCCAACACCGCTACGGCGTCCACGTGGGCCAACCGCGCGCCGCCGCCGAGGCTGTTCAGGTCACGCTGCAACGCGGCCAGCGGGCCCCGCACATCCGGCTCTGCCAGCCAGCGCTGCAAGGCCGTGTCGGCACTGTCGAGAATGTCTGTGGCTTCCTCCAGAAACATCTGCAACAGTTCATCATTGGCCGCCGGCGCGATAGGCGCAGCAGCCTCGCCGATGTCGCGAATACGCCGCCCGCCCTGGTCGATCAGGCCCGTGGCCGCAGGGTCGAGGGCGCCGTCGAGCAGGTTGCGCAAAGCCGCTAAGCGCTCGGGTTGGGCCTGCACTTGCTGGCCAACGGCCAATTGATCGAGCATGCCGATCAAGGCTTCGTGGGCCAGCGCCGCCTCGGCAAAAAACCTGTCACTGACGGCCAGGCTGCTTTCTTCAACCGCGCCGTAAACGTCCAGCAGCGCCTCGCAGAGGTCGTCCATGGACGCCAGATCGGCCAAATGCGCGCCCTCCCCCAGGGTGGTCAACTCATCGAGCAACGTGGTGAGCTCATGGCGCGAGCCTGGGTGTTCGCGCCATTGCTGCAACAGCGACTCGGCCTCCAGCAGAATGTCCAGGCCCTGGTTGAGAAAGCTCGACAGCAGGGGCTGGCGCTCGGCGCCGGAGCTGGTGTCGATGCCCTCGAGCCGCTGAGCCAGACGCTGCTCGACCTCGCTGATCAACCCCGCCGCCCCGTCGATCAGCGCCAGTGGCGCCACGGGCAGATGGCTCAGGGTCATGCGCAGCAATGCTTCGGCGGTTTCCAGTAAATGGATGTCGTAGATTTCCAGCGGCAGTTGGTGCGCTTTTAATTCCCGCACCAAGCGGTCCAGGGGCGCCATCAACTCAGCGATCGGCAGCACCCCAGCCACTGAAGCACTGCCTTTGAGGGTATGCAATGCACGCAATAAGTCGTTGCTGATGACGGCACTCATCTCGCCATCCACTGCCCCCAGGAAGGCGTCGAGGCTGGCCAGATGCGTCGCGGCCTCGCTGCGGAAAACCTCCAGTAATGAAGCGTCCAGGCCGTCATCACGCAGCGCTACCTTGGCGGCTGTGGTGCTGGAGTTACCAAGGGCCAAAGCCTGGGCGCGCTCGGCCAAGCCATCGACGTCGTCGCGCGGGCGCGCTTGCCCGCGGCCGAATTCGTCGATCACTTCAGGCAACAGCTCAAGCGCTTCCTCCACCAGATCCAGCACTTCAGGGCCGGCCGCAATGCGCCGCTCGATCACCCGATTGAGCAGGTTTTCCACCGCCCAGGCCAGCTCCCCCACGACCTCAGCGCGAACCATGCGGCCACTGCCCTTGAGGGTATGAAAAGCCCGGCGCATTTCCACCAAGGGGCCATGTTGCTCTAAGTGTTCGAGCCACTGCGGCCATTGCTCGCGCAGTATTTCAAGCAATTCGGCCGTTTCTTCAAGGAACACGTCGCGCAGGTCTTCGTCCACCGCCGCATCGCTCTCTAGCAGCGTAGAGCTGGCCGGGCCTGCGCCCACGGGCGAATCAAGCGCACTGGCCGGCGTGCCGAAGACATTGGCCAGGGCCTGTAGATCCAGCGCTGGCGGCGGCGTGACGGGCGCCGAGGCGTCGACCCTGGCAGGCGCCAACGCCAGCAAGCTGCGCTCAGCCAGGTCCAACAATGGCTCGTCGGGGGCCTCGGCATCTTCACCCAGGCGCTCCAGGTAGTACTCGATACTGCTGATGGCGTCGGCCAGGTTGTCCAGTTGGGCCCAGCCCGGTTGGTCGGGCTCGGCCAGCAAGTGCGTACTGATATAGCCGTTGCACTGGGCTAGCAGCGCCGCCGCGCGGGGCAACGGAACCATGGCCAGGGCGCCGCGTAACTGCGTTAACAGCGCCGGCAGCGGCTCCATGCGTTGGCGGTCCCACTGCGACTCAATGTAATCGACGATCAAGTCCTTGGCCTGCTGCAGGCCAAAGCGTGCTTCACGAATGACCAACTGGCGGATCTGGCTCAGGTCGGCGCGGTTGCTAGGCTCGTTGTGGCCGACCATACCTGCCAGCGTAGCCTCGACGTACAGCAGCGCACCGGCGACATCCTGCAGCACGGCATCCGCAGGCGGTTGCTGGCCTTGGGCCAAGCTGTGCAGCAACGCCGCCTGGTCGGTGATCACCTTGCGCGGCTGGGCGAAGCCGAGCACGGCCAGGGTATCGGCGATCTGCCGCAGGGCCGGTAGCAGGCCGCCCAACTCAGCCCATTGCTGCCGATCGCCGTGCACGAACAGGTCAAGCTGCTCCTTGACCCGCACCAGCTCTTCGCACAACGCGCCAACCACACTGCGCATGGCATCCCGGTCGGGCAACGCCACGCTGAGGTCGGCCACCGGCTGTTCGAGCAATGGCTGGGCCGCTTCCACCGGCTCATGCAAAGGCCCCACGCCGCGGGCGGCGCGCAGGTCATTGAGCAATGGCAGCAGCACCTCGGGTAAGTCAGCCCGGGCCAGGTGCACGCGTTCCAGGTAAGCGGGCAGTAGCTCGAAGGCACGGTGCAGCCATTGCACGGCATCCGCCTGGCGTTCGACTTCACCACTGGCCAAGGCGATGGCGAGCTGCTCCAGTTCCTCGGCCAAGCGCTCAGCGCCAGCAAACGCCAACACCGTGAGGCTACCGTGAACCTGGTGCAGGCAATTGAGGCATTGAGCCATGGCAGCGTCCGAGCGCGGCCCGTCGATAAAGGCGTCCAGGGCGGTACGGGCCTCTTTCAAGGTCTCGGCAATCTCGCCCTTGACCCATTCCAGGGCCACGTAATCATGCTGCTCAGTCATGCTGACGCCCAAAACCGTTCATGCGCTCAAGGCTCCTCGGGCACGGCTGGCAGGGTGAAACCCGACACCGAGCGGCGCATTTCGCTGGCCATGCGGGCCAGGTTACCGATGCTTTCGGCGGTCGCGCTGGAGCCCGAGGAGGTCTGTTCGGTGATCTGCTGAATCACCGACATGGTGTGGGAAATCTGCCCGGCCGAGCTGGTTTGCTGCTGAGCCGCATTGGAAATGGTCTGAATGAGCGCCGCGAGGTCTTCGGATACGCTTTCGATCTCTTCCAAGGCCACGCCGGCGTCTTGCGCCAGAGCCGCGCCGCGCACCACCTCGGTGGTGGTTTGCTCCATGGAAATCACCGCTTCATTGGTGTCATTTTGAATGGCACGCACCAGTGTTTCGATTTGCCGCGTGGCCGAGGATGAGCGCTCAGCCAGGCGCTGTACTTCGTCGGCGACCACCGCAAAGCCGCGCCCGGCCTCGCCGGCCATGGAAGCCTGAATCGCCGCGTTCAAGGCCAGAATATTGGTTTGCTCGGCAATGTCGTCGATCAGGCTGACAATATCGCCAATCTCTTGGGAAGACTCGCCGAGGCGCTTGATCCGCTTGGAGGTGTCCTGGATCTGCTCGCGGATGTTGTCCATCCCACGAATGGTGTTGTGCACCACCTCATTGCCTTTGTTGGCGATGGTCACCGAACGCTCCGCGACCTTGGCCGACTCCCAGGCATTGGTCGACACCTGGTCAATCGACTGTGCCATATCGCTGATTGCCATGGAGGCATCGCTGATCTGCTGCGCCTGATGCTCCGAAGCCCGGGCCAACTGGCGCGCCGTGGCTTGGGTTTCCTGCACAGCGGCAGCGACCTCCTCGGCGGTCAGGTTGATGGTCACCACCAGTTCGCGCAACTGGTCGATGGAGTAGTTGATGGAGTCGGCGATGGTGCCGGTGAACTCCTCGGTGACCGACGCCGTGACCGTCAGGTCGCCATCGGCCAGGTCCTCGATTTCGTCCAGCAAGCGCATGATCGCGTTCTGATTGCGTTCGTTTTTCTCGGCGGTGGCGCTTAGTTGGCGGCGGGTTTCGCGCACCATCACCAAGGCGATCAAAATGATCGACGCCAGCGCGGCCAGGCCGAGTATGTAGCCCCCGATGCTACCCAGCGAACGGCCGCCGGCCTGGCGTTCCAGGGCACTGGCCAGTTGCGAGGTCTCGTCGAGCAGGGTTTGCGACAGGCTGAAGATGCTGCTGGCCGAGGCGCGCACGTCGAACAGTTCAGGGGAGGTTTCGAGGATTTCATCGACCGAGCCGGAGACGAACTGGAACAGCTCGGCGATCTCATGCAGGCGCGCCTGTGCGGCGCTGTCGGTGACCTGGGTCACTTTGATAGCGGCATCGCCTTCCAGCATGCCGTTGAGCACTTGGCCGAAGCGGTTGGCATCGCGGCCAAAGGACTCCGCCGCCAAAGACGCCGATTCATCCCCGGCCAGCACCGTATTGACCGAGCCCAAAATGCGCTCTGCCAGCAACGATTGGCGCTGCGCCACCGCCACCTGGTTAGCAGGGGCGCCCCGCTGGAGAAGGATTTCAACGACCTTCTCGTACTCCACCTGCAGTTGCGGCACCGTCTCGGACAGGGTCGCCGCCACCTGGTGCAACGACAGCACGGTTTGTTCGTTCTGCAGAATCACATCGGTGCTGCGGCGCAGGCGCTCCCAGTCGCGCTGCACCGCGGCCATCTCGGCGTGCACTGTCCTGCGCACCGCCGGCAGCCCGGACTTGCTGTCGCCCTGGCGCAGATAGCCCCAACGCACGTCGAAATCATCGCGCGCGTCGGCCAGCGACTTGAACGCTTCGGACTTGCCCGAGGCCGCTTCGCTGGCGTTCTTGGCAATGCGCTGGGACAGCACCCGCAGCTCGCCAGCATGGCCGATGTATTGTTTGTCGTAGGTCGACTGGGTGTTCAGGTAGGCGAAATTCGCGAACAGCAAAACGATGAACACGATCAAGGCCACGAACAGCACTGCAATCTGCGCACTGGCCCGCGAGCCCTGCAAGCTGTTGCCAGCCAATCCCTTCAACATGTTCAGGCCCCCGCCTGTAAGGCTAGTGAACGACTCAGAGCGCGACGCTCATAAAACCCGATGCTTGCACTAAAGCGTAGGGGCTAAACACACACCAGGCCTGCTCGCGCTGGAAATAACCTTGTACGAACGGTGCGATACCGGGGTCAAGTACCCCCGGCTGCGATAGATCGTGACCGGCCAGGGAAAAATGCTGCAACCCGGCGACTTCGTCCACCAACAGCCCGACGAACACGTCGCGGTGCTCGACGATCAGCACCCGCCGTTGTTTACGCAGCGGGCTCAGCTCGTAACCGAAATACGCGCACAGGTCCATGATCGGCAGCAGCCGCCCGCGCAGGTTGGACACCCCTCGAACCCAGGGTTTGACCCCTGGAATGGGGGTCAAGCGCGGCTCGTGCAACACCTCCGCCACTTCGCCCATGGGCGCTACGTGCCACTGCCCGGCCAGGCGAAAGCCTATGCCGCTCCAGCGGTGCAGGGGCGCCTCTTGAGAGGGCAGCACCGCTGCGCGCGCGCGGCAGCGTTGGTCGATGTCCAGTAACAGGTCGAAGGCGGTACGCCGACGGGCCAGGTTCATGCCCGCATCAGCCTTGCAGCACCGCGTTTAGCGTGCTTACCAGGGTGTCTTCGTCGACCGGTTTGGTCAGGTACTCCCTGGCCCCTTGCCGAGTGCCCCAGACCTTGTCGGTTTCCTGGTCTTTGGAGGTGATGATAATCACCGGAATGGCGCTCGTTTCCGGGTCTTTGGTCAACTGGCGAGTGGCCTGAAAACCATTGAGGCCTGGCATGACGATGTCCATCAGTACCGCATCGGGTTTTTCCTGGCGCGCCAGGGCCACACCGTCGGCGCCGTTTTCGGCCTTGAGCACTTGATGCCCGTGCTTTTCCAGCATGCCGGACAGCTTGTACATTTCAGTGGGTGAATCATCGACGATCAGAATTCGAGCCATACTCTTCCCCATAGCGGATACTGGTTCGACCACGCGGCAGCGCGGTCAGTGTGCTTTGTGTGGCGCGGCAATGAACCCCGGCACATGGGCCTCGATCGCACCGAGCAGTTCATCTTGGCTGAACGGCTTGGAGAGGAATTGATCGGAGCCCACGATGCGCCCTTTGGCTTTGTCGAACAGGCCGTCACGCGATGACAGCATGATCACCGGCGTCGCCTTGAAAGCGCTGTTGTTCTTGATCAGGGCGCATGTCTGGTAACCGTCCAGGCGCGGCATCATGACATCGACAAAGATAATCCCTGGGTGGTTGTCGGCGATCTTGGCCAAAGCGTCAAAACCGTCCACTGCGGTGATGACCTCGCAGCCGACGTTCTTCAAGAACAACTCGGCGGTGCGCCGGATCGTCCCGGAATCGTCGATCACCATCACCTTGAGCGCTGCGGGCTGCTGTTCCATGAAAGACTCTTGAATGGCGGACACACGTCGAATTTGGCGCCAGGCGAGTCTTTTTAGCACACTCTCAACTTGACCGCACGCGCGTGCAGCGCCACCCTGAGCGACTTTGTACAGCACACCGGCGCCCGCCGACGAGAGGAATCAACATGACCGTTCGCCTCGGTATTGTGATGGACCCCATCGCAAACATCTCCTACAAAAAGGACAGCTCGCTGGCCATGCTCCTGGCCGCCCAGGCCCGTGGCTGGACGCTGTTCTACATGGAAATGCAAGATCTCTTCCAGAGTGAAGGCCAGGCGCGCGCGCGCATGCGCCCGTTGAAGGTGTTCGCCGACCCGCAACATTGGTTCGAACTGGAAGCCGAAACTGACGCACCGCTGGCCGACCTCGACGTCATTCTGATGCGCAAGGACCCACCCTTCGACCTGGAATTCATCTACGCCACTTACCTGCTGGAACAAGCCGAAACCGCAGGCGTGCTGGTGGTGAACAAGCCGCAGAGCCTGCGCGACTGCAACGAAAAACTGTTCGCAACGCTGTTCCCCCAGTGCACCCCGCCGACCCTGGTCAGCCGCCGTGCCGACATCCTGCGCGAATTCGCCGCCAAACACGGCGACGTGATCCTGAAACCTTTGGACGGCATGGGCGGCGCTTCGATTTTCCGCCATCGCCCGGGCGACCCCAACCTCTCGGTGATTCTGGAAACCCTCACCGCCCACGGCACTCAGCAGATCATGGCGCAAGGGTACCTGCCGGCCATCAAGGATGGCGACAAGCGCATCCTGATGATCGACGGCGAACCGGTCCCCTACTGCCTGGCGCGCATTCCGGCCGCCGGCGAAACCCGTGGCAACCTGGCCGCAGGCGGGCGCGGCGAAGCACGCCCGTTGAGCGACAAAGACCGCTGGATCGCCGAGCAGATCGGCCCGACGCTGCGCGAGAAAGGCTTGCTGTTCGTAGGCCTGGACGTGATCGGCGAGCACCTGACTGAAATCAACGTGACCAGCCCGACCTGTATCAGAGAAATCGACAACGCCTTTGGGACTGACATTGGTGGCCAATTGATGGACGCCATTGATCGTAAGCTCAAGGCCCGCTGACGGGCCGGCAAGGGCAACACCGCCAAGTGGGTTATGATGCACGCCCATTTCCATGACTGGGCGTTGCCGCATTGCCCCAGGTGCAAGACTGCTGGATATTCAATGACTTCTGCTGCCGACCTTACCCCTGAACCGCTTCGCGCCACCGTGCGCCCGGCGGATCGGCTCGGTTTCACGCTGTTCGTGGCGGCCCTGCTGCACTTGGCGCTGTTGTTAGGCGTGGGGTTCAGCATGGATAAGCCGCCGACCATCAGCAAGACCCTGGAAATCACCCTGGCCACGTTCAAAAGCCAGGCGCCGCCCAAGGATGCGGACTACCTGGCCCAGGACAACCAGCAAGGTAGTGGCACCCTGGAGAAAAAGGCGGTGCCCAAGACCACCGAGGTCGCACCGTTTCAAGACAACAAAATCAACAAAGTCACCCCTCCGCCAGCGGTCAAGCAGCCGCAGCCCAAGCCCGCGCCTGAAAAGAAGGCCGTGGCCACTGTGGCACCTGCCCCGCGCAAGACCGAGAGCAAACCGGCCGAGGTCAAGCAACAGGAAAAACCCAAGACCCCAACCCCCGACTTCGACAGTTCGCAACTCTCCAGCGAAATCGCCAGCCTTGAGGCTGAGCTGTCCAATGAACAGCAGGCCTATGCCAAGCGACCGCGCATCCACCGCTTGAGTGCGGCCTCGACCATGCGCGACAAAGGCGCCTGGTACAAGGACGATTGGCGCAAGAAAGTCGAGCGCATCGGCAACCTGAACTACCCAGACGAAGCGCGCCGCCAGCAGATCTACGGCAGTTTGCGCCTGATGGTGTCGATCAACAGCGACGGCTCGCTGTATGAAGTGCTGGTGCTTGAATCGTCGGGGCAGCCGCTGCTCGATCAGGCCGCGCAACGTATCGTCCGCCTGGCCGCGCCGTTTGCCCCGTTCACCGGCGATCTGGCCGATGTCGACCGGCTGGAAATCATCCGGACCTGGCGTTTCGCCAAAGGTGACCGACTGTCGAGCAACTGATCCCGATAAAACTGCATCACCAACTTGTCTTGCCGGTCCGCCGAAGCCACACTAAGCCCTATGAAAAACGTCGAAGCGACTTACCTCAAGCATCAGTTCCTGATCGCCATGCCGCACATGGCTGACCCGAACTTCGCGCAGACCTTGACCTACATCGTCGAGCACACGGCCAATGGCGCCATGGGCCTGGTGGTCAATCGCCCGCAAGAGCTCAACTTGGCCGATATCCTTGAGCAATTGCGCCCGGACATCGAACCGCCAACGGCCTGCCAGGCCGTTCCCATCTACATCGGCGGCCCGGTGCAAACCGACCGCGGGTTCGTGCTGCACCCCAAGGGCATGAAGTTTCAGGCCACGGTGGAGCTGGGTGATATCGCCTTGTCCACTTCCCAAGACGTGCTGTTCGCGATTGCCGACGGCATGGGCCCCGCGCAAAGTTTGATCACCCTGGGTTATGCGGGCTGGGAAGCTGGCCAACTGGAGGCCGAGCTCGCCGACAATGCCTGGCTGAACTGTCCCTTCGACGCTGACATCCTGTTTGCCACGCCGTCAGAGATGCGCCTCAATGCCGCCGCTGCGCGGCTGGGCGTCAACCTCAGCTTGTTGACCAGCCAGGCGGGCCACGCCTGATGGCAGGTGTGCGTCTACTCCTGGGTTTCGACTATGGCACCAAGCAAATCGGCGTTGCCGTTGGCCAGGTGATCACCGGATCGGCCCGCGAACTGTGCACCCTCAAAGCGCAGAATGGCGCCCCCGACTGGGCCAAGGTCGAAGCGCTGATCGCCGAGTGGAAGCCTGACGCCATTGTCGTAGGCCTGCCGCTGAACATGGACGGCACCCCCAGCGAAATGAGCGAGCGCGCAGAAAAATTTGCCCGCCGCCTTAATGGCCGCTTCAACGTGCCCGTGCATACCCACGACGAACGCCTGACCACGTTCGAAGCCAAGGGCGAGCGCATGAGCCGTGGCGGGCAGCGCGGCAGTTACCGTGATAACCCCGTGGACGCCATCGCCGCCAAGCTGCTGCTGCAAGGCTGGCTGGAAGCCCACGCCGGAACGTTCGATTCCTGATAGTCGTCTCACCTGGAGCGAGTGGCTACCGGGTTCCAAGGAGCAAGCATGAGTCTACCCAACCCGTCCGGGCTGATCAGCCAGATGGCGATCGACCTCAAGGCCCATCTGCAACGGCGCGCCATTGATGAACCGCGCTTTATCGGTATCCGTACTGGTGGCGTCTGGGTAGCCCAGGCGCTGCTCGAAGCCATGCAGGCCGAGGCGCCGCTGGGCATTCTGGATGTCTCGTTCTACCGCGACGACTTCAGCCAGAACGGCCTTCACCCGCAAGTGCAGCCTTCGGAGCTGCCCTTTGAGATCGAAGGTCAGCACTTGGTGTTGATTGACGACGTACTGATGAGCGGGCGCACCATTCGCGCCGCCCTTAACGAACTGTTCGACTACGGCCGGCCGGCCAGCGTGACCCTGGTCACCCTGCTAGACCTGGACGCCGCTGAGCTGCCGATCCGCCCCAACGTGGTCGGCGCCACCCTCGCCCTGGCCGCCCATGAACGGGTCAAACTGATCGGCCCCTCACCCCTGGCCCTCGAACGCCAAGACCTAGCCCCTGCCACTGTTCAAGAGTCCCCGCGATGACGCCAATCGATGCCAAGCGCCCGCTGCAGCTCAACCACCAGGGCCAGTTGCGCCACTTCCTTTCCATCGACGGCTTGCCGCAACCGCTGCTGACCGAACTGCTGGACACCGCTGACTCATTCCTTGAAGTCGGCGCGCGCGCGGTGAAGAAAGTCCCGTTGCTGCGCGGCAAGACCGTGTGCAACGTGTTTTTCGAGAACTCGACACGCACCCGCACCACGTTCGAATTGGCCGCCCAGCGGCTATCGGCCGACGTCATCACCTTGAACGTATCGACCTCCTCCACGAGCAAGGGCGAGACCCTGTTCGATACCTTGCGCAACCTTGAGGCCATGGCCGCGGACATGTTCGTGGTGCGCCATGCCGATTCCGGTGCCGCGCACTTTATCGCCGAGCACGTGTGCCCCCAGGTGGCGATCATCAACGGCGGCGACGGCCGCCACGCCCACCCCACCCAGGGCATGCTCGACATGCTGACCATTCGCCGGCACAAAGGCGGGTTCGAGAACCTATCGGTGGCCATCGTCGGCGACATCCTGCATTCACGAGTGGCGCGCTCGAACATGATCGCCCTCAAAACCCTGGGCTGCCCGGACATCCGTGTGGTCGCGCCGAAAACCCTGTTACCGGTGGGTGTCGAGCAATATGGGGTGAAGGTTTACACCGACCTGGCCCAGGGCCTGAAAGACGTCGATGTGGTGATCATGCTGCGCCTGCAGCGCGAGCGCATGCAGGGCGGCCTGCTGCCCAGCGAAGGTGAGTTCTACCGCCTGTTCGGCCTGACCACCGCGCGCCTGGCCGGGGCCAAACCGGATGCGATCGTGATGCATCCCGGGCCGATCAACCGAGGTGTGGAGATTGAGTCGGCCGTGGCCGATGGCGCCCATTCGGTGATCCTCAACCAAGTCACCTACGGCATTGCCGTGCGCATGGCCGTGCTGTCCATGGCCATGAGCGGCCAGACCGCCCAACGTCAGTTCGAGCAGGAGAGCGCGCAGTGAGCCTCAGTATTCTTGGTGCGCGGGTCATCGACCCCAGCAGCGGCCTGGACCAAACCCTGAACGTGCATATCGACAACGGCAAAATCATCGCCTTGGGCGACGCGCCGGCGGGCTTCACCCCCAGCCGTACTTTGCAGGCCAGCGGCCTGGTCGCCGCGCCAGGCCTGGTCGACTTGAGCGTGGCCCTGCGCGAACCCGGCTTCAGCCGCAAAGGCACCATCGCCAGTGAAACCCGTGCCGCGGCAGCAGGTGGCGTGACCAGCCTGTGCTGCCCACCGCAGACCAAGCCGATCCTCGACACCTCGGCCGTCGCCGAGCTGATCCTCGACCGCGCCCGCGAAGCCGGGTACGCCAAGGTTTACCCCATCGGTGCCCTCAGCAAAGGCCTGGACGGTGAACAGCTGGCCGAACTGGTGGCCCTGCGCGATGCCGGCTGCATTGCCTTCGGTAACGGCCTGAGCAGCTTCGCCAACAACCGCACGCTGTGCCGGGCACTGGAATATGCCGCGACCTTCGACCTGACGGTTATTTTCCACTCCCAAGACCGCGACCTGGCCCAAGGCGGCTTGGCCCACGAAGGCCCTACGGCGAGCTTTCTCGGCCTGTCGGGGATCCCTGAAACGGCCGAGACCGTGGCCCTGGCGCGCGACCTGCTGCTGGTGGAGCAAAGCGGTGTGCGTGCCCACTTCAGCCAACTGACCAGCGCGCGCGGGGTCAAGCTGATCGAACAAGCCCAGGCCCGTGGCCTGCCGGTAACCGCCGACGTGGCGTTGTATCAGTTGATCCTGACCGACGAGGCACTGATCGACTTCTCCAGCCTGTACCACGTGCAGCCGCCCCTGCGCACCCGCGCCGACCGCGACGGGCTGCGCGAAGCCGTACGCAGTGGGGTGGTACAGGCCATCTCGAGCCATCACCAACCCCATGAGCGGGACGCCAAACTGGCCCCGTTCGGCGCCACCGAACCCGGCATCAGCAGCGTCGAGCTGCTCCTGCCGCTGGCCCTGACCCTGGTCGAAGACGGCCTGCTGGACCTCCCCACCCTGCTCACTCGCCTCAGTGCCGGCCCTGCCGATGCCCTGCGCCTGTCGGCTGGCCGGCTAAACGTAGGGGCCGCTGCAGATATCGTGCTGTTCGACCCCAACGTGTCGACCGTAGCAGGCGAGCAGTGGCACTCCAAAGGCGAGAACTGCCCGTTCCTCGGCCATTCTCTGCCCGGCGCGGTGCGCTACACCCTGGTAGACGGGCATTTCAGCTTCGGCGGCTGATGCCCGGACAAGGTCGGGGGGGCAAGCCCCCGGCCGCCAGCGCCCTAGGTTCTGTACGTAAAGTCGCCGAGCGGCGATCAGGCAAGGCAAAAACAGGCGAGGAAGCGGAGTTGACTGGTTGTCAATGAGCATTCCGAGCCTGTTTTTAACGCAGCCTGGTCGACGCGCAGGCACTTTACGTGCAGAACCTACGAGCGCCGAGCGTTCTCCACGGAGATCTGGTCGTTCAGGGTCCAGAAGTCATACAGCACGCCCACCAGAAACAACCCGCCAGTGAACAGGTAGAGGATCCCGGTGATCCATTTGCCCTGGTACATCCGGTGCACGCCAAACAACCCCAAGAACGTCAGCAGGATCCACGCCACGCTGTAATTGGTCGTACCGCCACGAAAGCGCAGGTCGGCCTGGCGGTCCATGGAGGGGATGAGGAAGAAGTCGATCAACCAGCCAATGCCAAATAGCCCAAAGGTGAAAAACCAGAGGGTACCGGTCACCGGCTTGCCGTAATAGAAACGGTGGGCACCGGTGAAGCCGAATATCCATAGCAAGTAGCCCAGCGCCTTGCTATGGGTATCGTGCCATTGAGTCATGTTCTGATAGCTATTCATTCTGGGTTCCTACCCTGTGATAGTTAAATTTTCTAAACGATTATGTGACTTTTTTGTCATCAGCCGACGTATGGCATGTTCGCGGTAAATCCGCTGTAATGCCCGGCGCTACGGTGTCTAGTGGCCTGATAGGCGTCGTTATGCGCGTGCTGAGCGCTTTTCGCAGCCCGTTCGTCTCGACCAACGGAACAAAAACCCTACAAAAAGCTGTTATAAAGTTGCGCGCTTAACCACCAAGAGCCCTGCCAATGCGTCCTTTTTTAAAGTCATGGCTAACTATTTGCCTATTATTACCCCTGGCCGCCCACGCCACCAACCGTGAGCAACGTCTTCCCAACGGCTTCAACGGCTATACCGTCAAGTCCAGCCAAGCTGCTACCAGTGCCCGCACCGCCCCGGTCTCGCTGAAAGTGACACGCCACATCGTGGCAACCCCTACCCGCGAAAGCCGCTCGGCCAAACAGAGCAGCGAAGTGCTCAGCCGCGCGGTCAATGTGCTGGGTACCCCCTACCGCTGGGGCGGCAGCAGCCCGAGCAAGGGTTTTGATTGCAGTGGGTTGGTCAAGTACGCCTTCAATGATGTCGACGAGCTAGACTTACCGCGCACGTCCAATGCCATGGCCAGCGGCCATGGGCAAAAGGTCGACCGCAAAGACCTCAAGCCAGGTGACCTGCTGTTCTTCAATATCAAGAGCCGTCGGGTCAACCACGTTGCAATCTACCTGGGCAACGACCGCTTTATCCACGCCCCGCGCCGGGGCAAAGCGGTGACCATCGATACGCTGCAGAAGCCTTACTGGCAGAGCCGCTATGTGGTCGCCAAGCGCGTACTGCCGAACGAGCCTACCCTGCGGGTGACGCAGCGCTGATCGCCTGGCCGCCCTCACCCAGGGCGGCCTGCAATTAGAAGTTGTCGGGCAGCTTGGCCTTTTCGCGGGCGCTATCACGGGCGATAAGGCCTCTGGCGAGCAGATCTTTGAGGCACATGTCCAAGGTTTGCATGCCGATCGAACCACCGGTCTGGATGGATGAATACATCTGCGCCACTTTGTCCTCGCGGATCAGGTTGCGAATGGCCGGGGTGCCGATCATGATCTCGTGCGCGGCGATTCGCCCGCCGCCGATTTTCTTCAGCAAGGTTTGGGAAATCACCGCCTGCAGCGACTCCGAGAGCATCGAGCGGACCATCGATTTTTCCTCGGCCGGAAACACATCCACCACCCGGTCGATGGTTTTCGCCGCCGACGTGGTGTGCAACGTACCAAACACCAAATGCCCGGTTTCGGCGGCAGTCAGGGCCAGGCGGATGGTTTCCAGGTCACGCATCTCACCCACCAGGATGACATCCGGGTCCTCGCGCAGTGCCGAGCGCAATGCATGGGAGAACCCCAGGGTATGGCGATGCACTTCGCGCTGGTTGACCAGGCACTTCTTGGATTCGTGAACGAACTCGATCGGGTCCTCGATGGTGAGGATGTGATGGTGCTTGTTGTTGTTCAGGTGGTCGATCATCGCGGCCAGGGTGGTCGACTTGCCCGAACCGGTCGGCCCGGTCACCAGCACCAGGCCACGGGGCACGTCTGTAATCTTGCGAAACACATCTCCCATGCCGAGGTCTTCCATGCTCAGCACTTTCGAGGGGATGGTCCGGAACACCGCCCCTGCGCCGCGGTTCTGGTTGAACGCGTTGACCCGAAACCGCGCTACGCCGGGTACTTCGAAGGAAAAATCCGTTTCCAGAAACTCCTCGAAGTCCTTGCGCTGCTTGTCGTTCATGATGTCGTAGATCAACTCGTGAACCTGCTTGTGATCCAGAGCAGGCAGGTTTATGCGGCGAACGTCGCCGTCCACACGGATCATTGGTGGCAAGCCGGCCGACAGGTGCAGGTCAGATGCGCCTTGCTTCGCGCTGAATGCCAACAATTCAGTAATGTCCATGAGGCTCCTCAAATACAGACAAGCAGGTAGAATGCCGCAGACCTGAAACCCGCTGGCAGAAATTCAATGTCCACGATAGCAGACAACATTTCCCGGGTAATTGCTCGCATTGAAGCAGCCGCCCAGGCATGTGGGCGCGCCCCGGCGACCATCGGCCTGCTGGCGGTGAGCAAGACCAAGCCGGCCGAGGCCGTGCGCGAGGCATTCGCTGCCGGGGTGCGCGACGTGGGCGAGAACTACCTGCAAGAAGCCCTGGAAAAGCAGACGCAGCTTACCGACCTGGCGCTGACCTGGCACTTCATTGGCCCTATTCAGTCGAACAAAACCCGCGCCATCGCCGAACACTTCGACTGGGTGCATTCGGTCGACCGCCTGAAAATCGCCCAGCGCCTGGCCGAGCAACGCCCCGAAGGGCTGGCCCCATTGAATATCTGCATCCAGGTAAACGTCAGCGGCGAGGCCAGCAAATCCGGCTGCGCCCCCGCTGAACTGGAAGCGCTGGCGCAGGCCATCAGCGCATTGCCACGGCTCAAGCTACGCGGCCTGATGGCCATTCCCGAACCCACTGACGACCCCGACGCCCAAGAGGCCGCGTTCGCCAGCGTGCGAATTTTACAAGAACGCTTGAGCCTGCCACTTGATACCCTGTCCATGGGCATGAGCCACGACCTGGAAGCCGCCATTGCACAAGGTGCCACCTGGGTTCGGATTGGCACCGCCTTGTTTGGCGCCCGTGACTATGGCCAGGCCTGATACCGCCCTTTATTGAGAAGGATCCACCATGAGCAACACCCGCATCGCTTTTATCGGCGCCGGCAACATGGCCACCAGCCTGATCGGCGGCTTGCGCGCCCAGGGCTGGAGCGCCGAGCGCCTGTGCGCCAGCGACCCTGGTGCCGAGCGCCGCGAGCTGGTCGCCGCTGAACAGGGCATCCAACTCTTCGCCGATAACGCTGAGGCCATTCGCGGCGCAGACGTGGTCGTATTGTCAGTCAAGCCGCAGGCAATGAAGAACGTCTGCCAAGCACTGGGCCCGAGCCTGCAACCCGGCCAGTTGGTGGTGTCCGTCGCCGCCGGTATTACCTGTGCCAGCCTCAACCAGTGGCTCGGCGCCTGCCCGGTGGTGCGCTGCATGCCCAACACCCCCGCGCTGCTGCGCCAGGGTGTCAGCGGCTTGTATGCCACCGCGCAGGTGTCCGCCGCCCAACGGCAACTGGCCGAGCAACTGCTCAGCGCCGTCGGCCTGGCCGTGTGGCTGGACCAAGAGCAGCAACTGGATGCCGTGACGGCGGTCTCGGGCAGCGGCCCAGCGTATTTCTTTCTGCTGATCGAAGCCATGACCGCCGCCGGCGAAAAACTCGGCCTGCCGCGCGAAACCGCCGCCCAACTGACCCTGCAAACCGCCCTGGGGGCCGCGCGCATGGCGGTAGCCAGCGACGTCGATGCTGCCGAACTGCGGCGCCGGGTCACCTCCCCGGCCGGCACCACGGAAGCGGCGATCAAATCATTCCAGGCCAACGGCTTCGAGTCGCTGGTCGAACAGGCTCTGGGGGCCGCCGCCCAGCGCTCGGCCGAGCTGGCCGAACAACTGGGTAACTAAGGAGCCAATGATGATTGGACTGAACACCGCTGCAATCTATGTGCTGCAAACCCTAGGTAGCCTTTACCTGCTGATCGTGTTGCTACGTTTTGTCCTACAGCTGGTGCGGGCGGACTTCTACAACCCGCTCAGCCAGTTCGCCGTGCGCGCCACCCAACCGCTGCTCAAACCGATCCGCCGGATCATCCCCAGCCTGTTCGGCCTGGACATGTCCTCGCTATTGCTGGCGATCATCATCCAGATGGTGCTGATGGCACTGACCCTGCTACTGATGTACGGCACCACCGGCAACCCGGTACAGCTGCTTATCTGGTCGATCATTGGCGTGACCGCGCTGTTCCTGAAGATTTTCTTCTTCGCTCTGATCATCAGCGTGATCCTCTCTTGGGTCGCCCCCGGCAGCCACAACCCAGGGGCCGAGCTGGTCAACCAGATCTGCGAACCGGCCTTGGCGCCCTTTCGCCGGATCCTGCCGAGCCTGGGCGGGCTGGACATCTCGCCGATCCTGGCGTTTATGGTGCTCAAGCTGCTGGACATGCTGGTGATCAATAATCTGGCCACCATGACCGCCATGCCCGAGGTTTTGCGGATGCTCATCTGAGCCCGCACCACCGCTCGTACCTGTAGGCACGGGGCCAAGCGTTTGGCCCCGTGCCAGCGACCGCTTGCCGCGACCCACAGCGGTCTTTAGACTTACGCCTCATTTGTGCGTGAGCAGGGTCGATGTCCACAGTGTTTCCCGAAGACTCCGTCGGTTTGGTCACCCCGCAGATGGCTCATTTCCACGAGCCTCTGGCGCTGGCCTGTGGCCGCTCGCTGGCGGCCTATGACCTTATCTATGAGACCTATGGCACGCTCAATGCCAGCGCCAGCAATGCCGTGCTGATCTGCCATGCGCTGTCTGGCCACCACCACGCGGCCGGCTTCCACAGCCCCGACGACCGCAAGCCCGGTTGGTGGGACAGCTGCATCGGCCCGGGCAAACCCATCGACACGCGAAAATTCTTCGTGGTCAGCCTGAACAACCTGGGCGGCTGCAATGGCTCCACTGGCCCCAGCAGCGTCAACCCGGACACCGGCAAGCCCTTCGGCGCCACGTTCCCGGTACTCACCGTGGAAGACTGGGTCAACAGCCAGGCGCGCCTGGCCGACACCCTGGGCATCACCCAGTGGGCGGCCGTGGTCGGCGGCAGCCTGGGCGGTATGCAGGCGTTGCAGTGGACCATCAGCTACCCCGAGCGCGTGCGCCATTGCCTGGCTATCGCTTCGGCGCCCAAGCTCTCGGCGCAAAACATCGCGTTCAACGAAGTCGCACGCCAGGCGATTCTGTCCGACCCGGAGTTCCACGGCGGGCACTTCCAGGAGCAAGGGGTGATCCCCAAGCGTGGGCTGATGCTCGCTCGTATGGTTGGGCACATCACCTACCTGTCGGACGATTCCATGGGCGAGAAATTCGGCCGGGGCCTCAAAAGCGAGAAGCTCAATTACGACTTTCACAGCGTCGAGTTTCAGGTCGAAAGCTACCTGCGCTATCAGGGTGAGGAGTTCTCCGGCCGGTTCGACGCCAATACGTACCTGCTGATGACCAAGGCCCTGGACTACTTCGACCCGGCCGCCGCCCATAACGACGACCTGGCCCAGACCTTCGCGGGGGCCAAGGCGGACTTTTGCGTGATGTCATTCACCACCGACTGGCGCTTTTCCCCGGCGCGCTCTCGCGAGCTGGTGGACGCCTTGATGGCGGTGCGCAAAAACGTCTGTTACCTGGAAATCGATGCGCCCCAGGGCCACGATGCGTTTCTCATTCCGATCCCGCGCTATCTGCAAGCGTTCACCAGCTACATGAACCGTATTGCCCTCTGAGGAAGCCATGAGAGCCGATCTTGAAATCATCCAGGACTGGATTCCGGCCGGGAGCCGAGTACTCGACCTCGGTTGCGGCAACGGTGAGTTGCTGGCCTGGCTGCGCGACCACAAACAGGTCAGCGGGTACGGCCTGGAAATCGACCCCGACAACATCACCGAATGCGTGCGCAAGGGTATCAATGTCATTGAGCAAGACCTGGACAAAGGCCTGGGCAACTTCGCCAGCGACAGTTTCGACATTGTCGTGATGACCCAGGCCCTGCAAGCCGTCGAGTACCCTGACCGGATCCTCGATGAAATGCTCCGGGTGGGGCGCCAGTGCATCATCACCTTCCCCAACTTTGGCCACTGGCGCTGCCGTTGGTACCTGGCCAGTAAAGGCCGCATGCCGGTGTCAGAATTTCTTCCTTATACCTGGTACAACACGCCCAACATTCACTTTTGCACCTTTGCCGACTTCGAAGCACTGTGCCGCGAGCGTTCGGCGAAAGTACTCGACCGATTGGCCGTCGACCAGCAACACCGTCACGGCTGGGCCAGCAAACTCTGGCCGAACCTACTCGGTGAAATCGGCATCTACCGGGTCAGCAGCCCAGGCCTGCAAGACCATCAACTCGCAGTCTGAAGCCCGCTCACACGCGCCGAACCAGGAATACCCCGCCATGATCAACCTCACCCAACTCGTACTGGCCAGCCACAACGCCGGCAAGCTCAAAGAACTTCAGGCCATGCTGGGCGACGCCGTAAAGCTACGTTCGGTCGGCGAGTTCAGCCAGGCAGAGCCGGAAGAAACCGGCCTGTCGTTCGTAGAAAATGCCATTTTGAAAGCGCGTAACGCCGCGCGCTTGTCCGGACTGCCCGCATTGGCAGACGACTCGGGGCTGGCCGTGGACCACCTGGGCGGTGCGCCGGGTATCTACTCAGCGCGCTACGCCGACGGCCAGGGTGATGCCGCGAACAATGCCAAGCTGTTGGCCGCCCTTGAAGGCGTGCCCGATGCCGAGCGGGGCGCGCAGTTCGTCTGCGTCCTGGCCCTGGTACGGCATGCCGACGACCCTTTGCCGATCCTCTGTGAAGGCCTGTGGCACGGGCGCATTCTGCATGCCGCCAGCGGCGCCCATGGCTTCGGCTACGACCCGTTGTTCTGGGTGCCCGAGCGCGGCTGTTCGAGTGCCGAACTGGCTCCTGCGGAAAAAAACCAACTGAGCCACCGCGCCCGCGCCATGCAGCTGTTGCGCCAGCGCCTGAGCCAGGCATGACGGGCACCCCGTTGCACTTGGGCACATCGGGCTTCAGCTCGGTCGCCCCCAGGGCTGCGCTGCCAACCCTGCCGCCCCTTGCGCTGTATATCCACATTCCGTGGTGTGTACGCAAATGCCCCTATTGCGACTTCAATTCCCACGCTGCTAGCCCTACGTTGCCGGAAACCGACTACGTCGATGCCCTACTCGCAGACCTGGACCAAGACCTGCACGCCGTCCACGGCCGCCCGTTGGCTTCGATCTTCTTCGGCGGCGGCACGCCCAGCCTGTTCAGCGCGGCGGCGCTGGGGCGCTTGCTTGCAGGGGTGCAGCAGCGCATCGCCTTTTGCGACGACATCGAAATCACCCTGGAAGCCAACCCAGGTACTTTCGAGCAGGAAAAATTCAAGGCCTACCGCGCACTGGGCATCAACCGGCTGTCCATCGGCATCCAGAGCTTTCAGGCGCAAAAGCTTGCAGCCCTGGGCCGTATCCACAGCGGCGATGAAGCGCTAAGGGCGGCCGAAATGGCGCGCCAGGCCGGTTTTGATAACTTCAACCTCGACTTGATGCACGGGCTGCCCGACCAGTCCCTGGAAGACGCGCTCAGCGACCTGCGCCAGGCCATAGACCTGGCCGCGACCCACCTGTCCTGGTACCAGTTGACCTTGGAACCCAACACGGTGTTCTGGAGCCAACCGCCGCAGTTGCCAGAAGACGACACCCTGTGGGACATCCAGGAAGCTGGCCAAGCGCTACTCGCCAGCGCGGGCTATGCCCAGTACGAAGTATCGGCCTATGCCCAGCCAGGGCGGGCGGCGCGGCATAACCTCAATTATTGGAGTTTCGGCGACTTCATCGGCATCGGTGCCGGTGCCCACGGCAAACTCAGCGGCCCCGACGGCCAGATCGTACGCACCTGGAAAACCCGCTTACCTAAAGACTACCTGGACCCCGCCAAAGCCTTCAAAGCGGGTGAAAAAGCCCTGCCCGACGCCGAGCTGCCGTTCGAGTTCATGATGAACGCCCTGCGCCTCACCGACGGCGTGGCCAGCCACCTGTTCGCCGAGCGCACTGGCCTGGGCCTGGATACCCTGGCCGAGGCCCGTCGCCAGGCCGAACAAAAGGGTTTATTGCAGGTCGAACCGTCGCGCTTGGTGGCCACGCCGCAGGGCCAGTTGTTTCTCAATGATTTGCTGCAGTATTTCTTGATCTAAGGATTGTCATGGACCTGGTACTAGACCTGCTTGCCAACGTGTCGCGCTGGAGTCGCGGCAACCTGTCAGAAATTGCCCTAGGCCTGGTGGGGTGCGTGCTGGTGTTGTTTGGCGCCGACGTTAAAGGCTGGATCGAGCAGCGCCTCGGCGGACTCTCCGGCGCCTTGCGCATACCGGCCATCGCCCTGGCCTGCACCGCCGGCAGCGGGCTGGCCTTGGTCTATGCGACACCGTGGGTGGTCAAGGGCTTGAGCCAGTTCAATAACTACAGCCTGGCACCGGTGCTGGTGGTCGTGCTGGTGCTGATCGGCATCGTCGCTGACCGCCGATAAAACTCGGAGGGCTAATAAGCCCCCCTCGCTCAGCTGATCTTTTCGAATTTCAGGTCCCACACCCCATGCCCCAAGCGCTCACCACGGCGCTCGAACTTGGTGATCGGCCGCTCGGCCGGGCGCGGCACACAGCGGCCATCGGCCGCCAGGTTGCGATAGCCGGGGGCCACGTTCATGACCTCTAGCATGTGTTCGGCGTATTGCTCCCAATCGGTGGCCATGTGCAGCACACCGCCGGGCTTCAACTTGCTGCGCACCAATTCGGCGAACGCCGGCTGAACGATGCGCCGCTTGTGGTGGCGGCTCTTGTGCCAAGGGTCTGGGAAGAACAACAACAGGCGGTCCAGGCTGTTGTCCGCGACACAGCGCTTGAGCACTTCAATGGCATCGCAGTCGTAGACCCGCAGGTTTTTCAGGCCTTGGGTCAGCACGCCATTGAGCAAAGCGCCCACACCGGGCCGATGCACCTCGACACCGATGAAGTCCTGCTCGGGCGCAGCGGCCGCCATTTCCAATAAGGAATGGCCCATGCCAAAGCCGATCTCCAGGGTGCGCGGGGCCGAGCGGCCAAACACTTGGTCAAAATCCACAGGCGCGTCCACCAGCGGCAACACGAACAACGGCGCGCCCTGGTCGAGGCCACGTTGCTGGCCCTCGGTCATACGCCCGGCGCGCATGACAAAGCTCTTGATGGCACGATGCTTCGGGTGTTCACCCTCAACAGTGGCTTCGGGGCCGGGGACCGGCAAGTCTTGCGATTCAGTCATGGTGGCTCTTACTTGATCAGACCATCCAGCGGCGAAGAGGCGCTGGCGTAGAGTTTTTTCGGCATGCGCCCGGCCAGGTAAGCCATGCGCCCTGCCACGATGGCGTGCTTCATGGCTTCGGCCATCAGCACCGGATTTTGCGCGTGGGCGATGGCCGAGTTCATCAGCACCGCTTCACAGCCCAGCTCCATAGCGATAGTGGCGTCAGACGCTGTACCGACGCCGGCGTCGACCAGCACCGGGACCTTGGCTTCTTCAAGGATGATCTGCAGGTTGTAGGGGTTGCAGATACCCAGGCCGGTGCCGATCAAGCCGGCCAACGGCATCACGGCGATACAGCCGATCTCGGCCAACTGCCGGGCGATGATGGGGTCGTCGCTGGTATAGACCATCACATCGAAGCCCTCTTTGACCAATACTTCGGCGGCCTTGAGGGTTTCGATCACATTGGGGAACAGGGTTTTCTGGTCGGCCAGTACTTCGAGCTTGACCAGGTTGTGCCCGTCCAGCAGCTCCCGCGCCAAGCGGCACGTGCGCACGGCCTCGACGGCGTCGTAACAGCCGGCGGTATTGGGCAGGATGGTGTAGCGGTCGGGCGGCAAGATGTCGAGCAGGTTCGGCTCGCCGGGGTTCTGGCCAATATTGGTGCGCCGTACGGCTACGGTGACGATTTCGGCACCCGAGGCCTCGATGGCCTCGCGCGTCTGTTGGTGGTCACGGTATTTACCCGTCCCCACCAGCAGGCGCGAAGTGAAGGTCCGCCCGGCCAGCACAAAAGGCTTGTCAGTACGTGAATTGCTCATCGGGTTTCTCTCCGGTGGATGCAGGTACGGCTAGCCGCCGCCGATGGCGTGCACCACTTCAACGTGGTCGCCGTCGTTCAGGGCCGTGTTGGCATGTTGGCTGCGCGGGACGATGTCCTGATTGAGCTCGACCGCGACGCGACGCCCGGTCAGCTCCATGCGCGCCAGCAAGGCCGCGACGGTTTCACCTTCGGGTAATTCTAAGAGGTCGCCGTTCAAGTGAATGTGCATGCGCTTAGCAGCCATCATTTTTAGGGGTCAGCATTCTAGCCCGTTCAGCCCAAGGGACCAAGGTAAAGCCGCACCATTCGTCCAGGTGCCGGCCTCAAGCCAAGCGCCAGGCGGCGAGCCCGAGGCACAGCCAGCCGAGCAAAAAGGCCAGGCCGCCCAATGGGGTGATGATGCCCAGCTTGGTGATACCAGTGAGGGTCAACCCATAGAGGCTGCCTGAAAACAGCACGATGCCCAGGCAAAATAGCCATCCCGCCCAAGCCACCAGCCGCCCTGGAAGATTCGCCGCCATAAGCGCGACGCCGAACAACGCCAGGGTGTGCACCAGCTGATAAGTAACGCCCGTTTGAAATATAGTCAGGTATTCCGGGCTGAGTCGGCTTTTTAAACCATGGGCGGCGAAAGCACCCAGCGCCACGCCGGTGAAGCCAAAGAACGCCGAAAGCAGCAAAAAGCCACGAAGCATTGCATCACTCCCATCATAAAAGCGATCTATCACGCAGGGTCTGTATAATGGCTCGCTCAACCGGTTCGGCCAAGACTTCCATGCTGCGTTCTCTGTTTGTCCGCCTCTTTAAAGCCATGCTCTGGTTCGCCGCGGGCAGTGTGCTTGTCGTGCTTGTGCTGCGTTTTATACCGCCGCCCGGCAGCATGCTGATGGTGGAGCGCAAGATAGAGTCTTGGGTCGACGGCAAGCCGATCGACTTGCAACGTAGCTGGCGGCCTTGGAGCGAAATCTCCAACGAGCTGAAAATCGCTGTTATTGCCGGTGAAGACCAGAAATTCGCTGAGCACTGGGGCTTCGACATTGGCGCCATTCAGGCCGCCTTTGCCCACAACGAACGCGGTGGCTCCATCCGCGGCGCCAGCACCATCAGCCAACAAGTGGCCAAGAATGTGTTTCTCTGGTCAGGCCGCAGCTGGTTGCGCAAAGGCCTGGAGGCCTGGTTTACCCTGCTGATTGAAACCCTGTGGTCGAAAGAGCGCATCCTCGAGGTATACCTCAATAGCGCCGAGTGGGACACAGGCGTGTTCGGCGCCGAGGCAGCCGCCCGTCACCACTTCGGCAGTAGCGCGAAATCGCTGTCGCGCCAGCAGGCCAGTTTGCTCGCCGCCGTGCTGCCCAGCCCGCTCAACTGGAGCGCCAGCCGGCCGAGCCCCTATGTGCTGAGGCGGTCCAACTGGATCCGGCGGCAGATGAGCCAGCTAGGCGGTGATGACTATTTGGCTCGGCTGAACCACTCGCGCCAAGCGCCCTGGGCGCCATAAGCCAGCCAACAAAAAGCCCCGACGAATCGGGGCTTTTTTGCAGGTGACGCAAGGTTATGCTGCGATCGAACCTTTGAGTTTATTCATCGCGCTCTTTTCAAGCTGACGGATACGCTCGGCTGACACATTGTACTTCTGCGCCAGGTCGTGCAGCGTGGCCTTCTCCTCGGCCAACCAGCGTTGGTAGAGAATGTCACGGCTACGCGGGTCCAATACTTCCAAGGCTTCGTGCAGGTTGGTATTGGAATTATCGCTCCAATCGGCATCTTCCAACTGGCGCGCCGGGTCGTAGCGGTGATCTTCCAGGTAGTTCGCCGGAGAATGGAAAGCGCTGTCGTCGTCGGCTTCGGCAGCCGGATCAAAGGCCATGTCCTGACCGGTCAGGCGGCTTTCCATCTCGCGCACTTCCCGAGGCTCGACGCCCAGGCTCTCAGCCACGCGATTGACTTCTTCGTTGTTCAGCCACGCCAGACGTTTTTTCTGGCTGCGCAGGTTGAAGAACAGCTTGCGCTGCGCCTTGGTGGTCGCCACTTTGACGATGCGCCAGTTGCGCAGGATGAACTCGTGGATTTCCGCTTTGATCCAATGCACGGCAAAGGACACTAGGCGTACGCCCATCTCTGGGTTGAAGCGCTTGACGGCTTTCATCAAGCCGACGTTGCCTTCTTGAATGAGGTCGGCCTGGGCCAACCCATAGCCGGAATAGCTGCGAGCGATGTGCACGACAAAGCGCAGGTGAGCGAGCACCATCTGCCGAGCCGCACCTAAATCTTGCTCGTAGTAGAGACTCTCTGCCAATTCGCGCTCCTGCTCCGGTGTCAGCAAGGGAATGCTGTTCACCGTGTGCACATACGCTTCCAGGTTCGCACCTGGAACCAGCGCATAAGCAGGTTGCAAAGACGTGGTCATTCTAAAAAACCTCCTCCAACAAATTGTGCCGCTAGGCACTGCAAAAATTGACCCGGAACCGCAATACAAGTTCCTTTTACCGCCACTAAGGCCAATACAAGCAAAAAGACGCTACTTTGGCGCCAGCTCTCTGAGGTGGCGCGCTACGGCAATCCATGCACCGATATACCCTAACAGGATAGCTCCTAGCAAGAGCGATAGACCATCGGACGAAGGCACACCCGCCAACGCAAAATCGCTACCGTACAGGCCGGCAAGCCCAACCACCGCACCGTTCAACCAATCCAGGCCGAAAGCCAGCACCGCCCAGGCCAGCAGGCCCGCGCCAAAGCCATACAGCGCACCCATATACAGGAAAGGCCTGCGCACGTAGCTGTCGGTGCCGCCCACCAGTTTGATGACTTCGATCTCGATGCGCCGGTTTTCGATGTGCAGGCGAATTGTGTTACCAATTACAAGCAGCAGCGCCGACACCAGCAAAACGGTCAGCCCAAATACAAAGCGGTCACCTAATTTGAGAATCGCCGACAAACGCTCGACCCATACCAGGTCCAGTTGCGCCTGCTTCACTTTCGGCAGCTCAGCCAGTTGTTGGCGCAGGGCCTCTAGGGTCGCTTTATCTACCTCTTGAGGGGTTACCACGATCACCCCTGGCAGTGGGTTGTCTGGCAATTCTTTCAGCGCCTCGCCCAGGCCGGACTGTTGCTGAAATTCCTGCAACGCCGCCTCGCGACTCACAAACTCGGCGTCGGCAACCCCTGGCAGACCCTTGATCTGCACAACCAGCGCCTCACCGTCCCGCTCCCCTGCCTGCATATCGAGGTAGAGGGAAATCTGTGCCGCGCGCTGCCAGGAGCCACCCAGCCTTTCGACGTTATTCAATAGCAGCGATAAGCCCATGGGTAGGCTCAATGCGACCGCCATCACCAAGCACGTGAAGAAGCTACCAATAGGCTGCCGCCCAAGGCGGCGCAAGCTGTCGATCAGGCTGGCGCGATGGCTCTCGATCCAGGCATGGAACAGGGTCTTGAAATCCGGGCCGTCGTCTTCGTCACGGGCTTTTTTCTTTTTCGGCGGCTGCGGCTCGCCGGCTTTCGGGGCGACGCGGTCGGCCACCTTGGGGCTGCGAGTAGCGCTCATTGCCCGGCCTCCCCGTCACCGATCAGTCGGCCACGCTGCAAGGTGAGCATGCGGTGACGCATACGCGCGATCAGGGCCAGGTCGTGGCTGGCGATCAGCACGCTGGTGCCCAACCGATTGATGTCTTCGAACACGCCCATGATCTCCGCCGCCAAACGGGGGTCGAGGTTACCGGTAGGCTCGTCGGCGAGCAGCAGGGCGGGCCGATGGACGATAGCCCGGGCGATGCCAATGCGCTGTTGCTGACCTGTGGACAAGTCACCGGGGTACAACTCGGCTTTATCCGACAGGGCCACTCGTTCCAATGCGGAGTCGACCTTTTTGGCGATCTCAGGCTTGGACAGGCCAAGGATCTGCAAGGGCAGAGCGACGTTGTTGAACACCGTACGGTCGAACAACAACTGGTGGTTTTGGAACACCACGCCGATCTGGCGCCGCAGGAACGGGATCTGCGCATTGCTGATCTGGCCCAGGTCTTGGCCGGCCAAAAGCAACTTACCACTGGATGGGCGCTCCATGGCCAGCAGTAGCCGCAACAGCGTGCTCTTGCCCGCCCCTGAGTGCCCGGTCACGAACAGAAACTCACCCCGCCGCACGCGAAAACTAAGCTCGTGGAGGCCGACGTGGCCATTTGGGTAGCGCTTGGCCACCTGTTCGAAGCGGATCATGGCCGATCTCGCTCGGCAAACAGTGCCTGAACAAAGGGCTCGGCTTCGAACGTGCGTAGGTCATCGATACCCTCGCCCACCCCGACATAGCGGATAGGCAAACCAAATTGCTTGGCCAGGGCGAAGATCACCCCGCCTTTTGCGGTGCCGTCCAGCTTGGTCAGCGCCAGCCCGGTGAGGGCGACGGTCTGGTTGAATTGTTTGGCCTGGTTGATCGCGTTCTGGCCGGTGCCGGCGTCCAGTACCAAGAGCACTTCGTGGGGCGCGTCGGCGTCCAGCTTGCCGATGACCCGACGGACCTTTTTCAACTCTTCCATCAAATTGTCTTTGGTATGCAGACGCCCGGCGGTGTCGGCGATCAGTACATCGATACCCCGCGCCTTGGCAGCCTGCACCGCATCGAAAATCACCGACGCGGAGTCGGCCCCTGTGTGCTGGGCGATGACCGGGATCTTGTTGCGCTCGCCCCACACTTGTAGCTGCTCGACGGCCGCAGCGCGGAACGTGTCGCCGGCGGCCAGCATGACTTTCTTACCTTCAAGCTGCAGTTTTTTCGCCATTTTGCCGATGGTGGTGGTTTTACCGGCGCCGTTGACGCCAACCACCAGGATGACAAAAGGCTTGTGCTGCGACTGGATCACCAAGGGCTGCTCGACCGGCTTGAGTAACGCCGCCAGCTCGCCCTGTAGCGACTTATAGAGAGCCGGAGCATCGGCTAACTCTTTGCGGGCAACCTTACGAGTCAGGTTTTGCACGATCAGCGAAGTGGCTTCAACGCCTACGTCGGCGGTGAGCAAACGGGTTTCGATTTCTTCGAGCAGTTCGTCGTCGATCAGTTTCTGGCCCAGAAACAGGCTGGCCATGCCTTCACCCAAACTGGCGCTGGTTTTGGCCAGGCCCTGTTTCAGGCGGGCGAAGAAACCGCTGCGGCCCGGCTCAGCGGCCGGCACTGCGGGCGCCGGTGCGTCGGCAAGCAGTGCGGGAACGCTTGCCAGTGGCGCTTGCTCAACGGGAGCGGCGACGCTGCGCTGGGGGATCGGGGGCGGCGCGTGGGGTTCGAGGTCGGGGACCAGGGCCACCGGTTCTTCCGGCACGGGCAGCACCAGCGTGGCAGCCGGCGCAACGGGCTCGGCCGGCGGGGCTGGCTCGCTGGGATTGGGAATGACGGGTTCGAGGCTCGGGGGTGTTTCAGGCGCAAGCGCCTGTGGCGGTTCGGCGGCTTCCTGCGGTTTTTTCCGCAGCCAGCCGAACAGGCCTTTCTTTTCTCCAGCCGGGGCCGGGGGGGTCTTGTCGTCGTTGGAACCAAACATGGAAGACGGCTATCTCAAAGTAGCGATGCGCCTAGCGACGCCTCGGAAAATTCTGATACGCAGAACAGACTGTTTTTTAACTCGCTCGTTCCTGCGCAACATTTTGTAGAGTCAATAATATGACTTATCGGCAACCAGGCATGGTCGCCAGCTGACCGGATCAGTATCCTAGCACCTCCTCGCCCGCTGACGCTAAGCCTCGCGGGCAGCCTCACAGGTTTGAAACGAATGAATGCTCTTGCCCGATGCCTGGCCGGCCTTTTGCTCGGCACGGTAGGCCTTCCTGCCACTGCTTCAGCCGCTCCATCGCAACCTACCCATGAGTTCGTCCTCGACAACGGCCTACGCGTTATTGTGCGCGAAGACCATCGGGCACCGGTGGTGGTGTCCCAGGTTTGGTACAAGGTCGGCTCCAGCTACGAGACACCCGGCCAGACAGGCCTGTCCCATGCCTTGGAACACATGATGTTCAAAGGCAGCGCGAAAATGGGCCCTGGCGAATCGTCACGGGTACTGCGCGACCTCGGCGCCGAAGAAAATGCCTTCACCAGCGACGACTACACTGCCTATTACCAGGTGCTGGCCCGCGACCGTTTGGGCGTTGCGATGGAGCTCGAAGCCGACCGCATGGCCAGCCTGCGCCTGCCGCCGGAGGAGTTCGCCCGGGAAATCGAAGTCATTAAAGAAGAACGGCGCATGCGCACCGACGATCGCCCCAGCGCCAAGGCGTTCGAGCTGTTCAAGGCCATGGCCTACCCCGCTAGCGGCTACCACACGCCGACCATTGGCTGGATGGCAGACCTCAATCGCATGAAAGTTGAAGAACTGCGCCATTGGTACGAGTCCTGGTACACCCCCGACAACGCTACGCTGGTGGTAGTCGGCGATGTCAGCGCCGACGAGGTCAAGGCCCTGGCCCAGCGCTGGTTTGGCCCGGTGCCTAAACGCATCACCCCCGCCGCGAAAATACCTCTGGAGCTGGCAAGCCCCGGCGAGCGCAAGATCACCCTGCACGTGCGCACCCAACTGCCCAGCTTGATGTACGCCTTCAATGTACCCGGTATGGCCACGGCCCAGAAGCCTCGCGACGTTCAAGCGTTGCGGCTGATCTCGGCTTTGCTAGACGGTGGTTATAGTGCGCGCCTGTCCACTCGCCTTGAGCGCGGCAGCGAGACAGTCACCAGCGCGTCAGCCGGGTACAACCCGTTCGTGCGTGGTGACAGCCTGTTCATGTTGACCGCCACGCCCAACACCCACAAGAAAAAAACCCTGGCCGATGCCGAGCAAGGCATCTGGGGTTTGCTGGACGAACTCAAGCAAAAGCCTCCCAGCGCGGAAGAATTGGAGCGCGTGCGGGCACAGGTGATTGCCAGCCTGGTCTATGACCGCGACTCCATCAGCAGCCAAGCTTCGACCATTGGCATGCTGGAAACCGTCGGGCTGTCCTGGAAGCTGATGGACACCGAACTGGAGGACCTCAAGGGCGTCACCCCAGCCGACATCCAGAATGCCGCGCGTACTTATTTCACTCGCGACCGCCTTAGCGTCGCCCATGTTCTACCTGAGGTATCGGCTCATGAGTGAGCATTACACCCTACGCGCTACCTGCATCGGCCTGCTCATGGCCGCGCTGGTTAGCGGTTGCGTCGGCACTGCCGAAAAACCTAAGCAGGCGCCTGAACAGCCAGAAAATGGCCAGGGCTCGCTGCTGTCACTGGCCGAACTCGACCGTACGCCCCCCAGTGTGCGTCAGTTGCAGGTGCAAACCTGGACCACCCGTAGCGGCTCGCGCGTGCTGTTCGTCGAAGCCCGTCAGTTGCCCATGTTCGACCTGCGCCTGACATTCGCCGCAGGCAGCAGCCAGGACCAAGCCCGCCCAGGCATCGCCCTGCTGACCAATGCCATGCTTAATGAAGGCGTAGCAGGCAAGGACGTCGGCGCCATCGCCGCAGGCTTCGAAGGCCTGGGCGCTGAATTCAGCAACGGCGCTTACCGGGACATGGCTGTGGCGTCACTGCGCAGCCTGAGCGCCGTAGAAAAGCGCCAACCTGCCCTGCGCTTGTTCAGCCAGGTGGTGGGCCAGCCAACGTTACCCGCCGACTCGTTGGCCCGAATCAAAAATCAATTGCTGGCCGGCTTCGATTACCAGAAGCAGGACCCCAGCCATTTGGCCAGCCAACGCTTGTTCGAGCGTTTATACGGCCAGCACCCCTACGCGCACCCAAGCGAGGGCAACCCGCAAAGCGTAACGAGCATCACCCGCGAGCAAATGCGCCAATTCCACCAAAAGGCCTACGCTGCAGGCAACGCCGTAATCGCCTTGGTCGGCGACCTGTCCCGTGACGAGGCCCAGGCCATTGCCGAGCAGGTCTCCTCCGCGCTGCCCAAGGGCCCCGCCCTAGCTGAAGTAGCCCAACCGCAGCGACCCAGCGCTGGGGCCAGCCATATCGAATTTCCGTCCAAGCAAACCCAGATTCTGCTCGCAGAACTTGGCATCGACCGCAACGACCCGGACTACCCCGCATTGGCCATGGGTAGCCAGATCCTCGGCGGCGGGAGCTTTGGGACACGCCTGATGACCGAGGTGCGGGAAAAACGCGGCCTGACCTATGGGATCTATTCTGGCTTCACGCCCATGCAAGTGCGCGGGCCCTTTACGATCAGCCTGCAAACCCGGGCCGAACTCAGCGAAGGGACGCTGACCCTGGTCAAAGACCTGCTGCGCGACTACCTCAAGACCGGCCCGACCCAGCAAGAGCTGGACGAAGCCAAACGGGAATTGGCCGGTAGCTTCCCACTGTCCACAGCCAGTAACGAGAGTATCGTTGGGCAATTGGGCGCCATTGGTTTCTACGGCCTGCCGTTGTCGTTCCTGGAAGACTTCATGCAGCAATCGCAAAACCTGACGGTCGAACAAGTCAGGACAGCCATGAACAAACACCTCGATGCCGATCAACTGGTGATCGTCACTGTCGGCCCCACGGTTGCCCAGCAGCCGCTGCCGCCGCCCACAGACAAACCCGTGGAAGCACCGACCGGGGTGCCGGAGCACTGATGAGCAACGCTAGACAAAACAAAGCGCACAACGGCCTTGGCCACCTACGCATCATCGGCGGCGAATGGCGTAGCCGCCGGTTGAGCTTCCCCGAGGCGCCTGGGCTGCGCCCGACCCCGGATCGCGTGCGCGAAACCCTGTTCAACTGGATTGCGCCTTATGTCGTGGGCGCCAAGGTACTCGACCCGTTCGCCGGCAGCGGCGCACTGTACCTGGAGGCGCTGTCCCGGGGCGCATCGATGGCCCTGGCACTCGACAGCAACGCCGCCGCCATCGCCAGCCTGCGGGCTAACCTCGACACCTTGCAATGCGCCGTAGGCCAGCTGTTGCAGAGCGATGCGGTGCGTTACCTGGAAAGCCAAACACCGGCGCCGTTTGACCTAGTGTTCCTCGACCCCCCCTTCCACCAAAATCTGCTGCCTAGCGTTTGTGCATGCCTGGAGCAACGGGGCTGGCTGGCAGAGCGGGCCTGGGTGTACACCGAAAGCGAAACCCCGCCTTCGAGCCTGCAGTTGCCGGCGAACTGGCGCCTGCACCGCGAGAAAAAGGCCGGCCAGGTTTATTACAGCCTTTGGCAGCGCGGCTAAAACATGGGCACCTTTCGCCCGGCGTTCGGGCTGAGCAATCCGCACCTACAGACCTTGTGGGGCCCGCTGTGGCGCAGCACCGTACATGTGCCACGTCGGCGGGAACGCCTATGGCTGGCGGACGGGGATTTCCTCGACCTCGACTGGCACACCCGCGACGACGGTGAGGCCCCGTTAGTGCTGGTGTTGCACGGGCTCACCGGCTCGTCCAATTCGCCCTATGTCGCGGGGCTGCAACAAGCACTGGCCGGCCGCGGCTGGGCCAGCGTGGCGCTGAACTGGCGTGGCTGCTCGGGCGAACCGAACCTGCTTGCACGCAGCTACCACTCCGGCGCCAGTGGCGACCTGCTGGAAGTGATCGATCACCTACGCGCCGCTCACCCCCACCGCCCCTTGTATGCTGTGGGCTATTCCCTGGGCGGCAACGTATTGCTCAAGCATCTAGGCGAGGCTGGCCAGGGGTGCCAGTTGGCAGGCGCTGTGGCCGTATCGGTGCCGTTTCGCCTTGACCACTGCGCTGACCGCATCGGCATGGGCTTCTCCAGGGTCTACCAGGCGCATTTCATGCGCGCCATGCTGGGCTATGTGAAAGACAAGCAGCGGCGCTTTCAGCATGAAGGCCTTCACGACGGCCTAGCGCAGTTGGTCGGCCTCGGGCCCTTGGACAACATGCGTACATTTTGGGATTTCGATGGCCGGGTCACCGCGCCGCTGCATGGTTTTAGCGATGCCCAGGCTTATTATCGGCAGTCTTCCAGCCACTACTTTCTGAGCGCCAACTGTACGCCGACCTTGATCATTCAGGCCGCTGATGACCCGTTCGTGTTCCCCCACAGCCTACCCGACAGCAGCACGCTGCCGGCCTGCGTGACTTTCGAGTTGCACAGCAAAGGCGGCCATGTGGGATTCGTGGCAGGCTCCTTGCGTACGCCGCACTATTATCTGGAACAGCGCATCCCCGACTGGCTAACCTTCACTCACCCTTAGCCACGGGGCGTTCTGGGTCGGTAATCCATTCACTCCACGAGCCGGCATACAACGTGGCCAAGGGGTAACCAGCCAGGCACATCGCGAACAGGTTTTGACAGGCTGTAACCCCAGAACCGCAATAAGACACCACCGACTCCACCGGCCGGTCGCCCAGCAGTGCAGCAAAGCGCTGGCGCAATTGTTCGGCAGGCAGAAATCGGCCATCCGGCCCAAGGTTCTCGGTGAACGCTGCGCAGCGCGCGCCCGGAATGTGCCCCGCCACTGGGTCGATCGGCTCGGCTTCGCCTTTGAAGCGAGGCAGCGCGCGAGCGTCCAGCAGGGTGAGTGTCTGGTCGTGGAGTTGCTGCTGCAACTGGTAGCCGGTGATCATCAGAGCATCGTCGGGCGTGCCCGCGAAGTGGCCAGGTTCGGTCGGTGGGGCATCCAGGCTTAGCGGCAAACAGGCTTGGTGCCAAGCCTTGATCCCGCCGTCGAGGATGTAGACGCCGCTACGCTTGCCTAGCCAGGCCAGCAGCCACCAAGCCCTGGCAGCATAGGCCGACTGGCCGTCATCATAGAGCACCACATCACTCTCAGCGTTGATTCCCCAGCGTTGCAGGCGCTCGAGCAACCGCCCCGGCTGCGGCAAAGGGTGGCGCCCGGTGACATGCTTGATCACCGGCCCACTGAGGCCGCGTTGCAAGTCAGCAAAATGAGCGCCCTCAATGTGCCCGCCTGCATAGCTACGCTGGCCATAATCGGCATCGTCCAACGAGTAGCGACAGTCGAGAATCACCAGCCCCGACTGGCCCAACCTGGCGGCCAGGCTCTCGGGGCTTATGAGTTGGGCGATGGACATGGCAACCTCCCTGAAAATGAATGATCTAGCCTTAGTCTGGTAGTTGGGGGGCGCGGTTCAGCGGCACGTAAAATTCAGTGCACAGGGCGTCCATTGCCTCGCGCCAGGGTGGCGTCACATAGCCCTGTTCCAGCATCAGAACTTGATACACGCCACGGCGCATAGACTGCTCGTTAAGCTGCGCAGTTTCGACGGCCACCGAAAGGTGGCGCACCCAGGAGGTGATCACAATCCAGGCGTTGAGCACCATGGCTTCGACCTCATGGGAGCGCATCGAGAGGATACCGGCGTCTACAAAACTCTGGAAAATCAGGCAGGCGTTAACCTGGCAGCGCTGAGACAGTTGCTGGTAGCGCACTCTTAACGCGGGGTCGCTTTCCAAGAGGTGCTCGAGGTCACGGTGCAAAAATCGATATTTCCACGTGGAGCTCATTAGCGTTTCGAGGTAATAACGCTTGGCCTCCAACCCGGGCGGACCAAGCGGCGGGCCCAGAAAATCCTCAAGCATGGCCTCATACTCGTCGAACAGTACCGCTACGATCTGCTGTTTGTTAGCAAAGTGGTAATACAGATTGCCGGGAGAAATGTTCATGAAGGCGGCGATATGGTTGGTGCTAACGCTGCGTTCGCCCTGCAGGTTGAACAGCTCAAGGCTGGCTTGGACGATGCGGCTTCGGGTTTTCATACAAGCGACGATGCCCACTTCAAAGAATCAATAACTGCCATCTTACAACCCTCCGCACACTCATTTCTTCAGTCAATGCGTTTTAGAGTATAAACTCTAGAGTTATATATTTGCCTGAGATGGGGCGTTGTCCATGACCGCTCAAATTGCCTATTTGCAGCCCGTATTCAACCAGCAGAACCCCCTTCGCCAGTTATTTACCAAACAGCAGAGCGCTTTTGCGCTCAATCCTATGCCGAGCGTCGCCCAACGTCGGCAGTGGCTGGCCGCGTTGCGCCAGGTGCTGGTGCGTGAACAACAGGCTCTCGCCGAGGCGATCAAGTCTGACTTTGGCCAGCGCAGCCTCGACGAAACCCGGCTGGCTGAGCTATTGCCATGCCTGCAGGCCATTGAGAGCACCAGTGACCAACTCAAAAGCTGGATGAAGCCCTCACGGCGGAAAGTCAGCATCTTGTTTCAGCCCGCGAAAGCACGGGTCGAGTACCAACCACTGGGTGTAGTTGGGGTCATCGTGCCGTGGAACTACCCGGTGTTTCTCGCCATGGGCCCGTTGGTGGGTGCACTGGCCGCCGGTAACCGGGTGATGTTGAAAATCAGCGAGGCGACCCCGGCCACCGGCGAGCTTCTGAAGACGTTACTGGCCACTATTTTCCCCGAAGACCTGGTCGCAGTGGTCTTGGGCGACGTCAAGACCGGCGTCAGCTTCTCCCATCTGCCCTTTGACCACTTGCTGTTCACTGGCAGCGCGCAAACCGGTAAACAGGTCATGCGTGCAGCGGCCCAGAACCTCACCCCGGTGACCCTCGAATTGGGTGGCAAATCCCCAGTTATCATCGGGCGCGACGCGCCCATGGCCCAAGCAGCGGCGCGCATAGCCTTTGGTAAAGCGTTGAACGCCGGGCAGACCTGCGTTGCTCCCGACTACGTATTGGTGCCCCGTACCCGGGTCGATGAGTTCGTCAGCGCTTATCGGGATGCCATGCACCGCATGTATCCCACCACTTTGGGGAACCCGGACTACACCCACATCATCGACCAGCGGCAATTTCAGCGGCTGAACCGCTACCTGGAGGATGCCAGCACCAAGGGCGCCAATATCATTGCCCTTTACCCACTGGAACAGCATCGCGGTCGCTGCATCCCGCCGAACGTTCTGTTGAACGTCACCGATGACATGAAAGTCATGCAGGAGGAAATTTTCGGCCCACTGCTGCCCATCGTGCCCTACGACGACTTCGACGACGCCGTGAACTACATCAATGCGCGGCCTCGCCCGCTAGCGCTGTACTACTTCGGCCACAACAAAGCGGAACAACGCCGGATCCAGAGCCACACCCGCTCTGGCGGTATTTGTCTGAACGACACGCTGCTGCAAGTGGCTCAGGACAACCTGCCCTTTGGCGGTATCGGGCCGTCCGGTATGGGCCAGTACCATGGTTTCGAGGGCTTTCAGACATTCAGCAAGGCCCGCAGCGTATTGAGCAAATCACGGTTCAACCCGGCCAGTTTCATTTACCCGCCCTACGGCAAAGCTACCTTGCGCCTGCTGTATCGATTATTTATTCGATGAGGCAAACCGCCTGCGACAGCCCGCCGCAGGGCGTGTGAGGGTTTTCGGTACGAGTTTGTAGGTTGATTCGCTCGGCCACTTCACTTGGCCCACCGTTGCGGCTGCGATACCATCCGAGTCCCCAACGGATTCCGCTAGGACGACGCGATGAACCGAGTGCTGTATCCAGGTACCTTCGACCCGATTACCAAGGGCCACGGCGATCTGGTCGAACGCGCCTCGCGCCTGTTCGATCACGTGATCATTGCAGTGGCCGCCAGCCCGAAAAAAAACCCGCTGTTCCCTTTGGAACAACGGGTCCAGCTGGCCCGTGAGGTGACCGAGCACCTGCCGAACGTCGAAGTGGTCGGCTTTTCTACGCTGCTGGCGCATTTCGCCAAAGAGCAGAACGCCAACGTGCTGCTGCGTGGCCTGCGGGCTGTGTCGGATTTCGAATACGAATTTCAGCTGGCCAATATGAACCGGCAACTGGCGCCCGACGTAGAAAGCTTGTTTCTAACCCCCTCGGAGCGCTACTCATTTATCTCCTCGACGCTAGTGCGTGAAATTGCAGCGCTGGGCGGCGATATCAGCAAATTTGTCCACCCCGCTGTCGCCGAAGCGTTGACCCAGCGCTTCAAGAACTGACCGCCTGCCAGCGCCCGCGTGCACTGCGGGCGCTAATGCGGCACAATTGCCGCATTCGCCAGTATCAGTATGCCCGGGCCATAGGCCTCGGCTGGAGCCCCCATGTCCTTGATCATTACCGACGATTGCATCAATTGCGACGTCTGTGAACCTGAGTGCCCGAACGCTGCCATTTCTCAGGGTGAGGAGATCTATGTGATCGACCCGAACCTGTGCACTCAATGCGTCGGCCATTACGACGAGCCTCAATGCCAGCAAGTATGCCCAGTGGACTGCATTCCATTGGACGAAGCGCGGCCGGAAACCGAGGAAGAGCTGATGGAAAAATACCGCAAGATCACCGGCAAAGCTTAGTCACGCTGGTTATAGCCCGTGCTGGTGCACCCCAAGCAACGGTAGAAGGCCGACTTGCCCGGGTCTACCACCAGTGCCTGCCCCGCGTCCTTGACGCTGCCACTGGGTATGGTAAAGGGTAGAGCCACGACGAACAGAGCAGCGCCCACCGCGGTTGCGACGATGAGCAACGGCCTTGCGATCAAGAGATCGCCCATCATGGCAAAAGCCGGCGGGTTCTGGATTTGATAGCTGGGGTCGCCACTGCCCTCATGCTTAGCGACCTCCGCACTTACAGGCAGTACCTGCGAGCCAAAACACAGCGCCAAGGTAAGTGAAAGCACGCGGAAAACGTTCATGGCAACAAATCCTTCTGTTCAACAGGACTGACAGCGATTGCGTTCACTATATCAGCGTCACCGTGGTTGTCAGGTGCGATGTAGTAACAAGGCGCGCCTACTTCTGACAACGTGGGCAATAGACGCTGGCACGCTGCCCTAACTTGATCTCCCGCAGCAGGCTGCCACACACTTTGCACGGCTCCCCCCCGCGGCCGTAGGCAAACAGTTCCTGCTGAAAGTAACCGGGCTGGCCGTCCCCGCCGATAAAATCACGCAAGGTGGTACCGCCACGCTCAATGGCGTAGGCCAGAATACGCTTGATTTCAACGCCAAGGCGCAAGTAGCGAGCGCGCGAAAGCGTACCAGCCGCGCGGCGGGGGTCGATCCCGGCGGCGAACAATGCTTCAGTCGCGTAGATATTCCCTACGCCAACGACCACGGCGTTGTCCATGATGAACGGCTTCACCGCCATGCTGCGCCCGCGGGACTGCTGGAACAGGCGGTCGCCGTCGAACAACTCGGTCAGAGGCTCTGGGCCCAGGTTCAGCAGCAGGGCGTGATTGTGCGGGTCGAGGCTCCAGAGCATCGCGCCGAACCGCCGGGGGTCGGTGTAGCGCAGGGCAAGCCCTGACTCCAATTCAATGTCGACGTGCTCATGCTTGAGCGCCGGCAGCCCGGCTTCTACCAGGCGCAGGTTACCAGACATGCCCAAATGACTGATCAGGGTGCCGACTTCAGCTTTGATCAACAGGTATTTGGCACGCCGCTCAACGGCCAGGATGGTTTGCCCTGACAGGCGAGTGTCGAGGTCCTCCGGAATAGGCCAACGTAGCCGGCGGTCACGCACGATGACCCGGCTTACACGCTGCCCTTCTAGATAGGGCGCAATGCCGCGGCGAGTGGTTTCTACTTCGGGTAATTCAGGCATGGGGGCTCGGCAGAGAAAACGCGGGGGTCAACGGATGCCCAGCTCGCGAATGGATTCTTTGAGATTCTCGAAATCGTACCCAGACAAACCGACATAATCGAGCACCAGGTGGCCCACAGCGTTCCATTCGTGGTCATCGTCTTGATTGCCCAAGACTTGGTACGACTTGCAGATATGTTCGGCCATCTTGAGGATAGACAGCAGGTTCTTCAACTGGCTGTTATGGGGGGAATCGTCGCTGAAAATCGCCAGGGCGTTGTGGTGGTTGGCAATCGCTACGCCCAGGTGCTCCGGCAGACGCCAGGACTTCGCCGTGTAGTACCCGACCACCGCGTGGTTGGTATTGAACACCGAATTTTCGATGTCTACCACCCGCTGCACGCCGCCGACGCCGGCATAGGCGTCTTCGAGCACATTCATGTAGTCAGGGAAGCGCTTGAGCATCAGCGGGATACCGCAGTCGTGGAACAAGCCTAAGGCATAGGCTTCATCCACCGCTTGCGAACCGATACGCTTGGCCAAAGTGGCGCAGGTCATGGCCACGTCCTGGGCAGTGTCCCAGAACCGGTTGAGGGTCACGATGGTCTCGTCGGTCATCTCGCCCTTGATCGATTGAGCGTTGATCAGGTTAATGATCGAACGGCTACCCAACAGGGCAACGGCACGCTGGATCGACGATATACGGTTGGTCAAGCCGTAGTAGGGCGAGTTGACAATTTTCAGCAGCGCCCCAGACAGCCCTGGGTCCTGGGAAATCAACCGGGCGATTACCTTCAGGTCGGGGTCGGGCATGTACTGCTCCATCTGCAAATCCACCATGATTTGCGGTTGGGGCGGAATGCTGATCCCTTGCAGCGCCTGATGGATCTGTTCTGCGGTGAGTTCCTGAGACATGGGTGCACACTCTGGGCTGAGCCTCGATTCTACTCCCTGGCAGCGCTCACGGGCCAATTTCCCTCGGCTACCTCAGCCTTTTGCAGCGGCCCGGTTCGTCGCGGCCGCCGCCGGGAGCGGCGGCAACAGGGTATACTCCCGCTCTTTTTTCTGGAGCGACGTCATGTCCCTGCCTAGCCTGCGTCTCAAAGCCAATGCCGACCGCCGCCTGCGCGCCGGTCATCTGTGGGTCTACAGCAACGAGGTCGACGTCGCCGCAACGCCCCTGCACGGTTTTAAAGTAGGTGACCAGGCCGTTCTGGAAGCCGCGGGGGGCAAAGCGCTGGGCGTGGTTGCGATGAGCCCGAACAACCTGATCTGCGCACGCCTGGTATCGCGCGACGCCAGACTGGCGCTGGATAAATCCCTATTGGTACACCGCTTGAACGTGGCCCTGTCCCTACGCGAGCGGTTGTTCGACAAGCCTTTCTATCGCCTGGTCTACGGTGATTCCGACCTGCTTCCCGGCCTGGTCGTCGATCGTTTCGGCGATATTCTGGTGGTGCAGTTGGCCTCGGCCACTATGGAACAGCACAAGGCCGACGTGCTGGCCGCCCTGGTTCAGGTGATCAAACCTTCCGGCGTACTGTTCAAGAACGACTCTGCCGCCCGCGACGCCGAAGGCCTGGAGCGTTACGTAGAGACCGCCTTTGGCCTGGTGCCGGAATGGGTCGCCCTGGAAGAAAACGGCGTCAAGTTCGAGGCTCCGGTCATGGCGGGGCAAAAGACTGGCTGGTTCTACGACCACCGCATGAACCGCGCCCGTCTGGCCCCGTATGTGAAAGGTAAGCGGGTGCTCGACCTGTTCAGCTACATCGGCGGTTGGGGTGTGCAGGCCGGTGCGTTTGGCGCCAGCGAGGTGTTCTGCGTAGATGCCTCAGGCTTCGCCCTCGATGGCGTGGAGCGCAACGCCGCGCTGAACGGCATCGCCGAAAAGGTCACCAGCCTGGAAGGCGATGTCTTCGACGCGCTGAAAGAATTGAAAGCCTCCGAAGAGCGCTTCGACGTGATCGTGGCCGACCCACCGGCGTTCATCAAGCGCAAGAAAGACCTGAAAAACGGTGAAGGCGCTTACCGCCGCCTGAACGAGCAGGCCATGCGCCTACTCAACAAAGACGGCATTCTGGTGAGTGCCTCGTGCTCGATGCACCTGCCTGAGGACGACCTGCAAAATATCCTGCTGACCAGCGCCCGCCACCTGGACCGCAACCTGCAACTGCTCGAACGCGGTGGCCAGGGGCCCGACCACCCGGTGCACCCGGCCATCCCGGAAACGCGCTATATCAAGAGCATTACTTGCCGGTTGTTGCCTAATAATTAAGGCAAAAGATCGGGGGCGAGCCCCCTCCTACAGCCGGCAACGCTCGTAGGAGGGGGCTTGCCCCCGATTTTTTTGCCCCGCAAACCCACCCATCACCTCTCCAACATCCGATGCAACTCCACAAACTGCTGCGTCAGTTTATGCCGCGGGTCTAGATAGATCAGCGGCATGTTGGCCTGGTGCGACTCGCGCATCTTCACCGAGCTGCTCAGGTACACCGGCAACACGGGTAAGCCTTCGGCGATCAATTCGTCGAGCATCTGCTGGGGCAGGCTGGCACGGGGTTGGAATTGGTTGACCACGATGCCTTCCACCACCAACCCTTCATTGTGGTCATCTTTGAGCTCGTCGATTTCCCGCAGCAGGCCGTATAACGCTTGGCGCGAGAAACTGTCGCAATCGAAGGGGATCAATACGCGATCAGCGGCGATCAATGCAGACACCGCATAGAAGTTCAAAGCGGGTGGGGTGTCGAGGTAGATACGATCGTAGTCTTGGTCGAGCTCTGCCAACAACTTACGCAGCTTGTTGATTTTGTGCTTGGCTTCCAGCTTGGGCTGTAGGTCAGCCAGTTCAGGGGTAGCGGTGATCACGTGCAGGTTGTCGTAGGGCGTTTCGTAAATGTCGACTTTGCTGTTCTTGCCAGGCGCGCCGGATGAGAGCGTCTGCTTGAAGAAGTCGGCGATGCCCATGGGGATATCGTCGCCCGTCAGCCCGGTAAGGTACTGGGTAGAGTTGGCCTGGGCATCCAGGTCGATCAATAAGGTACGGTAGCCTTCTTGGGCACTGACCGCCGCTAAGTTGCAGGCAATGCTGGATTTGCCCACCCCACCCTTCTGATTGAACACCACACGCCGCATGTGTAAGACCTCTTTACCCTTCGGAACTTGGAGTGTAGTGGATCAATATGGCTGGTTGGCGACATTCGTACTCGCTGTTTCGAAAAACGCGCGCTGCACCATGAGTCGCCAGACCTATCAAGCAGGTCGAACAATCTATTGGATAGAATCATTAGCAAGCTATATGCTTTTTTCCATCCTATCGGCCCTTTTGCCACCGAGGTCTTTTTGAAAGCTGCAACCGCCACGCCCCCTGCCCACACCGCCGATATCGCCGACGTTGTGCGCGAGGCCTTTATCGAGAAAGGCACGCCGCTGTTTGTGCGCACGGTACTGGCGATGTTTTGCGGAGGCTTTGCCACGTTCGCTTTGCTGTATTGCGTACAGCCGATGATGCCGATTCTGTCACAGGAATTCGTAATCACGCCGGCCCAGAGCAGCCTGATTCTCTCCGTATCCACTGGGATGTTGGCCATCGGTTTACTGGTCACTGGCCCCTTGTCTGACAGCATCGGCCGAAAGTCGGTAATGGTCACCTCACTCTTCTGCGCCGCCGCATTTACCCTGGCCGCCGCCCTAATGCCGACCTGGGAAGGCGTGCTGGTAATGCGCGCGCTGGTCGGCCTGGCCCTCAGCGGCCTGGCCGCGGTCGCCATGACCTACCTGAGCGAGGAGGTGCACCCTAACCATATTGGCCTGGCCATGGGGCTCTACATCGGTGGCAACGCCTTGGGTGGAATGAGCGGGCGGCTGATAGCCGGGGTCCTGGTGGACTTTGTCAGTTGGCACACGGCCATGCTGATCGTGGGCACGCTGGCCTTGGCCGCCGCGTTGCTGTTCTGGAAAACCCTGCCGCCGTCTCGCCATTTCCGCGCCCGGGCACTTAACCCGCGCAGCTTGCTCGATGGCTTTACCGTGCACTTTCGCGATGCGGGCCTGCCCTGGCTGTTTCTTGAAGGTTTCCTGCTGATGGGCGGTTTTGTCACGCTGTTCAACTACATTGGGTACCGCTTGTTGGCCGAGCCGTACCACATGAGCCAGGCACTGGTGGGGCTGTTGTCGGTGGTCTACCTGGCGGGTATTTATAGCTCGGCCAAAATCGGCTCGCTGGCCGACCGCCATGGCCGCCGCAAGGTGTTCTGGATGAGTATCACCCTGATGCTCGCGGGCCTCGGTATCACCATGCTGACGCCGGTGGCGCTGATTATGTTTGGCATGTTGATGTTTGCGTTTGGCTTCTTCGGCGCCCACTCGGTGGCCAGCAGCTGGATCGGCCGCCGCGCCACCCACGCCAAGGGCCAGGCAGCGTCGCTCTACCTGTTCAGCTATTACGTTGGCTCAAGCGTGGCGGGCACCTTGGGCGGCGTGGCCTGGCACTATGGCGGGTGGAATGGGGTTGGGATGTTTATTGGGGTATTGCTGAGTCTGGCGTTGGTGGTGGCAGCGCGGCTGGCGAAGTTGCAGCCGCTCAGTACAGCCAATAAGCCTTAAGGCCGCTCAGTTCATCAGCTCCACCCGATCCACATCGACCTCACGGCCCATAATACCGCGGTCGACTTCGCCGATAAGGCGCACTTGGCGTTTGTCGTCGACGGCGACTTGGGCAGGCCAGTCTTCGTCATCGATTTCAACGTTGATAACGCCGGTGGCGTCCTTGAATTCGTAGGTTTCTTTCTTCAAGCGTTTAACGATGTAGCCCTGCAGCACGACTGGCGTGTCATCGGCGGCGTCATTGGCGGCAGCAGCGGTGGTGGTCTGACCGACGCTGCCGGGGCCGACGTAGCCTGCGGCGGACACAGATGCACAGAACAGAGGGGCGATTAGCAGGGCGAGATAACGGCGTTTCATTAAGTTGGATCCTTTCTTTGGTTTGATGGGGTCAGCTTATTCCTTCGAGCTGAAGCCATGCTTAATTGGCGCGTTAACGGCCCGCCCCATCAAACCTGCAAAATTACCCGTGATACTTCGCCGAAAACTCATGCACCGCGTTGATGAACACGCCAGCGTGCTCAGGGTCGACTTCCGGTGTGATGCCATGCCCCAAGTTAAAGACATGACCCGGGCCGCTGCCGTAGCTGGCCAGGATACGCTCGACCTCGGCCCGAATAGCGGCAGGCTTGGCGTAGAGCACGGTGGGGTCCATGTTGCCTTGCAGGGCCACTTGGCTGCCCACGCGGCGGCGCGCTTCGCCGATGTCGCACGTCCAATCCAGCCCAAGGGCATCGGCCCCCGCCTCGGCAATGCTTTCCAGCCAGAGCCCGCCGTTTTTGGTGAACAGAATCACCGGCACTTTACGCCCGTCGTTTTCTCGGATCAGCCCACTGACGATCTTGCGCATATAAGCCAGGGAAAACTCCTGGTATGCGGCCGATGAGAGGTTGCCACCCCAGGTGTCGAAGATCTGCACGGCCTGGGCGCCGGCAAGAATCTGCCCATTGAGGTACGTGACGACCGACTGCGCCAGCTTGTCGAGCAACAGGTGCATTGCCTCGGGGTTGTCGTAGAGCATGGCCTTGGTCTTGCGGAAGTCTTTCGACGAACCGCCCTCGACCATATAAGTGGCGAGGGTCCAGGGGCTACCGGAAAAGCCAATGAGCGGGACGCGGCCATTGAGTTCACGGCGAATGGTGCTGACCGCGTCCATCACGTAGCCCAGGTCTTTCTGCGCATCGGGGATCGGTAACGCTTCAATATCGGCCAGGGTGCTGACGACTTTTTTAAAGCGCGGCCCTTCACCCGTTTCGAAGTACAAGCCCTGGCCCATGGCATCGGGAATGGTCAGGATGTCGGAAAACAGGATGGCCGCATCGAGCGGGTAGCGCTCCAGCGGCTGCAAAGTGACTTCGCAGGCGAACGCCGGGTTCATGCACAAACTCATGAAATCGCCAGCCTTGGCGCGGCTGGCGCGGTACTCCGGCAGGTAACGGCCAGCCTGGCGCATCATCCACACAGGGGTGACGTCGACAGGTTGCTTGAGCAAGGCACGCAGGAAACGGTCGTTCTTGAGGGGACTCATGGCGGTATCCGGCAGAAAAGTGCGGGCATTTTCTCAGACCGGGACGCAAAAGGCACGGCGTGTGCCGTGCCTTTTGTCTATGGGTGCGATTAGGCCACGAAAGAACCTGATTTTCTGTAGGAGGGAGCTTGCTCGCGAAAACCCCACAGACGCCGCGTTCCCTCAGGGAATACGCGTTATCGTTGACGTCTTTCGCGAGCAAGCTCGCTCCTACACCTCCAGGTAGTCCAGGATGCCCTCGGCGGCATTGCGCCCTTCGAAGATCGCCGTCACTACCAGGTCTGAGCCGCGCACCATGTCGCCGCCCGCGAAGATCTTCGGGTTGCTGGTTTGGTGCTTGAAGCGGGCTTGCTCCGGGGCAACCACGCGCCCCTGGCTGTCGGTCTGGATGCTGGACGGCTCGAACCATTGGGCGGGGCTCGGGCGAAAGCCGAAAGCGATGACCACGGCGTCCGCCGGGATGATTTCTTCGGACCCAGGAATCGGCTCCGGGCTGCGACGGCCACGGGCATCAGGCTCACCCAGGCGGGTCTCGACGACTTTAACGCCTTCAACCCGGTCCTCGCCGACGATGGCGATAGGCTGGCGGTTGTAGAGGAACTTCACGCCCTCTTCCTTGGCGTTCTTTACCTCTTTACGGGAACCCGGCATGTTGGCTTCGTCACGCCGGTAGGCACAGGTCACCGCCTTGGCACCTTGGCGTATGGAGGTACGGTTGCAGTCCATGGCTGTGTCACCGCCGCCCAGTACCACGACCTTTTTGCCCTTCATGTCGACGAAGTCTTCCGGCGACTTTTCAAAGCCCAGGTTGCGATTGACGTTAGCGATAAGGAAATCCAGCGCATCGTGCACGCCCGGCAGGTCCTCGCCAGGGAAGCCGCCCTTCATGTAGGTGTAAGTCCCCATCCCCATGAATACGGCGTCGTACTCTTCCAGCAACTGGTCGATGGTGATGTCTTTACCCACTTCGGTATTGAGCCGGAACTCGATGCCCATGCCAGTGAATACTTCACGGCGGTTGCTCAGCACACTTTTTTCCAGCTTGAATTCGGGGATACCGAACGTCAGCAGGCCGCCGATCTCAGGGTTTTTGTCGAACACCACGGGGGCCACCCCGCCGCGCACCAATACATCGGCGCAGCCCAGCCCTGCTGGGCCGGCACCAATAATGGCAACACGTTTGCCGGTCGGCTTGACCTTGGACATGTCCGGGCGCCAGCCCATGGCGAAGGCGGTATCGGTGATGTATTTCTCGACCGAACCGATGGTCACCGCGCCGAAACCATCGTTGAGGGTACAAGCCCCTTCGCACAGACGGTCTTGTGGGCACACACGGCCGCAGACTTCCGGCAGGGTGTTGGTTTGGTGGGACAGCTCCGCCGCCGCGAGAATATTGCCTTCGGCAACCAGCTTGAGCCAGTTGGGAATGAAGTTGTGCACCGGGCACTTCCACTCGCAATACGGGTTACCACACCCCAGGCAGCGGTGGGCCTGGTCGGCCGACTGCTGGGGTTTGAACGGCTCATAGATTTCTACGAACTCTTTTTTGCGCTGACGCAACAGTTTCTTCTTCGGATCTTTGCGCCCGACATCGATGAACTGGAAGTCATTACTTAGACGTTCAGCCATTGTTCAAAACCTCATCAAACTCTTCAGGCGCATATCACTGCGGGTTGGCACGGGTGCTGGACAGCAAGGTTTTCAAGCTAGCGGCCTTAGGCTTGACCAGCCAGAACCGGCGCAGGTAGTCATCCAGGTTTTCCCACAATTCACGGCCCCATTCGCTGTCGGTTTCTTCGACATACTCGGCAAGCACGCGCTGCAGGTGGCTGCGGTACGACTCCATGGCCTCACCGCTGATCCGCTGGATCTCTACCAACTCGTGGTTGACCCGGTCAACGAAGGTGTTGTCTTGGTCGAGCACGTAGGCGAACCCGCCCGTCATGCCGGAACCGAAGTTGTACCCCGTCTTGCCCAAGACACAGACAAAACCGCCGGTCATGTACTCACAGCAATGGTCGCCCGTGCCTTCTACGACGGTGTGAGCGCCCGAGTTACGCACGGCAAAACGCTCGCCAGCCGTACCGGCAGCGAACAGCTTACCGCCGGTGGCGCCATACAAGCAGGTGTTGCCAATAATCGCGCTATCCTGAGTTTTGAACGGGCTGCCTTTGGGCGGCACGATCACCAGTTTGCCCGCCGTCATGCCCTTGCCCACGTAGTCGTTGGCATCGCCCTCGAGGTACATGTTCAGGCCACCGGCGTTCCATACGCCGAAGCTCTGGCCCGCGGTGCCTTTGAAACGGAACGTCACCGGCGCCTTGTTCATGCCCTGGTTGCCATGCCGCTTGGCGATCTCACCGGAAATACGCGCGCCAATCGAACGGTCGCAGTTGCAGATATCCAGGCTGTATTCACCGCCGCTCAAACTTTCGATCGCAGGTTTAGCCATGGCCACCATGCGCTCTGCCAACTCACCCTTGTCGAAGGGCGGGTTGCGATCGACTTCGCAGAACTGCGGTTTGTCCGCCGGGATATGGCTGCTGCCCAACAGCGGCGTCAGGTCCAGGTATTTTTGCTTCTCGGTTTCGCCCGGCAGCATTTCCAGCAGGTCGGTACGCCCGATCAGTTCACCCAGGGTGCGAATGCCCAGCTTGGCCAACCATTCGCGGGTTTCTTCGGCCACGTAGGTGAAGAAGTTGATCACCATATCGACTGTGCCGATGTAGTGATCCTTGCGCAGTTTCTCGTTCTGCGTCGCCACGCCTGTGGCGCAGTTGTTCAGGTGGCAGATGCGCAGGTACTTACAGCCCAGGGCAATCATCGGCGCGGTGCCGAAGCCAAAACTCTCCGCGCCCAGGATGGCCGCCTTGATCACGTCAAGGCCGGTCTTCAAGCCACCGTCGGTCTGCACCCGGACTTTGCCGCGCAGGTCGTTACCGCGCAGGGTCTGGTGGGTTTCGGCCAAGCCGAGTTCCCACGGAGCGCCAGCGTATTTGATCGAGGTCAGTGGCGAGGCCCCGGTACCGCCGTCATAGCCGGAGATGGTGATCAGGTCGGCGTAGGCTTTGGCTACGCCAGCGGCGATGGTGCCGACGCCGGCCTCTGCCACCAATTTCACCGAAACCAGCGCGTCCGGGTTGACCTGTTTGAGGTCAAAAATCAGCTGCGAAAGGTCTTCGATGGAATAGATGTCGTGATGCGGCGGTGGCGAAATCAAGGTGACGCCCGGTACCGCATAACGCAGCTTGGCGATCAGGCCATTGACCTTACCACCGGGCAATTGCCCGCCCTCGCCCGGTTTGGCGCCTTGGGCCACTTTGATTTGCAGCACATCAGCATTGACCAGGTATTCCGGGGTCACGCCAAAGCGACCAGTAGCGATCTGCTTGATCTTGGAGCTGCGCACCGTGCCGTAGCGGGCCGGATCTTCGCCACCCTCACCGGAGTTGGAACGCGCGCCCAGGCGGTTCATGGCCTCAGCCAATGCCTCGTGTGCCTCCGGCGACAAAGCTCCCAGCGAAATACCAGCCGAGTCGAAGCGCTTGAGAATGGCTTCCAGCGGCTCGATCTCGTCGATGGCCAAGGGTTGGTCGAGGGTTTTGACCTTCAGCAAATCGCGGATCATCGACACGGGTCGGTTGTCGACCAGTGCCGTGTATTCCTTGAACTTGCTGTAGTCGCCTTGCTGCACGGCAGCCTGCAGAGTGCTGACCACGTCCGGGTTATAGGCGTGGTACTCGCCACCGTAGACGAACTTGAGCAAGCCGCCCTGCTGGATAGGCTTGCGCGGGCTCCAGGCTTCGGCAGACAAGGCTTTCTGTTCTGCCTCGAGGTCGACGAAACGGGCGCCCTTGATACGGCTCGGCACACCACGGAAGCTCAGGTCGCAGATTTCCTCGGACAGACCAATGGCTTCGAACAGCTGCGCGCCACGGTAGGAGGCGATGGTTGAAATACCCATCTTCGACAGGATCTTGAGCAAACCTTTAGTGATGCCCTTGCGGTAGTTCTTGAACACCTCATAGAGGTCGCCCAACACTTCACCGGTGCGGATCAGGTCGCCCAACACTTCATAGACCAGGAACGGGTACACCGCCGAAGCGCCGAAGCCGATGAGCACCGCGAAATGGTGCGGATCGCGCGCTGTGGCGGTTTCTACCAGAATATTACTGTCGCAACGCAAGCCTTTCTCGGTCAACCGGTGGTGCACCGCGCCGACCGCCAGCGAGGCATGGGCCGGTAGCTTGCCCGGCGCGATATTGCGGTCGGTCAATACCAACTGAGTGCGCCCTGCGCGTACGGCTTCTTCCGCCTGATCGGCAATGTTGCGCACCGCCGCTTCCAGGCCGATGCTCTCGTCGTAGTTGAGGTCGATCACCTGTCGCTCGAACCCTGGGCGCTCCAGGTTCATCAGCGAGCGCCACTTGGCCGGGGAAATGACCGGCGAGCTAAGGATCACACGTGAGGCGTGCTCGGGCGACTCCTGGAAGATATTGCGCTCGGCACCGAGGCAGATCTCCAGGGACATGACGATCGCTTCACGCAACGGGTCGATCGGCGGGTTGGTGACTTGGGCAAACTGCTGACGGAAGTAGTCATACGGCGTGCGCACCCGGTGCGACAACACCGCCATCGGCGTGTCGTCGCCCATGGAGCCGACCGCTTCCTGGCCCTGCTCGCCGAGCGGGCGCAGCACCTGGTCACGCTCCTCGAACGTGACCTGGAACATCTTCATGTACTGCTTGAGCTGGTCCGGGCTGTAGAAGGCAGAACCGTGGTCGTTGTCTTCCATGGTCGACTGGATACGCAACGCACTCTTGCGCAGCCACTGCTTGTAGGGGTGGCGCGACTTCAGACGGTTGTCGATATCGTCGGTGTGCAGCACCTGGCCTGTTTCGGTGTCCACGGCAAGGATTTGCCCTGGGCCCACGCGGCCTTTAGCGATGACGTCTTCTGGCTGGTAGTTCCACACGCCGATTTCCGACGCCAGGGTGATGTAGCCGTTCTTGGTGGTCACCCACCGCGCCGGGCGCAAGCCGTTGCGGTCGAGCAGGCAGACCGCGTGGCGACCGTCGGTCATCACCACACCGGCCGGGCCGTCCCACGGCTCCATGTGCATAGAGTTGTATTCATAGAACGCCCGGAGGTCGGGGTCCATGGTTTCAACGTTCTGCCACGCTGGCGGGATGATCATGCGCACGCCACGGAACAGGTCGATGCCGCCGGTGACCATCAGCTCCAACATGTTGTCCATGCTCGAGGAGTCCGAACCCACGCGGTTGACCAGCGGGCCGAGTTCTTCGAGGTCGGGGATCAGCTCATTGGCGAACTTGGTGCGCCGGGCCTGGGCCCAGTTGCGGTTGCCGGTGATAGTGTTGATCTCGCCGTTATGGGCCAGGAAACGGAACGGCTGGGCCAGCGGCCACTTGGGCAGGGTGTTGGTGGAGAAACGCTGGTGAAACACGCAGATCGCGGTTTTCAGGCGCTCGTCTTGCAGGTCTGGGTAGAAGGCCGTCAGGTCGGCCGGCATCATCAGGCCTTTATAAATGATGGTCTTGTGCGAAAAGCTGCAGATGTAGTGCTCGGTGTCTTCGGCATTGGCTACCGACGAACGGCGGCGAGCGCTGAACAGTTTGATCGCCATGTCCTGGTCGCTCAAGCCTTCACCGCCGATGAACACCTGCTCGATGATCGGCAGGCGCTCGAGGGCCAGGCGGCCCAGCACGCTGGTATCGATGGGGACTTGGCGCCAGCCGATGAGCTGCAAGCCAGCCGCGAGAATCTCGCGGTTCATGTTGTTCCGGGCGGCTTCGGCGCGGGCAGGGTCCTGGTTAAAGAACACCATACCTACGGCGTACTGCTTGGGCAGTTCGCTATCTAGCTGCTCTTTGGCAATGGCGCGCAGGAATTGATCGGGCTTCTGGATCAGCAAGCCGCAACCGTCGCCTGTCTTGCCGTCGGCGTTGATCCCACCGCGGTGGGTCATGCACGTTAGGGCCTCGATGGCCGTCTGCAACAGGTTATGACTGGGTTCGCCCGCCATGTGGGCGATCAGGCCAAAACCACAGTTGTCCTTGAATTCTTCGGGATTGTACAGACCTGTATTCATAGACGCTTTCTCACCAGGCTGCCTCTCACCGAGGCAAATTTCTTTTCAAGTCAACCACTTACCACCCGCGCTGAACGTGCGCCAGCTTGGCAGGAGCAAAAGGGAGGTCATTGTACACAGCGCTGCGGCCGCTCACAAATTTGGCGACGAAACGAAGCAAATTGATGTCGCAATTATGAATGCTTTAATTTTAACGCAATGCTACTGCACTGGAGTGTCGCGCTTGAGCCACTTCAAGGCAATAGCGGTGGGCTACTGGCCGTCCGGGACACAGAAGCCCACCGCGCATGGCGCGGCGGGCTTTGTTTGGCTCAGAAACGATAGGCGGGGGTGGTGCCAAACTCTAGCGGTTGGCAGACAGGTCCTGTTGGACGCTCGCCACCGTACGTGGCCAAGGTTTACCAGCCTGGACCTTCGCTGGCAAGTTCTTGATGGCGGCCAGGGCTGCCTCACGGGTGGAGAAGCTGCCATAGGTGATCACGTACAGCGGCTTGCCCTGCAGGTTCTTCTTGAAGTAGCGGTACTCACCGCCTTGCTCACGGACGTACGTTTGCGCAGAGGCTTCGTTACTGGTACCGAGGATCTGCACAACATAATTGCCCGGCGCCTGGCTGGTGTACCACGCGCTCCCAGCGCCACCGGCAGCCGCGGGCTTGGCGGCTGCCGACGGGGCCGGCTTGGCTACGGCAACCTGTTGCGCGGGCGCAGCGGGCTTAGCCTCGACCGGCTTGGTGGGGGCCGGCGCAGGGGCAGAAGCTGGAGTCGTCGGCTGCGCCGCGGCACGGCCGGCCGGCACACCAGGCGGCGGCGCGGTGGTGGTGACGGTTTGCGGCTCCACCGACGGCTCTAACTCAGGGCCGCCCTCATCGCCTTCACCCATACCCGTAGACTCCGCCAGAGGCCCGCGCATGACAGGTTGAGACTGGCCGTTGAGCGGCAAGGGTTGGGGGTTGTTGCCGGCGAACTCGATGGCCGGGGCACTGCTGTTGTTCGACTGAGCCTGGCTCGGCTGCCCTTGCCCCAAGGGCAACTGCGCCTGCTCGGACGACGACTGGCCGGTGGGTGCAGTATTGTTGCTGTTGCGGCCTGGAATCAGCCAGGCGGCGGCGACGGCAACGACGACGACTGCCGACAATGCCAGCACGTGTTTTTTAGGCATTTTTAACCCCATAGATGGACGCTTCACCGTCGAGCGGCTAGCGATCATTGCCTCGATCATCGCATCGCGGGCAACCTGATTGATCGCACCCGGCCAGCCGTCGGAATTCTCATGAATGTCGGCGATCTGGTCGTTGCTGAACAACTGGATACCCTGACCGGCGCCTTCCAGACGCTGGGCCAGATACTCACGAGTTTCTTCTTCACTGTAAGGTTGCAGCTCAATGACGTGGAACAGCTCCTGATCCGCGCTCAATGGCTCCAGGTTGGCTATGAGAGACGGCTCGCCGAACAGAAACACATGTGGGCGACCTTCCGGCGTTCCTGCCGCCAGCCCAAGCAGGGCTTCGAGTGCCGATTCGTCGAGTTGTTCCGCATCGTCTACCAGCAGATAGACTTCCTGCCCGGTAAGGGCCAACTGCACGATCTGCGCGAGAATGACCGGCACTTCGGCCTGGGCGACATTCAGCGACTGCGCAACCTGAGCCAGGACGCTCGCGGCATCACCCGCGCCGCGGGCCGAGACTACTACGCTTTGCACTGACTGCTTGTTAGTGCTCGCGACCAGGGCCTGGCGCAGTAAAGTCTTGCCACTGCCCTGTGGGCCAGTGACCACCAACAGCAACTGGCTGTAGCGGGCCAGGTGGTGCAATTGGCCCAGCACCGGCTTACGCTGGGCGGGGAAAAACTTGAAACCAGGCACCCTTGCTGCGAAGGGGTCGTGATCCAGCTGGTAATGGCCGAGAAAGGCCTCGTCGGCATGCAGACTTGTCATCGAACTCTCATAACCTCAAAGCTGGGCCACGATGGCGGAGTAATCCGTTTCCAGCGTGGCCTGAAGAACTTCTTGCGGATAGTCGTCGGTCACTACGGCTTCACCGAGGCGACGCAACAACACCAGGCGCAACCGACCGTCGATCACCTTCTTGTCGATTGCCATGTGCTCCAGGAAATCGGCCGGCGTCATTTCGGCAGGCGGCACCACAGGCAACCCGGCGCGCAGCAAGATCCGTACACCACGATCACGCTCGGCGGTACTGATCCAGCCCAGGCGCCTGGACATCTCCAGTGCCATGACCGTACCTGCCCCCACGGCCTCGCCGTGCAGCCACACACCATACCCCATATGGGTCTCGATGGCGTGGCCGAAAGTGTGGCCCAGGTTCAGGGTCGCACGCACCCCGGTCTCGCGTTCATCAGCGCCGACTACAGCCGCCTTGGCCGCACAGGAGCGCTGGATCGCTTCGGTCAGCGCTGGCCCATCCACCGCTCGCAGCGCTTCGACGTGCGCTTCGAGCCAACCGAGAAAGGGTTCGTCGCAGATAAAACCGTATTTGATCACTTCTGCCAAGCCTGCCGACAACTCCCGCGTGGGCAAAGTCGCCAGGGTCGTGGTGTCGATCAACACCGCTTTGGGCTGATAGAACGCCCCGACCATGTTTTTACCCAGGGGATGGTTGATGCCAGTCTTGCCGCCTACCGATGAGTCGACTTGCGACAGCAAGGTGGTAGGCACCTGAATGAACTCGACCCCACGCTGGTAGCAGGCCGCCGCAAAGCCGGCCATGTCACCGATGACACCGCCACCCAGGGCGATCACCGTGGTACGCCGATCATGGCGAGCCGTCAGCAGCGCGTCGAAAATGGTTTGCAGCGTTTCCCAATTCTTGAACGCCTCACCGTCGGGCAGCACCACAGGCAGCACCGAATAAGCGCCCAATGCAGCGGTCAGGCGCTCAAGGTAGAGCGGCGCGACTGTCGTGTTGGACACGATCGCGACCTGTCGGCCAGCGATGTGCGGCGCCAGCCATTGGGCGTCACCGAATAGGCCCTCACCGATGTAGATCGGGTAACTGCGTTCGCCCAGTTCGACCGTGAGTGTTTGCATAGATCCCCACTGTGGAGAAGGCCAGTGGCTGGCCCACTCAAAATTCTTATTAGCGTATTCAAACCGCCTCAGCGCGGCGGCAAGCGCTGCAGGCGCTCTAAAATGTCCAGCACCACCATGCGCGGAGGCCGCTCATCCGTTTCGACCACCAAGTCGGCGATCTCCCGATAGAGCGGGTCGCGCAGGTCGAGTAACGCCCGCAAGGTCGCCGCAGGGTCCGCGGTGCGCAGCAAAGGGCGGTTGCGGTCCCGGGCCGTGCGCCCGACTTGCTGCTCCACCGACGCATGCAGGTAGACCACCCGGCCTCCGGCATGCAGGGCCTGACGGTTTTCCGGGCGCATTACAGCGCCACCACCGGTGGCCAACACCAAGCCTTCGCTCAGGCAAAGCTCTGCCAGCATGGCCGACTCCCGCTCACGGAAACCGGCTTCGCCTTCCTTGTCGAAAATCCATGGGATGTTGGCACCCGTGCGCACTTCAATCTCTTTATCGGAGTCTTTGAAGGGCAGGCGCAGCTCTTTGGCCAGCAAACGGCCGATGGTACTTTTGCCAGCACCCATCGGCCCCACAAGTATCAAATTTCGCACAGAATCAACGACTCACCGCAATCGCCTGGTTATTCATGATACGCGGAGTCAGAAATACCAGCAGCTCTGATTTATCTTCCTGAACGACGTCTCGGCGGAAAAGGCGGCCAAGATACGGTATATCGCCGAGAAATGGCACCTTGTCAGTGACTTTCTGCTGGGTATTGGAGAACACACCACCAATGACGATGGTTTCACCGTCGTTGACCAACACCTTAGCGTTGACTTCGTTTTTGGTGATTGGCGGCTGGCCGAGCACCGCATTGAGGTAGTCCGGCGCATCCTTGGTGACCTTTACCTCAATGATAATGCGGTCATCGGGAGTAATCTGCGGGGTGACTTCGAGGGACAATGCAGCCTCTTTGAAGGTTACGGTTGTCGCACCGCTGGAGCTGGATTCCTGGTAGGGCACTTCCGTACCTTTGAGGATCTTCGCCGTCTCTTTATCGGAGGTAATCACCTTCGGCTGCGAGACGATCTCACCGTTGCCGGTCTTCTCCATGGCGCTGAGTTCGAGGTCCAGCAGGGTATTGTTGGTAACGAAGCCGAATCCGATACCCGAGGTGGCATTGGTCGAACCCAGGTCGACGAAGGGGACGTTACGGGTGATGTCAGCGCCGGTATTGCCGCCTTCGTCACCGTTATTGTCCAGGCCGCTGATGAGCTTGTTGCTGTTACCGAACGAGCCGCCCCAGCGCACCCCCAGCTCTTTGTCATAATCGACGTTCGCCTCGACGATACGCGCCTCGATCATCACCTGGCGCACGGGGATATCGAGCTGGGCGACGATGCGGCGCAGCTCATCCAGGCGGTCCTGGGTCTGGTAGGCAATGATGTTGTTGGTGCGCTCATCCACCGTGATGGAACCGCGCTCGGTGGGCTGATCGCTGTTGGCCGCGTTACCGCCACTGCCGGTGACCGATTGGAACAGCTTGGCGATGTCCGCCGCTTTGGCGTAGTTGACCTGCAGCAGTTCACGCTTGAGCGGCGCCAACTCCTGGATCTGCCGCTGCGACTCCAGCTCCTGGCGCTCGCGGGCAGCGATTTCGTCGGCCGGCGCCACCAGCAGCACATTGCCGATCTTGCGCTTGTCCAGGCCTTTGGTTTTGAGCACCAGATCCAGCGCCTGATCCCAAGGCACGTTTTGCAAACGCAGGGTGATCCCGCCTTGCACCGTGTCACTGGCCACCAGGTTGAGGTTGGTGAAATCGGCGATCAATTGCAGGACTGAACGCACGTCGATGTCCTGGAAATTCAGCGATAGTTTCTCGCCGGTGTAGACAAAGCGCTCTGCATTGCGCCGCGCGATGTCATCATTGGTCAACGGTCGAACACTGATGGTCAACTTGCCATCGGCTTGGTAGGCGGAGTAGTCGAACGCACCACTTGGTTCGATGAGCACCACAGCCTTGTCGGCCTCGGCGCTGGAACTGATGAACTGCACTGGCGTGGCGAAATCCTTGACGTCCAGCCGCACCCGCAGCTGTTCAGGCAACTGGGTGCGCGCGAAGTCTAGGCGGATCTTGCCACCCTGCTCCTGAATGTCCGGCCCGATGGTTGGGTCGCTCAGTTCGATGATGACATTGCCCTCACCCAACTCCCCACGTTGAAAGTCGACATTGCGGATCGCACGCCCCACTGGTACCGCCGCGCGCGCGGGAGTTGGTGCCGCGAAGGTGCGCGTGCCACTGGCGGTCGGCTTGGCGGGGGTGTTGGCAGGCGCCGCAGCGGGCCGCGCGGCGACCGGGGCCTGCACCGCCGCTGCGCCTGGCCCGACCAGAATGAACAGGTTGTTGCCTTCGACCCGGGTGCTGTAGGGCGCCAAATTGGTCAGGTTGACGATGACCCGGGTACGGTCCTTGGCTTCGACCACGACCACGCTGCGGGCATTGCCTACGCCCAGGTCGCGGCTGCGGGTCGCCAGCTGGCTGGTGACGCCCGGCAAATCCAGGGCGATGCGCGCCGGCTGGTCGGTGGTATAGCCACGGGGCGCGGCCACGGGGCCGTCGAATGACAGCTTCAGCTCTACTCGATCACCCGGCAGGGCCGCCACATCCAGCGTCTTGAGGGTCGCAGCCATCAGAGCCGGCGAAATCAACGCTATCCATAGCGAAATGCCGAGAGCCGAAAAAATCCTGTTCATTGTCGAATTCCACTGTGCATGCGTGACCAGGCCCGTTTAAGAGCGCTCTTTGAGAATAATAGTGAGAGGCCGCTCCAGCCAACCACCTTCCCCGTCTGGAACCAGCTCAACCAGGTCGACTTGCGAATCACTGATGGAGATAATTTTGCCGTCGTTGCGCCCCAGGTAGTCGCCTACTTTTACCCGGTGCACTCCTCCGGCACCGCGCATCAGCGCGAACTTACCGGCCTCGTTGCCCAGCGTACCGACCATCTCGAATTGCGACATCTCAAACCCTTCGAGAAACTGCTTGACCCTGTTGGGGTCCGGCTTGATCAGGCGCGAGCCTTTTGGCCGATTCACCAGGTCGATCTTCACCGGCGGCTGGAACGGGCTGCGCAACGCCGCCGCTTCATAGGCAAACGCCTGGTAGGGCGCAAAGCGCGGTATCGGCTCGATCTTGCCCTTGGGCTGCGCCTTGGCCTGGGCCATGAACGCGTCGATGTCCTCGAAGTTATTGCCACTGCCACACGCACTCAATAGCAACATCAAGGTCACCAGCCCGCTACCCAGTAAGGCACGGTTCATTTGGCCTGCCCCGCTTCGGACAAACCTTGGTCATTGTAGCGATAGGTCTTGGCCAGGATATTCATGCGCAAGCGAGTCGTACTGTTCTCATCGGCGGCTTTTACCTCGAAATCGTGCAAGGTAACGATACGCGGCAAGCTGGCCACACCGCTGACGAACGTCGCCAGATCATGGTAAGAGCCGGTTACCGTGATCTGTATCGGCAGCTCGATGTAGAACTGCTGGGTCTGTTCGGGCAAAAGTTTGATTTCTTCGAATTCCAGGCCGCTGCCCAGGCCGGTGCGGGTGATGTCTTCAAGCAGGCCTGGAACTTCGGTATCACTGGGCAGCTGCCGAAGCATCTCGCCAAAGGAGGCTTCCATCTCCTTCATTTGCTCGGTATAGGCCTCCAGGTTAGCCGCCTGGAACGCTTTGCTCTCGAACTGCTGGCGCAGGCTGACCTCCTGGTCCTGCTGCACCTGCAACTGATCTTCCAGGTCGCTGACCCGCAAGTAATAGCCTAGCCCTAAAATTACAACCATCACCAGCGCGCCCGCCAGGACCTTGACCACAGGCGGCCACGACCCGATGTTGTTCAGGTCAAGTTCGCTGAAGTTGACCTTGCGTAAGCTGTCCAACCACTCGGAGGCGTTCACTTGTCATCGTCCTCATGGCTGGGTTGGGTTTGACGCACGGTCAGCTGGAATGCGTTGGACTGCTCGGACTCGCCAATGCCCTTGGCCTTGACCTCGTTAAGTACCGGCGCTTCGAGCCAGGGCGACGCATCCAGGTTACGCATCAGTTCGGACACTCGATTGTTGGACTCGGCGTTGCCTGAAATAGCGATGCTTTTGCCGGTCATCTTCACGTCAGTGAAATAGACGCCGTCTGGCAGCGTGTGGGCCATCTGATCGAAAATGCGCCCGATGATCGGCCGGTTGCCCTGCAGGTCCTGGATGATTTTCATGCGCTCGAGCAACTGAGTGCGGCGGGTACGCAACTCGCTGATTTGCTTGATGCGCACATCGAGCTTACTGATTTCAACTTGCAAGTGCTGGTTACGCGCCACCTGGGTATCAATGGCGTTGCTGAAGTACTGGCTGGTGAGCATGACAATGCCAACACCGGCCACGACCACACCCGCCAAAGCCAGAAGGAAATGCTTTTTCCGCTGTTCACGCAGCTGCTCCCGCCAGGGCAGCAGGTTGATCCGTGCCATTAGTCGAACCCTCGCATCGCCAAGCCACAGGCAATCATCAAAGCGGGGGCATCACTGGCCAGAGCGCCAGCGTTGACCTTACTGCCCAACGCCATATCGGCGAACGGGTTGGCGACCAGGGTGGGCGTGCCCAGGCGTTGCTGGATCAACTGGTCAAGGCCGGAGATGGAGGACGTGCCGCCAGCGAGCATGATGTAATCGACGGCCGTGAACTGGCCGGCGGCAAAAAAGAACTGCAGTGAGCGCGAAACCTGCTGCACCACGGCATCCTTGAAGGGCTGCAGCACTTCGGCCACATAGTCGTCAGGCAGGCCACCTTGCTTCTTGGCAAGCCCGGCCTCCTCGTTGGACAAGCTATAGCGGCGCTGGATTTCTTCGGTCAACTGCCGACCACCGAATAGCTGTTCACGGGTATAGATGATGCGCCCATTGTGTAGCACGCTGAGGTTGGTCATGGTGGCACCGATGTCCACCACCGCGACGGTCAAGACGGCATCACCGCGGCCAAATTGCGGGGTGAGTAAACTGAAGGCGCGTTCCAACGCATAGGCCTCGACGTCGACCACCTTAGCCGTCAAACCGGCCAGGGCCAGCGCGGCTTCACGTACTTCGACGTTTTCCTTGCGGCAGGCTGCCAGCAACACTTCGACCCGCTCAGGGTTCCGGGCAGAGTAACCCTGCACCTCGAAATCGATGGCGACCTCTTCCAGCGGGTAAGGAATGTACTGGTCGGCCTCCACCTTGAGCTGGCTTTCCAGCTCGTCGTCGGAAAGCCCGGCGTCCATTTCGATGGTCTTGGTGATCACCGCCGAGCCGGCGACGGCCACTGCCGCCCACTTGGCATTGCTGCGCGCCTTGACCAACACGCGGCTGAGGGCATGCCCGACGCCTTCGAGTTCGGCGATGTTTTTTTCGACCACCGCGTTGGCTGGCAAAGGCTCGACCGCATAGGACTCGACCCGGTACCGATTGCCCGAACGGCTCAGTTCCAAGAGTTTGATCGCGGTGGAACTGATGTCGATCCCCAGGAGCGAGTTCGCTTTATTGCCGAAGAGTCCAAGCACACCCGATTCCCTATTACTATCCGCAACTTACGGAGCATTAAGTATAGAAGCCATTTAATAGCAGTCTTGACATAAGCGCAAATGACGCCCGGGGCTTAAAATGCTTATAATGCCCAGCGCTTTTTTTACTGTCGCCTTTTTCGCGCTCAACCCATTCTTTTATCTGGAAATCCAAAAGCCTTGATACGCCTGCTGAAGTTTTTCTGGTGGTCCATCGTCGCCGCAGTCTGTGGCCTCCTGCTCGTTCTGAGCGGAGCGTTCCTCTATCTTAGCCCGAGCCTGCCCTCTGTCGAGATGCTCAAGAGCGTGGAGCTGCAGATCCCCCTGCGCGTTTTCAGCAGTGATAACAAGCTGATCGCCGAATTTGGCGAGATGCGCCGTACCCCGATCAAATTTTCCGACATCCCGCCGCACTTTATTCAGGCGCTGCTTTCAGCCGAAGATGACAACTTTGCCAACCACTATGGGGTCGACCCCGGCAGCTTGGCGCGTGCAGCCTCGCAGTTGGTCAGAAGCGGGCATATTCAGACCGGCGGTAGCACCATCACCATGCAGGTGGCGAAAAATTACTTTCTCACCAGTGAGCGTAGCTTTTCCCGCAAGATCACCGAAATTTTGCTCGCGCTGCAGATCGAGCGGCAACTGAGCAAAGACGAGATTCTCGAGCTGTACGTCAACAAGATCTACCTGGGCAACCGCGCCTACGGTATCGAGGCTGCTTCGCAGGTCTATTACGGCAAATCCATCCGTGAGGCCAGCCTGGCGCAGATGGCGATGATCGCCGGCCTGCCCAAGGCCCCTTCGCGCTTCAACCCCCTGGCTAACCCGGTGCGCAGCAAAGAGCGGCGCGACTGGATTCTGGGGCGCATGTTCAAGCTTGGCAAGATCGATGAAGCCAGTTACCAGGCGGCGGTCAACGAGCCTTTGAACGCCAGCTATCACGTACCGACACCGGAAGTGAACGCGCCTTGGATCGCTGAAATGGCCCGTGCCGAGATGGTCGGCCGTTTTGGCAGCGACGCGTACACCCAAGGCTTCCGGGTGACCACTACGGTTCCGAGCAACCTGCAGGAAATTGCCAACAAGTCGGTGCTCGACGGGCTGATTGCCTACGACCAACGCCACGGCTACCGCGGCCCCGAGACGCGCCTTCCCGGCAAGACCCGCGAGGCCTGGGCGGCCGAATTGCTTAAACAGCGGCCGCTCAACAGCTTGGAACCGGCCATCGTCACCCAAGTGGATAAAACCGGCATTAGCGTGTTGATCCGCATCGGCGACGAAGAGCGCGTGGACTGGGACACCATGAAATGGGCCCGCCCCTTCCTCAATACCAACAGCCAAGGTCGCAGCCCGGCGCAACCGGCTGATGTCGTGCAGGTCGGCGATATGGTTCGGGTACAGCGCCAACCCGATGGCAAGCTCAAATTCAGCCAGGTACCCACCGCGCAAAGCGCCCTGGTTTCGCTGGATCCGCGCAACGGCGCAATCCGCGCCCTGGTCGGCGGCTTCGCCTTTGAGCAGAGTAATTACAACCGGGTCATGCAGGCCAAACGCCAACCCGGCTCCAGCTTCAAGCCCTTCATTTATAGTGCCGCGCTGGACAGCGGCTACACGCCAGCGAGCCTGGTCAACGATGCCCCTATCGTGTTCGTCGATGAATTCCTCGACAAAGTGTGGCGCCCGAAGAACGACACCAATACGTTCCTGGGCCCGATCCGTATGCGCGAGGCGTTGTACAAATCGCGCAACCTGGTTTCGATCCGCCTGCTGCAAAGCTTGGGTATCGACCGCACCATTGACTACATCAGCAAGTTCGGTTTCAACAAACAGGACCTGCCACGCAACCTGTCCCTGGCCCTTGGTACTGCAACCCTGACGCCGATGGAAATCGCCACGGGGTGGAGCACCTTCGCCAACGGCGGTTACAAGGTCAGCCCGTACCTAATCGAGCGGATCGAGAGCCGTAACGGCGAAACCCTATTTACCGCCAACCCGGCCGCCGTACCTGACGAAAACAGCAACGCAGCGCCGCCAGCCCCTGCGGTTGCCACAGGTGCTGACCCGGCAGCCGTGCAAACACCTGCCGTGGCCGAGCGGATCATTGACGGGCGCACCACCTACATACTGACCAGCATGCTCGAAGACGTGATCAAAAAGGGCACGGGCCGGCGCGCGCTGGCCTTGGGCCGCAGCGACCTGGCGGGCAAGACAGGCACCACCAATGACTCTAAAGACGCCTGGTTCTCTGGCTACAATGCCGACTACATGACCACCGTATGGACAGGTTTCGACCAGCCTGAAACCCTCGGCCGACGTGAGTTCGGCGGGACCGTGGCGCTGCCCATCTGGATGAGCTACATGGGCGCCGCCCTCAAGGACAAACCCGCCCATACGCAACCTGAGCCAGAAGGCATTTTGAGCCTGCGGGTAGACCCACTCAGCGGCCGCGCCGCGACGCCGAGCACGCCCAATGCCTATTTTGAGCTGTTCAAAAGCGAAGACACGCCACCGTCGGTCAATGAACTGGGCAACGGCTCAGCCCCTGGCAGCCCACTGCCCGCAGACGAGGCGGCGCCCATCGATTTGTTCTGATCGTTGATTAAAAGATCGGGGGCAAGCGGAGCGCCGCCCCCGATCTCTTCAACCCCAACAAACACCCACAAAAAAGCCCGACTCCATGAGCCGGGCTTTTTTATTTACAATGTCCCGTCCTGAATAAGGTTTACACCTTCTGACCTTTCCTCAGGAGGACTTAATGGATTCGGGTAAAAGGCGCAGCCAACGCGATTACACGCTAGCCTTTAAATTATCGGTCGTAGACCAGGTTGAAAAAGGCGAGTTGAGTTATAAAGAAGCCCAGCGACGCTATGGCATCCAAGGCCGGTCGACGGTGCTGGTCTGGTTACGAAAGCACGGTCGACAGGATTGGAGCCAAGGCGCATCAATTCGAGAGCCGAGGATCAGGTCCATGACCGAGCCAACCCTCCCGCCGTCACCCGAGCAGCGGATTAAAGAGCTTGAAGAGCAACTGGCACTGAGCAATCAGAAGGCCCAGTTCTTTGAAGCTGTCGTGAACGTCTTGAAAAATGACTACGGTGTTTCCGTCGTAAAAAAGCGACCCGGCAAGTCCTCTCACAAGGGCAAATCCAAGACCTGAGTATTAGCAGGGCTTGCCTCTTCATGGGTATTTCGCGCCAAGCGTATTACAAGCGCAATCGCGCTTTTGACGCGAGAGTCCGCCAAGACCAAGAGGTGATGGACTTCGTCCTGGAAAAGCGGCGTCGCCAGCCTAGGCTGGGAACGCGCAAGCTGCACTACTTGATGAGCGTCGAAGCTCCTGCGTCGTTGTGCGTGGGTAGAGACCGTCTGTTTACCATCCTTCGTGATGCGCGCGAGCTGGTTCCGCGCAAACGGGCTTATCACAAGACCACTCATAGCCATCATCGCTTTCGCCGGCATTCCAACCTGCTCAAAGCAGGTCCGGAACAAGTTGTGGCTAGTGGGCCCGAACAGGTCTGGGTTGCAGACATAACCTACCTGCCTACGCAGGAAAGCGTGGCCTACGTGAGCCTTGTGACAGATGCGTACTCACGCAAGATTGTTGGCCATCACGTGCATGAAAGCCTGCATACCCAGTCGGTGATAAAGGCACTGGAAAAAGCGGTAAGAGAGCGAAAAACCGATCAGATACTGATTCATCATTCAGATCGCGGCGCCCAGTACTGTTCCGACCTCTATCAGCGGCTGCATACCAGGTATGGAATCCGGTGCTCGATGACTGATGGCTATGACTGCTACCAGAACGCTATGGCCGAGCGGGTAAACGGGATATTGAAGACTGAGTTTCTACTCAATCGGCCTAAAGACTTGGCAGATGCAGTGAAAATGGTGGATGAATCGGTGCAGATCTACAATAGGGAGCGGCCACACTTATCCCTGAAATACAAAACGCCCGATGCGGTGCATCGGGCGTTTTGAGCGTGAAACAGGTGTAAACCTATTTCAGGACTAGACACAACGCCTACGGTTACCCGTTGAACACGTCATCCACGCTTTTGAGCGGGTAGTTCTTCGGGTAAGGCAGGGTGGCGACACCGGTCTCGATGGCCGCTTTAGCGACGGCATCGGAGATGACGGTGATCAGGCGAGCATCCATGGGTTTCGGAATGATGTACTCACGGCCGAACTCCAGGGAAATACCCCCGTACGCATCGCAAACTTCCTGAGGCACTGGCAGCTTGGCCAGTTCACGCAGGGCGTTAGCGGCGGCGATCTTCATTTCTTCGTTGATACGCTTGGCGCGAACGTCCAAGGCACCGCGGAAGATGAACGGGAAGCCCAGCACGTTGTTGACCTGGTTCGGGTAGTCCGAACGGCCAGTTGCCATGATCACATCGTCGCGCGTGGCGTGGGCCAGTTCCGGGGCGATCTCTGGGTCTGGGTTGGAGCAGGCGAACACAATAGGGTTCGGCGCCATGCGCTTGAGGTTTTCCGGGCTCAGCAAGTTAGGGCCGGACAAACCTACGAACACATCGGCACCGTCCATGGCATCAGCCAGGCTGCGCTTTTCGGTCGGATGAGCGAAAACGGCTTTGTACTGGTTCAGGTCATCGCGGCCTGCGTGGATCACGCCGGTACGGTCGACCATAAAGATGTTTTCGATCTTGGCGCCCATGCTCACCAGCAGTTTCATGCAGGAGATAGCGGCAGCGCCCGCGCCGAGGCAGACGATCTTCGCCTCTTCCAGGGTTTTGCCAGCGATTTCCAGAGCGTTGATCATGCCGGCGGCGGTGACGATAGCCGTACCGTGCTGATCGTCGTGGAACACCGGAATATCGCATTGCTCGATCAGCGCGCGCTCGATCTCAAAGCACTCGGGCGCCTTGATGTCTTCCAGGTTGATGCCACCAAACGTGATGGAGATGCGCTTCACGGTGTCGATGAATGCCTGCGGGCTCTCAGAGTCGACTTCAATGTCGAACACGTCGATGCCGGCGAAGCGCTTGAACAGAACGCCTTTACCTTCCATGACCGGCTTGGAAGCCAGAGGGCCGAGATTCCCCAGGCCGAGGATGGCGGTACCGTCGGAAATCACGGCGACCAGGTTGCCCTTGCCGGTGTATTTGTAAGCAAGCTCGGGATCACGCGCGATCTCCCGCACCGGTTCCGCAACGCCCGGGCTGTAAGCCAGCGACAGATCGCGGGCAGTAGCCGTAGCCTTGGTGAGCTCGACGCTCAGTTTTCCCGGACGTGGGTTAGCGTGGTATTCCAGAGCGGCAGTTTTCAAATCTGACATGATGGCGTTCCGCTTTTACTGTTGGTCTAACGTGGCCGCCGAGGATACGCAAGATACAAACAGGCGACAAGACTGGCCGGTCACATGTGGGTGAGCGCTATAGCCTGAGCCTTTCGGCCAGGTCCCGCGGCGGGGCGGGTGGGTACATTCAGCGAATAAAACGAGGAGAGTTCTTACAAACAGTCTAGCAAGCAAACAGGGGCTCACCGAATCCAGCGCTGGCAGACGCCGCTGCAGCAAATCGCGGCCACAAAAAAAGCGCCCACGAAGGGGCGCCTTTTTGTTCAGCCTGGGCAGGCCATCACGCTTTTTTAGTAGCGCCGAAACCGCCGAAACGCTGCTTGAAGCGGTCAACACGGCCGCCAACGTCGAGGGTCTTCTGCTTACCGGTGTAGAACGGGTGGCATTCGGAGCACACGTCGAGGCTCAGTGGCTTGGCCAGAGTCGAACGGGTTTTGATGACATTGCCGCAGCTGCAGGTGGCGTCAATGGCTTCGTATACTGGATGGATATCTGCTTTCATGGTTACTTCCTCAGGCTGCGTGCCGCCACCCAACACCATTGTTGAATACCGCACGTAATTAGGCCGCGTATATTACCAGTCCTGTCTCGGGAATCAAGTTATCGCTGGACCGGCTGTCGTCTGCTAGGCTGAGCGCCCCTTTGTTCACCCCCGAGAAGCCATCGCGTGCCCGACGTCATTCTGCGCCTCGCCCTGCCCTCGCCGCTGCGACGCCTGTTTGACTACCGGGCGCCCAGCGGCCTGGTCGATACCGTGTTTACCCCGGGCATGCGCTTGCGCGTGCCGTTTGGGCGCCGAGAAATGATTGGCGTGCTGATCGAGGTGAGCGACCACAGCGAAGTACCGGCCGATAAGCTCAAGCCGGCTTTGGCCCTGCTCGACCCGGTCAGCCCGATCCCGGCCAGCCTGTTCAGGTTGTGCCTGTGGACCTCTCAGTATTACCAGCACAGCCTGGGCGACACCCTCAGTTGGGCACTGCCTGTGCTGCTGCGCCAGGGCGAACTGGCCGAAGCCCGCCAGGAGCGCTTCTGGCACGCGGCACCTACGGCCAGCCAGGACGACAAGCGTATTGCCCGGGCACCGAAACAACGCGAAGCGCTGGCCACCCTGGCGCAGCACCCCCACGGCGTGGCCCATGCCCTGCTCAGCAAGCTGCAATTGAGCAAAGACAGCCTCGACCTGTTGTTGGCCAAAGGCTTGGTGCACGTCGAGGTGCGCCGCCATGCCCAAGGCGCACGCCCGGAACATTGGCTGGCGCAGCCCGAATTGCCCCTCAACAGCGAGCAGCGTGCCGCGTTCGAAGCCATACGGGCAGGGTTCGGCAGTTTTCACGCCTCCTTGCTTGCCGGCGTAACAGGTAGCGGCAAGACCGAGGTCTACCTGCAATTGATCCGCGAGACCCTGGAAGCCGGAAAGCAGGCCCTGGTGCTGATCCCGGAGATCAACCTGGGCCCGCAAACCCTGGCGCGCTTCGAACAGCGCTTCAATGCCCGCATTGCCCTGCTGCACTCCGCCGTGAATGACCGTGAGCGCCTGGACGCCTGGCTGGCTGCGCGGGACGGCGAGGCCGATATCATTATCGGCACCCGTTCGGCGCTGTTCACCCCGATGAAAAACCCAGGTTTGATCATTATCGACGAGGAACACGACGGCTCTTATAAACAGCAAGAAGGCCTGCGCTACCACGCCCGCGACTTGGCCTTGGTGCGCGCGCGCCAAGACAACATCCCCATCGTGCTGGGCTCAGCCACGCCGTCCCTGGAGAGCCTGCACAACGCCTACACCGGTCGCTATGGCCTGCTGCGCATGGAGCACCGCGCCGGGGGGGCGAAGCAGCCCAAGTTTCTGCGCCTGGATGTGAAGAGTCGCCCATTGGACAGCGGCATCAGTGGCCCGATGCAGCAGGCCATTGGCCAAACCCTGGCCAAGGGCCAACAAGTGTTGGTGTTCCTCAACCGCCGCGGCTTCGCGCCGACCTTGCTGTGCCACGACTGCGGCTGGATGTCCGAATGCCCCCGCTGCGATGCCCGCACCACCGTGCACCAGCGCTCAGGCGAGCTGCGCTGCCATCATTGCGGCCATGTCGAGCGAGTGCCGCGCCAGTGCCCCAAGTGCGGCACCGTGGACCTACGCCCGGTAGGCGCCGGCACTGAACGCGCCGAGGAGCGCCTGGCCATTCTGTTTCCCGATTACCCCGTGCTACGGGTCGACCGTGACAGCACATCACGTAAGGACGCGATGAATCAGCTGTTCGCCACCATTCAACGTGGCCAGCCATGCATCCTCGTCGGCACGCAGATGCTCGCCAAAGGGCACCATTTTCCTCGGGTCACGCTGGTGTCCATTCTCGACGCTGACGGTGGGCTGTTCTCTGGCGATTTCCGCGCCAGCGAGCGCATGGCGCAACTGATCGTCCAAGTGGCCGGCCGCGCTGGGCGCGCCGAAGAGCCCGGCCGGGTGATCATTCAAAGCCACCTGGCGGACCACCCTTTGCTGGTGCAACTGACCGAACAAGGCTATTTCGCTTTCGCCGAGCAAGCCCTGAGCGAGCGCCGGGCGGCGGGCCTGCCACCCTTCGCCCATTTGGCGTTGCTGCGCGCCGAAGCGCATAAGCCGGGGCAGGCCGAAGCGTTTCTGGACGAAGCATGCAGCATTGCCGAAGGCCTGCTCGCGCAGTTACAAATCCGCGATATCGAACTGCTCGGCCCCGTCCCGGCCCCCATGGAACGCCGCGCCGGCCGCTATCGCGCGCAGTTGTTGCTGCAAGCGGTAGCGCGAACCCCGCTGCACCGGCTGCTGAACCTATGGATGCTACAGTTGGAGCAACTGCCCAGCGGGCGCCAAGTGCGCTGGGCGCTCGACGTAGATCCGATGGACCTGTATTGACGCCCTAAAAGGTTGGCAACAGCGCCCCACCACCGGATAATGCCCAGTTTTTCCACCCCGCCACCGCCTTGCGGTCGCCAGAGAAGATCATGAAAGACACCATTCGCCAGCTCATCCAACAAGCCCTGACCCATCTCGTCAAAGAAGGTGTCTTGCCTGAAGGGCTGACGCCAGCGATCCAGGTGGAAAACGCCCGGGACAAGACCCACGGCGACTTCGCCAGCAACATTGCGATGATGCTGGCCAAGCCGGCCGGGATGAAACCGCGGGACCTGGCCGAGAAAATCATTGCCGCGCTGCCGGCTGATGGGCAAATCAGCAAAACCGAAATCGCCGGGCCGGGCTTTCTGAATTTTTTCCAGAACACCCAGGCGTTGGCTGCACGCCTCGATACCGCCCTGGCCGACCCGCAGCTGGGCGTACGCAAAGCTGGTGCCGCGCAGCGTGTGGTGATCGACCTGTCGGCGCCCAACCTGGCCAAAGAAATGCACGTTGGCCACCTGCGTTCGACCATCATCGGCGACGGCGTGGCCAATGTCCTGAGCTACCTGGGCGACACCGTCATTCGGCAGAACCATGTCGGCGACTGGGGCACTCAGTTCGGCATGCTGCTGGCTTACCTGCAGGAAAAACCCACCACCAGCGATGAACTCTCCGACCTGGAAAACTTCTATCGCGCGGCCAAACAACGCTTCGATGAGTCGCCCGAGTTCGCCGAGCGTGCACGCGCCCTAGTAGTTGCGTTGCAGGCGGGCGACGCTGAATGCCTGGCCCTGTGGGAGCGCTTCAAGGACATCTCGCTGTCCCACTGCCAAGACGTCTACGAACGCTTGAACGTCAACCTGACCCCAGCCGACGTGATGGGCGAAAGCGCCTACAACGATGACCTGGCCAACGTCGTCGCCGACCTCAAGGCCTGCGGCCTGCTGGTAGAGAGCAACGGCGCGCAGTGTGTATTTCTGGAAGAATTCAAGACCGCCGAAGGCACGCCGCTGCCGGTGATCGTGCAAAAGGCCGGTGGCGGTTATCTCTACGCCACCACCGACCTCGCAGCGGTTCGCTACCGTAGCAACGTACTCAAAGCCGACCGTGCCTTGTACTTCGTCGACCAGCGCCAGGCCCTGCACTTCCAGCAGGTGTTCGAAGTGGCGCGCCGTGCAGGTTTTGTCAGCAACGGCATGCAGATGGAGCACATGGGCTTTGGCACCATGAACGGCGCCGATGGCCGCCCGTTCAAGACCCGCGATGGCGGCACCGTAAAACTGGCCGACTTGCTCGAAGAAGCCGAACAACGCGCCTATGCGTTGGTGAAAGAGAAAAACCCAGAAGCTGCCGAGGCCGACCTGCGCGTCATCGCCAAGGCCGTGGGCATCGGCGCGGTCAAGTACGCCGACTTGTCTAAGCACCGCACCAGTGACTACAGCTTCAACTTCGAGCAAATGCTCAACTTCGAAGGCAACACCGCGCCCTACCTGCTGTACGCCTACACCCGGGTGGCCGGTGTATTCCGCAAACTGGGTAAGGATTTCACCGCGGTCGAGGGGCAAATCACCCTAGAGGCGCCCCACGAGCTGGAACTGGCGGCACGCCTGGCGCAGTTCGGTGAAGTGTTGAACACCGTGGCCGAGAAAGGCACGCCGCACCTGCTATGCACCTACCTTTATGACATCGCCGGGCTGTTCTCCAGTTTTTATGAAAACTGCCCGATCCTCGCCGCCGAAAACCCGGCGCAGCAACAGAGCCGCTTGCGCCTGGCCGCACTGACCGGCCGCACTCTCAAGCAAGGTCTGCAGTTGTTAGGCCTGGAAACCCTGGAGCGAATGTAAGTTGGCCGCCAAGAAAAAACCTGCTCCCAAGCGTGGCGCCAGCCGCAATTCAGCCCCCGCCAAGGCACCTATTCCGGGCTGGGTGTGGCTGGCAATCGGCCTTACCGTGGGCGCCTTCATTGTTTTTCTGATGAAGCTGGAACCAGGTAACAACGACGTCAAGCGGGTTCGCCCAGAACAGCAAAAAGCCGCGAAAATAGCCGAGGCCAACAAGACGCCGCCTAGCCCTACGCAGCCAGTGAAGCCTAAATACGATTTCTATACCCTGCTGCCAGAGTCGGAAGTCATCGTGCCGCCTGAGGCCGTGCCGGAGAAAACCCCGCCAATACCCGCGCAGGCCCCGGTCACCCCTGCTGAAGCCGCAAAAATCGATACAGCCAGGGCACAGGCAGCACTGATGGGCGAGACACCACCGCCAGCGCCAGCCGTCGTGAAGCCGGCTGCGACCACGCAGTTCTTTCTGCAGGCCGGCTCCTTCCGCAAACAGGCCGACGCCGACAAAGTTCGGGCGCAGATCATCCTGCTCGGCCAGGCGGTGCAGGTGGAATCCGGTACGGTCAAAGAGGAAACCTGGTACCGCGTGCTGGTGGGGCCGTTCAGTAACCGCGACCAACTCACCACGGCGCAGAAGCAATTGGCTGGCAGCGGTTTTAGTAACCTTTTGTTGCAGCAGCGCCAGACCCGCCAATGATCCTGGGTCGGGGCTGCGGCCCCGACCGGGCACATTGCGTCAAAGGTTGAAATCCCTTTGCCCACCCCCATATGAGTTTCCATCAGGGCATTTTCGCCCCGCTGCGTGGAGACTCTCCCCTTGACCACCATCGTTTCAGTCCGCCGCCACGGTAAAGTCGTCATGGGCGGTGACGGCCAGGTTTCCCTCGGCAACACCGTGATGAAAGGCAATGCCAAAAAAGTGCGCCGGCTCTACCACGGCGAAGTCATCGCCGGGTTCGCGGGTGCCACCGCAGACGCCTTTACCCTATTCGAGCGCTTCGAAGCCCAACTGGAAAAGCACCAGGGCCACCTGGTACGTGCCGCCGTCGAGCTGGCTAAAGAATGGCGTACCGACCGCTCCCTCAGCCGTCTTGAAGCCATGCTGGCCGTTGCCAACAAAGACGCTTCCCTGATCATTACCGGCAACGGTGACGTGGTCGAGCCCGAAGACGGCTTGATCGCCATGGGTTCGGGTGGCGCCTACGCCCAGGCCGCGGCCCGTGCCCTGCTGATGAAAACCGACCTGACCGCGCGGGAAATCGCTGAAACAGCCCTGGGCATTGCCGGCGACATCTGTGTGTTCACCAACCATAACCTGACCATTGAGGAGCAAGACCTCGCCGAGTAGTCAGCTGTTTTGGCGCCCGTTGCTCCAGCGGGCTTTTCCACGCTGACCCCTTTTCAGAGGCCGAGACCGACCATGTCCATGACCCCCCGCGAAATCGTCCACGAACTCGACCGCCATATCATTGGCCAGGACGATGCCAAACGCGCTGTTGCCATTGCCTTGCGCAACCGCTGGCGGCGTATGCAACTGCCTGCCGAGCTGCGCGTCGAAGTGACCCCCAAAAACATCCTGATGATCGGCCCTACGGGCGTGGGTAAAACCGAGATTGCCCGCCGCCTGGCCAAGCTGGCCAACGCGCCGTTCATCAAGGTCGAAGCGACCAAGTTCACCGAAGTGGGCTACGTTGGGCGAGATGTCGAATCGATCATTCGCGACCTGGCCGACGCGGCCATCAAGCTGCTGCGCGAACAGGAAATCGTCAAAGTACAGCACCGCGCCGAAGATGCCGCCGAAGAGCGCATCCTCGATGCCCTGCTACCCCCTGCCCGCCCTGGCTTCAATGAAGACCCCTCGCCGGGCGACTCGAACACCCGCCAGCTGTTTCGCAAACGCCTGCGCGAAGGCCAGTTGGACGACAAAGACATCGAGATCGAAGTCGCCGACAACCCTGGCGTCGATATTTCTGCCCCCCCGGGCATGGAAGAAATGACCAGCCAGTTGCAAAACCTGTTTGCCAATATGGGTAAGGGTAAGCACAAGAGCCGTAAGCTCAAGGTCAAAGAAGCGTTGAAACTGGTGCGCGACGAAGAAGCCGGGCGCCTGGTCAACGAAGAGGAGCTCAAGGCCAAGGCCCTTGAGGCGGTGGAACAGCACGGTATCGTGTTCATCGACGAAATCGACAAAGTGGCCAAGCGCGGCAACGTGGGCGGTGCCGACGTGTCCCGCGAAGGCGTGCAACGCGACCTGCTGCCGCTGATCGAGGGCTGCACGGTCAATACCAAACTGGGCATGGTCAAGACCGACCATATCCTGTTCATCGCATCGGGCGCGTTCCACCTCAGCAAACCGAGCGATTTGGTGCCCGAGCTGCAGGGCCGCTTGCCGATCCGCGTCGAGTTGAAGGCGCTCACCCCGCAGGATTTCGAGCGGATTCTGAGCGAGCCGCACGCCTCGCTGACCGAGCAATACCGTGAACTGCTGAAGACCGAAGGCTTGAACATCGAGTTTCTGCCCGAAGGCATCAAGCGCCTCGCGGAAATCGCTTGGCAGGTCAACGAAAAAACCGAGAACATCGGTGCACGCCGCCTACACACCTTGCTCGAACGCCTGCTCGAAGAAGTCTCGTTCAGTGCCGGTGACTTGGCCGCAGCCCATGCCGAAGCACCGATTCGCATCGATGCCGAGTATGTGAACAGCCACCTGGGCGACCTGGCCGAGAACGAAGACCTTTCGCGGTATATTCTTTAAGCTTGGCGCTTCGCGCTATGAACCTGGCGCTGACCTGCGTCAGCACCAGGTTTGCCCTTCCAGGCAGAGCCCCATGACCAGAATCCCCACTGCAATCAATCTGCATAAGGCATCCAAAACCCTCAGCCTTACCTATGGGCCAGGCGAGGTTTATGAGCTGCCGGCTGAGTTTCTGCGGGTGCACTCCCCGTCAGCGGAGGTCCAGGGCCATGGCAAACCGATCCTCCAGGTCGGCAAACTGGGGGTCGGGCTTGCGAAAATAGAGCCGGCTGGCCAGTACGCGTTGAAGTTGACCTTCGACGACGGCCATGACAGCGGCTTGTTTACCTGGGAATACCTGTACCAACTGGCGACTCGACAAGAGGCACTTTGGCAGGATTACCTGGATGAACTGAAAACCGCTGGCAAATCTCGAGACCCGAGTGAGTCGGTGGTCCGTTTGATGCTTTAAATAGCGGTAGCGTGCTGAGGTTGGTTAGGCGCGCGCCAACGCTTTATCCAAGGCCTTCTCGATCTCGCCTTGGATGGTCCCGCTCATCATCGATAGCATCATGCCGAGCTTGAGCTCGATGCGGATGGAATCATCGTCGATCTGCACCGTGCCGTTGGCGCCGCTGCGTTTGACCACAATCGTGTCGCCATCCCATGTGGCCTGCACGTCATAGCGCTGTTCCAATTTTTCGACCACTTGCTGGGCTTTCTGCCGAGCGCCTTCGCGGCCAAGGTTATGTTTGCGCTCAACGCTGATCTGGGTCATGCAACCGCTCCTGAGGGGTATTTATCGGGCGCCTATAGTAGCGTGGATGCCCGCTCATTCCATCAGAGGGCAGCCTTGCCAAGACAAAGCGCACTGCCGGGATTAGAATGACCCGTAATTTTACCCGGTGACAGCGATATGAATGATCAGCGCAAAGGCAGCGATGCCGAACCCACCACGCATTTCGGCTACAAAAACGTACCGGAAAGCCAGAAAGCGGAAAAAGTCGCCGAGGTCTTCCACTCGGTCGCGGCCAAGTATGACTTGATGAACGACCTGCTCTCCGGCGGTATGCACCGCTTGTGGAAGCGTTTTGCAATCGAGTTGTCGGGCGTCCGCCCAGGCAACCGTGTGCTGGACATCGCTGGCGGTACGGGCGATCTCACGCGCAAATTTTCCCAATTGGTGGGCAGCACGGGCCACGTGGTACTCGCCGACATCAACGACTCGATGCTCAAAGTCGGCCGTGACCGCCTACTCGACCTGGGTGTCGCCGGCAACGTTGAGTTTGTCCAGGCCGACGCTGAAAAACTGCCGTTCCCCGACAACCACTTCGACTGCGTGACCATTGCCTTCGGCCTGCGCAACGTGACCCACAAAGAGGACGCCATCGCCTCCATGCTGCGGGTACTCAAGCCAGGTGGGCGTTTGCTGGTGCTGGAATTCTCCAAGCCGACCAACAAGCTGATGTCCAAAGCCTACGACGCCTACTCATTCGCCTTCATGCCGCTGATGGGCAAGCTGATCACCAACGACGCCGAGAGCTATCGCTACCTGGCCGAATCGATCCGCATGCACCCTGACCAAGAGACCCTCAAATCGATGATGGTCCAGGCCGGCTTTGACCGGGTCACTTATCACAACATGACCTCCGGCATCGTCGCGCTGCACCGAGGGATCAAACCCTGATGTTGCTCACCGGCCTGATTGCCAGCGTCGAACACGGCCTCAACCGGGTATTGCGCCTGGACGCTACCGCGTTGCCGCGCCTGGCCCACCTGGCCGGCAAAGTCATCGCGGTCGACTGCCGCCACCCCAGCCTACAACTGTTTATCATGCCCGGCGCCCATGGCTTGACCCTGGCCAGCCAGTGGGCCGTGACGCCCGATTGCACCCTGCGCGCCCCCGCAAGCCGGCTGGTTCAGTTGGCCCTGAGCAAGGACAAAACCGCGATTCTGCACAGCCCTGAAGTCGCGCTGGAAGGCGACAGCGCCGTGTTGCTAGACCTGGTCGCGGTGCTACAAGACCTCGAGCTGGACTGGGAGTATGAAGTGTCCCGTTGGCTAGGTCCGGTGGCCACGCAAATGCTCAGTGGGCACCTGCGCAGCCGCAGCGGCTGGACCCGCGCCGGCCTGGCCAGCGCACGGCAGAATCTGGCCGAGTACTTGAGCGAAGAAACGCGTACTCTGGTTGGCCTGCGCGAAGCCGAGGCGCACTTTGCCGAGCTCGACCACCTCAAGATCGATGTCGAACGCCTGGAGGCACGTATTGAGCGCCTCTCCCGATCCCTCAATTCCAGCGATAATGCATGAAGCTGCTTGCCATCCGCCGTCTGTTTCGCATCCAGCGCGTGGTGATCCGCTACCGCCTCGATGACCTGATGTTTGCGCTGCCGCTGCCGTGGTGGCTGAAGATCACCCGTTTCGCTATGCCGTGGCGCTGGCTGCCCCGCAGCCGCCAAGAACTGAACCGTGGCGCGCGCTTGCGTTTGGCCCTGCAAGACCTGGGGCCGATCTTCATCAAGTTCGGGCAAATCCTGTCGACCCGCCGCGACCTGTTGCCCAATGACATCGCCGACGAGTTGATGCTGCTGCAAGACCGCGTGCCGCCGTTCGACCCGAAGCAGGCCATGGCGTTGATCGAGTCGCAGTTGGGCAAGAAGATCACCGAGGTCTTCAGCCGCTTCGACGTCGAGCCGCTGGCCTCGGCTTCGGTAGCCCAAGTGCACTCGGCCAAACTCAAGAGCGGCGAAGAGGTGGTGGTCAAAGTCATCCGCCCGGGCCTCAAGCCGATCATCGGCCAGGACATCGCCTGGCTGTTCCTGCTGGCGCGCCAGGCCGAACGACTGTCCGCCGATGCACGCCTGCTGCACCCGGTCGCGGTGGTCAGCGACTACGAAAAAACCATTTACGACGAACTCGACCTGTTGCGCGAAGCGGCGAACTCCAGCCAGCTGCGACGCAACTTCGAGGGTTCGGATTTGCTCTACGTGCCCCAGGTCTACTGGGACTGGTGCCGGCCAAAGGTGCTGGTGATGGAGCGTATCTACGGCGTGCAGGTGACCGACCTGGCGACCCTGGCCGATCAGCGTACCGACATGAAGCTGCTGGCCGAGCGCGGAGTGGAGATTTTCTTCACCCAGGTGTTTCGTGACAGCTTTTTTCACGCTGACATGCACCCGGGTAATATTTTCGTCAGCACGGTGGCGCCCTGGAGCCCGAAATACATCGCCATCGACTGCGGTATCGTCGGTAGCCTGACCCCGGAAGACCAGGACTACCTGGCCCGTAACCTGTTTGCCTTCTTCAAGCGTGATTACCGCCGGGTGGCGCAGCTGCACATCGACTCCGGCTGGGTCCCTGCAGAAACCAAACTCAACGAATTCGAGGCGGCGATTCGCACGGTATGCGAGCCCATCTTCGAAAAACCGTTAAAAGATATTTCCTTCGGCCAGGTGTTGATGCGCCTGTTTCAGACCGCACGGCGCTTCAATATGGAAGTGCAACCGCAGTTGGTCTTGCTGCAAAAGACCCTCCTGAACATTGAAGGCTTGGGCCGTCAGCTGTACCCGGACCTCGATCTTTGGGCCACCGCACAGCCGTTTTTGGAGCGTTGGATGCGTGAGCGGATGAGCCCGAAAACGGTGCTGCTCAACGTTAAATCCCAGATAGAACAGCTGCCCCACCTGGCTAACATGACCCGTGATCTGCTCGAACGCATGTCGCAACCCCATGCCCGCGACCCCGCGCCGCCATGGGAGCGTGATGCCGACCATTGGGCCTTGCGCCTGCTCGGCGGCGCGCTGCTAACCGGTGGCACGGTGCTCGGCGTAACCGGTGCCGCGTACGACAGCCTCGAAGCTTGGCCCGCCTGGATCATGCTGGCAGCAGGTTTGTATCTGGTCGTTCGCCGATAGCCAGCCGCGCAACGGGCTGGCACACTAGGGCCCTCGCAGGAGTTCGCCGAGTTTTCGAACTCGGTAGTCGGAGTCGTAAATGAAAGACTGGCTGGACGAGATCAACTGGAACAGCGACGGCCTGGTACCGGCCATCGCCCAGGATCATAAAACCGGGCGCATCCTCATGATGGCCTGGATGAACCGTGAAGCGCTCAGCCTCACCGCCGCCGAGCAGCGTGCCATCTATTGGTCACGTTCACGTGGCAAACTGTGGCGCAAGGGCGAAGAATCCGGGCACATTCAGGTGTTGCACGAACTGCGCCTGGACTGCGACGCCGATGTGATCGTGCTTGCGGTCGAGCAGGTCGGCGACATCGCCTGCCATACCGGCCGCCAAAGCTGTTTCTATCGGGTTTACCAACAGGGCCAGTGGAACACCGTCGATCCTGTACTCAAAGACCCCAACGCGATTTACCACACGGCGCATTCCCATGAGTGACACCCTGACCCGCCTGGCCCAAGTGCTGGAAGAGCGCAAAGGCGCCGCTGCTGAAAGCTCCTACGTGGCCAGCCTGTACCACAAAGGCATCAACAAGATTCTGGAGAAGGTCGGCGAAGAGTCGGTCGAAACCATCATCGCGGCCAAGGACGCCGCCATCAGCGGCGACTGCCGCGATGTCATCAACGAGACCGCCGACCTGTGGTTCCATAGCCTGGTGATGCTCGCTGCACTGGGCGAGCATCCCCAGGCCGTTCTGGATGAACTGGACCGCCGCTTTGGTCTGTCCGGGCACGCTGAAAAAGCCGCCCGCCAGCCGTCCTGACGCTATTTATTAGAGGAGTGTTGCAGTATGGGTATTTTTGACTGGAAGCACTGGATCGTCATCCTCGTGGTGGTGGTGCTGGTGTTTGGCACCAAAAAACTGAAGAACCTGGGCACCGATGTCGGCGAATCGATCAAAGGCTTTCGCAAAGCCATGAACGACGATGAAAAACCCAGCGAGCCACCTGTACAGCCCGCCGCAACTCCGCAGCCTGGTTCGCCACTGAACCAGCCTCACACCCTCGACGGCCAGCATCAAAAAGTCGAAGAGCCCATCAGGAAAGACTGATAAATGTTCGGGATCAGCTTTAGTGAACTGATGCTTGTCGGCCTGATAGCCTTGCTGGTGCTAGGCCCCGAGCGCTTGCCCGGTGCTGCACGCACGGCCGGGCTATGGGTAGGCCGGCTAAAGCGCAGCTTCAACTCGATCAAGCAGGAAGTAGAGCGCGAGATCGGTGCCGATGACATTCGTCGGCAGCTGCACAACGAGCATATCGTGGCGATGGAGCAGGAAGCGCGCAAAATCCTCGGCCCGATGCCCTACGAAACACCTGCCGCCGCCGAGCCCGCGACCCATAGCCAGGTTGCGCCAGGCGCCCCTGGCGTAAACCCGCAACCTGCACCCAGCGTAGGGCCAGCCCCGGCACCTGCCCCGGCAAGGGCAGCCGCACCGCTGGCGGGCACCCCTGAGCACAGCGTTGTCAGCCCCGCCGTGGCGCCGGCCAGCACGCCGCCGACTAATGATCCGACACTGCCTCCGCGAGCCCCATGAGCAATATTCCGGAACATGACCAGCCAATGCCGCTGGTTTCGCACCTGACCGAATTGCGCACTCGCCTACTAAGGTGCGTCGCGGTGATTTTTCTGGTTTTCGCTGGGTTGTTCTCGTTTGCCCAGCAAATCTACACCTTGGTCTCGGCACCGCTGCGCGAGTATTTACCCGTCGGTGCGACGATGATCGCCACAGACGTGGCCTCGCCGTTCCTCACGCCGTTCAAGCTGACCATGATGGTCTCGCTGTTCCTCGCCATCCCGCTGATCCTGCATCAGATCTGGGGGTTTATCGCACCCGGGCTCTATAAGCATGAGAAGCGCGTAGCGATCCCGTTGCTCGTGTCGAGCATCTTCCTGTTCTATGCAGGTATGGCTTTTGCCTATTTCCTGGTCTTTCCGCTGGTCTTCAAATTCTTCGCCCATGCCACGCCCGAGGGCGTGACCATGGCCACGGACATCGCCAGTTACCTGGACTTCGTCATGACGCTGTTCTTCGCCTTTGGCGTAGCGTTCGAGATCCCGGTGGCCGTGGTGCTGTTGGTGTGGATCGGTGTGGTCAACGTGCAATACCTGCGCAAGATCCGCCCCTATGTGATCATCGGCTGCTTCGTGGTCGGCATGATCCTCACCCCGCCTGACATCTTCTCGCAAACCCTGCTAGCGGTGCCTATGTGGCTGCTGTTCGAGATCGGCATCCTGTTTGGCAGCCTGATCCGTAAACGCGGCGACCGCGAAGAAGATGCCGCTGAAGACGACAGCAACGACCAGCCCCCAGCGACCCAGGCGTGAACCTGCTACTGCTCGAAGCGGCGGACTACGTTGCCGCTGGCCAGGTCATGCTGCGCGGCCGACGCCTCAAGCACATGCTGGAGGTGCAACGCGTCGATGTAGGCGATACCTTGCGCGTTGGGCAGATCGATGGCTTGTTGGGTAGCGCAACGGTCGTCCAGCTCGACGCCGACCAAGCCGTGCTGAACATACAATTGGATCAACCCCCTCCCGCAAAATTGCCGCTGACGCTGGTCATGGCCCTGCCCCGGCCCAAGATGCTCAGAAGAGTATTTCAAACAATTTCAGCAATGGGCGTACCCCAGCTGATTTTGGTGAACAGCTACCGGGTTGAAAAAAGTTTCTGGCAAACGCCGTTTCTCGAGCCTCAGGCCATACGCGAGCAGTTGGTACTGGGTTTGGAGCAGGCACGCGATAGTGTGTTGCCCATCGTCAGCCTGGAAAAACGTTTGAAGCCGTTTGCCGAAGACACCTTGCCAGGCCTGGCGCGCGACACCTTGGGCTTGGTTGGCCACCCCGGCGAATATCCCGAGTGCCCGCGGGCCGTCACCCAGCCGGTGACTTTGGCCATCGGCCCGGAAGGCGGGTGGATACCCTACGAGATTGACCTGCTCGGCCAGGCAGGACTGCAGCCTGTGCAACTGGGCCCGCGTATTCTTCGGGTCGAAACCGCCGTCACGGCGCTGCTCGCGCGGCTATTCTGAAGCCAGGCGGCCCTTCAGTTTTTCCAACCGGGGCCGAATCCTAAAGATCAAGATAACAATTCTTATCGATCTGCTAAGGAGTAGCTTCATGTCCAGTGGGTTCTCGCGCCTTTTAGGCAACATGAGTGTCAACCTCAAGCTCGGGCTCGGCTTCAGCCTGGTGCTGTTGTTGACCCTGGTGATTACCGCGACCGGCTGGATCGCCTTGGGCAGCCTAATCGAGCGCGGTGACAAACTGGGCAGCATCTCCGACCTGGATGGGGAGGTTCGTGATTTACGCATCAACCGCCAGGCGTTCGAGATGAACCGTGGCACTGCCGGTGCCGATGCCGTGACCAAAACACTCAATGAGCTAGAGGCGCGCGTCAAAGAGGCCCAGGTCACCCTGGCCGGCTCCGGGGACAGCGAGCGTCTGGCCCAACAGGCCGAATCCATTGCCGAATACAAGCGCCAGTTTGCCGCGTCGATCCAGGCGTTGCAGATTCGTGAGGATGCCCGGAGCAAACTGGGCGCTACGGCCGATGGTGCCGTGCTGCTGGTCAATCAGGTCGAGAAAGCACTGCTCCAAGCCGGCGACATCACCCCCTACAACGCCGTGGTAGAGCAGAGCAAACTGATCCAGCAGGCGCGTTTCCAGGTGCGTGGCTACACCTACAGCGGCAAAGCTGATGCCGAAAAGCCAGCCCTGGACGCCATCGATATGGCCCTGGCCTCGCTGGCAGCACTGCCGGCCAAAGTGCCTGATGAATATACCGCCCCTCTCAAACAGGCCAGCCAGTCGCTTGAGGCGTACCGTGCGGCCGTCGCGCAGTTCAAAGAAGGTCAGAACCTCAGTGCCAAGGCCTTGGAAGTCATGAGCACCCAGGGCACTCGTATGCTGGAGCTGAGCGACCAGCTCAGTGACTCGCAAACCGAGAAACGCGACACCGACACCGCGAAAGCCAAATCAACTCTAGGCATTGCTGCCGCGCTGGCAATGATCTTCGGCATTTTGGCGGCTTGGGTGATCACCCGGCAGATCGTTGGCCCCTTGAGGGAAACCCTGGTGGTGGTGGACCGCGTGGCTTCGGGTGATCTCAGCCAGAACCTGTCCATTGACCGCCGCGACGAGCTGGGCCAACTGCAACAGAGCATGCAGCGCATGACCGTGAACCTGCGTGGCCTGATCGGTGGAATTAGCGATGGCGTGACGCAGATCGCCAGTGCCGCCGAGGAACTCTCGGCCGTGACCGAGCAGACCAGCGCGGGCGTCAATGCGCAGAAGGTCGAGACCGATCAGGTCGCCACGGCAATGAACGAAATGGCAGCTACCGTCCAGGAAGTGGCACGTAATGCTGAGGAAGCCTCGGAGGCCGCGCTCGTCGCCGATCAGCAGGCTCGCGAGGGCGATGCCGTGGTTAATGAAGCCATCGCCCAGATCGAGCGCTTAGCCGCCGAGGTGGTCAACTCCAGCGATGCCATGGGCCATTTGAAGCAGGAAAGTGACAAGATCGGCGGCGTGCTGGATGTGATCAAGTCGGTAGCCCAACAAACCAACCTACTGGCCCTCAACGCTGCCATCGAGGCCGCGCGGGCGGGCGAGGCCGGGCGTGGATTTGCCGTGGTGGCCGACGAAGTCCGCAGCCTGGCGCAACGCACCCAGCAATCGACCGAAGAAATCGAAACCCTGATTGCCGCGCTGCAAAACGGCACGCAGAAAGTGACCAGTGTCATGGATAGCAGCCGTTCACTCACCGACAGCAGCGTCGCCCTGACCCGCAAAGCCGGTGGCTCCCTGGCCAATATCACCCGAACCGTGTCCACCATTCAGTCCATGAACCAGCAGATCGCAGCAGCGGCAGAACAACAAAGTGCGGTGGCCGAGGAAATCAATCGCAGCGTCATCAACGTACGGGATATCTCCGAGCAGACCTCAGCCGCCAGTGAAGAAACCGCCAGTTCCAGCGTTGAGCTGGCGCGGTTGGGTACCCATTTGCAAAATTTGGTGGGCAAATTCCGCGTCTGACGGGGGCAAGCAACGCCAGGCGTGGCGGGGCCCCTGGCGATTTGAACGAATTTTCAGAAATTTCCTACGACAGATTCAGGTCCAGTGATCCGGGTTCCAGCCGATGGGCGTAACGTGGCGCAAAGCCACGTTCCTGCCATTCGAACACGCTGGAGGTTCACAATGTTTCAATCCATGACTCGCTCTATTGGCAACTTGAGTGTCGGTCTCAAGTTGGGGGCTGGCTTCGCTCTAGTATTGGTACTGACATTACTGACCACGTTGTCGGGCTGGCTGGCGCTGAACAACGCCATCGATCGCTCGGAGATGCTCACCGAGATCGCGCAAATCAACGACGCAGCTAAAGACCTGCGAGCCGAGCGCATCACTTACCGCGTAATGGCCGATGAACAGAGTCGACGCAATGTCGAGTCAAGCCTCAAGGTCCTCAACCAATCCATGGAAGATGTACGGCGCCGGGCAACCTCCGTCGAGGCGTTGAACGTCCTTAACGAAAAAGCCGAGGTGGTGCGCGCGTTCGAACTGAATTTTCAGGCACTGGGGGATGTGGTGACACGTCGCGAAACCCAGCGCCAGGCCCTGCTCGAGCAGCAAGAGGCTGCCATCGCGGGCATCGATAACACGGAGCGTGAGCTGTTGCTGGCCACCCAGGACGGCGACCGTAGCCGTGATCCACTCTTCAAGCAGCTCGCGGATATCCGCCGCTTGATCAACATCAGCATTGCCCAGATTTTGATACCGGCCTACTCGTACGCTGACCTGAATGACTACAAAAGCATTAGCCAACGCGCGGCTGAGAACCTCAACGCCGGCCTGGAAAAAACCGTCACTTTGCTCAGCCAGGATCTGCAAGTCTCGGCCGACCAGGCCCGTGCCATGGACGAGAATGTCGGCCAGCTCACCGCCACCCTCAGCTCGTTTACCAGCCTGGCCATTGAAGCCGCCACCGTGCAAAACCGCCTTGAGGGCCTGGGTAATGATTTACGCGGAGCGAGCCGCGATTTGAGCGACCAGCACATTGCCATGCGGGACCTTGAAGCCTTGGAAGCCCGTAGTGTTCTAACCGGCGTCGCGTTACTAGCCATGCTGTTCGGCGCCTTCGCCGCGTGGGCGATTACTCGCCAGATCACTCAGCCGCTCAAGTACACGCTGCAGATGGCGGGCTGCATCGCCGATGGCGACTTGAGCAATGACCATCCCGTAGGCCGCCGAGACGAAATGGGCCAGTTGCAAAACAGCATGCAGCAGATGACCGTCAGTTTGCGCGGCTTGATCGGCGGTATCGGTCAGGGTGTCACACAACTCTCTGGCGCAGCGCAGCAATTGTCTACTGTGACCGGCCAGACCAGCCGGGGGGTGGCCAGCCAGCGCGAAGAAACCGACCAGGTGGCCACCGCGATGAACCAGATGGCCGCCACTGTGCAGGAAGTGGCCCACAACGCCGAGCGCGCCTCGATTGCGGCCACCCAAGCCGATGAGCAGGCACGTGAAGGCGAGCGCGTAGTGGGCGAGGCCATTGCGCAGATCGAACAACTGGCGGTCGAGGTGGGCCATTCCATCACCGCCATGGATGGCTTGACCAAAGAGAGCGGGCGGATCGGCAGCGTGCTGGACGTTATCAAGTCGGTGTCCCAACAAACCAACCTGCTGGCCCTCAATGCCGCCATCGAAGCGGCCCGAGCCGGTGAAGCAGGCCGCGGCTTTGCGGTGGTGGCCGATGAAGTCAGAGGCCTGGCACAACGCACCCAGCAATCGACCGAAGAAATCGAAGAGCTCATCGCCGGGCTGCAACAAGGCACAGCACAGGTGGCCTCGATTCTGGACAATAGCCGGCACCTGACCGACAACAGCGTTCAGTTAAGCCGGGCCGCTGGGGTGGCGCTGCAAAACATTACTGAGACGGTGTCGAGCATCCAAAGCATGAACCAGCAAATCGCCGCCGCCAGTGAGCAGCAGAGCGCGGTGGCCGAGGAGATCAACCGCAGCGTACTCAATGTGCGCGATGTCTCTGAACAAACAGCGTCGGCCAGCCAGGAAACCGCAGCCTCAAGCCAAGAGCTGGCGCGCCTGGGCAGCGAACTCAAAGGCATGGTGGGGCAGTTCAGGGTGTAAGAGGCCAGGGCCCGAGCCCGACCTCCTTGTCGAGGGTCACAGGACTTGGCGTAAGAACGCCTGGGCGCGAGGGTCTTGCGGGGTGTTGAAGAACTCGCTCGGCGGCGCGTCTTCGAGCAAACGGCCGTGGTCGAAAAACAGCACCCGGTCGGCGACTTCCCGGGCGAAGCCCATCTCATGGGTCACGCAGACCATGGTCATGCCCTCGCGGGCCAGGGCCTGCATGACGTCCAGCACCTCGCCGACCATTTCGGGGTCCAAAGCCGAGGTGGGCTCATCGAACAACATCACCTTGGGGTCCATCGCCAACGCGCGGGCGATGGCCACCCGTTGCTGCTGCCCACCGGAAAGCCGCGAGGGGTAGGCGTCGGCTTTTTCGCCAATACCGACTTTCTCCAGCAAAGCGCGCGCCTTGGCCTCACGCTCAGGCTTGCTGCGCTTGCGCACCACCTTCTGCGCCAGGCAAAGGTTTTCCAGGACGGTCATGTGCGGGAACAGGTTGAAGTGCTGAAAGACCATGCCCACTTCGCGCCGGTAGGCATCGATATGGGTCTTGGGGTCGTCCAGGCGCAGCCCATCGATGCTGACGCTGCCTTGATCGAAGGCTTCCAGGCCGTTGAGGCAACGCAGAAAAGTCGACTTGCCCGAGCCCGAAGGCCCCAGCACCACCAGCACTTCGCCTCGGCTGACGTGGGTACTGACGTTATCCACAGCACGCACGATCTGCCCACGGGTGTTAAAGGTTTTCAGCAGGTCACGAACCTCAATCACTTTGCGCGAGCCTCCGTTCTAGCCGGCTAGCGATGTGCGACAGCGGCAGGTTGATCAGCAAATACAGGCCGGCCACGCAAAACCAGATCTCAAAGGTCGAGAACGAGGTGGTAATGGCTTCACGGCCGCTTTTGGTCAGCTCGGTAATGGCGATCACCGACACCAACGAAGTGTCCTTGACCAAGCTGATGAACTGCCCGGCCAGCGGCGGTAACACGCGTTTGAGCGCTTGCGGTAAGACCACATGGCGCATCGACTGGGCGCTGCTCAGGCCCAGGGAGCGCGCCGCCTCGCCCTGCCCACGGGCAATGGACTGCACCCCAGAGCGGACGATCTCGGCAACGTAGGCCCCCGTAAACAGGGCCAGCGCTGCCACCCCAGCGAACTCACGGGAAAAATTCAGTACCGTGCCGATGAAAAAATAAAAGATGAATATTTGCACCAGCAGCGGCGTGCCGCGCACCAGTTCGACATACACCGTCGATAAATGCCGCAAGGTGGGGTTCGCCGACAGGCGGCACAGCCCCGCCAACAAGCCGAGCACCAAGCCGGCGATGCCGCTCACCACCGACAGCCAAAGGGTTGTCCATAAACCCCAGGCGATAGGCCCAGCGGCCCAGTGCCGAGTCACACCGACGAGGTCGCCTTCAGCCACATCGTCGCCCTGCTGCAAGGTGACGCTGTCACTGGCCACTTGCAGAGATTGCTCGTTACCGTCTTCATCCAGCAGCAGCACACGGGTGTGTTCACCCTGCACCTCGATCGCCTGCACACTGCCATAACCGTCGGCCCGCTGGGGTGACTCCGCCTGGTACACGAAGTACTGCGGCACCCTGCTCCACTGCCACTCGTAAGCGATACGCGAAGTTGCCAGGTAAAGGCTGGCCGCCAAACCGATCAAGACCAGTGCAGTCAGGCCATGCCATGGCCATTGGGCTTTAGAATGTTTGATCACGGTCGAAGTTATTCCATTTCCTTGAGCCAAGTGGTGCTCTTGAACCACTTGTTATGAATGCGCTCGTAGGTGCCGTCTTCGCGGATCTGATGCAGGAAGTTGTTGATCCAGTTGAGGCTGTCGTGGTCACCCTTCTTCAGGCCGAAAGCGAGCGGCTCGTAGGTGAAGGGCTGGTCCAGGTACACCAACTTGCCGTTGCCGAGTTTCTCCATGGCCACGACGTTATAAGGCGAATCATAGATAAAGGCATCGGCCTTGCCGTTGACCACGTCCAGGACCGCTTCGGGCTCATTGTCATAGCCGTGGTATTGCGCTTTAGCGATCAGTTTTTTGGCCACCAGCTCGCCGGTGGTCCCAAACTTGGACGTCAGGCGATAGTCGGGGCTGTTCAAGTCTTTGTAGGATTTGACAGTGTCGGCCAACTCTTTGCGAATCAGCAGGGTTTGCCCGACCACGATAAAGGGCTCGCTGAAGTTGATGCGCAAGTTGCGTTCTTGAGTGAGGGTCAAACCACTGCCAATCAAATCGAACTTGCCGGTTAACAGCGCAGGGATGATGCCGTCCAGGCCTGTGGAAACCAATTCGAGTTTGACCCCCATGGCTTTGGCCATGGCCTTGAGTACGTCCACTTCGAAACCAATGATTTCGCCGCGTTTGTTGGTCATCTCGAAGGGCATGTAGGTAGGGTCCATGCCAACCCGCAAAGTGCCGCGTTTCACGGCATCGTCAATCGCGCCTTCTGCATAGGCAGTGCCGGCGCAGGCCCACGCCATGACACCCAGTAGCCAGATCGACAGATACTTCTTCATCACAAACCCTACCCTCACCCAATTACTCGGCAACGCGAGGCACTCACGCACCATTTCGGGGTGCGATCCTAACCTGTTCACCGTTCAGCACAAGGGTTTGATAAGACTTTGTTGCGCAAAGGCGGGGGTTTTAAGACGGTGCATGGGCGCAAGGCCTATGCTGCCGGACAAGAAAACGGCCTTGAGCACTAGGCTCAAGGCCGTTGTTTTCAGGCGTTTGCCAGGCCTGACGGCACGCTGGGCACCGCGGGTTGCAATGGCAATAGCGGCGCGTGAGGGTCCGCTTCTACCGATGAGCGCCAGGCGCCCAACCAGAGTGCATTGGACTCGTTCCAAATGCGGGCGTGGAGCCGAGACAGTGCAACCGGGTCACTGAGCAACTTCAAACGGCTGTTACCGTCGAGCTTCTCGGGGCCCAATTCGAGGGCTTTCATCACCCATTCCGCCCGCGCAGCCTCGACCGGCGCCGCTTTACCATGGCGCGCAGTGGCCAGGCCGCAAGCCAAGGCATTCTGCTGTGGATCGACCACTGCCCGGACGAAACCGTCCTTGAGGGCGTGCCAGCGGTTTTCGTGGGTGTATTGATCAGTCGAAACCAGTTCCTGCGGCGTCGCATATTCCTCTGGGATCAGGAACAGCTTTTCATCACGCGCCTGCAGGCCCAGGTTGGTCCGGCTAGAGATCACCGATACCGGAATCGACAGCATCAACGAACCGACGATCGGCGTGAGCCACCACAGGAAGCTCGGGTTCAGCCAGATCACCAGCGCGGCCCAAAGGGCGCCCAGCACTGTCTGCGAACCGTGGCGCTTGACCGCTTCGAGCCATGGGGTCGAGTCGTCGTCACGCTGTGGGGAGTTCCAGGTCGCCGCCCAGCCCAAAAACGCGGCCAGTACGAAGCGGGTGTGGAACAACATGCGTACCGGCGCCAGCAACATGGAGAACAGCATCTCCAGCAGCATGGACAGGGTCACCTTGAAGCGGCCGCCGTATTCTTTCGCGCCCTTGGCCCAGATCAGAATGATACTGAGCAACTTGGGCAGGAACAGCAATACGATGGTGGTGGAGAACAACGCCACGGCTTTATCGGGGTGCCATTGCGGCCACAACGGGTAAAGCTGTCGCGGCTCCATGAAGTAGGTCGGCTCCATCAAGGTGTTCACCGCCAACAAGGCTGTCGATAGCACCAGGAAGAAGAACCACAGAGGCGCCGACAGGTACGACATCACCCCGGTCAGAAACACAGCCCGGTGCACCGGGTGCATGCCTTTGACCAAAAACAGGCGGAAGTTCATCAAGTTACCGTGACACCAACGGCGGTCACGCTTGAGCTCATCGAGCAAGTTAGGCGGCAGCTCTTCGTAGCTGCCCGGCAAGTCGTAGGCGATCCACACGCCCCAGCCGGCCCGGCGCATCAGAGCCGCTTCGACGAAGTCATGGGACAAGATCGCCCCAGCGAAAGCGCCCTTACCCGGCAACGGCGCCAAGGCGCAGTGCTCGATAAAAGGCTTCATGCGGATGATCGCGTTGTGCCCCCAGTAGTGGGACTCACCCAACTGCCAGAAATGCAGGCCGGCCGTGAACAGCGGGCCGTAGACGCGGGTCGCGAACTGCTGCATACGGGCGTACAGGGTGTCCATGCCGGACGCTTTTGGCGCGGTCTGGATAATACCGGCATCTGGGGTGGCTTCCATCAAGCGCACCAGGCTGGTGAGGCACTCACCGCTCATGACGCTGTCGGCGTCCAATACCACCATGTAGCGGTAGTCACCGCCCCAGCGACGGCAGAAGTCATCAAGGTTACCGCTTTTGCGTTTAACCCGACGGCGCCGCCGACGGTAGAAAATGCGCCCAAAGCCTTTGGCTTCTTTGCACACTTCCAGCCAGGCCTGCTGCTCAGCCACGGCGATGTCTGGGTCGTTGGTGTCGCTGAGTACGAAGAAGTCGAAACGGTCGAGGTCGCCGGTGGCGGCTACCGACTCGAACGTCGCCCGCAAGCCCGCGAACACCCGCGGCACGTCTTCGTTACAGATTGGCATAACCAATGCCGTACGGGCGCCGGCTTCGATGGGCTCGTTGCCCGCGCTGGCACCGGAGATACGGTACTTGTCACGGCCGGTCAGCAGCTCCAAAAAGCCCATCAGGGCCGTCCAGAAACCTGCCGATACCCAGCAGAACAGGATCCCGAACAGCACCAGAATACTGGTCTGCAGGAAGTACGGCAGTACCTGGGTGGCGGTTTGCAGGATCGGTTGGTGCAGCACTTCCTGCAGGTCGACCATGCCCCAGCCCTGGTAGGGCATGATGCCTTTCATGTACCAACCGGCCACGATCGTCTGGCCGAGCATCAGCACCAGAAGAATATAGCGACGCATCGAACCCACCCAACGCCAACGGGCGTGGGGTAGGTCGCGTTTGTCGCTGGTGGGCTCGGGCCGGCTTTCCTGGCCGGTGACCTTGCGCCAGGCACGAACCAAAATATTAGTGCGCCATGGCTCAGGCACGACCTTGGTGCGCTTGATCGGTGGCGTGGCCTTGAGCACTACCCGGCCGCTGGGGTCCAGACCAAGCATCTCAGCCTCGGCCAATGCCTCTGCGCTGGAGAGCTCCAGGCGGCGACCCACCGAGGATTGCACAGCCTCGGACGGGCCACCGGCAGGGCGCGCGGACAAGCGCTCATGCAGTTCCTCGAAGGAAGAGCAAGCGGCCAGTTCGGCACGCTGCTCGTCGCTCAAGGGCAGGTGAGCGAGGTACTCGCTCAGCGTCTCTGGGGAAGCGGGCAAATTACTCATCGGCGGGCAACTGGTAGCTCCAAGTTTCAGTCAGGACCTGTTCGGTCGTGGCCGGTTCGGTCGGTGCGGCAGGTTGCTCATCGGCAGGAGCGGCGGCAGGTTCAGCCTTATCGGCTTTAGCGTGGGCCTTCTCATGCTTGGCTGTGGTTTTCTCGTGCTTAGCAGGTTCTTCCGGCTTGGCCGCTTCAACGGGCACGTCACGCACCAGGGCCGCGCGCATCTCGACGGCTTTGGCAGCATCTTTGACCTTCAAGCGCAGGGTCAGGCGCCAGCCTTGGGTCTCAGGGTTGTAACGAACGTTGTTTTCAACCAATTCGCCGTTGTCACCCACGCTGACCTGGCTACGCAGGACCGTATCTTCAGGCAATGCCTTGAGTACCGGCCCTTCATAGTCGATGAGGAAAGCCATGCTGCCGTCGGCTTGCCGCACCAGGTTGGCCTGCTTGACGTCACCGGTGGAACGCAGCGTTTGCTTGACCCAAGCCGTTTCAGGCGAGTGCAGCGCTGCTTCGTCCATGGTCCAGTGGATGCGATAGTTGCTTTCCAGTGGCTCGCCCGGCTGGGGCTGAACTTCAGGGTTCCAGAAGGCAACGATGTTGTCATTGGTTTCGTCGGCGGTAGGAATTTCTACCAGATCGACGGTGCCCTTGCCCCAATCGCCACGCGGCTCTACCCAAGCGCTGGGGCGCTTGTCGTAGCGGTCGTCGAGGTCTTCGTAGCGGGAGAACTCACGGCCGCGCTGCAACAGCCCGAAGCCGCGTGGGTTTTCCACGCTGAAGCTGCTAACTGCCAAGTGTTTAGGGTTATTCAGTGGGCGCCACAGCCACTCGCCATTGCCGGCATGGATCGACAGACCGGTGGAGTCATGCAATTCGCGGCGATAGTTCTGCACTTTTGATGGCTGGTTGGTGCCGAACAGGAACATGCTGGTCAGCGGTGCAACGCCAAGGCGGCCCACTTTGTCGCGCAGGAACACTTTAGAGCGCACGTCGACCACGGTGTCGGTACCTGGGCGCAAGACCATGCGGTAAGCGCCGGTCGAACGTGGCGAGTCGAGCAAGGCGTAGATCACCAAGTGCTTGGCTTCAGGGGTCGGTTGCTCGATCCAGAACTCGGTGAAGCGCGGAAACTCTTCGCCCGATGGCATGGCGGTGTCCAGAGCCAGGCCGCGTGCGGACAGGCCGTAAACCTGACCTTTGCCGATGACGCGGAAATAACTCGCGCCCAGGACGGTCATGATTTCGTCCTGTTTGTCGGCCTTGTTGATCGGGTAGGTCACCTTAAAACCGGCGTAGCCCAGTTTCTCAGTGGCTTTGGGGTCGAATTTGATGTCGCCAAAGTCGAAGCGCCCCGAGTCGTACTTGATCTCGTTGACGGCGGTTGCGGTGACTTCGTTGATTTTGACCGGCGTGTCGAAGTGCATACCCTGGTGGTAGAACGACAGCTTGAACGGAGTCTTGGCAGACGCCCATTCGGCTTGTTCCGGGCGGAAGCGAATTTTTTGGTAGTCAGCGAACTTCATGTCGCGAAATTCGTTCGGCAAATTGCTTTTCGGGGCTTCGAACTTCTGCCCGGCCAACTCTTTTGCCTTGGCCGCTACATCATCGAGGTCGAAGGCCCAGAGCTGCCCGGCACTGAGCAGGCACAGCAGCGCGGAACCGTTGAGCAGCGCGCTGCGCAGCCGCTTGCGGGGTGTTCTTGGAGCATTAAAAGGACTAACAATCACGAGCAACCCTCGCCGAAAAACAGATCAATAAACCAACGGCCAGCTTTCGTTTGCCAGGTTGGCGAGCATTGTTCCGACTCCGAAAGGGCGCAATGATTCCCCAAGCGGTGGCAGACGCGTCTCAAACTGGACAAAAAAGGACTGGTGAACACCGGTTTCCACAACGCGCGATTATCTAGCAGGCCGCGTCACAACGCATCAGGTTAAACAAAGTATTTATGCCGTAAAGGGCGGCTTTCTTCTGTAAATAGTCATTTCAGCCCGCTCATGTTTGTAGCATGAATGTAACAGGGCCATCGTTGACCAGATGGACCTGCATATCAGCGCCAAAACGCCCGGTCGCAACGCTTGGATGGACCGTGCTGGCACGCGCCACCAAGTAGTCGAACAACTGCGCCCCCAACTCGGGCGGTGCCGCCCGAGAGAAACTGGGGCGCAGGCCGCTTTGGGTGTCAGCGGCCAGGGTGAACTGAGACACCAACAATAACCCGCCGTCGACAGCTGTAAGCGAGAGGTTCATCTTGCCGTGCTCATCGGCGAATACCCGATAGTTGAGCAACTTGTGGAGCAACTTGTCGACACTGGCAGGGTTATCGTCGGGTTCTACCGCCACCAATACCAATAAGCCAACGCCGATCTGCCCGACCACTTCGCCTGCGACTTCGACTCGTGCTGCGCTGACGCGCTGCAGCAGTGCCTTCACGCCTCCTCCAACGGCAAGTCCAGCAAGCGCCGAGCCATTTGGTCGGCCGCGCGCACTAACGCGTCAGTGATACCCGGCTCGGAAGCGGCGTGCCCGGCATCACGGATGACCTGCAACTCGCTGTTCGGCCAAGCCTGGTGTAGCTCCCAGGCGTTGTCGAGTGGGCAGATCACGTCGTAACGGCCGTGCACGATAACGGCAGGCAGGTGGGCGATCAGGGGTACATCGCGGATCAACTGGTTCGGTTCCAGGAAGGCATTGTTCATAAAGTAATGGCATTCGATCCGCGCGATGGAGAGGGCCCGCTGCGGTTCAGAGAAGCGGTCGACCACCAACGGGTTGGGGCGCAGAGTGGCCGTACGGCCTTCCCAAGTTGACCAGGCCTTGGCCGCATGCATTTGGGCGATCTGGTCGGCCCCGGTCAGACGTTTATGGAACGCCTTGAGCAGGTCGTCACGCTCATCCACCGGGATGGGCGACAGGTAGTCCTGCCAGTAATCCGGGAACATGCGGCTGGCGCCGGCCTGGTAGAACCAGTGGATTTCTTGCGGGCGGCATAAAAAGATGCCGCGCAGGATCAGCCCATGTACGCGCTCAGGGTGAGTCTGGGCATACGCCAGCGCCAGGGTCGAGCCCCAGGAGCCGCCGAACAGCACCCATTTGTCGATGCCCAGGTGTTCGCGAATCCGCTCCATGTCCTGCACCAGGTGCCAGGTGGTGTTGTTTTCCAGGCTCGCATGGGGGGTAGAACGGCCACAGCCGCGCTGGTCGAAGGTGATGATGCGGTACAGGTTAGGGTCGAAATAGCAGCGGCTGGCGCCATCGCAGCCCGCGCCGGGCCCGCCATGGATAAACAACACAGGCAAGCCTTCTGGCGAACCGCTCTCGTCGACATACAGCACATGCGGCTCTTCCACGGCCAGATCGTGCCTGGCGTAAGGTTTGATCTGTGGGTACAAGGTCTGCATCGCACGCTCCGTAGGGTATTGGTCAGGCTATGGCGCATCATAAACCTGAATAGCCTTATGCCGCATACCCCCCTGTTTTTTTAAAAACGCCGGGGCCAACGCCGCCTTTCAAACCGGTACGGACCGACGCTGAACGAAGCGGTCCACGTAATCGTCTGCGGGGTTTCGTAGGATCTGCTCGGGCGTGCCCACTTGCACCAGGCGGCCGGCGCGCAAAATGGCGATGCGGTTACCCAGACGCAGGGCCTCGTCAAGGTCATGGGTAATGAACACGATGGTCTTGCGCAGACGCTGCTGCAAGTCGAGCAGTTGGTCCTGCATCTCGGCGCGGATTAACGGGTCGAGTGCGCTGAAGGCTTCGTCCATCAGAATGATGTCGGTGTCGGTGGCCAACGCCCGGGCCAGGCCGACCCGCTGGCGCATGCCGCCCGAAAGCTGGTCGGGCCAGGCATGTTCGTAACCCTCCAGGCCCACCATGCTCACCCAATGGGCGGCACGCTCACGGCATTGGGCGCTGCTCTGGCCACGCACCTTGAGGCCGTAGGCGACGTTATCGAGCACGCTGCGGTGAGGCAGCAAACCGAAGTTCTGGAACACCATGCTGACTTTATGCCGCCGGTACTCGCGCAACGCCTTCATGTCATAGCCCAGGATACTTTCGCCATCGACCCGGATGTCACCGCAAGAAGGGTCGATCAAGCGGTTCAGGTGGCGCACCAGGGTCGACTTGCCTGAGCCGGAGAGGCCCATGATCACGAAAATCTCGCCGCTGGCCACGCTCAGGCTCAGGTCATCGACCCCGACCACACAGCCGGTCTGGGCCAGTATCTGCTCTTTGTCATGGCCCGCCCGTAACAGCGCGAGACCTTGCTCGGCGCGGGCGCCGAAGACTTTCGACACGCCCTCGACCACGATCTTCGCAGCACTCATGGCTTGACCTCGCGGCGTGGCCGACCATAAGCCTGGGTAATGCGGTCGATGACCACAGCCAAGACCACGATGGCCAGCCCGGCCTCCAGGCCGCGGCCAACGTTGAGGGTCTGAATGCCCACCAGGACATCCTCGCCCAGCCCACGGGCGCCGATCATCGAGGCAATTACCACCATGGACAGCGACATCATGGTCGTCTGGTTCACCCCGGCCATAATGCTGGGCAGCGCCAGGGGCAGTTGTACGCCGAACAATTGTTGCCAGGGATTGGCGCCGAAGGCGTTAACCGCCTCCATGACCTCGCGGTCGACCTGACGGATCCCCAGGTCGGTCAAGCGTATCAAAGGTGCCACGGCGTAGATAACGGTGGCAAAAATGGCCGGGACTTTGCCCAGGCCAAACAGCATCAATACCGGAATCAGGTAAACGAAAGTAGGCAGCGTTTGCATGATGTCGAGCAGCGGCATCATCACCGCGCGCAAGCGCCGACTGCGGGCGGCGAGAATACCCAGGGGGATGCCAATACACACCGACAAGGTGGTCGCCACCAGCATCAAGGCCAGGGTCTGCATGAGCTTGTCCCACAAGCCCACGGCGCCCACCAGAAAAAGCAAAGCGACGATCAGCACAGCACTTAACCAACGGCGCGTGGCATGCCAGGCAATACCCCCCACTACCAGCAGTAGCAACCACCAGGGCGTCATGCGCAAGAGCCCTTCCAAGCCCATCAGGGCCCACAGCAAGGTGTCGGACACCTGGCGCAGCGCATCGCCGTACTGGCCCACTAGTTTGTCGACTGCTGCGTTGATCCAGTCCGCAATCGAGAAGGTCAGGCTATCGGGAAACATAGGCGGTTCTCATGGGCCATGAAACAGGATGGATACCGTGAGACCCCGGCGCACCACGCAGGTGCCGCACGCTTACCACTCAGTTGCCGAAGCGGCCTTCCAGGCGGTGCCTGGAGCCTGGGTGGATCAAACGCGCGGCGGTCACTGGCTGGCGGCCGGACCACGTCCGGCGGCGGATCAGCAGGCACGGCTCGTTGGGGTTTATCTGCAACAGGCGGCACTCTTCGGGGTCTGCCAAGATCGCTTCCACCACGTGCTCACCTTCGGTCAACGGCGCGACCTTGGACAAGTAGGCATAAGGGGTCTGCAGGGTGAAGTCCTGCTCCAGGTAATGCGGCGCGGCCTGGGCATTGACGTAACGGTCCTCGATTTGCAGGGGCTCGCCGTCTTCGTAGTGGACGATCACCGAATGATAGACCCGCTGCCCCTCGCGCAGATTCAGCGCCACGGCGCGCTGCGGGCCAGCAGGCTCTTCATTCAAAAGCACCACCTGGCACGTATGGCGGTGCCCGCGCGCGGCGATCTCGTCGGCAATGTTATGCACCTCGAACAGCGCCGAGCGGGTTTTCGGCTCAGCGACAAAGGTGCCGACCCCCTGCATGCGCACCAAGAGCCCTTCGGCGGTCAGTTCGCGCAGCGCCCGGTTGATGGTCATGCGGCTAAAGCCCAACTGCGCCACCAACTCGCTCTCCGAAGGCACGCGATGGTGGGGAGGCCAGTTGCCTGTGAGGATCTCCCGACCGATCATCTGCTTGACGCGCGCATACAGCGGCGCCGGGCTTTCATCCCGAGTGGCAGTGGGCTGGGTTGGCACAGGCGTTCCTTGGTCGGTGGTTAAGCCGCGTCGCGGCGGCGGGGCAAGGCAAAGTCTAACGGGCCAGCACGGCGTTGCCTATCGACTAACAAGCAAGGGCGCTACTGGCCAATTTCCGAATCGGCACCACGCCAGATCAGGCGCGAAGTGTCATAGCCCTGTTCGCGCGCCTTGGCCAGCAGCTGCTCGCGCACGGCGCTGCTAACCTTGGGCGTACGCGACAGCAACCACAAGTATTTGCGCGTGGGGCTGCCCACGACGGCGGTGCGGTAATGGTCATCGATGGCCAAGATCCAATAGTCACCTTTGGCAACGCCCGGCAGCAAGCGCGAGAACCAGTTATCGAACTCTACCGACAGCTTGTCCGTCACGCCCGGCCCTTGGGGGGTCGCGGTGCCGATCGCCTCTTGCCAGTCACCGGCGCTGGTGCGGCAACGGTTTAGCACGCCAAGGTTACCGTCGCCTTTGACGGTGTAATGGGCCTCGGATTGCACGCAATTGCGCTGAAAGAACATGGGCATGCGCGCCAATTCATACCAGGTGCCGGTGTAGCGCTTGAGGTCGACCTGACCCTCGGTCTTCGGCGGGGGCGCGCCGTCGTCCCGAGTGGCACAGGCCGCCAGGGCTAACCCGGCGATAACAGCGGCGGCCAGCCCTATTAGCGTTCTGCCTCTGATCATTTCAAGCCCTGCCCGGAATACAGCAGCACGTTGTCGCTGGCGTACTGGACGCTGATAAAGCTGTCTTTGTCGCCCCATGTGCAGCTGGCCATGCCCAGCGCCCCGGAGCAGTCGGTGGGCGTGCCCAGCAGTTGCTCGACTTCGGCGCGGCTCATGCCGGCCTTGAGCTTGGCGTAGTTTTCCTGATTGACCTTGTTGCAGGCCACCAACAGTACGCATAACGACAATACGGCTATCGAACGCAACGACATCTGGAATCACTCCTGGGCATAGGTAAGGCGGTTGCCCACCCGTGCGTTGGAATCGAAATCCTACCTCGGGTTCCCAGGCTACCCGTGGATTTGTACCAAGGCCCGAGTTAGAGCGCCGCCTAGCCGATTGGATTAATCTTTCCGACCTGGCCGCCGACACAAGATCTGCAAAACTTCCCCCAGATCGACCTTGCGGACAGACCTGCAGATGATGAACAACCTGAAATTCAGCCACAAAATTCTGCTGGCTGCCGCCCTTGTGGTGGCCGTCGCGTTCACCTGCTTCATTGCCTTCAACGACTACCGGCAACGCCAGACCCTGCGCCACAACACCGAGTCGTCGATGCAGGAGCTCGGCAGCCTGACCACCAGCAACATCCAGACGTGGCTCAATAGCCGTATCCAACTGCTGCAATCGCTGGCTCAGCAAGTGGCCGTGGACGGTGACGCCGCCCCGAGCCTGAGCCGCAGCGTAGGCCTGCCGGCGTATACCAGCAACTTCCAGCTCACCTACTTCGGCGGGCAAAATGGCGTGATGTATTCGGTGCCCGCCGGCAACCGCCCGGCCGACTATGACCCGCGCGTCCGAGGCTGGTTCAAGGCGGCCGTGGCCGCGCAACAAACCATCGTCACCGAGCCCTATATCGCGGCCTCGTCAGGCAAGTTGGTGGTCACGGTGGCCAGCCCGGTCCAGCATGAGAAGCAGTTCATCGGCGTAGCAGGGGCCGATATCGACCTGTCGAGCATCAGCGCCATCATCAACTCGCTGAATTTCGGCGGCCACGGCCACGCGTTTATCGTCAGCGCCCAAGGCAAGATCCTGATCCACCCCGACAGCAAGCTGGTTCTCAAGACCCTGGCCGAAGCTTACCCACAAGGCGCGCCGCAGATTTCGCCCGGGGTGAAAGAAGTCACCATCGATGGCAAGCAACAGTTTCTGTCTTTTACCCATGTCGACGGCGTGCAGTCGGCCGACTGGTATGTCGCGCTGGCGCTGGACAAAGACGCCGCGTTTTCCATGCTGAGCGAGTTCCGCACTTCAGCCATTGTCGCCACGGTCATCGCAGTGATCATTATCATTGCGCTGCTGGGCCTGCTGATTCGCGTGTTGATGCAACCCCTGCACGTCATGGGCCGCGCCATGCACGACATCGCCGAAGGCGAAGGTGACCTGACGCGTCGCCTGGTGATCCATGGGCATGACGAGTTCGGCACCCTGGCGCTGTCGTTCAACCGCTTCGTCGAGCGCATTCATGAATCCATCCGTGAAGTTTCCTCCGCCACCGGGCAAGTCAGCGAAGTGGCGCAGCGGGTGGTGAGTGCTTCCAATTCGTCCATGCTCAACTCGGACCAACAGGCCAACCGCACCAACAGCGTGGCCGCTGCGATCAACGAACTGGGGGCGGCCGCCCAGGAAATCGCGCAGAACGCCGCCCTGGCCTCGCAACACTCCAGCGCCGCACGCAGCCTGGCCGAACAGGGCCAACAGGTGGTCAACCAGACCATCGAGGTGATGGGGCAACTGTCGAGCCGCATCAGCGACTCGTGCACTAACATCGAAACACTGAATGCCAACACGGTGAACATCGGGCAAATTCTCGAGGTCATCACCAGCATCTCGCAGCAAACCAACCTGCTGGCACTCAACGCGGCCATCGAGGCTGCCCGAGCCGGGGAAGCCGGCCGCGGTTTTGCGGTGGTGGCGGACGAGGTGCGCAACCTGGCGCACCGCACCCAGGACTCGGCGCAGCAAGTGCAAAAATTGATCGAAGAATTGCAACAGGGCGCACGTCAGGCCGTGGGCACCATGACCGAGAGCCAGGCTCAGAGCGAGCAGAGTGTCGGCATTGCCAACCAGGCCGGTGAACGCCTGGGCAGCGTCACCCAGCGTATCGGCGAAATCGACGGCATGAACCAGTCGGTCGCCACCGCAACCGAAGAGCAAACGGCGGTGGTGGAGGCGATCAACATGGACATCACCGAGATCAACACCTTGAACCAGGAAGGCGTGGAAAACCTACAGTCCACCTTGCATGCCTGTACTGACCTGGAACAGCAGGTTAGCCGGTTGAAGCATCTGGTGGGCAGCTTCAGGATTTAAAGCAGTCGGGTCGGGGCGTTGGCCCCGACCTTTGCGCCTTTACTGAATGTCCTCAGGCTTGACCACCACCCAGTTCTTGTCGGCGGTCACCGGCAGACCTTCTTTGGCCTGAGCGGCGGCATGCTTGGCGATCATGCCGTTGAGCTGGTCCATGTATTTGGCTTTGCGGTTGATCCACAGGTGCACCCCGCCTTTGCTCACGTCGACGCCGTGGAACAGCATAAAACCGTCGCTGGTGGGGGTATCGCCGCCGACCAGCACGGGTTTTTTCCATTCATCGATGTAGGTCAGGATCGCCGCCTGCTTGCCGGCCATCCAAGTGGCTGGCGTCCACAGATAGGGCGTCAACTCCAGGCCCAGGTTGGCCTTTTCGTCGTATTTCCCGGCGGTAATCTGCTTGCGGGCCGTGGTCAGCTCACCGCTCTTGCGGTCTTTGAGCAGCATGCTTACGCCGATCACGTTTTGCGGTTTGACGTTGTAACCGTACTTGGGATCAGAAGCGACCATGCGCACCAGTTCTTCCGAAGCGGCGGTGATCACATACACCTCGATGCCGTTCTCCATCAGCTTGTTGTACAGCTCTGCCTGGCCGGTGAAAACCCGTGGCGGCTCGACCTCGATGCTTTTCACCTGGTCACCGTCGTAATAGGTGCTGGGCACGGGTTTACCCGAGGCCATCAATTCGTCGACATAGCCTTTGAGCTCTTTGAGGGTGAAGCCCGAGAACACTTGAGCAACCCAGGGGTAGCAGACCATGTCGTCGATTTCGCACAGGCGGTAGTAGTAGCTGAACAAACTTTCCTTATGCTCGGCGGTGTCTTTGAACGGGATCAGCTTCAGCGAGGGGTCGAGTTTCTCCCGGCTCAACAAGCCTTTGTTTTCCATGAAGGGCAGCAGCGACTCTTCCAGGTCGTAGCGATAGCTGGTGTTGTCCATGTCAAACACAGCGTACTGGCCCTTGTTCGCGTTGGCGGCGATCATGGCATTCAATTGCTTGGCGGCAGGTTCCGGCCAATGCTTGAGATCGGTGGCGAAAGCGGAACCGGCCAAGGCCAGCCCCCAGGCAGCGGCAAGCAGTTTAGGCGCACGTTTCATCGACAGTTCTCCCCTAGTGAATACCCCACCGTAACAAATTTTGATGAACATTCTGCGCCCCAGACGACGGTGCAATGGCAGATTGCGCCACGGATAATCGCAAAAACGCCACCCTGTTATTCCAGAAACGACCATCACCCGGCCCAGCCGATCTAATTGTCATGGGATTCAAGGTGATATGCTTGCCGGCTAACTGGCGCTGCGCCCTTCGGAGTCCGTATGAACCTGCCACTGCTTTTCAACCTCCTGGTGTTTGTCGCCCTGCTACTAGGGCTTGCGCAAACCCGTAATACTCAGTGGAGCCTGGCGAAGAAGGTGTTACTCGGCCTGGCGTTGGGCGTGGCGTACGGGGCGGCGTTGCAGGGGATCTACGGCGCGGGCCAGCCGATGGTTAAAAGCACCTTGAGCTGGCTCGACCTGGTGGGCAGCGGTTACGTGCAATTGCTGCAGATGATCGTCATACCCTTGGTGTTCGCTTCGATACTCAGTGCCGTGGCGCGGCTGCACAATGCGTCGTCGCTGGGCAAGATCAGCTTCCTGACCATTGGCACCCTGCTGTTCACCACCCTGATCGCTGCCTTGATCGGTATCGCCCTGACCAACCTGTTCGGCCTCACCGCCGAAGGCCTGGTTGCCGGCACCCAGGAAACGGCCCGCCTGCAAACCATTCAAAACGACTACGCGGGTAAGGTGGCAGACCTCAACGTGCCGCAATTGCTGTTGTCGTTTATCCCGCAGAACCCTTTCGCTGACCTCGCCCGGGCCAAGCCCACCTCGATCATCAGCGTGGTGATCTTCGCCGCGTTCATGGGGGTAGCGGCTTTGCAGTTGCTCAAGGACGACAGCGAAAAGGGCGCGAAAGTGGTCGGGGCCATCGACATTCTGCAAGCCTGGGTCATGCGCCTGGTGCGGCTGGTGATCAAGCTGACGCCCTATGGCGTCATGGCGCTTATGGCCAAGATGGTCGCCAACTCGAACGTGCAGGACATTCTCAAGCTCGGTAGCTTCGTGGTGGTGTCGTACTTGGGCCTGGCCCTGATGTTCGTGGTTCATGGCCTGCTGTTAAGCGCGGCGGGCATCAACCCCCTGCGGTTTTTCCGCAAGGTATGGCCGGTGCTGACCTTCGCCTTCACCAGCCGCTCCAGCGCCGCGACCATTCCGCTCAGTATCGAAGCGCAAACCCAGCGCCTGGGCACGCCCCACGCCATTGCCAGCTTCGCCGCCTCGTTTGGCGCAACCATCGGCCAGAACGGCTGCGCAGGCCTCTACCCGGCGATGCTGGCGGTGATGGTCGCGCCCACGGTCGGCATCAACCCACTTGACCCACTGTGGATCGCCACATTAGTGGGGATTGTCACCCTGAGTTCGGCGGGTGTGGCGGGCGTCGGCGGCGGCGCTACTTTCGCGGCTTTGATCGTGTTGCCGGCCATGGGCTTACCGGTCACGCTGGTGGCGCTGTTGATCTCGGTGGAGCCTTTGATCGACATGGGCCGGACCGCTCTCAACGTCAGCGGCTCGATGACGGCGGGCACGCTGACCAGCCGCTGGATGAAGCAGACCGATCAAGCCGTGATGGACAGCGACGATCACGCCGACTTGGCCAAGGCCTGATAGCTCAGGCCCGCTCCCACACCTCGAACGCATAGCCCGGTGCTTGTGCAAGCGCCGGGTTGGCTTGGCTACTGACACACTGCCAAAGCCGCTCGTCGAACGCAGGAAACCAGGCGTCACCGGCAGGTTCCAGATCGACACGGGTCAGGTAAAGACGCTGGGCGTGCGGCAGGGCCTGTTCATACAGCTGCGCACCGCCGATCAACATGACCTCCTGGGCACCATTGGCCCGCGCCCAGGCTTCAGCCCGGTGTACGGCAGCGTCCAGAGAATCCAGTACCTCGGCCCCTTCCAGCAGCAGACCCGGCTGGCGGCTGACCACCAGGTTCAAGCGCCCGGGCAACGGCCGGCCGATGGAGTCCCAGGTCTTGCGGCCCATGATGATCGGCTTGCCCAGGGTCGTGGCTTTAAAGTATTTGAAATCCCCAGGCAGATGCCAGGGCATGCTGTTGTCGACGCCGATGACTCGGTTGCGAGCCAGGGCGGCGATCAGGCTCAGTGGTAGTGATGTCTTCATGGGTGAAAGAATACCAGAGCCGCCTTGGGTTATGCTCCAAGGCTGACCAGACCAATGGATGCTTATGTGACCGAACCGAATGCCCTGCACTCCTTGTGGCTGACCGAAGCCATCCGCCTGCGCGAAGAACAGGCCGGCCCGCTAGAAGACCTCGAAGCCAACCGCCAGGCGCGCCAGCACGGCGGCGACCTGGCGCAACGCATTCGCCACCGCGCGGTGTTTCTGGCCGAACGCGATGGCCAACGCCACGCTTTGGCCCGTTGGGCCCAGGGCGCCCGCCTAGCCCTGTTGCTCCTGGCGGTAGTGGCGCTGTTCAGCGGCGCCGGCCTGGCCATGGCGGCACTGGGGGATGGCCTGCGCCCGGTGAACGTATTCTGGGCGCTGGGCAGCTTGCTGGGTTTGAACCTGTTACTGCTGCTGAGTTGGGCCGTGGGCCTGTTGCTCACCGGTGAAACGCCTGCAGGCCTGGGCCGGCTGTGGTTATGGCTCAGTGGCAAACTGGCACGCGATGCTCAAGCCGCCCATCTGGGCCCGGCGCTGGTGCTGTTGCTACAACGGCAGCGGCTCAACCGCTGGGTGATCGGCAGCTTGGTCAATGGCCTCTGGTTGCTGGCATTGCTCAGTGCGATGGTCACCCTGCTGTTGCTATTGGCCACCCGGCGCTACGGTTTTGTCTGGGAGACCACCATTCTCGGCGCCGACACCTTTGTCGCCCTGACCCAAGCCCTGGGTGCGCTGCCGGGGGTGTTCGGCTTCAGCACGCCGGACAGCGGCATGATCCGCGCCAGCGGGGACACTGCCGTCAACCTTGAGGTAGCGCGCCAGGCCTGGGCCGGTTGGCTGGTCGGGGTATTGCTGGTGTATGGCATCCTCCCCCGCCTGTTACTGGCGGCGCTCTGCCTATGGCGCTGGCGTCGCGGCCAGGCGCGCCTCGACTTGGACCTCAAGCTGCCCGGTTACAGCGCCTTGCGTGAACGTCTGATGCCTAGCAGCGAACGCCTGGGTGTCAGCGACGCCGCCCCGGCGCATTTGCCTGGCGTGCAAACCAGCGTGACCACCGGGCACAGTAATGGCGCTCTATTGGTGGCCATTGAATTGGACCCGCAACGCACCTGGCCGCCGGCATTGCCTGCCTCGGTCAGCGATGCAGGGGTGCTCGACAGCCGCGAGTCGCGCAACCACTTGCTCGAACAACTCAGCCGCTTCCCCCCGGCGCGCCTGGCGATTGCCTGCGACCCGCAACGCTCGCCGGACCGCGGCAGCCTGGCGCTAATCGCCGAGCTGGCGCGCAGTGCCGCCGCCACGCGCGTGTGGCTGGTGCCTGCGCCCGCCGGGCATAGCCTAGACCCGCAACGCCTGGGTGATTGGCACGAGGCCTTGAGCCAACTGCAATTGCCCTATGGCGAAGAAAACCCCATTGCCTGGTTGGACAGCGCCCATGACTAAGCCTCTGACACTAGCCTTGGTGGGCCATACCAACGTCGGTAAAACGTCACTGCTGCGCACCCTGACCCGCGACATCGGCTTCGGCGAAGTGTCCCATCGCCCGAGCACGACCCGCCATGTGGAGGGCGCGCGGCTTTCGGTAGACGGCCAGGCGTTGCTCGAGCTGTACGACACCCCGGGCTTGGAAGACGCCATCGCCCTGCTCGACTACCTCGAACGCTTGGAGCGCCCCGGTGAACGCCTCGACGGGCCCGCCCGGCTCGCGCGATTCCTGCAAGGCCCAGAATCGCGCCAACGCTTCGAGCAGGAAGCCAAGGTGCTGCGCCAGCTGATGGCCAGCGATGCCGGCCTGTATGTGATCGACGCGCGCGAACCGGTGTTGGCCAAGTACCGCGATGAACTGGAAGTGCTCGCCGGCTGCGGAAAACCCTTATTGCCGGTGCTCAATTTCGTGGCCAGCGCCCAGCACCGTGAAACCGAATGGCGCGACGCCTTGGCGCGCCTGGGGCTGCATGCCCTGGTGCGCTTTGACAGCGTGGCGCCCCCCGAAGACGGCGAAAAGCGCCTCTATGAAAGCCTGGCTTTGTTGCTGGAGCACAGCCGTGACAGCCTGCAGCGTTTGATCGAAGACCAGCAGCAACAAAAGGCGGCGCGCCAACACAGCGCCAAGCGGCTGATCGCCGAGCTGTTGATCGACTGCGCCGCCTGCCGCCGCAGCGTGCCCAACGACGCCGTGCAACCCGCCATCGAAGCCCTGCATCAGGCCATTCGCCAGCGCGAACAACGCTGTGTTGAAGCCTTGCTCAAGCTGTATGCCTTTGGCCTGGACGACGCCACCGCCAGCGCCTTGCCCCTGCTGGACGGGCGCTGGGGTGACGACCTGTTCAACCCGGAAACCCTGAAACTGCTAGGGGTGCGAGTGGGCGGTGGGGTTGCCGCCGGCGCTGCGGCGGGCGCGGGGGTCGACTTGTTGGTCGGCGGCCTGACACTGGGCATGGCGGCCTTGGCCGGCGCCATTGCCGGCGGCGCGCTACAAACCGCGCGGGGCTATGGCGGGCGCTTGATGGGCAAGCTCAAAGGCGAGCGCGAATTGACCGTGGACGACAGCGTACTGCGCCTGCTCGCCCTGCGCCAAGGGCAACTGCTCAAGGCGCTGGAAAGCCGCGGCCATGCCGCCATCGGCAGCATCGAGGTGGCAATGCCCCAAGACAAAACCTGGCGCGAAGGCAAACTCCCACCCGCCTTGAGCAAGGCCCGCGCGCACCCGCAGTGGTCATCGTTGAACCCCAAGGCGAAACTGAACGACAGCGAACGGCAAGAACAGATCGACGCGTTGCTTTAAACGGCTTGGGGCCAAATGGCCCCGCCCCCTTAAACCTTGCGCAACAACCGCATGCCGTTGAACACCACCAGCAAGCTCACGCCCATGTCGGCGAATACCGCCATCCACAAGGTTGCCATCCCGGCAAAGGTGAACAGCAGGAACACGGCCTTGATGCCCAGCGCCAAGCTGATGTTCTGTAAGAGGATCGCCCGAGTCTGCCGCGACAAACGAATGAACGCCGGAATTTTGCGCAAATCGTCATCCATCAGGGCCACATCGGCGGTTTCAATCGCCGTGTCGGTCCCGGCGGCGGCCATAGCAAAGCCAATGTCGGCGCGGGCCAGGGCCGGGGCGTCGTTGATGCCATCACCGACCATGCCGACTTTACGCCCGCTGGCCACCAGCGTTTCGATCGCTTTTAGCTTGTCTTCCGGGAGCAGATTGCCTTGCGCCCGGTCAATCCCGACCTGCGCGGCAATGGCGGCGGCGGTATGGGGGTTGTCGCCGGTGAGCATCAGCGTCTCTACGCCCATGGCATGCAACTGAGCGATGGCCTCACGGCTGCTGTCCTTGACCGTGTCGGCAACCGCGAAGAGCGCCAGCGGGCCGTTGGCGTTCAGCAACAGCACCACGGTTTTACCTTGCTGCTCGAACGCGTCGAGCTGAGTTTCCAGCGCGGCGGAACACAGGCCCAGCTCTTCCACCAGGCGATGATTGCCCAGATGGTAGAGCTTGCCATCGACGATGCCACTCACGCCACGCCCGGGCAGCGCGTTGAATGCATCCACCGGCGCGCGGGGCGCATCGGGCAAGGCCTGAGCAATGGCGCGCGATACCGGGTGGTCGGAGCGCTCGGCAAGGCTGGCGGCGAGTGCCTGCGCCTGCGCTGCGAACTCAGGGGCCAGCGCCAGGAAATCAGTCTGGACCGGCTTGCCGTAGGTCAGCGTGCCGGTTTTGTCCAACGCGATCACCTTCAGGCGATGGCCGCTTTCCAGATACACGCCGCCCTTGATCAAGATGCCCCGGCGCGCCGCTGCGGTGAGCCCGCTGACGATGGTCACGGGGGTGGAAATCACCAGCGCACACGGGCAGGCCACCACCAGCAGGACCAAAGCCCGGTAGACCCAATCGAACCAGGGCAAGCCGCTGTACAGCGGCGGCACCAAAGCGACCAGCACCGCGATCAGAAACACCGCAGGGGTATATACTCGCGAAAAACGGTCCACAAAACGCTGGGTCGGTGCCCGCGCGCCTTGCGCCTGCTCCACGGCATGGATGATCCGCGCCAGCGTTGAGTGCCCCGCCGCAGCAGTGACGCGGTACTCCAGGCTGCCGGCCTGGTTGATAGTGCCGGCAAACACTTTATCGCCCGTAGCCTTCTCCACTGGCAGGCTTTCGCCGGTAATCGGCGCCTGATCGACACTAGATTGGCCGCTCACCACTTCGCCGTCCAGGCCGATGCGCTCGCCAGGCCGCACCCGCAACAGCGCGCCCAGTTCGATGGTCTCGACCCCCTGCTCCAGCCAGCGGCCGTCGGCCTGCTGCACCGTGGCGGTGTCCGGGGCCAATTTCATCAGGCCGCTAAGGGCGTTGCGCGCACGGTCGAGGGACTTCGCTTCGATCAGCTCAGCGACCGTAAACAGAAACATCACCATGGCCGCCTCGGGCCACTGGCCGATCAGAACGGCACCGGTGACCGCGATGCTCATCAGCGCATTGATGTTCAGGTTGAAGTTCTTCAGGGCGATCCAACCCTTTTTATACGTGGTCAGCCCACAGCTAACGATGGCCACCAAGGCAACCAGGGCGATCAGCCAGGTGGGCGCCAGCCCCGACAAATGCAGCGCTTCGGCAGCGAACGCCGCTACACCCGACAGCGCCAGCGGCCACCAGGGCTTGGCCACAGCCGCCGGGGCCGCCTGGGCGTCGCCTGCCTGCATCGCCTCGGCACTCATGCCCAAGGATTCGATAGCACTGACGATCGGCTGCGTGTCGGCCAGCACATGGCGCACCCCCAGCACGCGATTGATCAGGTTGAATTCCAGTTGCTGCACGCCGTCCAGCTTGCCCAGGCGGTTCTGGATCAAGGTCTGTTCGGTCGGGCAGTCCATCTGCTGGATGCGAAACAGGCTCAAAGTGGCGTCGGCACTCGGGGCGTCGGTCAATTGGACCTGGGCGGGCGCCGCAGCCCCATGGCTACAGCAGCTGTGCGCAGCGTGATCGTGTGCGTCGCTGGGGGAATGGCTAGAAGGATGACCCATGAACAAGATTCCTGAAGAGTGCCTGTTGCCAAGTGAACACCCTGTAGCCACTATAGGGTCAAGCATCTTCTTCTAGAGGCGTCATGATGAAAATCGGTGAACTGGCCAAAGCTACCGACTGCCCGGTGGAAACCATCCGCTATTACGAGCGTGAGCAACTCCTGCCTGCACCGTCACGCAGCGACGGTAACTACCGGCTGTACACCCAGGCCCACGTCGAACGGCTGACGTTCATCCGCAACTGCCGCACGCTGGACATGACCCTGGAAGAGATCCGCAGCCTGTTGAACCTGCGCGACAGCCCGCAGGACCAATGCCAAAGCGTCAATACCCTGATCGACGAGCACATCCACCACGTCAAGGCACGCATCGACGGCCTGGTCGACTTGCAGCAACAGTTATTGGACCTGCGCCAGCGCTGCAGCCCCGACAACGCCGACAGCCATTGCGCGATCCTGCAACAGCTGGAAGTCAGCGGCGCGGTCACGGCGCCCGACGGGGAGGCTTCCCATGTGGGGCGTAGTCATGGGCATTAGGGGGTGGTGAAGGGCAAGAGCTCGGGGGCAAGGCCTCCTCCTACGATCAGCGACACATGCATCGAATATGTCGCCAACCGTAGGAGGGGGCCTTGCCCCCGAGCTCTTGACCCTGCAAACACAAATTTCCCAGACGGTTGAGTTCAACCATCACGAAGATTTCAATATTGCTCACCCGTCCACAGGCCTGGAATCCTGGGGATTGGTAAAAGTCACCAGCCAATTGTTACAGCAGCCTGGCGGGGATATCTACCTCAGGGCGGGCAAGCACATCGGCCCCCACAAAGGCTTCGGTGTACGCCACATCTGGCAAGAGCGTGGGCATGACCTGGTAAAGTGGGGCTATCCAACGGTCTATGACGTACCGCGTTTTGTGTCCGACATCATCGTGCATGGCACGAACATTGTTTGCGAGTTCAACTCGATGAAGGGGAATGAGCGCTTGATCGTGCTTCGGGGTCGCAAAGGTTGCGCAGTATTGGCGGTATGGCCTAGTGGCGATGACCAGCTCTACCACAGCGTGGTGACGGCTTATCGCAATCGTGCGCCGAACGGGAAGGCCGTGGGAGTGATTGAAGGTTTTCAAATCCCAGAAACGCCAAAGGCGCCAGAAAGCGCCCTTGACTGAAAAAATACGCGGGATGGTAGTCGCAGCGCTTGCTTAGCTAACCCCGAAGGGCTGGGTCACATGCCAACAGACCGAAGTCTGATGCCGCTACCACACGGATGGCGTCTCCGTGCAATCCACACTCCAGATCCAATTTCGCCTGATGATCTCGGAGCCCTGCTCTTATTTCCCGCACACCCACTATAGCGTCACGACCTGCGTCACACAAGGTGAAATCCCATGTTGGGAAGTGAGGATCGGCTATTTCAGATGAAGCGTATGTCAACAAAACCGGGGCAAAAACCACTCCAGCCGAGACAAAGATCGCCTAGCGCTCACCGGCCTACGCAGAAAGGGGACGCGACGATTCGGCACAGAATCCCATCGCCGACATCGCGGAAGAAATCTCTCATAGACAAGAGCGCCTGAACCTTCAGGCGTTCCCATTCTCAGTACCGACTGCCTTCAAGGCCCCTCTATACCTGTGACGCGCTGGGCTTGCCCCCGATCCCTCAAACCGCCACAGGCGCCTTGATACTCGGATAAGCGTCATAGCCCACGATCTCGAAATCTTCGAAGCGGTAGCCGTATATCGAGTCCGGGCGGCGCAGGATTTTTAGTTGGGGCAGCGCCCGAGGTGTTCTGCCTAGTTGCTCCTGAATCTGCTCCATGTGATTGGAGTACGCATGGGTGTCACCCGTGGTCACGATGATTTCGTGGGGGATCAGGTCGCATTGCTGGGCCAGCATATGGGTGAGCAATGCCAGGGCGGCGGTGTTGTAGGGTAGGCCGAGGGTGACCGCAGATTCGACATGGTAGTCCGCATGTCCGAGAAGCTTCGAACCGATGTTGTTGGCTTGTCGAGCTTGTTGATTCCTGTCCCGGCCAGCGCGGGCAGTACTGATCAGCCGATTGGTTTCATCGCGCTATCGCAAGTCGCGGGCCTTGATCTGGTATTGGGGCCTAACCAAATTAGCCGGGAAGATGGAAAGCGCGTAGTCGTCGTTACCGCCAATGTCCGTGGGCGAGACCTGGGGTCTTTTGTGTCGGAAACTGCCGACACCGTCGAAAATGGCGTGCAGATACCGGCAGGCTATTGGACAACATGGGGCGGGCAGTTCATGGCGCTGTGGCTTCGGGATATACCACTGTCCATTTCAGCTGGCGTTGGTTTCATTGCACTGTCTGACGTCGCAGGGCTAAACGGGCTGGTTATGATCGCGTTTATCAAAAATCTTCGCGAAGAGGGACGCTCTCTGAACGACGCGATCAACATCGGGGCATTGACACGCCTGCGCCCGGTGTTGATGACGGCCCTCGCTGCCTCGCTTGGGTTCATGGCCTTGGCTACCGGCACAGGGGCTGAGGTTCAGCGCCCATTGGCCACCGTAGTGATCGGCGGCATCCTGTCGTCGACGGCGCTGACCTTACTGGTGCTCCCGGCGCTGTACCAATGGGCATACCGCCGGGAGGAGGACTGATCGAGCCTCCCCCCTCAAAGCAAGCTCGCGGCAACTCTGCCGCGAGCGTCAGGAATGGTGCAGGTGCCCATCCTCATGATGATCGTCCGCTGAATGATCATCATCGTGGAAGCCGTCATGCTCCAGCTGGATGGTGCAGTGGCCGATCTCAAACTGCTCAGTAACCAAAGCGGTAATTGACGCCAGAATGGATTGACCGTCCATAGAGCTTTGCGAAATGACCACATGGACGCTCATCACGTTCTTGCCGCTGGTGACCGACCAAACGTGCAAATCATGAACAGCTTGGACACCCGTCACAGAGAGTATGGCTTGTTCTACTTTGTCTAAATCAATGCCGTTGGGCACGCCCTCAAGCAGCACATTCATACTCTCGCGTAGTAGCGTCCAGGTGCGAGGAAGCACCCATAAGCCTATGGCCGCAGCGACCAGTGAGTCCACCCATGCCCAACCGGTATATCGAATCACGATAGCGGCAACGATCACCCCTATCGAGCCGAGCATGTCACTCCAGACCTCCAGATAAGCGCCCTTCACATTCAGGCTTTCACCACTTGCAGCGCCCAACAGGCGCATCGAAATCAGATTAACCACAAGACCTAGGACGGCCACAATCAACATGCCAGTCGATTGAATGGCAGAGGGATTGAAGAGCCTCTGGTAAGCCTCATAGAGAATATAGAGAGCCACGAGGAACAGCAGGATCGCGTTGAACGCTGAGGCCAGAATCTCAAACCTCGCGTACCCGAATGTTCGACTCCGATCAGCAGGTCGCTTGGCAATCTGGAAGGCCATTAACGAGATGGCCAGCGCGGCAGAATCTGTGAACATGTGAGCAGCATCCGAAAGCAATGCCAGGCTGCCGGTGATCCAGGCCCCGATCACTTCTGCGATCATGAATCCAGTGGTCAACCCGAGAGCCATCAAGAGCTTCTTTTCATGCCCTGCGCGTACCTGCCCATGGCTGTGACCTGCGCTCATAGTGTGTTCCTTGCATCAGATAAAAAGAAGTGCAAACCAGTTTGTATCTGTGGGACAGACGCGTGTTGGAGGTGTTCACCACGGTTCCGAAAACGCAAAAAAAAGCGCCCCGAAGGACGCTTAAATATTCACCTTTTCCAAAGGAGCTCTTGAGCTTCTAAGGTGAATCCGATGTGGTGTGGTTAACCTGCGGATTTCTCCGACACTTGTTTTTCGGTTTTATCTTCGCCCTTTACCAGCCGCTGCGATTCAACGCGTAATTCATTCTTTTCGCGGGCTTCCTGCTGGGCAAGACGGAACTGCTGAGCCGCTTGCATGGAGCGCTCGCTGCCATCCTGGGCAAAGGCCAGGGCGCAAGAAAGAGTGGTTGCCACGAACAGGATCGATTTTACGAGCTTCATATATATCACCGGAAAATTATTAGGCGGCTCCAGAGGTCAGAATTCCTTTCTGTAGAGATTAGGTAAAGCATAACCCTCGCCTGCTAACAGCAACATGATCGCGAGATTACAATATTGTTATGCCAAAGGTAGAGGCACTCGTTCGGAGGATATAGATTTCCGAATCGTAATTCTTGGGCAACCTCCAGGTAATCCCCTCTTCATATAATGGGGATACTTACTAATAGAGGTTCACACTATGCGCCTTATGTCCGCACTGATAGCCACCTGCGTTTCTTTAGCTTCTCTGCCATCCTATGCACTCAGTGGCGACTCCTTGGCTCAGGAGTCTATTGAGAAGCATCAGATTGCCATCCAGGCCTATGCAGATAAGAAAGACAAGCCCATGCCAGCGATTATCGAATACAAATATGGCATGAAACTGGACATAGCGAAAGTTGTACGACAGACACCGGATACAAAAAGCTGCCAAGTCATACCGCGACTTATGACCTATGAGGACTCAGCGGGTGAGCTAATGACAGTGCAGTACATGGCGCTAAGCGAATGCCGCAACAAACACTGACCCGATGAGTGGACGGCAAAGACTTAAAACGGCCTACCGGACTAACGCATTAAGTATTTTATATTCCGCAGATAAAGGCGCCTTGTAAAGGGCGCCTTTTCTTTTGTTTCCCAGCTGTAACGTCACCATAGCGCCAGGCGTTATGGTTAGGGCGTTACAGAATGCTGAGTGGATACTCGACTATCAGCCTGACTTCGTCTAGGTCAGATTCAAAGGCCGTAGCTCGTGTCGTGGCTTGACGCATTCGCAGTGACAAGTCTTTCATAGATCCTGTTTGGACGACGTACTTGGCCTCAATGTCACGCTCCCAGCGATGTTGATCGGTCAAGGGGTTTCCTTCTCCATCTCGACGCATATAGACGCTATTCGCATTCGAGTAATCCGCTCCAGTGCCCTTGGCGTAACGGGTCATGAACGACAGACCAGGCAAGCCAAACCGTGACATTTCGATGTTATAGGTGATCATCCATGATCTTTCCTTAGGGGAGTTGAAGTCGCTGTACTGGATCGAATTCGCGAGATAGATCGAATCGGATTGGCGCAGATAATCGAAGTCATCATCGCCTTGGTTACGCTGGTGTGAGATCGACAGCGCATGTGCGCCGTACTTGACTCCAAGTTTCGCGCTCCAGATGTCGTTATCGAACTCGCCAAGAAGTTTTCTTCCTTCATCTTTTGCATTGTAGTAGTTGAAATCAGCGGTGAGGGCAAGCGCGTTTGTGATGGGTTGAACATATGAAGCAGAGACGTAGGTTTGATCCCACGCATCTTTCAAACGACTTCCGTAAAGACTGAGGCTTAGTCGATCAGTCGCGTCATACTCGCCTCCGAAGTACCCAACCCATGGTGAGTCCACTGGGCCTGCATAGAACGTGGCAAAATCATCCTGCATCCCGCTGGACGCGGGCTGGCTCATTGCATGAAGGCGCCCTGCTTGAAGAGTCAAGTCGCTGATGCTGTTGTTCACAGCGGTCACCCCTCGGAAGCTCTCTGGGAGCAGGCGCGAATCGCCGAAGGACACGACTGGGGTCGTAGGGAACACGTCTCCCATGTTTACAACGGTATCGAAAGCCCGTGCCTTGATCGAACCACCCAGTTTTGTGTATTCATCTTCGGCATCGCCATTGCCATCAACCGGTAGTACGTCAAATGAGCTTCTGGCGCCGTTACGGCCTCCACCGGTATCGAGCTTGATACCCGTCATCGCAAACGCATCAACCCCAACGCCAAAGGTGCCTTGGGTGAAGCCAGACTGAAATCGACCGATGACTCCTTGTGCCCATGCCTCGGAATACCCATTGCCTGTGGGGCTTGACTCCCCCTTTCGGTGGTCACGGTTCATATAGAAATTCCGGGTGAGCACCGTAAGCCTACTGCCCTCGATAAATCCCTCCTTTTCCTCATCCGCAAAGCTGGTAACGGGTGTAAAACTGGCTGCTGCTGAAATCAAGGCCAGGGATAGTTTCTTCAAGTGAGTCATGTGCGCTCCGTTCGAATCGGCAGATTTTTGTCAATGTCGATCTGGCTTGTTTTTTTATGCGGGCTGCCAGCAGGCGCATTTTGACGAGTCGAACATAACGGCGAGGTGGAGGAAGGATTACAAAAACGAAATGCAGCCGCAGAGGGACATATTCCCCTGGGGAACCTCGTAGGTCGTGGCCGGCGTGACGCCTTGGGTGCGCAGCTGGGGTACAGCAGGCATGATAGACAACCGTACCACCTGGATAATCGTGACCATGAAAGAGCTGGTTTATACCTCGATATGTCAAAACAACGGCTTGATCATTTTCGATTCGCTCGGTGAAGGTGAGATGCAGACCGGGCGGCGGCTTTACGAGGACTTACATGACCACTCCATTGCCATTGGCCGAGCGGGATACTGAAGTTTCCACAAGATCAAAAGCAAGCAGACGCTAATTGCAGCACTAAGGATGGTGCAGACTCAATGCAGATCAGGCGTCCTGTTTCCCGTACTCCATTTCGAGTGCCATGGAGATTCTGCGAAAGGGCTCTTCCTGCACGCCAGCAAGGAATATGTCGGATGGGAAGAGCTTGTCCAAGAGATTGTGGCGATCAACCAGGCGACCCGCAATAACACGGCGGTAGTGCTAGCTGTGTGCCACGGGTTTGAAATTTCGAAGTTCGTGAGCATAACGGCGCCTTGCCCATTCAATTATCTCATTGCAGCACCTGATGAGGTGCAAGCTGGCTACCATCGAGACGTCATTCCAGCGTTCTACAAGTCCGTCGTTCAGTCTGGCGATTTGCAGGCAGGGCTTGCCTTGTTAGCTGCCCCTCTAAAGCTAGTCCACTGTGGAGAATGGTTTTACCGAACCCTGGCTACCTTTATGGTGAACAGCTTCAACGCCGCAGGGCGTGCTGAGGTCGTAGAGCAGCTGGCCTGCTCAGGATTCATCTGCTCGCTACGCTTGGCAAACTTCAAACGCTTAAGTTGGGCAATCTCGTGTGTCAGTTTCTCGATCACCGTTTGATCGCGGTTGATCTTCTTGCCCATGGTGTCGACTTGCGCCAGCAACTGCGCTGCCAAAGCGCGCAGTTGGTCGGGGAACATTTGGTCGAGATTGGGAGAAGAATTCATGCCCCGGATTTTGGCAGAATGAGCAGTTCGCGGCGATAGACCGATAGGCTAATGACAGCCCTTAAAGCAGTGTGATCGCCCCGCCGGAACCTGCGCGCTGCCATGGTAGGCCCAGCACCAGAGCCTGGAGTTGCTGTGTGTCCAACTGCATTTCAGAGCCATGACGAATGCTTGGCCAGTGGAACCTGCCCTGGTTCAACCGGCGAGCCGCCAGCCAGATACCGAAGCCGTCGTGGACTAGAACCTTCATGCGAGTGGCACGACGGTTGGCAAATAGATAAGCACAGTGCGGCTTCGCCGCACCGAACACCGCGATCACCCTGGCTAACGCGGTTTCGGTGCCCGCTCGCATGTCCATCGGCTCAGTAGCTAGCCAGATGAAGTCGATGCGGATCATCGCAGCAGGTCTCGAAGAAAGGTCGCGCAGGCAGCAGCATTTTTGCTTGGCCAGTTCACTTTGACGGTACCGCGCGGGTGCTGGATCTCAACGCAGATATTCGACGATGCAGCTTGCGAATTTGCTCCGGCCAGCTGCATGGGTAACGGAATAAATGCGGGTTGCAGCGCCGTGCCTTTCTGCGCCTGCACCCGAATCCATTTATGGACGAGGTTTGCATTGAGGCTATGGCTGAGTGCGATGCTGGCAATCGAAGCGCCGGGCTGGACACACTCTTGAATGACCTGAGCCTTGAAGGATTTGGAATAGGAACGGCGTGTTGGCTGCATGAAATACCCGCTTAAAAGTCTAGAACTGGTGCCCACTTAAATTTAAGTGCACACCATGTCTTGGCTTTGCGGGGCTAGGTAGATGAGTTGCCCGGACGGTTACGTTACAGCAGCCTGGCGGGGATATCTACCTCAGGGCGGGCAAGCACATCGGCCCCCACAAAGGCTTCGGTGTACGCCACATCTGGCAAGAGCGTGGGCGTGACCTGGTAAAGTGGGGCTGTCCAACGGTCTATGACGTACCGCGTTTTGTGTCCGACATCATCGTGCATGGCACGAACATTGTTTGCGAGTTCAACTCGATGAAGGGGAATGATCCCTCAAACCGCCACAGGCGCCTTGATACTCGGATAAGCGTCATAGCCCACGATCTCGAAATCTTCGAAGCGGTAGCCGTATATCGAGTCCGGGCGGCGCAGGATTTTTAGTTGGGGCAGCGCCCGAGGTGTTCTGCCCAGTTGCTCCTGAATCTGTTCCATATGATTGGAGTAAGCATGGGTGTCACCCGTGGTCACGATGATTTCGTGGGGGATCAGGTCGCATTGCTGGGCCAGCATATGGGTGAGCAATGCCAGGGCGGCGGTGTTGTAGGGTAGGCCGAGGAACACGTCGGAGCTGCGGATGTACAACTGCATCGACAAGTGCCCGTCGTGCACGAAGGCCTGATACAGCAGGTGGCACGGCGGTAGCGCTTGCAGACCGTTGCGGGCGTTTTCCTGGGGGCTTTGGCGTTCGTCGGGAAGGTACTCGACGTTCCAGCCGTGGAACAGAATGCGCCGGCTATTGGGGTTGGTCTTGAGGGTTTCGACCATATAGTCGATCTGGTTGATGGAACCGCCGTCCTTGGTCGGCCAGGCGGTCCATTGCTGGCCGTAGACGGGGCCCAGGTCGCCGTCTTCGGTGGCCCATTCGTCCCAGATCTTCACGCCGTTTTCGTTGAGCCACTGGATGTTGGTGTTGCCGCTGAGCATCCAGATCAATTCATTGGCGATGCTTTTGAAGTGGAGCTTTTTGGTGGTTAGCAGCGGAAAGCCATCGGCCAGGTTGTGGCGGAACTGCCGAGCGAAAACGGCCTTGGTGCCTGTGCCGGTGCGGTCACCCTTGGCTAAGCCATTGGTGACGACGTCGTTCAAAAGATCCAGATACGCTTTCATGGGGGCCTCACGGGAAAAAGTGGGCAGGCGCCTGGCACCTGCCGTTAAAGCTTAGGGCGTTGTACGCGTCACCGACGGCCCACGGTTATAGGCCCACCAGATCAACGCCAGGCCGCCGAGGATCATCGGCAGGCACAGCACCTGGCCCATGGTCAGCCAGCCCCAGGCCAGGTAACCCAGCTGTGCATCAGGCACGCGCACGAATTCGACGATAAAACGGAAGATGCCATAGAACAGCGCGAACATGCCGGACACCGCCATGGTCGGCCGCGGCTTACGCGAGAACGCCCACAGAATAATAAACAGCGCTACGCCTTCCAGGGCGAATTGGTACAGCTGCGAGGGGTGGCGCGCCAACTGCGCGGGGTCGCTGTAGGGCGGGAACACCATGGCCCAAGGCACATCGGTGGGTTTGCCCCACAATTCGGCGTTGATAAAGTTGCCGATGCGCCCTGCCCCAAGGCCGATGGGCACTAGCGGCGCGATAAAGTCCATCAGCTCGAAGAACGACTTGCCATTACGGCGGCCGAACCACCAAGTGGCCAACATGACGCCCAACAACCCGCCATGAAATGCCATACCGCCTTTCCAGACCTCGAAAATCAACAGCGGGTTGGCAATGTAAGCTTCCAGGTCATAGAACAGCACGTAGCCCAAACGCCCACCGACAATCACACCCATGGCTGTCCAGAACACCAGATCGGAGAGTTTCTCCTTGGTCCAGGTGGGGTCGAAGTCATTCAGCCGGCGCGACGCCAACAGCCAGGCGCTGCCGATGCCAATCAGGTACATCAGGCCGTACCAGTGGATTTTCAGCGGGCCAATGGCGAGCGCCACGGGGTCGATTTGCGGGTAAGCCAGCATGGCTGCTCCTTAAAGTAAAAAACTCAAGCCAACGCAAAACAGCAGCGCGGCAAACAAACGCTTTAACAGCCTGGGCGACAACCGGTGAGCCAGTTTTGCGCCAAAGCGGGCGAACAGCATACTGGTCAGGGCGATCCCCAGCAGCGCGGGCAAATACACGAAGCCGAAGCTGTGCGCTGGCAACAAGGGGTCATGCCAGCCCAGGATCATAAAACTGATGGCACTGAATATTGCGATGGGCAGGCCGCACGCCGATGACGTGGCCACCGCCTGCTGCATGGTCAGGCTGCGCCAGGTCAGGAAAGGCACGGTCAGCGAACCGCCGCCGATGCCGAAAATGGCCGAGGCCCAACCGATGATGCTGCCGGCCAGGCCAAGCCCCACAGGCCCTGGCACTGCCTTAGGGTGGCGCGGCGTCAGGTTGAGCACCATCTGCAGCGACACCAACAGGGCGAATACACCGATGATTTTCTGCAGGTGCGGCCCTTGAATGTAGGTGGCGGTGGTTGCTCCCAGCCCGGCGCCCAACAGAATGCCGACGGTCATCCAACCAAAGATCGGCCATTGCACCGCGCCGCGCCGGTGGTGTTCACGGATGGCATTGACTGATGTGAAGACGATCGTCGCTAGCGAAGTGCCCACGGCTAGATGGGTGAGTACGGAGGTGTCGAACCCCTGCAGGGTAAAGCTGTAGACCAACACAGGGACGATGATGATACCGCCGCCCACGCCGAACAGCCCAGCGAGCACGCCAGCACAGGCTCCCAACACGAGATAGAGCAGATATTCCATCGTAGCCCCCGGAAACAGTCCGGCATGTTACCGGAAGCGAGGGCCTGGGCTCCACTGCCCTGAAACGTTGTTAAAGACTTTTGGGCGCCGCCGGGTTGATCATGCGCGCCAACCCGAGGTTTTTCAGGGCCAGTTGCAGCGAGCTGTGGATCACCTGGGGGTTATCGATCTTCATCAACTGGGCGAGCAATTCCTTGGATTTGCTCATGCTGATCTGGCGCAGCATCCACTTCACTTTGGGCAGGTTAGTGGCGTTCATCGACAGACTGTCGAAGCCCATGGCCATCAGCAGCACGGCGGCGGCAGGGTCACCGGCCATTTCCCCGCAGATGCTGACCGGCTTGCCTTCGTCGTGGGCATCGTTGACCACATTCTGCAGGGCCTGTAGTACGGCAGGGTGCAGGTAGTCATAGAGGTCGGCGACCCGCGGGTTGTTGCGGTCCACGGCCAGCAGATACTGGGTCAGATCGTTGGAACCCACCGAGAGGAAATCGACCTGGCGGGCCAGCTCGCGGGTCTGATAGACCGCTGCGGGGATTTCGATCATCACCCCGACCGGCGGCATCGGCACGTCGGTGCCCTCGTCACGCACCTCGCCCCAAGCGCGGTGGATCAGGTGCAGGGCCTCTTCCAGCTCATGGGTGCCCGAGATCATCGGCAACAGAATGCGCAGGTTGTTCAAGCCCTCGCTGGCCTTGAGCATGGCGCGGGTCTGCACCAGGAAGATTTCCGGATGGTCGAGGGTTACGCGGATCCCGCGCCACCCCAGGAAGGGGTTTTCTTCCTTGATGGGGAAGTAAGACAGGGATTTGTCACCGCCGATATCCAGGCTGCGCATGGTCACCGGCAACGGGTGGAAGGCGGCCAGTTGCTCACGGTAGATAGCCAACTGCTCTTTTTCGCTGGGGAAGCGCTGGTTGATCATGAACGGCACTTCGGTGCGGTACAAGCCAACACCTTCGGCACCCCGTTGTTGCGCGCGGGCCACATCGGCGAGCAAGCCGGTGTTGACCCACAGCGGCATGCGGTGGCCATCCAGGGTCACGCAGGGCAACTCGCGCAACGCATCGAGGCCCTGGGCCAGCTGACGCTCTTCCTCCACCACCGCCGCGTATTGCTTGCTGAGGATATCGCTGGGGTTGGTGTAGACCTCGCCGTGATAGCCGTCGACGATCATCTTGATCCCGTCGACTTTAGAGTACGGCAGGTCAACCAGGCCCATCACGGTGGGGATACCCATAGCACGCGCCAGGATCGCCACGTGGGAGTTACCGGAGCCCAGGACCGAGATCAGCCCCACCAACTTGCCCTCTGGCACCTCGCCAAGCATGGCCGGCGACAGCTCTTCGCTGATCAGAATGGTGTTGTCGGGGTAGACCAGGGTCTGCTGCCGCGCTTCCTGCAAGTACGCCAGCAGGCGGCGCCCCAGGTCTTTGACATCCGAGGCGCGCTCGCGCAGGTAGGCGTCATCCATCAGTTCGAAGCGATTAACGTGCTCGGTCACCACTTGGCGCAATGCGCCCTGGGCCCACTGCCCGGTCTTGATGACGTTGGTCACCTCGCTGCCCAGGGAGGCGTCGTCCAGCATCATCAGGTAAACGTCGAACAGCGCGCGCTCTTCGGGGCGCAGCTGGGTCGCGAGTTTGGCCGACAGCGTGCGCATGTCGCTGCGCACCCCTTCAAGGGCGTTGTTGAACAGGGCCAGCTCGGATTTGATGTCGGTGACGTGTTTGTCGGGCACTACGTCGAGGTCGGCGGGGGGCAGCATGACCACCGCCGTACCGACTGCCGCCCCTGGTGAGCCGGGCACGCCGACGAAGCGCGCTTCCTGAATCCCCTTGCCTTGCCGGCCCAGGCCGCGAATAGAGCCGGTCGCTTCGGCGTGGGCGATCACCCCGGCGAGCTGAGCGCTCATGGTCACCAGGAAGGCTTCTTCACCTTCGTCGAACTGGCGCCGCTCTTTCTGTTGGATGACCAGCACACCGACCACTCGGCGGTGGTGGATGATGGGCGCGCCGAGGAACGAGGCATAACGCTCTTCACCGGTTTCAGCGAAGTAGCGATAGCGCGGGTGGTTGGCTGCGTGCTCCAGGTTCAGCGGCTCTTCGCGCGTGCCCACCAAGCCCACCAGGCCTTCGTTAGGCGCCATGCTGACTTTGCCGATGGAACGTTTGTTAAGACCCTCGGTTGCCATCAGCACGAAACGGTTGGACTCAGGGTCAAGCAGGTAGACCGAGCACACCTGGCTGCTCATGGCTTCTTTGACGCGCAGCACGATGATCCCCAACGCCGATTTGAGATCTTTGGCGGAGTTGACTTCCTGGACGATCTTGCGCAGCGTATTGAGCATGGCTCGGGGTCGAACTCCGTCGTCAGTCGCGCGCCAACAGGCGCGGGGCAAGCTCTTTGAGCGCGCGACGGTACACATCGCGCTTGAATGTCACCACTTGGCCCAGCGGGTACCAGTAACTCACCCAGCGCCAACCGTCGAACTCCGGCTTACCGGTCAGGTCCATACGCACCCTTTGCTCATTGGAAACCAGGCGCAGCAGGAACCACTTCTGCTTTTGCCCGATGCACAACGGCTGGCTGTGGGTACGGACCAAGCGTTGCGGTAGACGATAACGCAGCCAGCCTCGAGTGCAGGCAAGAATTTCTACATCTTGGCGTTCTAGACCAACTTCTTCATTGAGCTCGCGATACAAGGCCTCTTCCGGCGTTTCCTGGGGGTTGATACCACCTTGTGGAAACTGCCAGGCATCTTGATTGATTCGCCGAGCCCAAAGCACTTGGCCAGCATCATTCGTGAGAATGATCCCGACATTGGGGCGGAAACCATCGGGGTCGATCACGGCAGCAACCTCGCAAACGCATGTTCCCGCATTGTTCCACAAAGGCCACGAAGGCAGCAACGAGGCTGCATACCTTATGTGCACACTTGTGAAAAGTCCGTATTCTGTGGGCCTTACCTTTTTTTCATGAGAGATATTTCATGCGCCTGGCCTTATTCGACCTCGACAACACCCTGCTGGGCGGCGACAGCGACCACGCATGGGGCGATTACTTGTGCGAACGCGGCATCCTCGACGGCGTCGAGTACAAGGCCCGCAATGATGCGTTTTACCAGGACTACCTGGCAGGTCGGTTGATCCTGGCTGACTACTTGAGCTTTAGCCTGGAGATACTGGGCAAGACCGATATGGCCCAACTGCAGCAGTGGCACCGTGAGTTCATGCGCGACTGCATCGAACCGATCATCTTGCCCAAGGCGCTAGAACTGCTCCAGCAACACCGCGACGCTGGAGATAAGCTGGTCATCATCACCGCCACTAACCGCTTCGTCACAGGCCCCATTGCCGAACGCTTGGGCGTCGACACCCTGCTGGCCACTGAATGTGAAATGCGCGACGGCCGCTACACGGGGCACAGTACCGACGTGCCGTGCTTTCGCGAAGGTAAGGTGACCCGGCTCAACCGCTGGCTCGCCGAGCAGGGCCTGAGCCTGGAAGACAGTTACTTTTACAGTGACTCGATGAACGACCTGCCGTTGCTGGAACAGGTCACGCACCCGGTGGTAGTCGACCCTGATCCGAATCTGCACGGTGAGGCGATGCGCCGGGGCTGGAAGGAAATTTCCCTGCGCGACTAAAAGAGGCCGGGGCCAAGGCCCCGAGCCCGCGCTACAGCGGTTTGGTCAGCATCAGCACGAGGATGACCAGTAGCACCGCCAAGGCCGCGCCAGCGATGATCATGATGCTGCGCCGCTGCCTGGCAATCTCAGCCGGTTCGGAACCCGCGGCCGCCTTCAGCCGATGCACCCGGCTGACCAACAGCAACCAGGCCACACCGCCCAGCACATACAAAACCCCGGCACCGAGAATCCAGGCCTGGCTCAATGGCCAGCCCACGGTGTGCACCAGCCACCAGCCACTGACCGGAAAACTCAGCAAACACAGCCCCATGACCAGCCATGCGAAGATCCAGGGGCGCTCGAGGGTGCTGGCAAATGGCAGCGCTTCGCCAGCACGCCAAGCGGTCCAGCCACGCCAGAGCACCAGGCCAACACTGACCAGTAGCAAGACGGTCGCCGTGCCGTGCAACAGCCGCAGGGCGGTGAGGGTTTCCATGGGTTAAGCCTTCCTCTAAAACGATTAAAGACGTGGGATGGCCGTGCCCCTAGCCGAGGAACAGCTTGTACGCAGGATTATCGGTCTCGTCCCAGAAGGGGTAGCCAATGTCTTGCAGCGCTGCCGCCACTTGCCCGCGCTCATGCTCCGGTACTTGCAAGCCCGCGACCACTCGGCCGTCTGCAGCCCCATGGTTGCGGTAGTGAAACATCGAGATATTCCAACGCCCGCCCAATTTGTCGAGGAAATTGAACAGCGCCCCGGGGCGCTCGGGAAACTCGAAGCGCATCACCACTTCATCGCTTACCCGCACCGCATGGCCACCGACCATGTGGCGGATATGCAACTTGGCGAATTCGTTATCGGTGAGGTCGATCACCGGAAAACCCTTGGCGCTGAGGTTGGCCAGCAAGGCGCTGCGGGGGTCGGTTTCCGGGTGCGTCTGCACGCCAACGAAAATATGCGCTTCGCTACCGGTGTGGTAGCGGTAGTTGAACTCGGTGATCTGGCGCTTGCCGACCGCTTCGCAGAAGGCTTTGAAGCTGCCGGGGCGTTCCGGGATAGTGACCGCGATGATCGCTTCGCGGCCTTCGCCCAGCTCGGCCCGCTCGGCCACGTGGCGCAGGCGGTCGAAATTCACATTAGCGCCAGAGTCGATCGCCACTAGGGTCTGCCCGCTTACGGCGTTGAGCTCTACGTACTTCTTGATCCCGGCCACACCCAGCGCCCCCGCTGGCTCGGTGATCGAGCGCGTGTCGTCGTAGATGTCCTTGATGGCCGCACAGATTTCATCGGTGCTGACCGTAATCACCTCATCCACGTAGTCTTTGCAGATATCGAAAGTGTGCTGGCCGATTTGCGCCACCGCCACTCCGTCGGCAAACAACCCGACTTGCGGCAACACCACGCGCTCGCCCGCGGCCATCGCCGCCTGTAGGCAATTGGAATCGTCCGGCTCAACGCCGATGACCTTGATGCCCGGCCGCAGGTATTTCACGTAGGCGGCGATCCCGGCAATCAACCCGCCGCCGCCGACCGGGACAAAAATCGCATCGATGGCACCTGGGTGCTGCCGCAGGATTTCCATGGCCACGGTGCCCTGCCCGGCGATGGTGTAGGGGTCGTCAAAAGGGTGGATGTAGACTAAGCCCTGTTCATCGACCATCTTCAACGAGAACGCCAGCGCCTCCGGAAAGGAGTCACCGTGCAGCACCACCTTGCCCCCGCGGGAACGAACCCCTTGGATCTTGATTTCGGGGGTGGTGCGCGGCATCACAATGGTCGCTTTGATCCCCATCACCTTGGCGGCCAGCGCTAGCCCTTGGGCATGATTACCCGCCGACGCGGTGACCACCCCACGTGCGCACTCTTCGGGGCTCAGTTGCGCCAGCTTGTTGTAGGCCCCGCGAATCTTGAAGGAGAACACGGGTTGCAAGTCTTCGCGCTTGAGCAGCACCTGGTTGCCAAGGCGCGCTGACAACTGCGCCGCTGCCTGCAACGGGGTTTCCACTGCCACATCATAGACGCGCGAGGTAAGGATCATCTTGACGTAGTGTTCGAGCATCGTGAAGTCACTGCTAGTTTCGGGCGGGGGTCGACGAGTCTAAGCCAACAGCCTTAGCAAAACCAAGGTTTTAGCCTTGATCAATGGCTATAATGCGCCCGCCTTTCTGCCTGCCCCGGAGCCCCCATGACCCAGGACCAACTCAAACAAGCCGTAGCCCAAGCGGCGGTCGACTTTATTCTGCCCAAGCTCGATGACAAAAGTATCGTCGGCGTGGGCACCGGCTCGACGGCCAACTGCTTTATCGATGCGCTGGCCAGCCATAAGGGCGCGTTCGACGGCGCAGTGGCCAGCTCCGAAGCGACGGCAGCACGGCTCAAGGCCTACGGCATTCCCGTGTACGAATTGAACACCGTGGGCGAACTGGAGTTTTATATCGATGGCGCCGACGAAAGTAACGAGCGCCTGTGCCTGATCAAGGGCGGCGGCGCTGCGCTAACGCGGGAGAAGATCGTGGCTGCCGTTGCACGCACATTCATCTGTATCGCCGACAGCAGCAAGTTAGTGCCGGTGCTGGGGCAGTTCCCGTTGCCGGTCGAGGTCATTCCAATGGCTCGCAGCCATGTCGCTCGCCAGCTGGTCAAGTTGGGCGGCGACCCGGTTTACCGTGAAGGTGTGCTGACTGACAACGGTAATATCATCATCGATGTGCATAACCTGCAGATCACCGATCCGGCAGGCCTCGAAGCGCAGATCAACGCAATCGTCGGGGTGGTCACCAACGGCCTGTTCGCTGCTCGCCCAGCAGACTTGCTGCTGCTAGGCGGCCCTGACGGCGTGCGTACGCTGACCCGCTAGCCCCGCTTGCGGAACACGTAAAACAAGTTGGGCTCGCTCACCAGATAGATCACGCCTTCATCGTCCATGGCAATCCCCTCGGCTTGCGGCACACTACGGCCCAAGCCCTGGAACCCCTTGCGCAACGACAGGCTACTGAGTGGGCGACCTTCCACATCGACTTCTAGCACCAGTTGCGACTCATCCGAAAGCGCCAACAGGTGGCCGCTGCGTTCGTCGAACTGCAGGCTGGAAAGATCGCGCACGAACAGCCCGGCATCACGCTCCGGGTTTTGCATGACGTGCACCTTGTGCGGCTGCCCTTCTTCCTGCTCAGGGAACCCAAGGATCTCGTAAATCACCATAGGGTCGCGCTCTTTGGCGACGAACAGGCGCTTACCCACTGAGTCGTAGGCCAAGCCTTCGAAGCCTTTATTACCATTGAGGCCGATGGCCAGGCCCAACTGCTGGGCGTCCCGGGCGTCGATCGCTTGGGTATCGTCTTCGACATGAATCTTGATCAAGCGCTGCTCACGCTCATCGGTGATCACATAGGTCCCGCGGCTGATGTACTCGATGGCCTCAGGGTCGCCGAAACCGGTCAACGGGATGCGCCGCAGGATTTTGCCCTGCAGGGAGAGTTCGACCAGTTCGGAGTTTCGGTTGGTGACCGTGAAAAGGGTGCGGCGGTCAGGGTCGAAGGTCAGCGCCGAGACATCCTTCAGATCCTCAATCACCTGGCCCTCGATTTCGACTTGGTAGGCGCCCAGGTCAATCGAACGCTCATCAAGGGTTTGCCACCATTGATTGGCATTGAACCAGGCACGCTCGAACAGCCGATGATTGTGGCCGGCCACCGTCAGCACGGCCAGCAAAGCCAGGGTGATGACCAGGAAGATCGTTTGGTAGAGGGATCGAAATCGCATGGAAGCTTGCTCTCATAGAAATCAGGCCGCATGAGAACATGGCCATATGAAATCAAGCTTAACTTAAGGCACTGAAAAAGTAGGAATTGTCCTAAAAATTTTCGGGAAAAATACTCACTTCTTTTTGAAGGCATAGAACAGGTTGGGCTCGCTGACCACGTAGAGGGTGCCGGCATCGTCCATGGCCACCCCCTCGGCACGAGGGATAGTGTCTTTTAACCCATTGAACCCCCCAAGTAAGGTCATAAAGCTCACCTGCTCGCCCGCCTCGTTGATTTCGAGGAGCAAATGGGAGTCGGCCGACAATGCCAGCCTATGATTCGTACGGGGATCGAAAGCTAACGCTGACAGATTGCGCATGTCCAACGCACCACTGGGCACCCGGTGTTTAAGCCCGACCACCTGCCCCGCGCTGTCCATTTTCAAATTGAACAATGCCACCGGGCGCTCTTCGCCCAGCAACAGCTGCTTGCGCAGCGGATCCCAGGCAACGGCCTCGAACGCCTTGTTCTGCTCCACGGACGGCCCAAGGTCGAATTGGGGGTAATCGGCTAAGTTCAGCGCCTGGGTTTGAGCGGTGACCGAGACAAGGGCCAGCAGGTGCCTGCGCTCATCGACAATCGCCAGCCTGCCGTCATCCAGCGCAGTAATTGCTTCGGGGTTGCTCCAGCCCACCAATGGCAGCTTGCGCAAAACATCACCCTGGAGCGTCAACTCGACCAGAAACGGGTTTTTACCCATCACCGCGAACAGCGTTCCGGTGCGCGCGTTGTAGGTGATATCGGACGCCTCATCCTTCTCCATACCGGGCAGCGGCTTGGCGTCGATGACCACTTGATAACTCGGTAACCACACGCTTTGCGCACGCTCGGCGGGGGTTTGGAAGCGCTCGACCACCCACAGCACGCCCCGATCATCCCAGTGCATCAGCACCGCCAGAGCGTAGCTGAGCGCGGCCGCGAGAAACAACCAGGAGTACCAGCGCAACGCGAACCGCGAACGCTTGGGGACGAGCGCAGGGGAAAGGGATTCGGAAGGGGCCATGGGGTGGAATTCCTGAGTTTCACAACGCCTAGCTGGCGAATAGCCGCGATTATGCCAAGCAGATGTGAAAAAAACGGCAAAACCTCAGAAATAACCACCCCACCAGATTTTTCTACCGCACCTCACCGCTGAACTGGCTTACGCCTGGCAACTCCAGAACCAGCGCGTCACCCACGTTCAGGGGGCCGACACCGGCCGGGGTGCCCGTGAGAATCACGTCGCCGGCCTGCAATGAGAAACAGCCTGCCATGTATTGGATGATGGGCACGATTGGGTTGAGCATCAGGTTGCTGTTGCCGTCCTGGCGCACCTGGCCGTTGATAGACAGGCGAATGCCAATATCGGTGGTATCGGCAAACTGGTCCGACGTGACGAACGGCGGCAAGACACACGCCCCGTCGAAGCACTTGGCGATTTCCCACGGCAGGCCCTTTTCCTTGAGCTTGGCTTGAACGTCGCGCAGGGTCAGGTCCAAGGCCGGGGCGTAGCCGGAGATGGCGTCGAGGACTTCTTGCGCCGTAGGTCTGGCCGACAGTGGTTTGCCCAGCAACACGGCGATCTCAGCTTCGTAGTGCACAGAGCCGCGTTCGGTGGGAATCTTGAAACCGCCTTCCAAGGGCACGATACAGCTGCCTGGTTTAATGAACAGCAGCGGCTCCGTAGGCACCGGGTTGTTCAGCTCCTTGGCGTGTTCAGCGTAGTTGCGCCCAATGCACACGACCTTGCCTACCGGAAAGTGAATGCGCGTACCATCGACATACTGGTGCTGATAACTCATTTATCGACTCCTGCTGAGTGTGGCCGCGGGCTGCGACGCTTCAAACCGCGAATATCTTGCCAGGGTTCATGATCCCGTTGGGATCGAACACGGCTTTCATCGCTTTCATGTATTGGATCTCGATCGGCGAACGGCTGTACGTCAAGTAGTCACGCTTGGTCATGCCCACGCCATGCTCTGCTGAAATCGAACCGTTGTACTTCTCTACGGTTTCAAACACCCACTGGTTGACGGTAGCGCACTTGCCGAAGAACTCGTCTTTATCCATGGCATCGGGTTTGAGAATATTCAAATGCAAGTTGCCATCGCCGATGTGGCCGAACCAGACAATCTCGAAGTCTGGGTAATGTTGAGCCACGATGGCATCGATTTCACGCAAGAATGCCGGGACTTTCGACACGGTCACCGAAATGTCGTTCTTATACGGGGTCCAGTGGGAGATGGTTTCGGAGATGTACTCGCGTAACTTCCACAGGTTTTGCAACTGCTGCTCACTCTGGCTCATCACCCCATCGACCACCCAGCCTTGCTCCACGCAATGCTCGAACACGGCCAGCGCGTCGTTGGCCACTTCTTCGGTAGACGCCTCGAATTCCAGCAAAGCGTAGAAGGGGCAAGCCGACTCGAAAGGCGCCGGAACATCGCCGCGGCCAAGCACCTTGGCCAACGCTTTGTCCGAGAAAAACTCAAACGCGGTGAGGTCCAGTTTGCCCTGGAAGGCATGCAACACGGGCATGATGGAGTCGAAGTCAGCGGTGCCGAGAACCATCGCCGTCAGATTCTTCGGCGCGCGGTCCAGGCGCATGGTGGCCTCGACCACAAAACCCAGGGTGCCTTCGGCGCCGATGAACAACTGCCGCAGGTCGTAACCGGTGGCGTTCTTGATCAGGTCTTTGTTGAGCTCAAGCAAGTCCCCTTTGCCCGTCACCACCTTCAGGCCCGCGACCCAGTTGCGGGTCATGCCGTAGCGAATCACCTTGATACCGCCCGCATTGGTACCGATATTGCCGCCGATCTGGCTGGAACCGGCCGAGGCGAAGTCCACCGGGTAATACAACCCGTGTTCTTCGGCAAGGTTCTGTAGCTGGGCAGTGACAACGCCAGGCTGGCAGGTCACCGTGCGGTCCACCGAATTGAATTCGACCACTTGGTTCATGTAGTCGAATGACACCACCACCTCACCATTGGCGGCCACCGCCGCCGCCGATAACCCCGTACGCCCGCCGGACGGCACCAGCGCTACCTGATTGCGGTTAGCCCACAGAACGATGGCCTGAACCTGCTCAGCGCTCTTGGGGAACGCGATGGCCATGGGAGCCGGGGCAAAGTGCTTGGTCCAGTCTTTGCCGAAAGCATTGAGTGAGTCGGGGTCGGTCAGCACCTTGCCGGGCTCTACCAGGGTCTTCAGTTCAGCAATCAGGGCAGGATTGGTCATCGAAAGAACTCTCGAACTATTCATGGTCACCCTGAGCACTCTTCATGCCGGGGGATGGGCGTTTCGCGGGGGTCATATGCTAGCATACGCCCCCCGCTAATCGAGCTACCGGCCGATCCGGGACGCTTCACTTCCTGCCATTTTTCTCCGGGACACAGGTTACGCAGATGAGCAAGACTTCTCTCGATAAGAGCAAGATCAAGTTCCTTCTTCTCGAAGGCGTCCATCAATCCGCCGTGGATGTCCTCAAGGCCGCCGGCTATACCAGCATCGAGTACCACACCAAGTCGCTGCCGGAAGCTGAGCTGAAAGAAAAGATCGCTGACGCGCACTTCATCGGCATTCGCTCGCGCACCCAACTGACCGAAGAGCTCTTCGATTGCGCGAAGAAGCTGGTTGCCGTGGGTTGCTTCTGCATCGGCACCAACCAGGTCGACCTCGAGGCTGCGCGCGAGCGCGGTATTGCCGTATTCAACGCACCTTACTCCAACACCCGTTCCGTGGCCGAACTGGTATTGGCCGAGGCGATTCTGTTGCTGCGCGGCATACCTGAGAAGAACGCATCCTGCCATCGGGGCGGCTGGATCAAAAGCGCGGCGAACTCCTTTGAAATTCGCGGCAAGAAGCTGGGTATCGTCGGCTACGGTTCCATCGGCACTCAGCTGTCCGTGCTCGCCGAAGGCCTGGGCATGCAGGTGTTCTTCTACGACACCGTGACCAAGCTGCCGCTGGGCAACGCTACCCAAGTGGCCAGCCTGACCGAGCTGCTGGGCATGAGCGACATTGTGACCCTGCACGTACCGGAAACCGCTGCCACCCAGTGGATGATGGGCGAGAAAGAAATCCGCGCGATGAAAAAAGGCGGCATTTTAATCAACGCGGCTCGCGGCACCGTGGTCGAACTCGACGCCCTGGCCGATGCGATCAAAGACAAACACCTGATCGGCGCTGCCATCGACGTGTTCCCGGTGGAGCCACGCTCCAACGACGACATCTTCGAAAGCCCACTGCGCGGCCTCGATAACGTCATCCTGACCCCGCACATCGGTGGCTCGACCGCCGAAGCTCAAGCCAACATCGGCCTGGAAGTGGCCGAAAAACTGGTCAAATACAGCGACAATGGCACCTCGGTGTCGTCGGTCAACTTCCCGGAAGTGGCCTTGCCCGCCCACCCCGGCAAGCACCGCCTGCTGCACATTCACCAGAACATCCCTGGCGTTATGAGCGAAATCAACAAAGTCTTCGCCGAAAACGGTATCAACATTTCCGGCCAATTCCTGCAAACCAATGAAAAAGTTGGCTACGTCGTCATCGACGTCGACGCAGACTACTCCGACCTGGCCCAGGAAAAACTGCAAAAGATCGGCGGGACTATTCGGTCGCGGGTTTTGTTTTAAGCACTCACGGTGCCCGGCTAGGCTGAATTGTAACGTTTGCCAGGCAGGAGGCGGTGTCAACCGGCAGGAAACGGTTGACACCGCCCACCCGCTTGTAAAGAATGGCGGTGAGGGCTGCAACTGCGCATTCGTCGGGCTTGGGTTCCAGCATTTACCCCCCCGCATATTTGGCAGCAGAGAAGCTGGCAATCTCTGAAGTAGTGACGATGGAACATCCATCGGATCCTGAACCCACGGCCAGCAATGGCCCGGAGCTAAAGAATCGCTGCGACTACTCCTCTTGATTCTCTAAAGGCGCCTACATGGCGCCTTTTTTTATGCCTTGACTGCGGCGTTCGCAATCCGCCCCACTAGGGTCCCGTCCTGACGACGCTTGGGATACCACGTTACTACGTAGTAACCAAATCCGCGGCGCTCATTCCTCGGTTCCAGAATTAGCGAGCCGGCTGGCACCTTCATCACGGCTAACCTCTGCCCACTGCGCATCTCTCTGAATTCACAGAAGATGGGCGCGCCTGGCTTAACCATGTTGGCAATGTGCTGCGCCACTTGATCGATAGTGACGCACCCGTACTTTTCTAGATCCGTGCGGTGCGCTTCCCAGATATGTCGAATACCGAATCCTTTGTTGTCACTAATGTGAATACCTACTCGTAGGTAAATCTCGCCCCCTGGCAGCTGAAATTTAGGCATGTCCGGAACAGTGCCATAGCTATAAGAACCTGAAGGATTCGCGACCAAGACGTTTTGCTTTAGCGTGTATAATTCAGACAAATCAGATCCTTAGTCTGCATGAATCTATCGTACCGCCTATTGTGACATGGCGGACGAAAGGGGGACGAGCACACCCGTTCAGACAAAGGTTATTCACATAAAGGGAGCACGCCCATGCGATTCATCAGTGGCTTACTCTTTACCGCACTGATCAGCCCACTGGCCCAAGCCGACCTGGCTGATGAGGTGAGTGATCGCAACGAATTACGTATCGCTGTGCAGGAAGACCTGCCGCCCTACAGCTTTAAACAGGACGGTAAGCCCAGCGGCTTCGAAGTGGAGCTTGGGCAAATGCTCGCCCAAGAGCTGGAAGTGCCGGCCTCATTCATTTTTACCGACGCCAACGAGCTGCTCAGTGGCGTGGAAACCGGTAAATACGACATGGCCTTGAGCCAAGTCGAGGCTGAGCCCGCATTGGCGCAGCGGTTGGACTTCAGCACCCCTTATGCCGACGGTAAGCTCTCCATACCCTTCCCCAAAGGCAACCCGGCTTTCCAGGCGATGCTGGACAACGCGCTTTCACGCTTGAGGGCTGACGGCCGGCTAGACGCGTTGAATGAGAAATGGTTTACCGCTGCCGGAGCCCGGCCTGACCCGAGCGGGCGTTAAAAAGGCTCCGCCCCGCGGCGGCGAAACCATCCTGTGAGGGACAACCGCTCACGCGCGGCCGGTAGCACTTCATGGGGCACTTCCCCTGAAAGGAACGCCACCAGGCAACCGCCGGTGGGTTGTACGTCGTACTCCCGCGGCCCCTCTAGATACATCCGCAACTGGCCGCCGTCTTCGGGCAGCCAGGCTTGGTTGAGGTAGAGGGCCACCGACACCACGCGCCGGTCATCGTCACGGAAGCGGTCAAGGTGCTTCAGGTAGAAACCACCAGGTGGATACAGCGCGAAATGGCATTCAAAATCATCGACTCCCAGAAACAGGTTGCGATTGAGTGCCTCGCGCAGGCTTTCCATCAAACCCAGGTAGCGATCACACGCGCTTGATTCTCCCGCTTCGACCCATTGAATACGGTCGTTGCGGATACCCTCGCGGACTTCAGAGCCTGGGCCGCGGCCCACCCCGGCCGGCGTTAGTTCGCCTTGCGCGTAACGCCGACGGCACTCCACAGCCAGTTCCAGGGTCAGACTGTCTGGCAGGAAAATATTCTGCTGCGACCAGCCCTGCGCGCCCAGGTCGTCGACGATACGTAGCAGCAGCGGATGATCAGAGGGTATTGGCATGGCGCGCATAATATCCATAACCCAGGGAAACCGACAGCGTTGTCGGACAGCCATGCCAACGAGTTTTTTTACCTTGTTTTACCCTGCGACGATTGCTCGACAAAGACTGCCTCGGCCAAGGACAATAGCGACCTGCCGACAGGAGTCCCTAATGCGTCGTTTGCTCGTTTTGCTGTTGCTGTGCTGCGTGATGCCCGCGTGGGCAGACGACCATGATCAGTTGTACCAAGTGGGCGGTTGGCCTGAACAACGGGCGCATTTCAACGACGCGGTCAAAGCCGCGCAGCAGCGCTATCAGAACAGCCTGCCGCCCGCGGTTTTTCAGGCCCTGGTGAACAACAGCAATCGCCGCTTCGCCCCGCAGGCCATGGACCAGCGCGCCGAGGCCAAGCTGCGCGAGAACCTCACTGACCCCGCCCCTGCCCTGGCGTTCTTCCAATCGCCGCTGGGGCGCAAAATTGTAGCCGCGGAATTGCTCGCCACGCGCAGCGATCAGCTAGCGAAACATGCTCAAGGGCTGCCCAAAATGCAGGCCAGCGCCACCCGCGCCTTGCTGATCCGCCATCTGGCCCAAGCCCTGCCCGCCCGTGAAGCCGGCGCTGAAGTCAGCCTGGCCATTGCCGGGGTCGCTGCCGACAGCCTTAGCTCGATGATCCCTGGGTTGTTGGGCGGTTCGGCGCAAGGTCTGCTCGATGGCCAGCGCGAGCGCTTGATGGCGCAAATCGCGACAGACCTGGATAACACCTTGTTGTACGTTTACCGCGACCTCTCCGACCCAGAACTGGAAGAGTTCGTGACCTTCGCCGAGTCACCAGAGGGCAAGGCGTACTACCAGGCGGCACTGGCGGCAGTGCGTGCAGGCCTCGCGGTGGGCCAGGCCCCCTCGGCGAGCACCGGGTTCAAAGCTGACGCGCCGGCAGCCGCGCTTCGATAAAGCGAAAATACTGCGCGCGGGTGGCTGGCAGTTCATTGGCCAAGTGATGCCGAGCCTCTGGCAGCATTAACACCTGCGCGCCAGGGAATTTGCCGCGCAATACCCCCAGGTTGTAACGCCAATCGACGGTCAGATCCTGCTCGCCCTGCACAATCAACGGCGTACGTGTGCTGGGCGGCGCCGCCTCAATGTGCCTGACCCAGCGAATCAATGCGCCGACCCAGGCGGTAGGCAGGCGGGCAGGCTGCAGGGGGTCGGCCATCAGGAACGGCATGAAGGCCGGGTCATGGGTATTTTCGCTAAAGCGCCGGGCAATGCCGCTGACGAAGGGGTTAAGTAGGCGGTAGCTCAACTTTGACCAGCCCCACGCCCTGGGCCGTACCAGCGGCGCCAGCAGCACGACCTCGCCCTGGGCCGGGCTGGACTGGGCCGTGTCATGTAACAAATGGTCGATGATGATCGCCCCGCCAGTGCTTTGGCCCATCAAGTGCCAGGGCTGAGGCAGGCCCAGCGCTGCCGCTTCGGCAAACAAACCCTGCAACACCTGCTGGTAATCGCCAAAATCGCCAATGCTGGCGCGCTCGCCACTGGACAATCCGTGCCCGGGCAGGTCGCAGGACACAACGGCAAACCCCAGCCCCACCGCCCACTCCACCACATGCCGAAACAGCCCCATATGGTCATAGAAGCCGTGCACGAGAAACAGAGTCGCGACCGGTTGTGGCGGGCACCAGACTTGGCTGACGATATCGAAACCGGCGACCTGGAAACGCCCTAGCCAACTGTGCAATGGCTTGCCCAGGTTGGGCAGGTCCAGCCCGTAAAACCGCCGATAGGCCTGCGCCTCAGCAGACAGCGATCCATGAGCGAGCAAGGGCGCCAGGCTGTCACGTAAGCCGTCGGCGTTGAACTTCACAGGCATACACCTTCCAGAACAGAACGAGCCAATTAACCATGGGGCTGCAGACCGAAAGGTCAAGGGTACGGTAAGCCCCCCTGACCGCCTAGCGCCCCGGCCTCACACCGCCCGACGTGGGTCGGCCGGTTGCTGCCATGAAGCCGCTGCCCCCTCTTCGATGGCCAATTGGATAGCTTTTTTGCGGCGCTCTTCGGCGCGGTGGCTGAAGAACCAGACCAGGAAGGTCACCAGCGATACCGCCAACAAAATCAAGCTAGCCACGGCATTGATCTCTGGCTTGACCCCTAGCCGCACCGCCGAGAACACCTCCATGGGCAAGGTGGTTGAGCCCGGCCCGGACACGAAACTGGCCAAGACCAGGTCGTCTAAGGATAGGGCAAACGACATCATTGCCCCGGCTGCCAACGACGGCGCGATCATAGGGATGGTGATCAGAAAAAACACCTTCCACGGCCGTGCGCCCAGGTCCATCGCCGCTTCTTCGATGGACAGGTCCAGCTCGCGCAAGCGCGCCGACACCACCACTGCCACGTAGGCGGCACAAAAGGTGGTGTGGGCAATCCAGATGGTGGCAATACCCCGTTCCTGGGGCCAACCGATCAACTGAGCCATGGCCACGAACAGCAGCAGCAGTGACAAGCCGGTGATCACCTCAGGCATCACCAGGGGCGCCGTAACCAGGCCACCGAACAGGGTACGGCCTTTGAAACGGCTGATGCGGGTCAAGACAAACGCCGCCATGGTGCCCAACGCCACCGCCGCGATAGCGGTGTAGCAGGCGATTTCCAGGGAGCGCATGACCGCACCGATCAATTGGGTATTGTCGAGCAACCCTACGTACCACTTCACTGACCAGCCACCCCAAACCGTCACTAAACGCGAAGCGTTGAACGAGTAAATGACCAGGATGACCATCGGGGCATAAATAAAGACCAGGCCGAGTACCAGCACGATGCTGGAAAAACCGAAACGCTTCATGCCTTGCCCTCCAGCTCTTTGGCCTGGCTGCGGTTGAACAGAATGATCGGCACGATCAAGATCGCCAACATCACCACCGCCAGAGCGGACGCCACCGGCCAGTCGCGGTTATTGAAGAACTCTTGCCAGAGCACTTTACCGATCATCAGGGTTTCCGGGCCTCCGAGCAGCTCGGGGATTACAAACTCTCCCACCACCGGGATGAACACCAGCATGCAGCCGGCTATCACGCCGTTTTTCGATAACGGCACGGTGATCTTCCAGAAGCTGTTGAACGTGCTCGAACCCAGGTCGGAGGCCGCTTCCAGCAAGCTCTGGTCGTGCTTCACCAAATTGGCGTAAAGCGGCAGAATCATGAATGGCAGGTAGGAATAGACCACCCCGATATACACCGCGAGGTTGGTATTAAGAATGTGCAACGGTTCGTCGATCAGCCCCAGCCACAGGAGGAACGCGTTGAGTATCCCGTTATTGCTGAGAATGCCCATCCACGCATAGACGCGGATCAGGATAGCCGTCCAGGTCGGCATCATGATCAACAACAGCAGCACGGTCTGGATGTCTTTGCGCGCCTTGGTGATGGCGTAGGCCATCGGGTAACCCACCAACAGGCAGATCAGCGTGCTGAAAAACGCCATCTTCAGCGAGCCCAGGTAGGCTGAGATGTACAGGTCGTCTTCAGTCAGCAGGCCATAGTTGGCCAGGTTGAGGATTAACTCGATCTTCTGTTCGGCGTAGGTGTAGATCTGCGTATAAGGCGGGATCGCAACGTCGGCCTCTGCGAAGCTGATCTTCAGAACGATAAAGAACGGCAGCATAAAGAACAGGAACAACCACAGAAACGGCACGCCGATGACCAACTGCCGACCATCGGGAATTATCCGGTTGAGCATGCGTTTGATCTTGCGGATTTTCATGAGCGAAGTACCACGCCGCTGTCGTCTTCCCACCATACGTAGACTTCGTCGTCCCACGTCGGCCGTGCGCCACGGCGCTCGGCATTGGCCACGAACGATTGCACCAGCTTGCCACTGGGCAGCTCGACGTAAAACACCGAGTGGCCGCCCAGGTAGGCAATGTCATGCACCTTGCCGCGCGACCAGTTGTACTCGCCCTCGGGTAGCTCGGTGGTGACTAGCATTTTTTCCGGGCGGATCGCGTAGGTGACGTTCTTGTCTTCGGCGGCCGTACTGACACCGTGCCCGACATAAATATTGCGCTCCAGCTCGCCACTGCTGATCAGGGCATAGCCTTCCATGTCTTCGACCACCTGGCCGTCGAACAGGTTGACGTTACCGATGAACTCGCACACCAGGCGGCTGGTGGGGGTTTCGTAGATATCGATAGGGCTGCCGATTTGCGCGATCCAGCCCAGGTGCATGATCGCAATGCGTTCTGCCATGGTCATGGCTTCTTCCTGGTCGTGGGTCACCATCACGCAGGTCACGCCCACCCGCTCAATGATTTCCACCAGCTCCAGTTGCATCTGCGAGCGCAGCTTCTTGTCGAGCGCGCCCATGGGCTCGTCGAGCAGCAATAGTTTTGGCCGCTTGGCCAATGAACGGGCCAAGGCAACACGCTGGCGCTGGCCGCCGGAGAGCTGGTGCGGTTTGCGCTTGGCGTACTGGCTCATCTGCACCAGCTTGAGCATTTCGGCCACCCGGGCATCCACCTCAGCGGCAGGGATTTTGTCCTGCTTCAAACCAAACGCGATGTTCTGCGCCACTGTCATGTGCGGAAACAGCGCGTAGGACTGAAACATCATGTTGATCGGCCGCTCATAGGGCGGTAGGTCAGTGATGTCTTCGCCATCCAGGTAGATACGCCCTTCGGTGGGCCGTTCGAACCCGGCCAGCATGCGCAGCAAAGTGGATTTACCCGAACCAGACCCGCCCAACAAAGCAAAAATCTCGCCTTTGTTGATTTGCAGCGAGACATCGTCCACCGCAATGGTCTCGTCGAATTTCTTAGTCACCCGGTCAATCTTGACCAGTACCTGCTTGGGTTGCTGACTGCCCTCAAGGGCTTTCTTGTAGGCACTGGAGGCAACTGCCATTAACGAAACTCCCAAAAAATTCTCGACCTGCCCCAGGTGGGCAGGCCATGGTCATTATTTACCCGACTTGATCGTGGTCCAGCTGCGGGTCATCAGGCGTTGCACCTTGGGTGGCAACTCTGCATTGACGTAAAGCTTGTCCAGCACAGCCTGGGGCGGATAAACCGACTCGTCGGTAAACACCGCCTGGTCCATCAACGCACCCGCCTTGGGGTTCGGATTGGCATAACCGACCGCATCGCTAACCTGGGCGATCACCTTGGGGTCGAGCAGGTAGTTGATAAACGCATGGGCTTCTTTGACGTTCTTGGCGTCGCGCGGGATCGCCAGCATGTCGAACCACAAATTGCCGCCTTCCTTAGGGATCGCATAGGCGACATTCACACCTTTACCGGCTTCCTCGGCGCGTGCTTTGGCCTGGAACACATCGCCCGAGAACCCAGCGGCCACGCAGATGTTGCCGTTGGCAAGGTCGGAGATGTACTTCGCAGAGTGGAAATAGGTGACGTAGGGGCGTACGGCCAACAACTTAGCCTCGGCTTTCTTGTAGTCTTCCGGCTTTGTGCTGTTTGGGTCTAACCCTAGATAATTGAGGACGGTGGGCAGCATCTCGTCCGCCGAGTCGAGGAAGGCGACCCCACACTTGGACAGCTTTTTCATGTTTTCCGGCTCGAACAGCACAGCCCACGAGTCGATCTTGTCGACGCCCAAGGCGGCCTTGACCTTCTCGACGTTATAACCAATACCGTTGGTGCCCCAAAGGTAGGGAACGGCGTACTCGTTGCCGGGGTCGTTCTTTTCGAGGCGCTTGAGCAATGCCGGGTCAAGATTGGCGTAGTTGGGTAGCTGCGATTTGTCGAGTTTCTGGAACGCGCCTGCCTTGATCTGCTTGCCCAAGAAGTGATTGGAGGGTACGACCACGTCGTAGCCAGTGTGCCCGGCCAGGAGCTTGCCTTCGAGGGTCTCGTTGGAGTCGAAAACGTCGTAGACCGGCTTGATACCAGACGCCTTCTCGAAATCGGCGAGGGTGGTTTCACCGATGTAGTCCGACCAGTTGTAGATATGCACCGTGGAGGCAGCACTGGCGCTCAGCGCCAATGAAAGCCCGGCGCCAATGAGCAGGGTCTTGCGAAACATAGAAATCGACACGTGGGAGGTCCTCACAAATAGTGCTCGAGTCAGCCGGCAGTGACCTCTCGGGAAACGACACCGGGCGCGCAACTTACCTTCGATAAACCCATACCGCAAAAAAAAATTGTCCGTCAGGGTAAAAAACCAGGCGCCCTCACGGCAGCGCCTGGGGTGTCGCGCTCAGGCGGCTTACTTGCCTGATTTAATCTTGGTCCAGCTGCGGGTCATGATGCGCTGCGTGGCCGCTGGCAAATCGGCGATCGCGTAGAGCTTGGACTGGACATCGGCGGAGGGGTAAATGCCCGGGTCACTTTTGATCGCTTCGTCTACGAATTCGGTGGCCTTGGCGTTGCCGTTGGGGAACTGCACGCTGTTGGTGATTTCTGCCATGATTTCCGGCTTCATCAGGAAGTTCATGAACTTGTAAGCGCCCTCGACGTTACCGGCATCTTTAGGAATGGCGACCATGTCATAGAAGCTACCGGCGCCTTCCTTCGGAATGTTGTAGCTAACCTTGACCTTGCCGCCGGCTTCTTCAGCGCGGGACTTGGCCTGATAAATGTCACCCGAGTAACCCACGGCCACGCAGATATTGCCGTTGGACAAATCGGAGATGTACTTGGATGAGTGGAAGTAGCCAATCGACGGACGAATCTTGAGGAACAGCGCCTCGGCTTCAGCCAGTTGTTTCTTGTCCTGGGTGTCAGTTGGATAGCCCAGGTAATGCAGCGCAATTGGCAGCATTTCGGTGGGCGAATCGAGGAAGCTGATACCACAGGACTTCAACTTCGCAGCGTTCTCAGGTTTGAACAGCAGGTCCCAAGAATTGGTCGGTGCGTCCGCGCCGAGGGCAGCTTTGACCTTTTCGGCATTGAAGCCGATGCCAATCGAGCCCCACATGTAAGGGAAGGCGTGGGCGTTGTTAGGGTCGCTGACCGACACGGCCTTGAGCAGCGGCTCGCTGAGGTTGCCCCAATTTGGCAGCTTGGATTTGTCCAGGGTCAGGTAAACGCCGGCTTTGATCTGCTTGGCCAGAAAGTTGTTCGACGGCACCACCACGTCGTAGCCCGACTTGCCCGACAGCAGCTTGGCTTCCAGGGTTTCGTTGCTGTCGAAGACGTCATAAACGACTTTGATCCCTGACTCGTCCTCGAACTTCTTCACCGTATCGGGTGCAATGTAGTCGGACCAGTTGTAAACGTGCAGCACTTTGTCGTCCGCCTGGGCGGCCCCGACCATTACGCCCATCAAGGACAGGGCCAGCAAACTCTTGCCAAATGTATTCATCGTTGTGCTCCCAATGTTTGTAAAAACCAGACGTCCCTACCCCGCCATTTCAGCGCAGGCAAGACTAACATTTAGCCCTGTACCGCTTCGAGCGTCAGGTCCAGGCACTTGCGCGCCGTGGCCAGCAACTCATCGATTTCAGCGCAACTGATCACCAGCGGTGGCGCAATGATCATGGTCTCGCCCACAGCGCGCATCACCAGACCATTATCAAAGCAGAACTGCCGACAAATCATCGCGGCCCCGGGGTAGCGCTCGCGGCTGACTTTATCTTTAACCAGCTCCACCGCCCCCAACAGCCCGAGGCTACGTACTTCACCTACCAGGGGGTGATCCTGAAGCTCCAATAGTCGCTTTTGCAAATAAGGTGCCGCTCGCGTCTTGACCTCATCAACGATGCCTTCTTCGCGCAGAATGCGAATGTTCTCCAAGGCAACGGCGGCGGCCACCGGGTGGCCTGAGTAGGTGAACCCGTGGTTGAAATCGCCGCCCTGGTTGATCACCTTGACCACTTCATCTCGAACGATCACCCCACCCATGGGGATGTAGCCGCTGGTCAGGCCTTTGGCGATGGTCATCAGGTCAGGTTTGAGGCGGTAGTAATCGCTGGCGAACCACTCGCCGGTGCGGCCAAAACCGCAGATCACTTCATCGGCAACGAAGAGGATGTCGTAGCGATCGAGGATTTCCTTGATCTTCGGCCAGTAGCTGGCCGGCGGAATGATTACCCCACCCGCGCCCTGGATTGGCTCGGCGATAAATGCTGCAACGTTGGCCTCGCCCACTTCGAGAATTTTCTTCTCCAACTGTTCTGCGGCCCAAACGCCAAATTCGTCTGGAGGCAGATCGCCGCCCTCGCCAAACCAGTAAGGTTGCGGGATGTGGACGATGCCGGGGATGGGCAAATCACCCTGTTCGTGCATACCACTCATGCCGCCCAAGCTGGCCCCCGCCACGGTAGAACCGTGGTAGCCGTTGACCCGGCCAATGATGACCTTTTTGCTCGGCTGGCCCTTAAGCGCCCAATAATGGCGCACCAGGCGCAGAACAGTATCGTTACCCTCCGAGCCTGAGCCGGTGAAGAACACGTGATTCATGCCGTCCGGCGCGATGTCGGCGATGGCCTTGGCCAGCTCCAAAGCAGGCGGGTGGGCCGTTTGGAAAAACAGGTTGTAGTAAGGCAGCTCGCGCATCTGCCGGCTGGCGGCGGCTACCAGTTCTTCGCGGCCGTAGCCTACGGCGACGCACCAAAGGCCGGCCATGCCGTCGAGGATCTTGTTGCCCTCACTGTCCCAGAGATAAACGCCCTGAGCCTTGGTGATAATCCTCGGGCCTTTGTCCTTCAGCTGTTGATAATCGCTGAACGGGGCCAAGTGATGCTCGGCGCTGAGCCCTTGCCAGGCAAGGGTCTGCGGATTCTTGTCGCTCATTCGACTCTCCTGATTCAGACGGCGAACAATAGGAACTCACGTTCCCAGGAGCTGATCACTCGCTTGAAATTCTCATGCTCGGCACGTTTGACCGCGACATAACCAATGATAAATTTTTTACCCAGGTATTTTTCCAGCGGCTTGCAGTTCTCCATGCGCTCCAGAGCGTCCTCAAGGGTCAGCGGCAGCCGTAGGTTGCGCCGCTCATAGCCTCGGCCCTGCACCGGCGCACTCGGGTTGATCCCCTCGAGCATGCCGATGTAGCCACACAACAGGCTCGCCGCAATGGCCAGGTAAGGGTTGGCATCGGCGCCCGGCAGGCGGTTCTCGACACGGCGGTTCTGCGGCCCGGCGTCCGGTACGCGTAAGCCCACCGTGCGGTTCTCTTCGCCCCACTCGACGTTGACCGGGGCTGAAGTATCCGGCAGAAAACGCCGGAAGGAGTTCACATTGGGTGCGAACAGGGGGAGCACTTCGGGGATGAATTTCTGCAGCCCACCCACATGGTTGAGAAACAGTTGGCTCATGGTGCCATCTTCGTTAGAGAAGATGTTTTTGCCGGTCTGCAGGTCGACGATGCTCTGGTGCAGGTGCATGGCGCTGCCCGGCTCGCCGGTCATGGGTTTGGCCATGAAGGTGGCGGCCACGTTGTGCTTGAGCGCGGCCTCACGCATGGTGCGTTTGAAGACGAGAATCTGGTCGGCCAAATGCAGGGCATTGCCGTGCCGGAAGTTAATCTCCATCTGCGCCGTGCCGTCTTCGTGGATCAAGGTATCGAGGTCGAGGTTCTGCGCCTCGCACCAGTCGTATACGTCTTCGAACAACGGGTCGAACTCGTTGGCCGCCTCGATGGAAAAAGATTGGCGACCGGTTTCGGGGCGCCCGGAGCGACCGATCGGTGGCTGCAGGGGGAAGTCCGGGTCTTCGCAGCGCTTGGTCAGGTAGAACTCCATCTCCGGCGCCACGATAGGTTGCCAACCTTTATCGGCATACAGCTTGAGCACTTTTTTGAGCACGTTGCGCGGCGACAGCTCGATCGGGTTGCCCTGCTTGTCATAGGTGTCGTGGATCACCTGTGCAGTCGGCTCTATGGCCCAGGGCACGAGAAACACCGCGTTCTCGTCGGGGCGGCAAATCATGTCGATATCGGCCGGGTCGAGTAGCTCGTAGTAGATGTCGTCCTCGACATAATCCCCCGTCACTGTTTGCAACAGCACGCTTTCGGGCAGACGCATGCCTTTTTCAGCGATGAACTTGTTAGTGGGGGATATCTTGCCGCGCGTGATGCCAGTAAGGTCGGCGATCAAGCATTCGACTTCGGTGATCTTGTGTTCTTTCAACCAATCGGTGAGCTGGTCGAGGCTGGTACTCATAAATACCTCAGGAGGTAAAACCTGACTCCAATGGAGCCCGGCGTTTTTGACGCATCTGCGTCGCGTTCTACTGCGGCTGTCGCCAGCTACCCTGGTGCGCGCGCCACCAAGGAAGGTAGCTGGCTTGGGGTCTGATTGGCTACTTAACCGGGGTCATCAGTGCAAAAGCCCTGCCGCCGACCGTACCCAGGGGCGCCTAAAAGCGCCGCTAAAACCGCTGCCCCGCTCACCCAAGCGGCCGCGCGCACTCCGGCCAGTGTCAATTATTCTGGCCAACTGGCAGCTTAGGGGACCGAAGATATACGGCGCGGATTTGCGCCTGAAATTGTTGCTTAGGCCGATGTTCCCGATTTTACGGTAGGCCGTGCAAGCACTCAGCGAGAGCGCTGTAGGGCAGACGTTGACGCCGGTCGATGGCGGGCGAGCCATGATGCACCCCGGTATTATTGCTGTTTTGGGACTCAATCGAGCTTAGCCTCGTTCGTTTTTTTACACAACAGTATGGAAACAAATGCCTACATCATCCGCCAAGGGTAAGCCGGGCGACCACGCACAGGGGTCAACAGCGCCCTCTAATGCGGCAAAAGAGGCCTTAGAGCGCCTTTTCAGGGCGCCGCCGGGCTCGCTTGACTTCATGTTGGCTTTCGGATTGACTGAAACAGCAAAAGCCCAATGATTGATATTTTTAACAACAAAGGTGTTGCATCATGTCGGTACCCCCGCGTGCCGTTCAGCTTAACGAAGCGAACGCATTCCTTAAGGAACATCCTGAGGTTCTGTACGTTGACCTTCTGATTGCAGATATGAATGGCGTGGTGCGTGGCAAACGCATTGAACGTACCAGCCTTCACAAGGTTTACGAGAAAGGCATCAACTTGCCTGCCTCCCTTTTCGCCCTGGATATCAACGGCTCGACGGTAGAAAGCACCGGCCTGGGCCTGGACATCGGTGACGCGGACCGAATCTGTTATCCCATTCCCGACACCCTGTGCAACGAACCCTGGCAAAAGCGCCCAACCGCCCAGCTCCTGATGACCATGCATGAACTAGAGGGCGAGCCGTTCTTCGCTGATCCTCGGGAAGTTCTGCGCCAGGTCGTGAGCAAGTTCGACGACATGGGCCTGACCATTTGCGCCGCGTTCGAGCTGGAGTTTTACCTGATCGACCAAGAGAACGTAAACGGTCGCCCACAACCGCCGCGCTCGCCCATCTCAGGTAAACGTCCTCATTCGACTCAGGTTTACCTGATCGACGACCTCGACGAATACGTCGACTGCCTCCAAGACATTCTTGAAGGTGCCAAAGAGCAGGGCATCCCTGCCGACGCGATCGTCAAGGAAAGCGCCCCGGCTCAATTCGAAGTCAACCTGCATCACGTGGCCGATGCGATAAAAGCCTGTGACTATGCGGTACTGCTCAAGCGCTTGATCAAGAACATCGCCTACGACCATGAAATGGACACCACCTTCATGGCCAAGCCTTACCCAGGCCAGGCAGGCAATGGCCTACACGTGCATATCTCGATTCTGGACAAAGACGGCAAGAACATCTTTACCAGCGAGGATCCCGAGCAGAACGCCGCATTGCGCCATGCAATCGGCGGTGTGCTCGAGACCCTCCCGGCATCGATGGCGTTTTTGTGCCCGAACGTGAACTCGTACCGCCGCTTTGGTGCTCAGTTCTACGTGCCGAACTCCCCCTGCTGGGGCTTGGACAACCGCACCGTGGCGTTGCGCGTGCCAACCGGTACACCCGATGCCGTGCGTCTGGAGCACCGCGTGGCCGGTGCCGATGCCAACCCTTACTTGCTGATGGCCGCGGTATTGGCGGGCGTTCACCACGGCTTGACCAATAAAGTCGAGCCTAATGAACCGGTTTCGGGCAACTCCTATGAGCAAAACGAGCAAAGCCTGCCCAACAACCTGCGCGACGCGTTGCGCCAGTTGGACGACAGCGAAGTAATGGCGCGCTATATCGACCCCAAATACATCGATATTTTTGTGGCCTGCAAAGAGAGCGAGCTGGAAGAGTTCGAACACTCGATCTCCGACCTCGAATACAACTGGTACTTGCATACGGTGTAAAGGCAACCGCCTTCTCTGACCCCACCAGCCTTAGGCTGGCGGGGTTTTCGCCCCATAGCTGCCACCCTGTACAATGCGCCGCCGCCGTGTTCAGGAGCCTTCGATGACCCGCCCCACCCCCACTCGCAAACCCCGCGCCCGCAGCCAGGCGCGAATCGACTCGATCCTGGACGCCGCACGCTTTCTCCTGACCTGTGAAGGCGTCGCTGGCCTATCCATCTATAACGTGGCTGAGCGAGCCGGTATACCGCCGTCCTCGGTGTACCATTTTTTTGCCAGCGTTCCTGCCCTGCTCGAAGCCCTCACCGCCGACGTGCACGCGACCTTCCGCGCCGCCCTGCAAGCGCCTATAGAAGCCGATGGGTTAGCAACCTGGCGCGATCTATCGAGGCTGATTGAACGTCGCATGCTGGCCGTCTACGAAGAGGATGCAGCGGCCCGCCAATTGATCCTCGCCCAGCATGGGCTCAGCGAGGTCACCCAGGCCGATCGCCAGCACGATTTGGAGCTGGGTTTACTCATGCAGCAGCTGTTCGAACGCTATTTCGAGGTGCCTAGATTGCCAGCGGACGTGGACGTATTTGCGCTGGCGATGGAGTTGGGCGACCGCGTTTACGCGCGCTCGGTGCAACTGCATGGGCACATCACCCCGCGCATGGCAGAAGAAGGCATGCGCGTGTTCGAGGCTTATTTGGGGTTGTACTTGCCGACCTACCTGGCCCGCCGGCCACAGACGGGCTGATCAGTCGAGAATCAGATGGGGCACGAAGCGGCTAGAGTCCTTGGTGATCAAGCTGTCGTCTTCACGGATGCCGATCCCGGCAGCCTGGTCGCCAATGACCCACGAACCAACCAGGGCGTAGCTGTCGCCGTAGCGCGGCAACGGCGCCAACTGCTGGAGGATGTACGGGGCATCGTTATAGGGGCCATCCACTTCGAGCAACTGCCCCTCTTCGGTGTGCAGCTGGATATTGGCCCCCTCTCGTGAAAAGTAGGGCTTGCGCACCCAGCCTTTGGGCACGGTAGCGCAAGGATCGGGGTCTAGGTGCGCGGCCAGTAGATTAGGGTGCCCAGGGTGCAGCTCCCATAACAAGGGCAGTACCCCTTTGTTCGATAAAATGGCTTTCCAGGCAGGCTCGAAAAACTGCGTATCACTGGCGGCGATGGCCGCCCCGAAGTCTTCCTGAAAGATGAACTCCCAGGCGTGCAGCTTGAACAGGTGCGGTATCCACCGATCATCCAGATCGACAAAGCGACCCTCCAGCAGGCCGATGTCTTCGATATCGATGTGGCGTGACTCGATGCCGACCTTGTCGGCGATCAGGCGCAGATAGTCAGTGGTCGCTTTGTCTTCGACCGAGCCCTTCATTGAGGCGAAATAGAACGGGTGCTTGATGTGTAGCGCAGCGAACGCTTCATGCAGACGGGTATCGATGTTGTTGAACTGGTCAGCCCTGGCCGGCACCATGCCGCGCGCGATGCACTCCTCCAGCCAGCCCCACTGGAACGCTGCGGCCTCATAGAGGCTGGTGGGCGTGTCGTAGTTCAGCTCCAACAGCTTGGCGGGGCCCGTACCGTTGTAAGAAAAATCCATACGCCCATAAAGATGGGGATGCCCTTGCAGCCATGATTCGCGGATCAGGTCATAGTAGGCCGATGGAATGCCCAGGCGGTCGAGCAACGCCTCGCTGCGCACCACTTGATCGACCAGGTCCATGCACATGCCGTGCAACTCCTGGGTCGGGTCCTCCAGGTCATTCTCCACCTGGGCCAGGGTCAGTTGGTAATACCCCCGCTCATCCCAGTAAGGTTCGCCATCAATGGTGTGGAACAAAAAACCCAGGTTTTCTGCGGTTTGTTTCCAGTCGGGGCGCTCGGCGATGGCGATTTTTTTCATCGTAAGGGTCAACCCCCGAAACCGCTGCGCGAACTGCCACCCCAACCGCTACGGGCGCTGGCCTTACTGCCGAAACCACCCCGGGAGGTACTGGACGAGACCGAAATCGGCTTGCGCAAGCTCTGGGAATAACCCGGGCCGGTTCTTGCCTGGCGCGAGTTGGCAAACGTAGTACCCGAGTCGATTCGCTGGCCCAAGGTCGAGGTGCCGAAACCGCCCCGGGAGTCGCGGTAGTTGTAGACAGGTGCCGAGTAATAACTGCCCCGGTTGCTACTGAGCATATTGCCGATCAGCAAGCCCGTCAGCAGGCTGGTGCCGCTAAAGCCGCTGCCCGAGCTGGAAGACTCACCGGCCTGGGCCTTGGCCGCATCCAATTGCGACTGAGTCACTTCGCCGTCAGCGCCCAACTGGAAACCGCCGATTTGCGGGATGAACTTGCCGGTGGAGTCTTGCTGGCAGTAGTTGGCGACGAAATCGGCATCGCAATCGGCCTGGCTGTCGTACACCGGCGCATTGCGCCGATGCTCGGCCATGGCGGTGATATAGGCATCCGAACAGACATCCACAGGAAACTTCTCGGCCACGCACTCTTGTACCGACTTGAAGTTGAATTCCTTTTTCACCGAATAGGTTTTCTCTTGCTGGCCACAGCCCGATACCGCCAACGCCACCGAAGCGGCTAGGGAAAGCTGAACGTATTTGCTTCGTTTCATCCTGAGCCCGCTCAATAGGTGGTGGGGGTCATGCACGCCGCATTCAACATGCCGACGCTGACGGCCACGGCGGCCACGTAGATACCCGTGGCCAGCTCACCGTTCTGAATACGTGCCGAGACGTTTTTGATCACCAGGCTGGTGATCAAGAAGCCTAGCAGTTGCACCACGGCGGCGATAAAGGCCCAGACCAGGAAGTCCAGTAAGCTGACCGAGTAGGCGATCACATTACTGGCCGGAATGGCAAAACCGATCACCGCACCTGCCAGCCCCACAGCTGCCGCAACATTGTTTTCGCGGATCAGCACGAATTCCTTGTGCGGGGTCAGGCGCGTATAGACGAATTGGAACAGCGCGAGAAAAAAGGCCGCGCCGAGCATGTAGACGATAAAGCCAACAACGGCAGCCTGGTTCAACGAAATCGAGAGCGCTTCAAGCATGGCCTTTCCCTATGGATCAAATGACCTGCAGGTCGGTGGAATACAACGAGATGCCCAGCGAAGTGGTCAGGCTGACAGCACCCTCCTCGTCTTGCTCGACCGAAAACAGCAGGAATTCCCTGCGCTCGGTAAGGCCTGTCTCGCGGGCGTAAAGCATGGACCGGTGTTCTACGGTATAAGCCTGTTCGGCGCTACTGACGCGTTCTTGCAAACCGACCAGCTCGGTCTGCCCCGCCTCGGTGCCCCATTCACGCTGGTACTCGACACCGCCAAGCGTATAAGTGGGTAAGCCGATCAGGCTGGAGGGGCCGGCCAGCCGACTGAGCTCAGCCTCGCTGGTAATCGCCACCGAGTCGAGATAGTTGAACACAATGATGGATTCAACATGGCCGTCGACCTCACCGCTGCTATGGACCTGCAGCCAAAACTCATCGTCGTCGAAATAGTAGCGGGACAACCAAGCGTTATGGCCTAACTCGATCTGCCCACTGCTGAAAATGGTAGGTTCGGGCGGGATCTTGACCGCCGTCTGCCCATCGAGCAGCAGTTTAAGGGTTGAATCGAACGCAAGTGCCTTGCCCCTCGCCAACCGCATCGGCCCTTCGCTGGGCGGCTGAGCCTTGGCAGCCGGCGCTTGCAGGCCCATGAACTGTTTGAACCAGCCCATTATCAGGACTCCTTCTTAGGGGTTACGCGCCGGGGCGCGGTGGCGAATGTTCGGGCAGCCCAGTAGCCCGCCAGTGCACCCGCGATATGGGACTCGAACGATACGCCATAGCGAGGGATGAAACCGTAGAGCATGCCACTGTAAAACACCAAGGCCACCAGCGCGGTAAACAGGTTGCCCCAGCTGTGCTGAAACCAGGCCCGCGCAAGGACATAGACCCACAGCCCGAACACCCAGCCACTGGCCCCCACATGGTAGGCGCCGCGCCCAAAAACCCAGACCAGGCCGCCGCCCACGAGGATCACCGTAGCACTCACCGCCACGTAGCGGCGCAGGCCATCGCTGCACACCATCAGGCTAAGCACCCCGAACGGCAACAGGTTGCCGATCAGGTGCAACCAAGAGCCATGTAGAAACGGTGACGTCACGATGCCGGGCAAGCCCACGATCGTGCGCGGTAATAACCCAAACACGCCTAGGCTGTAGCCCGTCAAGGTGTTGACCACCTGGACCGCGCACATAAAAGCAGCGAGCCAGGCGACAACGGTGACATGCCGGGAACGGACCAAGACCTGCCCCCGGTTACTGCGCCGCGTTCTTGCGCAAGCGCTCGAGGATAGCGTTCGCACTGCCTTCGTTCGGCACGATACCGGCCTCTTGCAGCTTGCGCTCGAGGTCGTTGCCCGTTGAGGCCTCGGCCAGTTGGTCTTGAGCCTCCAGCTCGGCTGCGCGTTGCTCCTGCTTGGCCTGCAGACGATTCAAGGTACCGACCGCTGTCTCCAGCTTGCCATTGGCACCGCCGCTGGCGATGGAGGCGCTGACCTGGGCCTTCTGCACGCTTTCGCGAGCCTTGGCGACGTCTACCTGCTGGCGCAGGCTCTTGATGCGGGCTTCGGCCTTGGTGATGTCTTTGCGCATCTTTTCGACATAGCCACCAAACTCAATGGCCTGCTTGCTTTCAGCGTCACGCTCATTGACCTGGGTGGAGATGGCCTCGGCCACTTCCAGGGCGAGGTCATTGCGCTCGGCCTTCATGGCCGCGACGGCCTTGGCTTCGAGGTCGGCGATGCGGGTGTCGTACTGCGCCACGCGGTCGTTGGCCAGCTTGTGCTTGGCCATGATGCTGACCAGCTCGCGCTTGGCGTTGGCCAGGGCGGTGTCAGCGTCGCGGATTTCCTGGTCGAGAATGCGCAGGGCCTGCTGGTCGACGATGGACTCGCCCACTTCGCTGGCACCGCCACGCAGGGCCGTGAACAACTTGCTCCAGATGGATTGCGATTGCATGTTGATGCTCCTGTGCCGGCGATCGGCGGGAATTAACGGAAAAAATGCTCGAAAGCTTCGCTCGCGCGCTGGGCGTTGTCCGCCAGTGCGGCGACTTCGGTCACGACGTTGGTGAAGCTGGAGTCGGCGCTCAAGGCCCCGAACATGTTGTAGACGGTCTGCCCGTTGGGCATGAGTTCGATACCAATGGACGACAACGGAAACAGCTCGCGGCTACGCAGTACGGCGTCGTTGAAGCGAGGCACATCTTTGATGGACTCAAGGTCCACCAGCACGGTGTCGACAATGATTTGCTCGCCGACCACCGCGATGAAGACCGGCAGCCCGCCGTAGTCATTCATGCTCAGCTTGATGCTGGGTTCGGCGCCCTGGAGCAGGCTCAGGGTGATCTCATTGGACGCGACGGCATCAAGCGCCTGAAACGCGCCGTGCAGCCGTTCGATGGTCCATTTTTCGGCGGTGGTCATGTGTTCCTCCAACTGGAATGAGCCAGCCATCAAAGGCTGGCGTAGCTGTTTCTCGACATGCTTGAGCAGCGCGCGGTTTTCCGGCAGCACCCAGGCGTCATGTTTCACATACCCCGCACTGGCCAGGCCCGCGCGCATTTTCTTCATGTAAAAACTGGAAGACTTTTTCTCAGCGGCAATTTTTACCGTGCCTGATCTTGCCTTGGCAGGCTTGACATTTCTGCCGGACGCGTCTGACATTGAAGCAGTCTCCTTCGCACACTTGCTCACATGTGATGAACCATACGCCTAATAGCGAAACCTGCAATAGACTCACATGTGATAATTTATGTCAGCCAGGCGCCGGGTATTGCACCAAAAAAAACCCGCCACTAGGGCGGGTGAGCACACGAATTGAATTTAACGCCTGACAATCGCCACCTCGGGCGATGTTCAGACGTCGGTCACGGCCCTACAGGGCCCAGCGCAGTTGCGTTGGCAACGGCGAGACCGCCTCGGCCTGGGCCGGGTTGGCCGGGTTAGACAGCACGCGGTCGAGCACCTGGGTTTCCAGCTCGGCCAAACGGTAGGAGCCCCGCGCCCGTGGCCGCGGCAAATCAACCAATAAGTCGAGGCCAATTTGCCCCTCTTCGATCAGGATCACCCGGTCGGCCACCGCGACGGCCTCGGCCACATCGTGGGTGACCAACAACACAGTGAACCCGTGCTCTTGCCAAAGCCGTTCGATCAATTGCTGCATTTCGATACGCGTCAGCGCATCCAGTGCGCCCAAGGGCTCGTCCAACAGCAGCAGCCGGGGCTTGTGAATCAAGGCACGGGCCAATGCCACTCGCTGCTTCTGCCCACCGGAAAGCCCGGCCGGCCACTCATTGGCGCGCTCAGCCAAACCAACGGCTTCTAAAGCCTGCAACGCCTTGGGTCGCCAGTCGCCCGTCAGGCCAAGGCCGACGTTGTCGATGACTTTTTTCCACGGCAATAGCCGCGCTTCCTGGAACATCAACCGGGTATCGCCTTTGGCGTCAGCCAGCTCACCAGTGCCACCCTGCAACTGGCCGTCAGTGGGCGCATCGAGGCCGGCCAGCAGGCGCAATAGCGTGCTTTTACCGCAGCCACTGCGCCCGACGATCGCCACAAACTGCCCAGCCGGGATATGCAGGTCAATACCTTTGAGCACCTCGCGGGTGCTGAACACCTTGCGCAGCTGCTTTACTGCCAGCGGCAAGCCACGCAATAGGTGCGGTGGTTGCTCGTTGAGAACGGTCATGCCGCACCTCCCTTGGTCACTTGGTAAGCCGGGTGCCAGCGTAGCCAGACCCGCTCCAGCCCGCGCGCCGCCAGGTCGGCTAATTTGCCGAGAATGGCGTAAAGCACGATAGCCAGGACCACCACGTCGGTTTGCAAAAACTCACGGGCGTTCATGGCCAGATAACCAATGCCGGAACTGGCAGAAATGGTTTCGGCGACGATCAACGTCAGCCACATGAACCCCAGGGCAAAGCGCACGCCGACGAGAATGGATGGCAACGCGCCTGGCAGAATCACCTGCCAGAACAGCCGAACCCCAGACAGCCCATAGCTGCGGGCCATTTCCACCAAAGCGGGGTCGACGTTGCGGATACCGTGGTAAGTGTTCAGGTAAATGGGGAACAACGTGCCCAGTGCCACGAGAAAAATTTTCGCTGACTCGTCGATCCCAAACCAGAGGATCACCAGCGGTATCAACGCCAGGTGGGGGACGTTACGGATCATTTGCACAGAGCTGTCGAGCAAGCGCTCGCCCCATTTCGACAGACCGGTGATAAAGCCTAACGCCAGGCCGATCCCGCCGCCGATGGCAAAGCCGATACCGGCACGCCAGCCACTGATCGCCAGGTGAGTCCAGATTTCGCCACTGCGGAACAGGCCAACCCCGGCTTCGATCACGGCGCTGGGCGCGGGCAGGATCCTGGTGGATAACCAACCCGTGCTGACGGCCAGTTGCCAGGCCGCTAACAGCAGCACGGGCAGCGCCCAGGGCGCCAGCCTGTGGATAACATTAGTTGAACGGCTCATGGACTTTCCTTAGCTCTGCGCGGCTTTGGGCAGAATGTCATTAGCTACCATTTCTCCAAATGGGCTCACGTAGTTTGCGCCAGTGGGCGCTTCAGGGCGCGCGACGTCCAAGTGCGGGAACAACAGCTCCGCGACCCGATACGACTCTTCCAGGTGTGGGTAACCCGAGAAAATAAAAGTGTCGATGCCCAGCTCGGCGTATTCCTTGACCCGCTCCGCCACGGTAGGCCCATCGCCCACCAGCGCCGTACCCGCCCCGCCCCGTACCAGGCCTACGCCCGCCCACAGGTTGGGGCTGACTTCCAACTGGTCTTTCTTACCGCCGTGCAACGCCGCCATGCGCTGCTGGCCCACCGAGTCAAACCGCGCCAGCGATGCCTGGGCGCGGGCGATGGTGTCTTCATCCACATGGGCAATAAGTTTCTCGGCGGCCTGCCAGGCTTCGGCATTGGTTTCCCGCACAATGACATGCAAACGAATGCCAAAGCGTACAGTACGCCCCAACTTCGCTGCTTTTTCGCGAACTTCGGCAATTTTTTGCGCAACGGCGGCAGGTGGCTCGCCCCAGGTGAGGTACAACTCCACTTGCTCGGCCGCCAGGTCTTGGGCGGCATCCGATGAGCCGCCGAAGTACAGCGGTGGACGTGGCTGTTGAACGGGTGGGTAGAGCAGCTTGGCGCCTTTGACCGTGATGTGCTTGCCGTCGTAGTCGACCGTTTCGCCTTCCAAGACCCGGCGCCAGATCCGGGTGAACTCCACCGATGCTTCGTAGCGTTCTTCGTGGCTGAGGAACAGGCCGTCGCCAGACAGTTCGTCAGGGTCACCCCCTGTCACCAGGTTGAACAGCGCGCGGCCATTGGATAGACGATCCAGGGTCGCGGCCTGCCGGGCAGCCACGGTCGGCGAAATGATCCCAGGGCGCAGGGCGACCAGAAACTTCAGGCGCTGAGTCACGGGGATCAGCGAAGCGGCCACCAGCCAGGAGTCCTCGCAGGAGCGCCCGGTGGGAATCAATACACCGCCGTAGCCCAAGCGGTCAGCGGCCTGGGCGATCTGTTGCAAGTAACCGTGATCGACGGCGCGGGCGCCCTGGGAAGTGCCCAGGTAATGACCGTCGCCGTGGGTGGGCAAAAACCAGAAAATATTGAGGCTCATGGAGTTGTCTCCTGCAAATTACGGGGCGGTGGGGGTCCAGATGACGTCTTTAACGCTGAGCGGCTTGGGGATCAGCTTGAGCTGGTAAAAACTGTCAGCGATTTTCTGCTGGGCCTGCACCACCTCGGGGGTAATAAATGTGGCGCCGTAGCCCTGGCGTTTAACGGAAGTCAGCGTGATGTCGGCCGGCAGACCCAGCAGCGGTGCCACTTGATTCGTCACTTCTTGCGGGTTGGCTTTGGACCACTCCCCCACCGCACGCACTTCTTCGATCAGTGCCTTTACGATTTGCGGATTTTTTTCGGCATAGGGGCGGGTCGCCAGGTAGAACTGCAGGTTTTGCACAATGCCTTCGCCGTCACGCAGAGTGCGCGCCTGCAGCTGTTTTTCGGCCGCCGCCTGGTAGGGGTCCCAGATAACCCACGCATCGACGCTGCCGCGCTCGAACGCCGCACGCGCGTCGGCCGGGGGCAGGAACACGGTTTGAATATCAGTGTATTTCAGCCCGGCGTCTTCCAAGGCCCGCACCAGCAGGTAATGCACGTTCGAGCCCTTGTTGAGCACGACCTTCTTGCCCTTGAGCTGCTGCACCGACTGGATTGGCGAATCCTTGGGCACCAGGATCGCTTCACTGTGGGGGGCCGGCGGTTCGTAAGCCACGTAGACCAGGTCGGCACCCGCCGCCTGGGCGAATACCGGCGGAGTTTCGCCCGTCACGCCAAAATCGATGGAGCCCACGTTAAGGCCTTCAAGCAACTGCGGGCCTCCGGGAAACTCGGTCCATTGCACCTGAACACCCTCGGCAGCCAGGCGCTTTTCCAAGGTGCCCTTGGCTTTGAGCAGCACCAGGGTGCCGTATTTCTGATAACCAATGCGCAGGGTTTCAGCCTGGGCCTGGGTGAAGACGCCGAAGGACACAGCCGCAGCAAACAGCGCGACCAGACCGCGACGCCAGAAGACAGTGCGCATAGCGCTCTCCTGTACGAATGAGGGTTTGGCTGCACCTGCTTGCCCGTTGGCGGGCGAGTAAGGCCAGTAAATCTAGGTAAGAGGTGGGGTTAGATACCCCAACGAGCACTCAAAAGGCTTTCATTCAATAAGCGCGGGTCGACCGGTTGCGGGCGCCGGGTCATGGCGCTGTGAAATTCGGCCAGCGCCCCGAGCAGCCGATCTTCCAACGCCGGCACCAGTTGCGCCGGCGCGCCACCTTCGCCATAGGCGATCTGGCTATCGTCGGCAAAAATGCCCTGGAGCATTTCCTGCGCCTTGAGCGCCGCCAATACCGGTTTGAGGGCGTAATCCACGGCCAGCATGTGGGCGATGCTGCCGCCGGTTGCGACGGGCAATACCACCTTGTTGGCCAGGGCGCGTTCGGGCAACAGGTCGAGCAGGGTTTTCAACGCGCCGGAAAAAGAGGCTTTGTAGACCGGCGTCGATACGATCAAGCCGTCGGCTTTTTCGACGAACTGGATCAGGTCGATGACCTGTGGGCTGTCGAAACGCGCGTGTAGCAGGTCTTCAGCGGGAAAGTCGCGCACATTGAAGGTCACGACTTCCACACCCTGGCCCTGTAGCCAGTGTTTGCTGCGGTCCAACAGCACACCAGAGCGCGAGCGCAGGCTGGGGCTACCGCCAAGAGATACAACCAGCATGAGCAGCTTCCTCGAGTCACAATCTGGGCCCTCGCGGTGGTCACACCGCGTCGGAGTCAGCTGACCTTACCAGTGGTTTTATATATCCATAAATCATATTTTTTTATTTGGTTATAACTATAATGCTTAAAAGGTCCCAACCCCCGGTTATTTATTGGGCTGCGGTGTCAGGCGCAAATAGGGTTTGACCGCGCGATAGCCTTTGGGAAACCGCTCACGGATTTCATCTTCGTCCTTGAGCGAGGGCACGATCACCACCTCATCGCCGTCCTGCCAGTTGGCCGGGGTTGCGACTTTATGGCTATCGGTCAATTGCAGGGAGTCGATAACGCGCAAAATTTCATGGAAATTGCGCCCGGTGCTGGCGGGGTAAGTGATGGTCAACCGGACCTTTTTGTTCGGGTCGATCACAAATAGCGAACGTACGGTCAGGGTGTCGCTGGCGTTGGGGTGGATCAGGTCGTAGAGGTCTGACACCTTGCGGTCGGCATCCGCCAGGATCGGGAAATTGACCTGGGTGCCCTGGGTTTCGTTGATGTCAGCGATCCAGCGCTGATGGGAGTCCACCGGGTCGACCGAGAGGGCAATGGCTTTTACATTGCGCTGGGCGAACTCGTCTTTGAGCTTGGCGGTAAAACCCAGCTCGGTGGTGCACACTGGGGTGAAATCCGCCGGGTGGGAGAACAACACGCCCCAGGAGCTGCCTAGCCATTCGTGAAAGCGGATACGGCCAGCACTGGAATCCTGTTCGAAATCGGGGGCGATGTCGCCGAGTTTAAGGCTCATGGGGTGGCTCCTGGGTTGTGATGGAGCCTAATGTGCATCGACGCAATACGAATTAAAAAGAATTGATAGCGCTTTATTTAGACCATTAAAGAATAAGTAATTTTACTCAAAAGAAACCCCGCACACGGCGGGGCTCCTTTACACACTCACCGCGATCAAAAGAACGCGTAGGTGTAGCTGAAGATCAGACGAGTCTGGTCGATGGACTGCACGTTCGGCAGTTGGCTGCGGTAGGTGCCCTGACGCAACGAAGTGCCGAAGCCCTTGAGCAAACCGCTCTGTACTACGTAGTCCAGGCGAACGTCACGCTCCCACTCGGAGTATTCGCGGCCGCTGGCCGAACGGATGTCTTCACCATAGAGGTACATCAGCGAGGCTTTCAGGCCTGGCACGCCGACTTTGGTGAAGTCGTAGGAGTACTGACCGAAAGTGGTGTTCTCACCGGCACGTACGAACGAGTTGACCATCACGTCGGTCAGCAAGTAAACGCTGGCGCCACCTTCGCCTTCGGCACGGTTACGACCATTGACTACGCTGCCCTGGTTCAGGAACACCATGCCGCCGCTGTTGGAGACCTGCTGGCGACCCAGCATGAACGAGCTGCCACCCAAGGAGTAGGTGAACGCCGCACTCCAGGTGTTGTTGTCGACCTTGCCCGCTTCGTCAACTTGACCGTCAGTCGCGGCAGACGTGTTGTTGTTGAAGGCGTAACCAGTATCGCCATTCTTGCCATCGGACGTGCTGCGGAAATAACGCAGGTCAGTCTTGAACGACTGGTTGTCGCTGATCGGGTAAACGTGCAACAGGCCCAGGAAGTTCTGCTTGTAGAAGTTTTCCAGCTGGGAGTGGTAGTACTGCAGGGTCAGGTCTTTGGTGACCTTCCAATCAGCACCGGCGTAGCGGAACTTGTTGCTTTCTTGACTCGCGCCGTTGACCGAAAGCCCGGAAGCGTTACTCGAAGCACGACCGGTGGCGCGCTCGAGCTGACCGGCGTTGATAGTGACGTTATCGATCTCTTTCGAGGCGATAGTGGCGCCCTGGAAAGTCTGCGGCAACACACGACCGTCGTTGGACACCAGAATCGGCAGGTTAGGCGCCAGCGCACCGCCTACGTGGGCTTCAGTCTTGGAGAAGCGAGCCTTGGCGTTACCGTTGAAACGGCTCCAGTTCTCCACGGCCGAGCCGTCAGTGTCGTTAGGCGAAATACCTGCAGGGCGGCCCCGACCGCCATCAAGGTGGATACCCACCAGCGCTTGCAAATCCACCCCAAACCCTACAGTACCCTCGGTAAAACCCGAGATGTAGTCAAACTTGAACCCCTGAGCGGTCTCGTGGGCGTCGTTGGCGCCATCACGGTTATCGTTCTTGAAATATAAGGTACGCGAGCTGATCGATGCCTTGCTGTCATCGATAAAACCAGCCGCAACAGCTTGCTGAGCCAGGACACTCGCAGCAACCGCGAGGGCCAGGGTGGACTTGTTCATGTTGTGCTCCTATGGGTTTCTAATTCTTGTTTCGCGTTTTGTCCGAACCGCTGTCGCCTCGTCTCGGGCGATTGGTGCCGAAGCTTGACTGCATGGTCAGCTTCTACAAAGGCCAGACTAGACGTTGCTAGAAAGGCCGATTGGCGGGGTGCAGGTTAACGAACTTTTCACAAATCAAAAAAGAATTGTTTCAAATCTTTTAAGATCGTTATGGAATAAAACCACACAGATCCCAAACATTTACGCTGCATTTGTTTATCGGCGTGTCGGTTGATAACTAAATGGGTCCACCGAAGCAAAATTCTGATCGTTCAAGCACAGGGCTTGGAGAAGAGTGGCGTGCTGCCATCGCTCGGTTCCGCAGGAGAGTAGCTACCAGATATTTCAAATAGAAGACGGTTGCCTACAAATCGCAAATATTGTGATTCGAAGGCTCTGAACCGGGGGCTGGCGGGGCGTGAAGGGAGGAAAAACGTGCGCCCGAAGGCAAAAAAAACCGGGCTCGCGTGCGTTACGCGAGCCCGGCGTGACGATTTAACGCACCAGGTGCAGGAACTGCATGTGCCGCTCGTACTGATCAAGAATGTCGTTGATGATCTGCTCCTTGCTATAACCGACCAAGTCGTAGTCCTGGCTGCCTTCGCTCAAATGCACCTCGGCGCGGTAGTAGCGACGGTTCTTCAGCTCTTGATTGCCCATGCCGCCACGCGCGAACGACGGCGTAAAGTAGCCGCGCATCTGCACCTGGTAGATAAACGGCCGCTCTTCGCCGTGGCCGATTTCCAGGGAGACATGATCATGGCTCAGGTCTTCCTGGGTGACCGCACTCAAGCCCTTCTCGGCAAATACAGCGGTCACTTCGGCAATCGCTGGGCGCACCAGGGTATCGAGGAAGCGGTAGACCTCATCTCGGGACGGGAAGCTGACCGCCTGGGTCAGGCGCTGCCGCCAGCCGCCACGCCCTGTGCGCGAGGCCGATACCGGCGCCAGCGAGTAGAGCTGAGCAATCTTGCGCTGCGACTCGGTGTAGAACGCCTTGTGCAACCCCCACATCATGGCCAGCAAAATCAATGAAAACGGTAATGAAGTGAGCACCACGGCGGACTTCAGCGAGTCGATGCTCCCGGCGAACAACAGCCCGCTGGTCACCAGCGCGGTCATCGCGCCCCAGAACACCCGCAGCCATTTCGGCCCGTCTTCGTCCGGGTTGCCGCCACGGGACGACAAGGTCGACAGCACCACGGTGCCGGAGTCAGCCGAGGTCACGAAAAACACGAAGCTGATAAACACCGTCACGGCAATCACCGTTTTGGCCCACGGGTAGGTTTCCAGCAGCAGGTAGAGCGTCATCGACGGGTCGTCGATCGCCGATTGCCCCAACGCCGCCATGCCATGGTTCAGTACTTGGTTGATCGCACTGTTGCCGAAAATAGACATCCACGCCAGGGTGAAGCCCAGGGGAATCAGCAGGACGCCAAAGACAAACTCACGGATGGTGCGGCCGCGGGAGATCCGCGCGATAAACAGGCCAACGAAGGGCGACCACGCGATCCACCAGGCCCAATAGAACACCGTCCAGTTACCCAGCCAATCGCTGGGTTCGTTATAGGCGTACACATCGAAGCTCTTGCTCGGCAGGGCGCCCAGGTAGTCGCCAACGTTCTGGATCAGCGTGGTCAACAGGTACTGGGTGGGGCCGGCGAACAGCACGAACAGCAGTAACGCGCAGGCCAGCAGCATGTTGATATCCGACATCAGGCGCACGCCTTTGTCGACGCCGGAAACCGCTACCGCGATTGCCGCGCCCATCATCAATACGATCAGCGCCACCTGTATCCACTGGGTGTGGGCGATGCCGAACAGGTAGTCCAACCCGGAATTGAGGTGCAATACGCCAAAGCCCATGTCAGCGCCCAGGCCGAAAATGGTTGCGATAATGCCGAACCCGTCCACCGCATAGCCGATAGGGCCGTTGATACGCTTACCAATCAGCGGGTACAGCGCCGAGCGCAAAGCCAGCGGCAGGTTATGCCGGTAGGCGAAGTAAGCCAATGCCATACCGACAAAAGCGAACACCCCCCAGCCGTGCAGGCCCCAATGCAAAAACAGCAGTTGCATGGCCTGGCGTGCGGCTTCCTGGCCACCTGCTTCGCCTTGGGGCGGTTGCAGGGTGTGGGTCAGCGGTTCGGACACGCAGAAGAAGAACAACGTGATGCTGATACCGGCCGCGAACAACATGCCGGCCCATGACAAATAGCTGAACTCGGGCTCGTCGTGGTCAGCACCGAGCTTGATCTTGCCGTAGCCGGACAAGGCGGTGGTCACCACGAAGACCAGATACAAAGTCATCGCCAGCATGTAATACCAGCCGACGGTGTTAGCGGCCCAGGTTTGTGCGGCCAATAGCCATTCGCCCGATTGCACGGGGAAAGCGATCACTACCAGGCCAAATATCAAGATGAAACTAGCGGCGAAATAAAACACCGGCGCGTTCATGCGCACGTTGCCGCTTGGCGCAGACGAGGTACTCATAACGGATGGACCTCATAGGGTTGGGATGCAGCTGAACAAAGCGTTTTCAGCAAGGGAATACCTCCTGTTGAACGCGAAACGCGAACCTTCTTTTTAGTTGAACGAGCGTTCAATTAAAACATGGATAGCCTTACCTGGCTAATTGGGGGCGGCCTTGCGCGGCATTTGAAGCACCGCCGCGCTTACTTTTGTGCGCCATCGTCGTGCAACAAATTGGCCTGAGTCAGGTTGCTGCCAGGCGCTACGCTGCGGGTCAACCAGACATTACCGCCGATGGTCGAGCCCTTGCCGATGGTGATGCGCCCGAGGATGGTCGCACCGGCATAAATCACCACATCGTCTTCAACGATGGGGTGGCGCGGATGGCCTTTTTGCAGTTGACCACTTTCGTCCGCCGGGAAGCGTTTGGCGCCCAGGGTCACTTGTTGGTAGATGCGTACCCGCTCGCCGATGATCGCCGTTTCGCCGATCACCACCCCCGTACCGTGGTCGATAAAAAAGCTTTTGCCGATCTGGGCGCCGGGGTGGATGTCGATTCCGGTGGCCGAGTGGGCGATTTCTGCACCAATGCGCGCCAGCAAGGGCAAGCCGGCACGATAGAGGTGATGCGCCAGGCGGTGGTAGATAACTGCCAGCACGCCGGGGTAGCACAACAATACTTCGTCGACGCTGCGCGCGGCGGGGTCGCCGTGGTAGGCGGCCAGCACATCGGTATCCAGCAGCCGGCGCAAATTGGGCAGGGCAGCTGCGAAGGCCTGGGTCAGGCGTTGTGCGCTGTCTTCTATTTCCTGCAAGTCGCAATCGGCTTTGCGCGCTACGTAGCGCAGCTCCAGGCGGATCTGCGCGAGCAAGGCGTTGAGGGCGGCGTCCAGGGTGTGGCCCACGTAGAAGTCTTCGGTCTCTTCGCGCAAGTCCACCGGGCCAAGGCGCATAGGGAACAGCGCCCCGCACAACTGCTCGAGCAGCGTTGCCATGGCTTCGCGGGATGGCAGTTCCCGCCCGCCCATGTGCCCGCAACTGCGGCCGTTGTGCTGGCGCCACTCGTCCCGCGCTTCACGCAGTTGACCCACGACGGACTGCAGTTGCCAATGGCCAGGGCGGAGCTGGGAAGGATTGTTCACGAAGGGTCACTCCTGCTATTCATGAATGCGCCGCACGGCGCAGGTGGCACGGGCAAAAAACCGGCACGTGGGCAAGGCGGATGCGGCGATCACCTATGAGAACATAAGCACGCATAAGCGTTCCTTGCACAAACACAGGAACCGGCCTACCGCTGGGAATGTCGGAACATCGACGCCCACATCAGCACTGGACACCCCATGATCAGCCAACGTCTCGCCCGTTTCGACCGATTGAACCTGCTGGCCGCCCCCACTGCGCTGGAAAAGCTCGAGCGCCTGTCAGCGTGGGCCGGACGCGACATCTACGTCAAGCGAGACGACACCACCCCACTGGCCATGGGCGGCAACAAACTGCGCAAACTCGAATACCTGGCCGCCGACGCCTTGGCCCAGGGCGCCGATACGCTGATTACCGCGGGCGCGATCCAGTCCAACCATGTCCGCCAGACCGCCGCCATCGCCGCACGCCTGGGGCTGGGCTGTATCGCGCTGCTGGAAAACCCGATTGGCAGCGAGGACGGCAACTACCTGAATAACGGTAACCGCCTGCTGCTGGATCTATTCGACGCCAAAGTCGAGCTGGTCGAGAGCCTGGACCAGGTGGATGACCAACTGGCCGCCCTCGCCGAGCGCGTCCGGGCGGATGGCAAGGTCCCCTATAGCGTGCCGGTGGGCGGTTCCAATGCATTGGGCGCCCTCGGTTACGTGCGGGCCGGGCTGGAGCTGGCCGAGCAGATGACCGCAGCGGGCCTACAAGGGGCCACCGTGGTGCTGGCTTCGGGCAGCGCCGGCACCCACGCAGGCTTGCTGCTGGGCCTCAGCGAATGCCTGCCGGGCACGCCCGTGGTCGGTATTACCGTTTCGCGCAGCGCCGAAGCTCAACGCCCCAAAGTCCAGGCCCTGGTGCAGCGCACCGCGCAAGCGCTAGAAGCCGAGGTGCCTGCCAGCGTCGAAATCACCCTCTGGGATGACTATTTCGCCCCCCGCTACGGCGAGCCCAATGCCGGCACCCTGGCTGCCATTCGCCTGCTGGCGAGCCAGGAAGGGCTGCTGCTCGACCCGGTCTACACCGGCAAGGCCATGGCGGGCTTGCTCGACGGTATTGGCAAGGGGCTTTTTGCCGAGGGGCCACTGGTGTTTTTGCACACCGGGGGCGCACCCGCCTTATTCGCCTACGCCGCGCTGGACAAAGGCCCGGAAGCAGCGCTATAAGCCGCTCACTTTTTGTTATTTTAAAACGCTGCAATGCACCCCCTATAGTCACGCCGCGGCGCAATCGCCCGCACTGTTCCTAACTTGAGGCTTCCCATGATTTCTCGCGTATTGCGTCGAACCTTTCTCGTTGGCAGCCTGAGCCTGGCATTGGGTGCCCTGCTCTCTGGCCCGGCCATGGCCGGCGAGCAACTGCAGAAGATTAAAGACAGTGGCAGCCTGCGGGTCGGCGTCGAAGGCACCTACCCACCGTTCAGTTTCCAGGATAACGACGGCAAGCTGGCGGGCTTCGAAGTCGACTTCGCCCAAGCGTTGGCCAAAGCCCTGGGCGTAACGGCCAAGCTGCAGCCGACCAAATGGGACGGCATGCTCGCTTCTCTAGAGTCCAAGCGCCTGGACGTGGTGATTAACCAGGTCACCATCTCGGACGAGCGTAAAAAGAAGTACGATTTCTCCCAGCCCTACACCGTCTCCGGCATCCAGGCCCTGACCCAGAAGAAAACCGCCGAGCAGATCAAAGCCCCGGCCGATCTGGCAGGCAAGAAGGTTGGGGTTGGTTTGGGCACCAACTACGAGCAGTGGCTTAAAGAAAACGTCCCGCAAGCCATCGTGCGTACCTACGATGATGACCCCACCAAACTGCAAGACCTGCGCATCGGCCGCATCGACGCGATTCTGGTCGACCGCCTGGCAGCCTTCGACATGGTCGAGAAGACCAACAACACCCTGGCGGTAGCAGGCGAGCCGTTCTCTCGTCAGGAATCCGGTGTCGCCTTGCGCAAAGGCGAGCCCGAATTGCTAGCCGCCATCGACAAGGCCATCGACCAACTGCGTGCGGACGGCACCCTGGCCGCGCTGTCGAAAAAGTGGTTCAAGGCTGACGTAACGAAATGATCGAAACCAGCCTGCAGGTCGTCCAGGAGTCACTGCCTTATCTGCTAAAAGGTGCGTACTACACGGTCGGCCTCAGCCTGGGCGGTATGTTTTTCGGCCTGCTGCTGGGCTTCGGCCTGGCCCTGATGCGGCTGTCGCGATTCACCCCGGCACGCTGGGCAGCCCGGGTGTACGTGTCGTTCTTTCGCGGCACGCCGCTGCTGGTGCAGCTGTTCATGATCTACTACGGCCTGCCGCAATTAGGCCTGGAGCTGGACCCGATACCCGCAGCCTTGATCGGCTTCTCGCTGAACATGGCGGCTTATGCCTGTGAGATCCTGCGTGCTTCCATCAGCGCGGTCGACCGAGGCCAATGGGAGGCGGCCGCCAGCATCGGCATGAGCCGCACGCAGACGCTGTACCGCACTATCCTCCCGCAAGCCGCACGCACCGCGCTACCGCCGCTGGGGAACAGCTTTATTTCGCTGGTCAAGGACACGGCCCTGGCCGCGACCATCCAAGTGCCGGAACTGTTCCGCCAAGCGCAGCTCATTACCTCCCGCACGCTGGAGATCTTCTCCATGTACCTGGCGGTTGCATTGGTCTATTGGGTGCTGGCCAGCCTGCTGGCCTTCGCCCTGGAGCGCCTGGAACGGCACTTTAACCGCCACGACCAGGAGTCCTGAACCATGATTGTCGTGGAACAACTGAGCAAACGCTTTAACGACACCACCGTACTCAACGGCATCGACCTGACCATCGACGCCGGGGAAGTGGTGGCGATCATTGGCCCCAGCGGCTCGGGCAAGACCACCTTCCTGCGTTGCCTCAACCTGCTGGAAACGCCCTCCAGCGGCCGTTTGCGAGTGGGTGATGTGGATATCGACGCCAACCAGCCGCTGGCCCGGCAACAGGCGCAAATCCGGCGCCTGCGCCAGCAAGTGGGTTTCGTATTCCAAAGCTTTAACCTGTTCCCCCATCGCACCGCATTGGAAAACGTGATCGAAGGGCCGCGGGTGGTCAAGAAGATGCCCCTGGAACAGGCCGTTGCCCTTGGCCGCCAATTGTTGGCCAAGGTCGGCCTGGCCGGCAAGGAAGATGCCTACCCGCGCCGATTGTCCGGGGGGCAACAGCAGCGCGTGGCCATCGCCCGGGCACTGGCCATGGAGCCACAGGTCATTCTGTTCGATGAGCCGACCTCCGCGCTGGACCCTGAGCTGGTCGGCGAGGTCCTCGAGACCATTCGCGGGCTGGCCCAGGAACGTCGCACTATGGTGATCGTCACCCACGAAATGCAGTTCGCCCGCGACGTGGCTAACCGGGTGATTTTTTTCGACAAAGGCGTCATCGTCGAACAAGGCGAAGCCAAGGCACTGTTCGCTAACCCCAAGGAAGAACGCACCCGGCAATTTCTGCGCAAATTCCTCGCCCCCTGACCCTCCCGCCCCGGCTACCGGGGCAATTTCCCCATCCAAGCGCGCCCCCTTCTGGGCCTAAGATCCGCGACACCCTTGCTCGCCCCTGCGAGACAGGCCGGTGTCCGGCTCTTTGCAGCCCTTACCAGGAGGCCCCATGCCGCCGTTTATCTCAACCATCAAGCTACCGCCAGCCCACGTCCCCCAGGCCCGCAATGGCTTTATTGGAGCCCATGCCGCGCAGGATCTGCAGGTGCACATCGAACCCTGGCCGCAACGCCATGAGCACGACCAGATCGCTGTGTTCTGGAACGGTACTTTTGTCGACGTAAGGCCGGCGGCCTTGGCCTGTTATGAAGCGTTCAGCGTCCCGCCCTGGTTGATCGGCAATGGCGTTGCCCACGTGCGCTATCAGGTGCTGAAAGTAGGACATCGCCCTAGGTGGTCCCCCAGTTTGCGCTTATGGGTAAAACTCAAGTGTCCCGGGGGCGGGCAGCTCGGTGAAGACATCAATCCGGCGCTGGCGCCACTGGGCCTGGCCGCCAGGTTAATGACCCAGCCCGTGTATCTCCACGCGCTGGACGCAGGCCTGGCCTTCTGCCTCGCGCCTTGGCGCCACATGGCCACCGACGACACACCGACCCTGCGCTGGGGCGACCGCCGCTTGGACCTGCCCGCCGTCACCGCTCAACAGGTAGGCCATGCCCTACGGGGGGTGATTCCGGCCAGCCTGATCCACGAAGCTGGCCCCCACGCCTATACCGAGGTCAGCTACTGCATCATAGATCGCGCCGGTAATCACTCGGGTTGGGCCCACGGGCGGTGCATCGACGTGCGGGCCTAAGTGCTTCTATGCATATTCTTAAATGTTAGTTCTTTTTTTTATAACCAACATTTAGGGTATATGAACCGGACCACCGGACAGGCTAGCTCTTCCCGAGAAAACCACCGGACCCTCACCATGCCCAACACCCCCTTGATTCGCCTCCTGCAGGCCTCGCTGATCACCGCCAGCCTATGGGGCACCAGCGCCCTGGCCAGCGACGCGCCACTAAAAGTCGGCACCACCGCCGCCTTCGCCATCCCGCTCGAAGCCGCCGTAGAACAAGCCGCCAAAGCAGGCTTGAAGGTAGAACTGGTGGAGTTCACCGACTGGATCGCGCCTAACGTCAGCCTTGCCGCAGGCGATATCGACGTCAATTACTTTCAGCACCGGCCGTTTCTGGAAAACGCCAACGCCGCCGCGGGCTTCGACCTAGTGCCTTATGCGCCGGGCATCATCAACAACGTTGGGCTGTACTCGAAAAAATTCAAAAGCTTTGACGCCTTGCCTGAGGGCGCCACCGTGGCCATCGCCAACGACCCGATCAACAGCGGCCGAGGCTTGCAGTTGCTGGCCAAGGCCGGGCTGATCGAGCTCAAACCCGGCGTGGGTTACAAAGCCACCGAAGACGACATCGTTAGCAACCCGAAAAAACTGAAAATATTGCAAGTCGAAGCCGTGCAACTGGTGCGCGCCTATGAAGACGCCGACCTGGTGCAAGGCTACCCCGCCTATATCAGGCTGGCAAAAACCTTCGATGCGGAGTCGGCCATTCTGTTCGACGGGCTCGACCACCCTGAATACGTCATCCAATTCGTCATAAAGCCGCAGAACAAAGACGACCCACGCCTGGCCAAATTCGTCGATATCTACCAGCACTCGCCTGAAGTCCGCGCAGCCCTGGACAAGGTCAACGGCAAGCTTTACCAAGTCGGCTGGAAGGGCTGAACGATGACTGCCCACAGCGCTTTGCGCCCCGCCCAGGCTACAGACCACCCCTTGCCCGCGGCCGAACAAACGCCATTACAGGCACCACTGGCCAATGCCCATGTGCGCTTCGTCGGCCTGGGCAAAACCTACCTCGGCAAACAAGGCCCGGTCGAAGCCCTCAGCGGGATCGACCTGGACATCCAACGCGGGGAGATTTTCGGCATCATTGGCCGCAGTGGCGCGGGGAAATCCTCTTTGATCCGCACCATCAACCGCCTGGAAGCGCCGAGCGAAGGCAGCGTACTGATCGACCAGGTCGACATCGCGCAACTGGATGAAAACCACCTGGTGGCCCTGCGCCGACGCATCGGCATGATCTTCCAGCATTTCAACCTGATGTCGGCGAAAACCGTCTGGCAGAACGTCGAACTGCCGCTGAAAGTCGCGGGCTTGGCCCCGGCGCAGCGACAGCGCAAAGTCAGTGAGCTGCTGCAACTGGTCGGCCTGAGCGAGCGCCAGCATGCCTACCCCGCGCAGTTGTCCGGCGGGCAAAAACAGCGCGTGGGGATTGCCCGAGCGCTGGTGCATGACCCGCATATTCTGCTGTGCGACGAAGCCACCTCGGCCCTGGACCCAGAAACCACCCAAGCCATCCTGGCGCTGCTGCGCGATATCAACCGGCAACTGGGGCTAACGGTGATCCTGATCACCCACGAGATGGCAGTCATCCGCGACATCTGCGACCGGGTGGTGGTGCTGGAACAGGGTCGGGTGGTGGAACAGGGGCCCGTCTGGCAAGTATTCGGTGAACCTCGCCACGCGGTCAGCCGCACCCTGCTGGCGCCGCTACAACATGACTTGCCCGCCGACCTCAGCGCTCGCCTACAGCCTAGCGCCCCCAGCGCCGAGGCGCGCCTGGTGCTGCGCTTGCGGGTCACCGGCGCCACCGGGCATGAAGCGGATTTGTCATCGCTATTCAACCTGCTGGGCGGCCGCGTGGAGCTGTTGCAAGGGGGCATCGAACGGATCCAGGGCCACGCCCTGGGGCAATTGGTGGTCGCCGTGCGGCAATCGCCACACCCCCGCGAGGTTCTTCTGGCGAGGGCCGCACAGTGGGCACAACAGGTAGAGGTGCTGGGTTATGTGGCTTGAACGGTTATGGCAGGGCGTACTGGACACCTTTGTGATGGTCGGCGTTTCGTCCCTGATCGCCTTGCTGCTGGGGATCCCTCTGGCCGTGATATTGGTGACCAGCGACAAAGGCGGCATTTATGAGGCGCCCTTGTTGAACCGGGTGCTCGGCGCCTTCGTGAACCTGTTCCGCTCTATCCCGTTTCTAATTCTGATGGTTGCGCTAATCCCCTTCACTCGGCTGATCGTCGGCACCACCTACGGTGTGTGGGCAGCCGTGGTGCCGCTGACCATTGCCGCTACACCCTTCTTCGCCCGAATTGCCGAGGTCAGCCTGCGGGAAGTCGACCATGGCCTGATCGAAGCGGCACAGGCCATGGGTTGCCGCCGTTGGCACATCATCTGGCATGTGTTATTGCCCGAAGCCCGCCCCGGCATCGTCGGCGGCTTTACCATTACCCTGGTCACCATGATCAACTCATCGGCCATGGCCGGTGCCATCGGCGCAGGGGGGCTGGGTGACATCGCCTATCGCTATGGCTATCAACGTTTCGACAGCCAGGTGATGCTCACGGTTATCGTGCTGTTGGTGGTGTTGGTGGCGTTTATCCAATTCGGCGGTGACCGGCTGGCCAAGGCATTGAATAAACGCTGAGGTATAGTGGCCAGTCTCGATTTCAGGCTGGAACCTGCCATGACCCTCAAAGCCCAGGACCTGCGGGCGATCAGCACCGTCACCGTCGGCCACTACAACGAAGTGGCCGACGACTTTCGCGAAGGCACCCGCGACCACGATGTCAGCCAGAACATCGCGGCCTTGCTGCGCCACCTCCAGGGGCCGGCCCCTTGGCATATTCTCGACTTCGGTTGCGGCCCCGGCCGCGATCTGCGCACGTTCACCCAGGCCGGGCACATCGCCGTAGGCCTCGACGGCAGTGAGCGCTTCGCCGCCATGGCCCGCCAGGACAGCGGCTGTGAGGTGTGGCAACAGGACTTTCTTGCCCTCGACCTGCCCTCCCAGCGCTTCGATGGCATTTTCGCCAATGCCGTGCTGTTCCACATTCCGACCCAGGAAGTGCCGAGGGTGCTGCGCCAACTACACGCCACGCTGAAACCGGGCGGCGTGCTGTTCAGCTCGAACCCGCGCGGGGACAACCATGAGGGCTGGAACGGCTCGCGTTATGGCGCCTACCACGACCTAGACAACTGGCGCCGGTTACTCACGGGCGCCGGCTTCGATGAGCTGGAACATTACTATCGCCCAGCCGGGCTGCCGCGGGAGCAGCAGCCGTGGTTGGCCAGTGTATGGCGTAAACGATGAAAGCCTCGGCATCAGGCTTATGATCAGGCCGTCTTGCTCGGCTCCTTGATGCGGTACCACGCCACGTAGAGGGCCGGCAAGAACAGCAGCGTCAGCAAGGTTGCCACCACGATCCCGCCGATCATGGCGTAAGCCATCGGCCCCCAGAACACTTCCCGAGCGATCGGGATCATGCCCAGGCTGGCCGCTGCGGCGGTCAGCAAGATCGGCCGGCGGCGGTGCTGGGTGGCTTGCACCACGGCATCCCAGGCGTTGTAACCGTCGCGTTCATAGAGGTCGATCTGGGTGACCAGAATGACCGAGTTACGGATGATGATCCCGATCAACGCGAGAATCCCCAGGATCGCCACAAACCCCATGGGCGTGCCGGTGGGCACCAGCGCCAGCACCACACCGATCAAGCCCAGCGGTGCCACGCTGGCCACCAGGAACAACTTCTGCACGCTGTGCAGCTGGATCATCAAGAAGGTGGCCATCAGAAATAGCATCAATGGCACCACACTGGCGATCGGCCCCTGGGCCTTGCCGCTCTCCTCCACGGTACCGCCCGTGGCCACGCTGTAGCCCACTGGCAGAGCGGCCGCGAACTTGTCGATCTCTGGCTGCAGCTGTTTGACCAAGTCGGTGGGTTGCACTTCATCGCGCACCGCCGCCTTGAGGGTGATGGTCGGCAGGCGATCGCGCCGCCAGACCAGCGGTTGCTCCATCTCATAGCGAACCGTGGCGAACGCTAGCAGCGGAATCGAGGTGCCGCTCGGCGTAACGATCTGCAGGTTCTCCAGGGTTTCCGGGGAGCCACGCTCGCTGTCGATCGCACGCCCCACCACATTCACCAAGTAAATGTGGTCGTTCACCTGGGTGATGGGCGAGCCGCTGACGATGCTGTTCATCAGCTTCGCGACGTCTTCGGACGACAAGCCCAATTGCCGCGCCCGGTCCTGAGCGATGTCGACGCGCAAGACTTTACCCGGTTCGTTCCAGTCGTAGATCAGGTCACCCACGTGGGTATTGGCGTCCAGCAGCGTCGCCAGCTCGACCGCATGCTTGCGGACCTGGTCGATGTCCTTGCCACTGACCCGGTACTGGATCGGGCGCCCCACCGGCGGGCCCATCTCCAGCGCCTGGACGAAACTGCCGGTGCCCACGAAGTCCTGGCGCAAGCGCTCGCGTAGCCGCTCGGTCAATGCCGCGCGTTGCTCCAGGCTCTTGCTGACGATCACCAGTTGTGCGTAAAAAGGGTTTTCCAGCTGCTGGTCCAACGGCAGGTAGAAACGAATGGCACCCTGCCCGATGTAAGTGCTCCAGCGGGCGATATCGGGGTCGTCCTTGAGCGTGGCTTCAAAGCGATCCACCACCCGCCGGGTCTCATTGATGGAGGCATTCTGCGGCAGATTCAGGTCTACGAGGATTTCTGGCCGGTCTGACGACGGGAAGAACTGGTTCTGCACGAAGCGCATGCAGAACAGGGCCAAGGCAAATATCAACACAGTGACGATGATGGTCAGCCAGCGGTGCCGCATGCAGGCCAGTAAACCGGCATTGAAGGCCCGGCCGACGCGGCCCGGTTCATCGGAGTGGGGCTTCACTTTGGAACTGAGGATATGCACGCCGATCACAGGTGCAAACAACACGGCGACCACCCAGGACACCAGCATGGCCACCGCAATCACGGCAAACAGGGTGAAGGTGTACTCACCGGCCGAACTGGCGTTGAGCCCGATGGGGACGAAACCGGCCACCGTGACCAAGGTACCGGTGAGCATCGGAAAGGCGGTCGAGGTGTAGGCGAACGTGGCTGCGTCTTCTTTGGAGTCGCCGGCCTCCAGCCGGGTGACCATCATCTCGACAGTGATCATCGCGTCATCCACCAGCAACCCCAGGGCAATGATCAGCGCGCCCAGGGAGATCCGCTGCATGGTGATGCCGCTGTATTCCATGAAGACAAACACCATCGCCAGCACCAGCGGGATCGAGCAGGCCACCACCAGGCCTGCGCGAAAGCCCAGGCTGATAAAGCTGACGATCAAGACGATCACCACCGCCTCGAACAGCGCACTGGTGAAGCCGCCCACTGCCTTTTCGACCACCTCAGCTTGGTCGGACACCTTATGCACGCCCACGCCCACCGGCAACTGCGCGGTCAAGGCGTCCATTTGCTGGTGCAGCGCTTTACCGAAGGCCTGGATATTGCCACCGTCTTTCATGGCGATGGCCAGGCCCAGCGCCGGTTGCCCGTTGAAGCGGAACAACGGCTTGGGCGGGTCGGTGTAGCCGCGTTCGATGTCGACAATGTCGGCCAACCGATAAAAGCGATCGTTAAGCCGCAGGTTAACGTTGGCCAGGTCCTTTTCCGAGGCGAACTGGCCCGAGGTGCGCACCGAAATTCGCTCGGGGCCCGCTTCAATTACCCCGGCCGGGGTGACCGAGTTCTGCGCCTGCAGCGCTTGCACCACCTGGGCCTGATCGAGGCCCAAGGCGGCCAGCTTACGGGTGGAAAAGTTCAGGTAGATGACTTCGTCTTGCTGGCCGATCAACTGGACCTTGCCCAGGTTCTCCACCGAACGTATCTGCGCACGCACCTGCTCCACGTAGTCGCGCAGCTGACGCATGCTCAGGCCATCACCGGTGAAAGCGTAGATAGAGCCGTACACGTCACCAAACTCATCGTTGTAAAACGGCCCCTGCACGCCCTGGGGAAACTCGGCACCGATGTCTTCGACTTTCTTGCGGACCTGGTACCAGAGCTGTGGAATCGCCTTGGCACTGGTGGTATCACGCAGGAACACCATGACCGTCGATTCGCCCGGGCGCGTGTAGCTTTTCACGTAATACAGCGCGTTTAGCTCTTCAAGCTTCTTTTCGATGCGGTCGGTGACCTGGTCGAGGGTTTCCTGTTGGGTCGCCCCTGGCCAGCGGGTCTGGATGACCATGGTCTTGATGGTGAAAGCCGGGTCTTCTTCCCGGCCCAGGTTCATGTAAGAAAACACGCCCATCAGCAAGCCGACAAACATCAGGTACCAGACGAACGATTGGTGCTTGAGTGCCCAGTCGGACAGGTTGAAACTACCTTTCATCAACGACTCGCCTCGTCCAGTTTGATCTTCTGCCCCGGTTTCAGGCTATTCACCCCTGCCCGCACTACGCGCTCACCGGCGCTGACCCCGCTGACCAAATAGGTGTCGCCATCACGGCTGAGCACTTGGATGTCACGGGGTGCGACCACTAGGTTTTGGCTATCGATCACCCAGACCCGGGTCTTGCCGTCGACTTCTTGCACCGTGCTGCTGGGCAGTTCGGTGCGCGCCGCGATGGCGCTGCTCAGGGTCACGCTAATGGCCGTGCCCAGGCGCAGCCCCGCCGGGGTGTCGGCCAGCGTCAGGCGCGCACGCCGGGTACGCGTGGCACTCTCGGCCTGGGGTTCGATTTCTCGCAAGGTGCCCAGGGTTTGCACAGTGGGGTCCAATTGCGCGGCTACGTTAAAGGTAACGCCTAACGGCAAGGCCTTGGCCAGGGCGGCCGGCAGATCGATCACCGCCTCCTTGATATCCGGCTGCGCCAGGGTCACCACTTCCTGGCCGACCGTGACCACCTGCCCCGCCTCGACTTTCCATTCGGTGACCACCGCATCGTGGTCGGCACGCAGCTCACTGTAATTGAGTTGATCCTTGGCCTGGTTGACGGCCGCGCGGGCCTGGTCAAGGGAGGCGCGGGAGGTTTTCAGGTCAGTCTGGGCTACGTCCAACTGCGCCTGGGCGCCAACCCCACGGTCGAACAACGCCTGCTGGCGGCGGGCATTGGCTTGGTCGTTGATCCACTGGGCCTCGACCCGCGCCAGGTCACCCTGGTTGGAACGCAACTGGTTTTGCTGATCGGTGGGGTCGAGGGTGGCCAGCAGGTCGTTGCGCCGCACCTGGCTGCCGACGTCCACGGCCCGCCGCGCCACGCGCCCGGCCACGCGAAACCCTAGGGTACTCTGGTAACGCGCCTGGATATCCCCAGCGAAACGCCCCAGGTTTTGTTGATCGAACGTTGCGACTTCCAGCCAGAGGACCGGGCGCACCGGTTCTGGTGCTGGCTCTTGTTTAGAGCAGGCGGCCAGCAGCAGGCAGCCCAGGATCAGACCGCGCTTCATGGCTGCACATCCTTGGCCACTTCGACCTGCATGCCGGGGTGCAGCAACTGCCCGCCGGCGGTCACCACCCGCTCGCCCTCGCGCAGACCGTCGCTCAGGACCACTTTGCCGGTCAGATAACGGCCGACCTGCACCTTGCGCAGATTCACTTTGTCGCCTTCGACGACCCACACGGCAGGGTCATGGCCATCTTTGGTCAGGGACGACCAGGGCAATTCGACGCTTTGCCGGCCGGGGGCATTGATCGACGCACTGACCACTGAGCCCAGTTCCATGCCTTGCGGCAATTGCGCCAAGGCGACTTTGAGCTGCAGCGTACCGGTTTGTGCGGACACCGCCGGGGTGATCTCACGGATCTTGCCCGTGGTGCGCACCTGGGGGTTGTCGAGCAGGCTGATCGGCACCGGTTGCGCGTCTGCAGGCTGGGCCAGCAGGGCTTCGTAAACATCGAATACCGCGTCGCGTTCGCCATCGCGCGCCAGGCCGAAGATCGGCACCGTCGCTTGCACCACTTGGCCGACTTCCGCCTGGCGCGACGTGATCACCCCGGGGGCCTCGGCCACAAGCGCGGTGTAGCTTAGCTGTTCCTGGGCATTGGCCAACTGCGCCTTAGCTGCGGCCAGGGCGCTTTGGCTGCTGCGCAGAGTGGCCTGGGCGGCGTCGTATTCGCTGCGGCTGGTGTAACCCTTGGGTATGAGTTTTTCCTGGCGCACGAAGGCGGCTTGCGCCTGCACCACGCGCGCCTGCTGCGCCGAAACTTCAGCCTGAGCCGAGGCAACGTTGGTTTGCAGGTCTTTAGGGTCGAGCCGCGCCAACACCTGCCTGGCCGTGACTCGGTCGCCAACGTCTACCAGGCGCTGGACGATTTTGCCGCCTACGCGAAAAGACAATTGGGTTTGCACACGCGCCTGTACATCGCCGGTCAGGTTGACCGTGGCGGCATATTGCGCATTTTTTACCGCCTGCACTTGGACGCGAGGCAGCTCCGGTGCCGCCGGCTTTTCTTCGCCACAGCCTGCCACTACTCCCAACACACCTGACAGCAGAAATACTTTGAGTCGCCGACCCGCCATGCAGGCTCCTTCGCGTGCTGGAATGCTAAATGACCGTGCGACTTTACGCTGAATCAGCCGTTCGTTGTAGCCTTTGCACACGACGGCCCAAGCCACTTCTCTCAACGCAAAAACCAGCGCCCACAAAAAACGCCGGGGCGGGTAAGGCCTCCGGCGTTCGGCGGGTTTGCCAGGCGCTTAGAACGCTGGCAGCACAGCACCCTGGTATTTTTTCGCGATAAACGCTTTGACTTCAGGGCTGGTCAGGGCCTTGGCCAGCTTCTGCATGGCAGGGCTGTCTTTGTTGTCTGGGCGTGCGACCAGGAAGTTGACATAAGGCGAGTCGGCCCCCTCGATCACCAATGCATCCTTGGCAGGGTTCAAGCCTGCTTCGAGGGCGTAGTTGGTGTTGATCATATCCAGGTCAACCTCGTTCAAGACCCGCGGCAGCATGGCCGACTCCAGTTCTTTGAACTTGAGTTTTTTCGGGTTGTTGACGATGTCTTTCGGCGTCGCCAGGGCGTTCTTCGGATCTTTCAGGGTGATCAGACCGGCCTTTTGCAGGAGCAACAAAGCGCGCCCACTGTTGCTGCCTTCGTTAGGGATGGCGACGGTGGCGCCTTCCTTCAGCTCGTCGAGGCTTTTGACTTTCTTCGAGTAACCACCGAAGGGTTCGACGTGCACGCCGATCACGGTGACCAGGTTGGTGCCTTTGCCTTCGTTGAAGTTGTTCAAGTAGGGCAGGGTTTGGAAATAGTTGGCGTCCAGGCGCTTCTGATCGACCTGTACGTTGGGCTGTACGTAGTCGGTGAAGACCTTGATCTCCAGGTCGACCCCTTCTTTAGCCAGGGTCGGCTTGATCAACTCAAGGATCTCGGCGTGGGGCACAGGGGTGGCGGCCACGGTGAGTTTTTCAGCGGCGTGGGCCAGGTTGATCGACAGAGCAACAGCGAGGGCAGTAAACAGTGATGCCTTTTTCATGCGGAGTCCTTGGTCGAAGAGGTTGCCAGCCAGTACGGTGCCGGCCTGGCCGCACAATACCGACATTCCATATTCCTGGACAATATCTTTTACGTAGTTGCTTATATCTTTTTTATGGCTTTTTAAGCCGATCAGCATGGCGCTGCAAAAGTTCGCCCAAAGCCTGGCGTTGGGCGTCGTCCGCTGTCTCCAGCAGCGTTGCCAACTGGAGGTCGAGCGCCGGTAAAGAGGCTTGAGCGCTCGGCAAGTTAAGGTGTCGCTCATCGATTTCATCGTCGCCACTGACCAACAACGCGAAGTGAACGACGTTTTCCAATTCACGGGTATTGCCCGGCCAGCTGTGCTGCTCCAGCCGCCGCTGAGCCTGCAGGCTAATCAGCGGCACCGGTAGGCCCAAGCGCTGGCTGTAGATACCCAGGAAGTATTCGGCCAATGGCAGGATATCGCCGACGCGCTCGCGCAGCGCCGGTAACACCAATTGGCCTTCGTTGAGGTAGGCGAACAGCCGATCATGAAACTTGCCCGCCTGCACTGCCTGAGCCAAGTCGATGCTCGAAGCGGCCACCAGGCGCACGTCCACCGGGCTGGGCTGCTGCGCACCGACCCGGGTCACTTCGTGGTTCTCCAGGGCGGCCAACAGTTTCAACTGAATGGTCAGCGGCAAATCGCCGATCTCATCCAGATACAAGGTGCCGCCATTGGCAGAACCGAACCAGCCAGCGCGGCTGCTGGCGGTGCCGCTGTAGTGCCCGGCGGTGTAGCCGAATAATTCGGCATCGGCATAGGTGGGGCTGATGGCCCCGCAATTGACCGAGACAAACAACCCTGCGCGCTCGCTGCAGCGGTGCACCTGCCGAGCCAACAGTTCTTTACCGGTACCGCTTTCGCCACGGATCAGTACTGGGAGCGCCCGCGGCGCCAACCGTTCGAGGTCTGCGCGTAACTGCCGCGAGCGCGGGTCAACGAATACCAGCGCCTTGGCGCGTATGCTCAGCGGGCTCTTTTCGGCATCGGGGAAGGTCAGCGTGGGGTGTTCTTGGGTCATGGGACCGCCTATGAAAGTGGTTGGGCTGGCGAGGCGGGGCTCAGGCCCCAGCGACGGGGAGCCCGATGGCCCTAAGCGCGGCGGCGAACAGGCTGGGCCTGACGGCTCTGCAAGCGATACAGGTAAGCGAAGCCTTGCTCCCAGCGCTGGTGACCCGACTTAACGTTAATGTGCCCAGCCCCGCTGAGCACACCGGCCTGGGCCCCCCAGTCCTGGGCCATCGCCAAGGCGCGCGGGGTACTGACGGCCGGATCGTTGTCGGAGCTGACCACTTGGCTGGGGAAAGGCAACAAATGCCGAGGGATGGGCGCAAAGTTACGCAGCGCTGCCGGGCAAGCTGGCCGTTCGACATCCGCCGGCGCCACCAATAGCGCGCCCTGCACCCGCCGCAGCGAGGCCAGCGGCGCCTGGGCCGCCCAGTGGGCGACCGTGATGCAACCCAGGCTGTGGGCGATCAGGATCACCGGGCCATCGTCCTGGCTGACGGCCTGCTCCAGCGCCGCCACCCAGTCGTCACGCTGCGGTGCCATCCAGTCGGCTTGCTCGACACGCGCACAGCGCGGCAGGCTGTTCTGCCAATGGCTTTGCCAGTGGTTCTGCGGCGAGCCCTGCCAACCAGGCACGATAAGGTAGCGGATTGAGTCGTTGCGCATGGTCTGCGCCTCCTGCAGCGTTGCGTTCAGGGGCTCAGTATACGGACCATGGCAGAACTCACTAAGGAATAAGAAGATATCTAAAGCTAACTTTTAAACATAAGGCCTTAATTGGCTTCAGCGGCGGCTTGCAGCGCCCCCATGTCGAGGATTTCGATCTCGCCGTAGCCTAAGTGCACCGCCCCTCGCTGTTGAAGATCTTTCAGGGACTGATTGATGGTTTGCCGCGACAGCGACAGCATTAACGCTAACTGGTCCTGGGCCAGTTGAATCACCCGGCGCTCGGTGGTGACCTGGCCGTAACCCTTGGCGATCAGCAGTAAACGCTGGGCCACCCGGGCGGCGGCCGGCAGTTGGCCCTGCTGCTCCAAGGTGGCGAACGCCAAGCGCATTTTGCGTGTCATCAACTGGCCGATGTCGCGCCAGTGCAGCGGGTGCTGCTGCAAGTAGTCGAGCAGCGCCGCCCGAGGTATCCACAACAGCAGGCAGTCGCTCTCAGCGAACGCGTCGTGGGTACGCGGCAAGTCGTCGAACAGTGACAGTTCGCCAAACCAGTGAGGGGCTTCGATCATGATCAGTAAGGCTTCGCGCCCCTGCTCCGTGGTCGATCCTACCCGTATGCAGCCTTTGAGCACGGCGTACAAGCCACAAGGTGGGTCGCCGCGGCGGAATAGGCACTGGCCCACACCGAGTTGCCGGGAGAGGCCCAACCTCAGTAAGTCAGCTTGAAACGCGGCACTCAGGCCGAGGAACCACTCACTGCTGGCCAAATAAGTACGCCAGGCGTCCTTGTCGCTCATTGATGGCTCTCAGGTAGTTTGTCAGGCACATGACAGAACAATACATTGGACTTGGGCATCATGCGGGGCATCCGTGGAGGAATAATAATGAAAACCCTCATCGATCACCTGAGTCAATACGCAGCCTATCATCGCGATCCGCGCAACATTGCCACGCACTTCATTGGCATCCCAATGATCGTACTCGCCGTCGTTATTCTACTGTCGCGCCCAGGCTGGGGGTTTGCCGGGCTCTGGCTGTCACCGGCTTTGCTGCTCGCCCTAATGGCCAGTGTGTTTTACCTACGCCTGGACACCCGATTAGGCGCCTGGATGGCACTGCTGCTCGCGGCCAGCCTGTGGGCCGGGGCCTATTTGGCAGCGCAGCCGACCTCAACCTGGCTGGCGTCGGGCCTAGGCCTGTTCGGGGTCGGCTGGCTGTTTCAGATGATCGGGCATTACTTCGAAGGCCGTAAACCGGCCTTCGTCGATGACGTGATGGGGCTGCTGATCGGGCCGTTATTCGTACTGGCCGAGGTGGCCTTTCTGCTCGGGCAGCGCACTTCTCTGAAACAGCAGATAGAGGCCCGTCAGGCGGCCCTTACTTCAACTTCGGCACGAAGCTAAACGCTCGCGACCTTTTGCCAGACCTTGGGTTTGAAGAACAGGGTTTCACCGCGGGCCAGGTCGACCAGGCTGTCGTGGTCCTTCACCACTTCGGCTTCGATCAAATCGTTTTGCCCTTCCACCTTGAGCGTGACCCGCGTGGTCGCGCCCAACGGCCGGATGTCGCGTACCTCAGCGGCATGGTGGCCTTCGAGTTCGTGGCGCGACAGCGACACCTCATGGGGGCGAAACAACACGTGATGATCTTCGCCCAGGTGCAAGCGGTTGGAGTCGCCGAGGAAGTGGTAAACGAAATCGCTTGCCGGCCGCTCGTAGACCTCACCGGGCGAGCCGATCTGCTCGATCACGCCTTTATTCATGACCACGATCCGGTCGGCGACCTCCATGGCCTCCTCTTGGTCGTGGGTCACAAACACTGAGGTCAGATTGATGTCTTCGTGCAAGCGTGCCAGCCACCGGCGTAGCTCCTTGCGCACCTTGGCATCCAAGGCGCCGAAAGGCTCGTCGAGCAGCAACACTTTCGGCTCTACGGCCAAGGCCCGGGCTAAAGCGATACGCTGGCGCTGGCCGCCGGACAATTGCTCCGGGTAGCGGTCGGCCAACCAGTCCAGTTGCACCATGTTCAACAGTTCGTGGACTTTTTCGGCAATGCGGGTCTCGTTCGGCCGCTCGCCCTTGGGCTTCATACGCAAACCAAAGGCAACGTTGTCGAACACGCTCATGTGGCGAAACAACGCGTAGTGCTGGAATACGAAGCCGACATTACGATCACGCACATCATGGCCGGATACATCTTCGCCATGGAACACGATGCTGCCCTCATCCGGTGTTTCCAAACCGGCGATGATGCGCAGCAGGGTGGTCTTGCCGCACCCCGAAGGCCCTAGCAGCGCGACCAGCTCGCCACTCTGGATATCCAGGTCGATGCGGTCGAGGGCTTGGAACGCATTGAAACGCTTGCTGACATTACGAACTTCGATCGACATGGCTTATTCCTCCGCGGCGCTGGTGCGCAGGCGGTTGATACGGGATTCGCTCCACTGCTTGAGCAGCAGAATGAAGAGCGCGAGGATCAGCAGCAGGCTCGCTACGCTGAACGCCGCGACGTGGTTATATTCGTTGTAGAGGATCTCGACGTGCAACGGCAGCGTGTTGGTGACCCCGCGGATATGCCCGGACACCACCGACACCGCGCCGAACTCGCCCATGGCCCGAGCCGTACACAGCACCACGCCGTAGATCAGCCCCCACTTGATGTTCGGCACGGTGACGTACCAGAACATCTGCCAGCCGTTGGCGCCCAACAGCCGCGCTGCCTCCTCTTCCTGAGTGCCCTGCTCCTGCATCAGCGGGATCAGTTCACGGGCCACAAATGGCACCGTGACAAAGATGGTTGCCAGCACGATGCCCGGCAAGGCAAACACGATCTGGATGTCGTGGTCCTGCAACCATGGGCCAAACAGCCCCTGGGCGCCGAACATCAGCACGTAGACCAGGCCGGCGATCACCGGCGATACCGAAAATGGCAGGTCGATCAGGGTCACCAGAATGCTCTTACCGCGAAACGAGTACTTGCTCACGCACCACGCCGCGCTCACCCCGAACACCAGGTTCAAGGGTACGGAGATCACCACGGCGAGCACCGTCAGCTTGAGTGCCGACAAGGCATCGGGCTCGAAGATCGCGCTGAAGAACGCGCCCAGGCCCAGTTTCAGCCCTTGGGACACCACAATCACCAGCGGTAACAACAGGAAAAGGCCAAACACTAACCAGCCGAGGCCGATCAGGACACGCCGGGAAGCGGCGCTGCCGCGTCGGGCGGCATTGGCGGCGGAGGCACTGCTCAAAGCTTGATTGGACATGGAAGCGCCTCCTTCAAGGGGTTTCGATACGCCGCTGCAGCAGGTTGATCAGCAGCAGCAGAATGAAGGAAACCACCAGCATCATCACGCCGATGGCAGTGGCGCCGGTGTAATCGTATTGGTCGAGCTTGACCATGATCAGCAGTGGCAGGATCTCGGTTTTCATCGGCATGTTGCCGGCGATGAAAATAACCGAACCATACTCACCGACACCACGGGCGAACGCCAGGGCAAACCCGGTCAGCCAGGCCGGTAGCAGCGCTGGCAGCAGGATATGGCGAAACACCTGCAACGGCTTAGCGCCCAGGCAAGCCGCGGCTTCTTCCACTTCGCGGGGAATGTCTGCCAACACTGGCTGCACCGTACGCACCACGAACGGCAAGGTGACGAAGGTCAACGCGAGGGTAATCCCCAGGGGGGTGTAGGCGATCTTGAAGCCAAGCTCGGCGGCGAACTGGCCGACCCAACCATTGGGGGCATACAGCGCCGTGAGGGCGATACCGGCGACGGCGGTCGGCAGGGCGAACGGCAGATCGATCATGGCATCGATGACCTTGCGCCCAGGAAAGGTATAGCGAACCAACACCCAGGCCAGCAGCGTACCGATGATGCCGTTGATAATGGCAGCGCAGAGGGCCGTGCCGAAGCTCAACTTCAATGCCGCGATGACTCGCGGGGCAGTGACGATGGTCCAGAACTGATCCCAGGTGAGCTGCGCGGCATGGATAAACATGGCCGCCAGCGGTATGAGCACAATCAGGCTGAGGTACACCAGGGTATACCCCAGCGTCAGCCCGAAGCCGGGTATGACGGGGGAGATGCGACGCGACATAGAAGTCCTTGGCTTATACGTGTATTACAACGCTCAAAGACCGGTGGCCATGGCCCTCGCTACAGGCGCCGTAGCGAAGGGCCATGGCCCCGGTCTTTACACCGCGTTCGTGCGATTACTGCGCTTGGTAAATCTGGTCGAACACGCCGCCATCATTGAAAAACTTCGGCTGTGCAGTTTTCCAGCCGCCGAAGTCCTTGTCGATAGTCACCAGCGACAAGGCCGGGAATTGCTTGGCGTATTTGGCGGCCACGGCTTTGTCACGCGGGCGATAGAAGTTCTTCGCGGCGATTTCCTGGCCAGCCGGGCTATAAAGGTGCTTGAGGTAGGCTTCGGCGATGTCTTTGTTGCCCTTGCGCTCGACATTTTTGTCGACAACCGACACCGGCGGCTCGGCCAGAATCGACAGCGAAGGCACGACAATTTCAAACTTGTCATTGCCGCCGTCTTCTTTCAAAGCCAAAAACGCTTCGTTTTCCCAGGCCAGCAATACGTCACCCTGGCCATTGTTGACGAACGTGATCGTCGAGCCGCGGGCGCCGGTGTCAAGAACAGGCACGTGTTTGAAGAGCGTCTGCACGTATTCCTTGGCCTTGCCTTCATCGCCGTTGCCCGCCTTGAGGCCATAAGCCCAGGCAGCCAGGAAGTTCCAGCGTGCCCCGCCCGAGGTCTTCGGGTTGGGTGTGATCACCGAAACGTCTGGCTTGATCAGGTCGCCCCAGTCCTTGATGCCTTTGGGGTTGCCCTTGCGCACCAGGAACACGATGGTCGAGGTGTAAGGCGTGCTGGCGTCCGGCAGCCGCGTCTGCCAGTCTGCCGGGATCGATTTGCCCAGCTTGCTGATCTCGTCGATATCGCCGGCCAATGCCAGGGTCACCACGTCCGCCCGCAGGCCATCGATCACTGCGCGCGCCTGCTTGCCCGAACCACCGTGGGACTGCTGTACTTTCACCGTGTCATCAGGGTGCTGGGCTTTCCAGTGCTGGATGAACTCAGCGTTGTATTCCTGATAGAGCTCGCGCGTGGGGTCGTAGGACACGTTGAGCAGCTCGTAGTCCTTGGCGACAGCGGAACCAGCGAATACGGCACTGGCAATGGCTGCCAAGGCAAAACGACGGATAGACATGGATGGAGCTCCTGGCTCGGCGGAAAGTGCGGCGTTAGGCTTTATTTTTGGGTCAGCTGGGTTTGTTGCCGGTGGTTTGCAGACGGAATTTTTCCTTACGTTCGATCTGTACCACTTGGGCGTTGTGCACGGTAATCTCGACCGCACCGAATCGCAGGTCGCGCAGTGCGCTCTGGATTTCCCGCAGAATGGCTGCTTCGTCCTGGCCGTCGACGCTACGCAAGGAAGCACTCATGGTCTCGCTCCTGAAATGAGGGTTGCCCTGCAGCGACTCGGGTGCGTTGCTGCTTGTGGCGTAAGCGCATAGTAGAAGGTGGCCATTATTCTTAAAAATACTATTTAAGAATGCCCATATAACCGAAATGTTGGTTCAAGCAGCAGCCATGTGCAGCCGATAACCTGGGTTGAATACGAGGGAATCAATCATCGAAAAATCTGCTCAATAATTGACCAGAATAGGACCGGACAGAACGCAGATACGCCCATGGCGAAGAAACATTCTGCGACTCTTATCTAAAAGGCCGACTGGTTTTCTATGACAGCATGTTGATAATGCGTGCCAGCTGTCCATTTTCTTAGCGAGGGCCCCTCAGCCTATGTGGTACAACGGTTTTCTCGACCTGTCCGTTTGGCAATTGATCGCCGTCACCCTATTGATGACTCACGTGACCATCGTGAGTGTCACGATCTATCTGCACCGCTACTCCGCCCACCGCTCCTTGGAGCTGAACGCCGGGGTGAAGCATTTTTTCCGTTTCTGGCTGTGGCTCACCACTGCGCAGAACACCCGCGAGTGGACCGCCATTCACCGCAAACACCACGCCAAATGCGAAACGGTCGACGACCCTCACAGCCCGGTCATCAAAGGCCTGTCCACGGTATTGCGTACCGGGGCCGAGCTGTATCGAGCCGAAGCCGAAAACCCCGAGACCCTGCGCATCTATGGCAAGAACTGCCCAGAAGACTGGATCGAGCGTAACCTTTACTCGCGCTTCCCGTTGGGCGGTATCGCCATCATGGGTGTCATCGACCTGTGCTTATTCGGCGCCCTGGGCCTGACTGTCTGGGCCATTCAGATGATGTGGATTCCCTTCTGGGCTGCGGGGGTCATCAATGGCCTGGGCCACGCTGTGGGCTATCGCAACTTCGAATGCCGCGACGCTGCCACCAACCTGGTGCCGTGGGGCATCCTGATTGGCGGTGAAGAGCTGCACAACAACCACCATACCTACCCCAACTCCGCCAAACTCTCGGTACGCAAGTGGGAGTTCGATATCGGCTGGGCGTGGATCAAAGTATTGACCTGGCTACATTTGGCCAAAGTGCAACGAGTCGCCCCCATTGCCCATCGGGTAGAAGGCAAGGGCAATCTGGACATGGACACGGCCATGGCGATTCTCAACAACCGTTTTCAGATCATGGCTCAATACCGCAAGCTGGTGATCGCGCCTCTGGTCAAACAGGAGCTGGCCAAGGTCGACGAGTCGGTCCGCCATCGTTTCCGCCGGGCCAAACGCCTGCTTTCGCGCGAGCCAAGCTTGCTGGATGACGGCCATCATCAACACATTCAGAACATGCTCGAACACAGCCAAGCGCTGCGGATCATTTATGAAAAACGCCTGGCACTGCAGCAAATCTGGGTGCGCACCAGCTCCAACGGTCACGACATGCTGGCCGCGATGAAAGAATGGGTACACGAGGCAGAAGCCAGCGGTATCCACTCTCTACGTGAGTTCGCGGCGCAGCTGAAAACCTACTCGCTCCGCCCAGCGGTCGCTTGACACCGTCCATCGGGCGTCACCTGCGGTGGTGGCGCCTGTTGGAACTTAGATACAAAAAAACTATCACAGACACATAGCGCTATCCGTGTGCCAGCATTCAACAGGCGCACGGGCCTTACCCCCCTTTCTCGCAACGTCTACCGTGTCTTGAGATTCTGTGATGATGGTCAGTAAAAAGCCGCAATCTCTGCCCTTTGAACAGATGCCAGAAGCCGCTGAGACGCTGATGGCACTGATGCACGCCCAGGGTGAGGTAGCCAGGCTTCGCGAGCGTGAGCAGCTATTCAGCTCGCTGCTGGTCAGTGTCAACGCGGTACTTTGGGCGTTTGACTGGGAAACCCAGCAAATGATCTACGTCAGCCCAGCCTACGAGCGCATCTTTGGCCGCTCGGCCGGCTTGCTGCTGGCCGACTTCAACGAGTGGCGCGACAGCATCTACCCCGACGACCTCGACTACGCTGAACGCAGCTTGGCCGAAGTATTAGTCAAAGGCTCAATCGAAGACCGTGAGTACCGCATCATCAGCGCTGACGGGCAAATTCGCTGGCTGAGCGACAAGTGCTTCGTGAGCCACCAAGCCGAAGCGGGGCAACGCGTGATCGTGGTCGGCATCGCCGAAGACATCACCGAAAAGAAGCACTTGGAAGGCGAGTTGCAACGCCTGGCTACCACTGATGTGTTGACCCAAAGCAGCAACCGCCGCCACTTCTTCGAGTGTGCCCACCGTGAGTTCGCCCAGGCCCGCATGGATGGCACACCGGTCGCCTTTTTGTTGCTGGACATCGACGATTTCAAGCTGATCAACGACACCTACGGCCACCCCGAAGGCGACATCGTTCTGCAAAGGATCGCTGAAAGCGGCAAGGCCATACTGCGCCGGGGCGACCTGTTTGGCCGTATCGGCGGTGAGGAATTCGCGGCGGTCTTCCCGGGCTGCGGCACTGAGATGGCCCACCAAATAGCTGAACGCCTGCAACGGGAAATTCAACGTTTGAGCTTCACCCATAAAGGCCAAGGCTATGGCGTGACGGTGAGCCAGGGCCTGACCTGCATTCACCCCGAAGACGAAAGCCTCGACAGCCTGTTCTCGCGCGCCGACGCCGCGATGTACCAAGCCAAACGCCAGGGTAAAAACCAGATCGTATTGTCTTAGGGCTTAAGCCTGATTACGCCGCAGCCGGCGTAACTCTGGCATGCCGATCTTCAGCAAGCGCCCCGCCTTGGTTTCCAGCAAGGTTTCGACGCCCTGGTCAGCCGGCAACCGCGCCAACTGCCCCGCCAGGTTCATCGCCAGCAACTCCCGCGAATACACGCCGCCGCCCAAGCCGTAAATGGCCGCAATCAACTCCCTGAGCTCCAACGGCAGCCGCCAGCGCCGGCGCAGCTCCGAGCCCAGCCCTGCGCCATGCTCCTTCAACGCTTTGAGAACCTGGGCTTCGTCCAGGTCGCCACCGGCCAACTTCCACTCCTGCATACAGCGCAGCACCGCCAGGTCGCCCAGACAATGCAACAACCCGGCGCTATAACAGCGCTCCTCATCCAGCCCCAATACCTGAGCCAGGCCCCGCGCCTGCTCAGCGGTGTGCAGCGAGAAGCTCCAGAACAGGCTGGCCTGCTCGTTAAGCATTGGCTCGGTCAGCCGCGCGCTGCGCTTGAGGGTCAAACCCAGCAGCAAATTCATGCTTTGGGTCGAGCCCAGGCGCAACAGCGCCTGCATCAGGGTCTGCACCGGGCCATCGCGGTGCTGGGCGGCGCTATTGGCCGCGGCAATCAATACCGCGGTCACCTGGGGATCGCTGCGCAGCTCCTCCTCGACCTGCTTGAGGTCCAGGCTCTTCGGGCTAAGGCTGCGCTTGACTGCCTGTTGCACATCGGCGAGCAGCGGCGCGCCGTCGGCGTCTTCCTTGCGCGACTCCAAGTAGCGATTCAGATTCAAACCGGGGGCCAACGCAGGAATTTCACAAAACACTTCCTGGCCCACTTCCAGCAGCAACTCGTGCAAGCGCAGCTTGAGCGACTCCAGGTTGAGCGGTTTGACCAGATAAGCCGTAGGCGCCAGCGACACGGCTTCGCGCACGCTGGTGGTGTCGGTGCGATTACTCATCAGAATAAACGGCAAGCGCGTTTGCGGGCGCAAGCGGCGTACGTTGCGTAGCAGCTCCAGGCCATCGATGCCCGGCAGCTCCCGCGCCGCGATGATCAGGTCGGGCAAACGCTTGAGGTAAAGCATGGCTTCACCGACGTCTGCGCACACGTCCAGTTGCACGTCGCAGCGCACGCTAAGCAGGGTTTGCGAGAGCAAGTCCCGTGTCCAGGGGTCTGCTTCGGCAATCAATACCCGTGGAATCGCGGTTGAAACTACGGCCGTCATTTCGCATTCTCCCTGAGCGATACCTTCACCTTAGTCGCAAGGTGCCATCCGTGTGCCGATTCATAGTACAAAAAAACCCGCCGAAGCGGGTTTTCTTGTAAAGCCGGGAGCGTTAGCCCAACTCAGCGAAGCACTCTTCGATGATACCCAGGCCTTTATCCAGCACCTCGTCCGGCGCGGTCAGCGGCACTAGGACGCGCAACACGTTGCCGTAAGTACCGCACGATAGCAGGATCAAGCCTTTTTCACGGGCCTTGGCCACTACTTGAGCAACCGCCGCAGCATTGGGCTTGTGGCTATCGCCGCCTTCGAACAACTCGACGGCAATCATCGCCCCCAGGGCACGCACTTCACCGATCACCGGATACCGCGACTGGATCGCGCGCAAGCCGGTGACCAAACGCTCACCTACAGCCTTGCTGCGGTCGAGCAAGTGCTCTTCTTCAAACACCTCCATCACCGCCAGGGCCGCCGCACAGGCGATCGGGCTGCCCGCGTAGGTGCCGCCCAGGCCACCCGGCGCGATGGCGTCCATGTACTCAGCCTTGCCGCACACGCCCGCCAGCGGGAAGCCACCGGCGATCGACTTGGCGAAGGTGGTCAGATCGGCGGCGACGCCCATCTGTTCCATGGCGAAGAAGGTACCGGTGCGGCCTGCGCCCGTTTGCACTTCGTCGGCGATCAGCAAGATACCGTGCTGGTCGCATAGGGCCCGCAGGCGCGCCATAAACGCCTTCGGCGCCACGTAAAAACCGCCCTCGCCCTGCACCGGCTCGATGATGATTGCGGCGATGTCCTTAGGCTCGGCGTCGTTCTTGAAGACGCGCTCGATGCTGGCGATCGAATCATCCACGCTGACACCGTGCAACTCACAAGGATACAGCGCCCGGAACACGCCGCCCGGCATCAAACCCATACCGGCGGAGTACGGCACCACTTTACCAGTCAGGCCCAGGGTCATCATGGTGCGGCCGTGGTAAGCGCCGGTGAAAGCGATAACGCCAGCACGACCGGTGGCCGCACGGGCGATTTTCACGGCGTTTTCGACCGCTTCCGAGCCTGTGGTGACCAGCAGAGTTTTCTTCTCGAAGTCGCCCGGCACCCGCGCGTTGATTTTCTCGCACACTTCCACGTAAGGCTCGTAGGCCAAAACCTGGAAGCAGGTGTGGGTCAGCTTGTGCAATTGCGCCTGCACCGCAGCAATCACTTTAGGGTGCACGTGCCCAGTATTGAGCACCGCAATACCACCGGCGAAGTCGATGAACTCACGGCCTTCCACGTCGGTAACCGTGGCGTTCTGCGCCGATTCAGCGAAGATCGGGTGGATCTGGCCGACACCACGGGGGACCGCGGCGTGGCGACGTTGCATCAGGGATTCGTTGGTCTTGCTCATGGAGTCCTCATTCGCCGCTCATCGGTCGGCGTGGTTCAAGGAAAAAGCGGCCGGATGGGCCACAGCAGCATACGATGATCGACTGCTGGGGCTTCCGGCCGCCAAGGGCCCGCCGTTGATTAAACGGACAGGCAGAGGTATTTGATTTCCAGGTAATCTTCGATGCCGTACTTGGAGCCTTCACGGCCCAGGCCCGAAGCCTTGATGCCACCGAACGGCGCCACTTCGTTGGAGATCAAGCCGGTGTTGATCCCCACCATGCCATACTCCAGGGCCTCGGCCACGCGGAACACACGGCTCATGTTCTGCGCATAAAAGTACGAAGCCAGGCCAAACTCGGTGTCGTTGGCCATGGCGATCACTTCGGCTTCTTCTTTGAAACGGAACAACGGCGCCAGCGGCCCAAAGGTCTCTTCCTTGGCCACAGCGGCGTCTTTGGACACGTTCACCAGCACAGTCGGCTCGAAGAAGTTACCTTCCAGTGCACGCCCACCGGTCAACACGGTCGCGCCCTTGCTCAGGGCGTCGGCGATGTGTTCCTTGACCTTGGCCACGGCTTTCTCATCGATCAGCGGGCCGGTGGTGGTGCCTTCTTCCAGGCCGTTGCCAATTTTCAGCTTGGCCACCGCGACCTTCAGTTTTTCTGCGAAGGCGTCATACACAGCGTCTTGCACGTAAATACGGTTGGCGCAGACGCAGGTCTGGCCGTTATTGCGGTACTTGGAAATGATCGCGCCTTCGACCGCTTTGTCCAAATCAGCGTCGTCGAACACGATAAACGGCGCGTTGCCGCCCAACTCCAGCGACACCTTTTTAATGTCCTTGGCGCACTCAGCCATCAACTGCCGACCAATCTCGGTGGAACCGGTGAACGACAGCTTGCGCACGATCGGGTTGCTGGTCAGCTCACTGCCGATATCCCCGGCACTGCCGGTGACCACACTGAACACCCCTTTAGGAATGCCCGCGCGCTCGGCCAACTCGGCCAATGCCAAGGCGGAAAACGGCGTCTGCGAGGCCGGCTTGAGCACCATGGTGCAACCCGCCGCCAGCGCCGGGCCGGCCTTGCGGGTAATCATCGCGGCCGGGAAATTCCACGGCGTAATGGCAGCCGTCACACCAATCGGCTGCTTGATCACGATCAAACGCTTGTCCGCCTGATGGCCCGGAATGGTGTCGCCGTAAATACGCTTGGCCTCTTCCGCGAACCATTCAATAAAGGAAGCGGCATACACAATCTCACCCTTGGCCTCGGCCAACGGCTTGCCCTGCTCCAGCGTCATCAGACGCGCCAGGTCTTCCTGATTCTCGATCATCAACTCGAACCAGCGACGCAGCTTAGTTGCCCGCTCCTTCGCCGTCAGCGAACGCCAAGCCGGCAACGCCTTGTCCGCCGCCTCAATAGCCCGGCGCGTCTCGGCCGCGCCCATCTTCGGCACCGTACCAAGAATCTCATTAGTGGCCGGGTTGTTGACCTTGATCGCCTGCCCACTGTCCGCGCCCAGCCAGGCGCCGTCGATGTAGGCTTGTTGACGAAATAAAGAAGGGTCTTTGAGCTGCATGTCGGCTTCCTTAACAGCACCGTGTAGGACGGCGCTCAATATGAGGGTGAAAGGCGCCCGGGCTGAAGGAAAGTGGCGCACTGAAAAGGCGTGCGTGGTCAGCACCAGACAAGAGCGTTTGAAATCTCAAACGAATCCTAGGATCTACGGGGCAAAAGGACAATAGTCCGTTCGAAAAAAAGAACGATTGCGCGTTTTAGGGTGAGCGCCCGGTAGGCTCCCAAAGCTTGGACAATAGCAGCCCCCAAAAAAAGTGCAGCTCGTCGCAATAGACGCCCACCCCCGAGATGGGTATCATGGCGCCCGCGTTGCACCAGTAGCTCAGCTGGATAGAGTACTGCCCTCCGAAGGCAGGGGTCGTGGGTTCGAATCCCGCCTGGTGCACCAATGAATTCAGGGCCTCCAGCCAGTTCAGCCTGACAGTAGTTACATCCGTGACGGCAGGGTGACAGCAGGAGGCAAAAAAAGCCCCGCTCAGGTTAGCCTAGCGGGGCTTTTTGTTGCGCGGTAATCGATGAGGTGCCCGATGGATTGGACTAACTTTTTCTACAGCGTTGCAGCGACTACTACCGCGACGACAGCGATGATAGTTCTAGTGGGCTTCTTGGCGAAAGCTTGGTTCTTACAGAGGCTACGCGGCAGCATCAAGCATGAGTATGACGATCGGCTGGAAAAATTGAAGGCCGGGCTAAAGGACCAATCGGACAAAAGCCTGACTCAACTTAAATCAGACATAGATCGCCAGACGGATAAGCTTCGCGCCGCTGTCTCCTCCTACACAGATGTTCAGAAGGCAACGATCTCAAGGAAATTGGAGGCTGTAGACGTTCTGTGGGTGGGATACATCAAGCTAATGGAGGCTTTCCCGGCGGTTTTATATCTCACAGACACATTCACTGATGAAGAAATGAAAGGCCTTTATACCTCTCCGAGCATGGGAAAGTACTCAGCCGAAATTACGACATGGGAAGAAACGAGCTTTATCGGCATCGGTTTTTCCGAGGTTCAGGCAGTGCGACCTCATTTAGGCGAATATGCATGGGCCATTTACGAGACTTATCGCACGATCATGGGCCGCTCGATATACCTCATAAAGGAGGGCCGAACCGACCCGGCTCGGGTCGAGTGGTACAAAGATCAGAATATTCAAAATCTCGTCCGATCAGCACTGGGCGAGGACGGGGCTGTTGAATTCGCTCACCAAGGCTACGGACGATTTAAATGGCTCAATAACCATTTCTCAGCGATGCTGCTGGCCGCTATCGACAAAATATTAACGGGTCAAACCTTTAGCGAGTCAGCACTCGCTCAGGCGCAAAAAATGGACCAGCAGATTACTGCAACTAACAGTAAAGCGCCTGCCTGATCCGCATTACCGTGGGGTTGAGCAGTCACCGTGCCGGACAGTTGCACGAATGTCGAGGCTGGCGGCAAGCATCTGGTCGATGAACTCGTTGCACTTGGCGTCGCGCATCCCCTGGTGACCGGTGGGCAGGTCGATGGCCACGATATGCAGGCCTTTGGCATCGATTGTGGCCTTGAGCTTCTGCCAATCGTCTAAAGCAGCCAGGACAGCCGACCGACGGATTCCACCAGCAGCACGTCACCCTTAAGAGCGTCCTTGAGCAGGCGCAGCAGTTCGGGCCGGTCGGCCGTGGCGCCGCTGGCGTTCTCGCAGGGCGATAGGCTTTGGCAATAGGGTAAACTCCACGGCTACTGGGGCCACTGCCACTTGGGCTTCAAATATGGCATTTCGTTGTGCGTTGTAGATATCGACGCAATCCTTGGCAGCCTGATCCAGCAGCATTGACCCTTGAGCCATATTGCCTAGTGCCTCAGCCTCTTCAAACATCCTGCCGATTGCACGCAGCGATAATCACGGTGGCTAATGGCATCTCCACCATCGTTTAGCTCGCCCAGGTATCGTATGCGTCCGGCCAAGTCATCTACCCAGCCCCACAAAGCCAAGACATGGTGTGCACTTAAATTTAAGTGGGCACCAGTTCTAGCCTTTTAAGCGGGTATTTCATGCAGCCAACACGCCGTTCCTATTCCAAGTCCTTCAAAGCCCAGGTCATTCAAGAGTGTGCCGATCCCGGCGCTTCGATTGCCAGCATCGCGCTCAACCATAGCCTCAATGCAAACCTCGTCCACAAATGGATTCGCCTGCAAGCGCAGAAAAGCACAGCGCTGCAACCTGCATTTATTCCGTTACCCGTGCCGCTGGCCGGGGCAACACCCCACTCATCATCATCGAATATTTGCGTTGAAATACAGCACCCGCGAGGCACCGTCAAAGTGAACTGGCCCACTGAAAATGCTGCTGCCTGCGCGACCTTTCTTAGAGACCTTCTGCGATGATTCGCATCGACTCCATCTGGCTCGCCACCGAGCCGATGGACATGCGCGCGGGTACCGAAACGGCGTTAGCCAAGGTGGTTGCGGTGTTCGGTGCGGCGAAGCCGCACAATGCTTATCTGTTTGCCAACCGCCGCGCCAATCGCATGAAAGTGCTCGTGCATGACGGCTTCGGAATATGGCTGGCGGCGCGCCGGTTGAACCGAGGCAAGTTTCACTGGCCTGGCATTCGCCATGGCTCTGAAGTGGAACTGGATACCGAGCAGCTCCAGGCATTGGTGCTGGGTCTGCCATGGCAACGCGCAGGTTCTGGAGGCTCGATCACACTGCTTTGACGGCTGCCATTAGCCTATCGGTCTATCGCCGCGAAGCGCCTGCTCTGGCAAAATCCGGAGCATGACTTCTTCGTCCAATCTCGACCAAATGTCCCCCGACCAACTGCGTGCTTTGGCAGTGCAGTTGCTGTCGCAAGTCGACACGATGGGCAAGAAAATCAACCGTGATCAAACAGTCATCGAGAAACTGACCTTCGAGATCGCGCAGCTCAAGCGCTTGAAGTTTGCCAAGCGCAGCGAGCAGATGAATCCTGAGCAGACCAGTTTGCTCGATGACCTGATCGATACCGATATCGCAGCGATTGAAGCAGAGCTTCAGGCCTTGCAAACAGTGCCAGCGGCGACCGAGAAAAAACAAAAGCCCAAGCGCACTGCGTTACCAGCCGAATTTCCACGCACTTTGATCTATCACGAACCTGACAACACTCACTGCCCCTGTGGCTGCGCACTAAAACGCATCGGTGAGGACTTCAGCGAGAAGCTGGACTACACGCCTGGCGTGTACCGTTAAACGCCACGTGCGTGGCAAATGGGTCTGCGATGACTGCGAAAAGCTGATCCAGGCACCGGTTCCGGCATAGACCATCGACAAGGGCATCCCGACTGCCGGACTACTTGCCCACGTCATGATCTCCAAGTTTGCCGATCATCTTCCGCTTTACCGCCAGGAATCGATTTTTCGGTCGAGCGGGCTTGGCGATTCCACGTTCAACGTTGGCTCAATGGGTTGGCGTAACTGGCGTGCAGTTGCAGCCTCTGGTCGATGCTCTGCGCGACGTAGTGCTCGGGCAGCAGGTCGTCTACGCCGATGAAACACCGGTGCAGATGCTCGCTCCAGGCTCGAAGAAAACCCACCGTTCCTATGTTTGGGCCTACGCCACCAGTCAGTTCTGCGAAACAGCGGCTGTCGTTTACGATTTCAGCCCCAGCCGCGCCGGAGAGCATGCTCGCAACTTCCTGCAAGACTGGAAGGGCAAGCTGGTGTGTGATGATTTTGGTGGCTACAAGGCCAGTTTCGAACTCGGTGTGACCGAGATCGGTTGCATGGCCCATGCACGGCGCAAGTTCTTCGAACTGCATGCCACCAACAAGAGCACGCTGGCCGAACAGGCCTTGCGCTACATCCAATTGCTTTACGAAATCGAGAGCGAAGTTCGCGGTCTGAAGCCGGATTTACGGCGCCTAATACGGCAAGAGAAATCCGTACAGGTAATGGATGCGCTGCATGCCTGGATGCTCGCACAGCGCGACCTGGTGTCCGAAGGTTCGGCTATCAGCAGAGCGCTGGATTACAGCCTGAAACGCTGGGCAGCGCTGTCGCGCTACCTTGATGACGGCGCCGTGCCCATTGACATCAATTGGGCCGAGAACCAGATACGACCTTGGGCTCTTGGACGCAAGAACTGGCTCTTCGCAGGGTCGTTACGCAGCGGAAAACGTGCGACGGCGATCATGAGTTTGATCCAATCGGCGCGTCTCAACGGGCATGATCCGTATATTTACCTGAAGGATGTTCTCACGCGCCTTCCGACGCAGCGGGCGAGTGAAATAGACCAGTTGCTGCCGCATAACTGGCAGCCCGCCTAAGTTACACAAGACCTGATTTCCGTAAATTTACACTAACCTATCCGCCAAAAGCACTCACTCTAAGATCCTGGCTTGTCAGCTCGCTGCAATATTGCTAGTGTCGATCCATGACTACCTATTGCCTCACCTCGACTACCACCACCACGACCGCTGAAAGCGGAGCGTGCGAGGTTTCGTGAGCCAGTAGCAGACGAACTTCAAAGGCCCGCCAGCGATGGACAGGGCCTTTTTTATGCCCTTGTGTCGCTGGCTCAAACGCAAGGAGATGCACCCATGTACGCCCTGTTGATACTCGATATTCAAGTCGGGCTAGTTCACGGCCCGGAAAAACTATGGCGCTGCGAAGAGTTGTTGGAAACACTGAATACCCTGATGGATAAAGCACGCAGCGCAGGCGCTCCGATTTTTCTCGCGCGCCACATCGGGCCCGCTGGATCTCCAATCGAACCAGGCAGCCCGCTCACGATGGTTGCACAGGAACTGAAGCTGCTGGGTGGAGAAGTGGTGTTCGAAAAACGGCGCCCCAATGCTTTTGAAATGACCGACCTAGCTGACAGTTTGCGCTCTTGTGGCGCTACCGGTGTGGTAGTCACTGGGATGAAAACTCAATACTGCGTCGACAGCACCTGCCGTGCTGCTCGTGATCTTGGCTTCGATGCGGTACTCATCGCCGAAGGCCATACCTGTTCAGACACGCCAGTGATGAAAGCTGAGGACATCGTTGCTCATCACAATGCAACTCTTGATGGGCCGTTCTGCCAGCTAGTTCGGGCTGAGGAGTGGAGTTTCTAGCAGAGCCCGAAAGTGCGGGAATGCGCATGAATTGCCGTAAGCACTGGCACCATACATGCAATCCCGCACGTCCTAAATGAGACGTTAAGTGTCTGCTATGGGTTGATTTTATTGATCGGAAATTGGCCGAGGCGCTGTGCTTCAGACTGTGAACACCGTAACACTTGGTGATGGGCCGCGAGATGTATTGCCGGAACGCTTACACTTGCTCGCCGCACAGCAAGCGTATACCTAAATATATTCAGCACACCTGTTCGCAATCTTGATGGCGATCCCGTGGGGGCACCGTCAGACGCCCCTAGTAGCGGTCTCCGTGTATGCCTATGTGTATGCCTGACCGAAACACCACTGACAGAACCCCTATAAAACGGGCCTTACAGCCTTCAGTTCAAACGACGCCTGGACAAGACAAGGGCTCAGGTGAAAACCTGGGCCCTTTTGTTTATCGCTGTGCCAATTCTGTGCCTAAACCGTGCCTCCCTATCCCATGCGGCTTGTGGGCTGGAGGAGCTAAGAGGACGGATCCATCCCTGCAATTGGCTCAACCAACGCGCCTTCCAAATACACCCTGCCATCATTAGCGCCTTGAGGTGCTAGGTCTAAGATCTGGCGATGCAAGACTCAGCCATTGCCCAAAGCAGTTGTGGCAAGGGCTGTCAGAAACGCAGGCTGCTCAACTTGGCGATAAACCTATCCACTATCCTCCCTGGATCGAGGTCAGATTTTTGCTCCCCACTGACGTTCCAGTCATCGTCATCATGTGAACGCCATCCCCGCCAGTGCAGGTCCGCTAGGGCCAGCTCGAGTGAGCAGTTAAGCGCGGTGCTCCCACAAGGGCGCTAGGGTGTGTCAGGTGTATCGCGGCTTCAGCAGACGGCGGCGATGGCCTCGCCCAAGGCGCGGGTGGTACCGGTGCCGCCGATATCGGCGGTAAGGGGCGCCTGTTCAGGGCCCATGGCCAGGACCTTTTCGATGGCCGCCAGAACCGCCGCACCTGCCTCCGGATGGCCGAGGTGTTCGAGCATCATGGCGCCGCACCAGATCTGCCCGATCGGATTGGCCACGCCCTTGCCGGCAATGTCCGGCGCCGAGCCGTGCACCGGTTCGAACAGGCTGGGGAAATTGCGCTCCGGGTTGATGTTGGCCGATGGCGCAATACCGATGGTGCCGGTGCAGGCCGGACCTAGGTCGGAGAGGATGTCACCGAACAGGTTGCTGGCCACCACCACATCGAACCAGTCCGGATGCAGCACGAAGTTGGCCGTGAGAATGTCGATGTGGTACTTGTCGACGTTGACGTCCGGGTACTGCTTGCCCATTTCGGCCACGCGCTCGTCCCAGTACGGCATGGTGATGGCAATGCCGTTAGATTTGGTCGCCGAGGTCAGGTGTTTCTTGGGTCGGCTTTGCGCCAGGTCGTAGGCGAACTTGAGAATACGGTCCACGCCAACGCGGGTCATCACCGTTTCCTGGAGGACGATCTCGCGGTCGGTGCCGGGGAACATCTTGCCGCCCACGCTGGAATACTCACCTTCGGTGTTCTCGCGCACCACCCAGAAATCGATGTCGCCAGGCTTGCGATTGGCCAGTGGCGCCTTGACCCCAGGCATCAAGCGGCAGGGGCGCAGATTGACGTACTGGTCGAACTCGCGGCGGAATTGCAGCAGCGAATCCCACAGCGAAACATGGTCGGGCACCACATCGGGCCAACCCACGGCGCCGAAGTAAATCGCGTCGTAGCCCTTGAGCGTCTCGAACCAGTCATCGGGCATCATTTTGCCGTGAGCCAGGTAGTAATCGGCACTGGCGAAATCGAACCAGTCCCACTGCAAGTGCAGGTCGTGGCGGGCGGCCACGGCGTCGAGCACGCGAACCCCTTCGGGCATGACTTCCTTGCCGATACCATCACCGGGGATCACCGCGATCTTGTAAGTGGACTTGGTCATGCTGCCCTCCAGTCATTGATGCATGGGTTGATGAACCTGTGGGCTCAGTGTAATCAGTATCAAAGGATTAATAATTGGCCTGTCGGTTAAGCCATTCTTAGATTCAGGTAAACAATCCATGAGCATGATCGATGATCTGAGCTTCTTTCAGCAGGTGGCGACTCGCGCCAGCCTGACCGAGGTCGCGCGCCATCTGGGTCTTTCACTGCCGGCGGTGAGCAAACGTCTGAGCCAGCTGGAGCAGCGCCTGGGCGTGCAGTTGCTGCAACGCACCACACGACGCTTGTCGCTGACCCCCGAAGGCGAGCTGTACCTGGAGGGCGGGCGGCCGATTCTGCGTCAGCTCGATGAACTGGAAAGTGCGCTGGGTACGCGTCAGCCGACTCTGCATGGCCGGTTGCGGATCAATGCCACGCTGGGCTTTGGCCGCAGGCACCTGGCCCGGGTGGTCTCGGCATTTGCGCGCTTGCATCCCGAATTGGACGTGTCTCTGGAGCTGAGCAGCCAGCCGATGAGCCTGCTCGACGATCAGTTCGACCTGGGTGTGTTCATGGGCGAGCCGCCCGATTCACGGCTCATCGCCATCCGCCTGCTGGAGAATCCGCGGGTGCTGTGCGCGGCGCCCGGATACCTTGAGAACATGCCTGCACCGACCCAGGTAGCCGATCTGGCGGCGCATAATTGCATCATCCTGCGCCAGTTCGGCAGCGATTATTCCATCTGGCGCTTTCACAAGGACGGCCGGGACTATGCGCACAAGGTCACCGGGACGCTGTCGAGCAACGACGGCGAGGTGGCGCTGGGCTGGGCGCTGGACGGCCATGGTTTGATCCTGCGGTCGCGCTGGGATGTGCAGCCGCATTTGGAGAGTGGGCGGTTGCAGGCGCTGCTGACCGACCATCAGGCGCCGCAGGCCGACGTGTTTGCGATGTACCGGCAGCGGCGTCACACGCCCCAGCGCATCGTCGCCTTCGTGCATTACCTGCGCGAGGCGCTTGGCCAACGATTGCCGTTTGCCATGCTGGAAAACGGCTGACCGGCACCTGCGCCGCTGCTACTGGGGGTGTGCCGTGGTTGGGCTCCATAACCTGAAATCATGGTGTTACTGACTAATGGTGCATTGTCGTCCTGGGTTTTCGTCTTGTACCTTCCAGCGATCCCGCTCGGTCGAACAAAAATACAGAACCGGTGCAAACATGGGTTACCCGTCGAGGTTTTTGTCGCTGCCGAATTAATCTACCTACAGGATGATTTGCCATGAAAACCTTGTCTTTCGGTGCTGTTCTATCCCTGTTGTACGTGGCCATGGCGTGCGCAACGACCGCTCAGGCCGAGCAGATTACCTTCGTCTCCCAAGGTGGCGTCTACCAGGAAGCGCAAACCAAGGCCATCCTCGACCCGGCCGCCAAACTGCTGGGTATCACCATCAAGCAGGACAGCGTTCCGGACGCCTGGCCCATGGTCAAGGCCCAGGGCGAAACCGGCAAGCCGGTGTGGGACGTGATCGACACCCCACCTTCGAACTGCATCCGCGGCGGCCGCGAAGGCCTGATCGAACCGCTGGACCTGGCCAAGATGCCTAACGTCAAGGGCATGCCCGAAGCCTATCGCACACCGTATTCGGTGGCCTATGAGTTCTATTCCTCGGTCCTGGGCTACAACACCAAGACCCTGAAGAAGGTGCCGCAGAGCTGGGCCGACTTCTGGAACGTCAAGGACTTCCCCGGCACTCGCGCCTTGCGCAACGACCCCATGGGGACCCTGGAAGCGGCGCTGATCTCCGACGGTGTGCCGCGCGACAAGCTCTACCCGCTGGACGTCGACCGTGCCTACAAGCGCCTGGCCCAGATCAAGCCGGACATCGCCGTCTGGTGGAGTTCAGGCGGGCAGTCGGCGCAGTTGCTCAATGACGGTGAAGTGGACATGTTGATGATCTGGAACGGCCGCGTGGGTGCGGTAAAGAAAGACAACGCCGATGTCGATTTCACCTACAACGACGGCATTTTGCAGAACACCCAGCTGTGCATCCTCAAGAACGCGCCGAACCTAGCGCAGGCGGTCAAGTTCGTCGACACCGCCGTATCGCCCGAGCTGCAGGCCGACCTGCCCAAGTACATCGACTACGGGCCAGGCAACCCGGCCGCCTTCGCCACCGGCAAGCTCAGCGCCGAACGGGGCAATGAGCTGCCCAGCTCGCCGGAAAACGCCGCCAAGCAGGCGCTGATGTCCGAGGAGTGGTGGTCGTCGGCTGAAGGCATTGCCGCCAAGGACCGTTGGTTGAAATTCGTCCAGTAAGGCGGCCGCAGCGTGATCGACTACCTGATTCTCGGCGGCGGCAGCGCGGGCTGCGTGCTGGCCGCGCGGCTGTCCGAAGACCCGAACAAGCGCGTGTGTCTGGTGGAAGCGGGGCGTGACATTGCGCCGGGCAAGATGCCCGCGGCCATTGCCAGCCGGTACCCCGGCCGTGCCTATCTGGATGTACGCAACATCTGGCAGCGCCTGACCGCGCGCATGGCCGCCCAGGGCAGCCGTCGCTACGAGCAGGCGCGCCTGCTCGGGGGTGGCTCGGCGATCAACGCGCTGATGACCAACCGCGGTGCGCCGGACGACTACGATGAATGGGGACGGCTGGGCGCCGAGGGCTGGAGCTGGGACAGCTGCCTGCCGTACTTTCGCAAACTGGAAACCGACTGTGATTTCAGCGGACCCTTGCACGGTGATGCCGGGCCGGTGCGCATCCGGCGTACGGCACCGGCGTTCCTGTCGCCCTTCGTCAAGGCGGTGATGGGGGTGTTGGCGTCCCGGGGCTTGCCCACTCGGGCGGACCAGAACGGAGAGTGGCAGGATGGCGTCTACGTGGGCGCCATCGGGGTGAGCGAGCAGGGCGAGCGGATTCCGGTGTCGGTGTGCTACCTCACCGATGAGGTCCGTGCGCGGCCCAACCTGACGCTGCGTACCGAGTGTGTGGTGGACCGGGTGTTGTTCAGGGGCACGCAGGCCGTCGGCGCGCGCGTGCTGGATCGGGCTGGCGCGGTCGAGGAGCTGCACGCGGCAGAGGTGATCGTCTGTGCCGGGGCGATCCACACTCCGGCGCTGTTGATCCGCAGCGGGGTCGGGCCGCTGGACCAACTGCTGGACCTGGGCGTGCCGCTGGTGGCCGACCGGCCAGGCGTGGGCGGCAATCTGATGGAGCATCCGTCGATCGCCGTGTCGGCGCTGTTGACGACACAAGGACGCACGCCGCACGTGGACGAGCATCACGAACAGGCGATCGTGCGTTTTTCATCCGGGCTGCCGGGCACTGTGCCGGGAGACATGCACGGCGCGATCCTCTCGCGTTCCGGCTGGCATTCGGTGGGTTACCGTTTGGGCACGATGTTCTTCTGGGTGAATAAATCCTACTCACGCGGACGGGTGGAGGTGACGTCGCTGGATCCGTTGGAGGAACCGGATGTTCGTTTTTCGATGCTGTCTGAAGCACGCGACCTGCAGCGTTTGAAGCAAGCCCTGCGCATGGGCACCGAGACGTTGTCGGCACCGGGCCTGGACCCTTTGCGCTCCGTAGTGTTTCCATCGAGCTACTCGCCCAGGGTGGCCAAGGTGGCCATGCCGGGGCGCTTCAATGCCTTGCAGCGCGGGGTGTTGAGCCTGCTGCTGGACATTGCCGGCCCCTTGCGCGGATGGGTGGTGCGTGGCCTGGTGACCCAAGGGGTAACCCTGGACAAGCTGTTGGCCGACGATCGAGCATTGAGCGAATTCGTGCGAGCCAACGTGGGTGGCACCTGGCACCCGTCGGGCACCTGCCGCATGGGCCGGGCGGACGATCCCCAAGCCGTGACCTCGAGCGATGGGAGGGTGATCGGCGTGACGGGATTGCGGGTGTGCGATGCGTCGCTGATGCCGGCGATTCCGTGCGCCAACACCAACGTGCCGACCATCATGATCGCCGAGCGCATCGCCGATCTGATCAAGGCGGGGTGACGCTGCGGTGTTTCAGGCTCCCCAGCCGACGATACCCTTCACCTCCAGAAACGCTTCCAGGCCCCATTCGGCATATTCGCGGCCATTGCCGGACTGCTTGTAACCCCCGAACGGTGCTGCGGGATCCCAGCTTGGGTAGTTGATGTAGACACTCCCGGCGCGCATCTGCAAGGCCACCTGGCGAGCGCGCTCCAGGCTCGCTGACTGTACGTACGCCGCCAGCCCGAACACGCTGTCGTTGGCCATGCGCACCGCGTCCTGTTCATCGGCATACGGCTGGATCACCAGCACCGGGCCGAAGATCTCTTCGCGGGCAATGGTCATCTGCGCATCCACCCCGGCGAAGATCGTCGGCTGCACGTAGTAGCCGGTGCCCAGACCGGCTGGCCGGCCCAGGCCGCCACACACCAACTGTGCGCCTTCGTCGATGCCGATGGCGATCATCCGCTGGATCGCCCGGTATTGCCGCTCACTGATAACCGGGCCCAGGGTTGTCGAAGGATCGTCGGGCGCGCCGACTCGGTGGGTCGATGCCGCCTGGCGAGCGATGGCCACGGCCTGATCGTGCAGCGCGGCGGGCACCAGCATGCGTGTCGGTGCGTTGCAGGACTGGCCGCTGTTGCCAAAACAGCCGTTGACCCCCGCCGTCACGGCCGCCTGCAGGTCCACATCGTCGAGCAGAATGTTCGCTGACTTGCCGCCCAGTTCCTGATGCACGCGCTTGACCGTCGGCGCGGCCAGGCGCGCCACTTCCACGCCGGCCCGGGTCGAGCCGGTGAACGAGACCATATCCACGTCAGGGTGACACGCCATGGCGGCACCCACGGTGGGGCCCTCGCCATTGATCAGGTTGAACACACCTGCGGGCACTCCAGCGTCGTGCATCACTTCAGCGAAAATGAGTGCGTTGATCGGCGCGATTTCGCTGGGCTTAAGGACCAGGGTGCAGCCGGCGGCCAGGGCGGGTGCCACCTTGCAGGCGATCTGGTTGATCGGCCAGTTCCAGGGGGTGATCAAAGCCACCACGCCCACGGGTTCCTGGTTGATCAGCGTGGTGCCGCGGCTCTTGCGAAACTCGAAGCTGTCCAGGGTGCGCAGCATCTGCTCCAGGTGCCGCTTGCCGATGCCGGCCTGCCAGTCATGGGCCAGGGCCTGCGGCGCGCCGACTTCCTGCATGATCGCCGCGGCGATGTCGTCGTAGCGGGCCATGAAGGACTCGAGAATCCGTTCGAGCAGCGCCTTGCGCTCGGCTGGAGGGGTAAAGGCAAACTCGGCAAAGGCCCGCCGCGCCGCCGCAACGGCTGCATCCACGTCTGCCTGCTCACCCAAGGCGATTTCGGCAAAGGCCTGCTCGGTGGCCGGGTTGATCACCGCCAGGCGCCGCGCGCCCGAGGGCTCGACCCAGCGACCGTCTATATAGAACTTCAACGCGTTGTCCAAAATCGCTCTCCACCCGTGATGAAAAAAGCCGATGCCCTTGCGTACCCCTAGCAGCGGCGCGAGCCGCGTCCGGGGTTGTGCGGTTGGTCTGGCGCACCGCGTGTGTCGCCGACGTGTCGGGCTGGTGGTCAGGATAGGAAGGGTTTCAGTGTCACGGCAATTTACTAATAGTTTTCCCAGGCATAAACTCAGGTCATGTCCAATCTTCGTAGAAAACTGCCCAGTTCCGGCTCCTTGTTCGTTTTCGAGGCGGCGGCGCGTTGCGGCAGTTTTACCCGGGCGGCCGACGAGCTGTGTGTCAGTCAGCCTGCGGTCAGCCGCATGCTTTCGCGGCTGGAAGATCATCTCGGGGTGCAGCTGTTCGAGCGTGTTCGTGGCGGCGCGCGGCTCACCGAAAGCGGGACCATTCTCTATCGCCGGGTCCAGGAAGGCTTCGACACCATCGAATCGGCCATCAGCGAAATCTCCGCCCGCGCCACGGGTATGGAGACCATCACCCTGTCGGTATCCACCGCCTTCACCACCCACTGGCTGATGCCGCGCATGAGCCGTTTCAGCGAGCGTTTTCCTTCGGTGGACATGCGCTACCAGCTGATGTCCGGGCGCATCGGCGGGCCGTTGATGGATGTCGACTTGGGCATGCGTTACTTCGACGTCGGCAGCGTCAAAGCCACAGACAGCCTGGTTCTGCCGGAAATCACCCTGCCTGTGTGCAGCCCCCAGTACCGCTGCGCAGTGCCGGGCGGCAAGGGCAAGAGCGCAGCCCCGGCGCTGATCCACATGGACAACCAGGACCGCGCGTGGGCCGCGCCTTTCGACCACGGCGGGCGCATCGACAATGCCCTGGTGTTTTCCGATTATGCCGTGGTCGTACAGGCGGCCCTGCTGGGTCAGGGCATGGCACTGGGCTGGCTGAATGTGGTGTCACACTGCCTGGCCAACAGGCAATTGCTGCCGGTGGGCGATGCGGTGACCGTCAGTGCCCGGCGCTGCTGCCTGGTGACCCCGGCCAACCGTCCGAGGCGGCCGATCGTCGACAGCGTGGGCCAGTGGATCATCGAAGAGATGCAGGCTGACATCGCGCGAATCGACCTGCTTTATCCTCAGCTGGACCTGGCCGCAAAGATCGCCGAGGCCTCCTGAACCCAGGTATGCCGCGATTGCGGGAAAAACGGTAGGTTATGCCCTCAGGTAAGGACAAAACAGAACATATGGCGATTCACCCGGCTGATAATTGAACCACACCTAGCATCTTCCCTTGGTTCATCCTGCGGAGCGCCCTATGTCATTCAAGCAGTTCAAAGCCCTGACGTTCGATGTTGTCGGTACCCTGATCGATTTCGAAGCCGGCATTCTCAACCATGTGCGCGAAGTGGCCGGTGAAGCAGGCAAGGCGTGCAGCGACGACGACATTCTCAAGGCCTACCGCGAAGCCCGTGCCATGCCCGATTCGGGTTGGTGGCCGGACGACCTGGAGCGCTGCTACCACCTGATCGCCGGCAAGCTCGGCCTGCCGGACAACGACGAATATGCCCGCGGTCTGGCCCTGGCCGTGGAAAACTTCCCCGCCTTCCCGGATTCGGTCGAAGCGCTCAAGCGTCTGCACAAGCACTTCAAGCTGGTGGCCACCACCAATTCGCAGATCTGGGCTCTGAACCACATGGCCAAGACCCTCGACGAGCCCTTCGATGTGCGGGTGACGGTCGACGACGTGCGCTTCGAGAAGCCCGATCCGCAGTTCTTCGCCTACACCCGTGGCGTACTGGCCACGCAGGGCATCGTCTTCGAAGAGATTCTTCACGTCGCCCAGAGCCAGTACCACGACATCGGCGTGGCCATGCGTCTGGGCTACCAGACCTGCTGGATCGAGCGTCGCCACGCGCAGAAGGGCAGCGGCGGCACCCTGGAATCCGAGCACACCAAGCCGCATTACCACTTCACCTCGCTGGCGCAGCTGGCCGACGCGGTCGAGCAGGAACTGGGCTGACAACCGCGGCGCTCATCTGAAGCGCCGCCTTTTCGTGGAAACCGGCTATGACTGTGAAGAGTATGTGGGCGGCCACCGCCCGACCGGGACCGGCACTGCAAGCGCTGCAGGGCGACCGGCAGTGCGACGTGGTGATCGTCGGCGCCGGCTACACCGGGCTCTCGGCGGCGCATCACATTGCCCTGAGCGGTCGCGAGCCGTTGATTCTGGAAGCCAATACCTTGGCCTGGGGGGCCAGCGGTCGGAACGGCGGTGTGGTGTCGCCCAAGTTTCGGGTCGGCTTTGCGACCCTGATGCAACGCTTCGACCGTGACACCGCGTTGCACATGTACCGCACCGGCTATGCCGCGGTGGACAGCCTGGTGGAAATGGTCGAAAGCCTGGGCATCGAAGACGCCCAGCTGCACATGGGTGGGCACATCGCCGCGGCCCACAATGAGCTCGCCCTGACCGGCCTGCGCAACACCGCTGAGTGGATCAAGCGCGAAACCGGCGGCGAGTCGTCACGGATGATCGATGCCGCGCAGGTGCGGGAAATGACCGGATCGAGCATTTTCCACGGTGGGCTGCTGACGCCGAAGGCGGGCGGCATCCACCCGCTCAACTACGCCCGTGGCATGGCCGACAGCCTGCACGAACGGGGCGTGAAGATGTTCATCAACAGCCCGGCGTTGCAGGTTCGCCAAGAGGCTGACCGGGTGATCGTGCAAACGCCTCAGGGTCGGGTTAGTGCCAAACAGGTGGTGTATGCCACCAATGGCTATTCTGACCAGAGCGCCGCGACCGACACCCTGCATCGCCGACTGATCCCGTTTCGCAGCGCCATCATTGCCACCGCGCCACTGCCCGCCGATGTACTGGCCAGACTCATGCCAGGCGGTCAGGTCTGTGGCGACACCAAGCGCATGCTTCGCTGGTTCCGGGTGGTTGGCGACCGGCTGATCTTCGGTGGCCGCGGTGCGTTCGGCAAGAACGACTCGGACAGCGCCTTCGCCACGCTGCAACGCAGCATGGGCGTGGTGTTCCCGATTCTGCGTGAACAGCCCGTGGCGTTTCGCTGGTCGGGGCTGGTGGCCATGACCCTCGATTACCTGCCCCACGCCGGTCAGCTGGACCCGCGCAGCTTCTATGCCATCGGCTACAACGGCGGCGGTGTGGCGATGTCCACCTACATGGGCAAGCAACTGGCGGCCATGACCGCTGGTGAGCCGGTGCAACTGGGGCTGCTGGCGGGCGATACCTTCAAACCCATTCCCCTGCATGCCTTCCGCGCGCCCGGTGTACGCCTGGCCGCTGGTTGGCAACAACTGCTGGATGCCATCGGCCGTTGAGCCGCGAACCTCATTGCTAAGACGAGCCTTATGCCCCCGATCCTGCATTACTCACAACCTCCCGCGGACCGCCAGTTGCCCCTGGCAGCCTTTGCCTTGCAGGACGACCCACTGGCGGCCGGGCGCACCGTGCATTTTCATGATCCGCGCACGGGTTATGCCGTGGGTGCCTCGACCAGTGTCGGCGCCAATCTCCTAATTGAAGACTTTCCCTGGGTCGAATTGGGGATCGTGGAGGCTGGGGAGCTGACCCTGCAAGGCGAGGGTTTCGACCTGCGGTTGAAGGCCGGCGATTGTTTCGTGGTGCCCCGTGGCGTGGCGGTGCGCTGGCAGCATCGGGGGCAGTTGCGCCGCCTGTTCATGGCCTTTCCCGGTTTGCCGCCGAGCAACGACATGCCGAACATGCCGTTGAAGATCGACGTCACCCAATCATTGCCGCCCAGCGATCCACCGGCAGCCGCCGTGCTGCTCACACCGACCCCGAAGGCCTGGAGCGAAACGCTGTTCAGCGCGGCCAATCTGCGCATCGGTCTGTGGCAGTGCGAGGCCTATGCGCGCAAGCAGGTGCAGCCAGGCTACAGCGAGCTGATGTTCATTCTGGAAGGCGCCGTGACCCTCACGCCCGAGCAGGGCGAGGCGTGCACGGTGAGCGCAAGGGAGGTCGTGGTAGTGCCGGCAGGCGCGACCAATGCCTGGGCCAGCACGCAGACGGTGCGCAAGGTGTTTTGCATATTGAGTTGAGACCGTGTGACCAGCGGACGCGGCTTGCGCCGGTTACAGGGGATTGGTGTGCTGGCTGGCGGTGCGGCTGTCAAACCGCCCGCACCAAACTGCGCAACGGCACGGCGCTCTTGAGCACCGGGCTCTTGATGACGATGTAGCTGAAATACTTGTCGATGCCGATGTTCTTGTCGAGGATCGACTCCATCAATTCCTGGTAGTGCTGGATGCTGCTGCACAGGAACCGCACTAGGTAGTCATACCCACCGCTGATCAAATGGCATTCGAGCACTTCGTCGATGTTGCGGATGCTCGATTCGAACTTCACGAAATCGGCGCGCTTGTGGTCCGACAGGGTCACCTCGGTGAACACCGTGACGGATCTGGCGAACTTGGCCAGGTTGACGTGCGCTTCGTAGCCACTGATGTAGCCCGCCGATTCCAGGCGCTTGACCCGTTGCAGGCAGGGGCTGGGTGACAGGCCCACCGCTTCGGCGAGGCTGCTGTGCCAGGCATCGTTGCAAGGCTCGATGACCGCATCGAATGCCACCGGCAAGCGTTGGATCAGGGCGCCGACATCGATGCCCTGGGGTGGGGCGATCAGTATCAACCGGTAGAACTTGCTCAGGTATTGCAGGGCGCCGGGGGCGTCTTCGAAGATCGGCCAATGGGCTGACGAGCTACCGAAGGCAACACTTTCATCCCAGCCGGGAATCACATGCAATCGGTGCGCCATGCGTTGGTACAGCTGGCCGTGGAAAGCGCTGGCACTGGCGTTGCCGCCCGCCTGGCCAAGCTCCTGGGCGATCTCGCGATAGGCGTGCAGCAGTTGCTCGTCGCTGCTGGGCGTTCGGCTGCGCACCGACAAGGGTCGCAGGCCTTCGAGAATGCCACGTTCACGGTCGACCAGAGTGGCATAGGAGAACCCCAGCGCCCTATACCGTGTGACTTTCATGATTGGCTCCCGAGCGACGGTATGAGTGGCTTCCCTGCAGACTTCTACAGCTTCTCCGGCGTAGGAGCGGTCCGTGGCCGCGAAAAGAGCGCCGCGGTGTATCAGACAAACCGCGGCGCATTCTTCGCGGGCAAAGGGCTCGCCGCCCGCCCCGCTCCCACAGTCAGGCTCCCGCCTTCGCCAATGCCTTGTCGAGCATCTGCAAGGCCTCTGCCACCTGCTCCTCGGTGGTCACCAGCGGCGCCAGGAAACGCACTACGTTGCGGTACAAACCACACTTGATCACCAGCAGCCCCGCATGGCGCGCCTCGTCGATGACCCGTTGGGTGAGGTCGACATCCGGGCTGTGCGCGGCATCGTCCTTGACCATCTCGATCGCCAGCATGAAGCCCAGGCCACGCACCTCACCGATGCGCGGGTAGCGTGTCTGCAATGCCAGCAAGCCGGCGCGCAACTGCAACGCGCGTTGCTCGCCCCGGGCCAGCAGGTCCTCACGTTCGAACAGGTCCAGCACCGCCAGTGCCGCCGCGCAGGCCACGGCGTTACCCCCATAGGTCCCGCCCAAACCGCCTGGGGTCGGTGCATCCATCATTTCGGCACGACCGACCACGCCCGACAGCGGCATGCCACCGGCCAGGGACTTGGCCACGGTGACCAGATCCGGCTGGATACCGGCATGCTGGAAGCCGAACATTTTCCCCGTACGACCGAAACCGGCCTGGATCTCATCGGCAATCAGGACGATGCCGTGTTGCGTGCACAGTGCGCGCAGCGCCTGGAGGAATTCGACCGGCGCGGCCAGAAAGCCGCCGTCGCCCTGCACCGGTTCGATCAGGATCGCCGCCACGCGATCCGGTGCCACGTCGCTGGCGAACAGTTCGTGCAACTGCGCCAGGGCGTCCTCGCTGCTGATGCCGCGGTAGGCATTGGGGTAACTGGCGTGATAGATCTCCGCCGGAAACGGGCCGAAGTTCTGTTTGTAGGGCTGGCTCATGCCGGTCAGGGTCACGCCCAGCAGGGTACGGCCGTGAAAGCCCCCGCGGAACGAAATCACCGCCGGCCGGTTGGTATGGCTGCGGGCGATCTTAATGGCGTTTTCCACTGCTTCGGCGCCGGAAGTGAACAGCACCGTTTTGTAGTGCTCGTCCCCGCCGATCAGGGCATTGAGCCGCGCCGCCACGTCAATGTAGGTCTCGTAGGCCGCCACCTGGAAGCTGACATGGGACACCTTGCCCACCTGCTGACGCACCGCCTCGACCACGGCCGGGTGATTGTGGCCGACGTTGAGCACGCCGATGCCGCCGACGAAATCCAGAAAGCGCTTGTTGTCCACGTCCCACAGCTCGGCGCCCTGGGCCCTCGCGGCGACTACCGGGTGGGCGGTGGCGATGCCACGGGGAACGTGTTGTTCGCGCAGGGCAAGCAGGCGTTGGTTTTCGGTCAGTGCAGAATTCATCTCGATCTCCGTGAGCGCCGAGCGTGGCGGGTGATGTGATCAGGATAAGGAGTGGCGCAAATCACAAGCACCGAAGTTGCGGGCTGTGGTGGGGTGTTTGCCTGTTTTTTGCGGGTGGGGCGGTAGATTCGGTTGTTTAGGTTGCTTGGTTGGTGTGGTGTCAGTGCTGGCCCCTCTGCCCGCGAAAAGAGCCTGCACTGAGCTCCTCAAACCCCGGCGCGGGGCACTACGATGGTGTCTTCGGGGTGCAGGCGCATCAGCATCGGCGAACCGATCGGTGGCAGGCTCAGGTTGCCTTCGTGGTGGCTGGGCTGGCGCAGGCTGACCGTCGGCCCGCCGTCCAGGTCGACGAAAACCTTCAGGCTTTCGCCCTGAAAGACGATGTCGGCGACCCGCCCGCTCAAGCGGTTCCACTCAGGCCCGGCGCTGGCGCTGTCCAGCAGCAGTTTTTCCGACTGCAGCGCCAGGAACACATCGCCCGAAACCGGGACCGGCCGGGTGGTGCGCAGCGGCGTGGCACCCAGGGTCAAGCCGTTGTCCGCGCCGCGTTGCAACGGCACCAAGGTACTTTCACCGATGAAGCTGGCGACGAAGTCGTCCGAAGGGTGATCGTGCAGGCGGCGAGGGGTGTCGACCTGGACCAGTTGCCCGCCGCGCATGATGGCGATGCGGTCGCTCATGGTCAGCGCTTCACGCTGATCGTGGGTCACGTAGATCATGGTCGCGCCCAGGCGCTTGTGCAGGGCCCGCAATTCGATCTGCATGGTTTCGCGCAGCTGCTTGTCCAGGGCCGACAGCGGCTCGTCCATCAAAATCAGTTTGGGCTCGAAGACGATGGCCCGGGCCAGGGCCACGCGCTGGCGCTGGCCGCCGGAAAGCGCTGCGATCGAACGTTCTTCGTAGCCGCCCAGTTCGACCGTTGCCAGCGCCTGCTTGACCCGGTCGCGGCTCTTGCTTGCGCTTTCGCCGCGGGCGCGCAAGGGGAAGGCCACGTTCTCGCCCACGGTCATGTGCGGAAACAGGGCGTAGTTCTGAAACACCACGCCAATCTCGCGCTTGTGCGGCGGCATCAGGGTAACGTTGCGCTCGCCGAACAGGATGTGGCCGGAGCTTACCCGGATAAACCCGCCCAGGATGCTCAGCAGGGTGGTCTTGCCCGAGCCCGATGGGCCGAGCAACGACATGAACTCGCCGGCTTCGACCTTGAGGTTGACGTTGTCCAGCGCCTTGAGGCTGCCGTAGTGCTTGCTGACCTGGTTGACGCTGACCGATTCGAAACCTTCAGTGAAATTCATCTGTGGTGCTCCAAGAGATCAAGAATATCGTTTCGCAAGGGTGTCAGTGCAGGTCTCTGCCCGCGAAGAGGCCCTCATTGCTACCCCACCATCACCCCAACCCGCCGATGTGCCAGGCCTTCACTTCGAGGAATTCATCCAGGCCGTACTTGGAACCCTCGCGGCCGGTGCCCGATTGCTTCATGCCGCCGAATGGCGCCACCTCCATGGAAATGATCCCGGTGTTCAAGCCCACCATGCCGAACTCCAGGCGCTCGCCCACGCGCCAGGCGCGGTGCATGTCCTGGGTGAAGTAGTAGGCGCCCAGGCCGTAGGGGGTGGCGTTGGCCAGTGCCATAGCTTCTTCTTCGGTATGAAAGCGGAACAGCGGTGCCACCGGGCCGAAGGTTTCCTCACCGGCCAGCAGCATGTCGGCGTTGGCGTCCAGCAACACCGTGGGCTGCACGTACAGGCCATCGTTTTGCGGCAACCCGCCAATGGCCACGGTAGCGCCTTTTTCCACCGCGTCACCGATGTGGCGCGCCACCTTGTCCACCGCCGCAGCATTGATCAACGGGCCGATGGTCACGCCCTCGGCCAGACCATCGCCGACCTTGAGGTCGGCCACGGCTGCCTTCAGGCGGTCGGCGAAACGGGCATAGATGCCGTCCTGCACCAGAATGCGGTTGGCGCATACGCAGGTCTGCCCGGCGTTGCGAAACTTGCTCTGCATGACTCCGGCGATGGCCAGGTCTAGGTCGGCGTCGTCGAACACAATGAACGGCGCGTTGCCGCCCAGTTCCAGGCTCAGGCGCTTGATGGTCGAGGCGCACTGGCTCATCAACAGTTGGCCCACGCGGGTGGAGCCGGTGAACGACAGCTTGCGCACGGCCGGGTTGCTGGTCATTTCGCCGCCCACGCCTGCCGGCAGTCCGGTGAGCACGTTGAACACCCCAGCCGGAATGCCCGCGCGCTCGGCCAGTACCGCCAGAGCCAGGGCCGACAGCGGGGTCATTTCCGAGGGCTTGACCAGCACCGGGCAGCCGGCGGCCAGGGCCGGCGCGCACTTGCGGGTGATCATGGCATTGGGGAAATTCCACGGGGTGATCGCCGCGACCACGCCGATCGGTTGCTTGAGCACCAGAATGCGGCGGTCGGCGGTGGGTGAAGGAATGGTGTCGCCGTAGATGCGCCGGGCTTCCTCGGCGAACCATTTGACGAAGCTTGCGCCGTAGGCGATTTCGCCGCGCGACTCGGTCAGGGGCTTGCCCTGTTCGGCGGTCATGATCAGCGCCAGGTCTTCCTGGTTGTCCATGATCAGCTGGTACCACTTTTCCAGGAGCTTGGCGCGCTCGGCCGCCGGCACTTCGCGCCAGGTGGCGAAACAGGCTTCAGCCGCGGCGATCGCGCGGTGGGTTTCGGCGCCTTGCAGGGCCGGGACGTGGGCGATGGTGCTGCCATCGGCGGGGTTGGTCACCGCCAGGGTGGCGCCGTCATCGGCATTGATCCACTGGCCGTCGGCGTAGGCCTGCTCGACGAGCAGGGAAGGGTCACGCAGTGAGTGCTTCAACATGATCAGGGTGCCTTTGCAGTCCGAACGATGGACCCAGTGTAGAAATGTCCGCGCAGTGGCCGATGCCGAGATGGGGCACGCGGCGGGGCGTGGATGCTGAATTGCGGTGGGGTGGCGGCAGGCTGTGCTGGGGGGGTGTCAGTTCTGGCCTCTTCGCGGGCAGAGGGCTCGCCGCCCGCGAAGAGGCCGGATCAGTCACTCCTGAAATCACCCCTGCTTATTCCGCCCGGCCACCACTACCAGAATCAGCGACGCCAGGATCAGGATCGAGCTGATCGCCGCGATCGTCGGGTCGATCTCGTCGCGCAGCGCGGTGAACATGCGCTTGGTCAGGGTCTGGTTGTCGCCCCCGGAGATGAACAGCGCCACCACCGTTTCATCCAGCGAAGTGATGAACGCGAACAGGGTCGCCGAAACCACGCTGGGCTTGATCTGCGGCAGGGTCACCGCCATGAACGCGCGAAAACGGTTCATGCCCAGGCTGCGCGCGACCATTTCCTGGGACATGTCGAAATTGCGCAGCCCGGCCAGCAGGGCGATGATCACGTAGGGCAGGGCCAGCATGATGTGCGCCAGCACCAGGCCGGTCAGCGAACTGATCAGCCCCACCCGCGCGTAGACGAAAAACACTCCCGCCGCGATCAGGATGATCGGCACCATCATGGGCAGCAGCAATACGATCTGCAGGGTACGAATCACCTTGAGGCTCGAGTTGTTGATGGCGTAGGCCGCAGCCATGCCGATCGGCAGGCTGACCGCCGTGGTCACCACCGCCGTGATCAGACTGACCCGCGCCGCCGACATCCACTCGGCGCTCTGGAAAAAGGCCTCGTACCAGCGCAGCGACCATTCCTTGGGCGGGAACTGCAGGAAGCGCGCCTCGGAGAACGACATTGGCACCACGATCAGCACCGGCACGATCAGGTACAGCAGAATCGCCGCGACCAGCACGGTGAACAGCACGTGCGACAGGCGGAGCTGGCGCAGGTAGGCAAGCGTATTCATCAGCGTGCTCCCAGGATGCGTTCGATGGGGATGAAGCGGTTGATGCCCCAGAAGATCAGGAACACCACGAACAACAGCACCAGGCCCACCGCACTCGCGGCGCCCCAGGCGTGATAGAGCTCGACGTTGCGCTGCACCAGCATCGACACCAGGATGGTGCGGCCGCCGCCGAGCAGTTCAGGAGTGATGAAGAAGCCCAGGCAGATCACGAAGACCAGGATGGAACCGGCCATCACACCGGGCGCGGCCATCGGCAGGAACACACGGCGAAAGGTGTAGAAGGGCTTTGCCCCCAGGCTCTCGGAGGCCTGCATCAGGTCCTGCGGGATTTTCTTCATCACCGAATACAGCGGCAGCACCATGAACGGCAGCATCACGTGCAGGGTGCCGATCACCGTGCCGGTGGTGTTGTGCATCATGTTCAACGGCTGGTTGATGATGCCCAGGTCCAGCAAAGTCTGATTGACCACGCCGCGCCGTTGCAGCAACACCAGCCAGGCGTAGGAGCGCACCAGCACACTGGTCCAGAACGGCAGGATCACGCAGATCAGAATCAGGTTGGCCCAGAAGCCATGCAGGCGCGAGGCGGCGTAGGCGATGGGAAAGCCCATGACGATGGACAACAGGGTCACGATCAGGCTGATCTTGAACGTCAGGTAGAACGTGTCCCAGTAGATGCGTTCTTCGAAGATGCGCGCGTAGTTGGCCAGCGAGAAGCCTTCTTCGGTCTGCACCGACTGGAACGCCAGCCAGCACATCGGCAGGATCAGCAGCACCACCACCATGAACAACGCCGGGGCGAGCAGCAGCAACATCGAGGTGTTTTCCCGACGCTCCTCGCGTGCCAGGGCATCGGCATTGCTTGCCGGTGGCTCACGGTGGGCGTCGGGCATGGGTTTGGCGAGATAGGCGTTGGACATGGAACGATTCCTCACGGCCGAGCGCCGGTGGACCAGCGCAAGCAGCTTGTTGTCGGTCGGTCAGGGCGACCCTCAGGGTTCAATGTACCGACAAGCCAAAGAACGAAGCGGGCTTAAACGGCCCGCGCGCAAGTGGTTTGTTTCGTATTGAGGGCGGGCGACAGCAGCAACTGCGTTGGCCCCTTCGCGGGCAGAGGGCTACCCTGACTCCCCTACTTCTTCTGCACAAAGGAAAGCCAGCGCTCTTCAGCCTTCACCCCTTCCTGAGAAGCCCACCACTTGGCCGACAGCAGTGCCTGACGCGAGATGTTCTGCGGCGAAGACGGCAGCTTGGCCGCGCGCTCGGCGGGAATCGTGCCGGTCTTGAAGGCTTCCGGGTTCAGCGGGCCGTAGTCGATGATCATCGGCAGCGCTGCCTGCAATTTGGCATCGATGGCCTCGTTGACGAACTTCATCGCCGCCGCCTTGTGCGGTGTGCCCTTGAGCACGCACAGCGAGTTGGTTTCCAGCACGCCCTGGTTGTAGTCGAACGCCACCGGCGCACCGTCGGCCTGCACGGCCGTGATGCGGCCATTCCAGGCCTGGATCATGTCCACTTCACCGTCGCTGATCAGCTGCGCCGATTGCCCGCCCGAGGTCCACCAGGTGGCGATGTGCGGTTTGATTTCCTCGAGTTTCCTGAAGGCGCGCTCCACGTCCAGCGGATACAGCTTGTCGGGCGCCACACCGTCAGCCATCAGGGCAATTTCGAGAGTAGGGCGCGGCAGGTTGCGCAGCGAGCGTTGTCCGGGAAACTTCTTGGTGTCCCAGAAATCCGCCCAGGTCTTGGGGACGTTTTCGCCCTTGAAGGCATCGGTGCGATAGGCCAGCACGGTCGAGTAGCTGATGTAGCCCACGGTGTAGTCGTCTTTGAGCTCCGCCGGAAGCTGCGCGGCATTGGGGATCAACGCTGGGTCGAGCTTTTCGAACAGGCCTTCGGCTTCGCCGCGCAGGCAATCGCCGGTGGGCAGGTCGACCACGTCCCAGCTGACCTTGCCGCTTTCCACCTGAGTCTTGATGATCGGGTAGGCCTTGGGCGAACTGTCCTGTTTGAGGGTCAGGCCCAGCTTCTTAGCGGCCGGCTCCAGGATCGCCTTGCTCTGGGCTTCCTGATAGGCGCCGCCCTGCGATACGAAGGTGATGTCCTCGGCCCAGGCCTGCCCGAAGGCGCCGACCAGCAAAGCCAGGCCGGTCAGTTTGAATGCGCGCAGCGTCGTCGATGTCATGTACAGGACTCCCGAAAGTTGGCAGGTTGAAGGCGCGAGACTGTTGTCATGCGGTCGCTCTGCAGGACCTTGGGTATCCAATTTACCGGTAACGCTGTACTGCAAACGGTCACAAATTCGCGTCGGGGAAGCGTTTTATTGCAAAAAACCAGGGCCGCGCAGCACATTCTGCAGCGCGGTGGCAGCACGCCTGCCAGCCGGGCTGCCACCCGGCTGGTTGTGTTGCTACAGCGGTTTGATCAGCTGCAATTGCTGGCGGTAGTCGTCGGTCACCTGGCGTGCCTGACTGTTGCTGGATGTCCATGTACACCAGGCCACCGGGATTGATCCGCAGCACCACGTCGAGAATCACCCCGGTCTGGATGTATTCCACACTGCTCAAGGTGGTGTCCGAGTTGTTGGTATTGACCGGGTTGATGCAAGCCTGATGCCTTTTGACAATCTAAGAGCACCCTGTGATGTTAGGCCAGTCCCTATCAGCCATTAGCCCCATCAAGCGTTGGTTCTAGCTGCAATACCATCTGAGGTTGCAAATGATAGCTGTCCTGAAGCAGTACCCAGTCACTATCAATTTGCTTCTCTCCTCATCATTATTGCTAACGCTTGGGCGCGCGGTTACGCTTCCGTATTTGATCATTTACCTTTCTAAAAACTTCAACTTGGGAGTGGGTGATACCGGCCTAATCCTAGGTGGATCAATGATTTTGGGATCTTTGCTGAGTGTTTATGGCGGATACTTAACTGACCGCTTCCACCGTTATCGCTTGATTCTTTGCTTTACGATGTTTTTCATTGCTGGATTTGCGGGCATGTGTGCAACACCAAACCTTTGGCTCTTTTTTGGGTTTTTAGTTGCATTTAATTTTGCATTTTCCGTATTGGATGTTGTAGTCAAAGCCGAATTTGGTAGACTTTTACCAATATACGAACAAAGCCGTGTCTTCTCAATCCGCTATACGCTTATAAACGTAGGGTATGCCGTAGGCCCATTTATAGGGGCTGGGCTTGCTCAGCTATCAATGAAGCTACCATTTATAATTTCGGCATGCTTAGGAGTCATTTTCTTCGTAGCCTATTGGATGCACGGTGAGCGAGGGTCAGCAACAGAGCAGTCTCACGAAGGAACGTCCTCATTTCTATCAGTCGGTAGGCTCCTATTAAAGGATCGTCGCCTTGTTTGCTTTACGCTTGGTGGCGTGTTCAGCGCCGTCGTCTTTGGACAGTTTTCCGCCTACATATCCCAATATTTAGTGACTACCAGCACGCCTGAGCGTGCTTATGAAATTATTAGCACTGTAGTCGCCGTGAATGGAGCGGTTGTCATTTGTCTCCAGTATATGATCGGGCGCCGTATTTCGGTTGAGCGGCTAAATTTGTGGCTGATTTTGGGGCTAAGCCTTTTCTTAATGGCCGTCGTGGGTTTCGCCATGGCGACCAGCTTGCTTCATTGGGCGCTTGCGATGATAATTTTCACTATCGGTGAGATCATTGTTTTTCCGACTGAGTACATGTTCATAGACAGGATTGCTCCTCCCAAGCTACGCGGGATGTACTACGGCGCTCAAAATTTGTCTAATTTAGGCAGTGCTATGGGGCCGGTGTTATGTGGTCTCGTTTTGGCATCCTACCCTCCTCAGTGGATGTTTTACATGCTGTCAATTTTCATTGTTGTTGGGGGCTGCTTTTATCTACTGGGGGCGTCGATTCAAGGCGAAAAAACTTAAATACAGGACCAACATTTGCACTGGACATCTAGACAGCAAAACACCCCAACCGGCTATCCGCAACAATATCCCCGCTCAGCCCTCGCCTACCGAGGCTTTTTGTTGCGCGTCGATTAAGCCCACAACCCAAATGCCCCCTCAAAACCGCCCCGCATCAAACGCCCCCGCCTCCACCACCGTTTCCTCCCCCACCATCATTTCCGCCAGCAACCGCCCACTCACCGGCCCCAGTGTGAATCCTTGATGAGCATGACCAAAGTTAAACCACAGCCCCTTGTGCAACGGCGCTGGCCCGATAATGGGTTTCATATCACCCGTACAGGGACGAGCACCTAGCCAAGGCGTGCTTTCGAGCTGGGCGCCCAGGGCGAGGATTTGGCGGGCGGCGGTTTGTACTTTGGTCAGTTGTACTGGGGTGGCGGGCGCGGTGAGTGGGGCGAATTCGGCGCCGGTGGTGAGGCGTGTGCCGCGTTTCATTGGGGCCAGCATGTAGCCTTTTTCCGCATCCATCACGGGCCGGCTCAAGGTGGCGCCGCCGGTGAAATGGGCGTGGTAGCCGCGTTTGGCGAATAGGGGCAGGCGGTAGTCGATGGCTTGCAAGAGCTGCGCGGACCAGGGGCCTAGGGCGACCACGGCTTGGGCGGCTTCGATGGGGCCGTGTTCGGTTTGCACGGCCCATCCGGCCCCGGCTTGGCGCAGTGTACGGGCGTCGCCGCGCAGCAGTTGGCCGCCTAGGCGGATGAAGGTGGCGAGGTAGCGCTGGACGAGTTCGCCGGGTTCGTTGCAGCACCAGGGTTGCAGCCAGTGGATGCCGCCTATCAGGGTGTTCTGCAGGGCTGGCTCTTGTGCCTGCAGCGCGGTGCGGTCCAGGGTTTGCGAGGTGACGCCGTAGTCGCTCAGGCGTTCGGCGCGGCGGCTGGCTGCGTCCAGCAGGTGGGGGCTACGGAAGGCTTGGATCCAGCCGGTGCGGGTGATCAGGTCATGGGCGTTGCTTTGCTCGATCAGTACCGAGTGCTCGCTGATCGAGTGTTCGATCAATGTACGGTAGGCCTGGGCGATCGCGCCATAACGGCTGGGCGCGGAGTTGGCCCAGTAGTGGAACAAAGGCCGCACGTACTGGGGCAGTGCCCTTAGGTGGTAATTGACGGCTGTGTCGCGTTTGCTGGCCACGTTGAACAGGCTGAGGAAGTCCCGAGGAAAGGCATAGGGCTCCACCGCCTCGCGCTGAATGATACCGGCGTTACCGTAGGACGTTTCGCCACCTGCCTCGCCCTTGTCTATCAGGATTACCGTGCAACCCCGGCGTTGCAGGTGCAGCGCCGTGCACACGCCCACCATGCCTGCCCCCAGCACCACGACCTGTTGTTCGCTCAAGCGACCTCCCCTTATCCGTAAAAGCGGCCAAGCCAGTACGTTCTAAAGATAGACCCTGAGGCGGGCACCGTCGTCCACACTCGGCAATTCTTACAAAAGCCGAAGCAAGCCGCGTTAGCAATGCCGAATCGGCAATGTTCGTTTCGAAAGTTTGAAATTGTGGCATCGCTGGTTGCCCATTAGATTGGGGGCACTCTGACGCGTCGCTCTTGAGTTGCGCCCGATCTACTGGCAACGGATACCTCGATGACACACGCAAACGAGCTGGTTGAAAAATCCGCAGTGGCGCTGCGCGCACTGATCGGCAGCCGTGAGATTTCCCCGGTGGAGCTGATGCAGGCGTGTATCGAGCGTATAGAAGCGCTCAACCCCTACGTCAATGCCGTCACCGCCACGGATTTCGAGCGCGCGTTGGCACAGGCGCATGCAGCGGAACGCGCGGTGCTGGCGGGTGAACCGCTGGGGTTGCTGCACGGCCTGCCGATGGGCATCAAGGACCTGGAGAACACCGAGGGCTTGCGCAGCACCTACGGCTCACCGCTGTACAAGGACCACGTGCCGGCCCAGGACAATGCCTTGGTGGCGCGGCTGCGCGCGGCGGGCGGCATCGTTACCGCCAAGACCAACGTGCCGGAGATGGGCGCGGGCGCCAACACGCGCAACCCGGTGTGGGGCGCCACCGGTAACCCGTTCGACCCACGGCTCAATGCTGGCGGTTCTTCCGGCGGCTCGGCGGCAGCCCTGGCGACCGACATGCTGCCGGTGTGCAGCGGCTCCGACACCGGTGGCTCACTGCGCATCCCGGCGGCCAAATGTGGCGTGGTCGGCCTGCGCCCTTCGCCGGGCTTGGTGCCCAGCGAGCGGCGGCTATTGGGGTGGACGCCCATCTCGGTGGTGGGCCCCATGGGCCGGGACGTGGCCGATACCTGCCTGCAGCTGCAAGCGAGTGCCGGCCTGCATATCAGCGACCCGTTGAGCTACCCGATCGCGGCCGATACCTTCGCGCGGTTGGCTGAAATCGACCTCGGCAGCTTGCGGGTCGGCTACACCGAAGATTTCGGCTGCTGCGAAGTGGACGACGAGGTCCGTAAGGTGTTTCAGCTCAAGGTCAAGGCGTTGGCGGGCCAGTTCAAAAGCTGCGAGCCCGTGGACTTCGAGTTAGGCGACGCCCACCGCTGTTTCGATATTCTGCGCGCCGAGAGCTTTGTCGCAGGGCTGCGCGATGCCTATCGCGATAACCCTGACAAACTTGGCCCCAACCCACGGGCCAACTATGAACTCGGCGCCGCCCTGTCGCTGGAAGACTGCGCCTGGGGCGCCGCTGAGCAGACCCGCATCTATCGCCGGTTCCAGGCCGTATTCGAGCGCTATGATCTGATCCTTGCGCCGACCACCCCGGTGTCGCCTTTCCCGTGGATCGAACCGCACCTGGCCGCCGTCAACGGCGTGGCCCTGGACAACTATTACCGCTGGCTGTCCCTGACCTACGTCGTGACCCTGGCGACTAACCCGGCCATCTCGCTGCCCTGCGGCCTGGACCACAAGGGCATGCCATTTGGCCTACAAGTCATCGCGCCCTTTCGCCAGGATCTGCAACTGCTGCGCTGCGCCGCGCAGATCGAGAAGGCCACGCTAAACGATCCCCAACTGCAGCGCCCGCGCCCGGATCTGCTGAAGTTGGCTGCGCTGGCGGTGGACCTGAAATCCATCGTAACCGATCCGCCAAGTGGATCACCCAGCAAGGCGCAGGCCTTCAAGGGAACGTCCAGCGTTTAGCTGAGCATGGAAATGGTCGAGGTAAGACCACGCGCTGGCGAGTCAGCGGTATTCTGTGGGCTCAGTCCTACAACCACTAGACTCGCCCAGCCCACCATGCCCATCGACCCGCCCGACACCGCCGAACAGACCGCGCTCACCCTCGACGTGGTGAGCCGCTATCACCTGGCTTGGAAGCACCGCGACCTGGAGGCGATCCTGGCGTTGTACCACCCCCAGGTGCAGTACAACGACTTTTTCCAGAACCGACGCATGGGCCTGGCCGAGTTGCGTGAGTACATCAGCGGGACGTTGCCGCGCCAGCCGGATGAATACCTAGAGCACAACGACCGCATCCGCGCCGACGGTTGCACGGCGTTTATCCAGTATCAGACCGCCTTGCAAGGCAGCGGCGAGCGGGTGGTGTTTCGCTCCAGTGAGGCGATTACGGTAGGTGACGGGCTGATTCTGCGTATCAATGAATATGCCTCGTTGGTGCGCGAGGGCGAGCCACGGGCCGGGCGCCAGGCGCCGGCTATCAGCAAGCTGGGGCTGTCGGCGCGGCAGTTGAGTTTTATGGCGCGTGACCTGGCCGATTACTTCACGCAGCAACAGCCGTTCCTCGACCCAGAGCTGGACCTGGCGCGGATCGCCAGCGCCACTGGGTATAGCCGTAACCAGCTGTCGTACCTGCTCAACCAGGTGCTGGGGCAAAGCTTTTATCGTTACGTGACCCAGGCCCGCCTGCACTACCTGCTGGAGCGCTTGGCCAGCCACGGCGAAACCGCGCCCATCGATGCCCTGGCGGTGAGTGCCGGTTTCAATTCCACCTCGGCCTTCTACAAAGCTTTTCGCACCCACACGGGTTGTACCCCCAAGGCGTGGTTGAAAGCCCATTGCGCGCGTACCCGCAGATAACACAGCCGCTGCCGTCGCGCATTAATCTCTGTCGGCAATCAACCGATGGAGCATGGGATGGCTGGGTGGCGTGGGGTAAGTCTGTGGATGGAGCAACTGGGCGAGGCGCTAACGCCGCGGCCAAAGTTGCAGCAGGATCTGCACGCGGATGTGGCGATTATCGGCGCCGGTTACAGCGGCCTGTGGACGGCCTTTTACCTTAAACAGCAAGCTCCGCACCTGAACATCGTGATCGTCGAAGCACAGATCGCCGGTTTCGGCGCGTCCGGCCGCAATGGCGGCTGGCTGATGGGCAACCTGTTGGGCGAAGATCGGCTGCTCGGCCCCCTGCCCGCCGCGCAACGCCAGGCGGGCTATCAACTGCTGCATGACATTCCCGACGAAGTGGCCAGGGTCTGCCAGGCCCAGGGTATCGATTGCCAGCTGCGTAAAGGCGGCGTGCTGTACTGCGCGGCGCGCTACCCCGAGCAGGAACGGCGCTTGCGCGAACAGCTCGAAGCCGCCCACGCCCAAGGTCTGGGTGACGACGACTACCGCTGGCTGAGCCCTCAGGCCTTGCGCGAGCAATTGAATGTAGCCCAGGCCTACGGCGCCCTTTATTCACCCCACTGCGCGACTCTGCAACCGGCGCGGCTGGTGCGCGGTTTGGCAGAAGCCGTCGAGCGCATGGGCGTGCGCATTTTTGAGCAAAGTGCGGTGCTGGGCTGGCAGCCTGGGCAGGTGCGCACCGAGCACGGCCTGGTGCGTGCCGACTGGGTGGTGCCTGCGGTGGAAGGCTATGCCAGCGCGCTGCCGCCACTGAATAAACACCAACTGGCGGCGCAGAGCCTGATCGTTGCCACGGAGCCGCTGCCGGCCGACGTATGGGCCGAGATCGGGCTGAGCCAGGGCCAGGCGTTCAGCGAAAACAGCCGACAGGTGACCTACGGCCAACGTAGCCGCGACGACCGCCTGGTATTCGGCGCGCGCGGTGGCTATCGCTTCGGCGGCCGCTTGCGCAGTGACTTCAACCTTAGCGAAGACGAACGAGCACTGCGCCAGCGGCTGTTCAGCGAACTGTTTCCGATGCTGCGCAAGGTGCGCCTGACCCACGCCTGGGGCGGCAACCTCGGCGTGGCCCGGCGCTTTCACCCGCACATGCTCGCCGACCGCCGCCAGCAGGTGGCCTTGGCCGGAGGCTATGGGGGCGAAGGCGTGGGCGCCAGCAACCTGGGGGGGCGCACGGTGGCCGCGCTGATTTTAGGTCAAGACAACGAATTGACTCGCCAGCCCTGGGTGCTGGGCGATCGCCCCCTGGCTTCACTGCCACGCTGGGAGCCTGAGCCTCTGCGCTGGCTGGGTTACAACGCCATTATCCAGAGCTTCGTGCATGAAGATCAGGTATTGGCCAACCTCCATGCGCCGCGCTGGCGCCGCCAGATCGCCCAAGGGCTGGCCAGTGGCATGGAACGTCTGATGCAGTCCAAGGAGCCGTTTGCATGAAGATCGATCATTTTCGCAATACCGCCCAGTTGCCGCTCAGTGAGCCAAGCGCTGTCGGGTTACCCCTGGGTGAGCCCCTCGCCCACGTGGCTACCGCCAGCGTAGAGCGCGAGGACGGCGTCGAAGCGGGGGTCTGGGAGTGCAGCCCTGGCCGTTGGCGGCGACAGATCACGCAACAGGAGTTTTGCCATTTCATTCAGGGCCGCTGCACCTTCACCCCCGATGGCGGTGAGCCCCTGCTTATCCAGGCCGGCGACGCGTTGATGTTCCCTGCGAACACCACGGGCGTCTGGGATGTACAAGAAACCGTTCGCAAAAGTTACGTGCTGATTTTCTGAACTGCCTTCACCCCTAATGTCTAGAACAAAGGTTGAGGTCTCGCATGCTGAAGTCAATCGTTCCGTTATTGCTGGTCGCGTCCACTGCGCACGCGGCCGACACCGTCAAGATCTACAACTGGAGCAGTTACATCGCGCCAGAGACCCTGCAAAATTTCACGGCCCTGACGGGCCATCCCACTCAATACGATGTGTACGACAGCAACGAAGTGCTCGACGCCAAGCTAATGGCCGGGCGCTCGGGGTATGACGTGGTGTTTCCCTCCAACCATTTCATGGCCCGGCAAATCACCGCGGGCGCGCTGAAACCTTTGGACCGCAGCAAACTGCCCAATTGGCACAACCTCAACCCGACGCTCTTGAAGGCCCTGGAGGCGAACGACCCGGGCAACCGCTATGGGTTTCCCTACCTATGGGGCAGCACCGGCATCGGCTACAACGTGGCCAAGGTCAAAGCGGTATTGGGGGATGTGCCGATAGACTCGTGGGACATCGTGTTCAAACCGGAAAACATGCAGAAACTTGCCAAATGCGGGGTGGCCATGCTGGACAACGGCCCCGAGATTTTGCCAATCGCCCTCAATTACCTGGGCCTGCCGCACCACAGCAAAGACAAAGCCGACTACGCCAAAGCCCAAGCCCTGTTGCTCAAGGTGCGCCCCTATGTGAGCTACTTCCACAACTCCAAATACACCGGCGATTTGGCCAACGGTGATGTGTGCCTGGTGGTGGGCTTCTCCGGGGACGTGATGCAGGCGGCGGCACGCGCCAACGAGGCCGGGAACGGCCAGCAGATCGCCTATGCCATCCCCAAGGAAGGCTCGCCGATGTGGTTCGACATGGTCGCCATGCCCGCCGACGCGCCTAACGAGGCGGCCGGTTATGCCTACCTCAATTACCTGCTGGAGCCCAAGGCGATTGCCGGCATCAGCAACTACGTGCATTACGCTAACGGCAACGCCGCCGCCGAGGGCCTGATCGACAAAGCCATCCTCAATGACCCCATGGTCTACCCGCCCGAAAGCGTCATGAAGAAGCTGTTCGTCTTGCAGGCCATGGCGTTGGAGGATGACCGGCTGCGCACACGGGTGTGGAGCCGGGTCAAGAACGGTCAATGAAAACGGTGCCGGGCGGCGTTACTTATTGCCCACTTCCATGATCATCCGCGCCAACAAGTAAATACGCGGCGCCACGCTGCCCACCTCGGCGTATTCCTCCGGGGTGTGGATGTTCCCGCCGACGATGCCAAAGCCGTCCAGGGTCGGGGTGCCAACGCTGGCCGAAAGGCTTGAATCCGCCGCCCCGCCGCTGCCTTCGATGGTCAGGGTACGGCCCAGTTCGCCATAGATGCCCTGGGCAATGGTGACCAGCGCATCGGACTCTGCGGTTTGCGGCATGGGCGGCAGGCCGCGTTGCAGGCTGGTTTTGACTTCGGTGTCGGGGATCAGCTTGTTGGCCGAGACCTTGGCCAGGTCTTGTTCGATACGGTCGAACTCTTCCGGCACGGCAGCACGCACGTCAGCCTTGGCGCTGGCTTGGTCAGGGATCACGTTGGTGCGGTCGCCGGCCTTGAGCACGGTGAAGTTAATGGTGGTTTTCTTCGCCTCGTCGCCCAGTTTGCCCAACTGCAGCACCTGGTGCGACAGCTCCATGGCCGCGTTGCGGCCCAGCTCCGGGGCGACGCCGGCGTGGGAGGCCTTGCCTTTAACGTCGACCACGGCGGTGGCACTGCCTTTGCGCCACACCACCAAACCATCGGCCGGGCGACCCGGTTCGAGGTTGAGGGTGATGTCATGGGCTTTAGCGGTTTTTTTGATCAGATCGGTGGCGATGTCCGAGCCGGTTTCTTCGCTGGCGTCGAGCAGCACCGTGATTTGCGCGTAATCTCTGTAGTTAAGGTTATGCAGGACTTTCAGCGCATAGATACCCGCGACGATCCCGCCCTTATCGTCCATCACCCCCGGCCCATAAGCACGGCCGTCTTTGATATGAAAAGGACGTTCGGCTGCCGAGCCTTCTTTGAAGACGGTATCCATGTGCGCCATCAACAGGATTTTTTTCGTGCCGGTGCCTTTGAGCGTGGCCAGTACGTGGTTGCTCTTGTCCGGTGTGTTAGGCACCAGCTCAATGGTGGCGCCGAGTTTTTTCAGTTCTTCGATGGCGATGCCACCCACCTGATTCAGACCCGGCGCGTAGCCAGAACCCGAATCGATGTTCACCAAGCGTTCGAGCAGCTTTAACGCTTCGCCCTGGTATTGCTCGGCATCAGCCTGGATTTGTTTGTGCGGGGCGGCCATCACACTAGGCGCCAGTGCGGTTAAAGCGAGGGCAAGGCCCAGGCGCAGGGCCAAGGGGGAGCGGGGAAATGCACGCATGCTGAATCGATCCTTGTTTCTAAAAGTAAAAGGCGTGGAGGGAACGTACCTCAAGGCGCCTAGGCACTCAACGTTGCGATAGCGTTTGCCCGAATGGATTGAGAAGATCGCCAATGCGCCCATGCCCCAAACAGGAGATGCTTGCCGCCCATGCGCATCGAACCCCTCCCCCCGCTGCAAAACCTGATCGCCTTCGAGGCCGCCGTGCGCCATGGCAGCTTTACCAGGGCGGCGCTGGAGTTGCACCTGACACAGAGCGCGATCAGCCGGCAGGTGGCGCAGCTGGAGGCATTTCTGGGGCGCACGTTGTTTCGCCGCGAGCACAAGCGTATCCATCTGACGGTGGCCGGCCAGGTGTATGCCGAGGCGGTGCAACGCTTGCTGGCCGACTGTGCAGAGGTAACCGCCCAGGTGATGACCCACACCGGCGAGCAGGAATTGACCCTGGCTTGCTCCACGGGGGTGGCGGCGCTATGGCTGGGGCCGTTGATTGGGCGGTATGCCGATGAATTTCCGGCGGTGGATGTGCGCTTGCGCGTGGTCGACGGCCTGGCGTCCCTGGCCCGCGCCGAGTTTGATCTGGCGGTGTACTTTCTGCGTTCGGGCTCGCCCAGCGGCCTGGACGGGCGCTTGTTGTTCGCGGAATCCGTCGGGGCGTACTGCGCGCCGGGTTACCTGGGGGGGCAGGTGCTGGCGCCGGCGCAACTGCTCGAACACCGCTTGCTGATGCTCGAAGACGGCCAGCGCCAGTGGTTGTCCTGGGCCGACTGGTTCGCCCGCCAAGGCGTGGACGCTTCGCTGATCGGCCAGCGGCTGACGGTCAATCACTACCCTGTAATGGTTGACCTGGCGATTGCCGGGCGCGGCATTGTGCTGGGGTGGCGGCCTATGATCGATGGGCATTTGGCCTCAGGGGCGCTGGTGCCCGCCTGCGCCGAGTACGTGGGCGACCAAGGCGGCTACTACCTGCTCAACCCCGCCGGGCAATTTCCCAGCCGCGCGGCGCGCGCGTTCGAACGCTGGCTGGCGACGCAGGTCGGTGAAGGCGGCCGCTAGCTAAGGGATTGCATGCGTAATGCGCATGCAAATCTGCGTAATGAGCGTTGTCGCGTATCCAGTTGCCCACCTTATCCTGCGCTCAGCAGGGCAATAGACCCTGTAAACGTTCTTCAACTTTCTTCTCTGCCCTTACGTTCCGCGGGGTTGCTCCCTGCGTGATTCGCATGCAGGAGACATCCGTGAACGACATAACAAATCCGCCGCACAACCCTCAAGCCCGCAAAGCCATCGTCGCCACCGTGATCGGTAACGGCCTCGAGTGGTTCGACTTCACCGTTTACAGCTTCTTCTCGGTCATCATCGCCAAAGTATTTTTCCCTACCGGCGATGAACTCAGCTCCTACCTGTTAGCCCTGGCGACCTTTGGCGTCGGGTTTTTCATGCGCCCAGTGGGGGGCATTGTGCTGGGGATCTACAGCGACAAATGTGGCCGCAAGGCGGCGCTGTCGCTGACCATTTTGTTGATGGCGCTGGGCACGCTGATCATTGCGGTGACGCCGGGCTACGCGCAAATAGGCTTGATCGCGCCGGTGCTGATCGTGCTGGCGCGGCTGCTGCAGGGCTTTTCTGCGGGCGGCGAAATGGGCAGTGCCACCGCCTTTCTGACCGAGCATGCACCCGCTGGGCACAAAGCGTTCTATTCCAGCTGGATACAAGCCAGCATCGGCGTGGCAGTGCTGCTGGGCTCGGGCCTGGGTGCCCTGCTGTCCAGCTACCTGACCCAGGCGCAACTGGAAAGCTGGGGCTGGCGCGTGCCTTTTATCATCGGCACCTTGATCGGCCCGGTGGGCTTTTACATCCGTAGCCGCATCGACGAAACCCCGGTGTACAACCAGACCCCACGCGCCGAATCGCCCCTGCGCGAAGTGCTGCGCAGCTACCCTCGGGAAACTCTGATCGGCTTCTCCCTGGTGGTGTTGTGGACGGTGTGCACCTACGCCGTGCTGTTTTACATCCCCTCATATTCCACCCGAGTGCTGGGGTTGCCGAGCTGGATGGGGTTCAGCGCTGGCATGCTCGGCGGCGCGGTGCTGATTGTCGCGACACCGATCGTCGGCCTGCTCGCCGACCGCACGGGGCGCCGCCCATGGTTACTGGGGTCGGCATTGGCGATCTTTGTCGTGGCCTACCCGCTCTTCCTTTTTATCAATCAGGCGCCCGGGCTGGCCTCGCTGCTGGTGTTCGAGGTGATCATGGGGGTGCTGATTTCCTGTTACATCGGCTCGATCCTGGCGGCCTTCGGCGAATTGCTGCCCAGCCATGTGCTCTCCACCGGGCTGTCGGTGGCCTATAACTTTGCCGTGACGATTTTTGGCGGTTTCGCCACGTTTACCATCACTTGGCTAATCGCCAACACCGGCAGCAACGTCGCGCCGGCTTTTTACATCATGTTCGCCGCCGCCGTCAGTGCATGCGGCGCAGTGCTGTACCGGGACCGCAGTGCCCCGGCCACAGCCACTTTCAAAGGAGCCTACCCATGACCGGCAAAACCACGATAAGCCTGATCCTGCGCAATGGGCAATTGCTCGACCCCGGCAAAGGCGAGCTGCTCAGCGGCCTCGAAGTACAGATCGACGGCGAGCGTATCAGCGCCGTGCGCGAGCAGGGCAGCGTGGCGGTTGGCGATGCGCAGGTCATCGACCTGGGCGGGCGCACCTTGATGCCCGGCCTGATCGACTGCCACGTGCACGTTCTGGCGTCCAATGCCAACCTGGGCGTCAACGCCCTACAGCCTAACGCGATCATTCTGTACCGAGCATTGCCGATCCTGGCCGCCATGCTGCAGCGCGGCTTCACCACGGTGCGCGATGCCGGCGGTGCCGACTGGGCGCTGGCGCGTTCGATTGCCCTGGGCCTGGTGCCGGGGCCGAGGATTTTTGCCTCGGGCAAAGCCTTGTCGCAAACCGGTGGCCACGGTGACATGCGCGCCCGCGGCGAATTGTTGCTCAGCGAGCCGTGCTCGTGCTGCTTCCGCGCGGGGGCGATCGCACGGGTAGTGGACGGCGTCGATAACGTGCGCCTTGCGGTGCGCGAAGAGCTGCAACAAGGGGCGACGCAGATCAAGATCATGGCGTCGGGCGGCGTTTCATCGCCGACCGACCCGATCGCCAATACCCAATACAGTGAGGCGGAGATCCGCGCCATCGTCGACGAAGCACACGCGGCCAATACCTACGTCATGGCCCACGCTTACACCGCCCGGGCCATTCGCCGAGCAGTGGAATGCGGCGTCCGGACCATCGAGCACGGTAACCTGGTGGATGCGCCAACCGCTGCATTGATGGCCGCCAAAGGCGCCTTTGCCGTGCCGACCCAAGTGACCTATGAAATGCTCGCCGAGCATGGTGCCGCCGCCGGCCTGCCCGCAGAGTCCGTGGCCAAGATCGAAGACGTACGCCAGGCTGGGCGCAATGCCCTGAAGCTGTTCGCAGAGGCGGGGGTGGAAATGGGCTACGGCTCGGACCTGCTCGGCGAAATGCACCAGTACCAGAGCTATGAATTGAAGATCCGCGCGCAAGTGCTGGGCAACCTGGCGGCCATCCAAAGCGCCACCAGCGTGGCCGCGAAAATTCTCCAGCGCGAGGGCGAGCTGGGCTGTATCGCGCCGGGTGCGCTGGCCGACTTGCTGGTGGTGGACGGTAACCCGCTTGCGTCAATCGACTGCCTGGTAGGGCAAGGTGAGCAATTGGCGATGATCATTCAAAGCGGGCAGGTGCAGAAAAATGTAATGTAGGCGGCCTACTTTCTCCATGACTGAGGCCCTGCCATGAAAGCCATTGCCTACGCACAGAACGGTTTGCCGATTAGCGCCGACGACGCGCTGATCGATATCGAACTGCCCGCCCCTACCCCCGGCCCACGCGACCTGCTGGTGGAGGTCCGGGCCATTTCGGTGAACCCGGTGGACACCAAAATCCGCAACGGCGTGGCCGTGAGTGAGCCGCGCGTGCTGGGCTGGGACGCCGTTGGCGTGGTGCGCAGCGTCGGCGCCGAAGTGACACTGTTCAAGGCCGGCGACGCAGTGTTTTACGCCGGCGCCCTCGACCGTGCCGGCTGCAATAGCGAATTGCACGTGGTGGACGAGCGCTTGGTCGGGCACAAGCCCAAGACCCTCGACGACGCCCATGCCGCCGCCCTGCCCTTGACCGCCATCACCGCTTGGGAGTTGCTGTTCGACCGTTTGGGCGTGCCTGAAGGCGGGGGCGAAGGTGACAGCCTGCTGATCGTCGGCGCAGCCGGCGGTGTGGGCTCGATCCTGGTGCAATTGGCCCGCCAGTTGACCCGCCTGACCGTGATCGGCACGGCGTCGCGCGACGAAACCCGCCAGTGGGTAGAAGGCTTGGGCGCCCATCATGTGATCGACCACCATCAGCCGCTGAGCCCGCAACTGCAAGCGTTGGGCGTGGGTGAAGTGACCTATGTCGCCAGCCTGACCCACACTGACAGCCACTTCGAGCAACTGGTCGAAGCGTTGCGCCCCCAGGGCAAGCTGGCGCTAATCGACGACCCGAAAACCCTCGACGTGGTGCCGATGAAACGCAAGGCACTGTCGCTGCATTGGGAGTTGATGTTCACCCGTTCGCTGTACCAGACCCCCGACATGATTCGCCAGCACGAGCTACTGGAACGAGTCTCAGCGCTGGTCGACCAAGGCGTTCTGAAGACCACGTTGGGCGAGCATTTCGGCACCATCAACGCGGCCAACTTGCGCAAGGCCCATGGCCTGATCGAAAGCGCCAAGGCCAAAGGCAAAGTGGTCCTGGAAGGGTTCTAACCTAACGCAGGTGCGCATAAAACAGATCGGGGCCGCGCCCCTGATCTGTTTATGGGCTGCGCCAACCGCCGCCCAAGGCCAAAAACAGATTGACCTGCTGCAATGCCACCTGGGTATTGGCCGCCGCCAACTGCCCGCGCACGTCGGTATAGGTGCGGGTGGCCTGCAGATCCGCCAGAAATGACTCACGCCCGGCCAGGAAGAACCGATGGGTCTGCTCGGCCGCTTGCTGCGCCGAGGCACCCGCGTCGGCTAAGGCATCGCGGCGCGCCAACAGGGCGTTGTACTGGGCCAGGGCAGTCTGGGTTTCGCGAATGGCATTGAGCACCACCCCGTCGAATTGCGCCAACGCCGCCTGGGTAGAGGCTTGCGCCTGGCGAATACGCGCCCGGGAGCCATTGGTGGGCACGCTCCAGCTGATCATCGGGCCGAAACTCCACTGGTTGGTGGCCGGCCGGCCGAGGTTCTCGAGCAAGCCGACACTGCCCACCGAGGCGCCGATACTGATGTCTGGGTACAACTGCCCGGTGGCCACGCCTATATCCGCCGTGGCGGCAGCGAGCTTACGTTCGGCCTGGCGGATGTCCGGGCGGCGCTTGAGCAGGCTGGCGCCATCACCCACAGGCAGCAGTTGGCTGATTCGAGGTAACTGCGCACACTGCTCGACCCCGGCCGGTAGTTGGTTCAAAGGCTTGGCCAGCAGCATCGACAGTTGATAAGTGCCCGCCTGGCGCGCGGCCTGGTAGCGCGGCAATTCGGCACGCAGCGACTTGGACTGGGTCTGGGTGCGCGTGACTTGGGTTTCATCACCGCGGCCAGCGTCGCGCAGACGCTGGGTCAGCTTCACTCCTTGTTCTTGCAGCTCCAGGGAGTGACGCGCAATGGCGTACTCTTCATTGGCTGCACAGATCTGTGTATAGGCGCGCACCACCTCGGCCACCACTGTGATGCGCGCGGTGTCGGCAGCGGCCTGGGTCGCGTCGGCGTTAGCCTGCGCTGCCTCAATGCCACGCTGCAGGGTGCCCCACAAATCGAACTGGTAAGACAGGTTCAACGCCACGCTGCCGAGGTTCTCCACCGGCAGTTTTTCGGTCTGCAAGAACGCTTCGCCAGACTCCTGCGCGCGTTCGGCACTGGCTTGCACACCAGCGCCAAAACCACCTTGGGCCTGGGCCTGCTCCACCTGGGCGCGGGCGCGCTGCAGGTTCGCTGCGGCCACGCGCAAATCGGTGTTGGCCTGCATGGCCTGCTGCACCAAGGCATCGAGGGTCGGGTCCTGGTACAACTTCCACCAATCCTGCGGCACCGGCGCAGACACCACTTGGCTGTCTCCGGCTGCCAGTTCGCCTTGTAGATCGGCGCGTTTGAGCGCGGCATCGGCGGGCATTTGGTAATCCGGCCCCACCGTCTGGCAAGCCGACAGAACCAGGCTCAACGCTAACCACCCGGCGCGCAACGGCCTGTTCATCGTGCCGCCTCAGGCTGCCCTGTGGCATCCAGGATCGATACCGTGGCGGTGCGCCCGGCGATCATACGAAAGTCCTTGGGAATATCGTCGAACGCGATGCGCACCGGGATCCGCTGCGCCAGGCGCACCCAACTGAAGGCCGGGTTAACGTTAGGCAGCAGGTTCGAGCCGCTGCTGCGATCACGGTCTTCAATACCGGCCACGATGCTCTGCACATGGCCGCGTAGGCGCGTGTTATCGCCCATTACCCGGATGTCCACGGCTTGGCCGACCTGAATGCTCGACAGTTTGGTTTCTTCGAAATAACCGTCGATGTGGAACGAGTCGCTGTCGACCACCGACAACACCGGCCGCCCGGCCGTGACGAACTCATGGGCGCGCGGTGCACGGTCGTTCAGGTAGCCGTCGACCGGGCTGCGGATCACCGAGCGGTCCAGGTTCAACTGCGCCGCGTCCACCGCCACTTGGGCTTCGGCCAGGGCTGACTGGGCGCGCATTTGGCGCGACTGGCTTTCTTCGAGCTGCTCGCGCGCCACCAGATTACCCAGGCCACGGTTGCGCTTGAGTTCACGCTGGGCCTGGGCCAGGGTTTCCTGGCGCTCGGCGGCGCTGGCCTGGGCTTGGCGCAGGGCCAGGCGGAAACGGTCTTGGTCAATACTGAACAAGACCTGGCCACGCTTGACCACCTGGTTGTCATGCACCTCGACCTGCTGGATGAGCCCGGAAACATCCGGGGCGATCTGGATCACGTCGGCACGAATATGCCCGTCGCGGGTCCAGGGGGCGAACATGTAGTAGGTCACCATGCGCCAAATGACAAAACTGGCCAGGGCCACCACCAGTAAGGTCAGGACCACACGGCCGAAGGTCAACAGAGGTTTTTTCATAGCATCAGGGTTCGACAGAGAGCGTCCACCGCGCCGAGTAGCACAGCGTAGAGCGCGACGTTGAATAATGCCCGGTGCCACACCAGGCGGTAGAAGTGCACGCGGTTGAGCACGGCGTGCACCAGCAGAAATAACAGATAAGTAGCGACCATCATGACCAACAGCGTCGGCAGGAAGATCCCACTGATGTCCAGTTCACCGATCACAGCGGGGCTCCATCGATACCGTGTGGCAGGGCTTCTTCGGCTTCGCCCACGGAAGCCACCACTTCGACGCCCGGCAACAACGCCAAGCGCAAGCCACTCAAGGCATGCAGCAGGTGCACGCGCGCCTGGGCGGCCGACTCGGCACTTTGCGAGTTGAGGGCGCGGCGCGCGCGGTCCATGGTCATCAACAGACTCATGGGGGCGGGAAGTCGTTCGTCTTGATCACGGCAATTCTGGAAATATTGGCCCACATCCACTACCACTTGCTGCAACAGCGCCTGTGCCGGCGCCGGCACCCGGTGCACGTAGGCTTGGACGTCCAGCAGGTTCAGCGCCACCCGTACATCGCGCAGTGCCGCGCCGGTGTCCTGGCCAGTCAGGGTCAGCCGCGGCAGGTGCTGCATAAGCCGGTCAAGCAATTGCACGCCCATCGCGCGCTGGGTATTGAGCGAGGCCGGGCGGGTGATATGCACGATGTCGCGCCAGCTGAAACGGGTCAACCGGCGCGCCGCCAGGTCGACACCGAACGGGCGCACCACCAGGGTCCAAACAAAGGCGAACAACAGGCCGACGGGGCCGGCCAGGTTGGAGTTGGCGAAGTTGAGAAAGTCGGCGTCGTAGGCGCCCTGAATGCTGATGAACGAGGACGTATTGACGATGGTCAGCAAGGTGCCAAGGTAGAAGCGCGGCTGCACGGTGAGGGTGCCGACCACGATAAAGGGCACGGCGAACGCCAGTACCAACATCGGAAAATCGTGCAGGTTCGGCAAAACCAAAAACAGGTAAAGGCTGGCGAACACCACCGACAGCGCCGTCCAGAAGAAAAAGCGGTAGATCTGCGGCGCAGGGTCGTCCATGGCGGCGAAAAAACTGCAGGCCACGGCGGCCAGAATCACCGCACTGGCGCCGTCGGTCCAGCCGAGCATGATCCACAGGGTCGAGGCGACGATGATGGCCGCCACACTGGAGCCCACCGAGTAAAGCATCATGCCGCGGTCCAGAAACGGCTTCAGCCGGCCCAGGCGCCAGTGCCGATACACGGCCCGCCAGGGCGCCCGGCTGTCGGTCTGCAACCGGTAGTGCAAGGCGCGTAAGTCCTGCCATAGATCGATCCACTCGCCCAGGCGGTAAAGGGCGTTGGACAGCAGCAGATACTGGCGGTCGTCCAGTTGCTGGGGGCTGGGCTGCAAGGCGTCGAGCTGATCCCTCAGGGCTTGCCAGCGCTGCAGCGTAGGTTCGCCCTGCTGGTCGGCGAGCCATTGCCGGGCGCTGTCGAGCAGCGGTTGGAGCTGGGCGATCCATTCTGGCGTACGTCGTTCCAAGGCCACCAGAGCGTCGTCCAGGGCGTCGATCACCGGCAGTAGGTGGATCATGCGCCCGCGTAGTTCACTGGCCTGGCGCACCGCCTGGGGCCGCATGCCTTCGTGGGGCAGTTGGCCGATCATCAGCTCCAGCGAATTGAAGTTGGCGACCATCGCCGCACGCAGGCTGCCGATCTCTTCGGGGCTGGCCTCTCGGGCTAAAAAGCGCTCGCTGTAGGTGCTGGCATCGTTCAGCCACTTGCCTTGGGCGCCGATCAATACCGGCGCCAGCCGCCGCGGCCAAAAAATAGCGCCGACCACCGCCGCACAGACGATCCCCAGGCAAATCTCCTGAAAGCGTGACGAAGCGATATCGAACACCGCCAGCGGGTTGTCGACTACCGGTAAAGCAATCAGCGGCAGGGTGTAGCCCGACAGCATCAGCGCGTAGCTATTGGCGGTGCGCAGGTGCAGAGAGAGAAACAGCAGCGTGCCGGTCCACAGTGCAATCACCGTCGCCAGCAACAGCGGCGCCTGCACGAACAACGGCACGAAAAATACCGCGGCCGCGGCGCCGACGAAGGTGCCTGCGGCGCGGTACAGGGCTTTGGAGCTGGTAGGCCCCACGAACGGGCTGGAGACGATATACACCGTCGCCATCGCCCAGTAGGGCCGGGGCATTTCCAAGCGCATGGCGATGTACAAGGCGATCATCGAGGCGGCAAAGGTGCGCACGCCATAAAACCAGTCACGCCAGGGCGGTACGTCGCTGAAAAAACCTTTCACGTGGGTTGCCCCGTGGCTAAGCCCGCTACTTCAAAGGCGCGCACCACCCGCAGTGCGGCTTCGAGATCATCTGCGGGAATGTCTTTGAGTACGTCGCGGCGCAACCGCACCAGCTCTGCTTCAATGGCCTCGGCCAAAGTGCGGCCGGCGGGCGTAAGGCTCAGGGCCTTGGCGCGGCGGTCACTGCTGTCTTCGCTGCGCTGGACGAAACCGGCCTTGCACAACTGGTCGAGCAAGCGCACCAACGACGGCCCTTCCAACCCTGCGGCCTGGGCCACAGTGACCTGGCGCACGCCATCGCCCAGGCGCACGATCTGCAACAACGGCACCGCGCAGGCTTCGGAAATCCCATAATTGGCCAGCGTGGCCTGGCACAGGCGCCGCCAATGCCGGGACGCCAGGACCATGCCGCTGCTGACAGAGAGTTGGAGCTTGTTGAGGCTCATGAAAGAAACTTGCCCATATAAATAGCTTGCTAACTATCTATGTTCAGGCAACATCCTGTTACTCGTCAAGCCCCATTTAGCCGAACGCTCAGCGCACGGCTCAGGTTTCAACGCTCGTGCAGCGCTTCGGCCCGGGATTTGATAATCGGCTTGAGCAGATAACTCAGCACGCTTTTCTTGCCGGTGATGATGTCCACTGAGGCCACCATGCCCGGAATAATCAGCAGCGGGCGCTCATCCGTGCCCAGGTGGCTGCGGTCAGTGCGCAGCTTGATCACGTAGAAGGTGTTTTTCTTTTCTTCGTCCTGGATGGTGTCGGCGCCGATCTGCTCCAACTTGCCTTTGAGGCCGCCGTAAATGGTGTAGTCATATGCGGTGAACTTGATCATGGCCTCCTGGCCAGGGTGCAGAAACGCGATGTCCTGGGGGCGTATGCGAGCTTCCACCAGCAGGGTGTCGTCCAGCGGTACGATCTCGGCCAGGTCGCTGCCCGGCTGGATCACCCCGCCCACTGTATTGACCATCATCTGCTTGACGATACCCCGCACCGGTGAGGTCACCAAAGTGCGGTTGACCCGGTCTTCCAGGCCTTTGGAGGTGGACTGGGCCTTGCTCAGGTCAGTGGTGGCTTCGTTAAGCTGAGTCAACGCATCACTACGGAACTTGCCGCGGGTTTCGTCGATTTTGCGCTGAACTTCGGTAATCGCCGCCTGGGCACGAGGTATTGCCAGGGTCGTGCCTTCCAACTGGCCGCGGATTTCGACTTCCGAGCGGCGCAGGCGCAAGACTTCCACCGGCGAAACCGCGCCCTGGGCCACAAGGGGCTCGGACATGCTGATTTCCTGGCGCAACAGGTTAAGGCTGTTGCGGTACTGGTCGGCCTTGGCACTGAACTCGCGAGCCTCCTGCTGGCGCTGCACCAACTGTTGCTGCAGGCCAGCCACCTCATCTTGCAATTGCTGGCGCCGGCTACGGTACAACTGCTCTTCGTTGGCGGCCTGGTTGGGTACCGCTTTGCGCACCTCAGGCGGAATACTCAGCGGGCGGTCCTGCACTTCGGCACTCAAGCGTTCGACGCGCAATTGCATGGCCACACGATCGGCCTCGGTTTCGCCGACGTTGGAGGCGAAACGGGTGTCGTCCAGGCGCACCAGGGGCGCACCCGCTTCGACGATCTGCCCTTCGTGCACATAAATCTGCGCCACGATGCCGCCTTCCAGGTTCTGAATTTTCTGTATTTTCGACGACGGAATGGCCTTGCCCTCTCCCTTGGTCACTTCATCGATGACGGCCAGGTGGGCCCACAGCAGCAGAAACAAAAAGAAGGCGATGATGCCCCAAATGGTCAGCCGCACGATGCGCGGGGCGTCGTCGATCAGCGCTTTGCTGACCTCCGGCAGGGGCTGGCCGTCGAGGGAATCCGAACCTTTGAAATAACGACTGAGCGAGCCACGCAGGCCGCCTGGACCGGACTTAAGCAACACTGATCTGCCCCTTCTTCAGCGCTTCCATAACCGCGGCTTTCGGGCCATCGGCGAGAATCTGGCCACGGTCGATCACCACCAGCCGGTCGACCAGGCTGAGCAATGAAGCGCGGTGCGTCACCAGGATCATGGTTTTGTTTTCGATCACCGCCTGCAGCCGCTGCTTGAGGCGCTCCTCGCCGGTGTTGTCCATGGCGCTGGTGGGTTCGTCGAGCAGCAAAATCGGCGGGTTGAGCAACAACGCCCGGGCCAGGGCGACATTCTGCCGCTGGCCGCCGGACAAGTTCTGCCCCCGCTCACCCACTTGCAGTTCATAGCCTTGGGGGTGCAGGCGGGCGAATTCGTGGACACCGGCCAGCTCTGCGGCTTGCAACACCAATTCGTCTTCCACGTAGCGGGCCCCCGAGACCAGGTTGTCACGCAGGGTGCCGCTGAGCAGTTGAATGTCCTGGGGCACGTAGCCGATGTTGTGGCGCAGCTCGCTGACATCGATCTGGCGAATGTCCACGCCGTCGACCAACAAGGCGCCACTGTCGGCCTGATACAGCCCCACCAGCAACTTGGCCAGGGAGCTTTTACCCGAGCCGCTGCGGCCAATGATGCCGATCTTCTCGCCTGGGCGCAGGGTCAGGTTGAGCCCACGCAACGCAGGGTTCTGCTGGCCTGGGTAGGTAAAGGATAAGTCGCGGCACTCAATCGCGCCCTGTAGCACTTGGCGGCTCAGGGGGCGCTCATCGAAGTTGCGCTCTTGCGGCAGCTCCATCATCTGGTCAACCGACACCATGGTGACCTTGGCCTGCTGATAGCGGGTCAGCAGACCCGACAGCTGCGCCAATGGCCCCAGGGCACGGCCGCTGAGCATATAGCAGGCCACCAGGCCGCCCATGCTGAGGTTACCGTCGATGATCTGGTAGACGCCAAAAATGATCATCGCCACACCAGCCAGTTGCTGGATCAGCAAGGTGATGTTCATCGCCAGGCTCGACAGCACTTTGACTCGCAGTTCCAGGCGGCTCAGGGTGCCGATGGTCTGTTCCCATTGGTACTGGCGCTCGCTCTCGGCGTTGTTGACCTTGACCGCATCCAGCCCGGCCAGGGTTTCAATGAGCCCCGACTGGCGCTCGGCCCCCAGTGCCATGGTGCGTTCGAGGGTCGCGGTCAGGGGCTTTTGCAGAAAATGGCCGATGCCCAGTGCCAAGGGGAAAGCAACGATCGGAATCCACACCAGGTGCCCGCCCAGCAGGGCGATCACCAACAGAATGATCAGAGTGAAGGGTAAGTCGATCAGGCTGGTCAGGGTGAGCGAGGTGAGGAAGTCGCGCATGCCCTGAAATTCGTGAATGTTCTGCGCGAAGCTACCGACCCGGGCGGGCCGATGCTTCATGGCCATGCCGACGATCCGCTCGAACAGGGTAGCCGAGATGATCAAATCGGTTTTTTTCCCGGCCAGGTCCAGGCATAAGCCGCGTAGCCCTTTGAGCAGCAGGTCGAACAGATAGGCACCCGTGATACCTACCGCCAACACCCACAGGGTTGCTGTGGCCTGGTTGGGCACGACACGGTCGTAGACGTTCATCACAAACAACGGGGCAGCCAAGGCAATCAGGTTGATCACCAGGCTGGCGGCGATGGCATCGGCATACAGCCAGCGGGAACGCTTGAGGGTGTCGCGAAACCAGGAGCGCGCGCGGGGGATCAGGGTGTCGTGATTTACATCGAACTTGTGCTGAGGTTGAGCGAAAAAGACCCGCCCGCTGTAATCCTCCTGCAGGATGTCGCGGCCCACGCGCACTTCACCCCCGTCGCTTTCGCTCAATAGCAAGCGTGCAGTATCGCCTTCCCAACCCAGCAACACGGCACTGCGGGCGTCTTTGAGCAGCAGCATGACCGGCAAGGCGATACGCGGGATCTGCTCCAACTGGCGATGCATCAGGCGCCCCTGCAAACCGGCGCGCGCGGCGGCGCGGGTGAGCAACTCGGGGCTCAAGCGCTGCGCCGGCAGGGGTAAGCCGGTCGTGAGCATAGCGCGGCTGGCAGGCTTTTGATGTAAAGCGCAAAGCGTCAGCAAACCATCCAGCAAGGGGTCGTCATGCTGGCTGCGTGGGTCGAAACCCAACGGCGCTGTACCTAGTTCTGATTCCACGCTGACACTCTCGGCTTGAACTGAACAAAAGCGCTCCCTGGGGAGCCCGTTAGCGGGCGACATGGGCCCAGTGGTTTTTCCGACCTCTGCACAACCGATGCCAGCCTTGGCCATGCCCCGCGCGGGCTGGGTTCGTAGCCGTGCAAGTAGTGAAGATCAGTCAGGTTATCGGCTAGAACTGCCAATATTTAGGCGAAACACTGGAAGCCACCGGCATTTGCATGACGGGGGTAGTGGGTCAGTGTTGCGTGGACGACTCTGCCTCTGACCGCTCGTCGGTTATTTTTCCCAGGCAGTGATTTGAGGAATGTAACGCTGCCAATCCCCCGCAGTCTCCAAGCCCCCGATAAATAGAGCCTTGGCGCTGTTTTATTGACGAAAATTCCAGCCAAAAAGCCTTTCATTTCAATAGCGATGCGCGCGGCGACTCTCACTAAACCGACGAAAGCCGCGCCCTGCGCGGCTCTTGGCAAGTTTCCTGCTTTGAGACACACCATTGTAGAAGCGACGGCAATCGGCCACTAAATATCAATATGACATCACTCATGGGATTGTTTAGGATGCCGACAAATGATCAACGCCTCGTATTTTGCTGTTTTCAAACAACAAATAACATTTATTTGACGCCTTAAAAACGTCGCACGGTAGTGCCTCCGGAGAGTTCTTCACATGAGCAGTGTTGTTGCCATCGTCAAAAGCATTGTTGGCCAAGTTATCGCCGTTTCCGCCGAGGGGATTCGGCGCGTACTCATTGAGGGAGATCGTTTGTTCACCGGAGAACAAGTGGTCACCGGCCCCGAGGGGGCTGTGACGTTAGAACTGGCTGACGGTCGTAGCCTGGACCTGGGCCGTGATACCCAGTGGAGCGCAGCCGCGCCAGACTCCAGTACCGATCTGGCGCAGGCCGCTAGCCAGAACGCCCCATCGGTCGCCGAACTGCAACAGGCAATCGCCGCCGGCGCTGACCCGACCACCGTATTGGAAGCCCCCGCTGCAGGGGCGACAGCTGCCGGTACCGGCGGTGAGGCCGGAGGCAGCCACACGTTCGTGATGCTTGACGCCGTGGCCGGTGAAGTCGACCCGACTGTGGGCTTCCCGACCGAGGGCCTGAACTCGGCTGCCGCCTTGGACAATACCCAGGTCGAAGGCTTGATCACCAATACTGACGACACGCAGAACCTGCGCGCGGCCACCCTGACCCTTAGCGCGACGCCTACCATTACCGAAGCCGGCGGCGTGCTGGTGTACACCGCCAGCGTAACCCAGGCGCCCACCAGCGACCTCACTGTAACCCTGAGCAATGGGGCGAGCATTGTGATTGCGGCGGGGCAGACCAGCGGCAGCGTCAGTGTGCCCATGGGTTCCCAAGACACGCCGTATCTCGACGCCGGTCAGCTGTCGGCCAGCATCAGCAGCACCAGTGGCGGCGCCGGCCTGGTCTTGACCACCGACACAACGCCTGCGGTGACTCAAGTCACCGACACCATCGACACCACTCGGGTGCTGCTTAGCGCCAGTGAGTCGGTGAGCGAAGGTGGCACCATCACCTACACCGCGACCTTGACGAACAAGGCCGAGACCGCCGTGCAAATCACCTTGTCCAATGGCGACGTGATCAATATCGCCGCAGGTGAGTCCGTTGGTACGGTAATCCACGCGGCGCCCGCGGCCGATGCGTACAAAAATACCGCTATCGAGGTAAGCGTTACCGACGCCCAGGGCGGCAACTTCGAAGCGGTTGACTACAGCAACGCCAAGGCCAGCACCGCCATCGTCGACGGCCCCACTGACAACACGCAGTTGACCCTGAGTGTCGACAAGGCCACCGCGGTCGAGGGCGATACCCTGCGCTATACCGCCACGCTGACGAATGCCGCCGGTACCGACGTCAACGTGACCTTGAGCAATGGGCAGACCATTACCATTGCCGCCGGCCAAACCAGCGGTTTTGTCGATTTCAATACGGCGCCGAACGACATCTACATCAGCGCCAACACCCAGGCCGTCAGCATTGCCCAGGCCACCGGTGGCAACTTTGAACAACTGAGCGTGAGCACCGCGCCAGCCGTTACCCAAGTCGCCGACAGTACCGACGTCACCCGCGTGACCCTGAGCACCGACGTAGGCTCGGCCTCGGTACAAGAAGGCAGTGTGATCACCTACACCGCGACCGTAACCGGCACCCCGCAAACCGCGCTGGTGTTGCAGCTGTCCAACGGCGCGACGATCACCATCGATGCAGGCCAAACCAGCGGCAGCAGCCAATACACGGTGCCTAACGACGTCTACCAGAGTGGCCCGCTGACCGTCAGCGTCACCGGCGTTACCACCAGCCCAGACGGCAGTGCCAACAACGGCAACTACGAAGCCCTGGACTACAGTAACGCCAGCGTCACCACGTCCATCACCGATGTGGTGTCGGCAGTCGACGTCAGCTTGTCATCGGACAAGCCTACGGCAGTGGAAGGCGACACGATCACCTACACCGCGACCCTGGCCAACGGCGTTAAAACTGAATCTGAGTTGGTGCTGACCCTCTCCAACGGCGCGACCGTGACTTTCGCGGCGGGCTCCAATACCGGCACCGGCACTTATGTCGTGCCCAACGATGTGTACAAAGACGCTGCCGTCACCCAGACCGTGACCATCACCGGGGTGGACGCGGCGAAGAACGGCAACCTGGAGGCGGTCAACTTTGCCGGGGCTTCAACGTCCACGGTCATCAGTGACAGTATCGATACTACGGCTGTGACCTTGTCCGCCGACAAGGCTTCGGCAGTGGAAGGCGATACGATTACGTACACCGCTACTTTGGCTAATGGCGTTAAAACCGAATCCGAGTTGGTGCTGACGCTATCTAACGGCGCGACTGTGACTTTCGCGGCTGGTTCGAACACGGGCACCGGCACGTACGTTGTGCCTAATGACGTGTTTAAAGATGCTACCGCTACTCAGACAGTGACCATTACCGGTGTGGATGCTGGGAAAGACGGCAACCTTGAAGCCATTAATTTTAATGGTGCTTCGGCTTCGACCGTTATCAACGACAGGGTTGATACCACCGCTGTGACCCTGGCCGCCGACAAAGCTTCGGCAGTAGAAGGCGACACCATTACCTACACCGCCACTCTGGCTAACGGCGTTAAAACCGAATCTGAGTTGGTGCTGACCCTGTCTAACGGCGCCACCGTGACTTTCGCCGCAGGCTCGAACACTGGCAGCGGCACTTACGTTGTGCCGAACGATGTGTTCAAAGATGCCACTGCAACACAAACCGTCACCATTACCGGTGTGGATGCTGGGAAAGATGGCAACCTCGAAGCTATCAACTTCAATGGCGCTTCGGCTTCGACTGTTATCAGCGATAGCGTTGATAGCACCGCTGTGACCCTGGCTGCTGATAAAGCCTCGGCGGTGGAAGGCGACACGATTACCTATACCGCTACTTTGGCTAACGGCGTTAAAACCGAATCTGAGTTGGTGCTGACTCTATCGAACGGCGCCACCGTGACTTTCGCCGCAGGCTCGAACACCGGTACCGGCACTTACTTTGTGCCCAATGATGTGTTCCAAGATGCCACCGCCACGCAGACCGTGACCATTACCGGTGTGGATGCTGGGAAAGACGGCAACCTTGAAGCGATTAATTTCAATGGTGCTTCGGCTTCGACCGTTATCAACGACAAGGTTGATACCACCGCCGTAACCCTGGCCGCCGACAAAGCTTCGGCAGTAGAAGGCGACACGATCACCTACACCGCCACTCTGGCTAACGGCGTTAAAACCGAATCCGAGTTGGTATTGACCCTGTCTAACGGCGCGACCGTGACTTTCGCCGCTGGATCGAACACTGGCACCGGCACTTACGTTGTGCCGAATGATGTATTCAAAGATGCTACCGCTACTCAGACCGTGACCATCACTGGCGTGGATGCGGGGAAAAACGGCAACCTCGAAGCTATCAATTTCAATGGCGCCTCGGCTTCGACTGTTATCAGCGATAGCGTTGATATCACTGCGGTAACCCTGGCGGCTGACAAAGCTTCGGCGGTAGAAGGCGACACGATCACCTACACAGCCACTCTGGCTAACGGCGTTAAAACCGAATCCGAATTGGTGCTCACGCTGTCCAACGGCGCCACCGTGACCTTCGCCGCAGGTTCGAACACCGGCACTGGCACTTACGTCGTGCCGAACGATGTGTTCAAAGATGCTACTGCTACTCAGACCGTGACCATCACTGGCGTGGATGCGGGGAAAAACGGCAACCTCGAAGCCATCAATTTCAATGGCGCCTCGGCTTCGACTGTTATCAGCGATAGCGTTGATACCACTGCTGTGACCCTAGCGGCTGACAAAGCTTCGGCGGTAGAAGGCGACACCATCACCTACACCGCCACTCTGGCTAACGGCGTTAAAACCGAATCCGAATTGGTATTGACCCTGTCTAACGGCGCGACCGTGACTTTCGCCGCTGGATCGAACACTGGCACCGGCACTTACGTTGTGCCTAATGATGTGTTCAAAGATGCCGCAGCTACCCAGACTGTCACCATTACCGGTGTGGATGCTGGGAAAGACGGCAACCTTGAAGCGATCAACTTCAGTGGCGCTTCGGCTTCGACTGTTATCAGCGATAGCATTGATACCACTGCGGTGACCCTGGCGGCTGATAAGTCATCGGCTATCGAAGGCGATACGATTACGTACACCGCTACTTTGGCTAACGGTGTTAAGACTGAATCCGAATTGGTGCTGACTCTATCGAACGGCACCACTGTGACCTTCGCCGCAGGTTCGAACACCGGCACTGGCACTTACGTCGTACCAAACGATGTATTCAAAGATGCCACTGCAACCCAGACTGTCACCATCGCCAGTGTGGATGCTCTTAAGAACGGTAACCTGGAAGCCATCAACACGAGCGGTGCATCCGCTTCTACCCAGATCAGCGACAGCATCGACACCACCGCCGTAACCCTAGCCGCCGACAAAGCCTCGGCCGTCGAAGGCGACACCATCACCTACACCGCCACCCTGGCGAATGGCGTTAAAGCTGAGACTGCATTGGTCCTGACGCTGTCCAACGGCGCCACCGTGACTTTCGCTGCAGGTTCTAACACCGGCACCGGCACTTATGTCATACCGAATAACAACGTAAAGGATGGCACTTCTACACAGACCGTGACGGTTACCGGTGTGGATGGGGCAAAAGATGGCAACCTGGAGCGTATTGATTTCAGTGGTGCCACCGTATCGACAGTCGTCGGCGACAGTGTCGATGCAACCCCCGTTACGCTCGCGGCTGATAAAGCTTCGGCCGTCGAAGGCGATACGATCACCTACACCGCTACCCTGGCCAACGGCGTTAAAACCGAATCCGAGCTGGTATTGACCCTCTCCAACGGCGCCACCGTAACCTTCGCCGCTGGCTCGAACACGGGCACCGGTACTTATGTCGTGCCCAACGATGTGTTCAAAGATGCCACCGCCACCCAGACCGTGACCATTACCGGTGTCGACGCCGTGAAAAACGGCAACCTTGAAGCCATCAACTTCGGCGGCGCATCAGCGTCCACCCAGATCAGCGACAGCATCGACACCACCGCCGTGACCCTGGCGGCTGACAAAGCCTCGGCGGTGGAAGGCGACACCATCACTTACACCGCTACTTTGGCCAATGGCGTTAAAACTGAGACTGCATTGGTCCTGACGCTGTCCAACGGCGCCACCGTGACTTTCGCCGCAGGCTCGAACACGGGCACCGGTACTTACGTGGTGCCGAACGACGTATTCAAAGATGCCACGGCAACCCAGACTGTCACCGTTACGGGTGTCGATGCGGGGAAAGACGGCAACCTCGAAGCAATCAACTTCAACGGCGCTTCGGCCTCGACGGTTATCAGCGATAGCATCGATACGACTGCTGTAACCCTCGCCGCCGACAAAACATCGGCAATAGAAGGCGACACCATTACCTACACCGCCACGCTGGCGAACGGTGTCAAAACCGAATCTGAGCTGGTGCTGACGCTGTCCAACGGCACCACGGTGACCTTTGCTGCAGGCTCTAACACTGGGACCGGCACCTACGTCGTGCCTAACGATGTGTTCAAAGATGCCACCGCTACCCAAACCGTGACCATCACAGGCGTGGATGCAGCTAAGAACGGTAACCTCGAAGCGATCAACACCAGCGGCGCATCAGCATCCACCCAGATCAACGACAGCATCGACACCACCGCTGTAACCCTGGCGGCTGACAAAGCCTCGGCGGTAGAAGGCGACACCATTACCTACACCGCCACGCTGGCGAACGGTGTTAAAACAGAGTCTGAGCTGGTGCTGACGCTGTCGAACGGCGCCACCGTTACATTCGCCGCTGGCTCGAACACGGGCACCGGCACCTACGTCGTGCCCAACGATGTGTTCAAAGATGCCACCGCTACCCAAACCGTGACCATCACCGGCGTGGATGCAGCTAAGAACGGTAACCTCGAAGCGATCAACACCAGCGGCGCATCAGCATCCACCCAGATCAGTGACAGCATCGACACCACCGCCGTAACCCTGACCGCCGATAAGGCATCGGCTATCGAAGGCGACACCATCACCTACACCGCCACGCTGGCTAACGGTGTCAAAACCGAGTCTGAGCTGGTGCTGACGTTGTCCAACGGCACCACGGTGACCTTTGCTGCAGGCTCTAACACTGGGACCGGCACTTACGTCGTGCCCAACGATGTGTTCAAAGATGCCACGACCACTCAGACAGTGACGGTCACATCCGTTGACGCCGTGAAAAACGGTAACCTTGAAGCCATTAATTTCAGTGGCGCATCAGCATCCACCCAGATCAGCGACAGCATCGACACCACCGCCGTGACCCTGACCGCCGATAAAGCTGCGGCAGTGGAAGGCGACACCATTACCTACACCGCCACGCTGGCTAATGGCGTCAAAACCGAGTCTGAGCTGGTGCTGACGCTGTCCAACGGCACCACCGTTACGTTCGCTGCTGGCTCGAACAGCGGTACGGGCACTTACGTCGTGCCGGGTGACACCCTGAAAACCCCGACCACCACCCAAACCGTCACGGTTGTAGCGGCGGATCCGGTCAAAAATGGCAACCTCGAAGCCATTAACTATAAAGATGCGTCGGCTTCGACCCAGATCAGCGACAAGATCGACACCACTACGCTGAAGCTGTCTGCCAGCGAGTCAGTGGCCGAAGGGGGCAAGATCACCTACACCGTGACCCTCTCCCATGCGTCTGACCAGCCTGTGACGGTGACCCTGAAAAACGGTGAAACCGTGACCATTCAGGCCAATACCCTCAGCCAGTCGGTGGAATCCGCCGCGCCCGCCGACGATGTGTACGTGGGCAGCCGTACAGTCGAGAACAGCATCGACCGCGTTACCGGTGATGGCCGTTTCGAGGCCCTTAGCGTTGATAAAGGGCCGGTGACGACGCAAATCACCGACGTGAAAACGGATCTGCCGGTGACCTTGACCGCCACCACCGACGTGAATGAAGGCGGCACGATCACCTACACCGCCAGCGTGGCGCAGCAGGTGACGGGGAGCGACTTACACGTTCAGTTGGCTAACGGCCAGACCATCACCATTGCCGTGGGCGCCACCTCGGGCAGCCTACCGAGTAATGTGCCGAACGACGCCTACAAAGGCCCGGACAGTATCGGCAACTCGATCACGGCCGTGAGCGGCGGCAACTACGAAAGCCTGGTTTATGGCGCGCCGGTCAATACCACGGTGCATGAAGTCACCACGGCCACCGAAGTGAGGATCACCCAGAGCGCTGACAGCGTCGTCGAAGGCGCACCGGCTCATTACACCCTGACCCTGAGCAACACACCGCAAACCGCCGTGACCGTGAACCTTACATACAGCGGCACGGCCCAGGATGGCAGCGACTACAGCAAAGTGGTCAGCGTCACGATCCCTGGCGGGCAGAAGAGCGTTAACTTCGACGTTTCGACCCTCGATGACCAACTGATCGAGAACACGGAAAACCTCACCGTGACGATCGCCTCGGCCACGGGAGGTAACTTCGAGCAGTTGAACGTTAGCGCGACGCAAAACAGCGTCACCACGGCCCTTCTGGATAACACCCCAGTGGTGGACCTCAATGGCGCTGGCAGCGGCAACGACCACAGCATCACCTTCACCGAAGGCGGCCGTGCGACACCCATCACCAGCGGCCTGAGCATTACCGACGCCGACAGCACCCACTTGCAGAGTGCCCAGGTCACGTTGAAAAACCCACAGACGGGCGACGCGTTGAGTCTCGACCCGGCGGTGATTGCCCAGTACCCGAACATTACCGTCACGGCCAACGCCAATGGCAGTGGCTATACCTTGAGCGGCAACGGCACCTTGGCGGACTACCAAGGGCTGATCGGCAAGATCACCTTCAATAACTCCAGTGATAACCCCAGCCTGGAGAACCGCCAGATCAGTGTTGTGGTCAACGACGGCAGTCACAACTCGGCGGTGACCACCACCACGGTGGTGGTCAACTCCATCGATAACGCCCCTACCGCCGCTTCCAGCAGCACCTTGACCAGCAGCGAAGACACGCCGGTGAAAGTCACCTGGGCCGGGTTGGGGATCACTGACCCGGACAACAGCACCAGCGAACTGGGCATCAAGGTGGCCGCCCTGCCCGACCACGGCACCCTGCAGGTCAGCAATGATGGGCAACACTGGACCAGCGTCAAGGCCGGCGATGTGATCAGCAGCGCGACCATCGAGGCGGGGCATCTGCGCTTCAGCCCGACGGCCGATGAGGCGAGCAACGGCCAGTACACGCAGTTCCAGTTCCAACCGATCGATGCCAGCAATGCCGTGGGTAATATGGCCACGGTTAACCTGTACATCACGCCTGTGGTGGATGTGCCGGTGTTGAGCATCAATACCCCGGCCATCACCACCACCGGGTTGAACAAAGACGTCTGGACTACCCTGTCCAAGGATGCTTTGGGCACCAACGGCCAGGGCGCCAGCGCCGCGACCCTGGTGAACGTGATTGGCAAAGCCAGCCCGGTCAACAGCACCGCCCACGGCGTGTTTGACCTGAACGCCAGCTCGGTCACCGAGGGCACCGCAAGCAAGGTCAGCGGGCTGATCTACCTGGAAGCCGGCAAGACCTACACCTTCAGCGGCAAGGGCGACGACAGCCTGGCAGTCACGCTGGGCGGTAATGTGGTCGCCAGTGCCACCTGGGGCAACAATGGCGGCACCATTTACAACACTGGCAACGGCTTCACACCGGCCGAGTCGGGTTACTACACCCTGGACGTTTACCACTACAACCAGAACGGCCCGGGCAACTACAACGTCAATATCTCCATAGACGGCGCCACACCGACCACCCTGAGCGGCAGCGGCCTGCCGACCTATGGCAGCGTGGCCGACATGACCAATGCCGGCCTGACGGTCTCCGACCTGCACGGCAGCAATGGCGAAGGCTTCTATACCGGCACCAGCGTCAACCATGGCTTGGAAGACACCCGCATTCAGCTCAGCGCGGTGACGGTGAAGTACGGCGACACCACCGACGGCTCGGAGACCCACGTGACCACCCTCAGTGGCGCGCCCGTGGGCTCGGTGCTCAGCGATGGCAGCCACTCCGTGACCATCGACAGTAGCAAGCCGGTGGTGATCGATGGGCTGAACCTGGCGACCCTGAGCATTACCCCGCCCAGCAACTACAACGGCACCTTTACCCTGACCGTGACGGCCACTGCCAGTGAAGCCGGCATCAGTAAACCAGAAGTCGTCACCGGTACCATTAAAGTGGTGGTCGACGCGGTCAACGATGCCCCTAACGTGGCACTGGACGACGGCGGCCAGGGCAATGGCTTCAACAACGCGTTTGTCGAAGACAAGTCTGGTGCTGTGGCTGTGGTCGGCAATGTGCATATTTCCGACATCGATAGCAGCAAGGTGACGGGTGCCACCGTCACCCTGACTAACCCCCTGAGTGGCGATCAGTTGCTGGCGCCGAGCAGCGTCGGCGGTATCAGCATCACTTCGAGCACGGTCAACGGCGCGTTGGTGCTGACCTTGAGCGGCAGCGGTACCGCCGCCCAGTACGAGGCTGCGCTTAAGGCGATCACTTTCAACAACACCAGCGATACGCCAGACCCCAGCCCGCGCACGATCAGCATCAGCGTAAGCGATGGCATCAGTTGGTCGAGCCTGAGCAACTCGGTGATTTCCGTTACCCCAACCAATGATGCGCCTACCGCCACCAGCAAAACCCTGACCGGCAGCGAAGATACCCAACTGAACATCAGCTGGGCCGACCTGGGCATCAAGGACGTCGACAGCAGTAACCTGAGCGTCGTCATCAACACCCTGCCGAAGAACGGTACGCTGTACTTTGATGGGGGTGATGGCAAGCTGGTAGCTGTCAGCGCCAACCAGACGATCGCCAAGACCAGTTTCGATAACGGCAAGCTGGTGTTCGTGCCGAGCGCTAACGAGTCCAGTGCAGTAAACGCGCCGGCAGGCACCAGCGTGCCTACGGGGGTGGGTAACAACCACCAAGACTACGCGCAGTTCAGCTTCCAGGCATCGGACGGCAGCTTGCTGTCCAACGCCCAGACACTGACGGTCGACATCACCCCCGTGGCCGAACGGCCTACCGTCACTGGGGCCAGCAGTGTGCAGGAAAGCGGCTCGACGTTGCTCAACCTGGTGGCGACCACCAGCGATGGCGATTCGGAGACCGTCAGCATCAGTAAGGTGGGAGCGATCCCAGCCGGTGCCACCTTGAGCGATGGCAGCGGCCATACCTTCACGGCCACCGCGACCGTCAATGCCGTGGACGTAAGCAATTGGGACCTGAAGACCCTGACATTCACCCCGAAACCTTACTCCACCGAGCCGGTGAACCTGACCGTCACGGCCACCTCGAAGGAAAACTACGGCACCTCCAGCAGCACCGCCGACAGCACCGTGAAGATTTCCGTGACCCCGGCCGTCTATGACCACAAGGACGGTACCACGGCCGCCGATAACCTGACCGGCACCAGCAAAAGCGAAATCATGGTGGGCGATAGCCAGGGCGTGCTGATCGTCGATGGCAAGAACTACAACATTGCGTTTGTCGTCGACAGCTCAGGCAGCATGAGCCAACTGGCCGCGGCGAAGACGCAACTGGAGTCGGTGTTCAAGGAACTGGTCGCCAGCGCGAAGTCTTCCACCGCGGGTGTGGTGAACGTGTTCCTGGTGGATTTCGACAATACGACCGGCGCGCAAGTCTCCGTCAACTTGAAAGACCCCAATGCGCTCGACAACCTGCTGGGCGTCTTGAACTCCATGCAACAAGGCGGCGGTACCAACTACGAGGACGCCTTCAAGACCACCGCCAACTGGTTCTATAGCACCACCGCGCAAAGCAACGTCGGCGCGGAAAAAATGACCTACTTCATCACCGACGGCATGCCAACGTTCTATCAGGACAATAGCAACAGCGCTGTGGTGGTGGACTACCGTACGCGCACGGACATCACGTTGGCTTCGGTGATCAGCGAATACACCGGCAGCAATAACGTGCAGCGCGTCCTGGGTGGTGAGACCCGCACGATCATCGGCACCGACGGTTCGGTGTACAAATGGACCTCGCAGCAAGCCAGCAACGGCAGCAACTACTGGACCCAGACCAAGATTGGCACGCTGGCGTCCCATGACGACGGCAAGGGCGGCCATGAGTACAGCTTCCTCGCGGGCGACGGCAGCAGCACCGATAGCACCACCCTCAGCAACGCCAATGAAGGCTACCAATTGCTGCTCAAGACCGGCACGTCGGTCGAGGCCATCGGCGTCAACATGGGCGACACAACCGCCTTGAACAAGTACGACACCGACGGCCAGGCCCACGGCATCATCGACGCCAACCAACTGTCTGACGCCATCCATGGCAACACCACGGCCATGGCGCCGGCCAACGATACGTTGGATGGGGGTGACGGGAATGACATCCTGTTCGGCGACGTGGTGTCGTTCAGTACGGTTTCCGGTAATGGCGTCGAAGCCATTCGCGCGTATGTCAGCGAGCAGACCGGTGTGTCCGATGTCAGCGACAAAGGCATGCATCAGTACATCACTGACCATCTGGTGGAGTTCAACGGCACCGCCACGGCGGGCGGCAACGACACCCTGATGGGTGGCGCGGGCAATGACATCTTGTTCGGCCAGGCCGGGGATGACACGCTCAACGGCGGCTCGGGTAACGACCTGCTGATCGGCGGCAAAGGTAATGACATCCTCACCGGCGGCAGCGGCAACGACACGTTCGTGTGGCTCAAGGGCGACACCGGCAGCGATGTGGTCAAGGACTTCAGCAAGGAAATCGGCAAGACCGGGGGCGACACCCTGGACCTGCGAGACTTGTTGCAAGGCGAAACCGACGCCAATATCGACAAGTACCTGAAGGTCACCACTGACAGCAGCGGCGGGACTACACTGGAGGTCAGCACCACCGGCCAATTCACCAGTGGCCAAAGCGCCACCTCGGCGGCCAGCGTAGCCGATGTGCACATCAAGCTGGACAACGTGAACTGGTCGAACCAGACCATCAACTCGCTGATCAGCGGTGCCGACCCTGCCATCAAGGTTAACCACGATTGAGGCCCGGCGGCCCCTATGGCCGCTGCGTAACTAATGTGTACTGAGAGGTTTTCCATGTTTTATGTGCAACGCGGTGCCAACGGCCAGCTGGTCCGGGTGGAAGCGGCGGCCTACGCCGAGTCCACTGAAAGCCTGCCGGCCGATCACCACGAGATTCAAGCGTGGTATTCCAATCAAGTGGTGGAAAATAGCCTGAAGCAACTGAAGCAGAGCGACCTGGAGATGATCCGGGTACTCGACGACTTGATTCAGGTATTGACCAGCAAGGGCGTAATCCGTGTCACGGACTTGCCGGCCGCCGCACAGGCGAAGTTGATGGACCGGACCCAGGCGCGGGAAGCGTTGGGTGGGCTCGATCATTTGATTAATGATGATGAGCCGGGGTTGATCTAACAGGTATAGCAATAGGGGCGGGGGAAGGCGACCAATGGGCCGCCTTCGATGTTTCTAAGCTGCGCAGCTTGTGCAACGGGCTGCCGCCGTGCGGGCTTGGGGATCTATTGCCATGGCTTGGGCTCACCCAACAGTTGCCCCTGTACCCCCTGAATCCCCATCTCGCGGATGACCTTCAACTCCCCTTGGGTTTCGACCCGTTCGGCAATCAGCGGCAGGTCGATGCTGTTCGCCGCGCGCTGAATGGCTTCGATGAACAGACGCTTGTGGCCTTCCTGGTCGATGGCGCGAATGTGCCCGCCGTCGATTTTTAGATAAGCCAGGCCTAGATGGGCCAGGTTACCGATCATGCTGAAACGCCCGCCAAAACGCTGCAGGCTCAGGCTGAAGCCCAGCGTGCGCAAGCGCCGGGTCAATTGCTCCAGCGTGTTGTGGTCGGGGAGCTGCTCTTCGCCGATCTCGAAGGTCAGCCGCGGGCCGGCCGCCGGGTGTTGGGCCAGCATGTCGAAGACCCGCTCCAAGGACGGCGGGTCGGTGAACGTGGCCGCCGACAGGTTCAGGGCCAGGGGCTGTTCGTGCTGCTGCAGGTGGGTGAGCACTCTTTCCAGCATCAGCCGGTCCAGCCGGGCGGCCCAACCGAAGCGCTCCAGCCAAGGTAAGAAGCGGCCCGCCGCAATCGCATTGCCTTGTGGGTCGAGCAAGCGTGAAAGCACCTTGTGGTGAATCACCTGCTCGGTGGCGTCACTGCGCACCACGGGCTGGAAGAACAGCTGGAAGTGGCCTTGTTGCAGCGCGTCATCCAACAGCTGGTGCCAGGCATGATGATCATCACCAATGGCGGCCAACGTACTGTGGTCAAGGCACACCCAGCTCGATCCACCTTCGGCCTCGGCCTGGGCCAAAGCTTGGTCAGCCCGCTTGAGCAGCTCTGGGATGACGTCGCCCGGGCTGTAAGGGGCCAGCCCTATGAAGGCCGGGGGGTTGGTGTCCGATGCGCCAGTCTCGTAGAGGCTCTGTAATGCCACCTCCAACTCTTGGGCCAGCTGGCAGGCTTCGTCTTTGACCAAACCCGGGGCAAGGACGGTGAACTCACCGCCACGGCTGCGGCTGATCAGATTGTGGGTTTCAGGGTAGCGGGCGCAGGCTCGCGCCAATTGTTCACCCACGGCCTGCAACAGTTGATCGGTGTGTTGCCCGCCTAACCGCTGGTTCAGGCCAGCCAGGTCGCTGACCCGCAACATCAGAAGAAAGCCCGCACTGGCTTCTTCCAGGTTACTGACACGGGCGTGCAATTGCAGGTCGAAATAACGGCGGTTGGCAAGCCCGGTCAGGGGGTCTTGGTAGGACTCCACCCGTAGCTTTTCGCTACGCTCGGCCTGTTCGAGGTACAGCGCTTTGAGCTTCTCGACCATCTGGTTCATCGCTTGTACGACCCGACGTAGTTCGGGCGTACGCGGCAACTGCGGCAAGCTGAGAAATTCACGGCGCGCAATGGCCTGGGACTGCGCCACCATGTAATCGAGTGGCTTGAGTTGGCGACGCAGCAGCATCGCCCCCAGCACGGCACTGACGGCACCACAGAGCAGCAACCAGCTTAAGCTCCCCAGGGCGCTCTGCCAGAGCTTGGCCAGGGCAAACATCGGGTGGCTGACCACTTCTACCCGCGCGGCCTGCTGCCAGCCGCGGCTGACGATGGCATCACCGCCAGCCGCGTCCAGGCCAATCAAGCGCACGAACCAGGCCGGCACATCGTTACCGTCAGGCTCGGCGCTGCGCGCCACCATCACCGAGTCGTCTTCCAGGTTCACCACCCGGATGCTCGCGTAGTAGCCGCTGTCGAAGATCGAGCTGACCATTAGCTCGACCATGGCAGGGTCGTCGATGTTGGGCGTCAGTGACAAGGCCAATGCCGTGGCTGCGTCTTGTGCATGGGAGCGCAGTTGATTGACGTACTGCGTGCGCGAGCTTTCCAGGCTGACCATAAAGCTGCCGCTGAACGCGACGATCAGAAACAAGCAGATCGCAAGCAACAGTTGTTTGAACAGAGACATCGAGGCTCCTGTTAGTTGTCTGCACCGACTGGAAAACCTTCGGCCGCCATTTTTTTCAGTATATCCTGCCAGCGTGACAGGCGTTTGGTATCACCGACCTTCTTGTTGCCAGCCGCGCCAGTCAACCATAGCCCCTCGCCATTAAAGGCGTACACGGGGAGCAGGTCGGTTCGCTGGTTAGCGGGCCGGATTTCGTCGATAAGGCTGTCGAGCACCAAAGGCATGGCGTTGGGGCTGGCGTAGTAGGTCAGCACCATGTGGGCACGATTTTGTCTCAACGCCTTTACATAGGTGATCCGCAATTTATCGCTTGGCACCCCCAGGTGCCTCAGGCTGAAATACTTGGCAATCGCATAGTCCTCGCAGTCCCCTGCGCCTTTGCCAAGGGCCTGCACCGGCGTCGCCCAATAGTCGACTTCTCGCCAAAGGTCGATGTCTTCTTCGTACCGCAGCTGACGATTGAAGAACAGGTTGATCACCTTCAACTGTTCCAATTCAGAATCTTGTTTTTCATCCAGAAGCAGCTGTTGCCAGGCGTCCAGCCGTTTCTGACCTGCACCTAATGGGCCATACAGCGCTTCGGCACGACGGCTGATTTGGGAGAAATCCCAGTCTGCCTGCGTCGCCCCCAGCCAGGCGCCGGCCAGCACCAACGCGAGTGCCAGGTGACGCATGATCGGGTGGAAAAACAAGCGAGTCGCCAATGCGATCAGTCCGGCTAATCAGTGAGCAGACTCATGGTGGCGCCAATACGGGGAAAAAACAATGGCACCTTGCAATCAAAGAACGCACTTAATCTGCGCAAATCCATAGATAAGTTAGATATCGCCAGTTCATGCGTCAGCTTTTTGACCCAAGGCCTAGTTTTGTCTTCCATTGTTCAAAAACTTGCGTCACGATAATAGGATATAAAAACGGCGCCGAGGAAACGCAGAGCGTCCAGGGAGGGTCACACAGCAAGTCTTTCGCTCTGTCAGGCAGGCAAAGTATCTGCGCTTTCCCCGAGCGGTTTAACGTTATATGTTTTCAGGGCCCTACGCGTGACTCCCAAACCTTCCTTGAGCAATATCTTGGTCAGCGAGAAAGTACCCGCTCACCTAGCCCGATCAATGATCGAGGAAAAGCTACGTACGGCTATCCTCGATGGCCGACTTCCTCGCGGCATGGCGGTTCGTCAGCAGGAGCTAGCATCCCTTTATGGGGTCAGCCGTATGCCGGTTCGTGAAGCACTACGCCAGCTAGAGGCCCAGGGCCTGTTGCAAGTGACCCATCACAAGGGCGCTGTGGTTGCCCCGTTGATCAGCGACGATGCCGAAGAGACCTACGCCCTGCGCATCCTGCTGGAGCGTGAAGCGCTGCGTCTGTCCCTGCCCTTGCTGGAGCAGCAGAACTATGACGAGGCGCTCTACTGCATCGACGCCATGGAGGAGAGCACAGACTACAGTCAGCTTGCGACTCTGAATCGGCGCTTCCATATGGAGCTTTATTGCAAAGCCCCTAACAAACGCCTGCTCCGCCTGATAGACCAAGGTCTCTACGAAGAGGAGCGCTTTATGCGTTTCAATCTTGGCACCATGGGGCTGGGCAAAATTGCCCAAGACGATCACCGTTCGTTACTCGCCGCCGTTTGCCAGAAAGACATCGACACCGCGCTGGTGCTGCTAGAGCAACACTTGCACCGGGGCGTGGACGCGATCAGGCGTTATACCCAGAACATGCCTTAAGGGCCTGATGTTTTGACAGGCAAGAAAAAGCCCCAGTGTGCGCAGCACACTGGGGCTTTTTTATTCAATCTTGACGATGACCTACTCTCACATGGGGAAACCCCACACTACCATCGGCGATGCATCGTTTCACTACTGAGTTCGGGATGGGATCAGGTGGTTCCAATGCTCTATGGTCGTCAAGAAATGCTTGAGCGGCGACGCCCGTTAAGCTGGCGCAGCCGCGAATCTTTAATAACGCTTCTACTTATAGACAAAACCCCCACCTGCCTACGCAGATGGGGGTTTCGGAATTTAATCTTGACGATGACCTACTCTCACATGGGGAAACCCCACACTACCATCGGCGATGCATCGTTTCACTACTGAGTTCGGGATGGGATCAGGTGGTTCCAAGGCTCTATGGTCGTCAAGAAATTCGGGTACCGATGCGCTTACGCGTCTCGGCAAATCAGGTGTGTGATATCGGTGGTTTGTGAGTGCAAATTTTCGGACTCTGCAGTCTTCACAACACCGCAATCCGCTCTCTCGAGTCAAATTGCTTGGGTGTTATATGGTCAAGCCTCACGGGCAATTAGTATGGGTTAGCTCAACGCCTCACAGCGCTTACACACCCCACCTATCAACGTCGTAGTCTTCGACGGCCCTTTAGGGAACTCAAGGTTCCAGTGAGATCTCATCTTGAGGCAAGTTTCCCGCTTAGATGCTTTCAGCGGTTATCTTTCCCGAACATAGCTACCCGGCAATGCCACTGGCGTGACAACCGGAACACCAGAGGTTCGTCCACTCCGGTCCTCTCGTACTAGGAGCAGCCCCTCTCAAATCTCAAACGTCCACGGCAGATAGGGACCGAACTGTCTCACGACGTTCTAAACCCAGCTCGCGTACCACTTTAAATGGCGAACAGCCATACCCTTGGGACCGGCTTCAGCCCCAGGATGTGATGAGCCGACATCGAGGTGCCAAACACCGCCGTCGATATGAACTCTTGGGCGGTATCAGCCTGTTATCCCCGGAGTACCTTTTATCCGTTGAGCGATGGCCCTTCCATACAGAACCACCGGATCACTAAGACCTACTTTCGTACCTGCTCGACGTGTCTGTCTCGCAGTCAAGCGCGCTTTTGCCTTTATACTCTACGACCGATTTCCGACCGGTCTGAGCGCACCTTCGTACTCCTCCGTTACTCTTTAGGAGGAGACCGCCCCAGTCAAACTACCCACCATACACTGTCCTCGATCCGGATAACGGACCTGAGTTAGAACCTCAAAGTTGCCAGGGTGGTATTTCAAGGTTGGCTCCACGCAGACTGGCGTCCACGCTTCAAAGCCTCCCACCTATCCTACACAAGCAAATTCAAAGTCCAGTGCAAAGCTATAGTAAAGGTTCACGGGGTCTTTCCGTCTAGCCGCGGATACACTGCATCTTCACAGCGATTTCAATTTCACTGAGTCTCGGGTGGAGACAGCGCCGCCATCGTTACGCCATTCGTGCAGGTCGGAACTTACCCGACAAGGAATTTCGCTACCTTAGGACCGTTATAGTTACGGCCGCCGTTTACCGGGGCTTCGATCAAGAGCTTCGCTTGCGCTAACCCCATCAATTAACCTTCCGGCACCGGGCAGGCGTCACACCCTATACGTCCACTTTCGTGTTTGCAGAGTGCTGTGTTTTTAATAAACAGTCGCAGCGGCCTGGTATCTTCGACCGGCATGAGCTTACGGAGCAAGTCCTTCACCCTCACCGGCGCACCTTCTCCCGAAGTTACGGTGCCATTTTGCCTAGTTCCTTCACCCGAGTTCTCTCAAGCGCCTTGGTATTCTCTACCCAACCACCTGTGTCGGTTTGGGGTACGGTTCCTGGTTACCTGAAGCTTAGAAGCTTTTCTTGGAAGCATGGCATCAACCACTTCGTGTTCTAAAAGAACACTCGTCATCAGCTCTCGGCCTTAAGATCCCGGATTTACCTAAGATCTCAGCCTACCACCTTAAACTTGGACAACCAACGCCAAGCTGGCCTAGCCTTCTCCGTCCCTCCATCGCAGTAACCAGAAGTACAGGAATATTAACCTGTTTTCCATCGACTACGCTTTTCAGCCTCGCCTTAGGGACCGACTAACCCTGCGTCGATTAACGTTGCGCAGGAAACCTTGGTCTTTCGGCGTGGGTGTTTTTCACACCCATTGTCGTTACTCATGTCAGCATTCGCACTTCTGATACCTCCAGCCAGCTTCTCAACTGACCTTCACAGGCTTACAGAACGCTCCTCTACCGCATCATCCTAAGATGATACCCGTAGCTTCGGTACCTGGTTTGAGCCCCGTTACATCTTCCGCGCAGGCCGACTCGACTAGTGAGCTATTACGCTTTCTTTAAAGGGTGGCTGCTTCTAAGCCAACCTCCTAGCTGTCTAAGCCTTCCCACATCGTTTCCCACTTAACCAGGATTTTGGGACCTTAGCTGACGGTCTGGGTTGTTTCCCTTTTCACGACGGACGTTAGCACCCGCCGTGTGTCTCCCATGCTCGGCACTTGTAGGTATTCGGAGTTTGCATCGGTTTGGTAAGTCGGGATGACCCCCTAGCCGAAACAGTGCTCTACCCCCTACAGTGATACATGAGGCGCTACCTAAATAGCTTTCGAGGAGAACCAGCTATCTCCGAGCTTGATTAGCCTTTCACTCCGATCCACAGGTCATCCGCTAACTTTTCAACGGTAGTCGGTTCGGTCCTCCAGTTAGTGTTACCCAACCTTCAACCTGCCCATGGATAGATCGCCCGGTTTCGGGTCTATACCCAGCGACTAAACGCCCTATTAAGACTCGCTTTCGCTACGCCTCCCCTATTCGGTTAAGCTCGCCACTGAATATAAGTCGCTGACCCATTATACAAAAGGTACGCAGTCACAGAACAAGTCTGCTCCCACTGCTTGTACGCATACGGTTTCAGGATCTATTTCACTCCCCTCTCCGGGGTTCTTTTCGCCTTTCCCTCACGGTACTAGTTCACTATCGGTCAGTCAGTAGTATTTAGCCTTGGAGGATGGTCCCCCCATATTCAGACAAAGTTTCTCGTGCTCCGTCCTACTCGATTTCATTGATAAGAGATTTTCGCGTACAGGGCTATCACCCACTATGGCCGTACTTTCCAGAACGTTCCGCTAATCTCAAACCAACTTAAGGGCTGGTCCCCGTTCGCTCGCCACTACTAAGGGAATCTCGGTTGATTTCTTTTCCTCAGGGTACTTAGATGTTTCAGTTCCCCTGGTTCGCCTCTTGTACCTATGTATTCAGTACAAGATAACCATCTTATGATGGCTGGGTTCCCCCATTCAGACATCTCCGGATCACAGTCTGTTTGCCGACTCCCCGAAGCTTTTCGCAGGCTACCACGTCTTTCATCGCCTCTGACTGCCAAGGCATCCACCGTATGCGCTTCTTCACTTGACCATATAACCCCAAGCAATCTGGTTATACTGTGAAGACGACATTCGCCGAAAATTCGCACTTGCTCCTGAGAGCAACTCACAAATTTTACCTTAGCCTGAACACCACCAGTGAAAGTGGCCTTCAGTCTATACTTCTATCACACACCTAAATTTTTAAAGAACGATCTAGCCAAAGACTAGAAATCAACATTCAAGCACCGGTTTGGTGGAATGCTCATTTCTAAGCTCTATAACACGAAGCAGTAATGGTGGAGCCAAGCGGGATCGAACCGCTGACCTCCTGCGTGCAAGGCAGGCGCTCTCCCAGCTGAGCTATGGCCCCGTATTGGTGGGTCTGGGCAGATTCGAACTGCCGACCTCACCCTTATCAGGGGTGCGCTCTAACCAACTGAGCTACAGACCCAATTCGGGATTGACCGTTGGCCGACCTCACCCTGCTCTTTATCCAAAAGCGTGGGGTGCACTCTAACCAACCGACCTACAAACCTAACAGGGGTTGCGGACCTCTAATCGTCTTCTTCAATGAATCAAGCAATTCGTGTGGGTGCTCATGAAACAGCTGAGTCTGTCGATTAAGGAGGTGATCCAGCCGCAGGTTCCCCTACGGCTACCTTGTTACGACTTCACCCCAGTCATGAATCACACCGTGGTAACCGTCCTCCCGAAGGTTAGACTAGCTACTTCTGGTGCAACCCACTCCCATGGTGTGACGGGCGGTGTGTACAAGGCCCGGGAACGTATTCACCGCGACATTCTGATTCGCGATTACTAGCGATTCCGACTTCACGCAGTCGAGTTGCAGACTGCGATCCGGACTACGATCGGTTTTGTGAGATTAGCTCCACCTCGCGGCTTGGCAACCCTCTGTACCGACCATTGTAGCACGTGTGTAGCCCAGGCCGTAAGGGCCATGATGACTTGACGTCATCCCCACCTTCCTCCGGTTTGTCACCGGCAGTCTCCTTAGAGTGCCCACCATAACGTGCTGGTAACTAAGGACAAGGGTTGCGCTCGTTACGGGACTTAACCCAACATCTCACGACACGAGCTGACGACAGCCATGCAGCACCTGTCTCAATGTTCCCGAAGGCACCAATCTATCTCTAGAAAGTTCATTGGATGTCAAGGCCTGGTAAGGTTCTTCGCGTTGCTTCGAATTAAACCACATGCTCCACCGCTTGTGCGGGCCCCCGTCAATTCATTTGAGTTTTAACCTTGCGGCCGTACTCCCCAGGCGGTCAACTTAATGCGTTAGCTGCGCCACTAAGAGCTCAAGGCTCCCAACGGCTAGTTGACATCGTTTACGGCGTGGACTACCAGGGTATCTAATCCTGTTTGCTCCCCACGCTTTCGCACCTCAGTGTCAGTATCAGTCCAGGTGGTCGCCTTCGCCACTGGTGTTCCTTCCTATATCTACGCATTTCACCGCTACACAGGAAATTCCACCACCCTCTACCATACTCTAGCGTGCCAGTTTTGGATGCAGTTCCCAGGTTGAGCCCGGGGATTTCACATTCAACTTAACACACCACCTACGCGCGCTTTACGCCCAGTAATTCCGATTAACGCTTGCACCCTCTGTATTACCGCGGCTGCTGGCACAGAGTTAGCCGGTGCTTATTCTGTCGGTAACGTCAAAACACTAACGTATTAGGTTAATGCCCTTCCTCCCAACTTAAAGTGCTTTACAATCCGAAGACCTTCTTCACACACGCGGCATGGCTGGATCAGGCTTTCGCCCATTGTCCAATATTCCCCACTGCTGCCTCCCGTAGGAGTCTGGACCGTGTCTCAGTTCCAGTGTGACTGATCATCCTCTCAGACCAGTTACGGATCGTCGCCTTGGTGAGCCATTACCCCACCAACTAGCTAATCCGACCTAGGCTCATCTGATAGCGCAAGGCCCGAAGGTCCCCTGCTTTCTCCCGTAGGACGTATGCGGTATTAGCGTTCCTTTCGAAACGTTGTCCCCCACTACCAGGCAGATTCCTAGGCATTACTCACCCGTCCGCCGCTGAATCAGGGAGCAAGCTCCCTTCAACCGCTCGACTTGCATGTGTTAGGCCTGCCGCCAGCGTTCAATCTGAGCCATGATCAAACTCTTCAGTTCAATACTGCATGGGTTTTGTAAAAACCCTAAACTTGGCTCAGCAATCGCAAACTCGAACCCGAAGGATCGAGGTAACTCTTTGATTTCTCGTGGAGTTCTTGTGATGCTGATAATCTAGTTGACATCAGTCTGAGCTCACAAGCACCCACACGAATTGCTTGATTCAGTTGTTAAAGAGCGGTGGGTTGATTCTTTCGTCTCAACCGAGGCGCGCATTCTACGCTAACCTTGCATCTTGTCAAGCGTTTATTTTGAAGTCTTTCCAGAGAATCTCTAGCAACTTCAACCACTTGACCGCTTCGATCACTCGTTAGCGGGAGGCGAATTCTACAGCATTTCAAACCGCTGTCAACCACCTTTTTAAACCGCTTTCGATCAACTCATCGAAACCCTTCGTATCGCTGCCTATTCGAACTCTACTTGAGATAAAGCATTGATTCTCAAGGAGTTTTCCGTTTCGGCTGCGCCGGAAGTGGGGCGAATTATAGACAGCTGAGCGAGGGCGTCAACCCTTATTTTGAACTTTTCCGCAAAGCCCCGGTATATAGGCCTTTTAAAGCACGCCACGCTTGCGTAGCTGTGCAATATCATCGACAGACAAGCCCAGCACTTGGCTCAACACGCTGTCCGTGTGCTCACCCAACAAGGGAGGAGGGCGTCGATACTCCACAGGTGTGCGGGACAAGCGGATGGGGCTCGCGACTTGCGGCACCTGGCCCGCCAATGGATGGTCCGCCTGGAACGCTAAGCCCCGGGCCAGCACCTGCGGATCTTCGAACACCTGCGCGAGGTTATTGACCGGGCCGCAAGGCACTCCGGCCTGCTCCAACTCAGTGACCCATTGAGCCGTGGTTTTAAAGACAGTGACCTGCCGAATCAGAGGTACCAGCACCGCGCGGTTAGCCACCCGCGCCCGGTTAGTTTGAAACCTCGGGTCGTGCCCCCATTCCGCGTGTCCGGCCACCTCGGCAAACTTGCGGAACTGATTGTCGTTACCCACCGTAAGGATGAAATCCCCATCTGCCGTGGGAAAGTCCTGATAAGGCACGATGTTCGGATGCGCATTGCCCAAACGTTGCGGCGCGTTACCTGTGGTGAGGTAATTCAGCGACTGGTTGGCCAAGCAGGCCACCTGCACATCCAGCAGCGCCATGTCGATGTATTGGCCGCCCGCACCCTGCTCGCGCGCGCGCAGCGCGGCCTGGATCGCTACGCAGGCGTAAACCCCAGTTAGCACATCCGTCAGAGCCACCCCCACCTTTACCGGCCCGGCACCGAGTTCATCCGCAGCCCGGCCGGTAAGACTCATCAGCCCACCGAGCCCCTGGACCATAAAGTCGTAACCCGCGCGCTTGCAGTACGGCCCAGTCTGGCCAAAGCCGGTAATAGAGCAATAGATCAGGTTGGGGTTGCTCTCCTTAAGGCTGGCATAGTCCAAGCCGTAGGCCGCGAGCCCGCCTGCCTTAAAGTTCTCGATAAGAATGTCTGAATGCGCCGCCAGCGCTTTCACCAGTGCTTGCCCCTCAGGCAAGGTGAAGTCGATGGTCACCGATTGCTTGTTGCGGTTGGCACAGAGGTAATAAGCGGCTTCGCTGGTTTCTTCACCCCCCACACCTTTCAGATAGGGCGGCCCCCAGGCGCGCGTATCGTCACCGCACCCAGGGCGCTCGACCTTGATGACCTCGGCACCGAGGTCGCCCAAAATCTGCCCAGCCCAGGGTCCTGCCAGCACCCGAGAGAGATCAAGCACACGGATATTAGAAAGCGCGCCCATCGAACTCACTCCTTATATAGAAGACGGATCAATAGAACGCCTGCAAACCCGTCTGCGCTCGCCCCAGAATCAACGCATGGACGTCATGGGTACCCTCGTAGGTATTGACCACTTCCAGGTTGACCAAATGGCGCGCCACCCCGAACTCATCGCTGATGCCATTCCCCCCGAGCATGTCCCGGGCCAGGCGTGCGATCTCTAAAGCCTTGCCGCATGAGTTGCGCTTCATCATTGAAGTGATCTCCACCGCCGCCGTACCTTCGTCTTTCATACGTCCTAGGCGTAGGCAACCCTGTAGGGCCAAGGTAATTTCGGTTTGCATATCGGCCAGCTTCTTTTGGATCAGCTGATTTGCAGCGAGCGGTCGGCCGAACTGTTTACGGTCCAGCGTGTACTGGCGCGCCGTATGCCAGCACGCTTCGGCCGCACCCATGGCGCCCCAGGAGATACCGTAACGGGCCGAGTTCAGACAGGTGAAAGGGCCCTTCAAGCCGCTGACCTCAGGAAAACGGTTTTCTTCGGGCACGAATACATTGTCCATGACGATTTCGCCGGTAATAGATGCACGCAGCCCGACCTTGCCGTGAATCGCCGGCGCACTAAGCCCAGGCCAGCCTTTCTCTAGGATAAAACCACGAATCTGATCTTCATCATCCTTGGCCCAGACCACGAACACATCGGCAATCGGGCTGTTGGTGATCCACATTTTGCTGCCAGACAGGCGATAGCCACCATCAACCTTGCGCGCACGTGACACCATGCCGCCGGGGTCTGAGCCGTGATCCGGTTCGGTCAAGCCGAAGCAGCCAATCCACTCGCCACTGGACAACTTAGGCAGATACTTTTGCTTTTGCGCTTCGCTGCCGAACTCGTGGATGGGCACCATGACCAACGACGACTGCACACTCATCATCGAACGGTAGCCGGAATCGATACGCTCAACCTCACGCGCAATCAACCCATAGCAAACATAATTCATGCCGCTGCCACCGTATTGCTCAGGGATCGTGGCCCCTAACAGGCCGACCTCGCCCATCTCACGGAAGATCGCGGGATCGGTACGCTCATGACGGAAGGCGTCGAGCACCCGCGGTGCCAGGACGCGCTGAGCGAACTGCTCGGCGCTGTCGCGAACCATGCGCTCCTCTTCAGAGAGCTGCTGGTCTAACAACAGAGGGTCCACCCAATTGAATGACGCCTTACCTGACATGCTGAAATCCTCGACGGGTTGATAGGCGTTAAGACTAGGCAGAGAAGCCTGACCGCACAAACGAAGATTCGGCATGCTCTTGTGCTGTTTTCTCACTCCAGAAAGGCCCAGAATCCTATAACGCCCCCTTTAGAGTGAGCATTTATATGCGTCGCAAGATCCCCAGCACTACGGCCCTGGTCTGTTTCGAGGCCTCGGCCAGACACCAAAGCTTCACCAAAGCCGCGTTAGAGCTATCCTTGACCCAAGGGGCGGTGTGTCGCCAGATCGCAAGCCTGGAAGCGTTTCTGAACGTGGAGCTGTTTCGCCGCTCACAGCGGGGCGTAGTGCTGACGGACGCGGGCCTTTCATATAGTCGCCGCGTGTCTATCCAATTGGACGCTGTTGAGCGTGACACGCTATCGATCATGGGCCAGCAAGAAGCCGGCGCCCTTGAACTGGCGGTAGTCCCTACGTTTGGCACGCAGTGGCTGTTACCCCGATTGAAAGATTTCCAGCAGCGCCACCCTGAAGTCACAGTCAACCTCACCAACCGGACACGACCTTTCTTATTTGCCGATACCGATTTCGACGCCGCTATTTATTTCGGTGACGCCGACTGGCCGGGTACCCAGGCGCACCGCTTGATGGCTGAGGCTCCGGTGCCGGTGTGTAACCCGCAAATGTTGCAGCAGCAATGGGCAAACATCGCCGACTGGCCACTGCTGCAACAGACTACGCGCCCTTATGCCTGGCGGCAGTGGTTCGGTTCGCAAGGCATGGCCGTCGCCCGCGACATGACGGGCCCCCGCTATGAGCTGTTCTCCATGCTTGCCCAAGCCGCCAGCCACGGGATGGGCGTGGCCCTGATACCGCCATTCTTGATTCAACGCGAATTAGCCTCAGGCCAATTGGTGGTCGCCCACCCCCACGCCTTGCTTAGCGAGAAGGCGTATTACCTGATGATTCCAGAGCGCAAGGTGCAGGCGGCCTCTCTGACGGCCTTTAGAGTGTGGCTATTAGCCCAGGCTGCAGAATACGTCGGGTAATGCTAGCGCTTCATCAATATGAATATAGGTAGCGACCTACAGAAATCACTACATATCGACTGTAAAGTGTTTCTGCCAAGCCGACAGCCCTGTTAAAACGTTTCATCGTATAGATCTATGCACTAGGGCAGTGAAAGGCCGAACCTAGGGAAAGCCCAGCAATGGCGGTAGCTAATCCCATTAGCCTGTTGCAATCAGCGTTGTATGACCTCTCAGGACGCATCGGTCACATGGAGACGTGTAGTTTATTTTGAGTTTCGCTCCAAAATGGGTTGATCACTTTTTATAAAGCCCTGCAAAATGCGTCGCCCCGCCATTTCAGGCGGGATCGTGCTGGTCCACCCACCTAGAGGCGCCGCACGCAGCGCCTTGGGTTCACTGGAAGATTTTGCAGGAGAGTCGACGTGCACATTGGTGTCCCACGCGAAACACACACAGGCGAAACACGGGTCGCTGCCACCCCGGAAACCGTTAAAAAGCTTATTGCCCAAGGCCATCACGTCACCGTAGAACACGGGGCAGGGCTGGGGGCGAGCATTCCGGACAGCGCCTACGAAACGGTTGGCGCCACTATGGTCAACGCAGCCAGTGCGTTTGCCGCTGATATCGTCATCAAAGTACTGCCACCCAATGACAGTGAACTGGCGCAAATCAAGCCAGCCAGTGTACTGGTGGGCATGCTTAACCCGTTTAGCAATCCAATCATCGCCAGCATGGCCGCGCAGGGCATTACCGCGTTCGCCCTGGAAGCCGCGCCCCGCACCTCACGGGCGCAAAGCCTGGATGTGCTGTCCTCGCAAGCCAACATCGCCGGCTACAAGGCGGTATTACTGGCGACTCAATACTACCCGCGCTTCATGCCCATGTTGATGACTGCGGCAGGCACGGTGAAAGCCGCGCGCGTATTGGTATTGGGGGCCGGGGTCGCCGGGCTGCAGGCCATCGCCACCGCCAAGCGTCTGGGCGCGGTGATTGAGGCGTCCGATGTGCGTCCGGCGGTCAAAGAGCAAATCGAGTCGCTGGGCGCAAAGTTCATTGATGTTCCCTACGAGACCGATGAGGAACGGGAATGCGCTGAAGGGGTAGGCGGTTACGCCCGGCCAATGCCGGCCAGCTGGATGCAGCGCCAGTCGCTGGCCGTGCATGAGCGGGCCAAACAGGCCGACATCGTGATCACCACCGCGCTGATTCCAGGGCGAAAAGCGCCGACCCTGCTCACCGCCGAGACCGTTGCACAAATGAAACCCGGCTCGGTGGTGGTGGATCTGGCGGCCGCTCAGGGCGGCAATTGCCCCCTCACGGTGGCTGACCAAGTGGTGCTGCACAACGGTGTGACCCTGGTCGGGCCCACCAACCTGGCTGGCTCGGTCGCCGCCGATGCCTCGGCGCTCTACGCGCGCAACCTGCTGGACTTTATCAAGTTGCTGTTCGACCAGAACGGCCAGCTGCAGATCAACCTCGAAGACGACATCGTCGCCGCGTGCCTAATGTGCCGCGACGGTCAGATTGTCCGCCAGAACGCTTGAGAGGACGTCACCAATGGAAGACTTCATTTCGCCCGGCATCTACAACCTGATCATTTTCGTCCTGGCCATCTACGTAGGCTACCACGTGGTCTGGAACGTCACGCCAGCGCTGCACACGCCGTTGATGGCGGTAACCAACGCCATTTCGGCGATCGTCATCGTCGGCGCCATGCTGGCCGCCGCGCTCACAGTCACGCCGCTGGGTAAAACCATGGGCACCCTGGCTGTGGCCTTGGCAGCGGTCAACGTCTTTGGTGGTTTTTTGGTCACCCGCCGAATGCTGGAGATGTTCCGCAAAAAAGCACCGAAAACCAAGGCCGAGGCGCGCCAACCATGAGCATGAACCTTATCACCCTGCTTTATTTGGTCGCTTCGGTTTGCTTCATCCAGGCACTCAAAGGCCTTTCGCACCCCACCACCTCACGTCGGGGCAACTTGTTCGGCATGCTCGGCATGGGCTTGGCCGTGGTCACCACACTGGGGCTGATCTATAAGCTGGCCGCTTTGTCGGCAGGCGAGGGCGGCGCTTCAGTTGGCATCGGTTACGTCATCATCGGGCTGTTGGTGGGCGGCACCGTGGGCTCGGTCATGGCCAAACGGGTGGAAATGACCAAGATGCCGGAGTTGGTCGCGTTCATGCACAGCATGATCGGCCTGGCTGCCGTATTTATTGCCATTGCGGCAGTCGCCGAGCCTCAATCGCTGGGCATCGTCGCGCGGTTGGGCGACCCCATTCCTGCCGGCAACCGTTTAGAGCTGTTCCTGGGCGCCGCGATTGGTGCGATCACCTTTTCGGGTTCAGTGATCGCCTTCGGCAAATTGTCGGGCAAGTATAAATTCCGCTTGTTTCAAGGCACGCCCGTGCAGTTCAGCGGCCAACACAAACTCAATTTGCTCCTGGGGCTGGCGACCTTGGCCCTCGGCCTGGCCTTTATGCTGACCGGCAACTATCTGGCGTTCGGCCTGATGGTGGCGCTGGCGTTTGTGCTAGGGGTGCTGATCATTATCCCCATTGGCGGTGCGGACATGCCCGTCGTGGTCTCGATGCTCAACAGCTACTCAGGCTGGGCGGCAGCGGGTATCGGCTTCTCGCTGAACAACTCGATGCTGATCATTGCCGGCTCGCTGGTAGGGTCTTCAGGGGCGATCCTGTCTTACATCATGTGTAAAGCCATGAATCGCTCGTTCTTCAATGTGATCCTCGGCGGCTTTGGCGGCGCAGCGGATGCAGGCGGCCCGGTAGGCGCGAAAGAGGCCCGCCCGGTAAAGTCAGGCTCAGCCGACGACGCCACGTTCCTGCTGACCAACGCGGACACGGTCATCATCGTACCGGGCTATGGCCTGGCAGTAGCCAGGGCTCAGCATGCGCTCAAGGAGTTGACTGAAAAACTGGTGCACCGTGGCGTTACGGTCAAGTACGCCATTCACCCGGTGGCCGGCCGCATGCCCGGGCATATGAACGTGCTGCTGGCCGAGGCCGAGGTACCTTACGACCAGGTCTTCGAAATGGAGGACATCAACTCCGAGTTCGGCCAAGCCGACGTAGTACTCGTGCTGGGCGCCAACGATGTGGTCAACCCGGCGGCCAAGAACGACCCAAAATCACCGATTGCCGGCATGCCGATTCTCGAGGCGTTCAAGGCCAAGACCATCATCGTCAACAAGCGCTCAATGGCCAGCGGCTATGCTGGCCTGGACAACGAGCTGTTCTACCTCGACAAAACCATGATGGTCTTCGGCGACGCGAAAAAAGTCATCGAAGACATGGTCAAGGCCGTCGACTGACAGCACACCACGCAGGGGCCGTAACTGGCCGCTGCGCGATTGTTGCAACGCAAGCAAGAGTGTTTCTTTGACCAGGGTCAAGGTTTTCGACCTTGGTCGCAGGCGTTCGACCACTGAAACGCTCTAGACTGGGCTATTGCTTCCGTCGCTTGAGACTGCTTATGTACCGTGACCGTATTCGCCTGCCATCCCTGCACAGCAAAATAATCAGCGCCGCCGAAGCGGCAGCCCTTATCCAAGACGGTATGACCGTTGGAATGAGCGGCTTCACCCGCGCGGGTGAAGCCAAGGCTGTGCCCCATGCGCTGGCCGAACGGGCTTTGCAGACACCTCTGAAAATCAGCCTGATGACCGGCGCCAGCCTGGGTAATGACCTGGACAAACAGCTGACCGAAGCAGGGGTGCTATCGCGCCGCATGCCCTTTCAGGTCGACAGCACACTGCGCAAGGCCATTAATGACGGCACGGTGATGTTTATCGACCAGCACTTGTCTGACACGGTTGAATTGTTACGCAACCGCCAGATAAAAGCCGTGGACCTGGCGGTGATCGAATGCGTGGCCATTACCGAGGAAGGGCATCTGGTGCTCAGCACATCCGTGGGCAACTCGGCCAGTTTCGCCATCCTCGCCCAACAGGTGATCGTCGAGATCAACCTGGCACAACCCCTTGAGCTCGAAGGGTTGCACGACATCTATATACCTAGCTATCGCCCCACACGACTACCCATTCCCGTGCTCAAGGCTGACACGCGGATCGGCAGCCAGGCGGTGCAGATCGACCCGAGCAAAATCGTCGGGATCGTCATCAGCAACCAGCCCGACTCGCCTTCTACGGTATCGCCCCCCGACATCGAAACCCAAGCCATCGCCGATCACTTGGTCGAGTTCTTCAAGAGTGAAGTGCGGGAAAACCGCCTGACCCATCGCCTGATGCCCCTGCAGGCCGGCATCGGCAACATTGCCAATGCCGTGATGCACGGGCTGATTGGCTCACCTTTCCATGACCTGACCATGTACTCCGAGGTATTGCAGGACTCCACCTTCGACCTGTTCGATGCGGGGCTGCTGAGTTTCGCTTCAGCGAGCTCGATAACGCTCAGCGCAGCGAAACATGCCCAGGTTTTCGGCGACTTCGCCCGTTACAAACCCAAGCTGTTGCTACGCCCCCAGGAAATCTCCAACCACCCCGAAGTGATTCGCCGGCTGGGGGTCATTGGCATCAATACGGCGCTGGAGTTCGATATCTACGGGAACGTCAACTCCACCCACATCGGCGGCACGCGCATGATGAACGGCATCGGCGGTTCGGGGGATTTCTCGCGCAATGCGCATTTGGCCATCTTCGTCACTAAATCAATCGCCAAGGGCGGGGCGATCTCCAGCATCGTACCGATGGTGAGCCATGTCGATCATACCGAGCACGATGTAGATATCTTGGTCACCGAACAGGGCCTGGCAGACTTACGCGGGTTGGCGCCCCGGGAACGCGCGCGGGTCATCATTGACCGGTGTGTTCACCCCGCCTACCGCGACGCCCTTAATGGCTACTTCGCGGCCGCTTGCGCGAAAGGCGGGCACACCCCGCATGTACTGCGCGACGCACTGGCCTGGCACATCAACCTTGAAGAAAGCGGTAGCATGCTGGCCGAGTAATGCATTACAGTTCAATGCAAGCGAGCCAGCACGCTCGCTTGCGAGCGTCAAAAAAGCAAAGCCATCTCAAACTGTACTACTGTACAGGTCAAAAAACTGTCTTCTCAGCGCTCCGCACCCTTCAAATCACGCAAAACGCACCGAATAGGTGCAAGCCAGTACAGTTGCCTCTTTTTTGAGCAAAACAGTCGCCTCAAACAGTTAACTGAACCCTCACAATACAGTTGAACTGTATATGGAGCCGCGTGGGCGGGAGGAGCATCATGGGCACCAGATAACCCTACTTGCTTAACCACTCCTCAAGCCCGCCACAAGCGGAAGGACGTAAATCATGGAACGTACACTCAGTTCCGACCTGCTCTTCCAAGACACTCGCGCCAAAACCAGCTCGTCGTTCGTTCTGCGCGCCCTCGCTAACCTGATGTTGTGGCAGCGCCGCATTGCCAGCCGCCATCAACTCGCTCGCCTGGACGGTCGCCTTCTGGCTGACGCCGGCATCAGCGAAGCTCAACGCCAAGAAGAGCTGAGCAAGCCTTTCTGGCGCTGATTGCGGTACCGCTGGCCCTGGGCTATGAGCCTTCTCGCCAGCAAGCATTCTTAAAAAAACCCGTTGCGCAGTTCACTGCCAACGGGTTTTTCATTGTCTCAAGTATTCATCTGCTGCAACAAAACAGTTTGGAAATAGTTGGCAATCATAGGTACAGTTCCGCTTTCCCTCTGGTTACCCGCTACAAATGGCGCGCAACTCTGGCCCTGAGTCGTTGAAACCCGTAACGTTCACGAAACTATCTATGAATGCTTGGAGACCCATCATGCTCGCCCTTCGCCTCCTAGGCGCTTCGCTGCTATTGGCACTAACCTGCACTGCCCAGGCCACCAGTTTCGTCGTGACCACCGACTCGATCGTCGGCGCCCTGGCCGCCACTACCGATGCCACCTCAGATGCAACCTCATCCCTGCGCGACAACAAGATCGTACGCGCCGCTCGCGACGACGCCGCCAGCTTTGTGGCCAGCGACGGGGATATCCGCGGGGTGAAGCTGGAAAGCGCGCTGGCCCACATCCGCCAACAAGCACCGCAGCTGCAGGCATCTGACACCCAGCTCGCACAAGCGATACTGGCTTTATAAGCCATGCGCCTTAGCGTTACGCTCGTACTCGCCCTGGCGTGGCTACCCTCCGCCCACGCCTTCGATACCACGACCCAGGGCTTGGTCGTGACCGGGTACGTGACCAGCCAGTTGACGACCGCTCCATTCGACAACAAGCTGGTGACTGCCGCCCAGGATGACGCCGCCGCCTTCGTAGCCAGTGGCGGCGAGTTGCGCTTCGCGCGCCTGGAATCGGCCCTGGTTTATCTGCGGCAAAGCCAGGCAAAACTTCGCGCCAGCGACCTTGAACTGGCACAGGCAATTCTCGTCAAATAGTCACTTTTGAATTTATGGAGATGTTTCATGCGTACCCCGCTGATTGCCGCCACCCTCGGCCTGTTCCTGTTGGCCGACATGGCCCAAGCCCAAACTGTTGTGGCCACCAGTAATATCATCGTGCGAGCCTTCGGCCGGACCATCGACTTCACGTCCGACACCACCACATCCATTCGCGACTCCAAAGTGGTGCAGCAAGCTAAAGATGATGCGGCCAGCTACGTGGCCAGCAATGGCGACATTCATGGTGCACAGCTGAACGCTGCGTTCGCCACCCTGCGTGAACGCGTCCCCCAAGCTCGCACTGCCAGCGACCAAACCTTAGCTGAAGCCATTCTCGCACTGTGAGGCGATGGCGCGCCTGGTTGGCAGGCTGGGCGCTGCTACTGGCGGGGTTTCCCGCGCTAGCTGCCTTGCAGTTGCAACTCGACACCCGAGGCCTCAGCCCAGCGCAGGTGCAGGCCTCGCAAACGCTGCTCGATGATGCCATGGGCGCGCTACCACCCAGCTTTATCGAACAGTTGGATAGGCGTATCACGGTCGGCTGGACCGACCAGATGCCTAAGAACGCTTATGGCCAAGCTTCCCTGGTGTCCAGCCTGGACCTGAACATCAACTTGCTCGCCAGCCTGACCGATGGCAGCGCAGCGGTTACCCGCACCAACCGCCCCCACGGTACGGTCCGAGTTGAGCTATTGGCCACTGTTCTACACGAACTCACCCATATTTATGACCGCGCGCGCCTCTGGCAGGGCGCCGAGCGTACCTTGATCAGCCGCTGCAGCCGCCAGGCGGCCAGCCGTGGCGAGGTCGGCCTGCCCGACCAATGCCGTGGTCAGAACGCCCGGCGCTTTACCCTCAGCGACGATCCGCGCCTGCTCGACCTCGCCGGTTGGCCTCAATATGTCGGCCGTCGTGGCCAGCGTGAAGAGCAAAACCGCCAGGTGGTACGCAGCCCGGACCTCTACGAGACCAGCAGCCCAAAAGAATTCGTAGCGGTGAACATGGAGTACTTCCTCCTTGACCCTAGCTACCGCTGCCGGCGACCCGCCCTTTACGACTATTACCGAGCGCACTTCAACTGGGCGCCGAGCAACCCCGACGCCTGCCGGCAAACGTTGCCTTTTCTGAATGCCGGTAACGACTTCGGTAAAACGCCCCTGGGCGAAATCGACCCTGAGCGCGTGTACTCAGTCGATTACCTGCTTGCCGAGGCCAACCAGAATTGGGTGAGCCGCTGGGGCCACAGCATGTTGCGCCTGGTAATTTGCGCACCGGGCCGCCCCCGGGGGCCCGATTGCAGGCTCGACCTCGATCAGCATTTAGTGCTGTCTTACCGGGCCTTCGTCAATGATGTACAGCTGTCAACGTGGGGCGGGTTGATGGGCGAGTACCCATCGCGCTTGTTCGTATTACCGCTGGCCCAAGTCATCGACGAATACACCAAAACGGAGTTGCGCAGCCTGGCGTCCGTGCCGCTGAAACTGGACCGCACGGAAATCGAAAACCTGGTTCGCCATGCCGCCGAGATGCATTGGAGCTACGATGGCAGCTACTACTTCCTGTCGAACAACTGTGCGGTCGAGAACCTAAAACTGTTGCGCAGTGGCACCCAGGACCCACGCTTGGTTGGGCTCGACAGCATCCTGCCCAACGGGCTGCTGGAGGTTCTTGAAGCCCGAGGCCTGGCCGATGGCAGTGTGCTTGACGACCCCAAAGAGGCCCTGCGCCTGGGTTACCGCTTCGATTCCTATCGCGACCGCTACCAGGCGATGTTTCTGGTCCTCAAAAAGAACTTGAACGTGCCCCAAGACACCGTTGAACAGTGGATGGAGCAAACCCCCGCAGAACGCCGCCCATGGTTTGCCAAGGCGGACCTGCGTAGCAGTGCGGCGCTATTGCTGCTGGAGCAGGCAGGTTTCAGGCGCCAGTTGCTGCTGGCTCAGGACGAAGTCAAGCAGGCTTACTTGGGCGCTCGCGAAAACCATCAGGCCAGCGTCGCCAATGCCAATAAAACCTTACAGGCCATCCTCGCCCAGAGCGGCTTCTTAAGCCGTCCAGCCGAGTTGCTGGACAGCGGGGGTTATGGTCTGCCCCAAGCCAGCGAGTGGCAACGATTGCAGTCTGAAAGCAGCCAGCGTCAGGAGCAGCTCTTGCGTCTGACCGGCGACCTGGACAAGGAAGTGCGCGCGTTACTCACCCCAGAGCGCGCGGCGCAAATTGCCGCCAGCGAAGCCAACCTCAAGCAAATCGGCGAGCACCTACGCGAACTGCACAAAGCCGCCGGCGGGCTGAATCTGTAATGCCGATTAAAAAGTAACCACTCATCCAGTTTCAGCCAGCGAAAGCTGGCTGAAAGCTTTCACCCTTAGGATCAGCTCACCGCCGGCAATAGACCGGTCAGCCTAGCGCATGAACCCATGCCGCTCGGCCCAGTTAACAACAACAATGGTGATTCTGATGTTCCCTACCTTCCGTGCTTGCATCGCTGTGCCCTCGATACTCCAAAACCACGCCGCCCAACGCTGACCCAACCGGATCAACGTCCCCTAGCCGCGCCACGTCTGGAGTATCGCTATGCTGACTTTCCTTGGCTTCGCCATGGTCATCACCTTCATGTTCTTGATCATGACCAAGCGCCTGTCTGCGCTGATCGCTCTGATCATTGTGCCCATCCTGTTCGCGCTGTTCGGCGGTTTCGCACCGAAGATCGGCCCCATGATGCTCGAAGGCATCACCAAATTGGCGCCCACTGGCGTCATGTTGATGTTCGCCATTCTGTACTTTGCACTGATGATCGACTCCGGTCTGTTCGACCCGGCAGTGCGCAAGATCCTCAAGCTGGTCAAAGGCGACCCACTTAAGGTTTCGGTGGGCACCGCAGTGCTGGCTCTGGTGGTCTCCCTCGACGGTGACGGCGCCACGACCTACATGATCTGCGTGGCAGCGATGCTGCCGATGTACAGCCGACTGGGCATGAGCCCGCGGATCATGGCTGGCCTGATCATTCTCGCCGGTGGCGTCATGAACATGACCCCCTGGGGTGGCCCGACCGCCCGAGCCGCCAGTGCCTTGCACGTGGACCCCTCGGACATTTTCGTCCCGATGATCCCCGCCATGCTGGCCGGCGTCGTGGCGATCCTGGCGATTGCCTACATGTACGGCAAACGTGAGCGCGCTCGCCTTGGCACCCTGAGCCTGCCTGGCGACGAAGTGGACCACAGTGAAATCAGCGTTTCGCAGTTCCCAGAGGCTCGCCGTCCTAAGCTGATCTGGTTCAACGCCGCCCTGACCGCTGTTTTGATGGTGACCTTGATCATGGGCCTGTTGCCTCTGCCGGTGCTGTTCATGATCGCGTTCAGTATCGCCATGATCGTTAACTACCCGTGCCTGCAAGCCCAGAAAGACCGCGTTGCAGCGCACGCCGGCAGCGTACTGGCTGTGGTCGGGTTGATCTTCGCAGCAGGCATTTTCACCGGTATCCTAACCGGTACAGGTATGGTCGATGCGATGTCCAAAAGCCTCCTGGCGGTCATCCCCGAAGCGCTGGGCCCGTACATGGCGGTGATCACCGCGCTGGTGAGCATGCCGTTCACCTTTTTCATGTCGAACGATGCGTTCTACTATGGTGTATTGCCAGTGCTCGCTGAAGCCGCCAGCCACTACGGCATTACGCCAGTTGAAATGGCCCGTGCGTCCATCGTCGGTCAGCCCGTACACCTGCTAAGCCCCTTGGTACCGTCCACCTACCTGCTGGTGGCACTGGCCGGCATCGAGTTCGGGGACCACCAGCGCTTCACCTTGAAGTGGGCGATTCTGGTGTGCCTGTGCATACTGGTCGCTGCCTTGCTGATGGGGATCTTTCCATTGGTGAGCAGTCTGTAAGACTGCGCCGCTACCGTAGCAGCTGACCACGCCGGCGATGTGCCTACACACTCGCCGGCGTAGTCATAACAGCTCTGCTAGATTCATTAATCGAATGACGTGAAGGTACAAACATGGAATGGCTAACCAATCCGGAAATCTGGATTGCATTTTTTACCCTGACCGCACTTGAGATCGTGCTGGGCATCGACAACATCATCATGATCTCTATCCTGGTCAGCCGCATGCCCAAGCACATGCAGGCGCGCACCCGGATTTTCGGCCTGGCCCTGGCCATGGTTACGCGTATCTTGCTGTTGCTGTCGATTACTTGGGTCATGCAACTGACCAACGATTTGTTCCAGGTCTTCGGCCAGGGTATTTCCGGACGCGACCTTATTCTGTTCTTCGGTGGCCTGTTCCTGCTCTGGAAAAGCTCGCAAGAGATCTACCACGGTATGGAAGGTGAAGAAGAAGGCGGCGACTCGCCGTCGGGCAAGGGCGGCAACTTCATCTATACCATTATCCAGATCGCGATCATCGACATCGTGTTCTCCCTGGACTCGGTGATCACCGCAGTGGGCATGGTGTCCCACGTACCGGTTATGGTCGCGGCCATTATCGTCGCAGTCATCGTGATGATGATCGCTTCGGGCACTATCAGCCGCTTTATCGACCAGCACCCTTCGCTGAAGATGCTCGCGCTGTCGTTCCTGCTGGTGGTCGGTACCGTACTGATTGCCGAAGCGTTCGATGTCCATGTACCAAAAGGCTACGTGTACTTCGCCATGGCGTTCTCGCTGGCCGTGGAAGCCATCAATATCAAGATGCGCACCTCGATGTCGAAGAAACGCAAAGAAGACCAGCAAGCCGAGGCAGAATAACGCCTAACGCGCCGCCGCCGGCTCCTCCCGGCGGCATTTCGGCTACTTGATAAAGAAAATAGCCGATGCAAATGTGACACTTTTGTGTCAGTGACGTCTTTTCCTATGCGATGCTGGCAAAGCCTGCCAGCCCAACCATGCGTGAAAGCGCTTCACTCTCCATCAGCCCTATGGGGCTTCGCCAGGGGGCCCTGACACATGCTCACCCTGCTCAATCTGCTTTCTGCCGTCGCCTTGTTGATCTGGGGCACGCACATCGTTCGAACCGGGATCCTGCGCGTCTTCGGCACGGCCCTACGGCGCCTGCTTAGCCAGAATATGTCCAAGCGCCCGCTGGCCTTTATTGCCGGCATCCTGGTCACGGCGGTGGTCCAGAGCAGCAACGCCACGGCCATGCTCACCACTTCGTTCGTTGGCCAGGGCTTGATGGCGCTGACGCCCGCGCTGGCGATCATGCTGGGTGCGGACGTCGGCACTGCCTTGATGTCACGGGTGTTGACGCTCGATCTGTCGTGGTTGTCGCCCTTATTGATCTTCCTCGGCGTGGTGTTTTTCCTGTCGCGAAAACAGACTCGCGCCGGGCAAATGGGCCGGGTCAGTATTGGCCTGGGCCTGATCGTGCTGGCCTTGCAGTTGATAGTCGAGGCCGCCGCCCCTATCACCCAAGCCCAAGGCGTCAAGGTGCTGTTCGCCTCGCTCACTGGCGATATCTTGCTCGACGCTCTGGTCGGCGCACTGTTTGCCATGATCTCTTACTCCAGCCTGGCTGCAGTGCTGCTGACCGCGACCCTGGCCGAAGCCGGCGTGATCAGCTTGCCTGTCGCCATCGGCCTGGTAGTAGGGGCCAATATCGGCAGCGGCCTACTGGCGTTTATTTCGACCAATATGCAGAACACCGCCGGCCGCCAGGTTGCGCTGGGCAGCCTGCTGTACAAGCTGCTCGGGCTGGTGTTGATCATCCCGGTGCTCGACCCGCTGGCCCATTGGCTCGACACCCTGAACCTTGATGTACAGAGCCTGGTCATCGGCTTTCACCTGCTCTACAACTCCCTGCGTTGCGTCGTGCTACTGCCCACCGTGGGGCCGATGGCTCGTCTGTGTGCCTGGCTATTGCCCGAACGGCCCGAAGCCGGCGGCCGGGCGAAATCGCGCCACCTCGACCCCTCCGCCCTGGATACACCCAGCCTGGCCTTGGCCAACGCGGTACGGGAAACCCTGCGCGTGGGCGACATCATCGACAGCATGCTCAATTCGATGCTTGGCGTGCTGCGCGGCACCCACACAGCCGTCGCCCAAGAACTGCGCGAGCGCAGTGATGATGCCGAGGCGTTATACAGTTCGATCAAGCTCTACCTGGCACAGATGCCACGTGAAGACCTCGGTGAACAAGACAGTCGACGCTGGGCGGAGATTATCGAGCTGGCGATCAACTTAAAGCTGGCCAGCGATGTGATCGAGCGCATGTTGCGCAAGATCCAACAACAGAAAACCGCCCAGCGCCGATCCTTTTCTGAAGTGGGATTAGACGAATTGGCCAGTTTACACAGCCAACTCATGGCTAACTTGCGCTTGGGGCTGTCGGTTTTTCTCAGTGGTGACCCTGAAAGCGCGCGGCAGCTGCTGCGGGAGAAGCGCCGCTTCCGCGCCCACGAGCGTCGCTTGGCCCACGCCCACGTGAGCCGCCTGCAACTGAAAGTGGTGCAAAGCATCGAGACCAGCTCCCTGCATTTGGAGTTGATCGCCGACATGAAGCGCCTGAATTCGTTGTTCTGCAGCAGCGCCTATGTAGTGCTCGAGCACGCCGATACTGGTGCGCTGTTGCCGGAAAAAGTGCAGGACAACTAGACCTGGCTTGAACGTACCGGCCCCCTTGAAGTCTGTTCCCTGACAAGGCTGTTTTGAACAGGATGAATCAATGCCGCTATGCGCCGGTGCAACGCTTTGCCATACGAAGCCATCCATGCGCCGACCGGCTGCCAGGAGGCGGCGCGCACTGAGTTGGTCGCTAAGTGCCTTACTCTTGCTGGCGTGTCCCGCCTTTGCGTTGGACCGTTTCCAGGTTGAAGGCTATCTGTTGCCCAATGGCCTGCAACTGATCCTCAAACCAGGCGACGAGCGCAGTCATGTGGCTATCCGCTTAGTAGTTGGGGTGGGCTTCGACGATTTTTCCTGTGCCGACCAAGAGTTGCCCCATCTGTTGGAGCACTTACTCTTCAGTGGCGTCGACGACACCGGCGAGGGCGGCCTCGAGGCGAAGATGCAGGCCTTGGGCGGCGAATGGAACGCCTATACCAGCAACGCCGACACCACCTTCGTGATCGAAGCGCCTGCGCGCAATCAACGCAAAGTCCTCGACCTGCTACTCAAGGTCGTGACCCACACGCGCCTGGATGAAAAAGCCCTGGAAACGTCCCGGCGCATCGTCGAGCGCGAAGACGGCGGCCACTACACTCATTTGCAAAAGCTACTCGACCGGCCCAACCAGGGGCAGGGCGCAGGCAGCCAGTTGGCTAGAGAGCTGGGGCTCAAATGCGCGGAGCCTGCAACGGCCGAAGCCTTGACCTTGGACCAAGTGGAGCAGGTACGCCAGCACTGGTACGCCCCCAACAATATGAGCCTGATTGTGGTGGGCGGCCTGGACAAGTTGCTACCGGCCTATCTGGAGCGCACTTGGGGGAGCCTCGAAGCCGTGGAGCCCTCCGAGCATCAAGCGCTGCTGAGCCTCTCGCAAGAGGCCAAACATGAACGCACCCTAAGGCGCGGTTGGCTGGGTGACGGCGCAAGGCTGCACTGGTTCTTTGTGGAACCGGTGCTGGAGACCGAAAACCCGCAAACCCTCGACCTGCTGCAAAGCTACCTGGACTGGGCGCTCTACAACGACCTGCGGCTCCAGCACGGCTTGTCCTACGGCCCCTATGTTCAGCGCGAGTCCTATGGCGACAGTGGCTTGATGAGCTTGAACGCCGACCTCGATCACGCTGACGTCGAGCAAGCCAAACAGGTACTGACGGCGCTGTTCGAGCGGCTCAACCGGGAGGGTTTGGACCCCACGACGTTCAACCGTCTGAAACAACTGGCGCTCGCACGCCAGGCCTGGGCCGCACAAGGCAATAGTGCACTGGCCGACTATTACTGGGGCGCCATGGTGGACTATGCCGACGGGCGTTTTGCCGACCCGGCCCAGGGCCTGCGTCAGGTGACTCTGGAGGAGAGCAACCAGGTATTGCGGCACCTGCTCGGTTCGCGCAACTACCTGCGCATCGAAAAACCGTGGCTCGCCTACGACCAACTGGTGCCGCTGGCCTTCGTGGCTATCGTACTGGTAGCGCTGCTGGCGGGGCTGCTGAGATTGCTTCGAAAGCGTCGGCGCGTGCGGTGATGAGGCGGTATCCTGTCAGCCATTTTTGCTCAAGGTGTGAACCCAACTAATGCGCTATACCATCCAGCGCTTGCTTCAGCGCCTTATCGAGCTGATGAAACGCTACCCGGGCTTGATCGCCATCGGTGGCTTCGTGTCCGGTATCGGCAGCTTTATATTGGTCGACCGCCAAGCCGGGCTGGCCAGCTGGATCGCCGTGGTGATGCTGGTGACCTGGATCTGGCTGATGCTGGAGAACACTTTCACCCAACTTTTCAGTAAGGTGTTCAAGCGAGAGATCCCCGCCCCCCTTTTGCGCTACGCCACGCAGATGATCCACCAGGAAAGTCTGTTCTTTGTATTACCTTTTTTTTATATCACCACTACCTGGAACAGTGGCCAGGCGATCTTTACCGGTTTGCTCACCCTGGCCGGCCTGGTATCGATCATTGACCCCCTGTACTACAAGTGGGTAGCACCGCGACGCTTGCTGTTTATGGCCATGCATACGCTGGCGCTGTTCGCGGTCATGTTGACCGCCTTGCCCATCATCCTCCACCTGACCACAGACGAGAGCTTCAAGCTGGCGTTGGGCACGGCCATGCTGTTGTCGTTTCCGAGCCTGGCGGTGAGCTTTCCGATCAATCATTGGCGCCGGGCCGTGTCCCTGGTGCTGATGACCGCGGCTATTGGTGGGGGCGGCTGGGTGCTGCGCTCCTGGGTGCCGCCGGCGACCCTATGGCTAACCGAAGTGGCCGTAACGACCGAACTCGATGGCGCCGCGCGCACCCATGGCGAGAGTGTCAAGGAAGTCAGCGCCAGCCAGGTGCGCAACAGCGGTTTGTATGCTTACACGGCTATCAACGCACCCCGTGGCTTGGACGAGCGCATTTATCACGTATGGCAACACAACGGCAACGAGGTCGACCGCATCGCCCTGGATATCCACGGCGGGCGTAAGGAAGGCTACCGGGCCTGGACCCACAAACGTAACTTCCCCGCCGACCCGGTTGGCCGCTGGCAAGTGCGGATTCTCACTGAGGACGGGCAGATCGTCGGGGTGCTGCGCTTCAAGGTGACAGCGGACGGCGCAGCGCCCGCTGCGCAATCACCCAAAGAACCAGTAGCAGACCAGAATAGCCGCGACCACACCGGCGAAGTCGGCCAATAGCGCACAGCCCACGGCATGCCGAGCGCGCTGGATACCCACGGCGCCAAAGTACACGGCCAATACATAGAAGGTAGTTTCGGTGCTGCCTTGAATCGTCGCGGCCACCAGGGCAGGGAAGCTGTCGACGCCATGGGACTGCATGGTCTCGATTAGCATTGCGCGGGCCGCGCTGCCGGAGAAGGGCTTAACCAACGCCGTGGGCAGGGCATCGACAAAGCGGGTGTCCCAGCCAAGCCACTCCACACAATGCCGAATACCGTCCAAGCCCAACTCCAATGCACCCGACGCGCGCAGCACACCCACTGCACAGAGCATGGCGACCAGATAGGGCAGCAGGCTCTTGGCAACGTCAAAGCCTTCTTTAGCGCCCTCTACGAAGGTTTCGTAGACTTTGACCTTCTTGATGGCGCCTAACACCAGAAATAGCATGATCAAGCCGAATAAGGTGAGGTTGCCCAGAATCGATGAAAGCCCGGCCAGCGCTGTCGCCGATAAGGTGGCGAGGAAAGCCATAAAGCCACCGAGCAACAGCGCCCCAGGGATCAGGTAGGCCAGCACCACCGGGTCCCACAGCTTCAGGCGCTGCATGAAGGCTACGGCCAAAAGGCCCACCAGGGTCCCTGCGCTGGTGGCCAGCAAAATGGGCAAGAACACTAAGGTCGGGTCTATTGCGCCTTGCTGGGCGCGGTACATAAAGATCGATACCGGCAACAGTGTGAGGGAAGACGCATTGAGCACAAGAAAAAGTATCTGGGCGTTGCTAGCGGATGTACTGCTGGGGTTCAGTTCCTGAAGCGCGCGCATTGCCTTGAGGCCGATAGGAGTGGCGGCGTTGTCCAACCCGAGGCCATTGGCCGCGAAGTTCAGGGTGATCAGGCCCAGGGCCGGATGGCCAGGCGGGACTTCAGGCATCAAGCGCGCGAACAGCGGCCCTAGTACCTTGGCCAGCCAATCGACAATGCCAGCCTTTTCGGCAATCTTGAGAAACCCCAGCCAGAGGGTCAGAGTGCCAAACAGCAGTACCATCACCTCAACCGACAGCTTGGCCATGGCGAAGATACTTTCCACCATGGCGGAGAATACCCCCGCGTTGCCGCCGATCAGCCATTGGCCGAACGCTGAAATTGCCGCCACTACGAAAAAGCCAAGCCACAGGCCGTTGAGCATTAGTCCGTCCCCCTATGAGCAATGCCGCGAATGATAGCGGTGCACACTAGGCAGGGGCAGTAAAAATTCAGCTCAAGATTATTCGTTTGAAGCAAAGCGTCGTAAGAAGGGAGGTAATCGAGGGGTCGTGGGCAACGGATAAGCCCTGCGCAAGCCCGGTGGCCAATCGCCTATATTGTATACCGGGCTTGCGTTGCAGCTTGCCTGACCCGGCCCTCATCGGGGGTACTCACTGTACCCCTAGCCCGCTCCGACCCTGAAACAGTCAGAACAGCCCAGCCCCCTGGTCATGCGACTGCCTTCATCAGGCAGCGCAGCACGTAGAAGCAGAACCCGCGAAGTGGTTCGTCTTCTCAGTAAATACGGGTTAATACCAACCTTGGGTTTTGCTTAGTTGCTCTTTGAGCATCGCTTGCATCCCTTCGTCGGGCTTGCCTAGCCACTTGTACGTCGCATGGCTGGAAGGCGTCTTGCCTTCAGGCAACGCTGCGGGAACATCTACAAGTACGCCATAGGCGTCGTCTTTGTCCCAACTAAAGGCCACGATCAACCGTGACGTCTTGCATTTTTCCTCTGTTTCGCAAAGAGGGCCGACCAGATACTGTTCACCGTCTTCTTCGACAGTCTGCAGAGGCTGGCCCGCACCACTCAGGTTCATGACCCATTCGGGCAGCCGTTCTTGCTTGGCGATTGCGTCCTGCCAAGCTTCGCGGTACTCCGGTGCAGAGTTGAGGATCTCATTGGACCTCACTTCACCATCATTCGCAGCCATAGATAGAGCGCTGGCGCTTATCAAAACGGCCGCAGCTAACGCCTTTAGGGTCATGCTCTTCATCTTATCCTCGCCCGCGACGACCGAAGAAGAACGAAGCAACGAACAGTACCAGGAAGACAACGAACAGGATCTTGGCGATCCCTGCTGCGGTGCCGGCGATACCACCGAAGCCCAATACGGCAGCGACAATGGCGATAATCAGGAATGTAACAGCCCAACTCAGCATGATGTTTCTCCTTTACGTTTTAGATTCAGGTGCAGCTGTATCAAAATACCCAGCGTGGTTGACGCGGTGCCTGCTGGTCAGCCACAACGTCCCCAGCCTGATGCATGCTCATCCCTTTGACCTCAGTGCCAACGGGGGCCGCAGCATTGAAGTGGGCCAGACTTGGCCCAGGGCGATGTTGCGAATGCACGATCAGCTCCGGAGCCGCAGTCCAGCGTAGGTACTGCTGGCACGCTAAGAGGGTGATCAGCAGTGCCAGCATGGCAAACAATCCTTGGCGGACCTGAAGAGGGGAAGGGTACGCACGAGCGATAGATTGAAGATTCATTCTGTAACCCCTCCCGACACCAGCATTCAATTCAATAGGTTCATGTCCTAGATATTGCAGCCGGCGTGCCAAATTTTACCGGCAAATTTATTCTTATTAATCAATAACTTACTTTATCCAAACAATGTCGGGTAGGCGCATCCTGCACGATGCGGAGATTTCCTTCGGGCGATTTGCACGATCAACCCGTTGCCTTACGCGTGACACGTAGCCGGTCGGCGTCGATTCCCCTTACCCCCCGGATGCTACGGGCCATTTCAACCGCGAGGCTTTTCTCTTCGGTGCTGACCACGGTGCCGGTCAGACTCACGATACCGTCCTTGGTGGTCACGTCGATGCTCAGCCCATCGAGGTTACGGCTCAGAATAAAACTGGCTTTCACCTTATTAGTGATCCAACCATCACTGATTGCCTCTTCGGTTTGCTTGGCGGCTGTTTCGGCCCGCGTGGTGGCGGTGTCCGCAGCGCCCAAGCTAATCAGGTTATTGACCTCATAAACGCCGTCGGTGTTGCTGGCCAACGTCCCGGCCAACTGCTTGGCGTCGGCGGTCTGGGCTTGGCCTTTGAGGGTCACTACGCCGTCTTGCGTGGTGACTTCGGTGGCCATCCCGTGGGTGCTGGCATTCCACAACAGCTTGGACTTGATAGTGGCTGTCAGGGTGGCGTCGTCGATTCGCTGAGCGAAGCCCTGCCGGGCCAGTGATTGCTCAGCCAAGCCGGCATCGAGCAGCAAGCGGTTGTCGACCTTGTCGACGCCTTGGATGTTCAGCGCCAGGCGTTCGGCCAATTCCCGGTCGACTTCGCTTTCAACCTTGCCCTCAAGCGTGGCAGTACCTTGCACAACCTTGACGCTTAAGTTGAAAGGGCTGAGCTGACGATTTAGGGCAAAAGCCGTCCAGATCGATCCTTCCTGCCGCGCTGCTGACAATTGCTCAGCGCTGGTAGTGTCCGCCCAGACAGCACCAAGCGGGGCCAGGCTGAAAAAACCGGCCAAAGCAAAATGTTTGAATCGAGGCATAAGGTCTCCTTAGCGTTTAGTCAGTCGAGTAGCCCTGCCGATGCTGGGCTAGCTCGGAGAAAAAATCCAATGTGTCCCATTTCAATGGGTTAGATTGGTGTAAGGGGAATAGTTACCCGATAACTTGCTGCGTGGTTCAGAATCGACCATGCAACTTGCCCGATCTTTACGGGACTAACCATCATCTTTCATACAAGGAGCGCAGGTAATGGAATCGGGCACTGGTCATCAAGGCCGTATTCTTCTGGTCGACGATGAGTCCGCGATCCTTCGCACCTTCCGTTATTGCCTGGAAGACGAAGGCTATAGCGTCGCCACTGCCAACAGTGCCAGCCAAGCCGATACATTGATGCAGCGTCAGGTCTTCGACCTGTGCTTTCTGGACCTGCGCCTGGGCGAAGACAACGGCCTGGACGTCCTGGCCCACATGCGTGTACAGGCGCCATGGATGCGCGTTGTGATCGTCACCGCCCACTCCGCGGTCGACACCGCCGTCGATGCGATTCAAGCGGGCGCCGCCGATTACCTGGTCAAACCCTGCAGCCCCGACCAGCTGCGCCTGGCTACGGCAAAACAGCTAGAAGTACGGCAATTGTCCGCACGCCTGGAAGCGCTGGAAGGCGAAGTACGTAAGCCCAAGGATGGCTTGGACTCCCATAGCCCGGCCATGATGGTCGTGCTCGAAACTGCTCGGCAGGTGGCCAATACTGACGCCAACATCCTTATCCTGGGCGAGTCCGGTACGGGTAAAGGCGAGTTGGCCCGGGCTATTCACGGCTGGAGCAAACGCGCGAAGAAGTCCTGCGTGACCATCAACTGCCCGTCGCTGACCGCCGAATTGATGGAAAGCGAACTGTTTGGGCATAGTCGCGGCGCTTTTACCGGCGCTAGCGAGAGCACCCTCGGGCGCGTCAACCAAGCAGATGGCGGCACGCTGTTTCTTGACGAGATCGGCGATTTTCCTCTTACTTTACAGCCAAAATTGCTTCGATTCATTCAAGATAAAGAATACGAGCGCGTCGGCGACCCGGTGACCCGTCGCGCCGATGTGCGCATCCTGGCGGCAACTAACCTGAACCTCGAAGACATGGTGCGCGACGGCCGCTTCCGTGAGGACTTGCTGTATCGCCTTAACGTCATCACCCTGCACCTGCCACCTTTGCGCGAGCGCAGTGAAGATATTCTGACGCTGGCAGATCGGTTTCTCGCGCGCTTCGTCAAGGAGTATGCGCGGCCGGCGCGTGGCTTCAGCGAGGAGGCTACCAGTGCACTGCTCAACTACCGCTGGCCGGGTAATATCCGTGAGCTGCGCAACGTGATCGAACGCGCCAGCATCATTTGCCCTCAGGAAAAGGTGGAAGTCACCCATTTGGGCATGGCCGAACAGCCGGTCAACAACGCCCCGCGTATCGGCGCGGCGTTGAGCCTGGATGAACTGGAAAAGGCCCATATCGGTGCGGTGTTAGCCACCAGCGAAACCCTGGACCAAGCCGCCAGGACACTGGGGATCGATGCTTCGACGCTGTACCGCAAACGTAAACAGTACAACCTATGAAGCTTGCCATGAAGCTTCGGACCCGGCTGTTTCTCAGCATATCGGCGCTGATTACCGTGGCCCTATTGGGTCTGCTGCTGGGCTTGGTCAGTGTGATGCAAATGGCCCGGTACCATGAAGCGACCCTGCACAACAGCTTTGTTGCCCTGGATATCGGCCTGAAAATGCGGCAGAACCTGGGCGACCAGTTGGTCATGATGCTGGAAGACGCCCCCAACGAAAAAATGGCGACCAGCCAGCGGCAGTTTCAAGAGTTGATCGACGATGCGCGGCGACACGAAGCCGAATCGGGCGAAACGTCGAGCTTCGCTGCCATCGACGGCCAGTACCGCGACTTTCTCCAGGCCTATAACGAGACCAAAAGCCAGGGGCTGGGGCTCAATGCCAATACCCTGCTGCGCTCGCACTTTGACCAACTGCGCAATAGCCTGATCAGGGGCTACAAAGATGCCTTGGATAATATCAATACCACCGAACAGGAAGCCCATGACCGCGCCGTGATGGTCTCCAGCCTGCTCGGACTAGTAGGCTTAGCCGTGCTGATTGTCGGCTTTTTCACTGCGCATGCCATCGCTCGGCGCTTTGGCGAGCCCATCGAAGCACTGGCGCTGGCGGCTGACAAAATCAGCCTGGGCAACTTCGACGTCAACCTGCCGCAATCTCCTGCGGCTGAACTCAGTCAGTTGTCCAGCCGCTTTGGCAGCATGGCCCAGGCGTTACGCGAGCATCAGGCAACCAACATCGATGAATTATTAGCCGGCCGCCAACGCCTACAGTCCGTGCTAGACAGCATCGACGATGGCCTGTTGATGATTGATCAGCAAGGCCGCCTGGAACACTTGAACCCAGTGGCACAGCGCCAATTGGGTTGGGAAGACCCGCGTTTGGGGATGGGCCTGGGCGAGGCGCTGGACCGCCCCGACCTCGATGAACAGCTGCAGTTGATTCTGCGTGGTGGCAGCCTGGAGCGTGCTCCCGAAGACCTTAGCTTTGAGATCGACGGTGAAACCCGCCTACTTGCCTACAGCTTGACTCCAGTCAACCAAACCGGCGGGCAGATCCTAGGCGCGGTGATGGTGCTGCATGATGTGACCGAGCAGAGAGCATTCGAACGGGTACGCAGCGAATTCGTTTTACGCGCGTCCCACGAACTACGCACGCCTGTGACGGGCATGCACATGGCCTTCGGTCTACTGCAGGAGCGCGTGCATTTCCCCCCAGAAAGCCGGGAAGCGGACCTACTGAGCACCGTCAACGAAGAAATGCAGCGCTTGATGCAGCTGATCAACGACCTGCTGAATTTTTCCCGCTACCAGAACGGTCTGCAGAAGTTAACCCTTGGCCCCTGTGTCATCGATGACCTGCTGGAACAAGCCCAAGACCGCTTCAAAGGGCAGGCATTTGCCAAAGGCATTGACCTGAGCATCGACCGTGAAGACAACCTGCCCCGTCTCCATGCCGATGAGCGACAGCTCGAACGGGTACTGGATAACCTGCTGGACAATGCACTGCGCCATACCCCGGAAAACGGCCGCATTCGCCTCCAGGCCCGGCGCCATGCAGAGCGGGTCATCATCAGCGTTGAAGACAACGGCGAAGGTATTGCCTACGGCCAGCAGGGGCGCATATTCGAGCCCTTCGTCCAGGTGGGGCGCAAAAAGGGCGGCGCCGGCCTGGGGCTGGCGCTGTGCAAGGAGATCGTCCAGCTACACGGTGGGCGTATTGGCGTGTATTCGCGTCCAGGGCAGGGCACCCAGTTTTACATGACCCTGCCTATCTGAGGTGCGCCCCGGTGACCAGCTCACCAAATTGCCGGGCGTTGAGCGGGTGGGCGAACAACCAGCCTTGCCCGTAGGCGACACCCTCCTGCCTTAACAGCCGGGCCTGGGACTCGTGCTCGATCCCTTCGGCGATAACCCGCAGTTCCAGGGCATGGGCCATGCGAATGATGTGCGGCGCTACTCCGCTGTTTTCGGCGTCATGCCCGAGGGCGTCGATAAAAGCCTTGTCGATTTTCAAACAGTCGACCGGCAATGTTTGCAGGTACGCAAGGCTGCAGTAACCCGTGCCGAAGTCGTCGATCAGTACCTGGTGGCCGGCATCTCGCAAGGCCTGGAGGTTTTCCCGCGCGGCGATCACATCGATCAGCTCGCGCTCGGTGACTTCAAACGCGATCTGCGCGGCGGCCACCCCGTGTTGAGCCAGCAGGCGCGTGACGACTCGGCCGATGCGCGGCAGCATCACGTCGCACGCGGCCAGGTTGACCGAGATGTAAAGGTGGGGATGGCTGCGCAATACGGGCCCCATTTGCTCGAGCAGGCGCTGCAGCACGAAGTCTGTAATTTGGCGGATCTGCCCACTGTCTTCGGCCAACGGGATAAACAGCTCCGGGCTCGTCAAACTGCCATCAGGTCGACGCCAGCGCACCAAGGCTTCGGCGCCGACACATCGGCGGCTACTAAGCTCGAAGATCGGCTGATACAGCACTTGTAACTCGCCCCTTCGCACCGCGCCGCGCAGCGCGCCATTGATGGAGCGCCGCTGGCGAATCGATTGCAGGGTCAACCAACCAATGCACAAAGCCATCAACACACTGATCGGGAACAATAGCCGCAGCCCCATATTAGTCACCGGCAGCCAACTAGGGCGCGGCGCGATCAATGCCAGTTGGAAATCTGGCAACTGGGTTGCCATGCGGTAGATGAACTGGTCGTCGATAACCCAAAGCGCTTCGCCACTGTCACTGGCCCCACTCGGCAGCGCTGGCCATGGCTGGGCGGGGCCAAGCACCGGAATCGCTACGCGGCCCTGGTCTAATAACACCAGCAGGCTGCCACCGGGGGGCAGATCGACAACGTCGGTCAGGTGCCCACGCGACGTACTCACCCGAAAAGGGCCCCGGCCCAGTACCAAGGCAGCCAGATTATCGTTCGGTTGGGTGGTGGTATTGAGCCAATAGCTGTAGACCTGCCCTTCAATGTCAGCTTTTCGGGTAGGCCACTCTGCGGTGCCACCTGGCCGATCCGAGCATATCTGACGACCATCGGAGAATGCCGCCTCGTAGATGAAGCGATTGCCGAACCCCACCTCGCGCAGGGCCTTGATCATGGCCGCGTTGCAGGTGCGCGACGGCTGCGCCTCAAGCTGGTCGACACCTTCGCGCAACTGCCCGAAGACTTGGGCCAGGCGCTGCATGAAACGCTGACCGTTGGCGTTCATCTGCTGGCTTTCGGCGTAGCGTGATTGCTGGATGACCAATGCAACACAAGCGCTAAGCAGCAAGATAGCGCTGCCCACCCCGACCAAAGACGCCAGCACCCAGGGGCGGTTAAGCAAATCGCGACAGCGCGCAGCGAGCAATTGCATCCTAACGTTCCCTTGATGTGACCAGCGGAGTGGCCAACCGGCCGATATTAACTGAAGCCGTTAGCGCGCAGTATTGAGTGTTTGCAGAATTGCCGCGCTTTGCGCGTCGGGCTCGCCATCGAAACGCTGGGGCCTGAAGTGCATCTGGAATGCTGCGAGAACGTGTCGGGTGGCTGTGTCCAACTCGCCAGTTTGTGGCGTGGCATAGCCCAGGCGCAGCAGCTGCTGCTGAAACCAAGTGATAGAGGGCAGGTTGCTAGCGAAACGCAGCTGTTCGCGGGCTACCACCTGCTCGTCGGGCCATACGCCAAAGCCGGCTTGGGCCAAGCGCTTCCAGGGAAATAATGGACCGGGGTCGAGCTTACGGGTAGGGGCGATGTCGCTGTGGCCAACGATATTGCGCGGCTCGATACCGTTGCGCTTGACCACATCCGCCAGCAACGCCAGCACTGCCTGGATTTGCCCCTCGGTATAGGGGTACCACACGCGCCCGTTGGGCGTATCGCTGTAGCCCGGGTTAACGATTTCTATGCCAATGGAACTTGAGTTCAGCCAGGTGCGGCCCTGCCACTCACTGTCACCGGCGTGCCAGGCCCGTTGGCTTTCATCCACTAATTGGTACACGGTAGGTGGCTGCAGGCCTATCAGGTAGTGGCTGCTGACTTCGCCGTGGCTCAGCAGCTCCAGGGAGCGCTGCTCAGACGCCGACGTGTAGTGCAGGACGACAAACTGAATGCGGTTGTCGTGGTTGACCGAAGGATGGCTGCGGTCGATCACCAAGCCAGTGGAACAGCCGGTCAGAAGCAGCAGTAGGGCGACAGAAAAGGATTTCATAAAAAAGCAACGTCAAATGGCAGTAACTACCAGCATAACGTACTGACAGAGCCGTTAGGGCGCCAATATGGCAACCTGCCTGTTTCGCTAGGTGTCAGTGACCGTATCAGCTCTGCTCGACCCGGTTGCGCCCGGCTGCTTTGGCCCGATAGAGGGCCTCATCAGCCCGTTTCAACGACAGCTCGATGCGCTCGGACACCCGGAAGGCCGTCATGCCAATGGACACGGTGATGGTTACGCGCTGGCCCTTGAAGTGAAAAGGGCAGGCTTCGATAGCACTGCGCACGTGATTGAGCACCTCGAGCCCTACTGCCGTGGTGGTAGACGGAAGCAATACTACAAACTCTTCACCGCCGAAGCGCGCGATGAAGTCCTCCGGGCGTAACCGTTTGCGTAATTCGCCGGCAATGATTTTGAGCACTTTATCGCCCGCCATGTGCCCGTATGAATCATTGATCGCTTTGAAGTGATCAAGGTCGAGCATGGCGACCAGCAACTCGCTCTCAACCTCAGCGGCATGGCGGCGCATCAACTCTTCATCCAGACGCTCGCTCCACGCCGCGCGGTTGGGCAGCCCGGTGAGAGGATCGATCAAGGCCTTCTGCCGTTGCTCTTCCAAATGCTCGCGATGGCTATGGGCTTCTTGCTCCATGCTCGCGACTCGCTCGGACAGCCCTTGCAAGCGCTGGGCGATCTCTTGTTCGCGTTGATCACGCTGCTGGCGATGCTGATCCATGGTGCCAAGCAGGCCCTGCAAACGGCCTTCGAGGATCTGCTTCAAGCCTTCCACATCGGCCGCCGCCTTCATGCTGTGCTGCAATCCACCCACTTGCTCACGCAACTGGCTGTCCAGGTCGCGGGCCGCACTGCGGCTGTCCTCGTGTCCCTCACTGGCGGCCTGTAGATTGCTGTGAAACGACTCAAGGCGCTCGTTCAATTGCTTGAGATAGGATTCGAAATCGCTTTGCCCGCCGGTATTGATCGCCAGGGTCAATACCGCAAGATCGTCGAGGATCGGCAGCAGCTCGTACCAGTTCAGCCCATGTTCCAAGCGCTCACGCATGGATTCTGCCTGGGGTTTGTGTTGCTCGGGTAACCTGAGTTCATCGAGCAACCCCAGCAGGGTCGACTCGATGTGCGTTGCGACTGAACTGTAGCTCGGCTCAGTGGAGGTCGGGAGCGCGTAGAGGATGTCCTCGCCCGGTGCGTCAGGATCGATGGCGGCCAGGGCTTCAGCAATCGCCGCGGGCAACGGCAGACTATCGAGAAAACCCTCGCGGGCAAGCAGGCCTGAGGTTTTGACTGGCTCGAACGGCAGGAGCAGGGCGGCTTCGTCATGCGGCTCGAGCGCAGCCTGAGAGCTAACGGCCGGCGCCTCACTGGGGGTTTCAGCAGCCACGCCAGCGGCCGGCGCGGGCGCAACTTCGGGCTCAATGACGGTGTCTGCCAGCACGCTAGACTGAGCCGGTGCCACGGCAATGGGTTCGGCCGCTGGTAGGGCCTGGGGCAGCGCCTCGGGCTCTGGCTTGTCGGGTTCAATCGGCAATGCGGCTGCCAGCGTCGATGTCGGTGGCGCCTGGTCAAGCGGGGCGTCGAGGTCGGGGGCAGCCACGGTTGGGTCTGGCGCAGGCAGTTCAGAGGGGCTCTGCTCACGGCTAGCAAATAAGCGCTGGAAAAAGCCCGGGCGGGCGTCGGTGTCCGCCAGCCCTTCAATATTGTTCAGTGCCTGGCCTTGAAGGTTGCTGAGCTCGCTGAGCAACAGGGGGATTTCCGGAGCCAGGGCCGAGCGCTCCTCGACCTCCTTGGAAAACTTTTTTAGCGGTCGTAATACGTGCCTGGGCAGCGGCAGCTTTTGCAATTGCGTGATCAGGGCATTGAGCGCGGTACTGGTCTGCTCGACCCGGGTTTCGCGGCGCTGCTCGGAGTCGAGCACGGCTTTTTCCAGGCGCGGCAACAGGGCCGACAGCTTGGCGTCCATGTCGTCGGTCCGAATGACCTCGCGCATCTCTTTCATGCACTGGTCTACCGCGCGATCGGAGCCCTCGGCCGCCAGCGTACTTCTGACCAACCCTCGGCGCAGCAAGTCGAGGCGCGCATTCCAGCGACGCTCGAGCTTCTCTTGCTGTTCGAGGCCTTTGAGATACTTTTCTTTCCAGCGCTCGGCGTCTTCACTCATGTCGCGGGTCCATCGGCACGGGGTAAGGTCGCAGGCAGGGTGTCGCCCCTCAGGCTATCGGGTAGCCGAATTTCCACCGCCACGGGCAAGTGGTCAGAAATCGCCTGGGCCAATACCGCCACGCGCTCCAAAGCCAGCGTGGGGCTGAGCAAAATGTGGTCAAGGCAGCGTTGCGGCCGCCAACTTGGAAAGGTGGCCTCCACTTGCGGCGCTAGCAGGCCAAGGTCGCGCAACGGCGAGTGCTCGAGCAAATCGTTGGCGTGGGTGTTCATATCACCCATCAATACCTGGTGCCGGTAACCGCCGATGAGCTCACGGATATAACCCAGTTGCAGGCTGCGGGTCTTGGCGCCCAACGACAAATGCATCATGACCACCACCAAGGCCTCTGGCCCCTCACCGAAACGCATGAGGATTGCGCCGCGTCCAGGCGGGCCGGGCAAAGGATGGTCTTCGATCGCCCAAGGCCGCAGGCGGCTAAGTACGCCGTTACTGTGCTGAGCGAACTTGCCAAGGTTGCGGTTGAGTTGTTGGTACCAGTAAGGGAACGCGCCAAGGTGGGCAAGATGCTCGACCTGGTTGACGTAGCCCGAGCGCAGGCTACCGCCGTCGGCCTCCTGCAGCGCCACCAGGTCGTAGTCGGCGAGCAAGTCACCAATTTTGCGCAAATTGCCCGCCCGCCCGGTGTGGGGCAGCACGTGTTGCCAGCCCCGGGTCAGGTAATGGTGGTAGCGCTCGGTGCTATTGCCCACCTGAATATTGAAGCTCAGCAGGCGTAGCCGCCCATCGCTGGGCAAGCCACTGGCCTGCAAATGCTGCTCATTGACCCGCGCGTCGCACAGGCCAACGCCTCGCTTGGAACTCCAGCGCCGCAACATAACTGCCGCCGCTTACTTGGCTGCACGCTCTTTGGCGATGAGCTGATCTGCCACGTTCAATACACCCTCTGCGCCGCCTGCGGTGCCGAGGTCAAAGCGGTACTTGCCGTTGACGATCATGGTCGGCACACCGGTGATCTCATAGGCCTGAGCCTTTTTCTTGGCATCGGCCACCTTGCCCTTGATCGCGAAGGAGTCGAAGGTAGCGAGGAACTTGTCTTTGTCGACCCCCTGGGTGGCAAGAAACTCGGCCATCTCTTCTTTGGTCTTGAGCATTTTGTGTTGTTTATGAATGGCTTCGAAGACAGCGCCGTGCACCTTGTGCTCGACGTTCATGGCTTCCAGGGTCAGGAACAGCTGGCCGTGAATATCCCAGATACCGCCGAACATAGCGGGAATACGCACGAAATTGACGTCAGCGGGAAGCTTTTCGACCCATGGATTGAGGGTCGGCTCAAAAGCGTAGCAATGCGGGCAGCCATACCAGAACAACTCGACCACTTCGATTTTGCCTGGCTCGGCAACCGCTACCGGCTTGTTAATCTCTACATACTGCTTACCCGCTTCTACCGGCTCGCCCGCCGCTTGGGCGGTGAGGCCGAATACGCTGGCGGCAATGAACGCGGCGCCGAGAATCAGATTACGCATGCTTTACTCCTGAGCAGACAGAAAAATGCCTCGGTCATACCAGCGTTCGGGCTGGGCGAGGCGAAGTACAGGTCGCTAGTGTAACGGCTGTTATGTAAAAAAAGGGTGCCGTAAGCCATCCTTTTGTAAAGCAAAGCAGCAATTCCATGCAGGCAAATCGACACTTCAGATGTCGATGTCGCACCTCTATTAGATATCGTGCTGCAGCGTGTTCAGGTATCGTTCGCCCTGCCCAGCCATTTTTTAGGGAAGTTCGGCACCCCGCTGCCCCACACCGGAACTCACATGCAAGTCAAAAACCCCATCCTCGGTCTGTGTCAGCAGGCAACCTTCTCGCTCAGCGCCGCCAAAGTCGATCAATGCCCCGACGACGAAGGCTTCGAAGTCGCTTTCGCCGGCCGTTCCAACGCGGGCAAATCCAGCGCCTTGAACACCCTGACCCACGCCAGCCTGGCCCGCACTTCGAAAACTCCAGGTCGCACCCAGCTGCTCAACTTCTTCAACCTCGATGACCAGCGGCGCTTGGTAGACTTGCCCGGGTATGGCTACGCGAAGGTGCCAATCCCTCTCAAGCTGCATTGGCAACGCCACCTCGAGGCCTATCTGGGCAGCCGGGAGAGCCTGAAAGGCCTGATCCTGATGATGGACATTCGCCATCCTATGACGGACTTCGACGTGCTGATGCTGGATTGGTCGGTCGCTAGCCATATGCCGATGCATATCTTGCTCACCAAGTCAGACAAACTCACCTACGGCGCAGCGAAAAACACTCTGCTTAAGGTCCAGGCAGAAATCCGTAAAGGTTGGGGCGAAGCGGTGAGTATCCAGCTGTTTTCGGCGCCCAAGCGAGTCGGCCTGGAAGACGCCTACAGCGTGCTGGCGCGCTGGATGGAGCTGCCGGACAAAACCGAATAGCCAAATTACAGGCAAAAAAAACCCCGGACTTCATGTGGGGAGGGGAAGTTCGGGGTTCAAGTTCCAGGCCGCTAGGGCGGGGCCCGGATATCTGCCAACACTTAACACAACATAGGAGCATGAACGGGCATCACTTGCCTGTTCACGTACTCAGAGCCCCTAAAGCGGGTTAAGTTCCTGAGCCAAGGCGAACTATTCTCATTGCCGCCCAGGTTTCATAAAGCCCTCAGCCAATGTTAAAAACCTGGTAGGAGGGGGCTCGCCCCCAAGCTCTTCTACGGTCCAACGGTTATGCGGCACCGATGGAGGCGCAAAAGATCGGGGCCGAGGCCCCTCCTACCGGTTAATGGGCTTCGTCCCAGTTGGGGCCGACTCCTACTTCCACCAGCAACGGCACGTCTAACTGCGCCGCGCCGCTCATGTGAAGGCGGATTTCGCGGCTGACTTGCTCGACGAGGTCTTCGCGCACTTCCAGCACCAGTTCATCGTGCACCTGAAGGATCACGCGGGCATCCAGGCCTGAGTCGCTCAGCCAGGTATCCACCGCGACCATGGCGCGTTTGATGATATCGGCCGCCGTACCCTGCATCGGCGCGTTGATCGCGGTGCGCTCGGCGCCTTTGCGCAGGGCCGGATTTTTCGCGTTGATCTCCGGCAGGTACAGGCGCCGGCCGAAGAGCGTCTCTACGTAGCCCTGCTCAGCAGCCTGGGCGCGGGTGCGCTCCATGTACTGCAGCACCCCTGGATAACGGGCGAAATACCGGTCGATGTATTCCTGGGACTGCTTACGGTCGACGCCAATCTGTTTGGCCAGGCCAAACGCGCTCATGCCATAGATCAAACCAAAGTTGATCGCCTTGGCGCTGCGCCGCTGGTCAGTGCTGACCGCCTCGAGTGCCACACCGAAGACCTCAGCGGCGGTTGCCCGGTGCACGTCCAGATCGTTGCGAAACGCATGCAGCAAGCCTTCATCCTTGGCCAGGTGGGCCATGATGCGCAATTCGATCTGCGAATAGTCGGCAGCCAACAGCGTGTAACCCGGGGCCGGAATGAAGGCCTGGCGGATACGCCGGCCCTCGGCCGTACGGATCGGAATATTTTGCAGGTTCGGATCGCTGGACGACAACCGCCCGGTCGCCGCCACGGCCTGCTGGTAAGAGGTGTGTACACGCCCCGTACGCGGGTTGATCTGCTCGGGTAAGCGATCGGTGTACGTGCTCTTGAGCTTGCTCATGGAGCGGTACTGCATCAACACCTTAGGCAGCGGGTAATCCTGCTCGGCCAGTTCAGCCAAGACCGCCTCGGCGGTGGACGCCTGGCCTTTGGCGGTCTTGCTGATGATCGGCAACCCAAGCTTTTCGTAGAGGATAACCCCCAGTTGCTTGGGCGAGCCCAGATTGAACTCTTCCCCGGCAATGCTGAAGGCTTCACGCTCCAGGGCGATCATCTTGTCGCCCAACTCGACCGACTGCACCCCAAGCAGGCGGGCATCGACCAGCGCGCCCTGGCGTTCGATCTTCGCCAGCACGGGTACCAGGGGCATCTCGATGTCCTGCAGGACCGACAGCAAGCTAGGCAGCGCCTTCAGCTTTTCCGAGAGGTGCAGGTGCAAGCGTAGGGTGATATCGGCGTCTTCGGCAGCATAGGGCCCAGCCTGCTCGAGGGCGATCTGATCGAACGTCAGCTGCTTGGCGCCTTTGCCCGCGATGTCCTGGAAGGCAATATTGGTGTGGTTGAGGTATTTGTAGGCCAGGCTGTCCATGTCGTGACGGGTGGCGGTGGAGTCCAGTACGTAGGACTCCAGCATGGTATCGAAGGCCACGCCACGCACCTCGATACCCTGGGCCGGATCGCCGCCGATGGCGCAATTGGCGAGAATATTGATGTCGTATTTGGCGTGCTGCCCCACCTTGGCTTTGGCGGGGTCTTCCAGCAACGGTTTGAGAGCCCGCAGCACCGTATCGCGGTCCAACTGTTCCGGTACCCCCATGTAAGAATGGGTCAACGGAATGTAGCAGGCCTCATAAGGCTGGACGGCGAACGACACACCCACTAACTGGGCTTTCTGCGCATCCAGCCCAGTGGTTTCGGTGTCGAACGCGAACAGCGGCGCTTGCTTGAGCTTCTCCAGCCACGCCTCGAAGCGGGCCGGGTCAAGGACGGTTTCGTAGCGGGCTTCCTGTGCCGGCGCAGCCTGCTCAACCGGCGCCAGGGCGGCGCCTTCGCGCTTGGCATCGCGCTGAATGTCCTCGATCCAGCTGCGAAACTCCAGCTCGGTGTAGATGGCGATCAGGGCTTCGCGGTCGGGCTCGCTGCAAACCAGTGCCTCGACCTCGATGTCCAGCGGTACGTCGATTTTGATCGTCGCCAGCTCGTAGGAAAGGAACGCCATCGCTTTGTGTTCTTCAAGCTTGGCCGGCAGCCCTTTGGCGCCACGAATGGGCAGGGCCGGGACTTTGTCGAGGTTGGCATACAGCTCGGTCAGCCCCCCGCCAATGCCCACCAGCAAGCCTTGGGCGGTCTTTTCGCCGACGCCTGGGACGCCGGGAATGTTATCGACCTTGTCCCCCATCAGCGCCAGGAAGTCGATGATGTGCTCGGGGCCGACGCCAAACTTTTCGATCACCCCGGGAATGTCTAGCACAGTGCCGGTCATGGTATTGACCAGGGTGATATGGCCATCGACCAGCTGCGCCATGTCCTTGTCACCGGTGGAGATCACCACGGGCCGGTCGGCGGCGGCGCTGCTGCGGGCCAGGGTGCCGATGACGTCGTCGGCTTCGACATTGTCGACGCACAGCAGGGGGTAGCCCAAGGCACGCACGGCGGCGTGCAACGGCTCGACCTGCACCCGCAGGTCGTCGGGCATGCTCGGCCGGTTGGCTTTGTAGTCAGCGTAAAGGGTGTCGCGGAATGTCCCGCCCTTGGCGTCGAAGACCACCGCGAAGGGGCTGTCGGGGTACTGCCGACGCAAGCTTTTGAGCATGTTCAGCACGCCCTTCACGGCGCCAGTGGGCATGCCTTTGGAGGTGGCCAATGGCGGCAGGGCGTGGAAGGCCCGGTACAGGTAGGAGGAACCATCCACCAGGACGAGGGGAGCTTTGCTCATGCGAGGAATCAACCTTTTGAACCGGCCCGGCGCTAGAATGGCCGGAACATTAACTATAAAAGGACAAGGTTATCATGGGCACATTCAATCGCTTGCTGCTGGTTGGCTTGATTTCCTTCGCCCCAGTGGCGGCCATGGCTGCCGACGAAGGTCCTTCCGCTGACCCGGACGTGACCATTCGCCAGGAAGGGGACAAAACCATTCAGGAATATCGGCAAAACGGTTTTCTGTATGCGATCAAGGTCACCCCAAAGCACGGCGTGCCGTACTTCTTGGTCCGCGCGGACGGCACCGACGCTAATTTTATCCGTTCCGACCAGCCCGACATGCTGATTCCCCAATGGGAAATCTTCAAGTGGTAAAGTGCGTCACCTTCAATATCAACCCGGCGTTGCCAGCAGGCGGCGCCAGTATGGGCAATTTCTGATCATGTCTGTGTTTACCCCCCTGGCTCGGCCCCAGCTCGAAACTTTCACCGCCGCCTACGGCCTTGGCCGTCTGTTGGATTTCCAGGGGATTGCCGCCGGCACCGAAAACAGTAATTTCTTTGTCAGCCTGGAGCAGGGCGAGTTCGTCCTGACCCTGGTCGAGCGCGGCCCAACCCAGGAGATGCCGTTTTTCGTCGAGCTGCTGGAAGTCTTGCACCAAGCCGGCCTGCCGGTGCCTTACGCCTTACCTACCAGCGAAGGGCTGGCCTTGCGTGAATTGGCGGGCAAGCCTGCGCTGTTGCAGCCACGCCTGCCAGGCAAGCACATCACCGCGCCCAACCGCCAGCATTGCATCCAGGTCGGCGAGTTGCTGGCCAATATCCACCTGGCGACCCGCGATAACATCATCGAACGCAAGACCGACCGCGGCCTGGATTGGATGCTCGAGCAAGGCCAGCAATTGCTCGAACGCCTGGCCGAAGGCCCCGCCAGCCTGCTGCGCGCGGCGCTCGCCGAGATCGATGCGCATAAAGCGCAGATTCTGGCATTGCCCCGGGCCAATCTGCATGCCGACCTGTTCCGCGACAACGCCTTGTTCGAAGGCACCCACCTCACCGGCGTGATCGATTTTTATAACGCCTGCTCGGGGCCGATGCTCTATGACCTGGCGATTACCCTGAACGACTGGTGCTCCCAGGCCGACGGCCAACTGGACCCAGTGCGCGCCCAAGCGCTACTGGGCGCCTACGCCAAGCTGCGCCATTTCACCACGGCGGAGTCGCAGCTATGGCCGGTCATGCTGCGGGTCGCCTGCGTGCGCTTCTGGCTGTCGCGGCTGATTGCCGCTGAGTCATTCGCCGGCCTGGACGTGTTGATCCACGACCCCGGCGAATTCGAGATGCGCCTGGGCATGCGCCAGCAGGTCGAGCTTAACCTGCCGATCGCGCTATAGGCCTCAGAGTGACTCGAGGCACTCGGCCAGGTTGTCGCCCAGGCTGCTGACCAACTGCTCATAGCCAGTGGCCGTGGCTTCGTCAAAACCGCCCAAGGCATCCAGCTCTGCCAGTTTCACCGGTAGGCCGGCCGTCAGGGTTTGCGCCAACCGCGGGCGCATGGGCGGCTCGCTGAATACGCAGGTCTTGCCCACCTGCTGCAGCGTGGCGCGCATTTTAGCGACGTGCTGGGCCCCAGGCTGGACCTCTGCCGCTACGCTAAAGACACCGGCGTGGGAGAGCCCATAGGCCTCTTCGAAGTAATCGAAGGCCTCATGAAAGACAAAGTACGGCTTGCCTTTTACCCCTGCCACACGGGCCTTGACCCGCTCATCGAGGGCCACCAGGCGTTGCTCGAAAGCTTGCTGGTTGCTGCGGTAACGCGCCGCGTTCGCTGGGTCGAGGGCACTTAGGTCTGCGGCCATGCGCGCCGAGATCACCCGGGCATTGACGGTCGACAGCCACAGGTGAGCGTCCAGGTTGCCAGGGCGGTGATCATGGTCGTGATCTTCGGCTTCCTCGGCGTGGGAATGGCTGTCTTCGGCAAACCGCCGCAGGTGCATGCCTGGCAGATCCTGTACGGCCAACGTGGGCTTGCTGCGATTAGCCAACACCCGTGGCAGAAAACTCTCCATGTCGGGGCCGATCCAGTACAGCAGGTCGGCGTCGCCTACCCGGCGTACGTCTGAAGGCCGCAGGGCGAAGTGGTGGGGCGAGGCGCCGGGCGGCAGCAAGACCTGCGGGCTGCCCACGCCGTCCTGAACGGCGGCGGCGATCAGTTGCAGGGGCTTGATACTGGTCAACAACTTCACCTCGGCGTGGGCGCAGGAAAGGCTGAACAGCGAGAGAAAAGCGACGCATAACACAAAAAGTCGAGACACAGAGACCACTCAAGGGAGGTAAGAAACGGTAATATAATAACGTCTCCTCCAGAATTCGTCTTTGCCCATGTCTACCACACCCTTAGCTAGCCGCCCCCACGACCACTCCCATTGCGTCCACAGCGCCTTGGCCGAGGCCGATACTTTGTGCGCGCGCCAAGGCGTACGCCTGACTGCCTTGCGGCGGCGGGTATTGGAGCTGGTCTGGCAAAGCCATAAGCCGCTGGGTGCCTACGACATCCTGGCGGTGCTCAGCGATCAAGACGGCAGGCGTGCTGCGCCACCGACTGTGTATCGGGCGTTGGACTTCCTGCTGGAAAACAGCTTGGTCCACCGCATTGCTTCGCTCAATGCGTTCATTGGCTGCAATCACCCTGAGCACAGCCATCAAGGCCAGTTCCTGATCTGCCGGGAGTGCCATGTGGCAGTGGAACTCGAGCAAAAAACCATCAGCGACGCCATTCTGGCCAGCGCCGCCGACATCGGCTTTCGCGTACAAACGCAAACGGTCGAGATCGTAGGTTTGTGCGCCAATTGCCAGGGGGCCGGATGAGTGACGCGCTGATCCGCCTCGAAGGGGTGGCGGTGACCTTCGCTGGGCAAGCCATTCTGGACAATATTGACCTGAGGGTTCGGCCCCGCGAGATCGTCACGCTCATCGGCCCTAACGGCGCCGGCAAGACCACCCTGGTCAGGGCGGTGCTGGGCCTACTCAAGCCCGACAGCGGCAGCGTGTGGCGCAAACCCCGCCTGCGCATCGGCTACATGCCGCAGAAGCTTCAGGTCGACCCAACACTACCGCTGTCGGTGCTGCGCTTCCTGCGCCTGGTACCCGGCGTCGACCGCGCGGGTGCCCAAGGGGCGCTGGCCGAAGTCGGGGCCGAAAGTGTCATCGACAGCCCCATCCAGAACATTTCCGGCGGCGAGATGCAGCGCGTCCTGTTAGCCCGGGCGCTGCTGCGCCAGCCCGAGCTGTTGGTACTCGACGAGCCCGTGCAAGGAGTCGATGTGGCTGGCCAAGCGGAGCTCTACAGCTTGATCACGCGACTACGCGACCGCCACGGTTGTGGGGTGCTGATGGTGTCCCATGACTTGCACCTGGTCATGAGCACCACCGACCAGGTGGTTTGCCTCAACCGGCATGTCTGCTGCTCGGGGCACCCGGAGCAGGTCAGCGGCGACCCGGCCTTTGTCGAGCTGTTCGGCAGCCACGCACCAAGCCTAGCCATTTACCATCACCACCATGACCACGCCCACGACCTGCACGGTGCGGTGGTCACTGGCGCTCACGTTCACGGAGATGGCTGCAAGCATGGCTGACTTTTTACTGTACGCCCTGCTGGCTGGCCTGTCCCTGGCGGTAGTCGCTGGGCCCCTGGGCTCATTCGTCGTCTGGCGGCGCATGGCCTATTTTGGCGATACGTTATCTCACGCGGCGCTCCTGGGCGTTGCCCTGGGCTTCGCCCTTGACGTCAATCCGGCGCTGGCGGTGACGGCGGGCTGCCTATTACTGGCGGTTATCTTGGTGGCCTTACAACAACGCCAACCGCTGGCCTCCGATACTCTGTTAGGCATTCTCGCGCCGAGCACACTGTCATTGGGGCTGGTCGCCTTGAGCTTCATGCACGACGTGCGCATCGACCTGCTGGGTTATCTGTTCGGTGACCTGCTCGCGATCAGCCCAGCCGACCTCACCTGGATCCTCGGCGGCAGCGCTGTGGTTTTGCTGCTTACCGTGCTGCTCTGGCGGCCGTTACTGGCCGTGACGGTCCACGAAGAGCTGGCCAGGGTAGAGGGGCTGCCGGTCGCAGGGTTGCGCTTGGCGCTGATGCTGTTGATTGCCGTGGTGATCGCCGTGGCGATGAAAATCGTCGGGGTCTTGCTGATTACCTCCCTGCTGATCATCCCGGCCGCCGCCGCCCAGCGCCACGCACGCTCCCCCGAGCAAATGGCTATTGGGGCCAGCTTGCTGGGCGTGATCGCCGTGTGTGCGGGGTTGGCGCTGTCGTGGTTCAAGGACACCCCGGCAGGCCCGTCTATCGTGGTCAGCGCCGCCGCATTGTTTCTGCTTAGCTTTATGCTACCCAAACGCACCTGAAGCTATTTCTGTAAAACAGCGTGATGGCGTTATGATTTTAGGTGTAGTCGCATTTCATGACTGCCTGCAAAGGTGTAGGCTTGCTTGTTTTTTGCGCAAATAGAGAGTCGCAGGAATGAAGTCGTTCACTCATCGTTATTTGCTCCTCGTCGCTTTTACGACGGTACTGGCCGGCTGCCAAAGCGCCCCTACCGACCACTCCGCGGGCCAGCCTGATGCCTGGCAAGTGTTGCAACAGTCCATTGCCAGCAGCGAGTTGGCGACGGCCGAAGAACAATTGGCCGCACTCCAGTCCCAAACCCCCAATGATCCTCGCATCGAGCAGTTCCAACGCGAGTTGGCTGAAGCCTATCTGCGACGCAGCCAGGTGGTTCTGCAAAAGGGTGACGTCAACGCAGCCGCCACGGCCCTTGGGCGGGCGCGCGCCTTGATGCCGAAAGCCCCAGCCCTGACCCGCGGCGTCGACGGCGCGATCGCCAACGCCCGTCGCCAGGAGTTGGAGCAGGCCGAAGCCGCGCTGAAGATTGCCGAGGCACGCCCAGCCGCCAACATGATCGACCCCGCCGCCAGCCATTCAGCCTTTGTGCTGGAGAACGGCCGAGGGTTGGCGAGCCAACTGGACGCCATCGCGGCAGACATCGTGAACTATAACTGCGACGTCATCGTTCAAGTGGCCGACCCGCGTGACTACCGTCGGCTGGAAGCGCAACTCAAGCAACGGGTAGAAAAACTGGCGCCTGGCTGGGAAATGCAAATCGGCCGCCGGGTCGAAACCGGGCGGCCGAATTTGCTCGTGCTAACCCCTCGCGGGGTTTGATCAGGCTGGAACAGCCTTGGCTTTGGGCTCGCGGGCCCAAACCCGGTGCTGGGCGATAGCCGCCACGAACGCTTGGCGCGCGGCATCATCGTCACCAACGATCAAACCAGCATCGAGGTCCAGTTTCAGACCGTCGATCAGGCTCTTGGCATCGCTGCTTACGCCAATGGCCTTAAGGTGCTTGTATGCTTCCAGCAGGAAGTGCAGGGCAACACCGTCGCCACTCAACGCTTTTACCGAGGCTTCGCCACCGGGTACCCACACGGCGTCGAATGCAACCGAAGGTAGGCCTTCGGCGGATGCATCCACAGGCAAGCTCTTGCCGTCTGCAGTCTTGACCGGTGCCGAGGTTGGGCCCAGTACCTTAGCGTGGGCGCCTTCAGCTTTAAGTACGGCTTTCAAAGCATCGATTGCCTTGCTGTCTACGCCATTGGCTACCAGAATCGCCACTTTGCGGGTCTTGATATCCCCAGACAGCAGGTTCATCTGGCTCAACGCCGGGGACTCAGGCAGGGTCTGCGGCTTGGTTTTGACAGTCGCGGCGGTCGGTGCTGGCAGGCCAAGGTTCTCGGCAACCCGCTTAGCCAGTTCCAAATCAATGTTGGCCAGGATTTCGTTGACCTGACGCGCACGAATGTATTCGCGCTCGACTTTGCCCAACTCAAAGCTGTAAGCCGCAATGATGTGCTCTTGCTCTGGCTTGCTCATGCTGCGGAAAAACAGGCTGGCTTGGGAGAAGTGGTCGCCGAATGACTCGCTGCGCTCGCGAACCTTGTGCGCCTCAACGCGCTCAGGGTAAGTCTCGAACCCACCGTCTTTCGGCCCGGCCGGTGTCTCTTTTGGCCAGCCACCGTCGATCGAGTTAGGCTCGTAGGAAGCACGGCCCTTGTCGATGGATACACGGTGCTGTGCGTCACGCTGGCCATTGTGGATCGGCATGATGGCGCGGTTGATCGGCAGCTCGTGGAAGTTAGGCCCACCCAGGCGGCTGATCTGGGTATCGGTGTAGGAAAACAACCGGCCCTGGAGCAGTGGGTCATTGGAGAAGTCGATACCCGGCACAATATGCCCTGGGCAGAACGCGACCTGCTCGGTCTCGGCGAAATAGTTGTCCGGGTTGCGGTTAAGCACCATTTTGCCCAACGGCGTGACCGGTACCAACTCCTCGGGAACGATTTTGGTTGGGTCCAGCAGGTCGAATTCGAACTTGTGTTCGTCTTCTTCCGGGATGATCTGCACACCCAGTTCCCACTCTGGGTAATCGCCCATTTCAATGGACTCCCAAAGATCGCGGCGGTGGAAGTCGGTATCTTTACCGGCCAGCTTTTGCGCTTCGTCCCACACCAGGGAGCACACGCCTTGCTTGGGCTTCCAGTGGAATTTCACGAAGACGCCTTGGCCCTCGGCATTGATCAAGCGGAAGGTGTGGATACCGAACCCTTCCATGGTGCGCAGGCTTTTTGGGATCGCCCGGTCAGACATCGTCCACAGCACCATGTGCGCGGACTCAGGCACCAGAGAGACGAAGTCCCAGAACGTATCGTGGGCGGAGCCGCCGGTAGGGATCTCGTTATGGGGCTCAGGCTTCACGGCGTGCACGAAGTCAGGAAACTTGATCGCGTCCTGAATAAAGAAGACCGGCATGTTGTTGCCGACCATGTCGAAGTTGCCTTCTTCGGTGTAGAACTTCACCGCAAAACCGCGCACGTCGCGCACGGTATCGCCCGAGCCACGTGGGCCCTGAACGGTAGAGAAACGCACGAATACCGGGGTTTGTTGGCTCGGGTCCTGAAGGAAACCGGCCTTGGTCAAGGCTGCATGGGATTCATAAGCTTGAAAATAACCATGGGCAGCTGTGCCGCGGGCGTGGACGATACGCTCCGGGATACGCTCATGGTCAAAGTGCGTGATTTTCTCACGCATGATGAAGTCTTCGAGCAGCGACGGGCCACGCGGGCCAGCTTTCAGGGTGTTTTGGTTGTCGCTGACCTTAACGCCTTGGTTAGTGCGCAAGGCTTGGCCGGTGGCATCGGTACGGAACTGTTCCAGGCTGTCCAATTTGGCGTTGGTATTGCCGCGGTCGACAGTGTCGGTCCCCGCCATCTCACTCTTGCCTGGCTCAGGTGTTTGCTTCTTCATGTAAATCCATCTCCTCGATCTAGGCTGTCCGTGGCTCGGACTGATTGTCTGTCTTCCCTGATCACGGCAGGAAAGCATCGGTACCCATAAGTGACCCAAGGCTGTTTCCCGCCGTTCGATTTATTTCGTGACCTTTAGTCGCGTTATGATCGAAACAATGTGCGCCAGCCAAATAAATGCTAAGCACTGGCCGGATCACACGTTAAAATGCGCGCCGGCTATTCGCTCCCCATTCATGCGCCCCACAAGGTTCGCTACGTGATCGAGTTTCAAAATGTCCACAAAACCTACCGCGTTGCCGGTAGGGAAATCCCGGCGTTGCATCCCACCCAACTGACCGTCGAGAACGGCCAGGTATTTGGCTTGATTGGCCACTCCGGAGCTGGCAAGAGCACGCTGCTGCGCCTGATCAACCGCCTCGAGGCCCCCAGCGGCGGCACGATTATCGTCGATGGCGAAGATGTCACGGCGTTCGACGCCAATGCCTTGCGCCGCTTCCGCCAGCAAGTGGGAATGATCTTCCAGCACTTCAACCTGTTGGCCTCCAAGACCGTGGCGGACAACGTCGCTTTGCCCCTGCGTCTGGCAGGCGAGTTGTCTGGCAGTGACATCGACCGGCGCGTGACGCAGTTGCTCGCGCGGGTCGGGCTGACGGAACATGCCAAGAAGTACCCCGCCCAGCTTTCCGGCGGGCAAAAACAACGCGTCGGCATCGCCCGGGCCTTGTCGACCAACCCGAAAATCCTCCTATGCGACGAGGCCACCAGCGCCCTCGACCCCCAGACCACGGCGTCGGTCTTGCAGTTGCTGGCCGAAATCAATCGGGAATTGAAGCTGACCATTGTGCTGATCACCCACGAAATGGACGTGATTCGCCGGGTCTGCGACCACGTGGCAGTGATGGACGCAGGGGTCATCGTAGAACAAGGCCCCGTGGCCGATGTGTTTCTGCACCCTAAGCACCCGACCACCAAGCGCTTCGTCCAGGAAGACGAGCAGATCGACGAGAGCGAACAGCGCGATGACTTCGCCCATGTGCCGGGCCGCATCCTGCGCCTGACGTTCCAGGGTGAAGCGACCTACGCGCCGTTGTTGGGCACCGTGGCCCGTGAAACGGGGGTGGACTACAGTATTCTCGCCGGGCGCATCGACCGCATCAAAGACACCCCCTATGGCCAACTGACCCTTGCGGTCACAGGTGGCGATATGGACGCTGCTTTCGCCCGCTTCGCCGCGGCCGACGTTCACATGGAGGTTCTGCGCTGATGGAACTGCTCAGTTTTTTTGCCAATGTCGACTGGAGTGAGATCTGGCTGGCGACCGTCGATACCTTGCTGATGCTGGGTGGCTCGCTGCTGTTCACCGTCCTGCTGGGCCTGCCCCTGGGGGTGCTGCTGTTTCTCTGCGGGCCTCGCCAGTTATTCGAGGAAAAGCGCGTTTACGCCCTGCTGTCGCTGGTGGTGAACATCCTGCGCTCACTGCCCTTCATTATTTTGTTGATTCTGATGATTCCTTTCACGGTATTGCTGACCGGGACTTCATTGGGTGTCGCGGGGGCAATCCCACCGTTAGTGGTAGGCGCTACGCCATTCTTTGCCCGGCTGGTGGAAACCGCATTGCGCGAGGTGGACCGTGGGATTATCGAAGCCACCCAGTCCATGGGCGCCACGACACGGCAGATCATCATGAACGCACTCTTGCCCGAAGCACGCCCAGGTATTTTTGCGGCCATTACCGTCACCGCGATCACTTTGGTGTCCTATACCGCAATGGCTGGTGTGGTCGGCGCCGGCGGTCTGGGCGACCTGGCCATCCGCTTTGGTTATCAGCGCTTTCAGACCGACGTCATGGTTGTGACCGTGGTATTGCTCCTGGTGCTGGTGCAGGTCTTGCAAACCGTGGGCGACCGGTTGGTTGTACATTTTTCCCGTAAGTAACGAGGGCGGCGGCGCAACGCGCCTTCACAAGGAGTGCATCTCATGAAAAAACTATTGGCGGCGTTTGCCGCTGTTGCCGCGTTATCTGCCCAGGCCAATGAGTCGCTCACCGTAGCGGCCACGGCCGTGCCCCATGCGCAAATTCTCGAATTCATCAAGCCGCAATTGGCCCAGGAAGGGGTAGACCTGAACGTCAAAGTGTTCACTGACTACATCCAACCCAACATCCAAGTGGCCGAAGGGCGCATGGACGCCAACTTCTTCCAGCATCAGCCTTATCTAGACGAATTCAACAAAGGTAAGGGCTCTAACTTGGTCAGCGTGGTCGGCGTGCACCTGGAGCCGTTGGGCGCTTATTCCGATAAAAAGCTGGCTAGCATCAATGAGCTAAACAACGGCGCTAACGTGGTGATCCCCAACGACGCCACCAACGGTGGGCGGGCACTGATATTGTTGGCCAAGCACGGGCTGATCACCCTTAAAGACCCGACCAATATTCTGTCCACCACTAAAGACATCGTGGAAAACCCCAAAGGTTTGAAATTCCGTGAACTGGAGGCCGCAACCATTCCGCGCGTGCTCACCCAAGTCGATTTGGCTCTGATCAACACCAACTATGCGCTGGAAGTGAAACTGGACCCTGCCAAAGACGCGCTGTTGATCGAAGGCAATGACTCGCCTTATGTGAATATCCTGGTCTCGCGCCCCGACAACAAAGACACCCCTGCAATGCAAAAGCTTGCAGCGGCGCTGCACAGCCCGCAGTTGAAGCAATTTATCCTGGATAACTACAAAGGCGCGGTGTTGCCGGCGTTCTGATTTCCGCCAAGGGGCACGTAGGCGCCCCTCACGGCCGACGCAGCAACTCGGGTAACTGGGCAATCATCTTTTGGTTGTTCAGTGGCCCGCGGATGAACCCACGTTGTAAGCCATCCGGCCCAATGATCGCCAGGTTACCGCTGTGCTCGACGGTGTAGTTGGGCTTGCTGGTATCGGCCGGAACGAACGGGATACTGACCCCACGGGAGAGCGTTTTAAGAGTTTCCAGCGGTGCGGTCAGGCCCTCGAAGCTAGCGTCGAAGTAGGCCAGGTACTGTTTGAGCTGCTTTGGCGTATCCCGGTCGGGGTCGACACTGACCAAAATCACCCGCAAACGCCCCGCCACGTCAGAGGGCAGTTCACTTTTGATTTGGCGCAGCTGGGCCAGGGTGGTCGGGCAGATATCCGGGCAAAAGGTAAAACCGAAGAACAGCAACGACCATTGCCCCTTGAGCTGATCGACCTGCACCGTTTGGCCATCCTGATCGATCATCGCCAGTGCGGGGACATGACGCGCTTGGGGTAGCAGAATAATGCCCGCCTCGATCAGCGCCGCATCGTTGGCTTGGCCGTCAGGTTCAAACAAGCCATTAACCAGCACACCAACAATCAGGGCTAGGCAACCCGCGACCAGGAACAGGGCTTTTTGCAGTCGAGTCATGACTTGAATGGCACGTGGTGGGCCGCCGTCGATGGAGTGGGCTGCAACGGTACAACAGTGTCAACACCATCGCCAACTTCAGAAGCCGGACTTGGGGTAATCATGCCAGCCCAAGTACAGATACAGCACCACCATCGCCGCTGGGTGTGGGGGCAGTCCAAACAGTAGGTTGGACGAACTTCCCGACCAGTCAGCCATAGCGCGAGCCTCACTGGCGGCGTCGTTGAGCGGTAATAGGAGGGCGCCAGCCAGTAATGGCACGGCCCATAGGCGTGAGCGCAGCATAGAGGTTTTCCCCTTTTATTATTGTTATCGAACCGCTGAATGCGAGTATAGGCAAGCCGGCGCGCTTGGGTAGTCGGGCTGCAAACTATAACTGCATGGCCCGTGCATCACGATAGATATGACAAATACGTCTGAGCTGGCGTCAGAACCCAGCTATGTTTCATTTTTCCCCGATCACTGGGTTGCCTTGGAGCTTTCATGAATACCGCCGCCCTGCGCGAGCAGATCCAACTTGCCCACCAGCATGAAGACCGCACGGGCCAACTGATACGCCAGCTTGAGCAGCAACTGCCGCATTTGCACCCGACCATTCGCCTACCCGCACAGGACGCTCAAGGTGTGTTGGCAAGGTTCGTCGGCGCCTATATCGATCATGTGCCCGACCTACTGGATGCAGCCAACGCAGTGGCACGCGAGGCCGGCATCGAGTCGCAGATCAAACCGGTGCTGAAGATCGCCGAAGACTATTTTTTGCACCCGCCCAAGATCATGGAGGGCCATGTTGGGCTGGACAGCTTACTGGATGAGGCGTACCTGGCGCACCGCCTGGTAGAGGAGGTGAACGACCTGTACATCAGGCATTTCGCACAACAGTTGATTCCGTTGGATACCACAACGGCCAACCTGATCGCCCATCAATTGATTGGTGAGCAGTTTGCCAATGAACTAGACGCGGTGGTCCATCACTCAGTGGACAACATGCTCAGCGACGAGAGCTTTGCCTTGGAATCGGTCGAGCAATACCGAGCTGCACTCGCCAGCCCCAGCACCACTGACGCCTGGCGCCGCTGGCCGTGCTTGTCGCAGCAGTTGGGTGTGGAGTTGGGCCTGTAAAAAGATCGAAGGCAAAAAGATCGGGGGCGAAAAGATCGGGGGCAAGCCCCCTCCTACCCTGATCGCGGCACACCGAATATGCCACCAACCCCGGCACACCCAATACCAAATATGCCGCCGACCGTAGGAGGGGGCTCGCCCCCGAGCTCTTCACCCAACCCCAATCCCAATCAGCTACCAAACCCCGCCGAAGTCCGCAATTGCCCCTCGATACGCCGCTTCAAACCACGGCTTTCGATGATCATCCGCGATCCGTTGGCCTGGTTCGCGCGGCCCCAGTCCTCTAGCAATTCCAAGCACGAATGGTCGATATAGCTGAGGCCACCCAACGGCACATAGACCGTGGTGCCTTCAGGAATCGTTTCCAGAGCCTTGGTCAGCGCAGGCACTTTGAGGAAGGTGGCTGAGCCAACCATGCGCAGCTCCACCTGATTTGGCCCTTCGCCGTCTACCACACTGATTTTCAAGCGCGCCGCCTTAATCGCCAGCTTCAGCAAGGTCAGAGCAAAGCCCAGCAGCACGCCGGTCAGCAGGTCGGTGAAGACGATCGCCAGTGCCGTGGCAGCGTAGGTGAACATCGGCATGCGGCCATAGCGCCCAAGCCCTTTGAACGCCTTGAAGTCCACCAGCTTGACCCCGGTGAATACCAATACACCCGCCAGGCTTGCGATGGGGATGCTCTGCAGCACACTCGACAGCGCCACAACGAATGCCAGCAACCAGAAGCCATGGAAGATGGCCGACATGCGGGTTTGCGCGCCGGCCTGCACGTTGGCCGAGCTACGTACGATCACGCCGGTCATGGGCAGGGCGCCCAGCAGGCCACACAACATGTTGCCGATGCCTTGAGCCGACAATTCACGGTCGAAATCCGAGCGTTGGCCGTTGTGCATGCGGTCTACGGCTGCCGCGGACAGCAAGGTTTCGGCACTGGCGATAAACGCCAGTGCGACGGCCGCGATCAGCAGCGTTGGATCGGCCAGGTTCATCAAGTCACCCGGGCGAATCCAGTCGATGGCTTCGGCCAGGTTCTCCGGGACTTCGACCCGCTTGACCTGCAGGGCAAACACTAAGCTGATAACTGTAGCCAGACCTACCCCTAACAATGCACCAGGCACGAAACGCAGTGCCTGCGGGCGCCAGCGCTCCCAACTCCACATCACCGCGATAGTCAGCAAGCCCAGCAGACCTGCCTGCCAGCCCAAACCACCGCCCATGGTGGGCAATGCATCGCCAACGGCATTAGGGAAGGCGATCAGGTTAGCCATGCCCGAGGGTTGGGGCGATTGGTCCAGCATCACGTGGACCTGGGACAGCACAATCAATACACCAATACCCGCCAGCATGCCGTAGACCACAGCCGGGGCAGTCACCCGGAACCAGCAACCCAGCTTGAAACGGCCAGCCAGCAATTGCAGCAAACCGGCCAGAAGGAGGATCGGCCCTAGCATCGCCATACCGTGCTGGCGCACCAGCTCGAACACCAACACCGCCAAGCCGGCAGCCGGCCCGCTTACTTGTAATGGCGAGCCGGCAAGGAACCCGACGACGATCCCGCCGATAATACCGGTGATCAGCCCTTTCGCCGGTGGCATACCCGATGCAATGGCAATACCCATGCACAAAGGTAATGCGACCAGAAAGACCACCACCGACGCCAATAACTCACGCGGCAAAGCCGCTTTCATTTGCGCAATATTCACGTCAATTCTCCTGAATGTGCATCAGGCCGGGCCACCGCTATTTTCGAAAACAACGCCGCTGCGTCGGATGCTTCCAGAACGCCAGGCAATAGCCCGCCGTCACGGAAGAAAACCGACACAGAACACCGTTGTTGTTATTTTCGGAAACGGCTGTGGGCCTGGCCGCACGCAAGGTGCAAAGCCATCATTGGCCCTACATGTTCATTGCTGAATGCTAGAAGCGCCCTTTAGGGGTGGCGCTAGGCATTGGATTAATGCCGTTAAGCGTAATGAATTTGTCTTGCTCCGCGTCGTAGGCTTTGATCTCACTGGTTTCGATGTTGTAGATCCAACCATGGATATACAACTGACCACTGGCCATGCGCGAGGCTACCGACGGGTGGGTGCGCAGGTGCTGCAACTGCGCGATCACGTTCTCTTCGGTCAAGCGCTTCATGCTTTCGCCTTCGTTAGCGCAATCGCAGTTGTCTTGCAAAACGATTTTCGCCACTTCGGAATGGCGCAGCCAGGCCTTGACCGTCGGCATTTTTTCCAGGGAGTCAGGGTTCAACACCGCGCGCATCGCACCGCAGTCAGAGTGGCCGCAAATAATCACGTGCTGCACACCCAAGGCGAGGATGGCGTACTCGAGGGCTGTAGACACCCCACCGTTCATCTGCCCGTAAGGCGGTACGACGTTGCCCACGTTACGCGTAACGAACAGGTCGCCGGGCGAACTCTGGGTGATCAGCTCAGGCACAATGCGCGAGTCGGCGCAGGTGATGAACATTGCGCGAGGCTTCTGCGATGAGGCCAACTTCTTGAACAGCGCCTGCTGTTGCGGGAAGACTTCGTGATGGAAGTGCAGGAAACCATCGACGATTTGCTTGAGCGCTTGGTCTGCAGTCTCAACCTCAGGGGTCGCTCCGGGCAGATTCTGGGCCTTGTCGTTCATGCTTTATCCTCTCTGACAGGTAAACGTTCACTTTCCGTATGGAAAGGAGTGCTGGCCATATAATATGACCAGCCGGTCTATTCATGTTCACCCTAGCGCCTGAAGCTTAATTGAACCTGAAGCGCTGTAGGAAAATTCCACTGAGAGGGTATGAAAGCGGCCTGGTCTGGGTCAATTGACCGTAGGAATAGGGATAAGTGCGAAGTCAGAAAGCAATGTGTCTAGTTCTTTGCATAGCCGCTGAATATGTTCCGCCGCCAGCTGAGCGGCGAAAAGTCGAGTGGCGTTCTGCATCAAGACACATTGCGTTTCAATTTCTTCATAGTACTCACCTAATACGGCGAGCGAATGTTCGATGCGGTCTTCAACCTCGATGTTGCGTTCGAACATAGTTTCCGCTGCGAGGCTGAACCTGGCCAACCGCTCTGCGTCCTCGCAGTCATAGATGCCGTCGGCCAGAAACCGATCAATAAACAGGTAAAAAGGCGAGGAGGGGGGCAGGATAGCGCCCAAATCTAGCGCTTTCCCCCCCGTCGGCGGGCCCTTGTCAGCATCGGCCCACTGAGTCAGTTGCCGTTTGATCGGGGCCAAGGTATGAATTGCCTCTTGGGTGTGGGTATGTTGCCGCGCGCGCAGGGTTTGCAGATCATCTCGCACGATCGAAAAGTAAAATGAGGTTCCTTTCAATGCACCCATGGCCTCATCACCCATTGTCCAGGGGTCACTGTCGCTCTGTAAGCTCCGTTGCGCCTCGACGATGATCCCTTGAACCGTCTTGGTCTGGCCTTGTAACACTTTCACTTGGCGCTGGTAGTTGCTGACTGTTTCCACACGCTGGGCCAACAGCGCTCTAATAGGCGCTTCCATAGCCGCTAGATCGACGGGCAGTTGAGGGGCCGCGCTGGTGCGACTGTGGATAAAAGTTAATAGAGTATCGAGCGGAGCCAACAGCGGCAGAAGTTGCTGCAGCTCCAAGTAGTCCTGCAGATCCTGGGAATCTAATAATTGCGCTTTCATGACTCACTACCTCGTATGGGGCCTGCGATGGCGGGCCATTGCGTTAGCCGCGCAGGGTGCCTTTAAGGTGTTGGCTGGTCGCGGCGATCTCTTGCCACGGCGCAACCATCAATAAAAATTCTCGGTAGTACGCGTGCAAACTTGCCGTGTCGGTGATTTTGCCCAGGCGCAGCGCTTGCTGATCGGCATACACTTGCAACCCGGACCACAGGTCTACCACGCGACCGGCGCTGACTTTCGCGGATACCGAAATACCGGCGACCCGGGGCAGCACCTTCAACATATGGCTGACGGCGAGTGCCGCACGCTGCTCCTCGACCACCTGGCGGATCGCCTCTTGATGCTGCTGGCTAACCGCCTCGAGCTCTTGACGAGTCTCTTGCTCGGGGTCGACGATAAACAGCCGCACGATGGATTTGGCTAAGGCCACGTCCCAACTCGATGGCGCCGAAGCATAGGCTTCGTAGGTTTCAAGCAGCTGTTTATAGCGCTCATTCAGTTCGGCCACCCTGGTAGTCGCGGCAGAACCGCCCAACTTAGCCTCCGCCCTGTGGACCAGCTCGATCTTCAGCACAAGCTCGCCCATGATGGTTTCTTCCAATCGGCGCCTAAATTCGCTCAGGTCACTGAGCAGCGCCTTGGCGTGGCCATGTAAGCGCTCGGCGTGCTCACTGATCTGCCCAAGCACGGCAGCGCACTGTGTTTTAAGGGTTTGTGCCTCCTCATTAAGCGCCTGCGCCTCGGCCTGGGTTTGCGTCGAACGGCCCAGCGCCGAGTGGTTCCAGGTGTGTGTGACCAACAGCGACGCCGCCGTCAGTCGATCGGCAAACAGGACCAGTTTTTGTGAGGTGATACGCAGGCGCGACTCCAGGCTGGCCCACTGGCCCGCATGTTCAGTCATGTCTGTGAAACAACGCAAAAAGGCGCCGGGGCTCAACGCCCTGCTTAGACTGTGCAGGGACTCGGGCCAATGGGGCAAAGCGCCCAGATAAGCGCGCACGCCGCGCTCATCGGTAGGTAACGCAGCGGCCATCATCCGGTAGCGCTGCAAGGCCCTCAGGTCGGGCTTATTGAACAGGATCCCCGAAGGGCTGGTTGAATCGGCACGCAGGGGTGCTTGATCTTCTAAACTCGGCATACGCATTCCATCCTTGGAAACGTCGTGAAGTTGCCCAGGCCGATTAGCCTGGGCCAGACAGCTGCTACCTTTGCAGTGGCTCAATATACTCTACCAAGGGTTTGAGTTGCGCGAGCAGACGCTCGACTTGATCTCGCACATCGGCTGCGGGAGAACGCTGGTGGGCGCAGAACAACTCAAGGCTGGCGAAGACTTTTTCGACTTCGTCTATATAGGCTTGGCGCGACTGCTCTATACGGGCGCATGCCTCCAGGTAATTGCTACGGGCTAGTTTCTCGTGCAGCGCAGTATTGGTAGCTTTCGCCTCTTCAACTAACGTGGCCTGTTGCTTGAGCAAACTCTTTCGGGTGAGCAACAGCTCCTTGAGCTCCAACACGTGGTCGATGACGTCCGTCGTTTTCAGAATGATATTAACCGCAGTCTGCAAAATATCTTGTTTCCCGGGCGGCAATAGGGGCTCTGGCGCAGGCGCGGTGCCCTCGGCTGCGGGGACCTTCAACTTATCGAGGCTCTCCTTGCGCATCAGTGCAATCGCGCTGCTGACGGCCTCAAGCTTTTTTTTCAGTTCCGCGTGGCGAGCATCATGCGCAGAGGCGGGCGTGTCGGCGTCAAGCTGCGCTTTGTAAGTGTCTAGCTTACTGGGCGACTCTACACTTGGCAGCGCGCGCAACAAAAGGCGATGGCTTGCGAAGCCTTCTTCGATAGACTTAAGGTTGGGTTCGATTTCCTTCCAGAAGTCTTTGTAATCCTCATCTCCCGGCGCACCTGCTAGATATTCATCGCGGGTTTTATCGAGCGTATTGAGACTGACCACCCGCTCGAGGCTCCAGCCCTCCAGGCCGGAATGAAACTGAGTGAGTGCAGTAGCTAATGACTTGGCGTTTTCGGACAGGTAGGAGTGAAAGTCACGCCCCAGCTTACCGGTTTCAATGGTAGTGGACAAATCGGAGACTTCGTCTTTTAATACTACAATTTGCTCGGCCGAGTAGGCGCGAAAGGTAATAGGGGCATTCAATGCCGTTACAGTGTTGGTCATGTCCGGGCTCCTGCCTGACCGCGATAAAGATCAGCATCGATAAAAACTTTATCAAGCTGAGCGGTTAATACTTTAATATCCAACCAAGGTGCCGAGACAAGTCGGAATGTGCGCATAAATTTGTTTAACGACATAAGATCATCGATTTGTTCAAGTCGCTCGGCCGACTGGTTGGCATAGACTTTCAAACTGCTCCACAGTTTGACCAGGTTTTTCGCGCCAGCACTGGCGTCAATGACCACGGTCTGCAACCTGAGCAGCTTTATTTCGATGTCCAACAGCGCATCGTGATTGCCGGTCTCGATGGCCAGTTGCTCACGCTTATTTTTGTATTCGTCGCACAGCTCGTTGCGCTGGGTGCGCAGCTCATGCACTTCGAACCCCACATAGATACACATGGCCAAGCCATCTACCGCGCCAGCAATATTCTTCATGGCCGCGCTATTAATGGCCGCCGAGGCGCCCTTGACCGCATCGTTGATGGCTTTTTGATAGGCCTGGGTTATTTCTTCGATTTTCAGCTTGAGGCTGGCAATGTCATCTTTAAGAGTGCTGGCGCCGATTTTGTTTTTTGCATTTTCGATCGCCTTGACCCTCAGGTCGACCTCGCGCTTGATATCGTCTTTGAGCGCATCGCTGAACGCGGTCAGTTGTTCATCCAGCTGGTTAGTGCTGTTCACTAATTCAACGATCGATTTGCTGATATCCCTCAAAATGTCAGGGAAATCGGCATGGTCGACCTTATCGAAACGGTCGAATTTGAGCGCAGGGAAATCTTTCTGGGCAATCGGCTCATTGGACTCCAGCAAGTCTTTAAGGCAAGCCACCGAGCTCCATGGGCCTTGAGTCCCACGGTTCGCGATTATTCGATCATACAATGCGGTCATGCTATCGCAATTGATCTTCATTGCCTGGCCAAAAGTATTCAGGCGCGCACTGGTGAGAAAGATATCTTTTTCAAGGGAGGTCCAACTTTTCCCATGGGCGCGGATCTTGTTGAACGTGAATGCGAAGTCATCAACGCTCAGGCCTGGGGGGGCCTTGCCTTCAAATCCGAGGTAGACACTGATAGCGGATTTTTCCGTAGGCAAGGTAAGGGCGACTTCTTGATAAGCGCGAATACTCACCAAGTCATCAGTGGTCACCAAAACACCCGGTGGCCTGGGCTTTTTGGCGAACTGTTTGGCGTCTTCGGGCGCCGCAGTGGACACGTCCAACTTGCCCGTTATCGCTTTGAACATTAATTCGGATTCCAAGGCGGTTTTTTCGCCTAACTCCAAATCGGGATCGCTCATTTTCGCGAGCTTTTGTGCATCGTTTACCATGTCGAAAGTCCCTTTCACGTGGATGATTTCCCGCCCGGTGCATTAGCACTGGCGGGGCAGATCAATCATCGACACAGGGCCTTACACTGACAAGACGTCAAAGGCGACAACGGCAGTAGGATGTCTTGATGCCGTTGGTACCGTTGCCGCCTAACGTCCAGAACTTAGAGCGCCATATCTATCACCACCCGCCCTTCGATCTCGCCAGCGTGCAGTCGGCCCAGGAGGGTATTGATGTTCTCCAGCTTATCGCTGGAAACGGTGGCCTTGACCTTACCTTCGCCGGCGAAGTCCAAGGCTTCCTGTAAGTCATGGCGTGTGCCAACGATTGAACCGCGCACGGTAGTGCCATTAAGCACCATGTCGAAAATCGACAGGGGAAAGTTGCCCGGTGGTAAACCATTGAGTGCAATCGTCCCACCGCGCCGCGCCATGCCTATGGCCTGCTCGAAAGCTTTCGGGGATACCGCCGTTACCAGTACACCGTGGGCACCTCCGATGGTTTCCTTAAGGTAGGCTGCGGGGTCTTGATGCCGGGCATTGACGGTCACTTGCGCGCCGAGGCGGCGCGCCAGGTCGAGCTTGCCGTCGTCGATATCCACAGCCGCTACATTCAGGCCCATGGCCTTGGCGTACTGCACCGCCATATGACCAAGCCCGCCAATCCCGGAGATCACTACCCACTGGCCTGGGCGGGTATCCGTCATTTTCAGGCCTTTGTACACGGTAACCCCGGCACATAAAATCGGGGCGATGTCGACAAAGCCAATGTTGTCGGGCAGCCGCCCGACATAGTTAGCGTCGGCCAAGGTGTACTCGGCAAACCCTCCATTGACCGAATAACCGGTGTTTTGTTGGGTTTCGCAAAGCGTCTCCCAACCACCCAGGCAATGCTCGCAATGCCCGCAGGTGGAGTACAACCAAGGCACACCGACCCGGTCGCCTTCTTTGATGTGGTGAACACCTGCCCCGACGCTGGCGACATGGCCTACGCCTTCATGGCCGGGGATAAAGGGCAGCCTGGGCTTAACGGGCCAGTCACCCCCAGCCGCGTGCAAATCGGTATGGCAGACGCCGGAAGCGGCGATTTTGACCAGTACCTGCCCAGGTCCAGGCGTAGGAATATCGACTTCGCGGATTTCAAGGGGTTGGCCAAAGGCATGGACGACGGCAGCTTTCATTGTTTTAGTCATGGGCTCGATCTTCCTTAGGGTAAGCGAACGATAATTGCCCCAATGACTGAGCAAAGCGTGGGCCAAAAGATCAACCCTCCTATGCCCAGGGCTTTAGGTCACGCCTCTGGCCCCTTGAGGCCCTGCGCGATAGCGCTTGATTCAAGCCTGGTTGTACCGCTTGCGTCACAACCCACGGCACAGACTGTCACGCCCACCCTTCGGAAAAACCTACTGGTCACCGTCAACCTGATACCGGTTCGCTCGCACTACCCTGGCTCGAGCGAGCAGCGAGCTAGGAGGGCGCGAGCGGCACATGGGCTCGCGTGGAAAGCCACGCAAGCTCACCACACACGCTGATCAGCTTTTGCGTAGCCGGCGACAGGTAAGCGCCGCTGCGATGCACCAGCCCCACCAGCCGTTTAAAGGTCGTCTCTGGCAACGGCACCTCGCGCAATTGCGCTGCCGCATTGCCATAGTCCAAGGCTTCACGGGAGAGAAAACTCAACAACCCTGTGCTGGCGATCAGGCGTGGCGACAAGGTGATGGAGTTGGTTTCAATCTGCACCGAGGGGGGCGGCAGTTGGTGCTCGCGAAACACCTGGTCGAGCCAGCGCCGGCCAGACACCGACGCCGGTGGCAACACCCAACGGTAGCGGCAGAGGTCAGCCAGCCCATAGGTTTGCGCGAAAATAGGGTGGCTTTTACTGGCTACCACCACCGCTTCGTCTTTGAGCAGAGGGTGGCATGTCCATTCTGGGTCGGCCAACGCCAATGGGCAGATCGCCACATCCAGCTGCCCGCTGCGCAGGGCCTGTAACAACACGTCGTCTTGCCCGGCCATGACGGAAAGGGTGATATCCGGTGCTTGTTGGAGCAACGCCGCCGCCAATTCGGGCAGCAGGTACTCGATCATGGTCGAAGAGCAGCCCAAGCGAATGTTGCCTAATACCCCAGAAGCGAAGTCACGCAATTCGCGACGGGTTTCTTCGATGCCCTGGCGCAGGGGCTTACTGCGCGCCAGCAGCAGCTCACCCACGGCAGTGAGTTTGATCCGGCGCCCCTCACGCAGAAACAACTGCGTGCCCAGTGACTCCTCCAGGCGCTGAATGCTTTTGCTCAACGCCGGCTGGCTGCGGTTGAGCTTTTCAGCCGCACGGCCCAAGTGCCCCAACTCAGCGATGGTCTCGAAATAGGTCAGGTCGCGCAGGTCCATTGATAAACCAAAGTTATCGTTTGATGATTATTAGAAAATAGACTTGATCAATCCATGGGGCAATACTTTGATCTCGGCCACGCCTGTACCTCTTGATACAGACCAAGGGGAGGCGTGGGTACTGAGGAGTATCCCGTGCTGCGTTTGTCCACTTCCAGCTGGTCATTTTCTTTATCCACCACCCTGCAATGGCTTGGGCTGTTGGCCGCCGCCGGCGGTGCAGGGCAGTTCCTGGCGTTTATCGAATTACCGGCCGGGCAGTTCCTTGGGCCAATGCTGGTGGCTATTTTGTTCGCGGTCGGCGGTTGCTCTATCCGCGTCCCGCGTGTGGCCTTCAAATGCGGGCAAGGCGTGATCGGGCTGGTGGCTGCCCACGCTATTTCAGCGAGCGTACTGGTCGCCCTGGTCGACGCCTGGCCAGTGATGCTGCTATCCACGGCCATCACCATTGGCTTGAGCTTGATGGTGGGCTTACTGATGAGCCGTTATGGCAACTTGCCCGGCACCACGGCAGTGTGGGGCAGCACGCCGGGTGCGGCCTCGGCCATGGTGGCAATGGCGGAAGACTACGGCGCAGACTCGCGGGTGGTCGCGACCATGCAGTACGTTCGCGTGGTCTGCGTGGTATTGATCGGCGCGCTGGTCAGCCATCTCATCAGCGGCGATGCCGCTTCCCACAGCGTTCGCAGCACAGCCGACGCGCTGAGCGCCTACCAATGGCTGGCCTTTCTGGGTGGCCTGGCCGTGATCGCGGTGGGGGTGCTGCTGGGTGAGCGCATTCCGGCAGGGGCATTGTTGGTGCCATTGATCCTGGGGGCCGCGCTGCAATTGGCGGGTATTCTGGATATCGTCATGCCGGCCTGGTTGCTGACCATCGCCATGGGCAGTATCGGCTGTTACGTCGGCCTGCGCTTCGACCGCCCAACCGTGCTGTATGTGATGCGGCGGCTGCCGACGATGATTGCCTGCTCCCTGCTGCTGATCGGCCTGTGTGCCCTGTGTGCGGTGGGCATTGCGGCTTTGCTGGACAAGGACTACCTGTCGGTCTACCTGGCGACCAGCCCGGGCGGGCTGGACTCCATGGCGATTATTGCGGTGGACACCCACGCCGATGTCAGCCTGGTGCTGGCGATGCAGACATTGCGCCTGTTCGCCGTGATCCTGCTGGGGCCTTATCTGGTCAAGCGCATGACCCAATGGAGCGGCCGCTAGCGGCCACTCCTACTCAGTGCACCCACGCCTTCAGGGCGAAGTGACCTGCCCTAGATCATCGCCCGAGGTGCTGCGCAGGTCGTCCGTGCGCAGCTTGGCGACATCGTTGGCATCGACCTTGGCACCCTGGTTACCCCAACTGTTGCGAATGAAGTTCACCACGTCGGCCACTTCCTGGTCCGACAAGCGCCAGGCGTAGGCCGGCATGGTGAACGACGAAGGCGCGCTGTGGGTGGCCGGCAGTGTACCGCCGGCCAGAACGATGTGGATCAGCGAACTGGCATCCTCGGTCTGCAGCACCGGGTTGCCGGCCAAGGCCGGGAATACCCGCGTGTAGCCGTGGCCATCGGTGCGGTGGCAGGCGGCGCAGTTGTCGATATAGACCGACGCCCCCGCCTGGCTGTCGTCGCCGTTCCACAAGGCTTTGGCAACCTTGTCGTCGTACACCGCCGGCCGATCGTTGGGGTCGTTGGCGGGCAGGCTTTTCAGGTAGCGGGCAATCGCGGTCAGGTCAGCGTCGGTCATGTATTGCATGCTGTGTTTGACCACGTCGCTCATACCGCCAAACACCGCGCTGCGGTCGCTGCGCCCGGTCTTGAGGAACTGCACCAACTGCTCCTCACTCCAACTGCCCAGGCCATCTTTGTAATCGCCACGCAGGCTTTTCGCGATCCAGCCCTCCAGCGGCGCGCTGCCGGCCAGAAACGCGTCGCCTTCCCCTGCGCTCAAGGCTTTTTCCTGCATCGTCAGGGCCCGCGGGGTGTGACAGGCACCGCAGTGCCCAAGCCCCTCTACCAGGTACGCACCACGGCTAACCAACGGGTCGGTACCGGAGGGTGTCGGCGGCGACTCTACTTTGGGGGCGAATAGGCCGCGCCAGATTGCCAGAGGCCAGCGCATGCTCAATGGCCAGGGGATGTCTACTTCGCGGTTCGGCTGGGCAACCGGCGCGACACCCTGCATAAAATAGGCATAAAGCGCCTGCATGTCGGCATCAGTGACCCGCGCATAGGACGGGTAGGGCATCGCCGGGTAGAGGCTGCTGCCGTCTTTGCCAATGCCATGGCGCACGGCTTTGTCGAAGTCCTCGAAGCTGTAGCCACCGATCCCGGTTTTGTCCGGGGTAATGTTGGTCGAGTACACCGTGCCGATGGGCGTTTGCATCGCCAGGCCACCGGCAAAGGGCTTGCCGTCCTTGGCGGTATGGCAGGCGACGCAGTCACCGGCGCGGGCCAGGTATTCACCTTGAGCGATCAAGGCATCGGCGCCTTGAACGGCACCCAGCGGTGCCAGCAGCGCCAACCCCAGGGCCGCGATAGAGAATTTATTCATGTCGCGCTCCTTAAGCCTGCACCAGCGGGCCGGGGTTTTTCAGGTACTGCTCGCGAATCGCGCGGGCCGACCAGTAGGTAAGGGCAGCGACCAGGCCCGTGGGGTTGTAGCCCAGCCCTTGGGGAAACGCCGAGGCGCCTGGCACGAACACGTTATGCACGTCCCAGCACTGCAGGTAGCGGTTGACCGCACTGGTTTTGGGGTCAGTGCCCATGATCGCGCCACCGTTGAGGTGGGTGGTCTGGTAGGAGGCGGTATTGAAGTGCTCGCCGACTTTCTTGCCCAACAGGGCGATTTGCTTGGGGTTCATGGCCTCGGCAATTTTGCTCATTTTCTCGACCATGAAACGGTTCATCTTAATGTCGTTTTCTTGCCAGTCGAATGTCATGCGCAACAGCGGCAGGCCGTAGGCGTCGCGGTACACCGGGTCGAGGTCGAGGTAGTTGCCACGGTAGGGCTGGTGCGCACCGTGGGCGTCCATCGACACCTGGTGGGTGTAGTAGTCAGCCGTAGCGCGCTTCCAGGCGCTCCCCCAGGCGGGGGTACCCGGCGGGTTAGAGGTGCCAGCAATGGGCCGACTACCGGCCTGGTTGACCCAGAACGGCGAGCCGCCGACAAAGCCATGGGGGCCATGGTCAAAGTTATCCGCGTTGAAATCATCCACGGCCACGCCATTGCCGCCGGCGCCAATAAAATTATTGGTGTGGGTGTCTTTGTCGAAAAACGCTTTGATGGTCGCCATGTTCTGATAGGCGAAGTTTTTACCGACCACCCCTTCACCGGTTTTCGGGTCGTAGGGCTTGCCGATCCCGGACAGCAACAGCAGGCGCACGTTGTTGAACTGGAACGCCCCAAGAATCACCAGGTCGGCAGGCTGTTCGATTTCCCGGCCTTGGGCATCGATGTAACTCACCCCGGTGGCTTTGCGCTTGTCACTGTCGAGGTTGACCCGCAGCACATGGGCATGGGTCCGCAGCTCGAAATTGGGCACCTGGCGCAGGGCGGGCAAGATGTTGACGTTAGGCGAGGCCTTGGAATACATGTAGCACACGTAACCGCTGCAAAAACCGCAGAAGTTGCACGGCCCCATTTGGGCACCGTAGGGGTTGGTGTAAGGCCCGGAGGTGTTGGCCGAGGGCAAGTTGTAAGGTTTGTAGCCCACTTCACTGGCGGCTTTTTGAAACAGCTGCGCCGAATAGGTGTTCTTCTGCGATTGCAGCGGAAATTCATTGGAGCGATCCGGCGCGTAGGGGTTGCCCCCCTTGCCTTCGCCCACGCGCTGGCCTTTGACGGTCCAGGCTTGCCCAGAGGTACCGAAGACTTTTTCGGCGAAGTCGAAAAAGGGCTCCAGTTCCTCGTAGGTCACCCCAAAGTCCTGCAAAGTCATGTCTTTGGGGATGAAGTGCTTACCGTAGCGTTCCTCGTAATGGCTGCGCATGCGCAACTCGATAGGGTCCACCCGAAAATGCACACCCGACCAATGCAGCCCTGCGCCGCCCACCCCTTGGCCCGGCAGAAACGCGCCTAGCTGGCGGTTGGGCAACGCGACGTCATTGACGCTATGGCGAATGGTCACGGTTTCTTTGGAGATGTCCTGGAACAGTTTTTTGCGCACGCTATAGGTGAGTTCGTCGATCACCTGCGGGTAGTTACCGTCCGGATAGGTGTCTTGCATTGGCCCGCGTTCGAGGGCGACCACGTTCAGCCCTGCCTCGGTCAGTTCCTTGGCCATGATCGCGCCGGTCCAACCGAAACCCACGATCACCGCGTCGACCTTTTTCATTACCGTTGCCATGCTCAAGCCCTCTCGCCGCGAATCGATACGGCCGGGAACGGGTAGGGCTCATTGCGCTCCACCCAGTCCATGAAGTCGGCGCGAGCGCCGGGGAAACCGATCTGAGTCCAACCCACCATGCCTTTGTTGCCACCATGGATGGGGTCACAGAAAAAGCCTTCCCGGGTGTTTTGCAGCATCAGGCTGAAAAACGCCTTGGCCGGTAGCTCAGCCAGCTCGATGTCACCGGCTTCAAGGCGCTTGAGCACGGCATCCTGCGCGGCGCTATCGAGCTGAGCGAAAGGCTTGCCCGATTGCTGGCGGCACCAGGCATCGGTGGCAGCGATGCCTAGCCGATAGATCTGCTGGGGCACCAATTGCAGCTGGTAGCCCATTTCCGGTACCGCATCGGTCACGAACGGGCCCTGCATAAACCACAGCGAACCGTTGGCATACGGGGTGTTCATCTGGCGGTCGATAAACTCCGGCGCGCCGGCCTCGAGCGCGCCTGGGCCCAGATCGTCGGCGGGGATCAGGCGTGCGGTCACAGCACCGATAAAGGCCCATTCTTCAGTCGTAAAAAAACGTGGTTCATAGGTGCCTTGAGCGGGCGCCACAGGGGCCGCTTTGGGCGCCGGTTCGGACGCTGCAAGGGCGCTCATACCCAGGCCGGTGCTGGCCACTGTCACCACGGGGATCAGCGTCAATGTTTTGCGCAAAAAATCGCGGCGTGGGTTGTCCTGGTCGGGTTCAGACATGGGGAATCCTCATCGGGGTCGTCGACACGGTGCAGGCGGTTTTTTTCAGATGCATCGCGCTGCCCGAGAGGGTGTGGCAATGTCTTTTTTATGAGGTCGCACGCGTACAAATAGGTAATTTCGAACTGCGGCCGAATGCCGCTGGTTAAAGCCAGGGCGAAATGTATCGACTTGTTGCCGGAAATGAAACCGGTTTCAGCTATTTCTCGGGTTGCGTCAGCCCCCTGACTGCGCCGTACTGCCAGGGGGCTTTGGTCAGTTCTGAATACCTAGAAAGGCCAGGTATGCGCCCGTATCGGGCCCACGGCCTTTGAATGCTGCGAACATTTGCGCCACGGATACCGTGCCTCCGGGCGCCAATATCAATGTGCGCAGCTCGGTGGCAGTGGCCTTATCCAGCACCCCTTGCGCTTGAAAGCGCTCAAACACATCGGCCGCCATCACGGCCGACCAGACATAGGTGTAATACCCGCCCGCGTAGTCTTCGGTCGCGAACACATGCCCGAACTGATTAACCGGCCGCACATAGGCAGGCGCAGGCAGGTAAGCAAAGCGCTGCTCAAGCCGTCGCTCGATGGCAGGCCCCGCAGTGAGTTCGGCTGAGTGCAGGGCCAAGTCACCCAAGGCGAACTTGATCTGGTCAAGCGCCTCGCTGGCCGCCCCATACTGGCCGTGGGCGACAATGCGCTCAAGCAGGGAGGTGGGTAACGTAGCGCCCGTTTGGTAGTGCCCGCTGAGCAATGCCAGGCTCTCACCTCGACGACACCAGTGCTCGAAGAGCGTACTGGGGAACTCCACCGCGTCCTCGGCCACCCCTTTGATCCCGGCCACACTGCCGTGCTCCACGGTGGTTAGCAGGTGATGCATGGCATGGCCGAACTCATGCAGCAACTCGCGCACATTGCGCAGGGTCAGCAGGGTGGGCGCGGCGCCTAGCGGAGGGTTGAAGTCGCAACTGAGCCGGGCAATCGGCAGCTGCAGCCGGCCATCACTCCAGCGATGCCGGTCGCGCATCGACTTCATCCACACACCGGGGGCCTTGCCGTCGCGCAGGTAGGGGTCGATATACAGGTGACCTAAACTGACCTCGCCTTCGAGCAACTCGTAGACCCTGACATCGCCGTGGTAGCGCGGGGCCTCCTGGCGTTCTTGCAGCGCCAGACCGAACAGGCGCTCAAGCAGCCGGCCGAGGCCCGCCAATACGGTTTCCAGAGGGAAATACTCACTCACCGCCTGCTCGGACACCTGGTAATGGGCCTGCCGGTAGCGCTCTTGGTAGTACTCAAAGTCCCAGGGCTGCAGGTCGATGCCATCGTGGATGCGGGCGTATTCGCGCAGCCCTTCGACTTCCGCCAAGGCCGCCGGCTTGATGCGCTCGGCCAATTCGGTCAACCACTGCTGCACCTCTGCGCAGGTCTCGAACATACGGGTGGCCTGTGCCAATTGGGCGTGGTCCGGGTAACCCAGCAGGTTGGCGCGCTCCAGGCGCAGCGTGCGGATCTGCTCGAGTACCGGGCCATTATCGTATTGGCCTGCAGTAGGGCCTTGGTCGGAGGCCTGGGTGTAGAACGCCTGATAACAGGCTTCACGTAACTCGCGGTCTTGCGCATAAGTCATGATCGCGATGTAGCGGGGTAGGTCTAGGGTCACCAGCCAACCTTCGTGGCCGCGGTCTTCGGCGGCGCGGCGCAACTGCCCTTGGTCGTTGTCCGACAACCCTAGTAGCTCATTGGGCGTGGTGAGCAGGCGCGTCCATAGCCCGTTGGCCGCCGCCATGTGTTCGGAGAAACGCTGATAAAGCACCTGCAATTGCAGCTCAAGGGCGGTCAGCCGCTGTTGCACCCCAGGCTCCAGACCTGCGCCACTCAAGCGCAAGGTTCTGATGATCAGCTCCAGCGCTGTGCGCTCAGTGGCATTGAGGGATGTGCCGAAGTCCTGTTGATACAACCGTTGAAATGCGCCGAACAGGGTAGGGTTATGGGCGAGCGCTGCGAGGTAGGTTTGGATGCGCTCCTGGCTGGCCCAATAGGCTTCACCTAACGGCCCGTCGGCCACTACATCGAGGACCTGCAGCACGACGTCCAGGCGTTGAGTGAGGTCCTCATAAGGTTTGACCAGACCTTCCCAGGTGGGCGCGATGATTTGCTCGGGCAGCCACTGCGCCAGCTGCTTGAGGTTGATGTCGATGATGGTTTGGATGGCCGGAGCAACGTGCTCAGGCTTGATGTCTGCGAAGGGGGGCAGCGTATGGGGCTGCAACAGCGGGTTATCACTCATGGGCTCGCTCCTTGAACTCTGGGACCGGCCGGGTTGGCCGGGCCCTTGAGTCTAAGAGGCGGGCGCTGAGCGAAGGTCCTGCAAGGTTAACGCGCCTGGCACCACAGGTACGGGCAGGCGCGCGAACCCGGCTGGCGCTACTGCGTGGGTTTTTTCAACTTGGGGTTGGGGAAAAACTGCACGGTCTGGACATTGCGCTCAGGCACCTTGGGCGCCTGCTTATTGACCCGCGTGCCCAGCTCGGAAGGCACGGACTGCCCTTGTGCATTCAAGGTGTCCGCGTAGCCACAGGCCACACACTCACGATGTGGAACGTCATCGACGCTCCACATCATCAGTTTGTCCGGCTCACTGCATGCCGGGCAGACCGCCCCGGCAATGAAGCGCTTCTTGATGCTCATGCCGCTGCATCCTCACTCAGGCCGCTGTGACGCAATAGGGCATCGATAGACGGCTCGCGGCCGCGGAAGTCAACGAACAGCACCATGGGCGCCTGGGAGCCGCCACGGGCAAGGATCGCTTCGCGAAACGCGCGGCCGGTTTCGGCGTTCAGCACGCCGTCTTCCTCGAACTTCGAGAACGCGTCGGCCGACAGCACCTCTGCCCACTTGTAGCTGTAGTAACCCGCCGCGTAGCCGCCCGCGAAGATGTGCGCGAAGCTGTTGGGGAAGCGGTTGTAGGCCGGTGGACGCATGACTGCAACTTCGTCGCGCACGGCCTCCAGCACCTCAAGGACGCTACGGCCGTCACCGTGGGAGGTGTGTAGTTCGAAGTCGAACAGCGACAGCTCCAATTGCCGCACCATCATCAAGCCCGACTGAAAATTCTTCGCGGCCAACATTTTTTCCAGCAGGTCTTCGGGCAGCGCCTCGCCCGTCTGGTAATGGCCGCTCATCAAGGCCAGCCCTTCGGGCTCCCAGCACCAGTTTTCCATGAACTGGCTCGGCAGCTCGACGGCGTCCCACGCCACCCCGTTGATCCCGGACACCCCGGCGTGCTCGACCCGCGTCAGCAAGTGATGCAGGCCATGGCCGAACTCGTGGAACAGGGTGGTCACTTCGTCGTGGGTGAGCAAGGCCGGCTTACCGGCGTCGGCCGGGGTAAAGTTGCACACCAGGTTGGCCACGGGGCTCTGCAGGCGGCCGTCAACGGTGCGTCGACGGTCGCGGGCGCCGTCCATCCAGGCGCCGCCGCGTTTGTTGGCACGGGCGTAGAGGTCAAAGAAGAAGCGGCCAACGTGCTGGCCGTTCTCTTTGATCTCGAACAGGCGTACATCAGGGTGCCAGGTGTCGAAGCCTTTCTGCTCGGCAATCTCGATGCCATACAAACGCTGGACGATCGCGAACAGGCCGCCCAATACTTTGTCGATCGGGAAGTAGGCGCGCAAGGCTTCCTGGGACACGCTGTAACGCTGTTCACGCAGTTTCTCGCCATAGAAACCGCTGTCCCAGCTCTGCAGATCGGGGCAACCCTGTTCGGCGGCGTAGGCTTTGAGCTGCTGCAGGTCTTGGACCGCGAACGGCTTGCTGCGGGTGGCCAGGTCACGCAGGAACGTCAGCACCTGGTCACTCGACTCGGCCATTTTGGTGGCCAGGCTCAGGTCGGCGAAGCTGGTGTACCCCAACAGCTCAGCCAGCTCTTTGCGCAGGTCAAGGATTTGCGCCATGACCGGGCCGTTGTCGTTCTGGCCGGCGTTGGGGCCTTGGTCAGACGCCCGCGTGCAGTACGCCGCATAGACTTCTTCGCGCAGGGCGCGATCTTGGGCGTAGGTCATTACCGCGTAATAGCTAGGGAATTCCAGGCTGATCAGCCAGCCGTCCAGGCCCTTGGCCTTGGCAGCGGCCGCCAACTGAGCCTTGGCCGAGTCGGTCAGGCCGGCCAGCGCGGCTTCGTCGGTGATGTGCTTGGTCCAAGCCTGGGTGGCATCGAGCAATTGGTTGGAGAAGTGGCTGCCCAATTCCGACAGCCGGCTCTGCACTTGCGCATAGCGCTCCTGTTGAGCGGTGGGCAAGTCGATGCCCGACAGGCGGAAATCACGCAGCGCGTGCTCTAGGATAGTTTTTTGCGCAACGTCGAAACCGGCGGCTTCCGGGCTGTTAGCCAGCGCTTCGAAAGCCTGGAACAGTTCGCGGTTTTGCCCAAGTTCGGTGGAGTAGGCACTCAACGCTGGCAGGCAGGCCTCGTAGGCCTGGCGCAGCTCGACGCTATTGCACACCGAATTGAGGTGGCTGACCGGGCTCCAGGCCGCGCCCAGGCGGTCGTTGAGCTCGTCCATCGCCAGTACCAGGCCGGCCCAGGTAGGCTGTTGACCCTGGGTTTCAAGAATACGGGCGATGCCTGCGCGGTTATCGGCCAGGATCTGTTCAATCGCCGGTTGCACGTGCTCGGCACGGATCGCCGAGAACGGTGGCAGGTCATAGGACTGCAGAAGCGGGTTGTTCGCGCTCACGGTTAAACACCTTGGCTAAAAAGAAACACTCGACCATCTTAATTACAATCGCGCCTGACCGCAGCTATGAATGCCAGAGAGAGAACCTATCGTGACTTTACGCACCTTCGGCCCCCATACCCCTCGCCTCGGCGAGCGCACCTTTGTCGACACTTCGGCAGTGGTGATCGGCGACGTAGAAATCGGCACTGACAGCTCCGTGTGGCCATTGACGGTCATCCGCGGCGATATGCACCGTATCCGCATCGGTAAGCGCACCAGTGTGCAGGACGGTAGCGTGCTGCACATCACCCACGCCGGCCCCTTTAACCCAGACGGTTATCCGCTGTTGATCGGCGACGATGTAACCATTGGTCACAAAGTCATGCTGCATGGCTGCACCGTGGGCCACCGCATCTTGATCGGCATGGGCAGCACGGTCATGGACGGTGCGGTGGTCGAAGACGAAGTGATCATTGGTGCCGGCAGCCTGGTGCCGCCGGGTAAACGCTTGCAAAGCGGGTTTCTGTACGTCGGTAGCCCGGTCAAGCAAGCCCGGCCACTGACCGACAAGGAGCGCTCGTTCTTTACCTATACCGCTGGTAACTACGTCAAGCTCAAGGACCAGCACCTGGCAGCGGGTTTTGACCAGCCTGATTAAGGCGTTGCAGGCTTGCGCGGCGCTCTGCGAAGGGTAAACGCCCCAGCCCCTCGACAGCATCATAGAAACGTTGCCAGTCGCCGCCTGCTTGCCTGAACAACGCCGCGAATGCCGGAACCCACTGGTCGTACAAGCCGAAGGGCAATAGCTTGGCGTTGTTCATCGGGCTGTTCATCCACGCGTCGTAGCGTGTATCGCCGGCCCATTGAGTGTCGCGCAGCGTGCGGTAAGCCTGGCGCATATGCTCGAACTCTGCCTGCTTGGCGGCACGCATCGCGCCACTGGGCAATGCCTGGGCATACAGCGCCTGTAAGCGGGTACGGGTATCGAGCACCAGTTGGGTGAACTGGTCACGCTGGCGCAGGTGCTGGTCCTGCAACGGCGCTAAACCACGCGCGGCGCGCCATTGGCGGCTGCCTTGCTGCTCGACGAAGGTGGCAAAGGATTCGTTGAATTCGCTGTCGTCCTGCACATAGAAACGTTGATGGGCCAGCTCATGAAAGATCAACGTCGCCAGGCGCTCATCGCCCCATTTCAGCATGGCGCTGGTGATCGGGTCGCTGAACCAGCCCAGCGTCGAATAGGCCTCGACACCTCCAATGTACACATCGTTACCGGCCAAGCGCTCAAGCGCCGCCTCGCCCCGGGCGCCCGCCTGGCTGTAGTAACCTCGGTACGCCACGCAGCCGGCGATGGGGAAGCAATGCAGTTGTGGGGCCAGAGAGAATTCGCCAGTGGCAAACACGTTCCACACCACGAACGGACGGCCGATGTCGGCATAGAGGCGATAACTTTGGTTGTCCGGCAGGTGCAACTGCTTACTGGCAAAACGCCGGGCCTGCTCGGCCTTCGATAACTGAGCACGTAACTGGGCGTCGCGCTGCGGGTCAGCGGTGATCTGCGTGATGGGTTCACGGGCGCTGAGCAGGCGCATTTGGCCTTGCGCGAGTTGCCCGTAGTAGGCCAGGCTAGAACAGCCGCTGAGCCCTAAAACCAGGCAGGCGGGAACCAAGTAGCGGAAAAGGCGGTCGAGTGCCCCATGGCCCGAGCCGGTCTTGATGAGCAATCGAATCATGGGTTTTTAAATCTCTGTGGCTGCACTGCCCGAGGGCGGAATCCTCCCATATGGGGCGATAGACAGCTACTCGAATACGGAGCATCGCCATGCGTACCCCTCTGTTGGTTGGCAGCTTGCTGACCCTTGCCGGCTGTGCCGGCCTGCCCGACCCAGACCCCAACCAGGCCTGGATCGACCTGGCGTCCGGCCAGAATAATACGCTGCACGCCGAGCAAGTGGACGACCGCGACTCCAGCGACGCCCGTTATTTCGAAGTGCCACCGGGCCGCCACGAGCTCACTGTGCGCCTGCAGTTTCCGGTCGAGCCCACCAATATCGGCCCGGTCGCCCAACCGCTATGGCGCAGTTGCCAGCTCAACGTCAAATTCGACCAATTCGATGCCGGCCAGCGCTACCGGTTGCAGGCGGGCAGTACCGGTTTCCGGCCGTGGGCGCGTTTGTATGACGCCAACCGCAAGGTGGTGGGCCATGCACAACCGGCGGGCTGCCAAAGTGCCTGAGCTGGCCAGTAGCGCTATGCTGTAGATCACCTACGACGGGAGCGTGCCATGGGCCGCCTTGCGATTATTTTGAGCGGCGCAGCCCTGGCCAGCTGCGCGAACACGCCATTGCCCGAGCACACTGCGCAAACCGCTTGGGTCGACATGTTTACCCATAGCGGGCGGCTGGTGATGGCCGAGCGGCTCGATGGCCAGAAAACCACGGACGGCCGTTATTTCCAGCTGACGCCGGGCAGCCATGAGCTGATTGTGCGGTTCGATTATGAGATGGTAGCGGGCCTGCTGACCCGTGAGCCTATCGAGCGCACGTGTTACATCACCTTGCGCTACGACGGTTTCAAAGCTGGAGAACGTTATCGCTTGGAAGGGCGGGCCATCTCAACCCAGGCCAGCGCGAGGTTATTCGACGCGCAACGGCAAATCGTGGCTGAAGACCGGGATATACGCTGTATTTAATCAGCCATCATTTTTCTGATAGATGATCTTCTTAGTGCCATTCTCACACGACCCCACCACCATATTGGCGTCATGGGCTTCGTCGTTGGGCACCACTTCCAGGGTGTAATTGGCGACGCCTTGAGCCTGAATCTTGGTTTCGATTTCAGCCTTCAATTCATCGCAGGGTTTCGGTGCGGCGAGTGCTGAACTCGCCAGCGCACCGCAGATAACTGCCAGAGCGAATCGTTTCATGATCCTTTCTCCTATACGGTGCGCAGACAGAGCTAGCCGACTCAGCTTTCCAGCGTCGCCGCCAGGGTGATCTTAGCGTTCAGCACTTTAGACACAGGGCAACCAGCCTTGGCTTGTTCGGAGAGTTCAGTGAACTGCTCCTGGGTCGCGCCGGGGATTTTAGCACTCATGACCAAGTGAATCGCAGTGATCTCGAAACCCTCACCCACTTTTTCCAGGGTCACTTCAGCGCTGGTCTCGATTTTCTCAGGCACCAAGTTGGCTCCGCCCAGGATCATCGAAAACGCCATGGAGAAACAACCCGCGTGTGCCGCGCCGATCAGCTCTTCCGGGTTAGTGCCCGGCTGCCCTTCGAAGCGCGTATTAAAACCGTATGGGTTATTTTTCAAAGCGCCGCTCTGGGTAGAGATTTCGCCTTTACCGTCTTTCAAGCCACCTTGCCATACCGCTGAAGCCTTTTTGGTTATCTTCATGGTGCTGCCTCCTAATAACATGGCGCGAAAGCGTCGCGCCGTCACGTGAGTTGAGAGGCCGGGGGCGCTAGCAAGTTCAGACGAATTACATAGCAACCTATTGAATTTATCGGATACGCCCTCACTCAGTAGTACATAGGCGTACGATTCATTCAGTCGCCGAACGCTTGCAGAGGACGTGATGACGCAATTAGCCGATCTTAAGATATCCATGCTCGACCTGGTCCCCGTACGGGAGGACCAGGGCCCGGCCCAGTCCTTGAAAAACTCTCTGGACTTGGCCCGCCACGGCGAGCGCCTGGGCTACAACCGCTTCTGGGTAGCAGAACACCACAACATGGACGGCATCGCCAGCTCGGCGACCTCGGTACTGCTCGGCTACCTGGCCGGCGGTACTTCGAGTATTCGCGTGGGCTCCGGTGGCATCATGCTGCCCAACCACGCGCCGTTGGTGATCGCCGAGCAGTTCGGCACGCTCGAAAGCTTGTACCCAGGGCGTATCGATTTAGGCCTGGGCCGCGCTCCAGGCTCGGACCAGATGACCGCCAGAGCCTTGCGCCGGGAACGTTCCGGCAGTGCTGACGACTTCCCCGACGACGTCCGCGAACTCATGAATTACTTGGGCCCGCGCACGCCGCAGCAAAAAGTCATCGCCGTACCGGGCAGCGGCACTCAAGTGCCCGTCTGGCTGCTTGGCTCCAGTTTGTTCAGCGCGCAGTTGGCCGGTGAAAGGGGCTTGCCCTATGCGTTCGCGTCGCACTTCGCCCCGCGTTATATGCATGAAGCTATCAGGGTTTACCGCAACCACTTCAAGCCCAGCGCAGTCCTCGACAAGCCCTACGTGATGCTAGGGGTGCCGCTGGTCATGGCCGATACGGATGAGCGTGCCAATTACCTGGCAACCTCTGTGTACCGCCGCATTCTCAACCTGATGCGTGGCGAAACGCTAATGCAGCAACCGCCGGTAGAGACGATGGATGGGCTATGGCTACCCCATGAAAAAGAGGCCGTGGCCAGCTTCCTCGGCCTGGCGATGGTGGGCAGCCCCGGTAAGGTTCGCGGTAAACTTGAGGTGTTGCTCGAGCAAACCCAAGCCGATGAGCTGATATTCACCTGCGATCTGTACGAGCACGCAGACCGCCTGCGCTCCTACGAACTGTTGGCACAGACAGTACGGGGCTAACGATAGGCGCAAAAAAAGCCGGTGCGTTGCGGCCCCGGCTTTAGCGTTTAAAAGCGGATCAGCCGCGCTTGTAAACGATCTCCTTGGTGCCGCCTTCGCACGAGCCCACGATCTGAGCATCTGCGGCACTGCCTTTTTCGACGATTTCCAGCGTATAGCCGGATGCGCCTTTGGCCTGAATCTTCGCGTCGATTTCGCTTTTTAGCTCTTCGCACGGCTTGCCAGCCGCCATCGCGGTCCCTGCTACAAACATCAAACCTGCCGCCAACAAAACTTTTTTCATCGGTCATATTCCTTGGTGGGGTTAAAGCTGGATAAAAAACAGACGCGGCCTGGTGGGGCAGCGTCTGCACTCTCTTTTAGCGGATTATCTGGCATTAGGCCAGACCGGCGTCTGCGGACGCTGTATCAGCTGTTTTCGATGCGGAAACCCACCTTCAAGGTGACCTGAAAGTGCGCCGCTTTGCCGCCTTCGATGTGACCGCGGGTTTCAGTCACTTCGAACCACTCTAGGTTCTTCAGGCTTTTACTGGCTTCTGCCAGGGCATTATTAATGGCGTCTTCGATGGTGGTGGTAGAAGAGCCGACCAGTTCGACTTTTTTGTAGGTGTGGTGATCAGACATCGTGCTATCTCCTTGGGGAAAATGGACAGTCCGGCAGCCCGGTTGCTAATACGTCTGTGGGCTATTACAGGGGAAAAGTTCAGAAACACTGCACTTTCAGCAACCTGTGCAGTCGGAAACTTACACACTTCATCTACACAGCAGGAGAAGACACCTATGGCCAGTAATTCTTTACGCAAAGCCTCGTTGCAGAGCATGGAAGCAGAAATCGAAAGCCTGCTTCGCTCCCTGGAAAGCCTGAAAGACGACGCCAGCGACGAGTCGCGCAAGACCCTCAAAGCACTGCGGGCCAATGCCGAAAACGCGCTAAAGCACTCCCGCAGCCTGCTCGGTGACGTTTACGAAGAAGTGAAGGTCAAGACCCGTGAAACCAGCGTTGCAACCCGCGAATACGCGCAGGAGCACCCGCTGGCCACTGCGGGTGTTGTCGTCGGTGCCTTGGGCCTGCTCGCGGCCTACCTGATGTGCAGCAAGCGCGACTAATCGATCTGTCGCTTCAGCTCGGCGCCTAACCACTGCGCCAGCTGCCCAGCGCGCCCATCCACGGCGCGCCGGGGCACCCACAGCGCCAAGCGCGCCGGTGTTTCACTAAAGCCCCACGGCGCTACCAGCCGACCCGCCTTGATGTCATCGGCCACCAGTGGCTCAGGCGCAATGGCAATGCCCAAACCCGCGACCGCCGCCTCCAGCAGGTAATACAGGTGTTCGAAGGTCTGCCCAAAATTCAGCCCCGATGCCTCCAGGCCTTGCCCTTGTGCCCAAGCCGGCCATGCTTGCGGCCTCGATGCGGTTTGCAACAGAGGCAAGTTCAGCAGGGCCGCCACCGGTGCCCCCAACAGCGCCGCGCCAGGCGCAAAATGGGGACTGAGCACTGGGCCAATGCGCTCGTTCGCCAACTCGAACACCTGCATATCCGCTGGCCATGGTGGCTCAGCGAACACCAGCAGAGCGTCCAGGCCGGGGCGGCGCGGGTCGAGGTCACCTTCGCCGGCCGACAAATGCAGGCGCAGGTCGGGTAGGTCGGCGTTCAAGCGCCCCAGGCGGGGGATAAACCAGCGAGCCAACAGGCTGCCCGAGCACCCCAGTACGAAGGGCGCGCTGGCCGTGCTTTGGGTGATCACCGCGCAGGCCTCGCGCAGGCGCTCGAAGGCGTCAGAACTGGCGTCCCTTAAGCGCATTCCTGCATCTGTGAGTTTCACGCCACGGCCATCTTTGCTGAAAAGGGCTACCCCAAGATGCTCTTCGAGCACTTTGAGTTGGCGGCTCACCGCACCATGGGTCACATTCAACTGGACGGCGGCCTGGCTGATGCTATTAAGGCGGGCGGCGGCCTCGAAGGCCCGTAGGGCATTTAGGGGTGGCAGATCGCGGCTCATGGTATCTGTGAGTTTTCCTGACAGGTTATTGCAATCTTATCGGTTTTCAGCGGGCGCCGTGATGGTTAAAGTAGGCCCATCGCACTTATTCGTGCATCCCTTTTCTCGCAATGCCTGGAGCACTTCATGACCCAGACCACCCTTCGCAGCGGCCCCGACGCCAACGGCTTGTTCGGCGCATTTGGCGGCCGCTACGTGGCCGAAACCTTGATGCCACTGGTACTCGACCTAGCTCGCGAATACGAAGCCGCCAAGCAGGACCCTACGTTTATCGAGGAAATGGCCTACTTTCAGCGCGACTACGTCGGCCGGCCCAACCCGCTGTACTTTGCCGAGCGCCTGACTGAGCACTGCGGTGGCGCTAAGATTTATTTCAAGCGCGAAGAGCTGAACCACACTGGCGCGCACAAAATCAATAACTGCATCGGCCAGGTGCTGCTGGCCAAGCGCATGGGCAAAAAGCGCCTGATCGCCGAAACCGGTGCTGGCATGCACGGCGTGGCCACGGCCACGGTCGCGGCGCGTTTTGGCCTGCCCTGCGTGATCTACATGGGCGCCACCGACATCGAGCGCCAGCAAGCCAACGTGTTTCGCATGAGGCTGCTCGGCGCGCAAATCGTACCGGTCACCTCCGGCACGGGCACCCTCAAAGACGCCATGAACGAAGCCCTGCGCGATTGGGTGACCAACGTTGAAGACACCTTCTACCTGATTGGTACCGTTGCCGGGCCACACCCGTACCCTGCCATGGTGCGTGACTTCCAGGCCATCATCGGCAAGGAAACCCGCCAGCAGTTGCAGGAGAAAGAAGGGCGCCTGCCTGACAGCCTGGTGGCGTGCGTGGGCGGTGGCTCGAACGCCATGGGCTTGTTCCACCCCTTCCTGGACGACACCAGTGTCGAAATCATCGGCGTCGAAGCCGCGGGCCACGGGGTCGACACCGATAAACACGCGGCCAGCCTGAACGGCGGTGTGCCGGGTGTGTTGCATGGCAACCGTACCTTTCTGTTGCAGAACGGCGATGGCCAAATCAACGACGCCCACTCCATTTCCGCCGGCCTCGATTACCCCGGTATCGGGCCTGAGCACGCCTGGTTGCACGATATCAAGCGGGTCAACTACGTCAGTATTACCGACGACGAAGCTTTGGCCGCGTTCCACAGCACCTGCCGCCTGGAAGGCATCATTCCGGCCCTGGAAACCGCCCACGCCCTGGCTGAAGCCATGCGCCGCGCGCCATCGCTGCCCAAGGATCATCTGATGGTGGTGTGCCTGTCGGGCCGCGGCGATAAAGACATGCAGACCGTGATGAACCACATGGGCGCTGTTAATACTCAGGAGATACTCGCATGAGCCGCCTCGAACAACGTTTTGCCGACCTGAAAGCCGAAGGCCGTGCGGCGCTGGTGACCTTCGTCACCGCGGGCGATCCGGGTTATGACACATCCCTGGCAATCCTCAAGGGCTTGCCAGCGGCAGGCGCCGACGTGATCGAGCTGGGCATGCCGTTCACCGACCCAATGGCGGACGGCGTGGCCATTCAGCTGGCCAGCCTGCGCGCGCTGGAAGCCGGGCAGAACCTCAAGAAAACCCTGGAGATGGTCCGCGAGTTTCGCCTGGAAAACGACACCACGCCGATCGTATTGATGGGCTATTACAACCCGATCCACAATTATGGTGTGGCCGCGTTTGTCGCCAAAGCGAAGGAAATCGGGGTAGATGGCCTGATCATTGTCGACCTGCCCCCCGAGCATGACGCGGAACTGGCCACCCCGGCCCAGGCTGCGGGCATCGATTTTATCCGGTTGACCACACCGACCACTGACGATGCTCGCTTGCCCAAGGTGTTGGAGCGTAGCTCAGGCTTCGTTTACTACGTATCCGTCGCTGGCGTCACGGGGGCCGGTTCCGCCACCACTGAGCAGGTCAGCAGCGCCATCGAGCGCCTGCGCCGCCACACCGATTTGCCGATCAGCGTGGGCTTCGGCATTCGCACTCCAGAACAGGCCGCCGCTGTTGCACGTTTGGCGGACGGCGTGGTGGTGGGCTCGGCCTTGGTGGACAAAATCGCCAACGCCGCCCATCCGGGCCAAGCGGTGGAAGACGTACTGGCACTGTGCGGCGACTTGGCCAAGGGTGTACGTAACGCCCGCGTCAGCTAAGGGTAAAGTTCCTGATACAAAGGAATTAGGCGGCTTTCACGCAGACTAATCGGCAAGACCAAGGGGATCGCAGGCCTGTCTGCGCTCCCCTTTTTGTTGTTCCGCTTGCCGAGGACCCACCCATGAAGTTGCCAACCCCCCTGATTTCAGGCTTGGGCATTGTGCTGGTAGCGTTGTCTCCACTGCTCCAAGCAGCACCTGGCGGCCCCGGAGGTCCGGACGAACAACGCCAAGGCCCCGGCGAACAGCGCCAACAGGGCCCGCAGGGCGAACGCGGCCCGCAAAAGCGCCCGGCGGGTAACAACCACGCACAACGTGGCGGCCCGCCCCAGGATTTCGGCCCGGTGCGCAATACCATCCATGAACACCGCGCCGACTTCGGCCGAGGCAACCCACCCCCACCTGATGTGCATATCGCCAAGGGCCACCCATTGCCGCCGGGCTATGGCAAGCGCCTGGATGCGCGCGCCTTGGGCCACCTGCCACATTACCCCGGTTATGAATGGCGCCGAGTGGGCACTGATGTGGTGCTGATTGCCCTGGGCACAGGGTTGGTGTATGAGATTCTTAGTGGGGTGTTGAATTAAAGATCAAAGCTCCGCGGCCAAGGCCCCCTCCTACGCGTAGGAGCGGGCTTGCCCGCGAGAGGCCGCAAAGCGGCCGGTGTAACAGGGCCACCTACCCCCCAAATCCAGCCAAATTCAGCGGCCGGCTGTGCCCCATCCAGATCGCGTAATCCCGGTGATCGACCAGGTCATCGCCCGTCACCGGGTGCATAAAAACCACCAAGCCTTTGCGGTTGATCACGAGCCAAGGCAGCATCACCGCGACCATTTGCGGACCGAAACTCAGCTGGCAGCTCCAGTCCGGGTGGGGGCCGACTGGGCGTTGGTGCATGCGGCCCATCTGCACGTCGAACAGTTTGACCGCTTCCTCACACAACAGGCGTGCCTGCTCCAAGGTGTCAGCGGCGTAATAGACATGGGCGTGATAGGCCTTGATGCGTTGCACAATGGCGGCTCCTGCTGGGCGGGTGAGCAGAGGATATCAAACCGGTGAGGCGTTCTGCTCTGCCATCACCCAATCCAAAAAGCACTGCACTCTGTCTCCATGACGCTTGCGGGTTGGCACCACCACGTAATAACCCATCGGCGACTCAGCCACTTCGGCCATCGGCCGACACAACAAACCTTGCTCCAGTAACGCATCGACCAGATGCCGCCAACCGATCGCGACGCCCTGGCCCGCGATGGCCGCCTGGATCAGCAAGGTGTAGTTATCAAAGCGTAACTGGCCCGGTGCCGGTGCGCCCGGTAGCTGTAGCGCGCGGAACAACTCAGCCCAATTGAACCAGTGATGGCTGGCCTCGCCCCGTAGGTGCAGAAGTGGCAGCTCCAGCAAAGCCTGCGCGGCCAGCGGCAGGGCCTGCCCCTCGACCAATCGGGGGCTGCACACTGCAAACACCTGCTCGCCAAATAACCAGTGGCTTTCACCCTGCTTGAACCGACCATCGCCGAACAACACCGCCACATCAGCGTCGGGGCGTAACAGGGCGTGGCTGCGCTCACTGGTGACCAGGCTCACATCCAATTGCGGATAAGCCTCATGAAAACGATGCAGACGCGGCATCAGCCAATAGGCGGCAAAGGCGAAATCGGTCGAGACCTGGAGCACTTCGTGTTGGGTGTGCTCAGCAATTTTCGACAGGCCCTCATCGATACTTTGTAAGCCCTCTTGGACCGCTTCGAACAAGGCGAAACCGGCGTCAGTCAATTCAATACCGCGGTAGATACGCTCGAACAGGCGAGCGCCAAGTTGCTCTTCAAGGCGTTTGACCTGTTGGCTCACCGCCGGCTGCGTGGTGCCCATTTCCAGGGCCGCTGCAGTAAAGCTGCGCAAGCGCGCTGCCGCTTCGAACGTGCGCAAGAGATCAAGGGAGAGGTCACCCAAACTGTTATACATAAGCAGTGCTTATCCTACACATTGCGCTCCATGGCCTTTACGCCCAAGCCTATGGGCCGCATTCTGAAAGGCATCACCTTCCCATAAATATTCACTATGGAGCGCTAAACATCCCATGAAGCGCAAGAACATTCTTTTCATCATGGCCGATCAGATGGCCGCCCCCTTGTTGCCCATTTACGGCCCGTCCCCAATCAAACTACCTCACCTGAGCCGGCTCGCCAGCCAAAGCGTGGTGTTCGATTCGGCTTACTGCAACAGCCCGCTGTGCGCCCCGTCGCGCTTCACCTTGGTCAGCGGCCAATTACCCAGCAAGATCGGCGCTTATGACAATGCGGCCGACTTTCCTGCCGATGTACCGACTTACGCCCACTACCTGCGGCGCTTGGGCTACCGCACAGCATTGTCGGGAAAAATGCATTTTTGCGGCCCCGACCAACTGCACGGCTACGAAGAACGCCTCACCAGTGATATCTACCCAGCGGACTACGGGTGGGCGGTGAACTGGGACGAGCCCGACGTGCGCCCCAGTTGGTACCACAACATGTCTTCCGTGCTGCAAGCGGGCCCATGCGTGCGCACCAACCAGCTGGATTTCGACGAAGAAGTGGTATTCAAGGCTCAGCAATACCTGTTCGACCATATTCGCGAAGCCGGCGCGCAACCGTTTTGCCTGACGGTATCGATGACCCACCCGCACGATCCCTACACCATCCCCAAGCGGTTCTGGGACCTGTACAGCGACGAAGAAATACCCCTGCCCCAAGATGTTCCTGCCCAAGCCGCGCTGGACCCGCACTCCCAGCGCCTGCTCAAGGTCTACGACCTGTGGGACAAGCCGCTGCCTGTGGATAAGATTCGCGATGCCCGGCGCGCCTATTTCGGTGCTTGCAGTTACATCGACGACAACATTGGCAAACTGCTGCAAACCCTAGAAGACACGGGCCTGGCCGATGACACCCTGATCGTCTTCTCTGGCGACCATGGCGACATGCTGGGGGAGCGTGGGCTCTGGTACAAAATGAACTGGTTCGAGATGTCGGCGCGGGTACCGCTGCTGGTGTACGCCCCAGGGCAATTTGCTGCCGGCCGGGTGAGTGAGTCTGTGTCGACGGCGGACCTACTGCCGACCCTGGTTGAGTTGGCTGGCGGGCAGCTACTACCTGAGTTACCCCTGGACGGCCGTTCGCTGCTCGGGCATCTGAACGGGCAGGGCGGCCATGACGAAGTATTCGGCGAATATATGGCCGAGGGCACGGTCAGCCCACTCATGATGATCCGGCGCGGCCCGTGGAAATTCATCTACAGCGAAAGCGACCCGTGCCTGCTGTTCAATGTTGACGCCGACCCGCAGGAGCGCCAGGACCTGAGCCAAAGCGAACCTTCAGTGTTGCGGGCATTCCTGCAGGAGGCCCGACAGAAATGGGACATACCGGCCATCCATGCCCAAGTACTCGCCAGCCAGCGCCGCAGGCGTTTGGTGACACAAGCCCTGACGGTGGGCAAACTCAAGAGCTGGGACCACCAGCCACTGGTCGACGCCAGCCAGCAATACATGCGCAACCATATCGATCTCGACGATCTGGAGCGCAAAGCCCGTTATCCACAACCCTGCCAATAACTGAACGAAAGCCCGGGGAAGCCATGAAAAAGATATCCACCGTTCTGATTGCTGCAGCACTGACCCTCACTGGCACGCGCGTAATGGCCGAACAAGACTGCAGCACCGTGAAGATGGCAGACCCCGGTTGGAGTGACATCGCCGCCACGAATGCGATCACCGGCGTACTGCTCAGCGGCATGGGCTATACGGCCAAGGTCGATACCCTGGCCGTACCGATCACCTATGGTGGCCTCAAAGACGGCAAGGTCGATGTCTTTCTCGGCAACTGGATGCCGGCCCAGCAGGGTTTCCATGACAAGTTCATCGCCACCGGCGACGTCACTCAGTTGGCCAAGAACCTGGAAGGCACCGAGTTCACCCTGGCCGTCCCAGACTACGTTTGGGACGCCGGCGTGCACAACTTCGCCGATTTGAACAAGTACGCCGACAAGTTCGGGAAGAAGATCTATGGTATCGGGTCCGGCGCCCCGGCTAACCTGTCGCTGCAAAAGATCATCACGAAGAACGAATTCGACCTGGGCCAATGGAAACTAGTGGAGTCCAGCGAACAGGCCATGCTGGCTGAAGTATCACGCGCCGTGAAGAATAAGCGCTTCGTTACGTTTTTGGGCTGGACCCCACACCCAATGAACGTCCAGCTTAAAATGCATTACCTCAAAGGCGGCGAAGCCTACTTCGGTGACACCGGCAGCGTCTACACAGTGACGCGCAAAGGCTATGCCCAAGCGTGCCCCAACGTTGGCCAGTTGCTGACCAACCTGACGTTCACCCAGGACATGGAGAACAGCATCATGGCCGACGTGGCCAATAAAAAAATGACCAACGCCAACGCGGCCAAGGCCTGGATCAAAGCGAACCCGGCCGTGCTGGAAAAATGGCTGGCAGGGGTCAAGACCCTCGACGGCAAAGAGGCCCTGCCAGCCGTCAAAGCGAGCCTGTAAAAAGGTCGGGGCACCCAGGGTGCCCCGACGCCATGCCGTAAAGAAGCGATAGCCCTATGCCTTGGCCCAACCGCCAGAACCTGCTGCCTTTTCTCGCCTGGCTACCCCGGCAAAACCGCCAGCGCGTCGGGCGCGACCTGATGGTCGGTTTGAGCGGCGCGATCCTGGCGCTGCCGCAATCGATCGCCTACGCCCTGATTGCCGGGCTGCCGCCTGAATATGGTCTGTACGCTGCCATCGTTCCGGTACTGATTGCCTGTTTATGGGGGTCATCCTGGCATTTGATCAGTGGGCCTACTGCTGCCATCTCCATCGTGCTTTACACCAGCATTAGCCCGTTGGCCGTACCAGGCAGCCAAGACTACGTCACCTTGGTCCTGGTGCTGACGTTCCTCGCCGGTCTGTTTCAACTCGTGCTCGGCCTGCTGCGCTTTGGCGCGTTGGTGAACTTCGTCTCCCATTCGGTGGTGCTGGGCTTCACCCTGGGTGCTGCCGTAGTCATTGCTATCGGCCAGCTCCCAAGCCTGCTAGGGCTGCAGTTGGACAGCCAAAGCACCGCCCTGGCCACGCTGATGCTCATCGGGCAACACCTGCAGGCCGTTGACCAGCCATCATTGCTGCTGGGGCTGGGCACACTGGTCTTGGGCTTGGTTCTCAAACGCTTGATACCGCGCTGGCCGACGCTGCTGATCAGCCTGGTCAGCGCGAGCCTGCTGGCCTGGCTCTGGCCTAGCGGGTTTGACCACGTGCAGCGGGTGGCCGAATTCAGCGGGCGCCTGCCGCCGTTCAGCCCGCTGCCATTGGACCTGGATACCGCCCTGCGCTTGCTGCCCAGCGCCGTGGCGGTGGGCATGCTAGGGCTCGTCACCAGTTTGTCGATCGCACGCTCCCTGGCGACGCGCTCGCAACAATTGCTCGACGCCAACCAGGAGGTGCGGGCCCAGGGTTTATCGAACATGTTTGGCAGCTTCTGGGCCGGCTCGCTATCGGCGGGTTCGTTCACCCGCTCGGCGCTTAACTACGAGGCCGGCGCGCGCTCACCGTTGGCCGGGGTATTTTCCGCGCTGTGGGTGGCCGTCTTTGCCCTGGCCGGGGCCCGCCTGATCGCCCATATACCCATTCCAGCCATGGCTGGCAGCATCCTGCTGATCTGCTGGGGCCTGGTGGACTACAAAGGTATCCGTGCACTACTGAGGGTCAGCCGTGCAGAGTTCGTGGTGATGCTGCTTACGCTATTGGCGACCTTATTGCTGGAGCTGCAAACGGCCATCTATGCGGGGGTACTCGCGTCGCTGTTCTTCTACCTCAAGCGCACGTCCCAGCCGCGGGTGCAACAGTCGCAAGAAGGGGAAGACAGCGTATTGCACGTGGGGGGGTCGATCTTTTTCGGCGCCAGCCATTACCTGCAGTCACGCCTGCAAGCTACGTCGGGGCGCCGGGTGATCGTGGACGCTTTGCACATCAATTTCATCGACTATTCCGGCGTCGCGATGCTTCACCAGGTGGCCCGCCACTTGAACGCGCAGGGCCGCCACCTGGTGCTCAGGCGGGCACGCCCGGCGGTGGTGGATGAGCTGCTGAAGCTGGAGGGGCGTGAGCAGTGCCCGATTCAGTTCGAAAACTAACCCAGCACCAGCTGTGCGCGTAACGCCGCCAGCACGGGCGCGGTGTCTGGCTGCACCCCACGCCAGTGGGTGAAAGCCACGGCCGCTTGCTCCACCAGCATGCCAAAGCCATCCAGGCACAGCGCCGCGCCGTGGGCTTCGGCCCATCGGCAGAAGGGGGTAGGCTCTCTGCCGTACATCATGTCGTAGCAGACGGTAACCCCGGGCGCTATCAAGCTGCTGGCAATGGGCGGCACGTCACCGGCCAGGCTCGCTGAGGTGGCATTGATAATGATGTCTACCGACTCTTCCAGCCAATCAAAGCCGCTGGCTGCCACGGGGCCCAGGTCAGCGAACAGCCTGGCCAGGCTTTCGGCTTTTTCAACGGTACGGTTGGCGATCACCAAAGAAGCCGGGCCTTCGGCCAACAGCGGCTCCAGAACACCGCGCACCGCACCACCGGCGCCTAACAAGAGAATTCGCTTACCCTTCAATGCGACCCCAGCATTGACCGTCAAGTCGCGTACCAGGCCCACGCCGTCGGTATTGTCCCCGTGCAAGCGCCCCCCGGGCAGGGCACTGAGCATATTCACCGCCCCGGCGCGCTGCGCACGCGGCGTCAACTCATTGCACAGGCGAAAAGCATCCTCCTTGAACGGCACTGTCACATTGGCGCCCAGGCCTCGCTGGAAGAAGGCCTGCGCACATTGGGCAAAATCGCCCAAGGGGGCCAATTGCGTGGCGTACAGCATCTGCTGGCCAGTCTGTTCGGCGAACAGGGTGTGAATCAACGGTGACTTACTGTGGGCGATCGGGTTACCGAATACGACGTAGTGGTCCATTCAAGGGGTTTCCTTATCGACCGCAGGCAGTAACCCCAGCCAGTCGCGGTCTTGCAGGTAGTAGTCGGTCAAACGCGCTTCCTCGCTGCCAGGCGCGGCTTTCCAGTCGTAGCCCCAACGCACCTGGGGCGGCAGCGACATCAATATCGACTCGGTACGGCCACCCGATTGCAGCCCGAACAGGGTGCCTCGGTCGTACACCAGGTTGAATTCCACGTAGCGGCCTCGGCGAAACTCCTGAAACTCGCGCTGTTGCGGAGTCCAGGCCATGGCCTTGCGACGCTGCACGATGGGCAGGTAGGCCTCGATAAAGGCGTCGCCAATGGCCCGCATGAAAGCGAAGCTGGTGTCGAAGTCCCATTCGTTCAGGTCATCGAAAAACAGGCCGCCGACACCGCGCGGCTCGTTACGGTGCTTGAGGTGGAAGTAGCGATCGCACCAGGCTTTGTAGCGTGGGTAGACGTCCGGCCCGAAGGGCGCGCAAGCCTGCTCGGCGACTCGATGCCAGTGCACGCAGTCTTCTTCATGGGCGTAGTAGGGGGTGAGATCGAAACCGCCACCGAACCACCAGACCGCTTCTTCGCCTTCTTTTTCAGCGATAAAAAAGCGCACGTTGGCATGGGAAGTGGGGACATGGGGGTTGTGCGGGTGAATCACCAACGACACCCCCAGCGCCTCGAAACCGCGCCCGGCCAGTTCGGGCCGATGGGCGCTGGCGGACGGCGGCAAGCCCGCGCCAAACACGTGGGAAAAGTTGACTCCGCCTTTTTCGATGATCTGCCCATTTTCGATCACGCGGGTCCGGCCGCCACCCCCCGCGGGCCGGGCCCAGGCGTCCTCGACAAAACGGGCGCCACCGTCTTCGTTTTGCAGGGCTTGGCAAATCCGCTCTTGCAGGTCTAGCAGGTAGGCTTTGACGGCTTCGGTACGGGTACTCATGGGGTCACCTTGAACGGTCAGACATTGGCCGAACGCCGCCTGGCAGCGGGCGAACGCAAATTCGGCGCGTAGCATAACACCCGCTGCGCGGGCGTCGCAGTTGACGCCGAGTAAGCAAAAGCGTCCGATAGAGGTTTTCCGCCACACGACCCAGGGAGAACTGAGATGGCAAAACGTATTCAATTCAGCGCGCACGGCGGCCCCGAAGTGCTCGAGTACATCGATTACACGCCCGCCGAGCCAGGCCCATTGGAAGTGCGCGTGCGCAACCAGGCGATCGGTCTGAACTTCATCGACACCTACTATCGCACCGGTCTGTACCCCGCGCCTGCACTGCCGTCGGGCCTGGGGACAGAAGGCGCTGGGGTGGTCGATGCGCTGGGTAGTGAAGTAACGGGTTTCAGTGTGGGCGATCGGGTGGCCTATGCGGGCGGCCCGCTGGGCGCCTACAGCGAACTGCATAGCTTGCCAGCGAGCGCCTTGGTGGCCCTGCCCGAGGCGATTAGCTTCGAGCAGGCGGCCGCCGTGATGCTCAAGGGCCTGACCGTGCAATACCTGTTGCGCCAGACATACCCTGTGAAGGCCGGGGAAATCGTGTTGTTTCACGCCGCCGCCGGTGGCATCGGCTTGCTGGCCTGCCAGTGGGCCAAGGCCTTGGGGGTCAAATTGATCGGCACGGTCAGCTCGCCGGAAAAAGCCGCACGGGCCAAGGCCATGGGTGCTTGGGAGACCATCGACTACACCCACGAAGACGTGGCCCAGCGGGTGCTGGAACTGACCGACGGGAAAAAATGCCCGGTGGTCTATGACGGCGTGGGCCATGACACCTGGCAGGCTTCACTGGACTGCCTGGCGCCGCGGGGCCTGCTGGTCAGTTTCGGCAACGCTTCCGGTGCAGTCACTGGGGTCAACCTGGGCATTCTGGCGCAGAAAGGCTCGCTCTACGTCACCCGGCCAACCCTGGGCAGCTACGCCACGCCGACCAACCTGCCGGGGATGGCCAGCGAGCTGTTCGAGATGATCAGCAGCGGCCAATTAAACGTAGAGGTCAGCCAGCGCTATCCGCTCGCCGAGGCGGCCAAGGCCCAGACCGAACTGTCCGCGCGCCGTACCATGGGTTCGACTGTGCTGATCCCGTAATACCTAGAGTGACGGGCGAATCACCTCGCCCGTCACCAGGTCCCGAATCACACTCGGGCTTTTGCGCCCACCCAAGGCGCCGCCCAGCACCAGGTCGAGCTCGCCGCGAAAGTACTGCTCAACCCGCAACCGCGTGCGCGCCGCCGGCCGCCCCTGGGGGTTGGCCGAGGTGGACACCAAAGGCCCGACCAAGGCACACAACTCGCGGATTTGCGGATGGTCGCTGACCCGCACGGCTACGCTGGTATGGATGCCGGTGATCCATTGCGGGAGCAAGTCCTGATGCGGGACCAACCAGGTATTGGGCCCGGGCCAAGTACTGGCCATACGGTTCAGCCACTCATCGGGGAAGTCCTCGAAGAGGAAATCGAATTGGCGAATCGTGTCGGCTACCAGGATCAGGCCTTTTTCCACGGAACGGGACTTGATAGCCAGTAACCGGTCGACCGCCTCCTCGTTCCAAGGGTCACAACCCAGCCCCCAGACCGCTTCAGTGGGGTAGGCGATGACCGCACCTGCTCGAATTTCCCGCGCGGCTTGCTGCACACGCCAACTGCTCACCATTGTTATCGCTCCACCTTGACCGAGGCACCAGTGTACTTAGCTGACACGCGCAAACCAACGCCCGGCCTGATTCACCACCGCGCCCTGCAGTTCAAGTTCGGTCAATTCGGCCAAGACCTCGGCCAACCCCCACCCCACGGCCTGGGTCAGGCCCTCGCTGGTTTGCGGCGCCGCCACCAGCAGTGCCAGCAGGGGGTGGGCAGCAGCCGCATCGGCGAGGTTGGCGGCCGTAGCAGGCACCTGCTGCCAACCGCGCAGGTTCTCGAGAATGTGTTCGATGCTCTCGACCAACTGCGCACCATCGCGAATCAACTGGTGACACCCCCTGGCTGCAGGGTGATGGATAGAGCCTGGAATGGCGAACACCTCGCGCCCTTGTTCGGCTGCCAGGCGCGCGGTGATCAGCGAACCACTGGCCGGGCTGGCCTCGACCACCAGCACGCCGAGCGACAGCCCACTGATAATGCGATTGCGGCGTGGGAAGTTGCCGGGGTTGGCGGCGGTGTCCAAAGGAAACTCGGAAACCACAGCGCCACCGCGTTCGACCATGGCGGCCGCCAGTGCCCGGTGCCGCTGTGGATAAGATTTTTCCAGGCCAGTGCCCACCACCCCCACGGTTAGGCCCCCGACATCTAGTGCGCCCTGGTGCGCCGCACCGTCGATGCCCAGCGCCAGGCCGCTGGTGATGACAAAGCCGGCGTCGGCCAAGCAGCGTGAAAAGGCTTTGGCGGTGTCGAGCCCTGGCGGTGAGGCATGACGGCTACCGACGATGGCCAGCTGTGGTTTTTCCAAAATGCTGGGATCTCCCTGCACGAACAACAGAGGCGGTGGGTCGGCGATCTGCGCCAGCAGGGCGGGGTAGTTGGGTTGGTCCCACATCAGCAAATGCTGGGCCGGGCCCTCCAGCCAGGCCAACGCGGCGCGGGCGCCTTCACGCACCTCGGGGCTGCGCCGGGCCTGCACTGTAGCGCTGGGCAAGCCCAGTGACTGCCAAGCCGAGGCGGGCGCACTGAGCGCCGAGGAGGCGCTACCGAAGGCGCGGATAAGGCGTTGGAAACGTTGTGGACCCACCTCGGGCAGCCGGTGCAGACGCAGGCGCGCCTCTAATTCGCAGGGCGAGTGAGCATCGCAGGTAAACAGCGGCATAGGATCATCCTTGATCAATTGCGCCGACGGAACAGCAGGACAAGCTGTGGATAACTCTGTTGGTAAGTGTCTGACAACCTATGGGAAATCAGGGGTTACGCACCTTGTCCTTGACCGTCAGTGAGCGGTTGGCATTGAGTACTAAACCATAGCTGAGCTTTTCATAAGTGCGGAACACCATGAGCAGGCCCGCACGCTCGTCGGGGATCTTCACCTGATCGCCGGTGACCCGGTCACGCACACTCTCGCCGGCCTTAAAGATCGCTAAAACGTTGCCTTCAGCCAGGCCGTCACGCTTGCCACGGTTCAGTGTGACTACATCGTACTTGCCGATTTGCGTAACACCCCGTGGCACATCAATGATCATGCCCTCGACCGGTGCCACCGGCGGGCTGGGGAAAAAGGTTGAATTTACCGCGCGTTCTTCACTGCTGAACAGCCGATCAGCCAAGCGCACCTCTTGATTGGCACGGCTGAGCACCAACGTGGCGATATCGCCCTCGGTGGCAACCACGTCACCGCCGCCAATGTTGTCGGCGTTGATGCCCAGGACTTCTTCGGTGTCGGGGTCGACGTAAGTCTTGCCCTGGCGAAAAATGTCGTAGGCCGGCGGCGCACCGTCGAAATTGCCCCGCGCGTAAATACGGTCGCCAATGCCACTGAGCACACGTTCGGCGCTGCCCGCGACAATGTAGGGCGCGCGGGTGAAGTCTTCGGCATCGTCGACGATCCGGTTGCTCAACAAAAACGCATTGATGCTTTGCAGCGGGATACTGGGAATAGCCTCGGCCACGGGGGTGGTGCGTACCCGCGGCGATAATTTGATAGTGCCGCGCGAAGCCCCGCGCTCCAGCGTCAGCCGCGGCTGGCCGTCGACATAGGTCAGCACCAGCGAGTCGCCGGGGTAGATCAGGTCGGGGTTGGCGATCTGTGGGTTGGCATGCCAGAGCTCGGGCCATTGCCACGGTGAGCGCAGGAAGCGGGCAGAAATGTCCCATAGTGTGTCGCCTTGCACCACGGTATACCGCTGGGGGTAGCCGTCGCGCAGCTCGACCTGTGCCTGGGCCAGCCCTGCACACGCCAGCAGTAGCCAGGCGAGTAGTGATTTCCTCATGCCGTGAATCCCTTTATCATGTCCGCTCACGTGAAACGCCGCCCGACACGGGCTCTCCTTGGGAGATCGTTTTACCGGCAGGTCGCTTGCAACCGGCTCGACCGCTATCCTCGACTTTACCTTACAGTGCAGCAAATACGCATATGGCTATTTTAAACATCCTCGAATTTCCAGACCCGCGCCTGCGAACCCTGGCCAAGCCAGTGGCCGTGGTCGACGACGAAGTCCGTCAATTGATCGATGACATGTTTGAAACCATGTACGAGGCGCCGGGCATCGGCTTGGCCGCCACCCAGGTCAATGTGCACAAGCGCATTGTCGTCATGGATCTGAGCGAGGACCGTAGCGAACCGCGGGTATTCATCAACCCCGAATTCGAGCCGCTCACCCAAGAAATGGGCCAATACCAGGAAGGCTGCCTGTCGGTACCGGGCTTCTACGAGAACGTCGACCGCCCCCAGCAGGTAAAAATCAAGGCGTTGGACCGCGATGGCAAACCGTATGAATTGATTGCCGAGGGGTTGCTTGCGGTCTGCATTCAACACGAGTGCGATCACCTCAACGGCAAGCTGTTCGTCGACTATTTGTCCAACCTCAAGCGCGACCGGATCAAGAAGAAACTGGAAAAGCAGCACCGCCAGCAAGCCTGATCCCGCCCCGCCGAAGGCTTGCGTTGCAAGCCTTTTTCTTTTCCAGCTTCAAGCGAGACCCCTACCACCATGCGCATCGTCTTCGCGGGCACCCCCGAGTTTGCCGCCGAACACCTGAAGGCTCTATTGGCCACCGCCCACGAAGTGATCGCGGTCTACACCCAGCCAGACCGCCCGGCAGGCCGGGGCCAGAAGCTGACCCCCAGTGCGGTCAAGCAGCTCGCCCTGGAGCACGCCATCCCGGTCTTGCAGCCCGCCAGCCTGCGCGCGCCCGAAGCCCAGGCCGAGCTGGCCGCGCTGGCGCCCGACCTCATGGTGGTAGTTGCCTACGGCCTGATCCTGCCCCAGGCCGTGCTCGACATCCCGGCATTGGGTTGCATCAATAGTCACGCCTCGCTGCTGCCCCGTTGGCGCGGCGCGGCGCCGATACAGCGTGCGGTGCAAGCCGGCGATGAGGCCAGTGGCGTCACGGTAATGCGCATGGAAGCCGGGCTGGACACCGGCCCTATGTTGCTCAAAGTCAGCACGCCGATCGGGCCTGACGAGACCGGCGGCAGCTTGCATGACCGCCTTGCGCAGATGGGCCCGGCCGCCGTGGTCAGCGCCATCGAAGGCCTGGCCGCCGGCACCCTGGGTGGAGAGATCCAGGACGACAGCCTGGCCACCTATGCCCACAAGCTGAACAAAGACGAAGCACGTATCGACTGGACCCGCCCGGCCGTCGAACTGGAGCGCCTGATTCGCGCTTTCTTCCCCTGGCCCATTTGCCATAGCAGCCTGGCCGGGGAGGCCGTCAAGGTATTGGCCGCACGCGTGGCTGACGGCCAGGGCGCGCCAGGGCAGATCCTCGGCGCCAGCAAAGAAGGCCTGGTGGTGGCGTGCGGCGATCAGGCGTTGTGCCTGACGCGCCTGCAATTCCCTGGCGGCAAGCCGTTGAATTTCAGCGACCTGTTCAACAGCCGCCGCGAGAGTTTCGCCATTGGCACGGTGTTGGGCCAATGAACCCGCGCCTGGCGGCTGCCCGCGCCCTGGCCACCGTGCTCAGTGGCAAAGCCTCGCTGAACAGTTCGCTGCCCAGCCAATTGGATAAAGTGCAGGTGCGCGACCGCGGCCTCACCCAAGACCTGGCGTTTGGCACCGCACGCTGGCAGCCGCGCCTGGCGGCACTGGCCGAGCACCTGCTGCAAAAGCCGTTCAAGGCCGCTGACAACGACGTTCAGGCTCTGCTGCTGGTGGGCCTTTACCAACTGCTGTACACCCGTATCCCGGCCCACGCGGCCATTGGCGAAACCGTCGGTTGCGTCGACAAACTGAAAAAGCCTTGGGCCAAAGCCCTGGTGAACGCCGTACTGCGCCGCGCCCAGCGCGAAAGCGAGGCTATTTTCGCCGAACTCGAGCGCGACCCCGTGGTGCGCACCGCCCACCCACGCTGGCTGCAGAAATCGCTGAAGGCGTTCTGGCCGCAGGACTGGGAGGCCATTTGCGCCGCCAACAATGCTCACCCGCCGATGATCTTGCGGGTCAACCGGCGCCATCAGCGCCGTGACGCTTACCTGCAACTGCTCGCCGCCCAAGGCACCGTCGCCAGCCCGTGCATTTACAGCGAAGACGGTATCGTCCTGGAAAAACCCTGCGACGTGCGCGAATTGCCCGGTTTCAGCGAAGGCTGGATCAGCGTGCAAGATGAAGCCGCCCAACTGGCCGCGCCGCTACTGGACCTGAAACCCGGGCAGCGGGTGCTGGACGCCTGTTGCGCGCCGGGCGGCAAGACCTGCCATATGCTCGAAACGGAGCCTGGCCTGGCCGCCGTGGTGGCCGTGGACCTTGAAGCCAAACGCCTGGTACGGGTGCGAGAAAACCTTGACCGCCTCGGCCTGGATGCCCAATTGATCGCCGCCGACGGGCGCGATACCGCGGCTTGGTGGGATGGCCAGCCGTTCCAGCGCATCTTGTTGGACGCCCCCTGCTCAGCCACCGGGGTTATCCGCCGCCACCCGGATATCAAGCTCACCCGCCAACCCGACGACATTGCAGCCCTGGCCACGCTACAAGGGCAGTTGCTCGACGCCCTTTGGGCAACCCTGGAGGTCGGCGGTATTCTGCTGTACGCCACCTGCTCCACGCTGCCAACGGAAAACACCGAAGTCATTGCGGCTTTTCTGGCGCGCACCTCCGGCGCGCGCGAGCTGGACCTGGCCACCAGCGCCGGCGTCAAGCAACCCCACGGCCGGCAACTGCTGGCCCAAGAGGGCGGCCACGATGGCTTCTACTATGCCAAGCTGATCAAGATCGCTCATGGGAGTATCGGATGAAAATCATCATCCTCGGCGCGGGGCAGGTGGGCGGCACCCTGGCCGAGCACTTGGCCAGCGAAGCCAACGACATCACCGTGGTCGACACCGACGCCGACCGTTTACGCGCCCTCGGCGACCGCCTGGACATCCGCACCGTGCAGGGCCACGGCTCGTATCCCACGGTGCTGCGGCAAGCGGGCGCCGAAGACGCCGATATGCTGGTGGCCGTGACCAACAGCGACGAGACCAATATGGTCGCCTGCCAAGTCGCCTACACCCTGTTCCACACGCCCACCAAGATCGCCCGGGTGCGAGAATCAGCCTACCTCACCCGCGCCGGGCTGTTCGACAACGACGCCATCCCGGTGGACGTGCTGATCAGCCCGGAACAGGTGGTCACCAACTACATCAAGCGCCTGATCGAGTACCCCGGCGCCCTGCAGGTGCTGGACTTCGCCCAAGGCAAAGCGCAACTGGTGGCAGTCAAGGCCTACTACGGTGGCCCGCTGGTGGGCCAGCAACTGCGCCAGATCCGCGCGCACATGCCCAATGTCGACACCCGGGTCGCGGCCATTTTCCGCCGCGACCGGCCGATCCTTCCGCGCGGCGATACCGTGATCGAGGCCGACGATGAAGTGTTTTTTATCGCTGCCACCGAGGACATCCGCGCTGTCATGGCGGAGCTGCGCCGGGTCGAGGTGACCAACAAGCGCATCGTGATCGCCGGGGGCGGGCAGATCGGCGAGCGGTTGGCCGAAGCCATCGAAAGCCGCTACCAGGTCAAGATCATCGAGATGAGCCCGGCGCGCTGCCGCCATCTTTCGGACTCCCTGGACAGCACCGTGGTCTTGCAGGGCAGCGCCTCGGACCGCGATCTGATGCTCGAAGAAAACATCGCCCAGGCCGATATTTTTCTGGCCCTGACCAACGACGATGAAGCCAACATCATGTCGTCGCTGCTGGCCAAACGGCTGGGAGCGCGCAAAGTCATGACCATCATCAACAACCCGGCTTACGTCGACTTGGTCCAAGGTGGCGAAATCGACATTGCCATCAGCCCCCAATTAGCGACCATCGGCACCCTGTTAGCCCACGTACGTCGGGGCGACATCGTCAGCGTGCACTCCCTGCGCCGGGGTGCGGCCGAGGCCATCGAAGCGATTGCCCACGGTGACGCCCGTTCGAGCAAAGTGATCGGCCGTGCCATCGATGACATCAGCCTGCCGCCTGGCACCACCATTGGCGCGATTATCCGCGACGACAACGTGGTGATCGCCCACGGCGACAGTGTCATCGAGGCGGGCGACCACGTGATTTTGTTCGTGGTCGACAAGAAGTACATCCGCGACGTGGAGAAGCTGTTCCATGTGGGGTTGAGTTTTTTCTGACCGGCCGCAGCAGATCGGGGGCACGCCCCCGCTGCCTCAATACCAGCGCGCCTCGCCCGCAGGGCGCTTTTTGAAGCGCTTCATGCTCCACATGTATTGGCTGGGGTAGGCCCGCACATAGCGTTCGATGACACCGCTCATCGCCACTGCCGAGGTTTCGGTGTCGGTGCTGTACATCGCCTCGGGCGCGGCTTCCAGGATCACCTTGTAGCCAGAGCCGTCAGCCAGCCGCACCGCGTGCAAGAACACCCCGACCGCCTTGCCACCGGCCAGCATGTTCGGCACGAACTTGCTGGTGAGCGCCAAGGTGCCGAGAAACGGCACGAACATTCCGGCCGATTCTGCCGGTTCAGGGTCTGCGGGTATGCCGACCTGGCCGCCTTTACGCACTTCCTTGATGACACTCAGAATACCTTCCTTGGTCGAAGCGGCGACGCGGTTGCCCAACTGCACACGCTGCTTGCGCAGCAGGTCGTCGACCGCCTTGAGCTTGGGCGGGCGGTAGAAAATAATCGGGTTGCACTGGTTGCAATAGAAGTGATTGAGCACTTCCCAGTTGCCCAGGTGGCTGGTGATACCCACCACCCCCTTACCCGACGCCAAGGCCTCGGTGAGCACTTCCAGGCCCTGTACCTCACGTACCAGGTCGATGGAACGCTGGGCCGGCCAGATCCACGCGCAGGCACTTTCGGTCAGGGTCTTGCCAATGCCTCTAAGGCTTTGCCCCACCAAACGCTCATGCGCAATAGGGTCCAGCTCGGGAAAACACTTGGCCAGGTTGATACGCACCACATCGCGCGAGCGGGTCGGCAGCTTCCACATCAGCCAACCGATCGCCGCCCCCACCCACTGCACCGTGCGCCACGGAAGCAGTGCGAATAACCGCAGAGCGCCGACCATCAGCGCACCTTTAAACTTATCCACAGGGGACTCCTCTTTCTACAAGCCGCGCATTGTAGCGTCAGTGCGCAAGTGCTGCGTATCGATCGCAATCCAGGGTGTGGTCCATGACCATACCGCTGGCTTGCATAAAGGCGTAACAGATCGTCGGCCCTACAAAAGTAAAACCGGCCTTTTTCAAGGCCTTGCTCATGGCTTCGGCTTCCGGGGTCTGGGTGGGGACCTGGCTGCGGTCGGCCCGGTGATGGATGCGTGGCTGGCCACCGACGAAGCTCCACAACCAACTGGCCGGGTCTTCGAGGCGCAACCAGGCCTGGGCATTGCGCCGTACCGCGTTGAGCTTGAGGCGGTTACGAATGATGCCGGGGTCGTGCATCAATTCTTCGATGACCTCATCGCCCATAACGGCCAGGCGCTGCGGGTCGAAGCCGAACAGCACCTGGCGATAGCGCTCGCGCTTTTTCAGAACGGTGATCCAGGACAAACCCGCCTGGAACCCTTCGAGCAATAGCAACTCGAACAACGCGCCAGCGTCATGCTGTGGCACGCCCCATTCGCGATCGTGATAAGCCTGGTAAAGCGGATCTTCCGTGCACCAAAAGCAACGAGGCATAAGGCTCCATGGGGTAGAGGCGCGGCTGAATCGCGGTATACTCCCGCTCTTTATATTTGCAGCCCTAGAAACAGGTGAATTTCGTGAGCCAGCCTACGCCAGCCGTGCGTACCTTCCAAGACTTGATTCTCGCCCTCCAGCAGTACTGGGCCGAGCAAGGTTGTGTGGTGCTTCAGCCCTACGATATGGAAGTAGGCGCCGGCACATTCCACACCGCAACTTTCCTGCGCGCCGTCGGCCCAGAGACCTGGAACGCCGCCTACGTGCAGCCCAGCCGCCGTCCTACCGATGGCCGCTATGGCGAAAACCCCAACCGTCTGCAGCATTACTACCAGTTCCAGGTGGTGCTCAAGCCCAACCCGGACAACTTCCAGGAGCTCTACTTAGGCTCGCTCAAGCACATCGGCCTCGACCCGTTGGTGCACGACGTTCGTTTCGTCGAAGACAACTGGGAGTCGCCTACCCTGGGGGCATGGGGCCTGGGCTGGGAAGTCTGGCTCAACGGCATGGAAGTCACGCAGTTCACCTACTTCCAGCAAGCCGGTGGCATTGAGTGCTACCCGGTGACCGGCGAGATCACCTACGGCCTGGAGCGCCTGGCCATGTACCTGCAGGGCGTCGACTCGGTGTACGACCTGGTGTGGGCCGATGGCCCGTTCGGCAAGGTGACCTACGGCGATGTGTTCCACCAGAACGAAGTGGAGCAATCGACCTACAACTTCGAACACGCCAACGTCGAGAAGCTGTTCGAATTGTTCGACTTCTACGAGAGCGAAGCCAAGCGCCTGCTGGAATTGGAACAGCCACTGCCACTGCCCAGCTACGAAATGGTCTTGAAGGCCTCGCACACCTTCAACCTGCTCGACGCGCGCCGCGCCATTTCGGTGACCGCCCGTCAGCAATACATTTTGCGCGTACGCACCCTTGCCCGTGCCGTGGCCCAGGCCTACCTGCTGGCCCGTGCCAAGCTGGGCTTCCCCCTGGCAACCCCACAACTGCGAGATGAAGTGTTGGCTAAGCTGGAGGCTGCGCAATGAGTGCTCAAGATTTCCTGGTCGAACTGGGCACCGAAGAACTGCCACCCAAGGCCCTCAATACCCTGGCCGAAGCCTTTCTCGGCGGCATCGAAAAGGGCCTGCAAGGCGCTGGCCTGAACTTCAGCGCCAAGCGCGTGTTCGCCGCGCCCCGGCGCCTGGCGGTATTGATCAGCGCGCTGGATACCCAGCAGCCTGATCGCAGCATCAACCTGGATGGCCCGCCACTGCAGGCAGCGTTCGACGCTGAAGGCAAGCCGACCCAAGCGGCCCTGGGCTTTGCCAAAAAATGCGGGGTCGATTTAAGCGAAATCGACCAGTCGGGCCCCAAGCTGCGCTTTAGCCAAAACATCAAAGGCAAGCCGACGGCCAGCTTGCTGCCGACCATCGTTGAAGATTCGCTGAACGACCTGCCCATCCCCAAGCGCATGCGCTGGGGCGCGCGCAAGGAAGAGTTTGTGCGGCCGACGCAATGGCTGGTGATGCTGCTGGGTGATCAGGTCATCGATTGCACGATCCTGGCCCAGACCGCCGGCCGCGAGTCCCGCGGGCACCGCTTCCACCACCCGCAAAGCGTGCGTATCACTTCGCCAGCCAACTACGTCGAAGACCTGCGCAAAGCTTATGTGCTGGCCGATGCCAGCGAGCGCCGCGAGCTGATCGCCAAACGCACCGCCGAATTGGCCCTGCAGCAAGAAGGCAGCGCCATCGTGCCGCCGAGCCTGCTCGATGAAGTGACAGCCCTGGTCGAATGGCCGGTGCCGCTGGTCTGTTCGTTCGAGGAGCGCTTCCTCGACGTTCCCCAGGAAGCCTTGATCATCACCATGCAGGACAACCAGAAGTATTTCTGCCTGCTGGACGCCGATGGCAAGCTGCTGCCACGCTTTATCACGGTCGCCAACATTGAAAGCAAAGACCCCGCCCAGATCGTTCAGGGCAACGAGAAAGTCGTGCGTCCACGCCTGACCGATGCTGAGTTCTTCTTCAAGCAGGACAAAAAGCAGCCGTTGGAAAGCTTCAACCAGCGCCTGGAAAACGTCGTGTTTCAAGCGCAACTGGGCAGCGTTTACGACAAAGCCGTGCGCGTCTCGAAACTCGCGGCCTATATCGCGCCGCTGATCGGTGGTGATGCTCAACGTGCCGCGCGGGCGGGCTTATTGTCCAAATGCGACCTGGCCACTGAGATGGTCGGCGAATTCCCGGAAATGCAGGGTGTTGCCGGTTACTACTATGCCCAGAACGACGATGAAGCCGACGACGTAGCGCTGGCCCTCAACGAGCAGTACATGCCTCGCGGTGCGGGCGCAGAACTGCCGACCACCTTGACCGGCGCCGCCGTGGCGATTGCCGACAAGCTCGACACCCTGGTGGGTATCTTCGGCATCGGCATGCTTCCGACCGGTAGCAAAGACCCCTATGCCTTGCGTCGTGCAGCCTTGGGTATCCTGCGCATTCTCATCGAGAAGCAGCTGGACCTGGACCTGAACCAGGCCGTCGCTTTCACCGTGAATGCCTTTGGCTCGAAGGTCAAAGCCCCAGGCTTGGCCGACCAAGTGTTGGATTTTATCTTCGACCGCCTGCGCTCGCGCTATGAAGACGAAGGCATCGATGTCGGCGCTTACCTCTCGGTACGTGCCCTGAAGCCAGGTTCTGCATTGGACTTCGACCAGCGCGTACAAGCGGTTCAAGCCTTCCGCAAACTGCCGCAGGCCGCTGCCCTGGCCGCCGTGAACAAAAGGGTGTCGAACCTCTTGAGCAAGGCCGAAGGTGCTATCGCACCGACCGTCGAACCCAAGTATTTCGATAATGCCAACGAGTTCTCGTTGTATTCAGCGATCCAGCAGGCCGACCACGCGGTGGTACCGATGGCGGCAGAGCGCCGTTATCACGAGGCCCTCGCTCGCCTGGCTGCGCTGCGCGAACCCGTCGATGCGTTCTTCGAGGCCGTCATGGTGAATGCCGAAGACGCCAACGTACGCGCCAACCGGTACGCCTTGTTGGCACGCTTGCGTGGGTTGTTCCTGGGCGTTGCCGATATCTCGATGCTGGGGTAAGCCTTGAAGCTGCTGATACTGGACCGCGATGGGGTGATCAACCAGGACTCCGACGCCTACATCAAGTCGGTGGAGGAGTGGGTACCTATTCCTGGGTCCATCACGGCGATTGCCGACCTCAGCAAAGCCGGCTGGACAGTCGCCGTAGCGACTAACCAGTCCGGCATTGCCCGCGGTTATTACAGCCTGGCCACCCTGGACGCCATGCACCAGCGCTTACGCGATCTGGTGGTGGCACAGGGGGGTGAGGTGGGGTTGATCGTCTACTGCCCCCATGGTCCAGCCGAGGGTTGCGCCTGCCGCAAACCCCGTCCAGGGATGCTCGAGACCATAGCCGCGCATTACGCTACCCATCTGGACGGCGTGTGGTTCGTCGGCGACAGCCTGGGCGATTTACAGGCAGCTCAAGCCACGGGCGCTCAGCCGGTGCTGGTTAAAACCGGGAAAGGCATCAATACCCTGGGCAAGCCATTGCCCGCGGGCACACTGATTTTCGAGGACTTGGCGTCCGTCGCCCAGTCACTTATTCACCACTAGGCTTCCACGTTGGAAGCTTCAAAGAGAGCGGGGCTTCCCGCAACGGTAACTGCCGCTATGTCGATCTTGCAGGCGATCAGAGTATTTCTTTTTTACCTGCTGCTGGGTACCAGCTCATTGCTGTGGTGCACCCTGAGCTTTTTCATCGCACCGTTCTTGTCCTTTCGGGCGCGCTATCGCTTTATCAATGTCTATTGGTGCCGTTGTGCAATGTGGCTGACGCGGGTCATCCTGAACATTAAGGTAGAGGTCATCGGCGCCGAGAACATCCCACAAACCCCTTGCGTCATCGTGTCTAACCACCAAAGCACCTGGGAGACGTTCTTCCTTTCGGCTTACTTTCAGCCCATGAGCCAAGTGCTGAAAAAGGAACTGCTGTACGTACCTTTTTTTGGGTGGGCCATGGCCATGCTACGCCCGATCTCCATTGACCGTGACAACCCCAAAGCAGCGCTCAAAGAAATCGCCAGCAAGGGTGACAAGTTGCTCAAGGACGGCGTTTGGGTGCTGATTTTCCCCGAAGGCACCCGCGTCCCCTTTGGCAAGATTGGCAAATTCACCCGCAGTGGCAGTGCATTGGCCGCGAATGCCGAACTGCCCGTGCTGCCCATCGCTCACAATGCTGGCAAGTATTGGCCCAAAGAAGGGTGGGGTAAGCGCGCGGGCACTATTCAGGTGATCATTGGCGAACCGATGTATGCCCAAAGCAACGCACCGCGTGCCATCGCCCAATTGAACGACCAAGTGCAGGCGTGGAACGAGCAAGCGCAGCGAAGCTTGGGCTCACTGCCCGCACAACCTGAGGTGGTGACGGAGACCGTCATCTGATTCTGTGGATAACTTGTGTACAACCTTTTTCGAAAGCCTGAAATTGCATCTGCAACTCATTGTTTTTGCTGCTTATTTTCAATGGCTTCAACGTTATCAAAAAAGTGCATAAGTTTTTTCGCGGTATAAAAAAATCGGCATCTATTGCCGATTTTTTTATTCGCCATTTTTAGCGCGTTCCACGTGGAACATCTGCGTTTTAGCCGGGCATGGCCGCGGTGCTATCAGTATGATTTCCAGGGTGGGGATCACCATGGAGCGAGACCTGTGCGGTTTCCGGCAAGCAAAGCCCTCCTATCAGCGCCAATAGGGCGACCGCTATCAAATAAAAGGCGGGGGATAAGCTGCTACCCGTTTGAGTGATCAACCACGTTGCGATGAGCGGGGCAGTCCCGCCAAATAGGGTATACGCCATGTTGTAGGTGATGGCCGACGCGGTATACCGCGTCCGGGTAGGGAACACCTCAGACAGCAGCGCAGCAGTCACCACACCACATAGCACCGCGCCGGTGGCCAGCAGCGTGACACCCACCATGGCTGCGATAAATACACCGGAACTCGCTAGCAGAAAAGCCGGATAGACCACCACGGCAAGGCCGATGGCGGCCGTCGCCATGGTCGTGCGCCGGCCCACTTTGTCAGAAAAGGCTCCCGCCAGTGGGCAGATAGCTGCGGCGAAGATTAACGCCAAAACGGAAATCAGCAACGCCGATGCCCGGCTCAGCCCCCCGGCTACCTGCAGGTAAGTGGCAAAGTAGGTGGTGAACATATAAAACGACAAAGCCGTCAAAGACACAAAAGCTCCCAGCATCAACATGCTTCGGCCTTGAACTCTGAGGGTTTCGCGCAACGGTGAGTGCTCCGCACTATGCTCTGCGGTGACCGCTTGGAACGCCGGGGTCTCATCCAGGCGCCAGCGTAAGTAGAGCCCTACGATACCCAGCGGTGCGGCAATCAAGAAAGGCACGCGCCAGCCCCAGCTGCCCATCGCTTCTGCCGATAGGGCGCTTTCCAGGCAAAACGCGATGACCGCCGCACTGGCGAACGCGGCGAAGGTAGACACCGGGACAAAGCTGCCATACCAAGCGCGTTGAGTACGCGGCGCATGCTCCATCACATAGGCGCAAGCACCGGCATATTCACCGCCGGCAGAGAAGCCTTGCGCACAGCGGATGAGGGTTAGAAGCAGCGGGGCGGCGACGCCAATGGCGGCGTAGGTAGGCAACAGGCCAATCAAGGTGGTCGCCCCGGCCATTAGCAGAATAGTCATGGCCAACACTCGCTTACGGCCAATGCGGTCCCCCAGCATGCCGAAAACGATACCGCCCAACGGTCGAAACGCGAAGGCTACGGCAAACACTGCGAAGGTTTTGAGCAGGGCCGCACTGGCATCACCACTGGGGAAGAATTGCTGGGCGATGGTGGTGGCCAAAAAACCGTACACGGCGAAGTCGAACCATTCGACAAAATTGCCAACAGCGGCAGCACAGATCACTTTTTTCAGGGTAGCAGGGGCAACCTGCTGTTGCGCGCTATCAGTCATGCTTACCTCGACGAGCCGGTGATCGATACTCGATTATCGCGCGGCTAATAAAGGGCGGATGTCGGGGAGCGGCACCCACATAGCCGACGACGCGCACCCGCCGACTCTTTCTGCAAACTTAGCGTCAGATCGGCAAAACGGTGGTCGACATGACCTGTTTCAAACCCATGAAAGAACGGATCTGGCGGACGCCTGGCAGGTATAACAATTGTTCCGCGTGCAGGCGGTTAAAACTGTGGCTATCGCGCGTACGGATCATCATAAAGTAGTCGAACTCCCCCGTGACCACGTGCAGCTCCATGCAACCAGAGACCTTCTGCGCGGCGACTTCGAAATGGGTGAAAGACTCCGGCGTGGAACGGTCCAGCACAACGCCGATGATCACCACCATGCCGATGTCCAGCGCCTGCGGGTCGAGCAGGGCGACAATCCCACGGATCAGGCCGGCCGCCTTGAGACGTTCTACCCGGCGTAAGCAAGCCGGTGCGCTTAACTTCACTTTCTCTGATAGCGCCAAGTTGGACACCGAAGCGTCAGCCTGCAGAGCCTTGAGAATAGCCCTGTCGATTCGATCAAGCTCAGCAACGCTGGCACGGCCATCTTTGCTTCGCACACGTTCATTTGTTGCTTTCATGCAGGCCCTCGCATTCCACAAATTAGGCAAAGCGCTTTATTAGTTAATTAATCGCCAAAATTAAGCAACTCTTTGCAACCCGATATTTAGCCCTTTCTCCTAAGCTATTTATCCATCGGGGCGATGCATTGCATGCCCGCCGACCCTCCAACCCATCAGGAGCCTCCCCCATGAATCTCGAAAAATTCAAGCGCTACCCCCTGACGTTTGGCCCGTCGCCCATTACGCCCTTGAAACGCCTAAGCGAGCATTTGGGTGGCAAGGTAGATCTGTATGCCAAGCGCGAGGACTGCAATAGCGGCCTGGCATTTGGCGGTAACAAGACGCGTAAGCTCGAGTACCTCATCCCTGATGCCTTGGAGCAGGGCTGCGATACCTTGGTGTCCATCGGTGGTATCCAGTCCAACCAAACTCGCCAAGTGGCCGCCGTAGCCGCTCACCTGGGTATGAAGTGCGTCCTGGTACAGGAAAACTGGGTGAACTACTCGGACGCCGTGTATGACCGGGTGGGCAACATCGAGATGTCGCGCATCATGGGTGCCGATGTGCGTCTGGATGCGGCTGGGTTCGATATTGGTATTCGCCCCAGCTGGGAGAAGGCCATGGCCGATGTCCGCGAGAGTGGCGGCAACCCGTTTCCCATCCCCGCCGGCTGTTCCGAACACCCTTACGGGGGCCTGGGTTTTGTCGGCTTTGCCGAAGAAGTTCGCCAACAGGAGCAGGAGCTGGGCTTCAAATTTGACTACATCGTAGTGTGCTCTGTGACCGGCAGTACCCAGGCCGGGATGATCGTGGGCTTCGCGGCCGACGGTCGCTCCCAGCGGGTCATCGGTATCGACGCTTCGGCCAAACCCGAGAAGACCCGCGAGCAAGTGCTGCGCATTGCCCGCCACACCGCTGAGCTGGTCGACCTGGGCCGCCCGATCACCGCAGACGACGTGGTCCTCGACACCCGCTATGGCGGCCCTGAATACGGCCTCCCCAGCGAAGGTACGCTGGAAGCGATTCGCCTCTGCGCAAGCCTGGAAGGCGTTCTCACCGATCCCGTTTACGAAGGTAAGTCGATGCAAGGCATGATCGATATGGTCCGTAACGGTGAGTTTCCTGAAGGCTCGAAAGTGCTGTATGCCCACTTGGGTGGCGTGCCCGCGCTGAACGCTTATAGCTATCTGTTCCGCAACGGCTGATAACCACCTGGCCCCGGCTGGCGAAAGCCGGGCGGGGCCAGCGGCCATCAGGCTTGCTCGGCCAGACGCAGGATCGTGCCCACCAACGCCTGGGCTCGCGGTACCAAGGTGTTGAGCTCCAGGTACTCGCGGTCTGTGTGCACTTTGCCGCCTACCGGGCCCAAGCCACATAGCGTGGGTATGCCCAGGCTGGCGGTGAAACCTGAATCGGCGCAACCACCGGTAAACTCGCCTTCAACCGCGAAGCCCAATGCCAGGGCCTCTTTCTGATAAAGCGCCAGCAGGCTTGCACTGTGCTGCGCTTCCATGGGCAGGAACGTCGTGCCTTCGACGACCTTGGCCTGGGTGCCTGGCAGCTCGGGCTCGGCGACGATGGCCTCCACCTGCTCGCGGATACCTTGCCAATGCGCCAGCTCTACGAAGCGAATGTCCAGCTTGGCCGAGGCGAAAGGCGCGACGGTATTACTCGATGTTCCCCCAGAGATCAGCCCCACATTAGTGGTGATGCCCCGTGCATAGTCAGTCAGGCCGTGGAGCTTGACGACTTTGCGCGCCAGAGCCTCGATCGCGCTGGCGCCGTCGGCATGGTTGACCCCGGAATGAGCGGCACGCCCAGTGACTTCGATGGTGAGCGAAGCCCCCCCTTTACGCGCGCTAACCACATTGCCACTGGCTCGCCCCGGTTCAGTGTTGAGTACCGCGCGCGCCTGCGAGGCGACCCGTTCGATGGTTGAGCGGGCGCTGGCAGAGCCGATTTCTTCGTCACCGGTATAAAGCACCTGGACCGGGAAGGGCAGTGGCCCGGCACGCCGCAACGCCTTGAGGGCAAAGCAGTCGAGTACCAGCCCCCCTTTCATATCCGCCACACCAGGCCCAAAAGCCAGGTCACCTTCGCGGCGGTAACCACGGGCTTGCACGGTGCCTTGAGGAAACACTGTATCGCGATGCCCCATCAGGAGCACCGGTTTGCCGGGGCCACCGGGGAGCTCGGCCAACAGCAGGTCGCCGAACCCTTCGACCGGGGTACGCACCACTTGGATACCGTCGGTTGACAGCTCCTCCAGCAAAGCAGCGCCCACGGCATCCACGCCGGATTTGTCGTAGCTATTGGAATCGATATTGACCAACGTCGCCAACAGCGCTTGCATCGCCTCGCCTTGCTCCGCCAGCCAATGCAGGGCGGCGTCCATTAGGCACACTCCTTGACCAGGCGCGGACCGTCCTCACCAAGGTCCCAGAAAATGCCCGCCATAATTTGCAGGCTTTCCCGCACCACAGGGGCGAGCAGGTGTTCGTTCGGCGCATGTTGGGAGCACGCCGGGTATGAATGCGGGATCCATACGGTGGGCAAGCCCAGCACTTCTGCGAACACATCGTTGGGCAAAGAGCCTCCCAGGTTAGGCAGCAAGGCGGGTTGCTTGGCGGTAGTACGGGCCAGGGAATCGGACGCCCAACGCACCCAGGGGCTGTTGGGGTCTAGCCGCGTTGCATGCATAACGTCCATCTTGGTGCCTTGCACCTGCACCTGGTCAAAGCCATGGGCATCGAGGTGCGCACGGATCGCCGGAATAAAGGTTTGGTAGTCGCTGTCCACCGTGAAGCGGATGTGGCACAGCGCCCAAGCGCGGCCGGGGATCGCATGCACCGGCGCTTCTGGATTGCCGGTTTTAAAGGTCAGAACATCTAGGGTATTCCAGCCAAATACTTTTTCACTGCCACTGAGCCCCGGCTCGCCCCAGTTCGGGTCGATCGCCGGGTCACCAGGGCCCGAGCCCACTTCGATGTCCGCCAAGGCCGCTTTGACCGCTGCAGGAATAGCCTTGGGCTTCAACGCCGCGACTTTGACCTGGCCTTTTTGGTCGACCAACGACGCCAAGGCATTAGCCAGAATGATGCCCGGGTTGGCCAGCAGCCCGCCCCAGTTCCCCGAGTGGTGAGCCCCCTCGCGGCAGGTGACACTCAGTTCAAAGTTGAACACACCGCGCGAACCTAGAAATAACGTGGGCCTTGCAGCCGACAAGCGCGGGCCGTCTGAGGCGATAAACACATCGGCGGCCAGCTCTTGCGGGTGTTCAGCGCAGAACTGGCTCAAGCCTGGCGACCCGTCTTCTTCGCCCATCTCCAATAACAGTTTGACGTTGAAGCCCAGCGTACCGTCGCGCACCTTGATCACTTGTTCCAGTGCCGCCAGGTTGATCAGGTGCTGGCCTTTGTTATCTGCAGTACCGCGGCCATACCAACGATCCCCTTCGACCACGACCTGCCACGGCGCCAAGCCCTCACGCCACTGCGCGTCGTAACCGCGCACCACGTCGCCGTGACCGTAACTCAGGACCGTCGGTAGTGCTGAGTTTTCCATGCGCGTGGCAATCATCAAGGGGCCACGGCCCGCCACCGGGTTGTCGTGGATGGTGACGGTAAAACCCATGCCTTCGACATAGGGCTTGATGAAGCTTTCCAGGTAGCGATACAACTCGCCCAGGCGCTCTGGGTTTTGGCTTTCAGTGGGGTGGCCCACGCTGCGGTTTAGTCGTTCGAGAAAGCGCCCGCTGTCGAAATGTTCAGCGGCATGATCGATGGCCTGATTGCGACTCATGAGGCGATTAACTCCAAAGGTTGGGTAGGCGCTGCATTTAAATGGCACGCGACGCGGCCGCCAGCGATTGGGCTACTGGCGGGGCTTAAGCTGGCACACGGGGCGAAGGCTTTCGGGCAACGGGGGTGGAACGCGCAACCACTGGGCGGCGAAATCGGGTTGGGGAACGTACCGCTGAGGCCGATATCAGGAATCCCCAAGCTGGCGTCCGGTGTTAACACCGAGTCGAGCAAGGCGCGGGTGTAGGGGTGCCCAGGTTGCGCGAATAGCGCCTCGCGACTGCGCTGTTCAACGATCCGCCCCAGGTACATCACGGCTACCCGGTCAGCCAAATGCTCGATGACCGCCAAGTTATGGCTGATCAGCAGGTAGGTCAGGCCAAACTCTTGTTTGAGTTCCAGCAGCAGGTTGAGAATTTGCGCCTGCACCGATACGTCCAGCGCCGAGGTGGGCTCGTCACAGATCAAGACATCGGGGCGCATGATCAACGCACGAGCGATCGCCACGCGCTGGCGCTGGCCACCCGACAACTGGCCTGGATAGCTGTCGATAACTCGCTTGGGCAGGCCGACGATGTCGAACATGCGTTCTACCTGCTGGCGCTGTTCCTTGGCCGTGCCCAACCGATGCACGATCAACGGCAAGGTTACGATCTGGCGCAGGGTCTTGCGCGGGTTCAGGGAGGAGTAGGGGTCCTGGAAGATCGGCTGGATATGCCGGGACATCAGGCGCCGATCGGCTGCGGTCAAGTGCTTGCCATTGACCAGCACATCACCACTGGTGGGGGGCAGCAAGCCCAGCAGCATTTTCGCCAAGGTACTTTTGCCACAACCCGACTCACCGACCAGGCCCAGGGTTTCACCGCGCATCAAACGCAGCGAAACCCCGTCGACCGCCTTCAGCGTGGCGGGCGCTTTGAACATACCCCGGCTGATGGTGAATTCACGGCGAATGTCACACAACTCCAACGCAATATCGCGGCTCATCGGCCACCTCCATTAACCCGCATGGGTGCCTGCTCAGCCAAGTGGGCATTGATACAGCGCACGCGATGCCCTGCCACCGATTGCTCCGGCACCGGCGCCGCGCACGCATCGACAGCCTGGCTGCAGCGGTTACGAAAGGCACAGCCGGTTTGCTCACCCACCAGGCTCGGCACCAGCCCTGGGATCGATCCCAATGGCTGGCCGGGGCGAGTACGCCCCGGGATTGGGATACTCGCCAACAACCCTTGGGTATAAGGATGCTGCGGGTGTTCAAACAGCGCCCGCGCGGGCGCGGCTTCGACGATTTCGCCGGCATACATGACCGCTACCCGGTCGGCAATGCGGGCCACCAGGCCCAGGTCGTGGGTGATAAAGATGACGGCCGTGCCGGTAGCCTTTTGAATGTCACGCAGCAGCCGCAGGATCTGCGCCTGAATGGTCACGTCGAGTGCGGTGGTGGGTTCGTCGGCAATGATCAGGTCGGGCTCGCACATGAGTGCCATAGCAATCACCACCCGTTGACGCAGACCACCCGAGAGTTGGTGAGGGTACTGGCGTAAGCGCTCGACAGGATTGCTGATGCCTACCTTCTCAAGCATTTCTCCAGCCTTTTGCCAGGCTTCACGACGGGAGACTTTGCGATGTTGGCGCAGCACCTCAGCCAGTTGGTCGCCAATGCTGTAGGCCGGGTTAAGGGAAGTCATTGGCTCTTGGAAGATCATCGCCAAGCGGTTGCCACGCAGGTCACACATACGCTGTTCGGTTTGCGTCAACAGGTCGATGCCATCTAGCGTCAGGCGGGTCGCCGTACGCTGGGCTTTGCGCGGTAGCAGATCCATCAAGGCCAGGGAGGTGAGGGATTTGCCACAGCCGGATTCACCGACGATGCACAGCATTTCACCGCGTTCGACTTGAAAGTCCAAACCGCGCACGGCGTGTAGGGTGCCGTGTTCTAAAGGAATATCGATACGCAGGTTTTCCACATGCAAAAGCGCCATGGTTCAAGCCTCCTAGTTGCGCCCGTCGGGCAGGACCAAGTCGCGAATACCGTCGCCCAGCAGGTTGATTGCCAGCACCAGTAACATCAGGGCTACCCCCGGGATCGCAATCACCCAGGGTGAGAAGAACATGTAGGGTTTACCTTCGGCGATCATCAGGCCCCACGAGGGTATTGGCGGCTGCACCCCCACACCGAGGAATGACAACGCCGACTCCAGCAAAATGGCATGGGCCATCTCCAACGTGGCGACCACGATGAGGGCGCCGAGCAAATTGGGCAGGATCTCGCTAGCCAGAATCCGCAAGGTCGAGCAACCCAGCGCCTGCGCCGCCGCCACATACTCGGCATCGCGAATCTGCTGCACCGCCGCACGCACCACCACCGCAAAACGGTCCCACAGCAGGCAGCCCAACAGGACGATCACTACTTTAAGCGAACCGCCCATCAGCGACGCCGATGCCAAGGCCACCATCACCACCGGCATCGCCAGGCGGGTGGTGATCAGATAGCTGATCAACGCATCCACCTTGCCGCCGAAATAACCCGCCAATAATCCCATGACCGTACCGATCAGCCCGGAGATGACGGCCGCCGCCAGGCCGATGAACAACGAGATACGTGCGCCGAACAACAAACGCGACAGATAATCGCGGCCCAGCTTGTCGGTGCCCAACGGGTTGTCCCAACTGCCTTTGGCCATCCAGACCGGGGGTTTCATGCGTTGCATGACGTCTTGGGCATAAGGGTCATGGGGGGCCAGCAGCGGTGCGAACAGGGCACCGAGAACGATCAGCAGCAATAACCCGGCGCCGATGGCGAAGCCACGGTGGCCCAGGCACTTGCGCAGCAAGCGACCGACGCCGGTCGGCGGCGGCAGGTAGTCGTTGACCGTCAAAGTAATTGGGGTACTCATGGGGGAGGCCTCCTAGCGCACACGGATGCGCGGGTCGAGCACTGCGTTGAGCAGGTCGGCCAGCAACGTGAGGACGATGTAGATCAGGGCGATCAGCAGGACCACCGCCTGGACCACTGGAAAATCATCGCGGGCAATAGCATCCCAGGCCAGTTGACCTACCCCTTGCAGGGAAAACACCGTTTCGATCACCACCGAGCCGCCGAGCATAAAACCGAACTCAACGGCGGCCAGCGCCACCACGGGAATCAACGCATTACGCAGGGCGTGCTTGAACAACACGCGCCCTGGCCGTAACCCTTTGGCCCGGGCGGTACGGATATAGTCGGAAGCGAGCACATCGAGCATGCCGGCGCGGGTCAGGCGCATGATCGCTGGGGTTGCGTAATAACCCAGCGCGATGGCCGGCATAACGAAATGCGACCAGGTGGCGTTTCCAGACACCGGCAGCCATTTCAGGGTTACCGCAAACACCACAATCAGCATCAAGGCAAACCAGAAACTCGGCATGGCTTGGCCCAGCACCGCAATGCTCAGGGCTAGCCGGTCGACCCACGTGTCACGCTTCACCGCTGCCAACACGCCCAAGGGGATCGCCACCAATAGCGCGATGCTCAAGGCCAACGCGCCCAGACTCAAGGTGATCGACAGCCGAGAGGCGATCAGGTCGTAGACCGATTCCTGAAAAAAGAATGAGTCGCCTAGGTCCAGCCGCGCAACGTCCCCGAGCCAACTCAGGTATTGAGTCGGTAGCGGTTTGTCCAAACCGTATTGCACGCGAATCTGCTCAATCTGTTCGCTGCTGGCTTCCGGCCCGCCGATGGCTGTCGCCAGATCGCCGGACAGATGCAGCAGCGAGAAACTGATGATCGAGACGGTAATGGCAACGCATACAGCGATACCTAGTCTGCGTAGGAGAAATCCAAACATGGCGTATACCTTTGGCGCGTGGCAGAGCCACGCCAGGTCGTCAGGCCCGGCGTAGCATGCTCATCAGTTCCAGCGTGACAATACGAAACGAGGCAATTCATCCTGATACGGCTTGAACTGCAGTTCGTGGTTGTAGGCGTAGTTCAACGAGTAGTTGAACAGGGGAGCCCAATAGGCTTGCTCACTGATGCGCCGCAAGGCTTTGCGGTAGTTTTCCTTACGTACTTCCGGGTCCAGGGCGTTGTCGGCGGTTTTCAGCCAGCCTTGCACCTCGGGGTCCTTGATGTTGTCGTCCGGGTTGCCTTTGAACCAAGTGCCTGCGGAGGCCGATGTGTCGAGAATCGAGAACGAGCCCCAGGCCTGGAACGAGATAGGCACATGGCCGCCACGCTGCTGGTCACGTAGGGCGGCGTATTTGAGGTAGCGAAGCTTGGCGTTGATACCGACGGCACGCAGGTTGCCAATGATCGCTTCGACATAGTCGCGGTCTCGGTAGGCGAAGATCTCGGTCTCGAACCCGTTGGCATAGCCGGCTTCTTTGAGCAGCGCTTTGGCTTTGGCCGGGTCATAGTTGTAAACCGTCGCGGCGCTTTCATCGCAACCGAATTGCGCCGGGTAGCAGGCCACCTGTAGAGGCTTGCTTTCACCCCCCACCAGTTGCGAAGCCAGCCCTTCACGGTTAATGGCGTGGTTAATCGCTTGCCGAACCTTGAGGTTCTTCATCGGCGAGTTTTCCGAGGATGTCCCTCGGGCATCGAGAATCAAAAACCCAATACGCATGGTGCCGCCGCTGACCACCGTCAGGTTGGGCATCTGCTTGAGTTGCTCAGCCTGGTCCGGGGCCACCCGCCAAATCCAGTCGACCCCGCCGGTCATCAACTCGGCGGTACGGGTCTCCGCGTCGGCAATTACCTTGAATTGCACATGCCGGATGTGTGGCATGCCTTGGGGGCTGTCCTTGAAATAGTCATCGTTTTTCTCCAGGGTCACGCCCTGGCCAGCGACGACCGAAGTCACCTTATAAGGGCCGGTGCCAATAGGCTTTTTGCTGTAGCCGGCCAGGCCGACTTTTTCGAAGTAGGCTTTGGGGTAGATAGGCACGGCGTTGGATAGGTATTCCAGGGCGGGCGGGAAGGGCTTTTTCATGTGCAGGCGGACTTTGAAATCACCGATCTTTTCGGCACTGGCAATCCAGTCGACGTTCTGTACGGTCACCACCTTGGCCTCAGGCGACACCACCAGGTTCAAAGTGAACACCACGTCATCGGCGGTCAGGGGCGAGCCATCATGAAATTTAACGCCCTGACGAATATCGAACTCCAGCGTGGTGTCGTCCACCTGTTTCCAGGCGGTAGCTAACATGGGCTTGTATTGGCCGCTGTCGGGGTCGCGGTACACCAGGTTGTCCCAGGCCAAGCGCGCCAGCACCACGCCTTCGCGTAGGTCGTTGTGATAGGGGCTGATGTTTTCCGGTTCGCTGTCTGAAGCAAAGACCAGCGTATCGTTGGCTTTGTTAGCGAAGGCTGAAGCCGAGAGGAGCATGCCCAACAGTAAGGCACTGTGAGCGAAACCTTTGATACCCATGCCGTCGTCTCCGTGGCGAGTGATTTTGGATCAAAGGGCAGGGGGCGCAAATGCGTAGAAGAAGGTGACCGATCTTTTTATAGGCTCTCGACAAGATCCTAGGCAAAGCGTATCAATGCCACAAGCACCTTCTTTCGAATGTCTCATTGCCAAAAAGGCAAACCTGGGAGCAGCGATGCAACTTTACGGCGTTCAATCCACCGCCATGCGCTATTTCCTCGAGGTCGCGCGTTGCGGTTCCATCAGCGAGGCGTCGGAGCGCTTGAACGTCGCCGCGTCCGCGGTCAGCCGGCAGATCGCTAAGCTGGAACGTGATGTGGACAGCATTTTGTTCGAGCGCCGTGCCCGTGGCATGCATTTGAGTGAGGCCGGAACACGCCTCGCGGCCTACGCTCGCAAGTCTGAACTCGAAGCCCAACAGGTGATCTCCGAAATCAAAGAGCTGCATGGCCTGCAGCGCGGGCTCGTGCGGATCGGTTGCTCCGAAGGGTTCGCCATGGAGTTTCTGCCGAAAGCCATTGCCGACTTCCGCCGTGAATACGACGGCATTCACTTCACCCTTGAAGTCTTCCCACCGATCATGGCATCGGCCAAAACCCGCAACGGCGATGTCGACTTAGCCCTGACTTATAGCTTGAGCCCGGAACGGGAAATTAAAGTCGAATACGCGATCACCGGCGTCATCCAGGCCATCGTTTCCAACCAGCATCCCTTGGCCCATTGCACCTCGGTGTCGCTGGCGCAACTTCAGGAATACCCCATAGCACTGCCGATGCCGGACACCACTTTGCGCCAACTCTTCGACATTTGCTGTGCCACTCAGGGGTTGTACTTTGACCCGGTATTGACCAGCAATTACTTCGGCACGCTGTACCGCTTCGTCATGGATGAAGGAGGGATCAGCCTGTCGGGCGAGTTGACCCTGCACGATCGGGTGGCGCACAAGGAACTGTGTGCGCTCCCCATTGTTGATACCGACATGCACGCGCGCCGAGTCGAATTGCAAAGTATGGCTGGGCGCAATTTACCGCCCGCCGTGGCCGCCTTCAGGGATTTCCTGGTAGAACGCCTAAGAAACGTTCAAGGCGGCCACATCAAGAAAAACCCTGCAATCATGCCGTAGTGATGGCCTGACCGCGCATCGACTCCAACACCGACACCGGATAGATCGCGGTGTAAGTGCCCTCATCAACACTGAGCGCACGACAGTCCACCCCATAGACCTGGGCCAGGTTTTCTGGGGTCAAGGTGGTGCGCGTGGGCCCACTGCAGTGGACATGGCCGTGGTGCAACATCAAGGTGTCGTCAGCGTAGCGGCTGGCCAGGTTCATGTCATGAAAGATGGCCAGGGTCACGATGTTCTGCTGCCGAGTGTAGGTGCTCACGGCTTCCAGAATTTGCAGCTGGTTGGCCAGGTCCAGCGCCGATGTGGGCTCATCGAGCAACAGCAGGCGAGGGCTGCGCACCAGGGCGAGGGCCAGCGATATCATCTGCCGCTCGCCGCCAGACAATTCGCCTGGCTGACGCTCGGCAAAACGTTGCAGCCCGAGCAACTCAAGCATCTCACTGGCTTTACGCTGCGCATCTTTACCGGTCGCCCAGCCCCGTGAACTGCCCTGTTGCGCCAGTAGCAGCAGCTCATAGGTGCTGAGGCGCACATCAAGGTGAGCCAGGTCTTGCGCGACATAGCCAATAAGCTGCGCACGCACTACTGGCGTGGCACTCAGCAGATCGATGCCATCGATGGTCGCCGAACCCTGTGCTTTAGTCAGGCCGCACAAGCCTTTCATAAAGGTCGATTTACCCGCGCCGTTGGCGCCCAGCAACGCTAGGGTACGGCCCTGCGTGGCTTCGACAGCCAAGCCCTTGAGGATCGGCTTGCCACCGAGGGTTACGCGGTAATCAGCAGTGGCGAAGCTCATCGTGAAGTCAGCCTTTTGTCGCGAAGAATAAGGATGATGAAAAACGGCAAGCCGATCAGTGAAGTCACCATGCCGATGGGTAACACGGCGCCCGGTACGATGAGTTTGCTAGCCAGTGACGCCAAGGTGACGAAGATGATCCCGCACGCCACCGTCACACCAATGGTGAACCGCTGATCTTCACCCACCAGCAACCGCGCCACGTGGGGTGCAACCAAGCCGACGAAGCCGATGATGCCCACTACGGAGGTTACGGCCCCGGCCAGCAGCGCAGCCAACATCAACATGATCGTCCGCAGCCTGCGTACCGGTACGCCAAACACTACCGCTTGTTCGCCGAAGCTGCGCAACGCGGTAAGCGCCCACGCTTGGACCAGCACCACGGGTAGCGCAATGACTGCGATCACCGCACACAGTGCCACCTTGTTCCAGGTGGCGTGCATCAACGAACCCATTAGCCAGAATACGATGCTCTGCAGTTGGTCGACGCTGGCCACGTACTGCACCAGCCCCAACAGCGAGCTGAAAACAAAATGCACGGCGATGCCGAGCAGGGTGATGGCTTGTAAACCCACATGCCCGCGGGTCAACAGCAGGATGATGCCGACCGTCAGCAACGAGAAAAGGAAAGCATTGGCGGTGACCAATAGATCGCCACCAAAACCCGGCAAGCTCTGCCCCAAAGAAAAGTTGAAAGCCAGGGCCAGGGATGCGCCAAAACCTGCTGCCGAGGAAATGCCTAAGGTGAAGGGCTCCGCCAGTGGGTTATCCAGCACCGTCTGCATCATCAAACCGGCCAGCGCGAGGCAGGTGCCGGCGAGCACCGCCATCAAGGTCATGGGCATGCGCAGTTCCCATAGGATGACTCGGGTGCTGGCGTCGACACTGTCGGGCTGCAGCAAACCGTTGACGGCCTGTGCAAACGTTAACGTACCGGAGCCGACGATCAAGTCAGCGACAAAAGCGCCTCCGGCGATCACCAGCAGACCAACCAGCAATGCGCTGCGGCGCCACACGGTTTGCGCATAACGGGTTTGATAGGCACTCGGCGGGAGTGCAGATTCGCGGGTCATGGTTACGTCATTCATTGATTGGCGGGGGCGGGGGCGTAGAGCACTGCGGGCACTGCTTTGAGCCCTGTGAGGCCAAACAGCGTATTCAAGCTGGCGGTAGTGTCCAACTGGTGTGCGGCGTCTGGATAAAACGACTGGCTGAGGTATTCAAGTGCCAGAATATTCCAGGAGCTGGCATAGAACTGGTGATAAATACCATACACGCGGCCATTCTGGCTGGCTTGCAACTGAGCGAAACCTGGACGCTTCTGCAGCAGGCTCAGCGCGCGGTCCACCGCACTGCGCTGGACCCGTTCGCCGAAGCCAAACGGTGGCGCCACCGAGGTGTTGCCCGAGAACTGCGTCCCGGTCATGACGTACACGTCTGGCTGCTTACCCAGCAGGGTCTCCAATGTCACTTCACCAGTGGCTCCCGGTACCAGCTGCGAACCCAAGTTCACCCCCCCGGCCGCCTGCACCAACTTGCCCCAATACACATCACCGTGGGTAAAGCAGCACGCCGAAGGCCCACCTTGACCGGCTTTGGCCTCAACGAAAACCACCGGCTTTTTGCTGTGCTGTTGGGTAATGCCGTCAATCTTGGCCAAGCGGTTCTGGTAAAAATCCAGGTAGGCTTTGGCTTCGTTCTCGCGGTTCAGCACCTTGCCCAGCAGCGCTACGGTTTTTTGGCTGTTGACCACAGGGTCGAGGTCGCTGTCGACAAACACCACCGGGATATTCAGGGCGGCCAACTTCTTCGCCACACCGGCATTCTCCAACGAAGCCCTGGCACGGGTCTGGAAGACCAACAAGTCAGGCCGCGCGGCCACGACCGCTTCCAGGTTCAGATCACCTTCATCGCCGAACTGCATGTCGGTGGCCTTATTGGCACTTTGCGGCCAACGATTGGCAAACACATTCCAGGTATTGGCGTCCGAACGCTTGATGATGTTGTTCCACGCCACGATCCGCTGGAAAGGATCCTCACGGTCCAACAGCGCCAAGGTGAAGAGATCACGCCCATCCTGCAACACAATCCGCTTGGGCTCGTGGGCGATTTCAACTTGCCGATTCGCAACATCGGTCACAGTCACTGGGTAAGTGGTGGCGTGGGCAAGCGTCTGGCCCGCAAGAAGCAGGCTAACACCGGCGGCGAGGTGTTTGAGTGAGCGCATCGAAAGAGGTCCGTAACGTTTGAGAGAGCTGCTTGAGCGAACAGGGTTCGACCAGGTGCCTGAGAAAAGTGCGGCTAGAGTAGCGGAATTATTCTCATTCGTCAGATATTGGCGGGTGAAGTTATCGTTCAGTGCTAGGTACGCCAAGAACCAGGCGGGCTGGAATGCGCTGAATAGTTCGGTATTTGATAGCAAAACCCCAGCGCGGCGGCTGGGGTTCTGTTTAGGTCAGCATCACCGTGGATTAGAAATCCAGGTTGGAAACCGCCAGTGCGTTACTCTCGATAAAGTCACGACGTGGCTCGACCGCATCGCCCATCAGGGTGTTGAAGATCTGATCGGCGCCGATCGCGTCCTCGATGGTTACCTTGAGCATCCGGCGTACAGTGGGGTCCATGGTGGTTTCCCACAGCTGGTCCGGGTTCATTTCGCCCAGGCCTTTGTAACGCTGAATGGTATGGCGCTTGGTGCTCTCTGCCATCAACCATTCCAGCGCTGCCTTGAACTCCACGACAGGCTTTTTGCGCTCGCCACGTTGTACATAGGCGCCTTCATCCAGCAACGTCGCCAGTTGGGCGCCCAGTGCGGTGACCGTCTTGTAGTCGTTGCTGCCGAAGAAGTCGCGGTTGAAGGTGATGTAGTTAGCCAAGCCGTGGGACGTGATCTCCACCTCAGGCAGCCACACACCACGTTCGCGATCTTCGCGCAGGCTAGCCTTATAGACCAGCCCAGACTTCTCAGTGGTGCGTAGGCGTGCATCGAACTTGGCCAACCAGGCTTGCATGCCTTCGTGGTCCGACAGCTCTTCCAGAGAAACGGCCGGCAAATACACGAAGTGCTCGGTCAGTTCCTGTGGGTACAGGCGCGACAAGCGCTTGAGGGTTTTCATGACCATGCGGAAGTCGTTGACCAAGCGCTCGAGGGCCTCGCCGGAAATTCCGGGCGCCGACTCGTTCAAGTGCAAGCTGGCATCTTCAAGGGCCGACTGGGTCATGTATTCCTCCATGGCCTCGTCGTCTTTGATGTATTGCTCCTGCTTACCTTTTTTGACTTTGTAGAGCGGTGGTTGAGCGATGTAGATATAACCGCGCTCGATCAATTCAGGCAATTGCCGGAAGAAGAAGGTCAGCAGCAGGGTACGGATGTGCGAGCCGTCAACGTCAGCATCGGTCATGATGATGATGTTGTGATAACGCAGTTTGTCGATGTTGTATTCGTCGCGACCAATCCCGCAGCCCAAAGCAGTGATCAGCGTGCCAACTTCTTGAGACGAAATCATCTTGTCGAAACGAGCCTTTTCGACGTTCAAGATTTTGCCCTTCAACGGCAAGATAGCTTGGGTCTTACGGTTGCGACCCTGCTTGGCAGAACCGCCGGCTGAGTCACCCTCGACCAGATAAAGTTCGGAAAGGGCAGGGTCCTTTTCTTGGCAGTCGGCCAATTTACCGGGCAGGCCGGCAATGTCCAAAGCGCCTTTGCGCCGAGTCATTTCTCGGGCTTTACGAGCCGCTTCGCGGGCGCGAGCAGCATCGATCATTTTGCCTACAACGGCTTTGGCTTCGTTGGGGTTCTCTAGCAAGAAGTCAGAGAAGTACTTGCCCATCTCTTGCTCTACCGCGGTTTTGACTTCCGAGGAAACCAACTTGTCTTTGGTTTGGGAGCTGAACTTGGGGTCCGGTACCTTGACCGAGATGATTGCCGTCAAACCTTCACGAGCATCGTCACCCGTTGTCGCGACCTTGTGTTTCTTGGCCAGGCCTTCCTGCTCGATATAGTTGTTCAGGTTACGCGTCAGGGCCGAGCGGAAGCCCACCAAGTGCGTACCGCCATCGCGCTGCGGAATGTTGTTGGTGAAGCACAGCAGGTTTTCGTTGAAGCTATCGTTCCACTGCAATGCGATCTCAACGCCAATGCCGTCGTCACGCTGAATATTGAAGTGGAAGACCTGGTTCACGGCTGTCTTGTTGGTGTTCAGATATTCAACGAATGCCCGCAGGCCACCTTCGTATTTGAACAGCTCCTCTTTACCGCTGCGCTCATCGCGCAAGAGGATGCCCACGCCTGAGTTGAGGAACGACAACTCACGAATCCGCTTCGCCAGAATATCCCAGCTGAAATGAATATTTTTGAAGGTGTCGGCAGACGGTTTGAAATGAATCTTGGTGCCGGTGGTTTCACTGTCACCAACGATTTTCATCGGTTCTTGTGGAACGCCGTGAACGTAGTGTTGCTCCCACAGCTTGCCGCTACGGCGAACGGTGAGTAGCAGAGATTCAGACAGCGCGTTCACTACCGATACGCCTACACCGTGCAACCCACCGGATACCTTGTAGGAGTTGTCATCGAATTTACCGCCTGCGTGCAGCACGGTCATGATGACTTCTGCCGCAGAAACGCCTTCTTCTTTGTGCACATCAACCGGGATGCCACGGCCGTTATCGGTAACGGAAATGGATTCATCTGGGTGAATGGTAATGGTGATGTCGTCGCAATGACCGGCCAAGGCTTCGTCGATGGAGTTGTCGACCACCTCAAAGACCATGTGGTGCAGACCGCTGCCGTCATCGGTGTCGCCAATGTACATGCCGGGACGTTTACGTACGGCATCTAAACCCTTCAGCACTTTAATGCTGGAGGAATCGTACGTTTGATTTTCGCTCATGCCTTCACTCCCGATGATCGTGGGTCTGGGTGATACAGCCTTGTTCCACGTGGAACAAGGCGACTGGCGTTTCCGTCTGCCAGCTTCCCCTCAATAATTCGTGATCCACACAAGTGATAAACACTTGGCAGCCTAATTCTTCTAACAAGCGACAAAGCGCATGGCGGTGATGCTCGTCGAGCTCTGACGGCAGATCATCCACAAGATAAATACACTGCCCCCTGCGCGCCTGGCTGACGAGGTGCCCTTGAGCAATCCGCAGTGCACATACAACCAGCTTTTGCTGGCCGCGGGACAATATGTCCGCCGCGTTATGCGAGGCGAGCCTCAAACGCAGGTCGGCACGCTGAGGCCCAGCTTGGGTATGCCCCATTTGCTGATCTCGCTGCACGGAAGTAGCGAGCACCTCGGCCAGTTCACGGTCTTTATCCCAACCGCGATAGTAACTCAGGGTCAGGCCCTCAAGTGTCAGCAGCTCGGCAAGGGTCTGCTCGAAAACCGGCTTCAGGGCCTTGATATAAGTACGACGGTATTCATCAATTTCCGCGCTGGCCAGGCATAGTTCCCGGTCCCAGGCTGCTTGCGAAGCGGCGTCAAGTGTACCATGCCGCAACCAAGAGTTACGCTGCTTGAGGGCCTTCTGCAGGCGCTGCCAAGCTGCAAGAAAGCGAGGTTCCACGTGGAACACTCCCCAGTCCAGAAACTGCCGTCTGATCTTCGGTGCGCCTTCGAGTAATCTGAAGCTATCTGGGTTGATGAGCTGCAACGGCAGAATTTGAGCAAGCTGAGCCGCACTCTTCGCATTTTGCCCATCTATGCGGATGGTAAAGTCGCCCTGGCGTTCGCGTGACACGCCAAGACTGCTATGCCCACCCTGCGTCAACTCCACTTGGCCAAACACCGTGCACGCTTGCTGTTCATACTGGATAACAGGCGTTAGCCGGGCACTGCGAAAAGAACGTGCGAGGCCGAGTAGATGAACGGCTTCAAGCACGCTAGTTTTACCGCTGCCGTTGGCGCCGTAGAGGATGTTGATACGGGGGGAGGGGGAGAGGGTCACCGGCTGCAAATTACGCACCGCGGTGACCGATATACGGCTAAGGGACATCGACGCTCTGCTGGTTGATTTACAGACGCATCGGCATGACGACGTAGGCAGAGTCGTCGTTGTCCGACTCCTGTACCAACGCGCTGCTGTTGGAGTCCGACAGAATCAGACGCACCTGCTCAGTGGTCATGACGCCCAACACATCGAGCAGGTAGCTAACGTTGAACCCGATCTCCAGCGCACCGCCGTTGTAATCGACAGCCACTTCTTCTTCGGCTTCTTCTTGCTCAGGGTTGTTAGCCTGGATTTTGAGCTGCCCATCCGCCAACTGTAAACGAATGCCGCGATACTTTTCGTTGGACAAAATAGCGGTACGGCTGAACGCCTCGCGCAAAGCCTGACGATCACCCAATACCAGCTTATCGCCGCCTTTGGGCAGCACGCGCTCGTAGTCGGGAAATTTGCCGTCTACCAACTTAGAGGTAAAGGTGAACTCGCTGGTGGTGGCACGAATGTGGTGTTGGCCTAGAACGATGCTGACTTGACCGTCTGGCTCGTTGAGCAACCGGGCCAGTTCGAGGATGCCCTTGCGTGGAACAATGACTTGGTGACGGTCAGCCTGGCCGATATCGACCTGCATAGAACACATTGCCAAACGGTGTCCATCGGTCGCCACTGCGCGGATCACGCCAGGGGAAACTTCAAGCAACATGCCATTGAGGTAGTAACGAACATCCTGCTGGGCCATGGCAAAGCTAGTGCGCTCGATCAAGCGACGTAATTTGCTCTGTGCCAAGCTACAAGTCAAAGACCCTGGACCTTCTTCAACAGAGGGGAAATCGTTCGCTGGCAGAGTCGACAAACTGAACCGGCTTCTACCTGCCTTTACGATCAACTTCTCCTCATCGACTCTGATATCGATCATGGCATCGTTAGGCAGGCTCTTGCAGATGTCCATGAGCTTACGCGCAGGGACGGTAATCTCGCCAGCCTCTGCCGGCTCTTCGAGCTGAACTCGGCCAACGAGTTCTACTTCCAAGTCGGTGCCAGTCAGTGAAAGCTGTTGGCTCCCGACGACCAAGAGCACATTTGAAAGCACCGGCAAGGTCTGACGGCGCTCGACGACGCCTGCGACCAGTTGCAGGGGTTTCAACAAGGCTTCGCGTTGAATGGTGAAATGCATGGTCTAGTCCCTTGCCTTAATAAGCTGTGCTGACGTCATCAGGTGGTCAAAGTACGCAGCAGGTTCTTGTAGTCCTCGCGGATGTCCGCATCGGATTCCTTCAGTTCGTTGATCTTCCTGCAAGCGTGCAAAACAGTGGTGTGATCGCGCCCGCCGAACACATCACCGATTTCGGGCAAGCTGTGGTTGGTCAATTCCTTGGACAGCGCCATCGCCACTTGTCGAGGCCGAGCAACCGAACGGGAGCGTCGCTTGGACAACAGATCGGATATTTTGATCTTGTAGTACTCAGCCACAGTGCGCTGGATGTTATCCACACTGACCAGCTTGTCCTGCAGCGCGAGCAAGTCCTTCAATGATTCACGGATGAGCTCAATGGTGATATCCCGCCCCATGAAGTGAGAGTGGGCGATAACCCGCTTGAGTGCACCTTCAAGCTCACGAACGTTGGAGCGAATGCGTTGGGCAATAAAAAAGGCCGCGTCATGGGGCAGGTCGACCTTGGCCTGGTCGGCCTTTTTCATAAGAATCGCCACCCGCGTTTCCAGCTCCGGAGGCTCCACTGCGACCGTTAGCCCCCAACCGAAGCGGGATTTGAGACGCTCTTCCAAGCCCTCGATCTCTTTCGGGTAGCGGTCACTGGTCAAAATAACCTGCTGACCACCTTCCAGTAAGGCGTTGAAGGTGTGGAAGAACTCTTCTTGAGAACGTTCTTTTCGGGCGAAAAATTGAATATCGTCGATGAGCAACGCATCCACCGAACGGTAGAAACGCTTGAATTCGTTAATAGCATTGAGCTGAAGCGCTTTGACCATGTCTGCCACGAAACGCTCGGAATGCAGATACACGACCTTGGCGTTCGGATTCTTCTTGAGCAGGTGGTTACCCACAGCGTGCATCAAGTGAGTCTTACCCAAGCCAACACCGCCGTAAAGGAACAATGGGTTGTAGCCATGCTTGGGGTTGTCTGCCACCTGCCATGCCGCCGCACGGGCCAACTGGTTGGATTTACCCTCGACAAAATTTTCAAAGGTAAAAGTGCGGTTCAGGTAACTGGTGTGTTTGAGCCCACCTTCTACCTGCACCGAACGCTGTTCAGCACGTACTGGGGCTTGTTGGGATGCCGCGCCGGCCATAGGGTCGAAGCTGTCACGCGATGGCTCTTGATGAACCTCCGCCTTGGGCGCCGTCGAAGCGGGGGCTGCGGGGGTCGCCGGTTCGGGGGCCGGAGCAGCAGGCGCAACCACAGGCACCTGCGAAGCTGCCGCGGCGGCAGCAAGGGGTGCATTGGGCGCGGCGCGGGCTGCCGAACTGCGACGGCTGCCTATCAATAAGGACAAAGCCGGCGCTAAGCCGTTTCCGTGCTCACCGAGCAGTTCAAGCAGACGACTGAGGTACTTTTCGTTGACCCAATCCAGCACGAACCGGTTAGGCGCGTACACGCGCAACTCGTCGCCTTCGGCTTCGACCTGTAACGGGCGGATCCAGGTGTTGAATTGCTGGGCAGGCAGTTCATCGCGCAAAAGCTCTACGCACTGCTGCCAAAGTTCCACTGACACGGACATCCCCTGAGTTGGTAGCCGGTGAGGCCAAAACAAGCGGCCATTGTACCGGCGTACCCGTTACTTATCCACATGTAGGTAGCGATGTAGGGATTGAAAATCAGGTGGTTATGGCGAAATCGGCAGGCATTCTCAGGAATATAAGCACTGTGGATAACCGCCCCTAAGGCCTTGGGGCAAGTAGGACCTAAAACCTGTGCATAACGGCCCTGTGGATAACATGCTGTTTCATGCACAGCTTCTCCTAGCCCTTCACACAGGTGCATCACCGCTTGCGGACAACCTTTTGAAACGCCGTAAACCTCATGCTGCTTGGCCTGGAAGGGGTTATCCACAGATAGAGGCCTGCATAAGATCTATAAGCACTATAAAAAAGCTTTAAAATAAGTCCCTTCTTTATTCTTATATCTATCGGCTGATGATCTTCGCCCTAGGCCACCTCGCAGAGAGCCTTTGTCTGCTAGCTAACCGTCGAGTAAATGAATCAAAGGAAAAGCTGGTTGGAAATTGACCTGGGAGCTTGCTTTCACTAGAATCGCCGGTCTCTTAAAACGGGGGCCATTCCGGCCCGTTGTGGACGAACCAGGTAACACGCCATGAAACGTACTTTCCAACCGAGCACCATCAAACGCGCCCGCACTCACGGTTTCCGTGCACGCATGGCCACCAAGAACGGCCGTACTGTCCTGTCGCGTCGCCGCGCCAAGGGCCGCAAGCGTCTGGCAGTTTGATCCTTCGGCACAGGTGGTGAGTCAGGATTTCAGTCGAGAAAAGCGTCTGCTGACAGCTCGACACTTCAAATCAGTCTTTGACTCGCCGTCTGGCAAGGTCCCAGGAAAAAATCTCCTGCTCCTTGCGCGTGAAAACGGGCTCGATCACCCAAGGCTTGGCCTGGTCATCGGGAAAAAGAGTGTCAAACTCTCCGTTCAGCGCAATCGACTCAAACGTCTAATGCGTGACTCTTTCCGCTTGCACCAAGCAATACTTGCAGGTTGGGACATCGTAATCGTCGCGCGCAAAGGCTTGGGCGATGTACAAAACCCAGAATTGCATGAGCACTTTGGCAAACTCTGGAAGCGCCTTGCACGCAGTCGGCCCGCTCCAGTGCCAGTGGTCACCACCGAATCTGCAGGGGTAGACAGTCAAAATGCGTAAACTGGCGCTCGTTCCGATCCAGTTCTACCGCTACGCCATTAGTCCTTTGATGGCCAGCCATTGTCGTTTCTATCCCAGTTGCTCTTGCTACGCGTATGAAGCCATAGAAAATCATGGCGTATTACGCGGCGGCTGGCTGACGCTCCGTCGTCTTGGCCGCTGCCACCCATGGAACGCTGGGGGGTTCGACCCGGTTCCGACTGCCCCCTCACCCCGTAATTCTTCGATAGCCGAGTAATCATGGATATTAAACGCACGATCCTGATCGTCGCCCTGGCAATCGTGGCTTACGTCATGGTCCTGAAATGGAACCAGGACTATGGCCAGGCTGCCTTACCGACTCAGAATGTTGCTGCCACCACGCCGGCGCCATCTTTGCCGGACACCGTGCCAGGCACCAATACGCAAAACAGTGCCGATGTACCCAGCGCCAATCCTGATGCCAATCTTCCCGCTAGCGCACCCGTTGCGGTTAGCAAGGACCTGATTCGCGTCAAGACTGACGTTTTCGACCTGGCTATCGACCCTGTCGGTGGCGACATCGTGCAGCTGAATTTGCCCAAGTACCCACGTCGTCAGGACATGCCGGATATTCCTTTCCAGCTGTTCGACAATGGCGGTGAACGTACTTACCTGGCGCAAAGTGGGCTGACCGGTGCCAATGGACCAGACGCCCGTTCGTCGGGTCGGCCTCTGTACGCCACCGAGCAGAAAAGTTATCAACTGGCTGATGGCCAGGACACCTTGGTTGTGGACCTCAAGTTCAGTGCCAATGGGGTTAATTACATCAAGCGCTTCAGCTTCAAGCGCGGCGAATACGACCTGGTAGTTTCTTACCTGATCGACAACCAGAGTGCTCAACCGTGGTCGGGTAACCTGTTCGCCCAGTTGAAACGCGATGGCAGCTCAGATCCGTCTTCAAGCACCGCGACCGGCACCGCTACCTATTTGGGCGCTGCCCTGTGGACAAGTGGTGAGCCGTACAAAAAAGTGTCCATGAAAGATATGGACAAAGGTGCCTTTAAAGAAAGCGTTCAAGGTGGTTGGGTTGCCTGGCTGCAGCACTACTTCGTGACCGCGTGGATCCCCAGCAACGCTGACGCCAACTCGGTAATGACCCGCAAGGATAACCAGGGTAACTACATTGTTGGCTTCACTGGGCCTGCGCTGAACGTTGCTCCAGGCGGCAAGATAGAGACAGACACCAAACTGTACGCCGGCCCTAAGGTCCAGGATAAACTCCAAGCGTTATCCCCAGGCCTGGAATTGACCGTCGACTACGGTATCTTGTGGTTCATCGCTCAGCCTATCTTCTGGTTGCTGAAACATATCCACAGCATCCTGGGTAACTGGGGTTGGTCGATCATCTGCCTGACCATCCTGATTAAACTGCTGTTCTTCCCCTTGTCCGCCGCCAGCTACAAATCCATGGCGCGCATGCGAGCGGTTGCGCCTAAGCTGGCCGCATTGAAGGAACAACACGGTGATGATCGCCAGAAGATGTCCCAGGCGATGATGGAGCTGTACAAGAAAGAGAAGATCAACCCGCTAGGGGGCTGTCTGCCGATTCTGGTGCAGATGCCGGTATTCCTTTCGCTGTACTGGGTATTGCTGGAAAGCGTGGAGATGCGCCAGGCACCTTGGATGTTCTGGATCTATGACCTTGCGATCAAAGACCCGTACTTCATTCTGCCGATTATCATGGGTGCAACCATGTTCATTCAGCAGCGTCTGAACCCTGCACCGCCGGATCCCATGCAGGCGAAGGTGATGAAGTTGATGCCAATCATCTTTACCTTCTTCTTCCTGTGGTTCCCTGCAGGTCTGGTGCTGTACTGGGTGACCAACAACACCTTGTCGATCCTGCAGCAGTGGTACATCACTCGCAACATCGAAGCGGCTGCGAAAAAAGCCGCTGCATAAAACAGGTTTATCGCTCGACCTGTGGATAAAACGCCCCCTCGTGGGGCGTTTTGCTGTCCGCCACTTCAGCCCGAGGGCCACTGAATGAACTTCCCGCGAGAAACCATCGCTGCTATCGCTACCGCCCAGGGCCGAGGTGGTGTAGGCATTGTGCGTATTTCTGGCCCCCTGGCCCGGGCGGCGACACAGGCTATTGTCGGTCGCGAACTTATCCCCAGGTACGCGCACTTCGGGCCCATGCTGGCCGGCGATCAAAGTGTTTTGGATGAAGGCCTGGCGCTCTACTTTCAGGGGCCGAACTCGTTTACGGGTGAAGACGTACTCGAACTGCAAGGGCATGGCGGCCCAGTAGTCATGGACATGCTGCTCAAGCGCTGTCTGGAACTGGGGTGCAGGCTGGCGCGCCCTGGTGAATTCAGCGAACGTGCTTTTCTCAATGACAAGTTAGACCTGGCCCAAGCTGAGGCCATTGCCGACTTGATCGAGGCGAGCTCGGCCCAGGCTGCGCGCAACGCCGTGAGGTCCTTGCAAGGAGAATTCTCGCGCCGTGTGGATAACTTGACGCAGAGCTTGATTGGCCTGCGCATCTACGTTGAGGCAGCCATCGATTTTCCTGAAGAAGAAATCGACTTTCTCGCAGATGGCCACGTCCTGAAACAGCTGGATGACGTACGCATGGATTTATCCACAGTGCTACGTGAGGCTGGGCAGGGCGCACTGTTACGAGACGGTATGACGGTAGTCATCGCGGGCCGTCCCAACGCTGGTAAATCTAGCCTGTTGAATTTGCTCGCTGGACGCGAGGCCGCCATCGTGACCGAGATTGCGGGCACTACCCGGGATGTTCTGCGCGAACATATCCACATCGATGGTATGCCCCTGCATGTTGTGGATACAGCAGGTTTGCGCACCACTGATGACCAGGTCGAACAGATCGGTGTACAGCGCGCGTTGAAGGCCATCAATGAAGCGGACCGGGTGCTACTCGTAGTCGACGCCAGCGCCCCGGAAGCCAGCGATCCGTTCGCCTTGTGGCCGGAGTTTCTGGAACAGCGTCCAGAAATGGCCAAGGTCACCTTGATCCGCAATAAAATCGACCTGACAGGCGAGGCGATCGGGGTTCAGGAGAGTGCTGACGGCTCGATCACCATCAGTCTTACAGCCAAGGGTAATGGGCGGGGGCTGGAACTGCTCAGGGAGCACCTCAAGGCCTGCATGGGGTACGAGCAAACGTCTGAAAGCAGCTTCAGTGCCCGCCGGCGCCATTTGGAGGCGCTGCGCCAAGCCAGTGGATATCTTGAGCACGGGCGTGACCAGCTCACCCTGGCGGGTGCTGGAGAGCTGCTGGCCGAAGACCTACGGTTAGCTCAGCAGTCCCTGGGTGAGATCACCGGAGCTTTTAGCTCGGACGATTTGCTGGGGCGCATTTTCTCCAGCTTCTGTATTGGTAAATAAAACCAAGAGCCTGACTGCTTCTTATGACCGGCCCGTGCAATGCGGGCCAGGTGTAAACGGCGTCGCCCCGACGTTGTTCCCAGTGGATTGCCCCCACGAAGCTTTGTATCCCCTCACTGATCCCTGATTTCCTTGAATAAGCCCTGTGGAAAACCACGCCTCAGCTCAGTTGATAAACCCCCTCGAAACTTGAAGATAAACCCCCCTGTGGGTAAAGACCTGTTTAATCCACAGGTTACAATCGGTTATCCACTGCGCTCCTGGCCACCTGACCACAACCTTCAGGTTCTCTGTACACCTTGCTAAGTAAGGCTATCAGAACCTTATCCACAGATATTAGGCCCTATAAACATAAACATAAAAACAAAGCTTTAATAAATCTCTCTCTTTTAATTTCTATTGTGCAGAGGTTCTGCGTAGCTGGTTATTTTTTGTGCAAAAGGTTTCTTTAGGAGGGTGGAAGTCCCTATACTTGTCGCCTATCCCAATTACCCATCAAAAACAGGCACGAGGTGCGTGGTGGATTTCCCTTCCCGTTTTGAAGTGATCGTCATCGGCGGCGGACACGCTGGAACCGAGGCTGCACTGGCGTCAGCACGCATGGGCGCCAAAACCCTGCTGCTAACCCACAACGTGGAAACCCTCGGGCAAATGAGCTGCAACCCTGCCATTGGCGGCATTGGTAAAAGCCATCTGGTCAAAGAGATTGATGCGCTAGGCGGCGCTATGGCGTTGGCCACCGATAAAGGCGGCATTCAGTTTCGCGTTTTGAATAACCGCAAAGGCCCGGCCGTACGGGCTACCCGAGCGCAAGCCGACCGCGTTCTGTACAAAGCCGCTGTGCGTGAGATTTTGGAAAACCAGCCCAACCTGTGGATATTCCAGCAGGCGTGCGATGACTTGATCGTCGAACAGGACCAGGTCAAGGGCGTGGTCACCCAAATGGGCCTGCGGTTTATGGCCGACTCGGTGGTGTTGACGACCGGGACCTTCCTCGGTGGACTTATCCACATAGGTTTGGAAAATTATTCAGGCGGTCGTGCGGGCGATCCGCCATCCATTGCCCTCGCACGTCGTTTGCGTGAGTTGCCACTGCGTGTAGGTCGACTCAAGACAGGCACGCCGCCACGCATTGATGGCCGCTCGGTGGATTTTTCGTTGATGAGCGAACAACCGGGTGATACGCCAATCCCTGTCATGTCGTTCATGGGTTCAAAAGAACTCCACCCGCGTCAGGTCAGTTGCTGGATCACCCACACGAACGCGCGTACTCACGAAATCATTGCGGCCAACCTCGATCGCTCACCTATGTATTCGGGAGTTATCGAAGGCGTTGGCCCGCGCTACTGTCCTTCGATCGAAGACAAGATTCACCGCTTTGCCGATAAAGAGAGCCACCAGGTATTTATCGAACCTGAAGGGTTGAACACCCACGAGCTCTACCCGAACGGGATATCGACTTCGCTGCCATTCGACGTGCAGTTGCAGATCGTGCGGTCGATTCGCGGCATGGAAAACGCCCACATCGTTCGCCCGGGCTATGCCATCGAATACGACTACTTCGACCCCCGCGACCTGAAGTACAGCCTGGAAACCAAGGTGATTGCCGGGTTGTTTTTTGCAGGCCAGATCAATGGTACTACCGGTTACGAAGAGGCCGGGGCGCAAGGCCTATTGGCCGGTGCCAATGCGGCGTTGCGTGCCCAGGGCCGCGAAAGCTGGTGCCCACGGCGCGATGAAGCGTACATCGGGGTGCTGGTCGATGACCTGATTACCCTGGGGACGCAGGAGCCATACCGTATGTTCACCTCGCGCGCCGAATATCGGCTGATCCTGCGGGAGGACAACGCCGATTTGCGCCTGACCGAGAAAGGCCGAGAGCTGGGCCTGGTGGACGACGAGCGCTGGGCGGCTTTCAGCAAAAAACGCGAAGCCATCGAACTTGAAGAGCAGCGCTTGAAAGCGACTTGGGTACGGCCCAACACAGCCAACGGTGATGCCATCGCTGAACGCTTCGGTACGCCATTGACCCACGAGTACAACTTGCTGAACCTGCTAAGCCGGCCGGAAATTGATTACGTTGGCCTGATGCAGGTGACCGGGGGTGGTGCCGAGGATCCGCAAGTCGCGGAGCAGGTCGAGATTAAAACCAAATATGCGGGTTACATTGACCGCCAGCAGGATGAGATTGCCCGCCTGCGCGCGAGTGAGAGTATCGGCTTGCCTGTGGATATCGACTACACCGGTATTTCCGGGCTGTCGAAGGAAATCCAGAGCAAGCTGAACCTGGCTCGGCCAGAAACCCTGGGCCAGGCTTCACGGATTCCAGGCGTGACCCCAGCCGCTATTTCCCTGTTGATGATTCACTTGAAAAAACGCGGCGCTGGCCGCGAGTTGGAGCAGAGCGCTTGAGTTCCATGGTGACCCCCCAGCACTCCATAGAGTTATACACAGGTGCCCGTGAACTGGGCGTGAAGCTCAGCGAGGTCCAGCATGATCTGTTGCTGGCCTACCTGGCGCTGTTGATCAAATGGAACAAAGCCTACAACCTCACCGCTGTGCGTAACCCTGACGAAATGGTGTCCCGGCACTTGCTCGACAGCTTGAGCATTCTCCCGTATATCGGTGACAGCCCGAGCTGGCTGGATGTCGGCAGCGGCGGGGGGATGCCGGGTATTCCTCTGGCGATCATGTTTCCCGACAAACAGATCACCACCTTGGACAGCAACGGTAAGAAGACCCGTTTTCAGACCCAGGTCAAGCTGGAGTTGAAGCTCGCCAACCTGCAAGTTATCCACAGCCGAGCTGAAGCCTATCAGCCAGAGGTGCCTTTTTCCGGGATCGTGTCCCGTGCTTTCAGCAGTCTGGAAGACTTCAGCCACTGGACCCGCCACCTCGGTGGCCCGGATACGCGTTGGCTGGCAATGAAAGGGCTGCATCCGGCTGACGAACTGGTAGCATTGCCGTCCGATTTTCATCTCGATAGCGAGCACGCCCTGGCGGTCCCCGGTTGCCAAGGCCAACGCCATCTGCTGATACTGCGCCGCACGGCATGACAGGGAACAAAAGCAATAATGGCTAAGGTATTCGCAATAGCGAACCAGAAAGGTGGTGTGGGTAAGACCACCACCTGTATCAACCTCGCAGCTTCGTTGGTGGCCACCAAGCGCCGCGTGCTGCTGATCGATCTTGATCCACAGGGCAACGCCACCATGGGTAGCGGTGTGGATAAACATGCTCTGGAAAACTCGGTCTACGATTTGTTGATCGGTGAGTGCGACTTGAATCAAGCCATTCACTTTTCCGAACATGGTGGTTATCAACTACTGCCTGCCAACCGCGATCTGACCGCTGCCGAAGTAGTGCTGCTGGAAATGCAGATGAAGGAGAGCAGGTTGCGCACGGCGCTGGCGCCAGTGCGAGAGAATTACGATTACATCCTCATCGACTGCCCACCGTCTCTGTCGATGCTGACCCTCAACGCGTTGGTGGCGGCCGATGGTGTGATCATTCCCATGCAGTGTGAATACTTTGCCCTGGAAGGGCTTAGCGACCTTGTGGATAACATCAAGCGAATCGCCGAGCTGCTCAACCCCGATCTGAAGATCGAAGGGTTGCTCAGAACCATGTACGATCCGCGGCTGAGCTTGATTAACGATGTGTCGGCTCAGTTGAAAGAACATTTTGGCGATCAGTTGTACGACACTGTGATCCCCCGCAACATTCGCCTGGCCGAGGCGCCCAGTTTTGGCATGCCGGCCCTGGCCTATGACAAACAATCCCGTGGTGCACTGGCTTACCTGGCACTCGCGGGCGAAATGGTCCGACGCCAGCGTCGCCAACCCCGCACCGCTCCGGCAATTTAAGGAATCTGCATGGCCGTCAAGAAACGAGGTCTCGGACGTGGGTTGGACGCACTGCTGAGCGGCTCGACCGTCAGCTCGCTCGAAGAGCAAGCGGTGGTGGTCGACCCCAAAGAGCTCCAGCACTTGCCGTTGGACCTCATTGAGCGTGGCAAATATCAGCCGCGGCGCGATATGGACCCACAGGCCCTGGAAGAGCTCGCACAGTCGATCAAGAGCCAAGGGGTGATGCAGCCTATCGTGGTGCGGCCGGTGGCCGCTGGACGGTTCGAGATCATCGCCGGTGAGCGACGCTGGCGCGCTTCGCAACAGGCTGGGCTAGAGACCATTCCGGCCATGGTGCGCGACGTGCCCGACGAGACCGCCATCGCCATGGCGTTGATCGAGAACATACAGCGCGAAGACCTCAATCCGGTGGAAGAAGCGGTGGCGTTGCAGCGCTTGCAGCAGGAATTTCAGCTCACCCAACAGCATGTCGCCGACGCTGTGGGTAAGTCGCGTGTCACGGTTGCCAACTTGTTACGTTTGATCGCGTTACCCGAGGTGATCAAGACTATGCTGTCCCACGGCGACCTGGAAATGGGGCATGCCAGGGCATTACTCGGTTTACCCGAGGAGCAGCAGGTTGAAGGGGCGCGACACGTTGTCGCACGTGGGCTCACTGTACGTCAGACCGAAGCGTTGGTGCGCCAGTGGCTCAATGGCAAGCCGGAGCCTGTGGAAGCGGTAAAAGCGGACCCCGATATCACCCGTCTGGAGCAGCGATTGGCGGAGCGCCTAGGCTCTACGGTGCAGATACGCCATGGCCAGAAGGGAAAAGGCCAATTGGTGATCCGATATAACTCCCTGGATGAGCTGCAAGGGGTGCTCGCTCACATCCGCTGAAACAATTGCGTTTGTAGCGCGCAGTCGGAAATCACTACCCGGCAGTTGAATAGGGGAGTAAGCGCCCCTATACTCTGCGCGCATTTTGTCGGCACATTTTATGCCAAGTCATTGATTTATGGCAGGCCGACCCCGGAGGAGCTCTACGATGGAAACCCGCACGCTAAACCGCTTGCCGTTCTATCAGTGGCCTGTTTTCCCGGTGTTGGTGGCTCAATTTGCGGTGCTTTTGCTCAGCGCATTGGCGTTGTGGCAGTGGAAAGGCGCAGTCAGTGGCTATTCAGGCCTCTGCGGAGGGCTCATTGCCTGGCTGCCCAATGTGTATTTCGCGTTCAAGGCTTTCCGGTTTACCGGCGCCAGAGCGGCCCAGGCCATCGTCCGATCATTTTATGCGGGCGAGGCGGGCAAACTGATTTTAACGGCAGTGCTGTTCGCACTGGCGTTCGTAGGGGTGAAGCCACTGGCGCCGATAGCGCTGTTTGGCGTGTTCCTGCTGACCCAATCGGTCAGTTGGTTTGCACCCTTGCTGATGAGAACAAGACTTTCGAGACCTTAGGGCGTTTGAGGCAACCATGGCAGCAGAAACCGCTTCGGGCTATATCCAGCACCACTTGCAGAATTTGACCTTCGGTCAATTACCAGATGGCGGTTGGGGCTTTGCTCACTCCGCAGCAGAAGCCAAAGAAATGGGCTTTTGGGCTTTCCACGTCGATACCCTCGGCTGGTCGTTCGCCCTAGGCCTGATCTTTGTGCTGCTGTTCCGCATGGCCGCTAAAAAAGCGACCTCCGGTCAGCCTGGCGGCCTGCAGAACTTCGTCGAGGTACTGGTGGAGTTTGTCGATAACAGCGTGCGCGACAGCTTTAGTGGCCGCAGCGCCGTAATTGCTCCTCTGGCACTGACCATCTTCGTCTGGGTGTTCCTGATGAACGCCGTCGACCTGATCCCTGTCGACTGGATCCCGCAACTGGCGATCCTGATCTCGGGCGACCCGCATATTCCTTTCCGCGCCGTTTCGACCACCGACCCTAACGCCACTTTGGCTATGGCGTTCTGTGTCTTCGCGCTGATCATTTTCTACAGCATCAAGATCAAAGGCCTGGGCGGCTTCATTGGTGAGCTGACCCTGCATCCGTTTGGCAGCAAGAACATTTTTGTTCAGATCCTGCTGATCCCGGTCAACTTCCTGCTCGAGTTCGTGACCCTGATCGCCAAGCCTATTTCCCTGGCCTTGCGACTGTTCGGCAACATGTATGCCGGCGAACTGGTGTTCATCCTGATCGCCGTGATGTTCGGCAGCGGTCTGCTCTGGCTCAGTGGCCTGGGCGTGGTTCTGCAATGGGCGTGGGCGGTATTCCACATCCTGATCATCACCTTGCAGGCCTTTATCTTCATGATGCTGACCATCGTCTACCTGTCGATGGCGCACGAAGAGAGTCATTAAGGCTCGCCTGGCGTGTCTGATGCCCCTCTCGCCTCGGTGGGAGGGAGGCCCTCGCGGGCCATGCGACGATTTGTTTTACCGCTTTAATCTAAAAAACCTAACCAATACGACGTAAAAGTCGGGAGGAAAGATGGAAACTGTAGTTGGTCTAACTGCTATCGCTGTTGCACTGCTGATCGGCCTGGGTGCTCTGGGTACTGCCATTGGTTTCGGCCTGTTGGGCGGCAAGTTCCTGGAAGGCGCTGCGCGTCAACCAGAAATGGTACCGATGCTTCAGGTCAAAATGTTCATCGTGGCAGGTCTGCTCGACGCCGTGACCATGATCGGCGTAGGTATCGCTCTGTTCTTCACCTTTGCGAACCCCTTCGTTGGTCAACTCGCTGGCTAATCTCTCGACTTCTCGAGTGGATTGGTGTGATGGACAAAGAACGAGCGAGGTGTTGGCGTGAACATTAATGCAACCCTGATTGGCCAGTCCGTTGCGTTCTTCATTTTTGTGCTGTTTTGCATGAAGTTCGTGTGGCCTCCGGTCATCGCGGCTTTGCAAGAACGTCAGAAGAAGATCGCGGACGGATTGGACGCTGCCAGCCGAGCAGCTCGCGAACTGGAGTTGGCCCAAGATAAAGTGGGTCAACAACTGCGCGAAGCGAAAGCTCAGGCAGCTGAAATCATTGAGCAAGCCAAGAAACGCGGTAACCAGATCGTTGAAGAGGCTGTTGAAAAAGCCCGTATCGACGCTGACCGTGTGAAGGTTCAGGCTCAGGCCGAGATCGAGCAGGAACTCAACAGTGTCAAAGACGCGCTGCGTGCCCAAGTGGGTGCTCTGGCCGTTGGCGGTGCTGAGAAGATCCTGGGTGCCACAATCGATCAAAACGCGCACGCGGAGCTGGTAAACAAACTGGCTGCTGAAATTTAAGCGAGGGCGATCATGGCAGAATTGACCACGTTGGCCCGACCTTACGCTAAGGCAGCCTTCGAGCACGCCCAGGCCCACCAGCAACTGGCCTCTTGGTCAGCCATGCTCGGCCTGGCTGCAGCAGTGTCGCAAGACGACACCATGCAGCGCGTGCTCAAGGCCCCGCGACTGACGAGCGCAGACAAGGCCGCCGCGTTTATTGACGTGTGCGGCGACAAGTTCGATGTAAAAGTGCAGAACTTCATTAACGTCGTTGCCGAAAACGACCGTCTCCCGCTACTGCCGGAGATCGCCGCTCTGTTCGACCTGTACAAGGCCGAGCGTGAGAAGTCGGTAGACGTTGAAGTCACCAGTGCTTTTGCATTGAACCAAGAACAGCAAGACAAACTCGCCAAGGTTCTCAGTGCACGACTCGACCGGGAAGTGCGCCTGCAAGTTGTGGAAGACAAATCCCTGATAGGGGGCATTGTCGTCCGCGCCGGCGACCTGGTTATCGATGGCTCGGTTCGCGGCAAACTCGCGACCCTGGCCGAAGCATTGAAATCTTGAGTTTGAAGGGGCAGCAGAGCAATGCAGCAACTCAATCCTTCCGAAATAAGTGAAATCATCAAGGGCCGCATCGATAAACTCGACGTGAGCTCCCAAGCCCGTAACGAAGGCACTGTCGTCAGCGTATCTGACGGTATCGTGCGGATTCACGGTCTCGCCGACGTCATGTACGGCGAAATGATCGAGTTTCCTGGCGGCGTCTTCGGCATGGCCCTCAACCTGGAGCAGGACTCCGTCGGCGCCGTTGTATTGGGCGCTTACACGACCCTCGCTGAAGGCATGAGCGCCAAGTGCACCGGCCGCATCCTGGAGGTTCCGGTTGGTAAGGAACTGCTGGGCCGCGTAGTCGACGCACTGGGTAACCCTGTCGATGGCAAGGGCCCTCTGGGCAACACCGAAACCGACGCGGTCGAGAAAGTCGCACCGGGCGTGATCTGGCGTAAGTCGGTAGACCAGCCTGTACAGACTGGCTACAAGGCTGTCGACGCCATGATCCCGGTTGGCCGCGGCCAGCGTGAGCTGATCATCGGTGACCGTCAGATCGGTAAGACCGCTCTGGCGATCGACGCGATCATCAACCAGAAAAACAGCGGTATCTTCTGCGTTTACGTTGCCATCGGTCAGAAGCAGTCGACCATTGCCAACGTCGTTCGCAAGCTGGAAGAAAACGGCGCTTTGGCTAACACCATCGTCGTTGCCGCCAGTGCCTCCGAATCGGCTGCACTGCAGTTCCTGGCACCGTACTCCGGTTGCACCATGGGCGAGTTCTTCCGCGACCGTGGCGAAGACGCGCTGATCGTTTATGACGATCTGTCCAAGCAAGCAGTGGCCTACCGCCAGATTTCCCTGCTGCTGCGCCGTCCGCCAGGCCGTGAAGCCTACCCAGGCGACGTGTTCTATCTCCACTCCCGTCTGCTGGAGCGCGCATCGCGTGTTTCCGAAGAGTACGTCGAGAAGTTCACCAACGGTGCAGTGACCGGTAAAACAGGGTCGCTGACCGCATTGCCGATCATCGAAACCCAGGCTGGCGACGTTTCCGCGTTCGTTCCGACCAACGTGATTTCCATCACCGACGGTCAGATCTTCCTGGAATCGGCCATGTTCAACTCGGGCATCCGCCCAGCAGTGAACGCCGGTGTTTCGGTATCCCGTGTGGGTGGTGCCGCTCAGACCAAGATCATCAAGAAGCTCTCCGGTGGTATCCGTACCGCTCTGGCTCAGTACCGTGAATTGGCGGCTTTCGCCCAGTTCGCTTCTGACCTGGACGAAGCGACCCGTAAGCAACTTGAGCATGGTCAGCGCGTTACCGAGCTGATGAAGCAGAAGCAATACGCACCAATGTCGATCGCTGACATGGCGCTGTCGCTGTATGCCGCTGAGCGTGGGTTCCTGACTGACGTTGAAATCGCCAAGATCGGCAGCTTCGAACAAGCCCTGATCGCTTTCTTCAACCGCGATCACGCCGATTTGATGGCGAAGATCAACGTGAAGGGTGACTTCAATGACGAAATCGACGCTGGCATGAAAGCCGGTATCGTGAAGTTCAAGGCCACCCAAACCTGGTAAGCCGCAGCGGGGGCCGCGAGGCTCCCGCTTGCTAACCTGATAGGTGTTACATGGCAGGCGCAAAAGAGATTCGCAGTAAGATTGCGAGCATCAAAAGCACGCAAAAGATTACCAGCGCCATGGAAAAAGTGGCGGTCAGCAAAATGCGCAAGGCACAAATGCGCATGGCAGCCAGCCGTCCCTACGCGGAGCGTATCCGCCAGGTGATTGGGCATTTGGCCAACGCCAACCCGGAATACCGTCACCCGTTCATGATCGAGCGTGCAGTCAAGCGCGTCGGTTATGTGGTGGTGAGCAGTGACCGTGGTTTGTGTGGTGGCTTGAATACCAACCTGTTCAAGGCTTTGGTCAAGGACATGGCGGCTAACCGTGAACGCGGCGTCGAGATCGATCTGTGCGTGGTCGGCAGCAAGGGTGCGGCGTTCTTCCGTAACTTCGGCGGTAACGTCGTCGCTGCGATCAGCCACCTGGGCGAAGAGCCATCGATCAATGATCTGATCGGCAGCGTCAAGGTGATGCTCGATGCCTACCTGGACGGCCGTATTGACCGCCTGTCCGTGGTGTCCAACAAGTTCATCAATACCATGACGCAACAACCAACGGTCGAGCAGTTGATTCCGTTGGTGGCAACCCCGGATCAAGAACTCAAGCACCACTGGGATTACCTGTATGAACCCGACGCCAAAGAGCTGCTGGACGGCCTGATGGTGCGTTACGTGGAGTCGCAGGTTTATCAGGCGGTGGTCGAGAACAACGCGGCTGAACAAGCGGCGCGGATGATCGCAATGAAGAATGCAACCGACAACGCCGGTGATCTGATCAGTGATTTGCAACTGGTCTACAACAAGGCGCGTCAGGCTGCGATCACCCAAGAGATCTCGGAAATCGTCGGCGGCGCTGCCGCGGTTTAACGGTTCAAATATTCAGAGGATCCAGCTATGAGTAGCGGACGTATCGTTCAAATCATCGGCGCCGTGATCGACGTGGAATTTCCACGCGACAGCGTACCGAGCATTTACAACGCGCTGTTGGTACAAAGCGCGGCTGGCACCACCCTGGAAGTTCAGCAGCAGCTGGGCGACGGCGTGGTCCGGACCATCGCCATGGGTTCCACCGAAGGCCTCAAGCGTGGCCTGCAAGTGACCGACTCAGGTGCTGCCATCTCCGTTCCAGTCGGTAAAGCGACCCTGGGCCGGATCATGGACGTACTGGGTAACCCTATCGACGAAGCTGGCCCTATCGCCACTGAAGAACGTTGGGGCATCCACCGCCCAGCGCCTTCTTTCGCCGAGCAAGCAGGCGGTAACGACCTGCTGGAAACCGGTATCAAGGTTATCGACCTGGTCTGCCCATTCGCTAAAGGCGGTAAGGTTGGCCTGTTCGGTGGTGCCGGTGTCGGCAAGACCGTTAACATGATGGAACTGATCCGTAACATCGCCATCGAGCACAGCGGTTATTCCGTGTTCGCCGGTGTGGGTGAGCGTACTCGTGAGGGTAACGACTTCTACCACGAGATGAAGGACTCCAACGTTCTCGATAAAGTGGCGCTGGTCTATGGCCAGATGAACGAGCCGCCGGGTAACCGTCTGCGCGTTGCACTGACCGGCCTGACCATGGCCGAGAAATTCCGTGACGAAGGTAACGACGTACTGCTGTTCGTCGACAACATCTACCGTTACACCCTGGCCGGTACTGAAGTATCCGCACTGCTGGGCCGTATGCCTTCGGCAGTAGGTTACCAGCCGACCCTGGCCGAAGAGATGGGCACGCTGCAAGAGCGTATCACTTCGACCAAGAACGGCTCGATCACCTCCATCCAGGCGGTATACGTACCGGCGGATGACTTGACCGACCCGTCGCCAGCGACCACCTTCGCCCACCTGGACGCCACCGTCGTTCTGTCCCGTGACATCGCCTCTCTGGGTATCTACCCAGCGGTCGATCCACTGGACTCGACCTCGCGCCAGCTGGACCCGAACGTGATTGGCCAGGAGCACTACGACACCGCTCGCGGCGTTCAGTACGTGCTGCAGCGTTACAAAGAACTGAAGGACATCATTGCGATTCTGGGTATGGACGAGCTGTCGGAAACCGACAAGCAGTTGGTAAACCGGGCCCGTAAGATCCAGCGTTTCCTGTCGCAGCCGTTCTTCGTGGCTGAAGTCTTCACCGGTGCTTCGGGTAAATACGTTTCCCTGAAAGACACCATTGCTGGCTTCAAAGGCATCCTCAACGGTGACTACGACCACCTGCCAGAACAAGCGTTCTACATGGTTGGCGGCATCGAAGAAGCGATCGAGAAAGCCAAGAAACTGTAATCCCGGCGCCCGGCAACGGGCGCTAATCAGGTTGAGGCAAGCAAATGGCTACGACAGTCCATTGCGATATCGTCAGCGCGGAAGGGGAAATTTTCTCCGGTCTGGTAGAAATGGTGATTGCACACGGCGAACTCGGTGACCTGGGTATTGCCACGGGGCACGCGCCATTGATCACTAGCTTGAAGCCAGGTCCGATCACACTGACTAAGCAAGGCGGGGAGAAGGAGGTGTTTTACATCTCTGGCGGTTTCCTCGAGGTTCAGCCGAACATGGTCAAGGTACTTGCCGATACAGTGCAACGTGCTGCCGACCTGGATGAAGCCTCCGCTCAGGAAGCCGTTAAGGCTGCCGAGAAGGCCCTGAACGAAAAAGGCGCGGACTTCGACTACGGCTCCGCTGCTGCACGTCTGGCCGAGGCCGCAGCCCAGCTGCGCACCGTCCAGCAAATCCGCAAGAAGTATGGCGGTTAAACCGACAGCCTTCGTGCGATTGAGAAAAAGGGTAGCCTCGGCTACCCTTTTTCTTTTCTGCTTTCCACGTGGCCTGGTCGGTCGGCCACTTCTGATGGGTAGTCTGCATGTCTCTCGATATCGTCATTCTTGCTGCGGGTCAGGGCACCCGCATGCGTTCCTCGTTGCCTAAAGTGCTGCACCCAGTCGCGGGTAACTCCATGCTCGGGCATGTTATCCACAGTGCCCGACAGCTCCAACCTAACAGCATCCACGTAGTCATCGGCCATGGCGCCGAAAAGGTCCGTGAGCGCTTGGCCGCCGATGACTTGAACTTCGTTGTGCAGAGTCAGCAACTGGGCACAGGGCACGCGGTGGCCCAGGCAGTCCCTGTATTGAGTGGCGATACCGTATTGATCCTTTACGGTGACGTACCCCTGATCGAGGTGGCGACGCTGCAGCGTTTGCTGGCCAAGGTCAGCCCGAGCCAATTGGCGCTGCTCACGGTTGAGTTGCCTGACCCGACGGGGTATGGCCGTATCGTGCGTGACAGTGCTGGCCAGGTAAGAGCCATCGTCGAGCATAAAGATGCCAGTGAAGCCGAGCGCGCGATTAAAGAAGGCAATACCGGCATCCTCGCGGTGCCGGGTGAACGCCTGACAGACTGGCTGTCGCGCCTGTCCAACGACAACGCCCAAGGCGAGTATTACCTGACAGACGTTATCGCCATGGCTGTAGCCGACGGTTGTGTAGTGGCCACCGAAACCGCCCTGGATGCGATGGAAGTTCAGGGAGCCAATGACCGCCGACAACTGGCCGAGCTCGAGCGCCATTACCAATGGCGTGAAGCCCGTCGCCTGATGGCGCTAGGGGTGACGTTGCGCGACCCTGCACGTTTCGATGTGCGCGGTGAGGTGAGCGTTGGCCGCGATGTGTTGATCGACATCAACGTGATCCTTGAAGGGCAGGTGGTTATTGAGGACGACGTAATCATTGGGCCGAACTGCTACATCAAAAACTCGACGCTGCGCAAAGGCGTCGAGGTCAAAGCTAATAGCCACCTGGACGGTGCGATCATGGGCGAGGGCAGCGACGCTGGCCCCTTCGCACGCCTGCGCCCCGGCACCGTGCTAGAAGCCAAAGCGCATGTGGGTAACTTTGTCGAATTGAAGAACGCCCACATGGGTGAGGGCGCCAAGGCCGGCCATTTGACCTACCTGGGCGACGCCGAAATAGGCGCGCGTACCAATATTGGCGCAGGCACCATCACCTGTAACTACGATGGCGCCAATAAGTGGAAAACCACGATTGGCGAAGACGTGTTTATCGGGTCGAACAATTCATTGGTCGCCCCTGTGGATATCTTGGCGAACGCTTCTACAGGTGCAGGCTCCACGGTGACTCAAGAGGTACCGCAGGGACAATTGGCAGTGGCGCGGGCACGGCAGCGCAATATCGAGGGCTGGAAGCGGCCGGTGAAGTTGAATAAGACTTGAGTTATCCACAGGAGGCGATCGTGTGAATAACGCGGTTGCCGCTTAGCGACTACAGTACCTCGGCACAGAATACTGCAGGCCTGACAATGCGTGTGCGCTCGATATGCCCGCGTTGCAAGAGACCTGCGCGGCGATCGCCAGTGACCAAGTAGTCCGCCTCGCCAGCTAGGGCCATAGCCAGCAGGAAGGAGTCATCTGGATCATCGGCTTCGATCTCGAGGGTTAAGCGTTCCAGTACTATCGCCCGCTGCAGGTTATTGATCATGGCGCCTACTTTGGCAGGCTGGAGGATAGCCTGAAGTTTAGGGTAACGACTGGCGCGACGGATCTCATCGAGTTGTGTCCGCGACGTGACCACCTCAAAGCGAGCCGAACGCCAAGCCCGATAGATTGCATCTGGAGCCCCATGTGGTGAGATCAATGCGCTAAATAAGATATTAGTATCCAATACAACCCGCATTAGCGCTCACGCGCCCACTCGAGGGCTTCATCTACCATAGAGGTCAGCTCACCTTCACTCACATTGGCATTATTGGCCTTGGCCTGTTCGGCGCTTAATTCCAGAATGTGTGCCCGCACTGCTTCTTCGATGAATCGAGACAGGTCGCCCTTACGGCCGCCGCCTTGACTGGCCAGAAACATGCGAAGCGACTGGTCAGTGTCAGTGGAGACGACGACATTCCATCGGGTGGTATTCATGACTTTTCCTACTGATGGGTGTTTATGTGTTTATACACGTATTCGCTGACTTGACGTAAACGCGCTGTAAACCCTTGTAACCTAGTCTTTAACATTCTGGGCGACCTACTAGCGCTTACCCCCATTTCAACTTTATGTCTCAAGTTCTCTTGACGAATCTTTCGGTTTAGGTTTTGATTGCGATCGTTATCTTTCGAATCGAAACATAGACCGCCATGTCAAAACGCAACACTCCCCAGCGCCGCCACAATATCCTCGCCCTCCTCAACGAGCAGGGCGAAGTGACTGTGGATAACTTAGCGAAGAGTTTTGCCACCTCTGAAGTCACCATCCGCAAAGACCTGGCCGCGCTGGAGAGCAGCGGTTTGCTGCTGCGTCGTTACGGAGGCGCAGTGCCAATGCCCCAGGAGCTGCTCGGCGAGGTCGCCCAGCCGGTCTCACCTTTCAAGCGCGCGATTGCCCGTGCGGCCGTCGCTACCCTTAAAGAGCATGCGCGGATCATCATCGACAGTGGCAGCACCACGGCTGCAATGATTCCGGAACTCGGGCAGCGCCCGGGTTTGGTGGTCATGACCAACTCGTTGCATGTGGCCAATGCTTTGAGCGAGCTGGAGCATGAGCCGGTATTGCTGATGACCGGCGGGACTTGGGACCCGCATTCCGAATCTTTCCAGGGCCAGGTCGCCGAGCAGGTACTGCGGTCCTACGACTTCGACCAACTGTTTATCGGTGCCGACGGCATCGACCTAGTGCGCGGCACGACGACGTTCAACGAACTGCTGGGGCTCAGCCGAGTCATGGCGGAAGTTGCACGGGAAGTTATCGTGATGGTGGAGTCCGACAAAATCGGCCGAAAAATCCCCAACGTGGAGTTGCCTTGGGGCAGCGTCAACACCCTTATCACCGACGATCGCTTGCCCGCAGAGGCCCGTGATCAGATTTTGGCGCGCGGCATCAATCTGGTGTGCGCAGCTGTCAGTCAGGAGTAGCAATTATGTGTGGAATCGTCGGCGCCATTGCTGAGCGCAACATCACCGCCATCCTTCTAGAAGGGCTCAAGCGCCTTGAGTACCGCGGGTATGACAGCGCCGGGGTAGCGGTGCTAAGCAACGCGGGCCTGCTCGAACGGCGGCGTAGCACGGGCAAGGTCGCTGAGCTGGAGGCCTCACTGGCTGCGCAGCCGCTCATGGGCAAGCTGGGTATTGCCCACACCCGTTGGGCGACCCACGGCGCTCCCACTGAACACAATGCCCACCCGCATTTTTCCGGGCGCGATGTGGCTGTGGTGCATAACGGCATCATTGAAAACCATGAGGCGTTGCGTGACCAACTGCTAGCGCTGGGCTATGTGTTTAGTTCAGAGACCGACACCGAGGTCATTGCCCACCTGCTGCACCACACCCTGCAAACGACCCCGGACCTGGCCGAAGCGCTGAAGCTCACCGTCAAGCAATTGCACGGTGCCTACGGCCTTGCGGCTATTTGCCTCGCACAACCGGACCGCCTAGTAGCCGCCCGTAGTGGCAGCCCGCTAGTCATCGGCCTGGGCCTGGGCGAAAATTTCCTCGCCTCGGACCAACTTGCCCTGCGCCAGGTGACCGACCGCTTCATGTACTTGGAAGAGGGCGACATCGCTGAAATTCGCCGTGACAGCGTGCACATCTGGAACAGCGCGGGCGAGCCAGTCCAGCGCGAAACCGTGCAGTACCACGAGGGTGCCGAAGCCGCCGACAAGGGCGAGTACCGGCACTTCATGCTCAAAGAAATCCACGAACAACCCAAGGTCGTTCAGCGTACCCTGGAAGGGCGCCTGGGCCAGCAGCAAGTGCTGGTGCAAGCGTTCGGCCCGCACGCCGCCGAATTGTTCGCCAAGGTGCGTAATGTGCAGATCGTCGCCTGTGGCACCAGTTATCACGCCGGTATGGTCGCCCGCTATTGGCTGGAGGAACTGGCCGGCATCCCGTGCCAGGTCGAAGTCGCCAGCGAGTTCCGCTACCGTAAAGTAGTGGTGCAGCCGGATACGCTGTTCGTCTCCATCTCCCAGTCAGGCGAGACGGCCGACACCCTCGCGGCATTGCGCAACGCCAAACCCCTGGGTTTTCTTGGCAGCCTGGCCATCTGCAACGTAGGCATCAGCTCATTGGTACGTGAGTCCGATCTGACCCTGCTGACTCAAGCGGGCCCGGAGATCGGCGTGGCGTCCACCAAAGCCTTCACCACCCAACTGGTCGCATTGATGCTGTTGACCCTGTCTCTGGGCCAAGTCCGCGGCTCGCTGGCCCCGGGCGTCGAAGCAGAACTGGTTGAAGAACTGCGCCGCCTGCCAACCCGCCTTGGCGAAGCGCTGGCTATGGAAGGCACGGTAGAGGGCATCGCTAACCTGTTCGCCGAAAAGCAGCACACCCTGTTCCTGGGTCGCGGCGCCCAGTTCCCGGTGGCCATGGAGGGCGCCCTCAAACTCAAAGAGATCTCCTACATCCATGCCGAAGCTTACCCTGCAGGCGAATTGAAACACGGGCCACTGGCCCTTGTGGATAAAGACATGCCGGTGGTCACCGTAGCGCCGAACAATGAACTGCTGGAGAAGCTCAAGTCCAACCTCCAGGAAGTACGTGCACGGGGCGGGGAACTGGTGGTCTTCGCCGACGCCGACGCCAACCTGAGCAATGGCCCCGGCACACACGTGGTAGCAATGCCACACATCATCGACGCCTTGGCGCCGATTTTGTACACGGTGCCGTTGCAGTTGCTGTCTTATTACGTGGCGGTGCTCAAGGGTACTGATGTGGACCAGCCGCGGAATTTGGCGAAGTCGGTGACGGTGGAGTGAGGTTGCTGAGTGGCGTCGTCACTATGAAACCTGCGAAATACTCGCCAGTTTCATAGTGACCCGACACTTATGCACCCAATCGCCCCCAGCGTTCAACGTGCCAGCTGTCGTCCCGCGCCTATGCACAGTAGGCGCAGCGGCCCGCTAACGTTTAGAGATTAATGGGATACTGCGTTATGAAACGTACATCATCGAGGTCACTATTAAAGGAGTTGCGGTAGTTAGCGTGTTTCAAACGAAAGTTAAGATTCTTCAAAGGGCCGCTTTGTACCGTGTATCCGAGTTCAACGTTTCGCTCCCATTCTTTCTGAGCGTCATCGTAGCCCGGTACCTTAATGTTATCCCCGCGGACATAGCGGACCATGAAATCGAGCCCCGGTACGTTGAGCCCGGCAAAGCTGAAGTCGTAACGGGCTTGCCAAGAACGCTCATCCTCACGGGTAAACTCAGCATATTGAATGAAGTTGGGCATATAGTTGGTACTTCCACCATCTACGTAGAAGGTATATCCCCCTTTGCCTTGAATCCGTTGGCCGGCCAAGGTGAATTTATGAGCTCCTATAGCGTACGAACCACGCAGGCTGAACGACTTATTGTCTAGGTCGCCGCCAAGCGCTTGGCCTATGCTTTTCTGGTCATAAAAACGAAAGTCCATGGTCAACGCTCGCGAAGCGTCGATGGGCTTTATCCAATTCAGACCCAGGTATTTTTTATCCCAGTAGTCCTGGACGGAAGAAGCATATAGAGCTGCGGTCAGGCTCTTGGTTAACTGGTATGTCGCGCCAATGAGATCCGCCTCTTTTAACTTAGAAGCCGCACGGGATGTACGCTCTTTCAGCATCATCGAGGTGAAATGTGCAGCCTCTATGTTAAGACCCGGTATCTCCCTGCTCGAAATATACAGGCCTTCGACAGTCTCGGGGAGCAGCCGATTGTCGCCCGTCGCGAACACTGGGGTATTCACTTGTTGCTCACCGTATTTCAAGAGGGTATTCGAGTATTTGAACTTCAAAGCTCCGCCGGCCTTTGAATATTCGTTTTGAGCACGATCAACCCCTACTTGACCACTGCCACTACTAGGGAGCAAGCCGCTATTGATTCGATCTGGGCTACTGTCGAGCTTCAGCCCCAGCATACCGATAGCGTCGACCCCGACACCGATGGCGCCAGGGGTGTAGCCTGAGCTGAAGGTCGCAATGAGCCCTTGCGCCCACTCATCTCTTTTGCTTTGAGACGTGCTCGCAGCATTGCGGTAATCCCTATTAAAATAGAAATTCCTGTTGAGTATTTGCGTTTCACTATCTTTGAAAAAAGACGAATCATTAAGATCATCAGCAAACCCTGACTGATTAACAGCCAGACAAGTAACTACCCCACCTAAAAAACAAGCTGCACGCATCATCCAACCCTTATAGCTGTTATGGCAGATGTATCTATGTCCGAGTGACTAGACTATCGGCCCAGAATGTAGGTGGCAGAAATTTAATGAATGAAGTGAAAATCGAGGCAGTAAATTTATACTTATTTTGGTATTTATTTTTTTGACACAACGTAGAAGCAGTTTCCGTTTTGTTATTCGGCTTCCACTGAGAAGGACTTGGAAATAAGCAGGGAAACTAACGTCACGCAGGCCATGCCGATCAAGTAGGCTGGCACCGGCCATATGGCTCCGCCGGATTTGAGCACCATCCAGGCCGAGACAGCTGGCGCCGGACCCGCCCCGATGATGGACGCCACCACGTAGCCGATGGAGATCCCGCTGTAGCGAACATTGGCTGGAAAAAGCCGCGCTGTCATGGCCGCGCTTACCGCATAGGCGCAGCTGGCGCCGAGGTAGCAGATGGGCGCGGCGATAAGGAAGAGGGTCAGGTTGCCCGAGCCCACCATCCAGAACATCGGGTAAGCCAGCGCCATTGTGTAGAGCGTGCCCGTGAGTGCCACGCGCCGGCGGCCAAGACGGTCAGCCAGCATGCCCCAAATGGGGAACGTGATGATCGAACTCAGGCTGAACACCACGCCTGCCAGCAGCGTCTGCGACTGCGTAAAGCCCATCTGCTTGGCATACACCAGTTGCATGTACACCAGCACAATGAATACGCCGCTCGCCCCCATGAAGTTGATGCCGATGGCCAGCAACAGCTCGCGCGGATGGTTCTTGAGCAGCTCGACGATGGGCCGGTCGACCTGCTTGTTCTGGCGCTTGACCTCTTGAAAGTCAGGCGTCTCCGACACGCTCAAGCGCACCCATAGACCCACCGCGATCAGCAGCGCAGAGAACAGGAAAGGAATGCGCCAGGCCCAGGCTTTGAACTCATCGGGCGAGAAGCTCAAAGTGACGGCCAGAAAAGCCAGCGACGCGAACAGCGAGCCGCAGGGCGAGCCCAGTTGTACGAAAGTACCGAACAGCGTCTTGCGGCCCTTGGGCGCGTGCTCGATGGACATGAGCGCCGCGCCGCCCCATTCGCCGGCTGCGGCAATGCCCTGCACTGCACGCAGCAGTACCAACAATGCCGGCGCCCAGAAGCCGATGGTGGCGTAGGTCGGCAGCATACCGACGATCAGCGTGGCAAACCCCATCAATAGCAGCGTGACCACCAGGCTTTTCTTGCGTCCGAGCTTGTCACCGTAGTGGCTGAAGATGAGCGTGCCGATGGGCCGGGCGACGTAGCCGACGCCGTAGGTGGCCAGCGCCACCACGGTGGAGATGCCGGGGCTGTCGCTGGGGAAGAAGAGGACGCCGAAGATCAGCGCGGCCGCCGTGTTATAGATGAAGAAATCGTACCACTCGATGGTGGTGCCGATCATGGATGCGAAGGCGGCCCGCCATGCCTCGCGGGTGGGGCGCGCTGGTGCAGCGGCGGACGGGCGGGCCGGGTAACCCCGGACGGGCTTTGAGTTTTCCATGGCGTTGACTCGCTGAGGGTCGGGTTAAGAAAGTTACTGTGGCTCGTGAGATTCATAACCCTGGATGCGCCGCGCGATGCGCCGGTGGCGTTCCAGCATCTGCTGCATGCCCGGTGCCATGAACCGGCCGTTTTCCACCAGCGCCTTGCCAGCGATGACGGTGTGGCGGGGGGCATTGGGGCCGGACATGAAGAGGGCGCGCACCGGGTCGCCGACGGCGCCGGCATAGGAGGGGCCGTCGACCGGCCAGCAGACCACGTCGCCTACCGCACCGACCGACAACTCGCCCAATTCGCCAGTGCGGCGCAGGATGGCCGCGCCGCCGCGGGTGGCAATCTCTATAGCCTCGCGATCGTCCATGCCGCCCATGCGCTTGCCGCCCGAGCGCAGGCGTTGCAGGCCGAGCATGGTGCGTGCTTCCAGCCAGAGCGAGGCGCTGTCGCTGGATGAAGAGCCGTCACAGCCCAGCCCCACTTTCACGCCGGCGTCGCGCATCTCGCGTACGGGGGTGATGGTGCCGTGGCGCCCACCCATCATAAAGACGGTGCTGGGACAGTGCGCCACGCCCACGCCCCATTGCGCAAGCTTGGCCATGTCCTCGTCGCGTGCGTACATGACGTGCGCGCCCCATGCACGGTCCGACGCCAGGCCCAATCGCTTGAAGTTGTCGATGGGGTGGCAGCCGAAGTGCTCCTGGCAGAACTCGTTTTCCAAGTGCGACTCGGCCAGGTGCATGTGAAAGCCGACATCGTGCTTTTCCGACAGATCCGCCAAGCGCTGGAGCAACTGCGGCGTGACGGTGAAGATAGCCGCAGGCCCGAGTGCGATGCGCACCATCGCACCGTGCGAGCGGTCGTGGTACTTGGCGATGAGGCGCTCGCAATCGGCGATGATGGTCTCGTCGTCCTGCACCACCGATTCGGGCGGTAGTCCGCCGTCCTTTTCCGACAGGTTCATCACCCCCCGCGTTGGATGGAAGCGGAAACCCAGCTCTTGCGCGGCGCGGATTTCCGCATCGATCAAAAAGGGTTTGGGGTGCACGTACAGCATGTCCGAGGTGGTGGTGGTGCCGCCCAGGGCCAGTTCGGCCAGGCCCACCCAGGCCGAGACGTACACCGCCTCTTCGTCGACGCGGGCGAACATCGGATAGAGCGTGCGCAGCCAGTAAAAGAAGTCGCCGTCGTGGGACTGCGGGTTGCTGCGCGTGAGGTTCTGGAACATGTGATGGTGGGTGTTGATAAACCCAGGCGTAACGATGCAGCCGCTGGCATCGAGCCTGCGTAGCGCTTGCGGCTTGGTGCGGTCAGGCCCGCCGATATCCGTGATCAGGCCGTTGGTGATCGCCACCCAGCCGCCGGCCAGTTCGCGGCGCTGGTCATCCATGGTGACCATCACCAGCGCGTTCTCGATGAGCAGATCCGCAGCTACTTGCATTTCCTTGATATCCTGTGTTTCCGGCGGTAGGCAACCATCACATGATGATGTAAACAGGTTTACACAAATTCAAACTGCATGTAAATGGATAATCATGCGGTCTGAAGAGGCACCTACAAGAAAATCAGCGCGGCGGCCGGCGTCCTGTTCCGGGCAAAGTGCGCTTGCCGGGCGTCTAGCTCAGGAATCGACTAAGGCCGCCACAGGAGAAATATGGATACCGCTGCAGCTACCAGCTACGAATCAGTCAAGGAACGGATCGCCAGAACGTACGCAACGCTTCCCGAAGCGCAGCGTCAGTTCGCCGAGCTGACGCTGGGCGAGCCTTTGTTCGTGGCGCGCGCTCCGATGCAAGAAGCGGCGGCGAGAATTGGCGTTTCGGTGGCAACGGCCAACCGCTTTGCTCGGATGCTGGGCTACGTCGGCTACCCAGAGTTCCGCTCGGCGCTCATCGAAGGCTTCGAATCAGTGCTCAGTTCAGTGGAGCGAATGGAGTCTTCCCTGCACCACGACCAGGGTGAGGTGTCCAGCATCGTCGGCTCCGCGCTCGCGGGCATCGAGCGCAATCTGGAGGCAACCCGCAACTCGCTGGAGCCCGCTGTTTTAGAGCAAGCGGTGAAGATGATCGTGGAATCGCGTAGGCGCTTCGTGGTCGGCTTCGAGCGCGCCGCGCACTTGAGTGCCATCCTCGCCTCGGAGCTGAACATGCGTTGCGGCAACACCGAATCGCTGGCGAATGTGGATGGCGCGGTGGGTGCTGCGATGCGGCTGCACGAATTTGACGAGCGTGACTTGGTCATCGCCACCGTGTTCCCTCGCTATTTCCGCGAAACGGTGGACATCGTGCGCCTGGCCAAGCGGCGTGGGATCAAAGTGCTGGCTATTAGCGACAGCCCGCGCTCACCCATTGCGTCTATGGCCGATGCCTGTATCTACGTGGTAGCCGAGCGCACGCTGGGTTCCAGCTCCGACGCAAGCGTGCTGGCGGTGATGGAGGCGCTGGTGGCCGCCGTGACCGTGAAGGTCCCCGATGCGGCAGAGCGCTATCGCTCGCTCACGCAGGCGGCGCTGGATTGGTATGCCATGCCGGAGCGCTGAAATGGCGCGAGTTGTTGTCGTAGCTGCGGATAGAAAGCCTGGCGTCGAGCCCCGCGTTGGCGAAGACCTGGCGAAAGCGGCCCTCCTCGACAGTGCCCAGCTCATTGCGGAGCACCTGCTCGATACTGTGCTCGGGGTCGAAGGTTTGAGCGTGCTGGTCGATCAGGTGAATGCGTACGAAACACTGGGCGATGTCGCTGGAGGGCGCTAGTTGCCCGGTTATCCTCTTCAATCCAGCCCCAGCCCCCCAAATCAATTTGATAGCAACAAACAGGACGCGCCCACCATCTGCCCGCGGTATGTTGAAAATTACGCAAACCGCAAGGGACTGTCTGATGGTCGACACGGCACTGGAAACAAGGCTCGCCGGTGAAAACTGGAGCGAGCATCTCCATCGGGTAAACAGCAGTGGCTTTACCGTCATCGAGAATCTGCTCGACCCAGACGCCTGCCAACGACTTATTCACAGCTACACCGAGCCGGACATCTTTCGGTCGTGTATCGATATGAGCAGGCACGGCTTCGGTTCTGGGCAATATAAATATTTCGCCTACCCGCTGCCTCCGGTAATCGCCACATTGCGAGCCTGCGTTTATCCGCAGCTGGTTCCGCTGGCGAACTATTGGAACGATAAACTTGGCCTCGAGCCTGCCTATCCCGAACGCCACGAAGACTTTCTCAGCCAGTGCCACGCCGCCCGCCAGGAGCGCCCCACGCCACTGCTGCTGCGCTATGGTGCAGGTGATTACAACTGCCTGCACCGCGATCTTTATGGCGACATCCTGTTTCCTGTGCAGATGGCGATCCTTTTATCCGAGCCCGATGATGACTTTACCGGCGGTGAATTCGTGTTAACCGAGCAGCGCCCGCGGATGCAGTCTAGGGTCAGCGTAGTGCCTTTGCGCCAGGGCGATGCTGTGGTCTTTTCCGTCAACCGCAGGCCTGTGAAAGGCGTCAGGGGCTTCTACTCTGTTTTTACGCGCCACGGCGTCAGTGAGGTCCGGGCTGGGAACCGGTTTACCCTCGGGGTGATCTTCCATGATGCGCAATGATGGAGCAGTGGAGCGTTCGAATTTGAAAGCAAGACTCGGAGTTTTAGCGCGGGTCGATAGCGATAGGCTGGTGCAAATTGCGAAGATAGGACATGACCATGGACTGCGCTAAAGACCAGACCACACGGCCCGTGTGCAAGGCCGAAGAGGACCCGCGCTGGAATATCCTGGTGAACCGCCAGGCGGATGCGGACCTCGATTTCGTCTATGCAGTGCTGACCACCGGGGTGTATTGCCGGCCGTTCAGTCCGACCAAGCTGCCGCGGCCGGAGAATGTCGTATTTTTCGACACCGCCGCCGAAGCCGAAAGGGCCGGGTTTCGCCCCTCCAAACGCGACAGCAGCAACCCGGCAGTGGTTGCGCAGAAGCACGCCGCAGCCGTTGCGCAAGCGTGTCGGCTCATAGATACGTCAGACACTGTCCCCAATCTGGGCGACTTGGCCGAACAGGTGGGCATGAGCAGCTTTCACTTCCACCGCGTCTTCAAGAAGCTTACGGGCCTGACACCTAAAGCCTACAGCGTCGCCTCGTTACGTTCACGCGTCAGAGACCAGCTATCACTCAGTGGCACCATCACCAACGCGCTTTATGAGGCGGGTTATAACTCCAACAGCCGATTCTATGAGGCGTCACAACATATCCTTGGCATGAAGCCCTCCGAGTATCGAGCCGGGGGCGCCAATGTGGATATCAAATTTGCGCTGGGCGAAAGCTCGCTAGGCTCAATTCTAGTGGCGAGAAGCACGCGCGGCATTTGTGCCATTTTGTTAGGCGATGACCCTAATACATTGGTCGAAAACTTTCAGGACCAGTTTCCCAACGCCAACTTGATGGGGGGCGATGCCGAGTTCGAAGCGTTGGTGGCCACTGTCGTTGGTTTTGTCGAGTCGCCGGATACTGGCCTGGCGCTCCCGTTGGATATACGCGGTACTTTATTCCAAGAACGGGTGTGGCAGGCGCTGAGGGATATTCCCGTAGGAACGACCGAGACCTATGCCCAGGTCGCTGCGAGAATCGGCATGCCCAGTGCGACCCGCGCAGTGGCTAACGCCTGCGGGGCCAATAAGCTGGCGGTGGCTATTCCGTGTCATCGGGTGGTGCGCAGCGACGGGTCCTTGTCGGGCTACCGGTGGGGAGTAGAGCGTAAGCGCAAGTTAATTGAGCGTGAGAAGGGCATGCACACGGCACAGGTTGGCGTATGAACCTCGCCGGTGAGTTGGTTCAATACCGTTTGTGAACACTGAACGGGGTAAGGCGCGTGATGAAGCGGTGGAAGGTCTTGAATGCCTACGGCAAATTCGTCTTCAGCCACAGGCCGGGCCAGTTTGGTGGACACAAGGGCAGCAGAATCTATGGGCTCTTGAACTGCCCGGCTGCGTTGCGGGCGCTGAGCAAAGGTGGGTATGTGGCAAATCGGGTGTTTTTTATCGATGAACAGACCGCTCGATTGGCTGGCTATCGCCCGTGCTGCAGGTGCATGCCTGCTCGTTATCGTGAATGGAAGCTGTGCAATGGGCGACACCGAGGCAAGGGTCTGATAGCGGAAAAACGTCGATTCTAGACTGTAGTTGTAGCCATGTCCCCAATTAATAAAGTACTAAATTTGGCAGAATTTGACTGCTAATTAGTTTCGCGTGCATGTCATTTTTATGTAGTTAAAATATGGGTCAGTCCGGTCCCCCATAGCGCAGAAGCTTTCTGCTTGAAGTATGAAATAATTTAAATATAAAAAATATCAGAGCAAGAAACAGAGTTTTCCGCGAAATATTCTGCAATATTTTGATCCTACCGCTCGCTGCTCCCGTAGTGCTGTCGCGCGGTGCAAGGCTGCTGCGTCGCAAGATGCGAAAGGCCTAGCGATAAATGTTTTGGTTATATCAAAAAACCTAATCATTTGGGAGTGGTGCAATGCATGCTCAGGTAGCTGAAAGCTTTGAAAACTGTATGGAGCGCTTGGGTGAGATAGAGCTCTACCAAGATGGCGAGGATTGGGTGGAATTCGAATCTGTCTGGAAACGTCCACTTCGACCACAAGCCTTCCCCTATACGACATTTGACAGTGTCACGCAAAACACACTGTTAAACTATTCATCCCTGACGATGAATCGAACGCTTACTGCGCTGTACGAACAAGACTTTCTCTATCTTCCTGCCGCGTCCGACACTATTATAGAGGACCTGAAAACGGCTTACAGCACGCCACTTAGAATACTGGCAAATGAGCTCATTACTCCGCTGGAGGAAAAAGTTCTCGGTGTTTTACAGCGGCAAGTCAACGTGGGCGGGGGGTGGAATAAAGAGCTGTTCAAATGCTTTCTCGCTGAGAAGCTAGAACCCCGCAGAGAAACGGGCCAGGATTCTCTGAGCCTGATTCAGAATGCCCGTGACCCTCAACTGATGATAAAGCTATTGCTGATGCAACACGCGGTGGATTTCCTTCCTGAGTCATCACACATGGCGAGGTTTGCTAAAGGCGATTATGGCGATACACAATCCGCCGTATTTAGAGTGTTGCTCGACGAGTATGGCTATGGCAAGCACGAGACCAAACACAGTACGCTATTCAAGGCGACACTGAAGTCGGTGGGCCTGTTGGATAACTCTCACGCTTATTGGAATTTCTACCTGACCTCCTCGCTGCTCAACAATAATTATTTCCATAAGTTGACGCGAAACCCGGAATGTTTTTTTGAATACGTCGGTGCCATAACGTATGCTGAAAATTCCTTCGGGCCCTATTGTGGCAGGGTCAAAAACTTACTGCTGCAACACTTTTCCGGTGTGGACCCGCGCTATTACACCGAACATGTGCACATCGACGACTTCCACGGTTCCATGACCCTCAATGAAATTCTGTTGCCCTTGGCGGAGCGCTATGGACCGTCGGTGTACCCCGAGTTTGTGCGGGGGATTGAAATGTCCTGCATGCTCCAGCAGATCATGGAGGAAGATCTGTGCGCCCAAATCACTTGGATGGACCAGCGCCCCCTCTACCGGCAACTGGCGATGGATATCAAACACAAAGTGCTGGGCAATATCGAAAATATCCCGGTGGCCTACCTGAATGAGCCGAAGGGTGAGCTGTCTGTTCCGCACGTTCATGACGGTGACGAGTTTTGTATTGTTGACGAAGGCCTGCTGCGGTTTTGCCACGGTCCGGAGTGTTTCAGTGATCTCTCGCCCGGCGAGTGTGTGGTGATCGCGAAAAATAGGCTGCACGGTGCGTTGGTATTGTCTGACGTTTGCAAATACCGAATTTTGTCCATTGGGGATTACCGCCACTATGCAAATTATAGCCTTTGATCGATCTCAGACACCTCCCGTTATCAAGACAGCTGGCAAATATATACAGATGCAGCGCGATGAAGCGGGGCAAATAAAGTTCAAGGACATGACCTGCAAACATCGAGGAGGGCCGCTGACTCATGGCACCGAAGATGTTGAGTCGGTGACCTGTCCCTGGCATGGCAAAAAAACTAAGAAGTGCCGAATTCACTACCTGGATATTGCCTTCGTGGAAAACGCGGACACGGTCTGGGTTGGGCTTCACGATTTTGAGCGGCTTATTTATAACGTCTGATCGCTCCCGCTGAACTGGACGCCTCGCCAAACTTCGGAGATTAAGCATGTTGAGTCATAATACTCAGGCTGTCTTTAAAGCCACCGCCCTTAATATGAACGATCCCATAATCGCCAGCATCCCCCGTTGGCATTTTCCCATGTTGAACGACCAGCAACGCAATAAGGCTTTTTTTGATGCGATCGATGCAACCGACTTTACCGATAAAACAGTACTCGATATTGGCACGGGTTCAGGCCTGTTGGCGATGCTGATTGCCCGAAAAGGCGCTCGACATGTTTACACCTGTGAATCCAACCCACTGGTGGCGGCTAAGGCAGAGGAAATTATCCGGGTCAATGGCCTAGAGCATAACATTACCGTGATTAACAAGTTGTCAACTGATCTGATATCGGGTGAGGACATACCGCGCAATATCGAGATTATGATTTCTGAAACGGTGGATTGTGGCTTTTTTGGGGAAGGGTTTGGCCACGCGCTGGCTCACGCAAAATGTGAATTGCTCAGCCCCAGCGCCCTTATCATCCCCGAGTCGGTGAAGCTGCACGCTTGCTTGTTATCGAGCCAGGAGGTGGCCAATCTAAATTATGTCTATGATGATATTTTCGGTCTCGACGTCAGTGCATTCAATAGTTTTCAAACCACTGGTTATTTCCCAGTGCGCCTGCAGACCTGGCCGCATCGACTAGTCAGTAACACGGTGGAGTTCTACAGTGTTGATTTCCAAAGCGAGTTTGTTTTCGACTCCAGTCTGGAACTGGCTTTTACCGCAGATGCCAACGCGCTGGCTCATGGCATTGTATTTTGGTTTGATCTTTTTCTCAAACAAGATACGTGTTTATCCAATGACCCTCACAATATTCGTTCGCATTGGATGCAGGCCGTTCAACTATTTGATTGCCCTCTTTACGTTAGGAAGTCTCAGGATTACCGCGTCTCGCTAAACCTTAGTTGTGACGGCGTTCGCTTTGGCAAGGAACTGTCCCCTCGGCTATTTGAAAATATCGCCAGTTGACCGGCCGCGTCGTTCGACCGGCCTCGAGCGACGTTGGTTTTCTTGAGTCAGGAGAAAGTGCATGAACGCTGAGCAAAAAGATCCGCTACTACGCACCGATCACAAAAACTTCAATTTGCTCTGGTCAGGGCAGTCGCTGAGCCTGCTGGGCAATCAGTTTCTAGTGATCGCGTTGCCGTTCCTGGCGGTTGAAACAGTGGGCGCGTCGGCGGCACAGGCCGTGCTTTTGCCATTTTTAATGTTTGTACCTTTCCTGGCGTTTGGCCTACCGGTCGGCGCCTTGATCGACAGGCTGCCCAAACGAAAAACCATGATCCTGGCGGACCTTGTGCAGATGTTGGTCTACGCCACCGTGGCGTTGATGGCCATGGGCGGCATGCTGACATTCCCAATGCTGATGGGCCTGATCCTGATCGCCGGCATTGCCACAGTGTTCTTCCAAGTCGCGTACAACTCGTTCCTCCCGGAAATTTACTCCACGGCGTCCGACCTGCAAAAAGGCAACGCTAAATTGTTTTTCTCCGAGTCGATTGCTCGCACGCTGGGGCCTGTTGGGGCGGGCCCGTTGATCACGTTGTTTGGCCCACCCATGGCCATTCTTTTCAACGGCTGCTCGTTCCTAATGTCGATCGTTACCTTAGGGGCTATCAGCGATGCATCGGCGGCACCTGCGCAACATCACGCCCCCTCGGCCCGTACCTCTATCATGGCGGATATAAAGACCGGTCTGAAGTTTGTGTTTGCGCATCCCAAGTTGGAACCGGTTTTTTTATGCGGTGCTGTGTACGTGCTGTTCCTAACCGTTATCGAAACCAGCCTGGTGCTTTATTGCAAGGACGTGCTGCTGCTTGCGCCCAGTGTCATTGGTCTGGTGATCGGTGCAGCAGCCATTGGTTTTCCGATTGCCAACCTGATCGCCGCCCGGTTGCTCAACCACTTCGGCATGGCGCGCACTTTGGTGATTGCCGCCGCAACGTCGGTCAGCGGGTTGTTTCTGATTGCCGTCTTCGGTGCGTCGGGATCAATCGCGGGCCTGATCGCCGCCAGCGTATTGCACGGATTAGGGGAGGGCGTGTTTGGTCCGACGTCCCTGACGTTGAGGCAGACTGATACCCCGTTGTCCTTGCTCGGTCGTGTCAACTCAGTGCAGCGCTTCATGATCTGGGGGGCCATTCCTCTGGGCAGCGTAATGACCTCATTGATCATTAAATACGCCGGTCTTGAATGGACACTCTGGGTCGGCGGTATCGGCACGGCGTTGTGCCTATTCCCTCTTATTCGCCGCGGAATACTCGCGGATCTGCGCGAACCCAATATCCCTTTTAGTACAGATTCCTCCCATAGCTGACAGGAGCCATTGCGATGACTTACGCACCGGGTATCGAAGAGTTCGTTGATCGTTGTAACGCCGTTATGCCTGCCGATTTTTTCACCTATGCCATGGAAGATCAGCGCCGTCTGTACCAGAGCCTGGTGGTCGAGTTTCCTTATGAGTTACCTCTGGATGTGCATTGGACAGAACACAACGTCACCCACGGCGATGCGCACCTGCGATTTAGGCTATACCAACCGTCGCAGGCGATGAGCGAGGGTCTGGTTATTTATATTCGCGGCGGCGGGTTTGTCATGGGTTCCCTAGACACTCATCATTCTGTCGCGGCGGAAATCGCTTCAAAATCCCGGATCAAAGTGATGGCCGTGGACTTCCGCCTGGCACCGGAATATCCATTCCCGGTTGCCCTGGAAGATTGCTACAACGCACTTATCTACGCTGACGCACAGGCCCGCACCCTGGGTATCGACCGGAAAAAAATCATCCTGGCAGGCGACAGTTCGGGCGCCAATATGGCAGTCGTGGTTGCAATGATGGCGCGTGACCGTAAGGGTCCTGCGCTCGCCGGCCAGGCCCTGATAAGCCCGGTACTGGATTTCACCCGCTGGCGTAATGGCGGCGATGATGCGCCGTTGCTGACCGGGGGTGAAATGGAGTTCTACACGGCTTGCTATACGCCGGACCCCTCGACTACCTCGCACCCTTATGTCTCTCCCCTGATCGCCGGCGATTTCAGCGGTTTGCCCAATGCCTACGTGATGGGCGCAGAGAAAGATTCGCTGGCGATTGATGCGCAACTCTACGCGCAAGCCTTACAGCGACATGGCATTAATGTCGAATTGGTCATTGAACCCGGCATGGTGCACGCCGCCATCCGTGCCCGCGCGCTCAGCCCCTCGGTGGAGGACGCATGGACGCGTTACTGCAGCAAAATCAGCGAAATGGCGAGGGTCGTATCATGACGTCCTCTCTTACGCGTTACGCCGTAATTGTCGATCCGTATTCATCCGGCAATCAGTTTGCCATGGAGTTTGCGCGCGACGGCGTCAGGCTGATTGCGGTGCTGTCGAGCGCCGAACCTGCGCAAGTTTATGCCGCGTCGTATCGGCCCCAGGATTTCCTCAAGGTCTATGTAGCGCCTGCCGCTGATTTGGAGGCGTTGGCCAGCGAGTTACGTGAGTACTCGCCGATCTGCGTGCTGACCGGCTGCGAGTCCGGGGTAGAGCTGGCAGAACGTCTTGCGCCCATGCTGTTGCCCCTGGCGAGCAATGGGCTGGAGCTTGCCCTCGCACGACGCGACAAGGGCTTTATGGCTGCGGCAGCTTCTGCAGCGGGCGTACCGATGATGAAGCAGATATGCACCGATGACTTCGCCAGCGTGCAACGTTGGCGCGTGGACAATGGCTTGGCCCACCGGCATCTAGTCGTCAAGCCACCCAAAAGTGCGAGTACCGATGGCGTCAGCAAGGTCAACCCCGATGACAGCCTGCAGGCGGCATTTACCCAACTGCTCGATAAGCCCAACCGCTTGGGCATTGTTAACGATAGGGTGTTAGTTCAGGAGTACCTTGCCGGCACGGAGTACGTCGTTGATACCTTTAGTTATGCAGGTGTTCACACCCTGTGCAGCGTATGCAAATACACCAAGCTGGCCAACGCCCATGGCATGGCCATCTATGACCGGATGGAGTGGGTCAGCCAAGACGACCCGATCATTGAAACCCTGGCTGCCTATGCCGAACAGGTGCTTAATGCGCTCGAGATTGCCTGGGGCAACGCTCATATTGAAATCATGCAGACAGTCGATGGTCCACGGCTGATCGAATTAGGCGCCAGGCCTCATGGCGGTGGTCACCCGGCGCTGTGCTTCATCGCCACGGGCGATAGCCAGGTGCATCGGGCAGTGAGGTATTTTGCCCAAGGTCTTATACCACCCAAGCGCTTTACCCTTCTTAAACAGATGACGGTGGTTTTTTTCCGAGCGCTGGCGCCTTCTATCGTGCGCAATCTGGACAAGCTGTACGCCCTTGCCGCGCTGCGCAGTTATGTCGATGCGAGCATTCAGGTCAAAGAAGGTCAAGCTGTGCCGGCGACGCAGGATCTGTTCGCAACCTTGGCACTGGGCTTCGTGGTACTGGCGAACGACACCCCACAGCAACTCGCCAAGGATTTAGAGGCTGTTCGACAGGCCGAAGCCGAGGTGTTTCAGCAGGATATGCAGGGGGTTGCATGACAACTTCACTGATACAACACGCTCCCGGCGCGTTCCACGAGGTGCGCGGGAAACGTCTTTGGGTTGAACAGGCAGGGGACAGGCAGCCCCTAGTGTTGCTATCCGGGTTGGGCCCGGCCGGTTCGCACGCTCTGTTTCACCCGCATTTTGATGCCCTGCATAGCGATTTTCGGGTTATCTATGTCGATCTTTATGGGCGTGGGCGCTCCGATAAACCGGATCATTTAGGCGATATCAGCTTCGCAGAGGACGTGCTTGATATCGCCGCACTGATTAGCCAACTTTGCCCTGAGGGTGCCCATCTGTTCGGCTTCTCTTACGGTGGCCTGATCAGCCTTCAGGTGGCATTGGATCGGCCTGAGCTCGTGCGCTCCGTACTGCTGTGCAACTCGCTGCATAGCCCGCAGATGTGGCAGCAGAACCATGAAAATATCAATCAGGTCATTGCCACGCAACTGCCTCACGTATGGGAGCAGATCAGCCAATTGCACGCCGAGGGCGAAGTGTCCACGTCGCCGCGTATGCAGGGTCTGTTCGCTCAGGCGACCACCCTCGTGAGGTTCTTTGACCCGGCTAACGCTAGCAAATTGTTCAGTGAGCCGGGTTCACGCAACACCGAACTCTATCCGCTGTTTTGCGGTGCCGATGTTGATTTCACCACTGGCGGGCAAGTGTTACTGATCCCCGATTTCAGGCCGTTGCTCGAACACCTGGTGCCGCCGACCAAGGTGTTGGCCGGACGTTTTGATCGCGCATTGTATCCGGCCCTTCAACTTGGGTTTCAGTGTGCGCGTGTCGAACTGGCGTTTCTGGAGCAAAGTGGTTCGTTCGGCTTTATCGAGGACAACGAAGCCGTTTTAGGGCACATCAGGGCGCATTGCCGATGAGCCGGTTGGGTTTACTGGACGAAGGTTTGCCCTATGCGCGCTCTTGAACAGAATCTGGCGGTTCATTCATACCGTGCGGCCTCTGTAACACGGGCCAGCACACGTGTGGCAGTGCTGCATTTGGAGCCCGCAGGCCCGACCGCACTTCGCTATCGTGCCGGGCAGTACCTCACAGTCGAACTGAACGATGGGACGCTCAGGGCCTATTCTCCCGCTACTGGCATGCAGGTCGATGGTCGGTTAGAGCTGCATGTGCAGTTGTACACGGGTGGGCGGTTTTCCCAGCGTGTTGAGCAAGGAGCCCACGCGTTGGGTCTGTTGACGGTGCGGGGCCCATTTGGTCAGTGCGTGTGGCCAAATTCATTCGATCAAGCGGGGCAGGCCATCCTGCTGGCGACCGGCACGGGTATCGCGCCTATCCGAGCATTGCTCACAGATGCCCTGACTGCTGGGAAAGGCAAGGATATTCGCCTGTATTGGGGAGTTGCGTCGCGCGACGAGCTTTATCTGCGTGACGAGTTTGCCGAACTTGAGCAGCGGTATTCACAATTTCACTTTGTTCCGGTGCTTAGCCGCGAAAGCTCCGGGGGCAAGGTTTATGTGCAGCACATAGCCTCAGCGCAGCACACTTCTCTGGCCCATGCCTGGGTGTTTGCCTGTGGCAAACCGGAAATGGTCAGCGCTGCCGCGAAGCTGCTGGGCGAGGGCAACGACCTGCCGGCATCGCGGTTCTTCGCCGACCCATTCAGCGCTTCGAATACGCTGCCACGTGCTGACGCCAGCGCCTCTAAACCGGCTGACATCATCCCCACACTGACGGTCAACGTGACACGTCCAGGCAGTCGATACCCAGAGCCGCTGCGGGTCCGCGCTGATGCAAGCCTGATGCAGGCTTTGCGCGATGCCCAGTTGGTCGAGGGGGTCTGCAATGGCCAACAGTCATGTGGCACCTGCCGCCTGACGCTGCCCAGGGTATGGTTTGAAGCCTTGCCCCAGGCCACGCGTGCCGAAGCCCGGCTTCTGCGGGCTTTACCAGGTGCGGGCCCCCACGACCGTCTTGCCTGCCAGATTGCGCTGAAGCCTGATTTGGAAGGTATGCAGGTTTTACTCACTGAAAGTCCACGACTCATCCTTTGAACGGGAGAACACCCATGTTGAACTTAGCTGATCGTGACGCTCTGGAAGCCGTTGGCCAACACTACAACGTAAGCACCATGCTAAAAGTACGGCAGATGACCCGGGACGCTATCCTGGACATCGCTCGCCAAATCAGACCGGGCATGGTCGAAGAGGATGCGCTAGAACTGGCCAAGGATGTGCTGGCCGAGCGCGAGATGCTTAAAGGGTGGCACGGTGTTTTCGTAAGGTTTGGTAGTAACACCACCAAGACCTTTGGCGCGCCATCGCAGCCCGGCATGGTGTTGGGTGTGGACGATATTTTTTTCATCGATATTGGCCCGACCTGGCAAGAGTGGGAGGGCGACGGTGGTCAGACATTTGTAACTGACGCAAACACGGAAAAGGCGCGCTGCGCAGCTGACGCGAAAGCGATTTTTCATGAAGTGCGTACCCATTGGCTTAAGACTGGAGCAACGGGCAAAGCGCTTTATCATTTCGCAGCCGAGGTCACTGAGCGTCGCGGCTGGCTGTTGAATTTAGACCTCAATGGTCACAGGCTTGCAGATTTTCCTCACTCAGCGGTTTACGGTGGCGCAATGTCCGACATTGAGTTCACCCCAAGCAGCCTGTTATGGGTGTTAGAAATTCATATTCGCAACCGGGAAAACACTTTCGGCGCGTTTTTTGAAGACATGCTGCTTGAAGATGAGTATTTCGACGATCTTTGATCATATTTTGCTTTGCTGATTGACCCGGCTCGTGTTGGCGCTGTGTCAGCGCCGATCGAGCCGGTTGCTACTGCCTGAAGTTAAGCAAAGTCGGCTCTGCGCGTTTCGCCGCGTGCCACACCAAATACCCACCGCGCAAACCGCCATTCCGGCCGCCATCTCCCAAGATAGCAGTTCGTCGAACATGCCCCAGGCTTAGCGCAAGGTAATCCGGCGGGCTCAGGTGGAGCACGTTGATCACGCGGGCAACCTAACCCACCCTCACCCCAATGACGCCAACCAAGCCCGCCAGCCCCCCCACTCGCTGATATCGGTCGCCCCCTGCAGCCCATACCCTTCACAAATAAACCCAGTCTCCCAGCGGCCGTCGGCAAGCTCCACTTTACCCAGCCCTAAGGGCGCGGGAATCGCGTTGAGGAATGAGCCCAGTTCTGCGCTGGGTAGCTGCCACACTTCTACCGCAATCGCGACGCCTCCCTGGGCGACACGCACCATCCCGGGCCGTTTTACCGGCCCGCCGGCCAAGGCGTGTAGTCGATAGTGCGGTGAGCTGACGGTGGCTTCCAACAAAGTGGCGCCCCGTTGTTTCAGCTGCCAGTTCAGCGCGAGGCCATCCAGGTGTGCGCCGCACACCACCAAGCGAGTCTGATCGTTGCGGGCGAGGGTGGCGGGGGCTTGGCCGCCCTGATAGGCGTTGGCCAGGCTGAGCAGGTATTGATCCGTAAAGGGCCGCCCGAACAGGGTGACGCCCCACGGCAAGCCGTTGGCCATAAACCCGCTGGGCACGGCGACGGCGGCGTAATCCAGCAGGTTCATGAAGTTGGTGTAATAGCCCAGCTCGGAGTTACGCAGTACCGGTTCTGCCGCGAGTTCTGCCAGGGTAACGGGCCGGCCGATGGTGGGCGTGAGTACACAATCCAGGCCAGCCATTGCGCGGTCGCATTGGGCTTTTAATAGTTGCAGGCGGTATTGCGCGCGGAAGGTGTCTACCCCCGACACCTCGGGACCTTTGGCAAGCACAGCGTGGATGACCGGCAGCACGGCATCGGGTTGGGCCTGCGCCAGCTCGCCGACGACGCTGTAGCGTTCGGCGACCCACGGCCCTTCGTAGAGCAGCTGTGCTGCTTCCAGAAACGCTGAGAGGTCCAGCGATACGGGCTCGCCGCCCAGGGTTTGCAACCGCTCGACGGCGGCAGTGAATAACGCTGGGCCTTCATTGCAGCCAAAAAACTGCAAGTCTTCGGCACGCGGCACGCCAAATCGGAAGCTGTTGACTTGGCCAAAGGCCGATCCATCGTTCCAGCTTGGGTTATTGCGGCCGTACTCGTCTCTGGGGTCGGGCGTGGCGGTCAGCGCCAACAGGCGGCTAGCTTCTGCGGCGGTCGCGGTAAAGGTGGTGACGCAATCCAGGGTGCGGCACGCGGGCACTACCCCGGCTGTTGACAGTAGCCCCTTGGTTGCCTTGAGCCCGACCAGGTTGTTCAGGGCAGCCGGCACTCGCCCGGACCCGGCGGTGTCGGTACCGAGGGCAAAGCTGGTCAGCCCCAAGGCGACCGTCAACGGTGATCCAGCGCTGGAGCCGCCGGAGGGATACTCGGGCAGTACGCTGTTGCGGCAGGCGCCATAGGGTGAGCGCGTACCATTGAGGCCGGTGGCGAACTGGTCGAGGTTGGTTTTGCCCAAGGGTACTGCACCCAGGTCGATCAGCCGTTGAACCAGGGTCGCCGAGCGTTCGGGTACGTATGCATAGGCAGGGCAGGCGGCGGTGGTGGGGATGCCTGCCAGGTCAATGTTGTCCTTGATGGCGAAGGGGACGCCGTACAACGGTAAGTCTTCGACCTTGCTGGCTTCGAGGGCCGCCAGATACGGCTCCAGCTCCTGGGCACTGAGCAGGTGGATGAACATATTGAAGTCCGGATTTAGCGCCTGTGCCTGCTCCCGAAGCTCAAGGAGCAGGGTGCGTACGCAACAGTCCCCGCTCAGATAGCGCTGCCTGAGTACGTCGAGCTGCAGATCGTGTTTCATACGTGTTCTCCTTTAACCGTTACAGGTTCGAGCACCACCACCCGCTGCCCGGCTCGGATCGCCGAACCTGGGTCGACCAACACCTCGCGCACGATGCCTGCGCAGGGTGCCAGCACGGGGATTTCCATTTTCATCGATTCAAGGACCACCACCGCCGCGCCGGCAGCGATTTCATCACCCACGGCGACCTGCACCTGCCAGAGGTTGCCGGCAATCGGGCTTTCGATACCGCTCAGGTGGGCGGGCAGGAGAGCGTCTTCGGCCGCCTCGGGAACGGCCTGGTCACTTTCGAAGTGGGCCTGACCACTGTCGATCCAGCGCTGGCGTTCGGCCGCGAAGGCGGCCTGCTGTTGGCCTTGGAAGGCCTCGATGCTCGGCGCCTCTTTGGTTAAAAAGTCTTGATAATCGGTCAGGCGCAATTGGCTGTGCTCGATCTGCAAGTCAAAGCGGCCCAAGGGGAAATCACGGCGAATGCGGGTCAGCTCATCGGCACTCACCGGGTAGAACCGCAGTTGATCGAAGAAGCGCAATAACCAGGGTTTGCCCGAGAAGGCGGCCACTTCACGGTAGCGATTCCACATCTGCAGGGTACGCCCGACGAACTGGTAGCCACCGGGGCCTTCCATGCCGTAGACACACAGGTAGGCACCACCGATGCCGACAGAGTTTTCGGCGGTCCAGGTACGCGCGGGGTTGTATTTGGTGGTCACCAGGCGGTGGCGCGGGTCCAAAGGCGTCGCCACCGGAGCCCCCAGGTAAACGTCGCCCAGGCCCATAACCAGGTAGCTGGCATCGAACACCGTGTTCTGCACGGCGTCTAGGTCCGCCAGGTCGTTGATGCGGCGGATGAACTCCAGGTTACTGGGGCACCACGGGGCATCCTTGCGCACGGTGGTCATGTACTTCTCGATCGCCAGTTGGCACGCTGGGTCGTCCCAGGATAACGGCAGGTGCACAATGCGCGAGGGCACCTGCAGATCCTTGGCTGCGCACACGGCGTCCCACTCTCCGGCCACGGTTTGCAGCAGGCTGGCCAGGGATAATTGCTCGGGCTGGTAGTGCACTTGCAGCGAGCGAATGCCAGGGGTGAGGTCGATCACACCGACCAGCTGTTTGCCTTGCAGGGCTTGCATCAACGCATGGCCACGGAAACGCAGAACCAGGTCCAGCTCAGGCGCGCCGATTTCCAACAGCAGGTGCGTGTCTCCCGCCAGTCGCGCCACCAGGCGCGTGTCATCCTGGCCGATGTCCAACACGATGGGCGATTGCAGGGCCGTTTGCTCAGCCGGCTCGACGGTCTCTGGCCCGTCCAGCAGCGGGGCGGTGGCGAGGGCGCGCGCGCGCACCAGGTCAGTCGCCACGAAGCGCACTTTGTCGCCCGCTTTCAGCTGCCCGAGTTGCCAAAGGTCGGCTTCGATCACCGTGACTGGGCAGACGAACCCGCCCAGGCTTGGGCCATCCGGGCCCAGGATGACGGGCATATCACCGGTGAAGTCCACGGCACCGATGGCATAGGGGTTGTCATGGATATTGGAAGGGTGCAGCCCGGCTTCTCCACCATCGGCGCGCACCCACGCAGGCTTCGGGCCGATAAGCCGAACGCCGGTTCGGCTGGAGTTGAAGTGCACCTCCCAGTCGGTGGAAAAAAAGCTGTCGATATAGCCTTCTGTGAAGTACTCAGGGGCCCCGTGGGGGCCATAGATCACCCGAATAAGCCGCACCGGCGCCAGTGCAGGTTGGGCGGGAAGCTTCGCGCCCACAGCCGTGTCGGTCAGCGGCGGCACATGCAGCACATCGCCGGCACGTAGCGCGCGGCCGGCGTGGCCACCGAATTGGCCCAGGGTGAAGGTACTTTTGCTGCCCAGATAATCGGGCACCAGGATGCCGCCGCGAACACAGAGGTAACTGCGAGCGCCTGCACCGGTCAGGGTGCCTAGGCTTAAAACGGCTCCCGAGCGAATCAAAAAAGCCGTGTTCATGGCGACGTCGACGCCATCCACGGTCACCGGTATCTGCGCGCCGGTCACCGCCACCACCGCATCGGTATTGAAACGAAGGCTGGGGCCACTCATGGTGATCTCTAGGCCCGCCTCACGGTCGGTGTTACCCAGTAGGTGATTACCCAGGCGCAGCGCCCGGTTGTCCATCGGCCCGGAGGGCGGCACGCCAACGGCCCAGTAACCGAGGCGCCCGGGCCAGTCCTGCACGGTGGTCTGAGTGCCTGCGCCCAGCACCTCAAAGGTATCTGCTCGGTACACCAGCCCTTCCAGGCACCGGGTCCAGGGCTGGCCGCTGGCGAACGGCTGGTCCAGGAGGATTTGCCGAAGGTAATCGCGGTTGGTTTCGACCCCGTACAGCTGGCTTTGGCCAAGCGCTGCGTGCAGTTGCAGGCGCGCCTGTTCGCGGGTGGCGGCCCAGGTGATGACTTTCGCAAGCATCGGGTCGAAGTAGGGCGGAATCTCGCACCCGGCTTCGACCCAGGTATCGATGCGCAAGGCTTGGCCGTCCGCAGCTGGAAACTCAACGGCCGTCAGTAAGCCTGGGCTCGGCTGGAAGTCTTTGCCCGGGTCTTCCGCATACAGCCGGGCCTGGATGGCATGGCCACGGGGGGCCAGGCTTGCACCGATTTCGCTCAGGGGAGGCAGGTCGCCGGCGGCCAGTTGGACCATCCAGCGCACCAGGTCGACGCCCCAGACCTGTTCGGTTACGCCGTGCTCGACTTGCAGGCGCGTATTGACCTCAAGGAAATAGAAGCGCTGATGTTCGCTGTCGAAGACGAACTCGACGGTGCCCGCGCTGCGGTAATTGACCGCTTTAGCCAGCTTGATCGCTGCCTCGCAAAGCGCTTCGGCCATGCCGTCGGGCAGGTTAGGCGCGGGCGTCTCTTCGAGGACCTTCTGGTTGCGCCGTTGCACTGAACAGTCGCGAACCCCCAAGGCCAGCACCTCGCCAGCGCCGTCACCGAACACCTGCACCTCCAGGTGGCGAGCGCGCTCGATGTACTGCTCGATAAACACTCCGGCGTCGCTGAAGTTATTCTGGCCCAGACGTTTGACGGGCTCGAAGGCTTCGCTCAGCTCTTGGGCTGAACGGCACACGCGCATACCGATGCCACCGCCACCGGCCGTGCTTTTCAGCATGATGGGGTAGCCCACCTTGGTGGCGGCGGCGAGGGCTTGCTCCAGGCTGTCGAGCAGGTCTGTGCCCTCTAGCAGCGGCACACCCTGCTCCCGGGCCAGCGCCCGGGCGGTGTGCTTGAGGCCGAACAGGCGCAGTTGCTCGGGCGTTGGCCCGACAAACGCGATACCCGCGGTTTCACAGGCTTGGGCAAAAGCTGCGTTTTCGGACACAAACCCGTAGCCGGGGTGAATGGCTTGAGCGCCGCTGGCTTTGGCCGCGGCGAGGATTTTATCCACAGCCAGGTAAGTGCCCGCGGCAGCGCCTTCACCCAGGCTTAACGCCTGGTCTGCCTCGAGCACATGGCGGCTGGCAATGTCGGCCTCAGAGTAGACCGCCACGCCCTTAACCTTGAGTTCGCGCAAAGTCCGCAAGATTCGGCAGGCGATAGCGCCTCGGTTAGCGATTAACAGGGTGTCGAACATAGAGGGCTCCCCTCAACTGGGGCGCGGGTCGTCCCGCATTTTTGTCGAAAGGTCTTGGGGCCGTCCCCAGACACACACTCAGTGGCGCAGGCTCGTCTTTAGGCCCATATCGTCAGCTCGGCGGGGGTCGGGTTGTAGCCATTGCACGGGTTGTTCAATTGCGGGCAGTTAGAGATCAACACGATCACGTCCATTTCAGCGCGCAATAGCACGAACTTCCCTGGCGCAGAAATCCCATCTTCGAAGGTCAGGCCGCCTTCTGGGGTAACCGGCACGTTCATGAAAAAGTTGATGTTGGGGCTGATGTCACGTTTGCCCAAGCGCCCGTCATGGCAGCAGGCCCGCAGGTAGTTATCCCGGCAGCTGTGCATATGGCGTTTATCCAGGGCATAACGCACGGTGTTGCTCTCCTGGGCGCAGGCTCCACCGAGTGTGTCGTGGCGGCCACAGTTGTCTTCGACAATGGTCAGCATCGCGCGCCCGAGGTTGGAATACAGCACGCTGCCAACGCCCAGGTACACATTGTTTTGCCGCCGCAGCGTGCGCTGGACGTCGTAGCGCTCGGTGGGGTTGGCCGCGCTGTAGAACAAGGTGTCGATGGCCTGATTACCTTCCAGGTCGAGGATTCGCAGGGTCTGGCCCGCTTTGACCTCGGTCAGCCAAGGTTCGCCGGCGGGAATCGTGGCGCGGTAGACGGCGTTGTCTGGATGCAAAGTGGTGGTCATGCAAGAGTCCTCAGGCGAACAAGCGCTCGGTATTGATAAACGCCCGCTGATTTTCAGGACGCGAGGTGCGGCATTGCTCGGCAACGCTCGCGGGGGCTTTCATAAAGGTCAGTTGGACGGGCTTGGGGGCGTACTCGCGGGCGGGGTCCATGGGGTGCTGCAAGGCAGTGAGGATGAACAGGGTGTCCATCGGCGCGTACAGCTCGATGCAATCGCCTGGCTTGGAATTGCCTTGCGCGAAGCTCAGGCCGCCTTGGTCATCCACGTCCACCCGGCTGAACAGGTTCAAGGTCATGGACAGGTCGGGCAAACCCAGGCCCCACTTGCCCATTTCGACCAGCAAGTTGTCGGCGCCATTACGGAAGAAGCCATTGCGCAGCTCCTGATAGCGGCCTTTGCCGTACTTCTCTTCAACTTCTGCCGCGCAGAGCACACCACCGATGCTGTCACTCCAACCGCAGGTATCACGGGTGATGGCGGCCAGCACTCGGCCCATGTCCGAGTACAAACAATGGCCTGCAGTGAGCTTGGCCGTGTGTTGGCCCTTGAGGCTGTCGGGCAGGTTCAAACGCTCGCTTTTTTCCTGGGCGTTGAACAGCATCAGGCTGACGTTGGCGCCGCCTTCGAGGTCAGTCAGGCGCAGCAGTTGGCCGCGCTTGAGCACGAAGGACAGGTGACCGCCGCCGGGTAATAGTTCTTCGCAAAAAACAGTACTTTCACTCATGGGAAATACCTCAAGATCAATTGATAACGCCTGACAGTTGCGCGGTAGAGGCCCGTTGCGCCTCAGTGCGCTTGGCGTTGAGCGGCAAGTCGTAGGTAATCCGTGCGCCGTAGGCGTAAGGCGCATGGGGGTCGATGCGCACTTTGTCGAACACCATCAAGCGGGTACCCAGGCTGAAACCTTCACTGAGGTCATGGGTGACCATGAATACGGTCAGGCGGGTCTCGCGCCATAGGTCCAACAGCAGTGTGTGCATGTCCTTGCGGATGCCCGGGTCGAGGGCGCCGAACGGCTCGTCCAGCAACAGCACCCGCGGTTTCATGACCAAGGCTTGGGCAATGGCCAGGCGCTGTTGCATGCCGCCAGAGAGCTGCGCGGGGTATTTATCCAGCGCGTGGCCCAGCCCCACCTTGCACAGCAATTGCTCGGCCTCTTGGCGAGCAAGCCGTTTGCGTTGCCCAAAAAGGCGCCCGATCAGCGGTGCATGGGGCAGCTCCAGCCCAAGCGCTACGTTGTCCAGGACACTGAGATGGGGGAACACGGAATAGCGCTGAAACACCACGCCTCGGCTGGGGTCGGGCTGCGCCGCGAGTGGTTGGCCGTCCAATAGGATCTCGCCTTTGCTGGCGCTTTCCTGCCCTAGCAACAAGCGCAAAAAGGTCGATTTGCCGCAGCCCGAAGCGCCGACCAGGGTGCAAAACTCACCCTCGGCGATGCTCAGGTTCAGGCCTTCGAGCACCACGTGGTCGCCGTACTGCTGCCAGACATTGTTGACTTGGATAAAACTCATGAGCGCGCCCCCTCGTACCAGGGGAAGGCACGGCGAGTCAGGGCCTTGAGCCCCCAGTCCATCAGCCATGCCAACAGGGTGATCCAAACCACATAGGGCAGAATCACGTCCATGGCCAGGTAGCGACGCACCAGGAAGATCCGGTAGCCCAGGCCGTCCTCCGCCGCGATGGCCTCTGCGGCGATCAGAAACAGCCAGGCTGAGCCCAGCACCAAACGCAGGGAAATCAGCAGTCGAGGCAGCAATTGCGGGAGTACGACCCGCAGAATCAGGGTCCAGGTCGATGAGCCCAGTGTCTGGGCCTTGATCAACAGCTCCACCGGTATCTCGGTGGCCCGTTGTTCCAGGTCCCGTGCCAGGATCGGTGTAATACCTATGACGATCAGCATGACCTTGGACAGCTCGCCGAGGCCGAAGACGATAAAGAGGATCGGTAGGATCGCCAGGGGTGGCACCATCGACAGCACCACCATGAGGGGCGATAAGGTCGCACCGAACAGGGGTAAGGTGCCGGCGGCAATGCCCAGGCATAGCCCTACCACCGCGCTGATGCCCAGGCCAACCGCCAGGCGTTGCAGGCTGGCAGCTGTGTCTTGCCACAGCAGATACTCCCCGGTGCGCTTATCCTCAGTGAAGGCCACGCGCTTGACCGCGTCGGCCATTTGCACCGCGCTGGGTAGGAGTTTGTCATTTGGATTGGCGGTAAGCCGTTGTGCGGAGCCCAGGAAATAAGCGCCCAGCAACAGCACGAACGGAAGGATCACCAAGAGCAACCGCGTCGAGCGATCGGGGTGCCGGTTAATCAGCTGCATAGTGTGCCCTCTGCTTACAGCTTGCCGTCGGCGGCCATCTGTACGTAGCTCGGATCAAAGCGCAGTTTGATATTGCTCTTATCCCCAAGGGTGGCCCCTTTGGCGAAGCTCATACCCACAGCACTGCTGTCCTTGGCGCCTTCCCCCAGCAGGCCGTGGTCGAAAGAAAAACCGGCCACTTTGGCCATGGTTTTCGGCAACTCGGGGCTGTTGGCAAAGTCGAGTGCTTGTTGCGCCGTGTAAAACAGCTGGGTGGTCGCCAGCTGCGACTTGAACCCGGCCAGGTCGGTGCCGGACGCGTGGGCCATATGCTGCAATGCTGCGTCGCTGGCGGCATTCTTGCCGTGCATCAGGCTCATGACTTCAAACCAGGCACCGGTCAATGCTTTACCCAGGGCTGGGTTGTCTTTGAGGGTCTGGGTGTTGACGACCATCATGTCGAGGATTTCGCCAGGAATTTTGCTCGAGTCGAACACCTGGGTAACGCCGGGCTTGGCGTTGATTTCCGCCAGCATGGGGTTCCAGGTGGTGACCGCTTGCACGTCATCGGTGTTGAAGGCTGCGGCGATATCCGCATCCGAGGTATTGACCACCTTCAGGTCTTTTTCCCGCAAGCCCACGCTATCGAGGGCGCGGGCCAACAGATAATGGGAGACCGACAGCTCTACCAGGTTGACATCCATGCCCTTGAGGTCAGCAATCGTCTTGCCGGTGCCTTTGAGCACGATGCCGTCATTGCCATTGGAGAAGTCACTGACGATCAGCGCCGTGCTATCCACACCGCCTGCGGCGGGGATGGTCAGGGCGTCCATGTTGGTCATGGTGCAGCCATCGAACTGGCCGGCGGTGTACTGGTTGATGGACTCAACGTAGTCGTTGAGTTGGGTGACTTTCACCTGAATGCCGTACTTCTTGGCCCACTTATCGATCACGCCTTGGGCTTGTGCGTACTCCCAAGGCATCCAGCCCGCGTAGATCGTCCAGCACACGTTGAAGTCGGTCTTCGCGGCGGCGCTGGAAGACAGGCTCGTCAACAGGGCAATGCCTGCTGCGCAGCAGGCGCAGAGAATGGAATTTCTCATGGTAGGACTCCAGTTGAGGGTGGACGGACAAGGAGCAGCGCATCACCTAGGCATCTAGGGTGGTCTGTCTCCCGGGCTTTTATCCCGCCGTGTAACCTCAACTAGAGGTCGTCAGCTCTCGGACCAGACATTCACTCAGCGGTGAACCGGAACCCTAGCCAACCATTTTCAGATTGTGGTGCGCTCAGCATTGGCTGCTCCTGCACACCCTTAGGGGTAGCGAGAAGCATGCCAAGTTCCCATGGCGACCTCGCGCCCCTAGGCGAAAGCGCCGTTCTAGAGGGGTTTGTCAGGCTTGCGTGACGGCCGAGCGCCTTGGCGTTGGCGAGATGCTCGCACCGCATGGGTGCCGGGCGCCCTGATTCGGAGCAGGTCGCGCACTGGGTGGGCTGTGAGTGGCGCATCACTCCATGGGGTCCCCGATAAATGTGCTCAGTGGGTAATGATCATCGCTATGGAAGCTGACATACGCGCCCCTGACATTGATCCAGCATTCTTTGGCGTCGATCATCAGAACTTCACCGCTTTTGAAGGTGAGCCGGTGGGTCTGGTGATCTTGGTTATCGGTGATCTCGTGGCTAACGACATCCAGCAGGTTCATCAGCGCCAGCTTGGCCCCCGGTTGGTTGATAGTCAGGCAACTGGTGCGCCGGCTGGGGCCAAGCCGGCGCAGGGGGAAATGGATAGGGTTGTACTTATTCATGGCGGCCTTTGGTATCGGTAGGATAGGCGCCCATGGTTGTCCATTTGGCCAACGCCGCGACAGAAGAAAATTCCTACCGTTATGTGCGAATTACCCTGAATTCATCGGCCCAATATGCCATTGCCCTGGTTACAGGATCGGTGAGATCAACCGCGCGATCCGCATCCCGAGTTTTTGCAGGCGGTGGGTTTCCCGGCTGTCTTGGATGCTGACTTCCTTGGACTCGGCGAAGTCGGCCTCCAGCATGCTTTCAACTTCGCTGGCGAAGCGGCTGTCGACCGTCAGCAGCATGATTTCGAAGTTAAGGCGGAATGACCGGTTGTCCAGGTTGGCGCTGCCGATGGCGCTGATCTCGTGGTCCACCAGCACCACTTTCTGGTGCAGAAACCCTGGGGTATAGCGGAAGATCCTCACGCCTGCACGGACTGCCTCGAAAGCGAACAAGCTGGAGGCGGCATACACAACTTTATGATCGGGCCTGGACGGCAGCAGGATACGCACGTCTACGCCCCGCAGTACCGCCAGGCGCAGGGCGGCGGACACCGCTTCGTCGGGGATGAAATAGGGGCTGGTAATCCATACGCGGTGGTTAGCCGCGTGAATGGCCTCAACGAAGAACAGCGAGCAGGTTTCCTGGGGGTCGGCGGGGCCGGTGGCCAGGACCTGACAGAGTACGCCGTCGTCCTCATAGGTGTCGGGCAGGATTAGCGGCGGAAGTTCACGCGCGGCCCAGAACCAGTCTTCGGCGAAGGACTCCTGTAAACAGGCGATCACCGGCCCGCTGATCGCCACATGGGTGTCGCGCCACGGCGACAGCTTAGGGTTACCGCCCAGGTATTCATCACCGACGTTATGCCCGCCGATAAACCCTTTGACTCCATCCACCACAACGATTTTGCGGTGGTTGCGAAAGTTGACCTGGAAGCGGTTCAGCCAGCCGCTGCGGGTGGCGAACGCTTTGACCATCACCCCCGCTTCGCGCAGAGTTTCAACATAGCGACCGGGCAGGGCGTGGCTACCGACACGGTCGTACAGGACGTAAATCTGCACGCCCTCACGGGCTTTCGCCACCAGAGCTTGCTGCAGACGACGGCCAATGTTGTCGTCGTGGATGATAAAGAACTGAATCAAAATCACCTGGCGCGCTTCACTGATCGCACTCAGGATGGCGTCAAAGGTTGCTTGCCCGTTGACCAGCAAGCTGACCCGGTTATTGGCCAGGCAAGGCATGCGGCCCAGTTTGGGCATGGCCCTGAGGGACGTATACGCCAGCGACTCGCGGGCCGCCAGGGCTTCTTCGATCCATGGGCGCCAGTCCAGGTCAGCGATGGCGGTGTGCATCTCCCGGTTGGCTTGGCGCCGAGCATCGATGTACGCATCGAACGTGCTGCGGCCAAACACCAAGTACGGAATAAGCGCGAGGTAGGGGATGAACAGTAATGGCATCGCCCAGGCGATGGCGCCTTGGGCTGTTCTTACGGTAAACAAGGCGTGCACCGCGGCGATGATCCCGAATACGTGAATCAAACCGATGACGTAGCCGAAAAAGTACGGGCTGTGCAAATCCATGTTAACTCTCAATGGTGTTCTGGCTAATTAGCAGACCACGCTGGCCCCAGGTTGTCCCCATTTAATTGCATACTGCTGGCTGCAACGGAACAGGTTGCCGGGCGTCTAACCCTTTACCCCAACCTTGAGTCGAATTTGATAGGAGCGTGCTGCATGAATATTCGCTTTCCAGCAGTGGTTGCAGTGATGCTGGGGCTGTCTGTTTCCCAAGCGCAGGCGCAGATGCTGCAGCCGGGATTGTGGGAAATGACCACAAGCAATATGCAGGTGGACGGCAAGCCATTGCCTGATCTGCAGGTGATGTTGGGCCAGTTGAGAACCATGGCACCGGGCATGGAGAAAGTGCTGGCCGATCAAGGCATCACCGTGGGCGGCAAGGGTATCCGCTCGTGCCTAACCCCGGAGCAGGTCAAGACCAACGACATTCCTTTGCAAGACCCGCAGTCGGGTTGCACCCAGCGGATTACCGAGCGCAACGGCAACGTTTGGAAATTCCAGTTCAGTTGCCCTAAAGCCAGGGGTGCGGGCGAGGCGCGTTTCCTGAGCGACCGCGAATTTTTGACCACGGTTAACGGGACTTTCAATGCTTCTGGTGCTGAGCAAAAAGGCAGCATGAACACGCGTGCTGTCTGGTTAGGCAGTAATTGCGGCACGGTAAAACCCAGGAGCTGACGCGCTGCCTGCAAATGTTCCACGTGGAACAGCAGTAAGGTCGAGCAAATCGTTCATACACTAGCAATGTTATAGTGTAACATTGCGCAAGGCCGCTCCGCCCCGTGAGCCAGGCTGCCCGTGTGAACGATGAGGGAAGAATCATGCAAGACCGCCTGCCTGTTACCGTCCTGTCTGGCTTTCTCGGCGCCGGCAAAAGCACACTGCTCAACCACATCCTGCGTAATCGGGAAAATTTACGCGTGGCGGTGATCGTCAACGACATGAGCGAGATCAACCTGGATGGCGCTGAAGTGCAGCGCGACGTCAGCCTCAGCCGCGCAGACGAAAAGCTGATAGAAATGAGCAACGGGTGCATCTGCTGCACCCTGCGCGAAGACTTGTTACTCGAAGTGGGACGTTTAGCGGACGAGGGGCGGTTCGATTACCTGCTGATTGAGTCCACGGGCATCTCTGAACCGCTACCGGTGGCCGAGACGTTTACCTTTCGCGACGAGCACGGCCGCAGCCTGGCCGACCGCGCGCGGCTGGATACCATGGTCACGGTGGTCGATGGGGTCAACTTTCTGCCTGATTTCCAGGCGGCCATGGACCTGGCGTCGCGCGGTCTGGTGCTGGATGACGAAGACGAACGATCCATTACCGATCTGTTGATCGAGCAGGTCGAATTTGCCGATGTCATTCTAATCAGCAAGATCGACCTGATCAGCAGCGCACAGCGCGAAGAGCTGAGCGCGATCCTTCGCCGCCTGAACGCCACGGCGCAGATTCTCCCGATGGTCATGGGCCAGGTGCCCCTGGCGCGCCTTCTCGACACCCGGTTGTTTGATTTCGACAAAGCGGCCCAAGCCCCTGGCTGGTTGCAGGAGCTGCGCGGCGCGCACGTCTCGGAGTCCGAGGCGTATGGGATTGATTCAACGGTGTGGCGGGCGCGCCGCCCCCTGCACCCCCAGCGCTTTTATGAGTGGCTGAATAAGCCGTGGAGCAATGGCAACTTACTGCGCTCCAAAGGTTTCTTTTGGTTGGCGAGCCGTTTCCAGGAGGCCGGCAGCTGGTCGCAGGCCGGTGGCCTGGTGCGCCATGGTTTTGCTGGCCGATGGTGGCGCTTTGAGCCGCGTCAACACTGGCCTGAAGATGAGCAAAGTGTTGCGGCTATCAAGGCTGTTTGGGCTAACGAGGTGGGGGACTGCCGCCAGGAAATGGTCTTTATTGGCCAAGGGGTCGACTTCGTCAGGCTGCGCCTGGAACTGGATGCCTGCTTGCTCAACGATGCGGAGTTGGCCCAAGGCCAAGAACACTGGCTCACTTTGGCAGACCCCTTTGAGCCCTGGCACGACGCTGCTGCCTAACCGTTAAGATCAGGGCGTGCGCCAGGCGCCCTGGCTTTTTTGCTCGCAGAATGGCTTGAGGTAACGTGCATCGCTGGTGATGCCGTAATAGTGGATGTCTTGTCGATAGGGCAGGTTGTCGACCCGAGCATTTTCACACACCCCGAAAGCGCCTTTTGGGCACTGCTCGAGGGTCTGCACCTCGGTCTTTTGCCCGGGCAGTTCAGGTTTGCAAAAGCCCTCACGGAAGAGTTTTTCCGGAATACTACGGTTTTGCTGGCATACCCTGACGTCCAACCGCTCTGCCTGGCTATGGACCAAGCATGCCTGGGCCCAAGTATGGCCGGTGCTGGCCATCAATAGCAGAAAGCAGCAGAATCGCATCTAAATCACCCCCTCTATAAGCCTGACGCCATGCTGCAGAATATCCCCACTCACGTCATCGCCGGGCCCCTGGGAGCCGGAAAGACGACCCTAATCAAACAGTTGATTCAACAACGCCCAACGCATGAGCGCTGGGCGGTGTTGGTTAACGAGTTCGGTCAGGTTGGCTTGGACGCTGCACTGTTGAGCACGGCCGATGATGGTATCGCAATTGGTGAAGTCGCTGGTGGCTGCCTCTGCTGCGTCAATGGTGCGCCGTTCCAGATCGGCCTAGCGAGGCTGCTGCGCAAAGCGCGACCGGAGCGCATCTTCATTGAGCCCTCTGGCCTAGGTCATCCGTTAGCGTTACTGCACCAATTGCATCAGGCCCCTTGGCTTGGGGTGCTGGCGGTGCAGCCGCTGGTGATGGTGCTCAATGGCGAGGCGTTGCGGCTTGGGCAATGGCCTGTGGATAATCAACACGAGGCGCTGAGTCAGGCAGGCTCAGTGGTGGTTAGTCGTGCTACTGACCTCAGTGAGCAGGAGCGCCTGGGGATAACTTCGCGATTGGCGCCAGTACGAGCCCAGTGGCTCGGCGCTGAGGGGCTCAATTTAGAAGATTTACCCACAGCCGCGCCACTAAACACCGGTGCCGATGTGCATAACTTACCTTTGGCGGATGGCATGGGGGATCTATCCACAGTGTGGACAGATCCCCAACTGCCTATTTGCCAGGTTCATGCCCAGCCTCAAGCTTGGAGTATTGGCTGGCGCTGGCACCCCAATCAAATGTTCGATCTGAAGGCGCTCGCGGCCTGGCTAGAACAAACACCCTGGTGCAGGGCGAAGGCGGTTATCCACAGCCCCGATGGCTGGTATTCAGTGAATGCTGTGGCAGGCACTCCTGCGGCAGGCGTACCTGTGGCAGGCATCCCTGCGGACAGTGTTTCGCTGCATTGGCAACCAACCGAGTGGCGTCGCGACACGCGTCTGGAATTGATATTCACCTCGGTGCAATCCCAGGCCGCGTTGCAAGAAGGCTTCGCAGCCTGTAGAGCCGAAGCAGGCTAGGGCTTCCAGCGCTTGTGCTCTTGCCGCCACTGGCTCATTTCAACGACGTGTGCGCTGGGTGGAGTCTGGATTTGGATGGGGTAGGGGGCCAGCTCAATGTGCGCCGAATGCGCCCCGAATTGCGTGATGCTGCCCTGATGACGCTGCTCGCCGGTGACCGTGAACTCGAAGCCATACACCCGGGCCAAGCGTTTGCGGCCTTTGCCATCGTGCACGAACGCTAGCCGTTTAAAAGCGACGTTCTCGTCAAGCAGTTCGAGGTCCAGGGATGCGCAGTGGCGCTTGACCCGCTCCAGGGCTTTTTCACGCAAGCCGTGGTTGTGCCATAGCCAGGCGCAACCCGCCGCGAGCAGCATCAGCACAAACATATTTCCCAGGGTGAACATCGATCAGCGCTCCGACAGAGTAGGCCCAGCTTAACCGTGCGCGCACACTGTCGTACAGACGTTGTTTAGCGCCATACTGCGCGCCAGAATTTTCCATGATTGTTGCGGGATCCTTACATGAAACGTACGCCCCATTTGCTCGCCATTCAGTCCCATGTCGTATTCGGCCACGCCGGCAATGGTGCTGCCGTGTTTCCTATGCAGCGCATGGGGGTGAATGTTTGGCCGCTCAACACTGTGCAGTTTTCTAACCATACCCAGTATGGCCAGTGGGCGGGTGAAGTGTTGGCGCCTCAGCAGATTCCTGCGTTAGTGCAGGGCATCGCCGCTATCGGCGAGCTGGGCAATTGCGACGCGGTGCTCAGTGGTTACCTTGGCAGCGCCGCTCAAGGCCGGGCGATCCTTGAGGTGGTGCGGCAGGTCAAAGAGCAGAACCCCAATGCGCTGTACCTGTGTGACCCGGTCATGGGCCACCCGGAGAAAGGTTGTATCGTTTCCCCGGAAGTCAGCGAGTTTCTATTGGAAGAGGCCGCCGCGCTGGCGGATCTGTTGTGCCCTAACCAATTGGAGCTGGACAGCTTCTGCGGTCGCTCACCGAGTTCGCTGCAAGACTGCGTGGCCATGGCTCGCTCATTGCTGGCGCGCGGGCCGAAAGCGGTGCTGGTCAAGCACCTGGCGTACCCCGGCAAAGCGGCGGATCAGTTCGAAATGCTGCTGGTGAGCGAGCAGGGCAGCTGGCTATTGCAGCGGCCTCTGTTGGCGTTTCCGCGCCAACCCGTGGGTGTAGGCGACCTCACCTCTGGGTTGTTTCTCGCGCGCTTGTTGTTGGGTGACGAGCCCGTGGCGGCGTTCGAGCTTGCCGCAGCGGCCGTGCACGAAGTGCTGTTGGAGACCCAGGCCTGCGCCAGTTACGAACTCGAACTGGTCAGAGCCCAGGACCGCATCGTGCACCCGCGTTTACGCTTTGAGGCTATAAAGCTTCGCTCTTGATTTCCTGATAGCGTTTTTCCAGCTCCTGGCGTATCTGCCGGCGCTGCTGAGCCTGCACATAGCGGCGCTTCTGTTCGCCGTCGGTGGGCTGCAGGGCCGGCACTGCGGCCGGTTTGCGCTGGTCGTCCACGGCCACCATGGTGAAGAAGCAGCTGTTGGTATGACGCACCGAGCGTTCGCGAATGTTCTCGGTGACCACCTTGATGCCGACTTCCATTGACGTATTGCCGGTGTAGTTGACGGAGGCCAGAAAGGTCACCAATTCGCCAACATGGATAGGCTCGCGAAAAATCACCTGGTCCACCGACAGGGTGACCACGTAGCGCCCGGCATAGCGGCTGGCACAGGCGTAAGCCACTTCATCGAGGTACTTGAGCAGCGTGCCGCCATGCACGTTGCCAGAAAAGTTGGCCATGTCCGGGGTCATCAGGACGGTCATCGATAACTGGGCGTTTCCGGGTTCCATAGGGCGCTCACGTAGAAGGCAGAGGTGTTGGTGGGACACACCTTATAACGGTGCTTGCCCTAATCATCCGTGACGCCACCCGTGACGGCTGCGTCACGCTTATCGTGCCACTTCAGCGGACTTTTTGGGCTATCTGTTTCTGCATATTGCACCGGTCTTTCATTCCGTGTCGCGGTGTTACGCTGGGCAAGTCCAGGGAAATGGGCCGCTCGCCTACATTGTTTCGTCAGAAAGGAGACTTCGCCGTGCATGCCATTAGTTTCATTCAGGATTTGGCGGTGATCATGTTGGTCGCGGGGGTCGTGACCGTGTTGTTCCACCGGCTGAAACAGCCTGTGGTACTCGGCTACATCGTGGCCGGCTTTATCATTGGCCCACATACCCCGCCCTTCGGCTTGATCCACGACGAACAAACCATCAAAACCCTCGCCGAACTCGGCGTTATCTTCCTGATGTTTTGCCTGGGGCTGGAGTTCAGCCTGCGCAAGCTATTCAAAGTCGGCGCCACGGCTTTTATCGCAGCGTTTCTGGAAATCATCCTGATGATCTGGATTGGCTACGAAATCGGCCGCTGGTTTGGTTGGGCGACCATGGACGCCCTGTTCCTGGGGGCCATTCTGGCCATTTCCTCGACCACGATCATCGTCAAGGCATTGAATGACCTGAAGATGAAGAACGAGCGCTTTGCCCAGTTGATATTTGGCGTATTGATCGTCGAAGACATTCTGGGCATTGGCATCATAGCCTTGCTGTCAGGCATCGCTGTCAGCGGCAGCGTGAGCTCCGGTGAAGTCTTTTCGACCGTGGGCAAGCTGTCGCTCTTCATGGTCGTGGCTTTGGTCATCGGTATCTTGCTGGTACCACGCTTGCTGGCGTATGTGGCCAAGTTTGAAAGTAACGAAATGCTCTTGGTGACCGTACTGGGCCTTTGTTTCGGCTTTTGCCTGCTGGTGGTGAAGTTGGAATACAGCATGGTATTAGGCGCATTTCTGATCGGCGCGATCATGGCCGAGTCGCGTCAATTGGTGAAAATCGAGCGGCTGATCGAGCCCATTCGCGACATGTTCAGCGCGATCTTTTTCGTCGCGATTGGTTTGATGATCGACCCGCAGATCCTCCTGGATTACGCCTGGCCCATCGCGGTGATCACGGTGGCGGTGGTGCTCGGCAAGATGATTTCCTGCGGCGTGGGCGCCTTTATTGCGGGCAATGACGGGCGCACCTCGTTACGGGTGGGTATGGGCCTGTCACAGATTGGCGAATTCTCCTTCATTATCGCTGCCCTGGGCATGACCCTGCAGGTGACCAGTGATTTTCTCTACCCGGTGGCTGTAGCGGTCTCGGCCATTACCACGTTGCTGACCCCGTATTTGATCCGCGCGGCCGATCCGTTATCGAATCGGCTGGCCAATATCATGCCCACCCGGGTGGCGCGGGTATTTGGCCTTTATGGGGAGTGGCTACGTAGCATTCAGCCCCAGGGCGAAAGTGCGCTGCTGGCCTCGATGATCCGCCGCATCCTGCTGCAAGTGGGGGTGAATCTGGCGTTGGTTATCGCGGTGTTTTTCTGCGGCGCTTACTTTGCCGAGCGCATCGGCAACTACCTGAGCGCCTGGGTCGCAGACCCCAGTTGGCAAAAGGCCGCGATCTGGAGCGCCGCGCTGTTGTTGTCGCTGCCGTTCCTGATTGCGGCCTATCGCAAGCTCAAAGCGCTTTCCATGCTGCTGGCAGAAATGGGCGTGAAACCTGAAATGGCAGGGCGTCATACCCAGAGGGTGCGCCGAGTCATTTCCGAAGTTATCCCGCTGCTCTCGCTGTCGATGATCTTCCTGCTACTGGCGGCGTTGTCGGCGAGTATCCTGCCTACCACCGAACTGCTGCTGGTCATCGTGGTGGTGGCCGCCGTGGTGGTCGCCGTGCTCTGGCGCTGGTTTATCCGCGTGCATACCCGCATGCAGGTCGCCCTGCTGGAGACGTTGGGGAATCATGAGGACACCCACCACCACTAAGAGGCTGGGGCGCGGGGCTTAGCTTTCTAGCCACACATCCCGTGCCCAGTGCCATACCGATTCCCAGCTGTCTTCGGTCACCAGTTCCTCTTCCCCAGACCACAGCACCACGGTGCCGTCTTCTTCCACGCAGTAGTAGTCCTCGCCGTCCTGGCAGATCGGGATGAGTTCACGCGGTACGCCGATGTCCCAGGCGTTAGCGCAAACTTCCGGCAGGTAGGTATGGGACTGCGGGTCGGTGACGGTCACCGGCTCCAGGCTGCCGTAGACAACATCGCTGACAGTCAGCAAGTACTCCTTGAAGACGAACGGGATATTGATGAACAGCTGTTCTTCAATTTCGACCAACAGGTCCTCATCGGGAAGTTCCAGCGGAACAGGGACCGGTTCGTTGGCTTCACGGAGCTGTTCAATTATTTCTTCCACGGGTATGTCCTCTGAGCATTGTGCGCGGTGCGTTTTATACATTAGCTGGAAAATGATGCAATGATCAAAAAAGCAAAACCCCGGCCTGAGCCGGGGTTCTGTGTGCAGCAAGTAGGGGTTAGCCGTTTTGACGGATACCCGCAACCAGCCACGGCTGGTTTTCGCCCTGGGCACGTTCCATATTCCAGCTTTCGCTGAAAACTTCACCCTGGTCGAATCGAGAGGTTTTCGCCACGCCGCTGAAGGTCAGGGTAGCGATGGTCTTCTCGGCGCGGTCTTCGACACCGTCGAGCTGCACGTTCAAGTCGTCGATATAGGTGGACTGGAAGCCATCACCTAGGTCTGCACGTTCCTGCTTCAGCGAAGCCAGCATTTGCGGCGTGACGAACTCGGCGATCTTGTCCATCTCGTTGGCGTCCCAGTGCTGCTGCAGCGTCTGGAAGTGGTTGCGAGCGGCAGACAGGAAGTTCTGCTCGTTGAACCAGGCCGGAGCGTTGATCACGGGGCGTGCCGCAGCTGCGCCGCTGGCGCCACCGAAAATCGACGGCTGGGCGGGCTGCTGCTCGAAGTTTTCACGCTGGTACGGTGCACCACCGGCAGCGGCCATCTGCGGCTGCTGTTTGCGGCGGCGCGACTGGATGAACTTGAAGATACCGAAGGCGATCAGGGCCATTAGCAGGATATCGAGGATCTGCATGCCCTCGAAGCCGTCACCCATGAACATGGACGCCAACAGGCCACCGGCGGCGATGCCGGCCAATGGGCCTAACCAGCGCGAGGCGCCACTGGCGGCCGGGCGGCCAGCCTGGGCTGCGGTCGCTGCCGCCGGGGTGCTAGGCGCGGCCTGGCGGGTCTGGTGCATAGGCGCTGCGCCCATGCTCTTGCCGCCGCCCATGCGTTTGGCGTTAGCGTCGATGCTCAGCGTCAGGCCGATACACAGCGCCAGGGCGAAGCTAAGAAAACGTTGCATAGTTATTCCCAGTTGGTGGTTTGCACTGGGAGCCATGTTGCACAGGTGCATCGTGCCTGGCTAGCGACATAATGTTTCGAGCTTTTACGCAGATGCCACAACGGCCTTACAAGGTCTCTGGGCATGTATCGCCAAATCTTGTAGGACCGTTCCTTTTTTTGCTCGAATGCTCTTATCCCAGGGTCAGATTGCTTCCAGCTTGGCGTAACCCATCATCAGCCACTTGCTGCCCTCGGCGAAATTCACCTGGACCCTGGCTTGGGCGCCAGAGCCTTCGAAGTTGAGGATGACGCCTTCGCCAAATACCGAATGCTGTACCCGTTGCCCCAGGTTGAACTGGGTCTGCGGGATGTTGGCACCCGCAAACAGCGTGCTGGCCGGTTGTTGACCCGCGCTGAATGGCCGGCTGACGCTATTGGACAGGCGAACCTCCTGGATCAACCCGGCTGGGATCTCCCGGACAAACCGCGAGACCTTGTTGTAAGTCTCGCTGCCGTACAAGCGCCGCGTCTCCGCGTAGGTCATCACCAGGTTCTGCATGGCCCGGGTAATGCCGACGTACGCCAGGCGGCGCTCTTCCTCCAAGCGGCCAGGCTCTTCGAGGCTCATTTTGTGTGGGAACAGGCCCTCTTCCAAGCCGACCAGGAACACATAGGGGAATTCCAGGCCTTTGGCGCTGTGCAAGGTCATCAGTTGCACGCTGTCTTCGTGCTCGTCAGCCTGGGCGTCGCCCGCTTCGAGGGAAGCATGGCCGAGGAATGCAGCCAGAGGGGTGAGCTCGTCGTCGGCATCGGTGGTTTCGAAGTTGCGTGCCGCGCTCACCAGTTCTTCAAGGTTTTCTACCCGCGCCTGGCCTTTTTCGCCCTTTTCTTCTTGATGGTAGGTAATCAGGCCGGACTGTTCGATGACTGTCTGGGTCATCAAGTGCAGGGGCATTTCGATTACTTTTGCCGCCAGGTTCTCGATCAGCTCGACAAACGCGCCCAGGGCATTCGCTGCTCGCCCGGTCAGGCCTTTATTGACCACCAACTGGCGCATGGACTCCCACATGGAGACTTCAGCGTGGCGTGCGTGCTCGCGGATAGCTTCAACGGTTTTTTCGCCGATGCCGCGCGGCGGCACGTTGATTACGCGTTCCAGGGCGGCATCGTTGCCACGGCCATCGAGCAGACGCAGGTAGGCCATAGCGTTCTTGATTTCGGCGCGTTCGAAAAAGCGCTGGCCGCCATAGATACGGTAAGGAATGCGTTCGCGCAGCAAAGCTTCTTCAAGCACCCGCGATTGTGCGTTGGAGCGGTAGAGGATGGCGATATCGCTGCGCGCCAGGCCAGTCTTCAGGGCGCTTTCGATGGTTTCCACCACGTAACGCGCTTCATCGTGTTCGTTAAAGGCGGCGTACAAGTTGATGGGCTCGCCTTCGCTGCCGTCGGTCCACAGTTCTTTGCCCAAGCGCCCGCTGTTATTGACGATCAAGGCGTTCGCCGCCTTCAGGATGCCAGCGGTGGAGCGGTAGTTCTGCTCCAGGCGGATCATTTCAGAATCGGGGAAGTCGGCGGAGTACTGGTGGATGTTCTCGATTTTGGCGCCGCGCCAGCCGTAAATCGACTGGTCGTCGTCACCCACCACCATCAGGCTCTCGCCGCCTTTGGCCAGCAGGCGCAACCAGGCGTATTGCACGGCGTTGGTGTCCTGGAATTCGTCCACCAGCACATGCCTGAAGCGCCGCTGGTAGTGCTCGAGCAAGCTTGGGTTATCGCGCCACAGGTCCAGAGCTCGCAGCAGCAGCTCGGAGAAGTCGATCACGCCGGCTCGCTGGCAGGCGGCCTCATAGGCTTCGTAGATCGAGCGCATGGTCGCCAGGAACAAGTCGCCACCGGCTTGAATATGTTGCGGGCGCAGGCCTTCGTCTTTCTGCCCGTTGATGAACCACTGAGCCTGGCGCGCAGGCCAGCGTTGTTCATCCAGGCCCAGTTCGCGGATGACACGTTTCACCAGGCGCTGCTGATCGTCGCTGTCGAGGATCTGGAAGTTCTGGTTGAGCTTGGCTTCTTGCCAATGGGCCCGCAGCAGGCGGTGCGCCAGGCCGTGGAAGGTCCCGACCCACATGCCGGCAGGGTTTAGGCCCATTAGCTGCTCGATGCGATGACGCATCTCGGCGGCGGCCTTGTTGGTAAAGGTTACCGATAGCACCGAGTGGGGAGACGCCTGCACCACTTGGATCAACCAAGCGATACGGTGCACCAGCACTCGAGTTTTACCGGAGCCGGCACCGGCTAATACCAACTGACGGCCAACGGGGGCTGCAACAGCCTGGCGTTGGGCATCGTTGAGTGAGTTCAGCAGAAGGGAGAGGTCATCGCGCATCGAAGCATTTTAGGGGCTGCGACGAGTCTGGAGCAAACACCAGTTACGATCGGTAGCCTTTTGTTGCGGTTCTACGGAGCTTGATCGTTTAACTGGGCGCACGTGAGCGCATGTAGTATAACTACAAGCCAGCTACAACCACCCTCTGTCTGAAGATCTGACGAGTCCTGCCCTTGAATCTGTTGCAACACATCACTCAATCCCGCCACTTGCTGCGCAAGTCGGAGCTCAAGGTCGCCGAGCACGTGCTGCTAGACCCCGCGGCGGTGATGCACAGCTCCATGGCTGATCTGGCGCACAGTGTGGGCATCAGCGAGCCGACCATCGTGCGCTTCTGCCGCGCCATCGGTTGCAGCGGCTTCCAGGACCTCAAGCTGAAACTGGCGCAAAGCCTCGCAGCGGGCGCCAGCTTCGGTCAGTTCGCGATTCATGAAGACGACTCGGTGGCTGACTACAGCCTGAAAATCTTCGATACCACGCTGCACACTTTGATGGAGGTGCGCGAGCATCTCGACCCAGTTGCCTTGCAACGGGTGGTCAGTGCGATGTCCACCGCGCCACGGGTGGAGTTTTACGGCTTTGGCGCGTCGGGGGCGGTGGCGGCGGATGCCCAGCACAAATTCTTTCGCTTGCTGCTCACCGCTGCAGCCTATAGCGACCCGCACATGCAAGCGATGTCGGCGGTCACCCTCAAGCCTGAAGACGTAGCCGTGTGCATCTCGCAGTCCGGTCGTTCCAAAGACCTTTTGATTACCGCCAACCTGGTGCGCGAAACCGGCGCCACTTTGGTGACCCTGTGTCCGAGCCAAACGCCGCTGGCGGAATTGGCCACCATCAGCCTGGCCATCGATGTGCAGGAAGACACCGAGATCTATACCCCTCTGGCTTCGCGCATCGCCCACCTGGTGGTCATCGACGTGCTCGCCATGGGCGTGGCGATGGCTCGAGGGCCGGGGCTGGTTAACCACCTGAAAAGTGTGAAACGCAGTTTGCGCAGCCTGCGCCTGTCCCCCAAGTCGATCAAGCCCACCGAGGATTGACCGGGTTTAACAGGATGTTCATCTGCCTGCCCTGAAACCGTCATCGCCGCCCCGCACGCTACAACTCCGGTAATCGACCACTTGGAGACAGGCAATGGCGCGTTATTTCGATGGCTCGCAACAGGCAGTCAACAGTAAGACCCGGCGGCAGTTGGAAGATCAACGGCGCATGGAGTTTCGCCGGGCGATCGAGAGCTACTCCGAGCAGCGGCGGCTGCTACAGGAAATCACCGACTACCCTGAACATCAGCATTGGCAAGTTGCGACGGCGCCGGGCCAGCGAAGCGCTCAACCAGCGCACTGATCTGCGCCCGCTCGCTGCGTATAAAGGCTTGAAAGGCCAGCGCCACGGGTGATTGGCGCCTGGCCTTGGCTTGTACCACGCACCAGCTACGGTAAAGCGGCAGCTCTTGCACTGGCAGTTCGACCAGCAAGCCGCTACCCAGCTCCCGGCTGAGGGCGTGACGTGTCAGCAATGCCAGGCCCAGCCCGGCAATCACGCACTCGCGCTGGGCCTCTCCAGACGCCACCTCAAGGGTCTGGCTGAAGTGCACGCGTTTCTCTTTGAAATACTCCTCACAGGCTTTGCGCGTGCCCGACCCCTGTTCGCGCACCAGCAAGGGGTAGGGTTCAAGGTCTTGCAAGCGCAGGGTCGGTTGAGTGCAAAGCGGATGGTCAGGGGGCGCCACCGCGACGATGGGGTTGTTCAGAAATGGCGTGAACACCAAGCCCATGTCCTGCGGCACCATGGACATGATCACCAGGTCATCGCGATTGTCTGAAAGCCGGCGGATGGCCTGTGCCCGGTTGACCACGCTCAATTGCAGGCTGACATCGGGGTACTGGCGCCTGAACGCAGCAAACAGATGCGGCACGAAATATTTCGCACTGGACTCCACCGCCAGCTTTAACTGCCCTTGTAGCGAACCCTTGAGGTCGGTGAGCTGCATATCGAGGTTGTCCAGCCGCCCGAAAATATCCAGGCTAGCGCGTTGCAGCGCCTCGGCGGCCTCGGTCAGGTAAAGCTTTTTGCCCACATAGTCGAACAAAGGCTGGCCAATCAGCTCTTCCAACTGCCGGATCTGTAGGCTCACGGCGGGCTGCGTCAGCGACATTTCTTCAGCGGCGCGGCTGTAGGAGCGCAGATCGCACACTTCATTGAATATTTGCAGCTGGCGCAATGTGAGCCGCATCAAGGACTTACGCATGGTTTCCATATTTTCGCGATGAACCAGACGTAACTATAAGCTTTAGCTAATGTGTAACCCAACAAATCCTCATTTTTATTAATTCCTCCACAGGTCTAGTGTGAAGTGGTGACCGTGCTGCGACGTCCGGTCGCACGTAGGCCGGAAGTTTCCGGCCCGGTAGATTCATCGGTCGAGGAATAACCCGTGATAAAAAAGATCCTGATCGCTAACCGCGGTGAGATTGCCGTGAGAATCGTGCGTGCCTGCGCTGAGATGGGCATCCGTTCGGTCGCGATCTTCTCCGATGCCGACCGCCACGCCTTGCACGTTAAACGTGCCGACGAGGCCTATGGAATCGGTGCCGATCCGCTGGCCGGGTACCTCAACCCGCGCAAATTGGTCAACCTGGCGGTTGAAACTGGTTGTGACGCGTTGCACCCAGGTTATGGTTTTTTATCGGAGAACGCCGAGCTGGCGGACATCTGCGCCGAGCGTGGGGTCAAGTTTATTGGCCCTGCGGCGGAGGTCATCCGCCGCATGGGCGACAAGACTGAAGCACGCCGCAGCATGATCAAAGCAGGGGTACCGGTCACGCCGGGCACCGAAGGCAACGTTGCCGATATCGCCGAAGCCTTGCTCGAAGGCGAACGTATAGGCTACCCCGTCATGCTCAAGGCGACTTCGGGCGGGGGTGGCCGTGGCATCCGCCGCTGCAATAGCCGGGAAGAACTGGAGCAGGCGTTTCCGCGGGTGATTTCCGAAGCCACCAAGGCGTTTGGCTCTGCCGAAGTGTTCCTGGAAAAGTGCATCGTCAACCCCAAGCACATCGAAGCGCAGATTCTGGGCGACTGCTTTGGCAATGTGGTGCACCTGTTCGAGCGCGATTGCTCGATTCAGCGGCGCAACCAGAAACTCATCGAAATCGCCCCCAGCCCCCAGCTTACGCCCGAGCAGCGCGCCTATATCGGCGACTTATCGGTACGCGCGGCGAAAGCCGTGGGCTATGAGAATGCGGGTACCGTGGAGTTCCTGCTCGCCGATGGCGAAGTGTACTTCATGGAAATGAACACCCGGGTGCAGGTCGAGCACACCATTACCGAAGAAATTACCGGTATCGATATTGTGCGCGAGCAAATTCGCATCGCGTCCGGCCTGGCGTTGTCGGTCAAGCAGGAAGATATCCAGCACCGGGGTTTCGCCTTGCAGTTTCGGATCAATGCCGAGGACCCCAAGAACAATTTCTTGCCCAGTTTCGGCAAGATTACCCGCTACTACGCGCCCGGCGGCCCCGGCGTGCGCACCGATACGGCGATTTACACGGGCTACACCATTCCACCGTTCTACGACTCCATGTGCTTGAAGCTGGTGGTCTGGGCGCTGACTTGGGAGGAAGCCATGGACCGCGGCCTGCGCGCCCTGGATGACATGCGCTTGCAGGGGGTCAAGACCACCGCGGCCTATTACCAGGAGATCCTGCGCAACCCCGAATTCCGTAGTGGCCAGTTCAATACCAGCTTTGTGGAAAGCCACCCGGAACTGACCCAGTACTCGATCAAGCGCAAGCCCGAAGAGCTGGCCCTGGCCATTGCCGCCGCTATCGCCGCCCACGCGGGACTATGAATCAGCCGCTGTGAGTCACCAGCAGTCCCCTGTGGATAGCTCGGGGCTCGCAGCGCAACAAGGAGACCTCCAATGTCCAAGAAGATCCATGTTACCGACACCATTCTGCGTGATGCCCACCAGTCACTGCTGGCCACCCGCATGCGCACCGAAGACATGCTGCCGATCTGCGGCAAGCTCGACAAAGTCGGCTATTGGTCGCTGGAAGTCTGGGGCGGCGCGACGTTTGATGCGTGCGTGCGCTTCCTCAAGGAAGACCCTTGGGAACGCCTGCGCCAGTTGCGCGAGGCGCTGCCCAATACCCGCCTGCAAATGCTCTTGCGCGGCCAGAACCTGCTGGGCTACCGCCATTACAGCGATGACGTAGTACGGGCGTTCGTGGCCAAGGCCGCCGAGAACGGTATCGATGTGTTCCGCATCTTCGACGCCATGAACGATGTGCGTAACCTGCGGGTGGCGATCGAAGCGGTAAAAGCTGCCGGTAAGCACGCCCAGGGCACCATCGCCTACACCACCAGCCCGGTGCACACCATCGAAGCCTTCGTGGCCCAGGCCAAACAGATGCAAGCCATGGGCTGCGATTCCGTGGCGATCAAGGACATGGCGGGCTTGTTGACCCCTTTTGCTACCGGTGAGCTGGTGCGGGCACTCAAAGCCGAGCAGTCGCTGCCAGTTTTCATCCACTCCCATGACACCGCTGGCCTGGCTGCCATGTGCCAGCTCAAGGCCGTGGAAAACGGTGCGGACCACATCGACACGGCCATTTCCAGCTTTGCCTGGGGCACCAGCCACCCCGGCACCGAATCCATGGTCGCGGCGCTCAAAGGCAGCGAGTTCGACACCGGCCTGAGCCTTGAACTGCTGCAGGAAATCGGGCTGTACTTCTATGCTGTGCGCAAGAAGTACCACCAGTTCGAGAGTGAATTCACCGCCGTTGATACCCGCGTGCAGGTCAATCAGGTGCCCGGCGGGATGATTTCCAACCTGGCCAACCAGCTAAAAGAGCAGGGCGCGCTGAGCCGCATGGGTGAAGTGCTGGCAGAGATTCCACGGGTGCGCCAAGACCTCGGCTTTCCGCCACTGGTGACGCCGACTTCGCAGATCGTCGGCACCCAGGCCTTCTTCAACGTATTGGCCGGCGAACGTTACAAAACCATCACCAATGAAGTGAAACTTTACTTGCAGGGCGGCTACGGCCAGGCGCCTGGGCCTGTCAACGAACAGCTGCGGCGCCAGGCCATTGGTAGCGAAGAGGTCATCGATGTACGCCCGGCCGACTTGCTCAAGCCGGAAATGACCAAGCTGCGCGGGGAGATCGGGGCCTTGGCAAAGACCGAGGAAGACGTCCTGACCTACGCCATGTTCCCCGACATCGGGCGCAAATTCCTTGAGGAACGCGAAGCCGGCACCCTGAGCCCGGAACTGCTACTGCCCATTCCAGAGCCGGGCACGGTCACATCGGCCAGCGGCGAGGGCGTGCCCACCGAGTTCGTTATTGACGTGCATGGCGAGAGCTATCGGGTCGACATCACCGGCGTGGGAGTCAAGGCCGAAGGTAAACGGCACTTCTACCTGTCCATCGACGGCATGCCGGAAGAAGTGGTGTTCGAGCCACTCAACGAGTTTGTCGGCGGCGGCATTGGCAAGCGCAAGCAAGCGTCTGAACCGGGCCATGTCAGCACCAGCATGCCGGGCAACATCGTTGATGTACTGGTCAAAGAGGGCGATACGGTCAAGGCTGGGCAGGCGGTCCTTATCACCGAAGCGATGAAAATGGAGACCGAAGTGCAGGCGTCCGTGGCCGGCAAGGTCACGGCCATTCATGTGGTCAAAGGCGATCGGGTCAACCCGGGTGAGATCTTGGTCGAGATCGCTTGACCGAGGCGGGGCCAGCGCTAGTACGCTGGCCCCGCAGCGTGACACTTCAGCGCACGTAAGCCTTGCCGTAGTGCCGCTCCATGCGTGCCTGCAGCAGTTCCAGGGCAATCGACAGCACCCAGTAGAGAATCGCGGCGGTGCTCAGCATCTCGATATAGCGATAGCTCGAACGCCCGTAGGACTGCGCCAGAAACATCACCTCCCACACCCCCATGACTGAGATCAGGGAGGAATCCTTGAGCATCGAAATGAACTGGTTGGTGGTCGGCGGAATGATCGTACGCATGGCCTGGGGCAAGGTGATTTGCCAGAAAATCACCCGGGGGCTCATACCCAGTGCCATGGCTGCCTGGGTTTGCCCGGGGGCGACGCCGATAATGCCTGCGCGAAAGATTTCACTCAGGTAGGCGCCGTAATTCAGCGAGAGGGCAATGATGCCCGCGGTAATGGCCCCTGGCACCACGCCCAGTTGCGGCAACCCCAGATAAATCAGCAGGATCTGGATCAACAACGGCGTGCCGCGAAAGAACGAGGCATAAAAGCTGGCAATGCCGAACGCCACCGCACTGTGCGACAACCTACCGAGCGCCGTGATGAAGCCCAGCGCTACCGACACCACGATGGAGCACAGGCAAAGAAATAACGTCAGCGCCGCACCCTGCAGAAAGCCGTTGGGCGCCAGGTGCAGCCCCACCAGGTTGGGCAGTTTGTCCAGAATGATCGACAGTTTCAGGTCGAAACTCAGGAAAAAACCGGCGAACAGCACGAACAGGGCTGCCCACGTGAGGTACAGCCGTGTGCGAAAACCGAATACCCGCTGTAGGCGCGAACGTGGGGGCAGGGGAGCACTCATTTGCTGATATCAGCGCCGATCCATTTTTGCGAAAGTTTGCTCAGGGTGCCGTCGGCTTTCAGCTCGGCGAACACCTGACGCACCTTGGCGTTCCACTCGGCGTCGCCTTTTTCGATGGCCACGGCGTTAGGCTCTTCGTAAAGCGGCGCGCCGGCAATTTTGAAGCGTTTGTCTTGGTTCAAGCGCGGTTGCGCGGTGACCAGGTTGGTCAGCAGGGCATCCAGGCGTACTCCGGCACCCAGGCCCAAGTCCTGGAAGGCCACGTTGTCCGTGTCATAGGGGGCGATCTGTACGTCTTCGAACGGGTAGCTCAGAGGCGTGTCTTCAGCCCCTTCGATGACCAGGTTTTTGTTCAGATAGCTCTCATAGCTTGACGCGCTGGTCAGGCCAACCTTTTTGCCGCTCAGGTCTTTAGCCGAATGGATGCGGTCGTCTTTGGCGTTGACCACGATTACCGCCGGTGACGCGTAGTATTGCACGGGGAAGTCGAACACTTCGGCGCGTGCTTTGCTCGGGGTCATGGAGCATATGCAGATGTCATATCGCCCGCTCCAACGGCCTGCGGCAATGACGTCCCACGACGGCGTTTCCAGCTTCAGCTTAACCCCCAGTTTTTGCGCGACCGCTTTAGCCACGTCAACGTCGAAGCCATCCAGTTGGTTCTGCTCGTTAAGAAAAGAAAACGGTGGGTAACTTTCCATCAGCACCCCCACCAGTTCTTTGTTCTGCTCCACGCGCTGCAGTGTGGCTCCCGCCAGGGCTTGGGTGGAAGCGGTGATAGTCAACAGGGCAATGCCCAGAACGGCGCGAAGTTTCACAAAGATCACCTGGAATAAAATGGTTGTAAGTAATAGTGGGTGGTGTATTAAATAGTTCTAAGAGAACAACTCATAGTGAGTTTTTTTCATAATCATAGAAGTAGAAGTTATATGACTGAAAAACCCGTAGTGATTCTTGATGGTGGTATGGGCCGAGAGCTGCAGCGCCGTGGCGCGCCGTTCCGTCAGCCTGAGTGGTCGGCGCTGGCGCTTAGCGAGGCGCCCGAAGCCGTAGAGGCGGTGCATGCCAGTTATATTGCCAGCGGCGCTCAGGTCATCACCACCAACAGTTATGCGGTCGTGCCTTTTCACATCGGCCAGCCGCGGTTTGCCGCTGAAGGCCAGCAACTGGCCGAGCGCGCCGGGCAGTTGGCGCGTAAGGCGGCCGATGCTGCGCTGGAGCCGGTGAAGGTGGCGGGCTCGTTGCCGCCGTTGTTCGGTTCATATCGGCCAGATCTGTTCGATGCCGACCGGGTCGACGAAGTTCTCCTGCCATTGATTGCCGGCCTGGACGGCTATGTCGATTTTTGGCTGGCTGAAACCCAAAGCGCGATTGTCGAAGCCAGGGCCATTCGCGAGCGCTTGCCGTTAGACGGTAAAGCCTTCTGGCTGTCCTTCACGCTTAAAGACGAAGACACCGACGAAGTGCCCCGCCTGCGTTCGGGTGAGCCAGTGGCGGAGGCTGCTGAAGCCGCCGCGCAAATGGGGGTGGAAACCTTGCTGTTCAACTGTAGCCAGCCGGAAGTGATCGGTGCCGCAATCGATGCCGCTCGCCAAACGTTCGAACGGTTAGGCGCGGATATCGCCATTGGCACCTATGCCAATGCGTTCCCGCCTCAGCCAAAAGACGCCAAGGCCAACGACGGCCTGGACGAACTGCGCGAGGACCTCGACCCGCCCGGCTACCTGCATTGGGCGCAGGACTGGCGCCAACGAGGCGCCAGCCATATCGGCGGGTGCTGCGGTATCGGCCCGGAGCACATCAAAGTGCTGGCCGAACGCTTGCGTTAAGCCTGGCCGCGCAATTGCGCCAGGGTTTTGCGCTGGCCGCCCGCGACTTGGTTGTCCTCGGCCAGCCAAGCCTCGAAGGCCTTGTCGATGGGTGGCCATTCGCTGTCCATGATGGAAAACCACGCGGTGTCGCGGTTCTTGCCCTTGACCACCATGTGTTGGCGGAACACGCCCTCAGCGCTGAACCCATAGCGTAAGGCGGCGTTGCGTGAGCGCATGTTGGCGTTGTCGCATTTCCATTCCACCCGGCGGTAGCCCTGGGAAAAGGCGAGCTTGGCCAATAGGTAGATGGCCTCGGTGCCTTTGGGCGTGCGCTGCATGGCCGAGCTGAACGCCACATGGCCGATTTCGATGCGCCCGTGGGCCGGTACGATGGACATCAGGCTGAGAATGCCTTGGGCCTGTCCGGTTTCCAGGTCTACCACACAGAAACCCAGTGGGTCGTTGCTCATCGCATAGCCATCGAGCCAAATGTCGAAGGGCTCGCGCTCGACGAAAGGTCCGTAGGGCAGGTAGTCCCAGAGCTTTTCGTCACAGCCGGGGCCGATCAGCACGTTCCACAGGTCTTCACTGTGGCGCCTGGGGTCGAGCTTTTCCAGGCGAATGAAGCGGCCGGTCTGGCTATCGGGAATCGGGGCGTGGGCAGGCTGCCAATTCAAGGGGGTCGTAGACATCAATGCTCCTGAAGCGCGTGACGGAATTGAATTAAACCGGGGCGTTCGGCGATGTTCTGGTACAGGGTTATGGCGGTTGCATTGGTTTCGTGGGTCAGCCAATGCACTTTGCTGCAACCCGCCGTCCTGGCAATGGCGTAGACATACTCGATCAAGCGTCTACCGATCCGCTGGCCGCGCAGGCCCTCGAGGACGAGGAGGTCCTGTAAGTAACAGGAATTTTCCACCGCCCAGCATGACCGATGATAGATGAAATGGACCATGCCCACCGCCACTTCGTTCCGCCAGGCCAATGCGCCATGGACTGGCTCGGCAGGGTCGAGCATACGCAGCCAGGTGGTTTCGCTTACCGCCCTGGGTATCTCGACCTGATAGAAGCCTTGGTAGGCCTGCCACAAGGTCAGCCAAGCAGCGAAGTCCTCGGCGCGCACAGGTTGGATCGTCAGGTCATTCATCAGGGTTGCCTCGAATCGATATCGATCAAATGGGCCAGTGCCCGTTCTGTGGGCTCATCGCTGTCGGTAAGCGCCGCCTTGACCCCGGCGATGTCTGCGTTCGAGCGGTTTTGGCTGAGTTTGCGTTTGCCTTCGAGGCGCTCGATGGGCAGTGAAAACCCGACGATGGCCTGCAACATGCCGGCGATGTAATCCGCCGGGGCGTCTTTTACCGCCCATGGCTGCGGCCTCGGCCCTTCGAAACGGTCCGTGAGCTGGCTGACCAGGGTGTGCAGGCGTTGGGCATGGTCGAATACTTCAGGGCGGCCGTAGGCATGCACCGCCACGTAGTTCCAGGTGGGCACGACCTTGCCATGTTCGGCCTTCGCCGGGTAGAAGCCTGGGCTGATATAGGCCTCAGGCCCTTGGAAAATCACCATGGCCTCAGCGCCTGCGGCCAATACCTGCCACTGCGGGTTGGCCCTGGCCAGGTGGCCGCTGAGCGTGCCATGGGGGCCTTGGCCAGGGTCGAAGAGCAGCGGCAGGTGGCTGGCTTGCAAGCCTGCGGCGCCGTGGGTCACCAGTGTCGCTAGCCGCGACTGAGCAATGAACCCATGCAACTGGGCGGTATCGGCAAACGCGAAGGCGCGGGGTGTGTACATGACGGGCATCCTGAGCAGTGACTGGCTATCCTAGACAGCACATTGGACTGTTGTAAGGTCCATTACCGGCGATTTTCAGGGAGCCATTCAGGTGACTGCACTAGGTGTTGACCCCACAGGTATCAGCCTCGACCGTACCTTGGGCGGCTTGAGCCGGCAGCTTTATCAAGCGCTGCGCGAGCGCATGTTGGATGGGCGTATGGCAGCAGGCACGCGGCTGCCCGCGAGCCGAGACCTGGCGGCCGCTTTGGGAGTGTCGAGGAACACGGTAGTGCGAGCGTTCGACCAGCTCTACGCCGAGGGTTTTGTCGAAGGTCTGGTGGGCAGTGGCACCTATGTCAGCGCGCTCAATAAGCCCCCCGGGAAATTATCCACAAATTCATCCACAGGGTTGCGCACAGGCTTATCAACAGGTTTATCCACAGCGCATGATGATTTCTCCAGCGGCTTGGCAGTTTTAGCCCCGTTGCCTAGCCGCCTGGGCCCAACGCCTCTGGCGCCTTTGCCAAGCCCTCGGCAGGGGCCGCCACAGGCATTTCGTTTAGGCGTGCCTGCCGTGGATTTATTTCCCTTCGCCCAATGGGCAAAGCTCCAAGCGCATTTTTGGCGAAACCCCGATCCGACCCTTTTGGGCTACGGCGACCCTGCCGGTTACAGGCGATTACGCGAACTGATCGGCGCGTATTTACGCGCCTCGCGCGGGCTGAACTGCACCACTGAACAAATAGTGATCACCACCGGCGCACAGCAGGCGATCAGCCGTTGTGCACAGCTGCTGTTGAGCCCCGGCGATAGCGTAGCTGTGGAAAACCCAGGCTACCGGGCGGCGGCTCACGCCTTTGCGGCAGCGGGGGCGCGGTTACAGGGGGTGGGAGTGGATGCGCAGGGCCTAGATTGCGCTGCATTGCCGCAGGACAGCGATTGCCGCCTGGCGTATGTCACGCCCGCCCATCAATACCCCACGGGTGTCACGTTGAGCCTGGCACGGCGTCTGCAATTGCTCGCCTGGGCCGAGCGGGGCCGGCGATGGATCATCGAAGACGACTACGACAGTGAGTACCGCTACAGCGACGCGCCCTTGGCCCCATTGGCGGCGTTGGACCGCGCGGGCCGGGTGATCTACGTAGGGACCTTCGGCAAGGTAGCGTTTCCCGCGCTCAGGCTGGGCTATCTGGTGTTGCCGCAGCCTTTGGTCGAGCCGTTTACCCAACGCCAGGCGACGGACATCCGCCACTGCGATACAGCCAGCCAGGCGGTCATGGCGGCTTTTATGGCGGCCGGGCACTTTCAGCGGCATATCCGGCGCATGCGCAAGGCGGCGTTAAGCCGGCGCAATGCCCTGATCGCACAGTGGCCAGCAAGCATCGACGGCTGCGCTGCGTTGCCTGCGATCCATGCCGGGCTCCACGTGAAGATCGCCGCGCACTCCTTTGCCAGTGAGCAGCGCCTAGTGGCACAGGCCGAACAGGTGGGTGTCGAGGTGACGGCGCTTTCGGATTATTGGTTGCCAGACAGCACGACGCCTGTGGATGACCGCGCGGGTTTGCTATTAGGGTTTGCGGCGGTCGAGGAGGGTCGCATGGCTGAGGCCATAGAGCGGCTACGGTCAGTCTGGTGCGGCTAAGGCTGGATTTTTTACGCGGCCGCGCGAACCAAAACGAGCTTTTGCTATTCGAAGCCAGGCAATACTCTTTTTATTGCGGGAGAAGCCCTTGCAGCGTGCCATCGTCAAAAAATTCCGATTCGTCATCAAAACCATTACGTATGTCGGCTGGTCGTTATTTTGGCTGCTGATCTGGGACGTTATCGTCACCGCCGACTTTATGCTGTTCCTGGACCGCAAAATCAGCCTGCCGTCATTGCCACTGACCCTGCTCGGCTCGGCATTGGTGGTGCTCACCAGTTTCCGTAACTCCAGTGCCTACAACCGCTGGTGGGAAGCGCGAACCTTGTGGGGCGCTCTGGTCAACAACTCCCGCAGCTTTGCCCGGCAAGCGCTGACATTGATCGAAGATGACTCGGGGATGAACCCCATCAAAGAAGTGCTGTTGCACCGCCACGTAGCCTATGTGCGGGCGCTGGCAGCGCATCTCAAAGGCGAGAGCTGCCCGGAAGCCATCCGCCACCTGATCACTGAAGAAGAGTTCGCCCTACGGCACGACACCAATAACTTCCCCAACGATATCCTGACCGGCTCGGCGGCCTTGCTGGCCAAGGAATATGAAGGCGGGCGCCTGGACAGCATTCGGCTGGCGCGCATCGAGTCCACCCTGGTGGAAATCTCCAATTGCCAGGGCGGCATGGAGCGCATTGCCAATACGCCCCTACCGTACCCATACGTGGCGTTTCCGCGGCTGTTCATTACCTTGTTCTGCCTGATCGTACCCATTGGCTTGGTGGAAACCCTGGGCTGGTTTACCCCACTGGCTTCGACCGTGGTAGGTTTTATGCTGTTGGCGATTGAAAAGATCGGGACCGACTTGCAGAGCCCGTTCCGCCCCAGCGAACATGAGATCCAGACGACAGCGCTGTGCGACAACATCGAGAAGAACCTGCAATCGATGTTGCGCGACGTCGAAAAAGACCGCGGCCTCATCAACGTCGACCGCGCGTAGGAGCGGGCTCGCCCCCGATCTTTTCATGCGGCCGAAGATCAAAAGATCGGGGCCAAGGCCCCTCCTACAGATTGCGTATGAATTGTAGGAGGGGGCTTGCCCCCGAGCTCTAAACCGTCAGGCAAGTTCGCCGCAGAGGTCGAGCTCGACCAGGCGGCGCACCTCTGCCACCGGCAAGCCAGCGCCCAACAAGGCATGCAGCTTGCCGAACGAGGCCTCACGGGTCATCCCGCCGCCCGACAGCACCCCTGCATCGCGCAGGCGGCTACCAGCTTCGTAAACATCCAGCTCAACCCCGCCCTCATGGCATTGCGTGATCGCCACGATCACCACACCGCTTTCGCTGGCTTGCTTGAGTGTGGCCAGAAATAACGGGTCGTCGCTCGGCCCGGTCCCACTGCCATAGCACTCCAGAATCAGCGCTTGAATACCACCGGCGAGCACCGCGGCCAGCACCGATTGCCCAGCGAAGCCTGGCACCAATGGCAACACGGCGACGTCCGCCGCTTGTTTCGGCGTGCGGTAGTGCAGGGCGTCTGGCAGGGCGTCGAGCAAGGGCCCGCCGCCATTGCGTTGTAGAGTGGCGAAGGGCTTGCGGCCAAAGCTACGAATTTTCGCGCAGCGCGTCGGTGCGAGCATTTCCCCATGGAAGTACAAGTGCACCCCCGGCGCCAGGCCCTCACCCAGCGCCAGCAGCGCGCCGTTGAGGTTTTCCCAAGCGTCGCTGCCTTCAACGCCGGCCGGCAGCATGGACCCGGTGAACACCACCGGGGCCGCTAGGCCCAGTAGCTGGAAGCTCAAGGCGGCGGCGCTATAGGCCAGGGTATCGGTGCCGTGCAGCACCAGTACCGCGTCGCAGCCATCGCGGTCGACGGCTTCGACGATTGCCTCGCGCAGCCGCTGCCAGTAAGCCGGGGTCATGTTCGCACTGTCGATCAAAGGCAGCAGTTCACGAAAGCTCCAAGTCGGCACTGTAAGGTCGGGCCGAGCACGCAATTGTTCAGCCATGCGCTGCTCGAAACCCGACGCCGGGGCCAGGCCCTGGGCGCTGGCCTGCATGCCAATCGTGCCGCCGGTGTAGAGCACGCGCACGTGCTGAGCAATGATCATGTCGGCTACCTCAACGCGGCGTGTGGAGCTGCGCGCCCAGTGGCTGTGGCTCTGGGCTTGCGCTGTTTTTCAGGCTGGGCCACGCCGAGCGGTCGAGGTCCAGGTCAGGGAACTGGTCGGCATCGAACACCGGGATTTTCACCCCAGCCTTACGCTGCGCATCGTAGTCGCGCAGCACCCGCAGGCCCACCTTGAACAGCATGGCCAGGGCGATCAGGTTGACGAAGGCCAGCAGGGTCATGGTGATGTCGGCAAAGGCAAATACGGTGCCCAGGTCTTCGACCGCACCCCAGTAGATCAGCACCAAGACCAAGGCGCGAAAGCCCAGCAGCAACTTGCGGTTCTCGCCCGCCAGGTAGCGCAGGCTGTTCTCGCCCAGGTAGTAGTTGTAGAGGATGGAGGTGAACACGAACAGGGCCAGGGCCACGCTGATGAACATCCGGCCCCATTCGCCCACCACAGCGGCGAGCGAGTTTTGCGTCAGGGCAATACCGTCACCCTCGAAGCCAGGGGTGTAGAAGCCCGATAGCAGGATCAGCAGGGCGGTGCAGGTGCAGATCACGAACGTGTCTAGGAACACGCTGAATGCTTGCACCACGCCTTGTGCGATAGGGTGCTCAACCTGTGCCACGGCCGCCACGTTGGGCGCACTGCCCAGGCCGGCTTCGTTGGCAAACACGCCGCGCTTGACGCCCATCACAATAGCGCTGCCCACCAGCCCACCGAATACCGGGTCCATGCCGAAGGCACTGCGCACGATGGTCAGCAGCATCTCGGGAACGTGGTCGAATTGCAGCACGATCACGTAGGCGCTGACTGCAATGTAGGCTAGGGTTTTCACCGGCACCAGCAGGTCCGCGACCTTGGCGATGCGCTTGATCCCACCGAAAAATACCAGCCCCAGCAAAACTGCCAGGCCCAGGCCGGTCCAAGTGGTGGACAGACCGAATGCGTCGTTCAGGGAGCTGGTCACCGCGTGGGACTGCAGGCCATTGAAGGACAGGCCGAACGTCACCAGCAGCAGCACCGCCATGATCATGCCCAGCCAGCGTTTGCCCAGGCCATGCTCGATGTAATAAGAAGGGCCGCCGCGCAATTGGCCTTCAGCGTCTTTGCGTTTGTACAGCTGGGCCAGGGAGCACTCGAAAAAGCTGCTAGCCATGCCCACCAGGGCAGTTACCCACATCCAGAACACCGCGCCCGGGCCACCCAGGGTCACCGCGATACCGACACCGGCAATGTTCCCAGCGCCCACGCGCCCGGCCAGGCTGAGCATCAGCGCTTGGAACGAACTCAATTGGTCGGAGCTACTACGCAGGCTCTGCCCGAAGACTGTGAACATATGGGCAAAGTGCCGAAACTGTACGAATCGCGAGCGAATGGTGAAGTAGCCACCAAGGCCGACGATGATAACGATCAGTACTTTTCCCGATAGGAAGTCGTTGATGACTTCGAGCATGGGGGGATACCTCGCAAGTAGAAAGCGCCGCACTATACCCATCACGGGGTGGTCGTGCAGCTATTTGGTACGCGAACGGTCAAGCCGTTCATTGTATGTACCGTTATGGTCCAGCGTTTTACAGCGGATAAAAAAAGGGCCCGGAGACGCGTCCCCGAGCCCTCAAAGGTGAGAGTTGTCTAGGCTCTCCCTGGTGAGCGTTGCGCTGGGTCAGGCCTTGAGGGGCACTAACCGCGGCGCGATCATATTTTCCGGGCGCAGGATGTCGTCCAGCATGGCGTCGTCGAGCAAGCCTTCCTCGCGCACCAGTTCAAGTACGCCTCGGCCGCTTTCCAAAGCGACCCGAGCGATACGGGTGGCGTTTTCATAGCCAATGTAGGGGTTCAGGGCAGTGACCAGGCCGATGGAATGCTCCACCAGTTCCCGGCAGCGCTGTTCATTGGCGGTGATACCGACGATGCAGTGCTCGCGCAACATGTCCATGGCCCGTTGCAGCAGGCGGATGGAGTCGAACGTTTTGTAGGCAATCAGCGGCTCCATCACGTTGAGCTGCAATTGACCGCCTTCGGCCGCCATGGTCAGCGCCAGGTCGTTGCCGATGATCTCGAAAGCAACCATGTTGACTGCTTCCGGGATGACCGGGTTGACCTTGCCCGGCATGATCGAGCTGCCCGGCTGGCGTGCCGGCAGGTTGATTTCATTGATGCCGGTACGCGGGCCGCTGGACAGCAGGCGCAGGTCATTACAGATCTTCGACAGCTTGACGGCGGTGCGCTTGAGCATCCCGGAGAACAGCACGAAGGCGCCCATGTCGGAGGTTGCTTCAATCAAGTCGGCAGCGGGCACCAGCGGTTGGCCACTGATGGTCGCCAGGCGTGCGACCGCCAGGTGCTGGTAGCCCGGGTCGGCGTTGATGCCGGTGCCGATCGCGGTGCCGCCCAGGTTGACCTCAGTCAGCAGTTCTGGCGCGAGGCTGCGCAGGCGATTGAGGTCTTCGCCGAGGGTGGTGGCGAATGCGCGGAATTCTTGGCCAAGGGTCATCGGTACGGCGTCTTGCAGCTGGGTGCGGCCCATCTTCAAGACGTGGTTGAACTCCTCGCCCTTGCGCGCGAAGGCCTGGATCAGGCTGTCGAGGCTGGCCAGCAAGGCGTCGTGGCCCAACAGCAGGCCCAGGCGAATGGCGGTGGGGTAGGCGTCGTTGGTGGACTGCGCCATGTTCACGTCATTGTTAGGGTGCAGGTACTGATACTCGCCTTTCTGATGCCCCATGGCCTCCAACGCGATGTTGGCGATCACTTCGTTGGCGTTCATGTTGGTCGAGGTGCCAGCCCCGCCCTGGATCATGTCCACCACGAACTGCTCATGGAAATCACCGCGTATCAGCCGTGCGCAGGCTTCGCTGATCGCTGCATGCTTGGCTTCGCCCAAGTGGCCCAGTTCACGGTTGGCGTCGGCTGCAGCCTGCTTGACCATGGCCAGGGCCACCACCAGTTTGGGGTAGTGCGAAATCGGAACGCCGGAGAGGTGAAAGTTATTCACCGCGCGCAGGGTTTGAATGCCGTAGTAAGCGTCGGCGGGGACTTCGAGTACGCCAAGCAGGTCTTTTTCGGTGCGCAGTAATGCAGCGGAGGACATGATAGAGGGAGTCTCAATAAAGGCCCGGCATGTGCCGGAGTGCTGGCAATACTAGGGTTTTCAGGTGATTTCGACTAATGCTGTTACACACTAGCCTATGCATAAACGGCATAATGCGGCATGTGACGTCACGAATGGATCGAGCGTGCGGCGCGCGCGGAGAGCACTGTGAATCTTGAAAGCAAATGGTTGGAAGACTTCAGCGCCCTGGCGGCGACCCGCAGTTTTTCCCAGGCGGCCGAGCGCCGTTTCGTCACCCAGCCGGCCTTTAGCCGGCGTATCCGCAGCCTGGAGTCGGCGCTGGGTTTGACCTTGGTCAACCGCTCCCGCACCCCGGTCGAGCTCACCGAAGCCGGCCAGTTGTTCCTGGTGACGGCACGCACCGTGGTCGACCAACTGGGCGAGGTGCTGCGCCATTTACACCATCTGGAAGGCGGGCAGGGCGAGGTCATGCAGGTGGCGGCGGCGCACTCGTTGGCGTTGGGTTTCTTTCCCGGGTGGATCGCGCAGTTGCGTAACGAGGGCTTGCCCATTGCCACGCGCCTGGTCGCCACCAATGTGGGCGATGCCGTGCATGCGCTGCGCGAGGGCGGCTGCGACCTGATGTTGGCCTTCTACGACCCCGACTCAGCATTACAGATGGACCCGGAAATTTTCCCTTCTTTGCATTTGGGCACCACCGAGATGCTTCCGGTCTGTGCAACGGATGGCAATGGTGCGCCGTTGTTCGACCTCGAGGGCGAGGCCAGCGTGCCGTTGCTGGCCTACAGCGCAGGGGCTTTTCTGGGGCGCTCGGTCAACATGCTGCTGCGCCAGCGCGCCCTGCGTTACACCACCATTTATGAAACGGCGATGGCCGACAGCCTCAAAAGCATGGCCCTGGAAGGCCTGGGTATCGCCTGGGTGCCCAGGCTCTGCGTCAAGGCTGAGCTAGCCCGTGGCGAGTTGGTGGTCTGTGGCGGTGGGCAGTGGCATGTGCCGCTGGAGATCCGCCTCTACCGCTGTGCACTGGTGCGCAAAGCCAATGTGCGCTTGCTGTGGCGCAAACTGGAAGGCGCTCACCCTCAATAGGGGCCAGAGGGCTGCGGTATTTTCCCCCATACATCATTGTTTCTTTGCGCTATACTGCGCGGCCTTCGGCCGGTCAACCCCGGCCATTATTCGTATAACAAGCCACGCCGGTTTCCCGCGTGGCTTGTTGTTTTTTGACGCGCCTGCGGGCGCCCAAGAGAAGAGGCTCGACGATGAGTGCATTGGTTGGCGTGATCATGGGCTCCAAGTCCGATTGGTCCACCCTTAGCCACACCGCCGATATGCTGGAAAAGCTCGGTATTCCTTTCGAGGTCAAGGTGGTTTCCGCCCACCGTACCCCGGACCTGCTCTTCCAGTACGCCGAGCAAGCGCAAGCTCGGGGCCTGGAGGTGATCATTGCCGGAGCCGGTGGCGCCGCGCACTTGCCGGGCATGTGCGCCGCCAAGACTCACTTGCCGGTACTGGGCGTGCCCGTGCAGTCGTCGATGCTGTCGGGTGTAGACTCACTGCTGTCGATCGTGCAGATGCCCGCCGGTGTCCCCGTGGCCACCCTGGCCATCGGCAAAGCCGGAGCGATCAACGCGGCGTTGCTCTCAGCCAGTATCCTGGGCGCCAAACACCCGCAGTTCCACACCGCGCTGAAGCAGTTCCGCGCCGACCAGACAGACAACGTTCTGGACAATCCTGACCCGCGCCAGGCCTGAGGTTCGAGCAAATGAAAATCGGTGTAATCGGTGGTGGCCAACTGGGCCGCATGTTGGCTTTGGCGGGGACCCCGCTGGGCATGAACTTCGCTTTCCTCGACCCCGCACCCGACGCTTGCGCGGCAGCATTGGGCGAGCACCTGCGGGCCGATTATGGCGACCAGGAGCACTTGCGGCAGTTGGCCGATGAGGTCGACCTGGTCACCTTCGAATTCGAAAGCGTGCCGGCTGAAACAGTGGCCTTTCTTTCGCGATTCGTGCCGGTTTACCCCAGCGCCGAAGCCCTGCGTATTGCCCGTGACCGCTGGTTCGAAAAAAGCATGTTCAAAGACCTGGGCGTGCCTACGCCTACCTTTGCCGATATTCAGTCGCAAGCCGACCTGGACGCCGCGGTGGCTACGATCGGCCTGCCGGCGGTGCTGAAAACTCGCACCCTGGGTTATGACGGCAAGGGCCAGAAGGTATTGCGCAGTGCCGCGGACGTAGTCGACACCTTTGCCGAATTGGGCAGCGTGCCCTGCCTGTTGGAAGGCTTCGTGCCATTCACCGGGGAGGTCTCGCTGGTGGCGGTGCGCGGGCGTGATGGCGAGACGCGCTTTTACCCCTTGGTGCACAACACCCATGACAACGGCATCTTGCGCTTGTCCATCGCCAGCAGCGGGCACCCTTTGCAGGCGCTGGCAGAAGACTACGCCGGGCGCGTGCTCAAGCACCTCAACTACGTCGGGGTGCTGGCGTTCGAGTTCTTCGAAGTCGATGGCGGCCTCAAGGCCAACGAGATCGCGCCACGGGTACACAACTCCGGGCACTGGACCATCGAAGGCGCCGAGTGCAGCCAGTTCGAGAACCATTTGCGCGCGGTCGCCGGCCTGCCGCTAGGGCCGACCACCAAGGTGGGCGAGAGCGCCATGCTCAACTTTATCGGCCAGGTGCCCGCCGTGGAGCAGGTCACTGCTATTGATGACTGCCACCTGCACCACTATGGCAAGGCGTTCAAGGTGGGCCGCAAGGTTGGCCACGCCACCTTGCGCTGCAGCGACCGGGCGACTCTGGAGCGTAAGATCGCTGAAGTGCAGGCCCTGATCGGCAGCTGATTGCTCGGCCATGGAACCAATGCTGATCCCATAGTCTCTGATTGCAGGAAGCCAATGCTCACGCGTTGGCCTATCCGTTTAAATTAGAGGTATTTCTCCATGGGAATTATTGGAACCATCTTCATCGGCTTGATCGTAGGGCTGCTCGCGCGCTTCCTGAAGCCGGGCGATGACAGTATGGGTTGGATCATGACGATCCTGTTGGGCATCGGTGGCTCGCTCGCGGCCACCTACGGCGGCCAGGCTCTGGGTATCTACCAGGCAGGCGAAGGCGCAGGTTTCCTGGGCGCGTTGGTCGGTGCGATCGTGCTGCTGGTGATCTACGGCATGATCAGCAAGAAAAACTGATCGCGTTCCACGCGGCACTTCGGCCCCCCGCCGAAGTGCCGCGCATGTATTTATGCTCCGCCTTTTATATCCTTTTCAGTAGAATGCCCGGCATCCATCGCCCTATTGCCGAGCCCCTTCATGCGCCGCCTATTCCTGCTATCCCTGCTGCTGTTCAGCACTCTGGCCCACGCCGAGTTGGCGGAAACCGACTGGTTGGAGCTGATGCCCAAGTCGGATCAAAAAGCCCTCGAGCAAATGCCGGAGATCGACCACAACTCCCCCGAAGCGCAAGGCACCTTTACCGCCAAAGGCGGGTTGAAGCAGAGCAAAGGCTTGCCGGCGGTTATGTATTCGACCAAGACCGTGCCGGCCATGAATGGCAAAACGGTGCGCCTGGGTGGCTATCCGGTGCCACTGGAAACCGACGCCAAAGGCCACAGCACGTTGTTCTTTCTGGTGCCCTACCCAGGGGCCTGCATCCACGTGCCACCACCGCCGCCTAACCAGATGGTACTGGTCCGCTACCCCAAGGGTTTGAAGCTGGACGACATCTATACGCCGCTGTGGGTGGTGGGTACGTTGAAAGTCGAGAAGGTCAGTAATGACCTGGCCGATGCGGCGTATGCGCTGGAGGCGAGCAAGGTACGGGTGGTGCAGGAGTCCGACTTGTAAACGGGGCGCAAATGTAGGAGGGGCCCGGGCGGCGCTCCGCTTGGCCCCGATCTGTCGATCACAATTTTTCAGCGCAGATGGTGATCGACAGCGTGTGGCTGGCGCCTGGGGCTAGGTCCACCGCGTCGTCGAGGACATTGGCGGTTTCGATGCACAGCATCTGCTGCCAGCCGTCGTCGGCCATGTCGCTCAACTGCGCGGCTCGGCCGGTCCATGGGTTCCACACCACAGTGCTGGCCGAGCCAGCACTGGTGAGCTTGATCCGGCGGTTCCAGTCGGGGTCGAGGATACCGAGCTCGGCCGGCGTTTGCAGGTAGATGCGGTCGGTTTCCCCAGTGAACTGCAGGTCGCCCGCCTGGTGGCGTTGTTGCCAGTCTTCCAGGGTCTCGATGTAATCCAGCCCGTCCAGGCCCTCGGCCGTCACGCTGCGTACGTCGCTGACGGAGAAATAGCTGTGCAGCGCCTGGCTCAGGCTAACCGCATGGTCATCCAGATTATGGCTGGTCAGGCTGATCTGCAGGCCTTCGCCCAACAGCAGGCTGAGCCTGACGTCGACCTTGTGTGCCCAACCGGGCAACTCGCCTTTGCCGGCCTGGGGCACCGTGAATTCCACGGTGACGCCTTCGGCCGATTGCTGAATGCCCAGCAGTTCCCAATCCAGCGCCCGAACCAGACCGTGAGCTGGCGCCGCTTCGCTGCTCTGGCGCATGGCCTGAACGCTCTGCGGGTTGCGCGCCAGGTTGCCGAACCAAGGCCAGCACACCGGGACGCCAGCACGGATGGGTGTGCCTTGCTTGAACACGGCGTGGTCGTTCAGCCAGATCAGGGGCTGTTCGCCATTGCGCTGATAGCTCAGTACATGGGCGCCCTGCTGCGCGACCAGCAGTTCGCACTGGGCGGTGCGGATCTTCCAGCAGTTCAGTTCACCGAGTTTGACCGATTCGACCTGGGGCTCTGACATTGCGTACTTCTCGCTATTGATCCATGAGGAGAAAAGGGCGTTTGCGGCTGCCGCTCGGCTACCGGCGCGGCGGCACCGAGCGGGTTCGGCCGCTACCATCGATGGCGACGAACACGAAGACTGCCTCGGTCACCTTGCGCCACTCGCTGGACAGAGGGTCGTCGCTCCACACCTCGACCATCATCTGGATGGAGCTGCGGCCTATTTCCAGGGCTTGGGTGTAGAACGACAGCTGGGCACCCACCGGCACCGGCACCAGGAACGCCATGCGGTCGATCGCGACCGTGGCCACGCGCCCGCCCGCCACCTTGCTGGCCATGGCAGTGCCGGCCAGGTCCATTTGGGAGACCAGCCAGCCGCCGAAAATATCGCCGAAGCCGTTGGTCTCCCGTGGCAGTGCGGTGATCTGCAAGGCCAGGTCGCCTTGGGGTATAGGGTCTTCTTGTTCGAGTTCAATCATGCCGGAGGGGCCTCTGACCCGTGACTCTCTATCTGTTGGCGCTGTCGGGGGCGCTGAGCTAAACATCTCGCAGGCCAATATAGCCAGATTAAACTAAACCGCTACCCTCTACGCCAGAGTATATCGAGCGCGAGGTTCAAGAACGACCGTTGCCGACCGATTAATAATACGGATACGCGGAACTATGTGCGATTCCTAGCAATTTGCTATCTTGCGCCACCTGCCAAGCCGTCAACAGCCCAGCCAGGGCTGTGCATTTGTCTATAAGAGAAGCCTTGCCATGACCAGCGTGCACTCGAGTATCGCGCCGCCTTCGCGGCCGTTGACCCGCAATGACTATAAAACACTATCGCTGTCTGCTTTGGGCGGAGCGCTGGAGTTTTATGATTTTATTATTTTCGTGTTCTTTGCCACGGTGGTCGGCAAGCTGTTTTTTCCGGTAGACATGCCGGAATGGCTACGCTTGATGCAAACCTTCGGTATCTTCGCGGCGGGTTATCTTGCGCGGCCACTAGGCGGCATTATCATGGCCCACTTCGGTGATCTGCTGGGCCGTAAAAAGATGTTCACCCTGAGCATCTTTATGATGGCCGTGCCAACACTGATCATGGGGTTATTACCTACCTATGCTCAGATCGGTATGTGGGCACCGATCCTGCTCTTGTTGATGCGCGTTATCCAAGGCGCCGCCATCGGCGGTGAAGTTCCAGGGGCGTGGGTGTTTGTCTCGGAACATGTGCCACCGCGGTATATCGGTTATGCCTGCGGTACATTGACCTGCGGCCTGACGGCGGGGATCTTACTGGGCTCGCTGGTCGCCACGGCCATCAACAGTATTTATACGCCGGTAGAAGTCGCCGATTACGCCTGGCGTATTCCGTTCTTGCTCGGTGGGGTGTTCGGTTTATTTTCGGTGTACCTGCGCCGCTGGTTGCACGAAACGCCGATCTTCGCCGAACTGCAGCAACGCAAGGCACTGGCCGATGAAGTTCCACTGCGCGCGGTATTGCGCGACCATCGTGCGGCGATTGTGGTGTCGATGCTGCTCACCTGGTTGCTGTCAGCCGCCATCGTGGTCGTCATTCTAATGACCCCCACGGTCTTGCAGACCGTCTACGGCTTTACGCCGAAAGTTGCCCTGCAGGCCAACAGCCTGGCAATCGTATTCCTGAGCCTTGGCTGCATCGGCGCGGGCGCATTGGCCGACCGCTTTGGCGCAGGCAAAGTGTTTGTGCTGGGCAGTTTGTTCTTACTGGCCACGACCTGGACGTTCTACCACAGCCTGCACGCTCACCCTGATTGGTTGTTCCCGCTGTATGCGGTGACTGGCCTTGCAGTGGGCATGATCGGCGCGGTGCCTTACGTGATGGTCAAGGCATTTCCGGCGGTGGTGCGCTTTAGTGGGCTGTCGTTTTCTTACAACGTGGCCTACGCAATTTTCGGCGGTTTGACGCCCATGGCGGTCACCTGGCTGATGAAGTCGAACCCCATGGGGCCGTCCTACTATATTGCCGGTATCTGCCTGATGGGCTTGGGCCTGGGCGCCTACCTGATGGCCAAGAAGCGCTGAGCGCAGAGGGGGGCGCTCGCCCCCCACTCTCCTGCCTATTCAGTAGTGGCCTTTCATCCAACTGTCATAATCCTTTCATAGAGTGTTCACACGACCTCCCGATACTTGGCCCGGTCCAACACACCCTATCCTGCTAGGAGCAAGGCATGACACTGAAGCGTTTGATGGCGGCCATGACTTTTGTCGCCGCTGGCGTCGCCACCGCCAATGCGGTGGCTGCCGTTGACCCCGCTATCCCTGCCTACGTCAAAACCACTGGCGTGTCTGGCAACCTCTCCAGCGTCGGCTCCGACACCTTGGCTAACCTGATGACACTCTGGGCCGAGGCGTACAAAAAGGAATACCCGAACGTCAACATCCAGATCCAGGCGGCAGGGTCCTCCACGGCGCCGCCAGCCCTGACTGAAGGCACGTCGAACCTGGGCCCGATGAGCCGCAAGATGAAAGACGTCGAGTTGCAGGCCTTCGAACAGAAATACGGCTACAAGCCCACTGCGATCCCCGTCGCTGTCGATGCCTTGGCCGTCTTCGTGCACAAGGACAACCCCATCAAAGGGCTAACCATGCAGCAAGTCGATGCGATCTTCTCCTCGACCCGCCTGTGCGGCGCCAAAGCTGACGTTAAAACCTGGGGCGACCTGGGCGTGACCGGCGACCTGGCCAACAAGCCGGTGCAGCTGTTTGGCCGCAACTCGGTGTCGGGCACCTACGGCTACTTTAAAGAAGAAGCCCTGTGCAAAGGCGACTTCCGACCTAACGTCAACGAGCAGCCGGGTTCCGCGTCGGTGGTGCAGTCGATTAGTAATTCGCTCAACGGCGTGGGCTACTCGGGGATCGGTTACAAGACTGCCAGCGTCAGAACCGTACCGTTGGCCAAAAAGGAAGGCGGCGAGTTCGTCGAAGACAACGAAGCCAACGCGCTCAATGGTAGCTACCCGCTGTCGCGCTTCCTCTACGTTTACGTGAACAAGGCGCCGAACAAGCCTCTGGCCCCGTTGGAAGCTGAGTTCGTTAAGCTGGTGCTGTCCAAGCAGGGCCAGGAAGTGGTGATGAAGGATGGTTATATCCCGCTGCCGGCCAAAGTGGCGGCCAAGGCCCTGGCTGACCTGGGCTTGAAAGAAGGCGCGTAACCGGTCGCGCGCGGTGCCCAGAGCGGCACCGTATCTACAATTGAATTCGCCGCCGGTCATGCCGAGCGGCGAATTTGCCGCGTCACCGCATTGTCATATTTCTGTCATGCAGGATCGTTAGGGTGTGCGCATGAATGATCTGGCCAATTCTACGATGAATCAGCAAACCCCTCCTGAGCGCATTGATTTCAATACGCCTGAGCTGCAACGCAAGCGCCGCATACGTGCGTTCAAAGACCGCTTGACCCGCTGGTATGTCCTGGTGGGCGGGCTGGCCGTGCTGGCAGCGATCACGTTGATTTTCTTCTTCTTGGCCTACGTCGTGTTTCCCCTGTTCAAGGGCGCGCACCTCAATACCGAGCAGGCCCTGACGCCCGCCTGGATGCAAGACGCCGGTAAACCCCTGATGCTTGGCCTGGAAGAACAGAACCTGGTCGGTATGCGCATCTCCGACAAAGGCCAGGTGTTATTTTTCGATACCCAGGGTGGCGCCGAGTTGGCCCGTGTCGACCTGCCAATCCCCGCTGGTACGACCGTAGCCTCGATCGGCCGTGACCAGCCGGGCAGCCCGCTGACTTTGATCGGCTTGTCCAACGGCCAGGCCCTGGCCTTTCGCAACAGCTATAAGATCACCTGGCCGGATAACAAGAAGACCATTACCCCGCTGATCGACTACCCGTATGGCCAGGCGCCGATGGTGCTCGACCCGCAGGGGCGTGCGCTGGAGCACGTCAGCCTCAACCTCAACGACACTACCCTGGTGGTCGCCGCTTCCACCGGCGCCGAGCTGCATGTACTGAAGCTGGCGCAGGAAGAGAACATGATGACCGGCGAGACGACGAGCGAAGAGACGCGCATCCAGTTGCCGAAAATGACCGAAAAGGTCAAAGCGATTTTTATCGACCCGCGTCAACAGTGGCTCTATGTGATCAACGGGCGAGCTCAAGCCGACGTATTCAGCCTGCGTGATAACAGCCTCAACGGCCGCTACAAGCTGCTGGAAGACGGTAACGCTGAGGTGACTGCGAGCACTCAACTGGTGGGCGGCATCTCGCTGATCATTGGCAGCTCCACTGGTCATCTGGGCCAGTGGTTCATGGCGCGCGATCCAGACGGCGAGCCGCGCTTCAAGCACATCCGTGACTTCCAAATGGGCAAGTCGCCAGTGGTCCAGATCGCCGCTGAAGAGCGGCGTAAAGGCTTTATCGCCCTGGATGCCAGTGGCCAGATGGGCGTGTTTCACAGCACGGCGCATCGTACGCTGCTGGTCGATAAGGTCGCCGAGGGCGCGGGCATCATGGCGCTGTCACCGCGCGCCAACCGCATTTTCGTCGAGGAGGGCGGTAAATTACTGCCCATCGAGCTGGACAACCCCCACCCCGAGGTGTCCTGGAGCGCCCTGTGGGAAAAGGTCTGGTACGAGAACTACGAAAAACCGAGCTACGTTTGGCAGTCCACAGCGGCCAACAGTGACTTCGAGCCCAAGCTGAGCCTGGCGCCGCTGACCTTCGGCACCTTGAAGGCAGCGTTCTACGCGATGCTTCTGGCTGCACCGCTGGCCATCGCGGCCGCCATCTATACCGCCTACTTCATGGCGCCGAGCATGCGCCGCAAGGTAAAGCCGGTCATCGAACTGATGGAGGCCATGCCGACGGTAATTCTGGGCTTCTTTGCCGGTTTGTTTCTCGCACCTTATGTCGAGGGCCACCTACCCGGTATTTTCAGCCTGTTGATTCTCACCCCGGTAGGCATTCTGCTGGCCGGTTTCCTGTGGACCAAACTGCCTGAGTCATTGCGCCTGCGGGTGCCAGACGGCTGGGAAAGCACCATCCTGATTCCGGTGATTTTGTTGGTGGGCTGGTTCGCGCTGTACATGAGCCCATTCCTGGAAACCTGGTGGTTCGGCGGCGACATGCGCCTGTGGATCAGCAACGACCTAGGCATTACCTACGACCAACGCAACGCCCTGGTGGTCGGCCTGGCCATGGGGTTCGCGGTCATTCCCAACATTTACTCAATTGCCGAAGACGCCGTGTTCAGCGTGCCCCGTGGCCTGACCCTGGGCTCTCTGGCCCTGGGCGCTACGCCGTGGCAAACCTTGACCCGTGTAGTCATCCTGACCGCCAGCCCCGGTATCTTCTCGGCGCTGATGATCGGCCTGGGCCGCGCGGTGGGTGAAACCATGATCGTGCTGATGGCCACCGGTAACACCCCGATCATGGAGATGAACCTCTTCGAAGGCTTGCGCACCCTGGCGGCGAATGTGGCGGTGGAGATGCCGGAGTCGGAGGTGGGCGGTACCCATTATCGCGTGCTGTTCCTTTCGGCGCTGGTGCTGCTGCTGTTTACCTTCGTCATGAACACGGCCGCAGAGCTGATTCGTCAGCGCTTGCGCAAGAAATATTCGTCGCTTTAAGAAAGGTAGCCGTCTGTGAAACAGAACTCCCTGATGAGCTGGTGCAAGAGCGGTGCCCCTGGCGTCTGGATGAGCGGTGGCGCGGTGGCCATCGCCGTCATCATGACCATCGGCCTCCTTGCGGTCATCGCTGTGCGTGGCCTTGGCCACTTCTGGCCGGCTGACCTGATCCACGCCAACTACAATGTACCGGGGCAGCCTAACCACTTGGTCGTTGGCGAAGTGGTGCAAAAAGAGCAAGTGCCCCGTGTGCGGCTCAAGGGTGCTGGCCTGCCGGTGCCCGACGACGGCCCGGAATTCATGACCCGCGAGCTGATCAAGGTGGGTAACCGTGACCTCAATGGCGCGGACTTCAGCTGGATCGTCGGTGAGTGGCTGACGGACCAGACGACGCCGCCCGAGTTGATGGCCATCGAGCGGCGTGAGTGGGGTAATTTCTACGGCTACCTCGTGAACATCAAGGAAGACGGCAAGGTCATCGCCGAGGGCGAAGCAGCCTGGCCAGAACTGCAAGCGCGCATCGCCCGGGTCGGCCAGCTCGCCAACGAGCTCAGCGCCCTGGAAAAAAAGGACATCGGCGCGGTGAACGCCGGGCTTGAGCGCCTGCGCTTGCATGCCCGTAAGTTGGAGCTCGACGGCAAGCTCGACGCTGCCGCACAGGCCGACATGGACGCCGAACGTGCCGAGCTGGCGGCGCGTTATAAAGGCATCGAGGCGCGTCTGGGCGAGCTGCATGCTCAGGTTGCCCGCGACAGCCTTACCGCGCGCGACGCCAATGGCCGCGAAATCAACATTGAGATGGGCAAGGTGGTGCACGCCTACCAGCCCAATAATATGGGCACCTTGACCAAGATCGGCTTCTATTTCTCGAAGATCTGGGAGTTCCTCAGCGACGATCCACGGGAAGCCAACACCGAAGGCGGGATCTTTCCGGCCATCTTCGGTACCGTCATGATGACTCTGATCATGGCGGTGATCGTCACCCCGTTCGGCGTGCTGGCGGCGGTCTACCTGCGCGAATACGCCCGGCAGAACGCCATGACCCGCTTGATCCGTATCGCCGTGAACAACCTTGCTGGGGTGCCGGCCATTGTTTACGGCGTGTTCGGTTTGGGCTTCTTCGTGTACGTATTGGGCGGCTCGGTGGATCGCTTGTTTTTCCCAGAAGCGCTGCCTGCACCCACCTTTGGTACGCCGGGCCTGCTCTGGGCATCCTTGACCCTGGCGTTGCTGGCGGTGCCAGTGGTGATCGTGGCCACCGAAGAAGGCTTGGCGCGCATCCCGCGCACGGTGCGCGAAGGTTCGCTGGCACTGGGGGCGACCAAGGCCGAAACGCTCTGGAAAATTGTTCTGCCCATGGCCAGCCCGGCCATGATGACCGGGATGATCCTGGCCGTGGCCCGGGCGGCCGGTGAAGTGGCGCCGCTGATGCTGGTGGGCGTAGTGAAACTGGCACCCTCGTTACCCCTGGACGGCAATTACCCGTATCTGCATCTGGACCAGAAGATCATGCACTTGGGCTTCCATATTTATGACGTCGGCTTCCAAAGCCCCAACGTCGAGGCCGCGCGGCCGTTGGTATACGCCACGGCGCTGTTGCTGGTGCTGGTCATTGCTTTGCTGAACCTGTCGGCCGTAGCGATCCGCAACCACTTGCGGGAAAAGTACAAAGCACTCGACAGCTGATAGTGTGCGCGCCGCCACCCAGGCGGCCGCACCGAACCGAATTGATAGCGTATGGAGTCTCCCATGCAGCATGAAAGCCAGCCCCGCGGCATCAATATGTCCGCCCTTGGGCGCGACAAGCAAAGCCTGAACCTAGCCCAGGAAACCGTGGCCATTGAAGTGCCGGGCCTGAGCCTTTTCTACGGCGACAAGCAAGCCTTGTTCGACGTTGCACTGAATATCCCCAAGCAGCGCGTGACCGCTTTCATCGGCCCGTCGGGCTGTGGCAAGTCGACGCTGTTGCGTACCTTCAACCGGATGAACGACCTGGTCGACGGCTGCCGGGTCGAAGGCGCAATCAACCTGTACGGCCATGACATCTATCGCAAGGGCGAAGACGTGGCCGAATTGCGTCGGCGCGTGGGCATGGTGTTCCAAAAGCCCAACCCGTTCCCCAAGACTATTTACGAGAACGTCGTCTACGGCTTGCGTATTCAAGGCATCAACAAGAAGCGCGTGCTGGACGAGGCGGTCGAATGGGCCTTGCGTGGCGCGGCCCTGTGGGATGAGGTCAAGGACCGTTTGCATGAGTCGGCGCTGGGGCTCTCCGGAGGGCAGCAGCAACGTTTGGTGATCGCGCGGACCATCGCTGTCGAGCCCGAAGTGTTGTTGCTCGACGAACCCTGTTCGGCCCTCGACCCCATCTCGACTTTGAAAGTAGAAGAGCTGATCTACGAGCTCAAAGCCAAGTACACCATCGTCATCGTGACCCACAACATGCAGCAAGCGGCGCGGGTGTCTGACTACACGGCCTTTATGTACATGGGCAAACTGGTGGAATATGGCGACACCGACACTTTGTTCACCAACCCGGCCAAGAAGCAGACGGAAGATTATATTACTGGCCGATATGGTTAGGGTTTAGCGTTACAGAATCACTAGACAACCGCTTGCAGCTCGCAGCTCGACGCGTGCAACTGGCAAATGGCTCAATGCTTTCGCGGAGCGAATCCATGATCAACAAAGACAGCCTTACCCATCACATTTCCCAACAGTTCAACGCCGAACTGGAAGAAGTGCGCAGCCACCTGCTGGCCATGGGCGGGCTGGTGGAGAAGCAGGTCAACGATGCCGTCACGGCCCTGATCGAAGCCGACTCGGGCCTGGCCCAGCAGGTGCGTGACGTGGACGACGAAATCAACCAGATGGAGCGCAACATCGATGAAGAATGCCTGCGCATTCTGGCGCGGCGCCAGCCTGCGGCGTCGGACCTGCGCCTGATCATCAGCATTTCCAAGTCGGTCATCGACCTGGAGCGTATTGGCGACGAGTCGACCAAGATCGCTCGCCGGGCCATCCAGCTGTGTGAAGAGGGCGAGTCGCCGCGCGGTTACGTGGAAGTGCGCCACATCGGCGACCAGGTGCGCAATATGGTGCGCGACGCATTGGACGCTTTTGCTCGCTTCGACGCTGAGTTGGCGCTGTCGGTGGCGCAGTACGACAAAATCATCGACCGTGAATACAAGACCGCGCTGCGCGAACTGGCGACCTACATGATGGAAGACCCGCGCTCGATCTCACGGGTGCTTAATGTCATCTGGGTACTGCGGTCGCTGGAGCGAATCGGCGACCACGCGCGCAATATCTCCGAGCTGGTGATTTACCTGGTACGCGGCACTGATGTGCGGCACATGGGGCTCAAGCGCATGAAAGAGGAAGTGGAGGGGACTGCCGAGCGGCCTAATGTTCTGCCTCAACCGGACGATAAGTAAGACTGCCCGAGTAAAAACGCCCGGCCTTGGCCGGGCGTTTGCGTTTGCGAGGCACGAATTCAAGGCACCCGCGAACGGACATGTCCCGGCGTCGCCGAAGGTTTTGGCAGATGGCCACTATTGCGCGCTATGCTTGCCGGGGTTTTAGAGGAGTGGTCAATGAGTAAGGTCAGTGTGCTGGTCGTGGATGACGCTCCATTCATCCGCGATCTGGTAAAGAAGTGTCTGCGTAACTATTTCCCCGGCGTCGTCCTGGAAGATGCCGTCAACGGCCGCAAGGCGCAGGCGCTGTTATTGAAAGAAAAGTTCGACCTGATCCTATGTGACTGGGAAATGCCGGAAATGTCGGGGCTGGAACTACTGACCTGGTGTCGCCAGGAAGAAAGCCTGAAAACCACGCCGTTCATCATGGTGACCAGCCGTGGCGACAAAGAAAACGTCGTGCAGGCCATCCATGCAGGTGTTTCCGATTTTGTTGGCAAGCCTTTCACCAATGAACAACTGCTGACCAAAGTTAAAAAAGCCATGCATCGCGCCGGCAAGCTGGAGGCTTTGATGAGTGGCGGCCCGGCACGCACTTCGTCGGGCTTGGCCAACGACTCGCTGAGTGCGCTCACCGGTGGCAAGGCTGAGGTCGTTCGCAGCGCCCCGGCTGCGCCAGCCGGTAGCCCACTGATCAGGCCCGCTGCTGCACCGGCAGCCGCCCCGGCAGGCCCCAGTGCGGCCCCTGCTGGCCGAGGCCAGGGTCAATTGCGCCTGGCGGGTGGCAATCAGCCCTGTGTGATCAAAGCGCTGAGCCTCAAGGAGGCGCTATTGCTGGTGCGCACCAGCGACACCCTGCCTCAGATATTAGAGAGCGCGGTGCTTGACCTGGAGCAGGGCGACAATGCCGAGGTGGCGCGCTTGAATGGCTACCTGCACGCGGTCTCGGCCTTCGAGCAGAAGCCGGACAGTGAATGGCTGCAGTTGAACTTCCGTTTTGTTGACCAAGATGCGCAGAAGCTCGATTACATCTCGCGCTTGATCGCTCGCGGCTCTGCCCAGAAGCACTTTGTACCGGGTGCGTAAGTCTTAGGCAGTCAGACATTTCCGGCAGATTATTGGGATTTTGACGATACTCCGGCGGTTTTTCCCGTGGAATGCTGTTCGCTCCTGATCCATGAGCGGACTATTAGCATGCAATGTGAGTGTTGCCAGGGCCTTAGCCTGCAACTCAGTCAAGGCGACCGCCTGCACTGGTTGGACTACGCCGTTCGAATCGTCACTGTCCCCGATGGCCTCGATAGCGCCGCGCAGAACGTTTACCATCTGCTGCTGGACAGTGGCCTGGCCTGGAAGGTCGACCACATCGATGCCTGGGGTCAGCTATGGTTGCGCTTGCAACGGGTCAACGACCAAGCCGATGAGCTATACGAGGCCATTCGCCTGGAGCCGGGCAGTTTTCAGCGCGTCCCACACGACCCCGTTTATCCGGTGATCCAGTACGCCGCTGGGCGCACCTGCTAGGCTTGGCGCACGTACCTTTACCGATACCTCTCGATGCTCATACGCACCTTGTTACTCTGTGGCCTGGCAGTGGCCTCCAGCTTGGCTGCGGCCGCGCCTATCTACAAATACACCGATGCCAATGGCGTGGTTTCCTATACCGACCGGCCCACCCCAGGCGCTCGGGTGTTGGTCTTTCGCGACCAGATGGTCGAGCGGCTTGAGCAGCAAGTGCATCTGGACGTCGCCAAAACTCCGGTCACGGCGCGTTTCACGGTCCGCAACCAACTGTTCGCGCCGGTGGAGGTCGAGTTGCGCCTCGAAGGTTTGGCTAATGTGCGCGGTGTGGTACCCAGCCGCATCCGCCGCGTCGTACCCGCGCGCAGCAGCGTCAACCTGGTCGCCCTGGCGGCCGCCAGCCCGGGGCAGGCTTTGCGTTACACGCCAAGCTTTCGCTATGCCCTGGGCGACCCCGGCGCGCAACCCAGGGCTTACCCCTACCCGCTGCCGTGGGTCGGTGGGCCGTTTCGCCTGACCCAGGGCCCAGGGGGCAAGTACAGCCACTCCGACCCCAAGGGCCGCTACGCCATGGACATCGCCATGCCCGAAGGGACGCCCATCGTTGCCGCGCGTTCGGGCATGGTGGTCAAGGTCGAGAACAACCAAGGGGAGGGTGGCGCGCAGCCGTCCGGCAACTTCGTTCGCGTGCTACACGACGATGGCACCATGGGGGTGTACCTGCACCTGATGCGCGGCTCGGTCACTGTCACCGAGGGCCAGCGGGTCTTGCTCGGCACGCGGCTGGCACGTTCGGGCAATACCGGCAACAGCACTGGCCCGCATTTGCATTTTGTCGTGCAGCGCAATGTCGGGCTGGCGTTGGAGTCCATCCCTTACGAGTTCAACAGGCCGGTTGGCAGCCTGCCGAACTTCGCGGTGGGCGGGGACTAGATCGGGTTACTCGAGCATTAACACCTTGGCCAGGACGATTTTCGGCCCTTTCATCTTCTTGATGATGATGCGCAGGCCCTCGACTTCGAGCACCTCTTCTTCTTCAGGGACGCGCTTGAGGGTGTCGTAGATCAGGCCGGCGAGGGTCTCTGCCTCGATGTGATCGAGGTCGATGCCCAGTAGCCGTTCGACCTTGAACAACGGTGTGTCGCCGCGCACCAGCAGTTTGCCGGGCTGATAGGCCAGGATGCCGCGTTCGGCCTTGCGGTGTTCGTCTTGGATATCGCCTACCAGGACTTCCAGCACGTCTTCCATGGTCAAAAAGCCCACGATCTTGCCGTCGGCTTCTTCGACCAGGGCAAAGTGCGCGCCGCCTTTGCGAAACTGTTCCAACAAGCGCGACAACGGCATATGCCGTGACACGCGTTCCAGGGGCCGAGTGAGTTCGGCCAGGTTGAACGATTCTGGCAGGTGGTCCAGGGCGGCCAGTTCAAGCAGCAGATCTTTGATATGCAGCAGGCCGACGAACTCGTTACGCTCCGTGTCGTACACCGGGTAGCGGCTGTACTTATGGCGCCGGAACATCGCCAGAATTTCTTTGAGTGGCGCATTGAATTCAAGGCTAACCAGGTCTTCCCGGGAGTTGGCCCAGTCGACCACTTCCAGTTCGCCCATCTCGACCGCTGAAGCCAATACGCGCATGCCTTGGTCGCTAGGGTCTTGACCACGGCTGGAATGCAGAATGAGCTTGAGCTCCTCCCGGCTGTAGTGGTGTTCGTGGTGTGGGCCGGGCTCGCCCTGGCCGGCGATGCGCAAAATAGCGTTGGCGCTGGCGTTGAGCAGGTAAATGGCTGGGTACATCAGCCAATAGAACAGGTACAAGGGCACGGCGGTCCACAGCGACAGCAGCTCAGGCTTGCGAATGGCCCAGGACTTCGGGGCCAGTTCGCCGACCACGATGTGCAGGTAGGAGATCACAAAGAAGGCGCTGAAGAACGATACGCCTTTGATCACTTCCTGGGACTCTACGCCAGCAGCATGCAGCAGCGGCTCCAACAAGTGGGCAAAGGCCGGCTCGCCCACCCAGCCGAGGCCGAGCGAGGCGAGGGTGATGCCCAACTGGCAGGCGGACAGGTAGGCGTCCAATTGGCTGTGAACGGTGCGCAGAATATGCCCGCGCCAGCCGTTCTTTTCGGCAATGGCCTCGACTCGGGTCGAGCGCAGCTTGACCATGGCGAACTCTGCGGCTACGAAGAAGCCGTTGAGTACAACCAGTAGAAGTGCGAATAGGATCATGCCGAAGTCGGCGAAAAGGGAGGAGAGGGGAAAGCCTGTGGAAGGGTCCATGATGGGGGTTTACGGGTTCCGTCTTTTGAAATGAGGGTGTTTCGGGGCCTGCGCAGCAGGCGAGAACCGGCAATGTAGCGGCTGCGAAGCCGCTTGACTAGTGGGGGCTATTCTTCAAGCTCCAGGGCCGGACGCGCGGCGACCTGGGCAGGGGCGAAATGGCAAGTGAATGTACTGCCATGGCCCGGCACGCTGCTGATCTCCAGGCGGCCGCGATGGCGCAGCAATACGTGCTTGACGATGGCCAGCCCGAGGCCTGTGCCACCGGTATTCGAGGCGCGGCTGGAGTCGACTCGGTAGAAGCGCTCGGTCAGGCGCGGCAAGTGTTTGGCGTCGATGCCGATGCCTGAGTCCTGCACGCTTAAATGCGCACCTTGGCCATCGGCCCACCAGCGGACACGGATCTGGCCATCGGCTGGCGTGTATTTCACGGCGTTGAAAATAAGATTGGAAAACGCACTGCGCAATTCGCTTTCGCTGCCCTTGAGGCCGTAGCTGGCTTCGGCGTCGAGGCTGATCTGCTGGTTGCGTGGCCCCGATAACGCGAGCGCGTCGCCTTTGATCGAGCGCAGCAGGTCTGCCACCGCGACCGGCTGGCTGTCGGAGGGGTAGTCGGTGGCTTCCAGCTTGGCCAACAGCAGGAGATCGTTGAGCAGCGTTTGCATGCGCGAGCCTTGCTGCTGCATTTGCTGCAGCGCGCGCACCCAGCGCGGGTTGACCTCTTCGACGTTGTCCAGCAGCGTCTCCAGGTAACCGGCGATCACCGTCAGCGGGGTACGCAGCTCGTGGGACACGTTGGCGACGAAGTCTTTGCGCATTTGCTCCAACTGATGGATGCGGGTGACGTCGCGAACCAGCATCAGGTGCTCGTTATTACCGTAGCGTGTGATATGCAATTGGATGCGCAGGCGATCGTTGGTGGGCGAGGGAATCTCTAACGGCTCGTGGTAGTTGCCCTGCTCGAAGTATTCCTTGAAGCGTGGGTGACGCACCAGGTTGGCCACCGGCTGGCCGCCGTCTTGGGGCGTCTTCAGGCCCAGCAGGGTCTCGGCCGCACGGTTCCACCACTCCAGGTTGCCGTCGGCGTCGAGCATGACCACGGCGTCTTTGAGCGCTGCGGTGGACTCCTGCACCCGGTCGATCACTGCCTGCAGGCGGCCGCGTACGCGTTGGTCACGCCGCTGCAGGTGGTAGATGCTGTCGAACACGTCGCCCCATAGGCCATAGCCGTCGGGCGGCGGCTCGTCGGGCCGGTGTTGGCGCAGCCATTCGTGCAGGCGCAGCAGTTGCTTGAGGGTCCAGGCCAGGTACAGCGCCAGGGCGACGGCCAGGCTGGCCCCGTAATAGCCGGTCACCAGGCCGGCCAGCAGGCTGATGCTGACCAGAATCAATAGATGGCGAATCAAGGTGCCGTGCCAGTTTCGGTTCAATTTGCCACGCGTCCTTTCAAAACACTGTTAGACAGGCGCTCGGGGCGGTACTCAACTTTTGGTGGAAAAGCGATACCCCGTGCCGCGCACGGTTTGTACCAGATTTTCGTAGGCCTCGCCGAGGGCTTTGCGCAGGCGCCGGATGTGCACGTCTACCGTACGCTCCTCGACATAGACGTTGCCACCCCAGACTTGGTCGAGCAGTTGGCCGCGGGTGTAGGCGCGCTCTTGGTGGGTCATGAAAAATTGCAGCAAACGGTATTCCGTGGGGCCCATTTCAGCAGGCTTGCCATCGATGGTGACGCGGTGGCTGATGGGGTCCAGCAGCAGGCCGCCCACTTCGATGGGCGTCTCGCCATCGCTTGGCCCAGCGCGGCGCAGTACCGCTTTGAGGCGCGCCACCAACTCACGGGGGGAGAAGGGTTTGGTGATGTAGTCGTCGGCACCGACTTCCAGGCCCTGAATTTTGTTGTCTTCCTCACCCTTGGCCGTGAGCATGATGATCGGGATGTCTCCGGTCAATTCGTCGCGCTTTAGGCGCCGGGCCAACTCGATGCCGGAGGTGCCGGGGAGCATCCAGTCCAGCAGGATCAGGTCAGGTTTGCGGTCGACGATGATCGCATGGGCTTGCTGGGAGTTCTCGGCCTCCAGGCATTCATAGCCAGCCATTTCCAACGCGACGGCGATCATCTCGCGAATAGGCGCTTCGTCGTCAACTATCAGAATGCTCCTGCCAGCCATGCTTCAACCCTCGTCTCAATACCGGTGTCTTGCGCCGCATTAGATAACGGAAATATTGCAGTCGTGTGACAGCTTGCCTCAGGGTAGCAAGTTCGCTCGACTCGACTAAGCTGTAATTCCCTTTACACGGATAAATAGGAAGACGCCCCAATGACTCGAAACACTCTGATCTGGCTGGCGCTCTTTGGCACGGTTGCGCTGGTTTCCCCTGGCCTGGCATCGGCCGCGGACCCCGCGATGAAACAAGACGGCATGCTGGTCAACCACAAGGGGATGACCCTCTATACCTTCGGCAAAGACGCCGAAGGCAAGTCGATGTGTAACGACAAATGCGCACAGAAATGGCCGCCGTTGGCCGCCAAGGCCACCGACACCGCTGGCCCCGAATGGACCATGGTCAAGCGTGACGACGGCAGCATGCAGTGGGCCTACGAAGGCCAGCCGGTGTACACCTATGTCGAAGACAAGAAAGCCGGCGACATGAAGGGCGATAACGTCGGTGAATGGAAAGCCATCATGGAAGACGCCGACTGACGGCGTGCTAACCGCGCAAGGCGTAGTCCAATACGATCCCGGCAAAAATCAGCAAGCCCGCCCAGTGATTGTGCAGAAACGCGCGGAAACACGCCTGGCGGTCGCGGGTGCGGGTTTGCCAATGTTGCCAGGCGAAGCACACCGCAGCGCCAAACAGCCCCAGGTAGAACCACCCCCCTAGGCCAAAGCGGCCGCCGGCCAGCAGCAGGCAGGCCAATGCCAAGCCCTGCAACATGAGGATGATGCTGCGGTCCGAGTTGCCGAACAAGATGGCCGTGGACTTCACGCCGATCTTTAAATCGTCGTCGCGGTCGGTCATGGCGTAGTAAGTGTCGTAGGCCACGGTCCACAGCAGGTTGGCGATCCACAGCAACCAGGCGGCGGCGGGCAGGTGGCCGGTTTCTGCGGTGAATGCCATCGGCATACCCCAGGAAAACGCCATGCCCAGTACTACCTGCGGGTAGTAGGTATAACGCTTCATAAAGGGATAACTGGCCGCCAGTATCACGCCGCCGATGGACAACCATACGGTTGCCGAATTGGTGCACAACACCAGCAGGAAACTCAGCAGAATCAGCACCGCAAACAGCACCAGCGCCTCTTTGGGCTTGACCTTGCCGCTGACCAGCGGCCGCTGCTCAGTGCGTTTGACGTGGCCGTCGACCTTGCGGTCGGCGACGTCGTTGATCACGCAGCCGGCCGCGCGCATCAATACGACGCCTAGTACGAAGATCAGCACGTTGGCCAGGGACGGCCGGCCCTCGCCGGCGATCCACAGGGCCCATAGCGTGGGCCAGAGCAATAGATACACGCCAATGGGGCGGTCCAGGCGGGTCAGTTGAATGAAGTCCCAGACACGGGGGTGCAGGCGATTAAGCGAGAGCAAAAAGCGTGTGTACATCGAGGGTTCTCACGGATGCGTGGCGCGCCACAAGTCAGGCAGAAACACTTCGGCGACCAGCACCGCCAGCTCGCCGCGGTCGAAGCGCGAACGGCGCACCCATAGATCAGCGCGGGTCAGGCCGGGCGGCAGCCACTCGACTGGATAATGGCAGGCCTGGATCGGCCGCCGCGCAAAGGCGGGGTCTTGAAACAGCACCTCGCCCAACGACCGACTGCCCAGTTGCTCCAGCGAAAAATCGCTGTTGTCCAGGGCCGCTTTCGTCACCACGCTGCGGGCGAACACCCAGTGCTGGCGGTGGCCGCACAGGTAGACCTCGCGTACCCAGCCAACGCTGCCCGGCGGCACGTCGAGGGCACTGCACTCGTCGTCACGCAGCGGCTGCCAGCCTTGGGCGAGCGGCTCGATGGAAAAATCGCCATGGGCCAGGGCGCTAAGGCGTTGGGTCAGCGAGCCTTGGTCGAATAGCCAGTCCAGCGTTGTCGGGTAGGAGTCTACCTCGGGCTGGTTCAGCCAGTGGGGGCGTAGGGTGCAGGGGTTGGCAGCAGGCACGTGGGCATCCTTAGCGGACCTGGAAAAACTTCAGCTTAGCATGCCTGCGCAGCGGTTTTGAGCGCTTGCCACTTGCATCCTGCCGGTGTGAACAGTACAACGCCAGAGCTGTTCAACTGCACCAAGGCATTGAACGGTGATAGAAAATAGCCAGCCTGAGGAGAACCAACGATGAAAAAGTGGCAGTGCATAGTGTGTGGTCTGATTTACAACGAAGCCGAAGGTTGGCCAGATGACGGCATTGCCGCCGGTACCCTTTGGCAAGACGTCCCCGAAGACTGGCTATGCCCGGATTGCGGCGTCGGTAAAATGGATTTCGAGATGATCGAAATCGGTTGATTGAATGAAGTTCGGAGTTTTGTCATGACGGCACCTGTAGTGATCATCGGCACTGGCCTGGCTGGCTATAACCTGGCCCGGGAGTTTCGCAAGCTCGACAGCGAAACGCCGCTGCTGCTGATTACAGCAGACGACGGCCGCTCCTATTCCAAACCCATGCTGTCCACCGGGTTCGGCAAGCAAAAAGACGCCGACGGCTTGAGCATGGCCGAGCCCGGGGCTATGGCCGTGCAGCTCAATGCTGAAGTGCGTACCCATACCCGTATCAGTGGCATAGACCCTGGCCACCAACGCCTGTGGATCGGTGCAGAGTCGGTGTTCTATCGCGACCTGGTGCTGGCGTGGGGCGCGGCGCCCGTCACCGTGCCACTGGCCGGTGACGCCGCCGACCAGCTTTACCCGATCAACGATTTGGAAGACTACGCGCGTTTTCGCGCGGCCATTGAGGGCAAGCAGCGTGTGCTCATCTTGGGCGCAGGCTTGATCGGCTGCGAATTCGCCAACGATTTGATGCTCGGTGGCTATGCTGTCGAGCTGGTTGCCCCGTGCGAGCAGGTGATGCCGACGCTGCTGCCGGCGGCGGCGGCGACCGCCGTGCAACGGGGCCTGGAGGCACTGGGTGCACGCTTTCATCTAGGTCCGGTGTTGATGCGCCTCGACCACGCCAATCAGGGCCTGTTGGCGCATTTGTCCGATGGCAGCCAAATCGCCTGCGATGCGGTGGTTTCGGCCATTGGCTTGCGCCCGCGCATCGACCTGGCCGCCGCAGCGGGCTTGCAGACCAACCGTGGGGTGATGGTCGACCGCTATTTGCGCACCTCACACGCCAATATCTATGCCTTAGGCGATTGCGCCGAAGTCGAGGGGCTGAACCTGCTCTACGTCATGCCCTTGATGAGTGGGGCCCGTGCGCTGGCCCAGACCCTCGCCGGGCAGCCCGCAGCGGTCAGCTATGGGCCGATGCCGATCACTGTGAAAACCCCGGCTTGCCCGTTGGTGGTATCGCCACCGGCCGTGGGTAGCATTGGCCAATGGCAGGTGGAAGGCGAAGGGGCTGACATAAAGGCGCTGTGCCTTGATTCAGACGGTAAGTTGTTGGGCTACGCGTTGACAGGCAAGGCGGTGATGGAAAAATTAGCGCTGAACCGGCAGCTGCCGCCTTTGTTGGCTTGATCGGCCTGCGTTCTGTCGCAATGCCCTTGGGTAGCTCGACAAAGCGACTGGAAAAACTGGCGCGGCCCGTTTTGCCGTGCCATTCTCACCCTGTCTACCGCACGCTAGAGCGTGCGGAGCCTGGCCGCGGCTCAAGACCGCGACATAAAAACAATAACCGTCCCAGAGGCATCTTCTATGCGCAAACCAGAACTCGTCGTTGCTATCGCTGAAAAAGCCGACCTGACGAAAGACCAAGCCAACACCGTCCTGAATGCCGTGCTGAAAGAAATCACCAACGCGCTACATCGCAAGGACAGCGTCACCTTGGTGGGCTTTGGCACCTTCCTGCAGCGCCATCGTGGCGCCCGCACCGGCAAGAACCCGCAAACCGGCGAGCCGGTCAAAATCAAGGCCAGCAACACAGTGGCGTTCAAGCCCGGAAAATTCCTCAAAGACAGCGTGAATTAATCCCCACTGCCCCCCTACACGCCGCTGTAGGAGGGGCCTTGGCCCCAATCTTTCAACCCCCTCAACGTCGGTAACCCGTAATGAAGTTCCGCCTCCTGCTATGGGCCTTAGGCCTGTTGATGGCCCGTGCCAGCCGTCAGAACCCCGCGTTTGCGCAACAACTCAAAGACCGTGACCTAGTGTTCCAACTGCAAACACTGGACGGCAGAATCGCTCGGCATTTCAGGGTCAAAAATGAGCGCATCACTAGCAGAAGCGGCGCCGTGGCGGAGCCCGCGTTTGCCATTGCATTCAAGGACGCCGCTTTCGGCTACGAAACGTTGCAGGCGAAGAACAAGCAACTGGCGTTTATGCAGGGGATTCAGGACAAGACCATACAGATCAAGGGCAACCCGGCCTTGGTCATCTGGTTTCAGGGCTTGACCAAGTACCTGCGGCCCAAGAAGAAGCGCTGATCAGCCTGAACGACATAACCAGCGCCCCCGGCGTTATTCCTTGGTGAACTGCATGGCCAGTTCGCGCAGCAGGGCTTCGGCGTCCAGCACCTTGGTGACCACGTCTTCGGCTTTTTCACGGCTCAGGCCCAGGCGCTCCAGCAGTTCATCGGGCACGTGGGTGTCGCCGCCACCGCCAATACCCCGGTTGCGCAGCAAGCGGATGGCCAGGCACACCAGGTTAGGGTACTGCGCGTGGTCGCCGTCGTAGCTCGGGTCGTGCTGGAAGCGCAAGGCGGTGCTCAGCTCAGCAGGCATGTCCCAGAACCGCATCAGCCACGCGCCCATTTGCTCACGACTAATGCCCAGCAGGTGCTGCTCGACGTAGTTGTGGGGCAAGTGCGGGTTGACCTCCAGGTGCCGGCAGATCAATGAAAAATGCGGTGGGAAGACGTGGGCCAGCAGCAGGTAGCCAAAGTTGTGCAGCAGCCCGGCGAGGTAGGTCAGACCCGCCTCGGGGCGCTTGTCCCGAGGCATCGCGCGGGTCAGCCCTTCGATCACAGCGGCGGTGTAGATCGACTGGTGCCAATACGGCGTGATGTGTTGCGGGTGGTCCTTGGGCAGGCTGAGGGTCTTGCCCAGCGCCAGCCCTAAGGCCAGGTTGATCACCAGGTCAAAGCCCAGCACCCGAACGATGGCATCCTCTACGGAGCGGATTTTGGCGGGCGATGCGTAGTAAGGCGAAGCGGCCCAACTGACGACTTGGGCGGCCAGTGCGGGATCGGTCTCCACCACCCCGGTAATGTCATCGATGGTTGCGTTGGGGTCGACCCGCAGCTTGATGATCTTTTGCGCCGTTTCCGCCAGGGGCGGAATCTCGATGGTCGCTTCCAGGCGTTGCTGAATGCGCCGCGCTGTGAAGGCCTGTACCGCCTGAGTGATTTCCTGGCGGTCGTCGTCCGGGCGGTCGAGGTTGGGGGTTATCTTGCTCACGGGCTGAGCGAAAGTGCCAGCGCTGGCCGTGGCGAGCATCTTTTTGAAGTCTTCGCGGCTGATTTCCAGCAACAGGCCCGGCTCGCCAGACTCGATCAACAGGGGCTCGCCCTCGACCATCAACAGCTCTTCGTACAGGCACGGGGAACTAGTGAGCGAAGGCAGGCCCGGCAGCACGGTGAGTTCGTGCTTGCCGAGCATTTTTTTCATGCGCTCCAGCGGCACGGCAACCAGGGTACGGCCGTTCACCACTTCAACGCGCTTGAGATCCAGCAGGTGGCTCTGCGGGAACAGCACCAGCAGCGCCCCCAACGCATCGCAGAGCAGCACGCCCTGCACTTTGTTCGCGGTTTTCAACCCGGGTCGGTCGGCGACTTCTTGGTAGCGGATTTCCAGTTTGCCGAGCAGCGCCTGAATGACCGACGGAGCGTGTGGGGTTGTAGTGTCCAGTGCGAGTTCAGTCATGGGCTGCGTCCAAGTTGTTACATTCAAATCAGTATAACCAGCTTACTTGTAAACTGGCTTGCATTCAGTTTGCGTTCACACCTGGCCGTATTGTTGGCCATGCCTGAGCCAGCGCTCAAGCAGTGGCGCAACGTGGCCAGGCCAGCGTGCCAGTAGGGCCTGGGCCGCATCACGAACGGCCGGAAGCAGGTCGGCATCGCGCATCAGGTCGGCCACTTTGAACTGTAGCAAACCTGTCTGTCGGGTCCCCAACATTTCGCCTGGGCCGCGCAGCTCTAAATCTTTTTCGGCAATAACGAAGCCGTCATTCGTTTCGCGCATGATGCCTAAACGCTGGCGGCCAATTTGTGACAGCGGCGGGTGGTACAGCAGCACGCAATGGCTGGCGGCGCTACCTCGACCGACCCGGCCGCGCAACTGGTGCAACTGTGCCAGGCCCAGACGCTCAGGGTTTTCGATAATCATTAGGCTGGCATTGGGGACATCCACACCCACTTCAATCACCGTGGTGGCCACCAGTAACTGCAATTCGCCCGCTTTGAATTGGGCCATGACGGCAGCTTTTTCCACCGGTTTCATACGGCCATGGATCAGGCCAACGCGCAGTTCACCCAGGGCACTGCCCAGTTCTTCGAAGGTACTCTGGGCCGCTTGGCAGGTGAGTTCTTCTGACTCTTCGATCAGCGTGCACACCCAGTAGGCCTGACGCCCTTCGGCGCAGGCGGCGCGGACTCGCTCGACCACTTCTATGCGCCGGGTGTCGACCACTAACACCGTATTCACCGGCGTACGCCCAGGCGGTAGTTCATCGAGTATGGACGTGTCGAGGTCAGCGTAGGCGCTCATGGCCAGGGTGCGGGGAATCGGCGTCGCGGTCATGATTAACTGGTGGGGGCACAAGCGGCCGCCTACGCCTTTCTGGCGCAGGGCCAGGCGTTGTTGTACGCCGAACCGGTGCTGCTCATCGATGATCACCAGGGCCAGGCGGTGAAATTTCACTTCTTCCTGAAACAGGGCGTGGGTGCCCACGACCATGGGCGCGCCCTCGGCGATACGCTCGAGTGCCGCGGCGCGCACCTTGCCCTTGAGCTTGCCGGCCAACCAGGCGACTTCGATACCCAATGGTTCCAGCCAGCGCTGAAAGGTGATGAAGTGCTGCTCGGCGAGGATTTCAGTGGGTGCCATCAAGGCCACCTGGTAACCGGCTTCCAGCGCTTGTAGGGCGGCCAGGGCGGCGACTACCGTCTTACCGGCACCGACGTCACCTTGTACCAGGCGTAACATCGGTTCTGGCTGGCTGAGGTCATAGGCAATCTCTTTGCCTACTCGCTGCTGGGCACCGGTGGGGGCGAACCCCAGGTTGTCCAGGTACTGCGTGGCCAACCCAGACGCCGGCGGGAGTGGCGGTGCACGCTGGGCGCGCAGGCTTTCGCGCAAGCGCTGCTGCGACAGTTGGTGCGTCAGTAGCTCTTCAAAGGCCAGGCGATGTTGCGCCCAGTGGTGGCCTAGGGCGAGTTCTTCCAGGTCCGCGTCGGGCGGCGGGTTGTGCAGGTAACGGATCGCTTCATCCAGCGGCGCCAGGCCATATTCCTGGGTAAGCTCGGCGGGCAGCCAGTCGGGCAGGCTGCGGGGGCCCAGCAGAGCGAGAGCCTGCTGCGAAAGCTGGCGCAGGCGTTGCTGGGTCAAACCTTCGGTGGTCGGGTAAATGGGCGTCAGGGTCTGTTCCACCGGCACCGCCTCATCACCGGTCAAGGCGCGGTACTCGGGGTGGTAGATCTCTAGGCCCGAGGCGCCGGGGCGGGCCTCGCCATAGCAGCGCAGGTGGGTGCCGCGTTTCATGGCTTCTTTCTGGGCGTTACTGAAATGATAGAAGCGCAGGCTCAAGCTGCCGCTGCCGTCCCCCAGGCGCACCAGCAGGCTGCGGCGCTTGCCCATAGCGACGTCGGCACCGCTGACCACCCCTTCGATCACCGCATCTTGCCCAGGGCGCAGTTGGCCGATGGGCACCACCCGGGTGCGGTCCTGGTAGCGCAGAGGCAGATGGAACAATACGTCTTGGAGATTTTCCAGGCCGACCTTGCTCAGTTTTTCTGCCATCGCCTCGCCCACGCCTTTGAGGGCCGTGACGGACACTTGAGACAGCTCGGTCATGTCGCGACTTTGCCCGCCACAGGTTTGGCCACCGAACACAGACGGATGGAGTCCGCGAGGATCTCGATCGCTTTTGGCCTGGGGAAACTCGCACGCCAGGCAATGGCCACTGTCCGGAAGGGGACGGGCGGTGCCAGCGGCCGAATTTCAATGATCCCGGGGGCGTAGTGATGGCTGTCGACGGCAGACATGGGCAGGATCGATACGCCCAACCCTGAAGCGACCATATGCCGGATGGTTTCCAGCGAGCTGGATTCCACGGTGGTGTGTTTGGCCCCTTCGGCCCCTTTGGTCAGGGTCGGGCAGGCTTCCAGCACTTGGTCACGGAAGCAATGCCCTTCGCCCAAGAGCAGCAGGCTCTTGTCGTTGAGCAGCGCGGCGTCGATGTTTTCCTGGCGGGTCCAGGGGTGGTCGGCCGGCATCAGCACGTAAAAGGGCTCGTCATACAGGGGCAGGGTGAGTACATCGGCCTCGTTGAACGGCAAGGCGATGATCACCGCGTCTAGCTCACCGTTACGCAGCTTGTCGCGCAGCACATGGGTAAAGTTTTCTTCGATGTACAACGGCATCTGCGGGGCGACCCGGTGCAGTTGTGGGATCAGGTGCGGAAACAGATAAGGCCCGACGGTGTAGATCGCGCCTACCTTGAGCGGCGCCGTGAGCTGATTCTTACCCGCTTGGGCCAGCTCACGTATGCCTTGGGCCTGTTCGAGCACCTTTTGCGCCTGGGCAACGATGCCTTCCCCGACGGGGGTCAGGCGCACGGCGCTTTTACTGCGCTCGAAAATGAGCACGCCCAGTTCGTCTTCGAGTTTTTTCACGCCCACCGACAGCGTTGGCTGGCTGACATGGCAGCGCTCGGCCGCGTGGCCGAAATGCTGTTCTTGGGCAAGCGTAACGATGTAGCGTAATTCTGTGAGAGTCATAACGTGCGTCCGTGAATTTGCGATCCCAGCATAGCGGGTGCAATCGATAGACGCACGTTATCAGCGTTGCTTCGTTATGTCAGGAATAAGCGGTTAACGCCGGCGGTCCAGGGAATAGACGAAGGGCGCGATCACTTCCATCGTGCCATTGGTGAGCAACTCCGCAGGTGGTTTCGGCAACGGCTGGGCCTTGCGGATCATTTGTAGCGTGGCACGGTCCAGGGCAGCGTTCCCCGATGGGCCGATGATCTCGTAGGACAGCACCTTGCCTTCACCATCGACCACGAAGCGCAGACGGTTGACGCCTTCCCGGCCGCTGCGTTTCGCCGCTTCGGGGTAGTCCTTGTATTTGCTCAAATGGCGCAGCAGGTCGCTTTGCCAGCTCGGCAGGGCATTGCTGTTGGAGGCAATGCTCGGGGCCGGCGCTGCGGATTTCGCCGGGGGGGCCGTGGTCGGCGGTGTGTCCACCGTACGCTGGGCCGGGGGCTCTTCACGCACAGGTTCAGGCTTTTGCACGGGCTTGGGCGGTTCGACCTTGGGTTTGGGCTTGACCGGCTTTGGCTTGGGTTTGGCAATCGCAATCTCAGGCTTAGGCGCTTCTGCTACTTTAGGCAGCTCGGGCTCTTCGACCGGGGTGGGCGGCTGCGGCGGCGTCACGACCTGGGGCGGTGGCGGCGGCGCGGGCTCAGGCAGCGGCGCCATCTCGACCATCATCGCCGCCGGTGGCAATTCGATTGCCTGGGGCGCGGGCCAATTCAGGGCGATAACGATCGCTGCGGCGTGTACGCCCAGCACCAAGGCCAGGCTCGCGCCGTAACGCGTCAGCTTTTGGCGCGTGGTGATCATTTTTTGCCTGCCGTCTCTAAGCCTACGAGGCCCACCTTCAGGTAACCGGCGGCGCGCATATCGTTCATCACCGCCATCAGGTCGCCGTAGTCCACGCCTTTATCGGCCTGGAAGAAGATAGTGGTGTCTTTCTTGCCCTTGGTGCGCTGATCAAGCACCTGGCCCAATTGCCCCGGCTCGATTCTGTCGTCGCCGACGTAGATGCCTTTATCGGCCTTTACGCTTAGGAACACAGGCTTTTCAGGGCGTGGCACCGGCTTGGCGGTGGACGCGGGCAGGTCTACTTTGATGTCAACCGTGGCCAGTGGTGCTGCGACCATGAAAATGATCAGCAGCACCAGCATCACGTCGATAAAGGGCGTGACGTTGATTTCGTGATTCTCGACGAGGTCGTCGCCGCCTTCGTTCAGGTGCAGGCCCATGATTTACCCCACCTTCACCATGTGTGGCTGCGCGGAGAAGTCGCCCTGGTGGTCCAGGTCGCGGCTGACCAGCAACAGCACGTGGGCAGAGGCATCCGAAACCTGGGCCTTGTACCCGGCAATCGAGCGGGCAAAGACGTTGTAGATAACCACCGCAGGGATGGCGGCCACCAGGCCCAGGGCGGTGGCCAGCAGTGCTTCGGCAATACCAGGGGCGACCACGGCAAGGTTGGTGGTCTGGGTTTTGGCGATCCCGATGAAGCTGTTCATGATGCCCCACACGGTACCGAACAGACCGACGAAGGGTGCGGTCGAACCAATTGTGGCCAGTACGCCCGTGCCGTTGCTCATGTTACGGCCACAGGCTGCGACCAGGCGTTCGAGGCGGAAGCTCACACGCTCTTTGATACCCTCGCGCTCGCGAGAATTGGCCGACAGGTGCATTTCTTCCAGGGCATCGTGGACCAAGAGGTTGGCCAGCGTGCCTTTGACGGCCGCGCTTTCACTGGCCTGCTTGAGGGTGCCGGCTTTTTTCAAGGCGGCGATTTCGCCTTTGAGGCGACGCTTGGCGCCCAGCAGCTCGAAGCCTTTGGCGATCCAGATGGTCCAAGTGATGATCGAGGCGATGGCCAAGCCGATCATCACGGCTTTCACCACGATGTCGGCGTTCTGGTACATGCCCCAAGGGGAAAGGTCGTGACCCATGCCCAAGGTGGTGTCCTCGGCCAGTGCTTGCTCCTCGGCGGCGTCTGCTGGTGTGGCTGGCGCAGGCGCTGCGGCAGGAGCTGTTTGGGTCGATACAGGCGCGTTGCTGGTGCCGGCTGGCTCTTCGGCGAATGCCAAGGGCGCGAGCAGCAGGCCCAGGGTCAGCGCGGCGATAGCGCGCCATGGGCGAGTCTGGTGGGGCGAAGCGGAAAGCGAAGCGTGATTCATGCTGGCCGGACCTGAATGGGGAGAATAGGGTAATTGTCCTGCCAAACCTCAGTAAGGGGCCGAGAACAAATGGGCGCGTATTATTGCAAGTAATTCTTGTTAGCAAAAGCAAAGGTCATATTTTTTTTGTTCGGTATCCATGAATTTTTGTTATTAGCAGCGAATTTCAGCTTTTAGGGAGCTTTTTAATGTCTGTTTCTTCTGTTTTGATCGTAGGATGCGGCGATATCGGCAGTCGCGTCGCGCGCTTACTGATCGCCTGCCAGTACCGTGTTTACGGGGTTCGGCGCACCCTATCGGACCTGCCAGAGGGTGTGCTGGGTGTGGCCGCCGATGTGTCCACGGCGGCGCTTCCCACCACTTGGCCCCAGGAGCCATTGGACTACGTGGTGTATTGCGTCGCGGCCAGCCAGCACGACGAAGCAGGCTATCGCGCGGCGTATGTCGAGGGGGTACGCAACACACTTGCCTGGCTGCAGGCGAGCGGGCAGCACCCCAAGCGGCTGTTTTTCGTGTCCAGCAGTGGGGTTTATGGTCAGCAGTCGGGTGAGTGGGTCGATGAGCAGTCGCCCACCGAACCGTCCAGTTACACAGGGCAATTGATGCTAGAAGCAGAGCGGCTGGCGCAAGGAAGTGAGATACCGGCCACCGTGGTGCGCCTGACGGGTATTTATGGCCCTGGGCGAGAGCGCATGATCGAGCAGGTGAAAAAAGGCTGCCAAGCGGCGGCGGGCGGGTCGGTGTATGGCAACCGCATCCATGCCGACGACGCCGCCGGGCTGTTGGCGTTTCTCATCCAAGCGGATGCCACCGGGGCGGCGCTTGAACCTTGCTACATCGGCGTCGATGACTGCCCTGCAACGCTGGCCGAGCTGATTGATTGGTTGCGGGGCTATTTGCAGATCAGTCATACATCTGACCAAGCCGCGATGCGCCGTACCGGCAGCAAGCGCTGCAGCAACGCCCGGGCCCGTGCGCTGGGCTGGGCGCCGCAGTACCCCAGCTTTCGCGAGGGCTACGCGGCGCTATTGAACGGGCGCGGGTAACGGCCGGCTATTTCTGCAGCAGCCAGCGGCGCGCGCCTGGGTGCAGGTCGGGCATCTCATCGGCGCCCGCCTGGTTGACCGCTTCGAGGATCTCCAGGCGGCTACCGTCGCGGCGGAAGATAAACGCATTACCCTGTTTGTTTTTTTCCAGCCACAGGCTGTCGAATTCGCCGCTCATGGCCGCGCAGTCACCGGCCAGGCACAGGGCGTAGCGGTCGAGGCTGTCGACCCCTTCGATGCGCCCGTCTGGGAGAAAATGCACGATGCTGCCCAGGTTCGGCCCCTCGATGACTTTCCAGTCGCCGCCCATGTAGGCGGTGTAAAGGGCCTGCTCGAACACGCCACCGGGCGGAACTTGCGGATTGGGCGTGGCTTGGGGTTTGACAAAGCTCTGGGCTGGGCCGTTTTCGTTGGCCGCTTGCACCAGTTGGTCGCCTTTCACGCTGAGGGTTTCGGTGAAGTTGCCGTAGAAATCAACGCTCAGTTGGCCGCCTTCCTTCGGGGTGATCTTGCCTTCGCCTAGCTCGAAACCATTGCTGAACGTGGCCTGGGCGGCTTTGGTATTTACTTGCCATTCCAGATTCGGGCCATTGGCAAGCAAGGCTTGACGCAGGTTGCCACCTTTGGCGGCGGCATCAATGGCGTTCTGATTGATCCAGACGCCATTGGGGTCCAGGTTTTCGTGGCTGGCGCAGCCGCCAAGTAATACGGCGAGCAACGAAAGGGCTAGCGCGTTGCGCATGACATTTCCTTTCTAAAACAGGGGAGGTGACCGGGGCGCCGAGCGCCCCGCTGAGGCTGGTTACTCAATGACCAGGATGGCGTCCATTTCCACTTGGGCGCCACGGGGCAAGGCAGCGACCCCAATGGCGGCGCGAGCGGGATATGGCTGTTCGAAATAGCGGCCCATCACTTCGTTGACCTTGGCGAAATGGCTCAGGTCGGTGAGGAAAATGTTCAGCTTGACGATGTCTTTGAACGAACCGCCTGCCGCTTCGGCTACGGCTTTGAGGTTCTCGAAAACCTGCACGGTCTGGGCTTCGAAGCCTTCGACCAGCTCCATGGTGGTAGGGTCCAGGGGGATCTGGCCAGACATGTACACCGTGTTGCCAGCCTTGATGGCCTGGGAGTAGGTGCCGATCGCCGCAGGGGCCTTGTCGCTGCTGATAACGGTCTTGGACATGATGACTCCTTGAAGAGGAAAGGGCAGCGGCCCGGCTTCAGGCACGCATGCGGGTGATGCGGATGATTCCGGCCAGGGCGCGCAGCTTTTTGATCACGCGGGCCAGGTGCACCCGGTCGTGCACGTTGACGACCAACTGGACGACGCTGATACGGCCATCCCGTTCGTCCATGCTGATTTTTTCGATATTACCGTCTGCTGCGTTGACGCTGCTGGCGAGCAGGGCGATCAGGCCACGTTGGTGCTCAAGCTCGACCCGCAGTTCCACATTGAATTCGCCGGTGACGTCTTTGGCCCAGGACAACTGGATGCATTTTTCCGGGTTGTGCCGAATTTCGCCGATATTGCGGCAGTTTTCCAAATGCACAACCATGCCTTTGCCCGCCGACAGGTGGCCCACGATCGGGTCACCAGGGATCGGCGTACAGCATTTGGCGTAACTGAGCACCAAGCCCTCGGTGCCGCGAATCGCCAGGGGGCCTTCCGGGTTAGGCAATTGTTCGCCCTCGGACGCCAGCAAGCGGCGGGCAACCACGTAAGCCATGCGGTTGCCCAGGCCGATGTCTTCGAGCAGATCGTCGATCAGTTCTAGCCGGTATTCCGCCAGCATGGCCTGCACCCGCTCTGCCGGCACCTTGTGCAAAGCGCTGTCGAAGCCATTCAGTACTTTGTTCAACAAACGCTCGCCAAGGCTGACCGACTCCGAGCGCCGTTGCAGTTTCAAGGCGTGGCGGATGTGGGTGCGTGCCTTGCCGGTCACCACGAAATTCAACCAGGCGGGGTTAGGCCGCGCACCCGGTGCACTGACGATTTCTACGGTAGAGCCGCTCTGCAACGGCTCCGAAAGCGGCGCCAGGCGACGGTTGATGCGGCAGGCAATACAGCTATTGCCGACATCCGTGTGCACGGCATAGGCGAAGTCCACGGCAGTGGAGCCTTTAGGCAGCTCCATGATTCGCCCTTTAGGAGTGAACACGTAGACTTCATCGGGGAAAAGGTCAATTTTGACGCTTTCGATAAACTCCAGCGAGTTACCTGCTCGCTGCTGCATTTCCAGCACACCTTTGACCCATTGCCGCGCGCGCGCATGGGTGCCTTTGGGTTTTTCATCGTCGCTGGACTTGTACAGCCAATGGGCGGCGATGCCGTTGTTGGCCATCTCTTCCATTTCACGGGTTCGGATCTGAATTTCGATCGGAACGCCGTGCATGCCAAACAGCGTGGTGTGCAATGACTGGTAACCGTTGGCCTTGGGAATTGCGATGTAATCTTTGAAGCGCCCGGGCAACGGCTTGTAGAGGTTGTGCACTGCGCCCAGCACGCGGTAGCAGGTGTCGACTTTATCCACGACGATGCGGAACGCATAAACGTCCATGATCTCGTTGAACGCGCGCCGTTTGCCGCGCATCTTCCGATAGATACCGTAGATATGTTTCTGCCGGCCGCTGACATCGCCTTCGATGCCGTCCACCGCGAGGCAGTGGCTCAGGGATTGCTCGATCTTGTTGACGATTTCTTTGCGATTGCCGCGGGCCCGCTTGACCGCTTGGTAAATGCGCGCCGAGCGCATGGGGTACATGGCTTTGAAACCCAGGTCTTCGAATTCCACGCGCACATTGTGCATGCCCAGCCGGTTGGCGATGGGGGCGTAGATTTCCAGGGTTTCCTTGGCGATGCGCCTGCGCTTTTCGCCCGACAGCACTTCGAGGGTGCGCATATTGTGCAGGCGGTCAGCGAGCTTGACCAAAATGACGCGGATATCACGCGCCATGGCCATGGCCATTTTTTGAAAGTTTTCAGCCTGGGCTTCGGCTTTGGTTTCGAAGTTCATCTGGGTCAGTTTGCTGACCCCGTCGACTAACTCGGCGACTGTTTCACCGAATTGCGCACTGAGGGCTTCTTTGGCGATGCCCGTGTCTTCGATCACGTCGTGCAGCATGGCAGCCATCAAGCTTTGATGGTCCATGTGCATATCGGCGAGGATGCCCGCTACGGCCAGCGGGTGCGTGACATAAGCTTCGCCGCTGCGGCGGCGCTGGCCGTCATGGGCTTGTTCGGCGTAGAAGTACGCTCGGCGCACCAGGTTGACCTGTTCGGCACCGAGGTAGGTCGACAGACGATCGGCGAGGGCGTCTATGCTCGGCAAGGGTGAACCTCCTGCCGATGATGGATGCAACCTTGCGTCGGACTACGTCGACCAGGCATAGGCTTAGACGGCCTCGTTGGCCTCGTCTTCGAACGCTGCGAAGAGCGGCTCGTCCTCGACGATTTCGGCTTCGGCAATAACGTCGTAGTTCATCAGGCCCTCGGCGATTTCACGCAAAGCGACCACGGTGGGCTTGTCGTTTTCCCACGCTACTTTAGGTTCTTTACCACCCGTGGCCAGTTGGCGGGCACGTTTGGTGGAGAGCATGACCAGCTCGAAACGGTTATCCACGTGTTCTAGGCAGTCTTCAACGGTTACGCGGGCCATGGTCTTCCTCGTAGCAAATGCGTTATGCGCGCCACCCGGATGGGCGAGCGGACTCGGTAGTTTAAAAAAACGCCACCGTTTAGGGAAGCGTTGTTTTCAGGTGGTCCCAAAAGGTCGCGAGGGCCCTTGTTACCATGATTACGCGAGCAGGCTAGCGAGCAAGTCTTTGTGAGAGGCTTGCTGTGGTGTCTGCTTTAAGCGGTTGGCGCGGAAAATCGCCTTCAGGTCTTCGAGCGCAGCGGCGAAATCGTCGTTGATCACCAAGTAGTCGTACTCGTGATAGTGGCTCATTTCGCTGACGGCCTCGCGCATGCGGCTCTCAATGATCTCGTCACTGTCTTGCCCGCGGTTGGTCAAACGCTGGCGCAACGCTTGCTGGGTCGGCGGAAGGATAAAAATCGAACAGGCATCGGGCATCTGCCGACGTACTTGCTCGGCGCCTTGCCAGTCGATCTCCAGAATCAGGTCGTGGCCCGCATCCAGGGTTTGCTGCAAGGTGCTTTGGGACGTGCCGTAAAGGTTGCCGAAGACTTCGGCCTGCTCGAGGAAGTCGCCATGTTCGATCATGCGTATGAACTCGGCGCGGTCGACGAAATGGTAGTTCACCCCGTCTGCTTCGCCGGGGCGCATGGCACGGGTGGTGTGGGAAACCGAAACGCGGATGCTTGGCTGGGCGTCGATCAGGGCTTTGACCAAGCTGGTCTTACCGGCGCCAGAGGGCGCGGAGACGATATAGAGGGTGCCAGTGCTATGGTTCATTCGTGAAATGCCTTACTCAATGTTCTGCACTTGTTCGCGCATTTGCTCGATCAACACTTTGAGGTTGACCGCGGCCTGCGTGCTGCGTGGATCGAAGGCTTTAGAGCCCAGTGTGTTGGCTTCGCGGTTGAGCTCCTGCATCAGGAAGTCGAGGCGCCGCCCGGCGGCTCCCCCAGACTTGAGGACCCTGCGCACTTCCGTGACGTGAGTGTTCAGGCGGTCGAGCTCTTCCGCGACATCGCTCTTTTGTGCCAGCAGTACCAGCTCTTGTTCCAGGCGCTGGGGCTCCAGTTCAGCGCGCATGTCTGCACAGCGATCCAGAATTTTCTGCCGTTGAACGGCGAGCATCTGCGGGACCAGGGTGCGCAGGGTGGCGATTTCGCTGCCCATGGCGTCCAACCGCTCGTCGATGAGTCGGCGCAATTCGGCCCCCTCACGCTCGCGGCCACCCTTGAGCTCGGCCAGGCCATCGGCAAACAGCTCCAGCGCCGCGCTGTTCAGCGCCTGCGGGTCGTCGGCGTTGGCTACCAGCACACCTGGCCAGGCCAGCACTTCCAGTGGGTTCATCGGCGCTGGCTGGGTGATCAGGCTGGCGACCGTCTGCGCGGCGGCGATCAGCTGGGTGGCACGCTCACGGTTCACTTGCAGCGGCCGCCCGGCGGACTCCTCGATAAAGCGCAGGGTGCACTCTACCTTGCCCCGCGACAGGCCCTGACGCAGCGCTTCGCGCACCGCGCCTTCGAGTTCACGAAAGGCGTCGGGCAAGCGCAGGTGCGGCTCAAGGTAGCGATGGTTGACCGAGCGCAGCTCCCAGCTAAGGGTGCCTTCGGTGCTGGCCCGTTCGACCCGCGCAAATGCGGTCATGCTGTGCACCATGAAGCCTACCTCGTGCAATGAATGCAGCTACGTGGCTGCTGAGGCGCAGGATTGTAGCGCACCCTGGCAGTGGCTCCCAATGCAGTGATGTGACAAATTCTCAGGGCGCGCGCGTCTGGCCGGTGAGGCGGCCGGGGTGAGCGGTGGGCAATAAATTCTCAGACGCCCTATAATGCTCGGCAGTTTTCAGCCCAGTACAGGAATACCCAAATGAAACGTCCAAGTGGTCGCGCTGCCGATCAGCTTCGCTCGATCCGCATCACCCGCAACTACACCAAGCACGCCGAGGGGTCCGTACTGGTCGAGTTCGGCGATACCAAGGTCATTTGCACGGTCAGCGTAGAAAACGGTGTGCCGCGCTTTCTCAAAGGCCAGGGTCAGGGCTGGTTGACCGCCGAATATGGCATGTTGCCCCGTGCCACCGGCGAACGTAACCAGCGCGAAGCCAGCCGTGGCAAACAGGGCGGGCGTACCTTGGAAATTCAGCGTCTGATCGGCCGTTCGCTGCGCGCCGCGTTGGACATGAGCAAATTGGGCGACGTCACCCTGTACGTCGATTGCGACGTGATCCAAGCCGACGGCGGCACTCGCACGGCCTCGATCACCGGCGCGATGGTGGCCCTGGTCGATGCCTTGAAAGTGATCAAAAAGCGCGGCGGATTAAAGGGCGGTGATCCGCTCAAGCAAATGATCGCCGCGGTCTCTGTGGGCATGTACCAGGGCGAGCCGGTGCTGGACCTCGATTACCTGGAGGACTCCGCCGCAGAAACCGACCTCAACGTGGTCATGACCAGCAGCGGCGGGTTTATCGAGGTGCAAGGCACGGCCGAAGGCGCACCGTTCCAACCTGCCGAACTGAACGCCATGCTGGCGCTGGCCCAGCAGGGTATGACTGAGCTGTTCGCTCTGCAGGCCACTGCTCTGGCGGACTGATCGTACCCAAGCCATCGGCGCGCTGAATCCAGCGCGCTTGACGGCTGTGGCGCTGAGTATCCACGGTTGGGCCTGTTGGGTGTCGCCGCACGGGCGGCGCCGCAGGTTGCGCGAGGCGTGAGTGCTATATGCAAAGTGCCGGCGCCTGAATAAAACTATTCACAGGCCGTGTAAGTCTATGGATCAAGCCCGCGTTCAAAACGCGCCTCCAGGATAGACCTACCCCGTGCCTGATCAACCAAAAGACCTCCATACCCGGGTCGACAACTCGGCCTCCGCAGACCTCTCAGACGCAGGTAGGAATATATTCTTCGCGGCGGTGGCCACTACCCGCATGCCGATGTCAGTCACTGATCCCAATCAGCCAGACAACCCGATCATTTTCGTCAATGGCGCGTTCTTGGCACTTACCGGCTATAGCCGCGAAGAGTTGTATGGGCGCAATTGTCGGATGTTGCAAGGTATCGACACTGACCAGCACACGGTGACTGAGGTGCGCAAAGCCGTCGCGCAACGACGAGACATTTCCGTTGAAATGCTCAACTACCGTAAAGACGGCTCTTCGTTCTGGAATGCGCTGTTTATCTCACCGGTCTACAACGAAGCCGGGGAGCTCATTTATTTCTTTGCGTCCCAGCTCGATGTCAGCCGCCGCCGCGACGCCGAAGACGCATTGCGCCAAGCGCAAAAAATGGAAGCGTTAGGTCAGCTCACCGGTGGCATTGCCCACGACTTCAATAACCTTTTGCAGGTGATGGGCGGTTATGTAGAGCTGGCTGATCGGGCGGTGGCCAAGCCGGTGATGGACGGTGATCGAGTCAGGCGTAACCTTGCCATGACCAAGACCGCCATTGACCGCGCGTCCTCGCTCACTCAGCAACTTCTGGCTTTTTCTCGAAAGCAAAAGCTGGAAGGGCGAGTGATCAATCTCAACAATTTGGCTGAATACGTCCAAGCCACCGTCGAGCGCATCATGGGCGATGGCGTGACTTTTCAAACCAATTTGGAAAGCGGGCTGTGGAACTCGCGGGTCGACCCCACCCAGGCCGAGTTGGCGTTGCTGAATATCATCATCAATGCTCGCGATGCGCTTGTTGGCCGTAGCAACTCAACTATCGGCTTTGAAACCCGTAATTTCGATATGCTCGAGTCCAACGCGCGTTTTTACGAAGGAATGATGCCGGGTCGGTACGTCAGCCTGGCGATTACGGATAACGGCTGTGGCATGCCTGAAGAAATCAAGAGCCGTGTCATGGAGCCTTTTTTCACCACCAAAGATGAGGGTAAGGGCACCGGCCTGGGCCTCTCGATGGTCTATGGTTTTGCCAAACAGTCGGGGGGAGCGGTTCGGATTTATTCCGAGGAAGGCGTCGGAACCACCTTGCGGCTCTATTTCCCCGCAGACGACGCCGGGCTAAGCCACTTTGAGGAGCGTCGGCACCTTGAAGTAGCGACTGGAGACGAGTCGATTTTGATCGTCGAGGACCGCGCGGATGTGGCGGAGCTGGCCCGCGTGGTTCTGGAAGAGCACGGGTACCGTACGGCTACCGCTAGCAGCGGCGCCGAGGCCTTGGCGATCTTGGCGCAAGGCCAGGCGTTCGACCTGCTGTTCAGCGATGTGATCATGCCGGGAGGTATGAATGGGGTGGTTCTGGCCAGAGAAGCTAGAAATTTATACCCTGACATGAAGATCCTCCTTACCACTGGCTACGCTGAGAGTTTCGTGAACCAAACCGATGAGGAGGGCCGAGAGTTCCCGGTCATCTCCAAACCCTGCTTGCCCAATGTGCTAGCTGCCAAGGTAAGGCAGGTGCTCGATGGGCCGAACGGTGTCAGTTGACCCGTGATGAACGGTCATGCGGGGCTGTATGCTTATACAGCTGTGGATGTATAATCGGCGGCTTCTATGATGATGGGTCAGCGTATGTCTGAATCTGATTACGAGGGTCCGCTTCCTCCACTTGCCAAAATGACCGTCATTCCGGTCATTTTGCGTCTGGTAAAAGAGGCCACCGGGCTCAGGTTTGCAGCTGTGGCCCGAGTCACGTCGACGCGCTGGGTGGCCTACGCGGTAGATGACTCGGCACATCTTGACATTAGGCCAGGCGACGAGCGGCCACTGGCACAAACGCTGTGCAAGGAAGTCCACAGACGGCGTCGTGCGTTAGCGGCTGGCGACGGTATGCAGCACTTGGCTCAGGGGCTCTATAGGGCAGAAGCAGAGCAAGACTTCGAGCAACTGAAAAGCCATATTTCTGTACCGATCATCACCAGCTCCGGCTTGTTCGTCGGGACACTGTGTGGGCTGGACCCAGATGTAGTGCCGGTCGAAAATCCCAGCGTGATGGAAACGTTAGAGCTTTTTGCGCAGCTTATTGCCAGCCACCTCGAGCTACATCTGCAATTGGATCAAAGCCAGTCCGAACTGGGGGTCTCCGAAGAAACCGGGCGCCTGCGCGAGGAGTTCGTCGCTGTATTAGGCCATGATCTTCGCACGCCCATTGGGGCCGTGCGCTTGAGTGCCGAGCTGCTCGACGCCCAGCTCACCGAGCCGCGCTCGAAGAAGTTGGTGGCGGCCATTCATAGCAGTGCACTGCGCATGTCTGCGCTAATCGAAGATGTCCTGGATTTCACCCGGTGCCGCCTGGGCAGCCGCTTTGTGACCGACATGAGCCGCATCGACAATTTGTTCGAAGCGTTGAACCCCGTCATAGCAGAAATTCAGCATGCTTATCCCTCGGCTGATCTCTCCTATCAGTACAGTGCTGCCAGGCCCGTACTGGGTGATTTTGGGCGGATCAGCCAGCTAGTCTCCAACCTGCTCTCCAATGCGGTGCACCATGGTGCGCCGGGTGGCCCTATCAGGGTCCAGGGCGCAGTTGAAGCAGCCAGTATGGTTTTGACGTTCTCTAATGTGGGTAAGCCAATCGATCAGGCGCAAATGGACCTGCTATTCAAGCCATTTACCCGTGCAGACGCGGGTAATAAAAGTGAGGGGTTGGGTTTGGGGCTCTATATTTGCTCGCAAATCACCGAGTCTCACGGCGGTTCGTTGCAGGTGCGGTCCGACGCTTTGGGCACGGTATTTACCGTACGCCTGCCTTTGTTGATAACGCCGGGGCTGTAATGTTGAACCTGTCGAGGCTGCTGCGCGTCTAAAGGTTTAATATCCTTATGCGGGTTACAACCCATGTCAGCCAATCACGCTCTGTGCGCCTGGAATGCCCTTTGGCGGTTAAAAGCCCATAGCGTCTATTGCCGAACGTGTGGCGCAACCCAACCTGAGAAGATCGATAGAGAAGAGCCGTTCCTGCATTGCAAGGGGTGCTCGGCGTCCACCCATGTGCATCCATGGAAGATGCTGGATCAACTGATTTTCCAGATTAACGGCTAATAAAGACCGAGCATAACCCCCCCTCTGTAGGAGCGAGCTTGCTCGCGAAAACCCCAAAGCCGACGCGTTCATCAAAAATATACGCGTCATCGTTGACGTTTTTCGCGAGCAGGCTCGCTCCTACACAGCATGCACCTAGATGGTGAGGGTCCAGTCGTAATCGACGATCAACGGCGCATGCTGGGAAAACCTCGGCTGGCGCGGTAGCCGGGCACTGCGCACGAAGCGTCGCAGGCCGGGTGTCAGTAGCTGGTAATCGAAGCGCCAGCCCAGGTTGAGCATCTCGGCCTGTTCATTGTCTGGCCACCAGCTGTACTGGTCACCCTCGCGGCTGACTTCGCGCAAGGCGTCGACATAGCCCATGTTGCCGACGATCTCATCCATCCAGGCCCGCTCTGGCGCTAGAAAGCCTGGCGACTGTTGGCTGTCGCGCCAGTTCTTGATGTCGAGCTTCTGCTGGGCCACATACAGAGAGCCACAATAAATGTACTCACGGCGCTTGCGACGCTGCTTGTCCAGATACTTGCCGAAGTCGTCCATCAGTTTGAATTTTTGATTCAAATCTTCATCGCCGTTCATCCCCGAAGGGAGCAGCAAGGTGGCAATGCTGAGTTTGTCGAAATCTGCCTGCAGGTAACGCCCGTAGCGGTCGGCTGTCTCGAAGCCGAGGCCGCTGATTACCGCCTTGGGTTGCAACCGTGAATAAAGTGCAACGCCGCCTTGGGCGGGCACTTCAGCATCACAGGCATACAGGAAGTAGCCGTCCAGTTGGAAGGCTGCATCGTCCAATTCAAAGGCGGAGGCGCGAGTATCCTGCAGGCAGATGACGTCGGCATTCTGGGCTTGTAGCCAGCTGAGCAACCCGCGCTCGACCGCCGCCTGAATACCATTGACGTTCACACTGATGATCCGCATAAATGGCCCCAAAAATCTCGTGCGTGTATGATACCCGAGCTCTACCTAATTAGCTAAATCCGTGGTACTTGGGACTTTTGATGCAGGCCTATCAGCGCGACTTTATCCGTTTTGCCATCGACCGAGGGGTTTTACGCTTCGGTGCGTTCACTTTGAAGTCGGGGCGTACCAGCCCTTACTTCTTCAATGCCGGGTTATTCAACAGTGGTGCCGCCCTGGCCCAGTTGGGGCGCTTTTACGCTGCCGCCATCGTTGAAAGCGGCATCGCCTTTGACGTGCTGTTCGGCCCCGCCTACAAAGGCATCCCCCTGGCCGCGGCGACGGCTGTGCAGTTGGCCGAGCGGCATCAGTTAGACGTACCGTGGTGCTTTAACCGCAAAGAGGCCAAGGCCCACGGCGAGGGCGGTAGCCTGGTCGGCGCAGAACTGGCAGGCAACGTATTGATCATCGACGACGTGATCACTGCCGGTACCGCTATTCGCGAAGTGATGCAGATCATCCAGGGCCAGAACGCCACGGCCGCCGGGGTGCTGATTGCCTTGAACCGCCAGGAGCGTGGCAATGGCGAGCTGTCTGCAATTCAAGAAGTGGAGCGAGACTTCGGCATTCCTGTGGTTAGCATCGTGTCCTTGACGCAGGTGCTGGAGTTTCTGGCCGACGATCCGCAACTCAAGCAGCACTTGCCAGCCGTAGAGGCTTACCGCGCTCAGTACGGTATCTAACCGATGGCACCGCTAAGGGGTTCGTGGCTGCTGCTGATGCTGTTTGCAGCTGGGCCCGTGCTGGCGGCCGAGACCAGCCCCGGCGTGGTGCTGTACCGCTACACCGACAGCCGGGGCGTGACGGTCCTCGACCGCCAAGGCGTACCGCCAGAGTTCGTCGGTAAGGGCTACCAGGTGCTTAACCAGCAGGGTCGGGTGATTCGTGTGGTGGCGCCAGCCCCTACCGCTGACGAGTTGGCGCGTAAGCAGGAGCAGCAGGCCAAGGCCGAAGCGCAGGCCCAGCTGCTCGCGCAATACCCTTCACTGGCGGATTTGGACGCTGCTAAAGCCCGCGCGTTGGCCGATTACGACCTGCTCGCCGCGCAAGCCCGTAGCAATATCCAGGCGCTGCTGGCCCAGCAGGGTGCCGTGCAAAGCCAGGCTGCCGACCAAGAGCGCAGCGGCCAGCCCGTCTCCCAAGACCTGCTCGAGCGCTTAGACGACCTGCGCCGCCAGCGTACTGATTTGCAAGTGCGCATTGCTGCTTACCAAACCGCGCGCGCCCAGGCGGAGCAGGACTTCGCCCTGCGTCGGGCGCAGTTGGAGCAGTTACTGGCCCGCTAGACCCATAAAAAAGCCCTGCAAATGCAGGGCTTTTTTGGTTCGTCGCTATCAATGACGCTTGCGATTACAGATCAATGTGCCCACGCCGCTGTCGGTGAAAATCTCCAACAACACAGCATTGGGTACGCGCCCATCAATGATGTGCGAGCTGTTCACGCCACCTTGTACCGCTTCCAGTGCGCAGCGGATTTTCGGCAGCATACCGCCGTAAATGGTGCCATCGGCGATCAATGCATTGACCTGCTCGGTATTCATGCCGGTCAATACATTGCCTTCCTTGTCCATCAAACCGGCGATATTGGTCAGAAGGATCAGCTTCTCAGCCTTCAGGGCCTCGGCGACTTTACCTGCGACCAAATCGGCGTTGATGTTGTAAGACTCTCCATCCGGGCCTACCCCAATCGGGGCAATGACAGGGATGAAGTCACCGTTGACCAACATGTTCAACAAATCGGTGTTTACCCCAGACACTTCACCCACCTGACCAATGTCGATAATTTCCGGCTTGGTCATTTCGGGGGTCTGGCGAGTCACGGTCAGCTTGCGCGCGCGGATCAGTTCAGCGTCTTTGCCGGTCAAGCCGATGGCGCTGCCGCCATGGCGGTTGATCAGGTTGACGATGTCCTTATTCACCTGGCCGCCCAGTACCATCTCTACCACGTCCATGGTTTGCGAGTCGGTAACCCGCATACCATCGATGAAATGGCTCTCGATCGACAGCCGCTTGAGCAGGTCGCCGATCTGCGGCCCCCCACCGTGCACGACCACCGGGTTGATGCCGACGGCTTTCATCAGTACCACGTCGCGCGCGAAGCCGGTTTTCAGCTCCTCGCTTTCCATGGCATTGCCACCGTATTTGATCACCAGCGTTTTGCCGACGAAGCGGCGGATATAAGGCAGTGCTTCGGACAATACCTTGGCAACGTTGGTGGCAGCATCACGTTCGAGGGTCATTCAGGGCTCCAGTGGGGGGCGAGTGGTCAGAATGGAATATTCAGATCAGCTTGGACAGCGCGCAACTGGACACGAAACACTTCCTTGATTCGCTCAAGTTCGGCTTCATCGTCAGCTTCGAAGCGTAGCACCAGCACCGGTGTAGTGTTGGATGCACGGACCAAGCCCCAGCCTTTAGGGTAGTCGACTCGGACGCCGTCGATGGTGGTCAGGTTGGCTTCGCCCCATTGCGCGTCTTTTTCCAACGCTTTAATGATGCTGAACTTACTTTCTTCCGTCACCTTGATGTTGATTTCAGGGGTGGAAATATCCTCTGGGAACTCCAAGAACAGCTCTTCGGCGCTGGATTTTTCCTGGCTGAGGATCTCCAGCAAACGTACGGCGCTGTAGATGCCGTCGTCAAAGCCGAACCAGCGCTCTTTGAAGAAAATGTGCCCACTCATTTCGCCAGCCAGCTCGGCGCCGGTGCGTTTCATTTCTTTTTTGATCAGCGAGTGGCCGGTCTTGAACATGACCGGGCGGCCGCCCCATTGATTGATCAACGGTGTCAGGCGGCGGGTGCACTTGACGTCGAAGATGATGTCCGCGCCTGGCTTGCGCGACAGCACGTCACGGGCGAACAGCATCAACAGGCGGTCGGGGTAAATCACGCTGCCGGTGTTGGTGACCACACCGACGCGGTCGCCATCACCGTCGAAGGCCAGGCCGACATCGGCGCCGGTTTCTTTGACCTTGGCGATCAAGTCTTCGAGGTTTTCCAGCTTGCCCGGATCTGGGTGGTGGTTCGGGAAGTTACCGTCCACGTCGCAGAACAGCGGGATGACTTCGCAGCCCAGTGCTTCGATCAGTTGTGGTGCAATAACGCCAGCTGCGCCGTTACCGCAGTCCACCACCACCTTAAGTTTGCGTGAAATAACGATATCTTCGGCGATCTGCTTCCAGTAGCGAGGCAGGATATCGACCCGTTCAATCGTGCCCGCGGCCTGGGTCAAGTCACCGGTTTTCAGGCGATTGTGCAGGGCCTGGATTTGCTCGTTGGCCAAGGTGTCGCCCGCGATGACGATCTTGAAGCCGTTGTAGTCTTTGGGGTTGTGGCTACCGGTCAGCATGACGCCCGACTTGCCGGCCAAGACGTTGGCGGCGTAGTACAGGGCAGGGGTAGGCACCAGGCCTACGTCGCTCACGTGGCAGCCGGCATCGGCGACACCTTGAATCAGTTGCTGGACCAGCTCCGGGCCCGACAAGCGGCCATCGCGGCCCACGCTGACGTGGGGCTCGCCTTGGGCCAGGCTCTGCGAACCAATGGCGCGGCCGATCCAGTAGGCGGTTTCGGCGCTGAGCGTATCACCGACGACACCACGGATATCGTAGGCGCGGAAGATGCTGTCCGGGAACTTAGGTGCGACGATTGCTGTGCTCATATCGTGGGGGTGCTCCAATCTTAGGGAATCCAGGTCTTCGTCGAGGATGTCAGTGTCTTGAAACAGCGGGTCGGCCCACCCGGCAGGCGGCTGCCCGTGCGGTGCTGATGCTGAGACCTCATTGTCCATAACGGGTAACGCGTGGCCTGCTACAGGCTCGACCGCGGTAGGTTGCCGGCCGCGAAGGGAGAATCTGGCCAGGCTGCGGGCCAGTTCGTTTAGCTCCGGAAGGCTCAAACCGAAGGCTTTGACGGCTTTTCCGCCTGAGAGTTCTTGTAACAATTGCTCTAATTGCCGCGCATCGCTAGCAACCTGGCGGTGTAGCCGCCCTAAAACGATGGAAAAGGCGATGGCACAGGCGCTAATCACCACCAGGACCGCCAGGAGCATCAGCACGGCGGTGCGCCAGGGCACTTGCGGTTCGAAAGCAGGGCCGGCACGAAACGCCAACTGCCAGTTGGGGTTACCACTGGCCAGCGACAGTGCCTTTTCGGCCTGGGCGGTACCGCGTTGGTACAAGGTTTGCGGCGGGCCATCGGCGAACGCTTGTTGCAGCACGAATTCACCCGCGCCGAGGTCGATCGGGTAGAGCGCGTTGAGTAAGCGTTGCAGGTCCACCACCGTTAGTAGCGTACCGAGGATCGGCGAGTCGGCGCCGTTCGCGCGAATGGGCGCGACGCTGTAAACCAGCCAGCGTTGCCCGACCTTCTGCGCTTCAAGGGGAACAGGGCGGTCGCTTTCGGCGCGGCGGATGATGTCTAGCGCCCTGAAATTGATGGGCGCGGGGCGGTTGGGGTCGGGCTCGGCCATACCGCGCAGGTTAACCTGCACATCCACTGCGTTGCTCCAACTGCGCACCGCTTGTTCCGCAGCCTTCACCAGTTTGCCGTCCTGGCTTTGCAGGGCTTGGATCAGCAGCGGGTTGGCGGCGCTCGCCTGGGTGTCGGCACGCAGTTGGGCCACGGCTTGTTGCAGGCTCGCCGCCTGGCCCGTGGCCAAGGCCTGGGCCAGTTGTGAGCGATATTCGCGATCGGACGGTGGTGGCAGGCCGAGCCATACCAGCACCGCAGCCAGCAGCAAACCTACGGCGACCACGACCATCCCTGGGCGCAGCGCCTGTTGGCGTGCCTCGGCTACCGTGTCGACGGCTTCGGCGGGCTGTTGATCGGGTTGTGCACTGCGCTTAAAGCCCTTCACATGACTCTCCTTACTTGCCCAGCGTCAGTGCATAGTAGTCAATGGCTGCCAGAGTGCCCAAAACCGCCGGTGCCGCGCTGGCTTTGGTCGAACTGCTCGACCAGCTCGAAGTGCGCCTGCACCACCGGTACCAGGACCAACTGCGCCAGACGTTCGCCCACCGCGATGTTGAACGCCGTTTGCCCACGGTTCCAGCAGGAAACCATCAGTTCACCTTGATAATCCGAGTCGATCAGACCCACCAAATTGCCCAGGACGATGCCGTGTTTGTGGCCCAACCCGGAGCGAGGCAGGATCAGCGCCGCCAGCCCGGGGTCGCCGATGTAGATGGACAAGCCCGTGGGGATCAGCAGTGTCTGGCCCGGTTCCAATAGCGTGTCTTGTTGCAGCATGGCGCGCAGGTCGAGCCCGGCGGAGCCTGGCGTTGCATAGCTGGGCAGCGGGAAGTCGGTGCCCAGGCGGGGGTCGAGGATCTTGGCTTGTAGAGCGTGCATGGAGTCTTAAACCTGGTTGAGGCGGTCGGCAATGAATGAAATCAGCTGGCGGGCAATTTTGCTTTTGCTGGTCTGGGCGAACAGGGTGGCGTGCAGGGCTCGGTCAATCACACTGCAGGCGTTTTCTTCGCTGTTGAAACCGATGCTGGGGTTGGCCACGTCATTGGCGACGATCAGGTCAAGGTTTTTGTCCTTGAGCTTGCGTGCCGCGTAGTCGAGCAAGTGCTCGGTTTCGGCGGCGAAGCCGACGCTGAACGGGCGGTCCGGCCGCGTGGCGATACTCGCCAGAATGTCTGGGTTGCGCACCATCTGCAAGAGCAGGCCATCGCCACTGGTGGGGTCTTTCTTGAGCTTGTGCGGGGCCACCACTTCTGGGCGATAGTCGGCCACGGCGGCGGATGCGATAAAAATATCGCACGGAATGGCGGCCTCACAGGCGGCCAGCATATCGCGCGCGCTGACCACATCGATACGGGTCGCGCGGTCCGGTGTCGGCAAGTGAACGGGGCCGGTGATCAAGGTGACTCGCGCCCCCGCCTCGACGGCCGCTTCGGCCAGGGCAAAGCCCATTTTCCCCGAGCTATGGTTGGTGATGTAGCGCACTGGGTCGATGTTCTCTTGGGTCGGGCCGGCGGTGATCAAGACGTGTTTGCCGGTCAGCGCGCGGTGCTCGAAGCATTCGGCGGCGCATTGGGCCAACTCGCTGGCTTCGAGCATGCGCCCCAGGCCGACATCGCCGCAGGCCTGGCTGCCCGACGCCGGGCCGAAGGCTTTCAAACCACGGCTTTGCACCAGCGCCAAGTTGGCTTGGGTGGCAGGGTCGCGCCACATGGCCTGGTTCATCGCAGGGGCGAGGGCCACGGTGGCATCGGTGGCCAGCACCAAGGTGGTCAGCAGGTCATCGGCGACGCCTTGCGCCAGGCGGGCGATGAGGTCGGCGGTGGCGGGGGCGATCAGCACCAGGTCAGCCCACCGGGCCAGCTCGATGTGGCCCATTGCAGCCTCGGCGGCAGGGTCGAGCAAGTCCAGGTGCACCGGATGCCCCGATAGGGCTTGAAGGGTGAGCGGGGTAATGAATTCGGCGCCGCCGCGGGTCATGACCACCCGCACTTCGGCACCCTGTTCGAGAAGTCGACGGACCAACTCGGCGCTCTTGTAGGCAGCGATGCCGCCGCCTACGCCCAGTACGATGCGTTTTCGATACAGCCGCTGCATAGGCCTGCCTTTTCATCCGGTAATGACGCGACGGCGATGACGCCTCCCCAGGCCGATCGCCGCGCAAAAAGTTGGGCTAAGATAGCACAGCCGCCAAGGACGACGGTGAACACGCATAGGGAGATGCCATGAGTATTCGAGATTGGCCTGCGGCCGAGCGGCCACGGGAAAAATTGCTGGAGCGAGGGGCGAACAGCCTGTCCGATGCCGAGTTGCTAGCGATTTTTTTACGCACCGGCGTTGCCGGTATGAGTGCGGTCGACCTGGCGCGACACCTGCTGACTCAGTTCGGCAGCCTCAGGGCCTTATTCGAGGCCGACCAATGCGCCTTCGCCCGCGAGCTTGGCCTGGGCCCTGCCAAGTTCGCGCAATTGCAGGCTGTGCTGGAAATGGCTCGGCGGCATTTGGCCGAGCGCCTGTCCCGCGATTCAGTGCTGGACACGCCGCAACTGGTCCGCGATTACCTCAAAGCATTGCTTCGGCACGAGCAGCATGAAGTGTTTGGTTGCCTGTTTCTGGACGCCAAGCACCGGGTGGTGATTTTCGAAGCCCTGTTTCATGGCTCGATCGACAGCGCCAGTGTGTATCCGCGCGAGGTGGTCAAGCGGGCCCTGGCCAATAACGCAGCCGCGGTGATTCTGTGCCATAACCACCCCTCTGGCGTGGCCGAGCCCAGCCAGGCTGACCGGGTACTGACCCGGCGGCTAAAGGAGGCCTTGACCCTGATCGATGTGCGTGTGCTCGACCACATTATTGTTGGCGAGGGGGAGCCGTTGTCCATGGTCGAGTACGGCTGGTTGTGAGGCGCCCTCAGGCTGGGGCGCCAGTGGGGTGTCTAGCTAAGGCGCGGTGACTTTGGCGAAGTCTTGCCGACCGAAGGGGCTCACGGCATAGCCTTGCACGCCCTTACGGATCAGCACGGCAGCGGTGGGGTGAGCCAGGGGCAGCCACAGGGCTTGTTCCTGGATCTGCTTCTGCGCCTGCACATACAACTTACTGCGTTCGGCTTGATCGCTGGTGGCCTTGCCCTTGCTGATCAACTGGTCCAGGCCTTGGTCGCAGTAGCGCGCGAAGTTGGTGCCGGACTTCACCGCTGCGCAGGAAAACTGCGGCGTGAGGAAGTTGTCCGGGTCACCGTTGTCGCCCGCCCAGCCCATGAACAGCAAGTCGTGCTCGCCGGCTTTGGCGCGACGAATCAGTTCGCCCCATTCGATAACGCGTATCTGCGCTTTGATACCCACTTCGGCCAGGTCAGCCTGTAGCATCTGTGCGCCCAGGTTTGGGTTAGGGTTCAGCAGGCTACCGGAAGGGCGAGTCCAGATCGTGGTGCTAAAGCCGTTTTTAAGGCCTGCCTTGGCCAGCAGCTCACGGGCCTTGGCGGGGTCGTGGGCGTAGCCGGGCAAATCTTTCGCATAGCTCCAAGTGTTCGGTGGGTAGGGCCCGTTGGCCGCTTCTGCGGTGCCCTCGAACACGGCCTTGAGGTAGTTGGGCTTGTCGAAGGCCAGATTGATGGCTTGGCGCACTTGCGGTTTGTCCAGAGGCGGGTGCTGGCTGTTGATGCCAATAAATGCGGTCATGAAGGCAGCGGTTTTGACAACCTGCAGGTCTTTGTCCTGGCTGGCGGCCGCGATATCCAGCGGCTTGGGCGACAAGGTGATCTGGCACTCATTGCGGCGCAACTTCTGCAGGCGTACGTTGGCGTCCGGGGTAATGGCGAAAATCAGCGGGTCGACCGCCGGCTTGCCAGCGAAATAGTCCGGGTTGGCTTTGTAGCGGACCACGGCATCTTTTTGAAACCGGGTGAAGATGAACGGGCCGCTGCCGATGGGCTGGCTATTGAGTTTTTCCGGAGTGCCGGCCTTGAGCAGCTGCTCAGCGTACTCGGCCGAGTAAATGGACGCGAAGCCCATGCTCAGGGTGGCGAGGAACGTGGAGTCGGGATGGTCCAGGGTGAAGGTCACGGTCAGCGGGTCGCTGGCCTCGACTTTTTTGATCAGGCTAGGCAGCTGCATGGACTGGGCGTGGGGAAAGCCGCTTTGCGCCACTTTGTTCCACGGGTTGCTCGGGTCGAGCATACGCTGGAAGCTGAACACCGCATCGGCGGCCGTCAGTTCGCGGCTTGGGGTGAAGTATTCAGTGGTGTGAAATTTAACCCCAGGGCGTAGTTTGAACTTGTAGGTCAGGCCATCGGCCGATACGTCCCAGCGCTGCGCAAGGCTAGGGACCACCTTGCCTTGCTTGGCATCGAACTCCACCAGCCGGTTCATCAGCACGTCGGCTGACGCGTTGGTGGTGGTCAGCGAGTTATATTGCACCACGTCGAAGCCTTCGGGGCTGGCCTCGGTACAGACGGTCAAAGCCGCCGCCTGGGCCAGCAGCGGGCAGAAAAGCGGGGCTAACAAGAGTGGCAAAGTCGCGAGGCGCATGGGTCAATTCCTTGGCTTTGAGCGTGGGCCATCTGCCTGTGCAGTCTGGAAAGGTCTAACCCTAGAGACCTATTGCAGAATTGACCATTCAATTTTTAACATTTGTTCGACGAATGGCCAGTATGGGCTTGGCCCTGTATGCGCTTGCCCTGCGGGCCCCAGGCAGGCCGCCGTGAGGAATTATCCAGCACCAAGTGTTGTCGCCTTGGGGTGTTTCTGGTATAAAGCAGCGCTCTTTTCTAGGGCCCGGTCACTTCACCTCTGGTGTGAAGCCGGTAAGACCCTGAAGAAACGCGGCGCACTGCGCCAAATGACTGAGAGATAAGCGGCCAACCCATGCCGGGTTGGGCATGTGGTTTTAGAGGGCTGAGGCATGTCGAGAGTCTGTCAAGTTACCGGTAAGGGTCCGGTGACTGGGAATAACATTTCCCACGCAAACAACAAAACCCGTCGTCGTTTCCTGCCGAACCTGCAGCATCACCGCTTCTGGGTCGAGTCCGAGAAGCGTTTTGTCCGTCTGCGCGTATCTGCTAAAGGCATGCGTATCATCGACAAGCGCGGCATTGATGTCGTGCTGGCCGAAATCCGTCGCGATGGCGGCAAGGTTTAAGGGAGCTCATCATGCGTGAATTGATTCGTTTGATCTCAAGCGCCGGTACTGGTCACTTCTACACTACCGACAAGAACAAGCGTACTACCCCGGACAAAATCGAGATCAAGAAATTTGATCCGGTTGTTCGCAAGCACGTGATCTACAAGGAAGGCAAAATCAAGTAATTGATTTTGGCGACCCGAAAAAAGGCCCGTCTCGTGAGAGGCGGGCCTTTTTTTATGGCTGTGTCCCGTCCTGAATAAGGTTTACACCTTCTGACCTTTCCTCAGGAGGACTTAATGGATTCGGGTAAAAGGCGCAGCCAACGCGATTACACGCTAGCCTTTAAATTATCGGTCGTAGACCAGGTTGAAAAAGGCGAGTTGAGTTATAAAGAAGCCCAGCGACGCTATGGCATCCAAGGCCGGTCGACGGTGCTGGTCTGGTTACGAAAGCACGGTCGACAGGATTGGAGCCAAGGCGCATCAATTCGAGAGCCGAGGATCAGGTCCATGACCGAGCCAACCCTCCCGCCGTCACCCGAGCAGCGGATTAAAGAGCTTGAAGAGCAACTGGCACTGAGCAATCAGAAGGCCCAGTTCTTTGAAGCTGTCGTGAACGTCTTGAAAAATGACTACGGTGTTTCCGTCGTAAAAAAGCGACCCGGCAAGTCCTCTCACAAGGGCAAATCCAAGACCTGAGTATTAGCAGGGCTTGCCTCTTCATGGGTATTTCGCGCCAAGCGTATTACAAGCGCAATCGCGCTTTTGACGCGAGAGTCCGCCAAGACCAAGAGGTGATGGACTTCGTCCTGGAAAAGCGGCGTCGCCAGCCTAGGCTGGGAACGCGCAAGCTGCACTACTTGATGAGCGTCGAAGCTCCTGCGTCGTTGTGCGTGGGTAGAGACCGTCTGTTTACCATCCTTCGTGATGCGCGCGAGCTGGTTCCGCGCAAACGGGCTTATCACAAGACCACTCATAGCCATCATCGCTTTCGCCGGCATTCCAACCTGCTCAAAGCAGGTCCGGAACAAGTTGTGGCTAGTGGGCCCGAACAGGTCTGGGTTGCAGACATAACCTACCTGCCTACGCAGGAAAGCGTGGCCTACGTGAGCCTTGTGACAGATGCGTACTCACGCAAGATTGTTGGCCATCACGTGCATGAAAGCCTGCATACCCAGTCGGTGATAAAGGCACTGGAAAAAGCGGTAAGAGAGCGAAAAACCGATCAGATACTGATTCATCATTCAGATCGCGGCGCCCAGTACTGTTCCGACCTCTATCAGCGGCTGCATACCAGGTATGGAATCCGGTGCTCGATGACTGATGGCTATGACTGCTACCAGAACGCTATGGCCGAGCGGGTAAACGGGATATTGAAGACTGAGTTTCTACTCAATCGGCCTAAAGACTTGGCAGATGCAGTGAAAATGGTGGATGAATCGGTGCAGATCTACAATAGGGAGCGGCCACACTTATCCCTGAAATACAAAACGCCCGATGCGGTGCATCGGGCGTTTTGAGCGTGAAACAGGTGTAAACCTATTTCAGGACTAGACAGGCGGCGGTTCAGCCGAGGGTGACTGAATTAATGGTCGAGTTGTCATCCAGTTCCAGGTTGATCCGTTGCTCTACGTAATCCATCGTACTGATCATACCTTCAAGTTTTGCCCTGACGACCCAGCCGGTTCGGCTGGCCAGGTCTTCACGCACTGCTTTGCTGAAGGTCTGGCCGATTAGCGCCTCAGCGAGCTCTCGAGCTTCTTCTTGCGATGAAATTTTCATATTCATTCCTTGAATAGTGGGAGTTGACGACGGCTCCGGCAGCTAGCCCACCCAGAACGATTGGATGAGGCCGGCATCGTCGCCGATGATATTCAGGCGGTCGTCCTCGCGTTCGAGGGTGTACGCATCGTAGGGGCCGATCACTTTGGGGCACCCAGTCAATTCGCTCAGGTAGGCTTTGACGCTGGGTACATAGCGGGTGCCAATCAGATGCTTGATGCTGTCGAGCACTTCTTCGTTATTCACGATGGGACTCCATGGGTGGGTGAGGTGTCCGGATGGACCCGCCCAATCCTCTGCCCAATGACGGCCCGGCCTGCGGTTGATATTTATCGGCTGGCCTCGAATACCACATACACTTTGCGACAGGCTTCCAGCACTTCCCAGGTTCCTTGAAAGCCTGCCGGTATCACGAAGCGGTCGCCGGTGCGTAGGGTTTTAGCCTCGCCGTGTTGGTCTCTGAGCACCGAAACCCCTTGCACGATTTCGCAATACTCATGCTCGGTGTAGTTCACCTTCCACACGCCCACGGCCCCTTCCCACACCCCCGCGTTCATCTGCCCGCAGGGGCTGGAGTAGTGGTTGTACAGCGTTTGTTCGGGGTCGCCTTTGATAATTTTTTCTGCCCCGGGGCGGTAGTGCTCAGGGGCGATCGTGTTCTGTGCGAAGTCGACGATAGAGGTGATGCTCATGGGAAGGCCCTCGATTGTTTGATAAAACACACAGATACCGGCTTGAGGCCAGCGTCTGTCAAATATATTGAAAATCCGGGTGGAGTTCGTTTAGGGTGGTCGGATACCCGACGGGGATGCGCCCGCGCACCCCCAGGGCAAGCTACGAACCTATAACAGGAGGCATCGCATGACTACCCTGACCCTCGCTGACTGGGTGCAACGCGCTCGGCAATTGCAGATCGAAGGCCGCGCGTTCATCAACGGAGAGTACACGGCTGCCGCCTCCGGCGAGACATTCGAATGCCTGAGCCCGGTGGATGGCCGTGTGCTGGGTCAGGTAGCCAGTTGCGCTGAGGCCGACGCCCAGCGTGCCGTTGAGAATGCCCGGCAGGTGTTCGACTCTGGTGTGTGGTCGCGCCTGGCTCCAGCCAAGCGTAAGGCGACCATGCTGCGCTTCGCCGGCCTGCTCAAAGAGCACGCCGAAGAGCTGGCACTGCTGGAAACCCTGGACATGGGCAAGCCCATCGCTGACTCCCTGGGTATCGACGTACCAGGGGCCGCCAACGCTCTGAGCTGGAGCGCCGAGGCAATCGACAAGATCTACGACGAAGTTGCGCCCACACCCCATGACCAACTGGGTTTGGTGACACGCGAGCCGGTCGGTGTGGTGGCGGCCATCGTGCCTTGGAACTTCCCATTGATGATGGCCAGCTGGAAGCTCGGCCCGGCATTGGCCACAGGTAACTCCGTGGTGCTCAAGCCGTCGGAAAAATCACCCCTGACCGCCATCCGTATTGCACAGCTCGCGGTGGACGCGGGTATTCCCAAAGGTGTGCTGAACGTGTTGCCCGGTTACGGTCACACCGTGGGCAAGGCCCTGGCCTTGCACATGGACGTCGACACTGTAGTGTTCACCGGCTCTACCAAGATCGCCAAGCAATTGATGATCTATGCCGGCGAGTCCAACATGAAGCGTGTATGGCTGGAGGCGGGCGGCAAAAGCCCTAATATCGTCTTCGCCGACGCGCCCGACCTCGCTGCTGCTGCCGCCTCGGCGGCCAGTGCCATTGCGTTCAACCAAGGCGAAGTGTGCACCGCGGGTTCGCGGCTGTTGGTCGAGCGTTCGATCAAAGACACTTTCCTGCCGATGGTAGTCGAAGCGCTCAAGGGCTGGAAACCCGGTAACCCACTGGACCCCGCGACGACCGTAGGCGCGTTGGTCGATACTCAGCAAATGAATACCGTTTTGTCCTACATCGAGGCGGGCCATGCCGGTGGCGCCAAGCTGGTCGCAGGCGGTAAGCGCATCCTTGAAGAAAGCGGTGGTACTTATGTCGAGCCGACCATCTTCGACGGGGTAAGCAACGCGATGAAAATCGCCCAGGAAGAGATCTTCGGCCCCGTGCTGTCGGTACTCACCTTCGACAGCGCCGAAGAAGCCATCCAGATCGCCAACGACACTCAGTACGGGCTGGCTGCGGCGGTGTGGACCGCGAACATCTCCAAGGCGCACCTCACCGCCAAAGCCCTGCGCGCTGGTAGCGTTTGGGTCAACCAATACGACGGTGGCGACATGACTGCGCCGTTTGGTGGCTTCAAGCAGTCCGGCAATGGCCGTGACAAGTCGCTGCATGCGTTCGACAAGTACACCGAACTTAAGTCGACCTGGATCAAACTCTAGGCATTAGCGCGCCAGCCGCGCGACGTGTACACAGCCGGGCCCTGATCAAGGGCCCGGCTGTTTTGTATCTGGCAGGGTTATCCACAGGAGCGTGGAATGCGTTGGGGGACATACTTCGCCGTACTGGCGGCCATTTTGAGCGTTGGCCTGGCCTTGGGCGTCAGCATGCCACTGGTGTCGCTGCGCCTGGAAGGCTGGGGCTACGGTGCTTTCGCTATCGGGGTCATGGCAGGCATGCCGGCCATTGGAGTGCTGGCCGGTGCCAGCATCGCCAGCCGGTTGGCCTCTCACTGGGGCACGGCCGTATTGATGCGCCGCTGCCTGTGGCTGGGTGCCTGTTCGGTAGGCCTGCTGGCGCTATTGCCCTACTACCCGATCTGGCTCGGCCTGCGACTCTTGCTGGGTGTGGTCTTGACCATTGTCTTTATCCTTGGCGAAAGCTGGATCAACCAAGTGGTGGTGGAGCAGTGGCGCGGCCGGCTGGTGGCGCTTTATGGCACTGGCTACGCTCTAAGTCAGTTGGCGGGGCCATTGTTACTGGGGCTGCTAGGCACCGAGGGTGACGAAGGTTTCTGGTTAGGCGTGGCCTTAATGGCCCTCTCGCCCTTTTTGCTGTTTGGCCGTGGGGGCGCGCCGAGTGCCGCTGCAGGCCACGTCAGTTTTGGTGATTTGGCCCGCTTCTGCGCGCGGATGCCGGTAATCGCGTGGGCCATTTCGCTGTTTGCTGCGTTCGAAGCGCTGATCCTTACGCTGTTGCCGGTGTATTGCCTGCAGCAAGGCTTCAGTGCTGAGGTGGCGCTGTATATGGTCAGCGCGGTGGTGGTCGGGGACGCTGTGTTGCAGTTGCCGATTGGCATGCTGGCCGATCGGCTATCGCGACGAGGGCTGTTCATTGGCTGCGCGGTGACTTTACTGGTGTCGAGCCTGGCCATTCCACTGCTGTTGCAAACGCCATTGATCTGGCCGCTGTGGGTCTTGTTCGGGGCCAGTGCCGGCGGGTTGTTCACGCTGTCACTGGTGCTCATTGGTGAGCGCTACCGTGACGATGCACTGGTCAGGGCCAATGCCCATGTGGCGCAACTGTGGGGCATCGGTTGCCTGATCGGGCCACTGGCCGCAGGTGCAGGTAGCCAGTGGGTCAATGGGCATGCATTGCTATGGTTGATGGCGGCCGGGGCGCTGGTGCTGGTGTGGTTGGCACGCAAGCCTGGGGCGTTGCCCTAGGCTCGGTACGTAAAGTCGCCGAGCGGCGATCAGGCAAGGCAAAAACAGGCGAGGAACGGTTGGAGTCGCATTCGACTTGACTGGTTGTCAATGAGCATTCCGATCGGACTCGCGCCCGAGCCTGTTTTTAACGCAGCATGATCGATGCGCAGGCACTTTACCTACAGAACCTAGAGCATTCGCTCCAGGCCGATCTTCTCACTGACCCAGGCGTTAATCCGCCGCCACCAATCGCCAGGCTCGTGGGTCAGGGTGTGCAGGTGCTGGTTGTCTTCAGTCACCCAGACCACTTTGCCCTGTTCGAGCTTGGCCTCATAGCTCAGCGCTGGCGACATGCCCTGCAGGGCCAGGTCGCGCACATGGCCTGCCAGCTCGGGGCTGTCCACCAGTACCCCCACTTCGGTATTCCACAGAACCGAACGGGGGTCGAAGTTAAACGAGCCGATGAATACTTTGTGCTGGTCGAAGATCATCGCTTTGCTATGCAGGCTCGAGTCCGAGCCTCCGCTGAAGCGGTAAGAAGCACTGCCGTCATCGCCGGGCTGGCGGCGCAGCTCGTAGAGCTTCACCCCATGCTCCAATAGCTCCACGCGGTAGGGCGCATAGCCGCCGTGCACGGCTGGCACGTCGGTGGCTTCCAGCGAATTGGTCAGCAAGCTCACCGCCACGCCGGCATCGGCGCGCCCGGTCAGGTACTGCAAGCCTGCCTGGCCGGGTACGAAATAGGCTGAGATCAGCATCAGCTCTTGCTGAACACGTTGCAGTTCAGGGGCTAGCTGGGTCGTGAGCAGCAGGTGAGGGTCGGGCTCGCCACGGGAGAGTACCTTGGTAGGGGCGTCCCACAAGGCCTGGCCCCATGCCCAGATCAGTTCGTTACGCCAAATATCCATGTGAGGCTGGGTTTGGTAGCTCATCAAACGGTTGTAGAGGGTTTGATGCTGCCGCTGGGCCTCGGCCAGTGAGGCGGTCAGCTTCTCGCGGGTCTTGCGCAGGGTGCGGGCAGAGGCCGGGCGGCTGAACTCGTTGATAGGGCGGCTCAGGGCGCTGTTCCAATACTGGTCGAAGCTGTAGCCCAGCTCCTTGGCGATAGGGCCAACACTGAGCATGTCGATATCGGTGAAATTGAGGTTGGGCTCGGCGTCGAAATATTCGTCACCCAGGTTGCGCCCTCCGACGATGGCGGCGCTGTCATCCGCCAACCACAGTTTGTTGTGCATGCGCCGGTGCTGCTGCGACAGGTTGAGCAGCCGGCCCAGCGCGCGGGTGGTGCCGGTGGCGCGACCTAGGTGCAGGGGGTTGAAGAGGCGGATCTGAATACTCGGGTGCGCCGCCAGGGTGGCGATAGAGTCGTCCAGGCCATCGCTGGTGGTGTCATCCAGCAAAATGCGCACCCTGACGCCACGGTCGCCAGCGGCCAGCAATTCGTTGATCAAAGCGCGGGTGCTCAGGCCATCGTGGACGATGTAGTACTGCAGGTCGAGGCTGGTCTTGGCGTTGCGTATCAGCTCGGCCCGAGCCCGGAACGCCTCGCTGCTATTGGGCAGCAGGCGAAAGCCCGAGCGGCCTTCCTGGCTGGCGGCCTGGGCGGCGATCGAGCGGCCGAACGAGGAGTTCGCTGCGGGCAGCGCCTGGCTAGCCGTGCGCGGGGCGTTGACCGAGGCGCAGCCGCCCAGCAGTAAGCTGCCCAGCAGGCACAGGGCAAGGAACCTGTTAAGTCGCAAATGACCTGCCTCTGGCAGCGAAAAGTTGGCCTTTCGACCTTTCTGCGGGCTAAAAGTTACGCGCTCTGTTCCTGCAACAGTTCGCTGGCGGCCAGGCCCACAGATTTGACCGCCGCTTCGACCTGCGGTGTAGGCATCGACGCGAAGTTCATCCGCAGGCAATTACGGTATTTTCCGGAGGCTGAAAAGATACTGCCCACGGCGATCTGCACGTTTTGCTCCAGCAGCCGCCGGTTCAGCCGCAAGGTATCGAAGCCATCCGGCAGCTCTACCCAAAGCATAAAGCCGCCCTGTGGCCGGCTGCAGCGGGTACCTGCGGGAAAATAACGGGTCACCCAGTCGATCATCAGGTCGCGGGCACGTTGGTATTGGCCGCGCATGCGCCGCAGGTGCGGTTCGAAGTGGCCTTCTTTGAGAAAGCTGGCGATTGCCAGTTGGGGCTGAGTGGCGGTGCTGCCGGTCGAAATGTATTTCATGTGCAGCACGCGCTCCAGGTAGCGCCCGGGCGCGACCCAGCCTACCCGCAAACCTGGGGCCAGGGTTTTCGAGAACGAACTGCACAGCAACACCCGCCCGTCCTCGTCAAACGACTTGATGGTACGCGGGCGCGGGTAATGGAAAGCCAGGTCGCCGTACACGTCATCTTCAATAATGGCGACGTCAAAGCGCTGGGCTAGGGTCAGTAAGGCGCGTTTGCGCGCTTCAGGCATGATATAGCCCAACGGGTTGTTGCAATTGGGGGTGAGCTGGATGGCTTTGATGGGCCACTGTTCCAAGGCCAGTTCCAGTGCTTCCAGGCTGATGCCGGTGATCGGGTCGGTGGGGATCTCCAGCGCCTTCATGCCCAGGCCCTTGAGCGTTTGCATGGCCCCGAAAAAGCTAGGAGAGTCGACCGCCACGATGTCCCCCGGCTCACAAATAGCGCGGATGCTCGACGACAGCGCTTCATGGCAGCCGGTGGTAATGACGAGGTCGTTGGGGCTCACGTGGCACCCAGAATCGAGCAGCAAACGAGCGACCTGCTCACGCAGAGCCTCGGTCCCGGAGACGGTGTCGTAATACAGCCCCGGCATGCCCTGGTGGCGGCTGAGCCGGCTCAGTTCGCGCATCAGCGGCTTCAGGGTGGGGCTGGCCACGTCAGGCATGCCGCGGCCCAGTTGCACCACGTTGGGGTCGGGGGTGCTACGCATCAGCTCGATGACCTGGTCCCACTGTGAAATGTCCACCGGGCGCTGGGCTGGCCGGCCGATCGCGGGCAGGGCCGGAAGCTGTCGCGCGGCCGGCACGAAGTAGCCAGACTTGGGCCGGGGCGCAGCCAGGCCGTTGTCCTCCAGCAAGCGGTAGGCTTGTTGCACGGTGCTCAAGCTGACCCCGTGTTCCACGCTCAAGGCCCGCACCGAGGGCAAGCGGTCGCCGGGGCGGTAAAAGCCTTGTTCGATTCGCGAGCCGAGCAATTCGGCCAGGTTCATATACAGCGTCATGGCATGCCCCAGGGTTTTACCAGTACAGATGGATCATAAAAGCGCCATTCAGAAGCTATTCAGGCACGTCTGTATGGAAAACATAGCATGTTTTTGAATCTGTAACGTTTTACGGTGTGAAGGCATCATTTATCCACAGCCCACCCAGAGGAATGGACAATGAATGCTTTCAGTGATGTGCGCCCCCCGTTTAGCCAGCCAGGGCTGAAGGCTGGCGGCCTCAGCCTTTGGCGCGCCGTGTGGCTGCGCCAACACACTCGCAGAGCGCTGCTGCAGCTCAGTGACGAGCAGTTGCTCGATATCGGGCTAACCCCGCAGGATGCGCGGCGCGAGGCGGCCAAGCCATTCTGGAAGTGAGCCTCAGGCCAGGGACTTGAGCCGATGCCAAAGCATGCCCAATGCCAGTAGGGGCGAGCGTAAATGTTGGCCGCCGGGGAAGGTCATGTGCGGTACCGCGTCGAACAGCTCGAAACCCCGGCTGGCTTGGCCGCTGATGGCCTCGGCAAGCAGTTTGCCGGCCAGGTGAGTGGCGTTCAGCCCATGCCCAGCGTAGGCCTGGGCGTGAAACACATTCGGTTGCTGCTTGAGGCGGCCAATTTGTGGCAAACGATTAGCGCCGATGCCGATCATGCCGCCCCATTGGTAGTCGATTTTTACCTCGGCCAATTGGGGGAATACCGCCAACATTTTTGGCCGCATGTAGGCGGCGATATCTTTCGGGTCGCGGCCCGAATAGTGGCAGGCGCCACCGAACAGCAAGCGTCGATCAGCGGAAAGACGGTAGTAGTCCACGGCTACCCGCTGGTCGCACACGGCCATATTCTGCGGGAGCAGGCCACGGGCCTGGCTTTCACTAAGGGGCTCGGTGGCGATGATGTAACTGCCGGCCGGCAGCACCTTGCCGCTCAGTTCCGGGTTCAGGCCGTTGATGTAAGCGTTGCAGGCCAGTACCAGATGCCCAGCGCTCACCGAGCCCTGCGCGGTGTGCACGGTCACCCGTGGGCCATAGTCAATGCGCGTCACTGGGCTGTGTTCGAACAGCTCGACGCCCAACGACTGCGCGGCGCGCGCCTCACCCAGCACCAAATTGAGCGGGTGCAGATGCCCCGAGCCCATGTCGACCAGGCCTCCGGCGTAGCGATCCGAACCGACCACACTGTGCATATCGGCCGCCGCCACCAGGCGCAGCTCATGGGAATAGCCGAGGCCCTGCAAGTGTTCGAGCTCTTCAGCGAAGCCTTCGACCTGGCTCGCTTTGTTCGCCAGATCGCAGTAGCCCCAGGTCAGATCGCACGAGATAGCGTATTGCGCGATCCGGCGGCGGACGATCTCTACGGCCTCCAGCCCCATCAACTGCATCTCGCGCACGCCGTCGTCGCCGATGACTTTTTTGAATTGCTCCAACCCATGGCCCACCCCACGGATCAGTTGGCCGCCATTGCGCCCGCTGGCGCCCCAGCCCAGTTTGTGCGCTTCCAGCAAGACAACCCGCAGCCCGCGTTCGGCCAGTTCGATAGCCGTATTGAGGCCGGAAAAACCGCCACCCACCACGCAGACGTCTGCACTGTGGGCGCCCTGCAAAGTCGGGTGGGTCGCCTGCGGGGCGCTGCTGGCCGCATAATAAGAGGCAGTGTGCGAGCTGTTGACGCCAACGGGCATGGGCCGATTCTCTGGGCTTGAGGGTGGCCGAGGATAAGCCGGACCTTCCTGTCGGGGCAACCGGCAGGCAAAATGCACCCACTGACCCTCGGGACACCTGACCATGAGCTGCAACCGCCACAAGATCCGCTTCCTGCGCGAGCAGATCCCTTCGTTCGACTGCGTTCCCGGTTGCCACGACTGCTGCGGCCCAGTGACGACGTCGTCCGAAGAAATGGCGCGCCTGCCGCGCAAGACCGCCGCCGAGCAAGAGGCCGCCCTGGCCGAGCTCAATTGCGTGCACCTGGGGCCGCAGGGGTGCACCGTGTATGACGAGCGCCCGCTGATTTGCCGCTTGTTCGGCACCACGCCGCGCCTGCCGTGCCCCAATGGCCGCGGCCCCGAGGTGCCGGTGGATGCCGCCGTGGAGCGGCAGATCCATCAATTGATCGCCAGCACCCGCCAGGTGCTGGTTTAATCGGCGATGGGCAGGCTCAAACTCTCTTTCACTTCTTCCATCACGATGTAACTTTTCGATTCCCGCACGTGGGGCAACTTCAGCAGGATGTCGCCCAATAGTTTGCGGTACGACGCCATCTCTGAAATCCGCGCTTTAACCAGGTAATCGAAGTCGCCCGACACCAGGTGGCACTCCAGCACATGGGGCAGTTTGAGTACGGCGCGGCGAAACTCTTCGAAAGTGTCACCCGACTTGTAGTCCAGGCTGATCTCCACGAACACCAACAAACTGGCGCGCAAATGCTGGGGGTTGAGGCGGGCGTTGTAGCCCATGATGATGCCTTCGCGCTCCAGGCGGCGGACCCGCTCGGTGCAGGGGGTGGTGGACAACCCGACCTTTTCGCCCAGCTCGGTAAAGGAGATGCGACCGTCGGCCTGCAATATACGCAAGATATTGCGGTCGATTTTATCGAGCTCGCGTTTGCTTTGGTGCTGGGTGCGCATGGGCGATGCCCCTCCGTAAAAGCGTTTATTGCCAAGAATTCCCCGCGAATATAGCGGTGTATATAGTGAAAAGCACTGGCCAATGATTTTTATACTAGGCGCATCTTCGCTTTAAACAAATTATGTCAGCGGTTATCCGCGTTGGGGGATGGTCATGCGAGTAATGGTGCTTGGCAGTGGTGTGATAGGGACCACCAGTGCCTACTACCTGGCGCGGCAAGGTTTTGAAGTGGTGGTGGTCGACCGCCAGCCGGCGGTTGCCCTGGAAACCAGCTTCGCCAATGCCGGCCAGGTCTCGCCGGGCTACGCCTCGCCCTGGGCTGCCCCGGGTGTACCGCTCAAAGCACTCAAATGGCTGCTGCAACGCCACGCGCCGCTGGCGCTCAAGGCCACCGGCAACGTCGACCAATACCTGTGGATGGCGCAGATGCTGCGTAACTGCACCGCTAGCCGTTATGCGGTAAATAAGGAGCGCATGGTCCGGCTGTCAGAGTACAGCCGCGATTGCCTCGACGAGTTGCGCCTGGAAACCGGCATTGCCTATGAAGGCCGCCGGCTGGGTACCACCCAGTTGTTCCGGACCCAGGCGCAACTGGACAACGCCGCCAAGGACATCGCTGTACTGGAGCAATCCGGGGTGCCCTACGAACTGCTCGACCGCGCCGGTATCGCGCGGGTCGAACCGGCCCTGGCCAGCGTCAATGGCCTGCTGGCGGGGGCGCTGCGCTTGCCCAACGACCAGACCGGCGACTGCCAGATGTTCACTTCGCGCCTGGCTGAAATGGCCACCCAGTTGGGTGTGCAGTTCCGCTTTGGCGAATCCATCGAACGCCTGGCGTTCAGTGGCGACCAGATCGACGGTGTGTGGATCAACGGCCAGCTGGAAACCGCCGACCGCTATGTTTTGGCGTTGGGCAGTTATTCGCCCGCGCTGTTAAAGCCGTTGGGCATTCGCGCCCCGGTTTACCCGCTCAAAGGGTATTCCCTGACGATACCCATCACGGACCCGGCGATGGCGCCCACCTCGACCATTCTCGATGAAACCTACAAGGTGGCGATCACTCGTTTCGACAATCGCATTCGGGTCGGTGGCATGGCGGAAATCGCCGGGTTCGACCTGTCGTTGAACCCCCGTCGGCGAGAAACGCTGGAGCTGATCGTCAACGACCTCTATCCTCGTGGCGGCGACCTCAGCCAGGCCAGTTTCTGGACCGGGCTGCGGCCGACCACTCCTGATGGCACGCCGATTGTAGGCGCTACGCCGTACCGCAATCTGTTCCTAAACACCGGTCACGGCACATTGGGCTGGACCATGGCCTGTGGCTCGGGCCGTCTGCTGGCAGACTTGATCGCGCGCAAACAGCCGCAGATCAGTGCCGCCGGCCTCGATATTTCTCGCTACGGCTACAACCAGGAGGTTGCTCACAATGTCCATCCAGCGCCAGCTCACCAATGAGCGCATGAGCCAGATCGTGACCCACAACGGCACCTTGTACCTGGCAGGGCAGGTCGGTGACGACATGTCGGCAGGTATAGAGCAGCAAACCCGCGAGGTACTGGCCAATATCGAGCGCCTGCTGGACCTGGCCGGGACCGACAAAACCCGGCTGCTGTCGGTGACCATCTACCTCAAAGACATCGATGCCCATTTCGCGGGCATGAACAGCGTGTGGGACCAGTGGCTGCCCAAAGGCGTCGCTCCGGCCCGCGCCACGGTTGAGTCCAAGCTGTGCGAGCCGCAAATCCTCGTTGAACTGTCGGTGATCGCCGCACTGCCTTAAATGCTACTGCGCCCGGTCGCGCTGATGAGTCAGGCGCCGGGTCTTTCATGCCCACCGCCTAGCCAAGAAGCCCGTCGTCATGCGTCCAGCCCGTGCCCTCGTTGACCTGCAAGCCCTTCGCGACAATTACCAACTGGCTCGCGAGCTCTCTGGCGCCAAGGCGCTTGCCGTGCTCAAGGCCGATGCCTACGGCCATGGCGCCGTGCGATGTGCCCAGGCGTTGCACGCCGAGGCCGATGGGTTTGCCGTAGCCTGTATCGAAGAAGCCCTGGAGCTGCGCGCCGCAGGTATCAGTGCACCCATCCTGCTACTCGAAGGCTTTTTCGAGGCCAGCGAACTGCCGCTGATCGTTGAGCATGACCTATGGTGTGTGGTGCATGGCCTTTGGCAGTTGCAAGCCATCGAGCAGGCTCAGTTGGCCAAACCGCTGAACGTCTGGCTCAAGCTGGACACCGGCATGCACCGGGTCGGTCTGCACCCCAGTGATTACCCAGGTGCCTATCAGCGCCTGTTGGCCAGCGGCAAGGTCGCGAAAATCGTCTTGATGAGCCATTTCGCCCGGGCCGATGAACCGGGTTGTTCGCGCACCACAGAGCAGCTCGCGGTGTTCGAAACGGCCCGCCAGGGCCTGCGCGCCGAAGTCAGCCTGCGCAACTCGCCCGCGGTACTGGCATGGCCCCAGGTACCCAGCGACTGGGTGCGCCCGGGCATCATGCTGTATGGCGCCAGCCCTTTTGAAGAAACCCAGGCCCACGCGGCGCGCCTGCAGCCGGTGATGACCCTGGAGTCCAAGGTCATCAGCGTGCGCGAGTTGCCCGCTGGCGAGCCGGTCGGCTACGGCGCTCGTTTCGTCACCGGGCAGCCGAGCCGGGTCGGGGTAGTGGCCATGGGGTACGCCGATGGCTACCCGCGCCATGCGCCCACGGGCACCCCGGTCATGATCGACGGCCAACGTAGCCAACTGCTGGGCCGGGTATCCATGGACATGCTCTGTGTCGACCTCAGCCATCTGCCCCAGGCCGGCCTGGGCAGCCGCGTAGAATTGTGGGGCCGCCAGGTGCTGGCCAGCGATGTGGCGATGCAGGCCGAGACCATTCCCTACGAGCTGTTCTGCAATCTGCGCCGGGTGCCGCTGGTTTACAGCGGCCAGCCTTAGCCTGCGGCGTGCCCCCAAGTGTTGTAAATACTGAACGCTGTTGCCATGATAAGGCCTATATTCAACTGACTGAATTTAGGAGGGCTCACGCATTGGACGTCGGTGAACGACTGCAGGCCATTCGCAAACTCAAAGGGCTGTCCCAGCGTGAGCTCGCCAAGCGCGCCGGTGTCACCAACAGCACCATTTCGATGATCGAAAAAAACAGCGTTAGCCCCTCGATCAGCTCACTGCGCAAGGTACTCAGCGGTATCCCCATGTCGATGGTGGAGTTCTTTTCCGAAGAGCTACAAGCCGAAAATCCGACGCAAATTGTTTACAAAGCCAGCGAACTGATCGACATCTCCGATGGCGCGGTCACCATGAAACTGGTCGGCAAAGCGCACCCCAGCCGCGCCATTGCTTTTCTCAACGAAGTTTATCCGCCCGGCGCCGACACTGGGGTCGAGATGCTCACCCATGAAGGCGAAGAGACCGGCATTCTGGTCGAAGGCCGTCTGGAACTGGTGGTGGGCCTGGAAACTTTCATTCTGGAAGCCGGCGACAGCTATTATTTCGAGAGCAGCAAGCCACACCGCTTTCGCAACCCGTTCGATACGCCCGCCCGACTGATCAGCGCCGCCACCCCTGCCAATTTTTGACCCCGCCGGGTCAATGCACCGGGAGCCCCGTATGCCGCAGACTTGCTCCATCGATCACGCCGTCGATGACGTGCTGGCCCGCTTACCCACGCATATCCACCTGGGCATGCCGCTGGGGTTGGGCAAGCCGAATCGCTTCGTCAATGCGCTGTATACGCGGATCAAGGCCTTGCCCGAACGCCAGTTGACGCTTTATACCGCGCTTGCTCTGGGCCGTCCGGCGTTAGGCGAAGGGTTGCAGCGGCGTTTTCTGGAGCCGTTCGTTGAGCGGGTATTTGGTGATTACCCCGAATTCGAGTTTCTCGCCGACCTGCGCAACGACGCCCTGCCGGCCAATATCCGCGTAGAACAGTTTTTCATGCAGCCAGGCAGCCTGATGGCCAGCCACGCGGCGCAGCAGAATTACGTCAGCAGCAATTACAGCCACGCAGCCCGCGATATCAATGCCAAAGGCCTGAACCTGATCGCCCAGCTGGTCGCCAGTAGCCCTGAGCAGCCTGGCCAGTTGAGCCTGAGCTGTAACCCTGACATCACCCTCGACCTGCTGCCGATGGTGGCGGCGCGGCGGGCCCAGGGTGAGACCATTTTGGTGGTCGGGCAGGTGCATGCCGCGTTGCCTTATATGACAGGCAGCGCCGAAGTACCGCTCGATACCTTCGACCTATTGATCGACACGCCCGAGTGCAGCACGTTGTTTTCCACCCCCAATATGCCGGTGGGCAGCCAGGACCATTTTATCGGCCTGCACGCCAGTACCCTGGTGCGCGACGGCGGCACCCTGCAAATCGGTATTGGGTCGATGGGCGACGCGTTGAGTGCTGCGCTGTTGGCGCGCCAAGCAGACAACAGTGGTTACCGGGCATTGCTCGAGGACCTGGACATCGAACCGTGGCGCGCCTTGATTACCCGCGAAGGGGGGTTGAAACCCTTTGTCGAGGGCTTGTACGGCTGCAGCGAAATGTTCGTCAATGGCCTGCTGGCACTGGCTGAGGCCGGCGTGGTCAGGCGCCGGGTTTACCCGGACATCGCCCGGCAGGCGCAGGCCAATGCCGGCACCCTCGATGACGCCGAAAGCGCCGATGGGGTGGTCATGCACGGTGGCTTCTTCCTCGGCCCCGAGAGCTTTTACCAGCGCTTGCGTGAGCTGCCAGCGGAGTCGCGCAGCCAATTCGACATGACCGCCATCAGCTTTATCAACGAACTGTATGGGCAGGAGTCGCTCAAGCGCCTGCAACGGCGCGATGCGCGGTTTATCAACACGGTATTCAGCGTCACCCTGCTGGGGGCGGCGGTGTCGGACCAACTCGAAGACGGCCGGGTGATCAGTGGAGTCGGTGGCCAATACAACTTCGTCGTCCAGGGCCACGCCCTCGAGGGTGCGCGTTCGGTGCTGATCCTGCGCAGTTGGCGCGAGTCGGCTGGGGTGGTCAGTTCCAATGTGGTGTGGGACTACGGCCATTGCACCATCCCCCGGCATTTGCGCGACATGGTCATCACCGAATATGGCATTGCCGACTTGCGCGGCAAGACTGACGCCCAGGTGATCGAGGCCTTGGTCAACATCAGCGACTCGCGCTTTCAAGCCAACCTGATCGACCAGGCCAAGCTGGCTGGCAAGCTGCCCCTGGACTTCCAACTGGCACCCCGGTATGCCGACAACACCCCGCAGCGGCTTGAGGCCATCCGGGCGCGCCACCCGCGCTTGTTCCCGGAATACCCCCTGGGCAGCGACTTCAGTCCTGAGGAGCGCGACCTGCTGAGGGCCCTCAACTGGCTTAAGAGCAAGTACAAGCTCAGTGAGTTGCTGGACCTGGGCAAGGCTGCGCTAGACGCGCCGGACGCCTCAGCGTTCCCGGGGCATCTGCAGCGTATGGAGCTGGCGCAACCCCATGGGTTTCGCGAGGAGCTCTACCAGCGGCTGTTGCTCACGGGCTTGCAGGCTACCGTGCAGCAGTTGGTGTAATTTGATACGGCAAGATCAAAAGATCGGGGCCGAGGCCCCTCCTACGGTCCAATTGCGCACAACCTCAATCGACAAACGTCACCACCCCGCCAGCCAACGATTTGACCCGCGCCAGAGACTCCACCCGGTAGCCCTCGGCATCCAATTCGGCGCGGCCGCCCTGGAAGGACTTCTCGATCACGATACCCAGGCCTACCACGTGGGCGCCAGCCTGTTGGATGATCGAAATCAGCGCCTTGGACGCCTTACCATTGGCCAGAAAATCGTCGATCACCAAGACCCGATCACTGGCGTTCAAATGGCGGGGTGAGATCGCCACAGTGCTCTCGGTCTGCTTGGTGAACGAATACACCGACGCTGTGAGCAAGTTTTCCGTCAGCGTCAGCGACTGGTGTTTGCGGGCAAAGATCACCGGTACACCCAGATTGAGCCCGGTCATGACGGCAGGAGCAATGCCGGAGGCTTCGATCGTCACGATCTTGGTCACGCCTGCATCGGCAAACCGGCGCGCGAACTCGTCGCCGATCTGTTGCATCAGCAGCGGGTCAATCTGATGGTTGAGAAAGGCATCGACCTTCAATACCTGCTCGGAAAGGACAATCCCTTCGTCGCGAATTTTCTTGTGCAGTGCTTCCACAACGGTTCCTCGGTCTACCAATGGCCCCGGCCAGGCGGCCAGCGGCGGGTTTAAGTTCAGCGTTTGAGCATGGCTCGAATGTCCGCCAGAGCGGTATTACCGCGTACCGCTTTGACTTCGGTCGGGGTGTCGTCGTTGCCTTCCCAGGCCAGGTCATCGGGCGGCAGTTCGTCGAGGAAGCGGCTGGGGGCGCAGTCGATGATTTCCCCGTATTGCTTGCGTTTGGCGGCGAACGTAAACGCCAGGGTCTGGCGTGCGCGGGTGATGCCCACGTAGGCCAGGCGCCTTTCCTCTTCGATCGTATCGGCTTCGATGCTGGAACGGTGAGGCAAGATTTCTTCTTCCATGCCCATGATAAACACGTAGGGAAATTCCAGGCCCTTGGAGGCGTGCAGGGTCATCATTTGCACGCCTTCGGCGCCGTCTTCCTCTTCCTGTTGGCGCTCCAGCATGTCGCGCAGCACCAGTTTGCCGATGGCTTCTTCGATGGTCATGCCGCCATCTTCGTCTTTTTCCAGGGTGTTCTTCAGTGCTTCCACCAGAAACCACACGTTGCCCATGCGGTAATCGGCGGCTTTATCGCTAGAGCTGTTGGTGCGTATCCAGTTCTCGTAATCGATGTCCATGACCATGCTGCGCAGTGCGGCAATCGGGTCTTCGCCCGCGCACTGCTCGCGCACTTTGTCCATGAAACGCTTGAAGCGTGCCAGGCGGTCGGTGAAACGCGCATCGAGGTGCTCACCCAGGCCGATCTCATCGGTCGCGGCGTACATCGACACTTTGCGCTCAGTGGCATAGTTGCCAAGTTTTTCCAGGGTCGTGGAGCCGATCTCCCGGCGGGGCACGTTGATGACTCGCAGAAAAGCATTGTCGTCGTCGGGGTTCACGATCAGGCGGAAATAAGCCATCAGGTCTTTGACTTCCTGACGGCCAAAGAAGCTGTTACCACCGCTTAGGCGGTACGGGATCTGGTGATGCTGCAACTTCAGCTCGATCAGCTTGGCCTGGTAATTACCCCGGTAAAGAATCGCGAAGTCGCTGTAGGGGCGATCCGTGCGCAGGTGCAGGCTGAGGATTTCCACCGCCACGCGCTCGGCTTCGGCGTCCTCGTTCTTGCAGCGGATCACCCGGATCTCATCGCCATGACCCATGTCGCTCCACAGCTGCTTCTCGAAGGCATGGGGGTTGTTCGAAATCAATACGTTGGCGCAACGCAGGATGCGGCTGGTGGAGCGATAGTTCTGCTCCAGCATGACCACCTTCAGCGAGGGGTAATCGTCCTTGAGCAGCATCAGGTTTTCTGGCCGAGCCCCCCGCCAGGCGTAAATGGACTGGTCGTCGTCGCCCACCACGGTGAACTGGTTACGGCTGCCGATCAGCAATTTCACCAGCAGGTATTGGCTGGCGTTGGTGTCTTGGTACTCGTCCACCAGCAAATAACGCACCCGGTTTTGCCATTTTTCCAGAATGTCGGCGTGCGCCTGGAACAACTTAACCGGCAACAGGATCAAATCATCGAAGTCGACGGCGTTGAACGCGCGTAACGTACGTTGATAGTGCGCGTAGACCACCGCAGCGGTTTGCTCCTTGGGGTTACGCGCTTCTTCAAGGGCTTGCGGTGGCAGGATCAGTTCGTTTTTCCACGAACCGATCATGTTTTTGATTTCGTCGACGCCGTCGTCGCCCGAATACTCTTTTTGCATGATGTCAGTCATCAGTGACTTCACATCGGTTTCGTCGAAGATCGAGAACCCCGGCTTGTAGCCCAGCCGAGCATGTTCTTTACGAATGATGTTCAAACCCAGGTTGTGAAAAGTCGAGACCGTCAGGCCGCGGCCTTCGCCGCCACGCAACAGGCTGCCCACGCGCTCTTTCATCTCGCGCGCGGCCTTGTTGGTGAACGTCATGGCGACGATGTACTGGGCCCGAATACCGCAGTTCTGGATCAGATGGGCGATCTTGCGCGTGATCACGCTGGTCTTGCCGGAGCCTGCGCCGGCGAGCACCAGAAGTGGGCCGCCGACGTAGTTCACGGCTTCTTGCTGCCGGGGGTTGAGTCGGGACAT